>NZ_JASZYG010000003.1 GCF_030317105.1 Variovorax brevis
GGGCGCCAGCCGCGCCGCCGTCGACGCAGGCTACGCCCCCAACGACTGGCAAGTGGGCCAGACCGGCAAGATCGTCGCACCGCAGCTCTACATCGCCGCCGGCATCTCGGGCGCAATCCAGCACTTGGCCGGCATGAAGGACTCCAGGGTGATCGTTGCGATCAACAAGGACCCCGAAGCGCCCATCTTCAGCGTCGCCGACTACGGCCTTGAAGCTGATCTGTTCGTTGCCGTGCCGGAGCTGGCAGGCGCCGTCTGAACATCCGGGGGGATCAACCATGGCGCTGCTTCGACAATGTCTCCAGCAAGTCCGCATCAAGCGCAACGAGTGGACGGCTTGCGACAATCTGTGGACCGATTCGAACGAGGAGTTCCATGAGCACCAAGCAGACCGATGCAAAACCCCTCTTGAAGTACCCCTTCAAGGCGCCGCCCCCGCGCGGTGGCCTGCTCGAAGTGGCGCCGGGCGTGCACTGGATCCGGATGCCGCTTCCCTTCAAGCTGGACCACATCAACCTCTGGGCACTCGATGACGGTGACGACTGGGCGCTGGTCGACACGGGCATCCGGGACGAAGAGACCGCCAGCGTCTGGCGCGAGTTGCTCGCCAGCCATCCGAAGCGCGCGGCGCTGAAGAGGATCTTCGTCACGCACCTGCATCCGGACCATGTCGGCATGGCCGGCTGGCTCACGCGCAAGCTGGGTGCGCGCCTGTGGATGACGCGCCTGGAATACCTCACCTGCCGTGTGATGGCATCGGACAGCGGACGCGAGGCACCGCCCGAGGCCATTGGCTTCTATCGCGAAGCGGGCTGGAGCGACAACGCGATCGAGTCCTATCGCGCACGTTTTGGCCGGTTCGGCCATCAGATCCACGCGCTGCCCGACGCTTTCGAACGCCTGGGTGATGGCATGGAAGTGCAAATCAACGGCAATGCGTGGCGCATCGTCACGGGCAATGGCCACTCGCCCGAGCACGCCTGCCTGTATTGCCCGGCGCTGAAAGTGTTCATCTCGGGCGACCAGGTGCTGCCGCGCATCTCGTCCAACGTGTCCGTGATCCCGACAGAGCCCAACGCCAATCCCATGGCCGACTGGCTTGCGTCACTCGCGAAGATCCGGCGCGAAGTGCCGGACGACGTGCTGGTGCTGCCGGCACACAACGACTGCTTCTACGGGCTGCACGCGCGACTCGACTACCTGGTGTCTTCGCAACACCGTGCACTCGACAAGCTCGAGGCCACGCTCGAGTCGCCCCAGCGCGTCGTGGATGTGTTTGCTGCCCTGTTCGGCCGACCGATCGACGAATCGCAGATGGCCTTGTTCGGCATGGCGACGGGCGAGGCCATCGCTTGTCTCAACTACCTGGTTCATGCCGGGCGCGCCGTCAAGTCCATCGACACCGACGGGACGGCCTGGTACCGCAGACCCGCCTGACAGCCGGGCGCCGGGCGGCGGCGCCCGATGACCGGCCGTCACACGGCTTGCACACCCTTCATCGACGCCATGTCGATCACGAAGCGGTACTTCACGTCATTGGCCTGCACGCGCGTGTAGGCCTCGTTGATGCTGCGGACGTCGATCAAGTCGCACAGCGGCAGCACCTGATGTTCCGCGCAGAAGTCGAGCAGGTCCTGCGTCGCGGGCAAGCCGCCGATGAGCGAACCCGTCAGCCGGCGGTTGTTGCGGATCAGCAGGGCGCCGTGCACCGGCTCCAGCAGGTCGATCGCGCCGACCACGGTCAGCACACCGTTGCGGCCCAGCAGCATCAGGTAGGGATTGACGTCGTGGCGCTTCGGGATCGTGTCCAGGATGAAATCGAAGGCGTTGAGCGAGGCCATCATGGCCTTCTGGTCGGTGGACTGCAGCACCTTGTGCGCGCCCAGCGCGAGCGCATCATCGGCCTTGGAGGGTGAGGTCGTGATGACCGTGACCTGCGCGCCCAGTGCAACGGCAAGCTTCACGCCCATGTGGCCGAGCCCGCCCAGGCCCACGACCGCGACCTTCGTCCCCTTGCCGACGCCATGCTCGCGCATCGGCGTCCACACGGTGATGCCGGCGCACAGCAAAGGCGAGGCGTATTTGAAGTCCAGCGCATCGGGCACGCGCAGCACGAACTTCTCGCGCACCACGATCTTGTCGGCGTAGCCACCCAGCGTGTTCTCGCCGGTCACGCGGTCCTTGCCGTTGTAGGTGGCGGTCACGCCGCCGGTGCAGTGCTGCTCTTGCCCCAGTTGGCAGGGTTCGCACTGCCCGCAACTGTCGACGAAGCAGCCGACCGCGACGCGATCGCCGACTTTGTGGCGCGTGACTTCCGGTCCCACCGCGGTGACGTGGCCGACGATCTCATGCCCCGGCACGCAGGGGTAGACGGTGTTCTTCCAGTCGTTGTGCACCTGGTGCACATCGGAGTGGCAGACGCCGCAGTAGGCGATCTCGATGGCAACGTCGTCGGCGCGAAGGGCTCGGCGCTCGAAGAGCTTGGGCATCAACTGGCCGTGGGCCTCGCAGGCGCAAAAGGCGGTGAAGGTGGTCATTTCAAAAGGTCCTTGCAGAAAACAGAAAAGCCCCGGACCGGCCGGGGCGTCAAAGAAAAAATCAAGCGGGAATCGACGGTCTCAACCAGAGCGCCGGCGTGGTCTCTGGCGATGCAATCTGGTTGGAGATCCACTTGCCCATGCGGCGCATCGGCTCGATGGCGTCTTGCGGCGCGGCCATCTTCATCGCGCCCGCATAGCCGAGCGAGACGATGCGCTGCGCACCGTGCAGCGGCAGCAGGTCCTTCAGTTCGTTCTTGAGCGATTCGGGATAGATGCCGACCGTCTGCGTGTAGGCATCGACCGCATCCATCACTTCGTCGAGCGAATCGACCGGCACGAGGTTGGCGGTGCGGTCGTCGAGCAGGGTCGAGAAAGACACGGCCTCGGGGATCTTCGACACGATGACGGCGCCCTCGCCTTGCTCGCCGCCGATCACCTCGTACCACTCGTCGTCGAGGCGCAGCGCGTCGACTTCGGCCTTGAGGCCCGGGTCGTAGCGCTTGGCCGCAGTGCTCACGCTGTTGGGCAGCTTCGTCAGCGCCTCATGCACCATGCGGCCGAAGTCGCTGAGCTTCTGCACGCCGTCTTCATCCGTGCCGCTCTGCGCGTAGACCACGCGGGCGCAGACGCAGCCCTTCTGGTTCAGCACGCCGATGTCGGTGGCCAGGCGCACCGCAGCCTCGCGCATCGCGTCTTCGCTTTGGAAGGTGTCGCTGCCGATGATGCTGGCGCTGCGCTTGGGGTCCAGCGAGATGAGTTCCAGCCCGGGCTGCACGTAGCGCGTCACATGCTTGAGCGACGCAAAGCCGCCCCACGCGACGATCTTCTCGATGTTCTGCGGCTGGTACAGGCGCTCCTCGAAAGCAGTGTCGCCACCCTTCCAGTAGGCCACGCTCACATGCTTCGTCAGCGGATGGTCCGGCGCCATCTCGATCATGGTGCGGGCGATCGCCAGCGCGGTGAACGGATCGTTGGACGGTGCCTTGATGATCGCGTCGCTGCGCAGCACCATGTTGCGCAGGATGGTCCACAGCGACAGCGCCGGCGCATTGCCGGCCACGATGTGCAGCGCGCGCGAACCGAAGCAGCGCACTTCCAGCTTCGTGCCGTCGATGAGCTTGCGCGGCACCCAGCCTTCGAGGTACTCGATGCCGACACTCGCCTCGACCGCTTCGATGATGCTCTCGCGCTCGAGGATGCGGTTCAGGCCCATGTAGCTCGTCTTCACGAGCGAGGGCGTCGTCGGCGCGGTGAGGTACGAGAGCTCGCAGGCTTCCTGCAA
Organism: Variovorax brevis; assembly: GCF_030317105.1. Taxonomy (GTDB): domain Bacteria; phylum Pseudomonadota; class Gammaproteobacteria; order Burkholderiales; family Burkholderiaceae_C; genus Variovorax; species Variovorax brevis. The sequence goes on from NZ_JASZYG010000003.1 coordinate 3,823, forward strand.
GTGGCGGTTGTCCGCGAGGTTGAGCCGTTGGCCCAGTTCGACGGCGTAGTCGAGGATGTCGTCGAAGCTGAGCCTGTACAGGTCGGCCAGTTTGGTCGGGTTGCCCAGCGGCAGCTTGTCGATGTAGCGGTTCCAGTCCGGCGTGAGGAAGGCGAGATCGCCGCCCCGGCCGCCCACCTCGACGAGGTGGTCCGTGATGACTTGCCCGCGAATGATCATCGGGGCGACGGGCTTGTTGTTGGTGCTCATGCTCATGGGTATCAAACTTCGAGGGTGGTGAGGAAGTCCATCGCTTCGCGATGCGAGTCTTCGGTGGCGGCGCAGGTGATCTTGTCGTCGCCGCCGTTCTTGTCGCTGTAGCGCTGGATCGGGGCCGCCACGTAGGCGCTGTGACGGCCGCATGCGCAGGGCTTGTCCCACTCGACGGTGATTTCGTCGCCCGTGATGAAGCCGCCCCAGCGCGTATCCGCGCCCAGGTCCAGGAAACCGGCGCGGCCCGTCTGCCGGCCGGTGCGCGGCAGCGGCTTGCTGGTCTCCGGATCGAGCAGGAAGGGGATGACGGTGTGCGCGAAGTGGTAGTGGCCGTGTTCGCAGCGGGCATGCGAGCCACTGGGCGTTTCGGACATCGCATAGGTCTCGTTGAGCACCTTCGCGCCGGTGAAGCGCAGCACGTCCTCGCGCCAGCCTTGCGGCTGCACCACTCCCTTGGCGCCGCCCGTGGTGGTGATGTAGGAGTCGGGCGCAAACACGCCTTCGAGACCGCGCTCCAGCCCGGCCCTGGCCATGTTGTGCAGCAGGTTCCAGGTCGCGCCGATGTACACGCGCTTGCCGCGAAGCTCATGCGTCGCGCGCTCGAAGAAGGCGGCCAGGTGCTGCGGCATCTCGGCCTGCAGCTTGTCGAAGGCCACCTTCTTGGCCTTCATCGTCGGCGCGATCTCGAGGCGGTCCAGCGTGCCCTTGGCCTGCGCCGCGCGGATCTTCGCGCCCAGGTGCAGCACATCGCTGGAGAGCGTCGACGGATAGGCCGCATGGAAGTTGGCCTCGCTGGGCAGCAGCGCCTCGATGAGGAAGTCGTTCGCGCGCACGTGGCTCAGGTAGCCGGCGCGGTAGTAGGGATAGACCGTGTGCAGATCGGGGTCCGGCGTGTCCGGGCCGCCCATGCCCCAGATATACATCTTGCGCACCTGGCAAGCCTTGCGCCATTCGTTCACGCTCTGCGGCAGGAAGGAGACGGTGCCGGAAGTGCCGGAGGTGTGACTCATCCGCAGTTCGGGCACGGCTTGGTCCATGCGCTCGAACCAGTCGTCCAGGCCCTCGCAGCCGCTCACATCGGCTGCTGCGAGCTTGTCGGCGATCTCGGGCGTCACCAGCTTGCCAAGCCACTTGTTGATCTGCGCAAAGTTGCGCTTCTCGAGCAGCGAAGGCGGATAGGACTTGTAGACCGTGTGTTCGAACAGCAGCGGCACGACGTCATCGACCTGCTCGACGCGATCGATGCCTTGCGCATCGGCGAGCTTCTTCAGCATCGGGATGCGGTCGCGCAGTTCGGCGAAGCGCTGCTTCAGGGCCGCGAGCTGCAGCGCATCGATCCCGACGCGCGGCATGTGCGCCCAGGCATCGAGCGACCAGTTCACCAAGGCCGCAGGCTGGTTGAGCAGCGCGCAGGTTTTTTCTTCAAGGGAGGCTTGCGGAAGTGACATCGTTGTCTCGGTGGTTCTGCGTTGGGACCGGGTCAGTTTAGGAATCGGGACGTCGTTTCCCAATCCGGATTCCGGCGCCTTCCACGCTTGCGCAAGCTGTTGTCACACAAAGGAAATCCGTTCGCGGCGTGAGGGGCGAAATCCCTTCACTCCGCCTTCGGACGCGAGCATCTCGGGAACTACCCGTAGCTCGATCGGGTCCGCGATCGGTCATGGCGGCCTTGAGCGCCACCCCTCATTTAGGGGTGGGGTCAGCACGGGAGCTTCTGTGGTCTCCTAGTGGCCATCTGAAGCCGCGACTGCGCGTCGCCTCCTCCGTCCGCATGAACCCAGAACTCATCCTCTCCCGCACCGACCTCGACTTCCTGCTCTTCGACTGGCTCCAGGTCGATGCCCTCGCCGACCGCCCCCGCTTTGCCGGGCAGGACCGCTTCGATTACGCGTCGGTGCTGGACACCTACGCGCGCATCGCCAGCGAACTCTTCGCCACGCACAACAAGAAGAACGACAGCAATGAGCCTTCCTTCGATGGCGAAGCGGTCACCGTCATCCCCGAAGTGGGTGTCGCACTGCGCGCCTTCTCCGAGGCCGGGCTCATGTCCGCGGCCTTTCCCGAGGAATGGGGCGGCATGGGCTTGCCCACGGTGGTGGAGCGGGCCGGCATGGCCTGGCTCATGGGCGCAAATGTTGCGACCGCGGGCTATGCCTACCTCACGATCGGCAATGCCAACCTGCTGATGGCGCATGGCAAGCCCGAGCAGGTTCGCAAGTACGTTCCTGCGATGGCGCAAGGACGCTTTTTCGGCACCATGTGCCTGTCGGAACCCCAGGCCGGCTCCAGCCTGGCGGACGTGCGCACGAAGGCCGTGCCTCAGTCCGACGGCCGCTATCGCATCTTCGGCAACAAGATGTGGATCTCCGGCGGCGACCATGAGGTGTCGGAGAACATCGTGCACCTCGTGCTGGCCAAGATCCCCGATGCGAGAGGACAGCTTCCGCCTGGCGTGCAGGGCATCTCGCTCTTCACCGTGCCTCGGCGACTCGTGAACGGGGACGGCACCTTGGGCGAGCGCAATGACGTGGTGCCGGCTGGCGTCAACCACAAGATGGGCCAGCGCGGGCTGGTCAACTGCCTCCTCAACTTCGGCGAGGGAAAGTTCAAGCCCGAAGGCGAGGCCGGGGCGATCGGCGAGATCGTCGGCGAACCCGGCAAGGGCCTCGCCTACATGTTCCACATGATGAACGAGGCGCGCATCGGCGTGGGCCTCACCGCCGCTGCCCTCGCCTGCACAGGCTACCTGCATGCGCTGGATTATGCAAAGACACGTACCCAGGGCCGCACGCGCAGCCAGCGCGATCCGGCGTCGCCGCCGGTGCCCATCATCGAGCACGCCGATGTACGGCGCATGCTGCTCGCGCAAAAGGCCTATGCCTCCGGCGCGCTGGCGTTGTGCCTGTATTCGGCGCGCCTCAACGACGACGTGCATTCGCTGGAAGACCAGGCGGCGCGCGACGACGCCCACCTGCTGCTCGAACTGCTGACGCCCATCGCCAAGAGCTGGACCGCGCAATGGGGCCTCGCCGCCAACGAACTGGCCATCCAGGTGCACGGTGGCTACGGCTACACCCGTGAATACAACGTCGAGCAGTTCTACCGCGACAACCGCCTCAATCCGATCCACGAAGGCACCCACGGCATCCAGGCGATGGACCTGCTGGGCCGCAAGACGCGGGTCATGCAGGGCCGTGCGATGCAACTTCTCTCGGCCCGCATCGCGCCGACCGTCAACGCCGCGGTGCGCGTGGCAACGCTTCAGGAACACGGCGAAGCGCTTGAAGCGGCGTGGGTGAAGCTGTGGCAAATCACCCGGCAGCTCCACGCGCTGGAGGATGCGGAACTTCAACTTGCCAATGCCGGCCCGTATCTTGAAGCTTTCGGCCATGTCGTCGTCGGCTGGCTGTGGTTGGACCAGGCCATCGTTGCGACGCGGTTGCTCAACGGCCCCGGAGGCAGCGACTTCCATCGCGGCAAGCTCGCCGCCTGCGACTACTTCTTCCGCTGGGAGATGCCCAGGGTTGAGGCGTGGCTCGCGGTGCTCGACCCCGTTGAACGCACGCCGCTGGACACGCCCGCCCACTGGTTGTGAGACGCGTGATGGTTTGAACCTTCGCGACAGGCATCGCGAGCCTGTGACGAAACCCACGCCTCACCCAAGCGCGGCTTCGTCACTGGACGCTTGCAGGTCGTAGGCCGAATTGGGTATAGGCAAAGACCCGCCACGTCCTTACCGTTCATCGTCCGACTCGAGCAGTGCACAACCGTTCCGGTTCAAGCGATGACCGACCTGCAGATCCGCATCTTCGCCCGGCGGCCCGATGCCGCACCGGGGGATCCATACGTCGTCGAAGCACAGCTCGACGCTGCCGCGAGGTTCCAGGGCGAAGCGAGCTTTGACACGTCAGCCCTGATCGAGAAGGCAAATGATCCAGTGGCCTACGGCCGCCTGCTGCGCGACGCCCTGCTGGCATCGCCGGCCTTGCAGCGCGCCTATCTGAAGTCCGCTGCCAGCACGCCGGTACACCTGCGCCTGGTGGTCGACCCTCCCGACATCGCGGTGCTTCGCTGGGAACGGCTGATGCTCGACACGGACGAGGACGACCGGCCTGCGGCGACATCGCCCTATACGCCGTTCTCGCGCTACGTCGAGCTCGAGGAGTTGCCATCGGCTGCAACCGATGTACCCACCCTGCTGCTCGCGATCGCCAACCCGGGCGATCTGCGGGGGCTGCCCGCCATCGACGTCGAGGGTGAAATCGACCTCCTGCTCGACACTTGGGGGGCGCTGCTCAGCGATGGCAACATGCGTCTCGTCGTGCTGTCAGGGCAAACGCCGCTGAGTGCCGCGACGATGGAACGCCTGCAAGCCATCAAGGACTGCTGCCGTCTGGTCGAAGGCCCGACCACGCTCGACACGCTTTCACGGGAGCTCCAGGCCGTGAACGCCCTGCACCTGATCGCGCACGGCAACCTGAGTGAGGGAAAGGCCGTGCTCTGGCTCGAGAAGCCGGACGGCACGGTTGCGTTGGTTGAGGGACAGGAGCTCAAGGTCAAGTTCCAGCTGCCACGGCTGCGCCTTGCCTTCCTGCACTCCTGCAAGGGTTCCGCCGGAACCGCAGGGCTCGGCCCGCTGCTCGTCAGCTGGGGCGTGCCCGCCGTCGTCGCCATGCAGGACTTTGTGCCAATGGCCGACGCCCGGCGTTTTGCCAGCGCCTTCTATGCATCGCTGATGCAGGAGGGTGCGGTGGACATTGCCGTCAATGCGGGCCGTCAGTCCATCTTCCGCAGCCGCAGCGCGAACTGGTCGATCCCCGTGCTGTTTTGTCGACTGAAAGATGGACGGGTCTGGAAGGCCGATCCGGTCAGGGCAGCGGCCCAGAAGCTTGCCAAGCAGCGGCAGAACAGCCCGGGGGTGAGGGAGCCCTTTCCGCTGGACGCCCGGCTCGTGCGCGGCGGGCTCTCCAGCGTGAAGCAAAGCGTCGAGGAGTTGGCCGGTGGCCCGAAGCTGGACCTGATGGTCGCTTCGCGCAAGGCGCTTGAACCGCTGCCAGATGCCGAGCCTCCCTATGTGGTTCTGCTCGGGTCGCGCGGCCGGGCGAAGTCCAGCCACCTGCACCGCTTGTTCTGCGTCGCTGCGCTCGGCGACGCGGACGCGCCCCCCCTGCCCATGCCGTTGCCGCTCACGCTCGGCGACTGTTCACCCGAACTGGCGACTCCCGCCGCCACGATTGCCTGGGCCGTGGCCGCGGCATTTCGCCGCGAAGGCATTGCCGTCGACGGCCTGGACGCGAAGCAGATCGAGCAGGCCATGAACCACCGGGAGTTCCTGCTCCTGGTGGATGGCGACGACGACATCGGCGGCCCCGCACGAACCGATGCGATTGGCGTGCTCGCCCGATTTCAGCGGGAATCGGCCCAGAAGCACCGCGTGCTGCTCACGGCGGACAGCCTGACCTTTGACCCGGGAGCGCCTCACCCGGCGGGAGCGGTCGCGCTGATCCTCCAGGTGATGACGCCCGAGCGGGTGAGCCCCTACCTGAAGAAGCACTGCCCGCAACTCGAAATCGATCTGCAGTCCACGCGCCTGTTCGATCTTGCGGGGGTTCCCTGGCTGCTCGGACGGCTGATGGACAGCGCGCGGCAGAACACGAAGATCAAGTCGCGCGCCGATATTCTCGGCCGCTTCGTGCGCGAGGCGCTGGCGCGTCTCGAAGGCGCGGGCGGCGCGCGCAACCGTGCCGAGCAAGGCCTCAGCCGGATGGCCTGGCGCATGCAGGCCACCCGCCAGGTCAGCCTGTCCGATGCCGAGGTCTACAAGATCCTGGCCGAGGTGCGCGGCAACCGCGACTTTCAACTGCAACAGTTCCTCGAGGGCATCCTGAAAGAAAGCGGCTTGCTCGTCTGGAGCGGCACGGAAGGCGTGTCCTTCGCGTACCGTGGCCTGCAGTGGCACTACTGCGCCAAGTACCTGGACGCGCTGCCGCCGGCGGAGCACGACCGGCACCTCGAAGACATCACCGCCACGCTCGGCCGCCTCAGCCGCGCCTACTGGTGGGATGTCACGCTGGTGGTCCTCGCCGGGCTGACCGACAACCCTGACCTGCTGGTCCGGCAGATCCTGGCCGGCAGCGCCCTGACAGAGGGCGAGCAAGTGTTCATCGCCGCGCGCTGCGTACACGAGGCCCGTGGCGCGCAACGGTTTCGCACGCCGGTCAAGGACGACGTCGTGGACCAGATTGTCGATACCCTGGTCTGGCGCTCTCGCCACGAGAACGCACGCTCGACTGCGACGCGCCTGAAGGCCATCAGGACACTCGGACTGCTGGCCGACGTGCGTGTGATCCCCTACCTGGTGTCGTTGGCCACGCAGAAGGTCCGCTGGAACTGGGAGCGCCAGCGCGCCTACGACTATTCAGGGGTCCGCCTGGCCGCCGCGCAGGCGTTGTTCGGAATGCAGGAGGCCACGCTGGCGCACGTCGCACAAGACCCGGTCCTGCAGCGCAACCAGCAAATGCAGCAGTTGCTGGGCGCCTGGCTGCGGCTTGATATCCAGGCCATCTGCGCGTTGCTCGACGCACGCGATGCCGGCACGGCGGCGGTCGCGGCCTTCGCGCTGGGAACGTTCTCCGACGACGCGGGCAGCGCGCATCTGCTGAGCGCATTTCGGGCCAACCCCCCTGAGTCGGGCGACGCCGACGTCACGTGGGCCATCACCGACGCCATTGCCATGCTCGACCCGGTGCGGGTCACAAAGGAAGTCGTCGAGCCGTTGCTGCCGCAGGCGCCATGGTCCACTTACCTCGCCTACCTCATCGGTCGCCTGGGCGTTGCGACACCTGACACCGTCGAGTTTGAATTCCTGCGCCGCAGCGTCGAATCAGACAACAAGGTGCTGGCCGGTCGCGCGCTGCGCTCCTACGCGACATTGCTCGGTCTGCAGGGTGCGTCCGCTCCGCAGGCTGAACTCGATACGTTGCGCCAGCGCTGCCATCAACTGGTCGAGCAGGAGTTCGAAATGGCGAGCGACCACGGACGGGCGCGCGCTTCTGCCCAGCGCGAGCAGCGCCACCGGCAACGCCTGCGCTACCAGGCCTTCGAGGCGCTTCGATCGATCGGCAACGAGGAATCCATTGCAGTCCTGCGCAAGGTGCGCCAGCGTGAATGGGGCGCCTCGATTGGCGACGTCGCCGATGTGGACCAGGCGAACGGTGGCGCCGCACTGTCCCGCCTGGACAGCCTCAACTTCGAGATTTCAGAAGTGATTTACTGGCGCTTGAGCGGTGGACTCGGTACCGAGTCCGGCGCCCCGCTGGGCTCGGCAGAAAGCGCAAATTGAAGGAGACACCATGCCAAACAGGACCATCCCGGGCACCAGCATTCGCTATGCGCTGATTGCCTTCGACAGCGACGGCAACGAACGCACCGACGACGCGGAAGGCGTTGGCGGCAAGATGAGCGCGCGCATCCTGCAAGACGCGACCGCATCCCCGCCGAGCCACGTCTTCTTCTTCAGCCACGGCTGGAAAGGCGACGTGCCCGCCGCGATCGATCAATACAACCGCTGGATCAAGGCGATGACCGATCTGACGGCAGACGCCGACGCGATGGGAGCCGGCTTCAAGCCGCTGTGGATTGGCCTGCATTGGCCGAGCCTGCCGTGGGGCGACGATGAGCTTGGCGGCAATTCGTTCTCACCAACCGCGCCGCAAACGAGCGAACTGATGGAGCGCTACGTCGAGCGGCTTGGCGGCGATGCCGATGCGGTGCGCGCGCAGTTGCAGATCATCCTGGCCGAAAACGAGACGAATGCCGGGGCGATGACACTGCCACCTCCGGTCGCCGAGGCGTACCGCAAGCTGGCTGAGGAGATCGGCCGCAAGGCTGGGCGGCCCGGCGGCCCGCCGGATGCGGAGGAAGTGGCGTTCGATGCGGGGCAGGCGTTCGAAGCCGGCAACGAAGGCGGTGCGGCATTCGGCGGCTTCGACTTCGGGGGACTGCTCGGGCCGTTGCGGCAGCTGTCGTTCTGGAAGATGAAGAAACGCGCACGCAAGGTCGGCGAAGTCGGCATGCATGGTTTCATCGCCAGCCTCCAGCAGGCGCTGCCGCAAGCGCGGTTCCACCTGATGGGCCACAGCTTCGGCTGCATCGTGGTGTCGTCGATCCTGGGCGGTCCGGACGGTGCGGCTGCACTGCCGCGCGCAGTCGATTCGCTGGTGCTGGTCCAGGGCGCCCTCTCCCTGTGGGGCTATGCCGATCACATTCCCAACCACGAAGGCAGCGGCTATTTCAACGCGATGATCAAGCGCGGCGCGGTGCGCGGCCCGATCGTCGTCACCACGTCGGAACACGACAGCGCCGTGGGAACCTTTTATCCGCTCGCCGCACGCCTGTCCGGCAATGTGGACTTCGCGCCCCTGCCGGAGTACGGCGCCGTCGGAGCCTTTGGCATCCAGGGCATGGACGGGGTCGTTTCGGCGAAGTTGCTTGTGCAAACGGGCGAATACGACTTCAAGCCAGGCACGATCCACAACCTGGAAGGAAGCCAGTTCATCGCGAAGATGAGCGGCGCGTCCGGAGCACACTCGGACATTGATGGCCCCCAGGTCGCGCATGCCATCTGGCAAGCTGCGCGTGCGTAGCGCGGGAGATGGCGATGAGTGACGATCAGGTGGTCCCGCTCGGTGCGGACGACATGCCACTGCCGATGGGTGTGCAGGCGAGCACGGGGCAACTGCTGCCCGGACTCACGGATGAGGATCTGAAGCACATCGACGACAGCGCGGACGCTGTCCAGGCGCGCGGGTCGAGCGACAACGTCGACTTCCTTGCGGTATCCGACGTCGATCCGAACAAGCTCGACGAAGCGGGTTGGGGCGTCATCTTTGCGCAGGACGCCGACCCCGCCATCCGGCAGGCGCTGGAACCGCTGATCGAGCATCGTCGCAAGCAGGTCAACGACACGCGCCTGTTCAAGCTGTACGAGGGCGCTGCGGGTTATCGGCCGAACGACACCGTCGCGGGTTGGCTGGCCCGGTCCAGCGTGGGCCTCGCGATTGTCGATCCGCTGGGCGGGGTGCCGCTGTATCTGCTGCTCGTTGGTTCGCCGGCAGCCATTCCGTTCGAATTCCAGTACCTGCTCGATACCTACTGGAGTGTCGGCCGACTCGACTTCGATACCGCCGCCGAGTACCGTGCCTACGCCGAGGGGGTGGTCGCCTATGAAACCGCCGCGACGGTCCCGCATCGCAAGCGGATGGCGATCTTCAGCACACGCAATCCAGGCGACCGGGCGACCGCACTGCTGATGGACCAGGTGGCAACGCCATTGGTTGCGGGCACGACCACGATGAAGCCTGTTGGCGAACGCCAGGGTTTCCAGATCCAGTCGTTGCTTGGCGATGCGGCGACGAAAGAAAACCTGCAGGACTTGCTGCGCGAACAGGGGGACGTTGGGCCACCTGCCCTGCTCTTCACCGGATCCCACGGCGTGAGCTTCGCGCTCGACGACATGGGCCAGCGCGAGCGGCAAGGGGCCATCCTGTGCGGCGACTGGCCAGGCGGGCCCGTCAAGCCGGAACATTGTTTCGCCGCCGCCGACGTCCCGGCGGACGCGAAGGTCAGTGGCCTGATTCACTTCTTCTTTGCCTGCTACGGTGGTGGATGCCCCCAGTTCGATACCTACTCGCGCCTGCCCGACGGCAAGCCGAAGCAGATTGCCGCGGCACCGATGGTCGCGCGCCTTCCGCAAAAGGTGCTGGCGAGCGGAGCGCTCGCCGTCATCGCGCACATCGACCGTGCCTGGTCCTACTCGTTCCAGGTGGGCAGGGGCGCACCCCAGGTGCAGGAGTTTCGCGATGTGCTGGTCAGGGCGATGAAAGGCGAGCGCATCGGCGCGTGCACCGACCAATTCAACTTGCGCTGGGCCGTACTGTCCGCGGAACTCTCTGACCAGCAGCGCCAGCAAGAAGCCCTTCCGGGGCAGGTGAGCCAGGCCGCGCTTGCCAATCGATGGGTCGCGCGCGATGACGCGCGCAACTATCTGACGCTTGGGGATCCGGCGGTACGCCTGCGGGTGGAGGATATGCGCGCTTAGCCAGCGGTGAAGCGGCTCGTTCACGGGCAGGCGCCGTGGGGACTGCGGCGAGCCAGCGCTGCAGGGTGGGTGCGGCTGTTCGGGTTTTCGAGCTGAATGTTGGAAGTGGCTGAGAGCTGACTATGACACCCGTTGATGGTGTTCGTGCAGTTGCACCTCGGAACTTGACGTTCGATAGCGGGTCGCATGCAGCGGCCTCGAAAATTGCGTTGAACGGCGGTGTGGCATGTGGCGAACTGGCGTTCGGGGCCCGTTGCTGAAATCCGGCTTGTTGGCCCGCACTTCGGCACAGCAGCGGATCCGGTCGGTCGACGTCGACCTTTGTACTCACGTTATCGGCCACATACCGGTCATCGCGGCGCACGGGCGCGCTGGTGGCCTTCGCAATTTCGAGAGCGTTAAAGGAGTCGCGAAGTGATCAACCCTTCTGGCACTTCGCCAGGAACCACTTCAGATCTACCAAGCCGTTTGGGGATGAGTAAGACGGCGCCAACCTTGTGCGTTTGCTTCCATGTTGGCCTTTCTTCTTCGCTGAGGTGTGGCGCAGACGGGAGCAGCATCGACGGCTCGCCGACGACGCCGCTCAACCACCAACCACCGAGATCTGCTAACGTTCAACTCGGACTTCGGCTGAATGGCTGGCAAGTCCGAAGGGGGCAGGTCAATAGCAACCGCAACGTGCAAGGCAAATTCATACATATTGATGATGCTAGGCTGGTGCGGTCAGTCAAACTCTCGTAAGTGATCGCAATTTGCCTAAGTAGCACAGTGGATCAACAATGCAAACAGAAGGGCTCGAAAATCTTGGAGAGCTCACGAGGAACGCCAATGCAGCGAGAACACCTGCCCGAGGAACAGCTGATTCTCGCCGACGCTGAGCCGGGGCAACCCGACGCGCTGGCGCTCTTGCTGAGCGCCCGCCCCGTCGTGCTGAGGCAGCATTCGCTGCCCGAGGTCGTGATCGGCGAACTGATCGCCATCACTGACGACGGCTGCACACCGTTAGTCCTATACGCCGGCCAACCCGGAAGAGTTGCGGTGCGAGCCCGCACCGTGCTCAATCTGCACGCCGCGCACATCGGCCGCCAAGTCGTGCTGTCGTTCGACAACGGCGATGCCGCGCTACCGATCGTGATGGGCGTGCTGCAGCCCGCGGTCGAACGGCTCGTCGACGCATCCGGCAAAATCGAGGTCGAGACCGACGGCGACCGCGTTGTCGTCAGCGCACGCAAGGAGCTCGTGCTGCGCTGCGGCAAGGCCAGCATCAAGCTCACCAGTGCGGGCAAGGTGTTGATCGATGGCGGCTACGTCCAGAGCCGATCGACCGGCGCCAACCGGATCAAGGGCGGCTCGGTCCAGATCAACTGACAATCACCATGCGCGTCCCCATGCCGCGCTCTCGGGTGGTCTGGGCCGAACGGACCAATCCGTACGACGAACTTGCCTATCGCTGCCTGCCGATCGAATGGACCGCGCCCGAGCGGCTGGCGCTCGCATCGGCGCTGCATGGCGGCCCGCGTCTCGACACCGACGCCTGCCGGGTGCTGGAACTGGGCTGCGGCGACGGCGCCAACCTGCTGCCGATGGCGCACCACCGCAACCGCGCCAGCTTCGTCGGCATCGACGGGGCGGCCAGCCAGATTGCCCTCGCGAACGAGCGGTGCGTCCTGCTGAAGCTGAAGAACGCGCGCTTCATCCACGCCGACTTCCGCCAGTCCGAACACCTGCTCGACGGCGAGTTCGACGTCATCATCGGCCACGGCATCTTCTCGTGGGTCCCCGACGACGCACGCGACGCGCTGCTGTCGCTGTGCCGCAAGGCCTTGCGGCCTGGCGGCCTGCTCTACCTCAACTACAACACCTACCCCGGCTGGTCGATGCGCGGGATGGTGCGTGAGTTCCTGCTGGCGCAAACCGCCCACGGTGGAGATCTGCACGAACGTGCGCTGCAGGCGCAGCGGGTCGCCAAGCAGATTGCCAGCTCGTTCGAGTCCGCAGGCCAGGCCGAGGCCTCGCCCTATTCGCGCCTGCTGGCCAACGAGTTCCTCTTCGTCGGCGAACACGATCCCTCGTACGTGGCGCATGAATTCCTCAGCGAGATCAACCGGGCGTACTGGCGCAGCGACTTCCTCGCGCTGCTGCGCTCGCACGGTTTCGAGTTCGTCGCCGACGCCGATTTCAACTACGCATCTGGCCGCGTGCCGGTCCACTTCGCGCCGCAGCTGAAAAACTTCAACTGGGTCGGCCGTGCGGTCGAAGACACCGCCGATCTGCTGTGCAACCGCCAGCTCCACTCGCCCATCCTGACGCGCGGCCCGCATACGGCCCGCCCGCTGAACACCTGCGAATTCGCCGAATTCAGCCTCGCGTCGTGCCTGGTGCCATCGCCCGTCCGGGACGATGGCGCCCTTTGGTTCCAACACCCACCCACCGGCTACGAGGTCGAAACGCGCGACACTGCAATGGCCGCGGCGCTGTCGCGCCTGCACCCGCGCTGGCCCCGCGGCCTGCGCGTCGCCGATCTGTTCGACGACGTGGCCGCCGTGATGGAAGACCTGCTGCTGCTCCACCGCAATGGCCTGCTCGAACTGCGGCTGTCCGAGCCCACCGATCCGGTTGCCGATTCGCGGCCACTCGCCCGACTGGAAGCCCAACTCGGCGGCTACGCGACGACGCGCTACCACACGCGCATCGCCGCTGGCTAGGACCAACACCATGTGGGCCATCAACAACCGCACCGCCTACCAGGCCGGCAACTCCTGGACACGCGACAAGGACGGCGTGCATGTGTGGCTTGTCGCAGTCAAGGCCAGCTTCGACATCCTTTCCGATGGCCGCGTGCAGTTGGCCGATGAACAGCTCCCGGCGCTGCTGGCGCCCGAGTACCACGGTGAGCCCGGCGCCTCCAGCCTGCGCTACGACGCCGACCTGGTGGCACCCAAACCGACCACCGACATCCTCGTCAACGGCAGCGCACACGCGCCAGGCGGACGGCCCAGCACCGAATTTACCGTCGGCCTGCGTGTCGGCCCGATTCAAAAAGTGTTGCGGGTGCGGGGCGACCGCACCTGGAACGACGGCCCCCTGAGCGGCAGGCCTTCGTCGCCAACCCCGGTGACGCAGGTGCCACTCACCTACGAGCGCGCCTACGGAGGCTACGACCACCAAGCGCCCGACCCGCGGCAACACCGCCTTGACGCACGCAACCCGGTCGGCCGCGGCGTAATCGGGCCAGCCACGCTGCGCGCCGGCCTGCCGTTGCCCAACTTCGAGTACCCGAACGGCAACCTCGAGAAGGACGGCCCCGCCGGATTCGGCGCGATCGACGGCCATTGGTCACCACGGCGCGAACTGGCCGGCACCTACGACGACGCCTGGAAAGCCAAGCGCCTGCCCTTGCTGCCCGAAGACTGGGACGCGCACTCGCTGCAGTGCGCGCCGGTCGACCAGCGGCCGGAAAACCCGCTGCGCGGCGGCGAGCCGGTCGAACTGGCCAACCTCAGCGTCGGCGGTTCGATGCGTTTCGTGCTGCCGCGCATCCACCTCACCTTCACCACCCGCATCGACCGCCGCATCGAAGAACACCGGGCGCGGCTCTCATCGGTGATCATCGAGCCCGACCATCCTCGCGTCATCATGGTGTGGTCGACCTCGCTGCTGTGCCGCACCGACTGCGACTACCTCGATGAAACTGTGATCCGCGAGAAAAGGATTCTGTAGTGACGTCCAGCATGTACATCACCGCGATCGGCGCAAGGACGCCGCTCGGATTGCACGCGGCCGCCAGCGCCGCGGCCTATCGCGCTGGCATCAGCGCGGCTGGCGAACACCCGTTCTACATCGACCAAGCGGGTGAGCCGATGATCACCGCGCTGGACGGTGCGCTCGATCCCACGCTGGTCGGGCGGGCGCGGCTGGTCGCGTTGGCAACGTCAGCACTGCATGACGCATGCCTGTGCCTCGGCAACTCCACGGGGGGCCCGAAAGAGCGCGTACCGGTCCTGCTTGCGCTGCCCGAATTCCGTCCAGGATTTACGCCCGAGGATGCCGACGCGGTCCGCAAAGAACTGCTCTCACTCGCCGACCTTCCCATCCAGATCGACGAACTCACGATCTCCGCCCAGGGCCACGCCGCCGGACTCGCGTTTCTCGCGGTGGCTGCCGAGCGCATGCGCCAGCGCGGCACCGAGGTCTGCCTGTTCGGCGGCGTCGACAGCTACTTCCATCCTGACACGCTTGACTGGCTCGACGGCAACCGCCAACTTGTCGGGTCGGTGTCGCGCTCGGCCTTCGTGCCCGCCGAAGGCGCGGGCTTCTGCCTGCTGATGACCGAGGGTGCGTTGACGCGGTTCGGTCTGACCGCGCTGGCCGGCGTGCGCACGGTCGCGGTCGGACGCGAAAGCAAGGTCATCAAGAGTGACCAGATCTGTCTCGGCGAAGGCCTGTCGGAAATCGTCCAGACGGCTGTCGGCTGGCTCGCCCGACCCGACGAGACAATCAACACCGTCATCTGCGACATCAACGGCGAACGCTACCGCGGCGAGGAATGGGGCTTCGTCTGCCTGCGCGCCGGCGAGAACTTCGACGACCCGACCGGCTACTGGTCGCCGGCCGACGGCTGGGGGGACACCGGTGCAGCTTCCGGCCCGCTGTTCGCGATGCTCGCGTGCGAAGCCGCGGCGCGCGGCTATGCGCAAGGACCGTGCACCTTGCTGTGGGCCGGGTCGGAAAACGGGCTGCGCGCGGCGGCCCTGCTCGACACACCATACACCGCACCTTAGGATTTGGCACATGGGCACCGTCGGCATCCACCCTCCGAAGACACCGGTCACCAAGGGCAGCATGGGCATTGCCAAGGCGACGCTGCCTAATGTCTGCAAGATGCCGGGCCCGCCGGCGCCGTTCATCCCGTCGCCACTGCCCAACATCGCGAAGTCCGGCAGTTCGCCGCAGGGCTATTCGACCAGCGTGCTGATCGAAGGTAACGCGGTCGCGATCCGCGGCGCCATGTTCGAGAGCATGGGTGACGTGGCGAGCAAGGGAACCGGTGGTGGGCTCATCTCCGCCAACACCCACGGCCCGGCCAAGTTCATCACGCCGGGATCGATGACCGTCAAGATCGAAGGCAAGGCCGTTCACCTCCTGAGCGAGCCGATGCTCAACAACTGCGGTCCGAGCGGCAGCCCGCCCAACACAGGCGCGACGATGACCGGCGTCAACCAGTATTCGAAGGATGCGTCGCCTGAAGAAAAGATCCTGCAAGACATCATGTGCGATTGCCATCGCAACCCGCCGCCGCCCAAACCGCCTGGCGAATGCAAGGAAGTCGGCGATGCCAAGCACAAATGCTGCGAAGACGCGATCAAGGCGAAAAAGCCAACCGGAGTCGATGGCGAGCGCGGCTATCTCAAAAGCGGCAAGCGTGCCAAGCCGCGCAGCAGCTACAGCCCCGCACCACCCAAAGGCAGCGGGTTCCCCGACGCGTGCTCCGTTGATGCCGCCGGCAACGTGACGCAATTCTTCGACTTCAAGTTCATCTGCCCCAACGGCACCGAATACTTCGACAGGAAAAGCGGCACCCTCAAACGCGCGAGCGGACGCGGCGAGGCCGACGCAGGTTTCTACCTGCCCGCGCGGGGTTCCCAGCACGACAAGTACCTGAAGATCGGCGAGAAGCTCAATCCGAAACCCACCAAGAAGCCCAAATGCATCACCAGCAGAGGCTGCGGAAAGTAGTAGCGCCTCGCAAGCCTGCCTCAACGCCTTCAACAACCCAGCGACGTGACACCACGAAACCTTGACTCCCTGACGCGCCGTTTTAACCTCGACGGCGACGAACGCGTCATCGTCCGACCGGTGATCGCAATGACGCTGTACTCGGTCGACAAGCTGCCTGCGGTGATGACCGCTGCGGCTGAAGTGCTGATGGCCTACCTCGCGTTCGTGCCGCGCGGCGCAATCGCATCGAAGTATGAAGAGCCGCCGGACAGACACTCTCCGGAAGAATGCATCGCTTTCGATGCCTACGTCGAACGCGACGTACTCGAACACCTGCGCGCCGGCCCTGACCCCGACGATGAAAGCCATTGCTTCGCGCTGTTTGGCACACCGGATGGCCAAGCGGGGGACTACGGCTTCCACTTCGCCGGCGTGAACTTCGAGTTCCTGGACGAGGACGACCCCGAAGCCAGCATGCTGCGGCTGGAACTACCCTGGGACCTGCCGATGCGCATGGACGTCGACGACGTCACGGGCTTCCTTGCGCAGGTCGCCGCGTTGTTCCCGTTCTCCAGTGGCAATGCAGGTTTGTCGTTCTCCTATGCGGCCGCGGAGACCGGCAGGGCAATCGAAGAAATCCAGAAACTGCTGCCGCGCTACATCGGCTTCGATTCCATGTACGGCGCTGCCTACCTGAAGATCCGCGACAAGTCGCCGCCTGCGCACTGGATCAATCTGCTCGACGGCCGCTTGGTCGCGAAACTCGGCGGCGAGAAGACGCTGCGCCCGGCCCTCGCCGGGTGCGAACTGCGGGGCGTCGGCAAGGGCCTGATGATTCGCGCGGCGCGCGTCCCACCAGTCGTCGACGTCAACTGGCAAGGAACCGACATTGGCCGACTTCCGGACGTCGCCCGCGCGATTCTGCCGGTCCGGCTGGACGCCGGCATGTTCACGCCGATGGGCAACGAAGAGCGCGGGCTGGCCTGGCTGGCGCGCTTCGATGCACTCACCTCCGGCCATTGGAATAACGGCTAAGCGCATGGACACCGTCGCGAGCCCGGTGATCCGGGTTTTCATCGACCAGCACCTGGAAGACGCGGCGTTCTTGCGCGCCATGCGCAGCCTGCTGGTGCGCGCACCGCACATCACGCTGACGCAGTTACTGCGCGCCGACGAGCGCCTCGCCGCGCATCTCGACGGGCTGTCGATCTCAGGCGACTACGGCGCTGGTTTGAGCGAAACCGCACTCGATGTTCCCGGCGTTGGCCAGTTGTTCGTGGCAGCCGTGCTCGCCATTCAACGGCGAGATGCAGCGCAGATCGAGCGTCTGCTGTCACTGCTTGACGTGGTGCCCAATGCTGCCCGCGCCTTGTCATCTGCATTTGGCTGGGTGTCGCCCGCACTGCTGCGCGGCCTCATAGCGCCGCTGCTGGCCAGCGAGTCGCCAGCGGTCCGTTGTCTGGGTCTGGCCGCGTGCGCGCAACATCGCGTTGACCCTGGTGCCGCGTTGAGTGCGGCCATTGAACAGCCGCACACCGGTCTGCGTATTCGCGCGCTTCGTGCAGCAGGCGACTTGGGCCGCATCGATTTCCTTCCCGCTTGCCTGGATCACCTGCGAGACAACGGGTCTGCTCTCGCCTTGCCTGCCGCTTGGTCCGCCGCATTGCTGGGCGATCGCAGAAACGCAGTGAACACCTTGCGCGCCCTTGCCTTGCAGCCTGGCCTCACGCAGTTGGAAGCCTTGGCACTCGCGCTCTTCGCCGCCGATGCGGACGCTGCGCGCACGTTGGTCAAACAACTCGCCGCCCAAGGTGCATCACTGCGCACGCTGATCAAAGCCGCCGGTTGGGCGGGCGACACGCAAGTCGTTCCCTGGCTCTTCAAACACATGGAAGGCGACATCTATGCACGGCTCGCTGGCGAAGCCTTCAGCTTCATCACTGGCGTGGACCTGGCCTCGCGCGACCTCGAACGCAAGCCACCAGAGACAGTGCCGGGTGGCCCCAACGACGACCCGAACGACGATAACGTGGCGCTCGACGAAGACGACAGCCTGCCCTGGCCCGATCTGACCAAACTCAGTGCGTGGTGGATCAATAATGCCAGCCAGTTCCCGGCAGGTACCCGACTCTTTGCCGGCGCCCCACCAACGATGAGCCACTGCCTCCAGGTCCTCAGGGAACACACTCAGCGGAGACGCAAAGCCGCTGCCATCTACATGAGCCTACTCAAGCCGGGGACTGCGCTATTCAACGTAGCCGCGCCCTCACGGCGGCAAAAGCGCCTCTTGGCACAGATGGGGGCATGACGCTCATGATCGACACCAAGCTCGCGGCGCTGCGCACCGCGCCGGGCGTCGAGCAGTGGAATGTCTATGTCGTCTCGTTAGGCTCGAAGCTCGCGTTGAGTGTCCTGCGCGATCATCCCCAGGGTATTCGCAGCGTGGTCCTCGATTCCGTATCGCCGCCGACGAAAAACATCGTCGAGGTCTGGTGGACAGGCCCCGTCGCCGTTGTTCAAGAAAATCTTCGCTGCCTGCGCAGCGCAGCCCTCGTGCGCCGCGGCGTACTCGAAGCTCGAAGCTGACTTCTACGCCTCGGTGAGTCGCCTCGACCAGCCGCCTGCCGTCGTGCAACGCAGCGACGAATCGGGCCACCTCATCGCGCTGGACATCGACGATGATCTCTTTTGCCTACACGTTGATCATGTCAGCGAGCGCAGCAGCGTCGCCCCGATCCCGAAGCTCATGGACGAGACGGCCACGACAGGTACGAAGCGATCGAGATGCCTATCTCGGGACGCGCGAATGCCCGCGTTCATCGGGCTCGGCGCTTTGGCTCTGGCGTTCACGATTTTCTGTGCGGAACGTGCCAACCCACGACCGAAGTGGCGACGCTTGCGGCTTCGAAGGCCGCGCCGCCCGTGTTGCACCCAAGGCCGCGCCCTCGGTCGGCGCGCGAATCGTCAGTGACGTGCCGGTGCTCATCATCGAGGAAAGCATGGACGCCGCAATGGGCACCCCACTGGGTCCAAATGGTCACGCCGAACCTGCGGAATTCGCAGGTGGTGCCGTTCCCGCATGCAGGCCACTCGGTACTCGGCAAGTCGGCGTGCTCGCTGTCGCTGATGTCGGCGTTTCTCGACGACCCGAAGCGCGCCGTGGACAGACGCTGGTGACGTTCGACACTTCGTACTGGCGCTCGCGGCGAGATGCGAGCGATCTGAAGACCGGCAACGAGGTGCAGGACTTCGTCGACAGGCGCCGCTGCGCGGGGCGCGGCATTGATCGAGCGACTGCGACGCCGGCCGGCGACCCGCTACCGGCCGCGCGCGGTGTTTGGCACGAAACGAACGACTCCATCGCGTCGACAATGCGGTCGCTCTTGCAAGCGCTCCAATCTGCCCCAGGCATTCGCGTCGCTCCAATCCGGTGCACCCCCACCCTCATCAAGCGCCGTCGTGCCCGCATGAGCAGTGGCTTGGGCTACTCGGGCAATCCTGCCTTGCGAAGGCCAACGTAGAACCGGCGTGTGCCCAAGAATGATCTTTTCGTACTTCGCCAGATTGCCCTTGGCCTGCGCATCCCTGTCGTGCAATGAGAGGAAACCAGTCGTTGAGACGTCCTTGTGAGAGTGTCTTCCGCCAACAGTCCCACTTTTGCTGCTCAGCCAGCGGGATCGAACACCCTGAGGAACTCGCGTCGCGTCTTTGGCCCGTAGGTCCTGAAGTGAGGATCGGGTTTCTCCAGGTAGGCCATGCGCTTTCGGGCGACGGAGTCGCGGGCGGTGTATCGCTTCACTTCCGTCGGCGTCAAGCCGTACACGGTCGCGGCGTTGAGACCGAATATCCTGGCCCGCAGCGCAGGCGTCATCTCGGGATAGCCATGCCGTTCGCGCAGTTCCGCCGAGATCTGGAAGGTCCGGAAGGCCTGGATCTGATCTTGCGGTGAGCCGTACCAGATCGAATCCGTCCCCCACAGCACGTTGTTCTCGCCGCACGCGACGATCAGCTTCCCCAAGGCGTGAGCCGCCTGTTCGGGGTCACGCATCAGGAAGCGCCACGTGCTGCCCAGCTCAGCATAGACGTTGCTGTTCGGCTTGACCTGGTGTTTGCGCAAGGACGTAATCAGCGTGTCGATGCCGTCGCTCTTGCCGCTCGCGTCGTAGGCCTTTTCGGTCACCGTGCTGACGAAGCCCGAGTGATAGATCAGGAAGTTCACGTCCGGGTAGCGCCTGGCGACGACGCCGATGTCGCTGCACTGGCTGTGCTCGTAGGAGCGTGGTCCGAACGGCAGCCCCTTGTGGATGCAGATGTTCCTGACGCCCAGTGCGCGAGCCTTCTCGATGAACCGGATGCCGACGTCGTCGTGCAGGAAGTAGCCCTTGCCGTCCGGTCCATACTGCGTGTAGGTCTTCCAGGCGCTGATGCCCCACTTCTCGTGCAACTCGTCCATGCCCTCGAGGTCTCCGGGCTGGTTCGGGTTGACGCGTCCATGCAGCAGCAGCCGGTGCGTTCCTTCGAGCTTGTCGACCAGCCTGCGGACCTCGTCGGCGGCCTGGATCGTGACCGCTTCGGCGTCGCGAGCGGAGGGTACGAAGGACAGCACCATCACGTCGGTGTCGCTGTCCATGAACACGTCCTTGAGGAAGACCTCCGCGCTCTTCGAATTGCCTTTCGGCGTGTCGATGAAGTGCCCCTGGACGTCGAGGATGAATTCCTCCTTGGCCGGGCCGACCTGCGCACGCGCGAGCTGCATGTCCAGCGCCGCGTCGCGGGGCAGCTCAAAGAAGCCACCGGCCCTTCCGGCCGCGGCGTTGGCCGAGTTGAAGGCCAGCAGCGTGCTGGCTGCCCCACAGGACGAGGTCAGGAACGCTCGCTTGGAGCATCCCAGCCGCTTCGCGTTCGTTGCCGCGGCCTCGTGCGCGAGGCGGTTGGCTTCGATGTTCGCCGGCCACAGCGCCACCGGTGCGAACTCGCCATTCGAGGTGCTGTCGAGCTTGATGGGAAGCCGCTTTCCCTCAGGGTCGCTGTCATGCATGGTCGTCCCCCGGTTTGATCAAGAAGACCCGCCGGCCCGCCAACGGCGCCATGAGCCCCCCTGGTTTCGACGAGACCTCCCGATTCTGCTCCGCGATGCGCGGGCAAATGCCGGCCATCGAGTTCATGACCCCGCCTTCGAGTCAGCGCGCGCGCCGGTAGTGCATGGCGACCGCGCCGCAGCGGAGCGCCTTCGCCGAGATCAACTCGAGCCGTCGAGTGCCGGGCAGCCCGCTCTCGTACAGGGTCGGGCCGTGGCCGGCAATCCTGGGGTGGACGAGCAGCTTGTACTCGTCGATCAGATCCAGCCGATCCAGTTCGGTCGCGAGCTTGCCACTGCCGAGGAGCACGCCGTCCGGGGTCGCGTCCTTGAGCTTCTGTACGCCCGTGCGCAGGTCGCCGGCGATGTGGCGGCTGTTGGTCCACGGGAAGTCCTTTCGCGTCGAGGACACCACGTATTTCGGCTTGGCCTCCAGCTTGACCGCCCACTCGCGCATCGCCGGCGGCGCCTCCACGTCGCCGCGGGCGACCGCTGGCCAGTAGCTCTCCATCATCTCGTAGGTGACGCGGCCCCACAGCATCGCCCCGCCCTCGTCCATGAGGCGGGTGAAGAAGGCGTGCGTCTCGTCGTCGGCGATTCCTTCCTGGTGGTCGACGCAGCCGTCCAGGGTGACGTTGATACTGAAGGTCAAGAGACCCATGGTGTCCTCCGATCGAGATACGCGACGAGCCGTTCGCCGTCTGGTGCCAAGGGCACGAGCCTGATTTCGCCAACTGTTGCGGGGGCAACTCTGCCAGCAGCTTGAATCGGGCGCAACGATGGATATTCCACGGAGAGCCCTGAGCAGCGTAGGATGGCAACTTCTCATCCAAGTCTGTAGGATTTCGCCGACCGCGCTGAAATTGTCCAGCGCAACCCACGGTCGCCCGCAAGGCGACGCATTCGTCCCAGGAGGGTGAAGTGTGTTGAGGCGGGATTTGGCATGGGGATTCTTGAGCGCCTTGGCGTGTTGGCCCTTCGGACTCGGTCAAGCGCAGGAGCGCGCTAAGCTGACGAAGCTGCTTGTCGGGTTTCCTCCCGGGGGGCCGATCGACGGTATCGCCCGTGTGCTTCAGGCGCCCCTGCAAGAGGCGATGGGTACTCGGGTCATCGTCGACTATCACAGTGGCGCGAGCGGCCGTATCGCCGTTGCAATGGCAACTCGCGCTCTGGCAACGGGCCAGACGCTCCTGATCACGCCCAGCGCTCAAGTGACCATACAACCGCATCTGTTGGTCGACCCACCGATCGACCCGATCCGCCAGCTCGCACCCATCGCATTGCTTGCGACGACTGCGCTGTGCGTGGTCGTCGCCAGCGACCATCCCGCCCGGAACGTTGGCGAGCTCAAGGAATGGTTTGCGCGCAATCCCGCGCTCGCGAATTGCGGCACTCCAGGATCGGGAAGCGTTGCGCACCTCGTCGCGCTCGCGCTTTCCAGGCAAATGGACGTCGGGATCACACCTGTGCACTATCGCGGCGCCGCGGAAATGCTGGCGGCGTTGTTGGAGGGCAGCTTGCACTCGGCTGTTGCCGTGCCGTTTGCTGCTCTGCCGCTCGCACAGGCAGGCAGGGTCCGGATTCTTGTCACCACCAGCGACGCGCGAGCAGATTCGCTTCCGACCGTGCCAACGATGCGGGAGTCGAACCTGGACGTCGTGGCCAGCGAATGGGCGGGCGCGTTTGCACCCAAGGGAATGGGAGCCGAGCAGCTTGATGCGTTGAACCGGGCGTTCTGCACGTCGATCGCGCAGCCCGGTGTCCAATCTACCTTTGCGCGATATGGTCTGACGGCCGGGGCTGCGGATCGCGCGCAGTTCACGGCACTGGTCAACGACGACCATGAGCGCTGGGGACGGATCCTGAAGGATTCGGGCGTGAGCGTTGCGACTTGAACCGAAGGCCGGGCTGTGCACATCTTTTCCGAAACAATCACCCTGCAATGCGATGCCGCACCGACGGTGCCTGCGCCTTTCGACGATCTGCCCGGCTTCGATTCGATGCTGGCCCGCCTTTCCGCCCGCTTGATTGCGCTGCGGCCGGCCGAGGTCGATGCCGCCATCGCTGCCGCGTTCGGCTCGATCGTGGAGGCGCTGGACGTGGACCGTTGCGCGCTGCTGCGCCTCGATCCGGATGGCCGTTCATTCACCCGGGTCAGCATCTTCACGCGGGATGGCATGAGAACAGCGCCCTTGCACGAACGAGTCTTCGGCTACCCGTGGTGCATCGAGAAAATAAATCGCGGTCAAGCGGTGATCTTCAGCACCGCCGACGAGCTGCCGCCCGAAGCGCATGTCGACAAGGAATCCTTCAAGAAGGCTGGTTCGCAATCGATGGCATCCATTCCGCTCGTGGTGGCGGGCGAGATCTATGGCACGCTCAATTTCCTGTGCCTGGATCGACGCCGCGAGTGGAGCGAAGAGTTGCTCAGTCGCGTGCGCCTGGTGGCCGAGATCCTGGGCAACACGATCGCGAGAAAGCACGTGCAGGAGGAAAACCAGCGCCTGCTGGCTTTCGAGCAGATGCTCGTGGAGGTCGCGGCCTCGTTGATTTCCCTGGCCGCCGGCGATGTGGATTCAGCCGTCTCGAACGGCCTTCGCCGGATGGCCGAGTTTCTCCACGCCGAGCGCGCGACGCTCTGGGCCTTCGACCGCGGCAGCGACGACCTGCTTCCTGGCCATTCCTGGAGGAGCGCCAATGCACCGGAGCCCGCGCGGGTGCAGGGTCGAGACTTGCCTTCTTTCAGTGCTCGCCTGAAGTCCGGCTCGGTGGTGCGCATCGACGGCATGGATGAAGCTTCAGCGGCGGTCGATGCGCATGACCGCGACACACTTCGCGCCCTGGGCAGCGTGTCGCTCCTCGCGTTGCCCTTGAAGGTCAGCGGCGCAGTGGTTGGTGCGATCTCGCTGGACACCGTGCAGACCCGGCGAGCCTGGCCCGAGGCGCTTGAGCCGCGCGTTCGGCTGCTCGGCGAAGTGTTTGCCACCGCCCTGGCGCGCCAACAGGCAGAGCGCAGCATGCGCGAAGCACAGGCGGAAGCCGCCCAGCATCGCGAGCGGCTGGCGCATATCGCGCGGCTCCATACCGTGGGCGAGATGTCCGCGGGCATCACCCACGAAGTCAGCCAGCCGTTGGTGGCGATCGAGAACTATGCGCTTGCGGCACGCCGGCATGCCGCGGCCGGGCCGGCCGCCAACAACGCCAAGGTCTGCGAACTGCTGGACAAGATCGCGGCCCAGTCGAGCAGGGCCGGGACTGTGATGCGCAAGCTGCGCACCATGGTCAAACGCCACGAACTCGAGATGAAGAAGGTCCGGATCGACCAGATCGTGGATGAGTCGCTGCGCTTTGCACGGATGGAAGGTCACCTCAACGACGTCGCCGTCACGCTGCGGGTGGCCCCCGGCTTGCCGGATGTCATCGCCGATGACATCCAGATTCAACAGGTCATCGTCAACCTGGTGCGCAACGCCAGCGATGCGATGAATGCCGCGGCCAGCCCTGGAGCCAGCAAGGACCTGATCATCGAGGTGGGCACCCTCAAAGAGGCCCAGGTCTTCGTGCGCATCGAAGATACCGGGGCCGGCTTTGGCGAAGGGGCGCTGGAGAGGATCTTCGAGGCCTTCTTCACGACCAAGACGGCCGGCTTGGGCATCGGCCTGTCGCTGTGCCGAGCGATCGTGGAGGCCCACGGCGGTCAGGTCAACGGCCGGGCCAGGCCAGGCGGCGGAGCCATCTTCGAGTTCACGCTGCCCATTGCAGAGGAGAACGACAAGTGACCCAGGGTGTGACGGTATTCGTGGTCGACGACGATGAGGCGGTCCGGGACTCGGTGAAGGAACTGGTCGCCTCGGTGGGTCTGCACGCGGAGACTTTTGCGTCGGCCGAGGAGTTTCTCGCCGCCCACGATCCCACGCGGGCCGGCTGCCTCGTGCTGGACGTGCGGATGGCAAGAATCAGCGGTCTGGGACTGCAGGCCCGGCTCAGCGAGATGAAGGCACCCATTCCGATCGTCTTCGTGACCGCGCACGCGGACGTGCCCATGGTGGTCGAGGCGATGCGCGGCGGCGCGGTCGGATTCGTCACCAAGCCCTACCGGGAGCAGGAACTCCTGGACAACATCAACGAGGCCATTGCCAAGGACGCGGCTGCCAGGAGCGACTCCAGCCGGCACGGCCAGTTTGCGCGGACGCTCGAACTGCTCACCGAGCGTGAAAACGAGGTAATGCAACTGGCCATGCAGGGCTTGCCGAGCAAGGTCATTGCGCAACGCCTGGACATCAGCCACAGGACCGTCGAACTGCACCGCAGTCGGGTGCTCGAGAAGTTCGGTTTGGCCAGCACCGCCGAGTTGATCCGCATCGCCGCAGAGCATCGCCGCTAAGAGCGCGGTTGCGTCGCTACCTACGTGGGCACTGTGGTTCCACGACTGGCGTCTTCATCGCCATTGCAGCAGGCTGCATTGCCGTGGCCACCATGCACGTCACTGTCTATGTTCTCGAGCCCGATGCCGTCCGGCGGGCCGGGATTGCGCGCGCCCTGTGCGGCCATGTGAGCTCTGTGGTGCTGCTCGACAGCTTCAGGGACTGGCTGGAACTGCGAGAGATCACCCTGCCTGCATGCATGCTGCTGGCGCTGGAATCTCCCGGATTGCCGATCCATGAACTGATCGCATGCGCCGCGCCCGCCTGCCCTGTCATCGTGATCGGCGAAACAGACGAACTCGATACGGTGATCAAGGCCATGCGTGCAGGTGCGACGAACTTTCTCGATCGTCCCTGCGATGAACGCCGCCTGCGCACCGCCATTCGCGACGCGCTCCAGGCCCCGCGTTCCTGACCGAAGCGCAGTCGTAGCAGATCCCTGACTGCGCGATACGTGGCATCACCTACCGGATAGCGTGGCATCACGTGCTCCGGCACGAGTTCGCCGCGATTGTCTTCCGGGAGACCGGTCCCTACGATTTCTTCACGACCAACGAGGAGATCACCATGGATGGAGATGCAACGCGGCGTGGCCTGTGCCTCGCGATGACGCTTGGGGCGCTGGGTGCATCGGGCTTCGCTCGCGCGGCCGACAGCCTGCTGCTCGACCTCAAGGATGGAGTCGAGGACAGTGTGGATTCCCTCAAGGGCGATGTGCAGGCCCGACAGGCGCGCGACCTGGCGATCGAGGCCTACGTCTACGCCTACCCGCTGGTCACCATGGAGCTGACCCGCCGCAACCTGACCAACGTCGCGGCACCTGAAGCCGCCAAGGCGCCCATGGGCCAGTTCATCAAGCTGCGCGGCTATCCGGCGGTCGACAACCATGCGGTGACTGCGCCGAACGCAGACACGCTCTACACGATGCTCTGGCTGGACGTGTCCAGGGAGCCCTGGGTCGTTTCGACGCCCGACATGAAAGGCCGCTTCTTCCTGCTGCCGATGCTCGACGGCTGGACCGACGTCTTCGAGGTGCCGGGCAAGCGCACCACCGGCACCGGAGCGCAGAAGTTCGCCATCACCGGTCCAGGCTGGAAGGGCACCTTGCCGGCGGGCGTCAGGCAATACAAGTCGCCAACCGGCATGGTGTGGATGCTGGGTCGCATCTATTGCACCGGGACGCCCGAGGACTATGCCGAAGTCCATGCGCTGCAAGACCAGATGTCGGCGGTGCCCTTGTCGTCTTACGGCAAGCCGTACACGCCGCCGCCCGCTCAGGTCGACCCGGCCTTCGGCACCAAGGCGGCCGTGCGCGAGCTGGTCGATGGGATGGATGCCACGAGCTTCTTCACTCTCTTCGCGCAGTTGCTCAAGACCAATCCTCCGGCAGCTGCCGATGCGCCGATGGTCGCCAAGCTGGCCAAAATCGGCATCGTGCCCGGCCAGGACTTCGACGCATCCAGGCTCGGCGCGTCGGTGAGCAAGGGATTGGCCGAGGCGCCGAAGCCGGCGCAAGCCAAAATCATGAACTGGATGAAAAAGGGCGCCCTTGCCGGCGACCTGAAGCTCAAGAACGGCTGGACGTTCACCACCAGGACGGGCCTGTACGGCACCAACTACATGCAGCGCGCCCTGATCACGGCCATTGGCCTCGGCGCCAACCGGCCGCAGGATGCGGTCTACCCGACCTCGACCGGGCCCGACGTGCTGCAGAAGTACCACGGTTCAAAGAAGTACGTGATGCACTTTCCCAAAGGTCAGTTGCCGCCGGTCAACGGATTCTGGTCGATGACGATGTACGACACGGGCTACTTCTTCGTGCCGAACTCGCTCAACCGCTACACCGTCAGCCAGCGCAACAAGCTCAAGCCCAACGCCGATGGCTCGATTGACTTGTACATCCAGAACGAGTCACCGGGGGCCGACAAGGAAGAGAACTGGCTGCCCGCGCCCAAGGACGGATTCATCCTCATGATGCGGCTGTACTGGCCGAAGGACAAGGCGCCGTCCCTTCTTGACGGCTCGTGGTTTCCGCCGCGGGCCAAGGAAGTGGGCTGAGCCCATGATGTGCGATCTCGCACGTGGTATCGAAGGACAAAACGCCACCGACACCATGCCTGGCCCCTTGCCCAGAGCGTCGTTTCGAGCGGAGAGACATGCGAGGCGGCAACTGGAAGAGTTGGTCGCTATTTCATCGCGCCCGCCTCACCTGTCGCGATGAAGCTGGCCCAGAAGAAGGGGTGCGAATACTCGGCGCGCTTCATGAGTTCAAGCTGGGCCTGGCGCAGCGCTTCCGCGCGGCCCTCGCCGCGTGCCAGTCGCTGGTAGTAAGCCAGCATCAGGTCCTTGGTGGACTGATCGTCCACCTTCCACAGGCTCATCACCAGGGTCTGCGCACCGGCGATCGCGAACCCGCGCCGCAGGCCGAACACTCCTTCGCCATTGCGCACCTCGCCAAGCCCGGTCTCGCAGGCAGACAACACCACCAACTGGGTGCCCACAAGATCGAGCGCAGCAGCTTCCATCGCGGTAAGAACACCGTCGTCAGCCGCGGAGTGCAGCCGGTTCACACCTGAAAACACCAGTCCGGAGCGCAGCATCGGGTTCTCGACCACCGTGCTTCCTGCCTGAAGATCATTCAGGAAGAAACCGTGCGTCGCGATGTGCAGAACGCGCGGGCCTTTCACTTGCTTGATGGCGGACTCGGTTGCAGCCTCGCCCGTGAGCAGTTTCGCGCCGGAGAGCAGCGTGCGCAGGCCCTGGGCTTCGGCATCAGTGCCGGGGAGCGGGTCGAAGCGCATGGCCGAGTAGTCGACCGAACGCGTGGCCACCCCCTGCGGCGCTGCCGCATCACCGACTTCGCCGAATGCGGCATTGGCGACGATGACGGCGCCACTGCGAGGCGCAGCGCGGCTGTCGTTCTGGCGCAGCAGATCGCGCGCGCTGGACAGGTAGTTGAAACTCAGGCGTTCAATCAGGTAGTGGTCTTGATCATCCACCAGCGCCCCGAAGGGCAGCAGGTTGAGTTGCCCCTCCGGCGCCAGGAGCACCAGCGAGACGTCGGCCAGCGCGGCTTGCACCGGCCGCATGAGCTGTGTGTGCAATTCGCGCCCGAGCAGTTGCGCGCGATCACCGGCGGGTCTTGCCAACGCCCGTCGAAAGCGGGCAATCAACTTGTCCAGGGGCTCGGCATCGCCCCAGTCGACGTAGACCGGGGCACCGGTCGGACGAACAATGAAAGTGCCGTAACGGGCCGCGCCCATGCGGCGCTCGAGGGGCAGCCGCAGGTCAGGATCGATCGGTCGATACCGCACCATTTCGAGCAGCGCGCTGCCGGCTGGCAACTGTGCCTGTATGGTTTGCAGATCGGGCGCTCGCTGGTGATAAGGATGCAGACTCGCGATCGACTCGGCGAGCATCGACATCGAC
Organism: Variovorax brevis; assembly: GCF_030317105.1. GTDB lineage: Bacteria > Pseudomonadota > Gammaproteobacteria > Burkholderiales > Burkholderiaceae_C > Variovorax > Variovorax brevis. Next base: position 32,822 of record NZ_JASZYG010000003.1, read on the forward strand.
ATCAAGGACGCCGGGTCCGTCATGCGTCCAACTGCGGCGGGCTGCGGACTGTTGCGCAGGTGGGCAGCCAGTTGATCCGTTGTTCGCCGTCGGGCCTGATGGACCATGGCCTGCCGGTCCATCTCGCTCTGGATTGCGTCCATCTTCGAGGCGTCTTCTCCAGTCGACGCGGCCAACTGCGCCAGGAAGTCACGCGCCTGGGCTCCCCCCGCCTGCAATTGGCCCTCCATGTAGGTCAGGGCGGCAGTGGGCCGCTGACGCGAAGGCGCTTCCGGGGAAGCCTCGGCGGCCATATCCCGCACGTACCGAAGGCGCCGTGATTGGCGATCCATCACCATGCCCTTGTGCCGCACCAGCAGGTTGAATGCAAGCGACACGTTGGCAGTCGGCACCTGGCCGGAAGCTTTTTCCATCGTGAGCAGTGCGCCGAATTCTTCAGTGTCTGCCTCCATCTGGGCCAGCATCTGCCGATCACTGCCCAGAAACGTCATGTCCACGGCGTTGCGCCCGCTGATCGCAGCTTGAAAGAGCTCCAACGCCTTGGCGGCGTTCCCCTGCCGCCAGTACAGCAGGCCCATGTTCGAACGAATCATGGGCCGTGCATGGATCTCGAACATGAAGCGATCGCCGGCATCCTCGCCCGCAACGACCCGCAGCGATCCCTTGAGCGGCTGCTGGCCCAGTTCGAGGGCCTCCTGAGAGCTTTGCAGGGCAGCAGGAAGATCATCGTTGCAGTAGTGCGCAAGCCCCAGGTTGCTGAGCGCAGCCACCTGGTCCTGGACATTGAAGTTCCCCGTCGCCGCTGTCGTCTTGACGAGGTGATCAGCCGCTTCCAGAGCCGTCTTGCGTCCGTCCCGGCCGTCCTTGAGCGCCAGTTCGATCGATGCGGCGAGTCCGGATCCAGACGCGGATTGCACATCGGCGCCTGAGGCCACCAGGCGTGCCCACTCGTAGTACAACAACGCGCGCAGCGGATCGAAGCGCTTCTCTTCGAACTGACTGAGTGCGACCAGAAGGGGGCGAGCACCCTGGTCGACACGGCCATGGAGTTGCCGGTAGCGCGCGAGCGCCTGTCGCAGTGCTTGACCAGTGCCCTGCGTTGGGTGCACCTGGTAGATGGCCGCCGCGAAATCCCCCAGCCCCAACACTTCGCGAACTTCCGGCGGCAAGCTGCTTTCGTCCATGCCCGTCATCAAGTCCGAGGAGTTCATGACAACCATCATGCGCACGAACAGGGGGTCCGGCGGGGCTTCGGGCTCATCGCCCGCCGCCGCGCCGAAATGGATGATGATGCCCAAGGCAAGGGCCAGGACCCGGAGCCAGGAAAAACGAATCGTCACAGATCGCCCCGGCGAGCTTGCCGCCAGGAGACGTCCGCCTCGCGATAAGGCACCCAGACTTTGACCGACGCATCACCGATGGCCCTTTCGCCAATGCGCGCGGAACCGATGGCGAAAAGACCTCGCGCTTCAAGGTTGGCCGTCAGTGCGGCCAGGCACGCACGGCCTCCGTCCAACGATGGCCCGGCTGGACAACTGGCGGCGACTCCCATGAGTTGATTCGTCGTCGTTGTGAAGTACGGGGATTCCGGCTCCATGGCGGGAAGTCCCTCGCGTTGCTGCAACCCGATGCACAGTTGCCAGCGGGGTGTCGGCTTTCCTCCTGCGTCCACCTCCAGGAGCGCATATGCGGCCCCCTCGTATGGAATCGACTGGGCGAATATCACCTTGTAGAGACTGTGGATCTCTGCCGGGAGCGTCGCTTCATAGGCGCCCGCCGCCCACTTGCACAGGGTCGCATGACTCGCGCTGAGCTCCTCGGTGACTTGCGGCGTTTGCTTGCCGGCATCCATGCTCGCGGCAGGGGCCGGAGAAGACAACAACGCAGTGTGCTGCGCATTCGCCGCTGCCATGAGGAAGACTGTCGTCGCGGCGAACATCAGGCCTCTTTGGCAGGCCAATCCATGTATTGCTTTCATGTGTCACTCCCTTGCAGGACCGCCACGTACGGCCCAGCCCGGACACTAGGCCTGCACAATCCTTCTGGCGAGTAGACAGTGCCTTGTCTGGCTGTGACCTATTACCTTGCACTGCGCAGGCGGGGATCCCGACGGGCCTCAAGGCAATTTGGCAAACGACGCGCGCGCTGCATCGCTGCGCTCGTTGCATCCGCCTCGGCTCAGCCGTGGTGGGTTACAACGGACAGGCCGTGGTCGACGCCAAGCGTCAAGGGCAGAAGCGGCCCCTTCATCTCCGGCACCCGCAGTTCGCAGACAGCCGCCCCGGAAAGCAGCGCCGTCAGACGGCCTTCGGGACTGCGCCGTAAGCGAGCTTGCCCTTGTGAAATACCGCATTGCGCACGGGCAGGCGAGCAACCGCTTCAGCCGAGCAACTCGCGGGCAGGAGATTGAAGCTCGCCACGTCCCCGGCTTTCGGCCACGCCTGCTCACCCTTGTCGTTGAGCGGCGTGACGAAGCCGGTCGCATAGCCCAGCGTGCGGCTGATTTCATACTCGGTGCTGGGATACTGGAGTCGGGCAATCTCCTGGGCCTTCTGCAGGATGTCGCAATTGCCAAACGAATTCCACCAGTCCATGACGCTGTCCGTGCCGCAGATCACCATGACGCCCGCCTCATGCAGTTCGCGCAGCGGCATCGTGCCCTTGCCCAACGGAACCCCGCTGGCCAGGGTGATGCCCAGCGCCTTCATGCGCGCTGCAATGTCCTTGAGTTCTTCCTTCGAGAGTTCGGCCAGGGCATAGGCGTGGCTGAAGGTCACATTGCCTTGCAGCTGCTTGTTCTTCTCCACGTGATCCATGAAGCGATTGAGTGCGGGAATGGCGGTTGCGCGCGGCTCATGGAGATGGATGTCGATTCCGGCATTGAAGTCGATCGCGAGCTGAACCGTCGTGTCAACCGACTTCTCCATCGCGCGATCGAAAGAGGTGGGGTCGACCCCGCCGACATAGCTGACGCCGCCCGACTTCAGCGCCTCGCGCATCAATCCCACGCTGTCGGAGGCCAACAGGCCGTGTTGCGGAAAGATGATGATCTTCGAATCAAGCGTGCCCTTGAAACGCTCGAGCGACGCCTTGAGATGTTCGAGATTGCCGAGCTTGCTGACGGGATCGACATTGCAGTGGCTGCGGCACACGGTCGTGCCTTGCGAATGCATGAGACGGATCATTGCAGCCGTACGCTCCTCGGCCACCGGGAGAAGCTTGGGCAGAAGGTCCTGCTCCTGGGCAACGCGGTCTGCGCGGCCATGCTGCGTTGGAAGTGTCGCTTCCCACGGGCCGCCGTAGAAGGTCTTGTCCAGATGGATGTGCATGTCCATGAAGGTCGGCAGCATCAACTGACCTTGCGCGTCATAAACCGCTGCATCTGAAGGAACAGCCGACTTCGTGTCCAGGATTTCGGCAATTGCGCCACTGGCGATGCGCAGCGTCTTCAGTTCGGTCCTGGTTTGCGTGATGACAGGCTTGTCGAGCCATGGCTTCCTTTCCTCGACAAAACCGGTCTCCAGACGGACGTTGGTCAGATACCAGGCGTTCGGCAGCGCCTGCACGCTGGAGATGGGCGTGGTGACCTTGCTCACGTCGATCAAGGACGCGGCGGCTGCCCTTTCAGGGTGCCCCATCAGACTGGCTCCAAGGGCCAGACCTCCTGCACCAACGCTGCCCATGAAGCCGCGACGCGAAAGCCCTGACGGTGGATTTTCCATGTTCGTGTCCTTGATGGCACTACCGAAATAGGTGATTGGCCGGGTCGGCACATGATAGGTCCGGATCTGCGCGATGTCCCGGGTTCGCCAGACCAGGAGAATGCCCTTGCCATGCCCGAAGGAGGGCCGGCGGAGGAAGCCAGGTCAGGGGCTGCCGATCCTGATCGCGATCTTGCCGAACTGCTCGCCTGACGCCAGATGGTCGAGCGCCGCATGCGCCTGCTCGAGCGCGTACACGGCATCGATGACGGGGCGCAGTGCATGACGCTCGCTCCAGGCCAACAGTGCTGCGAACTCATCGAAGTCTCCCAGCGTGGAACCGAGGATCTGCAGTTGGCGGATGAAGATGCGCCGCAGGTCGGCCTGCGGCTGATCGCCGCTGGTAGCGCCGCAAGTCACAAGACGGCCGCCGCGCACCAGCGACTTCATGGCGCTGGCCCAGACAGCGGCTCCCACGTTCTCGATGACCAGATCGACGCCACGACCTTCGGTCAGCGCCATGACTTCCCTGGCAACGTCCTGTGACTGGCCGTTGATCGCGTGGTCTGCGCCCATGTGCACCGCGCGCTGAAGCTTGGCGTCGTCGCGGGAAGTGACGATGGCCCTGGCGCCCGCCAACTTGGCCAGTTGCAGCGCCGCCAGCGACACGCCGCCACCGACTCCGAAGATCAGCACGGTTTGCCAGGGCTTGAGCTGTCCCTTGGTAAAGAGCATGCGCCACGCGGTGAGATGGGTCACGCCGAGCGCGGCTGCTTCGGCATGGCTCAACGCGGCTGGCATCGGGAACACATTGCGAGCCGGCACGCTGACGTACTCGGCCAGCGTTCCGTCACGATGCTCGCCGAGGTACTGCACCGCGTTGCACAACACGCCTTCCCCACGTCGACAGAACTCGCAGCGACCACACACGATCGCTGGATGCAGTACCACTTGTTGGCCCGGCTTGAGCAGAGGGTCATCGGCGTCGACCTCCTCCACCACCCCTGCCCCATCGAGCCCCATGATCTGGGGCAACGCGTGCCTGATTCCTGCACCGCTGTCGCGCATGTAAAGGTCGACCCGGTTGACGGTGGCCGCCTGCATGCGCACGAGCACGTCCCCCGGACCACGCGACGGCATCGGTCGCTCGCCGATCGCAACGACTTCGTTGCCACCGTGACCTGTGATGAAAACGGCTTTCATGCTTTTGGTCCCTTGCATCGACCGTTACCCCTGGAAGGCTCCTGCCGCTGGACCGAGGACGATCGAGCAGTGAAATGTACATCCGGGGTCGACCGCAGCGCGTCGCGGGGCAAGCGTGCCCGTGAGCCCCTCGACGCCAGGTCACAGTGTGGTCGTGACCTCACCCATGCCGGCAAAGCTCACTCTGACCATGGGGCTCGCCTTGCAGGCAGTGCCGCCCGACCAGGAACCGGTGATCACCGCCGAGCCGGCCGGCACCGTCAGGCCGTTTCGCGTCGCATGCCGCAGCCACGCGGGCAAGAGCCACGCCGGATCCTCCAGGCCATAGGCGCCTTTGAAGATGACTGACGATGCGCCGACAGCGACCTCGCAGCTTTGCCTCTTCCAGTCGCGGCGCACGTAGGTTTGCCATTCGCCGAGCACCAATGCGCCGTGCGAATTCGTGTCGGCCAGTTGCAGCAGCGCCGGTGCCTCCCAATGTTCCTCCCAGCGCGAGTCCGATATTTCAATGGCGACCGTCATCGAATTGACCAGGGACTCGGCGTCGGCTGCAGTGATGCGGGCCGCGATGTCGGGTGTCACGTCGCGCGCAATGCGAAGCGCAATCCCGGCCGCTGCAAAGGGATGGTGGAACGTGATGTCGGAAAGACCTGTTCCACTCGGCCGGACGCCTTGCATCGGAAGGCGCGCATGGCTCAGGCCGTCAAAGCGCGACGGTCCACCCGATTTCCAGAACTGGACCTCGCCGGCCCGGAACCAACCCAGGATCGCGCCAATCTGGTCCTGGACCAGGTAGGCCTCTTCTTCGCACTGCAGTGCGTCGGCCCAGGCGAGCGCCGATCGACGAACCCCCGCGCGCCGCGCGTCGGCAATGAATTCAGCAAGTTCGGCATGTGTGGTTGTCAAAGCATTCTCCGTTTGCTCCTCGCCTGCTCGCCCGGCGGATCTTCCGTCCAGAGTCATGGTCGATTGCCTCACGACTGGGGGACCTGCTCGAGCACGTAGGACCCAGGCGCGGGCTCCAGAGGTGGCCAATCCTCGCTCCCAAGGTGCCGCGGCGCGGCCACTTGCTTGCCGCTGGTCTGCGCAACCCACCGGCACCACTCTGGCCACCAACTGCCCTGGTGCTTTTCAGCGCCCTCTTTCCAGGCTTCGGGATCGGTGGTTTGCGGGCCCTTGAACCAGTAGCTCTTGCGTGACTTGGCCGGATGGTTGATGGCGATGCCCGAGACGTGGCCGCCTTCGGTCAGGAGAAACGTTGACGGGCCGGACACCAGTTCCAGGGCGAGCAGCGTGGTCTGCCATGGCACGATGTGGTCCTCCGTGGCGGAAACGAAGCAGGTTGGCGCATCGATGTTGCCGATGTCGACCTTGCGCCCGCGCAAGCTCAGTGCGCCAGGTACGCGCAAGAGATTCTTCAGGTACATGTTCTCCATGTAGTACTGGTACAACTCACCCGGAACGTTGGCGGTGTCGCTGTTCCAAAAGAGCACATCGAAGGGCGGGACGTTGTCGCCGAGCAGGTAGTTGTTGACGTAGAAATGCCAGATGGAATCCTTGGCGTGCAGCATCGCCATCGCCTTGGCCAGATCCTGCCCGGGCATCACGCCTTTCATTCGCACCCGTGGCTCGAAGGCCTTGATCTGCGGCCCATCGACAAAGATGCCCACGTCCCCGTGGTCGGAATAGTCCACCAGCGTCGTGAGGAACGTGGCCGACGCAATGCGCTTCATTTGTGCGGGTGTCATCACGGCCAGCGCCGACACTGCCAGCGCTCCACCAATGCACCATGACAGCAGGTTGGCCTTGGGCGAAGCGCTGATCCCGCACGTCGTCCCGATGGCCTCATGCACGCCGTCGAACACGTAGTCGTCCCACCCGTGGCTCGTGCCGCCAGGCCGGGGATTGCGCCAGGACATCATGAAGACGTTCTGGCCCTGCTCCAGCAAGTACTTGACGAAAGACTTCTGCTCGTTCAGGTCGAATGCGTAGAACTTGTTGACGCACGGCGGCACGATCAACAGCGGCACGGCGCCCACCTTCGACGCCAGCGGCTTGTACTGAATGAGCTGGAAGATCTCGTTCTGGGAAACCACCGAGCCAGCGGTCGTCGCCAGGTTCACGCCGACGGTGAAGGCCTGGGGGTCGCTCGATGCCGGCAGCGCATTTTTCTGCAGGTCTTGCAGCATCCGCGTTGCGCCCGTCAGGAAACTCTGCCCGCGTGTATCGACTGCTTTTTGCAATGCCTGCGGGTTGGTCAGGAAGTAGTTGGAAGGCGACAGCGCGTCGACTGCAAATTGCACGTAGAAGTCCCACACGCTCTTCTGATGGGGCGGGAGGCCGGTCCCCAGGCCGACGATCTTCTGCGACGCCTGCCCGGCCATTTCATACCACTGGAGCAGCAGTTTGCCGTATGGCGTGTTGGTCCACGCCGGATCCTTGAAGCGGGGATCGTCCGCGAGCGGGCCGGGGGCGACCGAAGCAGATGTCGGCTGCATGGCCCAGCCCGTGGTCCAGGTGTCGAAGAGGCGCTGCAAGCTGTCTGAGTTCATGAGGGATGTCCAATGGTGTTAGATCAGGTCGGCCAACGGATGGGCCGGCTGCATGAAGGACTGGATGTGGGCGTCGCCCACCTCGGCCAGCGACGCCGGTCGCCAGCGCGGATTGCGGTCCTTGTCGATGATGAGCGCCCGGATTCCTTCGGCGAAGTCACCGAAGCGGGCGCAAGCCACCGACACGTGGTACTCGAGCCGCAACACGTCGGCCATCGACAGATGCAACACCCGCCGCCACAGCGCGAAGGACAGCGCCGCCGACGTCGGCGAACCCTTGACGAAGGTCATCGCGGCCTGGGACAACCATGGATCGTCGCGCAGGGCCAACGCCTGGAGGCGCCGCGCAATATCGGCCAGGCTGTCGTGGCCGATGGTGGCATCGATCAGGTCGTAGTGCTTGCGCACCTGCGACTCGGGCAGCCCTTCGTGCGAGGCGCTTTGCCCCAGGATGTGGCTCAGTTGCGCCGAGTTCTGCTCGGGGCTGTCGAACCAATGATGGGATGCAAGCGAACCCAGCACGTGCGCCTTGAGGTCATGCGCAAGCACGAAATCGACCAGGCCGACGAAGCGGGCGTCGAGCGCATTCATGGGCGCTCCGGTCAATGCGAGGAACAAGCCGCTCTTGCCCGGCGCGCGTCGCAGGAACCAACTCCCGCCAACGTCCGGGTACAGCCCGAGGGAGATTTCCGGCATGGCGAGCCGGGTGCGCGGCGTCGCCACACGATGGGAGGCTCCCGCCAGAAGGCCGATGCCGCCGCCCATGACGATGCCATTGCCCCAGCACAGGATCGGCTTGGGAAAGGTGTGGATCTGGTAGTCGAGCCGGTACTCGCGCTCGAAGAACCGGGCCGCCTGCACAGGGACCTCTCCCTTGGCCGTGTCGCGCATCGACGCATACAGGTGCTGAAGGTCGCCGCCAGCGCAAAACGCCTTTTCGCCCAGGGCATCCAGGACCACGCCTGCAACCCGCTCATCCTTTGCCCACGTGGCCAGCATGGGGCCGAGCCGGTCGATCATGTCGAGCGAGAGGGCGTTGAGGGTGGCGGCCGAGTTCAGCGTCGCATGGCCGAAGCGCCGGCCGCACGCGGTGGATATCTCATCAAACAGCACGCAATCTGCCATCGCCACTCCTGCCCTTCGTGGTCAAGCGTTGCGCCACTGCGGGGGGCGCTTGCCCAGGAAGGCATTGACGCCTTCGCGCTGGTCTTCGGTGTCGAACAAGTCGACGAAGGCTTCCCGCTCGGCCACCAGGGTGAGTGTTGGCGACTGCGTGCGTGCACCATGGATCAGCTTCTTGCAGGCCGCAACGCTGGTCGGGCTTTGGCGCTCGACCGACCTTGCCAGCACCAGCGCACGCTCGAGCGCCTGACCGCGAGGGACCACCTCCTGCACCAGCCCGATACGCAGCGCCGTCTGGGCGTCGACGCGTTCGCCACATAGCACGATGCGTTTTGCCCAGCTCTCGCCGACGTGCCACGACAGCCACTGCGAACCGCCGGCACAGGGCAACAAGCCGACCGCGGCTTCGGGCAGGCCCATCTGTGCGTGTTCCTCGCTGATCCGCAGATCGCAGGCCAGCGCGCACTCAAGGCCACCACCCAGTGCAAAGCCGTTGATCGCGGCGACACTCAGGCCGCGAAAGCCAGCCAAGGCCTCGAACGCCTCGCCGAATCGCCTGGCCATGGCGCGCGCAACCGCCTTGTCCCCATCGGCAAACAGCTTGAGGTCGGCGCCGGCAGAGAAGAACTTCTCGCCACTGCCGGTGACCACGAGGCTGTAGATCTCCCGATCGCCGTTCAGGTCGCCGACCATCTGTGTCAGCGCCGCCAGGCTTTGCTGCGTCCAGGTGTGCGCGGGCGGATTGTTGAGCGTGACCACCGCAACGTGACCGCGCTTGTCGAGTTCGAGGCCGTCGTACTCAATCATCGAATGCTCTCCAGGGCATCGTCCTCCAGCATGCGGCGCGAAATGATGACGCGCATGATTTCATTGGTGCCTTCCAGGATCTGGTGCACGCGCGCGTCACGCAACAGGCGCTCCAGGGGGTATTCGCGGATGTAGCCGTAGCCGCCGTGGATCTGCAGCGCCTCGTTGCAGACGTTGAAGCACAGATCGGTGGCCAGGCGCTTGGCCATCGCGCAATACACGGTGGCGTCCCTGGCGCCGGCATCCAGTTTGCTCGCTGCGAGTCGCACCATGTGCCGCGATGCGACCAGGTCCACCGCCATGTCGGCCAGCTTGAACTGCAGCGCCTGGAAGCTGGCCAGGGGCTTGCCGAACTGCTTGCGCTCGTGCATGTAGCGCTGCGCTGCGTTGAGAGCGCCCTGCGCCGCGCCGACCGAGCAGGTCGCGATGTTGATGCGCCCGCCATCCAGCCCCCGCATCGCGATCTTGAAGCCCTCGCCTTCCTTGCCGAGCAAGTTGCGCGAAGGCACGCGTGCATTCTCGAAAGTGATCCCGCGCGTGGGCTGGCTGTTCCAGCCCATCTTCTGCTCCTTGCGACCGTAGGTGACGCCCGGCGCATCGGCTGGCACCGCGAAAGCCGAGATCCCCGAAGGGCCGGCACCGCCGGTGCGCGCCATCACAACCAGCACGTGCGTGTCGCCAGCGCCCGAGATGAACGCCTTGGAGCCATTGAGGACGTATTCGTCGCCTTCGCGTTGAGCCGTCGTGCGAAGCGAGCCGGCGTCCGAGCCGGCGCTGGGTTCCGTGAGGCAATAAGAGGCCAGCTTGTTCCCACTGGTCAAGAGCGGCCCCCAATACCCCGCGACTTCCTCATGCGCGTTGCTCGTGAGCATCCAGGTGGCCATGTTGTGGATGGTGATGAACGCGGCCGTCGAAGGACATGCGGCTGCGAGTTCCTCCACCACGATGGATGCATCGAGCCGGGAAAGGGCGATGCCACCCCAGCGCTCCCCGGAATAGAGCCCGCAAAAGCCCAGCTCGCCGGCGCGCCGGATCGAGTCGACCGGGAAGATGGATTTCTCATCCCACAGTGCTGCGTTCGGCGCCAACTCGTTCGCGGCAAAACTGCGCGCGGTATCCTGGTACGCGCGTTGATCCTCAGACAGTTCGAAGTTCATGATTTCAGGCTCGCTTGGCGCCGGGGCGCATGTTGATCGGATTTGCGTTCGATTCGTTTCACAGCAACCTCAGACTTCTGGCTGCGTCGCGCAACTCGCCCCGGAAGTCGGGGTGCGCGATGCTGATGAGTGCCTCAGCCCTCTGCCTGGCGCTCTTGCCCCGAAGTTGCGCAACGCCGTACTCGGTCACGACATGGTTGACGTCGTTCTTGCTCGTCGAGACGTGCGTGCCCGCCGTGAGCGTCGGCACGATGCGCGAAACACTGTTCTCCCTGGCGGTGGATGGCAGAACGATGATGGCCTTGCCACCACGCGACCGGTTGGCAGCTCGCACGAAGTCGGTCTGCCCGCCGGTGCCGGAGTACGGGACGGATCCCAGGCTCTCGGAACCGCATTGGCCGAGCAGGTCCACCTGCAGGGACGCGTTGATGGCGATGAGGTTGTCGTTTTGGCCGGCGAGGAAGGGGTCGTTGGTGAAATCGACCGGGTGCATTTCAAGCGCCGGGTTTCGGTCCATGAATTGGTAGAGCTTTCTGGACCCGAGCGCGAAGGTCGCCACCATCTTGCCGGGCAGGTAGTTCTTCTTGCGATTGGTGACTGCGCCGGATTCGAGCAGTGTCAGGATGCCATCACCGAGCATTTCGGTGTGCACGCCCAGGTCATGCTTGTGGCTGAGTTGCATGACCACCGCATCGGGAATGCCGCCGTAGCCGATCTGCAGGGTGGCCCCGTCGGGAACAAGGTCGGCCACGTACTTTCCGATGGCCTTCTGCACCGGTCCGATGGCAGGCAGGCCCACCTCCATGACCGGTTCTTCGCTCTCCACCAGCGCGCTGACCTGCGAGATGTGGATGTGGCAGTTGCCCCCGGCGAAGGGAACGTGCGGGTTGACTTCCAGCATGACGGATCGGGCTTTTCGCACCGCCGCCATGGTGTAGTCGGGCGCGAGGCTGAGCGAGAAATTGCCATGCGCGTCCATTGGCGACGCCATGCTGACCACCACGTCCGCGGGAAAAAGCCCCCGGTCGATGAGCGCCGGCAATTCGGAAAAACAAGCCGGAACGAAGTCGATCCACCCTTGTTGACCGCCGGGCCGCGAGGGGGTCCCGAAGAAGAACGCGAGGTGCCGGACGTGCTCGGTGGTTTCGGCGTCGAAATAGCCGTACTTTCTCACCGGCAGGATCTGTGCGACCCGAACGCCGCGCAACTCGCGGCGCTGTTCGGACAAGGCCGTGAGGATGGACGGCGGCTCGCCGACGCCGGAGGGGACGATCACCGTATCGCCTTCGTGGATCTCCCGGACGGTGTCGTGCGCCTCGCGGCGCTTGTTGAGGTACTGCTCACGGAGCGTCATGCTTTTCTCCTGCGCAGTTCGTTGCCGGCGCATTGCTTTCAAGGTAGTCCGATCGCTGCCGCCGGTCTGTGCGCTGGCGTACCTTGCCGGCTGCCCTGCAAGGATCCGGTGGCCGTGCGAGCCATCAGGATCTGGCACACGCGCACGTCGCGATAAATGCGCTCCAGCGGAAAGTCGTTCAAGTCGAGCCCTGCTCCGCCGTCGTCTTCCGGCACGCAGATGCCGCAGGCGCCCAGCGCCGCGAGTCCGGCGTGCGCCTCCTTCGGAAAGCTGTGGTCGCGGTCCCAGCGCGGTGCATGGGGCCAGGGTTCGGCTTGCGCAAAGGCACGCACGGCCTCGCGGATGGCTTCCTGGTCGCCGTCAGCAACAGGATGAATCTCCTGATCCCTGCGCGGTGTTCGAGGTCAATGCAGCGTGGCTCAGATCAGCTCGATGGCGACCGCCGTGGCTTCGCCACCACCGATGCACAGTGTGGCGACGCCGCGCTTTCCACCACGCGATTGCAACGCGTGGATCAGCGCGACCATGATGCGGGCGCCGCTCGCGCCGATCGGGTGGCCCAGCGCGCAGGCACCGCCATGCACGTTGACGATGTCGTGCGACACACCCATCTCTTTCATGAGCGCCATCGGCACCACCGCGAAGGCTTCGTTCACCTCCCACAGGTCGACGTCTTTCACGCTCCAGCCGGTCTTCGCAAAAAGCTTCTGCACGGCACCGACGGGCGCTGTGGAGAACCACTCGGGCTGCTGTGCGTGCGTGGCGTGGCCGACCAGGCGCGCGAGCGGCTTGGCACCGATCTTCTTCGCGTGCGATGCGGTGGTCATGACGAGCGCCGCGGCGCCGTCAGCGATCGACGAGCTGGAGGCCGCGGTGATGGTGCCGCCATCTTTCTTGAACGCGGGCTTGAGCGTCGGGATCTTGTCGAGCTTGATCTTGCCCGGGCCTTCGTCGATGGCAACGATGGTGTCGCCGCCACGGCCCTTCACCGTCACGGGCGTGATCTCGGCCTTGAACAAGCCGTCGGCGGTCGCGTGCTTGGCGCGCTCGACGCTGGCCACGGCAAACGCATCCTGCTGCTCGCGCGTGAACTTGTACTTGGCGGCGCAGTCTTCGCCGAAGGTGCCCATCGAGCGGCCGGGCTGGTAGGCGTCTTCCAGGCCGTCGAGCATCATGTGGTCGAAGATGCGGTCGTGGCCCATGCGGTAGCCGCCGCGGCCCTTGAGCATGAGGTAGGGCGCATTGGTCATGCTTTCCATGCCGCCCGCGACCATGACGTCGTGCGTGCCGGCCAGCAGCAGGTCGTGCGCCAGCATCGCGGCCTTCATGGCCGAGCCGCACATCTTGCTGAGCGTCACGGCGCCGGCGCTGTCGGGCAGTCCGCCCTTGTAGGCGGCCTGGCGTGCGGGCGCCTGGCCCTGGCCTGCCATCAGGCAGTTGCCGAACAGCACTTCGCCGACCGAATCAGGCGCAATGCCGGCGCGCTCGACCGCGGCCTTGATCGCCGCGCCGCCAAGGTCGTGCGCGGAAAGGGAAGAAAAGTCGCCCTGGAAGCCGCCCATGGGCGTGCGGGCAGCACCGACGATGACGATGGATTCAGGCATGCGGGGTCTCCTTCAATGGTTTGTATTGGGGCTGCACGACGACCTCCGCTCCCCGGAGGCAGGCGGATCGCGCAGTGCAGGCGAATGACTTTGCCGTCGAGCATGTCGTTCTCCACGACGTGAACCCGTTGAAAAGGCGTCCTGAATCAGACTGGCTGCAGAGCTGCCGCCATTGCCACAGCACGCTGGCGCTTCGCCGACGATGTCGTCATCACCAGGGCATGACCGTCGATGACCACCGTATCGCCGACGAGGCATACGGTGTCGAGCGTCACGCGGCGGCGCTCCAGATCGATCGCGCTGACGCTCACCCTGGCGTGAACGGTTTCACCAATGCGCACGGGCGCGCGAAAGTTGAGCTGCTGGCTGAGGTAGATCGTGCCCGGCCCGGGCAGACGGTTGGCAACCGCGGCGGAGATCACGCTGGCTGTCAGGAAGCCGTGGGCGATGCGGCCGCCGAAGCGCGTCGTCGCGGCGAACTCCTCGTTCACATGCATGGCGTTGTTGTCACCCGACACGGCGGCGAACAGCACGATGTCGGCCTCGGTGATCGTCTTGGAGAAGGTCGAACACATCCCCACCCGCAAGTCCTCGACGTCGTGGCCATTCATTTCATTCATGTATCTCACCGGTTGGTTCATGGGCCGGAGGCGGTCGCCGGCGCAGGGTTGTTCGAAGCGCCCGGACCTGGGCGTCGCTCAGACCCGGTGCCGTGGTTGCGCCGTGCAGCACCGTGCTGCGCAGCGCGTCCGCATGAGGCAATAAGTGCAAGGCGTCATTTGCTTCGTTTCAAACGACTGCGGCCTCTTGCAGAACGGGCGGGATCACCTCGCGCGTGGCGTCATGGTGATGGGTCGACGCGGACATCCGATGGTTGATGAACGCAAGCGCAATGGCGCCAAGCGCACCCGCCGTCGCGATCGCGAAGAAGTTCTGCTCCAGTGGCAACTTCAGCGAGACAAGGAGGCCGATCAGCAGCGGCGCCATGATGGCGCCCGCGCGCCCGATCCCCGAGGCCATGCCGATGCCCGTCGAGCGGATCGCCATGGGATAGAACTGTCCGCAATAGGCATAGGCCACGAGTTGGGCGCCCGTGGTGCATGCGCCCACCAGGCCGACGATCAGGTACAGCACTTCCTGCGAGGTCTTGATGGTCATCATGCACAGGAAGACAGCGCCCAGCGCGTACATGACCACCAACACGTACTTGATGTTGAATTTGTCGGCCAGCCAGCCACCCGAGACGGCACCCACGATCGCGCCGACGTTGAGCACCAGGACGAAGGTCAGGGCCGAACCCAGGCTGTAGCCGGCCATCGCCATCAGCTTGGTCAACCACGAGCTGAGGGAATAGACCATGAACAGTCCCATGAAGAACGCGACCCAGAACATGATGGTGCTGAAACCGCGACCGTCCTGGAACAGCCTGGCGACCGGTGCACCAGCTGCCCTGTCTTCGACCGGTACCAGGAACTCCTCATGGGCCTCCATTCGCAGGTCCGGCACCAGCCGGCTGACGACATCTCGCAGATGCGTGTCATCGCGGTGCTTGATCAGGAACGGCAATGATTCCGGCATCATCTTCATGATGAATGGGATCAGCAGCACCGGTGCACCGGCCGCAAGGAACACCGACTGCCAGCCGTACGTCTCGATGAATTGCTTGCCGATGAGAGCGGCGAGGATGCCCCCGACCGCATAGCCTGAAAACATGATCGTCACCATGCGGCTGCGGATCGTCTTGGGCGAGTATTCGGTCATCTGCGCGACGATGTTTGGCAGCACACCGCCGATGCCGAGGCCCGCAATGAAGCGCATCACGCTGAAGGTGACCGGGTCGCTGGTTAACCCGGCGGCCGCGGTAAACACGCTGAACAGGAAGACGCAGATCGAAATGGTCCAGCGGCGCCCTATCCTGTCTGACAGGGTGCCCAGGAAGATCGCACCGAACATCATCCCGAACAAGGCAGAACTCGCCATGAAGCCGGCCGTGGAGGCCTCGACATTCATGGCCTTCATGATGCTGGGAAGTGCGATGCCCGCAACGGCCAGGTCATAGCCGTCGATGATGATGATCAGCACACACCAGGCAAGAACCAGTCCGTGAAAGCGATTGAACTTGGCCTCGTCGGCCAGTTTGTGAACGTCGATGCGATGCATGGTGGACTCCAGAAATCCTCGCAGCGCCGTGACGTTGAACCGGCTTTTGTGCCTGCGCTCGCGGCCTGCCGTGTGAAGGGCGGCGCTTGGGCGGTGACGGGATGTGCCGATGGGGCGCATCCAGCGTCTCGCCGATTTCAAGGTATTACGATTGCACCCACCGGTCTGTGCGTTGGCGTACCCACCCCCGGAGTTCGCGCAGGGAGGGCCGGCACAATGCAGCGCCGGCAGCGCGCCATCCCCCGGTGTCGCCTACCGCGCATACCCACATGAGCGAGATGACCTGCCTGCGTTTTTCTCGCAGGTGACTAGAGACGTTCGAATATCGCTGCAATGCCCTGGCCACCGCCAATGCACATCGTCACGAGCGCATAACGGCCTCCAGCGCGGTGCAGCTCGTAGACGGCCTTGGTCGCGAGGAACGCACCGGAGCAGCCGATGGGATGGCCCAGGGCAATGGCGCCACCGTTCGGGTTGACTTTCACCGGGTCAAGTTCCAGCGCGCGCGACACCGCAATGGCTTGCGCGGCAAAGGCCTCGTTGCTTTCGATCACGTCCATCTGGTCGATCGACATGCCACACTTCCTCAAGGCCAGTCGGGTCGCCGGGATCGGTCCTTCGCCCATGAGCTCGTTCGGAACACCTGCCACCGCATAGGACACCAACCGGGCCATCGGCTTGTGGCCGTTCGCTGCCGCCACGCTTGCATCGGCCAGCACGAAGAATGCGGCGCCGTCGTTGATGCCCGACGCGTTCCCTGCGGTCACCGAGCCATCTTTCTTGAAGGCCGGCTTCATCTTCGCCAAAGTCTCCATGGAAGTCGTCGCCTTGACGTGCTCGTCCGTATCGAAGGTGACCTCGCCTTTTCGGGTCTTCGTGACGATGGGGACGATCTGCGACTTGAAGCGCCCCCCGGCAATGGCGGCCGCGGCGCGTCGATGCGATTCGACGGCCAGGGCGTCCTGCTCCTGGCGACTGATGCCCCATTTGGCCACCAGGTTTTCGGCGGTGATCCCCATGTGGCCCACGCCGAAAGGATCGGTCAGGGTGGCGACCATCATGTCGATCATCCTGGTGTCGCCCATTCGCGCACCATGGCGCATGGCAGGCGACATGTAGCCGCCACGGCTCATCACTTCAACGCCGCCTCCGATGCCGTAGTCGCAGTCGCCGAGAAGAATGTTCTGCGCGGTGGTCACAATGCCTTGAAGGCCCGACGAGCACAGGCGATTGACAGACATCGCGACGGAATCCTGCGCCAGCCCGGCCTGAATCGCCGCGACCCTTGCGACGTAGGCAAATCGGCTGTCAGTGGGAATGGTGTTGCCGACGGTCACGTAGTTGATGGCCAGCGGATCGACGCCCGACCGCGTGATGGCTTCCTTCATCACGGTTCCGGCCAGTTCCGCGGGCTCCATGTCGGCCAGCGCGCCGCCGAAAGTGCCGATCGCAGAACGGGCGGCGCCCAGAATCACAACATCTCGTTGAGTCATTTTGCTTCTCTTTCAGGTTGGTGTTCGCCACTTGTAGGCCCCCAAGCCGCACTTGTCGGTGCGCCAGTGCACCGACACAACGAATATGTGCGTTGGCGCACAGACCCGTCGGCGCCGCCGGACTGGAACTGATTCGACATGACCGCGCCTGGCGGCCGGCTGCGCGGCGTACTTGGCTGCTCGTTCAGTGACCGATGCGCGTCAGCGCCTGCGGCTCGACTGGATGGAAATGCCAGGAGTTCGACGCAAAAAGGCCAGAATCCAGCGTGGACAACGCCTCAACTCCTGCTGTACTTCGCCGCTTCGTCCGGCAGTCGCTGGCAACTTTTTTCAGCACGCTGCAAAAGCGGCTCACTGCAGTCCAGAACCTGTCCGCGGGTCAAGTCTTTGCCATTGCCACGCTCAGCCATGTGCTTCTCTGGACACTGCTGCCGACCTTGTTCCTGAAAAACGCCTCGCTCGACATGGTCGAGGCCCTGGCGTGGGGCCATGAATGGCAACTGGGGTACGAAAAGGATCCACCGCTTTGGCCCTGGATCACCGAAGCGATCACTGCATGGTCCGGCAAGGGACTCTGGCCCGCCTATCTGGCCGCGCAGCTTTGTGTCGGCACCGTATTCCTGGCGACGTGGCATCTGGGGCGACGCGTGACAAGCAATCGGGAGGCGCTGGTCGGCGTGCTGTTGCTGGAAGGAATTTTCTACTTCAACTACCCCACGCCGGAGTTCAACGACATCGTCCTGCAGATGCCGTTTGCTGCCATTTTTGGCTGGTTGCTTCATCGTGCGCTCACTGCCAATCGGCTTGTCGACTGGTGCCTGAGCGGATTGTTTGCGGGCCTGGGGCTATGGTCGCGCTACTCGATGGGAGCCTATATCGCTCCCGTGGTCGTTTTCGTGCTGCTTCACCCGCTGGCTCGACGGCGCCTCGCCCAGCCGGGGCCCTGGCTCATGCTGCTGACCGCATTTCTCGTGTTTCTGCCGCACATGCACTGGATTCTCCGGAGTGACTTCATCTCCATCATCTACGTTGGCGGCCGTGCACCGGCGGTAGGGGCAAGCGCAGAGTATCTTGCCCGGCTTCTGCCATTCGCCAAGGCGCAGCTTGCTGCTTTCATTCCAATGCTGGCCTTGACCGCCATGCTCTTTCGTTGGAGAAGCGCCGAGCCTCGGGAGCAGTCGGATCTGCGCAGATTCAACCAGGCCTATCTGGCCGTGCTGGCTCTGGGACCGATGGCTTTCTCCATCGGCTTGTCAGTCGTCACGCAACGACTGCCGCGGGTCATGTGGGCCGCACCGCTCGTGTGCTTTGCGGGCCTGTTCGCCGCCACGACGATCAGACCCGTCTTGACCCCCGAAAGACTGCGTTGGTTCGGGCGCGCGTGGCTCGTCGTCCTGCTGCTTCCCGCAGCGTCATTCGCGCTGATACAGCTATACCGGCCAACGATTGTGGGCGACGAAGGCAGGACGCAATTTCCCGGCCAGCAACTGGCCTCCGAAGTGACAAGCCGATGGAGCGCGCAAACGGGGAAGCATCTGAGATATGTGATCGGCGATACCTGGCATGCAGGCAATGCGGCTTTCTATTCTGCCGATCGCCCATCCGTCCTGTTCGCGCACTGCGGCTACCGGGGCAACCCCTGGGTGACGCCCGAAAAGCTGAAGGAGTCCGGCGCGGTGCTTGTCTGGGATGCGCGGGAAGTGGGCGTCGGCATTCCGCCGGGCCTTGTTGCACAGTTTCCGGAGGCAGTACTGCAGCCGAAGATTTCTCTCCATCAAAACGTGTCGACATATGAGATCGGCGTAGCACTCCTCTTCCCCGATGGGACTGCAGACAAGTGAGGACGCAAGACCTGCGGACTGACGTTTTTCAATGAAACGAAGCGATTCCAGCGCTTCTCGTTTGAGAGTTGAGGGAGATCCGCACAGGTCCCGAGCGCAGCCATCGCATCACGACCAATGCGGGTTGCCCGATGAGGGGGTTCTCAGTACGGATAGTTGTTTGCTGGTCCTCCATACAGCACGCCAGCTTGTACAAACAGTGAGTAGTTGGTGCCACCTGTCAGCAGCCAATGGTCCATCTGAAACCGGGCCCCTGGCACCTCCGTGAGCTTGTCCACGTGGATCGACGAGACTTCGAGTGGTGTCTTGCGTTTGACAACGAGGGTATCGACGGGGTCTTGGGGGAACTTCAGGAAATACGCTGCGCCCGTTCCGCCATCATTGGAGCGCACTGTGGCTACGCCACCATCGATCACGACAGCGGTTCCCTCGTCCACACCGATGGCATGCGCATTGCGCCATGAGATCCCGTCTTTCACCATCCTTGCCAGGAAAGTCACGAGCCGGCCCATGCGGTCGCGACTGACCAGATGGGCATCGGCAATGGTGTTCCGGAGTTTGGGAACCGTCTCGAGGAAAGTGCTGTCAAGCGTGAGCCTCCGGTCGTAGGGATTGGCGAGTGCTTCGGGTGAGGTGATCGTGTCGTGTTGCGCGGAAAAATCAACGGCGCCCAGGACAGCCAGGCCTGCGCTGGTTCCCCCGATGGGCACATTGTTCGCAAGGAGCACGGATTTGATCGTGCGCTCCAGCGCAGTGTCGTTCCACTGGTCGATGTAGGTCCACTGGTCACCACCGGCGATGAACAGCACGTCCGCCCCTTCGATGATGCGAATGACCTCGGGATCGTTGGCAGCGCCGCGTTTCCTGATCACGAGGGTCTCGACCGAATCGACACCTTCCATTGCGAAAAGGTAGTCGTTGTAGCCATCCTCCCCGGAAGCGCGAATGACGACGACATCGACCTTGTCATCGTCGCGACTCCTGGCCTTGCGGATCATGTCCACAAAGGCCTGATCGACGTCGAGCCCGCCACCCATCAACACCGTCATTTGACTGTTGGGCGCACGCAGTTTCTGATCGGCCGCATTGCCCGTCAGGTAGTAGTCGAAGTCGCTGTTGCTGTGGGTGGGCGCGTTGCCACTTTTCTTGTCATTGCCCGCGGCATGCGCAGGGGAGACAAAAACAAATGCTGCGGCAACCAGCACCAACAGATGTTGAGCCCATCCAGGCCTGGCGTGTCGGGAATGAATTTGCATCGCACACCCTACCGTACCCTCGTGGGCTCGGCAACCGTGCAGGTGAAACAAAAAAACGACCTGTCTGGTTTCATGGCGTGGCCCTCGACGCGGCGGCTGCGCAGTGGCGAGGAAGACGAATGGAGAACAGCACGCCATCCGCATCGGATGAGGTCACCCCGATCGTCCCCGAATGCGCTGCGACGATGGCACGCGCCACGTACAGCCCAAACCCGATGTTCGCGCCCATCGGGTGCGAAGCCAGGTCCTGCGCCCGCCCTTCGATGAAGGGATCGAAGAGTCTCGAAAGGCGTTCCCGGGGAATCGGGTTTCCGAAGTTGTGGACGGCAATCTCCACTTCGTCAGGGCGATTGCCGTCCAGAGTCACGCGCACCTGCGTTTCGGGCGCTCCGTGTTTCAGCGCGTTGAAGACGACGTTCGAAATGACCTGATGCAATCGACGCGCATCCCACGTACCTTGCAGGTTCCCCGCCGATTCCAGCTCGATGATGCGTCCAGGGTTGAGGGCGACGAACTCATCCAGGGTGTCCCGGACGAAACGGTCGAGCTGGATGGATGAGGGCTGGATCGACAAAGCGGCAGCATCAGGGCGGCGAATGGTCGCCTCCAGCAAGTCCCCCACCAGCGCCTTCAAACGGGCCGTGGCGCGCAGCGTGATGTTGGCCTCGAGTACGCCTTCGGGGCGAGCGCGCAATTGCTGCTGTACGCAGTTTTCAATCATGAAGATCGCATCGCGCAGGTCGTGCGCGATCACACTCAGGAAGAGCTTGCGTGCACGGTCAGTCTCGTCGATGGTCATCACGTCGAAGGTCCTGTTTTCAAGGCAAGAGGGCCTTGTCATTGACAAGCCCGGTCAACAGCTTCAACTGCCGGCTCTGCATTTCCAGCAACTCCTTCCACTGGGTTTCGCGCAGCTGGTCCAACTTTTCGTGCAGCAGCATGATCTCCAGTTCGGCCTTGAGGTTCACCTCGTAGTCGTGCTCCGCGGTGATGCGGTCCTTTTCAGATTGACGGTTTTGAGACATCAGGATGATCGGCGCCTGAATGGCCGCCAGCATCGACAGGAACAGATTGAGGAGGATGTACGGATAGGGATCGAAGGTGGTCCCGCGCTGCGCGAGCAGGACGGCGTTGAGCACGACCCACAACAGCATGGTGGCGGCGAAGAGGCCGACGAAGCCCCAGGAGCCCCCGAAGGACGCGACCGCATCTGCGGCGCGCTGACCGGCTGTCTGCCGCGTGTCGAGATCGCGTGCGAGGTTGCGCGCCACGTGGGTTCGCTCGGCGACGTGCTGCGCGACTCTCTTTGCGCGTTCGTCCAGGTCGTCATAGGACGTGCCCAGAAGCCTGGATGCAATTTCGGCGGCGCCACGCATATCGTTCCCACATTTCCATGAGCCGCTGCGACTGCCCGTATGAATGCAACAGGCGTTGGGCACGCCAGCGCATCACATCAGGCAGTAGCGCAGCAATTGAACACTGTGTGCTGCCTTTGGCCACAAGTCTGTGCGTTACCGTACAGACCCCGCCATGTCCTGAAATGCTGTCCCGATCGTTCGGCTGGCTAGAACTGGGCGTCGGTCAAACCCAGCGTGGTGGGCGACCCGTGCAGCACCGCATCGCGAAGCGCGGTGGCCCCGGTGAGAACGTGCAGTGCATAGTGGTGCGCCGTGATCCGCTTGGCATTCAGGAAATCGGCATCCGCGTCGCCGAGCGCCAGGCGCCGGGTTGCGGTTTGCGCTGCCCGCGCCATCAGCCAGCCGGCCATCACCGTGCCGCAAAGCCGCAGATACGGCACTGCCCCAGCCGCGGCGTCGCGCGGTGATGCGGCCAGCAGCCAGTCGCTGGCTTCGGTGAGGGCACGCAGCCCGTCGCCGACCGCCTGCGCGAGGCCCGCGAGCGTCGCGTCATTGGCTGCACCTGGCGCACGAAGCGATTCGACGTCGGCTTGCATCATCGCGATCAGCTCCTTCATCGCCGCGCCGCCATCGCGCGTCAGTTTGCGCCCGATCAGGTCGTTGGCCTGGATGCCCGTCGTACCTTCGTAGATGGTGGTGATGCGCGCATCGCGCATGTGCTGCGAGGCGCCGGTCTCTTCAATGAATCCCATGCCGCCGTGGATCTGCACGCCGTCCGACGTGATGCCCAGCGCATTGTCGGTGCACCAGCCCTTGACGATGGGGATCAGCAGATCGACGAGCGTCTGTGCCTCCTGCCGCACCGCAGGGTCTTCGTGGCCGTGGGCACGGTCCATCTGGCCGGCCGTGTAGTAGGCCAGCGCGCGCATCGCCTCGACGCGCGACTTCATGTCCATCAGCATGCGGCGCACGTCCGGGTGGCCGATGATGGTCGCGCTGGCAGCGCCGTCGCGTCCCAGCGTCTTGCCCTGCACGCGGTCGAGCGCGAACTGGCGGGCCTTCTGGTAGGCGCGGTCGGAGATGGCCACGCCTTCGAGGCCCACGTTCAGCCGCGCGTGGTTCATCATCGTGAACATGCACGCGAGTCCCTTGTTCGGCTCGCCGACAAGCCAGCCGATCGCGCCCGGACCCTCGCCGAACGACATGACGGCCGTGGCACTGCCGTGGATGCCGATCTTGTGTTCGATCGAGGCGCACACGAGGTCGTTGCGCTCACCGAGCGACCCGTCGGCATTCACGAGGAACTTGGGGCAGACGAACAACGAGATGCCCTTCACGCCCGGCGGTGCATCGGGCAGGCGCGCCAGCACCAGGTGGATGATGTTCTCGGCCATGTCGTGCTCGCCCCAGGTGATGAAGATCTTCGTGCCGCTGATGCGGTAGTGGTCTCCATCCGGAATCGCCTTGGTGCGAATGGCTGCGAGGTCGGAACCGGCCTGCGGCTCGGTGATGTTCATGGTGCCCGTCCAGCGCCCTTCGATCATCGCGGGCAGGTAGCGCTGCCTCAGTTCCTCGCTGCCGTGGTGCGTGATGGCCTCCACGGCGCCGAGCGTGAGCATCTGGCACAGCGAGAACGCCATGTTCGACGCCTTCCACATCTCGAGCACCGCCGTCGACACCAGCGTAGGCATGCCTTGCCCGCCGAATTCGGTGCCGGAGGGCATGCCGTTCCATCCGCTCTCGCAAAAGCCGGTGTAAGCGTGCCTGAAGCCGTCAGCGGTGGTCACGACGCCGTTGTTCCATTGGCAGCCCTGGGTGTCGCCTTGGGCATTGATGGGCGCCAGCACGTCGCTCGCAAATCGCGACGCTTCCTCAAGGATTGCCTCGACCAGGTCGCCGGTGACTTCCTCGTTGCCAACCTGGGCGAGCACCGCGTCCAGGCCGCCGTGCTCTTTCATGGCAAAGAGCATTTCATGAATCGGGGGCGAATAGAAGTTCATGGCGTGCTCATTCGATGGCAGCGGTCGAATGCAGTTGCTCGCGCAACACGAACTTCTGGATCTTGCCAGTGGAGGTCTTGGGCAACACACCGAAGATGACCTGCTTGGGAACCTTGAATCGCGCCATCTCCGAACGGCAATGCGCGATGATCTCTGCCTCCGTCACCGTTGCGCCCTCGCGCAGTTCGACGAAGGCCGCGGCCACCTCGCCCCACTTTTCATCCGGCTTGGCCACGACGGCGGCGGCGAGCACCGAGGCATGGCGGTACAGCACCTCCTCGACCTCGACGCTCGAAATGTTCTCGCCGCCGGAGATGATCACGTCCTTGCTGCGATCCTTGATCTTGACGTAGCCGTCGGACTGCGTCACGCCCAGGTCGCCGGTGTGGAACCAGCCGCCCGCAAACGCCTCCTCGGTTGCCTGCGCGTTCTTCAGGTAGCCCTTCATCACGAGGTTGCCGCGAAAGAAGATCTCGCCGATGGTCTCGCCGTCGGCCGGCACTGGCTCCATCGTGTCGGGGGTGAGCACGGCAATCGCCTCCTGCATCGGATAGGCCACGCCCTGGCGCGCGTTGAGGCGGGCGCGTTCGCCAACCGGCAGCGCAGCCCACTCCACTTGCTGGGCGCATACCGCCGCCGGGCCGTAGACCTCGGTCAGCCCGTAGACGTGAGTGATGGCGATCCCCATCTGCTCGCAGCCTTCGATGATGGCGGCGGGCGGCGCCGACCCCGCGATCAGTCCCTTGACAGCGTGACCGATCCCGGCGCGCTGCGCTTGCGGCGCATTGATCAGCATGCCGTAGACAATGGGCGCGCCACACAGGTGCGTGACCTTGTGCTCGCGGATCAGGTCGAAGACCACAGCGGGCTCGAACTTGCGCAGGCAGACGCTGGCGCCGGACTGCAACGCCAGGGTCCACGGGAAACACCAGCCGTTGCAATGGAACATTGGCAGCGTCCAGAGATAGACGGGGTGGCGCGGCATCTCCCAGGTCACGACGTTTGACACCGCATTGAGATAGGCGCCACGGTGATGCGTCACGACTCCCTTGGGATTGCCGGTGGTGCCGGAGGTGTAGTTCAAGGCGATGGCATTCCACTCGTCGGACGGCAGCTTCCAGCGAAAGTCCGGGTCGCCATGCGAAAGGAAGGACTCGTACGAAACATCGCCGAGACTCTTGCCGGCCGGGGCGTTCTCATCGTCGACCTCGATCACGAACGGCCGCCTGTCGCCAACCATTGCGAGAGCTTGCTCGATCACGCCGGCGAACTCGCGGTCAGTGAGCAGCACCCTGGCCTCGCCATGCTGGAGCATGAAGGCGATCGCCTCGGCATCGAGCCGTGTGTTGAGCGTGTTGAGCACGGCGCCCGTCATGGGCACGCCGAAGTGGGCCTCGAACATCGCCGGCACGTTGGGCAGCATCACCGCCACGGTGTCGCCGGCTCCAATGCCACGCTGCACCAGCGCGCTGGCCAGACGCCGACAACGTGCATACGTGTCGCGCCAGGTTTGCCGTCGCGCGCCATAGATCAACGCGACGCGCTCAGGGTAGACGCTGGCTGATCGCTCGATGAAACTCAAGGGCGACAAGGCCACGAAGTTGGCCTCGTTCTTGTCCAGGCCGAATTGGTAGGGGTGATTCGTTGTCAGGTCATCTCCGGGTCTTTGCTGGCTGCGGCTCCGCACGTACGGCGCCGCTCGCGTGGCCCTGCAGCCAGGATAGGCTGATCACCTCCGGTGGTCTGTGCGCTGGCACACGATGGGCAGGTATGGGTGCGTCAGCGTACAGGCCGACCCGCGCCTTGCGCGGAAGCCATGCCGCCCGTCTGATCCAGCTAGTGCGCCAGCACCATTGCGAAATAGCCAAAAACGGTGAGCAAGATTCCGGACACCGCATATGCCACGGGAAAGCCGATCCACGGCACCGAACTGCCAATCTCCTTCGCGGCCTCGCGTGCCGGCCCCGAGTGGCTACGTGCGCCGGCGACGCCGCCCATGAGGATGGCCGGGTTGATCTTGAACACGTGAAAGCCAACGGCCCAGACGATGAAGGGCGGAATCGTGCAGGCCACGAATCCCAGCAGGAAAATCTTGAGGGCTACGCCGCCGCTCAGCTGCGACAGCAGGTTTGCTCCCGCATTGACGCCGACGATGGCCACGAAAAATATCAGGCCCATGTCCTCCAGGATGTTGCGCGCGGCGTTGGGCGTGTTGCCGAAGAAGCGCACGCGCGACACCAGAGACGACACGATGATGCCCGATACCAGCAGGCCGCCCGCGTTGCCCAGCCCGACCGATGCGCCGAACGCAGGCACCTGGATGAGTCCGATCAGGAAGCCCAGGATCATGCCGAGCGACAGGGTGAGCAGGTCCGTCGCGGTACTGGGTCGCGCGGCCTTGCCCAGGATCGCCACGGCCTTGTCGATCGCGCTGCGCAGGCCGACCAGATGCAAGACGTCGAAACGCTGCAGGCGGGTTTCCAGACCAACGGGCAGCGGCGCACCGCCGCGGTCGATGCCGGTCAGCTGAACCTGGCCGGCGATTGCCGATGAACTGAATTCCCTGAGCACACGCCCGATCGCACTGCGATGGGTGACCACGATCTCAGCCTGGTCGAGCGGGATGTTCAATGCGCGTGCATCCGGCATCTCCGGCCCGATCAAACCCATGTGGTCGGTCAGTGCCGCGAGGCTGCCGCCCAATGCGATCACGTCTCCGCGCTGGAGCATCAGCGTTGGATCCGCACCGAGAAGTTGCTTGCCGCGCTCGATGTTCTCGATCTGGTATTGAGCGAAGCGTTCGCGAAACTGCGCGATGGTCTTGCCGAAGAACTCCGGATTGTCGAGCCGGTAGGCGCGCAGGTCGAATGGCCGGTAGCCGCTCAAACCGGCGTCATCCAGGTTCGGCACGCCGTGCGCCTGCTCATAGGTGTGCGCCGCCTCGCGCGCATCCACGTGCCACCAGCGCGGAAGATACTTGCAGATCAGGATGATGCCGACCGTGCCCCAGATGTAGGTGATGCCGTACGAAAGCGCAATCATCGCGGTCGCTGCGGCCTGCGAGGAGCCGGCCGGCACCGCAACGACGCCGGAGGTGATCGCCTGTTCGGCTGATCCGATCGCCGCCGACATGGTCTGGGAGCCCGCAAGGATGCCGCCCGCGGCGCCTACAGGCAAGTCAAGCAAGCGCGCTCCGATCACGACGATGCCCAGGCCCAGGAATGACGACAGGATGGCCAGGAAAGTGAACTTCAGGCCATCGCCGCTGAGGCTGTTGATGAAGGACGGCCCCACGCGCAAGCCGACGCCATACATGAAGAGGTAGTAGAAGAGACTCTTGGTGAAACTGTCCAGTTCGAAATGCTGCCCGTAGGCTGCGCCCCATGTCGCGATCGCACAGCCGATGACGATGGCCGATGCGACGGGACCGAGGCCATAGCCTTTCACGGTCCATCGGCCCGTCCAGACCGACAGGCCGACCACGAGGAACAGCAGGATGAACGGGTTCGCTTTGAGAAAGGCCAGGAATTCGACCATCGGGCGCCACGCAAAAGCTCAGTGAACCGGCAGTGCGCGCGGCACCGCATCGCCGATCGGCAAGAGCACCGGCGCCAGGGGAATGCCATCGGCTTGCGCGTCGCCCGTGGCGCCATGGCTGAAGGTCGGGCCTGCGCTCGAATGACGCACCGGGTTGGCCTTCAGATAGTCGACGCCGCGCCGCAGGTCTTCAAGCAGCAGCGCAATCAGGTCACGGCTGACGCCATGGCGAATCAGGACGCGCTGCACCACCACGTGTTGGCGGTCTGACGGCAAGGGATAGGACGCGATCTGCCATCCCCGGATGCGCACGCGTTCGGAAAGATCATAGAGCGTGAAGCCATGCTCCACGCCCTCCCTGAGCCGATAGCAGACCGCGGGCAGCCCGCCCTCTCCGTCGTACACCAGGTCGAACGACTCCATCTTGGCAATCGCCTGCGCAAGCCACTTTCCGGTGTCGACGCAGGCCTGCTGGATGCGCCGGTAACCGTCGCGTCCAAGTCGAAGGAAGTTGTAGTACTGCGCGATGATTTCGCCCCCGGGACGACTGAAGTTCAGCGCGAACGTCGCCATGTTGCCGCCCAGATAGTCCACGTAGAAGATCAGCTCTTGCGGAAGATCGGCCTTCGAGCGCCAGATCACCCAGCCCACGCCGAGCGGCGCCAATCCGTACTTGTGGCCCGATGCGTTGATGGACTTGACGCGTTCGATGCAGAAGTCCCATTCGATCTCCTGCTGGATGAACGGTGCCACGAAGCCGCCGCTCGCCGCATCGACGTGGATCGGAATGTCGAGTCCGAGATCGCGTTCCATTTCGTCGAGTGCCTGGGCGAGCGCGGCGACAGGCTCATAGATGCCGGTGAATGTGACTCCCAGCGTTGCGACCACGCCGATCGTGTTTTCGTCGCAGTATTGCCTCAGGTCGGCCGGCTCCAGCCCGAGCGCGTTGCCGCGCAATGGCACTTCGCGGATCTCGACATCGAAGTAGCGTGCGAACTTCTTCCAGCAGATCTGCACCGGCCCGCAAACGAAATTTGGCTTGTCGGTGGGCAGCCCGGCGGCTTCGCGAAGCTTCTTCCACCGCCACTTGAGCGCCAGGCCGCCGAGCATTGCAGCCTCGCTGGACCCCGTTGTCGAGCAGCCCAGCGTGTCCCACGACTTGGGGGCATGCCAGAGGTCGGCAATGATGTGCACGCAACGGTTTTCCAGCTCGGCCGTTTGCGGGTACTCGTCCTTGTCGATCATGTTCTTGTCAAGCGCCTCGGCCATGAGCTTCTGCACCTCGGGCTCCACCCAGGTCGTGCAGAAGGTCGCCAGGTTTTGCCGCGAATTGCCGTCGAGCAGCAACTCGTCACGAACAAGGTTGTAGGCGGCCGCGGCCGCGGTCGAGTGATCGGGCAGGCGGTACTTGGGCAAGCGCCGCTCTGAAGCGCCGCTGGTGTATACGTCCTCGATGGACTGATCGCGTGCTTCGATGGTTTGATGCAATGCCACGGCAGTGTCCGTTCTGGTTTGAATGCGGTCGGTGAGATCAGTGTGCGCCGGCCTGGTCATTCGCTCCGTGCGCTGGCGAACATTGCGCATGGGTCCAATTCCAGCCCCCAGGGCGCTGAGCGCCTGAGGCTCGTGCCGCTGGTTTCCTGTCGCTCGCCGGTGCCTCCAGCTTGTCGATGTGACTTCGTTGTCGATCTTGATCGGAAGCAGGGTGCAGCGAAGTCGCTCGAGCAGTTGGCAGGGCAGCTTCGACTCAAACCGCGTTGACGGGATGCTGGACTGGGTGCGATCGCAGATCGACGGTGTACAAGACCTGCGTGATGTCGTCCGGGTCGCGCTTGTGATCCAGGTGCAAGTGTTGCGCGAACTTGCGCATCAGGTTGTTGTCTTCCAGATCGCTCGAATGCATCTTCTCGATGCCGAGCCTTCTTGCGGCTTCGATCAGGTGTTGCATCAAGAGCGTTCCAAGGCCTTTTTCTTGCCACGCGTCGCTGACGACCACGGCGAACTCGCAATCATGGCCGTCCGCCTGCGCGCTGAACCGGGCGACGCCCACCTCGCGCTGCTGCGTGCCCTCGCCGACCACGGCCACATACGCCATGTCCGTCAACGGGTTGATCGCAGTGAGCTTTTCAAGAAGCTCCTCGCTGGGCGAGTTCAGGGTTTCCAGAAACCGGAAGCGCCGTGATTGCGGCGACAAGGCCTCGATGAACTTTCGTGCCATCTCGACGTCGTTGGTGTTGATGGGCCGGATCAGCACGCGATCGCCGCCACGCAGCATCTCGGTCCATGATTCGTTGGAAAGGTCGTTGGCAGCCCGGGTTGCTTTGCTGGCAACCGGGCCGGGGGATGTTGTTGCGCTGATCACGGTGTTTCCTTTGAAGCGGGTGTCAATGCGACAGGGGCGCATGACTAATCGTTCTGACCAGCAGGTCGATCGATGTGGATGCAACGCACTTGCGCAGGTCAATGTCTCATCACCGGGCGGGAACGACGACAACGGTGTCTCCGCCGGAGCCAGTGTTGCCCTTGGCGCCCGTGGCACCTGTACTGCCGCGGCTGCCAGCTGCGCCTGGCGCACCGGTGTCGCCGCTCGCGCCCGTCATGCCGGCCCGGCCTTGATCCCCCGTGTCACCCTGCGCACCGGTGTTGCCGGTGTTGCCTGTATTGCCAGTGTTTCCGGTTGCGCCCTTGGCACCCGTGTAGCCGGTGCTACCCGTGTTGCCCTGATTTCCCTGGGGACCCATGGGTCCGGTGCACGCGCCCAATGCGAACATCGCAACGAGAAGAGCTGAAGGCATTACGTATTTCATGAGGATTCCTTTGGTTTGGGAACGCAGTCCGGTGGACGCGTAGCGCACTTTCGGATGTTGCGTGCATCCCGTCTGTTCGGTGTCGCGCATAGCGCGTGTTCGCCAGCGAACAGAAGTGGCATCCCCATCAACTTCGGGAAAGCGTGGCGCAGGCCTGAGTCACTCGAGCGAGTGGCGCGGCAACCGGATGGTGAAAATGCAACCGGTTCCCGGCACGTCCAGCACAGTCAACGTGCCGAAGTCGGCCTCGATGCTCTTGCGCGCAATGGCAAGGCCCAGACCCAGGCCCGACTTGTCATGACTGTGCTGGCTGAAGGGCGCGAACATCTTGGTGGCGCTCCCCGGCGGCAGCCCTCCGCAGTGATCTTCGACGTCGATAAGGACGTGTTCGTCGATCTCATGGACCTTCAAGGTGACATCGGTGTTGGCGTGCGTGAACTTGAAGGCGTTCTGCAAAAGGTTTGCCAATGCAGCAAGCAGCAGGTCGCGATTTCCACGGATGGCCAGCAGCGGATTGACAGGCGCAACCTCCAGGACGCAACCTGCGGCGCGCGCAACGAGTTGCGCCGTGGTTTCCGAGTCCTTGATGAACGCCACGACGGAGAATGTTTGCCGCTGCTCGGGCAGGCCACTGTGCACCTCGGCGAGCGCCCGGGTGATCAAGGCGCCCAGCGCTGTCAGGCTGCGTTTCAGGACTGCCCCGGTGGCGCCGCTCACCGTCATGTTGCCCAGTTCGAGGGCGTGAATTGCGAGGGTTGCCGTACCCAACGCGTTTCGCAGTTCATGAACAAGGAATCCGAAACGCTCATTGGCATCAAGGCTCTGCTGACGCGCAATTTGCGTGTCGCGATGAAAACTGAACGCACTGACGGCGTCTGCAATGGCATTGTCCAGGCAACGGTTCAATGTTCGGAATTCGCCGATCGCAAACGGGGCCTCGCGTTCAAAAGCCAGGTCCGTGATCGCCTGGCAAAGGTCGCCATAGTCGTGAACGACCTGGTCCACCGTATAGCCCAGCTTCAACAGCGCCCTGCCATGGGCAGCAGCGCCCAGCCCCATCTCTGACAAGGCCAGCGAGTCCCCGCCTGAAGGCCCTGAGATCTTGATGCTGTCCGCGGGCTTGTCAGCCTCTTCCGCTGCAAGGGTCCTGATCAGTTGGTCGAGGAACAACGGAATGCCGCTTGCCAACTGTTGCTCAGTGACGGCGCGCCGGGGCCGCTGCGCAACCTTTGACTTGCACCGTGCAACGAGTTCCTCCCGATGTTCGGAGAGAAAGTTACGCATGCTTTGTTGGCCTCCTGGCGTTGGCCGGTTCGTTGACGAATGCAGCCCGCTCTTGCTTCAAGGGCGGATTGCTTCAACGTCGCATTCTTCGCGCAGAAGCAACAATTGTCTGTGCGGTGTCGCACATAAGCGCGGTGCCACAGGCAATTGACAACTTCGCTTCAAGACCCTTTGCGGCTGAAAGCTGACTTCGGCACCTTGCGCGATGCTCGACGGCGTACCCCGGAACTTGACCTGCAGTGGCAGGTGCCACTACTGACGCGAGACGATCTGAAGCGCCACTTCCTGATGGTGGCGAAACCCCATGCGTTCATAGATGCGGCGGGCATGGCTGTTGTCTTGCATGACATGGAGAAATGGAGTCTCGCCGCGCGCCAGTTCAAGACGAATGAGCTTCTCGACGAGGCGACGCGCGAGGCCTCGACCCTGAAAGTCCGGGTGCGTACAAACCCCGCTGATCTCCCGCAGGCCACGTGCGGCCATGCGTTCGCCGGCCATTGCAACCAGTCTCCCGGCCTCGAATACGCCAAGGTATTCGCCGAGTTCGATGGTTCTCTCGGCGAAAGGCCCAGGCTGGGTCACGGCGACCAACTCAAGAATTTGCGGCACATGGCTCGGCCCCAACCGGACGGCAAGCAATGCGCCATCGTCCGCGGGGATCACGGCGGCGTCCCAAAGCATTTGGTTCGCCGTCGTGCCGGCATCGATTTGCCATCCGGAGGGAACGCTACCGGACAACCCGCCGCAATAGAAGTGTTCGCCAGGTGCACAGAACTGTTCCAGGGCAGCAAAGTCGGGCGAAGCAGGGTTCGCGAAGGCAATGATTGGAGAGAAGCCTGGTGCGTACCGTCGGGCTCCGCCGGTGCCAAGCGAATACCTTGCGTGTGGTCCTGTGAGGCTGTGCCAGGGAATGTTGTCGAGAAGATGCATTGGCATGAGCGGGACTCTGTATTTGGCACAGGGGCTGACTTCCAGCCGCTTTCAGCCCGGCGGTCGAACTCGACGAAACCAGTCCCGGGAAAAAGCAGGCGAACGGCTGTTTCCCGCATCCATCCTGCCACAGCCGCGACTGGCCGCATCGAATGCGTTGCGCAGTCTGCCGGATCAAGCCCAAGTTCCTCAATACCTGCGGTGGTGCCTCATGGGTGCAATGCGAGCCCGCGCGCTGTGTCCACCAAGTGTGCTGCGAGCTTTGCAGACATTTCCAGCCGCTTGAACTCGCGCTCGCCCAGTTCAGGGCGACGCTCGAAGCTGAAGCAGCACAAAGTGCCGAAAAGCGTGCCGTCCTGCAGCTGGACGGGCGCCGCCATGTAGGAGCCGATGGGAATGGAGGTCACCGGTACATCGTGCGTGGCATGGAGCGCCGGCACGTCAGGCATGACACGCGGCAGGCGACCGTCCAGGATTCTTTGGCAGAAGCTTTCCGCACGTGGCTGCGCAGTGCCCTCCAGTGCACGGATGCCGGCATCTGCCTCAACGCGCACAAACACGTTGCGTTCGTCGACATACTGCGTGACGAAGACAACATCCATCTGGAGATGCTCGCGAACCAGTCGCAACATCTGGCTGAGCGTGGGATCGAGAAGCGGATCGCACTTTTCGGGCGTCGCGAGAAGCAGCCGTCCCATTGCGGCCTCGAAGTCACTCACCTGCCCTGCCTCGATGCGAAGTCAGCGCATGGCGAGCCGGACGCATGCCCTGCTTTCAATTCGAATCGTGATGAAGCGTTCCGGGAACGGTGTCGACGTTCCATCCAAGCGCACTGCCCGATGGCACGTCCGTCCATGGGCTACCGGTCCTTTGGTGTCCGGCCAGCGCTTCCCTTGCGGTCTGTCTCGCAGACTCGCGCGTTGGCAAGGGGCCTCGCGCATAGTCGACCACGTAGTTCGACATGCCCTCGCGGCCCAGATGAACGATCAACCAATAGAAGTGCCCGGGAATGGGTTCATCGACGATCACGTGCAGGTCTTGTGTCATGAAGCTGGCGAAGGGAAAGTGGTTGATATGCGAGTAGCTCGTCAAGCCGGCCCATGCCACTGCTGCGACGCGCAATGGTTGCTTGCAAGCTCCGCCTTCAGGCAGTCTAGTTGGCAAGGGCGACATGCTGCGGAGCCACTCGTCACAAGCGTGAATAGTTGGCAGTGACTCTGGTAAACCACAATGCAAATCGCAGGCCGTTGTCCACCAAAAGTTCGCTCATCTGCCTCGCTGCAGCCCAATGCGCAGGGGGCGATCCGTTGAGGCTAGCCTGCCAGGAACGATCGCGTGTTCTCAAGAAACTGGTTGAAGGCCGGTTCGGCCTCGAAGAACAGGTGGTTGCGCCCATCCAGCGCCTGGAAGCGCGCACCGGGGATGCCGGCTGCCATGCGGCGGCCGG
The DNA here is from genome assembly GCF_030317105.1 of Variovorax brevis. Taxonomy (GTDB): domain Bacteria; phylum Pseudomonadota; class Gammaproteobacteria; order Burkholderiales; family Burkholderiaceae_C; genus Variovorax; species Variovorax brevis. Next base: position 66,435 of record NZ_JASZYG010000003.1, read on the forward strand.
CTTCGAAGGGGACGCGGGCGTCACCGCGCGCGTGCATCACCAGCGTCGGTACGCGCACCTGCGGCAACAGCGCGGTGACGTCGATGTTGCCGGCCGTCTCGAATATGCGCGCAGCGGTGTCCCCCGATACCGTGATGCGTTCCAGCTCGTTGAACCAGTCGGCCTGTTCCTTCGTGGCGTCAGGGATGAACTGCGAAGTGAAGAGTTGGCGGAAGGCGGCATTCTCCTTGCCCCAGCCCACGCGCATGAGCGTCAGCAGGGCGTCATCTTCTTCGCACTGCGCCGCGGTGCGGGTGCGCTTTTTCCAGCCCAGCGCAAAACCACCGTAGAGGATGAGATGCGACACGCGCTGCGGATGTCGAACCGCATAGGCGATCGCAATGGCACAGCCCTGGGAGACACCCAACAGAGCGAAGCGCTCGTTTCCGATGGCGTCGACCACGGTCTCCAGATCGCCGACAAGGGCCTCGAACGAAATCTCGTCGACCACGCGATCCGACAGCCCGTTGCCACGGGCGTCGTAGCGGGCCAGGCGATGGTCTTTCGCCAGTTCGCGATAGAGATGTCGCCAGATGGGGCTCTCCAGGTCGAATTCGAGGTGCGTCATCCAGTTGCCGGTCTTGAACAATGGCGGTCCCTGCCCGATCGTCGAGTAGGCGAGTTGAACGCCATCGGGCGCACTGCAGAAGTGGATCTCCTGTTTCAGTTCAACCGCGCTGGGGGCAGTCACTCCGGGTGCATGGCTGCGCTGCGCCGGCGCGATCGCAAAGACGTCCACCTGGTGGACGATGTTTTTCAGGGTACGCGGGCCGAGTGATTCGAAATTGGCCTTCAGCGTTCGATTCACCTGGTCAAAGACCTGGCGCGAAATGCAGATGCCGCCGGGCTCTGCAATGCCTTCGAGTCGGGCGGCCACATTGATGCCGTCGCCGTAGATGCGCGACTCGTCGTGGATCACGTCACCCAGGTTGATGCCCATCCGAAAGAGCATGCGTCGATGCGCGGGCACACTTTCATTCCGGATCGCCATCACGGTCTGAATCTCGACGGCACATTCGGTCGCGTTGATGACGCTCGGAAACTCGGCCAGGATCCCGTCACCGGCCGTATCGATGACGTGGCCGCCGTAGCGGTTCACCAATGGGAGCACAACGGACTGATGGCCCTTCAGCGCCTCGACCGTTGCTTCTTCGTCTTCGCCCATCAACCGGCTGTAGCCGGCGATGTCGGCTGCAAGGATTGCGGCAAGCCGACGCTTCATCGAAGGCTCGCCCCCACTCATCCTTGCGGTCGCTGCATGGTCGTCGTTCATGGCATCTGCGTTGACGGTGTCGAGAGGCCATATTACGCCGATGGAGGGCGCCCGGCGAGCCATCCTCGCCCGGCTCGGTATCGCCAGACCAGGTTGCCTTCGGGGTCTTGTCGGGGCTGTGCCGGATCTGCACGGGCGCGCGTGATTGAATGCGCTGACGCAAATCCCTGGAGCGAGCCGTGGCGACAACACATCCCGACGACGTGCTTTTCTTCATTCCGGACATCAGCGGTTTCACGAAGTTCGTGACCGAGACCGAAGTGAGCCATAGCCAGCACATCATCCAGGAGTTGCTCGAGTTGATCGTGGACGCCAACCAGCTCGGACTGGAAGTTTCCGAGTTCGAAGGCGATGCGGTGCTGTTCGTTCGTCCCGGCGCGCCGCCGTCGCTGGAAGAGCTTTTGGCGCAGGCACGGAAGATGTTCGTGGACTTCCATTCGCACATCAAGCGGATCGAGATCCTGCGCACCTGCACATGCGGCGCCTGCTCCACCGTCCATTGCCTTTCGCTCAAGTTCGTCGCGCATTTCGGGCCGGCCAGGACCATGCAGGTCAAGGGTCATTCGAAATTCATCGGCAAGAGCATCATCGTCGCGCACCGGCTGTTGAAGAATCAGGTGCCCGAGTCCGAGTACCTGCTGGTGAGCGAGGAGACGCTGAACCAACTGGCCGACGGCACCACGACGGCCGCGTCGTTCGAGTGCGGAAATTGCAGCTACGACGAGATCGGGGAGGTGGCGTATCGGCACCATTCGATGGCGCCGTATCTGGCCGAGGCGAAGGCCACTGTCCCCTGACCCCTGCGTGAAAGCGCTTCGCCACGCGTGTAGTCGGACGTGGGCCCGAGCGACGCTTCACTCGTATCTTGTGATCGATCCTGCCGGGCGCAACGTGAGCCGAGTGCGTGAGTACTGCCGCAGGTTCTTCAACGTTGGGCTGAAGGCGTCAGCGCCAGCCCAAAAAGGATGGCCAAGGGCAACGCCAGCGCCCACATGGACGCGCGCATGCAGGCAAAGGCGCCACAGAGCGCGCCGCATGCGAAGGCGATGAGTGGCCAAATCAACTTGCGAATCCTCTGGCGCAGTCCGGTATCCGTGGTGTCCCTGCGCAACAGCTCGACGAGGTCGAGCACCAGTTGGGTGGCGTTGCCTGTCATGACCGTCGTGGGCGCCAGATCGCTGTAGACAAGGCGGGCCGCCGCATTCTGCACGCCCATCGCTGCTGCACCCAGCACCCCGGTGGCGAGCACCCAGGGCGCACCCGCATCGACGATGGGCTGGGCACGCCAGCCGCACAGCATGCAAGCCGCAAGCAGCGCACCCTGCAGCAGCAGGAGAAGGCGATGCACAGGCCCTCCCCTGCGCTCGACGGACAGGGCCAGCAGGCGTGAAGCGGCGACCGCGGCAATGAAAGCCGCAAACGCCAGGAGCTTGATCAGCACGCTCTCCGTCGGCTGTGCCATCTCGCTGCCGATGAGCACGAAGTTACCCGTCACGTGCGCCGTGAACAGGCCGAAGAGCGCGACGAAGCCGACCGTGTCGACATAGCCAGCGGTGAAGCCAAGTGCGCTGCCCGTCACCAGGGTGCGGCTCATGACCGCTGCCGCTCCCGCTGCTGCTGCCGCGGCCGCAGGTCATGCCACGCCACGAGGACGAAGCCGCCGATCAGCCCGATGTGCTCGAAGAAGGAATTCGCCGCCATGAAACGCTCCGGAGGCGCCAGCTCCCAAAAGCGGTTGGCGACGAAGGTGGCGAACAGGGTGAAGCCGCCAAGCATCAGTGCGCCCGCCCATCGGTAGAGCCCGGTCAGGATGAGCAGCGATGCGCCGATCTCGACCCCGATGGTGAGCACGGCCAGCGGCGCGGCGGGCGCGACGCCGAAGTGCTGCATCTCCGCGATCGCGGCCGGGAAATCGAATGCTTTGTTCAAGCCGCCCTGCACGTACGCCGCGCACAGCGCGAGCAAGGCCAGCCACCGGAGCGTCACACCGCCCAGCATGCGCATCCCAGTGCTCCCCAGAAGGATTTCAGATCGGCCGTGGGCATCGAGCGGCTTGCGGCGGCGAGGTGGTCGTGTCCGTGAACTGCGCAGGCACTGCTGCATGCGCATGCGGCCATCGCTTGCCTGCGCATCGCAGCCTGCATCGGCGCACCCTTCTTCTCGCCCCAGGCGCCGTAGCCACCGAAGCGGCGCACCGGCGACCAGTCTGGCATCGGCGGCGGCGGCGTGCCTTCGTCCCAGGCGCTGAACTCGCCGGCGCCGTAGACCACCTTGCCGCCCACCACGGTGAGCAGCGCCGAGGTGTCGGCGATCTCGCTCTCCGCGCAGCCGAAGAAGTCCCGGTCCGGCACCGTCAGGTCCGCGAGCAGGCCTTCCTTGATCACGCCCTTTTGCCCGACCTCGTTGGAGAACCACGCGACCTTCTCGGTCCACATGCGCAGCGCCGTGTCGCGATCGATGCAGTTGCGCTGCGGCGTGAGCTGCAGGCCGCCCACGGTCTTGCCGGTGACGAGCCACGCCAGTGACACCCACGGGTTGTACGACGCCACGCGCGTGGCGTCGGTGCCTGCCGACACGTTGACGCCCCTGGCGATCATGCGCGCCACCGGTGGCGTGGCCTGCGCCGCGGGGGCGCCATAGCGCTCGACGAAGTACTCACCCTGGTAGGCCATGCGGTGCTGCACCGCCACGCCGCCGCCGAGTGCGGCGATGCGATCGATTGACTTCTCCGAGATGGTCTCGGCATGGTCGAAGAACCAGTTCAGGCCTGCGAGAGGAATGTCGCGGCTCACCTTCTCGAACACGTCCAGCGCGCGGGTGATGGTCTCGTCGTAGGTGGCATGCATGCGCCAGGGCCAGCGGTTCTGCGCGAGCACGCGCACCACCTCCTCCAGTTCGCCCTCCATCTCGGCCCCCATGTCGGGCCGGGGCTGGCGGAAGTCCTCGAAGTCAGCGGCCGAAAACACCAGCATCTCGCCGGCGCCGTTGTGGCGGAAGTAGTCGTCGCCCTGCTTGTACTTCGAGCCCGCGGTCCACTTGAGGAAGTCGTCCTTCTCCTGCTTCGGCTTCTGCGTGAACAGGTTGTAGGCGATGCGCACGGTGAGTTGTCCGGCCTCGGCAAGCTTCTGGACGACTTCATAGTCTTCGGGATAATTCTGGGAGCCGCCGCCGGCATCGATGGTGCTGGTGACGCCGAGCCGGTTCAACTCGCGCATGTAGTGGCGCGTCGAGTTGAGTTGGTACTCCAGCGGCAGCTTCGGGCCCTTGGACAGGGTCGCATAGAGGATGGCGGCGTTGGGCTTGGCCAGCAGCAGCCCGCTCGGGTTGCCGCTGGCATCGCGCACGATCTCGCCGCCAGGCGGCGCGGGCGTCTCCCGGGTGTAGCCGACGGCGCGCAGGGCGGCGGCGTTCAGCAGCGCACGGTCGTAGAGGTGGAGGATGAACACCGGCGTGTCCGGCGCCACCGCGTTGAGTTCCTCGATGGTCGGCAGGCGCCGCTCCTCGAACTGGCGCTCGGTGAAACCGCCCACCACGCGCACCCATTGGGGCGGCGGTGTCACGGCCACCTGTCGCTTGAGCATGCCCATCGCATCGGCGAGGCTGCGCACACCGTCCCAGCGCAGTTCCATGTTGAAGTTCAGGCCGCCACGGATGATGTGCGTGTGGTTGTCGCAAAGGCCGGGCAACACGCGGCGGCCCTTGAGATCGATGACGGTGGTACCCGGTCCAGCGAGGGAAAGGACGTCCTCGTCGTCACCCACGCGCAGGAAACGGGAGTCCTTGACGGCGACCGCACGGGCCACCGGATTCGCACGGTCCAGGGTCGTGAACACGCCGTTGTGCAGGATGAGGTCGGGAACGGCAGATTCAGCCATGACGGGTTTCTCCGGCGGACTTGCGAGAGGGCAGTTGAACCAGCGTCTGCGGCTTGGCCTGACGCTGCGTCGACGCGCTTGCCTTGTTGACTTTCGACACCTGCTTGACCAGCGGCGGTATCTGTTCGCCAAGCAGGATGCCAAGCAGGCCGACCAGCGCGATGACCGGCGGCGCTGGCGAGCGGACGTCGAGCAGCGCGTAGATGACGCCGACCAGCAATCCGGCGGCGAGCGAGACGATGTAGGTTTTCATGAGGATTTCCGTTCCGTCGAGTGACGGAAGGCGGCCCGACCGAGCCGCCTTCCATGGAAGGTCAGCCGCCGTGCGCGTTGAACATCGATTGCGAGTAGATGACGCCCAGGCCATAGGCGCCGCCATGCGTCTTGGCGATGCCCGTCGTGAGCTCGTAGGTTTCGGCGCGTGCCCAGTCGCGCTGCAGCTCCAGGAGGTATTGCAGGGACGTCATGGGGCGCGCACCGGCCTGGACCATGCGCGTCACGGCACGCTCGTGCGCCTCGGTGGAGACATCGCCGCATGCATCGGTCACCACGTAGACCTCATAGCCCTGCTCCAGCGCCGACAGCACCGGGTCGACGATGCAGACCGACGTCCACAGGCCGGCGAGCACGACGCGGTCCTTGCCGATCCTGTTCAGCTCCTTGATGACGTTCGCGTCCTCCCATGCGTTCATCGACGTGCGATCGATGAGCTTCTGGCCGGGGAACGGGTCGGTGACCTCCGTGAACATCGGCCCAGAGAAGCTCTTCTCGGCGACAGTGGTCAGCACGGTGGGGACCTTGAACCCCGCCGCTGCGCTGGCGATCAGGCCGGCATTGGTGCGCAGCGAGACCGCGTCGATGGACCGGGTGGCGAATGCCATCTGCGACTGAAAGTCGATCAGGACGAGCGCATGGTCGTTGGGTGTCAGCAGCGCGGAACCGGCGTTGGGCTTGGCGGTGATGGGCATGGGGATCGTTTCCTTTGAGGGTTGGGGTTGGGTTGCGAGCCAGGTCGAACACGAGGATCTCCACGCCGCGGCCCTGGCTCAGCCGCAGTCGGGTTTCACCATCGAGCAGCAAGGCATCGCATGCGCTCAATGCATGAACGTTGGTATCGAAGTGGCCGCGCCACGTTCAGGAAGTTCAGGCTCGCGCCGAGCTCGCCTTGATGAAGCTCGCGATGCAGTCGACCGACTCCTGGACGTACTGCAGCTGCGGGCCGTGCCCCGTGTGCGGGAAGGTGAGCAACTGCAGGGTCGGCAATTGCCGGTTCAGGGCGTACCAGTTTTCGACGGGGAAGACGATGTCGTGGTCACCGCCGATATGCAGGATCGGCGTCTTCGTCTTCTTCATGGCCTCCAGCACGGCCGGCGCGGGGAACACCGGGCTGCGAGGGCCTGCAGCGATCGCACTGATGGCCCAATCGGCGGGGACCTCCACGCTGAGATCGTGCTTGCGTTCTTCAAGGCGAGCGGCCGCGCGTCTGGCCGCCTCGCGACTGGACTCCGAAGCGGGCTCGAAGAAAAGCGCCGTCGTGTCGCCCAGATCGTTCTTCGGCTTGGCGGCCAGGTCGAAGAACAATTGCTCGCCGAGCTTGGCAAGGTCACCGGGAGGCGTCGTGGCCAGGAGAACGACATGACTGACCTTGGGACCAGCCATCGCCAGGACGATCTGTGCAGCGATGCCTCCGACGGACCAGCCGCCGATCACCACTTTCTGAAGGCCCAATGCGCCGATCAGCTCGATGGCGTCCTTGGCAAGCGATGGGGGGCTGTAGGTCCGCTCGCCAGTGGACAGGCCGATGCCGCTGTAGTCGAAGATGATGACCTGGAACCCATGCGACGCCAGTCCGTCGAGAAACGCCGGATCCCACGAATCCATGTTCCCCCGGAAGCGCTGGCACAGCACGATCGGGTAGCCCGATCCGATGGACCGCCAGGCAAGCTTGCGACCGCCGACTTCAACGAATTGATTGGGGGCCGAGACGGCGCTCGATGAGGTAGTGACCGGCTTCATGGTTGCTCCTTGTGTGCAGTGCTCTGCAGGGCAGCGCCATCAGGCCTTGATGAAGGCCAGCAAGTCGGCGTTGATGACCTCCGCTTGCGTCGTCGGCATGCCGTGCGGGAAGCCCTTGTAGGTCTTCAGCGTGCCGTTCTTCAGCAGCTTTGCGGACAGCGGCCCGGCATCGGCATAGGGGACGATCTGGTCATCGTCGCCGTGCATCACCAGCACGGGCAGCCCAATCTTCTTCAGGTCGTCGGTGAAGTCGGTCTGCGAGAACGCAACGATGCCGTCGTAGTGCGCCTTGGCACTGCCCATCATTCCCTGACGCCACCAGTTCTGGATGATGCCTTCCTGGGCTTTCACGCCCGGGCGGTTGAAGCCGTAGAACGGCCCCGCGGGGAGATCGCGGAAGAACTGCGCCCGGTTCGTGGCCGTCTGCAGTTGCAGGCCATCGAATACGTCCTTGGGCAGGCCGCCTGGATTCGACGCGGTCTGGACCATCAGCGGCGGCACGGCTGCGATGAGGCAGGCTTTCGAGGCTCGCTTCTCGCCATGGCGCGCCAGGTAGCGCACGACCTCGCCGCCGCCGGTGGAATGGCCCACGTGAATTGCGCCCTTGAGGTCGAGATGGTTCACGACAGCGGCGAGGTCGTCGGCGTAGTGGTCCATGTCGTGTCCGCTCCAGACTTGCGCCGAGCGGCCATGCCCGCGCCGATCGTGCGCAACGACGCGGTAACCCCTGGCGAGGAAGAACATCATCTGCGCGTCCCAATCGTCGGAGCTCAGGGGCCATCCATGCGAGAAGACGACAGGCGTCGCATGGGCGGGGCCCCAGTCCTTGTAGAAGATCTGGACACCGTCCTTGGTGGTGACATGGCTCATGGGTGGATTTCCTTTCGGGGTTTCTGCGCTGTTCTGCGCGGTGGATGCAGCAGACGCTGCGAATGGCAAGGCCGCTGCTGCTGCAGCGCCCGCCCCGACAAGCAGCAACTGGCGGCGCGTGATCTCTGCAAAGGCAGGCGTCGGCGTGGACACGGGCTTCATGGGGTCAAGACTTTTCATGGTGGTACGGCAGCGGTGATGGACAAGTTCACTGTAGGTACCCGCGGTCATCGCTTCGTCTCCCATCGGGAGGGTGGCTGCACCGTCCGGGCGCATGGAGAAGGTCACGAGAGCGCCTCAGGCTGCACGCAGCTTGAGCACCCGGGCCATCACCTCGTTCTCCCATGCAGCGAGCTCCTCGACCGATCTCCCGACGGTCTGGCGGAGCGCGCCGTCGATGAGCGACTGGCGCAGCGCCGGTGTCAGTTCGGGATGGCCAAGCTGATTCATTTGCTGGAACAGGCCCCCCATGAGGTGGTCGGCGAAATGCTGGATTCCACCCGTGCCTCCACCCAGATGCCACTGCAGCGTGGGTCCGATGACGCCCCAGCGCAGGCCGGGCCCGTAGCAAACGGCGATGTCGGCGTCCTCGACGCTGAGCACGTCCTGCTGAATGAGATACGCGACCTCGCGATAGAGCGCCGCCTGCAGCCGGTTCGCGACGTGGCCCGGCAGTGCCTTGCGCAGCAGGATCGGCTTCTTGCCGACGCCTGCATAGAACGACATGGCCTGCTCGAGTGCGGCCTGCGAAGTCTTCGCGCCGCCCACCACTTCGACGAGCGGCACCACATGCGGCGGGTTGAACGGGTGGCCGACCACGCAGCGTTCGGGATGCTTGCACAGGGCCTGCATCACGTCCATCGTGAGCCCTGAAGAGCTTGATGCGATCAGGCTGTCGATGGGCGTCGCGTCGTCCATGTCGGCGAACAGCCTGGCCTTGAAGTCGGGACGCTCCGGACCGTTTTCCTGCACGAAGTCGGCATCGTGCAGGGCGCGGCGCATGTCGGGCTCGAAGCGCAGGCGGTCGCGGCTGGCACCCTCGGCGAGCCCGACGCGCGTGAGCAGCCCCCACGCGTCGTCCACGAACTTGCGTAGCGCGGCTTCTGCGTTCGGTGCGGGGTCGGTCGCAACGACGTCGAATCCCCGGGCGAGATAGTGCGCGGCCCAGCCGGAACCGATGAGACCCGTGCCGACGATGGCGATGCGGCGGATGGGCTTGGCATAGGACATGAGGTGGTGCTCCTGCGATCAATGGGTTGGCAGCTTGCGCAGCGGCAAACCGGCTGCGCATGAGTCATTGGATCGCGACGGACGTGCGCCCAGCGTCTCCCGAACGAAGGGGCGCCTGACGTTCGAAAGGACTGGGCGCTTCAACCCTTCCAATGGGAGACGTCGCTGGCGTGTCCTCCGCGATTCAATCGCTCAATGAGGTCGCCGGATGTGTGTCTGCCGGCGCCACCTCTCCTTCATTCAGACACACGAAGGAATCGTGATGAAAAGCAATCTGACCACGGCCGCGCTGGCCGCCTTTCTCGCTCTGTCCGCCACCGTGGCTTCGGCGCAGCTGAGCCGTGCCGAAGTGAAGGCGCAACTCAGGGCCGCGCAAGCCAGTGGCGAACTCGAGGCTCTCGCCGGTGAGGACAGTGGGTCCGCCTACTTGACCTCACACTTTCACTCGACCGGAGCGCGCAAGGTTGTGCAATCCGAAGTCAAGGAAGCCCGCGCGACGGGCACGCTGAACGCGCTGACCGGCAGCGACAGTGGCTCGTTCTATCTCTCGCGTCATCAGACGCTGGACACGCCGCGCGCAGAAGTGAAGTCCGACCTTGTGGCAGCCACGAGGAACGGCACACTGAATCAGCTGTATGGCGAAGACAGCGGCTCCTTCGCGCTGTCTTCAAGCCAGCACCGCGCCACTCCGCGAGGGGCAGTGGCGGCGAACTGAGCTCTCCGTGTCCGCCGGCATATCGAGCCAGTGGTACCGCCGGTACCTGGGGCATGCATCTTCGGGACCCTAGTGCTGAGGCACGAAGCCGCGCCGCGTGGCCTCGGCAACCGCCTCGGTCCGGTTGCGCACGCCCAGCTTGTCGAGCACGGACCTCACATGCCCCTTCACCGTGCTGAGCTCCAGCGACAGGTTGCGAGCGATTTCCTTGTTCGGCTTTCCTGCGCCCAGCATGCGCAGGATCTGGGACTCACGCGGCGACAGTTCCGCGCGAGTCGTGGTCTGCACGTACTGCGCAGCGATGTCGGGCGCGAGGACCATGCCGCCCTCGACCACGCGCAAGATCGCGCGCAACACCTCTTCCGGCGCGGCATCCTTCAGCAGATAACCGCGAGCGCCAGCGCGCAAGGCGTGCCCGATGTCCTGTTCGGTGCTGTAGGTGGTCATGATGAGGATCCGCGCGGCGGGGTCTGCCTCGAGCACGCGTCGCACGACTTCCAGGCCATCGAGCCGCGGCATCCGCAGATCGAGCAGCAGGAGGTCGGGCCGCAGCTCGAGCCAGGCGTCCAGCGCGCTTTGCCCGTCGCCGCATTCCGCCACGACGTCGATGGTTCCCCAGTGCTCGAGCACCCTTCGAACGCCGTGTCGGAAGATCGCGTGATCGTCGGCCAGGATCACGCGGACTGGATCGTGGATTCTTTCGCTCATGCCGGGGTCTCCTTCAATGGCAACAGGACATCGACGCGCGTTCCGTGCGGCAGGCGCGGCTCGACGAGAAAGCTTCCACCGCAGCCTTCTGCGCGCTCGCGCATCGCCCGGAGCCCGCCGCGTTCGCGAGCACCCTGGATCACATCGTGGACGACGTTGTCGCCGTCGTCTTCGACGCGCACCCGCAGCCAGCCACCGTCGCGTTCCAGCCGCACGGTCACGAGCTGGGCTCCCGCGTGCTTGAGTGCGTTCTGCGTTGCCTCCTGGACGATGCGGTAGGCGCAGTCCTCCACCACTGCGGAGACATGGGGCGCTCCAGCGCGATTCTCGAAGGCGAATCGCGTGCGTCCGGCAATCGACAGGCTGTCGACCAGCCGTTCCAGGGCGGGCACGAGGCCGGCGCTTTCCACGAAGATCGAGCGTAGTGCGAACACCGAGCGGCGCGCCTCCTCGAGACCGCCGACAGCCAGGGACTCGATCTCTTCGATGGACTGCAGCAGCCGCTGCGTGCGCAGTCGGCCGCCGAGCCGCGCGGCGCGTGCCTGCATGATGACGGAGAGGAAGGCCTGCGCCAGGCCGTCGTGGATCTCGCCAGCCATGCGCGAGCGCTCCGCCTCGATGGCCGACCGGCGCGCGGCTTCGCTGGCGCTGTGGCCCAGGTGCTGCATCCGGATCGCCAGGGCGGCCTGCTGGGCGAGCACGCGCACGACGTGCAGCCGCGCATGCGAGGGCCTGCCCTGCGGGCCGAAGATCAGCGGGAGCTGCCCGAAGGTCGTGCCGCCGAGGCGGATCGGCACCAGCAGCGCCTCCCGGTAGCGCCGGCGCTCGTACCACCCGCGCATCACCACTGGAGATCGGCGCTCGTCGAGCTGCTGCCAGTGAAACTCTTCGGCCTTCTTGGTGGCTTCCCAGACTTCACTCACGAATCCGTCCAGCGGAATGACCCGGTCGGCCGACTGGACGGGAACGAGGCCGCCGCCACGCTGCATGTTGCGTTTCAGGAGGCCGGCGACCTCGAGCTGCGTCTCGTCGGCTGACCGCATGGCGAGCCATCCTGCCGACGCGCCGCCGATCTCGACGGCCTGCCGGACGATTGTTTCCAGGAAGCGGTCGAAGCCTTCGGACTCGAGCCGATCGCTGGACGTGCGCAGCGTGTCGTTGACCAGCTTGAGGCTGGTTGCCGGGTTGCAGTCGAGCCCGATGCAATTCATTTGCTTGCCCTTCGCCATGAGTGGGGACGAAAGGCAGTCTAGGCTCGGCCTCCGCGCGGAGCGAGAGGCACCACCGCAAAACGATATTTCAGGGCTGTCAACAATGGGCCGGGAGCAAGCCCTTCCTGCGCGCCACCACGATCGCCTCGGTACGGTTGCGTGCGTACAGCTTTCCGTAGACCCGCTTCAGGTGGGTCTTGACCGTGCCCTCGCCAATGCCGAGCGCCTGGGCAACGGAGCGATTGCTTCTTCCGAGAGCGATGCCCTCGAGCACTTCGGCTTCACGGAGCGTCAGCGGCTCCGGTGCGTCCCGCATCGACAGGCGGCTCTTCATGCGGCCGAGCTCCCTCACTTCTCCGTTGCGTACCGAGTGGATGCAGTCAACGATCTCCGTCAAGGCGGCGTCCTTGAGAAGGTAGCCACGTGCCCCGGCGCCGATTGCGCGTTCGACGTCGACCTCGCGGGCCAGCGTCGTGAGCATGATGACGGCAGCCTGCGGCTGCCGTGACCGGATTCTTCGCAGCGCTTCGACGCCATCCAGCGTCGGCATGCGCATGTCGAACAGTCCGACGTCGGGCCTGGTCTCCTGCCACAACGCGATCGCTTCGTCCCCGTTGGACGCTTCTCCCACAACGCAAAGGTCGGCCTGCGATGACAGCAACGCGCGCAAGCCGGCGCGAATCATCGAATGGTCGTCCGCGATCAGGATTCGGGTTGGAGTGCTCATGGCACGCAACGATAGACCGCCGCGCCCTGCCCGCCAACCGCCTTTGGGAGGGGGCGCGGGCAGGTCTTGAGGCGGAGACCATGGACGGCCTGATCAAGCACTCTTCCCGTCTTCCTCATGCGCGGCTCGAGTGCGCCAATGTGAAGCCCTCTACGTGCGCGAGGTGGGACAGCTCCTGAGCGATCGTGCTCATCGCATTGGTTCGCGCGCTCGAGTTCGCAAAGATCAGGCACTCGAGTTCGAAGTGAGTGCCGTCGAAGCTGACGCTCAGGCTCTCGGGCGGGATGCGAAGTCCGCGTTCGTCCATGAAGCGGCGGATGTCCTCGGGCCTCGGCCTGTGTCCCTCGCGAAATCGAAGCGTTCCCGCGATTGCCGCATGCGAGGGCAAGTGCTGCTCGATCCGGGGCACGATGGCCGTGCAGACCACGAAAAGAGCTGTGAGCCCCATGGCCGGCAGGTAGAACCCCACGCCCACCAGGATGCCGATCGCGGAGGAACCCCAGATCGACGCCGCGGTCGTCAGGCCGCGTACGTTGAGGCCGCTCTTCACGATGATCCCGGCGCCCAGGAAGCCGATGCCCGTGAGGATGCTGCCGATGACCTTGGTCGGATCCGCGTCGGTGACGGTTTGGACCGTGCCCCGTACCACAACGCGGGGTAACCTGCCAGCAAGGTGACCGCGCAAGAGGTTGCGCAGACCAGGCAATAGACCTGGCTGCCGGCGGCGCGCCCGCTGAAATAGCGCTCGTAGCCAACGAACCAACCCAGCAGCAGCGCGATGGCCGTGTTCACCACCATCCACACGGCCGCGCCGTGCCAGCCGAGGTTCAAGCCGGGCGAAAGCATGCGCGCCCCTTCTCGACATGAAGGCGATGGACCTGGCGGCCTGTCTTCATGGCAGCTGCGACACCTGGTCTTGCGCAGTCCATCCGCCGCCAAGTGCGCGGTAGAGGTTCACTTCCGTTGCGAGCAGTTCGGCATTGAGCTGCAACACGTTCTGCTCGACGGCGAACAAGTTGCGCTGCGCCAGGAGTTCGTCCAGATAAGAGGCAAAGCCTTCGCGGTAGCGCCTTCCGGCGATGCGCAGCGCGTCCTCGAGCGCCACGCGCTGGCCTTGGGCCTGCACCAGTTGCTCGCTTTGGAATGCGTAGGCACTGAGCTGCGTCTCGACCTCGGCGAAAGCCGTGAGCACCGAGCGCTCATAGGCGATCAGCGCCTGGTCGCGCCGCGAAGCGCTGGCGTCCGCCAGGGAGCGCAGCCGGCCGCCGTTGAACAGCGGCGCGAGCACGCTGTCGCCCACGCTCCAGAGAGCGAAGGGATCGCCGCGCAGCACGCTGGCGCCGGCGCGGCCCAGCGTGGCCGACAGGTGCACCGAAGGCAGCATCTGCGCGCGTGCTGCGGCCAGTTGCGCATCGGTGGCCGCAAGCTGCAGTTCGGCGCTGTAGATGTCGGGTCGGCGCCGCATCAACGTTGATGGCAGGCCGCCTGCGGGCAAGCCGGGATCGGTCAAGGCCAACAGCGGCGCGCCTCGCTCTATCGGTCCGGGCGTGCGCGCGAGCAACACGTTGAGCGAGCGCTCCAGGTGCTCGATCGCCTGCTCGAGCTGCGGGATCGCCTGGGCGGTGGCGCGCAGTTCCGCCTCGGCCTGCGCCGACTCCAGTCCGCTGCCATAGCCGCGCTGCTCGCGCGATCGCGTCAGCGCCAGCGAGCGCTCACGTGACGCCAGCGTGCGGCGCGCCAGCTCCAGGCGCGCGTCGAAGGCACGCAGCTGGATGTAGCTCGCGGCTGCGGTGGCCGCGACGCTCAGCGCCACCGCGTCGCGTGCCGCCGCGGTGGCGTCCGCACTGGCCTGCGCGGCCGAGCGCAAGTCCGCGATGCGGCCCCACAGGTCGACTTCGTAGGCCGCGATGAACTGGCCCTGGTAGTTGTCGGACAGGAAGGGCCTGCCCGTGACCTCGCTGATGCTGCGCGCGCGCTCGGCGCCAACGCCGAAGTCGAGCGTGGGCCAGGCCGCGGCATCCTGCACCCGCGCCAGCGCACGCGCCTCGGCCAGGCGCGCGGCCGCCTGGCGAAGGTCGAGATTACGCGCCAGCGCCTCGTCGACCAGCCCTGCCAGCACCGGATCGCCGAAGCCCTGCCACCAGAGGCGTTGCACCGGAACGCTGCCGCCGGCAGCCAGCCACTGCTGCGGGGCGGGTGCGATCGCGGCCAGATCCGCCACCGATCGCCGCTCGGGCGCCCCGCAAGCCTGCAACAGCAGCAGGCAGAGCAATGCAAGCCAGTGGCCGGGCTTCATGGCGCGGAACTGCTTGTGTCCACGCTGGCGAAGACCGACATGCCGGGCCGCAGCCTTGCAGCCAGCGTGTCGCTCATGTCGACGGCGATGCGCACCGGCAAGCGCTGCGGGATCTTGGTGAAGTTGCCGGTGGCGTTGTCTGCCCGGATCACGCTGAACTCGGAGCCGGTGGCCGGCGACAGGCGCTCGACGCGGCCCTTGAACTTCGCATCGGCGAGCGCGTCCACGCGCAGCGCGGCCGGCTGGCCCTCGCGCATGCGGGAGGTCTGCGCCTCCTTGAAGTTGGCCACCACCCAGACCTGCGCCGGCACCAGCACCATCAGCTGCGTGCCGGGCGTGACGTACTGGCCCAGCTTCACGCCCACCTCGCCGACATGGCCATCGCGCGGCGCGCGGATGCGGGTGTTCTCCAGATCGATTTCCGCCAGCTGCACGGCCGCTTGGGCTGTCTCGACGCTGGCCTCTACGCTGCGGCGGTTCACGATCACCGCGCGCAGATCCTGCTGCGCGGCCGCATGGCCCGCGCGCGCCTGGCGGATCGCCGCCCCGGCCTGGGTGCGCGCCGCCTCGGCCTGGCGCAGCAAGCCCTCGGTCTGGTCGCGCTCACGCTGCGAGATCGAACCGTCCGGCACCAGAGCATCGGCGCGCCGCTGGTCCGCCTGGGTGCGCGAGAGCTGGGCGCTCGCGTTGACCTGCTGCGCCAGTGCGGTGGCGACCGAGGCCTCTGCGGTGCTGACGCCGGCCTCGCGCACGCGCCGCGCCTGCGCAACGTTGTCGAGGTTGGCCTGCGCGGCCGCCAGGCTCGCCTGCGCCTGCGCGACCCGCTGGCGGTAGTTGCGATCGTCCAGCTGCACCAGCACCTGGCCGGCCTTCACCTCGGCGAAGTCCTGCACCAGAACCTGGGCCACGTAGCCGTCGACCTTGGGCGCGATGACGGTGATGCTGCCGCGCACATAGGCGTTCTCGGTCGACTCGATGGCCGTGCGGAACGGTGGCAGGCGCCACGCATAGAGCACAAGCAGCACGCCGGCCAGCGCGAGCATCAATACCAGCGCGGTCGCGCGGTTCAAGGGGTTCCTGGGGGCGTCCATGGCAGCGCTTCGCGGGTCAGCCGGCATGGGCCGCAGTTGCATGCGCGGCTGCGGCGGCGCGCGTGCGCAGCCGGGCGCGCCATGTCAGGTATGCGAACCATACGAATATCGCCGCCGCCAGCATGGCGATGGACTGGAACACGTCGTTGTAGGCCAGCACGAAGGATTCGCGCGTCACCTGCTGGCCGAACAGCGCCAGCACCTGGTCGGCGCGCTCGGCCGGGTCGTTCACGAAGCGAGCGATCGATCCTCCAAGTTGCACGAGCCTTGCGGCCACCAGGGGATCGGCGCTGGCCAGGTGCTGGACCAGCGCGGCGTAGTGCCACCGCTGGCGGTCGGCCACCACCGTCGTGATCCATGCAGTGCCCAACAGGCTGCCCATGTATTGCGAGGCGCTGAAGGCGGCCAGGAAGCTGATGATCTGGCGCCCGCCATCCCGGATGACTGGCCCGAAACCCAGCAGGCACGAGCCGGCAAAGAACAGCGCAAGGGCCAGCGACAGCAGCGTCTGGGTGACATAGAGATCGACGGGGCGTGTGAGCGAGGTGGCGCCGGAGTCCGTCCACGAGACCGCGACGATGAGTGCCAGCGACAACAGCCCGAGCCAGTAGGTGGCGTCGCGCGCGGCGAACACGATCGAGATCACGAAGCCCGTGATCGTGGCGACCGCGGCGCAGGCGAAGAGCAGCTGCATCTGTTCGTTGCTCTGGCCCAGCACGGTCATCAGTCCGACGATGCCCACGTTCTGCTCGGACAGGATGATGCGGAACAACAGCACCGCGACGATGAAACGCAGCATGTAGGGCGAGCCCAGCCAGCGCAGGTCGATCAAGGGGTTGCTGCGCCGCAGTTCCACCGCGACATACAGGCCGATGCAGCCGATGGCGCAGGCCAGGCAGACGCCCAGCCAATCGGCATCGCGCCACCAGTGCATGCGCCCCTGCGACACCACGACGCAGAGCAGCGCCAGGCCTGCCGCGTACAGCGGGAAGGAGATCAGGTCGCCAGCCGAGAAGGCCTTCTGCCTCGGCGATGGCGCCAGCGACACGGCATTGATCGCGCAGAAGCTGAGCACCGCAAGCGCCACGTCGACCAGGAACAGGCCGTGCCACTGTCCGATTTCGAGCAGGTTCGTGGAGATCACGCGCGACAGCGGCAGGCCCACCTGCAGCATCGCAAAGCCCAGCAGCAAGCCCGCGATCACCAGCTTCCGGGGAAAGGCCTCCATCATGTAGAGCACCGTCAGCGTGCTGAGCGGCGCCGCCGCAATGCCGAGCGCAGCGCGCACCAGGACCGCGGACATGACGGTGTTGGTCAGCAGGTGCAGCCCGGCAACGACCAGGAAGCACAGCAGCCCCAGGCTGGCGAAGAGCCTGAGACCGAAGTGCAGGCGGACCTTGACCAGGAGCAGCGTCGACCACAGCGCCGTCGAGAAATAGGCCGTGGTCAGCCAGCTCGCCTCGGCCGCCGTGGCGCCCAGCGATCCCTGGATCGACGCGAGGTTCGAGCCCACGAGGTAGAGACCGAGGCTTTGCGTGACCCCGATCACGACGGCGGTCACGCCGCAGGCCAGTCCATGGCGCAGGTCATAGGCTTCGGCCGGAACCGCCGGTGGAGGCGGCGGGGCCGACACGGTGGCGACCGTTGCCGCGTGCGGGGTGTGGGACATGGTCATGGCCCCGGCCCCGCACCATCGTCGAGGACCTCGAGGCCGGTGAAGATGTTCTCGTGTGTCATGGGATGTCGGTCGGAGTGGCGGATTGCGTATGCCCATGCTCGGCATTCCGTGTCCTCGAGGCGTCTCCCTTTGGGAGCGGTCCGGCACCCGCCCGCTTGGCAAACCCCGGCTCACCAAGCGAAGGGGGTTGCCTCTGAAGTTCGTTCCTTCAGTGGGAGCAGTTGTTCTCGCGCATGCCGCGACGACTTCCGTGGGCGGTGGGCACGACCCGCGCGGATCTGCGGGCTGGGTGGATGTCGTTGTCACAGCCATGTCGCTGCGAGCATGACTTTTGCGCGAAACGGCAATTTCAATCGCGAGGTCGAAATTCGATACTGACCTTGCACCCCGCAGCGCCGAGCTTGCACACAAGCGCTGACCGTTCAACCCACGGAGACAACGTCATGACCGGATTCCATCCTGGTGGCTTCGCCACGCCTGCAAAGCGCACAAAGCCCTGCCTGCCACTTGCTTTTCAAGCCCCCTTCGCAGAGGTGTCCGCATGAGCACGACCGCAACACGGCCGGGCCCGTCGGTGGACATCGGGCGCATCCTCGACGATGGCCCTTTCACGACCATGCAGAAAATGGTCGTGCTGCTCGCCTCCCTGTCGATCGTGCTGGATGGCTTCGACGGCCAGCTCATCGGCTATGCGATTCCCGACATCATCAAGGAGTGGGGCATCACCCGAGGCGCCTTTGCGCCGACCGTTGCCGCCGGGCTGGTCGGCATGGGCATCGGCAGTGCTGGCGCCGGCCTGTTCGCGGACCGCTTCGGCCGCCGGCTGGCCGTGGTCGCGAGCGTCTTCCTCTTCGGCGCCGCCACCTGTGCCATCGGGTTTGCGCCCGACATCCTCACGATTGCCATCCTGCGATTCATTGCCGGACTCGGCATCGGCGGCGCACTGCCGACATCGACCACGATGACCGCCGAGTTCACGCCGGCGCGCCGCCGGACCCTGGCTGTCACGGCCACGATCGTCTGCGTGCCACTGGGCGGCATGCTGGCCGGGCTCTTCGCCAGCGTCGTGCTGCCCTTGTACGGTTGGCGCGGTCTCTTTTTCATCGGTGGCGCGATCCCCATGGTGATGGGCATCCTGCTGCTGTTCAAGCTGCCCGAGTCGCCGCGATACCTTGCCCGTCACAGTGGGCGCTGGAGCGAACTGGCCGGCTTGCTGTCGCGCATGCAGCGGCCGACCGTCGCCAACACGGTCTTCACCGACCTCACCGAACAGGCTGTCGAAAAGCGCAAGGGCTTCGGCGCCTTGTTCGAGACCGGACGCAAGCGCGACACCATCGCGATCTGGTGTGCGTTCTTCATGTGCCTGTTGACGGTCTACAGCGCGTTCAGTTGGCTGCCAACGATGCTTGCCTCCGAAGGCCTGCCCACGCAGATCGCCGGCTCCGGCTTGACCGCGTGGAACCTCGGCGGCGTGCTCGGTGGACTGGGTTGTGCGCTGGTCATCGCCAGGTTCGGATCGCGCTGGCCCATGGTCATCGCCAGCGCCGGCGCGGTCGGCATGGCGTTCCTGCTCAAGAACGTCAACGTGGCCCAGGACACCAACCTGCTGATCTTCGGTCTCGGCGTGCTGGGGCTGTTCGTCAATGCCGTCCAGTGCACGTTGTACGCCCTGTGCGCCTTCATTTACCCGACCAACATCCGGGCGACCGGCACGGCGGGAGGCCTCTCGTTCGGGCGACTGGGCGCCATCCTGAGTGCATTCGCCGGTGCCATGGTCATCACCGCTGGCGGTGCCGCCGGCTACCTGACCTTGCTGGGTTCGTCGATGCTGCTGGTGACTGTCGCACTGCTGGTCGTCAAGCGCCACATCCCCAGGCTCGCGCCGAGTCAGGCCGTGCCGCTGAACCCCGCTCCTGTCGCGGTAGGCAAGTAATCCATTCCCGAACCGGAGAACCAACATGACAACCATGCCCCTGTCGAATTCCCAACTCATCGAGGCGCTTGCAGAGAGCCGGCGCACTGCCCACCACGTCGACCCGGCCGAGTGGGCGATGCGGGTCGAACTCGCCGCCTGCTATCGCCTCGTGGCGCACTTCCGAATGACGGATTGGGTCTACAACCACATCTCGGCGGCCATTCCCGGCTCACCCGATCATTACCTGATCAATCCTTTCGGCCTGCTGTACGAGGAGGTCTCGGCTTCCAACCTCGTCAAGGTGGATGTGGCTGGCAACCTGGTCGATGACGTCCCCTACGACGTCAACCCCGCGGCCTTCGTGATCCACGGCGCCATCCACCAGGCAAGGCCCGATGCAGTGTGTGTGCTCCACACGCACACCGCCGCCGGCGTTGCCGTGTCGGCGCAGGCCGAGGGCTTGCTGCCGCTTTCGCAGCACGCGCTGCGCTTCCATGACCGCGTGGCGTATCACGGCTTCGAAGGCATCGCGTTGGATCTCGACGAGCAGCGGCGGCTGGTGGAGGATCTTGGGAGCAAGAAGGTCTTGATCCTGCGCAATCATGGCCTGCTGACAGTGGGCAAGACCGTGGGAGATGCCTTCAAGGAGATGTTCTTCCTGGAGCGCGCCTGCCAGATCCAGGTGGCCGCACTCGCCGGGAACCGCACGATGACGCTTCCGCCTCCAGATGTCTGCGAGCACACCGCTTCGCAGTTCGACAACGATGCGTCGTTCCTGCAAGGACGCGACTGGCGGGCGCTGCTTCGTCTCCTCGATCGGATCGATCCGTCCTACAAGGAGTAATGGATCAAGCCGAAGCCGGCGGTTCCTCCGCCATGAGCAGGCGCAGTTCTTCCAGCAACTTGACGGCGGGCCCTGGCAGGATGCCCTGGCGCCGGCGAAACGCCGTCATGATGCGCGTGCCGATCACACCGGGAATTGGCAAGGCGTCAAGCAGCGATGCCTTGATTTCCGCCTGGTACATCGGCTCGGGCAGCCAGCTCAAAAAGCCGGACTGGGCCACCAGGTTCTTGAGCATCATGACGGAGCGGGTCTCGACCAGGATCTCGGGCATGCCCAGTCCGTGGGCGGCGAACACCTGTTCCATGTGCTGGTACGGCGCCGTGCCCCTGGGCGTGGTGGTCCAGCGTTCGTCGATCACATCGGCGAGTTCAAGCGACTTCTTTCGCCGCAACGGGTGATCCATCGCCGCCACGACATGACTCATGTCGTCCCACCGGCAATCCTTGATGGCGGTGATCTCGGCGGTGTCCGCCACGGACACCCCCAGCGCCAGGTCGATCTCATGCTTGATCAGCCCCTCGGCCAGCCGGTCCCACACCCCTTCGACGACATACACCCGCAGCTTCGGCCACTTCGCCAGCACCCGGTCGATCGCCTGGGGCAATGCAAGGCAGGCGATGCTGCCCAGCGCACCGACGCGAATCGTGCCCTTGGCAAGCCCGCGCATCGCGTTGATCTCTTCACTCGCATGCTCCGACTCGCGCAGCAGCAAGGTCGCATGCGGCAGAAGCACGCCGCCAATGTCGGTCAGGTGCATCCCCTTCGAATGACGCTCGAAGAGCGGTGAGCCGACCTGGTCTTCCAGGCGCTTGATGGTGCGGCTGAGCGCCGGCTGCGTGATGTTCAATGCCACTGCAGCGCGCCCAAGGCTGCCGGCCTCGATGATGGTCACGAAGGCATGCAGGTGCTGCAAGTCGTAGGGCATGCAAAACGGTAATGGCTTTCCCGTGAAATAGCAATTTCGCTGGAGCGTGGCGACTTCGATACTGGGGCATGAACATGCCGCTTCGCATCACAGCACCGGGCCCACTGGAAACAGATGGCCTGACCGTTGCCCCTCTCTCAACGCCCACTCCCTCCATCACAGTGCGGGACGCCGTCTACGACCTCATGCGGCGATTGCGCATGACCTCGGTGTTCGCGAATCCTGGCTCGACCGAGTTGCCGATGTTCCGTGGCTTCCCGAGCGACTTCCGCTATGTGCTCGGACTCCAGGAGGCGGTCGTCGTCGGCATGGCTGACGGTTATGCCCAGGCAACGCGCAATGCCTCCTTCGTCAACCTGCATTCAGCGGCCGGGGTGGGCAATGCGATGGGCAACATCTTCACGGCCCACAAGAACCGCACGCCGATGGTGATCACCGCCGGCCAGCAGGCGCGCTCCATCCTGCCGTTCGATCCTTTTCTTGCGTCGCCACACGCAACCGAGTTGCCCAAGCCCTACGTCAAGTGGAGCGTGCAGCCGGCCCGTGCGCAGGATGTGCCCTTGGCCATCGCGCGCGCCTACTACATCGCGATGATGCCGCCGTGCGGGCCGGTGCTGGTGTCGGTTCCCGTCGACGACTGGGATCAGCCGGCCGGGTACGTCGCCGAACGGGTGGTGAGCACGCGCCTGGGTGCCGACCCGTTCGTGCTCGACCAGATCGGCGCCACCCTCGATGCCAGCCATCGCCCGGCCTTTGTAGTCGGGGCCGCAGTGGACCGCGACGGTGCCTTTGATGCGGTGGTAGCGCTGGCCGGGAGGCACAACGCCCGTGTGTGGGCGGCGCCGCTGGCGGGCCGCTGCAGCTTCCCGGAAGACCATCGGCTGTTCGCCGGTTTCCTGCCCGCTGCGCGCGAGAAGATCGTCGGGTTGCTGGAGGGCCATGATGTCGTCTTCGCCATCGGCGCACCGGCCTTCACCTATCACGTGGAGGGCGCCGGCCCGCACGTGCCGGCGGGTGCCGTGTTGTGCCAGGTGATCGATGACCCGGACACCGCCGCCTGGACGCCGGAAGGCATGGCCGCGGTGGGCAGCGTCGGGTTGGCGATCAAGGAACTGCTGGCACGGCCGGCCCCGCCGTCACGCCCCATGCCCCCGCCTCGCATGGCACCGCCCAGGGTCGAGCCCTCTGATCCCATGTCAGCCGCGTACGTCTTGCAGACGCTGGCCGAAATACGCGACGCCACGGACATCGTGGTCGAGGAGGCGCCCAGTTCGCGCACGGCCATGCAGGAGTACCTGCCAATCACGCGCAGCGAAGGCTTCTTCACGATGGACAGCGGCGGGCTGGGCTACGGCATGCCCGCATCCGTCGGCGTGGCGCTGGCCAAGCCCGGAACCCGCGTGATCGCGCTGATCGGCGACGGGTCGAGCATGTATTCGATCCAGTCGCTGTGGAGCGCAGCGCAACTCCGCTTGCCGATCACCTTCGTGATCCTCAACAACCACCGCTATGCCGCGCTGCAGGAGTTCGCGCCGGTGTTCGGTTTCGGTGCAGCAGATGTGGTGCAAGGCACCGAGCTCCCGGACATCGACTTCGTCGGGCTGGCCCGGAGCATGGGCTGCGAGGCCGTGCGCGTGACCGATGCGAATACCTTGCACGACACCCTGCGGCAGGCACTGGGCAACTCGCTGCCCACGGTCGTCGAAATCGGGATCGCTTGAACACCGTTCCCGCCCTTCCTGGAATCCGTTGCATCTGTAGTCCCCCACTGCGCCCCAAAGCCGACCTCCGCTGTCATGGACATCGCCGCCGCCCATCAGGATCAGGACCTCAGCGATGCAAATGCAAACGTTCGGCCATTCGCGGCCATCAACAGGAGACGATCATGGGACTGCTTTCTCAAATTCTCGGTGGCTTGGCCGGCGGCGCGCCAGGCGGAGGCACCGCCAGACGCGGCAGCGGATTGAGTCCTGTATTGATGGCCTTGCTGCCGGTTGTCATCAGCATGCTGAGCCAGCGCGGCCGTCAAACAGACGGCGGCGGAGGTGCAGACCAAGGCGGTCTCGGTGGCTTGGGCGGGCTTCTGGGTCGCCTCACACAGGGAGGCTATGGCCAGCAAGCATCCTCGTGGGTAGGGACTGGCTCGAACGAGCCGATTCCGCCCCAAGCCATCGACCATGTTTTCGGCGAGCATGAACTGCAACAGATGGCCCAGCAGGCCGGGATCAGCAGCGAAGAGGCCAGGTCTGGCCTCGCGGAGCTGCTTCCTGATGTCGTGGACCACTTCACACCCTCAGGCTCGCTGCCCGAGGGAGACACGCTCAGCCAAAGCGTCGATGACTATCTCAGGCGCCTCACCTGACGCCCTGCCCGCACGATTTCAGTATCCGGTCTGGACTGCATCGGACTTGCCTGGTTTGCCCGCCAAGGGCGGTGGCGCCGCCCGCCACCTGGCCCGTGGCCGATATGGGGTCACAGCCAAGAGTGTCCAGATGTCCGTGCCCGGTGAAGGCAGCAACCGATCCCCGGGATCTCGCCTAGCTCCGCGCGCCCTGCGGCAGATCAGGCATCGGACCCACATAGCGCCCGCGTGGGCGAATCACCTGCGTTTCGCCCAGTTGCTCCAGGCTGTGCGCCAGCAGCCCGACGCTGCGCGCCGTGGCGAACAGGCCAAAGGCCGCATCGGCCGGCAGCCGATGGTGCGCAACCAGGGCAGCCAGCGCCACGTCGATGTTGGGCTGCAAGCCGGTGAGCTTCGTCACCTTCTCGATGAAACGCGCGATCACCTTCGGCGGTTCGAACATCGCCAGCAAGGCGGCTGCGCGTGGATCGCCATCGGGATAGAGGTGGTGGCCAAAGCCCGCCAGGGGCAAGCCGGTGGAAAGGTAGTGGGCCACCACCTGGTCCTCCCCCAGCCGCTCCACTTCGCTGAACAGCGCCTGCACGCGGCCTGACGCATCGCCGTGCAGGGGGCCCGAAAGCGTGGTCAAGCCGGCCAGGAGGCATGCTGGCAGGCCGGCGCCTGTCGAAGCCGCAATGCGCGCGACGAAGGCCGAACTGGTCAGCTCGTGGTCGACCAGCAGCACCATCGCTGTCCGCAACAAATCAGCCACGGGGGCTGACTGCTTCCACCCTTTCGCAAAGCGCAGGTGCAGCGGCTGGCTCCCCTGCTGCGCACCGAAGCCGTTGGCGAGTTGCCCCACCAGGCCCTGGCCTTCGGTGTGCAGCACGCGGGTGAGGCGTCCACGCGTGGAATGGCTGCTTGCGGCCAAACCCGCCAGCGCGGTGAAGGCAGCGACCCGCCCCGGCTGGCCCGAGCGCATCGGCGTGCCGCATGAAAAGTCGACGGCTTGTCCGGCATCCCACATCAACCGGGCCACGTCTTCCAGGCTGGCGGACCGGGCCAGGCTGACGGCGTCCTGGCCCCTGTAGTACGGCCGCCCCCTGAAGAACGCACAAAGCGCCGTCGGAATGCTCGGCTCCGAGCCGAACAGCGTGTTGGCGGCCAGCGTCTCGTGCTTGCGGCCGGCCTGCTTGCGCTTGGCGAGGCTGGCGACGTCTTCCGAACGGTAGAGGCTGCGACGCGTGTCAACCGGGTCGGGCATGACTTCCAGCTTGCCCCGGCTCACGTAGGCGTACACGGTTTGGGGCCGCACGCCAAGGAGGCGACACGCCTCGTCCATCGAAATCCAGGAAGCCATGGTGGAAAGCAGAAAGCTGATTTATGTTGATTTTATACATCAATATTGACGCTTTGATCAATCAATCGCAACATCCGTCCATCCCTGAACCGTCCACCCCGAACCTGGCCCCGTCATGAAACCCCGCGTCCTCCAACTCAACCCGATCCTGATCCCCGCGATCAACGACAAGCTCGCATCGCTCTACACCGTCCACAAGTTCTTCGAGGTCGCCGAGCCGGAAGGCTGGCTGCGCGAACATGGCGCTTCCATCGATGCCGTGATCACCGGCGGGCACACCGGTATCTCGCGGGCGATGCTGGAGCAGTTGCCCGGCGTCAAGGTGGTGGCCGTCAATGGCGTGGGCACCGACGCCGTGGACCTGGCCTGGTGCCGGGGCCGCGGCGTCCCCGTCACCGCCACCCTGGGTGCCCTGACCGAGGACGTGGCCGACCTGGCCATCGGACTGTTGATCGCCGCCTGCCGGAACCTGTGCGCAGGCGACCGTTTCGTGCGTGACGGCGAGTGGGAGCTTCGCCCGCAGCCCAGCGCCATTCCGCTCGCCCGCCGGTTCAGCGGCATGCGCGTCGGCATCGTGGGCATGGGCCGGGTCGGCCGCGCCGTCGCGACCCGGGCGGCTGCATTCGGCTGCCCGATCAGCTACACCGACCTGCGTGCCATGGACGATGTGCCGCACCGTTTCGTTCAGGACTTGATCGACCTTGCGCGCGAGTCCGACGCCCTGGTGCTGTGCGCTGCCGCGGACAAGGCTGAAGGCATCGTCAACGCAGCCGTACTCGAGGCACTCGGCCCGCGCGGCTTCCTGGTCAACGTCGCACGTGGACGGCTGGTCAACGAGGCCGACCTGACCGAGGCGTTGGCCGCCGGTCGCATTGCCGGTGCAGGCCTGGACGTGTTCGTCGACGAACCCCGCGTTCCCGCGCAGCTGCGCCAATCCGGCAACGTGACGCTCCAGGCCCACCGGGCCAGTGCCACGTGGGAAACCCGTACTGCCATGGCGGAGATGGTGCTCGACAGCCTTGCGCAAGCTCTGGCCGGCGAGCGCCCGGCAATGAGCCTGACCACCTGAGCACCTCTCATGACCGATTTCGTGTTTCCTGCGGCCTCCCCGACGATCCTGCCCGTGGCAGGCAGCACCGCGGTATTCCCCGTGAACCGCGTGTACTGCATCGGCCGCAACTACAGCTGGACCCAGGACGAGCCCGCAACGCCTCGCGAGATGCCGGCGTGGTTCATGAAGCCGGCCAACGCTGTGGTTCCGGCGCGTGGCGCCCTGCCCTATCCACCGTGCACCAGCGACTTCTGCCACGAGATCGAGTTGGTCGTGGCCATCGGTGTCGGCGGCCGGGACATCGAGCCTTCGCAGGTGGAGCCTGACCACATATGGGGCTATGCCGCGGGGCTGGACCTCACGCGGCGCGACCTGCAGCAGCAAGCCAGGCGTTCGGGAGGGCCCTGGGAGGCCGCCAAGGCCTTCGACCATTCGGCGCCGTGCACGCCCCTGCTTCCCGCTTCGGCTTGCGGCCACCCACGGCATGGCGCCGTGTGGTTGGCGGTCAACGGCATCGAGCGACAGCGCGCCGACGTGTCCGACCTCATGTGGCCCGTGCCCGAACTGGTGGCCATGTTGTCGAGGTCGGTCACGCTCGCACCTGGTGACCTGATCTTCACCGGCACGCCCGCAGGCGTCGGCCCGTTGCATCCGGGCGATGTCGTCAGCGGCGGCGTAGCCGGGATCGGCCAGTTTTCCATGACCGTGAGCAGCGACCACCCCCGTGCCCTCCAGTCCCAACAATAGCCATCACCCAGGCCAGGAGACCTTCCCTTGAATGCATCCACCAACCGGAAGATTGCCCTCGTCACCGGTGCAGGCAGCGGCATCGGCCGCGCCGTGGCGCTCGGCTTGCTCGACGACGGCTGGACCGTCGTGCTCGCGGGCCGTCGTGTCGAGCCCTTGCAAACGCTGGCGGCCGAGGCGCAACCGCGTGGCCGGACTGCCATGCCCGTGCCCACCGACGTGACCGATCCAGCCAGCGTGCAGGCGCTGTTCGACACCATCGAACGCAGCTTTGGCCGGCTCGACCTGCTGTTCAACAACGCCGGCGTGAACGCGCCTGCGGTTCCGATGGACGAGTTGCCGCTGGAAAATGGTTCAGCGTGCTCAACACCAACGTGACCGGCGTGTTCCTGTGTGCTCGCGCCGCCTTCGGCCTGATGCGACGCCAGTCGCCGCAGGGCGGACGCATCATCAACAACGGCTCGATCTCGGCGCACACGCCCCGACCTTTTACTGCCCCCTACACCGCCAGCAAGCACGCGGTGTCGGGCATCACCAAGGCCCTGGCGCTGGACGGCCGTGCCTTCAACATCGTGGCCAGCCAGATCGACATCGGCAATGCGCTGACCGAGTTGTCCGAGCGCATGACGCGCGGCGTGCCGCAGGCAAACGGCACGGTCGCGCCGGAACCCATGATGGATGCGAAACACGTGGCCAACGCCGTGCGCCATATCGCAGCGTTGCCGCTCGAAGCCAACGTGCTCAACATGACCGTCATGGCCAGCGCCATGCCCTTCGTCGGGCGCGGCTGAACGCTGCCGGACACCCACAAATCCACGCCATGGCCGTCGACGCGCCGGCCGGCGCTTCATGACGACTTACCCGCCCATCCAAGGAGACATCCATGCAACTCACTTCCCTCTTCAAGGCCCTTGCCATCTCTGCGTCCCTCGCCGTGGTGCCGACCCTTGCATCAGCCCAGGCCTACCCGAGCCGGCCCATCAAGATCATCGTTCCCGCCCCGCCGGGCGGCGCCATCGACACCATTGCCCGCGTCGTCGGCGACAAGCTCGCGACGTCGATGGGCCAGCCGGTGATCGTCGACAACCGGCCCGGCGCATCGAACAACCTCGGCACCGACGTGCTCGCCAAGTCACCGCCCGATGGCTACACCATCGGCATCGTGGGCGGCAGCCACAACACCAACAAGTTCCTGTTCAAGAACCTGGGCTGGGATCCGGAGAAAAGCTTCGAGCCCATCGTGTACACCCACGAGGTTCCGCTGGTGTTTGCCATCTACCCGCAGATTCCGGCCAAGACCTTGCCCGAGTTCGTGGCCTGGATGAAGGCCCATCCGGACGAGGCCAAGGTCGCCACCTCCGGCCGCGGCAGCGCGCAGGAAATGGCGGCCGAGATGTTCCGCATGGCCAGCGGCGTGCCCATGCTGCTGGTGCCCTACAAGGGTTCAGCCGCCGCGCAGCCGGATCTGATTGCCGGGCGCACTGCGCTGTACATCGACACCCTCAGCGCCATCCAGTCGCAAGTGAAAGCCGGCAACGCACGCGCCATTGCGGTGTCGACGAAGAAGCGGACCACGGCTTTGCCGGACGTGCCCACCGCGGCCGAACAGGGTCTCAAGGGCTATGACGCCAACACGAATGGCGGGTTCCTGGCGCCTGCCGGCACACCCAAGGCGATCGTCAACAAGCTCAATGCGGAAATCAACGCGGCGCTGAAGATGCCCGACGTGCGGGCCAAGCTGGAGGCAGCGGGCATCGAGATCCAGGGCGGAACGCCGCAGGAGTACGCCGCGCTGATCAAGTCGGACCTCGCCAAGTGGGGCAAGGTCGTCAAGGAAGCGGGAATCCAGCCGGAGTGAGTCCGGTGCCTCGCCGCGGGCTTGCTTTGCGCCAGTGCCGCCTCATCACAAAGCTGCAGTAGGGCCCTCGCCTACCCCGGCGACTGGGGACCCCAGTACTGCCGCACGTCCTTCCCGTAGGCTGCCTTCTCGAAGGCCTTGCCCTGTTCTCCCGCGCTGAGTTCCTTGTCGTCCTGGAAATCGCCCCAGTGAACCATTTCGTGCAGCAGGGTCGCCTCGACCAGCAGATGCATCCGGGGATCGGCGGCGTCCTTCTTCGAGCCCTCGAAGCGATCGCAGATCGACATCGCGAGGAAGACGGTGCCGGGGTACTTGTTGCCGATGAAGATGCCGTTGTCGGCCGGCAGGTGGCGATACTCAATCACCGGCGGATTGCCGTGCTGCAGGGCGCGCTCGGAGACCTTCTCGTTCAGCCTGGAATATTTCTGGAAAGCCCTGAAGACCTTCGGCTTGTCCTTGACCTTCGGAAGGTTGTCGCAGATCCACATGGCGAGACCCGGGTACTGCTTGACGAATCCTGGCGCGACGATCATTGCGATCCCTTCCTGGAAGCTGTGGCCGGTCACTCGCGACACGCGTACGCTCATCAGTTCTGGCGCGCGCGGGCACGTGCGGTGAACGCGCATTTTTGCACCTTCCGGGAGAGGAAGGCCAGGCGTTCAACCCAAGTCGCGACCTTGGCCACGAGCCCGGCCCCACCCCTCAAGCGCCAGCTGGCTCAAAACGCCCCGCGAACTGCACGGCGCACTCCCGAAACCGCGCGTTGCGCTCGTCGAGCGCTTCCTGTGTCGCAGGCACCATGATCGGTCCACCCTCGTGAGCGAATGCCTGGCACTGCTCGACGTAGGGACGCAGGCGCTCGTGATAGATGGGAGAGGCGGCCGCCATGTTGCCGCCGCAGTCGGTCCAGGTGCTCGCAAGCGTTTCCGCGGCCACCATCGCCAGCGTGGTGCCCATGCCTGACAACAGCGCAGCACAGTGGCCCGCATCGCCGATGACGGCCACGTTGCCCTTGATCCAGTTGGGCATGTGGGTCTGGCTCACCGAGTCGAAATAGAAGCCCCTGGCAGCAGGGTCGGCAAACGCCGCGCGGATCTCGCGCACCTGCCAGGCGTCGACCCGCGACAAGATGCCATCGACGATCCTGCGATGAAGGGCCACGTCACGGTAGTCGTACTCGATCTCGGGGCTGGCGCAGAGCACGAAGGCCTGCGGACCGTCACCCGCATCGCGCACGGCGATGGTCAGGCCGGGCACATTGAGCATGCCTCGTTGCCATGCGCGATCGTTCGGAAGATCGACGAGCGCGACGTAGTAGCCAAAGTGCCGCACGTAATTCTTCTCGGGGCCGAAGGCGAGCTTGCGCACGTTGGAGTGGAGGCCGTCGGCGCCGACCACCAAGTCGTAGTGGCCTTGCACGCCGTCCGTGAAAGCGACGTCCATACCATCGGAACCGTCGACGATCGATGCGATGGACGCCTTGAAACGGAACTCGACATGGTCCGGTATGGCGCGCAGCAAGATCTGGTTGAGCCGGTCGCGCGAGATCTCGATGTCCTCGTCGGTCTCGTTGGCGAACCAGCGCAGATCGAGGGTCGCGACTTGGGTTCCCGTGGCGTCGAGCACCGGCGCAGGATCCGCAATGACGACCTTCTGCTCATCGATCTGCTCGAGGATGCCCATTCGCCTTGCCGTGCCGAGCGCGCGCCCGCGCACGTCGATCGGCGCACCGCCGGGACGCAGGCCGTCGGCACGCTCGCTCACAGTCACACGGTGACCAAGACGGGCGAACCACCAGGCGGCCGAGAGGCCGGCCATGCTGGCTCCGGATATGAGGACGTCCATGGTGCTGCTCCTGAATGTTGTGCGTGAGACGCTGATGCCTACGCCTTGAACGACTTCGCCATCTCCACCACCGCCTGCTTGTCGAAGGCGTTGACCTCATCGATCAACTCGTTGGAGAACAGGCGGTTGGGGTCGCCCAGCTCTTCGGCCAGCTTCGGGTTCTTGCTGCTCTCGGCGGCCATCGCGATGTTGGCCTTCCATTCGGCCAGTGACTGTGCGCCCATGCGCTGGTCGGGGTCGTCGGGGCGGCGCATCCAGCTGTTCTTGCGGTCTTTCAGGATGAAGGCCAGTTCCTTGCGTGCCTCGTCTTCGGTGCGCCCCTTCGGCCTGCTCTCGGGGTACACGGCCCAGTGCAGGTCGATGCCGGCGTCGAGGTTGGCGTTCGAGAAGATGGTGGACTTGGCGATGCCGCGGAACAAGGCCACCAGGTTCTTGCGCTCGTCCTTCAGCAGCTTGCGCGGCACGCACATCCAGCCGGAGCCCAACTGCGCGAACTTCGGCGTGATCGGCACGTAGCGCAGCTTGGTGCCGACCAGTTCGATGCGCGCGGTGGCGGTGTCGAAGGCCACCATCGCGTCG
Organism: Variovorax brevis; assembly: GCF_030317105.1. Lineage (GTDB taxonomy): Bacteria > Pseudomonadota > Gammaproteobacteria > Burkholderiales > Burkholderiaceae_C > Variovorax > Variovorax brevis. The sequence goes on from NZ_JASZYG010000003.1 coordinate 97,629, forward strand.
ACCCGGTCGTTGTCGATCGCCGCCCCGGCCGGTGCGCCGTCGCCGATGGCGATGTATTCGCAGGTGTCGTCCTTCAGGCCCAACTCGGCGAGCATCGTCTTGGTCATCACGATGCCGGGATCGCCCTGGCTGCGCACGCCAATGCGCTTGCCTACCAAGTCGGCCGCCGCCTTGATCGGACTGGCCGGCTTCACCACGATCGTGATGACATTGCGCGGCAGCCACTTGTAGACGCTCACCAGGTCGAGCGTCGGGTCCTTGGCCATGGCCGGCAGCAGGATGCCGGGAACGGCCGGGCCAAAGTCCACGTGGCCGCCGCGCAGGCTTTGCAGCGCTTGCGTCATGCTCGACATGTTGACGTACTCCACGTCCACGCCACCGGACTTGTAGAAGTTCAGCTTCGGCGCCTGGCCGGCCGTGCAGAAGCACTGCTGCGGATCATTCACCGCAACGGTGTTCGCCACCTTCATGATGCGGATGTTCTGTGCAAGGGCCGGAAGGCCGCCCGCGAGGCCCAAGGCGCCAAGGCCCAAACCGAAATTGCGTCGAGTCAACATGGTCCACTCCTTGCCGGCAAGGCCGGCGGCGTTGTCGAAAAAAATCAGGCGTTCACGGTGCGTTGCGACGCATCGACCGGCATCCAGTGCAGCACCCGGGCCTGCACGCGCCGCAACAGGCTGGTCAACGCGATGCCGATCACCGAGAGCACGACACACACTGCAAAGCTGCCGCCGGTATCGGCCTGCGCCTCCATCTGCAGGATCAGCACGCCAAGCCCCGCCTGCGCACCGACGAACTCGCCCACCACCGCGCCCACCACGCTGAAGGCGGCTGCCATGTTCAGACCGGCAAAGACGTAAGGCAGCGCACTCGGGAACTTGGCCTTGCGAAAGATCTGCCACTGCGTGGCCGACAGGGAGCGCAGCAGGTCGATGCGGTCGGGGTCCACCGCCTTGAAGCCCGCGATGCTGGTCACCAGCACCGGGAAGAAGGTGAGCATGCAGATGATCACCACCTTGGAGCTGATGCCGAAGCCGAGCCACACCACGATGATCGGCGCCACCGCCACCTTGGGCACGCTCTGCAACGCGGCCACGTAGGGTTCCACCAGCGCTTCGACCTTCGGCATCTGTGACACCAGGATGCCGATGGCCAGGCCCACGCCGCTGCCAATCACGAAGCCCAGCAGGATCTCGGCGAGCGTGACGCCGCCGTGGTACCAGAAGCCGTCCTTGGCCATCGGTCCGGTGGCCAGCCCCCGCCACAGCGCAACCGCGATGTCACTCACCGGCGGAACCAGATGCTTCGGCACCTTGAACAGGTGCACGGCCCCTTCCCACGAGCCGAGCAGCGCGATCAGCAGCAAGATCGATTGCACGCGGGTGGACGCGAGCGGGTTGGTGCGGTGCGGTTGCGGCGCCTGCGCCGGTCTCGTGGCGCTCACGTCGGACTGCGGGGCGGATTCGGCGTTCATCGTGGCAGTGGTCATGGCAGCACCTTTTTCCTCAGTCGAACGAAGCGGCATGCGAGAAGCGCTCGCGGATCGAAGCGGACGCAGCCGCGAATGTCGGATGCGACATCACATCCATCGTTCGCGGCCGCGGCAGGTCGATGGGCAACACACGCTCCAGCGTGCCCGGGCGCGGCGACATCACGAACACCTTGTCGCCGAGAAACACGGCTTCGGGAATGGAGTGCGTGATCAGCACCACGGTCTTGCCGCTCTCCATCCAGATGCGCTGCAGTTCGAGATTCATGCGCTCGCGCGTCATGGCATCCAGCGCGCCGAAGGGCTCGTCCATCAGCAGGATCTTGGGGTCGTGCAGCAGCGCCCGCGCAATGGATGCGCGCTGCTGCATGCCGCCACTCAACTGGCGCGGCAGCTTGTGCTCGAAGCCTTCGAGCCGGACCATGTGCAACAGTTGCATGGCCCGGTCGCGCGCCTGCTTCCTGTCGATGCCGAGCACCTCGGCCGGCAGCATCACGTTCTCGAGGATCGTGCGCCACGGCAGCAGGATCGAGCTCTGGAACACCACGCCGACGTCGCGCCGCGTGCCATGGATCGGCTGGCCGTCGAGCGCCACCTGGCCGATGTCGTAGTCGAGCAGGCCGGCAAGGATGCGCAGCAGCGTGCTCTTGCCGCAGCCGCTGGGACCGACGATGGTGACGAAGCTCCCCTGCTCGATGGTGCAGTCGATCTGCTGGAGCGCGAGTACGCCGTCGTTGCCGCGGCCGAAGTTCTTGGACAGCCCCTCGATGCGGATGTAGTCGGGCCGGCCGCGCTTCGTTGCGGGTGCGGCCGCCAGCAAGTTGGTGTTCATGCCTTGACTCCTTTGGGATTCAGGAAGCGAACCATGTGTTGGGCAATGACTTCCGGCGCCTGCATTGCCGTGACATGGCCGATGCCTGGCAGCAGGACGGCGTCCGCGCCGCGGATGCGGCCTGCCATCGCGAGCGTCACCGACGGCGGCACCACGCGATCGAGTTCACCGGCCAGCACCAGGGTGGGCGCAACGATGTCGGCCACGCCGTGGTCCAGGGTGCTGGCCACGGTGGCGGCCCGCCGTGCGGATCGTGCCGACGCGGGCCTCGCGTTGGCGAAGATGCGCCTCAGTTCAGGCCGTTGCGCGAGAAATGCTTCAGGGAAGAACCACGTTGCCAGCTCCTCCGCGGTGCCGGGCAAGCCGCTGCGCAGTTCGCCCAGGCGGCGTGCGTCCGGGCACAGCTCCTCGTAAGGACGCGGCAGCGGCCAGGTGCTCCCGAGCACGAGGCGATCGATGGCTTGCGGATGCAGCAGCGCCAGCGCCTGTGCCACGCGTCCGCCGAACGACGATCCAAACACGTGCGCCCGCTTGAACCCCAGCGCCTTGATGAACTGCTGGGCGTCGTTCGCCAGGTCCGCCAGCGTGGCCGCACGCTCGGGCGCTTCGGTATCGCCGCAATCGCGCTGGTCGTAAGCGATCACGGTGAAGTGCTTCGACAGATGCGGCACCAGCGCGGCGAACATGCTGCGCGAGGCCTCCGCGCCATGCATCAGCACCAGCGGCGGGCCTTCGCCATGGCGCTCGAAAGCAGTGCGCGCCTCGCCGGCCTGGATGAAGTCGGTCATGCTGCGCCCTCCTCTTCCATGTCCAGCCAGAAGGTCATCTCGATCTTCATTCCGCGCGGGTCGTGCAGGAACAACTGGTGGATGTCCCAACCGGGAATCGGCGCTTCGGCAAAGGGCACGTCCGCCGCGGCAAGATGCTCGCGCATTTCCTTCAGGCCGTGCGAGCGGAACGAGATGTGGTCAAGGTGGCCGGTGACGGGCTGCACCGCCGCATCCGGCGTCGACAGATGCGCATACAGGTGCACGATCGGTTGGCTTTCCGCATAGAGCCATGCACCGGCCGCAGGAATGTCCGGCCGCGCGCCGACCTGCAGGCGCAGCACGCGCGTGTAGAAATCGACCAGCGGCGGCAGTTCGTCCGGCGTGCAGCGGATCGTGAAGTGGTGCAGTGCGGTGACGGGCATGGTCAAACCTCCACGGGGCTGCCGAGCGACGCGCCGGCAAAACGCTGCGCCAGCCCGGGCGCGATCGGCACCCAGCGCGCCGCAGCCAGCGCCAGAAGGCGAATGCCCAGCACTTCGTGCGGCAGCCAGTGGGCGCGGGTGCCAAAGACATTGAAGGTGGCATAGCAGAGCGGGCCTTGCAGCAGCGGCACGTTGATCACGCTCTGCAGGCCCAGCGCGTGCATTTGCTCGAAGTCATCGAAGTGAAGTGGCAGCGCTTGGGCGCCCTCCGCAACGAACACACGGCCGCGCACGAACAGGCACTCGGTCCATGGCGTGAGCGTCTTGCGCTTGGCCCCTTTCACCGGGAAACGATCTGCTTCGGACGAATAGAAGCGGCTCAGCCGGATCTCGTCGATGGGGTCGTGCGCCGTCGTCACGTTCTGCTGGATGCTGAAGATGCTGTCGCCGGCAATCTGGCGGCGGCAAACGTCGATCAGGCGCAGGGCGGCGTCGGCGCCTCGCGCATCCGGGAGCACGTCGAGCAGTTGGGCCAGGTGGTCCGTGATGGTGGATGCAATGGCGTCGGGCATGAAGAAAGTCTAGGCGCCTGAATTCACCAAAATGCACTAAATTCTGATGGCCCGATAACCTTCGAGTTATGACCATGCCGAACATCCGGGACCCCGCGACGGACCTGCAACACGCGCTGCTTTCGCGCCTGAAGATGCGCCAGCTTTCATTGCTGCAAGCCATCGACCGCCACCGCACGCTGGGCCGCGTGGCGGCCGAAATGCGGCTGAGCCAGCCGGCCATCACCAAGGCCCTGCGCGAAGCGGAAGACATCTTCGGCAGCAAGCTGTTCGAGCGCACCAGCCGCGGCCTGGTGCCCACCCCGGCGGGCGAAGCCGTGCTGCGCTACGCCCATCGATGGCTTGCCGACCTGGAGGCAACCACCCGCGTTCTCACCTCGCTGGAAGCCGGCCGCGGCGGGCGCCTGCGCCTGGGGCTGACGCCGCAGGTGCCGCAACAGTTGCTGTCCGCGGCACTCAGCCATCTGCTGAACCGCACGCCGCGCATGGCGGTGATGACGCGCGAAGGGACGACCGACGAACTCGTCGCCGGCCTTGTCGCGCGGGAACTCGACTGTGCCATCGGCCGCTCTTACGACGGCGATGCAACCGACGTGGTGCAGGAGGCCATCCATCAGCAGGAGCCTTGCCTGGTCGTGTGTGCCACGAGCGTCAGGCGGCTGTCACGCGGACCGCTGGACTGGGCACGCATGGCCCAGCTCGACTGGATCCTGCCGCCGCCCAACACGCCCATGCGCCGAACCTACAACGCGATCTTCGTGGGCGCGGGCGTGCAGCCGCCGATGCCGATGCTGGAAACCACGTCGATCCGCAGCATCGAGATGGTGCTGCGGACCGAGGCGAACGCGGTCTCGATCCTGGCCCGCGATGTGGTGGCCGAGATGGAGCGCGGGGGCCATTGCGCGGCCCTGCCCTACCGGCTGAGCTGGAACCTGCCGCCGGTGAGCTTCTTCACGCTGAAGGAACTGGTGGCGCATCCGACCGTGCAGTCGCTGCGCGCTGCCGTCACAGAAACCGCGCGGGGCATGCAGCGCACGACGGCGTGAAGGTGCACGGGGAACGACTCAAGCCTGCAAACTCCCGCTCGCCTCGCCACCCCTGGGGTACCTTTCAACAAGCCTCGCGCGGCGTTGCGGATCCTGGTCGATGTTCACACGCGCCAGGTTGCCATTCACATGCGGCAGTGCCAGCAGCCGCGGGTCCATGACGCGGAACCACAGCGCGGGAACATAGGAGAGCGGGAACATGCCGAAGTAGCCGCTCGGCAGTTGCGGAAGATCCTCGAAGTGCCGCAGCGACTGGTAGCGGCGCAACGGGTACGCATGGTGGTCCGAGTGACGCTGCAGGTGAAACAGCGCAAGGTTGGTGACCAGGTGGTTGGTGTTCCACGAGTGGTGCGGCTTCGGCGTTTCGTACTTGCCGTTCGGCAGTCGCTCGCGCAACAGGCCATAGTGCTCGACATAGTTCGCCGATGTGAGCTGCCACCACGCCACCACGTTGTGCACGGCCAGGAAGGGCAGCATCACCCATCCGAAAGCGACGATCAGCGAGACCTGCAACACCGCCGTCACGGCATAGCTCTGGAGCATGGTGTTGTGCACGCTCCAGACCGACCTGCGTTGCTGGGCGAGGCGTTCGGATTCCAGTGACCATGCGCGGCGGATGCCACCCGGCAGCTCGCGAAGCGCGAAGCGATAGATGCTCTCGCCCATGCGCGCGCTCGCATGATCCTCGGGCGTCGACACCGAGCGATGGTGCCCGCGCCCGTGCTCGACGGTGAAGTGCCCGTAGGCCGGCACCGCCAGGACGAGGCGCGCCAACCATTGCTCGACCGCGGTGTTCTTGTGTCCCAGTTCGTGCCCCGTGTTGATGCCCAGCCCCGAGTCGGTGCCGGCCACGTAGGCGAGCATCAGCACCGCCCACCAAGACAGGTCGTGCGTTCCCACCCACCAGGCGCAACCGATGAGCGCAACGAAATGAAGCGGCACCGTGAGCCACGTGAGCCAGCGGTAGTAACGCTCCTGTTCGAGTTGCGGCACGACGGCCTCGGGTGGATTGTTCTGATCTTCCCCGATCAGCAGGTCCAGCAGCGGCATCAGGCCGTAGCTGATCAGCAGCGGCAAGCCCAAGGCAATCTCGTGGCCGGTGGCGGCGTGCAATGCGATGCCGGTGAACGGCAACAGCGGGTAGACCACGGACAGCAGCCACCACCAGCGCTTCCTGTCGCGGTACTCGACGCGCTGGTGGTCGGGACCGATGGAACGATAAAGCTTCGTCATGCTGAGGCACCTCGGGGGAACCTCGACATTCTTCGCCCAAGCGCCGCGCAGGGCAATCCTTCGCCCTGGGGAGGGCTTCGGATTCACCGAGGTGGCGGACTTTCATGCGTCCGCCATGAGGAAAAGTCAGCGATGGCTGAACACCGGCTTTCGCTTGGCCAGGAAGGCATGCATGCCTTCATGCGCATCCTCGCTGGCAAAACGCGCGTGGAGTTGGCGCCGCTCGAAGCCGATGCCCTCTGAAAGCGGGGATTCCCAAGCGCGATTCACGGACTCCTTGATCGCCATCAAGGCAGGCAGCGAGAAGGATGCGATGCGGGCGGCCAGTTCGATGGTATCGGCCATCAGCCGTTCGTTGGCCACCACCCGCGAGACCAGCCCGTAGCGGTCGGCCTCCGCGGCGTCCAGCATGCGGCCCGACAGGCACATGTCCATGGCCTTGGCCTTGCCGATCGCACGCGGCAGGCGCTGGGTGCCCCCGGCGCCTGGCAACATGGCGAGCTTGATCTCGGGCAGCGCGAAACGCGCGGATTCGGCGGCAATGATCATGTCGCACGCCATCGCCAGTTCGCAGCCTCCGCCCATCGCGAAGCCCGCCACCGCCGCGATCACCGGCTTTCGCACGCGCCGGATGGTTTCCCAGTTGCGCGTGATGAAGTCGCCCTGGAAGACTTCCATGTAGGTCCACTCGGCCATCGCCGCAATGTCGGCCCCGGCCGCGAAGGCCTTGTCGTTGCCTGTGATGACGATGGCGCCGATGTCCGCATCGGCGTCACCGGCAAGCAGCGCCGCGCCCAGGGCGTCCATCAATGCGTCGTCGAGTGCGTTCATCTGCTGCGGCCTGTTCAGCGTGATGACGCTGACCCGGCCATGCGTTTCCACCAGGATGGGTTGTTCCTGCATGATGGATTCAATCGACAGTGATCTTCTGGTCCCTGATCAGCCTGGACAGCTGAGCTGTCTCGGTGGTCAGGAGCTTGCGGAAGTCTGCGGTCTCCATCGCGATCGGTTCGGCGCCGAGGTCGCCGTAGCGCGCTTTCACGGTTTGCTGCGCCAATGCCTTGCCCAATTCGCGGCTCATGCGCGCCACGATCTCGGGAGATGTCCCGTTGGGCGCCCACATGCCGAACCAGATGTCGAGGTTGGCGCCCGGAAAGCCCTGCTCGCTCACAGTCGGCACGTCGGGAAAGAAGGGAGAGCGCTGGCTGCTCACGACGCCCAGCAGCTTGACCTTGCCGGTGCGAATGTGCGGAAAGGCGATTCCCGGGTCGCAGACGAAGTCCGCCTGGCCCGACAGCACATCCTGCAGCGCCGGGGCCGCCCCGCGATACGGGATGTGGGTGACCGAGGTGCCCGTGGCCTGCTTGAACAGTTCGCAGGCCAGGTGCGGCGGCGTGCCGGCACCAGCGGAAGCGTAAGACATGTCGCCCGGCTTGGCCTTGGCCAGTGCCACCAGTTCCCGCACGTCCCTGGCGGTCATTTGCGGCTTGGCGACCAGGTACATCTGTGTGCGTCCCACGCTGGCCACCGGCGTCAGGTCGCGCGAAGGCAGCACGTTCGACTTGAAGAGCGAGGGATTGGCCGTCTCCACCGAGGTCGGCGCGATCAGGAAGGTGTGGCCGTCCGGCGTGGCGCGCACCACTTCCGAGGCGGCGATGTTGCCGCTCGCGCCGGGCTTGTTGTCGATGATGACCGGTTGACCCAGCGATTCGGAGAGCGCTTGCGACAGGATGCGCGACATCACGTCGGTGCTCCCGCCCGGCGCAAAGCCGACGACCACGCGGACCGGTTTCGTGGGCCAGTTGCCAGGCGTCTGTGCGTGCGCGGAACAGACAACCGCCAACACGGCGAATGCTCCGATCGTCAGGCCCCGGCGTGTGGCCCTTGCGGTGTGAACGAACATGATGTGTTTCCCTTGAAAGTGATGGAAGGCGTGGGCGTTGCCGTTCAGGCGGCGTTCTCGCGCAGCAGGTCGCGCAACTTGAATTTCTGGATCTTTCCGGAGGGCGTGGAAGGCATCGACTCGCGCACGACCAGGCGTTCCGGGATGTACTGGATCGCCACCTTCTGCTCCTTCAGGAACTGCACGATCGCGGGCAGGTCGACGGTGTGGCCCGGCCTGGGCACCACCACCGCACAGGCCCGCTCGCCCAGGCGCTCGTCGGGGTAGGCCACGATGGCGGCCATGGCGACGCCGGGGTGCCGGTACAGCAGCGACTCGATCTCGACCACCGGGATGTTTTCGCCGCCGCGAATGATCACGTCCTTGCTGCGGCCGGTGATCCGGATGTAGCCCTGCTCGTCGATGCGCGCCAGGTCGCCGGTGTCGAACCAGTCGTCGGCATCGGTGCCATTGAGATGCGCACGCCGCAGGTAGCCACCGAAGTTCGAGCACGAACGCACAAGAAGCCTGCCGGGCTGGCCGGCCGGCAACGCCTCGTCGTGATCGCCAATCACCTTGAGCTCGACGCCGGGCAACGGCAGCCCATCGGTCGTCACCGCACGCGAGTCCCCGTCATCCAGCTGGATCATCGTGACGGCGCCGTTTTCGGTCATGCCCCAGGCCGAAACAATCCTGGTGCCCAACACCTGGCGCGCCTGTTCTACCAGCGGGCCTGGAATGGGTGCACCGGCGCAGAGGAAGGTCCACAGGCTCGGTACTTCACGCTGGGTTTCGGTGACGGTTCGGGCGAGATCTGCCAGGAAGGGCGTGGAGGCCATCGTGAAAGTGGCTCCCTCGGCCCGGATCAGCCCGATCGCCTGCTTCGGCTCCCAGATGTCCTGCAGCACCGCGCTCGCCTTGAGCATGATGGGCATCATCAGCCCGTACATGAAGCCCGTCTGGTGCGCCATGGGCGAAGCCATCAGCACCACGTCGTCAGCACTCAGGCGAAGACGCTGTGCATAGGGAATGATGTTGGCCATGGTAGTGTTGGCCGAGTGCATGACACCCTTGGGCTCGCCGGTGGTGCCGGAGGTGTAGATCATCTGCGTCACGTCGTCCGGGCCTGGGCGGCTGCGTGTGAGGATGTCCTGCGCGTCGGGCTCGTCCTCCCAGGCCGGGCCGCTGAGCAGCGCCTCGAAACTGTTGGCACCCTCGCCGCCGACCACGACGATGTGCTTCAACGCCGGCAATGACGGCTGCAGCTCGCTCACCATGCTCTCGAAGTCGAAGCCGCGAAAGGTCCTGGGCACGATCACGACGGTGGCTTCGCCGTGCTTGAGCATGAAGGACAGCTCGCGTTCGCGGAAGATGTGCATGAGCGGATTCATCACCGCGCCGATGCGCGAGCAGGCCAGGTAGACCAGCGTGAACTGCCACCAGTTGGGCAACTGGCAGGCCACGACGTCGTTGCGGCCCACGCCCAGGCGCGACAGGCCCACCGCGATGCGATCGGCCATGCGTGCCATTTCACGATAGGTGAAGCGGGTGGTGATGCCCTCCTCCACCTGCAAGGCGGTCAGCGCCACCTTGTCGGGAACGGCCGCGACGCAGGCGTCGAGATCGTCGTTGATGGTGCGGTCATGCCAAAGACCCTGCGCCACCATCCGGGCGCGGCGCGGCGGCAGCAATACGGCATCGAATTCCATGGTCTCGTCTCCTGGTTTCTTGTCGTTGGGGGTGAAAGGCTCAGGCCGGAACGGCGTCTCGCCCGGCGCGGGTGCGCGCCACGATGGTTTTCATGATCTGGGCGGTGCCGTCGCCGATCTGGAAGCCGAGCACGTCGCGCAGGCGCTGCTCCATCACGCCGCGGTCGTAGCCGCCGTGGCCGAACATCAGCAGACACTGGTGGATGGCGTCATAGGCCAGCTTGGGCGCCCACCATTTGCACATCGCGGCTTCGGCGGTGTGGGGCGCGCCTTGGTCCTTCAGCCACAAGGTCTGCAGGCACAGCAGTCGAGCGGCGGTCACCTGCGTATCGAAATCGGCCAGCGGATGCGACACACCCTGGAATGCCGACAGCGGCTTGCCGAAGGCTTCGCGCTGTGCGACGTATTCCCAGGTTTCATCCAGTGCCGTGCGGGCCACCGCGAGGACCTGCAGCCCGATCAGCGCCCGCGAGAAATCGAAGCCCTGCATCACCTGCACGAAGCCCTTGTTCTCGGCCCCGAGCCGATGGCTCACCGGCACCCGCACGTTCTCGAAGAACAGTGAGCCGCGGCCGATGGCACGCTGGCCGTGGCAATCGAAGCGGTTGCGGGTCACGCCCGGCAGGTCCATGGGCACGAGCAGCGCGGTCACGCCATGGGCGCCTGACTCGACCGTGCCCGTGCGGCCGAACACCACGGCAGCATCGGCTTGGTCCGCCGCGGAGATGGAGGTCTTCTCCCCGTTGATGACGTACTCGTCGCCGACGCGCTCGATGCGCAGGCGCAGGTTGGCCGCATCCGAGCCGCCGCGCGGCTCGGTCAGTGCAATGGCGAACAGCGCTTCGCCGCGTGTGAGCTTCTGCAGCCAAGGCCGGACGACCTCGGGCTGGCCGTGCTGCGAGAGGATCTGGCCATTGAGCGAGGCCAGCAGGTTGATGTACGACATGCTGAGGTCGGCCCGCGCGATCTCCTCATGGATCACGCCGGCGGCCAGGCAGCCCATGCCCTGGCCGCCATGCGCTTCGGGCAGCTCGGGGGCGATGAAGCCCATCTCGCCCATGTCGCGCATCAGTTGGCGCTCGAGCACGCGGGTCTTGTCGCGTTCCAGGAAGCCGGGCGCGATGCGCTCGGTCGCGAATCGGCGCGCGTGGTCGCCCAGCGCGATCAGGTCTTCATCAAGGTAGGGATTCATGGCTTGTCTCCAGGGTGCGCTGCGCTCCGGCACAACACCTGTTGCGCCGCGCATGCACGGTTTCTTTGGGGGATGGACGGCTCTTTACTTCGCGTACTTGCGAAAGTCGGGCTTGCGCTTTTCCTTCAGGGCGTTGACGCCCTCGCGCGACTCTTCCGTGTCGTAGTACAGCTTGAGTGCGTACATGCCCAGGCCCGCGATGCCGGCCTGGTGCGCGGTGTCGGCGTTGAAGCTGCGCTTGGCGATGGCCAGCGCCGTGGGGCTGCGCTCGCAGATTTCTTCGGCCCACTTCTGCACTTCGGCGTCGAGTTGCTCGTGCGGCACCACGGCGTTGGCCAGGCCCATGGCCACGGCCTCGGCACCGCTGTAGCGGCGGTTCAGGTACCAGATTTCGCGCGCCTTCTTCTCACCGACGACACGCGCCAGGAAGGCGGTGCCGTAGCCTGGATCGACCGAACCCATCCTGGGACCGACCTGGCCGAAGACGGCTTTCTCGGAAGCGATGGTCAGGTCGCAGATGGTGCACAGCACGTTGCCGCCGCCGATGGCGAAGCCCTGCACGCGGGCAATCACCGGCTTGGGCACGTTGCGGATGGCGTCGTGCATCTCTTCCATCGGCAGGCCGATGGTGCCGCGGCCGTCGTAGTTGCCGTTGTGCGCGGACTGGTCGCCGCCCGTGCAGAAGGCACGGTCGCCGGCGCCGGCCAGCACGATGGCACCGACGCCGCGGTCATAGCCCGCGCGGTTCATGGCCCGGATGATCTCGTCGCAGGTCTGGCCGCGAAAGGAGTTCATCTTCTCGGGCCGGTTGATGGTGATCCAGGCCACGCCGTTGCGTACTTCGTAGAGGATGTCTTCGAATTCCATGGTGTTCTCCTTGGGGGGTGTGCTGTGCTGGAAGGCCGTCAGGCGATCAGCCGTTCATGGTCAGGCCGCCCGAAACGCTCAGCACCTGCCCGGTGACAAAGCTGGCGTCGTCGCTTGCGAAAAAGAGGATGGCGCCGGGCAGGTCTTCGGGCTGACCGATGCGGCCGAGCGGAATCGAGCGCGTGAACGCTTCCATCAGTTTCTCGGGATTGCCCGCGCCTTCCTTGTAGTCGGCGAACAGGGCGGTGTCGGTGGGGCCGGGGCACACCACGTTGACCGTGATGCCGTGGCGCGCATGTTCGCGGGCGATGGTCTTGGAAAAGGCCACGAGGCCACCCTTGCATGCGGCGTACACCGCTTCGCCCGATGAACCCACGCGCGCAGCATCCGAGGCGATGTTGACGATGCGCCCTGCCTTGCGCGCTGCCATCCCCGGCAGCACGGCATGGTGCATGTGCAATGCGCCCGTGAGGTTGATGGCGATGAGCTTGTCCCACTGCACCGTCTCGGTCTTGGTGAAGGGCTTGAACACGTCCCAGCCCGCGTTGTTGACGAGCACGTCGATGTCACCCAGGCTCTGCTGCGTGGCCTCCACTGCCTTGTCGACGCTGGTGCGATCGGTGATGTCGCAGCAAAAGGCCTGCGCCTGGCCGCCCGCGTCGCGGATGCCGGAGGCAACCTTCTCGGCCGCTTCCAGGTTCATGTCGTAGACGGCGACTTTGGCGCCTTCGCCGGCGAATCGCCGGCACGTGGCGCCGCCTATTCCGCCGCCGCCGCCGGTAACCACCACTGTCTTGCTTTCGAATCTCTGCATCTGGTTCTCCATGAGGTTGAAGCTTGCTATCGTCGATGCGTTGCAGCTTGATGTCCCGCCACATATACGTCAATGTGTTGTCGTATTATGCGACATTGATCTTGCGCGCGCAAGTCGTCTCGAAGAAAGAAACAGCCATGGTTAACCCTTTGGAAAACGAAGAAACAACCCGGATCGAACTCGCCAACCGGGTGTTCTTTCGCCTCTATCAATGTGCCAACATGTTGCACAAAACAGGCACAAAGGCGGTCGAGGCTGAAGGCCTGACGACGCAGCAGTGGGCGGTGCTCGGCGCCCTGTCACGGCCCGCTGCCAACGGCGGCATGAGCGTGGGCGACCTGGCGCGCTACCTCAAGGTCAGTCGGCAAAACCTGTCGGGGCTCCTCAGCCGCATGGAACGGGACGGTCGGATCCAGACCGCAGCCGACGAGCGCGACCGCCGCTCGCGACTGGTTTCGATGACGACGGCCGGACGGCGCGTGTGGCAAGACGAGGCCTTGCCGAAGATCCATGGTTACTACGGCCAGGTGCTCGAAGGGTTTTCAGTGAACGACATCACTCACACCCTGCACTACCTGCTCAAGCTCCTGGAAAACATGCAGCTTGTTGATGACCGCCAGGGAGGCGGCGACGAGGCTGTTCAAGAAGGCTGAACGGCCGCTGCAATTGCCGGGCTGGTCGCACCCTTCAACGCCTGGTCTGGCTTGCCCGCTTCCTGGGAGACGGCGCCGCACCCGAACCGTCCCGGCGTCCATGCAGTCGCAAAAGCTCGGCGGCCGCATTTTCGAAGCTCTTCCGGATGAACTCGAACGCGCGCGTGCTTGCAGGCGCCAGCGTGCGGCCGGCGCGATGGATGATTCCGAGCGTCAGATCCAGATCCAGCGACGGCGTCACGTCGAGCGGCACCACGACGCCGGACTTCAGCGGGTCAAGCACTGCGATGCCCGTCGACGGCGTGACGGCGTCGCTCGATGCGAGCAACGCGTGCACCGTGCCGAGATCACTGGTGCTGAGGGAGAAGTGCTTGCTGATCGGAATGCCAAGGCCATACAGGTCTGCAATCTTGCGCTCGACGGACTCGTCGGCGTAGCCCGCGGAGATCAGCGGATACGCAGACAGCTGGGCCATCGTGACTTTGCGCTTTGTCGCGAGCGGATGCCCCGCGCGTGCGAACCAGCCGAAGGTGCACGGGTAAATCGCCTCGACCACCATGTCCGGATCGCGTTGTGCGATGCGGACGTCGCCGATGAAGAAATCGAGTTGCTCCTTCAGCAAGGCGGCATGGAGCACGTCGGTGCTTTGCACCATGGCGCTCATGCGCAGGCCCGGTGCCCTGCCGAGCATCTCCAGCATCAACGGCGCGAGCAGGAACTTGGCAATCGATGAGCCCATGCCGAAGGCCAGCGAGCCGAGTTCGCCGTCACGCATGAGCGCCAGCGATCGCGCCCCTTCGTTGTCGTCGAACACCATGCGGCGCGCGCGCTCGACGTAAGCAAGCGCGTAAGGCGTCGGTCGCAGGCGCCGGTCCTGCCTGTCGAACAGCGGCACCCGCAAGACATCCTCGAGTGCGCGCAGGCTGCGCGACAGCGCAGGCTGGCTCAGGTGCACGGCCTCGGCTGCGGCGGCCAGCGAGCCGAGGTCGATGACAGCCAGGAAGTGCCTCAGCTGACGGATGTTCATGTCAGGCTTTCAGTTGCAGGTTCTGCAAGTCATTGCTGAATATTATGCAATTTACGCAATCGCGACGAGTTCCTAGACTGCCTCCCACAGCCCGGAAACCGCCATGAACGCCCTGCCCCCGAATCACTGCGCAGCCCTGCGACCCATCGTCGTCATCTCGTCCGATCGCATCGAGCGACACGGCCATGCGGCGCATGCAGCCCTGCACGGCTACGTCCGCGCCACCAGCGAGATTGTGCAAGCCTTGCCCTTGGTGCTGCCTGCCCTGGCCGAAGGCCTGCATGCCGAAACGCTGGCGGCGTCGATCGACGGCATCATCCTCACGGGCAGTCCATCGAACGTTTCACCGCAGCGCTACGGTTCGCCCTCGCCGCACCGCGAGATGCTGCTTGATCCCCACCGCGATGCCGCGATCCTCCCCTTGCTGCCGGCGCTGGTCGCGGCCGGCGTGCCCCTGCTGGCGGTATGCCGCGGCTTCCAGGAAGTCAACGTCGCTTGGGGCGGCACCCTGGAGCCGGCCGTGCACGAGCAATCCGGCAGGCTCGACCACCGCGAAGGCGATCACGATCGCCCGATCGAACGCTGGTACGACGACAGCCACGACATCCACATCGTCGAGGGCAGCCTGCTGGCGCGCCTGGCCGGCGGCACGCGGACGCAGGTCAATTCCCTGCACCACCAGGGCATCGATCGCCTGGGTGCCGGCCTGCGCGTCGAAGCCATGGCGCCCGACGGACTGGTGGAGGCCTTCTCCATCGCCAGCGCGTCCCAGTTCACGCTGGCCGTGCAATGGCATCCCGAAATGCGCGTCGACGACAGCGCATTTGCACGCGCCATCTTCGAGGCTTTCGGCGACGCCTGCCGGGCGCGGCAGCAGCAGCGGCAGCGCGCCTTCGCCTGACACACCCACAACCAAAGGAGACATATGGACAACGACAACTGGATCAACGCGCTCTTCAGCCAGAGCTATGCGCAAGCGCGACAGAAATTCCTGGATGCCGCATCGCGGCGCGGCCTGCCCGTGGAGTCGCACGTACTGAAGATGCCCGGCGCCAACGGCGAAACGCTGGCCACCGACGTGGTGCTGGACGGCCCCGCCGATGCGTCGAAGATGCTGCTGGTCATCAGCGGCGTGCACGGTGTCGAGGGCTTCTGTGGCTCGGCGGTGCAGACCGGCATGCTGCTGGATGCTGCCGAGCGGCCACGCGAACTGCGCGACACCGCCGTGCTGCATGTGCATGCGATCAACCCGTTCGGCTTTTCTCACCTGCGCCGCGTCACGCAGGAGAACGTGGACCTCAACCGCAATTTCGTCGACTTCTCGAAGCCGCTGCCCGTGAATGCAGGCTACGCAGAGATCCACGAGTTGTTGCTGCCCAGGGAGTGGCCCCCACAAGCAGACGTCGAGGCCGCGCTGGCTGCGTACCGCGAGCGCCATGGCGCACGCGGCCTGCAACGCGCCATCGGCCTCGGCCAGCATGCCTTCGCCGACGGCATGTTCTTCGGCGGCCATGAGCCGACCTGGAGCAACGACACCTTCCGCCGGATCCTGCAGCGCCATGCGCCGCAGGTGCGGCAGCTGGCATCGATCGACATCCACACCGGCCTCGGCCCCTACGGCGTCGGCGAGCGAATCTTCGCGAGCTTCGACGACGACCCTGCCGTGCTTGCACGCGCCGGGCATTGGTGGGGCGAACTGACATCGGTCACCGCCGGCACGTCGACCAGCATTCCGTTGACGGGACCGATCCAGACCGCCATCACCGAAGAGTGCCCGCAAGCGCAGCACTTGGGGATCTGCCTGGAGTACGGGACCTGGCCGAGCGAACGTGTCACCGCCGCACTGCGCGCGGAGCATTGCCTGCATCGGCACGGTCACACCGACGCGGCACAGTCCGCAGCGATCAAGCAGGAACTCAAGGATGCGTTCTACCCCGACGCCGCCGACTGGAGGCTCGCGGTGTGGCAACAGGGCTCTCAAGCCTGCCTGCAAGCGCTCCAAGGCCTGCAGGAAGACGCGGCCCAGGCGATGCCGGCATAGCGAACCACGGAGCATTCCATGAACACGACCACCATAAACTCCGCGGCCATGTCACACGCCGCCACGGTTGCCCGCAGCGCCCATGCAGCGCCAGCCAAAGCCATCAGCCGCAAGGCCGTCGCTGCCGCCGTCGCGGGCAACGCCCTCGAGTTCTACGACTTCGTCATCTACGCCTACTTCGCGGTGTACATCGGCCGCACCTTCTTCCCGGTGAGCGGAGAGTTCGGCAGCCTGCTGGTGGCCGTGGCCACCTTCGGCGTCGGATTCTTCACGCGCCCACTCGGCGGCATCTTGATCGGCTCCTTTGCCGACCGGGCCGGGCGCAAGCCGGCCATGATCCTCACGGTGGCGCTGATCACGGTCGGCACGCTGGGTCTTGCCGCGACGCCCAGCTATGCAAGCATCGGCATCGCGGCGCCGATCATCGTCGTGTTCTGCCGCCTGCTGCAGGGCCTTGCGCTCGGCGGCGAAGTGGGCCCGGCAACCGCGCTGCTGCTGGAAGCGGCGCCACCCGGCAAGCGCGGTTTCTATTCGAGCTGGCAGATCGCGAGCCAAGGCCTGGCCGTGGCCGCAGGCGGCATCTTCGGTGTGGTGCTGTCGCTCATGCTCACGCAGGAGCAGCTTTCGAGCTGGGGCTGGCGCGTGCCTTTCCTGTTCAGCCTCGTGCTGATCCCGATCGCAATCTACATTCGCCGCAGCCTTCCCGAGACCCACGAAGGCACCAGCGAACGCAGCAGCGCACAGATCGTCGGCGCCGTGTTCAGGAAGCACCGCCGCATCCTGGTGCTGGGCGTCCTTCTGACCGCCGCCACTGCGGTGGCATCGCAAGTCGGCAACTACATGGTCAGCTACGCGGTGCAGGTGCTGAAGCTGCCGCCGGCGCTGGCACAAGGCAGCGTGCTGATGGGCGGCGTCATGACGTTCGTCTTCGCCTTGGCGGGCGGTGTCTTGTGCGACCGGTTCGGCCGCAAGGTCACGAACCAGTTCCCGCGCATCGTGCTGATGCTGTCGATCGTTCCGCTGTTCATGTGGCTGTCGGGCGCACCGGGTGCAACGACGCTGCTGACGGTCTCCGCCATCCTGGCCGCACTCACGGCGATGTTCGGCGCGGCAGGACTGGTGGCCGTGCCGGAACTCCTGCCCATCGCCGTGCGAAGCACGGGCCTGTCGCTGGTCTACGCGATCGGCACTTCGGTGTTCGGCGGCACCACCCAGTTCGTCGTGACGTGGCTCATTGCCGTGACGCACAACCCGATGGCACCCGCCTGGTACGTGGTCGCCATGTGCGCCGTCAGCGTGGCGGCGATGTGGATGCTGCCCGAGTCGCGCGATGTCGACGTGATGAAGTAGTCCAGGGGGGGCGTTAGAACCCCGGGTTGCCGGCGCGAATCATGTCTGCTGCCTTTTCGCCAATCATGATGCTGGGCGCATTGGTGTTGCCGCCCACCAGCGTCGGCATGATGGATGCGTCGGCAACGCGCAGGCCTTGCAGGCCTCGCACGCGCAAGCGCGCGTCAACCACGGCCATCGGATCGTGGCCCATCTTGCAGGTGCCCACCGGGTGGTATTGCGTGTCGGCGCGCTTGCGGATGTCTTGCTCGACGGCGCGCGCGTCACGCTGGTCGAGCGGATGGAGCATCTTGCCGCGCACGGGTGCGAACGCCGGGGCATCGAGAATGCGCCGCTGCTGGTGCGCACCCTCCATGAGCAGCGCGATGTCAGCCGGATCACTGAAAAATCGCGGGTCGATGCTCGGCGCGGCGGCCGGATCGGGTGTTTCCAGCCGGACGGTGCCCCGGCTCCTGGGCCGCAGCAGCGTCGTGTGGCAACTGAATCCATGGCCGAGCCGCAGCTTGCGCGCGTGGTCGTCGACGATGGCCTGCACGAACACCAGTTGCAAGTCCGGCACTTCGACGTCCGGACGGCTGCGCAGGAAGGCGCCGGCTTCCGCGATGGAGCTGGTCATCACGCCGCGGCGCTCTTTCCTCCACTGCGAAATACCCTTCAGCACGCGCACGCCGCCCCGCATCGAAGCGCCCATGGTTTCGGTGTCGCTGCCCGTGCGGTAGGTGTAGACGTAGTCGATGTGGTCCTGCAGGTTTTCGCCCACGCCTGGCAAGTCGAGCACCGGGGCGATGCCCACGGACTGCAGGTGCGCAGCCGGGCCGATGCCCGACAGCTGCAGGATCTGCGGCGAGCCGAAAGCGCCGGCGCTGAGGATCACTTCGCGCCGCGCGTCGAAGCGCACATCCTGGCCGCCGACACGGGCCTGCACGCCGACCACGCGCCGCTCTTCGATGATCAGGCGCTGCGTCAATGCACCCGTGACCACCTCGAGGTTGCGCCGGCCGAGGTTGGGCGTGAGATAGGCCTTCGCCGCGCTGCAGCGCTCGCCGTTCTTCTGCGTCACCTGGTACATGAAGGCGCCATATTGCTCGGCCCCGTTGTAGTCGGGCGTGACGGGCAGTCCGCACTCGCGGGCTGCTTCCACGAACAGGCGGCTCATCGCGCTGGGCTGCTGGATTTCGGCAACGTTCAGCGGCCCGCCCTGGCCATGGAAGCTGTCGCGATGGGTCTCGTTGTGCTCGGCTTTCCTGAAGTAAGGCAACACCTCGTCATAAGACCAGCCAGGATTGCCGAGCGACGCCCAGTGGTCGTAGTCCCAGCGATGTCCCCGCACGTAGAGCATGGCGTTGATCGAGCTCGAACCGCCCAGTGTCTTGCCGCGCGGCTGGTAGCCCCGCCGGCCGTTCAGGCCGGGCTGCGGCACCGTCTTGAAAGCCCAGTTGTTGATGCGGGTCGGGACCATCGCCACCACGGCCGCCGGCATGTGGATGAGGACGCTCTTGTCGGGTCCGCCGGCCTCGAGCAGCAACACGCGGACATCGGGATCCTCGCTCAGGCGCGATGCGATCACGCTGCCGGCCGAGCCGGCACCGATCACGATGTAGTCGAAAGTCTGGCTCATCGCGGCCTCAGTGCGCCGCCGGGCGCGGCTCGATCAAGGGGAAGGTGTTCGGGAAGGTGTCGAGCATGCCCAGCAGTTCGCCGACCTTCTCGCGCTTGCCCGTCACCGAGATCAGTCCTGCTTGCAGCGCTGCCGGGAACGTCGTCTTCTGCAGCGAGATCTCGTCCAGCGTCGCACGCGTCAGGGTCAGGGTTGCGTCGGCATTCGCGGACTGGGCGCCGGCGACATAAGTCAGCGCGCTGTTCTCGAGGTTGAG
Source organism: Variovorax brevis (assembly GCF_030317105.1). Taxonomy (GTDB): domain Bacteria; phylum Pseudomonadota; class Gammaproteobacteria; order Burkholderiales; family Burkholderiaceae_C; genus Variovorax; species Variovorax brevis. Next base: position 117,402 of record NZ_JASZYG010000003.1, read on the forward strand.
CACGTAGTTCTGCTTCGTGTCGGTGAACTGCCAGTTCAGCACCGTCGTCTTCCCCGCGGCCTTCTCGCCGTTCAGCCGCACGCCCAGGTAGTCGAAGAACATGTCCAGGGTCAGCGCACGGATCACGTCCGGTGCCTGCGTATTCACGGCCGGCATCTTGGGCAGACCGTTGCGCAGTTCCCAGGCACCTTGCAGGAGCGCATTGCGCGCCGTCGAGGATTCGGCCTGGTAGCCCAACTGTTCGTAGGCGTCGGCGGCCAGGCCGCGCGCCTCCTGGTTGGTCGGGTCCGCAAACACGAGTTGCGACGTCATCTGGGCGACCCAGCGATATTCGCCCTTGGCAAAGTCCGCCCTGGCGCGCTGCAGCACCGCGGGTGCTCCGCCCATGTACTCGATGGTCTTCTGCGCAGCGGGCACCGGCGGCAACGCATACAGGTTGGCCGGGTTGCCGTCGTAGTAGCCCAGATAACGCTGGTAGACGGCCTTGATGTTGTGCTTCAGGTCGCCATAGAAGCCGTGCGTCGACCAGTCCTGGCTCAGGCTCGCCGGCATCTTCAAGGTGTCGGCGATCTCGCTGCCGACATGGCCGTGGTTCATCAGGCGCACGGTCTGGTCATGCACGTACTTGTAGGTGTCGCGCTGCTTCTTCAAAAAACCCTGCACCCGGTCGGCGCCCCACACCGGCCAGTTGTGCTGCGCGATCATCACGTCGCTCTTGGCACCGTAGCGCTCCAGTGCGCCGCCAAGGTGCTTGGACCAGACCAGCGGGTCGCGCACCAGTGCGCCGCGCATGGGCAGCAGGTTGTGCATGGTCTGGGCGGCGATCTCCGTCATGTTCAGCACCTTGAACTGCGGGTAGTACATGATCATCTCGGACGGCGCCTCGGCTCCCGGCGTGAGTTCAAAGACGATGTCGACGCCGTCGACGGTGTGCGTCTCGACCTTCTTCTCGATCAGCACCGTGGGCGGGATCAGGCTGACCGTGCCGAAGGAAATCGACTTGCCCAGGCCCGCATCGACCTGGCCTTTTTCCCCGCGCGGAAGCAGCGGGCCGAACTGGTAGATGCCGCGGCGCGACATGGCATTGCCCGCGATGACGTTCTCACCCACCGCCTCTTCCATGAAGCCGGCCGGCGCAATGATGCTGACCTTGCCGGAGGCGACGTCTGCCCCGCTGACAACGCCGCGCACGCCGCCGAAGTGATCGGCATGGCTGTGGGAATAGATCACCGACACCACCGGCTTGCGGGGCCGGTGCTTGTAGTAGAGCTCCAGCGCAGCCTTGGCCGATTCGGTGGTGATGAGCGGGTCAACGAGGATCAGCCCGGTCTTGCCTTCGATGACCGTCATGTTCGACAGGTCGAAGCCGCGCAGCTGGTAGATGCCGTCCGTGACCTTGAACAGGCCGGCGCCCATGTTGACGCGGGCGTGTCGCCACAGCGCGGGATTCACCGTGTCGGGCGCCTTCTCCTTCGAAAGGAACTCATAGCCCTTGAGGGACCACGCCGGTCGGCCGTCGGCGCCCATGATCGTCTGGTCGCCCAGGCCGTCGATGAATCCACGCCTGGCATCGTCGAACGACTGCTTGTCGCCCATGGGCAAGGTTGCAAGGTAGGCCTGATTGGCCGCGCGCGTGGTCTCGGTGGCGTCCTTGGGTGCGTTGGCCTGGCTGTGCGCTCCGGCCGCGAAAGCTGCGAGCACGATGCCGCTCGTCACTTGTTGAAAAAGTCTCATGCTTGTCTCTTTGTCGGTTGGGTTGTGTTCGGGGGTCGGTTGGGCCAGGCTTGTGCGTGTGTCGCGGTGCCTCATGCCACTTCGCGCAGTTCGCGGCGCAGGATCTTGCCCACCGTGGACTTGGGCAGGGCCTCGACGAAGCGCACGATCCTGGGCACCTTGTAGGCGGTGAGTTGTTCGCGGCAATGGGCGATCAAGCCGGTCTCGTCGAGCGTGGCGTTCGCCGCCCTGACCGCAAACAGCTTGACCGCTTCGCCCGTCTTCTCGTCGGGCACGCCCACGCACGCGCATTCGACGACACCCGGGCAAGCGGTGGCCACGGCTTCGACCTCGTTGGGATAGACGTTGAAGCCGGAGACGATGACCATGTCCTTCTTGCGATCGACGATCTTCAGGAAACCCTGCGCGTCGAAGATGCCGATGTCGCCGGTGCGGAAGTAGCCGTCGGCGGTGAAAGCGGCCGCGTTGGCCTCGGGCTGCTGCCAGTAGCCGGCCATCACCTGCGGACCCTTGGCGCAGATTTCGCCGGCCTCGCCGATGCCGACTTCGCGACCTTCCTCGTCCAGCAGCTTGATGTCGGTCGAGGGCATCGGCAAGCCGGTGGTGCCGGTGAATTCGTTGACCGCGGCCGGGTTGAAGGTCAGGATCGGCGAGGTCTCCGACAGGCCGTAGCCTTCGCGGATGAAGCTGCCGGTGAGCGCTCGCCACTTGTCGGACACCGCACCGATCACCGCGGCGCCACCGCCTGCGGCCAATCGCAGGTTGGACCAGTCGACCTCCTTGCTTCGCGGGTGCGCCACCAGCCCCGCGTACAGCGTGTTCACGCCGATGAAGATGCTGGGACGCGCCTTCTTGAGCGTGTCCAGGAAGCTGTCGAAGTCGCGCGGGTTGGGCACCAGCCAGTTGTCGGCGCCGACCGAGAAGTAGCTGATGAAATTCACCATCAACGCGAAGATGTGATAGAGCGGAATCGCCGTGACGACGACCTCCTGGCCCTCCCGCAGGACGTCGGGCATGAAGGCCTTGAACTGCTCTGTGTTGGCCACCAGGTTGCGGTGCGACAGCGCCGCACCCTTGGACAAGCCGGTCGTGCCGCCGGTGTACTGCAGGAACAGCAGGTCGTCGCCATCGACATCGACCGGCGTGAAGGGCAGCGTGGCGCCTTCGGCCAGCGCATCGGTGAAGGCGACTGCGCCTGTCAGTCGCGCATCCACCGGCGGGCTTGGCAAGGCAACACCGCTGCCATCGCCCACGCCGACGGTGACGACGTTCTTCAGCCGGGTCCTGGCCAGGACCTCGGCCACCGTGGCGGTGACGCCGCTGAAGACGACCAGCGTGTCGACGCCGGCATCGTTGAGTTGATGCTCGAGCTCGCGCGGCGTGTACAGGGGATTCACGTTGGCTTGCGCGGCGCCGGCACGGATGATGCCCAGGAAGGCGATCGGAAAGGCCAGCAGGTTGGGCGTCATCACGGCGACGCGGTCGCCCTTCTTCACGCCGAGCCTGTTCTGCAGGTAGGCCGCGAAGTCACGCGACAGGCGGTCGAGGTCGGCGTAGGTCAGCGTCTGGCCTGCGCAGCGCATCGCGGGCCGATCGGCGAAGCGCTCCATGGCCTGTTCCATCATCTCCACCACCGAGCGATATGCGTCGGGGTTGATCTCGTTCGGCGTGCGGCCATAGCTCGCCTGCCAGTGTCGTTGGCTCATCGTTGTCTCCTGGATTGAAAAGGGGTATGTGCAGCCGGGCTCTGCGTCTGAGCGCCGGTGCTTTTCGGGAATGACGTGATTGTTCCGGTCGACACGAATTGAGTCCAATGCATAGTTAGTCCAGAATCAATGCAGTGGATGCAATTGCATCGCCAAGGAGTGACGCATGGACCTCAAGCGCTGGGCACACATCGTCGCGGTTGCAGACCGGCGAAGCTTCATACGCGCCGCCGAGCAGGTGCACCTCAGCCAACCGGCCTTGACGCGCAGCATCCAGGCAGCCGAGGCCGAACTCGGGCTGCAACTGTTTGACCGCGGAACGCAGGAGGTGGTCCCGACGCCGGCGGGCGAATTCGTGGTCGCACGTGCGCGGCAGCTTGTGTTCAACAGCCGCTGCCTGGAACGCGACGTCGAGCTTTACCGCAGCCGCGGCCTGGGCGACACCGCATTCGGCGCCGGCCCCTTCCCTGCGGCGACATTCCTCTCGCCGCTGCTGGCGTCGATGCGGCGCGAGTATCCAGGCATCAACCTGCGCGTCGAGGTCAGCAACTGGGCGCTGCTGCTCAAGCGCCTGGTCGAGGAAGACATCGAATTCTTCATCGCCGATGTCAGCGACCTGCCCCCGGACCCCAACCTGTATGTCCGGGCCCTGCGCCGCGAGCCGGGGGCCTTCTATGTGCGTACTGGCCACCCGTTGATCGGGCGCAAGTCATCCGTCACGCTGCAGCATGTGTGGAAGTACGGCGTGCTCTCGGTTCGATTGCCGTCGGACGTGCGCGCAGTGGTCTCCCTCCTGCTTGGCCATGCGTCCGCCGCTGAACTGTCGCTGGCGCTCGAGTGCGACGACCTCGATGTGTTGAAAGCCGTTGCACTCGCCTGCGACTCGGCCCTGGCGGCGCCGCACGCCGCTGTCGAACAGGAGGTTGCGGCGGGCAGGCTGCACCCGCTGAAAATGGCGGACATGCCCAGCATGACTGCGCAGATGGGCATCGTCACGCTTCGGGGCCGGACACCATCACCGATGGCCGAGCTCCTCATCAGCCGGCTGCCGTCCTCGGGCTGAGGTCGCCGCGCAGCGATGCCGCGCTTCACATCGAATGGCAATGCAAGCCCGGGGTACGAGCGCCGTTATCGCCGCAGCGAAGGAGCTTGCCTGCGCCATCGACTCCCGGTTACCCTCGTCGTCGATGTCATCGTTTCGTCACAATGCTTCGACAGGACTCGTCCAGGCGGACGCGAAGGTGCTGTGGTGGTGGCGGATCCTTTGCGCGCTCGCGGTGCTGAATGTTGGCCTGTGGTTGGCCGTGCTGCACCTGGGGCCCTTCAGCGGCGTGCACGGAGGGCTGCAGCTGGCCTTGTCCGGCGTCTACGTGCTGGTGTGCGCCTACCGCTCGATGCTTCCCCGCGTGGACCTCGAGCGGCTGGTCGTCGTGGACACGCGCCTCTCAAGCATCTTCCTGGGCCGCGCCGCAGCCACGGTCGCCGAGATCTGCTTCGCGCTGCAACTGGGGCTGCTGGTCCATCAGCTGGGCGTGCATGCCGGCTTGCCATGGGTGCAAATGGCGGCATGGGCGGTCCCGATGTTCATGGTGGTGGCCCAGGCTTTCTGCTGGCACAGCGTGCTGACGCTGAACCACATCACCCAGGCCGTCGAGTCCCTGCTTTGGGCTGCCGGCTTTTCCTGGATGGCGGCCTTGCTGGGCGTCATCGCGCTGGACAGCAGCGGCTGGGTCAACTCGTTGGCCCTCTTCGGGATCCTGGGCTCGGTGTGCTTCGTTGCCTATGTCCTGGGCGTGGACGTGCCGATGTACTGGCGCCGCTACCAGCACGGCCGCGCTGCCGGGCAGGCCTATATGCGCCTTGACCAAGGTGCGCGCGACGCCTGGCACCGCCGCGTGCAAAGCGGCAGCTGGGCGGCATGGAAGGCCGATGCACTCTGGCTGACGCCCTACTTCAGCTTCGGCGTCTGGATCAGCATCGCCATGGTGTGCGTTCCCGGCGCCTGAGAACCCCGAAGGCGCGAGCCCGCGCCCTCACGATTGGGACGCAGTCGCTCAAGCGCTTTTGACCCTGGCCCTGGCGAGGTCCGCTTGCGCCAGCCTCATCGCCGTCAACCCTTGCGGCGCGTCGCGGCAACAGGAAGTGCGGGCGCAGCGATGTCCCAAATCGACAAATCCATGTCCCGGATAAGCAAGAACCAGGGATGCGGTCCACCGGATACTGGCGTTGTCGGCCCCAAGGCCCACATCACCAATACCGGAGACAAGCAAATGAAAATGCCGCAACTTGCACGCGCCGCCGCCGTCGCACTGACCGGATGCTCGCTGGCCCTCGGCGCCTGGGCTTTGGGCGAGAAGCCCGTGAGGGTCATCGTCCCTGCGCCAGCCGGCGGAACGATGGACATCGTCGCCCGCGTCGTCGGCCAGCAGATGGCGCTGGACATCGGCCGGCCCGTCATCGTCGAGAACCGCCCTGGCGCCGGCGGCTCGATCGGGCTGCAGGCCATGCTGCAGGCCCCGCCCGACGGCAACACCATCGTGATGGCGGCCAGCAACGTGCTGGCGGAGACGCCGCAAGTGGTGAAGATGCCCTTCGATCCGCTCAAGGACGTGCTGCCCATCGCGGCGGTGGCGCGCTCGGGCGTGGTGCTCGTGACGGCGGCCAGCTACCCGGCCAGGGACTTCCAGGGCCTGGTCGCCGAACTGAAAGCGCGCAAGGGCAAGACCAGCTTTGCCAGCTACAGCCCCGGCACCGTGTCGCAGTACGCAGGCCTGATCCTCAGCGACCGCGCCGGATTGGACATGCAGCACGTCGGCTATGCCGGCTCGCCGCCCGCGCTGCAGGACCTGCTCGGTGGACAGGTCGACCTCATGTTCGACGGCATGCTGACCTCGATCCCGCTGATCAAGGCCGGCAAGCTGCGCCCTTATGCCTACAGCGGCAAGACCCGTTCGCGCTACCTGCCCGACGTGCCGACCACCACCGAACTGGGCTACCCGGACCTTCAGTTCCGCGGCTGGGTCGGCTTCATCGGCTCGAGCAAGCTGCCGCCCGAAGTGCTCGCGAAGCTGCACGCCACGATCGAAAAGGCCGTGCAGGCCCCCGCGGTGCAGCAGAAGCTGACGGATGTCGGCCTGGAACCCGAACTCAGCATCGACACGCCCGCGCTACTCAGCGAGACCAAGGCGATGTACGAGCGCAACGCCGCGATCGTCAGCAAGTTCCGCATCCAGGCGAACTGACTGGCGCGCCCCGACATTCCACCGGAGACCCTCTCATGAAGATCAGACCCATCACGCCCTCGTTGGGGGCGGAAGTCTCGGACATCCACGTCGGCGAGGCCTCGCGCGACCCCGGGCGTTTCGCGCAGATCCGCGCCGCGCTGCTCAAGCACAAGGTGCTTTTCTTTCGGGGACAGGACATCACGCGTGCCGAGCACGTCGCCTTTGCGCGCTGCCTGGGCGAGCTCGAAGATCACCCCGTGGTCGGCAGCGACCCCGAGCACCCGGGCCTGGTCCGCATCTACCGCAGCGACAACAAGCACAGCTACGAGAACACCTACCACTGCGACGGGCTGTGGCGCTCCAGCCCCGCGATGGGCGCCGTGCTGCGCTGCATCGAATGCCCCGAAATCGGCGGCGACACCATCTGGGTCAACATGGTGCAGGCGCACGACGAGTTGCCGGACGAGATCAAGCAAAAGATCGCGAATCTGCGCGCCAAGGCCAGCATCGAGCATTCCTTCGGCGCCGTCATGACGCCCGAGGCCCGCCTCAAACTGGGCCAGGACCATCCGCCGGTGGAACACCCGGTCGTACGCACGCACCCGGAGACGGGCGAGAAGGTGCTCTATGTCGGCAGCTTCACCACGCACTTCGCGAACTACAGCACGCCCGAGAACGTACGGCATGGCATCGACAAGACGCCGGGCGCGGCGCTGCTGCTGAACTACCTGGTCAGCCGGGCCACCATTCCCGAGTACCAGGTGCGCTGGTCCTGGCAGCCCGGCGACGTGGTCGTCTGGGACAACCGCAGCACGCAGCACTACGCGCTGAACGACTACTGGCCCGCGCCGCGCAAGATGGAACGCGCCGGCATCGTCGGCGACGTGCCGTACTGAGTGGCGCCACCGACTTCGACACCCGCATTGCAATCTGGAGACGCAACGACATGAACTTCCTCGACGGCCACCTGTTCCCGGAAAACCAGCAGCCGCTGATCATCACCGCCGCCCCTTACGCGCCGGGCTGGCTTCCTTCGGACTTCCCGGAAGAGATTCCGGTCACGATGGAGCAGCAGATCCAGAAGGCGGTGGACTGCTACAACGCGGGCGCGACCGTGCTGCACCTGCATGTGCGCGAACTCGACGGCAAGGGCAGCAAGCGGCTGTCGAAGTTCAACGAACTGATCGCCGGCGTGCGCAAAGCGGTGCCCGAAATGATCATCCAGGTCGGGGGCTCGATCTCGTTCGCGCCCGAGAGCGAAGGCGCGGCTGCCAAGTGGCTGAGCGACGACACGCGCCACATGCTCGCGGAACTCGAGCCGACACCCGACCAGGTCACGGTGACCGTCAACACCTCGCAGATGAACGTGACGGAGCATGCCGAGCTGGCAGATTTCAAGGGCACGTCGCGCGAGATCCCGGCCATCTTCGAGGCCTACAAGGAAATGACCGTTCCGGCACAACCCGGCTGGGTCGAGGAGCACATCCGCCGCCTCAGCAAGGCCGGCATCCAGAGTGCCTTCCAGTGCTACAACATCAACAGCTTCGAGTCGGTCGAGAGGCTGATGCGCCGCGGTGTCTACAAGGGCCCGCTGGTGATGAACTGGGTGGCGATCAGCGGCGGCATGGACGCGCCCAACATCTACAACCTGGCCAACTTCGTGCGCGCCGTGCCCGACGGCGCCGTGCTCACGGTGGAAAGCTCGGTGCGCAACGTGCTGCCCGTGAACATGATGGGCATCGCCATGGGCCTGCATGTGCGCTGCGGCACCGAGGACGTGCTCTGGAACCAGACGCGCTCGGCCAAGATCGGCACCGTGGCGCAGATTGAGCAGCTGGTGCGCATCTCGCACGAGTTCGGCCGCCCGATCGCGACGGCGCAGGAGGCGCGCGAGATCTCGAAGATCGGTGTCTTCTACGACACGGCGGAAGAATCGCTGCAGGCCAACGGCTTCGCGCCCAATCGCAATGGGGCGAACCAGGGGTTCCTGCGAAAGGCGGCCTGATTCCTCACGGAGCGCATGGCACACGTCATGCGTCTTGAAGACTTCACTCAGAACGCGGCGGCGGAGTCCTGAACCACCACGCCGTCGGCCTGGCGGCTCCACTGCGAGGGGCTGCAGCCGAAGTGGTTGCGGAACCAGTGGCTGAAGCTGCTGGGCCCCGAGAAGCCCAGCAGCGCGGCCACTTCGCCAAGCGGCAAGTCGCTGTCGCGCAGGTGGCGCCTGGCCAGCTCGGAACGCACCTGGTCGAGCAGGCCGCTGAAGGTGAGCCCTTCGGCGCCGAGCCTGCGGGCAAGCGTGCGGCGGTCGACGCGCAGGTGCCGTGCCACTTCCTGTGCGGTGCAGCCGCCGCCAGACAGCAGGGCCAGGATCATTTCGCGGCAGGATTCGCGCGCGCCCTCGCCGCGGTTCTTCAAGGCCGCATCGAGGTACTCCCGCGCGAAGCGCGTTGCGCCCTCATCCCCCGGGGGGCGCGGCTTGCGCAGGTCGGCCGCGACGCAGACCAGGCCGTTGAACTCCTGGTTGAACCTGACATTGCGCGTGAAGAAGGCCCGGTGCGCCGAAAGGTCCGCAGGCGGGCGGTGCGTGAAGCAGACCTGCAGCGGTCGCCAGCTCGGGCCGGTCAACTCGCGCAGGATCCGGAACATGATGCCGACGGCAAGCTCGATCGATTGGCGCATCGGCAGCCCCGCGCTCGGCAACAGGTCTTCGCGGATGACGACCATGTCGCCCGCTTCTTCCAGCCGGAAGATCAGCGAAGCATTGACCAGCTTCAGGTAGCGGCCCAGCGTGTCGAGCGCGGCCAGGGGTGTGGGCTCTTCCTTCAGCACGACGCTGATCGGACCCAGCGCGGAGAGCTTGCGATGAGCCGCCAGGCGCAGTGCGAAATCTTCAGTGCGCGTGGCGCGCGCAGTGATCTCGAGCAGTTCGCGCACGGCGTCGCCGGGAATCAGCGTCTCGGGATGTTCCAGCAGCCTGGCCTGCAGTCCCACGGACCGCATGAACGCATGGGGATCCCGGCCGAGCGAGCGCACCAGCTCCTCATAGCCGCTCAGGCTGGCGCTGCGTATGAGTCGACCGAGGTGTTGCATTGAATGGTCGTGGTTCCGTGGCCATGTGCAGTTCGGTGCAGATTGTCTCCGGGTTGCGCGCGATCGCGAGGCACTCTTACGGGAGCCCACCCGGGGAGCGACCTCGATTGCGGCACCCGTGCCGGGCCTGCACTTCCGGACCGATGACTTCAACAACCTTTTTGGCGTGCTCAAGCAAGCCCGGTTGCCAACGACAGTAGCGGGCCTCACAATCCGCCGGCTCTGCAAGGCTTGGCCTCTTCGCCAGGCAACAGTTGATTGCCAAAGGACGAAGCATGCATTCACGCTTTCTGACGGTGGTGGCGCCGCTCTTGATGTCTGCTCTGCTGGGCGCCTGTGCCAGCGCGCCGGGCGGTGCACCGCGAGACTCACTCGCCCGCATCGGCCAGTCCCAAACCCTGAAACTGGGCTATCGCGAGGATGCAAAGCCGTTCTCGTTCAAGGGCGCTGACGGCGCACCGGCAGGCTATTCGGTGGAACTGTGCAAGCGCGTGGCCACTTCCCTGCAATCGCAACTCAAGCTTGCCAAGCTGGATGTGCAATGGATTCCCGTGACGGCGACGACGCGGATGCAGTCCGTCAATGACGGCAGCGTCGACCTGGAATGCGGCAGCACTTCGCGCACGCTGGGTCGCGAGCAGCAGGTCGACTTCAGCAATGCCATCTGGGTCGAGGGAACCTCCTTCGTGTCGCTGGCCTCCTCGTCGATTGGCCGCGCGGCGGACCTGAACACGAAGCGGGTGGGTGTCATTCCTGGCACCACCACGGAGCAGGTGCTCAAGGGGCTGTCTTCGCGTGGCATCGTGCCGGTCTTCGTGCCGGTGCAGACCAGCACCGACGGAATCGCCGCGGTGCGTGACGGACGGGCTGATGCCTATGCCACCGACCGCCTGATCCTCGTGGGTGAAGTGACGGGCGGACCGGCGGGTGCGACCTTGCGGCTCAGCGACGACTACCTGTCGATGGAGAGCTATTCGCTGATGATGCGACGCGACCCGGACATGCGGCTCGCGGTCAACCGCGCCCTGGCCGACATCTATCGCAGTGGCGAGATCGTCAGGGTGTTCCGCCAGAGCTTTCCGCCTGGCACTGCGCCGTCGACACTGGTTGAAGCCGTCTATGTGCTGAATGCGTTGCCGGAGTGAATGACGCATCCGCCAGGAGACCCGATCGAGCCGTGGACATGCCCGGCGTGACGCTGGCGTGGATGGAAGAAGCTCGCAATCCTTGCGAGGTCGCGAGTCCGTGGCCAGCCGGTCACCCCGCCTCGATGTAACACTGCTTTACACCATGATTCGCTCCACCTATGAATGAGCCGAGGAGTCGTCATCCGGATGACTTCACACAGGAGGAGACATACCAATGTGCAAACTGTGCGATCAAGGAAGGCCGCAATTCCATTCCGATTCGTTGGCCGATTCTTCGGGCTATTCACGGCGCAATTTCCTGAAGGCCGGGGCGGCCGGGACTGCTGCTGCGGCTGCCGGGCTGGGCCTGTTCACCCAGCATGTTGCTGCAGCGCAGGATGACGATGATTCCCCCAAGGACAGCGGCCGACACGGAAGGCGCTATGTCATCCGGGGCGGCCACGTCATGTCGATGGACCCGAGCGTGGGCGATTTCGTCCAGGCCGACGTGCTGGTCGAAGGCAAGAAGATCGTCGCCGTCGGACCGAACCTGCCAGGCTTCGGCGCCGTGATCGACGCCCGCGGCAAGATCGTGATGCCCGGGTTCATCGACACGCACCACCACCAGTTCGAGACCGCGCTGCGCAGCTTCCTGGCCGACGGGCTGCTGTTCAACGACGGCAAGCCGCACGGCGCCATCAACTACTTCGAATACATCCTCGGCAAGTTCGCTCCGGTGTATCGGCCGCAGGACGTCTACATCAATGAGCTGTTCGGCGCGCTCAGCCAGCTCGACGCAGGTGTCACGACGGTGCACGACATCTCCCAGATCCACCACTCGCCGCAGCACTCCGACGCCGCGATCAAGGGCCTGGCCGACTCGGGGCGGCGCAGCGTGTTCGGCTACTTCGAGAGCGCGGGCAATGTCCCCGGCAACCAGTATCCGGCGGATGCTGCCCGCATCAAGGCGCAATATTTCAACGCCGACGACCAGCTCCTGTCCATGACCATGGGCGCCGAGATCTACCTGCCGGGCTACGCGTCGGCTTGGGCCCTCGGGCGCCAGCTCGGGCTGCAAGTGGTGGCACACATCGTCGGCAGCTTCGGCATGGGTCCGACCTTCGATGCGCTCGCCGCATCCAACCAGTTCGGCCCCGACAACCTGTTCATCCACATGACCGGGATGTCCGACATGAGCTGGCAAAAGGTGAAGGAAGCCGGTGCGAACGTCTCGCTCGCCGTGCCGATCGAAATGAACATGCGCCATGGCATGCCGCCCATCCTCAAGACGCTGTCCATGGACATCCAGCCTTCGCTGAGCGTGGACGTGGAATGCACCCTGACGGCGGACATGTTCACCCAGATGCGCAGCGCCATGGCGTTGCAGAAGGCCTTCATCAACCAGATGGCGCTGGAGCAGAACAACCCGCCCACCCTGCCGGAACTGCTGACCACGCGCGACGTGCTGCGCTTTGCCACGATGGAGGGCGCGCGCGACCTGCGGCTCGATCGCAAGACCGGCTCGCTCACGCCGGGCAAGGAGGCCGACATCATCATCCTCGATGCCGAGGCGATCAACGTGGCGCCGCTCAACGTCGTGCCGGGTGCGGTGGTATCGCTGATGGAGCGCTCCAACGTCGAGACGGTGATCGTCGCCGGCAAGTTGCGCAAGTGGAAGGGCAAGCTGCTTGACGTCGACCTGCGCCGGTTGCGCCGGGACCTGGAAGCCTCGCGCGACTACCTCTTCAACGCGGCAGGCATCCCGCAGAACCTCTTCCGTCCCAATTGACGCAGCTCACCGGCTTGCCCTGATCATCTTCGCTGGACAGGGCAACCCCGGCGGTTGTGTTTCAGTCGACCTTGATGTTGTTGGCCTTGATGAGGCGGCCCCAACGCTCGCGCTCGTCCTTCACGTACTTCGCCATGTCGTTCGGCGTGCCCGGCAACCCCTCCACGCCAAGTGCGAGGAAGCGTGCTTTCACCGCGGTCGAATTCAGGGCCTCGACCAGGGCCTTGTTGAGCTTTGCCACTGTCTCCGCGGGGGTACCGCTCGCCACCGCGAGACCTTGCCATGCGTAGGCCTCGAAGTCGCCCAGTCCCTGTTCGGCCAGTGTGGGCACGTCCGGCAGCGTGGCAATCCGCTTTGCGCTGGCAACGCCGATGGCTTTGACCTTGCCGGCGAGCACGAACTGGTTGCCGCTGGCGGTGTCGACCATCATGAAAGGCACCTGTCCGCCCAGCACGTCCTGCATGGCGGGCGCCGCTCCCCGGTAGGCGACGTGCGTCATCGTGACCCCCGTTTTCTCTCGCAACAACTCGGTCGCCAGATGGTGGGGACTGCCCGAGCCCGCAGAGGCGTAGTTCACGCCACCAGGTTGCGCCTTGGCCCACGCAATGAATTCCTTGAAGTTCTTCGCCGGCACTTGCGGACCGACCACCAGCACCAGTGGAAAGCGCGCCAGCATGCCGACCGGTGACAGGTCTTTTTCAGCGTTGTAGCTGAGCTTCGAAAACAGGAATGGGTTGGCTGCCAGCGTGGCGAAGTCGGCCGTCAGCATGACGTTGCCGTAGTCCCTGGACCGCGCAGCGTAGTCTGCGGCGATGTTGGTCGCGGCACGGGGCTTGTTGGTGATGACGATCGGGCGCGAGAGGTTCTTCGACATCGTCTCCGCCGTGGCGCGCGCGACAGAGTCGGAACCTCCGCCTGCTGCGTACCCGACCACCCACTCGATGGGCTTGCTGTCTTGCGCAAGCGCGACGTGGCTGGCTGCGGCCAATGCGAGGCCCGCGATCAAAGTGCGAATCATGAAACTGTCTCCTTGGGTAGTGACTGAATGGGTCAGATGCGCTGGGCGGCCGTCAATGCCTGGCGCAGCACCGGCAGCGACCCGATGTGATTGGCCAGGACCAGCAACAGCCGTGCGTTGAATGCGTGGCTTTCATCGGTCGAGAGCCCTTGATGAGCTTCGATGAGTGCTTCGTAGAAATCATCCGGCGCATCGAGGTTGGGCGCGGTCGTCAATGGAGGAACATTCGACATGGAAACTCCTTCAGGCTATCGAGAGGGCGCGATTCAGCGCAGACGAAATCTGGTGGACGTCAGGCTGGCGCCAACGTGCGCAGACGTGCTGGTCCGGACGCAGCAGGTAAACCGTGCCGGCTTGCGCGTCGTAGCGCCGGGCCGCCAGTGCGTGCGCTTCATCCAGCGGGACGCGCACAGTGGCGACGGGCACGCTTGCAACTTCGCTGGCCTCGGCCACTGCGCGTGCCGAGCGGTCGGCCGTGTCCCCGCTTCCAAACACCAGCGCGGTAAAGCACGGGCTGCTGGCTTGCTGCAGCAGCCAGCCCTTCTCGCCTTTGACGCCTGACAACGGCGCGTCTGAGGCGACGGCGCCTGGCACCATGCGCCCGTCGAAGGCATCGAGGTCCGGCGTATTCAACGCCGATTCATGCAGCGTTGCCGGCACGGACAAGCGCCCGCTGTTGACCAGCGTTCGAGCAAAGGCGTGCGACTTCGCAAGCTCCAGCACCGCATCCCGGAAGAGCCTGCTGATCTCGCTCTTGGGTGTGATGAAGTCCGTCGCCCGCGTCGAGTTGAGGATGTTCTCGTCGGCCGCGTATTCGCGCTCGTGTCCATAGCTGTCGAGCAAGGCGTCGGGCGCCTGGTGCTGCAGCACTGCGGCAAGTTTCCATGCCAGGTTCTCGGCGTCCTGCACACCTGAATTGGCACCGCGTGCGCCGAAGGGAGACACGCCGTGTGCCGAATCGCCGGCAAAGAAAACGCGGCCGTGGCGGAACTTGTCCATCCGCAGGCACGAGAAGGTGTAGACGCTCGCCCATTCGAGATCGAACTGCGCGTCTTCGCCGAGCAAGGCCTTCACGCGCGGAATGATCTTCTCCGGCTTTTTCTCTTCTTCGGGGTCGGCATCCCAGCCGAGCTGGAAGTCGATGCGCCACACGTTGTCGGGCTGCATGTGCAGCAGCACGCTCTGGTTGCGATGGAATTCGGGGTCGAACCAGAACCAGCGCTCGGCAGGCCGGTCGAGCTTCATCTTCACGTCGGCGATCAGGAAGCGGTCCTTGAACTGGCGGCCCTTGCTTTCCTGGCCCAGCAACTGGCGCATGCTCGAACGGCCGCCGTCACAGGCCGCGACGTAGTCAGCCTCCAGCAGATAGGGACCCTCGGGCGTTTCGACTGTCAGCGTGACGTGGTCCGCATGCTGCACGACGCCCGCGACCTTGTTTTTCCAGCGCACGTCGATCAGCGGCAATTCTGCGGCGCGCTCGGCCAGGAAGCCTTCGACGTAGTACTGCTGGAGGTTGATGAACGCAGGTCGTGCATGTCCTGCCTCGGGCAAAAGGTCGAAGCTGTAGATCTCCTCCTTCTTGAAGAACACGCGCCCGACGTTCCACGACACGCCCTTGTCGACCATGCGCTCGCCGCACCCGAGCCGATCGAATATCTCCAGCGTGCGCTTGGCAAAACAGATGGCGCGCGAGCCGGTGGAAAGGGTGTTGTCGTTGTCGAGCAGCACGACCGGCACTTCGCGCTGCGCCAGGTCGATGGCCAGCGCCAGGCCCACCGGCCCTGCCCCGACCACGACGACCGGGCGACGCACCGGCGCAGCCGCATCCTGATCGGGATGGCGGACATGGTCGAACACCACTTTCTGGTAGTCGACGGCTTTCCCCTTGCGTGACGCAAGTTCCTTGAGTTGCATGGCTTGTCTCCTGGTGGCGCCGCCCGGAAGTGCCCGCGAGCGCTTGGTTGGCGCTGCCTTCCATCAAAGGCAGCAAACGATTGAGCGGGATGGGGCTGGGTGATCAGCCTTCCAGCGTTTCCCACATCTCGATGTCGCGCTCGGCCGTCCAGATGCGCGGGTCCGGGAAGCGCGTGGCTTCGTCGTAGCAGCGCGTGACGTCGAAGGGCATGCAGTGGTCGAAGATGACCCAGTGGCCGTACTTCGGCTTGAGCTTGGCGAAGGTGTCCTTGTAGACCGCGTTCAGGTCCTTGCCGGCCGCGACGCCGGCTTCGACGCTGGCGCGAACGTCGGCAATGAAGCCACCTGTGGCCTTGAGGCCGGCTGCGACCTGGTCTTCGCCCAACAGGGCTGGGCCACGGCCAGGGACCAGTGCGGTGGGCTTGAGGGCAGCAACGTTCTCAAGCGTCTGCGGCCAGTCCTTGAAATAGGCGTCGCCTGCATAGGGCGTGGCATCGAACTCGACCAGGTCGCCGCTGAGCAGCACGCGATCCTGCGGCAGCCACACGACCGTGTCGCCCTTGGTGTGCCCGCGACCCAGTTGCAGCAGCTGGACTTCGAGCTTGCCGAGCCACAGCGTCATCTTCCGGTTGAAGGTCATGGTCGGCCAGGTCATGCCGGGCGGCACGCTTTCGACATCGCGGAACAGGCGCGGAAAGCGGCCGATCTCACTGGCCTTGTCCTGCTCGCCGCGCTCGACGATCAGGTCATAGGTATCCTGGCTGGCGATGATTTCCTGCGGGTTGAAGCCGCTTGCGCCCAGCACGCGCACCGCGTGGTAGTGGGTCAGAACGACGTACTTGATGGGCTTGTCAGTGACCTCACGAATGCGGCGCACGACGTCTTGCGCCATGGCGGGCGTGGCCTGTGTGTCGGCCACGAGCACGGCGTCGTCGCCAATGATGATCCCGGTGTTCGGGTCGCCCTCGGCGGTGTACGCATACGCATGCTCGGAAAGCTTGGTGAAGCTGACGGTCTTCTCTTCGAGGTCGGCCTGCGAGGCGAATTTCTTGGGGGCGTTCATGGGGTCTCCTTGGCAAATTGATTTGTCTAAACCAAACGTGTTTGTATTATTGGTCCTGAGTTTGTTTATGGCAAATGCATTTGCAGCTTGTAGGCTAGGGGTTTTCCCTTGGTTTCCTTGGGTATGCAATGTCAAGGCGGCCAGTAAATTTCATTTGCAAGGTGCAAACGCCCTCGCCGTAGGCAAACTCGGCCGAAGACAACTTGAAAGCCGTCATGCGCGAACCCCAACCCGAACCAGCGGTGAAAGAAGACAAGGAGCAACGGGCGGTCCAATCCATCGAGGTGGGCGGACGCTTGCTGCTTGCCCTGGCGAACAGCCCGACGCCCTTGACCCTGAGGGACCTTTCGAGCCAATCCGGCCTGCCGGCGGCTCGTGCCCACCCGTACCTCGTGAGTTTTGGAAAGCTCAGGCTGATCGAGCAGGAGCCGGAAACGGGCCGCTATGCGCTGGGGCCGGCAGCGCTGCAACTGGGACTGACCTGCCTGCACCAGCTGGATCCCGTCAAGGTTGCATTGCCTGTTGCCCAGCAGCTTGCTGCATCGACCGGACATGCGGTCGCACTGGCCGTCTGGGGCAACTTCGGGCCGACGATCATCCGGATGATCGACGCCCGTGAGGCGCTGCATGTCTCGATGCGCGCGGGAACCGTGATGTCCATTCTTGGAACGGCCACCGGCCGCGCATTCGCGGGCGTCATGCCCCTCGATCGCATCGAGAAAGCGACAGGGATGGCCTTGGGAGATCCAGAGGGCCACAAGACGCCGCTATTGAAGGCGAAGGCCAGGGAGTTGCGCGAAGCCGTGGCGGAGCTTCGGGAACATGGAGTCGCACGTGCCGAGGGAAAGCCCATTCCCGGCGTCAATGCGTTCAGTGCGCCGGTTTTCGATCACGAAGGCGAAGCCGTGATCGTGCTCACGGCGTTGGGGCATCAAGACAACTTTCCGGCGCAGTGGGACTCGGACGCCGCACAAGCCGTTAGGGATGCGGCATCGGAGATCTCGGGCCGCTTGGGATGGCGCGGCGCGGCTGCGTCGGGATTCCGGACCAGGCATGTTCAACAGTAGCGTCACTGTGGCTCGATTCCGATGCGCAGGCACCCGGTCTTGGAGTCCATTGCGCCAAGCGTACGAATCCCCTCAGCCGTCGATTTTCTTGATCGTCAGGTCGCCGCCATCCCGACTGCTGAGTGGATGATGATTGAAAAGGCCAAAGAAAAAGCCCGCTATCGAATCGATAGCAGGCTTTTCAGTATCCACGCGGGTTTTGTGGTAGGACGTACTGGATTCGAACCAGTGACCAACGGATTAAAAGTCCGCTGCTCTACCAACTGAGCTAACGTCCCACTCTTTTTCTTTTTGTCTGGATTTGCTGACCTTGTGTTCAGCAAAGCCAAAGATTATAGCGCGCCGGCACGAGCGATTTCGTCGATTGCCCACCCTGCGGCGCATTGACCAAAGGTCGCCGTCACGGCGACCACCGATCCATAGCCATGACAGTTGAGCGTGCCGTCACCGTCGATCGCGCATGACGCATCGGGCGGCGCAACGCTCTCGCGGCTGAACACGCAGGTCACGCCGATCTTGCGTCCCTCGCGTGGCGCGGCGTGCTCCTTGCGCAGGCGCTGACGCAGTTGGGCCAGCAAAGGGTCGTGCGTGACCTGTGCAAGGTCTTCGATGTCGACCATGTGCGCCTTGCGCTTGCCGCCCGCCGCACCCACGGTGATGAATTGCGACTTCGTTTCGCGCGCCCACTGCGCCATCGCAAGCTTGGCGCGCAACTGGTCGCAGCAGTCGATGACAGCCGACACTTCGCCATTGCCCTGCCGTGCGGTGTCCAGCAGTTCCATCCAATTGCCGGGTTCGACGAACTCATCGAGCGGCAGCACCTTGCATTCAGGATTGATCTGCGCAATGCGCTCCTGCATCGCCAGCACCTTCGCTTGGCCCACCGTCGATTCCAGCGCATGAATCTGCCGGTTGATGTTCGACTCGGCCACATGGTCGAGGTCGATGAGCGTGAGTCGCCCCACGCCGCTTCGAGCCAGCGCTTCCGCCGTCCACGAACCCACCCCGCCAATGCCCACGACCAGAACATGCGCCGCGCGCACGCGCGCAGCCCCCTGCACGCTGTACAGGCGCTCCAGTCCGGAGAACCGGCGCGCCAGGTCGGCAGGCGCGACCGCTTCTGGCGCGATGGGCATCGCAGTGAGCATGGCGAATAGTGCTTACTTCAGGCGCGCGAGGCGCTCTTTACCGGCCTGAGCCGCTTCCGACTGCGGATAAGCCTTGGCCAGGTCTTCCAGGGTGCGGCGTGCGCCCTTGGTGTCCTTCAGCTCAATCTGGCAGTTCGCAATCGACAGCACGGCTTCAGGCGCCTTCGCGTGGTCGGGCGCCAGCGAGAGCATCGAGCGGAAGTTCGCTATCGCCTCGTTGTAGTTGCGCGTGGCGTACTGCGCGTTGCCAAGCCAGAACAAGGCCGACGGGTTGTAGCCGCTTTGCGGATAGCGCTTCACGAATTCCGCGAACGCGGTCTGCGCTTGAGGAAACTGGCCCGCACGGAAGATGCCCAGCGCAGCGTCGAAGTCGGCCTTTTCCTTGGGGTCGGCCGTGAACTCGCGGCCGTCCACGTTGACCTTGGCCGGCTCGTTCTTCTTCATGCGCTCGTCGACATCGTTTTGTCGCTGCTTCATGTCGGCGATCGACTTGGTCAGCTCTTCGTTCTTGCCGACCAGGCGCGACATGTCGTTGCGCATGGCTTCGATCTGCGTTTGCAACTCCAGCAGGCTGCGGCGCAACTGGGCGTTTTCTTCCGTCGAGCGCTCGCGCATGGTTTCCACGCGCGTACGCAGATCCAGAATGGCGCGGCGGGCCTCGTCATCTTCGAACAAGGCCGCATGCGCGCCTACGGTGGCACACATGAATGCTGCGGCGAGGGCTGCTCGCCGCAGGCTGAACGCGGGGTTCATCGACGGTAGACGATCTCGGCGCGGCGGTTTTGCGCCCAAACGTCTTCACCGGTGCCCTGAGCCGCCGGCTTTTCCTTGCCGAAGCTCACCGCTTCAATCTGGGTTTCGTTCACGCCCAGCAGCGTGAGCGCACGGCGCACGGCTTCGGAGCGCTTCTGGCCCAGCGCCAGGTTGTATTCGCGGCCACCGCGTTCGTCGGTGTGGCCCTCGATCGCGATGCTGCGTTGCGGGCTTCCCTTCAGGAAGCGTGCGTGGCCGTCGATCAGCGACTGGAACTCGGGCTTGATCGTGTAGCTGTCAAAGTCGAAATACACGATGCGCGCAACACCCACCGGTCCGGCCGCGTTTTGCGCGTTCGGATCAATCGACACGGGTGCCACACTGCTGGCCGCACCACCGGTTCCACCCGCCGCGCCGCGATCCACCACCGGCGTGTCACTGAGTTTGGTGCTGGACGAACATCCTGCGATGAGCGCCACGATGGCCAACGAATAGATCGTACGTTTCAACATTCTTGAACTCCTCTGGTTAATCATTGCTTTTGAAACGGACCCCAGTCCGGTTCCCGTATGTCTCCCGCCTGCCCCGCCAGCCGTGCCTTGATTTTTCCGTCCAGTGTTGTGGTCATCAAAGCTTCGCGCCCCTGAAGCACCGTCGCGTAGACGATCAATTTGCTGTTGGGCGCAAAGCTTGGGCGTTCGTCGGCGGTGGTGTCGGTCAGGGCGGTCACGGTGCCGCTCGCAAGTTCCATGACGTGCAATTTGAATGCACCGCCGACGCGCGAGATGTAGGCCAACCACCGGCCGTCACCGCTGATGGATGGAGAAATGTTGTAAGAGCCTGTGAAGGTGACCCGCTCCGGATTTCCGCCGCTGGCGCCCATGCGATAGACCTGTGGCGAGCCGCCGCGGTCGCTCACGAAGTAGATGGTCCGGCCATCGGCCGAATACACCGGCTCGGTGTCGATGCTGTTGCTTTGCGTCAGCCGCCGCGCTTCGCCGCCGCCCGAAGGAATGGTGTAGAGCTGCGAGCCGCCGTCGCGGCTGAGCGTCACGGCCAGCGTGCCGCCGTCAGGTGCCCACGCCGGGGCGCTGTTGTTGCCCTTGAAGTTGGCCACCAGCCGACGCTGTCCACTGGCAACGTTGTGAACGTAGACCACAGGCTTGCGCGACTCGAAGGACACATAGGCCAGCTGCGACCCATTGGGCGACCAGCGCGGCGAGATGATGGGCTCGGGGCTGTTGAGCGCCGCCTGCGCGTTCTCGCCGTCGGCATCGGCCACCCACAGGCTGTAGCGTGTGCCGGCCTTGGTGATGTAGGCAATGCGCGTTGAAAAGATGCCGCGCTCGCCGGTGAGCTTTTCGTAGACGTAGTCGGCAATGCGGTGCGATGCAAGCCGCAGGTCGGCCTGCGGCACGGTGTAGCTCTGGCCGCCGAGGTCTTGTCCCTTGACGACGTCCCACAGGCGGAACTGTACGCTGTAGCGGCCATCGCCAAGGCGCGTCACGCTGCCCACCACCAATGAATCGGCGGTGCGCTGGCGCCACAGGGTCAGGTCGGGGCGCGAGCTTTCATCCAGCGCCTGGCCGGAGGCGTCCACACCGCGGAACTGACCGCTTCGCTCGAGGTCGGCCTGCACGATGGTGGAGATTTTTTGCGGCGCCGCATCCTGCCCCTTGAAGGGAACCAGCGCAATCGGCAACTGCGTCAACCCGACGCCCGACACTTCAACCCTGAACTGCGCGAGCGCAGGCAGGATGGGAGAGCTTGCGAGAGCCGCAATGAGCGTGCGGCGGGTTGAGAACGATGAAGAAGGAGTTGGAAAGTGCGCGGACAACGGCTTGATCATGCAGTTCGGAGAGATTGCGGGGAGAAAAGTTTCCCCTTGGCATTAGCCCTCCATGATACGCATTGCTTCGATGGTCACGTCACAAACTGTTTATCCGTCGGCGGGGTCCTACAAATGGCAGCCCCGTAGAATCCGCCGCCATGCAGCCCTCCCCCGCAGCCGCAGCCCCCGCCGCGCGCCCACCCCTCACCCGCCGACTTTCCCGTCTGATGACGTGGTTCGGAGACTCGCGTCGACGCTGGTGGGTGGTCGGCCTCATCGCCGCCATGACGGCGGCGCTCACCGAGCCGCTGATGCCGGCCCTGGTCAAGCCGCTGCTCGATCGCGGCTTCTCGAAGGGCCAGCTGGAACTGTGGATGGTGCCTGTTGCCGTGATTTCGCTTTTTGCCGTGCGCGGGCTGGCGCAGTTCGTCTCCCAGTACGCGCTCTCGCGCATCGCCAACGAGGGCATGCATGGCTTGCGCCAGGTGCTGTTCGACAAGCTGATGGGCGCCGAGCTGGCGCTGTTCTCGAAGCAATCGGCGAGTGCGCTGTCGAACACGGTCGTCTATGAAATCCAGACCGGCTCGATGCTGCTGGTGCAGGCCTTGCTCGGGCTGTCACGCGACGGCTTCACGCTGGTGGCGCTGCTCATCTACCTGATCTACCTCAACTGGAAACTCACACTCATCGTGGGCCTGCTGGTGCCGTGCGTGGCGTGGATCATGAAGGTGTTTTCCAAGCGCCTCTATCACTTCACGCAGCTGGGACAGCAGACCACGGACGAGCTGGCCTATGTCGTCGAGGAAAACGTGCTGGCGCATCGCATGGTTCGGCTGCACAACGCCGAACCATCGCAGAAGGCGCGCTTCGAGAAGCTGAGCCACACGCTGAACCGGCTGGCCGTGAAGTCCACGATCGCCTCCGCCGCGATGACGCCGCTGACCCAGCTGATGGCCGCCGTCGCGCTGTCGGTGGTGGTGATGATCGCGCTGTGGCAAAGCGGTGAGCAAGGACTCACCGTGGGCGGCTTCGTCGCGTACATCGCGGCGATGCTGATGTTGATCGCGCCCATTCGCCGGCTGGCGGACATGGCCAATCCGATCACGCGCGGGCTCGCCGGGCTGGAACGCGGGCTCGAGCTGGTGGACAACGTCGCCTCCGAGCCGGAGGGCCGGTACGAAGAAAAGCGTGCCGCAGGCCGTATCGAGTTGCGCAATGTCCGCGTGAACTACCGCGGCGAGGAAGAAGCGCGTGCGCTCGACGGCGTGAGCCTCACCATCGCGCCGGGCGAGGTCGTGGCCTTCGTCGGACCGTCGGGCTCGGGCAAGACCACGCTGGTCAACCTGCTGCCCCGGTTCGTGCTGCCCAGCGGCGGTGACGTCCTGCTGGACGGCCACGCGATCAGCGAATGGAAGCTGCAAAGCCTGCGCGCGCAGTTCGCCATGGTGAGCCAGGACGTGGTGATGCTCAACGACACGCTGGCGGCCAACGTGGCGCTGGGTGCCGACATCGATCGTGCGCGGGTGCAGGCCTGCGTCGGCGCGGCCAATCTTGCAGCGCACGTCGCCGGGCTGCCGCAAGGCATCGATACCGTGCTGGGGCACAACGCGACGCAACTCTCCGGCGGCCAGCGCCAGCGGCTGGCAATTGCACGGGCACTGTACAAGGACGCACCCATCCTCTTGCTGGACGAAGCCACGTCAGCGCTCGACACGGAATCGGAGCGGCTGGTGCAGGAGGCGCTGCAGCGCCTGATGCAGAACCGCACCACGCTCATCGTCGCGCACCGCCTGTCGACCATCCAGCACGCCGACCGCATCGTCGTGATGGACCACGGCCATATCGCGGAACAAGGCAGCCACCAGGAGTTGATGGCGCAGGACGGGCTCTATGCCCGTTTGCAAACGCTGGCGATGCGGACGGCGCCTGCGGGGCAGGAAGCGACGCTCTAGGTTCGCGAATCGGCCCCAGTAAGCATTCGGTGATTCATTGCACAAGCCGTTGAGCCAACTCATGGAGGCGCACACGCGCCTTTGCAAGGCTAGCCGATCGAGTTGCCGCCCGGGCCGGACGCCAGGTCTTTCCAACCATCTGGGCAAGCAACGCGTTGTATTCAAGTCCCTGTGATGCAATGGCTCCTTCACTCGCAATGAGATCTTCACGCACGCTCCTCGGCGCGCGCTCAGCCAACGTCAAAAGCGCTCGCTTTGGATCTGGCAGTTGATCCGGATCAGGAGGTAGTTTGCCGATGCGATTGCCCAGCAAGCTTCGCATTGCGTCGTGATCGGCCAACAACCAAGACTCAACCTCTCGTACCGCCACGCGAAATATGAGTTTCTCGGGCCGCTTGTGAGCGCCAAGCCACTTGCCAACAAGCGTTGGTGCGCACTTCACACGATCGAGGTCAGTAAACAATAGCACTGGCTGATGTACAGCCATCTCGCAAAAGCTTCCCAACTTGCTCTTTAGGTACCCTGACCCTCCTCGTCGAAGTTGTTGCCCAATTTCCAAACCTGCTTCCGCTGCCAAACAAAGACCCACTGCTTCGCTCAACTCATCCTCTGTCGCAAGCACCACCCACGTCATCACCAAAGCCCCAACTGCTCTGCCGCCTTGGGATGGGTTTTTGGTAGCAATACCTCCGCGATTGAAAGGCCACTCTTTAGCGAGAACGCCTCCTTATCATTAACTGGACGCACCGTTGTACCTTCTTGTCCCGGCTCTAGCAGCAGCACACCCCGGCCATCAATTCCCGGGTTGCTCAGTAAAGCTTCGCTATGTGTGCTCACTAACACTTGCCGAGAGCGCCGCTTCTTGTCTCTCTGGATTCGCTGAAGCAGTCTTGGAATCTCTCGAACGATGGCGTCGTTGAGCGAGAGTTCTGGCTCTTCCAATAGGAGCAATGAGTCGCCTTCGAGCAATACCCACAGCAGCCCAAGTAGCCGCAAGGTTCCGTCGGAGAACTGCTCCTCTCGTTGCCAACCAGCATTCGGTCTGTAGTGGGTATACATCGCTTCAAGATGCGGACGGCCGTTAGTTTTGTCCGCCACGTAGCGAAGCTCCTTGAACTGAGGCACGGCCAACGCAAGCGCCTTCTCAATCTTGTTGAGCCGTGCATCACGGGTTTTCTGGGACGTTTGGGCGACTCGCTCCAAGAAGCCTTGTCCAAAGGGATCGTCTTCGAGCCGCTGACCGCCGAGGAGATCGCCGTACTTCAACAGTTGGGGAACTAGATGAAGGTAACTGGTTTCACCAAAGAAAGTGGGGAGTTCGCGAAACTTCGCGTTGACTTGAATTTGCTCCAGGGCAGTCTGCGTCAAACGCATGATGTCATTTCTGTCATCTTTGTCGGGCCGGTCAAGTATCTTGGAGCCCTCACGCCAAACCTGCTCGACGGAGATCAAGGTCCGTTGGGCGCCCTTTCCTTCTGGCTTGAAGCCCAAGACATACCGCCAAAGAGGGATTGGGTCATCTGCACTGTCAGCCAGATGGACCTCGATCCTTACCTCTGGATCTTTTCGAGCATGTAAACAGCGAAGCTTTTGAATGCCACCGCGGTCGTGTATCGCCTTCTGGAGGCCGCCACCTTGAGGTTTACTGACATCGCGAAGAAATCGGAACACATCCAAGAAGTTGGATTTACCCGAGGCATTAGCTCCGAGCAAATAGGTGCGCTCTCGCAACGGTGCGTCAACTTCACGAAAGTTTCGCCAGTTCTTCAATTTGAGATGTGTGACGATCATGAATCAAACCTTAGGGAACACGAACGGAATTGAGCTGCACGTGGAAAGCGCCTAGAAGCAGAATGTAACTGCCTCCGCTAAACGAAGGCACTCACAACAGCACGATGTCGTATTGCCCCTGCCCCATCGCCTGCTCAGCCTGCAATGAGATGGGCTTGCCGATGAAGTCCGACAGGCCCGCCAGGTGCTGACTCTCTTCGTCCAGGAACATCTCGATCACCTGAGGCGAAGAGACGATCCGGAATTCGCGCGGCGTGAACTGGCGCGCTTCACGCAGGATCTCGCGCAGCACGTCATAGGCCACGCTGCGCGCCGTCTTCACGATGCCCTGCCCGCCGCACGCCGCACAGGGCTCGCACAGCATGTGTGCCAATGACTCGCGCGTGCGCTTGCGCGTCATCTCGACGAGACCGAGCTGCGAGAACCCACCCGCCGTCGTCTTGGTGCGGTCGCGCGCCAGCTGCTTGCGAAACTCCGCCAGTACTTGCTCGCGGTGGTCGTCGCGCGACATGTCGATGAAGTCCACGATGATGATGCCGCCCAGGTTGCGCAGCCGCAGCTGCCGCGCGATGGCTTGCGCGGCCTCCAGGTTCGTCTTGAAGACCGTGTCGTCGAAATTGCGGGCACCCACGAAGCCGCCGGTGTTCACATCCACCGT
Organism: Variovorax brevis; assembly: GCF_030317105.1. Taxonomy (GTDB): domain Bacteria; phylum Pseudomonadota; class Gammaproteobacteria; order Burkholderiales; family Burkholderiaceae_C; genus Variovorax; species Variovorax brevis. The sequence goes on from NZ_JASZYG010000003.1 coordinate 143,270, forward strand.
CGTCAGCGCTTCCGTCTGGTCGACCACGAGGTAGCCGCCCGACTTGAGGTCCACGCGCCGGCCCAGCGCACGGGCGATTTCTTCATCGACCGAATACAGGTCGAAGATCGGCCGCTCGCCCTTGTAGAGCTGCAGCTTGCCCGCCGCCGTCGGCATGAACTCGTTGCCGAACTTGAGCAGCACGTCGAATTGCTCGCGCGAATCGATGCGGATGGTTTGCGTGTCTTCGCTGGTCAGGTCGCGCAGCACGCGTTGCAGCAGGCTCAGGTCCTGGTGCAGCAGGGACATGGGCGGCAGGCGTGTGGACAGGTCGCGAATGCGCGACCAGGTCTTGCGCAGGTAGGCGATGTCTTCGGCCAGTTCGGCGTCGGTCGCATCCTCGCCGTTCGTGCGCAGGATGAAGCCACCGGTGCTGTCGGGAAGGACGCCCTTGTTCTCCGCCGCGGCCGCCGCGTCGCTGAGCGTCTGCATGCGCGTGCGCAAGGCATCGCGCAGATCCGAAGGAATCTTTTGCGAGACGCCGATGTGGTTGTCCTGCGGCAGGAACACCAGCAGCCGCCCCGCGATGCTGATCTGCGTCGACAGCCGCGCACCCTTGCTGCCGATCGGGTCCTTGATGACCTGCACGAGCAGCGATTGGCCTTCGAACACCAGCCGTTCGATGGGCACCGCACTCCCGCTTCCATTGCGATGGTCGCGATCCGGCGCCGCCGTCGAGGCCCGCGAACCCGGAGCAAAGGGCGCCACGATGTCCGCCACATGCAGGAAAGCCGTGCGCTCCAGCCCAATGTCGATGAACGCCGACTGCATGCCCGGCAGCACGCGCGAAACCTTGCCCAGGTAGACGTTGCCGACCAGCCCGCGTTCCAGGGTGCGCTCGACGTGAAGTTCCTGCACGGCCCCGTATTCGATGAGCGCGACGCGTGTTTCCTGGGGCGACCAGTTGATCAGGATCTCTTGCATGACTTCAGATGTTCAGCCCGGCTTGCCGCAGCATCTGCGCGGTTTCGTACATGGGAAGGCCCATGATGCCTGAATAGCTGCCGCTGATGTGCTCGATCAACGCCTGCGCACGACCCTGCACCGCGTAGGCCCCCGCCTTGCCGAGAGGCTCGCCGCTGTCGACGTAGGCGGCGATCTGCTTTTGGCTCAAGGTCGCAAAGCGCACGCGCGAGACGCTCAGCGCGGCATGCCGCTTCTTGCCATGTTGCACCGCAACAGCCGTGAGGACGCGGTGCGTGCTGCCCGACAGCAGGCGCAACATGCGGCGCGCATCGGCCGCGTCTTCGGGCTTGCCGAGGATGGTGGCGCCCAGGGCGACGGTGGTGTCGGCGCACAGGATCGGCGCCGGCGGCAATCCCTTGCGCTCGAAGCGTTCGACCGCCGCGTCGAGCTTGAGTCCTGTCACCCGTTGCACATAGGCGGCGGGCGCTTCGCGCGGCCGGACCCGTTCCAGCGCTTCCGCGTCTTCATGGGGGTCCGCCAGCAGGAGTTGATGGCTCACGCCAATCTGCTCAAGCAACTGCGCGCGCCGCGGACTCTGCGACGCGAGGTAGATGAAGGCTTTGTTCATTCCCGGTGATACGGATGACCCGCGTTGATCGACCAGGCCCGATAGAGCTGCTCGACCAGCAGCACACGCGCCATCGCATGCGGAAGGGTCAGATCGGAAAGGCGGATTCGCTCGTGGGCGGCGGCGCGAAACGCCGGATCCAGCCCGTCGGGTCCGCCGATGACGAGCGCGACATCGTCGCCCTCGCCTTGCCACGTCTGCAAGCGCGCGGCCAGTGCCTTTGTGGTGAGCGAGGTGCCGCGCTCATCGAGCACGACCACGCGCATGCCCCGGGCAATCGCGGCTTCGATGCGCTCGCGCTCGGCCGCGTAGAGCGTCTCGAGCGTCTTGGAGCCGCGCGGCTCGGTCTTGACGGCCCGAAGTTCGAGCTTGAGTTCGGGAGGGAAGCGCTTGGCGTAGTCGTCCCAGGCGGTCTGAGCCCAGTCAGGCACACGAAGCCCGACTGCGACCACCAGGAGCTTCATGCCCTGCGCGATGGCGCCTTGCGCGCAGCCGCCTTCTTGGCGGGCGCCTTCCGGGCGACCGGCTTGCCGACAACGAGCTTCACGGGCTTGGCGGCCGACTTGGCAGCCGGCTTTTTCGAAGCGGTCTTGGCCGGTGCCTTGGCGGCAGCGCCCTTCTTGGCCGCAGCCTTCTTGGCGGCCGGCTTCTTCGCAGCCTGCTCGGCCTCGCGCACGGCCGTCTTCGCAGCGCTGGAGCGGCGCAGGGAAGTCGTCTTCTTCGCGGCAGGCTCGGCAGCCTTTTCAGCCGCAGGCGCGGCCGGCTTGGCGGCACCGAACTTCAGGCGTACCGGCTTCTCGCCCCAGATCTCTTCGAGGTGGTAGTACTGGCGGATGGCCGGTTGCATGATGTGCGCCACCGCCGCGCCGCAGTCCACGATGATCCACTCGCCGTTTTCTTCACCTTCCGTGCGCGGCTTGGCAAAGCCGGCTTCGCGCACCGCATCGCGAACGCTCGCGGCCAAGGCCTTGGTCTGGCGGTTGGAAGTGCCCGATGCAACGATCACGCGCTCGAAGAGCGGTGAAAGACTCTCTGTGTCGAATACCTGAATGTCCTGCGCCTTGACGTCTTCGAGGCCATCGACGATGGCTCTCTGGAGTTTCTGGGTGTCTTTTTTGGCGGCGGCTTCAGAGGTCATCAGGTAGATCGGTAAAGGTGGTGTAAGTCAATATAGCGCGCAACAGCGGCCGGGACCAGACTGGAAATGTCGTTTCCGCGCGCCGCGAGCGCCCGGATGCCGGTCGCACTGATCTCCATGGTTGGCAGTTCGATTCGCTCAAATCGCGCTTCGGCTGGCAAGTCAGGCAAGGTCAAGGGGTCGAAGCCGGCGGCGGAGCCTGCGGGAATCTTGCGTTGCGCCACCGAAACGATGGCCATCGAAAGAATGTCCCGCCAGCCATGCCAGCCTGGCAAAGCGGCTGCCTGGTCCGCGCCCATGATGAGGACCAATTGGGCCTTCGGGCGCTCGCTTTGCAGTTCGCGCAGGGTGTCGAGTGTAAAGGTTGGGCCGGACCGCCGGATTTCCCGCTCATCGACCACCACCCCGGACATGTCGCCAAATGCAAGCTGCGCCATCGCCAGCCGGTGCTGCGCGGCGCTCAACTGGTTGGACTTGTGCCATGCCTGCCCGGTCGGAAAGATGCGCAGTTCGGCCAGCGCGCACTGCTCGACGGCGGCGCGCGCCAAGGCAACGTGCGCGTTGTGCGGTGGATCGAAGGCACCGCCAAAAACGCCGATGCGGGGCGTGCTCAGATCCATTCGCGACGCACGAGAAAGTCGCTGTAGAGGCGCGCCTCGGGCGTGCCGGCAGTCGGCTGGTTTTGATAGGACCAACTGGCCAGCGGCGGCATCGACAGCAGGATGGATTCGGTGCGCCCGCCCGACTGAAGGCCGAAGTGCGTGCCACGGTCCCACACGAGGTTGAACTCCACGTAGCGGCCCCGCCGGTAAAGCTGGAAGGCGCGTTCGCCCTCCCCGTACGGCGTCGCGCGACGCTTTTCGACGATGGGCATGTACGCCGGCAACAGCGCATCACCCACGGAACGCATCATGGCAAAGCTCTGATCGAAGCCAAGTTCGGAAAAGTCGTCGAAGAACACGCCGCCCACGCCGCGCTGCTCGTTGCGGTGCTTCAGGAAGAAATATTCGTCGCACCACTTCTTGAAGCGCGCGTACTTGTCGTCGCCGAAGGGCGCCAGCGCATCGCGGCAGTTGCGATGAAAGTGCTGTACGTCGTCGTCGAAGCCGTAATACGGCGTGAGGTCCATGCCGCCGCCGAACCAGCAGACCGGCTCGCCCCCTTGGGGCAAGGCGGCCAGCATGCGGACGTTCATGTGGACCGTCGGCACATAGGGGTTGCGCGGGTGAAAGACCAGCGAGACGCCCATCGCCTCGAAAGCCGCGCCCGCCAGCTCAGGCCGATGCTGCGTGGCCGATGGTGGCAACTTCGGGCCACGCACTTGCGAAAAGCCGCAACCCGCGCGCTCGAAGAGTTCGCCGCCTTCCAGGATGCAGGTGAGGCCGCTGCCTTGCAGGGGCTCGCCGGGTGCCTTTTCCCAGGCGTCTCGCACGCAGGTGGCGCCATCCGCGGCCTCCACGGCAGCGACGATGCGCTGCTGCAGCCCGCGAAGCCAGTCGCTGACGGCTGCGGGGTTGGCCTGCATCAGCTCCCCTGGCCGCGCACATGCACGGCGCGATGCCCGATGTCCTTGCGATATTGCGCACCGTCGAAGCGCACATGCGCCGCGATTTCGTACACCTTTTGCTGCGCCTGCTTCACGCCATCGGCCAGCACGGTGACGCACAGCACGCGTCCGCCGCTGGTGCGCAGCTCGCCGCTGTCGAGCGAGGTGCCGGCATGGAACACCACGGCCTCCGGCGTTTCATGCGGAATGCCGGAGATGCGATCGCCCTTGCGCGGCGCGAGCGGATAGCCTGCCGCGGCCATCACCACGCCCAGCGCGGTGCGGCGGTCCCATTGCAGCTCGATCTGGTCGAGCGTGCCATCGGTGGCATGCCAGAACACTTCGAACAGGTCCGACTTCAGCCGCATCATGATGGGCTGCGTTTCCGGGTCGCCCATGCGGCAGTTGAATTCGAGCGTCTTGGGATGGCCCGTCGCGTCGATCATCAGGCCGGCGTAGAGGAAGCCGGTGAACGGAATGCCGTCCTTTTCCATGCCCTTGATGGTCGGCAGGATGATCTCGCGCATGGCCCGCGCGTGCACTTCGGCCGTGACGATGGGCGCGGGCGAATAGGCGCCCATGCCACCCGTGTTGGGGCCTTGGTCGCCGTCGAGCAGGCGCTTGTGGTCCTGGCTGGTGGCCAGGGCCGTCACGTTCTTGCCGTCGCACAGCACGATGAAGCTGGCTTCCTCGCCCTGCAGGAACTCCTCGATGACGACGCGTGCGCCGCCTTCGTTGTGCGTCACGCCGAACTTGTTGTTGTCCAGCAGCATGAAGTCGATGGCCTCATGCGCTTCGGCCACGGTGGTGGCGACAACGACACCCTTGCCCGCGGCAAGACCATCGGCCTTGACGACGATCGGCGCGCCCCTGGCATTCACGTAGGCGTGGGCGGCGGCCGCGTCCGAGAAGGTCTCGTACTCGGCCGTCGGGATCTTGTGGCGCTTCATGAAGTCCTTCGAGAAGGCCTTCGAGCTTTCCAGTTGCGCAGCCGCCTTCGTCGGGCCGAAGATGCGCAAGCCATGGTCGCGGAACTCATCGACCACGCCCGCTGCCAGCGGACCTTCAGGGCCGACCACCGTCAGCGAGATCTTTTCCTTCATCGCCCAGGCCCGCAGCTCGGCGGGCTCGGTGATGTCGATGCATTCGTAGCGCGAATCGGCTGCGGTTCCGCCGTTGCCCGGTGCCACATAGACGCGGCTCACGCGGTTGCCCTGCGCAAGGCGCCACGCCAATGCGTGCTCGCGGCCGCCTCCGCCAATGACCAATACTTTCATGCGTGCGCTTTCATGCGTCCAGGGATGCGTTGTGATAGACCTCCTGCACGTCGTCCAGGTCTTCCAGGACGTCCAGCAGCTTTTGCATCCGCGCGGCATCTTCGCCGGTGATGTCGACGGTATTTTCGGGCCGCATGGTCACTTCCGCCACTTCGGGCTTCAGGCCGGCGGCTTCGAGCGCGTTCTTGACGGTTTCGAAGTCGCCCACCGCAGTGAGCACTTCGACGGCGCCGTCGTCATCGGTGACGACGTCTTCGGCACCCGCTTCGAGGGCCACTTCCATGACCTTGTCCTCGCTCGTGCCCGGCGCAAAGATCAGTTGGCCGCAGTGCTTGAACTGGAAGGCCACCGAGCCTTCCGTGCCCATGTTGCCGCCGTGCTTGCTGAAGGCATGCCTCACTTCTGCGACAGTGCGCACGCGGTTGTCGGTCATGGTGTCGACAATGATGGCCGCGCCGCCGATGCCGTAGCCTTCGTAGCGGATTTCCTCGTAGTTCACGCCTTCGAGGTTGCCGGTGGCCTTGTCGATGTTGCGCTTGATCGTATCGATCGGCAGGTTGACGGCCTTGGCCTTTTCCACCGCCAGCCGCAGCCGGGGGTTGGCGCCGAGGTCACCGCCGCCGGTGCGGGCAGCCACCGTGATTTCGCGGATGGCGCGGGTCCAGAGCTTGCCCCGCTTTTCGTCCTGACGGCCTTTTCTATGCTGAATGTTCGCCCATTTGCTATGTCCGGCCATAGGTCTATCTCTCGTGTTTTCTCAAGTTCCAAGCAGACCGAGATCTTACTGTCCGGCGCGGCCTGCTACTCTCACGCTCAACGAATTTGACAAACCCCTTTTTAAGGATAATCCGCCGATGACGCCACAGCCCGCCGAAGGAAGCCGCACCCCTCCCCCCTTGGCGCCGCACGTGCCGTTGCCGGACTACTACAAGGACGAAGACGAGCACCGGGCTTTCCTGACGCGGATCTTCGACGACACCGCCGAAGACTACGAGCGCATCGAAAGCGTGATGGCCTTCGGTTCCGGCCCCTGGTATCGCCGCCAGGCGCTGGAACGCGCGGGCCTGGAGAGCGGCGACGACGTGCTCGACGTGGGCATCGGCACCGGCATGGTGGCGCGCGAGGCCTTGCGCATCATCGGCCCCACCGGTTCCCTGGTGGGCGTGGATCCCAGCCCCGGCATGATGGGCCAGGTGCATCTGCCGCAGGTCGAACTGGTCCAGGGCATGGCCGAGGCGATTCCGCGGCCTGACAGCAGTTGCGACTTCGTCAGCATGGGCTATGCCCTGCGCCATATCGGCGACGTGGCGGCTTCGTTTGCCGAGTTCTTTCGCGTGCTGCGACCGGGCGGCCGCGTGTGCATCCTGGAGATCACCAAGCCCCGAAGCTCGTTGGGCACCGCGACCCTCAAGACCTACATGCGCACCGTGGTGCCGGTGATCGCACGCGTCGTGGCGCGCAAGAACAGTTCGCCCGAACTCTGGCGCTACTACTGGGACACCATCGAAGCCTGCATTCCGCCGGCCACCGTTCTGGACGCCCTGCGCACCGCGGGCTTCGTCGACGCGCGCCAGCATCTTGAACTGGGCATGTTCTCCGAATACACCGCCACCAAACCCGAATGAGCGTGGGCCTGATGCAAGCCCCTGCCGGGGCCATGTGACGATGCGAGCGCCAAGGGAGATGTCAGCGTTGCGCGTACGGCGAATGCCGCTGGCCGGAATTCTTGTCCACGCCGCGAACGAGCACGCCGCGCTCGGCGCGCTGGGCTATGGCGCGTCTGGCGGCCGGATGGCGAGCCTGGCCAAGGTCGATGCGCGCGTTCTGCTGGGCGGCGCCGAGATGGTGGACGCCTGGCACGCGGGCGAACAGGTGGATTCGGGCATCACCGGCGCGGTGCGCTGGCGTTGCGACGGCCACTGGATGACCGGCGCCATCGACATCGATGAAGCCGCCGCCGGCACCAAAGGCCTCGCCACGCTGATCCGGCAGGCCTACCTCGACCTCTTCGACGCACTGTCCCTCACCGGCTGCAGTCAACTGCTGCGCGTGTGGAACTACATGCCGCGGATCAACGCGGAGGACGGCGGGAGCCTTGAACGCTATCGCCAGTTCAACGCCGGTCGCCGAGAAGCATTCGAGGCGGCGGGCCGGGGTGTGCTCGAAGGCGCTCCGGCGGCCAGCATGCTGGGCACGCAGCATGGCCAGCTGTGCGTGCGCTTCCTGGCAGGACGCCATGCGCCGCTGCCCATCGAGAATCCGCGCCAGGTTTCGGCCTACCACTATCCACCCGACTACGGCCCCAGCCCGCCGATCTTTTCGCGTGCCGCGCTGGCCGACTTGGGTGGAGAAAAAGTGGCGCTGTTCATTTCGGGCACCGCCAGCATCGTCGGCCATGAATCGCTGCACGTCGACGACGTGCGCGAGCAGGTCTGCGAGACCCTGCGCAACCTGCGGGCGGTCATTGAATCGGCCAACGCCCGCACCACCGCACGCTTCGATCTCGCTCAACTCGATTGCGTGGTGTATGTGCGCAACGCAGACCAGGCGCAGCAAGTGCGGCAAGTGCTGGAGAATGCATTGGGCACTGCAAGCCACACCATGCGCCACGCGATCTACCTCGAAGCCGACATCTGCCGCCGCGACCTGCTCGTGGAAATCGAAGCCCATGCCATTGCCAGCGGCGCCTTGCGCGACTGACGGGCAGCACCTTGCGATGATCCGATTGCTCCCCCTGCTTCGCTCCATTCTCCTGGCCGTGCCGCTGTATGCACTGCTGACCCTGCTTGGCCTCATTTCGCTGGTGTGGAACCTGATCGCCATGCTGCTGCAGCCGCTGCTGCCGGAAGACACGGGGCGCGCGCTGGGCCGCCGTGTCATCGCGGGCGCCTATCGCTGGTTCTGGCGCATCGCATCGGCCAGCGGCATGATGGTCGTCGATGCCACCTGCCTCGATGTCTTGCGTGAAGAACGCGGGCTCATCCTGGTCGCCAACCACCCGACCATGCTCGACGCCCTGCTGCTGGTGGCGCGGCTGCCGCACAGCGCCTGCATCATGAAGGCCGATTTGATGCGCAACATTTTCCTGGGTGCGGGCGCACGGCTGGCGCGCTACATCCGCAACGACTCGGCGCGCACGATGATCCGGCTTTCGGTGCAAGACCTGCGCCGTGGCGGTCAACTCGTGATCTTTCCGGAGGGCACGCGCACCGTCGCGCCGCAGCTCAACAAGTTCCGGCCCGGCGTCACGCTGATTTCGAAGCTGGCGCAGGCGCCGATCCAGACCGTCTTCATCGACACCGACTCGCCGTACCTGGGCAAGGGCTGGCCGATCTGGCGCGTGCCGCCCCTTCCCGTCGTCGTCAAGCTGCGCCTGGGTGAGCGCTTCATGCCGGCGACGGACAGCGACGCACAGCTGCGCGAGCTCGAACAGTACTTCCGACAAAACATGGAAAAACGCGCACCCGACGCGTCCGCCGCATGCCAGACGCCTCGCGCACCCACCTTGTCCTGATTCCCAGCTACAACACGGGCGAGCGCCTGTTTTCCACCGTTGCCGCGGCACGCGCCCAGTGGAGCCCCGTGTGGGTCGTCGTGGACGGCAGCACGGACGGCACGGGCGAGCGCCTTCAGCAGATCGCACGGGACGATCCCGGACTTCGTGTCTGGCTGCTGCCGGAGAACAAGGGCAAGGGCGCCGCCGTCCTGCACGGCCTTCAAGCGGCGCGCGATGCAGGCTTCACGCATGCACTGACGATGGATTCGGACGGCCAGCATCCGGCCGACCTGATTCCGCGCTTCATGACCGAGTCCTTGCGCCGGCCTGAAACGATGGTGCTGGGCAAGCCCGTGTTCGACGCCAGCGCCCCGCTGCTGCGCGTGCGCGGGCGCCGCGTATCCAACAGCTGGACGCAGCTGGAGACGCTGTTCGCCGGTGTGGGCGATTCGCTCTACGGCTTTCGCGTGTATCCCGTGGCCGACCTGATTGCCGTGATGGCGCGCCAACCGTGGATGCGACGCTTCGACTTCGACACCGAAGCGGTCGTGCGCCTTGCGTGGCGCGGCACCAAGCCCATCAACATCGATGCACCGGTGAAGTACCTCAGTGCCGAGGAAGGCGGCGTCTCGCACTTCAACTATGTGCGCGACAACGCCCTGCTCACCTGGATGCACACGCGGCTGATGCTGGAGTTCGTGCTGCGACTGCCTGTGCTGATCTGGCGCCGGCTGCGGCGACTTCCGCCGTTTCAGGACTAAGAAGGTGTGAAGATTTCGTAGCGAGGGCGCCGAGGTCGGGTCGAGCAGCGCAGCCGTACACCCGTACGGCGAGCAGCGCAGGCCCGGGATCGGTGGCCGCAGTAGAAAGATTTACACCTTCTCAGATCATGCCGCCGTTGACCGAAATCACCTGGCCGGTGATGTAGGCCGCGTCGTAGCTCGCGAGGAACCCGGCCAGCGCTGCAACCTCCTGCGGCGTACCCGCCCGCTTGGCGGGCACCATCTGGTCGATCAGCGCCTTGTCGAAGGCGGCGTCGGCCATCGGCGAGGCGATGATGCCGGGCGCGATGGCATTGACCGTCACGCCGCGCGAGGCCACTTCCAGCGACAGCGACTTGGTCGCGCTGTTGAGTGCGCCCTTGGCCGCTGCGTAGTTCACCTGCCCGCGGTTTCCGGTAAGCGAAGCCACCGACGAGATGTTGAGGATGCGACCCCATCGCGTTCGCAGCATGGGCAGCAGCAACGGTTGCGTGACGCGAAAGAAGCCATTGAGCGACACATCGATCACCTTGTGCCATTGCTCGGCGCGCATGCCCGGCAGCACCGCGTCGTCATGCACGCCCGCGTTGTTGACAATGATCTGGATGGGCCCCGCCGCCAGCATCGCCTCGCAGGCCTTGGCACAGGCCTCGTCGCTGCGCAGATCGAAGACCTGGCAGAGGGCCTGACCGCCGTCCGCGACGATGGCCGCCGCGAGCGCCTCGACCGCTTCGGGACGCGAGTTGGCATGCAGCACCACCATGGCGCCGTCGCGCGCCAGCCGGCGCGCAATCGCCTCGCCGAGTGCGCCGCTGGCACCCGTGACGAGCGCGCGTTTGCCGGACAGTGTCATGGGCTTGCCTTTGCTGCAGGAATGGGCGTGTTGAGAACGACGATGGCGCGGCCTTCGACCAGGTCCCGCTCCGTCGCGTCGGCCACGCGGAACTCGTAAAGCACCTGCCGCACATCACCCGACAGCCGGCGCGCGTGAACATGCAGCGGGCCCGCCAGGTCATCCAGCCGCGACACCGCGAGCTTCACGTTGCGCACGCTCGCCAGGAAGCCTGCGGATGCAGCTTCGCCCTCCGCTGCGAGCAGGCCGCCATGCAGCGCCATGGCCTGCGCCGCGTATTCGACAGCGCACGGCGCCAGCAAGCCGCTGGCCGTACGCAATGGGTTGTCGTGCGCAGTGTGCGTGGAGGTCGTGCAATGGATGCGCTCTTCGTTCCACAACTCCAGGCGATCCAGCAGGCACATCGAACCGCTGTGCGGTATGCGTGCGGCGATGCCGTCCCGGTCAAGTGTCTGCGGGGTCATGCGTCTTGCTTCAGGTCGGCCACGAGAAGGACGTTGGCAAAGGGCGTACCCCGGCTCATCGGGACGCTCTGCACGGCAAAGCCAAGGCGATCCAGCATCGCGACCCACTCGGCGAGCGGACGGCCCCACGTGGGCGCCACACGGTGACCACGAACACGCGTCACGGTGCGATCGACCCATTGGCTGATCAGGTAGCCGCGCCGGTTCGCCGCGTCGCCCACCCGCAGCAGCAGCCGCCCGGGCGTCGGGTCGCCGCGCTCGGCCTGGCCCCTGGCCAGTGCATCGCGAACACGCAGTAGCACGCGCTCCTGCGCCTGAAGATCGACATAGTGCAAGACGTCCAGGATCACGACGAGGTCGCAGGACGTGAACTCGGCGCTGCACATGTCCGCGCACACGAAGCTGGGCGCCGTCGGCAAGTCGCCCACCGATCGCGCCGCGCGTTCCACGTCGCGCGCCATCAACTCGATGCCGGTGTAGCGCGCCTTGGCGGGCGTGGGGCTCCAGCTTCCGGGCCAATCATTGCCGGCCTGCATGCTGCTCATCGCCGACAGGAGGCTTGCAAAAATCCCTTGGCCGCAACCGATGTCCAGCACGCGTGCATGGCTTGGCGCAATGAGCCCGCGCTCGATGAGCCCCCGGAAGACGGGGTCGCGCGACAGCTTGCCGCGCGCGAAATGCCACGCGAATCGGCCTGCCTTGCGGTAGGGCGCGGTCGCGGCCTCGTGCAATTTGCGCCATTGGGCGTCCGGGTGCAGGATCGTCGTGTTCATGGCAAGGCCATTGCGCTTGGAAACATCGGGGCGACCTGCGGCGGCAGAGGGTGTCGGCGTGGCGCTCACGTCGCCAACGCCTGCGCCAGGGTGACCGAGCGCAGCCCATCGCGATGAAGGCGCGCGAGCAGGAGCGGCAGCACGTCCAGGATCACCGCGCGGCCATCGGGCGTGCGCGCGGCATGGCCGTCGTGCAACAGCAGGATGTCGCCACCGCGCAGGTCGCGCGTCAGGCGCGTCAGCACGCGGGACGCATCGGCTTCGCGCGTGTCGAATCCACGCCGTGTCCAGCTCACGAGGGTCAGGCCCATGTGATGCAGCACGGGCGAAAGGAAGAGATTGCGAAACCCGGCCGGTGCCCGGAAACATGCTGGCCGGACACCCGTCACGCGCGTGATGATTTCCTGTGCCTGCTCCAGTTCAGCGGCATAGGCCCGCGGGCCGAGCAGCGAAAAATCATGTCGGTGGCGCGCCGTGTGGTTCTGGATGCTGTGGCCGCGGGCGATGATTTCGCGCGCCAGTGCCGGATGCGCCTGCACGCGATCGGCAATGCAGAAGAACGTCGCGTGCTGCCCTGCCGCATCCAGCAGATCGAGCACGACCGGCGTGACCTCGGGGTCGGGTCCATCGTCGATGGTGATGGCGACCTCGCCACGGGCGGCCGCCGCTTCGGGCAGGCGCGAGATGTTCTTGCCCAGCAGCGCACTGCGCGGCGTCAGGCCCGCGATGGTGATGACCAGGTGGTTCAGGACGATGGCGCCAATCGCCCACGCAAGGGCGCCCGGCACGAGGACGGCCGTACCGACCGCCAGCACATGCCAGGCAATGCTGGCCCGCACGAAGGGCGCAAACGGTCGGTACGAAGGGATGGTGGCGGTGGCGTCAGGCATGCGGCTTGGGTTCTTGTCTCGAAGCTTTTGGCGATTTTCCCACTACGCAGACGCTGCCGGCGCGCGCCGCACGAAAGCGGCTGACAGCAGCAACGCCAGCAAGGCGCCGGGCGCCACCACGCGGCCAATGGCCGAGAGCGCCGGAATGTCCGACAGGGCGATCAGGCCGAAAGACACCACCGTCGTCAAATTCGCCAGCAGCAGGGAGGCCAGGGTGTCTTCGTCGGCCCGCCCCGTTTCCCGCAACTGGTCGAAGAACAGCGCGTAGTTGGAGCCCACGGCCACAACCAGCAGCAGGCCGACCAGATGAAGAATGCCCAGCGAGGCTTGGAACGCCGCCAGTCCGCCAAGCGTCAGCAACACGGCAAAGGCCAGCGGCTGGCACACGGCCAGCAGGCGGCGCGCGGAGCGCAGGTACAGACCCAGCAGCACCACCACGGCAAGGGCGCCGAACAGCACCTGGGCGAAGGCTTCGTGCAGGTAGCGCGCGTAGAGGCTGTCGAGTTCCTCCTTCACGTCGACGACCTGCGCATCGGGCAGGCTGGTCAGTGCCTGCTGCAGCTTGGCCGGATCGAACTTCTCGCCGGTGTGCAGCGAGATGACGGACGACCACCCGCCGCCCGGCCGCTCGAACATCAAAGAGTTGACGATGGGTCCCAAGGGACCATCCTGCAAGTCGGCGCGACGGATGGGCGCCAGCTTGCGCGCGGCCTGCGTTTCCGCGATGAAGGGCTCCAGGCGCGCTGCGGACAGCGGAAGGCCTTGCGTCGCCTGCACAAGGCGCGTTCGCAGCGTCTCCGCATCAGGCAGGCTTGCGGTTCGTGCGCTCTGTGCTTGCGCGCTGGGAAGCAGGCGCGTGACGGCGTCGAAGCCATCCAGGTCGCCCCGGTCCACCAGCGCTTCCAGCTTCGCGCTGGCAGCTTCAACGCCCTTCAGCGTCGCTTGCTCATCCGCTCCCTGGACGATGACCAGCGTGCGTGCGTCGCTCGCGCCCAAGTCGGCCCTCAGTTCGCCATCCAGGATCTGCGCCTGCGTGGGCACGGGGCTCATGGAGCCGAGTCCCGCGCGCCACAGGTGGCCTCGCTGCCATGCCAGAAGGATGGCCGACACAACGCACAGTGCGATCAGCACCCAGCGCAGCCGGGGCAGGCCGCGCACGACAAAGCCGGCGATCTGCGCCATTTGCCGACGCATGCCCATACCGGCGGCGCCATCCGGGGCGAGCACGGGCAGCACGTAGCGTGTCGCCATCGCGGCGGCGACCAGCCCGGCAATCGAGAACACACCAAGCTGCGCGAGCCCCGGAAAGCCCGAGAACACCAGGGCCGCGAAGCCGCACACCGAGGTCAGCAGCCCGAGCCGCACGGTGGGCCAATGCACCACGCGCCAGCGCTGCCAACCAGTGCCGGCCACGGCACCGGGCTCGGCCTGCCGCGCCTGGATGAGGTAGTAGATGGCGTAGTCGATGGTCTCGCCGATGAGCGTGCTGCCAAATCCCATCGTGAGCCCGTGCACGTGGCCGAACACGAGGCTGACGGCCGAGGTGCCCACCACCACGCCCGTGGCCACCGGCAGCAGGGAGATGACCAGCGCGCGCGGCGACGCAAAGGCCAGCAACAACAGGCAGCCCACCACCACGCCGCCGACGGCCGCGAGGTGGTACGCCTCGCTCTTGATCTTGTCGCGGCTTTGCACCGAGAACACCGGCGCGCCGCTCATCAGCAGGCGCGGCGGGTTCGCCTGGATGCCCTTCACTGCCGCATCGAAGCCCTGCTGCACGCGTGCCATGGTCGCGGACTGCGCATCGAGATCGCTGCCGGCCGCCCTGGTCGTCGCCAGCAGAAGCGCGCGTGGCGCCGTGCGCGACACCCACACGCCCTGCTCGCTTCGCGGTGCGCTCGCGGGTATCAAGCCCTCGGCGATGCGTTGCGTCTCACCGGTCGGATCGCGCTCGAGCAGCGGCTTGATGAGGTTGCCCGCCGGCGTGCCGAGGGTCGACAAGGTATCGAGGATGGCGTCGCGCAGGCCGTCCGCGGAGAAGCGCTCCGCCGTCACGCTGGGCGCCAACTGGTAGCGGTGCTCGAAGATCCAGGTGCCGGCCGCCGACCAGTCGGAGGTCTCGCCGTTTTGAACCTGCTCGAACAGCTTGCTCTCGCGCATCGATTTGGCCAGCGCGCGCGAGACCTCGGCGCGCTGCGCCGCATCCGCGCCGCCTTCGATGCCGATGAGCAGGGTGCGCGAAGCCACGCCGCTTTGCAGCTGCTCGATCAGCATCGCCTGCCGCGCATCCGGACTCTTGGGCAGGAAGGCCGAGAGGTCGGCGCTGAAATGCGTTCGGGCGATCAGCGTCACACCAACCACCATCAGCGCCAGCCACATCAGCAGGACGAGCGCGCGCCGCGGCTTGGCGAGTGCGGCGGTCGCTGGCATGCTCAAGGCGATTTGCCCTCACCGCGGCCGGGCGTGATGCTCATGACCGAGCGATCGCCGCCAATGAATTCCATCTCGACACCCAGCACGTCGCCCTGCCGGCCGCTCAGTCGTACGCTGCGCACCTGGGCTGCAAGCCGATCATCGACGGGCTGGAGGTCCAGCGTCCAATCGGCACCCGAGCCTTTGAGCGTGCTGCGAAATTGCCGTTGCAAAAGCGCCCCGTCGCCACTCAAGGTACCGCGCAGCGCATCGACCATGCCGCCCATTTCGGGCGCGCTGTCGAGCGTGAGGGTGCGCGTGCGGCCGCCGCGCGACAAGGTCACCGTGTTGCCCTCCACCACCATGGATTCGGGGCGTGGCGTGAGCGTGCGGCGCGTGAGCTTGTCGGGCGCGGTGAAGCTCAGCGTGCCGCTTGATTCCAGCGGCCCGTCCATGCCGCGAACGAATCGCTGCTCGGTGAAGCGGGCCTCGCCGCTTTTCTGGCGCGACAGCAGCGCCATCAGCTCCGGCATGTCGAAGGCCCACGCAGTGGAGGCGCCGAGAAGAAGCAGCGCCGCCAAAAGGGCCGGACGCCCTCGCTCAACGAGCGTCTTCGAGCCAGAAGTCATGGAAGTTGAACCAGTTGTACGGGTGCTCGCGGCATAGCGCCTCGAGCCGCTTCACGTAGGCTTCGAGCGCTTGGCGAATCTGCGGCTCGCGGTGGGCACCTTCGGTAATGCTGAAGTCGGCCAGGGGCTCGAAGCGGATTTCATAGCGGGCACCGCCGAGGTACAAGCCGACCATGAAGAACATCTTGCGCCGCAAGAGCGCCGCAAGGCGAAACGGCGAATCGTTGAAGCTTGCCGGATGGCCCAGGAAGTCGATGGAAACGCTGTTGCCGCGCTGCTGGCCCGGGGCGTCCTCTTGCCGCGGCAGGGTGCGATCCACAAGAAGCCCCGCGAGGCCGCCCGAGTCCATCCAGTCGCGCAGCGCCAGCATGGAATTGGGGCGCCCCAGCGCGATGATGCGTGGCCGGAATTCCGGATCGCTGATCGCCCCGAGGATGGAGTTGATCTGCTGCGCGTTGTCCGGGTACATGAGCATCGCCAGCTTCAGCTGCGCGGGGTGCGCGCTCGTGTGCTTGCAGGCGCCGATGGCCTCGAAGCTGCCCATGTGGGCACCCACAAGGAAGGCGCCGCGGCCGGCCATGGCCTCCGCGTCGGTGTGCTCCACGCCCTTGACCTGGAAGTCGAACAGGTCCATTCGGCCGCGCAGGAAGTAGACGCGGTCGAGCACGGTGGACGAGAAAGCGTGAATCAGCCGATAGCCGTCGCGCCACCCCATCTGCGGCCCGATGGCGCGCGTGAGGTAGCGCTTGATGTGCCGCCGCGGTCCGGGCGAGAAAAGAAAGAAATAGAGCGTGATGGGGTGCAGCACCAGCCGTGTCACGCGTCGCCCGAAAGTCAGGGCGAGCCAGCAGACAAAGCGCAGCGCCAGCATGTTGCTGCGCTCCGGCGTATGCGCCCAATCGCCCTGGCTCGCCTGGGTGTCGGAGGCGTGGCGTGAGTCAATCGGCAGGCGGCTCATCGGCTCACCCCTGCGCCGGCAGTCCACTTGCCGCTTGCAGCCACCACGTCGCCCAGGCGCACTTCGAAGCGCACGCCGCCCGCGTCCGGCGCCAGTTCAATGGTGTAGCTGTCGGCGGGCCGCAGCGGCGCCAGGAACTTGGCGACCGCCAGATGCGGGCTGCGCCCCACGCGCGCGACGAGCGCAGGCACTTGGGCAAGGGCCTCCAGCACTTCCGACAGGATCAAAGCCCCCGGCAGCAAAGGCTGGCCGGGAAAGTGGCCCTCGAAACATGGATGGTCGGCAGGCACCTCGCGCGCAAAGCGAAGCGCCTCGCCGTCGCCCGCCAGTTGCGCGAGCGCGAATTCGCGCAGGGCCCGAACGCCAAGCTTGCCGGTGGCCTCGCGCGGCAATGACGCAACCTGCACGATGCGACGCGGCACGAACACGGCCTCCAACCGTTGTCGCAGCGCAGCGATGATGTCCGCATGCGCCACCTCCGGCGCGACGACGAAGGCCACGGGGCGCACCACGCCGTCGGCCACTTCGTCCGGCAGCCAGAAGGCGCCGTCCTGGACGCCGGGAATGCTGTTGAGGTGGTAGTTCAGATGCCCCAGCGAACTGCGGCGCCCGGCGACGTGGATGAGGTCGTTGGCGCGCCCCAGCAGCCGGAAGTGCTGGTCGTCCACCAGTTCCAACACGTCGGCGATGGGCGTGGGTTCGGCCACGAAATCGCCTTCGAAGATGAAACGCTCGGCCCCACCCTCCCCGGTTTCGACGCGCACGCGGACGTCGCCAAAGGCTTCCCACACATCGGTGCGGGTGGTGCGTCGCGTCGCCACTTGGCCGGTCTCGGTGCTTCCGTAGATCTCGATGAGCGGCCCGCCCAGCGCCTGCTCGGCCTGCGCGGCCAACTGGGGCGACAGGGGCGCCGTCGCCGAGAGGATGAGGTCGACCGCGGGCAGTTCGATGCCGGACAGCAACAGCGTCTTCAGGTGGAATGGCGTGGTCACCAGCGCACGCGGGCGCGGCACCGACGCCAGCGCAGCCGCGATGTCCGCCGGAAAAAAGGGCCGGCCACTGTCGAAGGCAGCGCCGCCCAGCAGGGCCAGCAAGGCGGACGATTCCAGTCCGTAGCTGTGTTGCACCGGCACCGTGGCGACCAGGGTCAGCCCCTCGAGAGACGGTCGCTCCAGCAGCGCCGACAGGCGCTTGACGGCTGCCGCCACGCAGCGCACCAGCGTGCCCCATGTCTTGGCATGCGGTTGCGGCACCCCCGTTGAACCGGAGGTGAGCAGGCTCACTGAATGCAGGTTCGCCGCGATGCGGGGAATGGGCAGCGCCTCGTGGTGGCCCGGCGCGTCAAGGGCGACAGCGACTTTGGGAAATCCGGGTGCATTCACTTGCGCGTCATCGGCCATGACGTAGATGCCGTCGCCGGACCCCTTCAGCCGAGCCAGGGTGTCAGGCCGCGCATCGGGCGGCAGCAGGCTGGCCTGGCCGCGTACCAGCGCGCTGGCAAGGCCCACGGCAAAGTGATACCGGTCCATGCACAGGTTGACCGCAGGCCCGTTCGCCGGCAGCGACGCCGCGAGCCGCTGCACGTCCGACAGGAATTGACGCCCGCTGACAGGCACGCCGTGCCGCCATGCCAGCGGCGCGTCGAGATCGCGCGGCGCAAGAAGCGGCAGGCCGGGGATGTTCAGTTCGCTCATCGGCCCGCCGTGCGCTTGGAACCGGTACCGATCGCGGCATGCACCACGTCCAGCAGCCGCGTCCGTTCGAACTCCGGATGCAGGCGATAGCGCGCGAAATGCTCACCCAGGAACAGCGCCACCACGCAGGCCGGCGTCAGCACGTTGGCAAGGAAGGACCAGGCGCTGAACGGAAGCATGAGGTAAACCACGATGGAAGCCGCCACCATCAGCGCGAAATAGACCGCCCAAAGCCGCGTGACCTTGCCGGTGTAGGTCCACATGTCCGGCGACATGGGGTGGATGCGCTGTGCGAACGCGCCAATCAGCGAAGGACGCCCCGGACGCAGCGTGCTGGCGAACCAGGCGCAAAAGAAGGCGTTGAACCCCACATGTTGCAGCACGTAAAGATGGTTTGGATTGCCCACCTCACCCCGCGACACCAGGGCAATGACCACGCCCCCCAGCGCCAGCGCGCCCGCGCCGCCCAACATGCCGAAGCGGCTGGCTGCAAGGCCCAGCACGGCCAGCCACAGCGGCGCGAACAGCGCAACCAGCGCCCACGGCGCGCTCGCGTGATACAGCATCATCCAGTGGGATGCGACGGCGTAGGCCACGCCAGCCGCGATCCACAGAGCCAGGCGCCATTGCGACATGGCGGAAGGAGACGCGCTCAGGGCGCGCCGCGGTGCTGCGCGACGTGCGCAGCCAGGCTGCGCAGCGACGAGAAGATCTGCTGGTTGCGCTCGTCGTCCGAGCGAAGCTGGAATCCGTAACGGCGCGAAACCTCCAGCGCCACTTCCAGGATGTCGATCGAGTCCAGGCCCAGGCCTTCGCCATACAAGGGCGCCGAAGGCAGGATGTCCTCGGGCGCAACCTCCAGGTTCAGTGCCTCGACCAGCAGCACGGCCAGCTCATGCTCGAGCGGCAATTGTTGGGACGCATCGCCGGCGGCGGGAAAGGAAGACTCGGCGGTCAGGGGCAAAGGAAGCTCCAGCAACGTTTCACAATAGGTTGTGGAATTATAGGGAGGGGCTTTGGATAGACTGAGCGCTTCAAAATCACCTGGGAGCCTTCCATGGCAGAGCCACTTCTGATTGCCAGGCACGGCGCCACCGAGTGCTCGCTGCTGCCGGGCCTGACCAACCGCCATGGGCTGATCACGGGCGCAACGGGCACGGGCAAGACCGTCACCTTGCAAACGCTGGCCGAGCGCCTGTCCAGCATTGGCGTTCCCGTCTTCATGGCGGACGTCAAGGGCGACCTGACCGGCATGAGCCAGAGCGGCAACATCGGCGAGAAATTGGCCGCCACGCTGAAGGATCGGGGCATCGAGCTGCCCGCGCCGCTGGCCTGCCCGGTCACGCTTTGGGATGTGTTCGGCGAACAGGGCCACCCCGTGCGCGCGACCATCTCCGACATGGGCCCCCTGCTGCTGGGCCGAATGCTGGACCTCAACGAAACGCAAGCCGGCGTGCTCAACCTGGTGTTCAAGATCGCGGACGACGGCGGCATGCTGCTGCTCGACCTGAAAGACCTGCGCGCCATGCTTCAGCACGTGGGCGAGAACGCCAGCCAGTACACGACGGAGTATGGAAACATCAGCGCCGCCAGCGTCGGCGCCATCCAGCGCGGCTTGCTGCAAATCGAGACGCAAGGCGGCGACAAGTTCTTCGGCGAGCCCATGCTCGACATTGCCGACTTCATGCAGACCGTCGGGGGCAAGGGTGTCGTGAACATCCTGACCGCCGACAAGCTGATGAACTCGCCGCGCCTGTACGCGACCTTCCTGCTGTGGCTGCTGTCGGAGCTGTTCGAGCACCTGCCCGAGATCGGCGACCCGGACAAACCCAAGCTGGTGTTCTTCTTCGACGAGGCGCATTTGCTGTTCAACGAGGCGCCCAAGGCCCTCGTCGAGCGGATCGAACTGGTCGTGCGGCTCGTTCGTTCCAAGGGCGTGGGGGTGTTTTTCGTCACCCAGAACCCGCTGGACATTCCCGATTCCGTGCTGGCCCAGTTGGGCAACCGCGTTCAGCACGCGCTGCGTGCCTTCACGCCGCGCGACCAGAAGGCGGTCAAGGCCACAGCCACGACCATGCGGCAAAAGCCAGGACTGGATATCGAGACCGCGATCACGGAGCTTGCGGTGGGCGAGGCGCTGGTGAGCTTCCTCGACGAAAAAGGACGCCCCAGCGTCACCGAGCGCGTGTACGTGGTTCCGCCAGCGAGCCAGATCGGACCGATCACGCCGGTTCAACGCCAGGCGCTGCTGGCGGGGTCGCTGGTGGCCGGAGTCTATGAAAAGGCGGTGGATCGCGAATCCGCCTATGAAACGCTCAAGGGCCGCGCGGCCAGCGCGCCCGATGCGCCCGTGCCCGGCAAACCGGGCGCACCCGGCGCCGCGGCAGAAAGCGGCGGGATCATGGGCAACCTCAATGAAATCCTGTTCGGCACGACCGGCCCCCGCGGCGGCAAGAAGGACGGACTGGCGCAAACCATGGCCAAGTCCGCCGTCCGCACCATGGGAACCACCGTGGGCCGCGAGATCCTCCGCGGCGTGCTGGGCGGTATTTTCGGCTCCAAGAAAGGGCGCTGACCGCGCCGGCTTGTTGCACGTGCCAGGCCAGCCGCACCCCATGCAACTCCCTTGGCTCGCACCCGGCGAACCCGTGCCCGCGGCGTCGAGCGCCTGGGGCCCGCGCGACCCCGTGCCCGGCTTGCTCGCCGCGGGCGGCGCGCTGGATGTCGCGAGCCTGCTGCAGGCCTACAGCAGCGGTGTTTTTCCATGGTTCAGCGAGGGCCAGCCCATCCTCTGGTGGAGCCCGGATCCGCGGATGACGCTGGACGTGTCGCGCTTTCGGGTGCACCGGTCGATGGCCAAGACCTTGCGCCGCTTCGTGGCCGACCCGCACTGCGAAGTGCGCTTCGACACCCAGTTCGAGGCGATCATCGGCGCCTGCTCGAAGATGCCGCGCACCGGCCAGTCGGGCACGTGGATCGTCCCTGAAATGATCGAGGCCTACGCGGAACTGCATCGCGCGGGCCATGCGCATAGCGTGGAGACATGGGTCGACGGGCAACTGGTGGGGGGTCTGTATTGCGTCAACATCGGTCGGGCGGTGTTCGGCGAATCGATGTTCGCGCTGCGTCCCGACGCCTCGAAGATCGCCTTGTCGGCACTGGTCGCCTTCAGCCGCCAGCACGGCATCGGCATGATCGATTGCCAGCAGAACACCGCGCATCTGGCCAGCTTGGGCGCGGCGGAAATGCCACGCTCCCAATTCGTGGCACATGTGTCACGGGCTCGTCAACTGGCAGCTCCCACGTGGCGTTTTGACCCCGTATACTGGACTCAACTCCTGCCTGCGCGACCCCTCCAGCCGACGACGTGACGCACCTCAAGGACCTCCCTTTCCAGACCCTGCAGTTCTATGCAACGGCGCCGTATCCGTGCAGCTACCTGCCTGACCGCCTTGCAAGGTCGCAGGTCGCCACCCCCAGTCACCTGATTCACAGCGACGCGTATTCGGACCTGGTGCTGAGCGGGTTCCGGCGCAGCGGCATGTTCACCTACCGCCCGTATTGCGATGGCTGCCACGCCTGCGTGCCCCTGCGGGTGCGGGTCAATGAATTCAAGCCCAGCCGCAGCCAGCGCCGGGCGCGCGCCCGGCACGCCGATTTGCAGGCGCGCGTTCTCAAGCTCTGCTTTGTGCCCGAGCACTACCAGCTCTACCTGCGCTACCAGAATGGCCGCCACGCGGGCGGCGGCATGGACCACGACAGCATCGACCAGTACACGCAGTTCCTGCTGCAAAGCCGCGTCAATTCACGTCTTGTGGAGTTTCGCGAGACGCTTCCGGACGGCAGCCCCGGCGCGCTGAAGATGGTGTCCATCCTGGATGTGCTCAACGATGGCCTGTCCGCCGTCTACACCTTCTACGAACCCGATGCCGGCGCCGCCTACGGCACCTTCAGCGTGCTGTGGCAAATCGAGCAGGCGCGCCAGCTCGGCCTGCCGCACGTCTACCTGGGCTACTGGATCCAGGGCAGTTCGAAGATGAACTACAAGATCCGCTACGCCCCCAATGAAGTACTGGTCGATGGACGCTGGCAAGCGCAATCCCATTTCACCAAGTAAAATTGCCAGCAGTCCCCAACCTGCTGAGCCATGAGAAAAACACAGTCCGACGTTCCTGCGACGCCCGTCATCCAGGTGATCGAGCGCATGTTTGCGCTGATCGATGTGCTGGCCTCGCGCGAAGAGGCAATCTCGCTGAAGGAAATCAGCGAGAAAACCGGCCTGCATCCCTCCACCACGCACCGCATCCTCAACGACTTGGCCGTGGGCCGCTTCGTGGACCGCCCCGAGGCGGGCAGCTACCGCCTGGGCATGCGCCTGCTGGAGCTGGGCAATCTCGTCAAGGGACGGCTCAACGTGCGTGATGCGGCGCTGGCCCCCATGCGGGAGCTTCACAAGGTCACGCAGCAGCCCGTCAACCTGAGCATGCGCCAGGGCGACGAAATCGTGTACATCGAGCGTGCCTTCAGCGAGCGTTCGGGCATGCAGGTGGTGCGCGCCATCGGCGGCCGGGCGCCCCTGCACCTGACGTCCACCGGCAAGCTGTTCCTTGCGCTCGACGATCCGCAGCGTGTGCGCAGCTATGCCACGCGCACGGGCCTCGCGGGCCACACCCGCAACAGCATCACGCAGTTGCCGAACCTGGAGCGTGAGCTGTCGAAGGCGCGCCAGTACGGCATCGCGCGCGACAACGAAGAGCTGGAGTTGGGGGTTCGCTGCATGGCCGCCGGCATCTACGACGACCAGGGCAAGCTGGTGGCGGGCTTGTCGATTTCCGCACCGGCGGATCGACTGGACGACGGATGGCTGCCCAAGCTGCAGGCCACCGCCAATGAGATTTCAGGGGCGCTCGGCTACAAGGCGACGAATTCCAGTACGCCGTCCGGTACGGCCGCACCAGCCGCTTGACCTGCGGCCTGATTGCTCAGGCCGCAACCGTTGATCAACCCGCCGCGTTGGACGTGACAACCGGCGCGTGGCTCGCAGCCGGCGCCATCATTTGCGTGGCTTCAACCCAGCGACGAACACGTTCGGCGTCGCCAATCCGGCTCAGCTTGCCGGCGGAATCCAGGAACACCATGATGAGCTTGCGCCCGGCAATCTTGGTCTGCATGACCAGGCACTGGCCTGCTTCGGAGATGTAGCCGGTCTTTTGCAGGCCGATGTCCCACTCGGGGTTCTTCACGAGGCGATTGGTGGTGTTGAACTGCAGGACGCGGCTTCCGATTTCGACCTGATGCTCAGGCGAGGTCGTGAGCTGCCGCAGCATCGGATCGGCGTAGGCGTAGTTCACCAGCACCGCCAAGTCTTGCGCGCTGGACTGGTTGTTGCTGGACAGCCCCGTCGGCTCCACATAGCGCGTGTCGCGCATGCCGAGCATCCGGGCCTTGGCGTTCATCATGCTGACGAAGGTGTCGAGGCCACCGGGGTAGGTGCGTCCCAAGGCATGTGCCGCGCGGTTTTCGCTCGACATCAGCGCCAGGTGGAGCAGCTCGCCACGCGACAGGGTCGTGCCCACGCGAAGGCGCGAACTGCTGCGCTTTTCGGTGTCGACGTCTTCTTCGGTGATGGTGATCGGTTCGTCAGCCGGCAAATGGGCTTCGCTGATCAGCACGCCGGTCATCAGCTTTGTGATCGATGCGATCGGCAGCACGGCGTGGTCGTTCTTGCTGAAAAGCACTTCGCGCGTGTCCTGGTCGACGACCAGTGCCACGCTCGACTTCAGGTCAAGAACGTCGTCCTTGCCGTGCAGGCCGGCCATCTGGCCGAATGAAAGACGGGGCGGCGCTTCGGCCACGCGCACCACGGAGCGGCGCTGGACGGCAACGTAGGTCTTGCCGTTGCGCTTGCCGAGGGTGGCCACCACGTTGCGTCCACCGCGAACACTCCTGGCGTCGTCGTCGTCCCTGGATGCCTTGGCACTCTTCGCTGCGGCGGGCTTTGCCTTGGCGGTTGAAGCGACCGCCGTCTTCCTGGCGGCGACTTCCTTCTTGGTGGCCGCCTGTGCACCAGACAACAAAATCGCCGTGGCGAAGAACGCGACGGCGATGGTGCGAAGGCCTGGCAGGAACCGCTGGCTAGAATCTCGGCGAAGACAGGCTTCGGGCATTTAAAAACTCTCCGGCGGCGACATATAAGCGCCGCAGTTTATCCAAATAGAAAAATACACGCAATATCAGTTACTTGCATCCTCTTCTTCCATTGAATACAAAGGACTACACCAAAACCTAGCCCTGCGCGGCAACTCTCTCAGCTTGGCTCTGTAACTTGTTGAGCGCACTCAAATATGCCTTGGCCGACGCTACCACGATGTCAGGGTCTGCCCCAACGCCGTTGACCACGCGGCCCGCGTTTTGCAGGCGCACCGTTACTTCACCCTGGCTTTCGGTCGATCCGCTGATCGCATTGACCGAATAAAGCACCATTTCCGCGCCGCTCTTGACGTGCGACTCAATGGCCTTGAGGGAAGCATCCACCGGTCCATTTCCATCGGACTGTCCGGTGACTTCCTTGCCCTCCACGGTGAACACGACGCGGGCGTGAGGCCGTTCGCCGGTTTCGCTGTGTTGGGAAAGTGACACAAAGCCAAACTGTTCACCAACGTGTGACCCGTCTTCGTCGCTGACAAGCGCGAGGATGTCCTCATCAAAAATATCGCTCTTGCGATCGGCCAGCTCCTTGAAGCGCATGAAAGCCGTGTTGATGTCCGACTCGCTCTCCATGGTGACGCCCAGATCCACCAGACGCTGTTTGAATGCGTTACGCCCGCTCAGCTTGCCCAGCACGATTTTGTTGTTGGTCCAGCCCACGTCCTCGGCACGCATGATTTCGTAGGTGTCGCGCGCCTTCAGCACGCCGTCCTGGTGGATGCCGGAGGCGTGTGCAAAGGCATTGGCGCCGACCACGGCCTTATTCGGCTGCACCACGAAGCCGGTCGTCTGGCTGACCATGCGGCTGGCGGCGAGGATGTGCTGCGTGTCGATGCCCAGGTCCAGCCCGAAATAGTCGCGGCGCGTCTTGACGGCCATGACGATTTCCTCGAGCGAACAGTTGCCCGCGCGCTCGCCCAGGCCGTTGATGGTGCACTCGACCTGCCGCGCGCCGCCGATCTTCACGCCGGCCAGCGAATTGGCCACCGCCATGCCCAGGTCGTTGTGGCAATGCACCGACCACACGGCCTTGTCGCTGTTGGGAATGCGCTCGCGCAAGTTCTTGATGAAGTTGCCGTACAGCTCCGGAATGGCGTAGCCGACGGTGTCGGGCACGTTGATGGTCGTGGCGCCTTCCTTGATGACGGCTTCGAGCACGCGGCAAAGGAAGTCTTCGTCGCTGCGGTAGCCGTCTTCAGGGCTGAACTCGATGTCGTCCATCAGGTTGCGGGCGAAGCGCACGGAGAGCTTGGCCTGCTCGAACACCTCATCGGGCGTCATGCGCAGCTTCTTTTCCATGTGCAGCGCGGACGTGGCAATGAAGGTGTGGATGCGGCCACGCGCCGCCCCTTTCAGCGCTTCGCCGGCGCGGGCGATGTCACGATCGTTGGCGCGGGACAGGCCGCACACGATCGAATCCTTGATGGCGTTGGCAATTGCCTTCACCGCCTCGAAGTCGCCGTTGGAACTGGCCGGAAATCCCGCCTCGATCACGTCGACCTTCAGGCGCTCCAGTTGCTTGGCGATGCGCATCTTTTCGTCGCGCGTCATGGAGGCCCCGGGCGACTGTTCGCCGTCGCGCAGGGTGGTGTCGAAAATGATCAGCTTGTCGGTCATCGTGAATCTCCTTTATTGCGGCCGGCGGCACGTGAATGCTCAGGCGGCTTCGACCTCGGATTGTGCGCCGTGCGGGTCGCGTGATCGACCCCGCTCGAGCCCGGAAACGATGGCCTTGAGCGAAGCCGAGATGATGTCGGCGTCGATCCCCACCCCGAAGAGGGTGCGGGACTCGTCGACACGCACTTCCATGTAGGCCACGGCGCGCGCATCGGCACCGGTTCCAATCGCGTGCTGGTGGTAGTCGATCACGCGAATGCTGTGGCCCGTGGCATCGGTGAGGGCATGGATGAAGGCGTCGACCGGGCCGTTGCCCTGCCCTTCGATGGCCTGCGTTGCGCCGTTCCACGCGAAGTCGCCGCGCAGCACGACGGATGCGGTTGCGCCCTCGCCTTTTTCCTCGAGCACGCGATGCGTCAGCGCATGGGCCGTGTTCAGGCCGTATTCGCGCTCGAAGAGGCTCCAGAGGTCGGCAGCGGTCAGTTCCTTGCCCGCCACGTCCATCACGCGCTGCACGGTCTGGCTGAACTCGATCTGCAGGCGACGCGGCATTTCGAGGCCGTATTCGCTCTCCAGCAGGTACGCGATGCCGCCCTTGCCCGACTGGCTGTTGACGCGAATGACCGCCTCGTAGCTGCGGCCGACGTCCTTCGGGTCGATGGGCAGGTAGGGCATGTCCCAGATGTCGTCTTCCTTGCGCGCAGAGAACGCCTTCTTGATGGCGTCCTGGTGCGAACCGGAGAAAGACGTGTAGACCAGGTCGCCCGCGTAGGGGTGGCGCGGATGCACGGGCAACTGGTTGCAGTGCTCAACGGTCGCGCGGATCTCGTCGATGTTGGAAAAATCCAGCTCCGGCGACACGCCTTGCGTGTAGAGATTGAGCGCCACATTGACCAGGTCGAGGTTGCCGGTGCGCTCGCCATTGCCAAAGAGGCATCCTTCGATGCGATCGGCGCCCGCCATCAAGGCGAATTCGCCTGCGGCCGTTCCGGTTCCGCGGTCGTTGTGCGGGTGCACCGAAAGCACGATGGCGTCACGCCGCGCGAGGTTGCGGTGCATCCACTCGATCATGTCGGCAAAGATGTTCGGCGTGGAATGCTCCACCGTCGAAGGCAGGTTGATGATGCACTTGCGCTCCGGCGTCGGCGCCCACACCTGCGTCACCGCGTCGACCACGCGCCTGGAGAAAGCGAGGTCGGTGCCCGAGAACATCTCCGGCGAATACTGGAAGGTCCACTGCGTCGAGGCTTGCTTGGCGGCGAGTTCATTGAACATCTGCGCGTGCGTTGTCGCGAGTTCCACGATGCCGTCCTCGTCCATGCCCAGAACCACGCGACGCATGATCGGCGCCACGGCGTTGTAGAGATGCACGATGGCGCGCGGGGCGCCATGCAGCGACACGAAGGTGCGTTCGATGAGGTGGTCGCGCGCCTGCGTCAGCACCTGGATCGTCACGTCATCGGGAATGCGGTCTTCCTCGATGAGCTTGCGCACGAAGTCGAACTCGACCTGCGATGCAGACGGGAAGCCGACTTCGATTTCCTTGAAGCCGATGTCCACCAGCATTTCGAACATGCGCATCTTGCGCGCGATGTCCATGGGTTCGACCAGCGCCTGGTTGCCATCGCGAAGATCGGTCGACAGCCAGATGGGCGCACGGGTCAGGACGGCATCAGGCCAGGTCCGGTCCTTCAGGCCGATCGGTGCAAAGGCACGGTATTTGCGGCTGGGTTGCTTCAACATGATGATTTCTCTTGGCTGGTGGAGGATCAACCAGCAACCCCAAAAACAAACGGCCCGTTGCTGGTGCGAACGGGCCGTTGGTCAGAAAAATTGCGCCTGCGCTACTGACTCCGCCCGAAGGGGATGATTAGTAGGGCCAGCGACAGCTTTTGCATGGTGGCGCAACTCTAGCACAACTCGGGCGGCATCTGGCAAGTCGCCCTACTTGTGCAGGCCTCGCTCGTCAGGCTCTTCCGTCGAGACACTGATCACGCTGGTCTGCTGCCCCTTGGCCCTGCGCCAGGCATAGACCACGTAGCCGCTCAGACCATAGGCCACGAACAGGCTGAACAGCACGGTCGGCGGATGGATGTTGATGACGGCAATGCCCAGCGCGATCAGCACGATGGTTGCAAATGGCACGCTCTTTTTCACCTGCACGTCCTTGAAGCTGTAGAACGGCGCGTTCGTCACCATCGTGAGGCCTGCGTACAGCGTGAAGCCAAAGGTGATCCACGTGATCTGTTGCCAGGTGAGGTAGAGCACATCGCTGCCGCGCTTGCCCCACTCCGTCATGAGCCAGATGAAACCCGCGACCAGCGCTGCAGCAGCCGGCGACGGCAGCCCCTGGAACCAGCGCTTGTCGATGACCGCCGTGTTCACGTTGAAGCGTGCGAGGCGCAAGGCAGCGCAAGCGCAGTAGACAAAGGCCGCGATCCAGCCCCAGCGGCCCAAGCCCTTGAGCGACCACTCGTAGGCGATCAGCGCTGGCGCAGCGCCGAAAGACACCATGTCGGACAGCGAATCCATCTGCTCGCCAAACGCGCTTTGCGTGTTGGTCATCCGCGCGACGCGCCCGTCGAGGCTGTCCAGAATCATGGCGGCAAACACGCCCAGCGCAGCCTGGTCGAAGCGCCCGTTCATCGCCATCACGATGGCGTAGAAGCCACCGAACAAGGCCGCCAGCGTGAAAAGATTCGGGAGGATGTAGATGCCCTTGCGGCGCTTGCGCGGCTCCACATTCGAGGCGTGATCCTGATGCGTGTCGTCATGCATGAATGCGGCCTCCGGCGCCCGAATCGGCGCAGCAAGCGAAAAAGTTCATGACAAAACGAAGAGAAGGTTGCATCGGTTGAAGTGTAGTTCAGGCCCAAAGGGGCCCCGGCAAGAAAAAGGGCCACCGCACGCGGTGACCCCGTCATCGGGCGCGAGCCAAACGGCCCGCGGCCAGTTGGCTTAGTTGCGGGTCTGGTCGACCAGCTTGTTCTTCTTGATCCAGGGCATCATCGCGCGCAGCTTGTCGCCGACGACTTCGATCTGGTGCTCGGCGTTCAGGCGGCGACGGCTGATGAGCGTCGGTGCGCCACCGGCGTTTTCCAGCACGAAGCTCTTGGCGTATTCGCCGGTCTGGATGTCCTTCAGCACTTGCTTCATGACCTTCTTGGTCTCTTCCGTCACGATGCGCGGTCCGGTGACGTACTCGCCGTATTCGGCGTTGTTCGAGATCGAGTAGTTCATGTTGGCGATGCCGCCTTCATAGATCAGGTCGACGATCAGCTTGAGCTCGTGCAGGCATTCGAAGTACGCCATTTCGGGCGCGTAGCCGGCTTCCACCAGCGTTTCGAAGCCAGCCTTGATCAGTTCGACCGTGCCGCCGCACAGAACCGCTTGTTCGCCGAACAGGTCGGTCTCGGTTTCTTCGCGGAAGTTGGTTTCGATG
This sequence comes from Variovorax brevis, assembly GCF_030317105.1. Lineage (GTDB taxonomy): Bacteria > Pseudomonadota > Gammaproteobacteria > Burkholderiales > Burkholderiaceae_C > Variovorax > Variovorax brevis. Next base: position 173,000 of record NZ_JASZYG010000003.1, read on the forward strand.
ATGCCGGCCTTGCCGCCGCCATTGGCGGTGGCGTAGCTCAGCGCCAGATCACGGGCCTTGCCGGACTTGTCTTGATGAACCGCCACGAGGTGGGGCACGCCGCCGCCTTGCGTGTAGGTGCTGCGAACCGTGTGGCCGGGGGCCTTCGGTGCGACCATCCACACGTCGAGGTCGGCGCGCGGCTGCACGAAGCCGTAGTGCACGTTGAAGCCGTGCGCGAAGACCAGCGATGCGCCTTCCTTGATGTTCGGAGCCACGTCGTTCTTGTAGACGCTGGCGATCTGCTCGTCGGGCAACAGGATCATGACCACGTCGGCCGACTTCACGGCGTCAGCCACTTCGGCGACCTTCAGGCCAGCCTTCTCGACCTTGGGCCACGAAGCGCCGCCCTTGCGCAGGCCGACGACGACCTTGACGCCACTGTCGTTCAGGTTTTGTGCGTGGGCATGACCTTGCGAGCCGTAGCCGATGATGGCGACGGTCTTGCCCTTGATCAGGCTCAGGTCCGCGTCCTTGTCGTAATAAACCTTCATGTCGATGCTCCTTCGTTGAATTCAGTGTGAGTGGGTGGTTGGATGTTGGGCGGGCAGCGTGTCTCAGACACGCAGGATGCGCTCGCCGCGGCCGATGCCGCTCGGGCCGGTACGCACGGTTTCGAGAATGGCACTGCGTTCGATCGCGTCGATGAACGCGTCGTTCTTGCCCATGTCACCCGTCAGTTCGATCGTGTAGCTCTTGTCGGTCACGTCGATGATGCGACCGCGGAAGATGTCCGCCATGCGCTTCATCTCCTCGCGCTCCTTGCCGACCGCGCGCACCTTCACCATCATGAGCTCGCGCTCGGTGTAGGCGCCCTCGGTCAGGTCGACGACCTTGACGACTTCGATCAAACGGTTGAGGTGCTTGGTGATCTGCTCGATGACGTCGTCAGATCCGGCGGTCTGGATCGTCATGCGCGAGAGGCTCGGGTCCTCGGTCGGCGCCACGGTGAGCGATTCGATGTTGTAGCCGCGGGCAGAAAAAAGACCCACGACGCGGGAAAGAGCTCCAGGCTCGTTTTCCAGCAAGACGGCAATGATGTGTTTCATGTTGGAGAGGCTCCTCTTTTCGCCGCCCTCCCCCACGCACGGTAATGCACGGGCTCGGCGGGCAATAGATTCGCCCTGGCTAAGTTGATCAAGTAGCCGGTCGCGTAACGATCCGGCCTGTCGTCTGTTTAAAGATCTTCGGAACCCAGCAGCATCTCGGTGATGCCCTTGCCGGCCTGGACCATCGGGAACACGTTTTCGGTCGGGTCGGTGCGGAAGTCCATGAACACCGTGCGATCCTTCAACTTGCGGGCTTCGCGCAGCGCCGGCTCCACGTCTTGCGGCCGCTCGATCAGCATGCCGACGTGGCCATAGGCCTCGGCGAGCTTTACGAAGTTTGGCAGCGCGTCCATGTAGCTGTGGCTGTAGCGGCCCGAGTATTCGATTTCCTGCCACTGGCGCACCATGCCCAGGTAGCGGTTGTTCAGCGCGACGATCTTGATCGGCGTGTTGTATTGCAGGCAGGTGGAAAGCTCCTGGATGCACATCTGCACCGAGCCTTCGCCCGTCACGCAATACACCTCGGAATCCGGCTTGGCCAGCTTGATGCCCATCGCGTAGGGAATGCCCACGCCCATGGTGCCCAGCCCACCGGAATTGATCCAGCGGCGCGGCTCTTCGAATCGGTAGTACTGCGCGGCCCACATCTGGTGCTGGCCGACGTCCGACGTGACGTACGTGTCGGCGTCCTTGGTCAGGTTCCAGAGCGTCTCGACCACGTGCTGCGGCTTGATGACGTCGGTGTTGCCGCGGTCGTACTTCAGGCAATCCTTGCTGCGCCAGCCTTCGATGGCCTTCCACCAGCCGGCGAGCGCGTCCGCGTCAGGCTTGATGTCGCTCTCGCGGATCATTGAGATCAGTTCGGTCAGCACGTCCTTGCAGTCGCCGACGATCGGAATGTCGACCTTCACGCGCTTGGAAATGCTTGAGGGATCCACATCGATGTGAATGATCTTGCGTTCGTTTTGCGCAAAGTGCTTGGGGTTGCCGATGACGCGGTCGTCAAAGCGCGCGCCCACGGCCAGCAGCACGTCGCAGTTCTGCATCGCGTTGTTGGCTTCGATGGTGCCGTGCATGCCGAGCATGCCCAGGAACTTGCGGTCGCTGGCCGGATAGGCGCCCAGGCCCATCAGCGTGTTCGTGACCGGATAGCCAAGCATGTTGACCAGCGTACGCAGTTCATTGGTTGCGTTGCCGAGCAACACGCCACCGCCCGTGTAGATGTACGGACGCTTGGCGGTCAGCAGCAATTGCAGCGCCTTGCGGATCTGGCCGCCGTGGCCCTTGCGCACGGGGTTGTACGAGCGCATCTCGACCTTGTCGGGATAGCCGGTGTACGTGGTCTTCTTGAAGGAGACGTCCTTGGGCACGTCCACCACCACCGGGCCGGGGCGGCCGGTGCGTGCGATGTGGAAGGCCTTTTTCATCGTCATCGCCAGGTCCTTGGGATCCTTGACGAGGAAGTTGTGCTTGACGATGGGGCGGGTGATGCCGACCGTGTCGCACTCCTGGAACGCATCCAGGCCGATGGCGGGCGTCGGGACCTGGCCCGAGATGATCACCATCGGGATGCTGTCCATGTACGCCGTCGCGATGCCGGTCACCGCATTGGTGAGGCCGGGGCCCGAGGTGACCAGCGCAACGCCGACTTCGCCCGTGGCACGCGCATAGCCGTCGGCTGCGTGGACTGCTGCTTGTTCGTGACGCACCAGCACGTGCTGGATGGTGTCCTGCTTGTAGAACGCGTCGTAGATGTAGAGAACTGCGCCGCCGGGGTAGCCCCAGACGTACTGGACGTTTTCAGCCTGCAGTGCCTTGACCAGCACTTCAGCGCCCATGAGTTCCTGCGATTGACTGCCGGTGACGGCTGCTGCGGAAGCGAGTTCCGCCTTTGACATTTCCATGATGAACCTTTGTGTTTTTTCGGGAACGAAAAACCTTGGGTGCCTCTTCGCCAACTCTTGTGAAGCCGCGTCGAGACTTGAGGCCAAAGCCATGGGCGGAATGATTTCCACCGGACGTTGACCCGTTTGCCTTTTGACTTGCAAGGCGGATTATGACACTGACGCACCCCCAGATTCGTCCTGGCGTCAGAAATCTCACCCCGAGGCATAATCCGCGGCGGCAAAAGAAGCTCACCGCCCCGCCTTCTTCTCTCACGAGACATACACACGCAGCGCCCCACGCTCCCCCTCCCGCTTGGCAACCGAAAAAGAACTTTCCGACTTCCTCAAGAGTGTCGAACGACGCGCTTTCAAGCGCTCGGTGTATCACGTGCGGGATGACGAAGCGGCCCTGGACATCGTGCAGGACAGCATGATGAAGCTGGCCGAGCACTACGGAGACAAGCCCGCCAACGAATTGCCGATGCTGTTCCAGCGCATCCTGTCGAACTGCACGCTCGACTGGTTCCGGCGCCAGAAAACGCGCCGGGCGCTCTTTTCGAACCTGAGCGACTTCGAATCGTCGGACGAAGACACAGATTTCGACCTGCTCGGGAACTTTGTGTCGCCCGCCGACAACAGAGAGACCGAAAGTGCCGAGGACACCACCCGCCGGGCCCAGATCCTGCGTGGGATCGAGGAAGAGATCGCGGCCCTGCCGGGCCGTCAACGAGAGGCTTTCCTGATGCGTTACTGGGAAGAAATGGACGTCGCCGAAACGGCTGCGGCCATGGGCTGTTCCGAAGGCAGCGTCAAAACTCACTGTTCGCGCGCCGTTCACGCCTTGAGCCGCGCGCTGAAGGCCAAGGGAATACAACTGTGAACACTCGACTCTCGCCCTCTACCGTCGATCTGGAGGATCGTTTCGGCACGCGCATCGCGGCGCGACTGACGGCGGGCAACCAGGAGTTGCCGCACGACATCGGCGAGCGCCTGCGCTCGGCCCGAACGCAGGCCGTTGCGCGCCGCAAGGTGGTGCAAATGCGCACCGCCACCGCCGTCGTCGGCAACGGCGGCGCCGTGTCGCTGGGCGGCGGCTGGTGGACGCGCATCGGCTCCGTGGTTCCATTGGTTGCCCTGGTCGCGGGCCTCGTCGCCATCAGCGTCCTGCAGGACGACAACCGGGCCAGCGAGCTCGCCGAAGTCGACGCCGCACTGCTGACCGGCGACCTCCCCCCCGCCGCCTATACCGATCCGGGTTTTGCACAGTTCCTCAAGAGTGACGACAGCGTTGTTCACTGACCCCAACCACATTCGCCGCCTTCCCGCCGCCGGTCGGGGGCACGTCCCCCACCTTGCCTTCGCCTGCCTGCTCGGCTTGGTGCTGATCGCCGGTGCGCAGTTGCCCGCGTACGCGCAATCCGGCGGCGCCACCGGCGGCTCTACCGCGGCGGCTGGCAGCGCCAAGCCGGCCATCACGTCGCGCCCGCTCTGGAACGAACTCAGTCCCACGCAGCACGAGTCCCTCGCGCCGCTGGCGCCGCATTGGAACAACCTGCACGAGGCGCAAAAGCGCAAGTGGATCGCCTTGTCGCGCAATTACGACAGCATGACGCCTGACGAACAGGCGACGCTCCACAGCCGCATGACGGAGTGGGCCGGGCTGAGCCCCCAGGAACGCACGCAGGCCCGGCTGAACTTCGCCGAGGTGAAGCGCCTGTCCTCCGCCGACGATCGCAAGGCCAAGTGGGAGGCCTATCAGGCCCTGAGCGACGAAGACAGGCGCAAGCTCGCAGAGCGCGCCGGAACGCGGCCGCCCAGCGCCGCGGCCCCTGCCCGCCCCGTTCCTTCACAAAAACTGGCGCCAGTGCCCGCTGCTACGACCGCCGGCGGCCAGCACATGCCCCGGATCCAGTTGGCGCCCCCCGCCGCAACCCCAGAACCCGCCACCCTGCGCACGACCGGACCTGCGTCGCCGGCTCAGTAGGCATTTCGACGCCCCGATGGTCTCTGCCCTTCCTGATATTCCCGCGTCCGGTGAATCCGTGACGCCATCCGCTTCCGGCGACGACGACGGCGCTTCGCGCCTGATGGCGCCCGGCCTGTGGCGACGCATGGCCTGCTGGCTCTATGAAGGCATGCTGCTCTTTGCGGTCGTTTTCGTGGCGGGTTGGCTCTTCAGCACGCTTTCCCAGATGCGCAATGCCGTGGACCCACGGCAGCACCAATTGCTGCAGGCTTTCCTGTTCATCGTGCTCGGCATTTATTTCGCATGGTTCTGGTCCAAGGGCCAGACGCTGGCCATGAAGACCTGGGGCATCCGGGTGGTGGATGCACATGGCCGCGCGCTATCCCAAGGGCGAGCGTTGGCGCGGTACCTCTTGAGCTGGATCTGGTTTCTTCCGCCGCTGGCCGCACTGGCACCGTTCCAGGTCTCGGGCGGCGAATCAGCTGTCATCGTGATGGGATGGGTGGTGGTGTGGGCCTTGCTCTCGCGCTTTCACCCGCAACGGCAGTTCTGGCACGACGCTTGGGCAGGCACGCGCCTCATTCGCTCCAAGCCGATGAGCCGCCGATGAAAGAAGGCGACGCTCAGCAAGCCAATCCGCAGTTGGCCCGCCGCGGGTTGACCCGGATTTGGCACGCCGGCCTGATCTCGTGGAACGGCCTGCGCGCAGGCTGGGGCGAGCCGGCGTTTCGCCAGGAGGCCATTCTGGCGATCATCATGATCCCCCTGGCCCTGTGGCTCGGACAAGGCTGGGTCGAATCCGCATTGCTCGCCGGCAGCGTCATGCTGGTCTTGATCGTGGAATTGCTCAACAGCGCCGTCGAAGCGGCGATCGACCGCATCGGGCCGGAATGGCATGCGCTCTCCAAAAGCGCCAAGGATCTGGGCAGTGCCGCGGTCCTGCTGGCGCTGCTGCTGGCCGGCGCCATCTGGATCGCCGCCCTGTGGCATCGTTTTGTCGCCTGAACGCGGCATGATGAGCGGATGAATCCTGCATTTTCAATTTGCGTTTACTGCGGCTCGCGCTCCGGCGAACAAGCCGCCTACACCGCCGCCGCGCACGCCGTGGGCCAATGGATCGGCAAACACGGCGGCCAACTGGTTTACGGCGGCGGGCGCACCGGACTCATGGGCCTGGTGGCCGAATCCACGCGCGCCGCGGGTGGCCGGGTGGTTGGCGTGATTCCCAAGGCCTTGGTCGACAAGGAACTGGCCAACCCCTTGTGCGATGAACTCCACGTCGTGGAGACGATGCACGAGCGCAAGGCCATGATGGCCGAGCGCTCCGATGCCTTCCTGGCCTTGCCCGGCGGCATCGGCACTTTCGAGGAACTGTTTGAAATCTGGACCTGGCGCCAACTGGGCTACCACGACAAGCCGGTCGGCATTCTGAACGTGGCCGGCTACTACGACGCGCTGCTCGAATTCCTGGCACACAGCGTGCGCGAGGGCTTCATGGGCGAATGGCAGATGGGCCTGGTTCGCACGGGCGAGGTGCCTGCCGATCTGCTGCAGGCCCTGCGCGCTGACGTCCCGCATCACGCGCAAGACGGCCGGCTTGCCAAGAGCATCTGACTGCACTGCGCACCCGACCGGTGCGCCGGGGTGTCAGACGGCGGCTTCGTCCTGCTCGCCGGTGCGGATGCGCACGACGCGCTCGACGCTGGTGACGAAAATCTTGCCGTCACCGATCTTGCCGGTGCGCGCGGCGCTCACGATGGCGTCGACGCAGCGCTCCACGTCGTTGGAATTCACCACCACCTCGATTTTCATCTTGGGCAGGAAGTCGACGACGTACTCGGCACCGCGATAGAGTTCGGTGTGGCCTTTCTGGCGGCCAAAGCCTTTGACCTCGGTCACGGTCAGGCCCGTGACGCCGACTTCAGCGAGGGCCTCGCGCACGTCGTCGAGCTTGAAGGGTTTGACGATGGCGGTGATCTGCTTCATGAAAACATGCTCCCAGCGGGTTCGTTGAATAGAGATTGTCGATAGGGTAACGCCAATCGTTGCCAAAGCTGAGGTGGGCTGCATGAATGTCGACCGGCAACTGGCAGGGTTGAGGCGCCGACGGTCATTGCGGCGTGCGTTCCACGCCGAATTGCATGGGCTGGTACGCTCCAAGGCGATGCGCACCGGCTCCTCGCTCTCCAGTTATTTTGACTCCATCGTCCCGCGGCCCTACGGGCAGGCGTACCTTCTTCTTGTCTTCACCACGTTGATCTGGGGTGCAAACGCAGTGGCTGCGCGCCTTGCGGTCGGCCAGATCCCGCCGATGACGCTGACCTTCCTGCGCTGGATCGTGTGCTGTGCCGCCCTGATCCTCACCTCGCGCGGGGAAATCCAGACGCACTGGCGCAAGCTGCTGCCCTACTGGCGGTCCATCACGCTGATGGGGGCGCTGGGATTCACCGGCTTCAACGCGCTGTTCTACGCCGCCGCCCACCACACCTCGGCCATCAACATTGCGATCATCCAGGGGACGATTCCCGTTCTGGTGCTGATCGGCAGCTTCTTCTTTTTCGCGACGCGCGTGACGGCATTGCAGGTCGTCGGCGTGGTGGTGACGCTTGCGGGCATTGCAGTGGTGGCCTCGCACGGCCAGTTCGAGCAGTTGGCCAATCTCGAATTCAACATCGGCGACGTCTGGATCGTCATTGCGTGCCTGCTGTATGCGGGCTACGCGCTGGGCCTGCGCCGGCGACCTGACGTGCCCGCCATCGTTTTCTTTGCTGCGACGGCCCTGGTGGCCTGCCTGGTGTCGCTGCCCCTGGTGGCGGCGGAAGTGGCAATGGGCCAGTTTTTCGTGCCGACGGCCAAGGGGCTGGCGCTGGTGGTCTTCATCGGCTTGCTGCCGTCATTCATCTCCCAAGTGACCTTCATCCACGCGGTGAGCCTGATCGGCCCCGCACGCGCCGGCGTGTTCCTGAACCTCGTGCCGATCTTCGGGCCGTTGCTGGCGGTGATGGTGCTGGGTGAGCCCATTTCCGCCTATCACGGGGTCGCCCTTGCCCTCGTGCTGGGCGGCATCTACATTGCCGAGACACTCGGCGCCCGCAAGACTTGACTGCCTTGACCGCCCCCGTCATTCGCATTCACCGTTCGCCCTCCGAAATCAACGCGGCCGCCTGGGACGCGTTGCTGGCTGCGCAGGCCGCGCCTTCCCCCTTCATGCGCTACGCCTACCTGTCGGCGATGGACGAAAGCGGCAGTGCGTCGCCGTCAAACGGATGGACACCGATCTTCGTGACGCTGTGGCGAGGCAGTGAACTGGCGGCCGCCTGTCCGCTCTACCTCAAGGACCACTCGTACGGCGAATACGTCTTCGACTGGGCGTGGGCCAACGCGTACCACGAGCATGGACTGGCCTACTATCCCAAGGCCGTCGTTGCCGTGCCCTTCACGCCGGTGCCGGGAACGCGCCTGCTGGCCCGCGATGCGGCCAGCCGCGCCTTGCTGGTGCAGGGGCTGGTGGCGTGGTGCGGCCAGGAGAAGCTGTCCTCGCTGCACCTGCTGTTTGGTGCCGACGAGGACATCGCGGCCTGCGTCGAAGCCGGCTTGATGATGCGCCACACCGTGCAATTCCATTGGGAGAACAAGGCATGGCGCAGCTTCGATGACTTTCTCTCCAGCCTTGCGCACGACAAACGCAAGAAGATCCGCCAGGAACGTCGCAAGGTACATGATGCCGGCGTCAGCTTCCGGTGGGCTCGCGGCACCGACATCACGGCCAGCGATTGGGACTTTTTCTACCGCTGCTATGCGCGCACCTACCGTGAGCATGGCAATCCGCCCTACCTCACGCGCGAATTCTTTTCGCAAATGGCACAGCACATGCCGCAGGCGTGGCTCCTTTTCGTCGCGGAGCGCAAGGGCAAGGCCATTGCGAGCAGCCTGATCGCGCTGTCCGGCGACGAAACCGCGACGGACTCCCCCGAAGTGGCCTACGGCCGCTACTGGGGCGCACTGGAGCGCGTCGATTGCCTGCATTTCGAGGCTTGCTACTACCAGCCCTTGCAGTGGTGCATCGAGCACGGCGTGACGCGATTCGAAGGCGGCGCGCAAGGCGAGCACAAGATGGCGCGCGCCTTGATGCCGGTGAAGACGACCAGCGCCCATTGGCTGGCACATCCCTCCTTCTCCGATGCGGTGGAACGCTTTCTGGAGCGCGAAGGCGCCGGCATTGAAAGCTACATGGACCACTTGGGCGTGCGCAGCCCGTTTCGCCAAGTCACCTGAGCCTCCGGCAAGACGAAGGAAGCCATGAAAAATGCCCCGCGGCCGAGGCCTGCGGGGCATGCTTGCCGAGGGCGGAACGACTTACTTCTTGTACGCCGCGATACCGTCGGTGATTTCCTTCTTTGCTTCTTCGATACCCTTCCAGCCCAGCACCTTGACCCATTTGCCGGCTTCCAGGTCCTTGTAGTGCTCGAAGAAGTGGGCGATGCTTTTCAGGCGCATCGAATTGACGTCTTCCACCGTCTTCCAGTGCGTGTAGATGGGCAGCACTTTGTCAGTCGGCACGGCAAGCACCTTGCCGTCGATGCCCGCTTCGTCTTCCATCATGAGGATGCCCAGGGGACGGCAGGGGCAGACCACGCCAGGCATGAGCGGATACGGCGCAATGACCAGCACATCGACCGGATCGCCATCGCCGGACAGCGTCTGCGGCACGTAGCCGTAGTTGGCCGGGTAGTGCATGGCGGTCGTCATGAAGCGGTCAACAAAAATCGCGCCCGAATCCTTGTCGACTTCGTACTTGACCGGATCCGCGTTCATCGGGATCTCGATGACGACGTTGAAGGAATCGGGGACGTTTTTTCCCGGAGAAACTTTGTCGAAGGCCATTGTCTTGCTGAGTAGTAAAAAGTTTTATGGAGGTGCGGACAAACCCGAAGTTTACTTTCCGCGTCACCCCGCTTTCACACGAAATGTGTTTTTTGCCTGTAAATTGCTCCCGTTGGCCAATCGGTCGCCTGTTTACGACGGGCGGCTTCGAGGAAGCAACGCGGCGAAGGCTCTGACCCCGTACGCGTTGCGCACTGGAATACCAGCCTTCGTCTCCACAGCAGTCATAACGATCTACTGGAGAAGCTAGGCATGACAGGTAACACCCCTCTCGTCCTCGCCATCGTGTGCGGCCTCGTGGCCGTCGCGTACGGCATCTGGGCGCGCAGTTGGATACTTTCTCAAGACGCAGGCAACGCGCGAATGCAGGAGATCGCTGCGGCGATCCAGACCGGCGCCGCAGCCTATCTGGCCAAGCAATACAGAACGATCGCCATCGTCGGCGTTGTTCTGGCCATCCTGATCGCAGTGTTCCTGCACCTGACCACGGCCATCGGTTTCGTCGTGGGTGCGGTGCTTTCGGGCGCCTGCGGCTTCATCGGGATGAACGTTTCGGTGCGCGCAAACGTCCGCACGGCGCAGGCCGCCACCAAGGGCATTGGCCCGGCGCTGGATGTGGCATTTCGCGGGGGCGCCATCACCGGCATGCTCGTGGTGGGACTGGGGCTGCTGGGCGTCACGCTGTTCTACTGGTTCCTGGCGTCTGGCGCCGACGTCGCCGGCGAGCACGGGCTGGCGAAGGTTCTGGACCCGCTGATCGGCTTTGCTTTTGGCTCTTCACTGATTTCCATCTTCGCCCGTCTGGGCGGCGGCATTTTCACCAAGGGCGCTGACGTCGGCGCCGACCTCGTGGGCAAGGTGGAGGCCGGCATTCCGGAGGACGATCCGCGCAATCCGGCGGTGATCGCGGACAACGTGGGCGACAACGTGGGCGACTGCGCCGGCATGGCGGCCGACCTGTTCGAAACCTACGCCGTGACGCTGATCGCCACCATGGTGCTCGGCGCGCTGATGGTGACGGCGGCGCCGGTCAACGCGGTGGTGTATCCGCTGGCATTGGGCGCCGTGTCGATCATCGCTTCGATCATCGGCTGCTTCTTCGTGAAGGCCTCGCCGGGCATGATCAACGTGATGCCGGCGCTGTACAAGGGGCTGGCGGTGGCGGGCGTCCTGTCGCTGATTGCCTTCTGGTTCGTCACCAGTTGGCTCATTCCCGACAACGCCATTCGCGCGAGCGGCAGCCAGTTGCACCTGTTCGGCGCCTGCTTCGTGGGCCTGGCACTCACGGCCGCGCTGGTGTGGATCACCGAGTACTACACGGGCACGCAATACGCGCCGGTGCAGCACGTGGCCAAGGCCTCCACGACGGGCCACGGCACCAACATCATCGCGGGCCTTGGCGTGTCGATGCGCTCGACCGCGTGGCCCGTGATCTTCGTGTGCATCGCGATCATTGCGTCGTACCAGCTGGCTGGTCTCTACGGCATCGCCATCGCGGCAACGTCCATGCTGAGCATGGCGGGCATCGTGGTGGCACTGGACGCCTACGGCCCCATCACCGACAACGCGGGCGGCATTGCCGAGATGAGCGAAATGCCAGCGTCGGTGCGTGACATCACCGACCCGCTCGACGCCGTCGGCAACACGACCAAGGCGGTGACCAAGGGCTACGCGATCGGCTCTGCAGGCCTGGCAGCGCTGGTGCTCTTTGCCGACTACACGCACAAGCTGGAAAGCTACGGCAGCGCGATCAGCTTCAACCTGTCCGACCCGCTCGTGATCGTGGGCCTGTTCATCGGCGGCCTGATCCCCTACCTCTTCGGGGCGATGGCCATGGAAGCCGTCGGGCGCGCAGCCGGCGCCGTGGTCGAGGAAGTGCGCCGCCAGTTCCGCGAGATCCCCGGCATCATGGAAGGCACCGGCAAGCCCGAATACGGCCGTGCGGTGAGCATGCTGACGGGCGCGGCGATCAAGGAAATGATGATCCCCTCGCTGCTGCCGGTGCTGGTGCCGATCGTGGTCGGCTTGGCGCTCGGCCCCAAGGCCCTCGGCGGCCTGCTGATGGGCACGATCGTCACGGGCCTGTTCGTTGCGATCTCCATGTGTACCGGTGGCGGCGCATGGGACAACGCGAAGAAGTACATCGAGGACGGGCACTTCGGCGGCAAGGGCAGCGAAGCACACAAGGCCGCGGTGACGGGCGACACCGTGGGCGACCCCTACAAGGACACGGCCGGCCCTGCAGTCAATCCGCTCATCAAGATCATCAACATCGTGGCCTTGCTGATCGTGCCGCTGGTGGTGAAGTTTCACGGTGGCGATGCGGCGGCCGCGGCACCGACGCCACCGGCCATCACTGCGCCGGCGCCAGCGGTAGCTCCCGCAGCCGCTGCGCCTGCAGCATCGACTTCCGCCCCCGTTGCTGACAGCGGCGCCTCCATCAAGACCGAGGGCGGCGTGGTCAAGTTCTACTTCGCCACGGCAAGCGCCGACGTTCCGGCTGGCGGCGACGTAGCGCTGGCCGATATCGTGAAAGCGGTGCAAAGCGGCTCGCGCGTGGTGGTCAGCGGCTTCCACGATGCCAGTGGCGACGCGGCCAAGAACGCCGAACTCGCCAAGCAGCGGGCCATGGCCGTCGGCGCCGTGCTCAAGACGGCAGGCGTTCCGGAAGACAAGATCGACATGGTCAAGCCCGAGCAGACCAAGGCGGACGGACCAGCCGCCGAGGCGCGTCGCGTCGAAGTGAAAGCGCAGTAAACCAGTGCTCTCCACCGCAGCCGTGACGTGCTGGTGGCTCTACGACCCCGGCCAGTTCGCGGCGGGGCAATGATCAGCACCGCTACAGGAGCCCTTCGGGCACCAATGGGCTGAAGATGTTGTTGTAGAGCCGCTGGGTCCATGTCGATTCCGGCTCGGATGTGAGGACGATCTCCTTGTCCTCGTCCATGGTGAGCCACTGGAGGGTGTCGCTCGGCGGCACCAGCCGCAAGCGGTAGGCGCTTTCCAGCTTGCTGATGTTGATGACGCGCAGCAGTTCGCGCGCCAGCGGCGGGCTCTCGACCATGATGCCCAACTCCGTGTTCGCCGTTGCCGATCGCGGGTCGAGATTGACCGAGCCGATCAGGATCTTCTCCTTGTCGATCACTGCTGTCTTGGCGTGCAGGCGGCCGAGCGAATTGCCGAACATGCCCAGGCGCTTGTTCTTCGTCGTACGGGCGGGGCTCAGCTCATACAGGTCGACGCCGATCTTGAGCATGCCTTCCCTGTATCGCGCATAGCCGCCATGTACCAGTGGCTCATCGTTGGCCGCAAGCGAGTTGGTCAGCAGGGTGACCTTGACGTCGCGCGTGCGCAGTTCCTCGAACGCCGCCATTCCGCGCGGTCCGGGAACCAGGTAGGGCGAGGTCATGTAGACCTCCTTCTGCGCGAGCATCAATTGCTGCCAGACGCGCGCCGTCACGCTGGTGGCAAAGGCCTCGTCCTGCGTCATGGAGCGAAGCTTGGCGGGCGGGTCGGCCACCGCATTGGCTCGGCCCCAGATCAGGCCGATGCGGCCTGCGTCCAGTTCCTCGCCGACGGGGCCGTAGCCGAGCACATCCGTGGGCGGCAAATCGACTTTGGGCGACGGCGCAGCCATTGCCACTTCGCTGTCGAACTCGTTCGCCATGGCGGCGCGGCCGCGCGTGGGCTTGACGATCGCCGCGATGGGATAGACCTCTTCGCTGTTCCAGTAGTCGTCGAAGATGCCCTCGAGCTGCGGCACCACCTTGCCCATGAAAACGGCGTCCATGTCGACGAAATTCTGTGCGATGTTCAGGGTGAAGTATTCGTCCGCGATGTTGCGGCCGCCCGCCACGCCGATCACGCCATCGGCAATGAAGAGCTTGTTGTGCATCCGGTGATTGAGGCGGCCGATGTCGAAGGCTGAGGTGATGAAGCGGCTGTTCAGTTCTTCGCGGCCACAGCAAAATGGATTGAACAGGCGCACCTCGACATTGGGCGTGGTCGACAGCGCGAGCAACAGTTGCTGGCTTTTGGCCGTGTAGAGGTCATCGACCAGGAGTCGCACGCGCACGCCACGCAGCGCCGCCTCCTTGAGGGCCCGCAGCAGCAGTCGACCGGTGCCGTCGTTTTCAATGACGTAGTACTGCACGTCGAGCGAGCGCTGGGCACGCTTGGCCAGCTCCAGGCGCGCGTCCAGCGAATACACGCCCAGTGGCATCAGGCGAAAGCCGGAATGCTCATCCGGTGGCGTGGAGGCTTGCACAATTTTGGCGAGCGCGGTGTTGGGGTCGACGGGCAACATCAGGGTCGGCGCCATCTGCTTGTTGGCCGGGAGGGCGCCGCATCCTGCCAGCAGCAGCGCAACCAACCCCGTCGACACCCGGGCCGGGAACCGGGGCAACCTGCATGAACGCAAGCAGCGCAATAAGATGCCGGCGAAACTCCGCGAGAGACTGAACATGACAAGCTCATTCCGCAATTGGTTGGCGACGCTGGCGATGATGCCTGCATTTGCGCTCAGCCTGCCTGCCTTTGCAGCCTTGGACATCGGCGAAGCCGCGCCCAAGTTCAACGCCCCGGCGGCGCTGGACGGCAAGCCATTCACCTATTCGCTGGGCGACGCGCTCGCCAAGGGCCCGGTGGTCGTGTATTTTTTTCCGGCGGCATTTTCCGTGGGCTGCTCGATCGAGGCGCACGCCTTTGCCGAGGCGATCGAGAAGTTCGCAGCCTTGGGAACCACTGTGATTGGCGTCTCGACCGATGACATGGAAACACTGTCCAAGTTTTCCAGCCAGACCTGCCAGGGCAAGTTTCCGGTGGCTTCCGACAGCACCAAGGACATCAGCAAGTCATTCGACGCCTTGATGCAGACGCGGCCGGACTACGCCAACCGCATCTCCTACGTGGTGTCTCCCAATGGGCAAATCGCCTTTTTCTACCAGAGCCTGAATCCGTTCAAGCACGTCGAGAAGATGCTGGCCGCCGTCAAGGACCTGCCGCAGAACCGCGACAAGAAATAGTTGCTTGACTACGCGGACGGCGCGATCGCTTCGGCGTATTCGTAGAGCTCGCCCAGGATGCCCTCGGCGCGTTCGTCCGCGTTTTCGGCGAGCAGGTCGATTTCCGCGAAGAAGGCGTCCACGTTGCGCGCCCCTCCCTCGCCTTCCAGCAATCGCGCGGCGCGATGCGACTCCCAGCGTTCAGCCTCTTCAGGCGCCAGCGTTTCGGGGTAGTTGCGCGCCCGATAGCGAAACAGCAACTCCTCCAGCCGCGGATCGTCGAAACCCGAGCGCGCGAGCGCCAGGTCGGCGGCGGACAGGCCGCGAAGGTGATCGAGCCGGCGCCGGTCGCCGTTGCCGACGAAGCCGCCATAGAGGTCCTCGTCCACGTCGGGCGTGGCCTCCTTGGGCCGGGCGAACACATCGGGCCAGATCGCGCTCATGTCGGGCAGGCTGGCCGCGATCTCGGCGTGCCGCATGGCAGCGGGCATGTCGATGCGCCAGCGGTCCGCCATCTGCGCGCTCAGGGTCTTGAGGTTGCCGACGACCATCGGCGACTTGTTGAGGTGCACGCTCTTGATAGGCAGCCGTACCACGCCTTCCGGCAGGTCGGCCGTCCGCGTGAACAGGCGGTGCCGGATGGTGGCCGTGTCCAGCGTCGCCAGTTCGGTCGGGTCGTGGGCGAGATCCCAGGCGATCAGTTCGTTCCGGTTGGTCGGATGACTGGCCAGCGGCCACATCACGCCAAGGCAGCCGCGCTCGGCCGGAAACATGCCCGAGGCATGGAGAAAGGGACGCGCCGTGGCGCGCGTGGCCGGCAAGCCGAGTTCGGCCGCGACGCGGTCCTTCTTGTGCAGGCCGAACGCAAATTCGAAAAGCCGGGGTTGCCGGTCGCGGATCAGCCGTGCCAGCGCGATGGTGGCGCGCACGTCCGACAAGGCATCGTGCGCCGCCTCGTGGACCAGACCATTGGCACGCGCGAGGTCTTCCAGCTTGAAGCTGGCGGTGCCGTCTTCCTTCTTCGGCCACTGGATGCCATCGGGCCGCAAGGCGTAGGTGAGGCGCACCACGTCGAGCAGGTCCCAGCGCCCGCAGTCGTTTTGCCACTCGCGCGCATAGGGGTCGATGAGGTTGCGCCAGAACAGGTGCCTCGTCACCTCATCGTCGAAGCGGATGGTGTTGTAGCCGACGCCAATGGTGCCGGGCTGCGAGAAGGCGCGCTCGATCTGCGCTGCGAACACGTGCTCGGGAACGCCGCGTTCAAGGCAGATCTGCGGCGTGATGCCGGTGATCAGGCAGGCCTCGGGGCTCGGAAGAAAGTCGGGCGCCGGCTTGCAATAGACCATGAGCGGCTCGCCCACTTCGTTCAACTGCGCATCGGTGCGAATGGCGGCAAATTGCGCCGGCCGGTCGCGACGCGGCACGGCGCCGAAGGTTTCGTAGTCGTGCCAGAGGAAGGTTTGAACGGACATTGGGGCGAAGCGAGTTGAAATCAGAGCAAAGGAGAGAATAGCCGCGCCGTGGAGTCACCCAGGCGCCGCAGGAACTTCTGCTGGCGATGCGCACGAACGGCCGAGGCGCTGTGCAGATCGGTCTCGAACTGGGCAGCCAGCGCCTTGGCAAGCGCCGGGCCATATACGACGGCCATCACCTCGAAATTGAGCCGGAAGCTGCGATTGTCGAAGTTGGCGGTGCCGATCATCGCGCAAGAGTCGTCGACCACCAGCGATTTCGAATGCAGCATGCGCGCCTTGTATTCCCACACCTTGACGCCCGCGGCGATCAGTTCGTCGAAATAGGAACGCGCTGCGGCGCTGACGATGAGCGAGTCGCTGCGGCGCGGCACCAGCAGCCGCACGTCGACGCCGCGCAGGGCGGCGCTGGTGAGTGCCATCAGCGCCGGCTCACCGGGCACGAAATACGGCGTGGTGAGCCAGGCACGATGCGTCGACGACGCAATGGCGGCAACGTGCATGCGGTGGATGGCTTCCAGCGGACTGTCGGGCCCGCTGGTCACGATCTGCACCGGGATGTCGCCGGCATCGACGCGCGGCAGGAAGTACGGCAAGGCACCGTTGATCTCGCGCGCCACCTCGCCACTGGCGTAGTGCCAGTCTTCGATGAAGGTCGTCTGGAGCCAGCGCACCGCCGTTCCCTCGATGCGCAGGTGCACGTCGTGATAGGCGTCGGGCCGCGTGCGCGCATCCTCCGCGTCGGTGATGTTCACGCCGCCAGTGAAGCCGACGCGGCCATCGCAGACCACGATCTTCCGGTGCGTGCGGTAGTTGGTGACGGGCCGCAGCCGCCGCCCGATGCGCGTTTCATGAAACAGCGCCACCTTGATGCCGGCGGCGTGCATGGGCGCCATGAATTTCCGGCCGATGCGCTTGGAGCCCAGCGCGTCGAGCAGCAGCCGCACGGCAACGCCCTCGCGCGCCTTCTCGATCAGCAGGTCCCGCAGCGCCGTGCCGATCTGGTCCGGTTCGAAGATGTAGTACTCCAGATGAACGTGATGCCGCGCCTCGCGTATCGCCTCGAAAATGGCGTCGAAGGTCCGCTCGCCGCCGGAAAGCATCTGCACATCGGTCGCGTTCGACACCGGAAGGCCGCAGGCCGCGGTCCCGAGCGCGGCCAGTTGCCGCAGGGCAGGCGGCGCCTTTTCGCTGGCTTCCCGAAGTTGCTGAACGTCGGCGGGCCCCATGGCACCGGCGCGGCTGCGCAGGCGCTTGAGCCGCTGCTTGACCAGCCGTTGCGGACCCAGGAAGTAATAGATGAAGAAGCCGGCGAAAGGAATGAACGCCAGCGAGAGGATCCAGCTGAGCGTGGACACCGGCGCGCGCTTCTGCATCACGATCCACACCGACAACACCGCGATGTAAGCGCTCCAGGCCAGCGAAAGGCCGGTTTTCCATTGGGCGCTGATCTCGGGCAGGTTCAAAGGTGGGCTCGTCCAGAACAAAAAAGGCCGATAGCGATGCTACCGGCCTTTTTGAAGCGCGCCGAGAGGCGCTTGCCCGGCGCTTAACCGGTCGCGGCTTCTTCCGCTTCAGGCTTGGACTTGCCTTCCTTCTTCGGCAGCGGAACGATGTCCAGCAGGACTTCGCCCTTGTCGTCGAGGTCGACCGTCAGGCGTCCGCCTTCGGTGAGGCGACCGAAGAGCAGTTCGTCTGCCAGCGCACGACGGATCGTGTCCTGGATCAGGCGCTGCATCGGGCGTGCACCCATCATCGGATCGAAGCCCTTCTTCGCCAGGTGCTTGCGCAGCACGTCGGTGAAGGTGACCTCCACCTTCTTTTCGGCCAGCTGCGTTTCCAGCTGCAGCAGGAACTTGTCGACCACGCGCAGGATGATCTGCTCGTCCAGCGCCTTGAAGCTCACCGTGGCATCCAGGCGGTTGCGGAACTCCGGTGTGAACAGGCGCTTGATGTCGGCCATCTCGTCGCCCGCCTGGCGCGGGTTGGTGAAGCCGATGGTCGCCTTGTTCATGGTCTCGGCACCCGCGTTCGTCGTCATGATGATGATGACGTTGCGGAAGTCGGCCTTGCGTCCGTTGTTGTCCGTCAGCGTGCCATGGTCCATGACCTGGAGCAGCACGTTGAAGATGTCCGGATGCGCCTTCTCGATTTCGTCGAGCAGCAGCACCGCGTGCGGCTTCTTCGTGACGGCCTCGGTCAGCAGGCCACCCTGGTCGAAACCGACATAGCCCGGAGGCGCACCGATCAGGCGGCTGACGGCATGGCGCTCCATGTACTCCGACATGTCGAAGCGGATCAGCTCGATGCCCATGATGTAGGCAAGCTGCTTCGCCGCTTCGGTCTTGCCGACGCCGGTGGGCCCGCTGAACAGGAACGAGCCGATCGGCTTGTCGCCCTTGCCCAGTCCGGAACGCGCCATCTTGACGGCCGAGGCCAGCACTTCCAGCGCCTTGTCCTGGCCGAACACCACGCTCTTGAGGTCGCGTTCCAGCGTTTGCAGCTTGCCGCGATCGTCGTTGCTGACGTTGGCAGGGGGAATGCGCGCGATCTTCGCGACGATTTCCTCGACCTCGGTCTTGCTGATGGTCTTCTTGCGCTTGTTGGGCGGCAGGATGCGTTGGGCGGCACCCGCTTCGTCAATGACGTCGATTGCCTTGTCGGGCAAGTGACGGTCATTGATGTACTTGGCGCTCAGCTCGGCCGCGGCTTGCAGGGCGGCAGCGGCGTACTTCACGCTGTGATGCTCTTCGAAGCGCGACTTCAGGCCCTTGAGGATCTCGATGGTTTCCGCCACGGTGGGCTCCACCACATCGACCTTCTGGAAGCGGCGCGACAGCGCAGCGTCTTTTTCGAAGATGCCACGGTATTCCGTGAAGGTCGTCGCGCCGATGCACTTCAGGTGCCCGCTCGACAGCGCAGGCTTGAGCAGGTTGGAGGCGTCAAGCGTGCCGCCCGACGCCGCACCCGCACCGATCAGGGTGTGGATTTCGTCGATGAACAGGATCGCGTTCGGCTTGTCCTTGAGCGACTTGAGCACGCCCTTCAAGCGCTGCTCGAAATCACCGCGGTACTTGGTACCAGCCAGCAGCGCGCCCATGTCCAGCGAGTAGACATTGGATTCCGCCAGGATTTCCGGCACTTCGTTCTGCGTGATGCGCCACGCCAGGCCTTCGGCGATGGCCGTCTTGCCCACGCCAGCCTCACCCACCAGCAGCGGGTTGTTCTTGCGCCGGCGGCACAGGATCTGGATCACGCGCTCGACTTCGTACTCGCGGCCGATCAGCGGATCGATCTTGCCTTCCTTGGCAAGCTGGTTGAGGTTTTGCGTGAACTGCTCCAGCGGGGAAGACTTCTCGTTCTTCTCGCCGTTGCCTTCCTCGCCCTCGCTGGCGCCGCCCTCATTGCCCTTGGCGGGCTCCGGCGGATCGCTCTTCTTGATGCCGTGGGCGATGAAATTCACCACATCGAGGCGCGTCACACCCTGTTGGTGCAGGTAATAGACGGCGTGCGAATCCTTCTCGCCGAAGATCGCGACCAGCACGTTGGCGCCGGTGACTTCCTTCTTGCCGTTGCCGGTGGACTGCACATGCATGATGGCGCGCTGGATCACGCGCTGGAATCCCAGCGTCGGCTGTGTGTCGACATCGTCGGTACCCGCCACCTGGGGCGTGTTGTCCTTGATGAAGTTGGTGAGTGACGCACGGAGATCGTCGATGTTGGCCGAGCAGGCACGAAGAACTTCCGCGGCGCTCGGGTTGTCCAGCAAAGCGAGCAGCAGGTGCTCCACGGTGATGAACTCGTGGCGTTGTTGCCGGGCCTCGACGAAGGCCATGTGCAAGCTGACTTCCAGTTCCTGGGCAATCATGTGATTTCCTTTTTGCCTTGCTGTAAATATCTTCTAAATGGGTGGTTGTCCAGCTTATTCAACCGGCTCACTCACACACTGCAACGGATGGCCCGCCTGGTGGGCCGCCTCCATCACCTGGTTGACCTTGGTGGCCGCCAGGTCGCGGGAATAGACCCCGCAGACACCACGGCCATCGAGGTGGATCTTGAGCATGATTTGCGTCGCAGTTTCCCTGTCCTTGTTGAAGAATTCCTGGATGACGACGATGACGAACTCCATCGGGGTGTAGTCGTCGTTCAGCATCACCACCTGGTACATCTGGGGCGGTGCTGTCTTCTGCGGACGGCGCTCCATCACGACGGAGTCGCCGTCGTCCCGCGCCGGCTTCGCAGGCGGCGGTGTCTTGGGGACGGGAGGGATTCGGGTAGCCATGAAAATCATTCTATCGAGCACGCACAGGCCGTGCCTGAAGAGGACGAATTGGTGACGCGTTACAGACATATCAAGTGTCGCTTCATGTGAACGACGACACGAGAACCAAAAAAAGATCCAGCCTCCAGTGCACCGGTCGAAATGTGCGCCGCCACCGGGCGCGCAACGGGCAAACGCGTTTTTGCTGCCTGAAAGAAAAAACCCCGGCGTTTTGAGGCGCCGGGGTTTGTCGGAGTTTGCGCTTGGCAGGCCGGACTCAGGTTCCGGCCGGGGCATCACATGTTCTCGATCATCACCTGACCGAAGCCGGAGCAGCTCACCTGCGTCGCGCCTTCCATCAGGCGAGCGAAGTCGTAGGTCACCTTCTTGCTGGCGATGGACTTTTCCATCGAGCTGATGATCAGGTCGGCGGCTTCCTTCCAGCCCATGTGGCGCAGCATCATTTCAGCCGAGAGGATCTCGGAGCCGGGGTTGACGTAGTCTTTGCCCGCGTACTTGGGCGCCGTGCCATGGGTGGCTTCGAACATCGCGACCGTATCGCTCAGGTTGGCGCCCGGGGCAATGCCGATGCCGCCGACCTGCGCGGCCAGTGCGTCCGAGACGTAGTCGCCATTGAGGTTCAGGGTGGCGATCACGCTGTACTCGGCGGGGCGCAGCAGGATCTGCTGCAGGAAGGCGTCGGCGATGCTGTCCTTGACGGTGATTTCCTTGCCCGTCTTCGGGCTCTTGAACTTCATCCACGGGCCGCCGTCGATGAGTTCAGCGCCGAATTCCTTGGCGGCCAGGCCGTAGGCCCAGTCACGGAAGCCACCTTCGGTGAACTTCATGATGTTGCCCTTGTGGACGATGGTCACGCTGGGCTTGTCGTTGTCGATGGCGTACTGGATCGCCTTGCGCACCAGTCGCTCCGTGCCCTCACGCGAAACCGGCTTGATGCCGATGCCCGAGGTGTTGGGGAAGCGGATCTTCTTGACGCCGAATTCGGCCTGCAGGATCTTGATGAGCTTCTTGGCCTTTTCGCTTTCGGCTTCGAACTCGATGCCGGCGTAGATGTCTTCCGAGTTCTCGCGGAAGATGACCATGTTCGTCTTGTGCGGCTCCTTCACCGGGCTGGGCACGCCTTCGAAGTACTGGATCGGGCGCAGGCAAACGTAAAGATCGAGTTCCTGGCGCAGCGCAACGTTCAGCGAACGGATGCCGCCGCCGACCGGCGTCGTCAGCGGGCCCTTGATCGACACCACGTAGTCGCGCACGGCATGCAGGGTTTCCTCGGGGAGCCACACGTCGGGGCCATAGACCTTGGTCGACTTTTCACCGGCGAAGACTTCCATCCAGTGGATCTTTTTCTTGCCGCCATAGGCCTTGGCGACGGCTGCATCCACCACCTTGAGCATCACCGGCGTGATGTCGAAGCCAGTTCCGTCTCCCTCGATATATGGAATGATCGGCTGATCCGGCACATTGAGCGAGTTGTCGGCGTTGACCGAGATCTTTTGGCCTTCGGTCGGGACTTTGATGTGCTGATAGCTGGACATGAGGGGATAGGCTCCGGATAAAAGTGATGGCTGGGGACAACACATGACCCCAGCCCGGTAACGAATAGCCTTAGAATTTTAGACGCAACCGGAGATAGAGGCACTGTCAACCAAGTCCGTCACGGTCTCGTTGTTGACCTACCTTCTGCCCACCGGGAGGCGTTTCGAAACCATTTCTAATGAGGAATATGTGATGAGCAAAGTACTCGCAGTGATGATCGCCGGCCTTTTCGCCGTTGGCGCTTATGCCCAGAACCCAGCCGGACAGTCCTCCGAACAGGGCAATGTCACCAACAAGGCAACTGAACGCGCCGACGCCAAGAAGGCCTCCAAGCCGGCTGGACAGGTGAAGGGTCCCGGAGGCGACGCACCGCTGTCCACTGAAAGCGCCGTCACGTCCAGCGACAAGGCCGCCGCTTCTGGCGAGGCTCGCAAGCAAACGCGCGACCAGCGTCGTCCGGGCAAGCGCAAGACGACCCAAGGCGGCACCCCGGATATGCCTGGCGCGAAGTAATTCGAATCGCCTTTACAAAGAGCGCCCCCTTGAGGGCGCTTTTTTTTGTATTTCGGCTTTGAAATTTCTGGGTGGCCGACACCAAAATCCCGCGCGCCCACTCCGCGCGAATTTCGATGTAAGCTTTGAGCCGCCGCAAAAATGCCCGCCCGTGGAGCGGGCATTTTTCATTGCCATTTTCGACAGGAAGCCAGCCAGATGTTCCCCCGTTTCTTATTCGCCCTTTGCCTGCTCGCCAACTTGCTTTTGCTGCCCGTCACGAGCGCGCTTGCCCAGGGCGAGCCGCAAATGAATTTGCAACGGGTCCAGATCTCCGCCGGCATGTACAAGATCGACGCCCAGGTTGCCGCCTCGCCCATTGAGCGCCAAGTCGGCCTGATGTTCCGAAAGGAAATGCCGCAGCAGGAAGGCATGCTGTTTGTCTTCGAGCAAGCCGCTCCTCAGTGCTTCTGGATGAAGAACACCATCCTGCCGCTAACGGCTGCATTTGTGGCGGACGACGGCCGGATCGTGAACCTGGTCGACATGAAGCCACAGACCACAGACTCCCATTGTTCCGAGGAGCCCGTGCGCTACGTGCTCGAGATGAACCAGGGTTGGTTTGTCAAGAAGAACATCAAGAAGGGCTTCAAGCTGGCCGGAACGCCCTTCCAGCCCGCGCGCTGAACCGCACTCGAATCGCCGCTCCAAGCAAAAAAGCCGGCCCCTCCCGGGACCGGCTTTTTCAATGCTGGGCAGCGATCAACCGAAGTTCTTGGCTGCGAAGTCCCAGTTCACCAGCTTGGCCAGGAAGGTCTCGACAAACTTCGGGCGCAGGTTGCGGTAGTCGATGTAGTAGGCGTGTTCCCACACGTCGATGGTGAGGAGTGCCGTGTCGGCGGTGGTCAGCGGCGTGCCGGCAGCGCCGGTGTTGACGATGTCCACGGTGCCATCGGGCTTCTTGACGAGCCACGTCCAGCCGGAACCGAAGTTGCCGACAGCCGACTTGGTGAAGGCTTCCTTGAACGCATCCAGGCTGCCCCACTTGGCGTCAATGGCCTTGGCCAGCGCGCCGGTCGGGGCGCCGCCGCCTTGCGGCTTCATGCAGTTCCAGAAGAAGGTGTGGTTCCAGATCTGCGCGGAGTTGTTGTAGATGCCGCCGCTGGACTTCTTGATGATTTCCTCGAGCGTCATGTTCTCGAACTCGGTGCCCTTTTGCAGGTTGTTCAAGTTCACGACATAGGCGTTGTGGTGCTTGCCGTAGTGGTACTCCAGCGTTTCTTTCGAGTACTCGGGCGCGAGCGCATCCATCGCGTAGGGAAGGGGAGGAAGTACGTGTTCCATGTTATTTGCTCGTGGGTTGGTTGAAAGAACGAAGCATTCTAGAAAGGATTCATTCGTCTGGTGTCGGACGTTCGCTCATCCCTTCCACGCCTGTGACTGTCAGGCCCGCCACACCATCGGCGAGCCGGGCGCTGATGGCATCGCCCGGCGCGAGTTGCTCCACGCTGGTCAGGGGCCGGCCGCTGGTATTTGACAGCCATGCATACCCGCGCTGCAGCACCAGCGACGGGTCCAGCAATTGCAGCCGCAAGGCAGCCCGGTCCAGATGCTCGCGCTGCGTGCCGAGCGCCTGCGCAATGGCCAGCGGGAATTCGTTGCGCAGGACGCGCTGGTGCTGCGAAAGACGCTCCACCTTGGCGACGACGCCGAAATGCAGTCGTTGCGCCAGATGAGCGCAACGCATGTGCTGTCCCGCGATCAAGCTTGACGGACGCCCCAGGCGTCCCGCGGCTTGGTCGAGGCGCTGCCCAAGCGTGTCCACGCGCGAAACGACGGCGTCGCGCAGCCGATCTTCCATCAGGGCCAGAGCGCCCAGCCATGTGTCGCGCGGCGCACTCACGAGTTCCGCAGCCGCCGTTGGCGTCGGCGCGCGCAGGTCGGCGCAGAAATCGGCGATGGTGAAGTCGGTCTCGTGGCCAACGCCACTGACGAGCGGCACAGGACTTTCGACGATGGTCCGCGCAAGGGACTCATCGTTGAACGCCCACAGGTCCTCGATGGACCCGCCACCACGAACCAGCAGGATGACATCGACACGCTGGCGCATGGCGTAAAGCTCCCGCAGCGCACGAACCAGGTCGGCCGGCGCCGCCGCGCCCTGCACCGCCGCCGGCGCAAGGATGACAGGGATGTGTGGCACGCGGCGCCGCAACGCCGTCACCACATCGTGCAGTGCCGCGGCGCCGAGCGATGTCACCACGCCAATCGACCGCGGCATGATCGGCAGCGGACGCTTGCGTGTCGGGTCGAAAAGTCCTTCCGCCTCGAGCCGGGCCTTGCGCTGCATGAACTGCTCGAACAAGGCCCCCTGCCCTGCGCGCTGCAGGCTTTCGACCACCAGTTGCAGGTCGCCTCGCGGCTCATAGACCGCGATGCGCCCGCGCACCTCGACCTGGTCGCCATCGCGGGGATTGAAATTCAGCAAGCTTGCTGCCCGGCGGAACATCGCGCATCGCAGTTGCCCGCTCTCGTCCTTGAGCGAGAAATAACAGTGGCCGCTGGCCGCCCGCGAGAAACCGGAGATTTCGCCGCGCACGGCCACGGGATTGAATCGCGCGTCCAGCGCGTCGGCGATGGCATGGCACAACGCGCCCACGGCCCAGACGCGTGGCCCCGCGGACGAAGTGGACAGGTTATGTTGCATCATCAATGCGACACCATGGGGTGGTGGACTCTTCCACAAGGGTTCGTACCCGTATGCAAATACAGGGTCCTACAGCACGAAAAGCTGATGTTGCGGTGCAACCCGTTGATTTCATTCAAAAAAACGCTGCCCAAAATTCACTCGATCCAGCGCGAGGCCCGCAGCATGCGGGTTTGGCCGAGGTGCGAAGCCAGTTAATCACAAAGTTATCAACAGATTCTGTGCGTTGCATCTGACAGGCAAGATGCTGCCTGAACACCTCGCCGGCGGTGGATAATCGCCGCGCATTTGCATTCCTACGGAGCCGGAGGGCCTCTTTGCTTTCGATCATAGTTGCTGCGGGTTGGCCGATCTGGCCCCTGCTTGTTTGTTCGGTGCTCGCGCTGGCGCTGGTCATCGAACGATTCACTTCCCTCAAGACTGCCCGGGTGATGCCACCCAAGTTGCTGGACGAGGCCATCACCGTTTCGCGCACCGCCGTGCCGCCGCCCGACGTCGTGACCAAGCTGGAACGCAATTCGTCCTTGGGCGAAGTGCTGGCCGCGGGCTTCCGGGCCCTCAACGCCAACCCCCGCTCCACGGACGATGACATCCGCGCCGCCATGGAGGCCACCGGCCGCACGGTCGCGCACAAGCTGGAGCGCTACCTGGCGGCCCTGGCAACCATTGCCTCGGCCGCGCCCTTGCTCGGCCTGCTGGGCACGGTCATCGGCATGATCGAGATCTTCGGGTCGCAGTCGCCGGCCGGCGGCGCTGTCGGCTCGGGCAATCCGGCGCAACTGGCGCACGGCATCTCGATAGCGCTCTACAACACGGCGTTTGGCCTGATCGTGGCCATTCCGACCCTGATCTTCTGGCGCTACTTCCGCAGCCGCGTGGACGAGTACCTGCTCGGCCTCGAACTGGCCAGCGAGCGCTTTGCGCGCCACCTGAACATGATCCGGGGCTGAACCTGCCGTGAAGAGAAAATCCTCGATGGACTTTCGCCACGGATCGCGCGACGAGCCGGAGATCAACCTGATCCCCTTCATCGACGTGCTGCTGGTGATCCTGATCTTTTTGATGCTGTCGACCACCTACAGCAAGTTCACCGAGATGCAGCTTCGCCTGCCGACCGCTGACGTGGATGCGCAGCGCGACTACCCGAAGGAGGTCATCGTTGCGGTGTCTGCCGACGGCCGTTATTCGGTCAACAAGAACGCCCTGCCCGACCGCAGCGTCGAGACGGTGGCGGCTGCGCTGGAAGCGGCATCGGCCGGCGGCAAGGACAGCATCGTGATCATCAGCGCGGACGCCAGCGCGGCGCACCAGTCCGTCATCACGGTGATGGAAGGGGCGCGGCGCGCGGGTCTCATGCAAATCACCTTCGCGACCCAATCGGCCGCACAGGCCGGGCGATAGCCTTGTCCCTGCAGCGCGTCTGGCTGGAACGCGGCGCGCTGGCGTGGCTGCTTCTGCCGGTCTCGCTGCTCTTTGGCGCCTTGGCGGGAATGCGGCGAGCCCTCTTCCGGATGGGCTTGCTTCGCACCGAACGGGTCAGCGTGCCCGTGGTGATCGTGGGCAACGTCATTGCCGGCGGTGCAGGCAAAACGCCTTCGGTGATGGCCATCGTCGAGCACCTGCAGGCGCGCGGAAAGCGTGTCGGCGTGATTTCTCGAGGCTACGGCCGCACCACCAGCGATTGCCGCGAAGTGCTTTCATCCAGTTCGCCCGCCGACGTGGGCGACGAACCGGCACTCGTCCAGCGAAAGACCGGTGCACCTGCCTTCGTGGCCAGAAAGCGCATCGAGGCAGCCCGCGCCTTGCTGGCCCGCTATCCGCAAACGCAAGTCATCGTCAGCGACGACGGCCTGCAGCACACCGCCCTCGCCCGTGACGTGGAGATTTGCGTCTTTGACGACCGCGGCATCGGCAACGGCTGGCTGTTGCCGGCGGGCCCGCTGCGCGAGACGTGGCCGCGCGCCTGCGACCTGGTCCTGCACACGGGCGAGCGAGCCGCATTCGCCGGGTTTCGCGCGCAGCGTGCGCTGGCCGATCACGCCGTGGGCCGCGACGCCATCCCCGTATCCCTGGCATCGCTCGCAGGCCGACGCATCGTGGCTGTCGCCGCGATTGCCAAGCCGGAGAGCTTCTTCCAGATGCTGCGCAACAAGGGCGTCACGCTCGAACGCACCATTGCACTGCCCGATCACGACGACTTCCAGAACTGGACACCACTGTCCGCCAGCGGCCTCACCGTTCTTTGCACCGAAAAGGACGCCGCCAAGCTCTGGCGCGTGGAACCGCATGCGCTGGCGGTTGCGCTTGTCTTTGAACCCGAACCGGCGTTCTTCACCGCACTGGATGCAAAGCTATCATCGCTCGATGGATACCAAGCTGCTTGAACTGCTCGTCTGCCCCGTGACCAAGGGCTCGCTCACGTGGAACCCCGCGAAGCAGGAACTCGTGTCGCACAGCGCGCGCCTTGCCTACCCGGTGCGCGACGGCATCCCCGTGTTGCTGGAAGACGAGGCCCGCGTCCTCACCGACGAAGAACTGGGCATTTGAAGCCCATGGACACGACTGCATCCGGCTTCGTGGTCCTGATCCCGGCGCGCCTGGCGTCGACACGCCTGCCCGACAAGCCGCTGGCCGATATTGCCGGCATCCCCATGGTGGTGCGGGTGGCGCAGCGCGCCCGGCAGTCCGGCGCCGAACGGGTGGTGGTCGCGGCCGACCACGAGCGCATCGTCGATGCTTGCCGTGCCCATGGCGTGGAAGCATTGATGACGCGGCAGGCCCATGTCAGCGGCAGCGACCGGCTGGCCGAAGCCTGCACGAAGCTGCAACTGGATGACGCGCAAATCGTCGTCAATGTGCAGGGCGATGAGCCCTTGATCGAAGCCGGCTTGATCGACGCCGTGGCGCATGCCTTGGCCCAGCGACCGGATGTCGCCATGAGCACAGCCGTTCACGCCATCGACACGCTGGCGGATTTCCTCAATCCAAATGTCGTCAAGGCGGTGCTGGATGCGCAGGGAACGGCGCTTTACTTCAGCCGGGCGCCGATTCCGTGGTGGCGTGACGGTTACGCTTCTGCGGGCTTCACCGAGCTTCCGTCTCCAGCGCCGTGGCGGCATATAGGCATCTACGGTTATCGCGCGGGCTTCGTGAAGCAATTTCCCCTACTTCCGCCTGCGCCGATCGAAACCAGCGAAGCACTTGAGCAGCTTCGCGCGCTCTGGCACGGCCATCGCATCGCCGTGCATGTCAGCGACCATGCGCCAGGGCCGGGCGTGGACACGCCGGAAGACCTCCAGCGCGTGCGGGCGCTGCTCGGCGGCTGAGTCGGCAGCAAGCGTCTTCCCCACGGGGTGGGGGCATGAGCGCGTGCTATCCTCTTCGCAAACTCCGTCACGCTTTTTTCGCTCGGGCGAGCGCGTGACGCGACGAATTCAAAAGAACCTCCGAGGACATCATGAGACTGATTTTGTTGGGCGCCCCCGGGGCGGGAAAAGGCACGCAAGCCGCCTTCATCTGCCAAAAGTATGGAATCCCGCAGATCTCCACGGGAGACATGCTGCGCGCCGCCGTCAAGGCAGGCACTCCGCTGGGCCTCAAGGCCAAGGCCGTGATGGACTCGGGCGCACTGGTCAGCGATGACCTCATCATCAATCTTGTCAAGGAACGCATTGCGCTGCCCGATTGCGCCAACGGCTTCCTGTTCGACGGATTCCCGCGAACCATTCCCCAAGCCGAAGCCATGAAGGCAGCTGGCGTCAAGATCGACTACGTGCTCGAAATCGACGTGCCCTTCGCGGACATCATCGAACGCATGAGCGGGCGCCGCTCGCATCCTTCGTCGGGCCGCATCTACCACGTCAAGTTCAACCCGCCCAAGGTCGAAGGCAAGGACGACGCCACCGGCGAAGACCTCGTGCAGCGCGAGGACGACAAGGAAGAAACGGTTCGCAAGCGCCTGGACATCTACAGCCAGCAGACGCGTCCGCTGGTCGACTACTACTCTTCGTGGGCCAAGGCGGAACCGGCCGTGGCGCCGAAGCACCGCCAGATCAGCGGCACCGGCACGGTCGATGAAATCACCCAGCGCGCATTGGCGGCGCTGAGCAGCTGATCTTCTTGCCGCGCTGATCAGGCCGGGCTGGATCGCAGCCCGTACACCTTGCCGTCGACAAACAAGTACTCGACGCGCATCACCGCCTCGCCTTTTTCATCGCGCGTGGTAAAGCCGACGGCGGAGATCTGCGTTCCTGGCTTGATCTCGGGGATCTTCCATGCGTCCATTCGGGTCAAGGGCGCCAGCTCGAGCTCCCATTGGCGATCGGTACGGGTCGGCTTGACGGCCTTGGCCAACAATCCAGGCCCATCGACGGGCGCGCTCTGCGCGGGCAAGGCGCGGCGGCTCAAGTCGGGGGGCACCTTCATGTCGCTCGCCACCTCGATCACCAGCTCGACATGCGGGTTCTGCCACATCGACTTGACGACCTTTCCTTCAAGGTAAATGGGGCGTTCCTGATCGAAGCCGCTCCAGCCGTGGTGGGCCCAAGCCGCCGACATGGCCAGCGGGGCGCTGGCGGCGGCAAGCATGAGGTGTCGACGTTTCATCATCGCTCTCCTTCGCGCATGGTTCAGTCAATAGGCGATCCAGCGACCGCAGAACACGACCGCGATCCAGATCACAGTTGACAACAACATTTGCGCACGGGCAAGGCCATCGAGGCGAGTGAGGGAATTGCGCGCGTGGAACCAGATCGCGTTGCATCCTGCCGCGCAGAGCAAGCCCATTTTCGAGATGAAGAAGCCATTGGCCAGGAGTTCACCCGGCCGCGTGGAGAACATCAGCAGGCCCGTCACCGCCGCCATCGAGAATCCGGTGAGTGCAATGGTCAGCGACAGCCGCGCCAGGGCTTGCACCGGAATGGCGGCGGCACGTCCGAATACCCGCATCTCGAGAGCGACGAGGTTGCCCAGCAGCAGGGCAATGCCGAGCACGTGTACCGCCTCCAGGGCGGGATACGCCCAGTCGATCGACTGAAGCGCAGAGAACATCAATCAGCTTTCGGCCGAAAGGATATCGAGCAGCAATGCGATGCGGGCCTTGACCGGACTGAGCGCGCCCGCATCGGGGATGGTGTCCGCCGGCTTGAAAAGGATGCGGCCATCGACGCAGCGCGTCGCGCGCAGCACCGACACACCGGCCTCCTGTGCGCGTTTGGCAGCCGCCTCGATCTCGTGATGCAGGGTGCCGTTGCCGGTCGCAGCCAGGATCAGGCCCTGCGCCGCGTGAGGCACGCCAGCGAGACGCTCGCTCACCAAGGCGTCGATCAGCCACGGCCTGGCGTTGGCGTGGCTCACAACAATCTCCACGCGGGGCGCTTCGGCCGCTGATGCGAGCCGCTCGATGGCAATGGCCGAGGGGCCGATATCGTCGGGCCAGGGCCTGACAAGGCGCACATGCCCTTCCTCCACAAAACCGACGGGGCCGGCATCCCCGGAACTGAACGCGTCGAGCCGATAGGTGTGAACCTTCTGCACGTCCGCAGCGGCATGCACCGTCCTGGCGCAAACAGCCACGACGCCGCGCGCGCCTTCGGTTGCCGCGACCGCAATCGCATCGCGCACATTGACCGGCCCATCGGGTGACACCGCAGTCGACGGACGCATCGCGCAGGTCACGACAACGGGCTTGTCTGCCCGAAGAACCCGGTGAAGAAAGTACGCCGTCTCCTCCAGCGTGTCGGTACCGTGGGTGATGACGATGCCGGCCACGTCCGGCTCCGCAAGCCAGTGGGCGCAGCGCTTGGCCAGTTCGCACCAGATGGCGAACTCCATGTCCTTGCTGTCGACCTGCGCGACCTGCTCGGCAACCAGCGCAATGCCATCCGGAACATCGATGCCCGCGACCAGATCCGACACGCCGACCTGTCCCGCGACATAGCCGATGTTGTCCTGCGCACTCGAAGCGCGGCCGGCAATGGTGCCGCCCGTGCCCAGAACGACCACCCGCCGCGCGGCGTGCTGCGATTTATTGCCCATGGCTTGCCATTCACCCAAAACTGGTTAAAAATACAGGTACTGGATATGCAGCCAGTACACGAAGTACATACAGGAGTTCAGCGAATGCTCAACCTGCCGTTCCCCGCCAAGCTTACCGCTCGCCAGCAGCAGATCCTCGATTTGATCCAGGCTGCGATTGCGCGCACAGGTGCGCCGCCCACGCGCGCCGAAATTGCAGCGGAGCTCGGCTTCAAGTCCGCCAACGCGGCGGAAGAGCATCTGCAGGCCCTCGCGCGCAAGGGGGTCATCGAACTCGTCAGCGGCACGTCTCGGGGCATCCGCCTCAAGAGCGAGGCGCTGCGTTCCATCAACGAATCGCGCAACAACCAGTATTCGCTTCCCTTGCCCGGCCTGGCCCAGTTGGCACTGCCACTCATCGGCCGTGTCGCAGCAGGCTCCCCGATCCTGGCGCAGGAACACGTCGACCAGACCTTCTACGTCGAGAACACCCTCTTCCAGCGCCGACCCGACTACCTGCTGAAGGTGCGCGGCATGTCCATGCGGGACGCCGGCATCATGGACGGCGACCTGCTCGCGGTCCAGGCCACCAAGGAAGCACGCAACGGGCAAATCGTCGTGGCCCGCCTGGGAGACGAAGTCACCGTCAAGCGCCTCAAGCGCAACAAGCAGGTCGTCGAACTGCACGCCGAAAACCCCGACTACCCGACCATCTTCGTGCACCCCGGCGAGCCTTTTGAAATCGAAGGCCTCGCGGTCGGACTGATCCGCAACACGATGCTGATGTAGTTCTCGTTCATCCGGCCGCGTCAGGTGGCGGGCGTATGGCATGTGGCCATCACCCTGTCGCGGCACCAGAAGAAGCAATCCTGCCTGTGTTCAACCCCTAACCACTATTGGAGTTCACATGGGTATTGCTCTTCTCACCTTTGCCGACCTGATCACGCCGCTGCAGGCTTTCGCCACCCGCCTGATGACGCCACGCCGCTCGCGCCGCGGCACTTCTGCGCCGATGCGCTATGTCGCCATCCGGCCCTCGTGCGCCGCGCGGGGCACGGAAGAAAAGGCGGCCATCAGCGCCCACACGGCGCGGCCCCTGCGCGTGGTGCGCGTCGTCGACAACAAGGCATCCGGCCGGGCCGGCCGCGTCGTCATATCAGGCCGCATGGCGGATGTCTGCGCCGAGCTGGATCGCCTCGCCGCGCTTGAAGCGCGCGAGCTTTCCCACGCGGCAGGCAATCTGCATTAGTACGCACCCCCGGAAACGTCGCGAGTGACGCAAGGCACAATAACGTGCCATGAACATTGTGATCCTCGACGACTACCAGGATGCGGTGCGCAAGTTGCGCTGCGCGGCGAAGCTGGATGCCTACGCAGCCAAGGTGTACACCAACACCGTCAAGGGCATTGGGCAACTGTCGGTGCGCCTCAAGGACGCGGACGTGATCGTGCTGATCCGCGAGCGCACCCAGATCTCGCGCCAACTGATCGAAAAGCTTCCCAAGCTGAAGCTGATCTCCCAGACCGGCCGGATCGGCTCGCACATCGACATCCACGCGTGCAGCGAGCACGGCGTGGCGGTCGCGGAAGGCAATGGGTCACCCCAGGCGCCGGCCGAGTTGACTTGGGCGCTCATCATGGCCGCCATGCGCCGGTTGCCGCAGTACATCAGCAACCTCAAGCACGGCGCGTGGCAGCAGTCGGGCCTCAAGTCCGCATCGATGCCGCCGAACTTCGGCTTGGGATCGGTGCTCAAGGGCAAGACGCTCGGCATCTGGGGCTATGGGCGTATCGGGCAACTTGTTGCGCGATACGGGCAGGCCTTTGGCATGCAGGTCGTGATCTGGGGCCGCGAAGCGAGTTGCGCCAAGGCGCGCTCCGATGGACTCCAGGTCGCCCCGAGCCGTGAGGCCCTGTTCGCCGCGGCCGACGTGCTGTCCATTCACCTGCGCCTGACCGAAGAGACGCGCAACATCGTGCGCCTCGAAGATCTGGCGCGCATGAAGCCGACGGCCTTGTTCGTGAACACTTCGCGGGCCGAACTGGTGGAGCAGGACGCATTGCTGGCCGCCCTCAATCGCGGTCGTCCGGGGATGGCCGCCGTCGACGTGTTCGAAAGCGAGCCGCCGCTGCAAGGCCACGCCCTGCTGCGACTGGAAAACTGCATCTGCACGCCGCACATCGGCTATGTCGAGCAGGAAAGCTACGAGCTTTACTTCGGGCAGGCCTTCGACAACGTGGTGAGCTTCATCAAGGGCAATCCCACGAACATCGTGAATCCGGGCGCGCTGCAAGTGCGGCGCTGAGAGGCGCCATCGCCGCCGCGGGCGGAGCCGCTCTCAGCGCTTGATGACGAGCGGCCCGTGCCGGGTCGCCGGATCGAAGGGGTCGAAGTCGATCACATGCGGATCGTCGGACGGCGAGGGCGTCCCCTTGCCAGGGGCCGGCGGCTCGATGGGCGCGCGGAGCGTCTGGAAGTCGGTCCGGTCCAGATCCGACAGGTCCATTTCCAGCGCAGGCTTGTCTTTCGGACGTTCAGCATCGGATTCCCGAACGGCATGGGGCATCACAGGCAGATGCGCCATCGGCTCGGTGTGCATCAGGGAGTTCGCCGGTGCATGCGCGCGGGAGGAGCGGCCTTCCGTGCTGGTCAACGGCGTCAGAGGCCCGCCCTCCGTGTCCACGGCGTCCTGATCCACTTCTTCGGCCATCGGTTCCAAAGCGGCCGGAACGGTGGTCGCGGCCGCACTGCGGAAGGTCGCCGGCGCGGCCCACGTGCCCTCTGGCTCGATCGCGTCGCGCGCCACCGCGTAGAGAAGCAGGAGTTCCTGATAAGCCGGCAGGTCGAAGGCCTCTTCCCGCGATCCTGGCTTGCGGAACACCAGTTCCTCGATCAAGGCGAGCGTTTCGGGATAGGGCCAAGTCGCCTGGATGCGCTCCAGCACGCCGTCGTAGCGGTCGAGGCTTCGGCCCTCGAGCGTGAAGTCGTCGAAGTCCGGCACACCGGCATTGAATTGCTGCTCGAACTCGCGGCGAAGGCGAGCGTAGTCCTCGCGGCGGTCGAGCGAATGGAAGATCCGGAACAGATCGAGGTACGCCAGCGCGCTCGTTCCCGGGTTGGTCGCGATGTGCTCGCGCAAGACTTCAATGGCCTGTTCCTGCTGCCCCAGAGACAGGAAAAACTCCGACTGCTGCTGCACGTCGAAAAGCTCTTCCGTATTGACCGGTCGCACTTGTGCGCTTTCAAACGCCGAACGCGCCGCAATGGCGCTTTGCTGCAGGGCGGCGAAATCGGTGTCGACAAGGCTGGTGCTGAATGCCGCCGCAGGCTTGGCGGAGATTGTGTTGGGGACCGCTTTGGTGACGCCGATGGCAGCTTCGGGCTCGAAGTTGTCTTCCTCGTCGTCTTCATCGACCAGTTCGCCCTTGCGAGGCAACGCCCCCTTGCGCGAAGACCGCGCCGCAGGAGCGACATCGTCGCCCCACCACATCGGCGCCCTCGCCCTTTGCACCGCGCGCCACAGCAACAACATGGCGATGAGCGCCAACAAGAGGATGGCCAGCAATGCGTACACCAAGGGGTTGCGGTAGCGGCTTGCACGCGCCTCGGCAACCTCGCTCTTCATCTCCAGCAGCAGTTGCTGCGTCTGGGCGGCTTGCGCGCGCAGCAAGGTCAAAGTGTCTTCCAGAGCACGAATGCGCTGGGCTTCCTGCTGCACTTCCTCGGGCGAACGCGTGGGCGGCTGCGCCACTGACGGCGCAGCGCCGGCTTCGGCGGGTCGCTTGACCGGGTCTTCCGCGGCCGCGACGGGGACCGCCGGCGCCGGCTTGAGTGCCGGTTGCGTCGTGGGCACCGGTTCGAGCGGCTCGACTTTCAGGCGCGACTGGGGCTGCGGCGGCGGTGCCACTGGCGCCGCAGCCGCAACCGGCGGCGTGGGCGCAGGACGTGGCGGCGCGGGCGCAACAGTTTCTGCCTTGCGTGGGCGCGGAGCAACAGCGACTGCCGGCGGCCGTGAACGACGCGGCGGCGTGCTCGCCGGCTTCGGTGTTTCCGAGGCAGATTCGCCGTCAGGCTCGGCGCGCGCAGCGCGGGCAGGCCGCGTCGGGGCTGGAGAAGGCGAAGGCACGAATGCAGCAGCTGGCGGCGCCACATTGGCCGGCGCAACAGGTGCGGCGGCCCGAACCGCAACCTCCGGAACATCCGCCAACAAGACGTACTGACGCGTAGACTTCGCGACGCAGCCAGCGTTCAAGGTCACGGTGACCACCGGCTCCTCGATGGCCCTTGTGGTTCGCAGGTGCACGCGGGGCGAATCCGGCCCGGGGCCGGGCTCCAGCGATAAAGTCACGCGTCGGTCATCGACCCGTACGTCCCCCTGCAAGATGTCGACTTCAAGGCACAGCGCGCCGCCGCCCTCGGAGGAGTCCAATTGAAGCGGGATCACCAAATCGAGCGGCTTGCCGATCCAGGCGGCCCCTTGGGGTCGCCCGATCGTCAATGCGTGCGATTGGAGTGCGAACCCGAGTAAAAGGAGGGCCGCTTTTAAACGCGGAGATTGCAAAAGGGATTGAAGGCAATAGAAAGTAAACACATTCTGACACGCTGGTCAGATTTGGCCACTTACATATAGAGACAATTAGCAAATGACTGTGAATTATTCCAAGATCGGCGTCGTCGGTGCCGGCGCCATGGGACGGGGCATCGCCCAGATTGCTGCACAGGCCGGTAGCGAAGTGCTGCTTGTCGACACCATGGCCGGCGCCGCCCAACGCGCGCTCGACGCCGTGGTCGGCACTTGGGCCAAGCTGCAGGAAAAAGGCAAGCTTGATGCCGCGAGTCGCGATGCCTGCGCTGCGCGCCTGAAGGCCGTCGATTCGACGAAGGATTTCGCGGATTGCGATCTGGTGATCGAAGCCATCGTCGAAAACCTGGAGATCAAGCGCCAGCTTTTCCGCGATCTCGAAGGCATCGTCTCGAAGAGCGCCACGTTGGTCACCAACACGTCTTCCCTGTCGGTGACGGCCATTGCCGCGAGGCTGTCGAATCCCGAGCGCTTCGCAGGTTTTCACTTCTTCAACCCGGTGCCGCTGATGAAGGTGGTCGAAGTCGTCGCCGGCTTCAAGACGGACCGTGCGCTGTGCGAGCGCCTTGCGGGGTACGCTGCCCAGATGGGCCACAGCGCAGTGCAAACGCAGGACACGCCGGGCTTCATCGTGAACCACGCAGGTCGCGGCTACGGCACGGAGGCGCTTCGCATCGTGGGCGAAGGCGTTGCCGACTTTGCGACCATCGACCGCATCCTCAAGGACCAGGGCGGCTTCCGGCTCGGCCCCTTCGAACTGATGGACCTCACGGCGCTGGACGTGTCCCATCCGGTGATGGAGTCGATCTACCACCAGTACTACGAAGAGCCGCGCTTCCGTCCGAGCGTCATCACCGCGCAACGCCTTGCGGCCGGTGCCGTGGGTCGCAAGTCGGGCGAAGGCTTCTATCGTTACGTCGATGGCGCCGCGCAGATCACGCCTGAAGCGCCCACCCCGGTCCTCGAGGCGTTGCCGCCGGTCTGGGTGTCGCCCCGTGCGGCGCGTCGACCGGACCTGCTCAAGCTCGTCCATACGCTGGGCGCGCAACTTGAAAGCGGCGCCACGCCCTCTTCCGCCGCGCTGATCGTGGTGGCACCGCTGGGCTTCGACGTGACGACCGTGGCCGCGGTCGAACGGCTCGACGCCACGCGAACGATCGGCATCGACATGCTGGTCGATGACGTCGCCACCAAGCGCCGCGTGATCGCCACCAATCCCGCCACGCGCCGCGACATCCGCGACGCCGCCCATGCCCTGTTCGCCCGCGACGGCAAGGCCGTGAGCGTGATTCGCGACAGCGGCGGCTTCGTGACGCAGCGCGTGATCGCCACCATCGTCAACATCGCGGCGGACATGTGCCAGCAGCGGATCTGCTCGCCTGCCGACCTGGAGACCGCGGTGCGGCTCGGCCTGGGCTATCCGCAAGGTCCGCTTGCGATGGGCGACCTTTACGGCCCGACCAACATGCTCGAAGTGCTGTTCAATCTGCAGACGGTATACGGCGATCCGCGCTATCGCCCCAGCCCGTGGCTGCGGCGCCGTGGCGCGCTGGGCCTGAGCCTCAAGCACGAAGAAGATTGACCTCCTCCTGAAGGCGCTACGCAATGACCGCACAACTCAAGAGCACGACCGAAGGCAGCACGATGGTGCTGACGCTGTCCAATCCCTCGCAGCGCAACGCGCTGGGGCCGGACATGTACGCGGCAGGCATCGAAACGCTCAACGGGGCCGAGAACAGCCACGAGATCCGCAGCGTGATCATCACCGGCGAAGGCCCGTGGTTCAGCGCTGGCGGTTCATTGCAGCGCCTGCAGGCCAATCGCGAACTCGAGCCGGCGGCGCAGGCGCAAAGCATCGAGGCGCTGCACAACTGGATCGAGGCGATCCGGGCCTATCCCAAGCCGATCATTGCGGCGGTCGAAGGCGCGGCGGCGGGTGCGGGCTTTTCGCTGGCGCTGGCATGCGACTTCATCGTTGCGGCACGCGACGCCATCTTTGCAGCGTCGTACAGCAACATCGCGCTGTCGCCCGACGGCGGACTCAGTTGGCAACTGGCGCAGGCACTGCCCCGGCAAGTCGCCAGTGAATGGATGATGCTGGGCGAGCGCATCGGCGCCGAGCGTCTTCATGCCCTCGGCCTCGTGAACCAGCTTGCCGACAACGGGCAGGCCTTGTCCACCGCGCTGGCCTTGGCGGAAAAGCTCAACGCGCGGGCACCGAACGCGCTGGCCAGCGCCAAGGAGTTGCTCAGTGACGGCGCCAACGCAACCCTTTCAGCGCATCTCGACACGGAGCGCGATCACTTCGTGCGCAACCTTCATCACCCCAATGCCGGCATCGGCATCGCGGCCTTTCTGGCCAAGGAGCAGCCGCGCTACGCATGAGCGTCGCGTCGCGTCGCTCTCGTGACAGCCTTCATCATTTCAGTCGCCGACAGGACAGGCCAATGGACGACCCCATTCTTACCATCGAAGAACGTGAAGCGATCAACAGTGGTCGCTGGTTCAGCACTCTTTCACCTTCGCTTCGGCACGACATTCTCCGATGTGCATTCGTCAAACGCTTCAAGGACGGCGACCTGATCGCTGCGCGCGGCGACCCGCCCGAGCAGTGGATTGCCTGCGCCAAGGGAGCGGTGCGCGTGAGCTCGACGGCCGTGTCGGGCAAGCAGGTCACGCTGACCTACGTGGAGCCCGGCATCTGGTTTGGCGACGTGGCAATGTTCGACGGGGACCGGCGCACGCACGACGCCTATGCGCATGGCGATTCCACCATCCTGTGCGTGGCCCGGGCGGACTTCCAGAAGATTCTTGCGACGCACGTGGAGTTGTACGAAGCGCTCATGCGCCTGCAGGCGCGGCGCATTCGCCAGCTCTTCGGACTGGTGGAAGACCTCAACACCCTGCCGCTGCGTGCCCGCCTGGCCAAGCAATTGATTCATCTGGTGCGCAGCTATGGCGTACCCAACCTGGCAGACGGCAGCCAGATGCGCATCGGCCTGCATCTGGCGCAAGAAGAACTGGCGCAACTGTTGGGCGCTTCCAGGCAACGCGTGAACCAGGAACTCAAGGCCATGGAGCGCGAGGACGTCATCCGCATCGAACCGGGCGGGCTCGTCGTGCTGGATCGCGCCGCGCTGATGCGCATCTCGGAATCTGATCAATAAAGACTTCATGACGCAGGACTTCAACAATTTCGTCGGCACCCGTGCCGTTTCGCAGCAGCATGCATTCGACGTCGGTGCATTGACGTCCTGGCTTGAAAAGAACCTCGAGGGCTTCAAGGGTCCGCTGACCGTCGAGATGTTCAAGGGCGGCCAGTCCAACCCCACGTACAAGCTCGTCACGCCTTCGCAAAGCTACGTGATGCGGGCCAAGCCCGGCCCGGTGGCCAAGCTGCTGCCTTCCGCGCATGCCGTGGAGCGCGAGTTCAAGGTCATGAGCGGACTGGCCGGCACCGGCGTGCCCGTGCCGCGCATGCATTGCCTGTGCGAAGACGAATCGGTCATCGGCCGCGCCTTCTACGTCATGGAGTTCATGCAAGGGCGCGTGCTCTGGGACCAGTCGCTGCCGGGCATGAGCAACGCCGAGCGCAGCGCGATCTATGACGAAATGAACCGCGTGATCGCCGCGCTGCACACCGTCAATGTGGCCGAGCGCGGCCTGGCGGACTACGGCAAGCCGGGCAACTACTTCGATCGCCAGATCGGCCGCTGGAGCAAGCAATACGTCGCCTCCGTCACGCAGCCGATTCCTGAGATGGATCGCCTGATGGAATGGCTGCCGGCGCACATTCCGGCCAGCGCAAAGGACGAAAGCAGGACGAGCGTCGTGCATGGCGACTACCGCCTGGACAACCTGATGTTCCACGCCACCGAGCCGCGCGCCATTGCCGTGCTCGATTGGGAACTGTCGACGCTGGGCCATCCGCTGGCGGACTTCAGCTACCACTGCATGTCCTGGCACATTCCGCCGGGCTCGTTCCGCGGCTTGGGCGGGCTCGACGTCCAGAGCCTGGGCATCCCCACCGAAAGCGAATACATCCGCCGCTACTGCGAGCGCACCGGCATCACCACGCCGGAGGCGCTGGCGCCGGACTGGAACTTCTACCTCGCCTACAACATGTTCCGCATCGCCGCCATCCTGCAAGGCATTGCCAAGCGGGTGGAAGCCGGCACCGCGTCGAGCGAACAAGCCGTGGCATCGGGCCGCGGCGCGAAGCCCATGGCCGAGATGGCATGGCGCTTTGCCGAGCAAGCCTGAGGCAGCGGCGCCCCGGAACACGCACCCATTTCACAGGAGACATCATGGATTTCGAATACTCGGCCAAAACGAAAGAGCTGCAGAAGCGCGTCACTGCCTTCATGGACGACTACATCTATCCGGCCGAGGCCGAATATGCAGCCGAGCTCACTGCCAACACGGCCGCAGGCAAGCGCTGGACCGCGCTGCAAACCGTCGAGAAGCTCAAGCAGAAGGCACGTGCGCAGGGCCTGTGGAACCTGTTCCTGCCAGTCGACAGCGCGGCGGCTTCGGGCTACGAAGGTGCGGGCCTCACGAACCAGGAATATGCGCCGCTGGCGGAAATCATGGGCCGCGTGCCATGGGCCAGCGAAGCGTTCAACTGCTCGGCGCCGGACACCGGCAACATGGAAACCATTGCCCGCTATGGCTCCGAAGCCATCAAGGCGCGCTGGCTCAAGCCGCTGCTCGAAGGCGAGATCCGCTCGGCCTTCGCGATGACCGAGCCGGCCGTGGCATCGAGCGACGCGACCAACATCGCGACCCGCATCGAACGCCAGGGCAACGAATACGTCATCAACGGCCACAAGTGGTGGATCTCGGGTGCGGCCGATCCGCGTTGCGCCGTGTTCATCACCATGGGCAAAACCGATCCGGAAGCGGCCAAGCATTCGCAGCAAAGCATGATCATCGTGCCGGCCGACGCCAAGGGCATCCGCATCGTGCGTCCGCTGACGGTGATGGGCTATGACGATGCGCCGCATGGCCACGTCGAGATGTACTTCGAGAACGTGCGCGTGCCTGTCGACAACATCCTGCTGGGTGAAGGCCGCGGCTTCGAGATCGCCCAGGGCCGCCTTGGCCCGGGACGCATTCACCACTGCATGCGCCTCATCGGCCTTGCCGAGCGCGCCCTTGAACTCATGTGCAAGCGCGCATCCTCACGCGTGGCCTTCGGCAAGACCGTCGCCTCGCAAACCGTGACGCAAGAGCGCATCGCCGAAGCCCGCTGCAAGATCGACATGGCCCGCCTGCTGACGCTCAAGGCTGCCTGGCTGATGGACGTGGCCGGCAACAAGGTGGCGCGCAACGAGATCGCCATGATCAAGGTCGTGGCGCCGAACATGGCCTGCCAGGTGATCGACTGGGCCATGCAGGTGCACGGCGGCGGCGGCATGTCCGACGACTTCCCGCTGGCTGCCGCCTACGCCGGCGCGCGCACGCTGCGCTTTGCGGACGGCCCGGACGAAGTGCACCGCAATGCGATCGCGAAATGGGAACTGGGCAAGTACGCCGTTGAAAAGCGCGACATTGAAGCGCCCGTGACGCGCTTCTGATCGCGCGTTCCTGACTTCGGGGAGAAATCCTCGAGGTCTTGCTGAAGCCACCGCGACCCTGCGTGCGGTGGCTTTCGCTTTTTACAGCTTCTTGTGCATGAAGGTCGCGGTGCCAAACGCGGGATCGAGCTGGTAGCCGGCGAAGCCTTCGCGCTCGTAGGCGCGCATCGCGCCGACATTGCCCGAGAGCACTTCCAGCGTGAGCTTGCAGGCGCCGCGTTCGCGCGCCAGTTCTTCCACCTTAACCAGCATCTTTTGCGTGATGCGTTGGCCGCGATGGCTGGCGACGACCACGACATCGTGCACGTTGACCAGCGGACGGCAGGCAAAGGTCGAAAAACCTTCGAAGCAGTTGATCAGGCCGACCGCCTGCCCTGCCTCGAATGCCAAAACGCTGAAGGCCGAAGGGCGCGCCGCGAGTGCTTCGGGCAGTCCGTTCTTCACTTCCGCAGGCAGAGCGGATCCGCCACCTGCGGGGTCCCGCGCATACTCGTCCATCAGCTGGACCAATGCATCCGCATGCGCCTTGTTGCGATAGTCCGCAACGACGATGTCGATCATGCAGGTATCTCGAGCGTGGCAGCCAGCCGGCGTGCGCAGGTCACGGCCTGCTCGGCATTGCGTGCCTCGACCATCACGCGCACGAGCGGTTCCGTGCCGCTGGCGCGGATCAGGACCCGGCCCGCGTCGCCCAGTTCGGCCTCCGTGCGCTCCGTCTCTGCGGCGAGCGCCTGGTTGTTCTTCCAGTCCTGCCCCGGCGCAAGGCGGACGTTGATCAGCGTCTGCGGGAACAGCGTCACGTCGCCCAGCAGTTCCGCCACAGTCTTGCCGCTGCGCACGCACGCCTGGAGCACCTGCAAGGCGCTGACGATGCCGTCGCCAGTCGTGTGACGATCCAGGGCCAGCAGGTGACCCGAGCCTTCGCCGCCGAGCAACCAGCCGCGCTTCTCCAGTTCCTCGAGTACGTAGCGGTCGCCGACTTTGGCGCGCACGAATTCGATGCCTTTGCTGCGCACCGCCATCTCGACGGCCTTGTTGGTCATGAGGGTGCCGACCACACCGGCAGGCTTCTCGCCGCGGCCGATGCGCTCCTTCACCATCAGGTAAAGCAACTCGTCGCCGTTGAAGAGGCGACCGTTCGCGTCGACCAGTTGAAGTCGATCCGCGTCGCCATCGAGCGCAATTCCGTAGTGGGCGCCTTGCGCCTTCACGGCCTCGATCAACGCTTGCGGATGCGTCGCACCGAAGCCCTTGTTGATATTGAGACCATCAGGCGTGGCACCAATGCTGATGACATCAGCGCCCAGTTCGTGAAACACCTGCGGAGCGACCTGGTAGGCGGCGCCATGCGCACTGTCGACGACAAGCTTCATGCCCCGCAGCGTGAGGTCGTTGGCAAAGGTGCTCTTGCAGAACTCCGTGTAGCGGCCCGTTGCATCGTCCATTCGGCGCGCCCTGCCGAGGCTGGCCGAGTCCACCCACACGGGCGGCTCTTCGAGCACGGCCTCAACGGCCTGCTCCCACGCGTCGTCAAGCTTGGTGCCCTGCGCGCTGAAGAACTTGATGCCGTTGTCCGGGAACGGGTTGTGGCTGGCGCTGATGACCACGCCCAGGCTCGCACGCTGCGCGCGTGTGAGGTACGCGACGCCAGGCGTGGGCAGTGGCCCGAGCAGCACCACGTCGACGCCAGCAGAATTGAAGCCCGACTCCAGGGCGCTTTCGAGCATGTAGCCGGAAATGCGCGTGTCCTTGCCGATGAGCACCTTGGGCCGGGTCTCGGTCTTCTTCAGGACGCGGCCGACCGCATGGGCGAGTCGAAGCACGAAGTCCGGCGTGATGGGCGCCTCGCCCACAGTTCCGCGAATGCCGTCGGTGCCGAAATATTGGCGTTTCATTGAGGGGGTCCTCCTTCGATCTGTTGTGTTCGGGCGGCGCGCCACACTGCCAGCGCCGCCACTGTTTCCTTGACATCATGCACCCGCAAAATGCGGGCGCCGCGCTCCGCGGCCACGATGGCGGCGGAAATGCTCGGCACCATGCGCTCCGCTGCGTTGTCGATGCCGGTCACGGCGCCGAGCGACGATTTTCGCGACCATCCCGCCAGAACGGCATAGCCCAACTCAAGAATTTCTGATTGCCTTGCAAGCAGCGCGAAGTTCTGCTCCACCGTCTTGCCAAAGCCAATGCCCGGATCGAGCACGATGCGCTGCGGCGCCACGCCGAGGCTTTCCAGCACACGCGCCCGTTCCGACAGGAAGGCAACGACTGCCGGCACCACGTCGCCGGTCATCGGGGCGACC
Source organism: Variovorax brevis (assembly GCF_030317105.1). Lineage (GTDB taxonomy): Bacteria > Pseudomonadota > Gammaproteobacteria > Burkholderiales > Burkholderiaceae_C > Variovorax > Variovorax brevis. Next base: position 216,793 of record NZ_JASZYG010000003.1, read on the forward strand.
TGCATGGTTTGCGGATCCCGGTGCATGTGCATCAGGCATACGCCACAGCCAGGGTGCGCCGCCACCACCGCCTCGGCACCCGGCCGGCGAAGCGCCCAGATGTCGTTGACGATGTCCACGCCCAGATCCAGAGCCGCGCGCATCACTTCAGGCTTGTAGGTGTCGATGGACACAGGCACGCCGAGTTTGACTGCCTCGCGCAGGACGGGCATCACGCGCGCCAGTTCTTCATCCAGCGCCACGGCCGGACTGCCAGGACGCGTGGACTCGCCACCGATGTCCAGGATGTCGCAACCATCGCGCAGCAGTTGCTCGCAATGCGCCAGCGCGCTGGACGTTGTCTCGAAGGCGCCGCCGTCCGAAAACGAATCGGGCGTCACGTTGACGATGCCCATCACGCGCGGCCGGTCAAGCTCGATAACGAAGCGGGATGTCTGCCAGTTCATGTTCATCGCGAAACCCATGGTGCGCCCATGAAAAACGGGGCCAGAGGCCCCGTTCGTTGTTGCAGCACCATGCTCAGGCTGCTGTCGGCGCCGGATCGGGCTTGACGGCCGGCGTGCCGCCGTTGCCACCGCTGCCCGAAGGCGGGACGCGCGGCGTCCAGTCCTTCGGCGGGCGCGGTTCGCGACCGGCCATGATGTCGTCGAGCTGGTCGCTGTCGATGGTTTCCCACTCGAGCAGCGCCTTCGCCATGGCGTGCATCTTGTCGCTGTTCTCTTCGATCAGGCGGCGCGCCAGGGCGTACTGCTCGTCGATGATCCTGCGCACTTCGGCGTCGACCTTCTGCATGGTCGATTCGCTCATGTTGGTGGTCTTGGTGACCGAGCGGCCCAGGAACACTTCGCCTTCGTTTTCGGCGTACACCATCGGGCCGAGCGATTCGGTCATGCCGTAGCGCATGACCATGTCGCGGGCGATTTGCGTCGCACGCTCGAAGTCGTTGCTCGCGCCGGTCGTCATCTGGTGCATGAAGACTTCTTCGGCAATACGGCCACCGAACAGCATGCTGATCTGGTTGAGCATGTACTCGCGGTCATAGCTGTAGCGGTCTTGCGAAGGCAGGCTCATGGTCACGCCGAGGGCACGGCCGCGGGGAATGATCGTGACCTTGTGGACCGGGTCGCACTTGGGCAGCATCTTGCCGATGAGCGCGTGGCCCGACTCGTGATAAGCCGTGTTGCGACGCTCTTCCTCGGGCATGACCATGCTCTTGCGCTCGGGGCCCATGAAGATCTTGTCCTTGGCCTTTTCGAAGTCCTGCATTTCAACGACGCGCGCGTTGCGGCGGGCGGCCATCAGCGCGGCTTCGTTGCACAGGTTGGCCAGGTCGGCACCGGACATGCCCGGCGTGCCGCGCGCAATGATGCTCGCGTTCACGTCCTGGCCGAGCGGAATCTTGCGCATGTGGACGCCCAGGATCTGCTCGCGGCCACGAATGTCCGGCAGCGTGACATAGACTTGGCGGTCGAAACGGCCGGGGCGCAGCAAGGCCGCGTCAAGGATGTCGGGGCGGTTGGTCGCAGCCACCACGATCACGCCGAGATTGGTTTCAAAGCCGTCCATCTCGACCAGCATCTGGTTGAGGGTTTGCTCGCGTTCGTCGTTGCCGCCGCCCAGACCCGCGCCACGCTGCCGACCCACGGCGTCGATTTCATCGATGAAGATGATGCAAGGAGCGTTCTTCTTGGCGTTCTCGAACATGTCGCGAACACGCGCCGCGCCCACGCCGACGAACATTTCGACGAAGTCAGAACCCGAGATGGAGAAGAAAGGAACCTTGGCTTCACCGGCGATCGACTTGGCCAGCAAGGTCTTGCCGGTGCCCGGAGGGCCGACCAGCAGCAAGCCACGCGGAATGCGGCCGCCTAGCTTCTGGAACTTGGCCGGATCTTTCAGGAAGTCGACGACTTCCTTCACTTCTTCCTTGGCTTCGTCGCAACCCGCGACGTCTGCAAAAGTGACCTGGTTGCTGCTCTCGTCGAGCATGCGCGCCTTGCTCTTGCCAAAGCTGAAGGCGCCGCCCTTTCCGCCGCCCTGCATCTGGCGCATGAAGTAGACCCAGACGCCAATCAGCAGGAGCATGGGACCCCAGCTCACCAGCAGCGTCATGAGGAGCGAGCCCTCTTCACGCGGCTTGACGTCGAACTTGACGTTGTTGTTGATCAGGTCGCCCACGAGGCCGCGGTCAAGATACGTCGCAGTCGTGCGGATCTTGCGGTCATCCGTCGTGACGGCGACGATTTCGCTGCCGCCCTGACCTTCCTGGATGGTCGCGCTCTTGATGCGGTTGCCACGCACTTCTTCCAGGAAATCGGAGTACCCGACATAGCCTGCGCCGGCTGCGCCGCGGGTGTCGAACTGCTTGAAAACAGTAAACAGCACCATCGCGATGACAAGCCAGACGGCAACTTTGGAAAACCACTGATTGTTCAAACGAAGCTCCAGTCGGGGGGAAATAGCGCGTGACAGCAATATGAAAATCGCGCTTCAAGGCGCAATTGGCCCCTATTTTAGGCTTTTCAAGCTGCGAAACCGGGGAATTTGGCCCTAGCAGCCACAGGCCATGTGCGGGTTTCGATGCAAGGCGTGGACTACTTCAGCAAGGTATCAAGAAGTTTCACCCGATATGCACTATTTGAGACCAATTCCAACGAGGAAGGTTTCCGACGATTTGTCGCGCGAGGCCTTTGGCTTGAACGGTTTGACCACCCGGAAGTGGCCCTTGAAAAGCGTGACGAGGTCGCTGTAGCCGCTCCCATGGAAGAGTTTGACGACCAGCGCCCCCTCCGGCTTCATGTGGTGCTGGGCGAAATCCACCGCCAATTCGACCAGATGGGAGATGCGGGCTGCATCGGCCGATTCAATTCCGGAGAGATTCGGCGCCATGTCGGACACCACCACGTCGGCGAGCCGCCCCGTCATGGCTTGCGTGAGTTGCTCCAGCACTTCCGGTTCGCGGAAGTCTCCCTGCAGGAAAAGCACGCCCTCGACCGGCTCCATGGGCAGGAGGTCCAGCGCGATGATCGTCCCGTTGAGTTCCCCCGCGGCAGCACCCGCAGGCGACAGGCGCCGGCGGACGTATTGGCTCCAGGCGCCCGGCGTCGAGCCCAGGTCGACCACGATGTGCCCGGGCTTGATGAGCCCCAGCGCCTCGTCGATCTCCTTGAGCTTGTACGCAGCACGCGCGCGATAGCCCTCCCGCGCGGCCAGCTTGACCCACGGATCATTGACGTGATCGTTGAGCCACGCCTTGTTGACTTTTTTGCTTTTGGTCTTGACCTTCATCTACGCTCGATAATACGGGTATGCCCGCAATTCAACTTACTCCCGCCCAGCGCAAAGTGCACCGCTCCGACGCGCATCATCTTGATCCAATCGTGATGGTGGGCGGCGACGGGCTCACGCCAGCCGTCAAAAAAGAAGCCGATGCCGCCTTGAAGGCGCATGGGCTCATCAAAATCCGTGTGTTCTCTGACGACCGCCTCGCCCGCGAATCGATGCTCCAGGAACTCGCCAATGAACTCGACGCTGCGCCCATCCAGCACATCGGCAAGCTGCTCGTGCTGTGGCGCCCCAAGCCCGAGAAAGAGCGCATCATTGACGAAGACCGCATGCCCGGCCCACGCGACGTCAAGATCCTCAAGTACAGCAAGCGCGGCGGCCAGCGCCCTGAAGTCAAGACGCTGCGCGTGCTGGGCAACCAGCGTCTGACGCCCGGCGGCACCATCAAGCGGGCCAAGCCCAAGCAGATTTCGCTCAAGAAGCGCCGCCAGGCCGACTGATCGTGGCGGGTGCGACGACACGTGGTGTGACGCGTCACATCATCTGCATGAAATGGGGCACGAAGTACGAGGCGTACTACGTCAACAACCTCTACGCGATGGCGCGTAGGCACCTCACGGGTGACTTTCGCTTCATCTGCCTGACCGATGACGCCAAGGGCATTCGCAGCGAAGTCGAGTGCTTTCCCATCCCGCCGGTCGACATCCGGCCCGAACTGGCCGGCGTGCGCGACCGTGCGTGGAAGAAGCTGACGACCTTCAGCCGAGACCTGCCCGACGTGTATGGCCTGCAGGGACCTGCACTGTTCCTCGATCTGGACGTGGTGGTGGTCGGGAGCCTGGACGACTTCTTCACCCTGCCTGGTGAGTTTCACATCATCAAGGACTACCGGCGGCCGTGGCGCGTGACGGGCAATTCGTCCGTCTACCGCTTCGAAATCGGCAAGCACGCCGACGTGCTGGATTACTTTCGCGCCAACGAGGTAGCGATTCGCGAGCAGTTCCGCAACGAGCAGACCTACCTGTCGGACTACCTGCACAAGCAGGGAAAACTGCAGTACTGGCCCAGCGAATGGTGCCCGAGCTTCAAGTACCACGGCATTCCTTTGTGGCCCACGAACTACTGGCGCCGGCCCTTCGTGCCGGATGGCGCGCGCATCGTGATTTTTCATGGCGAATGCAATCCGCCGGACGCCTTGGCGGGCCGTCGCAATCGCCGGTTTCGCTTCATTCGCCCGGCGGCTTGGGTTGCCGAGCATTGGCATGAATGAAATCAGGCCGCTGACGGCTTGAGCACGCGCCAGAACACGGTCCCGGCGCAAGCCCATTGCGCCAGGTAGATCCCGCTGCCGACGGCATGCCAGAGCTTGAGGTTGTCGCGCGCAACGATGCGCGGGGCCACCCCGAACTCGCCGATCAGTGCCAGCAGCAAACCGAGAATCACGAAGACGATGGCCGCATCCACGTGAGGCGCGTGCGGGCCTGCCTTGTCAGAGCGCGCCACGGCGAGAAGCAGCAGCGTGCAGCCAATCGAGGTCCAGGTTTGGGCGGTGAAGAGCCGCGCTGCCATCGTCCCGGCCATTGCCGGCGTCGGCAGGTTGGCGAACAGGAGCGGCACGACGATGAAGCCCACCGTCGTCAGGCTCACCCACCAGAACGCAGCGGCCAAACCGGGAAGTCGCTGCGTGAAGGCGCTCATCCGTACAGTGGCTTAGACGTAGCTGACGCCGACGATTTCGTAGCGCTTGAGGCCGCCGGGCGCCTGCACTTCGGCGGTGTCGCCCTCTTCCTTGCCGATGAGCGCGCGCGCGATCGGGCTGGAAATGTTGACCAGGCCCAGCTTCAGGTCGGCTTCGTCTTCACCGACGATCTGGTACTTCACGGCTTCGCCCGAGCTTTCTTCTTCCAGCTCGACCGTGGCGCCGAAGACGACCTTGCCGCCCGCTTCCACCGACGTCGGGTCGACGATCTGGGCGGCAGACAGCTTGCCTTCGATTTCCTGGATCCGGCCTTCGATGAAGCCCTGGCGATCCTTGGCGGCTTCGTATTCGGCGTTCTCGCTCAGGTCGCCCTGAGCGCGCGCTTCGGCGATCGCATTGATGACCCAGGGGCGGTCGACGGTCTTGAGGCGCTGCAACTCTTGTTTGAGCTTTTCAGCACCGCGCTTGGTGATTGGAATGGTTGCCATGATTTGTTCCGCGTCAAAAAGCGAAACCGCCGAACGTCGCCGTTCGGCGGTATCTGGTTGTTCAGTAAAAATTCTAGACGAGCGTGCGGCCAGTGAGCCGACTCAGGATGGCCAGCGGGCTTGCAGCAGGATTGTATTGGCTCGCTGCGGGCAAGTGGAGCGTTTGCTCCATCATGAATTGCCCTGACATGACGGCATGCGAAGTCTGGTCCGAAAAACAGACCCACACCGAGCCGGGCGGAAACTCGACCGTTTGCTGCTGCGCGTCGCGCTGATAGTCCATGTCCGACTTCATGCCGTCGTGCAACTGGAGCATCAGATGGTCGTATTCGCTGCGGAAGGACTTGGTGACGTGCAAGGTTTGCAGCACCTTGGCCTGCCAGCGCGAATAGGGCTTGGCACGCGGAAGGAAGCGCTTGGCGACCGTCTCGAAGGGCTCGCCGACCCGCCACACACGCGGCGCGTGGGCCGGATTCACGTTGGTGAACACCCGGAGAATTCGCTCACCGTAGTTTGGGCGCGACGGAAATGAGTCGACGTGCAAGCGCCGGTCATCCGCACGCCAGGACTGCACCCGCGTTTCGACTTGAGCCGGCCGGAAACTCGTGGGCGCCATGCGCAGCGCCGGGCTGTACGCCGGCAGCAAGCCGTCGATCAGCGCGCGCGCCTGGCTGCGGAAGCGGCCGATCATCTCGCCCACGGCCTTTTGCACCGGCTCGTCGCCGACCACGCCCTTGAGCTTGCCGTTGCCATCCAGGCTGATGTTGCGCACATCGGGCGACAACAGCGCGGGGTCGAGAAAGGCACGCTCTTCGGGCTTGAACTCGAAGGCCAGCTTCGGAAAGTAGAGCACCTTGCCGGCTTCCAGCTCAGCAATCCACGCCTCGTTCGGCGTGGCCGCCTGCCAGTCACTCAGGTCGAGTTCGACAAGTTGCGATTCCATGGCGTGCCTTCGCGTTCGGGCCTCAGGCGGCAGCCAGTTGGTCTGCCAGCTGTGCGTGCATTTCCTGCACCGAGATCACGCCCAGTTCGTCCAGATGCTTCATGCCCTCGACGGCCGCTTCCGCGCCGAAGATGGTCGTGATGGTCGTCACGCGCGCCAGCAGTGCCGACGTACGGATCTGGCGCGAATCGGTGATCGCGTTGCGGCGCTCTTCCACTGTGTTGATGACCAGCGCAATCTCGTTGTTCTTGATCATGTCCACGATGTGCGGGCGGCCTTCGGTGACCTTGTTGACCATCTCGCATTCGACGCCGCCGGCCTGGATGGCCGCAGCCGTGCCCTTGGTGGCGATGAGCTGGAAGCCCAGCTTGGCGAGGCCGCGAGCCACTTCCAGCGCGCGCGGCTTGTCGTTGTTCTTCACCGAGATGAACACCTTGCCGGACTTCGGCAAGTGCGTGCCGGCGCCGAGCTGCGACTTGACGAAGGCTTCGCCAAAGGTCTTTCCCACGCCCATGACTTCACCAGTCGACTTCATCTCGGGGCCGAGGATGGTGTCCACGCCCGGGAACTTGACGAAGGGGAACACCGCTTCCTTCACGCTGAAGTAAGGCGGCGTCACTTCCTTGGTGATGCCTTGCTTGGCCAGCGAAGTGCCGGCCATGCAACGCGCCGCCACCTTGGCCAGCTGGATGCCGGTCGCCTTGCTCACGTAAGGCACGGTGCGCGATGCGCGCGGGTTGACTTCCAGCACGTAGATCACGTCCTGGCCGTCCTTCTGCTGGATGGCGAACTGCACGTTCATCAGGCCGACCACGTTGAGGGCCTTGGCCATCGCGGCGCTCTGGCGCTTGAGTTCGGCCACGGTGTCGGCGCGCAGGCTGTACGGCGGCAGCGAGCAGGCGGAGTCGCCCGAGTGCACGCCGGCTTGCTCGATGTGCTCCATCACGCCGCCGATGAGCGTCGCGCCTTCGGCGTCGCGCAGGCAGTCGACGTCACATTCGATCGCGTCGTTCAGGAAGCGGTCGAGCAGCACGGGCGAGTCGTTGCTCACCTTGACGGCCTCGCGCATGTAGCGCTCGAGGTCGCGCTGCTCGTGCACGATTTCCATCGCGCGGCCGCCGAGCACGTAGCTGGGGCGAACCACCAACGGGTAGCCGAGGGCGGCAGCCTTTTCCAGCGCCTCGCCTTCGGTGCGCGCCGTGGCGTTGGGCGGCTGGCGCAGGCCGAGTTCGTTCAGCAGCTTCTGGAAGCGCTCGCGGTCTTCGGCCGCGTCGATCATGTCCGGCGTGGTGCCGATGATCGGCACGCCGTTGGCTTCAAGGTCGAGCGCGAGCTTCAGGGGCGTCTGGCCGCCGTACTGCACGATCACGCCGGTGGGCTTTTCCTTGTCGACGATTTCGAGCACGTCTTCGAGCGTCAGCGGCTCGAAGTACAGGCGGTCGCTGGTGTCGTAGTCGGTCGACACGGTTTCGGGATTGCAGTTGACCATGATGGTCTCGTAGCCGTCCTCGCGCATCGCCAGTGCCGCATGTACGCAGCAATAGTCGAACTCGATGCCCTGGCCGATGCGGTTGGGACCGCCGCCGAGCACCATGATCTTCTTGTTGTTCGTCGGCTCGGCTTCGCACTCATCCTCATAGGTCGAGTACATGTAGGCCGTGTTCGTGGCGAACTCGGCCGCGCAGGTGTCCACGCGCTTGTAGACCGGGCGCACGCCCAGGGCACGGCGCTTTTCGCGCACGGCCGTGTCGGTGGTCTTGAGCTGTTTGGCGAGGCGGCGATCCGAGAAGCCCTTTTGCTTCAGGAGGCGCAGCGTGGCGGCGTCGAGCGCGTCCAGCGACGTGGTTTCCAGCTCGAGCTCGATCTTGACGATCTCTTCGATCTGCACGAGGAACCAGCGGTCGATCTTGGTGAGTGCGAACACTTCATCCACCGACATGCCTTGCGCGAACGCGTCGCCCACGTACCAGATGCGCTCGGGGCCGGGCTCACCCAGTTCCTTCTCGAGCACTTCGCGGTCTTGCGTCTTCTCGTTCATGCCGTCGACGCCGACTTCGAGGCCACGAAGCGCCTTCTGGAACGATTCCTGGAAGGTGCGGCCCATGGCCATGACTTCGCCGACGGACTTCATCTGCGTCGTCAAGCGCGAGTCGGCCTGCGGGAACTTCTCGAAGGCGAAACGCGGGATCTTGGTGACCACGTAGTCGATCGACGGCTCGAACGACGCCGGGGTCGCGCCGCCGGTGATTTCGTTGCGCAGTTCGTCCAGCGTGTAGCCGATGGCGAGCTTGGCCGCGACCTTGGCGATCGGGAAACCTGTCGCCTTCGATGCCAGCGCCGACGAACGCGACACGCGCGGGTTCATCTCGATGACGATCATGCGGCCGTCCTTCGGATTGACCGAGAACTGAACGTTCGAACCGCCCGTGTCCACGCCGATCTCGCGCAGCACAGCGAGGCTGGCGTTGCGCATGATCTGGTATTCCTTGTCCGTCAGCGTCTGCGCTGGCGCGACCGTGATCGAGTCGCCCGTGTGCACGCCCATCGGGTCGAGGTTTTCGATCGAGCACACAATGATGCAGTTGTCCGCCTTGTCGCGGACCACTTCCATTTCGTACTCTTTCCAGCCGAGCAGCGATTCTTCGATCAGCAACTCGTTGGTCGGCGAGGCTTCGAGACCGCGCTTGCAGATGACTTCGAACTCTTCCGGGTTGTAGGCGATGCCGCCGCCGGTGCCGCCGAGCGTGAAGCTGGGGCGAATCACGGTCGGGAAGCCGACGGTCTTCTGGACGCCCCACGCTTCTTCCATCGAATGCGCAATGCCCGAGCGCGCCGAACCGAGACCGATCTTGGTCATCGCGTCCTTGAACTTCAGGCGGTCTTCTGCCTTGTCGATGGCTTCGGGCGAGGCACCGATCAGCTCGACCTTGTACTTGTCGAGCACGCCGTTGCGCCACAGGTCCAGCGCACAGTTCAGCGCGGTCTGGCCGCCCATGGTCGGCAGGATCGCGTCGGGGCGTTCCTTGGCGATGATCTTCTCGACCGTCTGCCACGTGATCGGCTCGATGTAGGTGACGTCGGCGGTGGCCGGGTCGGTCATGATCGTCGCAGGGTTGCTGTTGATCAGGATGACCTTGTAGCCCTCTTCGCGCAGCGCCTTGCAGGCTTGCACGCCGGAGTAGTCGAACTCGCAGGCCTGGCCGATGATGATCGGGCCAGCGCCGATGATGAGGATGCTTTTGAGGTCTGTGCGCTTAGGCATTTTTGTGTGTCTCCATCAATGCCGTGAAGCGGTCGAACAGATAGCTGATGTCGTGCGGGCCCGGCGAGGCTTCCGGGTGACCCTGGAAGCAGAAGGCCGGCTTGTCGGTGCGCGCCAAGCCTTGCAGCGTGTTGTCGAACAGGCTGATGTGGGTGGGGCGCAGGTTGGCGGGCAGCGTCTTCTCGTCGACTGCGAAGCCGTGGTTCTGGCTGGTGATGCTCACGCGGCCGTTGTCGAGGTCTTTGACCGGGTGGTTCGCGCCGTGGTGGCCGAACTTCATCTTGAAGGTCTTCGCGCCTGAGGCGAGCGCCATGATCTGGTGGCCCAGGCAGATGCCGAAAGTCGGAATGCCGGTTTCGATCAGCGTCTTGACAGCCTTGATCGCATAGTCGCAAGGCTCCGGATCCCCGGGGCCGTTGGCCAGGAAGATGCCATCAGGCTTGAGCTTGAGCACGTCCTCGGCCGAGGTTTGCGCCGGCACCACCGTGATGCGCGCGCCGCGCTGGGCGATCATGCGCAGGATGTTCTTCTTGACGCCGAAGTCGAATGCGACGACGTGGAACTTCGGCGTGATCTGCACGCCGTAGCCCGAGCCGAGCTTCCACTCGGTTTGCGTCCACTCGTAGGTTTGCTTGACCGAGACGACCTTGGCCAAGTCGAGACCCGCCATGTTCGGCGCGTCCTTGGCGGCGGCGATAGCCTTGTCGATCAGCGCCTGCGTCACCGTCTCGCCTTGCGCCAGGCCCAGGATGCAGCCGTTTTGCGCACCCTTGGTGCGCAGGTGGCGGGTGAGCTTGCGCGTGTCGATGTTGGCAATGGCAACGGTCTTGCCACGCACCAGGTAGTCGTTCAGCGTGGAAGTCTTGCGGAAGTTGGACGCAACCAGCGGAAGGTCCTTGATGATCAGCCCTGCGGCGTGGATCTTTTCAGCTTCGATATCTTCCTCATTGACGCCGTAGTTGCCGATGTGCGGGTACGTGAGCGTCACGATCTGCTGGCAGTAGCTCGGATCGGTGAGGATTTCCTGATAACCGGTGATGGCGGTGTTGAACACCACCTCGCCGACGGTGGCGCCAGCGGCGCCAATCGAATTGCCGAGAAAGACCGTGCCGTCTGCGAGCGCCAGGATGGCGGGCGGGAAAACTCCCTTGAGAGACAAAAGCACTGGGTTCTCCGGATGGATGACGCCCAAAGCGAACCCAAGACGTGACTCGGGGCTTGCAACTTTCGTCGAAGAGTTGGCTTGCGTGCGCGGTGGGCGGGGTGTAGCGGGATAGCCTCTGATTATAACCGGGCGATTAACGTTTCTACTGATCCTGCCGCACTGGCATGTAAGCAGATGGCGGCGGCGGCGGCCACGTTCAGGGACTCCTCGCCGCCCGGCTGCACGATGCGGATGAGGTGGGTGGCCCGGGACTGCAATTCGTGGGAGACGCCCTGCCCTTCGTGGCCCAGCAGCCAGGCGCAGGGATTGGGCAGGGTGCGACGCGCCTGCGCCTCGTGCAGCCACTGGCCGTCGTGCGAACTGGTGGCCAAAAGCGGCACCGCCAAGGTGTCCAGCGCGGCAATGTCCGCGCCCTCGATGAGGCGAAGCCCGAAATGCGCGCCCATGCCCGCCCGCAGCACCTTGGGCGCCCACAGCGCGGCCGTGCCCTTGAGGGCGATGACCTGCTTGAACCCGAATGCCGCAGCGCTACGGAGCACGGAGCCCACGTTGCCGGCGTCCTGCAGGCGATCGAGCACCACCGTCGGCGCATCCGCCGCCACCGCAGCCGGCGCGGGCAGATCCAGCACGAATCCCATGGGCGCTGGCGATTCGAGCCCGCTGATGCCCTGCAACAGCGCGTCCGGCATCACGACGGTTTTGTCGGCGCAACCCGCCCATTGCACGCGCGCCGTTTCCCAGAGGGATTCCGCAAAGATCGCAATGGCCGGCCGCACACCCCGCTCGCGCGCCGCCCGGCACAGGTGGTCGCCTTCCAGCCAGATGCGGCCCAGCTTGCGGTATGCGCCCGGGTCTTGCGCCAGCTTGCGCAGGTCTTTCAGGAGCGGGTTGTCGCGTGAAGTGACCTGGGTGACGTCCGGATTGGTCATGGCGAAACCGCGATGCTCGCCACCGTGACGTCATGCGTCGTCATGATCGACGCCATCTGCGTGGTCATGACCGCCGCCGTCCTTTGCGTCGCCATCACCGCCGCCACCGGACTGAAGGAGCGCCGGTGATGCACGCAAGCGCCGTGGATTCGCAGCGCCTCCAGGTGCTCGGGCGTACCGTAGCCCTTGTGCCCGGCAAAGCCGTAGTGGGGATATTCGGCGTGGAGTTGCTCGCACAGCCGGTCGCGGTGAACCTTGGCAAGTATCGACGCGGCAGAAATCGCCTTCACAAGGGCGTCCCCCTTGACGATGGCTTCCGCCAGCACGTCGAGCGTGGGCAGCCGGTTCCCGTCGACCAGGACTTTGCCCGGCTTCAGCCGCAAACCCTCGACCGCGCGCCGCATGGCGATCATCGTGGCCTGCAGGATGTTGTGCGTGTCGATTTCCTCGACCGTGGCCTGCGCCACGGAGCAGCACAGCGCCTTCGCCAAGATCTGGTCGTGCAGCTTTTCGCGCTGCAAGGCCGTCAGGGTCTTGGAATCGGCGAGGCCGCGAATCGGGCGCATGTCGTCCAGGATGACGGCCGCCGCCACGACCGGCCCGGCCAGCGGTCCGCGCCCCGCTTCGTCGACGCCCGCGACCAGGCCCGGCGTCTCCCAGACGAATGACGCCTGCTCAGCCTTCAAGAACTTTTTCGATCGCATCGGCGCAGAGTGTGGGCGTGTCGCGCAGCAATTCGCTGTGCAGTTCAGTGAATCTTTGTTGCAGTGCTTGCACCTTGTCAGGAGAGCGCAGCCAGTCGAGGGTCGCCGCGGCGAGTGCCTCCGGCGTCATTTCGTCCTGGATGAGTTCGGGCACCACGAATTCGCCGCAGAGGATGTTGGGCAGACCCACCCAAGGCTGCAACTGCTTGCGGACCATCAAGCGCAGGGTGAGCGAGTTCATGTTGTAGCCAATGACCATCGGCCGCTTGAAGAGGGCGGCCTCCAGCGTCGCGGTGCCACTGGCCACCATCGTGGCATCGCACGCAGCCAGCACCGCGTGCGACTGGCCTTCGACCAGCTTGACGTGGTCCTGCAGTCCACTGGCCTGCAGCATCTGCTGGGCCTCGGCGCGCAGGCTCGGCAGCGTCGGCATCACGAAACGCATCGTCGCGTCCTCTCGGCGGAGCAGCGCGGCGGCCTGGAAGAAGCGCGAAGCGATGTAGCGCAGTTCGGAGCGTCGGCTGCCCGGCAGCAAGGCCACGACCGTCGCCGCTGGATCCAGGTCGAGCGCGTTGCGCGCCGCAGCGCGGTCCGGCACCATCGGAATGACCTTGGCCAGCGGATGGCCCACATAGCTTCCCGACACGCCCTGCTCGGCCAGCAGGGCAGGCTCGAACGGGAAGATGCACAGCACATGGTCTGCTGCCGCGCGGATCTTTTCGATGCGTTCGGGCCGCCAGGCCCAGATCGAGGGGCACACGAAGTGCACCGTCTTCATGCCCCGTGAACGCAGCCCGGCCTCGAGGTCGAGGTTGAAGTCCGGCGCATCGACGCCAATGAAAATTTCCGGCCACTCGCGCAATACGCGCGCCTTGAGTTGGCGCCGGATCGCGGCGATTTCGGGGTAGTGGCGCAGCACCTCGATGTAGCCGCGAACGGCCAGCTTTTCCTGCGGCCACCAGCTTTCGAACCCACGCTCGATCATTCGGGGACCGCCGATGCCGGCCGCCTTCATGTCGGGCCATCGGGCTTGCAGGCCATCCATCATCAGGCCGGCCAGCAGGTCGCCGGATGCCTCGCCTGCGACAAGCGCGAATTGCCGCTGCTTCGCGTCCATGCCGGGCGTCAGCGGGCAATGCCGCGCGTCGCGCCGGCGAGGAAGGCGTTCATCATCTCGATGTCGGCCACGGCCTCCGGCATCTCGCCGGAAAGCGCAGTGATGGCGGCGCGTGCTTCTTCCAACGTTTTGCCCTGGCGGTACAGCAAGCGGTGCATCTGCTTCACGGCCGCCATGCGCTCCGGTGAGAAGCCGTGGCGGCGCAGGCCGATCGCGTTGAAGCCACGCACGGCCAGCGGGTTGCCGTCCACCAGCATGTAGGGCGGAATGTCCTGCGTCACTGCACTGGCAAACCCGATCATGGCGTGTGCGCCGACCTTGACGAACTGGTGGATGCCAACGAGGCCGCCCACCGTGACCCAGTCGCCGATTTCCACGTGGCCGGCCAGCGTTGCATTGTTGGAGAACGTGGTGTTGTTGCCGACCAGGCAGTCATGCGCGATGTGCGTATAGGCCATGATCCAGTTGTCATTGCCAATGCGCGTGACACCGCCGGCCGCCGGCACACCCAGATTGAAGGTGCAGAACTCGCGGACCGTGTTGCGGTCGCCGATGACAAGTTCGGTGTCTTCGCCCGCGTACTTCTTGTCCTGCGGCTTGGCGCCAATCGACGAGAACTGGAAAAACTGATTGTCCCTTCCGATCGTCGTCCGGCCTTCGACGATGCAATGCGGCCCGACCGTCGTCCCGGCGCCTATGCGCACCTTGGCGCCAATCAGCGCATAAGGACCCACGACGACCGTCTCATCCAGTTGTGCACCGGATTCGACAATCGCCGTCGAATGAATCTGCGTCATGCCCGCAAACGCTTCAGTTGATCTGGCGCATCGCGCACATCAGGTGCGCCTCACAAGCGAGTTCTGAGCCCACCAGGGCGCGGCCCTTGAACTTGGAGATGCCCGCCTTCATGCGCTCGATTTCGACTTCGAGCGTGAGTTGGTCGCCGGGTTCCACGGGACGCTTGAAACGCGCGCCATCGATGGCCGCGAAGTAATAGACCATGTTTTCGTCCGGCACGATGTCCAGCGAGTGGAAGGACAGCAGCGCGGCGGCCTGCGCCATGGCTTCGAGCATCAGCACGCCTGGCATCACCGGACGATGCGGAAAATGGCCATTGAAAAAAGGCTCGTTCATCGTGACGTTCTTGAGCGCCTTGATGCTCTTGCCCTTCTCCATCTCGAGCACGCGGTCGACGAGCAGGAAGGGATAGCGATGCGGCAGCAGCTTGAGGATTTGATGGATGTCGAGCGTCATGATGTCTTGTCTTGCGGAAGGCTTTTTTCGAGCGCCTTGATTCGCTCCCGCAATGAATGGAGGTGCCGCAGCGTCGCAGCGTTCTTCTCCCAGGACGCATTGTCGTCGATGGGGAACACGCCAGTGTATTGACCCGGCTTGTGAATGGAGCGCGTGACCAGCGACGCGGCCGAGATGTGCACGCCATCCGCCAGCGTCAGATGGCCGAGAACCATGCCTGCGCCCGCCACCGTGCAGTTCGCGCCGATGACGGCGCTGCCCGCGACGGCCGAGCAGCCCGCCATCGCCGTGTTCTTGCCGATGCGCACGTTGTGGCCGATCTGGATGAGGTTGTCGAGCTTGACACCGTCTTCGATGATGGTGTCGTCGAGCGCGCCGCGGTCGATGCAGGTGTTGGCGCCGATCTCGACGTCGTCTCCGATGCGCACGGCACCCAGTTGCTCGATCTTGACCCACTGGCCTTCGTGCGGCGCGAGGCCGAATCCGTCCGCACCGATGACCACGCCCGGGTGCAGCAGGCAACGGGCGCCAATCACGCAGTCTTCACTGATCGTGACGCGCGACTTGAGCACCGTACCCGCACCGATGCGCGCACCCCGCTCGACGACGCAGAGGGCCCCGATTTCGGCCGTGGGGTCGATGTCCGCATCGGGATCGATGACGGCGCTCGGATGGATGCGCTCTCCCCGCTTCGTCGAAAGACGTGCCTTCCACAATTGCGTGAGGCGCGCGAAATACAGGTAAGGGTCCGCAGTGACGATGAAGTCACCCCGCGCCGCCGCGGCGTCGCGCATCGCCGGCGAGACGATGACGCAGCCCGCGTGCGAGGCGGCCAGATCCTTCTGGAACTTGGGACTGCTCAGGAAGGCGAGTTCCGCCGACGTCGCCCGCTGCAAGGGGGCCAGACGCTCGATGGAACGGGTCGGATCGCCCTGCAATTCGCCCCCAAGGGCTTCAACGATGGCTGCGAGTTGCAGTGCCACGCCAATTCGCCAGCCTCGGCTGGGGCCTACCTGTTGCCGGCGGGTGCGCCGGGCGCGGCTGCCGCAGGCGCAAGAGGTCCGTTGCCGGAGGCGTTCAGCGCCTTGATCACCTTGTCGGTGATGTCGTGCTTGGGATTGATGTAGATCGCTTCCTGCAGGATGGCGTCGTACTTCTCGGCTTCGGCCACTTGCTTGACCACACGGTTGGCGCGCTCGTAGACCTGCTGGAGTTCTTCGTTCTTGCGGGCGTTGAGGTCTTCCTGGAACTCGCGGCGCTTGCGCTGGAATTCGCGGTCCTGGTCAATCAGCGCGCGCTGGCGTGCAGCGCGCTGGGATTCGGCCAGGGTCGGGGCCTCGCGCTCGAACTTCTCGGACGCCGCCTTCAATGCTTCGCCCTGCGCCTGGAGATCCTTGTCGCGCTTGGAG
Organism: Variovorax brevis; assembly: GCF_030317105.1. Taxonomy (GTDB): domain Bacteria; phylum Pseudomonadota; class Gammaproteobacteria; order Burkholderiales; family Burkholderiaceae_C; genus Variovorax; species Variovorax brevis. The sequence continues at coordinate 233,048 of NZ_JASZYG010000003.1, forward strand.
AACTCCGCTTCCAGCTTGGCCTGGGCGGCCTTGGCAGGTTGCGCCTCGCGCAGCACGCGGTCGGGGTTCACGAACCCGACGCGAAAGGTCTCCTGCGCCTGCGCCGGGCTGGCGCAAATGGCGAAGGCGGGTATCAGCAGCGCCGCGGCAGCACGATGCAATGAATTCATTAAAAGGACGTTCCGATCTGGAATTGCACGCGCTGAATTCTATCCTCGGGGATGTTATTCACCGCATCGAACTTCTGGTATTTGACCGGGAACGCATAAGCCAGGCGCAAGGGGCCCAATGGCGAGACCCAGCTAATGCCGATACCGACGGACGAACGCAGCATTCTTTGCGCTTCCCAGGCGGCGTCCGACATGCCGACGGTCCGGTCGGTGAACACATTGCCGATGTCGAAGAAGCCATACAGGCGCAGAGTCCGGTCATTGCCGGCGCCCGGGAATGGCGTATTGATTTCGGCATTGAAGATGGCCTTCTTGGTGCCGCCGAGCGCAGCTTGCGTCACGCTGTCACGCGGGCCCAGGGAGTTCTGTTCAAAGCCACGAATGGATCCCAAGCCGCCGGCATAGTAGTTCTTGAAGACCGGGAAGTCGTTCTTCACACCCTCCGTGGAGCCGTAGGCTTTGCCATAGCCAACCTCGGCATTCATGGCAAAGGTGTATTGCTTGCTCAACGGGATGAACTGCTGGATCTGGTAGCCACCCTTGAAATATTTCAGATCACCGCCCGTGCCGATCTCCAGGTTGGCGCGCTGCAAGCGCCCGCGGGTCGGTACCAGTGCGCTGTCGCGCGCGTCCCGCGCCCAGCCGATGGTGAATGGAATGCCCCAGACGCTGTCATTGGCGCAATTGGTAATGAACTGGCCGTCTGGCGAGGTCGCGCACTTGAAGAAGTCGCGATAGGCCTGTGGCGTGCCGCTGGCGATATTGGTCCCCGGATCGAAGCGATAGCTTTCGGCGCCAAGACCAAAGAAGACGGTATCCACTTCACTGAATGGCACGCCGAAGCGCAGCGTTCCACCCTGGTTCACCAAGGTGTAGTCACCGTCCTGTGCGTAGTACGGCCGCGTCGTCCGGTAGTAGACGTCGAAGGTGCGCGAGATCCCGTCCTTCGTGAAATACGGATCCGTACTCGTGATCTGGATGGTCCGGTTGTACTTGCTGGTGTTGACCTGCAAGCCCAGGTAGTTGCCCGAGCCGAACACGTTTTCCTGCGAGATGCCGAAGTTGAACGAGACCTTTTCGGCCGTCGAGAAACCTGCACCCAATTGCAAGGTGCCCGTAGGCTTTTCGACCACCGTCATCGCCAAGTCGACTTGGTCAGGCGAGCCGGGCACCTCCTGCGTTTCCAGATTGACTTCGGTGAAGTAACCCAGGCGGTCCACGCGGTCGCGCGAGAGCTTGATGCGGTCGCCGTCATACCAGGACGCTTCGTACTGACGGAATTCGCGTCGAACGACTTCGTCGCGGGTGCGGTTGTTGCCGTTCACGCTGATGCGGCGCACGTAGACCCGGCGCGAGGGCTCGGCCTGCAAGGTCAGCGCGACGCGGTTGTTGACGCGATCCACCTCCGGGCGCGCCTGCACGCGGGCAAAGGCGTAGCCGAAGGTACCGAAGTAGTCCGTGAACGCCTTCGTGGTTTCCGTGACCTGCTCGCCGTTGTAGGGCTCGCCTGGCTTGATGGTCACCAGCGACTTGAACTCCTCGTCACGCCCCAGAAAGTTGCCCTGCAGCTTGACGCCCGACACGACGAACTTCTCGCCTTCGGTGATGTTCACCGTGACGGACAGGTCCTGGCGGTCCGGCGAGATCGCCACCTGGGTCGAGTCGATCCGGAACTCGAGGTAGCCGCGGGTCAGGTAGTACGAGCGCAGCGTTTCCAGGTCGGCGTTGAGCTTGGCGCGCGAGTATTGGTTGGACTTGGTGTACCAGCTCATCCAGCCACCGGAATCCTGGTCGAACAGTCCGAGCAGGGTCGATTCGCTGAAGGCCTTGTTGCCAACGACATGGATCTCGCGGATGCGCGCCGTATCGCCTTCCGACACGGTGAAGGTCAGGTTGACGCGGTTGCGCTCCATGGGCGTCACGGTCGTGACGATTTCGGCGTTGTAGAGGCTGCGGCTGATGTACTGGCGCTTGAGTTCCTGCTCGGCGCGATCGGCAAGTGCCTTGTCGTAGGGCCGTCCGTCGGCCAGACCAACGTCGCGCAGCGCCTTCTTCAGCACGTCCTTGTCGAACTCCTTGACGCCCGCGAAGTCCACGTCCGCGATGGTCGGGCGCTCCTCGACGATGACCACGACGACGTTGCCGTTGACGTCGATGCGAACGTCCTTGAACAAGCCCAGATCGAACAGCGCGCGGATGGCGGCCGAGCCGCGTTCGTCGTTGTAGGTGTCGCCCACGCGGATGGGGATGGACGCGAAGATGGTGCCCGGCTCGACCCGCTGCAAACCTTCGACCCGGATGTCGCGAACGACGAAGGGCTCAACGGCCCAGGCTGCCAGCGTGGCGAATGCGCCTGCTACGAGTACGGCAACGCTGCGCAAGCGGAAGCGGCTGATTGTTGTTTTCATCTGAGAGTTTGGGACCGGCGCGCCAGAGGCGCCGGCAGGTAGTTAACCGAAAAGCCGAGTCACGTCGTTGAAGAGCGCAATCGACATCATGATCAGAAGCAGCGCGACGCCACCACGCTGAAATCGTTCCATCCATTCGTCCGAGACGCTCTTCCCCGTGAGGCCTTCCCAAAGATAATACATCAGGTGCCCCCCATCGAGGACCGGGAGTGGCATCAGGTTCAGCACGCCAAGGCTCACGCTGATGAGCGCGAGAAACACCAGGTATTGCGTGAGACCCAGGCTTGCGGACTTGCCCGCATAGTCTGCAATGGTGAGCGGCCCGCTGAGGTTCTTGAGTGAGGCCTCGCCGATGAGCATCTTGCCCATCATGCGCACCGTGAGCGCAGACACCTCCCATGTACGCACCAGGCCAAGCCACGGACCGTCGATGGGCCCCTGGCGCACCGTGACCGTTTCAGGCGGCGCGCCGACGTAGGCGCCGATGCGGCCCATCTTGACGCCAGCCTCGTCGCGCACATCTGGCGCGACATCGATGTCGACCATCCTGCCCTCGCGCTCGACGCGCCAGCGCTGGGAAACGGGCTTGTCGCCCGCGATCGACGTACGGATCACTTCGCGCAGTTGTTGTCCGTCGACGATGGGCGTGTTGCCGACGGCGCGGACCAGATCGCCGCGCTGCAGGCCCGCACGCTCCGCGGCGCCGCCGGACATGACTTCGCCAATCTCCGGGCGCGTCAGCGGAGCCAGGAGGCCGATACGCCTGAACATCTGCGCGTCGGCATCCTTGGCCTCGATCTGGCTGAGCGGCAGCGTGACCATGCGGATGCCGCCACGGCCTTCCTGATCGACTTCGAGTTCGAGATCGCGGCGCTCGAGCGCCCCGCGTGTGATGCGCCAGCGCAAGTCTTCGAAGGACTGGACGGGCTCCAGCACGCCCTCGAAGCCCGCGCGCAAGACGTGCTCGCCGCCGTGCAGTCCCGCCTGTTCCGCCAGCGACGAAGCCACCGGACGTGCGAGGCGCGCCACCGGCTCCTCCACGCCGATCCAGTTCACGGCCGTGTACAGCACCACGGCCAGCAGCAGGTTGGCGATCGGCCCCGCAGCGACGATGGCTGCGCGATTGCGCAGGCGCTGGGTGTTGAATGCGCGGTGCCGCTCCTCCGGGGCCACAGGCCCTTCACGCTCGTCGAGCATCTTGACGTACCCGCCCAGCGGGAAAGCGCCGATCACGAACTCGGTGTCCTGGCCCGGATGCTGGCGCTTGGGCTGCCAGCGGTAGAGCGTCTTGCCAAAGCCGATGGAAAAGCGCAGCACGCGCACCCCGCATGCCACGGCGACCCGGTAGTGACCGTATTCATGCACTGCGATGAGGACACCCAGCGCCACGATGAAAGCTACAACGGTAAGCATGTGGCCTCCGGATTGAATGCCGTGTCAGGCGGCAAATCGCAGCACCGCCGCGTTGGCTGCCGCGCGCGCGCTGGCGTCGAGCTCCAGCAGGTCGGACAGCGATCCCGGCTTCGCGGGCGCGACCGATTGCAATGTTTCCATGTTGACCGCGTGAATGCGATCAAAGCGCAGGCGGCGGTCAAGGAAGGCCTCGACCGCGATCTCGTTGGCGGCGTTGAGCACGGCCGTCGTGCCAGGCGCCGCGCGCAGCGCCTGCCACGCGAGGTCGAGCCCAGGGAACAGGGTGGCGTCGGGCGCCTCGAAGGTCAGCGCCGACAGGCTGCGGAAGTCGAGCCGCGTCGCACCGCTTTCAAGGCGCTCCGGCCAGGCGAGCCCGCAGGCGATGGGCACGCGCATGTCCGGCGTGCCGAGCTGCGCGATGACCGACGCGTCGGTGAACTGCACCATCGAATGGATCACGCTCTGCGGATGAATGACCACCTCGATCTGCTCGGGCGTGACGCCGAAGAGATAACGCGCCTCGATCACTTCGAGCGCCTTGTTCATCATGGTGGCCGAATCGACCGAGATCTTGCGGCCCATCACCCAGTTGGGGTGCGCGCACGCCTGCTCCGGCGTGACGTCGCCCAGCGATTGCGGATCACGCGTGCGAAACGGGCCACCCGACGCCGTGAGGATGATCTTGTCGATGCGTCGGGGCCACGTTTCCGGGTCTTCGGGCAGTGACTGGAAAATGGCCGAATGCTCGCTGTCGATGGGCAGCAGCGCTGCACCGCCCTGTCGAACAGCGTTCATGAAGAGATCGCCGCCGACCACCAGGGCTTCCTTGTTCGCGAGCAAGAGACGCTTGCCCGCACGGGCGGCAGCCATGCAGGGTGGAAGGCCCGCCGCGCCGACGATGGCGGCCATCACCGCATCGACCTCGTCGTGCGAGGCAATGATTTCCAGCGCGTCAGCGCCGGTCAGCACCTCGGTTTGCAGGTCGTTGTGGCGAAGTTTTTCGGCCAGCAAGGCGGCGTGGGGCGCACTCGCCATCACGGCAAAGCGGGGCGAAAAGCGGGCGCACTGGGCCAGCATGTCGTCCACCCGCGTGGCGGCCGACAGGGCGAACACTTCGAAGTGGCCGGGGTGGCGCGCGATGACGTCGAGCGTACTCACGCCCACCGAGCCGGTGGAGCCCAGGATCGTTACGCGTTTCTTGGTGGTCGGGTTCACAGGAAAGCCAGCATCATGGCAAGGGGAAGGGTTGGCAAGAGTGCATCTACGCGGTCGAGCACGCCGCCGTGGCCCGGCAGCAGGTTGCTGCTGTCCTTGGCGCCGGCGCTGCGCTTGATGAGCGATTCAACGAGGTCGCCCACCACGCTCATGGCCGACAGGAACACTACTCCAATCAGCAGCAGCCACCAGCCGCGCGCCAGCAAGCGCGTGTAAAGACTGGCAACCGAAGACTGCGCCGCACTGTCCGCCCAGATCCAGCACGCGGCCAGCACCACGACGCCCACCATGCCGCCCCAGACGCCCTCCCAGCTCTTGCCCGGGCTGATGGACGGCGCCAGCTTGCCCTTGGTAAAGCGAAGGCCGAAGGCGCGTCCGGCGAAATAGGCAAAGACGTCGGCCACCCACACCAGCACCAGGATGGACAGCAGGAAATTGATGCCGATCAGCCGCGCCTGCACCGCCGCCAGCCATGCCACCCACAGGGCCAGCAGCCCGCCCACCAGTCGCACGGCGCGAGGTACGGTGGGCCAGCCCGGAACGGCCGCCCGCAACAGGAGCGCGCCGCCCAGCACCCAGGCAGCGCCTGCAATGGTCCAGACGAAAGGCAATGGCTGCTCGAGCAATCCGAGCCACCACGACAGGGCGCACAGCGCCACCGCCTCCACGCCCAGGAAGACCGACACGCGCGGCCCGCAGCCATTGAGGCGACCCCACTCCCACGCCCCCGCGCCGATCAGCACCAGCATGACGCATGCGAAAGGAACGTAGGAGCGATAGAAAAGCGCAGGCAGCAGGATGGCCAGCAGGACCGCGGCCGTGATGATGCGTTGCTTGAGCATCGGGCTCAGGCAGACAACCGGGCGCGGGGCCCCGAAGCCTTGACCTGTGCGGAGGTCTTGCCGAAACGGCGCTCGCGGTTCTGGTAGGCGGCGATGGCCTCGTCCAGCCGGGCCGCGTCGAATTCGGGCCAGAGGCAGTCGCTGAAGAAAAGCTCGGAATACGCGCTTTGCCACAGCAGGAAGTTGGACAAGCGCTGCTCGCCACCGGTACGAATGAAAAGGTCGGGATCCGGCACATGCGCGAGCGACATGGCGCGGTCGAGGTTGGCCTCGGTCAGCGGCTCGCCGCGTTCGACCAGCTGTGCAGCCGCACGGGCGATATCCCAGCGTCCGCCGTAGTTGAAGCAGATGTTGAACAGCAAGCGCGTGTTGTGCGCCGTCGCGGCCTCGGCCTGCACGAGCCCCGAGATCATCTTCTCGGACAGCCCACGCCGCTCGCCGATGAAGTGCATGCGCACGCCGTCTTCGCAAAGGCGGGGCACTTCACGGTTGAGCGCGACGACCATGAGTTCCATCAAGCCGGAGACTTCCTCGATCGGCCGGTTCCAGTTCTCGGACGAAAACGCAAACACCGTCAGCACGCCGACACCGCGGTCGGCGCACGCCTTGACGCAGCGACGCAGCGCCTCGACCCCCTGCTTGTGCCCGGCAACGCGCGGCAGAAAGCGCTTGGTCGCCCAGCGACCGTTGCCATCCATGACGATGGCAATGTGGTGGGGGATGGACGCTACCTCATCGCTCATGTCATACCGCCATGATCTCCGCCTCTTTCGCCGTCACGAGCTTGTCGATTTCGGTGATGTGGCGGTCGGTCACTTTCTGGATATCCGCTTCGGCGCGCTTCTGGTCGTCTTCCGAGGCCAGCTTGTCCTTGACAAGCTTCTTGACCGCTTCGTTCGCGTCGCGGCGCAGGTTGCGCGTGGCGATCTTGGCGGCTTCGCCTTCGTTGCGAACCAGCTTGGTCATTTCCTTGCGGCGTTCTTCGCTCATCGGCGGCATCGGCACGCGGATCAGGTCGCCCATCGACGCCGGGTTCAGGCCCAGGTCGCTTTCGCGGATGGCCTTTTCGATCTTGGCGCCCATGCCCTTTTCCCAGGGCTGGACGCTGATCGTGCGCGAGTCGATCAACGAGACGTTGGCGACCTGGCTGAGCGGCACCGAGGAGCCGTAGTAGTCGACGTGCACCGTGTCCAGCAGCGCCGGGTTGGCCCGGCCGGTGCGGATCTTGGTGAGGTTGTTCTGGAAAGCAGCGAGCGACTGATCCATCTTGGTATCGGTCGCCTTGCGAATCTCGGCAATTGTTGTCGTCATCTCAATAGTTCCTGAAAGACTGGCGCCGAGCCGCCACCAGAGCGCTCGGCAGGCGCCATTTTGTATCAGGCATGCACAAGCGTGCCTTCGTCTTCGCCCATCACGACACGCTTGAGGGCGCCGTTCTTGAAGATCGAGAACACCTTGATGGGCAGCTTCTGGTCGCGGCACAGCGCGAAAGCCGTGGCATCCATGATGCCCAGATTCTTCGAAATGGCTTCGTCAAACGTCAAGGTCGAATAGCGCGTGGCCGAAGGATCCTTCTTGGGATCTGCGGTGTAAACACCATCGACCTTGGTGGCCTTGAGCACCAGTTCGGCGCCGATTTCCGCGCCACGCAGCGCGGCGGCCGTGTCGGTGGTGAAGAAGGGGTTGCCAGTGCCTGCCGCGAAAACGACGACCTTGCCTTCCTCGAGATATTGCAGCGCCTTGGGGCGCACGTAGGGCTCGACCACCTGCTCGATGGCGATGGCCGACATGACGCGGGCCACGAGGCCCTGCTTGTTCATGGCGTCTGCCAGGGCCAGCGAGTTCATCACCGTGGCGAGCATGCCCATGTAGTCGGCGGTGGCGCGGTCCATGCCGACCGAGCCACCCGCGACGCCGCGGAAGATGTTGCCGCCGCCGATCACGACGGCGACCTGCACACCCATGTTCACCACCTCGGCCACCTCTTCGACCATGCGAACGATGGTCGCGCGGTTGATGCCGAAGGCGTCGTCACCCATCAAGGCCTCACCCGACAGCTTCAACAAGATTCGCTTGTGGGCTGGGCGGGCGTCGTGCATGGGCTTTTCCTTCAATGGTGGCTGGGTGTGAAATTCGGAGGTGGAAGCGATGACGCCGCTTTCGCGGCGCCTGTCGTTCAGGAGGGGGCCTTTTCGCCCTTGGCCGCGGCGACTTGCGCTGCCACTTCGGCGGCGAAGTCGTCGACCTTCTTCTCGATGCCTTCGCCCACGATGTACATCGTGAAGCCCTTGATCGAGGTGTTGGCGGCCTTGAGCATCGCTTCGACGGTCTGCTTGTCGTTCTTCACGAAAGCCTGGTTGTGCAGCGAGACTTCCTTGAGGAACTTCTGCACCGCGCCTTCGACGCGCTTGGCGACGATCTCAGCCGATTGCGCCGGCTTGCCAGCAGCTTCGGCGGTCTTGCGGTCTTCTTCGGCCTTGCCAGCGGCAACGGCACGCTCTTTTTCGATCAGGTCGGCCGACACGTCGGCGGTCGACAGCGCGACGGGCTTCATGGCGGCGATGTGCATCGCGACGTCCTTGGCAGCCGTGTCGTCGCCTTCGTACTCGACCAGCACGCCGATGCGGGTGCCGTGCAGGTACGAAGCCAGCTTGGCGCCGGAGCTGAATTGCTTGAAGCGGCGGAACGTCATGTTCTCGCCGATCTTGCCGATCAGGCCCTTGCGCACGTCCTCGAGGGTCGGGCCGAAGCCGTCTTGCTCGTAGGCCACGGCGCCCAGCGCAGCCACGTCGGCGGGGTTGTTCTTGGCGACCAGTTCGGCAGCAGCCTTGGCCATGGCCAGGAAGCTGTCGTTCTTGGTGACGAAGTCGGTTTCGCAGTTGATTTCGATCATGCCGCCGACGTTGCCGTCGACATAGGCGGCCACAACGCCTTCAGCCGTCACGCGGGCCGAAGCCTTGCCAGCCTTGTTGCCCAGCTTGATGCGCAGCAGCTCTTCGGCCTTTTCCATGTTGCCTTCGGCCTCGGTCAGGGCCTTCTTGCATTCCATCATGGGCGCGTCGGTTTTTGCGCGCAGTTCGCCAACCATGCTTGCGGTGATTGCTGCCATTTCTAACTCCGTAAATCAGTATTCAGATTAAAAAAAAGGGGCAACAAAGCCCCTTCTTCAGGCTCCAGAGGGAGCAGATCAGGCGGAAGCGCCTTCTTCGACTTCGACGAATTCGTCGTTGCCGCCTTCGGCCACGGCCTTGACGACGTCGTTCACGGCGTCAGCACGGCCTTCGATGATGGCGTCGGCGATGCCGCGGGCGTACAGCGTGACGGCCTTCGACGAGTCGTCGTTGCCGGGGATCACGTAGTCGATGCCTTCGGGCGAGTGGTTGGAGTCGACCACGCCGATCAGCGGGATGCCCAGCTTCTTGGCTTCAGCCACGGCGATCTTGTGGAAGCCCACGTCGATCACGAAGATGGCGTCGGGCAGCGCGGTCATGTCCTGGATGCCACCGATGTCCTTTTCGAGCTTTTCGATTTCACGGGTGAACGTGAGTTGCTCTTTCTTGCTCAGGCTTTCGAGGCCAGCTTCTTGCTGGGCCTTCATGTCCTTCAGGCGCTTGATGGAAGTCTTGACCGTCTTGAAGTTGGTCAGCATGCCGCCGAGCCAACGGGTGTCGACAAAAGGCACGCCGGCGCGGCGGGCTTCAGCCGCCACGATTTCACGGGCCTGGCGCTTGGTGCCGACCATGAGGATCGTGCCGCGGTTGGCGGTGAGTTGCTTGGCGTACTTCATCGCGTCCTGGAACATCGGAAGCGACTTTTCCAGGTTGATGATGTGAATCTTGTTGCGATGGCCGAAGATGAACGGGGCCATCTTGGGGTTCCAGAAGCGGGTTTGGTGACCGAAGTGGACACCGGCTTCCAGCATTTCGCGCATGGTGGTCGACATTGAATTTACTCCAAAGGTTATGTCTAAAATCCGGCCCGTTTTGCGCCTCGGGATGAGGTCGCAACACCTTGAGGGGACCGGTTTGCGGATGCGTTTCAGGGCTGATGCTGTAAAAGCGGTGCTTGCCTCAAAACAGGAAAACACACAATCAGCGAAACCGAGCGAGTATAGCACTCCAATCCTTCGCCTTCTCCCCCTCCTCCCCTCGACCAGACATGCAACCAGACCTCTACGAAACCCGCCTTGCCATCCAGTCCGGCGCGACCAGCGCGCGCACCGAAATGGAGCGCGCCGTGGCAGTTGCCGCGTCGCCGGCCTGCGAGCACGCCTTCGTCCGGCCGATGTTTGAGCAGGCGCTGGAAGCCGCCGCGGCCGCCGGATCCGACCAGGCGCTGGCGGGACTGGCGGTCTCGGTCAAGGACCTGTTCGACATCGAGGGGCAGGCTACGGCCGCAGGCTCAGTCGTCCTGTCCCATACGCCGGCGGCGCGGGCTGACGCGATGGCGGTGGCGCGCCTGCGTGCCGCTGGCGGCGCGGTGATCGGTCGGACCAACATGACGGAATTCGCGTTCTCAGGAGTGGGCGTCAATCCGCATCACGGAACGCCTGCCAATGCGGCCGGCGCCGCAGACGATCCGGGGCCGCGGATTCCGGGCGGCTCGTCGTCTGGCGCCGCGGTGTCGGTGGCGACGGGCGCCGCCTTCGTCGGACTGGGGTCGGACACCGGTGGCTCGATCCGGATTCCGGCTGCGCTCAACGGCATCGTCGGCTTCAAGAGCACGGCGCGCCTTGTTCCCACCGCGGGCGCGACACCGCTGTCGACCACGCTCGACACGGTCTGCGCCATGACGCGCTCGGTGCGCGATGCCGTCACCGTTCATGAGGTTCTGGCAGCGCGGCGCGTGGAGGCCAATGCCCGCCCGCTTGCCGAATGCCGCCTGGCCGTCGTCAAGAACGTCTTCCTGGATGCGCTGGAACCCTCCGTGGCGGCGGCCTTCGAAGGCGCCGTGCGACGCCTGCGGGATGCCGGAGCGCGCATCGACGAAATCGAGCTACCCCCATTGGCGGACCTCGCGTCGATCAACGCGACCGGTGGCTTTTCCGCAGCCGAGAGCTACGCCTGGCATCGCCACCTGCTGGAGCGCAGCGCGGCCGGCTACGACCCGCGGGTGGTCATGCGCATTCTCAAGGGCGCGTCGATGACGGCGTACGAGTACATCGACCTCATCCACGCGCGTGCGGACTGGATCGCACGCATGGAGACGGCGCTCCAGCCCTTCGACGCGGTGCTTTCACCCACCGTGCCGATCACGGCCCCGCTCCTCGCCAGCGTCGCGCCGGGCGAAGAACGCGACGAGGAGTTCTTCCGCGTCAACGCCCTGCTGCTGCGCAATCCCTCCATCGTCAACATGCTGGATGGCTGCGCGCTCTCCCTGCCGTGCCAACCGGCGGGCGATCTGCCCGCGGGCCTGATGATCTGGCATGGCGCGATGCATGACGACGCCGTGCTGGGCATCGGGTTGCAAGTCGAGAAGTTGCTCGCCAACCGATAGCTCTCCGTCCCGCCGCCCTTGAGCGGAAAGGACAAGCGACATTTGATTTCAAACGATATAATTTCGTTTGAAATCATATTAAACGCCATGAGCCGCCCATCCCGCCTCGATCGCCTGCTGTCCGGCAGGCCACCTGAAGTTGCCAACGCGATCGCCGCGTCGCGCATGCTGTTTCGGGTCGCCCACCTGCTGGAGGCCCGCATCGACGAGGCCTTGAAGCCCCTGGGCATCGACATGCGCGAGTACCTCGCGCTGGTGCTCATTGCCGACGATGCGGTCGAACCCGTTCGCCCGTCCGACTTGAGCACGACCCTGGACGCGACGCGCACCCAAGTCACTCGCCTGCTGGACGGGCTCGAGAAGAAGGGACTCGCGCAGCGCCTGCCGGGCCGCGGCGACCGCCGCAGCCTCGAACTGTCGCTGACCGACGCAGCGCGCGACCTGTTGCGCCGGGCCGCGCCAAGCGTCCATGAGGGCTACCAAGCCGGCTGGGGCGCCATCGGCGCCGAGGGCACCCGCCAGTCGCTGGGCGTCCTGCGCCGCCTCCACAAAGAGCTGGCGCCGTCCGACGAATCATGAGCGCCGAGACTTCGCCCCGGGCCGCGCAACCGGAAGCGGCCGGTCTTTGGCGCGCCGACAAGAAGCGCCTCCTGATGCTTCTGCTCGGGCTCATCGTGGGCGTCGAGTTTCTCGAGAACGGCATGTTCGTCTTCGCCGCCAGCCACATCGTGGGCGCCATCGACGCGGCCCCGCGCGAATTCGCCCAAGTGCAGGCGGCGTATGCGATCGGCAGCATGCTGATGATCGTGCTGCAGCAGTGGCTGTCGAGGCACTTCGGTTATCGGCGCTATCTCAGTGCGGCACTCGGCTTGTTCCTCGTGGGCGCCTTGGCCTCGGCCGCGTCGAACGACCTGCCTACGCTGACCTTGGCGCGCCTGGTCCAGGGCTTCGGCGGAGGCGCATTCTTCACGAGCTGCCGGATCCTGGTCCCGATGCTGTTCGCCCCGAAAGACCGCCCGCAGGCACTGAAGCGTTTCATGCTGGTGGCCTTCGGTTTGGTCGCCACCGGCCCACTGCTCGCAGCCACGCTGGTCGACGCGTGGGGATGGCGCTGGGTGTTCCTGGCCATCGTTCCGCTCACGGGCCTTTCGCTCGCCGGCGCGTGGCTCCTGCTGCCCGACGACGTGGGACGCGGCGGCGAGCCGGTGAAATGGGCGGCGGGGCCGCTGCTCCTCTTCGCCGCGGCCATCACGCTCGTGCAGTTGGGCTTGTCGCAGGCGCGCTACGATTTCTTCGCGCATCCCTTGCATCTGCTGGTCATCGCGGTGGCGGGCGTCGGCTTGCTGGGCTGGTTCCTGACGCACCAATGGGGGCACGACGAACCGCTCCTGCGGCTGCGGGAACTGCGCCACCCGGCGTACATCACCGGCCTGGTGCTGTACTTCCTGAACTACTGCCTCTCGAATGCGAGCGGCTACCTGTTTCCGATCTATGCCGAGCGCGGGCTGGGCATTCCCATCCACGCCACCGGCCTGCTCAACACCTTCGCCGCGCTGGTGAGCTTTGGCTTCGCCTACCTGTACATCAAGCGCGGCGCGCGATTGCCGCAAAAGAAACCGCTGATGGTGACCGGCGCCCTGGCAATGGCGATCGCGGCGTGGCTGTTCGCGAGCATGCCGACGGGTGTGCCCTCCTCCGCCTTGCTCGCGGCGCTGGTGGCCAAGGGTGTCTTCGGTGTGCTGCTGGTCTTGCCGGTCGCGGGCCTGACCTTTCGCGAGCTCGGCGACGAACGCTTTGCCCACGCTTATCAGAGCAAGAACCTGATGCGGCAGATCGCCGGATCGTTTTCAACCGCCATCGCGGCCATCGCCTTGCAGGACTTTCAGTTTGCCAACTATTCACAGCTGGCCGCCACGCTCAGCCCTGCCAATCCACAGGCCACGGGCTGGCTGGACAGCTTGCAAGCGGGCTTCGTGGCGCACGGCCTTTCAGCCGCCCAGGCCCACGGCGCCGCGATGGCCGAACTCGCGCGCATCGTGGAGCAACAGTCGCTTCTCGTGTCCTGCGAAAACCTGTACCGCGTGCTGGCGGCGCTCGCGCTGGCCACGGCGGCTGTCGTGCTGCTGCAGCGCAGACTGAAGTAATAGGCACCAAAGCGGACAAAAAGCCTGTCCGCTCGTCTATGCTCGACACCTGTATGGGCGGGCCGACGGGGCTCGCTTTCTCTGTCCATCAAACATCCAATGAAGATCGCGATCGTTGGCGCCGGCATCATCGGCGTCACCACCGCCTGGGAGTTGACGGTCGACGGGCATGAAGTCGCCGTATTCGAACGCCGCAACGCGGCTGCTGAAGAATCCAGTTTTGCCAATGCGGGCGTCGTGGCGCCCGGCTACGTCACCCCCTGGGCCGCTCCCGGCATGCGCGGCAAGGTGCTGCGCTCCCTGTTGTCCACCCACGGCGCCGTCAAGTTGCGCTGGCCGCTGACGTCCAATGACTTCCGCTGGATGGCGCGCTGGCAGCGGGCCTGCGCGCTCGAAACTTATCTGCAGAACCGCTCGCGTATGCAGCGACTGGCCTTCTACAGCCGGCTGCGGCTGCGCGAGATCGTTCAGGAACGTGAACTGAACTACGAGCGCAGCGACGGCTACATGGTGCTGCTGCGTTCCAAGCGCGACCGCAAGATGGTGCAAGCCGGCCTGGAACTGCTGCGCAACGCCGGCACCAAGTTCCATGAGGTCGATGCCGACGAAGCACGCAAGATCGAACCTGCCCTGAGCACGGAAACCGACCTGGCCGGCGCCATTCACCTGCCGGACGACGAAGTCGGCAACTGCCGGCAATTCGCGATGCTGCTCAAGCGCGAAGCGGAGTCGTTGGGCGCGCAGTTTCATTTCGGCTGCGACATCGCGCCGCTCAATCGGGCGGCGCCGCGGTCCTTGTCACTGGCCGGCGGCTCGCCCGCGCACGAGTTCGACGCCGTCGTGATCTGCACCGGGCTGGCGTCGGCCGAGATGCTGCGTCCGCTTGGCTTGCAGATCCCGCTGGCGCCGGTGTACGGCCACTCGATCAGCGCGCAGATTCGCGAGCCGCTCAACGCCCCGCGCAGCGCCGTGATGGATGAGCGCTTCAAGGTCGCGATTTCGCGCCTGGGCATGCGGGTGCGCGTGGCCGGTGGAGCGGAACTGGGCGGCGTGCGCGACCAGATCAACCCTGCTGCACTGCAGACGCTGTACAAGGTTTTGCACGACTGGTTTCCGGGTGCCGTCGCCCTGAAATCCGGCGTGCAGCAATGGAAAGGCGCCCGCCCCATGCTGCCGGACGGGCCGCCCGTGATCGGCGCCAGCGGCATTCCTGGTATCTGGCTGAACCTGGGGCACGGCTCCAGCGGCTGGGCCCTGTCCTGCGGCAGCGCACGCGTGCTGGCCGACTTGGTCGGAGGGCGTGACGCCGGCATCGACATCGAGGGCCTCGGCGTCGAGCGCCTGCTCAACGGCTGACCTCAACAGCTTCGTCCACGCCATGCGCCGCATCACCACGGACAGCACCGCGCAACTCTTCGACGTGGCGGCGACGCGGCGCATCGAACAGGCTGCCGCGTTGAACTTGCCACCCCATGCGCTGATGCGACGTGCGGGACTGGCCGTGGCCAATCTGGCCGCAGCACTGGCACCTCACGCACGCACGATATGGATCGCCTGCGGGCCCGGCAACAACGGCGGCGACGGATTCGAAGCCGCCGCCGAGTTGCAGCAGCGCGGCTTTGCGCCCATCGTGACCTTTGCAGGCGACGCGTCGCGCCTGCCGGCGGACGCGCTGGATGCCTTGCAACGCGCAAAGGCTGCAGGCGTGAGCATCGTGGATGAGCCGCCCGCCACCTTTGACCTGGCCATTGATGCCCTGCTCGGCATCGGCGCGACGCGCACGCCCGCAGGCGTCCTTGCGCAATGGCTCGAACATATGGACAAGGGCGCGGTGTTGAGCGTCGATGTGCCTTCCGCGTTGAATGCCGACACCGGCGCTTCGAGCCTGGCCCTGCGAAGCAGCGCCCCACGCTACTGCCTCAGCCTGCTCACGCTGAAGCCCGGCCTCTTCACCGCACACGGTCGAGATGCGGCGGGCGAGGTGTGGTTCGAGGACCTGACCTGCGCGCCAGGCACGGAGCGCCCCGTTGCGCAACTGAATTCGGCGCCGGCCTTGGCGGAGCGACCACATGCATCCCACAAGGGAAGCTACGGCGACGTCGCGGTGATCGGTGGCGCGCCCGGCATGAGTGGCGCCGCCCTGCTGGCGGCCTCCGCGGCGCTGCATGCAGGCGCAGGCCGGGTGTTTGTCGGCATGCTCGATGGCAGCCGCACCATGCTCCATCCACTGCAGCCGGAACTCATGTTTCGAAGCGCTGATGCATTGGACCTCGCAGACCTCGCCACTGTCTGCGGGTGCGGCGGCGGCTTCGCCGTTCGCACCGTGCTGCCGCGGGTGCTCTCCACGGCAAGGCGCGCCGTCTTCGATGCCGATGCACTCAATGCCATCGCGAACGTCGGCAACCTGCAGACCCTCCTGGCCGCCCGCGGCAAGCGTGGATGGCAGACCGTGCTCACGCCTCATCCGCTCGAGGCGGCGCGGCTGCTGGGCACAGGCACGGACAGCATTCAGAAAGACCGTTTGGCGGCGGCCAATGCACTGGCGACGCGCTTCGAGGCAGTCGTGGTCCTGAAAGGCTCAGGCTCCATCATTGCCGGGCCGAACGCCACGCCCGCCATCAACCTGACAGGCAATGCCAGGCTCGCCACCGCCGGTACCGGCGATGTGCTCGCCGGCATGGTGGGCGCCGCACTCGCCAGCGGCCAGGACGCCCTCACCGCCGCGCGCGGTGCGGTATGGCGGCACGGCGCACTGGCGGATGTGTGGCCCGAAGGCCGGCCACTCACGGCCGGCGCCCTCGCGCAAAGCTAAGACCGGCCTGCTTCGCGCAGCGCGATCAACCGCGGCCGACGAAGGGCATCTTCGTGGCCATCACGGTGTGGAACAGGATGTTGGCTTCCAGCGGCAGGTTCGCCATGTAGAGCACCGACTGGCCCACGATCTTCACGTCGATCAGGGGTTCGATGGCCAGCTCGCCATTGGCCTGCGGCACGCCCTTGGCCATGCGCGCAGCCAGTTCCGTCATCGCGTTGCCCACGTCGACCTGCCCCACGGCGATGTCGTACTTGCGGCCGTCGAGCGACGCGGTCTTGGTGAGTCCCTTCACCGCATGCTTGGTCGACGTGTAGGCGGCCGAATTGGGACGCGGCGTGGTGGCCGAGATTGAACCGTTGTTGATGATGCGCCCACCCATCGGGCTTTGCGCCTTCATCGTTCGGAAAGCCGCCTGCAGGCAATAGAACATGCCGTTCAGGTTGATGTCCACCACGCCCTTCCACTGCTCGGGCGTCCAGTCTTCAAACGGGCCGGGAGGGTTGCCCACGCCGGCGTTGTTGAAGAGCAAGTCCACGCGCCCGAAGCGCTCGACGGTCTTTGCAAACAGCGCTGCGACCGACTGGGGGTCGGCCACATCCGTCGGCACGGCCAGCACCCGATCTCCCGCACCCGACTCGCTCGCCACCGCATCGAGCGGCTCGCTGCGACGCCCTGCGAGCGCGACGCTCCAGCCGTCGGCGAGCAAGGCGAGCGCCGCGGCGCGGCCGATGCCGGTGCCGGCGCCCGTCACGATGGCGATGCGGCTGTTGTTGGTTCCTGCTGTCATCGATTGAATCTCCTGTTTATCGGCGCGCGGTGCGCCCTTTGGTTTTCATCTTGTTGGCGGCCTTCTTGACGGCGGCCCGCAGCGCCTGGATGGGCGATTGCCCCGTTGTGCGCGTGGACTCCTTGGCGCCTTCCTTCTTGCGGCCCGAACGCTTGTCGGCAGCCTTGGTCGGCACGCCCTTGGGCGCCGGCAGGCCCTTGTCCTTCATGGCGCGGTTGGCGAGCTCTTCGCCCTCGCGCACCAGGCGGAAGTCGATCTTGCGGCCATCCAGGTCCACGCGGCTGACCTGCACGCGAACGCGCGAGCCGATGGCATAGCGGATGCCCGTGCGTTCGCCGCGCAACTCCTGCCGCGCCTCATCGAACTTGAAGTATTCGCCGCCCAGTTCCGTGATGTGCACCAGGCCTTCGACGTACATCGCGTCCAGCGTGACGAAGATGCCGAAGGTGGTCGCAGCCGTGACGACACCGCCGTATTCCTCGCCCAAGTGCTCGCGCATGTACTTGCACTTGAGCCAGGCCTCGACGTCGCGGCTCGCTTCGTCGGCGCGGCGTTCGTTGGCGCTGCAATGCAGGCCTGCGGCTTCCCATGCCAGCGTTTCCTTGCTGGGTGCTGCGGTCACCTTCTGCGGCTTGCTGGTCGGTGCCTTCACGCGCGCAGCCAGCCGCTTGGCCAGCTTGGCGTGCGCCTCGCCGGGTGTCGGCAGCATGGGCAACTGGTACTTCGTCTTGCCCAGGATCGCCTTGATCACGCGATGCACCAGCAAATCCGGGTATCGCCGGATCGGACTGGTGAAGTGCGTGTAGGCCTCATAGGCCAAGCCAAAGTGGCCGCTGTTGATGGGCGTGTAGATGGCCTGCTGCATCGAGCGCAGCAGCATCGTATGGATCTGCTGCGCGTCGGGCCGTTCCTTGGTGGCTTCGGCCACGGCCTGGAACTCCGCGGGCTTGGGATCGTCACTGATCGACATGCCCACGCCCATGGCCTTGAGGTAGTTGCGCAGGATTTCCTTCTTCTCCGGCGTCGGGCCTTCGTGCACGCGGAACAGGCCCGGGTGCTTGCCTTCGGCGATGAAGTCGGCACTGCACACGTTGGCCGCCAGCATGGCCTCCTCGATGAGCCGGTGCGCCTCGTTGCGCACGCGCGGCACGATCTTTTCGATGCGTCCCGCGTCGTCGCAGATGATCTGCGTCTCGGTGGTTTCGAAGTCAACCGCACCACGCTGGCCACGCTGCTTGAGCAAGGCCTTGTAGACGTCGGACAGGTTCAGCAGATCCTTCACGCGGTCCTTGCGCTTGGCTGCTTCGGGGCCGCGCGTGTTCGCAAGAATTGCCGCGACTTCGGTGTACGTGAAGCGCGCGTGGCTGAACATCACCGCCGGATAGAACTGATAGGCGTAGATCTCGCCGGTCGCCGTGACGAGCATGTCGCACACCATGCACAGGCGTTCGACTTCGGGGTTGAGTGAGCACAGGCCGTTGGAGAGTTTCTCCGGCAGCATCGGGATCACCCGGCGCGGAAAGTACACGCTGGTGGCGCGGTCGTATGCGTCGATGTCGATGGCCGTGCCCGTCTGCACGTAGTGGCTCACGTCGGCGATGGCCACCAAGAGGCGCCAGCCCTTCGCGCGTCCGACCTTGGCCGGCTCGCAATACACCGCGTCGTCGAAGTCGCGTGCGTCCTCGCCGTCGATGGTGACCAGCGGTATGTCCGTCAAGTCGACACGCGAGCGTTTGTCCGCGGGCCGTACCTTGTCCGGCAGCGCTTTCGCTTCCGCGAGGCAATCCTGCGAGAACTCATGCGGCACGCCGTACTTGCGCACCGCGATTTCGATCTCCATGCCGGGGTCGTCGATCTCGCCCAGCACTTCCTTCACGCGGCCAACGGGTTGGCCAAAGAGCGCCGGCGGTTCGGTGAGTTGCACGACTACAACTTGTCCCACCTTTGCGGGACCTGTTGCACCTTTGGGAATGAGTACGTCCTGGCCGTAACGCTTGTCTTCCGGCGCGACAAGCCAGACGCCGCCTTCGTGCAGCAGGCGCCCGATGATGGGCTGCTCCGGCCGCTCGGTGATTTCGACGACGCGCCCTTCGGGGCGACCGCGCCGGTCCTGCCGCACAACGCGCGCCTTGACGCGGTCTTTATGCAAGACCGCACGCATCTCGTTGGGGGGCAAATAGATGTCGGCCTCGCCGTCGTCCCGCTGCACAAAACCGTGTCCGTCGCGATGACCCTGGACGATTCCTTCAACTTCTTCCGGCAGAACGCCGGAGGGGCTTAAATTTTTGATATGATCTCCTTCTTTCCTGAAATACAAAACGTGTTGCAGGGTTAACTGAACAAGTTAATCAGCAGCATGTGGGCCCAGATGGCGGAATTGGTAGACGCACTAGTTTCAGGTACTAGCGAGTAACATCGTGGAGGTTCGAGTCCTCTTCTGGGCACCACCCCTACCAAACAAGGTCCCCTGCAATTCATTGAGTTGCAGGGGATTTTTGTTTTCTGTCGCTGACAAGTGCAAAGGTGCGCCTCAAGAATTCGTGCCGGATGCCGCTGTTGGACCCGCGCCACGGCCATCATGACACACGGCGCAGAAGGCTTGTAGCAATCCGTTCAGCATTCCTGCGCCGGCCACGAAGCATCGTGGCGTTGGCGCATCGGGCGTGCCCGTGCAACACGGGGCAAACAAGCGCAGGCTTCAGATGGGCACCGCGATCAGGTCGTGGCCTTCGGTGCCCACGATGCGAGCCCGCGTGAACTCACCCACCTTGAGTTGCTTGCTGATTTTTTCCGGCGGCAGCAGGCGCACGATGCCGTCGATTTCGGGCGCGTCCGCATAGCTGCGCCCCACTCCGCCCTTGCGTCCGAGTGCCGGCGCCGAATCCACCAGCACCTGCATCGTTGCTCCTATGCGACGGCGAAGGCGTGCGGTGGACACCTCTTCCGCCACTTCCATGAACCGCGAGCGACGCGCTTCGCGCTCCGCTTCCGGCAGCATGCCGGGGATGTCGTTGGCGGCAGCGCCATCCACGGGGCTGTAAGCGAAGCAGCCGGCGCGGTCGATCTCGGCGATGCGGATGAAGTCGAGCAGGTGCTCGAACTCTTCTTCCGTCTCACCGGGGAAGCCGGCGATGAAGGTGCTGCGGATGACCAGTTCGGGGCTGATCTCGCGCCAGCGGGCAATGCGCTCGAGGTTCCTTTCGCCGCTCGCGGGACGCTTCATGCGCTTGAGCACGGCGGGGTGGCTGTGCTGCAGCGGCACGTCCAGGTACGGCAGCACTTGGCCACTCGCCATCAACGGAATCACATCATCGACGCTGGGGTACGGATAGACGTAGTGCAGTCGCACCCATGCGCCGTAGGGCTCGGCGATTTCGCCCAGTGTGCGCACCAGGTCGAGCATGCGCGTCTTCACGGGCTTGCCGTCCCAGAAGCCCGTGCGGTACTTGATGTCGACGCCGTAGGCGGAGGTGTCCTGGCTGATGACCAGCAGTTCCTTCACGCCGCCTTCGAACAGCGCCTTCGCTTCCTTGAGCACGTCGCCGACCGGCCGCGAGACCAGGTCGCCGCGCATCGAGGGGATGATGCAGAAGGTGCAGCGATGGTTGCAGCCTTCGCTGATCTTGAGGTACGCGTAGTGCTTGGGCGTGAGCTTGATGCCCATCGGCGGCACGAGGTCGATGAAGGGGTCGTGCGGCTTGGGCAGGTTGGCGTGGACGGCGTCCATCACCTCCTGCGTGGCGTGCGGGCCGGTCACGGCCAGGACGCTGGGGTGCATCTGGCGAACCAGGTTGCCACCGGACTCGCCGGCCTTGGCGCCGAGGCAACCCGTGACGATCACGCGGCCGTTCTCGGCCAAGGCTTCGCCGATGGTGTCCAGGCTTTCCTTGACGGCATCGTCGATGAAGCCGCAGGTGTTCACGATGACGAGGTCGGCGCCTTCAAAAGTCTTGGAGGTCTGGTAGCCCTCCGCGCTCAGTTGCGTCAGGATCAGTTCGGAATCGGTCAGCGCTTTGGGGCAGCCAAGGCTGACGAAGCCCACCTTGGGCGCGGCAGACGGGGTTTCGGTTCGGGCGGGGGAGGCTACTTCACTCATATCCCCGTATTGTCCCAGCTAACGGGACGGCCGGCCGCGGCAGGGGTAACAGGGTCTGAACGAAGGGTGCTGCCATCACCCCGGCCCTCTCCCGCCCGCGGGAGAGGGAGCAAAGTCAGGGGCGCTTGATGCCGAAGGCGCCGAGCACCTGCTCGGTGTTTTTCTGCATCTGCTCCTGCAGTTGAATGAAGGCGTTCTTCGACTGCTCGGCGTAGTTGCCCATCAAGCCTTGCAGCATGGGCGACTGGATCGTCAGGAAGCGCGACCACATTTCGGGCGACAGGCTCTCGGCCTTTTCCGTAAGCTTGGCCTGCACCTCGGTCATGGCCTGGATGTTCTTTTCGAGATAGGGGCCCATGTAGCTTTGCATGGCCTGTCCATAGAAGCGGATGATGCTGGCGAGCACCTGCTCGCTGAACATGGGTGCGCCGCCCGCCTCCTCTTCGAGAATGATCTGCAGGAGGATGCTTCGCGTCAGCTCGTCGCCGGTCTTGGCGTCGCGCACGACAAAGGGGGTGCTGGACATCACCAGCTGCTTGATTTCGGCCAGCGTGATGTACGTGGAGGTTTCCGTGTCGTAGAGCCTTCGGTTCGGATACTTCTTGATCACGCGCTGCGCTGGCTTGCCGCCAGCCTTCTTGCTCTGCACTAGGAACTCCTTGAGGTATTCACGCCGATAGGCACAAACCATTCTATGGAGCGGTTTTGCTGCACCGCGACAAGGTTTACCCTGTTCGGGATTCCCTTAACCGGCTCTTGCGATACGCACACCCTCAAGCGTATTCCAGCGTCAATCCAGCGAGGTGGTGTATTCCGCGCCGCACACTTTGCAGTGGGCCGTTTCGGGCCGGTCCTCGCTCGCTTCGCGGTAGTGCAATGGATTCTTGACGCCATTGAAAACCCAGCAACGCGGGCAGTGCTCGTGGCCTGCCGCGGGAAGGTAGGCCCGCGCACGCTGCTCGGCCCGTTCGCGCGTCACCGGCACACCTTGTCGCTCGGTGCGCGCCACCTCTTCCGCCGCCATCGTGTCCGCCCGGCCGCTGGCGCGGTCGTTCAGGCCATACACCACCCTGGCGAATTCCAGCGGCGCCTGTCGCAGGAGCGCGGCAAGCCGCAACTCTTCCATCGCGGGATCGGGCGCGGCAGCAGGCGTATTCATCGTTTGGGTCGACATTCGGAATGGCCAAGTAGCGTTGCGGATCAAGTTAACACAACCTGCACGCCCGCGACTATCGGACGTTTTCGCTAGGGGCTCATGGGGCGCTATGCACATCGGCATAACCTGACCAACGCAAGCGCGGCACGACTTCACTGGATATGTGTACAGTTTGCCCCATGCCCGAGTCCGGCGCACCCGCAAAGCCCCCTGTGACGACGAACGACATCACCGTCTCGGTGAGGTCGCTGTGCGCGTTCGCGGCCAAGGCGGGAGACCTTGACCTGCGCTTCACGCCCGCGCCGAGCGCGACGGAAGGCGCCGCGGGTCATCGACTGGTGCAAATGCGCCGCGGCGCCGGCTACGAGGCCGAAGTCGGCTTGTCGTGGCGGGGCAACGGTTTGCACGTGCGTGGCCGCGCCGATGGCTTCGACGCCGCAGCCTCGCGACTGGAAGAAATCAAGACCTACCGGGGCGCCTTCGAGGCCATCAAGCCCAACCAGCGCGCGCTGCACTGGGCGCAGGCCAAGGCCTATGCGGCGATGCTGTGCGAAGAACGCGCATTGGCGGCCGTGAGCGTGGTGCTCGTCTATTTCAACCTGGACGACGACACGGAAACCTGCCTGCAGGAAGACATGGATGCGAGTGCCCTGCGCGAGCAATTCCAGGCGCTTTGCCGCGTCTACCTCGCGTGGGCAGGGCAAGAGGCGGCACGCGGTGAGCGCTTGACCCACGCCCTCGGCACACTGGAATTTCCGCGCAAGACCTTCCGTCCGGGCCAGCGTGAACTGTCCATGCGGATCTACCAGGCCGGCGTCGCGCGGCGGTGCCTGCTCGCACAGGCGCCCACCGGCATCGGCAAGACGCTGGCTTCGCTTTTTCCGCTGCTCAAGTGCAAGTCGACGCAGCGCATCGACAAGATCTTCTTTCTCACGGCCAAGACATCGGGCCGAGGGGTGGCGCTCGATGCGCTCAAGGAATTGCGCGGCGCAACGCTTCCGCTGCGGGTGGTGGAAATCGAGGCGCGCGAGGCGGCCTGCCTGCACCCGGGCAAGGCATGCCACGGCGACGCGTGCCCGCTGGCCAAGGGCTTCTACGACCGCCTTCCCGCCGCGCGGTCCGAGGCCGCGGAGGCCGGCTGGCTCGATCGCGCCAGCCTGCGCCGCATTGGCCTTGCACACGGCCTGTGCCCTTACTTTCTCGCGCAGGAAATGGTTCGCTGGGCCGACGTGGTCGTGGGCGACTTCAACTATTACTTCGACACCAGCGCCTTCCTGTACGCCATGACGCGGGAGGAAGACTGGCAGGTGGGCCTGCTGGTCGACGAATCTCATAACCTGCTGGAGCGCGCCCGCGCCATGTACTCGGCCACCGTGGCCACGGACATGATCGACAAGGCAATGGCCCTGGCGCCGCCCCGGATCCGGCGCGCACTGCAGTCGCTCCAGGCCGAGTGCAATCGCTTCGCACCCGGCGAAGGCGACTACCGCGTCGAAAGCGAGGTGCCCGAGCCGCTGGCCTTTGCCGTCAGCGGGGTTGTGGGCCTGATGTCCGAGCACTTCGCGGCGCATCCGCAGCTGAGCACCGGCGCGCTGCAGGAGGCTTTTTTCGAGATCCTGCACTTCGCGCGGATGGTCGACTCCTTCGATTCGCATTCCGTGCTGGAGTGGGCGGCGGCGACGGGCGCGTCGTCCGACCGGCTCTCCGTGCGCAACCTGATCCCCGCGTCCTTCTTGCGGCCGCGGTTTGCGGCGGCGCGGTGCGCGGTGTGCTTTTCCGGCACCTTGTCGCCCTTCGAGTTCTATCGCGACACGCTGGGCCTGGCGCAGGACACGGCCACTGTGGACATCGACTCGCCGTTTCGCGCGTCGCAACTCAAGGTCAGGCTCGTCACCGACCTCTCGACGCGCCAGAAGGACCGCGAAGGCTCGCTCGAACGGCTGGTCGACACCATCGGCGAGCAGTTCAATCGGAAACCGGGCAACTACCTCGCGTTCTTCAGCAGCTTTGCGTACCTCGAGACGGCGGCGAAGGCGTTTGCGATGCGCCATTCGGCGATTCCGGCGTGGCGCCAGACCCGGGGCATGCGCCACCACGAACGCGCTGACTACCTCGATCGCTTTCAGGTGGGCGGCCAGGGGGTGGGGTTTGCGGTGCTGGGCGGTGTATTCGGCGAGGGTGTCGACCTGCCCGGCGACCGCCTGGTGGGCGCTTTCATCGCGACGCTGGGCCTGCCGCAACACGACGCGCTCAACGAACTCATGCGCGAGCGCATGCACGAAAAGTTCGGCGAAGGCTACGCCTACACCTACCTCTACCCCGGCATCCAGAAGGTCGTGCAGGCGGCCGGCCGCGTGATCCGCAGCGAAAGCGACGAAGGCGTGGTCTACCTCCTGGACGACCGCTTTGCGCGGCCGGACGTCGCCCGACTTCTGCCAAAGTGGTGGGAGCCTGAACTTCTTCCGCTGCGCGAAACGCGACCCGCGCTCTGAAGCACGCTGAAAAGCCGTAGGGCCACGCCGACACCGATCAGGGACGGGTCCGCACAGGCAGATCGCCGCGGAAGGCGCGAAGTGAGGGTGTCCATACCTCAGTCAAGGAGACACCATGACAAAGCTCACCACCACGCTGTTGGCCACGTGCCTCGCTTTCGGATCAGCGGTTGCCGTTGCGCAAACGAGCGGCGCAAGCTCGACGCGCACTCCCGACCCGAATCCGACGGTGAACGGCCAGAAGGCGTCGAAACCCACGGATGGCGACCGCGACAAGACCGCCGCGGCCATCCAGCGTCCGGCGCCGAAGGATGCCACCACCAACGCCAAGGAAATGGAAGACATGGCCAAGAACCCGGCCGTTCCCAAGACGTCAGCGGACAGCACGGCTTCAACTGACGGCAGCGCAAGCGGCAAGACCACGCCGGCTCCCAAGTAAGCGAAGGCAGGCCCGCAAGGCCGCCGCAGTGCTCAGTCGCTCTCGGGAACGCCCCGCAAATCGTCAAGCCACACCGTGGCTTCTGAATCGCTGGGCGCACGCCAGTCCCCACGCGGGGACAGCGAGCCGCCGGAACCCACCTTGGGCGCGTTCGGCACGCACGAACGCTTGAACTGGCTGGTCTTGAAGAAGCGGTAGAGGAAGGTGCCCAGGTGGCGCTTGATGTCCGCCAGCACGTACTCGTTCTTTTCTTTGAGATCGTCGGGCCAGTTGCCGCGCGTGCGGTCACGCCACGCGGTGTACGCCAGGAACGCCACCTTGGTCGGCTTGAAGCCGTAGCGCAACGTGTAGTAGAGGTGAAAGTCCTGCAGCTCGTAGGGGCCGATGGTGTCTTCCGTCCGCTGGCCGGGTTGCGAGGTGCCCTCACCCGCTCCCGCTATCGTGGGGATGAGTTCCGGGCTGACTTCCGTCTCCAGGATCGCGCGCAACACGGCGCTGCCTTCGACGCCGATCACGCCCTTGTCCGCCACCCAGCGCACCAGGTACTTGATGAGCGTCTTCGGCACGCTGGCGTTCACGTTGTAGTGCGACATGTGGTCGCCCACGCCGTAGGTGCACCAGCCCAGCGCCAGCTCGCTCAGGTCGCCGGTGCCCACCACAATGCCGTTGTGGAAGTTCGCGAGGCGGAACAGGTGGCTCGTGCGCTCGCCCGCCTGCACGTTTTCGAAGGTGATGTCGAACTGGTCCACGCCCTCGCCATAAGGATGCTGCAGATCTTCCAGCATCTGCTTGCAGCTTTCGCGGATGTCGATCTCGCGCGCGGTGCAACCCACCGCGGCCATCAACTGGTGCGCCTGCCGCAACGTGCGCTCGCTGGTGGCAAAGCCGGGCATCGTGAAGCCCAGGATGTTGGCGCGCGGCAGGCCGAGCCGGTCCATCGCCTGCGCGCAGACCAGCAGGGCGTGCGTCGAATCGAGCCCGCCCGACACGCCGATCACCACCGTCTTGATGCCCGTGGATTCCAGCCGTTGCACGAGCGATTGCACCTGGATGTTGAAGACCTCATCGCAGCGCTCGTCGCGCATGCTCGCATTGGCGGGCACGTAGGGAAATCGCTCCACCCTGCGCTGAAGCGGGCCGCCTGTTTGGGCGGGCACGACGACGTCGAAAGGCACGGTGCGCCACCCCGTCAGCGCGGCCTTGTGCTTTTGCACCGACACGCCAAAGGAGTTCTGCCGCATGCGCTCGCGCGAGACGCGCTCCAGGTCGATGTCCGCCGTGATGAAGTGCGAGCTGTTGCCAAAGCGTTCGCTCTCGGCCAGCATCTCGCCGCTTTCGTAGATCAGGCCCTGGCCGTCCCACGCCAGGTCGGTGGTCGACTCGCCGATGCCCGCCGACGAATAAAGATAGGCCGCCAGGCATCGCGCCGAATGCAGGCTCACCAGTTGATGCCGGTACGCCGACTTGCCGATGGTGATGTTCGAGGCCGAGAGATTCACCAGCACCGTCGCGCCGGCCAGCGCCGCATAGCTCGAAGGCGGAATCGGCACCCAGACGTCTTCGCAGATCTCGACGTGCACCTTCATGAGCGGCAGTTGCCGGCACTGGAAAATGAGGTCCGAGCCAAAGGGCACGCGCTCACCGCGCCAATCGATTTCCGTGGCAAGGGCGCTGTCGGCGGCGCTGAACTGCCGACCTTCGTAGAACTCGCCATAGTTCGGCAGGTAGGTCTTGGGCTGCACGCCCAGCAAGCGGCCGCCGCCGACCACCGCCGCGCAGTTGAATAGCCGGTGATCCACCCGAAGCGGCAGGCCGACGATGGCCAGCGCGCCCACGGAGGCCGAGGCTTCGACGATGGCTTGCAGTGCCGCCTCGCAGGCATCGAGCAGCGCAGCCTGATGGAACAGGTCGTCGCAGGTGTAGGCCGAAAGACCCAACTCCGGAAACGCCACCACTACCGCGCCGCTGGACGCGGCGTCCCGGTACAGCTTGATGGTCTCCTGCGCATTGAAGGGCGCGTCGGCCACGCGGTTGCGCGGCACGCCCACGGCCACGCGGGCAAAACCATGGCGGTACGGGTTCAGAAACGGCAGCTCGGGCGTCATGCAAATCCTCCGGGTCAGGCGACGCGCGCATCCGATGCCGCCAAGGCATGGCGAATGCGCAGCGCGTCATCTTGCCATTGGATCGCAAGGAGGGTTCAAGCCCGCTTCAGCGCGTGCGCACTGGCGTGCCTTGCCTGCGCTTCTTCCAGCAGCAAATCCAGGCACACGAGTTCGCGTAGCCGCTCATAGCAGATGCGGTAGGCGGCGCCGGTCGGGTGCATGCCGTCCGCGGCGAAATAGAGCTTGGGCTCGCGAGAGAAAACGTCCTCCCCGCGCTCGTGGAAAAAGCTGACGAAGACCGCGTCGTGGCGCTGCGACACCGCGTCGAACAGCTGCCACACGCGCCGCGCGCGGGCCGTTGCCCACCACGACCACGGCGGCACCAGGAGCGGTGCGAGCCCGATGTTGCCGCTGCTGATCCACACCAGCTTGCCGGCCAGCTTGCGCAGGTCGGGCAGCAGTGCCTGCGCCTCCACCTGCAGCCGCGCCATGGGCGTGAGGCGCAGCACGTCGTTGCCGCCGACGAACAGCAGGATCAGGTCGTAGCCGCCCTCTTCGCGCTCTTGAGGCGAGAGCGCTTCGATCTGCGCCCGCACGTCCTGCAGGCGCGAGCCGCTGACGGCGCGGTTGGTGATGGCCACCTGCGGATGCGAAGCGCCAAGCATGCCGGCCAGCGAATCACGCGGATCGTCTGCTCCCAAGCCAACGGCGGTGCTGTCGCCCAGCACCAGCACGCGGGCGCGCGGGTTGTTCGGCCGGCTTTCGAAGGGTTTGAAGCCATCCGGCGCAAGGCGCGCGTTCTGCAACGCGCGACGCAAGCGCAGCCACTGGGTCGCTGATGCGGAAAGAATGCCGAGCGCCGTCAGCGCCGCTGCGGCCCCCGCGACAGCCATCAAAGGGTGCCTGAGCGGAATGCGCAGCGTGCGCCTCGGGGCAGTGGGATCCATTGGCATTCGCAAGTCCGTGCACGAGTCCAGATCCGCACAGTATCTCAATCGGGCATGCAGTGCCATGCCGGCGACTTGGGAGTCTTCACGCAGGACTGCGCCTTGCATCGGCGCTTGCCGGCCGTCGGTTCCGGAAGGAGGGCGACGGCCCCAGGGCGCTGTCAGGAGGCCGTCGAACCGACAGCCTGCCGGGCTTCGGGCCCTGACGGCTCCACCAGCTCCGATTGAGCGACAAGATTCGCCATGGCCAGCGTGCGAACCACGCTGGGCGCCAACCCGACGCGCCCGATTGCTTCGAAATCGATGGTTTCCAGAAGCACCGTGACTTCCGGCGCTTCCCGATGACGCTTCAGCGCCAGCGCGTTGATCACACTCGCGTTTTCGTAATAGGCATCGACCAGTGTGTCGCCCGCCCCTTCCGCACCGAACAGGTCGCGCAAGGGATCCTCGCCGATTTCCGCAATCACCCGGGTGCCGCCGGGGCCTTGGGGATAGACCGCGAACCGCACGGTCGCAGTGTCAAAACAGTAAATGGCGTCGCTCATTTCGCTTGTCTCTGCATTGGGTTTTGGGGGCCGGATCCAAAAGACTACACCCACTTCGTGACCCTTGGACCATCAGACTTTTTCAGGCGCGAATGTCGGCGCAGTCCTACAGCAAAAGCATGCGCCGGCGCGCCCGTCCATCGTCGGCGGATGCGTCAACGTCCGACAGGCAAACGGGCGATTCGACACGCGAATGCGGTGCGGCGCAGTCGTACAAGTGAGTGCCACCCACCGCCAGAAAAATTCCCCGTGAACACCCTCGCATCTTTCGGTGAGACAGACGCCTACCTGTTTCGCGAAGGCACCCACGCACGCCTCTACGAACGACTCGGCTGTCACCTCGACGCCGACGGCGAAGGGGCCACTTTTGGCGTATGGGCCCCCAATGCGTCGTCGATCTCGGTGATCGGCGACTGGAACGGCTGGGACGCCACAGTCGATGCGCTGCATCCCCGCCCCGACACCACCGGCGTGTGGGAAGGCCGAAGCGATGGCGCCCGGCGTGGCGACGCCTACAAGTACCGCATCGTCGATCGCGCGGGCCACGTCCATGAAAAGGCCGACCCGCTCGCGCTATGGAGCGAATTGCCCCCGGCCACCGCCTCGCGTGTGTGGTCGCTCGAATACGACTGGCGCGACGCCGAATGGATGGGCAGCCGCGCACCGCGCAACCGTCTCGATGCCCCGATGTCGATGTACGAGGTGCATCCGGGTTCGTGGCGGCGCAGGAACGGCGAGCCGATGAACTACCGCGAGCTCGCGCACGAACTGGCCGAGTACGTCGTGTCGCTGGGCTTCACGCACGTGGAGTTGATGCCGATCACCGAGCACCCCTTCTACGGCTCCTGGGGCTACCAGACCACCGGCTACTTTGCGCCCACCTCGCGCTATGGCACGCCGCAGGACTTCATGTACTTCGTGGATCACCTGCACCAGCGCGGCATCGGCGTGGTGCTCGACTGGGTGCCGTCGCACTTTCCGAACGATGCGCACGGCCTTGCCGAGTTCGACGGCACGCATCTCTACGAGCACGCCGATCCGCGCCAGGGCTTTCATCCGGAATGGAACTCGGCCATCTTCAACTACGGGCGCGACGAGGTTCGAAGCTTTCTCATTTCATCAGCCCTGTTCTGGCTCGACCGCTACCACATCGATGGCCTGCGCGTGGACGCGGTTGCATCGATGCTCTACCTGGACTACGCGCGAAACCACGGCGAGTGGATACCGAACGAAGACGGCGGACGCGAAAACCTCGAGGCCATCGACTTCCTGCAGGACCTCAACCGCGCCGTGTACCGCGAGCACCCTGACGCCTTCACGGTCGCCGAGGAATCCACCGCGTGGCCGCGCGTCTCGCGCCCCACCGACATGGGTGGCCTGGGCTTCGGCATGAAGTGGAACATGGGCTGGATGCACGACACCCTCGACTACATGCGCGAGGACCCGCTGCACCGGCGCCATCACCACACCCGCATCACCTTTTCGATGATGTATGCCTTTCACGAGAACTTCGTGTTGCCGCTCTCGCACGACGAAGTGGTGTACGGCAAGGGCTCGCTCATCAACAAGATGCCGGGCGATGCGTGGCAACAGTTTGCCAACCTGCGGGTGCTGTTGTCGTACATGTGGGCGCACCCCGGAAAGAAGCTTCTCTTCATGGGCGGCGAGTTTGCGCAGCGCCGCGAATGGACGCACGAAGGCGAACTGGAATGGTGGGTGACGGAGCAACCCGAGCACCGCGGCATGCAGCACCTGGTGGGCGAACTCAACCGACTGCTGCGCGAAGAACCTGCGCTGCACGAACTCGACTTTTCCCCTGAAGGCTTCGAGTGGATCGAAGCCGACGACGCGCCCAACAGCGTGATCGCCTTCCTTCGCAAATCACGCAGTGGCGAGAGCGTGCTGGTCGTGTGCAACCTCACGCCGGTGCCTCGCCAGAACCTGAACCTCGGCGTGCCCACGGGCGGCGTGTGGCGCGAGATCTTCAACAGCGACGCGGTGGCCTTCGGCGGCTCGGGCTGGGGCAACCTGGGCGCCGTGCGCGCGGCGCCGGTCCGCGCCAACGGCCACCCGCATTCCGTGTTCCTGACGCTGCCGCCGCTGTCCACCCTCTTCCTGAAAGTGGCCGCCGATGAATAGGACGTTGACACCTGCAACCACGGCCGGCGTGCCGCGCGCCCCCGCTTCGATCGACGCGCCGGACGGCCGCAGCCGGGTGGTCATCGATGCGGTGATGCCCGTGGTCGATGGCGGCCGCTTCGCCGCCAAGCGCGTGGCCGGTGAAACCGTGCGCATCACCGCGCACGTGTTCACCGACGGCCACGACGCGCCGCGCGTGATGCTGCAATGGTGGAAGGAAGGCGCCACCGAACGGCATGAGTTGCCGATGAAGCTGCGCTACAACGACGAGTGGCACGCCGACATCGTTCCGCCGGCGCCGGGACGCTACCGCTTCACGGTGTTCGCATGGGTCGACAGCTTCGACTCGTGGCATCACGAACTCGAGCGTCGTACGGATCCGGAAGACATCCGCATCGCCGCCCGGGTCGGCGCGATGGAGATCACCGGCGCTGCAGCGCGCACTGAAGGCGAAGACCGCAACGTGCTCGCACGCTGGGCACGCGCGCTGGAGGAAAGCGCCGCCGACTCCGAAATGGAAGCCGCAGCCCTCAAGGCCCTCGCGCTGGACGAAGTGCGCGGCGAGACGGCACGCCGCCATCCCGACCGCAGCCTGCAGGCGACCTTCCCGGCCGAACTGCCTCTGGTGGTCGACCGCGCTCGCGCGCAGTTCAGCACCTGGTACGAACTCTTCCCGCGCTCCGCGGGCACGCAGCTTGGCGCACACGGCACTTTTCGCGACGTGATCGAGCGCTTGCCGCTCATCGCATCGATGGGCTTCGACGTGCTGTACATGCCGCCCATCCATCCCATCGGACGCATGCAGCGCAAGGGCCGCAACAACGCGCTCGTGACCGAAGCGGGCGACGTCGGCAGCCCCTGGGCCATCGGCGCCGCCGAGGGCGGCCACAAGAGCATCCTGCCGGCGTTGGGCACGCCGGAAGACTTCCGCGCGCTGGTCGCGGCCGCGTCGCAGCACGGGATGGAAATCGCACTGGACATCGCTTTCCAGTGCGCCCCGGACCACCCCTATGTGAAAGAGCACCCGGCCTGGTTCCGCTGGCGCCCGGATGGCAGCGTGCAGTACGCCGAGAACCCGCCCAAGAAGTACCAGGACATCTACCCCTTCAACTTCGAAAGCGAAGACTGGCCGGCGCTGTGGAACGAACTCAAGAGCGTGCTCAACCACTGGGTGGCGCAGGGCGTGAACATCTTTCGCGTCGACAACCCGCACACGAAGTCTTTCGCGTTCTGGGAATGGGCCATCGGCGAGGTCAAGCGCGCACACCCCGGCGTGATCTTCCTGGCCGAAGCCTTCACGCGGCCGAAGGTCATGCACCGGCTGGCAAAGCTGGGCTTTTCGCAGTCATACACCTACTTCACGTGGCGCAACACGAAGGAAGAGCTGACGGAGTACTTCACCGAACTGTCGCAGGGCGAAGGCGTGGAGTACTTCCGCCCCAACGTGTGGCCCAACACGCCGGACATCCTGCACGCTGCGCTGCAAACCGGCGAAGAAGCCGTCTACAAGTCGCGCCTCGTGCTCGCTGCCACGCTGGCCGCGAGCTACGGCATGTACGGCCCCGCCTATGAGTTGATGGAACACCTGCCGCGCGGCCCGTCGAGCGAGGAATACCTCGATTCCGAGAAGTACCAGTTGCGCCATTGGGACTGGAGTCCGGATGCAGGACTGCGTCCCTTCATCACGCGCGTCAACGAGATCCGCCATGCCAACGAAGCCTTGCACGCCGACCGCAGCCTGCGCTTCCTGGACATCGACAACGATCAGCTCGTCGCGTACATGAAGGCATCGCCGGATGGCAGCAACGTCGTCGTGACGGTGGTCAACCTCGACCCGCACAACGCGCACCACGGCTGGCTCCACCTGGACCCCGCGCTGGTTGGCGTCGCGGCCGACAAGCCCTTCCAGATGCACGACCTCATCAGCGACCAGCGCTTCACCTGGCGCGGCACGCACCACTACATCCTGCTCGATCCGCAACGCCTTCCTGCGCACGTCTTTGCCGTGCGCCGCCGCGTGCGCGACGAGCGCGACTTCGACTACTACCTCTGAGCCGATCCACCATGAACGCCCCACTGCCCCGCCTTGCGCTCGAGACCACCGAGATCGACACCGCGGGGGATCCGACCTGGTACCGCGATGCGGTGATCTACCAGCTCAACGTGAAGGCCTTCTTCGACTCCAACGGCGATGGCGTCGGCGACTTCAAGGGCGTGGCCGAGAAGCTCGACTACGTGAAGGACCTGGGCGTCAACACCATCTGGCTGATGCCCTTCTATCCGTCGCCCCTGCGCGACGACGGCTACGACATCTCCGAATACGAAGACGTGCACCCGCAGTACGGATCGCTGCAGGACTTTCGCGACATGCTGGAGCAGGCGCACAAGCGCGAGCTGCGCGTGATCACCGAACTGGTCATCAACCACACCTCGGACCAGCATCCGTGGTTCCAGGCGGCACGCAAGGCAGCTGCCGGATCGCCGGAGCGCGACTTCTACGTGTGGAGCGACACCGACCAGCTCTACCAGGGCACGCGCATCATCTTCACCGACACGGAGAAGTCGAACTGGACGTGGGACCCGGTCGCCAAGGCCTACTTCTGGCATCGCTTCTTCAGCCATCAGCCGGACCTGAACTTCGACAACCCGGCCGTGCTCGAAGCCGTGTTTCGCACCATGCGCTTCTGGCTCGACATGGGCGTGGACGGCTTCCGGCTCGACGCGATTCCCTACCTGATCGAGCGCGACGGCACGACCAACGAGAACCTGCCCGAGACGCACGTCGTCATCAAGCGGTTGCGCGCCGCCATCGACGCGAATTACGAGAACCGCTTCCTGCTGGCCGAAGCCAACATGTGGCCCGAAGACGTGCGCGAGTACTTCGGCGAAGGCGACGAATGCCACATGGCGTACCACTTCCCGCTGATGCCGCGCATGTACATGGCCATCGCACAGGAAGACCGCGACCCGATCATCGAGATCCTGCAGCAGACGCCCGACATTCCCGACGGCTGCCAGTGGGCCATCTTCCTGCGCAACCACGACGAGCTCACGCTGGAGATGGTGACCAACCGCGAGCGCGATTACATGTACACGACCTATGCGGCCGACATGCAGGCGCGCATCAACCTGGGCATTCGCCGCAGGCTCGCACCGCTGATGGAGAACAACAAGGATTCCATCAAGCTGATGAACAGCATGCTGCTGTCGATGCCGGGCTCGCCCATCATCTACTACGGCGATGAACTGGGCATGGGCGACAACGTGTTCGTGGGCGACCGCAACGGCGTGCGCACACCGATGCAATGGAGTCCCGACCGCAACGCCGGTTTCTCGCGCGCCGATCCGCAGCGCCTTTACCTGCAGCCCATCATGGATGCGATGTACGGCTACGAAGCGCTCAACGTCGAAGCGCAGTTGCGCGACAAGAGCTCGCTGCTGCACTGGACGCGCCGCATGCTCGCGGTGCGCAAGACCAGCCGGGCCTTCGGACGCGGGCGCCGCACCTTCCTGAAGCCCGGCAATCGCAAGATCCTCGCCTACCTGAGCGAGCATGGCGAAGACATCATCCTCTCGGTCTTCAACCTCTCGCGCGCCGCGCAGCCGGTGGAGCTCGACCTGTCGATGTACAAGGGCCGGGTTCCGGTGGAGATGCTGGGCCGCACTTCCTTTCCGCCGATCGGCGAACTGCCTTACATGCTGACGCTGCCCTCGCACGGCTTCTACTGGTTCAAGCTGACCCATGAAGCGCCGATGCCCAGCTGGCACCAGGAAAGCGTCGCGCTGCAGGACCGGCCGGTGCTGGTGCTCTTCGACGGCTGGACGAGCCTGTTCAAGGAAAAGGTCGTGCCGTGGCGCATCGGCTTTGCCGATCGACTGCGCACGCAGTTCGAAACCGATACGCTGCCGCCGCACATCGAGGCGCAGCGATGGTTCGCCTACAAGGGCTCCACGATCTCGCGCGCACGGGTCATCGACCACGCCGTTTTCGAGGCCGATGGCCACAGCTGGATGTTGCCGCTGCTGGGCCTGGAAGGCACGCCCGAACCGGCCAACTATTTCATGCCACTGGCCCTCGCGTGGGAAGACCATGAAGAAGAGCGGATGAAGAGCCTGCAACAGGCGGCCATCGCCAAGATCCGCCAGCAGGCCAACGTCGGCGTGATGGGCGATGCCTTCTTCGACGAATCCTTCTGCCGCGCGGTGGTGCAGGCCATCCTTCGCGGCGCAACGCTGCCCAC
The DNA here is from genome assembly GCF_030317105.1 of Variovorax brevis. GTDB lineage: Bacteria > Pseudomonadota > Gammaproteobacteria > Burkholderiales > Burkholderiaceae_C > Variovorax > Variovorax brevis. The sequence goes on from NZ_JASZYG010000003.1 coordinate 268,498, forward strand.
CTCGCGCGGCAAGCTGCACTTCCGCGCGACGGACATCGCGCGCCATCTCGACGCGGCAGAGGTCGACGCCATGCCTGTGAGCCGCCCCACGCCGCTCAGCAGCAACACCGTCGTGATGCTGGATGAAACGCTGTTCCTCAAGGGCTATCGCCAGATTCGTCCCGGGGTGAATCCGGAACTGGAAATGGGCCGCTTCCTGACCGAAGACGCCGGCTTTGCCAACAGCGTTCCGGTGGTGGGCGCCATCGAATACCTTGGCAACGACGGCACCGTGATGACACTCGCGCTGCTGCAAGCCTATGTGCCCAACCAGGGCGACGGCTGGAGCTATACGCTGGACTACCTCGAACGCTATCTGGGCGAGATTCGCGACACCGACGGCGAGCCGCGCGTCGATCCGCATGGCGCATTTCTTGCACTGATCCGTGTTCTTGGACAACGCACCGCCGAGTTGCACAACGCGCTCGCCAAGCGCACGGGCAATGCGGCCTTCGATCCTGAACCCATGACGCAGGAAGAGTTGCTATCGGTCCGCGACCACGTGCGCTCGGAAGGCCAGGCCACGCTGGCACGCCTGCGCAGCAGCGCAGCCGGCTTGCCCGCCGCGTCGCACGACGACGCGGCACGCCTGCTCGAGAGCACCGGCGTCATCGACCACTTCATCGATGCGATGCGCTTCAGCACTGCGTCGGGCCAGCGCACGCGCTACCACGGCGACTACCACTTGGGGCAAGTGCTGGTGGCACGCAATGATTTCGTCATCATCGACTTCGAAGGCGAGCCCGCGCGGCCACTGGAAGAGCGGCGTGCCAAGCATTCGCCGCTGCGCGACGTGGCCGGCATGCTGCGCTCTTTTGACTACGCACGCTGGAGCGCCTTGCGCAGGGCGGCGCAGAATGCGGATGAACTCAAGCGCCTGGGCGCGGCGGCTGAGGACTGGCAAGCACAGACCATCTCCGCGTTCCTGGACGCCTACACCGCAACGCTGGCACCGGCCGCAGGCGCGGTGGATTCGCAACTGCTCGCGCTCTTCGAACTCGAAAAGGCTTTCTACGAGCTTCGCTACGAACTGAACAACCGGCCCGATTGGGTGTCCGTTCCGCTGCAGGGCATCCTGTCCCTGATCGACCGCGCTTCGCGCTGACATAACGAATTGAGGGAGATCCTTCATGGACAGCCTTTCCATCCACCTGGAGCCCCTGCGCGCCTTCCTGTACCAGGTCGGCGCCTACATTCCGCGGCTGCTCTTTGCGGCGCTGGTCGTCATTGGCGGCTGGCTCATCGCCAAGGTGGTGCGCTTTGCGGTGATCCGCGCCTTGCGCGCCATCAACTTCCACGTGCTGACCGAACGCGCCGGCATCGACAGCTTCTTGCGCCAGGGCGGCATGGTGTCGGATGCGACGGTGGTCTTCGGCGTGCTCGCCTACTGGCTGGTGATCCTGGCCTCGCTCATCATCGCCTTCAACGGCATGGGGCTGAGCTACGTCACGGACCTGCTCGGGCGCGTGATGTGGTTCGTGCCCAATGTCTTCGTGGCCTTGCTGATCCTGGCCTTTGGCGCCTACTTCGCGAAGTTCGTGGGCGATGCCGTCACCACCTATGGCCGCAATGCCGGCATGCAGGACGCGCTGCTGCTGGGCAAGGTGGCGCAGTACGCGATCCTGCTCTTCGTCGTGCTCATTGCGCTGGACCAGATCAAAGTCGGCGGCGACATCGTGCGCCAGAGCTTCCTCATTATCCTGGGCGGGGTGGTGTTCGCGCTTGCCCTGGCCTTCGGGCTGGCTGGAAAGGAATGGGCCGCCGAACGCATCGAGGAGTGGTGGCCGCACGGCGGTCCCCGGCGCAAGGCGCGCGGCCTGAATCCGCTGGATAGCGTTCGACGCGACACACCGCCTCCGCCGACACGGGTCGGCGGCGCCGTGTGGCCGAGTCGGCCCGCCGATCAGGACCGGGCGCATCCGTGACGCGGCGCGTCCACCTTGCACTCGACGCTGTCTGGCCCGGCCGCCCCTATCCCCTGGGGGCGACCTGGGACGGCGAGGGGGTGAACTTCGCCATCTTTTCCAAGCACGCCGAAGGCGCCGAGCTGTGCATCTTCGACGACAAGGGCCGTCATGAGCGGCAACGCATCACCTTGCGTGAACGAACCAACGACGTGTGGCACTGCTACTTGCCGCAGGCACGGCCCGGCATGGCCTACGGCTATCGCATCCACGGCAAGTACAAGCCCGAGGAAGGCCACCGCTTCAACCCGCACAAGCTGCTGCTGGACCCGTACGCCAAGGACCTGGTGGGCGAACTGCGCTGGAGCGATGCGCTCTACGGCTATTCCGTGGGCAGCAAGCGGCAGGACCTGTCCTTCGACCGCCGCGACAGCGCCGCCTTCATGCCCAAGAGCCGCGTTCTGGAACCCGCCTTCACCTGGGGCGAGGACCGTCGCCCCGAAGTGCCGTGGCAGGACATGGTGATCTACGAATTGCACGTGCGCGGCTTCACGATGCAGCACCCCGGCGTGCCGGAGCATTTGCGCGGCACCTACGCGGCACTGGGCTGCTCGCCCGTCATCGACTACCTGCAGCGCCTGGGCGTGACGACCATCGAGTTGCTGCCCGTCCACGCCTTTCTGAACGACCGGCACCTGGCGGAAAAGGGGCTGCAGAACTACTGGGGCTACAACACGCTGGGCTACTTTGCACCGGAGGTGCGCTACAGCGCCTCGGGCAAGGTCAAGGAATTCAAGACCATGGTCAAGAGCCTGCACTCCGCAGGCATTGAAGTCATCCTCGACGTGGTCTACAACCATACCTGCGAAGGCAACCAGCTCGGCCCCACGCTGTCGATGCGCGGGGTCGACAACTCCTCCTACTACATCGTGAACGCGGAGCATCGCCGCTACTACGACGACTTCACCGGTTGCGGCAACACCGTCAACCTGGAATCGCCGCGTGCGCTGCAGCTCGTGATGGACTCGCTGCGCTACTGGGCCGACGAGATGCACGTGGACGGCTTTCGCTTCGACCTTGCATCGGCACTGGCGCGCGAGGCGGGCAAGGTCGAGAACCTGGGCAGCTTCTTTGCCGCCATCCGGCAGGACCCGACGCTCAACAAGGTCAAGCTCATCGCCGAGCCCTGGGACCTTGGCTACGGCGGCTACCAGGTCGGCAACTTTCCGCCCGGCTGGGCCGAATGGAACGACCGCTATCGCGACGGCGCCCGCGGTTTCTGGAAAGGTGACGCCGGCGTGGTGGGCGACCTGGCGCACCGCCTGGCGGGCTCGCAGGACCTGTACGGCTGGTCCGGCAAGGGCCCGCACGCGAGCATCAATTTCATCACCGCGCACGACGGGTTCACGCTCAACGACCTCGTCTCGTACAACGACAAGCACAACGAGGCCAACGGCGAGGACAACCGGGACGGCAACAGCAACAACCTCTCGTGGAACTGCGGCGCCGAGGGGCCGACGGACGATGCGGAAATCAACGCGCTGCGCGAGCGGCAAAAGCGCAACCTGCTGGCCACGCTGGTGCTGTCGCAAGGCGTGCCCATGCTGCTGGCGGGCGACGAGCGCAGCAACTCGCAGCAGGGCAACAACAATGTTTATTGCCAAGACAACGAAACCGCATGGCTCGACTGGTCGCCCGACCCCAAGGCCGATTCGCTGCACGACTTCGTGGCGCAGTTGATCCATCTTCGGCGGCAACATCCGTCGTTCAGGCGCCGCACCTTCTTCCGCGGTCAGGCGCCCGATGCGAACGCGGACAAGGACGTGATCTGGCTGCGACCCGACGGCGAGGAAATGACGCCCTCCGATTGGGGCGAGCATGTGCGCTGCCTCGGCATGCTGTTCTCCGGCACCGGCCTGGTCGACGTCGGCCCGCGCGGCGAATCGCAGCGTGACGACGACTTCCTGCTGCTGCTCAACGCCCACCACGACGCCCTGCCCTTCCTGATGCCGCCGCGGACGCGCACGACATGGATGCGGCTGGTGGACACCGCCCTCAACGGAACACCTCCCGCCGAATTTGCCGAGCCAATGTATCCGCTGCAGGGCCGCTCCCTCACGCTGCTTCGCGGCACGCTGGACCCGCCATGAAGCACACCATGCCTTTCGGCGCAGAGCTGCAGGAAGGCGGCGGCGTGCGTTTCGCACTGTGGGCGCCCGCCGTGCGAAAAGTCGTGCTCGAATGGCGGCGCGGCGATGGCGACTGGCATGACGTCGCCATGCATCCCGATCCCGATGGCTGGTACGAATCCACGGTGGACGAGGCGCGCGCCGGCGACACCTACCGATTCCGCTTGCCTGACGGCCTGCAGGTGCCGGACCCCGCATCGCGCGCCAATCCACAGGACGTGCATGGGCCGAGCGAGGTGATCGACCCGCTGGCGTTCACTTGGCAACACACGCAGTGGAAGGGCCGCCCGTGGGAAGAGGCGGTCATCTACGAAATGCACGTCGGCACCTTCACGCCGGAGGGCACCTTTGCTGCCGCGCAGGCACGTCTGGAAGAGTTGGCGGCCGTGGGCATCACCGCCATCGAACTCATGCCGGTTGCCGACTTTCCGGGCCGTCGCAATTGGGGCTATGACGGCGTGCTGCCCTTTGCGCCTGATGCAGGCTACGGCACGCCGGCGCAACTCAAGGGCCTTGTCGATGCCGCCCACGGCGCGGGCCTGATGGTGCTGCTGGACGTGGTCTACAACCACTTCGGGCCGGAGGGAAATTACCTCCATGCCTACTGCCCGCAGTTCTTCAACCCGGCGCACCAGACGCCATGGGGCGCTGCCATCAATTTCGACGGCGAGGATTCGCGCACGGTGCGTGACTTCTTCATCCACAACGCGCTGTACTGGATCGAGGAATATGGCTTCGACGGCCTGCGCATGGATGCCGTGCACGCCATTCGCGACGACTCTGCCTTGCACATCGTCGAGGAGATCTGCACCGTGCTCAAGAACGGTCCCGGCCTGCAGCGACACATCCACGTGGTGCTGGAAAACGACCTGAACGAATCGCGTCGCCTGGCGCGCGAAACAGACGGTCATCCCCTGGTGGCGACGGCGCAATGGAACGACGACCTGCATCACGCGGCGCACGTTCTTCTGACGGGCGAGACGGACGGCTACTACGCCGACTACGCCGACAAGCCGCTCGAACGCCTCGGGCTCGCGCTGGCACGTGGCTTCGTCTATGCCGGCGAGCCGTCGGCCTTCCGGAACGGTGAGGCGCGCGGCGAGCCCTGCGACGGTTTGCCGCTCAGCGCCTTCGTGTCCTTCATGCAGACGCACGACCAGATCGGCAACCGTGCCTTTGGCGAACGCATCGACGCGCTCGCCGATCCGGCGATGCTGCTGGCGGCCCGTGCCTGCGTGCTGCTGTCGCCGCACACGCCGATGCTTTTCATGGGCGAGGAGTTCGCGGCGTCGACGCCATTCGAATACTTCTGTGACTTCGGGCCTGAACTGGCAGCGGCGGTCGCCGACGGCCGGCGTGCGGAATTCGCACGCTTCGCCGCATTCGCCGATCCCGGCGTGCGCGCCTGCATTGCGGATCCGAATGGTGAGTCGGCCTTCTTGGCATCGAAACTCCTTTGGGACGAACGATTGCAAGCGCCGCACGGCGAGGTGCTTCGCGAAACGATCGCGCTCCTGAAGACACGGCGTGATGAGATCGTTCCGCGACTCGGCGGCGGCGCCACCGTGCAGCAATGGCGATGCGAAGGCGATACCCTGTGGATCACCTGGCGATTGGTGTCGCGCGACACGCCGACCACTGCCTGGCTGCTGCACGTCGTCGCCAACTTCGGCGCCAGCGAACTGAGCAGCGCGCGTCCGCTGGGACGTGAGATCCACGCCATCCGCGGCATGCAAGGCGACGACAGTGTGGTCGCCCTGCACCTGCCCCCAGGCGGCGTGTTCGCCACGCTGCAGGAAGCGCCTGATGCGTGACGAGGGCGCGCAGCCGGCCGGCGAGGCGCCCTCCGACGACGATCTGCTGCGCCAGTGCGAGCGCTTCGGCATCGACACGGAATATCACGACATCTGGGGCGAGCGGCACGTCGTGTCCGCCGCTTCGCTGCGCGCATTGCTTCGTGAGACCGGACATGACGCGCAAAGCACGTCGCAAAAAGCATACCCTGCCCTTCCGCCCATCGTGTTCCTGAAGGAGGGAACGACTTCCTTCACCATCGGCGCATGGCTGCCCGCGGAAATGTCCCGCATCCAGTGGCGCCTTGTGGAGGAAGACGGCGAGGTTCATGCCGGTGTGATGGAGACCGGCCAGTTCACGCGCTCCGAACCCCATCCGGTCAACGGCGCGATGGTCGCGCTTTTCGACTTGAGCATTTCCGTGGCGCTGCCGCAGGGCTATCACCGCCTCGACGTTGACGGCGCGCCGGGCGACACCCTTGTCGTGTGCGCGCCCCAGCGGTGCTACGAGCCACCGTCGCTGGCTTCGCAAGGGCGGCTGTGGGGCATCGCCCTGCAGCTCTACGGCCTGCGCTCCGGGCGAAACTGGGGCATCGGCGATTTCACCGACCTCGCGGCCTTCGCGGCACAGGCCGCGAGCCGCGGCGCGAGCGTGATAGGCCTCAATCCGCTGCACGCCCTCTTTCCTCACAACCCCTCGCACGCCAGCCCCTACAGCCCATCCTCACGCGCGCAACTCAATGTGCTGTACGTCGACGTGGAGGCCGTTCCCGACTTCCAGGATTGCGACGAGGCACGCACGCTGGTGCGCTCGAGCGCATTCCAGGCGCGCCTTGTCGCACTGCGTGCCGCGCCGCTGGTGGACTACCCCGGCGTTGCCGCGGCCAAGCATGAAGTGCTGGCGCTTCTGCACACCCGCTTCCTTCGCCGGTCCGAGAACGATCCCGAGGTCTTGGCATTCCGGCAATTCCAGTTGCAAGGTGGCGATGCCTTGCACCAGCACGCCGTGTTCGAAGCCGTGCAATCGCACCTGCACCAGGCTGACCCGCAGGTCTGGGGATGGCCGATGTGGCCGCAGGCCTTGCGTGAGCCGTCGAGCGCGCAGTTGTCCCGCTTCATCGACGACAACGCGCAGCGCATCGCCTTCTTCGAATACCTGCAGTGGCAAGCCGCACGCCAGCTCGAAAGCGTCGGCGCGCAATGCCGGGCACAGGGCATGTCCATCGGGCTGTACCTCGACCTTGCGGTGTCGGTCGACCGCGGCGGCTCCGACACCTGGCGGCACCAGGACACCTTCGCGCTGGGCGCCAGCGTCGGCGCACCGCCGGATTTCCACAACCGCGACGGGCAGGACTGGGGCCTGCCGCCCCTGCGCCCGGACCGCCTGCGAGAAAGCCGCTACGCCGTCTTCATCGAAGCGCTGCGCGCCAACATGCGCGGCGCCGGCGCACTGCGCATCGACCACGTGATGATGCTGATGCGCCTGTTCTGGATTCCGCCGGGGGGCAAGGCCCGCGATGGTGCCTATTTGCACTACCCCTACGAGGATCTGTTCGCCATCCTCGCGCTCGAAAGCTGCCGCCAGCGCTGCCTCGTGGTGGGCGAGGACCTTGGCACCGTCCCCGACGCGATGCGCGAGGCCATGCGCCGCTTTGGCGTGCTGTCGTACCGGCTGCTGTACTTCGAACACGACGATGCCGGCAACTTCCGCGCACCGGCCGACTTCCCGCGCGATGCGGTCGTGGCGGTCAGCACGCACGACCTGCCCACGCTGGCTGGCTGGTGGTCCGGCGCCGACCTGCACTCGCGCCTGGACCTCGGGCTCTACGCGCAAGCAGACGCCTTCGAACTCCAGCGCAACGAGCGGGATGCCGAACGCCCGCGCCTGCTCGCCGCACTGCGCCAGCATGTGCCGCAGGCCACCGACGTCCCGACCGAAACGCTCCTGCACGAGCGCCTGACACCGGGACTGGCCGCGGCGGTACACGGCTACCTCGCTGCCACGCCGTCGAGCATCGTGATGGTCCAGCTCGAAGACATGCTCGCCCAGCCGTGGCAGGCGAACATTCCGGGAACCACCGTGGAGCATCCCAACTGGCAGCGCAAGTACACGCTCGACGTGCAGGCCATGTGGCGCGCACCGCTGACGCGGCAGTTGAGCACCACCATCGCCCGCGTCCGGCCCCGCGCCGACTCGCCAGCCGCCGCGCTTGACGACAGCCGACCACGCACCCGGATTCCGCGCGCCACCTACCGCCTGCAATTGCACAAGGGATTCACTTTCGACGACGCCGTGCGTGTCGTGCCCTACCTGGCGCAGTTGGGCATCAGCCATGTGTACTGCTCCCCCATCCACCGCGCACGGCCGGGCAGCATGCATGGCTACGACGTCGTCGCGCATGACGAGATCAACTCCGAACTCGGCGGGATGCCGGCCTTCGAGCGCTTCACGCTGGCGCTGCAGGCCCATGGCATGGGTCAGCTCATCGACCTCGTGCCCAACCACATGGGCGTGCTCGGAGGCGACAACCCGTGGTGGAACGACGTGCTGGAAAAAGGCATGGACTCTGCGTACGCCAACCACTTCGACATCGATTGGCATAGCGCCACGCCGGGGCTGGCGGGCAAGGTTCTGCTGCCGGTGCTGGGTGACCACTACGGGGAGGTGCTGGCGCGCGGAGAACTGCGGTTGCAATGGGATGCGTCCGTGCCCAGGCCGCTCGTGCAGTACTTCGAGCACTTCTTCCCCGTCGCGGCGCATACGCTCCCGGACGCGCTGCGCCATGCCAACGCCGACGATCCCCAGGCCATCGCCAACGCGCTGGCGCCTTTCGACGGAACCGAAGGCCGCGACGCGCTGCACGCGCTGCTCGAAGCGCAGGCCTACCGACTGGCCTACTGGCGCGCCGCGGCCGACGAGATCAACTACCGCCGCTTCTTCGATGTCAATGAACTCGCCGCCTTGCGGACCGAGCGCGAGGACGTGTTCGAAGCGACGCACGCGCTCGCGCTCGACCTTGCAGCGCGTGGCTGGGTCGAGGGGCTGCGCATCGACCATCCCGATGGCTTGCAAGACCCCGCTGCGTACTTCGAGCGGCTGCAGCAAGGCTATGCATCGCGCGTGCGCGCGGCGACTTGGGGATTCGACACCCTCGACGCCGCGGGCCGGCCGCTGTACGTCGTGGCCGAGAAGATCGCTTCGTCCAACGAAGACGTTCCGCAGTCGTGGGCCGTGCATGGCACGACCGGCTACCGATTCGCCAACGTCGCCAACGGCGTGCTGCTGGACCACCGCGCGGCCGAGCGCATCACCGACACCTGGAAGGCGTTCACTGGCAACGACCAGGACTTTGCACAGATCGTCTACGAGGCCAAGCTCAACGTCGCCCGCGGCACGCTGGCGTCGGACCTTGAAGTGCTGGCCACTGCGCTGCTGAACATCGCCAAGAGCGACCGCCGCACGCGGGACCACACGCTCAACACCTTGCGCGACGTGATTGCGGCGGTGGCCGCCAGCCTTGGCGTCTATCGAACGTACAACGGCGACGACGCGACCGCGCAGGACAAGCGGCTGGTGGCCGAAGCCATCGACGCGACGCGCGAGCGGCTTCAGTTGCCGGACCCAAGCGTGTTCGATTTCGTGCAGGACGCACTGCTGGGGCAAGCAGCGCCCGGCGCGGAGCCTGCGCTGCAATCGGCCGTGCGCCAGTTCGCGCGACGCTTCCAGCAATACAGCGCGCCCGTCGCCGCCAAGGGTGTGGAAGACACCGCCTTCTATCGCTACTTTCCCCTGAGTTCCCTCAACGAAGTGGGCGGCGAGCCGGACCGCATCGGCATGACGGTCGAGCAGTTCCATGAGGCCAGCGACGACCGGCAGCGCCGCTGGCCGCAGACCATGCTCGCGTCCTCCACGCACGACAACAAGCGCTCGGAAGACGTCCGCCTGCGCATCGACGTGCTGTCGGAAATGCCCGGCATGTGGGAAGACGCGTTGCGCGGGTGGAAGTCTCTCAACGCCCCCCTGCGGGGCGCCGTGTCCGCCACGCACGAATACCTGCTCTACCAGACCCTGCTCGGCACACTGCCGGCCGGGCCCATGACCGCCGATGAATCGCAGGCCTATGCGCAGCGAATCGTGCAGTACATGCACAAGGCCGCGCGCGAAGGCAAGATCGGCACCAGCTGGACCCGTCCCGAAGCCGACTACGAAAACGCGCTCGAGCAATTCATTCAAGGCCTGCTGGCACCCGGACAGGGCAACGCTTTCCTGCAGGCGTTGCAGGCGCTCGCAGCACGCCTGGACCGCTATGGTGCGCTGAACGGCCTGAGCCTGGCGCTGCTCAAGTTCACGTCACCCGGCGTGCCCGACATCTATCAGGGCTGCGAGCTGATCGACCGAAGCCTGGTCGATCCCGACAACCGCCGGGCGGTGGACTTCGATGAACGCCAAGACGCCCTGCAATCGCTGCAAACCTTGCACGACACGCAAGAGGTGGAAGGCGCGGTACACACGCTGGTCGCCACCGCAACGAACGGCCGCGCCAAGCTGTGGACCATCTGGCGCCTGCTCGCATTGCGATCGCGCTTGCCGGCGATGTTGCGCGAAGGAAGCTATGAACCCCTTGAAGTGCTCGGCGCACGGCGCGAACATCTCCTGGCATTCCTGCGTCGTCATGAGGGTTACGCGCTGATCGTCGTGGTGGTGCGCCTGTTTGCCACCTTCGAGAAAAAGCACGGCGCGATGAGCGCCTCAAGCTGGAAAGATACCCGCGTGGTCTTGCCTGCTGATCTCGATGAGCGCCTTTGCGAAGACCAGATCACCACCACACGCTACAAGCTCGCACGGGAGATCCACGCAGCCGATGTTCTCGGGGTCTACCCGGGCGCGGTCCTCGTCCTTGCGACCTGCTAATTGCCTCGCACCACAGCCTTCGCGCAGGTGAACGCAACTCCAGCACTGCGACCAGGCGTCGTGGGCGTCGGCGCCTCCTGCTTCTTCGCGGCCGCTGGCGCGCGAACCAGAACAAAGGGAATCGGATCGCGGTCGGGTCGTGGCAGCGGAATGGGCATGGCGTTCTCCATTTCTTGTTGGATGCCATGAAGACTCGCTCCAGCGCCACGATGGCGGTGTAGGCAGCTGTCGCGCCGCGCTGTTGCAAATTGCAATGCGTTCAATAGGCCCAATCCCACACGCCTCAAGAGGGCTGCGCCCATGCCTGAAATAAATTGGCACCAAATGGTGCGGGCGACTGCCGTCAACGAGGCCGCGAAGGTGCGAACTTTTCAATGCATAAAACGGCCCGGATCTTGCAACAGTTGCTCGGCATGCATCTTTATCGTGCGCCTTGCTGTGTGAGTGGTCGATACAGATAAGGCTGCTTTGTATGTGGTGTAACAACATACTTTGGCCACAGGTTTCGCACCGGGGCAAATCGCTCGTTTGCGAGTGAATCCAGCAAGGGCAATCATCCGTAAACCGAAGGCGATTACCTCCTACGACATATGTAAGCCAAGCGCGTGATCGTAGACATTTTTCCCTTTGCCTAGAGAAAGGCTGAAGCAGGAGTTGAATCAATGTTTCTTGCAACCCACCACCCTTTCGAGCGCGTCACGCCTAGCCGCCTGTCCGCCGCGATGCGGGAGCCGTTATGGATGGCATAACGCATCCGAGCGTGGGTTCCAACGGAAGCCACGAGCAACGGTTTACCGGGATGAACCAACACTTTTCCGATCGTGAAGCCGTCGCTGCTGCGTTGGTCTCACTGGTTCGTGCCCGCTTGAGGGCAACCCGTTCGCACAAGACCCTGCGCACTGCACTGCATGCACGAGTTCCCGTGAGTGAACGCCCCTCGGTGAGGCGCGGCCTGGACGCGTTGATCGACCACGGCGTGCTGGCCATGAGTGGTGAGGACATCGGATTCACCGCCAAGGGCCGGATGCTGCTGGCGTATGTGCAGCAGGCACGCGGTCAGGCACCCTCAGCCTACGAACACGACGACGACAGCCCGGCGGAGTTGGCCTCACTGCTCAGGGCCATTGAGCAGGATGAGCGCTTCGACCCCTACACCAGCCTCGAAGAAGTCGAAACGCTGCCCGCCCGGCTCGAGGCCGAACGTCGGCGCGCACAAAAGAAAGCATCCTCCAGCTCGTCGAAGTGGATCCTTGCGCTGTTGCTGATCATTGGCGTGGCGGTGTACTTCTATTCGCGCCACTTCTGACGCCGCTTGACGTCGCCCACGGGGCGAAGAGGCGCAAACTCAGGCGCCCTTATTTGTGGGACACCACAGCAGCCGGCCACTCGTCAATGCAGGCGAGCAGCAGCGCCGCGTCCGCAGGCTTGACGAAATGCCGGTCGAAGCCCGCATCGGTGGCCGCCTGCCTGTCGCTGCTTTGCCCGTAGCCGGTCAAGGCGATGAGCAGCACGCCTTCGCCCTGGGGGAGCTTGCGAATGCGCCGCGCCACCTCATAGCCGTCGAGCAGCGGCAAGCCGATGTCGAGCACGACGACATGCGGTGAAAATTCGACCATGTCGGCCAGCGCCTGCCGGCCGTCGCGCGCCACCCTGACCTCGTGTCCGTCCAGTTCCAGCACTGCCGCTATGGCCACTGCGGCGTCGTTGTTGTCGTCCACCACCAGCACCCGCTGCATGGCCTTCCGCGAATCGGCGTGTACGCCCACCACGCCGCGGATGGCAGCTTCCGGGTCCGCTTTCACACCCGGCAGGAAGACGCGGAACTCGGAGCCCTTGTCATGCCCTGCACTGTGTACTTCGATGTCGCCGCCGTGCAGTTGCGCCAGGCGACGCGCGAGCGTCAAGCCCACGCCCAACCCACCCTGTGAACGGTCCAGCCCGCGCTTGCCTTGTGCAAACAAATCAAAGATGCGCGGCAGCAATTCAGGGTCGATGCCCATGCCCTGATCGACCACCGAGATGACGGCACTGTCGCCCTCCACGTGCGAGCGCAGCGCAATGGAAGACTCTTCCGGGCTGTATTTGGACGCGTTGTGCAGCAGGTTGGCCACCACCTGCGTGAGCCGTGCCACATCGCCGTCCAGCCACACGGGATGCGGCGGCAATTCGAGCAGGAACTTCTGGCGCCGGCTCTCGATGAGGCCATGCACCGTTTCCACGCCTTGCGCGATCACCGCGTTCAAGTCGAGCCGCTCGCGCTTGAGCACGATCTTGCCCTGGCTGATGCGGGTGACGTCCAGCAGTTCCTCGATGAGCCGCGTCATCTGCCGAAGCTGTCGGTTGGCAATGTCCAGCGCCCACGTCACCTTGGGCTGTGCGGTGACGGTGCGCCGCACGACTTCAACAGCCATCTGGATGGGCGCCAGCGGGTTGCGCAGTTCGTGCGACATCATGGCCAGGAACTCGTCCTTGCGGCGATTCGATTCCTGCAGTTCCTCCTGCGCGGCCATGCGCTCGCGCACTTCCTTCTGCAGCACGCCATAGAGCCGCACGTTCTCGAAAGCGCCGGCCGCGCGCGCGGCGATTTCCTCGAGCAGCATCGTCAGGTGCGACTTCCACGGATTCTCGCCGTCCGTCGCGATGAGGATCGCGCCCAGCACGCGCTCGCCCAACAGCAACGGCACGGCCATGAAGGAGTTCAGCGTCGACGGGCGCCATGCCGGCTCCGCCTCGTCGCCAGGCGCCCGCACCCACGGCATGCGAACGCCGTGCACCACGCGCCGTTGCCGGGACTCGACCACGTCCTGCAGCAGCTCGCGCAGCACGGGGTCCAACTGGTCATCGGGCCGTCGGGAGGTGTGCACGTGCCCGTCGGAAGTGGAGGCCAGCAGCGCGTCCGACTGACCGAAGTCGGGGTCGGTGAGTTGAACGACCGCAAAGGCGGCCAGTTCGGGAATCAGCAGTTCGGCGCACTGGCTCATTGCCACGTCGGCCTGCAGCGATCCGCTCAGCACACGGCTGGCTCGCGCGAGGAAGGCCGAGTAGCGGTCGTTCTCCTCGGCAATGCGGCGTGCAGCCTCGGCCGCCAGCACGGCGGCCTTGCCGTCGGCCTGCTTGCGGATCTGGCGCGTCATGCGATAGAGCGAGACGAACACGCCCACCTTGCTGCGCAGGATCTCCGGCACCACCGGCGACAGGATGTAGTCCACCGCACCCAGCGAATAGCCCTTGGCCGTCTGCACCTCATCGGCATAGGAGGTGATGAAGATGATCGGCGTGTGCGCCGAGCGCCGATGCTTGCGGATGAGCGCCGCGGTTTCGAAGCCGTCGATGTCCGGCATGTTCACGTCCAGCAGGATCACCGCGAACTCGTGCTTCAGAATCTCGCGCAGCGCCGCCGCGCCCGACTGCACCTGAACCAGGTTCTGCCCCAGCTCTTCCAGCACGGTCTGGAAGACCAGCAGCTTTTCCGGCAGGTCATCGACGATCAGGATGTTGGCCTTTTCCTCCTCCCCCGAATCGATCGGACCGCCGTCGTTCGGGATGTTGTTGTTCGATCGCGCTATTTGCATAGCCAGCCTCGCAGCACCACGAGCAGGTGCGCCGTTTCGACAGGTTTGGAAAGGTAGTCCCACGCGCCGGCTTCAATGCATTTCTCGCGGTCGCCCTTCATGGCCTTGGCCGTCACCGCGATGAGCGGCAGGTGCTTGCCGCTGGGGAGTTTGCGCAGTTCGCGCATGGTCTGCATGCCGTCCATCTCCGGCATCATGATGTCCATGAGCACGACGTCGATGTCGGGGTCTGCCTGCACCATCTGGATGGCGTCGCGCCCGTTCTCGGCGGAGGCGACTTCCATGCCGTGTTCTTCCAGCACCGTGGCGAGCGCGAAGATGTTGCGCACGTCGTCGTCCACGATGAGCGCCTTCTTGCCCGTGAGGATGCGCGATGCGTCGTTGGCGGTCTCCACTGCGATGCGCTCCTGCTGCGTCATCGAGGCGATGCCCCGGTGCAGCAGGAAGGCCGTCGCGTCGATCAGCCCGTCGAGTGAATCGGCGGTGCGCAAGGTCGAGCCGTGGTGGCTGTGCTCCCAATGCGAGGTCGCGCCACCGCCCGGCATTCGGAACAGCAGCACCGGCAGCGCGCGCACGGCCGTGCGCGTGTCGACGTATTCCGCCAGGTCGCCGCGGCTGAATCCCTTGGGGGCGCCGTCGGTCACCAGGCAATCGACGTCGCCCTTGGCGAGTTCGGCTTTCAAGGCCTGCGCGCTCTCGACGATCACGGGCTGCAGGTCACCGCTGCACAGCGCAGCAAGGTATTGGTCGCGCAGCGGCGAGGGCTGCATGGCCACCACCAGTTTCTTCTTGCCCGACTGCACGAAGGCATAAAGATGCCGCAGCGCCACGTCCACCTCGTCGATGGATTGCAGCGGCTTGGCAAGAAAACCGATGGCGCCCGAGGCCAGCGCCCGCTCGCGCGAATCGTCGGTGGACACCACGCACACCGGAATGTGGCGCGTGCCAAGGTCGGCCTTGAGCCTTTCCAGAATGCGCAAGCCCAGCATGTCGGGCAAGTGGATGTCCAGCGTGATGAGTGCCGGCCGGTAGTCGCGCACCAGGGCGAGCGAGCCGGCGCCGGTGGGGCTCACCAGGCCCTTGAAGCCGCAACGGCGGCCGGCCTGCAACAGCATCCTGGAGAACGGCAGGTCGTTCTCGACGATGAGCAGCACGAGGTCGCCCGGCAGGATGCTTTCGCGGTCGTCGTCCGCAATGTTGATCGCGGCCTGCTCTTCGGCGTGGGCCTGCAACTCGCTCGCCGACACAGGCGAAGGCACTGCAGGCATGACGGGCTGCGGCAAGCGCGGCCTTGCATCTGCCTGCAGATTTCGCTGCGCGATGGCCGCATCGGCAGCCGGGCTGCGGCCGGGTCGCATGCTGCGCGAGGGGCTGTAGCTTTGCGGAAGGTAGAGCGTGAAAGTGCTGCCCTCGGTGGGCACGCTGTTGAGGCGAATCTCCCCGCCCAGCAAACGCGCCAATTCGCGGCTGATGGCCAGGCCCAGGCCCGTGCCACCGTACTTGCGCGAGGTGGACCCATCGGCCTGCTGGAAGGCCTCGAACACGATCTGCTGCTTGTCCGCCGAGATGCCGATGCCGGTGTCGGAGACGGAGAACGTGATGACGCTGCTGGCCCGGTTCAGTTCCTCGTTGTCGCGCGACCAGCCGCCGTTGGTGGTTGCAATCGACAGTGCAACGGAGCCCTGGTGCGTGAACTTGAAGGCGTTCGACAGCAGGTTCTTGATGATCTGCTGCAGCCGCTTGACGTCCGTGACGATGGTCTCGGGCAGCATGCCCGCCGCCCGGATGTCGAAGCCCACATGCTTGGCCTCGGCCACATGGCGGAAGCTCCGTTCGACCGAGCGCTGCAGGTCGTCCAGCCGCAGCTCGCTCACCTCCAGCGCCACCGTGCCCGACTCGATCTTCGACAGGTCAAGGATGTCGTTGATGAGCATCAGCAGGTCGTTGCCCGAGAGGTGGATGGTCTTGGCAAATTCCACCTGCTTGGTCGTGAGGTTGCCGCCGCTGTTCTTGTGCAGCTGGTCTGAAAGGATCAGCAGGCTGTTGAGCGGCGTGCGCAGCTCGTGCGACATGTTGGCAAGGAACTCCGACTTGTACTTGGAGGTAAGCGCCAGTTGCTCGGCCTTTTCTTCCAGCGCCTGGCGGGCCTGTTCGACTTCCTGGTTCTTGCGTTCGACTTCCTGGTTCTGGTGGACCAGCAGGCGCGCTTTTTCCTGCAGCTCTTCGTTGGTTTGTTGCAGTTCCTGTTGGCGGTTCTGCAGCTCTTCAGCCAGGGACTGCGACTGGGTCAGCAGGCTTTCCGTGCGCATGTTGGCCGAGATGGTGTTGATCACGATCCCGATCGATTCGGTCAACTGGTCAAGGAAGGCCTGGTGCGACGGGTTGAAGCGCTCCAGCGACGCCAGCTCCATCACGCCGCGCACCTCGCCCTCGAAGATGATGGGCAGCACGATGACGTCCATGGCCGCGCTTTCGCTCAGGCCCGTGGCCACGCGGAAGGCGGTGCTCGGCATGTTGGTCAGCAGGATCTTCGATTTCTCGATGGCGCATTGGCCCACCAGCCCCTGCCCCAATTCGATCTCCTTGCCGTGCGCGTTCTGGCCGCCCGAGGCGTAGCTGCCGAAAAGTTTTAGCCGCGCCGTGCTGCCGGTGCCCGTCAGCACATAGAACTCCGCCTGATGCGCGCCCACCACCGGCGCCAGTTCGGAAAGAATCAACTGGCCGACGGTGAGCAGGTCTTTTTGACCCTGCAGCATGCGGCTGAACTTGGCGAGGTTGGTCTTGAGCCAGTCCTGCTCGGTGTTCTTCTGCGTCGTGTCCTTCAGGTTGCGGATCATCTCGTTGATGGTGTCCTTCAACGCGGCGACTTCGCCTTGCGCCTTGACGGTGATCGATCGCGTCAAGTCGCCCTGCGTGACGGCGGTGGCCACTTCCGCGATGGCGCGCACCTGCGTCGTGAGGTTGGCGGCGAGCTGATTCACGTTCTCGGTCAGGCCCTTCCACGTGCCTGCGGCGCCTGGCACCTTGGCTTGGCCGCCGAGCTTTCCTTCCACGCCCACTTCGCGCGCCACGGTGGTCACCTGGTCGGCAAAGGTGGCCAGCGTGTCGGTCATGCTGTTGATGGTTTCCGCCAGCGCGGCGATCTCGCCCTTGGCTTCCACGGTGAGCTTCTGCTTCAGATCGCCGGTGGCCACGGCCGTCACCACCTTGGCGATGCCGCGCACCTGACCGGTCAGGTTGCCGGCCATGAAGTTCACGTTTTCGGTCAAGTCTTTCCACGTGCCCGAGACGTCACGCACCTGCGCCTGTCCGCCCAGCCGCCCTTCGGTGCCCACTTCGCGTGCCACGCGCGTCACTTCGGCGGCGAAGGAGGAGAGCTGATCCACCATCGTGTTGATGGTGGCCTTGAGCTCCAGGATCTCGCCCTTCACGTCCACCGTGATCTGCTTTGAGAGGTCGCCTGCCGCCACGGCCTTCGTCACGTCGGCGATGTTGCGCACCTGCGAGGTCAGGTTCGAAGCCATCAGGTTCACGGAGTCCGTCAGGTCCTTCCACGTGCCGGCCACGCCTTGCACGTCGGCCTGGCCACCCAGGATGCCTTCGGTGCCCACTTCGAGGGCCACGCGCGTCACTTCGGCGGCGAAGGAACGCAGCTGGTCCACCATGGTGTTGACGGTGTTCTTGAGTTCGGAGATTTCGCCCTTCACGTCCACCGTGATCTTCTTGGAAAGGTCGCCGGCCGCCACGGCCGTCGTCACTTCCGCGATGTTCCGCACCTGCGATGTGAGGTTGCCGGCCATGAAGTTGACCGACTCGGTTAAATCCTTCCACGTACCCGCCACGCCCTGCACGTCGGCCTGTCCGCCCAGGATGCCTTCGGTGCCCACCTCGCGCGCCACGCGGGTGACTTCGGCCGCGAAGGAACGCAGCTGGTCCACCATCGTGTTGACGGTGTTCTTGAGCTCGAGGATTTCGCCCTTCACGTCCACCGTGATCTTCTTGGACAGGTCGCCCGCCGCCACGGCCTTCGTCACGTCCGCGATGTTGCGCACCTGCGAAGTCAGGTTCGAGGCCATGGAGTTGACCGACTCCGTCAGGTCCTTCCAGGTGCCGGCCACGCCTTGCACGTCGGCCTGGCCACCCAGCTTGCCTTCGCTGCCCACTTCGCGCGCCACGCGCGTCACTTCTGCGGCGAAGGAGGAGAGCTGGTCCACCATGGTGTTGATGGTGTTCTTGAGCTCGGAGATTTCGCCCTTCACGTCCACCGTGATCTTCTTGGAGAGATCACCCGCGGCCACGGCCGTCGTCACTTCCGCGATGTTGCGCACTTGGCTCGTCAGGTTGCCGGCCATGAAGTTGACCGACTCCGTCAAGTCCTTCCAGGTGCCCGCCACGCCCTGCACGTCGGCCTGCCCACCCAATCGCCCTTCGGTGCCCACTTCGCGGGCCACGCGCGTCACTTCCGCGGCGAAGGAGCGCAGCTGGTCCACCATGGTGTTGATGGTCGCCTTCAGTTCCAGGATCTCGCCCTTCACCGCCACGGTGATCTTCTTGGAGAGGTCGCCCGCGGCCACGGCCTTGGTCACGTCCGCGATGTTGCGCACCTGCGAGGTCAGGTTGCCGGCCATGGAGTTGACCGAATCGGTCAGGTCCTTCCACGTGCCCGAGACGCCTTCCACTTCGGCCTGGCCGCCCAGGCGCCCTTCGGTGCCCACTTCGCGCGCCACGCGCGTCACCTCGGCCGCGAAGGACGAAAGCTGGTCCACCATCGTGTTGACCGTCGCCTTGAGTTCAAGGATTTCGCCCTTCACGTCCACCGTGATCTTCTTGGAGAGGTCACCCGCCGCCACGGCCTTGGTCACGTCCGCGATGTTGCGCACCTGCGAGGTCAGGTTCGATGCCATCGAGTTCACGGAATCGGTCAGGTCCTTCCAGGTGCCGGCCACGCCCTGCACTTCGGCCTGGCCACCCAGCTTGCCTTCGCTGCCCACTTCGCGGGCCACGCGCGTCACTTCCGCGGCGAAGGAACGAAGCTGGTCCACCATCGTGTTGATGGTGTTCTTGAGTTCGGAGATCTCGCCCTTCACGTCCACCGTGATCTTCTTGGAGAGGTCGCCGGCCGCCACGGCCGTCGTCACTTCCGCGATGTTGCGCACTTGGCTCGTCAGGTTGCCGGCCATGAAGTTGACCGACTCCGTCAAATCCTTCCACGTACCCGCCACGCCCTGCACGTCGGCCTGGCCGCCGAGCTTGCCTTCGGTGCCCACCTCGCGGGCCACGCGCGTCACTTCCGCGGCGAAGGAGCGCAGCTGGTCCACCATGGTGTTGACGGTGTTCTTGAGTTCGAGAATCTCGCCCTTCACGTCCACCGTGATCTTCTTGGAGAGGTCACCCGCCGCCACCGCCTTCGTCACGTCGGCGATGTTGCGCACTT
Organism: Variovorax brevis; assembly: GCF_030317105.1. Taxonomy (GTDB): domain Bacteria; phylum Pseudomonadota; class Gammaproteobacteria; order Burkholderiales; family Burkholderiaceae_C; genus Variovorax; species Variovorax brevis. Next base: position 288,341 of record NZ_JASZYG010000003.1, read on the forward strand.
GCGAGGTCAGGTTGCCGGCCATGGAATTGACCGAATCGGTCAGGTCTTTCCAGGTACCCGAAACGCCTTCCACCCGCGCCTGCCCGCCGAGCGAGCCTTCCGTGCCCACCTCGCGCGCCACCCGCGTCACTTCCGAAGCAAAGGACCGAAGCTGGTCCACCATCGTGTTGATGGTGTTCTTCAAGGTCAGGAACTCGCCCTTGACGTCCACGTCGATCTTTTTCGACAGGTCGCCCTTGGCCACTGCCGTGGTCACGTCGGCGATGTTGCGAACCTGGTCGGTGAGGTTGCCGGCCATGGAGTTGACGGAGTCGGTCAGGTCCTTCCAGGTGCCCGCCACGCCTTTCACTTTGGCCTGGCCGCCCAGCTTGCCATCGGTGCCCACTTCGCGCGCCACGCGCGTCACCTCGGCAGAAAAGTCGCCGAGCTGCTCGACCATCTTGTTGATGGTCTTGGCCGTGCGCAGGAACTCGCCTTCCAGTTCACGTCCTTCCACTTCCAGCGCCATGCTCTTGGACAGGTCGCCCTGCGCCACCGCACCGATCACGCGGGCCACCTCGGTGGTCGGGTGGACCAGGTCGTCGATCAGCGCATTGACGCACTCGATCGACTGGCCCCAGAAGCCGCGCGTTTCGGTGAGCATGGCGCGCTGCTTGAGCTTGCCCTCGCGGCCCACCACCTTGCGCAGGCGCACCAGTTCGGCAGCCAGCGTGGCGTTCTGGTCGACGACGTCGTTGAAAACCTCTGCGACCCGGCCGTGAAGGCCCGTCCAGTGCATTGGCAGCCGCACCTTGGCGTCACCGATGCGCAGCCTTGCCAGGGCGTCAAGGAGGAGCTCCAGTTCCTCTTGCGGCGCGGCGATCTGGAAAGTCGAATCTGGTGCGTTCATGGCCAACATCCCGTCGATGGAAACATCGGCAGGCTTTGCTGCTCAAGACACACGAAAAAACCAGCCCGCCTCTTCTTTTCAAGGGGAGTTGGTTGTTCAGGCGCTCAAACATCAACGCCAGATGCGGCCGAGCCCACGAGTCGGGCTGCCGGTCGTAACTCGCCGTAAGCGGGATCGTGCGCCTTCGTGGTGCGCGGCGGTGTAGGAAGAATTCGCGCGTTGGGAGGGGACAGATGCTCACCCTCCGCCGAGACGATGCAAGGTCACTTCATCGGTTCACTATTCGAGACAAACCTGCGAATGCGTGAAAAGCTCCCGCGAATCGTCGGGTAACAGGGCCCTGTTGGCTGGCAGCGCAAGACACTGACCTATAGGATCCATCGCGTCGGCCCCACGGCCGATTCGCACAAGAAGCCGGAGCGGCCGCTACACCCAGCGACCTGCCGCGCACCGGACAGACAAGAGATTTCGGCGTCTTCAATCGTGGAGCGTCGTCGGCGCCAAGTGCCCGACAGGCGCAAGAAAGGACGGAGGCTGCATGCTCAAGATTCAACACAAAGGCCACAGGTACCGACATCCGCACGTCGTGCAAGTGAGTTTGCCCGGCCATGCGCCGGGGTCCGCCAGCGATCGTTGCGCGAGGTGCCCGAAATGACACTGAAGAAGTTCGCTTCCCGGGTCGCCCGCAGGTCGATCAACACGCTCTACCCCTCGCTGCTCATGGACCGCACGGCCTGGCCCGAAACCGAGCACAAACTCGGCGGCGCCGTGGATGCACTGCACATCGTGCATCCGTCCGAACGCGTGGAATTCGCGTCGCCTCACACAGATCGCTTTCTGCAAGTCGCCAAGGAATACCAGGACGGCAACTTCGTCCGGCCCAACGTCTTTGCGTGCGAGTTGCCCGGCGCCTGGCTTCATGTGCCCAGCGGAATGGTTTGCACGCGCGACTTCAAGGTGGTCGTGGACGCAGGCCTCGAGCATCGCAAGCACTACTACCCGCGCTACAACAAGCTGCGGCCGTTCAAGGCGCGGCGCGTGCGCGAAACCTGTTCGAGCATCAACTTCTGCTTTGCAGGCAACTTCTGGCATTGGGTGGTCGACTGCCTGCCGCGAGTGCAGGTGCTCGCCAAGGCAATGAAGGGCGCGCCGCTGACCCTCTTGATGCCGCACACGCTCAACGAGTTCCAGCGCGTGACACTGCATGCCGTCGTGCCCGCGAATTTCCGGATCGAGTACGTCAAGGACGACGAGTGGATCTGTGCCGACCGATTTGTCTGGCCATCGTTGGTGTCGCAACTCGAAATGGGCTACTTGCCCCCGAGCTACTACGAGTCGATTCGCCGACCGATCTTCAAGCGCCTCGGCCTGCCGTCCAGGCACAAGATGGTGGAACGCATCTACGTGAGCCGCGCCGGCGCCGCGCACCGCAGGATCCTCAACGAGGACGAGTTCTGCGCCTTTCTCGCGCAATACGGATTCCGGCGCGTGCTGCTGGAGGAGTTGTCGTTCAGGCAGCAGGTGGAACTGTTCCATCGCGCGGCCGTGGTCATCGGACCGCACGGCGCGGGCTTGGGGACGATGCTTTTTTCAGGCGCCGCCGAACTGGTCGCCCTGTATTCCACGCGCCAGCCGCCGAACTACTTCCATTCGATGGCGTGCGGACTGGGCCAGCCGCACCACTTCGTGTGCCACGACGAGGCGGATGAAGAGGCGAGCTTCAACGTTGATATTGCGGCGGTGCGGCGGGTCTTCAGGGAGGAATTGCAACTGGACGGTCCTGCGCGGGAGCGGGTTGCCGTGCGGCGATTTGGCTGATGCTTCGGCCAATGAAAAAAGGACTTGGCATCACTGCAAAGTCCTTTAGTCGCTCTCGAATGAAACTTGGTAGGCGCGATTGGATTCGAACCAACGACCCCCACCATGTCAAGGTGGTGCTCTAACCAACTGAGCTACGCGCCTAAGCTCATTCAAGACCACGATTATAGCATTGTTTCGAACGGTCTTTTCAACGCCTTCGCGCGGATCGCACGCCGCTCACATCCTTCACCACGCCGAGCACGTGCGAAAGGCGCGTGACGTCCGCGATTTCGATGGTGAAGGTCATCCACGCCGTGCCCTTCACGGATTGGGTCTGCACGCCGATCACATTCATCTTCTCGCGCGCAAAAACATCGGAGATGTCGCGCAGCAGGCCTTGCCGATCGGCCGCCTCGACGAACACGTCGACCGCGTACACCGAGCCCTCTTCCGCCTTCGTGCTGCCCCACTCCACGTCGATGACGCGCTCCGCGTTGTTGGCGACCATCGTGCGGAAGTTGCTGCAGTCCGCGCGGTGGATGCTCACGCCGTGGCCGCGGGTGACGAAGCCGCCAATGGCGTCCGGCGGCGCCGGCTTGCAGCACTTGGCCAACTGCGTCATGAGCGATGACACGCCCACCACGAGCACGCCGCCCTTGGAAGACTTCTCGCTGCCGCGCGACTTCTTGATGAGCACGCCGTCGTCTGCACCCGGCGGCGGCTCCGCGGGCCGCAACAGCATTTCGATGTTGCGCAGAGAGAACTCGTCCTTGCCCACGACTTCGAACAAGTTGTCGGCCGACTTGAAGCCCAACCGGCTTGCCAGGTCCTCCAGCTTGAGCGCCGTCTTGCCCTCGCGTTGCAGCAACTTTTCAACCGACTCGCGGCCGCGCGCGATGGTCTCGTGCGTGATCTGCGCGTTGAACCACGCGCGCACCTTGGCACGCGCCCGATGGCTGACCAAGTAGCCCAGGTCGGGATTGAGCCAGTCGCGCGAAGGGCCGCCCTCCTTCGCCGCCATGACCTCGACCGTCTGGCCGTTCTGCAGCGGCGTGTTGAGCGGCACCATCGCGCCGTCCACCCGCGCGCCGCGGCAGCGATGGCCCAGGCTCGTGTGCACGCTGTACGCAAAGTCGACCGGCGTCGCGCCTTGCGGCAGTTCGACGATGGCCGCATCGGGCGTGAGCACGTAGATGCGGTCGTCGAACAGGCCCTTGCCTTCGCCGCCCGACAGGTCGCGCTCCCACGCCAGCAGTTGGCGCAGCACCGCGATCTTGGCGTCGTATTCGCCACTCGCCCACACGCCGGCGTAGCCCTTGGTGCCCGCTTCCTTGTAGGCCCAGTGCGCCGCCACGCCATGCTCGGCATGGTCGTGCATTTCCTCGGTGCGGATCTGGATCTCGATCGGCTTGCCGGCCTGCCCGTTGATGATGTCGCGCACCACCGTGTGCAGCGACTGGTAGCCATTGGGCTTGGGCCGCGCGATGTAGTCGTCGAACTCCTCGTCGATCGGCTTGAAGTTGGAATGCACCCACGCCAGCGCGCCATAGCAATCACGCACGTCGGGCACGACGATGCGCAGCGCCATGATGTCGAAGACCTGCGCAAAGTCGAGCTGCTTGCCGCGCATCTTCTTGACGATGCTGAAGATGTTCTTGGGCCGGCCCTGCACGTTGGCGCGAATGCCCTCGGCGCGCAGCTTCTGCTCGATGCGCAGGCGCAACTGCTCGATGTAGCCTTCGCGCTCGATGCGCTTTTCATCGAGCAAACGCGCAATGAGCTTGTAGGTCTCGGGCTCCAGGAAGCGGAATGAGAGGTCTTCGATTTCCCACTTCACCTGCCAGATGCCCAGCCGGTTGGCCAGCGGCGCAAACACCTGCAGCGACTCGCGCGCCACGCTCTCGGGCACGGGCTTCTTGATGGACGCCGCAAAGCGCAGCGTCTGCAGCCGCGACGCGAGCCGCAGCATGACCACGCGCAGGTCGCGCGAGAACGCCAGCAGCATCTTGCGCACGTTCTCGGTCTGGCTGCCCGCGCCTTCGAGCAACTGGCCCGAGCCGGTGGCCGTGCGCGCCTGCTTCTGCACGTGCACCAGCTTGGTCGTCTCGACCGCCAGCGCAGCGAAGTTGTGGCCGAAGACCTTGGCGATGACTTCCAGCGGCTTGTTCAGGTGCTGGCATGAATACACCAGGTAGCTGGCCGCCTGCATGGCTTCGGAGCCACCCATCTTCGACACGATGGCCGCGACGGCATCGGCGTGCGCGAGGGTGTTTTCGCCGGTGTCCAGCGTTTCGTCAGCGATCAATGGCTCGGCAAAGGCGCGCGCACGCGCCAGCATGTTCTCCATGATGGGAGAACGCTCGGCGGTGGCGGCCGACAGGGCCGTGTCGACAACGTCGGTTCCTGAAGCGGAACCCAGCTGCGAAGGGGACAAAACTTTTTCCGATCAATCCAGCAAGAACGATGCAACCACGCTGCTTTGCGCAGGCACCACCAGCGTCGGCGCGTGGCCGACGTTCTCGAATTCAACAAGGCGCGCCCGCGGGCCGCGCTCGGTCATGGCCACCGCCGTCTCGTGCAGCAGCAGGTCCGACACGGCCCCGCGCACCAGCAAGGTCGTGGCGGTGATGGCGTCGTACAGCGCCCACATTCCGACTTCGGCCTGAGCCGCCAGTTCAGGCGTGATGGCGCGAATCGGCACGGCGATGGCGGGGTCGTAGTGCAGCACAAAGGCGCCGTCTTCGGCGGCCGGCGCATCCACCTTCGACGTGCCGTCGGCACTGCGTTGCGACGCCGGCACCAGCAGATGGCGCGTGAGTTCGCGCCACTGCTCGGGGGTGTGCTCGCCGAAGGTGGTCGACAGCGCCCACATCGCGTCCGCGGCCTCTTCCAATGTGCTGTAGCGCCCGATTTTCCCGACATAGGCCGCGATGCGCTCGATGGCCGCACCGTTGATGCTCGGACCCACGTCGTTGAGCACCAGGCGGCGAATGGGCGCGGGCATCGGCAGCTTCGGACTGCCCGCAATCGCCATGCCGATGAGGCCGCCCATGCTGGTGCCGACATAGTCGAGCGTGCCGATGGCGTGCTCGGCGTTCAATTGGGCGAGCAGTGCGAGCATGTCGCCCGCATAGGTCGGCACGCCGTAGGCCTGCGGATCCTTGAGCCAGTCGCTGTGGCCGCGTCCGACGACGTCGGGACAGACCACGCGCACCTTGCCGTCGGCCTTCGCAAGAATGGCGCGTGCGAGTTCGTCGAAGTCGCGGCCCTGCCGCGTGAGGCCGTGGACGCACAGCACGACGTGGTCGGCTTGCGCGTCGCCCCACTGCCAGTAAGCCATGCGATGGCCGCCTTGGGCGTCTGCGCACGCCACGAAATGAAGAGTTGGTTGTGTCATGCGAGGGTGTTGGATTCGTATGGCGTTCGTATGACCATAATGGGTCCGTTACATCCTAATTCATCCGGAGATTGATCAACATGCTCAAAGGCAAAACCGCTCTTGTCACCGGGTCCACCAGTGGCATTGGACTCGGCATCGCCACCGCGCTGGCCCAGCAAGGCGCCAACATCGTCCTCAACGGCTTCGGCGACTTCGAAGGGCCGAAGGCGCAACTGGAAGCTCTGGGCGTTCGGGTCGAATACAACGGCGCCGACATGAGCAAGGCCGGCCAGATCGAGGACATGATGAAGTTCGCCGCCGAAAAGTTCGGCCGCGTGGACGTCCTGGTCAACAACGCCGGCATCCAGCACGTGGCCAAGGTCGAGGACTTTCCGCCCGAGCGCTGGGACGCCATCATCGCCATCAACCTCACGAGCGCCTTCCACACCACGCGCCTGGCGATGCCGGCCATGCGCCAGGCCAACTGGGGACGCGTGATCAACATCGCGTCGGCGCACGGTCTCGTGGCGTCGGCGCAGAAGTCGGCCTACGTCGCGGCCAAGCACGGCGTCGTGGGCTTCACCAAGAGCGTCGCGCTCGAAACGGCGACGACCGGCGTCACCTGCAACGCGATCTGTCCGGGATGGGTGCTCACGCCCCTGGTTCAAAAGCAGATTGATGATCGGTCCCAACGCGAGGGCATTTCCGTGCAGCAGGCACAGACCGAACTGCTGGGCGAGAAGCAACCCTCCCTGCAGTTCACGACGGTGGAGCAACTGGGGGGCCTGGCCGTGTTCCTGTGCTCGCCGGCCGCCGATCAGGTGCGCGGCGTGGCGTGGCAGGTCGACGGCGGCTGGACCGCCCAATAAAGGAAAGCGGCCCGGCTACTTGAGCTGGACCGAGCCCGAGACGTTGACGACGACGTTCGTCTTGCCGGGCTCGACCGGCACGGGCGCGTCGGCCGCCATGGAGGTCTTGGCCTGCATGGCCATCATGCGCGGCTGGATCGGCCCTCCCTGGTTGGAGTTGACCGAGATCTCGCGCAGGCCATAGCTGCCGAAACCGAAGCCCTTGGCCAGCTCGCCCGCCTTCTGCTTGAAGGCTTCGATGGCGATGTTCTGCGCCTCCACTTCCGATTTGGCGCGCTGCTCGCGGCTCAGACCGTAGCCGATGTTGCCGACGTTCAGGGTGGTGATGCGCCCCGCCGTCTGCGCCACGCGCGGAAAGTCCCGCCCTTCGAGGACCAGCTCCGCCGTGCCCTGCCAGCCACTCATCTTGCCGTCGCGCGTGTAGCGCGGATTGAGGCTGAAGTTACCCGTGTGAACATCCATCTGGCCGGGCTGCGCGCTCTTGCGGGCCTCGGTGAGCGCCGCGTCCATGGCCGTCTTCAACTGGGTCTGCACGACGGAGGCATCGGCACCGTCGCGCGTGGCGACGAGGGTCATGCTCAACAGGTCCTGCTGCACCTCGACGGTGCCGCTGGCCGACAGCTGCAGGACGTTTTGGGGAGGGGTCCAGCCGGGGGCGACTTGCGCCACGGCCTGGGCGCCAGACAGGAAGGCCGCGCCAAAAGCGGCGCACAGTGCTACAGATTTGATAGCTTTCAAAACAGCGAAATTCCCACGATGAAGTGATTCGGAAACGAGCGGCACCGGGCCGCTCAAGGAGTTTGGGTGCGCGGAAGCCCCACGTCGCCCGTCGCCCGCACATTGTCGAGTGCCGGGCCACCGGACCTGCGCAAAGGTGCCTGGGAAGGCATGGTACGGGCCGACTGGGGCTGCTGCGAGGTCCATTGCTGGCGCAATTGATCGCGCAACTGCGTGCGCTCGGCGGCCGTCAGGTGTCGCCCAGCCGCGGCGTCGGCGCGACGGATGTCGTCCTTCTGCGAAGCGCGATGCGCCTCGACGGCATCGCGCACGTCACTGCGAACCTGTTCGCTCACCGGTATCGGGCGCGGGGAAGCCGCCCATGACCACGGGGTGGCCAAAGCAAGCACAACGAGCGACAGCAAAATTCTCATGAGGAGCACTTTGCCACCGGGGAGCGTCTGCCTGACGTCCATAGGGCGTGCAGCCGCAAGTTTTGTAACTTTGTGTCAACATAGGGCAAAAAGCGGCTAAGTGGTCCTTCACTGGCTTCAGAATTGGCGTTGTTACAAATTCAGTGTTGTCGCAATGACTCAAACTCCAGCTCGCACCGACAAGATCGTCATCGTCGATGACGACGCACGCATTCGAGACCTGCTGCGGCGCTACCTGACGCAGGAAGGTTTCGAGGTGATCGTCGCGGAGGACGGCAAGGCGCTCAACCGCATCTTGCTGCGCGACACGGTCGACCTGATCGTGCTCGACCTGATGATGCCCGGGGAAGACGGCTTGTCCGTCTGCCGACGGCTGCGGGCCGCCAACGACCGGACACCCATCATCATGCTGACGGCCAAGGGAGAGGACGTCGATCGCATCGTCGGGCTGGAAGTGGGCGCTGACGACTACCTCGGCAAGCCCTTCAATCCGCGTGAGTTGCTGGCACGCGTGCACGCCGTGCTGCGTCGCCGCCCGCCGATGGAGGCGCCCGGTGCGCCGTCGACGGACAACGAGACGGTCAACTTCGGCCCCTTCAGTTTCGACCTGGGCTCGCGCACCCTGCGCAAGGATGGCGAAGAGCTCTCCCTGACCACCGGCGAATTCGCGATGCTCAAGGCGCTGGTGCGCCACCCGCGTCAGCCGCTGTCGCGCGAAAAGCTCGCCCAACTGGCGCGCGGGCGTGAATTCGAACCCTTCGACCGCAGCCTGGACGTGCAGATCTCCCGGCTGCGCAAGCTGGTCGAGTCCGACGCAGCGGCGCCCCGCTACATCCAGACCGTCTGGGGCGTGGGCTACGTGTTCGTGCCGGACGGCACGACCTGAGCCCCGTGGCCGCCAGCGGCCCCACCACGACGCAACCCAGTCCTCTTGCCGAGGACGGTTCGTCGGTCACAGTCGCGAGCCCGCTCGAGGGTGATCCGCCGACGCGGCGGCGGCGCCTCAAGCTCGGCCTGAGCCTGTTCTGGCGCACTTTCTTCCTGCTCGCCCTGCTGCTGGTGGGCAGCACCATCGCGTGGCTGCAGACCTTCAGGCAGCTCGAATACGAACCGCGCGCCATCCAGACGGCGCACCAGATCGCGTCGCTGGTGAACCTCACGCGCGCGGCGCTGGTTTATTCGGACGCCATCACGCGCGTCTCGCTCATCAAGACGCTGGCCGACCAGGAAGGCGTGCGCATCGTGCCGCGCGAGCCGAACGACCGCTTCCTGCCCTATACGAGCGGCACGCTCGACCAGCGCGTGACCGAAGAGCTCACGCAGCGCCTGGGCGTCGGCACCACAGTGGCCAGCCGCGTCAACGACGAGCCGGGCCTGTGGATTGGTTTCGCCATCGAGAGTGACAACTATTGGCTGCTGCTGGATCCGACCCGCTTCACGCGCGTGGGCAGTCGCACCTGGCTCATCTGGCTGGTGACGGCGATGGCGATGTCGCTGGCTGGCGCGGCGCTGATCACGCGCTTCATCAACCGTCCGCTGAGCCAACTGTCGCGTGCAGCACGGCAGGTGCGCGAAGGCGAATACGAGGCGCACCGGCTGGACGAAGGCGCACGCACGAGTGAAATCCGCGCGGTGAACATCGGCTTCAACCGCATGGCCGACCAGCTCGCCAAGATCGAGCAGGACCGCGCCATCATGCTGGCCGGCATCTCGCACGACTTGCGCACACCGCTCGCGCGCCTGCGGCTGGAAACCGAAATGAGCGTGACCGACGAGGACGCGCGGGCGCACATGGCGGCCGACATCACGCAGCTGGACGCCATCATCGACAAGTTCCTCGACTACGCGCGCCCCGACCATGTGGACTTCCGCCCGGTGCTGCTGCGCGACGTCATCGACGCCTGCACCTACGCGGTGGAAGACCACGAGGACGTCAAGATCACCGTCGAAGTGCCGCCGGAGTTGCGTGTGATGGCCGACGAGGTGGAGCTGATCCGGGTGATCTCGAACCTGCTTGAAAACGGACGGCGCTACGGCAAGACGCCCGGCACCGACGTGGCGCGCATCACCATCCAGGCGCAGGCGCACAACGATGCGGTGCTCATCAAGGTGCGCGACCACGGCGCCGGCGTGGCGCCCGCCATGCTCTCGCAGCTCACCAAACCGTTTTTCCGTGGCGACACGGCGCGCACGTCGGCGGCCGGCGCGGGCTTGGGCCTGTCGATCGTGGCGAAGAACATCGACCGCATGGGCGGCACCTTTGCGCTGACCAGCACGCCGGGCCGCGGGCTGGCGGCGCACATCCGTTTGCCACGCGCCGCGTCGATCCGGCCCGCCGCCACGGCGACCACCACCACTCCCGCTTCGACGACCTGATCGGCCGCGCGCGCTTCAGCGGTGCAGCAGCACGACAGCGCGCGCTTCCATCGCACGGCCCTCACCCACCGGGCCCAGCTTCTCGGCCGTCTTGGCCTTGACGTTGACGCAGCCCACATCGATCTGCAGCCCCTGCGCGATGCGCACCCGCATGATTTCGATGTGCGGCGCCAGTCTGGGCGCCTGCGCAATGACGGTGCTGTCGACATTGCCGATCTGCCAACCCGCTTCGCGCACGCGCCGCGCCGCCTCGGCCAGCAACACCATCGAATCAGCGCCCTTGAATTGGGGGTCAGAATCCGAAAAGTGACGGCCGATGTCACCCAATGCAGCTGCGCCGAACAGGGCATCGGTGATGGCGTGGAGCAGCGCATCCGCGTCGGAATGTCCCAACAGGCCAGCGGCGTGGGGAATCTCGACGCCACCGAGCATCAGTTTCCTGCCGGCCACGAGTTGGTGGACGTCCCAGCCTTCGCCGACGCGAATGTCGAATCCGCTCATGCGGTGCTCCTGCGGCTGCGCAACACGGCGTCGGCCAAAGCGAAGTCTTCCGGAAAAGTAACCTTGAAGTTCTGTGCGCTACCAGCGACCAGCAGCGGCGCGAGCCCGATGGCCTCGATGGCGCTGGCTTCGTCGGTGACCGAATCGCCGGCGCGCTCCAGCGCCTCCAGAAGGATGCCGATACGGAACATCTGCGGCGTCTGCGCGAGCCACTTGTCGGCGCGCGCCAGCGTCGCGGAGACCCGGCCATCCGGCGAAGCGACCTTCAGGGTGTCGGCCATGCGGTGCGCCAGCAGGCCGCCGACGGCGTCGTGCTCGCAGGCGGCGATCAGCGCTTCGATCTGCGTCGGCGCGATCAGGCAGCGTGCGGCGTCGTGCACCAGCACCCAGTCGTGCGCATGGGCGCCCTGCTGGCGCAGCGCAACGAGGCCGTTGCGAACGGTGGCGGCCCGGGTCGCGCCGCCCACCTGCAAGAGGCGCTCGCCCTTTCCGGGAAAAGATGGCAAGGCGGCGCCGATGTCGCGGTCTTCGGGCGACACCACCAGTGCGATGGCGGCAAAGCGGTCGCCCAGTGCGCGGAAGGCTTCCAGCGTGTGGGCCACCATCGGTTTGCCCGCGAGCTTGCGGTATTGCTTTGGACCGTTGGCACCGGCGCGGCTGCCGCTGCCCGCGCAGGGAATCAGTGCATAAACATGAGAGGCGTGTGATGTGTGCATGGGCGGCATGGATTGTTGGCCCATTCTAGAATCGAGTCCTTTGCACACCCCGCGAGCCTTCTCGCGGGGTGTTCTGCATTGCTGTTCGCCCCGCGAGTCGCCTCACGGGACGTTCTTGCGTCGTTTCAGGCAAGCCATGGATCTTCCCCAACTCACCGCCGGCAAGCGTTTCACGCTGCCCCGGCCGCCCCTGTCGGCCGATGCCCTGCTCATTGCACGGCTGGCCCAACGCGAAAAGGCCGCGGGCCGCGCGACCGCCATCTTCACCGCCGATGCGAACGATGCGCAGCGGCTCATCGACGAGATCGTGTTCTTTGCGCCGGACGTGCGCTGCGCCCTGTTTCCGGATTGGGAGACGCTGCCCTACGACAGCTTCTCGCCGCACCAGGACCTGATCAGCGAACGGCTGGCCACGCTGTGGCGCATCAGCCAGCGCGAGGCCGACCTGGTGATCGTTCCTGCGACGACGGCGTTGTATCGCCTTGCGCCGCCCGCATTCCTGGCCGGCTACACCTTCCACTTCAAGACGAAGCAAAAGCTCGAAGAGTCGAAGCTGAAGGCCCAACTGACGCTGGCCGGCTACAGCCACGTCACGCAGGTGGTAAGCCCGGGTGAATACGCGGTGCGCGGCGGGTTGATCGACCTCTTTCCGATGGGCTCGCTGGTGCCTTACCGGGTCGATTTGTTCGACGACGAGATCGATTCGATCCGTACCTTCGACCCCGATTCACAGCGCAGTCTCTATCCCGTGCCCGAAGTGCGCCTGCTGCCGGGCCGCGAGTTCCCGATGGACGACGACGCCCGCGCGCGCTTCCGGCATCGCTGGCGTGAGCTGCTGGAAGGCGATCCGACCAAGAGCCGCATCTACAAGGACATGGGCAACGGCGTCGCCACGGCCGGTATCGAGTACTACCTGCCGCTGTTCTTCGATGAAACGTCGACGGTGTTCGACTACCTGGGCGCCGAGGCGACGGTGGTGCTGCATGGCGACCTGGAGCCGGCGTTCCAGCATTTCTGGCAGGACACGAATGAGCGTTTCCGGCTGGTGCGCGGCGACCCCGAGCGGCCCGCGCTGCCGCCGGAAGCCCTGTTCCTGAACGCCGAACAGTTCTACACCCGCGCCAAGGCGCATGCGCAACTGGCGATTCGCGGTACGGCCGAGGCCGGTGCGCCCTATGCCGAGTTCGACGCCCTGCCCGAACTTGCGGTGGTGCGCGGCGCAGAAGATCCGCTCACGCGTTTGAAGGCGCATCTCGCATCGACCACGCATCGCGTGTTGATGATTGCCGAGAGCGATGGCCGTCGCGAGAGCCTGCTCGATTTCCTGCGCGCCAGCGGCGTCAGCCCGCCCGCCTTCGACACGCTCGCGGAGTTCGAAGCATCGGACGACGAGAAGATCGGCATCGCGACTGCGGCGCTGGCGGCAGGCTTTGCGTGGCGCGAACAGGCCATCGACTTCGTCACCGAGACCGAACTCTTCGCCACAGCGCCCAGCACGCGCCGGCGCAACCGCAAGCAGGAACAGGTCAGCGATGTCGAAGCGCTCATCAAGGACCTGTCGGAGCTGAACCTGGGCGACCCGGTCGTGCACACGGCGCATGGCATCGGGCGCTATCGCGGACTGGTCAACATGGACCTGGGCCAGGGCGTCGATGCCGAAGGCAAGCCGCTGCTGCAGGAGTTCCTGCATCTTGAATATGCGGACAAGGCCACGCTGTATGTGCCGGTGAGCCAGTTGCACCTCATCAGCCGCTACACCGGCGTGTCGGCCGACGAGGCACCGCTGCACAAGCTCGGCTCGGGGCAATGGGAGAAGGCCAAGCGCAAGGCCGCCGAACAGGTGCGCGATTCCGCTGCGGAGTTGCTCAACATCTATGCCCGTCGCGCGGCGCGCGAAGGCCATGCCTTCCGTTTTGCGGCACAGGACTACGAGACCTTCGCGAACGACTTCGGCTTCCAGGAAACGGCCGACCAGCAAGGTGCGATCCACGCCGTCATCCAGGACATGATCTCGCCTCGCCCGATGGATCGCCTCGTTTGCGGCGACGTGGGCTTCGGCAAGACCGAAGTGGCGTTGCGCGCCGCATTCGTCGCCGTCACGGGCGGCAAGCAGGTTGCGTTCCTGGCGCCGACGACGCTGCTGGCAGAGCAGCATTTCCAGACGCTGGTCGACCGCTTCGGCAAGTGGCCGGTGAAGGTGGCGGAGATGAGCCGTTTCCGATCGACCAAGGAAATCAACGCCGCGGCCAAGGGCCTGGCGGATGGAACGGTCGACATCGTGGTCGGCACGCACAAGCTGCTGAGCGAGAGCGTGAAGTTCAAGAACCTCGGCCTGCTCATCATCGACGAGGAGCATCGATTCGGCGTGCGCCACAAGGAAGCCATGAAAGCCATGCGCGCCGAGGTCGACGTGCTCACGCTGACGGCCACGCCGATTCCGCGCACGCTCGGCATGGCGCTGGAAGGCCTGCGCGATTTGAGCGTGATCGCGACCGCGCCGCAGCGGCGGCTGGCCATCAAGACTTTCGTGCGCACCGAAGGCAACGGCGTGATCCGTGAAGCGGTGCTGCGCGAACTCAAGCGCGGCGGTCAGGTGTACTTCCTGCACAACGAGGTCGAGACCATCGAGAACCGTCGCCAGAAGCTGGAAGAAATCCTGCCCGAGGCGCGCATCGCCGTCGCGCACGGACAGATGCCGGAGCGCGAACTGGAACGCGTGATGCGCGACTTCGTGGCGCAGCGCTACAACATCCTCTTGTGCTCGACCATCATCGAGACGGGCATCGACGTGCCGACGGCCAACACCATCGTGATGAGCCGCGCCGACAAGTTCGGCCTGGCGCAGTTGCATCAATTGCGTGGCCGCGTCGGTCGCAGCCACCACCAAGCCTATGCATACCTGATGGTGCCGGACCTCGAAGGCCTCACCAAGCAGGCCTCGCAGCGTCTCGATGCCATCCAGCAGATGGAAGAACTCGGCTCGGGCTTCTACCTCGCGATGCACGACCTGGAGATTCGCGGCACCGGCGAAGTGCTCGGCGAAAACCAGAGCGGCAACATGATGGAGATCGGCTTCCAGCTCTACAACGAGATGCTGTCGGAAGCCGTGCGCTCGCTCAAGGCGGGCAAGGAGCCGGACCTCCTCTCGCCGCTGTCCGTCACGACCGAAATCAACCTGCACGCGCCCGCCCTGCTGCCCGACGACTATTGCGGCGACGTGCACCTGCGCCTGTCGTTCTACAAGAAGCTCGCGACCGCCAAGACGCCCGACCAGATCGACTCGCTGCTGGAAGAAATCGTGGACCGCTTCGGCAAGCTGCCCACGCAGGCGCAAACGCTCATCGACGTCCACCGCCTGCGCGTGCTGGCGCGACCCTACGGCGTGACCAAAGTCGATGCGGCGCCCGGCGTGATCAACATCACCTTCCGCAAGGACCCGCCGGTCGAGGCGATGAACATCATCAACCTGATCCAGAAGAACAAGCACATCAAGCTGGCCGGCAACGAAAAGCTGCGCATCGAGCGCGAGTTGAAGGAGCCAAAGGACCGGGCGCAGATGGTGCGGGACGTGTTGCGCAGCCTTGGGCAACCCAAAGTGGCAGAAGCCGCCGTATAAGTGCCAACCACTTATATAATTGCCGGTGTAATTTTTCAAGGAGGCCCGTCATGTCCCAGGTCACCATTTACCTCGATGACGAAACAGAGAAAGCCGCACGCGAAGCTGCCAGTGCGGCCCGGCTGTCGCTGAGCCGCTGGTTCGCACAATTTGCCGAACGGGAACGGGACAGGAAGCGCTCCGACTGGTCCGCTTTTTTTGCGAAGGTGGATGAGCACAAGGCGTTGTGGGCCGAATTTCCGCTCACCGAAGACATGCATCGCGACCTGCCACCGGACACGCCGCGCGAGACTTGGTGATGTATCTGTTGGACACCAATACGCTCATCTACGCGTTTCGCCAAGCCGGAAGGGTGCGAGAACGCATGGCGACGCAGGCCGAGGCAACGCTGAATTTGTGCACCGTCAATCTTTTCGAGTTCGAGTACGGCTTTGCAAAGTCCGCGGACGCCTCCGTTCAGCGCGGCCTGCTGGATGATCTGACCTCGCGCGTGAACGTGCTGGACTTCGACAGCGCCAGCGCGCGTCTTGCCGGGCGCATCAAGGCGTACTTGCAAAAGGCAGGAACGCCGATAGGTCCCTATGACCTGTTGATCGCCGCAACCGCCCTGTCCCGCAATTTGATCGTCGTTACCCGCAATGAGCGCGAGTTCGCGCGTGTGCCGGGGCTTCGTGTTGAAAACTGGTACGACTGATGAGTGCTTCCCAAGAACTTGCCCCCGGACTGGTCCTCCAGCGCATTACCCCGCCGCTGCAGTTGTCCGATTTCAAACTGATCGCCTTCGACATGGATTCGACGCTCATCAGCATCGAATGCATCGACGAGATTGCCGACGCCGTTGGCAAGAAGGCCGAGGTGGCCGCGATCACCGAGGCCACGATGCGTGGCGAAATCAAGGACTTCAAGGAAAGCCTGCGCCGCCGCGTGGCCTTGCTCAAGGGCGTGCCGGTGTCATCGCTGCAGGAGGTGTATGACCAGCGCCTGCGCCTCAACCCCGGCGCTGAAGAACTCGTGGCAGCTTGCAAGGCGGCGGGCCTCAAGGTGCTGCTGGTGTCGGGCGGCTTCACCTTCTTCGCCAACCGCGTGAAGGATCGCCTGGGCATCGACTTCGCGCGCTCGAATCTGCTGGACGAAGCGGATGGCTTTCTCACGGGCGATGTCGTCACGCAGTCGTGGGGCGACATCTGCGACGGCGCGGAGAAACGCCGCACGCTGCTCGAAGTGGCCTCGCTGCTGGGAATTTCGCCGGGCGAGACCATCGCCGTGGGCGATGGCGCCAACGACCTGCCCATGATGGGCGAAGCGGGCCTCTCGGTGGCCTATCACGCCAAGCCGAAGGTTCGGGAACAGGCCATGGTCGCCATCAACGAAGGCGGTCTGGACCGCTTGCTGGAAGTCCTGAGATGACGGTCGTCGCCCGGTCGGCCAGCGACGTGTAGCGGCCGGCCGCGCGCTCTTCTTCAGTCAGACGCCTCGGAGGCCGGCTCGGCTTCACCGCCCGCAGGCTTCGCCTTGCGATGGCCGTGCTTGGCCAGGATCTCCACATAGAACTGCGGTCCCGCCGCCTTGGCCACCTCATCCATCAGGCCGGTCAGCGCCGACAGGTGAACCACCTTCGCTGCCTCTTCACTCGTGCCGAACTTGCAATCGAAGTCCCAGAAGTCCACATCCTTGGGCAGGTCTCGGCGGCGTTCGCGCTTGATGTACTTGCGAACTTCGTGCTTGACCGCTTCAAGAACGCGGTCGGGGTGCTTGCCTTCGGGGCGCAGCTGAAAGGTTTTTCTCATGGTCGATCATAGTGTGTGTACATTTCACGTCCCATCAGACATCAGGGTGAAGAAACATGGCGCGAGCGAGTGACTGGTCCAGCAAGGTGATGGCTCTGATCAATGGCGGAAACACGGCCGCCGCGATCGCGCAGATCAAGGTCGCGCCCTCGGTGAAAGACCTGAAGGCGCTGGAGACGATCATGAAGCTGTCGCGGATGGCGGGCAAATACAAGAATGTGGATGCCGCGATCAGCGACAACCTGGCGCTGCTGTCGGCGCCAAGACTTCACCGCTCACCCTGAGCTCGCCTCACAGTGCCTGGGCCAGGCGGGCGATACCTTCTTCGATCTTCTCGACGTTGGCTGTGGCGAAGCTCAGGCGCAGCGTGGCCACATCGGGTTTCTCTGCGAAGAACGGCGCCCCGGGCACGAAGGCCACCAACTTCTCGATGGCGCGCTTGGCGAGCACGTTCGCATCGGCGCACTTGCCGTTGGCGCCGGTGAGGCGCGCCCAGAAGAACAGGCCACCGCCCGGTTGCGAGAACTCGATCGCATCACCCAGCTCGCGGGTCAACGCCGCACCCATCGCCTTGGCTCGTTGGCCGTAGACCTCACGCACGTGCGCCAGCGTCGCGGGCATGCGACCGCTTTTCAGGTACTGCGCGGCGGTGGCCTGCGCGAAAGTGCTGGTGTGCGCATCGCTGAACTGCTTGCACATCGTGGCCTTGGCCAGCAGCGCGGCCGGCGCGATCATCCAGCCAATGCGCAGGCCCGGGCTCAGCACCTTGCTCAGGCTCCCGCAATGCGCCACCAGATCGCGGCTGCCCGCCACCTCGCTGGTCAGCGCCATGATCGACGGCGGCGGCGCCTCGCCGAAGTACAGGTCGCCGTACGGGTCGTCTTCCACAACGAGCGTCTGGTACTTCACCGCCATCTCCAGCACCTTCTTGCGGCGCTCGAGGCTCAGCATCGCGCCGCTGGGGTTGCCGAAGGTCGGAATCAGGTAGACGAACTTCGGCTTGTGCTCGGCGATGAGCTTTTCGAGTTCATCGGTCTTCACGCCGTTGGCGTCGATGGGTGCGCTGATGAGTTGCGCGCCGTACAGCCGAAAGCACTGGATGGTCGCCAAAAAAGTCGGGCCTTCGACGATGACCTTGTCGCCGGGCGAGATCAACGTCTTGCCCAACAGGTCGAGCGCCTGCTGGCTGCCGGTGGTCACGATCAGGCCGCTGGGGTCGACCGTCACGCCCTTGGTCTTCATGAAGGCGCTCAGTTGCGTGCGCAGCGGCTCGTAGCCTTCGGTGGCGCCGTATTGCAGCGCGCCGCCGGCCTCTTCATTCAGGGCACGGCTGCTGGCTTCCTTGAGCCCTTCGACGTCGAACATGGCGCTGTCAGGAAAGCCGCCTGCAAAGCTGATGATGCCGGGCGTGCCGAGCAGCTTGAAGAGTTCGCGGATGGCGGAGGTTTCGACGTTGTCGAGGCGGGAGGCGAATTTCATGGGATTGGTCTCGGTTTCGTTGGCCTGCATTGTGGCGAATATGCGCTCGGCTCCGGGCATGTCGGGCCATCCGGGTTTATCGCCTTTGAGCGATTTGTTGCATTAATCGTTTTAAAGCGATATATTGCATTTACCACCTTGAGGCGGTAAACCATGAACATTCTTCTCCATTCGCCAGCGCAGCTTTCGGCGCACCTCAAATCCCTGCGGCAATCGCAAAAGCTCACGCAGGCACAACTCGGTGCGCGCATCGGCGTCAAGCAGACGCGCATTGCCGACATCGAGAAGAACCCCGGCGCCGTCAGCGTCGCCCAATTGATGCAGCTGCTGCACGCGCTCGACACGCGCGTGTTGCTGATGCCGCCTGCCTCGCCGGCCACCGTCGTGCATGCACAAGAATCCCCCGCCGACTGGTAAGCATGGCCCATCCCGAACTCGATGTGTGGATGAACGGCGAGTACGTCGGCGCGTGGTTCTGGACACGCACCGGGGCTGCGACGCTTCGCTACGACGACGGCTGGCTGCGCTCGCCCAACATGCGCGCGCTTTCGCTCTCGCTGCCCATTCCGGCCGGCGCGAAGGAATTGCGCGGTGCGGCCGTTGAAAACTATTTCGACAACCTGCTGCCCGACAGCGACCGCATCCGCGAGCGCCTGCGCCGCCGCTTTCGGGCGCCCACCACGCAAGCGGCCGACCTGCTTGCCGCCATCGGACGCGATTGCGTCGGCGCCGTGCAACTGTTGCCAGCCGGGCAGGCACCCGCAGCCTTCGACCGCGTCGACAGCGAGCCGCTGACCACCGCGCAGGTTGAACAAACGCTGCGCAACGTCACGGCCGATCCCGTCTTGGGCCAAGGCGACGACCAGGACGACTTCCGCATCTCGATTGCCGGCGCGCAGGAGAAAACTGCGCTCCTGCGCATCGGCGACCAATGGCATCGACCGCATGGCGCAACGCCGACCACGCACATCCTCAAGCTGCCGCTGGGGTTGGTCGGCAACATGCGCGCGAACATGACGGATTCGGTGGAGAACGAATGGCTGTGCGCCCGCCTCATGGCAGCCTTGGGCTTCGACGTGGCACACACTGAAATGGGTCGCTTTGGCGATCAAAGGGCGCTGATCGTGGAGCGCTTCGACCGCCGCTGGATGGACAACGGACGCTGGATCGCGCGCCTGCCGCAGGAAGACTTTTGCCAGGCCACCGGCACGGCTGCACAGCTCAAATACGAGAGCGACGGCGGCCCGGGCATGCGCGATTGCCTCTCGCTGCTTGCCGCGAGCGATGAGGCGCGTGCCGACCGGCTGCGCTTCGTGCTGACGCAACTCGCCTTCTGGCTGCTCGCGGCCACGGATGGACACGCAAAGAACTACTCGATCTTCCTGCGCCGCGGCGGTGGCTACGCGATGACGCCTCTCTACGACATGCTGTCGGCCTGGCCCATCATCGGCAAGGGTCCGAGCCAGGTGCCATGGCAAAAGGCCAAGCTCGCGATGGCCCTGCGATCGAAGAACGCGCACTTCACCCTGGCCGGCATCCAGACACGCCATTGGCAGGTGCTGGCCGCCCAATCGGGCGTTGACGGCGCATTCCAACAAATGACCGCGCTAGTGCGGCATGCCCCCGCCGCCCTGGCGCAGATTGAAAGCTCCCTGCCATCCAACTTTCCCGAGCGGGTGTGGCGAACCGTGGACACCGGCGTTCGCGCGCAGTGCCAGCGTTTCGAATCCGGCTTGAAAGACGCTTCGGAAACCCCATGAAAAAAGAATACATCGCCCCCTTCTTCGCCACCCTGCAGGCCGCCAACCCCACGCCCGAAACCGAGCTCGAATACAGCACGCCCTTCGAACTGCTGGCCGCCGTGCTGCTCTCCGCGCAAGCCACCGACGTGGGCGTGAACAAGGCAACGCGCAAGCTCTTTCCGGTGGCCAATACGCCGCAGGCGATCCTGGACCTCGGCGTGGAAGGACTGGAGGGCTACATCAAGACCATCGGCCTGTACCGCAGCAAAGCCAAGCATCTGATCGAGGCCTGCCGCATGCTGGTCGATCTGCACGGCGGCGAAGTGCCGCGCACGCGCACCGAACTCGAGGCACTGCCCGGCGTGGGCCGCAAGACGGCCAATGTCGTGCTCAACGTGGCGTTTGGCGAGCCGACGATTGCAGTCGATACGCACATCTTCCGCATCGGCAACCGCACGGGGCTCGCGCCCGGCAAGACACCGCTCGAAGTGGAGTTGAAGCTGGAAAAGCGCGTGCCCAAGGAATATCTCCTGCACGCCCACCACTGGCTCATCCTGCACGGCCGCTATGTGTGCATTGCGCGCAAGCCGCTGTGCTGGCAATGCGCAGTGGCGCCTTACTGCGACTTCAAGCCGAAGACCCTGCCGCCGCAGTCGCGCTGAGACGACTCATACGGCTTTGCAATCAAGCGCAGAACAAGGCGGAGCGCCGCAGACAGTGCTATAGCACGGCCAGGCGATCCAACGCAGTTATGCGTTTGATTGCAAAGTCGTATCAAACCGCCTCGATCTCGACAAGCTCACCAAAGCCCAACTGCCGGCGCGGCCACTGGTCGGCACGCTCCAGCGCGCGCATGCCCCCGTGCAGCAGCCATACCGCCCGGATCACGCCGGCATGCGTAACCCACAGCGCGTCTCGCCGCGCAGCGCGCCAGGCATCGTAGGCATCTCCCACGCGCGACATGAAGGAGTTGGTGCTTTCGCCCGATCCGCCCGCCCGGCCGGTGGCGAATTCGCGAATCCACGCGTCGAATTCGTCGCGGCCGATCTCATCCCACAGCCGACCTTCCCAAGCGCCGAAATCCATCTCGGCGATGCGCGTGTCGAACTGCGTCTGCAGGTCGGGTCGCAATGCCTCCAGCGCAACGGCCAGTTGCGAACAGCGACTCAGGGGCGACGCGAAGACTTCGACGTTGGCGGGCAAGTCCGGCGCCACGCGCTTCGCAATCGCGCGCGTGAGGGCGGCCGACACCGACACGTCGGACGCGCCATAGCAAAGCCCACTGGCGCAATCGACTTTCCCATGGCGCAGCATCCAGAGCTTCACAGTTGCACCGCCAGCGCGAGATACATCGCCAACTCGGCCACCTGCTGCGTCGCGCCGAGGCAGTCACCGGTGAAGCCCTCCAGCCGCTGCCTGAAGTAATGCGTCATCCAGCCGGTGACGCCGATCACCAGCAGCGCGGCGGCCGCGGCATTGGCCAAGGGCTGCGTCATGAGCACGAGCACGACCGCCGGCAGCGACCAGGCCGCCGCCACGGCCAGTGACGCGCCACTCACGGCGTCGGCCAGGGGCTTGGCCTTGCCCCCTTCACCACCCACGTAGGGCAGCGAGCGCATCACGAACAGCGGCGCGAAGCGCGACAGCACATGGGCCGCCAGCACGGCTGCGGCGCCCGCGATCTCATCCTGCGCCGCCAGCGTGCCAAGCAGGCTGACTTTCAGGCCGATGGCCAGCACCAGCGCGATGGCACCGAAGGCGCCGATGCGCGAGTCCTTCATGATCTCCAGCGCGCGGTTGCGATCGCGCGATCCACCCAAGCCGTCGGCCACATCCGCCAGTCCGTCTTCGTGAAAAGCACCGGTCAACCACACGGTCGCGACCACGCACAGCATGGCCGCCGCGATCGCGCCTGAATCGCCCGGCAACAGGAAGAGTCCCAGCCCGAAGACCGCGGCGCCGATGGCGCCAATCACCCAACCAACACCGGGAAAGTGCCCCGCGCTTTCGCGCAGCATCGCCGGGCTGAAGCCAACCCATCGGGCGAGACCGCCCGTGATCGGAATGCGCGTGAAGAACTGGAGCGCCAGAAGGAAGTGGCGCACGCTGTTCATGAAGCGGCCCCCGCCGCGGTGTCGTCCTCGCGGCGCGAAACGCCCGCCGATTCGAAGCTCGCCATCTCGCGCAGGATGCGGCAGGCCGATTCGAGCAGCGGCCATGCCAGCGCCGCGCCCGAGCCTTCGCCCAGTCGCAGGTCCAGGCGAAGCACAGGTTCGAGCCCGAGGTGCTTGAGCAGCAACGCATGCCCCGGTTCCGCGGACTCATGCGCGGCAACGCAGCGCTGCACCACGTGGGGCTGCAGCGCACAGGCGACCAGCACCGCCGCGCCGGTGATGAAGCCATCGACGACGATCACGCGCCGTTGATGCGCCGCTTCGAGCACCGCGCCAACGAGGGTCGCGATCTCGAATCCGCCGAAGGCCGCGAGTGCCTGCAATGGCGCCGTGGCGTCCGCATGGCGTGCCAGCACCTGCGCCAGCACGGCCCGCTTGCGCGCGATGCCCGCCGCGTCGAGCCCGGTGCCCGCGCCCACGCATCTGTCGAGGTCGATACCGCCCAGCCGCGCCAGCAGCAGCGACGCGGCCGAGGTGTTGCCGATGCCCATCTCACCCAGCAGCAAGGCATTGCCCGGCAGGTTGCGCACGACCTCGCGGCCGTTCTCGATGGCTTGCGCGCACTGCGCATCGGACATCGCAGAGCCGGTCGATGAATCGGCCGTTCCATGCGCGATCTTGCGAATGAGAAGGCCCGCGCGCGGCTCGAAGTCATGCCGCACGCCGCAGTCCACCACGCTGAGCGCGAGACCGTGCTGACGCGCCAGCACGCTCACCGCCGCGCCACCTTCCAGAAAGTTCTGGACCATCTGCCATGTCACATCGCTTGGATACGCCGAGACGCCACGCGCCGCCAGGCCGTGATCGCCGGCGCACACCAGCATCTGCGGCGCGTGCAGTTCGGGCAAAGCGCTCGCGAGGATCTCGCCGATGCGCAGCGCGAGCGCTTCGAGGCGCCCGAGTGCGCCCACGGGCTTGGTCTTGTTGTCGAGGGCGCGTTGAAGCGCCACGGTGAGCGCGGGATCGCGCAGATCCGGAATGGAGGGAATGAAAGTCGTCATCATGAAATCAGTCGGTTCAACACGCCAGCCTCGAAGTGGCGGTCGATGAAATCTGCGAGTCCGTCAAAGACGGAATCGAGTGAGGGGGCAGACGCGCCATACAGCGCGTGCAGCACCGCCGCATCCTCGAAAAGGCCATGCACATAGGAGCCGAGCACATTGCCCGCGCCGTTCTGCCATGCCAGTCCGTCAGGCATGGCCGCGTGCGCCACGTCCCCGGCGGCGGCCATCGCGGGATGCTGGGCGGTCTGGCCGTGATGGATCTCGTAGCCGTGCACCTGGACATTGGACAGCGCGGACCATGTGCCGTGCAAGGCGCCGAAGCGTGCGGTGCAGCGCTGCACCGTCTTGTCGCGGTCGAACACGGTCACGAGCGGCAGCAAGCCCAGTCCGGCCGCGTTGCCATCGATGCCGTGCGGATCGATCAGCGCCTCGCCCAGCATCTGCAGGCCGCCGCAGATGCCGAGCACGGCCCCGCCCGCCTGTGCGTGCGAGGCAATCGCGTGGTCCAGTCCCTGCGCGCGCAGCCACGCCAGGTCGCCGCTGGTGTTCTTGGAACCGGGCAGGATGATGGTGTGCGCGTCTGCCAGTTCGGCCGGCGTGCGCGCCCAGCGCAGCCGCAGGCCGGGCACGTTCTTGAGCGGCTGGAATTCGTCGAGGTTGCTGATGCGCGGATACGCGACCACCGCGACGGTGCGCCTCTGGCCCGCCGCATGCCCGGCGCCTGTGGTGCGATCGTCGAACACGCCATCTTCCTCGGGCAGCCCGTGCTGCCACCACATCGGCAAGGTGGCGACGGTCGGCACGCCGGTGAGCTTTTCAAGGTCTTGCGGTGCGGGCGCCAGCAGCGAAGCATCGCCGCGAAAACGGTTGAGCACGAAGCCACGCAACAATTGCCTGTCTGCCTCGGGCATGAGCGCCCACGTGCCGTACAGATGCGCAAAGGCACCGCCGCGGTCGATGTCCGTCACCAGCAGGCATCGGGCATCGGCATGCCGCGCCACGCGCAGGTTGACGATGTCGGACGTGATGAGGTTGATCTCGGCCGGCGAGCCCGCGCCTTCGATCACGACCACGTCGTTCTCGGCGCGCAGTTCGTCGAGCGCGCGCGACACGGTCGGCCACACGCGCTCGCTGCGCCCGCGCCAAGGCATCTGGGTCAGCGCTTCGTCCACCTGCCCGAGCAGCACGACCTGGCTGTGCGTGTCGCGCTCCGGCTTGAGCAAGAGCGGGTTCATGCGCACGTCGGGCACCGCGCGCGCCGCCAGAGCCTGGAAGTACTGCGCGCTGCCGATTTCACCGCCCGACACCACGCGGGCGTTGTTGCTCATGTTCTGCGACTTGAAGGGCGCAACCTTCAGTCCCTGGCGCGCATACCAGCGGCACAGTGCCGTGCTCAGCCAACTCTTTCCGGCGCCGCTCGTCGTGCCCAGAACCATCACACATCGGGACGTCATGCCCCGAGTGTCACATGAATGTTGCAGCGTTGCGTTAGAACCCGCGCAGGTCCGTCACGGGCACGACAAGGTCGCCCTGCCCCGTGATCAGTCCCAGCGTCTTGCTGAACAACTCGACGTTGTTGTCGAAGCTGCCGTGGCTCGCGCTGATGCGGTCGTCGGGCAGGAAGTCCAGCACCTTGTCTTTGGCGATGATCTCGGTGCGCGCGCCCAAGCCCGTCACGGCGGCGGCATTGCGCCAGTTGCCCAGCGCCTCGCCCGTGCTGGATGAGCCGTCCCACGCCTTGTAGGCCGGGTCCAGCACGTTCGCCAACCCGAGAATGGGCGTGCGAAGGTCCGGCTCCAGCGCGTTGGAGACAAAGTACAGCAGGGACTTTCGATAGATCGCCGCCACGGTGTCGTCCCGCTCGTTCTGGTCCGACAGCACGCTCATGTAGAGCCGCTTCATCAGGTCCGCATTCGGCGCGTAATACGCGTTGGCAAACTGCACCGTGCACGCCGGCGCCCAGAGGTGGATCGATGCCACGTTCTTGTCGAGCTTGCGCGCCGACATCAGGCTCAGGAAGTGCCCCAGGATGATCGAGCCGGCCGAATGGCCCACGAGATGGATCTCCAGCGAATCGCCCCATGTCTGGATGAGGTTCTGCAAGGCCGTGGCCAGCAGGTCGCCGCCGCGCGTGGGGTTGCAGGCAAACTGGGCGTTCGCCTTCATCTCGCTCCAGATCGGCCGCGCCGCGCCGCGCCCGATCGTCTTTTCAATCAGCATGTCGGAGGCATCGCTGACGGTCTCGCGAATGCCGCCAGCCAGGGTGGGGTCGCGACTGAAGGCGCCGGCCAGGATGCCTTGCAGCGATTCCAGCAGGCCGGTCTTCCACACCAGGAACAGCGGATAGCAGCCATTGCCAATGAAGTAGCGGCCCATCGCCTGCGCACGCTGCACGGCCGCCTTTTCGCTGTTGAGCCCGCCATGCGCATAGATGACCAGGCGCTTCTTGCCGTCCGCCGACTTGGGCATCGAAGGATCACGAAACCAGTGGTCGGGCAAGCCGCACGCCTGGAAGAGCAAGGTGCGGCTCAGTTCGTCCTGCGTCACGTAACGGTTGACGCGGCCATCGTCGCCGATGACGACGCTGTGCTCATACGCGGTGGCCTCGTCCCACCAGTTGCCGTGTGCCGCACCGGTGCGCGCCAGGCTGGCCGCGCTGCCGCCGGCCAGGCGTCCGAGCACGACGCCGCGCACGCCCAGCGCCGCCACCCAGGCATCCATGCCGTTGGCAAACCAGTCCTCGTAGCGCAGTACGGCGAAGCCGCCCGCACCCCAACTCGCGCCCCACGAATTCTGGATGACGAAGCCCCTGGTGTTGAAGCCCACCAGCGCAAAGGCATGGCCGCCGCCGAGCGAGGCCTTGCCGTCGAATTCGATGACGGGCAGCGTGTCGTGCGTGAGCTTTTTGGGCTTGACCTCGGGCACGGTCTGCCAGCCATCGTGCGTGTTGCACGACACGTACACCGCACCGACTTCGTGGATGGCGGCCTGCAGGTCGGTGATGGCCTTGGTGTCGATGCGGTAGTAGACGCCGAGCGTCATGTCCGCCGCGCGCTTCGCATAGCCGTACTTCGGCCGCGTGATGCCGTCGTTCGTATAGGGCCAGTCCGACTCCAGGCACACGCCGTGGTGAAACCAGCCCTTCAGCGCGCCGCGGCAACTCGACCCGTCGTAGTCCTCGCCGGCATATTCGTCGTAGCGCCGCGCAAAGTTGTAGAGCATGCGCGGGCTCACCGATTCGAGCTTGGCCGGAAACTTCGCCTTGCGCCAGCGCGCATAGTTCACCACGCACGCCAGCCCGAAGCCGGTGCAGGCGCCCTCCTGTCCCTGGTCGAGGATCAGCTTGGCATTCGTGTAGATGTGCAGGAACTGCCCCACTTCTTCCTGCGTCGGATATTCGTCCGGCAGGGTGATGGGTGGCGGCTGGTAGGGCCGGTCGCGCAAGTCGGCCGGGTCCTTGCGCGCATCCAGGGCACGTGCGGGCTTGAGCGGCATTGCACTGACGGCCTCGGCCACGGCGCGCGCCCGCTTGGCGCCTGCGCCCACCCTGGCCTTGCCCACCGGCGCCGGCGTCGGCGCGGGCACCACGGGCCAGACGGTGGCAGCAATGTCGAACACGCTCTTGAAACGGTCCAGCCCATGCGAGCCGCCATTGACCACCTTGCGCGCCGCTGCATAGTTGCCGGCCGCCAGCGCCGTGCGCATCGCATCCGCGTGGTCTGCCAGGAAACGCGCCAGCAGCACGGCCGCCACTTCCGGCGCGTTGGCCCAATCCGGGTTGTTGATGAGGTCGATGCCGATGCGCTCGGTGTAGGTCTTGTAGTTGAAGCGGCCGGTGAGTTGCACGAAGCCGCGTCCCCTGAAGCGCGCACCGTCGCCGGGCGTCGTGTTGCCCAGCTTGCCGTCATAGCTGCTGAAGGGTGGAAAGCCCGGCTTGGTGTT
Organism: Variovorax brevis; assembly: GCF_030317105.1. Taxonomy (GTDB): domain Bacteria; phylum Pseudomonadota; class Gammaproteobacteria; order Burkholderiales; family Burkholderiaceae_C; genus Variovorax; species Variovorax brevis. The sequence goes on from NZ_JASZYG010000003.1 coordinate 315,766, forward strand.
GAACTGCGACGGAAACTCGGCAATGGGCAGGAAGCCTTCGCTCTCCGCGCGAATGGTGCCGAGGGCGCCAAGGATCATCGGCCTGTCGGTCAGGTCCGCATCCGCCAGTGCGGCGCACACATAAGGCAGGTAGCGGGCGATGTTGGAAGGCTTGGTGGCAGGAAACAGCCGGCGCACCGACGTCAGGTCGAGCGCCAGCGCCAGCGGCTTGGGCGTCACCAGTCCCAGCAGCACCTGGCAATAAGGACCGACGATGCCGTCAGCCACGATGCCCACGCCGGATTGCCATCGCCGTGCGGCGGCCTCGGTGTCTGCGTTGAAGTCCGCGCCGGAGGCCAAGCCCGGAAAGAGCGTCGCATCCGGACCCAGCTCTTTCGTCAGCCGGGCTTTCAGCGCCGTGACACCAGCCCCTTCGTTACCCTTGACCAGCAGCATGTAGTTCTCCTTTGAGGCGAGCGGCACATTAATCCCGCGCCATGCCTGGGGCAACCCGGCAAAAGGACTACTGCCAATGCATGAGTGCAGGGGAGGATTGCGATTTCAAGGCGCTGCCAATCGGGCCCACGCATACACCGCCGCGCTGGCCACGATGCCGGCGATGGTCACCACCCGCGAACCCCAGCGCATCGCGCGTCGCGTGTCGTCAGCCGTGGGCGCGCGGCCGTCCGGGTTGAGCGCATAGAAGCCGGGCTTGCCCAGGCGCACATCCAGCAGCAAGGCCATCGCGGCCATCGGCCAGCCGCTGTTGGGCGACGGTGTGTGCCGCGCGTGCTGGCGCAAGTCGCGCGGCCATCGCAAGGCGGCCAGCGCGAGCAGCATCGCCGTGATGCGGGCAGGCGCCCACGACAGGACATCGTCGACGCGCGCCGCAAACTTGCCCGCCCATTCCCAGACGCGGCCCGAGCGCACGCCGTGGTAGCCCCACATGGCATCGGCCGTGTTGGCAAAGCGGTAGATCACCGCACCCGGCAGGCCGAAGACGGCAAACCAGAAGATCGGTGCGACCACGGAATCGTTGAGGTTCTCGGCCAGCGATTCGATGGCGCTTTCGCGCACTTCGCTTTCGTCCAGCTGCGTGACGTCGCGGCTCACCACGTAGCTGAGTTTCGAACGGCCGGCGTCCAGCGACTCACCAAGCGCCGACTCGACGGACAGCACTTCGCTTCGCAGCATGCGCCACGACAGCATGGGCTTGAGCGCAACGCCAAGACCGATCGCCGCCGCCCATGCCGGCAACTGGCGCGCCCATTCCTGCAAGGCCAGCGCCACGGCTCCGAAGGCGACGGCGCCCGCACACCACGCCAGCGCACCGGCACCGAATCGCCCGAAGTCCGCGCCCAGCCGCGACTCGGCGCGCGGCGCGATGCGGCGGCCCGTGAAGGCCAGATAGCCGCCCATCCACACCACCGGATGCCAGCGCATCGGCGGCTCGCCCACGAGGCGGTCGATCAACAGCGAGAACCAGAGCGCTGCGATGCTGATCCAAGCCCAATCGACTGTCATGACGTCAGTCGTCGATGCCGCGTGATGCGGTGATGCGGGCTGGAGTGATGTTCTGCATGTCGTTCAAAGTGTCCTTCAATTCAAGCTCAATGGGCACGCGTTCATCGCGGCAGGACCACCCATTGCCCCTCCACTTGGTGGAGCGCGATGCGGTCGTCGAACACTTCGCGCAGTGCCTTGTGGCTGGTGGCGTCCCCGCTCGGACCCTGGTGCGCGATGCGACCTGCGTTCACCACCAGCAGTTCATCGGCCTGCAGCGCCATGCCCAGCTCGTGCAGCACGCTCACCACCGTGCCGCCAGCGGCGACCAATTCACGCACGCTCCACAGCCAATCGGCCTGGTGCGGTGCGTCGAGGTTGGCCAGCGGTTCGTCCATGAGCAGCACCTGCGCCTCGACCGCGAACGCGCGTGCCAGCAGCACCCGCTGGCGCTCGCCGCCCGAGAGTTGACCGAGCGGCCGTTCGCGCCATTCCCAACATTGGGTGCGGCGCATCGCGCGCTCCACCGCGGCGTGGTCTGCCGCGCTGGGCCCGGCCAGCCAGCGTTGGTGCGGCAGCCGGCCCAGCATCGCGATGTCATGCGCCAGAAGGTCGTCCGCGCCGGGCTCGGCCTGCCCCAACCAGGCGAGGCTGCGCGCGCGTGCCCGGGCAGGCCATTCGCGGATGTCGCGCCCTTTCAGCTGCACGCTGCCTTGCATTGGGAGCAGATGCGCCAGTGCTTTCATCAGCGTCGTCTTGCCGGCCCCGTTCGGCCCCACCACGGCAGTCCATCGGCCGGCAGGCAGGGCCAACGAAGGAACGTCGACGATGCGCCGGCCACCCAGCACGACCTGCAGGCCTTGCGCAGCGAGCGCGGGGCGCGTCACAGGCGCCTCCGGTGCATCAGCCACAACAGGTAGCCGCCGCCGAGCAGCGCCGTCACGACGCCCACGGGCAATTCCTGCGGCGCCATGATCCAGCGCGCCAGCACGTCCGCCGCCAGCAGCAGCGCACCGCCCATCAGCGAGGCCAACAGCACGAGCCAGCCATGCGTGGGCTTGACCATGGCGCGCACGAGATGCGGCGCCACAAGCCCGACGAATGCGACGAGTCCGACATGCGCCACCGCCGCGCCGGTGGCCAGCGCCAGCGCCGCCACCAGCACCAATCGCACTTGCGGCAGCGCAATGCCCAGGCTAGTCGCGCTCGCCTCACCGAGCGTCAAGGCGTCGAGCGCGCGGGCGAATCCGATGGATGGCACGAGGCACAGCACCAATGCGCTCACCAGCAGCACGACGCTCGGCCACCCCAGGAAAGCAGTCGTGCCCAGCATGAAGGCCTGCATCGCCCGCATGATGTCGGGCACCCACAGCACCACCAAGGCACTCGCGGCGCCCAGCACCATGCCGACGACGACGCCAGCCAGCAAGAGGCGCAAGGTCTGCTGCACGCCACGCGCCAGGCTCAAGGTGATGAGCACCGCCAGCACCGCACCGACGAAGGCGGCGCCCGTCATGCCGAGGCGCGCGGCCCAGCCGCCGGCGGCCGGCGACACGCCCAGCCCGATGAGAAGGAACGACAGGCCAAGATTGGCGCCCGACGCACTGCCCAGCAAATACGGATCGGCCAGCGGATTGCGAAACAGCCCCTGCGCGAGCGCGCCGCCCAACCCCAGCAACGCACCGGCGAGCCACGCGCCAAGCGTTCGCGGCAAGCGGATGTCGCGCACGATCTGCAAGGCCGTCGCGTCGCTGGACGCGTTCAGGAAGCTCTCGAATCCCGTGCTGCCGATGCTGACGCCCAGCAAGCCGAGCGCCGCGCTGACGGCGACGATCGCCAAGGCAAGCCCCGCCTTCGGCCCCGTCACTTGAACTTGTCTTTCAGGCAGTTGGCCATGATCGTTGCAGCCTCGACCATGCGCGGGCCGGGCCGCACCAGCACGTCGCCGTCCGCGGCGGTGAAGATGCAGACGCGACGCGCCTTCACGGCGTCGATCGCTTCCCATCCGGGTCGCGCGGACAAGGCCACCGCGTTGCGGTCCCCCACCATGATGATCTGCGGATTGGCGCGCACCACGAACTCGGGGTTGAGCTGGGGAAAGGGACCGAGCGCACCGGGCACGACGTTCGCCACCCCCAGCCGCGACAGCGTCTCCCCGATGAACGAGGACTCGCTGGCGGCAAAGGGCGCACTGTTGACCTCGAAGTACACGCGCTTGCCGCGTGCGGCGGCCGGCAGCGTGGCGGCAACGCGCTGGACGCCGCCGTCCAGTTGTTGCCAGAGCGCGGTGGCATCCGACTCGCGGCCCAGCACGCGGCCCACCTGGCCCAGCACCCGCTCCAGGTCTTTCATCGACTTGGGCTCCAGCGTCACCACCTTGAGGCCCAGCCCCTCCAGCCGTTCGGTCGCACGCGCGGACCGCGCGAGCATCACCAGATCGGGCTTGAGGGCGACGATGCGCTCGACATTGGCGTCCTCCAAGCCACCGACGTGGGGCAGCGTCTTCACGCTGGCGGGCCAGTTCGAATAGTCGTCGACGCCGACCAGCCGGTCGCAGGCCTGCAGCGCGCAAATTGTTTCGGTCAAGGAAGGGAGAAGCGACACGATGCGCTGCGGCGAGCGCGGCAACGTGACTTCGACCCCACGGTCGTCCACGATGCGGATCGGATCCGATGCCAAGGCCGGCGCTGTGCAGACGAAGCACAGCACCACCAGGCACAACCGACGCCATGTCATCGCGGCTCGCCCTTCAAGCTGAGCGGCAAGCCCGCGGCCATCAGCGTGACTCGGTCGCACGCCGCAGCGACCTGCTGGTTCAGCAGGCCGAGTGAATCGACGAAGGCGCGCACCTCGGCGCCCATCGGAATCACGCCCAGGCCGATCTCGTTGCTGACCAGCACCAGCGGACCTGAAGCGTTGCGAATCGCGGCCAGCAGCAAGTCTTCGGGTGTGGCACTGGCCGCGCCTGCAGGTGGCGCGCCACCATCCACGGGCATCATCCGGTTGGTGAGCCAGAGCGTGAGGCAGTCGACCACCACCAGCGTCTGTGGCGCGCTGTGCTGCGACACGGCAGCCCCCAGCGCCAACGGCTCTTCGACCGTGCGCAGCAAGGGCACGCGCCGCGCGCGGTCGCTGCGATGGCGGGCGATGCGCTGGCGCATCTCCTCATCGTGCGCCTGCGCCGTGGCCACCAGCACGGCGCAATGCTGCGCATCGGCCGCCAGCCACGCCGCGGCGATCTGCTCGGCGCGGCGTGACTTGCCGCTCTTCTGACCGCCGAGGATCAGTTCGCGGTTTCCGGCAATGTTCAAAGGCTCGAGGGCTTCGGCGACCACTTCACTCCCACGTAGAAGGTGCGACCCGGCGTCGCGTAGTTCTGCACCAGTTGGTATTGCTTGTCGCTCACATTGTCGATGCGCGCCAGCAGGGTGAAACCCTTGCCCAGCGGCGTACTGGCATTGAGGTTCAGCAGGCCGTAGCCCGCGAGCGTCTGCGTGTTGGCCGCGTTGGCGTAGCGTTGGCCGGAGGCGATCACCTCCGCGCCGAGCAGCCAGGTGCCCACCGTCCAGTCCACGCCGAACGTGCCGTACTGGCGCGCGCGCTGCACCAGGATCTTGTCGGTGTCGAGGTCGCGCGGATCCTGCCAGTCGAAGGAAGCACGGAGCGCCACGCTGCCGATGCGATGGGTTGCCGCCAGCGTCACACCCTCGTAGAGCGCGGTGCCGGTGTTGGTATAGCAGCCAAAGAAGGACAAGCAGCCGGTGGCGGACGCGTCGAAGTTGATCAGGTTCCTCACCTTGTTGTGATAGGCCGTGACACTGGCGGACGACGCGCCCTCTCCCCAGCGCAGACCCACTTCATAGTTCGTGCCCTCCTCCGGCTGCAGCCCGGCGACACCAAATTCGCTGAAGCGCTGGTAGAGCGTGGGCGCCCGGAACGCCGTGCCGGCCGAGGCCGTCACGCGCCATTGCGGCGTGAAGGCGAAACCGTAGGCGATGCTGCCGGTGTCGTGGCCGCCAAACTCGCTGTCGTCATCGTGGCGCGCATTGAGTTGCAAGGTGTGCGGGCCCTGCGTGAAGCCGTAGCCCAGCGCCAGCGCATTCTGCGAGCGATCGCGATCGATCTCCGGGCTTCCGAAGGCGAGGTTCGCCGCGTTGTTGAGCTTGTCTTCCCGCCGCTCCAGGTCAGCAGTGACGAGATGCGGACCGAAGCGGAATTCGTTCTGGAACAGATAGCCGCGCAACTCGGTCTTCGTCTCGAAGAAGTTCGGCTCGGATTGGTAACGGCTGCTGGAATCGGTGATGGCGAACTTGGTGCGCCACACGTCCGTCCACTGCGACGTCCAGTTCAGGCCCGCCGAGCGCAGCCAGTACTTGTTGCGGTCGTCCACCGGCGCCGCCGTCGGGTCGAAGATGAAGTCGTCATATCCGGAGTTCATGTAGTTGGACAGCGCGGTGGCTTCAATGCGCTGTTGCGGATTGAACTGGTAACCCAGCCGCACATTTCCCGAGGTCGTGTCGTAGTCGTCGTTGTCGGGGTTGAAGCCCGGATCGGTTCGCACGTTGAAGCCTTTGCTTTGCTCATGCGCCACGCCGAAGGAATAGTCGAAGCCGCCGCCGGCGCCACTCGCGCCCGCCTCGGCCTTGTAGAGGCTGCGACTGCCAACGCCCACGCCGACGAAAGGCGCAAAGCCGCCCTCTCCCTTGCGCGTGAAAAGCTGGATCACGCCGCCAATGGCATCCGAGCCGTACACCGCAGCGCCCGGACCGCGCACGATCTCGATCCGGTCGATCTGCGACAGCGGAATGGCTTCCCACGTCGCCCCGCCCGTCGATTGCGAATCGACCCGCACGCCATCGATGAACACGGCCGTGAACCGCGTCTCGGCGCCGCGCACGTACACGGAACTCGTGTTGCCAACGCCACCCGTGCGCGCAATCTGGATGCCCGGCACTTTGGCGAGCACGTCTGCCACGCTTTCGGCGCCGCTGCGGTCGATGGTTTCGCGATCGATGACCGAGATGTCGGCCACCGCGTCTGACAGGCGCTGACGCACGCGCTGGGCAGTCACCACGGTTTCGTTGAGCGACGGCACGTCGGAAGGCGACTGCGCCAGCGCCGCGAAACTCGCAGCCAGGGTGGTGAAGGCAAAAGGAAGCGCGGCTGCGCGGGCGCTGCGGTTGCGGCCGGCGCCAGTGGAAGCAAGACGAAATGTCATGTGAGAAAGCTCAAGAACAAAACCCTGACCGGCTTCCCCGCCGGGCGTATGGGCATCACGATTGCGCGGCGCTTTTCTTTTGGCGCGTACGCACTCACCTCGTTGGCCGGTATCCGGGCTGACAGCGCGCTTTCATCGCCTTCCCAGGCGCCTGTTTCAGGGCGCCCAGTGGCTCGTTGATGAAAGTGGAGCACGAAGGAAATTCGCGCTCCGTCTGTTTGACCGTTGCGGGGGCAGCGCAGGTTGGCTCGGCCGTGGACGGCGTCGACTCCTGCTTCCCGTTGAACTGCGACGTGTGAACCACGGCGCGAGCACCAACGGGCGGAATTCTAAATTGAGTCTTGACAACTCCGACGCGCCCCCGCCACAAAGCGGCGGCGTGACCACGCAGCCCAGCGCATTGCCATGGCCACGGGGCCATACAATCCAGAGCCATATGTCCGCCGCCAGCCCCATCGATCAGATCGCCGAGCGAGTCGAGCGCCTTTTGCTTCGCCACGAAGAGGTGCGACGCACCAATGCGCTGTTGCAGGAACAGGTCGAGGCGCTGACGCGCGAGCGCGACGCACTCAAGTCGCGGCTTGCCGCGGCGCGAACGCGCATCGACGCCATGCTCGAAAAGTTGCCGGCGGAATCACCATCGCATGACGCGGATACATGAAGCATATTGACGTACAGATCATGGGACAGAGCTACGTGCTCGGCTGTCCCGAAGGCGGGGAAGACCAGTTGCGCGAGGCGGTGGAACGAGTGGACGCCGCCATGTGCAAGATTCGCGATGCGGGCAAGGTCAAGGCGCGCGATCGCATTGCAGTGCTGGCGTCGCTGAACCTGGCATTCGACCTTGCGCAATTCGAAGCTTCCGCGGCGGCACAGGCTGCGAAGCCCAGCGCTCCTGCCATTCCGCCGGCCTCCGGCGATCCGGAAAACGGGACAGACGACGAGCGGCTCACCCAATTGGTGCAACGCCTCGATCACGCGCTGGCCGGTGATGGCCATCTCATCTGAAAAGACATCGGGATAACCCGCCACAGGGCGTAAAATCCATCCTGTCTGCGGTGCGCGTTGGGCTTTATATTTCCTTGAACCAATGCTCTATGGAGCCCGGGCTTGGTAAATTGCTTGGCGGGCGTGATCATCTCGCGTCAGATGAACCCGAAGCCCTGCTGCCCTCGCCCACCTGAACCCTGCGTTCAGGATGACGGTCCAGCGGCATTCGCAGACACCTAATTGATTTTCCCGAAGCCCCGGCCTTCCTGGCGAACGCCAAGCGGGCTTCCGGAACACCCTCCAACCCGTCCAACGGCCCCCCTTGTGGGGCCGTTTCTTTTGTCCTGTGAGCGCCTTGCATGTCGATCGAACCCCTCCTCATCCTTGAACTCGCCGTGCTCGGCGTCGGCACGGGTTTCCTGGCGGGGCTGCTGGGCATCGGCGGCGGCATGGTAATGGTGCCCTTCATCACCATCATCCTGGGCGAGCGCGGCGTGGCGGGCAACTTGGCGGTCAAGATGGCGATTGCCACGTCGATGGCCACCATCATCTTCACGTCAGTCTCCAGCGTGCGCGCGCACCACAAGCGCGGCGCGGTGCGCTGGGACATCGTCAAGCGGCTGGCGCCCGGCATCGTCGTGGGCAGCCTTGTCGGAAGCCTGGGCGTGTTCTCCCTGCTCAAGGGTTCGGCGCTGGCGATTTTCTTTGCCTGCTTCGTGGCGTTCTCGGCCACGCAGATGTTCCTGGACAAGAAGCCGGCGCCGTCACGGCAGATGCCCGGCACTGGCGGCCAGTTCGCGGCTGGTGGCGGCATCGGCTTCCTTTCGGGGCTGGTGGGCGCGGGCGGCGGCTTCATCAGCGTGCCCTTCATGACGTGGTGCAACATCGCGATCCACAACGCCGTGGCCACGAGCGCTGCGCTGGGCTTTCCGATTGCGGTGGCCAATGTTGTGGGCTACATCGCCAGCGGCAGCGCGGCGACGGGGCTGCCGGCCGGCTCCTTCGGCTACATCTGGCTGCCTGCGCTGGCGGTCATCGCCGCATGCAGCGTGTTCACCGCGCCGCTGGGGGCCAGGGCGGCGCACAGCCTGCCGGTGAAGCGGCTCAAGCGCGTGTTCGCCAGCATCCTGTATGTGCTGGGCGCGTACATGCTCTGGAAGGGGCTCTCGGGCCACTGAACCGGAATCCCTGATGCGTCAAAGGCATTGAGGGGACTTGCGCGGCCTTGCCCTAAGATGGGTTCCAGTGCGCTTGCACAAGGAGTTCATCCCATGAAAATCCTGGTTGCCATCGATGGCAGCGTCTACTCCCTGAAGGCGCTCGATTACCTGGCCGCCAACCGCGGCATGTTCGTCGAGGGCCATGAACTGGTGATGGTCCATGCTTGCCCGGGCATTCCGGGCCACGTCGCGCGGCGTGTCAGCAAGGACGTCATCCAGGGCTACTACAGCGAGGAGCAGGCCAAGGTGCTCGATCCGCTCAAGACGCAGCTGGCCGAGCGGAACATCAGCAACTACACGATCGATGCGCGCCACGGCCACGCGGCCGAGGAGATCATCAAGTCAGCCCACGAAACGGGGGCCAACCTGATCGTCATGGGCACGCACGGCCACGGGATCTTCGGCCGCGCGCTGATGGGCTCGATCGCCACCAAGGTCATCGCCGAGAGCGACATCGCGGTGCTGCTGGTGAAGTAGCCCCGCGCCTGGGTTTCAGCTGCCGCCGAAGAGCCCCTTGTGCTGCTCGCGCAGCAGCGCCTTCTGCACCTTGCCCATGGTGTTGCGCGGCAGTTCGTCCACGACGAAGCAGCGCTTGGGGATCTTGAAGTTCGCCAGCTTGGCCTTGAGTTCCGCAAGGATGCGGTCGGCGTCCAGCGCCACGCCAGGCTTGGCGGTGACCACCGCCACCCCCACCTCGCCAAAGTCCGAATGCGGCGACCCTACGACGGCGCTTTCCGCCACGCCAGGCATGTCGTTGATGTAGCCCTCGATCTCCGCCGGGTAGACGTTGTAGCCCCCGCTGATGATCAGGTCCTTGCTGCGACCGACGATGGTGACGTAGCCCAGGCCATCGATCTTGCCGACGTCGCCGGTCTTGAAGAAGCCGTCGGCGGTGAATTCTTCCTTCGTTTTTTCCGGCATGCGCCAGTAGCCCACGAACACGTTGGGCCCGCTGACCTGGATGGCGCCGATTTCGTCGGTCGTGCAGTCGCGGCCTTCGTCGTCGCGCACGCGAAGTTGCACGCCCGGCAGCGGAAATCCCACCGTGCCGCCGCGACGCTCGCCCTGTTCCGGCTTGTAGGGATTGGAGGTGAGCATGATGGTCTCGCTCATGCCGTAGCGCTCCAGGATGGTGTGGCCGGTGCGCTCGCGCCATTCGTTGAAGGTCTCGATCAGGAGTGGCGCTGATCCGGCGACGAAGAGGCGCACGTTGCTCGACGCCTTCTTGTTCAGCCCAGGCTCGGCCAGCATGCGCACATACAGCGTCGGCACGCCCATGAACACCGACGCGTCGGGCAGTCGCGCCACCACGCGCCGGGGGTCGAACTTGCCGAACCAGATCATCTTGCTGCCGTTGAGCAAGGCGCCGTGGATGGCCACGAACAGGCCGTGCACATGGAAGATGGGCAGCGCGTGGATGAGCACGTCGCCCTCGCGCCAGCCCCAGTAGTCCTTGAGCACCTGCGCGTTCGAGAGCAGGTTGCCGTGCGTCAGCATCGCGCCCTTGCTGCGGCCTGTGGTGCCGCTGGTGTAAAGGATGGCGGCGAGCTCGTCCTCGCCTTTACGGGCCACGGCGTGCACGTCGCTGCATTGCGCGGCCACCTCCAGCAGCGTGCCAGTGCGGTCGTCGTCGAGCGTGAAGACATGCTGCGTGCCGGCCGCCTGCGCAATCGGCGCGACCCACTTTGCGTTGGCGCTCGTGCACACCACCACGGCCGGTTCCGCATTGCCGATGAAGTATTCGATCTCGGCGCTCTGATAGGCCGTGTTGAGCGGCAGGAACACATAGCCCGCGCGCAGCGTGGCCAGGTAAAGCATCAACGCCTCGACCGACTTCTCGACCTGCACGGCAATGCGCGCGCCCGGCTCGAGCTTCAGCGCGTCGAAGAGGTTCGCGATCATCGCGCTGGCGCGTTCGAGGTCGCGCCATGAATAGAACAGGCCCGTGTCCGTTTCGACGGCGATGCTGTCGAGGTCGCCCGGAAAGGCGGCGCGCAGGGCTGCGAACAGGTTGGCGTTGGCTGGCTTCGTCATTTGGATGGGCAGGTGCGAATCAGAACTGGGGCGTTCGTTTTTCAAGGAATGCGGCGATGCCTTCGCGGTGCTCGGCCGAGTCCGCGTAGTCATAGGCCGTGGCGAGGAGCGCATCCGGCGTGGTCAAGGGGTTGAGCGCGGCAAAGGTGCGCTTGTGGGCGCGCGCGGCCTCGGGCGCGAGTTCCGCGATGCGTGCGGCCACGACCAATGCCTCCCCCGCCACGTCGCCGTCGGGCAGAACGCGCAGCAGGAAGCCCGCGTCGTACATGCGCTGGGCCGAATGAACGCCGGCGCACAGCAGCATGTCGCGCGCGAGCACGTCGCCGATGGCACCGCGCACCAGGGCCGCCTCGCGCGGCGCCATGGGAAAGCCCAGCTTGGCAATCGGCGCGCCGAAGCGGCAGGCGCTGCCGGCCAGCCGGATGTCGCAGCAGCTGGCCATTTCAATGCCCGCGCCCATGCAGGCGCCTTCGATCTGTGCCACCAGGGGCACAGGGCAGTCGAGCATCATTTGCAAGGCGCCCCACACTTCCTCCTCATGGAAGGTGCGCAGGTGCGCCGGATCGAAGCGAAACGAGGGGTACTCGGAAATGTCGCCACCCGCGCAGAACGCCCCGCCCTCGCCCTGCACGATCACGCAGCGCAGCGAGGTGTCCGCGTTCAGCGCCTCGAACGCGGAGCGCAGGCGGATCCACATGCCGCGCGTCATGGCATTGAGGCGTGCCGGATTCGACAGGGTGACGGTGGCGACATCGCCCTCGCGGGCGACGCGGATATCAGCGCTCATCGAGTCCTTCAATCCAGCTTGGCGCCCGAAGACTTGACCACCGCGGCCCAGCGCTTGACCTCCGAATTCACGAAGGCGCCGAACTGCGTCGGCGTGAGCGTCGGGATTTCCGAGCCGTTGCTGGCCCACACGGACTTGATGTCCTCCGCCTGCATCGACTTGTTGATGTCTTCGACGATCTTCGCCTGCACGTCGGCGGGCGTTCCCTTGGGCGTCCACAGGCCGTACCAGGTGGTCACGGTGTAGTCGGGCAGCCCGACTTCTGCCGCGCAGGGCACGTCCGGAAAGGCCGAATTGCGGGTCTTGCCGGCCACCATCAGCGCGCGGATGCGCCCGGCCTTGATGTGCTGCGCCGATGAACCAAGGCCGTCGAACATGCAGTCGACGTTGCCGGCGATCAGGTCCTGCAGTGCCGGGCCCGCTCCGCGGTAGGGAATGTGCGTGATGAAGGTGCCGGTCTGCTGCTTGAAGAGTTCACCCGCCAGATGGTGCGAGGTGCCCGCACCCGCGGAGGCGTAGTTGAGCTTGCCGGGGTTCGCCTTGGCGTAGGCGAGGAATTCCTTGTACGTCGTGGCGCTCACCCGCTTCGGGTTCACCACCAGCACCTGCGGCACGTTGGCCAGCAGCGCCAGCGGCACGAAGTCCTTTTCGATGTCGTAGTCCAGCTTGGGGTACATCGACGGGGCGATGGCGTGGTGCACCGCGCCCATGAAAAGCGTGTAGCCATCGGGTGCTGCGCGGGCGGCGATGGTCGCGCCCAGCGTTCCGCCGGCGCCGCCACGGTTGTCAATGACCAGCGTCTTGCCCGTGACCTTGCTGAACTGCGCCGAAAGCGGCCGCGCGAAGGCATCGGTGCCGCCGCCCGCTGGAAAGGGCACGATCATCGTGACCGGCTTGGTCGGCCAGGCGGATTGCGCCAGGGCTACAAAGTGAAGGCCGGAAAGGCCGGTGGCGGCAAAAGCCGCACCCGAAGCGCGCAAGACATCGCGTCGGCGAAAAGACGTACTCATCGAACTGTCTCCTGTTTTTTGGGAAAGCGCGTCGCCCGTGCATTGCGACCAGGCGCGCAGTGCGAACTCTAGCCGCAAAGATTGTCAACTTCCCGGGACATCGGGATGCGGCCCTGGGTCAGCAGGGCGCGGTGCTTGTCCAGCCGCTTGAGGTCATACAGGTAGTTCACCATGAGCCCGTACGACTGCTTGAGGCCCTTGGGCGACGGATCGCCCGCCCAGTTCAGCCGTTCCACGCGCGCGCCATTGCCCAGGTGAAAGCGCGCCACCGGATCGGCCGGTTGGCCGTCGCGCAGTTCGCGTCCAAGGTAGCGCGCGGCGCTCTTGACGAGCAACTGGCGCACCGGCGACTTCGCATCGAGGGCCAAGGCCTGCTCGGCCGCGCGCAGGAAGTCGGCGGCCTCCGGCTTTTCCACGCCCAAGGCGCGGGCGAGTTCCGCGCGGCGCTTGTCGTCCAGCCCACCCAGCATCGCGCCGGCTTGCTTGCCCAGCCACGAACGAAAACCCGGCAGCGGCGAGAGGGTCGCAAAGACCTTGAGCTTGGGAAACTCCGCACTCAGCGTCTCGACCACGCGCTTGATGAGCGAGTCGCCAAAGCTCACGCCCTTGAGCCCCGCCTGCGTGTTGCTGATCGAATAGAAGATGGCCGTGGTCGCGCGTGCCAAATCGCCCGGCGCGGCCGCCTCGTCGAGCAGGTGCGTGATGCCGTCGCTGACGTGATCGAGCAGCGCCACCTCCACGAAGATGAGCGGCTCCGTCGGCATGCGCGGGTGGAAGAAGCCGTAGCAGCGGCGGTCGCTGTCGAGCCGGTTCTTCACGTCGGCCCAGCTGCGGATGTCGTGCACGGCCTCGTAGCGGATGAGCTTTTCGATGAGCGACGCGGGCGAGTCCCAGCTGATGCGCTGCAGGTCCAGAAAGGCAACGTCGAACCACGTCGAGAACAGGTGCTCCAGTTCGGCTTCGAGCGCGACCAGGCGCGGGTCTTCGCGCAAATGCGGCAGCAGTTCGGCGCGCAGGTCGACCAGGAAGCGCAGCCCCGGCTCGGCCACCGCAAAGCGTTGCAGCAGGCGTGCGCGCGGCGACACCAGCGCACGCCGCAGCCGCACTTCCGCCTGGCCGGCGTCGGCGCGCGCGATGGCCGCGTCGTACTGTTCTTGCGCGGCCTGGATCTTCTTGGCGTCTGGCGCAAAGCGTTCGCTCATCAGCAGCCAGATGTCGCGCCGCTGCTCGGCTTCGAGCCCGGCGTACCACTGCGCCACGGCGGCCGCGCGGCTGCCGGCTTCCACGTCGCTCACGCGCGCATCGACCACGGCCTGCAGGTCGGCCAACGCGCGGCGCAGGGCACGCGGCGACAGGCCCTCGCCAAAGCGCCGCAGCGTGGCGTCGAGCCGCTCGCTGAGCGAGCGGGTGACGGGCTTGGCGTCGGTGGCCTGCATGCCGGGTGCCATGTTCAATGTCGTGGTGCTCATGGGGTCGTTGCCATCCTGGTGTCGCTTCGATTCGAATGTGCAACGGATTCGGGCCGCGCGGGGCGAAGCGTTGCGAATGAGCCTCTTCGTGGGCAGGTTGCCGTCGCGACGGGGCGTCGAAGCGAACCCTGTCAATAATCTCGCATCATTATGGAAAACACCGGAGATGCGGGCAACCGGCTCGCGAGGCGCAAGCGCCCGAGATCACACCCCCGTCCACCGCTGCCCACACGTGACGGCGTGGGCGCCAGTTGCGTGGCCCTGCAGGAGGGGCCGTGGGCCACGATTGGTGAGTTCTTTGCCGCGCGCTTTCCCCTCGTGAGCGCCGGGGAATGGCGCGAGCGCATGCAGGCGGGCGACATCGTCGACCAGCACGGCGCGCCCATCGATCTGGGCAACGCCTACCGGCCGCACCAGAAGCTTTGGTACTACCGGACCTTGCCCGAGGAAGCGCGCATTCCCTTTGACGAAACGGTGCTCTTTCAGGACGAACATCTGGTGGTGGCCGACAAGCCGCACTTCCTGCCCGTTTCGCCTTCGGGCCGCTACCTGCAGGAAAGCTTGCTGGTGCGACTCAAGCGCAAGCTGGGCATCGACACGCTGTCACCCATCCACCGCATCGACCGCGGGACGGCGGGGCTCGTGCTTTTTTCGGTGCAACCGGGCACGCGCGACCGCTATCAGTCGCTCTTTCGCGAGCGCAGCGTCACCAAGCGCTATGAAGCCATCGTGCCGTGGCGCAAAGGCGCCGAAGTGCCGCCGGTGTACCGAAGCAATCTGACGGCCGATCCCACGTTCCTGCTCACGCGGGAATCGCCGGGGGCGCCGAATTCCGAGACGCACCTTCAATTGCTGGAAGTGTGTGGCGCCCATGCGCGGCTGGCGCTTTCACCCGTCACGGGCCGTCGGCACCAATTGCGGGTGCACTGCGCGGCGCTCGGCATGCCGATCGTGTACGACGACTTCTATCCGGTGCTGCTGCCCGAAGGCTCGGACGACTACGCGCGGCCCTTGCAACTATTGGCCCACTCGGTCGCGTTTCGCGATCCGCTCAGCGGGGCGCCGCGGGCGTTTGAGAGTGCCCGATCACTCAGCTTTGACACCGTCAGTGGCCAGGAACCGCCGACTGGTTCTCGATGACCTGCTCCTTGTCGCGGGCAGGTTCACGAAGGAGATTCAGCGGCGTGCGAGCGCTGCAGGCGCCACGCGCCCCGCGCTCCAGTAGAGCCAGATGCCGAAGAGGACCATGGGCACACAAAGCCATTGGCCCATGCTCATGTTCAGCGCCAACAGGCCGAGGAAATCGTCGGGCTCGCGGAAGTACTCGGCAATGAAGCGCAGCACGCCATAGCCCGCGACGAACACGGCGGAAACACGCCGCTCCAGGCGTGGCTTGCGCGCATACAGCCAGAGCACGACGAACAGCAGCAATCCTTCGAGCAGGAACTGGTACACCTGCGAGGGATGGCGCGGCAGCATCGAGCCGCTTTGCGGAAACACCATGCCCCACGGCAGATCGGGGCTCGAGAAGCGCCCCCACAACTCGCCGTTGATGAAGTTGCCGACACGTCCCGCCGCCAATCCGGTCGGCACGCAAGGGGCGACGAAATCCATCACCTGCCAGAAGGGTCTTGCACGCGAATGGGCGTACCAGACCATCGAGGCAATCACGCCCAGCAGGCCGCCATGGAAGCTCATGCCGCCTTGCCAGACGAAGAACACTTCCAGCGGGTGCGTCAGGTAGTAGCCCGGCTTGTAGAACAGGCAATAGCCCAGGCGCCCGCCGACGACGACGCCCATCACGCCCAGGAAGAGGATGTCCTCCACGTCCTTCCGGGTCCACGCTGTGGGCGTGGTCACCGAGCGGAAGGGTTCGTGTTGCAGGCGGCGCGTGCCCAGGAAGTAGAAAAGCCCGAAGGCCGCGAGATAGGTCAGGCCATACCAGTGGATGGCGATCGGTCCGAGTTGCAGGGCAATCGGGTTGATCTGGGGATACATCAGCATTGGCCTATTGTGCCAAGCCGCGTTCCTTCACAAATTCGACAAAGCGCTGGAGTGCGGGCTTCTCTTCTTCCACCGGCCACACGAGGCTGGTTTCGCAAGCTGGCAGCGACACGGCTTTTCGCTGCCGTGCAGGCGCCGCGAACTCATCGGACCGCCGATAGACCACGCCTGCGCGCTGGAACTGCGTGACGCTCTCGGGCACCCACGCCACGCCGATCCCGCCCCAGACCAGATTGACGATGGTCTGCATCTGGATCGCCTCTTGCGCGACGACGGGTGTGCGTCCCGCGGCGTGATAGAGCCCGAAGATGGCGTCGTGCAGCGAGGGCACGATGCGACGCGGAAAGATCACCAGCGGCTCGGCCAGCGCCGCCTCCAGCGACAGTTGGCCGGTGCGCGCCAGCGGGTGCTGTTGTGGCAAGGCCAGCACCAGCGGCTCGCTTGCCACGGCCAGGCGATGCAGGCCGGGTGGCGCGAAGCCGGGCGAATGAAGCATCAGGCCGGCGTCGATCTCGCCGCGCGCAAAGCCTTCGAGTTGCACGTCGCCCGTGGCTTCCACCAGTTCCAGCGACACCTGCGGACTGGTCGCGCGAAACTCACGCACCCATGCCGGCAGGCGCTCGAAGCCGATGGTCGAAACGAAAGCCAGGCGCACGCGCCCCACTTCGCCCGCCGCCGCCGCGCGAGCGCGCGCGGGCAAGGCCTGCGCCCGCGCCAGCAAGTCGCGCACGTCCGGCAGCAAGGCTTCACCAGCCGGCGTGAGCGCGACGCGTCGGCGCGTGCGGTCGAAGAGCATCACGCCAAGCGACTTTTCAAGCTGCGCAATGGCCTGCGTGACGGGCGGCTGCGTCATGTGCAGGCGCACCGCGGCGCGGCCGAAATGAAGCTCTTCCGCCACCGCCAAGAACTGGCGCCACGCCCGCAGATCGATCAACTGACTCATTCACGCAGCATATCAGTTGGACACGAAAAATGGATTGGAAGCAATCAATGAACGCGCCGATACTTGGGGCCCCTACGAGACAGACCGGAAAGACCGCGATGGACACGAAAACGATCCAGATCAACCGCCGCAGCGCCAACATCACCGAAGGCAAGTCGCGCGCGCCCAACCGCTCCATGTTCTACGCCATGGGCTACGAGGAAGGCGACTTCAAGAAGCCGATGGTCGGCGTGGCCAACGGCCACAGCACCATCACGCCCTGCAACTCGGGCCTGCAAAAACTGGCCGATGCGGCCATCGAAGGCATCGAGGAAGCCGGCGGCAATGCACAGGTCTTCGGCACGCCGACGATCTCCGACGGCATGGCCATGGGCACCGAAGGCATGAAGTATTCGCTGGTGAGCCGCGAGGTCATCTCGGACTGCATCGAGACCTGCGTCGGCGGCCAGTGGATGGACGGCGTGCTGGTGGTCGGCGGCTGCGACAAGAACATGCCCGGCGGCATGATGGGCATGCTGCGCGCCAACGTGCCGGCCATCTACGTCTACGGCGGCACCATCCTGCCGGGCCGCTACAAGGGCCAGGACCTCAACATCGTCAGCGTGTTCGAAGCCGTCGGCCAGAACGCCGCGGGCAACATGAGCGACGAAGACCTCACGGAAATCGAAAAGCGCGCCATCCCCGGCACCGGTTCGTGCGGCGGCATGTACACCGCCAACACCATGTCGAGCGCATTCGAGGCGCTGGGCATGTCGCTGCCCTACTCCTCCACCATGGCGAACCCGCACGACGAGAAGCAGAACTCGGCCAAGGAATCGGCCAAGGTGCTGATCGAGGCCATCAAGAAAGACCTGAAGCCGCGCGACATCGTGACCAAGAAGGCCATCGAGAACGCCGTGGCCGTCATCATGGCCACTGGCGGCTCGACCAACGCGGTGCTGCACTTCCTGGCGATCGCGCACGCCGCGGACGTGGAATGGTCCATCGACGACTTCGAGCGCATTCGCAAGCGGACGCCCGTGCTGTGCGACCTGAAGCCCAGCGGCAAGTACCTGGCCGTGGACCTGCACAAGGCCGGCGGCATCCCGCAAGTAATGAAGGTCTTGCTCAACGCCGGCCTGCTGCATGGGGACTGCATCACCATCACCGGCCAGACGATTGCCGAAGTGCTCGCGGACGTGCCCGACACGCCGCGCGCCGACCAGGACGTGATCCGCGGCATCGACAAGCCCATGTACGAGGAAGGCCACCTCGCCATCCTCAAGGGCAACCTCTCGCCCGAAGGCGCCGTGGCCAAGATCACCGGCCTGAAGAACCCCGTCATCACCGGCCCGGCACGCGTCTTCGACGACGAACAGTCTGCCCTCAAAGCGATCCTGGACGGCAAGATCAAGGCCGGCGACGTGATGGTGCTGCGCTACCTCGGCCCCAAGGGCGGCCCCGGCATGCCGGAAATGCTGGCACCGACCGGCGCGCTCATCGGCGCAGGCCTGGGCGAAAGCGTGGGCCTCATCACCGACGGCCGCTTCTCGGGCGGCACCTGGGGCATGGTGGTCGGCCACGTCGCGCCGGAAGCGGCGGCGGGCGGCAACATCGCGTTCGTGAACGAAGGCGATTCGATCACCATCGACGCGCACAAGCTCATCCTCGAACTCAACGTGCCCGAAGCCGAACTGGCCAAGCGCCGCGAAGGCTGGAAGCCGCCGGCCCCTCGCTACACTCGTGGCGTCCAGGCCAAGTTCGCGTTCAACGCCTCCAGCGCAAGCTCGGGCGCGGTGCTCGACAAGTACTGAGCGTCAAGTCGATCGGGGCCTTGCGCACCGCTTCAACGCTGCTCAAGTCAACGCCTGCTGTTGCGCTCCTTCGGGGGCGCACGCAGGCGTTTTTTGCTTGTGCCCTGCACCGAAGCCATCGACTCATGAAAAAGGGAGAGGACAAGAAATGAAAACGCGGCGCCTGTCCTGGATCTCACCAATCCGGTCTACGAAGTGAAGGGCACCATCCAGTTTGTGCCCGAGCCCAACAAGACCTACGCTGTTCGTGGCGCGCTGGGCGATGCGGGATCCTCTGTGTGGATCGAGCAGGAAACGACGCGTGTGGTGGTCGGCAAGAAGATCGAAGCCAAGCACCGGCAAGCCGGGCATGCTGCAATAGAAATGCCCGGCGTCGGGCTGCAGTCGTTGCTTGCTCAGCGCCCGCGGCGCTTGCGAGCCGAACGGCTGTTCAACATCCCCAACTGGCTGCGCTGCCGATCAATCCGATCCGCACGCCGCGCGTTCTCTTTCTCGATGACCTTGCGCTTGGTGTACCCCGACCAGTCGGCATAAGCCCACCAGACGACTGCAAGGCCGAAGGGGATCAACACCATCAGCCAAGACCATTGCGCCACGGGTCCGATCTCGAAGAACTTCAGGGCCACACCCAGCAGGCCCAAGCCCAAAAACCACATTGAAAATCTCTCCGGCGTTGATTTGCGCCGCGTCACATGCGCGCGCAGCGCTACCTACAATCGCGCTGGATCGACTTTAACGCACCCCCACGCAGAATTAACTTTATGAAACGATCGTTGTTGTTTTTGTCACTGTCGGCCTGTCTTGTTGCGCCCGCCTTCGCCGACCTCGCCCTCGCGACGGCCAAGAACTGCATGGCCTGCCACGGCGTCGACAAGAAGGTCATCGGCCCCGCCTTCAAGGACGTTGCCGCCAAGTACAAGGACGACAAGGGAGCAGTCGACATGCTCGCCGCCAAGATCATCAAGGGCGGCGCAGGCGTCTGGGGCCCGGTGCCCATGCCCGCCAACACGCAGGTCAACGACGCCGACGCGAAGAAGCTCGCAGCGTGGGTGCTTCAGACCAAATAGGTTTCAGAGCTGGGGATTGATGTCGGCAGGGATGCCGCGCCGCTCGATGCGATCTTCCAGTTGGCCGATGTGCGCAGCCGTCGTGTTGTCCGACTGATCGGCGCGCGCCCGGATCGCGCTTTCCAGTTGCTCGATGCGCGAGGTCACCCGCACCTGCATCTCCGACTCACGCGTCAGTCGCAGTTGTTCCTGCGAGTCCAGGTAGGCCCGCAGCTCCGTGAAGCGTGAAGCTTCCGCCTTGTCGGCCAAGTCACGCTGAACCTGCATTTCCTTCGTGTGGCGGCGCGTTTCCAGCATCACCGTGCTCTGCAGGTAGAGCACGTACGCCAGGCACACCACGGCCAGCAGCACGGTCAGCGCCAGCATGACGAGGCCCAGGGGCGCATGGACCTGCATGACGCCCAGCGACATGTCCACCGGCGCGGACAGCAGGCCCCAGTTCAACGCGGCCAGCGCGGCGATCACCAGCCCCACGATCAACAAGATTCCTGTGCGCAGTCCCATATCGAGCCTCCTGAATGTTTTCTGGAAGGCTCGTTTGTAACGCACATTGCCCTGCCACCGCGTCAGACACGGTCGCAAGGCTCACCCGTCAAACCTCAGTTGGTTTGCGCGAGCTGATCCAGGATCGCCGGCTTTTGCGGGACACATCACATCGCTGCGCGATATGAGTGCCGTCTTCACCGGCTCCGCGCCCTGCGCTCGGCGGCCTTCGGCCGCATCCTGGATCAGTTCGTCTGCGACAACTGATCCAGGATTGCCGGGTTTTCCAGCGTCGAGGTGTCCTGCGTGATCGCCTCGCCCTTGGCGATGCTGCGCAGCAGGCGCCGCATGATCTTGCCGCTGCGCGTCTTGGGCAGGTTGTCGCCAAAGCGAATGTCCTTGGGCTTGGCGATCGGGCCGATTTCCTTGGCCACCCAGTTGCGCAATTCGGCCGCGATCTGCTTGGCCTCCTCTCCCGTGGGACGCGAGCGCTTGAGCACGACGAAGGCGCACACCGCCTCGCCGGTCACGTCGTCAGGCCGGCCCACCACGGCGGCTTCGGCCACCAGGTCGGTCTTGGCCACCAGCGCCGATTCGATTTCCATCGTGCCCAGGCGGTGGCCCGACACGTTCAGCACGTCATCGATGCGGCCGGTGATGCGGAAGTAGCCGCGGTCGGCACTGCGCACCGCGCCGTCGCCGGCGAGGTAGATCGTGCCGCCCATTTCTTCAGGGAAGTAGCTCTTCTTGAAGCGCTCAGGGTCGTTCCAGATGGTGCGGATCATCGAGGGCCACGGCCGCTTGATGACCAGCATGCCGCCGCCCCCGTTGGGAATGTCCTTGCCCGTTTCGTCGACGACCGCCGCCATGATGCCCGGCAACGGAAGCGTGCACGAACCCGGCACCAGCGGCGTGGCGCCCGGCAGAGGGGTGATGACGTGGCCGCCGGTTTCCGTCTGCCAGAAGGTATCGACAATCGGACAGCGCTCGTGGCCCACATTGCGGTGGTACCACATCCAGGCTTCGGGATTGATCGGCTCGCCCACCGAGCCGAGGATGCGCAGGCTGTCGAGGTTCCAGTTCTTCGGGTGGACCTTCTCGTCGCTGTCGGCCGCCTTGATGAGCGAACGGATCGCGGTCGGCGCCGTGTAGAACACCGAGACCTTGTGCTTTTCGATCATTTGCCAGAAGCGCCCGGCGTGCGGGAAGGTGGGGATGCCTTCGAACACCACCTGCGTCGCGCCGGCCGCCAGCGGACCATAGGCGACGTAGGTGTGGCCGGTGATCCAGCCGATGTCGGCGGTGCACCAGAAGACGTCTTCAGGCCGGATGTCGAAGGTCCAGTCCATCGTCATCTTCGCCCACAGCAGGTAGCCGCCGGTCGCATGCTGCACGCCCTTGGGCTTGCCCGTGGAGCCCGAGGTGTAGAGGATGAACAGCGGGTGCTCGGCGCCCACTGGCGTTGGCGGGCACAGGGCCAGCCCTTCCACTTCCGCCAATGCCTCGGTGAAGCTGATGTCGCGCCCTTCGACGCGATTCCACTCCGTGAGCGTGCGCTCGTAGACGAGCACGGTCTTGATGCACTCGCAGCCGCCCAGCGCAATGCCGTCGTCCACGATGGCCTTGAGCGGCAGTTCCTTGCCGCCGCGCAACTGGTAGTTGGCGGTGATGACGGCCACGGCGCCCGCGTCGATGATGCGTTCCTGCAGGGCCTTGGCCGAGAAGCCGCCGAACACCACGCTGTGCGTGGCGCCGATGCGTGCGCAGGCCTGCATGGCGATGACGCCTTCGATCGTCATCGGCATGTAGATGATGACGCGGTCGCCCTTCTGGATGCCCTGCTCTTTCAGCGCGTTGGCGAACTGCGAGACGCGGACGAGCAGGTCCTTGTAGGTGATGTTGGTGACGGTGCCGTCGTCGGCCTCGAAGATGATCGCCGTCTTGTTTTCCGTTGGCGTTCCAACGTGTTTATCGAGACAGTTGGCCGAAGCGTTGAGTTCGCCGTCGTCGAACCACCGGTAGAAAGGCGCGTTGGATTCGTCGAGCGTGCGCGTGAAGGGCTTGGTCCACGTCAGGTTGGCGCGGGCGCGCTTGGCCCAGAAGCCTTCGAAATCCGTCTCGGCTTCCTTGCACAGGGCGTCGTACGCCGCCATGCCGGCGACGTGGGCGCCCTTTAGTGCCCTTTCGTCGGGCGGAAACACGCGGTTTTCAACCAGGACTGACTCGATCGTCGATGCGCTGCTCATTTGGTCATTGCCTCCAGCATTGGTGGTTCGATGCGGCTCAAATGTCTGCGGATGGTCTTACGGGGTACTGACTGGGCACGTTCGCAACGTCTGGCACATTTCCTTCCGTGGCGCAGGTTCATTGCCGCACCGCCCTAGAATCGCCCGCTTTGCAAAACATTGTTTCGTAGAACAGGCCCATCGATGTCCCGTACAGATCCGATTGACCCGCTCAACTCTATCCCCGGCAAGGTATCTCCGCTGCGTCCGCTTCCCAATCTCATTTTCGCCAGCCGCTGGCTCCAGCTTCCGCTGTACCTCGGCCTGATCGCGGCGCAAGCCGTCTACGTCTTCCATTTCTGGGTCGAGCTCGTTCACCTGCTGCAGGCGGTGTTCGGGAGCGAGCACGCGCTGCAGGCCCTGGTGAACAGCATCGGCTACAAGACGAATGCGCCGGTCACCTCGCTCAACGAGACGGTCATCATGCTGGTGGTGCTGGCGCTGATCGACGTGGTGATGATCTCCAACCTGCTGATCATGGTGATCGTGGGCGGCTACGAGACCTTCGTGAGCCGGATGCGGCTGGAAGGGCATCCCGACCAGCCCGAATGGCTCAGCCACGTGAACGCCTCGGTGCTCAAGGTGAAGCCGGCCACGGCCATCATCGGCATCAGCTCGATTCATCTGCTCAAGACTTTCATCAACGCGGACAACTACTCGGACCGCGTGCTGATCGCGCAGACGGCCATCCACATCACCTTCCTGCTGTCGGCGCTGGCCATTGCGCTGACGGACAGGCTGATGGCGCCCACGCCCAACGGCAACGGCCACTGACGCCGGGCGGACTCACCGGCCCGTCATCTGCTCCGGCACCACCCACTGGTCGAACTGCTCGGCCGTGAGGTGGCCCGAGGCGATCGCCGCCTCGCGCAGGCTGCTGCCTTCCTTGTGCGCCTTCTTGGCGATGAAGGCCGCCTTGTCGTAGCCGATGTGCGTGTTGAGCGCCGTCACCAGCATGAGCGAGCGCTGCACCAGCTCCGTGATGCGCTCGCGGTTCGGCTCGATCCCCACGGCGCAATGGTCGTTGAAGCTCACCATGCCGTCGGCCAGCAGGCGCACGCTCTGCAGGAAGTTGTGCGCGACCATCGGGCGGAACACGTTGAGCTCGAAATTGCCCGAAGCGCCGCCGATGTTGATGGCGACGTCGTTGCCGAGCACCTGCGCCGCCAGCATCGTCACCGCTTCGCTCTGGGTCGGGTTGACCTTGCCCGGCATGATCGACGAGCCGGGTTCGTTCTCCGGAATGCTCAGTTCGCCAATGCCGCTTCGCGGGCCGCTCGCGAGCCAGCGCACGTCGTTGGCGATCTTGTTCATGCTGGTGGCCAGCGTCTTGAGGGCGCCATGGGCATGGACCAGTGCATCGACGCTGGCCATGGCCTCGAACTTGTTGGGTGCGGTGACGAATTCCAGACCGGTGATCTTCGAGATCTCGGCAGCGACGGCCACCGCGTAGCCCTTGGGCGCGTTCAGGCCCGTCCCGACGGCCGTGCCACCCAGTGCCAACTCGCTCAGGTGCGGCAGTGACGCACGCACATGCGCCTCGCCATGCGCCAATTGCGCCGCATAGCCCGAGAACTCCTGGCCCAGCGTGAGGGGCGTGGCGTCCTGCAGATGGGTGCGGCCGATCTTCACGATGTCCGCGAAGTCCTTGGCCTTTTGCTCCAGCGTCCCGCGCAATTTGGCGATGGCCGGCAGCAGCTTGCGTGTGATGGCATCCACCGCTGCCACATGCATGGCGGTGGGAAACACGTCGTTGCTCGACTGGCTGCGGTTCACGTCGTCGTTGGGATGCACCAGCCGCGATTCGCCGCGCTCGCCGCCGAGCAACTCGCTCGCCCGGTTAGCGAGCACTTCGTTCACGTTCATGTTGGTCTGGGTGCCCGAGCCGGTCTGCCACACCACCAGCGGGAATTCGTCGGCGTGCCGGCCCTCGATGACTTCGTCCGCCGCGGCCACGATGGCCTGCGTCTTCTTTTCGTCCTGGAGGCCCAACCGTTGATTGACGACCGCGGAAGCCCGTTTGACCTGCGCCAGCGCCCGGATGATCTCCTTTGGCTGTTTTTCACCCGAAATGTCGAAATTCAGCAGCGAGCGCTGCGTCTGCGCACCCCACAGCCGCTCGGCGGGCACTTCGATGGGGCCGAAGGTATCTTTCTCGATACGGGTTTTCATGGAGATGAACTGTCAAAATAGAGGGATTGCCAGTATCCGTCCAAGCAAAAACCCCCATGACCACCACGATTCAACAAGCGGACCTGATCGAATCGGTTGCCGCAGCACTCCAGTTCATCTCGTACTACCACCCTGCCGACTACATCGCGCACCTGGCCAAAGCCTATGAGCGCGAACAGAGCCCGGCGGCCAAAGACGCGATGGCCCAGATCCTGACCAACAGCAAGATGAGCGCGACCGGCCACCGGCCGATCTGCCAGGACACGGGCATCGTCAACGTGTTCCTGAAAGTCGGCATGGACGTGCGCTGGGGCGGCTTCAACGGCAGCCTGGACGACGCCGTCAACGAAGGCGTTCGCCGCGCCTACAACCACCCCGACAACATGCTGCGCGCCTCGGTCGTCGCCGACCCGCAGTTCGCCCGCAAGAACACGAAGGACAACACGCCCGCCGTGATCTTCACCGAGATCGTGCCCGGCAACACCGTCGAAGTAACGGTTGCGGCCAAGGGCGGCGGCAGCGAGAACAAGAGCAAGCTGGTCATGCTCAACCCCGGCGACAGCGTCGTCGACTGGGTGCTCAAGACCGTGCCGACGATGGGCGCCGGCTGGTGCCCGCCCGGCATGCTGGGCATCGGCATCGGTGGCACCGCAGAAAAAGCCGCGCTGATGGCCAAGGAAAGCCTGATGGACGACCTGGACATGCACGAACTGCAGGCCAAGGCCGCGCGCAAGGAAGAGCTCACGCAAGTCGAAGAGTTGCGCCTTGAGCTGTACGAGAAGGTGAACGCACTGGGCATCGGCGCCCAAGGCCTCGGCGGCCTGGCCACCGTGCTCGACATCAAGATCAAGATGTACCCCACGCACGCGGCCAGCAAGCCGGTCGCGATGATCCCGAACTGCGCAGCCACGCGCCACGCGCATTTCGTGCTCGACGGCTCAGGCCCGGTGTACCTCGAAGCGCCTTCGCTCGACTTGTGGCCCAAGGTCGACTGGGCACCCGACTACAACAAGAGCACACGCGTGGACCTCAACACGCTCACGCCCGAAGTCGTCGCCAGCTGGAAACCGGGCGACACGCTGCTGCTCAACGGCAAGATGCTCACCGGCCGCGACGCCGCGCACAAGCGCATCGCCGACATGCTGGCGAAGGGCGAGAAGCTGCCGGTGGACTTCACCAACCGCGTCATCTACTACGTCGGCCCCGTCGATCCGATCAAGGGCGAGGCCGTCGGCCCCGCCGGCCCGACCACCGCGACGCGCATGGACGGCTTCACCGAGATGATGCTGGCGCAAACCGGCCTCATCGCCATGATCGGCAAGGCCGAGCGCGGACCGGTCGCCATCGAGGCCATCAAGAAGCACAAGAGCGCCTACCTGATGGCCGTCGGCGGCGCCGCGTACCTGGTCAGCAAGGCCATCAAGCAGGCCAAGGTCGTTGGCTTCGAAGACCTCGGCATGGAAGCCATCTACGAATTCGACGTGGTCGACATGCCCGTGACGGTGGCGGTCGACGCCGGCGGCACCAGCGCGCACATCACGGGCCCGGCCGAGTGGCAAAAGCGCATCGCCAGCGGCGAGTTCAAGACCATCACGCTGGAACCGGCTTGACCCTTTCGCCGATCGGCAACCCCACGGGCGCCGATCGCCCGATTGGCGTCTTCGACAGCGGCGTGGGCGGCCTGAGCGTTCTCAATGCGCTTCGCATCGAGTTGCCACAGGAGGCCTTCGTGTATTTCTCTGACGCGCATCACGCGCCGTATGGCGAGCGCGGCGACGACCATGTGATCGCACGCACGCGGACCATCGTGCAGGAGCTCATCGACGCGCACCACATCAAGGCCCTCGTGGTCGCGTGCAACACGGCAACGGCTGCGGCGATTCATCTGGTGCGCGCCGAGCACCCGGACTTTCCGGTGGTGGGCGTCGAGCCGGCACTCAAGCCTGCCGCGTCCGCCACGCGCACCGGGCATGTGGGCGTGCTGGCGACGCGCGGCACGCTGGCCAGCCGCAAGTTCGAGGTCCTGCGCGACTCGCTGCAGGGCCAGGCGCGATTCAGCCTGGTCGCCTGCGACGGCCTGGCGGGCGCCATCGAGCGGCTGGACGTGGGTGAGATCCAGGCGCTCGCGTCGAAATACGTGCGCGCGCTGGGCACCTTCGGCCACCGCAGCGGCGAGATCGACACGCTGGTGCTCGGGTGCACGCACTACCCGTTCATCGCGCCGGAGCTTCAGCGCCAGGCCGGCCCCGAGGTGCACCTGATGGACACCGGCCTGCCCGTCGCCCAGCAGACGCGTCGTCTCCTGGCCGCCCGCGACCAACTCGCCACAAGGAGCATGGGCTCCCTGCTGCTCGAGACGAGCGGCCCCGCGGATGCGCTGGAGGCCGCGGCGTCGCGCTGGCTCGCGCCGCTGCAGGCGCCTGAAGCCTCGGAGGCGGCATGACGCGGCAGCTGACGGTGTCGCTTTTTCTTTGCCTGGCCTGCATCCCCCTTGCAGGCCAAGCCGCCTGCCAGACGGGGCTGGCCGAGCGCCTGCACGCCAAGCTCCACCCCGGCCGCGAACTCAACCACCAACTCGCGGTATGCGAACCCTGGCGCGGCAACATGGGCCGCAGCATCGTCGTGTTGCCGCTGGCACGCACCGACGCCCAATCCGGCGCGCAATCGCTCGACCTGGAGGTGATGGTCGTGCAGCAACCCGACAACGGCAACAGCGAACGCGCAACGGTGCTCGCGCGACTGATCCGGTCGATTCCGATGGAGGGCGAAGCAAACCCCGTGACCGACATCGAGCTCGACAGCACGCGTTACCGGCTGTCACCCGATCTGCACGTTTTCGGCCTTCGGATCATGCGGCGCAGCAGTCCCTTCAGCCAGCACCCTTCGTCGAACGAAACCCTTTCGCTCTATGCCTTGAAGGGCAACAAGCTCAGCAGCGTGCTCGACGCGCTCGAGATGAACATGGAACGCGGGCATTGGGACACCAGTTGCAATGGCCAGTTCGAGAAGCAGCAAAGCATGATGTCCGTGGCCAAGTCGATGAACAACGGCTTGGCCGACTTGATCCTGCAGCGCACGGACTGGAAAACGTCGAACGCGTTGCAAGGCGAGGAATGCATGGAGCAGACGGAGCCTGCGAGCTACAAGACCTTCACGCTGCGCTATGACGGAAGCCGCTACGTCCCCCCGTCCGAAAAAGAAACGCTGACGTCCACACGCTGAGGCAGCCGACCGCCCGCGTGCGCGACGCGCAAAGTTGCCACTTGCAACCAAGTGCGCAACCCGCTTCCCGAGTCGCCAAGTGGACAAGCCGTTACCTCGCACCCCTGAATTCGCTTGCGTGCACTTGGCCGCGAGCGCTATGGTGGATCGCCGGTCATTGGCTTGGCCGGCAATTACAAACTCAGGGAGACAACATGGACTCGATCGAACGCCAGACCATGGCGAAGGTGTCGTGGCGGCTTGTGCCGTTCTTGATGTTTTGCTACTTCATTGCCTATCTAGACCGCGTCAATATCGGCTTTGCCGGCGCCTCCATGAGCAAGGACCTCGGGCTGAGTGCAGCCGCTTTCGGCGGCGCGGCGGGCATCTTCTTCATCGCCTACTTCTTCTTCGAGGTGCCCAGCAACCTGGCACTCGAAAGGTTCGGCGCACGGCGCTGGATTGCCCGCATCATGTTCACGTGGGGCATCATCACCGGCGCACAGGCTTTCGTGGGCGGGGAGACCTCGCTCAACATCGTGCGCCTGCTGCTGGGGATCGCCGAGGCAGGGTTCTTCCCCGGCATCATCTTCTACTTGACTCTCTGGTTCCCGTCGGCGTACCGGGCGCGCATTTGCGGACTCTTCATGTTCGCCATCCCCATCTCGACGGTGATCGGTGCGCCCATCTCGGGGTTGCTGCTCAACCTCGACGGCATGGGCGGACTGCATGGCTGGCAGTGGATGTTCATCATCGAGGCGCTGCCCGCGCTGCTGCTGACCTTCGGGGTGCTCTACTACCTCACGGACCGGCCCGCGGACGCGAACTGGCTGAATGCGCAGGAAAAGGCGTGGCTGCAGCGCCGCCTTGACGAAGAGAGAGCCAGCCGCGAATCGGCCCACCACATGTCGTGGAAGCAGTCGCTCACCAACCCGCGCGTGATCGGCTTCGGCCTGCTGTACATGGCCGCCGTCATTCCGCAGTACGGCCTGAGCTTCTTCCTGCCGCAGATCGTCAAGGCCTTCGGCGGCCTGGGCCACATGGAAGTCGGGCTCATCACCGCCCTGCCCTACGCGGTGGGCGCCATCGGCATGGTGGTCTGGAGCCGCCATTCGGACGCCACCGGCGAGCGCAAGTGGCACACCGCGATTCCACTCATCACCATCGTTGTGGGCCTGCTCATGGCGGCCATGCTGCCCAGCCCGGCCATGAAGATGGCGGCACTTTGCGTGGCGGGCTTCGGCTTCTTTGCCGTGCTGCCGATCTTCTGGACCCTGCCGACGGCCTACCTCAGCGGCGCGGCAGCGGCGGCCGGCATTGCGGCCATCAACTCCATCGGCAACCTGGGCGGCTACTTCGGCCCCAAGGTCTTCGGCATCCTGAAAGACCAGACCGGCACGGACTTCGCCAGCCTGATCTTCCTGGCGGGCTGCGCGGTCATTGGAGTCGTCCTGGTGATGGTGCTGGGACGCACGCCGGCACCGGGGCCGGTGCCCGTGCCGGTGTCGGCGCACTGAGGTCGCACGCCGGGGGTCTGGTTCAGGCGGCCGCCGGTACCGCTGCCCGGCCGGACCACAGGTTCAGGCCGCTGCCAGCGCGGCCGCCCGGCCCCGCCGCATGTCGATGGGCAGCAGCAGTGCAATTCCCGCCACGAAAAGACCCGAAGTGGCGAGGATGGCGACACGCTGGTTGCCGCCCGTCGCCCACGTGATGACCCCGTAGCTCAGCGGCCCCACGATGCTCGCCAGCCGCGTGGAGAAGCTCCAGAGGCCGAAGAATTCCGCCAGTTGCTTGGGCGGCGCAAGGATGCCAGCCATGGCCCGGCCGGCCGACTGGCTCGACCCCATGGCCAGCCCGGCGATGGTGGCCGCGACCCAGAAGCCGCCCTTGGTGGTCACCGATCCAGCCACCACGCACACCACGATCCATGCCACCAGGGTCACGGCCAGCGATCGCAAATGGCCCACGCGATCCTGCACATAGCCGAAGCTGAAAGCGCCCAGCGCAGCCGCAATGTTGAGCACGAAGATCAACACCATCGTCTCGTGCTGCGCAAAGCCGATCACCTGCTCGGCGTAGACCGCCGCCAGCGTGATGGCAACGGCAACGCCACCCTGGTAGCAGACCGTGCAGGCCAGCAGCCACATGAAGTCGCGATAGGCACGCGCCTGCCTGAAGGTATTGAGCAACTGCCGCCACGCGCTCTGCCGCTGCGGCGACAACTGCGGCTGCGCCCGCTCGGGCAGCAGCACAAAGGTGACGCACGCGGCGGCACCATAGAGCGTCGCCGTGATCAGCATCGTGACCGGCACGAAATGCGATGCCGGTCGCCCCTGCGACTGCGCCCACAGCACGTAGGCCAGGCTCAGGCCCAGCGCCAGCATCCCGCCGATGTAGCCGAAGCCCCACCCCCAGCCACTGACCTTGCCCATGCCTTCGGCGGTTGCCAGTTCGGGCAGGAAGGCGCCCGTGAGCGACTCGCCGTACGAATAGAAGGTGTTGGAAAGCACGATCAGCAGCATGGCGATCACCACACCTTCCATGCCACTGAATCGCGGCGTCAGGGCGAGCGCCGCCGTTCCCGCCACGCAGCCGGCCGTGACCAGGATGAGCACACGCTTCTTGGCCGCATGCAGGTCGGCCCATGCGCCGATGGCGGGCATCGTCAGCATGACGATGGCGTAGGAAATGCTCAGCGCCAGCGTCCACGCGAAGGTGGCCCACGGTGCGCCACCCGCGATACCGCCCACGAAGTAGGCCGCAAAAACCGCGGTGATGATCACCGTGGTGTAGCCCGAATTGGCGAAGTCGTACATGGCCCAGCCGAACACCTCGCGCTTGCGCACGCCGGGCCGAAGGGCAGATTGGGGAAAGAGTGCCAACGATCGTTACCTCAAAGGAAGACGTCGCGAGCATAGCGGAGCGGCGTGACGGTACGCCGCGCCATCGGGAAGGAACGCTCTGGCGTTGACGCTAGTGCAGATGGCGCGGCCGGCGTCCGCCGCCATGGCCGCCCGCGCCCGGGCCACCCGCGCCGCCACCGCGCGGGCGACGGCCGATTTCCAGCGAATTCACCAGCGCGTCGAAGCGGTCGCCGAAAAGCTTGTCGATTTCCGCGACCACACCACCGAGTTCGGCGCCCTCGAAGTGGCGTTCCATGAGGTTCACCACGTCTTCCACGAGCAGATCGCGCTGGACCTGCATGATCGCGGCGGGGTTGGGCCCGACGAAAAGCATCAGGAAGTCGTCGCGCGACTCCTCGTTGGGGTCGCCCTCTTCCTCGTCGAAATCGGTGTCGTAGAAGGTGACTTCGATGGCGGCGCCCTGCTCGGCGAGCTCGTTGACGCCCATGCACATTTCGTCGAGCGCCTGGCGGAAGTCCTCGTCGCCGGCGACGGTCCAGCACATCTGGAGCATGTGATCTTTTTGCTCGAAGCGGATTCCGGGCTCTTCCTCATAGGCGCTGCCAGCGCCGTCGGCGAGCGATTTGGCACCGGCGTAGGTCCACAGGGGCTTGAGCGCCTCCTGGATCTGCGCAAAGGTCACGTCGGAACGCAAGGGCACGTCGCCGTGCACGTGAATTTCGAATGGAGCGTTGTAGCGAGACATGTCTTGCTCCCTTGTCATGTTTGTGGTGCCCGGAACCGGAATCGAACCGGCACGGCCGCAAGGCCGGGGGATTTTAAGTCCCATGTGTCTACCAATTTCACCATCCGGGCGCCGGGGCTGTTGTCGAAGATACCTGAAAACAAAACAGCCCCGCCAACGTTGGTTGTGGGGCTGTGGAAATTTGGTGGAGGCGCGTTCCAGAGTCGAACTGGACTAGACGGATTTGCAATCCGTTGCATAACCGATTTGCTAACGCGCCATGCTGGTTTGAGCTCGCAAAAAAAAGGAAGCCAAGGCTTCCACAGTCCAAACACCGGAGAAGAAACTCCCTCGGTCTTCGTTTCTACGAATCAGGCAACATTGTACAGGAAGGCGGCGTTGAAATCGCGGAACCGGGCGCCGCCTCCGGGCGGGCCAATCGAGCCCAATCCGTTGCAACGCGCCACCGACAACGAAGCTCCGGGCGCCAAGCCTTCAGGCCTCCTGCCGCGCCTTCGTGCGCTGCAGATGCCGACCGATCCTGACCTCGAACTCCTCGCCAAAATCCGCCAGCTTTTGCAGGCAACGGTCGAGCGACTCGCGTTCCTCGGCCGTCAGTGCCGAACGGAAGGTGGTTTCGGCGAATCGACCCAGGGGTTCCGCCTTGAGCACGATGTCCACGCCCTCGTCGGTGAGGTGCAGGTTGATCTGGCGCGCGTCTTCCGTGCCGATCGAGCGTACGACCAGTCCGCGGCGCACCAGCGCCGTGACCGCCTTCGAAGCGAGTGTCTTTTCCAGGTAAGCCTGCTCGATCAGCCGGCTCAACGTAAGGCCCGGCTCGCTGCCGATGAAGCGAAGCAGGCGCACTTCGCGCAAGGTCACGCCGCACTCGCGCTCGTAGAGGCTCGACGCCCCCACCTTGAACCGCTCGTTGATGACGTCCAGCGTGAACGTCACGTAATCCTGCTTGAGTTTGAGCGGAGCGTGTTGCGCCTTGCGGGGCCTCGATGCGGATGTAGTTTTCATAAGTTGACTTTTACAACTAATGAATACTAACGGCGTCGACGAGAGCGGCCAACAGGGGCAAACGCGAGGAAGGGGCGAAATGGATGGCCCAAAGAAAAAGCCACCCGAAGGTGGCTTTTCGAAATTTGGAGCGGGAAAAGAGTCTCGAACTCTCGACCTCAACCTTGGCAAGGTTGCGCTCTACCAACTGAGCTATTCCCGCGTTTCGAGCTTCGAATTATAGCCCATTTTTTTGGGCCTCCGCAAGCTCGCACAAAAATCTTCAATGCTTGACCGATCCCTCAGCGGCTTGGCCTTCGCGCTTCTTGGCCAACTCGGCCACGGCCGCTGCCGAAGCCGCGACTTCTTCATCAGACAAGGGCACGGGCTCCTTCTCGAGTGCGATCTCCAGCACCTTGTCGATCCACTTGACCGGAATGATCTCGAGGCCGTTCTTCACGTTCTCGGGGATCTCCTGCAAGTCCTTCGCGTTCTCTTCGGGGATCAGCACGGTCTTGATGCCGCCGCGCAAGGCAGCCAGCAGCTTTTCCTTCAGGCCGCCGATGGCCGTGACCTCGCCGCGCAAGGTGATCTCGCCGGTCATGGCGACATCGCTGCGCACCGGGATGCCGGTCAGCGCCGACACGAAGGCCGTCGTCATCGCGGCGCCCGCGCTCGGGCCGTCCTTGGGCGTGGCCCCGTCGGGCACGTGGATGTGGATGTCACGCTTCTCGAACATCTCGTCCTTGATGCCCAAGCGGCGTGAGCGGCTGCGCACCACCGTGCGGGCAGCTTCCACCGATTCCTTCATCACGTCGCCCAGCGAACCCGTGCGGCTGATGACGCCCTTGCCGGGCATGGTCACGGCTTCGATGGTGAGCAGGTCGCCGCCCACTTCCGTCCATGCCAGACCGACCACCTGGCCGACCTGGTTTTGCTGTTCCGCACGGCCGAAGGTGTACTTGCGCACGCCCAGGAAGTCGTTGAGGTTGTCGCCGTTGACGGTGACCAAGGCTTCCATCTTCTTGAGCTGGATGCCCTTGACCACCTTGCGGCAGATCTTCGACAACTCGCGCTCGAGCGAACGCACGCCCGCTTCACGGGTGTAGTAGCGCACGATGTCGCGCACCGCTTCTTCGGTGACGAGCAACTCGCCCTCTTTCACGCCGTTGTTCTTCAACTGTTTGGGCAGCAGGTACTTCAGCGCGATGTGCGTCTTTTCGTCCTCGGTGTAGCCCGACAGGCGAATGACTTCCATCCGGTCCAGCAGTGCCGGCGGGATGTTCATCGAGTTCGACGTCGCGACAAACATCACGTCGCTCAGGTCGAAGTCGACCTCGACGTAGTGGTCGCCGAAGGTGTGGTTCTGTTCCGGGTCCAGCACTTCCAGCAAGGCGCTCGACGGGTCGCCACGGAAGTCCGTGCCGAGCTTGTCGATTTCGTCGAGCAGGAACAGCGGATTGCGCGTGCCGACCTTGTTCAGGCTCTGCAGCACCTTGCCCGGCAGTGCGCCGATGTAGGTGCGGCGATGGCCGCGGATTTCCGCTTCGTCGCGCATGCCACCCAGCGCCATGCGAACGTACTTGCGGCCGGTCGCCTTGGCCACCGATTGGCCGAGCGAGGTCTTGCCGACGCCCGGAGGGCCGACCAGGCACAGGATCGGCGCCTTCACCTTGTCCACGCGCTGTTGCACGGCAAGGTATTCAAGGATGCGGTCCTTGACCTTGTCCAGGCCGTAGTGGTCTTCGTTGAGCACCTCTTCCGCGTGCGTGAGGTCGTGCTTGATCTTGGTCTTCTTGCTCCACGGCAGGCCGATGAGCACGTCGATGTAGTTGCGCACCACCGTGGCTTCGGCCGACATGGGCGACATCAGCTTGAGCTTCTTGAGTTCGCTCTCGGCCTTCTTGAGCGCTTCCTTCGGCATCTTGGCGAGCTTGATCTTCTTTTCGATCTCCTCGATGTCGGCGCCGTCTTCGCCTTCGCCCAGCTCCTTCTGGATGGCCTTGACCTGCTCGTTCAGATAGAAGTCGCGCTGGTTCTTTTCCATTTGGCGCTTGACGCGGCCGCGGATCTTCTTGTCGACGTTGAGGATGTCGACCTCGCGCTCCAACTGGCCGAACAGGTTTTCAAGGCGCGCCTTGATGTCGTCCAGGTCGAGCACGGCCTGCTTGTTGTCGAGCTTGAGCGGGAGGTGGGCAGCAATGGTGTCGGCCAGGCGACCCGGATCGTCGATGCTGGAGATCGACGTCAGGATCTCGGGCGGGATCTTCTTGTTCAGCTTGACGTACTGGTCGAACTGCTGCATCACCGCGCGGCGCAGGGCCTCGACCTCGGTGCCCTTTTGCGCCAGCCCTTCGGCCACGACAGCCGGCGTGACGTTGGCGGTGAAGTGCGTTTCGTGGTCGTCGATGCGGCGCACGCGTGCGCGCTGCTGGCCTTCGACCAACACCTTTACGGTGCCGTCGGGCAGCTTGAGCATTTGGAGGATGGTCGAGACGCAACCGACTTCGAACATGTCGTCGACGGAGGGCTCGTCCTTGGCAGCCGCCTTCTGGGCGACCAGCATGATGCGGCGCTCAGCCTCCATCGCCAGTTCCAGCGCCTTGATGCTCTTGGGTCGTCCCACGAACAGCGGGATGACCATGTGGGGGAACACGACGACGTCCCGCAGCGGAAGCAGCGGCAGGTCGATCGGGTCAGATGGCATGGGGATATGGCCGGACATGGAGATCCTTCAGATGTGAATCAGACAAAGATGGTCGGATCCGCGCGGAATTCAAGTCCGCGCGGCAAGCCAATCGGGAAACGCGCTATTTGCGCGTGGCCGGGAGCGTGAATTCGAGGTGGCACGGGTGGCCCGGAACAGCCGATTCGCGAGTGAAGGCCGATGCCGGCGGCGTGCGGGGCAAGGCGCAAAGCACAGCAATAGCCAAAGCTATTGCGAGCATTTGCAACGCCGCCCTGCGCGTCGGTGGCGCGGCAGGCACTCGTGAATTGGCTGTTTCGGGGCACTAGGCCTTCTTGGCTGCCTCTCGATAGACGAGAAGCGGCGGCTTGCTTTCGTCGATCGTGGATTCGTCGACGACGACCTTGTCGACGTTCGTTGCGTTGGGCAATTCGAACATGGTGTCGATCAGGGACTGTTCAAGAATCGAGCGCAAGCCGCGCGCGCCAGTCTTGCGAGCCAGCGCCTTGCGGGCAATCGCCTTGAGCGCCGCGGGGCGGATCTCGAGATCGACGCCTTCCATTTGCAGCAGCTTGACGAACTGCTTGACGACGGCGTTCTTCGGCTCGGTCAGGATCTGCACCAGCGCGTCTTCGCTGAGTTCGGCCAACGAAGCGACGACCGGCATACGGCCCACCAGTTCGGGGATGAGGCCGAACTTGATGAGGTCTTCCGGTTCGACTTCGCGGAACACGTCCGTGAGGCTGCGTTGCTTCTTGCTGCGCACCGAGGCGCCAAAACCGATGCCCGACGCTTCGGTGCGGTTCTCGATGACCTTTTCAAGGCCAGCGAAAGCGCCACCGCAGATGAACAGGATGTTGGTCGTGTCGATCTGCAGGAAGTCCTGGTTCGGGTGCTTGCGCCCGCCTTGCGGCGGCACACTGGCCATGGTGCCTTCGATGAGCTTGAGCAGCGCCTGCTGCACGCCCTCGCCCGACACGTCGCGCGTGATGGACGGGTTGTCCGACTTGCGCGAGATCTTGTCGATTTCGTCGATGTAAACGATGCCGCGCTGGGCACGTTCGACTTCATAGTTGCAGCTTTGCAGCAGCTTCTGGATGATGTTCTCGACGTCTTCGCCGACATAGCCGGCTTCGGTCAGCGTCGTGGCGTCGGCCATGACGAATGGCACGTCGAGCTGACGCGCCAGCGTTTGCGCCAAAAGCGTCTTGCCCGAACCGGTGGGGCCGATCAGCAAAATATTGCTCTTGCTGAGCTCGACGTCGTCGCCCTTGGACTTTTCCTTGTGCTTCAACCGTTTGTAGTGGTTGTACACGGCGACCGACAGCATGCGCTTGGCGGGCTCCTGGCCAATCACGTAATTGTCGAGATTGGCCTTGATTTCCGAGGGGGTGGGCAGGTCGCCCTTGGTGTCCCGGTTTTCATCACCTGCGGGCAGCTCGTCACGAATGATTTCGTTGCACAGGTCGATGCATTCATCGCAGATGAAAACCGAGGGCCCGGCGATCAGCTTCTTTACCTCGTGCTGACTCTTGCCGCAGAACGAGCAGTAAAGCGTTTTTTCGCTGGAGGAGCCTTTTTTCTCGGCCATGGGCAGGTGCCTCGTAACTGGGGTATATCAATGATAGCGAAACAAAAACGGCGTTCTCCGTGTGGAAAACGCCGCCTGTTGCTCGGGCGCCGCAGCGCCTTTATCCGCGCTTGGAGATGACGTTGTCAACCAGGCCGTAGTCTCGGGCTTCGTCGGCGGTCAGGAAATAGTCGCGTTCGGTGTCCCTTGCAATCTTTTCCAGCGGCTGGCCCGTGCGTTCCGACAGGATGCGGTTCATCTGCTCGCGCGTCTTCAGGATGTCGCGGGCGTGGATCTCGATGTCAGTGGCCTGGCCGCGTGCGCCGCCCAGCACCTGGTGGATCATGATCTTCGAATTGGGCAGCGAGAAGCGCTTGCCCTTTTCGCCGGCCGCCAGCAGGAACGCGCCCATGCTGGCCGCAAAGCCGATGCACAGCGTGGAAACATCCGGCTTGATGAATTGCATCGTGTCGTAGATCGCCATGCCGGCGCTCACGCTGCCGCCCGGCGAGTTGATGTAGAACGAGATGTCCTTGTCCGGATTCTCGCTCTCGAGGAACAGCAACTGGGCGACAACCAGATTCGCAGTCTGGTCATTGACCTCGCCAACCAGAAAGATCACGCGCTCTTTCAGCAGGCGCGAATAGATGTCGTAGGACCGCTCGCCGCGGCCGGACTGCTCGATGACCATCGGCACCATGCCGAGTCCTGTGATTTCCTGTGCGCTCATGTTTACTCTCCAGAGGGGACTTGTACTGTACCCAAACGAAATGGGGCTCGTGCGCGAAAGCACAAGCCCCACACTTTACGAGGGACAGGCCCAACGTTCAGGCGATCAGCCTTGTTGCTGTGCCATCAGTTCGTCGAACGAGACAGCCTTGTCGTTGACCTTGGCCTTGCTCAGCACGAAATCGGTGACGTTGTTCTCGATGACGACCGATTCAACTTCCGCCAGGCGGCGGTTGTCGCTGAAGTACCAGCGAACCACGTCTTGCGGCTTCTCGTAGCTGGCAGCCAGCTCGTCGATGTGGGCCTTGATCTGCTCCGGCTTGGCTTGCAGGTTGTTGGCGCGAACCAGTTCGGCCACCACCAGGCCCAGGCGCACGCGGCGCTCGGCTTGGGGACGGAACACTTCGTCGGGGATCGGGGCCTTGTCGGCGTCCTTGATACCGCGCTGCTTGAGTTCGGCGCGGGCGCCTTCGACCATGCGGTCGACTTCGCTTTGCACGCTGGACTTGGGCAGGTCGAGTTCGGCGTTGGCGACCAGCGCGTCCATGACGGCCGTCTTGTTGCGCGCCAGCAGGCGGAACTTGACTTCACGCTCGAGGTTCTTCTTGATGTCGGCGCGCAGGCCTTCCACCGTGGCGTCGGCAATGCCGAGCGACTTGGCGAGCTGTTCGTTGACTTCGGGCAGGTTCGAGGCTTCGATCTTCTTCACGGTGACCATGAAGTCGGCTTGCTTGCCGGCCACGTCCTTGCCGTGGTAGTCGGCCGGGAACGACAGCGGGAAGGTGCGGCTGTCGCCGGACTTCAGGCCGCGCACGGCGTCTTCGAATTCCTTGAGCATCTGGCCTTCGCCGACGATGAACTGGAAGTCTTCGGCCTTGCCGCCCTGGAAGGTTTCGCCATCGATCTTGCCTTCGAAGTCGACCGTGACGCGGTCGTTGTCGGCCACGGCGGCGTCTTGCGGGCGCTGGGCGAAGGTGCGGCGCTGCTTGCGCAGGATGTCGACTGTCTTGTCGATGGCTTCTTCGGTGACGTCGGCGCTGAGCTTGTCGATTTCGGCACCCGACAGGTCATTGATCTTGACGTCGGGGAACACTTCGAACACCGCGTCGAAAGCCACTTCACCTTCGGGGGCTTCTTCTTTCTCGGTGATGCGGGGCTGGCCGGCCACGCGAAGCTTGGCCTCGTTGGCGGCTTGCGAGAAGGCCTCGCCGACCTTGTCGTTCATGACCTCGTAGTGAACGGAATAGCCGTAGCGCTGGGCCACGACGTTCATTGGCACCTTGCCGGGACGGAAACCGTCCATCTTCACGGTGCGGGCCAGCTTCCTCAGGCGCGAATCAACTTCGGTCTTGATGGCGCCGACAGGCAGCGTCAGCGTGATCTTGCGTTCGAGCTTCTCGAGGGTTTCAACGTTCACGGTCATTTGGGTTTCCTTATGAGGGGATCTGTAGTGCTGGTGCGCGGGGCCGGACTCGAACCGGCACGTTCTTGCGAACGTCAGGACCTAAACCTGGTGCGTCTACCAATTTCGCCACCCGCGCCAGTTACAGAATTCAGGTGCGGGCGCCTCAAAGAGCCGCTCGCTGAAATTGGTCAACCCAGTATTTTAATCGGCTTCCGGGGCACTTTTTTCACGCCGCAATTCGAGACGCTGCCGGTTCACGCTTGACGCGGAACCAGGCGGCGTACATCGCCGGCAAGGCCAGCAGCGTGAGCACGGTGGCCACGATGAGGCCGCCCATGATCGCCACCGCCATCGGCCCCCAGAAAACGCTGCGTGACAACGGGATCATCGCCAGCACGGCGGCAGCCGCCGTCAGCACGATGGGCCGAAGGCGCCGCACCGCCGACTCGACGATCGCGTCCCACGCCGGCACGCCGGCGGCGCGGTCGGATTCGATCTGGTCGATCAGGATCACGGAGTTGCGCTGGATCATGCCCATGAGCGCAATCACGCCGAGCAGCGCGACGAAGCCGAAGGGCCGGTTCAGCACCAGCAAAGCCCCCGCCACGCCCGCGATGCCCAGAGGACCGGTGATGAACACCAGCAGCGAACGGCTGAAGCTGTGCAACTGCAGCATCAGCAGCGTGAAGATGATGAACAGCATGATCGGCACGCCCGCCACGATGGACGACGAGCCCTTGCTGCTTTCCTCCACCGCGCCGGCCACCTCGATGCGGTAGGCGCTGCCGCCTTCGGCCTGCCACTTCGCCTCGATCTTGCGCAGGTCTGGCAATAGTTGCGCGGTGACGGTCGCGCCTTGCAGGCCTTCGACGATGTCTCCCTGCACGGTGATCGCGTAGTCGCGGTTCTCGCGCCACATCACGCCCGGCTCCCAGGTGAAGACCGGCTTGGCGATCTGCGACAGCGGAATCGAGCGGCCCGACGCCGTCGGCAGGTAGGCGTTGCCGATGTCCGAGATCTCGCTGCGCTCTTCGGGCGACTGGCGCAGCACGATGTCGATGAGCTTGTCGTTCTCGCGGTACTGGCCGACGGTCGTGCCGCTGAACATGGTGCGCGAGGCCTGTGCGATCGCCTGGCTGCTGACACCGAGCGCACGCGCCTTGGCCTGGTCGACCTCCAGCTTGATGACCTTGACGGACTCGTTCCAGTTGTCGTTCACCCCGCGCATGTTGGGGTTCTCGCGCATGGCGGCCTTGACCTCGTCGGCGCGGGCGCGCAGCTGCGCGGGGTCGGTGCCGATGACGCGGAACTGCACCGGGTACGGCACGGGAGGCCCATTGGGCAGCAACTTGACCCGCCCGCGCACCTCGGGAAACTCTTCGGCCAGCAATGCGGGGAAGAGAATCCGCAAGCGCTCGCGCTGCTTCAGGTCCTTGGCCAGCACGATGAACTGGGAGACGTTCGTCTGCGGGAAAACCTGGTCCAGCGGCAGGTAGAAACGCGGCACACCCGAACCCACCCACGTGCTCACCGTCTTGACGCCATCGATCTCAAGGAAGCGCTTTTCCACCCGCTTGGCCACTTCTTCATTCGCGGCAAATGACGTGCCTTCCGGCGACCAGACGTCCACCATGATTTCCGGCCGGCTGGAGTCCGGGAAGAACTGCTGCTGCACCTTGCCCATGCCCAGGATGCCGAGCGCGAAGATCAGCACCGTCGCCCCGATGGTGATCCACCGGTGCGCCACGCACCAGTTCACCGTGGCGCGAAAGGCGTTGTAGAAGGGTGTGTTGAACAACTCGTGCGGCGGCGCATCCGGGTCGTGCGGCTTGACCTTGAGCAGCAGCGTGCCGAGGTAGGGCACGAAGTACACCGACACGATCCACGACAGCACCAGCGCGATCACCGTCACCGCGAAGATCGCGTAGGTGTACTCGCCGGTCAGCGACTTGGCCAGGCCGATCGGAAGGAACCCCGCGGCGGTGATCAGCGTGCCGGTGAGCATGGGCTTGGCCGTCACGTCGTAGGCGAAGGTGGCGGCGCGGACCTTGTCGTAGCCCTCTTCCATCTTGCGCACCATCATCTCCACCGCAATGATGGCGTCGTCCACCAGCAGGCCGAGCGCGATGATGAGCGAGCCCAGCGAGATCTTGTGCAGGCCGATGTCGAAGTAGTTCATCGCCAGAAAGGTCACGGCCAGCACCAGCGGAATCGTGATCGCCACGACCAGGCCCGGGCGAATGTCCACGTACCACCCGAAGCGGCCGCCCTTGTGCAGGCCCAGCGCAATGAAGCTCACGGCCAGCACGATGGCGACGGCCTCGATCAGCACGCCGACGAACTCATTGACCGAGTTCGACACCGACACCGGCTGGTCCTGCACCTGCGCCAGGTGCACGCCGAGCGGCAATCGCTTTTCGATGTCGGCTGTCGCCCTGCGCAGCGACTTGCCCAGCGTGATGATGTCGCCGCCCTTGGCCATCGAGACGCCGAGCGCCACGACTTCGCGGCCCTGGTGGCGCACCTTGACCGCCGGCGGATCGACATAGCCGCGGTGCACGTCGGCGATGTCGCTCAGGCGAAGCTGGTTGCCCGAACTGCCGCGGATCGGCATGGCGCGCAACTGGTCGACATCGGTGAACTGCCCCCCGACGCGAACCTGCACGATGTCCGCAGGCGACTGGATGGTGCCAGCGCTTTCGACCGCATTCTGCTGGCCCAGTTGCGCCAGCACGGCGTTGAAGTCCAGCCCCAATTGCGCCAGGCGCTTTTGCGAGACCTCGATGAACACCTTCTCGTCCTGCACGCCGAACTGGTCGACCTTGGCCACGTCCTTCACGCGCAGCAACTGCTGGCGCACGTCGTCGGCAAACACCTTGAGTTCGGCGCTCGAGAAGCCATCGCTTTCCAGCGCATAGATCACGCCGTACACGTCGCCGAAGTCGTCGTTGAAAAAGGGACCCTGGACGTTGGCGGGCAAGGTCTGGCGTATGTCGCCGATCTTCTTGCGCACGGTGTACCAGACGTTCGCCACCTCGCTCGGGCGCGAGTTGTCCTTGATCTGGAAGATGATCTGCGACTCGCCGGGCTTGGAGTAGCTGCGTATCTTGTCCGCGTAGGGCGCCTCCTGCAGCGCGCGTTCGATCTTGTCGGTGACCTGCTCGGCCACTTGCTGCGCCGTGGCGCCGGGCCAGTAGGTGCGCACGACCATCGCGCGGAAGGTAAAGGGCGGGTCTTCGTCCTGCCCGAGCTGGAAATAGGCCGCGAAGCCCAGCAGCATCAACACCACCATCAGGTAGCGCGTGAGCGGCTCGTGCTCGAGCGCCCATCGGGACAGATTGAACCCGCGCTTTTCGGATGCGCCGGCCGTGTCGGTCTGGGACGTCATGGCGGCGTCCTCAGCGCGCGGCGGTGGAGGTTGCAGGCGCCGCACCCGGCGTGGCGGCGGCTGCCGTCCCGGGCGCGTTGGTGACGGCAGGGGTGTTGATGCCCGAAGCCGGCCGTGGCTTGTCCTGATAGATCGTCACCTTCTGCCCGGGCGAGAGCACGTGGACGCCTGCCGAGACCACCAACATGCCGGGCGTCACGCCGCCGGAAATCACTGCATCGTTGCCGTCGGCGGTGGCCACTTGCACCGGCTGCGACCGCACGGTCATGGTGTTCTTGTCGAGCACCCAGACGGCGCTTCCCTGCCCTTCCTGGCGCAGCGCGCTGGTCGGCAACTTGACCACTTGCGCACCGACGTGTGAGAGCGCCTGTGGCCGTGCATACACCGTTGCGCCCAGCGGTGGCGCGTTGGCTGCGTCGATGGCGACCTTGATGGTGAAGGTACGCGTCACGGCATCGGCGCTGGCACCGACCTCGCGTACCGTGCCCTGGATGTCGGGCGCACCCGCCGTCCAGGCACGCACCGTGACAGCCGAGCCGGTCTTGATCTGCGCCGCGCGATCTTCGGGCACCGAGAACACGACGTCCCGCGCACCGTCGTTGGCGATGCGCACGACCGGCGTGCCGGCGGCGACGACCTGGCCCGGTTCGGCCTCGATGGCCGTGACGATGCCCGCCACGTCGGCCACCAGCGTCGTGTAGCGCGCCTGGTTGCCCTGCGACGACACCTGTGCCTGCGCCTGCTCCAGCTGCGCCTGCGCCGCCTTGAAGGTGGCTTCGCGGCGCTCGACTTCGGCGCCGCTGATGAAGTTCTGCGCCAACAGCGCGCGATAGCGCTTGAGATCCGCAGCGGCCAGGTCGCGGTTGGTCA
Organism: Variovorax brevis; assembly: GCF_030317105.1. Lineage (GTDB taxonomy): Bacteria > Pseudomonadota > Gammaproteobacteria > Burkholderiales > Burkholderiaceae_C > Variovorax > Variovorax brevis. The sequence continues at coordinate 359,165 of NZ_JASZYG010000003.1, forward strand.
GGGCGGCGGTGGATTGCGCGCGTGCCGCGTCGGCAGCGAGCTGGTAGTCCTTGGGGTCGAGCTGCGCCAGCACGTCGCCGGGCTTCACATGCTGGCCGACTTCCGCCTGTCGCCGCGTGATCTTGCCGGCGACCCGGAACCCGAGACGGGTCTCGGTCCGGGCACGCACCTCGCCGGAAAACTCCAGCGCCGTGCCGTACGAGCCCACCCCGACGGTCACGATCTTGACGGAGCGCACAGGCTCCTCGGCGGGCGGCGCCTGCTTGCAGCCCGTCAGGGCGCCGACCAACAAAAGTACGAGGGCGGTGCCGCGAAGCAAACCGGAGGATGAGGCGATCGACACAGTCATGGGGAAACCCTGGAATTGGCGAAAAGGTCATTAATGACCGCTCGGTTAGTAATCTAGGGTAAACGCGAATCCGTGTCAACAAGATCACGGTGATTCAGCCCGCCAATGCGCGTGCCCGACAATTGGCCGCGTGCCAGCCCCATCCCCCACCATCGCTCCGCCCCCCGAATCCCAGACCGCGGGACGGCATTACGAAAACTTTCCGGTCGCCTCCTGGCTCTGCCCGCCGCACCTTCGCCCGCCGATTGCGGCCATCTATGCCTTTGCCCGCACAGCCGACGACATCGCCGACGAAGGCGACGCGAGCCCCAAGCAGCGGTTGAAGCAACTTCGCGCCTTTCGCGCCGACCTGAAGCTGGCCGCACGCGGTCAGCCCACGTCGTCCGTGTGGCCCGGCGTCTTCGAGCCGCTCGCCCGGCAGATGGCGCGCTTTGCCTTGCCCGAGTCCTTGCTCGCCGACCTGCTCTCCGCCTTCATGCAGGACATCGAGAAGACGCGCGACGGCACCGGCTACGCCGATCGGGACGATCTGCTCGACTACTGCTCGCGCTCGGCCAATCCGGTGGGCCGCCTCATGCTTCACCTGTATGAAGTGGATGACGAACGCTCCGTCGCGCAAAGCGACGCCATCTGCACCGCGCTGCAACTCATCAACTTCTGGCAAGACCTGAGCGTCGACCTGCCGCGTGGCCGCTATTACCTGCCGCATGCCGACTGCGCCGCGCATGGCCTGTCTCCGGAACAGTTCGAGCAGTTCCGCCCGCTGGGCACGGCTCGTCCGCCGCAAGCGGCCATCGCGCTCGTCGCCGACGAAGTGAAATGGGCCCGCACGCTGATGATGAGCGGCGCGCAACTCGTGCACACGCTGCCCGGCCGCGCAGGCTGGGAGCTGCGGCTCGTCGTGCAGGGCGGCCTGCGCATCCTCGACAAGATCGAAGCGCAAGGTTTCGACAGCTTCTCGCGCCGGCCGACCGTCAAGGCCCTCGATGCCGGCACGCTGGCGTGGAAGGCGATGTGGATGCGGAGACAATCCTTGCCTTGAAACCGTCCTTCCGATGACCCCAGAACAATACGTACAAGACAAGGCCGCGGCTTCAGGCAGCAGCTTTTACTACGCCTTCCTTTTTCTTCCCAAGCCGCGCCGCGCAGCGATCACGGCCTTCTACGCCTTCTGCCGCGAGGTCGACGACGTGGTGGACGAAGTAAGCGATCCCGGCGTTGCCGCCACCAAGCTGGCCTGGTGGCGCAGCGAAGTGGCGCAGGCCTTCGCCGGCCAGCCGCACCACCCCGTGATGCAGGCGCTGATGCCGCACACCGCCACCTACAACATCGTGGAGCGGCAGTTGCAGGAGATCATCGACGGCTGCCAGATGGACCTGGACCAGACGCGCTACCTCGACTTTCCCGCGCTGCGCCGCTACTGCCATCTGGTGGCCGGCATCGTGGGCGAAGTGGCTGCGCGCATCTTTGGCCAAGGCGAGGCGCAGACCACCGAATACGCCCACAAGCTGGGTCTGGCGCTGCAACTGACCAACGTGATCCGCGACGTGGGCGAAGACGCCCTGCGCGGTCGCATCTACCTGCCGGTGAACGAACTGCAGCAGTTCGACGTGAAGGCGCACGAGATTCTCAACCGCGTGCATTCGGACCGCTTCGTGGCGCTCATGCGCTTCCAGGCCGAGCGCGCGCACCGGGTGTACGACGAGGCGCTGGCGCTGCTGCCGGCATCCGAGCGCCGTGCGCAAAAGCCCGGACTCATGATGGCCAGCATCTACCGCACGCTGTTGCGCGAGATCGAAGGCGACAACTTCCAGGTGCTGAACCAGCGCGTGAGCCTCACGCCCCTGCGCAAGCTGTGGCTGGCTTGGCGCGTGCAAGCGCTGGGCAGGTTGTGATGCGCGGCCGGCCGCCGATGCGCTGCACATGAAGCTCGCCATCGTCGGCGCCGGCTGGGCCGGACTGGCGTGCGCCGTGCACGCGACGCGCGCCGGGCAGCAGGTGAGCCTTTTTGAAGCGGCGCGCATGGCCGGCGGCCGCGCAAGGCGCATCGAAGACCACCACGCGCCGGGGCTGGCACTGGACAACGGCCAGCACATCCTCATCGGCGCCTACAGCGCCACCCTGGCGCTGATGCGGGAAGTCGGCGTGGACCCCAGCCAGGCCCTGCTGAGAACGCCGCTGTGCATGCGCTTTGCGGATGGCGGCGGCCTCGCCCTGCCCCGCCTGCCGGCACCGCTCGATCTGGTGGCGGGCATCCTGACGGCGCGCGGCTGGACCTGGCGCGACAAGGCCTCGCTCCTGGGCACCGCGACCCGCTGGCGCCTCGCCGGTTTCCGTTGCGCACCGTCCGTGTCGGTCGCCGACCTGTGCGCCACGCTCACCCCGCGGATCATGGCCGAGCTGATCGAGCCGCTGTGCGTTTCGGCGTTGAACACGTCCGTGCGCCAATCCAGTGGGCAAGTCTTCCTGCGCGTGATGCACGACGCCCTGTTCGCCGAGCGCGGCGGTGCGGACCTGCTGCTGCCGCGCGTGGACCTCGGCGCGCTGCTGCCGGATGCGGCAACGCAATGGCTCGCGCAACGTGGCGCCAGCCTGCACATCGGTACGCGCGTCAACACCATCGAATCGCACGCCGGCGCGTGGCAGGTCAACGGCGAAGCATTCGACCGCGTCGTCCTGGCCTGCGCGCCATGGGATGCGGCTCGCTTGGTCCGCGCTACCGGCGTCGATGCCGGCAACTGGCTCGCATCGACCGAAGCCCTGCGCTACGAAGCCATCGCCACGACCTATGTCACCGGCGCCCGGCGAAGGCTTGCCGCGCCGATGGTGGCGCTGCGATCCGGCCCCGGTGCGCCGGCGCAATTCGTGTTCGACCGCGCGCAACTGGGCGGCCCCGCCGGCCTCCTCGCATTCGTGGTCAGCGCCAATGAAACCCCGCGGGAAGCCCTGCAGCAACAGGTGATCGCGCAGGCGGCTGCCCAACTGGGCGAGCATGCGCTTCAGCCCTTGCAAACCGTCGTTGAAAAGCGCGCCACCTTTGCCTGCACGCCCGGCCTGCGGCGCCCGCCTTCGTCGATCGCGGCCGGCCTGGCCGCGTGCGGCGACTACGTCGACGGTCCGTACCCGGCCACGCTCGAAGGCGCCATCCGCAGCGGCGTGGCCGCGGCGCTCCACCCCGGCGAGGGGTGACGCGGCTCCGTTTCCAGCGCGATGCTGTGCTTGTCCATGAGCCGGTAGAGCGTCATGCGCGACACGCCCAGTTCCCGCGCAGCGTGGGTGATGTTGCGGCCCACGCGGTTGAGCGTGAGGCAGATGACGTCACGTTCCGCCGTCGTGCGCGCCGTGTTCAGCGCCACACCCATCGCGCTGTCGGCCATCGACAGCCCGAGATCGGTGGGCGCGATCAGGCGGCGGTCTGTCATGACGACGGCGCGCTGCACGCGGTTGTACAGCTCGCGCACATTGCCAGGCCAAGTGTGCGCCTGCATGGCTTCCATGGATTGCCGGCTGAAGCCGCGCGCCCGCGTGCGGCTCATGGCGGCGCAGCGCTGGAAGAAATGTTCCGCCAGCACCGGCACGTCTTCCATGCGCCTGCGCAGCGGCAACACGTCGATCGACAGCACATTCAGGCGATAGAACAGGTCTTCGCGGAAGCGCCCCACCGCCACCGCTTCCACCAGGTCCACATGGGAGGCCGCCACCACGCGCACATCGACTTTCATGTTGCGCACGGCGCCGACGCGGATGATGGTCTTCTCCTGCAGGAAGCGCAGCAGATTGGTCTGCAAGTCCAGCGGCAGGTCGCCGATCTCATCGAGAAACAGCGTGCCGCCATTGGCCACCTCGATCAGCCCGCGCCGCTCTGACGACGCCCCGGTAAAGGCGCCGCGCTCATGGCCGAACAATTCCGAATGGATGAGCGAGGGCGCAATGGCGCCGCAGTTCACCACCACGAACGGACCCGACGCGCGCTGCGAGCATTGATGGATGGCGCGGGCCGCCAGTTCCTTGCCGCTGCCGCTCTCGCCGCCCACCAGCACCGGCGCCTCGGTCGATGCCACCTTGCGGATTTCCGCGCGCAGCCGCGCGATGTCGGCACCCTGCCCCACCATGCCCAACGCGTCGAAGGAACGTACATCGGTGCGATGGCGCTGGCGCAACATCGCGCGCTGGCAGGCGTGCTCCAGCATCACCGAAAGGCTTTGCCAATCGACCGGCAGCACCTGCTCGTCGAAGAAGCAATCGAGCACGAGGCTTCGGAAATCGGCGGACTCCAGCGCCTGCGGCTCGCAGATGGCCACCCACTCGGTCGCGCTGGAACCGGACACGAGCGCTTCGATGCTCGCGGCCGACACGGTCAGGGTCGCACCGACGATCAGCAGGCCGACGTGAAAGCTGCCGTGCGCCAGCATGCGGCTGGCGGCGGTCACGGTCTGCGCGTGCGTCACGCCCCAGCCGTGCGCAACCAGTTGCGCGGCCGCTGCGCCGGCGTCGCCATCGAGCGTCAGGCAAAGAATGTTTTGCGATGTCATGCGCGCAGGTTTGCCGGTGCCGTCAGAACGACACGGGCACTCTGACGGTCAAGGTGAGGTCGGGGGTGTCGCGCGTCAGGCCAGCGCCCACTGAGACGTTGACCACTGTCTTTTCGCTGACGCGCAGGGAATAGCCCAGCAGCAATGAAGCCAGCTGCGTACGCACCGAGCCTCGCACGGTCTGGCCGTTCTGCTGCGTGGGGCCCACCGAATAAAGCTCGACGCCCAGACTGAAGGAGGACCGCTCGTTGACCGACAGGCCCATGCCGAAGTTCAGGCCCCACACGTCGCCTGGCTTGATCTTGCCCAGCGACTCGGTCTGGTCGTTGAGCACCTTGCGGGTCACGTCGCTACGCGCAAAGTTGTAGGTGTAGTTGATGCCGCCAAAGAACACCGCCGGGTCAGAGGGAAAGAGCCACGTCAGGCTCGGCTGCAGTGAATAGAAGCCCGAGCCGGTCGCCGCGTCCAGCGGCAGGCCGGTGCCGGTCGTGTTGCCCAGGCAGCGGTTGACGCAGTCGGTCACCACCTCGAACGGGTCCTTGCCGGTGCGCGACTTGAAGCGCAAGCCACCCACCATGTAGGGCCAGTTGTCCTTGGCACTGGCCAATTGATAGCGCGCCGCGAATTCGATGTCACCGATGCCGTTGCCCTTGGTCTGGAAGACGTTGTCGACGGATGCACCGGTGAAGATCTCCCGGCTCACCGTTTCGTCGTCACGGATCACATAGGGAACCTTGGCCTCGAGCTCCAGCTTGCTCGTCACGCCCCAGCGGCCCGTGATCGTGGGAATCAGGGTGTTGCGCTTGACTTCGCGAACGTCGATCAGGCCGATCAGGATGGCTGGAATCACTGTGTAGCCCACCAGCGCCACACGGTCGTTCGACGAATAGCCATACTGGAACGACGGCTCGATCACGAAGCGGCCCTTGGGCGTCAGCACACTCGGCTCGTCGAAGAGTTGGGCGATGGGCGGGGCCTGCTCTTCCTTGCGCGGCGCCACGCCAACCTGCACAGGCCTTTCGCCGTTGCCGTTCCCGTTCTTGCCGTGTCCGTTCCCATTGGTCGGCGGGTTGACACCGGCGCTTGCCGCCGTGGCGCTTCCTGCCTTGGCGCCGGCTGCGGCACCTGCGGCACCCGCTGCGCCGGCCTTGGCCGTTTCGACTTCGGTCGATCCGGGCGCGCGCAACGGCGCCGCCTGTTTGATGGCTTCCTGTTGCTTGGCGAGGTTTTCCTGGAGTTCCTTGTAGCGCGCGTCCTGCTCGGCAAGCTGCTTGCTGAGCATTTCGATCTGCTTGGCCTGGGCGTCGAGTTGCTGTTGCAGCGCATCGACACGACGCGCCGTGCCGCCCCCGTTCGCCGCTGGCGTACGGGTGGTCTGCGTCTGGGCAGTCATGGTCGCGCACGCCAGTGCGCAGCACACGATCGAGACGCGCAACTTGCCGCTGTGAGGTGTCCGCATTGTCTCCCTCTTGTCTCCGACTGACGCTTCTGATTCGAGGAACCTGGAGCGGCAGGGTAATCCTTTCTTACAAAGAGTGGCGAGTGCAAATTGCAAACAAAGGTAAACACTTTTGGGTTGGCGGTCCGGTGTCACACGACTGTGGCACTTCGATTTTTGGTGCCCGGCAAGGGTGCGAATGCAGGCGGGGCTTGCGTCTCGTTGTCCGGGAGTGCGAGCGAAGCCCCTGGATCGACCATGTCGCTGTCACGCGCAAGTGACAGTCACAAGCAGGACATGAAGGGAGGTGTTGCCGCGCGCTGCATGGCTGTCCCCTCTGGTGACGCGGCTATCAAAAAAATGCGCGTCAAGGTGATGTGACAGAAGGAGCGCTTGTCGCACACCCCGAAACCTCCGACGCATCTCCCGTGTGTGAAGCCTTTCATTTTCCCGGGGTGCAGTTCTCCTCTGTGACGAAGTGAATGAACACACAAGTACTACATGCTGGCCCCGAAGTTGCAGAGGGCGTCCGTCGATTTGCGTCATTGCAAGTCGATGGCTTGTTCCTGTTCATTCAACCAACCTGGAGACTTCATGAAAAAGACACTACTAGCTTCGGCAATCGCGTTGGCGTTCGGGTTTGCTGGCGCGGCGTATGCCGCCACTGGTGACCAGGAAAGCGGCGACGGTGGCACGAACACGGCAACAGACTCGAGCACGCGCACGAAGACGGTGACGAATACGGATTCGAGCACGCACTCGAAGGCAGACAGCAGCACGAACAAGGACTCCGGCTCCGCATCGGCTGATGGAGACAAGTCCGCAGCGGTCAACAACTCATCGACTGCCACTTTCAGCAACGCGTTCAATAGCACCAAGGTTTCAGCGATCAGCAAGCTCGATGGCACGGTGACAGGCAACAACATCTCCTACATCGGCAACACGGCCACCAACAACGGCTCGGCAGCCGGCGGCAAGGGCTATGGCGGTACGGGCGGCGTCGGCAAGGGCGGCTCCGCTTCAGGCACGGGCAATGGCGCAGCGGGTGGCCAGGGCAACGGTGCGGTCGGCGCCGAAAGTGGCGGAGCCTCCAACGGCGACGCGACCAATGGCAGCGCCAGGAACGGTAGCGCGACGGCTGGTGACGGCGGCCGCGGGTCGGGTGGCAATTCCAATGGCAGCGCCGACGGTGCCAGGGCAACGGCCAATGGCGCAAAGGGTGGTCTGGCAGCAGCAGCAGCAGGCGGCGGCGATGGCGGAAATGGCGGCAAGGCCAGCGGTGCTGACGGTTCCCGTGGTGGCAGCGGCGGCGATACCGGCAATGCCAATGCCGGACGCACCGGCGGCGGCGGCGATACCGGCAATGCGAACGCCGGACGTACCGGCGGCGGCGGCTCAGCCGGCTTCGCACGTGGCGGCACGGGCGGCGGCAGCGGCGACACCGGCAATGCCAACGGACGCGGCGCAGGCGGCACAGGCGGCACCAACACGACGGGCACCGGCGGCACGGGCGGCGCGGGTGGAACCAACACCGGCGGCGCAGGTGGCACAGGCGGCGCGGGCGGCACGAACACCGCGGGCGCAGGCGGCACGGGTGGCGCAGGCGGAACCAACACCGCTGGCGCTGGTGCGGCTGGCGGCGCAGGTGGAAGCAACACCGGCGGAGCCGGTGCGGCGGGTGGCGCGGGCGGCACGGGTGGCGCAGGCGGCACAGGCGGAGCTGGCGGCACGGCGACGGGCGGCGCAGGCGGAACCCACACGGCCGCTGCAGGAACCGGCGGCGCGGGCGGCACGGCGACCAATGGCAGCGCCACGAACGGCGGCGCCTCCAACGGCAGCAACACCACGGGCGCAGGCGGTGCGGGTGGTAGCGGCACTGGCGGCGCGGGTGGCGCAGGCGCCGGCGGAACCAACACCGGAAACGGTGGAACGGGTGGCGCAGGTGCTGGCGGCACGGGCGGCGCAGGCGGAACGGTCACGGTCGATGCTGGCTTGTTCAACATGTCCAACACGATGACCAGCGTGGGCCAATCGGCTGCCGGCGTCATGCTTGCCAACCAGAACAGCGGTTTCGCATCGCTGATCCAGCAAAGCGTGAACGTTCAGGCCAACCTGACGGTGGGTGGTCCGTAAGCACTGCGGCGCGCAACGAACCGCATTCGCCGCGCGGCCTGCTGAATGGGCAGGCCGTGCGGTGGATGCGTTTTCTCCCAACGAAGCAAACGTTGATGAAACGGATACCCATGAAATCGACGCACGCACTTGCCTGCACTTGCACGGCCATCGCAGCGTTGTGGATCGCGCCCGTCGCCGCCCAGACAGCGGAATCGGGCAGCGGGCCACCACCTGAAACGCTGGCTGTTGCATCCAGCACTGGCGCTTTCGCCAATCCGGTCAGCGAGGACTCGCTCGACACCCTGCGGGGTGGCGCGCAGGTCAGCAACGACATGCAACTCAACGGAACCACCGCCGACAACTCGGCACGCAACGTCAACACGGGAACGAACACGATTGGAACCGGCTCCTTCGCCAACATGAGCGGGCTGCCAGTCGTGATCCAGAACTCGGGCGCCAACGTGCTGATCCAGAACGCGGTGATCCTCAACCTGCAAATGAACTGAGGGCTGCGCATGCGCCGTCTGATGCTTTGTCTCGCGCTCCTTGCGTCGGCCACTTCGATGCCGGCGCAAATGGCCTACCTGCCGGGCATCGGAGGGGGCGGCGACGTCACCCTGCCGCTGACGAGCATGAAGGGCGCGCGCACGCGCACCACCCTCATCCAGAAATACGACTTCAGCTGCGGCTCGGCCGCGGTGGCGACCTTGCTCACGCACCACTACGACTTCCCGGTCACCGAAGCAACGGTGTTCCAGGAGATGTACGAGACGGGCGACCAGCAAAAAATCCACCGGGAGGGCTTTTCGCTGCTGGACATGAAGCGCTTTCTCGACGCCCGCGGCTTCGTGGCCGACGGTTTCGAGCAGCCGCTGGACAAACTGCGCGAGGCGCGTGTGCCCGCCATCGTGCTGATCAACGAAAACGGATATCACCACTTTGTCGTGGTCAAGGGCGTGGAGGACGAGCGCGTTCTCATCGGCGATCCGGCGCAAGGCACCCGCGTGATGCCGCGCCACATCTTCGAGTCCAAATGGAAGAACGGCCTGCTCTTCGTCATCCACAACCGCATGGACATCGCGAAATTCAACGTGGCGTCGGAATGGCGCGTCACGCCCCGCTCGCCGCTGGATACGGGCATCAGTCGCGGCAGCATGAGCGACATCACGATGCCGCGCATGGGCCCCGGAGAGTTCTGATGCGAAAAAGCACGCGTTCGCTCGCACGCCTTGGCCTGAAGCTGCTGCTGCCTGCGCTCGCATGCCTGGCTGCCATGCCCATGCATGCAGGCGATCCGGACAAGCCCTTGCAACGCAAGGACGAAACCTGGATGGCGGTGAGCGACGAGACTCTGGACGAGGAGCGCGGTGGCTTCGACCTCGGCGGCGGCCTGATGGTGAACTTCGGCATCACGCGTGCCGTGCTGCTCAACGGCGTCCTCGTGGCGGAGACATCGATCAATCTCGGCTCGGTGACGGCGCTGACGCCGGCCCAGAGCACCGAGTTCAATCGGCAGCTCGCCGCGCTGAACCTGATCCAGATCGGCACCGGCAACATCGTCGAGCCGGGCAGCGGCGCCCTGGGGGGCACCATCGTTCAGAACACGCTCAACAACCAGCACATCCAGAACCAGACCGTCATCAACGCCGCGACCAATTCGATGGGGCTGATGAAGGAGCTGAACACGCAGAGCGCGATCAGCGACGCGATCAACCGCTCAGTGGGCGGGCGTTGAGCTTTATCGGGTGTCGAGCGCCACGCACAGCGCGTGCAGGTTCGGCACGATCAGTTGCGGGCGCGCGTCGTGTTCCCACGGCCGTTCGTCGCGCACCAGCCATGCGGCCTGCATGCCGGCATTGAGCGCGCCCACGACGTCCAGCGCTGCGTCGTCGCCCACGTGCAGCACGTCCTTGGGCAACAGGCCCACGGAGGCCGCCGCGGCCCGGAAGATGGGCGCATGCGGCTTGCCGCTGCCGAACTCGCGCGCACTGAACGCGGAGCGAAACCAGCGGCCCACGCCCGTGCGGTGAACGTCAGCATTGCCATTGGAAATGGCCACCAGCGGATAGCGTTCGCTCAGCCATTGCAGTGCAGGCAGAGCGTCGTCGTACAGCGTGACGCGCTGGCGCTCGGCAAAGAAGGCGTCGAATGCAGGATCGGCCAGGGCTGGGTCTTCACCGGCACGCTTGAGCGCCGTGCGGATCGATTCGCGCCGCAGCGCGCTCAGGTCGTGTGCGAGGTCGGAGCGTTCCTTTTCGGTGGCTTCGCGCAGTTCGCGCAGCACGCCGGGCGTGACCAGCAGTGACGCCGTGCGCGGCGCTTCGCGCACCAGCCATTCGTGCAGCACCCGCTCGGCGCGTTCGATGGTGGGCCAGATCGGCCAGAGGGTGTCGTCCAGATCGAGCGTGATGGCGGCGATGCGCTCCACGTCGAGCAGGGCCGGCGAGGCTTTCAGGGTCATGCCCCAGAATATCGCATGCCCTTTCGCCCTGAACCGCCTGTTGTTTCAAACCCCTCCCCCTCGACAACTGCGATACGGACAGCCGTCCTGTGGTGCAACCTCGGCTCGCCGGATGAACCGACGGCGCAGGCCGTGCGGCCTTACCTGGCGGACTTCCTGGGCGATCCGCGGGTGGTTGAAATTCCCAAGGCCGTCTGGGCGCTGATCCTGCACGGCGTCATCCTGCGCACACGCCCGGCCAAGTCGGCCGCCAAATACGCCAGCATCTGGACGGCTGAAGGCTCGCCCCTGAAGGTCTGGACCGCCAAACAGGCCGTGATGCTGCGCGGCTGGCTGGGCGAGCGCGGGCACCGCGTGACGGTGCGCGACGCGATGCGCTACGGCAAGCCCTCGATTGCGTCGCAGCTCGACGCGCTGAAGGCGGAAGGCATCGAGCGGGTGCTGGTGCTGCAGGCTTATCCGCAATATTCCGGAACGACCACGGCGAGCGTGATCGACGCGGTCAGCGCTTGGACCCGCAGCATCCGGCGGTTGCCCGAACTGCGCTTCGTCAACCAGTACCACGACGACCCGGCCTACATCGACGCGCTGGCCCAACGCACCGAGCGCTACTGGCAAGCCAACGGGCGCGCGCCAATGCTGGTGATGAGCTTTCACGGCGTGCCGGAGCGCACCGCCAAGCTGGGCGACCCCTATCAGGCGCAGTGCCTGGAAACCGCGCGCCTGCTGGCGCAGCGCCTGCAACTCGGCGAGACGCAATATCGCGTGACCTTCCAGTCGCGCTTCGGCAAGGCCAAATGGCTGGAGCCCTACACCGAGCCCACCTTGCGCGAACTGGGCGTCAAAGGCGTCGCGCGCGTCGATGTGATGTGCCCCGGCTTCACCAGCGACTGCCTCGAAACACTGGAAGAAATCGCGATGGAAGGCCGCGAGGCCTATCTGCAGTCAGGCGGCAAGGTTTTTCACTACATCCCCTGCCTGAACGACGACCCCGCGTGGATCGGCGCAATGGCCGACATTGCCGAACGGCATCTCGCCGGCTGGCCGACCCGCGCGGCGTGAAGGCTCAATACCGGCCGAGGTAGTCGAGCTTGCCGACCGGCACGCCGTTGTTGCGCAGGATGTCGTACGCCGTGGTGACGTGAAAGAAGAAGTTCGGCAGCGCAAAGTGCAGCAGGTACTGCTGGCCGGTGAAAGTCAGTTCGTTGCCGCGGACCTTCATCTTGATTTCGCGCTGTTCGCTGCCGTCGATCTTGCTGCGGTCGACGCTCAACGCAAAGTCGCGCGTCTTCTCGATGCGTGCCAGCAGTTCGTCGAAAGTGGTCTCGGTGTCCGGAAAGCTCGGCGTCTCGATGCCTGCGAGGCGGGCCATCGCGCCCTTGACGGCGTCGCTGGCAATCTGGACCTGACCCGTGAGCGGGATCATGTCTGGCGCCAGCCGGGCGGCCAGCAAAGTGGCCAAGTCCACGTCGTTCGCTTTGGCATGCGCGACGCCCTTGGACAGCACATGCGCCAACTGGCCCAACCCGCGCGTGAACACGGGAACCGAAACTTCATACATCGACAAGGCCATCAGCGGCTCCTCATTGGAATAAAAGCAGCCGGCATTGTCATGCTTGCAGGAATTACTCGCTGGCGGCGATGAAGGCGGCCACCGCTTCGAGTTGCGAAGGCACGTTCAGCGCTGGTGCGTGGCCGCAGTCGGGCACCTCGATGGTCTTGAGCTGTCCGCGTGCGCCCGGTCCGCGATGCTGCATCTCGACGATCGTCTCGCGCAGCACCAGGTCCGAATGCTCGCCGCGCAAACTCAGCACCGGCACCTCGATGGCGTCATAGTGCGACCACACGAGGTAATCGTCGGGATGGCAGATGAACTGCCGCACCATGGCCGGGTCGTAATGCGGCGTCACCCGCCCATCGGGCAAGCGGCGCGTCGACGTCTCGGTGAGGCGACGCCATTGCGCGTCGCTGAGCCAGCCGTAGGGCGCATAGACCTGGCGAAAGAAGGCCTCCAGCTCGACCACCGTGTCGAAGGCCGGCGGATTGCCGGCATAGGAGCGGATGCGCGCGATGGCGGTGTCGGCCACTTGCGGCGCGGTGTCGTTGATCGTCAGGCTGATGATGCGGTCCTTCATGCGCGGCTCGAACAGCCCCGACGCGCACACCATGCCGATCGCGCCGCCCATCGAAGTGCCCACCCAGTGCGCGCGCTCGATGCCCAACTGGTCGCACAGTTCGGCGGCGATTCGCGCATAGAAGGACAACTGGTATTCGTCGTCGGGCGCCGGGCTCCACTGGCTCAGCCCGCGCCCGATCGTGTCGGGGCAGATCACGCGGTAGCCGCGCCCCACGAGATCCTCGGCCAGTTCATCCATGTCGCGACCGGTGCGCGCGAGCCCGTGCCACGCGATCACGGTGCGCCCGTGTTGCGCGCCCCACTCGACATAGTGGATCTCGCGGTTTGCGCAAGTGATGTAGTGCGATGTGAATGACATGGCCTTGGCCCTCTCTGTTTGTTGAACCGCGCCGGCTACTTCAGCAGCTTGCCGCTGGCGCCGATCACGGTGACTTCCACATATTGCGAGCCGACGCGGTTCGCAGGCGAATAGCTGACGAAGACGCCGCCCAGGTCGAAGTTGCTCATCGATTCGAGCGCCTTCACCACCTTCGTGCGCGTCGGCGCGGGCCCTGCCCGCCGCAACGCTTCCACGAGCACCTTCGCGCCCAGGAATTCCTCGAAGCTCGTGTAGTTCGGCGACTGGTCGGGCGCGTACTTCTTGAGCAGCGCGTGGTATTCGCGGATCACCGCCAGGTTGGGCTGGTACGGGTACGGCACCACCTGGCTGATGCCCAAGCCCCGCGCGTTGTTCAGGCCCGCCATCTTCACCAGTTCGGCCGGATCGACGACCGAGATGTTGTAAAGCTGCGCCGCACCGCCCGCCTCGCGATAGCGCTTCACGAAGGCTGCGGTCGGCTTGTTGATCGAGATCATGATCACGGCCTGCGCGTCCGATGCCTTGATCTTCTGCACGGCCTCGTCGACCTTGTCGGTGTTGCGCTCGTAGCCTGCGGCCACGGCGAGCTTCAGGCCTCGCTTGACGAGCGCCGCGTTGACCCCCTCGAGGCCGGCCTTGCCAAAGGCGTCATCCTGGTACATCACGGCGATGCGCTTGACGCCCAGCGTGGTGACCTGCTGCACCATGTGCTCGGCCTCGTCCGCATAACCTGCGCGCACGTGGAAGATCCACGGGTTGAAGGGGCTGCGCAAGGGCTCGCCGCCGGTATAGGGCGCCACCAGCGGCGCGCCGCCACGCTCGAGCACGCCGTCGCTCAGCAGCCTGGAAACGTTGGCCGTTCCGGCAAAGCCGAACAGCGCGACAACCTCTGGCTTGCCAAGCAGCTCACGCGTGAGGCGAACCGTCTCGTCGACCTTGTAGCCGTCATCCACCACCAATTGCCGGATACGAGCGCCGTTCACCCCGCCCTGGTCGTTGACCCAGTCGAAGTAGATGCGACCACCCAGCACCATCTGCTCACCGGTGCTCGCCAGCACACCCGACAGCGGCGCCACCTGTCCCACCACGACCTCGGCCGCGTGTGCGCCAGCGACCATCGTTCCCAAACCCACCAACGCGGCCAATGCGGGCGCGCTCCATGCTCTCCAGGCTTTCATGCCTTGTCTCCTACTCTTGTTGTGCTCCCTGCGCTTTTGCGGTGCGAAGCTTTCCCACTACGCCGGCGGGAAAGTAATAAACGGAGAGCACGAAGAGAACGCCGAGCCACAGGAGCCAACGATCCGGTGAAAGAACGGCTGCAAGCCATGGCAGCCCCGCAGCGCCTTCATTGGCGATGCGCAGCAGATCCTGCAAGTAGCTTTGCGCGATGACGAAGATCGCCGCGCCGATCACCGCGCCATAGATCGTTCCCATGCCGCCGATCACGACGATGAGCAGCACGTCGACCATGATCTCGAAGGACAGCGACGTATCCGGCCCGTTGTAGCGAAGCCAGATCGCCAGCATCGCGCCAGCCAGCGTAGCGAACAAGGCCGAAAGAATCGAGGAGATCGTTCGGTACACCACCACGCGGTAGCCGATGGCTTCCGCACGGAACTCGTTCTCGCGGATGGCCTGCAGCACCCGGCCAAAGGGCGAGTTGACGATGCGCAGCAACGCCAGCACCAGCAACAGCGCCACGACGAACAGCAGGTAGTAGCACAGCAGACGGCCGTCCAGCGACACGCCCAGAAAGGGTTCTTCCGCGAACTCGAAGCTCGGCGAAATGATCTCGGGCAGCTTGAAGGTCAGCCCGTCTTCACCGCCGGTGAATGCGGACAACTGCGAGGCCAGCGTCTGGAAAGCGGAAGCCACCGCCAGCGTGATCATCGCGAAGAAGATCGCCCGAACCCGCAGCGAGAAGAGGCCAATGGCAAAGGACAGCACCAGCGACACCACGAGCGATGCCGCCAGTCCCACCAGCACCGCGCCCCAGTTTGCGCCGAGGCGCGATGCAGAGATCGCAATGCCATACGCGCCGATGCCAAAGAACATGGTGTGCGCAAAGCTCACGATCCCGGTGTAGCCCAGCAACAGGTCAAAGCCCGCCACCAGCACGATGAAGACCAGGATCTTCGCCGCCACGCTCAGCGCCTTGACGCCCGGAAAGATGAAGGGTGCAAAGGCCAGCCCCAGCACGACGACCAGCAGCAGCACCGCCAGCACGCGGCTGCGTGGCAGGTCGTTGGAAAGAAGTCTTTTCAGCATGTTGTGCGCCTCATCGACTGCTTGCCACGGGGTAGACGCCTTGCGGGCGCCACAAGAGCACCGCGACCATGAGCGCGATGGTGGAAAACTGCGTGGCCGCCGGCAGCAGGAAGCCAACGTAGTTGTTCATCAAGCCCACCAGCAGCGCGCCGATGAGCGCGCCCGTCGTCGAGCCCAGCCCGCCGATGATGATCACGATGAAGATGAGCACGTTGACCTGCGCGCCCATTTGCGGGATGAGGTTCTGCTGGAACATGCCCCACATCACCCCGCCCAGCCCCGCCAGCGCGCTGCCGACCACGAAGATGCCGACGAAGAGGCGCCCGATGCGATAGCCGAGCGACTCGACCATCTCGCGGTCCTGCACGCCGGCGCGAATCAGGAGGCCGATCTTGGTGCGGCTCAAGGTCCACGCGAGCAGGCTGAACACCACGATGCCCACGGCCACCGCGAGCAATCGGTATTTGCTGATGGCCGCATCGGCCACGAACACGGAACCGCGCAACGCGTCAGGCAACGGAAGCGGAAGCTGCGCCGGGCCCCAGATCACCTTGATGATCTCCTCGCCGATGATCATGCCGCCCATCGTGATGAGGATCTGCTTCAAGTGCTGGCCGTACACCGGACGAACGATGAAGCGCTCGAAGGCGAGGCCGACGGCGCCAGCCACCGCCATGGCAACGAGCATCGCGGGGAACACCGCGACGAGGTTGCGCCAAAGCTCTTGCGAACCGGTCCAGTCGCCCATGAGACCGAGCACGCTGCTGGCCACGAATGCACCGAGCGCAATGAAGACGCCGTGACCGAAGTTCAGCACGTCCATGAGCCCGAAGACCAACGTGAGCCCCGAAGCGATGACGAAGATGATCATGCCCATCGCCAAACCGGCGACGGTGAGCGTGAGCCATGTCGAGAACGAGCCGGTGAGCGGCAACGCCAGCAGCGCCAGCACAGGCGCCAACACCAGCGGCCTCCAATCAATGTCCATCCCTCTCATGCCCTACCCCTTTCTTGCCCCCTCTCCCTCCGGGAGAGGGTTGGGGTGAGGGCTCCGGGCCTTTGATGAAACGAGGCGATGGACAGGTCCAGTGCCCTCACCCTGGCCCTCTCCCGGAGGGAGAGGGGACAAAGTCCAACTGCCCGGTGTTGCTCCCTCTCCCTCCGGGAGAGGGTTGGGGTGAGGGCTCCGGGCCTGCGATGAAGCGAGGCGATGGACAGGTCCGGTGCCCTCACCCTGGCCCTCTCCCGGAGGGAGAGGGGACAAGATCCGAGCGAACAAGACACGCAGCTCTCCCGCCAAGAGAGGGAGTAACTCGAATTCATAGTGCCAACCCCAGCAGCGACTGCTGCAACTGCGCGTCCTGCGAAAACGCCGCCATGCTTCCCGCATGCACGACGCGCCCGTTGTCCATCACCGCCACGCTGTCCCCCAGCCGCTGCGCGAAGCTGATGTTCTGCTCCACCAAGAGGATCGTCACGCCACTGCGCTTCAGCTCGCCAAACGCATCGATCATGTTGTTGATGATGGCCGGCGCAAGCCCCTTGCTCGGCTCGTCGACGATGAGCAGTTCGCGTGGCTCCACGATCGCGCGCGAGACGGCCAGCATCTGCTTTTGCCCGCCGGAGAGCTTGCCCGCCGGATGGTTCCAGAACTTCTCCACCGCGGGAAACAGCTTGAAGATCCAGGCCAGGCGCTTGTCGTCCATGTCCTGCGCGCGCTTGGCGCCGCGCGCGGCCAGCAGCATGTTTTCCTTGACCGTGAGGTCAGAGAAGATGCCCATGTTTTCTGGCACGTAGGCGATGCCCATGTCGGCGATCTCCGGCGTCTTCTTCGCGGTGATGTCGGCTGCGCCGAACTGCACCTTGCCCTGCGATGCGTGCCACAGGCCCATGATCGTGCGCAGCGTCGTGGTCTTGCCCGCGCCGTTGCGCCCGAGCAGCATGGTGAGCTGGCCCTTCGGCACGGCGAGGTCGACACCGTGAAGGATGTGGTACGCGCCGATGTGCGTGTGCACGCCCTGGAGGGTCAGCAAGTTTTCGACGCTCATCGGTCTTCCTTCCCGTTTCGGGGCTGAGGCCCGCGGCTCCAGATCCGCCAGTGCGGATCTGGACAGGTTGAAGAGCCGCAGCCTCTGGCGGCGAGCACGGAGGGTGGGATGGGGGCGCTGGCGCTGGCACCAACACCTAAGCTGGCGCGCTTGCTTGCCCCCACCCCGGCCCTCCCCCGGGAGGGGAGGGAGGAATACAACAGACTCATGCGGGCTCCTTCGCGATGCCCAGATAGGCCTCCTGCACCACCGGCGACGCAATCACCTCCGACGGCTCGCCATCGGCCACCAGCGTCCCGTTGTGCAGCACGATGATCCGGTCCGCCAGTTCACGCACCACGTCCATCTTGTGTTCGACCAGCAGGATGGTCTTGCTCTTGTCCTGCTTCAGTTGCCGGATGAGGTCGAGGATGACGGGCGCCTCCGCCGCGTTCATGCCGGCCGTCGGTTCGTCGAACATGAACACCTTCGATTCAAGCGCCATCAGCAGCGCCACTTCCAGCTTGCGCTGGTCACCGTGCGGCAGACTGGCCACCGTGGCGTTCTCGCGGTGCCGCAACGCCACCGCACCCAGGATCTCATCCGCGCGCGCCGTCAGGACGTGATGGTCGCTCCAGATGCTCCACAGGTTGAGGCCGCGCCGGTGCGCACCTTCGCGCGTGGCCTGCACCGCCAGACGCACGTTCTCCAGCACCGTGAGGTTGGGAAACAGGTTGGTCAGCTGGAAGGCACGACCCAGCCCCGCACGCGTGCGCGCCGAAGCGGGCATGCCCGAAAGCGGCTTGCCGTCGAGCCACACCGATCCCGATGTCGCCTTGAGCTGCCCCGAAATGAGGTTGAAGTAGGTCGTCTTGCCGGCGCCGTTCGGGCCGACGATGGCCGTCAATGTGCCCGGCGCGAATGCGCACGAGACAGCATTCACCGCCACGTGGCCACCGAAGCGGATCGTCAGTTCTTTGGTTTCAAGCATGGGGATTCAATGGATCCCTCGCTTCCGCAGACGCGAGGTGTCTTCTTCTTGCTCCCTCGCCCCTTCGGGGAGAGGGTTGGGGTGAGGGGCGTGGGCCTCAGATGCGCTACACACCTTCGATACGCCGCGTGCCCCTCACCCTGCCCTCTCCCCGGAGGGGAGAGGGGAAAGCCGGATCAGCGCTTGTTCTTGATCGGAATGTTCATCTCTTCCGGCTTGATCTCATGCACCAGTTCCGGCACGCCCCACGCAAACGCCGGGTCCACCTTGATCTTGAAGTGGTACATCGACTGCATCGCCTGATGGTCTTCCTTGCGGAAGGTCATCTTGCCCTTGGGCGTGTCGAAGCTCATGCCTTCCATCGCGGTGATGAGCTTGTTGGTGTTGACGTCGCCGTTCGTCTTCTTGAGCGCCGTCACCAGCGCCATCGCAGCCGAGAAGCCACCGGCCGTGAAGAAGTCCGGCGGTGCCTTGAACTGCTTGTAGTGCATCGACACCAGCGCCTCGTTCACCGGGTTCTTCGGAATGCCGAAGTAGTAGTAGGTCGCGCCTTCCATGCCCGGGAAGCGCTTGTAGGCCGTCATGGCCGGCAGGATGTTGCCGCCTGTGCCCACGTCGATGCCGAAGCGCTTCTTCAGGTCGGCGTCGGCCAGCGCGTTGAAGGGCGTCGTAGCGCCAGCCCAGACGACGGCGATGACCTTGCGGCCCGGCTTGTCCTTGAGCGCATCGACCATGCGCTGGATGCCGGCGGTGAAGTCGGTCGTGGCCGGTGGCAGGTATTCCTCGTGGACGATTTTCGTCTTCTTCAACGCATCCTTGAACGCCTTCACGCCGTCGCGGCCAAAGGCGTAGTCCTGCGCGAGCATGGCCATCGAGATGTCGCTGGCGTCCGAGGCCACGGCGTTGCTGATCGCATCCTGGCTCGAATTGCGGCCGGTGCGGAAGATGTACTTGTTCCACTTGTCGCCGGTGATCGAGTCGGCCACGGCGGGCTCGACGATCAGGATCTTCTTGTATTCCTCGGCGACCGGCAGCATGGCCAGCGCCACACCCGAACCCGTGGTGCCGATGGCGATGTCGGCCTTGTCGTCCGCATACGCGGCGGCGAGCAGCGACTTGCCCAGGTCCGGCTTGCCTTGGTCGTCCTTTTCGATGAGGACGATCTTCTTGCCGTTGACCATCATGGTGCCGCCGGTGGCGTAGTCCAGGCCCATCATGAGGCCGGTTTGCGTCTGCTTGCCGTAGGCTTCCAGCGGACCGGTTTTGCCGTAGACGTGCGCGACTCGGATCTCATTCGATTGCGCCAGCGCGGGCGCAGTCAGGGCCGATGCGGCAAGGCCGGCAAAGGCGGCGATGGCAACAAGGTGGCGACGATGCATTGATGGGTCTCCTGATATTGGTGACCAAATATTGCACAGTTCGTGCCAGCTGCTACATCGTTGATTTCAGGGGACTTTCCCTAGCTCGTCCTGCCAAAGTGACAAACTTTAAACAACGTGTTCGCCTGATATTCAGACATTTGTCTGTTTTCTATGCAGGGTTTACCAGACGATCGTAAAGCGTTGCCCGGGAGATGCCCAGCATGCGCGACGTGGCGAGCTTGTTGCCGCCCGTGGCGGCCATCGCGGCGGCAATGGCCTGCCTTTCCAGTTCGGCGATCTGTTCGTCCAGCGGCCGCAGCAAGGCGGCCGAGCGCGCCGCTTCATCGACGGCCGTCGCGCTTTCATGCGGCTGCGCCGCAGCGATCTGCTCCACGCCCGACTCGCGCATGATCCGTTCGAGCTGCGCGGCATCGATGCGCTGCGAGTCACTTCGCATCGTCACCTGCTCCAGCACGTTGCGCAGTTCGCGGATGTTGCCGCGCCAGTGCTGCCCGGCCAGGAGCGCCAGCGCGTCGGGTGTGAGTTCGGGCGGCGCCTCGCCGCTGCGCAAGGCCATGTCCTCGCCGAGCACTTCGACCAGCGCCGGGATGTCCGCGCGGCGGTCCCGCAGCGGCGGCACGCGCAGGGGCAGCACGTTGAGCCGGTAATACAGGTCTTCGCGAAAGCGCCCTTCCCTGACCAGCGCCGGCAGGTCGCGCGAGGTGGCGGCAATCAGTCGCGCGTCAAAAGGCACGAGCTTGTTGGAGCCCAGCGGCTCGATCTCGCCTTCCTGCAGCGCGCGCAGCAGCTTGGCCTGCAAGCCGAGTGGCATGTCACCGATTTCATCGAGGAACAACGTGCCGCCATCGGCCAGCTTGAACTTGCCTTCGCGCCCCTTGCGGTCGGCGCCGGTGTACGCGCCGGGCGCGACGCCGAAGAACTCGGCCTCCAGCAGCGTGTCAGGCACTGCCGCGATGTTGACGCTGACGAAGTGTCCGTTGGCCCGCGCCGAGGATGCGTGAATGGCATGCGCCAGCAGTTCCTTGCCGGTGCCCGTCTCGCCCAGCAACAGCACCGGACTCGACGACTGCGCCGCGCGGCGGGCATGGCGCTTCACTTCCACCGCGGCCGGACTGCTGCCGATGAAGCTCGCAAAGGTGTACTTGGAGCGCCGCTGCCCGTCGGCCACGTGGTACAGCGGATTGTTGCGCTGACTCGCCAGTTCGCGCCGCGCGTCGTCCAGGTCGCGCTGCAGCAGCGCGAACTTGTTGATGAGCGGCGCCAGCGTGGTCTGCGGCTGGTCGAAGAGCACGATGCCGATCGCGCCGATCACCTCGCCCAGCACGCTGCCGTCGGCGCCCTCCTCGTGCAGCGGAATGCGGCTGACGACAAAGGTGCCGGCCTTGTTGGTCAGCAGGTCGATGAGGATGGGCTCGCCGGTTTCCAGCACCTGTCGCATCTGCGTGTTGGGGATCACGTCCTCCACCATGTGCCCGATGAATTCGTCCGGCGAGGTGAAGCCCAGCGCCGGCAAAAAGCGCTTGTAGCCTTCGTTCATCCAGACGATGCGCCCGGTGCGGTCGACCAGGAACATGCCCTGGCTGATGCTGGAAAACAACTGGAACATGGAGCGCGCCGCCAGCGACAGGATGCTGTCGGCGTCGAGCGGGAGCGCGGTGGTGGGGGCCTTGGCCATCGGGATTCCAGAAAGAGTTGACGCCGGCAAGCCATGCCGGCAAACGAGCGGCCGAGTTTCACTGATAAGCTCGTTTCGCTCACAGAAAAATATCTTGACAGGGGGCTTGTGTGCAACTCAATCGATTCTTCATCATGGTCGGCGACCCGACCACCGTCGCGGGCGTGGTCATCACCGGCTCGCCCACCAACCTGTGGCAGGGTAAACAGACCGCCTGGGAGGGCGACCAGGTCGAATGCCCCAAGTGCGGCTCCATCGGTGTCATCCAGTGCACCGGTGATCGCCCGGCGCCGAGCACGGACGCAGCCGGCCGCCAGCAGGCACTGAGCCTCGACCTGTGCATCTGCAAATGCACGCCCCCGCCACTGCTCGTGCAAACGCAGACCAGCTACGGCGTGGGCTGATTCCTCCCGCCGGATTCGCGGCGCGGCGCTTCTCCTCGACGTCCCGTAGCTAGCCAAGCGGCACGTCACAACCCTCCTCAAGACAGGGCGTCGGCCGACCTGAATCCAGCGGCCGTCTTGTTATGCTCGCCGCCTTGCGCGACGCATGGCTTTCACTCCAGCGCGTTCGCTCCTGAACCCGGACCGGAGCGCCGACAAGGCGCCCAGTCCCGCAACCTCGCCACGAGCGAAACCCTGGACACCATGAGGAAACGAAGCCTCCACGCGCTTTGCCTTTGCGCCCCATTGCTCATCATGGGCTGCGTGACGCGGCCACCCGAAAAGGTCGCTGACCCCACGCCGACGAATTGGCACGTGCCGCTGCCGCACGAAGGCGCTGTCACGTTGCTGGCCGACTGGTGGCGCCAGCTCGACGATCCGTTGCTGGTGGCGTTGATTGAATCCGCGCAGGCCGAGAGCCCGACCAT
Source organism: Variovorax brevis (assembly GCF_030317105.1). Lineage (GTDB taxonomy): Bacteria > Pseudomonadota > Gammaproteobacteria > Burkholderiales > Burkholderiaceae_C > Variovorax > Variovorax brevis. The sequence goes on from NZ_JASZYG010000003.1 coordinate 381,769, forward strand.
CGCCAGCGCCGCATCGCGCATCGCCGATGCACGTGCCGCGCGCGTCGCGGCCGGCGCAGCGCTTGCGCCCAACCTGAACGGCAACCTGCAGGCCAGCCGCGGCAACACGCTGGCCGCCGCTGCGCCCAGCCCCAACTCGAGCATCGCGCCCATCACCACCCTGCAGGCCGGCCTGCAATCGAGCTGGGAAATCGACCTGTTCGGCGGGTTGCGCGCCAGCCGCGATTCGGCACAGGCGCAGCTCGACAGCGCCAATGCGCAATGGCACGCGGCGCGGGTCTCGGTCGCGGCCGACACGGCCACCACCTATTTCGACGAACGCGCCTGCCAGCGCGAACTGCTCGTCTCGGAATCCGATGCGCGCTCGCGCAGCGAAACCGCGCGACTGACCGAACTGGCCGCGAAGGCGGGCTTCCAGGCGCCCGCCGATGCGGCACGTGCGGTGGCCAGCGCCTCGGATGCCGCGGCCCGGCTGACCCAGCAGAAAGCGCAATGCACCGTGCTGCGCAAGGCACTGGTGGCACTGACGGGCATGGACGCCGCAGCGCTGGACCAAAAGCTGGACCAGGCCTCGATCAACCCCAGCCTGCCCACCATCAATGCCATCGAGGCGGTGCCGGCGGCGGCGCTGGCGCAGCGGCCCGATGTGTATTCGGCAGAACTCGGCGTGGCCTCTGCCAGCGCGGAAGCCGGCGCCGCACAGGCTCGCCGCTATCCGCGCCTGACGCTGCAGGGCTCCATTGCGGCGCTGCAGTTCCGCATGGGTGCTTTCCGGCAAACCATCGACACCTGGAGCATCGGCCCGCTGGCGCTCGAGATTCCCATCTTCGACGGCGGCACGCGTGCTGCAAACGCCGAAGCAGCCCAGGTGCGCTATGACGAAGCGGTCGTGCAATACCGCAGCACGGTGCGCCAAGCCGTGCGCGAGGTCGAAGTCGCACTGGTCAACCTGCAAAGCACCGACGCGCGCTTTGCCGACGCCGAATCGGCGGTGCGCAACTTCCAGATCTCCTTCAACGCGACGCAGGCGCGCTATGACAGCGGGCTGGCGAGCCTTTTCGAACTGGAAGACGCGCGGCGCACCCTCTTCGTCTCGCAACTGACTTTGGTCGGCCTGCAGCGCAGCCGCGCCGAAGCCTTCGTGACCCTTTACCGCTCGATGGGCGGCGGCTGGCAACGGCCCGACGCCACCGCCCTTTCTTCCGCTTCCACTTCGCCATGAAAAGTATCAAACGCTCCACCCTCCTGATCGTGCTGGCTCTCGCGCTGGTCATCGTGGCGCTCGTCGTGTTCATGTCGCGCCGTCCGGCTGCGGCGCCGGGTGCAGCCGATGCCGCCAAGGCCGCCGCCGGTCCGGCGCCCAAGCCCGCGCTCACGGTGACCGTGGCGAAGCCGGAGACCACCGAACTCATCCTGACGCTGCCGGCCAACGGCAACATCGCGGCCTGGCAGGAAGCCAGCGTCGGTTCGGAATCGAACGGCCTGAAGCTGGCCGAAGTCCGAGTGAACGTGGGCGATGTCGTGCGCAAGGGCCAGGTGCTGGCGACCTTCTCGGGTGAATCCGTGCAGGCCGATGTGGCGCAGGCACGGGCTTCGCTGGTCGAAGCGCAAGCGACCGCTGCAGACGCCGCAGGCAATGCCGCACGCGCCCGCACGCTGCAAACCACCGGCGCGCTGAGCCAGCAACAGATCAACCAGTACCAGACCGCCGAGCAGACCGCAAAGGCACGCGTGGAGGCCGCCAAGGCCGTGCTGGCCGCGCAGGAAGTGCGCGGCCGCAACACGCAGGTGCAGGCGCCCGATGACGGCGTGATCTCCTCGCGCACCGCGACCGTCGGCAGCGTGGTCGGCGCGGGCACGGAACTGTTCAGGCTCATCCGCCAAGGCCGCCTTGAATGGCGCGCCGAAGTCACCGCCACGGAACTGGGTCGCCTGGCCGTCGGCACGCCCGCCACGGTGACCAGCGCCAGCGGCGCGCAGGTGCATGGCAAGGTGCGCAGCATCGCGCCGACCGTCGATTCTCAAACGCGCAACGCATTGGTGTACGTCGACCTGCCGGGTGCCATGAACAGCACCTCGTCCATCAAGTCGGGCATGTTCGCCAACGGTGTGTTCGAGCTGGGGCGCAACAACGCGATCACCGTGCCGCAAGCATCCATCGTGCCGCGCGACGGTTTCAACCACGTGCTCATCCTGCAGCCGGACAACCGCGTGAGCCAGCTCAAGATCGAGACCGGCCGCCGCGTGGGCGATCGTGTCGAAGTCAAGACCGCGCTTCCGGCCGACGCGCAGATCGTCGTGCAGGGCGCGGGCTTCCTGAACGATGGCGACCTCGTGCGCGTGGTCGAGGCGCCGGCCGTTGAATCGACAGCCGGCAAGGCTGCTGCCGCCGCCCCCAAGGCCTCGGCGCCGCAAGCGTCCAACTGACAAGGAGCCGTGCGATGAACGTTTCGGCCTGGTCCATACGCAACCCGATTCCGGCGGTGATGCTGTTCGTGCTGCTCACCTTCGGTGGGTTGCTGTCCTTCAATGCGATGAAGGTGCAGAACTTTCCGGACATCGACCTGCCCACCGTGACGGTGTCCACGTCGCTGCCGGGCGCGGCGCCCTCGCAGTTGGAGAACGACGTCGCGCGCAAGCTCGAGAACTCCATCGCCACCATTCAGGGGCTCAAGCACATCACGACCAAGGTGCAGGACGGCGCGGCCACGCTGATCGTCGAGTTCCGCCTTGAAAAGCCGGTGCAGGAAGCCGTGGACGACACGCGCTCGGCCGTGCAGCGCGTGCGCGCCGACCTGCCGGCCGACGTGCGCGACCCGGTGGTCACGAAGCTCGACTTCGCGGCGCAACCGGTGCTGGCCTTCACCATCGCGTCATCGCGCATGGACGACGAGGCGCTCTCCTGGTACGTCGACAACGACATCACGAAGAAGCTGCTGGCGATTCCGGGCGTCGGCGCCGTGAACCGCGTGGGCGGCGTGACGCGTCAAGTGCACATCGACCTCGACCCCGAGAAGTTGCAGGCGCTGGGCGCCACGGCCGCCGACATCTCGCGCCAGTTGCGCATGATGCAGGTCGAAAGCGCCGGCGGGCGCACCGATCTTGGAGGCAGCGAGCAACCGGTGCGCACCATGGCCACGGTGGAGTCGGCCGACCAGTTGGCCAACATCCAGATTCCGCTCACGGACGGAAGACGCATCCGCCTCGACCAGGTGGCGCGCATCAGCGACACCATCGCCGAGCCGCGCGCCGCGGCGCTTCTCAACGGCAAGCCGGTGGTCGGCTTCGAGGTGGCGCGCAGCCGCGGCGCCAGCGAAGTGGAAGTGGGCCGCGCCATCCAGAAGACGCTGACTGACCTGCGCGTGCAACGGCCCGACATCCAGTTGACCGAAGCCTTCAACTTCGTCGACCCCGCCGAGGAAGAGTACGTGGGTTCGCTGCACTTGCTCTACGAAGGCGCCATCCTTGCGGTGCTGGTGGTGTGGCTGTTCCTGCGCGACTGGCGCGCCACCTTCGTCTCGGCGATTGCGCTGCCGATGTCGGTGATTCCCGCCTTCATCGGCATGTACCTGTTGGGCTTCAGCATCAACGTGATCACGCTGCTGGCGCTGTCGCTGGTGGTCGGCATCCTGGTCGACGACGCGATCGTCGAGGTGGAAAACATCGTGCGCCACTTGCGCATGGGCAAGACGCCGTTCGAGGCGGCGATGGAAGCGGCCGACGAAATCGGGCTGGCCGTGATCGCCACCACCTTCACGCTGATCGCGGTGTTCCTGCCGACGGCGTTCATGAGCGGCATCGCGGGCCGCTTCTTCAAGCAGTTCGGCTGGACGGCTGCGCTGGCGGTGTTCGCATCGCTGGTCGTCGCGCGGATGCTCACGCCGATGATGGCGGCCTACATGCTCAAGCCAATCGTCACGGCCGAGAAGGAACCGGGCTGGCTGCGCTTCTACATGAAGCTGGCGAACTGGTGCGTGCACCATCGACTGGCGACGATGATCCTGGCGACGCTGTTCTTCTTCGGCTCGGTCGCGATGATCCCGTTGCTCAAGACCGGCTTCATTCCGCCGGACGACAACTCGCAGACACAGGTGTACCTGTCGCTTGCGCCAGGTTCGACGCTCGCGCAGACCACGGCCGCGGCCGAGGAAACGCGCCGCCGCGTGATGGCCATTCCGCATGTGAAGAGCGTCTACAGCACCATCGGCGGCGGCAGTGCGGGCGGCGATCCTTTTGCCAACTTCGGCACGCCCGAAACGCGCAAGGCCACGCTCACCATCCAGATCGACCCGCGGGGCGATCGGCCGCGCAAGCAGGTCATCGAGAACCAGATCCGCAAGGCGATGGAAACCATGCCCGGCGTGCGCAGCACCGTGGGCCTGGGTGGCTCCGGCGAGAAGTACATCCTCGTGCTGACCGGCGAAGATCCGCAAGCCCTGACGAGTTCCGCGCGAGCGGTCGAAAAAGACCTGCGCACCATCCCCGGCCTGGGCAACATCACCTCGACGGCCAGCCTGATCCGCCCCGAGATCGCGGTGCGGCCGAACTTTGCACGCGCTGCGGACTTGGGCGTGACCAGCAGCGCGATTGCTGAAACGCTGCGTGTTGCCACGCTGGGCGACTACGACCAGAACCTGCCCAAGCTCAACCTTGCGCAGCGGCAGGTGCCCATCGTGGTGAAGCTGGAAGACTCGGCGCGACAGAATCTCCCGCTGCTCGAACGCCTGACCGTGCCCGGTGCGCGCGGCCCGGTGATGCTCGGACAGGTCGCCACGCTCACAACCGAAGGCGGCCCGGCCGTCATCGACCGCTACGACCGCTCGCGCAACGTCAACTTCGAGATCGAGCTTTCCGGCGTGGGCCTGGGCGACGCCAAGACGGCCGCCATGGACCTGCCCTCGATCAAGAACCTGCCGCCGGGCGTGCGCGTGGCCGAAGTGGGCGATGCTGAAATGATGGGCGAACTCTTCGCGAGCTTTGGCCTGGCGATGCTCACGGGCGTGCTGTGCATCTACATCGTGCTGGTGCTGCTGTTCAAGGACTTCCTGCATCCCATCACGATTCTTTGCGCGCTGCCGCTGGCACTGGGCGGGGCTTTCGTCGGCCTGTTGATCGCGGACAAGGCCTTCTCGATGCCATCGCTCATCGGCCTCATCATGCTGATGGGCGTCGCGACCAAGAACTCGATCCTGCTGGTGGAATACGCCATCGTCGCGCGCCGCGACCACGGCATGACGCGCTGGGAAGCGCTGCGCGATGCATGCCACAAGCGCGCGCGGCCCATCATCATGACGACGCTGGCCATGGGTGCGGGCATGCTGCCGATCGCGATTGGTTTCGGTGTGGCGGACTCCAGCTTCCGCTCGCCGATGGCGGTGGCGGTCATCGGCGGGCTCATCACGTCGACGGTGTTGAGCCTGCTGGTCGTGCCGGCCGTGTTCACCTACATCGACGACATCGAGCATTGGGTCCGTCGCACCATGCGCAAGCTGCGCGGGCAGGCGGCTGATCCGCACATCGACGACGACCTGGTGGAGACGCCGGCCAGTTGAGGCCGTCCGCGGCGGGCGCCTTGCGCGCCCGCTGCATCACTCAGACGACGACGTCGACGGCCTGCTCCGAACGCGCACTTTGCGCGATGGCCTCCAGCGTAGCCGCGTTGTCCAGGCTGGCTTGCGCGGCGCGGTCGATGGCGTCGAAGTCCTTCTCTCGCACCACCTTCGCGAAGGCTTCAGCGGCAAAGCGAAAACCGCTGCCGCTGGGCGAGGCGATCACTTCAAAGGGAACGGTGTTCGCCGTGCCCCGCCGCACGCGCAACTGGCTGGGAAGATAGCCATGCACGTGCCCGCCTGCCGTGTCGCTGGTGTGGTTCAGGTACTCCGTGTCGATGGTGCCTTGCGTGCCCGCGATCGTCATGCGGCGATGGTTGGCGGTGTCCATGGCGCATGAGAGCTGCGCCCGGCGGCCGTCGGCATAGTGCAGCGTGGCCATCATGCTGATGTCCACACCAGAGTCGGCCCAGTTTGCGTCGGCTGTCACGCGTTGCGGCGCGCAGCCCATGACGAGGCGGATCGCGCTCAAGGGGTAGCTGCCGGCGTCCAGCAAAGCGCCACCGCCCAGGTCGGGATTCATGCGGATATTCCCCTGCGCGTTGGCGAGCACGAAGCCGAAACTCGCCTGCACCGAACGCACGTCGCCAATCGCGCCGCCGTGCAGCAGCGCCAGCATGTCGCCGGTCTGCGGCTGGAAGTACCAGGGATAGGCTTCGAGCAGCATGACGCCATGCTGCCTGGCGGCGTCGAACATCGAACGCGCCTGTGCGTGGCTCAGCGCCAGCGGCTTTTCGCACAGCACATGCTTGCCGGCCTCGGCCGCCTTGATCGCCCACTCGGCGTGCAGGCTATTCGGCAGCGGGATGTAGATGATGTCGACGCCCTCGTCGGCGAGCAGCGCTTCGTAACTGCCGTGGTGCCGGCCGATACCCTGCGCGATGGCGAAGGCTTGGGCCGTGTCGGCGTTGCGGCTGGCAACCGCCACCACCTCGACGGCCGGGCTCGGCTTGACGTCGCGGGAGAACTGTTTGGCGATGTTGGCGCAGCCGAGGATGCCGATGCGCAGGGGCTGCGAGCCAGTAAGCGATGTTGGTGTTTTCATCCGTCCAGTGTGCCACCGGACAAGCGCCTTCATGTCGGCCGAGCTGATCGGTATTCGAGCCGAACCGATGGGTCAGCCAAGAGCATCGGGCACGGCCTTGCCTCGACGACGATTGGCCGCCTGAAGATTGGGCGCGCTTCCTCCCAAACGTGCCAGCCGACGCGCGGCCTCCCTTTGCACGAGGGTCTTGATCGCGTGCTGGATCAATGCAGCGTTCTCCTGGATACCGGTGAATGTCCGGGCTTGGGCGAGTAGTTCGTCGTCCAGCGTCACAGTGATTTGCATGGTCCGTTCCCCGGATTTTGATTCGAGCGTTCCGTCATTTGACGCGACATTCAGTGCGGGCGTGCCTCAAACAATCCGTATCGCCAACGTCTCCTTCACCTCCTCCATCACCACATAGCTGTCCGATTGCGCCGCCACCGGCAGCTTCTTGAGAATCGACCCCAGCAGCGTGCGGTATTCGCTCATCGCGCGCAGGCGGGCCTTGATGAGGTAGTCGAAGCGGCCGGACACGAGGTGGCATTCCTGCACTTCCGGCACGAGCAGCATCTCGTCGCGCACCTGGTCGAACACGTCGTCTGACTTGGACGCCAGCGTGATCTCGACGAAGACCAATATCGTCCGGCCGACCGCCGCGGGGTTCACGCGGGCGTAATAACCGGTGATGACGCCTTCACGCTCCAGGCGCTTGACGCGCTCCGAACAGGGAGACATCGACAGGCCGATCTGCTCCGCCAGTTCGGTGTTCGATATGCGGCCTTGACGCTGCAGGATGTCGAGGATCTTGTGGTCGATCCGGTCGAGTTCGATCATTTGCTGGCTCCGGGCCGCTGGTCGGCCGTTGGCAGTTGAAATCACCGCCTCGGCCTTCATTTTCAGTGAAATTTCCCGAATCCGATGCAATAAATTCTCTGAATCACCTGACCAACTCGGTACGACCATGAAAGTCATTGTTCTCGGCGGCGGCGTCATCGGCACGACGACGGCTTACTACCTGGCGCGCTCTGGCGCAGAGGTCACCCTGCTCGACCGGCAGGACGGCGCCGGTCAGGAAACCAGCTTTGGCAACGCCGGCCAAGTCTCGCCCGGCTATTCGACGCCCTGGGCCGCACCCGGCATTCCGCTGAAGGCGATGAAGTGGATGCTGCAAAAGCACGCACCGCTGTCGATCCGCCCCGATGGCAGCCTGTTCCAGCTGCGCTGGATGGCCGCGATGCTGCGCAACTGCTCGCCCGAGCGCTACGCCATCAACAAGGAACGCATGATGCGCGTGGCCGAGTACAGCCGCACCTGCCTGCAACAGTTGCGTGCCGACACCGGCATCGAATACGAACAGCGCACCGGCGGCACGTTGCAGCTCTTTCGTACGCAAGCCCAGCTCGACGCGGTGGCGCGCGACATCGCGGTGCTCGAAGAGTGCAACGTTCCCTATGAACTGCTGACGCGCGACCAGCTCGCCAGCGTCGAACCCGCCTTGGCGCAGGCGCGTGACCGGCTGGCCGGCGGCCTTCGCCTGCCCAACGACGAAACCGGCGATTGCCATGTGTTCACCCAGTCGCTGGCGCGGCTGGCCAAGGACATGGGCGTGGATTTCCGTTTCGGCCAATCGGTGGATGAACTGCTCACCGATGGCGGCCGCATCACCGGCGTTCGCGTGGGCCACGAAATCCTCAAGGCCGACCGCTACGTGCTCGCTTTCGGCAGCTATTCGCGCCAGGCACTGGCAGCGTTGGGGCTGGACATTCCGGTGTATCCCGTCAAGGGCTATTCGCTGACGGTGCCGCTGGTCGATGCATCGCTCGCACCGCGCTCCACCGTTCTCGACGAAACCTACAAGATTGCTGTCACGCGCTTCGAAAACCGCATCCGCGTCGGTGGCATGGCGGAACTTGGCGGCTTCGACTTGCGCCTCAATCCGCGCCGTCGCGAAACGCTCGAACTCGTGGTGCAAGATCTCTTCCCCGGCGGCGACGTGTCGCGCGCCACCTTCTGGACCGGTCTGCGCCCCATGACGCCCGACAGCACGCCCATCGTCGGCGCGACGCCGTTCTCGAACCTGTTCCTCAACACCGGCCACGGCACGCTCGGCTGGACGATGGCCTGCGGCTCGGGCAAGCTGGTCGCCGACCTGATGACCGGGCAGCGACCCGAGATCAGAACGGAAGGTCTGGCGATGAGCCGCTATGCGCGCGAGGTGCAACCGCGCCTGCGCCAGCGCCCTGCGATCGCCGTTCACTCCTGAATCGTTGGCGCGAAGCGTCCTTGTCGGCCTTCGCCGATACCCAAGGCTGGCGGAGTTCCGTACCCTCGGGCGACGCCCCTACGGTGGGGCGACTGGAGGACGCGATGACGCGAACAAACTTCGCTACGGCAGCCGTCGGAGCATGGCTTGCGGTCGCGGCGGTACTGCCTGTGTCCGCCCAGAACCTCGGCGCCGCGCAAAAGCGCTACGAAGACCAACTGGCCTACTGCAACAGCGGCCGGCTTCCCGACCCCGAGCGCAACGCCTGCGTGCGTGACGCGGGCATCGACCTCGACCGCGCCCGGGGCGGCCCGCCGCGCAATTCGATGGGCACCACGCAGGACGGCCGCGCCACCATCATCGGCCCTGCGGGATTGCCGCAGCCCTCCGGTGGCACAGAAGAGATCACCTCGCGCGACGGCCGCGCGACCATCGTGTTGCCGGCAGATCAGGTGCCCCGCAACTAGTCTGCAGAACCCTCAACCAGCCGCGTCGCAACAGATCAGCCCGCAGCGGCCGCAGCCAACTTGCGCTCGCTCATGCGCTTGGCAATGCGCGGCAAGATCAGCACAGCCAGGATGACGACGATCAGCAGGATCGACATCGGCCGCTGGAAGAACACCACCGCACTGCCCTCGCCGATCGACATGGCGTTGCGCAACTGCGCTTCCGCCAGCGGGCCCAGGATCATGCCGACCACCACCGGCGCGGTCGGAAAATCGAAGCGCCGCATCAGCACGCCCAGCACACCGATGGCGTACAAAAGGAACAGGTCGAACGCGCTCTGGCGCATGCCATAGGCACCCACCGTCGCGAAGATCAGGATGCCCGCGTAGAGCTGCGGCTTCGGAATCTTCAGCAGCTTGACCCACAGGCCCACCAGCGGCAGGTTCAGCACCAGCAGCATCACGTTGCCAATGTACAGCGACGCGATCAGCGCCCACACCAACGCCGCCGAGGTCGTGAACAGTTGCGGCCCTGGCTGGATGCCGTAGTTCTGGAACGCGCCCAGCAAGATGGCCGTCGTGTTCGAGGTCGGAATGCCGAGCGTGAGCAGCGGAATCAGCGCAGCAGTCACCGTTGCGTTGTTGGCAGCCTCCGGGCCAGCCACGCCTTCGATGGCGCCGGTGGTGCCGAATTCCTTCTTCGCATCCGCGTCCTTGGCGAGCTTCTTCTCCGTCGCGTAGCTCAGGAAGGTCGGGATCTCGGTGCCGCCGGCCGGAATGCAGCCAAAGGGCGTGCCGATGGCCGTGCCGCGGAGCCATGCGGGAATCGACCGCTTCCAGTCACGCGCACTCATGTGCACGCGGCTCAGCTTGTTCTGGCCCTCGACCACCCTGCCTTCGTAGAGCACCGCATAAAGAACTTCCGCGACCGCAAACAAGCCCACGGCCACCAGCACGATCTCGATGCCATCCAGCAGTTCGGGAATGCCGCCGGTGTAGCGTCCTTGCCCCGAGATCTGGTCGAGCCCGACGCAGCCCGCGGCGAGCCCCACGAACAGGGCTGTCATGCCGCGCAGCGTGCTCTTGCCCAAAACCGCGCTCACCGTGGTGAAGGCCAGCATCATCAGCAGGAAGTATTCGGGCGGCCCGAGCTTGACCGCGAACTCGGCCACGAAGGGCGCAAACAAGGTAACGATGACGGTGGCGATCGTGCCGGCCACGAAGGAGCCGATGGCCGCCGTCGCCAGCGCCGCCCCGGCCCGACCGCTCTTGGCCATCTTGTTGCCCTCCATGGCCGTGACCATGCTGGCCGTTTCGCCGGGCGTGTTCAGCAGGATCGACGTGGTCGAGCCGCCGTACATCGCGCCGTAGTAGATGCCCGAGAAGAAGATCATCGAGGCAGTGACTTCGACCTTGGCGGTGATCGGCAGCAGCATCGCCACCGCCACGGCCGGGCCAATGCCCGGCAACACGCCGACGGCGGTGCCGAGCGCACAACCGACCAGGCACCAGAGCAGATTCGCAGGGGTGATCGCCAGCGCGAACCCGTGCATCAAAGCATTCAGGATATCCATGTCAGAGCCACCCAGTCTGTGTGAGGCCTGGCAAGTTGATCGCCAGGAACTTGGTGAAGGCCCAGTACACCGGCGCCGAGATCAGCAGGCCCGTGAAGAGGTCGATGATCCACGCACGCGGACTGTTCGCCGCCGCCTGCCCGTTCGCGCGGCGCAGGCCCTGAACGGCCAGCACGTAGCTCAGCGTGCAGCTCAGGATGAAGCCCAGCGTGGTGATCAACGCGGCGTTGAGCAACAGGCCCGCCGAGACCCAGACGAAGCCAGGCCAGTACGCCCGCTCGTCACCCGATGGCTCGTCCAGTTCGCGAAAGCCACCGGTGCGCGCCTCCCAGATGATCCACGCGCCGCACAGCGTCAGCATGATCGACACCAGCCACGGCAGGAAGTTGGGCCCGACGCCGCCATAGCCCGCCTCGGACGAAATGCTGATTGCGCCAAAGGCCAGCGCGAGCCCGGTGAGCAGCACGCCGGCACCGACCAGCGTCTGCGCGCGCACGGCGGCCGGGCTGGCGGGACCGTGTGGCTCGTGCACCAAAGCGGCCACTAAGGGATCAACAGGTTGCATGGGTGCCTCGTGCTTTCTCGTGTGTTGTTGTCACCGGATGGCGGACGGCGGATGGAAAAAGAGCACGTCCCTCGACGTGCTCCGCGACGCGGAAACCCGCCGCGTTCAGACCATGCCGGACTTGGCCATGATCGCGCGCAGGCTTGCGAAGTCGTCGTCGACGAACTTGGCAAACGCGTCGCCGGACATGACCGCTGGCGTCCAGTCGTTCTTCTTGAGCGACTCGGCCCACGAAGGCGTCTTGAGCGCCGCCAGCACCATGTCGGTCAGTGCCTTGCGCTGTTCCGGCGTGATGCCGGGCGCGCCGTACACGCCGCGCCAGTTGCCGATCTCGACGTCGATGCCCTGCTCCTTGAGCGTCGGCACGTTGATGCCGGGCAGGCGCTGCGCCGAGGTGACGGCGATGGCCTTCATCTTGCCGTCGGCGATGTAGGGAGCGAATTCGCTGTAGCCGCTGCCGCCCACCGTGACGTTGCCGCCCAGGATGGCCGCCGTGGCCTCGCCGCCGCCGCGGAAGGCGACGTAGTTGATCTTTGAAGGATCAGCGCCCACCTTCTGCGCGATCATGGCCGCGGCGATGTGCTCGGTCGAGCCGCGCGAACCGCCGCCCCACTTCACGCTGCCCGGGTCCTTCTTGAGCTGCGCGACCACGTCAGCCATGGTCTTGAGCGGTGAATTGGCCGGCAGCACGAACACGTTGTATTCGGTGGTCAGGCGCGCCAGCGGCGTGGCCTGCTCAAGCTTGACCGGCGGCTTGCCGGTGATGATGCCGCCGAGCATCACGGAGCCCATCACCATCAACGCGTTGGGGTCGGCCTTGGAGCCGTTCACGAACTGGGCCAGGCCCAGTGCACCGGCGGCGCCGCCCTTGTTCTCGTAGGTGACGGTGTCAGCCAGCTTGGCGTCCGACAGGGCCTTGCCCAAGGCACGGCCGGTGGTGTCCCAGCCGCCGCCGGGGTTCGCCGGGATCATCATCTTGACGTTGGCGGCGGCCCAGGCCGACATCGGAAGTGCTCCGGTCGCGGCCAGCGCAGCCAGGGACTTCAAAAAGGTATCACGACGCATGTTGTCTCCAGACCTGAAAGAAAATTGGAAGGAACGTGGCTATCATGCGCCGCCCTCCTGTCAATTGGCTGTCCGGGAGGTTGGGGAAAACACCGAAAATCCATCCCCATCCATGAAGCTGCTGCTTGTAGAAGACGATCCCACGATGCAGGCCACCCTGCAGCGCACGCTCGGGCGCCGCATGATCGACGTGCGCGTGTGCGGCGATGGCGCGCTGGCCGTCGAGCAATGGCGCGCGCTGGAGCCCGACGTGGTGGCGCTCGACCTTAGCCTTCCCAACCTCGACGGACTGCAGGTGCTGGCGCAGGCGCGGGCTGCAGGCTTGGCAACGCCCGTGCTGCTGCTCACCGCGCGGGGCACGGTAGGTGACCGCATCGTGGGCCTGAATGCCGGCGCCGATGACTATTTGCCCAAGCCCTTCGACCTGGACGAACTGGAAGCACGCATCCGTGCCTTGCGACGGCGTCATCAGAAGTCCGACGCCGATGCACCCGTGAACCCACCAGCCGTCGGCAGCCTGCACTGCGACCTGGCCAGCGGCGCCATCTACAACCGGGGCGAGGTGCTCGACCTGACGCCGCGCGAATCCGCACTGCTGCGTGCGCTCATGCTCAAGCCCGGCCACGCCGTGACGAAGGAGCGTCTGTTCGAACTCGTCTTCCCGGGCGAGACGAACGTGCAATACGAAGCCGTCGAAGTGGTGGTGTACCGGTTGCGCAAGAAGCTCGCCGGCACCGGCGCGGCGTTGATGACCTTGCGCGGCCTGGGCTACTTGTTGCGGGAAGAAACATAGATGGCGACGCGCAATGCGTCCTTGCGCCGGACCCTGCTCATCGGCATCCTCGTGCCCATCGCGCTCTTCATCGTGGTCAACAGTGCCAGCCTGTATCGCCAGAGCCTGGTGGCCGCCACCACGGCCTATGACCGCACGCTGCTCGCCTCGGCCAAGACCATTGGCGAGGAACTGGCGGTGGTGGGCTACGACGACAACGCCGTGTTGCGGGCCACCGTGCCTTACTCCGCCCTCGAAGCCTTCGAAGCCGACAACCAGAGCCGCATGTACTACCGCGTGTCGACGCTGGATGGCAGGCTTGTCTCGGGCTTTGACGATCTGCCTTCGTGGCATGGGCAGATTCCCCCGCGTCCGGCGTATGCGGCGTTGGTCGATTTCTACGATGGCGAGTTTCGCGATCGGCCGGTGCGCGTCGCCGTGATGCTTCAGCCCGTGGCGAGCCAGAACGGTCGCGGCATGGCGGTCATTCAGGTGGCCGAGACGCTGGAGCTTCGCGAAACGCTCGCGCGCAAGCTGCTGCTGGACATGCTCTGGCGCCAGTTGCTGCTGATGGCGGTGGTCGCGCTGGTGACCGTGTACGTGGTGCAGCGTGCCACGCGGCCGGTGCGTGCACTGGGCCAGGCCATCGAGGCCCGGGCACCGGATGATCTGTCCCCCATCGACGCCACCGATGCACCGCGCGAATTGCGTCCGTTGGTCGATGCCACCACGGCCGTGATGGGCCGCCTGCAAGGCTTGCTCGACAACCAGAAGCGCTTCGTGCGCGACAGCGCGCATCAGTTGCGCACGCCGCTCGCGGTGCTCAAGGCGCAGGTGCAGTCGGCGCGGCGTGGCGACGTGCCGGCCACGCAGGCCTTCGACGAAATCAACCAGACGGTGGACCGGGCAACGGCGCTGGCCAACCAGATGCTCTCGCTCGCCAAGGTCGAGCAACTGCGCCAGCAGCCCGAATCCGCCACGCTGGATTTCGGGCAGATCGTGCGCGGTGTCGCACTGGACCTGTCGCCGCTCATCGCCGACAAGGACCTGGACTTCGGCATCGACACGCAGGCCACGCCGGTGCACGCGCACCAGTGGATGCTGGGCGAGTTGACGCGCAACCTGCTGCACAACGCCATCAAGCACAGCCCGCGTGGCGGCGCGTTGTCCGTCGATGTGCGCGCCGAGGATGACATGGCTGTGCTGACGGTGCGCGATGAAGGCCCCGGCATTCCGGAGGAACTTCGGCAGCGCCTTTTTGCACCCTTCGCCGCCGGCGATGTCGCCAAGGGATCGGGGCTGGGGCTCGCCATCTGCAAGGAAATCGTGATGGCGCTCGGCGGCAAGCTGACGCTTGAAAACCGCGCCCGCGGTGGGCTCGATGCCCGGGCCTGCCTTCCACTGGAACAATAGCGCCTCATATGGACAGATTGCGCATCGACAAGTGGCTGTGGGCCGCACGCTTTTACAAGACGCGCTCGCTCGCGGCCGACGAGATCGGCAAGCACCGCATCCAGGTCAATGGCGACGTGGCCAAGGCCTCGCGCGAAGTCAAGCCGGGTGACACCGTGACCTTGCGCCAGGGACCGGTGACGCGCACGGTGCTCGTGCGCGGGCTGAGCGGCCAGCGGGGCCCGGCGCCCGTCGCGCAGCAGCTTTACGAGGAAACACCCGAGAGCCTGGCGGCGCAGGCCGAGGCGCGGGAGCAGCGGCGCATGGGCAGCGAACCCGCGCTGGCCATCGAGCAGGGCCGCCCGACCAAGCGCCAACGCCGGCAACTCGACGACGCAAGGGGCGGTGGTTGGGGCGATCGGTGGAGTGCGAGTGTGGATGACGCAACGGGCAAGGACAACGACGAGCGTTGACTGGAACTCCCTCCCCCGCCGGGGGAGGGCCGGGGTGGGGGCATCGGCGGTGGATCCAGGACATGCCGTATGCCCCCATCTCGACCTTCCCCCGGGAGGGGAAGGAGATAACAGGCGGCTTGCCCGAACGTGCGACACGCCCTAGTCTCGACATTCCAACCGAACAACAAGGGCGCCCCGCATGGCCAGTTTCAAACCGTATCGCGTCGATGGCGGCAAGTTCAAGCTTTCGAAGATCGACCCTTCCGACACGCCCTTCGCCGAGGGCAGCAACGAAGAACAACGCGCATTGCTCGACGAACTGGCGCAGGAACTCGACCAGCTGCAAAACCGCCTGCACGCCGAAGGCCGCCGCAAGGTGCTGCTGGTGCTGCAGGGCATGGACACCAGCGGCAAGGACGGCACCATTCGCTGGGTGTTTTCGCGCACCTCGCCGCTGGGCGTGCGCGTCACGGCCTTCAAGGCGCCGAACGACACGGAGAAGGCACACGACTACCTCTGGCGCTGCCACGCCGTCGTGCCCAGTGCAGGCCAGTTGATGGTGTGGAACCGCAGCCACTACGAAGACGTGCTGGTGCCCGCGGTCGAAGGCTGGATCGACAAGAAGCAGGTCGAGCAGCGCTACGCGCACATCAACGACTTCGAACGCCTGCTCACCGAAACCGGCACGGTGGTCGTCAAGTGCATGCTGCACATCAGCAAGGAAGAGCAGCGCATGCGCCTGCAGGAGCGCATCGACACGCCCGGCAAGCAGTGGAAGTTCGAGCGGGGCGACCTGGAGGTGCGCAAGAAGTGGGACGCGTACCAGCGCGCCTACGAAAAGGCCCTGGGTGCGACCTCGACGGACCATGCGCCCTGGTATGTGATTCCGGCCGACAGCAAGACGCATCGCAACCTGATGATCGCGCGGCTCCTGCTCAAGAAGTTGTCGGAGATGAAGTTGACCTTGCCGCCCGCCGACCCGGCGATCAAGGGCTTGAAAGTCGAATAGCATTTATTGCTCGAGGTTGAACTTGGCATACGAACTGCATTACTGGCCCACCATCCAGGGCCGCGGCGAATTTGTGCGGCTGGCGCTGGAAGCCGCCGGCGCGCCCTATATCGACGTGGCACGCCAACCGCCCTCCAAGGGTGGCGGCGAGGCCGAGTTGAGCCGCCGCCTGCACGACCCGCGCAATCCACGGGCTTCGTTCGCGCCTCCCTTCCTGGTCGATGGCGACGTGGTCATCGGCCAGACCGCCTGCATCCTGTTGTACCTGGGGTCGAGGCTGGGATTGGCGGGCGTGAACGAGCGCGACGCGCTCTGGGCACATCAACTGCAGCTCACCATTGCCGACGCCGTGGCCGAGGCGCACGACACGCACCATCCGGTCTCGGTGTCGAACTACTACGATGAACAGCGCGATGCGGCGCTCGCGAAGTCCGCGGCATTCCGGCGCGAGCGCATTCCGAAGTTCCTCCAGTGGTTTGAACGCGTGCTGCAACGCAACCCCGCAGGCGACGTGCATCTGGTGGGCGAGCGCTTGACCTATGCCGACTTGTCGCTGTTCCAGCTGATCGAAGGGCTGCGCTACGCCTTCCCCAAGGCCACGGCGCACGCCATGTCGCGCACGCCCGCGGTGGCCAAGTTGCATGGCAACGTGGGGCGCTTGCAGCGCATCCACGACTACCTGCACAGCCCGCGGCGCATTGCGTTCAACGAGGACGGAATCTTCAGGCGGTATCCGGAACTGGACGAGTGAGCTGGTTGCGTTGAATTGGCCTTGATCTGCGCCAAGCCGCTCACTACGATCGCAGCATGATCGACCACATCGGCATTTCAGTCAGCGACTACGGCAAGAGCAAGGCTTTCTACGTCAAGGCGCTTGCGGCCATTGGCTATGAACTGCTGATGGAGATTCCCGCTTCGGTGACGGGCCGTACCGACGTCGCAGGTTTTGGCGTGGCTCCCAAGCCCGACTTCTGGGTCGCCGGCGGACAGGCCAACGTGCCACCCGTTCATGTTGCCTTTCGCGTGGACACGCGTGCGGCGGTCGACGCCTTCTACGCGGCCGCCATCTCGGCGGGCGGCACGGACAACGGCGGGCCCGGCTTGCGTGCGCACTATCACCCGGACTACTACGGCGCGTTTGTGCGGGACCCGGATGGCCACAACATCGAGGCGGTGTGTCATCACGCTCCATGAGCGGCACACCAAGTCTCGATCCGGCATGAAGCTTCGCGCGCTGCACCGATCGACAGTCGTCGTCGTTGCCGTGTTTGTGCTGTTGCATCTCGCCAATCACTTGGCCGCGTTGGGCGGCGTTGCGAAGCACATGGCGTTCATGGACGCTGCGCGCACCATCTACCGGCAGCCGGTGGTCGAAGTCCTTTTGCTCCTGTGTGTCGCGGTTCAGGTTTGCAGCGGGCTTTGGCTGCTGCTTCAAGGGTGGCGGCGCAGGCGGGGTGCGGTGGCCTGGCTGCAGGCGTTGTCAGGGGCGGCCGTGGCGGGCTTCCTGCTCATTCACGTGAGCGCGGTGCTGTATGCGCGCACGATACTCGACCTGGACACGACCTTCTACTTCGGCGCGGCGGGGTTTCATGTTCCGCCATTCCTGTTTTTCTTCGCGCCCTATTACTTCATCGCCATCGTCGCGCTGTTCACGCATGTGGGGTGCGCTGCGTATCGGCGCCTTTCAAGCGTGTCGCCGCGCGTTCGCGTGCTGACGATTGCGCTGCCCGTGGTGGTGGGCGCCGCGTTGTCGCTGGTGATCGTGCTCATCCTCGCGGGGGCCATCGTGCCGGTGGAGGTTCCTGCGAAGTACAAGGCGACCTACGCGGGCATGGTTGGCTAGGGTTTTGCACGCGCAACGTGCTCGCCTTGGCGAGCCGGCGTCCGGCGCGTACACCAACCTGAGCCGCGTGCGCGATCTCCTGGTGGACGACAAGGTCACGTCACGATCCATTGAGCGGTCGCCGCGCCCGCAATTCGCGCACAACGAACTTCAACCGGGCGGGCACAATGAGTGCAGACATCCAGGACTCCGCTCATGCACTTGTTCGAAACCTGCGACGCCCTCAAGTCGCCAGTCGCCTGCTGAAGCCAGCGTCAAATGGCCCGCAACATCGAGATCAAGGCCCGCGTCGAAGACTTGCGCGCACTTGAGGCCAAAGCCGCCAGCCTTGGCGCCGAAGGCCCCATCCACATCGCGCAAGACGACACCTTCTTTCATTGCGACACCGGCCGCTTGAAGCTGCGCGCGTTCTCGGCCGACAAGGGCGAACTGATCTTCTATCGCCGTGCCGATCAGCCAGGGCCCAAGGAGTCCTTCTACATTCGCACGCCGACGGCCGACCCGGCAGGACTGCGGGAATGCCTGAGCCTCGCCCATGGCCAGTCTGGCCGCGTGGTGAAGCAGCGCACGCTCTACCTTGTCGGCAGGACACGCGTGCATCTGGATGACGTCCAGGGCCTGGGGTCATTCATCGAACTCGAAGTCGTGCTGCAAGACAATGAATCGATCGATGCGGGCATCGCGGAAGCGCACGCGCTCATGACGAAACTCGGCGTGGAACCGACCCAGTTGGTTGAAACCGCCTACGTCGACCTGTTGCGAACGCAAGCGTCGGCCATGAACTGAACAAGCAGGACCATCACGCATGAACCCCACACCGCCAGCCACCCGCTTGTTGCGCGGTGCAGTCATGACGCTTGCCTTCGTCGGCATCGCGACGGCCGCAGAACCTGAAGGATGGACCGTGATCGGTCATCAAGGCCTGGTGCAGGCCGTGCTGGTCCCCTCCGCACAGGCGAGCCAGCAGGACGCCTACGAGCGCCAGATCGCACGGCTGTGCGAGCCGGAGCGCACCTGCTTCATCAACTTCTATACCAACTCCACGGCCGCACCGCTGGTGATGCCGCTGCCCGACGCCATCGCGAACGAAGCCACCGCCATCTATCGCTTTTCAGCCAAGAATGGTGTGAAGGCGTTCAACTGGAGTTGCCGCCTGAAGGTGCAGGGCCAGGAGTGCTTCTGACCCACCCCTGGTGTCCCGAAGTTGGGTGACGAAAGCGCAAAATGCGCGTTCGTCCGTGTCGAAAAGGAGTCCGCCAAATGACTTCGATGGATCGCCTGGGCTTTCTGCGTGTCGCCCTCGTCGTGACCGGGCTGACCTGCCTGGCCCTCTACCCGCTCATGGTCGTCTGGCCGTCCGGTTGGGCCTGGCATGCCGGCCATTCAGACTATCCGCTGATGATCGCCGGCATCTACGCCACCCTCGGCGTGTTTCTCTTGCGCGCCGTGCGCGATCCGCTTGCCCACCTCAGCCTGATCTGGTTCACGGTGTGGTCAAGCATCGTGCATGGCGGCATCATGGCCGTGCAGGCGCTGACGCAGCCGGGCCAGATGGGGCATCTGGTGGGCGACGTACCTGCGCTGTTCATCGCCGCGCTCGCGCTTGCCGTCCTGACGCCGCGCGGCGTGGACACGGCTTTCGTGAATCGGCACGCGAAGGTCTGAAAACGGCTCATGCCGTTCGCGTTCCACTTCACCCGTCTTCCCGATCGAAAGGCCTTGCATGCACTACGTCGGCAACAACCACGTCGCATTCGACACGCAGTCGCTGGGCTTTCCCAGCATCCAGAGCTGCCAGGCGGTCTGCTTCCAGGTGACGGGCGGTCTCTACGGATTCCACGACTACAAGGGATCGGGAGGCGCGCAGGTCGACGCCGCCAAGGCGCGCGCCTTTGCCGGATGGGCCAGCACGAACGGCTCTGCCGGCATCGCCAACGGCATTGCGCTGTACGGCGTCATCAACCAGGAACACCAGTACACGCACGACCAGGCCGGTGCGCAGGACTGGAAGACGATGCTGCTGGGCGTGGCGCAGGAATTGCGCTTCGACGGCCCGGTCTACGGGGTCCGCATCACGTCGCACGTGGGCGCGAGCGATTCGCTCTACGTGCGCTTCGACATCGCCGGAAACGACGTGCGCATCTCGTACAAGCGATGGAGCAAGATGGAAAAGAACACCAAAGCCACGGCGTTGAATCCGGACCACCAGGCGCTCGTGCGGCCCGCCAAGTCCGGCGAAGTGGACGCCAAGCTGATCACCGCCACCGATCGGCCCTACACCACCACGTCGCTGAAGGACTATGAGTTCGAGGACGTCTTTCCGGTGCGTCGCAAGGAGCCCGGCAAGGCGGAGAACCTCAATATCGTGGCGTCAAAGAAGATCGAGCAGTTTCGTTGAGCACGCCAGTCTCATGAATTGGGGACCTTGGGCGCTGCGATGGCGCTTCGCAGATCGTCGGGCACCTCGATCGCCCGATGGCTCTCCAGCGACGTCGTCACCAGCACCTGCCGCATCTTCATGCGCAACTCGCCATCGGCGCCCGTGCAGCGCAGCACCAGCGTGAGCGAAGTGCCTCCAAGGCGCTCCACTTCCAGCGACAGCGCCACCCGGTCGCCCATCTTGCTCACGGCCTTGAACTCCGCTTCGAGCCGCACCGTCGGCAAGCCCACGCGGCGATCGACGATCAGCTTGCGATAGCCGATGCACAGGCCTTCCTCGACCCAGTCCTCGATGAGGCCGTTGAACATCACGAAGTACTGGGGATAGAAAACGATCCCCGCCGGATCGCAGTCCGAAAAGCGGATGAGCCGCTCGCGCACGAAGGGTGCGCTCATCGTCGGATTCGGATCGCTCACATCACTTCTCCGCCGGACACCGAGATCGACTGGCCGTTGACCGACGCTGCGGCCGCGCCGCACAACCAGCGCACGGCGTCCGCGACTTCGGCCGGCTGCACGATGCGCTGCTGCGGGTTGCCCGCGGAGAACTCGGCCATCGCTTCGTCCGCAGTGCGACCGGTCTTGGCGACCACGTTGGCGATGCTGTCGCGCAGGATGTCCGTCTCGGTGTAGCCGGGGCACACCGCGTTCACCGTGACGCCCTTGCGCGCCACCTCGAGCGCAAGCGAGCGCGTGAGGCCGATCACGCCGTGCTTGGCCGCCGTGTACGCGCTGACGTAGGGGTAGCCCTTCTGCCCCGCCGTGCTCGCAATGTTGACGATGCGGCCCCAACCGGCTTGCAGCATGTCGGGCAATGCCGCCTGCGCGCACAGGAAGGTGCCCGTGAGGTTGACGCCCAGCATCTGTTGCCACAGCTCGTGCGAGGTCTTGAGAAATGGCGCGCTGCCGGCCTGCCCCGCGTTGTTGACGAGGATGGCGATGGGCCCCAGCGCCGCGCGTGCCTGCGCGAAAGCCTCGGCCACGGAGGCCGCATCGGCCACGTCCGCCACGACGACAGTGTGTCCGCTGCCCGGCAGTTCGTCCGCCAGGCGCTGCAGGCTTTCGCGCTGGCGGCCCAGCAGGCTGAGCCTGGCGCCTTCGGCCGCAAGCGTGCGCGCGATCTCCGCGCCGATGCCTCGTGCGGCGCCGGTGATGAGTGCGTGCCGGTTCTGAAGTGAAGTGGATGAAGCCATGAAAAAAAGTTCCTATGCGCGGCGCGGCGGAAGGCGATCCCACGCCGACGGCGTGATGCCTCGCTCGCGAAGCTTGAATTTCTGGATCTTGCCGTTCTCGGTGCGCGGCAAGTCGTCGACGATGTCGATGTAGCGTGGAATGGCGAAGTACGGCAATCGTGCCTCGCAATAGTTGGCCAGTTCGGCAGGGTCGACGTTTTCACCGGACTGCGCAATCAGCGAGGCCATCACCTCGTCCTCTGCCAGTTCGGACTGCACAGGGTACACCGCCACGGTCGCGACCGACGGATGGCTGAGCAACACCTGCTCCACTTCATAAGAGGAGATGTTCTCGCCCCGACGGCGAATGGCGTCCTTCATGCGGTCGATGAAGCGGAACGACCCGTCAGCTTCACGCACCACGCGGTCGCCGGTGTGGAACCACAGGTTGCGCCAGGCTTCCACGGTCTTGTCGGGCATGTTGAAGTAGCCGGTGGCAAAGGCGAAGGGCTGATCGGCGCGCAGCAGCAACTCGCCGGCTTCACCATCCGGCAGCGCGGCGTCGGCGGCGTCGGCCACGCGGGCTTCGAAGCCGGGTTGCAGCCAACCCATCACGCCCTTTCGCGGCGCATCGGCATGCGTGGCGATGGCGAAGTTGGTCTCGGTCGACCCATAGCCTTCCAGCAACTGCACACCGGTGCGCTGCCGGAATGCATCGCCCGCCTGCGCTGGAACGCCCGGCCCCAGGCCGATGCGCACACGATGCGCCCGCTCGCGCTCGCCTTCGGGCTGCGCGAGGAGGATGGGCACCATCGCACCCAGCAAGTACACCACGGTCGCGCCACAGGCCTGCATGGCGGGCCAGAAGCCCGAGGCCGAGAAGCGCGGCGCGTAGACCACTTCGGCACCCGTGAGCGCGGCCTGCGCAAAGGTGTTGAGTGCGTTGATATGGAAAAGCGGCAACGTCGTGCACAGCACGTCGTCCGCGCCCACGTCAAGAATGCGCGCAGTGTTGGCGCCCCACCAGTAGAACTGCGCGTGCGGGCAGATCACCCCCTTGGCGGGGCCGGTGGTGCCGGATGTGTAGAGGATGGCGAGCGTGTCGCCCGGTTGCACCTCGGCTGACTCTGCAGCCTCGTTTGCGGCCGGGAAGCCGGTGCAGGTCACGCCTGCGGGCAAGGAAGGCGCCTTGTCCTCTCCAACGATCCAGATGCCGGCGAGCTCCGTCTTCGACAGGTCCGCTGTCTGCAAGCGATCAACCAGTGCATCCTCGATGACCAGCAGCCTGGCGCCACTGTTGGCCAGGAAGTACTCGATCTGCGGGCCCATCGACGCGGTGTTGATCGGCACGGACACCGCGCCGATCCAGCCGCAGGCCAGAAAAGTCTCCAGGCATTCGACGCGGTTGCCGCACATGAGCGCGACCCGGTCGCCGCGTTGCACGCCTGCGGCCTTTAGCGCGGCTGCACGCTTGGCGACGATGCCGGCGGCCTGCGTGTGCGTCCACCGGACGCCGGCGATCGACAGCGCCGGCTTGTCGCCGTATTGCGTTGCCTGCCGCTGCAGCATGGCCGGCAACGTGCGCTCGGCGGGAAGCAGGACGTCAAATGCGTTCATGGCGCATGGCCTCCGGATGTCAGCTCAATCGTCGTCATGCGTGCCGCCACCCAGGTAGGTGGCCTGCACGCGCGGATCGCTGGAGAGGTCGCCGGACTTGCCGTGCAGCGCGATCTCGCCCGTCTCCAGCACGTAGCCTTCGTCGGAGCTTTCCAGTGCGGCGCGGGCGTTCTGTTCGACGAGCAGGATCGACACGCCGTCGTCGCGCAGCTTGCGCACGATGGTCAGGATGTCGCGCACGACCAGTGGCGCGAGTCCGAGGCTGGGCTCGTCGAGCATCAGGAGGCGTGGCGCCGACATCAGCGCGCGGCCCACCGCCAGCATCTGCCGTTCGCCGCCCGACAGCGTGTTGGCGCGCTGCGACTTGCGCTCGGCCAGGCGCGGAAAGCGGTCGTAGACGGATTGCAGGCGCTTCCTGAGCGCGTCGCTGCGCAGGCGCTTGGTGTAGGCGCCGAGTTGCAGGTTGTCGAGCACGGTCAGTTCGCCGAAGAGCTCGCGCTTTTCCGGCACGAGGCACAGGCCCCGCTCGACGCGCGCTTCGACGTCCAGGCCGTGCATGTCTTCGCCTTCGAACTTCAGGAGGCCCTTGGAAGGCAGCAAGCCCATCGCGGCGGCCAGCAGCGTGGTCTTGCCCGCGCCGTTGGGGCCGATCACCGAGATGATCTGGCCCTTGTCGAGCGAGAGCGACACGCCGCGCACGGCATCGACCTGCCCATAGGACACGTGCAAATCGCCGATCTCCAGCATGGGCATCATTTCAGCACCCCCACGCTCGGCACTGACGTGTCCTCGCTGCCCCCCGAGGGGGCGCGAGCTTGCTTGGGGCGGCCCGGCGCGGCGCTCATACCACGCTCCCCAGATACGCCGCCTGCACGCGCTCGTCCGCGCGCACTGCCGAGGGCACGCCCTCGACCAGCTTGGAGCCAAAGTTCATCACGACCAGACGGTCCACCAGTTTCATCACGAAGTCCATGTCGTGTTCGACGATCAAGATCGTCACCCCTTCTTCGCGCAGCTTGCGCAGCAGTTCGCCGAGCGCCATCTTTTCCTTGCGTCGCAAGCCGGCAGCCGGTTCGTCCAGCACCAGCAGCACAGGGTCGGCGGCCAGTGCACGGGCGATTTCCAGGATGCGCTGCGTGCCCAGCGGCAGGCTGCCCGCCAGTTCATGCGCGCGGTCGCCAAGGCCGATGCGGTCGAGTTGCCGCTTGGCCTCTTGCAGGATCTGCCGCTCTTCGGTGCGGTCCAACCGCAGGCCGGCCTTGAGCACACCGGCGCGCGTGCGCGAATGTGCACCCAGCGCCACGTTGTCCAGCAGGCTCATGTGCGGGCGCAGCTTCACGTGCTGGAAGGTGCGCGCCAGGCCGAGTCGCGCCACCTCGCGTTGCGGCATGCCGGCGATGTCGCGGTCCAGGAAGCGCACCTGGCCGGATGACATCGGCAAGGTGCAGGTCAGCAGGTTGAACATCGTCGACTTGCCTGCGCCGTTGGGTCCGATGAGGCCGATGATCTCGCCGGCGTTGACCTCGAAGCTCACGTCGTTCACCGCCACCAGTCCACCGAAGCGCTTCACCGCCCCATTGACCGACAGGATGCGCGTGCCGCGCGCCGGCAGTTGGCGATGCGGCAGCGGCTCGACCGGACCCGCAAGCTTTTCATCGGACTGCGGCGCATGGATGCGGCCGCGCGTCAGCTTGCGCAGGAAGCCCATCAGGCCGCCGCGCGCAAAGTGCACCAGCAGGATGAAGAGCGCCGCGAAGGTGATGGCCTCCAGTTGCCCTGCCCGCTGGGTCAGCATGGGCAGCACGTCCTGCAAGGTGTTCTTGAGTGCGAGAACAAGCGCCGAACCCACCAGTGCGCCCGCGAGTTGACCCAACCCGCCGGCCACAGCCATGAGCAGGTATTCAATGCTGGCACGCACGTCAAAAGGTGCGGGGCTCACGAAGCGGTTCATGTGCGCATACAGCCAGCCGGCCAGTCCCGCCAACAAGGCCGCCAGCACGAACAGCGACAGGCGCACGCGGTACGCATCCGCGCCCACGCTGGCCAGCAGCGTCGCACCACCGCGCAGGCTGCGAATGGCACGACCCGGTCGCGACGCGAGCAGGTTGTAGCTGAACAGGAAGGCGAGCCCGACGATGAACCAGATCAGGTAGTAGATCGACCGTGGATCGACCAGCGACCAGCCCGCGATGTTCAGCGCAGGAATGTTCGACAGACCCGTGTGGCGACCCAGCGCATCGACATTGCCGAACAGCATTGCAATCGACAGGCCCCATGCGATGGTTGACAGCGGCAGGAAGTGCCCGCCGAGTCGCAACGTCAGCATGCCGATCGCCAGCGCAGACAGGCCCGTGAGCAGCAGCGCGAATGCGAGGCCGATCCACGGCGAGAGCCCTTGCGTCGTCGTGAGCCACGCCGTCGCATATGCCGCGATGCCGACGAATGCGGCCTGACCGAACGAAGTCGCACCGCCCACGCCGGTGAGCAGCACCAACCCCAGTGCCACCAGTGCGCCGATGCCGATGTCGTTCATCAACGAAACGGTGAAGTTGCCCAGCGCCAGCGGTGCGAGCGCAATGGCCAGCACCACCACGCCGACGAGCAGGCGGAAGCGTGTGAGGTGGTTCATTCATCCACCTCCTCTTCCTCTTCATCCGATTGCGGCGTCAACCACGATCGCAGCATGAGCACGGGGATCAAGAGGCTGAACACGATCACGTCCTTGAGCGCGCCGCTCCAGAACGAAGCGAAGCTCTCGACAAGACCGACCGCAAGCGCACCGATGGCCGTCATCGGGTAGCTCACCAATCCGCCGATGATCGCCGCCACGAATGCCTTCAGGCCAATGATGAAGCCCGAGTCGTAGTACATGGTCGTGACCGGTGCGATCAGGATGCCGATCAGCCCCGCCAGCAGCGACGCGCAACCGTAAGCCAGCATGGCGGTGCGCGCCGGCCGGATGCCGACCAGCCGCGCGCCGACGCGGTTGACGGCCGTGGCGCGCAGCGCCTTGCCCGCCACCGTGCGCTCGAACACAAGGAAGAACAGGCCACTCAGCACGATGGCCGAAGCCACCATCAGGATCACCTGCCCGCTCACAGTGAACCCGTCGCCCAGCGCCAGCGTGCCCGACGCCAGCGCCTGCGTGCGCGAACCTTCCGGCCCGAAGAACAACAAGCCCAGTCCCGAGATCAGGAAGTGCAGCGCCAGCGACACGATGAGCAGCACCAGCACCGAGGCATCCGCAATCGGCTGGAACACCACGCGTGCCAGCAGCGGCGCAATCGGCACCACCAACAGCACGGTCGCCGCAATCTGCAGCGGCGCCGGCGCACCAAAGCGTGACGCGAGCCACGCCAGTGCGCAAGGCACGGCCGGCAGCAGGCCCCACACGGCAATCGCCTTGGGGATGTGCGAATACTCGCCGCGTCGCGCCAGGCTCACGACCTCGGTCAACACCGCAAGCGCCGCCAGCGTGAGCACAAGCCCGATGGTGGGCGGCATGCGGCCGGTTTCAAAGGCCGCCAGCGTCAGCGCCGAAAACGCGGCCACGTCGCCAAAGGGCACGAAGACCACGCGCGTCACCGAAAAGATGAGCACCAGTCCCAGCCCGGCGAGCAGATAAACGGCACCGTTTGCCAGGCCATCGATGCCCAGGATGAGTGCCACGTCCCATGTCATTGAGATTCCTCCCGACTACTTCTTGTTCCGGCAGGCGTTCACGGCGCCAGCTTCCACTTGCCGTCTTCCAGCTTGACGATCACGCGTGCGCGCTCGTCCACGCCGGACAGGTCACCGGGCTTGAAGGTGTAGACGCCATGCGTGCCCACCACTTCCTTGGTGCTGAAGATGGCGTCGCGCAGCGAGACGCGGAACTCCGGCGTGCCGGGCTCGCCCTTGGCGCGCGCGGCGGCGTCGGCAAACACCAGCCATCCATCAAACGAGTAGGCCGAGAACGCGTCGGTCGTCGGCGCGTTGTTGACCTTCTGGAAGACCTGGCGGAAGTCCAGGCCGATCTTCTTCGTCGGGTTGGTGTCCGGCAGTTGCTCCGCCACGATGATCGGGCCCGTGGGCATCAGCGCGCCCTGCCCGGCCGCACCCACCACTCGCACGTAGTCGGGATTGATCAGGCCGTGCTGGCCATAGATGCCGCCCTTGAAGCCGCGCTCCTGCAGCGCCAGGAAAGGCAGCGCACCCGGCGTGCCGGCCCCGCCCGTCATCACCGCGTCGGGCTTGAGCGCGACGATCTTGAGCACTTGTCCGGTGACCGAAGCGTCGGCGCGTGCATAGCGCTCGTTGCTCACCACGGTGATGCCGGCCTTGGGTGCGGCTTTCATCATCGCGTTGTAGACCAGGTCGCCCCATGCGTCGGAGAAGCCGATGTAGCCGACCGTCTTCACGTTGTTGCGCTTCATGCGCTCGACCACCGCGTCGATCATCAGTTGCGTGGGCTGCGCAACCGTCACGACCCACGGGTTCTCGGCGGGATCGAGCAGGATGGGCGTGAGGCCGATCATCGGCGTCTTCGTTTCCTTGGCGACCTGCGCCATGGCGATGGCGGCCGGCACGCCGGAGGTGCCCATGATGACGTCGACCTTGTCTTCCTCGATCAGCTTGCGCGCGTTGCGGCCGGCCGTGGTCGGGTCGGAGCCATCGTCCAGCACGATGAGCTGGACCTTGCGGCCGTTGATCTCGCCCTTGTAGGCCTGCGCGGCCTGCATGCCCTTGGAATAGGGAACGCCGAGCGAGGAGTTCGGACCCGAGAGTGAAACGCTCAGTCCGACCTTGAGATCCGCCGCCAGCGCACTGGAAACGAAGGCGGTCAGGACAGCGGTTGCGACCGTGCAGCGGGTCAAGGTCTTCATCAAGCACTTCATGTCAAGTGGCTCCTCGTGGGTTGTGGATCAAACAGGGGAAAAAAAGCGATTCAAATGAACAGCTGGACAGCGGGCAGGGCTCGCTCGGCGCCGAGCAGGTCGACACGCTTGAGCTGGATGCGCAGTCCTTCGGGCGTGCGCACCAGCACATGGTGGTAGCTGCCCGCCAGCATCACCTGGTGTTCGCCGTGCGCCTCGATGTAGAGAAAGGGCGTGCGCAGCGTGGCCGTGCCGGCGGCTGCATCGATGCGTTCGACGCGCGAGTTCTGCAGCACATGCTGGCAGCGGCTGGCCGGATGCTGCGAGTGCGCGCGCGGATCCTTCAGGCGCTCGACGCGCAGCTTCAGCAAGAGCTTGTCCTCGAACGCGATGGAGTTGTGGGAATGCGGATCGCTCTGCTGCCGTCCGAGCAGGGGCACCCAATAGCGCCCGTCTTCGGCAAACAGATCGAGCCATTCATCGAAGAACCCTTCGTCCAGCAACGCGGCTTCGCGCGCAACAAGATCGCACAAGGCAAATTCGCTGAAAGCAGGATCGATTGAATCGCTCACGTCGAGGCCTCCATGCGCAAAGTCATGAATTCGGCCCAGGCGCGAAACTGATTGCGCATCAGCAGTTCGTTCGTGCCGTTGGTCGTCTGCGTGGGCTCGCTGAACTCGTCAGGGCTGTAGTTGCGATGCAGGCTCACCCATTCGTTGCCGTCGGCGCGCAGGCCCTTCTGGATGCTCTCGAACAGGTGCACGTCGTCGTGCGCGACCACGGACATGGGCGAGAACACGAGTCGGTTGTAACTCATCGCGCGCTCGAAAAGCACGTCCGGCGCACCGGCAGCACGAAAGGCATAGGCCTCGACCAGCGTGCGATTGGCAGCGAGTGGCCGAATCACCCGAATGGCCTGCGGCGAACCCTTGACAGACAGGCTCGGATACAGCACCGAGTTCTGCGGCGAGCGCTGAAGGATCTCGGTGGCGCGCTCCGCGCCGTGCGCATCGCGCATCGCCTGCTCGTACTCGGGCAGCGCCGCGTAGTTCGAATGAATGCTGAAGTTGACGCCCAGCACGCTGTGCCCGTGCGCGAACACGCGCCCACCCATCTTGTCGAAGAAGTCGTAGCTGGAGCCGAAGGGCAATATTTGCTCCATCGCCATCGGCTTGGGCTCATCGGGCGCGTGGCCCTCCCACAGGGCGCTGGCCGCCCGCGTGGCCGACTCGTGCGTCGAGGGCGGATGCACGGTGTCGTTGATGTTCTCCAGGTACATCTTCCAGTTGCAATGGACGATGTTGCGCATCGCGCCGCCCGCCAGCGTGAGCTTGCCTTCGGGCGAGCGGTCGACCATGTTGTCGATGGCGCGCAGCACCTCGCCGAAATAGCTTTCGAACGCCGGGCCCTCGTCACCCAGTCGCACGAAGACGAACTCGCGATACACCGCAACGTGCCGCAGTTCAGTCAGCCCTCGCCCCGACTCGCAATCCTTGAGCCCCGTGCCCTCATAGCCGTTCCTGATCGGGATCGCGAGCGGCGAGCCGTCCAGCTTGTAGGTCCACGCGTGGTACGGACAACGAAAGAACTTGCCCGCGTTGCCACACGCATCGCTGACGAGTTGCGTGCCCTTGTGCGCGCAGCGGTTGTAGAACACCTTGATGCCGCCATCGGGCTGCCGCACCATCAACAGCGGCCGCCCCGCGATGTCCTGCGTCGCGAAGTCGCCGGAATCCGGAACCTGGCTTGCGTGCCCGAGGTAATTCCAGGTGTTCGCAAAGAAGTGCTCCTGCTCCAGGGCGAACAGCTCGTCGCTCAGATACAGGTCACGATGCACCCTGTCACCCTGAACGAGCGCACGAATCGCATCGGGGCGGCTGCGGTAGTTCGTCATGCGATGGAGGCGAACGCGACAGTTGCACGCCCCGAGCCCGGCATGCGGTGCGCGCCGAAACGAGCACGACCCACAGAGCGGTTGATGCTGCGCATGAACGAGATCAGGGAACCAGCTTCCACTGGCCCTTCTCCATCCGCACCATGACAACAGCCCGCTGGTCCGACCCATACCGGTCGTCTGGCTTGAAGTTGTAAACGCCGTGCGTACCCACCAGCTCCTTGGTGCTCACGATGGCGTCGCGCAGTGCAGTGCGGTATTGCGGCGTGCCCGGCTCGACCTTCACGCGCGACGCCGCATCGGCCAGCAGCAGGTACGCGTCGTAGGTGTAGGGAGAAAAAGCGTCCGTCGGCACCGCCCCATTGGCCTTCTGGTAGTCGCTGCGGAAGGCCATCGACACCTTCTTGATCGGGTTGCTGTCCGGCAACTGGTCCGCGACCAGCACCGGCCCGCTCGGCACCTGCAAGCCCTCGATCGACGCACCGCCCACGCGCACGAAGTCCGCATTGATCAAACCGTGCGTGCCGTAGATCTGGCCCTTGTAGCCACGCTCAGCCAGCGCCAGGTACGGCAATGCCCCGGGCGTGCCCGAGTTCCCCGCAAAGACCGCATCAGGACGCTGCGCCACGATCTTCAGCACCTGCCCCGCCACGGACGAATCCGAACGCGCATAACGCTCATTCGCGACGATCTTGATGCCGGCCGGCTCCGCACTCTTCACGAGCGAGTCGTAGGCCAGGTCACCCAGCGCATCAGAGAAGCCGATGAAAGCCACCGTCTTGACGCCGGACTTCTTCATGCGATCGACGACCGCCGCCACCATCAGCGGAAAGGGCTGCGACACCGTCACGGTCCACGCGCCATCCGCGCCCGGAATGACCACCGGCGTGGGCGAAATCAGCGGCGTTTGCGTCTCGCGCGCCACGGCGGCAATCGCCATCGCACCGGGAACACCCGAAGTGCCGATCAGCACGTCGACCTTGTCGTCCACCACCAGCTTGCGCGCGTTGCGCCCGGCCGTCGTGGGGTCCGAGGCATCGTCCAGCACGATGAGCTCGACCTTGCGCCCGCCGATCATCGGATGCTGCGCAATGGCAGCGCGGATGCCCTTTTCATAAGGGATGCCCAAGGCAGCCACCGGGCCCGACAACGAGCTGATGAAGCCGATTTTCAGGTCGGCAGCGAAGGCCTGCGCAACGCCCAATGCGAGCGAAGTGACGGCGAAGATTTTGGTGAGACGCTTCATCGCCATCTTCACGGCTGAAGCTTCCACTGGCCCTTTTCGAGCTTGACGATCACCCGCGAGCGATCATCGGAGCCGTAGCGGTTGTCCGGCTTGAAGTTGTAGACGCTGTGCGTGCCCACCAGCTCCTTGGTGCTCACGATCGCGTCGCGCAAGGCCACGCGGTATTGCGGAGTGCCGGGCTCGCCCTTGGCGCGCGTGGCGGCATCCAGCATCACCAGCCAGGCGTCGAAAGAATAGGCCGAGAAGGCATCCGTCGGCGCCGCGCCGTTGGCCTTCTGGTAGGCCGCGCGGAAGTCCATCGCCGCCTTGCGCATCGGGTTCGTTTCGGGCAGTTGCTCGGCGACGATCACCGGGCCGGTCGGCGCCAGCAGACCTTCGACCGAGGGGCCGCCCACGCGCACGAAGTCCGGGTTGATCAGGGCATGCATGCCGTAGATCTGACCCTTGTAGCCGCGGTCCATCAACGCAAGGTACGGCAACGCGCCGGGCGTGCCCGAGGTGCCGGTGATCACCGCATCGGGCTTGAGCGCCACGATCTTGAGCACCTGACCCGCCACCGAGGTGTCGGCGCGCGCATAGCGTTCGTTGCTCACCACCTTGATGCCGGCCGGCTCCGCGCTCTTCATCAGCGCGTCATAGACCAGATCGCCCCACGCGTCGGAAAAGCCGATGTAGCCCACCGTCTTGACGCCCGACTTCTTCATGCGCTCGACCACCGCGTTGACCATGAGCGGCGCGGGCTGCGGCAGCGTGACCATCCACGCACCCTCCTCGCCCGGCAGGTTGGCATTGGCAATCGAGATCAGCGGCGTCTTCGTCTCGCGCGCCACGCCGGCGATGGCCAGCGAACCGGGCGATCCTGCGGTGCCGATGATCACGTCGACCTTGTCTTCTTCGATGAGCTTGCGTGCGTTGCGCGCCGAGGTCGAGGGGTCGGAGCCGTCGTCCAGCGCGATCAGCTGGATCTTGTGGCCCGCGACTTCCGCCTTGTAGGCCATGCCGGCCTTGATGCCCTTGTCGTAGGGAATGCCCAGCGACGACACCGGCCCGGAAAGGGAGGTGATGAAACCGACCTTGAGGTCGGCAGCCAATGCGTTGGCAACGGCGATGGCGCTCAGGCCCAGCGCGAGGCCGGTGCGCACACAGAGACGGATCGAGGCTTTCATGGCTTTCCTTGGTGGGTCATCGTTGTCGGGAGCAACAACATGATTTATCAAATGTTTAGGTGTCAAGAATACTGGCGTGGGAAGACTTGTGCGAGGAGGGGAAGTACTTAGGCCGATGCGGCTGGCCGCTACAGCGTCAGGCTGCCGACGCTCGTGCCGCCGCACACATAGAGCACTTGCCCGGTCACGAAGCCGTTCGCCGGGTCCGCAAAGAAGCTGACGGCGCGCGCCACATCGGCCGATTCGCCCAGCCGCTTGACGGGCACCGACGCGGCGAGTGCGCGCTCCTTGTCGCTGCCCTTGTCGACCACGTCGTAGAACATGTCGGTGCGAATCGGACCCGGCGCGACCACGTTGACGGTGATGCCCTCGGGCGCCAGTTCCAGCGCCCAGGTGCGCGCCATGCCCAGCATGCCGGCCTTGGTGGCGGAATAGCTGGTGCGCGTGGCCAGGCCCACGGCGGCGCGTGAAGACAACAGCACGATGCGACCGAACTTCTGGGCACGCATCGTTGGCAATGCCGCCTGCACGAGTTGAATCGCGCAGCCCAGGTGCAGGTCGACCAGTGCGTCCAGGTCGTCGAGCTTCACGTCCGCGAGCAGCGCGGCGCGGATCACGCCGGCGTTGTGCACCACGGTGTTCACGTCGAACTGGTGCACCATCTGGCGCACGGCTTGCGCCGTGGCTTCGCGGTCCATCAGGTCGACTTCGATGCTGTGCATCTTCGCGTGCTCGATGTCGCTCTTGCGGCGTGCCAGCGAGATGACTTCGTAGCCCTTGGCGAGCAGGTCCTCGCAGATGGCCTTGCCGATGCCGGCGCTGCCGCCGGTGACAGCTGCAACTTTACGGATGGTCATGGTTCAACCCTCCACCAAGGCAAGAACGCGCAAGGGGCTGCCGCTGCCCTTCTGGATCTTCAGCGGCGGGCAGATCAGCACCGCGCCGGCCGGCGGCAACTGGTCGAGATTGCACAGGCACTGCAAGCCGTAGCGGCCTGCGCCGTGCATGTAGTAGTGGCAGGGGTACGGCGGGCGAAGGTGGTAGCCCTGCCCTGCGTCGGTGCCGATTGCTTCGGAGCCGAAGCCGAGCACGTCGCGCTGCTCGACCAGGAATCGCACGGCTTCGGAGCTGGGGCCCGGCGTGTGCTGTCCGGTCTCGTCGAAGTTCTGGTACGCCTCGGGGTCGTGGCGCTGCGACCAGTCGGTGCGCATCAATACCCACGCACCCTTGGGGATGCGGCCGTGCGCGGCTTCGTAGCGCTCGATGTCCTCGACCGTCATCAGGTAGTCGTGATCGGCCTTCACCTGTTCCGAGCAGTCGATGACGCAGGCCGGCGCGACGAAGTGCTGCGCGGGAATGGTGTCGACGGAGTTGTTCGGCAGGTCCTTGCCGGAGATCCAGTGAATGGGCGCATCGAAGTGCGTACCGGTGTGCTCGCCGCAGGAGAAGTTGTTCCAGTACCAGCCCGGGCCGCGTTCGTCGTAGTGCGAGACCTCTTCGATGCGGAAAGGCCAGCATTGACCCATCTCGGGCGGCAGCGCGATCTGCGGGAACTCGGGCGTGAGCGTCTGCGTGAGGTCGACCACGCGGATCCGGCCTGTGCTCATGGCGCTCACCAGACCGCCGAGCAGTTCGGCGGCGGATGTGAGGGTGCTTGTTGTCATTTACTGATTTCCTTCTTTTTCAGGAACACTGCGGAACCGGCTTTGCCGGGCCGCTGGTGTTGCCCCCCTGCAAGGGGGTTAGCGGAGCGACACGAAGTGCGCGAAGACTGGGGGTGTGCCATGTTCAGCCGCCAGCGGCCAGTTCGCGTTCAAGCACCTTCGGGTTGTCACGCCAACGCTCTAGCCATTCTTGTGCCACGTCGCCCGGATACACGTCTTCGACGCCATCGCGCAGTGCCTTGACGATGGCATTGGCCAGTGCGCTGCCGGCCAGCTTCGGCGGTGGAACATGCTGGTTCCATTCGTCGTCGATGGGGCCCGGGAAGACATTGATCACACGAATGCCCGCAGGGCGCATTTCTGCGCGCAGGCATTGCGCCAATGACAACGCCGCTGCCTTCGATGCGCTGAAGGTGCCATGCGGCGGGAAGTTGCTCAGCGCGTAGACCGACAGCAAATTGACCCACGCCGTCGCGCCCGTCGCGCCATCGGCGGAACGGCCCTTCAGCGCAGGACCGAACTCTTGCGCAAGACGCAGCAGGCCGAAGTAGTTGATGTCCATCTCGGCCTTGGCCACGTCCGTGCCGCGCCGCGCGCCGATGCCGAAGGTGCGGTGCACCTCGGCGTTGTTGATGACGATGTCGACCTTGCCGCCGATCTCACCGGCCAGCTCGGTGACGGAGCGGCCGTTGGTCAGGTCCAGCGGCACCAGCGTCACCTGCGGCAGCGCGGTGATGTCTTCGAGGCCGCCCGTCTTCTTCCATGGCTCGGCGTGGCCGACCCACACGATGTCGGCGCCGGCCTTGACCAGCGCGCGCACGATGGACTGGCCCACCTCGGTCTTGCCGTCGGTGACCAGCACCTTGCGGAATTTGGGGTCGCTGGTCATTTCACGCAGCATCTTGTCGTCGGCCATATGGGCGCTCCCTTCGTTCGGAAATCCAATCAATACCGCTTGTCCTGCCCGGTCGAGCCGGGCGCCGACGCGCACGCGTGAAGGCGCATCGCCGACCTCGCCGTGCATGTGGACCATCAGCGTCGGGCCCGCGTCCAGATGCACCAGCCCGAGGCGCCAGGGCAGTCGTTCGCGGAAGTACATGTCGTTGCTGTGGTACAGCGTGGTGGTGGCGAGCAGGTTGCCTTCGCCCGACTGCTCGCGCCAACGCAATGCAGCCGACAGGCACTTGTGGCACGCCTCGCGCGGCGGGTACTGCACCGTGCCGCATTCCTGGCACTCCTGCAGTTCGAAGCGGCCTTCTGCCGCAGCAGCCGTGATGCCCAGCGCGACGCGCCCGCGCGCCCACGGCGGCAGGTTCATCTGGCGTGTGCGCAGGACGGGGTTCTTGCGCTTGGGGCGCATCAAGGGCATGGTCATGCTGGTCTCCCCAAGATCACAGCGCCGGTACACAGGCAACGGTCGTAGGTCACCATGCCGAAGCCGGCCACGAGACCCAGTTGCGCATCCTTCACGGCACGCGGCCCGGCCGCATCGGTGAGTTGCCGGATCGTCTCCGTCATGCCGAGAAAGCCGCCCGCTGCGCCAGCTTGGCCCGCCGACAACTGCCCCCCACTCGTGTTGTTGGGAAAGCTGCCCTCAAAGGTCATGCCGTGCGATTGCACGAAGGCCGAGGCCTCGCCTTTCTCGCAGAAGCCCAGGTCTTCGAACTGCATCATCACGATCACCGGGTAGTCGTCATAGGTTTGCACGAAGTCGAGTTCGTCGGGCCGCACGCCTGCCTGTGCGTAAAGGTCGGCGCGGTCCACGCGCCAGCCGCCGCGCACCATCACCGGGTCTTCGCTGAAGGCGTTGTGACGCTCGATGGCACCACGGATCACGGCGTGTGGCAGTCCGAGGTCGCGTGCGCGCTCCTCGCTCATCACGAGGAAAGCTTCGGCACCGGCGCAAGGCATCACGCAGTCGAACAGGTGGATCGGGTCGGAGATTGGCCGCGCCGCCATGTATTCGTCCAGCGTCAGCGGCTTCTTGAACATGGCGTGCGGATTGCCCAGCGCGTTGGTGCGCTGGTCGACGGCGATGCGGCCGAAGTCCTCGCGCTTGGCGCCGTAGGTGCGCATGTAGTTCGCGGTGATGAAGGCGAAGACAGAGTTGGGCCCGCCCGCGCCATAAGGGTATGTCGCGTCGCGCGCGAAGTTGCTGAAGGCGCCGAGCGTCTGGCGGAAGGAATCGACGTGGTTGGTGTCGGCTGCGACACACGCCACCACGTCGGCGTCGCCCGCTTGAACGGCACGTGCGGCGCGGCGCAGGCACATCACGCCGGATGCGCCGCCGGTGGGCACATGGTCGAGCCAGCGCGGCGACAGGCCCAGATGCTGCGTAACGCCAACGGCTGTGTCGGGCACCAGCGAAAAGCTGCTGAGGCACAGGCCGTCGATCTGCTCTTTCTTCAGGCCACTGGACTTGACCAGCGCGTCGACGGCGTGGCCGATGAACCAGTGCGCGGTGCGCGTGGAATAGCGAACATAGGGCACGGTGACCGGCACGGCCACCGCAACGCCTTCGTAGGAAAGGCGACGCCGGGCGGTCATGACGTCACCTCGGCAATGCGTGCTGCCGCGCTTGCCTGCTGAGAGGCGGCTGGGCGGTTCATGCCTGCCTCTTCTTCATCGCGCGCGTGTCGATGCAGTTGGCTTCGCCCGGCAGCGCATGCGCGAGTTCACGCAGCTGGCCGCGCTGGATCTTCTGCGACGGCGTCAACGGCAACGCGTCGACGAAGGCGACGTAACCCGGCGCCTTGTAGTAGGCCAGCTGCGCCAGCGCGTGATCGACGATGCTCGTGGCAATCGTGGAGGCGGACGATGCATCCACGCCCTCCCGCAACACGATGCAGGCCAGTACCTCGTCGCCGCGCACCGCATCGGGCGTGGCCGCGACGGCGGAAGCCTTCACGGCCGGATGCTGATTGAGCACGCTCTCCACTTCGACCGCGGAGATGTTCTCCCCGCTGCGGCGAATCACGTTCTTCTTGCGGTCGACGAAGAAGAAGTTGCCATCGGCATCACGGCGCACCAGATCGCCGGTGTGGAACCAGCCATCCGCCCATGCCTCTTGCGTGGCCTTGTCGTCCTTGAGGTAGCCGGAGAAGAAGTAGCGGCGCGGATCGTCGCCGGCCGAACGCACCAGCAGTTCGCCCGGCGCATCGCCCACCACGTCGCGGCCTTCTTCATCGACCAGACGCAGGTCAAGGAATTCCGGCTGCCGTCCGAAGCAACTGTTGCCCACCAGACGCGGCTCGCGATTGGCCATGACGCAGGCTCCGGCACCCGTCTCGGTCATGGCCCATGCCTCGACCAGCGGGAACGCAAAGCGCTCTTCGAAGGGCGCGTGGTTCTTGCGGTCCACGCCGGCGCCGAAGCCCCAGCGGATGGCATGTTCGCGGTCTGACGCGGCGGCAGGCGCGCTGAGCAGCATCGCCGGCATCACGCCAAGGTAGTGCGCAATGGTGGCGCCGCTTTCGCGCGCGCTTTGCAGCCAGCTCTTGGGGTGAAAGCGATCGAGTTGCACCAGACAGCCGCCCGCCACCAGCACCACCATGGTGGAGAACGCCATCGCGTTCATGTGGTTCAGCGGCAGCGGCGTGATGACGCGCTCCGTGTCGGGGCGAATGCTGCACACGCCGTCCAGCGACGCGTACCACTCGCCTGCGCGCAGGAAATAGTCATTGGTCAGGATGCAGCCCTTGGGACGACCCGTGGTGCCCGATGTGTAGAGCAGGCCGCATTCGGTGTTCAGGCCGACGGGTTCGCCAGCGCGCGGCGCGGGGGTGCGCGCGCGGGGCACTTCGCCGTCAGGGGGCATCGTGCTGAAGGCCACGCCAGCTTCCGTCGCCGCCGTCCGCAGGTCGGTCGCGCGAGCCGGCAGCGTGACCGCCAGACCCATCTCGCTGTGGCCGATGAGGTAGATCAGTTCGGCCGAGCGCATTTCCGCATTGATGGGCACCACGCTCACGCCCAGTGCGTTGAGCGCGAACCAATGGAAGAAGTACGCGGGCCGGTTTTCAAGCAGCAGGCCGACGCGGTGGCCGTGGCCCCAGCCGGCGGCTTGGTAGGCGTTGCGCAGGCGCTCGACTTCGGCTGCGGCCTGGCCCCAACTCGTGGCGCCCGCGGGAATCCCGTAGGCAGCGGCCGTGACCGGCTCGGTGAACAGGAAATCCGCATCCGGCGTGCGGACAGCCGTCGCGCGGAAGACGTCGTAGACAGTGGCGTGCATGGGGTCGGTCAAATGAACAACTGCACGGCCGGCAATGCGGCGTCGCAGTTGAGAAGGTTCACGCGCTTGAGCGTCATGCGCAGCGCGCCATCGCTCAAGGTCAAGTGATGGAAGAAGCTGCCGACGTAGAACTGCAACTCGTCGCCTTGCGACTCGGTGTAGTGGAACTCGGTGCGCACGACGAACTTGTTCGCTTCCTCGTCGAAGCTTTCGACGGTCGGCGTTTGCAGCAGGTGATGGCAGCGGCTCGGCGGTTGCTGCGAGAAGGCGCGCGGGCTCTTCAGGCGCTCGATGCGCAGCTCGCGCAGCAGCTTGTCCTCGTACATGTGCGAGGTGTGCTGGAAGCCGTCTTCCTGATCCGGAACGAGCGGCACCCAATAGAAGGCGTCGTCGGTGAAGAGCGCGTTCCACTCTTCATAGCGCTTGCCGTCGAGCAGGCGACATTCGTGCACGACGAAGTCGATGAGGTCCTGGCGGTTGATGGTCATCTCGGTCGCCCCTTACATCGTCGACGTCATGTGGCGTTCCCAAGCGCGGTACTGGTTGCGCATGGAGATCTCGCTGGTGCCGATGGTGGTCACGTCCTTCTGACCCACTTCCGACGCGTCGAAGTTGCGGTGCAGGCTCACCCACTCGTTGCCGCTCGCATGCAGGCCGGCCTGAATGCCGCGATAGGCCTGCAAGTCGTCATGGCCAACGATGGAGAACGGCGAGTTGATCAAGCGGTTGTACATCGTCGTGCGATGCAGCAGTTCCGGTGGCGCGCCCTTCAGCCGGAAGGTCCAGCTTTCCACCAACGTCTTGTCGACAGCGATCGGACGGATCACGCGAATCGACTGGATCGCGCCCTTGATCGTCAGGTTGGGGTAATACACCGTGTTGTGCCGCGCCAGTCCGAGGATCTGCTGCGTGCGCTCCGGGCCGTATTTCGCTTGCATGGCCGCGTCGTATTCCGGAATCGCCGAGTACTTGCTGTGGATGCTGTAGTGCACGCCCGAGAAGCTGTGGCCATTGTCGAACACGCGCACGCCCATGTCCTCGAAGAACTTGTAGTCCGACATGAAGGGCACGAACTGTTCGATGGCCATGGGCTTGGGTTCGTCAGCCGGCTTGCCCGACCACATGGTCTTGGCGGTGCCGGCCGAGGACTCGTGCGCCACCATGGGGTGCATGGTGTCGTTGAGGTTCTCGATGAACATCTTCCAGTTGCACTGGTGCATGAAGCGCAGGCAGCCGCCGGCAATCTCGAGTTCGCCTTCAGGCGAACGGTCGGCCATGTTGTCGATAGAACTCAGTGAGTCGCCGAAGAACTCCTCGAAGTCCGGACCGACGTCGTTGAGCTTGACGAAGATGAAGCCGCGGTACAGGCGCACGTTCTTCACCTGCGTCAGGCCCTTGGCCGATTCGCACTCATTGAGTTGCGTGCCTTCGTAGCCGTTCTTCAACGGAATCGACAGCAGCGAGCCATCCGTCTTGAAAGTCCACGCGTGATACGGGCAGCGGAAGAACTTGCCGGTGTTGCCGCAAGGTGCGCTCACCAGCCGCGAACCCTTGTGCGCGCAGCGGTTCATCATGACGCGCACCGAGTTGTCGGTGTGGCGCACCACGATCAGCGGGCGTCCGGCAATCTCGACGTTGAGATAGTCGCCCGGCTTGGGCAACTGGCTGTCGTGGCCGACGAAGTTCCAGGTGTTCGCGAAGAAGTGTTCCTGCTCCAGCTCGAACAGTTCGGGGTTGATGTAGATGTCGCGGTGCACGCGGTCGGGTTGCACCAGCGCGC
The DNA here is from genome assembly GCF_030317105.1 of Variovorax brevis. Taxonomy (GTDB): domain Bacteria; phylum Pseudomonadota; class Gammaproteobacteria; order Burkholderiales; family Burkholderiaceae_C; genus Variovorax; species Variovorax brevis. Next base: position 421,851 of record NZ_JASZYG010000003.1, read on the forward strand.
GGATCGCTTCGGGGTTGCCGCGGTAGCTTGTCATTCTTGGGTCTCCTGAATTCCTAGACGTCCAGCACCAGGCGCGCACCTTTTGCGCGCGAGATGCAGATCTGGATCACATTGCCGGCCGCCTTCTCGCTGGCCATCAGCACGTAGTCGCGGTGGTCGATCTCGCCTTCCATCACCGGCGTCGCGCACACGCCGCACTCGCCGCGCTTGCAGTCGTACATCGGGTCGCAGCCTTCATCGATCATGCAGTCGAGGATGGTCTTGTCGGCGGGCACGGTGAAGGTCTTGCCCGACATCGCGAGCACGACTTCGAAGGGATGGTCGCCCTCTTCCACCGCCGGCGTGGTGAAGAGTTCGAAGTGCACGCGGTCGTGCGTCCAGCCGCGCTTTTGCGTGGCGGCGAGCACGGCGTCGAGCATGACCTTCGGGCCGCAGACGTAGAGCTGATCCTGCGGTGCGCAGCCGTCGAGCAAGGCTTCGATGTTCAGCGGCGCACCGGCTTCGACGTCGGCGTGCACGATCAGATCGTCGGCCAGCAGCGATTGCAGCTCAGGCAGGAAAGCCATCAGCTCGCGGCTGCGGCCGGCGTAGTGCATGCGGACCGGCAGGCCTTGCGCCTTGCGTTGGGCCGCCATGCTGATCATGGGCGTGATGCCGATGCCGCCTGCGATCAGCACGGCACGGGCCGCACCTTCGTGAAGCGGAAAGTCGTTCTTCGGCACCTCGATGGTCAGCGCATCGCCTTCCTTCAGGCTCTGGTGCATGAAGCGCGAGCCGCCACGGCCATCGTCTTCGATGCGAACAGCGATCACGTACTCGGTGGGCGCGTCGGTCACGCCCTGCTGCGCGGCAGGGTTGATGAGCGAGTAGTGGCGCCAGTCTTCCTTGCCGTCCGGCAGCGTGACCTTCACGCGGATGTGGGCGCCGGCCGTGAAGCCCGGCAACGCGGCGCCATCGTCGGCCCGCAGGCGGAACATGCGGATCAGCGGGTTGAGCTGACGCGCTTCCGCAACGCGCAGGGTCAGCGTGGGCAGTGGTTCATGTGACATGGTCTTGTCTCCCTTCAATATCAGGCGAGTGCGTAGCGGGCCAGCACGTCGCGCAGCTTGTTGCCGTGTTCGTCGGCAAGCGCAGCGTCGCGCAGCTCGCGCAAGGTGGCGGGGGCCAGCGTGCTGCCGGCGCGTTGGGCGGCGCCCATCACCAGTTCGTAGTTGCGCAAACCGCGCTCGTGGGTGTCGCTGTAGCCCTTGACGAGGCGCTGGCATTCGGCGATCTCCAGCGCCAGCGCCGGGTTGATGGCGGCCGTCAGCGCGATGCGGTCCAGCCACTGCTCAATCAACTGGTTCTCGTGCGCGAAGCGCGTGGTGGATCGGCGCCAGCGCGCAGCAGCCGCCACGCAGCGCAGCAGGAGGAATCCGTGCACCGAACTGGTCTTGATCACACGACCCTTTTGCGTCATGCGCTCGACAATCCGGCGCGGCGCGCCCGAGTTCATCAACCAGCGGCCGATGCCACCAGGCAAGGTCTCGCAGATTTCCTGCAGGCGCGGATGCATGTATTCGTTGATGGCCACGAGCTGATCCGACTTCACGCCGGATTCGTCGCGCACGCGATCGAAGCGGGTGGCGCGGGTCTTCAATGCGGCGACGCGTGCGGTGTCTTCGTAGGACATCCATAGCGCGAGATGGCGCGCGGTGCTTTCAGCGAGCCGGCCGCCGTCGTTCAAGGGCAGCGCGTGGATCTTGGCCATGCGGTCGAGATAGGTGCCGGCATAGGCGATGTCCTGATAGTCGATCAGCCGGCGCACGCCTTCCAGCAGCAGGAAATGCGCGGTTTCAGGAAACTCACGCTGCACGCGCTCGACCAGTGCGCGCACCTGCGGATGCTTCGGCGCCGGGGCAGCGCGTGCGGGCAATGGCATCGCAGGCGCGTCCTGCTCCGACCCCGACTGCACGCGATCGAACGCACCACCAAAGGCCTTCAGGCTTGGCTTGACGCCCACACCGCCGCGCTCCACCGTGGCTTCGAACTGCGCGCGGCTGAAGGGCAGCACGCCCGAGCCAGCCAGCGCGCCAAAGAGCACAGCGCTGATCACGCTGCCAGCCTCTTCCGCCGCCTTCGCCATGTCATGGCGAATGAAGCGCTTGGCCGCTTTCTGCGCGTGGTCGATGAGTTGCGTGCTGTCGACACGGCCATCGCCCATCGCCGACTTCTCGGCGATCGAATACACGCGATGCGTCGAAGCAAGAAGCGTCGTGCGGTCCTGCGTGACCAGCCCGCGCTGCACCGCACGGCCGGCTTCCATCAGTTCAGAGGCGAGCACGACGTCGACGTCGCCCGGCAGCGGCATCAACGCCAGCACCGGCTTGCCGCCATCCGCCCTGGCACGCGCCTCGGGGTACAGCTCGACGTAGTAGATCGTGGCGCCAGTGCGCTGCGCAACGCCCGGCACCGAAGTGGTCTGCGCGATGTAGCCGTTGTGTTCGCCGAGATCGACGATCCAGTCGGCCAGCACGCCGCCGCCCTCGCCGCCCATGGCGAGGATGGCAATCTTGATAGGTTGTGTAGCGTTCATGAAATCTCAGAAAGCGAAGCGCTCGCGGCGCTTGGCGTCACCGCGCTGCATCCAGCCGATGACGGCGGAACGCACGCGTTGCAGCAAACGGTCGAAGGACGTCGGATTGCTCACGACCTGCGCTTTGTAGAACGACGGGCACAGCACCGCGGCATGGGACACGTCGCCGCAGTTGCCGCAGCCGACGCAGCTGTCGAGCACGGTCGCGATCGGGTCGGTGCGCAGCGGATCGGGGTTCGGCTTGATCGACAGCGACGGGCAACCCGACAGCCGGATGCACGAATGGTCGCCCGTGCAGGTGTCCGGGTCGATGCCGAACTTCTCGCGCACCACCCGCTTGCCTTCCGCCACGGCCTTGCGCACCAGCGGCTTCTCGCGGCGCTGCTTGTTGAGCATGCATTCCGACTGCGCGATGAGCACCTTCGGGCCCTTCTGCTTCGTCGTGAGCGCTTCGCGCAGCACGTCGCGCATGCCGGCCACGTCGTAGGTTCGGCGCATCGTCTTGACCCACTTTACGCCCACGCCGCGCACGGCCTGCTCGATCTCATGACCGGTGCTGCGCGTCGGGTTGTTCGCCTTCGACGACAGGATGTCCTGCCCGCCTGTCGCCGAGGTGTAGTTGTTGTCGACGACGATGGTCAGGTTGTCGCTGCGGTTGAACACCGCGTTGGCGATGCCGCTGGTCAAACCGTTGTGCCAGAAGCCGCCGTCGCCCATCATCGAGATGGCACGCTTGCCGGCCGGCACGTTGAGCGCTGCCGCACCCGCCGTGCCCAGGCCGTAACCCATCGTCGTGTTGCCGAGATGGAACGGCGGCAGGATGGAGAACAGGTGACAGCCGATGTCGGCGCTGATGTGGTGCGGACCCAATTCGCGCTCGACAAGTTTCATCGCGCTGAAAATCGGCCGCTCCGGGCAACCCGTGCAGAAGCCCGGCGGCCGCGCGTGGACGCTTTCCTCCAAGGGACGCGAAGGCTCCGGCGCACCATCGACGCCAATGTCGGCGACGACCGTCAGCGGGATGACCTTGCGCACAGGCGCGGGCACCGGCAGCGGCGCGATGCGTTCATAGCGCTCGAAGAATTCGCGTGCGCCCTTCAGCAACACAGCGGCGGTGTACTCGCCCGCGACCGGCAGCATGTCCTTGCCATGCAGGGCCGCGCTGACGCCTGCTTGCCGCAGGATGGTCGCGATGTTCTGTTCGATGAAATTGGGCTGCCCCTCTTCCACCAGCAGCACCGCGCGCTTGCCTTCGCAAAAGCGCAGCACTTCGCTGTCGATCACTGGGTAGGCCACGTTCATGACGTAGAGCGGCACTTTCGAGTTGCCGTACACGTCGGCCAGGCCCAGTCGCTCCAGCGCGCGCATCATCGTGTTGTAGCTGCCGCCCTGCACGATCACGCCGATGTCGTCGGCGCCATCGTTGAAGAATTCGTTGAGCTTGCGCTCCTCGATGAAGCGCACGGCCGCGGGCCAGCGGTCCTTCACCTTTTCCTGCTCGTGCACGAAGCTCGCCGGCGGCAGCACGATGCGGCTGACGTCGCGCTGCGGCGTTTCGAGCGCGTCCTTCAGCGTGAACTTGGGCGGCACGTTGTCCGATGCGACGAATTGCCCGTGCACGTGGCATGCACGGATGCGAAGCTGCAGCATCACCGGCGTGCTGCTGGCTTCCGACAGGTCGAAGCCCTGCTTCACTGCATCGACGATGGAAGGCAGGTTGGGCCGCGGGTCCAGCAGCCACATCTGCGACTTCATCGCGAACGCGTGGCTGCGCTCCTGCATGATGGAAGAGCCTTCGCCGTAGTCCTCGCCCACGATGATGAGCGCACCGCCGGTCACGCCGCCCGAGGCCAGGTTGGCCAGCGCATCGGAAGCCACATTGGTGCCCACCGTCGCCTTGAACGTCACGGCGCCACGCAGCGGATAGTTGACCGACGCCGCCAGCGTCGCCGCCGCCGTCGCCTCGCTCGCGCTGTTCTCGAAACGAATGCCCTGTTCGGACAGGATGTCCTGCGCGTCCGCAAGCACGTCCATCAGGTGCGAGATGGGCGAACCCTGATAACCGGCCACGTAGGCCACGCCCGACTCCAGCAAACCCTTGGTAACGGCAAGAATGCCTTCACCCGCGAAAACATCGCCAGCGCCGAGCCTCAGCTTTTTGACTTCCTCTACAAAGGACCGCTCAGCCATGGTGCTCCTTGAAAACCCTCGAACCAAATCGTTCGAAGTCAGTATATTCTTTAGAACTGAACATATCCACAATCATGAATAACCCTAGACAAGCAAGCAACGTGCCTGCACGAGCCCAGCGCAGCGGCTCTGCGGCGCAGGCGCACGCGCCCCGGCGTTTTGTCGATGACTACCTGCCCGCCCTGCTGGCGCAGGCCAGCCACCTGATCTCCTCGGAGTTCCACAAGGTCGCGCGGGACCACGGGTTCTCGGTGTCCGAATGGCGCGTGATGGCGACGCTCGCCGGCGGCGACGCCATCAGCATCGGCCGCCTCGCGCAGGTGGCGGTCATGAAGCAGCCGACGGTCACGCGCATGCTCGACCGCATGACGGCCAAGGGCCACGTCGAGCGCCTGCCCCACGACAGTGACCGGCGCATCACGCTGGTGCGCATCACCGACGTTGGCGAGCGCACCGTCAAGCAACTGATGGATCTGGCGCGCGAGCACGAACATCGTGTGCTGGAGCCCTTTGGGTTGAAGAGCGCGGAGGTGTTGAAGGAGACGCTACGGCGGATGATTGAGTTGCATGAGGACGCGGGCTCAGACCCCGAATTCAGCGATGACAGCGACTGACGTCGTTCATTGAATCAATACAGCGCTGCCGCATCACTGCTTCAGGTCGCGACGCAGAACTCCAGAAACGGTCAGGATCGCAAGTGAGGTCAGGAGTGCCCCAAAAGCCGCATAGATCGCCTTACCCCAAGCCCACCCGACATACCTCGAGCGGACCGAACACTTCGACTCTTGGCGAAGATCCAACAACGGCACCATCACGTCCAACGCGTAGATCAATGGATCAATTTGATCACCGCAATCCGGATCATCTAGATTCGGGCTACCTAAAGCCAAGGCAGACAAGCCGGTTAATGGCGCTTTCTGGTCGACATTGGGGCGGACGTAAAAATTGACACCGCCTGTCGGAAGTATTGCATTTCCCGAGATTGAAGTTGTTTCCAACGCGAACACGCCGCCCGCAACATTTCCATAACATACAAACGCGGCCCCTGCAAGCCAATAAACCAGCAAGGTAAATATCGCCTTTCGCGCGCTGTACCCATAGCCGAACATTACGCAATAGCATTGCGATAGAACAAATTCGAACGGAACAAACGGAAGGTACCACCAGCGACGAACTTTCGGCCTGCGACGTTCGAAGCTTATTCCAGACATCAGGATTTTCCTGGCGCCGTCGAGATCTCCGCTCACGGAAAATGCCCTGGCCATATGCTGAAATGGATCAAAACTGACATCAATCCACGACTTTTTCCGGTTTGAGCGTCGCTGCCACCACCCGCCAAGGCTTTTTTCGTCCAAGGCACCCTTCCCATTAAACTGCACTCCCTTGCGTTGCTGGGCAAGCCAGGCAATTCCGTCAACCGCTTCGATTGCCTCATCGCCAGCAAGAGCTTTCATTGCATCGATGGCTTCATACTTAAAGCCATCAAGGCGCAGTTGCGATGACGCCCCTCCCCAACCATCTGAAAGGTTGCCTCCCAATATAGCAGCCTTCGAGCAAGTCAAATCGATCACGGTGGGGCCGTCGCAAATCACCTGCTTCATTTGGAGACTACCCTCCACACGAATGCGCCGCATTGAGAGGAGAGGGAGTTTCAGGAGCGTAATCTCACTTGAATCACCCATATGCACCTGCCCAACGATCAGATCGCCAGCAATTTTGGCGCCATCCAGTCGAACTCCTCCCAAAATGTATGGCAAATGCTTTTGCTTTTCGTCTTGTGGCGCGATCATCATTTTCCCACCGACCTCAATTTCAGTAGCGTCCAGCGCGTAAAGGACATCGTCTCGCCGTTCGAACGTCGGCATTTCGATCGAGGCTTCCGCGACTCTAAGTGTTTCGGCGATACGCATTCCTCGCAAAACGATCTGTCCATCAAATTCACAATTTCCCCAAACACGAAAATCGCCTTCGACAGTCATTACTGAGCAATCAATTGCCGGGAACTTTATCCGGTCCTCTGCCAGGGCCAGTTTGACCACAATTCGATTCAAGCTCACGAACGTACCCACATGCGAGTAGCTCATTTTTATTTGGCCGCCAAAATCAGAATTCCAGAGGGTTATCGCATGTTTGATATTTGCCCCGGAAAGATCAAAGGCATATTTGCCTGGATCATTAATTCCAATGACGGCAGATCGAACTTCAACACTTCCATTCACCAGAGCATCTTGCAAACTTACCCCATTGCAAATGCGGTGCGTCCCGGAGAATTCAACTATCCGGAAATCCCCTTCTATGCTGCTTCCTGTCAAATCAAGAGTCGCACCTTCTTGTTTTGTACTTTCGCTGTGTCCGCGAAAATGGCAGCCATTTTCTATTAGGACGGATCCCGAAATTCGGGAGCCACGGAGGTCAACCGGGTTGCTTGCGAGCGGGTGCCCTTCGTTCATTAGACCAATCTCAGACAGCATCAGATCATCTGAAATTCGAATTAATCTGGCGTTGAGGGCAGACAACTTGCACTTCAGAAACTCAAGACTGCGTACCGTTGCGCCGGCAAGCTCAATTGAAGAGTCAAAACTGCATCTCTCAAAACGCAACGAAACTCCGAATGCGATACTGGCAATTTCCTTCCGCAAGTCGAATTGACCAAAGATCCGGAAATTCTCAAGTACGATCACTGATGGTCGATATTTCGATAAACGAAGATATGCCGCAATTGCACCTACGACTTGGCGGGCATTGAACGCAACCCGTTCGCTCGCCCGTCAACAGAGAGTCGGGCCAATATTTGAACGCCCTTCGCGTCTTCATCATCCATGAGTACCCTCCTGCCGTTTCTCGGCGTCTGGCAGACCATGTGCACCCAAGCTGCGTGATGAGCATGCGCTTTGGACTTGCGCCACAGGCAACTCATGTTTACGATTGTCTCGACTTTAATGCGATAGTTCTCACATTTCTTGAAACAAGAAAGCTGGAAACGCCATGGACCACACCAAGTCATTCGCCGAGCGCAGACGTCAGTTGCAGTCCCAGGCGGCGGCCGTTGAAGGGGCTGTCACACCACCGCAGGGGGAGGCGATGGACGACTGGAACAACTTTCCCAACTATTTCAAGTTCGCCAGCTTCGCGAACACGTCGGTACCGCAGCCGAAGCACGAACCCGAATCGCCGAAATAGCCAGTCGACGCAATCTCCCGCCGCGACGCTTCGTGATTTCACCGCTGCCTGTCTCGATCAGCCCCGTGCGGCTGCTCGTGCTGCAGGGCACGCCGTTCTGCAACATCGATTGCAAATACTGCTACCTGCCCGACCGAACGAGCCCGGTGCGCATGTCACCGGCCACGGCTGACGCCATCGTCTCCAACCTCATCGCCAGCGACCTGGTGAAAGGCGATCTGCTGATCAACTGGCACGCGGGCGAGCCGCTGGTGCTCGGCCCTGCGTTCTATGAAGACATGGTGCCGCGCTTCAATGCGCTGAACGACGTGGGCGTCAGCGTGCGGCACTCGCTCCAGACGAACGCCATGCTCATCACGCCGCAATACTGCGACGTCTTTCAATCGCTGGACATCGCCGTCGGCGTCAGCATCGATGGCCCCGCTTTCCTGCACGACAAGTTCCGCAGGACACGCAACGACCGGCCCACGCACGCGGCCGCGATGAAAGGCGTCGGCCACCTGAAGTCCCGAAGCATTCCCTTCAACGTGATCTGCGTGGTCACCGATGCGTCCCTCGACCACGCGGACGACATGTACGAGTTCTTCCTTGCGAACGAGATGACTGCGGTCGCGCTCAACATCGACGAACTCGAAGGCGCGAACACCCGGTCTTCGATGACCGCCAATGGCTACGGCGATCGCTTCATGCGTTTCATGGACCGGCTCTACAGCCGATGCGAGCGCGATGGCGTGATATTGCTGCGCGAGTTCTCTGAAATGGAAGACGCCATCAGCAACCCGCGGCCACGCAAGAACAGCCACACCATTCCCTTCGTCAACCTCACGATCGGCTGGAATGGCGACTTCTCGACCTTTTCGCCGGAATTGCTGGGCCATACGCACCTGCGATATGGCAGCTTCGCTTTCGGCAATGTCCACGACGGATTGATCCGCGACGTCGTTGACCATCCGCACTTTCGTCGCGCTTACCAGGACATCCTCCGGGGTGTCGAACGGTGCGAGGCGAACTGCGACTACTTCGATGTCTGCAAGGGCGGCTGCCCCAGCAACAAGCTGTTTGAAAACGACAGCTTCGACAGCACTGAAACGCTCCATTGCAGGAACAAGGTCTGGTCGATCGCCGAACTGGTCATGGGCAAGCTGGAGGCCGGTCAGCGACACGCACACCTGGCAGGTTGAAGTGGCGCAAGCGCATCGCATTTCTCTTTCCTGCCCTCGCTTGCCCGCTGGCGAACTGCACAGTCGACTTGCCGTCACGCGGGGCATCGTCCCTGCGCCGCGAGCCCGGGAACGCGGCATCGAGTTCGAGCCTGGCGCACTCATCCCACGGGACGAATGGCGCCCTCCCACGCAAGAGGAATTCGAAGCGCTGACGGACGTCCCGAGCGGTGCGCCTTTCAGCAGCCTGATCGGCATCGAACGCTGCGAACAATCCCTCGTCGCACGCGCCCGTCGCATTTTCGACGATCGGCAAGCGGGCACGCTGACGCCACGTGACGCGAAGCAGCGGGGCAACGCGCTCGCCCGGGACATCGCCGCATGGATCGACAGCGCCACCGACTGGCGCGTCATCGGCGAGATCGCGGACCTGAGCATCTTCCATAACGATGTGGGCAAGCCGACGGTGTCCTTCGACCCCGACACGCTGGTACACGTCGGGCTGCACATGGACAGCTTCGACCGTTTTCCCGACTACCTTCGCCAGCAGGCCAGCAACCGTTTCTGCATCAACCTTGGCGTCGAGGATCGCTACTTCCTTTTCGTCGACAAGCAAGCCATCGGGCTGCTCGGCGAACTCGCACAAGTCGATGAAGAGCCACCCATCGCCATGCGCCTTGCGACCCGATACCTGGCCGCGTTTCCAGATTCGCTTGTCTGGCGCATCCGGCTCCAGCCCGGCGAGGCGTACATCGCGCCCACCGAGAACATCATTCACGACGGGTCATCGCAACTGATGTCATCGCTCGACGTGCACTGCACTTTAAGGGGCCATTTCAAACCGGTTGCGAGCAATGGCGAAGCACGTCCGGATGAATCATTGGCGGTGCGCGAGCGATATCCTGACGGCTCGCTGCGGTTCATGCCGATCGCGCCCAGAGGCGCGAACGATTCCCTGACACCCGTGCGTCTTCCGGCAACGCCGACCCTGTGGCTGCGTGACGGCATCGCCGAGAAGTTCGTCGAGCCCTTTCCTCTCGTCAAGGTCGACGGCGCAATGGACGCGCGCCTTTCCGGCACGCTGTACGCGTGGCTCGAGAGCCTGGACGGGTGGCGCATCAGTGGCGGATCGTTCTATGCGGTCGGAGAAATCGACCTGCGCGCGCGCACCATTCCCGCCGGGCTCCAAACGCTTTTTGAACCGCGCACCCTGGCGCTCCTGCGCGGGCAACTTGGAGAACTCTTCGGCTGCGCATTCGACGCACGCATGCGCATCGTCGCGCATCGAATGAACGCGGGCGACGGCGCCGGGATTCATTGCGACGATCCCCGCGGGACCGAGGAAACGCATCGCGTCGTCCTGACCCTGGGGCAAGACAGCGCGACATCGCGCGGCGGGCTGTTCACGGTGTTCGGTGGCCCTTGCGCCGATCAGTGCGTACATGCCTGGCCAGCCACCCACAACCAATGCCTCTTGTTCGAAGCCGACGCTCGCTCGTTCCACGCAATCACCGAAGTGCGCCAGGGCACCCGCTACTCCATCGTCTTGTCCTTCTGGAAACTGTCGACGGATGAGGCGGCGCCGGCGACACAGGCGGCAAGCGATGTCGCCTGAGCAATTTGCCGGGCAAGTCGCACCGTCTGTGCAGCGCCTGCAAGGCGGGGTATGGCAAGTCAGGGATGTGTTCAGCCCGGCAGACTGCGCAGCAATCGTCGCGTCAGCGCAGGCGACCGGCTTTGAGCCCGCGCCGGAACAGTACGAAGGTCGATCGAACGAAGAAGTATTTCTGCTTGAGTTCCCCGCCGCGGTCCCCGTGCAATCCCGGCTTCAGGCTGCCATTCCGTTTGCGAACTGGGATGGCGTCATGGAGGTGTATCGCTACAAGCCGGGCCACTACATCGCGCCACACGAAGACCGCCCTCGCCCATTGCGTGGCGGAAAGCTCAGCAACGCCACGCTCGTGGTCTTCCTGACGCAGGATTTCGACGGCGGCTACACCCGGTTTCCTGGCCTGGCGCTATGCGCCCGGCCTTCTCCAGGCAGCGCCGTACTCTTTTCCCAATCCTTGATCCACGAGGCGACACCGGTGACGCGTGGCGTCAAGGTCGTTGCCCGGATGGACCTGGCCATTCAGGGCGCGTTCCTGGGCGAGGAGCTTGCGGCTTCGACAAGGATGCCATGAGCATGGCGTGATACCGCTCGACGTAGTGCGCCTCCGTCAACCCGGATGCAACCCAGCGCTGCGCGTTCTCGGCAAGCCGCCCGGCAAGTGAAGGATCGACCAGTATCGACAAGAGGTGCCCCGCGAGCGCGTCGGCATCGCCCGCGGCGCAGAGCAATGAATTCTCGCCTTGGCGCAGGTAGTGCCCCAAGCCGTCCACATCGGATGCGATGACCGGTGTGCGCATGGCCATGGCTTCGATCACGGTTCGCGGCATGGCATCGGAGCGCGAAGGCGCCATCAGGCAACGCGCCCCTGCGATCAGGTCGAGCGCCTGCGCCCGAGGCACAGGATCGAAGAACGAAATACGCGGATGGCCTTTGGCCAGCGCCCTGAAATGGGCCTGGTCCGGCGCATGGCCGACGACGCGCAAGGTGTGTCCTGGAAGCTGGCTCGCCACCTTGAGAAAGGCAAGGATCGCGACATCGGCGCCCTTCAAATACAACGGCGAGCCGATGACGAGCACGTAGTCCTCCTTCTCACGCCCCGCCAGCCGGCTCACCGGAACGAAGTCCGGAAAGGCGCTCGCTTGAATGTTGCGGCCGCCGGAAAAGGCATCCACTTGTCCGGGGTACATCAGTCGAAGACGATCCGCGCGACGCAGCAGGAAGTTGGTCAGTGCCATCGAGAAACGGTTCCCGATTCCTGCCATCAGGCCCCGACGGTTGGTGCGCAGGTCAAGAATCCGGTCTTGCCGAACGGCCACCTCGATGACCCATGGCAGTCTGGTCAGCCGAGCCAACAGCAGGCCAGCAAGCGACGTCTTGAAGAAGCCGAAGGAGACGATGGCGTCATAGCGCCGCCCGCTGCGCATCAACCGCCACGCGACAAGGAGATAGGAAACAAAATCCCTCACGGCGCGCAGCGACGCCCCCCCGGCGGCGGTGCACGTGAAGTGTCGACGAACTCGCGCGTGTCCGGATGGCTCGAGCACCACTGCAGGAAGCTGCAGCCGTTCGATGTCCTCGGGCCATGCCGGCTCCAGCACATCGGCCTCGAGGCAAGCGGCCAGATGGAAGAATCGATCCATGGCAGGATCGACACCTGCGTTTGCTGGCCCAGGCAGCAAGAACAGCACGCGAACAGGCTGCAAGTTCTGGGCTGCGTCCGACAGGCCTGCTGCTGCGCCTGGCGGCGACGACATGCCTTGCGAGGCAGGCGGCTGGCGTCCTGTCACGGCGTCTTCCGGTCGTACCCGGCGCGTTGTCGACGTCCCGTTGCACCGCGCGCAAGCGGATCATCGCTTCCGCCAGCGGCGCGCATGACTTGCTCTGTCGACGTTCGAAGGCAGTGCATTGCGTAGCCCACGGGGTCCCGCATGACATAGGCACCGAAATAACGCCAAAGCTCATTGGCGCCCCCGGCGTTGCCGTTGTCTCCAAATTTCGCAACATAGGGCGTGAAATCAGGATAGAGGCTTCGAAGCCCGTGCAAGTAGACCTTGGCGTAGTTCCCGATCAGCAGGTCGTCGAACGTGCGCTGCGCGACCGAATGCATCAGTGAATGACGCGGTGCCTCGAAACGAATCCCGATATCAGGCTTTGCAGGATTGAGGCGAATGCCATGCTCGGTGCCGCCGACCCGGAAGTGAAGGAATCCGAAGCGCTCCTGCAAGTGGGCATGCGCCCGAAAGTAGCTTTCCAACGCGCGACTGTCTTCCTGGGTCAAGGCATCGGTTGCAAAATCTCCGAACGACTCGGGCGCATGGATCATCGTGGGCCGCCGGGGCGGCGCGAGCGCCTCGATCGCATCGCGCTCGCAATCGATGCGCACAAAGGCTGGCAGTATTTCGGGGCCGTCTGGTGCCGCGCCAGCGCCGTAGTCGGCGAGTTCAGGAACGAGATTGTTGGCCCACATGCTGTCCGTTCTCTGATAGCGATGAAAGCTCGAGAACGGGATGATCCGGTTGGCACCGTAGGCCAGCGCGCTCGCCTGGGCCTTGAGCCCCAAAGGAAGGCGCCGCTCGCCCGGACTCGGGATTCTTCGACCTTCGGCGTCATGCACGTTGATCATGTCAACCGCGCCCCAACTCTGCAGCGCCAGCAAGTACGCGTGCGTGCATGCCTTCGACATTCGGCGGACATGAAAAGAAGCGCCGAAGTCCGGCGAGTCATTGACGTTGATGACGAGGTGCTCGCCCATGCGAATCAACAGCATGCGCGCACCCCGGTGGTTCGACAACAGCAAGCATGCGCCCGAGAGAGCGGGAAGGGATTCGACGTTCAGATGGTCCGGATGCCCATGCGAGAACCAGTGATACCGCGCGCAATGAATGGCGTGCAGCGATTGCGCGGGGATGTCGTAATCGTGCGTCCAACTGCCGTAGTAGGCGTTCGGCGTGATCCAGGGATCGGTCGTGAGGATCGGCACGTCGTCGTGCGCAATGCAAATCGCATTTCCGACGGTCTCAAAGCCGAACATCGACTCGATCCTTTCAAGCCAGACGAAGTGCCGCGGCGCTCTCTACAATCGATTCGATTGGTGACGCCCGAGGTCCTGCAGGCATGCTAACCGACACACAGCGACTCTTCTTCGACGTGAATGGCTATGTACTGTTGAAAGGCTTGCTGACGCCCGGCGAGTGTCGCGCGCTGAACGGGCTCGCAATCCGGATGCGTGTCGACAGCCCCTACGCGCGCCAGGACCAGGTTCACCAGACCGTGCTCTACGGTCCCGCATGGTATGACCGCAGCGTGCTCGACCTCGCGATGGACGCCCGGCTCAGGGCACCCGCCGAACAGATCATCGGCGCGGAAGCGCGACTGGAAGAAAACGAGTTCATCGTGTTTCATCCACCGGCTCGGCGCGACGCGTCCGCGCTCGCGCCCGAAGCCTCCACTTGGCACCGTGGAATGAAGCCCGGACCTGGGAGCTTCGAGGTCGACGGCCACTACCAATGCCATTTCGTCAAGGCACTCGCTTATCTGGGCGACAACGGGCCCCAGGCGGGTACGTGGGTCATTCCGGGCAGCCATCGCATGCCCTGCGAGGTTGCCGATGTGATGCGCGTGGCCGACGCTTCGCTCATGCGCCAGGTATCGCCGCAACCGGGGGATGTCCTGCTCTTTGTCGAGACGCTGATGCACGCATCGCCGCGACCGGCTTTCGACCACGACAGGCTCCTGCTCGTCATCGGCTACAGCTCGGCCTACATGGTGCCGTGGAGCATCGAGTCCGATCCGCCCCAGGCGATCAGAACGCAGTTGTCTGCCGCCCAGAGGCGCTTCGTCTTCGGCGAAGCGCGCTATGAAGGGCGGCAGCGCAACGCCGATCCTGGCTAGCCCCAATCCGGATCGGGACCGATCCGTCCCTTCGGATCGTCGAGGTTCTTCATCTTTTCGATGTCCCCGGAATCGAGCTGGAAGTTCAAGACGTCGAGGTTTTGCCGCCAATGCTCGGGGGACCGGGTGCGCGGCACGACGGACAGGCCGTTGTCCAAGTGCCATCGAAGGATGATCTGCGCGGGTGTGCGGTGGTGCATTGCCGCCACTGACGCAATGACCGGATCGCCCAGGATGTTTCCTCGCGCAAGCGGGCTCCAGGATTCGGTCACGATCGCGTGCCGGTCATGCAACGCACGCAGTCTGCGCTGCTGGAACGCGGGATGGAGTTCCACTTGATTCACCGCTGGCGTCACACCTGTTTGATCGATCAGTTCCTGGATATGGGCTTCGGTGAAGTTGGAGACACCGATGGAACGCGCAAGCCCGGCCTCCCGCATCTTGATCAATGCGCGCCATGTCGATAGCCGCACTTCGCTTTGCGGCGCAGGCCAATGAATCAGGTAGAGATCGACTTCGTCAAGACCCAGCCGCTGCAGGCTGTCGTGAACGGCGCGCAGCGCCGGATCGAAGCCTTGTTCGGCGGGCGCCAGTTTGGTTGTGACAAACAAGTCGCTGCGAGGCACGCCAGCCGCGTGGATGCCTTCGCCAACGCCGTTCTCGTTGGCATATACCGCTGCCGTGTCAATGGCCCGGCAGCCCGCGCGAAGCGCACTGGCGACCATGGCCGCCGCTTCGGACGATGGCAATGGCCAGGTGCCCAGCCCGGGCTGAGGCTTGCTTCGACCGTCGTTCAGCGTGATGCGCATGGGTAAAGATTACGTGAACACGCGCCGCCTGGGGCACTTGGAATATGAAAGCCCTCAGTAAACTCGCAAATCCGTCCCTTGGCATTCTTGCAATCCACGGTTCCATGCTTCTTCACCCCTCCCCGGTTGACGCGAGTCAGCCTCCAGCATTCGCCCGAGGCCAGAGGCCGCAAGCGCTGACGCTCTGGCTCACCGGCTTGCCCAGCGCCGGCAAGAGCACGCTCGCCCACGAACTCGAACGCGAACTGAAGCTGAAAGGGCGCGCTTGCGTCGTGCTTGACGGGGACGACCTTCGCGCAGGGCTGTCGCGCGACCTCGGCTTTTCCCGCGGCGAGCGCAGGGAACACGTTCGCCGCGTTGCCGAGGTCGCGCGCTTGTTCAACGAGGCCGGGCTGACGGCACTCGTTGCCCTGATCGCGCCGTACCGCGCCGACCGAGCCGCCGCCCGCCAGATCATCGACCCGGAACGCTACGTCGAGGTTTTTGTTCGCGCCGACCTGGCGACCTGCGAGGCTCGGGATGTCAAGGGCTACTATGCAAGGGCGCGCGCACGCCAGCTGGACGCGTTCACCGGGGTTGATTCCATCTACGAAGAACCCCTCGACGCGGACATGGTGATCGATACATCCGGCCAGGATGTGCGGGCCTGCGTCGCCCGGCTCCTTGAAGCGTTCTGATTCGACTTCGCGGGAGGCGTGGCCTTGATCGTCCTGTTCAACCATATTCCCAAGACCGGCGGCAACAGCTTTGCGCAGGCGATCAACCAGCGCTTCGACGTGCTTTACGACTACGTCCCGAACGGATCTTCGGAAAGCTTTGCGAAATGGCGCGAACAGCCGATAGATGCATCACGATTCCAGGACCCCATGCTGCTGGTCGGACACTTCACCGGGCCAGGCTGTCGACCGCATGAGCGCTATCCCGATCTGGTGCATCGAACCAACGTACGACTCGTCACGGTGCTCAGGAATCCAACGGAACTGGCCCTCTCGCACTACTTCTATCGCTTGCGACTTGGCGAATACCAGAAGTCCGATTTTCGGCGCGCCCTGTTCGACATGGTCGGCATCTACGCCCACACTTTTTCCATTGAACACGACGGCAGCGACCTTGCTGCCGCGCTGAAGTCCTACAGCTTTGTCGGCATCACCGAGCACATGGGCTTGTCGCTGGAAATGATGGCAAGGGACTTGGGCATCGCGCCACCACAAGGGCCCGTCCCCTTCGAAAATGCCAGCGCACGCATCGAATACCCGTCAGCGTGGCAAAGCACCGTGCACGAGTTCGACGAGGCCGCTCGCCTCGATCACCTGATCTATCGGCAAGCTTGCGAGAATCTGCTTGCGTCGAGCAACGGCACTGTCACCGCAGCCCGTGCAGGAAACCGATGACCGCGTAGGCGAAATCGTCCGGCAGTTGGCCGGGCAGGGGCACCATGCCACCCTGGATGCGTGGCGTCTGGTGCAGGAAGCGCACGGCGGGTGTGCCCTGCTCGCCCGCGCAGGCGTAGTGAACCTGCCCTACGGACAAATCGGCGAACGCGCGGCGGATGGCCGGGGCGTTCATCTGCGCATCCTCAGTCTTGCGTCGCCGCTGCGGGCGGCTGCCACAGGCCGGCGTACGTGTTGAAAGACACGCTGCGCCGCATGATCGAACTGCACGCCGATGCACCCACGGACGACGCGGACGAAATCGACGAGTGAGCCTTGGCGCCTTTGACCTTTTGAATGCGTCCCCCGCGGCTTTATGAGAAAAAGCCGGGCATAACCACTCGCCTGAAAAAGCAACGCAATGAAATCACCCGTCAAGGTCGGCGTCATCGTCGGCAGCAATCGCCGCGAATCGATCAACCGCAAGCTGGCCAACGCCATCATCCAGCTGGACGCGCCTTCGCTGGCGTTCGAGCACATCCGCATCGACGACCTGCCGATGTACAACGGCGACCTGGAAGGCGCCCGGCCCGCTGAAGTGAACCGCTTCACCTCGGAAGTGGCCGCCTGCGATGCGCTGCTGTTCGTCATGCCGGAGCACAACCGCTCGCTGCCCGCGGTGCTCAAGAACGCGATCGACTGGGGCTCGAAGCCGACGGACAAGAACGTGTGGCGCGACAAGACCGCCGCCATCACGGGCACGTCGCCCGGCGTCATCGGCACCGCCGTGGGCCAGCAGCACCTGCGCCAGATCCTCGGCATCCTGGGCGCGACCGTTCTGGGTGGCGAGGCGTACATCAGCTTCAAGCCCGATCTCCTCGATGCGCAAGGCGCGATCGCCACGCCGGCGACGCGTGAGTTCCTGCAGGCGTATTTGAATCGCTTTGCGGCGCTGGCGGGGAAACTGGCAGCCTAAAGACTGTCCAGAAAGTCGATTACCGCGTCGGCGAAATCGTCCGGCAGTTGGTCGGGCAAGGGCACCATGCCGCCCGGGATGTCGACGATGCGCGCATCCTGCAAATGCGCCGCCAACTCGGACGCGTGCGGCGAAGCAAATGGATCCTCAGGTGCGCGCAACACCAACACGGGTTGGGTCACCCGGCCGACCCGCTCTTCCATCCGGTAAGAGGCCACGGCGCGGTGGCCGCCTTCCAGATCGCCGGACACCTTGAGCGCATCGAGCACGAAGGCCTTCAGCAGATCAGGCCGGTCCGCCGGATAGAAGGCCTCGCGGTTCTTCCACATCTGCATGAGGTGCGCGCCGTCGGAACTCGGCGCCACCGCATCGATGGGCGGTCGCTTCGCGCGTGCGATGCGAAAGGCTTCGTTGGTGAAGGGCGTGGACGAGAGAACCAGCGCGCCCACGCGCTGCGGAAAGGCCGCTGCCATCTCCACCGCAATGACGCCGCCCGTGTGGTGGCCCACCACGTGCGCCCTGGCGATGCCGAGTGCATCCAGAAGCTCCAGCGCCACCTGCGCCCAGTGCTCGATGCTCGGCGCCCACGGCGCGGGCGCAGAGTCACCGAAGCCGACCGTGTCCATGGCAATGGCGCGGTAGCGACGGGCAACGCGCGGCAGCACGTCCTTGTATTCAGCCCAGCTGCGTGGCGTCTGGTGCAGGAAGAGCACGGCCGGCGCACCCTCCTCGCCCGCGCAGGCGTAGTGAACCTGCCCGACGGACAGGTCAGCGAACGCGCGGCGGATGGCCGGGGCGTTCATCTGCGCATCCTCAGTCTTGCGTCGCCGCTGCGGGCGGCTGCCACAGGCCGGCATGCTTGAGCATGCCCAGCGTGCGCAGCAACACATCGCTGCGATACGCGCCGACATCGCGGTCGCTGTAGTCGTAGAAGCCGCTGCCCGACTTCAGGCCGAGTCGGCCTTCACTCATCATGCGGTCGAGAATCGCCGGCGCCTTGTAGCGATTGGCGTCGATCGAGGCCGACATCTCCCGGCTTGCGTGATGCAGGATGTCGCTGCCGCCGAAGTCGATGAACTCCACCACGCCCAGCGCGGCAAAGCGCAGGCCCAGGCCGTAGCGCGTGGCCTTGTCGATTTCCTCGGCGGTGGCGGCGCCCTCTTCGATCATGCGCGCCGCCTCGTTCATGATGAGCGCCTGCAGCCGCGGCACGATGTAGCCAGGAGTCGGGCCGCACACCACGGGCAGCTTGCCGATCTCTTCCATCAAGGCCTTGGCGCGCGCCAGCACGGCCGGATCGGTGCCGGCGTGATGGCTCAGTTCCACCACCGGAATCACATAGGCCGGATTGAGCCAGTGGATGTTGAGAAAGCGCTCAGGCCGCTTCACGAACTCCGCAATCTGCGTGACCAGGATGCTGCTGGTCGTCGACGTGAGGATGGCGTCCTCGCGGCAATGTTCGTTGATGTGTTCAAAGGCCTCGCGCTTGGCTTGCAGGGTCTCGGGCACGCCTTCGAACACCAGTTCGGCAGCCGCGAGCGCAGCCGGCGCACGAACGGAGCGAACCAGCTCGACGCGTGCTGCGATCTGCGCCACCTGCTCCGGCGCGATCACGCCCAGCTTGGCCAGGCCAGCCAGGCTCGACTGAACTTCGGCCCGCACTTCGTCCTGGAGCTTGCGCCACGCTTCGTCACTGCGCTCGCGCAGGTCAACCAGCGAGACGCGACGGCCCGCGTACGCGAACGCAATCGCAATGCCCCGCCCCATGCGGCCCGCACCGACCGCCACGACGCGCGGCAGCACGGAATCAGACGCCGTCATGCAGACGCTCTTTCAGCGCATCGCGGCTCAGGCCGTTGAGGCCCAGCGCGTCGAAGGTGCGCGCACCCTTGCGCAAGTCACGGCCAAGGAAGCCGCCGACGATGGCGAGCAGGCCGTGCGCGATGGGTGCGTCCACGCCGGCATAGCGCGCAGCCGACGCCAGGAAGGCCAATCCCAGCTCCGTGTCCTCGGTGATGTAGCGGTGGCCGTACAGGTCGATGTTCTCGCGCCAGTCGCCGGACTTCACCAGCTTCTTGTGCGCGTCGCCGTACATCCACTTGTCGTTGTTGTAGTGGTCCGCCAGCGGATAGTGCGGGCCGGCGTGGCCGAAGGCGTCGCGCACGGCGATGCGCTCGTTGTCGAGCTGGTCGGTCACGGCGCGCACCGCCTTTTGGGTGCCTTCGTTGTGGATGTCCCAGCGCTCGAAGTGTTGCAGGGGCGCGGCGTTCATCACCATCAGCGGCGGATGGATGATCGGGCCGGCGTTCATCAATGCGCCCGAGAGCGCATCGCCGCAGCCATGTACCGCCGGGTAGGCCTGCCGGATGACTTCGATCGCTTCCTTTTCCTTGCGCGCCGGATACACGCCCGTGGGCAGGTGAATCGCGCGGATCGTGACGTTGACCTCGCGCTCGCCGTGCTTGCGCGCCAGATAGGGCAGCGTGCCCGTTTCCGCCCACGCCACGTCGGCGGTGCTGCCGGCTTCGCGGGCGATCTGCGCCATCACGTAGCTACCGAAGGTGCCCGGCGGCAGGAACACCACCTGCCCGTCCACCAGGTGCGGCGCCATCGCGCGGGCGATGTCGGCCTGCGCAATGGCCGGCGAAGGAATCAGGATGAGTTGCGCGCCGCGCATGGCGTCGCCGATGCTGGCCGTGGCGGTGGCAATTGCCACGTCGCGCTCGCCTTCGGCGTCTTTCAGCCGGATGGAACCCGCTTCGATGACGGCGCCCAGCGCTGCGGCGTCGCGGCGCCACAGGCGGATGTCGTGCCCCGCTTCAGACAGGTCGGCGGCGGCGGCGTAGCAGCCATGGCCCCCGCCGAGGATTGCAATCTTCATGAAAGGACACCCCACAAGAACGTGATTGATGAATCGTCCCGCAAGCGCAGTGCATTTGCGGACTGACAGGTACATTACTTTTCAAATGTTTATATGTCAATTAGATTCACCCCGGATGCGGGTGCGAGTCAATGGGCGTCGAGAAAGGCGGCAATCTGCGGGTTGACCCTGTCCGGATGCGTGATCGGCCCCATGTGCCCCATCCCCGACTGCGGGGCCAGCGTCACGCGTTTGAGCGTTTTCGTCAGCAATCGCGCGACCGACAAGGACGACTCAGGCGACTTGTCACCCCACATGTACAGCACCGGCACGTCCAGCGCGGCAAAGGCCGCCAGGGGAGCGGAAGGCGCCATCAGCGCATCGCGCCAACCCCGGACGTTCTGCATCGAACCGGCGACCACGGTTTGCCTTGCAGGCGGCATCGACGCCCAAGCGCCCTCGCCCATCCAGAAGTCGATGAAGCGCTCAGCGGCCGCGAAGCTGTCTCCGCGGTCGATGGCGTCGGCCGCATCCGTGGCCGCGCGCCAGATGCCTTCGGCCGGTGAACTGAGCGCATCACCGTTGGCGACCAGGTAGAACAGCGTCGGTTCGTAGACGACGATCGAGCGCAGGCGCCCGGGGTGCATGGTCGCAAGCTTCAGCGCCACCGCCGCACCGTAGGAATGCCCCACAAGGTGGAACCTGTCGCCCGCCCGCTCGAGAACCTCTTCAAGCAGCTTCACCTCATGTTCCAGATGAACCTTGACGCCTGTCGGCCAGGCAGGGCTCTTGCCGGCCCCGTAGCCATCCACGGCAATGACGCGGTAACGGTCGGCCAGCACGTCGGAGAGCGCGCGCCACTGCGCCGACGTGCTGGCGTTGGAATGCAGGCAAACGACACCCGTGCCGTTGCCCTGCTCACGATAAAACGGCGTCAAGGACGGGCCTCCAGCACGATATTGAAGGGTGTTTCCGTTGCGCGGCGGAACTGGCTGAACCCGCCCTTGGTCACCACGTCGCGCAAACGGGCCTCGCCCGCCTGCGCACCGAGGCACGCTCCGACTTCCTGGGAGCGCGATGCCGGCGTGCAGATGAAGGTCGATGCCGAATAGAACACGCGGCCCACCGGGTTCATGTTGTCTTCCAGCTTGTCATTGGCAAAGGGCTCGACGATGAGCCAGGTGCCATCGGCCTTGAGGGTGCTGCGCACGTGCGACGCTGCGCCAGCCGGGTCGCCCATGTCGTGCAGGCAGTCGAAGAAGGCGACGAGGTCGTAGTCCTTGCCCGGGTAGTCCTGCGCCCTCGCCACTTCGAAGCGCACGCGGTCGCTGACGCCGGCGTCCTTTGCGGCCTTGCTGGCGTATTCGATTGACGGCGCGTGGTAGTCGTAGCCCACGAAGCGCGACGCCGGATAAGCCTGCGCCATGATGACGGTCGATGCGCCATGGCCGCAACCCACGTCGGCCACGCTGGCGCCCGCCTTCAGCCGTGCTTCAACGCCTTCGAGCGCGGGAATCCAGCTGCTCACCAGGTTGGCCGCGTAGCCGGGGCGGAAGAAGCGCTCGGTGCCCTGGAACAACGCGGGGTCGTGCTCGTGCCATCCCAGTCCGAGCCCCGTGCGCATGGCCTGCACCATCTTCGGGATGGCCTTGAACTGCGCGTTTGCGACCTGGAACGCACCGGGAATGAAGGCGGGGCTGCCCTCCTGCGCGAGCGCAAAGGCCTGCTCTTCCGTCATGCTGAATTTCTGCGTCTTCGGGTCGTACTCGACGTAGCCGCTGGCGGCTTGCGACGACAACCATTCGAGCAGATAGCGCTGGTCAGTCTCCGTCACCTTCGCGAGCGTCGCGACGTCGCACGGGCCGGTGGCGGCCAGCTTCTTGTACAGGCCGAGCTGGTCCCCCACGACGATGGTCGCAGCATGCATCACCGCGCCAAAGTCGGCGACGAAGCGGTTCATGAAGTCGTTCAGTTTTGTCTCGTTGATGGCCATGGCTGTCCCCGTTCGTTCAATGCCTGGGCAATCACGCCGCCGCCCAGTAGCGGTTCTCCATGACCGAGAGGATTTCCCTCGCGGCCCTGGCTGCGCCGTCGGTCTCGACCGGCTTGTAGTCCACCCGCGTGTGCATCGCGCGCAGGGCGCGCTCAGCCAATTCACCGGGGGACGTCTGCTTGAAGCGCACCGAACAATCGGCGCAGTAGTTGTGCAGGCGGTTCTGCACGTGGATGCATTGCTCGAAGTGCCGCTCGAGCGGAAAGTTGAGAAAGGGCCGGCGCGTGGCGACCAGTTCCATGCAGGTGCTGAGCCCGCCTTGCACCAGCGCAAGGTCGGCGCATGCAAGGTGCTCGTAGAGCTTGTGCACATAGGGCAGCACGTCGAGCCCCTTGTGCTCAGGGAAGGCATCACGCGGCACGCGCGGACCGGCGACCAGCACCATGCGCAGTTCGGGCACCTGCCGCTTCATCGCGGGGAAGGCATCGACGATGCGGTGCAGCAAGGGCGCGCCCACCGAGGTGCCGCCGACCGCCGCGATCACCAGCTTTTCGTCGCGCCGGTAGCCGAGGCGCTCGCGCAGCGCGTCGGTGTCCGCCAGCGACTTCGGATCGAACGGCAGCGCGTAGCCAGTGAAGGCGAAGTTGTGCCGCGTCCACTCGCGGATAACTGGCAGGCCGGGGCCGAAGGGGAGCTCCGGCGTGTCCTCGACGTTGCCCACGAAGATCGCCCGATCGCGAATCCACGGGTAGCGCGCCACGTGCTCGATGTCGTCTGCATTGCGGTCTGCGCACAGGAAGGCTTCGCGAGCATTGCCCTCCTCCATTGGCAGGCAGCCCACGAAGTCGGTCAGGAAGACGAAGGGCTGGCGCTTGAGTTCAGGGTTCTCGTGGTAGTGGTAGTCGACTTCCCACGCTTCGTCGCCGATGACGATGTCGTAGTGCTCCGACTTCATGAGCTCGGTGAAGACCAGGAAGTTGCGCGCCATCACCTCGTCCATGGTGCGCATGGCGAAGAAGGCTTGCAGGTCGTGCTCGCCCGCCATCGATTCGAAGTGCCGGCTCTCGTTGGCAAGACGCCGCGTGATGGGATGCAGGCGCTCACCCTCCTGCTGGAGGTAGGTCGAAGCGGGGTGAACGGTGAACCAGTCGATCTCCAGATCGGGTTGCTGCGCACGCATCTCGCGCGCAATCGCGAGGTCGCGCTGAACGTGGCCCAAGCCGACGGCGCTGGAGATGAAGAGCGCGCGGCGCTTGCGCGCCATGCCGCGCACCCAGGTGGCGCGCGCGGGTGCGACACCGATGAAGTCGCACACGGCGCGACTGAAGACGACCGGGTCGCGCGCCATCGTCAGGTGCCCGCCGCTGCCGATGGTGAGCAGCCGCGCGCCCGGTACGAGCGCGACGATTTCATCGCCGCGGGCGTGGTTGACGCGTTGGTCTGCCTCGCCGTGAATGACTAGCGTCGGGCAGCGCACACGACGGGCCAGATCGCGAGCATCGTGGCCCAGCCATCCCGCCAGACCCATCGCCACGGTCTCGCCGTCGGTGGCATTGCCGTTGTGCAGCACGCCGTCTTCGAAGGGCTTGGTCGAATGCGGTTCGCTGAAGACGATGCCGAAGAATTCGTCGAGGTAGGCCGGCCAGTTCTTGCGCATGCGATCCGCCGATTGCCTTACCGCCTGCGCCACCGCGGGGTCGTCCATGAGCCGGTGCGGATACCCGCCGGCAATGACCAGGTGCGACGCGCGCTGAGGCTGCTCGGCGGCGAAGCGCAAGACCACCATGGACGCCGCGGATATGCCGATGAGCGCGGTGCGATCGACTTGCAGTTCGTCGAGCACGGCCACGAAGTCGGCGTAGTACTCGTCGAACGCGTAAGCCTGCGGCGCCGCCGGACGGTCCGAGCGGCCGTTGCCGCGCAGGTCCGTCACCACGACCCTGAAGTGCTGCGCCAGGTAGGGCACCACGCCCTTGAGCAAATGCACGTTGGCGATCTGGAAAAGCGGCGCAAAGGCAAGCCAGGGGCCTGCTTCACCGAACTGGGCAAACCACGAGCGCACGCCGTCGCGTTCGACGAAGCCTTCGCGGTGCGGGGCGATGGTCTCGAAGGGATAGGGTTGCGGCAACGAGCCGGGCGCGGGCAACGCACCGGCCGTGAGGGTCAGCCGCTCGGGCAGTGCTTGCCTCGGCGCAGGCATCGTCAGGCCCTCCGTCGTGCTTGCGCGGGCTTGCGGCTGTTGCCGTCTTCAACGCGCCGCAGCAGCGTTGCAACCGCTTCAAGCCCTTCGCGGTGGTGGCCCTGCTTTTCGGTGATGCCCAGCGTCATGCTGGCCTCCATGCCGACCCAGTACCAACTGATCCACGACGCAATGGCGCGATCGGAAACGGGCAGGTCCAGCCCCGAGTCCTTGATGAATTCGGCCACGCCGGCTTCCACCAGCTTGATCCACGCGAGCAGGCGCGGCACGAATTCCTTTCGCAGCTCTTCGTCGTTGAAGCTCGCGCCCATCAGTTCCATCAGGAGCCGCACGAAGCCGGACTTCAGGTCGTCTTCATAGAAGTCGCAGGCCTGCTGCCACTTGCTGCCGGCGCTTGCATCCTTCTGGCCGTACATGCGCGCCTGGCGTTCGAGCAGTGTCTTGTTGGCCTCGTCCAGCACCGCCAGGACGAGTGGCTGCTTGCCCCGGAAGTGATAGCTGATGAGCGCATGGTTGACGCCTGCATCACGTGCGATGTCGCGCACGTTCAGCCGCGCATAGCCGCCTTCGCACAGGCGGCGGCGGGCGGCTTCGAGGATGAGCTTGCGGGTCTGCGCGCTGTCGACGCGGCGCTTGATGGCTTCGACCGGCTGCCCGGGTTGGGCTGCTCGTGCAGTTTGACCAACTGTTTTAACCATTTGTTCAATCTAATGAACGGCGCACTCGGTGTCAAGGCGCCCCCACCCTGCCAATGGTTGTAGGGATGCAGCAGGGATTTGCCCATTCGCCGAGTTTTCTTGCACCCGGATCGGGCACCGTTCCGGCGGGCTGCACCGGTGCGGTGCTGCCCTTGCACACGGCAACCAAACTGCGCTGGCAATAGTTGATTGAGCGTGCGTTTTTTCGTAACGCGCGCTACGCTCGCGTCGCGCGATCTGCGCGTGCACTCCAAGGAATGACACGATGATCCTCGGTCTTACATCCCTCGGCGCCGTCCACACCCTCATCAGCCTTGTCGCGGTGGCGGCCGGTATCGCAGCATTCGTACGCGACAAGGAAATCGTTCCCACCAACGGCCTCGGCAAGACGTACATCTTCGCCACCGTGCTCACCTGCCTGACCGGCTTCGGCATCTTCCAGCACGGCGGCTTCGGCAAGCCGCACGCCCTGGGCATCATCACGCTGGTGGTCCTGGCGCTGGCCTCGGTGGCCTGGCGCAAGGAGATCTTCGGCGCTGCTTCGGCCTATGTGGCGCTGGCCTGCTATTCGCTCACCTTCTTCTTCCACATGATCCCGGGCTTCACCGAGACCTTCACGCGGCTGCCAGCGGGATCGCCTGTGTTCTCGGGGCCCGACGACCCGGCATTGCAGAAGGTGATCGGCGTCGTGTTCGTGATCTTTCTCGTGGGGCTTGGCCTTCAGATTGCCAGGCTGCGCGCAGCGCGCCGCGGAAGCCCAAGTCCGCGGCTCGCCTGACGCGGGAAACGTGCTGCTCGCACCGATTCATTTCTCTGAAGCAATCAGCGCCCAGCACACGATCGCGCTGCAAACCGAACTCCAACGGCCGAATCCCTTGTAGATCTGCGCGGCGATTGCGGCTTGCTCCTTGAGCGTGCCTTCGGCCTTGATCTGCGGGTCCGACACGTTCCTCACCGCCACCCATCGCGGGGCGGCGGCGCCCATCTGGCTCGCGACGAGGCCAAGCACCGCATCGCCCATCTCCGAGACATCGCCCAGGCCCTGCAGTTCGTAGTGATTGTTGGAGGTGTCGAAGCCGAAGAAGTCCGTCGTCACGACGGAAGAATCGAGGCCCGACAGCGGCACCTGCGTGATCTTTGGCGGACGGGTGTTGTCTTTCGGAAGCTGCGCCGCGTTGGCCTTGAAGAGCTTGCGCGCCGTCGTCATGTGGGCGCGGCTTGGCGCAACGCTCGAATAGCTGTCCGTCCTGAAGGGCTTGCCCTTGAACTTCTGACGGCAATCGAAGCGCACGATGGGGCTGACCACCACGTCGCCGACCTCGAACTGCTTGCCGATGCCACCGGCCGTGCCAGTCGTGATGACAAGCCTGGGCCGCACCTCGTTGATGATCTGCGCCCACACGTCGATGTTCGGCAACTGCGGCCCGTCTTGCGACATGTGCGATTCCGACTTGAAGACCACCACCGACTTCTTGCCGATCTTCGTCATCCAGTAGGCGCCCAGCCGCTTGGCCTGCGTGGCGGGGCAGCCCTTGCGCATCTTCAGGGAGATCGTGTCGTAGTTGTGCGTGTAGTGCTGGTAGTCGTTGCGCGAGTCCTTGCCGGGCGTCAGCACGCGGCTGAGCGCGTGGCCCTCATCGACTGTCCAGGTGACGAGCAGGACGTCAGCGCGCGGCAGCGGGTCGCCGGTGCTGGTCGACAAGGACGTGGCCGTCTTGGGCGCAAGGCCCGCGGGCCACGTGACGTCCGTGTAGCGCGACAAGCCGGTCGCGGTGCTGAACGCGAAGAACTGGAGTCCTTCGGGCGATTCAGAATCGAAATCGATGATCTCGCGCTGGAAGTCTTCCACGGACGCGGCCCGGGCAGCGGCAGGCGCATGCGCAAACGTGTTGGCGGGCGCGGGTGTCGAGATGGGATCGAAGCCGAGGTTTCTCGCGATCCATTTTCTGTCTGCGATCATGTTGTTCTCCTCCAGCGATCTGGCTGAGGCTCAGGGCAAGGTGGGTGGAACCAGCGCCTTGAGGGCGCTTGGCATCGCGTCTTCCGGAAGTTCCACGGTGCGGTCGGCACCGTGGGCGTCTGTCACATGAATTCGATAGGTGAATCGATCGGCGCCGGCGGGCGGCGCACGCGTTGCTCCCGCCGGCCCGGGCACAGCGTTCACGATGCGTGAAAGCGCTTGCTGCTGCGCCTTTGAAAGCGCTGCGACATCGTGCTCGGCGCTCAGCTTGAGCCCCGCAATGCCGCCCCTGCGTTCGATGCGCAGGCTCTTCAGGACAGGCGGATCCGGCGCTTTTGAACTGCTCATCTTCAAGCGCCGGTGGCAACACCGACTGCCGCCCATGCCGCCTCGCACTTCTTCGCCAAGGCTGCATGGCCGATCTTCTCTGCCGAAGCGACGGTCATGGTGGCGAATTCGCTGAACGTGGCGTCGCTGCGCAGCGATCTGTCCGCGCACGTGTCGTACCAGACCTTGATGGCGGTGGTCCAGGAACTGCCGCCGATTGCCCGCGCAAACAAGGCGTAGGCCTTGTTCGGCACGCCGCTGTTCTCATGAACGTCGGCCGTGGGATCGATCTTGCTGTAGTCGTCCGGCTGCGGCGAAAGGCAGTGAACGGCGCCCGGATCGACCATGTCGCGCAGGCACGTGAAATGCTTGGCCTTGGACTGCGCGCCCATGATGCCGGCCCCGATCAGCCAACCACGCGCGTCGGTCACCTTCCACTTGTTGGTCCACTGGTTGAAGGTCGCACCGAACACATCGCTGATGCTTTCGTTCAATGCACCGGATTCGCCTTCGTAGCGCAGCGCGCTCAGGTTTTGCGTCACGCCATGGGTGAGCTCGTGCCCGATGACGTCCGGCGACAAGTACATCTCGACGAACATCTTGCCGTCGCCATCGCCATAGACCATCTGGCTTCCGTTCCAGAAGGCGTTGTCGTATTTCTTGTCGTAGTGAAGGCTCGAATTCAGGTCCGCCCCCTTGTTGTCGACGGAGTTGCGGCCCAGCACCTTCTTGTAGAAATCCGCCACGCCGGCGGTCGTGTCGAACACGATCTTGAAGCCACCGGTCAACGGCGTCGGAGCGGGCTTTCCGGGAAGCGTCTTCTTGTGGACGCAGTCAAACAGATGCTGCGCCGGAACACGCGGCGCTGCCACCGCCGCCGCAAAACGGTCGGGGTCGCGGATGGTGGCAACGCGATGCGCCTCGCGAAGACCGCGCAAGCGCTCGGTCTCGACATAGGTGTCCTGCATTGTTTTTCGCGTCGCGTCGTCCATGGCGGGATCGCGCGAGTATTTCTTGAGGACCGAAGGGGGGACGATGAAGCAGCAACACATCGGCCGGAGCGTGGCGCTCGGCGAATCCGCATCGGACATGGTCATTCTCCTGAGCGTGGATCCCGGCTGTGCCAGCACTCAAGGGTTGCATTTGGAGGAGTCATGCCGGGGAGCAAATTAAACGCCCCTCCAGCGCAAGAAACTTCCTCTGGAAGGACGATGTCTTTCGGCCAGGTCCATGCCCAGGCGAAAGAAAGCCCCGCGGTGCGGGGCTTGAAGGATGGCGCGATGGTCAGGAGTCCGGGCAGCTCGAGCCCACGCTGCTTCCGCCGCCCCTAGGCAGAGCGCCGCACAAGCGTCCCCGCCAACGCGAGCGCGGCCAGTGCAATGACCACGCCGCCAAATTCGCCAGCGGTCGCCGAAATCCCGTTGCCATGCGCCATGAAGAAGCCGGCCACGATGGCGGGCACGCCCATGGCGAGATACGAAACCACGAAGGCCACGGAAAGAACGCCGGCGCGCTCGTGCGGCGTCGCCAGCGGCATCACCATGCGGATCGCGCCCTGGAAGCCGGCGCCGAATCCCATGCCGGCCATCGCGGTGCCCAGGAAATACACGGCCGGCGAGTGCAAGGCCAACCCGCCGAGAACGGTCGAGACGCCCAGCAGCAGGCCCGCGGTGCCAAGACGCATCATCGTCTGCGCGTTCTGATGTTGCAGCAGCAACACCGCCACGGCCCCACTGGCTGCGAGCACGAACAGGCCAAGCCCTCCGAACAGCGAGGCGTCGAAGCCGAACATGTGCTTGACGAGCGCCGGGCCGAGCGATCCGTAGAAGCCCGCGAGCGACCACGCAGCGACCAGCACCGGAATCGCCAGCATCAACGGCCCGCGCACCTTGGCCGGCACCGCGAACTGCGGCTTGAGCGACGCGAGTGCGCCCTTGCGCGGCGTGATCGGTTCGGGCATCAGCACGACGCCCACAAGCTGAACGACGAAGACCACGCCCAGCACCGCGTAAACAAGATCCGTCGGCGCCGGCAGGAAACGCACCATCAACCCGCCCACCAATGCGCCCGACGCCGTGCCCATGATCGGCGCGATGGCGTTGGCGATGGTGCCGCGGACCTTGTCGAAGTCGAGCAGGCCAGCGCCCACCGCAGCGACAGCGGCGCCCGCCGACAAGCCCTGGATGACACGTGCAACCAGCAGGCTCGTCACGCCGTCGGCCGTGATGAACACCGCCATGGCCACCACCTGCGCCACGGTGGCCGCCAGCAGCACTGGACGCCGGCCCACGTGGTCGGACAGTCGGCCCACCACCAACAAGGCCGCCAACACCGCCAGCGCGTAGATGCCGAAGATCTCTGCAATCACCACCGGTGAAAAGCCCCAAGCCGCCTGGTAGACCGGATAGATCGCCGTCGGCGCGCTCGACCCTGCCAGGAACGAGAAAGTGATCGACGCCAGCAAATAGAAGGAAACGCGGGGCGACAGGCGCCACGTCCGCGCGGCGGCGACGGGTCGGCTCGCGGGGACGGTGGTGGTGAAGTTCATGGGGGCTCTCCGGTCACAGGACTTGAACTCGATTCTTTGACCAGACCGGTCTGTCTGGTGCTTGCAGTGTACAGACCGGTCTGGTATTGTCAAGCCATGACCCAAAAATCTCCTGTATCCGAACGCGTCCCTGCGCGCGAGCGCCTGTTGGCGGCCGCCGAAGCCCTGTTCTATGAAGAGGGTTTCAACACCGTGGGCATCGACCGCGTGATCGAGCGCGCCGGCGTCGCGAAGGCCTCGCTGTACGACTGCTTTGGCAGCAAGGAAGAACTGATTCGCTCCTACCTCGCGGCGCGGCACGAGGCACGGCGCGCACGCATCACCAAAGGCCTGGAGAGGTTCGAGACACCGAGGGAGCGCCTGCTGGGCATGTTCGACCTGCTCGGCGAGGTCATCGTCGACTCCAACTTCCGGGGCTGCGCGTTTGTGAAGGCAGGTGCGGAGTCACGTCCGGACAGCAGCGTGAGGGGCGTGTGCGTGGACTCGCGCAAATGGCTGAGGGATCTCTTTGCAGACCTGGCGAAAGACGCGGGCGCTGCCGATCCGCAAGCGTTGGGACAACAACTCGTCATGCTCTACGACGGGGCCACGCTGTCGGCGCAGATGGATCGAAACATCGACGCGGCGGTCCAGGCTCGCAGTGTCGCGGCTGCCCTCCTCGACGTCGCGGTGGCAGCGTCAGCGACGAAGCCCAAGAAGAAGCTTTGAGCCGGCCGCGCGTTCGGCGCGTACGCGATCATTCCATTGGGAAATGGCAGGATCGCGCGGCCTCAGCGCCCCGATGAAAACTAAAGTAATCCCCAAAATGAGGTAGATGCCGGCAACGCGTCCGAATTGCGTGAACTAGTTCACGCGCTTACCGGAGAGCCCGGTACGACACTGCCGGTGTTTCTTCAAGGGGATTGTTCAAGGCAATCTTTAGACCCGCCCCGTGCGGGTCTTTTTTTTGGGCGGGACCGGGTGACGTTTCGTACTAAGGTGTGCGTTTTTTCCTTGGCTCAAAAGCCAAAGATAAACACAATGGCTTATATGCAAACACCAACGAAAGCTCCCGAATTTCCGGTGCTTCGCATGTTTGAGTCGGTCCTCCCGATCTGAATACCATGCGCAGCTTTTTTCAAAGCCGTCAGCGCGAGCGGGTTGATCTACAGCCCTCAAGAGCGAGCCGGCCCGCAACCCAAACCACTGACCCGTACGCTCCGCACGACCCGGCTGACGGCATCACCGTCAGCGAACTGACGGAAACAGAAGCACGCGCCGTTTGCGCGCGCGAGGGCATTCCGCTTTTCTGGCCGCTTGGCGAGCACGACAACGGGCACGCAGCCAATGCCCTGCACGCGATCGCCTAGACGTTCATGCCCACAAAGCAAAAACGCCCCGTGAGGGGCGTTTTTACTTGGCTTTTGGCGGAACCGGAGGGATTCGAACCCTCGATGAGGCTCTACACCCCATACTCCCTTAGCAGGGGAGCACCTTCGGCCACTCGGTCACAGTTCCGTAGCCGTCGATTATGCCATGTTAAGCGCTGCCCTGATCGAGATCAAAGGCTTTGTGCAGGGCACGGACAGCCAGCTCCATGTACTTCTCGTCAATGACCACCGAGGTCTTGATTTCGCTGGTGGAGATCATCTGGATGTTGATGCCCTCTTCGCTCAGCACGCGGAACATCTTGCTGGCCACGCCCACATGGCTGCGCATGCCGATGCCCACGATGCTCACCTTGCAGATCTTGGCGTCGCCTTCGACGAAAGCCGCTTCGCCCAGCGTGGGCAGCACCTTGCTCTTGAGCAGGTCGACCGTCTTGGCGTAGTCGTTGCGATGCACCGTGAAGCTGAAGTCGGTCTTGCCGTCCTTGCTCAGGTTCTGGATGATCACGTCGACTTCGATGTTGGCGTCAGCCACGGCACCGAGGATGTGATACGCGATGCCGGGCTTGTCAGGCACGCTCAGCACCGAAATCTTGGCTTCGTCGCGGTTGAATGCGATGCCCGATACAACGGCTTGTTCCATGTTCTCGTCTTCCTCGAAAGTGATCAGCGTGCCGGATGCGGCCTCTTCTTTGATGTCGATGTCCCAAGGCGTGAAGCTGGACAGCACGCGCAGCGGCACCTTGTACTTGCCGGCGAATTCCACCGAGCGGATTTGCAGCACCTTGGAGCCCAGGCTCGCCATTTCGAGCATCTCCTCGAAGCTCACGGTCTTCAGGCGCCGTGCGTCGGGCTCCACGCGCGGGTCGGTGGTGTAGACGCCGTCCACATCGGTGTAGATCAGGCATTCGCTGGCCTTCATCGCAGCCGCCACGGCCACGGCCGAGGTGTCGCTGCCACCGCGGCCGAGCGTCGTGATGTTGCCGCCCTCGTCCACGCCCTGGAAGCCGGTGATGACCACCACCTTGCCAGCGTCGAGGTCGGCACGCACACGCTCGTCGTCAATGCTTTCGATGCGGGCCTTGGTGTAGCTGTTGTCGGTGCGAACCTGCACCTGCCAGCCGGCGTAGCTGACGGAGTCGACGCCTTCGGCCTGCAGCGCGATGGCCAGCAGCGCAGACGATGCCTGCTCGCCCGTCGACGCCAGCATGTCGAGCTCGCGCCCATAGCTGCCATCAGGGCGGCTGGGTGCCAGCTCTTTTGCCAGGCCCAGCAGGCGATTGGTTTCGCCGCTCATCGCACTGGGGACGACCACCATCTGGTGGCCCGCGCGCGCCCACTTGGCAACGCGTTTGGCGACGTTTTTGATGCGCTCGGTCGAGCCCATCGACGTACCGCCGTATTTATGAACGATCAATGCCATGGGTGATGCTCTGGAAATGAAAATGCCGCCAACCGGACCAATGCGATGGGCGGCGCGCCTGCGGCCGGATCAGCGCAAAGGCTTTGGCGAGGGCGCCACATTGTACCAATCGAGAACCGCACCGACACGATCGACAAAACCTGTGCCCACCTTGATGTGCACCCGGTGGCCGCGCGTGCGGCAGGCATCGACCTGGCCCAGCAGTTCGTCGAGCTGTGCTGTGCTGGGCGTGCAGCGGTGCATGCGCAGCAGCCAGTGGCGCAACACATTGGCCTGGCGCCCGCGCGACAGCCCCTGCAGCGCCGTGATGTCCGGTGGTGAACCGACGGTGCGCAAGTCCTGTTCCGCCAATTCAAGCAAAAGTCCCTGCGCCTGAGCGGCGTGGCTCGCACTGCGTGCAAATGTTGAGCGGAACTGCGGAAACACATGCTCGAGCGCAGGCAGGATGCCGGCGCGGATGCGATTGCGCGTGTAGCGCCCGTCGCCGTTGCTCGGATCGTCGATCCACCGCACGCTCTGCAAAGTCAACCAGGAACGGATCTCCGCAGCCGGCAGCGCCAGGAGCGGCCGGTGGTAGTTCAGCCCGTCGCGCCTGGCCATTGAAGGCATGGCCGAGATACCCGAGAGGCCAGCGCCGCGTGAGAGCGCCAGCAACACCGTTTCGACCTGATCGTCGGCATGGTGCGCGAGCGCAATGTCCTTCACCGGCG
Organism: Variovorax brevis; assembly: GCF_030317105.1. Lineage (GTDB taxonomy): Bacteria > Pseudomonadota > Gammaproteobacteria > Burkholderiales > Burkholderiaceae_C > Variovorax > Variovorax brevis. The sequence goes on from NZ_JASZYG010000003.1 coordinate 455,700, forward strand.
GTGCCTGGCCCTCCGCACGGGCGAGCGACACGAATGACGCATATCTGGCGCGGCGCGCCGCGTCCTCGGGGCTTTCGCCGCTCGCATGTCGCGCATCGACACGCTTGACGGACAAGGGAACAGAAAGCTCGCCGCAGATCGCCTTGCAGTGCCGCTCGAAATCGTCGGCCGCCGTCTGCAGGCCATGGTGGACGTGAAAGGCCCGCACCTGCCCTGGCCATCGGCGGGCGCACGCCAGCAGGAGCGCAGTCGAATCGGCACCGCCGCTGAACCCTACGGCCAATGGCAACTGGGGTTCGAAGGCCGCGACGGCGTGCTCCACCGGCGTCACGAAGTACCTCCAGGATGGAGGGGACAAGGCAACGGCGAAGCGCATGGACGAGCAGAATGCATAAGCGCATTGTGCGACCTGACGTTACAACTTGTCATTCGCGGTGTTGCACCCATATCCGATGCGAACAGCCGCGCAACTGCTGCGCTCCAATCAGGGAAAGGATCCGGACATGTGGAAATTCGGCAAGCTGTGGCTCGCCATGCGAAAAGAGCTGGCGCTCGCATGGGCCATGTTGCGAGACGCGCGGACGCCCGTCGCATCCAAGCTGGCAATTGTTGCTGCAGGGCTCTACCTGCTCAGCCCGGTGGACTTCGTTTCGGATTTCATCCCGGTCCTCGGCTGGATCGACGACGGCCTGATGGTGATGCTCTTCCTGCGCCTTGCTGCGCACTTGATGCCAGCCGAGCTCCACGAAGCATTGAAAGCGCAGATCGCGCAACGCCGATCGGGCGCCGCGCGCTGAGCATCAGCAGCACTTACTTGCTGTCGGCGCGCGTGTCCGCGAAGCGGCCGTAGCCCTGCAGACGTTCGTAGCGACGGTCCAGCAGTTCGCGCGGCTTGAGGTCGCTCACCTGACGGTATGCATCGCCCAGCGCACGCTTGAGGAAAGCCGCCATCTGGCGGTGATCGCGATGCGCACCGCCCACGGGCTCGTTCACGATCTTGTCGACCAGCCCGAGCGCCTTCAGCCGGTGCGCGGTGATGCCCAATGCATCGGCCGCTTCCTGCGCCTTGTCGCTCGTCTTCCAGAGAATCGACGCGCAGCCTTCGGGGCTGATGACCGAATAAATGGAGTACTGCAGCATCACGACCTGGTCACCGACCGAAATGGCCAATGCGCCGCCGGAGCCACCTTCACCGATGATCGTGACGATGATCGGCACCTCGAGCTGCGCCATCTCGTAGATGTTGCGGCCGATGGCTTCTGACTGGCCACGTTCTTCCGCGTCGATGCCGGGGTATGCGCCTGGCGTGTCGACAAAAGTAAACACCGGCAGCTTGAACTTCTCGGCCGTCTTCATGAGCCGCAATGCCTTGCGATAGCCCTCGGGCTTGCTCATGCCGAAGTTGCGCGCGGTGCGCTCCTTGGTGTCGCGGCCCTTCTGGTGTCCGATGACCATGCATGGCGTGCCGTTGAATCGCGCCAATCCGCCAACGATGGACAGGTCGTCTGAAAAATGGCGGTCGCCATGCAGTTCGACGAAGTCCGTGAAGATCTCGTTCACGTAGTCGAGCGTGTAAGGGCGCTCCGGGTGGCGCGCGATCTTGGTGATGCGCCACGGCGACAAGTCGCTGTAGATGTCCTTGGTGAGTTGCTGGCTCTTCTTGCTCAGCTGATCGATTTCTTCGGAGATGTCGACCGCGGATTCGGTCTGCACATAACGCAATTCTTCGATTTTGGATTCGAGCTCCGAGATGGGTTGCTCAAAGTCGAGGAAGGTTCGTTTCGCCAACGTCTTCTCCTGTTGTTCAGTATGCGACCGGGACCGGTTCGAGCGATCGCCAAATATACCAAGTTGCCACACTGCAAAATGGCGCCCAGGCGACGGCCACTTCGCGCGCATCGCTGCGGCTCACCGGGTCCCCCGAAAAATAGTTCTGACTGATGCCATTGATGAGCCCGGCATCATCCAACGGAAGTACGTTGGGCCGCATAAGGTGAAACATCAGGAACATCTCGGCCGTCCAGCGGCCGATGCCGCGGATGGCCACCAGTTCGGCGATGATCATCTCGTCGGCCATGTCCTTCCACGAGTCGACGTGCACGGTGCGATTGTCGAAATGCAGTGCAAGGTCAACCAGGTATTCAACCTTTCGCGCGGACAGTCCGGCCGCGCGCATGTCGTCCACCTTGAGCTTGAGCACGTTGGCCGGCGTCATGCGGCGCGGCAGCTTGGCAAAGCGGTCCCACACGGACTGCGCCGCCTTCACTGAAATCTGCTGGCCCACGATGCTGCGCGCCAAGGTGGTGAACGCATCGCCCCGCGATTCGAGGCAGGCATCGCCAAACTGGGGAATCAGCCGCTTCATCACACGGTCCTTTTTCGACAGGTGCTTGCAGGCTTCTTCCCAGTAGTCGGGCGTGAACACTTCGACGTCGGCCGGCTTGCTTCTGGCCACCGGCGCTTTCTCTCCTGCGCTCACTGTGCTGCCGCCCAGGTGGTGCCGGAGGCCGAGTCCTTGAGCACGATGCCCTGTGCGAGAAGCTCATTGCGAATGCGGTCCGCCTCGGCAAAGTTCTTCGCTGCCTTGGCTGCCGCGCGTTGCGCGATCAAAGATTGAATGGTCGCCTCGTCCAGCGTGGTGCCCGCCTGCAGGAAGGCCTCGGGCGAGGATTGCAGCAAACCGATCGTGCCACCGAGCGCACGCAGCAAGCCCGCCAATGGTGCAGCCGCCTCATTGGAAGGCGCACGATTGATCTCACCGGCCAACTCGAACAGAACGGCCACCGCCTCCGGCGTGCCGAAGTCTTCGTCCATTGCCGCCTTGAAGCGCGCAGCAAAGGGCTGCGTCCAATCGATGGTGACCTGCGCAGGCTCCACTCGCTGCAACGCGGTGTACAGGCGCTTGAGCGATGCACGCGCATCATTCAGATGCACGTCGCTGTAGTTGAGCGGGCTGCGATAGTGGGCACGCGCCACGAAGAAGCGGATGGTCTCTGCATCGAAGCTCTTGAGCACATCACGAATGAGAAAGAAGTTGCCCAGGCTCTTGGACATCTTCTCGTCGTCGATGTTGATGAAGCCGTTGTGCATCCAGTAGTTGGCATACGGCTTGCCGTTGGCGCCTTCGCTCTGGGCGATTTCGTTTTCGTGATGAGGAAACTGCAAGTCCGCGCCGCCACCGTGAATGTCGAAGCTTTCGCCAAGCAACTCGCAGGCCATGGCCGAGCACTCGATGTGCCAGCCCGGACGTCCGGGACCGAATTCGCTGGCCCACTTGACCTCTTCGGGCTCCGAGTCCTTGGCGCGCTTCCACAGCACGGGGTCGAGCGGGTCGTCCTTGCCGTCGAGCACGGCCACGCGCTCGCCCGCATGCAGTTCATCCAGCGACTTGCCGGACAGTTTCCCGTAGCCCGGAAACTTGCGCACGGCGTAGTTCACGTCGCCATTGGCTGAACGGTAGGCCAGGTCCTTTTTCTCGAGCGTGGCAATCATCGAGAGCATCTGCGGAACGTATTCGGTGGCGCGCGGCTCGTGTGTAGGCCGTTCGATGCCCAACGCGTCGGCGTCTTCGTGCAGCGCGCCGATCATGCGGTCGGTCAGGCTGCGAATGCTTTCACCGTTTTCCACGGCGCGGTTGATGATCTTGTCGTCCACATCGGTGATGTTGCGAACGTAGGTGACCTTGTAGCCGCTCACTTTCAGCCAGCGCTGCACGACGTCGAACGCAATCATCGAGCGCGCGTGGCCAAGATGGCAGTAGTCGTAGACCGTCATGCCGCACACGTACATGCGGACTTCGCCCGCCCGCAGTGGTGTAAATTCCTCCAGGTCACGCGCGAGCGTGTTGTAGATGCGCAAACTCATGGGATTCGAAAAGGCGTCGGTTCGCGACCGTGCAAGTGAGTCATTGCAGGCGAACGACGGCGTTATTTCAGGGAAAGGGGTGGCGTGGCCAAAGGGCGTCGCAAGTGACCCCTCGGCTACAATTCCTCCCAGTATAAACGGCCCCCGCCGTGTGCATTTCGGGTGTTTTCGAGCCCCCTCGAAACCCGCCCCCTATCACGAGGCTTCATGCAGCACGTCGAAAAATTTCGTATACCGACCCGTTTTAACGTTCTCGCGGCCCTCCTTGCTACCCTTGCCTTGTTCTGCACCGCCGCCGTGCGCGCCGACGAATACGCCGATGTCACGCAGATGGCCAAGCAAGGACGCCCGGCCGATGCATTGGCCAAGGCCGACGCCTACATTGCCAAGAAGCCACGCGATCCGCAGATGCGTTTTCTGCGCGGCGTCATCCTGACGGAACAGGGCAAGCAGGCCGACGCCACGGCCGCCTTCGTGCAGTTGACGCAAGAGTTCCCCGAACTGCCCGAGCCCTACAACAACCTCGCCGCCCTCTATGCGGCGCAGAGCCAGTTCGACAAGGCACGCGCCGCGCTCGAAATGGCGATCAAGCTCAACCCGAGCTATGCCACGGCGCACGAAAACCTCGGCGACGTCTATGTTCGCCTGGCCGCGCAGTCCTATGGCAAGGCCCAGCAACTCGACAAGAGCATCACCAGCGTTGCGCCCAAGCTGGTGTTGCTGCGCGAGGTGTTCCTGCCCAAAGCGGCCGTGAAGCCGGCCGCGGCCAGATCGGGCGATACTGCCGCTCCTGCAAAGCCATCCGACGCGGCGCCTGCCGCAGGGTCGGCTGCGGAATCTGCACCTGCGACCACGTCGCCGGTCAAATAATCGTTCCTCTCCGGGCCTGGCCTGCGGGCCGCGGCCATTTCGTTTTGAAAGTGAAGCTCCTTTGAACTCTCATTTCCTTACGCGCCGCCTGGCGCTGGCCGTCTCTTTCAGTGCCTTGCTGGCAACGACGAGCGCGTTGGCCCAGCAGCAGGCGGCACCGCGCGTCAAGCTGTCCACCTCCGCCGGCGACATCGTCGTGGAGCTGGACGCCGACAAGGCTCCCAAGACGGTGCAGAACTTCCTCGAGTACGTGAAGGACAAGCACTATGACGGCACCGTCTTCCATCGCGTCATCAACGGCTTCATGATCCAGGGCGGTGGCTTCACCGCCGACATGAAGCAGAAGTCCACGCGCGACCCGATCCCGCTCGAAGCCGGCAACGGCCTGAAGAACGACGCCTTCACCATTGCCATGGCGCGCACCGGCAACCCGAACTCCGCCACGTCGCAGTTCTTCATCAACGTCGTGGACAACCCCAAGCTCAACGCCCCCAACCCCGATGGCTACGGCTACACGGTGTTTGGCAAAGTCATTGCCGGCAAGGACGTCGTCGACAAAATCCGCGGCGTGCCCACGGGCAACAAGGGCGGCATGCAAGACGTGCCGCTCGAAACCGTCACCATCAAGTCCGCCACCGTCGTGGCGAAGTAAACAGGAGAACCCTCATGAGCAAACCCCAAGTCGAACTGCAGATCCGCAACTACGGCGTCATCACGCTGGAGCTGGACGGCGACAAGGCACCGAAGTCCGTCGAGAACTTCCTGAGCTACGTCAAGAAGGGCCACTACGACGGCACCATCTTCCATCGCGTGATCCCCGGCTTCATGGTGCAAGGCGGCGGCTTCGAAGTCGGCATGACGCAAAAGCCCACCGACGCGCAAATCGAGAACGAAGCCAACAACGGCCTGAAGAACGACAACTACACCGTGGCAATGGCGCGCACCAATGCGCCGCACTCGGCCACCGCGCAGTTCTTCATCAACGTGGCGAACAACGGCTTCCTGAACCACACGGCACCTTCCGCGCAAGGCTGGGGCTACGCGGTGTTCGGCAAGGTCATCAACGGAACCGACGTGGTCGACAAGATCAAGGCTGTGAAGACGGGCCGCAAGGGCTTCCACGACGACGTGCCGCTCGATGACGTGGTGATCGAAAAGGCTGTCGTCATCTCGGAATAACTGGCGACTTCGCCGCAACCCGCGAGCTTCTGCAACGGCCATGAACCACACCGCCTTCCAGGAGCTTGTGGCGCCACCCGAGTGGCGCTCGGTCGACATCATTTCCGACCTGCATCTTCAGCCGGGCGATGCGGCCACGTTCGAGGCATGGCGCGGCTACCTGCAGACCACGCCAGCCGACGCCCTCTTCATTCTTGGCGACCTGTTCGAAGTGTGGGTGGGTGACGATGCCGCCGCCGAGCCCGGCTTCGAGGCGCAATGCGCACAGCTGTTGCGCGAGGCTTCGGCGCGGCATGCGGTGTACTTCATGCACGGCAATCGCGACTTCCTGATCGGCTCGGCATTTGCCGCGCAAGCGGGCTTCACGCTGCTCGACGACCCAACGGTGCTGGCGTTCATGAACGAACGCTGGCTGCTCAGCCACGGCGACGCCCTGTGCCTCGAAGACACGGAGTACCTGCGCTTTCGTGAGCAGGTGCGCTCGCCTGCGTGGCAACAGGCCGTGCTCTCGCAACCGCTGGAGCAGCGCCGCTCGCTCGCGCGATCGGTGCGCGCCAAGAGCGAGGAACGCCAGCGTGACCCCACGGTGATCTGGGCAGACGTGGACACCGGCGCCGCCCGCGATTGGCTCGCCAAAGCCAAATCCCAGACGCTGATTCACGGCCACACGCATCGCCCCGCGCGGCACGATCTCGGCGACGGCATGCAACGCATCGTGTTGAGCGACTGGGACGCCGCTGCGCATCCGCCGCGTGCGCAGTTGCTCTGCATTTCCGCAGCCGGCGCGCAGCGCGTCGACTTGCGCTGAGCGGTCGCCCGATGCTGGGCTGGTTGCGCAAGCTGCGTTCCGTACCACCGATTCCCGAACGGGCGTGGCAGTCTGCGCTGCTGCGCTACCCATTTCTTTTCAGGCGCGCCGAAGGCTCCATGGATCGCCTGCGCGCGCTTGCCGCCGAGTTCTTGCGCGACAAGGAATTTCACGGCGCGCATGGCTTCGTCATCACCGACGAAGTCGCGCTGTGCATTGCGGCGCAGGCCGTGCTGCCGATCTTGCACCTGCCCGGCGGCTTGAACTGGTACGACGATTTCGTCGGTGTCGTCGTGCATCCCGCCGAGGCACTGGCGCGACGCAAGGTGACGGACGAAGTCGGTGTCGTTCATGAATACGACGAAGTCATTGCCGGCGAAGCCATGGACCGTGGCCCGGTCATGCTCAGCTGGCAGGCCGTGCTTGAAAGCGGCGTGACGAGCGAAGCGGGCTACAACGTGGTGATCCACGAGTTCGTCCACAAGATCGACATGCGCGACGGCCGCGCCGACGGTTGTCCGCCGCTGCCCATGAATTTCGCGGGCACGAACAGCGCGCGCGACGGCAAACTGAAATGGCTGACCGTGATGGAAGCGGCCTACGGCGAATTCCGCGAGAAGGCGATCATCGCCGAGCGTTTCGGCGGCGAGGCACCCTGGCTCGACCCGTATGGCGCGACCTCGATCACGGAGTTTTTCGCCGTGGCCTGCGAAACCTACTTCGTCAATCGCGAGCGATTCGCGCAGGAGGCGCCGGCGCTGCTGGCGCTGTTCGACGCCTTCTTTCTTTCAGGCCGGAAGTAAGGCAAGCAAGAGCGAACGCAAGCCTCTCTGGCCTGCGCCCCCGCTGCCCGACTATTGCTTACTTGCGCAGCAGCGCCTTCAATGCCGACTGCAGGCGACGCGCCGATGCCGCATCGTGCGCCGATGCCAACACCTTGCCCACGTCCTGCGCCCACGTCTGCGCTGGTGCGGGATCGCCACGGCGCGTGAGCAGCTTGAGTTGCAGCGCGCGACGTGCGTCCAGTTGCTCGGCAGGCGTCGGAACCTCGGCAGCCATTTCGAGGCGCAGCAGCGACTCCGACGCAGCGTCGGCACCCGCAGGCGCCGCGCCAACCGATTGCGACCACGTGCCGCGAACGGCAGGGCTCACGGCACGGCCGAGTTCCTGCACGCTGGGCAATTCGCCGGCATCGCGATGCTCCCATGCACCGATCAGTTGCGTGAGCGCCTCGCCATGCGCCTGGGCCTGCAGCTTGCGCAAGGCCAGTTGCGCATGTTCCAACGCTTCGCGCTGCGCGCGGAATGCGGCATCGCCGAGACGCGGACCACGGTCCTCGAAGGCAGGACGGTCGCCAAAGCGCCCGCCACGATCATTGCCACGCCCCTCCGGTCGCGGGCCGCGATCGTCCGGACGCGGGCCACGGCTGTCGCGCCGGTCGCCCGGACGTCCGCCACGTCCAGCGGGCATGGGCTCGGCTTTCTTCATGCCTGGCCGATCGTCGCCGCGAACGGCCACCACCGGCTTCTTGGGCGGGGCCTTCGGCGCCGGGGCAGCCTGCGCGTCGGTGCGCGCGGCGGCATCGGCACCGTCTGCGGGTGCTGTCAGATCGGCGGATTCGGCCGGAGCTGCTTCAGCGGGCGCGTCGCCGGCGCCTTCGGCCGGTGCGCTGCTCGGCTCCGCACTTTCTGCGAACTCCGCAGCCGCCTGACCGGGGGCCACGACTTCGGTCGCACCCACGTCGGGTCCGTCGGAGGCTGCCTTGGCGGGCGCGGGCGCCTCGACGGGCGGCTTGTATTCACCACGCATCGCTGCTTCGAGGTTGGCCACGGCGGTGCGAATCTTTTGGGCATCGCCCGTCGCGTTGGCTGCTTCGAGCGCCTTGGAGGCGGTCAGCACATTGCGATCGTGCTCGCTCATGGCGGAGGCGACCTTCTCGCGCTCGGCCGTCTTGCGGTTGAATGCTTCGTCGATGGGCGCACGGAAGGCGTCCCACAGCTTTTGCTCCTGACGGCGATCGAGCGGGACGCTCTGCGCCTCCGACTGCCAGCGCTGCTGCAAGGCCTTGACGGCATCGACGCGCAGGACCGGTGCGCTGCCCAGCTGAACGGCTTCAGCAATCAGCGCCTGGCGACGCTCGGTGCTGGCCTTTTGCGCGGCCTCGAAAGGCGCACGCGCGGCGCCAAAAGCCTCGGACCACTGGCCCTGGAGTTCTGCAAACACTTTTTCGCCCACATGGCCTGCATCGCGCCAGCGGTCGGCAAACTGATGCAGGGCGCGGTTGTGCGCCTTCAGGTCGCTCGCATCGGCGTGCTCGGCCGCCCATGCCTTGACTTCCTCGATGAGCGCCACGCGCTGGGCGCGATGTTCGGCGGCGTCCGCACGAACCTTTTCGAGCCACGCTTCGACCACCTTGTGCGCTTCGTTGCAGGCTTCGTCGAAACGCTTCCACAGGGCATGGTTGGGAACGCCGCCTTGGTCCGCCTTCTTCCATTGTTCGCGCAGGGCGCGCAGGCTTTCCTGCATCTTGCGGCCGCCGAGGGCCTGCCCGTCGGGGCGCTTGAGCAGGGCTTCGGCCTTGGCCACGAGATCTTCGCGGACCTTGTCGGCGCTCCAGCGCTGCCAGCCCTCGAGTTCACCTGCCGCCACCAGTGCGGCATGGACTTGGCCTTCCAGGGGCTGCTCGACCAGGCGGCCGTGTTCCTTCAACACAGCACGCAGGGCCGCGGCGGCGCCGGCGCTGCCCTTGCCATGGCCTTCCGCGGTTTCCTGCTCGAGCTTGGCGAGCGCAGCCTTGACGGCGTCGTTGGCCGCGGCCCGCACGGCCGGATCGACCTTGGGGCCCTTGGGTGCCGCAGCCGGCTTGGCGACGGGCGCACCTGCCGCTTCGACCGGGATTCCACGCGCAGCACGCAACTCGTCTGCCCACACGGGCACGGGCGGCAGCGGCGCGGCGGCATCCGCCGCGGCTGCGACGGCTTGCGCCAAGGCGGCCTTGAACGCGTCGGACACGACCAGCAACTGCGCTTTGGACGCTTCGAGCTGGGGCGCAAAACGGCCATCGAGGCTGGTCCAGTTGGGATCGGCGGCTATGGCGCTGGCCTGCTCCTTCCAGTTTTCAACGTCGGCCGCCAACGATTCGGCTACCGCCTGCGCGTCTTGCCAGCCCTTGGTGGAGAGCACTTCGAAGCGTTGCGCCAGCAACACAGCGGCCTCGCGATGGACCTGCGCGCGATGCTGCAGGTCTTCGATGCCCTTCACACGCTCGGCCAATTGCACCTTCAGCGCAGCCAGCGGCTCGCGCGACAGCGGTGCACCGGCCTTGGCCGCGTCGCGCTGCCATGCAAGTGCGTCCGCGATATTGAGCTTGGGTTGTTCCAGCAGGCCCTGCGCCTTTTGCGCCCATTCGGCGGCGATGGATTCCTGCCCGCGCGTGCGCTTGATCTCGTCGAGTTTTTCGCGCACCAGACGCGCAGCACCCTTGTCGCGACCGCTCAGCTCCTTGAACACGTCGTGCAGCTGCTCGGCGGCGGGGCCGGCTGCCAGCCAGTCGCGCACGCGCTGCGCGCGTTCGCCGGAGGTCGGCGCAGTGAAAGCGCCGCCCGTGAGCGCGTCGAGTGCGTGGATGTCGTGGGGCTTGGAAGTTGATGAGGTCACAGCGCGAAAAATTTTTGTCTTGGTAGAAATGCGAAGGCGCCGGCAATTCCGGCGCAGCCCTCCATTTTGACCCACGCGCCGCCTGCGCTCAACGCGTCTCCAATTTAAGCTCGGCGCCGGGCTTCCACTTCTCGTCCTTGGGCTTGGTTTCCACCGCGCCAAGGAACAGGCGTTCGGCGGGCAATTTCTGCTCCAGCAGATAGTCACGCACGACCACGCCGCGCTCCACGGCCAACTCGCGGATGGTTTCGTCGTTGACCGGAATGTTGGCCATCAGCAGGTTTTCCATCTCCGGCAGCGGCAGGTCCTTGGACAGGCCGACCATGTTGCGTGGCTTGTTGAAGTCGGCGCGCTTGTAGACCGCGGTGATCAGCGCGGGGTACTCGGCGTCCGTGACGGCCTCCACCTCCGAGGCCTCCTTGCCGCCGCGCACGGCGATCCGGCGCTTCTCGGCTCGGGCGAGTTCCCTCAGTTGCTCGCGTTGATACGCGGTTCGCTCCTGCTCCAAGCTGGCGGTGCCCACGACTGTCATGCGCAATGCGGGCCGATCGGTCAGCGCCTTGGCGACCTTGTCGAGGCTCTCCTTGGCGGAAGGCGACAGCGACGAACTCCCCGGATCGAAGACGATCGCGCTCGATTCACCTCCACCTCCGCCGGAGCCACCCGTCAACAGGTTCATCGGCGAGGTCACGGCCTTGACGATGAGGTTCACGATGCCCTTCCACACGAGGGGCCAGACGCTGAACTGTGGATCGTTGATGGAGCCTGACAGCGGCAGGTCGACGTCGATCACGCCATTGCGGTCCGCCAGCAGCGCAATGGCCAGTTTCACCGGCAGGGTGCGCTCGGCTCCGGGCACCTCCTCGCCGAACTGGAGCTGATTGAGCACGAGCTTGTTGGTGGCACTCAGCCGGCCGTCGGGTTCGACCTTGTAGTTGAGATCGACGCTCAGTTTGCCGCGCTCGATCCCGTGCCCGGCGTAGCGGATGGTGTAAGGCGACAAGGGCGCGAGTTCGAGGTCGCGCATCTTGGCCGTGATGTCCAGCTGGAGCGGCTGCACCAGCGGATTGAGCTTGCCCACGATTTCCAGCGCGGCCGTCTGCTGCGCCTTGCCGTTCAGTTCAAGGTCCGCCAGCACCGGCTTGCCATCCACGGGCCTGGAGGAAAACGCGCTCAGCTTGCCGGTCATCTGGCTCAGGTCTGCCGAATAGTTCGGCTTGATGAAACGGTCGGTGAAGTCGATGCGGGCGTTGACCAGCGTGATCGGTCCGAAATTGATGACCGGCTTGGGGCCGGTGTCCACTGGTGGCGCATCCGCCACGGCCGGCGGCGCTGGCGCGGCGGCAGCCTCCGGCGCATTCACCATCAGCTCCGCCGAAGGTGCGGCGCCCTGCGGCTTGGCTACAGGCTGGGCGGACTTGGTGACCGTTCCGCGTCCAAAGAACTTCTTGCGGGTCGTGGCAGCGGGCTTTCCGTCGGGCCCGACCGCAGGCGGTGCAGGCGCAGCGCCCGGCGCGGCCGGCGCAGACAAGTCGATCGGCGTCCTGCTGGCGAGATCCTGCAAATGAAGCTTGCCGTTCTCGTCGATCACCAGGCGGGCAAACAAGTCCGTCAGGGACGTTTCCCGCACGTCGAGGGCCAAGGGGGTCTTGGGGACCAGATTGAGCTTGACGCCACGCAGGCTCAGCGATTTCCAGCTGAGCAATTGGCTGGCACTGCGATCCAGGCTGGAGGCCGTGCCCGGCGCAATCAAGGCGCTGTTCACGCGTACGTCGTCAAAGGCCGTATCGCCGGCAAGACTGGCCTTCAGCCCCGCCGGGTCGCTTGCGTACTGAACAGAGCCCCGGTAGCTCAGGAAGAAGCGGCGCAAGTCGACGTTGGGCGCGTTCGACGCGAAATAGGCTTTGAACGCGTGGACTGGAAGAGACCCGAGTTCGAGCTTTCCTTCCGTCGACAGCGGCTTCAGGACGAACTTGCCGTTGTACGAAAAGCGCCCGGGATCGGCGCGCCGTCCCGATGTGAGCCGGCCGGAGACGTCGATCGGTGATGCCGTCGTGCTGTTGGGCGAGAGCTGCTGCGCCTTCAGGTTGAGCGCCGTGAATTCAACTTCGACGGGAATTTTCTCGTTGGCGCTGTCGGCGTAGGAAACGACACCGTTGTTGATCGCGAGCGTGCCGATCAGCAACTCCCACGGCTTGGTGTTTGCGCCGGGTGGCGGCGTTTCCGCCGCCGCCGGCTTGGGCGCAGCGACCTTGGCGTCTTCGGTGCCGCCGGCCTGCGGCGAGCCGGTTTTCAGCCAGCGCTCGAACATCCAGCGCTTCTCGCTGTCCCGCTCGATGCGGATCTTGGGGTTGGTCGCACTGAAATTGGCGATGGTCAGCTTGTGCTGCGTCATGTCGACCTGCGCGTCCGTCAGTTCGAAGCGGCCGACGCTGGCCAGCGCCGTCTTGCCCTGCGTGAGCGCCAGCCCATCTGCGGCCACGCGGCGGGCGATCAGCTTCAGGTCGGGCTTGTTCCAGGCCACGTCGATCTGGCCGCTGAGCTTGCCGTCGAGCGTCGGCTCCAGGCTCTGCGCGAGGTAGGGCGCGGCGAGCGACAGGGGCAACTGGTCAACCTCCGCCTCCACCTTGGCCACCTTGTCCGTCGCCTCGCCCTTGAACTTGAGCGCGGCGCCAGCCACCGACGTCGAGCCATGGAAGCTCGCGGGCTTCTCCATGGGCCAGGTCACGCCCTCGGCGACTACTTCCAGCTGGCTTACGTCGACCGCCGCGGCGGGACGGACCTTCGCGTCGCGCCAGGCCACCTTGCCGGCATGCAGGCCCACCTTGTCGACCTGGATCTGCCATGTCTTCTTCGCAATGGCGCCCTTGGTCGCCTCGGCCACCGGGCGCGACACTTCAGCGGGCTTTTCGACGTCTCCGCTCGCCGGATCGGTCGGCAGCAGGTTGAGCTTGCCCTGCGCGTCGCGCGCGACCGCCAACTGCGGCGCCGCAAGTTCGACCTCTCCTATATGCACGATGCCCTCCAGCGGGCGGACGTTGGCGAGCGCCACCTTGAGCGAATCGAAGGCCAGCAAGTCCCTGTCCTTCTGGTCAATGACCTTGGCGCCGTGGACCGCGACCGTGCCGCTGATGCGCAAGCCCTCGGACGCGCCCTGCTCGAAATCGACCTTCAGATTGGCGTCCAGCGTGCCCCCGGCCAGCTTGACCGGCTGGCCGGCAGGCGCATAGGCCAGAAAATGAGACAGGTCGAGCCCGGTGAACTGCAAGTTGCCATCGGCCACGCGCTTCTCGGCAAAAGGCGTGGCCTGCGCGCTCGAATCGAACTTGCTGCCGTTCAGCGAAAAAGCCAGCTTGGGCTCGATCTTGACTTCTCGCTGCGACGGGAAATTGCTCAGGAATGGAACGTTCAGCGCCAGTTCGCGCAACTCGTGCTTCGGCCCGATGGCCTGGTCGTCGAAATCGACCGAACCACCGGAGAGGCTGATGTTGTAGATGGCAAAGCGCGCCGGATCGGTCTTGGGTTTTTCGGGCTGGTTCGCAAAGCGCTGCAGGATGTCATCGAAATCGTAGCTGCCATCCTTCCGGCGAACGACCTTCACGCTCGGACGCTCGACCGACACCGCATCCACCACCGGGGCCAGGCGCAGGATCGACTGGAGTTCGCCGTCGGCATAAAGGCGCCCTACTTCGACCTGGGCGTGGCTGCCATCCGCGCTGGCGATGCGCAGGTCGTTCACCGTGAGCTCCAGCGTCCACGGTTTGAAGTCGATCTTGCCGATGGTGACCTGGCGCCCCAGCTTCTCGCTGGCGATCTTCTGGACCTGGCTCTTGAGGATGGGAGGGACCGCCAGCCACGCCACCAACCAGAGGGCCAAAAGGGCGAGCACGGCCACGACTGCGCGTCGCACCCATTTGTTGACTTTCATGGAGGCAGCGTTCATCAGCGGCGAGTGTGCCGTAAATGCCGTCGGCTTCCCACCCATGCGGCCCAGAAATGAGAAAGCCCGGTGGCATGACGCTAAGTCGTGCTACCGGGCTCGATGGCGAGCCCAAGGCTCATGCCATCTTTTCGCTCGGCCGGAAGTGAAATCGTTCCAACCGTGCTGGCAGCAAAGGATTGCCACCGTTGAGGCCTTGACCGCTGAGCCGTTGGATGGAACTCCGGTGGCTACTGGACCTTGGCGAAACACCTGAAATGCTCAGGCACCCCAAGGTTAGGCGTCTTGCGAGCCCTTTGCAAATCGGATTTTCAATGGACCCGGCCGAAGCGATTCAGACCCTTTTTTGGGGCGCATCGAAGCAACCTTTAGCGATAAAGATTAAATTCCTTATGCTTGACCCGATATGTAGCGCCTCCTAGAATGCCCCAAGCCCGAGCCACCTACAAGGTCTCGGGGCCTTCTTGACTCCGCCGCCTTGTGTACTTTTTACTCACAGGCTTAAATCAGAGTGCCGCGCTCCTACCCATTTCAATTGCGCGGACCTGATACGACCAATCAACGTCGCTCTCTTCATCCCGGTCCGTTCAACGTGCTGGCGTGCGTTGAGCGACGCACCGAAAGGAAGACGATGAAACAGGCGCTTGCAGCCACGGGACAGGGTCTGAAGACCATGCTCTCAGACGTGGCCGATGGCTTTTTTGAAATCACGCACAACGGTTTTGCCCTGCTCGGGCTGGCCTTGGTGTTCACGGCGATCACCTTGGTCGCCCGCCCTGACCTCCGCCAAACTGGCGAAGACGAACTGATGGGATGGCTGCAGTCGCGCCGTCCGGCGCCCGAAGTCGCATTTGTGCCTGATCTTGATCTCGAGCCGACCGCCATCGAGCGGACGACTGCCGCCAGCCCTGGCGACCTGCCCAAGCCGCAGGCCGCCGTGGCGTTCTGGCTCAGCAAGAAGTACCGCGTGGCTGCCGAGCCGCTGTCCGTGCTCGTTTCCGAAGCCTATGACATCGGCAAGCGCACCAAGCTCGACCCGACCCTCATCCTGGCCATCATGGCCGTCGAATCCAGCTTCAATCCCTTTGCGCAAAGCCACGTGGGCGCCCAGGGCCTGATGCAGGTCATGACCCGCATCCACGGCGACAAGTACGAAAGCGCGGGCGGCACGCTCACGGCCTTCGATCCCGTGACGAACATGCGCGTTGGCGTGAAGGTCCTGCAGGAATGCATCGCCCGCGCCGGTTCCCTGGAAGGCGGCTTGCGCTACTACGTGGGCGCCGCCAATCTGGCCGACGACGGCGGGTATGCCGGCAAGGTGATGGCCGAGCATGAGCGGCTGCGCCAAGTCGAAGGCGGCCGCTCGGTGCCCCTGACGACGCCGCAGCCTGCCCTGCGCGCCCAGCAACGTGAACCGGCCGCTGCCGCTTCCACGACCGCCGCCGCGCCCGTGGAGCCCAGGTCCGCGCCGGGCGACCGCGTCGCCTACTTGTCGGGTCTTTGATCCGGGGCATGTCACTGGACCGGCGCGCGAGCCGGCCGACCTCGGCTAAACTCGGCCTCGTACGCGACTGGCGATTAGGCGCTTCACCCTAATAAGTAGTGGGTGCATGCGCTGACGTGGGGAATACCACTGGGAAGCGTACCGCCCGGCTCTGTCACAAGAACGGGTGATCAGCCGTTCGCCTGGGCAGCCCTTGTTTGTCGTCAGAAGAACAAGGACCATCGTCTTCAAAGGACTGCCATGTACCAACGCAATATCCTGGTCGAACAGACCGATCCTGAAATCTGGGCTGCCATCCAGGCCGAGCACGCCCGCCAGGAACACCACATCGAGCTGATTGCCAGCGAAAACTACGCTTCGCCGGCCGTGCTGGCCGCGCAGGGCTCACAGCTCACCAACAAGTACGCCGAAGGCTATCCGGGCAAGCGCTATTACGGCGGCTGCGAGCACGTCGACGTGGTGGAGCAGTTGGCCATCGACCGCGTCAAGCAGATCTTCGGCGCGGACGCCGCCAACGTGCAGCCGCACTGCGGCGCCTCGGCCAACGAAGCCGTGATGCTCGCCTTCCTCAAGCCCGGCGACACCATCATGGGCATGAGCCTGGCCGAAGGCGGCCACCTCACGCACGGCATGCCGCTGAACATGAGCGGCAAGTGGTTCAACGTGGTGAGCTACGGCCTCGACAAGAACGAAGCCATCGACTACGACGCCATGGAGCGCAAGGCGCATGAACACATGCCCAAGCTCATCATCGCGGGTGCCTCGGCCTATTCGCTGCGCATCGACTTCGAGCGCTTCGCCAAGGTGGCCAAGGACGTGGGCGCGATCTTCATGGTCGACATCGCCCACTACGCCGGCCTCGTGGCCGCGGGCGTGTACCCCAACCCGGTGCCGCACGCCGACGTCGTCACCTCGACCACCCACAAGAGCCTGCGCGGACCGCGCGGCGGCATCATCCTGATGAAGTCGCAGCATGAAAAAGCCATCAACAGCGCCATCTTCCCCGGCCTGCAGGGCGGCCCGCTGATGCACGTCATCGCGGCCAAGGCCGTGGCCTTCAAGGAAGCGCTGGCGCCGGAGTTCAAGGCCTACCAGCAACAGGTGGTCAAGAACGCGCAGATCGTCGCCGACACGCTGACGGAACGCGGCCTGCGCATCGTCAGCGGCCGCACCGAAAGCCACGTCATGCTGGTGGACCTGCGTGCCAAGGGCATCACCGGCAAGGAAGCCGAGGCGGTCCTTGGCGCGGCGCACATGACGATCAACAAGAATGCGATTCCCAACGATCCGGAAAAGCCGATGGTCACCAGCGGCGTGCGCATCGGCACGCCGGCCCTGACGACGCGCGGCTTCAAGGATGAGGAAGCGCGCGCCACGGCGAACCTGATTGCCGACGTACTCGAGAATCCGCGCGACGCGGGCACCATCGAGACGGTCCGCGCCAAGGTCCACGCGCTGACCAGCCGGTTCCCGGTCTACCGCTGATTCGAGAGGGGTTGCCGCATGAAGTGTCCTTTTTGCGGCCACGTCGACACGCAAGTCGTCGAGACCCGCATTTCCGAGGACGGCGATTTTGTTCGCAGGCGCCGCCAGTGCGGTGGCTGCGAAAAGCGCTTCACCACCTATGAGCGCCCGGAAGTCGCCTTTCCCGCAGTCGTCAAGAAAGACGGCCGCCGCGCCGATTTCGACTCGGGCAAGGTGCGCGCCTCGATGGCGCTGGCGCTGCGCAAGCGTCCGGTGAGCATCGAGCAGATCGACAACGCGCTGCTGCGCATCGAGCAGAAGCTTCTTTCCAGCGGATTGCGCGAAATCGAGTCCACCAAGCTCGGGGAATTCGTCATGCGCGAACTCAAGCGCCTCGACAAGGTGGCGTACGTTCGCTTTGCCTCCGTCTATCGAAGCTTTGAAGACGTCGATGAGTTTCGGCAACTTCTGCGCGACATTTAGTACGCCTATTGGAAGCAATCTGCCTTTATCTGCTGGCAACTGCTTCCAAAATGTCTCATTTGCTTTTTCACTGCCGTTGATCGGATAGGCGCCACCGGCTGTCGGCTGGCGCCCGGGAGGCATGCGCGTCATGCCTAGCATCGCGCGCAGTGGGACAGGGAGAAGATTCAATATGGATGCCGCCGCAGGCGCTGGATGCTTGCGGCTTTGCGCTGCTCGAGGCATTGGTCGCGGTGGCAATCCTGGCCGTGCTGGCGGCGATCGCAATGCCAAGCTTTCGCGAGATCAGCGAAAAGCTCAAGGTGCGATCGACCGTCGATGCACTGACCACCAGCATCTATTTCGCCCGCGCCGAGGCCTTTCGGCGCGGCGGCCATGTGACGCTGGCGAGGGTGGTCAGCAACGAATGCATCGAACCCGAAAAGGGCTCAGGCGAATGGGGTTGCGGATGGATCGTCTTTGCGGATGACGACGACAACCGCGTGCGCGCCGCGTCCGAAGAAATTCTTCAGGCCACCCCGGCGCAATCCGGACTGCGCGTCAGGCAGACCCGCGGCAGTGCTGCATTGAATGGGAGCCCATTGGGTGTCTTCAGTTCGGGTGGCCTGGGCTTCATCGTCAGTTCGAGGACCGTCAAGGGCGTCACGACCGCCATTTGCATCTCGTCGGGCGGGCGCATACGCGCACTGCCCGGTCTCGACGATTGTCCCGATTGAACCCGTCGATGCGCAAACAACGTGGCATCACACTGTTGGAGTCCCTGGTCGCGATCGCAATCCTGGCCGTCGCCGTCCTGGGCGCCCTCGTGGTGCAGCTGCGAACCATGGCGGAGACGCAGACCACGGTCCGTCGCGCACAGGCGATCCGGCTGATCGACGATCTCTCCGAGCGAATGAAATCGAATCCCGACGGCTTCGGGCAACTCGCCGCATTTCACTCGGACTGGACCTCCACTGGCAGTGCAGATGCCGCTTGCGACCAGCAATGGTGCGAACCCAAGGCGCTGGCGCAATGGGACGTCGCCCGATGGAAGGAATCGGTCACGCAGGGATTGCCTTTGGGCCAAGCCACCGTGTTCGACGCAACCGCGCCCGACGCAGAAGGCGTGCGGCGCCAGTTGGCCGTGATGATCGGCTGGCGCGCCAACGAGCGCACGAATGCGGGCCCCGACACGCTGACCGAGGAAGTCAAGCCCTTCGACGTCGAGACCGGGGCGGCCAAGGTGCAATGTCCGGCGGGCCTGATCTGCCATCTGGCATATGTGCAGCCCTGACGCGGATCCCTTCCGGTTGATGGCTTCGCACCGCAACCCTCAACGTGGCGCGACCCTGCTCGAATTGCTGGTCGGCCTGACCATCGGCGCCTTGGTCATCGGCGCGGCCATGGCCTCCATGCTGATTGCGCGCGATGCCGCCACGTCGGTCAGCGACATGAGCCAGCTTCAGCAGCAAGGGGCTCACGCGATGCGAAACATCGGGATTCAGGTGCGGCAGGCCGGCTCGCTGGATCTTCAGTTGGCGACTGCCGGCGGATCGGCAACATCGACAACGGCGTCAACGGCGTCAGCGGCGTCCACGCCGACGGTCGTCGAATTCATCGACGGCTTCGTGGGGCTGGACGGTGGCGCCGCATTCGTCGACGGCGTCGATGGCGCTGGCACCAAGCCCGACTCGTTCAGGGTCGCGAACCTGCCGGCGCCGCTGCTTGCCGCTCAACGCTTCGACTGCCTCGGACAGGAGCCCGGCGAGACAGGAAGGATCGATGCCACGTTCGCAGTCGAAAAGGGCAACCTCCGCTGCAAGTCAAGCACGTCACAGAACCAACCACTGGTCGAGGGCGTGGCAGGGTTCCGCGTGCGATATCGCTTGCAGGACGAAGACAAGGTCCGCGCCATGCGCGCGAGCGAGATCGCAAAGGCGCAGTTCTGGCCGGGCGTGACAGCGGTGGAAGTCTGCCTCGACCTGCAAGGCCACGAGCGCAAGGACAGCGGCACCTACGTGAACTGCGACGGCCAGACAGTCACGCGCGACGGTCGATTGCATGTGGTGCTGCGCAACGTCTTTCACCTGCGCACGCAGTCGGGAGCCTGAGCGGTGAAGAAGACTGGCTTGAAACAACATCAACGCGGCATCGCGCTTTTCACCGTGATGGTCATGGTGCTCCTGACGACGCTGCTGGTCGTTGGCACCTCGCGCACCGCATGGTTCAACGAGATGATTACCGGCACCGATGCGGACCACCAGCGCGCCTTCGAAAATGCGCAAGCGATCCTGCGCGACGCCGAGTTCGACATCCAGGGCACGAAGCCTGATGGCAGTCCCTGCAAGACCGGGGCGGAATTCGAAGGGAGTTGCCGCACGCATGAGGTCGGCGCCCTGGCCGCCGGCAAGCCCTGGTTCCCGCAAGAAGGAAGCGAAGACTTCGAGGAACTCTTCGCGTCGCTCTCCGCCAAGTTGCCCTCTTGCGCGCAAGGCATCTGCGTGGCCACGAAAGTCGCGCCCGAGTTCTGGCAAACGGCCACCGGCGACCAGGGCCTCGACAGGATGAAGCAGGTCGCCGCGCACTACGGCGAGTTCACGGGCGCCGCAAGCTCCGCGTCGGACAACGAACTGCTGAAGTCCAACGCCTGGTACTGGGTCGAAGTGCTGCCCTTCAACGCCGCATCGCGAGCGCGCGGCGGCAAGAGCGATTCGATGGGCCCCGACGCCGCCAACCCCTATGTCTATCGCATCACCGCCATTGCCGAGGGCCGCAAGCCTTCGACGCGCGCCGTGCTGCAAACCGTTTTTGTCTGGAAGAAGGTCGATTCTTGAGTTTTCTTGTTCACGCGAAGCAGACGCCAAAGATCTGCGCCCTTCTTGCGACCTGCATTGCCCCTCTTGCCTCCACCGCGCAACCGGCGGCTACCGGGGCACTCGCCTTCAGTACGGCCCCCGCGGTCGTGGACGGAAAGTGGCCGGCGCCCAATGTGATCGTTTCCATCGACAACGCGATGGGCGATGCGGCGGCGCGGACGCGCTTGCGAGGCCTCCAAGCGGCGCTGCGAGAAGGCTTTGCTGCCGCCAACGCACCGCAGGACAGCATCCGGTTGGCGTGGCAAGCGAGCCGCGGCTGCAGCGCGTTGCCCGGCAGCGGAGCGCTTTGCGCCGGGCACAACGGCATGCGCACGCTGGACGATGCGCACCGGCGCAACTTCATGGCCTTCGTTGATCAACTCGACAGCGAGCTTGGCAACGACGTCGTGAGCACGCGCACAGCGCTGCTCAAGGCTGGCGATTACCTTGCACGCTCGGACCTCGGTCCCAACAGCCCGTGGGCCGCATTGCCCGGCTCGCAACTGACACCCGCCCTCGCCTGCCGCAAGACCTACATGCTGCTCGCGGCGTCCGGCGCCGGCCTCGGCGAGTTGGCAGGCGCGTCCGCCGCCCGATTCAACACTCCGCTGCGTTCGATGACCTTGCCCGATGGAACGCCCTATGACGCCACGAGCGCCGTCACCGCGATCTACCGCGAAGGGGCCGGGAGCAACGCCGGCGCCGAATCTCCCAGCGCTGCCGAACTCGCGTTCCACTACTGGGCCACAGATCTGCAATCCGCACTCAAGAACGAGGTGCAGCCAACCATTGCAAGCCCCTCGCAATACTGGAATCCGCAATACGACCCGGCGCCTTGGCAGCACCTGTCCATCCACGCGATCGGGCCCACCGCCGAAGATCCCGCCTTGGCGCAGATCGCCATCAACAGCCGCGGCAGCTACCACGCCACGTCCAACGCAAGCGAACAGACGCAAGCCGTCAAGTCCATCCTGCAAAGCATCGCCGCGGATCGGCGGGGCAGGACGATTGCCGCCAGTTCGATGGTCGCCAGCGCATCGACAACGCGCAATGACACCTCGGTCTTTGCGGCGCGGTACGACGTTGGATCCTGGAGCGGCGACATCACGTCTTTCACTGTGGCGCGTGGCGCGTCAACGGCGTCTGCGGGCCCATGGGGCGCTGGTGCAACCGGGCAGGCGACCACCACCGCGACCCTGCTCGACGCGATGTCGCCAGACGCTCGCGTGATCGTCACCAGCCAAAGCCAAGGCGCGGAGCTGAAGGGCGTCGGCTGGCGCTGGGACCATTTGACGACCGCGCAGCAGGCTGCGCTCGGCTTCGACGGATCGGGTCATGACGCAAGTGGCGCGAGGCGCCTGCTCTACCTGCGCGGCGATCGTTCCGGAGAAACGGCGCAAGGTGGCAGCTTCCGCGACCGCGCCTCGCGCCAGGGCGACTCCGTCAATTCAAGGCTCTGGTACGCGCCGGGCAAGCCTTCCAGCGGCTATTTCACGGACGGCTACGACAAGTTCCGCGCGGCCAACGCATCGCGTGCCTCGATGCTCTATGTCGGCGCGAACGACGGCATGCTGCACGGCTTCGACGCCGCCACAGGCGCGGAGAAGATCGCCTACGTGCCCCAAGGCGTCTACGCCGGCATGAGCCAGCTGACGAACCCCGCGTACCTCCATCGGTACTTCGTCGACGGCTCGCCCTTCACCGGCGACCTGCTCGACGGCAAGGAGTGGCGCACATGGCTGACAGGCACGCTCGGCGCGGGCGGCAAGGGCTACTTCGTCCTCGATGTCACCGATCCGGGCGCCTTCGCCGAAGCCAACGCCGCGCGCCTCGTCAAGCTCGACACCACCGGCAGCAGCGATCCGGACATCGGCCACATCTTTGGCGAACCCACGCGCGATCAGGCCAATTCGCAGGTCGCGCAGCAGATCACGCGAATGAACAATGGTCGCTGGGCGCTTGTCATGGGCAATGGCTACAACAGCACCAACGGCAATGCGGTGCTGCTGATCCAGTACCTCGATGCCAACAGGGAACTGCAGAAGATCGCCGCTGGTGGGCTCAATGGCAATGGCTTGGCGACACCGCGGCTTGTCGACTTCGATGGCGATCGCATTCCGGACGTCGCCTACGCAGGAGACTTGCGCGGGCAACTCTGGAAGTTTGACCTCGGCTCTGCAAAGAGCAACGAATGGAGCGCCGCCGGAGGCCGGCCGCTCTATGCGGCCACGGATGCAAGCGGCAAGCCGCAGCCCATCACGGCTGCACCGGTCTGGTTCGCACATCCGGACGGCGGCGTCATGGTCGTTTTTGGAACAGGCCGCCTTCTCACCGATGCCGATCGCAGCGACACCTCGGTCCAATCGGTCTACGGCATCTACGACAGCGCACCGACTTCGCGCACCAGCCGGGATGCAGCGCGGGGAAGCGGCAGCAGCGGCGCTCCCGTACCCGCTGGCCGGGGTTCGCTGGTGCAGCAGGCTATCAGCGGATCGGCGGCGGGGTCCGTCGGCGACCAGTCTTTGTGGAGTTCCTCCACCAACACCGTCCCGTATTCCGGCACGGGCGCCAGGAAGGGCTGGTACCTCGACCTGCCTGTGCCGGGTGAGCGCGTCGTCAGCAATCTGGAATGGTTCGAGGGCAAGTTGATCGACGTGCCCAGCATGGTTCCCCTGTCGCAGGATGCGCAAGGCGCATCGGCACATGGCGAATCGTGCGAACCACCGCGGGGCCGGAGCTTCCTGACCACGCTCCACGCCGTGGAGGGCGCACGGCCGAAATCCCGAATTTATGGCGCGTCGGAAAGTAGCTTCAACGCCTCCCGGATCGACTTGGGCGGAAAGCCGGGCGTGCGCCTGCGCAGCTTCGGCAAGGAGCACACCGTCACCTCTACCGGCGCCAGCGAAGCGGATCGCCAGCGGCTTGGCCATGTCCCCAAAACGCCGTCATGGCACCAACTCCAATGAAGGCCGTGTGTGACCGGCGCCCACGGACCCCGTGGGGATTCACGCTGATCGAGATGGTGATCGTGCTGGCCATCGTCAGCATCGTGACCGCCATTGCCCTTCCAACGTTCAATGAATACGTAAGGCGCAGCCATCGCGCCGAAGCCCGGACCGGCCTGCTGCAGGCTGCCCATTGGCTGGAGCGCGCGGCAACTGCCAATGGCATCTACCCGGACGGTGACCTGCCAGACACGCTGGCCAAGGTGCCGGGCGGGCGATACCTCATCGAACGCACCAAGCCGTCCGACGCCAAGGACGCCGCCACGCGCTTTGAACTGACCGCGACGCCGCAGGCCGCTCAATCCAGCGACCGCTGCGGCATCTTCACGCTGACCCAAGCCGGCGAACGTGGCCTTCGCGCCAACACCGCGTCGGTGGCCGATTGCTGGAACCGATGACAGTCAACATGCACGGGCAGCGCAAGATATGCTGCGCGCCATGCCCATGATGCAACTCGCCCTCCAGGCCGCACGCGACGCGCAACGCGCGGTGCCGCCCAACCCGGCCGTCGGCTGCGTGCTCGTCGCGCCGGACGGCACCGTCATCGGCGTCGGCCACACGCAACGCACCGGCGGTCCGCACGCGGAAGTGATGGCGCTGCGCGATGCCGAGGCCCACGGCCGCTCGACCGAAGGCGCCACGGCCTATGTCACGCTGGAACCGTGCTCGCACCACGGGCGCACCGGCCCCTGCTGCGATGCACTGATTGCCGCGCGCATCGGCAAGGTGGTGGCCGCCATCGCGGACCCCAATCCGCTCGTCGCGGGCCAGGGTCTCGAGCGACTTCGCGCTGCGGGCGTGCAGGTTGAGATCGGCGCGGGCGGCGAAGAGTCGCGTGAACTCAACATCGGTTTTTTCAGCCGCATGATTCGCAAGACGCCCTGGGTGCGCATGAAAGTCGCCGCGTCGCTGGACGGCAAGACCGCCCTGGAGAACGGCGTGAGCCAGTGGATCACCGGCGCCGCCGCCCGCGCCGACGGCCAGGCATGGCGCGCCCGCGCCAGCGCCGTGCTGACGGGCGTCGGCACGGTGATGGAAGACGATCCGCGGCTGGACGTGCGCGAAGTCGAAACGCCCCGGCAGCCCCATCTGGTGATTGTGGACAGCCAATTGCAGACGCCGCCGGACGCGCGCCTTTTCGAAGTGCAGGAACGCGAGGTCTGGATCTACGCCGCCTCGCCCAACGCGGAAAAAGCCAGGGCGCTCGAAGCCCGCGGCGTTTCCGTGCGCTATGCGTCCAACCCGCAAGGCAAGGTCGATCTCGCTGCCATGCTGGCCGACCTGGCCGCCCGCGAAGTGAACGAACTGCACGTGGAGGCCGGCCACAAGCTCAACGGCTCGCTGATGCGCGAAGGCCTGGTCGATGAGTTGCTCGTCTACCTCGCCCCCAAGCTCATCGGGGAAGGCCTGGACATCGCCAGCCGCATCCACGGCCCCGGCTCCCTGACCACCCTCGCCGGCGCCTTGCCCCTCGAATTTCGCTCTGTGGAAACGGTCGGCTCCGACCTGAGGATCATCGCCCGAGTCGCCGGCCGGGACGCTTTTTAGCGCTACAGCCCCAAATTCGCCCCGAACAGTACCGGCGCTTCGGATTTGCTCCCTCTCCCCGTGGGGAGAGGGCCGGGGTGAGGGATGTGGGCGATGGATGCGTAGCGGCGGTTTGACCGCTCGCGGCCCTCACCCCAACCCTCTCCCCACGGGGAGAGGGAGACGGGAAACACCGCGGAACCGGCTTTGCCGGGCCGCTGGTGTTGCCCCCGGCAGGGGGTTGGAGGAGCGACACGAAGTGCGCGGAGCCTGGGGGGAGCTCAATACCTGCGAAAATGCGGAAATGTTCACCGGAATCATCACCGGCGTGGGGCGCATCGCCGCCGTCCACGACCTCGGAAGCTCTTCATCGCACGGCAAGCGCCTGCACATCGCGGCGCCAGCCGGTTACCTCGACGATGTCGGACTCGGTGACAGCATCGCCCTCAACGGCGCTTGCATGACGGTGACGACGCTCGACGTCGCCCGCCAGCAGTTCACCATCGACATCTCGGCCGAATCGCTCGACAAGACCGCGGGCCTGGCCGACACCGATACGCAGGTCAACCTCGAAAAGGCCCTGCGCGCGCACGACCGCCTTGGCGGGCACATCGTGTCGGGCCACGTCGACGGCATCGGCACGGTCACCCGCTTCGCCCCCGTCGGCGAAAGCTGGGAGCTGCGCGTACTGGCGCCCCAAGCCCTCGCGCGCTTCCTGGCCTACAAGGGCTCGATCACCATCAACGGCGTGAGCCTCACGGTCAACAGCGTCGAAGACATCGCTGAAGGCAGCGAGATCAGCATCAACCTCATCCCCCACACAGTGGAAAACACATCACTGGGCCAGCTGCGCGAAGGCAGCCCGGTGAACCTCGAAATCGACACGGTCGCACGTTACGTGGAGCGCATGCTGCAAGCCGGCGCGCTCGCCTCTCCCCAGAAAGAACTGAAATCATGAATGCATCCGTGACCCCGATCGCCTCCGGATCGGCCGCAGGAGCGCGCCCCGTCGCCCCCATCTCGCCCGTCGAGGACATCGTTGAAGACCTGCGCGCCGGTCGCATGGTCATCCTCGTGGACGAGGAAGACCGCGAGAACGAAGGCGACATCGTCATTGCGGCCGACCACGTCACCGCCGAATCCATCAATTTCATGGCCCGCCATGCGCGTGGCCTGATCTGCCTGACGCTCTCGCGCGAGATGTGCGAGCGCCTGAACCTGCCGCCGATGGTGGCGCGCAACGGGGCCAAGCATTCGACAGCTTTCACCGTGTCCATTGAAGCGGCTGAAGGCGTGACCACCGGAATTTCGGCAGCCGACCGTGCCCGCACGGTGCAGGCCGCGGTTGCGCCCAACGCCGTCGCGGCCGACCTCGTGCAACCCGGACACATCTTCCCGCTGCAAGCCGTTGACGGCGGCGTGCTCATGCGCGCCGGCCACACCGAAGCCGGCTGCGACCTGGCCGCGATGGCGGGTTGCTCGCCCGCCTCGGTCATCTGCGAAGTCATGAACGAAGACGGCACGATGGCGCGCCTGCCCGACCTGCAACTCTTCGCTGCCGAGCACGGCATCAAGATCGGCACCATTGCCGCGCTCATCGAGCATCGCAGCCACACCGAAACGCTGGTCGAGAAAGTGGGCACCCGCGAAATCCAGACCGCCTGGGGCTGGTTCACCGCCCACGCCTTCCGCGACACGCCCAGCCGCGGCGTGCATCTGGCGCTGGTGCGCGGCCAATGGGGCGCGGACGACACCGTCTCGGTCCGCGTGCACGAACCGCTCTCGGTGTTCGACGCGCTGGAAGTCAACCGCTCGATGCACTCGTGGAGCCTCGATTCCGCCCTCTCGCACATTGCCACCGAAGGCAAGGGCGTCGCGGTATTCCTCAACTGCGGCGAATCTGCCGACGACCTGCTCGCCCAATTCGACGGCACCGCCCGCCCCGCGCAAGCGCCCGAGCGCGGACGCATGGACCTGCGCAGCTACGGCATCGGCGCACAGATCCTGCGCGAATGCGGCGTGCGCAAGATGAACCTCATGGGCGCGCCGCGGCGCATGCCCAGCATGGCGGCGGGCTACGGCCTCGAAATCGCCGGCTACATCACGAAAGACTGAAAAACCATGCAAGGTTCAAACAAGGGAGCGGTCGCGCTCAGCGGCAAGGGACTGCGCATCGGCATCGTGCAGGCGCGCTTCAACGAAGAGATCACCGATGCGCTGGCCGCGGCTTGCCTGGGCGAACTCGAAGCGCTGGGTGTCGCCTCTGCCGACATCCACCACATCAGCGTGCCGGGCGCGCTCGAAGTGCCGCTGGGCCTTCAGGCGCTGGCCGAACGCGGTGGCTTCCATGCGCTCATCGCGCTGGGCTGCATCATCCGCGGTGAGACCTATCACTTCGAACTGGTGGCCAACGAATCGGGCGCGAGCGTGAGCCGCGTCGCGCTCGACTACCGCATTCCCATCGCCAACGCGATCCTCACGACCGAAAACCTCGAACAAGCCATCGCCCGCCAGACCGACAAGGGCCGCGATGCGGCGCGCGTTGCTGTCGAAATGGCACAACTGCTCGCCAGCCTGCAATGACCGAACAAAGCACCAAACCATCGAGCCGTCCGCCACGGCAGCCCAAGGGCGGCCTGACCAGCACCGGCGCGCGAAAGGCTTCTGCCAAATCCGAGCGCAGCCGTGCCCGCGAGTTTGCGTTGCAGGCGCTCTACCAGTTCATCGTGGGCGGCAACGAGGCCGAGGCCATCGACGCCTTCACGCGCGACCTGGCCGGCTTTCACAAGGCCGACTCGGCGCACTACGACGCGCTGCTGCATGGCTCGATCCAGGAAGCCGCCGAACTCGACGCATTGATCGCGCCGCTGCTCGACCGCAAGTGGAACGAGATCTCGCCCATCGAGCACGCCGTGATGTGGATCGGCGTCTATGAATTCCGCCATTGCCCCGACGTGCCATGGCGCGTGGTGCTCAACGAGTGCATCGAACTGACCAAGGAATTCGGCGGCACCGACGGCCACAAGTACGTGAACGCGGTGCTCAACGGCCTGGCGCCCACCCTGCGCACCGCCGAGGTCGAAGCCGACCGCGTGACCGGAAAGGCCCGCAGTTGAGGGCCGCCGCATGAGAATTTCCAGGCGCGCCGAACGCATCGAGCCCTTCTATGTCATGGAGGTGGCCAAGGCCGCTTCCCAACTGGCCCGCGAGGTGGCCCACACCGACCGGCCGATGATCTTCCTGAATATCGGCGAGCCGGACTTCACCGCGCCGCCTCTGGTGCAGGAAGCCGCCGCACGTGCGGTGCGCGCCGGCGCCACGCAGTACACCCACGCCACTGGCCTCGATTCGCTGCGCGAGCGCATCAGCGGCTGGTATGCCGAGCGCTTCGGCGTTGATGTTCCTGCGCGTCGCATCGTTGTGACGGCCGGCGCATCGGCCGCCTTGCAGCTCGCCTGCCTTGCGCTGATCGAAAGCGGCGACGAGATCCTGTTGCCCGACCCGAGCTATCCCTGCAATCGCCATTTCGTGAGCGCGGCGGATGGCAAGGCCGTGCTGGTGCCAACGACGGCGGAAGAACGCTTCCAGCTCAGCGCCGCCAAGGTCGAGGCGGCGTGGACCGACAAGACGCGCGGCGTATTGCTGGCCTCACCGTCGAACCCGACCGGCACCTCGATCGCGCCAGACGAACTGCGCCGCATCCACGAAGTCGTGAAAAGCCGCGGCGGCATCACGCTGATCGACGAGATCTACCTGGGACTTTCCTACGACGATGCCTTTGGCCAGACGGCCTTGGCCATCGACGACCAGGTCATCAGCATCAACAGCTTCAGCAAGTACTTCAACATGACGGGCTGGCGCCTGGGCTGGCTGGTCGTGCCCGAAGCGCTGGTGCCCGTGATCGAGCGCCTCGCGCAGAACCTCTTCATCTGCGCGAGCACGGTGTCGCAACATGCGGCCCTCGCCTGCTTCGAGAAAGTAAGCATTGCCGAGTACGAACGCCGCCGCGGCGAATTCAAGGCGCGGCGCGACTGGTTCATTCCGCAGCTCAACGCCCTCGGCCTCACCGTGCCCGTGGTGCCGGACGGTGCCTTCTATGCATGGGCCGATTGCTCCACCCTGTGCCAGCAGATGGGCATCGAAGGCAGCTGGGACTTCAGTTTCGAGGTGATGAAACGCGCGCATGTGGCCGTCACGCCAGGCCGCGACTTCGGGTCCGCCGAGACCAGCCGCTTCGTGCGCTTTTCGACCGCCAGTTCGATGGCGCATCTCGAGGAATCGATCGCGCGTTTGCGTGCACTCACTGCATGAGCGGGGCGTTGATGAGCTTCGCCTTTCCGATCCGCGTGTACTGGGAGGACACCGACGCCGGCGGCATCGTGTTCTATGCCAACTACCTCAAGTTCATGGAGCGCGCGCGCACCGAATGGCTGCGCTCGCTCGGCATCGCGCAGCAAAAGTTGCGCGAGGAAACGGGCGGCATCTTCGTCGTGAGCGAGACGCAGCTCAAGTACCATCGCCCGGCGCGGCTGGATGACGAACTGCTCGTCACCGCCGATTTGCGCCAGATCGGATCGGCGTCGCTGATAATCGGTCAATGCGTGCTATCAAATTCAGAGCAGGCACCCTCCCCGGATGAAGTGCCGGCCCGGGCCTTGCTTTGCGAAGGCACCATTCGTATCGGCTGGGTCGATGCCGCCACCTTGCGGCCGGCGCGCATCCCGGCCCGTGTAATAGCAACGCTAGAGCGCTATCGCGGAACTCCACGCGCGGGCGCCTCTCAACTGTGAAGCCATGAATCAAGATCTATCGATCGTCTCCCTCATCCTCCACGCCAGCTTCGTGGTGCAGCTTGTCGTGCTGTTGCTGGTGGTGGTGTCGGTCGCGAGTTGGGCGGCCATCATCCGCAAGTACTTTGCGCTCAAGCGCACGCGCGCGCTCAACGACGACTTCGAGCGCGAGTTCTGGTCGGGCACCAGCCTGAACGAGCTCTTTTCATCCGCCGCGCAGAACGCCAAGTTTGCCGGCCCGATGGAGCGCATCTTCGCCAGCGGCATGCGTGAATACCACAAGCTGCGCGAGCGCCAGATCGGCGATGCCGTCACGTTGCTCGACGGCGCCCGCCGCGCGATGCGTGCAAGCTTCCAGCGCGAACTGGATGCAGTGGAATCGAACCTGTCGTTCCTCGCCACCGTCGGCTCCGTGTCGCCCTACGTGGGGCTGTTCGGCACGGTGTGGGGCATCATGCATGCCTTCACGGGGCTGGCCAGCCTCGCGCAGGTCACGCTCTCGACTGTGGCCCCCGGCATCGCCGAGGCGCTGGTCGCCACCGCCATCGGCCTGTTCGCGGCCATCCCGGCTGTGGTCGCGTACAACCGCTTCGCCCGCGAGATCGACAAGATCGCCATTGCGCTGGAGACCTACATCGAAGAGTTCTCCAACATCCTGCAACGCAACCTGTCGGCGCAGCCTTCGGTCGCGGCGAGCGGTCGCTGAAGGGAGCACAGCATGCCCGCCGTTTCCTCCCGCGGTGGTCGCGGCCGCCGTACGATCAACGAGATCAACATGGTCCCGTTCATCGACGTGATGCTGGTGCTGCTGATCATCTTCATGGTCACGGCCCCGCTCATCACGCCGAGCGTGATCAACCTGCCCAGCGTCGACAAGGCCAACAAGCAGCCGGACAAGCCGGTCGAGATCGTCATCAAGAGCGATGATGAGGTGCAGATCAAGAAGGACCCGTCCACGGGCTCTGGCGGCACCTCGGTTCCGTTCTCGCAGATCGGCACGGCCGTGAAGGCGGCGCAGGGCGGCGACGACGCACGGCCTGTCGTCATCAGCGCCGACAAGTCCGTCAAATACGAGACCGTGGTCAAGGCCATGAACCAGCTCAAGCGCAGCGGCGTGGAGCGCGTGGGTCTTTCCGTCACCACCACGGGCGCCAAGTAAACATTCGATGTCACTCGCCGCCGACCGCCCCGAATTCGCACCGCCGCCGCAGCGGGGAACGATTCGCGCGCTCATCCTTGCGCTCATCGCCCACGCCTTGCTCATCGCCGCCCTCACATGGGGCGTGCACTGGCGGCGTGACAGCGAGAACGAGGCGGTCGAAGCCGAGTTGTGGTCGGCCACCGTGCAGCAGGCCGCGCCGCGCGCGGTAACGCCTCCGCCGGCGCCCACACCCGCACCGGCCCCTGTGCCCGTGCCGCCGCCACCTCCCCCGCCACCACCGCCTCCGCAGGCCGTGACGCCGCCTCCGCCGCCCGTGCCCGTGCCGCGCACGCCGGACATCGCGCTCGAACAGCAGAAGAAGCTCAAGGAGCAGCAAGAGCAGCGCGAGCGCGAACTGGATCGCCAGGAGCAGCAGCGCAAGCGTCAGGAAGCCGCCGCTCAGAAGGCCGCGCAGGAGCGCAAGGAACAGGAAGCGCAGAAGCGCGCCGAGGACGAAGCCGAGCGCAAGAAGGCGGAACAGCAGAAGCTCGCGGACCAGAAGAAGGCCGAGCAGCAAAAGCTCGCCGATCAGAAGAAGAAGGAAGAGGCTGCCAAGAAGGAAGCCGATGCGAAGCAGGCCTCCGCAGCGGCCGCGAAGGACCGCGCCGAGGCCATCAAGCGCATGCAGGCGATGGCGGGTACGGGCGGCGAGACGTCGACCGGCACGGCAGCGCGTGCGTCCGGCCCCTCGGGCAACTATGCCGGCCGCATCGCCGCGGCCGTGCGGCCCAACGTGACTTACCCGGACGTGGACACCGTCAGCGGAAACCCCACGGCTGAATTCGACGTGAACCTCGCGCCGGACGGCACCATCGTCGGCGTGAAGCTGCGCAAGTCGAGCGGCATTCCCGGATGGGACGACGCGGCGGAACGCGCATTGCGCAAGACGGAGAAGCTGCCGCGCGACATCGACGGGCGCGTGTTTCCTTCGCTCACCGTGGCGCTGCGGCCGAAAGGCTGACAGGCCAGCGCGCGAGACGGCGCCGAGGCGCCGCCATCGCTTGCGCCGCCGCCCTGCTTCTTACTCGTAGATCACCGCCGCGTTGCCCGCTTCGGCCTGCGCCGTCCAGCTGGCCAGCGCCGCATCGGTCGGGAAGAACTTGGCCGCTTCGCCGAGTTGCAGTTCCACCTGCGCCCCGGCCCGCGCCAGCGAGAGCCGAACACCCAGGCCCTGCCGCAAGTCGCCCTGCTCGCTCGACTCGGTGCGTGGCGGAAACTCGCGCGCCAGGCGGGCGATGTCCGGCGCCTTGCCGTTGACCACCACGCGCAGGAACTTTCCAAAGCGGCAACGCGCCGCCGCAAGATCCCAGATCTGCTGAACCACAAAGCGCGCCTCGAAGCCGCCGCGTCCGGGCTGCAGCCGGCCGCTGACGATGATCAGTTCGTCGTCCTTCAACGTGTTGCGGCTCGAATTGAGCAGTGCCTCGTCCGCCGTCGCCTCGATCGAGCCTGACTTGTCGTCGAGCTTGAAAATGCCGAGCTTGCCGCGGTTGCCGTTGATCACGCGCAGGTCGCTCACGATGCCGGCGAGCACCTGCTGGTCGCGGCTGTCGATCAGGTCGTCGATCTGCCGCTTGCAGAAGCGCCGCACCTCGTGCGCCACTTCGTCGAACAAATGGCCTGAGAGGAAGAAGCCGACGGCGGTCTTCTCGTACGTGAGGCGCTCCTTCACGCCCCAAGGCGTGGCCGGGACCAGCTCGGGCTCCTGCGTGGCCGAGCCGTGCTCGCTGTCGCCGAAGATGTCGACCTGCGCCGCGTTGGCGGACGTCGCATTCGCAAAATCGAAAGCACGGTCCACCGACGCGACCAGCGATGCGCGGTTCATCTGGATCGCGTCGAAGGCGCCCGCCTTGATGAGCGCCTCGACGGTGCGCTTGTTGATGCGCTGGCGGTCCACGCGCACGCAGAAGTCGAACAGGCTCTTGAAAGGGCCGCCCTCTTCGCGCGCTTTCACGATGGCCTCGATGGCGAGTTGGCCCGTGCCCTTGACGGCGCCGAGGCCGTAGCGGATCACCTTGTCCGTGACGGGCTCGAAGCGGTAGTTGCCGCGGTTCACGTCCGGTGGCTCGAAGTCGAGGCCGAAGTTCTTTTTCGCGTCCTCGAACAACACCTTGAGCTTGTCGGTGTCGTCCATTTCCACCGTCATGTTGGCGCAGAAGAACTCGGCGCAATAGTGCACCTTGAGCCAACCGGTGTGATACGCCAGCAGCGAGTAAGCGGCAGCGTGGGACTTGTTGAAGCCGTAGCCTGCGAACTTCTCCATCAAGTCGAAGATCTCGTCGGCCTTTTCCTGCACGATGCCGTGCGTCGCGAGCGCGCCCGCGCGGAACTTCTCGCGGTGCTCGGCCATTTCCTCGAGCTTCTTCTTGCCCATCGCACGGCGCAGCAAGTCGGCGCCGCCGAGCGAGTAGCCGCCCAGGATCTGCGCGGTCTGCATCACCTGTTCCTGGTAGACCATGATACCGTAGGTCTCGGACAGCATCTCGCCCACGGCCGGATGTGGATACTCCACCGGCTCACGTCCGTGCTTGCGCGCGACGAAGCTGGGGATCAGGTCCATCGGGCCCGGACGGTACAAGGCGTTGAGCGCGATGAGGTCTTCAAGACGCGTCGGCCGTGCGTCCTTCAACATGCCCTGCATGCCGCGCGATTCAAACTGGAACACGGCTTCGGTCTTGCCGTCGGAGAACAGGCGATAGGTCGGCGCGTCGTTGAGCGGGATGTTCTCGTACTGGAAGTTCTCCTGCCCCTTGTGGCGCTTCATGATGAACTCGCGCGCGATCTCCAGGATCGTCAGCGTCGCCAAGCCCAGGAAGTCGAACTTCACCAGGCCGATGGCTTCGACGTCGTCTTTGTCGTACTGGCTCACGGCCGAGTCGCTGCCCGGCTGTTGATACAGCGGACAGAAGTCGGTGAGCTTGCCCGGCGCAATCAACACACCCCCGGCGTGCATGCCGATGTTGCGCGTCATGCCTTCGAGCTTTTGCGCCAGCTCGACCAGCATCCTCACTTCTTCCTCACGCTCGATGCGGGCGGCGAGTACCGGCTCCATCTCGATGGCGTAGTTGTTCTTGTCGCCTTCCACCTTCGGGCTCGGCGGATATTGCAGCGTGACCGACATGCCCGGCTTGTTCGGGATCAGCTTGCTGATGCCGTCGCAGAACATGTAGCTCATGTCGAGCACACGGCCCACGTCGCGGATGGCGGCACGCGCGGCCATCGTTCCGAAGGTCGCGATCTGGCTCACGGCATCGCGGCCGTACTTGTCCTTCACGTAGTCGATGACGCGGTCGCGGTTTCCCTGGCAGAAGTCGATGTCGAAGTCAGGCATCGACACGCGCTCCGGGTTCAGGAAGCGCTCGAACAGCAGGTTGTATTGCAGCGGGTCGAGGTCGGTGATCTTGAGCGCGTACGCGACCAGCGAGCCTGCGCCTGAACCCCGGCCCGGACCGACCGGACAGCCGTTGTTCTTCGCCCAGTTGATGAAGTCGCCCACGATCAGGAAGTAGCCGGGGAAGCCCATCTTCAGGATCGTGCCGATCTCGAATTCGAGACGCTCGACGTATCGCGGGCGTTCCTTGTCGCGCAGCGCCACGTCGGGGTACAGGTGCGCGAGGCGCTCCTCCAGCCCCTCGAAGGACGCCACCCGAAAGTATTCGTCCATCGGCATGCCGCCCGGCGTCGGGAAGTTTGGCAACTGCGGCTTGCCAAGCACCAGCGTCAGGTTGCAGCGCTTGGCGATTTCGACCGTATTGGCAATCGCGCTCGGCACGTCGGCAAAGAGCGCCTCCATCTCGGCCGCCGACTTGAAGTACTGCTCGGTCGTGAACTTGCGAACACGGCGCGGGTTGCCGAGGATCTCGCCCTCGGAAATGCACACGCGCGCTTCGTGCGCCTCGTAGTCTTCTTGCGACGCGAACTGCACCGGATGCGTCGCGACCACCGGCAGGTTCAGGCGCGCCGCCAGTTGCACGGCGGCAATCACGTGCGGCTCGTCCTGCGGTCGCCCGGCACGCTGCAGTTCGATGTAGAAGCGGTGCGGGAAGATGCCCGCCAATTGCAATGCAAGTTCCGCCGCCCGTGCGTCGCCGTGCTCGCCGCCCTGCAGCAAGGGCTGGCCCAGCGGACCGGCTTGCGCGCCGGAAAGCAGGATCAGTCCCGCGTTGAGCTCCTGCAGCCATTCCAGCTTGCAGGCGGCTTGCGACTGCCCGCGGCCTACGTTCTGCGTCCATGCGCGCGCCAGCAGTTCGGACAGGTTGAGGTAGCCCTGTGTGTCCTGCACCAGCAGGATCATGCGGGTGAGCGTGGCCGCGTCCTTGCCCAGCCCCTCGACGAAAATTTCAGCGCCCAGGACGGGCTTGACGCCCTTGCCCCGCGCTTCCTTGTAAAACTTGACGGCTCCGAAGAGGTTGTTGAGGTCGGAGATGGCCAACGCGGGTTGCTTGTCGCGGGCCGCGGCCTTGACGACTTCGTCGATCCGGTTGGTGCCGTCGACGACGGAAAATTCGGTGTGCAGGCGCAGGTGAACAAACATCGGGTGATTGTAGAAAGTACGGCGCGGGCCGATTCCGCGGGTCGTTACGGGGATGACCTGAAATGTTCTGGCGCTGTAAATTACGCGCAGCCCGGGCAGCGTCGACTGCCGGGGAACAAATAAATCTTCAGGGAGAAAATTACATGTCGAAATCCATCGGCGACCGGGAAGCACGCCTGGTCAAGCGCTTTCCTGCGCTTCGGGCCGTGCCGGAAGGCCAACGCCATGCATTGGCAATGCGTGCGGCGCGTCAACGTTCGGTCTGGTGGCCTTTGATGGCGATGTTTTTCGTGGTGCTGCCTGCGCTCGCCATGGGGATCATCTTCCTTCAGGCGCATCTGGATCGCACGACGCTCGCCATTGTCGGCGGGCTGATCGGCGGCATCGCCATCGCCACGGTCGTGCAGGTCATCCACTACGTCCACGGCAAAGCCATCCATCGGCTGGTCTCCCAATAGGCCCGCTGCCGCACCTAGAATCGCGCCCCGTGATCGAAATTCTCAACATCGCTGCCTACAAGTTCGTGCCCATCGACGATGGCCACGAACTGCGTGAGCGGTTGCTCACCCGCGCACGCGCACTGGACCTGCGTGGCACGGTGCTGATTGCCACGGAAGGCATCAATCTCTTCATTGCGGGCGCGCCGGAAGCCATCGGCGAGTTCCTGGGCACCCTGCGTGCCGATCCGCGCTTTGCCGACCTGGAAACCAAGGAAAGCTGGTCGCTGACCCAGCCCTTCCGCCGGATGCTCGTGAAACTCAAGCGCGAGATCATCCGCATGGACCATCCGGCCATTCAGCCCGCTTCCGGGCGCGCGCCGGGCGTGGAACCCAAGACCCTCAAGCGCTGGCTCGACCAGGGCCACGACGACGTGGGCAAGCCCATCGTCATGCTCGACACGCGCAATGCCTTCGAAGTGGACTACGGCACCTTCGACGGCGCGATTGACTGGCGCATCGGCAAGTTCACCGAGTTCCCGCAAGCCGTGGCAGCGCATCGCGAAGAGCTGGCCGGCAAGACGGTCGTCAGCTTTTGCACCGGCGGCATCCGCTGCGAAAAAGCGGCGATCCTCATGCACGAAGTCGGCCTGCCCAATGTGCTGCAACTGGAAGGCGGCATCCTCAAGTACTTCGAGGAAGTGGGCGGCGCGCACTACTCGGGCGATTGCTTCGTGTTCGACGGTCGCGAATCGCTGGCGCCCGACCTGAGTGCCCGCCGCAACGGCATCAGCGCACGGGCGAGCGAAGACCCGGACATCTCGATCAAGAACTGAGTTGCTGGAATCGCGAAGCGCGGCCGTCGCTGGAGTTTGCCCAGCGATGCCCCGCTCAAACCGGCGTCGTCGTGACGTCCGGCCCCTTCGCTTCAAAGCCACGCTCGGGCAACGGGATGAATTCCGTTTCGCCCGGCACCTGGCCCATGCGCTGCGCTTTCCAGTCGGCGCCCGCTTCGAGGATGCGCTCGCGCCGGCTCGACACGAAGTTCCACACCATGACGCGCGGACCACCATCGAGCGGGTCGCCGCCGATGACGACGGCACGCACCGGCTTGTCGCCGGTCGCTTGCAACTTCGCGCCTTGTCCGTCGGGGAACAATGCCATCGCAAAGGGCGGCACGGGCGCGCCGTCCATGTCGATCGAGCCTTCCACAACATAGAGCGCAAGCTCCGGCGCCATCGCCGGCAGCGTGAGGCTCGCACCGGCTGGCAGCGCGATGTCGAGGTAGATCGTTGGCGCAAAGGTCTTCACGGGTGAGCGCTTGCCAAACGCCTCGCCAATGAGCACACGCACCCGCGCGCCTTGCTCATCGACCTCGGGAATATCGCTCGCGGCCGTGTGCGAAAAACTCGGCTCGACTTCCTCAAAAGCGACCGGCAAGGCTGCCCACAGTTGCAGGCCGTGGTTGACGTATTCCGCTTCGAGCAGTTGATCGGGCTTGCGCTCCGAATGCACGATTCCTCGGCCCGCCGTCATCCAGTTGATGGCGCCGGGTCGAATCTCCTGCGTCGTGCCGAGGCTGTCGCGATGCATCATCGCGCCCTCGAAAAGATAGGTGACGGTGGCCAGGCCAATGTGGGGATGCGGACGAACGTCGTGCTCGCGACCTGCATGCTCCGTGGCCGGACCGAAATGGTCGAAGAAGACGAAGGGGCCAACGGAGCGTTTGGTGGCGGCCGGCAGCAGCCGTCGCACCATGAAGCCGCCACCGAGATCCTTGTCGTGTGCTTTGAGCAGGTTCATGCGCGAGGCTCCTGGAAGTGATGTTCAGCGTTTGATCATGGCGGCGACGGCGGCAACGCGCTCGCCCAGGGCGCGCGCCGTCTCCAGATCGCCTTTCGACATTTCGGACGAACTCGCATCCGTTGGCGACGTGGCCAGCGCGCCGCCGTAGCCGCCCATGTAGTTGGGCGAATGCCGCGTCGACGCCTTGTCGTTGGCAGGCAGCATGCCCAAGCCCACCCATAGCCCGCCATGCTGCATCGCCAGCGTCCAGAGGTAGTTGATGGTGGAGAGCTTGTCGCCGTTCATGGCCGCGCTGTTGGTGAAGCCTGCAAAGAGCTTGTCCTTCCAGGCCTGCGTGAACCACGGCTTGGAAGACGCGTCCGCGAACTTCTTGAACTGCCAGCTCGGCCCGCCCATGTAGGTCGGCGCACCGAATATCACGGCATCGGCGGCGCCGATGGCTTCCCAGCCGCCAGACGGCAAATTGCCATCGGCATCGATGGCAATGAGATGGGCGCCAGCGCCATCGGCCACCGCCTGCGCCATGCGCTGCGTGTGGCCGTAGCCGGAATGGAAAACAACGACGATGTCAGACATGCGCCGAGTTTCCCATGGGCTGCTTACTTCTTGTCGATGGAGAAGCGACCGGGGCCGAAGGCAGCCAGGGCCAGCAGGCCGCCGACGATGGCGATGTTCTTGGTGAACAGCAGGGTCGTGACCATCTTCGCCGCTTCAGGCGCAGCCCAGAATGCGTGGAAGAAGATCGATGCAGCGAGCGTGAACACGGCCAGGATCAGCGCAGCCAGGCGCGTCTTGTAGCCGAGCAGGAAGGCAATGCCGACGCCCAGTTCCACGACGATCGCGATGACGGCGCCCACGGCCGGCAGGGGCAAGCCCACGGAGGCGATGTAGCCGACCGTGCCGGCAAAGCCCGTCAGCTTGGCGAAGCCCGCCGGGATGAACATGGCAGCGACCAGGATCCGGCCGAGTAGCGCGAGAAAGTCGCGGCCTGGCAGTTCATTGGCGGTGTTGTTGGCAGTAATCGAGTTGGACATGGAATAACTCCTGGGTTGGGAAAAACAAAAAATTTCGGCTTCAAGCCGCGAGGTCGAAAACCAGCACTTCAGCGTCCTTGCCGGCCGCGAGCGCCAATTGCGATTCACCTTCCAGCTTGGCCGCGTCGCCGCCCACGAGCTTTTGCCCGTTGACGTCGAGTTCGCCACGCACGAGGTGCACGTAGGTCTTGCGCTTCGGATCAAGCGAAAGCTCTGCACTTTCCGCGCCGTCGATGAGCCCTGCGTACAGCCGCGCATCGGCGTTCACGCTGACGGAACCATCGGCGCCATCGGGCGAAGCGACCAGGCGCAGGTGGCCGCGCTTCTCGGCTTGCGCAAAACTCTTCTGTTCGTAGCCGGGCGCAACGCCCTTCACCTTCGGCTCGATCCAGATCTGCAGGAAGTGCGTCGTCTCGTCGGCCTTGTGGTTGAACTCGCTGTGCATCACGCCCCGTCCGGCGCTCATGCGCTGCACGTCGCCGGGTGGGATCGATTCGATGTTGCCCATGCTGTCCTTGTGTGCCAGTTCGCCCGACAGCACGTAGCTGATGATTTCCATGTCGCGGTGGCCGTGCGTGCCGAAGCCCGCGCCCGCCGCGACGCGGTCTTCATTGATGACGCGCAGGTTGCCGAATCCCATGTGCGCCGGGTCGTAGTAGCCCGCGAAAGAAAAACTGTGAAAGGAGCGAAGCCAGCCGTGGTCGGCATAGCCGCGTTCTTGTGATCTGCGAATTTGAAGCATCTTTGCACTCCTGCCTCGCCGGCCTTTGGCCTTGGAGGTCTCTCGTATGCCGCGCCGGATGCGCAGCGGATGTGTGGAACTTTAGGCCTGCGCAACCCCCTCGCAATCCGCCAGATTTGAAGGCATCATTCAAATCTTTTGAACAATCGACCTCATGACGACTGCGCGAGACGCCCTCACTCCGGATGCCCTGTCGATGCTGCAGGCGGTTGCAGTGACGGGCAGCTTTGCCGGCGCCGCGCGCTCCCTCAACCTCGTGCCCAGCGCCCTGAGCTACCGGGTGCGGCAGATCGAGGACGCGCTGGACGTGCTGCTGTTTGACCGCAGTGCGCGCCAGGCGCGGCTGACGCAGGCCGGCGCCGAGTTGCTGCGCGAAGGCGCGCGCCTGCTCAACGAAATCGATGCCGTCGCCAATCGCGTCAAGCGCGTGGCCACCGGATGGGAGGCGCAACTCACCATCGCCCTGGACACCGTCATCGCGCGCGACCCGGTGCTGGAGCTCGTGAGCGCCTTCTACGCGCTGAACCCGCCCACACGCCTCAGGCTGCTGGACGAAACGCTGATGGGCACGATCCAGACCCTGACCTCCGGCCACGCCGACCTCGCGATTGGCGCGGTGGTCGATGCCGCGGGCCTGTCGTTCACGGCCTCGGGCATTCGCAGTTGCGCGCTGGGCGAACTGAGGTTCGTCTATTGCGTGGCGCCGCACCATCCGCTGGCGAAGATCGACGTTCCCCTGAGCGACGAGGTGCTGCGTCAACACCGGGCCGTCGCCGCGGCAGACTCGACCCGGACGGGCGAGAGCATGACGGTCAACCTGATCGAAGGGCAGGACGTGCTGACGGTGGCAAGCATGCACGCCAAGCTCGCCGCCCAACTGCACGGGTTGGGCGGCGGCTTTCTGCCCGAGCCGATGGCACGCGCCTACATCGAGGCCGGGCACCTGGTGGCCTGCAGGACCGAACGCCGCGCACCGCTGGGCCAGATGCATTGCGCTTGGCGCGTGCCCGCGGGTGGTCCGGGCCATGCGCTCGAATGGTGGCTCGCGCGCTTCGAACACGAAGGTACGCGACGTGCGCTTCTTGAGAATCATCGGGGAAGATGAGGCTGCCAATCCGGCGCGCGTGCTGTTGAAATACGCTTCCGCCGCCGCGACCCCGAAGCGCAGTTCACCAGCCTGCTAGAGTGTCTCGGCCCGTCACACTCCACAAAAATGATCATGACAAAACCAGGCTCTCCCAAACGCTCCAAACCCAAATTGCCGCGCCACTTCGCCATCGTCGGCGCCGGCATGGCGGGCGTCGCGTGCGCCCGTACGCTGGTGCAGGCAGGTCATCGCGTGACCATGTTCGAGTGGGCCGACTTGCCCGGCGGGCGCATGACCAGCGAGTCGTCTCCCTTCGGCAACTTCGACAGCGGGGCGCAGTACTTCACCGTGCGCGACCAGCGCTTCGTGCAGGCGCTGCAGGCCACGCCCGGCGTGTGCCGGCCGTGGAGCGCGAATGCGGTGCGCGTGCTCGATGCGCACGGACTGGTCGCGGAAGCCGCCTTGCCGACGCACGAAGCGCATTGGGTGGCGCAGCCGGGCATGCGTGCTCTCGTCGCGCATTGGGCCAAGCCGCTGGGCGAATCCCTCATGACCGGCGTGCAGGTGACCGGCATCGAACGCGACGCGCTCGACGCCACGCGCTGGCAGCTGCGCACTCAGGGCGCCGACGAATCGACGCACGTGTATTCGGGCTTCGACGCCGTGCTGCTGGCCACGCCGCCATCGCAGGCGCGGCGCCTGATCGGCAAGCATTCCCCGTCGCTCACCAAGACGCTGGCCCCGGTCAAGGTCGCGCCCTGCTGGACCTTGATGATCGCCTTTCCCAACGCCAACCAGCCCACGATGTCGCATCTGGGTCCGCAGTGGAACGCGGCGCGCAGCACGCACCACCGGGTGGCCTGGCTGGCGCGCGAGTCGTCCAAGCCCGGACGCGAGACCGTGGAACGCTGGACACTGCAGGCCAGCCCCGCGTGGTCGCAGGAACATCTCGCCGACGACGGCGCGCGCGTGCAGGCCAAGCTGCTGCGTGCTTTTTCGGAGATCACGGGCATCCGCGCCGAGCCCGCGCATGCCAGGACCCGCTGCTGGCCCGAAGCGCAAACGACTGTTCCCGCGGGCGTGCCGCACCTGTGGGATGAAAGCGCGCAAATCGGCGCCGCCGGCGACTGGTGCACGGGTCACCGCGTCGAGGAAGCCTTTCTCTCGGGCCTGTCGCTGGCGTTGGCGGTGCACTGAACGCCCACTGAACCCCCTTTTCCGCGTTGAGACCCACCGGCCGATTCGCACCCTCGCCCACCGGCCCGTTGCACGCGGGTTCGCTCGTCGCTGCGCTGGCGAGTTGGCTCGACGTGCGCGCGCGCGGCCCGAACGCGCGCTGGCTGGTGCGCATCGAGGACGCCGACACCGAGCGTTGCCTGCCGGGCATGGGCGAACACATCCTCGGCCAACTGGCAGCCTGCGGACTGACGCCTGACGAAGCACCGGTGTGGCAGACGCGCCGCACCGATCTCTACGACGCTGCGCTGTCGCGCCTGCGCGACGCAGCGCTCGCCTACCCCTGCGGCTGTTCACGCAAGGACATCGACGAAGCGCTGGCGCGCCAGGGCGTCGTTCATGCGCGCAATGCCGAGCGTGTGTATCCCGGCACCTGTCGCGACGGCCTTCACGGCAAGCCGGCAAGGGCATGGCGCTTTGCAGCCGAAAAATT
This sequence comes from Variovorax brevis, assembly GCF_030317105.1. GTDB lineage: Bacteria > Pseudomonadota > Gammaproteobacteria > Burkholderiales > Burkholderiaceae_C > Variovorax > Variovorax brevis. The sequence goes on from NZ_JASZYG010000003.1 coordinate 498,135, forward strand.
CCAGGCCGACAAGGGCAAGCTTCATTGGCTGGACCGCCGCCTTGGACACCAGTCGCAGGACGTGGCGCACGCCGTGGGCGACTTCGTCCTGAAGCGGGCCGACGGCCCGTGGGCCTATCAGTTGGCAGTCGTCATCGACGATGCGCAGCAAGGCGTGACCGACGTGGTGCGCGGCGAGGACCTGGCGGACAACACGGCACGCCAGATCCTGTTGCAGCGGGCGCTCGGCCTGCCGACGCCCAGCTATCTGCACACGCCGCTGGTGCTTGGCGAAGACGGTCAAAAGCTCTCCAAGCAGAACGGCGCGACGCCGCTGGACACGGCGAGCCCCGAGGCTGCCCGCGCGGCATTGCTGGCTGCGGCGCGGGTCCTGCGCATGGAGGGGCATGAACCGGACGCGTGGGTTGCCCAGTGGCGCGATCTCTACAATCCCGGGGCTGATGACCCCCTCTGACACCGCTCCGCCGCCGTCCGGAAACGACGTACCCGGCACTCCCCTCCCCGGGGCCGATGCGCCCGACGCGCCGCATCCGCTCCATCGCCGCCTCAAGAGCTTTGTCAAGCGCGGTGGCCGTACGACCGACGGCCAGGCGCGCGCCTATGAAGAATTCGGACCGCAGTACCTGCTGCCTTACCGCGAAGCAACGCTCGACCTGAGCGACGCATTCGCCCGTGCCGCACCCACCGTGCTCGAAATCGGCTTCGGCATGGGCGAAGCCACGGCGCACATCGCCGCGCTCATGCCGGAAAAGAACTTCCTGTGCTGCGAAGTGCACGAACCCGGCGTCGGCGCCCTGCTCAAACGCATCGGCGAGCGCGAGTTGACCAACATCCGCATCTGCGCACATGACGCGGTCGACGTGATCGACAACATGCTCGCGCCGGAAGTGCTCGCCGGCGTCCATATCTTTTTTCCGGATCCGTGGCACAAGAAGCGCCACAACAAGCGCCGGCTGATCCAGCCGCCGCTGGTCAAGAAGCTGGCTGACCGCCTCATGCCCGGCGGATACCTGCACTGCGCGACCGACTGGCAGCCTTACGCCGCGCAGATGCTGGAAGTGCTGTCACAGGAACCGTTGCTGCGCAACGCCGCTGCCGGCTCCGCCGACGGCTACGCCCCCAAGCCCGACTACCGCCCTCTGACCAAGTTCGAGAACCGCGGTTTGAAACTCGGACATGGCGTTTACGACGTTTTATTCACGAAAACCTGATCTCGTTGCGCTGACCTGGCACTGACGTTGCGTACGATCCAATCGTTACAAAATGTCATGGATTCGTCGAATGGATACAACGCGCAGGAAATGGCTGGTCAGTGCCGGTGTCGGGCTCGCCGTCGGCGGCCTGACCGGAGCCTCGAGCCTGGCGCAGGCAGCGCAACCCGGCGCCCGCAAGGTCGTCCTGGGCCAATCGGTGCCGCTGACAGGCGCCGCCAGCGAGATCGGCCTGGCCTTTGCCGCCGGCGCCAAGCTCTACGTCGACGCGTTCAACAGCAAGCCTGACAGCCCCTGGCAACTCGAGTTGCGGCAATTGGACGACGGCTACGATGCGGCCCGCGCAAGCGCGAATGCCAAGAAACTGGCCGCCGACGGTGCGGACCTGCTCTTCGGCTTCGTGGGCACCGCGAGCAGCAGTGCAGGTGCGGCCGTGGCCAAGCAGGAGGGACTCGTGCTCCTGGCGCCCTTCGCCGCGGCGGATTCGTTGCGCGATGGCTCCAACCCGCAGGTCTTTCACGTGCGCCCCAGCATGGCCGACGAAGCCTTCAAGATGGTCCAGCAGTGCTCGACCATCGGGCAGACCCGCGTCGCGGTGCTGGCCGAAGACGACGCCATGGGCCGCGCCGGCCTGGCGGCCGTCGAACAGGCCCTGCGCGAACTCAAGATGCCGCCGCCCGTCGCCAGCGCCTTCGTGCCCGTCAACAGCGACAAGGTCGACGCGGCAGTGGCGACGATTGGTGCGCAGCGGCCGCAGGTCGTGATCCAGGTGTCGCTGTTCAACACCACCGCCGCCTTCATCCGCAAGATGAAGAAGGCGGGATACACCGGGGCGTTCATGAACTTCTCGGTGGTCGGCATCGATCCTCTCTTCGTGGCCCTGGGCAAGGACATCCGCGGCGTCGTCATCTCGCAGGTGGTGCCGTCGCCGCGCAGTTCGGCATTGCCGATCGTGCGCGAATACCTCGCGGCCATCGACAACTCCGATCAGGCGCCCAGCTACGAAAGCCTCGAAGGCTTCATCGCCGCCAAGGCCTTGGGTGAAGCGGCCCGCCGTGCCGGTCCTGGTTCGCCCAAAACGACATTGCCGCGCGCCCTCTCGAGCATGACCGACGTCGACGTGGGCGGCTTTCGGTTGCATCTGCGCGCCGGCGTTCGCGATTCGGCGTGGGCGATCGACCTCGTGACCGTCACCGCGGACGGACGCGTGATTCGCTGAGCTGAGGGCCGCGGGGCTTTCGGGTTTTCCGACGCCCATCTGTCGTGTTCTGGACAGACGCCGGGAGCACGCGCGTCTACAGTCTCCGTCTGACAAGATTTCAATGACGGAGACATCCACGATGAACGAAAGAGCAAGCTTCGTGCGCATGCAGGACAGCACGCGCGAAGACTGGCAACTGATCGGCGGCGAGTTCATGCGCTTTGCCAGCGATTTGCCCAGCCGCGTGATCAAGCATCTGCAGATCCTCGAAGGCGACTACGGCGGCTTTCCGGTCGACCGCTACACCCATTCGCTGCAGACGGCCACGCGCGCGCTGCGCGACGGGCGTGACGAGGAATACGTTGTCTGCGCACTGCTGCACGACATCGGCGACACACTGGGCAGCTTCAACCACCCGGACATCGCCGCTGCCATCCTCAAGCCCTTCGTGACTGAGGAGAACCACTGGATGGTGCAGCACCACGGCATCTTCCAGGGCCACTACTTCTTCCACCACATCGGCCTGGACCGCGACCTGCGTGAGAACTTCCGCCAGCATCCGCACTTCGAGCGAACCGCGGAGTTCTGCGAGCTCTACGACAACCCCGCGTTCGATGCCAGGGCCGAGACCTTGCCCATCACCAAATTCGAGCCCATGCTGCGGCGCGTGATGGCGCAGCCCCGCCAAAGCATCTACAAGGACGCCGTCAAACAACCGTCCGCCACCGACTGAGACACGCAAGGAGACCCATGATGAATGCCACCACACCCACCGAAATGAGCGAAGTCCGCAAACTCGTCAGCGACGAGGAATGGCAGCTGCGCGTGGACCTTGCAGCCTGCTATCGGCTCGTCGCGCTGTACGGCTGGAGCGACCTCGTGTTCACGCACATCAGCGCCCGCATTCCGGGGCCCGAGCATCACTTCCTGATCAATCCCTACGGACTGATGTTTGACGAAATCACCGCGTCGAGCCTGGTCAAGGTCGACCAGCAGTGCAACAAGCTGATCGATTCGCCCTACCCCGTGAACCCGGCCGGTTTTGTGATTCACAGCGCCGTGCATGCGGCGCGCGAAGACGTCCAGTGCGTGCTGCACACCCACACGCGAGCCGGCGTCGCGGTGAGCGCACAGAAGAATGGGGTGCTGCCCATCAGCCAGCAATCGACCTTCGTGCTGGGCTCGCTGGCCTATCACGACTACGAAGGCGTCGCCTTCCGCGACGACGAGAAGCCGCGCCTGCAGGCCGACATGGGCGAAGCCAACTACCTGATGCTTCGTAACCATGGCTTGCTCACCGTGGGAAAGACCATTGCCGATGCGTTTCTTGCGATGTACGTCTTCGAGACCACCTGCCAGATCCAGATCGCGGCACAATCGGGCGGCACCGAACTCACGCAAGTCGATCCGCGCATCATCGAAGGGGTCGGGCACGCGATGAAGGTGCAGACCGGCGGCGGTTTGGGGGGTCAGTTTGTCTGGCCCTCGTTGATCCGGAAGCTCGATCGCACCGACCCGGGCTACCGGCAATAGCGCATCCACGCCGGGCACCTGCAACGCCCCCTGCAAGCGCGCGCAAGGAGCGCGATCTGCTCAGGGCTGCGCAAACAATCCGCGAGCGCAACTCTCCGTCGCCCGCGGTTGCGCTCTTTACGCTGCCTAACCAGATAAATGTCACAGCCCGACAACATATATGGTAGGCATGTGAAAGGTGACGGCAGCTATACTCTCCCTGAAGTAATACCAACTAATTAAAAGCGCCCTACCTGCGCCGCAGGTTGAAGCACACAGGGAGTTAGCAATGCACGCCGTTAATAGACAGCCCGGTTCTCTTGCAGGAACCGGGTTGATGGGTTTTTTTTCGTCTAGAGAATCGGCACTTTTCGTACGCGCCTTTGGGAATCCGGCGAATTTCCCCATCGGCTATTGCCCAATTCGGGGGCGCTGATGGCAAAGCGCATTGTCGTCATTGGCGCAGGCATTGCAGGCCTCGCAACGGCTGAACTTCTGCAAAGATATCCGGGCAACAGCGTCATCCTCGTTGAAGCGACGGAGCAGGTCGGCTCAGGTTCCAGCATGGACCAACACGGGTGGTTTCACGCGGGAAGCCTTTACTCCCTGCGCTCCAACCACCTGACGATGAGTTCGGCGCTGAGCAACCTCTCGGTGCTCATCGATCACTACGCGAATTTTTTTGGCGCCAAGCCCGAGGACGATGGACCGCCCCTTCCATCGACGTGGTTCGAAGCCCGATCCATCCAGTATCTTTTTCCGGGCGACCATGGCGCCCTGGTCGAATCATTTTTGGCCGATCCGCGAGGCTACAAAGACAGGGCGTTGCGTAATTTCACCGAGCATGCCGGAGCCATTGCAACAGCCGAGGCGCGCATGGGGCGAATGCTCGGCTTCGACCGGGTACTCAATGGCATCAAGCTGGTCGGCGCAGACTCCCCGATGCGCACGCCGACCATTGTTCGCGACCTGGCCGAAAGCTTTCTCACCAATGGCGGTGCGATTCGATTTGGCGCCGTCTGCCTGGGCTATGAACGCCAAGCCGCCGGCGATATCAAGGTTTCGCTGGCCGGTGGCGAGTCGGTCACGGCCAATGAATTGATTTTCTGCACGGGCGGCCAGTCCCAGGGCGCGCATCATATGCACACCAAGGCGTCGGTTCGCAAAAGCCCGGTTCTGGTGTCGTCGCCGAAATTGTGGCCCGATAACCTCGTGGTCGTCGAGGACGAGAATTACCCTTCGCTTTCCCATATCCTGCATAGATTCCACGGCATTGAATATTCCGTCATATCGGGCGGCTATTCCGCCGACGCCGAGGATATTGAAGGTCAGAAAAGAATTGCAGAGGAATTACGTCAGGTTGTGTTGCGCTATTTCCCGACGCGCGCCCAAGACGCAAAAATGCAGGTCTTCTTTGGCACCAAAGTGGATCTGGAAGGCGATGGCAACGCCCGCGACTACTCCCCGCAAATTGCGGAACTCGACGCCAATGTGCTGTCGATTTTTCCGGGCAAGTTTTCGTTTTCCTTTCTTCTTGCCAAGGATGTTGCAAGGCGGATCATGAATTGTTCGGCCGTGCCGGAAGCGCCTGCTGTTCGCAGCAGCATCGACGCCCGCCGCGTGGCTCGCCCACGCCATGAACTCATCGCCGGGGAGCTCATCGATCAGGAACTGCACCGCCATCTTCAGGCCGACTTTCTGGCCAAGCTGGTGTGTCCCAAGCCGCTGGTCACCTGAACGTTGAACCAGCCCGCCGAGCGCAATGCGCGCTGGTTGGAGGAAGCACGGCAGCTTGCAAGCAAAATGCTGCAACCATGACCCATCCCTCCATCTCCCCCGCTGTCGTCGCGGCGTTCTGTCCGACGGGCAAGCTGCGCGCCTCCATCAATCTCGGCAATCCGATCCTCGCCAATCGCGATCCGGCCACGGGCGAGCCGGTCGGCATTTCGATCGACCTCGCGCGGGCTTTTGGCGAACGCCTGGGCGTCGAGACCGAGTGGCTCGTGTTTGACAAGGCAGTCCAGTCAGTGACCGCGGTGCGAAACGAGCAGGCGGACATCGGCTTCTTCGCCATCGACCCCGCGCGCAGTGAAGGCTTGCGCTTCACCGCGCCCTACGTGCTGATCGAAGGCAGTTATCTCGTACCGCAGCCATCGGCCCTGCAGGACAACGAAGCGGTCGACCACGCGGGCGTGCGGATCGGCGTGGCTTCGGGCAGCGCCTACGACCTTTTCCTCACGCGCGAGATCAAGAGTGCCGCCATCGAACGGTTGCTGAAGGCGGAAGACGTCGTTGAAGCGCTCCTCGGGGGCCGGGTCGAGGTGGCCGCCGGCATCCGCCAGATGCTCGAATCCGTCGCAGCCGGCAGCCAGGGCGCGCTGCGCCTGCTGCCTGGCCGCTTCATGGTCATTCAGCAGGCAATGGGCACACCGGCCAGCCGTGGCGATGAGGCCGCGGCGCTGCTTTCGAGCTTTGTCGAGGAGATGAAAGCCAGTGGCTTCGTTGCCGACTCGATGAAACGCCACGGCATCCAGGGCGCGACCGTCGCGCCGGCCGGCGCCGTCGCCTGAGGGGTCGGTTCAGAGCTTCAGGGCGGCGAGCATCTGCCGGGAGGCCAGGCGCTGCGGCTCGGCGGGCCATACGTCCAGCAGTTCGACCATCTTGGCATTGCGCGGTGCGTCCATGCCCAAGCTGCGTGCAAGGCGCACCACCTCACCGCACAACGCGTCCACTTCGGTCCGTCGACCGAGCGCCAAATCGTCGGCCATGCTCGATCGCGCCTTGGCATCTACGCGCAGCATGCGGGCGGCGATGATCCGAAAGAGTGGCGTGGGAAGGCGAAGAATCGCTGGCAAGCGCTGCGCCGGCACTGCCGCCACCTTGGCCGGCTCGATGCCCGCACGCGCGAGCACCTGCAAGGCTTCCTCGATGAGCGCGGCAAAACATCGCCTGAAGCCGCGCTCCATCAACTGCGCACGCAGCGGCAGGCCGGAGAGCGCGTTCACGGGATTGTTGAGGTTGAGCATCAGCTTGCCCCACTGGATCGGGAGGGCGTTGTCCACCAGATCCAGCGGAATGCCCGCGCGTTCGAACACCGCCGTCCAGCCCTGCAGCGCGGGATCGCGCTGCGCGACCAGCCGGCCCGCGGTTCCCCGGTGATAAACGCCCGGGCCCAACTCGGCAACGTTGTACGGCACCATCCCCGGCAAGACCTTCAGCCCCTCGCCGGCCTGTGCCGCAATGGCGGCATTGGAGATTCCGTTCTGCATGGACACCAAAGGCGTGCCGCGGGGCAATGCCGCCGCCAACTGGGCGGCCGCCTCGGCCGTCGCGCCACTCTTGACGCACAGCAGGACCAGCGTCGGGCGGCTCCCCTGAGGAACATCCAGCGCCAACTTCAGCGACGACGACGCAAGAACATGCCTGCCGCCTTCCAGGTCCGTCAACGTGAGACCCTTTTGCGACAACGCATCGATGGTGCGCTGTCGGCCCACGAACGTCACCGGCACACCCGCGGCCGCGAGACTTCCGCCGAGGAAGCAGCCGATGGCGCCCGCGCCCATGACCAGCACTTCGCCGGGCGAGTTGCTGCCTGTGGTGTCTTGCGGAGTCACTGAGTTTCGACGCGTGCGAATCAGGCGCGCTGCGCAACCCAGTCGCGCACGGACTGCAACGCCGCCGGCAGGGCTGCCGCATCGGTGCCGCCGGCCATCGCCATGTCGGGCTTGCCACCGCCCTTGCCACCGACCTGCTGCGCGACGAAGTTGACCAGCTCACCCGCCTTGACCCGGCCCATGGCATCGGCCGTGACGCCCGCGGCCAGTTGCACCTTGCCGCCATCCACGGCGGCCAGCACGATGGCCGCGCTCTTCAGCTTGTCCTTGAGCTTGTCCATGGTGTCGCGCAAGGTCTTCGCGTCCGCGCCGTCGAGCTTGGCGGCCAGCACCTTGATGCCGTTGACGTCGACGGCTTGCGCCACCAGTTCGTCGCCCTTCGAGGAAGCCAGCTTGCCCTTGAGCGCACCGATTTCGCGCTCCAGCGCGCGCACCTGCTCGAGCACCTGCGCCAAGCGTCCCTGCACCTCGGCGCTCGGCGCCTTGAGGGTCGCGGCCACGCTGTGCACCGTCGACTCCAGGTCCTGCAGATAGCTCAGCGCGTTGGCGCCCGTCACCGCTTCGATGCGGCGGATACCGGCCGCGACGCCACCTTCGCTCACGATCTTGAAAAGGCCGATGTCGCCGGTGCGGCTGACGTGCGTGCCGCCGCACAGTTCGCGGCTGCTGCCGATGTCGAGCACGCGCACGGTGTCGCCGTACTTCTCGCCGAACAGCATCACGGCGCCCGTCTTCTGGGCAGACTCCAGGTCCATCACGCGCGCTTGCGTCGCCTCGTTGGCAACGATCTCGACGTTGACGCGCTTTTCGATCTCGATGATCTGCTCGCGCGTGACCGGTGCGTTGTGCGTGAAGTCGAAGCGCGTCTTGTCGGCGTCGACCAGCGAGCCCTTTTGCTGCACGTGATCGCCCAGCACTTCGCGCAGGGCCTTGTGCATCAGGTGGGTCACGCTGTGGTTGCGCATGGTCGCGGCGCGGCGTGCGCCATCGACTGCGGCCTTGACCGTGTCGCCGACCTTCAACGTGCCTTGCGTTTGCGTGCCGTGGTGGCCGAACACGTCGGCCTTGATCTTCTGCGTGTCCTCGACACCGAACTGCACGCCTTCGGCGGTGATGACGCCCTGGTCGCCCACTTGGCCGCCGCTCTCGGAATAGAAGGGCGTGGTGTCGAGCACGACGATGCCGGGCTGGCCTTCCTTCAGTTCATTGACCGCGGCGCCTTCGAAGTACAGCGCGACGACCTTGGCGCTTTCTTCGAGATGCTCGTAGCCGGTGAACACGTTGCCCGAGCCGCCGTATTCGACGGCACGTTCCATCTTGAACTTGCCGGCAGCACGGCCCGCGGCCTTCTGCTTTTCCATGGCCGCATGGAAGCCGGCTTCGTCCACGGCGACGCCGCGTTCACGGCACACGTCGGCCGATAGATCGAGCGGAAAACCGTAGGTGTCGTGCAGCTTGAAGGCGACTTCGCCCGGCAGCACCTTGGCATCGCCGGCCAGCGCCGCGTCGAGGATTTCCATGCCGTTGGCCAGCGTTTCGAAGAAGCGCTCTTCCTCGGCCTTCAGCGTGTCGGTGATGCGCTTTTCGTCGGCGACCAGCTTGGGATAGGCGTCGCCCATCAGCGCCACCAGATCGGGCACGAGCTTGTGGAAGAAAGGCTTCTTCTGCCCCAGCTTGTAGCCGTGGCGAATCGCGCGGCGAACGATGCGCCGCTGCACGTAGCCGCGGCCTTCGTTGCTCGGGATGACGCCATCGGCCACGAGGAAGGCGGTCGCGCGAATGTGGTCGGCAATGACGCGCAGGCTGTTGTTGCCCAGGTCCTTCTCGCCCGTTTCGCGCGAGGCCGCCTTGATGAGCCGATCGAAGATGTCGATTTCGTAGTTGCTGTGCACGTGCTGCAAGATGGCAGCCAGGCGCTCCAGTCCCATGCCGGTGTCGACGCAGGGTGCGGGCAGCTTCTTCACGCTGCCGTCGGGCTGCATGTCGAACTGCATGAACACGTGGTTCCAGATCTCGATGAAGCGGTCGCCGTCTTCGTCCGGGCTGCCCGGGGGGCCGCCGGGAATGTGCGGACCGTGGTCGTAGAAAATCTCGGAGCACGGGCCGCAGGGGCCGGTGTCGGCCATCATCCAGAAGTTGTCGGAGGCGTACTTGGCGCCCTTGTTGTCGCCGATGCGGATCACGCGCTCGGGCGGCAGCCCGATTTCCTTGGTCCAGATGTCGTAGGCCTCTTCGTCCTCGTGGTAGACCGTCGCCAGCAGGCGCTCGGCCGGCAGCTTGTAGACCTGCGTGAGCAGTTCCCAGCCCCACTTGAGCGAGTCGCGCTTGAAGTAGTCGCCAAAGCTCCAGTTGCCCAGCATCTCGAAGAAGGTGTGGTGCCGCGCGGTGTAGCCGACGTTCTCCAGATCGTTGTGCTTGCCGCCGGCGCGCAGGCAGGCCTGCACCGAGGCGGCGCGCACATACGAGCGCTTGTCGGTGCCCAGGAACACGTCCTTGAACTGGACCATGCCCGAGTTGGTGAACATCAGGGTCGGGTCGTTGCCCGGCACGAGCGGGCTCGACGCCACCACCGTGTGGCCCTTCGAGGCAAAGAAGTCGAGAAAAGTCTTGCGAATGTCGGCGACGGTGAACGTGGGCTGGCTCATGGGATGGAAGGGTTACGTCTCCCGGCGCGCAAACGCGGGACGCACCCCTCTAACTGCTTGATTTGAATGAACTTTCCATTATAGGTTTGGACCCTTTCCCCCACCGTTCCCGGGACGGCCGCGCCCGGGCAACGAAACGTGTCAACGTTTCGCATTCTTGAGCAGCGTGCCGGGTTCGCTGGTCAAGAAGCCGGTCGTGCACGCTGAAATCCATTTCTGGACGTCGTCATTAGAATCCGCAGCCATCGCGGCCCTTTTGGGGTCGCACCCCTCGGCTCGCTGCTGGTGTGAGAAGGCGTCTGTATGCGGATCCTGCTGGTCGAAGACGAAGCCGAACTCGCGGCGTGGCTCGCCCGCGCCTTGAAGCAAAGCGGCTTCGTGCCCGACCATGCACCTGACGCGCGCACAGCCAAGGCCCTGATGGCCGGCAACGAATACGACGCCGTACTGCTCGACCTGCGGCTGCCCGACAGGCATGGCCTGAGCTTGCTCAGCGAAATGCGCGACGCCGGCAACCGTACGCCGGTGCTGGTGCTGACGGCCGAAGGCTCCTTGCAGGACCGGGTCCGCGGCCTGAACCTCGGCGCCGATGACTTCCTGAGCAAGCCGTTCGCCATCGAGGAGGTGGAAGCACGCCTGACGGCCCTCGTGCGCCGCAGCAGTGGCGTGCAGCACCCGAAGATGCAATGCGGCTCCCTGACCCACGACTCGGCCAGCGGCGCCTTCATGCTCAAAGGCGAGTTGCTCGCCCTCACGCCCCGCGAACACGCGGCCCTGATGGCGCTGATGCTGCGAAGCGGCAAGCCGGTCGGCAAGCAGCGGCTGTCCGGCAAGGTCTTTCCGCATGACAGCGAGGTGAGCCCGGCGGCCATCGAACTCGTCCTGCACCGCTTGCGCCGCAAGCTCGCGGACAGCGACGTGCGCATCACCACTGTGCGTGGCCTCGGCTACATGCTCGAAGCCGGTGCGCGCATGGCCGACCATGGCTGAGCCGCGCCGCATCGGCATTCGCACGCTGCTGCTCGCGCTCCTGCTCCCCGGCATTGTCCTGCTCCTGGCGGTCGATTCGTGGAACGACTACCGCGACATTTCCCGCGTCGTCGGCGACGCCTATGACCAGGTGCTGGTCGAGCCGGTGCAGGCGCTCAACGACAGCGTTGTCCTGGGCGCCGATGGCAAGCCACGAATGGAGGCGGCCTTCTCCGTGGAGGCGATGTTCGAATCCAGACGCTCGCGCCGCAGGTACCTGCACGTTGGCCATGTGCCGGTGTCCAGGGCTGCCGATGGCGCCGTGCAGACTTCGGCTACCGCACAAGAAACAACGCTGACGGGCGTGCCCGACTTCCCGAAGCCGCCGCCAGGCCCCGACGGCCAACCGTACTTCCACGACGCAACGTACCGCGACGACCCGGTGCGCATCGCGACTTTGCGTCGCACGATCTGGGTCACGCCGAGCGCGGGATACCTCATCGTGTGCCAGGCCGCGGAAAGCATCGGCGCCCGCCAGCAGGCACTGGACGCGTCGTGGCACCAGGCGCTGTGGAACGACCTCCGCCTCGTGATCCTGATGGTCGTGCTGGTGTGGCTGGGCGTGTGGCTCTCGCTGCGCCCGCTCGAGCGCCTGCGCCGCGCCGTGGCCATTCGCCGGCCCGGCGCGCTCGAACCACTGGACGCCAGCGGCGTGCCCTACGAAGTGGTGCCACTGGTCGATGCCGTAAACCACCACATCGGCAGCCAGAGCCGCTTGCTGGCTGCCCAGACGCGCTTCCTGGCCGACGCCTCGCATCAGTTGCGAACCCCGCTGGCCATCATGCTGGCGCAGGCCGGCTATGCGCTGCGCGAGCGCGACGCAGAACCCATGCGCGACACCCTTCGCGCCATCGTCGTCCAGCTCACCCGCGCGCGAAGGCTGAGCGAGCAACTGTTGTCACTGGCGCATGCCAATGAAACCGCGCCACCAGCGGGAGGGGCGACAGCCGACCTCAACGCCGTGGCGCGCGAGGTGGTCTTGCAGCACCTGCCGCTGGCCCACGAAAAGCAGCAAGACCTCGGATGGGTCGACGCACGTGGCGACACGCAGGACGATGAAGCCGAAGGCGACATCGAGGACCCGGTGGCCCCCGTGGCGGCCGACGCTGCCGAATTGCATGAAGCGCTCTCGAACCTGGTGCACAACGCCATCAAGTACACGCCCGAGGGTGGCCGCGTCACCGTGACGGTCCGTCTCGCGGATGACGCTGCCGAAGCGGAAGTCTGCGACACCGGCCCCGGCATTGCACAGGGCCGCCGCGACGCGGTCTTCGAGCGCTTTGCGCAGGGCGCTGCGAGCGACGCAGACGACGCTCGCGGTGCAGGATTGGGACTTGCCATCGCCCGGGCGTATGCGCGGCGCCATGGCGGCGACATCACGCTCGATGACGCGCCCGGCATCGACGGTGTGCGCGGCGGCCTGCGCGCCACCCTGCGCATCCCGCGCGATGCCACACGCCCCATGGCACCGACACGGCGCAACGGGTAGTCTTGAGAGTTGCAAAAGCCAGTTCGGGAATGCCTGCCGCACCCACGACAACCCCGGGAATCCACCATGCGCCTGATCGTCCTGCCCCTCTTGCTGCTATCGCTTGCAACACCCGCCCTTGCGCAGATGTTCGGACCGGAGTACGCCACTTGCAGCAACGGAAACACCGCGCAGATCGTCGACTGCGTCGGCAAGCTGACCAAGACCTGGGACCGGCGGCTCAACACCGCCTACCAGGCGCTGATGCAACGTGTCGACCCGGGCCAGAAAGACCCGTTGAAGGCGGCCCAGCGCCTGTGGATCCAGTACCGCGACGCGAACTGCAAGGTCTACGCTTCGGGCGAAGGAAGCATCCATCAAGTCGAGGCGGCCGAGTGCCTGCACGCGATGACGCAGCAACGCACTTGCGAGTTGGAGGCCACCAGCCTCGGCGAAGGCAAGCCCGGCGCGGGCTGCAAATAGCGCGCCAACAACGCGGCAAGGAAGCGCCTACGCCGGCTGAGGCGATCGTCGCAGCATCCGCCGTATCAGGGGCGCGGTCCACACCAGCACCGACACCAACGCCAGCCCCGCCGCAATCGGCCGCGACACGAAACCCATCAGGTTGCCGTCGGACTTGATCATCGAGGTGATGAAGTTCTCCTCCAGCATGCCGCCCAGCACCACGCCGAGGATGGCCGGCGCAATGGGGAACTTGTTCTCCTCCAGCACGTAGGCGATCACGCCCGCCACCAGCATCACGACAATGTCGAACAGCGAGTTGTTGATGGCAAAGGCCCCGACGATGCAGAACATCAGGATCAGCGGCATCAGCACGTTGCGCGGCACCAGCAGGATGCGCTTGGATGCCTTGATGCACAGGATGCCCAGCGGAATCATGATGATGTTGGCAATGATGAACAGCATGAACACCGCGTAGATGTTCTGCGGATTCGTGGTGAACAGCGTCGGCCCCGGGTTCAGGTTCTTCATGTAGAGCACGCCGATCACGATGGCCGTGATCGAGTCGCCCGGAATGCCGAACACCAGCGCCGGAATCCACGCGCCGGCCAGCGCGCTGTTGTTGGCCGAGCCCGATTCGACGATGCCTTCGACATGGCCGGTGCCGAACTTCTCCGGCTCCTTCGAGAACTTCTTGCTCATCGCGTACGACATCCACGCCGCGATGTCCGCGCCCGCGCCCGGCAGCGCACCGACCGCCGTGCCGAGCACGCTGCCGCGCAGGATCTGCACCGGGTACTTCTTCGCCAGCGCCCATTGCCCTGCAAGCACGCTGCCCACCTTCGACACGACGAGTTCGGGCGGCGGCAGCGTGTCGACCGCATAGCGGATCACTTCGGAGATCGCGAACATGCCGATCATCATCGGGATCATGCCGATGCCGCCCGTCATGTCGGCATTGCCGAAGCTGAAGCGCGGAAAGCCCGCTGGATTGCCCAGCCCCACGCAGGCCACGAGCAGCCCCAGCAGCAGCGTGACCAGCCCCTTGAGCGGACGGTCCGAGGTGATGAACACCGCGCACGTGAGTCCGAGCAACACCAGCCAGAAATACTCGTACGAACTGAAGTTGAGCGCGAAGTCCGCCAGTGCCGGCGCGGCCACGATCAGCACCACCGTGCCGAACAGGCCACCGACGGCAGAGAACACCAATCCCGCGCCCAGAGCCTGTTCAGCCATCCCCTTGCGCGTCATCGCAAAGGCCTCGTCCGTGTAGGCAGCCGATGCGGGCGTTCCCGGAATGCGCAGCAGGCAACCCGGAATGTCGCCCGAGAAGATCGCCATCGCCGTCGACGTGACCATCGCCGCGATGGCCGGAATCGGCGGCATGAAGAAGGTGATGGGCACCAGCAGCGCCACCGCCATCGTCGCCGAGAGTCCCGGCACCGCGCCCACGAACAGGCCGTAGAGCGAAGCAGCCACCATCACCACCAGCGTGTACGGGTCGAACACCATCGAGAAGGCTTGCGCCAGCGCAGAGGACATGGGGCTACCAGGCGTAGGGAGTGAACACGCCCCAAGGCAGCGGCACGCGCAGCAGCTTGTAGAACGCGACATGGATGACGAAGGTGGCGATCACCGCGATCAGCACCGAGCGTCCCGGCGGGACCGCCAGCGCCCACATGAGTGCGGCCAGCACCAACGTCGACGTGATGAAGAAGCCGAGCTTGTCGGCCGCGAGCACATAGAACGCGATGCCGGCGACGACCAGCACCGCGGCGGCCACGTGCCGGGGCGATCGCACCCACGCGTCGAAGTGCAGCCACGGCATCACCGAGCGGTCGCGCCAGCCGCGGATCATCAGCAGCAAGCCGCAGACGCACAGGCCGAATGCGATCAACCCCGGAAAGATCGCCGGCCCGACCTGCTGCCCGGGAATCTTCGGATAGCCCTGCACCACCCACAGGACGGCGCTGCCGAGCAGCAGCAACAGCAGTCCGAAGACTGCGTCGTTGATCTTCATCGTCCGCTTACTTGGCGATGCCCACGGCCTTCATCGTCGCGCCCAGCTCGGCGTCCGACTTGGCCATGAACTTGCCGAAGTCATCCGGCCCGGCGTAGACCACGCCGAAGCCGCGCGACGCCATGAACTCGGTGTACTCCTTGCTCGCAGCCACCTTCTGGACGGCGGCGCTCAGCTTGTCGCGTGCGTCCGCGGGAATGCCCTTGGGCGCCACGATGCCGCGCCATGCCGCCATGGTCCAGTCGCTGCCGATGGCGGCCTTGAGCGTGGGCACGTTGGGATACAGCGCCGCAGGCTTGTCGTTCATGATCGCCAGGCTCTTGACCTTGCCCGCGTCGATGAGCGAGCGCGCCTCGGGCAGCGACACCGGCGCGATCTCGATGCCACCGGCCACCATGTCCTGCAGGCCCGGCGCGGCGCCGTTGCTCGGGACCCAGGGCACCGCGGCGGGATCGATCTTCTGGTCACGCAGCAGCCCGGCGATGGCCAGGTGCCAGATGCCGCCCTGCCCCGTGCCCGAGGCCTTGAGCTTGCCGGGGTTCGCCTTGATGGCGGCGAGCAGGTCGTTCACCGTCTTGTAGGGTGCGTCCGCCCGAACCTGCACGCCGGCCGGGTCGGCGTTGACCAGGCCGATGGGCGTGTAAGAGGCGCCGGTCAGCTCCGTCAGGCCCTGCCAGTGCATCATGCCGATCTCGACCGTCGCCAGGCCAATGGTGTAGCCGTCGGGCGCTGCCGAAGCGATGGCCGCGTGGCCGACGACACCACTGCCGCCGGTGCGGTTCACCACGGTGAAGGGTTGGCCCATTTCCTTTTCGAGCAGGCTCGCGATGATGCGAGCGGTGGCGTCGGTGCCGCCGCCGGCGCCCCAGGGCACGATCAGGGTCACGGGGCGGGCTGGATAGCCTTGCGCGGCCGCGGGAAGCGCCGTCGCCAACAAGGCCAGGCTGCCCAGCGCGGCACCCACGTGGTTGATGAAGGAACGGCGTGAACGGACGCGCATGCTTGTCTCCTGTCGATGTGTTGTGAAGCCGAAGTGGTCAGACCACCTGCTTTTTTCGCACGGTTCACGTTCGGAGACATTAGGGCGAACCAAGGGTTGCGGCCGCGTGCCGGCTGTGTTCGGGAAGCGGGCGCGCCCCAATCGGCGCACAATGCCTTCGCCCGGCGTGCATGAACGTGACGCCGGCTTGAGCCATCAGTCCGCGCACATCCTCTACTGGAGACAGCATGAGTACAACAACCATTGCGACTGGCGGCCCGACACCTTCTGCCGATACGTCCAGGATCGGCGCTGTGCTTCGGGTCACGAGCGGCAACTTCCTCGAGCAGTTCGACTTCTTCCTGTTCGGTTTCTACGCAACCTACATCTCCAAGGCCTTCTTCCCTGCGAGCAGCGAGTTCGCCTCGCTGATGCTGACTTTCGCGGTCTTTGGCGCAGGCTTCCTGATGCGGCCACTGGGCGCGATCATCCTGGGGGCGTACATCGACGAGGTGGGCCGCCGCAAGGGTCTCATCGTCACGCTGGGCATCATGGCCTGCGGCACGGTGCTCATCGCCTTCGTGCCCGGCTACGCCAGCATCGGGCTGATTGCGCCTGCGCTGGTGCTGCTGGGGCGACTGCTGCAGGGCTTTTCGGCGGGGGCTGAACTGGGCGGCGTCTCGGTGTATCTCTCGGAGATGGCGACGCCGGGCCACAAGGGGTTCTACACCTCGTGGCAATCGGCCAGCCAGCAGGTCGCCATCGTGCTGGCCGCAGCGCTCGGCTTTGCGCTCAACGAGATGATGGCACCCGACGCACTGGCCGACTGGGGCTGGCGCATTCCGTTCTTCGTGGGCTGCATGATCATTCCGTGCATCTTCGTGCTGCGCCGCTCGCTGCAGGAAAACCGACGCCTTCAAGGCGCGGGCGCACCACCCGAGCACGCGCGAGGTGTTCCAGTCCATGACGCGCAACTGGCGCGTCGTGCTGGCCGGGATGCTGCTGGTCGCCATGACGACGACGACCTTCTACCTGATCACCGTCTACACGCCGACCTTCGGCAAATCGGTGCTGCACCTGAGCGCACGCGACAGCCTGATCGTGACATTGCTGGTCGCCGTCACCAACTTCATCTGGCTGCCCATCGGCGGAAGCATTTCGGACCGCATCGGCCGAAAGCCGGTGCTGCTCGCCATCACCGTGCTGGCGATCCTCACCGCTTACCCCACCATGCACTGGCTGGCGGCGGCGCCGAGCTTCGGCCGCATGCTCGACGTGCTGCTGTGGTTCTCGTTTCTGTTCGGCATGTACAACGGCGCCATGGTCGTGGCGCTGACCGAGGTGATGCCGGTCGAAGTGCGCGTGGTCAGCTTCTCGCTGGCCTACAGCCTGGCGACCGCCATCTTCGGCGGCTTCACGCCGGCGATCTCGACCTGGCTGATCGAGTCCAGCGGCGACAAGGCGGCACCGGCCTGGTGGATGAGCTTTGCCGCAGTCTGCGGGCTGATCGCGACGCTGACCCTGTACCGCAAAGGCCGCAAGCCTTCAACGGTTTGACTTTCTCCTTCCCCTCCCGGGGGAAGGTCGGGATGGGGGCACGGGGCCTTCCCAGCCGCCACAGCTTCTCAAATGCCCGGAGCCCCCATCCCTGCCTTCCCCCGGAGGGGGAAGGAGTCAGAGCGTGATCCAGCCGTTGGTCACGGCGATCTTCAGCAAATCGCTCGCCGTGTCCACGCCCAGCTTGCGACGCAGGCTGAAGCGGTGCGTCTCCACCGTGCGCACGCTGATGTCGAGTTCCCGGGCCACCAGCTTGTTGCTGCGGCCGTTGGCCAGCAGCACCAGCACCTCGTGCTCCCGCGCCGTGAGCTGGGGCGCAGGCGTCATGGCCTCCTTCAGCACATGCCGCACCTGCGGGCTGAAATATTCCCCGCCGGTGCACACCGAGCTGATGGCGTCCAGGATTTCCTCGGTGGGCGACTCCTTCAGCACATAGCCGCGCGCACCGGCGCGGATGGCGCTCAGCACGTACTCGCGGTTGTCGTACATGCTGAGCATCAGCACGCGAATCGAAGGGTGACGCGCGCGCAAGGTCGTGGCGAGCTCGATCCCGTTCATGCCGCGCATGCCGACGTCGATGAGCATGAGGTCCGGCGGATTGGCCTGCGCCAGCTCCAGCGCCTCGGCGCCGCTGGACGCCTCGCCGATGACCTCCAAGTGCGTCACCACGGCCAGGCGGGCGCGCAGGCCGTCGCGCACCAGCGAATGGTCGTCGACGATGGCCAGGCGAATGGGGGGAGGAAAAGACATATCCATGTTCAGGCGGTGCCGGTCAAGGGAAAGCTGGCCGTCAGCGACGTGAAGCCAGGGGTTGAAACCATGTGAAAACTGCCGGCGTTGCGCTCGACACGCTCGCGCATGTTGGTCAGGCCGATGCCCCGGTCCTTGCTGTGTTCAACGCGCTGCACGTCGAAGCCGCGGCCGTTGTCGATGACACGCAGTTCCAGCCTCTCGCCCGAACTGCCCAGGTAGATCTCGACCCGGCTGGCATCGGCATGGCGCTCCACGTTGCGAAGCGCCTCCTGCGCCACGCGGAACAGGCTCACGGCCTGGAGTTCGGGCAGGTCTTTCTGCACGTTGGCTGACACGCTCACCTTCAGGCCCTTGCGCTGCGCGAGTTCGTTGCCGATGTGCTCGAGCGCCGCCGGCAGGCCCAGGTCGTCCAGCAGTGCCGGCCGCAGATCGTGCGAGATGCGCCGCACCTCGCCGATGGCTTGCGACAGCGCACTGATCTCTCGGTCGATGGCCGTCACCGGCGTCGGGCCCGGATGCGCCAGGCGGTGGCCGACCAGTTCGAACTGGTACTTGATGGAGACCAACAGTTGGCAGATGTGGTCGTGCAACTCACGCGAGACGCGCGTGCGCTCTTCTTCCTGCGAGGTCACGACGCGGTGCGCCAGTGCCTTGAGCTTGCGGTCGGCCTGCCGCTGCTCCGTGATGTTGAGGGCAAGGCCGCCCGCAAACACCCCCAGCACTGCAACGACCGCAACGCCCGCCATTCCCAGCAGCGTCATGCGCACGCTCTTGAGCAGCGTGCCGCGCAACCTGGCCGCCGCAGCGTCGACGTCGTCCAGGTAGATGCCGGTGCCCAGCATCCAGCCCCAGCGCGGCAACTCGACCGAATAGCCGAGCTTCCGCTCCGTGCGCCCGGTCGAGGGCTTGGGCCACTGGTAGCGCGTGAATCCGCCACCCTCGTGCGCACGGGCAATCAGTTCGCGGATCATGTAGACGCCATCTGAATCCTTGCGGTTCCAGAGGTTCTGGCCGACGAGGTCGGGCTGGCGCGGATGCACCAGGGTCTGGCCTTCCTTGTCATACACGAAGAAGTAGCCGTCGTCCCCGAAGTTCATGTCCGCCAGGATGGCCTTGGCCTGCTCCTTGGCCGCCTCATCGTCGCGCCCGGCCCGGTACAGGTTGTCGATCGACGTCAGCGCCAGTGCGACGTAGTTGCGCAGTTCCTCGCGCTTGGTGTTGAGCAGCACTTCTTCCAGCACCTCGGCCTGGCGCCGCTCGAGGTGGTCGGTCTCCACGGCCAGCAACGCGCCGATGGTGGCAATGGCCAACAGCAGTGGCGCCACTGCGAGCAACAGGATCTTGGCCTTCGGTTTCATGGCCGCGATTGTGATGTGGCGCGCAAGAAATCGCTGGACGCGACACGAATCCGCGTTTTCCCGTATGCAGTACTACGCAGTCGCGCCTGGCACTGATGCGAATGGGCGAGCACTGCCGTGCCACACACAATCATTGCGACGTCCCGGTCGGCATTCACTCAGGCCATGGCGTCTCGAGTTCCATCACCGCAGGAGACAACCCTTGACAAGTTTCACCCAAAAGATTTCCACCGCTGTCGTCCTGGTAGCCCTCAGCACCCTGGCCATGGCAGCCGATCCCATCAAGATCGGCGTCGACGGCCCCTTCACCGGCGGCTCGTCTTCCATGGGCGTGAGCATGCGCGACGGCGTGCGCCTGGCCACCGAGGAAATCAACAAGTCGGGCGGCGTGCTCGGCCGCCAGATCCAGCTCGTTGAACGCGACGACGAAGCCAAGAACGAACGCGGCGTGCAGATCGCCCAGGAATTCATCAACAAGGAAAAGGTGGTCGCCACCGTCGGCTACATCAACACCGGCGTAGCCCTGGCTTCGCAACGTTTCTTCCAGGAAGCGAAGATCCCGGTGATGAACAACGTGGCGACGGGCTCCATCGTCACGCACCAGTTCGACAAGGACCCGGACAACTACATCTTCCGCAACGCCGCGCATGACAGCATCCAGGCGCCGATGATCGTGCAGGAAGCCGTGACGCGCCGGGGCTACAAGAAGGTCGCCATCCTGGCCGACTCCACCAACTACGGCCAGCTCGGCCGCGAAGACCTGGAGAAGGCGCTGAAGAACAAGGGCATCACCGCGGTGGCGGTCGAGAAGTTCAACATCAAGGACGTCGACATGACGCCCCAGTTGCTCAAGGCCAAGGAAGCCGGCGCCGAAGTGGTGCTCACCTACGGCATCGGCCCCGAGCTGGCGCAGATCGCCAACGGCATGACCAAGCTGGGCTGGAAGGTGCCGATGGTGGGCAGCTGGACGCTGGCCATGGCCAACTTCATCGACAACGCCGGCCCGGGCGGTGAAGGCGCGAGCATGCCGCAGACCTTCATCCAGGAGCCGACCACTCCCAAGCGCAAGGAGTTCATCGACAACTACCTGAAGACCTTCAAGCCGAAGAACAACCGCATGGATTCGCCGGTGTCGGCTGCGCAAGGCTACGACTCGGTGTACCTGCTGGCCGCGGCGATCAAGCAGGCCGGCAGCACGGACGGCCCGAAGATCAAGGCCGCACTGGAAGACCTGAAGACGCCCGTGGACGGCGTGGTGACGACCTACAACAAGCCCTTCTCCAAGGACGACCATGACGCCATCACCGCGAACATTCCGGTGTTCGGCGTGGTGAAGGACTCACGCGTCGTGTTCGCCAACGCCACCGACCAGAAGGATGCGTCGAAGGTCCGCGTGAAGGATTCGGCGGCCAACGCTGCCCTGATGAAGTAACAGCACTTCCGCACAAGAGCGCCAATACAGCGCCCTGATGGCGCCGCCCCGGCAAGGAATCCCTCCCCTTGTTCGCGGCGGCGCCTTTTATCGCCCACGCTTCGCGACCACGAGCTCCCATGCA
Source organism: Variovorax brevis (assembly GCF_030317105.1). Lineage (GTDB taxonomy): Bacteria > Pseudomonadota > Gammaproteobacteria > Burkholderiales > Burkholderiaceae_C > Variovorax > Variovorax brevis. Next base: position 519,500 of record NZ_JASZYG010000003.1, read on the forward strand.
AATCCTTACCCAACTCATCTTCAGCGGCATTGCGCTGGGCATGATCTACGCCGTCATCGCGTTCGGCTACCAGCTCACCTTTGCCACGTCGGACACCCTCAACTTCGGACAGGGCGACGCGCTCATGCTCGGCGCGCTGGTCGGCCTCACATTGGTCGGATTGGGCGTCAACTATTGGCTCATGATCCCGCTGGTGTGCCTGTTCGGCGCCTTCCAGGGCGCGGTGGTGGAACGCATCGGCGTGCGCCCCGCCATCAAGATCAAGTCGGAATTCGGCTGGATCATGTCAACGATTGCGCTGGGCATCATCTTCAAGAACGTGGCGGAAAACGTGTGGGGTCGCGACGACCTGAAGTTCCCCTCGCCGTTGCCCGAGTCGCCGCTCAAGTTTCTCAACGCCAACGTGCTGCCGATGGAAATCCTGGTGGTGGGCGGTGCGTTGCTGATGATGCTGGCCGTCGAGTTCTTCAACCGAAAGACGATCTACGGCAAGGCCGTGGTCGCAACCTTCAACGACCGCGATGCCGCCAAGCTCATGGGCATCAACACGGGGCTGGTCATCACCTTCTCCTACGCGCTCTCATCGGCGACGGCTGCTTTCGCGGGCGTGCTGATCGCGCCGCTGACGCTCACGGGCGCCACCATGGGCGCAGTGCTCGGCCTCAAGGCTTTCGCCGTCGCCATCATCGGCGGGCTGACCAGCGGCATGGGCATCGTGGTGGGCGGGATCATCCTGGGCATCGCCGAGACGACCACCGGCTTTTACCTGAGCACCGGCTACAAGGACGTGCCGGGCCTCGTGCTGCTGCTCATCGTGCTGGCCGTGCGCCCGCAGGGCCTGTTCGGCAAGACCGCAATCAAGAAGGTCTGAGCCCCCGGTCATGAATTCCCAAAAAATGAAGACGAGTCATCTCCTGTTGTCCATCGCGGGGCTGGCAGCGCTGCTGCTGTTCCCGGTCGGCGTCGACAACGCGTACTACATCCACCTGCTCGAGACCATCATGATCTACGCGATCCTGCTGTTTGGTCTCGACATCGTCGTGGGCTACACCGGCCAGGTGTCGCTGGGCCATGCCGGTCTGTTCGGCATCGGCGCGTACACGTCGGGCGTGCTGGTGTTCAAGCTGGGCGCGCCCTTGATGGTCGCGCTCATCGCGGCCATTGGCGTCACCGCCCTGTTCGGCGCACTGCTTGCGCTGCCCGCACTGCGCGTCACAGGTCCTTACCTTGCGATGGTCACGCTGGCCTTCGGCACCATCATCCAGATCCTCATCAACGAGATGAGCTTCCTCACGGAAGGACCGATGGGCATCAAGCTCACCAAGCCGCCGCTCTTCGGTCACAAGCTGGACGAGCGCGAGTTCTTCTGGCTGGTGGCCGTGCTGCTGGTCTTGTCGCTGGTGGTCGTGCACCGCGTGCTGCGCTCGCACCTGGGCCGCGCCTTCGAGGCGCTTCGCGGCAGCCCGGTGGCGTCGGACTGCATGGGCGTTTCGGTGTATCGCTACAAGGTCTACGCCTTCGTGATCAGTGCCGGATTTGCCGGGCTGGCGGGCAGCCTGTACGCGTACTCCGAGCAGTACATCTCGCCGAACACCTACAACTTCGAGCTCACGGTGCTCTTCCTGCTGGCCGTCATCATGGGCGGGCGCAAGAGCCGCATCGGCTCGATGCTCGGTGCCGCCATCATCGTGCTGCTGCCCAAGCTGCTGGACGACGTCGAGATGTTCCGCTACGTGTCGGTGGCACTTGCCGTGGTGGTGATGATCTCGGCCGTGGTCGCCATCAAGCGCCAACGTGCGACGCCTGCGCAGATGGCGATTCCGGTCGTCGGCAGCATCGCGCTGGCGGGCCTCTCCTTCTGGCTCAACACGATGACCGACTGGCGCCTGTCGATCTTCGGCGTGATCATGCTCTTCGTCGTCTACTACCTTCAGGATGGCGTCGTCGGCTTCGTGCGCAACGCCCTCAACTTCAAGCGGCCCAAGGCAGAGGTCGTGGTGACAAGCGACGCCATGGCGCCCTCGGCCGCCGTGTCGACCGCTGCCCACGCGGGCGCAGGCGGCGAAGTGCTGCAAGCCTCGGGCGTGCTGATGCAGTTTGGCGGCCTGAAGGCGCTGAACAACGTCGACCTGACGATCCAGCGCGGCACCATCCACGGGCTGATCGGGCCCAACGGCTCGGGCAAGAGCACGATGATGAACGTGCTCACCGGCATCTACGTGCCGACGGCCGGCTCGCTCACCTTTGCCGGCCGCTCGCTGGTCGGGCGCACGTCGTCGGACATCGCGTTGTCGGGCATCGCCCGCACCTTCCAGAACGTGCAGCTCTTCGGCGAAATGACGGCACTGCAGAACGTGCAGGTCGGCCTGCACCACACCTTCAACAGCAATCTCCTCGATGTGGCGGTGCACACGCCACGCTACAAGCGCGAGCGCGATGCGGCCGTCGCGCGTGGCATGGGCCTGCTGAAGTTCGTCGGCCTTGAAGAGTTCGCGGCGGAGGAAGCGCGCAACCTGCCCTACGGCAAGCAGCGCCTGCTGGAGATCGCCCGCGCCCTCGCGCTCGACCCGCAACTGCTCCTGCTCGATGAACCGGCTGCAGGCCTCACGGCGCCGGACATCAAGGAACTGATCGCGATCATCCGCAAGATCCGCGACCACGGCATCACCGTGATCCTGATCGAGCATCACATGGACGTGGTGATGAGCATGTGCGACACGGTCTCGGTGCTCGACTTCGGGCAGAAGATCGCCGAAGGCGAGCCGGCGAAGGTGCAGGCCGACGAGAAGGTCATCGAAGCCTATCTGGGTGGCCAGGAAGAAGGAGCGGTGGCGCAAGCCGCGTGAGAACAACGATGCTGACCATCCACAATCTATTCGCCGGCTACGGCAAGGTGCAGGTGCTGCACGGCATCTCGATCGACGTGCCCAAGGGCAAGGTCGTGACGCTGATCGGCTCCAACGGCGCCGGCAAGACGACGACCATGCGGGCCGTGTCGGGAATGATCGCGCCGACGGCCGGCGAGATCACGCTCAACGGCAAGCGCATCGACGGCCTCGAGTCGTATCACATTGCCAAGCAGGGCCTGGCCCATTCACCCGAAGGCCGCCGCGTGTTCGCGACCATGACGGTCACCGACAACCTCACGCTCGGGGCCTTTCCCCGCCTGACCGGCAGCCGACCGCGCGGCGATGTGGCGGCCGACCTCGAACGGGCGCTGGAGCTTTTTCCGCGGCTCAAGGAGCGCCGCACGCAGTTGGCCGGCACGCTCTCGGGCGGCGAGCAGCAGATGCTCGCCATGGCGCGCGCCGTCATGCTCAACCCCGAAGTGGTGCTGCTCGATGAACCATCGATGGGCCTTGCGCCCATTCTGGTGGCGGAAGTGTTCCGCATCATCGAACGGCTCAAGAGCGAAGGCGTGACGATGCTGCTGGTCGAGCAGTTCGCAGCCGCGGCGCTCGGCGTGGCCGACTACGGCTACGTGCTGGAGAACGGGCGCATCTCCTTGCATGGCCCGGCCGGAAAGCTGCGCAGCGACCCTGCGGTGAAGGCTGCCTACCTGGGCGGCAGCGGGCACTGAAGGCGCAGTTGTTGCGCTGACGGGCTGCCACGTCAGCCCGCAAGACGTTGGGGCTGGCAAGCTTGACCCCACCGATTGGTAGAAAATTCCAGTCGGCACGAAGCTTGCCAGTAGGATGCCTTTTTGCCATCCAACTCCCTCACACCACTCGAATGTCGGCAAGACCTTGGCCCGGGCCGGCGACGGTGATCCGTCGACGATTGATCGCACTTCTGGGCCCGGCGGCCTGCGCGCTGGCACCCATGGCCGCCACCGCCCAGGAGCAGGGAGGCGCTGGCTTGAACATCATCGGCCCGCGCGTGCGGGACCACGCCAACAGCGTGCTGTCGCTCATGGCGTATTCGGTGGTCCCTGACCTCGCGTCCAGCAGCTTGTCCATCACCAATGCCAACACGGACGACCCCGGCGTCGTGATGTCCCAACTGGGTGGCGGCTTCACGATCAGCAAGTCCTTTCCGCTCTACCTCGAAGGCGCGGTGGCGTGGAGCCGCTACGACCCCACCTTCGTCGCCACCAACGGAACCGAATCGCGCTCCATTCCCACGCGCTGGAATTCGTTGAGCGGAACGGCCGGCATCGGGTGGGATTTTCCGATTACCTCCGAACTCGCCTTTCGCCCGATCTTCGACTTTTCGCTGGGCAAGGTCGCCAGCGACCTGACGGTCGCCAAGGCCATCGTCGAGCGCATCACCGACCGCGATATCAACTTCCTCAACGGCGGCACGCTCAATGCTTATGGCCTGGGCGGCGCCGTGATGCTCGACTGGGAGCACTACCGCGAGGACTACGAGGTCGACGTGGAACTGCGCTACTCGGACATCGAGTTGCGCAGCTTTGGCGGCACGACGGATGCGGTGAAGGGGAAGGCCTCCGCGCGCACCGCCAACATCTGGGCACGCTATCGGGCACCCACCGGCATGTACGCACTGGACCGCCCGATTCGCTACGTTCTCGAGTTCTCGCATTCCAGGTACCTGGGCAGCGAGACCAACGTCCTGGGCTTCGACTACCTGACGACACTGGGCACCGGGCTGGAACTCGACACCAGCGCCCACAAGGTGTACGTGACGCGCCTGCGTGCCGTGGTGCGCTATGTCTTTGGCAACAACGTCTCGGGCTTTTCGCTCGGGCTGGCCGCGAGTTTCTAGTGTGCTGTCCCGCAAATAGCTGCGCTAAATGAAATCGATGCATTTCGTGTCAGGGCAAGGCGCAAACCACAGCGATACCAGCAGGTATCGCGAGGATTTGCAACGCCGCCATGGCGCGAAAGGCGCGATTTCATGCGCAGTTATTTGTGGGACAGCACACCAGCTTCAGGGATTGGGCGAACGCGCGGGCACGGGATCCACGCCCTTGGCCAGCGCATCGCGGCGCATGATTTCCGTGACCAGCGCCGTGAACTGCTTGGCCAGCATGTTGCGTACGACGATGGGCCCGATGACCGGCGGCACGGGAAAGTCCGGCACCAACCGCCCCGAATAGGTCAGCCTGACGCCACCGCCCGGCACATGCTCAAGGGCGTAGCGCCCTTCGAACTCCTTGAGGTTGCCACCCACCGCACGCGCCACGATGCGGCGCGGTGGCGTCTCCGTCACTTCCATCTTCACATCTACTGGCTGCCGGAAAAACAGGAAGCTGAACTGCCCTGCCTGGTCGACGAGCACCTTGTCACCCTCGCGCTGCACCACGCGCGAGCTGCTCATGTCGGGAATGAACTCGGCCAGGTGGTCGTAGTCGCTGATGGCGTTCCACGCCGTGAGCAGTTCGACCGCCATGTCGGCGGTGGCCGTGACGGTGATGAGTTCGCCCCGTCCGGCCGTCTCGATCTGGATCTGCTGCGCCGACGCGCCCACTGCGATCCAGGGCAGGCTTGCCAACGCAAGACTGCATGCGGCAGCCCGCAGGCAGCGCAGCAGGCCCGTGAGCTGCGTCATTTCAATCCGACAGCCGGCCCGCACGGATTGCGAAGCGCATGCCCAGCCGGTCCTGCACCTGCACCGCTCCACCCAGGATGGAGAAGGGCACGATGTCGAAATCGGACTGGTTGAGCTCGAACATGCCTGACACGCGCATGCCGTCTGGCTGCGAATCGACCTGCACTGGAACGTCGAGCGTGCGCCGCACGCCATGGAGCGTGATGGCCACTTTCAGCACCGAGCCGGCGGGCGCCGCTTCCATGCCGCTCACCTCGACAAGCGCAAACGGAAAGCGCTGAACCTCCAGCACCTTGTCGAGCATGTTGGAACGCGTGCCCTCGATGTCGTTGGCGCCCGGCTGGGTGTCGAAGCCCGCCTCGGCGCGCAGCGCGGGTTCGTCGACCGTGAGATCGGCCAGAGGCACGAACAGGTTCGCGCGCCCTTCACCCGGCGAAACATAGCCTTGCACTGCGCGGCTGGCCACGATGTGATCGTGCCCGAAGCGCGCGAGCGATCCGCCGCGACGTGCCGTGATGGTCACCAGCGACTGGGCCGGGTCGATGCGCAACACGGTCTTGCCTTGTGCGACTGCCTGCTGGTAGGCCTGCAGCGGAAAACCCTCGGGCACCTGGCTCGCGGCGAGGCGGGAAAAGCTGCCGCCCGCCCTCTCACCGCCCGGCTGCGCGCAACCCGCCAACACCATCGCCACAAGGAACGCAAGGCCTGCCCGGCGCAGCAGCGTGGCCATGTCAGCCGACCTTGCGCAAGCGCACGCGGAACTTCACCGTGACGTCGGGGCCGATGACATCCGTCGCCAGCCACTCGCCGGTGCCGATGCCAAAGGCCGTGCGCTTGACGACGAACTGCCCATCCATCGTCGCGCCGTCGCCGTCGGCCTTCCAGGTGAAGGGCACCTCGACCGCTTGCTGCACGCCCTTGAGCGCGAGCGTGCCGCGGGCGACATAGCCGGACGCAGCGGCGCGGATGTCCGTCGCATGAAACTCCGCCTGCGGATGCTTCGCGAAGTCGAACCACTCGGGGCCGGCAATCGCCTTGTTGATGTCCGCACTGGACATGTCCGCACTCGCTGTCCGGATCGTGACGTCCAGCCTGCCGCCGGCGGGCTTGTCCGGGTCAAAGCCGAGTTGCACGTTGAACTCCTTGAAGACGCCCGGTGCCGGCGCCTTTTCGAAGGTGGCCGCAAAGTCGAGGCGGCTGGCGGCAGCGTCCATCTTCCAGTCGGCCGCATGCGCGCTTTGCAGTGCGGCGGCGAGCGCGAGGAGGAGGCAGGAGAATTTCTTCATCATCATCGATGGGGTGCCCTGAACGGCAGCATGCGGACCAGCACATTGTCCCGCTGGATGAAGTGATGCCGCAGCGCGGCGCCCACGTGAACCACGAGCAGCAGCGCCAGCGCGATGCCCAGCGAGAGGTGCACCAGCGCCGCCACGTCGGCCGTGTGCTTGTCGGCGGCGACGATGGCCGGCAACGGAACCTGCCGGAAGATCCGGAACGGAATGCCGGCCGCAGAATTGATGACCCAACCGGCCACCGGAATGCCGATCATCAGGACATAGAGCAACACATGGCTGGCATGCGCCGCAGCGCGCTCCCAGGCGGGCATGCCCGCGGGCAGCGGCGGCGCGGGGTGCATCAGGCGCCAGGCCAATCGCGCAAGCACCAGCACCAGCACCACCATGCCGGTCGATTTGTGCCACATGAAAAGGTTGAGCTTGGTGGGAGACAGCGGCCAGGTGGACGCGAGCCAGCCAAGGCCGAACTGCACGAAGATCAGCAAGGCGACAAGCCAGTGAAAGAACTTCGCCGTCGCTCCCCAGGACAAATCCCCATCCGCCGGCCGGCCCGGCACGGGCGCGAGGGAATCGTCATGAGGGGATTGGAATCGCATCGGTGCGAGTGTTGCAGCTTGCTGCGGTCTTGCACAGAGGCGGCAGGTTCATCAGCGCCTGGCCCATGCGGATGGTCTGCCCGGGCGCAACGCCGTCGGCCAGCGTGAAGCCGGCAGGCGCGAACACGATGATCGTCGAGCCGTGCTCGAACCACCCCATCTCCTCGCCCTTGCGATAAGAGGCGTCGCAGTCGATGCGCTTCGGGCCGCGATAGCGCAGGTGCAGCAGAAGATCCAGGCAATGCAGCCGCAGGCTGGCCACGAGAATCGCGGCGACCGGCACCAGTGCGATCCGATGCCCGCCGGCCAGCAGACGCGTCTCGATCAACGCACGCTCGTTGCGGCAGAACAGGCGCTCGACGCGCTTGAGCGCGATGGGGTTGACGTTCCACGTGTCGCCCGAGATGTAGGTCACGCGCTCCACGCGGCTGTCGTGCGGCGCATGAAAGCGGTGGTACATGCTCGACGTCAGTCGCAGCGTGGCATAGCACCCGTCGCGAAAAGGCTCCATGGCCTTCTCATCGCCAAAGAGATCGGCCACCGCATACGGAAAGCCCTTGGCCTGGAACACCTGCGCACCGTCGACCTTGCCGCAGGCGCCGACGATGGCGTCGCAGGGACTGGCCAGCACGCCGGGGGTGTCGTCAATCGCCCGCGCGCCGGCCTTCAATTCGCGGGTGAAGCAGTCGTGCAGGCTGTCGAAGCGCGCCTTCTTCGCGTCGCTCAGGTCGAGTTCGGCGAACAGGCGCCAGACCGCTATCGACAGGTCGCGCACCAAGGGCTGGCGGATTTTGCTGAACCAGCCCATGAACCGGGTGAGCGCCATGCGCGGCACGCGGTTGGTGAGCAGGAAGTTCAGGTCTTCCTGCTGCAGCAGGGCATCTCGGAGTCGTTTCATCACATCGTCAAGGAAGGGGGTTACACACGGGCATCCTGAACGACACGAGTGCCATGCAAGAAGCCTTCACTTTTTCCGCCGTCGCGGTCGCTGCCGCGGCCACCCTCGCGGCACTGCCGCTCGGTCTGCGCCGTCTCGAACTCTCGCGCGCCAAGCATCCGTCGCTGACCGGTCACGCGCGCATTGCGAAGCGACTGGCCGCGCTGTTGCCGGGCTACGAATACAGCGAGGAGCGCTTCTTTGCATCCGACGGCGCACCTGCCGACGTGGTCGCGTGGCGGCGCGATGGCCTTGCATCCCTGGCGGCGCACGCACGGGCGCACTACCCGCAGTCGCTGGCTGCCAGCGCCTGCGCGCGCGAGGGCCTGCCGGACCTTGCCTTCACCAGCGCCTACCGCGTGCCCTTCCCCTACAGCCCTTACCTGCGCGCGCACCTGCAAACGGGCGCTTTCCTGCGTGCCTCGCGCGGCGTCATGGTCGAGGACCTCGATGGCAACGCCTTCTACGACCTCACCGGCTCGTACGGCGTCAACGTGTTCGGCTATGACTTCTACAAGGAATGCATCGCCGAGGGCGCAGCGCTGGTGCAGTCGCTCGGCCCCGTGCTGGGCGCCTACCATCCCTGCGTCCATTCGAACGTTGCGCGGCTGCGCGCCATTTCCAGCATGGACGCGGTGTCCTTCCACATGTCGGGCACCGAAGCCGTGATGCAGGCGGTGCGCCTGGCGCGCTATCACACGGGGCGCAGCCGGCTGGTGCGATTCAGCGGCGCCTACCACGGCTGGTGGGGCGACGTGCAGCCCGGCCCCGGCAACCCGGTGCCGGCACGCGACACCTTCACGCTGCGGGAGATGGACGAGCGCAGCCTGCGCGTGCTTCGCAAGCGCCGCGACATCGCCTGCGTGCTGGTCAATCCCCTGCAGGCACTGCACCCGAACGCTGGCGCGCCGGGCGATTCCTCGCTCACCGACAGCAGCCGCCGCGCCGCCTTCGACCGCGATGCCTACGTGCGCTGGCTGAAGGCATTGCGCGAGGTCTGTACCGCGCGTGGCATCGCGCTGATCTTCGACGAGGTCTTCGTGGGCTTCCGGCTCGCACCCGGCGGCGCGCAGGAATACTTCGGCGTGCGCGCCGACATGGTGACCTATGGCAAGACGCTCGGCGGCGGCCTGCCGGTGGGCGTGGTCTGCGGACGCGCCGACCTGATGAAGCGCTTTCGCGAGGACCGGCCGGCCGACATCTGCTTTGCACGCGGCACTTTCAATTCGCACCCCTATGTGATGGGCGCGATGCACGCTTTCCTGAACCGGATCGAGCGCCCCGAAGTGCTCGCGCTCTACGACGGCTTGGACGCTCGATGGAACGAGCGCGCCGAGCGGCTCAACCGGCGCCTGCGCGAGGCGGGCTTGCCGGTGCAGGTGGCGAATCTCTCGTCGATCTGGACGGTGCTCTACACCGCGCCTTCGCGCTACAACTGGATGCTCCAGTTCTACCTGCGGCGCGAAGGGCTGGCCCTGAGTTGGGTCGGCACCGGCCGGCTGATCTTCAGCCTCGACTACACGGACGCCGATTTCGATGCGGTGGTTGAACGCTTCGTGGCCGCCGCGCGCGCCATGCAGGCCGATGGCTGGTGGTGGCACGACGCCGCGCTGACCGACAAGGCGATCAGGCGCACCATGCTGCGCGAGATGATCGCGCAGCGCTGGTGAGGTGACGGTGCGGCGCAGTCGGTGTGCCGCCCTCATGCATGCAGGTCGCGGCCCGAGCGGTCGATGAGTTCGCCGCGCATCAGGTACAGAGGTGCGCGGTAGTACAGCAGGATGTCGTGGAACGGATCGGTCAGGATCTTGGTCATCCACACCAGGCCCGTCTGCACGTCCTTGAGCAGGAAGAGATGGATGGTGCGAAACAGCAGGCCGCCTGCACCGAGCACCAGCCACGCCATGCCGAGCTGCCGCACGTAGCCTTCGAAGTCGCTGGTCGGCGTCATCATGCCCAGCAGCGAACGGTCGAAGTACAGCACCAGCGGCACCGCCGCCCACAGCGCCATCAGCACCACCTTTCGCTGCAGGTTGTAGCCCACCTTGATTTCTTCCTTGTGCTCGTGCGTCGCCTTGTTGACGTGGTCGTAGCCCTTGGGCTCGAAGAAGAAGTGGCCTGCCTGGCGACTGGTCATCGACACCAGCCACCCGATCAACGCCGAGATGACCGGGTCGATGAAGAGAAATGCGTAGGCAACCACGAAACTGATCGCGCTCACGAGGTGCAGCGACTGGTTGATGCGGCTGTGGTGGTAGTAGCGATGGTCGTCCCAGCGCTGGACCTTCAGGGCATGGAAGAAATCTTTCACGTGGCTCTCCTTGACGCGCGGATGGCGGGCATGCGCCGCGCGTGACGGCATGGTGACGACGCGCCATGAAACGCCGGTGACATGGCGCGGGCGCAACGCCATCGAAGTGTCGCGGCGCTGTCACCGCGCTGCCGCAATGGCGCGTCAGCATCCCCGCCCATGGCCTCTTCGCCCTCGCCCATCGTGGTCCACGACATGCGTGCTGCGCGGCGCTCGCTGCGCATCGCCGTCGTGACCGAGACCTATCCGCCCGAAGTCAACGGCGTGGCAGTGACCCTGCAGCGCGTGGTCGAAGGCCTGCGTGCAAGGCAACACGACATCCAGTTGGTGCGCCCTTGCCAGTCCGGCGAGAACCTTTCGCCGCGGCTCGATAACCGGCTGGACCAGGACGTGCTGTTGCGCGGCTTTCCGATCCCGCGCTATCCGGAACTGAAGATGGGCGTGCCCTCCAAAAAGGCGCTGGTCTCGCTGTGGAGCCGCCAGCGGCCCGACCTGGTCTATGTCGCCACCGAAGGCCCGCTCGGATGGTCGGCGCTGCAGGCGGCGGCCCGGCTGAAGCTGCCGGTGTGCTCGGACTTCCGCACCAACTTTCACAGCTACAGCCAGCACTACGGCATCGGTTGGCTGCAAAAGCCCATCATGGCTTACCTGCGCAAGTTCCATAACCGCACGGCCTTCACCATGGTGCCGAGCGAACAGTTGCGCCAGGAACTCGCGGATGCCGGTTTTGCACGCGTGGTGCTGGTGGCGCGCGGCGTCGACACCGCGATTTTCGATCCGGTGCGGCGCTGCGAACCTTTGCGCGCCGCATGGGGCGCCGGGCACGACACGGTGGTCGCGCTGTTCGTGGGACGCCTTGCCCGCGAGAAGAACCTCGGCGCGCTGGCCGCCGCCTTCCTCGCGATGCGGCAGGCACGGCCGGACAGCCGGCTCGTGGTGGTCGGCGATGGACCGGCGCGCCAGGCGCTGGCCGCGCTCGTGCCGGATGCGATCTTCACCGGCACACGCTCGGGCGAGGACCTGGCCGCGCACTACGCGTCGGCCGACGCCTTCCTGTTCCCGAGCATGACCGAAACCTTCGGCAACGTGACCATCGAAGCCATGGCCAGCGGACTGGCCGTGGTGGCTTTTGACCATGCAGCAGCCGGCCAGTTGATCCGCAGCGGCGGCAACGGCCTGCTCGCTTCCTTTGGCGACGAGGCCGATTTCGTGCGGCAGGCTGTGCATGTCGCGACCGACCGGGAGCACGCGGCGCGCATGGCACGCCAGGCCAGGGCCACGGCGTGCGAGCTCGGCTGGGACCGCATCGTGTCGCAGGTCGAGTCGGTGTTCGCGGCAACGCTCGACGCCGGCATGCCCGTGCATGCGGGCGTCGTGCCGGAGCCTGTCGTGGCAGGCGTTCCTTAAGAGCCTGCCAAGTCGCAGGTTCAGGCATCGGGCGTCACCCCCGCCCGCCGCGGCTTGGCGCCCTCCAGCCGCATGAGCAGCGCCATGGCCGCTGCAATCGCCAAGCCGAATCCCCACATCAGCGCAACGATCGGCACGTCGCAGGCCGTCAAGACCGCATAGCCTCCCACCATCACGAGGATGCTGAGGTTTTCGTTGAACCCCTGGATCGCGATGGAGCGGCCTGCGCTCAGCAGCGCATGGCCGCGATGCTGCAGCAAGGCGTTCAACGGCACCACCAGCACGCCACCCACCGCGCCGACCAGCGCCAGCAGAGGCAGCGCCAGCACCAGCGAAGGCGTCGATGCAATGACCGGCATCAACAGGCCCAGCACGATGCCCGCAGGCAGCACGCGCTTGGCCCGCGAGAGGCGGATGCGCCGCCCGGCCCAGGTGGCACCCGCGATGACGCCGATGGCCACTGCCGCCTGCAGGTAAGCAGCGTGCTCCAGATCCAGCGCCAGCACTTCGGCGGCCCAGCGCAGCACGACAAATTGCAGGGTCGCGCCGACGCCCCAGAAGATGGTGGTCACCGCGAGCGACAGGCCGCCGTCGCGGTCGCGCCACAGCAGGCGATTGCCGCTGTCGAATTCGCGCAGGAGCGCCCGCACATCCAGGCGGGTCGCCGGATAGCGCGAGCCGCTGTCGGGCACGCCCAGGTTCATGAGTCCGGACAGCGCATAGACCAGCACCAGGACCACCATCGACAGCGTGAGATCCGTCGCGGCGCTTCCCAGGACGAGACACTCGAGCCAGGCCTGCAACGCAAGACTGGCACTCGAGGTGCGAAGACCATCGGCCACCAGCAGGCCGCCGAAGATCGTCCCCAGCAGCGCCGCACAAACGACCGACACCTCGATCCACGCATTGGCCGCAACGAGCCGATGCGCGCCCACCATCTCGGTGACGAGTCCGTACTTGGCCGGCGCGTAGGCCGCGGCGCCAAAGCCGATCACCGCGAACGCGGCGACGGGATGCAGCCCCGCCATCAACCCGGCCACGCCGCAGAGCTTGACGGTGTTCATCCACACCATGAGCCGTGCCTTTGGCATGGCGTCGGCCAGCGGGCCGATCAGCGGCGCAAGAAAGACGTATGACAGCGTGAACGCAAACTTGAGCAGGGGCGCCCACCAGCCCGGCAACCCGCGCGCCTGGAGCAGTGCGATGGCGACGATGAGCGATGCGTTGTCGGCCAGCGCCGAAGCCGCCTGGACGGCAATCAGCAGGCGAAAGCGTGGCGGCATGGGGCGAGGTGCATCGGCGCCGATGGTCATGACAAGCGATGACGCCTGTGTGACGCGCCATGTCACTCAAGCTTCATCGCAGCGCCACGCAGGCGTCACGCTCGCAACGGACCATGACAAGCCATGCAACGCGACGATGCTTTCCTGCGCGCATGGCGCGACACCGACGGCCCTCCTCCCGACGACATGGCCGAGGAGGACGCCGTCTCGCGCCCGCCTCAACGCTTTCGCACGCTGTGGATTTCGGACACGCACCTGGGCACGCCCGGATGCCAGGCCGTCGCGCTGCTCGACTTCCTCAAGCACACCGAGTGCGAGACGCTCTTTCTTGTCGGCGACGTGATCGACGGCTGGCAGCTTCGACGCCAGTGGTACTGGCCGCAGACCCACAACGACGTGGTGCAGAAGCTCCTGCGCAAGGCGCGCAAGGGAACGCGGGTCATCTTCGTGCCGGGCAACCACGACGAGTTTGCGCGCAAGTATCTCAACCACAACTTCGGCGGCATCGAAGTTGCCGAGGAATGGATCCACGCGCTGGCGGATGGCCGCAAGCTGTGGGTGATCCATGGCGACCTGTTCGACGGCGTGATCCAGTGCGCCAAGTGGCTGGCGCACGTGGGCGACTCGCTCTACGAGTTCACGCTCAAGCTGAACCGCCACCTGAACTCGCTGCGCGCCCGCATGGGCCTGCCCTATTGGTCCCTGTCGAACTACCTCAAGCTCAAGGTCAAGCGGGCCGTGAGCTACGTGGGCGATTTCGAGAACGCGGTGGCGCGCGAGGCGCGCAAGCGTGGCTTGCAGGGCGTGGTGTGCGGGCACATTCACCATGCGGAGCTGCGCGACATCGACGGCATCCTCTACGCCAACGATGGCGATTGGGTGGAAAGCCTCACCGCGCTGGCCGAACACGCCGACGGCACGCTGGAAATCCTGCACTGGGCACAGCACATGCCGGTGGCCACGCGCGCCGGACGCGCCGCGACGCAGCCCGCGCCGGTGGCCGCATGACGCGCGAAGCCGCCCGCCCTACGCCGCGCCCAACCCGTACCGTCGATCTCGTCTACTTCAATGCCGGTGGCGGGCATCGGGCGTCCGCGCTTGCGCTCGAAGCCGCCATACACCGCCACGGCTTGCCGTGGACCGTGCGCCTGGTCAACCTGCGCGAAGTGCTGGACCCTCGCGACGGCTTTCGCAAGCTGACGGGCATGGACCCGGAAGACGTCTACAACAAGCGCCTGGCGCGCGGATGGACGCTGGGACTTTCGCAGGAACTCAAGCTGCTCCAGCGCCTGATTCGCTGGAGCCACGCGCCGCTGCTGCGACAACTGCAGCAGCGCTGGCTGGCCACCGAGCCGGACATGGTGGTGTCGCTGATTCCCAACTTCAACCGCGCGCTGTGCGAGTCGCTGGCAACGACCCTGCCGGGCGTTCCCTTCGTGACGGTCCTGACCGACCTGGCGGACCATCCGCCGAACTTCTGGATCGAGCGCGAACAGGTGCAGCACTTTGTCTGCGGGACGGCGCGCGCCGTGCAGCAGGCGCGTGCCGCGGGCCATGACGACGACCACATCCATGCGACGTCCGGAATGTTGATCCGCACCGGCTTCTACGACCTGCCGCCTGTGGACCGGGCGGCCGAGCGTGTGCGGCTGGGGCTGGACCCGGAACGGCCCACCGGCCTGGTTCTCTTCGGCGGACAGGGCTCGCGGGCGATGCTGGGCATTGCACAACGCTTGCCCGACACGCCGCTGATCCTTGCGTGCGGCCACAACCAGAAGCTCGCCGAGGCCTTGCGCGCACTGCCCGCGCGCGCGCCTCGCCTGGTGCTGGGATTCACGCCCGAAGTGCCCCGCTACATGCAGTTGGCGGATTTCTTCATCGGCAAGCCCGGCCCCGGAAGCGTGAGCGAGGCGGTGCAGATGCAGTTGCCCGTGATCGTTGTGCGCAATCGCTACACGATGCCGCAGGAGCGCTACAACGCCGAGTGGGTGCGAGAGCACGGCGTGGGCGTGGTGTGCAGCAGCTTTACCCGCGTTGCCGCCGCGGCGCAGGACGTGATCGAGGGGCTGGACGGCTATCGCGCAGCCACCCGCAGGATCCACAACCGTGCGGTGTTTGAACTTCCCGGCATCCTCGAGGGCATCCTCGCCAGGGCGCAAGCACTCACCAGCGTGCAGGCGGCGATTGCGCTGCCTGCGCACGTCAATTTCGTGCCCTGACGGGCGAAGCGCCATCTCAAGGCGGCGGGGGCCGGTCACCCTGCGCGATCGACCCGTCGGCCCGCCCCGCAAAGTAGAGATGGATGCCTTCGATGTTCGCCTCGACCAGCGGATTGCCGCGATAGGGCGGCATGCCGCGCGGCGGATTGCCGTCGAGCACCATGCGCACGAAGGACTCGCGGCTTTGCGTTCGCGCGTAATCCACGATGGACGGCGCGGCATGGCCGTCGTGGCCGGCGCCGTGGCAGCGCTCGCAGTTGACGGTGCGCAGCGCCTGCCACGCGGCGGCGATTCGCGGGTCGTCCATGGGGCGCCGGGCGCTTTGCGCGGTCGCCATGTCGACGGTCGCGAACCCGCCGAGCAGCGCGACGATCAAGCTCGCCGCGCAAGCGTGCGTCGTGCGCCATCTGCTTGCTGCGCGGATGGCGCCGACTGCATCTGATCCTCCTCCCATCCTCCCCATTCTTTGATTCCTCCCATCCTCCCGCTCGCTCGGCCCCGCATCCGTCACTGGCGGTTCGCGTTGGCAATCTGGCCGACGAACTTCCAGCCTTCGTCGGAGCCATAGATGTAGGTGAACCCGGTCGGGCCATCGATGAACACGGTCAGGGGGCGCTCCACCGGCGCCTGCACTTCGGCGGGAATGGGAGGCGGCTTCAAGCCGGTCCTGATGAATCCCGTGCTTGTGCCCGCACTGGCGCTTTGCGCGCCTGGCGCAGCGGCGTCCCACCCTGCATGCAGGCGCCAGCCGCCGTCCTGCGAATAGACCAGCGCCGAGGGCTTGCCGCCAGGGCCGCTGAGCAACAAGGTGAGCGGCGCGCCCTGCGCCTGCGTCGGGGCGCCCGTCGTTTGCGCCAGGGCGGTGGAGGCACCACCCGCCAGCACGCCGGCAACAACCACGGCTGCCGGCACCTGCCAGAACGAGTGGAACGTCTTGGAAAACTTCATCATCGACTCCGATTGAATTGAATGGCTTGGGGATGTCCGACGGGCGTCGATCGGGGGTCATTCACATGGCGCCATCGATTCGCTTCGAACTGGGTTGAATCGTAGGCAGCAACACTTTTTACCGATGTGACATTGCGCACTCAAAAAATGTGAGCTGACGGTTTCTCTCCTCAAATGGGGGGAGTTTTTTTCGTGTCACGACCCTGCGAATCCGGCGGTCATATGGGTTTTCATCTGGAGGGAACAATGAATTGGTCACGTCTGGCCGTGCGACTCGCGTTTAAATGGCGACTTCACAAAAACTCCAGGAGGCAAGACATGACCCGGTTCAAAAAGCTCGGTGCGCTGCTCACCGCGTTGGTGCTCACGGCAGGCGCCGCGCACGCACAGATGGGCAAGCAGATCAACCTGATGGTCCCCTACCCCGCCGGCGGTCCGTCGGATTCCGCCGCACGCATCGTGAGCACGCCGCTGGGCACCGCGCTGAAGGAACAGGTCATCGTCGAGAACCTGGGCGGCGCGAGCGGCTCGATCGCGGCGCAAAAGGTGCTGGCTGCACCGGCGGACGGGCGCTACATCTTCCAGGGCAGTCCCAACGAGGTGATCCTCGCCGCGCTGGCCAACGCGGCCATCAAGATCAAGGCGGAAGACTTCCGCCTGGTGCACCCCATGACCGACGCCACGATGGTGTTCGTTGCGCGCAAGGACCTGCCCGCCAACAACGTCGACGAGTTGATCGCGCTGGCGCGCAAGTCCACCGACAAGCCGTTGAGTTACGGCAGCGTGGGCATCGGCTCGCTCTACCACTTCATCCTGGAAGACGTGCAGAAGCGCACCAACATCAAGCTGAGCCACGTGCCGTACAAGGGCAATGCGCCACTGCTGCAAGACTTGGGCGGCGGGCAGGTTGACTTCGCAGTGCTGGTCTACAGCTCGGCGATGGGCGCGCTGGCCGAGCAGGGGCGCCTGAAGATCATCGGCCAGCTCGGCGCCACGCGTTCGCCCTTCCTGAAGGACGTGGCCACGGCGGCTGAAGGCAAGGAACTCCCCAAGTTCGAATACAAGATCTGGAGCGGATTCTTCGTGCCCAAGGCGACACCGGACGCCATCGTCGACAAACTGCATGCGGGCATCCAGGCCACGCTGAAGGATGAATCCGTTCGCTCGCAGCTCGCCGTGCAGATGCAGACCGCTTCGCCGCAAATGTCCGTTGCGGAAGCAGCAAAGTTCTTCGAAGCCGAAGCCGCGCGCTATCGCGCGATCGCCAAGGCGATCAACCTGCAACCGCAGTAAGAAGAAGACGCGCCCGGCCACGCTGCTGGCCGGGCTGCGCGACCCCCGTCTGCAGGCGCGGCTGCCCGGCTTGGGGGCCGCGCCGCCTCCTCTCCCGGATTCCCTCCCGTGTGCGCCGCATAACGCGTTGCCGGCAAAATGCGCGCCTGTACGCAACAACGGGCCGATGGCCCACACGCCAAGGGACATCATGAGCACCAACAGCAGCACCGCTGAGAAGAAGAGCGACTTCGGCCTGATCGGCCTGGCCGTGATGGGCCAGAACCTGGTGCTGAACGTGGAAAGCCGCGGCTTCCAGGTCAGCGTCTACAACCGCACCACCGCCACCACCGACGCGTTCGTGGCGGCGCATCCCGGCAAGAAGCTGGTTGGCTGCGACACGCTCGAAAGCTTTGTTCAAAGCCTGGCCAAGCCACGCAAGATCCAGATCATGGTGAAGGCCGGCGCACCGGTCGACCAGGTCATCGAACAACTCATCCCGCTGCTGGAAAAAGACGACATCGTCATCGACGGCGGCAACAGCCTCTACACCGACACCGAGCGCCGCGACGCGTACATGACGAGCAAGGGCCTGCGCTTCATCGGCGCGGGCGTGTCGGGCGGCGAGGAAGGCGCACGCAAGGGGCCGGCCATCATGCCGGGCGGGCCGGCGTCGACGTGGGAAGTGATGAAGCCGATCTTCGAGAGCATCGCGGCCAAGGTCGACGGCCAGCCTTGCGTGATCCACATCGGACCGGGCGGCGCGGGCCACTACGTGAAGATGATCCACAACGGTATCGAGTACGGCGACATGCAGTTGATCTGCGAGGCCTACAGCCTGTTCAAGGCAGCGGGCTTCACGAAAGACGAGATGGCCGCGATCTTCAACGAGTGGAATGAAGGCGAACTGCAGAGCTACCTGATCCAGATCACCGGCAAGGCGCTGGAGCAGAAGGATCCGGAGACGGGCCAGCCGCTGGTCGAGCTGATCCTCGACAAGGCCGGGCAAAAGGGCACGGGCCAATGGACGCTGCTGAACGCCGCCGAGAACGCGGTGGTCATCAGCACCATCAACGCCGCCGTCGAGGCGCGCGTGCTCTCGTCGCAGAAGAAGCAGCGCGTGGCGGCGAGCACGCAGTTGCAGGGGCCGGTGCCCGCGCTCGACAAGGTGAAGAAGGAACTGGTCGCCAAGGTGCACGACGCGCTCTATGCGTCGAAGGTGGTCAGCTACACGCAGGGCTTCGACCTCATCAAGACAATGGGCGAGAAGAAGAACTGGGAGCTCGATTTCGGCGGCATCGCGTCGATCTGGCGCGGCGGCTGCATCATCCGCGCGCGCTTCCTGAATCGCATCACCGAGGCTTATCGCAGCGATCCGCAACTGGCCAATTTGATGCTGGCGCCGTATTTCAAGGACTTGCTGAATCGCACGCAGCAGAACTGGCGCGAGGTCGTGGCGCTGGCGGTGAGCAACGGCGTCCCCGTGCCGGCCTTCAGCGCGTCATTGGGTTACTACGACAGTTATCGCTCGGCGCGCCTGTCGGCGAACCTGCTGCAGGCGCAGCGCGATTTCTTCGGTGCGCATACTTACGAGCGCACGGACAAGCCCGAGGGGCAGTTCTTCCACACGGACTGGCCCGAAGTCATCGAATGACTTGGCTCGCCCCCAGGCTTGCTCACTTCGTGTAGCCTCCAACCCCCTGCCGGGGGCAACACCAGCGGCCCGGCAAAGCCGGTTCCGCGGTGTTTCTGGAATGGGGGCCTTTGGTAGCGCCCCAGGGCTCGGTCCGGCGGGCCGCCCAGTAGGTCGCTCCGCTGCTGCCGTAGCGTTCAGCATGCGGCATCTGGTGATCGAGCTTGAACGTGTCGCCGGGGACGAGATGCCGGGTGTCGTCTCCCACGGTGAGCCACATCTCTCCGCGTACCACCAGCGCCTCCACCGCGAAGGGATGCGAGTGGTTGGGAACCACCGTGTCGGCGGCCCCGTCGCGCACCAGCACTTCGGGGAAGCCCTTTGCCTGCATCGCCGCCTCATATTCCTCGAACGTCGTGGTCGTCAAGATGCGCCTCCGTCGGTAGTGCAACGAATGGTAAGCCCGCCGACCACTGCTTGTGAACCGGGAGTCGGCAGCGCAAACTCCGGCCGACTGAAACAGTGGAGAGCAGCATGCAAGTGATTCGGCGGCATCTGATCTGGCTCATCGTTGCAGTGGTCGGCGCGTGCGCGCTCGGCACCGTGGCGCTCTCGCGCGGCGAGAGCATCAACGCACTGTGGATCGTGGTGGCGGCCATCTGCGTCTACCTGATCGCCTACCGCTATTACAGCCTGTTCATCGCCAACACGGTGCTGGGCGTGGACCCGAAGCGCAAGACGCCAGCGCACCGGCACAACGACGGGCTGGACTACGTGCCCACCGACCGCAACGTGCTCTTCGGTCACCACTTCGCGGCCATCGCAGGCGCCGGCCCGCTGGTCGGCCCGGTGCTGGCGGCGCAGATGGGTTACCTGCCCGGACTGCTGTGGATCCTGGCGGGCGTGGTGTTCGCGGGCGCGGTGCAGGACTTCATCATCCTGTTCATTTCCACGCGGCGTGACGGGCGCTCGCTGGGCGACCTGATCAAGCAGGAGATGGGCATCGTGCCGGGCCTGATCGCCCTCTTCGGCACCTTCATGATCATGATCATCATCCTGGCGGTGCTGGCGCTCATCGTGGTCAAGGCGCTGGCCGAATCGCCTTGGGGCACGTTCACGGTGGCGGCGACGATTCCGGTTGCCATCTTCATGGGCGTGTACCTGCGCTTCATCCGGCCCGGCAAGATCGGCGAGATCTCGGTGATCGGCTTCGTGCTGCTGATGCTGGCCATCTACGGCGGCCAGGAAGTGAGCCACAGCGCGTATTGGGCACCGCTCTTCACCTTCGACGGCAAGATGCTCACGTGGATGCTGATCGGCTATGGCTTCATCGCCGCCACGCTCCCCGTGTGGCTGCTGCTGGCTCCGCGCGACTACCTGTCCACCTTTTTGAAGATCGGCACGATCGTGGCGCTGGCGATCGGCATCGTCTTCGTGGCGCCTTCGCTGCAGATGCCGGCCATCACGCAGTTTGCGCAAGGCAACGGGCCAGTGTGGTCGGGCAGCTTGTTCCCCTTCCTCTTCATCACCATCGCCTGCGGCGCGGTGTCGGGCTTCCATGCGCTGATCTCCTCGGGCACCACGCCCAAGATGGTCGACAACGAAAGCCACATGCGCCTCATCGGCTACGGCGGCATGCTGGCCGAATCTTTCGTGGCGGTGATGGCGCTGGTGGCGGCTTCGTGCATCGAGCCCGGCATCTACTTCGCGATGAACAGCCCGGCGGCGCTGGTGGGATCGACGCCGGAAGCCGTTGCGCAGGCCATTTCGTCATGGGGCTTCGCGCTGACGCCCGACATGATCGCGCAGACGGCCAAGGACGTCGGCGAGACGACGATCCTCGGACGCGCGGGCGGCGCGCCGACATTGGCCGTGGGCATGGCGCACATCCTTCACCAGGCACTCGGCGGGCCGGCGATGATGGCCTTCTGGTATCACTTCGCGATCCTGTTCGAGGCGCTGTTCATCCTGACGGCTGTGGACGCCGGCACGCGTGCGGGACGCTTCATGCTGCAAGACCTGCTCGGCAGTTTCGTGCCGGCGCTGGCACGCACCGAATCGCTGCCGGCCAACCTGGTGGCGACGGCCTTGACGGTGTCGGCCTGGGGCTACTTCCTGTACCAGGGCGTGGTGGATCCCCTGGGCGGCATCAACACCTTGTGGCCGCTGTTCGGCATTTCCAACCAGATGCTTGCTGCAGTCGCCCTGCTGCTGGCCACCGCGGTGCTGTTCCGCATGAAGCGCGAGCGCTATGCGTGGGTCGCGATGGTGCCGGCGGCGTGGCTGCTGGTGTGCACGTTGACGGCGGGATGGCAGAAGATCTTCTCCGCGGACCCGAAGGTGGGCTTCCTTTCGCATGCGACCCGGTACGCCGACGCACTGGCGCAAGACAAGCTGCTGGCGCCCGCGAAGACCGCCGGCGAAATGTCGCGCATCGTCTTCAACGACCGGCTCGACGCGGCGCTGTGCGGGCTGTTCATCTTCGTGGTGCTCAGCGTGCTGGTCTACAGCGTGAAGACCTCACTGGCGGCGCGCGCCGCCAGCCGGCCCACCACGCGCGAGACGCCTTTCGAGCCTGCGCCATCGGGAGCCACCTCATGATGGGCTCCCGCGTCGCGGCCTTGCCAGAGGCCGGGCGCTATCTTGCGCGCACGCTGGCGCAGTCGCTGCGACTGATGGTGGGTGTGCCGGACTACGACACCTACCTGGCGCACATGAAGGTGACGCATCCGGATCGTGAGCCCATGAGCTACGAGGCTTTCTTTCGGGAGCGGCAGCAGGCGCGGTATGGGGGTGGCAGCGGGCGCTGTTGCTAGAGGAGGCCGATTGAAGCGACAGCAGGCGCTGCTTCAGTGCGCCATCTCCGCAGGCACCACTTCATCCGTCCACACCCTGAACGCCTCCAGCGTGTTCGGCCCAAAGGTGGTCGATAGCGCCACGTCACACGCGTCGCGCCCGCGCGCAATCAGCACCCTTCCAATGCGCGGCGTGTTGTTGCGCGCGTCGAAGGTGTACCAGCGGTCGCCCAGGTAGGCCTCGAACCATCCCGCAAAATCCATCGTTCCCCAAGGCGGCGGCGTGCCCGTATCACCAAGGTAGCCGGTGCAGTAGCGCGCAGGAATGTTCATGCAGCGGCACAGCGCGATTGCCAGGTGGGCGTAGTCGCGGCAAACGCCCTTCCCCTCGTTGTAGGCTTGCAAAGCGGTGCGCGTGCGTCGCGCATGCTTGTAGCCGAACTCGATGTGCCGGTGCACGAAGTCGCAGATGGCCTGCACGCGGGCCCAGCCGGTGGGCCCCGATCCGAAGCGCTGCCATGCGATTTCGGAAAGCTCGTCCGTTTCGCAGTAGCGGCTGCCCAGCAGATAGAGCAAGGCTTCTTCCGGCAGGTATTCGACCGGCACCTGCACCGCCCAGGGCGCCACCACGTCCGGCTTGCCGCTGTCGTTGACCAGCGCATCCGTACTCAGCGTGAAGCGGCCTTGCGGCGCGACGATGCGGCTGCACCAGTTGCCAAAAAGGTCGCGGTACGCGGTGACGGGCACCGAAGGACTGGTCACCAGATAGTCCGGACGCACCAAATCGGACGCCCTCGAGTAATGGACGTTCAAGGTCAACACCATGGGCGTCGGCTGCTGGAGCTGATACGCCATTTCGAAACCGACGCGTATCTGCATGATCGCTCCTGTGGGGGTGGGCTGTGTGCACGCAAGCGACGTGCCACGGCAAGCACCCAGCATACAGTTCGCATATGCAAGTGTTCGTAATGTTTACTCTGATGCTCCTGAAAGCCTTCTTCGCTTTCGAGGCCTGTGCAAGGCGTCGATGGATTCACTGATCGCCGCCGCCGCACGTGCGTTGGCCCTCGGAGACGCGCTCGCCGCCCTCAAGCACGTCAGCCTGCGCGAAGATCCGCCTGCGCTGGCCGTTCGCGGCATCGCCATGGCGCAGTTGGGCGAACACCCGCGCGCCCGCGAACTCCTTCGACGCGCCGCACGCGGATTCGGCACGCACGAAGAGCTCTCCCGCGCCCGCTGTGTCGTCGCCGAGGCCGAAGTGGCCCTGGCCATGCGCGACCTCGGCGGCTCGCCGCGCACCTTGGCGGCCGCGGCGGCCACGCTGGAGGCGCACGCCGATCGTCCCAACGCCCTGCAGGCCCAGTTGATCGCCGTGCGCCGGCTGCTCCTGCTCGGCCGCCTAGAGGAGGCGGCGGCCGCCCTCGCTCATCTCGACGCGCGGGGCTTGCCGCCCGCATTGATGGCGGTCGCCGAACTGGCCACAGCCGAGGTGGCGGCGCGTACCCTGCGCACGGGCCCGGCCGAGGCGGCGCTTGCCCGCGCCCAGGATGCGGCCGAACGCGCGCGTGTGCCCGCGCTGCTGGCCGAGGTGGCCGAATCGCGCGCCGCGCTGGAGCGCCCCGCCGCACGGCGCGTGCACGCCGACCGCCAGCAGGCGCTGCGTCTCGCCGAGGTCGAGGAACTCATGGCTTCGGGCGCACTGGTGGTGGACGCCTGCCGTCACGGCCTGCGCGCCGGTGCCCAATGGCTGCCATTGGTTCGCCGTCCGGTGCTCTTCTCGCTGGCGTACGCGCTCGCCCAGGCGTGGCCCGGCGACGTCGATCGCGATGCGCTCATCGGGCACGCGTTCCGCACCCGCGACCCCGATGAGACGCATCGGGCGCGCCTGCGCGTCGAGATCGGCCGTTTGCGCGCACTCGCTGCGCCGCTGGCGCGCATCGAAGCGAGCGCGCGCGGCTTCATGCTGACGCCGCTCGGGAACGACGAGGTTGTCGTTCTGGTGCCGCCCTTCGACGGCGACCAGGCGTCGCTGCTGGCCCTCTTGGCCGACGGCGCGGCCTGGTCCACTTCGGCCCTTGCGCTGGCGTTGGGCGCCAGCCAGCGCACGGTCCAGCGCGCGCTCGTCGAATTGGAAGCCGGGGCACGGGTGCGCTCCATCGGGCGCGCACGTGCGCAGCGCTGGCTGGCACCGCCGCTGGCCGGATTCACGACGAACTTGTTACTCCCCACGGCGCTGTAGCTCGCGTAGATTGAGTCCCACGGCGCCAGATCCGGCGCGCCAACAGGAGCTCAATCGATGACCGCCACCAAGACAGACAAGCCGCCAACGGCACCGCGCGCACGCCCGGCCGAGATCGTGCGCGAATACGGTCCCTTCGCCGCCAACGCGCCCGTTGCCGGCGTGACCCACGACGGCCAGCGCGTGTGGGCCGCCACGGGTTCGAAGCTGATCGCCATCAACCCGGAAAGCGGCCAGGTGGAGCGCTCGCTCGACTGCGCCGGCGATGCAGGCACCGCCTTCGACGGCAAGCACCTCTATCAAATCGCCGAAGCGCGCATCGACAAGATCGACCCTGCCACCGGCCATGTGCTCGCGTCGATTCCGGCGCCTGGCAAAGGCAACGACTCGGGCATGGCCTGGGCCGACGGGAGCCTGTGGGTCGGCCAGCACCGCGACCGCAAGATCCACAAGATCGACCCCGAGACCGGTGCCATCCTCCGCACCATCGAATCGAACCGCTTCGTCACTGGCGTGACCTGGGTCGACGGCCAGCTCTGGCACGGCACCTGGGAAGGCAACGAGAGCGAAATCCGCCGCATCAACCCCGACGACGGCGCCGTGCTCGAACGTCTTGAGATGCCGCAGGGCGTGGGCGTCAGCGGCCTCGAATCCGACGGCGCCGATCTTTTCTATGCCGGTGGCGGCGACAGCGGCAAGGTCCGCGCCGTGCGCCGCTTCAAGGGAGAAAAGTCATGACCACCCAGGAGAACACCATGAACGCCACGAACCACACCGTCGTCTCCCAGGAACGATGGATCACCCAGCGCAAGTCGCTGCTGGCCAGGGAAAAGGAATTGACGCAGCTGCGCGACCAGGTCGCCCGCGAGCGCCGCGCGCTGCCGTGGACGTACATCGAGAAAGACTACGTCTTCGATGCGCCCGAAGGAAAGCGCACCCTCTCCGACTTGTTCGAAGGCCGCCACCAGTTGCTGGTGCAGCACTTCATGCTCGGGCGGGACTGGACGCAAGGATGTGCAAGCTGCTCCTTCATGGCCGACCACATCCAGGGAATGAAGGTGCACCTGGAGCACCGCGACGTGTCGGTGATGGCCGTCTCGCGCGGGCCGCTGGCTGCCATCGAGCGCTTTCGCGAGCGCATGGGCTGGCAGTTCAAGTGGGTGTCCTCGGCCGGCAACGACTTCAACTTCGACTTCGACGTGAGCTTCACACCGGAGGATCAGGCCGCCGGCGAGGTCTACTACAACTTCGACACGCGCCCCTACATGCACGAGGAATTGCCCGGCATCAGCGTCTTCTACAAGGACGACGCGGGCAGCATCTTCCACACCTATTCAACCTATGGCCGCGGCGTGGAAGTGATGATGGGCACCTACAACCTGCTGGACCTCATGCCCGAGGGCCGCGGCGAACGCGACGTGCCGCACAAGATGGAGTGGGTGCGGCATCACGACCGCTACGAGCCTGAGCCATTGGTGAAGGCCCAGCCTGCAGCCGCTTCGTGCTGCGCTGCGCAGGCCTGAACCTTCCCTGCTGCCGCACCGCGAGCCGTCGCCATGACGAACCTCTGGCCGTGGATCGCCGTCGCCGGGCTGGGGGCCTTTCATGGGCTCAGCCCGGCCAGCGGATGGATGTTCGCTGCGGCCTGGGGCGTGCGTGCACGGGATGGGGCGCAGGCCTTGCGGGCGCTGCTGCCCATTGCCGTTGGGCACGCGGCGTCGGTCGGGGTCGTGGCGTGTGCATTTGCGCAGGGCATGTCGATGGACCGCACGCTCGTGCAGTTGCTGGCCGGCGCGCTGCTCGTGGGTGCGGCGGCCTGGCGTTTTCTTCGACGCGGCGTCGTGCCGCGACACGCATGCATCAGCGCGCCGGCCGGCCACGCCGGCATCGCGCTGTGGTCCTTCCTGATGGCCACAGCGCACGGCGCCGGGATGATGCTCGTGCCGGCGCTGGTGCCGCTGTGTCTTTCCGACAATCCTGCGCGCGAGATCACGGCTTCGGGTTCGCTGACGCTGGCCTTGGCCGCGGTCGGCGTGCACACCGCCGCCATGTTGATCGTCACCGGCGCCATCGCCGCGGGCGTGTGCCGCGGCTTCACGATGCACCCGCGCCTTGGCAGCGCACCGGTGCTGCGCCGGGCGTGGACGGCGCTCTTGGCCGTGACGGGCGTGCTGTTGATGGCGCTTCGATAAGCCCCCTGCCTGCACCGCGGTCCTGAACGGCCGCCACTTCCGAATCCGCAGCACGCCCCCGCCCCAAGTGTGATGCATGCCACAGAGAGTGGCAACAAAGTAACCATAAAGGTTGCATTTGCCCCATTTGCTGCTACAAACAACAACAAATGTTTCCCATCGCGATCAGGGACGCGGCACGGGCAAAAGCGCCCCTCGTCCTTGAGCGCGGTGCACACGCAACAGCACTGCCGGCGAGTGAGTTGCGTGGACGACCGAGGGTAAAAAAGCTTGAGACAAGTATCCGTTCCCATGTCCGACATTCGCGTTTCGCGTTTCATCTTCGGCACGGCGAGCCTCTTCAATGCTGGCAATGCAATTCGGCGCCGCCGGATTCTGGAATCCGCGATCGACAACGGATTCACCCATTTCGACACCGCGCCCTATTACGGATTCGGCATGGCCGAGCGGGATCTGGCGCCCGTGCTGAAGACCCATCCGGGCGTCAGTTTCACGACAAAAGTCGGCCTGTATTCGCCCGGCGGAGAGAACCAGCCCTATTGGGCCGTTTTTGCGCGCAAGGCTGCCGGGCGGCTGGCGCCTTCTGTTTCGCGGCCTGCCCTCGATTTTTCAATTCGCCGCGCACAAACGGCGCTTGAAGGCAGCCTGCGCCGCACTGGTCGCAATGCCGTCGACATTTATCTCTTGCACGACCCGACATTCGAACTGGTCAATACAGACGAATGGCTGCGATGGCTCGAAGCCTGCACCCAAAGCGGCAAGGTGCGCCATTTCGGCCTGGCTCTGACGGCCGACATGCTCCGGCCCTTTCTCCAGGCGCACTCCGGGCTGTGCCGCATCTTGCAGGTGCTCGACAGCCTCGACGGGCGCGAGGCCGACATCCTGGGGCAATTCGGGAAGCCCCTGCAAATCACCTATGGCTATGTATCTGACGCCTTCAAACGAGGAGGAGACATGACCGTGACGCAAATCCTGAAAAAGGCAATGGCGCGCTGTCCGCACAGCGCCATCATCGTCAGCACCACCAGGCCGGAGCGCATGGCGCAGTACGCGAGCATTCCCGAAGCGACGGCATGATTGCGGACCTGGCCGGATCTGGAACCGTCGCCCGCAAGGCAGACATCGTCGTCGTGGGCGGCGGAACGGCAGGGCTCGCAACGAGCGCCCTGCTGGCTCGAAGCGGAAAGTTTTCCGTGATCTGCCTCGAGTCCGGCGGCATGAAGCAGGATGCGGAAGAGCATCCCCTGAACGAGGTCGTCCACACGCGGTCGCATTACCCGGGCGCTGTGCATGGACGCTTTCGATGCATTGGCGGAACCTCGACGCGCTGGGGCGGTGCGCTGATCCCTTTCCTCGGTGCCGATCTGGTGGACGGTGATTGGCCGATGACGTGGGAGGATCTCGCGCCCTTCGTTGACAAGGTCGAAAGCCTGTTCGGCCTGGAGTCAGGGCCCTATGTGCAATCGGACTTTCCGGTCGAGATCGGTGCGTCGCACGTGCCTCGCCTGGCCAAATGGCCTGCGTTCAAGAAGAGGAATGTCTTCAACCAGTTTGCCGCCGAATGCGAGAGCGATCGGGGGCCGGAAATCTGGCTCCACGCGACCGTCACGGAGATGTCGGTCGCGCAAGGAAAGCTTCAAAACATTCGAGCCCGGGCCGAAGACGGTTCGGTCATCACTGTCGAAGCCAATTCCTTCATCATCGCCGCGGGCGCAATTGAAACGACGCGCCTGGCCTTGCTGCTCGATCACCAGAACGAGCACATCATTTCAAAAGCAAGCCCGACGCTGGGCCGCTATTTCAGCGATCACCTCTCGGTGGAAGTTGCCGAGCTCAAGCCCATTGCGCTTCGCTCCCTGAACCGGATCGTGGGTTTCCGGTTCGAGAAGAACGGCACGATGCGCAACCTGCGGTTTGAATTGGCCGAGCAGAGTCCGGCCAGGGCCGATTTACCGCCCTGCTTTGCGCACATCGGATTTCGCACCGAGCAGAGCGGCGGCTTTGTTGCGCTGCGGGAATTCTTTCGGCATGTCCAGCGATTGAAGTTGCCACCGCCGCGTGTCTTTGCAAGGATGGCCGTTGCCATTCCCTGGCTTTCACGGGCTGTCTGGTGGCGCGTCGTGGAAAAGCGCTTGCTCTTTCCTTCGGCGGCGCCGCTGGTGGCGCACATGGTGATTGCGCAGGAGTCGCACATCCACAACCGGATCACCCTGTCTGGCGCGCACCGCGACGTGTTCGGCGTTCCGCGGGCGCAGGTCGAGTGGTCCGTGACTGAGAAGGACGTGGCCAACCTCACCAAGGCCGTCGATGCCTTCGAGGCGATGTGGAAGAACTCCGGCCTTGCGCATCTTGCGCACTGGGTGCGCAGACCCAGTGGCGACGCGGAAATGGATCTCGCCAAAGGCGGCGGCATCTACCACCCGACAGGCTCGACACGCATGGGCGCCACCGCATGCAAGGGCGTGGTCGATTGCGACCTCAGGGTGCATGCGGTGCCGAATGTGCAACTGCTGTCGACGTCGGTGTTGCCGACGGGCGGTGGCGCAAATCCGACGATGACGTTGATGCTGCTGGCAATGCGGTGCGTGGAAGGGTTCGAGAAGGGCGTGTGACACGTTGCATGGGATCGGCGCGGCGCGTGAAGCCTGGGCGCCACCTAACGCGACGCGTCGAACAACTCGGTGCTGGCGAGTGAACCATCTTCACCCTGGCCTCCGACGACCAGCAGCCGGCCATCAGGCAACAGCGTGGCCGTGTGCGCCCTGCGCCCCTCAGCCATGTCGGCCGCGGCCAGCCATTGCTTGCTGGCGGGGTCGAAGATTTCCACAGACGAGAGGGTCGTCGAATTCAGGCCCGTGCCGCCGGCCACCACCACCTGGCCGTTGGGCAGCGTCGTGGCTGTGTGCGAAGCGCGACGCTTCTTCATGACTTGCACCGGTTGCCAGCCCACAGCCTGTGAGACGAACAACTCGGCCTCATCGGTCGGGAACTGGGCAACTGCGCCGCCGCCGGCAACCAGTACAGACCCGTCCAGGAGCAAGGACGCCGTGTGGCCTCCGCGGGGTCGGCTCATGGGCGGCATGAGCGTCCATGTATCGGCAATCGGGTCATACACCTCCGCTGAGGCCAACACCCGATCCCTATCTTCTCCACCTGCTACAAGGACGCGACCGTCCTGAAGAAGGACTGCCGTGTGATCGGCCCTGGCCTCGTTCATCGAAGCAACACGAGCCCAGGTGCCGTCGCCTGGGTTATAGACCTCCGCAGTGGCGTTGGCCCCGCCCGCCACAAGAACCCGACCGTCGTTGAGCAAGGTTGCCGTGTGACCCGTTCGGGCCAGTGTCATGGGGGCGACCGGACTCCATTGCGTGTCAAAGACCTCGACCGAGTCCAGAACACTGCCGCTGTCTGCAACGCCACCCACGACGAGCACGCGGCCGTCCTGGAGCGTGGTGGACGTGTGAGCGAAACGGCGCACCGTCATTGACGCAGAGGCCGCCCAGATGCCTGCCAAGCCCCTGATTTCCACCAGGTTGAGAACGCTGTGGGGAAAAAGGAAGCCTCCTGCCACAAGCACCGTGCCGTCAGGGCGCAAGGACGCCGTGTGTACCGTTCGAGCCTGGTTCAGACTGCCTCCGGTCATCCACGTACCGACTTCCGTCACCGTCAGGGTCAGCGTGGTCTGGGCTTGCCCCGCCGCATTGGACGCCGTCACGGTGTACGCGGTTGCACGTTGTGGGGTCGTCGGCGCACCGGTGATGGCACCCGTGACGGGATCAAGGCCAAGGCCGTCAGGCAGGTCCGGGCTCACCGCGAACAGCGTCGGCGCCCCGCCCGTCAGCGTCGGCACGTTGGGAACGATCGGCTGCCCCACCACGTACACGGCGTCGTTGTACGCAACCGAGGCCGGAGGCACGACCGCGATGGGGGGCTCCGTTACGGAAGTTTGCTCAACCGCGATCGAGATGATCGTTTGAACGCTGCCGACGGAATTGGCGCCTGTCACCGCGTACTGCGTCGCTGGCTGAGCCGCGGCGGGGGTTCCGTCGATGACTCCCGTCCGGGGATCCAGGGACAGGCCGGCCGGGAGGCTTGGGACAACGGTGAACAGCGTGATTTCTCCGCCGCTGGTAACAGGTGCGTTGGGAGGGATCTCGAGGCCCACCTCGTAGGTCGCAGAGGCCTGGGAGTATTTCAGGCTTTCCGGGGCGAGGACGTGATCGGCCACCTCGATCTGGATGCGTCCGACCGTCGACCCCCTGGAATTCGTAGCCTTGACGGCATACACGGACGCGACAGACGGAGAAGCCGGCGTCCCGCTGATGACACCCGTTCGAGGGTCGAGAACGAGGCCAGCCGGAAGGGTGGGCTCGACAGTGTATGTATCCACTTGCCCCAGAACCCGGGGCTTGTTGGGGATGATGGCTTGGCCGACCACATACACCACGGAGTCGTTGGCATACCTGAGCGCCAGCGGGCGCCCGGTGATCACCGCAATCTGCAGGCTGGTCGAGGTGGAGCCGCACGCGCTGCTTCCCGTAACGGCGTGGACGACCGGCGCGGCCAGGACTTTCGGGGTGCCGCTGATGATCCCGGTCACCGGATCCATCGACAGGCCATCAGGCAGTGCTGGATCGACGGTGTAGCGGTCGATCGGGCCTGCGCTGTGTGTCGGCGCGTTGGGATCGACCTGCTGGCCGAGTTCGTAGACCACGGCGTCGCGCGTGTAGTGCAGCCCTGCGGGCGGCACAGGATTGGCGACGCCATGCCAACAGCCGGACGCTTTGCTTGCGTCGTTGTCTCCGCCGCAAGCTGCCAAGCCAACGAGCACGAGGATGCTCGAGGCCCGGGCCATCAGTCGCAGGGCCCCTGTCCAGGAGAACTCGTTCATGGCCTGCCTCGTTTTTTTGACGAAAGGGGGAGCAGTATGCATGTGTGCGAAGGCCAGGGAAACGCCGATCGCCCCATGCAGCTTCGTGGCGCCATGCCGCAATCGCCGAGGGAGAGGCGACTGACCCTGACCCGGTTTCCTCACCGCTTTCAAGCTGGATTTTCCGGCTCCTGGCCGCTCTGCCTCTGCATGGTGGCCCTGATCCTCTGGTTCAGAGCGATTCCCTGTGGGTTTTCCAGTCCATCAGCCGCGCGAGCCATGGCGCGCCAGGATTTCGTAGCGGACGGGGTTGGACATGTGCGAACAGACCAGCAGGAACTCGTTCACCGGCCATGGGATCGCCGGCGGTTCCGGCGGAGGGATGGCGCCGCGGCATCTTCGCGCCAAGGTCAGGTGCGGGATCCAGCGGCCGCGTTCCGGCGCGAGTCCCGCACGATCGATCGGGCGTTTCAGGCGCTCGTGCAATTCGCGCAGGACTTCGTTCTCGTCGGGCCGCAACACCGCAACCGGATTGCGCCAGACCTCACACGTTCGCAATGCCAGCGTCAGCGGGTGCATGGGCACTTCGGCGAGGCCTTCCTGCAACACGATTTGCTGCGCAGCCTCGACTTCTCCGAGGAAGTGCAGCGTCATGTGAATCCGCGCAAGTGCGGTCGGCCTGGCACCGCGCGGCCAACACCAATTCTTTCGACAGGCATCGATCGCCGATTGCACCGCGGGGTCCGGGAACAGGCCGAGAAAGAGACGAAGCTTGGGCACGGCTGCGGATGTCATGAATTCGACGTTACGCTTTCCGTCGCCGCGGGGAAACGGTGCTACAGGACTTGATCCGCAAGGATCTTTCGGCCGACACCCCCGGATTCGAACGCCGCTCCCGTAGCGATCCCATGTGTTCGATCGCTACTGAGCGCGGCAAGACCATCTCGACCACCCCCGATCGGATCCATCCCGGCAGTGGTACTGGAAGCCGCCCCAGGCTGGAAGATAGCCATCGCGTGACCATCAGGTGAGAAGCTAGAATCCCTCTCCATCGCGGGTGTAGTTCAATGGTAGAACGGCAGCTTCCCAAGCTTCATACGAGGGTTCGATTCCCTTCACCCGCTCCAGATCTGTGCGCCACGGCCCCTCGACACCAAGGGCCGTTTTCATTGGGGAATGCGCGATCGATGGGCGGCCATCAGCCGACAGCCACGACGGCGCCCTCCGCCCATCGCAATGACACGCGCGTACCCGCCCCGGGCCTGCTATCAATGTCCAGTTGCGCCCCTACCGCTTCGGCCTGCTCGCGCAACCCCACCAACCCGTAGTGCCCTGCAGCGACGGCCTGGCTGTCGAAGCCCAAGCCATCGTCGGCAATCTCCAGTTGCACGAGGCCTTGAGCGCCATGCTGCAGCCGCAGTCGCAAATGCTGCGCGCCCGCATGCCGCTCGACGTTGCGCAGCAACTCCTCGCACATGCGGTACACGGTCTCCGCCGGCTCGGCCGCCAGCGTCAGCAAGTCCGGGTCCACCTCGCAGTCCAACGCAATCCCCATGCGATCGATCAGCCCATGCGCCAGCTCGATCAGCGCCGCGCCCAGTCCAATGTCGCGCACCGGGTTGCTGCGCAGTTGATCGATGGCACGGCGCGCCTCGTCCAGACCTTCGCGCGCGGCCTGCTCCGCACGCATCAATTCATCGGGCAGCGCCTGCGGCCGCGTCGTTGCCATGCGCTTGAGCACGCGGATCTCGGTGAGCATGGCCATCATCGAATGCGCCAGCGTGTCGTGCAGTTCGCGCGCCATGCGCAAGCGTTCGCGCATGACGGCGGCCTCGCGCGACTCCTGCGCCAGCCGGCTGATCTCCGCGGTGCGCTGGCGCACGCGCTCGTCCAGTTCGGCATTGAGCAGGCGCAACTCGTCGCGCTCGCGCTGCAGGGTGTCGAGCAGCCGGTCGAGCGCCGTCCCCAGGCGCGCGGCTTCGTCGCCACCCTCGGGCACCTCGATGCGCGTGGCGCTGCCGGCAAGCACGGCGTCGGCTGATCGTGCGATCACGCTCACGCGGCGGGTCAGGCGGTGCGTCATTGCCACGCCGATGGCGGCGGCGCAGACGCCCAGCAGGGTCAGCACGAGCGTGATGCGCCATTCGATGGCGGTGGCGAATGCGGCGACGGACTCCACCGGTTCCACCACCACCACTCTCCATCCCAGACGGCGCAAGGTGCCGTCGCGCTCGGTGCCGGGCGCCGCCACCAGGTAGGGCTTGTTGTCGATCAGCCGCCGAACACGGATGCGTTCGGGCAGGTCGGAGCCGTCGGTTCCCAGGCCAGCCACCACGGGGTCGAAAGGTGTGGCCGCCTCGCCGACCTCGCGCCAACGCGTGCCGAGCATGGCGGCCGGACCGTGGCGCACCATGCCGTCGCGGTCGATCAGCAGCCACTCGCCCGGCGAGGCGCGGATGCCGGACACCATCTGATCCACCCACCGCCAGCTCAGCTGCGCCGCCACGACGCCGGCGATGGCGCCGTCGGCATTGCTCACCGGCGCACTGAGCTTGAGGAAGTGCTCGCCGGGCGAACGGCCTTCCTCGATCCACGCGTCCGACATGCCTTGCGAGATCCAGGCGTGCTGGTTGACGTTCTGGCCCATCACCTTTGGGTCGGTGGCCGCGACGATGAAGCCGTCGGCGTCGGTCACCGCGAGCCAGATCAGGTCCGGCACGCCCCGGTGCACCGCCTCGAGCGAGCGCTGCAGCCGCGCGTCCTCGTTTCGTTGCACGTCCTCCGACAGGATCGAGGCCACCACGCTCACCGATTGCAGGCGCAGCAGCATGGCGGTGTCGAGTTCGGCCGTGACGTGCTCGCCGGCGGTCTCCAGGCGCTGCGTGTGCAGTTCGAGCAGCGTCGAACGCACGAAGCTGCGCAGCCACAGGTTGGCCGTCAGTGCCAGGCAGATGGTGAGCGCGATCATCAGCCAGCCGATGGCCGCCGCCAGGCTGCGTCGGGGGTCGAGGCGCTGCAGGAGGCTCATCGGCAAGTCATCGCCAGAGAGACGGAAGTGGGGCACGCGTTCATGGGCGGCGCATTGTCGCAAAGGACCATCGGCACGTCAGCCCATGACTTTCGTCATGGGTACTTGCCCTGATCCCTCGGGGTTTGACTCGACTCGCGGTGTGACTTCCGGCAGGCGCGAGCGCAGGCGTTCAAGCAGACATTTG
This sequence comes from Variovorax brevis, assembly GCF_030317105.1. Classification (GTDB taxonomy): domain Bacteria; phylum Pseudomonadota; class Gammaproteobacteria; order Burkholderiales; family Burkholderiaceae_C; genus Variovorax; species Variovorax brevis. The sequence continues at coordinate 554,226 of NZ_JASZYG010000003.1, forward strand.
CATCCATCGCGAAGCGTGTCGAAAGGCGCGCCAAACCCACCCAGTTCGCCAGCGCCGAAACGCGATCGGCATGACCTTCAAGGAGACATTCGACATGAGCACCGCCCCACTCTCGCCTGCCGTCGGCGCCGCATCCGGCGCGCCGGCACGCTGGTACGCCAGCCGCTGGACGCAACTGGTCGTCGGCATCGTCTGCATGATCGCCACCGCGAACATCCAGTACGCATGGACGCTGTTCGTGCCCGAGATCCAGAAGTCCTTCGGCTGGGAGCGTGCGTCGATCCAGGTCGCCTTCACCATCTTCGTGCTGGTGCAGACCTGGCTGGCGCCGATCGAGGGCTACTTCATCGACAAGTTCGGGCCGCGTTTGATCGTGGCCTTCGGCGCGGTCTTCATCGGCGCGGCGTGGGTCATCAATTCGCAGGCGACGACGCTGATGGGCTTCTACCTCGGCGCGGCGATTGGCGGCATCGGCGTGGGTTCGATCTACGCAACCTGCATCAACAACGCGCTCAAGTGGTTTCCGGATCGCCGCGGACTGGCGGTGGGACTGACGGCCGGTGGCTATGGCGCAGGCTCGGCCGCGACCATCCTGCCGATCGCCGCGATGATCGAATCGTCCGGGTTCCAGGAAGCCTTCTTCTTCTTTGGCGTGATCCAGGGCTCGCTGGCCTTCCTGGCCGCCTGGTTCCTGCGCGCACCGAAGCCGACCGAAGTGCGTGCCTCCGCCAAGCTCACGCAAAGCCGCCGCGACTACACGCTGAAAGAAGCGCTGAACACGCGCCTCTTCTGGCTGATGATCCTCATGTTCTCCTGCGTCGTCACCGGCGGGATGATGGCGGTGGCGCAACTGGGCGTGATCGCGCAAGACCTGGGCGTCAAGAACTTCAAGGTCGACCTGCACTTTGCCGTCATGGCGGCCCTGCCACTGGCGCTGATGCTCGACCGCATCATGAACGGCATCTCGCGCCCGCTCTTCGGCTGGATCTCCGACCACATCGGCCGCGAGAAGACGATGGTGATCGCCTTCACGCTGGAAGGCATCGGCATCATCGCGCTGGGCTACTTCGGCCACAACCCGTGGGCCTTCCTGATCCTGTCGGGCGTCGTGTTCCTGGCATGGGGCGAGGTGTATTCGCTGTTCTCCGCACTGGCCGGCGATGCGTTCGGCACCAAGCACATCGGGAAGATCTACGGCGTGCTGTATTGCGCCAAGGGTGTGGGCGCACTGTTCGTGCCGGTCGGCAACCTCATGATGGAAGCGACCGGAACCTGGTCGACTGTGCTCTACACGGTGGCGGGGCTGGACCTGTTCGCCGCCTTCCTGGCCATCGTGGCGCTGCGGCCGATGCTCAAGGCGCATGTGGAAGCTTCGTCCGCGAAGCCGGCTGGCACGCATGGGCGCTTCGGTCTGAGCGAATAACGCGGATTGATTCAACAGGGCGGGCGGGCCGCAAGCGACCCTACCGCCCTGCCCCCGTTCTTCAGGATTGCTTTCTTCGCGCGAGCACCAGCACCGCCAGTTCGGTGCGGGTGTTCGCGTGAAGCTTTTGCATGATGCGGCTCACGTGATTCTTCACCGTGCCTTCGGCCAGATGCAAGGCGGTGGCAATCTGGCGGTTGCTCTGGCCCTTGGCGATCAGGTCGAGCACCACGGCCTCGCGTTCCGTCAATGGATCTGGCGCATCCTGCGATGCGGACGACGGGGCCACAGCAGGCGCTGGAAGCTCTTCCGGCGCCACGTCTTGCGCCACATGGTTGGCCAGCAGCCGGAACTGGTCCATCACCTTGCGCGCGATCTGCGGCGTCATGCGCGACTCACCGCGATGCACCGCGCGCACCGTGTCCAGCACCTCTTCCTCTGACGCATCCTTGAGCAGATAGGCCTGTGCGCCGGCGCGTACTGCGTCGAACACCAGATCGTCGCGATCGAAGGTGGTCAGCACCATCACGCGGGTGCGCGGCAACGCGGCGGTGATCTCGCGTGTGGCCAGCACGCCGCTTTGACGCGGCATGCGCAGGTCCATCAACACGACGTCCGGCAGCAGGCGGCGCGCGAGTTCCACGACCTCTACGCCATCGGCTGCCTGGCCAACGACCTGGATGTCGGATGCAGCGTCGAGCATCATGGCCATGCCGCGGCGGATCAGCGCCTGGTCATCGGCAATCAGGACACGGATCTGCGATGCAGCGGGCGAGTTGTGGGATGGGGCAATGGTTGCGCTCATGGGGGCTCGGCAAAGTAGCCTTGATTGTGCGCCCGCAAGCTGCAGCCCTCACATGCAAAAAAGCCTCGCAGTTGCGAGGCTTCTTCGTCCCGACTCAAGCGAATTCAAGTCAATCGCGCAGCGGCTTCTTCCCGCTTTCCGGCAGGGCCAGCATCGCCAGCACCGTGATGACGCTCGTCCCCGCCACGTACCACGCCGGCGCGGCCGGGTTGCCCGTCACGCCGATGAGCCAGGTCACGACGAACTGGGTCGTGCCGCCGAACAACGACACGCCGACGGCATACGCAATCGACAAGCCGGTGGCGCGGATGCTGCGCGGCAGCAGTTCCGGAATGGCCGTGAGCGATGCCGCGCCGGTGATCCCCATCAACGCGGAAAGAAAGGTCGTCACGGCCAGCAGCATGCCCAGCGACGGATAGTGGATGAGCAGCGTGAAGGCCGGCACCGTGAGCACGGCCAGTGCAACGCGCGGCCACAGCATGACGGGCTTGCGGCCGTAACGGTCGGACAGCCAGCCGCCGACCAGCGCAAACACCAGCGTGGCCAGTCCCACCATCACGGTCGCGCCCATGGCAACCAGTGGCGGAAACTTGAGCGTGGTGATGGCATAGGTCGTCATGTAGTTGCCGACGTAGTTGGACACCGTGCCGCCCAGCACCACCAGGATCGCCAGCAGGATGAGGCCGCGATGTCGCACCACGCCGCGCATGCCGACATTGGCCGCCTCTTGCGGCGCGTCGTGCAGCGTCTCGTGCATGTTGCGGCGCAGGTAGAAGGCCACCGGCAGCAGCAGCAGGCCCACGGCAAAAGGCACACGCCATCCCCAGGCCTGCAGTTGCGCAGGCGTCAGGGTGGCGATCAGCGCCACGCCGAAAATGCCGGCCACCAGCGTTGCCACGCCCTGGCTGGCCAGCTGCCAGCTCGCATACAGGCCGCGCTGATGCGCCGGCGCCGATTCAATCAGGAAGGCACTCGACGGCCCGACCTCGCCACCCAGCGCCAGGCCCTGGATCAAGCGGCACACCACCACGATGAAGGGCGCCGCCCAGCCGATGCTTTCATAGGAAGGCGTGAGCGCCAGCCCCAGCGTGCCGACGGTGATGAGCGCAATGGTCAGCAGCATGGCCGGCCGCCGCCCTGCGCGATCGGCAAATGCACCGATCAGCACGCCACCGAGCGGGCGCGAGACAAAGCCGACGCCGAACACCGCGACCGACAGCAGCAGGCTCCCCAGTGGCGTCGATGCCGGGAAGAACGCCTTCCCGATGTAGACCGCGAAGAACGCGTAGGTCACGAAGTCATAGAACTCCAGCGCGTTGCCGGCCACCGTGGCGGTCACGACCCGCCGGGAGACCCTGGCCGGCTGGGCTTGAACAGAATCGTGCCGAACGGCACCGCCATCCATCGTGGGAAGGCCGGCCGGGGGAAATGCAACGGTGCTCATGACGCTCCTTGAAAAAGGGTCTCGACGCGGGGACGTGGGGGTTTGGGGAGTCGAACTCAGTCGACCAGAAAGCGTTCGGTGAGCAGCGTCCAGTAGGTCGCGCCCACGGCGATGTTGTCGTCGTTGAAGTCGTAGCCCGAGTTGTGGACCATGCAGGCGCCGGCGTTGTCGCCGTCGCCGTTGCCCACGAGCAGGTAAGAGCCCGGCACGCGCTCCAGCATGAAGGCAAAGTCTTCGCTGCCCGGCAGCGCCGCGCCCTGCAGCGTGACGTTGGACTCACCGCGCAGTTCCAGGCCGACCTTGCGGGCGAACTCGGTTTCGGCGGGCGTGTTCACCAGCACCGAATAACCCGCACGCCAATCGATCTGTGCCGTCACGCCAAAGCTCTCGGCCTGCGCATGGATGAGCGCCTTGATGCGACGCTCCAGCGTGGCGCGCACTTCGCGGTCCAGCGCACGCACGCTGATCTCCAGCGTGGCCGTGCCGGGAATCACGTTGTTCGCCTTGCCGGCATGCAGCGCGCCGACGGTCACGACCGACATCTGCATCGGATCGATGTTGCGCGACACCACCGTCTGCAGCGCCATCACGACGCTGGCGGCGGCCACCAGCGGATCGGTCGCGCGATGCGGCAAGGCGCCGTGTCCGCCGACACCGGTGAGCGTGACGGTGGCGTAGTCGCTCGACGCCATCGCCGCGCCTTCGCGAAACACCAGGTGGCCTTGCGGCGTGCCGGGCATGTTGTGCATGGCAAACACGGCGTCGCAGGGATAGCGCTCGAAAAGGCCGTCTTCGATCATGCGCAGCGCGCCGCCACCGCCCTCTTCCGCCGGTTGGAAGATGAGCTGGAGGGTGCCACTGAATGAACCGTTCTCGGCCAGTTCGCGTGCTGCCGCCAGCAGCATCGCGGTGTGTCCGTCATGGCCGCAGGCGTGCATGACACCCGGGCGCTTGCTGGCCCACGCATTGCCATTGGTTTCCTGGATAGGCAACGCATCCATGTCGGCGCGCAGCCCCAGCCGCTTTTTGCCCGTGCCCCGAACGAGCGTGCCCACGACACCGGTGCCGCCAATGCCCCGCTCCACCTTGTAGCCCCAGCCCTCCAGCTTGTCAGCCACCAGCGCAGCCGTGCGATGCTCTTCGAAGGCCAGCTCCGGCTCGCTGTGAATGTCGCGGCGCAGCTGTACGAATTCGCCCACGCGTGCGGTCAGGGCTTGTCGCAGGTAGGTCATGCGCGCGCTCCGTGGGGGATGGTGGCCGATGGGGTGGTGCAGTGCATTTGTGTTCCTTCTGGCTTCAGCCCTTGTTGGGCATGGCGAACTGTAGAAAATCGTGTCCTTAACGTCTAATGCATTGTTGGCCGCATGAAAATGCCCCGGCCGCATGCATCGAGTAGAAACCCTGATGACCCTTGTCCAGCTCCGGCACCTCATCGCCTTGGCCGAATCCGGATCGTTCACGCATGCGGCCGAATCGGTGTTCCTGACGCAGCCTGCGTTCAGCCGGAGCATCCGGGCGCTGGAAGACGAACTGGGCCACCCGCTCTTCGATCGCATCGGGCGCAAGGCCGAGCTGACGCCCTTTGGCCGCGAAGTGCTCCTGCGCGCCAAGCACCTGGTCTTCGACGCCGATGAACTGGCCGAAAGCGGCCAACGCACCGGCGCCAAGCGAGCCGGCACCCTGCGCATCGGCATGGGCTCCGGACCCGGCGCCATGCTGATGACGCCGCTGCTCGCCGAAATGGCGACGCGCCACCCCACCGTGCACATCACCATCGCGCGCGGCAAGACCGACATGCTGGTGCAGTCCCTGCGCGAACGGGATCTGGATGCCCTTGTCGTCGACGTGCGCTCGCTCATGCCCATGCCCGACCTGAAAGTGACGACCTCCATGGAGATGAGGGGCACATTCATGTGCCGCCCGGGGCACCCGCTCACGCGCTGGGACGGCCCCTTGCGCTTCGCCGCCCTGCAGCAGTACCCGCTGGCTTCAACGCCGCTGAGCGACGAAGTGGCGCGCGTACTCGTCGAGCGCTACGGCCCCGCGGCGCATCCGCAGCAATGCGTGACCATCCGCTGCGAGGAAATCGCCAGCCTCGTGGATGTCGTGCGCAAGAGCGACGCCATCCTGCTGGCCATTCGCGCGGCGGCGCCCGATCTGGTGGAGCTGGACTTGAAGCCGGCCGTCAATTCGACGGCCCGCTTCGGCATGGTGACGCTGGCCGGCCGCTCAGAGGCGCCCACGCTGCCCATCGTGCGTGCGCTGATGGAAAAGCTGCTGCACGACTGACTTCGGATCAAGCCGCGTCCACGACAACGTCAATCGCCAACGGCAGGGCCTGGCGCGCCGCGCTCGGAACCGGTGACTGGCTCACGCCCTTGTCGACGACAGCGCGCAGGCGTTCTTCCGATTCGCCTTTCGCGGCGATGCGCACGTGCAGTTGCACGTCGCGCGGGCTGCTGTTCACTCGCGCGCCATTGGCCTCCAACATGCCGAGCATGCCCCGCCCGTCCGTGCGGCTGGTGGCGCGCACTTCGAGCAGCGTCAGCTCGATGCCCTCGGCCGCGGCCGCCATCGCGATGCAGCTGGTGGCGCAGGTGGCGAGCCCGGCGCGAAAGAGCCAGCCCGGCGTGACGTGGTTGCCGTGGCCGCCAAACTCGCCGGGCATGTCGGTCGGCACCTTGATGCCGTTGGCGTGGCACGCGTCCACGCCCAGGCCGCCGGTCCATCGCGCCGTGGCGGGTGCATCGTCATGCAGGCCCGTTTCAGGGCGCCGCCGAAAGACGTCCTCCACGCGCTGCAAGGCAGCGGCAACTTCCTGTGTGGTCGACATTGCTCACCTCCTTCACAGGCCCAGGTCGCTCAGGCCGGGGTGGTCATCCGGCCGGCGCCCGAGCGGCCAGTGGAAGCGGCGCGCCTCGTCGGCAATCGGAAGGTCGTTGATGCTGGCAAAGCGGCGTTGCATCAGGCCCTGCGCATTGAATTCCCAGTTCTCGTTGCCGTAGCTGCGGAACCAGTTGCCCGAGTCGTCGTGCCATTCGTAGGCAAAGCGCACCGCGATGCGGTTGTCGGTGAAGGCCCACAGCTCCTTGATGAGTCGATAGTCCAGCTCGCGCGCCCACTTGCGCTGCAGGAACTGGCGTACCGCTTCGCGCCCGACCGGAAACTCGGCGCGGTTACGCCATTTCGTGTCTTCGGTGTAGACCTGCGCCACGCGGTCGGGGTCGCGGGAATTCCAAGCGTCTTCCGCGCCGCGCACTTTCTTGACCGCGCTTTCATGGGTGAAGGGGGGAACGGGTGGGCGTGTTTCCATCATCGGTCCTTCCATGGGTTGCGCACGGCCGCACTTAGGTTCCGGCGTGCTTCCGGACGTAGGCGTGGAACCCGGCCACGAAGGCGGCCAGGCGCTGGCGCGTCGCGTCGTCGGTGAGGCGGCCCTGCGCGTCCACCAGCGTGTGGGCGCGTGGCACCAGCAGGCGCCCCTTGGACCAGATGTCCAGTTCCAGCGCCCGCAGCACCGCCAGCCACGCGTTCTGGCTCAGCGCCGTGCCCCAGGGGCCCGGCGATGCGCCGCACAGCGCGACGGGCTTGCCGCCAAACACACGGCCCATGTCGGCGGCCGGACGGCTCAGCCAGTCGATGGCGTTCTTGAACACGCCGGGAATGCCGTTGTTGTATTCGGGGGTGAAGAGCATGAGGCCATCGGCACCGGCGATCAGGTCCTTCAGCTCGCTGACCACCTGCGGGATGCCTTCGCTGGCCTCCACGTCGCCGTCGTACAGCGGAATGCCGCGAATCGATCCGGCGATCACCTCGCAGCCCTCGGGCGCCAGTTCGACCGCGGCGTTGAGCAAGGCCGTGTTGTAGGAGGCCTTTCGCAGCGCGCCGGAAAGGGCGATCAATCGGGTCATGCGATGGATCCTTTTTCGCAAGGTGGGGAATGCGGGAAGGCTTTATCGCACAGATGGAACAAAGTCCGCAGCCGGCGCGCGGATGCCTGCGATGACAACCGGCGAGATGGATCAGGCCAGCAGGCGCCTGGCCAGCATCACCAGCAAGACGACGGCGCCGACCACGAAGATGATGCGGCCCCACGGCTTGACGGACGCGCGCGGCGCCCTGCTCTCATGCATGGGCATGCGCAGCGAACCGAACTCCGATCTGTCCGGTTTGTCTCTTGCCGAGTCGTAATAGGGGTCGCGATCCATGTAAGCAATTGTGCTTAATTCTTCTAATTGTGTCCATTCGTCATTCGCCGTTCGGCTCCCCCAAATGGCCGTTCAGCAGGCTTTGCACCTCATCGTCGAAACCGGGCACGGGTTGCGCTTTCGCCAGCGCCAGCCACACGGAGAAGGGCATGCGCGGCAGCGCCCGATGCACAGCCGCCCTGGCGACCACCAACCGGCCCGCCTCGGCCAACATCACGCCGCAGCCGGCGGGGATTTCGTCCGGCGCGCCGATCGGCCGGCCCCGCGCATCGCAACCCAGCACGTACCAGCACTCCCCTCCCAAGTCGAGGTAGGCCGCGCGCTTGTCGGGCTTGCGCAGGTCGGAGATGAGGTCGGCGCGCCGCACCTTGATCTCGTGGACGATGGGCTGGGCATAGGCTTCAACGCTGGTGTTGCGAATGGAAAAGACGTCCGGCTTCGCGATGCACCAGCGCGGCTTGTCGCCTTCCGCCGCGCCAGGAATCAGCGCGCGCAGGCTCAGGCCGCGCCAGGCGATGCGGCCCGAGCGCGTCATCTCGCGGGCCACCAGTTCCACCAGGGCCTCGTGCGCCGACATCACGGCGCGGTTGGTGCTGAGGGTCTCGGCGATGCGGGCGATGCCGGCATCGGTGACGCGCAGGGTCTCGTGGCCATGCGTCGACTGCACGCGCTGCAGCAGGCCGGCCGCCAGCAACTCGACCTCGATGGCATCGCAGCAGGGCCAGCCGGCCGAGCGATACACCTCGCGCAGGCGGCGCGCGTGCAGGCGGCCGAAGGGAATTTCGGGCGACGGCGGCAAGGGGCTTTCAGCGGAAGCAGGCATGTTCAAAGATTAGCGAAAAGCAGCGTGTGCCGGCAATCGGCTCGCCCGTTTGGTCAGTGGAAGTCCCGGCTGCGGTTGCTGTCCGCGAGCCGGCCCAGCAGCGGCGTCAGATCCTTGAAGCCCGTGGCCAGGATGTGGCGCACCTCGCCGCCGCTGTCCACGTCGCGCTGCCACGTGCCCTGCACCGCGAGCAGCTTCGACTTGAGCAGCGGCTCGCGCCACGCATCGGCCACGTCGCTCCACACGATGACGTTGATGTTGCCCGTTTCGTCCTCGAGCGTGACGAACATGGTGTTCTTGGCGGTCTGCGGACGCTGGCGGCCCATGACGATGCCGCAGGCACGCACGGTGTGGCCGTTGGGGAGATGGCGCAGTTGCGCCGCGCTCGACAGCCGCATGCGCGCCAGGCGCGGGCGCAGCAGTTCGAGCGGATGGCGGCGCAGCGTGAAGCCGAGCGAGGCGTAGTCGCCGACGATCTCCTCGCCTTCGGGCGCTGCGGGCAGTTCCAGCGCCTCTTCGTTGATCGGCACGCCTTTCAGCAATGCGGGCGAGCGGCGCTGCGCGGTGGCGTCCCACACCTGCTGGCGGCGATGGCCCGAGAGCGAGAGCAGCGCATCGGCCGAGGCCAATGCCGCCATGTCGCGTGCGTCGAGTTCGGCGCGCAGGCAGAGGTCCTCGGTGCTGGTGAAAGGGGCTTGCGCACGGGCTTTCACGATGCGTTCCGCGCCCGCGTCGCTGAGGCTTCCCACGCGGCGCAGGCCCAGCCGCACCGCGGGCTGCCCTTCGTCACCGAGTCGATCCATGAAGCGTGCATCGGTGGTGGGCGATGGATTCGGCGCATCGGGCGCACGCGGCTGCAAGCTGCAATCCATCCCGCTTTCGGTGACGTCCACCGGCCGCACTTCGATGCCGTGCCGGCGCGCGTCCTGCACCAGTTGCGAGGGCGAATAAAAACCCATCGGCTGTGAATCAAGCAGCGCCGCCAGGAAGCAGGCCGGCTCGTGGTACTTGAGCCAGCAGCTCACATAGACCAGCAGCGCAAAACTGGCCGCGTGGCTTTCCGGAAAACCGTATTCGCCAAAGCCCAGGATCTGCTTGAAGATGTTCTCGGAGAAATCGGGGTCGTAGCCGCGTTCGATCATGCCGCTCACCAGCGGCTTGTAGAACTTCTCGATGCCACCCTTGCGCTTCCACGCGGCCATCGAGCGGCGCAGGCGATCGGCCTGGTCGGCGGTGAAGGCGGCCGCGATCATCGCGATCTGCATCACCTGCTCCTGGAAGATGGGCACGCCGAGTGTTCGCTCGAGCGCGGGCTTGAGCGCGGGGTACGGGTAATGAAGTTCGTCGCCCTTGCGGATCTTGTCGCGGTTCTTCAGATACGGATGCACCATGCCGCCCTGGATGGGCCCGGGCCGCACGATGGCGACTTCGATCACCAGGTCTTCATAGGTGCGCGGCTTGAAGCGCGGCAGCATCGACATCTGCGCGCGACTCTCGATCTGGAACACGCCAATGGTGTCGGCGTCGCAGATCATGTCGTAGACCTTCTCCTCGGCTTGCGGAATCTGGTGCATCTCCATCGGCACGCCGCGCCAGGTGCTGCGCATCGCCAGCGCGCGCCGGATGGCGCTGAGCATGCCCAGCGCCAGCACGTCGACCTTGAGCATGCCCATGGCTTCGAGGTCGTCTTTTTCCCACTGGATGATGGAGCGGTCTTTCATGGCCGCGTTCTCCACCGGCACGAGGCGCGTGAGCCGCGTCTGCGTGAGCACGAAGCCGCCCACGTGCTGGCTCAGGTGGCGCGGAAAGCCCTTGAGCGCGTGCGTGAGTTCGATCCACTGGCGCAGCTTGAATTCGTCTTCGTGCACGCCGCTTCGCTCGGCTGCTTCGAGCATGCGTTCTTCATGCACATCGTCGTCGAACCAGTAATGGTCCTTGGCGAATTCGTCGATCAGGCGCGGATCGACGCCCATCGCCTTGCCCACGTCGCGCAAGGCGCTGCGCGAGCGGTAGGTGATGACGACCGCCGCGATGGCCGCGCGCTCGCGGCCGTACTTCTGGTAGATGTACTGGATGACCTCTTCGCGCCGCTGGTGCTCGAAGTCCACGTCGATGTCCGGCGGCTCGCGGCGTTCGCGGCTCATGAAGCGCTCGAACAGCAAGGTGCCTTTCTCGGGATTGATCGCGGTGATGCCCAGGCAGTAGCACACCGCCGAATTGGCCGAGGAGCCGCGCCCCTGGCACAGGATGTTCTGGCTGCGCGCGAAATGAACGATGTCCTCCACCGTGAGGAAGAACATCTCGTAGTTCATCTCGAGGATGAGCTTGAGTTCATGCTTGATCTGCTTGCTCACCTTCCCGGGCACGCCGTTCGGATATCGGTCGCGAGCGCCTTCCCAGGTCTTGCGCTCCAGCGTCTGCGCGGGCGTCTCGCCGCCTGCGACGTTTTCGAGCGGGTACTTGTAGTGCTCGCGGATCACGTCGAGGTTGAAGTGGCAGCGGCTGGCAATCTCGACGGTGTTGGCAAGCAGTTCCGGCGGATACAGCTCCGCCAGGCGCATGCGCGGGCGCAGGTGGCGCTCGGCGTTGCGCTGCAGTGCAAAGCCGCATTCGCGCACGCTCTTGCCTTCGCGCACGGCGGTGATGACGTCCTGCAGGGCCTTGCGCGATCGCTTGTGCATGTGCACGTCGCCGCTGGCCACCAGGGGCACATGGGCCTGCTCGCCAGCACGCTGCAAGGTGACGAGCCAAAGGTCGTCGTCGAACTCGTTGAGCAGTTCGACGGCCAGCCACAGGTGCTTGCCGAAGAAGCCGGCGGCGCGTTGCAGGTCGGCAAGGAGCTGTTCGACATCGAGGTCGGGCACGCGGTGCGGCACGAAAAGAATCTCGCAGTGCTGCAACGAGGCGACGTCGCTTTCTTCCCAGTTCACGTGGTACTCGCCCTTGGGCGCCGACATGCGCGCCGCGGTGATGAACTCGCACAGGTTGCCCCAGCCTTCCAGGTCGTGGACGATGGCCACCAGGCTGAAGCGCTCGAAGCGGAATTCGCTGCCCGGCAGGAAGCGGAAAGCGTGGTTGCGCGCAAGAGGTGCTTCCTGCGGATTTTCTTTTTCCTCCTCGGCCAGGGCTTCGAGGTAGTCGCGCAGGCCCACATGCGCGCGCACCACGCCAGCCACCGAGCATTCGTCGGTGACGGCCAGCGCCTCGTAACCCAGCCGGTAGGCGCGCTCGATCAACTCCTCGGGGTTCGATGCGCCGCGCTGGAAGCTGAAGTTCGAAACGCAATGCAGTTCGGCATAGGCCGGCAGCAGCGGCGCGGGCCCGGGCTTGCTTGGTCGGCTCGGCAGTTCGAGCACGCGCAGCTTCTTGCGTGCCCGCAGTTCCTTGTCGCTGAGTTCAGGCATACAGGCCTTGAAGGAACCAGCGCGGCGTGTCTTCCGCCAACCACGCCGTGGGCCGTTCCCGAAAAATCCAGACGAGCCCCGCGCCCGGGCTTTCGGCGATGAAGTAGTCACGCACCGCGAGATGGCCGTCGTCCCACCAGCCGGTCTCCAGGCGCTGCGGGCCGATGAGCTTGCTCAGGCGCCCCTGGTAATGCGGATGGCCATTGCGCACTTCGAGCGGCAGGGGTTTGTGCAGCAGCCACGGGGGGTAGAGGCTGCCGGGGGGCATGGCTGGTGCTGGTGCCGGTGCCGTTGATGGCGATGGCGATTCCGACGCCGACGCCGATGCTGATGCGGGCACACGCGCCGGCGCCGCGACCGTCTCCCCTGCCCGGCCCGCGCGCACCTTGCCCTTGGTTGCCCGGATTCTTTTCATCGCGGGTTGCCACGCCTGCATGTGCTCGGGCCGATGGTCCGCCTGCGCGACGGGCATGACGACCTGGTCGGCACCCAGGCGCGCGCCGAGCCGCTCGACCAGTTCGTGCAGCTTGTCGCCCTTGCGGTTGTCTTCCGGCAGGAAACTCGTGCTGGCGCCGGCCCATGGCGTGGTGTCGAGCGAGCGCAGCCGCAGCCAGCTGGCGGGCGCGGCGAGGCGTGTCAATGCAAGGCGCTCGGTCAGCAGGCGGCGCAGATGCGCCATGTCCTGCGTGGGCTCTGCCGTGCGCACGGCAATCTGTTCATGCGGCGGCAGGTTCACGCCGTTGTAGCGCTTGAGGTCGAGCGTCCATTGCAGTTCCAGCGCGAGCGCGCCGCGCTGGCGGGCCCGCAGCCAGATCTGCAGGCTGGTCAGCAGGCGGTTGGCCGACCACATGAGTTCAGAGGCGTTCTCGGCGAGCGCGGGCAACTCGATCTTCTGGTCGAACACATCGGGCAACGTGAGCCATGCGTGTTGTTCGGGCACGCGTCCCCAGGCCACGTCGAGCGCGTTGCGCAGGCCGGCACCGAAGCGCCGCACCAGTCCGCCGCGCGGCAGGGCGTCCAGGTCGCCCCAGGTGCGGCAGCCCATGCGCGCCAGCACGTCGAGGTGATCGCGCGCCGCGCTCAGGGTGTCCAGCGGCAGGCTGCCCGGCAGGTCGGCGCCGGAACGCTGGCCGCGCGCAAACAGCCGCAACCGCGCCAGCGCCACCAGGCTGGTCGCGCCCTGCGCCTGCTGGAGACGCACCGGCTCCGCGGGATTGAGCCGCGCCATTTCGCGCATCAGCGACTGGCGCCCACCCCACAGCCGCTCGCAGGCCGAGACTTCGAGCAACAGGCCCTCATCGACCCAGGCCACGCGCGGCGTGAACTGCAGCGCCCACCAGCCCAGGGCTTCGAGGCTGGGCATGGGAGGAGCGGGGGCAGAAGCCGGATGGGTTTCAAGCGGCCAACGCAATGCGATCCATTGCATAAGTCCGTTCCTGCTTCAACAACAAAAGTGGCGAAGCCTCGATGCGCACCACCGTCGCGCTTTCCTCCCGCGGCACGGGAGCCTCCTGCCACCGCCGCGCCTTGCGCCGCAACTGGCTCGCAGCCAGCAGGGCCGTCATGCGCTCGCTGCGCGCTGGCAGCACGACGGGCGCTGCCAGCGGCGGCCCGCGACGCTTGAGGATGTGGATGTCCATTTGCTGCTGCCCTGCCGCGCCCGCTTCGGCCGCCATCGCCGCATCGGCCACCTGCAGGCGCAGGCGTGCAGGCGAAGCCGACAGCGCCACCGATTCCGGCCGGAAGACGAAAAGCAAGGCCTCATGCTGCGCCGCCGCGAGCTGCAGCCGACGCAACTCCCCCACCCGCGCACGTGGCAGCCACGCCAACACCGCCGCCACTTCGGCGCAGCGCAGCGCCTGCTCGCAGGCCCACAGCCGCGCAGCCGGGGCTTCGCTGCGAATCCAGAGCAAGGCCTCGGATGGCAAGCCGCCCGCCGCCAGGGCAGGCGCAAAAGGCTCGTAGGGCGAGCCGATCAGCGCCACCGGCCCGCTCTTTTGCCGCACCGCCTGCGCCAAGGCCGGCAGCACCAGTTGCCAGGCATGCGCCTGGGGGCTGGACTGCAGCACTTCGGTGAGCGCACCCACCGGCCAGCCGCCGCCGGGCAACTGGGCGTCGAGCGCGGCGTGGCCCGTGGAAATGACCGCCGCGTCGGCCGCGCCCAACTCGTCGCCGCGCCAGATGGGCTGGCCTGCGGGAACCAGGGAGGAGTGAAGGGAAAGGAGGCCCATGATGGAATCTTGATTACTGTATTTTTATACAGTATCCTGATTCCCGCACGACTTTTTGTCGATGCATTTTTTCTAAAAACAAGATCTCTCATGCGCACCAAAAATATTCAGGGGGGAGGCCCACCCATCACCAAGGAGGCCGTTTTCACGTTGAAGCTCGAACCCGATCTGCGGGACAGCTTCAGGGCCGCAGCGCGCGCCGCCCACCGGCCGGCATCCCAGCTCATGCGCGAGCTGATGCGCGAATTCATCCAGCGCCAGCGACAAGCGGGCGAACAGGAGGAAGCCCGCAGCCGCAAGGCCGACGCCATCAAGGAAGCCCCGGCGACCCCTGCCGCCGTCGGCCGGTCCAACGAGGAAATCGAAGCCGAATTCGCGGCCCTGCGCGCCAGGGCGGCAGGCCAGCGATGAGGCGGGCCACCACTACCGCAGCAGGCTCCACCCCCATCCGAGCAAGCCCGCGGCCACGATGACGGGAATGACGCCGGCCTTGAAGCGAAACAGCGCCACCGCCGCCGCCACCCCGATGAGCGCCGACGCCCATTCAAAGGCGCCCGCGAACCCCTTGGGCCATAGCACATGCCAGGCAAAAAACACCGCCAGGTTCACGATCACCCCGACCACCGCGGCCGTGATGGCCGTGAGCGGCGCCGTGAACCTGAGCTTGCCGTGCGTCGACTCGATGAACGGCCCGCCCAAAAAGATGAAGAAGAACGACGGCAGGAAGGTGAAGAAGGTCACCACCGTCGCCGCCACCGCCCCCGACAGCAGCCACGAGCCGGCACCGAAGATCTCCTTCGTCCAGCCGCCCACGAACCCGACAAAGGCCACCACCATGATGAGCGGCCCCGGCGTCGTTTCGCCCAACGCGAGTCCATCGATCATCTGGGCGCCGGTCAGCCATTGGTGGTGCTCCACCGCGCCCTGGTACACATAGGGCAGCACCGCATAGGCACCCCCGAAAGTCAGCAGCGCCGCCTTGGTGAAGAACCACGCCATCTGCGTGAGCACGGCGTCCCAGCCGTACAGCGCCGTCAGCGCGCCGATGGCGAGCCCCCAAAGGCCCAGGGCCACCACCACGACCCACCAGAAGTGCACCCACGAAAAGCGCGCATGCGCGGGCGGCGGAGTCGCATCGTCGATCCATGCGGGTCCGAGCGACTTCACCACCTTGCCATGGCCCCCGCCCACCACGAACTTGCCTGGGGCCAGCCATCCCCCCAGGGCGCCGATCACCGCCGCGGCCAGCACGATCAGCGGAAAGGGCACGTGAAGGGCAAAGATGGCCACGAAGGCCGCAACGGCGATGCCCCACAACCACGCGCCCTTCAACGCCCGCGAGCCGATGCGCCACGCCGCGAACACGACGATGGCCGTCACGGCAGGCTTGATGCCATACAGCACGCCAGCCACCGCTGGCACGTTGCCGAAAGCCATGTAGACCCACGACAGCGCGATGAGGATGAACAGCGAGGGCAGCACGAACAAGCCGCCCGCCACCACGCCACCCCAGCTCCGGTGCATGAGCCAGCCGATGTAGGTCGCCAGCTGCTGCGCCTCCGGGCCCGGCAACAGCATGCAGTAGTTCAGCGCGTGCAAAAAGCGCTTCTCTGAAATCCAGCGCCGCCGCTCGACCAGCTCCTCATGCATGATCGCGATCTGCCCCGCCGGCCCGCCGAAGCTGATGAAGCCCAGCTTCAGCCAGAAGATGAAGGCCTCGCGGAACGTCAGCGGCGCTGGCGGCGTGCCCTTCCCGATCGCTGGCGTGGGCGTATCAATGGCGATGGTCCTGCGCGAGTGGCTCATGGCGATGCGAATGTACGTTCGAATCGACCTTTGCGTGCATCCCGTCTCCGCGTGACGCCGGCGCGCACGTCGTGTTCGCGCCGATGCGCTTCACCACAAATGCCTGCCGATACTGGGCTTGTTGCCCGAGCCAGCACCCGACCGCGCCTGCGCGGCTAAAGTCTCGCCTCCTTGGGAGACTTTGCCTCTTGTTCAGCTTCTTCGAAAAACTCCTGCATCCCTACCCCGACGACGAGCCGATGCCGCCGCCGTCCGGCTTCTTTGCCTTTCTGTGGGCCTGCACGCAGGGCCTGCGCGGCAAGATCCTTGCGATGGCCCTGCTCACCGCGGCGATGTCGGCCTTCGAGGCGCTGCTGTTCGCCATCCTCGGCCGCATCGTCGACTGGATCGGCGGCGTGGCGCCGCAGCAGCTGTGGGCCGAGCGCGGCACCACGCTCGGGTGGCTGGCACTGGTGCTGGTCGCGAGCATCGCCTTCGTCGCGCTGCAGACCATCGTCAAGCACCAGACGCTGGCGGTGAACCTGCCGATGCGCATGCGCTGGAACTTCCACCGCTTGATGCTCGGCCAGAGCCTGGCGTTCTATCAGGATGAGTTTGCGGGACGCATCACGGCCAAGGTCATGCAGACGGCGCTGGCCGTGCGCGACACCATCTTCGTGCTGGCTGACGTGCTGGTGGCGATGATGGTCTACGTCGCGACCATGATCATCCTGGCCGGCGCCTTCGACAGCTACCTCATCTGGCCCTTCATCGCCTGGCTGGTGCTCTACATCGCGACGATGTTTTTCTTCGTGCCGCGCCTGGGCAAGATCGGCAAGGCGCAAGCCGATGCGCGCTCGCTCATGACTGGCCGCGTGACCGACGCCTACACCAACATCGCGACCGTCAAGCTCTTCTCGCACGCGCAGCGCGAGGCCGGATTTGCGCGGGCGGCGATGCAGGATTTCATCGTCACCGGTTATGGACAGATGCGGCTGGTGAGCGCCTTCGAGATCGTCAACCACACGCTCAGCATGGCGCTCACAGGCGGAATGGCGGGCACTGCGCTGTGGCTATGGTCGCAGGGCACGATCGGCGTCGGCGCGGTGGCTGCCGCCACGGCCATGGCGCTGCGGCTGCAGGGCATGTCGCACTGGATCATGTGGGAGATGGCGAGCCTGTTCGAGAACATCGGCACGGTGCAGGACGGGATGAAGACCCTCTCGCGCCCGCGCACGGTGCTCGACGCGCCGGATGCCGTCGCGCTCGACGTGCCGCGCGGTGAAGTGCGCTTCGAAAACGTGCGCTTCAGCTACGGCCGCGAAGGGCAGGCAACGCGGCGTGTCATCGACGACCTGACCCTCACCGTGAAAGCTGGCGAAAAGATCGGCTTGGTGGGTCGATCGGGCGCCGGCAAGTCGACGCTGGTGAACCTGCTGCTGCGCTTTCATGACCTGGAAGACGGGCGCATTTTGGTCGATGGGCAGGACATTGCACGCGTCAAGCAGGACTCGCTGCGCGCGCACGTGGGCATGGTCACGCAGGACACCTCGCTGATGCACCGCTCGGTGGCCGACAACATCGCGTACGGACGTCCGGATGCCACCGAGACGCAAGTCCAGGCCGCGGCCGAGCGCGCCGAAGCGCATGAATTCATCCAGGCGCTGAGCGACGCGACCGGCCGGCACGGCTACACCGCGCACGTCGGCGAACGTGGCGTCAAGCTCTCGGGCGGACAGCGCCAGCGCATCGCCATCGCGCGGGTGATGCTGAAGGACGCGCCGATCCTGCTGCTCGACGAAGCCACCAGCGCGCTCGACTCCGAAGTGGAAGCCGCCATCCAGGCCAGCCTGTACCGCCTGATGGAAGGCAAGACCGTGATCGCCATCGCGCACCGCCTGTCGACCATCGCCGCGATGGACCGCCTCGTGGTGCTGGATGAAGGCCGCGTCGTCGAGGAAGGCGATCACCGGACGCTGCTGGCCAAGGGCGGCCTCTACGCACGGCTATGGGCGCATCAGAGTGGGGGCTTCCTGGGCGAGGAAGACTGAGGCCATAGACTTGGTTGCCTTGCTAGACAACATGGGAGCCGAAAGATGAAAAAGAATCTCTGGGCGCGCGCCACCGCCCTCCTCGCCGCCGCACTTTGCGTGGTGGGTTGCGACCCGCAGCGCATCAAGGAACTGGAAGAAGGTGTTTCGACCGAGGCCGACGTCCGCGCCCGGTTCGGTGAGCCCGAAAACATCTGGGACGTCCCCAACGGCCGCGTCCTCGAATTCAACCGCCAGCCGCAGGGCCAGAAGAACTACATGATCACCATCGGTCCCGATGGAAAGATGAGCGCGCTGCGGCAGGTGCTGACGCCGGAAAACTTCGCGAAGGTGCAACCCGGAATGGGTGCGGAGGACCTGCGCAAGATGCTTGGCAAGCCGGCCAAGCGCACGCCGTATCCGTTGAAAAATCAAACCGAGTGGGAATGGCGCTGGCTGCAGCCGCCGAATACGCCGATGGTGTTTACGGCGACGCTGAACGACGATCAGCGGGTGGTGAGTTCGGGGTCTTCGCCTGACCGGAGCACAGAGGCGAATTAAACGCTTTCGAGCATCTGCACTGCCGCCGCATCACGTTCGGATTTGAGGGATGGCTACGGTCTAGAAAATACCAAATCATCGGTTGAGACCAAAATGGTTGAAGCCAAAAACGGACGCCCACTAAGACACCGCGAGATACATTGACAACATGAACAACAAAGAAATATTTGAGTCTTTGTCCGAATTTCTTATAGAGCACGGTTATCGAATAATCGTAGATCAAGTTCGAGAAGAGCTTGCTACCGGCCGCATATCGGAGGAGAAAATTAGCACATTGGCGGAGGTAAGAGATAGCCCTCAGAGGGCGTTAGAAATTGAGTTCAAAAAGAGCTCAACCGCTGAATTTACTCGAAGAACTGAGTATTCCGAAGCCGACTCGATCGTGTTATTGCTTGAGGCTTCAAGGCGTGCGATATCTGAGGTAACGGTCATGGTGGCCGAACTTCGCGATACGCTTTTCCAAGACAACATTAAGGGCCTTAGCTTCAGGCCCGAGAGGGCAGGTGAAGTTGAGACCACCGTAGCTATTGACGAGTCAATAAACATCGAGATGGCACGGGGTCAAGGCGCGGCCATTGATCGTTTCATCCAAGACATCAGGAAGTCGTGATGCTCTCAGAAATAAAATCCGTACTCGGTTCAGCGATCGCAGCGAGTCCGGTTGCAGCCTCAGCGCTCTCAGATGTTTTTGAAGCATATGTTTTAATTTTGGTCATTCGTGCCGCCAGAGCAGAAGGCGGAAAGGTATCATTCGTTCGACGCGATGGATCTCCTGCCACCGAACTCCTGCTCAGGACCAGTCCAGGATTTATCTACTCAACGGCGCAGAACTACACGCACGCCGTTATTGAATTCAACTCCAGGCCCACCTTGGAAGTGCATGCCGGTATCAAAGTTGCGGGGAAATCACGAGTACTTCACGAACTCGATGTTGCCGTCCTAGATCGAGCCGAAGCTGAGAACTGCAGACTAAATCGAGTGTCCCCGCGCTCATCAAAGGTGAATGTCGGCATTGAATGCAAATTTTATTCGTCATCGCTTCAACTGCACTTGGCCAGAGGATTCATCGGGCTTGTGACCGACTTGTCTGTCAATACGCCATTCTTCGTAACGAACACCACTTCTGCTTCGGTCGAAAAACTGCTAAGCCACCGCGTTAAGCATGGATGGGAACATCAAATATCCCCAGCATGCAAGAATACAGAAGTAGACAGACTAGTCCATGCGCTGCGCTCATCGTTCAAGAACTATAAAGCGCAATGACGCGATCCGTAATTTGAACGGATCAGCAAAAACCGAAAAAATTCAATTTCTTCAAAATAAAACCTCTGGCATTTCGCGTCAAATGCTTGCCCCCTTGTCTTTGCGATATCATTTTTTATTGATGAGACACGACTTCAGCCAATCTATTAATCGAGGCAAGGTCGGAGCCAGTTGGAGTGCTAATCTGGAAATGCGGTATTGCATATCGCCCTTGACGGCGTTCGCAGAGTGGGCGTTGCCCCACGAAAGTGGAGTAAACACGGGAGTTGGACGCCCCGTCCAAGCGTTAGACGCGGACTGGATTCCGATTCGTTTACAAGGGGCGCACCTGCGGCGTCCAACCCTCCCCCCGGTTGTGGTCCAATTTCGGGTTCCGCAGCGGGCCGATTCCGGCCCCTCCACCCGAATACCCCGAGCAGCATCATGAGCACGATCCTTGAGAACCTCCCCACCGGCCAGAAGGTCGGCATCGCCTTTTCCGGCGGCCTCGACACCAGCGCAGCCCTTCTCTGGATGAAGAAAAAGGGCGCGGTGCCCTATGCCTACACCGCCAACCTGGGCCAGCCTGACGAGCCCGACTACGACGAAATCCCGCGCAAGGCCATGGCGTACGGCGCCACCAAGGCCCGCCTGATCGACTGCCGCACGCAACTCGTGGCCGAAGGCATCGCCGCCCTGCAGGCCGGCGCCTTCCACGTCTCCACCGCCGGCGTCACCTACTTCAACACCACGCCCATCGGCCGTGCCGTCACCGGCACCATGCTCGTGGCCGCGATGAAGGAAGACGACGTCAACATCTGGGGCGACGGCAGCACCTACAAGGGCAACGACATCGAGCGCTTCTACCGCTACGGCTTGCTGACCAACCCCGGCCTCAAGATCTACAAGCCCTGGCTGGACCAGCTGTTCATCGACGAGCTCGGCGGCCGCAAGGAAATGTCGGAGTTCATGATCGCCAACGGCTTCGACTACAAGATGTCGACCGAGAAGGCCTACAGCACCGACTCCAACATGCTCGGCGCCACGCACGAAGCCAAGGACCTGGAGCACCTCAACTCCGGCATCCGCATCGTCAACCCGATCATGGGCGTTGCCTTCTGGAAGGACGAAGTCGAGGTCAAGCGCGAGGAAGTGTCGATTAGCTTCGAGGAAGGCCAGCCGGTCGCCCTCAACGGCCAGACTTTTGCCGACCCCGTCGCGCTGCTGATGGAAGCCAACCGCATCGGCGGGCGCCACGGCCTAGGCATGAGCGACCAGATCGAGAACCGCATCATCGAAGCCAAGAGCCGCGGCATCTACGAAGCCCCCGGCTTGGCGCTGCTGCACATCGCGTACGAGCGACTCGTGACGGGCACCCACAACGAAGACACCATCGAGCAATACCGCATGAACGGCCTGAAGCTCGGCCGCCTGCTGTATCAAGGCCGCTGGTTCGACCCGCAAGCCATCATGCTGCGCGAGACGGCGCAGCGCTGGGTGGCGCGCGCCATCACCGGCGAAGTGACGCTGGAACTGCGCCGCGGCAACGACTACTCGATCCTCAACACCGAGTCGCCCAACCTCACGTACAAGCCCGAGCGCCTGAGCATGGAAAAGGTCGAAGGCGCCTTCTCGCCGCGCGACCGCATCGGCCAGCTGACCATGCGCAACCTGGACATCGTCGACACGCGCGACAAGCTGATGACGTACGTCAAGACCGGCCTGCTCGCACCCTCGACCGGCACCGAACTGCCGCAGCTCAAGGACAAGTAAGCCGGGGCTCGTTCAGGTTGCCGGGCCGCAACCTGAACAACCGCGCGATTCCCGCAGAGGCTGCCCCGTGCGTCCTACACGCGCAGGCTGTACCTTCCGACGGGGTTTGCGCTGCAAAGGCGAGATGCTGGAGACCTCTCAACACAGGAGGCTTTCAGCCGTGAACTCCATCATCTACATCGTCGGCTTGGTCGTGGTCGTCGTGGCCGTGCTTTCCTTCTTCGGGCTGCGCTGATCAACGCCGGGTGCACGCACAGCCCCGAGCGGCTGTGCTGCGCGCCGGTTTCATCCATCGCATGCGCTCGGGCATCATTGCGGGCATGACAGATTTCGACGCCCGCTCCCTCTTCATCATCAAGGCCGGCGACACCTTCGAGCCTCTGCGCCAGGCGCAGGGCGACTTCGAGCACTGGATCGCCCGAGGCCTTGAACTTTCCTCTTTCTCAACGCTTCCCGTGCGGGTGGTGGACCCTCGCCGTGGCGAAAGCCTGCCCGATGCCGCCGACTGCGCAGGCGTGGTGGTGAGCGGATCGCACGCCATGGTGTCGCACCGCGAAGCATGGA
The DNA here is from genome assembly GCF_030317105.1 of Variovorax brevis. GTDB lineage: Bacteria > Pseudomonadota > Gammaproteobacteria > Burkholderiales > Burkholderiaceae_C > Variovorax > Variovorax brevis. The sequence continues at coordinate 576,519 of NZ_JASZYG010000003.1, forward strand.
GCGAAACCACCGCGGCCTGGCTCGCGCAAGTCGTCGCGCAGGGCACGCCGGTGCTGGGCATCTGCTACGGGCATCAATTGCTCGCGCACGCCCTCGGCGGCGAAGCGGGCGACCATCCCGCAGGCCTTGAAGTCGGCACGGTGCACGTCACGCTGACCGGCGACGCCGCGCAAGACGCGCTCCTCCGCAACCTGCCTACGAGCTTTGCCGCCCATGTGGTGCATCGGCAAAGCGCGCTCGCGCTGCCGGCGGGCGCCGTGGTGCTGGCGGGCAACGCATTCGAGCCCCATCAGGCCTTTCGCGTCGGCGATTGCGCGTGGGGCGTACAGTTTCACCCCGAGTTCAACGCAGACGCCATGCGCGGCTATATCGACACAATGGCCGATTCGCTGCAAAGTGGGGGCGTCGATCCGGTTGCCCTGCGCAAGGGCGTGAAGGAAACACCCGAAGCCGCTGGCCTGCTGCAGCGTTTTGCCCACATCGCGAATGCCCATGCGACGTCGAGCCGAAAAGGCGAAGGCCTTGCGGCGCCGCAGGCACTCGCCACCACGACCTGAAGAAGAAAGCTGCCATGGCCCCACTCCCCAAAGCCGCCGTGCCGACGCCGCGCAAGCACTTCTCGATGATCCGTGGCTTTCACCTGGCCGACGTGTTCACGCTGGGCAATGCCGCATGCGGTGTCGGCGCCGTTTTCCTGGCGATGGCCTACATGGCCAGCCACTCCCAGGCGCAGTTCTTCTGGGCGGCAGCGCTGGCGCCGGCCGCCTTCATCTTCGATGTGCTGGACGGCCGCGTGGCGCGCTGGCGGCAAACGCATTCGGCGCTCGGGCGTGAACTCGATTCACTCTCCGACGTGATCTCCTTCGGCGTGATGCCCGCGGCGCTGGCCTTCGCGGCGGGGCTGGACGGCGGCTGGGACTGCGCGGTGCTGATCTACTTCGTCGGCTGCGGCGTGAGCCGCCTGGCGCGCTACAACGTGACGGCCGAAGCGCTTTCGGAAGGCGCCGACAAGGTCAAGTATTTCGAGGGCACGCCCATTCCCACCAGCGTGGTGCTGGTCGGCGTGCTGGCGTGGGCCGCCTGGAAAGGCAACGTGGGCGACAACGTGTGGGGCGGCGCGTGGCAGATCGGCCCGTGGCTGCTGCATCCGCTGGTGCTCATGTTCGGGCTGTCGGGCACGCTCATGATCAGCAAGACCCTTCGCATTCCCAAACTCTGACGACGACGACTTCCAATGGCACCCGGACTTCAGGAAATCTTGCGGCTGTGCGCCGCCCACCCACTCGCACCGGCGTGCGACCACTTCTACTTTCTGCGGCACGGGCAGACGGCGCGCAATGCGCTCAAGATCTTCCAGGCGCCGGACGAACCGCTCAACGAGACCGGCATGGAGCAGGCCCGGCGCGCGGCCCAACTGCTCGCGGGCGAGCCCATTCGCACCATCGTTTGCAGCGATGCGCAGCGCGCTTTCGACACGGCGCACACGGTCGCAGCGCCGCTGGGCCTCGTGCCGACGGCGACCGAAACGCTGCGCGAGCGCAACTTCGGCGTGTTGATCGGCACGTCTTCGGCCGACATCGACTGGGCCTGCGATCCGGAGAACGGCGAGTCGCTGGAAGTCTTCGTGGCCCGCAAGCGCGCAGCGCTCGAAGCCGCCCTCGCCCAGCCCGGCCCGGTGCTGGTCGTGGCACATGGCGGCTCGCTGTATGTGCTGGCAGCGCTTCTGGGCGTGCCCGCCGACTTGACGGTGCTGGGCAACGCGCAGCCATTGCGTTTTGAGCGCCATGGCCCCAACTGGGTGATCAGGCCGCTGTTGCAGCAAGAGGTGGACGGCGCGGCGGCCATCGCCTGAGGCGCGCCCGACAGGTCCACCGCATAACCACAGACGCCATGGACTTCAAGGACTACTACAAGACGCTGGGCCTCGAGCGCACCGCCTCCGAGGAGGAAGTGCGCAAGACCTACCGCAAGCTCGCCCGCAAGTACCACCCCGACGTCAGCAAGGAGCCGGACGCCGAGTCGCGCATGCGCGACCTGAACGAGGCCTACGACGTGCTGCGCGACAAGGAAAAGCGTGCCGCCTACGACGCGCTGGCCGATCGCGTGGCGCGTGGCGGCAGCCCCGACGGCGAGTTCCGTCCGCCACCGGGCTGGGACGAAGGCTTCGAGTTCCATCGCGGCCCGGGGCAAGGTCCGGCCGACCATGCCGACTTCAGCGAGTTCTTCTCCTCGATCTTCGGCGAGGCACAGCGTCGCGGCGCAGCGCGCCAGAACTACCGGGCGCGCGGCGAGGACCACCATGCGGCGGTCGAGATCACGCTGGAAGACGCCCTCAACGGCGCGGAGCGCGAGATCACGCTGCGCGCGCTCGACATCGACGAGCAAGGCCATCAGCAGTGGAAGCCGCGCACCCTGAGCGTGAAGATCCCGGCCGGCGTGCGCCCGGGCCAGTTCATCCGGCTGGCCGGCCAGGGCATGCCGGGACATGGCGGCGAGCCGGCGGGCGACCTCTACCTGGAAGTGCGTATCGCGCCGCACAAGCTCTACCGCATCGAGGATCGCGACCTGTACATGACGCTGCCCGTGACGCCCACCGAGGCGGCGCTCGGCGCGCAGGTGCAGGTGCCCACGCCCACCGGTGGCGTCGTCGAGGTGACGGTGCCGCGCAATGCGCGCAACGGCCTCAAGCTGCGCCTGAAGGGGCGCGGCCTGGCGGGCAAGACGCCCGGCGACCTCTACCTGCTCATCGACATCGCCCTGCCGCCGGCCGACACCGACGCTGCGCGCAAGGCCTATGAAGAACTCGCCCGCGTCGCGCCTTTCGATCCGCGTCGCCATCTGGGAGTGTGATGACCATGGCTACTGTTTCAGTTTCGCGCTTCACCGCCACCGCAGTGAGCGAATCCGACCCCATTGCGGCGAGCGAACTCGCACATGCATGCGGCGCCGGAATCGACTGGGTGGTGCAGCTCGTCGAAGTGGGCATCGTCGAGGTCCGCGCGTCCGACCGGCCGCCGCAGGACTGGCGCTTCGAAAGCGACGCGCTGCAGTGCGCGCTGGAAGCGCGTCGACTCGAGCGCGACTTCGGCGTCGGGCTGGACGCTGCCGCGCTCATCATCGACCTGGAGCGCGAGGTGCGCCGGCTCAAGGCCGTGCTTCAGGCCCGCGGCATCCGCGCAGCGTAGCGCCGCGCGAAAAGCGTCAAACCAGCAGGCCTCGCGCGTCAGGCCCGCGCCGGTTGCGCGGCCAGTTCTGCCCGCTTGTCGTGCCCGACGATCAGCACCAGCACAAAGGCCAGCACCGACAACAGCGCCAGGAACATCACGGCATAGACGTCGTTGCCCATCTTGTCCTTGAGAATCCCGAAGATCGTCGGACCCACGTACCCGCCCAGATTGCCGATGGAATTGATCCACGCGATGCCCGCCGCCGCTGCGATGCCGCTGAGCAGCGCGGTCGGCACGGTCCAGAACACGGGCAGCGCGGTGAAGATGCCGAAGGCAGCCAGCGTCACCGCCGCCATCTTGGGAATCGGCGACGAAAGCTCGGCCGCGGCCACCAGGCCCACGAAGATGCAGGCCAACGGGATCAGCAGGAACACCTTGCGCTCTTTCGTCGCGTCGGACCAGCGCGTCCAGAACAGCATCGCAATCGCGCCGACGAGGTACGGAAAGGCATTGATGAAACCGATCTGCACATTGCTCAGGCCACCGAAGCCCTTGATGATCTGCGGCAGGAAGAAGCCCAGGCCATACAGCGGCACCGTGATGCCCATGTAGACGAAGCCCAGCGCAATCACGCGCCAGTTGAACAGCGACTGCTTCCAAGAAATGCTGTGGATCGATTCGCGGTTGCGCTGCTCGGCGTCCAGCGTGCCCTGCAGCCAGTCGCGCTCTTCGGTGGTGAGCCACTTCGCATCCTTCGGACGGTCCGGCAGGTAGAGCAGCACGAAGAAGGTCAGGATCAGCGCAGGCACCGCTTCGATGATGAAGAGCCACTGCCACCCGTGCATGCCGCCCGTGCCTTCCAGGTTCAGGATGAAGCCGGAAATCGGCGCGCCGATCACGGTTGAAATGGGAATCGCGAACATGAACCAGCCCACGATGCGCGCGCGGTACGCCGCCGGAAACCACAGCGTGATGTAGAAGATCACGCCGGGGAAGAAGCCCGCCTCGGCAATGCCGAGCAGGAAGCGGATCACGTTGAAGCTCGTCGCCCCGCCCACCCACGCCTGCGCGGCCGAGACCAGGCCCCAGCTGAACATGATGCGGGCGATCCACCGGCGCGCGCCAAAGCGCTCCAGCGCCAAATTGCTCGGCACCTCGAACAGGAAGTAGGCGATGAAAAAGATGCCGGCAGCGCTGCCGAAGATGGCGGCGGTGAAGCCCAGGTCCTTCGACATGCTTGCGCCCGCAAAGCCCAGATTCACGCGGTCCAGGTAGGCGATGAAATAGCTCACCATCAACAGCGGCAGCAGCCGCCAGCTGACCTTGGACACGGTTCTCTGCTCAATCGGATTCATTTGTTCTCCAGTGTTTTTATATGTGGCGCAATGTTGCGACCGGCGGGTTATACCCCCGTGAGAGGCAGCCCGCTTGTCAACGGCCGTGTGTCTCGCGAGCGCTGCGTGCCCCCATCCCGACCTTCCCCCGGAGGGGGAAGGAGTCATTCATCCCTGCCTACCCGTGAGGCAAGGGGTGAATCAGTGCCCGACCTGCCCGCCCAGGTAGGCAGCTCGCACCGCATCGTCGGACCACAGCTGCGCCGGCTTGCCCGACACCGCCAGGCGGCCCGTCTCCAGCACATAGCCGCGATCGGCCAGCGAGAGCGCCATGCGCGCGTTCTGCTCGACCAGCAGCACCGTGGTGCCGCGCTTGCGAATCTCCGCGATGATGGAGAACACTTTCTGCACGATCACCGGCGCCAGTCCCAGCGAAGGTTCATCGAGCAGGAGCAGCCGCGGCCTGGCCATCAATCCGCGTGCCACGGCCACCATCTGCTGCTGCCCGCCTGACAGCATCCAGCCCAGGGTGTCTGCAAAGGGGCGGATGTCGGGGAACAGGTCGAACATCTCGTCGGAATCACGAATGAGTTCCGCCTTCGACAAGCGGCCGCGACTGGAGCCGCCGAGCATCATGTTTTCGCGCGAGGTGAGGCCGGGAAAAAGACGCCGGCCTTCAGGCACGTGCGAGATGCCGAGCTTGACGATGGCTTCAGGCCCCATGCCGGCAATCGATCGGCCATCGAACAGGATGTCCCCCGCCGCCGGTTTCAACAGGCCCGAGATGGCACGCAAGGTCGTCGACTTGCCGGCCCCATTGGCGCCCAGCAGGGTCACCACTTCGCCCGCATCCACGGACAGCGACAGCCCGTGCAGCGCCTCGATCTCGCCGTAGCGGACCACCAAGCCTTCAAGTGAAAGAAGGGGCATCGGGTTCGCTTCCAAGATAGGCGGCGATGACGTCGGGGTTGCGCAGCACCTCGGCCGCCACGCCATCGGCAATGCGGCGGCCGAAGTTCAGCACGGTGATGCTCTGCGCGACTTCACTCACCAGCGTCATGTCGTGGTCGATGATGAGGATGGTCAGGCCGCGCGCACTGATGCGCTTGAGCAAGTCGCGCAGGCCCTGCTTCTCGGTGGAGTTCAGGCCCGCGGCGGGTTCATCGAGCAGCAGCAATGTCGGGTTGCCGGCGAGCGCGCGGGCGATCTCGATGAGTCGCTGGTGTCCGTAGGAAAAGCTGGGCACCAGTTCATGCGCACGCGCCTCCAACCCCACGAAGTCCAGTGCAGCGCGCGCACGTTCGACCAGCGCCGCATGGCCGCCGGCGATCTCGTTGCCCGGATGTTCGGCGCCGATGATCACGTTCTCCAGCGCGGTCATCGAGCGGAACAGGCGGATGTTCTGGAAGGTGCGGCCCAGTCCGGACGCGGTGCGCACGTGCGGCGGCAAGGTGCTTACATCGCGGCCACCGAGCATCACGCGCCCGGCCGTCGCCACATAGATGCCGGACAGCACGTTGAGCGTCGTCGTCTTGCCCGATCCGTTCGGTCCGATCAGTGCATGCACTTCGCCGCGGCGCACGGAAAAGGAAATATCGTCCACCGCCTTGACGCCGCCGAAGTGCTTGCTCAGGCCCTGCACTTCCAGCGCCACCTCGCCGGGATTCGCCGCGTCCGAATAGGCCGGCTTGAGCATCAGGTCCGCAGGCGCATCGGTGAAAGGCGCAGGCGCCAGCCAGCGGCGAACGCGATGCTGCACGAAGCCCCAGATGCCGTCCTGCATGTAGCGGATGATGAGGATGATCGCCAGCCCGTAGATCGCCAGGTAAAGACCCGGCACGCTCTTGAGGAAGCGAAGGCTTTCCGGCAGCACGATGAGCAGCGCCGTGCCGATGAGCGCGCCAATCGGCGAGGCCACGCCCCCGAGCAGCGTCATCGTGATGAACACCACCGACTCCGCAAAGCTGAACTGGTCCGGGCTCACATAGGCAAAGCCGCCCGCGAAGAGCCCGCCGCCAATGCCGCCGAGGATGGCCGCCATGGCAAAGGCCGCCACCTTGGTCTTGTAGACGTTGATGCCCGCTACGCCTGCCGCGAGTTCGTTGTCGCGCACGGCCCGCATCGAGCGGCCGATGGGCGTCTGCGGCAGGCGCCACACGACGTAGCCAATGAGCGCGACGGCAAAGACGCACAGCCCCAGGAAGGCTTGCGACGACTCGAGCATCGCCGGCCGCTGGATGCGACTCACGCCGTCCGGCCCGTGCGTGACCGGAATCCAGTTGATCATGATGAGCGTCACGATCTGCTGGAAGCTGATGGTCACCATGGCCAGGTAGTGCCCGCCCAGCCGCAGCGTCGTCATGCCCAGGAAGGCGCCCATGACGAGCGCGATGCCAATGCCCATCAGCAGCGCCACCCAGAAGTTCAGGTGCAGGTCCGCCGTGCCCAGCCCCACCGCGTAGGCGCCAAAGCCGAAGAAGGCGGCTTGCGCAAGATTGATCTGGCCGCACAGCCCCAGCACCACGGTGAGCCCGAACACCGCAATGGCGAAGGTCGAGGTCTGCACGAGGATGTGCGCCGTGTAGCCCTGCAGGGGCGTCGTCGAGACAAGCGCCACGGCAACTGCCGCGAGCGCCACGTAGGCCAGTGTTCCGATGACGCCGCGCTTGCCCGCCACGTTCAGGCCTTCTCCGCGACGCGTTCGCCGAAGATGCCCTGCGGCCGGAAGATCAGGAAGGCGACGAGCACCAAGAAGGCAAATCCGTCCTTGTAAGGCACCGACACGTACGCCGCGCCAAAGGTCTCGATCACGCCCAGCGCCAGCCCGCCGATGATCGCGCCCTTCACGTCACCGAAGCCGCCGATGATGGTTGCCGCAAAGGCCTTGAGCGCGATGGTCGAGCCCATCTGGATCGACACGAAAAGAATGGGCGCAACCAGGATGCCCGCCACGCCGCCCAGCAGCGCCGAGTAGACGAAGGTCAGCATGATCATGGCCGCGACGGGAATGCCGAGCAGCGCCGCCATCTCCTTGTCCTGCGATGTGGCCTGCAGCTTCTTGCCCAGCAGCGTGCGTTCGAAGAACCAGAAGTTGAAGGCCACCAGCAGCAGCGTGACGACCATGATGAGCAAATATTGGCTGTCCAGATACACCGGCCCGATCTGGAGCCCCGGCGTCTCGAACCAGCCTTGCAGCACCTGCGGTTGCGGCCCGTACAGCGCCAGCACCGTGTTCGACAAAAAGATCGACGCACCGATGGTCGCGATGATCACCGGCAGGAAGGTGCGGTTGCGCAGCGGGTAATAGACACCCAGGTTGAAGATCGCCCCCAGCAGCGCCATGCCCGCGAGCGCCGCCAGGAAGGCCCAACCGTAGGGCCACTTCAGGTCCACCGCGAACACGACCATGAGGTACGCCCCCACCATCGAGAACTCGCCTTGCGCAAAGTTCACGACGTTGGTCGCGCGAAAGATCAGCACGAAGCCCAGCGCCACGAGCGCGTAGACCGAGCCGATGCCCAGGCCCGTGAAAAAGAGCTGAAGGGCAAGATCCATCGCAAGCGGATCAGCTTGCCGATTCGACGTGCTTGTCGAAGACGATGGTGCCCTTGTCGTTCCTGACGATGTTGTAGCCGTGCAGGCCGTCGCCGTTGGCGTCGAAGTTGTATTCGCCCTCGGCGCCCGCGTGCTTCTTGACCGACAGGATGGCCTCGCGGATGGCTTGCGGATCGGTCTTGCCGGCCTTGTTGATGGCCATGCACAGGACCGTGATGGCGTCGTAGGGCCAGGACGACTGGTTGTCCGGCGCCACCTTGGCCACCTCGCGATAGATCTTGCCGAAGGCCTTCGAGGCTTCGCTCGAATCTTCCGCGTAGTCGGCCACGCCGAAGGTTCCATGAAGCGCCGGCCCGGCCAGCTTCAGCGCCGTGATGTTCACGATCGACGGCGAGCCGATGTAGGGAATGTTCACGCCCAGCTGGCGAAGTTGCCGCGCAAAAACGCCCAGATCGTTCTCGAAAGTGAAGTACGAGCCGAGGATGTCCGCACCGGACTGCTTGATCGCCAGCACGACCGGCGTGAAGTCCTGGCTTTGGTTGGCATAGCCCTGGTCGAGCACGATGGTGGCGCCGTCCAGCTTGGCGAGGCCGGCCGTCAGGGCCTTGCCGCCCGCGGTGCCGAAGGCATCGGTCGAATGCACGATGGCCCACTTCTTCTTGCCCAGCGTCTTGACGCCGTATTCGGCGATCACGCTGCCCGAGTACGAGTCATTGGGGCGAAAGCGGAAGAGCCAGGGGTTGCCCATGTGGGTGAGCGCCGGATCCGTGCCGCCGATGAGCACCGGCTTGCCGACCTTCAAAACGTCGGGTGCCATGGCGTGCGTTTGGCGTCGAACGGATCGAGCCGAGGAAGGCCACGATGTCAGTCTGCGATGCCAGCTTTGAAAAGGCCAGCACCACGCCGGGATTGGTGGTCTGGTCGTCCTCGACGATCAATTCCACCTGCTTGCCCAGCACCCCGCCTGCCTTGTTGACCGCATCGACCGCCAGCTTCGCGCCGATCTGCGCATAGCGCCCGGACTCCGCAGCGGGCCCGGTCACCGGCGCGCACATGCCGACCTTGATGGTTGCGCCCTGTGCCGACGCCCGGCCGACAAAGGCAGGCAGCGCCACGGCTGCAGAAATCGCTCCGGAAAATCTGCGACGGGAAATGGTCATGTCTCTTCCTCTTCGTTGTTCTCAAAGATCGAAATTGACGCACTCGGCAGCGAGCAATGTATTTCACGTATGTCACAAAAAAGTTAAGGGTATTCATCCATGGGTGCCGCATGGCACGAAGCACAGCTTTGGTGCGTCACCACGCCAAGCATCGGCGCCATTCGTGAAATAGAAGCGCGGACTGCGCGTTACCGGCGGATAGGATCGCCGGCGTCCAGCCATAGAGGCGAAGTTTTCAGGGAGAGAAAGAATGATGAACGAGCAAAGGCCCGTGTCGTGGCTTTGCGCTGCCGCCCTGCTGGCGGCATTGAGCGCATGCGGCGCCAGGGGCGACAAGACGTCGCAAGCACCCGCCGCACCGATCAGTAAGGCCAACAGCCTTGTGGTGCCCGCCATCACCTATGGCAAGACCTCCGCCGGCTACAGCCTGAGTGCGTCGGACGACAAGTGCGATGTGCCAAGCGTCATGCGCACTGCCCTGCGCGACAAGCTCAGCGCGCCGCTCGAGAATCTATTGCACGAGGCGACGCCCGTCGCGCCGGACATCCCCGTGCTCAAGCTGGAGATCACCGACCTGCTCGCCAACGCGGGCGGCATCTACAGCGGACCGAAGATGGTCGAGATCAAGGGCACGCTCGAGCAGCAAGGCCAGGCGGTCGCGAGCTTCAAGGCCAGGCGCGCGTCCTTCCCGCTGATCGGCTTGCCGCGCACTACCTGCAACATCGTGAGCCGCGCGACCGACGCGCTGGCAGCCGACACGGTGGCGTGGCTCAAGCAACCGGTCGACGGGGTTTTCCTCGGCGACCGCTGAGCGACGCGGCGCGCCGCTTCAGCGCTTTTGAACCAGCTTCAGGATGCTGGAAAAGTCGAGCGCGCCATGCCCGGCCAGGCTGTGCGCGGCGTACAGGCTGCGGGCCAATCCGCCCAAGGGCGTGGCGGCGCGCACGGCACTGGCGTTTTCCTGCGCAAGTCCCAGGTCCTTGAGCATCAGGTCGGTGCCAAAGCCACCGGCGTAGTTCTTTGACGCGGGCGAGGTCTCCATCACGCCCGGCATCGGGTTGTACTTTTCCAGTGCCCAGTTGCCGCCCGAACTGCGGCGCATGATTTCCGACAGCACCTTGGGATCCAGCCCATTGGCAACGCCCAGGGCGAGCGCCTCCGACGTGCCGATCATCAGGATGCCCAACAGCATGTTGTTGCAGATCTTGGCCGTCTGCCCGGCGCCGACATCACCGGCGTGGAAGATGTTGGCGCCCATCTTCTCCAGCACCGGGCGCGCGCGCTGCAGGTCTTTTTCTTCGCCGCCGACCATGAAGGTGAGCGTGCCCGCAATGGCGCCGCCCGTGCCACCCGAGACCGGCGCATCGATCATCGCGATGCCGCGCTTGTGGGCCGCTTCGGCCACCTTGCGCGACGACGCGGCCGCGATGGTGCTGCTGTCGATGACGAGCACCCCCGCGCGAATCTGCTCCAGCAGGCCCGCCTTGCCGTCGCTCCCCAGATAAAGCGATTCCACATGCGCGCTGGCGGGCAGCATGCTGATGACGACGTCAGCGCCGACGACCGCGGCCATGGCGGACTCGGCTATCGTCATGCCCTCGCTCGCGTATTTGCGGCAGGCATCCAGCGAAAGGTCGAATGCGTTGACGGCATGGCCGGCCTTGTGCAGGTTCAAAGCCATCGGGCCACCCATGTTGCCCAGGCCAATGAATGCGATTTTCATGATTGCTTGTCTCCAGTTCTGGTTGCTTCTCTCGGGACTCAGGCCAGGGCGGCGAGCGGATGCGGCCCCTCGGTGCGCACTCGCAGATGCGCTTCGACGAACTGCGGCGTGATGTCTTCCAGCCGCGGCGGATTCCATTTTGGATTGCGGTCCTTGTCGATCAGCACGGCGCGAATGCCCTCCGCAAAGTCCTTCTGCGCGCAAAAGCCCAGCGACGCCCAATACTCCAGCCGGAACACTTCGGCCAGCGACATGCGCGGTACGCGCTGCCACAACTCGAAGGTGACGGCCGCCGAACTCGGCGCTCCCTTGGCAAAGGCCTGCGCCGCGCCCTGCAGCCACGCATCGTCGCTCTTGAATTCGCGCAGGCGTTTGGCGATGTCCAGCAGATCATCGCCCGCCATGAGTGCATTGATGGTGTCGAAATGCTCCCGCACTTTGGACGCGGGTGGCACGGCCCCTTCGCTGGCCTGCGCCAGGAGGCGCGACAACTGCGCGCGGTCGGCCTTGGCCTCGCCATGCCAGCGGGTGGCGGCGATGGCCTGCATCACTTGCGGCTTGCGGTCTTGCGGCACCATCACGTCCGCGAGGCCGCAGAACATGGCATCGGCCGCATTGATCTGCGCAGCCGTCAGCGCCAGGAACAGGCCGGTGCGCCCTGGCATGCGGCGCAGGAACCAGCTGCCGCCCACGTCGGGGTAAAGACCGATGTTGATCTCGGGCATCGCGATGCGGCTGTTCAGCGTGACGACGCGATGCGAGCACCCCGCCATCAGGCCCACGCCGCCGCCCATGACGATGCCATGGCCCCAGCACATCATCGGCTTGGGAAAGGTGTGGATGAGGTAGTCGAGTTCGTATTCCTCGCGGAAGAAGTCTTCGGCGTAGGTGTTGCGCTCGGGGCCGCACTCGAGCAGGGTCTGGTAGAGCTGGCGCAGGTCGCCGCCGGCGCTGAAGGCCTTTTCGCCTGCGGCCTGCAGCATCACGCCGACGACGCCAGTGTCTTGCGCCCATTCGCGAAAGCGCGGCAACAGCAAGCGCACCATGTCGACGGACAGTGCATTGAGCGCCGCGGGCGCGTTGAGGGTTGCCACGCCAAAGCGCTGGCCACTGGCGGTCTTGATTTCTTCGAAGAGAACGACGGGTTCGGTCATGGATTCAATAGCGATGTGAAAAGGCTGTGTTCAGCGGATGTCGCTGTCGCCTTCCAGCAATTTTCGCGCAACGATCACGCGCATGATTTCGTTGGTCCCTTCGAGGATCTGGTGCACACGCGCGTCGCGCACCAGCCGCTCGAGCGGGAATTCGCTCAGGTAGCCGTAGCCGCCGTGCAGTTGGAGCGCGTCGTTGCATACGTTGAAGCCGGCATCGGTCGCGAAGCGCTTGGCCATGGCGCAATAGGTGCTTGCGTCGGCGTGTCCGGCATCGAGCTTGCTGGCAGCGAGGCGCACCATCTGGCGCGCGGCCACGAGTTCGGTCGCCATGTCGGCGAGCTTGAACTGCAGCGCCTGAAAGCTCGCAAGCGGCTTGCCGAACTGCTGGCGCTCATGCAGGTAGCGCCGCGCGGCGTCGAGAGCGCCTTGCGCCGCGCCGACGGAACAGGTCGCGATGTTGATGCGACCGCCGTCGAGTCCCTTCATGGCGATGCGAAAGCCTTCGCCCTCCGCGCCCAGCAGGTTCTCTGCCGGAACGCGCACGTTGTCGAAGTTGATGGTGCGCGTGGGCTGACTGTTCCAGCCCATCTTGTGTTCCTTCTTGCCGTAGGTGACGCCCGGTGCGTCGGCGGGCACGGCAAAGGCCGAGATGCCGCCGGCACCGCCCGCGCCCGTGCGCGCCATGAGCACCAATACGTCGGTGGAACCCGCGCCGGAAATGAAGGCCTTGCCGCCGTTGATGACGTACTCGTTGCCTTGCAGTTCCGCACGCGTCTTGAGGGAGCCGGCGTCGGAGCCGGCGCCCGGTTCGGTCAGGCAATACGAAGCCAGCTTGCGGCCGCTGGTGAGGTCGGCGCCCCAACGCTTGCGCACGGCTTCCGTTCCCCACGTGCCGAGCATCCACGTCGCCATGTTGTGGATGGTGATGAAGGCGGTGGTCGAAGGGTCGACGGCCGCCATTTCCTCGAACACCAGCGTGGCGTCCAGGCGCGGCAGCGCGAGGCCTTCGATGCTCTCGGGCGCGTAGAGGCCGCAGAAGCCGAGTTCGCCGGCCTTGGCAATGGCGTCCCTGGGAAAGTGCGCCTCGGCGTCCCAGCGCGCGGCATGAGGTGCGAATTCGGCGAGCGCGAAGTCGCGCGCGGTCTGCGCGAAGGCGCGCTGTTCTTCGGTGAGTTCAAAGTCCATAGGTCGAATGATCAGGCATTCTTGTGCTCCCTCGCCCTGAATCGGACGCAGGGTATTTGCTCCCTCGCCCCTCCGGGGAGAGGGTTGGGGTGAGGGGCATGGGCCGTTGATGCGCCACGCACGATCAACCGCCCGGTGCCCTCACCCCTGCCCTCTCCCGGAGGGAGAGGGAGCAAGAGAACTTACTTCAGGCTGATCGTGGTGTTCACGCCGTGGCTCACCGTGCTGTCGTCGAACCAGCGCTCCGTCACCGTCTTGGTCTGCGTGTAGAACAACACAACCTGCTTGCCATACGGCCCCAGGTCGCCGAGCTTCGAAGCACGCGAACCCGTGAACGAGAACATCGGGACCGGCACCGGGATCGGCACGTTGATGCCCACCTGGCCAACGTCGATCTCTTCCTGGAACTTGCGCGCCGCCGCACCCGACTGCGTGAAGATCGCCGTGCCATTGCCGTTGGCGTTGCTGTTGATCAGCTCGATGGCCTCGTCGATGTCGTTCGCGCCCGCCACGCACAGCACCGGCCCGAAGATTTCCTGGTCGTAGATCGTCATGCCGGGCTTCACGCCCGAGAAGATCGTCGGGCCGACGAAGTTGCCCTTGTCGTAGCCCGGGACCGTAGGCTTGCGGCCATCGAGTTCCAGCGTGGCGCCATCGGCCACGCCGCGTTCGATCAAGCCCGTGACGCGGTCATAGGCCGCGCAAGAGACCAGCGGGCCCACGTCCACGCCCTTGTCCGTGCCTGCGCCCACCTTGAGCGTCCTGGCCTTGGCCACGAGGTCGGGGATCCACTTCTGCGCATCGCCCACCAGCACGGCCACCGACACCGCCATGCAGCGCTGCCCCGCGGCGCCGAAGCTCGCGCCGGCCAGTGCGTTGAGCGTCTGCTCCTTGTTGGCGTCGGGCATGACGATGGCGTGGTTCTTGGCGCCCATCATGCATTGCACGCGCTTGCCGGTGAGCGTGGCGCGGTTGTAGACGTGCGTACCGACCTTGGTCGAACCCACGAAGCTGATCGCCTTGATGTCCTTGTGATCGCAAATGGCGTTGACCACCGCTTCACCGCCATGCACAACGTTGAGCACACCGGGCGGAATGCCCGCTTCGAGCGCGAGTTCGCACAGGCGCATCGTGACCATCGGGTCTTGCTCCGAAGGCTTGAGCACGAAGGTGTTGCCGGTGACGATGGCCATCGGAAACATCCACAGCGGGATCATCGCGGGGAAGTTGAACGGCGTGATGCCGGCGCAAACACCCAGCGGTTGCAGCACGGTGTAGGTATCGACGCCGGAGGCCACGTTGTTGGCCAGTTCGCCCAGCTGAAGGTTGCCAATGGCAGCGGCGTGCTCCACCACTTCGAGGCCGCGGAACACATCGCCTTCGGCGTCGGGCAGCGTCTTGCCCTGTTCCGCGGTGAGGATGGCGGCCAGCTCGGCCATGTTCTCGCGGATGAGTTGCTGGTATTTCAGGAAGATGCGGGCGCGGGCGCCAATGGCGGTCCTCTTCCAGGTCTTGAAGGCTTCCTGCGCCGAGGCCACGGCGGCATCGACTTCGGCCTGCGTCGCGAAAGGCACACGGGCCAGCACCTGCTGCGTGGCCGGGTTGACGATGTCACGCCACTCGGTGGATCGGGATTCGACGAACTTGCCGCCGATGAGCAGCTTGACGGTAGCGACCTGTGTCGCGGGCGTGGTGGTGGCATCCATTTGCGTATGTCTCCTTGGGGAATTCGGTCTTGGGCAAGGGCATCGTAGCTTTGCAGATTTGCGATAGCAATAGACAAATATGCAGCCGCGATCTGCATAATTGCAAAGCATGGACTGGGACAACCTGCGCTACTTTCTCGAGCTGGCGCGCTCGGGCACCTTGATGAGCGCCGCGCGCCGGCTGGAAGTCGACCACACCACGGTCGCGCGCCGCATCCAGTCGCTTGAAAAGGAAGTGGGAACGCCACTCTTCGCACGCGAGGCGGGCGGCCATCGGCTCACCGAGGCGGGCCGGCGCCTGCAGCCGCAGGTCGAGGCGATGGAGAGCGCCTTCCAGGCCGTGGCGAGCACCGCGCCGGCTGCCCAGCAGGGCTTGTCGGGCGTGGTGCGCATCGGCGCGACGGAAGGCTTTGGCACCATCGTGCTGGCGCCGCAACTCGCCCTCTTTGCACGCGAGCATCCGGGGCTGACCATCGACCTGCTCGCCATGCCGCGTTTGGTGCATCTCTCGCGGCGCGAGGCCGACATCGTGATCTCGCTGGAGCGGCCTGCGCGTGGCGCGGTGCTGGTCACCAAGCTCACCGACTACACGCTGCGCCTTTACGCCGCCCGCGACTACCTGGCCCGGCACAG
The DNA here is from genome assembly GCF_030317105.1 of Variovorax brevis. GTDB lineage: Bacteria > Pseudomonadota > Gammaproteobacteria > Burkholderiales > Burkholderiaceae_C > Variovorax > Variovorax brevis. The sequence goes on from NZ_JASZYG010000003.1 coordinate 592,136, forward strand.
GCCGATCCAGTCGCGCGAAGACCTGCGCGGCCACAGCTTCATCAGCTACGTGGACGACCTGCTCTTCAGCAAGGAGCTGCAATACCTCGACGACCTGCACAAGCCCGACGCATTCGCGCTGCGCAGCACCAGCATCCTCGCGCAGCACGAAGCGGCAGCGGCCGGCGCCGGCATCGCGGTGCTGCCGGCCTTCATCGCCGACGCCGACAAACGGCTGGCGCGCGTGCTGCCCGAACAACCGCAGGCCAGCTTCACGCGCACCTTCTGGATGTCGATGCCGGCGGAGAACAAGCAGTTGGCGCGCATGCAGGCGGTGTGGGCGTTCCTGAGGGAAATCGCCGAGGGGCAGCGGCACGTGCTGACGGGATGAAGCCGGTTGCCTTGCCCGGAAACCGCCCGAACCAACGAACGAAACCGGCAAGAGGCATGATTCGCTACTTCCTGTTTCGGAGCGAGTCATGAAAGTTGCCGTCATGGGCGCGGGTGCCGTCGGTTGCTACTACGGTGGTCTGCTGGCGCGTCAGGGCCACGAGGTCGTGCTGATCGGCCGGCCGCAACACGTCGAAGCCATTGAACGACATGGCCTGCGCGTTCAAACAGCTGCCTTCGACGAACAGGTCAAGCTGGCGGCCAGCACCGGGGCGAGCGCGGCGGCAGGCGCGCAACTGGTGCTGTTCTGCGTGAAGTCGACTGCCACCGAAACCGCGGGCGCCGAGTTGAAGCCATGGCTGGGTCCGGACACCCTGCTGCTGTGCCTGCAGAACGGCGTCGACAACGCCGACCGCTTGCGCGGCGTCGTGCCGCAGGAAGTGGCCGCCGCCGTTGTGTGGGTTGCCACGGAGATGGCTGGCCCCGGCCATGTGCGGCACCATGGGCGCGGCGAACTCGTGATCGAGCCTTCGTCCACCAGCGCCGAGGTGGCCAAGGCATTCATCGCCGCGGGCGTTCCTGTCGAGATCTCGGACAACGTGCGCGGCGCTTTGTGGACCAAGCTCATCATCAACTGCGCCTACAACGCGCTGTCGGCCATCACGCAGTTGCCCTATGGCCGGCTGGTACAGGGCGATGGCATCACCGGGGTCATGAACGATATCGTCGCCGAGTGCCTGGCGATCGCGCATGCGGATGGCGTGGCGATACCCGGCGACGTGCATGCGGCCGTGCGCCGCATCTCCGAGACCATCCCTGCGCAGTACTCGTCCACTGCGCAAGATCTGGCGCGCGGGCGGCCGGGCGAGATCGATCATCTGAACGGCTTCATCGTGCGACGCGGCGAGGCGCTGGGCATCGCGACGCCGGTCAACCGGACGATGCAGGCGCTCGTGAAGGTGCTGGAGCGCAAGCAGCGCGAGAAATGGTGACGCTCTTGCGTTACTGCGCCGGCCACACCGGCGGGTGCGTGCCCGGCGGCATTGACGGACGCGGCCAGCCGGCGGGCGTGCGCGACAGTTGCGCGCTGTGGCGAACGCCCATCAACGCCCCGAAGCCCGATGACGAGCTTTCGAGATAGCGCTGGATGTCCGGCCTGGGCGCCTTCAAGCCCTGCGCGTCCCGGCCCAAACCGCGCAGCCACTGGCCGGTTTGCGCCAGCGACACCTGCACATGCCAGCTTCCGCCTTCGCGCTGCTGGCGCCAGAGCGCGGCCGATGCGCCAAAGGCCATGAGGTAGCCCGTCGCTTCGTCGAGGATCTGCATCGGCAGCGGGCGTGGCTTGCCGTCGCCGGATGCGGCCCCCTCCGCATGGTTGAAGCCCATGGCCGTCTGCACCAAAGAATCGAAGCCACGGCGCCCGGCCCACGGGCCTTGCGTGCCGTAGGCGCTGAGTGAAACGCAGACGATGCCGGGGCGAAGGCGCGCCAGTTCATTGACGCCAAATCCCAGTGCGGCCACGCCACCGGGCCGATAGCCCTGCGTGAAGACGTGTGCTTCGCTTGCGAGTGCGCGCAAGGCTGTTCGTCCTTCGTCTGTCCGCAGGTCGATGTGCGTGGACAACTTGCCACGGCTGGTGTCCGCAATGGCCGAGATGTTGGGCAGGTTCGGCGAATTCACCAGCATCACGTCGGCACCGTAGGCGGCCAGCGCGCGCCCGCCGACAGGGCCGGCCAGGATGCGCGTCAGGTCGAGCACGCGAATGCCAGTCAGCGGCCGTGCATCCGCAGCAAGGGCGGGCAGCGGCAATGGCGGCGCGTCGCCGATGCGTTCGATGGTGAACAGCGGCTGCGCTTCGATGGCTTGGCCCTGCGGCGTCGCGTCCCATTCGTCGAAGCTCCGCAGGGCCGTCGCGACCAGTCCTTTGGCCGAAGCCGCATCCTCGAAGTCTCGCGACTTCCATTCCATCAATGCCACTTCCGCGTCGGCGCGTTGGGCCTTTGCCGGGTCGAGGCCCAGCAGCCGCAAGGCGCCGTCGCGATGGTGCGCGAAGTTGGCGTGGACGCGCACATGCCCATCGGCACAGCGATAAAGCCCCGAGAAGGCGTCCCACAACTCCGGCACCTCGCCGTCGATGCTGAACCAGCCCGTGCATTCGACGGCCGCGTGCTCGACATCGACGCTGACTTGCTGGCGCGGTGAAGCGCGTGCATGCCCAAGTTCGCAGGCAGCCAAGGCTGCCGCCGCAATGGTGCTTTGCGCCGCGACACCGACGGCGAAGGAAGACGGCAAGCCGGGGCCGCTGCCCGTGAGGCTTGCAAATTCGAGCGCTTCATCCGGGAGATGCGCAGCCCGCCAAAGCGCCGCGAGGCAGTCGGTTGCATTCATGGAATGGCTCCCCAAAGAAACAAGGGCAGGGAGTGCTCTCGCACCGCCCTGCCCTTTGGCTGCTATGGCATTGACCGCCTACTGGATGAGCTTGACGCCCGTCTTGCCCTGCAGCGAGTCGAAGCTCACGCCGGGCGCCAGTTCGACCACCTTCAGGCCCTCGGGCGTCACGTCCATGACGGCGAGGTCGGTGATGATGCGGTTGACCACGCCCACGCCGGTCAGCGGCAGGGTGCAGTGCTCGAGAATCTTCAGGTCCTCGGTGCCGTCCTTCTTTTTGGCGACGTGTTCCATCAGCACGATCACGCGCTTGACGCCGGCCACGAGATCCATCGCGCCGCCCATGCCCTTGACCATCTTGCCGGGGATCATCCAGTTGGCGAGGTCGCCCTTTTCGCTGACCTGCATCGCGCCGAGGATGCTGAGGTTGATCTTGCCGCCGCGGATCATCGCGAAGCTGTCGTGGCTGCCGAAGATGGCGCTGCCGGGCAGCGTGGTCACGGTCTGCTTGCCGGCGTTGATGAGGTCGGCGTCGACTTCATCTTCCGTCGGGAAAGGGCCGATGCCGAGCATGCCGTTCTCGCTTTGCAGCCAGACTTCCTTGTCGCCCGTGAAGTTGGCCACCAGCGTGGGAATGCCGATGCCGAGGTTGACGTAGAAGCCGTCTTGCAGTTCTTGCGCCGCGCGTGCGGCCATTTGGTCTTGCGTCCAGGGCATTTCAGGCTCCTTTGTTCTTGATGGGTGCGGGCACTTCGCTGCCGACTGCCGCCTGGGCAATGACGGCTTGCGCCTCAACCTTGGCGGCTGCGGCGTCAACCGGCAATGCCGCGCTCACGGTGCGCTTCTCGATGCGCTTTTCCGGATTGCTGTTGACCACGATGCGGTGCACGTAGATGCCCGGCAGGTGGACGTCGTCCGGTGCGATGTCGCCCACTTCGACGAGCTTCTCGACCTCGACGATGCAGATCTTGCCGGCCATGGCAGCGGCCGGGTTGAAGTTGCGCGCCGTGAGGCGGAAGCGCAGATTGCCGGAGCGATCGGCCACGTCGGCCTTGACCAGCGCCACGTCGGGCACCAGCGAGCGCTCCATGACGTAGGTTTCGCCGTCGAATTCGCGCAGTTCCTTGCCTTCGGCCACTTGCGTGCCGACACCGGTCTTGGTGAAGAAAGCCGGGATGCCCGCGCCGCCAGCGCGCAGCTTTTCAGCCAGCGTGCCTTGCGGCGTGAATTCGAGTTCGAGTTCGCCGGCCAGGTACTGGCGCTCGAACTCCTTGTTCTCGCCCACGTAGCTGGCGACCATCTTCTTGATCTGCCGCGTTTCCAGCAGTTTGCCGAGGCCGAAGCCATCGACGCCCGCGTTGTTGGAAATGCAGGTGAGGTCCTTGACGCCCGAGTCCTTCAGGGCCTCGATCAATGCCTCGGGAATGCCGCAGAGGCCGAAGCCGCCAACGGCGAGTGTTTGTCCGTCGGCAACGACGCCCTTGAGCGCTGCTTCGGCGGAGGGGTAAAGCTTGTTCACGCGTGCTCCTCGGTGAAAGAAATCTGAGGGTTGAACGATACTACGTAGCGACATACGTAGTAATTCGTAGTGGTGACCCCCGATGACGGAGATCGATTTCAGGCTTGCTTTCGAACTTGCGCCCATTGGCATGGTCGTGTCGCGCAACAGGATCATCGTCGCATGCAACGCCCAGGTTTGCGAGATGTTCGGCGCGCAACCCGATGCGCTGGTCGGGCAATCCTTCAGCGTGCTCTACCCGAGCGTGGCGGAATTCGAGCGCATCGGCAAGCGCATGGAGCCCTTCCTGAACGCCAGCGGGCACTACGCCGACAACCGGATGATGAAGCGCCTGGATGGTGCATTGCGCGGCGAGACATTCTGGTGCCACGTGACGGGGCGTGCACTGAATAGGGAGGCACCGCACGAGGCCGGCATCTGGACCTTCGAGGATTTGGGTTCGCGGCGCACGGTGAAGGCCGAGTTGACGCCGCGCGAGCGCGAGGTGGCGGCGCAGGTGATGCGCGGGCTGACGTCGAAGGAGATCGGCAAGGCCCTGGCGATCAGCCACCGGACGGTGGAGATTCATCGGGCGCGGTTGATGCGGAAGTACAGCGCATCCACTACCGCCGAGTTGGTGCAGAAACTGATCGCGGGTTGACTTCATTTCCCTCTCCCCCCGGGATGTACAGACCGGGGACATGGGTAACAGGTGTGCGAGGACATGGGTGACACTTTTTCCTGTCTTGTCAGCAGGAGAGTGCAATGCCATGGAGAGGGGCCACCATGCAGGAGCAGCGAGAGGAATTCGTGCGCCTGGCAAGCTCGGAGGATGCCAACGTGAGCGAGCTGTGCCGACGCCACCAGATCAGCCGCAAGACGGCCTACAAGTGGCTGGCGCGCCACACCGAGGGAGCCTGCAGGACGCCCCCCGGCGCCCGCACCACAGCCCCACGGCCACGCCCGAGTGCGTGCAGCAACGGGTTGTGCAGGTGCGCCAGGCGCACCCGGCTTGGGGCGCGCGCAAGATCGCCCACGTGCTGCGGCGCGATCAGGCCATCACCCTGGCGGTGAGCACGGTCAACTCCATCTTGCAGCGCCACGGGCTGATTGGCGAGGCGGCCAGCCAGGCCAGCCGGCCATGGCAGCGCTTCGAGCACGAGCAGCCCAATGCGCTGTGGCAGATGGACTTCAAGGGCCACTTTCCGGTGGGCCAGGTGCGCTGTCATGCGCTGACGGTGCTGGACGACCACTCACGCTTTGCAATCGCGCTGCAGGCGCTGGACAACGAGCGCCACGCCAGCGTGCGCGAGCAACTCACGCGCGCCTTCGAGCGCTATGGCCTGCCCGAGCGCATCAACGCCGACAACGGGCCACCTTGGGGCACGGGCTGCCAGGGCATCAGCGCCTTGCACGTGTGGCTGGCCTCCCTGGAGGTCAAGCTCAGCCACAGCCGCCCGGCGCACCCCCAGACCAACGGCAAGGACGAGCGCTTCCATCGCACGCTCAAGGCCGAGTCGATCGCGGCGAACAACTTTCAGGACCTGGAGCAGGTGCAGGCCGAGTTCACGCGCTGGCGCCACATCTACAACCACCAGCGCCCGCACGAGGCGCTGGGGATGCACACGCCCGTGGAGCGTTATCGCCCCAGCCCCAGAACCCTCCCCGCGCAGCCCCCACAGCCGCAATACGAGCACCACGACCTGGTCAGGCGGGTGCAGCACGGAGGCTGGGTGAGCGTGCTCGGACGCATGGTGCGCGTGAGCAGTGCCTTGCATGGCCACGCGGTGGCGCTTCGCGCGCGGGCCGAGCAAGACGGCGCGTACGACGTGTTCTTTTTCAAGCAAAAGGTCGACTTTGTCGACCTCACAGCCTTCGACTAAGCTGTGCTGGACCTGTCACCCATGTCCTCGCACACCTGTTACCCATGTCCCCGGTCTGTACACGGGAGAGGGTCAGGGTGAGGGCACTGGGCCTGTCCACCGCCCCGCTTCATCCACCGCCCAAGCCCTCACCCCCGCCCTCTCCCGCCAGCGGGAGAGGGAGCAAGTCAAAGGCTCGCGAACTGCGATGGCCAGCGCTCGTTGCAATACTCCAGAAACGCGTCGATCTCATTGGACTTGTCGAACACCGCATCCGCGCCCAGCGTCATGCAGCGCTCGCGCATGTCCGCAGTGGCGTAGTTCGTCAGCACCACCACGCGCTGGTGCCGTTGACGGTTCATGCAGTCGCGCAGCACGCCCAGCCCGGAGCCTTCTTTCAGGAACATGTCGACCACCGCCAGGTGCCAGTTGGCCCCATTGTCGGCAAGCCACTGCGTGGCCTTGGCCTCGGTTTCCGCAAAGCCGATCACCGTGGCATCGGCCAGGTCTTCCAGAGCAGGAATCAGGTTGTCCCGAATGGTTGAGTTGTCCTCAACAAGAAAAGTGACCAGTGCCATGTCAAGCGGACTCAGCGACCCTTGACATCGAGCAGCTCCACTTCAAAGACGAGCGTTGCATTGGGCGGAATGGCGCCGCCGCCTGCGCCGGCCTTGCCGTACGCAATGCCGGGCGGACACGTCAGCCTGGCCTTGCCGCCCACCTTCATGAGCTGCAACCCTTCGGTCCAGCAGGCGATCACGCCGTTGAGCGGGAACGTGATCGGCTCGCCACGCGAGTAGGAACTGTCGAACTCCTTGCCGGAGTCCGGAAAGGTCCCGCGGTAATGCACCTTGACGCTGTCGGTCGCGGCCGGCGACTTGCCGGTGCCCTCCTTGAGCGACTGGTAGACGAGGCCACTCTTGGTGGTGACGGGCGCCGTGCCCTGGGCCCAGGCGGCAGACGCGAAGCACGACGATACGGCAAGGGCGGCACACAGTAGGAATCTCACAACAAGTCCTTTGGTGATTGGAAGAAGCAGGTCATTATTGCCCGATGCGCTACCGCACCACGATTGGACCGCAGACCTTCCACTTCGACGACCTGAAGCAGGTCATGGCGATGGCCAGCCCCGCGCGCTCGGGCGACTACCTGGCCGGCGTCGGCGCCGCGACGGCGCAGCAGCGCATGGCGGCGCGCCACGTGCTGGCGGAAACACCGCTGCGCCAGTTCCTCACCGAAGCGCTCGTGCCCTACGAAGACGACAACATCACGCGCCTCATCATCGACACGCACGACGCCGCCGCCTTCGCGCCGGTGGCCCATCTCACGGTGGGCGATTTCCGCGACTGGTTGCTGTCCGGACAAGCCACGGCGCCGGTGCTCACCGCGCTCGCGCCAGGACTCACGCCGGAAATGGTGGCCGCCGTGTCCAAGCTGATGCGCAACCAGGACCTCATTGCCGCCGCGCGCAAGTGCAGCGTGGTCACGCGCTTTCGCAACACGCTGGGCTTGCCGGGCCACATCGCCGTGCGGCTGCAGCCGAACCACCCCACCGACGACCTGCGCGGCATCGCGGCCTCCACACTCGACGGCCTGCTGATGGGCGCGGGCGACGCGGTGATCGGCGTGAACCCGGTCTCCGACAGCCTGCAGGCGCTCGACCGCCTGACGCGCATGCTGGACGAAGTCATCCAGAAATTCGCCATCCCGACGCAAAGCTGCGTGCTCACGCACGTCACGAACACCATGAAGCTGGTGGAGCGCGGCGCGCCGGTCGACCTGGTGTTCCAGTCGATCGGCGGCACCGAACAGACGAACCAGTCCTTCGGCGTCACGCCCGAACTGCTGGCCGAAGCGCAGCAGGCGGCGCAGTCGCTGCAGCGCGGCACCGTCGGCCAGAACCTCATGTACTTCGAGACCGGCCAGGGCAGCGCACTGTCGGCCAACGCCAACTTCGGCGTCGACCAGCAGACCTGCGAGGCGCGCGCCTACGGCTTGGCGCGCCGCTACCAGCCGCTGCTGGTCAACACCGTGGTCGGCTTCATCGGCCCGGAGTACCTCTACGACGGCAAGCAGATCATCCGCGCCGGCCTGGAGGACCACTTCTGCGGCAAGCTGCTGGGCTTGCCCATGGGCTGCGACGTCTGCTACACCAACCACGCCGAAGCCGACCAGGACGACATGGACACGCTGCTGGTGCTGCTGGGCAGCGCGGGCCTGAACTTCGTGATGGGCGTGCCCGGCGCGGACGACGTCATGCTCAACTACCAAAGCACATCCTTTCACGACGCCCTCTTCCTGCGCACCACGCTCGGCCTTGCCCGCGCGCCGGAGTTCGAGGAATGGCTGCAACGCATGCAGATCACCGACAAGGCCGGCCGCCTGTTGCCGCCGTCCGCGACGCACCTGCTGACCCCAATGAGCGCGCTGGCCGCGTTGACGGCATGAGCGCCGCGCCGGGCCGCCCCAAGCAAGTTCGCGCCCCCTCGGGGGGCAGCGAGGACACGAAGTGCCGAGCGTGGGGGCACAAGGATGCCGCGCCGGGCCGCCCCAAGCAAGCTCGCGCCCCCTCGGGGGGCAGCGAGGACACGAAGTGCCGAGCGTGGGGGCACAAAGATGCCGCGCCGGGCCGCCCCAAGCAAGCTCGCGCCCCCTCGGGGGGCACCGAGGACACGAAGTGCCGAGCGTGGGGGCAGCGATGAGCGCCGGCGGGCCGCGCGAAGGCGTTCACGTCGTGTTGATTGGCGCGGAGGTTCCTCAATGAGCGATGCGACCACACCGAGCCCCTGGCAAGACTGGCGCGCCGCCACACCCGCCCGCATCGCGCTCGGCCGCGCGGGCGACGCGACGCCGACGGACGAGGTGCTTCGCTTCGGATGGGCCCACGCACTGGCGCGCGACGCCATCCATGCCGAGCCCGACCTGGCTGCGCTCGAACGCGAAGTCCAGTCCCAGGGCTGGCAAACAATGCGCGTCAAAAGCCGCGCAAAAGACCGAACCGAATATCTGCGCCGGCCTGACCTGGGACGCTTGCTCAACGAGGAAGACGCCGGCCAACTGCAAGCACCCGCGGCAGGCTGCGACGTCTGCATCGTCGTCGGCGACGGCCTCTCCGCCATGGCGATCGAACGCAACGCCGCGCCGCTGCTGGCCGCGCTGCGGCAACAGTTGCCGCCGGACACGCGCTATTCGCCCATCGCCATTGCATCCCAGGCGCGCGTGGCCCTGGCTGACGACATCGGCGAGCGCTTCGGCGCCCGGCTGTCCGTGATGCTGATCGGCGAACGTCCCGGCCTGAGTTCGCCGGACAGCCTGGGCATCTACATCACATTCGATCCGAAGCGCGGGCGCCACGATGCGCAGCGCAACTGCATTTCGAACGTGCGTGCCGAAGGCTTGCAGCCCGCAACGGCTGCCGCACGGCTCGCGTGGCTTGTGCGTGAAGCCCTGCGCCGCGGACTCACCGGCGTGGCGCTCAAGGACGAGAGCGAGCACGCAACGCTCGAGGCCGGCCCCACCACTTTGACATTGGCGACCAAGCCCCAAGGAGACACCCCATGAGCGCGCCCCGCTATCCCATGGCCGAACTGGCCGACCTGCCCGAGGACATCCGCAAGACGATCCTCGAAGTGCAGGAAAAAGCAGGCTTCGTACCCAACGTGTTCCTGGCCCTCGCGCGGCGCCCCGCCGAGTGGCGCGCCTTCTTCGCGTACCACGACGCGCTCATGCTCAAGGAAGAAGGCTCGCTCACCAAGGGCGACCGCGAGATGATCGTGACGGCCACCAGCGCCGCCAACCAGTGCCTGTATTGCGTGGTCGCGCACGGCGCGCTGCTGCGCATCTACGAAAAGAAGCCGCTGGTCGCCGACGAAGTGGCAGTCAACTACCGCAAGGCCGACATCACGCCGCGCCAGCGCGCCATGCTGGACTTTGCAATGAAGGTCTGCGAGCGCTCGCACGAAATTGAAGAGGCCGACTTTCCGCCGCTGCACGTGCACGGCTTCAGCGACGAAGACATCTGGGACATTGCGGCGATCACGGCCTTCTTCGGGCTGTCCAACCGCATGGCGAGCTTCAGCGGCATGCAGCCGAATCCGGAGTTCTTCCTGATGGGCCGAGTTCCGCGCGAGAAGAAGAAATAGCGACCCGCGAACTCAGCCGTTGGTCGCGCTGGCGCGGCAGTTGGCCAGCATGTCCATCGGCTGCTTGTAGCTGGGCGAATCCACGTCCATCACCCCCAGCACCGTGTGGTAGAGGTTGTCGTGCGTGAAGGGCGAATTGAGCCCCGTTTCCATGCAGGAGCGCGACAGTTTTTCGCGCGCCTTCATGCCCTCGCTGAACCACATGACCAGGGGCACGTGCTTTTGCGCTTCCGGCGCAAAGCTGTACGGCACGCCATGCAGGAACAGGCCGAACTCGCCAAGCGATTCACCATGGTCGCTCAGGTAGAGCATGGCCGGGTCGTAGGTGGCGGACTTGCCCTTGAGCCAGTCGATGGTCTTGCCCAGGAAGCGGTCGGTGTAGGCGATCGAGTTGTCGAACGCGTTGACCAGTTCCTCATGGCTGCAGTCGGCCAGCACATTGACCCGGCATTCGGGCAGGAAGCGCTTGGCATCCGGCGACGAGCGCTTGTAGTAGGCCGGCCCGTGGCTGCCCATCTGGTGCATCAGGAGCACAACGCCCTTGGCACGTTTGGCGGCCGGCAGCGCGTCGATGCGCGCATCCAGCCCCTTGAGCATCACGTCGTCCAGGCATTCGTCGCCGTCACACATCGCGCTCTTCACGGCGGGATCGAGCCCCTGGAAAGCCGACGCGTGCGGAATGCGCTCACACACGCCCTTGCATCCGCCGGGCTGGTTGTCGAGCCAGAACACCGCAAGCCCCGCGGCCTGCAGCACGTCGGTGAGATTCTCGTAGTCGTCGCGGCTCGCCTCGAACGCTTCCTTGCCCAACGGCGAGAACATGCAGGGCAGCGACGCCAGCGTGCTCGTGCCGCAGGAACGCACGTTGTGCCAACTCAGCACCTTGCGGGCCGCCAGTTCCGGATTGGTGTTGCGGTCGTAGCCGTTGAGCGAGAAATGGTCGGCCCGCGCTGTCTCGCCAACCACCAGCACCAGCAGCGGCGGTCGCACCTGCGCGGCGTAGCTGGCGCCGAGGGCGGCGCCGCCGGAAACCGGAATCAGCTTGCGGTTGTATTTGAAGAGCGGAGCGACGCCCACCTTGATCGACGAATAGATCGGCGCGAGCGGGTTCGTCATGTAGCGCAGGTGAACGTTGTTGCGCATCAGCGGCGCAAGATCGCGGTTCATCGCGACGATGCCCGCACTGGCCACCGCGGCCGCGGCCAGCAGCAACAGCAGGTTGCGCCACAGTTGCGACAGGAAGCCCCTGCGAACCAGGCGCACTCGCCAGAGCGCAACAGCCGGCAGCGCAACGACTGCGAGCACGTAGAACAGCATTCGCCAGCTCAGCAGGTCGAGCGTCTCATGCATGTCGGTTTGCGAGGCGTTGGCCAGCATGCCGGTGTCCATGACGACCTTGTAGGTCAGCATGTAGTACTGCGAGATCGCGGCAATCAGCACCACCAGAAGCCATATCGGCTTCATCCAGCGCGACCAGGCCGTGAACGACAGGATGGCCACGGTGCCGCAAGCCACCAGCAGTGCCATGAGGCCAATGTGGGGCAGGTAGGTGGAGGGCGCTTCGCCAATGCGCGCCAGTTCGAGCCACAGCGGCCAGTTGGCCGCGAGCGTCAGGTAAAGGCCGAGCCAGACAACGACGTTGACCGGCGTGCGCGGACGTGCAAGCCTCGAACGAAAGCGCGATACAGGCGGCGTACCGGGGTCGTTGTGGCTGGAGGCGGGGGAAGCAGGCGCGGCAGAAAACACCAAAGCCGACGCTTTTGACACTGGCATCGTCCTAGTCTGTGAAACGGGAATGAAGTAACCCTGAACACCCTGTTCAGACAGCGTTCAGGAAAGGAGCAAATCAGATGGTTTGTTCCGTTTTCCGGGACATCAGGCGCTTGTTTCCTGAACGAATCGCCGACACAACCACGTCAACGACGAGGCCAACCACCCAGCACACCCATCCGGTCCACAGTGTATGGCTCATGTAGTGGGCGCCCCGCATTTGCTGCATGAGACCCAGAACAAAGCCGGCAGCGATCGCGCAGATCAACCACCAGCGCGCCACCTGCGGCAAGCGCCTGCGAAGGACGAAATAGCCGCCGACGTATGCGAAAGCCGCGGACGCGTGGCCTGCGGGAAAACACTTGCCGGGCCCTCCGTCGCGCGCACCCCAGGACCAATGTGAAACGTAGTGCGCCACACCTCCGAAAGCGTCGAGGTCCCACGGGCAACTGGTGCGGCTCGAATTCTTGAGCAAGGAGATGGCGACCACCGACCCGATCACGGTCAGTGCCAGTTGTGCGCGTTCGCTGCGACTGAGTTGACGCAAGAAGCCCAGAGGCCATTGAATGGCCACCACCAGCCCGATGGCCAGCACCCAACTCAAATCCTTGGCAGCCTCATGCATCACCAGCACCAGGAACCGGTTGTCGCGAAGGGGAAAGCCGGAGGGCCCACCGCCAAGCCAGCGCGCAGCCTGCACATCGAGGCCGCTGGCGTCCCACAGCAAAACGATCGCAAGCGAGAGAACGGTCCAGGCGAGAAGAGGCGAACGTGAGGGGCGAGGCGTCATTGAAGCCCACGATGTTAGCCAGCGAGGCTGAACAAATCCTGAGGACTGTGGCCCATCGCTGCACGCTAAACTTCCGCCACTCTCCAATTGAAGGACGGCAACGTGCGCATCTTGCTGGTCGAAGACGATGTCGCCTTGGCGAATGCGGTCTGCAGCTATCTGGAATCCAAGGCATTCGTGGTCGATGTCGCCAGGGGGATCGCCGATGCGCGCGCGGCCTTGCTGGGCGTGAAGTACGCCGCCGTGCTGCTCGACCTGCATCTGGTCGACGGCGACGGGCTGAACCTGCTGCCGCACGTGCGTGCACTGGCCGATCGCCCCATCGTCATCGTGCTCACCGCCCGCGACCAGGTCACCGACCGCATCCGCGGACTCGACGCGGGTGCCGACGACTACATCATCAAGCCTTACGACCCCGCGGAGCTGCTCGCCCGGCTGCGCGCGGTGGAGCGCCGGCGCAGCGCCAACAGCTCGACGGTGCTGCGGCTGGGGCTGCTCGAAATCGACCTGGCGCGCGACCTCGTGCAGAAGAACGGCGTGCCGGTGCTGCTCACGCAAAAGGAATGGGCCCTCCTTCGCGTGATGGCCACGCGCCCTGACCGCATTCACACGCGAGAGCTTCTGCAGGACGCGCTCTACGGCTATTCCGACGAAGCGGACAGCAACACGCTCGAGGTCTTCATCAGCCGCTTGCGGCGCAAGCTCGGACGCGGCCACATCGTCACGCTGCGCGGCCTGGGCTACCGCCTCTCGCCTTCGGACGAGGAAGACTGAATGGCCCTGTGGGCACGCCGGCGCGATGACAAGTCGCCGCACGCCGAATCACTGGCCGGGCACCTCACACGCACGCTGATCATCTGGGTGGGCGGCGCATGGCTCATCGGCGTGCTGGCGGTGGTCTGGTATGTGGACCACGAGATCAACCAGAACTTCGACAACGAGCTGGCCGAGATATCGCATCGGCTCTTCGACTTTGCGGCGCGCGAACTCGACGTCCCCGGCCAGCGCGACAGCACCGCTCCGCTCATCGCGTCGGAGCCACTGTTCTCCGAAGACACCGTGATGTTCATCGTCATGGATGCCAGCGGCAAGCAGCTGCTGCGAACGGCCGATGCGCCCACCCGATCCTTTGGTGTCCCGCTGGTGCCGGGCTACGCCAATGCGGGCGTATGGCGCATCTACACGGTGCAGCACCCGTCGCGGCCGCTCTTCCTGCAGGTGGCCGATCCGCTGGAGGAGCGGCGCACCGCGCTCAATCGCACGCTGCTCGGCCTGATCATTCCCCTGGCGGCCGTGCTGCCCCTGCTGGCGCTGGTGCTCCGGAACATTGCGCGAAAGGAACTGCGGCCGCTGCAGTGGCTCGCTGCCGAGATCCGCCAACGCGGCGGCGCCGACCTGCGTCCGATCGAGCTGCCGGCGCTGCCGCAGGAGCTGCGCTCGGTCGGCGACGACGCCAATCATCTTCTCGAGCGGCTCGCGCAGTCGCTGGACGTGGAGCGCGCGCTGGCCGCCAACGCCGCGCATGAACTGCGCACGCCGCTCGCGGCTGCGCGCCTGCGCCTGCAGACCGCGCTCGACCATGACCTGCGCCGCGAAGACATTGCGCAAGCCCTCGAAGCCTTGCGCACGCTGAGCCACCGCGCCGAAAAGCTCCTTCAACTCTCACGCGCGGAGTCGGGCGCGTCGTTGCGCCGCGAAAGCGTCGACCTCGTGCAGTTGGCGGGCGTCGTCGCGCAGGAGTTCTGGGCCGACGACGAAGCGCAGAAGCGCCTGGACCTGCGCGTGCCGCAAACCGAACTGGCGCACGTGCTGGGCGATGTGGATGCACTGGCCATCGCGCTGCGCAACCTCGTGGAGAACGCGTTGCGCCACGGGCCCGGCGTGCCGGTCGTCATCGAAGTCATGGCGCCCTGCACCCTGGCCGTTCGCGACTTTGGCCCCGGCGTCAGCGCCGAGCAACTGGAGACGCTTGCGCAGCGCCATGTGCGGCACAGCCCCATGCGCACCGGCTACGGCCTGGGCGTGTCGATCGTGAACACCATCGTGTCCAAACACGGCGGCCGCCTGGAACTTTTTTCGCCGCCGCCGGGAGCCAACAGCGGCCTGGAGGCGCGCATCGTGCTGCGGCCGATGGCCTGAACTGCTTCGTCGTCAAAGCGCAAAGCCGTCGTCCGCCGCGATCACCGCGCCGTTGACGAAGTGGCTCTGCGCACTGGCCAAGAGCACGACCAGCCCGTCCAGGTCTTCCGGCTTGCCCACGCGCTTTCTTGGCAGCATGGCGACGAGCTTCTGCCCGTTCTCGGTCTGCCAGTGGTGCGTGTTGAGCTCGGTGTCGATGTAGCCGGGGCACAGCGCATTCACGTTGATGCCGAAGCGCCCCCACTCCAGGGCCATCGACTTCGTCATCTGGATGACGGCGGCCTTGCTCATGCAATACACGCCAATCTGCGGCAAGACCTTCAGGCCCGCCATCGACGCGATGTTGATGATGCGCCCGCCCGTGTAAGTGCCGGGCGCCGCACCGCGGGCGCGCGCCAGCATGCGCTTGGCCACTTCCTGCGCAACGAAGAAGCCGCCCTTCACGTTGGTGTCGAACATGAAGTCGTAGTCGTCCTCGCTCACTTCCTGCAGGCGCTGCGTGGTGCTGACGCCGGAGTTGTTGACCAGGATGTCGATGGAGCCTACCTGCGTTTCCGCGTGCGCCACGGCGGAGCGGATGCTGGCCAGGTCGGTCACGTCGAGTTCGGTGACGTGGGCGCTGCCGCCCTCGCCTTCGATGCGGGCGCGCAGTTCCTTGAGCTTCTCGACGCGGCGGCTGGCCAGCACGACCGCGGCGCCTGCGCGCGAGATGGCTTTGGCGAACTGCGCACCGAGCCCGCTGGAGGCGCCCGTGATGAAAGCCACCCGGCCGGAAAGATCGATGCTGTATGCCATGAAGCGGCCCTCCCTGCGCCAGAAATCGGGAAAGGTGGCGCCCCGTGGCCCGCCGAATAGAATCGACGAGCGTCGCGGCGCGACAAAGTACACAAAATCATTATCGACGAGACCCCGATGACCCAAGACGAAATCCTCGCCCAATTCGGCCCCCGCGAAGCCATGGAATACGACGTTGTCGTCGTTGGTGGCGGCCCGGCCGGCCTGTCCACCGCCATTCGCCTGAAGCAACTTGCCGCCAACCACGGCACGGAAGTCTCGGTCGTGGTGCTGGAAAAAGGCTCCGAACCGGGGTCGCACATCCTTTCCGGCGCCATCATGGACCCGCGCGCCCTCAACGAGCTGCTGCCCGACTGGCGCGAGCAAGGCGCCCCGCTGAACCAGCCCGTCACCGACGACGCGATGGTCTTCCTCGGCGAAAAGGCATCGTTCCGCACGCCCAACATGTTCCTGCCGGGCTGCTTCCAGAACCACGGCAACTACATCATCAGCCTGGGCAACTTCACCAAGTGGCTCGGCCAGCAGGCTGAAAACCTCGGCGTCGAGATCTTCCCGGGCTTTCCCGCGGCCGAAGTGCTCTACAACGACGATGGCTCGGTGCGCGGCGTGGCCACCGGCAACATGGGCGTCGGCAAGGACGGCGAGCCCACCGACAACTTCCAGCTCGGCATGGAGCTGCACGGCAAGTACACGATCTTCGCGGAAGGCGCACGCGGCCACCTGGGCCGCCAGCTCATCAGCAAGTTCAAGCTCGACGCCGGCAAGGACCCGCAGACCTACGGCCTGGGCGTCAAGGAAGTGTGGGAAATCGACCCCAAGCGCCACCAGCCCGGCTTCGTGCTGCACACCGCCGGCTGGCCGATGAAGGCCGACACCTATGGCGGCGCCTTCCTCTATCACATGGAAGACAACAAGGTCACGCTCGGCTTCATCACCGGGCTGGACTACAGCAACCCGTACCTGAGCCCGTTCGAGGAGATGCAGCGCTGGAAGACGCACCCGAACATCCGCTGGTACCTCGAAGGCGACGAAGAGCACGGCATCAAGCCGGCCAAGCGCATCGGCTATGGCGCGCGCGCCATCACGGCCGGTGGCCTGATGTCGCTGCCCAAGACGGTGTTCCCGGGCGGCGCGCTGGTCGGCTGCGAAGCGGGCTACCTCAACGTGAGCCGCATCAAGGGCAGCCACGCCGCCATCAAGACCGGCATGCTCGCGGCGGAGGCCGCCTACGAAGCACTGCAAGCCGGCCGCCAGCACGACGAACTCACCGCCTACCCGGCCGCGTTCGAAAAGAGCTGGCTTTACACCGAACTCAACAAGGCGCGCAACTTCAAGGCCTGGTTCAAGAAGGGCCTGGGCATCGCCACCGTCATGAACGGCGTCGAGCAATGGTTGCTCCGCGGGCACATCCCGTGGACGCTGCGCCGCGACAAGCCGGACCACGCCAACCTGAAGCCGGCGGCCGAGTGCAAGCCCATCGTGTATCCCAAGCCCGATGGCAAGCTGACCTTCGACCGCCTCTCCAGCGTGTTCATCAGCAACACCAACCACGAAGAGCACCAGCCGGCCCACCTGACGCTCAAGGACGCGTCGGTGCCCGTGAACATCAACCTGGCGAAGTACGCCGGCCCCGAACAACGCTACTGCCCGGCGGGCGTGTACGAGTTCGTGCCGGACGGCGAAGCCGGCAAGCAGCGCCTGCAAATCAACGCGCAGAACTGCGTGCACTGCAAGACCTGCGACATCAAGGACCCGACGCAGAACATCGTGTGGGTCACGCCTGAAGGCGGCGGCGGCCCCAACTACGTGGGCATGTAGTCGCGCGACGCGGGGCAGACATCCTTGAAGGCATGAAGTCCAAGGCGTTGGCCCATCTGAACAACTCAACACGGCGGCGCGTGCTCTTCTGGGTCGCGCTGGTGGCCGGGCTGGCGGCCGCCATCTGGTTCGTGGTGCGCGTCCTGAGCCCGGCACCGCCGCGCTTCCTCGTGATGAGCACGGGCGTGACGGACGGGGCCTATCACCGCTTCGGCCTGCGCTACCAGGAGATCCTGCGCGCCAGCGGCATCACGCTCGAACTGCGGCCTTCGAGCGGCGGTGTCGAGAACCTCCAGCGGCTGAACGACGGATCGGTGTCCGTGGCGTTCGTGCAGGGCGGCACCGGCGTGCTGGCACAGGATCCGGACGCGCTGCCCGAATCCACACCCCTTCGCTCGCTGGCCACGGTGGCCTACGAGCCGGTGTGGATCTTCACGCACACGCTCGACGTCAACAAAGGGCTGGGCGCGCTGGCCGGCAAGCGCATCGCCGTCGGCGTGCCCGGCAGCGGCAACTTCCAGGTGGCGCGGCAACTGCTCGCGGTGTATGGCGTGGTCCCGGACGAGGCGAAGCTCGGCTCCAACGGCACCACCTTCGTCAGCGAAGGCGGCATGACGGCCGTGCAGATGCTCTACGACCACACGATCGATGCCGCCATCATCATCGCGGCGCCGCAAGCCCCTGCGGTGCAAAAGCTGCTGGGCGACGGCACGGCGCGCCTGGCGTCGCTGGACCATGTGGAAGGGCTGGCAAGGCGCTTTCCGTACTTCCAGCCCCTGAGCCTCAAGCGAGGCTCGGTCGACCCGCGGCGCGACTTGCCCGGGCAAGACATCACCTTGCTCGCGACAAAGGCCAACCTGGTGGTGCGCGACGAAGTGCACCCGGCCCTCTCCTACCTCTTGCTCGAAGCGGCGTGGCAGGTGCACAAGCACCCGAGCATCCTCAACAAGCCCGATGATTTCCCCAGCCCGCAGGGCACGGACTATCCCCTGGCGGTCGCGGCCGAGCGCTATTTCAAGAACGGCCGGCCCTTCCTGCAGAACTACATGCCATTCTGGGCCGCGAACTTCGTGCAGCGACTGCTGCTGTTCCTGGTGCCGCTGGTGGCCATCCTCGTGCCCTTGAGCCGCCTGCTGCCGCAACTGGTGACATGGCGCCGCCAGCGCCACCTGTACCGCCGCTACGGCGAGCTGAAATTCCTCGAACAGGACCTGGCATCGCGCAAGCTGACGCAGGAAGAGCGAAAGGCCGCGCGCGCCCAGCTCGACCGCATCGAAAGCGATATCGTCCACACCAAGTTCGCGCTTGATTTTTCGGACCGGGTGTACACCTTGCGCCAGCACGTGGACTATGTGCGCGGGCAGATTGACCGGCAGGCCGACAGCACCGGCGCATAGCAAAAGCACGCACGCATTGCGGCGAAGGCAGAACCGATCCCTTACACTCGCCCGGTCAGGAGAGAGCCCCGCCAGACGGGGCCGCCGAAGGCGCAGGGCCCATCGATTTCAAGGGCCCGAACGCTCAGGCAAAAGGACTGACAAGGCACCTGGATTTGCTCCGGGTGTTTCCTTGCTGGAGAGAGGTGGCGCGCAGACCATGTGCACCGCCCACCGAAGGAGCAAACCCCGATCGTGGGGCGAATCTCTCAGGTAAAGCGGACAGCAGGGGTGGCCCATGGCTTGCGTCATGGAATTCGACTGCCCCTTTTGGAGAGCGCCTTGTCCGCCCCATCCGACGATCTGCTCAAGACACCGCTTTACGACCTGCACGTTGAACTTGGCGCGCGCATGGTGCCCTTTGCCGGCTATTCGATGCCGGTCCAGTACCCCGCAGGGCTCATGGCCGAGCACAAGCACACGCGCGAGGCCGCGGGCCTGTTCGACATCTCGCACATGGGCCAGCTGCGCCTGCAGGGCCCCGAGGCGGCCGCCGCCTTCGAGACGCTGATGCCGGTCGACGTGATCGGCCTGGCGCCCGGCAAGCAGCGCTACGGCCTGCTGCTGGACGACAACGGCGGCATCCTGGACGACCTGATGTTCTTCAACGAAGGACATGACTCGCTCTTCGTCATCGTCAATGGCGCCTGCAAGGTGGCGGACATCGCGCACATCACGGCGCGCATCGGCCAGCGCTGCAGCGTCCAGCCCTTGCCGGACCACGCCCTTCTCGCACTGCAAGGCCCGCAGGCAGTCACGGCCATGACGCGCCTGTCGCCCGGCATCGAGCGCTTCGTGTTCATGACCGGCGGCGCGGTGCAAATTGGCGGCATTCCCGCCTTCGTCACGCGCAGCGGCTACACCGGCGAAGACGGCTTCGAGATCTCGGTGGCGCAGGCCAATGCTGACGCGCTCGCCCGCCTCTTGCTGGCGCAGCCGGAGGTCAAGCCCATCGGCCTGGGTGCGCGCAACTCGCTGCGCCTGGAAGCAGGCCTGTGCCTCTACGGCAACGACATCGACACCAGCACCACGCCGGTCGAAGCCTCGCTGAACTGGGCGATGCAGAAGGTGCGCCGCACCGGCGGCGCGCGCGCCGGCGGCTTTCCGGGTGCGGACAAGATCCTGGCGCAACTCGCCGTGGCGACCGACCTCGCCGGCCACGTCGACCAGCAGGTGCTCACGCGCAAGCGCGTCGGCCTCGTGGCGCTCGAACGCGTGCCGGTGCGCGACGGCACGGAACTCCAATCCTTCGAAGGCCATCCGATCGGCAAGGTGACCAGTGGCCTGCTCGGGCCCACGGCCGACCGTCCCATCGCGATGGCCTACGTTGCCACTGCCTTCTCGGAACCCGGTACGCGCATCCAGGCCATCGTGCGCGGCAAGGCGGTGCCGATGGAAGTCAGCACCATGCCCTTCGTTCCGACGAACTATTTCCGTGGATGATTCGCAGCGGCTGATCCGCATGTCATCCAACCAACCAATTCCCGTATTTCTTTCCAGGAGCAAGCAATGACCGTCAAGTACACCAAGGACCACGAATGGGTTGCCACCGAGGGTGACGTCGCCACGGTGGGCATCACCGTGCATGCGCAGGACGCGCTGGGCGACGTGGTCTTCGTTGACCTGCCCGAGGTCGGCAAGGGCTTCGCGCAGGGCGACGTGGCCGGCGTGGTCGAGTCGGTCAAGGCCGCAGCCGATGTGTTCATGCCCGTGTCGGGCGAGATCACCGAAGTCAACGAAGCGCTGCGCGCCGACCCGTCGCTGGCCAACAGCGCGCCGCTCGACGCCGGCTGGTTCTTCAAGGTGAAGCTGAGCGACCCGACGCAACTCGACGCGCTGATGGACGCCACCAGCTACGAGAAGTTTTCCGCCGAAGCCTGATTCAATTTTTCACCGACATGCCGACCTCTGCCCTGCCCCTTTTGCCCACGCTTCGCGAACTCGAGAATCACGAAGAATTCATCGCGCGCCACATCGGCATCGAAGCTTCGGATGAAGCGCAGATGCTGCGCGTGGTCGGCTCGGAAACGCGTGCGGAACTGATCGACGGCATCGTGCCCGCCGCCATCCGCCGCTCGCACCCGATGCGCCTGCCCACGCCCGTCACCGAGGCCGAGGCACTGGCGGAAATGAAAGCCATCGCGGACCAGAACAAGGTCTTCAAGAACTTCATCGGGCAGGGCTACTACGGCGCGCACACGCCCGGCGTCATCCTGCGCAACATCCTGGAGAACCCGGCTTGGTACACGGCGTACACGCCCTATCAGGCCGAGATTTCGCAGGGGCGCATGGAAGCGCTGGTCAACTTCCAGACGATGGTGTGCGACCTCACCGGCATGGCGATCGCCAACGCGTCGATGCTCGACGAAGCCACGGCTGCGGCCGAGGCCATGACGCTGGCGCGGCGCAGCGTCAAGTCGAAGAGCAATGTCTTTCTCGTTTCCGGCGACTGCCATCCGCAGACCATCGAAGTGCTGCAGACGCGTGCTGCGCCGCTGGGCATCGAGATCAAGGTGAGCACAGCCGCCGAGACACTCCCGCACCTGATGGCCGCGGGCGAGTTCTTCGGCGCGCTGGCGCAATACCCCGGCACGACCGGCGTCGTTCATGACCTGCGGCCGCTCGCCGGCCACGCCCACCAGAAAGGCGCCGCGCTGTGCGTGGCGGCCGACCTGCTGGCGCTCACGCTGCTCGCGCCACCGGGCGAATGGGACGCGGACATCGTCTGCGGCACCACGCAGCGCTTCGGCATGCCGCTGTGCAATGGCGGCCCGCACGCGGCCTACCTTGCCTGCCGCGATGAATTCAAGCGCTCGCTGCCGGGGCGCCTCGTTGGCGTGAGCGTCGACGAGCACGGGCAGCCGGCCTATCGGCTCGCGCTTCAAACGCGCGAGCAGCACATCCGCCGCGAGAAGGCCACGTCCAACATTTGCACGGCGCAAGTGCTGCCAGCCGTGATCGCGAGCATGTACGCGGTCTACCACGGTCCGGACGGACTGCGCCGCATCGCGCAGCGCGTGAGCCTGCTGGCCTCGGTGTTCGCCGAAGGGCTGGCGCAGATGGGGCTGAAATGCTTCAACGCGTCGTCCTTCGACACGCTGACCGTGGAGACGGGCGACGACACGGCGCGCATCGTCGAGGCCGCGCTGGCGGCGGAGATCAACCTGAGCCGTCGCCTGACGCATCACCTGGGCGTGTCTTTCGACGAGACGACGACACGTGCCGATGTGGAAGCGCTGTGGGACCTGTTCGTGCCAGCGGGCCAGGTGGCGCCCTCGTTCGACGATGTGGCCGGGGACGCCAGGCCGCGCATTCCCGCCGAGCTGGTGCGCACCAGCGCTTTCCTCACGCATCCGGTCTTCAACACGCACAAGAGCGAGACGGCCATGCTGCGCTACATCCGCAGCCTGTCCGACAAGGACCTCGCGCTGGACCGCAGCATGATCCCGCTGGGGAGCTGCACGATGAAGCTCAACGCCACGAGCGAGATGATCCCGATCACCTGGCCGGGCTTTGCCGACATCCACCCCTTTGCGCCTGCCGACCAGCTGGCCGGCTATGCACTGCTGGACGAGCAGCTGCGCGCGTGGTTGTGCGAGGCCACCGGCTACGCCGACATCAGCCTGCAGCCCAACGCCGGCTCACAAGGCGAATACGCGGGCCTGCTCGCGATCAAGGCTTTTCATGAAGCGAAGGGCGAAGGGCACCGCAACATCTGCCTGATTCCGTCGTCGGCGCATGGCACCAATCCGGCGAGCGCGCAGATGGCGGGCATGCAGGTGGTCGTGACCGCGTGCGACGCACTGGGCAACGTCGACATCGACGACCTGAAGCGCGCCTGCGAGAAGCACGGCGACAAGCTGGCCTGCGTGATGATCACTTATCCCAGCACGCACGGCGTGTTCGAGACGCGCGTCAAGGAGCTGTGCGAGATCGTGCATTCGTTCGGCGGGCGGGTGTACGTGGACGGCGCCAACATGAACGCGCTGGTCGGCGTGGCGGCGCCGGGCGAATTCGGCGGCGACGTGAGCCATCTCAACCTGCACAAGACCTTCTGCATTCCGCACGGCGGCGGTGGACCGGGCGTGGGGCCCGTGTGCGTGGTGGAAGACCTGGTGCCTTACCTGCCCGGCCATGCCACGGCAGGCGACACGCCGCACGTGGGCGCCATTTCCGCGGCGCCGCTGGGCAACGCGGCGGTGCTGCCGATCAGCTGGATGTACTGCCGCATGATGGGCGCGTCGGGCCTGAAGGCGGCGACCGAAGTCGCCATCCTGAGCGCGAATTACATCAGCTCGCGGCTGAAGGACCACTACCCGACGCTTTACGCGAGCCCCAACGGCCACGTGGCACACGAGTGCATCCTCGACCTGCGCCCGCTCAAGGACACCAGCGGCGTGACGGCAGAGGACGTGGCCAAGCGCCTGATCGACTACGGCTTCCACGCGCCGACTTTGAGCTTCCCGGTGCCGGGGACGCTGATGGTCGAACCGACGGAAAGCGAACCGCTGGCGGAGCTCGACCGTTTTGTCGACGCGATGATCGCCATTCGCGGCGAGATCCGCCGCATCGAGGAAGGCGTCTGGCCGAAGGACGACAACCCGCTCAAGCACGCACCGCACACGGCGGCGAGCTTGATGGGCACGGAGTGGGCGCGGCCGTATTCGCGCGAACTGGCGGCGTTTCCGTTGGCCACGCTGAAGCAGGCCAAATACTGGCCGCCGATTGGGCGTGTCGACAACGTCTACGGGGACCGGAATTTGTTCTGCAGTTGTGTGCCGGTGGGTGAGTACGTCGAGGCGGGTTGAGGTTTTTGTACGGTTTCTCGATTGACAAACCATCCTGGCGTGCTCTGGGTGTGGTGGGGCGTGTGAACCGTTGGCCTGTGTTCTTTGTTCTGTCGTTGGGGGTGCGCCGCGGCAGGTGATCTGCGGCGCGGGCTCATACCGGGGCGGTCGATGCTGCGCATCGACTGCACTCCGGTGCTCGTTCGCGGGGCGCGGCGCAGAACTCGCTCCGCGCTCCTTCGGCGCGCTACGCTCAAACAGCTGCACCGAGTCAGATGACGAAGCGCGTGTCCTTCGGCACGCGCCGCCCCGCGCCCTGTGCTCCTCGCCGCCCCGGAAATCGCCCGCGCCGCAGATCACCTGCCGCGGCGAGATACGTCGTGCGTGTTCAGAGAGGGGGGCGAAACGCTGTGCCGCTATGGCGGTTGCGGCGCACGGTGCCGGCGTCGCACACCACACCGTTTCCAGAGCAAAGGCGCCTGCGGGCCCGGCGTGACGCGCCTCTGCAGCGCCGAGAAGCGCAGCGCGACCGGCCTGCACGCGTGCCGAAGGACACGCGTGCTTCGTGATCTGACTTGCCGCGGCTGTTTGAGCAGAGTGAACGAAGTGAACGTCGCGAGTTCCGCGGCAGGCCGGTCGCGTGAGCATCGCAGGGCGGTCGGTGCGCAGCACCGACCGCTGCAGTGGCGCGTCACGCCGGGCCCGCAGGTGCCTTTGCGTCGGGCGCGAACTCAGCAAACAACGGGCCCACACGTGCCTTCCGTCGCGCGCACACGTGCCGAGCAACGAGCCCCGCCTGCTCAATATTTAGAGCATGGAGCACAAACCCATATCAGCCAACAGGCGGCGGCGCAGGATCGCTCCAGAGCTTGCCCCCCGTCGCCCAGTCGTGCTTGGCGATGTCGTAGAACAAGATGTCGACACCGTCGGGCGAGCCGCCCAGCGTGCGCACGGTGGCCTCGGTCAGGGCTTGCGCGAGCGCGCGTTTTTGTTCGATCGTGCGGCCTTCGAAAAGCTCGACGCGGATGGTTGGCATATGGGGTTCTCCTCCTGTTGAATGATCGGTTGCGTGTTCTTCAATCGCGGTAGCTGGGCGAGGCACGGTCGAGCCTGCGCAGAAGGGCTGGCCATTCGACATCGCCATCCCACTCGCTGCCGTCGCCGAGCCATTCGCGGTACGTGCGTGCGGCCAGCTCTTCGCTCACCACCTTGATGGCGCCGCCGGTGGCGGCCATGGCGCGCAGTTGGGCCTGCGCCGCGCGCTCGAGCAGATGCATCAGCATCCAGGCTTCGGCAACGGTGCGGCCGACGACCAGCGTGCCGTGGTTCTCGAGGATGAGGCCGTCGAGCGCGCCGAGATCCGCCACCAGCCGCTTCTGCTCATCGGCGCCGAGCGCCAGGCCTTCGTAGGCGTGCCTACCCAATCGCTTGTGCAGTCGCATCGCGTACTGCGATGTGGGCTGCAGGCCATCCGGCAGCATCGACAGCGCCACGCCCCAAGGCGTGTGCAGATGGATGACGCATTCGACCTCTGGCCGCGCCGCATGCACGCAGCCATGGATCGCGAAACCGCTCGGGTTCACGCGCGCGCCGGAGCCGTCGACCACCTCGCCGCGCACGTTCACCTTGACCAGGCTCGACGCCGTGATCTCGTCAAAGGTCGCGCCAAACGGGTTGAGCAGGTAGTGCCCCGGTTCGCCGGGAACACTCGCCGAAAGATGGGTGTAGACCGTGTCGTCCCAGCCGTTCTGCGCGGCCATGCGGTAGGCTGCGGCAAGGTCGATGCGAACGTCGCGTTCGGTGCGCGGCTGGCGTGGACGGGTGGATGTGTGCTCGATCATGCGATGACGCAGTGCGATGTATGGCCGTGTCGTAGCCCGTCACTTTAACGCGTGGTTTCGAGCATTGCCGACGCGGCACTTCGCTGGACAATGATCGCGAAAGGCATGAATCCATCCAGGAGCCCCGAGGCCGATGTCCAAAGCGCTGAATCACTTCCTTGCCGCCGTCATTGGCGTTGCTGCGCTGACCAGCGCGTCAGCCCAGGACTTGCCGACGCATCCTTCAAAGGAGGCTGCAACTGTCTTCACCCGCGCGCGACTGCAGTCCGTCTTCCAGGAGGCTGACGGCAAGCTGTATGTGCGACTGAAGCTCCTGCCAGGAGCCAAGATTCCCTTCACGACACAAACCTTCCGCTTGCCGGATCGCTCGCTGCTCGCGGAGATTCCCGAGGGATCGCCAGTCAAGTTCACGTCGAAGCAAGTCGATGGCGAGAACACGGTGACGGCGATCCACATGGCGCCGGATTGCAAGCGCTTCGAGAAGTGCGATTGATTGACATCACGAAATCGACGAAGCACCAATGACCATCAGCAACGCCGACAACCTGCGCATCGACGCATGCGTATACATCCTGCACGGCCTTCTTCAACGCCTTGAACGGCAGCAGCCTGGGTTGCTGGCGGAGATGATCGAGGGCATGACGAACGATCAGGCCGCGATGGCTGAAACGCCTCCCGGTTCGCCAGATGCATCGCGAGGACGCGACATTGCAGGCGAGGCCATTCGCATGCTGCGTCTTGCCAATGACCAGTTGCACATGACGGTGGTGCCCCCCGCAAAATCTTGAAGGCATGCATCACGCGCCCGGTGGCGCGAATGCACCAATCCAAGTCGCGCGAAGTCGGCAAACGCGATGACACGCACCAAGACGAGCAACGCGCGCACCATCATCGAACCCAACGTTCGGCGCTGTCGAATCCAGGCATCAACGCAATCACCAGAGCACTCGAAAAGCCGCTTCAACAAGCGATTGCACAACGACAATGCGCAGTCCGTCACTGCAGCCCTTGTCGTGCGCATCCTCCTCGTCTCCGACCTGCACTACACATTGCCTCAACTCGATTGGGTGGTGCGATTGGCGCCGACCTTCGATCTCGTGGTGATTGCCGGCGACCATCTCGACGTGAGTTCGCCAGTTTCGCTGGACGCGCAGTCGCTTGTGCTGCTGCGCTACTTTGCGCTGATGAAGCCAGGCGTTTCGCTGGTGCTCGCCTCGGGCAATCACGACCTCACCGGCGCGGACCACCACGGCGAGCGCGCGGCGCTGTGGCTGCCGGAAAGCCGCCGCAATGGCGTGTTCACCGACGGCGATTCGCTCACCCTCGGCGACACCTTGATCACGGTCTGCCCGTGGTGGGACGGCCCAGCCGGCCGTGCCGCGCTCGAAAAGCAACTGAGCATGGATGCGCAGCGCCGCCCTGCCCGCTGGGCCTGGATCTACCACTGGCCTCCAACAGGCTCGCCCACCTGCTGGACCGGCAAGCGCGAGTACGGCGACGCCGACCTTGCAGCGTGGATTGAAAGCTTCCAGCCCGATCTCGTGCTGACGGGACACGTGCACGAACCACCGTTCAAGCCCGCAGGCGCATGGGCGGATCGCATTGGCAGCACCTGGGTCTTCAACGCCGGAAGGCAGATCGGCCCGGTGCCCGCGCACATCGTCATCGACCTGGCCGAAGGCACCGCGTCGTGGTATTCGATGATGGGCGAAGAGGCGTTGGCGCTGGACGCGCAACGCGCACCTGCGCGATCGGTCTTCTGAGTCCGGCGTGACGCTGGGCAAGCATCTGGCGAGAGCGCGCCGAGGATGCGCAGCCCACCGAGGACTTGTTCAGCCTCAGTAATCCGGGTTGGGCTCGCGCACCGATCCCGCACGCGCCGGCGTACGCTGATGGTGCGTCAACTGACCC
Source organism: Variovorax brevis (assembly GCF_030317105.1). GTDB lineage: Bacteria > Pseudomonadota > Gammaproteobacteria > Burkholderiales > Burkholderiaceae_C > Variovorax > Variovorax brevis. The sequence goes on from NZ_JASZYG010000003.1 coordinate 619,682, forward strand.
AGCACATCCGACACCATCGCCAGCCCGGGCGAATCGCTGTACTGGTTCTTCAGGTCCGCGAGATAAGTCGTGACAAGGGCCAGGCGTTCGGCAAGGCCAACAGCAATCAAGCGCGTGACGTCTGGATCACTCATCAGCAGCGAGCGGCCATCGGCCGCGTAGCGAACGATGCTCGACTCGCTCGCCACCACCGTCGCGCTGTAGGGCGAGTTCAGAAGGATCGACACCTCGCCGATGGCGGCGCCGGGCTGGCTGATGGATGCGATCGCCACGGCCGCCTTGCTGACTGCCAGTCGGCCTGAAACCAGAATCCAGAGACCGTCGCCCTTTTCGCCTTCCCGCACGATGGTCTCGCCCGCGGCCAGCGTGAGTTCAGGCAGACCCTCGGTGCGGCGCAATAGTTGATCCATGCGCCCATGTTAGGCGAACTGCAACGCGCGCGTGCAAGGCGCGCGTTGTGAATCACGCGATCAGGGCAGGAAGTTCAACGCTTCGGGCAAGGGCAACGCAATCGGCATCTCGAAGAACGGCCCCGCGCCATCCGGGTCGATCACCAGCGCACCGTCCGAAGCAAAGAACAGCGCAATCTGCGTCTGTGCAGCAACGGCCAGCGGCGCGGCCGCCGGAATGCCGATGTTCGTCAGGAAGGTATGCGGGTTCTTCGGAATGGCCCCGCCCAAGGCCGCAAAGGCCAGGTCGTTGCGAAAGAACATCGCGCGGTCGGACAACTCGCCTGCGCGAACGAGGGCGCTGCTCGTCGGGTTCGGCACCGTCTGGTCGCCCTTGGCGAACTGCACGATCACCGGCTTGGGCCCGTTGCCTGGCAATGGTTGCTTGCGGATGTACGGCGCATAGGACACCGGATTGCCCGTCTGCTGCACCCACGTATTGTTTTCCAGCACCTGCTGGATGGCCGACGCGCCCGGCACCTCGTTTACCAGCGGGGGCAAGTCGCGCAGCGGAATGTTTTCATTGAAGTTGAGCGGCACCGGCAGGCTCGCCGTCGGGGGCAGGTTGAGCAATTGCGGCTGGCGGGTGGCCAGCGCAAAGCCCGTCAGCGGGCGGAACACGCCAAGTCGCGCCACCTCGGGGATCGAGCCACCCGGCACGTTTGGCACGCCGGCCCTGACGGCCCCTTCCACGCCGAGGAAGATCGTGCCGTAGATGCCGCCGAAGGACTGGCCCGCGTAGTAGATGCGGTTCTTGTCGATGTCGACCGAACCGTCGCCTTCAACGTCAATGCCCTTCTGGATCTGCCGCACCAGTTGCATCAGGTCGATGACCGTCTGGCGCAGCCCGTCGCGGCTGGACACGATGGACACGGAGCCGACTGCGCTCGAGCCTTCCGTTGAATCGATGGTCCCGTTGCCGTCCTGATCAATGCCGCGGCCGCCCGAAGGCACAGTGACTGGCGCTCCGCCCGTGGGGAACACGTTGAGCGTTCCCAGCGCACCGCCGCCATGGCCCACGACGCTGATCGCCATCGTGGCGATGCCCCTTGACGCAAACACCGACGCGACCGTCCACGGCGCGCCGTAAATGCTGTCGGTGAACCCGTGGCCGAAGATCGCGACAGGCCAGCCGCCGGCCGGTCGCGGACCGCTGGGCAGGAACAGTTCCACGATCAGGTCGTTGGATGACTGGGGCGTCGGATGCCCGATCAGCGTCCCCGTCGCAGGAATGACCCGGGCTGCGTTCTGGTAGTCGGGCGAGCGGAAGCTGCCGAAGGCCACCCGGCCGACCGCCCCCGCCACGACACCCAGCGCCGGCGTTGGCAGGAACGATGGGGTGAACGCTGGCGGCGCGGTGCCCGTCTGGCGCATCCACTGGATGCCGCTCAGCTCTGCCACGGGGAACACCGCGCGGGCAGTGCCGCCGTTGCCGATCATGAAGTTGACGGGCGCGGGGTTGGACCGCCGGATCTGCTCATGGATCTTCAGCAGGTCGGCGCTGATGCTCTGCGTGGTGAAGAGGCTCAATGCGACCACGCGATGACGGGCAGGGCGAATGGAGCGCTCTGCATTTTGCAGTGCGCCCTGGTAGTCCATCAGGTCGCGGTCCTGCCCGCCACCACGGCCCCACTGCTGGGTCAGCCGGGAGAAGAGCCCGCCCTCGATGGGATCGCCCGCTTCATCGCGGATGCCGTTGGTGACCACCAGCACGTAGCGTGAATGCTCCTGCAGCAGTTCATCGGACTGGACCACCAGCGTCTTGGCCGCAGGGTCCCATGACACCTGGTTGATGCCGACCTTGTCCCCGAAACCGCGGCCGGAGAGCGTGTCGCCCAGGTTCAGCAGGTACAGCGTGTCGCTGTTGACGGTGGCCACGTTGATCTTGCCGGTGAAGGGCACGGTGATGCGCGGCTGCGTGTTGAAGCCGTCGAGCGTGTTGATGACGTCGATGTCCGCGCAATCGGACACCATCACCGCGCAGTTCGGCTTGGGAAGGTTCACGCGCTTGAAGGTGTTTTGCGTCCAGTCCGGGCGGGTGAAGCGGTCGCTCGGGAAGGGGCTCGTGGCCGGACTGGAGAAGTCCATCTTCACGCTGACGCCAGCGGCCAGTGCAAGGATGGGCGCCATCGTGAGCACCGCGACCGCCATCAGGCGACGAGAAAAACGGGCGCCACGGAAGAATCCGCGGTCCGATGGGACCGCCAGTCGAGCCTGCATGTGTTTGTCTCCTGCCGAACAGTTGTGGTGGGACCGCAGCAATGCATGACACCGGGGCCGCGTCGGCTGCGAGGGACACGCCGCAGGCTTTATATCCCCTTGTTGCAAGCAGGGACAGCTAGGGTAGTCCCCCTCGCGACCGCGCAACCATTGCGTGCAGGCACTTGCGCCTGCGGGGTCACTTCTTCACGAACTCCCCGGTCGCCACCTGGTCGCGAAACGCCTTGAGCCGCGCCTTTATCCGCCGCTCGTTCACCAGCCCCACGCGCACCATCATCTTCTGCCCCGCGGACAGCGATTCCAGCTGCGGATCGGCGAACTCATAGTGCACCCACGGCTGCTCCAGGGGCGAATCGCCCTTGACTTCGGTGAGCTTCACCCGCAGCGGGCCTTGCGGTTCGGGTGCACGCAATAGATGGTCGATCACCGCCACCAGCCGGTCGTTGAAATACTTGCCGGGATAGCCCAGCTCTTCATACGCCTGCTGAAAGAGCGGATAGAGCCCGGTATAGACCTTGGCGGCGCGCGCCGGATCGACCGTCTCGGCCATCAGGATCAAGGGCGTGTAGCGCGAGCCGTTGTCCAGGGCGATCGCTTGGGCCTCCCCGCTGCCGCTGACCGAGAAGCGCTTGCCCATCGGATGCACCGGCCACATGCGCGGCGCCGCGTGCTCGCGCGGCAGGTTGTCGACGGTGGCGACAAAGCGGCGCACGAAGCCGTCCACTTGCAGCATCGAGATGACGTTCTTCTTGCCGAACAGTTCGTTCAGCGAAGCCGTGACCTGCGAATCGGAACTGCCCAAGGGCGGCAAGGGGCCCTGCGGCGTGTCGATGGGATTTTGCGGGCTTGCATCCGCGACGGGCGGCGGCGCCATGTCGCTTGGGGTTGGCGTCTGTTCGGCAGTGGAAGCGGCGGGCGGCGCCTGCAAAGGGGCCTGCTCCTGCGACCAGCGCCACCACAAGGCGCCGGCGCCCAGCAACAACACGACGACCACCACGGCCGTCCAGACGGAAGACTCACGAACAGGTCTGAACTCTGCACGATCGCGATCAGGCATGGCTGCGATTCCTTTCCTCGGCCCAAGAAACGGAGACTGCGCTATTGGACGCCCATCGCAGGCGCCGCGCCACAATCCGCCATGGCGCCGGGGATACTTTCTGCGTCAGCGCAGTCCTACAGCCAGTTGCTGCGTGAGTTCGCCAGCCCCGATGGCCTTGCAACCGCTCGCGTTCTGGCCCGACCACAGCGGCGAGAAATCCCCGCTGCCCTGTGCCTCGGCCTTGGCGCGAATCGGCGCGATGGCGGCGGTTGCCAGCGGAAACTCCGGCGGTGCATCGCTCATCGGGCCCAGTTCACGCAGGATGCGGTTGATGATGCCGCGCGCAGGCCGCCCGGTGAACAGGTTGGTCAGCGCGGTGTGGCGTGCCGCCTCGCTCGCGAGCGCCGCGCGATGCGGTTTGCTGATCGTCGATTCCGGGCACAGCAGGTAGACAGTGCCCAACTGCACCGCCGACGCACCGAGCGCCAAGGCAGCCGCAACGCCATCGGCGTCGACGATGCCGCCGGCCGCAATCACCGGCACGTCGACCGCCTTCACGATCTGCGGCAGCAAGGCGAAGGTGCCCATTTGCGCCGTGAGGTCGTGGTGGAGGAAATGGCCGCGATGGCCGCCCGCTTCCAGCCCTTGCGCGATGACCGCATCGACACCGCGCGACGCGAGCCAGCGTGCCTCGTCCACGGTGGTGGCCGACGAGAGCACCTTGGCGCCCCAGGCACGCACGCGGGCCAACAACTCTTCAGACGGCAGGCCGAAATGAAAACTCACGACCGGCGGCTTGAACTCGGCGAGCACGTCCGCCACATCGGCGCTGAACGGATTGCGCCCGCCGCCCGCTGCGATGCCCGCGGCGTCGATGCCGAACTCCGCGTAATAAGGCGCCAGCGCCGCACGCCAAGTGGCCTCGCGCTCCGGATTCGGCACCGGCGTCGTGTGGCTGAAGAAGTTGACGTTGAAGGGCCCGTCAGTGCCCGCCTGGATGGCCGCGAGTTCGCTGCGCATCGCATCCGGCGTGAGCATGGCGCAGGGCATGGAACCCAAGCCGCCCGCATTGCACACGGCAATGGTCAATGCACTGCCCTGCGCGCCCGCCATGGGCGCCTGGATGATCGGCAAGCGCGTGCCGAGAATCGATTGAATGGAAGCCATGCGTCAAACCCTCAATGTGCAGCCGACAGCGCGAACGAATCCATCGCGAGGATGCCGTACATGACCTCGCGGCTGAGCCAATCCACTTCGGCGCCCGGCTGCGTTCCCCATCCACCGGCGCCCAACGCAAAGAAGATCGGCAGGAAGTGGTCTTCGCTGGGATGTGCGCGTTCGGCGTGCGGTGCCTGGCGGCGGTAGTCGAGCAAGGCATCGACGTCGCGGCGCGCAATGGCGTCTTCCACCCAGCGGCTGAACTCGAGCACGTAGGGCAAGGGTTCACGCTCGCCACCGAAGAATTCGCGCAGGTTGTGCGTCATGCTGCCCGTGCCGATCACCAGAACGCCGCGCACGCGCAGCGGCGCAACGGCGCGCCCCATCGCCAGCACTTCGGCCGGGCCGGCGCTCATCGGCAACGCGACCTGCACGACCGGCACGTCGGCTTGGGGGAAGAGATGCATCAAGGGCACCCAAGTCCCGTGGTCGAAGGGCCGCTTGGCATCGGCCTGCGTCGCGATGCCGGCGGCATCGAGCAGGTCGATGACCTCCTGCCCCAGCGCGGGCGCCCCGGGGGCGGGGTATTGCAGTTGATACAGCGCCTGTGGAAAGCCGCCGAAGTCGTGCCAGGTCTCGGGCCTGGCCGTCGTCATGACGGCGGGTGAGCGCGCCATCCAGTGCGGCGACATGATGACCACGCCGCGCAGGCTTTCGCCAACGCTCGCGCTCAGTTCATGGCCCCAGCGCGTGAGCGTGGGCCCGGTCTCGCCCTGCTCGATGGCAAACATGGGCGAGCCGTGCGACACGAAGAGCGCAGGCAGTGGGGCGGCGGGCGCGGCCATCAGGCGCTGACCACGCTTTGTTCGGCCGCTCCGACGATCTGGCGCAGCGCACGCTCGAAAATTTCCGTCGGCTGGCCGCCGGAGATGAGGTGCTTGTTGTCGATGATGACGGCGGGCACGGAGTGGATGCCGGCGCCTGTGTAAAGCCGCTCGCGTTCACGCGTTTCCGCAGCGTAGCGGTCGCTCGCCAGGATCTCGCGGGCCTCCACCGTGTCCAGCCCCGCCTCGCCGGCCAGGCGAACCAGCAGGTCGGCATCCGAGGGGTTGAGCCCGTCTGTGAAGTAGGCCTTGAGCAGCGATTTCTTGAGCACGCGCTGCTTTTGCAGGTCCACCACTTCAGCCCAATGCAGCAGACGGTGCGCGTCGAAGGTGTTCCACACGCGCTTGCGCCGGTCCATCGAAAAGTCGAAGCCCACCGCGGCGCCGCGCTGGCGGATGGCATCGCCATTGGCACGCGCCTGCTCTTCGGAGATGCCGTATTTTTCGGTGAGATGCTCGATGGCATCCTGCCCTTCGCGGGGCATGTTCGGGTTGAGCTCGAAGGGCTGGAAATGCAGCTGCGCCGTGATGTCGGGCGACAGGCGCTCCAGCGCCGCTTCGAGCGCGCCAAGGCCGACGGCGCACCAGGGGCACGACACGTCGGAAACGAAGTCGATTCGTAGGGATGTGGTCATGGGCGGGATTGTCCACCCGGGCGCGAAACGGTGCGCTGAATGCGGTTTTTCCTGACGACGACCCCAAGGCCGGAAAAGCCTGGAGGGCTCCGGCCACGTCCCCGTCAGGCTTCCTCGCCGAAGTCCAGCAGCACCTTGCAGCTGTAGCGCGGATTCTTTTCAGCGATGTCGAAGGCGCCGGCCACATCGCGGAAATCCACCTTGTGGCTGATGATGCGACCGGGGTCGACGAGCCCACGCTCGATCCAGTCGATGACGGTCGGGAACATCGCACAGTTCAGGCGCGAGGCATACAGCGTGAGCTCCTTCTTCGTCAGCTCCTGCTGCGGAATTGCAGAGGGCGATGACGAGAAGCCCAGGATGCCGATGCGCCCCGCGGGCGCCGCGATCCGCACCGCCTCCTCGAGGATCGAAGGATGGCACACGGCGTCGTAGATCAGGGTCGGACCGCCTTCCACGCCGCGCTTGGCCAGCGCCTCCTGCAGCGGTTCGCGCGACGTGTTGATGATCTCGTCCTCGGCGGCACCGCAGGCCAGGGCCAGCTGGAGTCGTTCGTCGAAGTGGTCCGTGATGAAGGCGCGAATGCCATGGACGCGCTTGAGCACCTGCATCAGGTTCAGCCCCACCGGCCCCGCACCATAGATCAGCGCCACGTCGCTCGGGAATACGCCGGTGCGCCCCGTCACATTGGCCGCGACGGCGAAGGGCTCGATGACGGAGGCACTCGCATGGGCCAGGCCCTTCGGCACGACGTACGCATTCTTCCCGGGCGCACAAGCGTATTCGCTGAAGCCGCCGTCGCGGTGCACGCCGATCACCTGAAGCCGGCTGCACACGTTCTGCCGCCCGATGAGGCAGGCGTGGCACTGGCCGCAGCTGATGACCGGGTCGACCACGACTGTCTCGCCGATGCGCGAGGGGCTCACGCCCTCGCCCACCGATTCGACGCGGCCCACGAACTCATGGCCGATCACGCGCGGATACGACACGAACGGGTTGTGCCCGTGAAAGATGTGCAGGTCGGAGCCACAGATGCCGGCAAAGCGCACGCGCACGCGCACCTCTCCGGCCTGCGGCTCGGGCATGGGCCGTTCGCGCACGGCCATGCTGTTGGGTTGATCGACGACGACACTCAGCATGATGGATTCCTTTGGTTTGTGATGCGGTGAAACGGCTGCATCACCAGTTCCACATCGAGCCGTCGGCCAGGCGCGCCACCGGCAGGTAGGCGCGTTCGTACGGATACTTGGCGGCCAGCTCCTCGTCGATGTCGACGCCGAGGCCGGGCACGTCGTCCATCACCAGATAGCCGTCTTCGTAGCGGTAGTTGTGCGGAAAGACTTCGTCGGTCAGCGGCGAATGCGGCATCAGCTCCTGGATACCGAAGTTGGGCACCCACAGTCCGAAGTTCACCGCCGCCGCCATGCACACCGGCGACAGGTCCGTCGCACCATGAAAGCCCGTGCGCACCTGGTACATCGCCGCGAAGTCCGCGATGCGCCGTACGTGCGTGATGCCGCCGGCATGCACGATGGTGGAGCGGATGTAGTCGACCAGCTGTTCGCTGATGAGGTCCTTGCAATCCCAGATCGAGTTGAACACCTCGCCGATGGCAAGCGGCGTGGTCGTGTGCTGGCGGATCAGCCGAAAGGCTTCCTGGTTTTCCGCGGGCGTTGCGTCCTCGATCCAGAACAGGCTGTAGGGCTCCAGTTCCTTGCCGAGCCGCCCCGCCTCGATCGGCGTCAGGCGATGGTGTGCATCGTGCAGCAGGTGCGGCTCGAAGCCGACGGCCTCGCGCACCTTGCGGAACAGCTCGGGCGTGTGGCGCAAGTACAGCGAGGTGTCCCATGGCTCTTCAGGCGGCAAGCCTTTTTCCGCCGGCTCGTAGTGGCCCTTGGTCTTGCCCACGCCATAGGTCTTGGCCAGGCCCGGCACGCCCGACTGCACGCGGATCGCCTTGTAGCCCTCCTCCACATGCTTTTGCACGGCCTCGATGGCTTCGGCATGGTCGCGCCCGTTGGCATGGCCATACACCATCAAGCCGTTGCGGCTCTTGCCGCCCAGCAGCTGGTAGACCGGCATGCCGGCCAGCTTGCCCTTGATGTCCCACAGCGCCATGTCGATGGCGGCGATGGCGGTCATCGTGACCGGGCCGCGCCGCCAGTAGGCACCGCGATACATGTACTGCCAGATGTCCTCGATGTTGCGCGGGTCCCGGCCGATGAGGCACGGGAACAGGTGGTCTTCGAGGTACGACTTGACGGACAACTCACGGCCGTTGAGCGTGGCGTCGCCGAGGCCGACCACGCCTTCGTCGGTGACGATCTTCACCGTCACGAAGTTGCGGCCCGGGCAGGTCACGATGGTGGTGATGCGTTCGATTTTCAATTTGAGCTCCAGGAAAGTTGCGGACTGCGCATCACAGGAAACCGACCGAGAACCACGGCACGAAGACCAGCAGCAACAGCGCGATGAACAGCGCCGCCATGTGCGGCCAGACGCGCGGCATCGCCACGTCCGGCGACACACGGCCGATGGCGCATGCGGCATAGAAACCAACACCGAAGGGCGGCGCGAACAAGCCGAGGCCCATCGCGAAGATCACGACCATGGCGTAGTGCACCTCGTTGACCCCGACCATCTTGGCGATCGGGAACAGGAGCGGGCCGAACAGCACGATCGCCGGTATGCCTTCGAGCAGGCTGCCCAGCACCACGAAGGCGAGCGCCGACACCAGCAGGAAGCCCATCTTGCCGCCCGGCACAGACGTCATGATCTTGACCAGGTCCTGCGCAAAGCCCGACTGCGTGAGGGCCCATGCCATCGCGGTGGCACAGCCGACGATCAGCAGGATGGCGCCCGACAGCGATGCCGTGTCCAGCAGCATCGGATAGATCCGCTTCCAGTCGAACTGCCGGTAGATGAACAGGCCGGCAAGCACGGTGTAGAAGATGCCGATGGTCGACACCTCGGTGGCCGTCGCCACGCCCTCGACAACGGCGGTGCGGATGATCACCGGCAAGGCCAGCGCCGGCAGGGCCACGAGCAACAGCTTGCCGATCTGCTGGCGCGTGGCCTTCGTCACGCCCGACATGTCTTCGCGACGTGTTTGCCACCAGACGACGATGGCCATCAGCACGAGGCCGACCACCGCCGGCATCAAACCGCCAATGAACAGCGACGTGATCGACACGCCCGTCACCGAGCCGACCGTGATCAGCACGATGCTCGGCGGAATGGTTTCCGACATGGCGCCGGAAGCCGACAGCAATCCGATCAGGTCCCCGTCCTTGCTGCCGCGCTTTTTCATCTCCGGAAATAAGGCCGGTGCCACGGCCGCCATGTCGGCCGCCTTGGCACCCGAGATGCCCGAGACGATGTACATGGCGCCCAGCAGCACGTACTGCAGTCCACCGCGCACGTGGCCGATCAGGCTCACCAGGAAGTTGATCATCGCGCGGGCCAGGCCGGTCATCTCGATCAGCGAACCGAGGAAGACGAAGAGCGGCACCGCCAGCAGGATCAGGTGCGACATGCCTTCCTGCATGCGGTTGGGCATGATTGACATCGGCGTGGTGGTCGAGAAGGCCAGGTAGGACATCGTCGCCAACCCGAACGCGAACGCGATCGGCACGCCGATCACGATGCAGCCAACCAGCATCACAAGGAAGAAGATCACGAGGTTGAGGTTGCCGAGCGTCGCCAGCGCCGGTGCCAGCAGCCACAGCGCGCCACCACCCAACGCCACCGCGGTGCCGCACACGGCGATCTGTTTCCATGGCGACTGCTCCACGAGCCGTGTCACCGCCGTCACCAGCATCAGGATCGCGCCCGCGAACACCGCCCCTGCACGCCAGCCTTCGCTGATGCCGAGCACCGGCGTGGTCACTTCGATCTCCTCGTGCCAATGCTGCCAGGCCGGACCGGTGAACATGGCCAGGAAAGCCACCACCAGGCACATGCCCAGCGCATCGGTCCACGCGCGCCTTTCGGGCGACAAGTCCTTGACGAAAGTCGTCAGGTGCATGTGGGCGGTGCGCCGCAAGGCAATGCAGGAGCCGAGCATCGCGAGCCACAGGAACAGGATGCTCGCGAGTTCGTCCGTCCAGGTGAGCGGCTCATGAAGCACGTAGCGCGCGAAGGCGCCACCGCCAAGGATGAAGATTTCTGCCACCACGATGGCGGCCGCGGGAATTTCGGTGACCCAGGCCAGCAACCGGTCGAACCAGCGTGGGCTGGTGTCCGGGACGATGTCGAGCGGGTCTACGGTGGACTGCATGGCGCTGCCCCTCAAGCCAGCTTGCCGGAGTACTTCTCCAGCTTGGCCCACACCTCATCGCCGTACTTGGTCTTCCACTCGGTGTAGAAGCCCGCGGTCTTGAGCAGCTCCCGGAACGGCGCCGCGTCGGGCTTGTTGAAGGTGACCCCCAGCTTGGTCAACTGTGCCTGCGCATCGGTGTTGAGCTTGGCGATGTCTTCGCGTTGCTTGAGCGCAGCGGCGTTGAGGTTCTTGGCAAGCGCCTCCTGCACTTCCTTCGGCAAGGACTGCAGCTTCTTCGCATTGCCGAAGATGAAGTGGCCGTCCCACGTATGGGCCGTCAGCGAGCAGAACTTCTGCACTTCGTAGAGCTTGGCGCTCTGGATGAGCGCGAGCGGGTTCTCCTGCCCGTCGACCACCTTGGTCTGCAGCGACGAATAGAGCTCGCCGAACGGAATCGCCGTGGGCGACGCACCGAGCGCCTTGAACATCGAGATCCACAGCGGAATGCCCGGCACGCGGATCTTGAAGCCCTTGAGGTCGGCTGGCGTCACGATCGGCTTGCTGGCCGACGTGATGTTGCGATAGCCGTTGTCCAGGCACTTGTCGTATGCGTAGAGGTTGACCTTGAGCAGCGCGCTGCGCACATAGGCGCCCAGGTCGCCGTCCATCGCGGCCCACACGGCGGCGTAGTCCTTGAACGCGAAGGCCACGCCGTTGATGCCGGCCGTCGGCACCAGCGTCTGCAGGTTGGTGCCGGCCGTGGACATGATGTCGATGGCCCCGGCACGCGTCTGCGAAATCATGTCGGGCTCGCTGCCGAGTTGGCTGGTCGGATAGACCTGCAGGTCGACCTTGCCGCCGGTGTCCTTGCGGATGGCTTCGGCCGCTTCCTTGATGCGCAGCGTTCCCGGATGGTCTGCCGGAAAGGCGGTGCCGTACTTGAGCTTGATCTCGCCCTCGGCAAAGGCGAAGCGGGGCAGCGTCACCGCGGCGCCGGCAGCGGCAAGCGTGGTGGCAAATTGGCGACGGGTGGGCGCAAAGGTCATGTCGGTGTCTCCGGTAGGTGTTGAGTGGCGATGTGCGTGAATGCTTTGAATCAGGGGGACAGCAGCGCGGTCATCCCGCCGCGGCGCAACGTGGACAAGTGGCCGGCCAGGCGCTCGACGAAGGCCGGCGGCCACGGCTGCAAGCCGAACACGGGGCTGTGGGCCAGCGCGGCATTCGCTGCGTCCATGTCGTTGGCGGTCTGACGCAAACGTGCCGCCAGTGCCTCGGCGCCAGGGTCGCTGATGACCAGTGCGGCACCGCTGTCACTGCGTCCCGTCGAGAGGTAGTGCAGCCAGCTTGCGAGGGCACGCTCGAGTTGAGGACGCTCGACGCCCGCGGCCAGGCTCTCGCGCAAGGCCGGCAGCCAGCGCACCGGCACCTTCTGCGTGCCGTCCATCGCGATTTGCTGCGTACGGTGGGCCAAGGTCGGGTTCTCGAAGCGCTTGAGCAGGTCGTGGCAATAGGCCAGCACGTCGTAGCCCGGCGGCACCGCCACGGTGGCGCGAAGGTCTTCGATCATCAGGCGGCGGGCGAACTGTCCGACCAGCGGATGCGCCATGGCGTCGGCCACCGTCTCCAGTCCGCAGAGCTGCCCGGCATATGCGAGGGCCGAGTGCGTGCCATTGAGCAGGCGCAGCTTCATCGCCTGGTAGGGGCGCACGTCGCTGGTCAGCAAGGCCCCGGCGTCCTCCCAGGCGGGACGGATGCTTGCAAAGCGGTCTTCGATCACCCATTGGGTGAACGGCTCGCAAACGATGGCCGCCTCGTCGCGCAGGCCCAGGCGTTCGGCCGCCCAATCGAGTGAGGCCGGCGTCGCGGCCGGAACGATACGGTCCACCATGCTGTTGGGACAGCCGATCTCCCGTTCGATGCGGCGTGCGAGCTTTGCATCGAACATGCTGGCGTATTGCGCCAGCAGCTTGCGCAGGGTGTCACCGTTGCCGGCCATGTTGTCGCAGCACACCAGCGTCAGGGGCGCACCGGACGGGCGATTCCTTATCCCGGCAGCGAGCACGCCGAGCGTGGTGCGCGGTGATTCCGGATGCGCGAGGTCATGGCGCACGTCCGCGTTGTCGATGTCGAGGTCGGCGCTGGCCGGGTTCTGGCTGTAGCCCTTTTCGGTCACCGTGCTGGTCACGATGGACACGGTGGGATCGGCAATGGCCGCGATCACCTGCGCGAGGTCCCGCGGCGCGAACAAGGCGCCGCGCAATGCACCGACGATCCGCGTGTGCGCTTCATCACCGTGTCGCTCGGTGACGGAGTACAGGTGGTCCTGCCCGGCCAGCACATCCGGAACGCGCGGATCGCGAAGGCTCACGCCGACGATGCCCCAGCGCAGGTCGCCTTGGGCGATCACTTTTTCGGTGTAGAGAGCCTGATGGGCCCGGTGAAAGGCACCCAGGCCCAGATGGACGATGCCCCGTTGCAGTTGAGTGCGGTCATAGCCTGGGCGGGCTACCGATTCGCGGGCGATACGTAGGTTGCCTGCCGATAGACGCTCGCTGCTCTGGATGACTCTCGAAGGCATTCATGTCCTCGGTTTATTACCACAGTACCATGGTAGTCATGGGCCTGTTGCGGAGTCTATTGACGGTGTTTCACTATTTATAGCGGGATAACCCTATGAAATGAGGCGATGACTAGTTGACTACCATGGTAGAAAATGCATCCATTGCCCTCAACAAGGATTCTTCATCTCCATGTCCGCTCCAATCCCGGCCCGCCCCCGAGGCAAGGCCGCCGAATCAGCGCCGACCGAAGGCCCCCTGGTTGACGCCCTTGCAGGTTTTCAGCTCGATCCAGCACGCTCGTACACGGCACAAGTGCACGACGTCCTGCTGCGGGCGATCGTTCGCGGCACGCTCCCTCCGCGCACTGCACTCTCGGAAGCGACGATCTCCAAGCTGATTGACGTCAGTCGCACGCCGGTGCGCGAGGCGCTGGCCCAGTTGGCCGACGAGCAGATGGTGTTGATTTACCGGCAGGTGGGCACGATCGTCGCGCCGGTACGCACGCAACTGCTCGAAGAAGGTCGCTTCGTACGCAGCACGCTCGAGTGCGCCAGTCATGTGCAACTGGTGCAGACGATCACGCCGTCGCAACTCGAGGAGTTCGGGCAAATCGTCCAGCGGCAACGCAGCGCGGTCGAGACCGGGGAGATCGACAGGTTCTCGGAGCTTGACGAGTTGATGCACCGCCGCCTGTTCGAGTTCGCCGGCCGTGGGCACGTGTGGGAGATGCTTGAACCCATCAAGCGGCAGTTCGACCGGGTGCGCTGGCTGCTCCTGGGCCACGTGGCCGGTCATGCGGACCGCGCCTTGCAGGAACATGAGCAGATGCTCGCGCAAATGGCATCCCGCGACGTGGCAGGCCTCGGCGCCAGCGTCTCATCTCACATCAACCACATCACCACGCACCTGGCGGCGCTTCGTGAACAGGCGCCTGAGAGCTACTTCTCAAATTGACTGGACGGCGGGGGTCGTGAACCCCTGCCCTCGTTTCGCGAACAGGCCCCGATCACCCCAGCGACGCGTGAAACTGCGTCACCAGCCGCACGAACTCCGCCGGCAGCTCCACCGCACTCAGGTGCGCACCGTCAATAGTTGCCAGCCGCGCCCCCGGAATCGCCGCCACCATCTCCTCTGACATGGCCAGCGGCGTGGCCTCGTCGAGCGTGCCGGCGATGACGAGCACCGGCCGCTGGACGCGCTTGTTGCTCTCCCGAAAATCGATCGCCGCCACCGCCTCGCAGCTCGCCGCATAGCCGGCGGCGTCGGTGCACACCAGCGCACTTTCCAGCAGGCCCGCAGCCGCTTCGCCGGCGGGCGTGGCAACGAAGCCGGGCGTCAGCCAGCGCGCCACGGCGCCCGGTGCTATCGCCGAAATGCCCTGCGACGCCACGGTCTCCACACGCGTCTTCCACGGCGCCTTGTCCGGGTAGTACGACGCCGAATTGGCAATCACCACGCTGGCGAGCAGATCCGGGCGCCGCACCGCCAGCGCCTGCGCCGTCATGCCGCCCATCGACAAACCCACGAAGTGCACCGGCTCGCCGCCCGCCTCGCGTTCGATGAGTTCAGCCACGTCGTCGGCCAGCGTGTCGATGGAATGATCGCCCGTCACCACCTCGGAGCGCCCATGGTTGCGGTGGTCGTAGCGCAGCACGGTGCAGGTGCGCGCCAGCAGCGGCGCAACGCCGTCCCACATGTGCAGGTCACAGCCCAGGGCGTGGCTGAGCACGACCATCGGGCCTTGCCCTTCGCGAACCACATTCAGACGGATCATCATTTTTCCTTTCTTGGAGTATTGAGCGTTGGCAGCCATGCAAAAGCAATCACGACCAGCGTGACGCCGGCCACCATCAAGGGCACCACCATCGGCCAAGCGCCGTGACTGTATTGCGCATCCACGAATCGTGCAGCAACCTGGCCGGTGCAGAACGCGACCAGCATCATGCCGAATCCGGACCACGACACGGCGCGCCCCGCCAGATGCGGCAAGTCACCGACGGCGCCGGCTTGTCCGCAGGGCTGGTGGATGCCGTGTCCCAGGCAATAGATGGCGTGGCCCAGCAGCAATGGCCAGGCGCTCAGCGGCAGCAGCCAGCAGCCCAGCCCCTGGATGGCCGCGCCCGTCAGGCTGAGCGACGCCCCCAAACGAATGGTCCGCAGCTGCCCGTACTTGCGCAGCAAGCGCCGGCACATCGTGGTGCTGAAGATGTAGACCAGCGAACCGCCGGCCGGAATCCATCCGTACCACGCGGGTGACCAGCCGAGATAGCCGATGTAGACCATCGGCGACAGCAGCAAGAAACAGAACAGGCCGCCGTAGGTTGTCGCCGAAAGGGACGACCACACCCGAAAGCTGCGGCTGGCAAATACTTCGCGCACACCGCCGCCGGGTGCAGGCTGGCTGGCATCGTGCGGCGCGCGGGTTTCGGCAAAGGAGTGCCAGCACATGGCCAGCAGCACGGCGGCGTAGAGCGCCATGGTCGCCAGCACCCAGCGCCAGCCAGCCCACTGCACGATCCACGCGCCCAACACAGGCGCCAGCAAGGCGACCACACCCAGCCCCGTGAGGCCTCGCGCCATCACGTGCGGCCCTTCGTGCGCCGGATACAGGTCACGCACCGCGGCCCGCGAGCACACCAGGATCGCCGCCATGGACGCACCTTGCATCGCCCGCACCACCGCCAGCATCAGGGCGGAAGTCGCCAGCGCGCCGGCCAGCGCGGCCACGACATAGAAGCCAAGGCCGCCCAGCAGCACGGGTCGCCGCCCGATGCGATCGGCCAGGCTTCCCACGGGAATCTGCGCAATGCCAAAGGCCAGCACGAACATCGTCAGGCTGGTGCTGGCCGAACCCAGCTCCGAGGCAATCGCCGGCAGGGCAGGCAGGTAGCTGTCGGTCGCCACAGGCTGCGCCGCCAGCAGCAGCGGCAGCAACAACGCAAAGCTGAGCCCGTCGGCCCGCGTCCTCACGTGGGCGTGTCCGCGAGCAGGCCCTTTTCTTTGAGGATGGCCGTTGCGATGCCGAAGGCGTGGTTGGCCGCCGGCACGCCGACGTAGATGGCCGACATCATGATGACTTCCTTGATGTCGTCGGGCGTGAGCCGCGATTCGGGCGGGCCGTCGAGCGCGGCGCGCATGTGCATCGCAAACTCCTCGAAGGACTTGATGCCCAGCATCATCGACAGCACCATGAAGCGGCGCGTCTTGTCGCCCAGCGCGGGCCGGCCCCAGATGTCGTTCCACGCATGGCGCGTGATGAGGTCCTGGAACTCGGCGTTGAACGCGTTGCGGTTGGCCAGCGACTTGTCGACCCACGCATCGCCGAGCACGCGGCGGCGGTTGACCATGCCCGCTTCGTAATCGTTGGCGGGCGGCTTGGGGTTGCTCATGAAACGGTTTCCTTTCGGGGTACGCGGGCGGCGATGCTGAAACGGGCGCGCAGCACGTCGACCTGCTGCAGCGTCGCGACGCCGGCGTGCTGCGCGAGTGCGGGACTGAACCATTCGTCGGCGGCTTCCGCCGGCAGCACCGCGCGCAAATTCTCGATATTGGCACGCATGCGCTGTGCGTCGATCTGCAGGCCGGGCAAGGCCCCTGCCAGCGCCCGGACGCTGCCGTGCGCGCTCATCAGCAGTTGCGGCCATTCGCCCAGTTCGGCTTGCCAGTTGCCCAGGGCACGCTCGTGTTCCTGCACCATGGTGGCAAGCAGCGCTGCCACGCGTTGCGGCGCACGTTGCGCGGCGGCCAGCGCGACCATCGAGCCGACGGGGTTTCGCTTGTGCGGCATGGCGGACGAACCGCCCCGCCCCGGCTCGCTGGGCTCGGCCACTTCGCCGACTTCGTATTGCCCCATGAGCGCGATGTCGCGGGCGATCTTTCCGAGGCTCCCGGCCAGCAGGCCCATCTCGCAGCCCAGCGCCACCCATTCGTCGCGCTGCGTGTGCCACACCATGCCGTCGTTGCCCAGCCCGAGTTCGTCGGCCATGCGCTGGCGCACGGTCGGGCCCAGGCCCTTCATTTGCGCGAGCGTGCCGACGGCGCCGCCCAACTGCACCTTGAGCGCGTTGTGCCTTGCGGCGCCGATGCGTTCCCGGCAGCGCACCAGTGGCGCCACCCAGCCCGCGCACTTGAGCCCGAAGCTGGTGACCGAGCCCGGTTGCATCAAGGTGCGCGCCAAGATCGGCGTGGTGGCGTGCTGAGTGGCGTGGCCCAGCAGCGCCTCGATGGCCTTGTCCAGGTCGGCCTCGATCAACTCCACCGCGCTGCGGGTCACCAGCGACATGGCCGTGTCGATCACGTCCTGGCTGGTGCTGCCGAAATGCACGAAGGGCAAAGCCTCTTCGTTGAACAGGGCCACCGATTCCTTCAGGCTCTTGATGAGCGGAATGGCCACGCTGCCGGCCCGGCCGCTGTCGCGCACGATCTTGGCCACGTCGAATAGCTCGACCTTGCAACTGCCGATGATCGTTTGCGCGGCCGATTCCGGAATCAGGCCCAGCTGCGACTGGGCGCGCGTCAAGGCTGCTTCAAAGCGCAGCATCGCATCGACGAACTGATGGTCGCTGAACGCCTCCAGCACCTCGGGCGTCGAGAGAAAGCCTTCGAAAACACTCATGCGGGGTCTGTCCTGTGTTGAATTTTTTCAGGCCACGCTGGCCGAGTGGTAGCGCAGCGGGTTGCGGGCTTCATCCGCGAGTTCGGCCGGATAGATCAGGTCGCGCAGGAAGCCCGCGTCGTCACGCACACCTTGCGCCGCCTCGGTGTAGCCGAAGTAGTCGAGGTAATAGGGGATCTGCTGGATGAGCATTTCGAAGCCCGGCTGCGCATGCAGGCCGCGGTCGCGCACCGCTTTCACAAAAGGCGTGGGCTGGCCGCGCAGCAGCACGTCGAATGCCGCGGCGTGGCTGTCCATCCGCGCGACGTCGCAGGGCAGCGCGTCGCCTGCTGCCAGGCCCAGCTGGGTTGCGTTGACCACGAGGTCGAAGCCGGCCGGATCGCTCGTGTCGACCGACACCACCGTGGCGTCGAAGAACGAATCCAGATGCGTTGCCAGACCGATGGCCTTGCCCGCGACCGGATCGTAGAACGCGATGTGCTCCGCGCCATTGACTGTGCCGCCATCGGCCAACGCCACGCCGATGGCCGCGCCGGTGACGCCTGCGCCGAGGATCAGCGCGCGCTTGCCCCGAAAGGGAATGTTGAAGTAGTCGAGCGCGCTGGCAAAGCCTTCGCCGTCGAACAGGTCGCCCTCGAGTTCGCCGTTGGCGGTGCAGCGCACCACGTTCACCGAGCCGGCGACGCGCCCGAACAAACCGCAGCCGTCGAGCAGGCTGACCACCAGCGGCTTGTGCGGCGGCGCGATGACCATGCCCCGGACGTTCCGGGCCAGAAAGCTCCCCTTGAGGAACACCGCCAGGTCGCGCACCGGCACACGCACCGGCACCAGCACTGCATCGATGCCGAAGCGCTCGAACACGGCGTTGAACATGCGCGGCGCGCGGACGTTGACGACCGGGTCACCCGGGATCAGGTACACGTCCGTGGTGCCATGGATGGATTGCATGCAGCGTCTCCGGCTCTTTTTGGGTTCGTTCGACTATCGTTCGGGGCGCGATGGCGCAGTGACGACTTTAGTCAGAACTTTGTCAACGCGGAAGTCCGGGGGCTTTCATGGCGTTCGATCATCGGACAGCCTTGATCGACTATTGAACGAATCGGGGGCTTCACCTAGGATCGCCGGCATGACAAAAGACGACGATGGCGTCCCGCCGGGTCTCGACAAACGCGACTGGATCGCCGGTCTGGAGCGCGGCGTCAGCATCATCGAAGCCTTTGACGACGCCAATGCCCGCATGACGGCCAGCCAGGCCGGCCAGCGCACCGGCATGACGCGCACCGCAGCGCGCCGCTATCTGCTCACGCTGCAGCACATGGGCTATGTGGCGAGCGACGGCAAGCTGTTCTGGCTCACGCCGCGCGTGCTGCGGCTGGGCCAGTCGTACCTCGAATCGGCGCGGCTGCCGCGCATCGTGCAACCGTTCCTGCAGCGCGTGGCCGTGGGCACGCACGAGATTGCCTACCTCAGCGTGATGGACGGCGACGAAGTGGTCTACATCGCCCGCAACGGACCCAACCGCAGCATGAGCACCGGCTATGTGCTGGGCGCGCGCGTGGCGGCGCAGGTCACGGCCGCGGGCCTGCTGATGCTGGCCCTGCGCAGCGACGAAGAGCAGGCGCAATGGTTGGCCACGCACGACCTGGCGGTGTTCACGTCGTTCACCATTGCCAGCAAGGAGCGCATGCGGCTGGAACTGGCCCGCATCCGCAACCAGGGCTGGGCCTTGTCGGAGCAGCAACTGGACCTGAATTCGCGCGGCATCGCCGTGCCGCTGCGCGACCGCCGCGGCGACGTGGTCGGCGCGCTCAACGTCACCATGCCGATGGGGCACGAATCGACCGAAGACGCCGTCGCGCGCGTGCTGCCGGTGCTGCGGGAAACGGCGCAGGCGATGCGCAACATGATTTAGGGAGACGCTGAACAAGTCCTCGGCGGACCGCGCCAGGACTTGTTCAGGGCCTCCCTGGACGCGCACAATCAACAGCCTGCGCAAACGCCAAGGGGGTACCCCATGCTCGCCGATGCTGCCGTGACCACGATGCTGCCCGTCAAGGACCTGGAGCGCGCACGCCGCTTCTACGAAGACCGGCTGGGCCTGAAGCCCGAGGGGCTGCAGGCCGACGGCAAGTTCACCTATCGATGTGCCGGTACCATCCTGGCGCTGTTTCCCAAGGAAGGCGGCACCAAGGCCGACCACACGACCATCAGTTTCCAGGTGCCCGACATCGCGGCGGCCATTGCCGCGCTGAAAAAAACGGGCGTGGTGTTCGAGGACTACGACTTTCCGGGACTCAAGACCGTTGAACACGTCTGCGTGCTCGGCTCCGAAAAGGCGGCGTGGTTCCTGGACACCGAGGGCAACATCCTGTGCCTGCACGAAGACCTGCCAAAGGCCAAGGCATGAACGGCAAGAATGGCATGAACGGCAAGAAGCGTGTGCTGGTGATCGGCCTGGAGCCCTCGCTCGTCGATTTCAGCGCCATGCCCGACCTCAACGCCGACAAGGTTCGCCGGGGTCTCGAAACCGACCAGGCCACCCTGAACGGCCTGGGCTACGACGCGCAACTGTGCCTGACCGACCTGGGCGACACGGCCGCACAGGTCGTCGCCGACCGGCTTTCGCAGGCGCCGTGGGACTGCATCGTGATCGGTGCCGGCATCCGCACCCTGCCCGCTCACTTCCTGCTGTTCGAAAAGCTGATCAACGTGCTGCACCAAGGCGCGCCGAAAGCGAAGATCTGCTTCAACACGAAGCCGAGCGATACGGCGCAGGCGGTGCAGCGCTGGGTCTGAGACCTTGCGCGCTGTCGTGCTGATTTATCGCGAAGCCGTGTGAACGGCTAAGGCCAGCGCAAGCCGAGCCCCGACCTCGGCGTTGTTCTTCACCAGCGCAATGTTGGTCGCCAGGCTGCGCCCGCCCGTCAGCGCCTTGATCCGCGAAAGCAGGAAGGGCGTCACGGCCTTTCCGGTGATGCCCTGCACTTTGGCGTCTTCGAGCGCTTGCAACGTGAGCGCGTCGATTTCCTCGCGCGGCATCTCCGCGGCCGCGGGCACCGGCACGCTCAGCACCACGCCGCCCGCGAGGCCGAGGTCCCATTTGGTGCGGATGAAGCGCGCCTGCGCCTGCGCATCGTCCAGCCGGTAATCGGCCTTGAAACCGCTGTCGCGCGTGTAGAACGCCGCGAAATTCTCTTGCCCGCAACTGAGCACGGGCACGCCATGCGTCTCGAGGTATTCGAGCGTGAGGCCGATGTCCAGGATCGACTTGGCGCCGGCGCACACCACGGCGACGGAGGTGGTGGCGAGTTCCTGCAGGTCGGCCGAGATGTCGAAGCTTTCCGGGGCGCCGCGGTGCACGCCGCCAATGCCGCCGGTGACAAAGACCTCGATGC
Organism: Variovorax brevis; assembly: GCF_030317105.1. Lineage (GTDB taxonomy): Bacteria > Pseudomonadota > Gammaproteobacteria > Burkholderiales > Burkholderiaceae_C > Variovorax > Variovorax brevis. The sequence goes on from NZ_JASZYG010000003.1 coordinate 640,899, forward strand.
CGGCGAGCGCCGCGCAGATCATCGTGCCGGCCACCGTGGTGGCACCCAGTGCACCGTTGGACACCACTGCGGGCAGGTCGCGGCGGCTGACCTTGGCGACGGCGTTGCCGGCGCGGCCGAGCAGCTCCAGTTCGTCGTCCGACAGGCCGATGCGGATCCGCCCGTCCATCACGGCAATGGTCGCGGGCTCCGCGCCCAGTTGGCGGATGATCGCCTCCACTTCGCGCGCCGTGCGAACGTTTTCCGGGTACGGCATGCCGTGGGCGATGATGGTCGATTCCAGCGCGACGACGGGCCGTCCGGCGGCGCGCGCGGCGGCCACGGCGGGGCTGAAGGTGAGCCAGGAAGGGGTAGCTTGGGCGGACATGATCAAGAGATTCTGCCCGTGCGCGTTTCAAGGTGGCGCCGAGCACGCCATACTTCGGCCCATCGTCAAACGAGGAAGGGATTCACATGCAAGCCGTTTCGATTCATGTCGTGGATATTGCCAATGGCGTCGTCGCCGTTGGCATGGAGGTCGAGATTGCGCGACATGAGGGCAAGACCTGGAAAAGCGTGGCCACGGGCAAGGTGGGCACCAACGGCGTGGTCGCCGGCATCGAGGGGCGCGAGACGCTGTTCGACATCGGCGTCTACGAATTGCGGCTGCATGTGGCCGACTACTACCGCGCGAAAGGCACGAAGCTGCCTGAGCCGGCGTTCATGGATGTGCAGACCTTCCGCTTCGGGTTGTCGGACATGTCGCAGCACTACCACCTGCCGGTGAAGTTGTCGCCTTGGGGGTTGTCTTGCTTTCGGGGGGCGGCCTGAGGGTTCCTGTTCTTCACACCGCACGGGGTTGCGAGACGGTCTCGCGCGCATAATTTGCGGTCCCACACGACGAAAGGGCGTGCCTTCATGGAACAGCTCGAACAAGAGAAGATCGTCTCGGTGCTCAACCGCCTGCTGGAAGCCGAGTTGGCCGGCGTGGTGCGCTACACGCACTACTCGTTCCTGGTGTTCGGCTTTGGCCGGATTCCCATCGTCTCGTGGCTGCGCGAGCAGGCCAACGAATCGCTGATGCATGCGCAGCAGGTGGGCGAATGGATCACCACCCTGGGCGCCTACCCGTCACTCGCCATCGGCCCGCTGCTCGATTCGCACCAGACCGACATCGGCGCCATGTTGCGCGAGTCGCTCGACACCGAGGCGCGTGCGCTGGCCCTGTACCGGGAACTGCTAACGGTCGTGGAAGGACGGTCGGTGGCGCTGGAAGAGTTCGCGCGGCAGATGATCCAGCTCGAGGAACTGCATGCCGCCGATGTCGACAAGATGTTGCGCAAGCCGGGCGACGTGGCAGCCTTCAAGCCGGCCAAGGCCTAGATCTGGAACACCCGCGTCCGCCGGCGCGAATCTCACTCGCGTCGCACCGCATACGACCGCCGTGATGCCTCAGCGCAAGACCGCTCAGGGTGACGGCAGCTTTGACAACCTCACGACAGCGTCGGCCAACGCGTCGATCCCCGCATCAGACAGATCCCCCGTCTCCACGTTGAGCCGCTGCGCCCACTGGTGGAAGTGCCTGGCCTGCGAGCGCTCGTAGTGCGGGTCGTAGTGCAGCGCCATCAGTTCGGCAAAGAGGTGCGGCAGGTCATGCGCCTGCGCCCACGCCTGCCAGCGCTGCACGGTTTCCTTGCCCTGTATTTCCTTGAGCTTGCCCAGTTGGGTGGCCAGCGCGTCGGCGTCATCGCCCAGATAGCTGTAGTCGCGCAGCAGGTAGTCGAGCCGCGCCTGCGGCGTTGCCCGAACTTCAATGCAAGGCGCCGCGCGCATCTGCTCGACCAATACCAGCGGCACCGACAGCCGGCCGATGCGCGCGCTCTCGCCTTCGACGTACAGCGTGCGCGACAGGTCCAGCGACTCCAGCAGGGTCGCAATCGAAGTCTCGAAATGCTTTTGCGACGGCTGCGGCACGCCCGGCAGCGCGCCGAGCAATGAGCCCTTGTGCGCAGCAAAGGCTTCCAGGTCCAGCACCTGTTCGCCGCGCGCCGCCAGTGCGTGCAGCACACGGGTCTTGGCGCTGCCCGTGGCACCGCAGATGACCTGCAGTTTGAGCCGCGGGCACAGGGCGCCGAGCTGCTCCAGCACGTGGTGCCTGAAGCTCTTGTAGCCACCGGCCAGTTGCTGTGCGTCCCAGCCAACCAGGCGCAGCCATTGGACCATCGAGCCGCTGCGCAGCCCGCCGCGCCAGCAATAGATGAGCGGCTTCCAGTTCGCCGGCCGGTCGTGAAAAGTCTCGCGCAGATGGCGTGCCAGGTTGGCCGCCACCATCGCCCCGCCCACGCGCCGCGCCTCGAAGGCGCCCTGCTGCTTGTAGAGGGTGCCGACGATGCGGCGCTCCTCGTTGTCCAGCACCGGGCAGTTGATCGCGCCCGGAATGTGGTCCAGCGCAAACTCCGCAGGCGAGCGCGCGTCGATGGTGGTGTCGAAGGCGTGCCGGTCGGTCGGGCGAACAGGCTGATGGTGCGTCACACGGCGTGCGCCTTCAGGGCAATGGGCGGCTTGTGCGCGGCCAGGGCCGCTTCGACGTCGCCATGGAACTTCGCGGGGCCGCATTCGGTCGCGCCGAAGTACAGGCTCTGCAGCGCGCCGCTCGCCAGCGTGGATTGCACTGAACGGCCGAGCGCAAAGTCTTCATCCAGCGCGCCCCAGAACGAGTCGACGTTCTTGCGCCAGTAGTTCACCGACTTCTCCGTGGTCGGCAGCTCGGGCACCAGCGTGCTGGCTACCACGCGCGAGTGGCCGACGGCCTCGGGCAAGACGGTGAAGGCATTGGTGTGGTCGCCTTCGTGCAGGATCAGCGTGGACGGAAAGAAGAAATAAATGATGTTGGAATGCGGCCCCACCTGCCAGTCGCTCGCTGGCTGCTCACGCAGGCCCTCGATGCTGCGCTTGGGCAGGAAGATGCGCTGGTGCGGCCCGTCGTGGTCGGCCACCAGCAGGTTGTCGTAAAACATCGGCGCAATGCTGTTGCGGTGAGCGTACTGGAAGTGATAGGTCTCCAGATTGGCCTCGATGGGCACCTTCCAGTTGGTCGGATTCCCGAACTCGCGCTGGTGCACCGGCTTCCAGCTGTCGTAGCCCCAGTTGCGCAGGTCGGCACCGAAGCGGCCCAGCCAGGCGTCGATGTCCAGCGCCGCATCTTCGCCCGGCGCGAGCACGCGCGGCACGACCCACACGAGTCCCAGCGCCTCGGCCGCGGGCACGCGCACCAGCGAACAGTCGGCGGCGGGCGCATGCGGAAATTCAGCAGCGTGCGGACGTCCACGCAATGCGCCGTCCAACCCGTAGGTCCAGCTGTGATACGGGCACACCAGAGCCCGCTGGCTCGATGCGCCCGGCGGCTTCAGCCGTGCGCCGCGATGGCGGCAGGCATTGACGAATGCGTTCAGCTTTCCGCCCTCGCCCCGCACGATGACGATGGGCAGGCCCGCAACGTCGATGGCGTATGAATCGCCCGCCTGCGCCAGCGCGGCGGATGGGCACAGGGCCAGCGGATGGCGCCCGAAGACGGCTCCCTTTTCCTGTTCGAAGCGCGCGGCGTCGAGGTAGCGCGAGACAGGGCTCGTGGCCGGTTCGCCGCGCTCGCTGCCGCGGGTGTCGATCAGCGCCAATGCGCGCCGGATCAGGGCTATCTGCTCATCGTGGTTCATTTGTGCTTGTTGTCTCCTTCCCGAAGATTCTGTCAGACCAGCACTGTCTCGACCTCCGTCTTGACCTCGGTCATCAGCCGGTGCACGGGGCACTTGCCCGCCACGCGCAGCAGTTCGGCGCGCTGCGCATCGTTCAGGTCGCCGGTGAGCTTCAGCGAGGCCTTCAGGCGATAGGTGCCTTGTCGCTCCTGGGAAGCGTCGCGATCGATCACCACTTCGATGTTCTCGACGGGCATCTCCTTGCGCTGCGCATACAGCAGCACCGTGAGGGCCTTGCACGCCGCGAGCGCGCTGTCGTAGAGGTCGTGCGGCGTCGGGCCCTCGTCCTTGCTGCCGGCTTCCGACGATGCATCGACGGCGATCTTGTGGTTGCGAACGGTGAGGACGTGCCGCGTGCCGCCCATGTCGTCACGGCGAACTGAAATGCTCATGAATGCGCTCCTGTTGAAGATGAATGCTTTACCCGGCACCACCGTAGCGCTCGGTGCGAATGAGCGTCGCCGGCACGCCGGCATCGAGCAGGCCCGTGGTGGCCGCCTCGACAAAACGGTTGGAGCCGCAGACGTACACGCTCGCGGGCTCATAGTCCCAGCGCGTGAGAATGGCTTCGATGTGCGCTGCGTCGATGCGACGGTCCAGATCGTCCTTGCGACGCGCGGGCTCGCGCGTGGTGACGGCCACGAACATGAAGTTGGGCGCCTGCTCCTGCAGCGCCAGCAACTCGTCGCCAAAGGCCAGCTCGGCCCAGGTGCGGGCGGAGTAGATCAGCAACAGGGGCGTGGTCGCCGACGACGAGCGCCATTGGCGCACCATCGCCATCAAAGGGGCGATGCCCGATCCGCCGCCCACCAGCAGCAAGGGGCCGCCGTCTTCAGGTTGCCAGATGAAGTGGCCGCCCAGCGGCCCGCGCAACTCGATGGTGTCGCCGGGCTGCACGACGTCGTGGAAAAAGGGCGAGACCTCGCCGTCGTCGAGCTTTTCGATGATGAGCTCGATGCCATCGGCGTGCGGCGCGGAAGCGATGGAATAGCTGCGTTGCGCCGCGTAGCCGTCCGGCGCGGTGAGGCGCACGTCCACATGCTGGCCGGCGACCGGCCGCGGCAACGGCGCCTGCAGGACGACGCTGACGATGCGCGGCGTGATGTGGGCCAGGCTTTGCACGGTCGCATCGTGCCAGGGCGATACCCCGCTCATTGCTGCCCCCACGCTCGGCACTCCGTGTCCTCCCTGGCCCCCGAGGGGGCGCGAGCTTGCTTGGGGCGGCCCGGCGCTATGTCCATGCACCCCCACGCTCGGCACTTCGTGTCCTCCCTGCCCCCCGAGGGGGCGCGAGCTTGCTTGGGGCGGCCCGGCGCTGCGCTCATGGATCATCCGAAAAACGCTGCTGCCGCCAGGGATCGCCGTACATGTGATAGCCGCGCAGCTCCCAGAAGCCCGCCTCGTCGCGCTGCGTGAAGCGCAGGCCCTTGAGCCACTTCGCGCTCTTCCAGAAATACAGGTGGGGCACGAGCAGGCGTGCCGGGCCGCCGTGTTGCGCCTCGAGCGGCCGGCCGCCGAAGCGCGTGGCCACCATGGCACGGCCGCCCAGCAGGTCGGCGGCCGGCACGTTGGTGTCGTAGTCGTCGTGCGAGAGGGCAAGCAGGTAAGGCGTGGGCGGCGCGATGCCCGCGGCAGCCAGCAGGTCGTCGATGCTGACGCCTTCCCACAAGGTGTCGAACTTGGTCCACTTGGTCACGCAGTGGATGTCGCCCTGCCAGGCGGTGCGCGGCAAGGCATCGAACTCGGCCCAGTTCCAGCTCGCCAGCGGTCGCGGGCCCTCGCTCAGCGTGAAGCGCCAGGTCGCCAGGTCGACGCGCGGCGTCGGCCCCTTGCTCAGCACCGGGAAATCTTCCTCCTGATACTGGCCGGGCGGCAAGCGGTTCGCGAAAGCGGCCGAGGGGCGTCGCCCCGTGAATCCACGCGTTGCCATCTGGCACTCCTTGGTGAAAGGTTGCGCGGCCATCGTAGCAGCGTCAAAACAGCGAAAGTGCCCATTCGCGCAAAGCCCTAGCCTGCCCGCGAAGGACCAAAACCCCAACTGACTGCCGGCCTTGTGGCGCGGCCCACCCCCCCACTATGATGCGGCGTTTGGCATTTGCCATGCTTGGGAGCGCTACATGAGACATATCGATTCGACCCGTCCTCTTTCGCGCCGCAGCGCGCTGCAACTCGGCCTGGGTGGCCTTGGCGCCGGCATCCTCCCGGGCATGGCATCGGCACAGGGGGCTTGGCCCACCAAGCCGGTCACGCTGGTGGTGGGCTATCCGCCCGGCGGACAAACGGACTTTGCGGGCCGCGTGCTCACCGCAGGCATGCAGACCAGCCTGGGCCAGGGCGTCGTGATCGACAACAAGCCCGGTGTCAACGGCAACATCGCCACCGACTACGTCGCGAAGTCGCCGGCCGACGGCTACAAGCTGCTGGTGGGCAACGGCAGCAACATGGTGCTCAACCCCCACACCTACCGCAACACGCCGGTGGCCGACCCGCTCAAGCTCACGCCGATCGGCCTGCTGCTGACCTCGTCGCTCATGCTGGTGGTGCCGGCCAGCCTGCCGGTCAAGACGGTGGAAGAATTCATCGCGTGGGTCAAGGCCGAGGACAAGGCGGGCAAGACGGTCGACTATGCGTCGGGCGGCCCCGGCAGCCTGGTGCAGACCGCCATGGAACTGTTCCGCGAGCGCATCGGCAAGCCCAAGATGAGCCACGTGCCGTACAAGGGCAGCAGCCCCGCCATGATCGACCTGATCGCCGGGCGCATCCCCTGCATGTTCGACGCATCGTCGGTGGTGGCGCCCATGCTCAAGTCAGGGCAACTCAAGGCGCTGATCTCCACCGGCGCCAAGCGCGTGCCGGCCTTCCCCGACGTGCCGACCGCCAAGGAGCGCGGCATCAAGGACTTCGAGATCATCTCCTTCATCGGCCTGTATGGCCCGGCGGGCCTGCCCGCGGACATCGTGAAGAAGACCAACGCAGCGATGAACACGGCGCTGAAGGACCCCAACGTGCAGAAGACCATCAGCGAGCGCGGCGACGACGCTGGCGGCGGCACGCCCGAGCAGCTCGACGCCATGACGAAGAGCTACTACAAGCTGCTGGGCGAAGTGGTCAAGAACAACGACATCCGGGCTGAGTAAGGCCCTTCGGCCGCGTCTTGGGCGGCCACTTCGGCGGCTGCTTCGGCCGCCTCACGCGGCCTGCGCCAGCGGCATCACCTTGCTGGCGCCCCGATGCACCTCCGCCTCGCCATGCCGGGCCAGCAACTGCATCAGGTTCTTGCGGATCAGCATCCCCGGCCGGTCCGACTCCATCGAGTATTCAACCCCACGCCGGCGCGTGTCGACCAGCGCATCGGGGTCGGTCGATTCGAGGATGTCCTTGTCCTCGCGCGTCACCTTTTCATCAAAGTCGATCAGCATCTGCGCGGGGCAGTCCGCCTCGGTGTCGTTGCGAAACAGCCATTGGCACAACTGCATTCGCCCGTCGTCGATGGGCGTGAAGCAGTTGATGATGATGTGGCGCACCCCTGACGGGTATTCGATGTCCAGCCGCCGCGAGAAGGGCAGGAAGTACGCGTTGCGCATGTGGCGCGTGGTGATCGGATCCGTCACGCCGCTGATGGCGTGGAATTGGGGCGGGTTCACCGCTTCGATGATCGTCTCGGCGTAGAAGCCGTTGTCGTTCTCGACCAGGTTGTACTTGCTCGGCTTGGGGTTGGCCGCCACGCCGAAGGTGCCGCGGTGCACAAAGCTGAAGTGCGAGTTGTCGAAGGAATTCTCCAGCGCGCGCATCGGGCTGGTCTGCCACTCTTCATAAAACTGGAAGATGGTCCGAAAGCCCGCGTCCTCGAACTCCGGCACCGGCGGGATGTCGGCAATGGGTTCTTCGAGCGACACCCATGCGTAGCCATAGCGCGCGGTGCAGTGATAGGCGGCGGTCTTGTACTCGGGCGAGATGGGCCGGTCGGGCTCGTACTGCGGAATGCGCACCACCTGGCCGCTGCGGTCATAGGTCCAGCCGTGGTAGCCGCACTGGATGGCGCCCTGCCCGCAGCTCTGGCCCTGGGCATCCACGCACCAGCCTTTGGAGAGCTTGGCGGTTCGGTGGCAGCAGCGGTCGCGCAAGGCGGCGGGCTGGCCATCGGCATCGAGGAACAGCACGATGTCCTCGCCAAGGAGCTTGAACGGTTTGGGGCCCTGCGCCAGTTCGGTCAGCGGAATGACGGCATGCCAGAACTTGCGGAAAACGGGTTGTTGGGTGACGAGCATGGGCGAACTCCTTCCATTGCGTGAACAGACACAAACATGAAAGAGCAATTTCCTGCCGGGCGGCCCGGCTGAACGCTTCTACTCTGCGATGCGCAACATGCAAGTTGCGCACCAGCATTTTGCCCTGCGTTTTCGAGACCCGGGGGCGCGCACCTCTGTCATCGACAATACCGCCTCACAAAAATGACGGGAGGAAAACATGAGAACGAGACTATGGCTTCTCGCGGGCTGCGCATGGGGCATTGCGCCCATGGCTTTCGCTGGGGAAGAGGACGACGAAAGGGCCTCTTGGACGTACCGTGGTCATCGCGGTGCAGAGCATTGGGCGCAATTGCATCCAGGCTTCAGGGCCTGCCAGCGGGGGAAATCGCAGTCACCCATCAACATCGACACCAAGCGGGTCCAGCGCCCCGTGAAAGCGACGCCGCTCGCCTTTGCGTATGTGCCCGGCAGCGGCGAAGTCGTCAACAACGGCCACACCATCCAGGTGAACCTGTCGGCGCCCGGCTCGCTGGACATCGGCGGCGTCGAATACCAACTGCTGCAGTTTCATTTCCACGCGCCGAGCGAAGAAAGGATCGACGGCAAGGCCTATCCCCTCGTGGCGCACCTGGTCCACAAGAACGCGCAAGGGCAACTGGCGGTGGTGGCGGTTCTCTTCAGGGCCGGCAAGGAAAACGCTGCACTGCAACGCGTCTTCGAGCACATGCCTCTCAAGAAGGGCGAAGTGCAGCCGCTGGCAACGGCGTTCAACCCAGCCGACCTGCTGCCCGCCGACCACACCCACTACGCTTTCATGGGCTCGGTCACGACGCCGCCCTGCAGCGAGAACGTGCGTTGGCAGGTGCTGCGCAAGCCGGTCGAAATCTCCGCCGCGCAATTGGGCGCGTTCAAGAAGCTCTATGGCATGAACGCACGCCCGCTGCAGCCGCGCAACAACAGGCCCGTGTTGCTGGCGGGCTGACCGGTTCGAGGGGGCTGCAGGCCCGGACGTTGTCAGATGTCACGCGCGCGCCCCCAAAGATCGCCCGACGCATCCATCGTGGCACACCTCATGCATGATCCTGGTGCATGAGCTTCCCCGATGAAACAAAACTCGACGAACGCGACGGCCGCTACCTGCGCAAGGCCATCGTCTGGTCCCACGCAGCGCGGCGCCGCGGCAACCGGCCCTTTGGTGCGGTGGTCGTGTCCCAGGCTGGCGAGGTGCTGGCCGAGGCGTATTGCAACGCCACCGAAACCGGCGACTGCACCGGCCACGCCGAAACCAACGCGGTGCGCCTGCTGGGCCAACGCAAGATCCCCCGAGAAGAACTGGCCAAGGCGACCATCTACTCGTCCGGCGAGCCTTGCGTGATGTGCGCCGGCGCCATCTTCTGGTCGGCCATCGGGCGGGTGGTGTTCGGCATCGACGCCGCTCGGCTGCGCGTGTTTCGCGGTGACCATGGCGACCAGCGCGACGCCGAGTTGTCCTGCCACGACGTGTTCGACGCCTCGCCCCACCGCATCGAATGCATCGGCCCGGCGCTGATCGACGAAGCGGCGGCCGCGCACATTGGCGCGTGGAAAAGCTGACATGCCCTGGCACGCGAAACTCGACCTCTCCTACCAAGCCGACAACCACCGAAGCACCGCCCGATTCAGCCACAGCGGGCCGCTGCGCATCCTGCAGAGCCTCTACCCGGAAGGTGACGCGGTCTGCCACAACGTGATGATCCACCCGCCCGGCGGCCTCGTCGGCGGAGACACGCTGGACATCGGCATCAGCGCCGAGAGCGGCAGCCACGGGCTGGTCACCACGCCGGGCGCGACGCGCTTCTACCGATCCGAAGGCGAAGCCGCCGTGCAGCGCACCCGCATCGCGCTGGCGCCGGGCGCACGCGTCGAATGGCTGCCGCTGGAAGCCATCTGCTACAGCGGTTGCCGCGCCGAGAACCGCTTGCGCATCGAGGCCGCACCCGGCGCCGAACTCATCGGCTGGGACGTGAGCGCCTTGGGACTGCCCCACGCCAACCAGCCTTTTGAGCGCGGCAGTTTGCTGCAGCACATCGAAGTGCCGGGCGTGTGGCTCGAACGCGGCCGCATCGACGCGGCGGACCAGCGGCTGATGCAAAGCCCCCTCGGGCTGAGCGGCCACCGCTGCATGGCCTCGCTCTTCTACGTTGCCGGATCGCCCATTGCGCGCGAGCGGCGCGATGCCGCGCTCGATCTCGCCCGGTCGCTGTGCGATGAAAGCCCGCTGCAGGCAAGCGCCGGCGCCACCAGCCCGCATGCCGAAATCATCGTCCTGCGCGTGCTGGCGCCGGTGGTCGAACCGGCCATGCAACTGCTCAGGCAGGTGTGGCGCGCGTGGCGCTCCGAACTCTGGAAGATGGACGCCACCGCGCCGCGCATCTGGTCGATGTAGCCACGACACACATTCGTCTGAGGGATTTCACTCATTCACTGCAGATTCACGCCGTCCCGCACCAAAAAGGTGACAGTGGCTGACAAAATGTTCCTATATTTATTTGCCCGGCTCCCCAGACCGGCCAGCCACGAGGAAGGGTGAGATGGAAAGACTGACCGAGCGCGGAACCGTTGCGGCCGTTCTCGCAACGCTCGTTCGCCAGCGCTGCGCCGCCACGGGCGGCAGCCGGACCTTGCGTACGGGGCTGCAGGCCATGGTGCCGGTCAGCGAGCGGCCATCGGTGCGCCGCGGGCTCGACGCGCTCATCGAGCAGGGCCTGCTTTTCGCGAGTGGCGAAGACATCGGTTTCAGTCCACAAGGCAAGGTATTCATGGCCCACATCCAGCGCCTGCGCGGCGAGTTGCAGACCCCCGAAAACGCCCGAGACGCCGAGGCTGCCAAGGCCATGCTGGCCAGCATCGAGAAAGACGCCCGCTTCGATCCTGACCGCGACATCGAGGACGTGCGCACCCTCCCCGGCCGGCTCGAAGGCTACCGTGCAGCGCGCCAGCCGCGCTTTACAAAGCTGCTGGTGCTGGCGGGCTTCATCCTCTTGGTTGCAGTGGTTTACTACTTCACCCGGCACTGACGCCCGGCGCCGATGACGGCGGCCCTACACTGGCGGCCCTCTTTCATCGACGGTAATCACGCTCATGCAGGCCATGCAGATCGAGTTGCTGCAGCAAATGCCCATCTTCGGCGCGGTGTCTGAAAGCACGCTGGAATTCCTGCTGGCACCGGCGCAGGTCTTCGACGTGCCGGCCGGCCAGTACTTCTTTCGCGAAGGCGATGCCGCCAGCGGCATGTTCGTGCTGGAGCACGGCCGCGTGGCCGTGCGCAAGCAATGGGAGCGCCGCGACATGCTGCTGCGCGAACTCGGCCGGGGCGACTGCTTCGGCGAGATGGCGCTGCTGGACCTGTCCGCGCGCAGCGCCTCGGTGGTGGCGCTGGAGGACTGCCACGCGATCGAGCTCACGCCCGACAACCTGTTCCGGCTCTTCGAACTCGACCCGGGGCAGTTCGCGCTCATCCAGATGAACATTGCCCGCGAGATGAGCCGGCGCCTGCGCTACACCGACGAAATGCTGTTTCGCGCCCGGATGGAAGAGGTCAACGCATCGCTGGAAGAAGTGTTCCGCTGGGCTTAGGAGTCCGGGCGGCAGAAGCAGCGGCTTCTGCCGCGCAGACTGCTCGTGCCCAGAAAATCAGCACGCGGTGCCGTCCGACGAGACGCGCTGCGGGAATTCCCTAGACTTGAGGCCCATGCAAAGAAGAACCTTCCTGGGCGCCGCTGGCGCCATGGCTGCGACCGGCTGCTCCAACATCCTCGTTTCCCCGGCTGCGCAGGCCGCTGGCCTGCAACCGCTGGGCGCATCCCAACCCTTCGACTACGCCTGGCTCAAGGGCACGGCCAGCGCGATGGCGGGCAAGCCCTACACGCAACACGGGCGCCCCCTGCCCGCCGACGTGGCGGCACTGGACTGGGACCAGTACCAGTCGATCCAGTTCAAGCCCGACCACGCGATGTGGAACGACCAGAAGCTGAAATTCCAGATCAAGCTGTTTCACCTGGGCCTGTTCTTCAAGCGGCCGGTGCGCATGCACGAAGTCAATCGCGGACGTGCGCAAGAGCTGGCCTACGACCCCGCCATGTTCGACTACGGCAAGAGCGGCCTGGTCGGCAGCAAGCAGCCGCGCGACCTGGGCTTCGCGGGCTTTCGGGTCAACTCCTCCATCGACAGCTTCAAGAGTGACGTGGCCGCTTTCCTGGGTGCGAGCTATTTCCGCGCCGTGGGCGTCGAAGGGCAATACGGCCTGTCCGCACGCGGCCTGGCGGTGGACACGGCCTTGCCGCGCGATGAGGAGTTTCCGGACTTCACGGACTTCTACTTCGAGCAGCCCGAAGCGCCATCGGACACCGTGGTGGTCTACGCCCTGCTCGATTCGCCGAGCATCGTGGGCGCCTACCGCTTCGCGATCACGCCGGGCGATGTGCTCTTGATGGACATCGACGCCGCGCTCTACCCGCGCAAGCCCATCGAGCGTCTGGGCATTGCGCCCTGCACGAGCATGTTCCAGTTCGGCGAGAACGACCGCCGCATGAGCAACGACTGGCGCCCCGAGATCCACGATTCCGACGGCCTGGCGATGAACAGCGGCAGCGGCGAATGGATCTGGCGCCCGCTCACCAACCCGGCGACGCTCAGCTTCAATTCCTTTGCCGACCAGAACCCCAAGGGTTTTGGCCTGCTGCAGCGCGACCGCAACTTCGACCACTACCAGGACGACGGCGTGTTCTACGAAAAGCGTCCCTGCCTGTGGGTTGAGCCCAAGACCGGCTGGGGTGACGGCGCGATCCAGCTCGTTCAGATCCCGACGGTGGACGAAACCTTCGACAACATCGTCGCCTTCTGGAACCCCGCGCAGAAGGTGCAGCCGGGCCAAGAGATGCTCTTCGGCTACCGCCTGTACTGGGGCGCGCAGCCACCGAGCCGGCCGCCGCTGGCGATCTGCGTGGCGACGCGCACCGGCATCGGCGGCATCGTGGGCCAGAAGCGCAAGTACTACTCCTACCGTTTCACCATCGACTTCGCGGGCGGCGCGCTGGCGCAGATCGACTGGAAGACGGCAAAGGTCGAGCCCGTTATCACGCTGTCGAGCGGCAAGGCCGAGATCACGTCGGCGCGGCCACTGGATTCGATTCGCGGCGTGCGCGCCATGTTCGACGTGGTGCCCACTGAAAGCACCGAGCCGGTCACGATGCGCGTCTACCTGAAGGGCGGCGAGCAGACCTTGAGCGAGACCTGGCTGTACGAATGGGTGCCGCCTGCCTTGGCGGACCGCAAGTAGCACGCACGCCGGCGATGGGATGAACGGCACCGACATCCCTGCCCGCCTCGACCGGCTTCCGTGGTCGCGCTGGCATTGGCGTGTCGTCATTGCGCTGGGCGTGGCCTGGGTGCTCGACGGGCTCGAAGTCACGCTGGTCGGCTCGCTGGGTGGCGTGCTGGAGCGCAGCGACACGCTGGCGCTGACGGCCACGCAAGTCGGCATCACCGGATCGCTCTACATCGGCGGTGCGGTGATCGGCGCGCTGGTGTTCGGGCGCTTGGCGGACAGGCTCGGGCGCAAGCGGCTTTTCCTGCTGACGCTGGTGCTGTATTCGATCGCGACCTTTGCCACGGCGTTTTCAACGGACTTCCTGTTCTTTGCGCTGTGCCGCTTTGCGACGGGACTGGGCATCGGCGGTGAGTACGCTGCCATCAACTCCGCCATCGACGAGCTGATTCCGGCGCGCGTTCGCGGGCGCGTGAATCTCGCGATCAATGGCAGCTTCTGGATCGGCGCGGCGCTGGGGGCGGGTTTGAGCCTCGTGCTGCTTGATCCGCAGATGCTCGGGCCGGTGTGGGGGTGGCGCGTGTGCTTCGGGCTGGGGGCAGTTCTGGCCGTTGCCATCCTGCTGGTGCGGCGCGATGTGCCGGAGAGTCCGCGCTGGTTGGCATCGCATGGGCGCGTGGACGAAGCGATGCGCGTGATCGAGGGCATCGAGGCGCAGGTCAGCGCCACGCACGGGCCGCTGCCGCCAGTTGCTGCAGCGCGGTCCACGCCGTCGCGCGGCTCGGCGTCGTTTCGTGAGATCGCCCATGTGCTGCTGCACCGCTATCGCCAGCGCAGCGTCGTCGCGCTCGCGCTGATGATCTCGCAGGCCTTCTTCTACAACGCGATCTTCTTCACCTATTCGCTCGTGCTCACACGCTTCTACGACGTGCCGGACGCGCGTGTGGCGCTCTACATCTTTCCATTTGCGCTGGGCAACGTGCTGGGTCCGTTGCTGCTGGGGCCGCTGTTCGACAGTTGGGGGCGTCGGCGGATGATCGCCATCACCTACGTGCTGTCCGGCGTGGGCCTCGGGCTGACGGGCGGGGCGTTCATGGCGGGATGGCTGGATGCACGCAGCCAGGCCTTGTGCTGGTCGGCCGTGTTCTTCCTGGCATCGGCAGCGGCGAGTTCGGCCTACCTCACGGTGAGCGAAGTGTTCCCGCTGCAGATGCGGGCGATGGCCATCGCGATCTTCTATGCGGTGGGCACGGGCGCTGGCGGATTCGTGGCGCCATGGCTTTTCGGTGCGTTGATCGAGACGGGCAGCCGTGGCGCCGTGGCCGTGGGCTATGCGATTGGCGCAGTGCTGGTCATCGTCGCGGGCTTGCTGGCGCTTCGCTTTGCAGTGGATGCGGAGCGCAAGCCACTGGAGGAAATTGCGCCGCCGCTGGCATGACGTGTCACTGCATGCCGACCGCCACGCTGGCCGTCATGTACGGGTGTACGGAGCACACGTATTCGTAGACGCCGGGCTTGTCGAAGCTGCGACTGAAGCTCTGGCCCGGCAGGATCAGCTCCATGCCCTTGGCGCCATCCTTGAAGGCCAGGCCGTGCGGCGCGCCGTCGTCGTTGACCCATTGCACCGCCTGTCCCGGTGCGATGGAAACGCGCATCGGGCCGAACATGAAGTTGTTGATCGACACCCTGGCGGCGCCTGCCGCGACCTTCGTGGCCAAGCCATGCTGGACAGCCACCTTGCGCGGCGCGGTGCCCACCGCGATGGTGCTGGACGCGCCGCCGGCCAGATCGACCACCGTGACGTCGTTGGAGCCTTCGTTGGTCACCAGCACCTTCTTGCCGCCGGGCACCACGTCGACCCAGTGCGGCTGCTTTCCGACGGGCACGCTGCGGACGGCCGCGTTTGTCGCCGGGTCGAAGAGCATCAGTTCACCCGGCCCTTGCACGACGGCAACGCCGTGGGGCGTGCCCGCGAAATGCTGCGCGATGTGCGGCGACACGCCCGTCGGAATCTGCGCGACGATCTGCCTGGTTTCGGGGTCGATGACCTGCACGGCGCTGACGCCCGCCAGCGTCACGTAGAGGAATTTGCCATCCGCGCCGAATTCAAGGTCACGTGGCGTCTTCTCCATCGGCAACGTGGTGGTGACGGCGCGCGTCGCCAAGTCGACCACGGCAAGCGAGTACTGGCCCGGCTGCTGCGAAGAAACCCAGGCCTGCTTGCCGCCCGGCCGGATGGCGATGGTGTGCGGTTTGCCCACAGGCGCCGTCGCAACGACCGCATGCGTGCTGCTGTCGATGAAGGCCACGCGGTCGTCGCCGTTGACGGCCGCCAGCACCCACTTGCCGTCCGCCGTGATGGCCAGGCCTTGTGGTCCCTTGCCGACTTCGACGGTGGCCTTGACCTTGTCGCTCGCCGTGTCGATCACGTTGATCGTCGATGCGCTGGCGCCGCTGACGAAGGCCTCGGCATCGTTGCGCGCAATGACGATGCCGTCCGGCCCCGCGCCCACGGGAACCGTCGCAACGACACGTGCCTCGCCCGTGTCGATCACGCTGACCGTGTTGTCCTTGAAATTCCCGACGTAGGCCTTGGGGCCTGCCGCCAAAGCGGTGCCCGCCAGCGCCAGTGCGGCGACGGCGCAAACGATGGAAGATTGCAGCTTCATGAGCGAACTCTTGGGTTTTCGACAGCAGGCATGACGCGTCGGCCGGGCCGGCTATTCCCGCCTTCACGCTTTGTTGCGAAGTCGTGGAATAAAGCGGAGGCTTGCTGCGTCAGGCCATGCAAGGAAGTCTTTCTCTTGAGACATCGCACGCAGCGCTTCGAGAACGCCGCCCTGCCGCATCTGCCGGCGGCGTACAACCTTGCGCGCTGGTTGCTGCGCGACGACCAGCAGGCCGAAGACGCCGTGCAGGAGGCCTACCTGCGTGCATTTCGTTTTTTCGACGACCTGCGTGGCGACAACGCACGGCCATGGCTCTTGGGCATCGTTCGCAACGCCTGCTACGACTGGATGCGCCAGCACCGACAACTGGCCGACCAGGTGGCGTTCGACGAACTGCGCGACAGCGACGTCGACGGGCCCGCCTTTGCCGCGCACGCGCCGGGCGGCGGCGACCCTGCGGTGTTGTGGGAGCAGTCGATGCGCGGCAAGAGCGTGAACGAGGCCATCGCCGCGCTGCCGCCGGGCTTTCGCGAAGTGATCGTGCTGCGCGAGCTGGAAGAGATGACCTATGAGGAGATTGCGCGCGTGGCGGGCGTGCCGGTGGGCACGGTGATGTCGCGCCTGTCGCGCGCCCGTGCGTTGCTGCGTGTGGCATTGAAGTCGGAAGCGCCCACGGCCCGGCCATCGTCGGAAAGGAAAAAGCACGATGCAAGTGCCTGAGGACGAAGCGCTCGGTTCGCAGATCCGGCGCGATGCGACACGGCATGCGCCGCCGCCGGCGTTGGCGGTTCGCATTGCCGATGGCGTGCGGGAGGCGGCGGCCGTGCCGGCGGATGGTGCGGCGCCTTCAAGACGCCGTTCGCACACGCCCTGGCGGTGGTTGCAGTCTGTCGCCCTGTTCGGCGCAGGCGCCGCCGTGTCGTGGGGATTGGCGCTGAGCCTTCTGGCGACGCCACAGGCCGCACTCATGAGCGAGGCCGTCACGTCGAGTCACGTGCGCTCGCTGATGGGCGCGCACCTGGTCGACGTGGGCTCGTCAGACCATCACACCGTCAAGCCGTGGTTCGCCGGCAAGCTGGACTTTTCGCCGCCAGTGATCGACCTGGCGGCGCAGGGCTTTCCACTGACGGGGGGTCGACTGGACTACCTCGATGGCCGGCCTGTTGCTGCGTTGATCTATGGCGCCGGCCCGCACATCGTCAACCTCTTCGTCTGGCCGGCCGCCGGGGCCAAGACTGCGACGCCGCCGCAGGCATCGACGCACCGGGGCTACAACCTCGTGCACTGGGTCGAGGGCGGCATGCAGGCCTGGGCGGTGTCGGATCTCAATCCGGCGGAGTTGCAGGTGTTCGCGTCGCGGGTGCGCGACCAACAGTTGGCAGCGGCGCCTTCGCCCCGCTGATGTCGTGGCTCAGATCGCGACGAGCTGGCGCACGCCGTTCGCTTCCATCTCCTTGCCGACGCCGCGTGCGATGACTTCGCCGCGTTCCATCACGAGGTAGTCGTCAGCCAGCTCTTGCGCAAAGTCGTAGTATTGCTCGCACAGCACGATGGCCATGTCGCCGCGGTCGGCCAGCATGCGGATGACGCGGCCGATGTCCTTGATGATGCTGGGCTGGATGCCTTCGGTAGGCTCGTCCAGGATCAGCAGCTTGGGCTTGGGCGCAAGGGCGCGTGCGATGGCGAGTTGCTGCTGCTGGCCGCCGGAGAGGTCGCCGCCTCTTCGGTTGATCATTTGCTTGAGCACGGGGAAGAGTTCGAAGAGTTCGGCGGGGATGGGCGTGCTGCCGCTCTTGTAGGCGAGGCCCATGCGGAGGTTTTCTTCGACCGTGAGCCTTGCGAAGATTTCGCGGCCCTGGGGGACGAACCCCATGCCGGATCTGGCGCGCTCGTAGGGCGTCTTTTTCTGGATCTGCTGGCCATCGAACTCGATGGTGCCGGACTTGATGGGGATGAGGCCCATCAGCGACTTCAGCAACGTCGTCTTGCCGACGCCGTTGCGGCCGAGGAGGACGGTGACCTTGCCGAGGTGGGCTTCGATGCTCACGTCCCGCAGGATGTGGGAGCCGCCGTAGTACTGGTGGATGTTCTTGACTTTGAGCATGTTCGTTCAGCGTCCGAGATAAACCTCGATGACCCGTTCATCCGCCTGCACTTCATCCAGAGTGCCCTGCGCCAGAACGGACCCGTCGCACAGCACCGTCACGATCTCGGAGATGGTCTTGATGAAGCTCATGTCGTGCTCCACCACCATCAGCGAATGCTGGCCCTTGAGCGTGAGGAACAGTTCGGCAGTACGCGCCGTTTCCTCATCCGTCATGCCAGCCACCGGCTCATCGAGCAACAACAGCTTCGGGTCCTGCATCAGCAGCATGCCGATCTCCAGCCACTGCTTCTGACCGTGACTCAGGTTGCCGGCGAGCCGCGACACACTGCCCGCCAGGTGAATCGTCTCCAGCACCTCCGACAGCCGATCGCTCTGCGCCGAATCCAGCTTGAACAGCATCGACGCCTTCACGCCCTTGTTTGTCTTGAGCGCCAACTCGAGGTTCTCGAACACGGTCAGGTGCTCGAACACCGTCGGTTTCTGGAACTTGCGGCCGATGCCCAACTGCGCGATTTCCGCCTCCTTGTGCCGTAACAGGTCGATCGTGCTGCCGAAGAAAACAGTGCCCGAATCCGGTCGCGTCTTGCCGGTGATGATGTCCATCATCGTCGTCTTGCCCGCACCGTTCGGTCCGATGATGCAGCGCAACTCGCCCGGTGCGATGTCCAGGCTGAGCTTGTTGATCGCCTTGAAGCCGTCGAAGCTCACGCTGACGTCTTCGAGGTACAGGATGCGGCCATGCGTCACGTCCACTTCGCCGGGCGTGGCATGCCGGCCGAAGCCCGCTGCACGTCCACCTGATTCCGTCTGCAATGCAAGCTCGGGGTGAAAGTGATGCGCCAGACGCTCGGCGCCGGCTTCCATCAGGTCGGGCGTCATGCGCGTGCTCCTTTGGGGTCGGCAGCAAGCGGCACCATCGCGCTGGGCTCGGCGCCCTCTTCCGTGGCCAGCGAACGACGCGCCTGCCGAACACCCTCTGTCGCAGCGGCGGCTGGCGCAGCCTCCTTCTTGCTGCGCATGCGGGCAGTCCACTTGCGCACCAGGCCGACCACACCATCCGGCAGGAACAGCGTCACGCCAATGAACAACGCACCCAGGAAATAGAGCCAGTACTCCGGCGCCGCCACGGTCAACCAGCTTTTCGCGCCGTTGACGATGAAGGCACCGACGATCGGTCCGATCAATGTTGCACGCCCGCCGACCGCCGTCCAGATCGCAATTTCGATCGACGCGGCAGCGCTCATTTCACCGGGGTTGATGATGCCCACCTGCGGCACATACAGCGCACCAGCCACGCCGCACATCATCGCGGAGATGACCCAGATCGTGAGCTTGTACGGCAGCGGGTTGTAGCCCGAGAACATGACGCGCGATTCGGCGTCGCGAATGGCTTGCAGCACGCGGCCGAACTTGCTGCCGATCAACCACTTGGCGAACAGGAAGAAGCCCAGCAGCGTGAGTCCCGTCAGCACGAAGATCGTCATGCGCATCTCTTGCGTGGCAATCGGAATGCCCAGGATGCGCTTGAAATCGGTGAAGCCGTTGTTGCCGCCGAAGCCCGTTTCATTGCGGAAGAACAGCAGCATCGCCGCAAAGGTCATGGCCTGCGTGATGATGGAGAAATACACGCCCTTGATGCGCGAGCGGAAAGCAAAGAAACCGAACACGAAAGCGATCAGCCCCGGCACGGCGACGACGAGGAAGAGCGTCGCCCAGAAGCTGCCCGACAGCGTCCAGTGCCACGGCAGTTCTTTCCAGTCCAGGAACACCATGAAGTCCGGCAGGTCGCTCTTGTAGTTGCCGTCGCGGCCGATCTGGCGCATGAGGTACATGCCCATCATGTAGCCGCCCAGCGCAAAGAAGAGGCCATGGCCCAGCGAGAGGATGCCGGTGTAGCCCCAGATGAGGTCCATCGCCAGCGCGCAGATGGCGTAGCACATGATCTTGCCGACCAGCGCCACGGCGTAGTCGCTCATGTGGAATGCCGAGCCCGCCGGCACCCAGATGTTGAGCAGCGGCGCCACCGCGCAGATCACGATCAGCACGACGAAGAACGCCGTCCAGCCCTTGCCGCTCAAGAGCGGCCCTTTTGATGGAAGTACGACGCGACTCATGCTTCGGCACTCCGGCCCTTGACGGCAAAGATCCCTTGTGGACGTTTCTGGATGAAGATGATGAGGAACACCAGCACCGCGATCTTCGCGAGCACCGCGCCGGCCCAGCCTTCGATGAACTTGTTGAGAATGCCCAGCCCCAGCGCCGCATACACCGTGCCCGCCAGCTGGCCGACGCCGCCCATCACCACCACCATGAAGGAGTCGACGATGTAGCTCTGGCCGAGGTCTGGACCCACGTTGCCGATCTGGCTCAGCGCGCAGCCTGCGAGGCCCGCGATGCCCGAGCCGAGCGCAAAGGCGTAGGTATCGATCCGCGCCGTGTTCACGCCCATGCAGGACGCAATCGGCCGGTTCTGCGTCACACCGCGAACGAAGAGGCCCAGCCGCGTGCGGCCGATCAGGAAGCCCATGGCCAGCAACACAAGCACCGCAAAAATGATGATGCAGATGCGGTTCCACGGCAGCGTGACGTTCGACAGCATCTGCAGACCGCCGCTCATCCACGCGGGGTTTTCGACGCCGACGTTCTGCGCGCCGAAGAAGCTGCGCACCAGTTGCTGCAGCATCAGGCTGATCCCCCAGGTGGCGAGCAGCGTTTCCAGCGGCCGGCCGTAGAGGAAACGGATCACGCCGCGCTCCAGGATCGCACCCGTCAGCGCCGACGCGCAGAAGGCCACCGGAATCGCAGCCACCAGATACCAGTTGAACAGGCCAGGTGGCAGGTATTTCTGGAACACGCCCTGCATCACATAAGTGGCATAGGCGCCGATCATCATCAGCTCGCCGTGCGCCATGTTGATGACGCCCATCAGGCCGTAGGTGATGGCCAGGCCGAGCGCGGCCAGCAACAGCACCGAGCCCAGGCTGACGCCGCTGAAGATGGCGTTGATGCGGTCGCCCCACACGAGCGACGCGTCGATGTTCTTGATGGACGCGACGATGGCGGTCTTGACTTCCGCGTCGGTCTCGTCGGCCAGTCGCTGGTTGAGCAACAATTTCGTGTCGGGGTTGCGGTTATCGCCCAGTTCCTTGGCGGCAACCAGGCGCTTGGCCTTGTCAGAACTCGTCAGCAGGCCGGCTGCGCGCACGAGTTCGAGTTGCGCCTTGATGTCGGCATTGGTCTCGACGGACAGTGCCTTTTCGACCAGCGGCACGCGCGATTCGTCAGGCTCCTTGAAGAGCGCCTTCGCGGCGGCGGCGCGCACGGCGTCGTCCTTGCTGGTGAGTTGCAGCCCCGCCTGCGCGGCCTCGAGCGCACCGCGCATGAGGTTGTTGTTGGTCACGTCTTCGGCGTCGTCGGGAAGCTTGAGTTCCGCGCCGGTGACGGGGTCGAATGCCTTGTCGTCCTTGATGACGAAAACCTTGTCCTGCGTGAAGCGCACTGCGTCGTCGGACATGGCCTGGATGAACGCGGCGGTCTTGTCGTCGGCGGTCGTGACGGCCTTGTTGAGGGCGGCAATGCGCTCCTCGGTATCGCCCGAGGCGATGGCCCTGGCTTCTTCGGAAGTGAGTGCGTGAGCGCTCCAGGTCGCGATGAGCAGCGAGGCAGCGATTGCGCAGTGGAGTGTTCGTCGAAGCATCGTAAGAATCAGGTTGGGTATTGCCCCCTCCCCTTCCGGGGGAGGGTTGGGGTGGGGGCAAGCGGCGGATCCATCGACTTGATATTTCCGCCGCCGCATGCCCCCACCCCTGCCCTCCCCCGGAGGGGGAGGGAGAGAACAGCCTTACATCGACTTGCCAGACGGATAGTCCGGCTTCTTGTCGTTGCCTTCGATGAACGGGCTCCACGGTTGGGCCTTGATCGGGGCCGGCGTCTTCCAAACCACGCTGAACTGGCCGTCAGCCTTGATCTCGCCGATGAACACCGGCTTGTGCAGGTGGTGGTTCTTCGGGTCCATCTCGACCGTGAAGCCGTCCGGTGCCTTGAAGGTCTGGCCTGCCATCGCGGCGACGACCTTGTCGGTGTCGGTGCTCTTGGCCTTTTCAACGGCCTGCTTCCACATGTGCATGCCGATGTAGGTGGCTTCCATCGGGTCGTTGGTCAGCGGCTTGTCCATCTGGCCGGGCAGCTTCTTGGCCTTGGCGTAGTCGCTCCACTGCTTGATCCAGGCGGCGTTGGTCGGGTTCTTGATCGACATGAAGTAGTTCCATGCGGCAAGGTGACCCACCAGCGGCTTGGTGTCCACGCCGCGCAGTTCTTCTTCGCCCACCGAGAAGGCGACGACCGGCACGTCCTTGGCCTTGAGGCCCGCGTTGCCCAGTTCCTTGTAGAAGGGCACGTTGGAGTCGCCGTTGATCGTCGAGATCACGGCCGTCTTGCCACCCTGCGAGAACTTCTTGATGTCGGCAACGATGGTCTGGTAGTCGCTGTGGCCGAAGGGCGTGTACTTCTCGTCGATGTCGGCATCCTTCACGCCCTTGCTCTTGAGGAAGGCGCGCAGGATCTTGTTGGTGGTGCGCGGGTACACGTAGTCAGTGCCCAGCAGCACGAAGCGCTTGGCACCGCCGCCTTCCTTGCTCATCAGGTATTCGACGGCCGGGATGGCTTGCTGGTTCGGCGCGGCACCCGTGTAGAACACGTTCTTGCTCAGCTCTTCGCCTTCGTACTGCACGGGGTAGAACAGCAGGCCGTTCATTTCTTCGATGACCGGCAGCACCGACTTGCGCGACACCGAGGTCCAGCAGCCGAAGATCACGGCGACCTTGTCCTGACCCAACAGTTGCTTGGTCTTCTCGGCGAACAGCGGCCAGTTGGAGGCCGGGTCGACGATCACCGGCTCGAGCTTCTTGCCCATCACGCCGCCCTTGGCGTTGATTTCCTCGATGGTCATGAGGGCCATGTCCTTGAGGGCCGTCTCGGAAATCGCCATCGTGCCCGACAGCGAGTGCAGGATGCCGACCTTGATGGTGTCAGCGGCATGGGCCGGCACGGCGGTGAGGCCGCCGACGGACGCCAGCGCGACCGCGGCGGTCAGCGCCTTGAGAGTGAAACGACGTTGTTGCATGAGGACCTTCTCCAGTTGTGTTGAACGACGAAGCCGAGTCTGCGCATGCACCCCCTTGCCGAAAATACGCCCGGTGGCGTACGAATGACGCGTCGGCGAGACAGTGGCGACGCGCGTTCCAGGTCGCTCCGACCTTCCCTCCAAGGGCATAGCCCCCTTGGTGGATGACGCGGTGCGCGGCCGGCCCTAGTGTGTTGACCTGCAGTTCACCGGCATCGCGTGCCCGTGTCCGGCAGACAACAAAGGAGGCCGGCCATGTTCCAGACGCCCGTCATTTCCGTCGCCATGGGGCTTTGCTTTGCCTTCGGCTCCGTGGCGCTGATCGCCTCCGCCCTGAACGAGGCCTTCGCCAGCCTGCTCAAGTTGCGCGGCCGCCTCCTGCTGGACGGCATGAAGGAGTTGCTCAACCGCAACCCCGAGTTGCTCAAGTCGATCTACACCCACTCCGTGGTGAACCCGATGGAGCCGCTTTCCACGCTCGGCAAGGCGATTCCCGGCGTGGCGACCTGGCTCCAGCACGACGGCCTGTGGGGCATGCTGCGCGGGCGCATCAGCGGCGGGCTGCCCTTTGCCAAAGTGCCCTCCTACATTCCGTCGAAGTCCTTTGTCGTGGCGTTGATCGACGCCATTGGCGGCACGCAGCGCCAACTCGCCGCCATCGAGGCAGCCATCGCCCGCATCGGCGATCCGCAACTGCGCGCCGCGCTGACCACACTGGCGCAACGGGCCGAAGGCAACATCGACGTGTTCGAAAAAAGTGTCGCCGACTGGTTCGACCAGGCGATGGACCGGCTGTCAGGCTCCTACAAGCGGCGTGCGCAGCTCTTCACCTTTCTCTTCGGCTTCCTGGTGGCGGTGGTGCTGAACGTCGATGCCACGCATCTGGCGACGGTGCTGTGGTCACAACCCGTCCTGCAGGCGCCCAATGCAGGCGCAACGCCGGCGGACGCGCAGGCGGCTGTTGCCGCGCTGGCGCAATTGCCGATCGGGTGGCTCGACAGCACGAACCCGTTCACCACGGCGGGGCCGATCCATGTGCACATCGGCGGCCTCAGCTTTACGCCGTCGGCCTTCGTGGCGCACGTGGTGGGTTGGCTTTTGACGGCGTCGGCGGCGCTGTTCGGCGCGCCCTTCTGGTTCGACCTGCTGCAGCGCGTGGTGCAACTGCGCTCCACCGGACCGAAGCCTGACGCAGGCGGCGCTCCCCGCGCCTGATTCAGGCGCCTGATTCAGGGGCCTGGCGCCGCAGTGGCCGTCGTCGCTGCGCGAAAGGCACGCAGCGCAAACGCCCAAACCATGCGCGTCGCATCCGGCCCGCTGCTGTCGCTGAAAGCCTGGCTGCCCAAGCCGCCGCTCCACGCGTGGCCGAGCCCGGCGACTTCGCACACAGTGACCAGCGTGCGGCCCTTGCGCTTGTAGTCGGTCAGTTGGGCCGCATAGCGATTGCCGCGCTGCAGGGTACGCGCGTCGCCCGAACGCGCGCCGGTGGCGGTGGCCCAGATCAGGGCGCTGCTGTGGGCGTTGTTGAGCGCGACCACCCGGTCCGCATCGCCGTGCAGCACGAGCAATGGCGGCAAGGTCGTGAACACCGCCGCGGCCCCCATGGCCTTGCCCACGGCGGTCGTTAGCGTGGGCGCCGTGTGCTGGCCGCGCATGGCACCGAGCGCCGTGGTGGCGGATTTAGCCGCGCCCGGCGCCACGCCCGAATGCATCGCCACCGCCTTGAAGCGCGTGGGATAGCGCGTGGCCAGCAAGGCCGCCATGCTGGCACCGGCCGACAGGCCCGCGATGGCGATGCGATCCCGATCGACGCCGTACAAGGTCGACACCTGATCGATGGCCGACATCAGCGTTGCGGCTTCGGCATCGGCCTTTCCGGAGCGCCGCTCGAACCAGTTCCAGCAGCCCTGCGCGTTGGCGAGGCGGTCCTGCTCCGGATACAGCACGAGAAAGCCTTCACGCGACGCCAGCCGGTTCATGCGCGTGCTGACGGCGAAGTCGCGCCCGGTCTGGCCGCAGCCGTGCAGCATCACCATGAGCGGCAGCTTTTCTCCGGGCGCGGGCTGCAGGCCGGGCGGACGGTAGAGATGAAAGCGCCGCGCACCGGCTGGTCCCAGCGCAACGCCGGGCAGCCAGTCGCCCGGCCCCGGCGGCGGGCGGTTCATGCGCACGGCGGCGCGCTGCACTTGTCCGGCAATGCGCTTGCTGCCGGCCAGCGTGGCGCGCGTCATGGCTTTCAGGTTGCGCTCGTAGGCCTTTGCGAGAACGGAAGTGGCGGAAGATCGGCGTCGGGCCATGCAGAAGGGATCGTGGTGGTCAGACGCTACACCCTAGCGCGCCGTTGCCATCGTCGGTGAAGGCCAATGCCGCGAATTCGCGCTTCTTCGCCCTTGCGTGGACGTGATGCAACATGCCGCCCCCGAATGGGTTGCAAACGAAACGGTTTCGTCCGGCGCCCCTCTTCAGTCAGAAGCGCTCGGGCACCATCATTTCCTGCGGAACCGGATGGCGCAGGTAGTCCGCATTGCGCACGCGTGCCGGCAGCGCAACCGGCGGCCGCGCCACTTCGTGATAGGGCATCTGCTCCAGCAGGTGGTTGATGCAGTTGAGCCGCGCCTTTTTCTTGTCCACGGCCTGCACGACCCACCACGGCGCTTCGGGGATGTGCGTGCGCTCGAGCATGATTTCCTTGGCCTTGGTGTACTCCTCCCACAGGCGCCGGCTTTCCAGGTCCATGGGGCTGAGCTTCCATTGCTTGAGCGGATCGTGGATGCGGCCGAGAAAGCGCATGTGCTGCTCGTCGTCGGTGATGGAGAACCAGTACTTGATGAGCCGTATGCCCGAGCGCACCAGCATGCGCTCGAACTCCGGCACGCTGCGAAAGAACTCCTCGTATTCATCGTCGGTGCAAAAGCCCATGACGCGCTCGACGCCCGCGCGGTTGTACCAGCTGCGATCGAAGAGCACCATTTCGCCGGCCGCCGGCAGGTGCGCGACGTAGCGCTGGAAGTACCACTGCGTTCGTTCGCGGTCGTTGGGCGCAGGCAGCGCCGCAACACGCGCGACACGCGGGTTGAGCCGCTGCGTGATGCGCTTGATGACACCACCCTTGCCGGCCGCATCGCGCCCCTCGAAGAGGATGACGACGCGCTGGCCGGTGTGCTGCACCCAGTCCTGCAGCTTGACCAGTTCGCCTTGCAGGCGGAACAGTTCCTTGAAGTAGACGCGACGCGCCTCCTTGTCGATGTCGCGCGGCATGCCGCCTTCGTCGATCTCGCGGTCGTCCAGCTCGAGTTCGATCTCTTCGTCGAAGCTGTCGACCACGTCGCGTGCGATGCGCTGCATCAGGTCGTCGTGTTCGTTGGTGAGGTCTGGGAGTGTCATGGTCGTAGGCGATGAAAACACTGATGATGTGTCGGGAGCGTGACGAGTGGGTGACAAAGTGCTGCGGGCGGGGAGGCGCCGGTGGGCGGTATGCCTGTGGTCGGCTGACGCCTGCGGTCCTTCGGACTTCGCTGCTGCTCCCCAGAAAAGGCGGGGGCCGCAGAACTCACTGCGCTTCGCTCCGTTCAAACAGCTGCGGCCACATCCCACTGCTATCGTTTTGCGAGCGCACCCAACAGTGCCCGAGCCCCTGCAAGCCCGATCGAGAAAGAATAAGATCAAGACGTGACTTCCATCCTCAACGCCGACCTTCACTGCCACTCCGTGGTGTCGGACGGCACGCTCACCCCCGAAGAACTCGCGGCCCGCGCTGCCGCCAATGGCGTGGAACTCTGGGCGCTCACCGACCATGACGAAGTCGGCGGACAGCACCGCGCCGCCGCCGCAGCGCGCGCCAACGGCATCAAGTACCTCACCGGCACCGAGATCTCCGTCACCTTCGCCAACGAGACCGTGCACATCGTCGGCCTCGGCTTCGACCCCGACGACGCCGCCATGACCCAAGGCTTGTACGACACCCGCGGCGGCCGCGGCAAGCGCGCCATGGAGATGTCCGATGGGCTCGCCAAGATCGGCATCCATGGTGCCTACGAAGGCGCGCTCAAGTTCGTCGGCAATCCGGAGTTGATCTCCCGCACCCACTTTGCGCGCTTCCTCGTCGAAGCGGGCCACTGCCGCGACACCAACGAGGTGTTCCGCAAGTTCCTGACCGAAGGCAAGCCCGGCTACGTGCCGCACCGCTGGGCCACCCTCAAGGACGCGGTGCACTGGATCACCGCCGCCAAGGGCCTTGCCGTCATCGCACACCCCGGCCGCTACAAATTCACTGCCAACGAAGAGTACGCACTCTTCCTCGAATTCAAGGCGCACGGCGGACAGGCCATCGAAGTCGTCACCGGCAGCCACAGCACCGCCGAGTTTGCCGAGTACGCCGACAAGGCCCTCGAGTTCGGCTTTGCCGCCTCGCGCGGCAGCGACTTCCACAGCCCCGACGAAAGCCATTGCGACCTGGGCAAGCTTCCGTGGCTGCCCGGCAACCTGCAACCTGTCTGGGAGTTGCTGGAGCATCGCTTCCAGTGAGCGCGCCGCCAACTGTTGCGCCGGGCACCCGCGACCTCGAATCTGAACGCATCCTCGCCGGCATCGGCCTCGCCCTGCTGGCGCTGGCCTGCTTTGCGACGCTCGACACCGCCACCAAGGTTTCCACCGCCGTCGTGCCCATCGTGATGGGCGTGTGGTTCCGCTATTTCTTCCAGGCGGTGGCCACAACGGCCTGGCTGCTGCCACGCCGCGGCGTCGCACTGCTGTACACCGCGCACCCGAAGTACCAGGCGCTGCGTGGCGCCCTGCTGCTCGGCTCCAGCATGTTCGCCTTCCTGAGCCTGCGCTACATGCCGCTGGCCGAGTTCACGTCCATCGTGCTCATCACGCCGCTGGTCATCACCCTGCTGGCGGCCACCACGCTCAAGGAGAGCGTGTCGCCCCTGCGCTGGGCGCTGGTGGCGGGCGGTTTTGTTGGCACGCTCGTCATCTTGCGGCCCGGCGGCGAGGCCTTTACCTGGGCGATGCTGCTCCCGCTCGGGCTGGTGGTCACCAACGCGTGGTTCCAGGTGCTCACCAGCAAGCTCGCGCGCACCGAAGATCCGCTCACCATGCACTTCTACACGGGCTGGGTCGGCACGCTCATCGCGTCGCTGGCGCTGCCTTTCGGCTGGACCGCCCTGCCCTCGTGGCACTGGTGGGCGCTGCTGTGCCTGATGGGCTTCATGGGCACCATCGGGCACTTCTTTCTCATCCTGGCTTACCAGCGCACGGCCGCGTCCACGCTCACGCCCTACCTCTACACCCAGATTGCCTTTGCCATGTTCGGCGGCTGGCTCGTGTTTTCGAACATTCCGGATTTTGTTTCGCTCGTGGGCATGGGCATGATCGCCGTGTGCGGCGCGGCGGGCGCGTGGCTCACGGTGCGGGAACGCCGCGTGCCCATCGAGCCCACGGAATCGTAGACTGCAGCAAAAGCACCCTGAACCCAACATGGCCCAGTACTTCGAAGTCCACCCCGACAATCCGCAACCCCGCCTCCTCAAGCAGGCCGCGGCGCTGCTGGCGCGCGGCGAAGTGATTGCCGTGCCCACCGATTCGAGCTATGCGCTGGCCTGCCACCTGGACGACAAGGACGCCATCGACCAGTTGCGCCGCATCCGCCAGGTCGACGACAAGCACCACCTCACCCTGCTGTGCCGCGACCTGAGCGAGTTGGCCAACTACGCGCGCGTCGACAACAAGCAATACCGGCTGCTGAAGGCGGCCACGCCCGGGCCGTACACCTTCCTGCTCGAGGCGACCAAGGAAGTGCCGCGCCGCGTGAGCCACCCGCAGCGCAAGACCATCGGCCTGCGCGTGCCCGACCACAAGGTGCTCAGTGAGCTGCTGATGCTGCACGGCGAAGCGCTGCTGGCCACCACGCTCATTCCGCCCGGCGAGACCGAGGCGCTCAACGACGCGCAATCGATTCGCGAGCGCTTCGAGAAGCAGATCGGCGGCGTGATCGACGCCGGCGCCTGCCCGTCCCAACCTACCACGGTGGTCGACCTCACGCCCATGGGCATCGGCAACGACCCGATCGTCGTGCGGCAAGGCCGCGGCTCGCTGGCCGCCTTGGGGCTCTAAGGTCTCCTTAAGCCGGGCCTTTCGGGCGCTCTGAGACAATTGACGGGTGGACATCAATAACCTCATCCAAACCATCCTGATCTATGCCATTCCGGTGATCTTCGCGATCACCGTGCACGAGGCAGCGCATGGCTATGCAGCCCGCTATTTCGGCGACAACACCGCATGGATGATGGGTCGGGTCACGCTCAATCCGGTCAAGCACATCGATCCGATGGGCACGATCCTGATGCCGCTGCTGCTCTATTTCGCGACCTCGGGCGCGTTCCTCTTCGGCTACGCCAAGCCGGTGCCGGTGAATTTCGGGCAACTGCGCCATCCCAAGCGCGACATGGTCTGGGTGGCGCTGGCCGGGCCCGCTTCGAATTTCGTGCAGGCGGTGTTGTGGGCCTTGCTGCTGGTCGCGCTGGTCGCCGCTGGCGTGCGGGAGCCCTTCTTCGTCAAGATGTGCCAAGGCGGCGTGCTGGTGAACCTGGTGATGTGCGCCTTCAACCTCTTTCCGCTGCCTCCGCTGGATGGCGGCCGCGTGCTGGCGGGCCTGTTGCCCCGCGGCGGTGCCCAGCAATTGCTCGCGCGCATCGAGCCCTTCGGATTCTTCATCGTGATGGGCCTGGTGATTGCCGGCGTCGTGGGCAAGTGGTGGCTGCAGCCGCTCATGGGCGTCGGCTACGACGTCATCAATTTCCTGCTGATTCCCTTTGCAGCGCTCCTGCGCTGACCTGCCGAAGAAACCGCAAGTCCAACATGGCCTCGACTCCCTCCATCACCCGTTACCTCACCGGCATCACCACGACGGGGACGCCGCACCTGGGCAACTACGTCGGCTCGGTGCGCCCCTCGGTGCACTTCAGCCGCCACGACAATGTCCAGAGCTTCTACTTCCTGGCGGACTACCACGCACTCATCAAGTGCGACGAGCCGTCGCGCATCCAGCGCTCCACGCTGGAGATCGCCGCCACCTGGCTGGCCTGCGGACTCGATCCGGAGCGCGTTACTTTCTATCGCCAGTCCGACATTCCGGAAATTCCCGAACTCACCTGGCTGCTGACCTGCGTGAGCGCCAAGGGCATGCTCAACCGCGCGCACGCCTACAAGGCGGCGGTCGACAAGAACGTTGCCAGGGGCGAAGACCCGGATGGCGACGTGAGCGCGGGCCTGTTCATGTACCCGGTGCTCATGGCCGCGGACATCCTGATGTTCAACGCCCACAAGGTGCCGGTCGGCCGCGACCAGGTGCAACACCTGGAAATGACGCGCGACATCGCGCAGCGCTTCAACCACCTGTATGGCGAGCACTTCACGCTGCCCGAGGTGGTGATCGACGACGCCGTCGCCCTGCTCCCCGGCCTGGACGGCCGCAAGATGAGCAAAAGCTACGACAACACGATTCCGCTCTTCACGCCGCGCAAGCAGCTGCAAAAGCTCATTGCCGGCATCGTGACCGACTCGCGCGCGCCGGGCGAGCCCAAGGACACGGAAGGCTCCGCGCTGTTCCAGATCTACCAGGCCTTTGCCTCGGAAAACGAGACGCAGGCGATGCGCAAGGCCTTTGCCGACGGCATCGGCTGGAGCGACGCCAAGCAACTGCTGTTCGAGCGCATCGACCAGGAAATCGGCCCGCTGCGCGAACGCTACGAAGCCTTGATGGCCGATCCCTCGCAAATCGAGCGCACCCTGCAGGCCGGCGCCGGGAAGGCCCGGGCGATCTCAAAGCCCTTTACCACGGGCCTGAGGCACGCCGTGGGCCTTCGAAGCCTCGCGGCGACCGCCGTAAACCCCTCCGCAAAGGCTGCCAAAGTCGCCAAGGTGACCAAAACTGGTTTCAAACAGTATCGGGAAAAGGACGGGCTTTTCTACTTCAAGCTCCAGAATGAACAAGGAAGTACGCTTTTACAGAGCCGCGGCTTCCAATCCCCGCAAGAAGCAGGCCGCGTAATTGGCGCGTTGCAACAACTTCCGCACGAATCTTTGATATCTTTCGCGGCGCAGCTCGAACCCATCGACAATGAGGGTGCGCGCGCAGCGACACAAGCGCTTGAGGCGCTCGCCAGGTCAACAGGCGAAAGTTAGGGGAGAAGGAAAGCGCTCCGGGCCATACAACAAAGAACGGTCCCACCGAACCCGGAATGCGCGAATTGAATTTGAAGCATGAGCATTTACGTCATCGACGATCATCCCCTGATGCGTGACGCTATCGTGATGGTTTTGCGCCGTCTGCGTCCCGCCGAGAACATCGTCGAACTGGAACGTCTCGACCGCCTCGCGGCAGCCGTGCGGCAGCACGGCACGCCCGAGCTCTTTTGCCTCGATCTCAAGCTTCCGGACACGACCGGCGTGTCCGGCGTGCTGGCCGTGAAGCACACCTATCCCGACATTCCGGTGGCGGTGTATTCGGCCTCGCCCGCAGCGGACATGGAAGAAGCCTGCATCGAAGCCGGCGCGGACATCTACATCGAAAAATCTGCCGGCTCCGGCGAACTCGCTGCCGCCCTGCGCGGACTGCTGCAGGCCGACGACGAGCGTGAAGACGCCGCACCCGCGAACAACAGCAAGCTCTCCAAGCGCCAGACGCAACTGATCGCCATGCTCGACAAGGGCATGAGCAATCGCGAAATCGCCACGCAGCTGGAAATCAGCGAACACACGGTGAAGGTGCACCTGTGGCGCCTGTTCCGCCGCCTGGGCGTCAAGAGCCGCACGCAAGCGCTGCACCACGCACGCAACCACGGCTTGCTCTCAACTTCTAGCTGATCTGAAGGGGACGCGGCCTCCAGCTGCCCCTGCCGCGCCGCCATTCGCCCAAAGCTCGAAGCGCTCCCGCGCGTCCAATCCAAGCCCCACACCGCGGAACCGGCTTCGCCGGGCCGCAGGTGAGGTCCCCTCCTCGGGAGGTGGCGAATTACACGAAGCGAAGCGGAGTGAAAAGCCGGGAGGCTTGTTAACCCACCGCGCCTGAGATGCGGGATTGTGCTTGCGCTTCGTCGGCGTCGTGCAGTGCGACGCGGAAGACGCTGCCTCGGCCCAGTCTGGAGCGGACGCTGACGGGATGCCCCAAGGCGTGCGACAGCCGTGCCACGATGGCCAGGCCCAAGCCGAAGCCGTCGGAGGTGCCGGCGTGGTCGGCCACCTTGTAGAACTCAAGGAACACATCGCGCAGATGCTCTCGCGCGATGCCGATGCCTGTGTCCCACACTTCCACGCGCAGGCCGTCTCGGGTGTGGCGCGAGGCGATCAGCACGCCGCCTTCCGCGGTGTACTTGATGGCGTTGGCGATCAGGTTGCCGATCATGCGGCGCACGCGAATCGGGTCGGTGAGCACCGTGCCGGCCGTGGCGTGCACGCGGAAGGTCAGGCCCTTGGCTTCAGCCACGGGACGGTACTGCAGCTCGAGGTCATGCAACAGTTGCTTGACGTCGACGCGCGCGATGTGCAGCCGCACCTGGCCTGAGTCGATGCGCGCCAGGTCGAAGAGCGAATCGAAAAGCGCGTTGACCGCATGCGTGGCGCGAACGATCTTGGGCGCAATCTCCTGCACCAGTTCGGGCTCGTTGCGCAGCCAGTCGGCATAGAGCGACAAGGCCAGCACGGGTTGGCGCATGTCGTGCGCCGCGCTGGCCAGAAAGCGGTTCTTCATCGCCACCGCGGCCACCGCGGCCTGCCGCTGCTGCGTCAGCGAGTTGATCAGGATGTGGTTGTGATAGAGCAGCTCGAAACTGTTGCGTGCCGTCTCGTGAATGCGGCGGCCGGCGCGCAGCAGCATCCACCAGTGCAACAGCGGCAGCGCCAGGAACCCGTAGTTGAAGTTCGCCTTCGCAAAATCGAGCTGCAGGATGCGATAGAACAAGGCGCACATCATCGAGATGAAGAGCGCATTGATGTAGCGGTTGAGCAGCGGCGGATGCAACGACAGGCTGTTGAGCGGAAAGGTCGCCACGCCCGCCACGATGAGCCAGCACATGAACTGGTTCACCAGCGGCGCACGCTCGAAGAAGATCAGGATCGACAAACCCCACACCAACCCGCTCGCGCTCCAGAGGTGGTGAAAGCGCTCCATGAAGCGCTGCTGCGAAGCGGAGTCGCGCGCCGCGTACTGGGTGGCGTAA
Source organism: Variovorax brevis (assembly GCF_030317105.1). Taxonomy (GTDB): domain Bacteria; phylum Pseudomonadota; class Gammaproteobacteria; order Burkholderiales; family Burkholderiaceae_C; genus Variovorax; species Variovorax brevis. Next base: position 674,300 of record NZ_JASZYG010000003.1, read on the forward strand.
ACACGCTCGCCCCACACCCGGCACGCGGTCACCACCACGCCAAAGCCGAGCCAGGCGAGCAGCTGCCAGTTGGGCACGTGTCCCCAGCACAGCGCGGCCATGGTCGGCATCATGAAGGCGGACAGCAGGTACGAGCCGCGGGCTGCGCGCATCAGGCTGCGGATGAGTTCCCCGCGCACCCACGGTTCTGCCTCGTCCGCCGTCGCGGGCGCCGGCGTGAGGCTGGCGAAGGACGAATTGCCGAGCCCGGCGAAGGCTGAATTGCCCCTCACGTCAACCGCCGCGCGAACCGTCGGCCGTGGCCGACGCTTGCGTCTTCTGCTTTGCCTTCCACGCGTCTTCGTCCATTACCAGGCGAAAGCCCAGGTGCGACATGCTGGTGTAGGGATCGGTGCCACGGCGGGCGCTGGGTCGATAGCTCAAGCAATAGTCCTCGTTGCACAAAAAGGAGCCGCCGCGCGTCACGCGCTTGGGTGCATTGACCGGCACGCCGGGCTCCGTGGGGTCGAAACTGTCGTTGGGGCCGCGCGGGTTGTCCAGGCCCTTGCCGGCCGAGGCTTCGCGCCGGAACTGGTCCGCGCGATACCAGTCGGCCACCCATTGCCAGGCGTTGCCCGTCATGTCGTAAAGGCCGTAGCCGTTGGCCGGAAAGGTGCCTGCGGCACTGGTGCCCACCGCACCGCCCGCCTTGGCGTTGACGACCGGAAATTGACGCGGTTGTTGCCCTTGCCACACGTTGGCCATCTGCTGCCCCTTGACCGGCGCGAAATCTTCGCCCCAGACGTAGGTGGCTTGCTCCAGTCCACCGCGCGCGGCGAACTCCCATTCGGCCTCGGTCGGCAGGCGCTTGCCGGCCCATTTGGCGTAGGCCAGCGCGTCTTCGTAACTCACCTGCACGACCGGGTGCGCGTCCTTGCCGTCGATGTTGCTGCCCGGGCCTTGCGGATGCTTCCAGTCGGCGCCCGGCACGTAGCGCCACCAGCGGGAAAAGTCGCTGTAGTCGACCACCGCAGGCGTGCCCACGAAGACCATGGCACCGGCCACCATCGAGCCTTCAGGCGGCTTGGGCGTGCCGGGCGCCACCTGCACCTTGACGGTTTCCCAGTCGGGCGGAAGCTCGGCCGTCGTGCGATAGCCGGTCGCGTCGACAAAGCGGCGGAACTCGGCGTTTGTGACGTGATGGCGATCCATCCAGAAGCCATGCACCTGCGCCTTGTGCGCGGGCTTTTCGTTGGCCTGCGCGTTCTTGCTGTCGCTGCCCATGAGGAACTCGCCGCCGGGCACCCACGCCATGTCCGCAGGCCCCTTCTTGCCGTCGCCAAGCACGACCTGCGGCCCCTTGGGCGCGCTCTTTCCGGTGAGCAGCATGACGCCGCCATAGCCTGCCGCAGCGCAGGCTATGACGGCCGCGCCGATCAGCCACTCGCGCCGGCGCGAAGGCGCCTTGACGGCAACCGCGGGCGCGGCAACGGCTCGCGGCGCAACGGATTTCGAGGATTGCGGTTTTCGGTTGCCACGGCTCATGCGCGAACTGTAGCAAGAGACTCGCGCCAACGCCGTGCCGTCGCCGCAACGGCAAAGACCCCAACACAAGCAGCATTGCCTCTTGACACGCGCCTCCGGCTCGCTAGATACTGAACCAAATGGTTAAGTCTTCACACGCCGACCTCGATCTTGTCTTTGCCGCCTTGTCCGACAGCACGCGGCGCGACGTGCTGCTCGCGCTCGGCCAGGGCAGCCAGAGCGTGACCGAACTTGCCCAGCCCTACGGCATGTCCCTGACCGGGTTCATGAAGCATCTGCGCGTGCTCGAAGACGCCGGCCTCATTGCGCGAGAGAAGGAAGGCCGCGTCGTGCGTTGCGAGATTTCCGCGCAGCCCTTGCAGGAGGCCGCCGTGTGGTTGTCCCGCTATGAAAAGTTCTGGACCGAGCGCTTCGATGCACTCGGACGATTCCTCTATCACGACCAGGAGTTGAACCCATGGCCCAAACCGCCGGCACCGCCGCCCGCGCCGACAAACCCGCCCTCCGCCTCCAGCGCCACTTCGAAGTCGCGCCAGAAAAAGTCTGGCACGCGTGGACCGACCCGAAAGCGTTGAGCGTCTGGTTCGGTCCGGGCCACGACAACTCCGTGCTGCGCGCCAGCGTGGACCTGCGCGTGGGCGGGCATTTCAACGTGGCCTTCAACACCAAGGACGGCGGCGAGCATGAAGTCAACGGCGTCTATCGCGAGGTGGTGCCGCAGCGCAAGCTGGTGTTCACGTGGGCCTGGGTCAGTACGCCCGAGCGTGAATCGCTGGTGACGGTGCGCTTCGAACCCACCGCTACCGGCACGCAGATGGATTTCCTGCATGAGCAGTTCCACGACGAGGTCGCGCGCGACGACCACGAAGGCGGATGGACTCCCACCTTCGAAAAACTCGCGCGTTTCGTTCACACATTCTGAAAGGACCGAAATGAGCAACCGGATCGAAGGCCACCGCGTCGTCTCGCGCGCCGAGTGGATCGAAGCCAGCACGCGCCACGTCGCGCTTGAAAAGGAACTCACCCGCCTGCGCGACCGCCTCAGCGAAGAACGGCGCGACCTGCCGTGGGTCAAGCTCGACCAGGCCTACGCCTTCCAGACGCGCGAAGGCACACGAACGTTGGCAGAGCTCTTTGGCGGCAACAGCCAGTTGGTGGTCTACCACTTCATGTTCGCGCCGGGCGACGAAGCGGGCTGCATCGGCTGCTCCTTCGTGCTCGACCACATGCAGGGCGCACTGGTGCACCTGGCGCATCACGACGTGAGTGTGGTCGTGGTGTCGCGTGCGCCGCTCGTTGAAATCGAACGCTATCGCGCGCGCATGGGCTGGAACGTGAAATGGGCGTCCTCCAGCGGCAGCGATTTCAACTACGACTTCAAGGTGTCGTTCACGCCGAAGCAGGTGGCATCAGGCCTCGTGGACTACAACTTCAAGATGCAGGCGCCTTGGGGGCCGGAAGCCTCCGGCGTGAGCGTGTTCTTCAAGGACGAACGCGGGGACGTCTTCCACACCTATTCATCCTTTGGCCGCGGCGGCGAAGGGCTGCTCGGTGCCTACACGCTGCTCGACATGGTGCCCAAGGGCCGTTCAGAGCCCGCCACGGGCGCCAAGATGCAGCATTGGGTCAAGCGCCATGACGAATACGACGGCGGCGCAGCCACCGTCCCGCACGCCTGCTGCAACTGAACAAAAAAGGAATCCCCCATGCAAAAGATCTCTCCCTTCCTGTGGTTCGACAACAATGCCGAGGAAGCCATCGAGTTCTACACGTCGATCTTCAAGAATTCGAAGGTGTCGAACGTGATGCGTTACGGCGATGCGGGCCCCGGCCCCAAGGGCAGCGTGATGGGCGCGAGCGTCGAACTCGAAGGCCAGGAATTCATGGTGCTCAACGGCGGGCCGATGTTCAAGTTCTCGCCAGCCATTTCCTTCTACGTGCATTGCGACACGCAGGACGAAATCGATCACTACTGGGCACGGCTCGGTGAAGGCGGAACCATCCAGCAATGCGGATGGCTGCAAGACAAGTTCGGTGTGAGTTGGCAGATCGTGCCCAACATCCTGAGCAAATACCTTCAGGACAAGGACCCCACCCGGTCAAGCCGCGTGATGCAGGCCATGATGAAGATGGTCAAGCTCGACATCGGCGGCCTGCAAAGGGCTTACGACGGCGTTTGAGCGCGGCAAGGCGCGCACGGCTCACTCAGTGCAGCGAGCAGAAGGGGCGGCCTTCAACGGTCGCCCAGATGCATGCGCGAATCCACGCAACGACGATGCGCGGGTCCTGCGACGAAGGGACTGCCTGCATGGGTATTTGCATGATGCTTCTCCCACCATGTTCAGCGCTCGACGCGCTCGAGAAGCCGCACCACCTCGTAGCCGAGCAGGTGCCAGAAGAACGCTTCGGATTCGTTCGTCGTGTGCAGGCGCGATTCGCGCGGCCCGGTGCATTCGTAGCAAAAGCGCCAGCCGAAGGTTTCGGTGCTGCGAAGGCTGCTGCTGCTGTTCTCGTTCATGGCAATTCTCCTGAGCGGAAGATGCGGAAGATCCTGTAGTTGCAAGATAGGTCTTTCCCATCGCGCGAAGGAGCGGCGGGCCGCCACTGGTGCCGTCAGCGTTCAGTTGCAAAGCTTGTCCGCATTGATGCCGTCTTCACCCATGGGCAATTGCTGACGCGAGGCTGCCGCTCATTGCGGCTGCTGGTGAGCGGGCGGATCGTCTTCGGTGGAGGGCCCCGGCGGATTCACCGGCTGCGGATTCGGGTCGTCCTGCCCCGGAACGGGCTCGGGCGGCGGCTCGTCGCCGCCGGGCTGGACGTGGCGCACGCCCTCGTCCTCAGACAGATTCGGTTTCATCTCTGAGCGCATCGCGGCCTCTGGGGGTGATGGCCAGCACCTGTGCGGCCTTGTGGCTCTGCCCGCCGCCCTCCAGCGGCTCGGCCGGCGGAATCAGGGCGGTGACCAGATCGGCGGCGCGCAGCACGCGCAGGCGGTCGATGTCCGCCGGCGCATAGACCGCCAGCGGCAACTTTTCCTGGGCAATCTGTCGAAGAAACTCCAGCGGCATCCCGTGTCTCCTTGGCTTGTGTGACGAGCGACAGAAATCGTATGAACGCGCCGAGCTTGCACCAACAACGAAAAATACTTTCGTTGAAGGGAAATCGAAAGTCCCGGTTCATTCTTGTCACGTAAGCTTGGCTGCAATGCCCTGTCGGCATGAGGACGGAACTTGCAATCAATCGCCAGAAGAGAACTACCCGACAGCCTCCCCCGCTTGCCTCCCGGCTGGACCTTGACACTGGAACTGGACGCGGGTGACGACGGCGAACTCAACGGGGTCGCGCAGCTTCGGCAAGCGGGTGAGCTGCGCTGCCGCATGGTGCTGACGCGCTACGGAACCGATCGCGCGGCTGCCGTGGCACGCGTGAATGCGCGTGTTGAATACTGGCTGTCCGAGTGGCTCGCCCGGCCGCATACCGGTACAACGGCTTTCGGCGAACTCGAATAAGGCCCGTTGTTCGCCCGCGCGCTCGCGGTGCCGCTATCCCGGCCGATTGGTTGAATGCGGCCGCCGCGTGTCGAGGTCGATGAGGGAGCCGGGAATCGTCAGGAGCCGCAAGCTTTCCGCCGAACTGAACTTCTGGTTCGTGGCGAAGAAGCGCATCTTGCAGTCGCCGATCATGATCTCGTCGCCATGCTTGAGCACATGGCTCATGTCGATCCTGGTGCCGTTGACGTAGATGCCGTTCTGGCTTTCAAGATCCTTGACGATGAAGCCCTCGCCTTGCGTCACGATGGCCGCGTGGCGCCGGCTCACACGCGACTGGTTGACCACGATATCGTTTTCCAGCGCCCGCCCGATCGTGGTTTCCGCGCCCTTCAATTCCACCTGCTTGACCTTGTTGGGTTCGGAGAAAAGGATCAGCTTGGACATGGTGCTTGGAGGTCGGCGAGGATGTAACAGGCAGGATCCGTGACGCGGTTGGCCCTGTCAATCCCTATTTGTGCCCAAAGAAAAGCCCCCGAGCATTTCTGCTGGGGGGCTTTCAACTGGAGGAGCGGGAGGGATTCGAACCCTCGGTACGTTCGCACGTACGCCTGATTTCGAGTCAGGTACATTCGACCACTCTGCCACCGCTCCGGTATGTGTCGAGCCTGCGATTCTAGCAGACACGCGACACGATTTTTAACCGCGCAGCACTTCCGTGCCGCCGAGGTACGGTCGCAAAGCGGCCGGTACCCGGATCGAGCCGTCTTCCTGCTGGTGGTTTTCGAGCACCGCGACCAGCGTGCGACCCACGGCCAAGCCCGAGCCGTTGAGCGTGTGGACCAGTTCGTTCTTGCCCTGCGCGTTCTTGAAACGCGCCTGCAGGCGACGTGCCTGGAAGGCTTCGCAGTTGGACACGGAGCTGATCTCGCGGTAGGTATCCTGCGCGGGCAGCCACACTTCCAGATCGTAAGTCTTGGTCGAGCCGAAACCCATGTCGCCACTGCACAGCAGAACCACGCGGTAGGGCAACTCCAGCGCCTGCAGCACGGCCTCGGCGTGGCCGGTCATTTCCTCGAGTGCTTCGTAGCTCTTGGCGGGGTGCGTGATTTGCACCATCTCGACCTTGTCGAACTGGTGCTGGCGGATCATGCCGCGCGTGTCGCGGCCGGCGCTGCCCGCTTCGGAACGGAAGCACGGCGAATGCGCCGTGAGCCTGATCGGCAGGCTGGACTCGGCCACGACTTCATCGCGAACGAAATTGGTCAGCGGCACTTCGGCCGTCGGGATGAGGTAGAGCGCGGAATGGTCGGGCATGGCCTCGCCTTCCTGCCCGCCTTTCTTCGCGGCGAAGAGGTCGCCTTCGAACTTGGGCAACTGGCCGGTCCCGCGCAAGGTGTCACCGTTGACGATGTAGGGCACATAGCACTCGGTGTAGCCATGCTTTTCGGTCTGCATGTCGAGCATGAACTGCGCGAGCGCGCGGTGCAGGCGCGCGATCTGGCCCTTCATGACCGTGAAGCGCGAGCCTGCCAGCTTGACGCCGGTTTCGAAGTCCAGGCCCAGCGGCATGCCCAGGTCGACGTGGTCGCGAGCCGTGAAGCCCAAGGGTGCTGCGTTGCCGCCCGCGCCGCCTTGCGGGCTCCAGCGGCGGATCTCGAGGTTGGCGCTCTCGTCTTCACCCAAGGGCACGCTTTCATGCGGCAGGTTCGGTACGGCGAGCAACAGCGCCTGCAGTTCGGGCTGGATCGCTTCCAGGCGCGTGGCCGAGGCTTCCATCTCGGCCTTGAGCGCATTGACTTCGGCCATGAGCGCATCGACCGATTCGCCCTTGGCTTTCAGTGGCCCGATCTGCTTGTTCAGTACGTTGCGTTTGGCCTGGATTTCCTCCGTGCGTGTCTGCAGCAACTTGCGCTCCGATTCGAGCGCGGTGAACGCGCTGACGTCGAGGTAGGGCTGGGGGGTTTTTCGCTTTTCCAGACCCGCCACGGCGGCGGCCAGATCTTTGCGTAACAGAGTGATATCAAGCATGCGTCCGATTTTAGGGTGGCGCCACGCGCGCTACGATGATTGTGTTCACCAACCATAGAGGACTGCAATGCAAGCCTATCTTTCATTCAACGGCAATGCGGCGGAAGCGCTGGCGTTTTATGCGGACAGCCTGGGCGGCAAAGTCATCTTTTCCATGACCTTCGGCGAGAGCCCGATGGCCGAGCAAACGCCCGCGGAATACAAGGCCAAGATCATGCATGCGACGATGGAAGCGCGAGGCCATCAGATCATGGGCTCCGACTTGCCGCCGGGCATGCCTTTCGAGGGCTACAAGGGCTTTTCGATCTCGGTGCAGGGCAAGGACGCCGACGAAGGCAAGAAGCTCTTTGACGCGCTGTCCGCGGGCGGGAAAGTCACCCTGCCCTATGGGCCGCAGTTCTGGGCCAAGGGCTTTGGGATGCTCGTGGACAAGTTCGGGGTGCCGTGGATGGTTAACTGTGAGCACTGAAGCCCCCCGGCTTTTCACTTCGCTTCGCTTCGTGTAACTCCACCCCCCGAGGGGGAGACCCGGGCTCGCCTTGGGGCGGCCCGGCGGCTGCCCGGTGGCTGGAAATCGCATCCGTCGACTGGGGGGTGTGCTGGTCGCGCTTCCTCTGCGAGCGGCGTGTGGCCGCAGATCGGTCAGCTCAAGCTCGACGGATCGACGTTTGCGCCGCAGATGATGAGGCAGACCTTCTCGCCGTCGCGCGGGGCGTAGGCGCCGGTTTGCAAGGCGGCGAGGGGGAGCGCGGCTGCGGGTTCGACGGCGAGTTTCAGTTCGCGCCAGAGCCATGTTTGCGCGTGGCGGATGGCGTCGTCGGGTAGCAGCAGTGCGTCGCGGACGTGGCGCTGCGTTACGTCCCAGGCGATGCTGCCGATGCGGCGCGCGCCGAGGGAGTCGGCGGCGATGCCGGTGACTTCCACGTCGACGGGTTCGCCGGCCTCGCGTGCGCGGACAAGGGTGGGGGCGCCTTCGGGTTCGAGTGCGACCACGCGGCTGCGCGTCTGAAACCAGGCGGCAAGGCCGCCGATCAAACCGCCGCCGCCGACGCTCACCAGCACCGAATCGGGCAAGCCGCCCTGCTCTTCGATCTCGCGGCCCAGGGTGCCGGCACCGGCCACGACTTCGGGCTGGTCGTAGGCGTGCGTGAGCAGTGCGCCGGTTTCGCGCTGGCGCGCCAGGCACGCGGCGAGCGCATCGGAATACACCTCGCCGCCCACGACGACCTTGGCACCGAGTGCGCGCAGGCGCGCTCGCTTGGCTTCGGGCGACACGACGGGCAGGAAGACTTCGCAGGGCACGCCCAGCGCCGCCGCTGCCGCAGCGGTGGCGATGCCGGCATTGCCGCCCGACGCCACGATCGCGCCGCTGGCCGGAATGTCGTTGGCCAGCAGCCGGTTCATCATGCCGCGCGCCTTGAAGCTCCCGCTGGCCTGCAGATGTTCGAGCTTGAGCCAGATCTCGGCGCCGGGACGATCCACGCCCAGGGCGCTCGCCGGCAGTTTCCACAACGGCGTCGTGCGGACGAAGCCGCAGCCGTGCGCGCGCAGGCGCTGCGCGGCGTCGTCGATCTGCGACGCCCAGTCTGTGCTTGAAACGGTCACGACAGATGTTCCGGAGGAAGGCCGCCGCTCAGCTTCAGGCCCTTGGGCAATGGGAACTTGATGGTCTCCTCGATGCCGTTCATCTTGCGCACCGACACCGCGCCGAAGGAGCGCACGCGCTCGATCACTTCGCGCACCAGCACCTCGGGGGCGGACGCGCCAGCCGTCAGGCCCACGCGGGTCTTGCCCTCGAACCATTGGGGTTGCAGTTCGTCGGCCGAATCGACCATGTAGCTTTCGGTGCCCAGGCGCTGCGCCAGCTCGCGCAGGCGATTGCTGTTGGAACTTGTCGGGCTGCCCACGACGATCACCAGCTCGACCTGCGGGCTGAGGATCTTCACCGCGTCCTGCCGGTTCTGCGTGGCGTAGCAGATGTCCTGCTGCTTGGGTTCGCGCACCAGCGGAAAACGCGCGCGCACGGCGGCGGAAATCTCGGCCGCATCGTCCACCGACAACGTGGTCTGCGTGACCACCGCCAGCTTCGTCGTTTGCGCCAGGTGGAGCTTCTCGACGTCCTCGACGTCTTCGACGAGGTAGATGCCGCTGGAAAGCTGGCCCATCGTGCCCTCGACCTCGGGGTGTCCCTTGTGGCCGATCATGATGAACTCGTAGCCTTCCTTCGCGAGCTTGGCCACTTCGACGTGCACCTTGGTCACGAGCGGACAGGTTGCGTCGAAGATGTCGAAGCCACGCGCCCGGGCCTCGGCCTGCACGGCCTTGCTGACGCCGTGCGCGCTGAACACCAGCGTCGCGCCAGGCGGCACTTCGGCGAGGTCTTCGATGAAGATGGCGCCCTTGGCCTTGAGGTCGTTCACCACATAGGTGTTGTGCACGATCTCGTGGCGCACATAAATCGGCGCGCCGAACTTGACGATGGCGCGCTCGACGATCTCGATGGCCCGGTCGACGCCTGCACAAAAGCCCCGCGGCTCGGCCAGCAGGATTTCACTGCCGCCAGGGTCCGGAGATTCGCTGGCTTCGCCCTGCAACGACGCCGACTGGAAGGATGACGCGCTCATAGCACTCCGATCAGGCGCACTTCGAAGGTCACCGGCTGGCCGGCCAGCGGATGGTTGAAGTCGAAGCGCACGGCCGTGTCGCTCGACTCGACCACGGCGCCGGCGTAGCTGCCCAGGCCGTCGGGCGTGGGGAACTGCACGACGTCGCCGACGGCGTACTTCTCGTCCGGGTCGCCCATTTGCGCGAGCAGCTTGCGTGCGACCCATTGCTGCATCTCGGGATTGCGCTCGCCAAAGGCTTCGCCGGGTGCCATCTCGAAGGTGGTGTGGGTGCCTTCGGCGAGGCCGAGCAAGCGCTGTTCGACCGCTGGCGACAACTCGCCCGTGCCGAGCGACAAGGTGGCGGGCTTGTCGTTGAAAGTATTGATGACGTCGCCCGCAGGGCCTGCCAGGCGGTAGTGCAGCGTGAGGAAGGAGCCGGGCGTGACGACGGCGAGAGTGGGCGCAGACAAGGTGGGAAGTCTCGATAAACTGAACCGCGTATTTTAGGGAGTGGGGTCAAAGGCCCCAGGAGAACATGTCTTTCAAGGATTTGCCGGCCGAATCACGGCCGCGCGAAAAGCTCATCGCTCGCGGCCCGCAGGCGCTGGGCGACGCCGAATTGCTGGCGCTGCTGCTGCGAACCGGCATCGCCGGCAAGAACGTGCTGCAACTGGCGCAGGAGCTTCTGGACAGCTTTGGCGGCATTGCGGGCCTGCTGCACGCGAGCCTGGACGATCTCAAGCGCATCAAGGGTCTGGGCGGCAGCGCCAAGCGTGCCGAACTCAGCGCGGTGCTCGAACTCGCGCGCCGAGGAACGGCCGAGCGGCTGCGCGAGCGCGCGGTTTTCGACTCGCCGGACGCCGTCAAGCATTATTTGCAACTGCACATCGCGTCGCGGCCGCATGAGGTCTTTGCCGTGCTTTTCCTGGACGCGCAGCACCGGCTGATTGCGCTGGAAGAAATGTTTCGCGGCACGCTGACGCAAACCAGCGTCTATCCGCGCGAAGTGGTCATCCGCGCCCTGCACCTGCACGCGGCGGCGGTCGTGCTGGCGCACAACCATCCCAGCGGTTGCGCCGAGCCTTCGCGAGCGGACGAGGCGTTGACGCAGACGCTCAAGGCGGCCCTGGCCTTGATCGACGTGCGGGTACTCGACCACGTCATCGTGGGCCAGGGTGTGGCGCTGTCGATGGCCGAAAAAGGAATGGTGTGAACACCGGTCCCGTACGATGCGCTCAATGGCTGCCAAATCACCAAGTTTCAAAAATCTTTCGGACCTGAAAAGCATTCAGCGGTCGCTGGCCGAGCAGCGCGAGCGCGAAGCCGCGCAAGAGTTGGCGCGCGCTGCGCAGCAGAAGAAGCAACACGCCGACCAGAACCTTTTCTCGCGCGCCATCGGCAACACGCAACCGCTGCGCAAGAAGTCTGGCGTTTCGCTCGCGCCCGAGCCGCCTGCGCCGATTCCCGTTCAGCATCAGCTCGACGAACAGCGCGTGCTGCGCGAATCGCTTTCGGACGAATTCGACGTGACGACATTGCTTGACGCCGACGACGCGATGAGCTTTCGCCGGCCCGGCATCAACACCGACGTCACCCGCAAGCTGCGCGCCGGCGAGTGGTCGATCCAGCGCGAAATCGATCTGCACGGCATGCGCAGCGACGAAGCGCGCGAAGCACTCGCGGCTTTCATCCGCACCGCGCACAAGCACGGCATCCGCTGCGTGCGCGTGGTGCACGGCAAGGGACTCGGCTCGCCGGGCAAGCAGCCGGTGCTCAAGACCAAGGCCCAGCGCTGGCTGATCCAGAAGATCGAAGTGCTGGCCTTCGTGCAGGCCAAGCCGGCCGAGGGCGGTGCCGGCGCGCTGGTGGTGCTGCTGGCGCCCTCTTCGCGTTGATTCGTCCGCGACTGGCTCAGGCCAGATGCGACTTCAGCGGAATGGACGGGTCGGCCGCCACGGCCGGCGCCGGATTGCGCCCGGCTTCCAGGATCTTGCGGCTCATCATGTGGTCGACGGGCGTGTTGACCGACTCGACGCACGTCAGTTGTCCGTTGACGTAGTGCAGCAGCGAGAAGGCGGCTTCATTGGCGCCCGGCCGGCGCACGGTTTCGAGTCCGGGTGTGCCCTCGGCGGGCATCAGGCCGGCCATCTGCAGGCGCAAGCTGCCCTCGTCCGACCAGAACCACGGCACGGCGTCATGCGCACGCGGCGCACCGACGAGCGTGGCGACCGCGGTGCGGGCCTGGTCGTTGGCGTTCTGCACCGACTCCAGCCGCAAGGCGCGGCCGGCGCGGCGGTCGGGAAAGCGCGTGCAGTCGCCCACCGCCAGCACATGGGGGTCGCTGGTCTGCATGTTCTCGTCGACGACGATGCCATCCGCGCATTCGATGCCGGCCGCCTGCGCCAGCGCCGTCTCGGGCACGGCGCCGATGCCCAGCAGCAGCAAATCGATGGGCTGGCGAACGCCGTCGACTTCGATCGACACGAGGCGCGTGCCGTCGATCTCGAACCCGCCGGCAGTTGCGCCGAGGACGATGTCCATGCCCGCCGCGCGATGGGTCGCCAGCACGTGCGCTGAAAGCTCAGGCGACACGGCGCGGCCCAAAAGACGCGGCGCGCTCTCGATCACCCGGACCTGCTTGCCCAATGCAAGCGCCGTCGCAGCCACTTCGAGCCCGATGAATCCGCCGCCCAGCACGGTGACGTGCTGCGCCGCCGCCAGACGGTCGCGCAACTGGTGCGCCTCGTCAGCGATGCGCAAGGTCGCGACGTTTTCCAGCGTTGATGCCAAGGCGGGCAGGCGTCGCGCGCGCGTGCCGGTGGCGAGCACCAGCCGTTCCCACGGCAGCACGGCGCCGGAGCGAAGCGTGACGGTGCGTGCATCGCGGTCGATGGCGACGGCCGGGTCGCCCAGATGCATGGTGATGCCCGCCTCGCCGTACCAGCCTTGCGCCTTGTGCGGCTGCGTGGTCTGGTCCGCGCTCTTGAGGAAGGTCTTGGACAGCGGCGGCCGGTGGTAGGGCTCGCAGCTTTCCTCGGACACCAGGTGCACGCGGGCAGCCTGCCCGGCTTCGGCCAATCCGGCGCAAAGCTGCGCTGCGGCGTGGCCGCCGCCGATGATGACGATGGGATTCATGTTGTCTTTGCTCTCTTGATGATCTTGTTGTTGGCCCGCGGGGAGCCTGTCGCTCGCCGCTGACTCGCTTTGTCGCTTATTCGCCGCGATTGCGCATCCAGTCCGCGGTCTGGAAGAAACTGTTGCGAAGGCGCGCGCGCAGCGCTTCGGGCACGCCGGTTTCTCCCATGGCCTGGTCCATGCAGGCCAGCCACTCATCGCGCTCGCGGATGCCGATGCTGTGGCCGCCGATGCTGCGCGGCAAGTGGCGTGCGCGCAGCATGGGATGGCCAAAACGGTCGGTGTAGTGCTGCGGTCCGCCGAGCCAGCCGCACAGGAACCAGAACAGGCGCTGGCGCGCGTTCTCGAGCGTGTTGCCGTGCACGGCGCGCAGGGCGGCATAGGCCGGCTCCAGGTCCATCAGGTCATAAAAACGGTCGACCAGCGCCCGCACTTTTTCTTCGCCGCCGATCCATTCGAAAGGGGTATCGAACGGCAGCTTTTCTTCAATCTGCATGCCTTCGAGTATCGCGCCTTGCCAATCCACCCGCCGAAATGCGTGCATTTGTACTCAAAACGCCACGCCGGATGCAGAAGGCGTTTTGGCAAAAGTCAAGCGTCGTTAACAATTAGTAAAACTTTGGGTATCACCGTCATGGAAGTCTCTCGCCTGTTCGGACGCTTTCTTCGAATGCTGGGTCGCCTTCGCCCACGCGCTCGAAAGCCCGTGCGCAAGATGCCACGGGTGGTTGCCACGGCGCATGGGCCCATTCCGATGCCGGCCCGGAACCGGGAAATCAGGATGCCACCACCTCCGCCGGGCGTGTTCAGGCAGTCGCTTCGGGGAGAGTTGACGGAACATGGCATGCCGTCAGGGTTGGCGCCCCTTCGGCCCGAAGTGGCTGTCCCTGCAGTCCGCCCGGAGGCGATGGGCGACGCCGTAGCAGCGCGCAATGGTGGCGGTGCCGCCCAGGCACCGGCTGCGGCGAAGCTGCCACCGGTCGTGACGCCTCCCCTGTCTGGTCCGGAAGCGGAAGACGTTGTTGTTGCGCCAGTGGCGGCGCCCATTGTGGCTACGCCCGCGACGACCGCGCCTGTCATGGCTGAGCCCGCTGCTACTGCGACGGTTGTCGCGCCACCCGCTGTTGTCGAGCCACGCGCCCTTGCCGCGCCACCCGCCGTCGCCGCCCCACCCGTCGTTGTAGCGCCACCCGCCGTCGCCGCCCCCACGCCCGCTCCCATCGCCCGCCCCTCCGTCGATCTTCCGCCGCGGGCGTCCGCTGCGGCCCATTCCACCACGCCCCCTGCCACTGCGCCCCACGCCGCCGCAGCCGCCAAGTCACTGCGCTCGCTCGAAGAAGTCCGGGCCGATCTCGCCCGCCTTCGCGAAAGCGCCAAGGCGCGCCACGCCGCCGTAACCCCCACGCGCCCCCGGCGCGACAACGCCTTTGCCGCGACCGACTTCATGGACTTCAACAAGCCCGAGCCCAAGCCCGCGGACAACCCCGAGTCCAGCTTCGCGCCGACGGCCTTTCTCGACTTCGCCATCGTCAAACCGCCAACGCCTGAGCGTTGAAATCTGCACAGCGTCCGGTGCGGAAAACCGGAAAAGCGAACTTTCGTGTAATCGTCCGGAAACTCACAAAGTTTTACACTTTGAAGTGAGACATCGCTCACGCTGCAGCGGCCCGATCCCTGCAGCGAAAGGTGAAGCACCTCAGTGTGTGCAAACTGACGAAACCCGAAAGCCTTCCAGATGGAACACCGCAGCGCGACGACAGGCCCTGACAAGAAACACCGCCAAGGCCGCCCACCAGGCAGCGCATCCGCCCTGGCCCGGCTGACCGCCGCGCTCCTCCTGACGGCCGGCGCCTCAGCCCATGCGCTGGTGATCGGCGTGACGGAAGGTGTGACCTACCAGGCCACCGACAACCAGATCGAGGCGCGCTTCGAGCCCATCGCGGAAGTGCTCAGCAAGGCGCTCAAGCAACCGGTGACCTTCAAAGTCATGAGCAACTACAACAGCGCGCGCGCCGCGCTGAAGGACCAGCAGGTCGACATCGCCTTCGTCCACCCGGCGCACGTCGCCTTCGAGGCGACCAAGAGCGGCAAGTACAAGGCCGTTGCGTGGACCGCAGGCTTCACCGAATACAAGGTCTCTTTCCTGTGCAAGGACCCGCAGCCCATTTCCAACTGGAAAGACGTGGCGGGCAAGAGCCTTGTCATGCCCGATCCCGACTCCATCACCTCGGTCATCACGCGCGCCATGCTGCGTGAGCAAGGCTTGCAGGAGGGCACGGTGAAGGTGTCGAACACGCGCTACCAGGACGCCGTGCCCTTCTACGTGCAAAACGGTTTCACCGTCTATGGCGCGACGGCATCGGCCGGGGTCATCAAGGGCTGGAAGGCGGCGGGCGGCAAGACCTGCGCCGAATCGCGTGCCGTGCCGATCAAGCAATGGCTGGCATCGACCAAGCTGGACGCCGCCACGGCCACAGCGGTGCGAGAAGCGCTGCTCGACATGGCCCAATCCGACCTGGGCAAGCGCGCGCTCACCACATCGACTTATACGGGCTTCGTGGCGCCCTCGGCGGACATCGAGAAGACGCTGACAGCCTGGCTGGGCATCTGATATCGCGGTCGGTGGTTCGGTCAGCGGGCCCGCTTTGGCGGGCCCCCATAATCGTCGGGAGAACGCCTCCAGATCGAGACAACACGTGACCGACTCTTCGACCCCCTCTGCATCGGCGGCGACAGCGCTGCCCATCATCGACGTGAGCGCGCTGGTGACGCGAGGTGCAGACCGCGCCCATGTCGCCACGCAAATCGGCGCAGCCTGCCGCGCACACGGCTTCTTCTACATCACGGGCCACGGCGTCGACGAAGCGCTCGTGGCGCGTCTGGATGAACTCAGCCACCAGTTCTTCGAGCGCGACGAAGCGACCAAGATGCAATGGCGCATGGCGCTCGGCGGACGGGCGTGGCGCGGCTACTTTCCGCTGGCGGGCGAACTCACCTCCGGGCGGCCGGACTGGAAGGAAGGCCTCTACCTCGGCACCGAGCTGCCTGCCGACGACCCGCGGGTGCAGACGCGCACGCCGGTGCATGGCCCCAACCTGTTTCCCGACGTTCCGGGCATGCGGCAAACGATCCTCGACTACATCGACGCGGTGACGCAGGTGGGCCATCGGCTCATGGAGGGCATCGCGCTCAGCCTCGGCTTGCCCGAGAAATACTTTGAAGAGCGTTACACGCGCGACCCGCTGATCCTCTTTCGCATCTTCAACTACCCGACGCAGCCGGTGCCTCAGGGCCTGGACGTGCAGTGGGGCGTGGGCGAGCACACCGACTACGGCCTGCTGACCATCCTGCGACAGGACGACGTGGGCGGACTGCAGGTGCGCACACCCGAAGGCTGGATCGAGGCGCCGCCCGTGGCCAACGCCTTTGTCTGCAACATCGGCGACATGCTCGACCGCATGACGGGCGGGCTGTACAAGTCGACCCCGCACCGCGTGACGCGCAACACCTCGGGGCGTGACCGGCTGTCGTTTCCGCTGTTCTTCGACCCGAATTTCGACGCGCGCGTGCAGCGCATCGAAGGCCTGGCCGGCGCCGATGCGCTTGACGACAGCGCCGCACGCTGGGACCGCGCCAACGTGCATGCCTTCAACGGCCGCTACGGCGACTACCTGCTGGACAAGGTGTCGAAGGTGTTCCCGCAGTTGCGTGACGAAGTGCTGTAGCTTCTTGCTCCCTCTCCCACCGGGAGAGGGTTGGGGTGAGGGCACTGGGCGGTGGTGATGGCAAGGCTTGTTTCAGCGCCGCTGCCCCTTGCCATCTCCCAAAGGGAAGGCAGCTACTCCGCCGCCCGCCGCAACGTATCGACCACCGGCCGCCGCAGCACCTCGCGAAGCCCCCACCACCCAGCGCCAAGCGCCAGCACGGCACCCGTGATGGCACCGCCAATCGGCACCAGCGGCGACGCCGTCCAGGTGAACTCGAACACATAACGCGCCAGCGCCCATCCGATCACCGACGCGACGATGCTCGCCAGGAAGCCGGCCAGCAGGCCCACGCCGATCAACTCCGCGCGCTGCACTTGCCGCAACAAACTGGCCCGCGCACCCACGGCACGCATGATCGCGAACTCGCGCGCCCGCTCTTCACGCGTCGCACTGACCGCGGCGAAGAGCACCACCAATCCGGCCGCCAGCGTGAAGCCGAAAAGAAACTCCACCGCACGGATCACCTGGTCGAGCACGCGTTGCACCTGGCCGATGGTCGCGCTCATGTCGACGTTGGTGATGTTGGGATAGGTGCGCACCAGGGCGTTGTCGAAGCCCTTCACCTCCGGTGCGCGGAAGGCGCCCATGTAGGTCACCGGCACGTCCGGCAGCGACGCCACCGTGTACATCACGAAGAAGTTGGCGTGCAGCGATCCCCAGTCGACCTTGCGCAGCGAGGTGATGCGCGAGTCGTTCTGCATGCCACCGATGTCAAAGCGCAGCGTGTCGCCCAGCTTGAGGCCCAGCGTCTGCGCAATGCCGTCTTCCACGCTCATCTCGCCGGCGGCGTTGGGCGTCCACTGGCCTGCCGAGATGCTGTTGTGCGGCGGCGCTTCCGCGCTGTTGCTCAGGTTGAACTCGCGGTCGACCAGCCGCTTGGCGCGGTCTTCGATGTAGTCATCCGGCGTGACCGGTTTTCCGTTGATGGCGACCAGGCGCCCGCGGATCATGGGATACCAGTCGAACTTGTTCACGCCGTTGTCGCGCAAGGTCTTCTGGAAGGACTCGCTCTGGTCCGGCATGACGTTGATGACGAAGCGGTTGGGCGCATCGGGCGGCGTCGCGCGGCGCCAGCTCGAGACGAGGTCGGTGCGCAACAGCACCAGCAGGATCAGCGCCAACAAGCCCACGGCCAGCGCGCTCACCTGCACCACGGCATAAACCGGTCGCGCCGAGATCTGCCGCGTGGCCAGCACCAGCCAGCGCGGCGCGGTGCTCTCATTCACGCTGCGGCGCAGCAGCTTGACCGCGAACCAGCTGAGCAGCGCAAACACCGCCACAGCCGCTGCGAATCCGCCCACGGCGATGAGCCCGAGCTTCAGGTCGCTGCTGGCCGCCACGAGCAAGGCTGCAAAGCCGACGATGCCGATGCCCAGCACCGCCAGCGAGGCCGGCTTGAGATTGCCCACGTCGCGCCGGATCACGCGCAGCGGCGGCACCCTGGCCAACTGCAGCACGGGTGGCAAGCCAAAGGCAAAGAGCAGCGTCAGCCCCATGCCGAGCCCGAAGAGCACGGGCCAGATGGTCGGCGCCGGCAAGGAGCTTTCCACCAGCCCGGCCAGCAGCACGACGAAGGCATAGTGCACCGCAAAGCCGAGCAACACGCCGAGCGCGCTGGCCACGAGGCCGATGATGCCGAACTCGATGGCATAGGCGCCGGCAATGGTGTTCTGGCTCTGACCCAGCACGCGCAGCATCGCGCAGTCGTCCAGGTGGTTGGCTGCAAAGCCCCGCGCGGCCAGTGCGACCGCCACGGCTGACAGCAAGGCCGCCAGCAGCGCGACGAGGTTCAGGAATTTCTCGGCGCGGTCCAGCGTCTGGCGCATCTCGGGCCGACCGCTTTCAAAGGACTCCAGCCGCGCGCCGCGCACCTCGCCCTTCTTGAGCAGCGCGTCCGCCCAATCGGTGAATGACTTGACGCCCCGCGCATCGCCCGCGACGGCAAAGCGATAGCTCACGCGGCTGGCAGGTTGCACCAGTCCGGTGGCGGGCACGTCGGCCTGGTTGAGCATGACGCGCGGCGCAAAGCTCATGAAGCCGGCGCCGCGATCGGGTTCGAGCACGATGATGCGTGCAATGCGCAAGGCCGAATCGCCCAGCAGAAGCTTGTCGCCGAGCTTGAGCGCCAGCGATTCGAGCAGGGGACCGTCGACCCACACCTCGCCTGCCGCGGGAACATCGTGCGTGGACTCGCCCTTCTCTCCGGCCTGCGTGCTCGTCTGCAGGCTGCCACGCAAGGGGTAGCCCGCGGTGACCGCCTTGAGCGCGACCAGCTTGCTCGCCCCGCCCTGCTCGTCGCTGGCGCGGGCCATCGTGGGGAAGCCGTAGTTGGCCGTGGTCTGCAGCCCCAGCGCATGGGCGCGTTCGACAAAGGCCTTCGGTGTCGGGTTGTCGCTGGCAAGCACCGCATCGCCACCCAGCAACTGCCGCGCATCGCGCTGCAATCCGCCCTTCAGGCGATCCGCAAAAAAACCGACCGCCGTGAGCGCCGCCACCGCCAACAGCACGGCCACGATGAGTAGCCGCAACTCGCCCGCGCGCAGGTCTCGCCAAAGAGTGCGCCAGCCAAGGCGAAAGGAAGAAATGCTCATGGGCGCGCACCTTAGCGCAACTGCGTTCCTGCCACACGCGGGAAGGGATATCGTGCGCTTCATTTCTACAACGAGGAGACAAGGCATGCCCCAATACAACACCGTGCGCATCGACAAGGATGCCGCCAACCCGCGCATCGCGCGACTGCTGCTGAACCGGCCGGAGCGGCTCAACGCCATCAACGAAGACACGCCGCGCGAGATTCGCGCCGCCGTGGAATGGGCCAATGCGGACGACGAAGTCCACGTGATCGTGGTCGAGGGCGCCGGCAAGGGCTTTTGCGGCGGGTACGACCTAGGCATCTTCGGCTCCGGCAACATCGACCATCCCTGTCAGCAGGAGAAGTTCCCGTGGGATCCGATGGTCGATTACGCCTTCATGAAGCGCAACACCGACGACTTCATGAGCCTGTGGCGCAGCGCCAAGCCCACCATCGCCAAGGTGCATGGCTACGCCGCAGCCGGCGGCAGTGACATCGCGCTTTCGTGCGACCTGCTGGTCATGGCCGAGGACGCGCGCATCGGCTACATGCCCACGCGCGTGTGGGGCTGCCCCACCACCGCCATGTGGACCTATCGCCTCGGCCCGACACGCGCCAAACAGATGATGTTCACCGGCGACACGATCGACGGGCGCACCGCTGCCGACTGGGGCCTCGCCAACGAGGCCGTGCCTGTTGCCGAACTGGACGAAGCAACGATGCGGCTCGCAAGCCGCATTGCGGGCGTGCCGCGCAGCCACCTGGCCATGCACAAGATGGTCGTGAACCAGGTCATGCTCAACATGGGGCTGGAGCAGTCGCAGATGATGGCCACCGTGTTCGACGGCATCACGCGGCACAACCCCGAGGGCCTGTGGTTCCGCCGTTACGCGCAGGCCGAAGGCTTCAAGGCCGCGGTGCAGTGGCGCGACAGTGGCAAGCCGATTCCTGAGGGCGACGAGGCGCGCGAACTGATCGCGGCGATGGAGGCCGAAGCGCGGGCGCGCACGCCGCGTCCCGCCTGAGGCCGGTCAGGCAAATTTCGGGTTGACGTCCACCAGTTCCGGCTGCAGCACCAGCCGGTCCGCGCCCGCGTAGCAAACGAAGCGGCGATTGGTCGCACGCCCGATGGCGCACAGGCCCACGCGGTGCGCCACGTCGTAGCCCATCTGCGTCATGCCGCTGCGCGAGACGACGATGGGCACGCCCATCTGCGCGGACTTGATGACCATCTCACTGGTGAGCCGGCCGGTCGTATAGAAGACACGCGATGCGCCCAAGGCGCCCTCGCCTTTTGCGGGCTGCATCGCCATCCATCCGGCGATGGTGTCGATGGCGTTGTGGCGGCCGACGTCCTCGACAAAGCATTGCATCGATGCCTGCGTCCCGCCGGCTTCGTCGAGCGTGAACAGCGCGCAACCGTGCACCGAACCGGCGGACTTGTAGGTGCTTTCCTGAAGGCGGATGGCGTTGACCAGCGAATAGAGCAGCGCCTGCGTCATGCGCGTGTCGGGCAGCTTCAGCTTGTCGATGTCGGCCATCAGGTTGCCGAAGACGCTGCCCTGGCCGCAGCCGGTGGTCACGACCTTCTTCGCAGTGCGTTCCTCGATGCGGTCGATGCCGGCGTGGGTCTTGACGGCGGCCGCACCGACTTCCCAGTCGACGGTGATCGACTCGACATCGAAGACCGACTCGATCAGGCGCTGGTTCAGCAGATAGCCGAGCACAAGGAGTTCAGGCTGCGCACCGAGCGTCATCAACGTGACGAGCTCACGCCGATCAACGTAGATCGTCAGGTCGCGTTCGGCGGGAATCGATATCTGCCCGCGCTCGCCGCGCTCGTCGATGACCTCGACCTCGCGCGTGAGCGGCGCGCGCGCTGCCGTGAGCCGCGGCAGCGCATGGGCCTTGGTCATCGTCGGCAAGCTGTCATCACGCGGTTGCCGGCGCACGTGAATAGCCTTCGATGGCCGCCGGCGTGCCACCGGCCTGGATGCGTACCGCGCAGTACTTGAATTCCGGGATCTTGCCGAACGGGTCCAGCGCGGCGTTGGTCATCAGGTTGGCAGCCGCCTCGTAGTAGGCGAAGGGCACGAACACCGCGCCATGCGGCGTGCCGTCGTCGCGGCGCACGCGAATCGCCACCTCGCCGCGGCGCGACTGGATGGTGATGACGTCGCCCGGCTCCAGACCCATTTTCTGCAGGTCCGCCTGATGCATCGATGCCGTGGCGATCGGTTCGAGCGCATCGAGCACGGTGGCGCGGCGCGTCATGCTGCCGGTGTGCCAGTGCTCGAGTTGGCGCCCGGTGATGAGCACGAACGGGTATTCGGCATCGGGACGCTCGTCGGCAGGAATGATGTCCGCCGGCACGAGTCGCACACGGCCGTCCTGCGTCGGGAAGTTCTCGATGAACACCGTCGGCTGGCCGGGATCGTCCGCCGAGAGGCAGGGATAGGTCACGCTCGATTCGCGCTGCAGCCGCTCCCAGGTGATGCCGCTGATGGCAGCGTGCATCGCCTGGCGCATTTCCTCGTACACCGCGGCCACGCCGGATTCTTCCCCGGCGTAGTTCCACGCGAGGCCCATGCGCCTGGCGATCTGCTGGATGATCCACAGGTCGGGTTTCGCATCGCCGGGCGGGTTCACGGCGCGCTTGCCCAACTGCACCATGCGGTCGGTGTTGCTCACGGTGCCGGTCTTCTCCGGCCACGCGGTGGCGGGAAGCACGACGTCCGCGAGCCATGCGGTCTCGGTCATGAAGATGTCCTGCACCACCATGTGTTCCAGCGCACCCAATGCATGGCGTGCGTGGTTCAGGTCGGGATCGCTCATCGCGGGGTTCTCACCCATGATGTACATGCCGCGGATCTTGTGCGGATCGCTGTCGGGCGCGAGCGCCTTGTGCATGATCTCGACGACCGTGTAGCCGGGCGTCGCGTCGAGCTTGGTGTCCCAGAACTTTTCGAACCACTCGTGCGCGCCGGCATTGTCCACGCGCTGGTAGTTGGGGAACATCATCGGGATGAGCCCCGCGTCGCTCGCGCCCTGCACGTTGTTCTGGCCGCGCAGCGGATGCAGGCCCGAACCGGGTTTGCCGATCTGGCCGGTGACCGTCACAAGCGCAATCAGGCAACGTGCGTTGTCGGTGCCGTGCACGTGCTGGCTGATGCCCATACCCCACAGGACCATTGCGCCCTTGGCCTTGGCGAACTCCCGCGCCACTTCGCGGATCGTTTCGGCCGGGATGCCGCAGATCGGCTCCATGGCTTCGGGGCTGTAGCCCTTGACGTTTTCGCGCAGCGCGTCGAAGTTGCTGGCGCGATCGCGAATGAAGGCTTCGTCGACCAGCCCTTCGTCGATCACCGCGTGGATGAGCGCGTTGAGCATCGCGACGTCGGTGTCGGCCTTGAACTGCAGCGTGCGCCAGGCGTGCTTGCTGATGTCGGTGCGACGTGGATCGGCCAGCACGATCTTGGCGCCGCGCTTGGCGGCGTTCTTCATCCACGTCGCGGCCACCGGGTGGTTGGCCGTCGGGTTGGAGCCGATGATGAAGATCAGATCGGAATGATCGACGTCGTTGACCTGGTTGCTCACCGCACCGGAGCCCACGCCTTCGAGCAGCGCCGCGACGCTCGAAGCGTGGCACAGGCGCGTGCAGTGGTCCACGTTGTTGCTGCCGAATCCGGTGCGCACGAGCTTCTGGAACAGGTAGGCCTCTTCGTTGCTGCCCTTGGCCGAGCCGAAGCCGGCGAGCGACTTCACGCCATAGGCATCGCGCAACTGTTGCAACTTGCCGCCGGCGAGTTCCAGCGCTTCTTCCCAGCTCGCCTCGCGGAACACTTCGCTCCAGTGCGTGGGTTGTGCGCCGTCGATGTCCTTGGGGATGCCGGCCTTGCGGATCAGCGGCTTCGTCAGGCGCTGCGGATGGTGCGCATAGTCGAAGCCGAAGCGGCCCTTGACGCACAGGCGGCTGTGGTTGGCCGGGCCGTCGCGTCCATCGACGCTGACGATGATCTCGTCCTTGACGTTGTAGGTGATGAGGCAGCCCACGCCGCAGAAGGGGCACACCGAATCGACCTTGCGATCGACGATCTGCGAGCCGATCTGCGTCTTGGGCATGAGCGCGCCGGTCGGGCAGGCTTGCACGCATTCGCCGCAGGCCACGCAGGTGCTGTCGCCCATCGGGTCATCAAGGTCGAACACGATCTTGCTGTGCTCGCCGCGCATGGCGTAGCCGATGACGTCGTTGACCTGCTCTTCGCGGCAGGCGCGCACGCAGCGGTTGCACTGGATGCAGGCGTCGAGGTTGACGGCCATCGCGGGGTGCGAGATGTCGGCCTTGGGCTGCTCGCGGCGCAGGGCCTTGAGTTCGGGGCGGACGGTGATGCCGAGCTTGTCGGCCCATGCGCTGAGTTCGCCGTGTTGGCCGACTGGGGCAACGGAGGGGGGTGCGCCCCCACCCCAACCCTCCCCCGGAAGGGGAGGGAGGAAGTCCGGATTCGCTCCCTCCCCTTCCGGGGGAGGGTTGGGGTGGGGGCCAGCAGCCTTCCCCACACCCGCGTCATTCCATTTGTACCCAGCATCCGGCATGTCCGACAGCAGCATCTCCACTACCATCTTCTGGCTCTTGAGCGCCCGCTCGCTGTTCGCCTGCACTTCCATGCCAGCCGTCACATTGCGGCAGCAGCTCGGCGCCAGCGTGCGTTCGCCCTTCAGTTCGACCACGCAGGCCCGGCAGTTGCCGTCCGGACGCAAGCCTTCCTTGTAGCAAAGGTGCGGAATGTCGATGCCCGCCCGCTTCGCAGCGACAAGGATGGTCTCGCCCTCCAAAGCCTCGACCGTCCTCCCATCGAGCTTGAACTCAATGGTCTGCGGCATCAACTGCGCCAGGTTGGTCGGGGCGTTCATCGTGCCCCCACGCTTGTCACTGCGTGTACTGCGCTGCCCCCCGTGGGGGCTTTCAATTCTTGGGGCGGCCCGGCGAATTTCATGCAATCTCCTGCGGAAAATACTTCTGAATGCTGCGAATCGGATTCGGAGCCGCCTGCCCCAGCCCGCAGATCGATGCATCGCCCATCACCTGCGCGAGGTCTTCGAGCATCACGTTGTCCCAGACCGGCGCCTGCATCAAAGCGGCCGCTTTGCCCGTGCCCACCCGGCACGGCGTGCACTGACCACAGCTTTCATGTTCGAAAAAGCGCATGACGTTGAGCGCCGCATCGCGTGCCTTGTCATGCTGGCTCAGCACCATCACAGCGGCCGAGCCGATGAAGCAGCCGTAAGGTTGCAAGGTGTCGAAATCCAGCGGAATGTTGTTCATGCTCGCGGGCAGGATGCCGCCCGAAGCACCGCCCGGAAGGTACGCATGGAGCGTGTGCCCATCCAGCATGCCGCCACAGTATTCGTCGATGAGTTCCTGCACCGTGATGCCGGCCGGCGCCAGCTTGACGCCCGGAAACTTCACGCGCCCGCTCACGCTGAAGCTGCGCAGCCCCTTGCGTCCATTGCGGCCGAAGCCGCTGAACCACTGCGGGCCTTTTTCGACGATGTCGCGCACCCAGTACAGCGTCTCGAAGTTGTGCTCCAGCGTCGGCCGGCCGAAGAGGCCCACCTGCGCGATGTAGGGCGGGCGCATGCGCGGTTCGCCACGCTTGCCCTCGATGCTTTCAATCATCGCGGACTCTTCGCCGCAGATGTACGCGCCCGCGCCGCGCCGCAGTTCGATGGTCGGCAATGCGCAGGGCGGGTCGGCCTGCAGCTTGGCCAGCTCGGCTTCGAGCAGCGCGCGGCAGTCGTGGTATTCGTCGCGCAGGTAGACGTAGCAGGCATCGATGCCGACCGCCATGGCAGCAATCAGCAGCCCTTCCAGAAAACGGTGCGGATCGCGTTCGAGATAAGTGCGGTCCTTGAAGGTGCCGGGCTCGCCCTCGTCGATGTTGACGGCCATGAGCTTGGGAGCCGGCTGGTCTCGCACGATGCGCCACTTGCGCCCCGCCGGAAAGCCCGCGCCGCCCAGGCCGCGAAGGCCCGAGTCTTCCATGGCCTTGATGATGCCCTCGACGTCGCGCTGCTCGTTGACGAGCGCAGCGGCCAGCGCGTAGCCGCCGTGGGCCCGATAGCTCGCATAGTCTGTGAATGCGGGAATGGCCTCGACGGCATCCGGTGCCGGCGAGACGCTCTTTTCCGCGAGCTCGGCCGGCACGAATTGCGCCGTGGCACGCGGCGCCGGCTTCGATTCGAGCGCTTGCAGCACCTTGTCGGCGGTGGCCAGCGGAACCGCGCGCTGGTTCAACGCCACGGCGGGCGCCTGTTCGCAGCGGCCGATGCACGGCGCGGAAACGACGCGCACGTCGTCGTGGCCCGCAAGGCCAAGCAAGGCGGGCAGCCGCGCCAGCAGATCCTTTGCGCCGGCCAGTTCGCAAGACAAGCCGTCGCACACGCGCACGGTCAGGCCGGGCAGCGATTCATCGCCGCGCAGCACTTCGAAGTGGTGATAGAAGGTCGCGACCTCGTAGGCCTCGGCCATCGGAATGTTCATCAACGAAGCCAGCGCCACCAGGTGCTGGTCGCGCAGGCCGTTGAATGTGTCGTTGATGCGGTGCAAATGCTCGATCAGCAGGTCGCGCCGATAACCGTCATCCGGCCTGGGCCCGATGAGTTGCCTCACTTGTTCCAGCGCGTCGGCTTCGGGCTGACGGCCCTTGAGCTTGCTCTTGCGGCGAATGCGCTCGCGCAGTTCATCGGGCGTGGCGAGGGGAATCGCCTGGACTTCTTGTCGGGTGCCTGGGTATTGCATTTGCCTTGGACCTTTGGACTGGCCAAAACGGCCAGCCCCTTTGTCACTTTAGCGCGGGCCCACCGGGCCCGCGCTTGACTCACGTCACTATTAGCTGAAAAACTTTGCCGCGCTGATGAGCGTGCGGTAGACACCCCAGGCAAGGGGGATACCGACCGCGCCCCAGGCCAGCCACACCATGACGGGGCTGGTCACGCCCGACTCGGTGGAAGCGCCACCCACTTCGAGCGAGATGGCTTTTTCGTGCGCCAGCTTCTTTTCACGCGCAAGCTCTTCCTCGCTCATGAAGTGCTTGTCCGCCACCGGACGCACCAGCAGATTGCAGATCAGGCCGATGACCAGCATGCCGACCAGGATGTACATGGTCTGGTTGTAGACCTGTTCGCGCGGGATGCCAAGGCCGAGCTGGTATTCGCGCATGTAGTTCACCACCACCGGGCCGAGGATGCCGGCCGTGGCCCATGCCGTGAGAAGGCGGCCATGGATGGCGCCCACCATCTGCGTGCCGAACAGGTCGGCCAAATAGGCCGGCACCGTGGCAAAGCCGCCACCGTACATCGACAGGATGACGCAGACTGCGCCCACGAAGAGCAGCTTGCTGCCCGCCGCGGCGGAACCCGGGATGCTCGCGTACAGGATGCCACCCAGGATGAAGAAGATCGTGTAGGTCAGCTTGCGACCCAGCTTGTCCGACAAGCTGGCCCAGAAGAAGCGGCCGCCGATGTTGAAGAGCGACAGCAATGCCGCAAAGCCGCCCGCCACCGTCGCGATGGCGGCGAGTTGCGACTTGTCGAGCTCGCCGAACTTCTTGGCGACGCCGATCAGGTTGCCGCCGAACACTT
This sequence comes from Variovorax brevis, assembly GCF_030317105.1. Taxonomy (GTDB): domain Bacteria; phylum Pseudomonadota; class Gammaproteobacteria; order Burkholderiales; family Burkholderiaceae_C; genus Variovorax; species Variovorax brevis. Next base: position 701,064 of record NZ_JASZYG010000003.1, read on the forward strand.
CCTGCAGCATGGGCGAAGCCATGCCGATCACGCCGATGCCTGCGCTGACGTTCATCGTCAGCACCATCCACACCAGCCAGAACTGCGGGATGCCCCAGACCTTCTTCACGTGCACGTGACGCTGCGTGATCATGGCGTTGGTTGCTTTCGCCACGGGCGGCGTCCAGCCCTTGGGCGTCCAGCCGGTGGCCGGCACGCGGTAGCCGAAGGCGCCGGCCATCATGAACACGAAGTAGACGATGGCCATGACGACGAAGGTCTGCATCACGCCGACGTCGGTCGGGGTGGAGAAGTGCTTCATCAGGTCCACGGCAAGGGGCGAGCCGATCATCGCGCCGCCGCCAAAGCCCATGATCGCCATGCCGGTGGCCATGCCGCGACGGTCAGGAAACCACTTGATGAGCGTGCTCACGGGCGAGATGTAGCCCAGCCCCAGCCCGATGCCGCCGATCACCCCTGAGCCCAGGATCATCATCCAGAACTGGTGGGTGTGGATGCCCAGCGCCGAGAACAGCATGCCACCGCACCAGCACACCGCTGCCACGACACCCGCCTTGCGCGGGCCGGCGCGTTCGAGCCAGCCGCCCCACAACGCGGCCGCGCAACCCAGGAACACGAAAAAGAGGGTGTACATCCAGCCCAGCGTGGCGATGCGCCAGTCGCAGCCGGTGGCGAAGAGTTCTTCGATGAAACCCATGTCCCTGGGACATGCGGCGCCAACGCCTGCCGTGGTCAATGCCTTCGACAAGGGCAACCAGAACACCGAGAAGCCGTAGGCCATGCCGATGCAAAGGTGGATCGCGAGTGCCGCGGGGGGAACCAGCCAACGGTTGAAGCCGGGGCCGGCAATGATGCGCGCCTTGTCGAGCAAGCCCGGCTGGCCGCCCACGAGGTCATCGCCGGTCAAGACGCCGGCAGAAGTACTAGCCATGAATGTTTACTCCAGTGTTGTTATTTGCAATGCCCCTCTATGGAGGCACGCGCAGTTTGACGTGATTTGTAACCAAACGTCAATCACTGGAGCATAGTCGAATGACCCGGCTGCTTTGAACCCCAACGGGTGGGCGTTGGTCCGTCGTCGAAAAGACACGAACTTTCGTAATGTTGCGATGCGTGTCGACTTTTGCCTGTGGCCTGTGGCCTGTGCTGGTGTCGGGGGAGCGCCGCGGCAGGTGGTCTGCGGCGCGGGCTCATACCGGGGCGGTCGATGCTGCGCATCGACTGCACTCCGGTGCTCGGTCGCGGGGCGCGGTGCAGAACTCACTGCGCGCGCCTTCGGCGCGCTCCGTTCAAACAGCTGCACCGAGTCAGTTTACGAAGCGCGTGTCCTTCGGCACGCGCCGCCCCGCGCCCTGCGCTCCTCGTCGCCCCGGAAATCGCCCGCGCCGCAGATCACCTGCCGCGGCTGGACACGACGTGCTTGTTCAAAGAGGGGAAAGGAACGCCGTCCCGCTATGGCCGTTGGAGCGCACGTTGCGGGCGTTGCACCCCCACACCGTTTCCAGAGCAAAGGCGCCTGCGGGCCCGGCGTGACGCGCCTCTGCGGCGCCGAGAAGCGCAGCGCGACCGGCCTGCACGCGTGCCGAAGGACACGCGTGCTTCGTGATCTGACTTGCCGCGGCTGTTTGAGCAGAGTGAACGCAGTGAACGTCGCGAGTTCCGCGGCAGGCCGGGCGCGCGAGCATCGCAGGGAAGTCGGTGCGCAGCGCCGACCGCTGCAGTGGCGCGTCACGCCGGGCCCGCAGGTGCCTCTGCGTCGCGCGCAAACGAAGCAAACAACGGGCCCGCAGGTGCCCTTGCGTCGGGCGCGAACGCAGCAAACAACGGGCCCGCAGGCGCCTCGCGTGGGGCGCGAACGTCGCAAACAACGCCCCTTCCTGAAGAGGTATCAGTTCTCTCCAGCCAACGAAATCAGGTGTTCTTGCTCACCGTGATCGTCGGAAACTTCGCCGTGAAGTCCTTGGCCGTTTCCGCAATGCCAACCGCCACGCGGCGCGCCACGGCCTTGTAGATGCCGGCCACTTCACCGTCAGGATCGGCCGCCACCGTCGGCTTGCCGCTGTCGGCTTGCAGGCGGATGTTGATGTCCAGCGGCAGCGCGCCGAGGTAGGCCATGTTGTATTCGGCCGCCATCTTCTTGCCCCCTTCGGCGCCGAAGATGTGTTCGACGTGGCCGCAGTTGGAGCACACGTGCACCGCCATGTTCTCGACGATGCCCAGGATCGGCACGCCGACCTTCTCGAACATCTTGATGCCCTTCCTGGCGTCTAGCAGCGCGATGTCTTGCGGCGTGGTGACGATGACCGCGCCCGTCATGGGCACGCGCTGCGACAGCGTGAGCTGGATGTCGCCGGTCCCGGGCGGCAGGTCGACGATGAGGTAGTCGAGGTCTTTCCAGTTGGTCTGGCGAAGCAATTGCTCCAGCGCCTGCGTGGCCATGGGGCCGCGCCAGATCATGGCCTCATCCTGGTTGACCAGGAAGCCGATGGACATCACCTGCACGCCGTGGTTTTCCAGCGGCTCCATCGTCTTGCCGTCCACGCTCTCCGGGCGGCGGTCGATGCCCAGCATCATCGGCTGGCTGGGGCCGTAGATGTCTGCATCGAGCAGCCCGACGCTGGCGCCCTCAGCCGCCAGCGCCAGCGCGAGGTTGGCAGCCGTGGTGCTCTTGCCGACGCCCCCTTTGCCCGAGGCCACGGCGATGATGTTCTTGACGTTGGGCAGGAGCTGCACGCCGCGCTGGACCGCGTGGCTCACCACCTTGCTCGTGACGTTGGCGGTGACGGCCTTGACGCCCTCCACCGTCCGGGCTGCGGCAACGAGCGCGTCGCGCAGCGCCGGGATCTGGCTCTTGGCCGGATAGCCCAACTCGACGTCGAAAGACACTTCGCCGCCATTGACCAGCACGTTTTTCAACGACTTGGTGCTGACGAAATCCTTGCCGGTGTTGGGATCGAGAACTTGCTTGAGCGCCTGCGTGAGCGCTTCCTGTGTAACTGCCATGGGTGACTCCTGAATGGCAGCTAGTCTAGGGCTTGTGAATGAAGGTATCCGCGGACGCCGGGTGCCGACCGTTGCAACAAGGGGACATTGCGGGCAGCCCTCGAGGGCTGCAGATCAACGACCCACGTTCGCCTGAACCCAGCGCACGATGTCCGCTGCCCCCATCGCGCCGGCTTGCCGGGCCACCTCCCGGCCGCCCCTGAACAAGGCCAGCGTGGGGATGCTGCGAATGTTGAAACGGGTGCCCAGGGCCGGCACCGCCTCGGTGTCCACCTTGGCCAAGCGCATCTTCGGTTCAAGCTGGGCCGCGGCCTGTTCATAGGCCGGCGCCATCTGGCGACACGGACCGCACCACGGCGCCCAGAAATCGACGAGCACCGGAATCTCGTTGCGCCCGATGTGCCGATCGAAGGCCGCTTGATCCAGCGCCGTCGAATGGCCGGTGAAGAGCGCTTGGTGGCACTTGCCGCAGTCAGGCGCGCTGCCGAGCTGCGCAGCCTGCACGCGGTTGGTGGTATGGCAATGGGGGCACACGATGTGCAGCGGCGACGTGTCGTTCATGGCGCTGAACTGGGGCCGCCGACCCGAAAATCAAGTCGCCGCCCCGCGCGTGCAACAGCCCCCACCCACCTACTTGATGGCCGGCGACTTCTTTTGCGCGCCGACGACGAGCACCAGCAACGCGCCGCACACCAGGTAGGCCACCATCACGACATACATGCTGGCCGTGCCGCTGCCGGTCGCCTTGGTGATGGCCGCGTTGATCGACGGGCTCACGGCCGGTCCGAACGCGCCCAGGCTGCTGATGAATGCAATGCCGCCGGCGGCAGACGACTTGGGCAGGTAGGAGGAGACGGCCGTCCAGAACAGCGGCGTGGCACCCGCCATGCCGATCATCGCCACCGACAGCGCAGCAAGAGAGCCGACGAGATTGCCGGTGGTCACGGTCGTCAGCCCCAGACCGATGGCGGCCAGCAGGGTGCACACCATGTAGTGCATGCGGCGTTCACCGGTCCTGTCGGAGTTGCGGCCGATGAACACCATCCCGACCACGGCGATCGCGTTGGGAATGGCGGCCAGCAAGCCCACCATCAGGACGTCCTTGACGCCCCAGCTCTGGATCAGCGTGGGCGTCCAGAAAATGATCGTGTAGGCACAACCGAGCAGCAGGAAGTACGACAGCGCAAACACATAGACCTTCGGATCGCGCATCACCTGGCCGAACGAGTGGCCTCCGTTGGTGCCGGTGTCGACGTCCATTTCGAGGTTGTAGTGCAGCAGGTTCTTCTCTGACGCACTGAGCCACTTGGCCTGCGCCGGCTTGTCGTCCAGCCACAGGAACACCAGAACGCCCAGGATCGCAGCGGGCACGCCCTGCGTCAGGAAGAGCCATTGCCAGCCGTGCCAGCCGTTCCACCCATCCATGTATTTCAGGGTGGCGCCGGAGATCGGCCCCGCCACCACGCTGATCAGCATGGTCGCCGACATGAAGATCGCGATCACCTGGCCACGCCGGATCGACGGATACCAGTAGGTGAAGTAAAGGATGACGCCAGGAAAGAAGCCCGCCTCGCATGCCCCAAGGATGAAGCGGACGATGTAGAACTGTGTGGGCGTCGTGACGTACATCATTCCCGCGGCGCAGATCCCCCACAGCACCATGATGCGCAGCATGGTCTTGCGCGCGCCGATTTTCGTCAGCATCAGGTTGCTCGGGACTTCGAAGATCAGGTAGCCGACGAAGAACATGCCGGCGCCCAGCGCGTAGACCTCGTTGCTCCAGGGCAGCGTCTGCTTCATCCCCAATTGCGCGTAGCCGATGTTGACCCGGTCGAGGTACGCGATCATGTAAGAGATCAGCAAGATGGGCAGGAGTCGCCAACCCACCTTCTTGTACAAGGCATCCACTCTTCCGAGTTCGGCTGGCGTCGGCTGGGTCGCCGACCCTACTGTCACACTTGTGTTCACTGGTTCGTCTCCTTGAGTTTGTGCCGCTCCGCAGCGGTCGTTTTGACAGGGCGCGGGATTGCCGCCCGTGAATTTCTGCCTGCTGTGGCCTCAAGGTGCTGCCCGGTGCATGCGCGCATGCGGCAGCGCAGTCCGATCGAGGGACTGCAAGGGCCTGAGGCGGCTCCGTGCTGGAGCTGCAATTCGGTGTTCGGGGCGGTCGCGCCTAGGCCCGTCGGGCACGTCGCCTGTGCGGCGATCTGGCGATCTGCAATGACTGGAGGTGCTGGGGGATTTCAGCCGGGCGGCTGATGGCGAGGCCTTGCCGGAAGGCTCGCTGCTTCGGCAACGCTTGATCGGCAGTCTTCGACGACTGCGACAAACGGCCCACGATTTGCTCGTTCATACCTGGCTCCCTGTCTCACTTATTGTTCTGGACGAGGCGTCCCCCCGACCGCAGCGGATGGTAGGGACGCTGGAAGAATCACGCAATCGCTTGGTGCGTATCAAGTCCCGCTGGTGACAGTCAGACGGAACTCACCCGAGACGCGGGCATCCCTGCCCGCGCCTCCTTCCCGAAGCGGACGGCCTCAGGCGAAGATCACTTGCCCGTTGGTGTATTCCTTGAGGCCATCTTCCGTGAACTCCACGCCGATGCCCGAGGACTTGACGCCGCCAAAAGGCGCGTTGGGCTGGAGGGCACCGTGCTTGTTGATCCACACCGAGCCGGTTTCCATGCGCGCAGCAACGCGCTTGGCATGCTCGATGTCGCTCGACCACACCGATCCGCCCAAGCCGTTTTCACTCTGGTTGGCCGCGCGGATCGCCTCGTTGACGTCGGTGTAGCGAATCACCGGCAACGCGGGGCCGAACTGCTCTTCGTCCACCAGTGCGTCGCCGTTCTTGAGCCCGGCCACGATGGTGGCGGGATAGAACAGGCCGTCGGCCGGCTCGCCGCCGATGAGCACATCACCCTTTTTCTTCGCGTCGGCCACCAGGCGCGACACGATGTCGAACTGGGCACGGTTTTGCACCGGGCCCAGCAGGCTCGTTTCGTCCATGCCGTCGCCCATGCGAATGTTGCGCGCAAAAGAAACGAGGTGCTCGCAAACGTCGTCATGGATGCTGTCGTGCACGTACAGGCGCTTCATCGCCGCGCAGGTCTGGCCGTTGTTGATGAAGCCGCCCCAGAAGAGCCCTTCGGCGATGGCCTTCGGGTTGGCGTCGGGCAGCACGATGCCGGCATCGTTGCCGCCGAGTTCCAGCGTCAGCCGCTTGAGCGTCTGCGCGGCCGAGGCCATGACACGCTTGCCAGTGCCGGTGGAACCCGTGAAGACGATCTTGCGGATGTCGGGATGCGCCGACATCTCGGCGCCGAGGTTGGAGGTCGAATCGTCGCAGCTCACACTGTTGAACACGCCGGCCGGCAGCACTTCGTTGAGCAGTTCGACCATGCGCAGCGTGGCCAGCGGCGTGTTGGGCGATGGCTTGATGACCACCGTGTTGCCGGTGCGCAATGCGGGCAGCACGTGCCACACGGCGATGAGCACCGGGTAGTTCCACGGCGTGATGGAGCCCACCACACCCAGGGGTCGGCGATGCAGTTCGATGCGACCCTGCTCGTTGTCCTGCAGCGTGCGCATCGGCAGCGACAACCCGGCCGTGTAGCCCGACCATGCACCCGCGCCGCCCACTTCGAAGCGCGAACCCAGTCCGTTGAGCGGCTTGCCCTGCTCTTGCGTGATGAGCGCGGCAAGTTCCTCGGCGTGGGCATTGATCTTGTTGGTGACGGCCATGCAGGCCTCGGCCAGCTCCGCATCGGACTTTTGCGACCAGCTCTCGAAGGCCGACTTGGCCGCTGCCACGGCGGCGTCGAGATCGGCGCGCGAGCCGTTGGGGGCGGTGCCGATCACCTGCCCGGTCGACGGGTTGCGAACGTCGAATCTCGCGTTGCCTGCGACGGCGCGACCGCCGATGGTCATGTTGGCTTGATGCATGTTGTGTCTTCTCCTTGGATCTTGGTAAAAGTAATACTTAAGTAAACAGCCGTACTAGGATAACAGCGGGCTGCGGCGTGCCGTGTAGCCGCTGGCTTGCTCGTAGGCATGACCGATCTGAAGCACCGAAAGATCGGCCTGGGCTTTGCCCATGACCTGCAGGCCCATGGGCAACCCGCTTGGCCCGAAGCCCGCCGGCACGCTCAGCGCCGGCACACCCGCCAGCGTGCCGCCCACCACCACTTCCATCCAGCGGTGGTAGGTGTCCATGGCCTTGCCGTTGATGCTCTTGGGCCAGTCGAGCTTGGCGTCGAAGGGGAACACCTGGGCGGAAGGCAGCACGAGATAGTCGAAGCGCTCGTACAGCTTGTTGAGTGCCTGGTACCACGCCGAGCGATCGGCCGAGGCCTTGTACACATCGCGGCCGCTGAGCTTCAGGCCGTTTTCGATTTCCCACACGGCTTCGGGCTTCATCATGGCGCGCAGCTTCGGGTCGTCGTATAGCCCGCCCGCCACACCGGCCAGGAGGAAGCCGCGCATGGTCAGCCAGGTCGCCCAAAGCTTTTCCATCGGGAAGTCGGGCTGCACGGCCTCGACCTTGCAGCCGATGGTCTCGAAATGCTTCAGCGCGGCGGTGCAGGTTTCCATGACGCCCGGCTCCATCGGCAGGTAGCCGTTGTAGTCGCCGAGCCAGCCCACGCGGGCGCCCTTGAAGTCCCTGGCCAGTGGCTTGGCGAACACGGCCGCGTCCTGATCGATGGACAGCGGCGTGCGCGCATCGAAACCGGCCTGCACCGACAGCAGCATCGACAGGTCCTGCACGGTGCGGCCCATCGGCCCTTCGTAGCCCAACTGCTGGATGAACACTTCGCTGGTCGGGCCGAAGGGCACGCGCCCGAACGAAGGACGGAAACCGAAGACGTTGTTCCAGCCGGCCGGATTGCGCAGCGACCCCATCATGTCGCTGCCATCGGCCACGGGCAGCATGTCCAGCGCGAGCGCCACCGCCGCGCCGCCGCTGCTGCCGCCGGCGCTCTTGGTCACATCGTATGCGTTGGTGGTCGTTCCGAACACCGTGTTGTAGGTGTGCGAGCCCAAGCCGAATTCCGGCGTGTTGGTCTTGCCGACCAGCACCACGCCCGACTTGCGAACACGCTCGACGATGATCGAATCCGCCTTCGGCACGTTGTTCTTGAGGATGGGCGAGCCCTGCGTCGTGAGGATGCCCGCCGTGTTCGTCAGGTCCTTGGGCGCCTGCGGAAAGCCATGCATCCAGCCGACGCGCTGGCCGCCCTTGATCGCGCTCGCCAACTGGGTGTCGCGCTCGGCCGCCTGTGCCATCAAGCCGTCGCGTGCTTGCACGGAAACGATGGCATTGACCTTCGGGTTGAGCCGGTCGATCTGCCCGAGGTAAGCCGTCATCACTTCGACGCACGACACGCTGCGTGAGTGGATGGCCTTGGACAGCTGCACCGCATTCCATCCAGTGATCTCGTTGGGCCGGGCGGCCGCGTGGGCCGATGCCGCAACCGCCGTGAGCGGTGCAGCGAGCACGGCCGCGCCCATCTTGAGGAATTCGCGGCGGTCGCTACCGCCTGCCAGTGCTGACTGGCCTTGTGCTTCTTGCATGGGAGCTCCTGAAGTTGATGTCACTTCGCCGCGCGGTTCAAGCCCAGCGTCGGCGTCTCGTCGAAGAAATTCCACGGCTTGAGCAGCACGTTGACCCACTCGGTGGGCATGATTGGCCACTCTTCGGCCCGCGCCACGTGCGTGGTGCCGGTGGTGAGCCACACCACGTTGTCGGTGTTCTCGATGGGCTGGTCGTTGGCAATGAACTCCCCCAGGCCGGTGTCCTTGTTGGAGCGGTTGGGGTACTTGCCTTCCGGGAACAACTCGTCGGGGTTGTAGCGCGTGACCCAGAGCTGGCGGTCCATGAAGCTCAGGCGGTGGTTGATCCACTCGTCCTTGGCAAAGTTGGCGCCCTTGGCGATCGGGTGCGTGCCGCCGGCATACGGAATGAGCTGGTAGGAAACGGGGTTGCCCACCTTGTTGTTGCGCGCGGGGTTGCTCAGCAGCCGGATGGTCGCAGGGTCGAACTTCTGCGCAGCCTTCTGTTCGGAGGCCACCGTTCGCGTCACTGTCTCCATGGTGCTGGTGCGCGGCCCGCCGCGGGTGTTCGCGGCGACGACGGGATCGACTTCGGTCAGCGAGTTGTTCTCGCCGTCCACGTCCATGTCGAGCCGGAAGTTGTAGATGTGCTGGTGCGTGGTGCCGACGATGTTGTGGTCGAGCAAGGTGCCGTAGCGAGTATCTTCGGCCGCGGTCGGGTCTTGCATGGTGCGCGAGCGCACGCCCTTGACGGCTTCGATGCCGGTGGCGCCGGCGTTGATGCCGATGGTGCCGTTCTCCGAGAACACCCAGTCGAAGATGTAATCGTAGTTGCCCACCGTGCTGATCCAGCGCACCACCAGCTCGCGGCGCTCGGTGCTGATGTTGGGCTTGCCCATTTCCTGGTGCTTGAACTCGGGGCCCGCATAGCGCTCGAACACGGCCATGGCATTGGGAATCTTGTAGGCCTTGCCGGTGAAGTCGGCCAGCGTGGCTTCGAGCAGCACCGCGTTCTGCGGCGCGTCCTTGCCGGGCTCGATGGGCGAGGTGAGCGTGCCCATGCCGTACTCGCCGGAATCGAGGTAGGCCTTGAAGTACCAGCCGGTGTCGGGGTCGCCGTAGGGCACGATCATGCCGCCGAGCGATCCCTCGTACATGACCTTGCGCTTCGTGCCCTTGTCGTTGTAGGTGACCGTTGAGAGGGTCAGCCCCACGCGCGAATCCAGGCGCATGTGGAAGTCCCAGTTGCGCCAGTGCAGCGTGTTGCCGGTGATGGTGTAGTTCTTGCCGTCGGGCTCGATGATGTCCAGCGCCTTGGGCGACGGCGTGGCCTTGCGGTCGCGGCCGTCATAGGGCGTGGGCTTGAGCGGCACGGGGATGACGCCCGAATCCTCGATCTTGATGACCTTCTTCTGCTCCAGGTCGACGACGGCCACGAGGTTCTCGATGGGGTGCGCCCAGTTGTTGCCGTCGCCCACGTCGAGGTAGCCGACGACCTTGAGCAGGCGGTCTTCCTGGCGCAGCGAATCCTTGCCGTCGAAGTAGCCGACGGTCAGCGGCGTCGCGAACACCTTTTTGACATCATTGATGCCACGCTTGGCAAGCGCCTGCGCGTATTCGGTGCTGGCTTCGACGGCCTTTTGCACCGTTTCGAAATCGTCCAGCAGCACCATGCCGTGGGCGCCTTCGACCGGCTTGAAGCTCAGCACATTGCGCGCCACGAGGTCCACGGTGCCTTCGATGACTTTCTTGCCGTCGAGGATCACGAAATTCGCCTGTCGGTTGGCCTGCACGGGCTGGCCGCTGAAGGCGAAATTCCAGACCTGGTCCTTGGGCGGCGTCTTGACCGTGATCTCGGTGAAGCGATAGCCCGGCTGATAGCGGCCCGCCGCCTTCAGGATGTCGACGGTGGCCTTGATTTCGCCTTCGGTGAGCGGGTTGAGCGGACTGGCCTTGCGCTCCACGACGAAGGTCTTGTCCAGGCTGGACTGGAACACCTGGTTGGCGAACTGGCTCGACACGAAGGGCTTGCCCTTTCGCATGACGACGGGCACGTCGAGTTGCAGCGGCGCGCCGTTGACCAGCGCTTCCCGCGAACCGGGCTTGACGCGCACCAGCGTGCTGTTGCGCGAGATGGTGAAGACGTTGGAAAAGCGATCAAAGCGCAAGGTGGCGCCAAAGTCTTCCATCGTTTTCGCGAGCGGCACCATGTGCGCTGCGGCGCCGTGGGCCATCGCCGCCGAGGGCCAAAGTGCCAGCGAACTCATGCCGCAAGCACCGGCGACGATGGCGGCGGCCATGGCGATCGCGCTGGTGCGCGGGGCGAAGCTTCGGGATTGGGGCGGCGAGGTGGAGGCGTCGTGCATCTTGGATTCCTGATCGGCGTAGGTGGTGGCTCGATCAAGTTTGCGGTTGCCGCCGGCAACAGCGTTATCCACTTTTGGCAAAGCAGCGCCTCCGGGAGGCGCTGCGGCCAGCAATGCAGGGAAAGCCCTTATCTAGTGACGCGGCGACACGTCGGCGCGATGGCTCGACGCGAAACGCATGCGCGTCATCGATGGCAGTTCGCCAAAAAGCTGCTTGTATTCCGCCGCGAAGCGCGACGGGTGCCAGAAGCCCCATCGCGCCGCAATGTCGCCGACGGTGTCATGGCGCCGTGACTGCAGTTCGCTGCGCACATGATTGAGCCGCATCACGCGGAGGTAGGTCACCGGGCTCAGGTTCACGACGTCTTCGAAGGCGTATTGCAGCGCGCGGCGCGACGCGCCGGTGGCCACGCACAGGTCCGGCACGGTGATAGCCTCGTCGGCATGGTTGCGCATGTAGTCCCGCGCACGTACCACGATGTGCCGACGGGCGGCAGCGCCCGGCAACAGGCTGGTTTCGAACTGGCCCGGCGCGATGCAATCGAGCACGGCATCGGTGAGCGACTCCACCAGGCCCGTGCGCACGCGGGGGTCTTCGAGCAGGCCGGGGCGTTCGCGCGCCATCGACATCGCGTTGCCAAGCAGCGCGCCCAATTCATCGCACTCGGCTGCGGACTTGCGCAACACGGAGGGCGCGGGCAGGCGCAGTTCCTCGTCGCGGCCACGAACGATGGCGGCCCGCTCCAGCAGCGCGGCGGTGTCGACGCAAACGGCAAGGAAGGTGACGCCAGCCTCGGCGACAAGCTCGAACTCCCGGTCCGACGCCATGGCAAATGCCTGCCTGTCGCCAAGCCGGTGACCGCAATACCAGCCCGGCTCGCGGGCGCCCAGCGTCAAGCCGATGGTGACCGTGTCCGCGCGCGGCCGACCACCTTGCAGCACGCTCTGATTCGCACGCTCGCCGAAGATCTGGACGGGACCGATGCGCAAGTCTTCAAGATGGCCCTCGAATCGGCCGCCCGAAAGCTGCTCGTAGCGCTGCTCCCATGCGCTCAGGCTCGCGGCGTGGTCCTCGGCGTCCAGCGTCAGCCTGCGCGCATGGTAGACAGGTCCTGCGGCGGCCGGCGCGACGGAATCTGCGTTCTGCAGCGCGTACATCACTCTCTCTCCGTTCATGGGTCGCGACATACTAGTGATACCGATAGCACTCACACAACATGATTTTGTGTATCACTTTAGCCTCAGCGGCGGCGGTGCCGGAGGAATGCGTAAATACCCTTATCCCGGCGCCCTTTCCATTTTTTATTGACTGAAATCAAGGCTTTCAAAAGCGCGACGGGACACCGGAAGCGGCGCCCTACCATTGCCGCCAATCACTGCTTCGAGGTCTTGAAGACGGTGATCTTCAATTTCAACAACTCAGGGAGAAAAAATGACCGTCATGTTTACCCGCATCGGAACGCCACACGCTGGCCACCAAGCCGAGGCGCTGGCTTACGCCAAGCAGCGCTGCGAGGCCGTCAACGAAGTGTATGCACTGCACGCACAAGTCTTCGCCCGCTTCGGCGGCCCCGCTGGCCAGGTCGTCATGCTGGAGACCTTCGAGAACATGGCAGCCCTCGAAAAGCTGAAGATGGCCACGATGGACCCCGCGAACGCCGCCCGGATTCCCAATGCGCCCGAAGGCGTGTTCCAGTCGGTGGAAGAGCACATCTGGATCAAGCTTTGATGTGAAGTCGCGAAGGTCCTCCAGAAGAAGAACGCTTCGCGGCTGAACAGGTGGAGTTGCCCTCGCGGGTCCACCTGTTTTTCCCCGCCGGAACTGGCCTCGCGGCATGGTTCAGGCGGGTCTTTCAACACCGTATTGCCTCAACTTCACCACGTTGAAGATCGTCACGCAGTTGCCACGCAACTCGATCAACCCATCCGCGCAGAACTGGCGGAAATAGCGTGACAGGGTTTCAGGCTTCAGATTCAGTTGCGCTGCCACCAGATGCTTGTGCAAGGTCAGCTGAATGTTGTTCGCATCCAGGCTATTGGGTGGAACCAGCCGCAACAAATAGCTCACGAGCCTGGCCGCCGGCGGCTGCAAAAGAAAGTCGTCGATGTCGTCGATCAGCTGGTGCAGCCGGTGCGACAGATTGGCCAGCATGCGCATGCCCAGGCGCCAGTCCGATTGCAAGAGCGTCAGCACCGCCTCCTTTGGAATGAAGATCAGCCCGGAGTCTTCCACAGCGATGCTGGTCGTGTCGTGCGGCATGCCCCGCAGCATGGCCGGCTCGCCAAAGCTGCTGCCGGCGCTGGCAACCTGTATGGGCTTTTCGACGCCCTTGCTGGAAAACAGCGACAGCCTGACGCAGCCATAAGAGACCACGTGGAAGCCGCTGCAAACATCACCCTTGCGATAGATGACGTCCCGCCTCAGGACGCGGACCATGCGCGCTTCGCTGGCAATCCTGCGGATGAGCTCTTCATCGAGCCCGCGGAACAGCGGCAGGTTCTCGATGAGTCGCACGATGTGTGCAAACCTCATGGCCTGGCCGCATGGGATCTCACCATCATGTCTACCTCCCTTTTCATTTTTTTCTGGCACGCAATCGCTCGTTCCAGTTCGGGCGCATGTTAAAGATACAAATTGATTCATGCAATTGACCGAACGGATAACTGCCCACGCGATCACCATGCAACGCCCCACCTTCGAAGCCGACATCTCGCCCGAGCTTGCCAAGCTGCGACGGGGCCTTGAGTTGCGGGCCAACTCGGTGCTGATCACGGTCTATGGCGACGCCATTGCACCGCGACGCCAGGCGGTCTGGCTGGGCAGCCTCATCCGGCTGGTGGAGCCCTTCGGCATTTCGTCGCGGCTGGTGCGCACCAGTGCCTTTCGCCTCACGGCCGACGAATGGTTCACCGCGACGCGCGTGGGGCGCCGCAGCTACTACGGCCTTTCGGATGCCGGCTTGCTGCGGGTTCAGCACGCCGACCGGCGCATCTACGAATTCAACCTTCCCAGTTGGGATGGGCGCTGGACGCTGGTGCTGCTGGAGCACGGCATGCGATCGTCCATGCGGCAGAACCTCAAGCGTGAACTCCTGTGGGAAAGCTTTGGCCAACTGATGCCGGGCATCTTCGCGCACCCTCATGCTGACCACCGTTCGCTCAAGGAGATCCTGCGCGCAGCCGGTGCGCAGGATCACGTGGCGGTGCTCAGCGCACAAAGCCTCGACGACTACGCGCGCAAGCCCTTGCAGGCGATCATGCGTGACACCTTCAAGCTGGACACGGTCGGTCAGGCCTGGCAGCAGTTCATCGTCCGCTTTGCGCCTGCCGTCCGGTTGCTGGACGCGTTGACGCAAGCCGAATCCTTCTTCCTGCGGACCTTGTTGATCCATGAATACCGCCGCGTCTTGCTGCGCGACCCCAACCTGCCTGCTGCTCTTCTGCCTGCAGATTGGCCCGGCGTTCAGGCACGGGACCTGTGCGAAGTCATTTACCGCGGCGTGCTCGCAAGAAGCGAGCAATACCTGTGCGTCCACATGGAAGCGATGGACGGTCCGCTGGCGCGCACGCCAAGGCAAATCAGCCGCCGCCTGTCGCCCGGCCGCAGTCGCTCGGGCACGGAGCGGGCGCAGGCCCAGCCGGAGTCCACGCCGTGAGCGATGCACGCCCAACCACGGGCCTGTTGCTCACGGGCGGCGGCGCGCGGGCGGCCTACCAGGTGGGCGTGCTCGAAGCCATTGCCGACCTGCGGCGCGAAGCGGGCGCAGAAGCGACGGGCAATCCGTTCCAGGTCACCACCGGCACATCGGCAGGCGCGATCAATGCGGCCGCGCTGGCCTGCGGCGCGGACGACTTCGACGCCGTCGTGCGGCGCATCGCACGGATGTGGCGCAACATCCGCGCCGAGCAGGTCTACCGCACGGATTCGCTCGCCGCGCTCGATCGGTCGGCGGGCTGGGGCATGCTGCTCGGCATCGGGCAACTGCTCGCGCGATGGATGCGCATGAGGCCGCGCTCGCTGCTCGACAACACGCCTCTTTCCGAACTGCTCAAGGAGGTCGTGCCGCTGCATCGACTTCCGCAAATGATGCGTGAGGGCCACCTGCAGGCGCTTGCCGTGACGGCGTCGAGCTACAGCTCGGGCACGCACTTCACTTTTTTCGAGTCCGCCACCGCTGTGGCGCCGTGGGTGCGCACGCAGCGCGAGGCAGTGCCGTGCGGCATCACCCACGAGCATCTGCTGGCCTCGTCCGCGATTCCCTTTGTGTTTCCTGCGACGGCCCTGCCCATCCACGGACACGACGAATATTTTGGCGACGGCTCGATGCGGCAGTCAGCCCCCATCGCGCCGGCCATTCACTTGGGAGCCGACCGGATATTGGCCATCGGTGCCGGCCGCATGGTCGAGCCGGGTGGTCCGTCCGCGCTGGCACCCAACAGCCTGACCGGCTATCCCTCGATGGCGCAGATCGCGGGCCATGCGCTGTCGAGCATCTTCCTGGATGCGCTCGCGGTCGATGTGGAGCGCCTGCAGCGCATCAACCACACGCTCAGCCTCATTCACCCTGATTTCCTTCGTGAAAGCACGCTCAGGCCGCTCAAGCTGCTGCTGATTTCGCCTTCGCAGCGCATCGATGCCATCGCCGCGCGCCACGTCGACGCCCTGCCCTCGGTGGTCCGGCGGCTCTTCGTGGGGCGCTCGACGGACGGCGTCGAACAGGTCAAGGCAGCCGCCCTTGCCAGCTACCTGCTGTTTGCAGCGCCATTCACCCGCGAACTGGTGGAACTGGGCCGTGCGGACACGCTGGCGCGGCGCGAGGCGGTGTTCGAATTCTTCGGCTGGACAGCGAGGTAGCAGAACCGGGCCGCTCAGGCAGGCGCGCGCAGCCGCTTGACCATGCGGAGCGCGTCCTCCACGCCCTCGTAGTAGCCGACGCTGATGCCGGACTCCTCGAACCCATGCCGGCTGTAGAAAGACATCGCCACGGCATTGCTCACGCGCAGTTCCAGGCGAATCGACCGGATCCCCGCGACCCGCGCGGTGGTCTCGAGCCAGTCAAGCAGCGCCGAGCCCAGCCCCTGCCGGCGCAGCCCGGTCTTGACGGCAAACAGCGCAATGTGCGCGTCGTCGTCGCCGTATTGCATGATGGCAAAGCCCAGCAGGCTGCCGCTGCGGCGCACCACCGCCACGTTGGTCGATCCGTCCTTGATGCATTGCAGCACCCGCCGCGGCGTCCAGCGCCACGACAGGCCGTACTCGATGGCATCGCGCGACAACTCGGCGATAGCCACCGCGTCGAGGGTGCGCGCAAGGGTGATTTCGTGTTCGGTGATCACGATGAATCCGGGGTGTGGCAGCGACTATAGCCCTGCCAATTAAAATGGCGGGTTCTTTCGCGGGCGCGGCCCGGTCTGCCGACCGGCCCCGCGCCCAGCCCGCCCTGAATTCCCCGAACGCCCGAAAGCGCCCCTCGCGATGTCCCAGCGCAAACTGTTTGTCACCACCGCCCTGCCGTATGCCAACGGCAAGTTTCACATCGGCCACATCATGGAATACATCCAGGCCGACATCTGGGTGCGCTTCCAGCGCATGCAGGGGCACATGGTGCACTTCGTGGGCGCGGACGACGCGCACGGCGCGCCGATCATGATCGCGGCCGAAAAAGCCGGCAAGACGCCGCAGGAATTCGTCGGCGAGATCGCTGCCGGCCGCAAGGAATACCTGGACGGCTTCCACATCCGCTTCGACAACTGGCACTCGACCGACAGCGCCGAGAACACCGAACTCGCCCAGGGCATCTACAAGCGCCTGCGCGAGGGCGGCATGATCGCCAACCGCACCATCGAGCAGTTCTACGACCCCGTCAAGGGCATGTTCCTGCCCGACCGCTACATCAAGGGCGAGTGCCCGGTGTGCCACGCGAAGGACCAGTACGGCGACTCGTGCGAGGTGTGCAGCAGCGTCTATGCACCCACGGAACTCATCAACCCCTATTCGACGCTCACCGGCGCGACGCCGGAGCTGCGCAGTTCGGAGCACTTTTTCTTCAAGCTGTCCGACCCGAAGGTGGTCGACTTCCTCAAGACCTGGACGCAGGACGGCAAGCTGCAGCAGGAAATGGCGCGCAAGGCCAGCGAATGGTTCGAAGCCGGCATGGCCGACTGGGACATCTCGCGCGAAGCGCCCTACTTCGGCATCGAAATCCCGGACGCGCCGGGCAAGTATTTTTACGTGTGGCTCGATGCACCCGTGGGCTACCTCGCCAGCCTGAAGAACCACTTCGACAAGGGCCAGGCCGCGCAGCATTGGCATGAGGCCTCGCGCACGTCGCAAAGCTTCGACGACTTCGTGGCCGACCCCAAGGTTGAACAGGTGCACTTCATCGGCAAGGACATCGTGTACTTCCACACCCTGTTCTGGCCCGCGATGCTGCAGTTCAGCGGCCGCAAGACGCCCAGCCAGGTGAACGTGCACGGCTTCATCACCGTCTCGGGCGAGAAGATGAGCAAGAGCCGCGGCACGGGCATCGATCCGCTCAAGTACCTCTCCATCGGCATGAACCCCGAATGGCTGCGCTACTACATCGCCGCCAAGCTCAACGCCAAGGTGGAAGACGTCGACTTCAACCCCGACGACTTCATGGCGCGCGTCAACGCCGACCTGGTCGGCAAGTACATCAACATCGCGAGCCGCGCGGCCGGCTTCATTGCCAAGCGATTTGGCGGCAAGCTGGGCGAAGTGACTGACGACGGGGCCGCTTTGCTCAAGACCCTGCAAGGCGAGGCGCAGGCCATCGAAGCGCTTTACGACAGCCGCGACTTCGCCCGCGTGCTGCGCGAGATCATGCTGCTGGCCGACAAGGTCAACGAATACGTCGACCAGAACAAGCCTTGGGAACTGGCCAAGAAGGAAGGCGCCGACGCGCGACTGCACGACGTGTGCACCGCTTGCATCGAAGCCTTCCGGCTGCTCACGATCTATCTCAAGCCCGTGTTGCCGACGCTCGCCGAGCAGGTCGAAGCCTTCCTGAACTGTGCGCCGCTGGCCTCCGGCGACGCGGGCCGCCTGCTGGGCAAGGACCACGCCATCAACGACTACAAGCACTTGATGCAACGCGTGGACGTGAAGATGCTCGACGCGCTGTTCGAGCCACCCGCCGCCACCGAGCCCGTTGTTGAAAAACCGCTGCCCGGCGGCGAGGCGCTGGCCGACACCATCACCATCGACGACTTCGCGAAGATCGACCTGCGCATTGCGAAGATCGTGAACTGCGAGGCGGTCGAAGGCTCGACCAAGCTGCTGCGCCTCACGCTCGACGTGGGCGAGGAAAAGACGCGCAACGTGTTCAGCGGCATTGCCTCTTCGTACAAGCCCGATCAACTCGTGGGCAAGCTGACCGTCATGGTCGCCAACCTCGCGCCGCGCAAGATGAAGTTCGGCCTCAGCGAAGGCATGGTGCTGGCCGCGAGCCATGCCGACGAAAAGGCGAACCCCGGCATCCACGTGCTGGAGCCGTGGCCCGGCGCGACGCCTGGCATGCGGGTACGCTAAGGCCATGTCGACGACCATGCGCCCTTTCATCCGGACGGCCATGCAGCTTGCTGCAGCGGCCCTCCTCGGCTGCGCGCTGACGGGTTGCGCCGTCGTCGGCGTGGCAGGTGCGGCGGTCAGCGTCGCGACGACGGCGGTGAGCGTGGGTGCTGGGGCCGTCGGCCTCGCGGCCGACGCGGCCATCGGCACGGCCAAGATCACCGGCAAGGCCGTCGGCGCAGCGGCCGACGCGGTGCTGCCGGGCGAAAACAAGTAATTCGCGGGTGCACGTGCCTCGGCCACAATGGCCGAACATGGCATCCCCGATCAAGCTGCACTCCTTCCGCCCGCGGTTGGTGGACGCGTTGCAGGACTACAGCCGCGAACGATTCCTGAAAGACCTGGGCGCCGGCGCGACGGTCGGCATCGTCGCACTCCCGCTCGCCATGGCCTTTGCCATCGCGTCCGGCCTCAAGCCGGAAGCCGGCATCTGGACGGCCATCATTGCCGGCTTCCTGATCTCGGCGCTCGGCGGATCGGCGGTGCAGATCGGCGGGCCGGCCGGCGCGTTCATCGTCATCGTGTATGGCATCGTCGAACGCTACGGCCTGGCGAACCTGCTGATCTCCACCGCCTGCGCGGGCGTGCTGCTGTTCCTGATCGGGCTCTTGCGGCTCGGCACGCTGGTGCGTTACGTTCCGGTGTCGATCGTCGTGGGCTTCACCAATGGCATCGCGGTGCTGATCCTGATCTCCCAGCTGCGCGACTGGTTCGGCCTGCGCATCGACAAGATGCCGGCGGATGTGTTCTCGCAGCTGAATGCGCTGGTGGAGCACGCTTCGACTTTCAACGCGTACGCCTTCGGGCTGGGCAGCGTGTGTGTTCTCGGGCTGTTTGTCTGGCCTTTGCTGCTGCACGACACCTCGCGCTTTGGCCACGCAGTTCGTTTCGTGTTCGGGCGCGTGACGGAACTGCGTGCGGTGCGGATGGGGTCGCGCGTGCCCGGCCCCATCGTGGCGCTGGTCACGTTGACGGCGCTTGCGTGGGCGTTGGACTTGCCGGTCGAGACCATCGGCACCCGCTTCGGCGGAATACCGGAGGGACCGCCCACCTTCGCCTTGCCGGACTTCTCTTGGGAAACGGTCAAGCAACTGGTCACGCCCACGCTGACCATTGCCCTGCTGGGCGGCATCGAATCCTTGCTGTGCGCACGCGTTGCGGACCAGATCACCGGCCTGCCGCGGCACGATCCCAACCAGGAACTCATGGCACAGGGCATCGCCAACCTGGTGACGCCCTTCTTCGGCGGCATGCCGGCCACGGGCACCATTGCCCGCACCGTGACCAATGTGCGCGCGGGCGCCAGTTCCCCGTTGGCCGGCATCGTGCACGCGCTGACGCTGGCCGTCGTGGTGCTGGCGGCTGCACCGCTGGCCAAGCTCGTGCCGCTGTCGGTGCTGGCCGGCATCCTGCTGTTCGTCGCGTGGAACATGGGCGAATGGCGTGAATTTGCGCCCTACATGCTGCGCCGCGTCAGCCAGCACTACATCCTGTTGATGCTGGGCACCTTCTTCCTCACGGTAGTGTTCGACCTGACCGTCGCGGTGCAGGTGGGCATCGTGCTGGCCTGCGCGCTCTTCGTCCGGCGCATGAGCACGCTGTTCCGGGTGGAGCTTGTTTCGCTGCAGCCGCCGGTGCTGACCTACAAGCTCTACGGCGCCCTCTTCTTCGGAGCCGCCGCCAAGCTGGACGAAGCCATCCGGGCCGTCGAGCGGGCGCCGCGCGGCATGACGGTGGTGCTGGACGCCATGCACCTCATCCTGCTGGACGCGACGGGGCTCGATGCCATCCGGCAACTGCACAAGGCCGTCCTGGCCCGCGACGGAGTGCTGCGCATCGAGTCCTTGCAGCCCCAGCCGCATGAAGTCATCGAGCGCTCGGGCTTCGCGGCAGAGCTCGCCAGCATGCCCGAGCCGGCTTTTGCGGGCGGGGACCGGTAAAATCCGGTCAAAGGTTCCATTCATGAATATTTTCCGCCGCCCCCACTACACCTCCGAGATCACGAGTTTCATCGAGGAGATGAAGGAAAAGAAGCCCACGCTGGAGGCCGAACAGCGCGCCGGCCGGGCGCTCCTGTGGGACAAGCACCTGGACCGCGACACGCAAAGCGAATTCAGCCAGGCGAAGGTGCCGCAGCAGCCCTACGTCTACCAGACCCAGGTCAAGTAAGCGGCCGCAGGCGACTGTGTCGCTCCAGAGTGGCCGCAGCCTCTTTTCTTCGAACCGCCTTCCATCGTGACCGCCGTTCAAGCCGAACGCGACGAAGACAGCGCGCCACTGGTTGTCGCCATGCCTGACGTCGTCGATCAAGTCGCGCTCGCTCGCCTGTATGGCGAGCCCCTGTTCGCCCTTCCAAGCGACCTCTACATCCCGCCCGAAGCGCTCCAGGTGTTCCTGGAAGCCTTCGAAGGCCCGCTGGACCTGCTGCTCTACCTGATCCGCAAGCAGAACTTCAACATCCTCGACATCCCGATGGCGGGGTTGACGCGCCAATACCTGAGCTACGTCGACGAAATCCGCCAGACCAACCTCGAACTGGCCGCGGAATACCTGTTGATGGCCGCGATGCTGATCGAGATCAAGTCGCGCATGCTGCTGCCGCCCAAGAAGGTGGCCGAAGGCGAGGAAGCCGAAGACCCGCGCGCCGAGCTGGTGCGGCGTCTGCTCGAATACGAGCAGACCAAGATGCAGGCCGCCTCGATCAGCGCCATGCCGCAGTTCGGCCGCGATTTCTGGAAGGGTCAGGTCTACATCGAGCAGTCGCTCAAGCCCCGCTTTCCGGACGTGAACGTCGTCGACCTGCGCGACGCCTGGGCCGACATCATGAAGCGGGCCAAGCTGGTCCAGCACCACAAGATCTCGCGCGAGGAACTCAGCGTGCGCGAGCACATGAGCATCGTCCTGCGCACGCTCCAGGGCCGCCAGTTCGTGGAGTTCGAAAACCTGTTCGACGTCACGCGCGGCAGCGCCGTGATGGTCGTGACCTTCATCGCGATGCTCGAACTGGCCAAGGAAACCCTCATCGAGATCACGCAAGCCGAAGCGTTTGCGCCCATCTACGTCCGCCTCGCCTACACCCCCGCCTGAGGCAACCGCCGCAACGCTCCAAGGGAGTCAAGCAACCGGGCAGCCGCCGGGCCGCCCCAAGGCAGGCCCGGGTCCCCTCCTCGGGAGGTGGCGAATTACACGCAGCGAAGCGAAGTGAAAAGCCGGGAGGCCTCAGTCCCCGGGCGGCCGCCGGGCCGCCCCAAGGCAGGCCCGGGTCCCCTCCTCGGGAGGTGGCGAATTACACGCCGCGAAGCGAAGTGAAAAGCCGGGAGGCCTCAGTTACTCGCGAAGCAGTACATGCGCCCGTCTCCGCCAGTTTTCTTCAGGGCATCCAGGCTGCACCCTTGGCTGGGGTGCGACGAGTTCCAGGACTTGGCCGGCGCAGACTCATCCAGACCCGTTCGGTCGGAGTGTCCAACGATTGCCGAACCATCACCGCTCTTGGTCCAGTTGCCGCAGGTGGTGTCCTTGTCGCCAGCCATCGCCCGCCCCTCGGGCGACGAGCCGGTCAGGATGTCGTGCATGTTGGGCGTATCTCCGCGCCCGTTGACGATCCCGCCCTTTTCGGTCAGCGCCGTCTGCTTGGTGAGCTTGTTGACACCATGGAGTTCATCCACGTTTGTGGCGATCAGTTCGCCCTTGGCGTTGTACCAGGGGCCGGCGCCAATCCGGTCGCGGGCGTTGACCGCTGCCGAACCACCCATTGCACTGGTGCTCAGGTAGGCGCGCCAGGTGCGGCCGCCTGCGCCAGCGGCTGCGGCCAGATCCTGGCAATACTTGTCTGCGCCAGCGAGGCCACCGAAATCCGCCCCCTTGCCCGAGTTGGCGCTGGTGACGAAAAACCCCATCGACTTGCCGCCGATGGAGCCTGTTGCACAGGCTGCAAGGAGCACGGCTCCCAGGACGGGGGCAATGAGGGAAAGGGCTCTCTTGGTGCGGCGCATGCTGGTCTCCTTGGGGTCTGTGAAGGTGCGCACACGCTAACCGAAGCACCACCCGCCTTCAATAAGGTAATCACTGCCGGCCTGTTCGCGGTTTGCGGGTAAGCGAAGCGCCCCGCCGGCTCGACGCAACGAAAAAATGTCCTGCTTCAGCGCGGCATCTGAAGCGCGGTGCATTTCAACCCGGTTCGATCGTCGGACCGCGCCCCATCAGTGACGCCACCACTTCGGCCGGCTGCGCCTGGCCATCGAGCAGTGCGACAACGCCCGAGGTGATCGGCATGTCCACGCCCAAGTGCGACGCACGCTGGAGTACGGCACGGGCGCAATAAACGCCCTCCGCGACATGGCCAAGGGAATCGACCGCTTGCGCCAGCGTCCGGCCTTGCGCCAGCAGGAGCCCGATCTTGCGATTGCGGGACAAATCGCCGGTGGCAGTGAGAACGAGATCTCCCAGACCCGACAGCCCCATGAAGGTTTCGGCACGCGCACCGAGCGCAATGCCCAGCCGTGTCATTTCGGCCAGACCACGCGTGATGAGCGCGGCACGGGCGTTGAGCCCCAGGTCCAAGCCATCCGCAAGACCCGTGGCAATGGCCAGGACGTTCTTGACGGCACCACCGACCTCGACACCGACGATGTCTTCGTTGGCGTACACCCGAAGCGAGGGACCGTGAAAGGCAGCCACGAGCGCGTCGCGCACCGCCGGGTTCGGGCTGGCCGCGACCAGCGCCGTCGGCTGCGCACGCGCCACTTCCTGCGCAAAGCTGGGGCCGCTCAGCACCCCCGCCAGCAGATCCGGGGCGACCTGCGCCTGAATTTCGTGGGCCAGCAATCCGAAGGCGACCCCGCCGCCCGCGTCACGGGCCGGTTCCACGCCTTTGCAAAGCCAGGCCACGGGAACCGTGACGCCCCGCAAATTGCCCAGTTGCTCGCGCAGCGCCGCCATGGGCGTGGCGACGATCACCAGTTGCGCGTCGCGCGCAGCCGCCGCCGCATCGGCGGACTGAACCGCCAAGGATGCAGGGAGCTGGATTCCGGGCAAATAGCGCCGGTTTTCGCCATGCGCGCGCATGGCGCTGGCCTGGGCCGCGTCGCGCGACCAAAGGGTCACGTCGTGCCGGCTGGCCGCGTTGACAGCCAGCGCCGTGCCCCAGGCACCGGCGCCGAGCACGCAGATTTTCATCGTTGACGACGCACGCCTTGCGCGAGGCCCAGGATTTCAGCTTATTGCGTGACGGCCGGAGCGGCCTGGCCGGCAGCTTGAGCCTGCTGTTGCTCGAACATGGCCTGGAAGTTGATTTCAGCCAGGTGCACGGGCGGGAAGCCGCCGCGCTGGATCACGTCCGCCACGTTGCCGCGCAGGTACGGGTAGACGATTTGTGGGCAGGCGATGCCCAGGATCGGCGACATCTGGTCTTCCGGCAGATTGCGGATCTCGAAGATGCCGGCTTGCTTGGCTTCGACCAGGAAAACGGTCTTGTCCTTGATCTTGGTCTGCACGGTGGCCGACACGGTGATCTCGAAGATGCCTTCGCTCACCGGCTGGGCGTCCACGCCGAGCTGGATGTCGACGGTGGGCTGTTCCTGCTCGAGCAGGATCGCGGGCGAGTTGGGTTGCTCCAGCGACAGGTCTTTCAGGTAGACGCGTTGGATCTGGAACACGGGATCTTGATTGTCAGCCATGGCTTTTCTTTCGGATACAAAAAAACATTGCCCACCGGGTTTCCCTCCCTGCGGTGGGTTTAGAAGTAGGGAGCGCGGATTATCGCTGGCTCAAGCGCCCTGCAGCATGGGCAAAAGTCCGCCACGGCCGTCCAGCGCCATGAGGTCATCGCAGCCGCCGACGTGCTTGTCGCCGATGAAGATCTGCGGAACGGTACGCCGCTGCGTGACTTCCATCATGGTTGCCCGTGCGCCGGGGTCCATGTCGACACGGATTTCCTCGATTTTTTCGACACCACGTGCCTTGAGAATCTGCTTGGCCCGAACGCAATAGGGGCAAACGGCGGTGGTGTACATCTTGACGTGTTGCATGGCGGATCGCGACTTTTTAAGCTTTTTCAACCGGCAGATTAGCGTCTTTCCAGGATTTGAGTCCGCCTGCAACGGCTTGGGCTTGCTCGTAGCCGAGCTTCTTGGCCACGGAGACGGCGCGTTGGGCGCGCGCACCCGTGGCGCACACGATCACCAGCGGCAGGGACTTGTTCTTGACCGTGCCGGGCAGCTTGGCTTCCAGCTGGTCGAGCGGCACGTTGCGCGCACCGGTCACGTGGCCGGCAGCGAACTCTTCCGGCTCGCGCACATCGACGACCACGGCGCGTTCACGGTTGATCAGTTGCACCGCGCCCTGCGCGCTCAGTGCGCCCGTGTTGGCGCCCTTGATCATCGGCCACGCCAGCATCCCACCCGCGCTGATCGCGATCAGGAAAAGCATCCAGTTGGCGATGACAAAGTCGAAGACGAATTTCACGGTATTCCTTGAATGACAAACCCGGATTTTAGAATGGCGGGTTGCACAGACTTCTTCAAACTGCCCAAAGGCCCTGACACATGTACAAACTGGTGCTGATCCGCCATGGCGAATCGACCTGGAATCTCGAAAACCGCTTCACCGGCTGGACCGACGTTGACCTCACGCCCGCGGGCGTGGAACAGGCCAAACAGGCGGGACGTCTCCTGAAAGCGGAAGGCTACGAATTCGACGTGGCCTACACGAGCGTCCTCAAGCGCGCAACGCGCACCCTCTGGCACACGCTCGACGAACTGGACCGCACCTGGCTGCCGGTGGTTCATTCGTGGCGCCTGAACGAGCGCCATTACGGCGCCCTCCAAGGCCTCAACAAGGCCGAAACCGCCAAGAAATACGGCGATGAGCAGGTTCTTGTCTGGCGCCGCAGCTACGACACGCCGCCGCCGGCGCTCGAAGCGACCGATCCGCGCAGCGAACGCACCGACATCCGCTACGCCAAGCTCAGCCCCGACCAAGTACCGCTGACCGAGTGCCTGAAGGACACCGTGGCCCGCGTCCTCCCGTTCTGGAACGAGTCGATGGCGCCCGCCATTCGCGCTGGCCGGCGCATCGTCGTGGCGGCGCACGGCAACTCGATCCGCGCGCTGGTCAAGTACCTGGACGGCATCTCGGACGCGGACATCGTTGGGTTGAACATTCCCAACGGCATTCCGCTCGTCTATGAACTCGACAGCGAGCTCAAGCCCCTGCGCCATTACTACCTTGGCGACGCCGAAGCGGCCGAAAAGGCTGCCGCCGCCGTCGCAATGCAAGGAAAAGCCTGATGTTTCGCACAGGCTTGGAACTGTTGCAAAAAGTTTGCTTCCAAGCGCTGTATATTGATCTGGCACGCTGCTGCTAACAGGACATCCCATGGGCCAAAAACTCAAGACTACAGGCTGGGTCGCCGCCGGCGCTATCGCTGGCGTGCTCACGACCGTCTCGCTGCAAACCGTTGCGCGAGGCTCATTGGCTCCCTTGCCACTCGAGGAATTGCAACAACTCGCCGCGGTGTTCGGCATGGTCAAGAGCGACTATGTGGAACCGGTGGACGAGAAGAAGCTTATTTCCGACGCCATCTCCGGCATGGTGGCCGGCCTTGATCCGCACTCGCAGTACTTCGACAAGAAGTCCTTCAAGGAATTCAAGGAAGGCACCTCGGGCAAGTTCGTCGGCGTCGGCATCGAGATCTCGCAGGAAGACGGGCTGGTCAAGGTCGTGTCGCCCATCGAGGGTTCGCCGGCATTTCGCGCGGGCCTCAAGCCCAACGACCTGATCACCAAGATCGACGACACCGCCGTTCGCGGACTGTCGCTCAACGAGGCGGTCAAGCGCATGCGCGGCGAGGCCAACACCAAGGTGCTGCTGACCATCTTCCGCAAGGACGAGAACCGCACCTTCCCCGTCACCATCACGCGCGAGGAGATTCGCACGCAGTCGGTGCGCGGCAAGATGTTCGAGCCCGGCTATGCATGGATTCGCCTGTCGCAGTTTCAGGAGCGCACCGTCGACGACTTCGTCAAGAAGGTCGACGAGCTCTACAAGCAAGACCCCAACATCAAGGGCCTGGTGCTGGACCTGCGCAACGACCCGGGCGGCCTGCTCGACGCCGCCGTGGCCGTGTCCGCCGCCTTCCTGCCCGAAAACGTCACGGTTGTTTCCACCGACGGCCAACTCGCCGAGAGCAAGTCTGTCTTCAAGGCCTCGCCCGAGTTCTACCAGCGCCGCTCCGGCAGCGACCCGCTGCGCAGCCTGCCGGCAGCGCTCAAGACGGTGCCGCTGGTGGTGCTGGTCAACGAAGGCTCCGCGTCGGCCAGCGAAATCGTCGCCGGCGCCCTGCAGGACCACAAGCGCGCCACGGTGATGGGCAGCCAGACCTTCGGCAAGGGCTCGGTGCAGACCGTGCGCCCGCTCGGTCCGGACACGGGCCTGAAGATCACGACCGCCCGCTACTACACGCCGAGCGGCAGCTCGATCCAGGCGCGAGGCATCGTGCCCAACGTGCTGGTCGACGAAAGCGCCGAAGGCAGCCCCTACGCCATCCTGCGCATGCGCGAAGCCGATCTGGACAAGCACCTGGCCAGCGGCCAGGGACCGGAAGACAAGAGCCCCGAGCGTGAAAAGGCACGCGACGAAGCGCGCAAGCGCCTCGAGGAAGAAGCGCTCAAGCCGCCGGCAGACCGCAAGGTGCCCGAGTTCGGCTCCGACAAGGACTTCCCGCTGGTGCAGGCCGTGCTGCAACTCAAGGGCCAACCGGTGCTCGTGAGCAAGACGCAAGTCGAGCGCAAGGAAGAAAAGAAGGAAAACTGATCGAACAACGGCCTTCGACCACCGGTTGAAGGTCGCTGCTTCGTTCGCCGAGGGCGCATGGACGACAACGATCTGCTGCGCTACTCGCGCCATATCCTGCTGGAAGAATTCGGTATCGACGGGCAAGCGCGCGTCAGCGCGGGCCATGCGCTGGTCATCGGCGCGGGCGGTCTGGGCTCTCCCGTCGCCTTGTACCTGGCCGGCGCGGGCGTCGGCCACATCACTCTCGTGGACGACGACGAGGTCGACCTCACCAACCTGCAGCGCCAGATCGCCCACACCACGGCGCGGGTGGGCCAAGCCAAGGTCACGTCGGCAGCCGCGGCCATGCACGATATCAATCCGGAGCTTCGAATCGAAACGCATGTGCGGCGCGCTGATGCCGCGCTGCTCGCGCAGCTGGTTCCGCGTGCCGACGTGGTCATCGACTGCTCGGACAATTTTTTGACGCGCCACGAAATCAACCGCGCCTGCGTCGAATTCGGCCGCCCGCTGGTGGCCGGGGCGGCCATCCGGTTCGACGGTCAACTGAGTGTCTATGACACGCGCAACGCGGCATCGCCCTGCTACGCGTGCCTCTTTCCTGCGGACGCGCATTTCGAAGAAACACGGTGCGCCGTGCTGGGCGTCTTTGCACCTGTCGTCGGCACCATCGGTACGCTGCAAGCCAGCGAAGCGTTGAAGCTGCTGGCCGGCATTGGCGAGTCGCTCGCCGGCAAGCTGCTGATGTTCGACGGACGCACCAGCAGTTTCGACACGATGCGCGTGTCGCGCGACCCGCATTGCGCCGTGTGCGGGCATCGCCAAGCCGACGGCACGGCCTGAAGCCAGGCCACCTGCGTCCTCAGTCCCTGGAGTTTCTCGCGGCCTTTGCCTTCGCAGCGCCCGTCGCAGCCGCGCCGGAGGTTGGCGCCTTGGCCTGCGCCAGCACTTCCTGACAATCCGCATCCTTGCCGGGGCCTGTCTCGACGGTCGCCGCGATCGCGAGCAAGGGGTTGATCGCGCCGAGCGCCACCGCGACCGCGCCTCGGACGATGAGCGGCCCCTTCTTCACGCCGGCCGACGGTGCGGCAAAGGTTCCGCGAACGACCAGGGGCGTGCGCGCGACGAAGATGCTCTTGTCCTTCGGCTCGGGCCGCACCACGAAGTCGAGCGTCTCGTCGGCCAGGCTGGCGCGGCCGGTCGCGGTAAATGCGGTGTCTGCCGTATCGAGCATCAGCGTGCGCCCGGTCATCGCGCCCTTGTTCACATCGAAGGCCAGCGCCCCGCAACGCACAAGCACCTTGCGGTCACCGCGCAGCCAGAACTTCAGGATCTCCGCGCCATCGAGCCCCAGGTACTCCAGCAGCAGGTTGCTGATCTCGCCGCGTCCCGTGATGACGGCGACGTCACCCGACGCGCCAGCCAACCACGTCGCAATCGAGGAGCCCCGCCCGGAGAGGTTGATGCGGCCATCGAGCCTGTTCAAGGAGGCGTGCAAGGTCTCGACCTTCGGGATCAGCCGGTCGAGCCGCAGCCGCCGGATGTCGAGCGACGCGCGCATGTCCGCGGGGTCTTGCGTGCCGTCGATGCGCATGGCGCCCGCGAGTTCGCCGCCGGCCAGGCCCATGACCAACGGCTCCAGGCTCAGCACGCCGCCGTCGAGCTTGACATGCACATGGCCGTTCTCCAGCGGCAGGTCGTGCACGTTGCGGATGCGCTCGGCCGTGTACTTCACGTCCGCATCCATGGCGCGCAGGCGCTCGAGGTCGAGCGTCCCGGTGGGCAACACTTTCCTTGACGCCTTGCTGGCCCGCTGTGTCTGCGCCAGCGTGGTCGGTGGCGCGACGCCTTCAATGGCATTGGCCGAGCGCGTGGTGGGCGCCAGGCCGATGAACGGGCCCAGGTCGTCCATGTCCATGACGCGCGATCGCAATTCACCCGAGAGCAAGGGCAGCTTTCGGGATTGCTCAATACGCATCTCGCCTTCAATGTCCGACAGGCCCAGTTGCCCCTTCAGTTGCCGGATGTCCCATGTGTGGCCCTCGCGGTGCAATCGGCCGCTCAGTCGATACGGCGGCGTGTGCGGCAAGGCGACGCCCAGCAGCACGTAGAGATTGCCGAGGTTCTGGCCGCGCACGTCGAAGTCCGCATCGATGCCGTCCAGCGTTGACAGGTCGGCCACCGTGCCCTTCGCGTTGATGCGCCCATGGCGGGTGGCGGCCTCGATTTCCATCGGAATCGGCGTCCGGTCTGCTGCAGAAAAATGCAGCAGGTCACCCGTGCGGCCTTGGGCCGTGACATCCTGATGGCGGTACTGGCCCTTGACGCGGTAGTGCAGCGGCATGTCGCCGCGTTGCGCATCAAAGTCGACATCGGCATGGAGATCGAGGCTGAACTCGCTCGCCAGAAAATCGACGGTGCCGCGATCGACCTGCAGCACGCCGACGCGGGGAACGGTGTCGGTGTCCGAGGTGTCCTTGCCCAGCGCCCACGTGCGTCGCCCGTCCGGCTCGATCTGCAATGCGAGTTGTGGCGCCGTCAGTGCCATCCTTGGCAAGACGAGCTTGCGCGCGCTGAACAGCGGCCAAAGCGCGATCTCGAATTCCGCACGCTCGGCGCGCAGCAGATAGGGCTCGCGGGCCCAGTCGGGATTGGCAAACTCGATGCCATCGAATTCGACCGTCAGCCCGCGCCAACCCGGATGAAGATCGAGCCGGCGCGTCACCTCGAAATGCCGTCCTGTCTTCTCGCTGACGTAGCGATTCAGCGGCCCGCGCAGGACGTCCCACGGGAAGAAAGCCAGCGCGATCACGAGCACCAGCAACACCCCGAACAGGCCCGACCCCAACTTCAGCCAAAGCGTGGCATTGCGTTCGTCATGGGCCGGCTGTCGCATACGGACGTCAGATTGTTCCTACAACGTTAACCACTGCTAACTTGCACGTTGTCAGTGCGCCAAACCCTAAACTTGGGCCCAGGCTCTCGTTGGCCGTTCATCTTGATGGCAAGGTTTGCCGCGACGAGAGCAGTCGTTTCGACATGAAGCCCAAATTAAAAACCTATATCGTCGAAGACAACCTCACTATCCGAGAAAACCTGGTTGGCACGCTCGAGGAGTTGTCGCGTGTGTCCACCGTGGGCTTTGCCGAGACCGAGGCCGATGCAAAGCTTTGGCTGACCGAGCACAACGATGAATGGCAACTCGCCATCGTCGACCTGTTCCTCAAACAGGGCAGCGGACTGGGCGTGTTGCAGGAGTGCGCCTCCCGGCGCAGCACGCAAAAGGTCGTGGTGCTGAGCAACTACGCCACGCCCGACATTCGCACGCGCTGCTCGCAGTTGGGCGCCGATGCGGTGTTCGACAAGTCCAACGAAATTGATGCGTTGGTGGATTTCTGTGTCGCGATGGCCACCGAGCAAGCAGGCGCGGCCGCTGGCCAAGCCTGAGCCGGCACACGCCGTTCCTTTGCAAAGCCGATCAGTCGATCAGCTTGTTCTTCAGCGCGTAGTACGTGAGGTCGCTGTTGGAGGAAAGATTCATCTTCTCCATCAGCCGCGTGCGATAGGTGCTCACCGTCTTCACCGACAGGGACAGCGTCTTGGCAATGTCGCCGGCGGTTTCGCCCTTGGCCAGTTTCAGGAACACCTGGAATTCGCGTTCCGACAACTGTTCGTGCGGCGCTGCATCGTCCTTGCGGTCCAGTTGACGGGCCAGAAGTTCGGCCACGGTCGGCGTGATGTAGCGACGGCCCAGCGAGATCGTGCGAATCGCGTTCACGATCTCGATGGGATCGCACTCCTTGTTGAGGTAACCGCTCGCGCCTTGGCGAATCAGGTTCATCGCGTAGTGCTCTTCGGGATAGCCGCTGAGAATCAGGATGCCGACGTCAGGCGCTTTGGCGCGAATCATCGCCAACGCGTCAATGCCGCTTTGGCCCGGCATCGAAAGATCCATCACCAGCACATCGAGTTCGGTCGTGCGCACCAGTTCGATCGCCTCACGCCCGCTCGCCGCTTCGCCCACCACGCGCAGATCGACGTGTTCCGAGAAAAACTGGCGCAAGCCGGAACGCACGATCGCATGGTCGTCCACAATTCCAATTTTGATCATCTTGTACCTTCGTCAACTTTCTGCATGCCGCTGCACGTTTCCCTGCGGGCCACCCTGGGTCTATGACAATTATTGACGAATTTGAACTTCGCGCCGTCGGCCAACGCCTCAAACGTTGGTTGGCCTTTCCACCCATGTCGCTGGGGCTCGGACTGGCCATGCTGGCAGCGTTGGTACTCGTGGGCATCAATGAGGCGGGGTATCGGCAATCCACCCGGGCGTTGGCCGAAGTGGGTGAAGCGCAGGACGTGAGATTGGTTCTCAATTCGCTGCTGCAGAACGTGCTGGACGCGGAGACTGGGCAACGCGGATTCCTCTTGACAGGCGAGGCGCGCTATCGCGAACCCTACGACGTGGCGGTCAAGCAGATCGACAGCCATTTCGCCACCTTGCGCAAGCTCTACGCAGACAAACCCGCGGAGAGCGCACGCCTGTTGCAGCTCACCAACCACGTCACGCGCAAGCTCGCTGAAATGGACATGAGCGTGCGACTGCGCGAAAGCGGCAACGACGACGCGTGGAAGTTCGTCATGACCACCGACGTGGGCCGGGAGGAAATGGCCGCGATCCGCGCCGAGGCGAACGGGCTGGTGGAGTTGAGCAACCAGTCGCTGCGCGCCGGCCAGCTGCAGATTGCCCAGTCGCTGCGCATGGCGCGCCTGGGCATCGGGTTGGTCGCGCTGGCCGGCATGCTGGCCTTCTATCTTTACCTGCGCCAGACGTACCAGCTGCGCACGGCGGGCGAGCGGCAGCAGGCGGCGCTGGAGCGCGAACGCAACGCACTCGAAGGCGAAGTGAGGGAACGAACCGCGAACCTCGCCGAACTGGCCACGCACTTGCAGGAAGTGCGAGAAACCGAGCGCGGATTTCTGGCGCGCGAGCTGCACGACGAACTGGGTTCACTGCTCACCGCGGCCAAGCTGGACGTCGCACGCCTCAAATCCAGGCTCGCGGATTCGCCCGATGCCATCCAGCGGCTGCAGCATCTGATCGAACTGCTCAACAGCGGCATTGCGCTGAAGCGCCGCATCATCGAAGACCTGCGTCCTTCGTCGCTCTCCAACCTGGGCCTCGTGGCCTCGCTGGAGATTCTTGGGCGCGAGTTTGCGGAGCGTGCCGGCGTGCAGGTCGAGATGGCGCTGGAGCCCGTCACGCTGGACGAGGGCCGCCAACTGACCATCTACCGCATGGTGCAAGAGGGATTGACGAACATCGGCAAATACGCCGAAGCCTCCGAAGCGACGATCGTGCTGAAGAACTACGGCAATCACGTGCAGGTGGAAGTGGCCGACAACGGCAAGGGCTTCGATCCTCGCCATATGCGCCCGGCCACGCACGGGCTGGCGGGCATGCGGCACCGCGTGGAAGCCGCGCATGGAAAACTGAGCGTGTCTTCCACGCCGGGCAACGGCACGCTGCTGGCCGCCATGCTGCCGATCGTCACGCCTTAACTGGCTGTTGATCGCCTGCCGTGTTGCCGGCTCTTCAAGGGGCCGCGCGGCAATTCGCTCCTCTCCTACGCCCCCGAGCCCCGCCTGCTGACAGGGTCGCTGAACGCCGGCCCTTAAGGTCCTCATCAAGCCGGTTCGCAATGAAACCAGCGGGCAAGTCGATCAACAACGAGGCATCTCCAAGGAGCTCATCATGTTGCACTACGCAGTCGTATTTCTCATCATCGCGCTGATCGCGGCGGTGTTCGGATTCGGTGGCATTGCCGCAAGCGCGGTGGGTATTGCGAAGGTCCTGTTCTTCATCTTTGCCGTGCTTGCCATTGCGGGCTTCATTGCAAGCTTGCTGCGGCGCAGCTAGCGCCGCTACGATCAGCAACTCAAGGTTTCATTTTTTGATTTTTGAAAGGGAAGCGACATGAACACGACCACCTCCAAGACGGCTGCGCAACTGGCCGACGACGCCCGCAACACCGCCAATGACGCGGTGGAAACGACCCGCGCCTATGCACAGAACGCCGTCAATGCCGCCGGCGAAAAGGTCCGCGACCTTCGCCGCGACATGGAACCGGCCGTCGAGCAGATTGCGGCCCGCGTCCAGCAAGCGGTGCAACGCGGTCTTGACTCCGCCACCAAGACAGGCGCACGTGCCCAGCGCCGCTTCGAGCAGGCCGCCGACGTGACGGGCCGCTATATCGCCGACCAGCCGGTCCGCTCCGTGCTGGTGGCCGCGGCCGCCGGCGCAGCCATTACGGCCTTGATCGTCCTGGCGGCTCGCCGCCGCGACGACTACTGATCCGGGTCAAGATCCGGATCGCCCGAAGCACCATGCTGCATCCTCTTTATTCAACGGTGCTCGGGCACCCGGAACTGGTGGCGAATCACCTCGCGAACTACGTCGCGCTGGTGAAGGAAGAAGCCGGGGAAGCCGGACGCGGGTTGGTCCAACGGATCATTGCCGGCGTGCTGGCGGTGATCAGTGCCCTGATGGCGTTTGGGCTGATCGGCGTCGCCGTCATGCTCGGCGTGCTCCACGGGAGCTTCAACTGGGTATTGGTGATCGTGCCCGCAGTCGCCGTCCTCGTGGCGGCGGTGGCGGCCTACGTCGCCTCCCGTCCGACGCAAAGCCATGGATTCGAAGACTTGCGCGCGCAGCTCGATGCCGACGTGCGCGCCCTGCAGATTGCGGGAGAACACCGTGGCCGTTGATCCATTGGTCTTGACCGCGCAGCAGCGCCTGGCCATGTCGCGTCGCGCGTTGGTCGAGCAGCTCAATGGCGGAGTGGTGGAGGAGGAAGAAGCCGCTCCCTACCGCCCGCGTCTCAAGTCATCACACTCACCGGGCCTCAATGGCGCGGTGTGGCTGCCGGTGGCCCGCAAGGTCGTGAAGCGCTGGTGGCAGAACCATCCCGCCAACGCCGTGGGTCATCTGGCTTTGCCAGCGCTGGAGCGCTATGCGCGGCAGGAGCCGGTCAAGGTGGTCGCGGCAGCGGCCGCGGTGGGTGCGCTGATCGTGCTGGTGCGGCCGTGGCGCCTGATTTCCATCACGGCGGTACTGGCCACCATCCTCAAGACTTCTGACGTTGCAGGCGTGGTCACCACGCTCATGCATCGCGAATCTCCCCCACGAAAGGACCCATGATGACAATTCAAAAATCAGACACCCACCTTCGACTGGACCAGGGCGCCATCGACGCTGCAGCCAAGAGCCTCGACGACGGCGCCGTGACGCCGAGCTACGGGCCGTGGCGCGACGACATCGTCAAGCTCCTCAACGATGCGCTGGCGACCGAGCTCGTATGCATCCTGCGCTACAAGCGCCACTATTTCACCGCCAGTGGCGTGCAGTCGCCGCCGATCGCAGATGAGTTCCTGGTTCACGCCAACGAGGAATCCGCGCACGCAGACAAGATTGCCGAACGCATCGTGCAGCTCGGCGGTGAGCCGGACTTTTCTCCGTCGACACTGCTGGAACGCAGCCACGCGAAATACGACGAATCCACCGACCTCCAGGCCATGGTGCGGGCCAATCTGGTGGCCGAACGCATCGCGGTCGAGACGTATCGGCAGATGATCAACCTCATCGGCGACAAGGATCCGACGACACGGCGCATGCTCGAGGAAATCCTTACCGACGAGGAAGAGCATGCTGACGAACTGAAGGACTGGCTGGGCCACTGAGCCCTGCCCTGGCCCGCACCGTACGAGCGGGTGCAGCAAAGAAAAAAGCCCCGGACACCGGGGCTTTTTCCATTGGGCGGCGCAGTCGCCTACATCTTTACGTCGAGCTTGTTGTCGACCGAGCTCACGCCCTTGACGTTCTTGGCGATCTCTTCGGCGCGCGACTTGGCCGCGGCGGTCGGCGCAGGGCCGGTGAGTGTCACATTGCCCGCCTTGGTGTCGACGTCGATCTTGATGGCGCTCAGGTCCGGGTCCTTGGCGAGTCGCGAGGACACCGCCGCCGTGATGGTCGCGTCATCCGCGGCGCCGGAAACGGCCGCACCGGCGTCCTTGACGGCTTCCGTCACCTTCGCCGTTGCGCCGGACGACTCCATCTTGGCCTTGGCATCGCTGGCCATCTGTTCCGTCTTGTCCTTGGCGTCGTTGGCTGCCTTCTCCGTCTTGGCGATGGCGGAATCCACCTTTTCACCGGCCGTGCGGTTGTCGGCCTTGTCACAGGCCGTCAGGGTCAGGGCAGCTCCCACCAACGCAACGGCCCACCAGGCGCGCGAGCCCATTGCGTGGATTGGTTTCATTTCGTTCATGTCGATCTCCTTCTAAGAGATCTCAATCTAGAGCGGCACGGCCTTCCCGGGCGTCTCATGGGCGCCGCAAATGCGTGTAGGACAGGATTTCAGGCCGTGACGATCCAGCCTTCCAGCGGATCCATGTTCGCAGGCAGGCCGTAACCCGGCGGGCCATTGCCGGCGCGCTGCACGCCCCAGGCGGCCTGCAGGAGGCACAGCACGGCGTCGAGACCGTCGCCCCTTGCATCGGAGACGAGTTCCAGGCGCAGGCTGTCCGTGAGGGTCAGGCTGAGCGCCAATCGCGTGGCGCCGCGCTCCAGTTCCGCCAGCAAGTCCTGGCGTGCACGGCGACGGGCATCGGTCTGCTGGCTGGTGTCGTCGCTCTTGTAGCTGCGACGGCCGATCACTTCCCGCGCCAGCATGCCCGGATAGCCTTCGAGGGCCACCCTTGCACTTTGCGGATGAGGTTCATGCAATCCGGGAAACGAGGCCTGCGCCGCCATGAGTCGCGGCACCCCGGCGTGCAGCATGTACGCGACCGGCGGATTGACCCATTTCATCGATGGGCTCGAATCGGCCGGTCCGTCGGTGGCCCGGTGCGCGAACTTCCGGCCCGCGGGCCTTGCTGCGCAGAACGCCGCAAACGTGCGCTGGATCTCGGCGCGGCTCAATGCCGCGTAGTGGTCGATCAGCGCCGGCCACAGCTTCGGCCAGCCAAGATGCTCGACCAGTTCGCGCGGCAGCCCGAAGGGAAAATCGAAAGCCCCCACCCACGAAGGCGTCGCGCGCAACCACGCGCCCCAGTCGTCCAGCGTGGAAAACCTGCGCAAGGACGAGACCACGACGCGTTGCCCTGACAGCACGCCGGTGGCCACGACGATGTTCTTGCGCTGCGAAGGCGCGCTCGAGAAGTCGCAACCAATGAGCAGTTGCATCGGCTCCGGCTCAGTCCCGCGCGGGTCCGGCGAAGACCGACGCGGTACCCGTCACGCGAGACACCCGATGGCTCGTGCGCAAGATCAGGCTCGACCGACGATCGCGGCCGTGGCCATCAGCTCTTCCAGGAGCGCCAGCGACACCTTGCCGGACACCGCATACGGGTCCAGCTCGGGCCGCTCCGAATAGCGCAGCAGGATGGAGGAATGCACCTTGGTCAGGTTGACCTGACCCATCGTCCAGCCGCCGAAGCGGCGCTCGGAGATTTCTTCGTAGTGCAACAGCACGACGTCCTTGTGGCGGGCGTCGCGCTGAATGTGGCCATACAGTTCGCTGACCGTGGCGCGTCCGCCTTCGATGGCTTGCAGGAACACACCGCCGCCATGGCAGAGGATGCCGGTGATGCCGCACGACGTGTTGTGGGCACGCGCCTGCGCCAGGATGGCCTCGATGGCGGGAGGACTTGAATCCACAGCGCGGCTGGCGTAAAGCAGACGGACGAGCATGTCAGGCCTCCTGCCGGGCCGCCCCAAGGGAGGCCTGCGCCCCCTCGGGGGGCAGCGGGTACACGAAGAGACGGAGCGTGGGGGCCATCGTCAGCCTTTCCGGGGCAGGAGGGACAGGAATTCGCGACGCAATGAAGAGTCCTTGAGGAACGCACCGCGCATGACCGAGTTGATCATCTTGCTGTCCATTTCCTTCACGCCGCGCCACTGCATGCAGAAGTGCTCGGCTTCGACCACGAGCGCGAGGCCGTCGGGCTGGGTCTTTTCCTGGATGAGGTCGGCCAGTTGCACGACGGCCTCTTCCTGGATCTGGGGGCGCCCCATGACCCACTCGGCCAGGCGCGCATACTTCGACAAGCCGATGACGTTGGTGTGCTCGTTGGGCATCACGCCGATCCACAGCTTGCCGATGATCGGGCAAAAGTGGTGCGAGCAGGCGCTGCGCACGGTGATCGGCCCGACGATCATCAGCTCGTTGAGATGCTCCGCGTTGGGGAATTCCGTGAGCGGAGGCGGCGCCACGTAGCGTCCCCTGAACACCTCATTGACATACATCTTGGCAACGCGGCGCGCGGTCTTGCCGGTGTTGTGGTCGTTCTTGAGGTCGATGACCAGGCTTTCGAGCACGCCGTGCATCTTGTGCTCCACCTCGTCGAGCAGGGCTTCAAGCTCGCCAGGACGGATGAATTCAGCGATGTTGTCGTTCGCGTTGAAGCGCTTGCGGGCGGCCAGGAGCCGCTCGCGGATCTTCACGGAAACTGGGGTGCCCTCGGCATCGCCGCCCGCATCGTCGGGCAGCTGCTTGGCAGCGGTTTTCGTCAGCATGCGCGCATCGTATCAGTGAATACAAGCCCGGCCATACCGTGCTGGAATCCCTTTGCAGGCTTGCGTTGATGCTATCAATTCAATAGCGAAAAGTCTGTGACGAGCGGCAAGTGATCCGACATGCGCGCCCAGACCGGTCCGCGGGGCACGGTGCAATCCAGCGGCTTGAGGTGGCGCCCGTAGATGAAGTCGAGCTGCGTCACGGGCATCCGCGACGGATAGGTCAAGGTGCGCGGCCCGCGCAGGTCGCTGGAATCGCGCAGGCCCATCGCGTTCATGGCGTAGCGCATGCGCGCGCCCCAGTCGTTGAAATCGCCGGCAACGATCAGGCGTTCATTGGCGGGAATCTCGTGCTCGACGAATTCGCGCACCAGCCCGATCTGCCGCACGCGGCTGCCTTTGATGAGGCCAAGGTGCAGCACGATGGCATGGACCGGCGAGCCATCGACATCGATGACGGTGTGCAGCAAGCCGCGCTGCTCGAAGCGATGGTCCGAGATGTCGCGGTGGCTCTGGTGCAGCACCGGCCAGCGCGTCAGCAACGCATTGCCGTGCTCGCCGTGCCGGGTGATCGCATTGGTTTCGTACACGGCCGTGTAGCCCTCGGGCGCCAGGAAGTCCGCCTGCGGCAAGTCGGGCCAGCGCTCGAAGCGCTCGGCGGCCTTGCGGTTCATCTTGCGCACTTCCTGCAGGCAGATGATGTCCGCATCGAGCTGTTCGATGGCGTGGCCGAGGTTGTGGATTTCCAGCCGGCGCGTCGGGCCGAGGCCCTGGACGCCCTTGTGGATGTTGTAGGTCGCGACGCGTAGGTTGCCTGCAGAACTCATTGCGTAAATTGTGGCAGCAACAGGATCGCTTCGGCATTGGAAGGCGAAAAACACGCGTCTGCCGCCTGCCGATACGGCAGCCATTGCCAGTGGGTGTGTTCGCGTGGGTCGAGCGTCGGCGTGCACCGATCGGGCAGGCAAAGGCCGAACAGATGTTCGGTGTTGTGCGTGACGCCGGGCTCGTAGCGCGAGCGCCACCGGGGGTAGATCTCGTAGATGTTCGTGAGGCCCCAGTCGCGCAGCCCCGCGGCCAGTGGCGTGCCGGGCCGGCAGTCGATACCGGTTTCCTCGGCCACCTCGCGCGCGGCCGTCAGGGCGAGTGGCTCGTCCACCCGGTCCTTGCTGCCCGTAACCGACTGCCAGAAATCGTTGGCGTCGGCGCGCCGGATCAACAGGACATCCAGCGCGGGCGTGTGAATCACGACCAGCACCGACTCGGGAATTTTCCAGGGTCGGTCGCCGGTCGTCATGGCCGCATCAGGCGGGCGCGGCCGGCGTCGGGTTGCGCAGGCGGATGTGCAGTTCGCGCAACTGCTTCTCGTCCACCGGGCTCGGCGCCAGCGTGAGCAGGTCTTGCGCGCGCTGGGTCTTGGGGAAGGCGATCACGTCGCGGATCGACTCGGCGCCCGTCATCAGCATGACCAGGCGGTCCAGGCCGATGGCGATGCCACCGTGCGGGGGCGCGCCGTATTGCAGCGCGTCCAGCAGGAAGCCGAACTTGAGTTGCGCGTCCTCCGCGCTGATCTTCAGCGCGCGGAACACCTTGCTCTGCACTTCCTCGCGGTGGATACGCACCGAGCCGCCACCCATCTCAATGCCGTTGAGCACCATGTCGTAGGCCTTGGCGATGCACTTCTCGGGCGCCGTGTCCATGAGGTCTTCATGGCCGTCCTTCGGTGCCGTGAATGGATGGTGCACAGCGGACCAACGCTGTCCCTCCTCGTCGAACTCGAACATCGGGAAGTCGACCACCCACAGCGGCGCCCAGCGGTCGTCGAACAGGCCCGCCTTCTTGCCGAAGGCGCTGTGGCCGATCTTCACGCGCAGCGCGCCGATGGCGTCGTTGACCACCTTTTCCTTGTCGGCGCCGAAGAACAGGATGTCGCCATTGCGGGCACCGGTGCGGGCGATGATCTCGGCCAGCGCCGCATCGTCCAGGTTCTTGACGATCGGGCTTTGCAGGCCCTCGCGGCCGGCCGCGGCGTCGTTGACCTTGATGTAGGCCAGGCCCTTGGCGCCGTAGATCTTGACGAATTCCTGATAGGCATCGATTTCGCCGCGCGAGAGACCACCTTCGGCACCGCCGCCCGGCACGCGAAGCGCGACCACGCGGCCGCCCTTCATCGTGGCGGCGTTCGAGAACACCTTGAACTCGACGCGCTTCATGAGTTCGGTCAGTTCGGTGAACTCGAGCTTGACGCGCAGGTCGGGCTTGTCCGAGCCGTACTTGAACATGGCGTCGCCATAGCTCATCGTCGGGAACACGGGCAGGTCGATGCCGGCCGCATTGCGGAACACGGTGCGGATCATGCCTTCGAACATCTCCCGGATCTCTTCTTCGGGCAGGAAGGAGGTCTCGATGTCGATCTGCGTGAATTCGGGCTGGCGGTCGGCGCGCAGGTCTTCGTCACGGAAACACTTGACGATCTGGTAGTAGCGGTCGTAGCCCGCGACCATCAACAGTTGCTTGAAGAGCTGCGGCGACTGCGGCAGCGCGAAGAAGCTGCCGTCATGCACGCGGCTGGGCACGAGGTAGTCGCGCGCGCCTTCGGGCGTGGACTTGCCGAGCATCGGCGTCTCGATGTCGATGAAGCCGTTGGCATCGAGGAACTTGCGCGTTTCCATCGTGACCTTGTAGCGCAGCATCATGTTGCGCTGCATCGCCGGGCGGCGCAGGTCGAGCACGCGGTGCGTGAGGCGCGTGGTTTCGCTGAGGTTGTCGTCGTCCAGCAGGAACGGAGGCGTGACCGACGGGTTCAGCACCTTGAGTTCGTGCGCCAGCACTTCGATCTTGCCGCTCTTGAGGCTGTCGTTGGTCGTGCCTTCGGGGCGCGCACGCACCAGGCCCGTCACCTGCACGCAGAACTCGTTGCGCAGGCCTTCGGCCGCCGCAAAGGTCGCCGCGCGATCCGGGTCGCACACCACCTGCACGTAGCCTTCGCGGTCGCGCACGTCGATGAAGATCACGCCGCCATGGTCGCGGCGGCGGTTGACCCATCCGCACAAGGTAACGGTTTGGCCCATCAGGGCATCGGTCACGAGACCGCAGTAGTGTGAGCGCATGGCCATGGCTGATTGCAGGCGCCCTTGAAGGCGCCTTCTCCTGTCTGAAAAACTGTCTGTCTTAAGCCGCTTCGAGGGCTGCGGGGCCACCTGGCACCACCACACCCATCGAGACGATGTACTTGAGCGCTTCGTCCACGCTCATCTTGAGTTCGATGCAATCGGTGCGTTTGAGCATCACGAAATAGCCGCCGGTGGGATTCGGCGTTGTCGGCACGTAGACACCCAGGTAGTCATCGTGCAGGTAGTTCAGCACATCGCCACCCGGGGTGCCGGTCACGAAGGCAATGGTCCACGCGCCGGGGCGCGGCCATTCGATGAGGACGGCCGTGCGAAAGGCATTGCCGTTCTCGGAAAACAGCGTATCCGAAACCTGCTTGACGCTGGAATAAATCGAACGGACGACCGGAATGCGCCGCACCACCGCGTCGCCCCAGCCCAGCAGGCGCTTGCCGACGAAGTTGCTGGCAATGGCCCCCACGATCAGCAGGATGGCGAGCGTGAACAGCACGCCCAGGCCGCGAACCTTGTGCTGGACCAGCCAGACTTGCCAATCGGAAGGCAGCAGCCAAAGGGTTTGGTCCAGCGTTCCGATGATCCAGTCGAGTACCCACAACGTGATGGCCAGCGGGACGATCACCAGCAAGCCGGAGAACAACCATTTGCGCAAGGCAAGCATGTGATCTTGTTTTTAGTTGCTGGCGGGCGTGGGACTGGGGGCCGGCGCAGGCGTGGCCGCAGGCGCTGCGGCAGCAGGGGCCGATGCCGGCGTGCTGTCGGCGCCCGAGGCGGGCGTGGCGGGCGCAGCGCTGTCGCCGGAGGTTTCCGACGCAGGCTTGTCGGCGCCCGTCTTCTTGTTGCCGCCTTCACGGAAATCGGTGACGTACCAGCCCGAGCCCTTCAGCTGGAAGCCGGCGGCCGTGAGCTGCTTGCTGTAGGCGGCCTTGCCGCATGCGGGACAGACCGTCAGCGGCGCATCGGACATTTTCTGCAGCGTGTCCTGGGCATGGCCGCAGGCAGCGCACTTGTAGGCGTAGATTGGCATTGAATTGGGGGGCGAAAACGGCGGTCGAACGGCCGCCAGCAAAGCCCTCGATTATAAGGGCGCCCCACCAAACACGGTGCTCACGCCGCGTCCACTGCCAAGGGGCGGTGTGGCGTGCGCACGTTGGTCAGCCATTGCGGCGCGAGCGACCCCACGACCATGCCCGCGAACGCTGCCAGCACGCCCGCCAGTTGAGCCGGAAACTCGGCGCCCCACGGCAGCGCGAGGAAGATGAGCCACACGCCAACGCCCAGCACCACGGCGAACACAGCGCCCTGCGTGGTCGCACGCGACCAATAGAGACCGGCCACCAGCGGAACGAAGGCGCCGACCAGTGGCACCTGGTATGCGCCCGAGACCAGTTCGTAGATGGGCGTCCCCTGCATGCGGATGGCGTAGGCCAGCACCGCCGCACTGAACAGCAGCACCGTGATGCGCATGGTCAGGAGGTTCGACTTGTCCGAGCCGGCGGGCCGGAACTGGCGCCAGATGTTCTCGGTGAAGGTCACGCTGGGCGCCAGCAAGGTGGCCGAGGCGGTGGATTTGATGGCCGAGAGCAAGGCGCCGAAGAAGAGCACTTGCATCACGAAGGGCATCTTTTCGAGCACCAGCGTGGGCAGCACACGCTGCGGATCGTCCTTGAGCAGGGCCGCGGTTTCCTCCGGCATGATGAGCAAAGCACTGGCCACGAGGAACATCGGCACGAAGGCAAACAGGATGTAGGCAATGCCGCCGATTACCGGCCCGCGCGTGGCCGATTTGGTGCTGTTGGCCGACATGACGCGCTGGAACACGTCCTGCTGCGGAATGGAGCCGAGCATCATGGTGATGGCCGCGGCAAAGAAGAAGATCATGTCCTTGAAGGTGGGCTCGGGCCAGAAGCGGAACAGGTCCTTGCTGGCCGCGAACGCGATCACCTTGTCCGCGCCGCCGGCCATGTTGCCGGCGAACATGGCCAGCACGGCCAGGCCGAGCACCAGGATGATCATCTGGATGAAGTCGGTCACCGCCACCGACCACATGCCGC
This sequence comes from Variovorax brevis, assembly GCF_030317105.1. Taxonomy (GTDB): domain Bacteria; phylum Pseudomonadota; class Gammaproteobacteria; order Burkholderiales; family Burkholderiaceae_C; genus Variovorax; species Variovorax brevis. The sequence goes on from NZ_JASZYG010000003.1 coordinate 744,124, forward strand.
CAAACAGCGTGTACGCCAGGATCGACACCACCCCGATCACCATGCCCATCGACACGCTGATGGCGCCCGCCGACAGCACGTTGAACACCAGGCCCAGGGCCGTGACCTGCGCCGACACCCAGCCCAGGTAGCTCAGCATGATGATGAGCGAGCACGCCACCTCCACCGTGCGCCCGTAGCGCTCACGGTAGTAGTCGCTGATGGTGAGCAGCGTCATGCGATAGAGCTTGCCCGCGAAGAAGAGGCCCACCAGGATCAGGCAGGTTCCCGCGCCGAACGGATCCTCGATGACGCCGTGCAGCCCCCCGTCGATGAACTTGGCCGGAATGCCCAGCACCGTTTCCGAGCCGAACCAGGTGGCGAAGGTCGTCGTGACGATCATGTAGAGCGGCAAATGGCGCCCGGCGATGGCGAAGTCCGTTGTGTTTTTCACCCGGCGGGCGGCGTAGAGGCCGATCGCGATGGTGACCAGCAAATAGACGATGACCAAAGTCAGCAGCACGAAAAATCTCCTCTTTTCACTTCTGGGCGGGTACTAGAACAACACGCGCACACGAACGAGCACCTGCATCACGATCAGTCCCAATACAAATCCTATGCCACCGTAGATGATGGCCTGTAGCAGCTTGTTGGTGCGCTTTTGAGCCGCCAGCAATTCCACCAGTTCCTTCCGGTGGTCGGCCGGCCGGTGTTCCAGGTAGTCGTGCAGCAACCTCGGCAGTTGGGGCAGCAGCTTGGCAAAGCGCGGCGCCTCGGCACGCAGTTGCTCCAGCAGCTTGCGCGGCCCCAACTGGTCGACCATCCACTTTTCCAGGAAGGGCTTCGCGGTCGCCCACAGGTCGAGATCGGGATCGAGCTGGCGCCCCAAACCCTCGATGTTGAGAAGGGTTTTCTGCAGCAACACGAGCTGCGGCTGGATCTCGACCTGGAAGCGGCGCGAGGTCTGGAAGAGGCGCATCAGCACCATGCCCAGCGAGATCTCCTTGAGCGGCCGGTCGAAGTACGGTTCGCACACCGTGCGAATGGCGGCTTCCAGCTCGTCGATGCGCGTGCCCACCGGCACCCAGCCGCTTTCCAGGTGAAGTTCGGCCACGCGCTTGTAGTCGCGGCGGAAAAACGCCGCGAAGTTCTGCGCGAGATACTCCTTGTCGACCTCGGTGAGCGTGCCGATGATGCCGAAGTCCAGCGAGATGTAGCGCCCGAAAGTCGCTGGTGCGAGGCTGACCTGGATGTTGCCCGGGTGCATGTCGGCATGGAAGAAGCCGTCGCGAAACACCTGCGTGAAGAAGATCGTGACGCCGTCGCGGGCCAGCTTGGGAATGTCCACGCCGGCCGCGCGCAGGCGGTCGAGCTGGGCAATGGGCACGCCGATCATGCGTTCCATCACGATGACCTCGGGGTGGCAGAAGTCCCAGATCATTTCCGGGATCATCACCAGGTTGAGCTGGCTCATGTTGCGGCGCAGCTGCGCAGCGTTGGCTGCCTCGCGCACCAGGTCCAGCTCGTCGTGCAGGTACTTGTCGAACTCGGCGACCACCTCGCGCGGCTTCAGCCGCTTGCCGTCGGCCGACAGGTTCTCGATCCAGCCGGCCATCATGGCCATGAGCGCCAGGTCTTTCTCGATGACGTTGCGCATGCCGGGGCGCAGCACCTTGACCGCGACGTCGCGCAGTACACCGTTGGGCATGCGCATGGTCGCGAAGTGCACCTGCGCGATCGAGGCACTGGCGATGGGCACTTCGTCGAACTGCTCGAAGATCTCGCTCACCGGCCGATGGAAGGCCCGCTCGATGGTCGCCATGGCGACCGACGAATCGAAGGGCGGGACGCGATCCTGCAGCCAGGCCAGTTCGTCCGCCAGGTCGGCGGGCAACAGGTCGCGCCGGGTCGACAGCACCTGGCCGAACTTGACGAAGATCGGTCCCAGCCGCTCCAGCGCCTCGCGCAGGCGCTGCCCCCGTGGGGCGTCGAGCTTGCGGCCGAACGAGACGATACGCGCCACCACGCGCAGCCACGGCTTCTGGAAACTGGTGAGAACGAGCTCGTCCAGGCCGAAGCGAAGCGCGACCAGGACAATGAAGGCGCCGCGATAAAAGCGCCTCATTCGGACTTGGCCGGACCGGAGCGGGCCGCCTTGTCGATGAACTGCCGCAGCGCGCCGACCACCTTGCGCGCACCGTTGCCGATGGCGTGGGCGGGCACGTCACCGATCAGGCGGGCCAGGTCGTCCTCCACATCCCAGCGTACGTGGTCGACCAGCCAGTTCACCTCGGCGGCGAGCTGCACGTCGCCGACGATCTGCACCGATGGCTTGTCGCCGCGAAGCGTGGCCTGGGCCAGTCCGAAAGGGGACTCCTCGGTGACGGTCAGGGTGAGATCAGGGCTGGCGTTTTCCGGCGCAAGGTCCAGGAGGCCGGCCGGCGTGGCGATGACGCGAACCACGATGAAGCGCCACTTGACTTCGACCACCCGCCCCTGCTGGCGCATGAGGCGCTGCTGCGCCTCGGGCTCCTGCTGCAAGACATGGTTGATGAAGAGCACCGCGCGGTGCTGGATCTCGTGAATCGCCCAGGCTGGCGGCTGCAGCCGAGACCCGATCTTGTTGAACAGGTCGTCTAGAAAAGCAAATGGGGACGATGGTGTAGCCATGTCCCCATTATCCTGCGCGCCGGCACCTGTCAAACCCCGGTCGCCCCCGAACGCCTGCACTTTGCCGTCGGGCGAGGCGAGCGTGTGCGGCGGCGCGGGCCGACGAATGCCTTCTGCTTAACTTACTGCAAGGCCTGCACCCCAGCCACCAGCCAGCCGCTGGTGCCGTTGACCGGCTTCGTCATGTTCCACACTTCGCGGAAGGGGCTCGGGCCGGCCGACACGTCTTCGCGGATCATTCCGGAGAACTCCACGCTGGCCATGTAGGCATCAGGCAACTCCTCGATGCCCAGCAGCTTGGCGTCGAGCATGACCACGTCGGTCTTGTTCGGCTGGCCGCCCGTATGGCTTTCGCGCTCCGCCAGCTGGTTGCGGATTTCACCCACCATGCCGTCGGTCATCATGGTGCGCAGCATGCTGATGTCGTTGCGGTCCCAGGCGTCTTGCAGCGTCACGAAGTTGCGCTTCGCCGCGACCAGGAAGCCGTCCGCGTCGAAGCCGGCGGGAATCCCCCAGCTTTGCGAGCCGGCCAGGGCCGAGCCGATCATGCTGCCGCCCGCCAATGCCGCCGATCCGTGCACTTGCGTGGGCGCAGCGTCTGCCGGTGATGCGTCGAACGCAGCCGTATTGCGCTCCCACGGCCGGGCCGAGGCGTCGTTGCCGACGTTGTTGGGGCTGTACTGCACAGGCGCCGTTGCCGTGGCGGGGCTGCCTGCGCCGGCGCCTTCGAACGCGAACGCACCCTGACGGTTGGCGCCAGCAGGACGCGAACGCGACTTGAACATGCGCCACGCCGCAAAGGCCACGAGCGCCACCAGTGCGATCAGCAAGATGTTGCCGAAGGCAGCACCCAAGCCCAGCGAATGCGCGAGCCAAGCCAGGCCAAGGCCTGCCGCGAGGCCGCCCAGCATGGCGCCCCACGGACGCTTCGGCGCGGCCGCGGGCGTAGCGGCGCCTGGCTTGGCGGCAGCAGCGGGCGTGGCCGCCGCAGCCGGCGCGGCGTTGGTTGCGTTATTGGCGGGTGTCGAGGGCGCCGCGGACTCACGTTGCGTCACGTTGTTCGACTGGCGGCCCATCGACTTGCCGCCTCCAAGGCGAGCGGCGTCGGCATTGATGCTGACCAGAGCAACAGCGCAGACCAACAAAAACGGCAGTATCTTTTTCATGGCGTCTCCTCTTTCGAACTGAATAAACTACTTCAACACTTGATTCCAACATGCAAGGCGACCACGCCCCCCGTCATGTTGTGATAGTCCACGTGACCGAAACCGCCCTCTTTCATGAGGGTCTTGAGTTCTTCCTGTGCGGGATGCATGCGGATGGACTCGGCCAGATAGCGATAGCTCGCGTCATCGCCCGCCACCACCTTGCCCAGGCGCGGCAGCACCTGGAACGAATACCAGTCGTAAACCTTGGCCAAGGGCTTGGCCACCTTGGAGAACTCCAGCACCAGCAGCTTGCCGCCTGGCTTGAGCACGCGATTCATTTCCTTGAGCGCCAAGTCCTTGTGCGTCATGTTGCGCAGGCCGAAAGCGACCGTCACCACATCGAAGTGCCCGTCGGGAAACGGCAGCTTTTCGGCGTCGCACACCAGCGTGGGCAAGGCCACGCCTGCGTCGATGAGGCGATCGCGACCCGTGCGCAACATGGCCTCGTTGATGTCGGTGTGCACCACCTGGCCTGATTCGCCGACCTTGCGGGCAAAGGCCAGAGCAAGGTCGCCGGTGCCGCCGGCGATGTCGAGCACGCGCGAGCCTTCGCGGACATTGGCCACCATCACGGTGTAGGCCTTCCATGCGCGGTGCAGCCCCATCGACATGAGGTCGTTCATGATGTCGTAACGAGAGGCCACGGAGTCGAAGACCCCGCGCACGCGACTGGCCTTCTCTGACTCGTCGACCTTCTCGAAACCGAAATGCGTTTGGCTCATGCGTGTCATGTTAGGACGTTGGCGTTCATATCAAGCGGACGACCCCGCCAGCGCGACGGTCATTTGTCGCGCTTCTCCAAAAAAGAACACGGCCGCAAGGGGCGGCCGGCCTGGGGTTGTTGCTAGCTTTTGGATAGCAATGCGAGGTGGCGCAATTCAATGGCTTCCGCAGGCATGGCCGCCCTTTTCGACCATCGGCGCATCGCGATCGACACCGGCTGCGGCAAGGCGGGCCTCGTACTGGCTCCACAGTTCGGCCTGCTTGGCGCCCAGTTCATAAAGCAGGTCCCACGAGTAGATGCCCGTGTCGTGGCCGTCGCTGAAGCGTGGCTGCACGGCATAGTTGCCCACCGGTTGAAGGTCAACGAGCTCGACGTCGCGCTTGCCGGTCTGCAGGATCTCCTGGCCCGGCCCGTGGCCCTGCACCTCGGCCGAAGGCGAATAGATGCGCATCAGCTCGAAAGGAATCCTGAAGGTCGCCCCGTCGGAGAAGCCCACTTCCAGCACGCGCGACTGGCCATGCACGGTGATCGATTGCGGCGTCGGCGCGCCAGCTTGCAAACCTGCCATCAGAAACCTCCAGCGCCCAGGCGCTCGACCATCATTTGTTCCATGGCGGCCAACTTGCCGGCCACGACCGCTTCGCGATCCGTCGCGCGTTCGCGCTGCGCCGTCGTCCACACAGGGCCCGGAAAGTGGCTGTCCCATTCAAAGCGCGCAATGACGTGCCAATGCAAATGCGGCACGACGTTTCCCAGCGTCGCGAGGTTGACCTTGGTGGGCGCCAGCGCCTCGCGCAGGCATTCCTCGATCAGGTTCACGGCGTCCATGCAAAGAATGCGATCGTCGCGCGACAGCTTCGAGAACTCGGTGACGTGGTCACGCCACACGAGGCGGTAGAACGCCGGGAAGCCAGCCTCGGCGGCACGGATCACGCGAAAGCGCGCCGCCTCGAAAATGAGCTTGCCACCCGTGTCTTCACAAAGCGGGCAGCCCGCCACACGCGCCATCGTCGTCATACCAGCACCCGTTCAATGCCACCCTGGTTGGCCGAAGCCACATATTGCGGCAGCCAGTCTTCACCCAGAATGAGGCGGGCCATCTCGACCACGATGTAGTCGGCTTCGAGCAGACCGTTGTTCAGGTCGTTGCCATAGCGGCTCAGGCCCTGCAGGCAGCTCGGGCAGCTGGTGAGGATCTTCACGTTGTCCTTTTCGCCGACCTTGCCGCTTTCGCGCAGCGAGGCCTCGCCCTTGCGCAGCTCTTCTTCCTTGCGGAAACGGATCTGCGTGGAGATGTCGGGCCGCGTCACGCCGAGCGTGCCGGATTCGCCGCAGCAGCGGTCGTTCTTCTGCACGTTGCTGCCGACCAGCGCCTTGACGGTCTTCATCGGGTCCTGCAGCTTCATCGGGCTGTGGCAGGGGTCGTGGTACAGATAGCCGCCGTTGCCCGCGTCGCCCAGCGTGATGCCCTTTTCCAGCAGGTACTCGTGGATGTCGATGATGCGACAGCCCGGAAAGATCTTGTCGAACTGATAGCCCTGCAACTGGTCGTAGCAGGTGCCGCAGCTCACCACCACCGTCTTGATGTCGAGGTAGTTGAGCGTGTTGGCGACGCGATGGAAGAGCACGCGGTTGTCCGTGATCATCTTCTCGGCCTTGTCGAACTGGCCGCTGCCGCGTTGCGGATAGCCGCAGCACAGGTAGCCCGGTGGCAGCACCGTCTGCACGCCGGCGTGCCACAGCATCGCCTGCGTCGCCAAGCCGACTTGCGAGAACAGGCGCTCGGAGCCGCAACCCGGGAAGTAGAAGACGGCTTCGGTCTCGGCCGTCGTCTGCTTCGGATTGCGGATGATCGGAACGTAGTTCGCGTCCTCGATGTCGAGCAGCGCTCGCGCGGTCTTCTTGGGCAGGCCGCCCGGCATCTTCTTGTTGATGAAGTGGATGACCTGTTCCTTGACCGGCGCCGGGCCGAGCGTGGCCGGCGGCGCCGAGGTCTGCTTCTTCGCGACGCGGCGCAGCAGGTCATTGGCCATGCGCTGCGCCTTGAAGCCGATGTCCACCATGCCCACGCGCATCGCCTTGATGGTCTGCGGGTTGGTGGCGTTCAGGAAGAACATCGCTGCGGCGTTGCCCGGGCGGAAGCTCTTCTGGCCCATCTTGCGCAGCAGGTTGCGCATGTTCATCGACACGTCGCCGAAGTCGATCTTGACGGGACACGGGCTCAGGCACTTGTGGCAGACCGTGCAGTGGTCGGCCACGTCCTCGAACTCTTCCCAGTGCTTGATGCTGATGCCGCGGCGCGTCTGTTCTTCATACAGGAAGGCTTCCACCAGCAGCGAGGTCGCGAGGATCTTGTTGCGAGGCGAATAGAGCAGGTTGGCACGCGGCACGTGCGTGGCGCACACCGGCTTGCACTTGCCGCAGCGCAGGCAGTCCTTGACGCTGTCGGCAATGGCGCCGATGTCGCTCTGCTGCATGATGAGCGACTCGTGGCCCATGAGGCCGAAGCTGGGGGTGTAGGCGTTGGTGAGATCGGCGTGGATCAACGCGCCCTCACCCCGGCCCTCTCCCGCACGCGGGAGAGGGAGTGGATTGCCGCCCTCCGCCGCCATCGGGAGGGGGAGCGAATCGCCCCCTCTCCCGCTCGCGGGAGAGGGTTGGGGTGAGGGGCTGCGCAGCAGCTTCCCCTTGTTGAACCGCCCCTCAGGATCCACCCGCCCCTTGTAATCCATGAACGGCTGCAATTCCTCGTCCGTCAGGAACTCCAGCTTCGTGATCCCGATGCCATGCTCCCCGGAGATCACCCCATCCAGACTGCGTGCCAGCACCATGATCCGCGCCACGGCCGCATGCGCCGTCTGCAGCATCTCGTAGTTGTCGCTGTTGACCGGAATATTGGTGTGCACATTGCCGTCGCCCGCGTGCATGTGCAGCGCCACCCACACGCGCCCCTTGAGCACCTGCTGGTGAATCGCATTGCACTCCGCCAGGATGGGCGTGAACTCCGCACCGGTGAAGATCTGCTGCAGCGGCGCACGAATCTGCGTCTTCCAGCTCGCGCGCAGCGAATGGTCTTGCAGTTGCGGGAACAGCGCGTCGATGTCGCGCAGCCAGCCGGCCCACAGGGCGCGCACTTCCTGCACCAGCGCAATGGCTTGCCCCACGCGGTCTTCCAGCAACTCCGCCGAAGGAATGTCGTTGGCGTCGTCCGTCTTGCCCAGCGGCAAATTGCCGCGCGCAAAGAACTCCTCCAGCGCATCGCACAGCGCCAGCTTGTTCTGCAGGCTCAGTTCAATGTTGATGCGCTCGATGCCGTCGGTGTACTCGGCCATTCGCGGCAGCGGAATCACCACGTCTTCGTTGATCTTGAAGGCGTTGGTGTGGCGGCTGATGGCCGCTGTGCGCTTGCGGTCGAGCCAGAACTTCTTGCGCGCTTCGGGGCTGATGGCAATGAAGCCCTCACCCATCCGCGAGTTGGCGATGCGCACCACTTCCGAAGTGGCACGCGCCACGTCGTCGGCGTTGTCGCCGGCGATGTCGCCGAACAGCACCATCTTGGGCAAGCCGCCGTGCTTCTTTGACTTGGTCGCGTAGCCCACCGCCTTCAGGTAGCGGTCGTCCAGATGCTCCAGACCGGCCAGCAACACGCCCGAGCGCTTCTGCTCGGCGAACATGAAGTCCTTGATCTCGACGATGCTCGGCACCGCGTCCTTGGCGTTGCCGAAAAATTCGAGACATACCGTGCGCGTATGCGCCGGCATGCGGTGCACGACCCAGCGGCAGCTGGTGATGAGGCCGTCGCAGCCCTCCTTCTGGATACCCGGCAGGCCCGAGAGGAACTTGTCGGTCACGTCCTTGCCCAAGCCCTCCTTGCGGAAGGTCTTGCCAGCAATCTCGAGGCGCTCGGTGCGCAGCTTCGTCTTGCCGTCGGCCGCGAAGTACTGCAGGTCGAACACCGCGCTTTCGGCGTCGTGGATCTTGCCGAGGTTGTGGCCGACACGTGTGACCTCGAGCCACTCCGCCTGAGGCGTGACCATGCGCCAAGAGGCAAGGTTGTCCAGCGCCGTGCCCCAGAGCACCGCCTTCTTGCCGCCTGCGTTCATGGCGACGTTCCCGCCAACGCAAGAAGCTTCGGCCGAAGTCGGATCGACCGCGAAAACGAACCCAGCCCGCTCCGCCGCATCCGCCACGCGCTGCGTCACCACGCCCGCTTCCGTCCAGATCGTCGGCACTTGGGCTTCGAGGCCCGGCAGCGAGCGCATCTCGACCTCGGTCATCGCTTCGAGCTTTTCGGTGTTGATGACCGCGCTGTTCCACGTCAGCGGGATCGCGCCGCCCGTGTAGCCGGTGCCGCCGCCCCGCGGAATGATGGTCAGGCCCAGTTCGATGCAGCTTTTGACCAGTTCGGCCATCTCGGCCTCGGTGTCGGGCGTGAGCACGACGAAGGGATATTCGACGCGCCAGTCGGTGGCATCCGTCACGTGCGACACGCGCGAAAGCCCGTCGAACTTGATGTTGTCCTTGGCCGTGACGCGCCGCAGCGCCCGGGTCGCCTTGCGCCGCAATGCGGCCACGTCGCGGAACATGACGTCGAAGGAGCCGATGGCCTGCGAGACCAGCCCAACCAGTTCGCCCACCAGGCCGTCGCGCTGCGCGTCGGCATCGGGCGTGCGGCGTTTCTGGACTTCCTTCAGGCGGTGTTCCAGCGCCTCGACCAACTGGATACGCCGGCGCGGGTTGTCCAGCAGGTCGTCCACCAGGTAGGGATTGCGCTGCACGACCCAGATGTCGCCAAGCACTTCGTAAAGCATGCGGGCCGAGCGGCCGGTGCGGCGCTCGCTGCGGAGCACTTGCAGCAGTTCCCAGCCGCGTGCGCCCAGCAGGCGGATCACGATCTCGCGGTCGGAGAAGCTGGTGTAGTTGTACGGGATCTCGCGAAGTCGCGCGGGCTCTGCGGCCTGCGACAACAACGCCGTCAACGCGGTCGGAGCATTCATCGGGGATGGGCCTTGGCTGGGCACTGCGCGCCCACTTACCAGGGACTCGAATTTTAGGCCAGCGGTCAAGACCCCGCTGAAAAGGTCAAAAGAGCACCCGGCTCCTGATGGTGCCGGGGACTTTGGCGAGTTTTTCCAGCGCCAGGTCGGAGGACTCGGCGTCGATGTCGGTCACGACGTAGCCCACCTTCTCGTTCGTCTGGAGGTACTGCGACGAGATGTTGATGTTGTTCTCGGCAAAAACGCGGTTGATGTCCGACATCACGCCCGGCACGTTGCGGTGGATGTGCAGCAGCCGGTGCTTGCCCGGGTGTGCCGGCAAAGCGACTTCGGGGAAGTTGACCGACGAGGTCGAGGTGCCGTTGTCGCTGTACTTGACGAGCTTTTCGGCCACTTCGAGGCCGATGTTGGCCTGCGCCTCCATCGTCGAGCCGCCGATGTGCGGCGTGAGGATCACGTTGTCGAGCCCGCGCAGGGGCGACTGGAATTCGTCCTTGTTGCTGCGCGGCTCGACCGGGAACACGTCGATGGCGGCGCCCAGCAGCTTCTTGTTCCTGAGCGATTCGGCCAGCGCCTCGATCTCGACCACCGTGCCGCGCGACGCGTTGATGAGGATCGCGCCGGGCTTCATCGCGGCCAGTTCGCCCGCGCCGATCATCCACTGCGTGGCCTGCGTTTCCGGCACATGCAGGGTCACGATGTCGCTCTGGCCCAGCATGTCGTTCAGATCGCGCACCTGGCGGGCGTTGCCCAGCGGCAGCTTGGTCACCACGTCGAAAAAGACGACGTTCATGCCCAGTGCCTCGGCCAGCACCGACAACTGCGCACCGATGGAGCCGTAGCCCACGATGCCCAGGGTCTTGCCGCGAATCTCGAAGGCGTTGTCAGCCGACTTGAGCCAGCCGCCGCGATGCGCCACGGCGCTCTTTTCCGGCACGCCACGCAGCAGCAGGATGGCCTCGGCGAGCACCAGTTCGGCCACGGATCGCGTATTGGAAAACGGCGCATTGAACACCGCCACGCCGTGCTCGCGCGCCGCGTCCAGGTCGACCTGGTTGGTGCCGATGCAAAAGCACCCTACCGCCACCAGCTTGCCCGCAGCAGCAAACACGTCGGCCGTGAGTTGGGTGCGCGAACGGATACCCAGGAAATGCGCGTCGGCGATGCGCGCCTTGAGTTCTTCCTCCGGCAGCGCGCCCGCGAGCGTCTCGATTTGCGTGTACCCGGCCTCGCGCAGCACCTCGATGGCCGAGGGGTGGATGCCTTCCAGCAAAAGGAACTTGATCTTGCTTTTGTCGAGGGAAGTCTTGCTCATGGAGACCCGTCGCGTGTCCGCGGAAAAGGAGGGCGATGCTAGCATGGTGCGGCGCAACATGCCCGCGTGCTGACATGCATCAAAAAGGGTTTCCCCGCTTGGACGCGATGCACTCCCCGTGCGAAAAACGCGGCCGCGCCGGTGTCACGAACACCCACTAGCATTCGCGCTTTCAAAATCCCAGCAGGAGTATTCATGCGACTTCAAACGCTCGCCGCGAGCTTGGCCCTGACGGCCACGTTCGTTGGTACGGCCCAGGCCCAGACCGAGATCCAGTGGTGGCACTCGATGGTTGCCGTCAACAACGAATGGGTCAACGACCTGGCCAAGCAGTTCAACGAGAGCCAGAAGGAATACAAGGTCATCCCGACCTTCAAGGGCTCATACGATGAGTCGATGACCGCGTCGATTGCCGCATTCCGGTCGGGCAACGCGCCGCACATCCTGCAGGTGTTCGAAGTGGGCACCGCGACCATGATGGCCAGCAAGAGCGCCATCATCCCCGTGGGCCAGGTCATGAAAGACGCGGGCGAGAAGTTCGACCCGAACGCCTACATCTCGGCCGTGGCCGGCTACTACACCGCCCCCAATGGGCAGATGCTGAGCTTCCCGCTCAACAGCTCGACCACCGTGTTCTATTTCAACAAGGACGCCTTCAAGGCGGCGGGCCTGCCGACCGACAAGGCGCCGACGACCTGGCCCGAGGTGGTGAACGCCGCGGCCAAGCTCAAGGCCGCCGGCCACAAGTGCCCGTTCACGACCGCGTGGCAGGGCTGGACGCAGCTTGAGAGCTTCTCGGCCTGGCACAACGTCGAGTACGCGACCAAGAGCAACGGGCTGGCCGGCCTGGACGCGCGCTTGAAGATCAACTCGCCGCTGCACCTGCGCCACATCGAGAACCTGGCGAACATGGCCAAGCAGGGCCTGTTCATCTACAAGGGCCGCGGCAACGTGCCTGAAGCCTCGTTCGTGTCGGGCGAGTGCGCCATGATCAACACGTCGTCCGGCTTCTACGGCAACGTCGCCAAGAACGCCAAGTTCGCCTACGGCCTGGCACCCCTGCCCTACTACCAGGACGTGCCGGGTGCGCCGCAAAACACAGTCATCGGCGGCGCCAGCCTCTGGGTGATGTCGGGCAAGAAGCCGGCCGAATACAAGGGCGTGGCCAAGTTCTTCAGCTTCATCTCGACGCCTGAAGTGCAGTCCGCCAGCCACAAGCGCACCGGCTACCTGCCAATCACCACCGCGGCCTACCAGCTCACCGAGAAGTCCGGTTTCTACAAGGAGAACCCGGGCACCGACGTGGCTGTGACGCAAATGATCCGCAAGGTCACCGACAAGAGCCGGGGCATCCGGCTGGGCAACTACGTGCAGATCCGCGCGATCGAAGACGAGGAGCTCGAGCAGGTCTGGAACGGCAAGAAGACGCCCAAGGAAGCGCTCGACTCGATCGTGACCCGCGGCAACGAGCAGTTGGAACGGTTCCAAAAGGCGAACAAGGGTTAACTTCCCAGTAGACTCGCCCGGCCCGCCGTTCTCATAGCCGGCGGGCTTTCTTGTTTCGAGGCCCCATGGAAAAACGCGTCGTCTTTCGCTCCAGCTGGTTGCCATGGCTGCTGCTGTTGCCGCAGATGGTGGTCATCCTGACCTTCTTCTTCTGGCCAGCGGCGCAGGCGCTCCTGCAGTCGCTGCAGCAGCAAGACCCCTTCGGCACCTCGATCGAATTCGTCGGCTTCGACAACTTCAGGCAGATTTTCGGTGACCCGAGCTACGTAGAGTCCTTCAAGACGACCGCATTCTTCTCGGTGATGGTGGCCGCCATCGGCATCAGCATCTCGCTGGCGCTCGCCGTGTTCGCCGACCGGATCGTGCATGGCGGCATGTTCTACAAGACGATGCTGATCCTGCCCTACGCGGTGGCGCCATCGGTGGCCGCCGTGCTGTGGGTCTTCATGTTCTCGCCGTCGCTGGGGGTCGTGTCGTACGCCTTGGGCAAGATCGGCTTCGAGTGGAACCACCTGCTCAATTCCAACCACGCCATGACGCTGATCGTCGTGGCTGCCATCTGGAAGCAGATTTCGTACAACTTCCTGTTCTTCCTGGCGGGGCTTCAATCGATTCCGAAGTCGCTGATCGAGGCGGCTGCCATCGACGGAGCGAAGCCCTGGCGCCGCTTCTGGACGGTGCAGTTCCCGCTGCTTTCGCCGACGACCTTTTTCCTGCTGGTCATCAACGTGGTCTACGCCTTCTTCGACACCTTCGCGATCGTCGACGCGGCAACGCAGGGCGGTCCGGGCAAGGACACGGCGATCCTGGTCTACAAGGTCTACTACGACGGCTTCAAGGCCATGGACCTGGGTGGCTCGGCTGCGCAGTCGGTCGTGCTGATGGTGATCGTGGTGGCGCTCACGGTCATCCAGTTCCGTTTCGTCGAGAAGAAGGTCAATTACTGATGAGCCCCCACGTTCGGCACTTCGTGTCCTCCCTGTCCGCGCGGGAGTTCGGTCATGGTTGAAAAACGCGGAACCCACGGCATCCTGGCCCACGTGGTGATGGTGCTGGGCGTCTTCATCGTCGGCTTTCCGATCTACCTGGCGCTGGTCGCGTCCACCCACACGCCGCAGGAAATCGTGCAGGCCCCCATGCCGTTGCTGCCGGGCAGCAACATGTGGGAGAGCTACAAGGGCGCGCTCTTCGGGCGCGCGGCCAGCGCCGGCTCCAATGCGCCGGTCGCCCACATGCTGTGGGTGAGCTTCGTATCGGCCATGGTGATTTCCATTGGCAAGATCGCCATCTCGCTGCTGTCGGCCTTTGCCATCGTCTATTTCAAGTTCCCCTTCCGCAAGACCTGCTTCTGGATGATCTTCGTCACCCTGATGCTGCCGGTGGAGGTGCGCATCCTGCCGACCTACAAGGTGCTGTCGGACCTGAACATGCTCAACACCTACGCCGGGCTCACGGTTCCGCTGATCGCCTCGGCGACGGCCACCTTCCTGTTCCGGCAGTTCTTCATGACGGTGCCCGACGAGCTGACCGAGGCCTCGCGCATGGACGGCGCGAGCCCCATGCGCTTTTTCATCGACGTGCTGCTGCCGCTGTCGAAAACCTCGATCGCGGCGCTTTTCGTGATCCAGTTCATCTACGGCTGGAACCAGTACCTCTGGCCGCTGCTGGCGACCACCGGCGAAGACATGTACCCCATCGTGGTCGGCATCAAGCGCCTGATCGCCGGCGGCGATTCGCAGAACGAATGGAACGTCGTCATGGCCACCGCCATTCTGGCGATGCTGCCGCCCGCGCTGGTGGTCGTGCTGATGCAGAAATGGTTCGTCAAGGGCCTCGTGGATACCGAAAAATAATGGCTGCTCTTTCCCTTCAAAACGTCATCAAGCGCTACGGCCACGGGCCGAAGGCGAACCAGGTCATCCACGGCGTGAGCGCCGAGATCAAGGATGGCGAGTTCATCGTCATCGTCGGCCCCTCGGGCTGCGGCAAGTCCACGCTGCTGCGAATGGTGGCCGGCCTCGAGGAGATTTCCAAGGGCGAGATCTCCATCGGCGGGCGCGTGGTCAACGACCTCGAACCGTCCGAGCGCGACATCGCGATGGTGTTCCAGAACTACGCGCTCTACCCGCACATGAGCGTGTTCGACAACATGGCCTACGGACTGAAGATCGCTCAGGTGCCCAAAAACGAGATCAAGGTGCGCGTCGACAAGGCCGCGAAGATCCTCGAACTCGGCCACCTGCTCACCCGCAAGCCCCGTGAACTCTCGGGCGGCCAGCGCCAGCGCGTGGCCATGGGCCGCGCCATCGTGCGCCAGCCGCAGGTCTTCCTGTTCGACGAACCGCTGTCCAACCTGGACGCCAAGCTGCGCGCCCAGACCCGCCTCGAGATCCAGAAGCTGCACCGCGAACTGGGCATCACCTCGCTTTTCGTCACGCACGACCAGGTCGAGGCGATGACGCTCGCGCAACGCATCATCGTGATGAACGCCGGCGTGATGGACCAGTTCGGCACGCCCGAGGACGTCTATTCGCGTCCGGCAACCACTTTCGTCGCCAGCTTCATCGGTTCGCCGCCGATGAACCTGCTGCGCAACGCGCCCGGCGTGCGGCCCGGCACGATCCTGGGCATTCGCCCCGAACACCTGACCTTCGACGACGAAGGCTGGATGGTGTACGTGGAGCAGGTCGAGATGCTGGGTGCCGAGCGGCTCATCTACGGCCGCGTCAGCGGCGAAGAACTGGTGATGCGCACCGACGAAGGCGTCGCGCCTCCTGCCATCGGCTCGACCATTCGCATCGCGGCGCGTCCTGACAAGCTGCATTGGTTCGACGCCGGTTCGGGCAAGCGCCTGGCCCAGGCATGACGGTCGCACTTCCGCCCTGGCCCTACCCGCGCTGGATCGCGCATCGCGGGGCCGGAAAGCTCGCACCCGAGAACACGCTGGCCGCCTTCCGGCTCGGGGCCACGCACGGCTATCGCATGTTCGAATGCGATGCCAAGCTGAGCGCGGACGGCGTCCCCTTCCTCATGCACGATGCGACGCTCAATCGCACCACCAGCGGACAAGGCATTGGGGGCGAGCGCCCGTGGCACGAACTGGCGCAGCTCGATGCAGGCGGCTGGCATTCGCGCGCCTACGCAGGCGAGCCTCTGTGCACACTCGAAAACTTGGCGCGCTTTTGCCTGGCCAACGGCCACTTCCTCAACATCGAGATCAAGCCGACGCCGGGTGCGGAGCGCGAGACCGGCGAAGTGGTTGCCCGCGAAGCCGCCCGCCTCTGGGCTGCCCAGGCCGTGCCGCCCTTGCTCACGTCCTTTCAGCCCGACGCCCTTCGCGGCGCGATGGCGACCGCGCCACAGCTTCCGCGCGGCCTGCTGCTCGACACCCTGTGGGACGGCTGGTTCGACATGGCGCAGTCACTCGCATGCGCCGCCATCGTCTGCAACTACAGCCTGTGGAACGACGCATTGGTCGCCCGCGTCCACGAGGCCGGCTGGCGCGCCCTGAGCTACACCGTGAACGACGACTGGGCCGCGCAATGGCTGCTCGCGCTGGGCACGGACGGCGTCATCACCGACCGCGTTGACCTTTTCAGTCCTGCGGGCTGATTTGCCGCGCCGCCGGCGCGGCCTCCTATGATGGCGCGGATGACCTGTATCACCCGTTGGGCCCTGGCACTGCTGACGGCGCTCCTGTGCAGCGTCTCGCCGGCGGCACAGGACGCTGCAGTCCCGCCCATCCAGCCAGAAGTCACGCTGCAGAGCCTGCGCGAGCAACTCGAGCAGGTGCCCACCGTCATCGACAACGACGATCAGGTGCGCAAGCTCACGTCGATCACCAACGAAATCGTCGCCCAGACCGAGCGCTTCGCGGCGTCCCGCACGACCCAGTTGAATGACCTGAATGCGCGGCTGGGCGAACTGGGGCCTGCGCC
The DNA here is from genome assembly GCF_030317105.1 of Variovorax brevis. Taxonomy (GTDB): domain Bacteria; phylum Pseudomonadota; class Gammaproteobacteria; order Burkholderiales; family Burkholderiaceae_C; genus Variovorax; species Variovorax brevis. The sequence goes on from NZ_JASZYG010000003.1 coordinate 760,461, forward strand.
TGCGGCGGGCACCGCCGAGGCGCCGGACGTCACCCGTCAGCGCGCCAATTTGACCCGAGAGCGCAATTCCCTTGATGCCGATATCCGCCTCGCACGGCTGTTGGCCGTCGATGCCCAGCAGCGTCGCAGCGAAGTCCTGGCGAGGCGGCGCGCCGTGTTCGAAGCGCAATTGTTCGAGCGCGCCGACTCGCCGCTCACGAGCGCGTTCTGGGAAAAATCGATCAAGCAGTGGCCCACCGATCAAGCCCGCATCCGGGCGCTCAACGAGGAAATTCGCGTTGGCTGGACCACCGCCCTGAAGGGCTTCGACCGCACCAGCGCCCTGCTCGGCCTTGCGGGAGCGGTGGTGATGCTGTGCGGTGGCCTGTGGCTCGCGGAATTCGGGCTGGCGTGGCTGGCGGCGCGCTTCTTTCCGGTGGGGCGGCTGCGACGCTCCCTGCTCGCCCTGCTCACCGTCCTGGGCTACGTACTCATCACGGGCCTTGCCCTGTCCATCGCCTGGGAAACACTGGATTACGCGGGCACATGGGGCACACAAAGCGCGCGGATGGGCAATTCGGCCGTGCGCTTCGGGATGTTCCTGGCCTTCGTGATCGGGCTCGGGCGGGCACTCCTGTCCAATCGGCGTCCGTCCTGGCGGCTGCCCCCGATTTCCAATGCGATGGCTTCGCGCCTGGCGCCGGTGCCCTGGCTTTTTGCTTTCGTGGTGGGCGTGGCCTGGCTCCCGACCCAGGTCAACGACGTCATCGACAACGCCCTGAGCACCGTCCTGACCAACCTGATCCCCACCGCAGTGATGGCGGTCGCCGCAATTCTCGGTTTGACGCTGCTGCGACGACCACGGCCCGCGGCGGCGCCCGCAGGCAAGGACGCAGACGCCGACGCGGCGGCCGAGGCGCCGGACGCCGCCGAGCGGCCTGGATGGGTCGGCCTGCTCATCGGCCTGGTGATCACGCTGCTCGTGGCCCTGGCCATGATGGTGATGGCCGGTTACCTCGCCTTCAGCCGGGTCGTGGCGGGGCAGGCGGTGTGGGCCGGCATTGTGATCGCCTCGGCGTACCTGCTGTTCAAGTTCGCGGACGACCTCTGGATGGCCTTGCTGAGTTCACGCAGCAACATGGGGCAGCGGCTGCAAAAGGGCCTGGGCGTCACGCCGCAGACGCTGGACCAGGCGGCGGTCGTGCTGTCCGCGATCAGCCGGGTCTGCGTGTTTTTCTACATGGTGATTGCCTTCGTTGCGCCCCTGGGCAGCACGCCGGGCGATCTTCTCCAGCGCAGCGGCAGGCTGGGAACAGGCCTCCAGGTGGGCGAGTTCCAGGTCGTGCCGGCGGCGATCTTCAGCGCGCTGGGGGTGCTCATCGTCGGCTTCCTGGTGCTGCGGCTTTTCAAGCGCTGGCTGGAAAACAGCTACCTGCCCAACACCAAGCTCGAAACCGGGATGCGCAGCTCGCTCACCACGCTGCTGGGCTACGTGGGCGGCATCCTGGTGATTGCCTTTGCGCTTTCGGCGCTGGGCATCGGCATCAACCGCATCGCCTGGGTGGCGAGCGCGCTGTCGGTGGGCATCGGCTTCGGCCTGCAGGCCATCGTGCAGAACTTCATCTCGGGCCTCATCCTGCTGGCGGAGCGGCCAGTGAAGGTGGGTGACTGGGTGGTGCTGGGCACGTCAGAAGGCGATGTGCGGCGCATCAACGTGCGGGCCACCGAAATCCAGCTGGGCGACCGGTCGACGCTGATCGTTCCCAACTCGGAATTCATCACCAAGACGGTTCGCAACATGACGCTGGCCAACGCCGAAGGCCGCGTGCTCATTCGTCTGCCGATGCCGCTCACGACCGATGCGCAAAAGGTGCGCGACGTCATGCTCGAGGCCTGCCGCGAACACGAGACCATCCTGCCGACACCCGAAGCGGGCGTGACGCTGGACGGCATCGAGAACGGCCTGCTCATCTTCCAGGCGATCGCCTATGTGCCAAATCCGCGCCTCGCCGGAGGCGTCCGCAGCGATCTGCTGTTCACGATCCTCGGGCGGCTGCAGGAGGCCAACGTGCCGATGGCCGTTTACGCGACGCCCACGACGCCGGCAGCTCCCGGCCAGTTGGCGCCGCCGCTGGCGCCGCCGGCCCCTGCGCCAGGGCCATTCAACGCCTGAGCCCTCCACCCGCCAGCCACTGGACGGTGCCGCAGACCCCCACCAGCGCCGCGTAGGTGAGCATCTTTCCATCGCGCCCGAACCACACCAGGCCGCCCACGAGAACGGCCCCGCCGGCGATGAAGGTGATGGCGCATTGCGCCCACATGGCAAGCCCGCCGGATTTCCCCATGAGCATCCGGCCGCCAAGAACCAGCACCACGGCAAGGAAAAAGGCCGGCGCGACGAAGTTGGCCAGGTGGTTGATGAGGTCGAACAGGGGCATTTGAGAAGGCGGACGACCCCTCGGCTAATCAGCTTTGGGGGCCATTGACGGACGGGGGCGCCACGGGCGGGCGGCAAATTTTATAATCCGGGGATGGCAGTCTGGGCTTTGGGCTTGAATCACACGACCGCGCCGCTCGATCTGCGCGGTCGTTTTGCGTTCGCCCTCGACCAGATCGCCCCGACGCTGCACAGCCTGCGCAGCTCTTTTGGCTCGAATCGACACCCCGATGTCGAGGCGGCCATCATCTCGACCTGCAACCGCACCGAGATCTATTGCGCCGCCGACCAGGTGGCGCTGGAGCACACGGTGGGCTGGCTGGCCGAAAGCGGCGGCGTTGCCCCCGCCCTGCTGCGCTCGCATGCCTACACCCTCTCTGACGACCAGGCCGCCCGGCACGCTTTCCGCGTGGCCAGCGGCCTCGATTCCATGGTGCTGGGCGAGGCGCAGATCCTCGGCCAGATGAAGGACGCCGTGCGTGCCGCCGAAACGGCCGGCGCACTGGGCAGCACGCTCAACCAGCTTTTCCAGCGCTCCTTTGCCGTCGCCAAGGAAGTGCGCACCGCCACCGAGATCGGCGCGCATTCGATCAGCATGGCCGCCGCGTCGGTCCGGCTGGCGTCCCAGCTGTTTGAAGATCTCAAGCAGACGCGCGTTCTCTTCGTCGGCGCAGGCGAAATGATCGACCTCGCCGCGACGCACTTCGCGGCCAAGCAGCCCAAATCCATCGTCATCGCCAATCGCACCCTGGAGCGCGGCGAGAAGCTGTCTTCGCGCTTTGGCGGCGAGGCGATGCGGCTGGCCGACCTGCCTGCTCGCCTGGCGGAGTTCGACATCGTCATCAGCTGCACCGCCAGCACGCTGCCGCTGATTGGCCTGGGTGCCGTGGAACGCGCGCTCAAGCAACGCAAGCACCGCCCGATGTTCATGGTCGACCTGGCCGTGCCGCGCGACATCGAGCCCGAAGTCAAGGCGCTGTCGGACGTGTACCTCTACACGGTGGACGATCTGGCGCAAGTTGTTCAACAGGGCCACGCCAGCCGGCAGGCGGCGGTGGCGCAGGCCGAAGTCATCATCGACGCGGGCGTGCAAAGCTTCATGCACTGGCTGAACCAGCGCCGCACCGTGCCTCTCATCCAGCAACTCAACGCCCAGACGGACGAGTGGCGCGCCACGGAGCTGGCCCGCGCGAAAAAGCTGCTGGCCAAGGGCGAGGACATCGACGCGGTGCTGGACGCCCTGTCGCGCGGCCTCACGCAAAAAATGCTGCACGGCGCGCTGGCCGAGCTGCATGCCGGCGACGCGGCTGCCCGCGAACACATGGCGCAGACCATTTCGCGCCTGTTCCTGCGCAAAGAGCGTTAGCGACGCTCCCCGCGGCCGGGTCCCGGCGCGGATCCGAAGGCTTTGCGCCTGGCGCAAGGCGCGTTCCCTCTCCCTGAATTCTTCTGCCGCCTGCTTGCGGCGCACAGCACGTGAAAACCTTCCTTCGCCAACAACTCGAACGCTACGTTCAACGCCTCGAAGAGCTGGATTTCCTGCTCTCGCGCGAGGACATCATGGCGGACATGTCGCAATACCGCGTGCTCTCGAAGGAACACGCCACGGTCACGCAGGTCGCCGGCCGCTACCAGCGCTTCAGGCAAGCGGAAGCCGACCTGGCCGGCGCGCGGGAAATGCTCGACGACCCGGACATGGCCGAGATGGCACGCGAGGAAATTGCGTCGACCGAACCCGAACTGACCAAGCTGGAGGACGAGCTTCAGCGCCTGCTCCTGCCCCGGGACCCGGACGATGCGCGCAACGCATTCCTCGAAATCCGGGCGGGCACGGGCGGCGACGAATCCGCGCTCTTCGCCGGTGACCTGTTTCGCATGTACACCCGCTACGCGGAACGCGCGGGCTGGCGCATCGAGATCGTGAGCGAGAGCGAGAGCGAATTGGGCGGCTACAAGGAAGTGGTGCTGCGCGTGGTCGGCGACGACGTCTTCGGCGCACTGCGCTTCGAATCCGGCGGGCACCGCGTGCAACGCGTGCCGGCGACCGAGACGCAGGGGCGCATCCACACCAGCGCCTGCACGGTCGCCGTGCTGGCCGAGCCGGACGAGGCGCAAGCGGTGCAGATCAACCCGGCAGACCTGCGCATCGACACCTACCGCGCCAGCGGCGCCGGCGGGCAGCACATCAACAAGACCGACTCGGCGGTGCGGATCACGCACATTCCGACCGGCATCGTGGCCGAGTGCCAGGACGACCGCTCGCAGCACCGCAACAAGGCCAAGGCGCTGCAGGTGCTGTCGGCGCGCATCCAGGAAAAGGACCGCTCGGAGCGCGCCGCCAAGGACGCCGCGATGCGCAAGGGCCTCATCGGCAGCGGCGACCGCTCCGACCGCATCCGCACCTACAACTTCCCGCAGGGCCGCCTGACCGACCACCGGATCAACCTCACGCTTTACAAGCTTCAGTTCATCATGGACGGTGACCTGGGCGAAGTGCTCGGCGCCCTGAAGGCGGCGCACGAGGCAGAACAGCTGGCCGAACTGGAAGCGACCGCGTGACCCAAGCCACTTCGCGCACCATCGTGCAGGCCCTGGCCGACGCGTCAGCGCTCGGCATGGACCGGCTCGATGCGCAACTGCTGCTCCTGCACGCGCTGGGACGGTCCGGTGACGAGCGGGGGTGGCTGCTCGCGCACGACACGGATGCAGTTGCGCCCGAAGTGGCAGATGCGTTTTCGCGCGCCTGCGTAAGGCGCGTGGCCGGCGAACCGGTGGCCTACCTGCTCGGCGAGAAGGAATTTCACGGCCTGATGCTGAAGGTCGATTCCCGCGTGCTGGTGCCCCGCCCCGACACGGAGACGCTGGTCGACTGGGCGATCGAGTGCCTGACGGGCCACAGGGAAGCGCGGGTCATGGACCTGGGCACCGGCAGCGGCGCCATCGCCCTGGCCTTGCAGGCGTCGCGGCCGGACCTGCAGATCCACGCCGTCGACGCCAGCGCCGACGCGCTCGACGTCGCACGCGCCAACGGAGAGCGCCTCAGCCTACCCGTGCGCTTCGCGGTGGGCAACTGGCTGGAAGGCGCAGGCACGCAGTACACGCTCATCGTCTCCAATCCGCCCTACATCGCCGAGCGCGATCCGCACCTGCCGGCGCTGGCGCATGAGCCGCTTTCCGCCCTCGCCTCCGGCCCGGACGGGCTGGACGACATCCGCACCATCATCGACAGCGCGCCGGCCCACCTCGCGGACGGCGGCTGGCTGCTGCTCGAACATGGCTACGACCAGAGCAGTGCCGTGAAAACCCTGCTCAGCAAGGCCGGCTTCGATGAAGTACAAAGTCGCACCGACCTTGCCGGCATCGAGCGCTGCTCCGGCGGCAAATGGCACGCAGTGAAATAATTGACGCAATATTTTTGAGGAGCCCCCATGAGCGACGCCCAGCAACGCATTGACGACCTCGTCAAGCAAAACGACATCCTTCTGTTCATGAAGGGAAGCGCCAGCTTTCCGATGTGCGGATTCTCCGGCCGCGCCATCCAGATCCTGAAGGCGTGCGGCGTCGACACCAAGCAGCTCAAGACCGTGAACGTGCTGGAAGACGACGGCATCCGCCAGGGCATCAAGGAATACAGCAACTGGCCGACGATCCCGCAGCTGTACGTGCGCGGCGAATTCGTCGGCGGCTCCGACATCATGATGGAGATGTACGAGTCGGGTGAGCTTCAGGCGGTGATCGCCAGCCAGCCCAACTGATCCTTCCTTCTTTCCCATGGCGCACACGCACTCGCACCCCACCGACTGGAAACACGATGGTGTGCGGGTGATCCCCGCCAACCAGCTCGACACCAACACGGCGCAGACGCCGGGCATGAACCGGGCGGCGGCCATCAATTTCGCCCGAGTGGGCGCGCAAAAGCTCTGGGCCGGCACCGTCACCATCCACGCGGATGCCAAGACGGGGGCGCACCACCATGGCCATCTCGAGTCGGTGATCTACGTCATCCGCGGCAAGGCGCGCATGCGCTGGGGCGAGAAGCTCGAGTTCACTGCCGAGGCGGGGCCGGGCGATTTCATCTACGTGCCGCCGTACGTCCCTCACCAGGAAATCAACGCGAGCGCCACCGAGGCGCTCGAATGCGTGCTGTGCCGCAGCGACGGCGAAGCCGTTGCCGTGAACCTCGACATTGCGCCCATCGAGAAACCCGAAACAGTGCTTTGGGTGGATCCCACCCACCCTGACGGCGCAGTGTGATTGCAGCGCGACATATCGCGCGACCCCTCCAAAACGAGAAATCCTGGACATACGCGAACTTCGGGCACGGCTTATGCTGTCCACAAGTGTTCGAAGTCGGAGGTTTCCATGGATTCCCGCAGTCTCGTTCCTTCTCCCTCGGGATTGGCCTTGCCCATTGCCAATCTGCGCAGCGTCTTCCAGCCGCACGACGTGGAGCGCAAGCTCGCCAAGCTGCCGGATCGGGAACACGAACACCTGCGCAGCACCTACGAACGCATGCTGGAACGCGGCCCGGACCGCTTTCAGGTCAAGCCCAGCGGCGTGCCGGAAATGGCCTCTCTGTACGCCCAGTTGCCCAACTTCACCGAGGCCATCGACGATGTGCGCCGCCACGTTGCACTCGCGCAGGACAGCCGCGACGGATTGGAAGTCACGCCCATGCTGCTGCTGGGCCCGCCGGGCATCGGCAAGACCCACTTTGCGCGCAAGCTCGCCGAGCTGCTGGGCACGGGCATGTCGCTCGTGCCGATGAACTCGATGACGGCCGGCTGGCTGCTGTCGGGTGCTTCCTCGCAATGGAAGGGCGCCAAGCCGGGCAAGGTCTTTGAAGCGCTGGTCGAGGGGCAGTACGCCAACCCGGTCATCGTCGTCGACGAAATCGACAAGGCCGGCGCCGATGCCCAGTACGACCCGCTGGGCGCCCTCTACAACCTGCTGGAGCACGACACGGCGCAATCCTTTGTCGACGAGTTTGCCGAAGTCGCCATCGACGCGAGCCAAGTCATCTGGATCACCACGGCCAACGACGAACGCAGCATTCCCGAGCCGATCCTCAACCGCATGAACGTGTTCGAGATCGACGCGCCCTCGCCGGAGGCGGCGCGGCAGATTGCGCGCAACCTCTACGCGTCCATTCGCGCCGAACACGACTGGGGACGGCTGCTGGCGCCGGAGCCTTCGGACGACGTCATCGACTTTCTCTCGGCGCTCGCCCCGCGCGACATGCGCCGCGCCTTGATGACGGGCTTCGGCAACGCACGGTTGGCGCGGCGTGATGCGATTCGCATCGAAGACCTTCCAGCGCGCGGCGGCAGCACCCGCACCAAGATCGGCTTCGTGCAGTAGCCGCGTGCAACAGATCGGGCAGCCTCGGCATTGAGGCTGCCACGGCTCGTGGCACCATGTCGGTCTTGGTTGACCGGACATGAACTTCACAGAAAGCCTGCTCATCATCGTGGCGCTGATTGCCACCAGCGCCTTTTTCTCACTCGCTGAAATCTGCCTGGCGGCGTCGCGTCGGCTGCGCCTTCGGCAAATGGCCGACGAGGGCGACGCGCGCGCCGATCGTGTCTTGCGACTGCAGGAAGACCCCGGCCACTACTTCACCGTGGTGCAGATCGGCCTGAATGCCGTTGCCATCCTGGGCGGCGTGGTGGGCGAAGGTTCGCTCAGCCCTTACTTCGCCATTTTGTTCGAGCGCTGGCTCAGCCCCGAAGGCGCGCAACGCGCGGCCTTCGGCGCTTCGTTCGTGACGATCATTGCGGTGTTCCTCATCTTCGCCGACCTGTTTCCCAAGCGCCTGGGCATGAACGACCCGGAGCGCCTGGCGGTTCGCATGGTCGGCCCGATGCAGGTGCTCATCACCACCTTCAAGCCGCTCGTGTGGCTCTTCACGCGCAGCACGGACCTGCTTTTCAAGCTGCTGGGCATGCCGATGCAGCGCGAGGAAAAGATCACCTCCGCCGACATCCTGGCGATGACGGAGGCCGGCGCGCGTGCGGGCGTGCTGGCGCATCGCGAGCAACAGGTCATCGCCAACGTGTTCGAACTTGACACGCGCATGGTCAACAGCGTCATGACCTCGCGCGACCGCGTCGCGTGGTTTCACAAGGACGACCCCGAGTCGGTGCTGCGTGCGCGCATCGTGGCGGAGCCCTTCTCCGCCTACCCTGTTTGCGAAGGCGACATCGACCACCTGCTGGGCTATGTGGATGCCAAGGACATGTTCCAGCGCGTGCTGAGCGGCCAGCCGCTGTCCTTCGGGCAGGGACTTCCATTGCACAAGGCGCTGGTGATTCCGGACCGCATCTCGCTGACGGAAGTGCTGGAGCAGTTCCGCCTGGCCCACGAGGACTTCGCCATCGTCGTGAACGAATACAGCCTGGTCGTCGGCGTGATCACGCTCAACGACGTGATGAGCACCGTCATGGGCGACCTCGTGCCGACTTCCGACGATGAGGAACAGCAAATCGTTCGCCGCGACGAGAACTCCTGGCTGATCGATGGCGTGACGCCCATCCAGGACGTGCAGCGCGCGCTCGACATCGACGACCTGCCGCATGGCGAGGAATATGAAACCCTCGCCGGCTTCCTGATGATCATGCTGCGCCGCGTGCCCAAGCGCACCGACAGTGTGAGCTGGGCCGGCTACAAGTTCGAAGTGATGGACGTGGACAGCTACCGCATCGACCAGGTGATGGTGACGCGTGCCAGCGCGGCCACGACGCCGACCGTCGTCGCCTGAGTCAGTCCACCCGCGGGCGGTCGGCGAAGGCCCAGTTGCGCTGGTTGGCAAACACGGCGTTCGGGTACGGCGCCTGGCCCCGGCTGCCGTTGTAGCGACCGAGCGTCATGAACAGGTCCCCCCGCTCGCGGTCCAGGTAGTGGCGCAGGATGACGCATCCAAAGCGCAGGTTCGTCTGCATGTGGAACAGGCTGGACGCATCTCCATTGCCGATGACGCGCGTCCAGAACGGCATCACCTGCATGTAGCCTCGCGCCCCCGCGCTGGAGACGGCGAACTTGCGGAAGTTGCTTTCCACCTGCACCAGGCCTAGCACGAGGCTCACGTCCAGCCCGGCGCGCTTGGTTTCGTACCAGATCGTCTGCAGGAATTCCTTGCGCGTTTCCCAGTCGGGTTTCTTGCCCTTGAGCCGCTCGCTCATCGCGCCCAGCCAGCGCAGATAGAGCATGCGCGATTCCGTATCCTTGAACTCCGGAATCGGCGGCGCGCTGTTGTTGATCGCCGAACTCAGGGCCGTGCGGACCGAGTCGATCAGCGGCTCTTCGATCTGCGCGCCCGCCATCGCCAGCTGCGGCAGGCCCAAGGACAAGGCCCCGGCGGCGGCGCCGCCAAGGCATTGGCGCCGTGACAGTGTCATGCGCTGAATTTGCCCCGAATGAACGAGGCCACCTCGGCCGCCGGCACCTTGCTCGCCGCCGCATCCCGACGGTGCTGGTATTCGAACTGCCCCTCCTTGATGCCACGGTCGGAGATCACAACGCGATGCGGCACGCCGATGAGTTCCCAGTCGGCAAACATGGCGCCCGGCCGTTCACCCCGGTCGTCCAGGATCACGTCGACGCCGGCGGCCAGCAACTCGTCGTACAGCTTCTCGGCCGTCGCCTTGACGTCGGCGCTGCGGTCCATGCCGATCGGGCAAAGCACCACGGTGAAGGGTGCAATCGCGTCCGGCCAGATGATGCCGCGCTCGTCATTGTTCTGTTCGATGGCCGCGGCCGGCAGGCGCGTGATGCCGATGCCGTAGCAGCCCATCTCCAGGAATTGCGGCTTACCGGCCTCGTCCAGGAAAGTGGCGTTCATCGCCTTGCTGTACTTGGTGCCCAGCACGAACACGTGGCCCACCTCGATGCCACGCTCGATGGCCAGCAGGCCCTTGCCGTCGGGCGACGGGTCGCCGGCGACGACATTGCGCAGGTCGGCCACCAGTTCGGGTTCCGGCAGGTCGCGGCCCCAGTTGACGCCGGTCATGTGGAAATCGACCTCGTTGGCGCCGGTGATCCAGTCGGCCATCACGGCCACTTCGCGGTCGACGACCAGCTTGACCGGCTTTTTCATGTTCAGAGGGCCGAGGTAGCCGGGCTTGCAACCGAAGTGTTCGTCGATTTCGCCCACCGAGGCAAAGCGGAAGCCTTCCTTGAGGCCCGGCACCTTGCTGACCTTGATCTCGTTCATGTCGTGGTCGCCGCGCAGCAGCAACAGCCAGACCTCGGCGCCCACGACGTTGCCCGCTGCATCGAGCTTGTCAGTCGCCAGCACGATCGACTTGACGGTGGTCGCGAGTGGCACGCCGAGCAATGCGGCAACGTCTTCGCAGGTGCTCTTGCCGGGCGTCGGCGTCTTGGCGAGCGCGTTGGCGGCGCCGGGGCGCGGGCCGGCAGGCGCCAGAGCCTCGGCCTTTTCCATGTTGGCGGCGTATTCGCTGTCCGGGCAATAGACGATCGCGTCTTCGCCGGTGGCGGCGATCACCTGGAACTCTTCGCTCATGTCGCCGCCGATGGCGCCGCTGTCGGCCGCCACGGCGCGATAGGTCAGGCCGAAGCGGTCGAAGATGCGGCGGTAAGCCTGTGCCATGTTCTGGTAGCTCGCCTTGGCCGCCTCAAGGTCACGGTCGAAGCTGTAGGCGTCCTTCATGGTGAATTCACGGCCGCGCATCAGGCCGAAGCGCGGGCGGCGCTCGTCCCGGAATTTGGTCTGGATCTGGTAGAAGTTACGCGGCAGTTGCTTGTAGCTACGAATTTCCTGCCGTGCGATGTCGGTCACGACTTCTTCGCTGGTCGGCTGCACGACGTAGTCGCGGTCGTGGCGGTCCTTGATGCGCAGCAGCTCGGGGCCCATCTTGTCGAAGCGGCCGCTTTCCTGCCAGAGCTCGGCCGGCTGCACCACGGGCATGGTGAGCTCGACGGCTCCGGCGCGGTCCATTTCCTCGCGCACGATGGCTTCGACCTTGCGGATCACCCGCAGGCCCATGGGCATATAGGTGTAGATGCCGGCGCCAAGCTTCTTGATCATGCCCGCGCGCATCATGAGCCGGTGGCTTGCAACCTCGGCGTCCGTTGGCGCTTCTTTCAGGGTGGAAACAAAGAAACGGGAAGCTTTCATTGATGGCGCTCAAGAAACGGGAATACAAAACGCCTCATGGCGGAGCCAGAGGGTCGGGGACTGGTCTACTTGCCGAGTGCAACCCGGCATGCATAATCGACTCAGTTCAAAAATTGGGGTTCGATTATGCTCGACCGAGATGGCTTCAGGCCCAACGTCGGCATCATCCTGCTCAACCAGCGCAATCAGGTATTTTGGGGCAAGCGCATCCGCACCCATTCATGGCAGTTTCCGCAGGGCGGCATCGACCGCGGCGAAAGTCCCGAACAGGCAATGTTTCGGGAGCTCCATGAAGAAGTCGGACTCCAGCCGGAGCATGTGCGTATCGTGGCCCGCACCCGCGACTGGTTGCGCTATGAGGTGCCGGATCGGTTCATTCGCCGCGACGCGCGCGGCCATTACAAAGGACAAAAGCAGATCTGGTATCTGTTGCAGCTGACAGGTCACGACTGGGACCTGAACCTGCGCGCCACCGACCATCCCGAATTCGACGCGTGGCGTTGGCACGACTACTGGGTGCCGCTCGACGTTGTCGTGGAGTTCAAGCGGGGCGTCTACGAAATGGCGTTGACCGAACTCGCCCGCTACCTGCCCCGGCAGGATTTCCGAAACCGTTTCCTGCGCAGCAACGTGCGTGGCCGCGAGTTCGATCGTCACCCCTCCGGCGGTGGACACGATTCGGCTTACGACCTGCCGCCTGGTGCATCTTTCGATCCCGATCCCAATGTCAGTCCACAAGACGGCGCGCCTGCGTCAAGCCACTTTCACGCGCCGCGCTAGTTGCGCACTTGCCCTTCTCTTGCCGGTGGTGTTCGGGCTGGCAGCGCCGATTGCGGCCCATGCCCAGTTGCTGTTCCAGGACCTGGACTGGAAGGAGTCGGATGTGCCGCCGCCTCCGGCATTCGATCCGAAGCGGATGGTCGAAATCGACATGTCCCGACGGATGGAGCTGAAGTACGGCGTTGACCCGGCGACCATCGTCATCACCAAGGATGGTGTGGTGCGCTACGTCGTGATGGCGAGCCGGTCCGGCGAGGGCGGCGCCTTCAACGCGTTCTACGAGGGCTTGCGCTGCGCCACCGGCGAAGCCAAGACCTACGCGCGCTACAGCGGCGGAGAATGGCACATGGCAGACAAGCCGGAGTGGCAGCGTCTGAACGCCATGGGTTCCCGCCACACGCTGGCCCTGGCGCGGCAAGGCATTTGCTCCAGCGCAGCACCGCGCCAGTCGGTACAGGAAATGGTGCAGTCGCTCAGGAATCCGACCCCGTCGAACTGAGCGTAGTCCGCGGCGAATCAGGCCGCGCTCATCACGATCATGTTGTCGCGATGAACCATCTCTGGCTCCGCGACGTAGCCGAGAAGGCGTTCGATCTCGCCTGAAAGCCGGCGGCAAAGCAGCCGCGCCTCGGCGCTGGAATAGTTGGCCAGCCCGCGGGCCAGTTCCGCACCTTGCGGGTCGCGAATGGCGATCACGTCGCCACGCGAGAACTCGCCCTCGACAGCCGTCATGCCGATGGGCAGCAAGCTCTTGCCTTCGGCGCGCACCTTGGCAGCGGCGCCGGCATCCACCGTCACCGCCCCACGCATCTGCAGGTGATCGGCCATCCAGCGCTTGCGCGCCTGGTGCTTGGCGGTCTGGGCGAGCAACAGGGTCCCGATGGACTCGCCTTGTGCCAGGCGCAACAGCGCATCGCGTTCACGCCCCCACGCAATGACGGTGGAGGCACCCGAGGCCGCCGCGCGCTTGGCGGCAAGAATCTTGGTGATCATCCCGCCCCGCCCGATGCTGGAGCCCGCGCCACCCGCCATCGCTTCGAGCGCCGGGTCGCCGGCCTTGGCCTCATGCACGAATTGCGCGCTCGTGTCCTTGCGGGGGTCGGCCGTGTAGAGGCCCTTCTGGTCCGTCAGGATCACCAGCGCATCGGCCTCGACCAGGTTGGCAACCAGGGCCCCCAAGGTGTCGTTGTCGCCAAACTTGATTTCGTCGTTGACGACAGTGTCGTTCTCGTTGATCACGGGCACCACGCCCAGACGCAACAGCGTGACCAGCGTGGAACGGGCGTTGAGGTAGCGCTCGCGGTCGGCCAGGTCGGCGTGGGTCAGCAGCACCTGCGCACTGCCCAGGCCGTTTTCGCGCATCTTGGACTCGTACATCTGCGCGAGCCCCATCTGGCCGACGGCGGCTGCCGCCTGCAATTCATGGATTTCATGCGGGCGCGTGGTCCAGCCGAGGCGCTTCATGCCTTCGGCGATGGCACCGCTGGACACCATGACGACTTCGCGCCCGTCCTTGACCAGCGCGGCGAGCTGTCGGCACCATTCGCCGATGGCGCCTTCGTCCAGTCCGCGCCCCTCGTTGGTGACCAGGCTGGAGCCCACCTTCACAACGATGCGACGGGCGTCGCGCAACACGGGGGAACCAGTCTTTGCAGTCATGTCGAACAGGCGGGGTCGGAAGTGGGTCGGAAACTGTCTGCGCGACAGAAGCGGATCTGCAGCAAGGCTGGATCAGGACGGCTCCGCAAATCGCGGATCGATCTCGGCAGGCGGCTGCTCGGCAACCTGCGCCGCCTTGACCTGCTGGTAGACGGCCTTGACCAGCGGCTCGCAGCCTTCGCGCGTGAGCGCGGAGATCTCGAACACCGGGCCCTTGAATTTCAGGCGCTTCACGAAGTCCTTGACGCGTGCGGCGCGTTCGTCCTGCGGCACCATGTCCAGCTTGTTGAGCACCAGCCAGCGGGGCTTCTCATACAGGTCGGTGTCGTACTTCTTGAGTTCGCCCACGATGGCCTTGGCCTGCGCAACCGGATCGACGCTGTCGTCGAACGGCGCCATGTCGATCACATGCAACAGCAGGCGCGTGCGCTGCAAATGGCGCAGGAACAGATGGCCGAGGCCGGCACCTTCGGAGGCGCCCTCGATCAGGCCCGGCAGGTCGGCCACGACGAAGCTTTGCTCCGGCCCCACGCGTACCACGCCCAGATTGGGGTGCAGCGTCGTGAAGGGATAGTCGGCAATGCGCGGACGGGCGTTCGAGATGGCCGTGATCAGCGTGGACTTCCCGGCGTTCGGCATGCCCAGCAGGCCGACGTCGGCCAGCACCTTGAGCTCGAGCTTGAGGCTTCGCTTTTCGCCCGGCCAGCCCGGCGTCTTTTGACGCGGCGCACGGTTGATGGCGCTCTTGAAGCGCATGTTGCCAAAGCCGCCGTCACCGCCCTTGGCGATGGTGATGACCTCGCCGGGCACGAGCAGTTCGAACAGAACCTCACCCGTTTCCGCGTCGGAAATGATGGTGCCCACCGGCATCTTGAGCGTGATGTCGTCGCCCGCGGCGCCGAACATGTCCGAGCCCATGCCGTGCTCGCCGCGCCTGGCTTCGTGCCGGCGCGAATAGCGGAAGTCGACCAGGGTGTTCAGGTTGGAATCGGCAATGGCAAACACATGCCCGCCCCGGCCGCCGTCGCCGCCATTGGGACCGCCGAATTCCTTGTATTTCTCATGACGGAACGACACGCAGCCGTTGCCGCCATCGCCGGCTGCGATGTCGATAAAAGCTTCGTCGACGAACTTCATGGGCTATCCAGTGTACAAATGAAAAAGCCCCGACGAGCGGGGCTTCGAACAGGATCGAAGTGACTCAGCTTACGCCGGGGTCACGTTGACCGTGTGCTTGTTCAGGGCACCCTTGGTGCCGAACGACACGTGGCCATCGACCAGCGCGAACAAGGTGTGGTCCTTGCCCAGGCCGACATTGGTGCCGGGGTGGAACTGCGTGCCGCGCTGGCGAACGATGATCGAGCCTGCGCTGATCAGTTCACCGCCAAAGCGCTTGACGCCGAGCATCTTGGGCTTGGAATCGCGCCCGTTTCGCGTTGAGCCGCCGCCTTTTTTCTGTGCCATTTCCGAGCTCCTTAACCGGCGATCGCGCCGATTTGCAGCTCAGTGAACTGCTGGCGATGGCCTTGACGTTTTTGATAGTGCTTGCGACGACGCATCTTGAAGATGTGAACCTTGTCGTGCTTGCCGTGCGACAGCACAGTGGCTGTCACAGTTGCGCCGGACACCAGGGGTGCGCCGATCTTGATGTCCGAGCCGTTGCCGACTGCAAGAACCTGATCGATCACGATTTCCTGGCCTACGTCCGCAGCAATCTGTTCTACTTTAATTTTTTCGCCGGAAGCAACGCGATACTGCTTGCCACCGGTTTTTATGACCGCGTACATTGAATGACCTTTTGAGGGTTGGCTCCACGGACGGATTTCCGCAGAGCCCAATATTCTAGCACGGTTTGCATTCGCTAACATACCCCCGCCCGACTTCGCCAGACCGCATGGCGAAAGGGTGGACAGGCCGCTCCCTATAATCGCGGGCTTTGGCGGGCGTTGTCCGCACCTTCAACGTCCCCCTTTCTGGCGCCGGCCCTCCTCCTGTTTTGTCAGTTTCTGCTGCCACCACCACCACTTCCGTGCTCGGCCTGATCGCCGATGACATGGTCGAGGTCGACCGAGTCATCTCGGCCCGCCTGGACACCGGCGTTCCGCTGGTGAGCGAAGTCGCCCGCTACATCATCTCGGCGGGCGGCAAGCGGCTGCGCCCTGCCTTGCTGCTGCTGATGAGCGGCGCACTCGAATACGCTGGCACCCAGCACTACAACCTGGCGGCGGTGATCGAATTCATTCACACCGCCACGCTGTTGCACGACGACGTGGTCGACGAATCCACGCTGCGGCGCGGGCGTCCTACCGCCAATGAATCGTTCGGCAATCCGGCCAGCGTGCTGGTGGGCGATTTTCTTTATTCGCGCGCCTTCCAGATGATGCTGGACGCCAACGACATGCGCGTCATGCAAATCCTCGCGGAGGCGACCAACGTCATCGCCGAAGGCGAAGTGCTGCAACTCATGAACATGCACGACGCCACGCTGGACGAAGCTGCCTACCTGCGCGTCATTCGCTCCAAGACGGCCAAGCTGTTCGAGGCGAGCACGCGTCTTGCCGCCGTGCTGGCCAAGGCACCGCCGCACATCGAGGAAGCCTGCGCCACCTATGGCCAGGCACTGGGCACCGCGTTCCAGGTGATCGACGACGTGCTCGACTACGCCGGCGATGCCAACGAGACCGGCAAGAACCTTGGCGACGATTTGCGCGAAGGCAAGACGACGCTGCCACTCATCCTGGCCATGCAACGCGGCACGCCGGACGAGCGCGCACTCATTCGCGCGGCCATCGAAGCAGGCGACACCGCGCAGCTGTCGCACATCGTCGCGATCGTGCGACAAACCGGGGCGCTCGATGCAACCCGCGCAGCGGCTGCGGCAGAGGCACAACGTGCAATCGATGCATTGCACGACCTTCCGCAGAATTCCCACGCTAAAGGTTTGCTACAATTAGCGGCTCAGCTAGTTGAGCGCCGCGCCTGAGTTTTCACACAAGGGTTGCGTCTCTTTTCACTGCACTTCGGGGTGTAGCTTAGCCTGGTAGAGCGCTACGTTCGGGACGTAGAGGCCGGAGGTTCGAATCCTCTCACCCCGACCAATTTCCTTTTGCCAAGTCCGCTCGCGACTTGGTGTCTCCCACAGCAAATTTGTCCGTCGCCGCCCAGGCGATGACAACGACTTTGCTGCTGCGCATCGGGCGCGACATGCGTCCATCTCCCTTGGCACTCGCAACGGCCCTGTGCATCCGCTCAGCGTTTTCCCTTGACTGTCACAACAGCGTGTTTTGCAAGCTGCTTAAGCGCTTAGATTCGGCGGACCGCGCACACCCGGATGCGCGACGGGAGAAAAAAAGTAATGACGGCATCCATGCCATTGCCCAAGGAGTCGTTGGCGTACGCCAATGGCATCGAACTGGCCT
Organism: Variovorax brevis; assembly: GCF_030317105.1. Lineage (GTDB taxonomy): Bacteria > Pseudomonadota > Gammaproteobacteria > Burkholderiales > Burkholderiaceae_C > Variovorax > Variovorax brevis. The sequence goes on from NZ_JASZYG010000003.1 coordinate 777,874, forward strand.
ATCAGGACATCGGGCGGCGCACAGCCCCGGTGGTCCTGCTCATCATGGGACTGGGCAGCCCCATGATCGTTTGGGACGACGAGTTCTGCCTTTCGCTCGCTGCGCGAGGGCTGCGCGTGATTCGCTTCGACAACCGCGACTGCGGCCGCTCGACGAGCATGGATGCAGGCGGCGTTCCTGACATCGCGCGCATGCTGTCCGCCAATGCATGCGGCCTGCCGGTGACGGCGCCCTATCGCATTGCCGACATGGCGGACGACGCGACAGGACTGCTCGATGCGCTCAGCATCGAAAGCGCCCACGTTGTCGGCGCATCGATGGGCGGGATGATCGCGCAGGAGATGGCACTGCGCCATCCCGCGCGCGTGCGCACCTTGACGTCGATCATGTCGTCCACCGGCAATCCCGAATTGCCGCCCGGCCGTCCGCAGGCCATGGGCGTCCTGATGATGCCGACGCCGCGCGACTGGCCCGCCTACCTCGCCCGGCATCTGAAGATCTGGTCCGTGCTGTGCGGCGACACATATCCCCTCGACACGCCTCGCGCCGAAGACATGGCCAGGCGCCTTTTCGAGCGGGGCCCCAACGCCGCAGGAACGGCACGCCAGCTGGCCGCCATCATCGCCTCGGGCAACCGCAAGCCAGCGCTGGCGCACGTACGCGTACCCGCACTGGTGCTTCACGGCAGGGACGATCCCCTTGTCCTTCTCGAGGCCGGCATCGATACGGCTGACGCGATCCCCGGTGCCAAGCTGCGCGTCTTCGATGGCATGGGCCACGCGTTGCCGATGGCGATGTGGCCGGACATCGTCGAATCGATTGCCGAACACATTGCCTCGCGGGACGCATCCCCCGCCTGATCTCCCGGGGAGGACGGGTGGCAAGGTCTCGAAGAATGCTTTCAAAAGGATGATTCGCCGACAGGCCAGCTTCAGCAAACCCGCATCTTCGAGTTTGCGCAGCGCCATGTGCACGCGTTGACGCGAGGCACCGACGGCCGCGGCCAGATCGACGTGGGCAATGTCGAGCATCGCCGTCTTGCCGCCGGCGTCGAACTGACCGTAGAGACTGCCGCAAGCAAGACGCAAAAAAACCCGCCTCCTTGCGGACGGCGGGTTTGCCTTATGCCTGTGTTCGATCAGCGGCTGGGCTTGAACGCGCGCTTCTGGGCGTCGCGCGGCACGAAGGCACGACCGCCACCGCCGGCGTTGCCGCGGTTGTTGTCGCCCCAGCCCGGCTTGCGACCGTAGCCGCCGCCTTCTTCGCGCGGTGCGCCACGGCCAGCGCCGTTGTCGAAGCTGCGTGCCGGACGGTCGCCGAAGCTGCGCGCCGGACGGTCACCAAAACCGCCGCCACCGCCGCCGAAGTTGCCACCGGCATTGCCGCCGCCGAAGCCGCCGCCCTGATGGCCACCCTGATGACCACCTTGGTGTCCACCAAAGCCGCCGCCATTGCCGAAGCGCTGGCCACCGCCACCGAACTTGCGGTCACGCGACTGGTAGTCACGGCCCTCGCGGCCACGGCCACCGCCGAAGTCGCCTTGCGGACGGCCGCCTTGCGGGAAGCGCTGTTGCGGCTCCATGCCCGGAATGGTTTCGGCCTTGAATTGCTGACGGCTGTAGCTCTCGATGTCGAAGATCTTGCGACGGTCGCGGATCTCGGCAAAGGTCACGGCGAGGCCGTCGCGGCCAGCACGGCCGGTGCGGCCGATGCGGTGCGTGTAGTCCTCTGCCTTCATCGGCAGGCCGTAGTTGAACACGTGCGTGATCGTCGGCACGTCGATGCCGCGGGCGGCAACGTCGGTCGCCACCAGGATCTGCACCTGGCCTTGGCGCAGCGCCATCAGGCGGCGATTGCGCAGGCCCTGGCTCAGGGCGCCGTGCAGTGCGACGGCGCTGAAGCCGTCTTGCTGCAGGTCGTTGGCCAACCCGTCGCATTCGACTTGCGTGCTGGCGAAGACGATGGCCTGGTTGATCGTGGTGTCGCGCAGCCAGTGGTCGAGCAGCTTGCGCTTGTGCTGTTGGTTGTCAGCCCAGAACAGGACTTGCTTGATGTTCGCGTGCTTTTCCTGCGGCGAATCGATCTGCAGCTTTTGCGGCTCGCGCATCACGCGGGCAGCCAGTTGCTGGATGCGCGGCGCGAAGGTGGCGCTGAACATCATCGTCTGCTTGCGGGCGATGGTGAGCTGGTTGATTTCGGCGAGGTCGTCCGCAAAGCCCAGGTCGAGCATGCGGTCGGCTTCGTCGACGACCAGGAATTGAACCTGGTCGAGCTTGATTTGCATCGAGCGTTGCAGGTCCAGCAGGCGGCCCGGCGTGGCCACCACGAGGTTCGCGTTCTGCAGGCGTGCAATTTGCAGCTGGTAGGGCATGCCGCCAACCACGCTGGCAATGCGCAGGCCGCGGCAATGCGTCACGAGACCGATGGCGTCGTGCGCCACTTGCTGGGCCAGTTCGCGCGTCGGGCACAGGATCAGGGCGCCGGGCGTGGCGGCCTTGAAGTGGCGTGCGTTGGTCGGGTCCTTGCGCTTGGCCTTCTTGGGCAGCGGTTCGCCGCGTGCTTCGGCTTCGGCAGCCAGGCGGGCGAATTCGGCCTTGGCGGCTTCTTCGGCTTCGGCTTGCTGGCGGATCAGCGTGTGCAGCACGGGCAGCAGGAAGGCTGCGGTCTTGCCGCTGCCGGTCTGGCTGGAAACCATCAGGTCGACCAACTTGGCGCCATCGGTGCCCATGGCCAGGGGAATGGCCTTGTCCTGGACAGCGGTCGGCTGGTCAAAACCGAGGTCTTGTACGGCGGCGACCAACTCGGGCGCCAGGCCCAGGCGGATGAAGCCGTTGGGCAGCTTGGGCTGCGGTGCTGCCTCGAGCGCCTCGAGGATGGGCGCGTCGTTGCCGATGACGGCGGAAAATTCGGAAGATTGCGCGGGCGCGAAGTCGCCCTGCGCTTCAAAAGCGTCGGTCATGAATAACTCTCTGACACGCAAGCAGAGACCGTGGGTCAATGCCGCGTTGGATGGTCAAAAACATCAACCATCCAACGACATCCAGCCTGGCTGTTGCCAAGGCTGCGGCCCATTCAGAGGGGCACGCTGTGCAAGATAGGGAGATGCAAGAAAACGCTGCCTGCCTTCAAGGCACCCGGTAGCGAAGCCATCGATTATGGCATGGATCCGGGTTTTTACCTAATCCTCAATTTTGAGGAAGGTTTCCCGGTAGTGAATCAGCTCGTCGATGGACTCGTGGACGTCCGCCAGCGCCGTGTGGGCCTGCTGCTTCTTGAAGCCGTTGTAGGCGGTCGGCTTCCAGCGCTTGGCCAGTTCCTTGAGGGTGCTGACGTCCAGGTTGCGGTAGTGGAAGTAGGCCTCCAGCTTGGGCATGAACTTCACCAGAAACCGGCGGTCCTGGCCGATGGTGTTGCCGCACATGGGCGAGCCGTTCTTCGGGATGTATTTGGCGATGAATTCGAGCAGCTCTTTCTCAGCGGCCGCCTCGTCCACGGTGGAAGCCTTGACCTTGTCGATCAGGCCGCTGCGCCCGTGGGTGCCCTTGTTCCACGCGTCCATCCCGTCCAGCACGGCGTCGCTCTGGTGGATGACCAGCACGGGGCCGTCGATGCGGGGCGTCAGCTGGGGACCGGTCACGACCACGGCGATTTCCAGCAGCCGCTCCTTCTCGGGGTCCAGGCCGCTCATTTCGCAATCGAGCCAGACGAGGTTCTGATCGCTCTTCTTGAGGGTGGCAACGGGCACGGGCTCAGGCGCCGCAGTGGACACGGCGCCGGTCGGGTCAATGGAATCAGGCATCGGTGGATTGTCGTCGATGGCCTAAACTGCGCCCCGAATGTCCTCATCCCTCATCCTCACCTATGCCTTCGCAGCCGCGCTGGTTCTTGGCCTGCTGCTGAAGTTCTGGCTCGCCACGCGGCAGATCCGGCACGTTGCGCAGCATCGGGCGGCCGTTCCCCGAGCGTTCGAGCGGACGATCACGCTCGCCTCGCACCAGAAGGCAGCCGACTACACCATCGCCAAGAGCCGTTTCGGCATCGTCGAGATGGCTTGGGGCGCGGTCATCTTGCTGGGCTGGACGCTGCTGGGCGGCCTGGACATCCTCAACAAGCTGCTGACCGGATGGCTGGGCGGCGGCGGGATGGTGCAGCAACTGGCGCTGCTCGGCGCCTTTGCGGTGATTGGCGGCTTGCTGGAGTTGCCGTTCGGCCTGTGGCAGACCTTCCGCCTCGAGGAGCGATTCGGTTTCAACAAGATGACATTTCGCCTGTGGTTGGCCGACACCGCCAAGGCCACGCTGGTCGGCGCCGTCATTGGATTGCCGTTGGCCGCGCTGATCCTCTGGCTGATGGGCGCCGCCGGCGCCAACTGGTGGCTGTGGGCGTGGGCCGTGTGGATGGGGTTCAACCTCACGCTGATGCTGGTCTACCCCACCTTCATTGCACCGCTTTTCAACAAGTTCAAGCCGCTGGACGACGCCACGCTCAAGACGCGCGTCACCGCGCTCATGAAGCGCTGCGGCTTTGCCGCCAAGGGCCTGTTCGTCATGGACGGCAGCAAGCGCAGCGCGCACGCCAACGCTTACTTCACCGGATTTGGCGCCAGCAAGCGCGTGGTGTTCTACGACACCTTGCTGCGGCAACTGAACGCCGGCGAAGTCGAGGCCGTGCTGGCGCATGAACTCGGGCACTTCAAGCACCGCCACGTCACCAAGCGGATGGTCGCGATGTTCGCGTTGAGCCTCGCCGGCTTTGCGCTGCTCGGCTGGCTCTCGTCGCAAACCTGGTTCTACACGGGACTGGGCGTCGAGCCCAACATGACGGCGCCCAATGACGCCATTGCCCTGTTGCTGTTCATGCTGGCGGTGCCGGTGTTCGGCGTGTTCATCACACCGCTGCCGGCCATGCTGTCGCGCAAGCACGAGTTCGAGGCCGACGCCTACGCCATCCGGCAGACCAGCGGCGCGGACCTTTCGGCGGCGCTGCTCAAGCTCTACCAGGACAACGCGGCGACGCTGACACCCGACCCAGTCTTCGTCAAGTTCTACTACTCCCACCCACCTGCTTCCGAACGCCTCGCGCGAATGACGGCGGCCTGAAAAGACACACATTCATCCCATGACCAGCATGCTGCAACCCAAGAACTGGACTGGCCAGACGCGCCGCGCCCTGACCGCGACGGAAACCGTCTCGGGCCTTGCGAAGCTCGATGGCTGGAAGCTCTCGGGAGACGGCGCCAATGTCGCCATCGAAAAGACCTTCAGCTTCCAGAACTACTTCGAGACCATGGCCTTCGTCAACGCCGTCGCGTTCATCGCGCATGCGCAGGATCACCATCCCGACCTCTCGGTGCACTACAACCGTTGCGTCGTGCGCTTCAACACGCACGATGCCGGTGGCATTTCGACCACCGACATCGATTGCGCCGCGCAAGTCGATGCGCTGCTGGCGCACTGAGGCGTGCGCCCCATCGCCTGCGAAAGAACGGCATGAGCCGCCAGCGTAGCGCTGCGGCCACGGCGGCGTTGCGACAGGGCCTGGTCATCGCGAGCCATGGGCGGCATTGCCTGGTCGAAACGCCTGAGGCGGAACGACTCATCTGCCACCCTCGCGGCAAGAAGAGCCAGTGCGTGGTCGGCGACCGCGTGTTGTGGCAGCCCAGCGAGGACGAAGGCACCGTCGAGCAGGTGCAGACCCGGCGCAACCTGTTCTACCGGCAGGACGAGATCCGCACCAAGTCCTTTGCGGCGAACCTCGATCACGTGCTGATCCTGATCGCGGCCGAGCCCGAGTTCTCGGAGCATCAACTGGCGCGTGCGCTCATCGCCGCGCAGGCGGAACGCATCACGCCCATCATTGCGCTCAACAAGAGCGACCTCGTGGGGCCTTTCGAGCGCGCGTGGGCCCGGCTGGGGCCTTATCGACGCATGCATCATGGCGTGCTGCCCCTGTCGCTCAAGGCTTCTGGCGACGTGGATCGCGAGACCCTGCTCAAGTTGTTGAGCAACAAGACGACGCTGGTGCTGGGGCCTTCGGGCGCGGGCAAGAGCACACTCATCAACCTGCTCGTGCCGGGTGCAACCGTGCTGACGCAGGAAATATCCCAGGCACTCAACTCCGGCAAGCACACGACCACGAGCACAACCTGGTACTGGGTCGACCGCGACAAGGGCACGGCGTTGATCGACTCGCCCGGCTTCCAGGAATTCGGCCTGCACCACATTGAGCCGATGCAACTCGCCTCGCTGATGCCGGACATCGCAGAGCATGCGTCGGACTGCAAGTTCTACAACTGCACTCACCTGCACGAACCCGGCTGCGGCGTGATCGCGAACGTGGAAACACCGGCGCAGGCTGGCCCGATCAATGCTTCACGCTACCGCATCTATGGTGAACTTTTCGCAGAATTGAGCCAGCGCCGTTATCCATGAAGGTGCTGCTCTACTCCCACGTCTTTCCCCCTTCCACTGGCGGCGTCGAAACCGTCTCGCTGGCGCTGGCTGAAGGATTCGCCCAGCGTGGGGTCGAATGCAAGGTGCTCACGCGCACCCCGGCCGAGGCCGACACCGCCTATCCCTTCGAGGTCATCCGAAATGCCGACACGGCCCGCGCCAAGGCGCTGGTGCAGTGGGCGGATGTGGTGCTCTTCAACGGCGCGAGCCTGGCGCTCCAGCCGTGGGTGTTGCTGTCCGGAAAGCCCTTCCTGTGGGTTCACGTGGGCTATCAGGCCTCCTGCATCGACGGCCTGGGGTGGGTGGACGGCAAGCCGGCTCCGCTGACGCCCTGGGCGTCCGTCAAGTTCCACGCGCAACGTGAAGGCTGGCGGCGGGCGACGACGGAGGGGCTCAAGCTGATGCTGCGCCGCTTCGTGGCCCGGCGCCTCGTCACCCGCAACATTGCCATCACGCAATGGATGGACAGCGCGCAGCCCTTGCCAAGGCAGGTGCAGATCTACAACCCCTTTCCCATTGACAGGTTCCATAGCCCCGGTCGCGTTCGCGAGCGCGAGTTCGACTTTGTGTACCTGGGCCGCCTTGTTTCTGAAAAGGGCGTGGAGACCCTGATCCGGGCCTTTGCCAAGGCTGTCGCCAGATCGACGACCAAGCGCCCTCGCCTGCTGGTCATCGGCGATGGCGAGCGCAGGGAGGAACTGGTCCAGTTGGCGCAATCGCTTTCCATCGAATCGGACGTCCATTTCGCCGGCAAGCAGACGGGCGCTGCCCTCGTCGACTGGGTGCACAAGGGACGCATCGGCATCGTCCCCTCCGTGTGGTTCGAACCCATGGGCGGCGTGGCGATCGAGTTGATGGCCGCGGGCATCAGCCTGATCGTGTCGCAACACGGCGGGCTGGCGGAGTGCGCGGGCGACGCCGGGCTGACCTTTCCCAACGGCGACGCGGATGCGCTCGCCGAATGCATGCTGCGCCTGTTGTCGGACCCCGAACTGGAGCGCTCGCTCGCCCAGCGCGCGCAAGATCGCGCGAAGTCCTTCATGCCCGACATCTTCGTCGACCAGTACATCGAACTGCTCAGAAAAGTCGCGCGCTCGGCGTGACGGTCAGATGTCCAGGATGTCGTGCAGCGCGGAGACAAGCGTCGCGCACTGATCGCGCGTGCCGACCGTGATGCGCAAATATTGCTCGATGCGCGGCTGCCGAAAGTGCCTCACCAGCACCGCCCGCTGACGCAAAGACGCAGCCAGATCCGCCGCGTCCCGGGTGGGGTGCCGCACAAAGACGAAGTTGGCCTGCGACGGCAGCACCTCGAATCCAAGATCCTCCAGGCCCAGCACCAGGCCCTCGCGCGTGTCGATGACGGCCGCGCGTGTCTTGTCGAACCATGCCTCGTCTTCCAGCGCAGCGATGGCGCCGGCTTGCGCCAGCCGGTCCAGCGGATACGAATTGAAGCTGTTTTTCACGCGCGTCAGCCCGTCGATGAGGTGCGCCTGGCCACAGGCAAACCCGACGCGCAGCCCCGCAAGGGACCGTGACTTGGAGAGCGTGTGCACGACCAGCAGGTTCGGATACCGCCCGATGAGCGACATGGCGCTTTCCGCCCCGAAGTCGACGTAGGCCTCGTCCACCAGCACCACCCCTTGCGGACAGGCGGCAAGCAGTTGCTCGATTGAATCCAGCGGCATGGCGATGCCCGTCGGCGCATTGGGATTGGCGACCACGATCCCGCCGCACCCCTGCCTGGCCCGCACGGCAAGCGCATCCACGTCGATGCGAAGCATCCCGTCCACCGGCTGTAGCAACGCGTCGATGCCGTAGATCTGCGCATAGACGCGATAGAAGCTGTAGGTGATGTCGGGAAACAGCAGTGGCTCGGGCTGCTGGAAGAAGGCAAAGAAGGCGTGCGCCAGCACCTCGTCGGAGCCGTTACCTACGAACACCTGCGAGGCGTCGAGGCGGTGCCGCCTGGCGATGACCTCGCGCAAGGCGACGGATTCGGGATCAGGATAGCGCTCCAGCCCGTCGGACGCAGCGTTCTGGATCGCGTCGATCGCGTTCGGCGACGGCGGGTAGGGGTTCTCGTTGGTGTTGAGCTTGACGAGCCTGGCAATGCGGGGCTGTTCGCCCGGCACATAGGGCTCCAGCGCCCTGATACGCGGGCTCCAGAATGAATGCTCTGGCTGGCTCATGTGCGTCATGTGCGTCATGTGCGTCATGTGCGCGACGCGGGCGCCGAAGCACGGCTCGGCACGGTGTGTCAGCCCAGCAGGCGCGCCAGCGTCAGCAGCGCCAGCAGGACCAGCCACATCACCACTGAACGCCAGACCAGGCCCACCACGCTGCGAAGATGCGCCGGCTCGGGCTCACGGCCCGGCGTGCTGCCACTGTCGGGCGGCCGGGCGCTCACCAGCGAATCGCCGGCTTGGGCGCGCTGCAACGGATCGGTCACCACTTCAGGCCGCAGCAGCCCGCCGCCCAGTCGCACGTTGACCGCGCCGGAGGTGGCCGCCAGGATCACCCCGTCGTTCTCGTTGGGGAAGCGATCCGCGTCGTTGCGCCAGCAATCGATGGCTTCCTCGAAGCTGCCCACCACGGCGAAGCCCAAGGCGGTGATGCGCGCCGGCAGCCAGTCGATGGCCATCCACGCGCGATCCGCCGCGCTTTGCGCGTAGGTGCTGGAAGGTTGCGACGCCGCCGCATTCTTGTGCGCCCAATAGCGCGCGACGAACTCGCTCATGCGGTAGAACACCGCGCCCGCCGGCCCCAGGCCGATCGCCGCAAGAATCGAGAACCATGCCAGCACCCCGAAGACATGCCGGTGCGCCGCGATGACCGAGTGCTCGATCACATGTCGAACGATCTCGCTGCGAGGGAGATTGGCGGCATCCAGATGCTTCCAGTGCGCCAGCAGCGAGCGGGCGAGCGGCTCGTCGCCCTCGTCCAGCGCATCGCGGATGCCGGTGAAATGGTGACTGAACTGCCGAAAGCCCAGCGTGACGTACAGCAGCGCAATGTTCCAGAGCACCGCAAAGGGCAAGCCGAGCGTGAGGATGAGCAGCCAATGCACGCCCAGGGCGCCGAGCGTCGGCACAAAAACGGCCAGGCACCATGCCACCCAACCGTGATGCGGCTTGCCCGCGTCGAAGTTGCGGCTGACCCAGCGTGTCCAGCCGAGTACGCCCGCGTACACCGGGTTGTGATAGCCGAGTGGGCGAACCTGCTCGATCAGCAGCGCGCACAGGATGGCAAAAAAGCTCATGCGCGGATGATAGCGACCGGGATCAATTCGCCCGCCACAAGGGTCACGCGCTCAGGAAGCGATAGAAGTTACGAAGCATTCCAGCCGTCGCGCCCCACACGAATCGCTCGTGGTGGCCGTCCTGGTAAGGCATCGAGAACCACTGCCGCGCGTTCATGCCGTCGCCCACTATCGCGTGGCGATGATGGTTGGCAGGGTTCATGAGGAAATCGAGCGGCACTTCGAATGCGTCGGCCACCTCATAGGGATTGAGCGTCAACTCGAAGCCCGGCTTGACCAGCGCCACGACAGGCGTCACCACGAAGGAAGTGACGGTCGTGTAGGTCGGCAGGCTCCCGATGACCTCGATGTATTCCGCGGACAGGCCCACCTCTTCCCATGCCTCGCGCAGCGCTGCCGCGGCGATGTTGACGTCCGTGGGATCAACCCGGCCGCCGGGAAAGGCCACCTGCCCCGAATGCGTCGTCATGCGGGACGAACGCTCCGTCAGCAGCACGGTGGGCCGCTCGCGCTGCACGATGGGCACGAGCACGGCCGCCTGCGCCGGTGGGCGGTCACCCATCTTCGGCTCGCGGCGCACTTCAGGCGTCCAGACGGGCGGGTTGGCAAACCGGGCACGAAGCGCCTGCGCGGTGAGCGATGGCGACGGCACCGCCGGGAGATCGAAATCGACCGCCACCACAGGCACCGCGCGCGGATCAAAATTGACCAGCGACACGGCGTTGATCGGTTCGACGGATGCGGATTCTGATGCGGGTACGGACGGAGTGCTCAATGAGAAATCTTGTTTATGTTCGCGCGTGTGCGCATTTGAAAGGATCAGGGAGACTCTGATCAAGTCCTCGCGAGGCCGCGCGCCTCGGCTCGGGATCGGATGCAAGGCGCAAACCACAGCCATAGCCTACGCTATGGCGAGGATTTGCAACGCCGCAGACGGCCCGAGCAGAGGATGCGCGGTCCGCGGGGGGCTTGATCGGAGTCTCCTTGGCGCAGAAAAGCAAAAAGCCGCCATGACGGCGGCTTTTTCCAGGAAGGCCAGAAGCGAATTACTTCGCTGCTGCAGCCTTGCCTGGCAGCTTTTCCTTGATACGTGCCGAACGTCCGCTGCGGTCACGCAGGTAGTAAAGCTTGGCGCGGCGCACATCGCCACGACGCTTGACTTCGATGCCGGCGATCAGGGGGCTGTAGGTTTGGAAGGTACGTTCCACGCCTTCGCCGCTGGAGATCTTGCGAACCGTGAAGCCGCTGTTGAGGCCGCGATTGCGCTTGGCGATCACGACGCCTTCGTAGGCCTGCACGCGCTTGCGGGTGCCTTCGACGACGCTGACGCTGACGATGACGGTGTCGCCGGGGGCGAATTCAGGAATGGTCTTGCCCAGACGAGCAATTTCTTCCTGTTCGAGAGTTTGGATGAGGTTCATGTTTTCCTGCCAGTCGATCATGTCCGCGCTGCACTAAAGGCGATGACAAAGGCATCGCGGCCGGCCAGAGGATCGGGGAGCCAAAGATTATAGCTTTTTTTTGAGACTTGCCTCATCGGCCTTGCCAAGCTTGCCTGCGGCGCGGGCGGCGTCGACCAGTTCGGGGCGCTTTTGCTGCGAAATCGACAGGCGCTGGTCGCGGCGCCAGCGGTCGATCAGGGCGTGGTTGCCGGACATCAGCGGCGCCGGCACCCCCATGCCGTTCCACGATTCGGGACGGGTGTAGTGCGGGCAATCGAGCAGCCCATCGAGCGCCGGATTGAAGCTGTCCTGCACATGGCTCGCCTCATCGCCGAGCACGCCCGGTTGCAAGCGCGCGACGGCATCCAGCAAGGCCATCGCCGGGATCTCACCACCGGACAGGACGAAGTCGCCAAGGCTCATTTGGTGCGTGACACGCGTGTCGATGAAGCGCTGGTCAATGCCTTCGTAGCGGCCGCATACGAGCACCGCGCCCTGACTGGCGGACCAGTGTTCGACCGTCTCATGGCGCAGTGCCTCGCCTGTCGGCGAAAACAGGATGACCGGCGCGGATTCGCCGCGCGCCGCGAGAGCGGCATCAAGACAGGCCGACAGCGGCTCCGCCATCATCACCATGCCGGGACCGCCGCCGAAGGGGCGATCGTCCACGCGCCGGTAGTTGCCTTCGGCGTAGTCGCGCGGACTCCACAGCACCACCTCGACCTGTTTGGACTCGTAGGCGCGCCGCGTCACGCCGCTCGCAAGGAAGGGCGTAAAGAGTTCAGGAAAGAGCGTGATGACGTCGAAGCGCATGGCACGAGGCCGGGCCTGCGCCCGCGTCAGTAGTCGGCCTGCCAGTCGACCGTGATGGTGCGGCCGGCCAGATCCACCTTGTCGACGAAGGCCGAGACGAAGGGAATCATGCGTTCGACGGGCTTGCCCTCTTGCATGTCATCGAGCACCAGCGTGGTTTGCGGGCCGGTGGCCAGCAGTTCGCGCACGGTGCCGAGCGTCACCCCTTCGCGGTTGACGACCGCCAAGCCGATGAGGTCGACCCAGTAGTACTCGTCTTCGGCGGCGGAGGGAAAGCTCGAGCGGGGCACGAACACGCGCGCACCGCGCAGCAACTCGGCCGCGTTGCGGTCGGGCACGTCGGGGGAGTTCGCCACGATGCAGTCGGAATGCTCCTTGGCTTCCGTGATCTTCAGGCGAAAAGCGCTCGTTGCCGTCGAACCGGGAGGCCGAAGGAACCAGCGTTTGGAAGAAAAAAGCGCCTCGGGCTGGGCGCTGTGGGGCAGGACCTTGAACCAGCCCTTGATGCCCCAGGCATCCGCAATGCGCCCCACTTCAATCGCGTCCGCCGGCAATTCGGCGGCTTCGAGGGCAGGCAGCATCGCGTGTGCAGGGCTTGCTCAGGCGGCAGCCTTGGGGGCGGCAGCAGCGGCTTGCTTGATGAGGCGGGTGACCGTGGGCGAGGCTTGCGCGCCAACGCTCTTCCAGTACGTCAGACGGTCCTGGGCGATACGGATGCTTTCTTCGTTTTCCTTGGCGGTCGGGTTGTAGAAGCCCAGGCGTTCGATGAAACGGCCATCGCGGCGAACGCGCTTGTCCGACACGACGATGTTGAAAAACGGACGGCCCTTGGAGCCGCCGCGGGAGAGTCGAATGACGACCATGATTTATCCTTCGGGTGGTGCTGATGGACCTTGTTGCCACGCCAAAGTGCGCACCAACCCATTCAGCATTTTCTTTCAGCGTTGAGACACGCGACATGGCCACCCGGCCAGCGACACGCTGAATAGCCCACGATTATAGCCCGACGGCTCGATTTCATGACCAAGTTCACCATTCGCCCCAGCCGCGACGACGATGTCGACGCCATTTCGGCCATCTACGCCCACCACGTTTTGCACGGCACGGGCACCTTCGAAACCGAGCCGCCCACGGCGGCGGACATGGCCACGCGCCGTGCCGACGTGCTCTCCAAGAACCTCCCCTACCTCGTGGCCGAGCGCGAGGGGCAGTTGCTGGGCTTTGCCTATTGCAACTGGTTCAAGCCGCGTCCGGCTTACCGTTTCTCGGCCGAAGACTCGATCTACATGGACGAGGCCGCGCGTGGCCAAGGCCTTGGCGTGCAATTGCTGGCCGCCCTCGAGCAGGCGGCGGAAGCCGTCGGCGTGCGCAAGCTGATCGCCGTGATCGGCGATTCGGCCAACCTGGGTTCCGTCGGCGTGCATCGCAAACAGGGCTTCAGCCACGTCGGCGTCATCAAGGACTGCGGCTGGAAGTTCGGCGAATGGCGCGACATCGTGCTGATGGAGAAGGTGCTCGGCGAAGGCAGCACGACGCGCCCCGAATGAAAAACAAGACACTCGCAGCCTGGCTCGCTTTCTTGGGTGGCCCGTTGGGGCTGCATCGCTTCTACCTGCGCGGGCCCCGAGACCTCCTGGGCTGGCTCCTTCCCATCCCGACACTGCTCGGCCTCTACGGCGTGCACCGCGCGCGCACCTATGGCCTGGACGACGGCCTGAGCTGGGTGCTGATTCCCTTCGTCGGATTCACCATTGCTGGCTGTGCATTGATGGCCATCATCTACGGCCTGACGACGCCGGAAAAATGGAACGCGCGCTTCAACCCGCGAGCGCCAGCAGATTCGGCTGCCGGCAAGACGGGCTGGCTCACCATCGGCGCTGTGGTCGTCTCGCTGCTGATCGGCAGCACCGTGCTGATGGCCAGCATCGCGTTCAGTTTCCAGCGCTACTTCGAACACCAGATCGAAGAAGGCCGGAAGATTTCTCAATAACCGCGCGGGCGCGGCTCAGAAAATCTGGAGACTCACCCAGTAGGCGATGGCCGCGACAAACGCCGACGCTGGAATCGTGAAGATCCAGGCCCAGACGATGTTGCCCGCCACGCCCCAGCGCACCGCGCTGGCGCGCTGCGCAGCACCCACGCCCACGATAGCGCCAGTGATGGTGTGGGTCGTCGACACCGGGATGCCCAGTCCTGTTGCAAGGAACAGCGTCAAGGCGCCACCCGTTTCAGCGCAGAACCCGCCCACGGGCTTGAGCTTGGTGATCTTCTGGCCCATGGTCTTGACGATCCGCCATCCGCCGAACATGGTCCCCAGGGCGATGGCCGTGTAGCAACTCACGATGGTCCACGTCGGCGGTGCTTCGGCGGTGGCCGATGCGTAGCCGGTCGCGATCAGCAGCATCCAGATGATGCCGATGGTCTTTTGCGCATCGTTGCCGCCGTGGCCCAGGCTGTAGGCGCCGGCCGAGACCAACTGCAAGCGTCGAAACCAGCGGTCGACCCGGGAAGGCGTCGCGCGCCGGAAAATCCACGCCACCGCGACCATCATCAGCGCGCCGAGCAGAAAGCCAAGCAGGGGCGACACGAAAATGAATGCCACGGTCTTCAAGATGCCCGAAGCCAGCAGCGCGCTCGAGCCCGCCTTGGCCATCACGGAACCCACGATGCCGCCAATGAGCGCGTGCGACGAACTGCTGGGAATGCCGTAGTACCACGTCACCAGGTTCCACGTGATGGCGCCGATGAGCGCGCCGAACACCACGTGCACGTCAACCACGCCCGGTTGGACGATGCCCTTGCCGACGGTCGCCGCCACGCTGAGGTGGAACACCCCGATGGCGATCAGGTTGAAAAAAGCTGCAAACAAAACGGCGTGCGCCGGCTTGAGCACGCCCGTTGAAACGACTGTGGCAATGGAATTTGCCGCATCGTGGAAGCCGTTCATGAAGTCGAACGCTATCGCCAAGGCGACAAGCAAGACCACCACCCACAGGCTGACCTGAACCGTATCCATGGGGCGAGGCTCAGGAGTTTTCGAGGACGATGCCCTCGATCACGTTTGCCACGTCCTCGCACTTGTCCGTGATGGTTTCGAGCAGTTCGTAGATCGCCTTGAGCTTGATGACTTCGCGCACGTCCGGCTCCTCGCGAAACAGCTTGCTCATGGCGCTTCGCATGACGCGGTCGGCGTCGGATTCCAGCCGGTCAATTTCCTCGCAAGCCTTGAGCGTCGCTTCGGCGATGGCCGGATCGGTGATCTTGCTCAGGTACTTGACCGCGTCTTTCACGCGCTCGCAGCACTTGACGCTCAGCATCGTCAGTCGCGTGATCTCGTCGGTCATGTGGCGCACGTCATAGAGCGCCATGGTTTCGGCCGAGTCCTGGATCAGGTCGGCCACGTCGTCCATCGTGTTGATGAGCTTGTGGATCTGCTCGCGGTCGATCGGCGTGATGAAGGTCTTGTGCAGCACGCGGTTGACTTCATGCGTCACGCGGTCGGCCGCGCGCTCGGCGTTGTCGACGTCGCGGTTGTATTGCTCACGCAAATGCAGGTCGTTGTAGTTGGCGACCAGTTGTTCAAATGCACGCGCCGCCTCGACGATGCGCTCGGCGTGCTGGTTGAACATTTCGAAAAAATTGCCCTCGCGGGGCAGCAGCTTGCCGAACATGGCGGTGTTCCCTTAGTCGGTATTCTTGACGCCGTGATGACGCCTTTCTGAACCCGTAAGTGTAATTGGCCGGGTTCAGAAGGTGTCCGAAACGCCTTCAGAGGCGTTCGATGGCCTGTCCGGCGACGCCGGCAAGTTGCTCTGGCGGCACCAGGTGAGGCGCAATTTCCGCCAGTGGCACCAGCACGAATGCGCGTTGATGCATGCGTGGATGCGGCAGGGTCAGCGTGGGCGTATCCATCACTTCGTTGCCATGGATGAGCAGATCCAGATCGAGCGTGCGCGGCGCGTTCTTGTAGGAGCGCTCACGGCCGGCGCGAAGCTCCAGCGCCTGCAACAGGGCCAGGAGGTCCAACGGTGCCAGCCCGGTTTCGATCGCGACCACGGCGTTGATGAAATCAGGCCCCGTCGCGTCCACGGGCGCCGTCCGGTAAAGCGACGAATTCGCCAGCACGCGGCTTTGGGGCAATTCGGCGAGCGCGGCCATCGCGTCTTCGACGGTCCTGCGCGCATCGCCCAGGTTGCCGCCGATCGCGACGTAGGCCGTAGCGGTCATTCGCCGCTGGCCGCTGCGCCGCCTTCTCCGCCGCCACCCGCGCCGCGGGGCTTGCGGCGGCGACGGCGCTTGCGGGGCGCGGTGTCTGCGCCGCCGCCCCCATGATCGGCATTGCCTTCGTTCGCGGGTTCGGCGCCTTCAACGGCCGTTTCGCGCGGCGTGGACCGGGGCGTCGGTGCGCGGCTGTGCACGCGCTTGCCCTTTTCACGCTGCTCGTCGCGCACCTGGTCCATCAGGTCCTGGCGGCGGGCGTCGTCGGCGGTGGAAAACTCCTGCCACCACTCGGCAATCGCCTCGTTCACCTCGCCCACATCGGCGCGAAGGCGCATGAAGTCGAAGGCGGCGCGAAAGCGCGCCTGCTCCACCAGGCTGTAGGGCGTCGCACCGCTGCGCTTGTCGAAGCGCGGCTGCATCATCCAGATCTCGCGCATGTCAGCGGCCAGCTTGCCGCGGCCCGACACGTCGCCGATGCGCGCGTTGAACACGTCGTCAATGGCGTCCTGCAAGGCCGGGAACGGCGGCTGTCCGCGCTGTCCGTGGCGCCCTTCGATGCGCTGCGCCCAACCTTCGCGCACGTCGCTCCAGAGCACACAGGCCAAAAGGAAACTCGGCGCCACCGGCTTGCCTTCGCCGACGCGGCGGTCGGTGTCCTGCAACGCGGCCTTCACGAAAGGCAGTTCGGCGCGGTCGACGACGACGTCCAGCAGAGGGTAAATGCCCTTGGAAAGGCCCAGGAAACGCAACTGCTCGACCGTGGCAATGGAATGGCCCGTCTGCAGCAGCTTGAGCATTTCGTCGAACAAGCGGCTTTGCGGCACATCCGCCAACAGCTTGCTCGAATCCACGAGCGGCGAAGCCGTCTTGGGTTCGAGCTTGAAGCCCAGCCCCGCGAGCTTCGCGGAAAAGCGGATGGCGCGAATGATGCGCACCGGGTCCTCGCGATAACGCGTCGCCGGGTCGCCGATCATGCGCAGGGTGAGCTTCTTCGCGTCCTTGATGCCATTGTGATAGTCGACCACGATCTGGTTCGCCGGGTCGTAGTACATGGCGTTGACGGTGAAGTCGCGCCGCGCGGCGTCTTCGTCCTGCGGGCCCCACACGTTGTCGCGCAGCACACGCCCGCTGGCGTCCACCGCATGCTTCATGGCCGCGAGTTCGCCCTTGCTGGTGCGCTCGTTGCCCGACACCTGCTCGGCGGCGGTGTTGTCCATGTAGGCGCGGAAGGTCGAGACCTCGATCACCTCATGCTCGCGGCCACGCCCATACACCACGTGGACGATGCGAAAGCGCCGCCCAATGATGAAAGCGCGGCGAAACAGCGACTTGACCTGTTCCGGCGTCGCGTTGGTGGCCACGTCGAAGTCCTTGGGACGCAGGCCCAGCAGCAGGTCACGAACCGCACCGCCGACCACGTAGGCCTCGAAGCCGGCCCCCTGAAGCGTCGTCACGACATTGCGGGCCCGCTCGTCCACCAGCGCCGGATCGATGCCATGCTCGCTGGCCGGCACCTCACGGCGCTTGCCGAAGCGCGACTTGCCACTGGCGGCGCCGGAGGTCTTGCCCAGCAGTTTGTCGATGAATTTCTTGATCATTGGATTTGTTCGGCGAGCCAGGCCCGCTCATTCATTTTCGAGCATCGAGCGGATCAGCGGGATGGTGATCGCCCTTTGCGTCTGCAACGCGTAGCCGTCGAGCTGCACGAGCAGTTCCATCAGGCTTCCAAGGTCCCGGCTGAAGCGGTGGAGCATGTAGTCCAGCACGTCATCGGAGAGCATGAGGCCGCGCGCATCGGCGGCCTGGCGCAGCACGGAACGCCGCTGCGCCTCGGTGAGAACCTGCAAGTGGAACACATGGCCCCAGCCGAGGCGCGTTCGAAGGTCTTCGCGCAGGGTCAGGTCGGCAGGCGGCAGCGCGCCGGCCGCGACGACGCCACGCTGCAGGCTCTGAGCATTGACGAACCAGGTGAACGCCGCGTGCTGCTGCACGGCGGTGTAGGTTTCCACGTCGTCCAGCAGGATGGCTGCCCATGCATCGTCGAACTCGGGTGGCTCCTGCAGGCCGGCATGCAGCCAGCCCACCTGCGCGCCCTGCTCGCGCAGGGCGGTGCGCACGGATTCGAGCAGATGCGTCTTGCCGCTGCCGCTTTCACCCCAAAGATAGGTGGGCACAGGCGAATGCAGGCTGGCACCGCGGGTGCCGCCGATCCAGAGCTGGAGGTGTCGGAGGGCCGCCTCGTTGGGGCCTGCAAAGAAGCCATCGAGCGTCGGACCCGTGGTCAAGCCGATGTCGAGCGCGAGCTGCTTCATGCGAAAGGGGTTCCTGAGTGGGCCTTCCCGGCCCTTAAAATCGTGAAGAATTCTATCGGCCCGGCCACACGGCCCCCGGCGCACCTGTTGCGCACACACCGAATCCCTCCTCTTACTCCCCTATTGGACGCCATGACTTCCGCTTCTTCCACCCCGCTCAGCTACAAGGATGCAGGCGTCGACATCGACGCGGGAGACGCGCTCGTCGACCGCATCAAGCCCCTGGCCAAGAAGACGATGCGCGAAGGCGTGCTTGCCGGCATCGGCGGCTTCGGCGCCTTGTTCGAAGTGCCCAAGCGCTACAAGGAACCCGTGCTCGTGTCGGGCACCGACGGCGTGGGCACCAAGCTCAAGCTCGCTTTCGAATGGAGCATGCACGACACCGTCGGCATCGACCTGGTCGCCATGAGCGTGAACGACGTGCTGGTGCAAGGCGCCGAGCCGCTGTTCTTCCTGGACTACTTCGCATGCGGCAAGCTCGATGTCGACACGGCCGCTGCGGTGGTCGGCGGCATTGCCCGCGGCTGCGAACTCAGCGGTTGCGCATTGATCGGCGGCGAAACGGCGGAGATGCCCGGCATGTACCCGGCCGGCGAATACGACCTGGCCGGCTTTGCGGTCGGCGCTGTCGAGAAGTCGAAGATCCTCACCGGTCAGAACGTCAAGCCCGGCGATGTGGTGCTCGGCCTGGCGTCGAGCGGCGTGCATTCCAATGGCTTCAGCCTCGTGCGCAAGGTGATCGAGCGCGCCGGCAGCGACCTGCCCGCCACGCTCGACGGCAAGCCTTTCCGCGAAGCGGTGATGGCGCCCACGCGCCTTTATGTGAAGCCGGTGCTCGAAGCCCTGGCCGCGCATCCGATCAAGGCGCTGGCGCACATCACCGGCGGCGGCCTGCTCGAAAACATTCCGCGCGTGCTGCCCGAAGGCACGGCCGCCCATCTGCGCAAGGGCAGCTGGCCGCAAACCGAACTCTTTGCGTGGCTGCAAAAGGTGGCAGGCATCGACGACATCGAGATGAACCGCACTTTCAACAACGGCATCGGGATGGTGGTGGTGATTGATCCTGCCGGCGCCAGGGCCTGCGCCGACACCCTGCGTGCCGCCGGCGAGAGCGTCTTTGAAATCGGGACGATCGGCGAGCGCGGCAACGGTGCCGCAGTCGTCGTCGGCTGATCCGGAAGTCCGCACACTCGATGGAGAACCCGCCAAAGCTCCCGACCTACACACGCTCGAGCAACGTGGTGCTGGCCAGCTATGCGCTGATGGCCATCGGACTGGTCACGGTGCTGCTGGCGCATCTGCTGACAGGGCTGCTCGCGGCCTGCGTCGCGTTTCTTCTGGTGCGCTGGTTTGCCCGCCGCCTCGCGGGTTGGCTGGGCGGCTTGGGTGGCACGCCGGAGCGATGGCGCATGGTCGCCAATGTCGTGGCAGTGACCATCGTCGTGCTGTCGCCGATTGCCATCCTGACCGGCACCCTGTCCCAGTCGCGCGAGGTCATGCTCGACGCGCCGGCGCAATACCGCGAACTGCTCAACTACACGGCGCGCACTGTGCTCGAACTGCGCTCCAAGCTGTCGCCGGAGATCGCCGCCTATCTGCCCGATGGCGCCGCGGACCTGCAGCGTATCGTTGCCAGGTACCTGACCGGGCAGGCGGGTTCGCTGGCGCAGGCCGGCCGCGCGTGGCTCAACGCCCTGCTCTTTGCCTATGTGGGCCTGATCGTGGGCGCGCTGGCTGCCGCCACGCATCGCCAGCAGTCGTCGCGCCCACTGGCGCAGGCGCTGCACGCGCGCATCGTGCTGTTCGGCGACGCGTTCCGCCAGATCGTCGCGGCCCAGTTCTGGATCGCGGCTTTCAACACCGCGCTCACCGCCGTCTTCCTGCTGTTCGTGCTGCCGATCTGGAAGACGGAACTGCCCTACACGCCTGCCTTGATCACGCTCACCTTTCTCGCCGGACTCGTTCCGATCGTGGGCAACCTCGTGTGCAACGGCGTGATCACCGTGGTGGGTGTTTCGGTGTCGCCCGTGGTTGGCGTGGCCTGCCTGGCGTTCCTGATCGCCATCCACAAGGCCGAATACCTCATCAATGCGAAGGTCGTCGGCGCCCGCACGCAGATGGCCGTGTGGGAACTGCTGGCCGTCATGTTCGTGGCCGAGGCGGTGTTCGGGCCGGCAGGGCTGGTGGCCGCGCCGCTGTTCTATGCCTACCTCAAGAAAGAACTGCAAGCTGTCGGGCTGGTGTAGGCCCTGAATGTCCTGATCTGACCGGTTCTGGTCTCAAGACGCGCGGATCCATCGCGTGCGGCCCAAGGAAAATTGACGTATGGTCAAGAACTTCCAGAAGGAGCCCCACGAATGAAAAGCTGTCTGATTGTGATCGATGCGCAGGAGTCTTTTCGCCATCGCCCGTATTTCACTCCCCGCGACCTGCCCGCTTACGTCGAGGCACAAAACGCCCTGATCGCGGGCTGCGCCGCGGCCGGCGTGCCGATCGTGCGGGTCTTTCACGTGGATGGTCCGGCGGTCGCAAGCAATTCCTTCGCGGTCGAATCCGGGCATGTGCGCCCGCTCAGCGAGTTGACGCCCTTCGAAGCGGTTGCCACCTTCCAGAAGCGGCGCCACAGCGCATTGGTGGGCACGGGGCTGGACGTGTGGCTCACGCAACACGGCATCGGGCGACTCATCGTGAGCGGCATCCGCACCGAACAATGCTGCGAGACCACCACGCGCCACGCCAGCGACCTGGGCTGGGCCATCGACTTCGTCACCGAAGCAACCCTGACCTTCGACATGACGCAACCGGACGGCACGCCGCTCGCGGCCAACGACATCAAGGCGCGGACGGCGACCGTCCTGAGCGGGCGCTTTGCAACCATTTCGAGCGTGGACGAAGCCCTCGCGCGCATCGTCCCTCCGGTGGCGGCATGACATCGCCGGCGCGTCCACTGCGGGTGCTGATCCTCGCGTTCGACGGGGTGGAAGCGCTGGACTTTGCAGGCCCCTTCGAAGTCTTCACGACGGCGAGCCGGGTGCATGCGCGCCGTCACCCTGGCGAAGCGCCACTGTTCGACGTGAAGCGGTGGCTGACGTAGCGGCAACCGGCGCTCCGGTGATGGCTCGCGCCGGCCTGAGACTGCTGCCGGACCACACGCTCGCCGACGCGCCGCAAGCCGATGTTTTGATCGTGCCCGGCGGCGTGGTGGACGCGCCGATGCAAAGCGCCGCCGTCCTCTCATGGATCGCAGCGCAGGCGCGGTCGGCGCAGATCACGGCGTCGGTCTGCACGGGCGCTTTCCTTCTGGCAGCGAGCCGTGTGCTGCGCGATCAACGTGTGACGACGCACTGGGAAGACGTGGCCGACCTGAGATCACAGTTTCCCGAACTCGACGTCGTCGACGACGTGCGGTGGGTCGACAACGGCCGCACCGTCACGTCCGCCGGCATCAGCGCAGGCATCGACATGAGCCTGCATCTGGTGTCGCGCCTTGCAGGCCACGAATTGGCGCAGCGCACCGCGCGCCAGATGGACTTCACATGGACGATGAATCCCGTCGCCCTGTCCGCGTAGTCTTCGCGCTGCTCGACGACAGCCTCGTGCTCGATTGGGCCGGGCCGGCGGAGGCCTTGCGCATCGCCAACCAACTGTTGCTCGCAGGCGGACAGCCCGAGCGCTTCGTGCTGGAGTTCTGCAGCCCGCGCGCCGCGTCCGTCACCTCGGTCGGCGTCAAGCTCAGCGGTTTGGCGCCTTTGCCTGCTGACTTGGCCATGGGACCTGCCTGGATCGTGCTCGTCGGACAGCCGGGTCGCACGATCCGCGTCGACAGCGCCGAGGCCCGGGAACTCATTCATTGGCTTCGCGGCCTTCGCTTCAGCCGTGGACAGCTGGAACTGGTCACCATTTGCGCTGGCGCCCTGCTTGCAGCGCATGCCGGCGCGCTGGCCGGCCGTCGCGCGACGACGCATCACCATCATCTGCAAGAGTTGCGACAGGTCGAGCCGCGTTGCGACGTGGTGGCCAATCGCGTGTTCGTGCCCGATGCGCCGGTCTACAGCAGTGCCGGGGTCACCACGGGCATCGACCTGGTGCTGCATCGCATTGCCCAGACCTGCGATGAAGCACTCGCAGCGAAGGTCGCGCAAACGATGGTGGTGGCGCAGCGACGCGGCCCGAACGACCCCGAACTGTCGCCCTTCCTGGCCTATCGCAATCACCTGCACGCCGCCCTGCATCGCGTGCAGGACGCCGTCAGCGAGCAACCGCAAGCCGAGTGGAGCGTGCCGCGCATGGCCGACGTGGGCCACACCTCGCCGCGCCACCTGACGCGCCTGTTCGTCGAACACGCCGGTGTCGCGCCATTGACCTATCTGCGGCGCCTGCGGCTGGCCAGTGCACAGGTGGCACTTCAATCCGGCGCCAGCGTCACCCGCGCTGCCGAGCTTTCCGGCTTTGGTTCCGACATGCAACTGCGCCGCGCTTGGCGCACCTTCGGACTGCCCGGCTCGCCTTCCGGCGAGAAGGCCACGCGTCAATAGGGACGCATAGAGCTATAGGTATCCGCAGAAACGCAAGACGTGCCCGTCCGGTTCGCGGATGGCGAACTCGCGCAAGCCCCAAGGCTGCGACACCAAGGGCTCGATGACCTTCACGCCGCGCTTCACATACGCTGCATAGAGCCCGTCCACGTCGTTCCCGACGTGAATCACGATCTCGCCCTTCCACGCGCGGCTGCCGCTGGTCGCCATGTCGGTACCGCATTGCCACAAGCGGATGTAGACCGGATCGCCATGACTGCGGTCGTCGCCCTTCTTCACGCGCGCATAGCTTGGCGGCTCGCCGGCGATGAAGTCGATCTCGAAGCCCAGCACGTCCCGAAAATAACGCGCGGCACGCGCGGCGTCCGCCACCGGCAGCACCGGCTGCACCCCGTGAAACTGGTGCAGCGTGCCCAGATCGGGTGCTTTGGGCGCGGTGGTGGGATCCATCGCGCGCGACGCTAGTTGGAGGCGCGGCGCAAGGCGACGCAGCGTTCGGCAATGGCGTCGATGTCCAGCGCATCTTCGGCGCGCGCGAGATAGGTTTCCAGGTCGCGCACGGCGTAGGCCAGATTGCCCTGTTCCGCATGCGCCAGCCCACGGTCGCGGTATTCGTTCCAGGCGTCCGGCAGCAAGGCAATGAGCCGGTCTTGCACGGCAATCGCGCGCTGCCAGTCTTCTTGCGTCTGGTGGATTTCCTTCAGGTTGCGCAGCATGCGCGAAATGATTTCGCGCGGCGTCGCAGGCTGGAGGTACAGGCCCAGCGGCACATCAAACTCGCCGACCAGCCCGTTGCCGCGCTTGTAGGGCTCCAGCCGCTCGCTGAGTTCTTCGCGCGACAAAGAACGTCCCGTGAAAGGATCGATCACGACCTGCCCTTTGGGCAAGGTCACCTTCAGCATGAAGTGCCCCGGAAAACCGACGCCGCGCGCGTGCAGGTTCAGCCCGTGGGCCAGTTCCAGCCACAGCACCGCCAGCGAAATGGGAATGCCGCGGCGCGTGCGCAGCACCGCATTCAGATAGCTGTTGTCAGGATCGTAGTAATCGTTGACGTTGCCGCCGAAACTCAGGTCATGAAAGAAGAACTGGTTGAGCGCGCGAAGTCGCTGCAAGGGCGCCGCATCGGCCGGAAGCCGGCGCTTGAGTCGCGCAAGAAGCTGATCGACATCGCCCAGCACCTGCTGCACGTCCAATTCAGGGTATTCGTCCTGCGCAATGCTCGCAGCCGCCTCGAGCAGCGGAAAGTGTTCGTCGCTGCTGACGAGTGTTCGGAAGTATTCGAGGGCCGTGGGGGCCGAAATGCTCAGGGACATGTGTCTTTGTAGTGGACGCTTCAGGGAGCGTCAAGACGCGAAGCGATTCACCGCCGAACAAAGGCACGCAACTTGAGTCCCGTGGCAAGAAGCACCACAAAATACAACACCCCCGCGCCCACGATCATGCCCGCCATGAGCCCGATGCGCACCATGGGTTCGGCCCGTAGCGCGACCCAGTTGAAGTGCTGCGCACCCCAATAGAGAAAGCCCCCCATCACCAGCGCGGCAGCGACAATCCGCGCGCCGAACAGGAGCCAGCCCGGCTCCGGCTTGAAGGTGCCCATGCGGATCAGGCCCACGAGCAGCCACAGCGAATTGACGAGCGCGCCGATGCCAATCGACAGCGTCAGCGCCGCGTGCTGCAGGTGCGGCACCAGGAAGAAGTTCAAGACCTGCGTGAAGATCAGCACCCCGATGGCGATGCGCATGGGCGTTCGCATGTCGTGGCGCGCGTAATACCCGGGCGCAAGCACCTTGATGGCCACGATGCCGAACAAGCCGACGCCGTAGCCCACGAGCGCAGAGGTGGTGCGCTGGACATCCACGTCCTGGTAGTGGCCATAGTGAAACAGCACGGCGACGAGCGGCCCGGAGAACACCAGCAGGGCCACGGCGCAAGGCACGGAAAGAAGCGACACGATGCGCAGACCCCAATCCAGCATCGCCGAATAGCGTGCTTCGTCCCCGGAGGCGCGCGCGCCGGCCAGTTGCGGCATGAGCACGACGCCCAGCGCCACGCCCAGCATGGCCGTCGGAAACTCCATCAGGCGATCGGCATTGGTCACCCACGTCACGCTGCCGGGCGCCAGGTGCGAGGCGATTTGCGTGTTGATGAGCAGCGAGATCTGCGCCACGCTCACCCCCAGCAGCGCCGGGAGCATCAGCCGCATGACCTTGCGCGTCGTCGGGTCGTTCCACGCCGCGCGAATCGCGCCGAAGCTCGCGCCGATGCGCGGCAACAGCCCGATGCGGCGCAACGATGGCAATTGCAGCGCCAATTGCAGGACACCGCCCACCATCACCCCGATGCATTGCGCATAAATCGGCTCGATGCCGTGCGCGCGAAACCAGGGCGCGCCGATGACGATCGAGGAAATCAGGCAGATGTTGAGCAGCACCGGCGAAGCCGCCGGAATCGCGAACTGGCGCCAGGTGTTGAGAATGCCGCCCGCCAGCGCCACCAGCGACATGAAGCCGATGTAGGGAAACATCCAGCGCGTCATGACCACGGCCGCGTCGAAGCCGTGGGTCGTCTGCTTGAGGCCGCTGGCCATGGCCAGCACCATCAGCGGCGCGGCGACGACCCCGGCGATGCACAGCACCACCAGCGCCCAGGTGAGCAGCGTGGCGACATGGTCGACCAGTTCCTTGGCGCCGGCGTCACCCTGCTCGGCCTTGCGCGCCGCCAGCACCGGCACGAAGGCCTGGCTGAAGGCACCCTCGCCGAAAACCCGACGGAAAAGGTTGGGAATGCGAAAAGCGACGTTGAACGCGTCGGTCAACGCGCTGACGCCGAATACCGACGCCATCAGCACGTCACGAATGAGGCCGGTGATGCGCGAAGCGAGCGTCAGCAGGGAAACGGTGGAGGCGGATTTGAACAGGGACACAGCGCGGGAAGTGTAGGTGCTGCCCGCCCCACCCCTTTTTCCGAGCGATCCAGCAGTGCAGAACATTCGACGCGTTCTCCAGCCCTTCGGCGTGTTTTCGCACGGCAAGCGCAGCGAAGCCCGTTCGTGAAACACCGCGGAACCGGCTTCGCCGGGCCGCTGGTGTTGCCCCCGGCAGGGGGTTGGAGGAGCGGCACGAAGTGCCGCGGAGCCTGGGGGCGAGCCCGTTTTCCCGGGGCGGGCTATAATCTTTGGCTTTGCTGCATCATCCCCAGACACAAGGAAACCTTAAGTCATGGCATCTACCAAGCCCAAGAAAAAGAACCCGCGCCTCGCGTCGGGCCGCAAGCGCGTCCGTCAGGACGTCAAGCTCAACGCTGCGAACACCTCGCTGCGTTCCAAATACCGTACCGCTGTCAAGAACGTCGAAAAGGCTGTTCTGGCTGGCGACAAGACCAAGGCTGCCGAACTCTTCGCCAAGGCGCAGAGCATCGTCGACACCGTCGCCGACAAGGGCATCTTCCACAAGAACAAGGCAGCTCGCGACAAGAGCCGCCTGTCTGCCAAGGTCAAGGCCCTGGCAACCGCCGCCGCCTGAGGCCTATCAGGCAAACAGCCCGGACCGCCCGTCGGTCCGCCGTTTGATCGGGGTGCGCTGCAGCAAAAAAAGAAAAACCGCCTTCGGGCGGTTTTTTCTTGGGCGATCGAAAAGTCTCCGATCGCATTTTCCTGAAAGCGATCAGCTTGGATCGAACTTGACCTTGTCCAGCGCCGTCTGGGCGCACTGCTCGTCCAGGTGTCCGCCCGGCGCGCCGCCCACGCCCACGGCGCCGATGACTTCATTGCCAGACTTGATCGGCAAGCCGCCGCCCAGCAGCAGGAAGCCCGGCAGGTTGACCAGGTTCGCGGCGCCGGGGTTCTTTTGGGCGCCTTCCATCATGGCCTTCGTGGGGCTCTTGGCCGAAGCCGAGGTCCACGCCTTGCGCTCGCTGGACGCCAGCGTGTGCGGGCCGGCGTTGTCGGCGCGCTGCACGGCCAGCACGACGCCGGCGCGATCGACGACGGTCGCGGCAACGGCGTAGCCATTGGCGGCACAAGCGGCCACGGCACCGGCGGCGACCTGGTTGGCTGCTTCGAGCGACAGGCTCTTCTGGGTGTTGACGGTTGCGGCTTGGGCATGGACGCCGACGGCGGCAAGGGCGAGCGAGGCGGCAACGAAACGGGGGCTGAAACGCATTGGGATCTCCAGAGTGTCTGAGTAGTGATGCGGGGCCTGATCGCCACCGCTGCACGCACTGTAGAAACGGCGAGCCGCCGGGTAAATTCGTACGGCTACGCGCGGCGCTCCGTAGTTCTACGAGGTCAGCCGCTTACGCAGCCGCGTCGACGAGATCGGCGTAGTGCCGGATCATCTGCGCCAGCGAATCGCATTCGAGCTTGGCGAAGACGTTGGCGCGATGGCTTTCAACGGTGCGCGGTGACAGCTGCAGCGACTTCGCAATCTCCTTGTTGGTCAAGCCCTGCACGATGAGGGCCAGCACTTCGCGTTCACGTTCAGACAACTGGGCGAATCGCGCACGCGCCACCTGATCCGTCTTGCCGCGCTCACGCGACCTCACGTGGTTCTGCACGGCCAGCCGCAGGGCTTCGAGAAGGTCCTCATCGTTCACCGGCTTCTCGAGGAATTCGGCTGCGCCCGCCTTGAAGGCACGACGGCACATCTCGACCGTTGCGTGCCCCGTCAGCATCAGGATGGGCTGGTCCACGCCCTGGGCGATGAGCGTGTCGAGCAGGCTGAGCCCGCTCACGCCCGGCATGCGCACGTCCAGTACGATCGCGCCGATGCCGCTGCGGTCGAAACCCGTTACGAACTCCAGCGGGTCGCTCCACGTCTGCACACGCAAGCCGATGGTGCCGATGAGCAGCGCCAGGCTTTCGCGAACGGCCGCGTCGTCGTCGATCAGGTGAATCAGCGGTGATTGCGGAGCGTTCATCGTCATGCCGAATGCACGGGTTGAGGAAGGGTCAGGGTGAAGCAGGCGCCGCCCGCCTGCGCGGGCGCCACGGTGAGTGTGCCGCTCATTTCCTGCGCGAGGGTTTCGCACAAGCTCAGGCCCAAGCCCAGTCCGTGCTCGCGCGTGCTGAAGAACGGCTCGAAGATGCGCGACATCGTCTCGGGCGGAATGCCGGGGCCGTTGTCGCACACCTGGACCTGGCAGCGGCCCTCGCCCGCGGCCCCATACAGCACGGAAATGCGCCGCCCGCCCGCGCCGTGTTGCGCCAGGGCCTGCATCGCATTGACCAGCAGGTTGTGAACGATCTGCTCCACAGCCACTGGGTCGCCCTGGGCCCGCAGGCTCTGGGCGCTGTGCGCACTGCCCAAGGGACTCAGCGTCGCTGCAATGCCATGCCGGGCGAATTCGGGTTCCAGCAGATGCAGCGCGCGCTGCAGGACGTCGGCGAGCACCAAGGCCTGGCTCCGTCCCTCGGCCGTCGGTCGCTCGATCACCCGCCGCAAGCGGCCCACGACGTCGGCCGCACGGCGCGCCTGGTCGACGGCATTGCCCATGGCGGTGCGCGCCGTTGCCAAGTCTTCCGCGGAGGCATCGTCGAGCAGCCGACGCGCCGCCTGCGTGTTGGCGAGCACCGCCGTCAGCGGCTGGTTCAGTTCGTGCGCCATGCCGGCGGCGAGTTCGCCCAGGGCGTTGAGGCGCGCGACCTGGCCGAATCGCACCATCTCCTCCGCACGGCGCCGTTCGGTGCGCTGGCGCTGCCATGCGCGCAATCCGGCCAGCACGACGGCCACGCCCACGATCCAGGCCGTCATCGGGCCCCAGGGCAATTCACGCAGGCGCACGTCGCGGTCGGCGGCCACGTCGAAATCCTGGCTTGCCGAGGCCAGATGCTTGCGGAATGCAAAGTGCCACCAGCCGCCTGCAGCGCTGCCGGGTTGCACCAGGTATTCGCGCTCGCCCAGGTGCAGCGCCAGTCGCACCGGGCTGGTCTTGGGGTCCATCGGCCAGTCGCTCCACGGCACGGTGCTGGCCAGATCGACTTCGAGCGCGTAGCTCACCGGCTGCGCGGCCATCACCAGCCAGTAGCGACCTTTTGTCAGGTCGATCGGCCCCAACTGCGCCCGGCGGGCAGCAAGCGATTGCGCCTCCGCCGACGCCAGCCGGGCATCCGGCCACGCCTGCGAGGCGTCACGCCGCACGACGGCCAGGATGGAGGGGTAGACGCTGCTCAGGCGCGATTCCGCTTCGCGCCGGTCTTCGCTGCTGCCCAAAAGCGCCAGCGTCGCCAGCACGGCGTCGTACTGCACGACCTGCTGGCTGAGCAGCCGGTGCGCGATGCGCGCCTGCGTGTCGAAGTCGTCTTGCAACTGGCGCAGGCCGTCGCGCGCGAGCCAGAAGGCGCCGCCTGCGCTGAGCAGCAACCATGCGAGAAGCCAGGCGCCAATCGAGCGCAACCGATGTTTCATATCGGCGGGGATTGTGCGGTGTTTGCGGCGCAGTTCGCGGCGCCGGCGCCAGGGATCAGCGCTTGGGCGCCTGCGCGGCGGCTTTTTCCAGCGCGTCGGGCACCAAGCAGGCTTCGGCGAACTGAAGGTCGTTGTCGCGCGCAAAGTGAACGACGAAATCCCAGGCCATCGGCTCGTAGTTGCGCAATTCGTGGTTCACGACGACGCATTTGATGCCGTTGATGACCGTCGGCACGCACCAGGGCGAATAGCTCAGGTGGCTGCCCGGGGTCGCGCCACCCGGGCGGAACGAGCACATGACGCCCGCCAGTCGCTCGGCCCAGTCGCTTGGCCGGAAGGTGCGGCCGTCGCTCGTGATGCCCTGGATGAAGATTTCTTTGGCGTTGGGGGAGACCATGGATGGGAGACGTCCGCTGCAATTGCTGCGGCGCACAAGGATTCTACCTTTGGGCCGCGTTTTGCCGCCCGGCAGGGGGCATTGCAGTGATGCGCAATCCTCAATGAACGCGGTCACACACGGCGCCTAGAATTCGCTTCCTTTCCAAATCGCTCCCCTACCCGGAGAAACGCATGAGCTCCAACGCCCAGCCCACGTCGCCCCACGTCATGAACACCTACGGCCGCCTGCCGATCGCGCTGTCGCACGGCCAAGGGTGCCGAGTGTGGGACACCAACGGCAAGGCGTACCTGGACGGCCTCGGCGGAATCGCCGTCAACACGCTCGGCCACAACCACCCCGAACTGGTGCCGGCGCTGCAGGACCAGATCACCAAGCTGATCCACAGCTCCAACTACTACCACGTGACAGGGCAGGAACAGCTCGCGACCAAGCTCACCGAGCTGTCGGGCCTGACGAACGCGTTTTTCTGCTGCACCGGCCTGGAAGCCAACGAAGCGGCGCTGAAGCTGGCGCGCAAGTTCGGCCACGACAAGGGCATCGAGCGTCCTGAAATCGTGGTCTACGAAGCCGCTTTTCATGGCCGCAGCATTGCCACGCTGTCCGCCACCGGCAACCCGAAGGTGCAAAAGGGCTTCGAGCCGCTGGTGGAAGGTTTTATTCGCGTGCCGCTCAACGACATCGATGCGCTCAAGAAGGCCACCGAAGGCAACCCCAACGTGGTCGCCGTGTTCTTCGAGACCATCCAGGGCGAAGGCGGCATCAACCCGATGCGTTGGGACTACCTGCGGCAAGTGCGCGCGCTGTGCGACGAGCGCGACTGGCTGATGATGATCGACGAAGTGCAATGCGGCATGGGCCGCACCGGCAAGTGGTTTGCGCACCAGTGGGCCGGCATCAAGCCGGACGTGATGCCGCTGGCCAAGGGCCTGGGCTCGGGCGTGCCGGTAGGCGCGGTGGTCGCTGGCCCTCGCGCCGCGAACATCTTCGGGCCGGGCAACCACGGCACGACCTTCGGCGGCAATCCGCTTGCGATGCGCGCCGGCATCGAGACGATCCGCATCATGGAAGAGCACAAGCTGCTGGACAACGCGGCCACGATCGGCGCGCACCTCAAGGAATCGCTGGAGCGCGAATTTGCTGGCCTGTCGGGCGTCAAGGAAGTGCGGGGTCAGGGCCTGATGCTGGGCATCGAACTCGACCGTCCCTGCGGCATCATCCTCAACCAGGCCTGCGATGCCGGCCTGCTGCTGAGCGTGACGGCCGACAGCGTGATCCGCCTGGTGCCGCCGCTGATCCTCAACAAGGCCGAGGCCGACGAGATTGTTTCGATCCTCGTGCCGATCGTGAAGGCCTTTCTTGCAGAATCGAAGACATGAGCAACGCACCCGCCCTCCAGCATTACCTGCAATTCGCCGATTTTTCGGCTGACGAGTACGCGCACCTGTTTGCCCGCGCGGCACTCATCAAGAAGAAGTTCAAGGCCTACGAGCGACACCAGCCTTTGGTTGACCGTACGCTGGCCATGATCTTCGAGAAGGCCTCGACCCGCACGCGCGTGAGCTTCGAGGCCGGCATGTATCAGCTGGGCGGCAGCGTGGTGCACCTCACCACCGGCGACAGCCAGTTGGGCCGCGCCGAGCCCATCCAGGACAGCGCCAAGGTCATCAGCCGCATGGTCGACCTGGTGATGATCCGCACTTTCGAGCAAACCAAGATCGAAGCCTTCGCGGCGCATTCGCGCGTGCCGGTCATCAACGGCCTGACGAACGAGTTCCACCCCTGCCAGATCTTGGCGGACATCTTCACCTACATCGAGCACCGCGGCTCGATCAAGGGCAAGACGGTGGCGTGGGTGGGCGACGGCAACAACATGGCCAACACCTGGCTGCAGGCCAGCGAGATCCTGGGCTTCAAGGTGCATGTGAGCACGCCCAGCGGGTACGAGGTCGACCAGTCGGTGGCGGGCATCCGGTCTGGTGAAAGCTACAAGGTCTTCAAGGACCCGATGGAGGCCTGCCGCGACGCTGATCTGGTGACCACGGACGTGTGGACCAGCATGGGCTACGAGGCCGAGAACGAGGCGCGCCGCAAGGCTTTTGCGGACTGGTGCGTGGATGAAGAGATGATGCGTGCCGCGCAGCCTGATGCGCTGTTCATGCATTGCCTGCCTGCGCATCGCGGTGAGGAGGTTCAGGCGGAAGTCATTGACGGGCCGCAGTCGGTGGTTTGGGACGAGGCGGAGAACCGGATGCATGTGCAGAAGGCGCTGATGGAGTACCTGTTACTGGGGCGGGTGGAGTAGTCGGGTCCGCTTTCAGGCGAACACGATCGGGCTTTCTGGCTTGGACTCCCGGGCCGCTCAGATCATTGACGAAGCGCTCGCGCTGACGCCTGACGAGTGCGCGGCGGTCGTCGCGCTGCTTGACACCTTGGGCGGTGAAGATGACGCCACCATCGCAAGGGCTTGGGCGGACGAGATTCGGCAGCGCAAGGAAGCGTTGCGGTCCGGAGCGGCGAAGCCCGTTCCCTGGTCCGAAGTGCGGGCTCGCTTGATTTCCCTGTGATGCTTTTCTCTGGCATGGAAATCGTTTTGATTGCCCACCCAGTCCCGCCGCTCAAAAGCGCGTCCCGATGGTCACATACAGCCGTGGCGTCAACGTCATGTCCGACGTGGTTTGCGTGAGTCCGGCCTGCGGGTCGGCATAGCTCTTCTCGCGAACGAAATGCACGTTGCCGATGTTGTAGACGCCGATTCGCCAATACCCCAGCTTCGTGATCACGGAGCCCACATACAGGTCCAGCATCGCTCGCGCCTTGTCCCGCCCTGTGATGCCGGGCGAGGTGTTGAAGTCGGCCGGGCCGGTCAAGGTCAGCGTTCCGCCACCGAACAGGCCGCCCGTGTTGCGAATGGGCCTCGCCACATTGATCGTCGCCAGATAGCGCGCCTGCCCCGGAATGCGCTGCCCGACGTTGATCCCGCTGGTCATGCGCGACTGCAGCAGGCTGGCATTGGCCGCCAGCGTCCAGTCGTCAGCAAGACCCAGCCAGGTGAGCCCGCTCTTGACGTCGGCTTCCAGCCCCCAGACGAGCGCATCGCCGACGTTTTGCCGCTGGTCCACCCAGCGGTTGCCAACAAGCGCCGTGGTGGTCGCAATCGCGTCCGACACTTGCCGCACAAAGAGGTTCAGGCCACCCATGCCCTGCGAACCCAGCTTGGTGTCCATGCCCGTGTCCAGCGTCCAACTGGTTTCAGGCTGCAGGAAGGGATTGCCGACCACGTCCGGATTGGTGATGCTGTTGCTGCCCTGGCTGGGAATGCGCCGGTCGATGAGGTCCCAGATGCTCGGGTTGCGCGTGATGCGCGCCAGGTTGACGCGCATCTGCGTGTCTTCGCCCAGGGGCGTTCGAACGTGCAGCGAGGGTTGCAGCCAGCGCTGGCGCTGGTCGGTCAAGAGCGTGGCGTCGCTGCTTTCAATGTGGCTTTCCTCGCCGCGAAGTCCCGCGGTGAGCGTGGTGTTGCCCGGCAACTCCCATTCGTTCTGCCCCCACAGCACCTGCCGCGTGATGCGGGCCCCCAGATCGAGCACGGTGTCCGGCGCGCGGCTCACGTTGGACAGGCTGTTGACGCTCAGGCTTCGGCGGTCGACCAGGGCGCCGACGCTCCACAGCAGTGGACTTTTCGTGCCCGTCAGCTTGGTGCTGAGCGACCCGTAGGTTTCGTCGCGCTTGTCCAGCAGCCCGTAGACGCTGTTCACCGGCCCGAAGCCATAGTCCTGGCGCACGTCGCCCAAGCGATCCACGGTGTCCCGGGCATTGCTGTCCGACAAGGTCGTCTCCAGCTTGGCGCCCTCGAAACGATGCGTCCAGTCGATGGCGCCCTGCAGGTAGCGACGATCGTAGCGGTGGGCTTCCCCACTTTGAAGGGCGTAAGACCCCAGGCTGTCGTGCCCGCTTCCCACGCTGCGGTAGTTGCCCGAAAAGTCGGCTTGGCTCAGGTTGGCGCGCAATGTCAACTGGTCCGACGCGCCCACGTGCCCGCTGATGCGAGGTATGAGGGTGTCATCCCTGCGTCGATAGCGGCCCGACGCATCGACCTCGGAGGTCACGCCACTGGGGTCCGAGCTTGTTCGATGCGTGTCCGCGCCCAGGATGTAGCCAATGCTCGACGCGGCAACGAAGTAGGCCCAGGGTTGCGATGCAAGCGACGCATCGGCATCGGCAGGCTTGCTGCCAATGGGACCGCTTCTGGAGAAGAAGGCCTGCGCCGCATCGCTGCCCCACACATGGTTGTCGGTGAGGCGGATGTTGGTCTCACGCTGCACAGTCGCCTGCCGCAGCACGATGTTGATCGTGCCGCCGGTGGCGCCAGAGAACTCGGCCGACGGCGCACGCACGACCTCGATGCGTTCGATCAACTCCGAAGGAAGCTGATCCATCGGCAGTTGCGACTTGGCACTCGCCACCCGCTGGCCGTCGATCAGCAACTGCGTTGCGCCGCGGTCCATGCCGCGCATGCGGATCTCCACGCTCCCGTCCGCCGTCGGCGTGACCTGCACGCCCGGCAATGCACGCAGCACGTCGGCCACGGAAAAGGCACCGAGTTGCTCGATGTCCTTGCGATCGACGACGACCATCGAGCCTGCCGCGAAAAAGCGTTGCTCGATGGAACGCCGAGCCGTGACGTTGATGGTTTCGAGTTGCGGCGCATCGCTGGCCGCCGCGCCGGGGTTGTCCGGCATCGACTGGGCATGAAGCGTCAATGCATGGGTCAGAATTGCTGTTACCGCTGCACGTCTGGCAGGACCGCGGGCACGCGCGACGGCGTGGGTGGTGAGCGCAAGGCGCATGAAATCGATCTCCCTTATCTTTGCGCCGATTCTGTTGGGTCGATCCTTAAGGCAAGCCAAAGACGCGCGCCGCCGTGGCTTTTGCGCACGTCGCAGCGTTCAAAATCCCCCAATGCACATCCTCCTGATCGAAGACGACCTGGACCTCGGCCGCGCCTTGCAAGCCGCGCTCAAGGTCGAAGGGCTGACAAGTGAATGGCGTCGCCGCGCGGCCGATGCGCCCACGAGCATCGACGCCGCGATGGTGGACTGCGTGCTCCTCGACCTCACCCTGCCTGACGGCAGCGGCTTCGACCTGCTGGCCCGCTGGCGCCGCAACGGCGTGCAGGTGCCGATCATCGTGATCACCGCGCGCGCCGCCGTGGAAGACCGCTTGGCGGGGCTCGATGGCGGCGCGGACGACTTCGTCATCAAGCCTTTTGCGACCGCAGAGTTGATGTCGCGCATCCGCGCCGTGCTGCGACGCAGCGCGCGGCAGGCGAGCGACTGCTGGACGCTGGGCGACTTGCTGATCGAGCCGCGCCGGCACGCGGCGCAACTCGACGGGCAGCCTCTGGCGCTGTCGCAACGCGAGTTCCAACTCCTGCTGGAGCTGGCGCGCGAGCCCGGCGCCGTGGTCGCCAAGGGCCTGATATCGCAACGCCTCGATCCGCTGGGCGATCCTGTGGACTTCGCGTCAATCGAAGTGCACGTGTCCAACCTGCGCCGCAAGATCGGCGCGGAACGCATCCGCACCGTTCGCGGCGTGGGCTATTTGCTGGTGGCATGAGCGACAAGTCGATCCTGCGCGGCTGGTTCGAGCGCGCCACACAGCCTTCGCTCGTCCAGCGCAGCGTCGTGTCGATCCTCGTCGGCTTCTTGCTGATCTGGGCCGTCCTGCTGGCGTACCTCCTTTTCGAAGTGAAAAGCATCAACGTGCGTGAAGGCGGATTGCAGAAGTTCGCGCAAGCGTTGGAGGCGTCGCTCGCCGACGTGCACACCGATGCCGAAGGCGCGGCCTTCACCGCGGCGACGGCAACCTGGGTCAACATTCGCCGCCGCGAAATCAATCGTCTGCCCGGCGTGATCGAATTCGAACTGCTCGATGCCGACGGCAGGCGCATCTACGCCACGGCAGCCTTGCAAGATAGTGGGCCACTACCCAAGCCCGACAACCCAGCGCAGGCTATCCAGGTCAACGCCGCGCCCTACCGCCTCGTGGAAGCCGTGACGCCGCGATGGACCTTGCGCATTGCCGAACCCACGCGAACCGACCAGGCCTTCCTGGCCTACAACGCGCGCTTTCTCCTGCCCTACCTGCTGTTGGCGTTGCCCATCGTGCTGCTGGCCATCTGGCTGCCGATCCGGCGCGGGCTGCGGCCCTTGCAGACGTTGGCCTCGCGAATCGCCGCACGCGACGCGAACGACCTGAGCCCCGTGGGTGTCGAGGCGCGCTATCGCGAACTCAAGCCGCTCGTGGGTGCGCTCGACGACTTGCTGCAGCGCCTGCGACTGAAAGTCGAACGAGAACGCGCCTTCGTTCAGGATGCGGCACACGAGATCCGCACGCCCCTGGCCGTGATCAATGCGCAGGCGCACGTGCTCGCGCACGCCGCCAATGAAGCTGAGCGCACGCAGGCCGAGGCGCAGTTGAATCTCGCCATTGCGCGCACCTCGCACATGGCGCAACAGTTGCTCGAACTGGCGGCGCTCGACGAAGCGTCGCCGCCCACCACGCGCACCACCGATGTGGCCGGCTGGCTGCGCGACGCGCTGGCGCATCCCGCGCAAGAAGCGATGGACAAAGGCATGGAGCTCTCGCTCGACGCAGCGGACAGCCTGACGCGCAGCATCGACATCACGGCCATGACGTCCATTGTGCACAACTTGGTCGATAACGCCGTTCGCTATGGGTCACGCGGCAACACGGTCGCCGTGGCACTGCATGAACAGGGGCACGATCTCGTGCTCTCGGTGCAAGACGACGGCGCCGGCATTGCACCGTCGCAGCACGCGCGCGTGTTCGAACGCTTCTACCGTGGCACGGACCATGAGGCCAGCGGATCGGGCCTCGGCCTGGCAATCGTCCGGCAGGCCGCGTTGCGCATGGGCGGGCACGTCGACATCGTGGAAGGGCTGAACGGGCGCGGTGTAGGCTTCCGCGTTCGAATTCCGCCTGCCCGTTGATCTCTTGCCATGTCTTCTTCCCTTTCGCCCTGCCAGCAATGCGGCGCCTGCTGCGCCAGCTATCGCGTTGACTTCAGCATCCACGAGTCCGAAGAAATGGGCGGGCGGGTGCCCGCCGGCCTCGCGGTGGAAGTGACCAACACGATCTGCCGCATGCGGGGCACGGACCATGCGCAGCCGCGCTGCGCTGCGCTCGGCGGCAAGATCGGCGTCTCGGTTTCCTGCGGCATTTACGAGTGGCGCCCCAACCCCTGCCACGAACTGGAAGCAGGCAGCTTCGGCTGCGAGCGCGCCCGGGTCCGGCACGGATTGCCCCCGCTGGACGACGGCGTGTTTCGCTCTCCCTCTCCCGCCGGGAGAGGGTCGGGGTGAGGGCACCGGGCGGTTGATTGCCCGGCAGGGTCTCCATCGTCATGCGCCCCCTTCCCCACCTCACCCCCCAAGCGAGAAGCGCCAACCGCCAGACATTTTTCGATTCGTTTCCGTTGGAAATAACCGACACCACGACGCCCCGCACGGCGCTACCTTTGCGCCATGGATTCACTTCGTCTTTGGGACATCTCCCCGCCGGTGCATGAAGGGGCGCCCGTCTTTCCGGGCGACACGCACTACAGCCAGCGCTGGGCCGCCACGATCGGGCCGGGATGCCCGGTCAACGTCAGCGAGATCACGCTTTCGCCACACGTCGGCGCGCATGCCGATGCACCGCTGCACTACGACGCGGAAGGCGCCACCATCGGCGCCGTCAGCCTCGTGCCTTTCCTGGGCCGCTGCCGCGTCATCCACGCCATCGAGTGCGGGCCGCTCGTGGAATGGCGGCACATCGAACACGCCCTGGATGACCTGCCGCCGCGCGTGCTGGTCCGCACCTACCGGACGGCGCCGGTCGATCGCTGGGATCCGCAACTCGCCGCCTATGCGCCGCAAACAATTGAAAAGCTCGCCGAGCGCGGCGTGCAACTCGTTGGCATCGACACCGCGAGCATCGACCCGGCCGACAGCAAGTCGCTCGAAAGCCACCAGGTCATTCGCCGCCTGGGCCTGCGCGTGCTCGAAAACCTCGTGCTCGACGACGTGCCCGAAGGCGACTACGAACTCATTGCCCTGCCGCTGAAGCTGACAACTGCCGACGCCTCCCCCGTTCGCGCCGTCCTCCGAGAACTATGACCTCCCCCAGGCGGCGCGCACTTCGTGTCGCTCCGCCAACCCCCTCGCCGGGGGCAACACCAGCGGTCCGGCAAAGCCGGTCCCACGGTGTTTCACTGAAGTAGAACTGGCCTCGTTCGCCATGACCGTTGAAGTAAAGCTTGATATGAACCTCGAAGACTGCAAGCGCCTCGATGCGCAAGACCCGCTGCGCACGTTGCGCGACCAATTCACCATCCCCGCCGGCGTCATCTACCTGGACGGCAATTCGCTGGGCGTGATGCCCAAGGCCGCGCCCGCCCGCGTCGCCGAAGTGGTGACCGGCGAATGGGGCGAAGGGCTCATCCGCTCCTGGAACACTGCCGGCTGGTTCGACTTGCCGCAGCGCCTGGGCGACAAGGTGGCGCGCCTCATCGGCGCCGCGCCGGGCGAAGTGGTGTGCACCGACAGCACCTCGATCAACCTCTACAAGGTGCTGTTCGCCGCACTCTCTCAAGCCAAGGCCGACCCGAAGCGCCGCGTCGTCATCAGCGAGCGCAGCAACTTTCCGACCGACCTTTACATCGCCGAATCGCTGTGCAAGGAACACGGCATGACGCTGCAACTCATCGAAGAGAGCGAACTGCCGGCGGTGCTCACGCCGGAAGTCGCGGTGCTGATGCTCACACACGTCAACTACCGCACCGGCGCAATGCACGACATGGCGGCCATCACTGATGCCGCGCATGCGGCCGGCGTGCTCACCGTGTGGGATCTGGCGCACAGCGCTGGCGCGGTGCCCGTGTCGCTCAACGAAGCCAACGCGGATTTCGCCATCGGGTGCGGGTACAAGTACCTCAACGGCGGCCCCGGCGCGCCGGCTTTCGCGTGGGTCCACACGCGCCACGCCGGCCAGTTTCAACAGCCGCTGTCGGGTTGGTGGGGCCACGCCGCGCCCTTCGAATTCACGCCGCATTACCGCCCTGCCCCCGGCATCGCGCGCTATCTCTGCGGCACCCAACCCATCGTGAGCCTGGCCGCGCTCGAATGCGGCCTCGACACGGTGCTCGCCGCCGATCCGCATGGCGGCATGGACGCATTGCGCACCAAGTCGCTCGCCCTCACCGACGCCTTCATCGACCTGACCGAGGCGCGCTGCCCCGGCCGCTTCAAGCTTGTCACGCCGCGCGACCACGCACGTCGCGGCTCGCAGGTGTGCCTGGCGATGACGAAGCAGGAAACGCCCACGCAGGCCTATGCCATCGTGCAGGCGCTCATCGCGCGCGGCGTCATCGGCGACTACCGCGCCGGCGATTCGCAGATGCCCGACATCCTGCGCTTCGGCTTCACGCCGCTCTATCTCGGCTTTGAAGACGTCTGGAATTCCGTCGAGCACATCGTGCAGGTGCTCGAAAGCGAGGAATGGAAGCGCCCCGAGTTCAACCAGAAAAATGCCGTGACCTGAGAGCGCAGGAAATGAGCACCGAAAAAATCGTCCACGAAGAAAAGGCCCAGCTGGACTTCAGCGAGTCCATGAGCTACGGCGACTACCTGCACCTTGACGAAATCCTGAGCGCACAGCATCCGCTGTCGCCGGCGCATGACGAGATGCTTTTCATCGTGCAGCACCAGACCAGTGAGCTGTGGATGAAGCTCATGCTGCACGAGTTGACCGCCGCCACGCGCTGCGTCGCGCAGGAGCAGTTGCCCGACGCCTTCAAGATGCTGGCCCGCGTCACGCGGATCATGGAGCAGTTGGTCGGCGCCTGGACCGTCCTGTCGACCATGACGCCGCCCGAATACAGCGCAATGCGGCCGTACCTGGCGAGCTCCAGCGGATTCCAGAGCGCGCAATACCGCTGCATCGAGTTCGCGCTGGGCAACAAGAACGCCGCCATGCTCAAGCCCCACGAGCATCGCCCGGACCTGCTGGCGCGCGTTGACGCAGCCTACCGCTCGCGCTCGCTCTACGACGAATCGCTGCGCCTGCTGGCGCGCCGCGGCTTGCCCGTGCCCGCCAGCCACCTGGAGCGGGACTGGAGCTTGCCCTACGTCGCCAGCGACGAGGTCGAAGCCGCATGGCTCGTCGCTTACCGCGACCCGCACAAGTACTGGGACGTCTACCAGCTCGGCGAAAAGCTCACCGACATCGAGGACGCTTTTCGCCTCTGGCGCTTTCGCCACGTGACGACCGTCGAGCGCATCATCGGGTTCAAACGTGGCACAGGCGGCACGGGCGGCGTAAGCTATCTTCGCAAGATGCTCGACGTGGTGCTGTTTCCGGAAATCTGGAAACTGCGCACCGACCTGTAGTTCCACTGTCGGGCACAAGAAGGAGGAGACTTGCATGGCTGATTTCTTTTCGCCCGACGAACTCGCCCAGCTGCGCGAGCACGGCATCGTGATCTTTGCCGATCGCGTGATCTTCGACGCCAGGCCGCCCATGTCCCCCGGGGCACTGGCCGAGGTGGAGGCGGCCTGCGCCGGCCCCGTGCCGCCGCAGCTTGTCGCGCTGTGGCAGCAGACCGCCGGCGGCGCCCTGGACTACGACCTCACGCTGCGCATGAACGGCAGCGAGGAAGCCGTCAACTGGAGCGAGCTCTTCAGCGACAGCAGCGATGGTTTCTACGACCTGACGGGCTGGATCAACTTCGAACGATCGAGTGCCGCCAAGGCCAATGGCGAAGACACTCCGCCCCAACTGATGACGCTGCCCTTTGGCGGCTTCGAGGACAGCGACCGCATCTACACCGTCACCAAGCCCGGCACGCAGTTCGGCAGCATCCTTGCGTGGAAGCGAGGCATGCCCGCCACGTGGCCGCACGCCATGCACGAGGACGGCCTGGCCACCATCGCCACCGACCTGAAAGGCGCCCTCGCCGCGCTGCACCTGAGCGAAGACCCGCTGGAGCCCGCTGGCGACTATTTCACCGGACAGGCGCTCATGGACTACGTGGACGAACGCCACGGCGACCACGGGCTGGACCTGGACCTGTGCGACAAGCTGATCGCCTTCTATCGCCGCGCGCTGATCGACTGGCGAACGCCGCTGGCCAATGGCGAGCTTGCGCGAGCACCGCTCACGGCGCAGATTGCGTTGCGCCATGCCATTGCCACCGACGACCCTGCGCTGGTCGACGAGCTGGCTGCCGCGGGCGTGAGCTTCGACGCACCCTTGCACGGGACGGCCATTGCGACGGATCTGGCGCTGGCGCATGGTGCCTATGCGGCGGCAGCGGCGCTGGTCGATGCCGGCGCGCCCGTCAGTGCCGATGCCATGGATTGCATCGAAGGCGCCATATCGCCCGAACTCACGCTGCAGTTGCTCGCCAAGGGCGCCCAGCCGACGGCGCACGCCGTGGCGCAATGCGTGGCCTGCGGCGCGCCGGATGCCGCCCGGCTCATCGCGCAGGCCTACGCCAAGATGCACGACGACCTGCCAGCCGCCTTCGAAGACGCGCGCAACGAACTACTGGAAGACCTGGAAAGCTCACTGGCCGCCGTGCGCACCGACGAGATCAGCCATCACCTCGGCGCCGAGGGCCTGGCCGAGCGCATCGAGCACCTGAAGAGCTTCGAGCTTTAGGGAGACCTGGAAAGAGCCCCGAGGATCCGGGGGCTTGCCCGGAGACGCCTCAGCCCTCGTACAACCAGGGCGCATCGAGCAGATGCGACCCCAGCACGCGCAGCGCAGCGTCCCGCGCGATGCGTATCGTTCCGCTCGAATGGAAGACTTCCCCATTGCGCTTGGCGCGCGCCTGCACGCGGGCGTTGCGTTGCCAGCGTGTGGCCGCGTACCGCGCGAAGGCGGCCGGCAAGCTGGCCGGCCCGCCGTTGCCGACGCGCTCAGCCAGCGCCACCGCGTCCTCGATCGCCATGCCCGCGCCTTGCGCGAGGTAAGGCACCATCGGATGGGCCGCGTCGCCGATCAGCGCAATGCGTTCGTTCGCCATGTCCTCGGGGCCCACGAGCGGCGGCCGGTCGTTCACCGTCCATGCGCGCCAGGCGGGCATGGCCTCGATCAGGGGCCTCACGCCGTCACAACGGTCGCCAATCGCCTGCAGCAAGGCGACGACGCTGGCGTCCTGGTCCCAATCGCCGGGGTCGTGCGCGGTTTTTTCGGACTCGGCAATGACCACCAGGTTGAGGCAGTCACCCCCACGCACCGGATAGGCCACGACATGCAGGCGCTCACCGAGCCAGGCCTGCACGTCGGCGCTGCGCAGCGACTCCGGAAGGCTGTCCTGCTGCACAAGCGCGCGCCAGGCGGTGTGGCCCGTGGGCCGGGGTGGCAGCGTGCTTTCCACCACGCGCTCGCGCACG
The DNA here is from genome assembly GCF_030317105.1 of Variovorax brevis. Lineage (GTDB taxonomy): Bacteria > Pseudomonadota > Gammaproteobacteria > Burkholderiales > Burkholderiaceae_C > Variovorax > Variovorax brevis. Next base: position 820,179 of record NZ_JASZYG010000003.1, read on the forward strand.
ATGCTCCACAGGCCGTCCGCACCGATGAGCCCGTCGCCATCCCACGCGCGCGCGCCAAGGGCCGCCACGCAGACCCCTTCGTCGCGGGTGGCCACCTCGGAGATGCGGGCATCGGTCGTGAGCGTGACGCCGGCCATGCTGCGTGCGCTGGCGAGCAGCACGCCGTGCAGGTCGGCGCGGTGCGCGCAAAGGTATGGCGCGCCGTATTTGCGCTCCATCGCGTCCGCCAGCGGCATGCTGGCCAGCAGGTGGCCATCGACGGCATTGCGGATCGACAGCGCCTTGGGCCGCGCCGCGATGCGGGCCAGCGATTCCTCCAGGCCCAGCGATTTCAGGCGACGGGTGACGTTGGGCCCCAACTGGACGCCCGCCCCGATTTCGCCGAATGCCGGCGCCTGCTCGAGCACGTCGACCACTTGACCGGCACGCGCAAGCGCCACGGCGGCACAGAGCCCGCCAATGCCGCCACCGGCAATGAGTAGGTGAGCTGGCATGGGCGCTCAGCGTTGACGGAGGAGGGGCGCTTCGTTGGGGGTCGCGGGCTTGGCCAGAGACGACTTGTCTCCCGCCGTGCCGCAACTGCCGCAGCTGTCGCACGAGCCGCATCCCGAGCTTTTGGCCAGCGACGCTGCCAGCTGCTGCGCGCGGGACTCATCCACCAGCCCGGCGCGATGCGTTCCTGCCGCCACCTTGCCAGCCGCCGCCTTGCGCCATTTCGATGGCATCCAGCGCCAGACAGCGTAGATCGCCGCCAATGCGACGATGACCGCGACGATGATTTGTTGCGTCATAACTTTATTGCTCTCAGCCCGCACCCAGCGCCACGGCGACGCGGTAGGTCACGAAGCACGCAGCATAGGCCAACGCGAAGAGATAGCCCGCCATGATCCACACATAGCGCCAGGAATTGGTCTCGCGCTTGACGGTCGCCAGCGTGGAGATGCACTGCGGCGCAAACACGTACCAGACCAGCAGCGACAGCGCCGTGGCGAGCGACCAGCTGCTCGCGATCAGCGGCTGCAGTTGCCCTGCCACCTCGTCGCCCGTGGCCGACAGCGCGTACACGGTGCCAAGCGCGCCCACTGCGACTTCGCGCGCCGCCATGCCGGGCACCAAGGCAATCGAGATCTGCCAGTTGAAGCCGATGGGCGCAAAGATGTGCTCCAGCCCACGGCCGAGCATGCCGGCCAGGCTGTACTGGATGGCCGGCCCGGTCGCGCCTTCAGGCGGCGACGGAAAGGTCGACAGGAACCACAGCAGGATCGTCAGCGTGAGGATGATGGTGCCCACGCGCTGCAGGAAGATCCATGCGCGCTCGTACAGGCCCAGGGCCAGGTTGCGCAGGTTGGGCCAGCGGTAGGCGGGCAGTTCCATCAGCAGCGGCGAGTGCGACTGGTTGTCCCGGAAGCGCTTCATCACCCAGGCCACCGCCATCGCCGACACGATGCCGAAGACGTACAGCGCGAACAGCACGAAGCCCTGCAGGTTGAAGACGCCACCGATGGTCTTTTCAGGAATGAAGGCCGCGATCAGCAGCGCGTAGACCGGCAGCCGCGCCGAGCAGGTCATGAGTGGCGCGATCATGATGGTCGTGAGCCGGTCGCGCCAGTTGCTGATGGTGCGGGTGGCCATCACGCCGGGAATGGCGCAGGCAAAGCTCGACAGCAGCGGAATGAAGGAGCGGCCCGACAGGCCCACCGTGCCCATCACGCGGTCGAGCAGGAAGGCCGCGCGCGGCAGGTAGCCAGAATCTTCCAGCGCCAGGATGAACAGGAACAGGATCAGGATCTGCGGCAGGAAGACGATCACGCCGCCCACCCCCGCCACGATGCCGTCGACCAGCAGGCTCTGCAGCATGCCCTCGGGCACCACCTGCTTGACCAGGTTGCCCAGCGCCTCGGTGCCGGCCTTGATGGCGTCCATGGGCACCGTGGCCCAGCTGAACACCGCCTGGAACATCAGGAACAGCGCCAGCGCCAGCACCAGCATGCCCCACAGCGGATGCAGCACCACGCGGTCGATCTTGTCGCTGGTGTCCAGGCTACCCGCCGGCTCGCGCACGGCCACGGCGAGGATGCGGCGCACTTCGCGCTGCGTGGTCAGGACGTCTTCCAGCTCGGGCGCTTTCCAGGCGCTTGCCTTGGCGGGCGGCACGGGAACGTCGATCGCCGCCAGCAAGCCCTGCGCCCCGTCGGCGCTCACGCCCACGGTTTCGACCACCGGCACGCCGAGTTCGCGCGACAGCGCCGCGGCATCGACGGTGATGCCCTGGCGCTTGGCCATGTCGGTCATGTTGAGCGCCACGACCATCGGCAGGCCGAGGGCGCGTGCTTCGAGCACCAAGCGCAGGTTCAGGCGCAGGTTGGTCGCGTCCGTCACGCAGACCAGCAGGTCGGGCAGCGCCTCGCTGCTCTTGCCGGTGACCACGTCACGGGTGACCGCTTCGTCCGCGCTCAGGGCGTTCAGGCTGTAGGCGCCGGGCAGGTCGAGCACGAACACGCGTCGGCCCGACGGGGTGCGCAACAGGCCTTCCTTGCGCTCGACGGTGACGCCGGCGTAGTTGGCCACCTTCTGGCGGCTGCCGGTCAGCAGGTTGAACAGGGCCGTCTTGCCGCAATTCGGGTTGCCCAGCAAGGCCACGCGGCCGGGGAGCAGCGCTTCAGCCATGCTTCAAGGCTCCGGGGGTGACGCGGATCATGGCGGCCTCGTGGCGGCGCAGGGCAAAAGTCGTGTGGCCCAGGCGCACCGCCAGCGGCTCCCGGCCGGGAACGCCATTGGCCATGATGCGCACGGCTTCTCCCGGCACGAAGCCGATTTCGGTCAGCCGAAGCACCAGTTCGCGATCGTCCGCGCTTTCCGGCCGCGCCACGTCGAGAACGGTCGCCCACTGGTGGCTGGGAAGTTGGTCCAGGCTCAAGGTGGCCGCAGCCGCGCCGTTTTTTGTCATCACCCCAAGGTATCCAAGCAATCAAAGTGAGAATTATTCTCGAAAACTTGGGCCTTCGGCAGTTTCCGGTGAAAGTAGCCCTTTGCGGGAGGCTGAATCGGCCGCCCGGAGCCTTCACTTCGCTGAAATATGCCTTTCTGGCATGTGCGGCGAGGGCATGCCGCCGCGGCAGCCATAAGCCATAGCGAACAGGGCCTGCCTTTGCACCCTCCGGCCAGTTCCGGTGAGGGGAGTCGCTGCCTACACTTTCAGCGACTCAAGGAGGAACACCATGGCGAGAAACATCCTTGCATCCGTCGGGCTCGGCGGCGCCAATCGCAATGACGACGTGGTCACGATCCAGTCCATGCTCAATTGCGTGCCGACCGGCAACGGCGGCCCCATCCCGGCCCTGGACACGGACGGCAAATGCGGCCCCAAAACGGTCGGCGCCATCCGCAACTTCCAGAACAGGCAGTTCAACAGCGCCGACGGGCGGGTGGACGTGGGGCAGCGCACCATCGAGCGCCTGCAGACCTTCGACACGGGCGGCGGACAGGGCGCGACGCCCGTGCCGGGCGGTGTTCCGTCGCCGCAGGTCGTGACGCCGCCGGGCTTCATTCCTGCGAAGTTCGATCCGGCGACGTCCACGTCGGGCGGCGCGAACATCCCGCCGGGGCTGTCGCCGTTGCGGCGAAAGATCATCGAGTTGGCATTCGCCGAGGCCCAGCCGGAGCCGGCCGTCACCGATCTCAAGACGATGATGGATGGCGGTCAGGTCGTGCGCGCGGGGTGGAAGCGGCTCAAGCAGTACTTCGACGAAGGCGTCGACGGCTGGACGGAGCAGAAGTGGAAGGACAAGGCCACTTTCGACGGCGTGCGGATTCCGGGGCGACGGATCCCGCAGCCGCCGACGTCCGGCGTGAGTTGGTGTGGCATCTTCGCCACCTGGGTCGCGCGCCAGGCGGGGGTGCAGACCAAGTGGAAAATGGGCATCGGCCCCAGCGGGCTCAAGCCGACGTTCTCGCGCAACTGCCAGCCGGGCGACATCGCGGTGATGGCGGAGCAGGTGCATCACTTCATCGTCGCGGGGCCGATTGGGGACACGATCATCACGGTCAACGGGAATTCGGACAACCAGGCGATTCTGGTGAAGCCGCGGCCGCTGAGCAGCGTCATCTACTTCTACAGCGTGGAGTGACTTGTCGCAGCCTTGCGCTGCGTGGCACCTGCGGGGCATCAAGCAGGGGCAAATGGGGGCAACCAGGGTCAAACGGGGGCGCGGTCCGAGGACACCGGGTATTCCCCTCCGCGAATGTCCCCCGCCTTCGCCCCTCCTTGATTTCGCTGCGGGGAACACCCGATGCCCTCGGCCCTGTACACGCCGCGTTGTGCGGGTAGATCAACCACTGCGCGTCCGGATCAGGTCGGCGGTGTGCTCTGCGCAGCGAAATCAAGGAGGAGCCGGCAGCCGCAGGCTGTCGGCGGGGGACATTCGCGGAGCAGAGCACACCGTCGGCGTGATCCCCGCCCCTGTCCACAAAGCCTTTCGAGGAACCAGCACCGCAAGCGAGCGGCGCAGTTTCAGCTCATGCAGCCAGAAGCTGCCGCAGCACGAACGGCAAGATGCCACCGTGCTTGTAGTACTCGACCTCAATAGGCGTGTCGATACGCAGACGCACCGTCACTTCCTGATGCGCGCCGTCGAATCGACGGATCACCAGCTTGACGTCCATCTGCGGCTTGAGTTCACCGCCGATAACCACGTCCACCTCTTCATCACCCGTGAGTTGCAGCGTCTGCCATGAATCGGCGCCGCGGAACTGCAGCGGCAACACGCCCATGCCGACCAGGTTGGCGCGGTGGATGCGCTCGAAGCTGCGCGCGATCACCGCCTTGATGCCCAACAGTTGCGTGCCCTTGGCGGCCCAGTCGCGCGAGGAGCCGGTGCCGTATTCCTCGCCGCCGAAGATCACCGTGGGCACGCCCTTGGCCATGTACTTCTGCGCGGCGTCGTAGATGAACATCTTCTCGTTGCCGGGCTGGAAGCGCGTGATGCCGCCCTCTTCCTGCGTGCCGCTGTCGTCGGGCGGAATCATCAGGTTCTTGATGCGCACGTTGGCGAAAGTGCCGCGCATCATCACCTCGTGGTGGCCGCGGCGCGAGCCGTAGCTGTTGAAGTCGGCCTTGGCCACGCCGTGCGCCTTGAGCCAGATGCCGGCGGGCGAGCTTTCCTTGATGGCGCCAGCCGGCGAGATGTGGTCGGTGGTGATCGAGTCGCCAAAGAGCGCCATCACCCGCGCGTTCCTGAAACCCGCATCGGAGGCATGCGGCTGCATCTTGAAGCCCTCGAAGAAGGGCGGCTCGGCGATGTAGGTCGACTTGGGCCAGTCGTAGACGTCGCCCTGGGTGCCCTTGATGCTCGTCCAGAACTTGCCGGGGTCGGTCTTGACCTTCTCGTAGTTCTCGCGGAAGGCCTTGGCGTTCATCGCGAAACGCAGGTTCTCGTCGATTTCCTTGGGCGTGGGCCAGATGTCGCCAAGGTACACGTCCTTGCCGCCCTTGCCCTTGCCGACGGGCTGCGTCATCAGGTCGACCATCACGTTGCCCGCGATGGCAAAAGCGACCACCAGCGGCGGCGAGGCCAGGAAGTTGGCCTTCAGGTTCGGGTGGATGCGCGCTTCGAAGTTGCGGTTGCCCGACAGCACGGCGGCGCCGATCAGCTCGTTCTTCGTGATCGATTCATTGATCTCCGCCGTCAGGTCGCCGGCATTGCCGATGCAGGTCGTGCAGCCGTAGCCGGCCAGGTAGAAGCCGAGCTTTTCGAGGTACGGCAGCAGCCCCGCGTTCGTGAGGTATTCGGTGACGATGCGCGAGCCCGGCGCCAGCGATGTCTTGACGTGCGGCTTGACCTTGAGCCCCGCCTCAACCGCTTTCTTCGCGAGCAGCCCCGCGGCCAGCATCACGCTCGGATTCGAGGTGTTGGTGCAGGAGGTGATGGCCGCGATCAGCACATCGCCGTTGCCGATGGTGGTTTCGGCTTCCTTCAGCGGAAAGCGTGAGTTGAGCTTTTCGGCCGGCTGGTTGAAGCCGTTGGCCTCCTGCGGCTTGCTGTAGAGCTCGGAGAACTTGGTCGACAGGTGGCCCAGGTCGATGCGGTCTTGCGGGCGCTTCGGGCCGGCCAGGCTCGGCGTGACGGTGCCGAGGTCGAGCTTGACGATCTTGGTGTAGTTGAGCTCGCCCACGGCCGGCATGCCGAACAGGCCCTGCGCCTTGTAGTAGGCCTCGAAAAGCTCGATTTCCTTGTCGGTGCGGCCCGTGCCCTTGAAGTAGGCGACGGTCATTTCGTCGACCGGGAAGAAGCCCATGGTCGCGCCGTATTCGGGCGCCATGTTGCCGATGGTCGCGCGGTCGGGCACGGCAATGGATGCGGCGCCCGGGCCGAAGAACTCGACGAACTTGCCCACCACCTTCTCGCCGCGCAGGATGGCGGTGACGTACAGCACCAGATCGGTTGCCGTGACGCCTTCGCGCAGTTGCCCGGTGAGCTCAAAACCCACCACGTCCGGCGTCAGCATGTAGACCGGCTGGCCGAGCATTGCGGCCTCGGCCTCGATGCCGCCCACGCCCCAGCCCACCACCCCGATGCCGTTGATCATGGTCGTGTGGCTGTCGGTGCCCACGAGCGAATCGGGGTAGTAGACAGGTGGGTCACCCTTGTCGTACGGGCTCTTGTAGACGCCGCGCGCGAAGAATTCGAGGTTGACTTGGTGCACGATGCCGAAGCCCGGCGGCACCACGCCGAAGGTGTCGAAGGCCTGCATGCCCCACTTCATGAACTGGTAGCGCTCGTTGTTGCGCTGGAACTCCAGTTTCATGTTCAGGTCGAGCGCCTTGGACGTGCCGTAGTAGTCGACCATCACGGAGTGATCGACCACCAAGTCAACCGGCACCAGCGGCTCGATGGCCTTGGGCGACTTGCCCAGCGACGCCGCCACACTGCGCATCGCGGCCAGGTCGGCCAGCAGCGGCACGCCGGTGAAGTCCTGCAACACCACGCGCGTGACCACGAAGGGAATTTCGTCCACGCGCTCGGTGTTGGGCGCCCAGTTGGCCAGTTCCTCGACGTGCTGCGGCGTCACCTTTTGCCCGTCGCAATTGCGCAGCACCGACTCCAGCACGATACGCAGCGACACAGGCAGGTTGTTGACGTTCGGATATTGCTTTGCCAACTCGCGCAGCGAATAGAACTTTCCCGACTTGCCGGATGCCGTCTTGAAGGTCTTGAGCGTGGAGGCAAATGCGTGCGCCGAATCCTGGGCCATGAAGAACTCCTTGGATGGAAATCGTGAGGGGCTCAGCAAGATAGCAGGGATCGATGAAATCTGGCAGTCAGTCAAGCACTTCAAGCATGACCTGTGAGGTCATGTCGCGGATGACGTGCACGCAATAGCATCGGCAATATGAACTCGCGCATTGCCTCTCCGACCGCCGCCGACCCCTTTGGCACGCACCTGCGCCATTGGCGGCAGCACCGCCGCCTGAGCCAGCTCGACCTGGCGCAGGAAGCCGACATCTCCACCCGCCACTTGAGTTATGTGGAAACCGGTCGCGCGGCGCCGAGCCGCGAAATGGTGCTGCGCCTGGCCGAAAGGCTGGACGTGCCGCTGCGCGAGCGCAATGCGCTGCTGGTGGCGGCCGGCTATGCGCCGATGTACCGCCAGCGCTCGCTCGACGATCCCGCCTTGCAGCCCGCACGCCGGGCCGTCGACCTGGTGCTCAAGGGACACGAACCCTTTCCCGCCCTCGCGGTGGACCGCCACTGGAACCTTGTCGCGCACAACGCGGTTGTGCCCTTGCTCATGGCGGGCGCCTCCGCTGAACTGATGAAGCCACCCATCAACGTCTTGCGGCTGAGCCTGCACCCCGATGGTCTCGCGCCGCGCATTGCCAACCTCGCGCAATGGCGTGCGCATCTGCTGGAGCGCCTTCAGCAACAGATCGCCGCAACAGGCGACGCGGCGCTCGCGGCGCTGCACGACGAGTTGGCTGCCTATCCGGTCGGCCAGGCGGGCCACGACGCACCGGCAGCGGGCGGTGAACTGGCCGGCGTGGTCGTGCCTTTTCAGCTGGTCACGGACCGGGGCTTGCTGAGCTTCATCAGCACGACGACGATTTTCGGAACGCCGGTGGACGTGACGCTGCAGGAGTTGGCGGTGGAATCGTTCTTTCCCGCAGATGCGCAGACGGCGGCGGCGCTTTCCGGTTTGGTGCCCTCTTCCCATGGGAGAGGGGTGGGGTGAGGGCGCGCCTCTCGGACAAAGCACGGCTATGGCAGCCGCCGATGCCCTCACCCTGCCCTCTCCCGGAGGGAGAGGGAAAAGAGAGCGATCAACGTCGGGCCGGCGCAGCAGGAGCAGCCGCCGCAGGGTCCTTCCACGAGTACTCGACAAAGCGCCGAATGACGAGGCACCCCGGCGGCGAGTCGATGAGCGACACCGACGAGTTCGGCTCCTTCGGGTCGACGTACACCACATAAATCGGCAGCAGCCGCGTCATCTGGTAGCCCGTCAGCTCCTGCTGCGCGATGCTGGCGCAGGTGAACGGCGCCACGGAGATCCGCTCCGCCGCCACCGTGCAGCTTCCGTCGGCTTCCGGAAATGCGTTGATCGCCGCCGCCACGCCCGCGTTGGGGTACTCGATGCCGAGAAAGGCGAACACGGCCCCGTTGTCGGGCCGCTTCCGGTCCCAGTCCAGCAACAGGTCATGGTTGCGGCTGCCTTGCAAGCTCAGCGCCGACAGGCGCGCCATGGCAGGCTGGCAACGCTTGATGCCTACGCTGGGCAACGCCACGCTGAGCTTGTCGCGCGGCGCGCCGGCTGGAGCCGCCTGCTGAGCCGGTGCGCCTTGCCCGAATGCCAGGCTGGCGACAAGTCCCGTGGCAGCAGCAAGCACAGCCCAATGCAGCTTCATGTTCGTGTGTAAAGCGCCTCGATGGCGCCGGTGTAGGTACGCACGTTGGCTTCGCTTTCCGGGTCGAGCGTGGCGAGGAAGGCGTTCGCGCGTTCCCGGTACAACGGCAGGTTGGCGTCGTGCTCCGCAAAGGCGCGCAGCAGCGCCTGCCCGCCCTCCTCGCAGTCGAAGCCGTGGTATCGATAGCCGCAGTCCGCCAACAGATGCGAGTTGTGAATAAGCGGAAAGCCCCCGTGCAGCGCCTCGTAATACAGGTAGTTCTGGCTGTTCTCCCAATGGTGGGCAAACACCGCGTCGACTTGCGACGGCATCACCTGGAACAGCGGAAAGCGCCCTTCGAAAGATGCCAGTCCGTGCTTCACCACATCCAGGCTTTGCGCGAAGCCGATGAAGGCCGGCTTGTCCTTCAGATGGAAGCTGTTGTAGACCCACAGGTGCTCCATCAACCGGGGTTGCGCGCGGTGCGCCACGTCGCAGGCGAGCATGGGCGTGAAGCAGGTCTTCACCATGCAGATGTTGGGTTCGAAGATGCCGACCCGCCACTGCGGCCGCCCAGGCCGGTAGTCGAAGGCGTCTCCTTGCCCCGCACGCCCTCGCGCGCGGTCGAGCACCATCGGGCTCCACAGGTGCGGCATCAGGCGCACCGGTGCACGAAAGGCGCTCGCAAAGTACGGCGCGCAGATGCTCTCGTATTCGGGCAGCGTCCAGATCTCGTGGTACGGCGCTCCGGTGATGAGCAAGCCATGCGGCTTGCCGAACACCATGCGCTCGACGTCGATCACGTAGTCGTTGCCCACGCGCATCGACACGATGCGCCCGCCCTTCGCGCGAAAGTCGATGACCCATTCGCGCGCCAGCTGCGCGCTCATCTCGACCATCAGGTCGAGCGTTTGCGCAGCCGTCGGCATGTCGATGATCGGCACGGGCGAATCGACGAGAAAGGTCGATGCGTCCTGCGGACCGCCATCGCCTCCGCCGGCCACCAGCACCACGTCCTGCACGCGCGGCGAACGAAGCAACAGTTGCACGAGGAACAGGCAGTTCTGGAAGATGCCGTTCTCCCACAGGCTCTGCTCGCCCTTGCGAATGAAGATCGAGACGCCGACTCTCAGCCGACGCGAAAGGATGTCCACGTCGCTCAAGCGAAGGCCCCTCTCCTGCTGCCGGCCTCGCTCGCCCGAAAGTCGGGATTGCCGCCCACGAGGTGCAGCAGCCGCTGCGCATAGCCCTCGATATTGGATTGCGAATCCGGATCGACCGCCTCAAACACGCGTTGCGACCGTGCGCGGTAGTCATCCACCTGCCGATCGTGCTCGTGCACGGCATGCAGCAACTGCGCGGCGCCGGCCGCGATGTCGAAGTCGGGGTAGTAGTAGCCCGCGTCGCGCAGCCACGGCGAGTTGTGGATGAGCGGGTAGCCGCCATAAAGCGCATCCAGGTAGCTGTAGTTCTGCGCGTTCTGCCACTGGTGCGCCACCACCGCGTCGGCATGCTGCACCATGAAGCCCGCGAAGTCGTGGCGGCCGTGGAACACCGCCTTGTGCTGGCGCACGAGCTCGAGCGAATTGGCCAGGTAGAGCATCGTCGGATGGTCTTTCAGGTGCAGCGTGTTGAGCACCTGCATCGACGCGAACTGATGCGGTTGCGCCCGATAAGCTTCGTCGCACACCAGCATCGGCACCAGGCAATTCTTGACCAGCGATATGTTGGGCTCGAAGATCGCCAGCCGCCAGGCCTGCTGGCGCCCAGCCTCGTAGCCAAAGCGAAAGTTCGACTTCGCCAGTTCCTCGACACGCTGCGCCAGGAACTGCGGCGACCAGATGTAGGGCACCACATGCACCGGGCAGCGATGCAGGGTGCGCATCATCGGCACGAACACGTCGTCCTTGGGCAGCAGCCATACCTCGTCGCAGCGATCGTGCCGCGCGAAGGTCGCCTTGTCCGTGAAGATGATCGGCTCGGCGAGTCCCACTTGAGGTTGGCCGACACACATGTACGCCGCCTTGCCGCCGCAAGCCCGGAAGTACAGCAGCCATTCGGGCGACAAGGCGCCCGCCATTTCGATGACGACGTCGAGCGTGTGCGTGACCGCTTGCGCCCGCACCAGCTCCAGCCCCAGGGCCTGGATGTCCACTTGCGGCGGCAGCGCATTCTGGTCGCCGACATCAATGAGTTGCACGCGCTCCACGAAGGGAATGCGTTGCAACAGTTGCGCCAGGAACAGCACGTTCTGGCCCATGCCGTTTTCCCAGATGTTCTGTCCCGTATGAGTGATGACAGAGATGCCAATGCGCATGCGGCGAGTGTCACTCAAAATCGTTCAACGTGAAACGCTTCGCGCGATGGCCATCAGTCAGGACGCCAGCCACGCGAGGCGCGGTACAAGAAGACTTCTTCAGCGCAGGCCTTACCTCCACTTCCAGCCGATGCCCGCGTTGATGCCCCACTGCGATCCGGTGGACGACACGCCCGCCCCCCATCCCATCTTTCCGTCCGGGGACACGGCCTTGAACAACAGCGCCACCGCCCCATAACCCTGGTAGCCGCCAACGCCGACACCCACGGCCTTTTCGCCGGGCTCCATTGCCGGCATGTAGGCGCCCGACATCGCGAATGCCATGGCGATGCCCGAATAGGCGACGTGCGAGACCTCCGCAATGTTGCGCTGCAAGACGTTCACCTGGTTCGAGAGGTTGTTGAACTGGTTGGTGATCTGCGACACATCGGCGTTGGTCGCTTTCAACTGCGAGACGTTGACTGCATCGCTGTCGGCCGCCCCGGCAGCGACGCCCGTCACCTGCCGGTATTGACCGCTTGCCGGGTCGCCCACCGCCACCGCGCCTTGCGTGCTGGTCGTCGCAGCGACGGCCGCGGCCTGTGCGGGTGTCGCGCCCGCGCCCACGAAGCCTGCCACGCCCGGACCCGTGCTGGACACGGACCCGGAGCCCAGCGCCACGCCGCCGTTCGTCTGCACCAGCGCCCCGAAGCCCACCGCGGTGCCCTGCGCCACCGCCGGCGCCTTGCTCAATGGCGTGCCGCCCGCATCGGCGTTGTCGCCGATGGCGGTGCCGCCGCCGCCCGCGCGGCTGTTCACACCCACGGCCACCGAGCCCGTTGCCAGGGCACCGGTTCCCACCGCAATCGCGTTGGTGCCGGTGGCTTGCGCGCCCGATCCCAGGGCCACGGCGCTTGCCCCGCTGGCCACGGCTTGCGGGCCGATGGCGACTGAATCGCTGCCCGTGGCCTGCGAGCCGCCAAGCGTCGAATTGGTGTGGGCGTACTTGGTCCCTTGCGCGTTGATGGCATCGATTGCGGAGGCCACGCTGGGGGCAGCGTCCGTGGTGCCGTCGGTCTTGTAGACCGTGTACGAGGGCGCGGAGACGGTGCCCGTTGCCGCATCGTAGGCAGCGCCACCACCCAGCGCCGCTGCCACGCCCGCGCCCGCGTTGGCCACGGTGCTGTTGATCGTGCTCAAGCCGGTGGACAGCGACCCGACGTTGCCAATCAGGCTGCTCACGCCCGTCGAGAGACTGCTGGTCGAAATGATGATGCCTCCCACGCCGCTCGACAAGCTGCCGAAGCTGGTCGAGAGCGAACTCGCGCTGGTCGACAACGAGCTCGCGTTGGTGGACAGGCTGCTGAAATTCGTGGACAGCGAACTCGCCCCCGTGGACAGGCTGCTGTAGCTGGTGGACAGCGAACTCGCCGCGCTCGACAGCGAAGCCGTGCTGCCGAGTATGTCGCTCACACTGGTGGACAAGCTGCTGAAGCCGGTCGACAGCGAACCGATGCCCGTGGACGTCGAGGTCGACAGCGAATTGAGCCCCGTCGACGTCGAGGTCGACAGGCTGCTGACCCCGGTTGACAGCGAGATCGCACTGCTCGATGTCGACGTCGACAAGCTGCTCACGCCCGTGGACAGCGAGCCCACACCGGTCGAGAGCGAGCCGACGCTGGCCGCTGTGGAGGTCGACAGGCTGCTCACGCCCGTCGACAAGCTGCCGACGCCGGTGGACAGCGAACTGATGCCGGTCGACGCGGAGGTGGAAATACTGGCGACGCCTGTCGACAGCGAACTCACGCCGGTCGACAGGCTGCTCACGCCGCTCGACAGGGACGTCATGCCGGTGGACGTCGAGGTCGACAACGAACTGATGCCCGTGGACGTCGTCGTCGACAAGCTCGACAGGCCCGTCGAGGTCGACGTCGACAGGCTCGTGATGCCAGTGGACAGTGAACCCACGGAGGTTGACAGGCTGCTCACGCCGGTGGACAAACTGCCGACGCCGGTGGACAGCGAACTGATGCCGGTCGATGCGGAGGTCGACACGCTGGTGATGCCGGTGGACAGCGACGCAACGCCCGTCGAAGTGGAGGTCGACAAATTGGTGAAGCCCGTCGACAAGGAACTCACGCCGGTTGAAAGACTGCCAACGCCCGTTGAAAGCGAAGTGACGCTGGTCGATGTCGAGGTCGACAGCGAACTGACGCCGGTGGACAAGCTGCCGACGCCGGTGGAGAGCGATCCGAGCCCGGTCGATGTGGACGTGGACAGGCTGGTGATGCCCGTCGAGAGCGAGGTGACACCGGTTGAGAGCGAAGCGACGCCCGTCGAAAGCGAACTCACACCCGTCGAAAGCGAACTCACGCCAGTCGACAGCGAAGTGACACCCGTCGACAGGCTGCCGACGCCCGATGACAGCGAGCCGATGCCTGTCGATGTCGAGGTTGACAGCAAGTCCAGGCCCGTCGACAAGCTGCTCACGCCCGTCGACACCGAAACAAAGCCCGTCGACGTGGAGGTCGACAGGCTGGCAATGTTCGTCGACAGCGAGCTCTGGCCCGTGGAGATGCCGGCCACGACGGTCGACAACGAACTCACGCCGGTCGACACGCTGCCAATGCCGACGGAAGTCGAGGTCGACAGCGAGACAAAGCCCGTTGAAAGGCTGCCGATGCCGGTCGACGTCGAGGTCGACAGGGTGTCGATGCCGGTGGACAGGGAGATGAAGCCCGTCGAGGTCACCGTCGACAAGGAGCCCAAGCCCGTGGACAGGGAATCAACCCCCGTCGACAACGAAGTCACGCCACTCGTGACGGTGCTCAACCCGGTGGAGGTTGAAGTCGATAACGAGGTCACGCCCGTCGACAAGCTGCCGATGCCCGTCGACGTGGAGGTCGACAGATCGACGATGCCGGTGGACAGCGACCCGATACCGGTCGATGTCGAGGTCGACAAGCTGACGACGGAAGTCGACAAGGAACCCGCGCCCGTCGAGAGGCTGCCGATGCTGGTGGAGGTCGAAGTGGACAAGCTGCCCACGCCCGTGGACAGCGACACGACGCTGGTCGATGTGGACGTCGACAACGACGTCACACCCGTGGACAGGCTGCCGATGCCGGTCGATGTCGAAGTCGACAAATCAACGATGCCGGTGGACAGGGATCCGATGCCTGTGGACGTCGAAGTCGACAAGCTCCCGATACCCGTGGAAGTGGAAGTCGACAAGGACGTCACGCCCGTCGAAAGCGAATCCACGCCGGTCGACAACGACGTGACATTGCTCGTCACCGTGCTCAGGCCCGTCGACGTCGAAGAGGAGTAAGCGGGCAATAAACCACGCCCTTCCTTCGAGCGCGACGAAGTGTGAGGCTACGTACCCATGTACAAGAACGTGGACACGTAATGTCAGAGTGGATTTCGGATTTGGC
>NZ_JASZYG010000030.1 GCF_030317105.1 Variovorax brevis
GAACCAAGTGTGCGGCGGTACGCGTGATTCGCAGACGGTGCGAGGCAGGAACATGCGGGGAAAGTCGCAGGATGCGGACTTCCCTATTGACGGAGACGGCTAATGGGTGACTTCCAATGGCAGGTCCCCTGTAGCGGCGGACCGAGATCGCGTTGAACGGCAGGTTCGGCATGACGCGAACTGGCGTTCGGGGCCCAATGCGGGCCTTGGCAATCAACAGGAGCTGACGTTCGTGAAGGAGCACTAAGGCACGCGTGCTTCCCTTCGCGTTACCACCATTTTGTGAAGCACTCTCCGCAGGGCTCACAATGCATCAAGAAGGTAATGAATGACAGTGCTGCTTACGAGCGAAGACGTTGAACGGTTAGCCAGGGCTCATGGGGCGGCGCAGGCTTGTGGTGACTGCAATGCCTTCGCGTCCAAGGGTTGGGAAGCTTTTCCATCGACCGTTTCCGACAAGGCTCTCGTCCTGCTCGGCTCGACCTGGGACCCGGAACACGCGGAGCCGACGGTTGAAGAGTTTCATGAAGCCGGCTCTTCCCTGTGGTCTCCTAATGCGCCGATCGCATTGCAGTTTCACCCTTACAACCGATGCGAGCTTTGGCAATGCCGAAGCTGCAAGAAACCGTACCTACGGTACACCGAGTACGGTGGGTACTACGTGGAAAAGCGCATTCGCGAGTTGCGCCCCGAGCTGATCACGCACGTGCAACCGTAGGCACTGGACTTCGACACGGCCTGGCGGCCTCCGTGGTCCGCTCAGGCGAAGTCAGAAGCACCGCACCACCTCAGTCCGCCTGCCGGCGCGCCTTCGCATACTCGCTTCTGTGCTGCATGAATCGATGGTAGGACATGCGTAGATGCAACTGCATCACCTGACGTGCGAGCTCCCCGTCCTTGGCCGCTACAGCCAACGTCAGGTCTCGGTGGTGGTGAAGGCTCTGCTCCAGTTCAGCGGACGTGTAGAGGTAAAACGATCTCACGACGATTGGCATGTCGATGATGGTGTCGAGCATGGAACGCAACCGTGAAGAGCCTGCTGCATCAAGCAGCGCTCGATGGAACTTGCGATTCGCCTCCTGCACACCTTCTGTTCCCGCGTTGCCTCCCATGTGAATGGCGGCTTCCATCTCAAGATTGCTGGCCTGGAGGCGCGCCAGCAGGTCCGCGCCGCCTCGCGTTGCTGCGAGGTAGGAAGCGTAGGGCTCCAAGAGCATGCGGAGCTGAAACGTTTCTTCGACATCCCATTCAGTCCACTTGGCCACGTGGATGCCTTGACCGACTGCATCCGTTGCAAGGCCTTCCTCCACCAGTCGCCTGAGCGCAGTTCGGACGGGCGTGCGGCTCAAGCCTAGTTCGCGCGCAATGGGCTCCTCTTTCAGCTGGGCGCCTGGGTTGTAGTGGCCGCCAATCAGGCGTTCCCTGAGCACTTCATAGGCGTTATCGCTTCCGTTACGCATCAAATCTTCCGCCTTCGTTGGTTGCCGAGATTGTATTCACATGCATTTTGAGCTCGACCGCTACGTACAAAATTAAAGCATTTATGTCCTTCATTCTCGCCTCGGCTTCGCGAGATACAAGGCAAACACGGTGTTTACCCTTGTCTATGTTGCTTGTTTTGTATTTAGTTTGTATTCTCGCGGCATGGAGCCTCATTCATGAACACGCGTATCGCCGTCATCGGGCTGGGAGAAGTGGGGCGTTGCTACGCTCCGCCTTTGCACGCAGCGGCGTTCACGCTCAGCGCTTGCGAGATACGCATGACGCCTGCCGCCACGACCCTGGCAAAGAACCTTCATGTGGTGGTGCACGAGAAGCCTGGCACCTGGCTCGCCGATGCAGATTGGGTGTTGTCGTGCGTCACAGGCGATGTCGCACTTGCGGTGGTGCAGGACCTGGTGCCGTTCATGAAAAAGGGGGCTCGATATGCCGACCTGACGACGGCCAGCCCGGAGAGCAAACGCAACGCCGAGAGGACGGCCCACGCGCGCGGCGTTTCCTATGTCGACACCGCCATCATGGGCGGGATCTCGCTCACCGGCGTGCGGACGACCTTGCTCGCCGCCGGCAAAGACGCCAGCGAACTGAAGGAGATCATCGAGCGCGCAGGTGGGCGATTGCAAGTCATCCCCGACGGGGTGGTCGGGGACGCCATCTCGCTCAAGTTCCTGCGCAGTGTTCTTACCAAGGGCATGGAAGCGTTGAGCGTCGAACTGCTCATGAGCGCCGAAAAGCAGGGCGTGCGCGAGAAGCTGTACGCCCAGCTAAGCGACATCGACCAGATCCCCTTGCGGTCCTTCATCGACTCGATGGTCCGCACGCATGTGATCCATGCGAAGCGGCGCGTGCACGAGGTGCAAGACGCGCAAAGGGAACTGACGTCGCTGGGGCTGCGCTCCACCGTCTTGCCCGGTGTCGAAGAGCGCTTCCACAAGACCGCTGAATCGCTCGCAACCCATCCGCTCCCAGTAGCCGAGCCCAGCGTCGAGCAGGCCCTCGACTGGCTGCTGTCCACCCACACCAACTCACCCCCTCTTGCGGCCTGAAGCCGCTTTCTTACTACCTCAGGAGACACACATGCGCACTCTGATGCGAATTTCGACCGCCGCCCTGCTCTGCATCGGTGCTGCCAATGCCGTCGCGCAAAGCTATCCGGAACGGCCCATCCGGATGGTCGTCCCATTCCCAGCTGGCGGGGGCACGGATAGCCTTTCACGCCTGCTGGCGACGGCACTGACAAGCAAGCTGAACTGGGTCATCACCGTCGACAACAAGCCTGGCGCCGGCGGCAACCTGGCTCTGGACACGGTGGCCAAGGCGAAGCCGGACGGCTACACACTCGTCATGGCCCAGACAGATAACGTCGTGCTGAACCCGCTTCTGTACAGCAAGATGACGTACGACCCGGTCAAGGACCTGGAGGCGGTGTCCTCCGTCGCCAGCGGTGCGGTGGTGCTCGTCGTGCGGGCCGACTCTCCCTACAAGACACTCGCCGACGTCGTGGCTGCGGCCAAGGCGAAGCCCGGTAGTTTGACGGTGGCGACACCCGGCACCGGGACCATCGCGCACTTGGTCACCCAACTGTGGCAGAACGCTTCCGGCGTCAAGTTCACCCATGTGCCCTACCGCGGTATGTCCCAGGCCCTGCCCGACCTCATTGGTGGCCAGGTCGACATCTACATGGGTTCCATTCCGACGCTCCTGAGCCAGATCGAGGGCGGCAAGGTCCGTCCCATCGCCGTGACCGCCGCTAAACGCTCGCCCGTGCTTCCCAATGTGCCGACGTTCACCGAAACCGGAATTCGAGGCGTGGAGCTCGCGAGCGTCTGGGGCGTGATGGCGCCGGCCGGTACCCCCAAGCCGATCATCGACAAGTGGAACGTCGCAATCAACGAACTGCTGAAGCAGCCCGACGTGCGCCAGAAGATTCTTGCGACGGGTGCGGAACTGCACGGCGGCACACCCCAATCCATGACCGACCTCTACAAGGCCGATCGCGAACGCTTAGCCCCCGTGGTCAAGGCGGCAGAAATCAAACTCGATTGAACATCGACGTAATCGGACGCTCATCATGAACAACGGACTTCGTATCCTTCAAAGACGCCGTGCCGTCGACCTCGACCTGGCTCGCCAATTCCTCGACGTGCCCGTCGCCAATGTCAGTGACTGCATGTCGCGAATGACCGCGGGCGGAGCTCGCCTGCGTCCGATGCACGCAGGGGGCCGCATGGCCGGTCCAGCGCTGACGATCAAGACCCGGCCAGGTGACAACCTGATGATTCACAAGGCGCTCCAGCTCGCCAAACCAGGCGACGTCATCGTCGTTGATGCGGGCGGCGATCTGACGAACGCCCTGGTGGGTGAAATCATGGTGGGCGACGCCATCAAGCAAGGTCTGGGCGGGTTCGTGATGAACGGCGCGATTCGGGACGCCGGTGCGCTGCGCGCCGGCTCCTTCCCCGTGTTCGCCGCCGGCGTGACGCATCGCGGACCCTACAAGGATGGCCCCGGCGAAATCAACGTTCCGATCGCCATCGATGGCATGGTCATCGAGCCGGGCGACCTTGTGATAGGCGACGAGGATGGACTGCTGTGCGTTCCATTTGATGACGTCGAGCGGCTACTGGCCGCGGCGCGGCAGAAGCAGGTGGTTGAAGACAAGATGGTGGCAGACATCGAGGCGGGTTGCTTCGACCGGGCGTGGGTAGACGAGACCCTGGCTCGACTGAACTGCTTCATCGAAAAGTGATTCGCGGCTCGTTTCCCGGGCGCACCCCGGGGTACGTGCAAGAGAACCGGCCTCTCCCGGTTCCAGTGGCCGCTTGACACAGCGGACGGACCGGAGGCAAGCGCCCCGACGATTTAACAAAGGAATTCGATATGTCTACCAAAGTGAAATCCAAGCGCGTGGTGCGCTTGAACCAGTGGCTCAATCCCGTCTTCGATGAACGGCTCTCGCAAGAAGACGATGTTCAACTTACTGTCGCCCCGATGCGAGGGGATGATGCGTCGACCTGGGCGGCGTTGACGCAAGCTCACGTCTACCAGATCTCCGCTGCCAAAGACGAGTTGCCCAAGCAGTTCTGGGCCAAGGAAGAGTTGCTGTCACGGTGCCCCGACCTGCTGTGCGTCTCGGCAGGTGGCGCGGGTTACGACACCGTCGATGTTGACGCCTGTACGCGCGCTGGCGTGGCGGTCGTCTGCCAGATCGGCGGGAATTCAGCCGCGGTCGCTGAGATGGCCATCGGCCTCATGCTGGCCGTATCGCGCCGCATTGTGGAGTCGGACCGCTTACTGCGTTCGGCCACTCGGGGCTTTTCGCGCGAGTCGGTGATGGGCCACGACCTGGGGGGGAAGACGCTGGGGATTGTGGGCCTGGGATACGCTGGAACCAAGACGGCTGCGCTGGCCAAGGCATTCGGTATGCGAGTCCTCGCGTATGACCCGCTGCTTGTAGAGGCCGACTTCGAGGCCAGAGGGGCGGAGTGTGTCGAACTCGATACGCTGGTTCGCGAGGCGGACATCGTGTCCTTGCACTGCCCGCGTGACGCGTCTACCTTGAAGATGTTCAACGCCGATCGCTTCGCGGCAATGAAAAAAGGCGCGCTCTTCGTCAGCACCGCCCGCGGCGGCGTGCACGACGAGGGCGCACTGCATCGGGCCCTGCAATCCGGCCACCTCGCCGGCGCGGGACTTGATGTCTGGGAGCAGGAGCCGCCCTCCAAGGACAATCCACTGCTCGCTTTGGACAATGTGGTCGCGACCTTTCACACGGCAGGCGTTTCCCACGAAGGCCGCGCCAACATCGCGGCCATGAGCGCGGAGCAGATCATTCAAGTGCTTGCTGGACACAGGGCACCGCGCCTGGTCAATCCGGAAGTATGGGAGCGCTTCGAGAAGCGGCGTGACGCGGTTCTTGCAAGAGCGAACGAGCGGAGCATCGCATGAGCTTCATCGCGAAGCTCTCGGACATCGTCGGAACGAGCAATGTGTTGACTGGCGCCGAGGCGGCGCCATTCCTGACCGACTGGCGCAACCGATTCACAGGCCAAGCCATCGCGGTGGTGCGGCCGGGCACCACCCAACAGGTGGCCGATGTAGTCCGGGCGTGTGCCGATCATGGAGTTCCCCTGGTTCCGCAAGGTGGCAACACCGGTCTGTGCGGCGGAGCCACACCCGACGACTCGGGACGGGCAGTGGTATTGCTGACGTCCAGGCTTAACCGTGTCCGAGCCGTCGACACGGTCAACGACACGATGACCGTGGAGGCAGGCTGCATTCTTCAGGCAGTCCAGGAACGCGCCGCCGCCGAAGGTCGCTTCTTTCCGCTCTCTCTCGGCGCGGAGGGAAGTTGCACCATCGGGGGCAACCTCGCGACCAATGCCGGCGGCACCGGCGTGCTCCGGTACGGCAACATGCGCGATCTGACACTGGGCCTGGAAGTGGTGGACGCAGATGGGGAAATCTGGGACGGGCTGCGCGGACTACGGAAAGACAACACCGGTTACGACCTGCGCGACCTGTATGTCGGTAGCGAGGGCACCCTTGGCATCATCACCGCCGCAACCATCAAACTGTTCCCCCAACCTGCAGCGCGTTGCACGGCCTTGCTTGCGCTCTCCAGCCCAGATCAGGCCGTCGCGCTGCTCGCCAGGGCCCGTTCCGGCTTCGCCGCGTCGTTGACGGGGTTCGAACTGATGGCAGGGGTTTGTCTTCAAATGGTGACGCGCACCTATCCCGCCCAACGCCTGCCTTTTGAAGGCCCGTCGGCCGCCGCGCCTTGGTATGCGTTACTCGAAATCTCGGACGCCGAGAGCGAAGCGCACGCACGTGAGCGCTTCGAAGTCGTGCTCGGAGAAGCCATCGAAGCTGGCGAAGCCGACGATGCAGTGGTGGCCGAGAACATCGCGCAAAGCAAGGCGCTTTGGCACCTGCGAGAAAGCATCACCTTGGCTCAGGCAGAAGCCGGCAAGAGCATCAAGCACGATGTGTCGCTGCCGATCTCCCAGATACCGCATTTCGTCCAGGAGACCGATGCGCTACTACAGCTGCGCTTCCCGGGTCTGATCAACATGACGTTCGGCCATCTGGGCGACGGCAATCTTCACTACAACGTTGGCACCTCGCCAACGTTCGGGGATACAGAAATGCTGGCGAACCAAGACGCGATCTACGCACTGGTGCACGATCGCGTGCACGCCCTCGGGGGCTCCATCAGCGCGGAGCATGGCGTCGGTCAACTGAAGGTCGAAGAGTTGGCACGCTACAAGAGCTCTCAGGAACTCAAGATCATGTCGCTGCTCAAGCGTTCCCTGGATCCCCAGTGCATCTTGAATCCGGGCAAGGTTTTGCCCAGTTACTGGGGTTCACCGAACGCCTAACGCGCGCTCGGCAAGCCGAGAGGCAATGATCTCTGGATAGCCTGCAGAAATAGCGAAGTTGTGCACGGATGACTGCTTTCGGCATGCACCGCCGAAGACCGCTCCTGGCCGAGACTGCCTGTCCGCCAAACTCGCTGATAGCAGCCCTTGGCCAAGCGCGATCATGTTAAGGTCAGCTACCAAGCGCTGCCGCGAACTGGTACTCGCGGCCAGTACGGGTCATTCGCTCCTCGATCAGCAATGTCCGTTCAGGCCAAAAGCGGTCGTGCAGCGTGGGTACTCCGCTCCCCCTCAAGCCAGCATCAGAACGAGTGCCGCATACCGAAGTCATAGCCCGTCGAACTGCTCGGCGCGTAGCCCGACACGCCGTTTCCGGTGGACACGTACGTGGCCGATCCGGCGACGGTGGCTCCCATGATGGCGGGGTTGCTCTGTCCGTCCTTCACGCGGATGTACGCCGCGGTCGCGTAGAGCGCTGTGCGTTTCGACAGGTTGTACTCGTATCCAATGGCGACCTTTTGCGTCGTGCCATCCTGATTCGCCGCCGGTGACGTGCCCGCCCCGGGTTCGTTGTCAAACTTCATCCAGGCATAGGACGCCTTGATCTGGCCAGCACCGACCGGGATGGCCACACCGACGAGTGCACCCTTGTACGTGTCCTTCTCGCGAATGCTCACGCCGCTCGCCAGCACCGTCGAGTTCGACTCGTCCCGCAACTGGGTCAACTCTCCAAAAAGCTTCACCACATTGAAGTTGTAAGAGGCGCCGAGGCTCAGCGTCTTGATCTTTTCTTCAAGCCGGACGCCGGTGGGAGCGCCTGCCGCATTGGTAACGATTCCGTCGGCTGCGACGCTCTCGCCATAGGCCAACGCGACATCGAGCGGGCCGGCCGCGTAGCCCAAACGACCGCCGGCAAAGCGGCCCTTCGTCGAGGGGCTGCCAGGCACGTCGCTCTGGTCCACGTTCTCATGGAGCGCATATTGAAGCTGTCCGTAGATGCCGCCCAGGTTGGGGGGCAGGATGTAGCCAATGCTATTGCTCGTGCGCATGTAGTTGTCCGTCGGCGAAACCGAGGAGCCGGGGCCTTTCACGACTTGCAGGTTGCTGCCAACCGTTGACAGCAAATTGGTGCCGACACCCAAGGTGCCGAAGGGGCTGAAGATGAGGTCATTCCAGTAGGTGGGCGTGAAATCCCGGCCCAAGCGTACCTCGCCGAAGTTCCCCGACAAGCTCACGGTGGACCTGCGGTTGAACATGAAGATCCCGCCCGGCCCCGCTCCGGTGCCCGTGTCGTTATTGATCCCGGCCTCAAGCCAAAAGCCCGCCGACAGGCCACCGCCGAGGTCTTCGGTGCCGCGAAAACCAAGCCGGCTGGGCGTGGTGGCGCTGTTGGACAGCACCGTCTGGCTGCGCGTGACGGTCGGCAGCGTTGCGACCGGATTGCTGGTGTTGTTGTAGAAGGCGCTCTTGCTGCTGTAGTAGCTGACGCCGGCGTCCAGCGCGCCGAACAGCGTGACGGATGACTGTGCCGAAGCAACGCCGGCACAACCGAGGACGGAGGCCGCAAGGATGGTTCTTTTCATGGAAATTTCCGAGGATGTTGTTGTTCGTTATTCGGGCTTGAACCCGGCCCCCTTGAGAAGATCGGCACTCTGGGCGACATAGCTCGCGATGTATTGCCTGAACTGCTCAGGGTCTTGTGCCACGGGCTCGATGCCAAGGTTCACCAAGGCACCTGATTTCGCGAGCTCAGCCACAGCCGAGTTGATGGTGGTATTGAGGAACTTCACGCGATCGGGTGGCGTGTCCTTCGGCGCCCAAACGCCATACCACGACGCATATGTGAGCCCGGGGAACCCGCTCTCCTGCGCCGTAGGCACATCCGGCGCGAGCGGGCTGCGCTTGGAGGCAGTGATGGCGATCGGTCTCACCCTGCCCGACTTGGCCAGCGGGTGGACGGAGATGATCGAATCGAGCAGCAGTTGCACATGCCCGCCGGCCACGTCCACCAGGGCAGGCTGCGTGCCCTTGTAGGCGACGTAGGTGAGCTTGACGTTGCCCTGCTTGGCCAGCAGCAAGGTCGCCAGGTGGCTTGGTGCACCAGACGCGGGAATTGCGGCGGACCACTTGTCGGGCTGCTCTTTTGCCGCCTTCAGCACGTCGCCCAATTTGCGCGGCTCCAATTGCGGCGAGATGACGAGCATCAAAGGGGCTTCGCCCACTCGGGCCACTGGTGCGAAATCGGTCTGCGGGTCGTAGGACGCATTGCTCATCACCTGCTTGGCCAGCACGTGCGTTGCGGCCGAGAAAAGCAGTGTGTAGCCATCTGCTGGCGAAGTCTGCACAGCCTTGCCGCCGAGCATGCCGTTGGCACCGGCCCGGTTCTCGACGATCACTGCCACGCCGAACTGCGTCGTCAGCTGGTTGGCCAACAGCCGCGCCATGCTGTCCACGCCCCCTCCGGCGGCGAAGGGCACCACGATTCGTATCAGGCGGTCCGGGAATTTGCCCTTGGCTGCCTGTGCCCAGGCCGGCGCACTGGCAAGCGCGGCCAGGGCCGTGGCCGCAACGATGATTCTTCTTCGTGATTTCATGATGTCTCCTGTCTATGGAAGTGAACGGTCAGGGCGAGCTCCGCCAATGACGCCCATGCCCCGGCGCCTGCAATGGGGTGCGGTTTTTCAGGGCGAGATGTCTTCCAGCGCCCGGTTGGTGGTCTCGACCATGCGCATCGACGCAATGAGCCCGACGACATTGGCGGCCGCGAACATCAGGAACACCGTCGCGATGCCCTTCGTGGACAGCACCACGCCGACCAGCGCAGGCGCAACCGCAGATGCCAGCCGAAGCCAGGACGTGGCCAGCCCGGTGCCGATGGCGCGCATGCGGGTCGGGTAGATCTCGGGCGTATAGAGATACAGCAGTACCGTGGTGGTACCCATCACCGCATAGGCCGAGGACGCGAGGATCACGACCGACCAGGCACTGTTGGCGCCCAGCAGGGCCAGTACACCCAGGAGCGTGCCGCTGACGAGGAAGCTGGCCGTCGCCCAACGGCGGCGTCCGACGCGGTCCACCAACAGCGCGCAGGCAAGCACCGCGCAGGTGCTGAGCACATTGGTCAGCGAGGCCATCCTTAGCGCCTCTTGGAGTGGCATGTTGTAGACGGTCTTGTACAAGGTGGGTAGCCAGTTATTGATGCCGTTGGCGACGAAGTACGACGAGGCCCATAGCACCCACACGACCAGCGTGCGCGGCCGGTACAGCGGCGAGAACAGTTCTTTCCAGGAGCTCTTCTTGCGATCCACGAGGCCGGCGGTGAGTGCAGTGACCCGCGACTCCACTTCGAGCTTTTCCCTCTCGACATCGAGGCTGCGCTTGGTCGTGCTCGATTCGAGCCCCTTGATCACGCGATCGGCCGCCTGGAACCGGCCCTTCGATGTCAACCATCGCGGCGACTCCGGCAGGCGCGCCATGAAGAACAGGATCAGCAGGCCCGGGATGCCGCCGACCAGAAACATGTATTCCCAGCCAAAGCGCGGCACCACGAAGGCCCCCACCTGGGCGGCGCCGAGCAGGCCAAGAGGGAAGATCAGTTCGTAGAGCAGGAAGAAACGACCGCGCCCCTTGGCTTGGGAAAGCTCGTTGATGTAGGCCGCCGCGATGGGCACCTCGCCGCCGACGCCGATGCCCTGCAAGAAGCGAAGGGCGAACAGCATATGGAAGTTTCCTGCGAAGGCGCAGGCGATACTCATCACCGACATCACCCCGACGGTGGCGGTGACGCTGGGCACGCGCCCAAAGCGCTCGGCCGCCCAGCCAAATACCAGGGCTCCGATGACCTGGCCCACGTAGCCGGCGGCGATGAGCATGCCAACCTGCAGCGGGTCGAGATGCCAAAGGCTGATCAGCACCGGCAGCACGAAGGCTAAGGCCAGCGCGTCGAAGGCATCGAAGAAGGTCGCGCTGCCCATGATGATGCGCGCCTTGGTGTGCCAGCGGCTGAACGGCACGTTTTCGATACGGAACAGCAGTTGCGCCGCCTGCCTTGCGATGCCTTGGTCAGGCACCAATGCGAATGAATCGACTTTCATGATGTCTCCGGATTTCTCGGTGTTGTTGTCACGGATGTTCAGGGTTGACTGGATGTCGCGGCTGGCGGGGCTCGCCGCATGTGCCTACGCACCAGAACGTCCAGGGTCTCGTCCATCGCTTGCGCATCGACGCCACGGGTGATGAAGACGATGCGCGTGCGCCGGTCCGGCCCTGGCCACGCCTGCAGGAACTCGGGCGGATGGAACAGGTGCTGCACGCCATGGATCACCATCGGGCGGTCCGGCTCGTCGGCCAAGTGCACAAGACCCTTGACACGCAGCAGGTCCTCGCCGCGCATCGCGATCACCATGTCCAGCCATGCGAAGAACGCATCCCGGGGCAGCGGCACGTCGCGCTCCACGACGAACGACGAGATGCCGTCGCGGTGGACCGGCGCAGCATCTTTCCGCGCGTCGGCGGCAGCCTGAGATGGCCGGTAGTACGCCGCGCTTGCGGGCACATCGTTGTTGTCCTTCGACGACTGCACCAGTCCGCGCAGCACCTGTGCCTGTCCGTCGCGCTCCAAGTGCATTCGTGCGACCGCATTAATCTCGCGAAGACGCGCCAGCAACGCGGGCGATGGCGTGCCGTCTTCCAGCAGATCGGTCTTCGTCAGAAAGAGATGGTCGGCTACCGCCGCCTGCTGCACGGACTCGGCGTGGCGGTCCAGCGTGCCCATGCCCAACACCGAGTCCACCGTGCACGCAACGCCGGTCAGCGCAAAGCGACCGCGAATTGCCGGCTCGCCCATCAGCGTTCGCAAGATCGGACCCGGGTCGGCCAGGCCGCTCGTCTCGATAAGCACATGCCGCAGCGGCGGATCACTGCGCTCGCCAAGGCGATTCATCGCAGCGACCAGATCGCCGCGCACGGAGCAGCACATGCAGCCGTTGGCCAGCAGGATGGTGTCGTCGCTGGTCTGCGTGATCAGGTCGTGGTCGATTCCCACTTCACCGAACTCGTTGACGATCACCGCCATGCCATGCAGATCGGGCTGCTGCAGCAGGCGATTGAGAAGCGTCGTCTTTCCGCTGCCCAGAAACCCGGTGAGCACCGTCACCGGCACCCGATCGCGGGCCTGCGTGTCCGCCGTCAGGAGGGAGGAGA
This sequence comes from Variovorax brevis, assembly GCF_030317105.1. Lineage (GTDB taxonomy): Bacteria > Pseudomonadota > Gammaproteobacteria > Burkholderiales > Burkholderiaceae_C > Variovorax > Variovorax brevis. The sequence continues at coordinate 12,084 of NZ_JASZYG010000030.1, forward strand.
AATGGCCGGCCATGGTCAGCCTCGCTCCGCAGGCCCGTGCAGTTCGGCGAAGGAACGCAGGGTCCGCTCCACCTTCGGCATCAGCCATTCGCCGACCACTTCCGGCACGCGGCCTTCCATGGTGTCCTCCAGCAGGCTGCGCAGCGGCTGCGCCTGCGGACCGGCCTGCTGCAGCGCATTGAAGAAGTCAACGACCTCTTCCACACCGGAACGCTGGCCCGCATCCTCCAGATAGCCGGCGATGTCGAGCTCGAAGTCGTCGAGCCGTAAGCTGACGCCGCCAGTGCCGCAGGCGCAGGCCGAGCCCAGCGCGACGTGGCGCATCGACAGCGAGCTCCACAGACTCAACATCTCGTCGGCTCGCCGGGCGATGTCGTCGGCCATGACGGCGTCGGGGCTCATTGCCCGTCCCAGGCGACCGTGTCGGGCGTGCCGTTGCCGGCGGCCCGCGGGGAGCTGCGCAGCTGTCGCGTGGCTTCCTGCTCGACCTGCCCGTTCGCATTCAGCGCGACGCGATACACCTCGCGCGCCACGCCGACACTGACGTAACCTTCGCGCACGTCCTCGGCAACCAATTCTGCATCGCGCTCGATCGGATCGCCGAAGCCGCCGCCGCCGCCCGAGAGCATCTTGTAGGCATCGCCACGCTCGAGCCGCACGTTGAAGATCTTGGCGTTCAGGTGGTCGGTCTTCCACTCGCCCTTGTGACGCACGGCGATGCCGTTGCCCATGGCGTCGGTGCCGCCTTCGAGGCCCCACGGCTTGCAATGGACGCGGTCGATGCGGGTCGTCACGGTGAAGGGCGAGAGCGCTTGCACCACCATCTCCGCACCCAGCCCGCCACGCTGGCGACCGGCACCGGCGCTGTCCTGCCGGATTTCGTACTTCTCCACGAGCACCGGGTACTTCGCTTCAAGCTGCTCGGTCGGGCTGTTGTGCGTGTCACCGTCGTTGATGCATACCGTGACCGACACGCCGTCTTCGCCCGACTTCGCGCCCCAGCCTCCCCCCAAGGGGCCGATGCCCACGATGAACAGGCGACCATCTTCCGGCGAGATGCCGTGGATGTTCGGGAACACAAGGTCGGCATGGTGGCCGGCAATGGAGCGGTGCGGAATCGCGGGCGCCAGTGCCTTGAAGATCGTGTCGATCACCGTCATCGGGAAGGTCATCCACACGCGCATCGGGTACGGGCGCTCGGCGCTGATCACGGTGCCCATCGGCATGATGACTTTCAGCGGCCGAAAGCTGCCGTCGTTCACCGGGTAGTCGGTCGGCGTGGTCAGGCACTTGTAGGCCACCTGCGCACAGGCGATGCCGGTGGTGAAGCCGGAGTTGTAGAAGCCGCGCACCTGCTTGCTCACGTCCGACAGGTCCACCGTCATCTCATCGCCGGTGACGGTGACTTTCACGCGGATCGGGATGCGCTTGCCGATGTCCAGTCCGTCGTCATCCATGAAGGACTCGGCCTCGTACACGCCGTCGGGGATCGACAAGGTGTTCTTGCGCGCCACCGCTTCGCTGGAGTCCATGATCTGGCGGATGGAGCCATTCACTGCATCAATGCCGTATCGCTGCAGCAACTCGGAATAGCGACGCTCGCCGGTGGTGATGGCGGTGATCTGCGCGCGCAGATCGCCCAGCGCACGTTCAGCCAGCCGCACGTTCATTGCGATGATGTCGATCAGGTCCTGGTTGATCACGCCTTCACGCTGGTACTTCATGATGGGGATCTGGATCCCCTCGCTGAAGATGTCGGTCGTCACATTGCCCAGCGTGCCGCCCACGTCCAGCCAGTGCGCCATACAGCAGGTGAAGCCTTCGAGCTTGCCCTCGTGGAACACGGGCATCGTGAACGTGAAGTGGTTCAGGTGGCTGCCGGTGGTGTAGGCGTCGTTGGTGACAAGGATGTCGCCCGGCAGGATGTTCTCGTAGCCGAAGTGGCGGATCTTGGCCTTCACCGTCTCGGACATGCCGCGGATGAACATCGGCAGGCCCAAGCCAATGGAGACGGTGTCGCCTTCCTTGGTGAACAGACCCACCGTGAAGTCCAGCGCTTCGTAGATGATGAGGTTGTAAGCGGTACGTGTGAGGTTGGTCTTCATCTCCTCCGTCACGGCGTACAGGCCGTTGCGGATGATTTCGACGGTGATCGGATCGATAGCCGGGTTGGTTTCTTGGGTCGTGTTCATGATCTGTCGCTCCCGATGGCGATTTGAAGGTTGCCGAGTTCGTCTACGCGCAGCGAGTCTCCGGGCTGCACAACGGTGGTGGATGCGTGCTCCTCGATCAGTGCCGGCCCTGTGATCTCGTTGCCCGCCAGCAGAAGGTCGCGGATGTAGACCGGCGTGTCGGCCCAGCCGCCCGAGCGGAAATACACAAGCTTCGTGGTCCGTACAGCCACCGTGTCCGGCGTTGCCTTGCCCTTTTCCACGCTGTGCTTCGGTGGCTTCTTCATGGTGCCCAGCACGGTCACGCGCAGGCTCACCAGGTCGGCCGGCTCCTTCGGCGCAGACGTGCCGTATCGCACCTTGTGAAGTTCATCGAATTGCTGCTTGATGGCTGAGCGGTCGCGGCCCTCGAAATACGTCAACGGCAGGTCCACCGTGACGGCGTGCTCCTGGCCCACGTAGCGCATGTCGGCCGCACGCTCGATCACCACGCCGTCAGCCTGAATGCCGGACTGCGCCAGCGCGGCACGACCCTCGTCTTCCATCTTCTTGTAGGCCGCCTCGATCTCCTCGAAAGACACGTCGTTGAGCTTGCGGAACACCGAGCGCACGTAGTCGTAGCGCAGGTCGGAGAACAACATGCCGTAGGCCGAGAAGTAGCCCGGCGCATAGGGGATCAGCACCTTGCGGATGCCGATCTCGCGGGCAATGGCCGAGGCGTGTAGCGGGCCAGCGCCGCCGTACACCACCATCGTGAAGCTGCCGGCGTCCAGGCCGCGCTCGGTGGTCACGGCCTTCACGGCGTGCGACATCTGTGTCACCGCAATGCGCAGGATGCCATCGGCCGCCTCGGTTGGCTCCAGGCCCAAGGGGCCGGCCACGCGCTCCGCCATCTGGCGCTTGCACCCTTCCATGTCGAGCTTGAGTTCGCCGCCCAGGAAGTGCTCAGCGTCCAGTCGGCCCAACAGCAAGTTGGCGTCCGTCACGGTCGGCTCCTTGCCGCCGCGGCCATAAGCCACCGGACCAGGAATGGAGCCAGCGCTCTGCGGCCCCACGCGCAGCGCGTTGCCGGTTTCCACGCGGGCGATAGAGCCACCGCCAGTGCCGACTTCGTGGATGTCCATCATCGGGATCTGAATCGGCAGTGCTCGCTCGTACCCGCCGATCAACGCCGAGCCGGTCGTGAGTGGGCGGCCTTCGCTGATCACGCCGGCCTTGGCCGTCGTGCCGCCCATGTCGAAGGCGATCGCGTCGCCCATGCCGAGCTGCGCACAGATGGCTTGCGCCCCGATCACGCCGGCCGCGGGGCCGGACTCCAGCATGCGAACGCAGCCCACCTTGGCGTGCTCCACCGGGAACAGACCGCCGGTCGATTGCACGATATAGAAATCGCCATCGAAGCCCTTGCCAGACAGGTGGGTCTCCAACTGGCCGAGGTACTCGGACACACGCGGACCCACGTAGGCGTTGGCCACCGCAGTGGAGACGCGCTCGAATTCGCGGTACTCCTGACTCAGTTCATGCGATGCGCACACGAAGGCGCCCGGAATTTCTTCCTGCAGGATCTGCTTGACGCGCTGTTCGTGCGCCGGGTTGCGGTAGGAATGCAGCAGCAGCACGGCCACCGCCTCCACGTTCTGGCCCTTCAGATCGCGTGCCAGCTCACGCACAGCGGCTTCGTCGAGGGCCTTGTGCGTGCTGCCGTCGGCGCGCAGGCGTTCGGCCACCTCAAAGCGCAGCGATCGCTTGACCAGCGGCTGGTGTTTGTTGAAGAAGAGGTTGTAGGCGTCGGGGCGGTTCACCCGGCCGATCTCGTAGATGTCGCGGAAGCCCTCGGTAATCAACAGCGCCGTGTTGGCGCCAGTGCGCTCCAGCAGCGTGTTGATCGCGATGGTGGAGCCGTGCAGGAACAGGTGGCCGTCGCGCCAGTCGATCTTCGCGCTGTCGATGGTGGCCTGGATGCCGTTGACGAGTGCGCCATGCGTGGACAGTGCCTTGCCGAACAGCAGTTTGCCGCTGGCCTCGTCGAAGGCGGCCATGTCGGTGAATGTGCCGCCGATGTCAACGGCGATTCGCAGTTTGGGTTTGTTAGCCATGGGGGATCTCCTTGGGGGTCAGGCTTCGACGCCGATGCGGTTGCGCAGTACGCCAAGGCCGGTTATTTCGACCTCGACGACATCGCCGTCCTTCATGTACAGCGGCGGTTCGCGCCGATCGCCGACGCCACCGGGCGTGCCGGTGGCGATCACGTCGCCCGGCGAAAAGGGTGTAAAGCGCGAGATGTATTCGACGAGCACGGGGATGTCGAAGATGAGGTCGCTGAGGCTCGCCTTCTGCATCACGTTGCCGTTGACACGTGTCTCCAGCGCCAATTGCGTCACGTCGGGCACTTCGTCACGGGTGAGCAGGTAAGGGCCGAAGGGGCCGGTGCCGGGAAAGTTCTTGCCCGGAGTGAACTGGTGCGTGTGGCGCTGCCAGTCACGCACGCTGATGTCGTTGAAGCAGGCGTAGCCGGCGATGTGCTCGAAAGCCTTTGCCTTGGGGATGTGACGCCCACCCTTGCCGATCACGAAGGCCAGTTCGCCTTCCCAATCGAAGCGCTCGGAGAACGAGGGGCGCAGCACCACGTCCCCATTGGCGGCCAGCGTATCGTTGAAGCGCAGGAAGAGCGAGGGGTACTCGCTGTCACCGCGCTTGGTCTCCGCGACGTGGGTCTTGTAGTTCAGGCCCACGCAGATGAGTTTGCCGGGGTTGGGGATCACCGGCAGGGCCTGCGTGGCTGACGGCTGAACTGCCGTGCCGTTTGCTGCGGCCTTTTCCAGTTCGGCCAGCGCATCGGCACGAAGCACGGCGGCGAGGTCGGGAAAGCGGCTGAGGAAATCGGCCGGCGGTTGCAGGTAGTGGTCGCCCTGGACCACTCCGTAGGTGGCCTTCCCGGCGTGGTGGAAGCTGACGAGTTTCAAGGTGTCTCCTCGGATACATCGCTGCGTTTCGGCTCGGGGTGAGTCGTGTCTGCCCAGCGCGTAGAGCAAATGTAAAAATCAGCGAGCTCTTCGCATAGATAGAATTCAGAGGATTCAGACTTGCCTCATTTGGCATGGCTTGGAGGGGTATTCCCTATGAACATCTCGAACGTGCGGCTCTTCCTCGAAGTCGTGGAGGCCGGCAGCCTCAGCAAGGTCGCGGCGCGACGGCAGACGGTGCAATCGCACGTCAGCCGGCAGATCAGCGATTTCGAGTCAGGCTTTGGTGGTCCGCTGTTTCGGCGCACCGGCCGGGGCGTAGCGCTGACCGAACTTGGCGCTCGCGCGCAGGTGCGGCTGCGCGCGTGGTTGCAAGAGACCGAGCGGCTGGAAGAGGAACTGCGCGCAGAGTCTGGCAAGTTGCTCGGGGAAGTACGCCTTGGCATCATTCCCTCGGCCGCGCATCCGCTGATGACGCGCCTGTTCGAGCGCTTGCAGGTGGAGCATCCCGGCATCCGGCTCAACATCGCAGAGTCGCAAGGCACGGAACTCGACACGATGCTCGACAGTGGTGCCGTGGACTTGGCGATCCTTTTTCGCTTCAATCGTCCGAACACGCGCGACGAGAAATTGTTGAGCGTCGCGCACACCTACCTCGTGTCTGCGCCGGGAGACGAGATCACGCAAGGGCCGACGGTCAATTTCGCGCGCCTGTCGGGTCTGCGTTTGGTGCTGCCCAGACGCCCCAGTCATTGGCGCAATGCGCTCGACGAAGCCGCGCGCAGCCAGGGGTTCAAGCTCGAATCAGTCGCGCAGGCGGATTCGTTGCTGGTGCAAAAGGAACTGGTGGCCCATACGCCGGGACTCTACACGGTGCTGGGTCCGTACTCAATCACGGACGAACTGAAGAAGGGCACGTTGCAAGCCAGCAAGCTGGTCAAACCGGACCTCACTCGTCACGTGACGCTTGCCTTCCCCAAGCAAGGCAAGCTTTCGCCTGCGTGCCGCGTGGTGTCGGAGGTCATCCAGCAATTGGCACAGTCGTGGGGCCACCAACTGACGGAGCCTGCGCCCCCGCTGCGAACTGGGCAGTGAACGTGTTGGCAGACCGTGGGTGAAGGAGCGCTGACATGCGCAAACCTGTCGTAGGGCGATCAGTTGCGACGGACAGCAACGGGCCCTGACCTCCAGTTGGGCGGGCAAGCAAGCAGTCGTTCGACTCTACGACAGAGAGTTGGCCGTAGGGATGCAGCGGGCCTACGACTGCAATACCTTGGAACCGGTCCTCAATACCCAAGCCTTTTTGGCCTTGCAACGACAGGAAGCGGCATCACAGCATGAGTTCGTTGAGCGACCCGCAAAGACAGCTGACGCTGCGAAGCGGTTGCTGACTTGCTGGTCCGCCCAAGGGTGGTCCCCGTCGACCGGAGTTGAGCGCGCCCGCGGCATTGACTTCGACCTCGGGCCGCCGTGCCGCGCGAGTCAATACCGAAGCCACACGCCTTTCAACTTGGCTTGCCCCACGCCGGGCTTCGAGAAGTCGCAGACGCCTTGCGGAAAGACGCTTTGCAGCCGCAGCTTCTCCGCGCCCGTGAAGACCACCGGCGCATAGTCCGCATCGTCAATCGGCTTCAACTGGCACTTCAGCACGTCGTCGCTCACCGGTCCGCCAGCCACCATCCGCGGCGCGGGCGTCTTCGGGTACAGGGTGTTGCACACACTGCTGTCGTTCAGCGTTGCCACTTCCTTGTGGCGGGTGCTGTCCCGCACGTCCCAGCATGAGTCCACCGCGTCGCCCGGCTTGTACTGCACCACCTTGTCGGCCGTGAGCGGCGCAGGGTCGGCAGTGATGCCGTCGAGCCAGCTCGTCATGAGCGCCATGCGTGCCAGCAGCAGGTCGCGCATCAGCACCGACAGCGGTGCGACCTGCGCCGGGATGCCGATGACTTGCGCCAGCTGCGGGTTCGGGAACAGCCAGATCACCTGGTTGTCGGCACGGCCGTTGGCCTTCTTCAACTGCTCGCGGATCTTGATGTCGTTGTAGATCGTGTGGATGTCGCCTGCGGGCTCCGCATAAGGGTGCACGCTCAGGATCGGCACGGTGGCAAGGCCGCCGCTGCCCGAGCCGATGCGGCCCATTTCGTAGCTGCGCGCCAGCGCCTCGGCGTCCGCCACGGTGCGCTGCGGCCTCAAGATGTTGCCGTCGTCGTCGAAGCCGCCGACGTTCTCGTTCACGTCCAGGAACTGCGTCGTGGTGATGGTGCCCTTCTTCAGCCCGTCGAGGCCGTACTGCACGCCCACGTTGTCAAGTGGACGGCGCACGATGCCCTTGGCCGGATCGCGCCCCAGCGTGTTGGCGTTGATGTCATACACCGTGCAGCGCGCACCCGTCGGATTCGTCACCGGGTTGTAGACCTTGCTCGCATCGACCAACCCGCACGCCGGTGAAACGGAGCCGCTGGTGGCCAGCACGGCGTCGCCATTGCCGGCGTCCCAGTTGGCGCATGTCGTGCCCAAGGCCGTGTTCATGTGGCCTTCGAAGGCCTTGCGAACGGCCGATGAGACCGGGTTGGCCTGGAAGTAGCGATTGAGCAGGCGGCAGTCGGACACCGCCATGGCCGTGCCGAACACGTCCGGAAAGGCCGCGTCCGGCATGATCCCGTCGAGGATGCCGGGGTAGTTCTGCGCGATCATCATCTGCTGGATCGCGCCGCCCGAGCCGCCCATGCCGACGACCCAGCGCGGCACGCCGTAGGCCTTGGCAATGTGCTCGCGGATCATCGTGGCGGTCTCTGCGGCCACCACGTCGTTCACGTTCACCTTGTTGATGTTGAGCGTCGAGACGACGTAGGCAAAGCCGCGTTCGAGCGCCTTGATGCTCTGCTGGTCGATGGCGTCGGACTTGAACGCATCGTTCAGCGTGTTGGAGCCCTGGTTGTATTGCGCCGCGGTCGATTCGCCGAAGCGGAACACAACGCGCTGATTCCAGCCTGCGCCATTCCATTGGCCAGCAACAGACGGGTCATCCAGCACCGCGATGCGATAGATCGAACGGTTGATGGTGCCGGACTCCACCCGCACGATGAAAGGCACCGCCTTGCCGTCGATCGTCGTGGCCGTCCCGACGTCGGCAGGGCGCGAGCCGAGCGGATCGGTCAAGGCCTTGCGCACGCCCGCCTGCGTGAAATAGAACCAGTCGTAGCGCGTGGCCACCGAGCAGTTGGCGTCGAGCGGCGCGCCCAGGCCGGACTCGACCGTGCGACATTCGAAAGGCGTGAGTTGCGGGCCGGAGAACATCGGCCCGGTGATCGGATGGTTCGTCACCACGATGTCGCCGTAGGCCTTGTCGGTGCCGATCTTCGCGACCAGCTTGTTCTCGCCGAGGGCCAGGCCCGACACCAGGCCGCGCAGGCTGCGCCCGTCGCCGGAGGGCTTGAGGCTTGCGGTGACGTCATCGCCGTTGCGGGAGACCTTGACGTCCCTTGCGTCGAGTTCAGCAGGCACGCTCACCTCGACGAGTGCGTCACCGCCGCTGACCAGGTCGGCACTGCTGGACAGCGTGGCCATCTTGAGCGCGACAGGTGCAGGTGTTTGCGGATTGCCGGGGTTGTTCGGCGCGCCTGCGGAGCCGCCGTTGTTGCTGCCGCCGCCGCAGGACGCGAGGCCGCCGATCAGCACGCAGCCCAGCAAGGCCGCCAGCGCGCTCTTGCGCACGCCGTGGCCGGTTCGTTCATTCATTGCTAATTTCTCCAGTGTTGTTGTCTTGGGAATCAAAGGCCCGCAGGCCGGCCCATGTCGGCCTTTGAATAGTCGCAAACGCCATCCGGGAAGATGCGGGCGAGCCAGCTCTTTTCCGCGGCAGTGAAGGGGTCGGCCGCGCCGCCTGCGCCGCCTGCGCCGCCTGCGCTGGGTGCGTAGGTGCCATCGGCCAGCGCGGTGGCGATGGGCTTGGGGGCGCACTTGAACATGTCGCCGCGGTACGAATCACCAGCCACCATGCGCGGGCTGGTGTTGACCTTGAAGCGCTGCGTGCACGCGCCGGGGCTGCCGCCATCGAGGATGCCGTTCCACACCTGCGCACCAGATGCGATGGGCTGGCCGGTGGCGTCGAAGCACTGGTCTTCGAAACGCGCCGGCTTCGTGCCTGCAAGCATGTAGGCGTCGAGCACCGCCAGCGCATCGGTGGCCCGCGTGGCAACCCCACTCGTGCTTGTCTCGTTGGTGAACCAGATCACCTGATTGTCAACGTTGCCGCCGCCAGCCTGCAGCCGTGCACGCGCCGAGAACGATTGGCGCGAGTTGTGCATGTCGAGCACGTCTTCCTTCCAGGGCCGCAGGTCGATGAGCGGGATGCCGAGCTTCTTGCCCGTGAACACCTGCCCTGAGGTGTAGGCCGCGTTCATCGCCTTCACGTTGCCGCTGCGACGCGGCGCCGGCGTGCCCGCGTCAGTACGGCAACTCGCGCTGCGCTGCATGTTGCGGCTGTCGAAGGGGTCGGTGGGCGGCAGCAGCCAGTTCAGGAACTGGTCCTGCTCCTTCCAGCTGCCGGCGCAGGCGTTGATGCGAAGGAACTCCTGCGTGCTGATGGCGCCGTCCTTCAGCGCCTTCAGGCCGTACTGCACGCCGACGTTGTCGATGGGGATGGGCGCGAAGCCCTGCGCGTCGATGCCGTAGATGTTGGCGAGGTCGTTGAAGTGCGTCCACTTCACGTCCGCGAAGGCGGTAGGCCAGCCCAGTGCCTTGGCCGTTTGCGGATACGCCGGGTCGGTGAACACGGGGTTGAACACGACCGGGCCTGCCTTGCCCCAGCCTTCGATGCATTCCGACGAGCCGGTGCCGCCCAGGAAACTGTTACTTCGCGTGTTGCTGGTGGCGAGCCCTTCGATGAGTGTGCGGTTGGTCCACGTGGCCCACATGGAGGTCGGGTCCAGCGCCACTTCGTCCTTGAAGTACTGCTCCAGCAGCGGGCAGTCGGACACATAGGGCACCTGCGTGATCATGTCCGGATAGGACTGGATCGGTACGCCCGCATCGAACAAGCCCTGCGGCCGGTTCTGCCCATACACGTACTGCTGCACCGCGCCGCCGGAGATGCCCATGGCCACGGTGTACTTCGGCTTGCCGTAGGTCTGCACGAAGTGCTCCTTGACCATCACCGCCGTCTCTTCGCCCAGCGTGAGGTTGTAGTGCACGCCGGTCTCGTTGCCCGATGACGAGACGACCGCGTAGCCCTGCTCCAGCAGGCGCGGCATCACCGGCTTTTCTTCACTCCACAGCCCGCCGAACCACATGGCCTTGCCCTGCTGGTGGCCCACGCCGACGCCGCCGCGCATCCAGTAGACGAGCTTCTGGTTCCATGCCGTGTTGTTGAGGTCCTGCGCCTGCGCGGCGGTCTCCGCAAAGGGCGCGAGCATGGCCACGCTGTAGGCAAAGCGGTTGATGGTGCCGGCCTCGACGCGCACGACGAAGGGCACATCCGCGCCATTGACCTTTACCGTCTTCAGGTTGGCAGGCGGCGTGGCGAACTGCGTCGCCGGATCGAAGGGCGCGAAGTCAGTGCCCGTGAAGTAAAAGTAGCGCAGCTGCGTCTTCACGCCGCAGCGCCTGCTGTAGCCCAGCAGCGGGCTGCTCGTGTTGCCCGGTGTCTGGTAGACCGGCTGGCCCACGCCGTCCTGGTTGTCCACCTCGGGCGCGCCGAGGTTCGACAACTGCGTGAGGCACAGGAAGGCGGGCTGCTGGGGTCCGCTGAACTCCGTCTCGCCGGACGGCCCCATGTCGCCGACCCAGAACTTCAAGTTGGCCAGCGAGACCTCGGGGCGCTTCGTACCGGGATCCGGGACATCGCCGCCGCTCACCGGTGGCGGCGCGTTGTTGTTGCCCGATGGCGCTGGAGAACCACCACTACTGCCACCACCGCAACCCACCATCAAGGCCGCGGCCAAGGCCACACCCGTCCACGCGGCCGCGCTACGCGCCCGCTTCCAGCACTCATTCATCGCGTTGTCTCCATGTGGGTACCGCCACCGGTAGCCCGTTTGTTTTCACATGCTTGCCTTGCCAGCGCGCAGTGCTGCACGGGCATCCGATGCTAGGGATCGCGCCGGCATGCGACCAGTCAGATCAACGGGAACTTCCTGTCAGAAAAACGGGTGCGCGGCTCAGGGCAATTACCAAGCGATCTGCGGTTTGTGCTGACGCCGCGCCCGGGTGGAGTCGGTACCATCAGGTAACACCAGTTAACAATTCGGAGACTGCGATGGGGTGCGCCCCATCGACGGCGCGCGAGCAAGAACAATGACGCATGAGACCCCTGATGCCCACGGCATCGATTCCGTCCCGTTTCGCGGGATCGTCGAACAGTCCGTTGCCGGCATCTACATCCTGCAGGACGAGCACTTCCACTACGCCAACGCCACCTTCGGCGCGATGGCCGGCTATTCGGTCGAAGAGATGGCCGGCCGCCCCTTGCGCGAATGCGTGCCGCCCAACTACGAGGCGGAGGTGATGGACCGCTACAACAAGCGCATCTCCGGCGAAGTCAAGAGCATGCGATTCATCACGCAAGGCTTGCATCGCGACGGGCACGTGGTGTACATCGAGGTGCATGGCGAGGCGATGGAATACCGCGGCCGGCCGGCGATCGTCGGAGTCGGCGTCAACATCAGCGCGCAGGTGCAGCGCGATGCCGAACTGCGGCAATCGCGCCAGGAATACCGTGAACTGGCATCGCACCTCAACACCATCCGCGAGCAGCAACGGGCCGAATACGCGCGCGAAGTGCACGACGTGCTCGGCGGCTTGCTGACCTCGATGAAGCTCGACGTGGGGCGCATCTCGCGCCGTTCGCGTTCGCGGGCCATCCGGGGAATTGCGTCGGACCTCAACGCGCTGCTGGTCGAGGCGATCGACAACGTGCGCGAGTTGTCCGAATCGATGCGGCCACAGTTGCTGGACCATCTGGGACTGCACGCGGCGATGGCCAGTCACCTCAAGCGCTTCTGCGAACGATCCGGCCTGCGCATGAGCATGCATCCGGTGGAGTTCGACGACCTCGACCTGTGCCGCTGGCGCTCCATCGCCGTCTACCGCATCTTTCAGGAAGCCCTGACCAACGTGGCGCGCCACGCCAATGCCACGGCCGTCGCGGTGCGCCTGCGCCGGTCGGACGACGCGTTCTGGCTCGAGATCGAGGACAACGGCTGCGGCATGCCGCTCGCCATGGCGATGCGCGACCCTTCGCGCTTTTCCCTGGGCCTGATCTCGATGCGCGAACGCGCCCACGAGATCGGCGGCACCCTCACGATCGACTCGGCCCCGGGCGCAGGCACCAAGGTGACACTGCACGCGCCGATCACCGACAACCCCCTGCTCTACTCATGATCAACATCCTCACCATCGACGACCACGCCATGTTCCGCTCGGGGCTGCGCAAGGTGCTGCAGGATGCTCCGGACATCGAGCGCGTCGAGGAAAGCGGCGAGTGGCGCGAAGGCCTGCAGATGCTCGAGCGCGGCGACACGCATGTGCTGTTGCTGGACATCAACCTGCCCGACCGCAGCGGCCTCGATGTGCTGGACATGGTGCATGCGCGCTTTCCTGCGGTCCACGTGATCATGCTGAGCATGTACGCCGAACCGCAATACGCCATCCGCGCCTTGCGCAACGGCGCCAAGGGCTACGTGGCGAAGGACATGGAGGCCTCGGACCTGATTGCCGCCATCCGCAACGTGAACCGCGGCAAGAAATTCGTGACGCCGGCCGTGGCGCAGGCCCTGCTCGATTCACTGCACGGCTCGGCCACCAGCCCGAGGCCGCACGAGCACCTGTCGGCGCGCGAGGCGCAGATCCTGCGGATGATCGTGACCGGCGACGCCTTGACGGCCATCGCAGAACGCCTGTCGATCAACGTGAAGACGGTCAGCACCTACCGCCGCCGGATCCTCGAGAAGCTGGGCGTTGCGTCCAACGCGCAACTGGTGCAGTACGCGGTGCACAACAGGCTGGTGGACTGAAGCCGGATTGCTGCGAAGATGGGCAACCCATCCACCAGGAAACCGCCGTGCTCATCATCCATCACCTCGGCAAGTCGCAATCGGAGCGCATCGTGTGGCTGTGCGAAGAGCTCGGCTTGCCTTACGAACTCAGGCACTACGTCCGCGATCCCGCGACGGCGCTGGCGCCGCCGGAACTCGTCGCGCTGCACCCGCTGGGCACGGCACCGGTGATCACCGACGGCGAACTCGTGCTCGCCGAGTCGGGTGCCATCGTGGAATACATCATCGCGAAGTACGCCGGCGGCCGGTTGACCCTCGGGCCGGACCACCCCGACTACCCCCACTACATTTTCTGGTGGCACTACGCCAACGGAAATTTCCAGCCCAACATGGGCCGCAACATGTTCGTGCGGCGGCTCAAGGTACCTGCCGACAACCCGATTGCCGCGCGGCTGCACAACCGGCTTGTCGGGGCTTATGCACTGATCGAGAAGCGGCTTGGCGAAGCGCCTTTTCTCGCTGGCGAGGACTTCACCGCTGCGGACATCATGCTGTTCTTCTCACTGACGACGATGCGCTACTTCATGCCCTTCGACCTCTCTCCCTATCGCAACATCCTTGCGTACCTGCAGCGGATTGCAGGGCGCGAGGCCTATCAGCGTGCGATGCACAAGGGCGATCCCGGCATGGCCCTCCTCCTCACCTGAATCGCGCCGGAGCATGAAAAAAGCCACCGCATGCGGTGGCTTTTTCAGTTTCAGGCGACCCGCTTACGGCATGCCCTGCCCGGGCTTGCTGTAGTCGCACACGCCTTCAGGAAAGACGGCGTTGAGCTTCTGCACGTCCGACGCGGTGGGCGTCCACGAACCGTAGGTGCCATCGGTAAGCGCCGTGTCCAGCGGTTTCAGCGCGCACTTGAAAATGCCGCCTTCGATCGGCGCGCCCGCAATGATGCGCGAGGTGCTGTACATCTGGAACGCCTGGGTGCAAGTGCCCTTGGGCTTGCTGTCGAGCACGCCATCCCAGACGTCGCCGCCCTTGGCCATCAGCGCACCGGTGTTGTCGAAGCAACTGTCGGCGGCGCGTTCCGGCCGGTTCTGGGCCACGCTGCGGCCCGGGTTGGCGCGGATCTTGTTGATCCACTCGTCGATCACCTCGAAGGCCATGGGAGACTGGTCGAAAGGCGTGGTGGTGCCGCGCGTCTCGGTGAACCAGATGACCTGGTTGTCCGAGTTGCCCATCTTGTTGCGGATGCGCTTGCGCACCGCAAAGGACTGGTGCACGTTGTGCATGTCCAGCTTGTGCTCCAGGTACGGGCGCCAGTCGATGGTCGGGATCTCCGATTGACCGGTGAAGATCAGGCCCGAGCGCAGGGTCGCCTTGATGCCCTCCATGTCGCCATGCGTGCGCGGTGCCGGCACGTTGGGCGTCGCCGGGTTCCACTGGTTCATGTTGCGCGCGCCCCAAGGGTCGAAGTAGCCCGGGACCGTGGCGGCCTTCTGCTGCTCGGGCGCGCTGGTTCCGTTGTACGGGAAGCCCTCCGCCACCATCTCGCTGGCACGCTTCCAGCCTCCGACCTTGAAATTGAGGTCCAGGAACTCCGCGGGCGTGATCTTGCCTTCCTTCATCGACTGCAGGCCGTACTGCACGCCGACGTTGTCCCAGTTGGAACGGGCATAACCATCGGCGCCGATGCCGTAGACGTTGCGCACGTCGTCGTAGTGGCTGAAGTGGATCGGGCCGAAGGCCGCGAGGTTCATGCGCGTGCCGGCCCGCCCCACGATGTTGTCCGCGTCGAAGGTCGGGTTCATTGCGCCAGCGGTCAGGCCCATCCACGCCTTGCGGCACTCGGTGGAGCCCGTGGCCATCTTGACGTTGGGCAGGTACGGTTGCAGCGCGAAGAACGGGTTGGCCACCGTCTCTTCGGCGTTCAGGCCCACCAGCCAGCTGCGGTTCTTGATGGATGTCGTCCACTTCGTGTTGGCGCGGTCGGTCACGTCCATGTAGTACTCGAGCAGCTCGCAGTCACCCACGTGCGGGATTTGCCCCACCATGTCGGGATACGGCTGCTGCGGAATGGCCGCGTCGATCAGGCCCGGATGGTTCTGCGGGTAGAGGTACTGCTGGATGCCGCCGCCCGAGCCGCCGATGCCCACGGTGTAACTGGGCACGCCGTAGCGCTTGATGAAGCCTTCCTTGGTCATCAGCGCCGTCTCGCCGCCGAGGATCATGTCGTAGTGCTCGCCGGTGCGCGTGCCGGTGGAATGGATCGCGGCATAGCCTTTGCCGACCTGCTCGATCGCACCCACGCGCGTGTCGGGGCCGCCTTGGTAGTGGCCGAAGCCCACGCCACCCTGGAACACATAGACGAGCCGCTTGTTCCACAGGCTTGTGTCGGGCTTGGTGGGGTCTTCGCCGAAGGGCGCGAGCATCACGTACTGGTAGATGAAGCGGTTGATCGTGCCGCGTTCCCAGCGCACGATGAAGTCAACTTGACGCCCGTCGGTCAGCGTCGTCTTGGCGATGTTCGATGGACGCGAGCCATCGGTCGGCATGGGCAAATAGTTCTTGTGGCTGGTGCCGCCGACCGGCAGGTAGTAGTACTGCACATAGGAGTCGATCGAGCAGTTGCGGCTGTAGCCCACGGTGGCGCCGCCGCTGTCCTTGACCGCGAAGTACTTGGTGTCGGTGGTGTCGGGCAATGGTTCCTTGCCGAGTTCGCTGACCACCGAGCACACGAAGGGTTCCTGTTGCGGACCGGCAAAGATCGGGCCCGTGATCGCATGGTTGTTGAGCTTGAGCGTGTCCAGCTTGCCCCGCGTCTTGTGGCGCACTTCCAGCGTGTTGTCGCCGAGCGCAAGGCCCGCGACCAAACCTTCAAGCCGGTCGGCGCTCGAAGCGAGCTTGGGGTCGATCTTCTCTCCGTTGAGCCACAACTCGATCTGGGCGTGCTCCTCTTTGGGCGCCAGCACAGCCACGCGTGCGTCGCCGCCGGACACATGCTCCGGCTTGCTCGACAACACCTGCAAGGAAACCTTGGCAGGCGTGCTGGGTGGAGGGTTTGTAGTGGGCGGGGGGCTGTTGTTGTCGCTACCGCCGCCGCAGGCGGCGATCATGACGGCGCCGGCCATGCTGGCGGCCATCAACTTCCATGAACTCATGCAGGTGTCTCCTCGTATTGGTCTTGAAGGCCCGGGGCAGACTGCGCAGCCAACCACGCAAGGCCTGCTTGATGCTAGGGTCGTGCCCATGTCATCACAAGTCAGCGATACGGGCTTTGCATGTCAGAAATCGATGATGGGGGAAACGCTCAGTCCCTCCCCTGCAGACACTCGTTGATGCGCGCTGTAGCAATGGCAAGGCCGACTGCCGATCCCGATACGTGGCCCATGACACATGATGGCCAACCACGCTGCCGAGTACCTCCCTCGATGCCGGCACGTCAAAGTGACGTGACTCGCGCCTTTCCAGGCATCACGACAATGTCGCTTCAAGACTGGCTGCTGACTTTCGAAATTCGCTGCCGAATGATGGCAGTCGCAGCAAGCTGACATTCAGCATTCTTCTGCCCGAGCGACTGATCTAACTTCGGTACTTGACCTTCGCCGACTACATCGAGGAATCTGGGTCGGGGGAGAACGGTGATCGGGTGGCTGACGCCAAAGGAGAACCACACGAAGACGCCGTCGCACGGGAAGGGCGCTGCAGCGATGCGACCTTCTACATATGGCGCGCCTAGTACGGCGGCATGGACGTGCCCGCGCGAACAACCGAGCCGAAAACACCCATCAGCCCACTCGTGAGCGCGAGCGGCGCATGCGAGGCTTTCGCCTGCCTGGACGCGCGCAAGCTTTTCTCCCAAGCTTTGGCCCCATCCGTCAGCACTTTGCAATCAAGCGCCATTTGTTGTGCGCATCGCTCTGCCGCAAGCAACTGGCCGCCCGCTTCGAAGCAAGGCGCCATTTCACCGGCATCGCCGAAAATCCGTCCGTCGCATTTTGAGCAGCGATCCCCAGACCGTTTTCGCGCTTCGCATTTACCAACGTGACAAAGCCCACCATGAAGAACGACGAGTATCGACTTGGTGCGACCTTCACCGTCGGCGACGCATTCGAGTGGCCGGCGGCAGAATGAAGGCGGCTCACGTAGAAGGCCAGCACGGGATCGAGACCTTCACGGGCAAGCAGCACACGCATCAGGTGCGGCACCTCGGACGAAACATCGAGTACCGAGCGCACCCGCCCCAAGCTGTGGCCAACGCGCAAGCCTTCAAGAAGGTGCTCGCGCGCAGCGTCCGGTTCGCCCATCCCGAAGCAGGCCAAGGCCCATTGGATCTGCATTTCGACCGGCGTTGCGTTCACGGCATGGCTGTCCGATGAAGCTTGCGCGTGCAACAGCCTGGCAGCCGTCGCGAAGTCGCGGCCATGAAGCGCCATGTCAACCGGGCGCGGTCCAGGCAACTGCCAATGCGGGTCGCGACGGAGCCATCGCCCGCATGCTCGCGCATGAGCATCTCGATGCGGTGCACGCATCCCATGGCCTCTTGCATCTCGTCGCGCAAAAGATGGCGGCGCAGCCGCAGGCCCAGCGCGTGCGCGAGAATGCGGTCGAACCGGTAGCGCAGCGCATAGGCTTCGAGCCGGTTGACGCAAGCAAGTGCCTGATCCTCGTGGCCGGCGAGCCAGTTGCAGTTGGCCAGCGTTGCGAGGGATTGCAGAACGAAGCCAGGCGGGGTGAGCTGCTCGATGGCGGCAACGCGCGGCGCCAGGAGTTCCCGCGCTCCCTCGACTTCGTCGGCCTCGTAGAGGATTTCGGCGAGCGCCGTCGCCGCCATGCATGCCACGCCACCAAAGACCGCGCCACGCTGCTGCGCCACGCGCAGCACCTCACGCGCGAGTTGCCCGGCCTCGCTGAGCTTTCCCTGGCGCGCCACGCTGATCGCGATCATGCATCGGCCCAGAAGCGTACTGAGCTGCGCGCCGCTGCGAGACTGCGCATCGTCGAAGGCCTGCCTTGCCTGCTCGTACGCGCCCTCGTGGATGTGTGCCCATGCAAGGAGGTTGGCACGGCTGGTCCAGGCCAGGTCCTTCGCCTCCGGCGGGATGTCGCGCAGGGCCGCGAGGCGCGAGATCACCACATCCATCCGGTCCTGCTGCGCGGCGAGCCCGCACCGCAACAAGAGAAGGTCGTAGCGCTGGCGAGGATCGAGCGTTTCAAGCCGCGCTTCCATCTGCAGCAGGCTGGCGTTGCACGCCCCGAAATCGCGGGCATACATGGCCAGATACGCTTGGGCCAAGTGCAGGTCGAAGTGCAAGGCAATCGCTTCGGGCGGCAAGTGACGCATCAACAGCGCCAGCTTTGACAGTTCGCCCCCGGACAGCAGGTCATGCGCGCTGGCCTCGACCAAAGCCACCGCATGCGGCATGTCGCCGGCCTGCACGGCGTGATGCACCGCCTCATCCACGTCGCCGCGGACACCAAACCATTGGCAGGCAGCAACGTGAAGGGCGCAGCGTTCCTCGGCGGGCCAGGTCTGCACCCGCGCAAGCAGGGTCTCGCGCAGCAGCGGGTGCAGCCGGTACCAGGGCTCGGGCTCGGCGCTTCCGATCTGGACGATGAAGAAGTTGCCCTCTTCCAGCCTCCCGAGCCTTGCACGCACGCGCGGCAATGGCTGCGCCGCGGCCAGCAGCGAAGCGCAGCGGCACGCAAAAGCGCCTGGAGACCGAGGCCCGCGTCAGCATGTCCAGGTCTTCAGCTGCCAAGCGAACGAGCACTTCCCGCTCGAAGTAGCTGGCGAAGGCCTGCGCATCGCGCACGCGCACCGGGGCATAGCGCGACCGGCTGCTGCTGCCTTCTTTCGTGCGCAGGTCCAGCGCGAAAAGCTGCAGGCCCGCCACCCAGCCTTCAGAGAGATCGTGCAGGGCCAGCGCGTCGCTTCGGTCAATGCTGCCAAGTTGCTCGCGCAGATAGCGCTCCGACTCGTCAGGGCTGAAACGCAGATCGCGCATGTCCAGCTCGGTGACGAGTGACTTCGAGCGCATGCTCTCGAAGGAAAGCGGCAGCGCGCTGCGCGAGCTCAAAGCCAGGTGCAAACGCCCCGGCGCGTAATCCAGCAGCCACTGAACAGCCTGGAAGATTCGGGGGTCCTGGATGTGTTGCAGGACATCGAGCATCACGACCAGGTCGCGCTGGCGCGGCGCAATGGCCTGAACCAGCACGATGATCCAGCGCTCGGTCTCGGCGTCGGAGCCGACGCCTTCGGTCAGCAGCCCCGCCTCTGCCGCGATCGCAGGATCGACGCTGGCGATGCTGGCCAGCAGGTCACGCATGAAGCGCTGCAGTTGGTCGTGTTCGGGCACCAGCGACAGCCAGGCCACGTCGAAGTCGAGCGACATGAGCTCGCGCCGCCAGGCCAGCAAGGTGCTGGTCTTGCCGCTGCCTGCCTGACCCAGAACGGCGACGCAGCGCTGGCGCCTCGCGTCGACGAGGCGGGCCCGTGATGTGGACGGGCTTCACCGAAAACCTTCACCACACGGCCCAATGCCGCTTCGGTGCCTGCGCGCATGTCCATCGGTTCGACCGCCAACCAGACGGCGTCGATGCGGATCACCGCAGCAACTCACGCAGCCAGGCCCCGCACTCGGTAGCAAGTGCCGCCGGCCAGGTCACCACGACAGTCGTGGAGCCGCGCCGGACTTCCATGCAAATGTCGCTCGCCGGCGCGACTGGTGCGGGCAGTTGCACGGGCACGAAGGACGACGACAAAGGCTCCGGCTTGGCACTGGGCAAGGCTTTGCAAGGCGAGCCCACCACGATCTTGCTGGGCGGCACCTCCGCGTCACGCACCCAGCGGCGAAGAAGGTTCGCGTTGATGCCCAGCGACATCGCCACCGCTGCCATTGAAACGCCAGGCTGCGCCGCCGAAGCGATCGCATTGGCCTTGAACTCGTCGCTGTGCAGCCGGCGCCGCCGACGATCGCCGGAAGCTTGAGAAGAGATAGTGTGCACGTGTCCACCATGAGTTAGTGGATACGAGCATCCTTTGCTCCTATCGCGAATTCAAGATGCGATCGCCGGACGCTTACGGCGGGCCATCAAAGCCTCGCGTTTCATCAACCGGCGCGAAGCGCGCGGTCGTGTCGACCTCTCAGTGCTCGCCATGACTTCTGTCGTCCTCGGAAAAGTCGCGGCAGCTTCGCCTACCGCACTGCAGGCATCCCAGCAACCGCCCGCAGGTCTGCGGAGTTGTCGTTCATGTTTTTCGGGCTGGTTCGTTGAATGCTGTCCAGCTTAGGAGCGAGGGGGCTGCAATCGACCCCTTCTTTTTGGGGTGGGTGGACCCGAATCCGGGGATCCGGGCGGGCGCGCCGACGTGGTGCCGGCCGGCATGGAGCACAAGATGGCCAGCGCGGCCTGGTCAGTGGCCTGCTCAACTTCGCCGATGGAAAGTTCCAGGCCCTCCGCGAACGGAACCATCGGCAAGCCCGGCAAAGCCCCAGCCTACATGTTCCACATGATGAACAAGGCGCGCATCGGAGTCGGCCTGACCGCCACTGCCCTCGCCTGCGGCCTACCTGCACGCGCTGGACGATGCGACGCGCGCCCAGCGCCGCACGCGCAACCAAGGCGATCCCGCGTCGCCGCCGGTGCCCATCATTGAACACGCCGACGTGCGCCGCATGCTCCTGGCCCAAAGGCCTATGTCTCCGCCGCGGTGGCGCTGTGCCTGTATTCGGCGCAGCTCACGGCGTGCGCTCGCTGGAAGTTGAAGCGGTGCGCGACAACGCGCACCGTGACTCGAACTGCTGACACCGATCGCCAAAAGCTGGACGGCGCAGGATACGGTGAACGTCAGGGACCTGGCCAACGCGCCCATCCACGCGAATGCCACGGCAATGTGCTTCAATTCCCGGCTTGACGAGACCCACTTCAATGCCAATGAAAGAGGAAATCGCCCAATGAAGCACAAAGGAATGGTTGCCGCGCTTGCTGCCGGAGCGCTGCTTGCAGCGAACGCAGGTCCGGCAGTTGCACAGGCCGCCCCTGTGAGCGACCAGGACATCAGCGATGCCTACATCTACCTCTTGAGCCGCCTGCTGGTGTTGGAGCAGCAGCAGCGCGATTTCAAGGAAGGCTTCAAGTGGAACGAGCTCGTGCATCGCAAGCCGGGGCAGGTGGTGTGGCCCAACCCGAATCTGGACGTCGCCTATTCGGAGGCTTGGGTGGCGGTGGACGAGAAAAGTTGCCTCGCCGTGAGCGTGCCGAAGATCACCGACCGCTACTACACGGTGCACTTTCTCAATGGCTGGGGCGAGACGGTGGCCAACATCAACGAGCGCGTCTTTCCCGACCGGCCTGGCGGCAACTTCGCCGTTTGCCTGAAAGGCGCAGATGTCAAACTGCCGGCAACGACGCAGCGCATCGATGTGCCGGTGAAGTACATGCGCGTGCTGGCCCGGGTGGAACTGGGCGCCGACTGGAACAAGGCAGTGGCCCTGCAGCACCAGTTCAAGTTCAGGCCCACCGGCAAGCCGGCCCTGCCCAAAAGCATTCCGAGGACCGTGTTGTTCGAGCCCACTGCCTTGCCGGGCGTGGAAGCTTTTGAATCGGCCGAACTGGCGCTCGACAGCGAGGCGGACATCAATCCCGGCATGGAAAATCTCCAGACCAACACGCGCGCCATCGCGAAGGCAGTGAAGGACCCCGCAGAACGCAAGCGCATCGACGAGGTGGTCCGGAAGAAGGGCATGCCCGATTTCGAAGCCGGGCTGCCCAACGTCGGGCACGGCACGCGAAAGGATGGGTGGGCCTTACCTTCGACATCGGGTGCGTATGGCAACGACTGGCTGACGCGCACCTACGTGAACTACGGCGGGATCTGGGCCAACACGCCGCAGGAAGTCATCTACTACAAGGGCGCCGCCGACAGAGACAACGCGCAGCTGCGGTCTGACAACGTCTATACGCTGACCTTCCCGAAAGACAGCCTGCCGGCGAAGTACGCCACGTATTTCTGGTCGGTGATCGCGGTGGATTCAGTCAACAGGCGGGTCTTGCCCAATCCGAAGAAGCGCTACCTGCTCAACAACCAGTCCGGGTTGAAGTCCGCGCAGGACGGATCCCTCACGCTTTACTTTGCACCCGAGAAGCCCAAGGATGCACCGGAACCCAACTGGCTGCCCACGCCCAAGGGGCAAAACTACAACCTGACTCTGCGCTTCTACAGGCCGACTGGCGAAGTGGCCGCCCGCACGTACTATCCGCCGTCATTGAATAAACGATGACGTGTGCTGGCGGCAAGCATCACGGACTGTCATCTGCCCGCCATGCAAACCCGCGAGGTTGGCTTCTGTTCAAATCGTGCCACCTTGCTGGTGGCCGCCGAGCAGGGCCGTCGCGGTCTATTGAACTTGCACTGACCGCATCGCGCGCCCTTACCGCTCAGGGCGCCGACGAACTTGAACCCGCGATGGTCGCGGCTTCAGCGGTACATGCCGTCGCTGGCGGGGTGCGGACGGCACTGGCCTTGGTGATCTCCTCACGTGCGGCGGCCATTTGCGCGTTGAACACCGGGTTGGCGTGCAGGCGTGCCACAGTGGCGGAGCCAACCAAGCGGCCGGCCTCAATATCGCTTTGCCAGTGGACGCCGCAGATGCCGCGGCTTTGCGAGAATGCCCGGCCGCGTCCCAGCAGCGCGTTCGCACGATCGGGCGCCAGTTCGGTCAACACCAGTGCCCAGCCCCAGCCGATGGCCGAGTGGCCAGACGGATACGAGCCGTCCCTGGCCAGAGAGGCTTCTTCCTTCGGCGTACAGGTTCCTGTCTTGAACATGACGAAGGGACGGGTGCGCACGTACCTGTCCTTGGCCTTGTAGGTGGCCAGGGCGGTGTCGGTCAACGTGCGCCGTAGCAGCATGTTCAGGTTGGGCGTCGCCTGCTCGGAAATCTGCACGCCCAAGGCGCACGAGAAAACCGTAGCGGCTTCAGGGAAACGCAGGTTCGCATCCGACACGGCCATGGCACCGCGCGCCGTGCCTTGAAGGTTCGTCAGGTTTTGGAAGGCGGCAGTGTCCGCCGCCAGCGCAGGCGAGCCATCAGCCGGTGGCGGTGGCAACAGGACGAGGCTGTCCGGAAGTTCGGCGGGCGCGAGGTAGCCCTTCAGGATTCCAGTGCCAGCGCGCAATTCGCCCACTTCATTGGGCGTAGCGGGTGCGACAACGCGCGGTGCGATGGTGCACGCGCTGGCGACAAGCGCGACGCTCAGCGCCGGGGCGAGCAACTTGATCTGCAGGACTGTCTTGTCCCGTACAGGAGGTGCCGCTTTGGGCACAGGCGGACATGCAATCGCTCTTGTGTACAAACAGCGCGAGGCGATCGCGACGGCCAGGGAGGCGAGCCGCAGGTCCATCATGAAGTTGTGCTTTCTTTTTCGACGCGGACCGTCAAGGCTTCGGCCACGGACTTCGTCACCTTGGATTTCATTGGCGAGGAAGGCTTGGAACTCCTTGCGCTCCCAGGGGAAGCAAGTGGCGATTTGCCCAGCAGCGCACGCACGGCTTCCACTGACGCGTGGCCGCGCTCTTCCATCTCTCGCACCGCAAATGTCAGCAGCGCCTGTTCGTGCCTGGTGATGTGGCGCAGCAACTGCCGTTCCCTGCCGCCAGGGGGAGTGAGTTTTTCGGCCGCATTGAACTCGGCCACGAAATTTTGCAAGGCTGGCCGGAGCACCTTCAAGAGCTCCAGCCAGGGCATCAGGGAGAGTTGCTCTGCAAGCTGCTGACCACGCTCGATGCACCTGCGTGGCTCGGCCGGCTCCAAACCAAGCTCTTTCAACGCTGCGCGGATGTGTTCCTTGGTTTCAGTTTCCAATTGCGCCAGCAATTCCCACTTGTATTTCCGGTTCGTGTCCTCGGCGCGTTCCGACAAGGCCCGAAAGAACGACTCGCCCTCGACCTCTCCTTCGAAACGTTCGATCAGGTATTCTTGATATTCGGTGCTCACGCGTGTTCCTCGCTCTCCTGTAGCTCGTCGACACCTCTGCCAGATTTCCGTGAACCCAGGATCGGCTTAGATGGCCGCCGCAATTTCATGGCGGCTTTCCGCGGCCTTGGAGAAGCAGTGGCAGGAGCTTGGTTCAGCGACATTGCAACAATTGATTTGAGGGGGACAAACACGCTTCTTGCCGCTTCGGCTCGCGTCCGTGCATCATGACAGTCGCGATGAGCGGGCACACTCCCCCTTAAAAGGGGGGCGGGCTCGGATCGCGCGGGGACAAGCGATCGCCGTCGCGCTCAGCGCCGAAGTCGCCGTAGACGCAACGTTGTCAACCAGGACCGCCAGTGAGCTTCAGCCCGACGGCCGTGACAAACCCGGGATGCTCCTTGCACTTGCAATGCCGCCAAGCGACGCAGGAGCAAGACGTGCGGGAGGCACCTCGCTGCTCGCCACCACACAATCCGCGCGGTAGCGCGGATGCTGCTGGAGCGAAGTGGCGCAGAGCTCCCGTTCGTGGCAGACGGCTTCCAGCCCACTTCTGTTTTGACGCCCACACCTGAACACGTGCTTCAGACTGAGTGCTGCTGTTCGAGTTTTCAATGTGAACGGCAGCAGCGGCTGAAAGATGCTGACTTCGACACTCTTGCCGAGGTACGACCGGGGTACCTCCGAACTTGCCCTCCGACGGCAGGCCCCATGTAGCGGCCAGTGAAGTTGTGTCGAACGGTCCGTGCTGGGCCCCACCCGGTCATGCGGCCATACACGAGCCGTGGTTTGCGCCGAGGCACACGTCCGGCGCCAGGCCAGGCGCTCCATCACGCCGGGGCGCATGCCTTTGATGAGGGCATCGCAGCTTGCGACCAGGTCGAGGACCGTCTGCATGCCCTCGGCCGTCTTCAGGTCGATTGCAATCGATCGCTTGCCGCGGTTGCTGATGCTTTGGGCACCGAGGTCCATGTGCCGGCGCACAGGACCAGTGCCGCGGCGCTCAGGGCGTGTCGGCGAATCTCGGGGGGTTTCATTTTCTTGAAGTCATTCATGTTGGAAAAATCTCCTCAGCTCACATGTTCTCGAATTCCCTGATGTCTCGGTCGGGCGCAAAGTCAGGGCGGGCGGGGCCGGGCTCAGCCCCCATTTCTTGAGAGACGGGATAACCCACCCGCGGCATACCCCTGACCCTCCAAAGAGGGGGGGACGCGCAGGGCGAGCGCACAACTACGCTGGCCTGACGGCCGCGCGCGAAGGTGGATGCAACGCGGCAAAACCGAAAGACAGGAGACGCAGTGCAAGGACTACTCAGGAACAACCCCCGCGGCGCCGTGGGACGGCTGGCGCGCAGGCTGCTCGCGCTGGCGGCAATCGGCGGCGCGGCCGTCGGCGCATGCGCTGCAACACCGGCAGCGCCCACGCAGCCCCCCACGCCCGCCGAGGCCCGCACCATCGCGAAGGAGGCCTACATCTACGGCTATCCGCTGGTCGACAACTACCGCATCCAGCACGCCTACTTCGTCGACCGCGACAACGCCGAATACAAGGCGCCGTGGAACACGATCCAGAACAGCGCCAGGGTCTACACGCCCGGTGACAAGGCGATCCAGACGCCCAACTCGGACACGCCCTACTCCTATGTCGGCGCCGACCTGCGCGCAGAGCCCCTGGTGCTGACCATGCCTGCCGTCGGGAACAAGCGCTACTACGGCGCGCAGTTCATCGATGCCTACACGCACAACTTCGCCTATGTCGGCACGCGCGCCACCGGCAACGAAGCGGGCAGCTACCTGCTGGCCGGCCCGGACTGGAAAGGCAAGAAGCCCGCCGGCATCCGCGAGGTGATCCGCTCCGAAACGCAATTCGCCTTCGTGTTCTACCGGACGCAGCTCTCGGGTCCGGCCGACATCGAGAGCGTCAGGAAGGTGCAGGCGGGCTACAAGGTCCAGCCTCTGTCGGCCTGGCTGGGACGGCCCACGCCGGCGCCGACACCCGCGGTTGATTTCATCAAGCCGCTGACCATCGAGCAGGAGCGCAACTCGCTCCAGTTCTTCGAGGTGCTGAACTTCGTGCTGCGCTTTTGCCCGATCCACCCTTCCGAGCGTGAGTTGATGCAGCGCTTCGCGAAGCTCGGCATCGGCGCGGGGCGCAGCTTCGATGCGCAGGCCCTGTCGCCCGAGCTTCGCAAGGCGATCCAGGACGGCATGGCCGATGGATGGGCTGCGCAGGCGCAGCTGGAGAAGCAGGCGTCCGCCGGTCAGCTCGGCAGCGGCGAACTGCTGGGCAGCCGCGAGCAACTCAAGAACAACTACCTCTACCGCATGCGCGGCACCGTGGCGGGCATCTACGGCAACTCGAAGGCAGAAGCCATCTATCAGGGCTACTACCTCGACGCGACCGGCCAGCGGCTCGACGGCGCGAACCGCTATGTGCTGCGCTTCAAGGCCGACCAGTTGCCTCCCGTGAACGCCTTCTGGTCGCTCACGATGTACCGCCTGCCCTCGCGCCTGCTGGTGGCCAATCCGATCGACCGCTACCTCATCAACTCGCCGATGCTGCCCGACCTGAAGCGCGATGCCGACGGTGGCGTGACGCTCTACATCCAGCGCGAGTCACCTGGCAAGGACAAGGAAGCGAACTGGCTGCCGGCACCGGAGGGCCCCTTCCTGATGGCATTGCGCCTGTTCTGGCCCAAGCCGGAGATCGCGAGCGGGCAATGGAAGAAGCCGGAACCGGAGCGCCTGCAGCCCGTGGCCGCCGCGGACGTGCCGGTCACGATGGAGAACTTCACGCGTGCCGAGTCGCATTGGTTCTTCGGCAACGTCGCGCGCAACGGCGGCTTCGGGCAGTTCCGCCACAACCGCACGCTGGCGTCGGTCGACCGCCAGCTGGTCGTGCGAACGAACCGCGACACGCTCTATTCCAGCGCAGTGTTCGACCTCGACGCCGGCCCGGTGACGGTGACGCTGCCCGACGCAGGCAAGCGCTTCATCTCCATGCAGTCTTACAACGAAGACCACTACACGCCCGGCGTGGTCTATCGCCCCGGCGAGTACCGCTTCACGCGCGAATCGGTGGGCACGCGCTATGTGCTGATCGGCATCCGCACGCTGGTTGATCCTTCAGACCCGCAGGACATGGCGCAGGCGAATGCCGTGCAAGACGCAATCCGTTCGAGCCAGGCTTCGGTGGGCCGCTATGAAACGCCGAACTGGGATGTGGCCAGCCAGAAGAAAGTGCGGGACGCACTGCTCGCACTCGGCGAAACGGTGCCCGACCTCCAGCGCAGCTTCGGGACGCGGGAACAGGTCGACCCGGTGCGCCATCTCGTGGCCACCGCGACGGCCTGGGGCGGCAGCCCGGAGAAGGACGTGATCTACCTGGCCGTCACGCCGGATCGCAACGACGGCAAGACGGTCTACCAGCTCACGGTGAAGGACGTGCCGGTGGACGCGTTCTGGTCGGTCACCGTGTACAACGCACAGGGCTACATCCAGCCGAACCCGCAAGGGGCCTACACGGTCAGCAGCGTGACCGCCCGCAAGGGTGCGGATGGCAGCGCCCTGCTCCAGTTCGGCGGCTGCGAGAGCGCGACACCGAACTGCCAGCCGCTCACCCCGGGCTGGAACTACCTTGTGCGGCTTTACCGGCCGCGTGCACAGATCCTCGAAGGACGGTGGGTCTTTCCGCAGGCGCAGGCGGTGGACTGATCGCACGGCATGGCATCGGTCGGTGCATCGATGCATTGCGCGCTTCTGCCCTAAAGTGCCCGAAGCGCAGCGTGGCAACAGTCGCCAGATCCTCCCTGCAGGCAACGACACCGCGTTTCTTCTTCATCCCTTGCAGATCGAACGATTCCCGAAAGGTAAATGCGCAATGAACAGCAAACGAATGATCGGCTTGGTGGCCGGCTCCGTATTGGCCGCCACTGTCGGTCCGGCCGCCGCCCAGAGCGCAACGCTCAGCGACCAGGAAGTCAGCGACGCGTACATCTAATCGTAAGCGATCAATGATCCGCGCTCTGGCTCTGCCGCCATACCTTCGGTAGCAGCAGCGCAGCGGTGCCGTACGACAATACGGGTCATCGTCCACTTTTAGGAGCCGGCTGTGTCGCGTATCGATGCACTTCAAGTCACATCTACCTCGGCTGGCCCGGCGCTGACGCCATCGCAGAAGCGGTTCAATAGGCTGATCCGGCAGATCGAGCAGGCGCGGCAGACCCTGGTGGCGTGGAACGAGAACACTGCGGCGTATCGTCAGGCGCATGTCGAGGTGCTGAAGCCATTGCAAGCGCAACTACTGGCCGGCCACAGGCAGTGGGTATTGGCGCTGGACGCAGCGCTTGAGCAACGCAACTGGACCCACGTCGAGCGCGGCACGCTGCGCGAATTGCTGTGCGAGGCGGCTGGTGAACTGCTTGACGCACGCGGCGACGACTCGGAACTCAAGGCGCTGTTCGACAAGCATGCCGAGGTGGACTTCGATATCGAGCAGCGCGAGAGGATGCTGGCGATGAAGGGCCTGGCCGAGGCGATGACCGGCCTCGACCTGGGCGACGACGAAGGCATCGACTCAGATGCGGAACTGTTCGAGCGCCTGCATCAAGGCTTGCAGGAACAGGTGGCGTCGCAGGAAGCTCAGCGCGGCGCGAAGGCCGGCCGTCGACGCAAGAGCGTGGCTCAGCAGCGGCGCGAGGCCGAGGCGCGACAGGCCACGCAATCGGTGCGCGAGGTCTATCGCAAGCTGGCCAGCGCCTTGCACCCGGACCGCGAACCCGACGAGCGGCAACGCGAGGCGAAGACGGCGTTGATGCAGCGCGTCAACCAGGCCTATGAGTCCAACGATCTGCTCGCGCTGCTGGAGTTGCAACTGCAGATCGAACAGATCGACGCGAGCCATATCGCCAATGCGGGCGAGCAGCGCCTGAAGCACTACAACAAGGTTCTGGGCGAGCAGTTGGCCGAACTCAAGGCCGAACTCGAACACGTCGAGATGGAGTTCTGCATGGAGTTTGGTCTGGAGCCTGGTCGGGGTTTCGATCCGCGCAAGCTGGGTCTCGTGCTCGAGCAGACGAGTCGCCAATGGCGCGCTGAACTCGACCAGCAGCAACGCGAACTGCACATGCTATGCGACGCGGCGGCGACCAAGCGCTGGCTCAAGCGCCAGCAGCGCCGCGAAGCGCAGGCCGCGTTCGCCTTCGCGCCGTTCTGAAGCGCACGCTCATATCAGGCGTCGGCCAGCGCGATGTTCCAGGGCAGTGGCACCTCGTAGTCATCGGCCGTCTGCGCCAGCGGGAGCTTCTTGAACAGGGCGAAAAGGTAGCGATACGGCTCGACGTTGTTGGCCTTTGCCGTTGATGCCGCCTGCGGAACGATGCCGAGTGGTCTCGCCTTTCCCAGGATCCTCCGTAGTCGGTATGTGATCGGTTCGGCATGGTTCATCGTGTGCTCCGTGATCAAAAACGGAGAACAAGATGATCAATGCGGAAGAGTACTTGAACAGGAGCCCGCTGTTCCGGCGCCTCCAGAACGGCGCCCATGGACATCTCATCGAGCTTTACGCGGCGCACCTCATCGAGGTTGGGCTCGCTGGCCACGGCACTTGGCGCTGCCTCAACGTGGTCGGCGATCTATTGGCCTGGATGGCAAGCCGCCGGACCGAGCTGATCAACCTCGATGAACGCCTGGTGGAGCGCTACCTGCAGCACCGAGGAGGTAAGCAGACCATCCAGGCGGGCGACCGGGCTGCGCTGAAGCGATGGCTGTCGATTCTGCGCACCACCAGCACGATCGCGCCTCTGGCGCTGCAAGCGGACACCCCTCAAGAGCAGATCTTTGCCGAGTTCAGCGACTATCTGTGAAGCGAGCGCGCTTTGGCAGCAAGGTCGATCGTGCGCCATCTGCCTGCGATCCGCCGGTTCCTGTGCGAGGTTTGCCCCGCCGGCGCCACCGACCCCGGCCAGATCGGTCAGAAGGGAGGTGATCCACTATGTCGAGCGTCACGCCAAGGATTGAAGTCCGAGCTCCGGTAAGGCAATGTGCTGGTCCCTGCGTGCTTTTTTTCGGTATCTCCATCACATGGATCTGAACCCGTTCGCGCTGGCCGGCTGCGTGCCTGCGATCAGGAAATGGAAGTTCGTGAGTCTTCCGACCTCCCTCTCTGCGGCGCAGGTTCAGAAGGCATTCGATTGTTGCGACCGAGCAACCGCGATGGGGCGGCGCGACTATGCCATTTTGACGATGCTGGCCAAGCTCGGGCTGCGGGCAGACGAGGTCGCCACCCTCACCTTGGATGATGTCGATTGAAGAGCCGGCGAGATGCTTGTTCACGCCAAGGGACGGCAACGAGCGAGGATGCCAATCGCACCAGACGTCGGCGCGGCCGTGTCGCCTACCTGTGTGGGCCGACCCAAGTCATCGTGTCGTCGACTTTTCCTCCGCAGCCTTGCTCCCCCCATCGGCTTTGCTTCCGGATGCGCGATCACCATGTGCGAGCTGTTCGCCAGATAGCTGGCGACCGTGCTCGACGATACCTACCATCGACCAGGTGCTGCTTGAACGCATCAACATGAGGCGAGATTGGTCCGACGGTCAGCTTGCTGGCGTCGTCGACGCGACTAAGGAAAACGATACCCATGGCTGTCTCCTGAAGTGGGACAACCAGTGCATCCGAGCGTCGGAACCATGTCCAGTTCGACCTCAATCCTCAGGCCAGATACCGCGCCGAGCAACGGCTACGCCATCCAGAATTCCGACACCTGCGCATGGTTGAGATCTGCGCATAGGCAGCGTTTGCCGTCTTTGAGGGTCGCTCGACGAACTGACGCTGTGAGGCCGATTCCTGTCGTCCGGGGCGAAGAAGACCTCGGCATCAACGGCCGGTCTGAAGGTATTGCAGTCGTAGCCAGGCTACATCTTGACGGCGACCCTGCCATCGCAGATTTGAACGACCGCCTTCTTCGCCGCTCAAATGGAGGTCAGGGCCCCTTCCGGCCCTTCGGATTCGCTCTGCCAACTTCCGCAGCATGCCAAAGCAGTCGTCACCAATCCAATCCGCCTTGCGCATGGCTTAGCTCACTTTCGTTTGATCCCGGTGTCGTTGCCTTGGCTGATCTTCATTTCTCCTGCTCTCACTTCCGCTCAAAAGCATTTGATGGAACAGGCGGGCGGCTGGCATCAGTTCGCGCCCGCGTCGGCTGATCAGCCCGATCACCCTGGTGATTGCTGGATCATCCAGCGGGATGCTGATCAGTCCCGATGAATGCCCTTTCGGCGGCATTGCGAGGCGCGGGACGACGCCTAAACCCAATCCTGCTTCGACCAGACTGACGAGCGCTGGTACGTGGCGCACCTCGCAAATCCACTGCGGCTTTGCTTCAACTTGGCTGATTGCCTGATCGATCAAAAATCGATTCCCGCTTCCTTGAGCAAGCGTCAGGTACGCGTGTTGCGTCAAGTCCGCCCAGGTCAGGCGCTTCCTCTTTGCCAGAGCGTGGTCCGTAGGGCACGCGACGACAAACCGCTCCTCCAGCAGTGGTTCGAAATTGATGTCGGCTTCTTGCGTGCCGATGTACGTCAACCCGAAGTCCGCGTCTCCTCTTGCGACTGCTACGAGGATCTCCGAGGAATATTCGTCGATGAGACGAATGCGAACCTTCGGGTATGAGGCGTGAAAGCGCTTGATTGCAGCCGGCAGAAAGTAGCCCACAGCAGACGGGACGCAAGCAATCGTCACCAGCCCTGAGATTCGCTCCGTCGCGTCCTTTATCCCCACGAGCGCGTCGTCGAGCTCGCGCATGACGTTTTGAGCCTTGGGCACAAATGCTCAGCCGACCGTCGTCAGCTCCACCTTCCGTGTCGTGCGGCTGAACAGCTTGATGCCAAGCGCCGACTCGAGCTTGTCGATGCGACGAGACAGGGCTGACTGCGACAGGTGCAAGTTCTCGGAAGCACTCCGAAAAGTGCCGAAGTCT
>NZ_JASZYG010000031.1 GCF_030317105.1 Variovorax brevis
AACCAGTCCAGTACGCGTGCGGTCGCGGACGGTAGCTTGCAGGCGAAGCTGATGTCGTCGCCGCCGTCGGACAAGACAGTCACGGGCACCTCCGGACCAATCCCGATCGATTGCAGGAATGCTTGTTGACGCAACCCTTGTCGGGGATTTGGAGAGCGACAGGAGGGCCACTCAACGACGGTCTCCGAGCGGGCGCAGTAGCGGCCTTGGCGACCATCGTCGCCCGGCGCGATTCCTGCTCGAGACAATTTCCAATCTCGCGCACGTTGACTTTGACGCTCGAGCTGGGAAGCTGACTGCCGCCCGGAAACGCATCTCGCAGAAAGATTGGCGCCAAGCGATACGACATGACGCTGGCGTAACGACACTGGAGCCAGCTCCACTGGGGATGCACGCGCTGCGGCAGCGCGTGCGCGAGCGGCGAGACCGTTGCTTTGTCACTTGAGCAGAAGCCACAGGCACTGCAATGCGCGTAGAACCGCGGACTGCGCAGGCTCGCCTTGCCGATCGTCGTGCGATAGACCAAGCGCTTGCAAATTTTTCCAACAAACTGATCACCTGTTCGTCCAAAACGACCGTCTGATACCAATTGGCGTTCAATAATTTAGATATAATGTCGTTCCACGAACTTCAAGGAGTCGTGGATGAAGACATTGATCGTGGGCGACAAGCCCACTGTTGAACGCTTGGCTGAGCGCCTCAAGCAGGCCAGCACTCATGCGGAGTACCAGCGCATCCAGTGCGTGCTCATCCGCGCGACGCTGGGCAGTTCAGCCGCGCAGATCGCCGAGTTGCTGGGCTGGTCCACAGCCACTGTGCATGTCATGCACTCGCGCTGGTCCAAGGAGGGCGATGCCATCTTCGAGCTGCGCGGGCGAGGCGGTAGACACCACCAGCACCTCACCCCCGAGCAAGAGCAGCAACTCCTGGCGCCGTTCGTCCAGCGCGCCGAGGCCGGTGGCATGCTGACGGTCGCGGAGATCCAGCAGGCCTATCAGGAGCAACTGGGCAAGGAGGTGGCGCCCTCCACGGTTTACCGGCTTCTGGATCGCCACGGGTGGCGCAAGGTGGTGCCGCGCCCACGACACCCCAAGACGGATGTCGCGGCTCAGGCCGCCTTTAAAAAAACTGCGCCGAACGGTACACCGAGAGGTCGCGCGCCAGGCTGAATGCGGGCGCCAAGTGCGCCTGATGTTCCAGGACGAAGGCCGGTTCGGCCTGCTGGGCAGCCCTCGCCGCTGCTGGGCTCCTCATGGCACGCGGCCGGTGGTCGGCGCGCGATTGGAGCGCAAGTATATGTATGCCTTCAGCGCCGTCAGCCCGCATGACGGCGTGCTGGACAGCCTCGTCCTGCCTTGGGTCAACGCCGAGACGATGTCGATATTCCTGAGCGAGGTGGCACAGCGCCACGCTGCGGAGTTCATCGTCATGGTGATGGATCAAGCAGGCTGGCACATCGCCGGCGATCTGGCCGTGCCGCACAACATGCGCCTGGTCTTCCTGCCGCCGTACAGCCCCGAGCTGAACCCCGCTGAGCACCTTTGGGAGTCGCTGCGCGAGGACTGCTTCGCCAACCACGTCTTCGCCAATCTGGACGCAGTCGAGAGGGCTCTGACCAACGGCCTCGTCGCCCTCGAAGCCAACCCAGAACGAACGCAGTCAATGACCGGATTCAATTGGATCACTTCTATATCATTGAACGCAATTTAGTGAAGCTGTTTAAGCAGCACGTGAGTTTCGCGCATGAACAGACCCATGCCGGACGCCGGCGCGAAACGGTCTTCGCGTTCGACGACACCTGCCGTGATGACTTTCGAGGGCCGGGCCCCCTCCCCTTCAATGCATGCCTGGATTGAGATTCGCATCGCACGTCTCCGTCACAGTGGGGTCGCAATGCTCCTCCTTTCCGCCGAAAATGCCCCCTGCTTTTGGCCACTCCCCACTATGTGCAAGCCGTCCCCAATCGCTACTGAGCCATGAGCATTCCACCGCGTGAGTGGTGGGTTTTCGTACACGCTCCCGATGTTGGATACATCGGGACCGTGACTGAATCCACCGAGGACCTCGCTCGTCGCGCGGCCCTGTCCAAGTACTCCAAGAAGGGCGAGCGCTCCAGACTATCCAGGCGCCAACAAATGCGGCGCCCTGGAAGCATGCACATCTATGATGACTTTGATGTTACTCAGCAGTCGGAAATATAGGCGACAGAAGGCGTTTGGAAGAATGATCGGACAAGTCTGCGATTCTTCTGCATGTCGCGCAGCTGCTGGTCGATGCGGATCTCGAGTTTCTCCCCCGCTCGCAACGGATTGCGCGCCACGCCGGTGCGCTTGACGTGACTCCACACCAACTCGTCCGGGTTCAGGTCCGGTGCGTAGCCCGGCAGGATGTGCATGCTCAGCTGGCCGCCGGTGGACTCGATGTACTCGCGCACGTTGGCTTTCTTGTGCGCCGGCAGTCCGTCGACCACCAGGTACACCAGCTTGCTGCGACCCTTCATCATCTTCTTGAGCAATTCGATGAACAGTTCGGCATTCAACGCACCCTGGTAAGTCGCGAACCAGAAGCCACCCCTGGCGTTGACAGCCGAGGCCGCCGAGATTGACTGGCGTTGGCCGGGCCGCTCGATGACGGGGGTCTTGCCCTTGGGCGCCCAGGTCTTGCCGTGCACGGTGTCGGCGCGAAAGCCCGATTCGTCCCAGAAGTAACCTTCGCCCCCGCTTTGCTTGGCTTGGCAGCCGCAGCGATGCCGGGGCAGGTTTCACGCTGCCAGCGCTCGATGGCTTGGGGATTGCGCTGGTAGGCGCGTTGCAGGGGCTCTTGCGGTGTCAGCCCGAGATTGGCCAGCAATGCACCGACTGCCGTCACCCCCATCTTCGCGCCGAACTTCTGCTCGATCAGCGCCGCGACAACGGCGCGTGTCCACAGCCCGAAGTCAAGTCCGTACTGGCGCGGGTCGCGTCCATTGATCCAACGAAACACGTGGCGCTCCTGCGCGGTACTCAGCGTACGCGGGCGGCCGGTGCCGCGCGTGCCGCGCAATGCCTTGAGACCTTTGCCTCGACCCGACGAGGCCTGGAGCCATTTGTAGATCGTGGTGCGGCTGAAGCCATAGGCGGCAATCACCGCCGAAGGCTTCTCCCCATCGCGAACTCGCTCCACTGCCATCAGGCGGATCTCTTCCAGCGTCTTGTGATCCAGCGTGCGGCCATCTCGCTTCATGCGCGCTATTGGATCATCAGTTCGCCGCTGGGACATTTTGTAGCCTAAATTATCGACTAGTAAGTAAGCACGAATGAATGGCGCTCGCCCGCTTGACCCTCCCCGTTCTAAGGCCCCGCCGGATGCTCGATGAGGAGTAGTAGCCGTCGGATTCTTGTGCTTCAACGGGTTCTGGTCCGCAATAATTTCGGCTGTCGTCTCACCGGTAGATGGTTGGCTTCGGACCGGACACCGTGGCACGATGAGGCCATGGTGTTGGCGCTCTTGGTAGTCGCTAGTACGCTCACATATCCGTGCTAATGCAGCTCACCTACAGGCATATCGTGACCTCGCTAGACAGCCGGCTCCGCTTGTCTGAACATGCTTTGACATGAGATAAGTGGATTGGCTGCGGGGTTGATCTTTCAGTCTTGATGCCCCCGCCAAGCCGCCGGAGGCGCCCCGGTTGAGCCATGTACTCATGGTTCAAGCCATCAGGCAGCCTCCTTCATCACCGGCAGCGTGGCGAAGTAGGACTCTTCGGGCGTGCGCTTGTCCAGCGACGAGTGAGGTCGACAGACATTGTAGAAATCGTTCGTCACAGCTTGGCTCCCTGCCGGGTCGCCGTGTGTGTTCCCCGTCTCATTATCAATTCTTCACGTGAGTCTTTTGATCAGTGCCGCCCCGGTGAGCAGTTCCATTTGCGCTTCAAGACGGATGACCCGACCCGTGAGGTCTTCAATTTTTTGCTGCTGCGCTTTCATGGCTTCGCTCTGGCGGTTCACCTTATCTTCAAGCTTGACCATCGCAGTCAGAGCAGCCCAGATCTTGTCGGTAACGCCCATCACGCGACCTTACTGCCAGCCGCACGTGCCGCGTTCGCTTCCATCGCAGCAATGCGCTTTTCGCTCGCAGCGATGAAGTCGAGCGCGTTGTCAATGGCGGCACCGGCGCGCTCCGCCGCGCTCTTTGCTGCGTCCGCAAGCGCGCCCAACTCCTTATCTGACTCCTCCGACTCATAGGCGAACGCACCGCGGCGCATCAACTCCGAAATCGGGATATCCAGCTTCTTGGCTTTGGCGGCGATCGCCTTCTTGTCCTGAGTCGTGGCTTGCACCACGATTCTTTGAATTGCCGTCGCCATATTCGCGTTCCTTCATGGTCACTATGTACATGGATAGTGTATGTACACCTCAGTGGCAGGTCAAGGGCCGTTGATGCGGCTCTGGTGCAATTCGCGCCCCGGGTAGGCTGTGAGAAGGCCAGAAACGCATCATCATGATCACAGGTCGACGCGCCCGATGGAAGGACGGGTCACTGCTCACAAGTGACCGTTCGAATAGAAGGGGTGCCTCGGTAACCGGGGTTTGCCAGTGCGCTTTGCGCGCATGCAGCATGAGGTGCTGGGTGTTCATGCCCCGCACGGATAGAAGTTCGTCCGAGCCACTGGCTCGAATGCTCGCCACACCCCGACCTCGGATCGACATGCATCGCCAACGCCCCGTGCAGCTGTCTCATCCACTCAGCCATACCGAGGGACTGCCATGAAATACCGTTGATCAAAAAGACTTGACGAACGAGTCCTCATAGAAGTCCTTCCAACGGAAGGTCACGCCTTGCTCGTCCATCGCGACAAGCCGGCTGTTGGAGATGGCGACGCGGTGGGTGTAGCGCGACAGATAAGCCAGCACCGCTTCGGGGCCGGCGAACGGACGCTTGGCATAGACGACCCATTCGCACTTGCGCATCGGCGCGAGCCAGTCGGCGAAGGCGCGTTCTCCGGCCATTGCCGCGTACTCGCCGAAGAAGACCAACTTGCCGGCGCGATGCGCCTGATCAAGCGCTTCAAGGAAGCGGCGCCGGAACAGTCGCGACAGCACGCGCACGGACAGGAAGAAGCCGGGCCTGCAGGCGATCCAACGCTCGCCGTCCGGCGACAAGCCTCCGCCCGGCACGATGCCATGCACATGGGGATGGTGCATCAGTGCCGATCCCCAGGTGTGCAGCGGCAACCCTTACTCAGCAGTCAGAAATATAGGCGACAGAAGGCGTTTGGAAGAATGATCGGACAAGTCTGCGATTCTTCTGCATGTCGCGCAGCTGCTGGTCGATGCGGATCTCGAGCTTCTCCCCCGCTCGCAACGGATTGCGCGCCACGCCGGTGCGCTTGACGTGACTCCACACCAACTCGTCCGGGTTCAGGTCCGGTGCGTAGCCCGGCAGGATGTGCATGCTCAGCTGGCCGCCGGTGGACTCGATGTACTCGCGCACGTTGGCTTTCTTGTGCGCCGGCAGTCCGTCGACCACCAGGTACACCAGCTTGCTGCGACCCTTCATCATCTTCTTGAGCAATTCGATGAACAGTTCGGCATTCAACGCACCTTGGTAAGTCGCGAACCAGAAGCCACCCCTGGCGTTGACAGCCGAGGCCGCCGAGATTGACTGGCGTTGGCCGGGCCGCTCGATGA
Organism: Variovorax brevis; assembly: GCF_030317105.1. Taxonomy (GTDB): domain Bacteria; phylum Pseudomonadota; class Gammaproteobacteria; order Burkholderiales; family Burkholderiaceae_C; genus Variovorax; species Variovorax brevis. Next base: position 5,670 of record NZ_JASZYG010000031.1, read on the forward strand.
CGGGGGTCTTGCCCTTGGGCGCCCAGGTCTTGCCGTGCACGGTGTCGGCGCGAAAGCCCGATTCGTCCCAGAAGTAGACTTCGCCCCCGTTTTGCTTGGCAGCCGCAGCGATGCCGGGGTAGGTTTCACGCTGCCAGCGCTCGATGGCTTGAGGATCTCGCTGGTAGGCGCGCTGTAGCGGCTTCTGCGGGGTCAGCCCGAGCTTGGCCAGCAATGCACCCACTGCCGTCACCCCCATCTTCGCGCCGAACTTCTGCTCGATCAGCGCCGCGACAATGGCGCGTGTCCACAGCCCGAAGTCAAGTCCGTACTGGCGCGGGTCGCGTCCATTGATCCAACGAAACACCTGGCGCTCCTGTGCGGCACTCAGCGTACGCGGCCGGCCGGTGCCGCGCGTGCCGCGCAATGCCTTGAGGCCTTTGCCTCGACCCGACGAGGCCTGGAGCCATTTGTAGATCGTGGTGCGGCTGAAGCCATAGGCGGCGATCACCGCAGAAGGCTTCTCGCCATCGCGAACTCGCTCCACCGCCATCAGGCGAATTTCTTCGAGCGTCTTGTGATCCAGCGTGCGGCCATCTCGCTTCATGCGCTATTGGATCATCAATTCGATTGCAGTGGGGGACTTTTGTAGCCTAAATTATCGACTACTGAGTAACAATCAAGGGCAGGTATCGGGCAACCCTTAACAATCTGAGCCATCGATGAGCAGGCCTTCAACCCACTTGCGCCGCTTGGACGCTCCTGCAGCTGCTCGAAGTCACTTCGCCCGAGGTCATCAAGGAAGCAGACCTCCCCATCCGTGACATGTGGACCTCCTGGCGCCTTGGCCAGACTTTGACCGATCTCAGGAAACCAAGTGGTTGCACGGGCGCCATTGCGCGTCCGGAGCGTGCATTTGCCGAACATCGCGGTGACCCTGTACCCGTCAAATTGGATCTCATAGAGCCACCCTGGCTCGTCGAGTGCCAGCGGGCGCTCATCGAGCAGCATGGGAGGGAAGTCATCGAGCGTCATGCCCCCACGATGAGCACATGTCGGGGTTTTGGCTGCCAGCGGAAGCGCATACTGCCCCATGCCCTCCCGTGAATTCTGGATTGAACGTGTGCAGTCGCTCGCCCGAGTGGAGCGATCGCTTGGGCCACACCGCAGTCATCTCTTGGAGACCCACATGGCAGACGATCCGAAGAAAACCGCCCTTGATCGGAAGCTCATCGCCCTCGGCGAGGAGCACGAGGTCCGCTCGTGGACGGAATCACTCAAATGCACCGAGGAAGAACTACGCGCGGCAGTCAGGGCGGTTGGCAACTCCGCTGACAAGGTGCGCGAGTACCTCAGTAGGTAGGGGAAGCATCCCTCCAATCTACTGGATGCGCGTTCATGCTACGGTGCTCAATGCAAGTCGGGTGCCGACGGCGCGATTGGGCCCTGAGCCGTTGCTCATCCTGGAAAACTCTTGGCCGCAATGCAGACACTCGACAGCAGGCGTGGTTTCGGCGATGTAGACCCTGCAGCTTCGCGAACCTCATTGACAGCCATGCGATCGCACGGCACGGCCGCCGCGAACGCGCCGAAGAGATTTGTTGTGCTTGTCGACTTCCTGAGCCCAGCGGCTTACCTGTAGGCGATCCCGGCGCTGACGACGCCCGCCAGCGCAATGACCTCGGTCCTGCAAAAGCCCACCTCGTCGCACCAGCCAACCAGATCGGCCGACGTGAAGTTGAACGCGTCGCCGAACTCGATCAGCATGTTCAGCGATGCCATCAGCCCGTGTACGTGTTCGCGGCGCGCGTCGTCGATCAGGATCTCAATCACGATCAAAGCCCCGCCGGGCGCAAGCGCCGCGTGGGCGGCTCGCAGCAAGTGCATCTTCTTCTCGAGATTCCAGTCGTGCAAGATCATTCCCATCGTCACCACATCGGCACTGGGCAGCGGCTCGGCGAAGAAGTCGATCGGCTTGGCGTGTATACGTTCGGCCAACCCCGCCGTGGCGATCCGGCGCTCTGCGATGCGCGTAACTTGGGGCAGATCGAGCGAGGTGCAGTGCAGATGCGGGTGGCGACCTGCCACAGTCATGGACAGCAGCCCGCTGGCGCCGCCGACGTCGCACAGGTGGCGGTAGCGCGCCCAGTCAAAGCGCTCGGCCAGTGCGCGGCAGCTCGCCCCGGACAGGTCGGCCATTGCGTCGACGAACTGTTCGCAACGCTGCGCGTCGGCGTAGGTCGACTCGAAGAACGAGCCTGCTGCCGTCTGGTTTTGCGGCAGCCCCGTGCGCAGCGCCGCCGTCAGCCCACCCCAAGACGGATACAGCCGCTCGTTCACCATCTCGAGCAGCCGGCCGATGTACTGTGGCCGCTGCCGGTCGAGAAACTCCGCGCTGTCCGGCGTGTTGCGATAGTGCGCATCCGGCCCGCTGCCGTCGCGATCGAGGAAGCGCAGCGCCACCAGTGCATCGAAGAAGTCGGGGTTGGCGCGTGGATGAAGGCCGAGTGCGTCCAACAACTGCGATCCGGTCATCGGCTTTTCACCCAGGGCCGTGAACACACCCAACTCGACGGCAGAGAGCAGCGTCTTCGACGGTCTGTATCCGGTGGCGACTTCGCGGATTCGCGCTAAGGAGGGTGCATCCACGGGCACGGCTTTCAGGACGTCGCCGAGAAGCCGGTGGCCCGCACGACCTCGGCCCAGCGCGCGGACTCGCTTTTCATCAGCGCCGCCAGTTCCGCAGGCGTCGAGGACGCCGGGCGCAACCCGCCGCGCACCAGCATCTCCCTGACCTCGGGCCGCTGCAGCACCGCATTCACCTCTTGCGCCAGCCGCTGAACCAGCTCGCTCGGCGTCTTGGCGGGCACGAACATTCCCCACCAGTCTCGCACCACCAGTTCCTTGTAGCCCAGCTCGGCGAAGGTCGGTGCGGACGGGAAGCTCAGTGATCGCTCGGTGCTCGAGGTCGCCAGGATGCGCAGCTTGCCGTCGTTGGCGAAGGGCACGAACTGGCCTTCCGCGAGGATCAGGGCTGACACCTGGCCTCCGAGCAACTCGATGACCGCGCCCGAGCGATACGGGATGTGGCGCAGCTCCACCCCGCTGGCGCGGCTCAGCAGCGTGCCGATCATGTGCGCCGGCGTGCCGACCCCGGTGGTGCCGAAGTTCGCCATTTGCGGGTTGGCACGACACCAGTCGAGAAAGTCGGCAACGTTTTTCACCGACGGCGGCAGCATCGGCCCGACCGCCAGTGCGTTGGCAAAACTGCAGGTCAGGGTCACCGGCAGCACATCGTTCAGGGGGTCGAACGGCACGTTCTCGATGTGCGGCCGGAACGTGAAGATGCCCACCGGCGAATGCATCATCACGCTGCCGTTGGCCGGCGACGCCACCAGCGCCTCGGCGGCGAGCCGCCCGCCCACCCCGGTGCGGTAGTCCATCGCCGTGCTCTTGGCATATCCCGCGCTGAGCTGCTCGAGGACTTGGCGCATGAGCGCGTCCAGCACGCCGCCGGGCGGAAATCCGAAGAGCAACTTCAGCGTCTCGGGTGTGGCGGCTGCCGCCGCAGCGCCCGGGCGAAAAAGCGTGGCTAAGATGGCCGCCTGAGCGGTAAACCCAACAAATGCTCGGCGTGAGACGGTGTTCATGACAGCTCCAGGGTGTGCGGTTCGGCCCGTTGCCGTCGATTGGAACGCCGCGGGCCGCCCTTGTCCTGAAAGAAGACTGAAAGAGTTCCGACACTTGACCACCACCACCGACGCCGAGGCGTTCTGCTTCGAAGGCTTCACGCTTGACCTTGTTCGCGGCTGCCTGTGCCGCGACGCTCAGGTGATCGAGTTGCGGCCGAAGAGCTTTGCCATGCTGTGCCACCTGGTGCGCAGCGCTCGGCGGCTGGTGCCGAAGGACGAGTTGATCGAGGCCGTGTGGCCCCATGTCGTGGTCACCGACGACTCGCTCGCGCGCTGCGTGAGCGACCTGAGGCGAGCGCTGGGCGATGCGCAGATGCGCCTGGTGAAGACCGTGCCGCGGCGCGGCTACCTGCTCGACACCGCTGTCACACGAACGGCATCGTCGTCCGCCATTGACAGCAGTCCGGCAACGGATCGGCCGTCCATCGCCGTGCTGCCGCTGAGCAACCTCAGCGGCGACGCGCATCAGGACTACCTCTGCGACGGCCTGACCGAAGACCTGATCACGCTGCTGTCGTCGGTGCCCGACCTGCACGTGATCGCGAGCCATTCGGCCTTTGCCTACAAGGCGCAGGGTGGTGATGCCCGCGCGATCGGCAGCCAGCTCGGTGTTCGCTACCTGCTGCAGGGCAGCCTGCGCGCCGACACCGAGCGGCTGCGCATCACCGCGCATTTGGTCGACGCGGCCAGCGGCCACCAGCTGTGGGCAGAACACTACGATCGCGCCCGCGAGGACGTGTTCGCACTGCAGGATCAGATCACGCAGCGCATCGTTGCGAGCCTGGTCGCGCGCGTGGGCCGCTCGGAGCTGGCGCGGGCGCTGCGCAAGCCGACGGACAACCTGGTGGCGTACGACCATTACCTGCGCGGCGCGGCGGTGATGGAAAACCTCGCACTCGGGCATCGGGCCGAGGGCATCCCCGAGGCGCGCAGGCTGTTCAACCTGGCGCTCGCCGCCGACCCCGGTTATTCGCGGCCGCTGGTGAGTCTGGCACAGACGCATTTCCTGACTTGGGTGGAACCGGTCGAGCACGGGCCCTTGCGCAGCGAGTTCCAGCTGCTGGCCACGCTGGACCACGCCGTGTCCCTGGCACAACGGGCGGTCGACCTCGACGCTCTTTCCGCGAAGGCCCACGCCTGCCTGGGCCACCTGCTGCATTGGCGGCAGCGCCGCGCCCAGGGCATGGCGGAGTTCGAGCGCGCGTTCGAGCTCAATCCCAACCTGTGCGAACTGAACTACATGATCGTGCTCACCCACGACGGACGTGCCGCGGAGGCGATCGCATTCATGGAGCGCTGCAGAAAGCTGGACCCTTTCTACCCGCCGCGTTTCGATTCGCATCTGGCGCATGCCCACTACCTGCTGGGCCACAACGAAGTGGCGCTCCGGCTGCTGAGGGGGTCGGTGCGCCGCAAGCCGAGCTTCCAGGGTGCGCATGCTTGGCACGCGGCCGCAGCGGCGCAGCTGGGCCATGACGACGAGGCCCGGGCGGCACTCGCGCAATTGGCGCAGTTTCAACCGCAGCTGACGATCACGAAGTTTCTTGGCCTGCTGCGCTATGCGCAGCCCGCGGACGCCGAGCGGATGGCGGAAGGACTGCGCAAGGCTGGCCTTCGCGAATAGGCGGCACGGGTGCGCGGAACTGCCGATCAAAGTGGGTTCGTACTGTTCCGCACGGTCGCCAGATTGGCTGGTTTTCGAGCGGTCGTTCGCGAACTTCGGCTCTTTGCGCCGTCAGCCGGCGTGCGCACGCCAACCCGCACCGCTTTGCCCCGTCGGCGGCGTGCGCCCGGCAAGTTCGGGGCCCGTTGCTGTCGGTCAGCTTCCGACAAAGCGGACCGTCGCGAAATTTGGTGGTCCGCCATCATCTGTTGTTCCAGCCTACGCTCGAAGGTGAACGTTCGTTGCCACCACCCAGTCGTCAGGCATGCGGCGCCTTGGCATCGTTTGTGTTGAAAAACTCGTTCGAGGGAAGACGCGAGTTAGGGCCCGATTGCTCTTCGCTGAGCGCGCGCGATGCATCGATGGCCGCCAGAGCCATGCACAGGTCCTCAGCGACTTTTCCCGTGAGGGTGGTCCCGCGCGACATCGAACAGATGGCTCAAAGGTCGAAATCGCGCACGTGACGGCGTCGATTCCGAGTTTTTCAACACAATTGGCCCGGGGCCGTCATCGAACTTCCTGATGAGAACGACCGCTTGCCGCCCAAAGCACACTCCCGTGTAAGCGGGCTCCTACATTCAGCGAACTCTTTTGCGGACGAAGGGCGCTCGCTCTTGACCTGAGTGCTGTCTTCAGGACAACGGTATGCTCGACCGTATGGGCCTCGCACTCGACAATTTTTCTGCTGGGCCTGCGCACGCCCTCACCGCGCGCGCCACCAACTTAGCGCTGGAGGGCCATGCGACAGCAAGTCATCGAGAAAGCACTCGCTGAAATGGCTGGCGAGCATGCGGACCCGACCGCGGTTGCCAATGCGACGGCGGACGCCTTGCGTTTGTTCCTCGCCGAACTGGACCGGCTGATCGGGTCAGAAGCAAGTAGTGCGCTTTTTGCACGAAGCGTGCAATTGATGCGCCCCTCGTTTCCGTGGCTTACCCAAGCGGCCGTAGATTCGCGGGACGCAAGACTTACGACATTGCGGAACGACCTTTCCTCATCCAACCCGCATCAGGCACGTAAAACTGGAGAAGCCCTCCTGCTCACCTTCACCGATCTTTTGGTATCACTGATCGGCGAACCCTTGACACACCGCTTGTTGCGTTCGGCTTGGAGCATTCCTGCTGACGACGAGCCTTCCGGGAGAAAGCTCGATGAATGACAAGGTTGAGATCCGACGGCTGCCGACGGGCGTGCCGGGACTCGATGCAGTGCTGGGCGGAGGGCTGGCAGAGTTTTCTTTCAACCTGATCGCCGGCGCACCCGGATCGGGAAAGACCACGCTTGCGCACCAGATCATGTTTTCGCTGGCGAAGCCAGACAGGCGGGCCCTGTTTTTTACCGTGCTCGGCGAGCCGCCACTGAAGATGCTGCGCTATCAGCAGCAATACAGCTTTTTCGACGCCAGCAAGGTCAACGACTCGATTCGCTTCGTCAACTTGGCCGATGACGTGATGACCGGGAATTTCGAGCGTGTGTTGGCCCGCATCACTGAAGAAGTCGAACTTTTCGAGCCAGCCCTCGTCCTGGTCGATTCATTTCGCTCCGTGGTTCAGGCGACAAAGGGCTTAGGCAACGGCATGGATCTGCAGCAGTTCATCCAGCGGCTTGGCGTGCATTTGACGACGTGGCAGGCAACGACATTCCTGATCGGTGAGTACATGGCGCCCGAAACCGAGTCGAATCCGATCTTCACGGTCGCCGACGGCATCCTCTGGCTGGCGCAAAGCGTCGATCGCAATTCGATGGTGCGCAAGATCCAGGTCACAAAGATGCGCGGGCATGCCACCATCCCCGGGCTTCACACCTTCCGCATCAGCGGGGACGGTGTCCATATCTTTCCTCGTACCATCGCGCGCACTGGTCAGGCGCCGGCAGCCGGACCGCTCGGCGGCGATCCAGTGGCGCCGCTGCGGCTGTCGATGGGCATCCCCGTACTGGACGAACTCATGTGCGGCGGCTTGCCGGCGGGCTATTCGCTGTTGGTCGCCGGGCCTTCGGGCTCCGGCAAATCACAGCTCGCCGCTGCCTTCCTTGCCGCAGGCGCGCAGGCCGGCGAAAAAGGCGTGATTGCCGCCTTCGAGAAAAGCCCGGGCCTGGCTCGGACGCTCTTGCTGGATAAGTTGATCGCAGACGGCGATGTGAGCGTTGTGGATACCCGCACACTGGACTTGTCGATCGACGAGACCTTGTACGCGCTGACGGAGCTGATCGGGCGCACCGGCGCGACGCGTGTCGTCATCGATTCGCTTTCGGGATTCGAGCTTGCGCTGGCGCCGACCTTTCGCGAGGACTTCCGCGAATCACTACATCGCATGGTTGCGGTGCTGACGGGCATGGGCGCAGCCGTGTTGATGATCTCGGAGCTCGAGGATCGCTACACGGACCTGCGATTCAGTCCCTACGGTGCCGCGTTCCTGACCGATGCGATCATCGTGCAACGCTATGTCGAACTGCAGGGGGAGATCAAGCGGGTGATGGCGGTGGTCAAGCTCAGGAACAGCGCCCACAGCCACGAACTTCGATTGTTCGAGATCACCGACACGGGCATTGCCATCGGCGAACGCAAGCCTGAGATGAACGCGTTGCTCACGGGCCATCCAAGACTTGCCGCGACGATGCCAGTCTGGAAAGCAGATCCGCCATGAGCAAAGCCGCGCCAGGGCGACATGACGGGCAGACCCTCCAGCGCGAGAAGGCAATTGGCGAGCGCGAAGACGCGGCGCGCACACGCGAAGCGGCTGTCCTGCTTCGCGAACAGGCGCAGGCGCACTCGGAAGAACACACCGCCGATGTGCAGGAGGCCAACAAGCACCTCGTCATGGCCACCCTGCAAGCCCAGGAGCTCAAGGATGCGGCCTTGCTTGCCAAGCGTCACCAGGATGAATTTCTGGCCATGCTGGCCCACGAGCTGCGCAATCCCCTGGCACCGATCCGCAGCGCCGTGGCACTGCTGGAGCGCCTTGATGCCGTTCATCCGACGCTCTCACTCATCCGCGAAGTCGTGGGGCGCCAGGTGGAACATATGGCGCGCCTGCTCGACGACCTGCTGGATGCCTCCCGCGTCACCAGTGGCAAGGTGACGCTGCAGCGGCGGCCCACCAGGGTCAATGATTTTGTCGATCAGGCGGTCGAGATCAGCCGGGGGCACATCGACGCCCAGCACCATCAACTCAGCCTGGACATGCCCGTCACTCCCCTCTACGTCGATGGCGATCCGACGCGACTGGCGCAGATCATCGGCAACCTGTTGCACAACGCTGCCAAGTACACACCGGAAGGCGGCGTGATCTCTGTCAGCGCGCGCGGGGTCGGGGACAAGGTCGTGATCCGGGTGATCGACAACGGCAGCGGGATTTCAGCCGAAACGCTTCCAAACATATTCGACCTGTTCCGCCAGGAAGACCGTACCCTGAATCGCAGCCAGGGCGGGTTGGGCATCGGCCTCACCATCGTGCGCAGCATGGTCGAACTCCATGGTGGAAATGTCGAGGCGCGAAGCGCCGGTCTCGGCCAGGGGAGCGAGTTCATCGTGACCATTCCCCGCGTGGACGGCCCCATCAGTGTTCGGGTCGAACCTCGCCTGACGACGACTGCCGCACCGAGCCGAATCTTGCTGGTCGATGACAACGCCGACGCGGGGACCCTTCTGGCGATGCTGCTGCGCATGTCGGGCCATGAAGTCGAGATTGCGCTTGATGGTCTCTCGGCCCTGGAGATGTATGACCAGCAGCGGCCGCAGGTCCTGTTGTGCGACATCGGCCTGCCTGGGCTCAACGGATACGAGGTCGCTTCAAGGATTCGCGCAAGAAACGATACGCCGGCAACGGTACTGATCGCCCTTACCGGCTACGACGGGCCTGCCGATCGCTCGCGTGCGCTCGCAGCCGGCTTCAACTATCACGTTGCAAAGCCGGTGGATTTTGACGATCTCGTGGCGCTGATCAACTCCAGTCAAGGCAACGATCGCTCATAAGTCGCGGCACAGTTGCAATCGGCAAGTTCAGGCCCCATCCGTCACCCGAGGCCCGCGTCAAAGCGACTTGAGATACTGGGCGAGGTCTGCGATGTCCTGCGGGCTCAGGCCCAGCGCCCGCTTTGTGTTGTAGGTGCTCACGACATCTTCGAGCGTCGCTGCCGACCCATTGTGGAAATAGGGCGCATGCTGCCACGCACCCTTGAGGGGCGTGGTGCGATAGAGCCTGGTCGCCGATCTCGCGGCATAGCTCGGCGTCTCCGGCTCGGCCATTGAATCGGCGGGCGGATGCAGCGTGTCGTTGGCGTCGGTGAACAGCGCACCGGCGTGGCAGGTCGCACACTTGCCGGTGCCCTCGAAAACCTGCTTTCCCCGCAACGCCGCCGTGGCGTCGTACGTGCCCGCGGGTGCGGCCGGCGCCTTCAGCGACAACTCGTAGGCTTGCAGGGCCGGCAGCTTGCTCGTGACGAGGTCCTGGGTGCCATGGGTGATGCTGAGATTCAGGCGCGGTTCCGAGAATGAGCCCTGGCCGCCCATTTCAGCCACGGCCACGTAGCGGTTCCAGTACGCAGGCTCGTTGCCGTCGCCAGTGAAGGTCACGCTGTGGATGCCGTCCAGGCCATACGCCGGCGGAATGACCACCGGGTTGCTGATGCCGTCGATGTTGTGGCGCGGGTCGAACTTGCCCTTGCCCCAGGAGTTGAAGACGGCCTTCATCGCCGTGTCAACCGCCGGCGACAGGGCGATGATCGCGCCGGGATTCAAGTCCCGGTTGGCCCGGCCATCGAGTCGCTTGCCAATCCCTGGTGCGAAGGAGTTGTCGACGGTCGAGTGGCACAGCGCGCAGGTGATTCCGACGCGCGTCAAGGCATCCTTGCCATTGACCATCTCGACCTTGCCCTTGAGCCCCACCACGGCATCGAGCTTGAGGAGCGCGACGGTTGTATCAGGGCTATGCAGGTCGATGCTTCCGTCCTGGATGCCCTGCACCACAGCCGGGGGCAAGGCCTCAGCATCGACCTTCAGGCCGACAGACAGCGCGGTGACCGGATCAACCGCGGCGCCGATCACCTCGTGCATCTTCAGTGTGTCGCTCCACTGAACTTCGTCCCCGAAGGTGTCGTAGCGGAAGATCTGTTTGCCTTCTGCGACGAGGGCCGCTTGGGCGGCCTCCTGCTCTGCGGCCGACTTGCTGGAGCCGCCACCGCATGCGCTGAGCGCCAGAGTCGCGCCGAACACCGCCGCCGCCAGCGTGCTGCGCACTACAAGATTTTCCTCCTGCATACCGCGTCCTTTCTCCAGGGATGAGGGTCCGCGCCAAAGCGGTTCTCTTCCTTAGATGCAGGCACATGGCAGGATGTGACAGCGTATTTGTGAAAATCTGCACCGGCGCGAGTCTTGGCCTTCCAGGCGTGTTGGCCAAGGGGCGCGACGCGCACATGCCATGCCAGCAGGCGCTTGGCGTCAGGCCGTGAAGCAGGACCTGCCACTGGAGTTCAAGTTCCGGGCTTTAAAACTCGAGCGGCCGTAATCAGTAGTCTGTTGCGGTCGTAGACCTGGTTGGAATGACAGGCTCAGATCGGCCAATTGTGTTGAAAAACTCGGAATCAACGATGTCCCTTGAGCGATTTCGATCCAGGGGCCAACGACGAGGTGTTGACTGCTCCTCGGGACCCGCCGCAATGGGAATCCTGTCTGAGACCTTGTGCGCGGCTCTGGCGGCCATCAATGCATCACACGGGCGCTGCGACATGCAATCGGGTCTTAACCCGCGTCCTCGCGCAAACGAGTTTTTCAACACAATTGGCCACGACTGTGAATTCGCAGCCGAACCCGACAGCCGCCCTTAAGGGTGATGGCCTTGTTGTCCTCCGACAGCGCGCCCTGTGCGGTGCGGTAGGCGCCTTTCACAGGCAGCCCCACGAGTTCGGGCACTGCGTCGAAGAGGTCGGCTTCCAGACCGTGGTCGGCTATCGAGAAGATCGGCGCTTCTGGGCCTTGTTGATCGCAACGATCACCTTGGAGTCCTCCATGCCTGCCAGGTGCTGGATGTCGCGCTGATGCCGCAGGCGACGTACAGCTGCGGCGCGACGATCTTGCCGGGCTGCCCCACTTGGCAATCAGTGGGCGCCCGGCCTTTTCGCAGGCCTCCGCAAAGTTCGCGTTCTCCGACAGTCGATCAAGGGCTGTCTTCTTGCGATCGTCTGCCATGACGGTGTCCATAAGGGGATTGCGCTGCGGATCAAAGGCTCGCTCGATTCGGGCGAGCGACTGCACACGTTGAATCCAATATTCTCGGGAGGCCATGGGGCTCCATGCGCTTTCCGCTGACAGCCAAAACCCCGCTTTTTCGCTCATCGTGGGTTATGACCCTCGATGACGTCCCCCCATGCTGCTGGATGAGCGTGCGTTGACCCTCGACGAGCCAAGGCGGCTGTATGAATCAAGTTCGCCGGGTACCGCGTCACGGCGATGTTCGGGGACGACGATCGACGCGGTGCCACTGGACTGGTGCTTCCAGCCCGGTGTGAAGCTCGACTTCCGCCACTTCCCCGATGGCTACGTGGTGACGGCGGTCGACGTCGAGGCCGAACTGCGGCGCATCGGCCACACGCTGGCGCCGCTGGAGATCGTGATGGTCAACACCCGCGCCGGCAGCCGCTACGGCGAACGCGACTACGTGTCGGCCGGCTGCGGCATGGGTTACGACGCCACGCGCTACCTGCTGGATGGCGGCATCCGCCTGACCGGAACCGACGCCTGGAGCTGGGATGCGCCCTTCGTGCACACCGCCAGGAAGTACGGCGAGACGCACGATGCGATGCTGATCTGGGAAGGCCACAAGGCCGGGCGTGACATCGGCTACTGCCACCTGGAGAAGCTGCACAACCTTGAGTCGCTGCCCGCCGACGGCTACTTCGTCAGTTGCTTCCCGCACAAGATCCGCGGCGCATCGGCCGGCTGGACACGGGCCGTGGCCATCCTTGACGAGCGCCTGTTCACATAGCCGGGACCGACGGCGGCGGAGTCGCTCAGTCAGGCAATGCACCTTGCCCCGTGCGGCGCCTTGCCTCTCCGCTACGTGGTCGTCGCGGCGCTGCGATTTCTGCGGTGGGCCGACCGGCTGCTTTTGCACACTCTCGCAGCCAGTTACCTCCGCGCCACCAACCCTGCCATCAATCCTGCGTACAACTCCGATACACGTTCCCATTTTCTGTCGTAGTCGTATGAGAGAGTCCACAGGACGCTTTGGACCTCCGCCACCTTATCGTTGAAAACGAAGGGATCAACAATGCTCGCTCGCTGGTCAGAAATATTTTGAAGGGCAGATAGAACTTGCGTCGCGCCGGACGACATCTGCTTTGTGTCGAATGACCCATCGGGGAAATAATCAAGGATTGCGGTGACATACGTACTGACCGCCTCGTTCAATTTGACACCTGACAAGGCCCTTGACAGGGCCTTGATCTTCGCCCTCACCGGCGCGAACTCAAGACGTGCCTGTCGCACGAAGGTTGCAGCCTCCATGATTTTGGTCCAAGAATCCGGTTCGAGTGGGGGTGGGGGCGGCACCTGCAATGGCGAGGCCGAGCCCAATCCCCGCTGGTTTGAAAACTGCATGGCGTCGTGCAGAAACTCGAAGTAAAGTTGCATTGACGCAGTCGTTCCGCCGGCTGGGGTGAGCCGAAGTGCATAGCTTCGCCTGCGGATGATCCGGAATATGGCGGACCTGTCTTTGTTTTCCGCCTCAGCAAACCGCTCGGCATCTAGAGAAGAGTCGAACATGACGAAGTTGTAGTCGCCCTTCCATGACACGGCGGGTGAACTCAAGAAATCCATGGACGGAAGCATTTGCTCGACTTGCTGAAACATGCGCAAGTAGTCTTTGTGGACCTGTAGCAACTCGTCGTAAGCAGGTTTGAGCACTTCCTTATGCAAGTCCTTGGCGCGCCGATCCTGGTACTCCCGCAGTTGGATGAGGCGATCGGCCACGCGGACGAGTGCTTCGATCATTGACGACCTCCAATAAGACCATCCATCAGGCCGATTGTGAGACACACCACCCCGGGTGAATCGCCGAGCAACAGGCGAAACGCCAACGCGAGCATGCGCCGCCATCAGGCTTTCCTCGGTCCTGCCGGAGCCACCGTGGCGCTACCTGGTCTTCTGTGCCGGGATCGCGTTGGACATGCGGCCCTGGTGCTGCGGAGCCGCAGGCTGCACGTCGTGCCGGCGCACACGGCACACCTGGTCGAACGAGCCGGTTGCCTGACCATATGCTGGGCGAATCGGTGATCAGCATCTCCGCGGCGCTGGCGGGCAACGCCTGGCCGATCCAACGTCATCGCCGCAGTCAGCGGATTCGTCATGGTGCCGGCCATCTGGTGGATCTACTACGACAGCTTCCACCTGCTGGAACAGCGCAAGTTGCCGACCGGGCATTCGATCCTCTATTCGCACTTCTTCCTGTTCATCGGCCTGGCGATCCTGGCCTCGCTGATCCGGCATGCCATCCTGGACGACCTCGACCCGGGCGACTTCCGCCGGCTGGCCGCGGCCGGTACGGTGCTGTTCTTCCTGGGCAAGCAGTACGGCTGCTACATGGAGGTGCCCGAGCTGCGGCCTTGCCTGCTGGCCAACACCGCAGCCGTGTTCGCCCTGACGGCCATCGTGCTGATGTTGCCGCTCGGGCTCGGCGCCATGCTGGTGGGCATCACGGCGACCATGATCTGCTACGTGCTGCTCAACCTGCGCGCGCCAGGCACGCGGCGGCCTGAGCCGCTGCCTGCGCAACTTGAGGGAGGAGAAGCAGACTTGGGCTGGCCGTATTTGTGCTGATTTTGTACAGGTGCACAGCAGCGGGCCCTCAAGCGTCCTGAGTCCTGCCGAAGCGTAGCCGAAGGACCTCGACAGCGTCCGCAATGATGCAGTTCGCCCCTGCATTGCTTTCCGATCCCAGCCGACGATCTCATCTAACCCACCCGCCCGCTGTTCACAACGCGAGTCGCCTACCCTACGCCACGGTTTGCACCAGAACCGGCGTGGTCGCCTTCGCCGAGTCCGCGCACGTGCCGCACGAGCGTAGCGATGAAAGCTGCTGCCGCCGGGCTCGGCGGCCGGCGCGGATGGGTCACGCAAACGATCTGGCGCGACAGGCGAGGCGAAGTTACCGTGGTGCCGTGCAATCCCTCGTGCTCGAGCTGGCGCCTGACGGCCACACGCGGCAGCACGGTGCAGAAATCGCTTTCGTGGACCAGCTTGAGAATCGCGCTGATCGAGTCGATTTCGACGCTGGGCGACAGGGTCACGTCTTCGGCTTGGCTGAAGCTTTCGATGATGCCGCGCAAGCCATGCTGGCGCGTCGGCAGGACGAGTCGCAGGTGGGCCAGTTCCGCGAAGGCCACGACGTCGGGAAGCCGTGGATGCTTCGGTCCGGCGAGCAACAGCATGTCTTCCTCTGCAATCGCCTCGGTGTTGAGTGCCAGCGGGCGGCGCGGCTTGTTGACGATCGCGGCGTCGAGTTGGCCCACCGCAACCGCCTCCGAGAGCGTGCCGCTGAAGCCGTCGGTTAACGAGAGGTCGACCTTCGGATGCAGCGCGGAAAACTCCAGCAGGGCGTCGACGAGCACACCCTGCGCGACGGTCGCGATCATGCCGACGCGCACCAGGCCTGCGAGCTCGCCGGAGGTTTGCATGACCTGTTCGCGCGCATGGGCGAAATCACCGAGCACAGGCAGAAACAGGCGATACATGCGCCGCCCTTCGCTCGTGGGCTCCATGCCCTGCGGGCTGCGCACGAAGAGTTGCTTGCCGATCTCTTCCTCGAGCTTGGCGATCTGCATGCTGAGCGCGGGCTGCACGATGTTGAGCCGGCGCGCGGCACGGGTGACGGAGCGCTCTTCAAAGAGCACCACGAAATACTGGACCTGTCGAAATTCCATCGTGCACCTGCCTGTCGTCTAGGTGATCACTATAAATGATGCAGAGCATCAAATCATATTAATTGACCTGATGACACCAGATTTTTAGACTTTGCCCAGACCCGGACATCCACGCGCCGGGCATCGGAGACAAGTCGAATGCCCTTCCTGCCCACGTCAGCCTGGCTGGCCATCTCACCCCTTCGCCTTCCGGGCCGCCGGGTCGCCCTTGCGATCGGCATGACAGCCGCACTCTGCATCGTTGGCACGGACAGTGTGCAAGCAGAACCGGGCAGCTACCCTTCCAAGCCGGTGCACATCGTGGTGCCGTACCCGAGTGGCGGTTTCAACGACACGCTGGCCCGGCTCGCGGCGGCCAAGCTGTCGGTCGCGTGGAAGCAGCCCGTCATCGTCGACAACAAGCCCGGGGCCGGCACCGCGATCGGCACGCAGGCTGCGGCAACGTCGCCGGCCGATGGCTACACGTTGCTGGTGGTGCAGTTCCCGTTTGCCGCGAACCCGTGGCTCTACAGGTCCCTGCCCTACGACTCCGAAAAGGCGTTTGCGCCGGTGGTGCTGGCCGGGCTGTCGCCGATGCTGCTGGTGGCCCACGCCGGCGGTCCATTGCACTCGCTCCAGGATGTGATCGCGGCTGCCAAGGCCAAGCCCGGCGGCCTCAATTACGGCTCGTCGGGCGCGGGTTCGTCCAACCACCTCGCGATGGCGTTGTTCGAAAGCCTGTCGGGCACGCGCATGACCCAGGTGCCGTACAAGGGCAGCGCGCCGCTGCTCACCGACTTGGCCGGCGGCCAGGTCGACCTGGCGGTCGACTTGGTGCCCCATGCCCTGCCCTTCATCCAGTCCGGCAAGGTTCGACCATTGGCGATCGCCGCTGCCAAGCGATCGCCGCTCATGCCCGACGTTCCGACAGCCGCGGAAGCCGGCCTGCCCGGCTACGAGGCGAGTTCGTGGCACGGGTTCGTGGTGCCCGCCGGCACGCCGCAGCCCGTGATCGACAAGCTCAACCGCGACCTCAACACCGTGTTCGCGATGGACGACGTCAAGAAGGTGTTTGCGCAGCAGGGCGTGGTGCCCGCAGGCGGCACGCCGGCCCAGTTCCGCACCTTCATCGACGGTCAGATGAAGCTGTGGAAGAAGGTGGTGCAGGACGCGGGAATCACCGCCGAATGACCGAACGCCACTTGAATGACATGAACCAGCTTCAAGCGCTGAACCTCGTCGGCGGCGAATGGCTGCCCGCACATTCCGGCAGCGTGGGCACGCGTCACAACCCGGCTGACGGCACTGCACTCGGGCAATTTGCGGCATCGTGCCGCACCGATGCGGATGCGGCCATCGCAGCGGCGCGCCGCGCTTTCGACCAGCCCTTGTGGGCACAGAATCCGCGCCTGCGGCAGATGGTCATGTTGCGTTGGGCCGATCGGCTTGAGGTACGCGCCGAGGAACTCGCACGCCTTCTGACGCTGGAGAACGGCAAGGTGATCGGCCAATCGCGTGGCGAGATCGCAGGTGCGATATCGGAGATCCGCTACTACGCGGGCCTGACCCGCTACATGCCCGGCCATGTGTTCGAAGTCGAATCCGGCGCCTTCTCCACGCTGCTCAAAGAGCCGGCCGGCGTCGCCGGCATCATCGTGCCGTGGAATGCACCCGCGGTGCTGCTGATCCGCTCGCTCACCCCCGCGCTCGCAGCCGGCTGCACCGTCGTCGTCAAGCCGGCGCCGCAGACGGCGCTGATCACCGCTGCGCTGATGGCGGAACTGCACGCTGCGGATGGCTTGCCCGCCGGCGTGGTAAACCTGCTGAGCGAAGAAGGCCACGAGGTTGCATCACGTCTGGTCGAATCGCCCGACGTCGACGTCATCAGCTTCACCGGCTCCAACGCGACCGGCCAACGCATCATGACTGCGGCCGCACCGACGATGAAGAAGCTCTCGCTCGAACTCGGCGGCAAGTCGGCCTGCCTCGTCTTCGAAGATGCCGACGTGGTCGCAGTGGCGCCCGCACTGGCAACGGCCGCCACCATCATCAGCGGTCAGCAGTGCACCGCTGCACGAAGGGTGCTGGTGCACGCGAAGCACTACGACGCGATGAAGCGCGCGCTCAGCGCCGCGCTGCAGGCGCTGCGCGTCGGGCCCGGCCTTTCGGACGGCGCGCAGATCGGGCCGATGATCGACAACGCCACGGCCAACAGCGTTGGCACGCGCATCGAAGAAGCGATGGAAGCCGCCGACGAGGTGCTGGTGCGTGGCGGCCGCGCCACGGGCGCGCTGGCCGCTGGCGCTTTCCTCACGCCCACGCTGGTCGCGCACCGCGACACCAGCGCCTTCTTCGTGCAGGAAGAGATCTTCGGCCCGCTGCTAGTCATCGAGCGCTTCGAAGACGAGGCCGAGGCCGTGGCTCGCGCCAACCATTCGGAGTTCGGTCTTTCTGCCAGTGTCTGGACGCGTGACGGCGCGAAGGCGATGCGCGTTGCGCGCGCGCTGCGCAACGGCACCGTCTGGATCAACGACCACAACACGCTCTTCGCCGAAGCGGAAACCGGCGGCTACCGGCGCAGCGGCCTGGGCCGGCTGCACGGCTACGACGCGCTGATCGACTTCCAGGAAATCAAGCACATCTATCAACAGGTCGGAACGGTCTGAACGACCTTCCTGCCGGACGGAAAACCCAATGCTCATGAGCGTGTCCCCCGCCGCCGACGCCACCGTGCGTCCCCACTTGGGCCGGCCGGCCCAGCGCGTGGAAGACCGCGCGCTGTTGACCGGCCGCGGACGCTATGGCGACGATGCGCCCGTGCGCGCCGACACGCTGCATGCGGCCGTGCTGCGTTCCCCGCATGCGCACGCCAGGCTGCTCGCGGTGCGCACGGGCCGCGCCGAAGCCCTGCCAGGCGTCCGCGCGGTGCTCACGGCGGCCGATGTGCAGCGTTGGTCGAAACCCTTCATCGTCGGCGTCAAGGCACCGATGGATTTGTGGGCGCTGGCGGTCGACAAGGTGCGATATGTCGGCGAGCCGATTGCCGTCGTGGTGGCCGAAAGCCGCTACTTGGCGGAGGACGCGCTGGAATTGATCGAGGCCGAGTACGAGACATTGCCCGTTGTGGTCGACATTGAATCGGCCGCAGCCGACGGCGCGCCAGTGTTGCACGAGCGCGTGGGCAGCAACGTGGTGAGCGACCGAAGCTTCTGCTATGGCGACCCCGACGCCGCCTTCGCAGCCGCGCCGCACCGCGTGGCGCTTACAGTGAATTTCCCTCGCAATTCCTGCACGCCGATCGAGACGGCCGTGGTCATCGCCGAGTTCGTGTCGGAGCAGGACGGCTACGACATCCAGTCCAACTTCATGGGCCCGTTCTCGCTGCACACCGTGATGGCGATGGCGCTCAAGGTGCCGGGCAACCGGCTGCGGCACCGCACCTTCGCCGACTCGGGGGGCAGCTTCGGCGTCAAGCAGGCAGTGATGGCGCCCGCGGTGCTGATGTGCCTGGCCGCGCGCAAGGCCGGCGCGCCGGTGAAATGGGTCGAAGACCGGCTCGAACACCTCACCGCCGCGACATCCGCCACTGGGCGGCTGTGCCACGCCGAAGCGGCAGTCGAGGCCGATGGCCGCATCGTCGCGCTGTCGCTCGACCAGTTCGACGACTGCGGCGGCTACCTCCGCGCGCCGGAACCGGCCACCTTCTACCGCATGCACGGCTGCCTGACGGGCGCCTATGCCATCGAGCACCTGCGCGTGCGCAACCGCGTGGTGCTGACCAACAAGACGCCGACCGGCCTGGTGCGCGGCTTCGGCGGGCCGCAGGTGTACTACGCACTCGAGCGGCTGGTGCAGCGCGTCTCGGTCGAACTCGGGCTCGAGCCGCTCGACGTGTACCGCCGCAACTTCATTGCTGCCGATGCGTTCCCCTATCGCGCAGCGGCCGGCGCGTTGCTCGATTCCGGCGACTACCAGGCCGCGCTCGCCCTGGCCGTGCGCGACGGCGGGATCGCTGAGCTGCGCCAGCGGCAAGACGCGGCGCGGGCCGAAGGCCGGCTCTATGGCATCGGCTTCGCGGCGATTGTCGAGCCCTCCATCTCCAACATGGGCTACATCACGACCGCCCTGCCGCGCGAGCAACGCGCCAAGGCAGGGCCGAAGAACGGCGGCATCGCCACGGCCACGGTCGGTATCGATCCGCTCGGCGGGCTCAACGTCGTGGTGGCGTCGTCGCCCGCGGGCCAAGGCCATCGCACCGTGTGCGCGCAGGTCGCGGCTGATGTGTTCGGGGTCGATCCCTCCGACGTTTCGGTCAACGTCGAATTCGACACGCAGAAGGACGCATGGTCGGTGGCCGCCGGTAATTATTCGAGCCGCTTCGCCGGCGCGGTGGCAGGCGCGTTGCATCTGGCCTGCACGCGGCTGCGCGACAAGCTCGCATGCATCGCCGCCGCATCGCTGGGCTGCGCTGCATCGGACGTGGTCTTCGCGGGCGGCAAGGTGTACGCCGGCGCAGCGCCCGAGCGCAGCCTGCCCTTCAACCGCTTCGCTGCCAGCCCGCACTGGGCGCCCGGCTTGCTGCCCCCAGGCACCGATCCCGGCCTGCGCGAAACCGCCTTCTGGACCCCGCCACAACTCACTGCACCCGACGACGACGACCGCGTCAACACCTCGGCCGCGTATGGATTCGCGTTCGACGTGTGCGCGGTGGAAGTCGACCACAATACCGGCCGCGTGCGCATCGACCGCTACGTCACGACACACGACGCCGGCACGCTGCTCAACCCGGCATTGGCCGACGGGCAGATCCGCGGCGCATTCGCCCAAGGTCTGGGCGCGGCGCTGATGGAAGAGTTTCGCTACGGCGCCGACGGCAGTTTCCAGTCCGGCACCTTCGCCGACTACTTGGTGCCCACCACCTGCGAGGTGCCCGACCCGGTGATCCTGCACATGGAAACACCGAGCCCCTTCACGCCGTTGGGCGCCAAGGGACTGGGCGAAGGCAACAACATGAGCACGCCGGTGTGCATCGCCAACGCCGTGGCCGACGCTCTGGGCCGCGCCGACATCGTTCTACCACTGACACCGTCACGCGTGATGGACCTGATCGGCATGGACGACCCGGCGCCGTCGCGCGGCAGTGCAGCTGCAGCAATGCCATCAACTGGCAGGGCGGCTGCTGACGGCCCATTCACTCCCGTCGGCAAGAGCGCCAAAGGCGGCAAGGCACTGTCGGCACAGGGCGAGATCCTGCTGCCCGCCACGCCGGAGGCTGTGTTCGCCGTGCTACTCGATCCGGTTGCGCTGGCGCGTGTGATTCCCGGCTGCAATGCGCTGGAAGCGATCGGCCCTAACCGCTACCGCGCCGACGTGACCGTGGGCATCGGGATGATCAAGGCGCGCTATGCGGCCGAGGTGGGGCTCAGCGAGATCGACCCGCCGCGCCGGCTTCGCCTCGCGGGCTCAGGCCTGTCGAGCGTGGGTGCGGCCAAGGGCAGCGGCCTTGTGTCGCTGGAGTCCAGCAACGGCGGCACGCTGCTGCGCTATGACTACGAGGCCGAAGTGTCGGGCAAGGTCGCGGCCGTCGGCGGGCGCATGCTGGAAGGCGCGGCCAAGATCGTGCTCAAGCAGCTCTTCGAGCAGCTCGGCCGTCAGGCCGGGGGCCAATCCGCCGCGACGCCGCCGCCCTCCTGGTGGCGGCGCTTTTTGCAACTTTTTGGAGGCGCGCAATGAAGCCCGCACCCTTCGACTACGTGCGTGCCGAAACGGCCGACGAGGCCGTGCAGCAATTGCGCTCGCTGGGCACCGACGCGCGCATCCTGGCCGGCGGCCAGTCGCTGATGGCGGTGCTCAACATGCGACTCGCGCAACCTGGCGCGCTGATCGACATCTCGCGCACCGCCGACCTGGCCTACGTGCGCGCCGAGCGCGGCATGCTCGCTGTGGGCGCGGCCGCGACGCAAGGCAGCGTCGAGTGGCGCAAGACGCTCGCGCAGGAAGTGCCGCTGCTGGCGCAGGCCTTCCCGCTGATCTCGCATTTCCAGATCCGCAACCGCGGCACGGTCTGCGGGTCGGTCGCGCATGCCGACCCCAGCGCCGAGATTCCGCTGGTGCTGCTGGCGCTCGGCGGCGAGGTGGTGCTGCGCAACACGTCGAAGCGCCGCACGCTGTCCGCGGCCGATTTCTTCCAGGGCATGTTGATGACGGCGCGCGCGCCCGACGAGCTGCTCGAAGAGGTGCGCTTTCCGCTCGCGGCCGCCGACCAGCGCAGCGCATTCACGGAGTTCTCGGCCCGGCATGGCGACTTCGCCATTGTGTCGGTGGCCGCGGTGGCCGACGCAAGCGGCGTGCGCCTCGCGGTGGGGGGCGTGGCAGACCGGCCGCGCCTCGCGCAGTGGCCAGCCGCCCCGCGTGGCGCCGAACTCGAAGACGCCCTCAACGACTTCGCCTGGGAACTGGAAGCGCAGGAAGACGCGCACGCCAGCGCCACCTTCCGCCGTCACCTGGTTCGCCGCCTCGGCGCACAGGTGCTTCGCCAAGTCATGGAGAACCCGGCATGAAAACGATCGACCGCGACACCCTGCACACGGTGCGGCTGCACCTCAACGGCACCGCACGCAGTGCGCCCTGCACGCCGCGCATGCTGCTGTCGGACTTCCTGCGCGACGGCCTCGGCGCCACCGGCACGCACGTCGGCTGCGAGCACGGCGTATGCGGCGCATGCACGGTGCAAATCGACGGCGTGGCGAGCCGTTCTTGCATGACGCTGGCGGTGCAGGCCGAAGGCCGTGACATCGCCACCGTCGAAGGCCTGTGCGACCCCGACGGCCCGATGTCGGACCTGCAGGAAGCCTTCAAACGCCACCACGCGTTGCAGTGCGGATTCTGCACCGCCGGCATCCTGATGTCCTGCGACGACTACCTGCGGCGCCGCCCCGATCCCAACGAGGCCGACGTGCGCGACATGCTCTCCGGCCACCTCTGTCGCTGCACTGGCTACACGCCCATCGTCCAGGCGGTGCTGGAAACCGCGGCGCTGCGCCTGGCGCATTCCACGCACTACGCCGACACGGAATACTGACATGCTCGACCTCGGAACAACCTTTCTTCAAAGCGTGGAACGCAGCCCGCACGCGCTCGCCCTGGTGGACGACGGCGTGCGGCTGACCTACGTGCAATGGCACGACCAGGTCGCGCGTGTCGCGGCCGGCCTTTCAGCGCTCGGCCTCGGCCGCGGCGACCGCCTGCTGTCCTTGCTGCAGAACCGCCACGAAGCGACCACCCTGCACTGGGCCTGCCAGTTCCTTGGCGTGGTGGTGGTGCCGCTCAACTGGCGCGCCAAGCCGGAAGAGGTGGACTACTGCATCGCCGATGCAGACGTGAAGGCCGTGTTTTTCGAAGGCGCCAGCGCGCACGCCGTGCAGTCCAGCAGCGGCGCGCGCACCCTGCTCCGCATTGCGGTGGGCCTGCCCGACAACGACGACGCAACCTCGACCTGGGCCGAGCTGCTGAGCGCCGAGCCCACCGCACTCGAGTCTGCCGCCGATGCCGACGACGTGTCGCTGATGCTCTACACCTCCGGCACCACCGGCAAGCCCAAGGGCGTGCCGCGCCGGCATCGGCAAGAGCGCGCCGCCGCGCTGGCACACGTCGCGCAAAACCTGTACCGCCGCGGAGAACGCACGCTCGGCGTGATGCCGCTTTATCACACGATGGGCGTGCGCTCGCTGCTGGCGATGGCGCTGGTCGACGGTACCTTCGTGTGCATGCCGCGCTTCGACACGCAGGGCGCGCTGGCGCTGATCGAACGCGAGCGCGTCACCTGCCTCTATCTGGTGCCGACGCTCTATCACGACCTGCTCACGCAGCGCCAGCGCAGCACCGGCGTCGAAGGGCCCGGCGCCGACATCGCATCGGTCACCAAGCTCGGCTTTGCCGGCGCGCCCATGCACGACGCGTTGCTGCAGCGCCTGTCGCGCGCCTTCGAGCCCGAGCTCTTCGTCAACCACTACGGCTCGTCGGAGGTCTACACCGTGTCGATCGACCAGGACGCGATGAAGAAGCCCGGCAGCGCCGGCCGCGCCGGACTCAACACGCGACTGCGCATCGTGCGGCTCGATGCGAGAAGCGCCGAAGAGCGCGTGGCACCGAACGAGGAAGGCCAGATCATCGCGGACCTGCGCGGCGACGAAGCCTTCGAGGGCTACTGGAAGCGCCCCGACGCCAATGCCAGGTCGCTGTGCGACGGCTGGTACCACACGGGCGACATCGGCTACTTCGACGACGACGGCGACCTCTACGTCACCGGCCGCGTCGACGACATGATCATCAGCGGCGGCGAGAACATCTCGCCGCTCGACATCGAGTCCGTGATCTCGCTGTGCCCCGGCGTCGGCGAGGTGGCGGTGGCCGGCCTGACCGACGAGCGTTGGGGCCAGCGCGTGGTGGCCTTTGTCACGCGCAGCAGCGGGCAGGACGCGCTCGACGCGCAGACGCTCGATGCCCAC
This sequence comes from Variovorax brevis, assembly GCF_030317105.1. Classification (GTDB taxonomy): domain Bacteria; phylum Pseudomonadota; class Gammaproteobacteria; order Burkholderiales; family Burkholderiaceae_C; genus Variovorax; species Variovorax brevis. The sequence continues at coordinate 29,405 of NZ_JASZYG010000031.1, forward strand.
TGCCGCAGCTCGGACCTCCCCAACTTCAAGCGGCCGCGCGAGTACGTCTTCGTGGCAGAGATCCCCAAGTCGCCGGTCGGAAAGATCCTGCGCCGCAAGCTGGTGGCAGGGGAATACGACGCCCTGGACAACCCCGGCACCCCGACGAACTGAAGCATTGCCATCGCCTCACGGCACGAACCGTCATGAACTCTCGCATCCCCTCCTCCGTCAACACCGGGCCCTTCACCGACTTGCGCCGCTGGCTCGCGCACCTGAGCGAGACCGGCCGCATGGCCGTGATCCGCGAAGGCACGCCGCTCGAGCACACGTTGGCCGCCATCGCCAAGCGGCTCGACGGCCAGCAGGCCGCGTACTTCCCAAAGCCCGGGGGCCACGAGGTGCCGGTGGTGGCAGGCTTCATGTCGCGCCGTGCCTGGATCGCCGAAGCCATGGGCGTGCCCGAGGCCGAACTGCTGCAACGCTTTCGCGATGCGGCTGACCAGCCGCTGCCCTGGCGCGAAGTGCCGACGGACGAAGCACGGTGCCAGCAGGTGGTACACCGCGACCGCGACGTGCGCGACGTGCTGCCGGTGCCGACGCACAGCGAGCACGACAACGGCCCCTATATCACGGCCGGACTGGTCATCGCGCGCAACCCCTCGACCGGCATACAGAACGTGTCGATCAACCGCATCCAGGTGCATTCGAAGGCGCGCATGGCGATCCTCATGCTGCCGCGGCACCTTTGGGCTTTCTACAAGGAGGCCGAGGCGCGCAACGAGGCGCTCGACGTGGCGGTGGTGATCGGCATCGACCCGCTCACGCTGCTGGCCTCCCAGGCCATCGCGCCGATCGATTCCGACGAACTTGAAATCGCCGGCGCGCTGCACGGCGCCCCATTGAGGGTGGTCAAGTGCCTGACGAGCGAAGTGCGGGTCCCGGCCGACAGCGAGATCGTGATCGAAGGCCGCATCCTGCCCGGCGTTCGCGAGGCCGAAGGCCCCTTCGGCGAGTTCCCGCGGTACTACAGCGCGCGCGAACACCGCGAGGTGATCCAGGTCGAGGCCGTCACGCACCGGCGCGACCCGATCTACCACACCATCGTGCCGGCCGAGTTGGAGCACCTGCTGCTGGGCTCGATCCCGCGCGAGGCCACGCTGCTCGCGCATCTGCAGCGCAGCTTTCCCAACGTGCTGGACGTGCACCTCGCCATCGGCGGCGTCGGCCGTTACCACCTCTACATCAAGATCCGCAAGTCGCACGAGGGCCAGCCCAAAAACGTGATCTGCGCGGCGTTCGGCGCGCATTACGACCTCAAACAAGTGGTCGTGGTGGACGACGACGTGCAGGTGCATGACCCGCTGCAGGTCGAATGGGCCGTCGCGACGCGCTTCCAGGCCGACCGCGACCTTGTCGTCATTGCCGGCGCCCAGGGTTCGGTGCTCGACCCGTCGACGACCGTGGGTCAGGACTTCACCGACGGCGCGCCGCCAGCGCACCTGCAGGGCATGAGCGCAAAAATGGGGCTGGACGCGACGCGGCCCGTGGTCTACCACGAGCACGTCTTCACCAAGGTGCGCGTGCCGGGCGAAGAAGACATCGACCTCGATGCGGCCATCGACAGCACCCGGCGCATCGACTTCCTCGCCGCTGCGACGCCCGGTGCAGCGCCATGACAAAGCGCCTCATCATCGCGATCACCGGCGCGAGCGGCACCGTCTACGGCGTGCGCCTGCTGCAATTGCTGCGCGCCATGCCCGATTGGGAGACGCACCTGCTGATGTCCGCCTCCGGTGCGCTCACCGCATCGCAGGAGTTCGACATGAAGCGCGCCGACATCGAGGCGCTCGCCGACGTAGTGCACAACGTCAAGGACATCGGCGCGGCCGTCTCGAGCGGGTCTTTCCGGACGGCCGGCATGGTGATCGCGCCCTGCTCGATGAAGACACTGGCCGGAGTGGCGCATGGAATCGCCGACAACCTCATCACCCGCGCCGCCGACGTTGTGCTGAAGGAGCGCCGACGGCTGGTGGTGATGGCACGCGAGACCCCCCTGAACCTTTCGCACCTGCGCAACATGACGGCTGTCACCGAGATGGGCGGCATCGTCTTTCCGCCAGTGCCGGCCTTCTATGCAAGGCCGAGCTCCATCGACGACCTCGTCGACCACACCGTGGGCCGCGTACTCGACCTGTTCGACGTCGAGCACAGCCATCTCGTCAAGCGCTGGGAAGGCCTGCAGCGGCCTGCCTACTGCGCCTGATCCAGCCATCCATTTCGTCACCGAGGAAAAACCATGACTTCACTCACCCACCCTGCCCAGACCGTGCTCGACAAGCTCGAGGGCTTTCGCGTCGAGATCGACCCGACCCGCGAACGCGCCGACATCGTGCTGCAGCGACCGCCCTACAACATCATCTCGATGCCGCAGCGCGACCAGCTGCGCCTGGTGTTCGAGTCACTTGAGGGGAACCCCGCGGTGCGAGTGATCGTGCTGCGCGCCGAAGGCGAGCACTTCTCCAGCGGCGGCGATATCAAGGGCTTCCTCGAGGCCTCGCCCGAGCACGTGTCGAAGCTGGCCTGGAACATCGCCGCGGCCGCACGTTGCAGCAAGCCGGTGATCGCGGCCAACCGCGGCTACTGCTTCGGCGTCGGTTTCGAGATCTCGCTGGCCTGCGACTTCCGCATCGTCTCAGAGACGACGCGCTACGCGCTGCCCGAGCAGAAGCTGGGCCAGATCCCCGGCTCCGGCGGCTCGGCGCGGCTGCAGAAGATGGTCGGCATCACGCGCACCAAGGACATCGTGATGCGCTCGCGCCGCATCACGGGCAAGCAGGCCTACGAATGGGGCGTGGCCACCGAGTGCGTGCCCGACGCCGAGCTGGAAGCCGCCACCGACCGCCTGGTGGAAGAACTGCGCGGCTTCTCGCCGCTCGCGCAGCGCACCGCCAAGAAGCTGCTGAACGATACTGATGATGCGACCCTGACAGTGGCGATTGAACTGGAGGGCCACAGCTACAGCCGGCTGCGCAGTTCGGACGATTTCCGCGAAGGCGTCGAAGCGTTTCATGCCAAACGCGATCCGAAGTTCCGCGGTAGCTGAGCCTGTGGCGCACAACGTCTCGGCGGCCGCGGTCGCCTCGGACACGCCTTCGTCGGCGGGGCGGTTCGACTACGTGATCGTCGGCGGCGGATCGGCGGGCTGCGTGCTCGCGAATCGGCTTTCGGCCGATCCGGCCGTGCGCGTCGCCCTCATCGAAGCCGGGCCGGACACGCCGCCCGGCGCCGTGCCCGAGGCGATCCTCGATAGCTATCCAATGCCGGTGTTCCACGGCGACAAATGGATCTGGCCGGCCCTGCGCGCGCGTGCGACCGCCGGCTCCGCGCCGCGCGTCTACGAGCAGGGCCGCGTGATGGGCGGCAGCTCCAGCATCAACGTGCAGTCGGCCAATCGCGGCCTGCCACGCGACTACGACGACTGGGCCGCGTCCGGCGCGCAAGGGTGGGCATGGGACGACGTGCTTCCGTACTTCCGCAAGCTCGAGCGTGACCTGAACTTTCCCGGCGATGCGTTGCATGGTGCCGACGGCCCGATTCCGATCCGGCGCATCCTGCCGCAGGACTGGCCGGCATTCGGTCGCGCGTTTGCAAAAGGCATGAGCGCCACCGGCCTGCCTGTGCTGCAAGATCAGAACGCGGAATTCGGTGACGGTTACTTCGCCAGTGCGTTCTCCAACGAGAGCGACCGCCGCGCCACGACCGCCACCGCCTACCTCGATACGGCCACGCGCCAGCGCCCCAACCTGTCCATCCATGCGGGCCTGCAGGTGGAGCGGCTGGCGTTCGAAGGCGTGCGCGCTTGCGGCGTCGTCGCGATGGACTGCACGAACGGCGCACGCCTGAAGTTCGACGCGGGGGAAGTGGTGCTGAGCGCCGGGGCCCTGCAGTCGCCGGCGCTGCTGCTGCGCGCTGGCGTCGGCGATGCGGAGTCGCTGGCCCGGCTCGGCATCGGCTGCATTCGCCATTTGTGCGGGGTCGGCCGCAACCTGCAGGACCACCCTGCGCTGACCTTCTGCCATTTCCTGGAAGCGCCCATGCGCATGCCGCTCGCGCAGCGCAGGGCCAGCATGGTGGCAGCGCGGCTCTCGTCCGGAGTCGATCCAGCCGAACCGTCGGACCTCTACCTGTCGAGCGCAACGCGCGCGGCATGGCACGCGCTTGGCAACCGCCTGGGGCTGTTCTTCCTGTGGTGCAACCGGCCGCATTCGCGCGGACGCGTGCAGTTGCAATCGCCGGACCCGTTCGCCGCGCCGCTGGCCGACCTGAACCTGCTTGAAGATCCGCGGGACATGCAGCGCCTGGCCGTTGGCGTGCGGCTGCTGGCGCAAATCATCGCGGCCTCCGGCCTCGGTGACAGCGCAGATGGTGGGGCGCGCGACTTCTTTCCGGCCGCGTTCTCGGCGCGAGTCAAGGCCCTGAGCCGGGTCGGCCGCGCCAACGCGTGGGCCACGTCCCTGCTTGGCAGGTTCCTGGACTTGCCCGCGCCCCTGCGTCGTGCATTGGTCGAGCGCTTCTTCACCAAGGGGCTGAGCGTGCAGGCGTTGCTGGCCGATGAAGCGGCCCTGCACGGCTTCATCCGCGAGAACGTGTTCGGCGTATGGCACGCGAGCGGCACCTGCCGGATGGGACCGGCCGGGGACGCACAGGCCGTGACTGACAACGCCGGCCGCGTCCATGGCACGGCTGGGCTTCGGGTGGTCGATGCATCCCTGATGCCGCGTCTACCGTCGGCCAACACCAACATTCCCACCATCATGCTCGCCGAAAAGATTGCGGACGCGATGGCCCACAGGCACTAGACCTATTCAACGCAACGCAAGGAGAAAAACCATGACCGAAGCCATCCTGACCGCCACCGGTGCGCCGGCGAAACCTAGCAATCGCCAAGTGCTCACCGCCGTCGTCGCATCGTGCCTGGGCTGGGCATTGGACCTGTTCGACCTGTTCATGCTGCTGTACGTTGCCCCTGTGATCGGCCGGCTCTTCTTTCCGTCCGACCACGCCATGCTGTCGCTCGCGGCAGTCTATGCGTCATTTGCCGTCACGCTGCTGATGCGGCCATTGGGCTCCGCGCTGTTCGGCTCCTACGCCGATCGCAAGGGCCGCAAGGGCGCCATGATCATCGCGGTGGTGGGCGTCGGCGTTGCCACGGCCGCCTTCGGCCTTCTGCCCACCGTAGCCCAGGCCGGCATCCTCGCTCCCATCCTTTTCCTGATCCTTCGATTGGTGCAGGGTGTATTTGTCGGCGGCGTGGTCGCGTCGACGCACACCATCGGTACCGAGTCGGTGGCCCTTAAATATCGCGGTGCGGTGTCGGGCCTGATCGGCGGCGGCGGTGCCGGCCTCGGCGCTCTGATGGCGTCGCTGACCTACCTGGCGATGTCCGCGATCTTTCCGGGCGAGAGTTTCGACGTGTGGGGTTGGCGTTGCATGTTCTTCACCGGCATCATCAGCTCAGTGCTCGGCCTGTTCATCTTCAACAGCCTGGAAGAGTCACCGCTGTGGAAGCAACTGGCCGCCGACAAGGCCGCACGCGCCGCCGAGGCACGCCGCCATGCACCCGTGGAGATCGCGACGTCGCCGCTGCGCACGATCTTCTCGCCCCCTTACCGCAACATCCTGCTGGTGAACCTGCTGATCACGATCGGCGGCGGCAGCGCCTACTACCTGACCTCGGGGTACCTCCCGACGTTCCTGAAGGTCGTGACCAAGGCGCCGAACAACTCGGCCGCCGCAATCCTGATGCTGGGCAGCCTCGCGGTGGTGATCGTGTCCATCGCGGTGGGCCATCTGAGCAGCCTGATCGGCCGCAAGCGCACATTCCTGCTGGTCGGAGTCATCCAGCTGATCGCGATGCCCGCGCTGTACTTGATGCTGCCCAATGCGCCAACGCTCACAGTGACCGGCGTCTACGTCGTGCTCCTGAGTTCGCTGGGCTGCATGGGCTTCGCGCCGATCCTGATCTTCCTGAACGAACGCTTTCCGACGTCAGTGCGCGCGACCGGCACCGGCCTGTCCTGGAACATCGGCTTTGCGCTCGGCGGAGTGATGCCGACTGCGGTCTCGCTGGTGGCGCAATCACCCGCCGAACTGCCTGTGACGCTGGCTGCATTCGTCGCTTTCATTTCGGCCGTGTTCCTCATCGGCGCGGCGATCGTGCCTGAAACCACGAGCCGCTTGTCCGAAATCCGCCCGCAGGGTGCAGTCTGACAGCCCCCACCGCCACAACATCCACAGGAGATCTCTGAATGAATCGCGAACAAGACATCGAACGCCGCTCGCATGCGTACCGCAAGGAATACCGGGAGGCCACGCCGGCCTGGTATCGTGGCGAATTGCACCTGGGCTTTACGCTGGTTTTTACTGTGGGCGTGATCGTCTGGTGCGCCAGCCAGATTGCCGGCGCGACCTGGCAGCAATGGGTGGGGGTCGCGCTGCCGATGATGGTCTTCGGGAACTGGGCTGAATGGGCCGCCCATCGCTTCCTGCTGCACAACCCGAAGAGCTGGATCAAGCCGGCGTACCGGCGCCATGTCGCGACGCATCACCAGTTCTTCTCGCACAAGACGCTCGACTACCATGGCCATCAGGACTGGCGTGCCCTGCTTTTTCCGCCGTTCGCACCGATATTGTTTGTGCTGGCCGCACTGCCCGTCGCGCTGCTGCTCCGCACGGCCTGGACGCCGAATGCCGGCTTCATCGCGATGCTCACGATGGCCGCCTATTTCCTGATGTATGAGGGACTGCACACGCTGTCGCACATCGAGCATCCGTTGCTCGACAAGCTGCCCCTCGTCAACACCGTTCGCCGCATGCACGTGCTGCACCACAACCCCGACTTCATGCACACGCGAAACTTCAATCTGACGTTTCCTTTGTGCGACGCACTGTTTGGCACCAGCGACTTGAACAAGGGCGTGTTGGGCACGCTGTTCAACGGCATGTCGGATGCGGCACGCCGGCCCGAGGATCAGGCAAAGGTCGATGCGCAGAGCAGGCAACGCGCGCCGAAGACCACCGAGGACTTCGCGGAGCAGCCTTCTTCGGTTCGGGTGGAGTCGCCCTCGCTGTCGTCACGCAACGGCTGATCGGCTCGATGAGCCGGCGTGCCGGGTCTGGTCCTTCGCACGACGCACTGGTCGCCTTCGCCCTCGAGACTTACGGTCGTGCGGGTGTGGCGGATTCGTGCGTCCTGCTGCAGGACAGGCTCGGGGTGGATGTGGTCGTGCTCCTGTACGCGATGTATCTGGCACGCCATTGCCATGTCATCCTTGATGACCAGGCGCTGCAGGATGCGGACACTCGCGTGGCGAACTGGCGCCGGGAAGTGATCGCGCCACTGCGCTCGCTGCGACGTCGAATCGGAAGTGTCTCAGGGGTCTCGCAAGCCATGATGTCGCCGACCCGGCAGCGAATCAAGGAGGCCGAGCTCAGCGCCGAAGTGGTCGCATTCGCACTGCTTTTCCGGAAGGAAGATGGCGACCTTGGCCAACGTGGCAGGGCCACGTCCGCACCACTGGTTTCGCGCGTTGCGCGTTTTTATGGATCGCAAAGCGGCAATGTCATGACGCTCCGCGATGCCAACGTCAAGGAGGCGATCACGTGCTTGACTGCCGCGTTCAGGGCCTGAGCCAATCAGGCCCGGGAGAGCCGCTGCGGGCGAGTTACCACGCTTCAGTCATCAGAAAGAACAACCGGTGAACAGCCACAAGAATGCCAGATTGACCTTTGAAGGGCGAAAGTTGCTTGTCGAACGCGTTGCCAAACGATGGGGCTGGTGCCGGTTGCCGAGGCTGCCGGCATCAGCGCGCGCACTGGCCGCAAGTGGCTCAGGCGCTTTGAGCTGCACGGCAAGAAGGGGCTGCTCGACCGCAGCCCGCGTCCCACGAAGACCCGTACCACCGCGGATGAGGAGCGCATCGAACAGCCGCGCTTCTGCCGCATGTCCATGCGGCGCATCGCCGCGGTCGTGGGGCGCGGTGTCGTCACCGTCTCGCGCCCCAGCCATCGAGTCACCGGCGATCGGCGTGACTCGGTGGACGGCCCAGGATGGGAGTTGGCCCATGTGGCGATCGACGACCACGTGCGCGCAGGGATTGTGCAGACGCACGCGAACCAGCGCAAGGATTCGGCCGTGGCGCACTACAAGGCCCTGGGCGTCACTGCCGAACGACTGATCACCGACATCGGTCCGGCCTACCCCTCGTAGCTGTTTGCCAAGACCCGCCAGGCCTTGGGCATCAACACACATCATCCGGCCCTGCCGCTGCAGCCCAATGGCAAAAGCCCAACGATTCATCCAGACATGCCTGCGAAATCGGTCTACGGTCGTATCGGGGCAACAGCGCCGAGCGAACCGCATGGTTGCCCGCGTTCCTGAGCTACTACAACGCCCGGAGGCGCACTCGGCAGGGGGCTACAAGCCGCCAGCCTCCCGCCTCGGCGGGAACAAATATCGCAACTCAACAGAACTGATGCTGACAGACAATGATCCGTGCTTGCCTGGGATTTTCAATGTGGGGCGCTGGTCGCGTCGGGCGAGAACGCCTGAGGAGAAAGAGGCATCCGTCATCACGCCGGTGTTTCGCGCGAGCCGATGCGGCACGGTCGCGCCCACACGAAGAATGTGGGCGGTGAGACGATTGGCTGCGCTCGTGCTGCCGGCATCGCTCGTGCTGCCGGTTCCATGTGCCGCTGACGCGGCGTTTGGCACCACCGACGCCACTGTTCGCTTGCAATTGAGAGTGATCATCCCGCCCGTGTTCAAGATCCTGCATATGCAGCGCAAGGAAAGTGATACTGAAATCCGCGTCTGGACCAACATGCGCTCAGTGATCTTGAACAACCATGAGTTTCGTTTCAACCACGTCGGCGAATACACGCTGCGCCTACCGAACTCAGCCGACCCCGGGATCTGGATCGTGCATGGCCTCTAAACGTTCTCGACCATCATAGTTGGTGCTGCTATGACGCACTGTTGGCGCGGCGGGGGCTGCAGGCCACGTCCTTCTCAGAAGTGCTCTCGGCCACGGGGGCGCCACGAGGCTCGCTGTATCAGACGCAAAGCATCTTCGGCAAGAGCTTCGCGCCCTTCGGGCTCGTGGCCGGCAAGAACTTCATGGAGTACGACTTGGTGTACCTGGCCCACGGCATGCTGTTCTGGGGCGCGCGCAACGTCGATGGGCGCGGCTTCGACACTGAGCAGAACCGGCCGACGAACCTGCAGATTCCGAAGGTGCGCAAGTAAGCCACTCGAGACTGCGTCGCAGCGCCATCTCGCCAACAAGCGGGGCTTCGATCGTGCGAAGTCACGCTGCAGTGTCAAGGCAAAGCACGCTCCTCGATCAAGTCCAGCCCACTTCGGCATCGTGAACGCCTTACTCGGGGACGTGACCGCTCATTTCGGTGACGTGCCCGTCGGATCATTTGCAGCCGCCAGATCGCGATTGCCGCCTCGTCAGGGGGTCGATGCTGGTGTTGCGTATGAACCACCGCTGGGGCATAGCCTCACGGCCTTTTTGGCCGGAGGGCAGATGCCGCTGCGGCGCGTCAATCAGGATGAGAAGCCCCTCACCCAGCTCGTCGCGCCACAGATGCCGCAGCGACGTATGGACATCCGCGTGGGCATACGCATGACCAAGGCGTCCTCAGACTCAAGCGCCAAGTCGCGATCTCTCGCACGAATGTATCGCAAGGAGCCTCTCGATCTCCAAAAGAGTGGTGGCCAGGTACCTCAACTTGGCCACTGCCGCCGGGCTTGGCTGGAAGCGGTAGCCGGATTGGATGAGGCCCCGCTGGACCGAAGGCTGTCTGAACGAAGCGTGAGCGAGACCCGTTTGGTCGAGCCCGACTTCGCCCTCGTACATATTGCAGAATCCATGCCCCCCGCGAGCCATCACCACTGTTCATCAAAAAACAGCGGCTTGATCAGCCTTGCCCTAAGCTAAGCCAAAACGGGATTTCCTAAACTTCTTGGCAAAAGGAGATGGAAATGTCGATAACCCAAGCAGTCCCACAACGTGAAGACGCGGCGCTCCAGGGCGAGCTATACGTGAGTTTCGAGGGCGTCCATTGCCGCTGTGGGGTACATGGGGGCAGTTTCTGATGTCGCTTGACAGCCGCTGTTTCACGTGCCGAGATCACGCTCGGTGCGATCGGGTCGATCCAGTGCGCAGCCACTGCCACTGCCACTGATGGCCACACTGCGCTGGCCTTGCTCGTCAGACGCGAAGGTGAGCTCTGAACGCGCTGCTCGAGTGACTGGACAAGCCATCGCCAAGCTTTACGACGACCGGAACGTCATCGGTGAGGGCAACGGTCCCGCAGAGTGACCAGCGCCGCCGTCAAGGTGAGACGGCATGAGGCTCATGCTTGCCACTCGCGTCAAGCGGGGGCCTGCTTCTTCCGTCGGCGGACCACGGCAGGCACGGCTCCGCGTTGAGCAGCATCAGCTCGGCGCGGTACGCGGTTTGTGCCGCGGTGCGCAGATCGCCGGTCAGTTGGCGCAAGCGCTCAGCGACTCAGGCCGCCGCCTGCCTGGCGCGCACGAGGTGGCGGTAGCGCAGGTTGAGCAGCACGTAGCAGATCATGGTCGCCGTGATGCCCACCAGCATGGCGCCGAGCCCGAGCG
>NZ_JASZYG010000032.1 GCF_030317105.1 Variovorax brevis
GCGCAGGGTTTCCTGGCACTTCGCTTCGCCGCAGGAGACGGCGATGATTTCGGTGACAACGCCCTTTTCTTTCAAGCGAACCGCCTCTTCGACGGCGATTTCGTCGAAGGGGTTCATGCTCATCTTGACGTTGGCGATGTCGACTCCGGTGCCATCGGACTTGACCTGCACCTTGACGTTCGCGTCGATCACGCGCTTGACTGCTACCAATACCTTCATGACTGCTTCATTCCCGCAATATGTTCATCGAAACGATGCGTCAAAGTTAACCGCTTCGTCCGGATTTCCACCCTCCACAAAGGAGGGGGTCCGTCAGGCAATCTCGAACAGCGCCGCGGCGCCCATGCCGCCGCCCACGCACATCGACACCACCACACGTTTGGCCCCGCGCCGCTTGCCCTCGATGAGCGCATGGCCCGTGACGCGCGCACCGGTCATGCCGTAGGGATGGCCAATGGAAATGCTGCCGCCGTTGACGTTGTATTTCGCAGGGTCGATGCCCAGGTGGTCGCGGCAATACAGCACCTGGCATGCGAAGGCTTCATTGAGCTCCCACAAGTCGATGTCGTCCACCTTCAGCCCATGCTGCTTGAGCAGCTTGGGAATGGCGTAGATCGGACCGATGCCCATCTCCTCGGGCGCGTTGCCGGCGACGGCCATCCCGCGATAGATGCCCAGCGGCTGGAGACCGAGCCGCTGGGCCAGCGTGCCGCTCATCACCACGCAGGCGCTCGCGCCGTCGGAGAGCTGGCTGGCGTTGCCGGCCGTGACCACGCCGCCCTCGACCACGGGCTTGAGTGCCGCAAGGCTTTGCAGCGTCGTCTCGGGCCGGTTGCCTTCGTCCCTGGCAAGCGTCACCTGCTTGCGGCTCGTTTCGCCTGTGGCCTTGTCCGTCACCAGCATCTGCGTGGTGATCGGCACGATCTCCGCGTCGAAGCGGCCTTCGGCCTGGGCGCGTGCCGTGCGAAGTTGCGACTCGAGTGCGTACTGGTCCTGCACCTCGCGCGAGATGCCGTACTTGCGCGAAACGAACTCCGCCGTCTGCAGCATCGGCATATGGGCGTGCGGGACGCGGGCCAGCACGTTGGGGTCCTGCTCGGCGGCCACCCAGTCGAAGTAGCGTTGCTGCACGGCGGAGATGTTTTCCTGTCCGCCTGCCAGCACCACCTCCATGCCGTCGACCATCACCTGCTTGGCCGCGGTTGCGATTGCCATCAGGCCGGAGGCGCACTGGCGGTCGATGGTCTGCGCGGCAACCGTGGCCGGCAGGCCAGCAGCGAGCACCGCCTGGCGGGCGACGTTGGAGCCGGCAGTGCCTGCGGTCAGCACCGAGCCCATCACGGCATCTTCGATGCGGTCGGGTTCAATGCCGGCGCGCTGCACGGCATGCGAAATCGCGTGGCCGAGCAGGGTAGGGGACTTGGTGTCGTTGAAGGCCCCACGAAAGGCCTTGCCGATGGGCGTGCGGGCGGTGGAGACGATGACGGCGTCGATCATGCTTTTTTCTCTGGATCTTTCGGATGTTTGTCAGGCCGCGATGGCGTCGTTGGCGGCAGGCGCGAAGCCGGCGTTCTTCAGTTCCAGATCGCCTTGTGCTGCGCCGCTGCGAGGCACTGTCTCGCCATGGCGCTCGGCCACGTCCGGCAGCCGGGCGGCCAGCTCATGCGCGACGTGCTCACCGGTGCCCAGGTGGATGCCGCGCGTCAGCGTGATGTGTGCCGCCTCGAAGCTGCCTGCGCCGGCGCAAAGCACCATGCGCGTGGGTGCGTCCTCGGCGACCAGCGCGCCGATGGCGGGGCTGACGGCAGCGGGCGACAAGGCGGCCAGCTTGTCTTGCGGCATCAGTCCGTCGAGCATGCGCGTGCCGGCCGTGGGCGCGAGGCAATTCACGCGAATGCCATGCTTCTCGCCTTCGAGCGAGAGCGTCTGCATGAGGCCCACCAGCGCCATCTTGGCCGCGCCGTAGTTGGCCTGCCCGAAGTTGCCGTACAGGCCCGAGGACGAGGTGGTCATCACGATGCGGCCCCAGCCTTGCTGGCGCATCGTGTCCCACACGGCCTTGGTGCAGTGCACGGCGCCCATCAGGTGAACCTCGACCACGGTGCGGAAATCCTCGACCTCCATCTTGGCAAAGCTCTTGTCGCGCAGGATGCCGGCGTTGTTGACCAGGATGTCCACCCGGCCCCAGCGCGCCACGGTGTCGGCCACCATCTTCTTCACGGCTTCGAAGTCGGTGACCGAGGCGCCGTTGGCCACGGCTTCGCCACCCATGGCGGTGATTTCGTCGACCACTTTCTGTGCGGCTGAAGCGCTGCCGCCTCGGCCGTTGAGGTCGCTGCCCAGGTCATTGACGACCACCTTCGCGCCCAGGCGCGCCAGCAGAAGGGCGTGCTCGCGCCCGAGTCCGGCGCCCGCGCCGGTGACGATGGCAACCTTGCCCGTCAGATCGATCTTTCTCATGTTGTTTCCAGTTGATTTGAATGTGTCGGTTGACCGCTCCACCGCTCGATGTGCGCCCGCATGCGTTGCAGGTAGTCGCCGCGCCCCAGGTGCAACAGATGCGTGCCCGCGAACCAGTGCATGGCGCTGCCCGGCCAGTGGCGATGCAGCAATTCGACGTGGTCGGCACGGGTGACGAGGTCGCCGGCACCGCCAATGACCAGCACCCGTTCCCCCGCCATGGGCGATGGGTAGCTGAGCGGGTTGTGGACCGCGACGAGCCCGCGCATTCCGGCCACGTCGACGCCCTGGCTTCGCATCAGCCGCGACAGCAGCACGCCGGTCGGCTGCCAGTCGAGGAAGGCGTCGATCGGGCTCACCCCGGGCACCACGGGGATGCAGTAGTCGAGCCGGTCATCCACGCAGGCCAGCAGGGCGGCGGTGTAGCCACCCAGCGAGATACCGGCCACGCCGATGCGCTCGACGCCGCCGGCCTGCAAGTGATCGATGAAGACGCGCAGGTCCTGCACCGCCTGCAGCGTCACCTCGTTGAAATGCAGCAGTCCGTTGCCGAACACACCATAGCCCCGAATGGGCAGGAAGGGCTCGGCCCGCGGCCCGTGGTGGGGGAAGGTGAAGAACAGGACGTCATGGCCGGCGCGGTAGAGCGAGCGCAGTTGCAGTGCATGGTCGTTGAGCCATGGCATGTCGGCAGCGAAGCCGTGGATCACGATCAGCGTCGGCCGTGGCCGGTCGCCGTGGCACCAATGCTCGGCATGCGCGATGGCATTGCGCTTCATGCGCGCGAAGACGGGCGCGGCAGCGGGGTTCAACGGCACGAAGGGGCTGGTGAAGCGCAGTTCGCGCCGCCTGATTTCGGTCCCGCCCGCATGGAGGGACGCCAGTTCGCGCTGCTCCATCGCAACGTCCTTCGGCGGGCGCAGGAACACCCGGGACGCATCCCCCGCCCGTGCCAGCGGTTCATAAAAGCGCAGCGCCTCGAACTCCCGTGCCACGCGGCCGGGTTCGCACAGCGAAGTCGTCATGGCCGTGGCCACCGCGGTGGCCAACGGAATGCGCACGACCCATTCGAGGGCCGTGGCGCCTTCCATCTGCAGCCATTGGCGCGCGCCAAGGCCGCTTCGACCCACGTGTCGCTGGAAGCCGTCCGGCAGTTGATCCCACCAGGGTGAACCCGGTTCGGGCGCGGGTGCTTGTATTGGTCTGAACGGCTTGCGCAAGTGTCGTCAATGTTGGTGAAGGTGCACCGACCATAGGGGAAGGGCGTCGTCCCACTCCCTCCCTTTAGTGGGGGGGCGCGTCAATTGCCGGGTGGGGTGGGGACGCCGATGGCAGGCAACCCACCCGAAAGGGGGTGGAACACCCCGCGGGGCCCAAACCTAAGCTCAGTCCCACTCAGCCCAAGGACCCCATACATGTACGAAAAGCTCTCCGGCCAGGACGCGATGTTCCTGCACGTGGACCAGCCGCATGCCGCTTCGCACGGCACGATGGTCTATATCTACGACCAGTCCAGCCTCGGCGGCAAGACGCTCGGCTTTCGCGAGATCGTCCAGCACATCGAGAGCCGCCTCGATGCATCGCCCGTGCTGCGCCGCAGGATCGTGCAGGTGCCTTTCGGGCTGGGCTATCCCTTCTGGGTCGATGACGAACTGTTCGACATCGATTTCCACGTGCGCCACTTCGCACTGCCCAAGCCCGGCGACTGGCGGCAGTTCTGCATCATGGTGTCGCGCATCCACGCCCGCACCATCGACCTCGCGCGCGCGCCGTGGGAGATGTACGTCATCGAGGGCCTGGACAACATCGAGGGCATTCCGAAGGGCAGCTTCGCAGTCCTGAGCAAGATCCACCATGCGGCCATGGACGGCATGGCGGCGGTGGAGCTGACCTGGGCCCTGCATGAAATCCAGCGCGCGGCGGGCGGCCGGGAGCCGGTGGTCGATCCTGCCCATCCGGTGTTGCCGCAAGGCGCAAGCCTGAAGTGGTTCGACATGTTGAGCCGGTCCTTCGGCGACAACTTCATGGCGATGAGCCGCATGGCGGCGCCCCTGGCGCAGGTGCTGCCCCGCATGGCGATGAACCGGATGCGCTCGCTGCTCGGACCGGGAGGCGCGGCTGGCCTGACAGCGCCGCAGACCCGCTTCAATGCGGATGTGGTGGCGAGCCGGGTCTGGAACTCGGTCACGTTCGAGCTGGCGGAAGTCAAGCAGATCAAGAGCGTGGTGGCCGGCGCCACCGTCAACGATGCGCTGATCGCGGTCATCGGTGGCGCCATGCGCCGCTACCTCGATTCCAAGGGCGAGCTGCCCGAACGTTCGCTCCTCACGATGGCGCCGGTGAACACACGGCAGGAGGACGCAAAAGGAACCGCCAGCGGCAACAACGTGTCGATGCTGCGCTTTCCGATGGGCACCGACATCGCGGACCCGATCGCGCGGCTCGAAGCCGTGCGCGCAGCGACCGCCGAATCGAAGGAGATGCAGAAAGCCATCGGCGCGAAGCAACTCACCGACATCCAGAAGTTCGCGCCGCCCGCGACGCTCGGCCTGGCGGGTCGGCTCGCGGCGATGACCGGCTCGGGCGGCAAGGGGCCGCTGGTGCTGCACAACTGCCTGGTGACCAACGTGCCGGGACCGAACGCGCCGCTGTACATGCTGGGCGCCAAGCTCATTCATTGGGGCGGCGTGGGGCCGGTGACGGACGGCATGTCGCTGATCTGGAACCCCACCAGCTATTGCGGCAAGGTGTTCATCTCGCTGACCAGCTCGCCCAACGTGGTGCCGGATCCGGAGTTCCTGGCCGAGTGCCTGCGCGAGTCGTTTGAAGAGACGAAGGCCGCTGCTATGGCTGCTGCGGCAGCTGCGGCAGCTGCGCCACTGGCCCTGGGGCATGAGGCCGCGAAAACGGCGTCGACCCGCAAGGCGCCGGCCAGGAAGGCAGCCGGCAAGAAGGCCCCGGTCAGCAAGACGGCGCCCAAGGCCATCGAGGCAACCGCCGCGAAGCCGGCAGCAAAGACGAAGACGGCACCGGCGCGCAAGAAGCGCGCTGCGCTGCCAGCCGTTCAATAAGGAAGGAAACAGGCATGGATCTGGGTGCAATGCTCGCAGGCAAGCGGGTGCTCGTGACCGGCGCTTCGTCGGGCCTCGGCGAAAACTTTGCGCGGCTCGCCGCAGGCTGCGGCGCCAGGGTGGTGATCGCGGCGCGGCGCAAGGCCAGGCTCGACACGCTCGCCGACGAACTCGGCAGGCTCGGCTCACCGCAAGTCACCGTCGTCGAGATGGACGTCGCTTCCGAAGCATCGATCGCGAGTGCTTTCGAAGCGATCGATGCCTCGGGCGACCTGCTCGACGTGGTCGTCAACAACGCCGGCATCGGCAGCGCAGGCGAGGCGCTCACGGTGCCGACGCAGGGCTTCGATGCGCTGATGACGACCAACGTGCGCGGCGTCTGGCTGGTATCCCTGCAGGCCGCGCGGCGCTGGAAGGAAGCCGGGCGTGGCGGCTCGATCATCAACATCGCCTCGATCCAGGCCGAGCGCGTCAAGCATCGCATCGCGCCGTACGCGACCTCCAAGGCAGCCGTCGTCCACATGACCAAAAGCCTCGCGCTCGAATGGGCCGCGCACGGCATTCGCGTCAACGCGATCGAGCCGGGCTACATCGGCACCGAGATGACCCAGGCCGGCCTTGAGACGGAGGCAGGCAGGGCGTTGCTCCAGAACATTCCGATGGGCCGCTTCGGCAAGCCCGAAGAGCTCAACGGCCTGCTGCTGCTGATGGCGACGGAGGCCGGCTCGTGGATGACCGGCGCCTGCGTGCCGGTCGACGGCGGGCATCTCTGCTCGAGCCTGTAAGAGACGCTGAAGGAAGGGGGCCGAAGCGGCCGGCCCCATTCCAAAAGGGGGGGACGGGTTGCCAGCCACCCCACGCACCATTGGACGCAAGCGTGCACACGTGTGCACAACCTCCTGACTCCCCGACATGGCCCACAAACCCGCCTCTGCCACATCACCCGCCCACCGTGCCGCGCCGATTCGTGGACGCGTCGCGGCAAAGGATCTCGCCAGGCACATCGGAGTCGCCACGTCGACCATCTCGCGCGCCTTCGACAAGCACTCGCGCATCTCCGATGAACTGCGCCAACGCATCATCGCGGCCGCCGATGAAGCGGGCTACAGGCCCAACGCCATCGCGCGCTCGCTGAACCAGCGGCGCTCGGGCATCGTCGCGCTCGTGATGGGTGACCTTGCCAATCCCTTCTACCCCGAAGTGATCGAGGAGCTGTCGCTTCAGCTCCGGCAGGCTGGCCGGCAGCTGCTTCTTTTCGTCGTCCACAAGGGCGGCGACGCAGATGAACTGATGCCTCAGCTGCTGCAGTACCAGGTCGATGCGATCGTGGTGACAGCGGCGCGGCTGTCTTCTCGCATGTCGGAACTGTGCATGCGCCAGGGCGTTCCTGTCGTCTTCATGAACCGGCGCGTCGAGGATCCGACCGTCTGGTCGGTCTGTTGCGACAACGAGCGCATGGGCGAAGAGGTGGCCAACTACCTGGCAGGGCAGCAGCGCCGCGCGTGCGCCTTCGTCGGGGGCGACCCCGGTATCTCCACCACGGCCGACCGCCTGCGTGGCTTCGAGCGCGGTCTGGCGGCGCACGGCCTGCGGCTGGTAGCCAGCGTGCAAGGCAGCTACACGCATGAAGGCGCGCGTGCTGCGGCGGCCGAGCTGTTCGGCGCCGGCAGGCCTCCCATCGACGCGGTGTTCTGCGCCAACGACGTGATGGCGCTTGGCGTGCTCGGCCACCTGCGAACGCACACCACGCTTCGCGTACCGCAGGACGTGGCCGTCGTCGGCTTCGATGACATACGGGCCGCGGCGTGGCCGGAGCATGACCTGACGACCGTGCGCCAGCCGGTGAGCGAAATGATCGATTGCGTCATCGGATTGCTCGATGAAGGCCGCCCGCAAGGCACGGTTTCCGACGCGCTGCGCGAATTGCCGGGGCGGCTCGTGCTGCGCTCGTCCGCCTGAAGGCGCGGCGAACCCCGGCCCCATCTCACCATCAACAAAGGAGACAAGACATGAACCAGGAAACGAGCCCACTGAACGAAACGCCCGCCGACCGGGCGATGTATTCGAAGATCAACTGGCGCATCATGCCGCTGCTGCTGGCGGCCTACGTGGTCGCCTTCCTGGACCGCATCAACGTCGGCTACGCGCAGCTTCAGATGAAGGACACGCTGGCCTTCAGCGACGCGGTCTACGCCCTGGGTGCGGGCATCTTCTTCATCGGCTATTTGATCTTCGAGGTGCCGAGCAACCTGATGCTCGAGAAGATCGGCGTGCGCAAGACGCTGCTGCGCATCATGGTGTGCTGGGGCGGGGTGGCGGTGGCGATGATGTTCGTGCAGACACCGACGCAGTTCTACGTGCTGCGCTTCCTGCTCGGCGCCTTCGAGGCGGGCTTCACGCCCGGCGTGCTGCTGTACCTGACCTACTGGTATCCGCCGGCGCGGCGCGCCCGCATGATCGGGGTTTTCCTGCTCGGCGCCATCGTGGCGAGCCTGATTGCCGGGCCGTTGTCGGGCGCGATCATGAAGTACCTGCATGGCGCCAACGGCTGGCACGGCTGGCAATGGTTGTTCCTCGTGCAGGGCCTGCCCGCGCCGCTGCTGGGCATCGTGGCCTGGTACGTCCTGGCGGACAAGCCGGAGCAGGCCCCGTGGCTCAGCGCCGATCAAAAGGCTGCGCTGCGCCGGCAGCTCGATGCGGAAGGCCAGTCGGCGGGCAAGGCAGAGCATGCGTCCTTCGTCGACCTGCTGCGCGATTCCAAAGTCTGGGCGCTGGCGCTGGCCTATGTGCTGATCGTGGCGGGGACCTATTCGATCGTCTTCTGGACGCCGACCTTGATCAAGAGCTGGGGCGTCAGCGACATGCTGAAGATCGGCATCTATGCAGCACTGCCGCAGGTGTGCGCGATGTTCGGCGTGGTGCTGCTGGGCCGCAGCTCGGACCGGCGCCAGGAGCGGCGCTGGCATTTCACTGGCGCTGCGCTGGTGGTGGTGGCGGGACTCTCGGTCATTGCACTGGCCAACGGCCATCTCGTTGCATCGATCGCAGGCCTGTGCGTGGCCGTGATGGGCATCGCCTCGCTGCCGCCGGTGTTTTTCGCCATCGTCTCCGAGTACCTGCCGCGGACTTCGGTGGCGGCCGGCATCGCGCTCGTCAGCAGCATCGGCAACCTGGGCGGCGCCATCGCTCCGCCGGTGACCACCGCGATCAACGCTGCCACCGGCGGCACGGTGCACAGCCTGTACTTCGTGATGAGCGTCTACCTCGTGGCCTCGCTCATCGTGCTGGCTGTCTTCAGGCGGGCGACCCCCTCGCTTCACACCCGGGCGGCCTGAGGCCGCGACATCTTCAACCACACAGAAAGACCATGATCCAAGTCATCAAGAGCGGCCAGACGGCCCAGGCCAAGGCCGGCAACCAGGCGCAAGTGCGCGCCACCGTCGAAGGCATCCTCGGCGACATCGAGCAGCGCGGCGACGCCGCGGTGCGCGAGTACTCGCAGAAGTTCGACCAGTGGGCGCCCGAGAGCTTCCGACTCACCCAGGCGCAGATCGATGCATGCATCGCCGGCCTGCCCGCACAGACGCTGGAAGACATCCGTTTCGCGCAAACCCAGATCCGCCGCTTCGCCGAGATCCAGAAGGCCTCGATGCACGACGTCGAAGTCGAGACGCTGCCGGGCGTGGTGCTGGGGCATCGCAACATCCCGGTCAACTCGGTGGGCTGCTACATCCCCGGCGGCAAGTACCCGTTGATCGCCAGTGCGCACATGAGCGTGCTCACCGCCAAGGTGGCCGGCGTCAAGCGCGTGATCGCCGCCGCGCCGCCTTTCGAGGGCAAGCCCTGCCCCGAGATCGTGGCCGCCATGCACCTGGCCGGCGCCGACGAGATCTACTGCCTGGGCGGTGTGCAGGCGGTCGCGGCGATGGCCATCGGCACCGAGAGCATCGCCAGCGTCGACATGATCGTCGGGCCCGGCAATGCCTACGTGGCCGAGGCCAAGCGCCAGCTCTACGGCCGCGTCGGCATCGACCTGTTCGCCGGCCCCACCGAGACGATGGTGATCTGCGACGACACCGTGGATGCGGAACTGGTCGCGGTCGACCTGCTGGGCCAGGCCGAGCACGGCCCGACCTCGCCGGCCTACTGCGTGACGACGAGCAAGAAGATCGCGCAGGAACTCCCCGCCGCGATCGAGAAAGTGCTCCAGCGCCTCGACACCGCGCCGGTGGCCAGCGTCGCCTGGCGCGACCATGGCGAGATCCACCTGTGCGACACCGACGAGGAGGCGCTGCAGGTGGCCGAGCGCCTGTGCTCCGAGCACGTGCAGGTGATGACGAAGGACCCGGACTGGTACCTGCAGCGCATGACGCGCTACGGCGCGCTCTTCCTCGGGCCGCGCACCAACGTGAGCTATGGCGACAAGGTCATCGGCACCAACCACACGCTGCCCACGATGGGGGCGGGCCGCTACACCGGCGGCCTGTGGGTCGGCAAGTTCATCAAGACGCACACGTACCAGCGCGTGCTCACCGACGAGGCGAGCGTGATGGTCGGCGAGTACTGCTCGCGCCTGTGCGGCTACGAGCACATGTCCGGCCACAAGGAGCAGGCGGACATCCGCGTGCGCCGCCTGAAGGCCGAGGCCTGAGGCGATGGCCAAGCCGATTCCGGAAGGCCGCAGCGCCTATCGCTACTTCCGCGACATCACCACGCGGTGGATGGACAACGACGTCTACGCGCACGTCAACAACGTCGTCTACTACAGCTGGTTCGACACGGTGGTCAATGCCTGGCTGCTGGAACGCAAGGTGCTTGATTTCGAGCGCAGCCCCACCGTGGGACTGGTGGTCGAGACGGGTTGCAACTATTTCTCGTCCATCGCCTTTCCGGACATCGTGCGTGCCGGACTGCGCGTGGCGCAACTGGGAACTTCGAGCGTGCGCTACGAGGTGGGCCTGTTCGCCAACGATGGGCAGCAGGCCGCGGCGCAGGGCCACTTCCTCCACGTCTACGTCGACCGCCTGACGCGCCGCCCGGTGCCCCTGCCGCCGGCGTTGCGTCGCGCGCTCGAGACCATCGAAGCGACCACCGACGCCGATGCCGTTGGCGCCATGCCGCTTGAGCAGCCAGCCGACGCCTTGCGCGCCTGAGGCCGCAACGCATTCGTGCAATCCATTCCAACGGAGACATTCATGATCAAGAACATCAGGCGGGTGCTGGCCGCAGCCGGTGCAGCGTGCGCACTGCTTGCGCTGGCGCCGGCGCAAGCCCAGACGCCAAAACAACCCAACATCCTCGTCATCTGGGGCGACGACATCGGCTGGCAGAACGTGAGCGCCTACGGCATGGGCACCATGGGCTACACCACGCCGAACCTCGACCGCATCGGCGCCGAGGGCATCCGCTTCACCGACCACTACGGCCAGCCCTCGTGCACGGCAGGCCGCGCGGCCTTCATCACCGGCCAATACCCGATCCGCTCGGGCATGACCACGGTGGGCCAGCCGGGCGACAAGCTCGGCCTGCAGGCCGCCTCGCCCAGCCTCGCCGAAGTGCTGAAGTCGGCGGGCTACCGCACCGGCCAGTTCGGCAAGAACCACCTGGGCGACAACAATGCGCACCTGCCGACCGTGCACGGCTTCGACGAGTTCTTCGGCAACCTGTACCACCTCAACACCGAGGAACAGAACGAATACGGCGACTACCAGAACTTCGCCAAGAACTACCCCGGCGGCCCGGCGGCGTTCGCGAAGAAATTCCAGACGCGCGGCGTGCTGCACACCTGGGCGACCGGGCAGGACAACCCGACGGTCGATCCGCGCTTCGGCGCCGTCGGCAAGCAGAAGATCGAAGACACCGGCCCGCTCACGATGAAGCGCATGGAGGATTTCGACGGCGGCGAGGTCATTCCCAAGGCGATGGACTTCATGCGCAACTCGAAGAAGGAGGGCAAGCCCTTCTTCGTCTGGCTCAACACCAGCCGCATGCACCTGTACACGCGCCTTGGCGAGAAGTGGGACCACGCCGCCGCGAAGTACACGCATGAAGACGACAGCCACGGCAGCGGCATGCTGCAGCATGACCACGACATCGGCCAGGTGCTCGACTTCCTCAAGAAGAGCGGCATGGAGGACAACACCATCGTCTGGTATTCCACCGACAACGGGCCTGAGCATTCGTCATGGCCGGATGGCGCGACGACGCCCTTCCGCGGCGAGAAGATGACGACCTACGAAGGGGGAGTGCGCGTGATCTCGATGCTGCGCTGGCCGGGCGTGATCAAGCCGGGGCAGATCAAGAACGGCATCCAGTCGCACCAGGACATGTTCACGAGCTTTGCTGCCGCTGCCGGCGTGCCGGATGTGGCCGAGCAGATGAAGACGCAGAAGAAGCAATACATCGACGGCGTCAACAACCTCGACTACTGGACCGGCAAGTCGCCCGTCAGCGCGCGCAACAGCCTCTTCTACTACATCGAGGGCAAGCTCACTGCCGTGCGCATGGGCCCGTGGAAGATGCATTTCTCGACCAAGGAGGACTACTACGCGCAGGTCGTGCCGCGCTTCGCACCGCTGATGTTCAACCTGCGCAGCGATCCGTTCGAGAGCTACGACAGCAAGGATTCGTACGGCCACCTGATCCAGAAGAATTCATGGATCGCGGGCCCTATGGGCGAACTCATCGGTGCGCACCTCAAGACGCTGGCGGAATACCCGCCGGTGCAGGCCGCGAAGTCCTTCGACCGGTCGAATCCGGTGCAGGACTTCCTTCAGGGCCTCAAGCGGCAGCCATGAAAGCGCCGGCGGGCGCCGTGTGAACACGGCGACATCCTCCCTTTTCCCCGTAGGCAGTCGACGTGGTCCTCGCTACCATCACGGCCACCGGGGCGTGGCGCACCGTTGCAAGCTGCCCTTGGCGCCAACAAGTGAACAAGAGGGACGATCATGGGATGCATCAAAGGGACACTTGCGATCGTGCTTGTGACCGGTCTTCTCGCGCTCGGCAGCGCCTGTGCGCAGGCGGCGGAATCGTCCGTTGCGCCCGGCACCTCCGGAGCGGCGCCCCAGTCCCTTTCCAGCGCGGCTGCACAGGCGGACGAACCGGCCACCTTGCGGATCCTCAATCGCGAAGTGCTGACCATGCGCGCGCGCCTGGCCGGTGCGACTCCGCAGGCGCGCGTGCGCCGCGCACGCGAGCGGGTGGAGGCACTTCCGGACGCGGCCGTCGACATGCCCGTGAACCGGATTTCCTTCAGCATCGGCGAGGTGCACGGCGTGCAGTTCCTGCTCGGCGACTTGCCGCTTTTCTCGGTGCTGGATGGCGACGTCGACATCGAAGGAAGTGATGGACGCAAGGGTTTCGATGCACTGGTCGAACGGACCCAGACCCGGCTGGAGGAGATTCGCACCGCCTGGCGCCAGACGCGCAGCACGCCGTTGCTCCTGCAGGGCCTGCTGAGCAGCGCCATCGCCTCCCTGGTGCTCGGACTCCTGACCTGGATCGTCTATCGCGTCAGCGCAAAGGCTGTCGTGTGGACGGAGAACAAGCGCGACGTGCTGGCTGCACGCTATCCGTACGTGGACTGGCGCGAATTCCTTGCGCGACTCGCCGTCGGCATCGTGCAGATCGTGCAATGGATCGTCCTGCTCACGCTCGGCTACTTGTGGGTGCATCACGTGCTCAACAGCTTCGTCGCGACGGCACCGCTCGCGCAGAGTCTGGGGAACTGGCTCGTGGGCAAGCTCGCATGGCTGGGTGAAGGCACGGTGGAAAGCCTTCCCGGCCTCGTCACCGTTTTCATCGTGCTCATGCTGACGCGCGTCCTCGTCGACGTGCTCGGCTACTTCTTCGACGCCGTGCAGAAGGGGCGCCTGCGATTGCCGCTCTTTCACGTGGAGACTGTCCCGGCCACGCGCCGGATATTCAGCCTGTTCGCCTGGGCGTTGGGAATCGCCATCGCCTACCCATTCCTGCCGGGATCGAGCAGTGACGTGTTCAAGGGGCTGTCCGTGCTGTTCGGTGTGATGCTCACACTCGGCTCCACGGGGCTTGTCACCCAGGCGATGAGCGGACTCGTTGTCGTCTACTCGCGTTCATTGCACAGGGGTGATTTTGTCGAGATCAATGGTGTGCAAGGCGTGGTGACCGAGGTCGCCTCCCTCGCCACCAAAATCGTCAATGTCCGCAATGAAGAGATCACCATTCCGAATTCGGTCGTGATCTCGAATTCGATCCACAACTACTCGAAGCTTGCTGGCTCGCAGGGCACCTTGCTCACCGCGAAAGTCACGATTGGCTACGACACGCCCTGGCGCCAGGTCCACGAACTCCTGATCGGTGCCGCGCAAAAGACCATCGGTGTGCGCACCACGCCGACTCCCTATGTCTATCAGCGTGCACTGTCGGATTTCTATGTCGAGTACGAATTGTTTGTCAGCATCGACAAACCGCTGGAACGCATTCCGATCCAGTCCGCCCTGCACGCGAGCATCCAGGATGAGTTCAACGAATTCGGGGTGCAGATCATGTCTCCGCACTTCCTGTCGCAGCCGCCTCAAGCGGTCATCGTGGAAAAAGGCCGGTGGTACGAGGCGCCTGCGCGCCGGCCCTGAGGATGCCAGTGGTTGTGGTCGCCACGGACTCCCGACCCGGTCATCCCTGGTTCCAGACCTTGTCGAAGTAGGCCGGGATCTCGTTGCTCAACTGCTTCAGGAACGCTGGCCGATCAAAGCCCGCAGGATCGGCCCCGACGTCGCCATCAGGCGTCGGAATGGGCATGCCAGGGATGTCCATGAACGCGTAGTGCCATGCGTTGGGAACGCGGCGGAGTTCCACCCCGGGAACGTTCCGGGCGATCCACCCGGCATGAAAGCGCGGGACCAGATAGCGGTCCAGTTCGGCTACGTAGACCAGGGTCGGGACCTGGATCGAGGCCAGCGATCGCGCCGAAATGACGGCGCCCAGCGGCGATAGCGCGACGACCGCGCGAACGCGGCTGTCCGCCAGTGCCGGCCCCGCTTCATCCGCCAACTCGGGCTTGGTCACTGCCGGCGCTCCCGTGCGGCCCACGCTGCAGAGGATCGGATCGTCCGCGCGCTCAGTCGCGCAATGCGTGGCGAGGCGTTGCGGCTCGGGCTGTCCCCCTGCCAGCGCCAATACCGTGTAGCCACCTGCCGAATGCCCGACTGCGCCTACGCGTGGCCCCTTGGTGTCGCGTGCGATGCGGTCCTTCCAGGCAGGGTCTTGCAGCAGCGCATCGATCACACGCGAGGCCTGTTGCGGGCGCGCGGTGAAGTAGCGGGCAGGGCCCTTCGCGAGCAGCGAATTGTCCTGCCAGTTGTCGCCGGGATGGCGCAGCGCGGCAACCAGGTAGCCGTCGCGTGCCAGCGCTTCAGCCAGGCTGGTGTGTCCCAGCTCTGACCCGCCGTGTCCATGACTCAGGACGATCAAGCCCTTCACTTGCGCGTCAGGTGTGCCTCCCATCGCGGCATGGACCGTGAA
The DNA here is from genome assembly GCF_030317105.1 of Variovorax brevis. GTDB lineage: Bacteria > Pseudomonadota > Gammaproteobacteria > Burkholderiales > Burkholderiaceae_C > Variovorax > Variovorax brevis. The sequence continues at coordinate 15,036 of NZ_JASZYG010000032.1, forward strand.
CGGCCCCATCACGACGGTTCGCTCGGGCGCTTGAGTGGGGTAGAACAAGGCGACTGGAATGGACTCGGGATCCGCAGGTACGCCGGGAACGCTGACAGTTCGAAAGCCTGCCTGGCTTGCCAGGACCTCGATGGACAGAAGCAGGCCCAGGGCCAGGAGCAAACCGCTTTTTCTGATACGCATGATGGAGATCCTCGGAGGAAGTTGCCCGGATGCCGGGTTGCTGGAAGCGCCATCGTCATGGCGCGACGTCCTGCGCGCCACTGCAATGGGACGAAGCACCAGAAAGAGGGCGTCAAATGCAGGTGCGCAGCGGGAACGCGAATCCGCCGCTCGCCTTCGCTGCGGCGCGACACGGCGGCATGCCTTCCGGCTGCGTATCGGGCAGGCGTCATCTCGCCTTGGCGAGCCGGTGCAGCCCGCAGCGTTCAGTCCGGATTGACCACCTGCGCCTGCGGAAACACCCACCGCCCCTCGACGATCTCCGCCCGCGGACGATACAACCGCACGAGGTAGTTCCACCCCGGCGTAGTCGGCAGGCAGTTCGCGACCGCGCCGTCGCAGCCGCCGAACTGCACCGCCACGGAGCCGTCCTGCCCCTTGGCCGCGGTCACGCTGCTGACCGTGTAGGCGCCGAGCTTGTTCGGTTCGACGTACCCCTGCGCGTTGTAGATGCTCACCGACCAGAAGGCATCGACCGGCACGTCCTTCACCGCGAGCCGGTAGACCGTGCGGCCGTCGTTGCGCTCCGGCGTGACGGCGAGGTAGGTGGCGTCACGCTCGGGGTTGCCGCCCCATGCCGTTGCCGTGGCGATCAGGTGGCGCACCGGGTCGACTTGGCCGGGCAAGCCGAAGCTGCGCTTCAGGTCCGGCACCGTCGAGCCGAGCACCAGCAGCGCGTCGCGCACCTTCTTCTGGCTCACCGGGTCCCAGCGCGGGATGTCGAAGCTGCCCGTGCCAGCCTGGCGCACGACGATGGCGTCCTGCAGCGCATGGGCCTGGCGCATGTCTTCGGTATCGGTGGGATCCACCAGCGTGCGAATGCCGACCAGCACGTAGCGCGTGCCGACCGATTCGCGACTCAGGGTGTAGTCCCCCGCGCGATAGACCACGGCGGGTGTGTCGTGGTCCTCGTTGAAGGACTGCATCGACATGAAGCGCTTGCCCGCGTCGGGCAGCGTGAGGGTGACCGGGCCGGCATCGAGGTCGAACACCGCGCTGGAATAGAGCGTGTCGCGGTTCATGCGCACGACGAGCTGGCGATCGACCGAGGCCAGCTCGCGGTTGTGGCGGAACTTGCCGAGTCCGCCGTTGCGCACGACGTTGCTGAAGTACACGTGCGATTCGGCGCGGATGAAGTTGTCCGCTGTCACGGGAACGGTGGGGCCGGCAGCGGCGCCTTGCACGCGCTCCAGCTCGGGCTTCTTCCATTGGCCATTCAGTGCCTCGGCCTTGGGCCAGTACAGGCGCATCGCCATCACGAAGGGGCCTTGCGGCGCCGGCAGCCAGTTCGACTCCTTGTCCTTGCCGGGTGATTCGCGCTGGATGTAGAGCGTGAGCCCGCCGTCGGCATCGCGCTGGAGGTCCGGCAGCATCGCGGAGTTGATGAGGTAGCGGTCGAGCGGGTTGGGCACCAGCAGCCGCGAGGGCAGCTGGTACATCGTGAGCGACCAGAAGGCCTTGACCGGCGGCAGCTGGTCGGCACGGAAGCGCAGCACGTAGCGGTTCGCGCCATCGAGCCGCTGGCCGCCAGCGTCCGCGTAGTAGGCCGGGTAGATGGCTTCCTCCTTCGAGTTGCCATAGATACCGGCCAAGGTGCCGCGCATGCGGTAGAGGTAGTTGCCTTTGAGCTGCTCGCGGCTGCCGAGCAGATCGCCGCTGTCGAGCTTGCCGGCGGTGGACAGCTTCTGCAGTTCGTCCTGGACGGCCCATGCATCGGCGATGCCGTCCTGCACGGCCTGGCGAAGCTCGGGCGACAGCGCCTTGGCATCGAACTTCAACCCCGCACCGATGCCCAGCCGCGCGAAGCGCTTCATCATCTTGCGCTCCGAGGGGTGGGTGGGGCAGAAGCGCAGCACGAAGTTCAGCACGTCGAAGAATTCGGGCGAGCCGCGCTCCTGCTCCATCGTCAGGGGCTGGATGAAGTCGATCGTGGGCGCCGGTGCCGGTGCGCGCTTGCCGAGCCAGGCCGACAGCGGCTGCACCTTGTAGCCGGCCTGCACTTTCCTGACGTTCCCGATGTCGGCAGGTCCCAATAGTTGCGTCCGGTAGAACACGAAGGCGAACTGCGTTTCGGAGCGGATCACTTCGCGGATGCCGGCAGGCTTGGTGCCTTTCCAGTCCGGGCCGGCCAGCAGGTAGCTGCCGGCTTCGTTGCCGGTGGCGCGCGTGCCGACATAGGCGAAGTTGTGGGTGTAGGCGTCGATGAGCTGCGCGCCGTAGTAGCGCTTGCTCTCGACGGCAGGCATGGTCAGCACCAGCGGCTCGGCGCGCAGGTCGGCGCCGACGTAGGAGTAGGGCGTGTCCGAGTTGGGCGTCTGGATCGCCTTGTCCTCGGGCGTGTAGACCCTTGCACTGTTGACGACGGTGTTCGGCGGTCCCTTGTATTCGGCATTGCCGCGGTCAACGAAAAAGGCGTGCTGGATCCGGTAGTGGTCGACCAGCGGATAGCCGTAGATGTAGGCCTCCTTCGCGATGGTGCGGGCCTCGGCGGGCGTGAGTGCCTGCGTGGGCGCCGTCGTCGTTGCGGCGCACGCGGCGACGACCGCACCGCCGAGGGCGGCCAACGCGAGAAGCCGGCGTGCGATGGCTCCCATTGCGCCGCGGGCGGGGATCTTTGTGGGTAGTCCTTGCACTGCGTCTCCTGTCTCTGGTTTTGCCGCGTTGCATGGACCTTCGCGCTGCGGCGACAGGCCAGCTTAGGTGCGCGCCCGCGCGGCGCATCCCCCCCTTTTTGAAGGGTCAGCCAAACGCCGGGCCATGGTTATCCCGCCTCTCAAGAAAGGGGGGGATGCGCGCGCCCCCCTCAGCCTTAACTTTGCGCGCAGCGAGTGGCCTGCAACAGCCAATCCGCAAGTGCATGCATGCCACTGGACATCAGGGAATTTGAGAACAAGAGCTGAGCTGAGGAGATTTTTTCCAACATGAATGAATTCAAGAAAATGAAACGCCCCGAGATTCGCCGACACGCCCTGAGCGCCGCGGCACTGGCCCTGTGCGCCGGCACATGGATGAACGCCAACGCGTTCGAATTCGACACCGGCAACGACGACCTGCAGGTGCGCTGGGACAACACGGTGCGCTACAACTACGGCTACCGCGTGCAGGGTCAGGATCCGGTGATCCTGAAGAACATCAACGCGGACGACGGCGACCGCAACTTCGCCCCGCACAGCACGGTCAACAACCGCGTTGACGTGCTCAGCGAATTCGATGTGGTCTACCAGAAGAAATTCGGCGCACGCGTGAGCGGCGCCGGCTGGTACGACAACGCCTACTCGGGCAAGCTCGACAACACCAGCCTGGCCACCTCCAACCACATGGTGAATGGCCAGCCGGCGTTGGGCCTGAGCGACTACACCGAGCGCTACTACAAGGGCCCCTCGGGCGAACTGCTCGACGCCTTTGTCTTCGGCAGCTTCGACCTCGGCACGATGCCCCTGAGCCTGCGTGCAGGCCGCCACACGGTGAACTGGGGCGAGGCACTGCTGGGCGGCGGCGCCATCCACGGCGTCACCTACGGCCAGGCGCCGCTGGACCTGGCCAAGTCTTTCGCCAGCCCCGGCATCGAGGCCAAGGAGCTGTACCGCCCGCTGGGCCAGGTGTCCGGCACCTTGCAGGCAACATCCGAGCTGACTTTCGGCGGCCAGTACTTCTTCCAGTGGGATGCCAGCCGCTTCCCCGAAACGGGCAGCTACCTGGGCTTCAACGACGCCCTGCAGAACGGCGGCGAATCGCTGCTGCTGGCACCCGGCGTGCGCGCCTTGCGCGGCCCGGACCTCACGCCCAAGGACAGTGGCGACTGGGGCCTGATGTCGCGCTGGAGCCCGATGTGGCTCGACGGCACGATGGGCTTCTACGTGCGCAACTTCTCCGACAAGCTGCCACAGGTCGTCGTGAAGGCCACCGCGCCGCGCCAGTACTTCCTGACGTATGGCGATGACATCGACATGTACGGCCTCAGCCTGGCCAAGCAAATCGCCGGCGTGAGCGTGGGTGCCGACCTGAACTACCGCCGCAACATGCCGCTCAACAGCGACATCGTGCAGATCACCTCGACCAGCGCGCTGCCCAAGGCCGGCGACCTGCTCGGCGCGCGCGGCGACACCGTGCACGGCGTGCTGAACGCGATCGGCTCGGTGGCGGCCACGCCGTTGTTCAACAGCGCCACCTGGTCGAGCGAACTCACCTGGAACCGCTGGACCTCGGTCACGCAAGGCGCGCAGTACTTCAAGGGCCGCGACAACTACACGGCCATCGACAAGGTGAGCAAGGACTACTTCGGCCTGGCGATCAACTTCACGCCGACCTGGTACCAGGTGTTCCCGGGCGCGGACCTGTCGATGCCGCTGAGCTATTCCGTCGGCCTGAGCGGCAACTCCGCCGTGGCTTCCGGCGGCAACAAGAACGCGGGCAGCTACGGGGTGGGCTTTGGATTGGACCTCTACAGCAAGTACCGCTTCGACCTGAAGTACATCGGCTACTTCGGCGACTACACCCTCAACGCCGCGGGCGCCATTGCCGTTGCCAACGGCACGACCACCTACCTGCGCGATCGCGGCGCCATTTTCCTCACCTTCAAGACCACGCTTTAAAGCGGAGACATCACATGACCAACAAGACAGCAGCAGCCCTGCTTTGTGCAGGCGCATTGGCGACCTGGACGGGCGCAATCCATGCCGGGGTATCGGCTGACGAAGCCAGGAAGCTCGGCGCCGAACTCACCGCCGTCGGCGCCGAAAAGGCCGGCAACAAGGAGGGCACCATCCCCGAATACACGGGCGGCCTTACCGCCGCGCCGTCGGGCTTCGACAAGTCGAAGAACGTGCGTCCCGACCCCTTCGCGAGCGAGAAGCCCCTGTACTCGATCGACGCGAAGAACATGGCGACCTACGCCGACAAGCTCAGCGCGGGCACGCAGGCGTTGATGAAGGCCATTCCCGAGTACCGCATCGAGGTCTACCCGACGCATCGCACCGCGGCCTATCCGAAGTCCGTGCTCGAGAACTCCGTGGCCAATGCCACACGCGCGAAGATTTCCGACGATGGCCTGAGCTCGCTGGGCGCGCGGGCCGGCATCCCGTTCCCGATTCCCAAGAGCGGCAACGAGGCGATGCTGAACCACATCGCCCGCTACCAGGGCATCTCGGTCGTGCTGCCCAAGTATTCGGCGTGGAACGTGGACAGTGCCGGCAAGCTCGCGCTCTCGACGCAGGGTGTCTGGACCACCGAGTCCCCCTACTACCAGGACAAGGACGGCGGAGCCACGCTGGTCAGCCGTGCCCGTGCCAACTACACCGGCCCCGCGCGCCGTGCCGGCGAAGCGATCATGACGCTCGAGCCGATCGACTACGCCACCAATGGCCGACGCGCCTGGCAATATTTGCCCGGCCAGCGCCGCGTGCGGCTGGCACCCGACCTCGCCTACGACACGCCCAATGCCAGCACGGGCGGCCAGTCGACCATCGACGACGTGAACCTGTTCAGCGGCAAGCTGGACCGCTACGACTTCAAGCTGGTCGGCAAGAAGGAGATGTACATCCCGTACAACGACTATCGCTTCGTCTACAACGACAAGCCTGAAGACGTGTTCCAGGCGAAGTCCATCAACCCGTCGGTGGTGCGCTGGGAATTGCATCGCGTCTGGGTGGTGGATGCGACCCTCAAGGAAGGCAAGCGCCACATCTATTCGCGCCGCACCTTCTACCTCGACGAAGACACGTGGGCCGTGACGGCCAGCGACCAGTACGACGGCCGTGGACAACTGTGGCGTGCGGGCTTCGCCTATCCGACGCAGAACTACGACCGGCTGGCGCCCAACAACATGACGGCCGGCCACTATGACCTGCTGGCCGGCACCTACTACGTCAACCTGTGGCCGGGCACTGCCGGCGTCAAGGTGATGGACACCGCCCAGCCCGATTCCGACTGGACCGCGGACAGCCTCGCGTCGCAGGGCGTTCGTTAAACCACACAGCGCCGAAATCCAGTGTCGATGGCCGTGACGGCGCAGCCGTCACGGCCGCTGCATTGGGAGGGCGCAATTGATGGAAATATTGGAGACAAGCATGTTTTTCAGGGAAGCTCAATGGGCAGCGGCGGCGCTGTGCGCCGCGCTTGCGGCAAAGGCCGTCTCGGCCGAGCCCGTCTTTCAGGCGCCGACCCAAGTGCCGGCGGCTCGCAGCGCGCTGGCCACGCGCGTGACCTTCAACGCGCTCGCCATGGCCGGCGATCGCATGGTGGTCGCCGGCCAGCGCGGCCACATCCTGCTTTCGGACGATGGCGCCGCATGGAAGCAGGCGCAGGTTCCGGTCAGCTCGGACCTGACGGCGCTGAGCTTTCCCGTGGCGAACGAAGGCTGGGCCGTCGGCCATGAAGGCGTCGTGCTCCACACCAGCAACGGCGGGCAATCGTGGGACCGTCAGCTCGATGGCAAGCAGGCTGCCGCGCTCATCCTCAAGCAGTACGGAACGCCTGCCAGGACCGATGACGCAGCGGCGCAGCGCCTCAAGGCCGACGCCGAGGCCTTCGCCGCGCAAGGCGCGGACAAGCCTTTCCTCGACGTGTGGTTCGAGGATGACAAGAAGGGCTTCGCCGTCGGCGCGTTCAACCTGATCCTGCGTACCGGGGACGGCGGCAAGACATGGTCGCCTTGGCTCGACCGCATCGACAACCCGAAGGGCCTGCACCTCTATGCCGTGCGTCCGGCGGGTGGATCGGTCTTCATCGTGGGTGAACAGGGGCTGGTGCTCAAGCTCGATCGCGAGCGCCAGCGCTTCGTGAACGTGCCGCTTCCGTACCAGGGCACGCTGTTCGGCGTCGTCGGCACGCCGGGCGCGACGGTGGTGTTCGGGCTGCGTGGCAATGCGTGGCGCAGCACCGATGGCGGTGCCACTTGGGCCAAGGTCGACACCGGCGTCAATGCGGGCCTGGCAAGCGGCCTCGTGCGCCCGGACGGCGCGATCGTGCTGGTGAGCCAGGCCGGCGACGTGCTCCTGAGCACCGACGACGGCGCGAGCTTTGCCCGCGTCAAGACCGCGAATACCGCACCGGCTTTTGCCGTCGCGCAGCAGGGCAAGCGCACGCTGGCGCTGGCCGGCGTGGGCGGTGTCCGGATGCAGGAACTGAAGTGAACAGAGAGCGCCAGGCGCCGAAAAAACCATGAACCTCAACACCCAAACCGACATGCCGACCGTCCGCGCGTTGAAGGACTTCGACCGCCACTCGGGCAGCCGCTTCGAACGGCTGATCTTCAACCATCGCCTGTTCGTCATCCTCGTGTGCGTACTGGCCACGCTGGTGCTCGGATGGCAGGCCACGCGGCTGACCTTGAACGCCGCATTCGACAAGACCATTCCGCACAACCAGCCTTACATCCGCAACTTTCTGGACCATCGCGGCGAACTGCGTGGCCTCGGCAATGCGGTGCGCGTGGTGGTCGAGAACAAGCGCGGCGACATCTTCGAGCCGGCCTACCTGCAGGCGCTCAAGAAGATCAACGACGAACTGTTCCTCACGCCGGGCGTGGACCGCGCCAACGTCAAGTCGCTGTGGATGCCGGTGGTGCGCTGGAACGAGGTGACCGAGGAAGGCTTCACCGGCGGCCCGGTGATGCCCGACAACTACGCGGGCTCGCCGCGCGACATCGAGCAGCTGCGGCAGAACATCGCCCGCGCGCAGATCCTGGGCAGCCTGGTGGGCAACGACTACAAGTCGAGCCTGATCTTCGTGCCGCTGGCCGACACGGACGTTCGCACCGGCGCGCCGCTCGACTACTGGGCCCTGTCGCAGCGACTGGAGGACGTTCGCGCGAAGTACGCCAACGGGCAGGGCGGCGCGGATGTGGAGATCCGCATCGTCGGCTTCGCCAAGGTGGTGGGCGACCTGCTCGACGGCCTGAAGCAGATGGTGGTGTTCTTCGCGGTGGCCGCCGTCATTGCCGCCGCGATCATCTTCGGCTGGACGCGCTGCGTGCGCAGCACCGCGCTGGTGCTGGCCGCGTCGCTCATTGCCGTGGTGTGGCAGCTCGGGCTCGTGACGGTGCTGGGCTATGAGCTGGACCCGTATTCGGTGCTGGTGCCCTTCCTCGTGTTCGCCATCGGCGTGTCCCATGGCGCGCAAAAGATGAACGGCATCATGCAGGACGTGGGCCGCGGCACGCACCGGCTGGTGGCCGCGCGCTACACCTTCCGCCGGCTTTTCCTGGCGGGCTTGACCGCGCTGGCCGCCGATGCGGTGGGCTTCGCGGTGCTGATGCTGATCGATATCCCCGTCATCCAGGAACTGGCCATCACGGCGAGCATCGGCGTGGCCCTGCTGGTGGTCACCAACCTGATCCTGCTGCCGGTGATGCTGTCGTACACCGGCGTCAGCCCCAAGGCAGCCGCGCGAAGCCTGCGCGCCGAGCAGCGGGAGGAGGGCGGCATGTGGAAGCTGCTCGAACGCTTCACCGAGCGGCGCTGGGCCATCGGCGCGATCGCGTTCTCGGCCTTGCTGGCAATCGGGGGCTTTGCGGTCAGCACCCAGCTGAAGATCGGCGACCTCGATGCGGGTGCGTCGGAGCTGCGGCCGCAGTCGCGTTACAACCTCGACAACGCCTACATCACCGGCAAGTATTCGCTCTCCAGCGACCAGTTCGCCGTGATCGTGAAGACCCCGCCCGAGGGTTGCCTGGGCTACGAGACGCTGATCGAGACCGACCGCCTGGGCTGGGCCTTGCAACAGGTGCCCGGTGTGCAGACGACCGTCTCGCTGGCCGATGCGGTGCGCAAGATCACGGCGGGCTCCTACGAGGGCAGCAGCAAGTGGTTGTCGATCTCGCCGAACCAGGACGTGCTGAACTACGCGGCCCGCACCGCCTCCACCAGCAACCCTGACCTGTTCAACAACCAGTGCTCGGTGATGCCCGTGGTGGCCTACTTGGCCGACCACAAGGCCGAGACGCTGGACCGCGTGGTCAAGGCGGCCGATGAATTTGCCAGGGCGCACAGCACGCCGGATCGCCAGTTCCTGCTGGCGGCCGGCAGCGCCGGCGTCGAGGCCGCGACCAACATCGTCGTGAAGGAGGCCAACACGACGATGCTGCTGTACGTGTACGGCGCCGTCATCGTGCTGTGCTTCATCACCTTCCGCAGCTGGCGGGCCGTGGTGGTCGCCGTGGTGCCGCTGGTGGTGACCTCCATCCTTTGCGAGGCATTGATGGTCGCGCTGGGCATGGGCGTGAAGGTGGCGACCCTGCCGGTGATCGCGCTGGGCGTGGGCATCGGCGTGGACTATGCGCTGTACCTGCTGAGCATCCAGCTCGCGCAGCAAAGGGAGGGGGCGACGCTCGCCGAGGCCTATCGCCATGCGCTGCGATTCACAGGCAAGGTGGTGGCGCTGGTGGGCGTGACGCTGGCCGCAGGCGTCGTGACGTGGGCCTTCTCGCCCATCAAGTTCCAGGCCGACATGGGCATCCTTCTGACCTTCATGTTCGTGTGGAACATGCTCGGCGCGCTCATCCTCATCCCCGCGCTGTCGCACTTCCTGCTGGGAGGCGAGCGCTTGCGCACCCCCGGGCCTTCCCCCCTCGAAAGGGGAGGCACTGCCGGGGCGATGGCCTCCTAGACTGAACCTCAAGACGGATCAAGCAAGGAGATACATCGTGAGTGTTGTGTTCGAGACGAAAGAGCAGGTGGGCTGGATCACCTTGCAGCGCCCCAAGGCGATGAACGCGCTGACGCGCGAGATGGTGGAAGACATGACGGCGATGCTGTCGCAATGGCGACAAGACGCCGCCGTGCGCGTGGTGGTGATTACCGGCACCGGCGCGGCCTTCTGCGCAGGCGCCGACCTCAAGCAGGCCGGCAATCCGGTCGGCCCGGGTGAAAAGGACTACCTCGACGTCATCGTCGACTTCTTCAACCTGCTGCGCGCATTTCCCAAGCCCGTGATTGCGGCCGTCAACGGCCTGGCGCTGGCGGGCGGCCTCGAAGCGGTGATGTGCTGCGACCTGGTGATTGCCGGCCAGAGCGCGCGCTTCGGCGACGCGCATTCCAACTTCGGCGTGTTCCCCGGCGGCGGCGGTGCGGCGATCCTGCCGCGCAAGGTGCCGGCCAACGTGGCCAAGTACCTGCTGTTCACCGGCGACTCGCTGCCGGCCGAAGAGATGAAGCAGTACGGGCTGGTCAACGAAGTCGTGGCCGATGCCGAGTTGTCGGCCCGCGCCCAGGCGCTCGGCGAGAAGCTGGCCACCAAGAGCCCGATCGTGCTCACGCGCATGAAGCGCGTGGCCAACGAAGCGGCCGACAAGACGGCGCGCGATGCGCTGCGTGACGAAGAACTCGAGCTGCGCAACCACCAGCGCTCCTGGGACATCCAGGAGGGCCTCGCCGCCTTCGCCGAAAAGCGCAAGCCGCAATTCCGCGGCTATTGAAAGCAAAGAACACCGGAGTCCCCGAGCAATGGAAAACATCTACATCGTCGGCGTCGGCATGACGACCTTTGGCCGCCACATGGACAAGAACGTCAAGCAGCTCACCGCGTGGGCGGTGGAAGACGCCCTGAAAGACGCCAACTGCGACCGCAAGGCGATTCGCGCCGCCTTCTTCGGCAACACGACGCAAGGCCACTTCGACGGCCAGCACATGATCCGCGGACAGGTCGCGCTGCTGCCGCTGGGCATCGAAGGCATTCCGATCTACAACCTCGAAGGCGCCTGCGCATCGTCGAGCCACGCCTTCAACCTCGCCGTCATGCAATTGCGCGCCGGTGCGGCCGACGTGGCGCTGGCCGTTGGCGCCGAGAAGATGTACACGAGCGACAAGGCCAAGATGTTCTCGTGCTTCGAATCGGCCTGGGACGTGGAGACCTTCGAGGAAAACAAGGGCTACCTCGCTGCCATGGGCAAGGCCATCGTGCCGCCCGCCGGCTCGCAGTCCGACAAGCCCTACAGCCCCTTCATGGACGTGTACGCCTCGCTGGGCCGCGGCCTCATGGCTCGCTACGGCATCACGCAACGCCAGCTCGCTGCCGTCGCGTCCAAGAACCACGGCCATTCGGTGCACAACGAGCGCTCGCAATACCGCATGCCGATGGACATCGAGCAAATATTGGCCGCCTCGCCGATCACCTATCCGCTGACGCTGCCGATGTGCTCGCCGATTTCCGACGGCGCATCGGCCGCCATCCTCTGTACCGAGTCGGCGCTGAAGAAGTACGGCTTCGACCGCAACCGCGCCGTCAAGGTGCTGGCCAGCGTCGTGCGCTCGGCCTCGGCCCGCGATGCGGAGGACCATGACGCCGGTTGCACGCGCCTTGCCGCGAAGGACGCCTTCGAGCAGGCAGGCGTTGCGCCCAGGGACGTCGACGTGGCCGAAGTGCACGACGCCACCGCCATCGGCGAACTGCTTTCCTTCGAGGCGATGGGCCTGCGCGAACCTGGTTCCAGTGGGGAACTGGCCGAACGCGGCGAGACCACCCTCGGCGGCTCCATCCCGGTCAACCCCTCCGGCGGCCTCGAATCCAAGGGCCATCCGATCGGCGCCACGGGCCTCGGCCAGATCTTCGAACTCGTCTCGCAACTGCGCGGCGAATGCGGCCCCCGCCAGGTCGAAGGCGCGCGCATCGCCATCCAGGGCAATGGCGGCGGCCTGTGGCGCGTGGAAGAGGCCACGGAGCACGTCGGCATCTTCGCCCGCGCCTGAACACCGAAAGAATTCAAATGAACATGAACATGATCACCGAGGACCAGAAGCTGGCGGTCGAGAGCTTCCGCAAGTTCCTCGACGTCGAGCTGCGTCCCATCGTCAGGCAGTACCGCGACCAGCACATCCCCAAGGAAAAGATGCGCGAGATCACGCAGGGCATCGCCGAGTTCGGCCTGCCGGGCGCGAGCGTGCCGGTGGAGCACGGCGGCATGGGCCTGGGCTACGTCATGGAGGCGCTGCTGTTCGAGGAGCTGTGCGCCGTGTCCTGCGACGTCGCGCTGTGCGTGATGATCAACAAGGGCACCGCCAACTTCCTGGCCGACCTGCCGCAGCAGCACCTGCGCGACAAGTACCTGCCCGGCATCCTGAACGGCACGCTCTTCGGCGGCGCCTGCATCAGCGAACCCGACGTGGGCTCGAACGTCGCGGACCTGAAGACTTCCGCGAAGGAAGACGGCGACCACTTCATCATCAACGGCGAGAAGACCTGGATCTCCAACGGCCACTACGCCGACTTCCTCACCGTCACCGCGCGCACCGGCCCGAAGGAGCTGACGCACTTCATGGTCGACCGCAAGGAGCACGGCTTCGAGTCGCGCAACATCGACAAGATCGCGATGAACGGGCAGTCGACCGCGCAGGTGTTCTTCACCGACTGCCGCGTGCCGGCCAGCTGCATCGTGTGGGAACGCGGAGCGGGCCTCAAGAACACCATGAAGATGTTCGAGAAGGCGCGCGCCAACGTCGGCATGCTGTCGGTGGGCCTGATGCGCGCGGCGCTCGAAGCCTCGATCGCGTACTCGAAGGAGCGCAAGCAATTCGGCAAGTTCATCGCCGCGCACCAGTTGATCGCCGCCAAGATCGCCGAAATGGCCACGCTCACCGATGCCGCGCGCCTGATGTGCATGCGTGCCTTTTCCATGATGGACGCGGGCGTGCGCTGCGACGTGCAGTCCTCGATGTCCAAGTGGTTTGCCACCGAGATGGCTGTCAAGGTGTGCCGGGACGCGGTACAACTGCATGGCGGCAACGGCCTGACCAAGGAATTCGACGTGGAACGGCTGGCGCGCGAGGCCATCGTGATCCCGATTCCGGACGGTACGACCGAGATCCAGAAGCTGATGATCTCGCGCGCGCTCACCGGCATCAGCGCATTCGTCTGAACGCGTGCGTTCAGCAAGAAGGAACCAAGACATGAGCAACAAGATCGTCGTCGCCGGGGTCGGCATGATCCCTTTCAAGAAGCCGGGCGCCAGCGAGACCTACCCCGTGATGGGCGCGCAGGCCGTGCGCATTGCGCTGGCCGATGCCGGCGTGGGCTACGAATCCATCCAGCAGGCCTATGCCAGTTACATCTACGGTGACTCTACCTGCGGCCAGCGCGTGCTTTACGACGTCGGCATGACGGGGATTCCGATCATCAACGTGCACAACAACTGCTCCAGCGGCTCCAGCGCCATCTACCTGGCGCGCCAGGCGATTGCCGCGGGCGACGCCGACATCGTGCTGGCGGTCGGCTTCGAGCAGATGAATCCGGGCGCGCTGGGCTCCAACTTCGAGGATCGCCCGAACCCGACCGAAAACTTCATGCAGCAGTTCGACAAGCTGCTGGGCGGCCAGGACATTCCGCCGGCGCTGCGCATCTTCGGCGGCGGTGGCCTGGAGCACATGCGCCGCTTCGGCACGCCGCTGGAGACTTTCGCGAAGATCCGCGCGAAGGCCAGCCGCCACGCCGCCGCCAACCCCATGTCGGTGTTCCGCAAGGTGGTGACCACCGAGGAAGTGATGGCCGACAAGGTGGTGTGGCCCGGCGTGATGACGCGGCTGATGGCCTGCCCGCCCACCTGCGGCGCGGCGGCGGTCGTTCTGTGCAGCGAGGACTATGCAAGGAAGCACAAGCTCGACTCCCGCGTGTGGATCGCCGCGCAGGCGCTCACCACCGACGGCCCCGAGACCTTCCAGTCAGGCGACATGCGCGACCTGGCGGGCTTCTCGATGTCGCGTGCGGCGGCCAACAAGGTCTACGAGTCGGCAGGCATCGGCGCCGAGGACGTGGACGTGGTCGAACTGCACGACTGCTTTGCGCACAACGAACTCATGACCTATGAAGCCCTGGGCCTGTGCCCCGAAGGCGGCGCGCAGAAGTTCGTCGACGATGGCGACAACACCTATGGCGGCAAGTACGTCACCAACCCCTCGGGCGGCCTGCTCTCCAAGGGGCACCCGATCGGCGCCACGGGCCTCGCCCAGTGCGTGGAACTGGTGCAACAGTTGCGCGGCAACTGCGGGGAACGGCAGGTGCCGGGCGCGCGCATCGCGTTGCAGCACAACGTCGGCATCGGCGGTGCCGCGGTCGTGACGATGTACAGGAGTTGAGGCCGGCATGGACTTCGATCCCGATCCCGGCCTGGAGGCGTTTCGCCTGGAGGTGCGCGAGTTCCTCCGGGGTCTTCCGGCAGCACTCACCAACCGTCCGCGCAGCACGCGCTCGGCGCCTGCGGATGTGAAGAGTTGGCAAAAGGCGCTGAATGCCCGCGGATGGGGCGCGCCTTACTGGGCCAAGGCGCATGGCGGCACCGGCTGGTCGGTGCAGCAGATGCAGGTCTTCGACGAAGAATGCGCGGCCGTCGGCACGCCCACGCAGGACGGCTTCGTCCACAAACTGCTGGGTCCGGTGCTCAACGAGTTCGCCACGCCGGCGCAGAAGGCGCTGCACATTCCGGCCGTGCTCGAAGGCGAGCGGCTGTGGTGCCAGGGCTTTTCCGAACCGGGTTCCGGCTCGGACCTGGCCTCGCTGCGCACGCGGGCGGAGCTCGATGGCGACCACTACGTCGTCAACGGCCAGAAGATCTGGACCAGCTACGCGCATGAGTCCGACTGGATCTTCCTGCTGGTGCGCACCAACCCCGAAGTGAAGAAGCAGGCTGGCATCAGTTTCCTGCTGGTGGACATGAAGACGCCGGGCATCACCGTGCGGCCGATCCGCAGCATCGACGACTTCCACCACCTCAACGAGACCTTCTTCGACAACGTGCGGGTGCCGGCGGCCAACCTCGTGGGCCAGGAGGGCGCGGGCTGGACGATCACCAAGTTCCTGCTCAACAACGAGCATGCGTCGGCGGCCGAGGTGCCGTCGCTCAAGCGCTACCTGCGGCAGATCCACAGCCTGGCGGACCTGCAGGGCCCGGGCGGCGAGCGGCTGCGCGAGCGGCCCGAGTTCGCGCTCAGGCTCGCGCGCCTGGAAGCCGAATTGATGGCGATCGACATGCTGGTGCAGCGCGTCGTGGCGCTGGAGATGGAACATCACCCCGATGCGCTGTCGTTGGGCTCGATCCTGAAGATCCGCGGCACCGAATTGCAGCAAAAGCTCACCGACTTCCACGTGGAAGCACTCGGCGACCACGGGGCGGTGGCCTATCCGCACCCCGAACTCGACACCGATGTGCAGTTGCCGGGGCAGGACGTGGCCCGGGGCCTGGCCAACGACATGTTCTTCCGCCGCGCGTCCACCATCTACGGCGGAACGAGCGAAGTGCAGCGCGGCATCATCGCCAAGCTGCTGTTCCAACTCTGAGCGACGAACCATGGACTTCAAACTGAATCCGGAGCAGCAACTCCTGAAAGACAGCGTTCGGCGTTTCATCGACAAGGCCTATGGCTTCGAGGCGCGCGCCGCGCTGGTGAAAGCAGGGCAGGGCGGCAGCGCGGCGCATTGGCAGACCTTTGCCGACAACGGCTGGCTGGCCGCTGCGCTGCCCGAAGCCTTCGGCGGTCTGGGCGGATCGCTGGTCGACACGGCGATCATCGCGCAGGAGTTCGGCCGCGGGCTGGTGATCGAGCCCTGGCTGGGCTGCGCCGTGCTGGCCGCACAGACGCTGGTCGCCGGCGGCACGCCTGCGCAGAATGATCGCCTGCTTCCGCTACTGGCCGATGGCTCGCGCCGCATCGCACTGGCCTACAGCGAAGCCGCTTCGCGCGGCATGCCGACGCCTGTCTCGCTGCGTGCAGAGCCCAAGCCGGGCGGCTACGTGCTGCATGGCCGCAAGTCGCTGGTACTGGGCGGCCATCAAGCCGATGAATTCATCGTCTCCGCGGTGGTGCCCGGCTCGGCCGGAATCACCCTGCTGCTGGTGGATGCGAAAGCACCGGGCCTGCAATGCCAGGATCTTCCATTGCACGACGGCAGTCACGCGGCGGAACTGGTGTTCGATGGCGTTGAGGTCGCTGCCGACGCAGTGCTGGGCAAACCGGACAACGGATTGCCGCCATTGCAGGCAGGCATCGCCCACGCCATCGTTGCGCTGTGCGCCGAGCAGGTCGGCGCGATGGAAAAGGCCATCGAAGTCACCGCCGACTACCTGAAGGCCCGCAAGCAATTCGGCGTGCCGATCGGCAGCTTCCAGGCGCTGCAGCATCGCCTCGCGGACATGGCGGCCGAGATGGAACTTGCGCGCTCCATGCTGTTCGCAGCGCTGGCCGCAATGCACAACCAGCAAGGGCCGCACTTGCAGAAGACGCTGGCGGCCGCGAAGGCCTTCACTGGCCGTGCCGCGAAGTCCGTCTGCGGCCAGGCGATTCAACTGCATGGCGGCATCGGCATGACCGAGGAATACCTCGTGGGCCACTACTTCAAGCGTGCCGTGGTCGCCGACCTGCTGCTGGGCAGCGCCGACCGCCACGAAGCGGCTTGCGCCGCCGCGATCTCCGGCGCGTTCGCCTGAACCACGCAACGATGGAAATGAGAGACATGAACATGAACAAGGGCGGCCCGCTGGCCGGCTTGCGCATCCTCGAAATCGCCGGCATCGGCCCGGCGCCTTTTTGCGGCATGCTGTTCGCGGACCTCGGCGCCGATGTGGTGCTGGTCGACCGCCTGCAGGCTGGCGCCGAGGACCTGGATCTCGGTGCCCAGGGCATCAGCAACCGCGGCAAGCGATCGATCGCCATCGACCTGAAGACGGCCGAGGGCGTCCGGACGGTGCTCGACCTGGTCGCAAGCTGCGACGCGCTGATCGAAGGCATGCGCCCCGGTGTGATGGAGCGCCTGGGTTTGGGTCCTGACGTGTGCCTGGCGCGCAATCCGCGGCTCGTGTATGGCCGCATGACCGGCTGGGGTCAGGACGGACCGCTGGCGCATGCCGCCGGGCACGACATCAACTACATCGGCGTCTCCGGCGCGCTGTGGTATTCGGGCCAGCCCGGCGAAGCGCCGATGGCGCCGCCGAGCCTGGTGGGCGACATCGGCGGGGGCGCCATGTACCTTGCCGTGGGCGTGCTGGCGGGCGTGATGAACGCGCGTGCCACCGGCCAGGGCCAGGTCGTCGACGCGGCCATCGTCGACGGCAGCGCGCACATGATGAACCTGCTGCTGGCTTTGAAGGCTGGCGGACGCTTCACCAGCGAGCGCGGCGCCAGCCTGCTGGACGGCCCGCACTGGTACCGCACCTACCGCTGCGCCGACGGCCGCTTCGTCAGCATCGGCTCGCTGGAGCCGCGCTTCTACCGCATCCTGCTGGAGCACCTCGGCCTTGCGGACGATCCGGACTTTGCCGATCCGTACGACCCCCGCCGCTGGGCAGCGCTGCACGAGCGCTTCACCAGGATCTTCGCGACGCGAACGCGCGACGCGTGGTGTGAACTGCTGGAAGGCAGCGACGCCTGCTTTGCCGCCGTGCTGGACCCGGACGAGGCGGCCACGCATCCGCACATGGCGCACCGCGGGGTCTACAGCCGCATCGATGGCGTGCTGCAGGCCAACCCGGCGCCGCGCTTTTCCGGCACGCCGGCGGCGCCGCTCGCGGCGGTGCCACGCCGTGGCGAGCACACCGAAGACGTGCTGCGGGACTGGGCCGTGCTCGCCTGAGATCCGCGCGGTCGAACGGCGCCACGCGACACGAAAGGCGCGACCCTTGGGGGCGCCAGCAAAGAAACAAGACAGGAGACAGACTTGAGCGACCAGAACACCTTCACCCCCGTGCACCGCTTCCTCCACTGGGAGAAAACGCAACCGGAGGCCATCTTCCTGACCGAGCCGCGCCCGGACGGCAGCGTGGTGGACTTCACCTGGCGCCAGGTCGGCGACCAGGCCCGGCGCATGGCGGCCTACCTCCAGTCGCTCAACCTGCCGGCCGGCAGCAGCATCGGGATCGTCGGCAAGAACAGTGCGCACTGGGTCATGGCCGACCTGGCGATCTGGATGGCGGGTCACGTGTCCGTGCCGATCTACGTGACCATCAGCGCCACGAACGCCCGCTACATCCTCGAGCACTGCGACGTGCGTCTGCTCTTCGTCGGCAAGCTCGACGGCAAGACCGATTCCTGGAACGAGATCCGCAAGATCGTGCCGGCCGAAGTGCCGATGGTGGGCATGCCGATGTCGCCCTGCGCCTTGCCGCTGGAGTGGGACGTGCTGACCGGTAAGCATGCGCCGCTGCAGGCGGTGCACCTGCCCGATGCGGCCGACTTGGCCACCATCATCTACACCTCCGGCACCACGGGCATGCCCAAGGGCGTGATGCACAGCTTCGGCACCATGGGGGCCTATTCGAAGCTGTCGGGCGAGTACTGCCAGATCACCCCGGCCGACCGCATGCTGTCCTACCTGCCACTGGCGCACGCGGCGGAGCGCGCCTTCGTCGAGACGCATGTCATCTGCCAGGGCCTGCACCTGTTCTTCAACGACTGCCTGGAGACCTTCGCCGCCGACCTGCGGCGCGCCCGTCCCACGCTGTTCATCTCCATGCCCCGGCTGTGGACCAAGTTCTACCAGAGCGTGTGCGCCAAGCTGCCGCTGGACAAGCAGAAGCTGCTGTTCGCGCAGCCCACTGCCTCGGCCCAAACGAAGAAGGAGATCCTTCAAATGCTGGGGCTCGATGCGGTGCGCATCGCCTTCACCGGCTCCGCGCCGCTGCCCGCGGAAATCATTGCCTGGTATCTCGAGCTTGGCCTGGAGTTGCGCGACGTCTACGGCATGACGGAGAACTTCTGCCACTCTCACCTGACCCAGCCGGGCCGCGTGCGCCTGGGCTATTGCGGCGAGCCCGCGCTCGGCTGCAGCGTGCGCATCGGCGAGGGCGGCGAGATCCAGATGAAGGGCGAGACGTTGATGATGGGCTACTACAAGCAGCCCGAACTCACCGCGCAGAGCATGACGGCGGACGGCTACTTCAGGACCGGCGACCGTGGCGAGGAGGACGAGCTGCGGCGCCTGAAGATCACCGGCCGCGTGAAGGAGATCTTCAAGACCAGCAAGGGCAAGTACGTCGCGCCCGCGCCCATCGAGAACCGCTTCGCGCATCCGAAGGTGGAGGCGGTGTGCGTGACCGGTCCGGCCAGTGCGCAGCCTTTCGCGCTGCTGATGCTGTCGGCGGACGGACGCCGCGAGCTGAAGGATCCGGTGTCGCGCGAGGCCCTCGTGGCCGAGCTTGATCAGCTGCGTCAGGTGGTCAACGACGAACTCGAGGACCACGAGAAGCTCGACTACCTGGTGGCGGTCGATGAGCCCTGGTCGGTGGACAACGGCTTCCTGACGCCGAGCTTCAAGATCCGCCGAAGCGTCATCGAGGATCGCTATCTTGCCCTTGCACAGGCTTGGGCGGGTTCCGGGCGCAGTGTGATCATCGAAGGCGCATGAGGCCTGTGGGGGTATCGCCGGCCCCCGGAAGCTCGCATACTCGCCGTCCGATGAATTTCGACAATCTCCTCGTTTCGACGAAGTTTGCGCCCCCGCGCATCGGGGCGCGCTACATCCCGCGCAAGCAACTGTTGGCACAGTTGGCCGGCATGAGCGGCGCGACCTTCACGCTGGTGACGGGTAGCGCCGGCTTCGGCAAGACCATCCTGCTGGCCCAATGGCGGCAGGAGCTGATGAAGGAGGGGGCCGAGGTTGCATGGCTGTCGCTTGGGCAGGAAGAAAAGCAGCTGGCCAACTTCTGCGCCTACCTCCTCGCCGCCTTGCAACGCCTCGGCATCCCGGTCGAGGACGACATGCTCCTCGAAGGCGGCAGCAGCAAGTCGATCGAGGCCGTGGTCGCCACCGCGGTCAACGGCGCGCAGGGGCTGCCCAAGGAGCTCTACCTCATCATCGACGACTACCACCACGTCGAGGACCCGTGGGCGCACAAGCTGATGCAGCGCCTGCTCGACCATTGCCCGCCCAACCTGCACATTGCCGTGGCCTCGCGCATGGCGCCGCCGCTCAGCATCGGCCGCCTGCGCGTGCTCGACAAGGTGGCCGAGCTGGGGCTGGCCGAGCTGCCCTTCGACCTGGAGGAAACGCGGATCTTCTTCGAGCAGAACATCAGCACGGTGAAGCTGAGCGCCGACGAGTTGCGGCTGATCCACGACCTGACCAGCGGCTGGCCCGCCAGCCTGCAACTCATCACCGTCATGCTGCGCAGCCGGCCCCAGACCCGCGCGACGCTGCAGGACCTTGGCTGGAAGCTGGGCGACCTGCAGGCCTACCTGGCCGAAGACGTCATCGCGCACCTGCCGGCCGACTTCACCGATTTCATGGAAATGCTGTCGGTCTGCCGCCGCTTCAACGCAGGGCTCGCGGCTGCGGTCACGGGCAATGGGCAAGCCGGGGCCTTGATCAAGCGGGCGGAAGATGAAAACCTGCTGATCTACCGCGTCGACTCAGACGACCGCACGCCCTGGTATCGCTTCCATCCGCTCTTTGGCGAATTTCTTTCGGCCCGCCTGGCGCAGCGCGGGCCGGAGCAGGCGAAGGAACTGCACCGCCGCGCGAGCCACTGGTTTGCCGAGCAGGAACTGTTGGTCGAAGCGGTGCGTCATGCCATCCTGGGCGGCGACCTCGAATTCGCGGTGCGATCGATCGAGAACGCGGCGCCCAGCACCTGGAGCCTGGGCTACATCAGCCCCATGCTCAACCTGCTCGACCGCCTTCCACTGGACGCCCTGCACCAGTATCCGCGCCTGTTCTTCCTGGCCTGCCTGACCTATGCGCTGACGGCCCGCCCGGCGCAGGCCGAACGCTGGATCGCGCAGATCCGTGAAAGCGAAGCGGCCAAGGCCCCGGCGATTTCTTCCCGGTTTGCGCTGGCGGACGCTGCGGTCGCATTGCAGCGCGACAACACGCAGCGCGTCATCGACCTGCTGGAGCCACTGGACAAGGTTCCGACGGAAAACCGCTTCCTGCGCTACGTGCATGTGTCGGCATTGGCAACGGCCTACGCGGCGGCCGGCCGCTACGCCGACGCGCATCGATTGCTCGACGACAACCCGATCCCGCCTGACGACCGCGAGAACGACATGGCGCTGGTGGTGCAATCGGTGCGCGCGACCGTCTGGGGCATCGAGGGCAACGCGAAGGAAACTGCCCGCGTCGGGGCCGAAGTGCTGGCCCGCGCCGAGACCGCCTATGGGCGCCGCTCCATCAGCGCCAACCTGTGTGCGGCGACGCTGGGAAATGCTTACTACGAGCTCGATCGCATCGACGAAGCGCGTGAAATCCTCGCCAACCGCACCGGCGTGCTGCGTTCGTCCTCGCCCGGAACGATGATCCACGCCGCGCTGTGCACTGCGCGGCTCGACGTGCTGCAATTGGGCGCTGCACCGGCGCTGGCCTTCCTGGATGCGCAGCAGGCGCACTACCACAGCCTGGGCCTCGACCGGCTGGTCGCAGCCATGCTGGCCGAGCAGGTGAAGGTCTTGCTGGTGTCTGGCGAGCGAGCGCGCGCCACGGAGCTGGTCGGCAAGCTCGATGCACTGGCCGGGTTGCAGCGTGATGCCCAAGGCTTCCATGCCGAGATCCCGGCTTATGCCGCGCTGGCTCGCGCACGCCTGGCGCTGGTCGACGCACGTCCCGACGACGCGCTGCGGGCGCTGGACGCGCTGCGGCAGTTCGCCAAGGCCTTCGGGCGCGTGCGGATGCTGGCGCAGGCCGAGATCCTGTCCGCGCTGACGCTCGACTATCTCAAGCGCGACGAAGAGGCGCTGGATGCCTTGGCGCGTGCGGTGCAGGCGGGCGCGCCGGCCGGACTGGTGCGAACCTTCTTGGATGAGGGCGCGCGGGTCGGCGAACTGCTTGCGAGCCTGCGCGCCGCGGGCACGCGCCTTGACGGGCGCCTCGCGCCTTTTGTCGACGACCTGCTGCGTAGATGCGGCGCGCCCACCCCTGTGGCGCAGGACAAGGGCAAGTCGGCGTCCCGTGCTGCCGGCACGGACGCCGTCACGCTGACACCGCGCGAGATCGAAATCCTCGGCCTGGTGGCCAAGGCGATGTCGAGCAAGCGCATCGCGCAGACGCTCAACATCACGCCGGAAACGGTGAAGTGGAACATCCGCAATGTGCTGGCCAAGCTGCGTATGTCCAGCCGCTACGACGCGCTGACCTGGGCGCGGAACAAGGGGCTGATTGAGTAGCGCCTCTTGCACGGCGCCCCTCCAAAGAAGGGGGGATCTCTTCGGAGCGTGGCTGCTTAACCTATGAAGCACATTCAAACCGGAACGCTTCCATGAAGAGCTACGAAACCCTCGAGGACCTCAAGCCGCTGGTCGGCGAAACGATCGGCACCAGCGACTGGCTGCTGATCGACCAGCAGCGCATCAACAAGTTCGCCGATGCCACGGGCGACCACCAATGGATCCACGTGGACGTGGAGCGCGCAAAGAGCGGCCCCTTCGGCGTGCCGATCGCGCACGGCTTCCTGACGCTGAGCCTGCTGCCGGCCTTCTTTGCGACGGCTTTCGAGATCCGCAAGAGCACGATGGGCGTCAACTACGGGCTCAACAAGGTGCGCTTCATGAAGCCGGTGCCTGTCAACAGCCGCCTGCGTGGGCACTTCAAGCTGCTGAGCTGGGAGCCGCTGGAGGGCAATGGCGCACAGATGCTCATCGAGATGTCGATCGAGCTCGAAGGCGCGCCCAAGCCCGTGTGCGTGGCCGAGTCGATCACGCGGCGCTTCCCCTGATCCATGGAGGCTCTGATCAGTCCCCCGCGGACTTGATCACAGCCTCCTTCCCCCTCTCTCACTTCTTGAAAAAAGGTAACGACATGACGATTCGATTTGACGGCCGGGTGGCCATCGTGACGGGTGCTGGCAATGGCCTCGGCCGCGCGCACGCGCTGGAACTGGCGCGCCGCGGCGCCAAGGTGGTGATCAACGATTTCGGCGGCAGCCGCGATGGCCAGGGTGCTTCTTCCGAAGCCGCTCAAAAGGTCGTGGACGAGATCCGCGCCGCCGGCGGCACGGCCATCGCCAACGGCGCCAACGTGTGCGACTTCGAACAGGTGCTGGCGATGGTCGAACAGGCCAAGGCCGAGTTCGGCCGCATCGACATCCTGGTCAACAACGCGGGCATCCTGCGCGACAAGACTTTCTCGAAGATGGAGATCGCCGACTTCAAGGCCGTGGTCGACGTGCACCTGATGGGCTCGGTCAACTGCACCAAGGCCGTGTGGGAAATCATGCGCGAGCAGAACTACGGCCGCATCCTGATGACGACCTCGGCCTCGGGCCTGTTCGGCAACTTCGGCCAGGCCAACTACGGCGCGGCCAAGATGGCGCTGGTGGGGCTGATGCATATGCTGACGATCGAAGGCAAGAAGAACAACATCCGCGTCAACACCATCGCGCCGATGGCCGCCACGCGCATGACCGAGGACGTGCTGCCGCCCGCGATGCTCGACGCCATCAAGCCCGAACAGGTGACGCCCGCGGCGCTGTTCCTGGTGAGCGAAGACGCGCCTTTGAAGACGACACTGTCGGCCGGCGGCGGCGCCTTCTCGGCCTGCCGCATCGAGGACACCGCGGCGGTTTATCTCGGACCGAAGGAGTGCACGGTGGACGGCGTGGCCGAGCACTTCGCGCAGATCACCGACTGGGACAGCGCGCGCGCGTATGACGATTCGAATGCGCAGGTGCATGCGTTGATCCAGGCTGCGATGGCCGGGATGCAGCGCTGACCAGCCGCAAGACTGAGCACATGGCTGGGGCGGCGGGGTGTCGGCAGTAGCTGAATGCAGTGGCCGATGACATGACCTTGGGCTTGGGGCGGGATCACGCCGACGGTGTACTCCCCTCCGCGAATGTCCCCCGCCGACAGCCTGCGGCTGACGGCTCCGGCGGGCTCAACCCGTCGATGCAACGGTCTGCCAGAGTACCTCAGCGGGGTTGGCAAAGCCAAGTGTCTGTCTTGGTCGACCGTTCATCTCATTGGCGATGCGA
>NZ_JASZYG010000033.1 GCF_030317105.1 Variovorax brevis
GTTCGATCGCATCGCCAATGAGATGAACGGTCGACCAAGACAGACACTTGGCTTTGCCAACCCCGCTGAGGTACTCTGGCAGACCGTTGCATCGACGGGTTGAGCCCGCCGCGCCTTCACGATGCAGCGGGGTGCGCGCAGGTTGCGCAGCGCGTAGCGGGATTGGGCAGGGGGCTGAAAGAATGCGTGGGTCATGTCGGATGGCAGGCAAGCAAGATCACGGCCTGCCGGGTTTGCTCCCTCGCGCCCAAACACTCTCCCGCAAGCGGGAGAGGGGAGCAAGGGCAAGACCGCTATTCCAGCACGATCCGCGGGAAGTAGAAGGACACCACCCAGTTCGGTACGTCCACGATGGAGCTGATGCGCAAGTCCGCGCACACGCTGCACAGCATGTAGGCGTCAATGGGCTCGTAGCCGTAGCGCTTGCTCAGCAGCTCGACCATCTCGGACACCGCCATGCGCGCACCAGCCATCAGGTCGGGGCCGATGCCGGTCGTCACCTCGTAGCCCTTCTTGTCGAAGTGATCGGTGACGGGGCCGCGCGTCACGTAGCGCGGCATGCGCAGGTTGGCGCCCTTGATCAGTTCGAACTTGAGCGCCACGTCGATCGGGCTTTCGATGGCCGTGCCACAGACCTCGCCGTCGCCTTGGGCCGCGTGCGTGTCGCCCACGGAGAAGATCGCGCCTTCCACCTCGATGGGCAAGTAAAGCTCGCAGCCTTCGGCGATGTCGCGCGCGTCCATGTTGCCGCCGACGTTGCGCGGCGGAATGATGCTGTGCAGCCCCGGCTCTTTGGGCGCCACGCCGATGGTGCCGGTGAAGGGGCGCAAGGGCACGCGTCCGCCCGGTCCGTACATCGCCGGCGTCAGGCCGGGGTCGTAGTTCCAGTGATGCAGTCGCGCGTTCGGGAACTGGTCGGTGAGCAGGCCGAAGCCGGGAATGTTGCCGGTCCAGCCCCAGCCCGAAGGCTTCAGCGACAGCACGGTGACCTTCAGCGCATCGCCCGGCTGCGCGCCGTCGATGTAGACGGGGCCGGTGACCGGGTTCACGCGGCCGAGGTCGAGCTTTTCGAGATCGGCGGCGGTCGATTCCTTGTTCAACTGGCCCGACGATGCGTCCAGCGTCTCGAACTCGATGCTCTCGCCCGGCGCGATTTTCAGGGCCGGCGCAAAGGCGTTGTTCCAGCCGTGATGGACGTGGTCCTTGTGGATGGTGTGGCCCATGGCATCGGCCTCCTACACCGCCACGGTGAGCGCACCGTCGATCACGAGATTGGTGCCGGAGATGCGGCTGGCGGCCGGGCTTGAAATGAAGACCACGCCTTTGGCCACTTCTTCGGCTGTTCCAAACCTGCCGGAGGGATTGACCTGCAGCGTCGAGGCAAAGAGGTCGGGCAGGTTTTTCTCGGCCGTCTGCCAGAAGCCACCGTCGAAGTAGGTGTTGCCCGGCGATACACAGTTCGCGCGAATGCCCTTGCCTGCCAGTTGGCGGCTGAGCCCCTTTGCGTAGTGAATCAGCGCCGCCTTGGTTGCGCCATAGGAGCCCGCTGCAAAGTCCACTTCGAACCCGGAGACGCTGGAGATCAGCACGATTGATGGGCTCTCCGACTTCTCAAGGAATGGCATCGCAGCGGCCACGGCATTCACCGTGTGCATCATGTCCGTGCGAAAGGTTTTTTCCCACGAGTCCGCGTTGTCGCCCACGGCCAGCGCGCTCACGTTGCACACCAGCGCATCGATGCCGCCCAACTCGCCGGCGGTCGATGCGATCCATGCACTCAAGGCCGGCCCGTCCGCGACATCGAGCGCCTGTCCGAAGGCGTTGACGCCCTTGGCCTTGAGTGACGCAACAGTTGCCGCTACCTCATCGGCCTTGCGCGCACACAGCGAAGTGTGCGCACCCTCATCCGCGAAGCACTCGGCGATCGCCCGGCCGATGCCCCGGCTGCCACCGGTGATGACGGCGCGCTTGCCCTTGAGTCCGAGATCCATGTGAGCTCTCCTTTTGGGGAAAGGGAATTCTGAGGGCGCTCCGCGCAGATGTAAACGCCGTTGCGCGGAGCAAGTGCAGTGGCAGCGCTCTGCGCGTATCGTCGCGAGCGGCGTGATCCTTGCTTGACCGACGCGTCCATTCCATTGACCCATGCGTACCCGCCCTCACCTGGTTCTGTTCGACATCGACGGCGTGCTCTGCCACTACGACCGCGCGGCGTTCGCGGGGACGTTGGGCGCGCTGACGGGCCGCACGGCCGAATTCGTGCGCGAGGCGGTCTGGACTTCGGGCCTGGAGACGCGGTCCGACCGCGGTGAAGTCGATCCGGACGCTTATTTGCGGGAGATGTCCCAGCGCCTGGGCCATCCGGTGTCGCGCGTCGATTGGGTAGCCGCTCGTCGCCTGGCCATGACACCCGACGCACGCGTGCTCGCACTGGCCGCGCAGGTGAAGCAGCGTTGCCCGCTCGCCGGCCTCACCAATAACTCGCCCATGCTCGCGGAAGACATCGAAGGCCTGTGTCCCGACATCGCGCAGGACTTCAAGAACGTGATCGTCACCTCGGCGATGGTCGGCGCCACCAAACCGCAGGCCGAGGCGTACCTGCGCACCATCGAGCGATTCGGCGTGCGACCTGCGAGTGTTCTTTTCATCGACGACGTCATGGCGAACGTCGAAGGCGCGCTCAGCGCCGGGCTGCAGGCCTTTCTTTTCGTCAATGCCGATCAGCTGGCGCAAGAACTCGGCGAGTACGGCTTGCTGTGATGCCATCCTGGCTGGCGCAGCGACGGGTGCATCACTGCGTCCAACCCGCTAGCATGGCGATCCCTTTTGCCCATGGAGCACCGCATGCCGAGCACCGAGACGCACTTCGAGTTGACTGCCGGAGACGGCCACGCGATCGAGGCCCACCGCTGGCAAGACAACGCTGCCGCGCCCACCGCCATCATTCAACTCGCGCACGGCATGGGCGAGCATTCGCTGCGCTACCGTCCGCTGGCCGATGCGCTCACGCAGGCGGGCTACGTCGTCTACGCGAACGAGCATCGCGGGCATGGCAAGGTGGCGCAGGCACTCGGCGAACTGGGCGAGTTCGGCCCGCGCGGCTTTTCGGGACTGGTGGACGACATGGCGCTGCTCAGCCGACATGCACAGGCGGCACATCCGGGGCTGCCGCTCATCCTCATCGGCCACAGCATGGGCTCCTTCGCCACGCAGTACTACCTGGTCAAGCACAGCAAACTGCTGGCCGGCGCCGTGCTCTCTGGCACCACGGCGCTCGACTTGCTGGGTGCGGCCCTGCAGTCCGGCTTCAAGCTGGAAGACATGAACGCCGCCTTGCCCGACGTGCGCACGCCGTTCGATTGGCTCAGCCGCGACGCGGCGCAAGTGGACCTCTACATCGCCGATCCGCTGTGCGGCTTCACGGTCACGGCCGAGGGCATGGGCACCATGTTCGCGGGCCTTGCCGACCTCGTGCCCGCCGCCATGCAGCCGCGCATCCGTCCCGAACTGCCGGTCTATCTCTTCACCGGCGACCAGGACCCGGTGAGCAACAAGGCCGAATGGTTCTATCCGCTGGTGCGCCGCTATCGCGAAGCCGGCCTGCGCGACGTGTCATGCCACGTGTTCGGCGGCGCGCGCCACGAAACCCTGAACGAGATCAACCGCGAGGAAGTGGTGGCGGTGCTGCTGGCGTGGATCGGGCGTGTCGTGGCAGGTGCGCGCCACTGAAGAAAAAGCCGCTCGTGCACCGCACCGGGGGTTGATGCAGATCAAGCCTGCGGCACGGCGAGGCGCTTAGCCTCGTCTTCATGCATGCTGCGACCCACTTCGATCCGGTCGACCGAACGCAGGGCCCACCCGTTGCCAGCGCGGCCCGGCAGAACGGGTCCTTGCTGGACGATCCGAACGAGTGGTCGGCCTTCAGCCGCCCGCTCGACGGCGATCCCTCAACTGGCCTCTGGGAGTCGCAGGTACTGGTCGAGGGCATCCATTGCGCCGCGTGCGCATTCACCATCGAAGCCGCCCTGGCGCAGGCGCCCGGTGTAGAGAAGGCAGAGGTCAATGCCGCGACCCGGCGGGCGCGGGTCGTCTGGTCTTCCGCGCGCATCAAGCCTTCCGTCTGGTTCGAGGCTTGCGCGAATGCGGGCTATCGGCTCGTGCCGGCGGGCGACACCTTCATGCGGGCGCGGCGCGAGCGCGAGGCGCGGCTGGCGCTGTGGCGCTGGCTCGTTGCCGGACTTTGCATGATGCAGGTCATGATGTACGCGTACCCCGCCTACGTCGCGCTGCCCGGCGACATGTCGGCCGATGCCGCGCAACTGTTGCGATGGGCGAGCTGGGTGCTCACGCTGCCGGTGATCCTGTTTTCGTGCGGCCCCTTCTTTCGCAGTGCGCTGCGCGACCTGCGAATGCGCGTCGTCGGCATGGACCTGCCGGTGGCGCTGGGAATCGCAATCACCTTCGTCGTGAGCACCGCCGCCACCTTCGATCCGCAGGGACCGTTGGGCGAGGAGGTGTATTTCGACTCGCTCACCATGTTCGTCTTCTTCCTGCTCACCGGTCGCTGGCTGGAGTCGCGGCTGCGCGACCGCACCGCGGGCGCGCTGGAGGCCTTGATGAACCACCTGCCCGAAAGCTGCGAGCGGCGCATGCCGGGCGGCGGCTTCGAGCGCGTGGCCGTGCGCCGCCTGGTGCGCGGCGACGTCGTGCGTGTGCTGCCGGGTGAAAGCTTTCCGGGCGATGGCATCGTGCTCTCGGGCGACACGTCGGCCGACGAAGCCTTGCTGACGGGCGAGTCGCGGCCGGTCGCGCGCGGCTGCGGTGCGCAGGTGCTGGCGGGCAGCCACAACCTGAGCGCGGCCGTGGAAGTGCTCATCAAGTCGACCGGGCAGGACACGCGCTACGCCAGGATCGTCGAACTCATGGAAAGCGCATCGCTGAGCAGGCCGCGCCTGGCGCGCCTGGCCGATCGCGTGGCGCGGCCTTTCCTGCTGGCCGTGCTCGCCACCGCGGCGCTCAGTGCGGCGCTCCTGTGGCCGATCGATCACGGCAAGGCGCTGATGGTCGCGGTCTCGGTGCTGATCGTGACCTGCCCGTGTGCGCTCTCGCTGGCCACGCCCGCGGCCACGCTGGCCAGTGCCGGCTGGCTGGCCCGGCACGGCGTGGTAGTGCGCAAGCTCCAGGCCTTCGAATCGCTCGCCGGCATCGACACCGTGATCTTCGACAAGACGGGAACGCTGACGCGCGCCACGCCCCGCCTTGATCGCATCTATTGCCGCCAGGGCATGCGACCGCGGGATGCGCTGGAGCGGGCCGCTGCGATGGCTGCCCAGTCGCTGCACCCGGCTGCACGGTCGCTCAGCCAGGCGTGGAGCGCCGCGTTTTCCTCGCC
Organism: Variovorax brevis; assembly: GCF_030317105.1. GTDB lineage: Bacteria > Pseudomonadota > Gammaproteobacteria > Burkholderiales > Burkholderiaceae_C > Variovorax > Variovorax brevis. The sequence goes on from NZ_JASZYG010000033.1 coordinate 5,390, forward strand.
GCCCGCATGGGTGGTGATGCAGCTTGCGGAGTTCGGCGGGCAGGGACTGGAGGCACGCCTCGCACTCCGCACCCATCAGGATGGCCATCCACTGCCCATGCGGCTCGGTTCCGCGGCGCATTGCGGCGTGCCTGCGCTGGAGGTCGACGCCACGCAGGTGCACCTGAGCGACGACGCTGGATGGGTCGCCAGTTTCGTGCTCGTCGAGGAACTGCGCGCCGATGCCGCCGCTGCCGTCGCTGCGCTGGTGGCGCAAGGCCTGGCGGTTCATCTGCTGTCGGGAGACCAGGCGGCTTCGGCGCGCACGGTCGCACAGCAAGCCGGAATCCGGCAAGTGAAGGGCGACTGCACGCCCGAAGAAAAACTGCTGATCCTGTCCGCGTTGCAGCGGCAGGGCCACCGCGTTGCGATGGTGGGCGACGGCCTGAACGATGGCCCCGCGCTGGCCCGCGCCGACGCATCCTTTGCCTTTGGAGAAGCCGTGCCGCTCACGCAGGCGCATTCGGATTTCATCGTGACGGGCGCATCGCTCGACACCATTCCATCCGCCATCCACCAGGCCCGGTGCACCTTGCGCGTGGTTAGACAGAACCTGTGGTGGGCCGCCAGCTACAACGCCCTTTGCATTCCACTGGCGATCGCCGGCTGGGTGCCGGCCTGGCTCGCCGGCATCGGCATGGCGGCCAGCTCGCTGGCCGTGGTGCTGAACGCGGCGCGGCTGACAGGCCAGCGCAAGGCCGCAAGCTGATGGACATCCTCTTCCTGCTCATTCCGGTGTCGGTGGTGCTGGTGCTGTTCATCCTGGCGAGCCTGTGGTGGGCGGTCGAGCGTGGCCAATTCGACGACGTCGATCGCGAAGGCGAACGCATCCTGCACAACGATTGATCTGCATCAAAAAGCCGCGGCCGATGCACGCGGACACTGCCCCCAATCAACAAGAAAGAGGGCTCACGATGCAGGCACCCCAGGCTCCCGCCGCGATCTACAGCGACACCGTCGTGCGGCAATTCGCTCTCATGTCGGTGGTGTGGGGTGTCGTTGGCATGCTGGTCGGCGTCGTCATCGCGGCGCAGCTCACCTGGCCCGAACTCAACCTGGGCATTCCATGGCTGAGCTACGGGCGCCTCCGGCCGCTGCACACCAATGCGGTGATCTTCGCCTTTGGCGGCTGTGCGCTGATGGCGACCAGCTTTCATGTCGTGCAGCGCACATGCCAGGTGCGGCTCTTCGCGCCGAAGCTGGCTTCGTTCGTGTTCTGGGGCTGGCAGGCCGTGATCGTGGCGGCGGCCATCAGCCTGCCGATGGGCTTCACGCGCAGCAAGGAATACGCCGAACTCGAATGGCCCATCACCATCCTCATCGCGGTGGTGTGGGTGGCCTACGCCATCGTGTTCTTCGGCACCATCGGCAAGCGCAAGGTGCGGCACATCTACGTGGCCAACTGGTTCTATGGCGCTTTCATCATCGCGGTGGCGCTGCTGCACATCGTCAATGGCATGTCGATGCCGGCAGGCTGGATGAAGAGCTACTCGATGTACGCCGGCGTGCAGGACGCCATGGTGCAGTGGTGGTACGGCCACAACGCGGTGGGCTTCTTCCTCACGGCCGGCTTCCTGGGAATGATGTACTACTACATCCCCAAGCAGGCCGAGCGGCCGGTGTACTCGTATCGCCTGTCGATCGTGCACTTCTGGGCGCTCATCTTCACCTACATGTGGGCGGGTCCGCACCACCTGCACTACACCGCCTTGCCCGACTGGACGCAATCGCTGGGCATGGTGTTCTCGCTGATCCTGCTGGCGCCGAGCTGGGGCGGGATGATCAACGGCGTGATGACGCTCTCAGGCGCCTGGTACAAGCTGCGCACCGACCCGATCCTGCGCTTTCTCATCGTGGCGCTCTCGTTCTACGGCATCGCCACCTTCGAGGGGCCGATGATGTCGATCAAGACCATCAACGCCCTGAGCCACTACACCGACTGGGGCATCGCCCACGTGCATGGCGGCGCACTCGGCTGGGTCGGCTTCATCTCGATGGGCGCGCTCTACTACCTGATCCCGCGCATGTACGGCCGCACGACGATGTACAGCGTGCCCGCCATCGAGCTGCATTTCTGGACGGCCACCATCGGCGTGGTGCTCTACATCGCCGCGATGTGGATCGCAGGCGTAATGCAGGGGCTGATGTGGCGCGGCATCAACCCGGACGGCACGCTCACCTACACCTTCGTCGAAAGCGTGAAGGCGACCTATCCCTTCTACGTGGTGCGCCTGCTCGGCGGCCTGCTGTACCTGGGCGGCATGCTGGTCATGGCGTGGAACGTCTGGATGACGGTGATCACCGGAACCTCCGCCCGCGCGCAGATCCCGCACGTTGCCGCAGCCCACGCCTGAAAAGAACAAAGCCATGTCTTCCAGCAACACACCATCGACCGGCTTCACCCATGAAAAGGTGGAGACCAACAACCTTTTGATGATCGTGCTGATTCTCCTGGTCGTCGCCATCGGCGGCGCCGTGGAGATCGTGCCGCTGTTCTTCCAGAAGTCCACCACCGAGCCGATCAAGGGCCTCAAGCCCTACAGCGCATTGCAGCTGGCGGGCCGCGACGTCTACCAGCGCGAAGGCTGCTACACCTGCCATTCGCAGATGATCCGGCCCTTCCGCTCGGAGACCCTGCGCTATGGCCACTACTCGGTGGCGGGCGAGTTCGTCTACGACCACCCCTTCCAGTGGGGCAGCAAGCGCACCGGCCCGGACCTGCACCGCGTGGGCGGCAAGTACAGCGACGAGTGGCACCGCATCCACCTGAACAACCCGCGCGACCTGGTGCCGGAGTCGAACATGCCGGCCTATCCCTGGCTTGAGAAGACACCCGTCGACGCCGCCTCGCTGCCGGCCCACATGCGCGCGCTGCGCCGCGTCGGCGTGCCCTACACGGACGAAGAGATCGCCGCCGCGTCGAAGGAAGTGGAGGGCAGGAGCGAGATGGAAGCAACGGTTGCCTACCTGCAGTCGCTGGGCCTGGCGCTCAAGTAAGGGAGCCGAAGCAAATGGACCTCACCACACTTCGCGTCGCCGCCACGGTGGCCTGCTTCCTGGTCTTCATGGGCATCCTGGTCTGGACCTTCTCGCGCCGCAACACGCGCAGGTTCGAGGAAGCCGCCCAGCTGCCTTTCGAGCAGGACTGAAAGGCACGCCATGAACGACTTCATCAACAGCTTCTGGGCCAATTACGTGGCGGTGATTTCCGTCGCGAGCATCCTTGCCTGCATCCTGCTGCTGTGGCTCACGGCACGCAAGCGTGTGGCGGCGAGCGCCGACAAAACCACGGGTCACGTATGGGACGAAGACCTGCGCGAAGCGAACAATCCGCTGCCGATGTGGTGGGTGGGGCTGTTCGTCATCACCATCATCTTCGGCTTTGCGTACCTGGCCTTCTTTCCCGGACTGGGCAGCTTCAACGGCAAGCTGGGATGGAGCGCGCAGGGCCAGTACCAGTCCGAGGTCGCGCAGGCCGACAAGGATCTTGCGCCGATCTACGCGGCCTACACGTCCATGCCGGTGGAAGGCATCGCTGCCGACCCCAAGGCAATGGCGATTGGCGAACGCATCTTCATGAATAACTGCGCGCAGTGCCACGGTTCGGATGCGCGCGGCAGCAAGGGCTTTCCGAACCTGACCGACACCGACTGGCTGCATGGCGGCACGCCGGACAAGATCGTGGAGACCATCAACAAGGGACGCACCGGCGTCATGCCACCGATGGGCGCGGCCATCGGCACGGCCGATGAGGTGAGGAACCTGGCCCAGTACGTCCTCAGCCTGTCGGGCAGTTCCACCGACTCGGTTGCCGCCGGCCTGGGCAAGTCGAAGTTCACGGCCTGCGCAGCCTGCCACGGCATCGGCGGCATCGGCAACCAGGCGATCGGCGCGCCCGCACTGAACGACCGCACCTGGCTGCACGGCTATGGCCAGGAAGCGATCACCTCGATCATCAACAGCGGCAAGCACAACGTGATGCCTGCACAGGAAGGGCGGCTGACGCCGGAGCAGATCAAGGTGGTCGCGTCCTATGTGTGGGGCTTGTCGAACAAGCCTGGCGCAGCGGCACCCAAGACCTCGCCCTGAGCGCGCGACCTGGCATGTCCGGCTCCGCTCGGCCCCGCAAAGTCGTCCCCATCGCGGTGGAGGCGCAGGACGGCCGCCTGTACGAGGCGACGAAGAAGATCTACCCGCGCAGCGTGCGCGGCAACTTCGCCCGCTGGCGCTGGGCGATGGTGTTTGCGACGCAACTGTTCTTCTATGCCACGCCGTGGTTCCAGTGGGGCGAGCGGCAGGCGCTGCTGTTCGACTTGTCGGCGCGGCGCTTCTACATCTTCAGGCTCGTGCTGTATCCGCAGGACCTGATCTACCTGTCGGGCCTGCTGGTGCTGTCCGCGCTGGCGCTCTTCCTGTTCACGGCCGTGGCGGGGAGGCTGTGGTGCGGCTACACCTGTCCGCAGACGGTCTACACCGAGATCTTCATGTGGGTGGAACAGAAGATCGAAGGCACCCGCGTGGCGCGCATCCGCTTGGACGGCGAGCCCTTCTCGATGGAAAAGCTGGTCAAGAAATGGTTCAAGCACGTCGTGTGGCTGGGCATCGCGCTGTGGACGGGCTTTACTTTCGTGGGCTACTTCACGCCGATCCGCGAACTGGGCATGGCGTTTTTGCAGACGCGCATGGGCTCGTGGGAAGTGTTCTGGGTCATCTTCTACGGCTTCGCGACCTACGGCAACGCGGGCTTCATGCGCGAGCAGGTGTGCAAGTACATGTGTCCCTATGCACGCTTCCAGAGCGCGATGTTCGACCGCGACACGCTCATCGTGAGCTACGACATCGGTCGGGGCGAGCCGCGTGGAGTGCACGCCAAGGGACAGGACCATCGGGCGATGGGCCTGGGCGACTGCATCGATTGTTCGTTGTGCGTGCAGGTCTGCCCCACGGGCATCGACATCCGCGATGGGCTGCAATACGAGTGCATCGGCTGCGGCCTGTGCGTCGACGCCTGCACCACCGTGATGGACCGCATGGCGCAGCCGCGCGGGCTCATCCGCTATGCCACGGAGAACAGCATGGCCGGCGGCTGGACCGGCAAGCAGATGCTGCGCCGCGTCCTGCGGCCGCGCGTGCTGGTCTACAGCGCCGTGCTGCTCGCGCTGGGCATCGCGCTGCTGGCCAGCCTGGTCGTGCGCGTGCCGCTCAAGGTCGACGTGGTGCGCGACCGCGGCTCGCTGGCGCGCATCGCCGAAGGAGGGCAGCTGGAAAACGTCTACCGCCTGCAGATCATGAACGCCACCGAGAAGCCGCAAAGCTACCGTCTTTCGGTCAGCGGGCTGGAAGGGTTGCAGGTCGCGCCCGCCGATGGCATCGAGGTGCCTTCCGCGCAATCGCGTTGGGTGGCGGTGCGGCTGCAGATGCCGGCCGACAAGGCGCCGCCGGGCTCGCATCCGGTCTACGTCGACGTGATCTCGGCCGACGGAAGCGCCCGCGTTTCCGAGAAGGCCGTCTTCCTGGTGCCCAGATGATGATTCGCAGAGGACAAGACATGACGAAGCAGCCCGACAACGCGCCGTGGTGGAAGTTTCCGCTCGTGTGGCTGGTGATCGGCTTGCCCGCGGTCGTGGTGGTCGCCGGCCTGGCCACGGCCTGGCTGGCAGTGAACACCACCGACTCGGTGGTGGATGCGGACTACTACCGCAAGGGCGTGGAGATCAATCGAAGCCTGGACGCCAAGGCGCTGATTCCCGCCATGGCCGGGCGCAACCATGCGATGACGCCGGGCAAGGACTTGCCGGCGCCTGCGACCGCGCCTGCGAAGGCTGCGCCATGATCAGCATTCGCCAATGGATCTCGATACTGTGGCCCGCCTTCCTGCTGGCATGCCTGATGGAATCGCTGGTGTTCGCCTTCGTCGATCCCACCGAGCTTCGGTGGGGAAGCGAAGGGCTCGGCTACACGCGGCAGGCGATCTACTCCACGAGCTTCTTCGTCTTCTGGCTGGTGGGATGCGCCACGAGCGCACTCACGCTGGCCATCGCCACGAAGCCGCCCGCCGACGCGCCTGCTGGCATCAGCACCCAGGCGGATTGACGATGCGTTCCAGCGCGTCCGCGTCCAGGATGCGCAAGTGCCGCTGTTGCACGTCGAGGATGCCGTCCTCCATGAACTTCGACAGCATGCGGCTGATGGTCTCGAGCTTGAGCCCGAGGTAGCTGCCGATTTCCTCGCGCGTCATGCGCAACAGCACTTCCGAGCGCGAGAAGCCGCGCGCATGCAGGCGTTGCACCAGGTTCAGCAGGAAGGCGGCCAGGCGCTCCTCGGCGCGCATGCTGCCCAGCAGCAGCATCACGCCATGCTCGCGCACGATCTCGCGGCTCATGATCTGGTGTACGTGGCGCTGCAGCGCCGGCACTTCGCGCGACACCTCCTCGATCCGGCCGAAGGGAATCACGCAGACCTCGGCATCTTCCAGGGCGATCGCGTCGCAGGTGTGATGCTCGTGGACGATGCCGTCCATGCCCATGATCTCGCCGGCCATGTTGAAGCCGGTCACCTGGTCGCGGCCGTCGTCGCTCGCCACGCAAGTCTTGAAGAAGCCGCTGCGGATCGCATACAGCGCGGTGAAGCGTTCGCCGTTGCGAAACAGCGGCTCGCGCCGCCGCACACGCCGGCGGTTCGAAACGAGGCCGTCGATGCGCTTGAGTTCATCGGGTTGCAGGCCGACCGGCATGCAGAGTTCCCGAAGGTTGCAGCTGGAGCAGGCGACCTTGACGTTGTCAGTGGTGGTCATACGTGGCTTGAATGGATGCATCCGATTCTGGTCGGCAGAAGGTGAAGCGGGTTTGATGCAGGTCAAGGCACGGCGCGCGCATTGACGGACCATTGACCACTTCCTTCCGAGTGCGAGCCAGTCCCGATGTCGATCATCTGCATGCCAGCCCAAGCCCCCGCTCGCCACGCGCTGCCGTCGCACAAGCTGCTGGAGCGCTTCGACATCGCCGGCCCGCGCTACACCTCGTACCCGACGGCAGACCGTTTCGTGGAAGCCTTCGACGCAGGCGACTATGCACAGGCCCTGCGGCAGCGGCGCAGCGCCGGCGCGCATGCGGTGCCCTTGTCGCTCTACGTGCACGTTCCCTTCTGCGCCTCGCTTTGCTACTTCTGCGCGTGCAACAAGATCGTCACGCGCCACCAGGGCAGGGCGGACGTCTACATCGACCACCTGGCGCGTGAAGTGCAGCTGCAGACCGCGCAGCTCGGCGCCGGTGCGCCCATCCGCCAGTTGCATCTGGGCGGCGGCTCTCCCACCTTTCTCGACGATGCGCAACTGGGACGCTTGATGGCCGTGCTCAGCGACTCGTTTGCGTTCGCACGCGACGCGGAGCGGTCGATCGAGGTCGATCCCCGCACGGTCGATGCGCAACGCCTCGCGAACCTCGCGGCGCTCGGCTTCAACCGCCTGAGCTTCGGCGTGCAGGACTTCGACCCCGACGTGCAGAAAGCCGTCCATCGCGTGCAGCCTGCCAGCCAGGTGTTCGACTTGATGGCGGCCGCGCGGGCGCTGGCCTTCGATTCCGTCAACGTCGACCTGATCTACGGCCTGCCGCTGCAGACGGCCGAGACCTTCGAGCAGACGCTGGAACAGGTCTGCGCACTGCGGCCCGACCGGATTGCGCTCTATTCCTACGCGCACCTGCCCGAGCGCTTCAAGGCGCAGCGGCGCATCCAGGTCGGGCAGTTGCCGCCGGCTGCGGACAAGCTCCAGATGCTGTCGCGCGCCATCGAGGTGTTGTGCGCCGCGGGCTATGTCTACATCGGAATGGACCACTTCGCCCTGCCCGAAGACGCACTGGCCGTGGCCAGGCGGCAAGGCCGGCTGCACCGCAATTTCCAGGGCTACAGCACGCAACCCGATGGCGACCTGGTGGCGCTGGGCGTGTCGGCCATCGGCCACATCGGCGCCACCTACAGCCAGAACACGAAGTCGCTGGAGGAGTACTACGACTTCCTCGGCCAAGGGCGCCTGCCGGTCGTGCGCGGCCTGGCCCTCACGCGCGAAGACGTACTGCGCCGTTCCGTGATCATGGCCATCATGTGCCAGGGGCACCTCGACTTCGAGGCGATGGGGCAGGCGCACCTGGTCGACTTCCGCGATCACTTTGCGACCGAGTTCGCGGCGCTGGGGCCGCTGATGGCCCAGGGCCTGGTGAAGCTGAGCGACCACGACCTCGAAGTCACCCCCATGGGCTGGTTCTTCGTGCGCGCGATTGCCATGGTCTTCGACCGCTACCTGCAGGCCGACCGCAACCGCGCGCGCTTCTCGCGCGTCGTGTGATGCAGCTTGCCCTGGCCGGCGCAGCGCTCGCGATGGGATTGGCGGGCGGGCCGCATTGTGTGGCGATGTGCGGTGCGGCTTCGGCGGGTGTGATCCGGCTGGTGCGGGCGCCGGTGAGTGCGAATGCCGGCGCCACGGCGTTGTCGCGGGGGCTTTCTGCGACGCTGGCCTTTCATGTTGGTCGGGTTGCAAGCTATGCGGTGGCCGGTGCCGCGGTCGCCATGGCCGCGCAGTCGCTTGCCTTCGCGAGCGTTCACGTTGCGGCAGTGAGGCCGTTGTGGGTCATGTTTCATGCGGCGCTGCTTGCGTGGGGCGTTGCACTGATGGTGCTGGGGCGGCAGCCAGCGTGGGCGCACGACCTGGGACGCGAGTTGGCCGGTCGCGTTCGACGCCACACGCGCTCGGGCTTCGGCGTGCTTGCTACGGGTGCGCTGTGGGTGTTGATGCCCTGCGGCTTGCTCTATTCGGCCCTGGCGTTGGCCAGCCTGGGCAACGGGCCGTTCGAAGGCGCGATTGCGATGGTCCTCTTTGCGCTGGGCAGCGGTTTGACGCTGGTGACCGCACCCTGGCTGTGGCAACGGCTTCGGGCCCGCATGGCACGGTCAGCGGACGGGTGGGGCGCACGGATGGCTGGCGTGCTGCTTGCGGCGCTGGCGGCGCAGGCCTTGTGGATGGACCTGGGTCAGGAGATTCTGGATCTTTGCCGTTGAGTGGCCAGAGTCTCCCTAATGTTCCGTCGACTCAGCATCGACTTGCACCGCATCCACCGATTTCCCGGGAAGGTTCTCTGCCAGCGCGCAGGTGCGCGTTCCCACAGCCGCCTTGCCGCTCGCCGTCACGCACGTCACCGTGGCATGCCCCGCGTAGCTGGTACGACCTCGCAGGTGCAGGACGGGAGGGATGTCCGCTTCGATGAGCCTGGCAGCACGGAGCACGCGACATCTCTCGATGTCGTCGTTCCCGTCGAGCTCTGTCGGAAGCTGAGCGCAGCTCAGGCGCACGAGCAGGTGCATGGGCATTGCTGCCACTCCTTGGCTTGGTCCGCTTCCAACAGAACACTTTTGAAGTGGACGCAACGGTGCATAACCGTTGAGCATGCGCAAACTGCGCGAGCCGGTCTGTACGCTGCCGCACATCTGATGAATGGAATTGGGGCCGAGCGCTTTTGCATGAGCCGACAGGCGCCTCGTTCTCTACGGACATTCAACCTGATTCGTCGTGTTCAACGTACCGTCGACATGGAGGCAGTGCCCGCCTGTCCAGCGCATGTGCAAGTCCGCACCCCTCAATCCTTCCAGTTCCTCCCCAGCGGCCCCCTCAACAAACCGCGTGACCGCGGCAAGTCCCTCAACAACGGCGGCACCGACAGCCCGAGAAGCAGCGCCGCAAGCGGCACCACGAAAACAAATCCCGCGTACTTGAAGCCCAGCGCGCCCGTCCCCCCGCCCAACACGAACATCGCGACCAAACCGCCGGTGATACCCATCCGGCGAAGATTGAGCTCGTGCAGCATGCGCGGCGGCAGCCTGCCGCTGCGGGCCCAGTAGAAGCGCTTGCCCAGCTCCATGCCGAGATCCGTGATGTTGCCGGTCATGTGCGTCGTGCGCACGCTGCCGCCGGAGGTCTTGGAGCCCACGGCGTTCTGGAGGCCCATGATGAAAGACAGGAGCAGCACGGTGAGCGGCACGGCAAAGGGCGTGGACCATGTCAGCGTGATGGCGCCGGCCAGCCCGAAGGGAAACATGAGTGCCGCCTCCAGCAGCAGTGGCAGCGCATAGACGCTGTGCAGGCGATGGTGGCGGCTCCAGTTGACCAGGATGGCGCAGACCGCCGCGCCCGAGGTGAACGCCAGGATGGCACCCACGGCGTTCAGCACCAGCGTGATGTTTCCGAGCACCAGTCCGTCGGCCACCTGCGACGCGAATCCCGTCATGTGCGAGGTGTACATGCGAAGCACGAGAAATCCCCCGGCATTCACTGCGCCGGCGTTGAAGGCGAGCAGCAAGCCCAGCCACACGTTCGTCGAGGGCGCGCGATGGCGATTGGTCAGCAGGAGAAGACGACGCATCCAGGCCTTTCAGTGAATCCACTTCGCAATTGGAAGCGGCGCAACAGTTGATCTGTTTGCGCTGGCGCAAAGCTTTTTCTTGGCGCATGGCCGACCATGTGCACAGCTTCCCCGATTCGCTATTGGAAAGAAAAGGCGCACATGAAAATCCTGCTTGCCGTGGACGGCAGCGAATACACGCGGCGCATGCTGTCTTTCGTGACCACGCACAAGGACTGGTTCGGTGAAGCCAGCCACTGCACCGTCTTTTACGGCGTGCTCGCCGTGCCACACCGGGCCGCAGCTTTCGCCGGGCCGGACCTGGTCCATGCCTACTACAACGACGACGCCACGGCGGTGCTCGACCCGGTGCGCGATTTCCTGGCGGGGCACGGCATCGAGGCGAAGTACGTCCACGAAGTGGGCCACCCCGCCGCAGCCATCGCCAAGCTGGCCGAAGACGGCCAGTTCGACCTCGTCGTGGTCGGCTCGCACGGGCACGGTGCCTTCAGGAACCTCGTGCTCGGATCGGTGGCCACCAAGGTGCTGGCCAGTTGCAGCGTGCCGGTGCTGGTGGTGCGCTGAAGCACGCGTGCAGGAGAAGTTGCCATGAAAACTCAAGCCGTCGTCCAACTCATTGGATTCGTCCTGCTCACCCTTTGCGCGACAGCCTTGCTCATCGCGGCCGGCCTGAACGGCTAGCAGCGTCAGACATGCGGCGACTCTTTCATCATGAATCGATCGCCAGCAGCCGGTCGATGAAAGCCAATTGTCCTTCGTGAATGCGACTGCGCGCCGCTTCGGGCGTGAACCCGAGCGCAAGGCCCGTGACCGGCGCAGCGCCCGATGGCTTGTTCATCTCCTCGCGAGTGACGCCCATCGGGCACTGACCTTCGTGCCGGCCTGCTCGGCCTCGATCACCGCGACCGCTTCAGGTGCGCGCACCAGCAGCACCGGCACAGGTGCGTTCCGAAGCACGTTCTCCGCGCCGCTGCCCATCACCAGGCGCCCGATGCCGCGGCGGCCGTGGGTGCCGAGCACAATCAATTCGGCGGGCCACTCGATCGCCTCCGATGCGACCGAATCGGCCAGCTTGCCATTGAACTTGTCATGCAGCACCGTCTCCGCCGGCACGCCGGCTTCGCGCGCCGTGGCGCTGGCCTGTTCGAGCAGGTGTTCGCCGTTGGCGCGAAGGCTGTTGAGCCAGTCGCCAGCGTAGCCCGCATAGGCATCCATCGTCATCGCGAAGGAGAGTTCGTCGATCACGTAGAGCAGGCGCAGTTGTCCCTTGGTCAACTGCGCCAGGCGAATGGCTTCGGCCAGGCCGAGCATCGACGTCTCGCTGCCGTCGATCGGAACAAGGATGCGTTGGTACATGGCGGTTCCTGCGTGTGTGGATGCCGCCAGTATCAAAAGAGTCGCCGCCATGCGTGTTGATCTGGCGCAACCCGCAGCGAAGTCACAGGGCGACGCGCGCCTTTCTTGATCTGCCACAAGGTCTGCACCGGGCGAATGCGCGAGGCTGGGTGTCTTGATGATGAAGGAGCCAAGGAAATGCACGAGACAACCCGGATCATTCGCGACGAACACGCAGCGCTGTCGGCCATGCTGCGTTCCATTCTCCTGCTGCTGGCCGAGCACCGTCGCAAGGGCAGCTTGCCGGACTTCGCGTCGCTTCGGGCGATGCTTTTCTATGTGGATGAATTTCCGGAAAAGCGGCATCACCGCAAAGAGTCGGAGCTGCTTTTTCCCAAGCTGCGCGCGCGCACCCCGATATCGCGCGAACTGCTCGACCGGCTGGACGACGACCATGCGCGCGGCGAGCGCAAGATCCGCAATGTCGAACACGCCTTGCTCGCCTTCGAAATGCTGGGCGAATCGCGACGCGAACAGTTCGAGACGGCGGTGGAGCGCTATGTCGACTTCTACCTGGCGCACATGGCCATGGAAGAGCGGGAGATCCTGCCGCTGGCCGAACGTGTGCTGACAAGCGACGACTGGGCCGAGCTGGACGATGCCTTCGGCAAGAACCGCGACCCGCTCACCGGATGCGAACCGGAAGAGGAATACCGCGCGCTGTTCACGCGCATCGTCAACCGCGTGCCGGCGCCCATCGGGCTGGGGCCCGAGGAGGGCTGAGGCACCACGCAAGCCGTTCAGGCACGCGCGATGCTGTCGAGCAGCAGCGCCTGCATGACGCTCCGGTGATTGTCCGCGCGCCGCTCTTCGTCGAGCGGCCCTGTTCTCGTGCGCAAGGGCCACGCCTGCGGGTGCGTGGCGTCAACGACGAAGGTCGCATCGCTGCCGGCGGCCGCCAACGCATTGCCCGACAGCACGTCGAAGCCGATCTGGTGCGCCGCGGACATGAAGGCTCGGCCCCGCGACGCGTCCCGGTCGCCGAGCAACCGGATCGACAGCGGCGTCGAGGGCGGCAGGGGATGCTCGTAGAGCGTCAACAGGTCGGCCACCACGCGCACCGGATGGCGGTCCAGGTCCAGCCCGTCATACACCGGAACGCCCGCGTGCCTGCCGATCTCGCGCACCATCGGTGCCGGCATTGAATCGCAATCGATGGCGTCGTATAGGCGCCCCAGCGTGCGGGCCAGCGCCTGAACGTCCTGCGGCATCCCGGCTTCCACAAAGCGCACCCGCGCCACGCGAATGCCGAGCTCCTGCGCGGCGCGATGCAAGGCGGTGGGCCCGGACGGCGGTGCGGCGGCCGACAGCAGCGCCATGTTCTTGCCCGCCAGCGGCTTGAACGACGCGCTCGCACGCAGGCTTGCCCTGATGCGACGCGCCGCGGCAAAAAGCTCCAGGATGCCAGCCGTCGCCAGCGACTGGCTTGTCGTCGAAGCAAGGACAGGATCGAGAGACAGGGGACTGCTGGTCACAGCGGCAACATTAGGGCCTGCGCCGCGCGTGGACTTGATCGGGATCAAAAGACGTGTGCTTCGCTGCATGAGACGCCGTTCTGACACAAAGCATTCACGCACTGTTACCCAGGCGCCCCTGATCGTCGCGGACCTGTTGCAGTGGCTTCCTAAGCTTCAGTCCATCCCACGGATCCCACGGCGGCAAGGAGCCAGCGATGAACGAAGCAACCAACTCACCCGGTTCCAGTCCCTCCGGCGTTCGCCGTATCGCCGACATGCTCAAGGTCGTGCAGGACGCCCTTCCCATCCAGCGGCGCGTCGTGCACGCGGGGGACACGGTCTACCAGGTGGGGCAATCCTTCGGCTGCCTCTACATCGTGAACACCGGCTTCTTCAAGATGGTCAATCTCTCGGGAGAGGGGCGCGAGCAGGTCGTCGGCCTGCATTTCAGGGGCGACTGGATGGGCCTGGACGGCATCGCCAGCGGCCAGTACGGCTGCGACGCCGTGGCCATGGACACGGGGGAGATCTGGGCGGTGCGCTACGACGCGCTGCTGCAGGCGGCCGTGCAAACCCCGGCGCTGCTGGTCGTGATGCACGAGGCCATGAGCCGCGAACTCATGCGCGACCACGACTCGATGCTTTCCCTGTGCACCTTGCCCGCCGACGCACGCGTGGCCGGCTTCCTGCGCTATTGGGCCGATGCGCTCGACCAGCGCGGACTGCGCACCGACCAGTTCACCCTGCGCATGACGCGCGCGGAGATCGGCAACTACCTGGGCATGACGCTGGAAACCGTGAGCCGCGCGCTGTCACGCCTGGCGCGTGGCGACGTCATCCGCTTCACCGACAAGGCGCGGCGCGACATCCACATTCCGCAGGCGGAGGCGCTCGCCAGTTTCATCCGCGACGTGAGCGCGCCGGCCATGGGCGCAGTGGCCCTGCATTGAGCGTCACCGGGCCGCGTTGAGCACGCGCGCCATCGCGCTTTCGAGTTCGCCGCGCGTGCAGGGCTTGCGAAGCAGGTCCCAGTCGGACGGATCGTCGAGCAGTTCATTCGAGTAACCCGACATCAGCAACACGGGCAGGTCCGCATGGCGTGCCCGCACGATCTCGGCAAGGTCGGTGCCGCGCAAGCCGGCACCCAGCACGACGTCGGTGAGCAGCAGGCCGAAGGGCGTGGCTGCATCGAGCACCTGCAAGGCATGTTCGGCGTCCGCGCAAGCGACCACCTTGCAGGCCATGGACTGGAGGAAGGCCTCGATCACGCGGCGCACTTCCACGTCGTCCTCCACCAGCAAGACGCGCAGGCCGGGGGGCACGTGTCCGGGCTGGGCGTGCGCGAGTTCTTCGTCGCCGGTGCCTTTCTCGTCGACGCGCGGCAGGTAGAGCATGACCGTGGTGCCGACACCGGGCGTACTGCGCAAGGCCACGGCGCCGCGCGACTGCCTGGCAAAGCCATACACGGTCGCCAAGCCCAAGCCCGTGCCGCGCCCCGCTTCCTTGGTCGTGAAGAAAGGCTCGAACACATGCTCCCGCACGGCCTCCGGCATGCCCACGCCGTTGTCGGCAATGGTGATGACGACATAGCCATCGGGCAGCGAAGGCCCGCGCTCCGCGCCAGGTTCCGAAGGCAGCGATGGCCTGGTCTCGCAGGCGAACCCGATGGTGCCGCCCTGCGGCATCGCATCGCGGGCGTTGATGGCGATGTTGAGCAGGGCCGATTCCAGTTGCACCGGGTCGGCCATGCACAGCAGTTCCTGCGCCTCAAGCGTGATGACGATGCGCTGGTCGAGCGTGCGGCGCAGCATGTCGGTGAGCGATCGCAGCAGCGCCGCCGTGTCGACCACCAGCGGCTGCAGCACCTGCCGGCGTGAAAACGCCAGCAGCTTGCTGGTGAGTTCCGCGCCGCGCCGTGCGGCGCGTGATGCGGCGCCCACCAGTTGCTGCACCATTGCGTCATTGGCATAGGCCGGCGCTTCTTCCAGCACCTGCAGGTTGCCCGAGATGACGGTGAGCAGGTTGTTGAAATCATGCGCCACGCCGCCCGTCAGTTGCCCGACGGTTTCCAGTCGTTGCGCGTGGTTCAGCGCCTCTTCGCTGCTGGTGCGTTGCAGCACCGTGGCGAGCAGGCTCGACAGGGACTCCAGGAAACGCACCTCGTCATCGCCGAAGCGCTGGGGCGTGCGCGAGCGCACCGCCAGCGTGCCGATGGTGCGGCCGCGGTCCGACAAGGGCACCGACAGCTCGCACACCATTCCCGCCTTGATGTAGTGCGCGGGAATCCTGAAGCGCTTTTCAGTGGCGTAGTCGGCCATCAGCACCGGCTCGCCGTGCGTCACCACGTGGCCGGAGGGCGAGCCGGGCTCGTTCGCGATGTGCTGGCCGACGACTTCCTCGTCCAGCAAGCCGACGCCCGACGCGATGCGGAATTCCTCGCCGTTCGACTCCAGCAGGAGGATCTTGGCCATCTCCACCTGCAGCGCCTGCGCGGCGATGGCAGGCACCAGTTCGAGCAATTGATGCGAGCCGCGCGCCTCCACCGCCTGGCGCCCGAACTGCGCGAGGTATTCGGCGTAGCGTGCGCGTTGCAGTGCCTGCTTGACGCGCGGGTAGTCGCCAACGCTGCGCACCGCCGCCACGACGTAGGGCAGGCCATGGTCCTGCAACGGGCTGAGCGCGATCTCGACCATCACCTCGCTGCCGTCCTTGCGTCTGGCGACCAGTTCCATCTGTGTGCCCATGGCGCGCGCGCGCGGGTGCGCCGCATAGGCGTTGCGATAAGCGGCATGGCGCGGCCGGATGGCATCCGGCACGAGCTGGTCGACGGGCAGGCCGACCAGTTCATCGGCGGCGTAGCCGAGCAGGTCGAGCGCCGTCGGGTTGGCCAGTCGTATGACGCCTTCCCGGTCGACCAGCAGCAAGGCGTCGGGGTAGGCCGCAAAGAGCGAGCGGAACAGCGCGCCGTCGTCCAGTTCCGCAGGCGAGGGCGCGGGCATGCTCAGCCCGCCTCCACCTTCGGGATGAGGATGTAGCCGGCGCCGCGCACGGACTTGATGAGCTGCGGGTTGTCCGGGTCCGCCTCGACCTTGCGGCGCAGGCGTCCGATCTGCACGTCGATGGTGCGATCGAACGGACCGCCATCGCGTCCGCGTGTTTCACCCAGCAGGAAGTCGCGCGACAGCACGCGGTTGGGGTGCGTCGCAAGGGCCTTGAGCAAGTCAAATTCACCCGTGGTGACCTGCACTTCGACGCCGCTCGGGTTGAAGAGGCGGCGGGCCGCGGTGTCGAGTTGCCACTGTGCGAAACGCAGCACGCCGGATGGCTCAGGTGCCGGCGCCGCCGTTGCCGGGCCGCTCGGGGCCGGCGGCGCGATTCGCCGCAATACCGACTTGATGCGCGCCAGCAACTCGCGCAGGTCGAAGGGCTTGGTGACGTAGTCGTCGGCGCCGACTTCCAGGCCCACCACCTTGTCCACTGCGTCGCCCCGGCCGGTGACGATGACCAGCCCGCACTGCCAGTGCTCGCGCAACTGGCGGGCGATGGCAAAGCCGTCTTCGCCGGGCAATCCAAGATCGAGCAGCACGAGCTTGGGAGGGTCGCACGCCATCAGGTCCATCAGGGCCGCGCCGGAGTGGACCTGGCTGACGCGAAAGCCGTTGCTTCCAAGATAGGCTGCCAATAGTTGCGTGATGTCGGGTTCGTCGTCCAGAACCGCAAGATGTGTAGAAACGTTCACGCGTGAATCGTAGCCGCGCGCATGGCTGGCAACAACAGGAAGGCCCCGGGCATTGGCCAGGGGCGTGCCGGTGTCGCCATGCGGCGGCGCTACGCGAGCGTGTCCGCGGACATGTGCTTGCGCAGTTCGCGATAGTCGTGGCCGGGTCCTTCCCCGAACAGGGGATCGGCGGGAAACGGCGCAATCTTTGCGATCGCCTGCCAATCGACCGCGGTCAGCAATTGCGCGGCCCGCGGCAGGATCAGCCGTTCCTCGGTGGCGAGGTGGTGGCGGTAGTACACCAGGTAGAGCGCTGCGGCGGCTTCCACGGCCGAACGCAGAACCACGGCGTCGGCAATGATTTCCTGGAGGCGGTGCACGAGTTCTTCACCGGCCACCGCCATGGCCCGATGCTCCTGCTTGAGCCGGTTGATCGGCAGCCGCAGCGCCGCATCACGCTGCACCAGTCGCGCGAAGGCGGCGTCCTCGAAGCGATGGTGCGAGCGGTCTCCGAACTCACGCAGGTACGTGACGATGTCGAGCATGAGGCTGAAGTCCGGACTTCCATCGTCGTGGAAACGGGTGAGCTGTTCGTCGAGCACGTTCAGGAGCCGGGAGAAGTTGACATGCTCGGCATGCCATTGCGGGATGAGGCTGGTCATGGTCAGTCCCGGGGCTTTGCAGGACCCGGCGGTTGCGGGCGGCGCAGCCCTTCTGATGTGGCTTGTGCGACATCGCCGTTTCGATCAAGGCGGGGTGTCGCCGACGGTGACCTGGTGACCGTGCGCACCGTGCGGCGCAAGACGGGTCGCGAGGGCATGCGGAACACGGGGGTAAGCAACATGGCTGGCCTTTGAGGCAGTTCTGATGAGTCACAGTGTGGGGATTTCGTCGATGCGTAAATTGATCCACATCAATGAGTGTGCGTGCGACCCATGCACGCATGGAAACACGCACCGCGCATGTGGACGTCTTTGACGCGACGCAGCGCCCGCTGGAAGATGTGATGTCGTGCCGCGCCCGGACCCCGGCGTGGCGAGTTCAGGCTGCACAGGAGGACCGCACCATGCCCGATGACATCAGCACCTTGTGGGTAAAGACAGCGTTCGACTGGCAGCGCGCTGCCTTGGGCCTGGCGTTGCAGACGCAACAGGGCCAAGTGCAGGCCCTCTGTGCCTGGCAGGACGCGGCGGGCGAGATTTACCGCGACATGTGGGACCGCTGGATCTGCCGCTTCGGCGGAGGCGTTCCCATCGACTGAGCCCCGGGGCCAGCCATAGCTCGAGGCTACGACCGCTTGGCGCTGGCAAACACGATCAGGTTCTGATCGGGGTCTCGCATCCGCATGATGAAGAAGTCCTTGGCTTCTTCGATCGGCCCGGGCGCCAGGCCGGCTTTCTCCAGCCGGTCCCTCTCGGACTGCAAGGGAATCACACCCAGCGAGAGCGTGTTGGCGCCTGCGTGTTCCTTGTTCTCGAAGAGCTGCACCTCGGCGCTTTCGGTGAACTGCCATTCCACCAGCCCCGGCATGGGGCGGCGAATCGCCGGCATTCCGAAGAGCTTTTCGTACCAGGGCTCGCTCACGCGCAAGTCGGAGCAACTGATGTTCGCGAAGATGGTTTGAATGCCCATGGCCAGCACCTCAGTTGTTCGTTCGGTAGTACAGGACGACGTTGCCATTGCCAAAGCGCCGCTCGTTCATGAGTTCAAGCGTCAGCGGCCTTGTCATGCCCTCGAACATCGTGCGCCCCGCGCCGAGCGCCAAGGGGCAGAGCACGATCTGGAACTCATCGACCAGGCCGGCGCCGGCGAGCTGCGCCACGACCTTGCCGCTGCCCATGACGATCAGGCCGGGGCCGAGTCTTGACTTTTGAGTTCGCGCACGGCGTCGAGCAGGCCGCTGCCGACCACGCGCGTGTTCTGCCACGTCACGTCTTTCAGGGTGGTCGAGAACACGACCTTGTGCGATTCGTTCATCGAGCGTGCGACCTCGGGCATGGCCTTCGCAGCAGCGGGCGTGGGCCAGAACGAGGCCATCATCTGGTAGGTCACGCGGCCGAAGAGCATGGTGCCGCCCTTGCCCGCATTGGCGTTCGTGAACGCCATCCACTCGGGATCGGACTTGTGCGCCCAGTTCATGTCACCGTTCGCGTCGGTGAAGTAGCCGTCGAGCGTGATGTTGTTGAAGACGGAGAGCTTTTGCATCGCGACAACCTCTCTGCAATTCATGCAAGTGGCGGAAGCTGCGAAGAATAGGGCGAGCTGGGGCGCGCGCCAAGACGCTCCCAAGTCATGTTCGTTGTCGGATGGCGCCTACGCCACTATCGATAGCTGCGCGCGTCCTCGATCACCTTGCCGTCATTGGGCAAGTTGCCGGGTTCGACCCATTCCACCGTGCCACGCAGTTTCGTCACCTCGCGGATGGCCTCGATCACGCGTTCGGCCATTCCGGCCGGCGGGTTGAGGCATTCGATCATCAGCTTCATGCGGTCGTCCGCCATCTCGCCTTCAACGACCAGGCGCGCGCGCCCCAGCTCCGGAAAGCGCCGCACCACATCGGCCACCTGGCCCGGATGCACGAACATGCCGCGCACCTTCGTCGTCTGGTCCGCGCGGCCCAGCCAGCCCTTGATGCGTGCGTTGGTCCGGCCGGTGGGGCAGGTGCCCGGCAGGATGGCCGAGAGGTCGCCGGTGCCAAAGCGCACGAGCGGGTAGTCCGCGTTGAAGGTGGTCACCACGACCTCGCCCACTTCGCCTTCGGGCACCGGGTCGCCGGTGCCGGGCCGCACGATCTCGACCAGCACGCCCTCGTCGATGACCAAGCCTTCGCGCGCTGTGGTTTCGTAGGCGATCAGGCCCAGGTCCGCGGTGGCATAGCACTGCGCGACATGCACGCCGCGCTCGGACAGCCAGTCGCACAGGCTCGGCGGACAGGCTTCGCCGGACACCAGTGCCTTGGTCATCGACGGCAACGGAACTTGCAGTTCGGCCGCCTTCTCGATGATGAATTTCAGGAAGCTCGGCGTGCCCGCATAGCCGGCCGGCCTGAGTTCGGCGATGGCCTCCACCTGCTGCTCGGTCTGGCCGGTGCCGCCGGCAAACACGGTGCACCCCAGCGCGTGCGCGCCGGTTTCCATGATCGAACCCGCGGGCGTCATGTGGTAGCTGAAGCAGTTGTGCACCAGGTCGCCCGGCCTGAAGCCCGCTGCAAACAGCGCGCGCGCGGTGCGCCAGTAGTCCGGTGCCGCACCTTCGGGTTCGTAGATGGTGCCGGGACTGGCGAACACGCGCCGCATCAACGGACCGCGCGAGATGGCTGCAAAGCCGCCGAACGGATCGCTTTGGCGCCGTTCTTTCTGAAGGGCCAGCAGTTCCGACTTGCGCGTGACGGGCAGCTTCGCCAGTGCGTCGCGAGAGTTCACCGCGGCGGCGTCCACGCCGGCAAGGATCTGCGCAAAGGCCGCAGATTCCGATTGCGCGTGCGCGATCTGCACCGGCAGGGCCGCCAGCAATGCGCGCTCGCGCTCGGCCGGATCGCGCGTCTCCAGGGAATCGTAGTGCTCGTTGCTCATAGGTTGTGACTCGGGGTCAGGCCAGCCATCGCTTGCGTCGCTTGTAGCTCTTCACGTCCCTGAAGCTCTTTCGGTCCGCACCGCCCACGCCCAGGTAGAACTCCTTGACGTCTTCGTTCTCGCGCAGGCTCTTCGCCTCGCCGTCCATGACCACGCGGCCGTTCTCCAGGATGTAGCCGTAGTCCGCGTAGCGCAGCGCCATGTTGGTGTTCTGTTCGGCCAGCAGGAAGGTCACGCGCTCTTTTTCGTTGAGGTCCTTCACGATGCCGAAGACCTCGTCGACGATCTGCGGCGCCAGGCCCATCGAGGGCTCGTCGAGCAGCACCATGCTCGGGTTGGCCATCAGCGCGCGGCCGATGGCACACATCTGTTGCTCGCCGCCGGAGGTGTAGGCCGCCTGCGAGGTGCGGCGCGTCTTCAGGCGCGGAAAGTAGGCGTAGACCTTTTCCAGCGTCTCGGCCACCGAGCCCTTGCCGTCCCTGCGCGTGTAGGCGCCGGTCATGAGGTTTTCCTCGATGGTCAGGTGGGCGAAGCAGTGACGCCCTTCCATCACCTGTATCAATCCGCGCTGCACCAGCGCCGCAGGCGAGAGCGCTTCGATGCGTTCGCCGCGCAGTTCGATGGTGCCCTTGGTCACCGCGCCGCGCTCGCCCGCAAGCAGGTTGCTTACGGCGCGCAGCGTGGTCGTCTTGCCGGCGCCGTTGCCGCCGAGCAGCGCGACGATGCCGCCTTCGGGCACGCTCAACGACACGCCTTTCAAAACCAGAATGACGTGGTTGTAGATGACCTCGATGCCGTTGACATTGAGAAGGGTGTTGGGCGTGCTCATGGTGTGGAGTGACGGCCCGCAAAGGCCGCCACGGTCAGTTCATCAGGACTGGCAATCGGCGCCGTCGCGGCGCGTCAGCTTCTTCTCGCCGATGTATTTGTCGGCAGCGGTCTTCACCATCGGCTTGATGATCTGCTCATCCGCCTGGTACCACTCCGACATCGAACCCCACTGCGTGCCGTCCCAGGTATGGATGCGTGCCCAGGTCGAGCCCATGTGGTCCTGGCACGACGTGCCCACCGGACGCAGCACGCCCGAGAAGCCCAGCGCATCGAGTTTCTTCTGGTCCAGCGCCAGGTTCTCCAGGCCCCAGCGCACCTGCTCGCCGGTCATGACCTTGCCCTTGCCGAAGCGCTCCTGCGCGCGGCGCACGGCCTCGATGCCGAACATCTGGATGATCAGGCCGCGCGTGTACAGCACCGAGCCCACTTCTTCCTTCGGCCCCGTGCCCTGGCCCTTGTCGTGCACCGTCTTCAGGATGTCCTGGATCACCTTCGGCTGCGTTCCCGAGGTGTTGAGCGCGAGCGCGTTGTAGCCCTTGGCATTCGCGCCGACGTCCTTCACGTCCGGCTCGGCGCCCGACCACCACACGCCGTACATCTTCTCGCGCGGGTAGCCGGTGGCCACGGCTTCTTTCAGCGCGGTGGAGTTCATCACGCCCCAGCCCCACAGCAGAACGTAGTCAGGCCGCGACTGGCGCACCTGCAGCCAGGCAGACTTCTGCTCCACTCCGGGCGCCGTGACCGGGATCAGCGACAGCTCGAAGCCATTCATCTTCGCGCGCTCCTGCAGCAGCGGGATCGGCTCCTTGCCGAAAGGCGAGTCGTGGTAGACGAGGGCGATCTTCTTGCCCTTGAGCTTGTCCATGCCGCCTTCCTTCTTGCCGATGTGCTGGATCAGGATGTCGGCCGCGGTCCAGTAGCTGCCCATCAGCGGGAAGTTCCACTTGAAGGCGCCGCCGTCCTGCGAGGCCGAGAGGCCATAGCCCAGCGTCACCAGCGGAATCTTGTCGGCAGGCGCCTTGTCGGTCAGCGCGAAGGTGATGCCCGTGGCTTGGGGGTCGATCATCGACGCGCCCTTGCCCTTCAGGCGCTCGTAGCACTCCACGCCCTTGTCGGTGGCGTAGCCGGTTTCGCACTCTTCATAGCTGATCTTCACGCCGTTGATGCCGCCTTGCGCGTTGATCATCTTGATGTAGTCCTGCTTGCCGTTGGCCCACGGCGTGCCATTGGGCGCGTAGGGGCCGGTGCGGTACACCAGCAGCGGGAAGAACTGCTCCTTGGCCTGCGCGAAGGCGGGCGCCGCGCCCACCAGCGCGGACACCGCTGCAATGGCCAGTGCGATTGATTTCAGCTTCATGGTTTTGTCTCCAGATGGAATGGGCACGTCGAGGTGCAGGTTTGAAATCAGTGGGGGAAGGGCCAGAGGCGCAGCTTCTCTTTTCCGGTCGACCACAGCCGCGCGAGGCCATGCGGTTCGACGATGAGGAAGAACACGATCAGCGCGCCGAAGATCATGAATTCGAGGTGCGAGGCCAATGCCGTCGAGATCGAGAAGCCGAGCCAGCCCGGCACCTGGTTGAGGAACAAGGGCAGCAGCACGATGAAGGCAGCGCCGAAGAAGCTGCCCATGATCGAGCCGAGTCCGCCGATGATCACCATGAAGAGCAGCTGGAACGAGCGGTCGATGCTGAAGGCCGCCGGCTCCCACGCGCCGAGATGGATGAAGCCCCACAACCCGCCGGCCACGCCGACGATGAAGCTGCTCACCGCAAAGGCCGTGAGCTTGGCGTACACCGGGCGAATGCCGATGACGGCCGCCGCGACGTCCATGTCGCGCATCGCCATCCACTCGCGGCCGATGGCGCTGCGCACCAGGTTCTTGGCCAGCAGCGCGAAGACCACGACGAAGACGAGGCAGAACAGGTACTTCTGCACCGGCGACTCGATCGGCACGCCGAACACGTTGAGCCCCGCCACGCTCACCGAGCCCGACGCCGAGTTGTTGGTGAACCAGTTGATGCGCAGGAAAGCCCAGTCGGTGAAGAACTGCGCTGCCAGCGTCGCCACGGCAAGGTACAAGCCCTTGATGCGCAGCGACGGAATGCCGAAGAGCACGCCGATCACCGTGGCGCACAGCCCGCCGAGCAGCAGCGATGCGATGAGTGGCATGCCGTCGATGCGCACCTGGAAGTTGTAGGCCGCGTACGCTCCCACCGCCATGAAGGCGCCGGTGCCCAGCGAGATCTGGCCGCAATAGCCAACGAGGATGTTCAGGCCCAGCGCAGCGAGCGACAGGATGAGGAAGGGCGTGAGGATGGCGCGCATCCAGTAGTCGGACACGCCCAGCGGCACGACGATGAAAGCCACGAGCAGCAACGCGAGGATCGCGATGCGGTCCTGCAGGATCGGGAAGATCTGCTGATCGGCGCGGTAGCTGGACTTGAACTGGCCGTTTTCTCTGTAGAACATGTTCAGACCCGATCGATGATCTTCTCGCCGAACAGGCCTTGCGGGCGAACCAGCAGGAACACCAGCGCGAGCACGTACGCAAACCAGATCTCGATGCCACCACCGAGCATCGGCCCGAGATAAATCTCGGACAGCTTCTCGCCCACGCCGATCAACAGCCCGCCGATGATTGCGCCGGGAATCGAAGTCAGCCCACCAAGGATCACCACCGGCAATGCCTTGAGCGCCACCAGCGACAGCGAGAACTGCACGCCCAGCTTCGAGCCCCAGATGATCCCCGCCACCAATGCTGAGAATCCCGCCACCGACCACACGATCACCCAGATGCGACTGAGCGGAATGCCAATCGACTGCGCCGCTTGGTGGTCATCGGCGACAGCGCGCAGCGCGCGCCCCGTGGCCGTCTTCTGGAAGAAGATGGCCAGCACCACCACCAGGGCCGCAGCCACGAGCGCCGCCACCAGGTCTTCCTGGCTCAGCAGAAGGCCGCCCTGGAAGGTGCTTTCCAGCACCATCAGCGGTTCCTTCGGCATTCCGATGTCGATCTTGTAGATGTCGTTGCCGAACAGCGTCTGGCCCAGGCCGTCGAGAAAGTAGGCGATGCCCAGGGTCGCCATCAGGAGCGTGATGCCTTCCTGGTTGACCAGCTTGCTGAGCGCCAATCGTTCGATGAGCCAAGCCACGACGACCATGATCGCCATCGCGACGATGAAGGCCAGGATGTTGGCGAGCACCTTGCTTTCGAAGCCGAGCCAGTGCGGCAGCCACTCCGAGAAGCGCGCCATCGCGAGGGCGGCAAAGAGCACCATCGCGCCCTGCGCGAAATTGAAGACGCCCGAGGCCTTGTAGATCAGCACGAAGCCGATGGCGATGAGGGAATAGAGCATCCCGACCATGAGGCCGCCGAAGAGGGTTTCGAGGAAGAAGCCCATGGTCAGTGTCTTTCGCTCTCGCCCTTTGGGCGAGGGGTGGGGTGGGGTTTGCTCCCTCGCCCCTCCGGGGAGAGGGGGCAAGGGTAGGTTTTGCTCCCTCGCCCCTCCGGGGAGAGGAGGCGAGGGTGGGTTTTGCTCCCTCGCCCCTCCGGGGAGAGGGTTGGGGTGAGGGGCATGGGCCTTTCCATCGCCCTGAATGTTCGAAGGCCCGGTGCCCTCACCCCGGCCCTCTCCCGGAGGGAGAGGGAGGAAGTCCGGAGGAAGAAACGCGGGGAGGTCATGTCAATGCTCCGTCCCCAAATACGCGCGAATCACGTCTTCGTTGTTGCGCACTTCATCCGGTGTTCCATCGCCGATCTTCTTGCCGTAGTCCAGCACCACGACGCGGTCGCTGATGTCCATCACCACGCCCATGTCGTGCTCGATCAGCACGATGGTCGTGCCGAACTCGTCGTTCACGTCGAGCACGAAGCGGCTCATGTCCTGCTTTTCTTCCACGTTCATGCCCGCCATGGGCTCGTCGAGCAGCAGCACCTGCGGCTCCATGGCCAGGGCACGTCCGAGGTCGACGCGCTTTTGCAGTCCGTAAGGCAGGCGGCCCACCGGTGTCTTGCGGTAGGCCTGGATTTCCAAAAAGTCGATGATGTGCTCGACGAATTCGCGGTGCTGCAACTCCTCGCGCTCCGCCGGGCCCCAGCGCAGCGCCTGTGCCAGCAGCCCGCTCTTCATCTTCAGGTTGCGCCCGCTCATGATGTTGTCGAGCACGCTCATGCCCTTGAACAAGGCCAGGTTCTGGAAGGTGCGCGCCACGCCCATCTCGGCCACCTGGCGCGAGTTCATGTGCTTGAAGGTCTTGCCCCGAAAGGTGATGGAGCCCTGCTGTGGCTGGTACACGCCGTTGATGCAGTTGAGCATCGAGCTCTTGCCCGCGCCGTTCGGTCCGATGATGGCGCGCACCTCGTGCTCGCGCACGTCGAAGCTGATGTCGGTGAGCGCCTTCACGCCGCCAAAACTCAGCGAGATGTTCTGCACATCCAGCACGACGGGCTGCAGCACGCTGCGGTCGCGAACCAGTGTGGCGGGCGCTTCGATTTTCATGCTGCTGCCTTCACCGCCGGGAAGCGCTTGGCTTCGATGATCTTCAGGGTGGCGCTCACGACGCCCTGTCGTCCGTCCTCGAACTTCACCTGGGTCTCGATGTACTGTTCGGTCTTGCGGCCATAAAGCGCATCCACGAGCACCGCGTATTTTTCCGCGATGAAACCGCGGCGCACCTTGCGTGTGCGCGTGAGCTCGTCGTCGTCCGGATCGAGTTCCTTGTGCAGCACCAAAAAGCGCGCAATCTGCGTTTCGGCCATGCCGTCTTCGGCCGCTAGGTCGGCATTGACCTTGGCAATGCATTCGCCGACGAGCGCCAGCACTTCCGGCTTGCCCGCCAGGTCCACATAGCCGCCATAGGGAAGTCCGCGCCGCTCGGCCCAGTTGCCCACGGCCTCGTAGTCGATGTTGATGGCCGCGCACACTTCGTCGCGGCCGTTGCCGAAGCACACGGCTTCCTTGATCTGCGGAAAGAACTTGAGCTTGTTTTCGATGTAGTTGGGCGCGAACATCGCGCCGCCATTCAGGCGCCCTACGTCCTTGGCCCGGTCGATGATGCGCAGGTGGCCTTCGCTGTCCAGCACGCCCGCGTCGCCGGTGTGGAAGTAGCCCTCGCTGTCGAGCACTTCGGCCGTTGCGTCGGGGCGCTTGTAGTACTCCTTGAGCACCGAAACGCCGCGCACGAGGACCTCGCCGTTGTCCGCGATGCGCAGTTCCATGCCCGGCGCCGCGCTGCCCACGGTCTGCAGCTTGACCTTGCCGTCGCGCTGCAGGCAGACGTAGGCACAGGTCTCGGTCTGGCCATAGAACTGCTTGAGGTTCACGCCGATGGAGCGATAGAAGCGGAACAGGTCCGGGCCAATCGCGGCGCCTGCCGTGTACGCCACGCGGATGCGGCTCATGCCCAGCACGTTGCGAAGCGGCCCGTACACCAGCGCGTTGCCGATGGCGTACATGAAGCGGTCGCCGAAAGACACCGTCGCGCCATTCATGATGTCCGCACCCACGCGCTGCGCGAGCGCCATGAACTTCGCATAGAGCCAGCGCTTGGGCGCGGCCGCGTCTTCCATGCGGATCGACACGGCCGTGAGCAGCCCTTCGAACGTGCGCGGCGGGCCGAAGTAATAGCTCGGCCCGATCTCGCGCATGTCGTTCATCACCGTCTCGGCCGACTCCGGGCAGTTGAGCGTGAAGCCGCCCACCAGCCACTGCGCGACCGAGAACAGGTGATCACCCACCCACGCCATCGGCAGGTAGCTCATGATGTTGTCGCCCGGGCCGAGCTTGTCGGTCTCCACGCCGCCGCGACCCGCCGCGATGAAACTCGCGTGCGTCTGGCACACGCCCTTGGGCCGGCCGGTGGTGCCGGAGGTGTAGAGGATCACGCCCACGTCGCCGGGCTCGACGCTGGCCACGGCCTGCGCGAAGTGCTCCGGGTTTTCTGCATCGAAGGCACGGCCCAGCTCGCGCAGCGTGTCGAAGCTGATCAGCCCCGGCTGGTTGTAGTTGCGCAGGCCGCGCGGGTCGTCATAGATGATGTGGCGCAGGCCGTGCTGCGTGTTGTGCTGCAGCTCGCGGCATTCGAGCAGCTTGTCCACCTGCTCCTGGTCTTCGGCGATGACGAACTCGATGGCTGCGTCGTCGAGCATGAAGACCATCTCGGAAGCCACCGCGTCCTGGTAGAGCGGCACCGGCACGCCGCGCAGGCTCTGCGCCGCCACCACCGCCATGTACAGGTGCGGCCGGTTGGCGCCGACGATGGCCAGGTTGTCCAGGGGCTTGAAGCCCAGGCTCGCCAAGCCGCAAGCGATCTCGCGCACTTCCTGCGCGGTTTGCTGCCACGTCCAGGTCTGCCAGATGCCGAGGTCTTTTTCGCGCACGGCTGGCGCTTGGGGCCGCTGCGCTGCGTGATCGAGCAGCAGTCGCGGGAAGGTGTTGGAGCGGTGGAGGTTGGTGTCCAAGATGCGGCTGAATGTAAGTCTGCGCTTTGACGTTGCCTTGTCGTTCCAACGACAATCCTGGGGACACTACTCCCCGGAGTTTCCCGAGGTGCCCGGGCGAGGTCACTACACTCGCGCCCCATGGAAATACTCGTGGGCCTCGGGCTGCTTCTGCTGGCCGTCAACATCTTCAGGGCCAGGGGCCAGCGTCGTCGCATCGCCTTGTTGGGCAGTCATCTGGGCAATTTCCAGATCGAGAAGCTCATGGAACGGCTCACCGACGGCTACCTTCGCTGCCTCGACGAAGCCGACCCCGAGCGCCGCGCGCAAATCTGGAACGTGCTCGCCGGCACCGAGCAGGACCTGTCGGCGCAGTTCCGGCGCTTTGCCGACGGGTTTGCGCGCGTCGACGCGACGCAGGCCCGCGTGAGCAAGCTGCCGCTGGCCGACCCGCTCTTTCCTTCAGCCACCTTCGATGCGCGGCAGGCCTTTGCCATCCACGCCCGGGGCATCGAAAACGCCGCCGCCAACCGGCTCGGGCTGGAGCCCAAGGCCAAGGCTTTCATGATGTCGGCGGAACTGTTCCTGATGCAGCACACCTGCCACTGGTTCTGCCGCTCGAAAACGGTCGCGTCGGCGCGGTTGCTGGCGCGGCACAAGACTTCGTACCAGTTGGCGCTCGACTCCGTCTCGCCCGCCACGCGCGCCGCGTACCTGCAGCTGGTCGGCGGAAGGTCAGACTAAGTCATTGACCTTGAACATCACGGTTGATGGCTGATCGGCGTTGGATCCGGAACGGACAGGCCCCGTTTCTGCAGGACGTCGCGGGCGAGATCCGGGCGGTCCGTTACAAGCCCATCGACGCCCATGTCAAGCATGGTCTCCATCTGCCGGGGATCATTGACCGTCCAGGCCAAGACAGTGAGGCCCAGCGCCTGGGCTTCTTGCACCAGCGGCTTGTTCAGCGCTTCCCAGTCCGACGACCATGTGTGTCCGCCTGCAGCCTTCACCATTTTTGGAACCGATCCATAGTTTCGAATCAGGTGACCAGCCGTCCAGGCCGGGTTGGTCGTGTTGTTCGTGTTGCGGCGTTCGATGGTCAGGTAGACAGTCGGGATCTCAGGGGCTTCTTTTTGCACGACCTGAAGAGTTCGCCAATCAAAGGACAAAACGGAGGACCGCTTTTCGACGCCTGCGTCCTTGATTGCCGAGATGACAGCGCGTGCGAACACTTCGGGGGAGACAGTCTCGTTGGGGGCTGCAGGTGACAGCTTGGTTTCAATGGCGAAGCGTACCTGCGTATTTCCGGATCGCTTCACGAGGTCGAACAGGTCCGTGAGACGGGGTATCCGCGTCCCCGGGCTTGCTTTCTGATATGGGAATTGTTGAGCGTAGCCCGTGCCTGGCTTGAGTGTGCCGACATCGAATTTTTGTAGCTCTTCGAACGTGAGGCTTGAAATTGCAGGACCGCGGGCATCCAGGAACTTGCCATCAGGATTGCGCGTGATGTCCGGATTGAGTGTTGGGTCATGGGAGAGCACGAGCACACCGTCCCTGGTAATGCCAATGTCGAGTTCGAGCGTCGTAACTCCAAGACTGAGGGCTGTGGCGAAGGACGCCAGGGTGTTTTCGGGCGCCAATCCCCGCGCACCCCGGTGTCCTTGCAAGTCGATCTGCCTGGAAGGCTGCTGGGCGACTGCCAAAGGGGCGTTGCAGCCCAGGCCGAGAAGACACAAGGCAAACAGGAGGGCGGAAAAGGTTAGGCGATCCGGTGTCATGTCGTCCTTTCACAGATTGATTGCCGCGTCGCGCCTATTTCTTCTTCATCGAGAAATCGCGTCCATTGAGAAGTCCGGTGAACGTAGTCCCATCCGTTGATTTCAGGCGCATCGTCGTGTCCTTGCATCCAGCGAGCGTCGCCTCGCGCATGACGACGAACTCGAGCTCGTCGGCTGAAGCCTTTTTGATGGCGATCGGGTACTGGCGCCCCACGCAGGGATCGTTGCGATTTTGAGAGTTCATGTCCCAAGTGCCGGCGTCACCCTTGATGACAACCGTCCCGTCGCGTTCGGCGCCGCGCTCTGTCTTGAAGGTTGCTTGCCATGACCCTTCGTGCGCGCCGCTTTGGGCCCGGGCGCCGGCCGCTGCCAGCATGCTGGCAGCGGCCAGGAGCGCGACATCAAGAAGCAAAGAATTCGTTGTCATGAACCCTCCTGTTGAGGCAACGATGTTAGAACTTTGGTTTCCATGGCGCAATGAAGATCGGGGTAAGCCGCCAAGGTGGCGACGAATCGTTTTGCGCATCTCGCTGCGATCTCTACGGTCAGTGCAGTGACGGTGGTCATCAAACTGAACGTCGGCAACGCCTGAAACCTGACCTCGGCACTTTGCCCGACGTCAAACCGCTGGACCTCGAAACTTGATAAACATCTAGCCCACGAGGTCGGCCTCCGTTCACGGGGCTATCGTTTGGATTCCAGTTCAACCGATGGTCCACATTGAAGGAGGCCGACATGAAACTGTACG
>NZ_JASZYG010000034.1 GCF_030317105.1 Variovorax brevis
GTCGTGACAGGAGCAAAAGGGTCGCGCATCCAGGTCCCGCCGCAGCCGTGCCGAGGTGTCAAGCAAGAAAGTGGCGAGCCAGGATGACTAACAGCGCCGAAGTCCAGAACGACGCCATCGTAAACCTCATGACAGTTGATGGTTCACCTTTGATTGTGTTCGCGAGCCCAACTGACCCCGGCGGCAGACGGACTCTTATCGACTTCCTGTCGATGCGGGGCCGATCCGGCGGTCGGTCGTGTCCGCGCCAATTCATTTTCAGCGACCAGCGCCTCCTCCGTGGCGAGGGTGTAACGCTGCTTCCCGCCCACAGGCGTGCCAAACCGCTTTTCATTTCGCGCTGGCCAAAGCGGTCTCCGCTCACCTTCGCGGGTCGTGCTCAATCAACTCAAGCACTTAGCCCGCTTTACATCGGTCGGTTGAGAAAGATGGGCCGGATCCTCATCCTGCCCACGACATTGCGAACCGCCATCACTGCGGACAATCCCGCTATCGCGCCCTACGGTCGGTGTCGCCGCATGCGACCCAGGATTCGATCTGGCTGCGATCAAGGCCCACGTCTTTCAGCGTCAGGTCGTCCAGCGCGTGCAGCGCCCGGCACTCCGTTGCGGCGCGGCGGGCGCGCCGCCAGTCGGCGAAACGCTCCCTCGTCCAGCCCATGAAGGCTTTCGCGACTTGCTGGAGGGATAGCGCGTCCAGCGGACGGCGCAGATTCGATGTGCGATGTGGATGGTTTGCATGGCATTCTTTCGATTCGGGTTGGCGTTCAGGCCGGAAGCGGGCGCAAACGCTTGAACTCGGTGCTTTCCAACGGTCGGTTGCGGTGGGCGGGAATGTGTGCGGACGCGACGACTCGCGCGCTACGGTCGAGGTATTCGGCCAGGTGGACGACCAGGTCGTCGACATCCTCACCCGCGCCATGGATGTAGCTGGACTTCCGGCGCCGCAGGAAAGGAAGTCCGAGCACGTACAAACCCGGCGCGTCGGCGATGCCGCCTGCGTGGCGCAATTCTCCGAATCGGTCGAAGACCGGAAGATCGAGCCACGAGTGATCAGGGCGGACGCCGGTGGCCCAGATCACCGTGCGGAATCGCGATTGCAACTCGAGGGCGGTTGGCGCAGACGTATTGATCCGGGTGGCCAGTGGTCGCGGCCCGACCGCGTCGATGCGACCGTCGAGGCGGGCCTGTAGTGCCCACCGGTCGAAGACGTCGAGCAGCCGGTTCAACTTCAGGTCGGCCAGCGCGCAGACGTTGCGCAGCGAGCCCGAAAACAATGCCCGGCCGTCGCGTACTTGCGCCAGACGGCCGACGATGGTCACGCCCTGCTGCTGCAGCGCATTGAGGTCCAGCGTCGCGCGATCGGGCGTGCCGATGAGCTGCGGCGATGGCAGCCGGCGCACGCGCCGCACGTCGTCGACATCCTCGAGCCGCTGGTCGAGCATGCCAGCGGCGAGCAGCCACCACTGGATATCGCGGCCGCGGTACAGGCGCGGCATCCGCACGTGCTCGCCCACCGCCAGCGTCACCGGGCGCCCGCTGCGCTGGATCTCCTGCGCGAGCTGCAGCCCGGTGGCCGATGCGCCGACGACCAGCACGCCGCCGTCGGGCAACTGCGCCGGCCGCCGGTAGGCAAGGGCGGTGAGTTGCTCGACGCCGGCAGGCAGTTCCCGTGCGAGTGTGGGCACGACCGGCCGGGTCGCGGCGCCTGTCGCGACGACGAGCGCGCGGCACTGCCAGTCGCCCTGCGTCGTCTCGATGCGCCAGCCGTCCGCATCCCGGCCGGCCCGCAACACCGTCGTGCCAATACGCACCGGCGCGGCGACCTCCTGCGCATAGCGCGACAGGAAATCCGCCACCTCGGGCGCTGCCATGTAGCCGTCGGGGTCGTCGCCGTCGTACGCATGGCCGGGCAGGCGCGTCATCCAGTTCGGGGTGAGCAGGCGCAGCGAGTCCCAGCGCTCGGCGCGCCAGGCGTTGGCCACCTCGCCGCGCTCGAGCACGATGTGCTCGATCGAGCGCTGCGAGAGCGCCCGGCTCATCGCCAAGCCGCAGTGGCCGCCGCCGACGACGACAACGTCGACCGCGGCCGACCGGCGCCTGACGCTCACGACGACACCTTGACCGCGGTGACGTACACGTCGGTCGGGTTCGTCATGATGTCGAACACCGCCGAACGCTTCTGCGATTGCGCCACCAGCGCCGCGATCTGCTCGGGCGTCGCATCGGCGTCGATCTCGAAGCTGACGCGCACGGCGTCGAAGCCGTTGCGCACGTCGTCGTCGATGCCCAGGATGCCCTGGATGTCCATGCCGGCATCGAGCGTCGCCTTCACCGAGCGCAGCTGGATGTTGCGGTGCTGCGCCACGGCCGCTATGCCGGCCGACAGACAACCCGCGAGTCCGACCAGCACCATCTCCACGGGCGTGGCACCCTTGTCTTCCGAAGCGAAGATCTCGGGGTGGTCGGTCTCGAAGGTGAAGGGGTGGCGGTGCTTCTGCTCACCGCCGAGGCCGTGAAAGGCGTCGATCGTGGCGCGCGTGTGGGTGCCGCGCACCCATTGGCTGGTGGCGCGCCAGCGGAATCGCGCCGCCTCCGGCGTCTTGCCGAGCGCTTCGCGCGCACCGAGCAGGGCTTCGACGTTGACGCCGTTGTCGACGTTGGTGATCTGTGTTTGCATGAGTGGCTCCAGTTGGAAGAAGAGGAATGCGCCGGCATCGACCGGCGCTGCCACTTTGCGCGGCCGACGTGGAACCCAACGTTTGAGCGAGCGTGGAATCAGTGCCCTGGTGGGGCTCGGCCGCGCCTGGCGGTTGGTCGTGGGTCCGGGCCCTGGCGAAGCTAGGGCGCGTAGCGCCGTACCGGCACGACACGCTGGACCGGCAGCCCCGCCTCGCGCTGAGCGGCACGGATCGACTCCGTGTCCGGCGCCTGGTACAGCCCGATCATTCGCATCCCGTCGGCCGACAGGTAGCTGCGCAGCAGCCGGACGTGGTGACGCTGGAAGCCCCCCGCGTCGACCGCCGCATGCAACTCGCGTGCGCCGAAGACGCCCGGCTCGGCGAACGCGTGGGCGACGACGGCGTTGACCGCGGCCAGCTCCTCGTCGCGAAGGCCCGCTGCATCCTGGACGCGGCAGGCCCACGCATCGCCCGGTGGCGCGCCGGACTGGCGCATCGCGATGCGCACCGACTCGGCATCGGCGGCGCGGAAGTGGCAGAACATCTCGCTGCCCTCGGTCGACAGCAGGCTCGCGCACCAGGTCACCCGGTGGATGCCCAGGCAACTGCCGAGGATCGCCGCGATGCCCTGCATCCCGGAGTCGGTCACTGGCTGGGCCAGGCGCCGCTCGACGAGGACGTCGGTCATCGGGCCTCCAGCCGCGCGACGATCTCGCGCGTCCACAGCGCCGCGCCGTGGCCGGCCAGGCGCCGGGCCTCGCGCGAGTGGCCATTGGCACCGTGCGGGTCTCCACGGGTGGCGCAGTCGTGTGAGAGCACCGCGTTGGCCAGCAGCATCTCGGTCGGGCGCTCGAGCAGTTCCGCGTAGCCCAGCGCCTCGGTGGCGCGTCGCTTCGCAGTGGCGGCGCGACCGCGCTCGCAGTCGAGCAGGGCGGCGCGCGTCAGCACGTAGGCGAGCCGGTGCTTGGCGTCCGCCACGCGCAGGTCGGCCAGCGCCGCGTCGAGCCGCCGCGCATCGTCGTCGATCGCGTAGTCGCACAGGCCGGCCATGGCGCGGGCGAAGGGCTCCTCGCTGCCTTCGCGAAGCTTGTCGCCGAGCGCCAGCAGGTCGCCGCTGCGGGCGCGTGCGTCGTCGAGGCGGCCGCGTTGCAGGTGCAGCATCACCAGGTATTCGTTGGCCTGGTACTCGGCGAGCCGGTCGCCGGCCGACTTGCACATCGAGCGCGCCCCGTCGAACAGCTCGACGGCCTCGTCCAGGCGGTTGCCGTGGAAGCGCAGCATGCCGAGCCCGGCCGCGATCGCATGGTGGCTGAAACCGTTGCGCGCGGCCAGCTTGCTGGCCTCGGCCAGCATCGCATCGGCCTGCGGCACATCGCGCTCGATCATGGCCAGGCACTTGGCGGTTTCCGCCATGCCGACGATCTGCGCCTTGTCGCCCCCGCCACGTACCGCACGCACCGCCTGCAGCGTCTGCTCGCGCGCTGCGCTCCAGTGGCCCATCGCCCAGCGCACCGTGGCCGCCATGTGGTAGCCGAGCCGCGCATGCGCCAACTCGCCGTGTTCCAGGGCGCGCTCGGCGAGTCGCGTGTATTCGTCCGCGGCCGCAGGGTCGAGCGGTCGCGCCGCAAGCAGGATGTCGTGCAGGTCGATCTCGACACAGACGCGCTCGGCTTCGCGCAGCGAACCTGCCAGTTGCAGGCCGCGCCGCGCAATGGCGGCCGCCTCGTCGTTGGCAAAGAAGCGCAGGCTCAGCCGGCCGGCGGCGACCAGCGCCCGCGCCGCCAGCGCGGGGTCGGCGCTCTGGGTCGCGTGGTGGGCCAGGTCGGCGGCGCGCGCCAGGTCCTGGGCGGTGTCGCGCTCGAGATGCTCGGCGATGCGACGGTGCATGACCTGCCGGCGCAGCGGCGAGATGTCGGTGTAGATCGCGCGTGCGATGAGGTCGTGCGCAAAGCGCAGGCCGTGCTCGCCGCTGCGCAGCATGGCGTTGCGCTCGGCGACGTCGAGCGCCGCGGCGACCTCGGTCGCGTCGATCCCGGAGACCTTCACCAGCATCCCGAGGTCGATGTGCGGGCTCAGCACGGCGGCCCAGCGCAGCACTTCAACGCCGGTCGCGCCGTGCAGCGCCAGTCGGTCGCGCACCAGTTCATCGAGCGGGCCGGCCGCATCGCCCGCCAGTTCCGCCCGCGCCAGTTCGAGCGCCAACAGCGGGTTGCCGCTGCCGTCGGCGCTCAGGCGCGGGCCGTCGGCACCCGGCACCTGCAATTCGATCAGCCGCGCCAGGTCGGCGTCGGGCAGCGGCCCGAGCGCGATCTCGCGCAGCAGGCCGTCGCGCAGGAGCCCGCGCCGCACCTGCTGCAACGGCACGCTGTCGCGCAGTTCGGCATCGCGCACGGCGAGAACGCCCAGCACCGCGCAGCCGCGGTTCATCCGGGCGATGTAGAGCAGGGCGGCGGCGCTCGACTCGTCGCACCATTGGGCGTCGTCGAGCAGGAGCACGACCGGTCGCTGCGCCGACTCGCACGCGACGAGCTGGCGCAGCCGCTCGAACAGCCCGTCGCGGTCGTTCGCGGCAGCGCCGCGGAACACTGCGTCGTGGTCGGCGGCGCCATGCATCCTGAGCGCATCGATCCAGAAGGAGAAGGGGCGGATGACGTCGGATTCGAACGCCGCCGCCTGGAGCACGAAAGCCCCGCTCTCGCGTGCCAGCGCCAGCGTCGCCTCGAGCACACGGCTCTTGCCGATGCCCGGCGCGCCGACCAGCATCACGATGGCCGCGCGCGGCCCCTGCTCAACTTCGCGCAGCGTCTCGGCCACCTGCGCCATCTCGGCCTCGCGGCCGACCAGCCGGCAGTCCACCGCGACCGCCGGGAAACCGGGGCCGGGAGCCGGCGCGCGCAGCAGCGGGGCGTCGATGCGCGGCTTGCGGCGCGCGGCGAGCAGCGCGCCGCTCGACTCGACGCCGGCTTCCTTCAGCATCCGCAAGCCAAGTTGGTACTGTTCCTCGGCTTCGGCGTCCTGGTGCGCGGCGTTCAACAGGCGGATCAGCAGCGCGCGGTGCGCCTCATCGTAAGGGAACAGGCCGACCAATGCCCGCGCATGCGGCAACGCGCGACCCGGCACATCGCCCAGGCGCTGGACGAGCTCCGAAAGGATCGCCGCACGATCGCGAATCGCATACTCGCGCTCGGCCATGCACCAGCCATGGAAGTCGTGAAAGCTGGAGAACTCGAGGCCTTCGAGAAAACTGCCGCGGCAGCGCGATGCGGCGCGCTCCAGCATCGGCGTCCCGGCACTCGCCAGCCCGTTCCCGGCCAGCGCGCGCAGTTCGAGGGCGTCGACGGTCACGCCTGCCGTATCGAGAGCCACCGTGGTGCGATCGGCGACCAGCCGTTCGCACCCTGGCTCGTCGACGAGACGCCGCAGTTTCGACAGGCTCCAGCGCAGGGAACCCAACGGGTCGTCGGGCACGTCCCAGAGCAGCGAACTCAGTTGCTCGCGCCTGAAGCGCCGCGGTTGCAGGCACAAGTAGGCCAGCAGCGCGCGCGTCTTGCGTGACGGCGGCAACGGCTGCTCGCGGCCGTCTCGACGGACCGCGAAGTCGCCCAGGAACTGGAATTCGAGTCCTGCCATGAAGTTGTCTTCGTGCGAAGGCGCTACTTTAGGACGGCACACCTTTCCCCACAACCGCATTCCCGGGCGACGAAAACCACGGTGGCTTCCACGTTGGCTCCTCCGGTACGCGCCAAACATGGCGACCTCTTCCAACGCTCAGGAGTCCCCATGGCACGCTACGACAACATCCTCGAGACCATCGGCCGCACGCCGCTGGTCCGTCTGCATCGCCTGGCCCCGGCCGGTGTCAACCTCTGGGTCAAGGTCGAATCGTTCAACCCGCTCGGCTCGGTCAAGGACCGGATGGCGCGCGCAGTGATCGAGGACGCCGAACGCTCCGGCGCGCTGCGGCCGGGCCAGACGGTGATCGAGGCGACCAGCGGCAATACCGGCATCGGGCTGGCGATGGTCTGTGCGCAGAAGGGCTATCCCCTCGTCGTGACGATGGCCGAGAGCTTCAGCCTGGAACGGCGCAGGCTGCTGCGCTTCCTCGGTGCGCGTGTCGTCCTGACGCCGGCGGCTGAGAAGGGAACGGGCATGCTGAACAAGGCCAGCGAACTGGCCGAGCGGCACGGCTGGTACCTCTGCCGCCAGTTCGACAACGAGGCCAACGCCGACGCGCACACGCGCACCACGGCGCAGGAGATCCTGGCGGATTTCACCGGCGACACGCTGCACGCCTTCGTCAGCGGGTTCGGCACGGGCGGCACGCTGCTCGGCGTGGCGCGCGGCCTGAAAGCCGCCGATCGACACATCCGCATCGTGGCGGCCGAGCCCGACAACTCACCCCTGCTCGGCGGCGGGCTCGCACAGCCGCGCGACGCGTCCGGCCGGCCGAGCGCAAGCCACCCTCACTTCCGCCCGCATCTGATGCAGGGCTGGAGCCCCGACTTTGTTTCGCGCCTGGCCGAACGGGCCCGTGCCGAAGGGCTGATCGACGAGATCGTCCCGGTGGCCGGCCAGGAAGCGCTTCGGCTGGCACGCGCTCTGGCGACGCAGGAGGGCATCTTCGCCGGCATCTCCAGCGGCGCGACGCTGGCCGCGGCGCTCGACGTCGCACGGCGCAGCCCGCAGGGTGCCCACGTCGTCTGCATGCTGCCCGACACCGGTGAACGCTACCTGTCGACGCCGTTGTTCGAACACATCGCCGACGAGATGAACGACGTCGAGCTCGCCCTCTCGCGCTCGACGCCCGGCTACCGCTTCGATGTCGCGCCGGCGGCGCCGGTCGCACCGGCGGAAGTGGCGTCGCCGGCGCTCGATGCGGGCGCCGAGGCATTCGTGGACCTGTCGGTGCGCAACCAGCCGGTGGTGATGTTCGCGCTCGAGTGGTGCGAATTCTGCTGGGCGGTGCGCAATCTGTTCGCGCGCCTGCGCGTGGACTTCGAAAGCGTCGACGTCGACGCCGTCCGCTTCAAGGAGGGCGACCTGGGCGTCAAGGTCCGGGCGGTGCTGAAGCAGCGCACCGGCTCGCCGACGATGCCGCAGATCTACATCGCCGGCCGCCACGTCGGCGGCTGCACGGACCTGTTCGACGCGATGCGCCAGGGCGAATTGCAGCGCTGGCTCGACGCGGGCGGCATTGCGTACGACCGCACCGTTCACCTCGACCCGTACAGCCTGCTGCCCAAATGGCTGCATCCCCGGCGAGCGGCCTGACGCGCCGCATTCATTGGCGCGTGCTTTCTTCATCCTCCAGGAGGTCATCATGGAATTCATTCATACCATCGCGCCCGAAGACGCGGGCGATGCCGTCGCGGCGATGTACCGCCGGCAGCAAACGGCCTGGGGCTTCGTGCCGAACTACGCCAAGGTGTTCTGCCACCGCCCCGAGGTGATGGCGCGCTGGGGGCAACTGCTCGCGGAGATCAGGCGGCCGATGGACGCGCGGCGCTTCGAGCTCGTGACCTTCGCCGCCGCGCACGCGTTGCGCAACTCGGCCTGCACGGTGGCCCACGGATCCAGGCTGCGCGATTTCCTCGCCGACGAAGTCATCGTCACCCTGGCCGGTGGAGGTGAGGTCGACGCATTGACGCCGCTCGAACACGCGGCGATGCGCTTCGCCCGCCAGGTCGCTCGCGATGCCTCCGGCGTGACCTTGAGCGAGGTCGAGGAGCTCAAGGCATGCGGCCTGTCCGACGCCGAGGTATTCGACATTGCCGCGGTGGCCGCCGGCCGCGCCTTCTTCGCGAAGTTGCTCGACGCGCTCGGCGTGACGCCTGACGCGCCCTTCCTCGCGCTCGACGAGGCCTTGCGCGAGCGCCTGGTCGTCGGCCGAGGGATCGATCGGCGGCCCGCGGCGCAGATGCCGGAAGCACCAGCCGCCGATTCCAGTGGCTTTGCGATGGGCGGTTCCACGCCATCTGCGCACAGCGGCCGGGCCGCGTCCTGATGCGGCATCAGAGAACCACTTTTGCACATCCACCCCTGGAATGAGGACCATCGCCATGTTTGCCACCGCCGTGCCCGCCGCAGCGGGCGCATCCACGCTCCCCTACCGAGTGCGCACTGTCGAAGGATGGCTCCCGCCTGAGGGCTACGCGACGCGCATCGACAGCCCGGGCAACGCGCTTGCCGACGCCGTCGTGCTGATCCACCCGAGCGGTGCGTCGTCGAAGACCTGGCAGGCGCTGGCCAGCGAACTTGACGCCGGGTTCCGTGTGCTGACGGTCGACCTTCACGGCCGCGCGAACCCGCCGGGACCGACGCTGGTCGAGCACGCCGAACTCGTGCGTCCGCTGCTGGCGCAGGGTCAGCAGGTGCATCTGGTCGGCCATTCGTTCGGCGGCGCTGTCGCGCTGAAGGCAGCCGCGCTGTGGCCGGCCGCGGTTGCGAGCGTCGCGCTCTACGAGCCCGCCATGTTCGGCTGGATGCCCGACCACGACGCAGACGGCCGACCGTTGCGCAGCACCTTCGTCGCTGTCGCCGAACAGATCCGGGACCGCCTCGTGCAAGGCGACGCCAACGC
The DNA here is from genome assembly GCF_030317105.1 of Variovorax brevis. Classification (GTDB taxonomy): domain Bacteria; phylum Pseudomonadota; class Gammaproteobacteria; order Burkholderiales; family Burkholderiaceae_C; genus Variovorax; species Variovorax brevis. The sequence continues at coordinate 9,261 of NZ_JASZYG010000034.1, forward strand.
CGCGGCGCGAGCCTTCATCACCTTCTGGTCAGGCGCCACGGCATGGGAGGCCGTGCCGCTGCGTGCGCAACAGATCATCACCCACCGCATGCCCGAGGTGCTTCGGCATTTCGAGTCGCTGTTCGCCGACACCATGACGCCGTGCGACGTGAAGGCAAACGGTCATCCGCTGCTCGTGCTCGCCGGCAGCGAAACGGTGCCGGGCATGCAATGGTTGGCGCAGCGGATGCGGTTGGCGCTGCCGCACGCTCGCCACGAGTGGATCCCCGGCCTCGGGCACATGGGGCCGGCGACCGACCCGGCGCGGGTGAATCCGCACATCGCCGCGTTCCTGCGCCGGCACGCCGCCGTCGTGAAACCGCCTGCGTCTGCAGAAGACACATTGGAGGCCATGGCATGAAGCGGCGTGCTGGAAGGCACTCTCACGTCGACCGCCGAGTTGTCAGAGGATGTCAGGGTCCGTGTCGTCCGGCGGACTGCTTGCGGCTTAGTGTGAGTCCACCCCAACCACGGGAATTGCACCATGAAGGTGGCCATCCTCGATGACTGGTTCGGGGTCTCGATGACGTGGCATTGATGCGCGAGACCGCGCTGTTCGTCAACACGAGCGGTGCCGGGTTGGTCGAGCGCGGTGCGCTGCCCGACGCGATGCGCGCCGGGACGGCCGCGCTCGACGTCTTCGAGACCGAACCGCTGACTGACCCCGCGGACCCACTGCTTGTGCTGCCGAACGTGGTCGCCACGCCGCACATCGGTTACGTCACGCACGAGAAACTCGACCTGTAATTCGCCGACGTCTTTGACCAGATCAATGCGTTCGCGGCGGGTGCGCTGACGCATGTCACTGCGCGAATTGCTGAATTGCTGGGCGTGATGGCTACCGTAGCCTTTTTCCGGGTTATCGCCGCCACCAGCATCGGCTGCGGGGAGGTGTCCCCTGCGGCCACCGAGCACGACCATCAGATGGGCCAATGCATGAGTTGGGATTTCGACGGTCCCGTCATTGCGCGCATCGCGCCGCAGTTCATCGGCTATCGACCGAAAACTTCTTCGCGCTAAAGCGCCGCTGCGCGGCGAAGAACACGCTGTACCGCTGCCTAGACAAGCCACAGCGAACAAGGACGAACTGTTCAAGCGTCAAGCAGCATGGCCGGCGCATCGACTCGTCGGAGTTGCTACCCGAGCTGACCTGTTGCCTCACGTCGCTTGCTCCCCGCCGATGGTCCGACGGGCAGGACCACGTGACGAGTCGAATGGCGCTGCGACAGCGCAGGCCCTACGGGGATGGAGGGTGCCTGATGCTTGTTCACAAGCGGGATGGAAGTTAAGCGTTCAACTGCCGGAAGTAGGTTCAGTCACACCGCACGTTGAGGCACGTTCAGTAGCTGGTTTTCTGCGCGGTTAGCAATAGCATCGAGCTTTCCCGCTCTTTCGTCGGCGCCGTAGCCGGCTGAGTTCGGCCAAGCGGACCTTCGACGGTCGAGCAAATTGCCAGACTGAGAGACGCTTCGCGCGAGCATTCCCGATGTTAACCCCTGACCGCCGGTCAACGACCAACGCGGCTTGCTGCTAGTCCAGCGTCCTACGCGGAAGTTTGATGGTGAAGACGCACCCCGTGCCGGGCACATCTCTAACGGTCAAAGCGCCTCCGTCAGCCTCAACGTCTCGCCGAGCGATAGAAAGGCCGAGACCCAATCCGCTCTTGTTGTCACCGACCTGGACAAACGGGTTAAACATGCGTTCGGCCGCTCCGGGAGGGAGCCCTCCGCAGTTGTCCCTGACCTCGATCAGAATGTGGTCCCTTTCCGCAAAGGCAGTCAATGCCACTTCAGTGTGAGCGTGAGTGACTTGAATGCGTTTTGAAGCAAGTTCAAAACGGCGGCCAGCAAGCGGTCCCGGTTTCCCGAAATGCTTCAACATCATCGACCGAAAACTTGCAGCCTTTGGCGGCCGCATCGAGCGATGCCGCATTCTTGGCCTCCTCCACAAACATCCCGACCGAAAACGCACGCGCGTTCGGCGTTTCGGCTGTGACCTTGACCTGTGACAGCGATACGCTGAGCATACTGGCCAACGACGCCAAGCTCCTTTTCAGCACGCCCCCTGTCGAACCGCCAACCGGAAGTGTCCCCGATTCGAGGGCTGCAAATGCAAGCGTCGCAGTGTGCACGTAGTTCCGGAGCTCATGCACCAGCGTGCCGAGACGCTCGTTCTCGTCAGCCGACTGCTGAAGCGCGACGCCCGACTCGCGCCAGACGCCGAACTCGGTAACAGCATCGGCGATGGCATTGTCCAAGCAACGGTTCAAAGTTCGGAATTCGTCAACGGAGAAAGGAGCATCGCGCTCGACCGCGAGGTCGGTGATGGATTGGCAAAGGTCACCGTAGTCGTGAACGACCTGGTCCACCGAAAAGCCGAGCCCCATCAGCTCTTTTCCGTGCGCGGCTGCGCTCACGCCCATCTCGGACAAAGCACTCGCATCGCCGCCCGCGGCCCCGGAAATCCTGAGGCTTTCGCCAATTTCGCCTTTTTCCTCTGCGACGAGCGTCCTAATGAGCTGGTTCAGAAACATTGGAATGCCATTGGCAAGCTGCGCCGGGGTAGCGGCCCTCCGAGGTCGTTGAGCAACCTTGGCTTTGCACCGGGAAATCAGTTCACCCCGGTTGTTCAGTAAAAACTGATGCACGTTGCCCTCCTTCCGAAAATGGCGGAGCATGCGAGCCCTCTCATTCTGCTCTCCACATCAGGTCCGCGCTTGCCGCGTCGCAAGGGCGCTGCGAAGGCGCAGGCGCCCATGTGCCTGCTTGGTTTGACAACCCTGCGGGGCTGCTGCCCCCTAGCCGTTCCGCTCGTCCGACGCTCCCACTTCGGCGCAGTACTCAAAAAGCGCCTCAAGTTCGGTGGATTTGTCGAAGACTGCATTTGCGCCCAAAGCGAGACACTGACGACGGATTTCCGCAGTGGCGTAGTTCGTCAATACCAAAACGTGTTGATGAGGCTTGCGGTTGCGACAGGCCCTTACAACCCCTAGTCCCGATCCTTGCTGTAAGAACACGTCGACGACCGCGGCGTGCCAGTCGCTGGTATGGGCCAAGAGCCAGGCGACCGCCTCGTCCTCCCTCGCAGCAAACGCAATGACCTGGGCGACGCCAAGTTCCTCCATGGTAGGGATGAGGTTGTCTCGGATGGTTTGACTGTCTTCAACGAGAAAGGTTTGGAGGGCATGCATAACAAATCGCTTGATGCCAACCTATGAGCGATGTGGCGATTGCCAGATAGGATGATCGCGCCGCGGCTTGTCATCTTTCAGCGATTCTGCTGCGATCGGCACCATAGTCGAACGGACGACCCGTTTCACCATGCTGCTGCACTTGCCACCGATGGCAGGTCACGTCGCAGGCGCCCACGTCAAGAACGGCCCCGCCATGACCGGTCATGGTGCAGAGGCGGTCAGGCCGAAATCACCGCGTTCCAGATCGCGGGCGCGGATTGGCATTGAAGGCGCAACCGGTGAAGATTGAACTGTCCCTTGCGAATGCGATGCAGTAATTCCACGCCAGCGATCGTCACCGCCGCTCGGTCAAAGACCTTGAAGCCGAGCATGGGGTTGATGCGCGACTTCACGCCCCGATGGTCTTGCCCGATCATGTTGTTACCCGGCATGCTTAACCCGCGCGCCATCCCGGCGCTCGGGTCGATGCCTCGGCGGAGTATCGTGCTCGCACCGGGATAGGGGCGACGGGAGCATGCTTTGCGGGCAGGCCGGTGTATCTCATGAGTGCGAGCTCGGGTTGTTAACTGGCTGCCCCTTCGATCTGCCCGGTTGCGCTGCGAGCGCGAATCCGTAAGTGTCGTGTTGTCCGCAAGCTTCCGCCGTGTTTGTTCAACACTGCAGGAGACGCCTATGAGAGTCATCGGCTTGGATGTTCATCGCAACTTCGCACAGGTCGCGATCCTGGAGAACGGCCTGGTCAAGGACCATGGCCGCTTCGCGATGGCCCGTGATGCGGTGCTGAATTTTGGCGCTACGCTGACCAAGGAGGACGACGTCGTGCTGGAGGCCACCGGCAACACGGCGGTCATCGTTCGGCTGTTGACGCCGTTCGTGCATCGCGTGGCCATCGCCAATCCCTTGCAGGTGCGCGCGATCGCATGTGCCAAGGTCAAGACTGACAAGATCGACGCCGCGACGCTCGCACGCCTGCACGCCGCGCAGTTCCTGCCCGAGGTGTGGATGCCCGGCGAGGAGGTCGAGTTGCAGCGCCGCTGCATTGCCGAGCGCGCCCAGCTCGTGTCGCAGATGACGCGGCTGAAGAACCGGATCCAGTCCATCCTTCACGCCAACCTGATCCCACGCGAGACGGGACGCATCTACGGCAAGAAGGGGCGTGCGCGCCTGGAAGAGTTGCCCCTGCCGCCGGACCAGAGGCGCGTGGCGCTGCGCCACCACGACGAGCTTGGCCGCCTGGCAGCGGAACTCGCCGTCGTTGACAAGGAGTTGGCGCAGCGCGCGCTCGACGATCCGAACGTCAAGCGGCTGATGACCATCGGCGGTGTCAACTCGATCGTGGCTGCCAGCGTGCTGGCGGCCATTGGTGACATCAAGCGCTTTTCCAGTCCCCAGAAGCTCGTGAGCTACCTCGGGCTCAATCCGAGCGTGCACCAGTCCGGCGACCACCCCGCCTACCACGGACACATCACGCACCGAGGCCGGGGGCATGCCCGAGGAATGCTGGTCGAAGCAGCCTGGGCTCTGGCGTCGGCGCCGGGTCCGCTGAGCGCTTTCTGCCAGCGCATCAGCCTCAAGCGAGGCAAGCAGGTCGCCGCCGTCGCCACAGCCAGGAAGCTTGCCGTTCTGGTCTGGCACATGCTGACGAAGAACGAGGACTACGCCTGGACGCGACCGGCGCTCCTTCAATGGAAGCTGCGCAACCTCGAGCTAAAAGCTGGGCACGCGTCACGCCGCGGTGGCAACAAGCCCGGTCCTGCAAGCGACTACAGCCTGCAAGTCGTGCGCGACAAGGAACGAGCATGGCTCGGGTTGGCAGAGCAAGAGTACCGGCGCTTCGTAGCAGCGTGGCGAGATCAACCCGCAGGCACACAAATACCGTCTTCCAAGGAGGGGAACACCTGAAACCTCTTGTCAATTGCATCCGTGAGATACTTGGATGATCGCAGCCGCGTGTGTTTCCAGCGCGTGCTCTGCGCTGGCAGTTCTCGCACTGCGCGGTGCGAGCGGCGTAGCCGTCCAATGTGATGCTCACGGGTGCGCGGCCTTGTCTTCAGCGCCTTTCGGAAGAACGCCTTCGCCGCCTTCACATCGCGATTGACACTCAGGCGGCGGAAGTCCACGGTCTGCCCCTCGCGGTCGACGGCCCGGTAGAGGTAGCTCCACTTGCCGCGAATCTTCACGTAGGTTTCGTCGACGCGCCACGATCGACCAGCCTTGCGAGCGAATCGATTCCAGCGCTTCCATCCTTGGGACGACATCGCAGCAGCCGCAACTATTGGCACGTTCCTGCCGCGCTCCATCGGCGCGTCAACATGCTGGGGGTTTCCTGCTATCGCAGATTGCCGGTGTGTCCCGGCGAATAACGCCCAATCTAAGAGCTTATCCGTAAATTATGTTGACGTCGGCAGGTACCTTGCGGAAGGCGATGATGGCGGCGGCAAGGTGGTTGAGGGCGACGAAGCTGCGCTCGAGTTTCTCGTAGCGCACGAGCAGCTTGCGGAAGCGGTTGAACCAGCTATGGCAGACCGCGACGACCCAGCGCCGTGCCTTCTTGGTCGGATCGCGCTGCTTGATGTCGGCCTCGGTACGTCGACCAACGACGTGAGGGATGTAGCCGTTGCGCTCGATGGTGCGAAGGTGCTCGACTCCACGGTAGCCCGCGTCGGCGCACTGATGTTTGTGTCGCCGATATGGCGGATCCTTGCGCCTGACGACGATGGCTGCGAGCTCGTCGCCAAGCCGCCTGCAGTCATGGACGTTGGCCCCTGTCACGACGAGCGACAACGAGACGCCACGGCCGTCCACCAACAGGTGGCGCTTGCTTTCTTTTTTTTCCCCCGATCCGTCGGGTTGGGGCCCACGGCTTCCTGTGCCAGTGGCGCCTTCATCATCGCGCCGTCGATGCTCTGCCAGCGCCAGGCAATGCCCTGCATCTGGTCGTATTCGGCCAAGCCCGCCTTCCACAGAGCCTCGAAGAATCCCGCGGCCTCCCACTCAAGAAATCGCTTGTGGATGGCGCTTGCGCTGCCGAAGCGCTCCTTGGGCAGCGCCTTCCACTGGCAGCCCGTACGCAGCACGTAGACGATCGCCTCGAACACCAGTCGAGCCGGCTTTGGATGTGGTACTAGTGCCGGCTCGTCTGGCCCGGAAGCTCCGACTCCGAAGGTCCGCTCGCAGGCTCGGCGCCATACTTGGCCTCGGGGGCCTCCTTCGCCTTGCGCCACCATCCAAGCAGCGTGTCGACATCACCCCCGAAGCCGCGCCTAAGCAGTTCCTCGGCATTGCGCGAGCAAAGACTGACTGCCGCGCCGTCGGGCACCGTGCGCGTGGCCGCGCGGTCGCAGGCAAGGTAGGCGCCTTTGAGATCTTCTATCGGTATGGCGGCCTGCTGCTGCGGGCCGGACTGGGCCCTGCCTGCAAGGGTGGAGAGTGCAAGCACGACCATCGCGCATCCCGCACGCTGCGAAGGTCGTATCCTCAAGCATGAAGCGTTGCCATGAACTCTTGAATTCGATGTCATGTCGCCTCCTACGGCAACGCACGCGCTTCGCGCCCATGAAATGACTTTAGCGATAGCGGGTGTTTGCGCATCCCCCGAGAGAAGGATCAGACTCGGCTTCGGCTTCATCACCGTGTGGCGCGACGATCTGGGTGATAAGGGTCTCATTCAGATTAGCGCTTTCGAAACCTCGAGCGCAGGTAGGTCGTCGCGCTGCGCTCACGCGTTGACAGCTTCCTTCAGCGCCTTGCCCGCAGTGAATTTTGGCGCATTGGTCGCCTTTATCGTCATTGGCTCGCCGGTCGATGGGTTGCGCCCAGTGCGTTCGGGGCGCCTTGACACGGAGAAATTGCCAAACCCGATCAACTGCACGGACTCACCGCGCGACAGCGCGCGTGTCACGTTTTCAAGTGCTGAATCGAATGCACGGGCCGCATCGGCCTTGCTGAGATCCGTGTCGGCTGCGATTGCGGCGATAAGTTCGGTCTTGTTCACACTGAATGCCTTTCTGAAACATGAAGAGCAGGGTACGCTTCATCTGAATTGTCAGAGTTGTTGCTCACGTGAAATCGGCAGGCAGGCGCTGAGCGACGGAAGGGGTGGCCAGACCTGAATGCGCGATCCCCTCACGGAAGAACGCGATGTTGTCGATGCCGGACACCCTGAGATTAGATGCTGAGAATGCCGAGGAAAGAAGCCCCTCGAGCGCCGGCATGGGCGTGGCCCGTCTCATCGCCCGCCGCCGCTTTGCGCCCCGTGTCGGAGCTGCAGCGCACTGTAGTGATTCACAGTGCACGCTCCGTCATCTATGCCGCTCAGCGAAAGAAAAATCGATGGGTGGCTCGGCGGCCTGCTGGCACGGTGAGGCAAGAACGTGGCCATCGTTGCGTTGGCCAACAAGAACGCGCGCGGAAGCGGCCACGTGCCTAGCCAGTTACGACCTGCGCCGGTACCCCGAACAGACAGGCGACACGTTCACCGCCTGGCGCAGGGCTTCGACTGGAACGTTCGGCGCAAGCGCTGCGGAACGGTTTCGTTCAGGCGCACGCAGCGCCTCAGTTGCACGGCATGACCGAGATTCCCATGGACTACTTCACGCGCGCGAGGGCGTCGATGCTGATCACTGGTGGTGTTCTCGATCCGACCCCTGCCTTGCTAAGCGCACTACTTCGAAATGTTTTCGCCTCTCACTGATGGTGCCGCCCGATAGCGGGTAGGCTCACCCTTCGTTCCCACTGAAGTGGGGCATTCCTAGCATGATCGCGTTACGCTGTCAACGCACACATGCACGGCGCATGCTCGCCGGTAACGCGGTAGCCTTATTCGGTGCTTGGCTGCTTCGGGCCAGCTGCTCATCAGGGAGCAATCATGAGAATCGCCTTGACCTCGTGTATGGATGCGGACGACTACGGCTCTCAGCCGTTCTGGAACAACATCCAAAGCAAACAGCCGGATGCGTTGCTGCTCTTGGGTGACCATATCTACTTGGACTGGGACGTACCACTGCCCGTGTCAACTATGACCGGCAAAATCAGGCTTCTCGTGCTTGAAAAGCGCAGCAAAAGGACTGCCATCGGCGAAGTGGGATCAAGTCCATTGGATCAGACCCAAGGCCAAGCTCAATTAGAAATCCTCGGCAGCGCCGCCGGCCTGTTGATCATTGCTGGTAGCTCGCCGATGCACCACTACGGGCGCTTCAAAACGGGCAGGCGTTCAAGGACCGACGCGACCGGCGAGCGCGTGGAATTTCCCGACTACAAACAGTTCATCGACAAGGCAGCCGAGACGAAACGCGCCATCCTCTATCTCGCCGGCGACATTCACCGCAACTCGTACGGCGGCCCCGTCAAGCCAGGCTCTTCGATCGTTCAGGTGTTGGCGTCTGGTGCGCGCGGTGGCGAGGCGTCCGGAAATTATGTCTTGATCGATATCGAAGACGCAGACGGAATGACGGGGTCCGTCGTCGTTGGGCTTTTCAACCGCGACTCGGACACGCCCTGCCAAACCGTTACCCTCACGCTCCAACGCGGCCGTTGGTTCCCTCCGCCGCCGCCGGGCGAATGCGCCAAGACTCTCGCATTGAAGCCTCATTCAGCCGACCAAGCCCGAATCCGCAAAATAAGTGCGAGCCCGCGATCGGATAGCAAGGAGCGCGAGGACGATGACGTGCTCGCGAGCGAGGTCAGCGGCTGATACAGCCGTAGAGTCAGCCATGCAGACCCCACACAAGTCGCCTTGGTCGAAGACGACGCCAGCCGGAGCGAGCGACTGGCGCGTGTCGTAGCCGCCGATCCTTCGCTCATCCTCGCCTTCAGCAGCGGGACTGCGCAAGGCATATTCGACTTGTAAGACCCATCCGGTCCAATCTGAAGCACTCAGGCCACGGGCGTTGTCACATCGAGTGGTTGGCGACAATTAGCTGGCCGGCGTCGTCAATTTGGACATTTGGACGACGAAATGGTCGAAGTCATCGCGAGACAGCAGCATGTCGGAAATCATCGCCTCGTAGACTTTGCGCCCGACTAGAAAGCCAGCATCCACCCATTCCTTCGGGGTCATCGCGATCTGCTGCCAATCGAACACCTTGAAGGTTAGCGAGACCCGGCCACCTGACTGGGCGGTGAAGTAGGCATCCGGTTCGCTCGCCACGCGCTCGAGCCAGGCCTTGCTGAAGGTGGACTTCCGCTGGGTGCCGGCGCAGTAGACGGGGAGGATCGCGACACGCATAAGGAGCCTTTGTGAACTCTGGGTGCCCAAGGATCAGGCGTCAGCGGTGGGGCGTCATCACCAATCGTTGTGAGCGCGCGGAAGCCCGAGATGCCACGCCGTCTCCCCCTTGCAGCCCCGCGCCAAACCTCGAACGCTTGGTCACACGCGCTGTCGCGCAACGCCCTGTCGTACCTTGCGAGGAATGCAAAAATCGGGCGCAAACGGCGTGCTGCGCCGATTCGAAGGCGGCGGATGCTGCGCGATGTAGCTGCGCAGTTCGCCGCTGCAAGGAGTCCTGCGATGGAAAGATCGAATTGTGGTTGGACTACGCTAGCACGTACTCCTATCTGAGCGTAGCGCGCAAGCTCGCAGCCGAGCACAACGTGAAGATCGACTGGCAGCCTTATTGGCTTTACCCCGTGCGCGAGGAGCAAGGGCTGGTCGTGCACCCACAAATCGCCGAAGTCGTATTCATAGGTGAATCGCTCAAGGCGCCGCAGCTCCAAGTGGCCGATCAGAGCTCTGTGCGCGTCGGTGTCGAACACCACGCCGCCCTGCTGACTGAGTCCGTACTCGCGACCGCGAATCTCGAAGCGGTGGAAGTGAATGTCCTGCCAGGAGAACGCAACCTGAAGGATCTGGTGAAGCCGGGCGATGCTTGTATCGCTACGCACCAGGAGGCGTCGCCAGATCAGCGGACTGATGCCGCGCAGCACGACGCGCAGCTGCAGCACCTCTTGGCCAGGACATGCCCCGTCCATCTCCAAAGCTTACTTTGCTGCACTTCACACCCCCAGGAAATGGATGCTCTCCTGCTTGCGCGTGAACAACCGTGCCGAGATCAGCAGCCATCAAACCACCCGTGAGCGCGAGCCTTCTGAGCCAATCAATCCTTTGCCAGCTTTTCAACCCGTCATCACCAACGTGACAAAGCCCCTTGATGAGCTTGCCCGTTGCCAGGCCGGCGTCAACCGCGAACGACCAAAATACCACGTAGAAGCAGGTTGAGGACCATCTCGAGTCGCTCCATGCCCGTCGACAGCCGTGGCGTGTCGTCGCGCAGCCACCGTCGCACCTCGATAAGATAGAGACTGAAGATCAGTGAAGCCACCTCCTCCGTCGAGACGTCGGCCACGACCTCGCCGCTTTCCTGGGAGGCGCGCACCATCTCTTGAATGTGCCCGAGGCTCAGAGGCGAGCGCGCATAGAAGCGATGGGCCTCCTCGCCGGGCGTCTCAGCGTACGCCAGAAACTCTGCCGTCTCGCGCAACGCGGGTCGGGCCAATCGGGGTTCATTGGCCCAGTAGCGATAACGTAGCTTGAAGTACGCCAGCAGGCGTTCGAGCAGCACTCCGGGTTTGCTTATCAGCGCTTGCGCCTTGGCATTGACGGCGTCGAGGTCGTCGTTGACCAACTGCAGCAGCAGGTCGCGCTTGTCCCGGGCGTAGACAAACACTGTCCCGGTCGACACGTCAGCGCGTTGGGCGATCTCACGTGTGGTCGCGGCATCGTACCCATGCTCGATGAACAAGGCGCGCGCGGCCTCCATGATTCGACGCCGCTTGTCGACCTTGCTGCGTTCGCGTAATCCAAGATGGGGCGACGGATCGGACTTGAGCGGCTTGGGCATGACCTTCTGGTCTCCTTGGCAGGTTGTTGATGTGCGAGCGTAACCATACGACTTGGCGATTTTCCCTGACATGGCCTGGCGCTTACAAAGCGCAACGTTAGATTGGTTGACGCTAAATTTGAGCATGGTTAATATTGAGCACGCTCAAAATATAATCGATTGGCGGCGCCTGGGGCGTCAGTGCCGCAAGGAGACAAACTAATGAATCCCTCTTCGAAGGGCGCCGACCTGCGCCGGGCCATCGACGAAGGTGCGATGACGCCGTTCCAGTGGGCGGCCATCGCCGCCTGCATCATGCTGATCATGCTCGACGGTTTCGACGTGTTGGTCATGGCGTTTACCGCCGCTTCGATCTCCGCCGAGTGGAAGTTGAGCGGTGCCGAGCTCGGCGTGCTCTTCAGCGCTGGCCTTTTCGGCATGGCCGCGGGTTCGCTTTTCCTCGCGCCGTGGGCCGATCACTTCGGCCGCCAGCCGATCATCCTGCTTTGCCTGGTCTTGATTGCGCTGGGCATGCTGGCCTCGGGCTTCGCAGCCAGCAGTTGGCAGCTTGGGGCTCTGCGCGCGATCACGGGCGTGGGCATTGGCGGCATGCTGGCCAGCGTGGGCGTGATCACTGCCGAATATTCGTCCAACCACTGGCGCAGCACCGCGGTGGCGTTGCAGGCAACCGGCTATCCGATCGGCGCGACCATCGGCGGCAGCATCGCAGCGGTGCTGCTGGCGAATTACGGTTGGCGCTCGGTGTTCATCTTCGGCGGAGTTGCCACTGCGGCCATGATCCCCGTAGTCATCTGGCGGCTGCCGGAGTCCTTCGACTTCCTGATCACCCGGCAGCCCCGCGGCGCCCTGCAAAAGCTCAACAAGCTGTTGGCCAAGATGAAGCGACCGGCATTGACGCAGTTGCCGACGATGCCCGAGGGGAACGTGGCTCTGACGGGGAGGAACAGTTTCTCGGCGTTGTTCGCGTCGGGCATGCTGGCGCAGACGCTGCTGATCTGGGGTGCGTTCTTCCTGCTCATGTTCAGTTTCTACTTTGCCTTGAGTTGGACGCCCAAGCTGCTGGTGCAGGCAGGCCTGTCCGCACAGCAGGGCATTACGGGCGGCGTGTTGCTGAACGTCGGCGGCATCGTGGGCGGCAGCGTCTTCGGCATGCTGGCTGCGCGGATGAACCTGGGCACGCTGACCGCTTCGAGCATGGTGCTGACCGCGGTTGCGATGGCCGCATTCGGCTACTTCACGTCGAGCCTGACGGTGGCCTTCGCGATCGCCTTCGGTATCGGCACCTTCATCTTCGGTTCGATGGCCGGCCTCTACGCCTTTGCGCCGGTGGTGTACCCGGCCGCGATGCGCAGCACGGGCATGGGCTGGGCCATCGGCATCGGCCGCATCGGCGCGATCCTTGCGCCGTTGACGGCCGGAGTCCTCCTTGACAAGGGCTGGACCCCGGCGAACCTGTACTACGCGTTCGCATTGCCGCTGCTCGCCGCGATGCTCACCGTCCTGGCGCTGCGCGCACGCGTGGGCGGCGCCGCAGACGCAGGCGCGGAACGCCTGGCTGCCGCTCACTGATCACGACCCCGTGCGCCACCTATTGGCGCACAACCTACCACGATGAAAGAAGGAGTTCCAATGTTCCCGAAAAACGCCTGGTATGTCGCGTGCATGCCCGATGAAATCGACGACAAGCCCCTGGGCCGCAAGGTCTGCAACGAATCGATCGTGTTCTACCGTGGCCCCGACAACAAGGCTGCCGCGCTAGAGGATTTTTGTCCGCACCGCGGCGCCCCGCTTTCTCTCGGACGCGTCGTCGAAGGCAAGTTGGTCTGCGGCTACCACGGCCTTGAGATGGGCTGCGACGGCAAGACGGTGGCGATGCCTGGACAGCGGGTGCGAGGTTTTCCGGCTATCCGTAAGTACCCGGTTGTTGAGCGACAGGGCTTCATTTGGGTGTGGCCCGGCGACCCCGCCCAAGCCGACGAGGCCCAGCTTCATCATCTCGAGTGGGCTGAAAACCCCGAGTGGGCCTATGGCGGGGGGCTGTTCCACATCAACTGTGACTACCGCTTGATGATCGACAACTTGATGGATTTGACGCACGAGACCTATGTCCATGCGACAAGTATCGGCCAGCCCGAGATTGACGAGACGCCGACCAAGACAGTCACCGAAGGCGACATGGTCTCGACCGAGCGTCATATGGAAAACATCATGGCGCCGCCGTTCTGGCGTATGGCCCTTCGCGGAAATCATCTGGCTGACGACGTGCCGGTCGACCGCTGGCAGATCTGCCGGTTCTCTCCGCCAAGCCACGTACTCATTGAAGTCGGCGTGGCGCACGCGGGCCACGGCGGCTACAGCGCCGACCCGAAGGTCAAAGCCTCGAGCATCGTTGTGGACTTCATCACACCTGAAACAGAGACCTCGATCTGGTACTTCTGGGGCATGGCTCGCAACTTCAATCCGCATGACAAGGCACTCACGGCCAACATCCGGGAGGGGCAGGGCAAGATCTTCTCGGAAGATCTCGAGATGCTCGAGCGTCAGCAGGCGAACCTGCTCGCGCATCCCGAGCGGCAATTGCTGAAACTTAATATCGACTCGGGCGGCGTGCAGGCACGCCGAGTGCTCGACCGCATATTGGCTGCCGAGCAAAACGCCGGCTCAGCGGTATCCGCCAGCGCGCCAGCCGCTTTGGCGTGACTTAACCATTTTCCTCGCGAGGTGTCAATTGAATGCTGCAGAACTGCGAGTGCGCGTCGAGCGCAAGACGACCGAGGCGATCGGGATCGCGAGTTTCGAATTGGTGAGTGAGGATGGCCGCGCGCTGCCCGCCTTCTCCGCGGGCTCGCACATTGACGTGCAAGTGCCCGGAGGCCTGACACGCCAGTATTCGCTATGCAACGATCCGGGCGAGTCGCATCGCTACATGATCGGCGTGCTGCGCGACGCGGGTTCGCGAGGCGGCTCCCGCGCGATGCACGACGACGTAGCCGAGGGCGACCTGCTTCACATCAGCGCGCCAAAGAACCACTTTCCGCTTACGCACGGCGCGTCGCACAGTATCCTGCTGGCTGGTGGCATCGGTGTCACGCCGATCCTGTGCATGGCCGAGCGACTGGCGGTGACGGGTGCGCCCTTTGAGATGCACTACGCCGTACGTTCACCCGATCGCGCCGCCTTCCGCGAGCGAATCGAACGCTCGAGCTTCGCGCCGCAAGTAGCTTTTCATTTCGACGACGGTGCGGAGGCGCAGAAACTGCGAATTGACGAGCTGGTTGCGCAGCGCCGTCCGGGCGTGCACCTTTATGTCTGCGGCCCCAAGGGTTTCATGGATTGGGTATTGGCTACGGCCCGAGCTGCGGGCTGGACCGAAGACCAGCTGCACTACGAGTTCTTCGGCGCCGACATCGTGAAGTCCGAGAGCGACGACACATTCCAGGTCAAGCTCGCCAGCTCCGGCCGTGTTGTCGTGGTGCCAAAAGACCAGACCGTGGTTCAAGCACTTGCCGCCGCCGGGATCGAGGTCGCCACCTCGTGCGAGCAAGGCGTGTGCGGCACCTGCCTGACGCGCGTCCTGGAAGGCGAACCCGACCACAAGGACTTGTACTTGACGCCAGAGGAGCAGGCGGAAAATGACCAGTTCACACCCTGCTGTTCGCGCTCCAAATCCCCGATGCTCGTGCTGGACCTCTGAGTGGGAACTCGGCGAAAGCGAACTCGACTGGGGGCGGCGCGAGGCCCAAGGTGCTTGGAGGCGACTTTCCCCTTTTCCCTCGAGCCGAGGTCGTCACCGCCGATGTCTGCAACGTAGCACATAGTCATCACTGAAGTCCGTGGTCCTAAAGACCGGTTGTGGCCAATTCTGTTGAAAAACTCGCCTCGAACACTGGCCCGCCCGCGATACGTGGCATTGGCCCTTTTGGTTTCGAGATGGTCATCAGCATCGACTGTCGCGAAGCTCCTTGCCGTCTTGAACTCCATTTCTTGTACGCTTGGCATCAATCGCTTTGCCATGCGTCTCAGGTTCTGAGCGGTTGCCGGCAACAAGAATTTCATGTGCTCCGCTCAATCCTCGTAGACGCAGCCGGTCGAGTTTACTCAGCAGTCAGAAATATAGGCGACAGAAGGCGTTTGGAAGAATGATCGGACAAGTCTGCGATTCTTCTGCATGTCGCGCAGCTGCTGGTCGATGCGGATCTCGAGCTTCTCCCCCGCTCGCAACGGATTGCGCGCCACGCCGGTGCGCTTGACGTGACTCCACACCAGCTCGTCCGGGTTCAGCTCCGGTGCGTAGCCCGGCAGGATGTGCATGCTCAGCTGGCCGCCGGTGGACTCGATGTACTCGCGCACGTTGGCTTTCTTGTGCGCCGGCAGTCCGTCGACCACCAGGTACACCGGCTTGCTGCGACCCTTCATCATCTTCTTGAGCAATTCGATGAACAGTTCGGCATTCAACGCACCCTGGTAAGTCGCGAACCAGAAGCCGCCTCTGGCGTTGACAGCCGAGGCCGCTGAGACCGACTGGCGTTGGCCGGGCCGCTCGATGACGGGGGTCTTGCCCTTGGGCGCCCAGGTCTTGCCGTGCACGGTGTCGGCGCGAAATCCCGATTCGTCCCAGAAGTAGACTTCGCCCCCGCTGTGCTTGGCAGCCGCAGCGATGCCGGGGTAGGTTTCACGCTGCCAGCGCTCGATGGCTTGAGGATCGCGCTGGTAGGCCCGCTGTAGCGGCTTCTGGGGGGTCAGCCCGAGCTTGGCCAGCAATGCACCGACGGCCGTCGCCCCCATCTTCGCGCCGAACTTCTGCTCGATCAGCGCCGCGACAATGGCGCGTGTCCACAGCCCGAAGTCAAGTCCGTACTGGCGCGGGTCGCGTCCATTGATCCAACGAAACACCTGGCGCTCCTGTGCGGCACTCAGCGTACGCGGTCGGCCGGTGCCGCGCGTGCCGCGCAATGCCTTGAGGCCTTTGCCTCGACCCGACGAGGCCTGGAGCCATTTGTAGATCGTGGTGCGGCTGAAGCCGTAGGCGGCGATCACCGCAGAAGGCTTCTCGCCATCGCGAACTCGCTCCACCGCCATCAGGCGAATTTCTTCGAGCGTCTTGTGATCCAGCGTGCGGCCATCTCGCTTCATGCGCTATTGGATCATCAATTCGATTGCAGTGGGGGACTTTTGTAGCCTAAATTATCGACTACTGAGTAAGAATGCGCTTGAGGTGCGCAAAGAGCATCTCGACTTTCTTTCGATCGCGCCGCGACTGCTTGTACTGCGGCGTGTCGGCGAGCTCGCGGGCTAAATCCCGTGATCGCTCATGCACGCTGCGGGCGATCCTTCGGCTGAGCATGTTGGGACAGCACTGTTGCTTCATCGGGCATCCGGCGCAGTCATGCTGACTCGCGCTGTAGAGGATCGTTCCGGCCTTGGTGATGCGGTCGCGCGGCTTGGTGAATTTGCGCCGATCGCTGAGTAGCGCGTGGCCTTGCGGGCAGCGGTATTCGTTGCTTGCTCATTCCAGCGGAACTCACTGCTCGACAGCGTACCGTCTTTGCGTTCGCTCTTGTCCAACACGGGTACATGCGGCGCGATGCCCTTGTCTTCGACCATCCACCCGAGCATCGGGCCTGTTCCGTACGCTGTATCGCCAACCAGGCGTCGTGGCTTCATGCCGAAGCGTTCCTCCACGCGATCAATCATCGTTTTGGTCGAGTTCACTTCGGACGTCCGGTGTGCGGGTGTTGCTTCGACATCCATGATGATTCCTGCCTGAAGATCGATCAGGTAGTTTGTTGAGTAGGCGTAGAAGGCGGGGCCACCTGGGGCGGCAGTCCATTGCGCTGCAGGGTCGGTCAGCGAGATGTTCTTCTCCGAAGTCGGGGCACCCGGCGGGTCATTGGAATCGTCGTCTGTTGGATTGCTCTCTTCCAGGGCGGCAAGGTATTCGCGTACAGCGCGGCTCGGCCCATCGCCCTTGCTCCACTCGGAGGTGTCCGCTCCAACGCCACCGCGACCTCGTTTGGCGTCGCCTTGATGATGCTGGCATCCACCGCAAATCCTTCACCTCGTACAAGGCCTTCGCTCATGCAGCGCCGCAGCACGCTCTCGAAGACTTGGCGCAATGCGTCGCTATCGCGGAAGCGCCCGTGCCGATTCTTGGAGAACGTCGAATGGTCGGGAACTGCGTCCTCAAAGCCAAGCCGACAGAACCATCGATAGGCCAAGTTCAAGTGGACCTCTTCGCAGAGCCGACGCTCGGAACGAATTCCAAAGCAGTAGCCCACGATCAACATGCGCATCATCAGTTCGGGATCGATCGATGGCCGCCCGGTGTGACTATAGAAAGGCGCGAGGTGTTGGCGCAAGTCGCTGAGATCGAAGACCCGATCGATACCCCTCAACCGGTGACTTTGCGGAACATGATCATCAAGGTTGAACGAGTAGAAGAGCTTGTCTTGTACGCCACCTTGATGACCCATCATGTCGATGCACTCCTCGATGAGATGCAACCAACATAGTCGAGACGGGTTGAATTTCCAGGGAGTTTTTCAACAGAATTGGCCAAGACCGGCCAGTCAGCCGCGCCGCAGAACTCGCCTGATAGCGGACATTCGCGGCCTGCTCGCAACGGCTTGAGTGCGGGCCCCGCATGCGTCACCGGAAGCGCGTTCTGCACAAGCTGGCTGCACATCGGTTCATGGGCTGCTGCACCGAGACCAGACGGATTGCCGGATGCGGAAATGGTCGGCGGGCGGAACAGGCCCGGTGGTTCACCGAATCTCACATGTACCGGCACAACCAGGTCTCGGGTACCTCATCGCGGCTACGATGACGGCTGTACGAGCTTCGACATGGAGACGCCCATGAAAGCCTTCCACCTGCTCTTGCTGCCGCCGGTCCTGGCTCTGCTGCTGGCCGCTTGCGCCAGCGACCCGTCCCGCCTGGCCATCGGCTCTACGCGCGCCCAGGCCCTGCAGCAGTTGGGCAAGCCGACCGCCACCTACCCGCTGCCCGATGGCGGCGAGCGCTTGCAGTATTCAACCGAGCCATATGGACACGACGTCAACAACGTCGATCTGAACGCGGCCGGGCAAGTGGTGGCCGTGCGTTCCGAACTCGCCGCGCCGTTGGTCAACAACCCGATCCAGATCGGCAAATGGCGCGAGGCAGACATCCTGCGCACCTATGGCAAGCCCTTTCAAGTGACGCGTGTTGAATCCTTCGACGGCGCGATCTGGAGCTGGCATATACAGCAGAACTACTTGCCGTATCTGTTTTACGTCTACTTCGATCCGGCCGGCGTGGTGGTGCGCTACTCCGTCAGCCCTCAATGACGCAGATCGGGCGCTGAGCACGCAGGCGGCGCCGCCACGTAGCGAATAAGCTCGTCCGGCGCTGGACTGAGAGGGGTGAGCCACGCCGCCTCGAACAGAGGACTGATGAAACGCCTTCAGGCGCGGTCCCTCCGCAAGGCTTGGCCGATTGCGTCCAGGAATTGCTGCTGTGAATAGGGCTTCTCCGGGAAGTCCACCGCTCCATTTTTGATGGCATGGAAAGCCGTTGGAACGTCCACGTTACCGCTGATGAACACGATCGGCAGGTCAACTCCCATGTCCTGCAGTCGCTTCTGCAACGCCCGCCCGTTCATCCCGGGCATATGCAGGTCCAAGACCAGGCAGCCCTTCCAAGTTGCGTCGAAGGCCGCCAAAAACTCGATCGCCGAACTGAAGGCCGTCGCTACGAGCCCGACGGAATTGATCAGCTCGCAAGCGACATCTCGACAAGCCTCGTCGTCGTCAATGATGAATATAGTGGGTTCATCCACGGTCGTGCCCTCTCAGCCCCGCAGCGGAGACAAGGGTCTTCGAGGACAGACAGATTCGCCCTTCGAGCCCAAACAGAACTTACTGCCGCACGGACACTTTCGATATAGCCCATTGGTGCGGAGTGACGTCGCTCCGTTGCTCGAACGCTACAACGCCTCAGGCCACTCTTCAGGGGGCCGCAGTGCGGATTTCTACGTACGTGTACGCCTCGTGGACGTCCGGATTGCACTGTCGCGCGCGGAGACCGATGCTGTCGGCTTGAGACGCATCATGGCTTTGCAACCAACACTGGAGCCGCACCATGCACTTCGATTGCCACCCCGTGGACAGCTCGTTCTTCGACACGGCGCCAATGCGCTTCCGGCACGAGGTCGATTTGGACGCGGCCCCGGCCAAGGTGTTTGCGATCTTTGATGACGAAAACTCGTGGCCCAAGTGGTTCAAAGCCATCCACAAGGTTGAGTGGACAAGTCCGAGGCCGCATGGCGTCGGCGCGACCCGAACCGTCAAGATGGCAACGGCCACCATATTCGAGCACTTCTTCTGCTGGGAGCAGGATCGCCGTTGCTCGTTCTACCTGACAGGTATGTCTATGCCGCTGGCCAACGCGTTGGCCGAGGACTACCTGCTGGAGGAAGTGGCGCCCGGCAAGACGCATTTCACCTACCGCGTCGCGATCGAGCCGCGTTTGCCGGTTGAGGCGGGAGGTCCGCTGGCAGACCTGTATTTCGACCATATGTTCAAGAGCGCGTGCGAGCACCTGCAAACCTATGTCCGTGAAGTCTGAACCCCGGCGAACGACGCTGGTGCAAGCTTTCCGTGCGACGCGAATCGCATCGATGGTGCGGGGCAAGCCGGGCAAGCCGGGCAAGCCGGAAATGTCGCGTTAGAGCGGCTGCTTTCGAGCGTCGAATCAGATGAGCTAGAAGTCGGCTCAGGGCCCAACAAAGACATACGTGGCGAGCCCGGCCGTGCTCTCGTCGCTGACAATCTGGCACTGAGGTCCAACGCTATTGGTTGTGGCGCGCCCGCCTTCAATTCATAGCGCCTTGGACTGCGGCAGACGACGCTAAACCGCCCCCATGTCGGCACGACGAGCCGCCATCTACAGGCCAGCAATAGATCTCAAACGCTGCGCCGCCTTCGAGTAGAAGTGCAACGCAAAGCCAACTTTGCTGGCGAGGAGTGCTTGCAAGTCCACGGGGCTGATCGACGTGAAAACCGCCTTATTGGCCGCCGGTTGCGCCTCGGCGTTTTCATAGGCACGAACGACTTCTCTCAGCCGCTCGCACTCGCGCTCGAGCGAAGCGACCCAGGCGCGCGCGTGCCGGGCTTCGTTGAAGGCCTGCTCGTGCAGCGCCGACATGCCCCAGCGGCTCTCGAACCACAGCGCGAGCTGGACCGGGCGCGGCGCGTGGCCGGCGGCGATGTAGCGCTGCAGGGTGCGCAGGCTCACGCCAAGGTGGCGCGCAATCTTCTTGCGGGGCTCGACCTGGTCGGCCAACAAGAAGGCCACCGGCGGCAGGCGCGCCCCCGACGGACAAAGAAATCCCATGGCAACCTCCTGGCGCAGAACCTCCTGACGCGAGCGGCTGCCACCGCGCCGCGCCGCACGGAGCCATGTCAACTTGTCGCGCGGCTGCGCGGCCCTGCCCTGCCCTCCCCTCCCCTGCCTTGGCGGGCCTGGCTTTTCAGGCGGGAGGGGATGAAATGAACATAACCCCGAAAAAGCTCACCACACAGACGCCTGCGGGGAGCAAAGTTGGATGTCGCAATCCACCCGAGACGGGAACCGATGCAACGTCCTGCTGAGATGACTGGAGATTTGAGGTGGGCGCCCGTCGAATGGAACGGTGGCCGGCATGTACGACCGGCCAGAAGCCGATTCGCATCGCATCGCTGACCCGCCGCATCGCGAAGAACGGCGCGATGCTTCACCAGGCGACGTTGGAGCGCGTCCACTCGCTGGGGGCGGACCATGAGCCGGCCGAAGGCGTCGGCGGTGACGCCCCACATTCACCTCAGAAATTTGCCTACAAAATTGCGCGTGCGGCGACGCTCGCGGTCAACGAGCCTTTTCTACTAGATTTCGGGGCGTTTGTTAACTGACCTTAAATCCCCATGAGTGTCCGTTCGCCCTCGCAACTGTCGCTTCCTGAGTCCACTGGTGTCCCCGGCCTCGACGAGGTATTGGCCGGCGGACTGCCTGCCGGTCACCTCTACCTCGTTGAAGGAACCCCAGGCGCCGGAAAAACGACCTTGGGTCTTCAATTTCTGCTTAAAGGAAGAGCCGTTGGCCAGCAGGGCCTGTACGTCACCTTATCCGAAACATCCGACGAACTGGCCCAAGGGGCAGCGTCCCACGGGTGGGATCTGAAGGGCGTCGAGATCTTCGATCTGCTGAGCGACGAAGGCTTGAGCGCGGAAGCCGAACAGAGCATCCTGCACCCCTCCGACTTCGAACTCGGCGAGACCATTCGCGGCATCATGGCGCTGGTGGAACGCGTGCGGCCGCAGCGCGTGGTGTTCGACAGTCTCTCGGAGATGCGGCTGCTGTCCCAGAGCCCGTTGCGATATCGCCGGCAGATTCTGGCGCTCAAGCGCTTCTTCCATACGCAACGGTGCACGGTGCTGATGCTCGACGACCAGTCGGGCGGCGCAGGCGACATGCACCTGTACAGCATTGCGCACGGGGTGATCCACCTTGAACAGAACACCGGCACCTACGGCCCCGACAAGCGCCGCCTGCGCGTGGTGAAATTGCGCGGCGTGCATTTTCGCGAGGGCGAGCACGACTTCAGCCTGGATCGGGGCGGGCTGCAGGTGTTCACGCGACTGGTGGCGAAGGAGCACGGCCGGGCGCACGCGAGCGAACCCGTGAGCTCCGGCAACACCGCACTCGACCGGCTGCTGGGCGGCGGCCTGGTCCCCGGCAGCAACTTCCTGTTTGCGGGTCCCGCCGGCGTGGGCAAGACCACGACCGCCGTGTGCTGTGCGCGTGCCGCCATGGATCGGGGCCGCAAGGCGGCCTTTTTTCTGTTCGACGAAGGCGTCAAGACCCTGATTTTTCGCTCGCGCGCTCTCGGACTTGACATCGAACGCTACATCACCGAAGGACAACTGGCTCTGCACGTTATCGACCCGGCCGAGATTTCTGCCGGCCAGTTCTCGCACCGTGTCCGCGATGCGGTCGAGCGGCAGGGTGCAACGACGGTGGTGATCGATACGCTCAACGCCTACCTGATCGCCATGCCGGGCAGCAACTACCTGCTGCTGCAGATGCATGAGCTGCTCACCTACCTCAATCTGCAGGGCGTCACAACCATCATGGTGCTGTCCCAGCATGGCTTGTCCGGCGATGTGCCGAATGACGTTGACCTGAGCTACCTGAGCGATTCGATGCTGCAGTTTCGCTACTTCGAAGCCCGTGGCCAGCTTCTCAAGGCGATGTCGGTGGTCAAAAGCCGCACCAGCGCGCACGCTTCGACAATTCATCAGTTCCGGCTCGGCCCGGGGGGTCTGGAGGTCGGGGAAGCGCTCACGGATTTCGAAGGTGTCATGGCGGGCGTCCCGCGCTATCGCGGCATGACCGCGCTACTCGGCGGCGATGCGGAACAGGCGTAAGAGCGTGGAAAACCAGATACTGATCCTGGCTCCGTTCGGGCGGGACGCTCTGGTCATCAGCGAGGTCCTCGGCACGCGGCAGGTCGACGTCCACATCTGCCACGATGGCCATGCACTCTGCGAGCTCCTGGACGACTCGGCCGCGACAATCCTCACCGAAGAGACTCTTGACGATGGGCTCGTCGAACAGCTGCGCACATTGCTCGGGCGCCAGCCACCGTGGTCCGATTACCCGTTCGTCGTCCTGGCTGCGCGGCAGACCGTGCGTCGAACGGACCGTGCGAGGTCCGCGCTGCAAGATCTCGCGAATCTTGTACTGCTTGAGCGTCCCGTCAATCCTGACACGTTGGCCAGTGCCGCGCAATCAGCACTTCGGGCCCGGCAGCGCCAGTACCTCACGCGCAAGCACCTTGCTGAATTGCACGCGTCCAAGCTCAGCGTCGAGCAACTCAACAACCAACTGGAAACCCGTATCTCCGAGCGCACCGCTGACCTTGCCAGCGCGAACGATCGACTGATGCACGAGATCATGGAGCGCGAACGCGTTGAAAACTCCCTCGTCCAGAATCAGAAGTTGGAAGCGCTGGGCCGCCTGACCGGTGGCATTGCGCATGACTTCAACAACCTGCTGCACGTCGTCAACCTGAACCTTCAATTGATTGAACGCGTGAAGGCCAAGGACGACCGGGTGCGCGACTGCGCGCGCCGGGCCAAGGAAGCCGTGGACCGCGGATCGCGCCTGACGGGGCAGTTGCTTTCCTTTGCACGCACGCAAAGCCTGGTGCCCAAGCTGCACGACGCCAACGCGCTGATCCGCAACATGGCGGAACTGATCTCGATCTCGGTTGGGGCGCACGTCAAGTTGTCCCTTGCGTTGTCTTGCGCACCGGCCTTTATCATCGCTGATGCAGCGCAGATGGAAATGGCCATCCTCAATCTCTCGGTCAATTCTCGCGATGCCATGCCGCAGGGCGGCGTCTTGGAGATTCATACGACCATCGCATCGGCAGCACAGAGCGGTAGCGCCGAACCAGCGTATCCCCTCGGTTCAATCTGCGTCGCAGTGCGTGACACCGGGGAAGGAATTGCAGACAACCTGCTGGACAAGATCTTCGATCCTTTTTTCACGACCAAACAGCATGCCGGCACCGGGCTCGGTCTGAGCCAGGTCTACGGTTTCACGCGGCAGTCGGGCGGAAACGTTGAGGTTCAAAGCGAGGTCGGTGCGGGAACGACTGTCAGCCTGCGCTTTCCACTCGCGCCTGCGCCGGACAATGCCGGCACACAGGCCTTGATTGCGGCACAAGAACCCGCTATGGCAGTTCAAGCGGAGATTCTTGTGGTGGAAGATGATCCCGGCGTGCGCCGCAGCATGGTCGAGTCCCTTCAGGTTCTGGGCTTTCGGGTGCGCCAGGCAGCGGATGGCGCTGCAGGCTTGGTCGAACTGGAAAAGGCCAGGCCGGACCTGCTGCTGGTCGACTACCTGATGCCGCGCATGAACGGCGCAGAGCTGATCGCTCATGCGCGCGCGATGTACGAAGACATTCCAATATTGCTTGTCACGGGCTATGCGGACATGAATAGCGTCGAGCGCCTCATTGGTCCCCAGTCGGTGCTAGCCAAGCCATTCGATCTTGACACGCTGCGCAAAGCCGTGTCTGCAGAACTCTTGCGTAGAAACTTGCCAAGGCCTTAGCAGGATGGCCGGGAGAATGCGATCAACACAACACGCTGGCACGTCCGGCGGGTGTCATCCAATTAC
This sequence comes from Variovorax brevis, assembly GCF_030317105.1. GTDB lineage: Bacteria > Pseudomonadota > Gammaproteobacteria > Burkholderiales > Burkholderiaceae_C > Variovorax > Variovorax brevis. The sequence continues at coordinate 33,537 of NZ_JASZYG010000034.1, forward strand.
GTGTGTAGTCGTATCTTTCCTGCAGATTGACACGGCAGCCTAAGATTTCCCCTGTGAAATCAACACTCGAGTGGCGCTGACCGACGACTGCAGGCCCGAGTCGCTAACGGCAATCTCCAGATAGCGCAATCCAAGGACTGAGTTTGCGGCTTGATCACACTCGGACGAATGGGCTGCGTTCACCCTAAAAACGGCAGTTGCACCGCGCCAATGCTGCGGGAATTCAGCAGTGGCGCGGGGATTGGCTGATTTGGCAGACTCACCCGATGGGTGAAGCCAAACGCAAACGTCAAG
>NZ_JASZYG010000035.1 GCF_030317105.1 Variovorax brevis
AACGCAGCATGGATCAACCCACCACCATCGGAGACCGCCGACCCAACATCACCACAGCCCTGCACAGTAAATTCATGAAGCCGGGTGTAGCAAACTCATTGACACGTTCCGCCCGGCGAACGACTGCTTTCTAGAAGCGTGCAAGGTCGGCTCAGGGCCCATGAGAGACCTTGGGCTCGGCAGCGCGAACTTCTGCTTCGCATTGCATAGCGGGCATCGAATCTGACGGTGTTCTTGGCCGAGTTTTCAGGTTCCGACCATGCGGTCGCCGCTGCCGGAAGGTGCACCGGCTAGCCAGGGGAGAAAGGCGCCTCCGCGTATCCAGAGGTCGCGCCCCCGTCCATAAGCGGTACTTATCAAAAAGGAACTCTAAGCGGCTTACAACGGCGCCGCCTCTTATGGATACTCGTTGCCAGTTTCAGCCACTGTCTTGCAGTAAATCACTAGCCTCCCAATGGCCTCGAATCGCCAGATCATCACCGCTATCGACAGCCATGCACACGTTTTCGTGCGAGGCTTGCAACTGGCATCGTGGCGCCGGCATGCGCCCGACCACGATGCAACCTTGGACGAGTACCTGGCACTGCTCGACCGGCACGGCGTTTCGCACGCGGTCCTAGTTCAACCGAGCTTTCTGGGTACCGACAACAGATTCATGCTTGACGCCATCCGCGCACAGCCGCAGCGCCTGCGCGGCGTCGCGGTCATTGAGGCGGATGCGGACGACGACCAACTTCGTTTGTTGGCCGACGGGGGCATCGTCGGAGTCCGACTTAACCTGATCGGCCTGCCAGTCCCCGATTACACACGCGGCCCTTGGCAGCGCTTCCTGGCGCGCGTGCGAGAACTCGATTGGCACGTCGAACTGCATTGCGAGTTGCACGAACTTCCGCTCGCTGGACAGCCCGTGCTTGATGCCGGCTGCAACTTGGTGGTGGATCATTTCGGACGCCCCCAAAGGTCGGGCAATCGGGGCCTCGAATGGCTGCTTGAGGCCGCACGCTCCGAGCGAACTTGGGTCAAGCTCTCCGCGGCGTATCGCAACTGGACTGACATGAACGGCCCTTCGGCGTGCGCGGCGGCGCAGACCCTGCTGGACACATTCGGTGCCGCACGGCTCGTATGGGGCAGCGACTGGCCGCATACGCAACATCTTGGCGTAGCCAACTATCCGACTGCACATGCCGCATTGGCCAAGTGGGTACCGGATGCCGCAGCGCGACGCTCCATCTTGATCGACACGCCAGCTCAACTTTTTCACTTTCTACCTGGAGACAACCATGCGGAATAGAACATCTCGTCGGCTTTGGCTGGCACATCTCGGCGCGGGCGGCGCAATGCTACTGACGTCGGTGGTTGCACAGGCACAGGCCTGGCCGTCCAAGCCCATCAAACTGGTCGTGAGCTACCCGCCCGGCGGTACTGTCGACGCCGTCGCGCGTGTCATCGCGCCTAAGCTCTCCGTTCGCCTGGGGCAACCTGTCATCGTGGACAACCGCGCGGGAGCAGGCGGTGCGATCGGCGGCGATCTAGTGGCGAAAAGCCCTGCGGACGGCTACACGCTTTTGCTCGACGCCTCCAATCACGCTCAGAATCCGGCTCTCCGCAGCAAGATGCCGTTTAACACGCTAGGCGACCTTGCCAGCGTGTCTTTGTTGGTCAAGGTCCCCAATGTCTTGGTCGTGAATCCCGCAACATCGATCAACAGCGTCAAAGACCTTCTGTCGCAGGCCAAGGCCAAGCCGGGGCAGATCGACTATGCATCCTCGGGCAACGGCTCGGCGCAGCACCTCGCCGGGGAACTGTTTTCTTCCATGGCGTCCGTCAAAATGAACCACGTTGCCTATAAGGGCGGCGGGCCGGCGCTCACCGACGTGATGGCCGGTACGGTACCTGTTTTCTTCGCCAGCCTGGCCTCAAGTCTGCCTTACATCCAGGGCGGCAAGTTGCGCGCCGTCGCTGTGACCGGCAAAGCACGCTCGCCTGTTCTGCCTCAATTGCCGACTGTGGCGGAGTCGGGCTTGCCAGGTTACGAAGTTTACGAATGGAACGCGGTGTTCGCCCCGGCCGCTACGCCAGCCCCCGTGGTGGAGCGGCTGTCCAAGGAACTTGCTGCAGTGCTCGCGGAGCCCGACGTCCGCACTCGCCTGGAAGGCATGGGGGCCGAAGTCGTTGGTTCGAACCCTGCCGACCTCGACGCGTTTCGCCGTGCCGAACTGACCAAGTGGACCAAGCTGGCAAAGGACAACAAGATACAGCTTGACTAAGGCTCCCGCTCAGAGACGCAGCATCGCTGCGAAGATGTCGGCAAACGTCGGACGCGAGCGCGCAAGCCACATTGCCGCGAGTTCGAAAGACGGTAGGCTGGCCCCGTCCCGAATCTCGGCGTAGCAGACCCCCTCGTGTCGCAACGCGCGCACCGAGCGGGGGAGCAAGGACCAACCTAAGCCAGCAGCGACGCAAGCCAACACCGTGAGAGTACGGCTTGCATCCTGCACGATCCGGGTCTCGTGGCCCGCGCTTCGAAGCGCGCTGAGCATCTGGGTACGCATGGTTGGAATGTCGTGCTCTGGAAACCACACCAAACCAACCTTCGAGATCTCGGCCATGGAGACGCGGCTGTCAGTGGCTAACTTGTAATCGACTGGAAGCGCGGCCACCATGGGTTCCGCGCCGACCCTCAGTTCGTGAACCCGCGCGTTCACGGACACCGGAGGATGCAGCAGGGCAATATCGATCCGCCCACCTTCCAGTGCCTCGACTTGCTCCGCATTGCTCATCTCACGCAGAACAACATCGAGCTGCGGGTGCTCCGCGTTCAGCCGTCGAAGAGCGCGCGGCAGTACGTCGTAGACGGCATGGGTGACAAAGCCGATCGTCAGGCGCCCGGCGCGGCCGGCGCCCATCGCTCGCGCTCGCGCAGCCGCGGCGTCGCCATGAGCAAGTGCCGCCCGCAGATCTTCAACTACGGCCAAACCGACTTCGGTCAGCTCCGCACCGCGTCGATTACGCGTGAACAGCTTGGCGCCAATCTCTTGTTCCAACCGATTCAGCGTTTGGGTCAGTGCCGGCTGCGCCAGGCCCAGCTCTTCCGCTGCACGCGTCAGGCTTCCACCGTCCGCGATAGCAACGATGCAGCGCATCTGACGTGTGTCCATGAGCCGGCATTCTAGGCAGGGCGGCTCGCTTTTCAATAAGCGAGGCTTATGTAAACGCAACGGGGTACGCCTTACGCCACGCCCGCTGCGTCCGCATACTGACTGCTCCGCTACCCACTACAGCGAGACATCACACACCATGGAAACTTTGAACACCCTGTCCCTCTCGCGTCGGCAATGGTTGAAGCAGACCTCAGTGATCGCGCTGGCGGGCAGCCTGCCACTCGTTGGCCAAGCGCAGGCCGCGTGGCCGACCAAACCATTGCGGCTGGTGGTGCCGTTCTCCCCGGGTGGTAGTTCGGAAATCGTTGCACGCTCGGTGGCTGCGGAGATGAGCAAGACCATCGGCCAAAGCGTTTTCGTCGACAACAAGCCCGGCGCCGCTGGAAATATCGCCATGCAGGAAGTGGCCAACTCCGAGGACGGGCACACGTTCATTCTGGGTCACATCGGCACGCTGGCGGTGAATCCCTTCATCTTCGCCAAGCTACCCTACGACCCGGCAAAAGACTTCGTTCCGGTGAGCCTCCTGTCCAAGGTGCCGAGTCTGTATGTCGTGCACCCGGACGTCCCCGCAAAGGACCTCAAGGAATTCGTCGCGTATGCCAAGAAAAACCCAGGACAGCTCAACTATGGCTCGGCAGGCAACGGAAGCGCCGGACATCTTGCATTCGAGTACCTGAAGATGGTGTCTGACATCAACCTCTTGCACATCCCGTTCAAAGGCACGGGTCCCATGCTGACCGATCTCATGTCAGGACGTCTGCAGGCTGCGTCGGTGGGCGCACCAGCGCTGATTCAATTTATCAAGGCCGGCAAGCTGCGCTGCATCGCTACGGGAACCACGGAGCGACTGCCGCAGTTGCCCGACGTTCCCACGGTAGCCGAGCAGGGGTACAAGGGATTCGAGATGACGCAGTGGTACGGCCTGCTTGCGCCTTCCAAATGGCCCAAAGCAAACGTCGCAAAGCTGGAGGCAGAGGCCATCAAGGCGGCGAAGACGGCAGCCGTACGGGACAAATTGGCTTCAGACACGGCCTTAGCTATCGGCAGCACCGCTGCGGAGTTCGACGCATTCATCAAGAGCGAGCAGGCTCGCTGGAAACCGGTGATCGCACGAGCCCAGATCAAGGCCGACTAGCTTGCATCTCTGCGGCCAATCTCTTCATCGCCCCTTTGCGATGGGGGAACGCTGCCGCTTCCAATCGTCCAAACGGAGACACCTTCATGCAGATCACGGGTATGTTGCACGGCGCGCGGCTGCTGCAGTTCGCTGGTTTTCCCGCCACCGAGGTGCTGAGCCCAGCGGCCAGCGAAGAGGAAATCAAGGGGCTAATCGACAACTACGGGCTCATTTTTATCAAGCCCGTCTTCAAGGGCGGCATCGGCAAGAAGGGCAAGGCTGGGCTGCTGGGCCGTGCCACCGACCTCAAGACCGCGCTGGCCGAGAAGGAGCGCCTCTACTTTGCAGAGCACCAAGTGGGCCACGTCAAGGCCAAGGCCAACGGCGTGACCTTCGAGGCGGGCGTGCCGGCCAAGCACGAGGTTTACTTCTCGATCAGCGACTCCACGCGCTTCCGTGCGCCGACCATGACGCTCACGCACATGGGCGGTATGGACATTGAGGAGCTCGACAAGGGCCAAGTCGCCATGGTGCCATTCGATCCACTGACCGGCCTCAAGGCCTTCGTTGTAGCCAACGCGCTGACCGAGATCGGCGCGCCCAAGGAGATCATCTCCCCGCTGGTGCAGCAGCTGCCCAAACTGTGGGAGCTGTTCCACGACTTTGGCATGACCACGCTAGAGCTCAACCCGATCCGCATGCGCGAGGACAAGAAGGGCCGGCTTACGCCGGTGGCCTGCGACTTCTGCAAGTTCCATTCAGGCCAACGTTCGATAAAGCCTTCATTTGCGCGAAGCGCGCGCGCCTGTCGCTGTGATGGCCTTGCAGCATGTTTCCCGACGTACTGAAGTGGTCCTCCACGCTGCGAAGGTCCAATTTCGAGGTGGACCTGCCGTCCAAACTGAAATCCATCAATGGCCGCTTTCTGAAGCCGCCGTCATTTGTCATTTTGGGTTGAATGACTGCAGGCAGTTGCGGATTCAACCGGACGATTGCACCTCAAGACGCGCGGCGCCACTGCACAACCTACGCTACTTCTTTGTCAATAGCAGTTGGCCCATTTTCTGAAGCCTCGCCTTGAGGCCGGTGGCGATGACGCCGAGGAAACCGGGCAGCTCAAGTTCCATCGTTACTGTGGCATCGAGGACTTGGATGACCCCGGAGATAGTTTGACCCAGCGCCGCGACGCTGAAGATGAGCCGGTCACCGTCCCAGCGCTCGCTGGGGGCCCCGCCGCTGCCGGGCAACAGGTTGATGATCTTCGCGAAACCGCCCTCGATGCGGCGTCGTGCCTCGGCGCGGCCGAGCTGATGTGGCATGCTGATGATGATGTGCGAAGCCATACGCATAGGGTGCAGCGAATCGACGCAGTGGGCAAGGGCCTGCAGGGGCAACGGGCAGCTCCGCAGCGATTGCGGTTGTACCCGGGCGCGGGTCGAATTCAAGCTGTTCGACAGATTCCGGTCTTCCAAGTGTGAAGGCGCCCGCATCATCTACGGCCGGTCTCAAGGTAATGAAGTCGTAGCTCGGCTGCATGCTCTCGAGCGACTCACCCTTGCACCATCGAACGGCCGCTATCTTGGCCAGCCGAGTGGAAGTCTGGGCCCAGTCCAGTCCTTCGATGCCGCTCGCTGGGCGTCCGCAATGTGCGGAAGCAGTCGTAGAAGCCGAGGAAATACGTCGGCTCTCTTGTGCCACGAGAGTCACAATTTTCAACTTCTACACTGAGGCGCTCGGCGCGGCAGGATCAGCGCGTTTTTGATCGTCGGCGTTCCGTGCACCTCCCTGTCGTCCGACAATGGCGCCGTCTCGATTGCGGCTTGCCTTCAGGCAAGATACCCACATGCAGAGCGTCGAACTCAGGCATCGACTCCTGGTGATTCTGGCCGCGGATGCGGCTGGCTACTCGCGCCTGATGGCCTTGGACGATATAGCCTGCCTGAATGCGCTCGATTCAGCGCGCCGCGTTTTCGAAACGTACATCAAGGCCTATGGCGGCCGGTTGATCGACACAGCCGGTGACTCCGTGCTTGCCGTCTTCGAGACGGCGAGCGGCGCAGTGAGCGCGGCAATCGCGGCCCAGGAGGAGATCGCGACGCAATCCAGTGACGTGCCGCAAGACCGCCGGATGTTGTTTCGTATCGGCATTCACCTCGGCGACGTGCTCGAAAAAGGCGATGGCACTGTGTACGGTGACGGGGTCAACATCGCGGCGCGCCTGCAGACGCTCGCGCAGCCAGGTGGCATGACTGTGTCGCAGGCCGTTCACGGTGCGATCTCCCATCGATTGCGCACAGCGTTCGAGGACATCGGCCTGCAGATGATCAAGAACATCGCAACGCCTGTGCACGCGTTCCGGCTCCTGCATGCTGAACAACGACCGCAGCACGACGTCTCGGCCGCACTTGACGCACGCCGCCCCATGTCGGCAACGATGCCAGCCGCCTTTGCGGGCCAACCCGCGAGCACTCGCTCAACGCTGCCACCGCCGCATCCCGCGCTGCTGGGGCGTGAAGATGATTTGGCCGCGCTCGAGAAATTGTTGACAGCGCATCGCCTCGTCACTGTGGTCGGCGCCGGTGGAATCGGCAAGACTTCGCTGGCGCTGTGGGCCGGCACCACAGCGCAGGCGGCCCATCCAGATGGCGCCGCGTGGGTCGAACTTGGCCCCATCAGCCATCCGGCCTTGCTGTGCGCCACGGTGGCGCGCGCCGTCGGCTTGCCCGTCGGTCGCGGCGACGACCCGCTTCCTTCGCTGCTGGCGGGTCTAAAGACACGGCGCATGCTGATCGTGCTAGACAACGCAGAACACTTGCTCGGCGCCGTGGCGCAGCTCGCCGAGGCGGTGATCCGGTTGACGCCGGGTGTGCGCTTGCTCGTCACGAGCCAGGCCGCACTCCGATGCGAGGACGAGCACATCCTGCGATTGGGTGCGCTCGCGATTCCCGACTCCCAAACGACGCCCGAAGTGGCCGCGGGTTTTGGCGCGGTGGCCTTGTTTGTGGATGGGGCCAAAGCCGCCAACCGGACATTCGCGTTGAGCGAAGGCAACGTGGACAACGTAGTCGCGATCTGCCGCGGATTGGATGGAATTCCACTCGCCCTGAAGCTTGCGTCGGCGCGCGTGTCCTTGTTCGGATTGAGCGGGCTGGCTTCGCAACTGCCTGAACGGCTGCGTGTGCTGGGTGGAGGCAACCGCAATGCGCCACCGCGCCAGCAAACGCTGCGAGCTGCACTCGACTGGAGCTACGGGCTCCTGAGTGCGACCGAACAAACCGTGTTCAAAGGCTTGGGCATATTCGTCGACGGGTTCACGCTGGCACTCGCTTCCGCGGTCACGGTGGATGCGCGAGGCCGAGCGATCGACGGGTCGGCGCTTGTCGATGCGCTGGCGGAATTGGTCGATCGCTCGCTCGTTGTTGTCATCGATCGCGGCGATCTGCCTCGATACCAATTGCTCGAAAGTGCCCGTGAATACGCATTGGATCAACTGCGCGCAGCGGGCGAACTGCATGAGGCGCAGCATCGACATGCCAAGGCGATCTTGCGAAGGTTTCAGGGCGGCGACGAGAGCCTTTGGGTCACTACCGATGTCGCGTGGCTTGCCGCATGCGCGGCGGAGCTTGGCAACCTGCGCGCAGCGCTCGAATGGAGCAAGTACCACGACTTGACGCTTGTGCTGGCGCTGGCCGGTTCGTCGGCGCATTTCTTCACGATGATGGGCCTGATGCACGAGTACCGTCGGCGCAGCGCGGAACTCGCGGACCATCTCCCGTCCGACGTGGAGCCGGCCGTCCTCGCAGCGTTCTGGCTCGGAAGGGCGCAAGCGATGGCGTTGTCGAACTACCGCGAGATGCGTGTATGTGCCATCAAGGCCGCTGATTTTCACCGGCAATCGGCCAGCGCGCGCGGTCTTTATCTTTCGCTTTGCTTCTGGGTGATGGCAGGCCCCACGCCGCCGGACGAAGGTCGACGCGTGCTCGACGAACTCTCAAACCTGGAAGATCCGCATTGGCCGCCGCGCCTGCTTGCGTACCGACAATTGGCGACCTGCACAGCAATGATGTATGCGAACGATCCCGTAGGCATGCAGTTCGCCGGCAAGGCAGGTCTGGCGCTGGCGAAACTCGCAGGCGCTGACCGCTCCGCTGCCGTCTTCGAGTGTCACATCGTGCGGTCGGACCTCACGCTCGGCAACGTGGAGGGAGCGTTGTCTCGCGCCCGCAATTTAGTAGCGCACGAACACCGCCGGGGCGGACTGCTCAACGCTTCACTAGGTTATCTAGCGGTCGCCTTGTTGATCGCCGGCGACTTGCTCCAGGCACGCGTAGTGATTGCAGACTTCTTCGACTGCTGCCGCAGCGCTGAATGGGACGGCTTCGACGATTTCGCTGGGATTCCCATACGGTTGACGCTTGGCGAACAACGCCACACCAGCGCTGCGCGCCTTGTCGGCTACCGCGACAAGGCGACGCATCGACTAGGACGCGAAACGCCGTTCGGCGCCGCCTTGCGGGCTCACGCGCTGGCTGCATTCGAGGGTCACCTAGACGACGCCACGGTTCAAAAGCTAATCGCCGAGGGCCATCAAATGCGCGAGGAAGACGTCTGCGCAGTCACGCTCGAAGCCGGCAATTGATCTTTCGCACAATAGAGGGCGGTGCCTGAGCGCGGTGCGTGGAAACGAAAAAGAAACTTCATCGTCGTGTGCCTGTTCCGACACTGGCTTATGCCGGAAAACCGCAGTGACCGCAATGTGGGCGACAACAGTCGTAGCGGACGAGCGCGACCGACTGGTCATGGCCGCGAGTACCAGTTCGCTGCCGCGCTTGGTAGCTGACCTTCACACGATCGCGCTATTGGCCAAGGGCTGCGATCAGCGAGTTTGGCGGACAGGCAGTCTCGGCCATGAGCAGTCCTTGGCTCGCGCCCATCGTCCAGCAGGTCAAGACTGGCTGCTGCCATTCGGATTTGTCTGCCGAATGGCGGCGCTTGTCAAAGCAGCCCTTGGCACTGCGCTTCACGCACGGCCGGTCCACCTTCGGGACTTGACCTTCGCCGACAACTTCAGGAGAAGCCGCCTTTGGGCGACGGCGTTAAATGTGAGTGACGACGTGCGTTTTGCGGGAGACTTCTCGCCAAGGCCTCCCGGCGGCGACTCGGGCGACTGGACCGATCAACCGGCCACGCGCACCGGCGCCGAAGCCTTGGGCGGCGCCTGCGCCAAACGACGCTGGCTGCGCAACCGGTTGATCATGAATATGGCTGCCTGCATCACATGCTGGCGCGCCATCTCTTCCACCGCTGCGCCGTTGCCTTGAACGACCTCTGCGAGCATCGCCTCGTGCTGGTCCCAGATGTCGCGCGGCTTTTCGTCGCGCATCAGCACCTCGCCCATGACGCGCTGCGTGGAGGTCCACTGCGCCTCCATGCTCGGCGCGATCAGCGGGTTTTCGGAGAGATCGTAAATGAAGGCGTGGAACTCGCGGTCGGCGGCGATCATCGCCGCGACCGACTTGCTCTTCACCGCTTTGCGGCCCTTCTGGATCAGCGCTGCACCGTTCTTGCGTGCCCGCTCGGCATTGAGTTCGGCGGCCTTGCGGAATGCCAGCCCCTCGAGCACCGCGCGAATCTCATACATGCTCTGCACATAGTCGAGATCGAGCGGCGCGACGATCAGGCCACGACCCGGGGCGTCCTTCAGCACCCCCTTGTTGCGCAACAAGAGAAGCGCCTGCTGCACCGGTTGCCGTGAAACGCCGAGCTCCTGCGCGATCTGTTCCTGGATGATTCGCTCGCCCGGCGCCAACCTGCCCTCGGTGATCTCGTTCAGGATCGCCTCGTGGACCTGTTCCACCAACTTCGGTTGCAACGCCAGTTCTTTCATCCGTTCAGTATAAATTCGGCTGTAACAACTTGAATTCGGTATGCGGCCTGCCGTCAGGGTTTCTCCTCCTCAAAAGGGATGCTCAAGAAGCTCGCCAGCGACGCTCGGCGTCGTCCCAGGCACCAAGGGGTTGCAGATCAGGCACCCAAGCCAAGCCGGACTTCGCGTCGGACGAGGCCGGCTCCGGCGTGACGATGACGTCGAGCAGCGCCGGCCTGTTCGCAAGCGCGCGCTGGATCGCCGCCGGCAGATCCTCGGCACGCTCGACACGTTCGCCATGCAGTCCGAAGGCGCGCGCCATTGCCGCGTGGTCGGCGTACTGCAGCCGCGTGCCGACGACCTTGCCGAAGTTCTCCTGCTGGTCGCGCACTTCGATCGCCCAGCTGCCGTTGTTCGCCACCACGATCAGCACCGGCGCCTTGTGGCGCGCCGCGGTGTCGATCTCCATGGCGTTGAAGCCGAACGAGCCGTCGCCGGTGGCAACGACCACGGTGCGGTCCGGCAGCGCCAGGCTCGCTGCGACACCGAAGGGCGTGCCGACACCGATGCAGCCCAATGAACCGGGGTCCAGGTAGGTCGTGGCTGGCAGGCCAACGCGCGCAAAGCTCAGGAAGTCGCCACCGTCGGCGACGAGCACCGCGTCGGCCGGCAACGCTTCGCGCAATGCGGCGACGAGCCGGTTGGGATGCATGCGGCCGTCGCTGCCGTCGGGAGCGGACTTCATCGACGTGACCAGCTTGTTCGCGCGTTCGAGGTGCTTGTCACGCGTGCTGCGCGACCACTCGCGATCGGCGGCGCCGCGGCGGCCTTCCGTGGCCTGGATCAAGGCATCGAGCGCGGCGGACGGCGTGGCAAACAGCTCGACGGCACCGCGGCGGTTGTCGCGCAACTCGCCGGCGCAATTGGCGATGCGCAGGAACCTGGCATCGCCGAACACCGCGGGCGATCCGTAGGCAAGCTGGAAGTCCAGGCGCCGGCCCACGGTCACGATCAGGTCGGCCTCGGTCATCACCGAACCGCGCATCGCAGCGACCACGGCCGGGTGGTCGTCGGGCACCAACCCGCGACTTTCGCCGGTGTCGAGGTAGAGCGCGCCCACGCGTTCCAATAGTTGCGCGATCTGTGGGCCGGCGCCGCGTGCGCCTCGGCCTGAGATGAAGAGCGGCTTCTTCGCCGACAGCAGCAGGTCGGCCGCGCGCTGCACCGCCTCGGGGTCGGGCAGGAAGCGGTCGCGCGTGCGGCCCTGCATCTGCTCGGGCAAGACCAGCGCGCGCGGCACTTCGCCGCGCAGTGTGTCCACCGGGAAGTCCAGATACACCGGCCCCGGCTCGCCCCCTTGCCCGAAAGCGCACGACACGGCCGCGTCCAGCTCCTGCAGCACCAGTTCGGGCTGCCGCACGGTGCGCGCATAGCGGGTGAGCGGACGCACGAAGTCCGTGTGGATCATGTCCTGCAACGCACCGCGGTTTTCCTGCTGACGTGGCGGCGTGCCCGAGAGCACCAGCACGGGCGCCTTGGCCACGTAGGCGTTGGCGATGCCCGTCATCGCGTTGGTCACGCCGGGACCGGCCGTGACCAGCGCCACGCCCAGCCCGCCGGTGAGTTCGGCGTGGGCATGTGCCATGTAGACCGCGGCCCGCTCGTCGCGCACGTCGATGATGCGGATGCCTTCGGTGTCCAGCCGCATCCACAGCGGCATGATGTGGCCGCCGCACAGCGCGAACACACGGTCGACGCCTCGGGCCTTGAGGAAACGGGCGACCAGCGCGGCCGCGGAATACTCGGAGATGATGGGAGCTTGCGCCATGGTGTGAGTCTTCGTAGAGGGTTGTGGTTCAGAGCAGGCCGAGGGAAATCCAGGGCACGGCGGCGACGATTGCCAGGCCCACGATCAATGCGATCACGTAGGCGACGATCGGCTTCATGCCTTCGGAGGGATCGACGCGGCCAATGGCGCAGGCGGCGTAGTAGCCCACGCCGAAAGGTGGTGCGAACAGGCCAATGCCCATCGACAGCACAACCACCATTGCGTAGTGCACCTCATGCACGCCGATCTGGCGCGCGATGGGGAACAGGAGCGGTCCGAAAAGCACGATCGCCGGAATCCCCTCAAGCACGCTGCCCAGGATGATGAAGGCGACGATCGACACCGCCATGAAGGCGATGGGGCCACCGAGCGCCGACATCGCGGCGGCCAGCGTGTTCGAGAAGCCCGATTGCGTCAGCGCCCACGCCATTGCCGTGGCCGTGCCGATGATGAACAGGATCGCGCCGGTGAGCGCGGCCGTCTCGATCAGCATCGGCACCATGCGGCTCCATTGCATCTGGCGGTAGAACACGACGCCGGCGACGATCGAATACGCAATGCCGAGCGTGGACACCTCGGTGGCGGTGGCCACGCCATTGACCACCGCAGCGCGGATCACGAAGGGCAGCAGCACCGCGGGCAGCGCCACCAGCAACGCGCTGCGGATCTGCGCACCGGTGGCCTTCTTGACGTGCGAGAGGTCTTCGCCGCGGTAGCGCCACCAGACCACGGCGCACAAGGTGGCCGCCAGCACCAGCCCGGGCAGCATGCCGCCGGTGAAAAGCGCCGCGATCGACACGCCCGTGACCGAACCGATGGTGATCAGCACCAGGCTGGGCGGGATGGTCTCGGTCTGCGCGCCGGTGGTGGCGAGCAGCGCGACCAAGTCGCCGTCCTTGGCGCCACGCTTGCGCATCTCCGGGAACAGCACCGGCGCCACCGCCGCCATGTCGGCCACCTTCGAGCCCGAGATGCCCGAGACCAGGTACATCGCGCCGAGCAGCACATAGGACAGCCCGCCGCGCACGTGGCCCAGCAGCGTCGCGAGGAAGGCGACCATCGCCCTCGCCATGCCCGTCATCTCGATCAGCAGCCCGAGGAACACGAACAGCGGCACCGCCAGCAGGATGATGTGCGACATGCCCTCGTCCATGCGCCCGACCATCACTTCCAGTGGCAGGCTGGTCGTCAGCGCGAGGAAGCCAAAGGTTGCAAGGCCAAAGGAGATTGCGATCGGCACGCCCATCAGCACGGTCACCGCGGTGACGCCGACGAAGAAGATCAGGAGGTTCAAGTTGCCAAGTGCCTTCAACGCCGGACCGAGCGCCCTGAACACGAGGCAGGCGACCACGACCAGTGCAATGGCGCCGAAGACCCGCTTCCAGTCACCCACCCGCAGCAAACGTATTGCCGCCATCAGCGCCATCAGCGCGAAGCCCACCGGCAATGCCGCGGCGCGCCATGCGTTCGAGATCTCGAGCGCAGGTGTCGTGACGGCGACTTCTTCCGACGCGAACTCGAAAGCGGGAAAGACGACGAACATCAAAAAGGCCAATGCCGCAGCCATGCCCACCGTGTCGAGGAAGGCGCGCGTGCCGGGCGACACTTTCGCGACCAGCGCCGTCATGCGCATGTGCTCGCCGCGCCGCAGTGCGACCACGGCGCCGAGCGTGGCCAGCCACAGGAAGAGGATCGACGCCACTTCGTCGATCCAGGTCAGCGGCGTGTGCAGGAAGTAGCGCGCGATCACGCCGGCCAGCAGCAGCAGGACCTCGATCGCGATCAGCAGGGCCGCGATCCATTCGATGCCGCGTCCGAGCGTGAGCTCGACGAACCCGGCCGCGCGCGCGGCGATGCCCCCAGACAGCGGCGCGGGCGGGATGGAGGATGCAGGGTGCGCCATGGGCGTCTCGTTCGCGGGATGAACGGTCGCGGCGCTCACGCGATGTCGCCGGCGTACTGCGTGAGCAGCGCCCAAGCGTCCTTGTCGAAACGGCCCTTCACTTCCTTGTAGAAGCCCGCGTTGGCCAATGCATTGCGGAAGGCCGCGGTGTCGACCTTGTTGAACACGAGGCCCTTGCCCTCCAGCGCCTTCTGCAGGTCGACGTTGGCCTTGGCGATGTCGTCGCGCTGCTTCTTCGCGGCCGCGTTGATGTGCCTGGTGATCACCGCTTTCACATCGTCGGGCACGCCCTTCCAGACCTTGCCGCTGGCAACGAACCAGAAGCCATCCCACGCATGGTTGGTCACCGAGCAGTATTTCTGCACCTCGAAGAACTTGGCCGCGTCGATCAGCGCAAGCGGGTTTTCCTGCCCGTCGGCCACCTTGGTCTGCAGCGCCTGGTAGGCCTCGCTCAGCGGCAGGCTGACCGGCGCCGCGCCCAGCGACTTGAACATCTGCACCCACAGCGGCACCACCGGCACGCGGATCTTGAAGTTCTTCAGGTCGTCCGGCGTCTGGATGGGCTTGGTGCTGGTGGTGATCTGGCGGAAGCCGTTGTCCCACACCGCCTCGAAGGGCACGAGGCTGGACTTGGCGATCGCACCGCGGACATGGTTGCCGACCGCGCCATCCATCGCGGCCCAGACCTTGTCGTAGCTGGCGAAGGCGAAGCCCACGCCGGTGATCGCCGTGACCGGAACGAGTGTCGACATCACCGTGCCCGGGAAGGTGGCGAGTTCGAGCGCACCCGAGCGCACTTGCGACATCATGTCCGAGTCGCTGCCCAACTGGTTGTTGGGGAAGAGCTGGATCGCGACGCGGCCTTTGCTCTCCGCCGTGATGGCATCGAGGGCTTCCTTCAGCCGCACGTTCACAGAGTGCGTCGCCGGCAGGTCGGTGCCGAGCTTGAACTTGAATTCGGCATTGGGGGCCTGCGCCCACGCGCCTGTCGTTGCGGTGCTGGAGCCGAGCAATGCGCCGGCCGCGAGGAAGGTTCTTCTGTTGAACATGCTTGTCTCCTGGGTTTGATGAGGCCGCCTTGTGCCGGCCGCGGTTCTTGCGCGTGAAAAAAATCAGGATCAGTTCGCCGGGGTCTTGCGCGACATCAGGTCGCGCAGCGTGCGGTGCAGGATCTTTCCGGTCGCGGTGCGCGGCATCTCGGCGTCCTGGATGAAGACGATGGAGCGCGGGCGCTTGTAGCCAGCGAGGCGCTCCTTGCACCACGCAAGGATCTCGGCCTCCATGGCCTTCGGGTCGACCGAGGGGTCGTGCAGCACGACGACCGCCTGCACCGTCTCGCCCCACTTCTCGTGGGGGATGCCGATCACCGCCACGTCCTTGACGCCGGCGTGCGTTCCGATGGCCGTCTCGACCTCGGAGGGATAGATGTTCTCGCCGCCGCTGATGATCATGTTGCTCTTGCGATCGACGAGCTGGATGTAGCCGTCGGCATCACGGCGCGCCATGTCGCCCACCGAGCACCACTCGCCGCGAAAGGCCTCGGCCGTCTTCCCGGGGTTCTTCCAGTAGCCGTCGAAGACGTAGGCGGTGCGCGAATAGAGTTCGCCGACCTCACCGTCGGGCACTTCGTTGCCATCCGGGTCGAGGATCTTGATCGCGCCGGAGCCGGCCCACTCGCGGCCCACGGTGCCCAGTCGCTCGATCTGCTCTTCCGGGCGCAGCAGGGTGACCCAGCCCGCTTCGCTTGAGCCGTACAGTTCGAACAGGCCCGAGTTCTTGAAGTAGTCGAGGATCGCGAGCTTGGTGTCCTTGCGCGCGGGTGCCGAGGAAATCAACAGCTTCTCGACCGCGCCGACGTCGTACTTCGCCTTCACCGCGGCCGGCAGGCCCAGCATCATGATGTAGTGCGTCGGCACGAGGGACGTGAAGGTCACCTTCTCCTGCGCCAGCGTGGCCAGCAAGGCCTCCGGGTCGAAGCTCTTGTGGTCGTCGACCACGATGGTCGCGCCGAGGTACATGAAGGTCATGCCGAAGTACAACGAGTTCGCGTGGCACAAGGGCATCACCAGCAGCGCGGTGTCGTCGCGCGAGAAGCGGAACTCCACGGCCGTGGCCAATGCGATGAGGGCATTGCCTTCATGGTTGCGCACCGCGCCCTTGGGCTTGCCGGTGGTGCCCGAGGTGTACATCAGCGCAAAGGGATCTTCCGGTCGCACGGTGACTTCAGTCACCGTGGGCGCAGCGGCTTCGATCAAGGACTCGTACCCTGTCCACCCCGCAGGCGTCGCCCCACCGAAGTGCACGTAGCGGGCGGCCTGCAGCGGCAGGTCTGCGCGCAGCGGCTCGATGCGATCGACCAGGTCATCCTGCACGATCACCGCCCGGGCCTGCGCATGCTCGAGGATGTACGCGATCTCCGGCGAAGTCAGGCGAAAGTTGATCGGCACCGCGACCAGCCCGCAGCGCGCCAGCGCCACGTAGATCTCCATCCACTCGACGCAGTTGTACGCGAGCAGGCCCACGGTCTCGCCCTTGGCCAGGCCCAGCCCGCGCAATCCGTTCGCCAGTCGCGTGGCACGGTCGTCCCAGGCGCCGAAGGTGAGCGCGCGTTTCGAATCGCGCGTTCCGATCTTGCGGGGATAGAGCCGAGCGTGTGCGGCGATGGCGTCCGAAACGGAAAGCAGGTGGCTCATGGCTGCACCTCCGACGGCGCCGCGGTGGGTTGAGAGTTCGGCAGACCGAGCGTCATGTGTTGTCTCCTCGTGGCTTGTGCTCGTGGTGCTGGGAATGGCGTCAGTGAAGGGGCTCGATGAATGCAATCACGAGCGCTGCCCGGTGCCGGCGGGCGCGTCGGCGTGATCGAGCGGACGATCGACGCCGCAAGCCGTTGCGTGATCGATGGCGAACCCCGCCGGGTGGCGCGCGGAAGTCGCACGGCCGCGTTGCACAACGGCAGGGCGCCGCGCCTGGGTCAGTCGCTCGATCGCAATCGCTGCGGCATGCGTGATGTGCTCGCGCGCCAGCCGCTCGGCGGCGTCGCCGTCCGCGGCAATCACGGCGTCGAGCATGGCCTCGTGCTGCGCCCAGATGGTTTCCGGCGACTCTTCACGCAGCAAGACCTCGCCCATGACACGCTGGATGCAGGTCCACTGGGTGTTGAGCGTCGGCGAGATCAGGGGGTTGCGCGACAACTCATGGATCAGGCGGTGGAACGCGAGGTCGGCGGCGATCAGCGCGGTGGCCGAGCCCTTCCCGATCGCCTCGCGCCCGTCACGCAGCAGCGCCACGCCCAGACGCCGTGCAAAGGGCGCGTTGCACTCCGCGGCGCGACGGAAGGCGAGCCCTTCGATGACCGCGCGGATGTCGTACATGTTGCGCACGTGGTCGGGGTCGATGGGCGCGACGATCAGGCCGCGGCGCGGCGCGTCATCCAGCACGCCCTGGTCGCGCAGCAACAGCAGCGCCTGCTGCACCGGCTGGCGCGACACGCCCAGCCGCTGGGCGATCTGCTCCTGGATGATGCGCGCGCCTGGTTTCAGGTGGCCCTGGGCAATCTCCGCGACCAGCGCGGCGTGAACCTGGGAAGAAAGATTCGGCGACATGGCGAGGATCTTCATGAGGCGAATTTTAGGGAACTCTGAATTCAGTATTCGTAAAATGTCGAACAACCAGAGTGCGGCCATGGTCTTTTGGTGGCATCGCAAATGCAACATTGAATTCAGTCGTGACAGAGGCATTGCGCCTGTCATAGAGTAATTTGGACACCCTTGAAAGCGCCCCGTCCGCCTGTTGTTCAGGAGTTACAACCCGATGCAAGCAAGGTGGGGTTTTCCAGTGTTCTGAATTCAGAGTTCCGATTAAGAATCCAGCCGACTTCAGCCACGAAGGA
This sequence comes from Variovorax brevis, assembly GCF_030317105.1. GTDB lineage: Bacteria > Pseudomonadota > Gammaproteobacteria > Burkholderiales > Burkholderiaceae_C > Variovorax > Variovorax brevis. Next base: position 17,768 of record NZ_JASZYG010000035.1, read on the forward strand.
CGCACACCATGACGGAGACCACGATGAAGGATCCCTTTCCCGAAGCGACTCTTCCCTGCTGCGCCTGTGCCGGCGCAGACCCCGGCCGCCGGCTGGCGTTGAAAGCAGTGGCCGGTGCGGCGTTCGCGGCCAGTACTGGACTGGTCTGGGCCGACGGCGATGGTCCCAAGGCCGGCGATCAGCTCGTGCAGGTCGACGACGAAGGCAAGAAGCCACTCGCCAGCGCCGACATCAAGGTGGGCGAGAAGCCCGTGATCGTCTACCCCTACGACCCCAAGGCCAAGGCACTGCGCGACAGCACGCGCCTCAATCGGATCCTGCTCGTGAAGCTGGACCCCTCGTCGCTCGACGCCGCCACCGCGGCACGTGCCGCAGACGGCATCGTCGCCTATTCGGCCTTCTGTACCCACCAGGGATGCGACGTCAGCTCTTGGGTGGCTGCCGACAAGTCGCTGCTGTGCTTTTGCCACTTCTCGAAGTTCGCGCCGCACCAGGAGGCTGCCGTGACAGCCGGCCCGGCACCGCGGCCCCTGCCTGCCCTGCCGATCAGGGTGGACGGCGGAACGCTGGTCGTCGCCGGCAGCTTCAACGCGCCACCCGGCAAGGCGGTTTGAGCTGCCCGCCGCCAGCGGGAACCTGCGTCGATCCCCGCTGGCGCTTCATTCATGCATGTCGACGACGGTTCGCCCGGTTCATCAACAACACCACGCCAAGGAGACCTTGAAGCCATGAAACCCATCCTGAAGTTCACCTGCACCGCGATCGGCTGTGTGCTGGCCACGCTGTCGCAAGCCCAGATGCGTCCCTACCAGGACGTGACCGATGCGCGCTTGCGGTCGCCCGAACCGGCGAACTGGCTGAGCTACCGCGGCAACTACAGCGGCTGGGGCTACAGCCCGCTCAAGGCCATCAACAACACGAACGTCGGCAAGCTGACCCTGGCATGGTCGTATGCGACCGGCGTCAGCGAAGGCCACCAGGCACCGCCCATCGTCAACGGCGGCTACATGTATGTGGCCACGCCCAGCGCACAGGTGATCGCATTCGACGCCAAGACCGGCAACGAGATCTGGCGCTACAAGGCCCAACTGCCGGCCGAGCAGCTTCAACTGCATCCGACCAGCCGCGGTGTCGCGCTGTACGGCGACAAGGTCTATTTCGCGACCACCGATTGCAAGCTGGTCTCGCTCGACGCCAAGACCGGCAAGGTGGCGTGGACCAAGCCGGTGTGCGAATGGAAGAACGGTTACTACATGACCCTGGCACCGCTGGCCGCCAAGGGCAAGATCATGGTGGGATCGTCAGGAGGAGAAACCGGTGTGCGCGGCTTCATCGCCGCTTTCGATGCCCAGACCGGCGATGAAGCATGGCGCACCTACACCGTACCGGGCCCCGGCGAGGACGGCAATGACAGCTGGCCGCCCGGCGACGGCTACAAGTCCGGCGGCGGCTCGATCTGGATCACGGGCACCTACGACCCGCAGACCGGCCTCTCGTTCTGGGGCACCGGCAACCCCGCACCGTGGCCGGCGGACCTGCGCGCGGGCGACAACCTCTACACCTCGTCGGTCGTTGCTCTCGATGTCGACACCGGCAAGATCAAGGGCCACCACCAGTACCAGCACAACGACGCGTGGGACTGGGACGAGGTCTCCGCGCCGCTGCTGATCGACACGACCTTCAAGGGCAAGCCGGTCAAGAGCCTGGTGCATGCAGGCCGCAGCGGCTACATGTGGGTACTCGAGCGCACCGCCGACAAGGTCAACTACGTCGAGGCCTGGCCTTACGTCAACAACAACGTTGTCACCGGTGTCGACCCGAAGACTGGCCGGCTGAGCTATGACGAATCGAAGAAGCCTGGCACCACCAAGGGCGCAGCCTTCTGCCCAGGCCTGTGGGGCGGCAAGGACTGGCCGCCCGAGGCCTACAACCCGGGCACCGGCATGCTCTACGTGCCCGCCAACAACAACATGTGCGGTGTGCTGCCGCAGGGCGAGAACGCGAAGTACAAGCCGGGCGACCTGTTCATCGGCTACCCGCTCGACGGCGTGCTGGGCAGCGTACGCGTGCCCAACCCCGAGCAGACCGTGGGCGAGTTGCAGGCCTGGGACATGAAGACCGGCAAGATGGCCTGGGCCCACAAGTTCAAGACCTTCCTGTGGGCGCCACTGCTGACCACCGGCGGCAACCTGGTGTTCGCTGGCGGCACCAACGACCGCAAGTTCCGCGCCTATGACGCGAAGAACGGCAAGGTGCTGTGGGAGTACCCGACGCCGGCCGGCGTGATCGGCGTACCCAGTTCCTTCGAGATCGACGGCGAGCAGTACATCGCCGTGCAATCGGGCTGGGGCGTCGATGCCGAGCGCATCCAGGGCGCGTTCAACGCCATCCTGCCCGAGCGCAAAGTGGTCAATCCGCAAGGCGGGACCGTGATGGTGTTCAAGCTTCCGAGCAGCAAGTGACTGGCAATACCTGAAAGGAGATGCAATGAGCAAGACGTATCGCAACTACATCGACGGGCAATGGGTCGAGGGCAACGGCAAGACCATCCAGGTGCTGAACCCGGCGACGGACAAGCCGATTGCCGAGGTGCCCGACGGCGGCGCCGCCGATGTGGACCGCGCGGTGGCCGCAGCGAAGAAGGCACAGCCCGCATGGGAAAAGCTGCCCGCGATCCAGCGCGCGAACCACATGCGCCAGATCACCGCGAAGATCCGCGCCAACGCCGAACGGCTTGCGCGCACGCTCGTGCTGGAGCAAGGCAAGGTGCCCGAACTGGCCGCGGTCGAAATCGAATTCGCCGCCAGCTACATCGACTACATGGCCGAGTGGGCGCGCCGCATCGAAGGCGAGATCGTCACCAGTGACCGGCCGGGCGAGCAGATCCTCGTCTATCGCAAGCCGATCGGCGTGGTCGCCGGCATCCTGCCGTGGAACTTCCCCTTCTTCCTGATCGCGCGCAAGCTCGGTCCTGCCCTCGTCACCGGCAACACCATCGTCATCAAGCCGAGCGAGGAAACGCCGATCAACGCCTTCGAGTTCGCCGAACTGGTGGCCGAGACCGACCTGCCGCCGGGCGTGTTCAACCTGGTGTGCGGCGGACGCGAAACCGGCGCCAAGCTGACCGACAACAAGGACGTGGGCCTGGTCAGCTTCACCGGCAGCGGCGACACCGGTTCGAAGATCATGCAGGCCTGCGGCAAGCACCTGACACGGGTGAACCTCGAACTGGGCGGCAAGGCGCCGGCGATCGTTCTCGCCGATTGCGACGTCGACTTGACGGCCAACGCGCTCTTCAACTCACGCGTGCTGAACACCGGACAGGCCTGCAACGCCGCCGAGCGCGTGTACGTCGAACGAAAGGTCGCCGATGCGCTGGCCGAAAAAGTGACCAAGCTCATGGCCGGCACCAAGTACGGCGATCCGAGTCTCGAGAAAGGCCTGCACATGGGCCCGCTGGTGACGAAGGTCGGCCGCGACAAGATGGCAGCGATGGTCGAAGCAGCCAAGGGCCAGGGCGCGCAGGTGCTGACTGGCGGCAAGATCGCTGACAAGCCCGGCTACCATTATGAGCCCACCGTGCTGCTCGGTTGCAACACCGGCATGGACGTGATGACCAAGGAAGTGTTCGGCCCCGTGCTGCCGATGCAGGTCGTCGACGACCTCGACGAAGCGCTGGTGCATGCCAACAACTCCGACTACGGCCTGACTTCCTCCATTTTCACAAGCAACATCAACCAGGCAATGAAGGCGGTGCGCGAGCTTCGGTTCGGCGAGACCTACATCAACCGCGAGCACTTCGAGGCGATGCAGGGCTTCCACGCCGGACGGCGCAAGTCCGGCATCGGCGGCGCGGACGGCAAGCACGGCCTGTACGAGCACATGGAGACGCACGTCGTCTACATGCAAACCGCCGGCTGAGCAGGCCGCGGGGGTTGCCGGAACGCTGCGCGCAACCTCCGATGGCTGCCATCTTCGTCGTCACCTTTCCGTTCTTCGCCCTGGTGCTGGGGGGCTACGTCGCGATCCGGTGGCGCCTCCTGCCGATCGAAGCCATTCCGGGGCTGAACGTCTTCGTGCTGATGTTCGCGCTGCCGTGCATGCTCTACAAGTTCGCGTCGATGACACCGATCGTCCGGCTGCTGGACCCGGGCATCGTGCTGACCTACCTCATCGCGGCGGCGCTGATGGTGGCGCTGACGATGCTTGCGGGGCGGCGCGGACGCACCGGCTGGACCGATGCCGCGTTTGGTGCGTTGGTCGGCAGCTTTCCGAATTCCGGCTTCATGGGTGTGCCGCTGCTGGTCGCGCTCCTTGGCGCGGCCGCTGCGGGACCCGCGATCGTCGCGCTGGCGGTCGACATGGTGTTCACTTCGTCGTTGTGCATCGCGCTCTCGCAACTGGGTGCGGCCGGTGAGCATGGCGCGCGGCGTGCCGCACTGCAGGGCCTCAAGGGCATGCTGAAGAACCCGTTGCCGTGGTCGATTTTTCTGGGCTGCCTGTCCACGGCAAGCGGGAAACAGTTGCCTGCACCGCTGTTCAACGCGGTCGACATGCTGGCGGGCGCAGCTTCGCCGGCTGCCCTCTTCACCATCGGCGCGGTGCTGGCGCGCACCCAGGCTCTCACTCGTCGGCGCACCGGATCGGCAGATCACCGCGCCGTTGCGCCGATTCGAAACCCTCGCGTCGACACACTGCAACTGGTCGCCTTCAAGGTCATTGCCCACCCGGCCATCGTGCTGGCGCTCGGCTCCCTGGCGATGGCCTTGGGCGCACCTCTCGAACGCACCTCGCTGGTGGTCCTGGTGCTCATTGCCGCGCTACCGAGTGCGAGCAACGTGCCGATGCTGGCCGAGCGCTTCGGCGCCGATGCCGGGCGCATCGCCGCCGTGGTGCTCAGCACGACCGTGGTCGCCTTCCTCACCTTCCCGCTCGCCGTGGCGTTGATGAAATGAGCGTCGCGAGAGCAGAGCGTGTGAACGAAGCGCTGTGGTTCGAATGGCTGGCGCTGGCTGGCGTGCTGGGATTTGCCACCTGGTTGCTGGGGCTGCGCGGGGTGTTGGCCCTGCTGCTGGCCGCCGACCCGACCGGCATCACCCTGGTCATCGTCATCGTGTTCGCGGGCTCCACGCTGTGGTGCGGCGCGCGCACGCGCGAGCTCGAACGCCAGCGGCGCTGGGCCGCCTCGACACCCTTGCGCGACGGCTGGGGCGCGGATTACCTGCGCACGCTCGGCCAGCCGCAGGCGGACAGCGGCGAGGCTCTCGACCTCCTGCTGGAACAAACGCACGGACCGCATGCCACGGCGTGGTGGGTCAACGGCATCCAGCTCAAGCTGGGCCTGCTGGGCAAGGTGATCGGCTTCTCGATCCTCGCGCTGACGATAGGAAAAGTGCGCAGCTTCGACCCATCCGAATCGCAGGAACTCCTGCGCAGCCTGACAAGTGGCCTCGGCGTGGCGCTGTTGACGCAGCGCCTGGGCATCGAGCAGCGGGGCAAGCCGCCGTGACGACCTCCAGACGCCGGCGAGGGGCGGTGCGAGACGCGGAAGTCGATCCGTTCTACGACATGCTGTTCAACATGCTGATCGCCTTCGTCTTCTGCTTCATCGTCGCGCTGATCGCGATGAATCCGAAGGCGACGAAGGCTGGCGACGTGCCGTCGAAGGCGGAATACCTCATCAGCGTGAGCTGGCCAGACCACAACCCGAACGATATCGATACCTGGGTCGAAGACCCGGCCGGCAACCTCGTGTGGTTCAAGCAGCCCGACGCGGGCCTGATGCATCTCGACCGGGACGACCGGGGCGACGCGAATGATGCGATCGTCATCGATGGCCGGCGCATCGAGACGCCGTTTCGCCAGGAGGTGGTGACGCTGCGCGGCATCCTGCCGGGCGAGTTCACGGTCAACGTCCAGTACTACCAGTCGCGCGACCACTTGCCGGTGGACGTGACGGTGTCGGTGATCAAGGTCAATCCGCGCGCCGAGGTGGTGTTCCATGGCGAGCGCCGGCTCGAACGCCAGGGCCAGGAACTCACCGCGGCCCGCTTCACGCTGCAGCCCGACGGCACGGCCACCAACGTGAACACGATGCCGAAGCGGCTGGTGCAACGGCTATGACGCTGTCCATCGCCCTGGCCTACGCGGCGCTGCTGCTCGTCGCCTTGCTGGCGCTGCTGGCGTCGAGGTGGCCGGCGTGGATGAAGGGGCTGCTGGTCGTGGGCGTGACGGTGCTTTACTTCCACGCCTGGAACGTGCTCGACGATGTGTGGGGCTGGCCGAGCGGCGGCGCCTTGCCCGAGCGCTTCGTGCTGCTCGCCGCCGTCATCGACGAGCCGCACGCCAAGGAGCCCGGCGGACTCCATGTCTGGGTGCATGCGATCGTTGCCGGCAAGGCCACGTCCGAGCCCCGCGCCTACAGGTTGCCCTACACGAAGGAGATGCACCTGCAGATCAGCGAAGGCACGCAGAAGATCCGCGTCGGCGTCAGCCAGATGGGCATCACGGAGCCGAAGGTGGCATCGACGGGCTTGGGTTGGCTTCGGCCCGACAGCGCGCCCCAGACGTTCCGGCTGCGCGACCTGCCCGGCCCACAACTGCCGGAAAAATGACGCAGTGGATGAGGGGCCGTGGGTTGGCGAGCCTGCTGCTGCTCGCCCTGGCGGCCTGCCACCCCGGGCCGCAGCCTGACGAGTTCTTTCCGCTCGCGCGTGGCCACCAATGGACCTACCGCATCACGACGCGCGCCGACAACGGCGACACGGCACAGGAATCGCTCAGTCTCACCTCACTCGACGCTGCCGCAATGCCGGATGACGGCCAGGGGGTGCCGGGCCGGCGGCGCAGCGACGACGGCGTGGAGTACTGGCTGCGCGCCGACGACAAGGGCGTTCAACGTGTGGCAAGCAGGTCGCTGGGCGATCCGCAGCCGCGCCCCGACACGCCCCCCGCCCCGTGCTGAAGACACCCTACTCGCCCGGCACCACATGGCAGGCCACCACGACCGCGTACCTGCTGGTGCGCCGCTTCGATTTCCCGCGCGAGGTGCGCCACACCTACCCGCCGGTGCCGATGAGCTATCGCATCGAAGGCGCCGGTGAAACGGTGCAGACGCCGGCCGGGCGATGGGCCGGCTGCCTGCGCGTGCGCGGCACGGCCGTGATGCGCATCTACGCCGATCCGGTGATCGGCTGGCGCGAGGTACCCCTGACGACGCTGGAGTGGTATTGCCCCGAGGCCGGACTCGTGCGGCTGGAGCGTACGGAGCCGGCGCCATCGTCGTTCATGGCGGGCGGCTCGCAGTTGTGGGAACTGGTGGCCTTTCGATAGGCCTCACTTCATGCCGAGCACCCAGTCCGCCAGCGTCTTCGCCTCGGCGGGCGTCACGTCGTTGGGCGGCATCGGGATCTGGCCCCAGACGCCCACACCACCTTTCTGGATCTTGTCGGCGAGTGCCTGCGAGGCGCTCGCCTGGCCAGCGTATTTCGCGGCGATTTCCTTGAACCCCGGGCCAACCACCTTGTCCTTCATGCCATGACAAGCCAGGCAGTTCTTCTTCTCGGCCAGTTTCTGATCGGCCATGGCGGGCAGCGCGGCGCAGAGCGCGAGCATCACGGTCAAGGCTTTCATGCGGTCTCCTCATTCGAATGGGCGGGCCGGTAAGCGGCATTCACTTTAGTGGGCCATGGCGCAAGATGCACGATTGAATTCAGCATGCGACATTGCTGCGCGCCCACGCGGCAATCCGTATGTCAGCCAGAGCGTTCACCCTACTCTGACCACGAAACAACAACGCCGTGAAAGACGCGAGAGCCCGCTTCGGTCGATGTCCCCATTTGGTACCCGGCAGCAGACATCGATTGGTCTTCAGTTCCGGATGGCGCCGCTGTGCTTGCGTTGCATGTCCATATTCTCGTCGCCGCGCGGCGAATACAAGCTATGTCCGCACTGGTTTTGGGACCAGTCGTCCATGCCGAGGTCTGCTTGAAGTCTGCGCGACTGGAGTCGGCGTGGCAGCTTGAGGTCAAGGGCCGGCCGCGAAAGACAGCAACCGGTGCGCTCCTGCTCTTGGCGGCGCAACGCACACCGACCGCCTTGGGCCCGAACTTGCCGGCCGCACGCCGCCGATGGGCGAATCGCTCGGGAGTTGGCGCGCGTACGCCGGCTGACTATTGGACAACGACATATCGGAATGACTGCGGCTGACCGTCCGAGAGCGCCTCCAAGGCTGCGCGATCATCACATCACGGAGCCTGGCGAGCGTGCTCGCCAGAGATCCTTTCCGCCTACTTTGGGCGCCGGAAGCACGAAGATTTCCTGCATGGCTTCGGAAGTCAGCGGCAGTTCGTACGGCGAACATGTACTTTTTTGTAACTACAGCAACCAAATTGTTGGCTGTTGTAACGTATGACTTTAGTATCCATTTCGAAGCCCTGAAAGCAGCGAATATGGGACCCCGTCAAGCGGCTATATCCAGTCGTCTGCAGAGGGTCAGGGGCTGCCCGGACGGCCCAGCTCGCTCGCAAGCAACGTGCTTTCGGAGACAACTTGGAGGTGCAAGCCATGGAACTATCGGCAATCGAGCCAGCACTTGGCGTTGGGAAGGTTTGCCCCCATTCCAGCGGAACGCCCTCCAGACGGCAAGGACGGGCAATGGGCTTGGGTCGTGACCGCCGCCGCGCCCGGCAAGTTCAGCGCGTGGGGTTCTAAGATGGACATGAGCACCAACCCCCACGCCGACACAGAGGACTTCGATCCCTTCGCAACGGGCGCGGTCGAGCGCGTCATCGGCAGCACCGAGGCGCAACGCGAGATCTGGCTGGCCGACCGGCTGGCGCCCGAGGCTTCGCTGGCCTACAACGAATCGGTGAGCCTGCTGCTGCGCGGCCCGCTGTCGCCCGAGGCGCTGCGCAGCGCACTCGACCAGACCTTGGCGCGCCACGAGTCGCTGCGCGCCTCCCTCTCGGGCGACGGCATGCAATTGCTCATCGAAGAGCCGGCGCCGTGCGAGTTGCCACTGCGCGACCTCGCCGGGCTTGACGACGCGGCTCGCGAGGCCGCGCTGGCCGGGGCGCGCGCCAAGGCGGTACAAACGCGCTTCGATCTCGAGCGCGGCCCGCTGCTGCGGGCCGAGATCCTGCGCTGTGGGCCCGAGTTGCATGAGTTGCTCCTCACCGCACACCACATCGTGTGCGACGGTTGGTCATGGGGCCGCATCATCGAGGATCTGGGCCTGCTCTACGCCCAAGCCGTTGGCCACGCTTCCGAGCCGCTGCCCGCGCCCGCCCGCTACGAAGACTACGTGCAGTGGGAGAACACCGAGGCCGCAGGCCCGCTGATGCAGGAGCACACGCGCTTCTGGGTCGAGCGATTTGCCGGCGGCAGCGTGCCGGTGATGGACCTGCCGACCGACCGCCCGCGGCCCGCCGTGCGCACCTTCGAGTCGCGCCGGGTCGACATGCTGATCGAAACGGAGTTGGTCCAGAAGGTCCGCCAGCTCGGCGCCGCCTCGGGCGCCAGCCTGTTCGCCACGCTGTTCGGCGCTTTTGCCGGCGCCATGCAGCGACTCACGCAGCAGGGCGACCTGGTGATTGGCGTGGCCGCCGCCGGGCAGTCGGCCGCCGACATGCCCAACCTGGTGGGCCATTGCGTCAACGTGCTGCCCATCCGCATCGACGTTGACGACAGCGTGGGCATGCAGGCGCTTGTCCAGCATTCGGGAACGACGCTGCTCGACGCCTTCGAGCACCAGACAATGACCTACGGCGCGCTGCTCAAGAAACTGCGACTGCCGCGCGATCCCAGTCGGCCGACGCTGGTCAGTGTAGTGTTCAACCTCGACCAGGAGGCGGTGCTGACCGGCAACGCCTTCCCAGGCCTGACGGTGGAAATCGTGGCCAACCCACGCCACTTCGAGAACTTCGAGCTCTTCCTCAATTGCACGCCCACGACCCGGGGCCTGCAGCTGGAGTGCCAGTACAACACCGGCCTGTTCGACGAAGCCAGCGTGCGCCGTTGGCTGGGGCTACTGCGCACGGCGATGCAGCGCTTCGTGGCCGAACCGGCGCTGACGGTCGCGCAGGCGTTCGCACTCGATGAAGCCGATGGCGCGTTGCTGGCTTCCTTCAACCGCAGCAGCGGCGCCGCCCCGCGTGAGGAGTTGCTGCACGTCTGCTTCGAGCGGCTGGCTGCGGCGCAGCCTGACGCGCCTGCGCTGCGCTTTGGCCAGCGAACCATAAGCTACGCCGAGCTGAATGCGCAGGCCAACCGCATTGCCCATCGCCTGCTGGCGTTCGGCGTGCGTCCCGACGACCTTGTCGGCCTGTGCGTCGAGCGCGGCGTCGAGATGCTGGCTGGTCTGCTGGGCATCCTGAAGGCCGGCGCCGCCTACGTGCCGCTGGACCCGGGCTACCCGGCCGAACGCCTGGCTCACATCCTGCGCGACAGCGCGCCGGCAGTGCTGCTCACCCAGTCCCAGCTTGTCACGCGCGTGCCGCCGACCGATGCGCCCGTGATCGTACTGGACGACAACGCGCTGCTGGCCGGGCAGCCGGTGAACGATCCCGATACCGCGGCGCTGGGGCTTGCCCCTTCGCACCTGGCCTATGTGATCTACACCTCCGGCTCCACGGGCCTTCCGAAGGGCGTACTGGTCGAGCACCGCCAAGTCAGCCGGCTGTTCGCGGCCACGCAGCCCTGGTTCCAGTTCAACGCCCAAGACGCGTGGACCCTGTTCCACTCCTTTGCTTTCGACTTCTCGGTATGGGAGATTTGGGGCGCACTGCTGTACGGCGGGCAGCTGGTGGTTGTGCCCCAGCTCACCAGCCGCGACCCGCAGGCGTTCTACCAATTGCTGTGCGAGCAGGGTGTGACGGTGCTCAATCAAACGCCCAGCGCGTTCCGGCAACTGATCGCCGCGCAGGCTGAGACCGGCGCCCCGGCGGCGCAGCACCGCCTGCGCACCGTGATCTTCGGCGGCGAGAAGCTGGAGCCGACCATGCTCGCGCCCTGGTACCGGCGCAAAGCCAACCAGGGCACGCAACTGGTCAACATGTACGGCATCACGGAGACCACCGTGCACGTGACCTACCGGCCCCTGAGCGCGCAGGACGCCGAAAGGAGCGGCATCAGTCCCATTGGCCAGCGCATCCCGGACCTGACAGTCCATGTGCTGGACGCGCACCGCCAGCCCGTGCCGGTCGGCGTTGTCGGCGAACTGTACGTGGGCGGCGCCGGCGTGGCTCGGGGCTACCTGAACAGACCCGAATTGAACACCGAGCGCTTCATTCCCGACCCCTTCGCCAGTCAGGCAGGCGCCCGCCTGTACAAGACGGGCGACTTGGGCCGCTACAGGATCGATGGCAGCTTGGAGTACCTCGGCCGAAACGACTTCCAGGTCAAGATTCGTGGCTTTCGCATTGAACTGGGCGAAATCGAGGCCCGCCTGGCCGCCAGCGCCGGGGTGCGCGAGGCCACGGTGATCGCACGCGAGGATGTGCCCGGCGACCTGCGTCTGGTGGGCTACGTCAGCGCACAGGGCGGTGCCACGCTCTCGCCGGCAACATTGCGCAAGTCGCTGGCGGCCTCGCTGCCCGAATACATGGTGCCGGCCGCCATCATTGTGCTCCCCGCGCTGCCGCTCAACGCCAGCGGCAAGCTCGACCGCAAGTCGCTTCCCGCGCCCGAGTTGCAGGACATCCTCGGCGGCGCCGGGCCGCGTGTGCGCATCGAGCCCGCCAGCGACCTCGAGCGCCAGGTCCTCCTCCAGATGGAACAGGTGCTGAGCCTGCCCGGCCTGAGCATGGAGGACGACTTCTTCGCGCTCGGCGGCCACTCGCTGCTGGCGGCGCGGCTGGTCGCGGCCCTTGGCCGCGCCCTGGACATGAAGCTGCCGCTGGCCATGCTGTTCCAGGCGCCGACACCAGCGCTCCTGGCGCGCGCCATCGAGCAGTCCCGCGCCCAGGGGCAGGTGCGCGCACGCACGGTCATTGCGCATCGCGCCGATCAGCGCAGCGCGCCGCTCACGCCGATGCAGGATCGCATCCGCTTCATCGAGGAACTGCACCCGAACCGCCCGATCTACAACGCGCCCTCGGGACACCGCCTGTACGGCCCGCTGGACCTGAAGGCCTTCGAAGCCGCACTGCGCGAGATGGTGCGGCGCCAGCCCGCGTTACGCACGGTGATGGGCACGGATCTCGTCACAGGTGCGCCCGTTACGATCGTGCGCGACAGGTTGGACTTCACCCTGCCCGTGGAAGACCTTCGGGGCGTGCCCGAGGCCGAGCGCGACACGGTCCTGCGCGCGCGCCTGCAGGCGCTGGCGGACGCTCCCATGGACATCCACCGCGGGCCGCTGTGGCGCATCGCGCTGTACCGGCTGGCCGAGCAGGAACACGCGCTTGGCTTCGTGCCGCACCACCTGATCTGGGACGGCTGGTCCTTCGACATCTTCCAGTCCGATCTGGCGGCACTCTACGGCGCCTTCTCGCAGGGACAGCCCAACCCCCTGCCTCAACTCCCCCTCACGCACGGCGACTATGCGGCCTGGTACGTGCACTGGCTCACCCAGCCCGAGGCACAAGCGCAGCTGACCTATTGGAAAGAGCGCTTCGCCCGCGTGCCGCCTTCGCCGGCCGCCCGCACCGACATGCCGCGCGGTGTCGGGCAGACCGGCCACGGCCGTAGTTGCTTTTTGAGCATCGACCGGCCCACCACCGACCGCCTGCATGAGGTGGCGCGCCGGCACGACGTGACGCTCAACATGCTCACCCTGGGCGTGCTCGCACTGATGATGAGCAGCGTGATCGGCGCCCCCTCGGTCGTGGTCGCGACGCCAGTGCGCGGGCGTGACCTGCCCGAACTCGAACCCATCATGGGCTTCTTCAACAACCTGGTGCCGATACCGCTGGCGCTGGACGGCACGCAGACGCTGGGCACCTTTTTGCAGGAGGTCAAGCGCGAACTGGTGGCCTCGATGGACCACCAGCAAATCCCCTTCGAGCAGCTGGCCACCGAGCCCGAGTTCTCTCGGCGTTCCCAAGGCGGCACGTTCTACCAGGTGCTGTTCTCGTTCCAGGACGCGCGCGAGCGCCCGATGGCCATCGGCTCGTTGCGGCATGAGCAGCTGCACATCCCGCAGCGCGGCGCCACCGACGATCTGGGCCTGTGGCTGATGGAGAAGAACAATGGCCTGAGCGGCGCCATCACCTGCAACGCGGACATCTACAGTGCCGAGACCGGCGAGACCTTCCGCGAACGCTACCTCGAACTGCTGCAGCGCGTGATCGACATGCCCGGGGTCACGCTGGCCGCGCTGGCCGAGCCGGGCGATTCCGCCGCGGCCAAGCTGCTGGCCCGCCTGGCGGCCGGCCCCGAGGCCGAGGCCCAAGTCGAGCCGCGCGCGGCACCGACAGCGCTGCTGACGCCCGAACAGGCGGTGCTGGCGCAGGTATGGGCCAGCGTGCTGGACGTGAACGTCAACGACATTTATCCGACTGACACCTTCTTCGACCTCGGGGGCGATTCGCTACTGGCCATGCGCGCAGTGCGGCAGGCCGAGCAGACCCTTGGCTACCGCATCGAGGCGCGGCGCTACCTGTTCGAGAGCCTTGCGCAGCTTTCGGCCGGCGGCTCTGTGATTGAGGTGCGTGCCGGCGAAGGCGAGCTGGCGATAGCCGCCGCGACCCGGGAAGACGCGCCGCGCGGCCTGCTGGGCCGCATGAAGGCGGCGCTGGGCCGGCGTTAGCGGCCAGCGTGCGCCCCGGCAGGAATGATCATGCGCCCTGGCGCCCTGCGACGCCGCGCGCTGGCTCCGCTCCCGGCCGACGCGCGCGTGTGCGCCGCATGTTTTCGCTTCGAGCACGACCGCCACCGTTTCATCATCACCACGCGCGCCGCCCGCGGTGGTCACTTTGAAGGCCTTGTCCGTCAATCGTTCGGCATGCCCCGCCTGTCGCTGGTGGCATGGTCGAAAACCGGGCGCGCAAGAAAACGTCGCGCGCATCCGTGGCCACCGACAAGAGCCGTTCAGTGGCGTCGCTGAATTCCTGCTGGCGCCTTGTCACTTCCTCGTCGGTCAAGGCCACCGAAGTCAAACCTTCGACCCGACACGGTTCACCCGCATCAAGATGCCCGCCGGTCATCATCGTGCCACGGTAAAACTGCCTCGTGACCGGATCACGGAATATCCCGATGCCATTGGCATCCAGATCCCAGCACTCCAACCCGCCCTCGTCGCCGTCATGCGGAGTCCTGCCGCCACCATGGACTTCAGTCATGGGCGTGGTCCTTGATCTTCATGTTTGAGTGAGGAGCGGGCCCCGCAGCGCTTGTACCGCTTGCGGAGCCTGCGTCTTTGTACCGCGATCAGGGCAGCAGGAACATCGGAAAAGCCCTGTGCCGGCGCAGCTGGACAGGGTCAGTCGCTGCTGTGAGGCGGCACGACAAACTGCCCCCTCAGGCGATCTATTTAACAGCGATACTGCCCGCATGCCTGAGTGAGGCGGCTCGTCGACAATCGCGGAGTCGTTACTGGCGTCGAACAGCCGGTTCGGCGTGCCATGGAATGGGGGCCCATCTCAGTCAGTCAGCATCGACCGCTGACCAGCGGCTTCACAGCGAAAGCGGGCATCGCCCTCTGCGCATGAACCCGAGGTGTCGAGCGCGTACCTGGGGCAAATCTTTGCACAACAGTCATGGCGCAGTGGCACGGACGACGCTGCCGGCACAGATGAAGTTGCCGCCCCCGAGGTGATGGATCGTTTGCAGCGCAGCGTTGCTATCGTCGAACAACCAATGCCCGTTCCGGAAGATCCGCGCATCGGCTGTTGCGCCAACTACTTCGGCAAAGCAGGTGTCATAGGCGTCTTCGCTGTGCCGCTCAGGTATCAATCGGCATTCGAGCCAGGCCGAGCAACCGGAAGACAAGACCGGCAGATTCAATACTGGACTGGTCTCCGTGCCGATCGCGAAGTGTTCGAACTTGTCCATGGTTCGACCGCTCGTGCTGCCCACCGCGTGCGTGAGGTCGACCAGCGCACTGCCAGGCAAGCAGATGGCAAAAGTGCCGCTGGCTGCAATCAACTCTCGGGTGAATGTGTGCTTGTCAATGACCACGGCGATGCGCGGAGGCGTGAACTCCACCGGCATCGACCACGCCGCGGCCATGACGTTGCGGCGGGTGCCGTCAGAACTGGTGACCAACACCGTCGGTCCGTGGTTGATCAGGCGACTGGCGTGCTCAAGAGCCACCGGTTGAAAGTTGTTCGTGTTCGACATGCCGGCGATTGGACAGCAAGACAGAAAAGCCCGCCAGGGGAGGCGAAGCGACAAAGAAAACATCGGGCAAATCGATGCTCAGCGACGATTTATATCGCTTTCGGTTATGCGAATCGCGTCTTAGAGTCGTAGGCGATCAATTAAACGCGTCCTTGCCGAGCGTTCTCGATTTGGACCATGACCCTTCGTTCCCGACGCAGTCACAATGATGAAGATGTCGTCGACCCCGAGCCCCGA
>NZ_JASZYG010000036.1 GCF_030317105.1 Variovorax brevis
ACACCGGCGACAAGCCTCTACGGCGAAATCGGCCACCAATGGAACATCGGCGGCGATGCCACCGTGAAGTCCTCTGTGCAGGGCTCGCTGGGCATCAAGGTACGTTGGTAGCTTGCCAGTCTCTTGCCCGGCTCGCCTCGCCTGGTCTCAGTACTTGATGTCCCGCTTTTCCTGGCGACCGTCCTGCTTGGTATCGCGCTTGTCGTGCCGGCACGCTGCGTTGCTCTGCTGGTTCGCCTGCCTGCAGTCGACCTTGTTCGAGCGCGCGTCCTGCTTGGCATTCTGATTGGCCGACCTGCCCTCCTGTCGCTGCTGCGATTGATCGGTTGCCAGCGCCGTGCCCGACAGGGCGAGAAGGCTGCCTGCAGCGAGCAGTTGGACTGCCCGGCTCCAACGTACTTTTCCCGAATCGGTCATTTGAATGCTCCTCTTGCTTCGCACGGGGGATCCGTCTGCGAATCCTGCACGCTGATCGGTGCGCCGATGCACCACAGCGTCAAACCAGGTCTCAAAGTGAACTTCCGCGGCGGATGCGGATGATCTCACCAATGACCGCGCACGGGAACCCGATGGCGATCGGCCATGCGTGGTGGTGAGGCATGGCTTGAGGACGGCCACCAGCACTCGCCCAAGCCGCCACACCGCCGCCAGCACCCCAGTCACGGAACAGTTCCGCCTGGGGACAAAGCGGCCCACCCCGGAAGAACAGAACCAGACTTGGCACGTCACGACCGGACCTCCACGAGAAATCATTACGGAACGGCCACGGGCCTTTCACAGATCGATGACACGGCCGAATGTATCGCTTGCCGCGGAAAAGGGGTAGTGCAATGGGCCGTCGTTCCGCGCGCGCACAGTCGTTGGCACGATGCTCCAGGGACGATGCCATAGCGCTCCCCGCGCGTAACTTATTGTTGTTTGATTTCGCGATCGTTGATGCGGCTGCTACAAGTTCGCAATTGCAGGCTCTTGAGCATGGAGGGGCACATGGAAACAGAAGCGCGGCTTGCGTGCAACCATGAGGTTGGCGCAAAGCTTGTCGCGGTGTTCAACAAGCGCACACAGGCGGCGAGTGACAAGTTCGCCCGACGCGTCAAGCAGGCATGTTCAGGGACCCGGGGCGGTCTCGCAGTTCAATCCCCTGGCTGGCATGGCTCGCCCCCGCCGCCAAGACGGTCAAGGCCCACCGCAAGCCGGTGGAAGCGGATCCCTCCCTGCGCAAGACTAAAGAATTGTTCAGCGCCATGCTCGACCACGCGGCGGCTACGTCGAAGCACTGGCACGCGTGGCATTCCTGCGCATGCGCAAAGGCGAGCTCCTACCGCAGTCGCCACCGGGATTGTGGCAGGAGCTGGTCTCGGACTACACGGACTCCCTGCCCGGTATCTCCCCAGAACTGGCGCCGCATCCGCGGCGAACGGGATATCGTTGCGCGCCACGAGCCGGATCGCGCAGTCGAAATCTTTGCTCCTGCTGCTCGACGCGCACGCCGACCGCCAGCGGCTGGGTGACGCTGCCCAACAAAGTTGCTGGCAGACAAGCGCGTTCAGGCCACGGCACCCATCACGGCCAATCGGCAATGCGGGGGGCGCATCTTGCAAGGCACTGGCGTCCGGGCTAAGCCGGCGCGGCGCGGGGCCTTGGCCCGCTGCGCGTCGTCCGTAGAACCACGCCGCAGCGCACACCGAAGGAGTGACATGACCGCAAGACATGAAAAGTATCAACACCTGATCGACGTCTGCAAGTCGATTGCGCCCACGCCGACGGCCGTCGCGCATCCTTGCGACGCGTCTTCGCTGGAGGGTGCGATGGAGGCGGCCCGGCTCGGCCTGATCGTGCCGATCCTGGTCGGCCCGCGCGAGCGCATCCTGGCGGTGGCCGCCACGAGCGGGCTCGACCTGTCGGGCGTGCAGATCGTCGACGCGCCGCACAGCGAAGCTTCCGCGGCGGCAGCGGTGCAGCTGGTGCGCGAGGGCAAGGCCGAGGCGCTGATGAAAGGCAGCCTGCACACCGACGAGCTGATGGCCGCGGTGGTCAAGCGCGACACCGGCCTGCGCACCGCGCGGCGCGTCAGCCACTGCTTCGTGATGGACGTGCCAGGCCATGAGCAAGCCCTGATCATCACGGACGCCGCGATCAACATCGCGCCCACGCTCGAGGCCAAGGCCGACATCCTGCAGAACGCGATCGACCTGGCGCACGCCATGGGTGTGGCGGAAGTGCGCGTGGCCATTCTCTCGGCGATGGAAACCGTCAACCCGAAGGTGCCGTCCACCATCGAGGCCGCAGCGCTGTGCAAGATGGTGGACCGCCACCAGATCACGGGCGCGCTCGTCGACGGTCCGCTGGCACTGGACAATGCCATCAACCTCGAAGCCGCCAGAATCAAGAAGATCGATTCGCCGGTGGCCGGCCGCGCCAACGTCCTGCTGGTACCCGACCTCGAAGCGGGCAACATGCTGGCCAAAAGCCTGTCCTTCCTGGCCGGCGCGGACGCTGCGGGCATCGTGCTGGGTGCCCGGGTGCCCATCATCCTGACCAGCCGCGCCGATTCGGTCATCGCCCGGCTCGCGTCCTGTGCGGTGGCGGCGTTGGTCGCGAAGGCCCGGCGCGATGCCTCCAGGCCCTTGGAGTGAACCCATGGCCGATGTCATCCTGGTCCTGAATGCCGGCTCGTCGAGCATCAAGTTCAGCACCTTCGACGCCAGCGACGAGAAACCCGAACTGCTCTTGAAGGGTCAGATCGAGGGCCTCTACACGGCGCCGCGCTTCGTCGCCTCGGATGCGCAAGGCGAGGAGATCGGCGCCAAGGCCTGGGACAAGGGCCACGAGCTCGGGCATGGCGGCGCCATCGCCTACCTGGTCGACTTCTTCCAGGCGCATCGCGAAAACCACAGGCTCATGGCGGTCGGCCATCGGGTCGTGCATGGCGGCCTGGCGTTCTCGCAGGCGACGCGAATCAGCCCCGAGGTGGTCGCACAACTCGGGCAGCTGAGCCCACTCGCGCCGTTGCACCAGCCGCACAACCTCAAGCCGATGGAGATCATTGCCAGGCTTCGGCCCGACCTGACGCAGGTCGCCTGCTTCGACACCGCCTTTCATCGAGTGCAGCCGGAGGTGGCGCAGGCCTTTGCATTGCCGCCTTCGATCACGGAGCGTGGTGTTCGGCGCTATGGCTTTCATGGCCTGTCCTACGAGTACATCGCCAGCGTGTTGCCCGAGCTGGATGCGAAGGCGGCCACGGGCCGCACAGTCGTCGCGCACCTGGGCAACGGCAGCAGCATGTGCGCAATGAAGGGCGGGCGCAGCATGGCCAGCACGATGGGCTTCACCGCGGTGGACGGACTGCCGATGGGCACGCGCTGCGGCAACCTGGACCCGGGCGTCCTGCTCTACCTGATGGACGAACTGCGCATGGATGCGCGCGCCATCGAGGACCTGCTCTACAAGCAGTCGGGCCTGCTCGGCGTCTCCGGCCTGTCGAGCGACATGCGCGCGCTGCTCGCGAGTGACGACGAACGTGCGCGCTTCGCGATCGAGCTCTACACCTACCGGCTCGGGCGCGAGCTGGGGTCGCTGGCGGCAGCGGCGGGCGGCATCGATGCGCTGGTCTTCACCGCGGGCATCGGCGAGCACGCACCCGCGATCCGCGAACGCGTGTGCCGCGACGCGGCCTGGCTGGGCGTGACGCTCGATGCGGCGGCCAACCAGTCCGGCGGGCCGCGCATCAGCACGCCGGACAGCCCGGTGGCGGTATGGGTGATACCCACCAACGAAGAACTCATGATCGCGCGCCAGACCTTGAGGATGGCGAAGGCGACGGCGTCATGAAAACGCTCACCAAGGACATCCAGGGACCCTCATCGTGACCGTTGACATCCCTCACCCGATCCTCAAGGGCGCCAAGGTGCTCGTCTGCGGCATTGCCAACGGGCATTCCGTCGCCCATGGATGCGCCAAGGCATTCCACGAATTCTTCATGCCGCTCGACGTCTCGCAGCCCGCTGAGCGAGAAGCCGTGTTCGCGCGCATCGAACAGGCGTGGGGACGGCTGGACGTTGGTGTGGTGCACTCCATTGCGTGGGCGCCCAAGGACGACCTGCAAGGCAGCTTGCTGAGCTGTTCTGCGATTCCCGAATAACAACGCCCGAACCCGGTTGCCACCGGGCGGCCTCCCACCCTTCGCCTCGCGGCGAAATGCCACTCCCTGAAGGAAGACAACATGTCCAAGCCAAGCAGCAGCACGACGCGTGCCCCGTTCGCCCTTCCCTCTTTCGACGCCTTGCCATCGATCACCGACATGGCGAAATTGAACCCCGCCCTTCAGGCCTGGGGCCAGTTCGGCGAATACATGACCGATGCCGCGCAGCGCACCATCCTGTACTGGGACCTGATGCGCCAACGCAGCACGCAGTACTACGCGCAGAAGGCCAAGTCCGTGCCGCATGTGCTGAGCTTCGACGCCGAAGTGGTGCTCGACGCACGCACGTTCGACAAGCCGGCCAACTACCTGCTCGTGCGCATCAAGCCGGCGCCCGGCGTGGTGATCGATCCGGTGAAGCGGCCCTTCGTGGTGGTCGATCCGCGCGCCGGCCACGGCCCGGGCATCGGCGGCTTCAAGGCCGACAGCGAGGTCGGCGTGGCCATGCGCGCGGGCCATCCCTGCTACTTCGTCGGCTTTACGCCCGAGCCGATGCCGGGCCAGACCATCGAGGACATCATGGACGCCGAAGCCGTGTTCCTGGAGCGCGTCATCGCGTTGCATCCCGAGGCAGAGGGCAAGCCCTGCGTCATCGGCAATTGCCAGGGCGGCTGGTCCGTGATGCTCGTGGCGGGAATCCGACCCGAGCTGTTCGGTCCCATCATCATCGCCGGAGCGCCCCTGTCGTACTGGGCAGGCGTGGAAGGCGAGAACCCCATGCGCTACACCGGCGGCCTGGCCGGCGGCAGCTGGTTGACGGCGCTGACCAGCGACCTGGGCAACGGCAAGTTCGACGGCGGCCATCTGGTCACCAATTTCGAGAACCTGAATCCCTCCAACACGTTGTGGACCAAGAGCTACGACCTGTGGTCGAATGTGGATACCGAGGGGCCGCGCTATATCGAATTCGAGAAATGGTGGGGCGGCCACGTCAACCTCAACGGCGAGGAAATCCAGTGGATCGTCGACCAGCTGTTCGTCGGCAACCGCCTGGCCACCGGCGAGATCGTCACGCGCAAGGGCGAGCGGATCGACATGCGCCAGATCCGCTCGCCGATCGTGTGCTTCTGCTCCAAGGGCGACAACATCACGCCACCGCAGCAGGCGCTGGGGTGGATCGTCGACCTGTATGGCACTGACAACGACATCCTGGCCTGCGGCCAGACCATCGTCTACGCCGTGCACGAAACCGTCGGCCATCTGGGCATCTTCGTCTCGGGCGGCATCGCGAAGAAGGAACACCAGGAGTTCGCCTCCAACATCGACTTGATCGATGTCTTGCCGCCCGGCCTGTACGAGGCCGTGCTGACCGCGAAGACTGACGATGCGGCCCATCAGGAAGAGATCGTCGGCGACTGGATCGTTCGCTTCGAGCCGCGCACGCTGGACGACGTGCGCAACATCGTGCAGCCCGACCCCGGGAACGAGCGCCGATTCGCCACGGTCCGGCGCGTTTCCGAGATCAACCTGGGGCTGTACCGCACCCTGCTCCAACCCATCGTGAAGGCGTCCGTCAACGAGCAGACGGCCGAGTGGATGAAGAAGTTGAACCACGCCGAGCTGCCCTTCGAGATCTTCTCCGAGCGCAACCCGCTGATGCAGCAGGTGGCGCAGCTCGCAGAGCAGGTGCGCCAGCAACGCAAGCCGGTGGCGTCCGACAACCCGTTCGTGGCGTGGCAGGCCAAGCTCTCCGAAGGGATCATCGCCGCGCTCGACGGGTATCGCGATCAGCGCGATGCCATGCTGGAAAAGATGTTCCTGGCCATCTACAGCTCGCCGATGCTGCAGGCCGCGGTGGGCTTGGGTGCCCCGGACGAACCCGTGCGCCAGAAGCCGGGGCTGAACCCGGAGCACATGAGGCTCATCCAGGCGCGCATCGCCGAGCTCAGGGCGGGCATCGCCAAGGGTGGCCCTCGCGAGGCCACCATCCGCGCCCTGATCCATATCGGCATGGCGGGGTCGGGCGCGGACGAACGCATGTTCAACACCTTGCGCCAGATCCGCACCGACAACGACGAGTTGACGCTTCAATCGTTCAAGCAGAAAGTGCGCGAACAGTATTTCAGTCTGCGGATCGACTGCGAGGGCGCCCTCGCGGCCATTCCGAAGATGTTGTCGGCAGACCGGGCCGTGCGCACGCGCATGCTGAAGGCGCTGCACCGAACCGTCGAGGCCACCGGTGAGGTGACGGGCGAACGGGCGCAGCGGCTGGCACAGATTGAAGCACTGTTCGGCATGGGCCTGCCCATCGCCCCGGCCCGAAAGGAAAGCACCAGATCAACTCTCAAGGCAGTGCCCAAAGCCGCCCCAAAAGTGACTCGCAAGGCGGCGGCCCCCAAGGCGGCCCGCAAGGCCGCCTGACCAGGGCGAGCGATCTGCTGCAACGTGAAGCCGATCCGGTTGCGCGTCGATCGGATGTCGCGATCCCGCACACCTGGACCCGCTTCATGAGCAGTTCAGAATCTTCCTCCCTTCATCCTCCATCCGGAACCGGGTCGGCCCGGCCGGCGAGCGAACGATGCCACCGGCTGGGCGCGCTGGCTGCCGGGACTGCGCATGTTGCGCACCGACCGTTGGCCTGGTTGCGGCATGACATCGTCGCCGGACTGGTGCTGACCACGATGCTGGTACCCGTCCGTCGGCATTGCCTACACGGTGGCGTCAGGCCTGCCCGGCATCTACGGCCTCTACGCGACCATCGCCCCGCTGATCGCCCACGCGTTGTTCGGACCCAGCCGCATCCTCGTGCTGGCTCCGGATTCCTCGCTCGCCGGCTGATCCTCGCGTCGTCTTGCTGCTGTCCGGCGGCGACCCGCTCCGCGCGGTCGCACTGGCCAGCATGATGGCCATCGTGTCGGGCTGGTGTGCATCCTCGCCGGCGTCGCGCGGCTGGCTTTCATCACCGGGTTTCTCACCAAGCCGATCCGATACGGGTCCATGAATGGCATTGCCCTGACGGTCTTGATCAGCCAGTTGCCCCAGCTCTTCGGCTTCCCGATCGAAGGCGGCGGACCGCTGACCTGTGGGACGTCGCCAACGCCGTGATGGTTGGAAAGACCAACTGCACCATCTTCATGGTCGGCGCTGCCACCCTGGCAGTCATCCTGCTGCTCAAGGGCCACAAGCGCCTGCCCGGGGTACACGACATCACGCGCGATCCCGACGCGCGCCGCATCCCGGGCCTGGTCCTGTTCCGGTGGCACGTCCGCTTGTTCTTTGCCAATGAGAAACTGTTCCAGAGTCGGTTGCTGGACGCAGTGGCCGCATCGCCCACGCCGTTCGCTGGCTGGTCGTTGCGGCCGAACCTGTCACGAGCGGGGACGTGACCTCCGCCGACGTGATGGCCGAACTGGACGAGACCTTGCACGCGGCTGGCATCGAACTGTGCTTCGCCGAGATGAAGGATCCCGTCAAGGACAAGCTGAAGCGGTTCGGACTTTTAACGCGCCTCGGCGAATCGGCAAGTTTCTCAACGCTCGGCGCAGCCGGCAGGGGCTCTCTCGCGACCTATCCTGTGGATTGGGTCGATTGGGAAGACGCGGGGCGTTGATTGCTGGACAGCTACTCCTCTTCGACGGCAAGCGCTACATTTCGAACGTGCCAGCCATCTGATTCGGAGGCCCCATGACCGTTGCGCTGAGTTTTCTGATGTCGGTGCTTTCGCTGGCTTGCATGACAGCCAGCGCCGCTGCGCCGGACCCGGGCGTGCCCTGTGAATCCCGCAGTCTTGCCTTCGACGACAAGGGTGCAGCCTGGTCACACCAGCCACTGTCCAAGCTCAAGCGTGACACGGTGTACAGCGTGGTGCAGGAGGGCGACCGCCCGGCGGTGCTGCGCGCCACAGCGAACCAATCGGCCTCGCTGTTCGTGGCGCGCCTCAAGCCTGCGCTGCGCACGCCCATGACCCTTGGCTGGGAGTGGAAGACCGATGCGCTGATTGCAGGTGCCGACAACCGGGTCAAGGAGCGCGAGGATGCACCACTGCGCGTGCTGGTGGCATTTGACGGCGACATCGCCACTTTGCCGGACGCCGAGCAGAAGCGCTTCAGTCGAGCGAAGAATCTGGCCCGGCGCGATCTCCCCTACGCGGTGTTGATGTACATCTGGACCGATCAGGCCCCGGTGGGCACCGTGATTCCATCGGCGCACACGAGCCAGGTCAAGATGCTGGCCGTCGCCTCGGGGCCGGGCGAACTGGGTCGCTGGCAATCGGTGAAGCGCAACGTCGCGGACGACTACAGGAAAGCCTATGGCGCCGCACCGGGTCCGGTGCTTGGCATCGCCGTCATGACCGACACCGACAACACCGGCACCACGGCGGTTGGCTACTACGCAGGCATCCGCATCGATTGCGGGAGCCGATGAGGGTTTCCCGCCATGCAGCACGATGGGGGCCGGATCTTCTGCCAGACGCCAACCTGCTGAGCATCCACGCAATGCTGCTATTGCGCCAGCGCCTGAATGCGGGACTCTTTGGACGCCGAGTTGATCACGCGTGTGACGTCCTCGTCGAGCATCAAGCCGTCGGACCTCAATTGCTCGGCTGAAACGCGCACTCGTTCGACATAAATCTCGCGGGTCGGATAGCGCTCCGGGATCGATGGCCTCGGGTCGCGCCTGGCACTTCGTTCCTGTGCGTCCCTGGACAACGGCAGAAAACTGCCATCCAATCCGCACAGCTGTCCTTCGGCAAAGCCAGCCTTGCGCAGGCCAAAGCCGGTGTAGGTCGCGAGCGGCACGTCGACGTCAGGCACGCGCACGCCGGCAACGTCATTCCCGTCAGCGTCGGTGCGAGGCACAAGCAAAACATAACGCTGACTGGCGACCAGGCGTGCCGGCGTTACCGAATAGTCGACCGGGCTCAATTCATTCAACGCCGTCGGCAGCTTCATTCCGAGAGCGTCCAGTTCGGGAAAGCCCATCCCGGCCCTCTGTGGCTTGACCAGGTTCCGGCCGCGACGGAGGGATAGCGGCTTGGCGGCAGCGCTTGCCCATCGCGCGCCCACGTGATCATGCGCGCCATCAGCGCCCGGTAAGTGCTCGACTGCCTGGCCGGGTTGTTGGGCATCTGGCAATTGCCGGCCGAGGGCGTGGCCGCCGAGACATGCTGGGTCGACGACATCAGGTACAGGCGCACGTTGCCGGGCACCGGCACGTCGCGCCCTGCCCCGTCAGTCACGACCAACGACGCACGCGCCTGCCAGAACTCGAGGTTGCTGTCGACATGCATCAACTTCGGGCAGGTGTCGTCGTTGCTGCAGCTGGCCAGGATCCCGTCGGTGCGCCCGGTGAGCGGGTCGGTGATGGTGCCGTAGCCAAACGGAAACTGGTCACCGTAGACCCAATGGTCCTCGTGCTGGCGCGAAAACCGGCCGGGCTGCGCCCAGCGCACGTTGGTGAAGCTCTTGCGGGATCCGGCGATCGTCGGCATTGCTGCGTCGAACACGCGCCCGCCGGTTGGCGCCGCATTGAATCCCTTGCCAGATGAAGTCCCGCAGGAAGCGCCCGGACTGCGAGATGCCGAGCGCCACGGTCACATGGGGCCGGATGTCGGCCAAGGGCTGAGGCTGCCCTTGTGCGTCAACCTGGGCGGTCTTCAGGAAGGTGACGACATCGCACGGCGGCCATGCCCAGGCCCATCGGCCGGGGATCGCGAGCCTCGTACCTGAACTGGTAGATGGCTCCGGCGTCGAACCCCGGTGGGCGCTCGATCCCGATTTCTCCGGCACCCTTGAAGCGCCAGGCGCTTGACGGCAGCAAGGTCGGCGGGTCCCCCGGCCTGGCACGCACGGTCGCCTCGGCGCGCGCGGGTCTTGCGTTGCGGCGGGGCAGGACAGCGGATGGCTCCTGCCGTATCGGCGCGAGCACCTCGCGCGCCTTCTCGATCTCGCCGCGCTGAATCAGCAATTGCGCCAGCGCGGTCGCGGCAGCCAACTCGTCCACTTTGGTGTGTGGGTGCTCAAGCACTGCGTGCGTGGCGATCAAAGGGGCAGGCGCGGCGAAGCACTTGAATGCGGAACGAGCTTGCCTCATGCTGATGCCCCCTGACGACCCAAACCGGATCTGGAGACGCAACGTCCATGAGCAACGAAGCAGAAAAAGTACGGCTCGACGACGCACGCGCCCTTCGCGCCGACTGGAAAAAGTGGGGCCCGTACCTCAGCGAACGGCAGTGGGGCACGGTGCGCGAGGACTACAGCGACAACGGTGACGCCTGGAATTACTTCAGCCATGACCAGGCCCGCTCGCGTGCCTACCGCTGGGGTGAAGACGGCTTGGGCGGCATCAGCGACGACCACCAGGTGCTGTGCTTCGCGCTCGCGCTGTGGAACGAACACGATCCGATCCTGAAAGAGCGCGCCTTCGGCCTGGCCAACAGCGAGGGCAACCACGGCGAGGACGTCAAGGAGTACTACTTCTACCTCGACTCCACGCCGACCCACTCGTACATGAAGTACCTGTACAAGTATCCGCATGCGGCCTATCCGTACCACGATCTGGTCACCACCAATCGTGGCCGGGGCAAGCAGGAGGCCGAGTACGAACTGCTGGACACCGGCGTGTTCGACGGCAACCGCTACTTCGATGTCTTCGTCGAATACGCCAAGGCTGCGCCCGACGACGTGCTGGTGCGCATCAGCGTCTTCAACCGCGGCAAGGACGCAGCGCCGCTGCACCTGTTGCCGACACTGTGGTTTCGCAACACGTGGTCGCAGGCCGGTGGTGGATCGAAGCCTGTTCTCGAGCGCGTCGCTGGCGAGGGCCCGGCAACAGTCCACGCCCGCCACACCGATGCACTGTTCCTGAAATCGCTGGACGCGTATTACCTCCACTGCGATGCCGACGTGCCGCTGCTCTTCACCGAGAACGAGACCAACAACGCCCGCCTGTTCGGCGGAAACAACGCCGGCGCCTTCGTGAAGGACGGCATTCACAACTTCGTCGTGCATGGCGACACGGCTGCGGTCAACCCGGCACAGCAGGGCACCAAGGTGTCGCCCCACTATCGGCTCAGCGTTGGCGGCGAGGCATCGCAGGTCGTGCGGCTGCGCTTGACGACGAAAGCGCCTGGTGCGTCTTTCGCGCCCTTCGATGACTTCGACGCCCTCTTTGCCGACCGGCTGAAAGAGGCCGATGCCTTCTTTGCGTCCCTGAGCCCGCCCGCCGTTCGCGCGGATCCTGACCGTGCCGCCGTCATGCGCCAGGCGCTGGCCGGCATGCTGTGGACCAAGCAGTACTTCTACTACGACCTGGACCTCTGGCTCGACGAACACGGCGCGGGCGCCCACCTCGCGCAACCGGAGCGCCGGCGCGTGCGCAACAGCGAATGGGCCCACATGTACAACGACGACATCATCTCGATGCCGGACAAATGGGAGTACCCGTGGTACGCCGCGTGGGACCTGGCCTTCCACATGATCCCGCTCGGCATGGTCGACCCGGATTTCGCCAAGCAGCAGCTCGACCTCATGCTGCGCAACGACTACCTCCATCCCAATGGGCAGCTCCCCGCCTACGAATGGAACTTCGGCGACGTGAACCCGCCGGTGCACGCCTGGGCGACAATGCAACTCTTCCTGATCGACAAGGAGCGAAGCGGGGGCACGGGGGACATCGAGTTCCTCAAGTACGCCTTCTCCAAGCTGCTGGTCAACTTCACCTGGTGGGTGAATCGAAAGGACCGCACGGGGGCCAACGTCTTCGAAGGCGGCTTCCTGGGACTGGACAACATCGGCGTGTTCGATCGTTCCGCGCCGCTGCCCACCGGCGGCTATCTCGACCAGGCCGACGGCACAGCGTGGATGGTGTTCTTCAGCCAGCAGATGCTGCGCATCGCCGTGGAGCTGGCGCTGCAGGAACCGCTTTACGAGGAGTTCGTCGAGAAATTCTTCCAGCACACGATGTTCATTGCCGGTGCGATGGACCGCGTGGGAGAGCGCAACGACGAGATGTGGGACGAGGAAGACGGCTTCTTCTACGACGTGCTGCGCCTGCCCGACGGCAGCGCCCAGCGCCTGAAGGTGCGATCGATCGTCGGGCTGTTGCCGCTGGCCGCGGTGGCCGTGTTCGAAGAGGACATCCTGGCCAAACTGCCGAAGTTCCGCGAACGCGCTCGCCTGTTCCTGGAGCGCCATCCCGAGCTGGCCAAGGACATGCACCTGCCCCAGCAGCCCGGCGTGGCCAACCGTCGCATGGTGGCCATCGTGGACGAGAAGAAGCTGCGGCGCATCCTGGCGCGCATGCTGGACGAAAACGAATTCTTCAGCCCGCATGGCATTCGCGCGCTGTCGCGCTTCCATCTGGAGCAGCCCTACGTCTTTCAGCACAGCGGACAGGAATTTCGCGTGGGCTATGTTCCGGGCGATTCCGATTCCGGCATGTTCGGCGGCAATTCCAACTGGCGCGGACCGGTGTGGATGCCGATCAACTTCCTCCTCTATACCTCGATGCTGCGCCTGTACGCCTACTTCGGGGAGGACTTCAAGGTCGAGTGCCCGACCGGCTCGGGAACGATGATGAGCTTGCTGGGCGTGGCGAAGGAACTGGGCGAACGCCTGAGCCGGATCTTCCTGCGCGATGGCGACGGGCGCCGACCCGCGTACGGCGACACCCACCAGTTCCGTGACGACCCGCATTGGCGCGACCTGGTGCAGTTTCACGAGTACTTTCACGGCGACACCGGCGCCGGCATCGGCGCAAGCCACCAGACGGGCTGGACCGGCTGCGTGGCACGCATCATCCAGGCGAATGCGCTGCTGACGAAGGATTTGCTGACCATGCCCGGCGCCGAGGTGGCCGTCCTGCGGGCCGCGCGCATCAGCCCTGAGCCCACGCCACAACCACCGAAGGGAGCCTGACATGCAGAGCTACTGGGCCCGCATGAACCTGCCGCAGCCCGTGATGCCGGCGGCGCAGCGCTATGCCTTGCTCAAGGGGCAAACGGCGGTGGTAACCAGGGCCAATTCGGGCATCGACCGCGCCATCAGGGTCGCGCTCGGCAGGGCGGGCGCCGACATCGTCGTCAACTACGTGGTCAATCCCGAGGACGCCGAGGCGGTTGCACAGGAGATCCGCAGCAACGGGGCAACGGGCCATGACTGCCCATGCCGACGTGTCGGACGAGGCGCAAGTGCAAGCCATGTTCGTTGCGGCGGTGCGTGAATTCGGTACCATCGACATCCTCGCCAGCAACGCCGGCATTCAGCGCGACGGGCCGATCCATGAGTAAGCGCCGCGTAATGCGACGCCGTGATCGGCGTCAACCTTCGGGGCGCATTCCTGTGTGCCGGAGAGGCCGAGCGCGAGTTCCTGCGCCGCGACATGTGTTCGGAGATCTCTGCGGCGGCCGGCCATGTGAACTACGCGGCTCGACGCGGCGGTTCTTCGCCTTGCCCTGAGGCGTCGTGTTGCTCGCCACGGGGCGCGCGCGAGATGTACAAGCGCCGCAACGAAGTCGAGCGACTATTTCGCCGGCTCAAAGGCTACCGCAGGATCTTTTCTCGCTTTGAGAAACTTGACGTGATGTTCCTCGGCTTCATCAGCTTCGCGCTCATCGCGGACGGACTTCGTTTGTGTACTCAGCAGTCAGAAATATAGGCGACAGAAGGCGTTTGGAAGAATGATCGGACAAGTCTGCGATTCTTCTGCATGTCGCGCAGCTGCTGGTCGATGCGGATCTCGAGTTTCTCCCCCGCTCGCAGCGGATTGCGCGGGTTAAAGCGATACGTGCAAGCTCACTTTAGCTGCCGCCGCTCCCTGAGGGGTGCGGCGCCGAGGCCCGCTAGATGATTTTCAATGCCGTCGCGAGAGGCTTGCCGTCAACTTCGGGATCTGGTTGACACGGCACCTGCTCAGCACGAGACTGGTCTTGCCCCCTCACTGCCACATATTGGAGCTTCACCATGACTACTCAGAAGCAAGTGTTGATTTCCGCATGTGCGGCCATCGTGCTCGGTTCGAGCATGGGGATGGTCAGCGCACAGACACCAGCGAAAAAGAAAGTCGAACTGGAACAAGCCGAATACGGCTCGACCATTGTGAGTGTCGTCGGCGAAATTACGGCAGTGGATGTCGCCAACCGCGTCGTGTCGATCAAGGGCCCCAGGGGCAATATCGGCGAGATGAAGGTCGACCCCGCTGTGAAGAACCTGGACAAGGTCAAGGTTGGGGACCGCGCTCGCATCCGCTATCAGGTCGCACTTGCGGTCGCCCTAATGAAGGGCGGCGACGGCATTCGCGAAAGGGTGGAGACGGAAGCTGGCTCGATGCCTGGCGCTTCCGCCACGAAGAGAGTAACAATCGTCGCAAACGTCGAAAGCGTTAACGCCAAGCGCGGCATCGTGACGCTCAGGGGGGCGGAGGGCAATTTCGTTGATGTGAAAGTCCGCGATCCTGCGCTTTTGCGTGAAGTGAAGGCCGGGGACCAGGTTGTGGCCAGCGTCACTGAGACCGTCGCGGTTGGCGTCCAGCCTGTGACCGCAAAATGACGCGAAGGCGCCATCCCGCGACTTCGATATCTCCGAGCAAACTGAGATCTGACTGAGGAAAGGTGCCGGCGACCCGATGACTGTCAGACTGCGAGTCAATCGGGCCACCCAGCATGCGCGCCGCTCGCGGAGTGGCACCTTCTTGGCTGGCCCCATTTCGTGCTCACGCTGTCGGCCAGGAACAGGTGTTGGCGAAGTCTGCTTTCGGGACTCATCGCGCAAGCGGTCAGCGTTAGCGGCAACGCGGCGGTGACGCAGTGTCCGGCTCAAGGCTTGCGGCCGAGGTCATCCTTGAGGTTGCAACGACAGGCTCATCTCGCCAAGCTGGTAGCCTGTTCGCATCGCGTTCGTCGGTGGGGCAACCTGCCGGGCGACGCTGTTCAGCGTCCCGGGGCGGTAGGGACGAACGCGAGGACTGTTCCCGTTGCCGCCACGCACTCTTCCCCATGCGCATTGCGCAGCGATCCGGTCATCCCGATCAACAGGCCATCGCCGGACGAGGTCGGGCGAATCGTGTCCACCGTCCATTCCACCGTCACGCGCTCGTCCATGTACACCGCGCGCTTGTAGGCCAGCGTGTACCCCACGCCGACGGCCGGTCCACGCTTCGAGAAGTGGGACGCGGTCAAACCGAGAAGCAATGCCGCAGTCTGCGTTCCGCTGACGATCAAGCGGCCGTAGCGCGACGCCGCGGCGAAAGCGGCGTCGTGATGGAGCGGGTTGTCGTCACCGGCGCCGGTGGCGAAGGCGCTCGCCTGCTCGGCGTCGAAGAGGTGCTCGCGCGAGAACTTTTCGCCGATGGTCGCCGGAACAGTCGGAACGGTCATCAGTCAACGCCTCCGGGAACGTGGCGCGCCGCGCCGAACTCACTTCGAGCGGCAGCCTGGTAACTACGCTCGTCGAACAGGTCCGGCTGCTCGACGAAGTGGAGCGCCCAGTCGACCGTGTCGCCGCCCCAGAACAGCCTGTCCCGCAGGACGAGAGTCGACACGCCGAACACGCCTGCCTCGATGGCCGTGTTCGTGTTGGCGGCGAGGCGCTGCTTCACGGCCGGGTCTGCCGTTCTTGCGGCCGCAACACAGAGATCAGCCGGATGTTGTGCCGCTCCTTCAATGGGCCGAGCCGGTGCCAGTGCAGGTAGGAGAACGGGGAGATCACGTCGAAATACCACTGAGCTTGTTCCATGCTGTTCCAGTTGTTTTCTTGATCGGCGCCTAAGTGCGGCCAAAGAGGTGCTTGCCCGCATCCACGGAGGTCGTGACATCGATCCAGCGGTCTCTGAGGAGATCCAAGCCACGGCCTACCGCAGGCCTAGGTCGCTGCTCGGCAGTATGACTGTCCGCATCCAGGCGATCAATCTGAGCATGTGAATGTCGCTGATGGGCCGAGGCTGTTCGATCTAGTGCAAAGCTGACGTTCAGGCCACCGAGACGCCAAACATGGCGCAAACCTTGGTAAATCTCAATTTACGGGTTCGAATTCACCGGGCTTCCACGTCTTGTCGAACCACGACTCCAACGGGCCGTAGAGGCGCAGCAAGACGTTCCACCCCTTGCCCGGAACGGTCTGCACCCAGTTCGTCTCGTGGCCCTTTGGCGCCGTGGGGCCACCGACTTATCGGCGTTGACGACCATGTCCTTGCGCTCACTGCCGATGCTCGGGAACTGCTGGTCCGTCTGCAACATCGAGCGCGTCTGGTTCTCATACACCACGAACGACCAGAAGTCCTTAGCGGGGATGTTCGGAGGCATGTGGATCTTATACGTCCTGGCGCCATCGAGCGGCTTGCCCTTTGCGTCGGTGGTCGCGACGGCGTACTGCGAGCCGACCCCGACTCGCTTGATCGCCATCGCCGGGGTGATGCCAGTGGCGTAGTAGATAAAGTGCACGCGTGAGTCGAGGTCGAGCACGCCCGGCTGCGACTGGAACTCGTAGCTGCCTCCGACAAAGCCGGTGAACCACGCGCTGTTGGGGTAATAGTAAGCCTCCTTCTCGCGGGTCCTGAAGACGTTGGTGCGCGCCGTCGCGTTGCCTACGGCGGCGGCATCGACGAGGATCTTCTTCATGCGATCGTCCGGAGCGAAGGGCTTGCCTTTCGCGATGCCGATCGAGGCGAGTTGCCCAAGGATCACCGGGCTGAACGCCTCGTTGGGTTCGTACTGGACGACGGCATTCACGTCTTCGTAGAACTGGTACGTGTTGGCTCCGATGGTGTTGAATATCTTGCCGGACACGTTGATGTATTTCATCGGCGGGGGATTGCGTGCGTCGGCGAGGCGGTAGACCTTGGCGAATCGCTTCGTGTTGTCCACAGCATTTTTGGTGCCGCTTTGGTCGACAAAGCCGCGCCAGAACACGAGGTTGCCGTAGGTGCCAGAGCGCAGGACGATGTAGCCCTTGGGCACCTCGCCCTTGTAGCCCGGCGGCAGCAGCAGATACTTGCCACCCTTGCCTTGATCAGGGCCGGCCCGGCCGAAGTCGGCCACGTACTGGAACCAGTGATCGTCGATCACGCCAAGCACATTGGGCGGCGTCTCGAAGACCAGCGGCCCAGCCTTTGTATCGAGCCACATCAGGTTGTAGATGCTGTCGGTGTTGCCCGTCAGGAACAGCGACTTCGAGTCCATCAGGTTTTCCATGATCAGCACGGTCTGGTTGTTGTCCGCGCCCTGGCTGGCAAAGCCGACGCGCATGGCCTCGGTCGAGGCGCCCGGCATCGCGCCGAGGAAGGCCTCGACCCCGCGCATGTGGTCCAGGTTGTCGTAGACCTTCTGCGCCGTCGCTTCGTCCGGGAACCCGTCGATGAATTTCAGGGTGCCGATGCGGCTTTCGACCGTGTCGGGCGTGGTGATCGATGACGGGATGGGCGTCGCCATCTTCATCTTCGGGACGGTCGCCGTCTGGGCGCATCGAGTTTGGCGGACAGGCAGTTTCGGCCATGAGCGGCTACTCGGCCTAGATACCAGAAAGCAGCTGCTCAACGGCGCTCTTGACCCGAAGCAGTCGTAAAGCGGGCGGAGGTGCGCGCGCGCTACAGCAGCGTACGGGGGCGCGAAGGCTTGACACCGCCCGGCGGGCGATCGATGCTCCACGCGTTCGCATTAAAGGTCCAGCACCAGCATTGGCGACTTGGAGCGTGAGCAGCACGGTAGGAACTGATCGTTCAGCCCTTGCTCCTCCGGGGTTAGATAGCTGTCCCGGTGATCCGGTTGACCCTCCAGAACCCTGGTGAGGCAGGTTCCACAGACACCTTGTTCGCACGATGTCGGCACTTCAATCCCTGCGCCGCAAAGTGCTTCGATGACAGTCTGCTCGGGCTTCACTTCGATGACACGCCCCGAGCTGCCCAGCTTGACCTTGAAGACTTGATCCGCGTCCGATCGAACAACCTCCGCTGCGAAGAACTCGTAGTGCAGACGTTCTTCTGGCCAGCCGCGGTTGCGAGCCGCGCCAAGGACAGCATCCATGAATCCCTTCGGGCCGCACACGTACAAATGCACATCCGAACCTTGGGCGGCGAGCAAGGTGTCCAGATCCAGCTTTCCCCTTGCGGCATCGTCATCGAAATGAAAGGCGACCTTCTCGGCGAACGGGGAGGATTCGATCCTTCTCAGGAACGCGGTGCGCTCCGCTGATCGAGTGCAGTAGTGCATCGCGAAGTCTTCCCCGATATTCGCGAGCCGTTCGGCCATGCACAGGATGGGCGTCACGCCGATTCCGCCTGCCAGGAGAAGGCTTTTCTTCGCGCCATGCGTCAAGGGAAAGTGATTCTTCGGCAGGCTGATCTGTAGCAGGTCGCCCTCGTTGACGGACTCGTGCATCGCCTTGGAACCTCCGCGGGATGCTGAGTCCCGCAGCACGCCAATCAGGTAGCGATGACTTTCCGTCTGGTCATTGCACAGCGAATACTGGCGTGTCAGGCCATTTGGCAAATCAACGTCGATGTGCGCGCCCGCCGAGAACGGAGGCAAACCAACGCCGTCGGCACTCACGAGCTCAAAGGTTGATATTTCGGGCGTCTCGCTGCTCTTTCGAGCGACGCGGACGCGAAGATGAGATGGGTTGTTCATGATGCACGTCGGCCTTGTCACTGCGATGTCGCGACGGCACCCTGCACCGCAGGAGCGGCTGGAACCGCGGCGCGGCTCGCCGATGCCTTGACCAGCCCGGCAACAACGCGGCGCGCTCTGTTCGGCCCCACGTCGACATGGATGTCGATCACTTGACGCGGGGGAAAACGCAACTGGTTTTGGTATTGCGCCTCGATGACAACCTTGTCTTCTTCAAACGTCGCGGCAGTCTGCGAGACGACAAGATTCGTCACGTCCTCCTTGTCGGGATGCGGGTTGGTCGCCATCGTCCAGAAGTAGTGCGAACTCGTCTCTGTCTCTGGCGTCACGCCGTGAAAGCCCCGCATGTGGAATCCGTCCCGGTCCGGGTTGTCCAGCCGATCGGCGCCAACTTCCATCGCGCCGGTCCAGATCAGCAGATGCGACGGATAAAACTCGACCTCCTGCCAACGGTCGATCTTCCCGGCAAAGGGCCAGGCGGCCACGTATGTGGGCGGCGGATCGGATTCGGGCATCCAGCGCACCACCTTGACCATCTCGCCTTCCTGCGTGACCTTGACCTCCGCATTCATGTGGACGCTCGCGTTGCCGCCGATCGTCTTCAAATGGACGTAGCCGAGGTGGCTCAGGTCCAGCAGGTTGTCATGGATCAGTTGATAGGGCGCGTCGTAGTGGTAGACGTCCCCACCGAAGTGATACTTCGGATCCGAGTGAATCCGGTAGTGCGGCGGATCCTGCGCAGGCTGAGAGTCTGGCGTCGCGCCGATCCAGACCCAGAGGATCTGGTCCTGCTCGCGAAGCGGGAACGACTGCACGCGCGCCTTGGAAGGAATCTTGTCCTGTCCCGGGATTTCGACGCAGGTGCCGGCGCCGTCGAACAGCAAGCCGTGGTAGCCGCAGCGCAGTCCGCGTTCTTCCACCGTGCCACACGACAGTGGCAGTTCGCGGTGACAGCAGCGGTCCTCCAGGGCGGCGACCGAGCCGTCTGCCTGGCGAAACAGCACCATCGCTCGGCTGAGCAGGGTTCTTGCCAAGGGCTTGTCCTTCAGTTCCCAGCAAAAGCCGGCAACGTACCAGCGGTCGGTCGGAAACGGCGTGGCCGCAGGCGTGATCTCGATGACTTTGTGAGTGGCGTTCATGGCGGTGTGTGAGGGTGTGGGGTTGAGGGGTCTTTGCGCAGCCGTTCAGTGAGCGGCGCGTGGGGTCAAGGCGGATTCGGTTGAATCGACAGGCGGCTGCAGGCGATGCAGGAGCACGATGACGGCCGCGGCCACGAATGCCATGCCGTATCCCATGTAGAGCTGAGTGGGACGCCATGCGGCATCGATGAGCGCACCAGCGACGAGCGGCGAAATGATGGCGCCGATGCGGCCTATGCCGATGCCCCAGCCCACGCCGGTCACACGCACCGATGCGCCGTACACCACTGGGGCGATGGCATACAGGCCAGCGACACAGCCGTTGACGAACATGCCAATCAAGAAGGCAAGCGTGAAGGACATCCACAGGGAGCCCGGGTTGCTGACGATGAAGCTGAGCAATACCGCCGAGACCAGCATGAAGCCGGCGAGCACATGGTTCAGCCTGAACCTAGCCGCCAACAGCCCGAGCAACGCGGTGCCGAAGATCCCGCCAAGGCTGAGCAGAACGCCGCCAGTCACGCCTTGTGCCGGCGTCAGCCCGGACGCTGCGAGTAGCTTCGGTGTCCAGCTCATCACGAAGTAGAAGCCGAACATCACCATGAAGAACGACAGCCAGACCAGGATGGTGGGCCGGCGCAGCTCAGGAGAGAACAACTGCATCAAGCCGCTTCTCTGCACGTCTCGTTGCACAGGTGCAGCGGGCAGTTCGGCAATGCGCGGCAGGCCGAGCTTCGCGACCACCAGGTTCAGTCGTTCCAGCGCATTGGCAGGGCGACGGGCGAGCAGGAAGTCGAGCGATTCCGGCAGGCGCCATAGGACCAACGCCATCACCGCGAATGTGGCGCAGCCGCCGAACAGGAAGACCGAGCGCCATCCGTACTGGGAAAGCAGCCACACGGCAATGGTGCCGCCGATAGTGGCACCCAAGGCGTAGCCGGTGGATTGAAGACTCACCGCCAGGCCGCGCCAGCGCTGAGACGCATATTCGCTCGCGATGACGTTGCTGCACGCCAGGATGCCGCCGACGCCGAGACCCGTGATGACCCTCAGGATGGCCAACTGGATTTCCGACTGCGCGAAGGACGAAGCAACCATGCCGATGCCGGAGGTGGCAAGGCAGATCAATGTGAGCGGCCTGCGTCCGATCTTGTCCGCCCAGGGCGCGATGAACAACGATCCGCCGGCCATGCCGAACAGGCCCGCGCTGAGTAGGAAGCCGAGTTGGGCACCGGTGAGCTTCCATTCGGCGGACACTGATGCGGCGGTGAAGGCCATGACCAGGACGTCGAAGCCATCGATCATGTTCAGCGCCATGCAGACCGCGATGGCGCCCCACTGAAAACTCGTCATCGGGCGGTGGTCCACCGTCTCACGCAAAGAGGTGCTCATTGCGGCCTCCTCGAACGGTATTGAAAGATCGCAGCGCGCTTCAGATTGGAAGCGCAAGAGGGACTTCTTCGAGGGGGCGCAGGGCGTAGCAGGGATTTCATCGAGGGTCTCCGTTGGTCGTGGGACCGAGTCCGTCGTTTGGCTCGGCGAGTGCCGCTCAGCTTCATTCAGTATGCTGAACGTGATTCAGTGTACTGAATGTGAAATCCAAGAAATTACAGGGAAAACCCTGAAAATTGAAACAGTTGTGAGGGCCTTGCGGCTCGCGGACCGCTTGTCTAAGCGTCGCGGTTGTCGTGGATGTGCACGAACTTGCGCAGGAGCCGCTTGAACTCTTCCTGCTCTGCGGGCTCCAGATCGGCGAGCATCCGCTTGCGCAGTTCATGCACATCCGGAACGAAGCTCGCGAGCATCTGTTCACCAGCGGCCGTGAGGCTGAGCTTGCGCTGCCGCCGCGGAAGGATTTCCCGCTCAATCCATCCCTTAGCCTCCAAGCGGGCCGCAATGTCCGCCGTGGTTGATGTGTCCAGTGCAACCTGTTTGGCGAGGGTCACCTGGTCGATTCCCGGCATCTCCTGCAGCATGCGCAGGATCGCGTACTGCACCGGTGTAACGTCAGGACCGAGGACCTCCCGGAACATCGACAGCGCTATTTGCTGCGCGCGTCGAATGAGGTGGCCAGGCTGGTCATACAGATCAAGAGAGAGGCGGTCCGCAGAAGTCTTTTTCATTGCAATCGGGCGTGGCCATAGGGCTATGTCGATATTCTCGTCGCGTTCCCCTGACGAACAGCCACTTGCGCGCAGTGCGACACGTACGGCGGCTTCTGGCGTTCAGCGGCTTTGGCGGATGTCAGGTTGTTGTTGATCTTGTGTGACCGCAACGGGCCCCAACTTCCACTCGGCTGGCCAAGATAGCGGTCGTTCGATGGGTGCAAGGGCGAGTCGCTCGAGAGCATGCAGCCGAGCTACGACTGCATTACCTTGTGACCGGCCGTAGATGATGCGTGAGCGTCTTGCCGTCCCATCTTGACGGCAGTGCCGACCAGTCGCTCAGTCGGCGAATTTGTTGATGTCGTTGCCGGCCCGCCAGCGGTGCGGTAGCAACTCCTCGGTCCGGCTGTTCAAGTGGGTCGGCAGCCTCGCGAGGACGTCGCGCAGGTATTGCTGCCCTCCAATCCAATGGCGGACTGCTCTGCCATTGGCTTTGAAGCGCGTTTAACGCGCATCCATCCCCGGCGAGTTCGGAAGCAAAGGCACCAGACAAAAAAAAACGAAGGCAGTTCCTCCGTGGACTCGCCGCCGCGAAGAATTTCACGCTTACCCCCAAAACCGCGCGAACAAACGTTGTCTCAAGGCGACGCCCCCCTCAATCAAGGGGGGCAAGAGTCAATGCCCTTTCATAGACTCCGGGCCGCGGGATGTTTCGAATTGTGTCGAATCCGCGCAGCCCGTCGTGTGGCGGGCGCATCACAAACAACCAGGAATGAACAGCATGAAGCGTTTTGATGTGTTGGCCAAGTCAGCAACCGCCTGCGCGGCGTTGATGGTGATCGCAGCTTGCGGCGGCGGCGGAAGCGGCGGCAGCAATTCCGCCGCACCGTCGGGCACGACCAAGAATGAGCCGAGCCTGCAGCTTTCTGGCACAGCCGCTACCGGCGCCGCCTTGGCCAACGCCCACGTGTCCGTGAAGTGTGTGAGCGGCAATGGCACAGCCACCACCAACAACAATGGCGCCTACACCCTCAAGATGACCGGCGGTGCGCTGCCTTGCATCATCAATGTCACAGGCACACAGGATAGTGTTGAGGTCAGCCTGCACTCGGTGGCCGAAGCCGGCTCGATCGATTCGGCAAGTAATACGACCAGTGCTGCGGCCAATGTGACGCCCCTGACCGAGATGATTGTGGCCAAGCTGAGCGCTGGATTGCCATCCGACTTGTTCGCTGCTTTTAGTTCCGCCAACAGCGGCCAGGTGACCAGCACCCAGTTGGTGGCAGCAACGAATGCCGTGTTGACCGCCATCAAGGAGGCCATAGGCGTGGACCTGGGCACCATAGACCCGTTCAAGGCGCCGCTGGTCGCGGCAACCAGCACCAACCCGGATGCAGGTAATGGCTACGACAAGCTCCTGGACGAACTGGGCACCAGGATCAGCGTCGAATCGCTGCCACAGCTGGTCAACCAGATCGCTGATTCCGCAGCGAACGGCGGCACGATCGGAACGGTGATTGGCGATGCGGGCAAGGGTCCGCTGGCCGGCTGCGCGGTCGCATTGAGTGGCAAGTACCGCACCGTCGACTTCTTCGGCCGCACCACGGTGCGCGACATCGACTTCAAGGCAATGACCTACAAGTCGGGCGATGGCACGGTCAACTTGACTATTGCCGCTGACGCCGCCAAGCCGTGCACGTTTGCGGCAGAAGGCCTGCAAGGTACCGACCAGGTTCGCTACGAGTTCGCCGTTGGCGCCTCGGGTCTGGGTGGCTACCAGATCTTCAACAGCACGACCCAGCGCTCCAGCGTGGGCTACCTGATCCCTGTGCAGACGCATGCCAAGGCATCGCTGGCCGGCACTTGGGACCTGCTTCAGAGCGGATATGTGCCTGACGACGGCTTCGTCCACTGGCCGGGCAAATTCACCATCGCAGCCAACGACAAGGTCGAGGTGTGTGACATCAATCTTCGCAACTCGCCGCAGACATGCACGCCGGACACCGAAGCGAATCTCACGGTGACGGACCGCTCCGACGGCGGTATGGACTTGCTGGAAGCCGGTGGCGGCGTCGCTCAGATGTACGGCTACCGTGCCCCGAGCGGCGGCATGGTGGTATTCGGCACGGCCAATCCGACGGGCGCGAACACTCCGGAAACCGAGCAGTCGCACTTCCTGCTGACCAAGCTGCAGCCCATCGTTGCGGCTGCAGTGGGCTCCAAGACGAGCTACTACGACATCCAGTTCAACCGTGTGGGCCAGAACAATGTGACCCAGCCACCAGCGGTCGGCACCACGACCCTGACGGCGGTCGACGGCAACAATCTGACCCGGACTCGTGACGATGGCCGCGTGGACCGCACCCAGCTCAACACGCCGTTGCCTGGCTACCGTCACCGCGATGCCGGTCTGATGCCTGACGGCGTCACGCCCTTCGCGGAGCTCTACCAGTTCCAGGTCCCGGGCACCGGTCTGACCGTGTCGATCAATGCCGAGCCCACCAGCCCGACGCGCTCGCACATCTACGTGATGAGTTTCAACCGCTGATTGCCACCTAGCGTCGATGGACGAGCCCTGGAGGTGCAAGCCCCAGGGCTGTTCGAATGCGATGGCGGTCGCAGCTCTTCTGACCAGCAGGCCCGGTCCATCACCTACTCGCGGGGATTGCCTGCTCGACGGCCTAGGTACAGTCCCGCTCCGTGTCATATCCCGCTGATCTCCTGCTGCGATTCGCCCGCCGGCTCGCCCTGTGCCTGCTTTTGGCCGGGCTGGCGCAGACACAAGCACAGGTGCTGACGTTGCCGCAGGCAGAGGTCATGGCGCCTGGCAGGGCGCCCATGAGGGTCGACCTGCCTCACGAATGGAACGAAGGGCTGCTCGGCTTCAGCGGCGTCGCGGAGTACCGAATGCACTTCGACGCGCCCAGTGGCAAGGAACTGTTGGGCGTGTACATTGCGCGCGCCTGCAGCGCGCTGCAAGTGTTCGTCAACGGCGAGCTGATCGGTTCCGGCGGTCCCATGGAGCAGCCCTATCTGCGCAACTGCTACTACCCAAATCTGTTCCCCCTGCCGCGGGCTCTGCTGAAGGCGCAGGGCAACGAGCTGCGCGTCCAGGTGGCGGGCCACGCCTTCGGAGAGGCGGCCTCGCGACAACGTTCCAGCGGCATGTCGGCGGTGCAGGTCGGCTCGCTCGCGGACCTGCAGGCGCAGTACGACAGCCGGTATACATGGAACATCACGGTCTCCCAGATCATCTCCACCACCCTGCTGGGTTTCGGCCTGGCCCTGTTCGGCTTGTGGCTCGCGCGCCGCCGCGATCGCTATATGCTTTACTTCGCGTTGTTCGCAATCGGCTGGGCCGCGCTCACTGCCCGCCTCTTCACGCGCTTGTCATT
The DNA here is from genome assembly GCF_030317105.1 of Variovorax brevis. Taxonomy (GTDB): domain Bacteria; phylum Pseudomonadota; class Gammaproteobacteria; order Burkholderiales; family Burkholderiaceae_C; genus Variovorax; species Variovorax brevis. Next base: position 25,398 of record NZ_JASZYG010000036.1, read on the forward strand.
CGGGTCGCACTGGGCGACCGAGGCCTTTCTGACCTTCGCGTTCTTCCCAGTGGTTTCCTGCGCCTTGTTGTTCCTGATGCGCCTGCTTGGACGGCGCTGGGGGTGGATGGACTGTGCGCTGGCCCTCCAGAGCGCGGCCTTCGCACTGCTGGTGGTCTTCACGCCGCGAACGCAGTTGCTCACCACGGCCACCGCGCTCTACCTGGTTGGCACGGTGGAGTTTCTGGTGTGCATCTTCGTCTTCTTGGTGCTGGCCTGGCGCACCCACCGCATGGACTTCTGGCTGGTCGGCATCGTGCTCGTGCACTCCATCGTGCTGCTCGGGCTGGAGATGGCCCAGCAGTACGGCATGCTGCCGCTGCCGAACGTCGTGCTGGGTCACTTCACCATGCCGCTGGTGTTCAGTGTGATCGCAGTGCGCCTGATCCAGCTGTTCGTTCGTGCCCTGACCCAGGCCGAGACGCTGAACCAGGAACTGGAGCTGCGCGTCCTCGGCAAGTCGCGCGAGATCGAACGCAACTGGCAACAGATCGCCGAGCTGCGCACCGCACAGGCGGCGCAGGAAGAGCGCCGGCGTATCGCCTCCGACCTGCATGACGACCTGGGCGCGCAGTTGCTCACGATCGTGCAGGCCAGCCAGCGCGGCGGCCAGCCCGATCGCATCGCGGCAATGGCCCGTCAGGCGTTGGAGGAGATGCGCCTATCCGTGCGTGGGATGACCGGACACGTCACCGCTGCGCAGGAGGCACTGGCGGATTGGCGCGCCGAAACTGTGACCCGTCTGTCCGAGGCCGGCATGCTGCCGGATTGGTCGGCGGACGATCCACCAGCGGACCTGATCCTGCCGGCGCGCACGCACGTGCAGGTCACGCGTATCCTGCGCGAGGCCGTGTCCAACGCCATCCGTCACAGCGGTGGCGGGCATTGCGCAGTGCGTATCCGCTTCCGTGGGGGCGCACTGGAGCTTGAAGTTGAGGACGACGGCCGCGGTCTGCAACCGGGTGGTGGTGCGCACAGCGGACACGGCTTGCTCAATATCGAGCGACGCGTGCGCCATCTCGGCGGCGAGCACCGCTTCCGCGTGCCGCCGGGCGGCGCCGGCACGTTGCTGGTCGTCAGCATCCCATTGATCAATCACGCCACTCAGGAGCTCACATGAAGCAAGCCCTCGTCGTCGAAGACCTTGCCGATGTGCGGGATTGGCTGGTCGAGATCGCGCGGGCGGTGTTTCACGGGATCGAGGTGACGGCCGTCGGCCGCGCCGACGCGGCGATGAACTGTGCCGGTGGCGAAGCGTTCGATGTGGCGCTGGTCGATCTCGGGCTACCCGACGGAAGCGGCATTGACGTGGTGCGCACCCTGCACCGTCAGCAGCCGCAATGTCTGGCGGTGGTTGTGACGATCTACGACGACGACGAGCACCTGTTTCCGGCTCTGCAGGCCGGCGCATTCGGGTATTTGCTCAAGGACCAGCCACGCGAGGTCTTGGCGGCTCAATTGCTGCGCATCGCGAGCGGCGAGCCGCCGTTGTCACCGCCCATTGCGCGCCGCGTGCTTTCCTTCTTCGGTCAGAACTCGGCCGGACGGGCCCCGCCCCAACCACAACCCGCTTCACAAGTCAGGACAGTGAGGCTGACCGAGCAGGAGACGGTAGTGCTGCAGCGTGTGGCCAAGGGCTACACACTCCCGGAAATAGCGCAGCAACTTGGCCTCTCACGTCACACGATCGCAGAACATGTGAAGAACATTTACCGCAAGCTTGATGTGTCCTCGCGCGCCGAGGCCGCGCTGGAGGCGGCCCGCAGGGGGCTCGTGAGCTAACAGAAACCCACTCGATCGTAAACCCCTTCAGGCGAGGTATTCGCCGCGATCACCGTCGCGCCTACATTGCGCTCGTCCAGCGCTCGCGCGGCACGGACAAGAAGGCGTGTGCATGCAGATGCGGGAAGATGCTTCGCCGTAGGCAATCCCGCGCAGACCTCCAGTGTCAAATCGCGTAGGGATATTCAGGACGTGAACTCATCATTCAAGTTTGACAATCTCAGCAACGAGCAATTGGCTGCACTGGCCGCACAGTGGCGGGCTCGAGCATTTCATGGAGAACGAGACGCCAAGGGTCGGGCGCATGAACTGGAACTCGAGTTGCGCTGCAGAAAAGGAGCTACCTTGTCGACGCTTGGCGCGGATCTGCACAACCCACATCGGACAAGAGGTGCGTGGTGGGCGTTCTGGCGCAAGTAGGCCGCGCTTGAATTTTCAGCCCGTCTCGCCAGGATCGATTGGCTGCATGTCCGCTGAGGGCCATGGCGGTCGGTGAGCGTCGCGCCGCGAAGGGCAGCAGCGCAGCGTCAGCTGTCTTTACGGGTCGCTCGACGAACTCACGCTGTGAGGCCGCCTCCTGCCGTCCCAAGCCCAAGAAGGCCTCGGCAGGAAGGACCGGTTCGAAGGTATTGCAGTCATAGCCCGGCTGCATTCCCATGGGGCCTTGCTATCGCAGAGTCGAACGACCGCTTGCCTGGCTGCTCAAATGGAGGTCAGGGCCCTGAGCCAAATTTCGAATTGCGACCGCAAACTTCCGGAATGCTGACCAAAGCAGTCGCTCAGTGCGTCGCGACCTGGACTTTCTGGCTACGTGGCGAGACATCGAGACGGCCGGCAGCTTGATCTCGATGCCAAGCTCAAAAGCAGGGCCTCTGGAGCAGTCGTTCGATTCAGAAGCAGTTCAACAAGGCACGTATGAGGTGCAAACCGTGCTCGCCAACCACGTGCCCAGATAGCAGGGAAAAAGTCGCAACCCGGCCGGGACCCACTGAGCGCGAGGGGCGAGTGATGGGTCGTGAACGCCGCCCAAGTCGCTGATGCCCGATGGCGTGGTGTGGCGAAGCACTGACGACCGCTACTCGACGCCCTCTCGCAGGATTTCAAGAAAGCGCATCGCAAGCGGCGAGAGCACGTGATTCTTGCGCATGACCACGCCGATCGCCCTCGTGAAGCGCGCCTCCGCGAAGGGCAGCGGCGAGAAGCCGTGG
>NZ_JASZYG010000037.1 GCF_030317105.1 Variovorax brevis
GGCGCTGTGGCTGCGGGATATCGGTGACACATTTCCTTCGCAGCCACGCCGACCGACGCCAGTGAGGCAAATTTGCTTCGCGGACCGCGCCGTGCGAGGCTGGATGCGGCGTTGCGGCCGGCAGGGCAGTCCCGAAGAGGCGCAGTGACACATTTACCTGCGCAGGAGTGTCAGATTCGCTTTCTTCTACGCCTTGTGGCTGAGCGCCGCGCCGCACCGGCGGCAGTACATCTCGCCCGCCAACCACGCGTCGACCTGCTGCGAGACCAATGCGTTTTGGGCCCGGGCCAGCAGGGCACGGCCTTCAGCAAGGGTGAGGCCCAGCCTGGAAAGACTGCGGTCGCGGCGCTCGAGCACGGCCAAGGTCACCGCACCGTCCATCGCGTCGCCTGTGTCCGCGGCCTCCGCGATTCGTGCCTCAATGATCAAGCGCATGGTTTATCTCCGGCCCGTCGATGACCGCCAGAGTAGCGAAGACGGCCGCCTTGTCAGCAACTCGAAGCAAGGTAGCCGGGCCTCGCAGCCTCCCACACTTTTGCACACTCTCCTTCACGCCAGCAGGCCGAACCGGCCTTCGTCCTGGAACATCAGGCGCACTTGGCGCCCGCATTCAGCCTGGCGCGCGACCTCTCGGCGTACCGTTCGGCGCAGTTTTTTTAAAGGCGGCCTGAGCCGCGACATCCGTCTTGGGGTGTCGTGGGCGCGGCACCACCTTGCGCCACCCGTGGCGATCCAGAAGCCGGTAAACCGTGGAGGGTGCCACCTCCTTGCCCAGTTGCTCCTGATAGGCCTGCTGGATCTCCGCGACCGTCAGCATGCCACCGGCCTCGGCGCGCTGGACGAACGGCGCCAGCAGTTGCAGCTCTTGCTCGGGGGTGAGGTGCTGGTGATGCCTGCCACCTCGCCCGCGCAGGTCGAAGATGGCATCGCCCTCCTTGGACCAGCGCGAGTGCATGACATGCACTGTGGCTGTGGACCAGCCCAGCAACTCGGCGATCTGAGCGGCTGAACTGCCCAGCGTCGCGCGGATGAGCACGCACTGGATGCGTTGGTACTCCGCATGCGTGCTGGCCTGCTTCAGGCGCTCAGCCAAGCGTTCAACAGTGGGCTTGTCGCCCACGATCAATGTCTTCATCCACGACTCCTTGAAGTTCGTGGAACGACATGATATCTAAATTATTGAACGCAAAGTGGTATTAGACGCTCTGCCCGTTGAATTCACACTTCGTCATGCGAACCAAGCCGCAGCAATTCCTCACCCATCGCAGCGGATCTATACCATCACGCCAATTGAGACGGTGGCAGGGCTGCGTGAAAATGAACGTGTGGAGTGCCGGGCTTTGCATCGGCATTTCGGTAGCCAGGCACTTGAAAAAAAACTGGGATTGGAGAAGCAATGAACGAATACCTGCGCCCCTGGAAGCTCGTGACGTTCGCGCTGGGCATCAACGCGCTCATATGGGGTGCCATCGAGGCGAGAAGCCCCGACTGGGACATCACCATCTCCATCCTCATGGCAGTGGCGACCTACCTGACGGCTCCCTGGAGCCTGCGCGTGGTGCTGGAGCGGCGCTGGAAGTGGATGCCGCTGGCGGCGTTCTGGACGTGGCTCTCGGTGGACGGCGTGTACTGGGCGTACAACCACGCCCTGCCCGACATCGCCGGGTGGCGCGAGGTGAACGCCCCGGCGTCCCTGTCGCTGTACGGGTTCTGTGCGGTGCTGTGGCTGTACCGGGGCAGCGTGGCCGAGTTCAAGGCCGAGCTTAGCGCCCTCGTACGTGGCCTATGGAAGCGTCCGACCCGCTCGCAGTAGGTAGCCATCATGCCCCTCATCGAATACCTCAGACCCTGGAAACTCGTGACGCTCGCGATTGGCATCGCCATCCTCATCGTGGGGGCGCGCATCGAGCAACTGCCCGACTGGGACACCGGGATCTCGGTGGTGATGGGGCTCCTCACGTACCTCACCGCCCCGTGGGGCGTGCGCGTATGCATCGAGCGGCGCTGGCGCTGGGTGCCGCTGGCGCTGGTGTACGCCTGGATCTCGATTGACCTGTCGTACTGGGCCTGGAACGCGCACCTGGGCAGCGACATGGTGGACATCTACCGGCAGGCCAACATGTGGCCTTCCACCTGCCTTTACTTCCTTTGCGGCTTCATCTGGTTGTACCGGGGGTCGCTTGCAGATCTCGCCACCAATTTGCGAAACCTTCGTCGATCGCGCCCCGAGAATCTGTAGTGGGACCGGCGCGAGAGACTTTCCGCTGCAGCGGCGCCGACGACAGCTTTGCGAAAGGGCAAGCACTCAATTCACCTTGGAACCTGCCACCGTTGTCGGCGTATGGTGCGAGAGTCGTGTGTCCGTCCTCGACGCCTTGGCAAACGCCGAGGTCGTCGGGCTCCGCAGCCTCCCACACTTTTGCACACTCTCCTTCACGCCCAGTAGGCGTCGGCTTGATTCGAGCTGCCTATTCCGACGTCCGCTTCAGGAGTGGTCTGGGCGAGATGGGCAATCTGATCCTCGGACGCACCAACGGTGGCGATGCATCAGCTTCAAAATTCGCACTGGGCTACGTCCACAACCTGTCGAAGCGCACCGCGCTATACGCAACTGCCTCCTGGACGCGTATCAGGGACGGCCAGTACAACCCGGCCGTGATGGGGATCAATGCCGGCGGCCCCAGCGGCTCGCTGCCTACAGGGTCTGTCAACGGTTTCCGTTCCACCGGCAATGGCGTGGCTGGATATGCGCCACGTTCTGCGGCCGGATACGACTTCGGCATTCGCCACGCGTTCTCAGGCGGTGGCCGATGCCGGGCATGCGGCGCGCTGTCGCAGCCACGTCGGGCATCTGCCCGGCACCAAAGGTGCCGGGAGCGGGTGCATTTCAAGACGAGATCAGGTTCTCGAACTGAAAGAAGGACTTTCGCCACCGCACCACCTTGACTTCCTCGAACAAGCCTGCCTTGTTGAAGGGATCGTTCGCCGCAAAGTCCTCTGCGACAGCGCGGTCCTCCGTCTCGATAAGGATGATCCCGCCGTGGGGGCTGCTGTTCTCGTCGAGCATTGCGCCGCCGGCGAGCATGAGATGTTTTCGTGCGTCGAGGTAGGCGACATGCTCGGAGCGGATCCGGGTGCGAAGGTCGCCGCGGTCGGGCTTGTCGAGGGTGATGATGGCGAATGGCATTGCTGTGTTCCAGAAGTGGGCTCCGGCCGGCGGGACGCCGCTGAAGGCTAGCGCTGTGATTGTCGGAATTGACAAGAGTGTCGAATAATAGGGTAAACCCCCTTTATGTTTTGACATGAGTGTCGAATACTTGGATTGCGCGTCGGATGGGCGCGACTCACCAGGAGACTAATTCATGCAATGCTCTGTCGCGGGCGGCCGCTTCGCCGTGCACGTCTTTTCGATCGCCGCCGCCCTCGTTTTGGCTGCGGCCCTTCCCGCCCGGGCGCAATCCGCCCAGACCTTCAAGATCGGCATGGCGACGGACATGTCGTCCGCGTACAGCGATCTGTCGGGCAAGTACTCGGTTGCCGCGGCGCAGATGGCGATCGAGGACTTCGGCGGCAGCGTACTCGGTCGTCGCATCGAGTTGCTCACGGCGGATCACCAGCTCAAGCCGACCATCGGGTCTGCGTTGGTGACCGAATGGTTCGACCGGGACAATGTCTCCGCTGTCTTCGGACTTGCCGGGTCGTCGGTCTCGATGGCCGCACAAGCCATCGCCAAGGAGCGGCCAAAACGCACCATCGTCTACACGATCGCGCAAACGTCCGATCTCATCGGAAAGGCATGCATCCCGAACGGCGTGCATTGGGCGCCCGATTTCTATGCCTTGGGCGTTTCGCCCACGCGCTACGTGAGCCAGAAGCTGGGCAAGGATTGGTACGTGATGGTGCAGGACACGGCGGCCGGCCCGCCGGCCAGGGCCGCAGCCTTCGCCGGCATCAAGGCCGGGGGCGGTCGCGTGCTCGGCGATGTTCGTGTGCCGGTGAACGCCGGCGACGTGTCGTCCTTCGTGCTGCAGGCGCAGGGGGTGCGAGCGAACAGCATCGCGCTCGGCTTCGGGGGCACCGACATGGTCAACGTCATTAAGGCGGCCCGCCAGTTCGGCCTGTCCAAAGAGGGAGTGACTTTTGTTGCCGGCGGCGGACTGTTCACGACGGACATCGCTGCGATGGGTCCGCAGCTGGCGGCCGGCGTGACCTTCGCGACCCCGTTCTATTCGGAGATGAACGACGAGGCACGGGCCTGGTCGAAGCGATTCCTGGCCAAGACCGGGCGCTATCCGGCCTTCTCCCATGTCGACGAATACCAGGCCATCACGCACTATCTGAAGGCAGTGCAGAAGGCGGGCTCGGACGATGCGACGGTCGTGGTGCCGACGATGCGGGCCATTCCGGTCAACTCCTTCGCGGTGAAGGACGGGCGCATTCGCGAAGACAACCAGCTGGTGCGCCCGATGTACCTGGGCAAGGTGAAGTCCGAATCCCAATCGAAGTCGGCTGGCGACTACGTGGACCTGCTCGCCACGATCCCGCCGGAGGAAGCCTTCTCGCCGATCGGCCAGACCGAATGCCCATTCGCGAAGAAGCCATCATGAGCGAGTACCTGCTCGAGGCACGGGACCTGCGCAAGGACTTCGGAGGCTTCTGCGCGGTTGCCGGCGTGAACCTGCGCGTTCGACGCGGCCACATCCATGCCCTGATCGGTCCGAACGGCGCCGGCAAGTCGACCACCTTCAACCTGCTGACCAAGTTCCTGCAGCCGAGTGCCGGTTCGATCACCTACGACGGACGCGACATCACGCGCATGAGGCCCGCAGCCGTCGCACGGCTCGGGCTGGTGCGTTCCTTCCAGATCTCCGCTGTCTTTCCGCACCTGAGTGTGCTGGACAATGTTCGCATCGCATTGCAGCGCAAGCTCGGCACCGCCTTCCACTTCTGGCGCAGCAACGCGAGTCTCGATGCGCTAAACGGACGTGCCGAGCAGGTGCTCGCCTCGGTCGGACTGGCCGATAGCCTCGACAGCGCGGCAGCCGACCTCTCATATGGCAAGCGACGGGCGCTCGAGATCGCGACCACGCTGTCTCTGGAACCGGAAATGCTGCTGCTGGACGAGCCAATGGCGGGGCTCGGGCGCGAAGACATCGGCATCGTCTCTGAACTCATCCGCAAGGTCGGCGAGCGCCGCACGGTGCTGATGGTCGAGCACAACCTCTCGGTGGTTGCCGCGCTTTCGGACACGATCACCGTCATGGCGCGCGGCCAGGTGCTGGCGGAGGGGCCGTATGCAGTGGTGTCCAAGAATCCGGAGGTCCGTGCGGCCTATATGGGGACCGCCCATGACTGAACTGCTGCGGGTACGCAACCTTCGCGCGGGCTACGGCGAATCGCAGGTGCTGCACGGAGTTGATTTCGAAGTGCGTGAAGGCGAGGTGGTCACGCTGCTCGGGCGCAACGGTGTCGGCAAGTCGACGACGCTGAAAGCCATCATGGGCATTCTCGATCGCCGCAGCGGCGAGGTGCTGCTTCGCGGCACGAACTGCATCGACCTGGCCTCCGACCGTATCGCCCGCCTGGGCATCGCGTTCTGCCCAGAAGAGCGCGGCATCTACGCCAGCCTCACCGTGGAGGAGAACTTGATGCTGCCGCCCGTGATCGCCCAGGGAGGCATGAGCGTCGAAGAGGTCTACACCCTGTTTCCCAACCTGCGCGAGCGGCGGCGCAGTCTTGGCACCCGGATGTCCGGTGGCGAACAGCAGATGCTCGCCATTGGACGCATCCTGCGCACCGGCGCAAGGCTGCTGTTGCTTGACGAACCGACCGAAGGCTTGGCGCCGGTCATCGTTCAACAGATCGAGCAGGCGATCCGGACCTTGAAGGCTCGCGGTTTCACCATTCTCCTGGTCGAGCAGAACGCCCATTTCGCTGCGCGCGTCGCCGACCGGCACTACATCGTCGAGCACGGCCGCGTGGCCGATGCCGTCACCAATGCCGAGTTCGCCGAGAACAGCGAGCGCATCGACGCCTATTTGGCCGTGTGAGGAATCCATGTCAGACCTCTTCTCCTTCCTCCCCCCGGCGCCGGCGCTGTTCGGTCAGCTCTTGGTCGGCCTGATCAATGGCAGCTTCTACGCGATGCTGAGCCTAGGACTGGCCGTCATCTTTGGCCTGCTCAACATCGTCAACTTCACGCACGGTGCGCAGTACATGCTGGGGGCGGTGTGCGCCTATGTACTGCTGAGTGCGCTGGGCATCGGCTACTGGCCGGCGCTCATCCTCGCGCCGCTGATCGTCGGCGCCCTCGGTGTCGTGCTCGAGCGGCTATTCCTGCAGCACCTCTATCGCCTGAACCATCTGTATGGGATGCTCCTGACCTTCGGCGTGGCGCTCATCCTCGAGGGGCTGGTGCGGCATCAGTTTGGTTCCACGGGCGTACCGTATCCGATCCCCGAGCTGCTGAATGGTGCCTGGGACCTGGGTTTCATGGTGCTGCCCGTCTACCGCATATGGGTCATCGCGGCCTCGCTTGCGATCTGCCTGGCCACCTGGTACCTGATCGAGCGCACCCGCTTGGGCGCCCATCTGCGCGCCTCCACTGAGAATCCGAAGCTCACTCGAGCCTTCGGAATCAACGTGCCGCGCCTCGTGACGCTCACCTATGGCTGCGGCGTAGGCCTCGCGGCGCTCGCCGGCGTGATGGCAGCGCCGATCTACCAGGTTAACGCCCAGATGGGCGCTGACGCGATCATCGTGGTCTTCGCGGTGGTGGTGATTGGCGGCATGGGCTCGATCATGGGTGCCATCGTCTCGGGATTCGGCCTCGGTCTCATTGAAGGATTGACCAAGGTGTTCTACCCGCAAGCCTCGACCACCATCGTGTTCATTGTGATGGTCGTGGTCCTGCTGGTGCGCCCGGCAGGCCTGTTCGGCAACGCATTACTGGCCGGGCAGGCCCACGGAACGCCCGGCGACGCGGCCGCCTGCCCGCCGCCCCCCGCATTGTCGCGGGGGCTCACGGTGGCCGTGCTCGTGCTTGGGCTGCTCGCGCCGCAGTTCGTCTATCCCGTCTTCCTGATGAAGGTGTTGTGCTTCGCCCTCTTCGCCGGAGCCTTCAACCTGCTGCTGGGCTACGGTGGCCTGTTGTCCTTCGGTCATGCGGCGTTCTACGGCAGTGCAAGCTACATCACGGCGCATTGCGTGAAGGAGTTCGGGCTTGACCCCGCGCTTGGCATCCTGGCCGGCACCGCAGCATCGGCAGTGCTCGGTCTCGCCTTCGGCTTCGTCGGCATCCGGCGGCAAGGCATCTACTTCTCGATGATCACACTGGCCTTGGCGCAGATGGTGTACTTCATAGCGTTGCAGGCGCCGTTCACGCATGCGGACGAGGGCATCCAGGGTGTGCCCCGCGGCAAGCTTTTTGGGATCTTCGACCTGAGCGACTCGAACACGATGTACTACTTCGTCTTTGCGGTCTGCGCATCCGGCCTCTGGCTTATCTACCGCACGATCAACTCGCCCTTCGGAAACGTCCTCAAGAGCATCCGCGAGAACGAGCCACGTGCCATTTCGCTCGGCTACGACACCGACCGCTTCAAGCTTCAGGCCTTCGTTCTGTCGGCGACGCTGGCCGGGCTGGCGGGAGCACTCGACGCGCTGGTCTTCCAGCTTGCCTCGCTGACCAACGTCCACTGGAGCATGTCCGGACACGCCATGCTCATGGCCCTCCTGGGAGGTGTCGGCACGTTCGCGGGGCCGATTGTCGGTGCCTTCATCGTGGCTGCGATGGAGAACTACCTGGCCCAGCTGGGCGCCTGGGTGACAGTGATCCACGGCGCGATCTTCGTCCTGTGCGTCATGGCCTTCCGGCGCGGCATCGTCGGCGAAGCGGCTGGACTTTTCCGCAAGCGGCCGAAGGCGGCGACGAGCACGACCGCAGTGGCTCCGTTGACCCCGCCTACGCGGGTTGCCGACTGAGCAAAGGAGAGCCTTGAATGACGAATGAAAGAGTGACGCCGCGACGCAGGGTCGTGATCACGGGCGCGGCCGGAGGGCTCGGACAAGCGATGGCCTTAGGCCTGCTATCGGCCGGCTACCACGTGCTCCTGGTCGACCAGGACGGCCCCGGCATCGACGCTGCGCTGGCGATGGCGAAGGAGCGCGGCGCCGGGGGCCGAACTCATGGGGCTGTGATCGACCTGAGAGCGCCCGATGCGAGCGCTTCGGTCATGCATGCCGCGCAGGCAGGCCTGGGAGGGATCGACATACTGATCAACAACGCGGGGATAGGGCCCGGGCGGGTCAGCAAGACCTACTTTGAAGAGCCCATATCGTTCGTCGACGTCTCCGATGAGCTGGTTCGAGAGTTCTTCGAGGTGAATGGCATTGCGCCGCTGCTCCTGTCCATGCACGCGGCGCGGCACATGCTGGCGCAGCGGTGGGGCCGAATTGTCAACGTCACCACCAGCCACGACTCAATGATGCGGCGCGGCTTTGCGCCCTATGGCGGCACCAAGGCGTCACTTGAATCCCACAGCGCCATCATGGCGCGTGATCTGGACGACAGCGGCGTGACGGTCAACGTGCTGGTGCCGGGCGGCGCCGCTGACACCGCCATGATCCCTGTGGAGGCCGGCTTCGATCGCCTCCAGCTCATCCCCCCGCATGCGATGGTCGAACCGCTGCTCTGGCTGCTCGCCGATGGCATGGAGCCGCCTCATGGCCAGCGCGTTCTGGCTGCCGGATGGACGATTGGAGCTCACGCAAGCGGGCACCCGTCGGTCGCACCCATCGGCTGGCCCAACGCCGGCAACAAGGCAATCCTGCCTTCCCGATCAAAGACAACTTTAGGAGTTTGAATGCAATCCTCTTTCGAAGGCAAGGTGGCTCTCATCACCGGTGCTGCCAACGGCCAGGGCCGGGCCGAAGCAGTCCTGTTCGCGCGGCGTGGCGCAGCTGTTGCGATCTGCGACATCGCAGATGAAGCCGGTGCTGCACTGGTCGCGGAGCTGCGCGATCAGGGCCTGGCGGCCCGCTACTTTCATCTCGACGTGGGGTCTTCCGCAGATTGGGACCGTGTGGTCGCCGGGGTCGCCGAATGGCGGTCGCGCATCGACATCCTCGTCAACAATGCAGGAGTTCTGAAGCGAAAGACCTTCGAAACCTATACCGAAGCCGAATGGCGCCAGGTCATCGACATCAATCTCACGGGCAGCTTCTTCGGGATCCAGAAGGTGGCGCCATTCATGCGCGAGCAGCGCAGCGGGGCGATCGTCAACATCGCGTCGAACGCCGCATTCTCGGGCCATCCTGACCCTGCCTACACCTCGAGCAAGTGGGCCGTGCGCGGACTGACACGGTCGGCGGCGCTGGAGCTAGCAGCATTCGGTGTGCGCGTCAACTGCGTCTGCCCCGGGCTGGTGATCACCGATATCAACCGCAACGCTGCGCACCTGGGAACGATGATCGGCATGACGCCGCTGGGAAGCGCGGCCGAGGTGGAGGACATCGCTGCCATGGTGGCATTCCTGGCCGGCGACGAGGCCCGCATGATCACGGGTGAGGAAATCGTGATCGACGGCGGCTTTACGGCAGGCGCGGCCTACTGGAAGGTGGCGGTGGAAGCCGGCTACTACGGCGCACGCAGCGCGGGGGCAGCATGACAGAGAGCAGGAATGACTTCGAAGGCCGGATCCTGCTCGTGGTTGGCGCCGGCGCGCGTGACGGTATCGGATTCGCCACGGCCGAGATGCTTGCTGAACGCGGCGCTACAGTCGCGCTCGCCGATCTGAATGAATCCGCCCTGCGCGGGCTGGCAATGGGGCTGCCCCGCGCCGAGCGGCATTCCACCCACGCGATCGACGTCGCAGATGCAGGGTCGGTGCAGGCCTTGATGGAGGCTGTCCTGGCACGGCACGGGCGGATCGATGGGGTAGCCATTTGCGCGGGCGTTTATGCGCGCGACTCCTTTCTTGAGACGACGCGGCAGACATGGGACCGCATGTTCGCCGTCAATGCGACAGGCACCTTCCTGGTGGCACAGGCCGTGGCCCGGCAGCTGGTGACACAAGGCAGTGGCGGGCGCATAGTCGCAGTCGCGTCTATCGGCGGGCGGGCGCCCCAACTCACCGCTGCAGCGTACGGCGCGTCGAAGGCGGCCGTGATCCAGCTCGTGCGCTACATGGCGCTGGAACTGGCTTCGCGCGCAATTACCGTGAACGTGCTCTGCCCGGGTTCGACCGCCACGGCCATGATGGGAACCGACCCGGTGCGTCACACAGCCGCTGTGGAGGGCAACCTCGCGCAGTGGCGCCTCGGAATCCCACTCGGTCACATGGCCGAGGCGCGCGACCAAGCCGCCGCGATCGCCTTCCTTCTCAGTGAGGAAGCCCGGCACATCACTGGACAGACGATGACGGTGGACGGCGGGCAGACGTTTCTCTGAGCGCGTCTGCCGACGCCAGGCCATGCGCAAGGATGGCCGCCAACGTGATACCCCCGGCGATGCACAACATCGCCACCACGAAGGCATTGCTGATGGCGGCGGCATCGCTGCGACCGTCCAGCACGGCATAGAAGATGCCCCCGATCACCGCCACGCTGAGTGCAGCGCTTAACTGAAGCGTGGCGTTGAGGAGCCCCGCGATGAGGCCTGCGTGCCGCGGCGCTGCACGTGAGGTGATGGACCGGACGAGGGGTGGCAGCGCGAGGCCTTGGCCGACCCCGATCACGAAGAGTGTCGCGGCGAACGGAAAGGATGCGGGGCGAGCTGATGTGGACGCTGTCGCGACCATCCAGGACAGGGTCAGAAAGCCCACCACTTCGACGCCCATCCCCAAGCCGACGAGACGGCGCCCCGCAAGCTTCAGTGCCCACGGGGTGGCCAGGGGCCCCATGACAAACCCAAGCCCGAACGGCAGGAAAAGCAGGCCTGCTCGCAGCGCCGTCTCGCCGAGAGCGGACTGCAGGTAGATCGAGAGCAACAGGAAGAAGGCGGCGATCGAATAGAACATCAGCGCAGCGGCCAGCCCGATCCGCAGCCCGGGCACGCGCAACGCGCTGGCGGGAATCAGCGGTTCGCCGCCAAGACGACACACTCGGGCTTCGTGTCGCCAGAAGAGCAGGCCCATCAGCGGCGCAGATGCGAGCAAGGCAAAGGCCCACCATGGCCACCCCCGCGAGCGCCCTTCAATGAGCGGCACAAGGACGCATGCAAAGGTCAGGATGCACAAACCAGCGCCGGCCAAGTCAATCCTGCGCGCAGGACACCGCGGTTGAATCTCGCGCAGCCATACCAGTCCGCAAAGCAGCGCGCCTGCGATGAGAGGCAGGTCGATCAGGAATATCAAGCGCCAGCCCAAGCCGAAGAGATCCAGGGCAGTGAGTGCACCGCCGAGTACCTGGCCGAGCAGTGTCGCAAGGCCGAACGTCGCTGCGTACAGGCCGAGCGCGCGCGGCTTCAGGTGCTCCGGAAAGAGTACGTGGACCAGAGCCAGGGCCTGCGGTGCGATGACGGCAGCCGCCAAGCCCTGGCATATTCTCCCCGCCACCAAGGCCGACGGCGACCATGCCAGCCCGCACAGGGTGCAGGCCAATGCGAAGCCGATCATTCCGACGACGTACATGCGCACGTGACCGAACACGTCGCCCAATCGCCCGCCTGCGATCAGAGATGCCGCGTAGATGCCCACATAGCCCGAGATCGCGAACTGCACTGCCGCCGCGTCGGCGTGCAACTCGGCGACCATGGCTGGCATGGCGACGATGATGATCGCGAAATTGAGCGGCGGCAGGAAAGCGCCGACGAGCAGCAGAGCGAAGACTGTCCAGCGCTGCCGGTCGCTGAATCGTCTGGCCGGGGACAGCGGGGGCGCCTGCGGCGCTGCGTCGCTCTCTGAAGGCTTCAGCGGACCAGCTCCGGCTCGGCGTCCACCGGCTGCTCTGCGCGAGGCACGAATGAGCCTGCTCGTCCGGGCTTTGATGCCAAGTGCCGCCCGGCGATGTAGCCGAAGGTCATGCCCGGACCCAAGGTCGCTCCTCCGCCTGGGTAGCTGCCGCCGAAGATGCTCGCCATGTCGTTGCCGACGGCATAGAGGCCCGCAATGGGCTGGCCCCGGGCGTCGAGCACGCGGGCGCTGTCATCGGTCTGCAGTCCACCGAATGTTCCGATGTCGCCGGGCATGATGCGAACAGCGTAGTAGGGGCCGGCACCTACCGGCCCGACGCATGGATTGGGCGCGTGGTTCGGATCACCCTGGAAGCGCTCATAGGCTGACTCGCCTTTGTGGAACTCGGGATCCGTGCCCGCGCTTGCCGATTCGTCAAAGCGAGCCACTGCCTGCACGAGCCCTTGCGCATCGATGCCGGCCTTGCTCGCCAGTTGTTCCAGCGTAGCGCCGCGTGTCAGGTAGCCTGATCGAAGATACGGGAACAGCGGTACCGGGAACGGCTTTGCAAATCCGAGGCCGTAGCGGCGCAGTGCGTCGTGACTGGCGATCAGATAGGTGGGCTGGCGTCCGGCAATGATGGCCGCGCCGAATTCGTGATAGTTGGCACCTTCGTTCGTGAAGCGTCGGCCGTCGGCTCGGACGGCGATGATGCCGGGCTTGCTGCGGTCCATGATGTGCGTGATGCGGGTTGTTCGCCCCCGACCCAGAGGGACGTGTGACACTGGCATCCACGAGCCCAAGTTCGGGAAGCTCATATCGGTCTGACCGCCGATTGCCTCGGCCAGTCGAAGGCCGTCACCGGTGTTGGCGGCCGGCGCCATCGTCAGGTGCTCGGTGGGCGAGGGTGCATGAGGAAAAACCTGTTGGCGGCGCGAGAAATCGCTGGGGAACCCTCCGGTTGCGAGCACGACACCGCGCTTGGCATGCACGCGCACGCGGGAGCCCTCGCGCGTCACCAGCGCGCCGCGGACCCGGGGCCCGTCGATCAGCAGTTCGGTGACCGGCGCATCCAGCCAGACAGGGATGTCGAAATCCAGGAGCGACTTGTAGAGGCGAGCAGCCAGAGCGGCGCCGTTGAAGAGCCGCATGTTGCGGCCGTGCAATACGAGGTCCCACCCGTACTTAACGAGCCGCTTGGCCGTGTACCAGGCTGATGTGACTGAGCGCAACGCGTTCAGAAAATGACGCATGTCCGGCCCTGAGCCGAAGGTCAGGCCAACGAAGGTCATGCCTCGGATCGGAGGAGCCAGCAGAGCGGCATGCCTGCCGAGCTCGCGCGCGTCGTACGGCTCCGGAAAGATGGGCCGCCCGCCCATGGAAGCGCCATCGGCTTCGGCGTGGTAGTCAGGAAAACCGGCGCCAAGCACGAAGCGCACGGAAGTCTCGCGCTCGAAGAATTCCACCATCTCCGGCGCGTGCCGCAGGAACGCGTCCACGCGCGGGCCATCGAAATGCGCGCCGGCTTCTCCCTGAACGTAGCGGCGCGCCGCCTCGGACGAATCGGTGATGCCCGCGCGTCGTGCCAAGGGATTGCAAGGCACCCACAGGAAGCCGCCCGAGAGCGCGGTGCTTCCCCCGAACACAGGCTGCTTCTCCACCACGAGCACCTCCAGCCCCTGCTTCCTCGCGGTGAGTGCGGCGGCCATGCCGGCGGCGCCCGTGCCGACAACCAGCACATCGCAGTGCACCTCTGATGTCTCGTTCATGGTCTTGCCCCGTCTCTAGGTCATCTTGATCTGACGGAGTAGACAGGAATTTGACACCTGTGTCAATACTTGGTTCAATCCGGATGCCCGATCCGGGCAGCAAGCAAGCTAAGCAAGGACCCAAGATGAATCCATCAGCCAACGACCAGGCTCTCGAGGCAGTACAGCGCGACTGGAATGAGGCCGCGCGCCACTGGGATGCGCATGCGCTGGCAGCGCTCTATACGGACGATGCGCTGTTCTTCGGCGGGCGGCCCGGGCAGTCGGTCGGCCACCAAGCGGTGCTCGGCTATTTCGACTCCTACAGCGGCGTGCTGGCGTCTACGTCGCTTGAGCTTTTCGACCAACAGTTGGTGTCGTTGGGGCCGGACGTCTTCCTCTCCCAGGGCTACTGCCGCTTCGAATTCCTGCTCGCCGATGGCAAGAAGACCTCGACGGTGATGCGAACGACCTGGGTTCTGCAGAAGGCCGATGGCCGTTGGAAGATACGACAGCACCACTTCTCGACGACGCCTGATGCGCCACCCATCGACTGAGATCGCAAGCGTATCCCGCATCCCACGTGAAGGGCTTCTCCGACGATTGAATATGATGATCCGAACCAACATCGATCAGTGAGCAGCCCATGACAAAAGAATCGACCCCGCCCAAGGCGCGGCCCACTCGCAGCGACGCCCAGCGTCAGACGATCCTCGACGCCGCATCGCTGCTGTTCATCGAAAAGGGATTCGGCGGCACCAACATCAACGACATCGCCGATGCCGTGGGCGTCACGCGAACTGCGCTCTACTATTACTTCCCGAGCAAGGAGTCGATCCTCGAGGCGCTGACCGAGGACGTTACCGAGAAGGCCGGCAAGCTGGCGCAGACCGTGCCGCGTCGAGACCAGTTGCCGCCTGATGAGGCGCTGCGTCAGCTCATCTTGCGGCACGCAGGACTCATCCTCTCCCATCCTGTGCAGTTCCGTGTCGTCGAGCGCAGCGAATCCGACTTGCCTGGCCCGCGTCGCACCGCGGCCCAGAACGCGCGCCGTTCCGTACTGGACAACTTCGTCGCCGTGATAGAGCGGGGCATCCAGGCTGGCCAATTCAGGCGTACCGACGCCCACGTGGCTGCGTTCTCGATCATCGGCATGTGCAACTGGTGCGCTTGGTGGTTCGACGAGAGTGGGCAGATGACTGCGGAAGCAGTGGCCGCGTCCATCGCCGACTTCGCTTTGCGGGCCCTGGTGGCCGGCAAGGCGCAACACGCTGGCAACGTTGACCCGCTGCAGGACGCGATGGCCCAGATTCGCAATGCTCTGGCAGTGCTGGATGGCCTGAGCAAAACGGCGCCGCGCCGCAAGCTGGCGACCAAATAGAGGGTGCTCCGCCCCCTGTCACGCGCGTCGAATCAGAGCCTGCGTGGCCATCGACAAATCACATTAGTGTCAAATGATTTGACATTAGTGTGAAAGCGGCCTAACATTGATGCTCATCAACGAGGCGCCGCGCGTCGGCGAACAGACAGATGAGCACAGTTGCTTCTTCAGCGCAGGCCACGGCCGGCTTCCTCAACACCGACTGGAATCCACGTGACGTCCCGGGCGGCACGATCACCACGAACGTGGTGCTGCGCACCGCCGACAGCGCGGCGACCGGCGGCTCGCTGTACCAGCCGGCCGAACCGACCGACACGGTCGTGTGCGTCATGCACCCGCGCGAGTTCATGGCCTGCCACTACCTCATTCCCGACATCGTGGGTGCTGGATTCGCGGCCTGGTCGCAGTCGCCGCGCTCGGTCGGCAACGACCTGAGGCTGGAGCACGAGTTTGCATTGCACGACGTGGCCGCGGGCCTGGGCTACCTCAAGTCGCGTGGATTCCGCCGCATCGTGCTGCTTGGCAACTCCGGCGGGGCGGGGCTCTACGCTTTTTATGCCCAGCAGTCTGCGCTTCCGCCCGCAAAGCGCATCGCCAGGACACCTGGAGGCAAACCTACCCAACTGGCGGAGCTCGATATGCCGCTGGTTGACGGGCTTGTCCTCGTCGGTCCACATCCGGGGCAGGGCGCGCTCCTGATGAACTGCATCGACCCTTCGATCGTCGACGAGTCCGACGCAATGTCGGTCGATCCGGACCTCGATCCACTGCATCCCTCCAACGGCTATGCGGGATCGAAGAGCACGCGCTACGAAGGCGAATTCGTCAAGCGCTATCGCGATGCGCAGCGCGAGCGCGTGTCCCGACTCGATGCCAGGGCGCACGCCTTGATCCAGCGCCGTCTCGAGGCGCGCCGGCGCGTCAAGGAAGCGGGCGCGGCTGCCACCGCTGAGGATCGTCGAACGGCCGCACACACCCCCATCATCAACGTCTGGCGCACCGACGCCGATCTGCGCTGCTTCGACCTCACGCTCGATCCGTCGGATCGAAAGTTCGGTTCGCTCTGGGGATCGGACCCGTATGCCTCGAACTACGGCGCAGTGGGCTTCGCGCGCCAGTGCACGCCGGAGAGCTGGCTGTCGACCTGGTCTGCACTGTCGTCCAACGCCAGCCTGGCAAAGACGGCCACATCGATCACGCAGCCGGTGCTGATCGTCGAGTACAGCGGCGACCAGGCCTGCTTTCCGGGCGATGTGCGCCGCATCGTGGATGCGATCGCCTCCACCTCGAAGCGACACGAGCGGGTGCGCGGCGACCACCATGGCCGCGCACTCTCGATCGGCGAGGAGCCTGGCCGCCTGGCGGCCGGCCGCCTGCTCGCCGACTGGCTGCGCCAGAACTTTCCCGCTTGACCTTACCCCGGAGACCACATGCCCGACTCGACCCTTCCCAAGCTGACACTGCGCGGTGTCGACCACACCGCCCGTCCCACCTGGAAGCTGCGCGAGACCCTGGAGTTCTATCGCGACAAGCTCGGCCTGCCGTTGGTCCATGTGATCTCAGCGCGCGGCTGGGGCCCTGCAACGCATCCCGATTTCCTGCACTTCTTCTTCGACAGCGGAAACGGCAGCACGATCGCCTTCTTCTACTACCTAGGCAGCAAGGAGCCGGCAGAGCTGGACGGTCGCTCGGCAATGAAGCCGGTACCCGAGGACCATGTGTTCGACGCCACGCACACTGCCTGGCTCGTCGACACCGCCGACGAGCTGCAGGCGTGGAAGCGTCGCCTCGAGGCCCAGGGCCTGAACGTGTCGGTGGAGACGCGCCACGAGGTGATCGAGTCGATCTACGTGCGAGATCCAAATGGCTATTTCGTGGAGTTCACCCGAAAGCTGCGGGCCCTCAATGGCATTGATGCGACAGATGCGGCATTGACCTTGCAGGCGGCCATCGAGGCCGAGGGTGCGGCCGCCACCACTGGCAGGCGCGTCACGGCGATCGACGAGATCTGGTCGCGCAAGGCCGCACTGCTGGATGAGCGCACAGGTCGAAACGGCAGCGGTGTGCGCATCTACGTGCCCAAGGTGGACGAGTTCGCGACGATCGTCAACGATGCGGCAGCACGCAACGATTGCCGCGTCGACTCGATCGAAGGCTACGACTGCATCGAGGCAAGCGGTCCGCTCGAGTTCCAGCGTGAAGTACTGGGAATGAAGCCCGCGGTTTGGTATGGCCTCTTCACGGGCGGCGTGCGTGGGCGTATCGAGGTGCTCGACCGCGACCGGGTCGTGATTGCGCCGCTACTGGCCTGTGTGTGCATGGAGAGGACACGAGAATGACCGATGTACACAGCCCCATCGAGGGGGTGAGCTACCCGCCACCCCAGCGCGCTGCGCAATACGTCGCCGACGGATCCTGGGTCGACTCGACGGTCGGTGACGCGCTGCGCACGACAGCGCGACGCCATCCCGAGCGCCTCGCTTTCATCAGCGATGAGCGAACTCTCAGCTTTCGCGAGCTCGACGACACCACCGAGCGTCTGGGCGCGGCGCTCCTGAAGCTGGGGCTTGTCACCGGCGATCGCGCCATCTTCCAGCTTGGCACCACCGTCGAGACCACTCTCGTCCTGCTGGCCTGCTACAAGGCCGGGATCGTACCTGTGTGCTCGCTGCCGCAGCACCGCGAAGTCGAAATCGCCGAACTGGCGAAGCAGTCGCGTGCGCGCGGCTATTTCGTGCAGGCCGATTTCAGCAGCTTCGACCTCGTCGACTTTGCGTCCCGCATGGTCGAAAAGCACGCGCCACTGAAACACTTGGTGGTAGTGCGCGGCGCAGCACCCGGGGCATCGAGCATGCAGGCGCTGATCGAAAGCATGCCGCTGGACGAGGCCCGCAAGCGCTTGGCGCACGTGCCACTGGGCAGCGGAGACGTTCTGAGTTTCCAGCTCTCCGGCGGCACCACAGGCCTGCCGAAAATCATCCCCCGCTTCCACGCTGAATATCTTGGCCAGTCCGCAGCCTGGATGCGCCGCTTCCGGATCTCGGCCGACAGCCGGGTGATCTGGTCCCTTTCGCTGCTGCACAACGCTGGTCAGCTTTATGCCCTGATCCCGGCGGCGGCCTTCGGCGCGAGCGTCGTGCTGATGCCGCGGGTGGATATCCGCCGCATGCTCGAGCTGATCGAACAGCATCGCATCACGCACGCACTCTCCATCGGCCCGATTGCACCGCAGCTCGTGGTCTATTCAGACATAGCTCGGCACGACCTGTCATCGCTGAAGATCTTCGGTACGATGAGCCGAGCCGACGGGCTTGAAATGCACCTTGGCGTGCCGTGCTCCAACCTCTATGGCCTGACCGAAGGGCTGCTGCTTGGCTCGCCCCCGGATGCGTCGGCCTTTGCGCGGCATCACACGCAAGGCGCTTCGGGCTGCCCCCAGGACGAGATCCGGCTGCTGGAACCAGACACCGAGGAGCCCAGTCCTCCTGGAGAGATGGGCGAGATGTGTTTTCGCGGCCCCTCCAGTCTCACCGGCTACTTTGCCAGTCCAGAGGCGAACGCCAAGGCCTTCACCTCTGACGGCTTCTATCGCACTGGCGACATGATGCGCGCCCATGTGATCGAGGGCATGACGCACTACAGTTTCGAGGGCCGGCTGCGCGACAACATTAATCGCGGCGGCGAGAAGATCGGCTGCGAGGAAGTCGAAGCGTTCGTCAGTCATCATCCCGCCGTGGCCGACGCCAAGCTGGTCGCCATGCCGGATGCCTTCTACGGCGAGAAGGCCTGTGTCTACATCATTCCTCGACCCGGCATGGCGGCGCCGGACGTTGAGGCGCTCGGCGCCTTCCTCGTTGGTCTGGGCTTGGCCAAATACAAGTGTCCGGAGCGTGTCGAAGTCGTCGAGAGCTACCCACTCACCAGGGTCGGCAAGGTCGACAAGCCCGCGCTCAAACAGCGCATCGGCGAGCAACTCGCCGCCGAGCTGGCAGGGGCGCGGCAATGACGATCACAGAGCAGGTGGTGGGTCGCCTTCCCTTCGTCGTGCGACGCCGTGTGAAGTGGGGCGAGTGCGATCCGGCGGGCGTGGTCTATACGGTGACATTCTCGGAGTACGTGATCTCGGCCGCCGAACTCTTCTATGGCGCGCTCTTCGAGACAACCCCGCAGCGCGCCAAGCGCGAACAAGGCTTTGGCACCCCGAGCCGCGCGCTTGCCTTCGACTTTCAGCGCTCCCTGAGGCCGGACGACGAGTTCGACATGACGGTGACGGTGACCGACATCCGCGAGCGCACCTATGTGCTCGATGTCACAGGCCGAATACCGCAAGGCGAGGTGGTGTTCATCGCCACGCTGACACCGGTGTGCGTGGCGCGCGAAGAGCGCCGTTCGATAGAGATTCCGCCCGCCTTCCGTCAGAAGCTCCAGCACTACCGCGATGCCTGCGCGAACGCTTCCGAGGAGAAGCTGCCGTGAAGATCGCAGTCATCGGCGCCGGTCCCGCCGGCATGTACTTCTCCCTGCTGGCGAAGAAGCACGATCCGACACATCAGATCCGAATCTTCGAGCAGAACCCCGAAGGTGCCACCTATGGCTGGGGCGTGGTGTTCTCGGATGTGGGTCTGGCCTTCCTGCACGAGGCCGACCCCGCGTTTTTCGCTGAGTTCACTGCCCACCACGAGAGGTGCGACTACATGGAGGTGATCCATCGCGACACCCATGTGCAGGTGCACGGCAACCATTTCTCGCGCACGGCACGCATCGACATGCTGAAGACTTTGCAGAATGCCTGCGAGCGTGCGGGTGTGGAGATCGAGCACGGCCGCCGGATCGACGACGTGCGTGCGCTGGCTGACGAAGTGGATCTGCTGGTCGCCGCCGACGGCGGCAACAGCGCAGTGCGCAGACAGTTCGCCGAGCATTTCCAACCCAGCTTCGAGAAGCGACGCAACAAGTTCGCCTGGTATGGCACGCGCCAACGCTTCCATCCGGTGTCGCTGATATTCCGCGAGACACCGCACGGCGTGTTCATCGCACACAGCTACCAGTACAGCCGCGAGCTGAGCACCTTCCTGGTCGAGGTCGACCCCGGGACCTGGCAGCGCGCCGGGCTTGACCGCGCCGGGGAGGAGCAGAGCCGGCGCCATTGCGCCGAGGTCTTCCGGCACGAGCTCGGCGGCAACGACCTTCTGAGCAACCGTTCCCTCTGGTTCGAGGCCAATATCGTCAGCAACGAGCACTGGACGCATCGCAACATCGTCCTGCTGGGGGATGCACTGCGCACGGTGCATTTCTCGCTGGGCTCGGGCACGCGCATGGCAATGCAGGATGCCATTGCGCTGCAGCGCGGCCTTGCAGCGCACCCACACGACCTGGCGTCGGCCTTTGAGGCGTTCGAAGTAGCTCGTCGTCCAGCCTCCGCGAGCTTCCAGGGTGCGGCCGCCAGAAGCCTCGACTGGTACGAGAACGTGGCCACGAAGCTTCATCTCGACCCGGTCAGCTTCGCCTACGACTACATGCGACGCACAGGCCAGGTCTGCCACGAAGACCTCAAGCGGCGAGACCCTCAATTCATCGCAGCCTACGAAGCGCTGCGCGCCCACGACAGTGAAGGAGACACTCCATGAACACCGCTTTCTGCACCCGCGCACTGGGTGCGGGCTTGCTCTGCCTGGCAGCGGCCTTCGCAACCCCAGCGCCCGCACAGGGCTATCCGGTCAAGCCGGTCCGCGCCGTGATGCCGTACTCGGCCGGCAGCGGCCCGGATGCAGTGATGCGCAGCGTCGGCGACAAGCTTGGTCGCGAATGGGGCCAGCAAGTCCTGGTCGACAACAAGCCCGGCGCCAACAGCTGGCTGGCGCTCGGTGAGATCAAGCGCGCCGCATCCGACGGTCACACCCTGCTGGTGGTTGACGCGATGCCGATGACCCTGCAGCCTCATCTCTACAAGCAACTGCCCTTCGATCCGGCCAAAGACTTTGAACCGGTCGCGACTCTGTATTCCACCCACTTCTTCATCGTCGTTGGCGCCAACTCACCGTGGAAAAGCCTCGCAGATCTGATGGCGGCCGCGAAGGTGAAGAAGCAGCAACTGAGCTATGGCAGCTGGGGCATCGGCAGCGTAGCTCATGTGGGTACGGCGCAACTGGAAGCAGCGACCGGGCTGCAGATGATGCACGTGCCTTTCAAGGAACTGCCACAGCTCTACACGGCCGTCGCGACCGGCGATGTCGACTGGGCCTTCGGCTCTGCAGCCACCGTGGATGCGCTCTACCGTGCCGGCAAGCTCAGGCTGCTAGCCTACGCCGGGCAGAAGCGCCTCGCAGGCTACGAAAGCGTACCAACCGTCACCGAAGCGGGAGGCCCCGCCGGATTCGAACTGCGCACTTGGGTCGCGCTCTACGCGCCCCGAGGCACGCCGAAGCCCGTCGTCGATCGAATCGGCGGCAGCGTGGCAAGGGTCTTGATCGACCCTGAGGTGCGCGCGCGCTTCGCGGGCTTCGGGTTCGAGCCTTGGATCTCGTCGCCAGCCGAAATAGTGCGCGTCGCCGCTGACGATACCCGCCGTTTTGCCGAGATCGTCAAGCGCGCCAGCATTTCTTTGGACTAAGGACAAACATCATGAACCACCGCGCCTTCCGGATCGGGCAGATCGTGCCCAGTTCCAACATCACGATGGAAACCGAGATCCCGGCCATGTTCCGTGCCCGCGAGGGAGTTCGTCCCGAGCGCTTCACGTTCCACTCGAGTCGTATGCGCATGCACAAGGTGACGAAGGAAGAGCTCGAAGCGATGAACAAGGAGAGTTTGCGTTGCGCCGCAGAACTGTCCGATGCTCGCGTGGACGTCATGAGTACCGCTTGTCTTGTCGCGATCATGGCCACAGGTCTGGGTTACCACCGCCAGGCCGAACGCGAATTGGCGGAGATCGCCCGGGCCAACGCCTGCATGGCCCAGGTGATGACATCTGCCGGAGCCCTGATTCATGGGCTGCACACCATGGGTGCCAAGCGCATCTCCTTGATGGCGCCTTACATGCGGCCTTTGACGGATCTCGTCGTCAAGTACATCGAGAGTGAAGGCATCGCGGTGGTCGACTCGATCTGCTTCGAGATACCCGACAACCTGGAGGTCGGACAGCGCGATCCGCTGAAGCTTCTCGAAGACGTCAAACGACTGAACACCGAAGGCGCGGATGTGGTTGTCGCGTCCGCTTGCGTACAGATGCCGTCGCTGCCGGCGATTCAGCGGATCGAGGACCAGATCGGTATTCCTACTGTTTCCACTGCCGTCTGCACGGTTCATCAGATGCTGGAGCACCTTCAACTCGAGCCTTTTGTACCCAACGCGGGTGCGATGCTTTCCGGAAGGCTCGAGTCCCGGAAAATAGCTGCCTGAGGTTGCTGACCCGCGCCACGACGAGACGGAATTCGACTGAAACCTACCAGAGGCATCGACGTGCAACGAACAACCACCATTCACCCCAAAGCTCGCGACAGGAGCGATGTGGCCGCCCGAGGGATGCCCATTTCGCGTGCTCTCATCGCTTCACTTTTTCTAGTGGCAGGGGTGAGAAAGATTCTCGCTTGGGGCCCGACCATCGCCTACTTCAACAAGCTCGGGATTGTCATGCCGGAATTGATCCTACCCTTGGTTGTTGCCCTGGAGGTGTTGGGCGGCATCCTGCTGATTGTCGGGTGGCGTGTGCCCCTGGTGGCTACCTCGTTGGCCGTGTTCACCGTCGGTACAGGAATGGCCGCTCACACATTCTGGAATGTGGCTTCAGTTGATTTCTCAAGCCAGCTCAACAACTTTCTCAAGAACATAGCCATTGCGGGTGGACTCATTCACATCGCCATGGCTACCGCTCTCCTGAAACGCTAACAGGTCGAGGCCGAACGGCCGCAGCTGCCGATCCGTGGTCGTCGCCTTATCTCGGCATCGGCAACTTCTTGAGTCATGTCGTCTGGGTCCAGGCCTCCGCCAGAGATCTCGCTGGTGAGCCCTGTGGTCCGCAAAAATTCTGTCCGTCGTCGCAGCGGTAGATGGTTGGCTCGGACCGAACACCGTGGCACGATGAGGCCATGGTGATGCTCGTGCAGATCGTGCTCCGCTTGATTGAAGACGCCTTGCAATGGCTGGTGCTGCTGGCGCGCTCGGATGAGTCTGTCCGGGCCGAGAATCTTGTGCTGCGTCGCCAACTGGCCATGTTCGTCGAGCGGGGCGTCCAGCCTCGTCGCGTAGATGCCGCGACCCGAGTCAGTCTGGCCGTGCTGACGCGTCTGTTCCACTGGCGCAACGCGGTGGTGGTCGTGAAACCGGCCACGATCGTGCGCTGGCATCGCGCTGGATGGAGGCTCTTGTGGCGCATGAAGTCGCGGCCGGGTCGGCCGCCGATCCCTCGCGAACTACGCCTGCTGATTCGGCGGATGGGAAAGGAGAACCCACTGTGGGGCGAAGAGCGCATTGCCAACGAATTGCTGCTCAAGCTGGGCGTGCGGGTCTCGCCGCGGACCGTCCGCAAGTACCTGCCGAAGCGACCTCCAGGTCAGCCTCGCGGTGATCAACGCTGGTCAACATTCTTGGAGAACCACGCGAAGGCGATTCTGGCGTGCGACTTCTTCGTGACCGTCACCGCGACGTTTCGACTGCTCTATGTGTTCGTCGTCATCGAGCACGGCAGCCGCCGACTGATGCACGTGAACGTCACCGCGCATCCGAGCGCGGCCTGGACGCTGCAGCAGATGAGACAGGTAGTCGCGGACACTGACGAGCACCGGTATCTGATCCATGATCGGGACAGCATCTTTGCGAAGCACCTGGACGATTCGATCCGGGCGTTGGGCCTCGCAGTCTTGCGCTCCCCGTTCGCAAGTCCGAAGGCGAACTCCATCTGTGAGCGGGTCATCGGAACGATTCGCCGCGAGTGCCTGGACTGGGTGATCCCGCTATCGGAGCCGCACTTGAGATCGATCCTTCACGAGTGGGTCTCGCACTACAACGGTGGACGCCCTCACAGCGCGTTGGGCCCGGGCGTGCCGGGCCCTCCTCGTGGCTCGGTGCGGCGACCGAAAGCCGAAGCTCGGCATCGATGGGTGCCGGGCGCGCGCCTGCGCGCAAAGCCCGTGTTGGGTGGATTGCACCACGAGTACTCGGTGGTGCCGACCACAGCGTCCCTGTAGCAGAGTTCGGCTGGCCGCCGAGCCGTTCACATTTCCTAATCAACGGTTCAAGGTCAGTATCCCGCGTCAGCAGACGAGATTTTGCGGAGCACAGCGGTAGACATCGGTCTGGCGCGCCGTCAGACCCGAGAACCGCGGGTCCGATTCCAATTCGACGCCTAGCCCCAGCGCGCCGGCGGCGCCGGCTGCCGGCTGCGCTTCGGCTGGGAGAAAGATGCGACCCGCGATCACCTGGTCGAGCGCCGAGATCATCATCTCAGAGCTGTAGGTCTTCGGAATAAAGCCTGCGGCGCCCAGTTCGACCGTGCTTTGGATCAACGCAGCACTGGTTTCCCCGGAGAGCACCACGATTCGCGCCGCGCACCCAGCATCACGCAATCGCCGCATCGATTCCTCGCCATCGCACTCGGCGAGGTGCCAATCCAGCAACACGAGATCAAACCTATGCAGGCCGCTAAGCTGGACCGCAGTCGACAGTTCGCTGCATGTGTCCAAGTGCAACTCAGGCGCCAGCACGCCGAGCAGGTTCTTGAGCCCCTGCAAAAACATCGTGTGGTCGTCCACCATCAAGATGCGCATGGCTACCTCACAGGGTTGATTCCACTCTAGCCCTTTCTCAGGCCCAAGGAAATCCTCCTTCTGGTGGAGCCGGCAGCAAGGCGCTTCCGGTGGGCTGCCGACACGCAGGAGCCGGAATGCATGCACCGGTTGAACGATGTTTTTCACAACGTGCTCGCCGAGGTCCTCGAAAGCGGCACCCACAGCAGACGCAAGGGTGCCTTGCACGGCGTGCGAGACCATCACGCCTCCTGGCTCGGCGAGCGCCTGCAGACGCGCAGCGATGTTGACGCCGTCACCGTACACCGTTCCGTCTGGCTTTTCGAGCACGTCGCCCAGGTGGATGCCGATGCGAAACAGAAGCCGATTCTGGTCGACCTGGCCTTCGAACTGGGGCTCGAGAAGAGCTTGGATCGCCAAGGCAGCGCTTACCGCGCCAAGCGCCGTGTCGAATACGGCGAGCACCGAATCACCCGCTGCGTCCGCAACTCGACCGTTGCGTGAATCAACATGAGTGTGGAAGATGCGTCGCGCCGCATCCAAAGCACTCAACGTGGCCACGTCGTCCACAGCCATCATACGCGAATATCCAACCGCGTCCGCGGCGAGAATCGCCACCAACCGATGCCGGACGTCGCTTCCGGGGGCTAACGGCTTGCGCGCCGGCGTCTTCGCCAATGCGCAAGAGTGGGCGTGAGTTGGAGTCAGCGCGGATTTCACGCCTGGAAAACCGAAGAGTGCTTCGTTTGAACGCTCAGATTCCGCCGCCCACGAACGGCGCGCCCATGGTTGATTGGCGATCGCATCGATTGAGACCCGACCGAATGTATGCGGCGACATCGTCTCTCGCGCGCCATTCGCCATCCGGTTTCCAAGTATTGCATCCATGCTTTTCACTCCATGATCCGATCGAGGTGTTTGCAGGTTTCACATGAGACTAAGTGTCTTAGGACGAACGCGCCTCCAACGAACGTCCCAACAGATATCCGCCGGAAGTAGGAGATGCCGTTGTTGTGACCATGGTCCACTCACTGCAAATCAACATCACGGGGTCGTAGACCATTACCGTAAGACAGGCCTCAATGAAAAAGCCAACCGAGTCCCGTTTCATCCCTCGACGTGTCTCTGACTTCCGGAGGAGTGGCGGCAAGACTTCCTTCTGACGCCCTCGCCCCGCGCCGCTCCTATCGTTGCCATACCGCAGCAACGGTTGCTTCGGAACTTTAAGGAGTTCGCCATGGAATCGAATTGGACAGAAATTGGACCAATCAACGTAGGCGCCCGCCACACGGGATTCTCGATGAAGGCGATTGACACCGACGTAGCGAAGGTCGATCCTGAACATGCGGCAAGATGAGGAGAGTGTCCATGAACCTCTCCAAATCAATTAAGGAAGCCTTCTACCGTCCAACCAAATGGACGATTCAATCGGTGGGTACCGCAAGTGCTTCGGTCAAGTTCGCGGCAGGTGCTGTGGGACATCTTGACCTGAAGTGGGGCAGCGAGGAAAAGATATATTCCTACACCTACGAAGCGGTGGGAGTCAGCATAGGGACCTCCTTGGGCATCGGCGGCAGTGTCGGCTACTCGCCGGAGGAAGCCCCCGGCACCGGGACCGCCTTGTATTTCCTCCCGGCTACTTTGAACAAGTACCTTTTCGAAGCCGAGCTTCCGGGGCCCGTTGCGCTGGTCGCCGGAGACGCATTCATACGCGGTGCCGTCGCGGTATTCGTCGGATCGAGCCGAACGCTGCAGTGGTTGATTCCGACGATTGGAACGGGTTTGAGCGCCCTGGGCCCGCCCGGCATCGCCACCATGCTGCTCGGGTTCAAGGCGGTGGGTTTTTACCAGGGGCCTGAAGGAGTGGGGGGTGCGGGTGTTTCGGTCCTCCTCGGCGATATGCGAAGGCGTTGGGCCTAAGAGCGTATCCGCAAATGAACAATCTCGGTTTAAGGCAAGACTGATCAGGTCTTCTGACCTTGCCCCTGTTGGCCGCACTCCATAGGCTGCCGTTTATGCGGACTTCCTGTCTTGCTGCTGGGCCGCGATCCAGCGTTGCTCAAACGTCATGGGACTGGCATAGCCAGCGTCGAGTGCAATCTTTTGTGATTGTAAAAAGTCAGCCAATCGACCACTTCGTCCGTCGCCTGGCGCCGCGTTGCATAGCGCCAGCCGTATAGCCTGCCGACCTTCAGGCGCGACCACAGACTTTCGGTGGGTGCATTGTCCCAGCAATCGCCCTTGCGGCTCATGGAGGACTTCATCCCGTAGTCCTTGAGCACCTTCTGGAACTCATGGCTGCAGTACAGGCTGCCCCGATCCGAATGAACGATCAGTCCCGGCGCGGGACGGCGCCGAAACCAGGCCATGCGCAACGCATCTGTCACAACGCTCGCTTGCATGTGCTCTCTAAGGCTCCAGCCCACGCGTGGATGTCGGGAGAGATGAACTGCCGCCGGTGCGGCACGGCGCTCAGCCACAAGGACAGTCGCAGCATTGTGTTGCGGACCGTGTATGGAAACGTGGCCGTCAGGAGCCCGAGATTGTGGTCGTGTCCCTGCCGTGCTGCGCCGGGGACAGCACGCAGTTCCATGAGAGTCCGCTTTGCAAGGCGCTGCCCAAGCGGGTGACACCGGAACTGGAATACCTTCAGGTGGAATGGGCCGCCCATCTGCCCTACCGGCAGGCCACGGCGCTGCTCAAGGAGGTCCTTCCGCTCGACAAGCAGATCTCGTTCAGCGGCACACGGCAAACGATTCATGCAGTCGCAAGGCAACTCGCGATGCCGAGGTGGACCGCGATATTGGCAACCAGCCGAAGGCCGCCGCTATCGCCGACACCATCGGCCCACGGCGCGAATCCACCAACGTCGCGTGCGTCAGCGTCGATTCGGCATGGTTGAACCACCACAGCACCCCCAAGGGTTCTGTCGCGGTAACGACGCACGGTAAGCTGCGGCGAGATGAAAAACAAAGCCCCTGCGATGATCGACGCTCTGCACAAGGTGATCATGCGGATGCATTACCCGCTGG
>NZ_JASZYG010000038.1 GCF_030317105.1 Variovorax brevis
CGACACGCGCGACTTCGGGGTGGGGCGGCTGTTGAAGAACTTGCCAGAGTTGCGCCGCATCGGATTTGCCGCCAACCGGCGGCTGCTCGAGATCGAGCAGATCAGCCACGAACTGTGCGCTGGGCGACGATGCCTTCCAGCATCTGCAGCGACCGCGTCAGATCGAAGGCCAGCGTGCGCCCGCGCTGCGCTTCGGCGACGCCAATGCCCAAGCTGTTCTCAATGCGGTGCTGATGTTCGTCTTCGTCGCGCGCGGATTCACCAACAAGGACCTGCGCCAGCAGTTCGCAGTCCTGCTCGGCAAACGTGCCGACGAGATCTCGCCGGGGCGCATGAGCTACGAACTGCGGCGGCTGCGCATGCATGGCCTGATCGAGCGCATGCCCAAAACCCATCGCTATCGGCTGACCGACGAAGGACTGCGAACGGCGTTGTTCTACACCCGGGTGTACACGCGAATCCTGCGTCCGGCCATGGCCCCGGTCGTACCCGCCGCGTCGGCCAGTTCACCGCAAGCCCTGCGGCAGTTCCATGCTGCCGAAGACGCCGTCAATTCATGGTGCGACCAAGCGCACATCACTGGGTAAAAAAACTTGACTCAATAATCCAGATTCAATCTGGTCAAGGAATCTAGTCAGGAGTATTCGAATGCAATGCCATTGACTAATTTGGAAGTCCCTGTAGGGGGTAAGGGGGCGGTTTGTCCAAAATCAGACACGACGCCATCCAGTACCTTGCATCAGCCGCACCATCGCGCTCGAGGAGCACCCGCAGTTCGATCAACGCGTTCCTCGGCCTACTGACGAAATGTTCGGGCTAGGCTCCGTGAACCGCTTCGGGCCCATGCCGGCCCAACTGTTCCCAGCCGCATCCCGATACTGCAGTTTGGCCTTCCGCCTTCCAGACGCCTTGACCTTCACTCGCTTCACCGCTGTGGACCCCAGCCCCGAACCGAAATCCTCGACCTTCCTACCAGCCTCAAGGACATTTCACGTAGCCAGTGCGGACGCGGGTCGACGGCCCACCAAACGTGTGTTGCGATGCCGTTGAGTCCCGGTGTCCAAGAAGGTGCGGGCCTGGCCGCGCATCAGCCGACGACGCCAAAAGGCTAGGCCGATATGAGGCCGTTTTGGCGAGCAAAGTGGAGGGCCTGCGTGCGGCTCTTGACGCCAAGCTTCCGAAAGAGGCGCCAAAGGTGGACCTTGACGGTGTGTTCGCTGATTGCCAGACCTGTCGCAATTTCGCGATTTGAGAGTCCGCCCTCAAGCATCGAAATGAGCTGAACTTGCCGTTTCGAAAGCTTGGTCTCAGATTCCTCGTCTGCATCCGTAGCCGCGGCTGATTCGGGGCTCGCGTCAGCCTGCAGGAGGCCTCGAAGCGCCGCAGTGAGCTCTGTCGAGCCTAGTGCCTTTTCGATGTAGATATCTGCGCCCGCCTCAATGCAGGCTTCCTCAAAATCGCTGGCCGGAGATGCCGAGTAGACCGCAAGCGGCACCTTCGGAAAATTGGCTCGTACGAGCTTCACGCCCTCCGTCCCCTTCGCATCTGGAAGTTGGAGGTCAAGGCAAATCATGTCCGCGGGGCCATCTTTGGCCACAGCTGGCACAAGCTGGGCAACACGGTCCAGCTCGACGACCTTGGCGCCAGGACGCAATCTGCGCAAGACCATCGATATCGCGTCTCGCATCATCGGATGGTCGTCGACCACGAATATGTTCATTTTTTCACCTGGGGAAATGGTTATCGATGCATAAGGGGTACAGAGGGCAAATCCTGCGCGGCAAACCTCTGTGACCCGGGGGATGTCGCCCCCTACGGTACACCATGCTAGGTCTAGCAGTTCTCCTCGGCTTCGAAACAGGCCATCGCCGCCCGCACGAGGCACTCATCGCGAGCCGCTGTTTGGTTACACCAGGGCCACTGTCAAAAAGCTTTGGACAGGTCAAACGTCCCCTGCCGGTGGATGAGTTACGCAGGGCCTCCGGGGACACGTTGAGGCACGACGCCAAATCGCTGCTCCCCGCCAAATGTGTTGAAAAACTCGTTTGCGCGAGGACGCGGGTTAAGACCCGATTGCACGTCGCAGCGCCCGTGTGATGCATTGATGGCCGTCAGAGCCGCGCACAACGTCTCAGACAGGATTCCCATTGAGGCGGGTCCCGCGGAGCAATCTACGCCTCGTCGTTGGCCCCTGGATCGAAATCGCTCAAGGGACAGCGCTGATTCCGAGTTTTTCAACACAATTCGCCAAGTGCCGACGTTCAGCGCCGACTGTGGAAAATTGCCACGCCGCCGACAGCGCGAGGCGCCAGTCTCGCGGCATGAAAAAACTATCCTTCTCCTTTCGGCCGCTCTCGCGCTCGGCGGCTGCGCAACCTCGCGGACCATCATTGGCCAGGACGGCAAGCCGCTGCACAAAATCTCGTGCGACGGCTCGGCGCTGAGCATTGATGCCTGCTACGAGAAGGCGGGAGAAATCTGCGGGAGCGCAGGCTACGACATTGCCAAACAGGACGGCTCGGCGACGCCCTTTTTTATCGCCGGCTCTGGCGGCTCATTCACGGCGGGTTCAATCGTGAGCCGTAGCGTTCTGGTGCGCTGCAGGGCGCTTAGCTGACGTTGCCATCCGGCGCGCTCGCACTGCCCCAGCCGCCATCGGCCAGAAGGAGCCATTCGTTCGATTGCCACATCGCTGCCGTTCGATTTCAGGGCGCAGCAAGTACATCGCCAACTCTCATCAAGCAAGCGTCTGGGGCCAATTACTTTCAGTCGCTTGGCCGGCGTTCAACGCTTCTCAGGGCTTTTCTCAACGGGTCCGCCACAGCCCAATCGGCAAGCCTCCAGCCTCGAAGAGTTTGCAAGGCGATTCCTGACCCGAGACCAACGCCAGCTGCGCACCAGTCCACGTCCAATCGCGGCTGACCCAGCAGTCGCCAATGCCGCGCTTTTTGGCAGCCTCGTTGAGCGACAGCGTGCCGCCTTCCCCGGACATAAAATCCAATACCGCCGTATCGGAGTTGCTACCGTCGGGTTGTGGCAGGCGCACTGGCCGGGCTCGGAAGGGTGCCTTGTCGTCCACCTGCCAGAGCCGGCTGCCGGTTTGGTATGCCCCGTTGAAGCAAGCATGAGAGATGAGCAGCGACGTTGAATTGAGACGCAGCGGCGCTTGCTGCCACCCTTCGTGGCTGAAATCAGGGCAGTCGTCGTCCCGCGGCAATGCGGCAAACAGGTTGGGTGCTAGTCGGCGATCGGCGTCGGTCGTCGGAGGGAGCTGAGCGGGTTGCACTCGCGGCACCGCAGGCGCTTCGGCCTCCGGCTTGGTGCCACGGTGTACCAGGGCGCCAGGGGTGCCGACGCGGCCCTGCAGATCGTCCGTTTTCAACAGTGCTGCCGCAGCACCGGACAGCGACACCGACCATTGCTTTGTACCGGCCGACAAAGTGATCTTGTCACCCTTGAGCGCCGCGGCCAGCAGCGCCGGTACTTGTGCGGGTGGTATCTCGCTTGTTTTCGGGGGCAGCAGAAATCGTAGGGTGCCCACTTGCACGGTCACCACTTGGCTGACGTCAGGACTCGTCGCGTTGTCGTCGAGGGTGCTGTACCCGAAACTGAGGACTGGCGGGCGCGCTGGACCCGCCTCGCGGCGGACGATCAGCACGGCCCTGCCAATTGGCGAGCCATCTTCGGCGCCGGCGCCGTACCCCTGAGCTTCGCACGTGCGCCCGTTGTCGCAACCTACAACCCAGTCCCCGAACTGATGCAATTTGCCGAGACCGCTCCCAGCGGCCAGAGCAGCCATATGACACAGGCGAGGCGATGAGAACGACAGACGATCGAGCCAGGATGGAGGAGCGACGGATATATTGGTCACAGATCATGCAACAATCCTCTCATGAACTCGTCCCACATCAAGGTCCCCGTTCGGTCTTGCGTCACACTTCATCGCGCATCACGGCCCACCTCCGGTCACCTCTCGACTGACCGGTTGTCGTCGCCCTGGCTGGCTCCTCAGGGCCCTGAACACCATTTCGCGGCAATTCGAAGCGGCCGTTGGCGCGGGAAGAGGCCTGGGTCGTCCGCAGCCGCCAAGCGATCGGAGCGCTGTCCTTGGCTCCGATTTGTTCAACGATTTCGGCGAAGGTCAAGTTCCAAGGCACACCGGTAATTCGCGAGGAAAGGCGTCGAAGTCAGCTTTCGATGGTCGCTGTCGTCGCCGGACAAACTCGAAGGACAGCACCCAGTCTTGACCTGCCGGACGAATGCGCCGGAAATCGTCCCCCATCGCTGCACAACCTGCGCTACTTCTTTGTCAGCAGTAGTTGTGCCATTTCCTGAAGCCTTTCCTTGAGGCCGCTGGCGATGACGCACAGGACTCCGGGCAGTTCAAGTTCGATCGTTCCTGTGGCATCGAGGACTTGGATGACGCCGGTGACAGTCTGACCCAGCGCCGCGAGGATGCTGAGTGTCGGCGACGGTCGTCTCAAGCCTGAGCGATGCACATCCACTGCATCGTCGATAGTTACGCCACCCCCAGTCATCCGACGATCAAGGCTTGGCTCGCAAGCCGGCCTCGATGGCAGTTGCACGGACTTCGGGCGAGAACTTATTCGACTTGTTCATGGCTTCATCTTCTCAAGAGTTGAAGCCTCCTCAAAACCCGGGGCGATTCATCGATTCATCCACCCTCTGCGGACTCAGTAGGGCATCGCAGATGCCAAAGCGTCAAGGATGACGCGCTTCGCGTCTTCGCCATCACCGTGCCGAGCGGAATGACGAAGCCGTACTCGCGAAGCGTGCCGCGCGGCGCGTTGATGCATCGCGTATGCGTGCCAACCCATTGGGTCCGCAAACGGTCCAGGGACTGGATCTGTTGGGGATGAACAGCTTGACCGGCACGGGCAGCATGTCGGCGCCGCGGTAGGCCTCAATCAGTGCAGAAGCGTCCGCGCCCAAGGCGCGCTCGATGAGCGCCTTCTTGAACGCGGCTGTCGCCTCGAGGACGGTTTCGCCGGTCATCGGCCCGCTGACGAACTGGTCAATCAGCTCTTTTGGAATCGACGGCAGCGCCGCCATCCCGGCGGCGATCGCCGCGTTTTTCGCTTTTGTTTTGCTTACTGGCATACATGCTTCCTGTCGTCATGTTATGCCTCGTACACAAAATTCAGGACAGGCTCGGCGAGACGCAGCGCCTGAGCTTGTCGGGCAAGTGATTCAGCAAAAATGCCGCGGGCGAAACGAACATCAGCGCCTACGCCATCAACTACCGGTTCGACCGGCAGGCGAACGGGCCATCTACAGGTGCAGCGCCATCGAGAGAAATATTGAAGCGATAGCCACCACTACCCTGCAATGCTGGAGAAATCAGGTGGCCGCTTCTGCCCAAATGCGGCGAACGCTTCGCGCGCTTCGGGGCTCTTGAGGCGCTTGGTGAATTGCGCGGTCTCCCGATCCATCTGGGCCGCGATGGCCTCTGCCTGACGCATCAGGATTTTCGTCATCCGCAATGATCCCGCAGCCTGTTTGGCGAGAGCCTGCGCAACTTGCTGGGCTTCGTCATGAAGTGCCCCCGTGGGCACAACTCGATTGGCGATGCCCCAGGCGAGCGCTTGCGCAGCAGAAATCGGCTTGCCCAACGCGAACATCTCAAATGCGCGAACGTGCCCGATGCGGGCGGGAAGGAGCAAGCTCGAGGCAGCCTCCGGCACAAGGGCAAGGTTGACAAACGGTGTAGACAACAGCGCATCCTCGGCGAGCAGCACCAAATCGCAGTGGAGCAACATCGTCGTCCCCACGCCCACCGCGCGTCCGTTGACCGCGGCAACCAACGGCAGGGTAGAGCCGGCAAGGGCGCGAAGAAACCGGACGACCTGGCGCTCCCCCGGGCCTGCCTCTCCGGTTGCCTCTGCGGCGAATTCGCCCAGATCATTTCCTGCAGTAAACATGGCGCCTTCAGCCCGAATCAAGACAACCCGGACGGAAGGATCGCTTTCGGCGCCAGCAAGGGCATCGGCCATGGCACCGTACATCGCATTGGTGATTGCATTCATCTTTTCGGGCCGTGCCAGGGTGATGGTCAAGACGCCTTGGGTGGAATCGATGGTGACGTGATCAGTCATGTTTGTCCTCTTGGTCTGGTGCCCCGTTGGGGCGATGGTCAAGTGAAAAGAGCAAAGCGCGTTTTGCGGTCGCGAGCGCATCCATTTCCGGGCGCTGCCTGTAGATGCTTCCTGTGCCACCAAGACTTCCTTGGCGTTGCAGATTGCATCCTGTGCAGCCTCCTCGCGTCGCGCTCAGCGTCCCGTGAATACGGCGCTGCGACGCTCGACGAAAGACTTGATGCCTTCAACCGCATCGGCGCTTTGGAGCACCCGGTCCCTGATCGTCGGGATGGCAGCGATCGCCGCCTGTTCGCCGCCTGCGATGAATTTGCGGCCGGCTTCCTTGGTCGCCTGGATCCCCAGCGGGGCATTCCTTGCAATCAGTCCTGCGAGGTCCATTGCACGCTCCGTTTGCTGGCCCGGGCGCACCACTTCCTGCACCAGGCCGATTCGATGGGCTTCGGTCGCGTCGAATTCGTCGCACAGCAGCAGGTGGTACATCGCGTTGCCCCAGCCTGAACGGGTGACGTAGCGGAAATGCGCGCCACCCAGCGGGGCGATGCCGCGCCTTGATTCCATTTGACAGAAACGCGCATCGTCGGCAGCCACCACGATGTCGCCCGCCAACATGAGTTCGATGCCAACCGTGTAGACGGTGCCCTGCACCGCTGTGACGACAGGTTTGCGGCATTGGTTCTCGAGGCCGAAGGGATCGATGCTGCCTGCCGGGCGGGGCATCACCGCTGCATTCGGCCCGAAGAACCTGGGCATGTCCAGGCCGGCCGTGAAGTTCTCGCCCTCTGCACAAAGGACACCGACCCACAGGGAATCGTCTCCGTCGAGCAATGAGAAGGCTGCGGATAGCTGGACCATCATGTCCGGACTGAACGAGTTCTTCCTGGCCGGGTTGTCGATCGTGATTTTGAGAATGTGATCATGCCGTTCGACGTGAACGCGACCTTCAATAGTGGTGCCGGGCATTGGATGGTTCCTGTGCAAGTCCTCTTGTTTGAATGATGATCATCATGCTTCTACATGATGTCCATCATGCTGAAGTATGATGAATATAATCCAGAAGTTAACCCAAAACCCTACGGGAACCCGACATGGGCCATTCGCAAGCAGACAAGGCAAAGAACCGCGATCGAATCCTCACCGAGGCGGCGACACAGATCCGCGAGGAAGGCCTCGAATCGCTCAGCGTCAACAAGCTGATGCAGAGCGTGAACCTCACGCATGGAGGCTTCTACGGGCATTTCGCTTCCCGTTCCGACCTGGTTGCGCATGCGTTGGAGCGCGCACTGGTGGACGGGGAGGGAACAGCCCGAGCGGCGAGCAATGGACGACCACGGAGCTTCTCCACGATGGTTCGCGGCTATCTCAGCCGAACGCACCGGGATTCAAGAAGCTCTGGCTGTGCAATCTCCGCGCTGATCTCGGACGTCGGACGTGCGGACGATCGTTCACGCGCCGTCATGAGCGCGCACATCGAGGACTACATCTCTGCCCTTGGCGGTGCGCTTGGAAAGGATGACGACGCACAGGCCATGGTGGCGGTCAGCGCGCTGATCGGAGCCTTGACAATCTCGCGTGTGCTGGCTGACCAAAAACGGTCCGATGCGCTCCTGAAAGCAGTCAGGGATCATCTTTGTGCGATGCAGGACGACGGGCCGGTTGACGGAGAGGGTCCTGGGACCCGCAACTGAATTTGTTTGCTCGATTCCACGAGAGGAAGTGTCGCGTCGGTGCTCCCGCGGTTGTTGAGCG
Source organism: Variovorax brevis (assembly GCF_030317105.1). Classification (GTDB taxonomy): domain Bacteria; phylum Pseudomonadota; class Gammaproteobacteria; order Burkholderiales; family Burkholderiaceae_C; genus Variovorax; species Variovorax brevis. The sequence continues at coordinate 7,866 of NZ_JASZYG010000038.1, forward strand.
GGCCAGCCCTGCAACGCCATCGGCCGGCGCTGCGGCGCTGAAACCTGCCCTCAGCCCTGCCGATACTCGCTCGGCGTCTTTCCCGTCCAGCGCGCGAATGCATGCCTGAAGTTCGCCGCGTCGCTGTAGCCGAGGCGGCTGGCGATCTCCTCGTTGGTCATGCGGGTCTTGCGCAGGTACTCGATGGCCAGCGCGCGCCGCACCTCTGCGAGGAGGTCGCGGTAGGAAGTTCCCTGGGCTTCGAGCCTGCGGCGCAGTGTCCTCGCCTCCAGGGACATCTCCCGGGCCATCGATTCGAGGTTCGGAAAGCGCCACGGCATCTCTGTTCGACGAGCGCGCGCCGGACCAGTGACGCGGTGCCGCTCGTGTGCGTCAGGTCGGCCAGCAATTGATGGCACATCTCGCGCGCCATCGCATGCGTGCTCGTGTCCGGTGAGCGGGGCGCGCGGTCGAGCCGGGCCGGGTCCAGTTCCACTTCATTGAATGGCTGGCCGAAGTACGCCGGGCAGTGCAAGAACTGGCGGTAGGCTTCCGCGTGAGCGGGAGCGGCATAGGAAGCCCGCACCGCCGCAAAGCCGTACTCACGATCGTAGAGGTCCCGCGAAAGCGCCAGGTGCGCCGAGTACGAGAACTCGAGCATGAACCGGTAGAGCGCATCGGCGGGATCGGGCGTCAGCAGCACCTCATAGCGAAAGACCGCGTGCAGGCCCTCGCGCGAGAACGCCAGCGTGACCCCGGGCGCCGCGACGGGATGGTATCGGACCGAAAGGTCCGCCGCCGCCGCCGCGGTCGGGCTGCTCAGCAGGGCGTAGCCGTACATGCCGTAGGAGGTGATGCGCATCCGAGCGCCTGCGCGCAGCGCAATCGTCGGGTCGGGCGCGAGGCGCAATGCGTTGCGGAACACCACCGCGATCTGCCCAAGGGAAACACGCATGTCCGGTGAACGAAGCGCCGTTTCCTCGATACCGCTTCCTGCCAGCGCATGCGCCGGCGCGACGCCATCCTCGACCAGCGTGTCGACCACGGCGGCGATCCGGTGCGGTGTATAGACGCGCGCCTCGAAGTCGGGTGCGGGACGGTTCATGGTCCTGTATGTCTCCTTCTGGCCTTTGTCGTCGGGATCATAAGGACAAGCTCATGGATGTGACACGGACCGGGAGGTGGCCTGAAGTCACCCTTTCGAGGTCTGAACGAACCTTTTTCGAGGGACTGGCCTGCGGGAAGATTCTTGCGACCCAACGAACCCCACAACCGGAGACATCCCCTTGAAGCAAGAAGACGTCCTCAAGCAACTGACCACGCCGATCGGCGCGCCGGCCTTTCCACGCGGACCCTTCCGCTTCACCAACCGCGAGTACCTGAACATCCTGTACCGCACCGACATGGAGGCGCTGCGCGCCGTCGTGCCCGAGCCGCTGGAGATCGATGAGCCGCTGGTGCGCTGGGAGCTCATGCGCATGCCCGATACCTCGGGGCTGGGCGACTACACCGAGTGCGGGCAGGCGATCCAGGTTCGCTTCGGCGAGGAGAAGGGCGAGTACCTGCATGCGATGTACCTGGACAACCTGCCGGCCCTGGCGTCGGGACGCGAGATCAGCGCCTATCCGAAGGTGATCGGCAAGCCGAAGCTCTACGTCGACTCCGACACCCTGGTGGGCACGCTGGACTATGGCAGCCTGCGCGTGGCCACCGCGACCATGGGCTACAAGCATCGGCCCATGGACCTGGAGCAGGCGCGACGCGAGATCTGCGTCCCGACCTTCATGCTCAAGCTGCTCTGGACCTACGAGAGTTCCAAGCCGGCGGGCGAGCCGCGCATCTGCGAACTGTTGCGCACCGAGATCAGCGACATCACCGTCAAGGGCGCGTGGAGCGGTCCGGCGCGGCTGCAACTGTTCGAGCATGCGCTGGCGCCGATGGCCGATTTCCCCGTGCGCGAAATCGTCTCGTGCAGCCACATCCTCACCGACCTCACGCTGGCGCGTGCCAGGCGTGTCCACAACTATCTCGACAACAGCGCGCCCTGAAGGCGCAGAAGGAGACACCATGTCTGTGACCATAGACCACGCGGCCGTGCTTGGCCGCTATCGCAACACCTGCGTCATCGGCGCGGGCGTGATCGGGGCGTCGTGGGCGGCGCTGTTCCTGGCCCACGGGCTGAATGTCGTCATCAACGACCCGCAGCCCGGCATCGAGGCCGCGGTGCGCGAGACGCTCGTGAAGATCGGGCCCACCCTGCGTGCGCTCGGCTTGCCGCATGAAGGGCTCGAGAAGAACCTGCGCTTCGAGCCCGACCTCGAGCGCGCGGTCGCCGGCGCCGACCTGGTGCAGGAGAACGGCCCCGAGCAGACCGAATGGAAGCAGCAGCTCTGGGCCCGCATCGAGAAGGCGGTGCCCGGACATGCTCTGCTGCTGTCGTCGAGCTCGGCGCGCACGGCCACGCTGCAGGCACAGCACATGAAGGACCCGAGCCGCCTGCTCGTCGGCCATCCGTTCAATCCGCCGCACCTGATCCCGCTGGTCGAGATCGTGCCGGGCGAGCGCACCGATCCGAAGGCCGTCGAGGAAGCGGTGGCCTTCTATACCGCGCTGGGCAAGGTGGCGCGCGTGCTGCGCAAGGAGATCGCGGGCTTCGTCGCCAACCGGCTGCAGCGCGCGCTCTTCCGCGAGTCGTGCTACCTCGTGAAGGAAGGCGTCGTCACGATCGACGAACTCGACGACATCGTCACCAGCTCGATCGGGTTGCGATGGGCCGTCAACGGGCCGTTCAGCTCGTTCTACATGGGCGGTGGGTCGACCGGGTTCCACGGTTTCTTCAAGCAGTTCGGGCCCGGCATGAAGACCAGCTGGGCCAATCACTCGCCGATCGAATACACCGACGAGGTGGCGCAATTGATCATCGACCAGGGTGAAGCGGCCTACGCCGGCACACCGATGGAACTGATGGAGCGGCGACGCGACGACATGCAGGTCACCCTGTTGCGCGCCACGGCGTCGATGTCGCCCTCCGACGAAAACACCATGGAGACACAGCGATGAACAGGATTTTCGAAGGCTTGAAGGTGATCGATTGCGGCAGCTTCATTGCCGCACCGCTGGCGGCCACGCTGTTGGGCGACTTCAGCGCCGACGTCATCAAGATCGAGCCGCCGGGCGCCGGCGACCCCTACCGCCATGTCTACAGGATGCCGGGGATGCCCAAGTCCGAACAGGCGTACAACTGGCTGCTCGACAACCGCGGCAAGCGAGGCCTGGCGCTGGATCTCGGCAAGCCGGAGGGCCAGGCCGTGCTGCACCGGCTCGCGGCCCAGGCCGATGTGTTCATCACCAACTATCCGCTGGCGGTGCGCAAGAAGCTCGCCATCGACCACGAGCAGATCGCGGCGCTCAACGAGCGGCTCGTCTATGCCTCTTTCACCGGCTATGGCGAGACCGGCGCGGAGGCGGCCAAGCCCGGCTTCGACCTGACCGCGTACTGGGCGCGCTCCGGGCTCATGGACATGGTGCGCAGCGATGCGGGCGCGTCGCCGGCGCGTGCGCTCACCGGCATGGGTGATCACCCGTCCGCCGTCTCGCTGTTCGCTGCCATCATGGTGGCGCTCTACCAGCGCGAGCGCACGGGCCGCGGCACGCTGGTCGGCTCCTCGCTGCTGGGCAACGGCATCTGGTCGAACGGCGTCATGGCGCAGGCGGCGCTCTGCGGCGCCACCTTCACGCCAAGGCCGCCGCGCGAGCAGAGCTTCAGTGCATTCGCCTGCTACTACCGCTGCCGCGACGGACGCTGGCTGCTGCTGGCCATCGTCAACGAGGCGCGCGACTGGCCCGTCTTTGCCCGGTGCATCGGCCATCCCGAACTGCTCGACGATCCGCGCTATGCCACGCCGGCCGACCGCTTCATGCGCTCGGCGGAACTGATCGCGCAGTTCGACGCGGCGTTCGCCACGCGCGACCGCGACGACTGGCGCGACCGGCTCAACGCAGCCGGCATCGTGTTCGAGTGCGTCGCGGAGATGGCCGACATCGCCGCGGACCGGCAGATGCGCGATGCCGGCGTGCTGGTGCCCTTCGAAGGTGACACGGCGCTGACCATCGACAGCCCGCTGTTCGTCGAAGGCGCCGGCAAGGTGCAGCCGCGCAAGCCCCCGAAGCTTGGCGAGCACAGCGACGCGATCCTGCAAGAGGCCGGCTACGACGCTGCGGCCATCGCGAGGATGCGCGAGGACAATGTTGTCGCGTAGAACGAATCAAATCATTCATCCCCGCCCGGGCTCGCGAGTGAAGCGCGAGCCCGCGCACCACGTTCTCGCAAGGCCCAACGGCATCGAGCCGGCCATGGCTGCGACTGAACCTGAATACCCCCCAACAACTTTGAAAGGAAACATCATGGATCTTGGTGCAAAGCTCGCCGGCAAGCGGGTGCTGGTGACCGGCGCCTCGTCGGGACTCGGTGAAAACTTCGCGCGGCTCGCCGCATCCTGCAAGGCCAGCGTGGTGATCGCCGCGCGGCGCAAGAGTCGCCTGGACGCGCTGGCCGCGGAACTCGAGAAGCTTGGCTCGCCGCAAGTCACCGTGCTGGAGATGGACGTGGCCTCCGAAGCGTCGATCGACGCGGCCTTCGATGCCATCGACGCATCAGGCGAACCGCTTGACGTCGTCGTCAACAACGCGGGCGTTTCCGGCGAGGGCGCGGCGCTGACGCTCCCTACGCAGGACTTCGACAGCCTCATGGCCATCAACGTGCGCGGGGTCTGGCTGGTCGCGGTGCGCGCGGCACGGCGCTGGAAGGAGGGCGGCCGTGGCGGCTCGATCATCAACATCGCGTCGATCCAGGGCGAGCGCGTGATGCCGGGGATCACGCCGTATTCGACCTCCAAGGCGGCCGTGGTGCACATGACGAAGAGCCTGGCGCTCGAATGGGCACGCCATGGCATTCGCGTCAACGCGATCGAGCCGGGCTACATCGGCACCGAGATGACCGACGACATGTGGGACACCGACCATGGCAAGGCCTTGATCAAGCGCATCCCGATGCGCCGCCTGGGCCGGCCGGAGGAACTCAACGGCCTCATGCTGTTGCTGGCGACCGACGCCGGATCGTGGATGACCGGCGCCTGCGTGCCGGTCGATGGCGGTCACCTCTGTTCGTCGCTTTGATCCCGGAAACGGCGCTCAACCCGCAGGTTAAAGCGCTGGCCGGGGTGAAACTGGGCTGATCGATGGGGCAATGCGCTGGCAGATGCAGCGCATTCCCGCAGGCGCTGGCCGCCGAGTACCGCCACGTCTGCCGGCGCGAGGCGCAAGGGCCCTCGCCCGTCGCGCCGGTTGCGCGTGACAACCTCCCCGATGCGCTTGCGCACGATGACCACGCGCCGCTTGGCGCTCCAGCCGTCCACTGCTGAACCGGTCCTCGATCACTTGGCAGCTCTGCGCGTCCGCCTAGCGCCAGTCCATGGTGTACGGCACGTGGCTTGAGCGCCCGCGCTTGTGGGGTTGTAGCCCCAGTTCGGCACCTTCTTGCCATTCGTAAAGCGGCTTGACGTTCGCGTCGATGTCCAGCACCTTGGGTGTTCACCATCATCGCGTGGCTGTTGGAGGCGCCTGCGGAAACGATCGGCAGCAGGCACCGCAGGGTCCGCAAGCCCCGCGCTGATCAGGCCATTGCCATGCGCGTTGCGCGCGTGGCGCTGGGCCGCACCACCGCCAGCAGCAGCAGGCCGGACGCAATCCACATGGCGATCACCAGGTACAGGCTGTTGGTCTGCGAGCCCGTGCCGGTCGTGATCAAGGTCATGACCGAGGGCATCACCGCAGGGCCCAGGTTGCCCAAGCTGCTGATCAGGGCGATGCCGCCGGCGGCGGTCTTCTTCGGGAGGTATTCGCTGACGGCCGTGAAGAACAGCGGCGTTTGCGATGCCTGTCCGATGGCCATGATGCACAGGCCCAGCAGCGATGCGACCAGGTTGCCTTGCGTGAACAAGGTGATCGCCACGCCCACCGAGGCGATCGCGCAGGCGGCGAAGAAGTGGAGTCGACGCTCCAGCTTTCGGTCGGAACTGCGGCCGATCAGGATCATCCCGATCATCCCGAAGATCGCGGGAAGGGCGCTCAGCAGGCCGACGACGAACACGTCGTGCACTCCCCAGCTCTTGATCAGCGTCGGCGTCCAGAAGAGCATGCCGTAGGTCACGCCGACGTAGAGGAAGTACACCAGCGCCAGGGAGTACACCTTCGGGTCGCGGATCAGCGCCCAGAAGGAGCCGTGCGAAGCGCTCTCCACCGCACGCGGCTCATGGTCCAGGTGGTGGCGCAGCGAGGCCTTCTCGCCGGGCGTGAGCCAATCGGCCTGCTCGGGCCTGTCCTTCAGCACGAAGTACGCGACGATGCCCAGGATGCTTGCCGGCAAGCCCTGAACCAGGAACAGCCATTGCCAGCCGTGGTGGCCCAGCAAGCCGTTCATGTACTTGAGGATCGCGCCCGACGACGGACCCGCGAGCAGGTGGCCGATGGTCGTGGCGGTCATGAAGATCGAAATGATCTTCGCGCGCTTGGCCGACGGATACCAGTAGGTGAGGTACAGGATGATGCCGGGGAAGAAGCCCGCCTCGAACGCGCCCAGCAGGAAGCGCAGGACGTAGAACTGCAAGGTCGTCTGCACGAACATCATGGCCGAGGCGACGAGGCCCCAGCAGAACATGATGCGCAGCAGCGTCTTGCGTGCGCCGATCTTCTCGAGCAGCAGGTTGCTCGGCACCTCGAACAGCAGATAGCCGATGAAGAAGATGCCCGCGCCGAAGGCGTAGGCCGCGTCGGTGAAGGGCAGCGTCTGCTTCATCTGCAGTTGCGCGTAGCCGATGTTGATGCGGTCGAGGAAGGCGACGATGTAGCAGACGATCAACAGCGGCAGCAGATGCCAGCTGACCTTGGAAAACAGGGCCTCTTCCTGCGGGCTGTAGCTCGCACTCAGGCTTGCCGGGGCTTTCGTTGGGCTCATGGTGGGTCTCTCTCTCAGTTGGTGGAATGCTTATGGCGTTGGCACGGCGGTGGCGCCGGGCCTGCTGGTTTGCGAGCTCGACTTGGCTGGCTTGACCCTTGGCAAGGTGGGCACGTCGGCAACGACGGCAGCGGTAGCAGCGGAGCCAGCGGGGCCGGCGGCGTCAGCGACGCTCGGCATGCGCCGGATCTCCTCCAGCACGGCGCGTGCGTGGTCCATCAGTTCGTACGATTCCTCCTGCGAGAGGATGCGGCGGCAAGCGGTGAAGCCGATGTCGAGCGAGCCTGCATAGCTTTGCACCGTGATGTTCAGCGCGCTCCCGTGGTAGGGGATCGACACCGGATAGAAGCTCGTCATCCGCGCCCCGGCCACGTGGAGAGGCGCCGTGGGTCCCGGAACGTTTGAGATCAGCACGTTGGCCAGCGGCGGCAGCCGCCGCGCGAGGCCGGAACGCCCATACAGCGAGGCGAGGCTGGTCATGAGCCATGGCGAGCCCGTGACGGGTACGTCCACGCCCAGCACCGGCATGAGCTCGCGCGCCACGGCCTTGGCCGCCTCGGACGACGCGTGGATGGCCTTGAAGCGTTCGCTCGGGTCATCGATGTCGGTCGCGAGGTCCACGCGCACCATCGACACCTGGTTGTTCATGGCGCCGTCGCCCTCGGTGCGCAGGCTGACCGGAACGGCCGCGACGAGCGACGCCTTCGGCATCAGGTTGCGCTGCGCGAGAAAGCGCTGCAGCGCACCGCTGACCATCGCCATCACGATCGTGTTGACGGTGCCGCCGACACGCATGCCGAGCGCCTTCAACTCGTCGAAGGGCAAGGACATCGTGCTGAATGAGCGCTGGTTGGTGATCGAGTCGTTAAAGATCGTCCTGGGCGCGAGGCCGAGCTTCAGGGGCCGCCGGTCCCTGGCCGTTCGCTGGGCGACGAGCACGTTGCCGGCCGTCGCGATCGCCCGCACCGCAGTCGGCAGCAGCGCCGCCAGCTTGCGGTATTGCCGGACCGTGTTGCCGATTGCAGCCTGCAGCAGTTCGGCCACGCCGAGTTGGTAGCCCGCCCTGGCGCCGGCCTTTCGTCGGGGTGGCGGCACCTCGCGGATCGTCGGCGAGATGTCGTACAAGACCTTGGCCAGTTCCATGCCGGCCTTGCCATCGACCCCGCTGTGATGGGCCTTGGTGTAGAAGGCGACCTGGCCGTTCGCCAAGCCCTCGATGACGTACATCTCCCACAGCGGGCGGCTGCGGTCCAGCAGGCTCGAATGAAGCCGCCCGATCAGTTGATGCAACTGCGCCATCGAGCCCGGCCGAGGCAGCGTAAGGCTGCGCACGTGGTAGTCGAGGTCGATGTCGTCGTCATCGATCCACACCGGCTCGGCCAGCTCGAACGGCATCTGCGCCAGCTTGCGAGTCAGCACCGAGGCCAGGTGCATGCGCTTGCCTATCACCTTCTTCACGTCTTCGTGGTAGTCGCCCTCGTAGCCTTGTGGAAGGTCCAGGAGCATGAGGCTGCCGACATGCATCGGCGTCTCGGGTGTTTCGAAGTGCAGGAAGGAGGCGTCCAGATTGCTCAGGTGATCCATGAGGGCCTTTCAGTGGAAGGGTTCGGTGCGCGCACGCGGGCACGGGCGCGGCGGCGTTCGATGCCGCGCACAAGTGGAACGATGCGCTGCGTTCAGGCCAGGGCGGTCTGCCGGCGCGCTTCTTCTTCGTCGGCGAGGTCCTTCTTCGAGAGCTTGCCGATCTGTGTCTTCGGCAGCTCGGTGCGGATCTCGAGCGCCTGCACCATCTCGTGCTTGCCGAGCTTGTCCTTGAGAAAGGCCTGCAGGTCCGGCAGTTCGAAGTCAGGTGCGCCGGCTTTCAGCGTGATGAAGGCCTTGGGCGACTGGCCGCGGTACTCGTCCGGTATGCCGATCACTGCCACCTCGGCGACCGCGGGATGCTGGTAGATCGCCTCCTCGAGCACGCGGGGATAGACGTTGTAGCCACTGCAAAGCAGCATGTCCTTGCAACGGTCGACGATGAAGACGAAGCCGTCCTCGTCCAGGTAGCCGACGTCGCCGGTTCGCAGCATGCCGTCGAAGGTCGTCACCTCGGCGGTCGCGTCGGGGCTGTTCCAGTAGCCCTTCATGACGTTCGGGCCCTTGATGCAGATCTCGCCCTTCTCGCCCGGCGCGACGTAGCGGGTCTTGTCTTCGAGCGAGAGCATCCGGATCTCGATGCGGGGCAAGGGCATGCCGCAGGAGCCGTCCTTGCGCATGCCGAACACGGGCGTGAAGGTGCCGGTCGGTGAGGTCTCGGTCATGCCCCAGCCCTCGTTCAGGCGCGTGCCGGTCACTTCGTGGAATTGCTGGGCCACCTCCAGCGGCAGCGGCGCGCCGCCGGAGCCGCAGTACTTGAGCGAATGCAGGTCGTACTTGGCGGTGTCGGGGTGGTTGATCAACGCGGTGAACATCGTCGGCACGCCGCAGAAGCTGGTGATCTTCTTGTCCGAGATGTCGCGCAGTGCGGCCTCGGCATCGAAGCGGACATGCATGACGAGTTCGGCCGCCAGGCGAATGCCCAGCAGCATGTTGACCGACAGCGCGTAGATGTGGAAAGGCGGCAGCACGGCCAGGAAGCGCTCGTGGCCTTCGCGCAGCACCGGCGGGTTGCTGTTGACGCTGGCAAGGTACTGCTCGCATGCCGCCCACAGGTTGGCATGCGTCAGCATCGCGCCCTTGGGCAGGCCGGTTGTTCCCCCGGTGTACTGCAGCACGGCGAGTGCGTCGTGCGGGTCGGTGACCGGGTGCGGCGTGTATCGGCCGTCGTTGTGGAGCAACTGCTCGAAACGCAGATGCCGGTCGTCCCAATGGACTTCAGCGAGTTGCTTGCCGGCCTGCATCTGCGCCGCGACCGCTCTGGGCGCCGCCGTCATCTCGGCCATGGAGCCGACGATCAGCTTCTTCAGGCGTGTCTTTCCAAGCATTGCCGCCATCTGCGGATACAGAGACGCCAGGTCCAGCGTAATCAGGACGTCGGTGCAGCTGTCCTCGATCTTGTGCTCCAGCACCTTCGCGGCATCGAGCGGCGAATAGTTGACCACCGTGCCGCCGGCCTTGAGCACCGCGAAAAAGGCGATCACATAGTGCGGCGTGTTGGGCAGGTACAACCCGACATGCATGCCCGGCCCGACCCCGAGTTCCTGCAGGCCCTTGGCGGCGCGATCGGCCTGCGCCAGCAACTCGCCGTAGGTCATGCGGCGCCCCATGAATTGCAGGGCGGGGTTGTCGGGCCAGGCGGCCGCGGCCCTGTCGAGGATGGTCTGGATTGGTGCGGGTTCGATAGGGATGTCCCAGCGCACACCGTCCGGATAGGAAGCAAGCCATGGCAGTTCGTTCATAGGGTCTGTCTCCAGGTTGGGTTCATGCCTTGTCCAGGTGACCGCGGCTGCGGCGCGATGTACCGCTTGCGCGATGCCCTGGATTGGCAATGAGTTTTCCCCGGCGTCGCCGGGCTGAAAAGGTGAGTTCAGACCGCTTCGCGGTGATTTCAGGACAAGGGGGCACGCGCTCACGCCTTGATGCGGCGGCGGGCGCGAAGCGGCGGTGAGCGTGGTCGTAGCCCCAACACAGCGCCGGAAGCGGGTGAAGCACAATCGCGCCTCGCCATGCGCCTCCGCCAGCTCGTCCTTGCCTGCAACGTTGTCGCCTTGCTCTGGCTCGCAGGGTGCGCCACGTTGCCCAATGAGGGGCCGCGCAGCTACACCACGGCGATGCCTGCGCATGCCCCGGCAACACCTTTGGACCACGTTTCGCAGGCCTCGATGGCGGGGGCCCAACCGGGTGCCAGCGGCTTCGCTTTCTGCTCGGCCCTGGCGGCCAAGATGTCCGGCTCGCCTTGCTGCGCGGCGCGCAGCGCTCGCTCGACCTGCAGTACTACCACCTGTACGACGATTCCACGGGCCGCCTGGTGCTGCGCGAGTTGCGCGACGTGGCCCAGCGCGGTGTGCGGGTGCGGCTGTTGCTGGACGACCTCTATATCGACAGCCTGGCGCCGCTGCTCAATGGGCTTGGCGCCTACCGTAGAAAAAAGCAAATGTGTCACCGGCCCAGCAGGGCTTCCTCCTCCGACACGCGAGTCTTCAGTGACACATTTGCTCTCGAAATTTGCGAAGCGAATGTGTCACTTCGCCTTTGTACGAAGCAAATCCGTCACTCTGTGGATGCGAAGGGGCGAGACCGTGCGTAACCTGTTGATCCATGAAGGATTTCGCTGCACGGTTTGGTACGCCGCTTGAGACGGTTAGGCCGCGCGGCGGGCGGGTGATCGAGGGCTTCAGCGCCAAGTTGCAGCGGCGAATTCGTCTGTTCTCGCACTCACACTTTGCGCAATGGATTCGCCTCGAGGCGGATCCATCCGTCATTGCCTTTTGTGAGCGGCCAGCCCGCGTTGGGCCGCAGCCGGATGCGCTGCTGGTCGATTTCTGGGTTGACGGCCCGCACGGACAAACGATGCTGTTGCTCGATTCGCAGCGGCCGGGGGCCGTCCCTGCAGTCCCCTCGCAACTTGACGGCATCCCGGTGCGCACTGTCGCCGCTGCCGAACTGGCCGCAGCCGCCGTCTGGATCTCCAACTGGTCGCGAATGCTGCCCGTCGTCAACGCCACGCGGAGTTTGCTGCCGACACCTTTGCTGCGATCCGTCCTTGATCATGTCCAGGAGCCGATATCGTTAGCGCGCTTGGAACACGAACTGTCCTTTGGTGATCCGTCGCTCGCGCGCGGCGCCATCTTCGAGCAACTTCGCCTCGGCAGAATCTGTGCGCCGTCGCTGCACACGCAGCCTCTTGGCCTCCATACTCAACTGGAGCCTCTTTCGTGAACCGCGGCCCGCGCATCCATGACGTCGCTCCGTCGACCTGGCCGGCGTTCGACACAGGGGCACTCTCGGCGACCGAGCGCGAGGTCTTCGCAACGCGACGACAAGCCATCGAACTCTATGCAGCAGGGCGCGCGCTGAGCGAGATCGAAACGTGTACGGGGATTGATCGGCGCCAGCTTTACCGCTTGCTCGATCGCTGCATGGCGCCGCACGAGGATGGCCGCCTGTACGGCTGGCGCGCCGTGATGCGGTACGCGCGGGTCGGTGGATATCGGCGCTCCGCTCGACTGGCGATGCCACGCGACGGCACCGGCCGTGGCGCTGCAGGCGCATTCGGTCTGCTGCTCGAGGCGCAACCCACACTCGCGACCTGGATCTCCCAGCGCGTGCGCGACAAACGCGTTGCGATCAACCAGCTGTCCACCGATGACGGGCTGCGCACCCGGCTGCGCGGCCTGAAGCACTTGCATGTCGAGTTTCTGCGGGAATGTCGATCGCTGGGCCTCACGGCTGCCGACTATCCTTTCAGCGCCGAGCAGATGGGCATCCGCTCGCTGTCGGCCGCGCTGCGCGCCGAGTGCCTTCGCAGTTTTGAGCGAAGCGCGCACCTGGCCGGCGCTCGTCGGTTCAAGGGCCTGCCGCATCAGGCGTCAACGCCGGCGCCCACTCAGGTGCTGGACGTTGTCGAATTTGACGGGCACCGCCTGGATGTGCGGCTGAAGGTGGTCGTGCGCGATCCTTTGGGCTTCGAGCAACAGTTTGAGATCGAACGAAATTGGCTGCTCGTCATCCTTGATGTCTTCAGCCGCGCTGTGCTGGGTTATCACATCAGCCTGAACCGGGAGTACTCGCGCCACGACGTGCTCCGCACCATTGAAGCCGCCCTGGAGCCGCACCGCCCGCGCTCCTTCACACTACCCGGCGTTGGTTACGGCGACCTCGGCGGCTTCCCGTCGGGTAAGCTGCCCGAGCTGGGCTACGCGACCTGGCGCTGGTTCAAGCTCGACAACGCCAAGGCCAATCTCGCTGAGGACGTGCGGCACGCGCTGGCCGAATTCATCGGCTGCTTCATCGACGCGGGACCGGCACACGCCCCGGACGACCGGCCGTACGTCGAGCGCTTCTTCGGCTCGGTCGCGGCCAACCTGTCCAGCCGGCTGCCGGGCTACGCCGGTACGAATGCACGCGACGTGCGTCGGGCCCTGGCGGATCCGAAGCGCAACCTGCGCCTGTACGTCTCGCTCGCTGAGCTCGAGGACCTGCTGGAAGCCGCCATTGCAACCTACAACGGGACGCCGCATGACGGTTTGAACGGCCGAATGCCGCTTGAGGCAATGGCGCATTCGGTGCGGGGGCGAAACGCGATGCTGTGCTGGCTGCCCGAAGCAAAGCGACGCACCCTGTGCCTGATGCAGACGCCCCGGCGTGCAACCGTGCGCGGCTACCTGCACCAGGGTCAGCGGCCGCACATCAACTTTCACGGCGTCCGCTACACCAACCCGGTGTTGGCCAGCACCGTGGCCTTCCTCGGGCAGCAGCTTCGTATCTACTACAACAGCCAGGATCTGCGCACCGTGCGCGCGTTCGCGGCTGACGGCTCGGAGATCGGCCTGCTCAAGGCCCAGGGAGCCTGGGGTGAGATCGTCCACGATCTCAAGTTGCGTCAAGAAGTGCTGCGGCTGCGTGGCCGCAAGCGTCTGGGCGAAAGCATCTCGCATGAGTTCATGGAGGCCTACGTCAGCAACAAGCTGCACAAGGCCAAGAGCTCGCGCCGGGCGGCCAGCGATGCGGCCCGTACGCTGCGAATCCTGGCGGCGCAGCCGGTCAGTGCATCTGCGCAGGTGCTGCACTCCAGTGGCCCGGCCCCGACGGTCGAAGCTGCGTCCTCCCCTGAACTGCGTGTCGCCCCGGAGCGGCTCGCGATCGGCAGCGGCTTCGTCGGGGCGATCTGATTCGTCGCATTCGCAGGAGCTTGTCCATGCCTACCGAACGCCGCCCCGAGCCCTCGTCTTTGCTGTCGGGGTCTGCGACCCGGCCAATTGATCCAGCGCTGCACCCGATCGAGACAGGCGGCTACCGCATAGCGACGCCGGCCATCCAGGCGTTCTCGGATCTGGTCAGTCGGTGTCTGCGCTACCGAATCACCGGCGCGTTGACGTACGGGCCGTCGCGCATCGGCAAGACTCGAGCGATCGAATACTTGCGGCTCCTGCTGGCGCACACGCAGCCGAAGATCACCACCTACCATGCGCAGGCCGAGCACAAGCCCCGCCACGCTGAGGGTCCGTTCCTGGCCAACCTGCTTGAGGCCGTAGGCTACCCGGACCCGGTGAGCGGCAGCAATCCGTCGAAGCGCATGCGTTTGATCAACAAGATCAAGGAGGCGTGTTCGCGCAACGGCAGTGGCACCGTGGTGCTGTTCTGCGACGAGGCGCAGCGTTTCGACGAGAATGAATACGAATGGCTGCGCGACGTGCACGACCATCTGGACCGGCTGCAGATTCGACTCTTCACCTTCCTGGTGGGCCAGCAAGAACTGCTGGCGGTCAAGATGGCCATGCAGCACGCGAGGAAGACCCAGATCGTGGCCCGTCTGATGGTGGAGGAGCTGGCGTTCTTCGGCATCCGCAATGTGCGCGATGTGGCGACCTGCCTGGACGGCTACGATCAGACTCGCTTCCCGCAGGCGAGCGAATGGAGTTTTACCCGCTTCTACGTGCCGAAGGCTGTCGAGGGGGGCTACCGGCTGGCCCACGACGCCGGATTGCTGTGGTCGGCCTTCGAGTGCCTTCATCACCGACACGGCTTGCCGGGCTCGCTGGAAATTCCCATGGAGTCGTTTACGCGCGCGGTGGAGATCGTGCTCAAGGATAGTGAACTGCGCGACGGCGTCGGATACCTGCCGGACGCCGCGCTGTGGGGCACGGCGGTGCGAAGCTGCGGCTACATTCAATCGCGTCAGGCGATCAGCGCCGAGTTGATGACGAGCCCCGCCTGAGAACGTACCCGTTGGGCGGAGCCGAGCGATGTCGCTGCCAATCCTGATCCTCGACCAGCACGCGCTGAATCCCCGTTTCGGCTACGTGTTCCATCGGCGCTGGCTGCAACCGTACGAGTCGGTGGTCGGCATGCTGTGGAAGTTCTCGCGCATGAACCGGCTGGAGGGGCACTTCCTGATCGAGCAGCTGCAGGCCAGCCCTGTGGATCCCTACCTTGGCCTCCGTCCTGTGGAGATCGACGTGCCGATCGTCGCTCGGCTGCTCGGCGCGACCCGGCGCAGCGTGCGCGAGGGAATCGATGCGGCGGCGCTCGATGCTTCTCAGTTCCTGCGCTACTGCCCGCGCTGCATGTCGCTCGGCTATCACGGCGTCGTGCACCAGCGCGAGCGCCATGAGCAGTGTCCAATTCATCGGCTGCCACTGCTTGCGGCCTGCCGGCACTGCGGCGAGGCGTCGGCGTACCGGCTCGATGCACAACTGCTGGAGGCGCCGTTTCGCTGCCGGCACTGCCGGCGTACCTACGGCTCGAACTCGCCGCCGCTGCGCTGCAAGGAATTGTCACGCGAGCGCCGTGTCGCCGTGACGCGAGCGGTCATAGGGTAGGGCGTTCCGGGTGCCCCTCGCCCGGGACAGGCGGTGACACATTGTCTTTGCATGCGTGGGATCGAGGACCCGAGTGACACATTCGCTTCGCACAACGCGAAAACCCAGGCTGGATGCGCCTTTGCACCAGATTGGCTCGTAGCAAAAGGGGTCGAGTGACACATTTGCCTGCACAAGAGTGACACACTTGTTTTTGCTACGGCAGAGGCACAGGCACGTCCTGCGCACCCGGGACGCCATCCAGTGCTCGTTCGGCGAGCGGGAGGCGAACCACGAACTCGCTGCCGTGCCCCGGGCCTGCGCTGCGCGCGGCAATGGTGCCGCCGTGCAGTTCGAGCAGGCGCCGGGTCAATGACAGGCCGATCCCGAGCCCCCCGCGTGAACGCGACAGCGCCGTCTCCACCTGCGCGAACATCTCGAAGATGCGTTCGAGGCGGTCCGGTGCGATGCCTATGCCTCCGTCGCGGATCGAGACGACCACCTCCTGGGCCTCGCGCCGCACGCCGAGGTCGATGCGGCCGCCCTTGTCCATGTATTTGGCCGCATTGTGGATGAGGTTGACGAAGGCCTGGGCGAGGCGGGTGGAATCGGCGTCCAGCGGGAGTGCGTCCGTGGGCAAGTCGACGTTCAGCGTATGCTGCGCATCATCCACCATCGGTCGGGCCGCTTCGATGGCTTCGCGCAGCACCTCGTGCACACCGACGCGCTGGCGCCGCAATTCGATCTTGCCCTGGCTGATCCGACTGACGTCCATGAGGTCGTCGATGAGGCGGCTCATCACCTTGATCTGCCGTTTGGGCTGCTGCCGGTTTCAAAGACACCTTGTTAAGGTGTGAAATGAAACCGGAGGTGGTTTATGGGAACGAGAAGGCAATTCAGCCGAGAGTTCAAGCTTGAGGCAGTCA
>NZ_JASZYG010000039.1 GCF_030317105.1 Variovorax brevis
ACTGCGTGCATCGCTGCCTTGGGTTGATGGTTGATCGTCATACCTACCTCGTTGCTCACTGATCTCTCGGGGGTAGGTGTAGCAGGTCATATTGGCACAGGGGGGGGCGTCACGCCAGTTCGATTTGCACAGTGCGACCATCACGGTGACGCCAGCCCAAGCCGCCGCCGCGGCTTGGTTGCTTGCGGCGATGCACTGGTGGGGCTGCCGACATCCGGGCGCCCTCGAGTGCAAGCCGCTGCATCCGCCGACAGGTATCGTCCGGTGGTTGGCGGGGTTCGAACTACGCCAACAGTTCGATCATCCGCGCGAGGTCATCGCGATGCTGCCCCGGTCGATGGTGCGGGTCGAGCGCCGAAGTCACGAGATCGTGGCGTCCATGATCCGTCGACAGGGCCTCGTCGCACTTCTGCCGGAGCTGCTGAGTTGAATGGGCTTCGAAGGCCGCCCACCAAAAAATGGCCAGCGAGCACAGCTTTGCTACTTGTTTGGCACATCCTTGGTGCACTTCACGCTCGCCGAGGCAACGACCCTGGGCGATACCGAGAGCATGCGTGTTTATCGAAGCAATCTCGACGCACTCGAGACCAGCCGCTGACGGCTCCTTCGCTGGTGCCCACAGCGGCGTTGTGGTCCGCAAATCCCGCCCCGTGCTCGTGCACATCGTGGCCCGCGTGATTGAAGACGCCTTGCAGTTGTCCTCCGCAATCATTCCATCCGGCTCGAAGAAGAGTCCACAGGGTGCGGGGCGTGGCACCATCAGGGCATGGTCCTCGTCGCTCGGATCGCGTTCGGACGGCTGCAAGACGCTTTGCGCTGGCTGGCGCTGCGCATGCGTTCCGCAGGCGCAGAAAAATGTCAATCCGATACCGGCCACGCACGCCGTTTGCCAAGCGTCGTTGGCGGCGAAGCGCATGAGCTTCGGCCCCTGCCCGTGCGATCGTCCGCCTCATCCCGGTTGCGCGGGCTGGAATGGCCAGAGTCATCCGTGCGCGTCGCCCGGTTCTCACGGCCGAACATCGGGTGCTGGAATCGTGGGGACGCCCTGCGCACTGGCCGCACTGTCCTGCGCTGCCATGGCTCCCTTGAAGGCAGGACGATCCTGGAGGCGTCGCGAGTAGGCCGCCACCGATGGCGTAAAGCCTTGATCAAGCCCCAGGTGCTGTGCCAGCAACAGCGCGTAGCCGACGGAAATATCCGCGGCGGTGAAGCGATTCGCGCACAGGTAGTCCTGCACAGCCAGCAATGGCTCCAACGTTTTCAGACGCGCCAGGAACCACCTTGCGTAGTCTTCAGCAACTTGCGGCCGGCGTCGCTCTCCCGTTTCGAAATGCGCGTATCGAAGCACGAGAGTCTGTGGAAAGGTCAGCGTCGCCTCGCCGAAATGCAGGTAGTTCAGGTACGCGCCGTAAGCCGCTTCGTTGACGGAAACATCAAGCTCACCGGGCGAAAAGCGTGCCGCGAGGTACTGGCAGATGGCCGCAGATTCGGTCATGCGCACGCCATCGTCGAACAGTGCTGGCACCGTCCCCAGCGGATTGACCTCCAGGTACGAGCGCGCAAGCACTCGCGGCGGAAATGGCAGCATTGCGAGCTTGTAAGGAATGCCGATCTCTTCGAGGGCCCACAACGGGCGGAAAGAGCGCGCGCTGACGCAGTGATGCAAGGTGATGATGATCGGTGCTCCGCTTCATTGGGGTTCGATGCCGGCCTTCTTGACCAGGGCAGCATACTTTGCCAGCTCTGTCTTGAACGACGCCTGCGCCTGCTCGGACGTGCTGATCGCGATGGTGTTGCCTTGCTTGGACATCGCTTCCTTGACAGCCGGGTCAGCGAAGGCAGACACGACCGCGTCATGCGCCTTCTTGACGTTTGCCGGGCTCATTCCCTTGGGGCCTATGACGGCAAACCAGGCGTCGACCACAAGATTCGGCAGCCCTTGTTCCACGAAGGTCGGGATCTCAGGCGCAATCGGCGTGCGCTGTGGCCCCATGGTTCCAATTGCGCGAAGCGCACCGCTCTTCAAGTGCGGTTGGACACTCGACAATGCCGCAGTCCCGAAATCAACCTGGCCTCCGATAAGATCGGTCACCATGGGTCCCACGCCCTTGTATGGAATGTGCTTGGCGGTCACGCCCGCTTGTTCCAGAAAGAGCTCCGTCGCGAGGTGCAGGATCGTTCCGTTTCCTCCGGACGCGAAGTTCAGGGCGCCGGGCTTGCTCTTGAGCAATGCCACGAATTCCTTGCTGTTGGTCGCAGGCACCCGGGACGGATTCACGACGAGGACCATTGGCGTCGCGCCGACCAATGCAATGGGCGTGAAATCCCCTGGCATGTCAAAAGGCACGGATTTCAGAACGCTCGGCAGAATCACCACGTTGTTGGACACGATCGAGAGGGTATTGCCGTCAGGGGCTGATCGCGCCAGCGTTTGCAGCCCCACCACTCCGCCCGCGCCGGGTTGATTCTCAACGACCACCGCTGCATTGAGCGCCTTGGACAAAGCCGGTTGTGCAGCGCGCGTGATGGCGTCCACCCCGGAACCCGTCGCGTTGGGCAGGATCATGCGAACCGTGCCTGGCTGTGCGCTCGCCAGAAGCGGACAGAGGCCAAAAATGAGTGCCGCTGCCGAGGTGGCGAGCATTGAACGACGGGCGCAGTTTCTTGTTGCGATCATGGTTGTCTCCTTTGATCTTGCAGTTTGCAACTGACTCAGCTCACGATGTTTCGCGACCGCAGAACATCCTGTTCGCTGCTGCTGTATCCGAGCTGTTCCAAGAGCTCGGTGGTGTGCTCCCCCAGCTTGGGCGGACTCAGCCGGACGCCCAGCCGCTGGCCTTCGAGCGTGAAGGGAAACAATGCCGTCTTGACCGTCTCGCCTGCTTTCGGACCGTCGGACAGTTGCATGTCCGCAAGGCCGCCTGTCGCCTGCAAGTGCTCGTCGTCATAGAGGTCTTCAGGCCGGCGAATCGGCGCAAATGGCAATCCCGCTTTTTCCATCGCGCTGGCGAGGTCAGCCGCAGAGCGGTGGGCGATGCGCTCGCCGATGGCCTTCAACAAGCGAGGGCGATGTGCGACCCGCTCGTTGTTCGTCGCCAAAGCAGGTTCGGCCTTGAGATCCGCAAAACCCAAGGCGTCGCAGAACGTTGCCCATTGCGCGTCGCTCACGGCTGCGAGGAAGATCTGCTCCCCGTCCTTGACCGTGAATACGTCGTACACGGACCAGGGGTTGTCTCGTGCGGGCATGGGTGCCGGGTGCTTTCCAGTCACCGCGTACTGCAACATGTGCTGGCCCATCAGGAACACGTTGTTTTCGTAGAGCGCCGATTGCACTTCCATGCCGCGTCCGGTGATGCCACGCTGGATCAACGCACCCAACACCCCGATGGCGCCAAACAGTCCGCCCATGATGTCGTTGACGCTGGTGCCGGCGCGCAGTGGATCACCCGGGCGGCCGGTCATGTAGGCCAAGCCGCCCATCATTTGCACCACTTCGTCCAGCGCCGTGCGATGTTCGTAAGGTCCCGGCAGGAAGCCCTTGTGACTGGCGTAGATGATGCGCGGATTCACCCTGGACAGCGAGGCGTAGTCCAAACCGTACTTGCCCATGGTGCCAGGCTTGAAGTTCTCGGCCACCACATCGGCCGTGGCCGCGAGCCGGCGAGCCGTCTCTGCGCCCTCCTGCGTGTGCAAGTCAATGCCGATGCTCTTCTTGTTGCGATTGAACATCGGGAAGAAGCCTGCGCCAGCGCCCACCAGGCGTCGACTGTGATCACCTGCCACCGGTTCGATCTTGATCACTTCGGCGCCGAGGTCTGCCAGGACCATGCCGCATGTCGGCCCCATCACCATGTGGGTGAATTCAATCACCCGCAGGCCCTTCAGAGGCTGGGCCACTTGCTTGTCTTCGCTCATGCGAACTGCTCCTGTTTCATCGTCTTGGGAAGGCCGGCACGCCAGAGCGTGCCGTGGAAGGTTTCACCCTTCAGCCATTGCTCGACCTTGCTTCGCAGCGCCAGCAGCGCCTCGATGTCGTGGCCGGTTTCAATGCCCATGCTGGCGAGCATGTAGGCAAGGTCTTCAGTCGCCACGTTCCCGCTGGCACCCGGGGCATGTGGACAGCCCCCGATGCCGGCGATGCATGCGTCAAAGCGCGTGATGCCGAGCTGGAGCGCCGCGAATACGTTGGCCAGTCCCAGGCCACGGGTGTCATGGAAGTGCCCACAGTTGAGCTTGTCGCCAGCCACGGGAATGGTGGCCTCGAACAACGAACGCACCATCGCCGGATCCGCATAGCCCACTGTGTCTGCAAGGCTGATCGCGTCGACACCGACGTCGACCACCGCCTTCACAAGGCGCACCACCTCCTGGGGGTCGACGCGTCCCTGGATCGTGCAGCCGAACGCAGTGCTGATACCCACTTCGATCAGTGTCCGGGTGCCACGAGCGTCCCGAGCGTCCCGAATGCGTGCAATCTCCTCGATCACCTGATCGGGCGTCTTTCGCAAATTCGCCAGGCTGTGAGCACGACTGGCCGACAGGGGCAGCAGCATGAGGTCCGCCTCACACGCCATTGCCCGCTCGGCGCCTTTGAAGTTGGGGACCAACACTGTTGCCCTGAGGCCCGGAAGCGTCTTGGCGAAAGCCAGCACCTCGGCGGTATCTGCGAGTTGTGGCAGCAGACGCGCCGGAACGAAGGAGCCGACCTCGATCTCACGCTGCCCGGCTTCATAGGCATCGCGAATCCAGTCGAGCTTGGCAGCAGTGGGCACCACCTGGGTGATGCTTTGAAGCCCATCGCGCAAGCCCATTTCGCGAATCGTGACGCGCTGCGGCAGCGCTGTGGAGGAATTCATGACCTGTCTGTCTCCTGAAGGTTGAGCGTCGTTGCGCTTTCCGATAGACGAAGTTTAAAATTTCCAATCAAGGAAATCTTCGACATTTCGGAAAGTCATATTTCCAGATTGGAATATCTTGAGGGACTTCGACCTCACCACTCTGCGCCTGTTCGTGGCGGTCTGCGAGACGGGAAACATGGCGCGCGCCGGCGAGTTGGCGAACATCGTCGGCTCCGCCATCAGCAAGCGCCTGGCTCAGCTGGAAGATCAGGTTGGCACACCATTGCTGCTGCGCAAGCGGCACGGGGTCGTGCCCACGGCAGCGGGGCACACCTTGCTGGAACACGCACGCGGCATGATGGACGGCGCAGCGCGTATCCACCGCGACATGCAAAGCTATGTCACCGGAACCCGCGACAAGGTTCGCGTCCTGGCCAGCGTGTCCGCCATGACGGAGTCGCTGGCCGAAGATGTGGCTGCCTTCCTCAATCTGCCGGCGCACAGTGCCACGCTGGTCGATCTTGAGGAAAGGATCAGCCCGGAAATCGTGCGCGGTGTACGCGAAGGGCTGGCGACTTTGGGTGTGTGCTGGGACGCGGTCGATCTTGGAGGGCTGATGTCTCGCCCGTATCGCTGCGACCATCTTTGCGTCGTCGTTCCCGAAGGGCATGCGCTGGCAAAGCGCGCGAGCGTGAGCTTTGAGGAGACGCTTGACTTTGAACACGTCAGCCTCCCCGTCAACAGTGCCGTGCAGGTACTGCTGCAACGATCAGCCGCGCAGGTCCAGCGCTCTTTGGTCAATCGCATCGTAGTGAGCAACTTTGAAGCAGCGCTGCGTGTCGTATCTGCAGGACTCGCCATCAGCGTTGTGCCCAAGGAGGTGGCCGACCGACAAGGGGCAGCCTGCGCGTTGCGTACAGTTGCGTTGGCGGAATCATGGGCCGAGCGCCGCTTTGTGGTGTGCTTTCGGGATGCCGCGCAACTTTCGCCTGCTGCGCAGTCGCTGGTCAATCACCTGGTAGCACGAGCCGCCTGATTGCAACCTGTGTGGCGCGAAGGCTTTTGCGACCAAGTGGCCTCTCGCGCAGCCGTGATGCAACCCAAGACGCAGCGCCCAGTGCAGGTCGAGCTCACACAGGCAACCCGCGACGCCTTGCAGAGATGGATCGCGCGTGCGGCCCTGAAGTCCGAAGACTTCATCGTCCCAGCCGTGTCCATGACTCGCCGCATCCGGGAACGCGCCAATACGCGCGAATCCTCGAGGGCTGGGTCGGGTTCCACCCCTGACGTCAGCTGAACATCGGAGACAAGCCGTCCCAACAAAGGTCCTTCGTTTCGAGGAATTCCTCGATGCCGTGTTGCGATCCCTCACGCCCCAGTCCGCTCTGCTTGACGCCGCCGAACGGCGCCACTTCATTCGAGATCAATCCGCAGTTGATACCGATCATCCCTGACTCGATCGCGGCCGAAGCGCGCCAGATGCGGGCCGCGTCACGGCTGTAGAGATAGGCGGCAAGCCCGAACTCGGTCGCGTTCGCGATTTGGAACGCTTCCTCGTCCGTCTCGGAGCGAAGCCGCGGCGCAAGGGGTCCGAATGTCTCTTCGCTCGCCAGCGCCATCTTCGTCGTGGCACCGGTATCAACGGTCGGCTCGAAGAATCGGCCGCCGAGAGAATGACGATGCCCGCCATGCACGACCTCATGCACGCCACCCTGGACGAGCACGCGGTTGGCGCTGATGCATGCGTGGCCAGTGTTACGGGACTTGGCCGCGACCCCGCCGTGTGCTGCAGCGTCGAGGTCTGCATCGTCGAAGACGAGAACCGCCACTGCGGCCCGCTGGCCGCCAAGTCATTGATGAAAGAAGGCGGTGTGATCGCCTGCGAGGCGCCGCGCGATCCGTTCCCCGCCATCCACCCAGCAGCCAGGTCACTGCTGACCGGGACCGCGCGTCGACTTGATGCGATGGTGCTGCTTTGGGCGCGCTGACGTGTCCACTCAGCTCCCCCAAAGCACGCCCCATGACATTCCTTCTCAGGTTCTGGTGCGAACTTTCCGCGCAGCCGAACGACTTGCTGCGTGCGGTGCGTCGATCAGGCTAAAAGCGCTGCGTCCCAAATAGCGGGCGCGGCTTGGCCCGAAGTATTGCGCAGTTCGGTCGAGATTGAACTGGCCCTTGCGAATGCTGCAGCAGCTTCGACGCGAGGCAGCGTAGCCATCGAGCGTGATGCTCACCGGAGGTCGCCCTTGAGTCTTCAGTGCCTTGCAAAAGAATGCCTTGGCCGCTCTCACATCCCGGTTGGCGCTGAGGCGAAAGTCCACGGTCTGTGCCCTGCGATCGACAGCCCGGTACAGGTAAGTCCATCTGCCGCGGATCTTCACATAGGTCTCGCCGACGCGCCACGAGCGACCGGCCTGGCGAGCGAATCGATTCCAGCGCTTTTCGAACTGGGTATGAAGCGCTGAATCCAGCGCATGATGGTTGTGTGGGCCGGGGCCAAGCCGCGATCGGCCATCATCTCCACGAGGTCGCGAAGGCTCAGCTTGATGCTCAGGTACCAGCGAACGCACAGGACGATGATTTCTCGCTCGAAGTGCCGCCCTTTGAAAAGTTCGTCCATGCTTTGCAGCCTCTGCGCCTTCGATCCGCCTTCAATTCAAAAGGCCGGCAGCCACCGCAGGCGCGATTTGCACCAGAGCCGTCAGGATCACGATCGTCCGGTCGGCGAGCCCCCGAAGCGTCCGGCTCCGCGAGGATCGTTGCGATATTGTGATCCACATCGCGCATTCAATTCAGGTAGTAGTTGTGCCTCAGGCGTGCGGCACTCAATTCGAGATGTTTGCGTCCAGGCCCAAGCGGTTTCGAAGGCGAACAATGACTTCCAATTTGCCGGGCCAGCCGGACTCAATGCGCATGGCGACGCGCTCACTGATTTCGTCCCTCCACCATGCCATCCGGTGAGCGCCTGCGTCATAGCGAACGAAGTAACGGCCATCTCGACGAAAAACTTCCAGGGTGTCCGTGAGATTCAGCGTCAACGAGCCAGAAGGAGGAGTCGAACGGAATGGAGGGACTGGGGGTTCGGAGGGTTCGGAGGGTTCGAGGAACATGATGACAGGTATCTACCGTTGGCCGGCACGAGGCGATGCCAGGAAGCTCGCCTTGGGCTTCCGAAGCTTGCCTGACGAAGGCCGCATTTGCCCCCTCCCGGAAGGAGGGTATTGGGGCCGAACCCCGATCATTGGCATCGTGGTTTCCGACCGGGATGGCGCGTCCGATTTGCGTCCGGAAGCAGTCTCCCGACTTGTGCGCTCAATGCGCTGCTTGGCAAGTTGACTCACCGGCCGATCGCGCCGGCGCGCGCTGCGCTAACCTTCACCCGGCGCTGCAGTGGTTCGCAGCAACGCCTTACCGTCATAGATATCTGGAACCATCGCGACCTGTCGATCCATCAAGGCCTTGGCTGCTATCGACAGCTGCGCGATCAGCATCGGCGAATGAGTCCGTGCGGGTTCGCCACCGGTGTCTGGCCTTCTGGCTGCTTGCGATGCGTCGGACGCACTTCTCCGTTGGGTACAGGCTGCGACAAGCCCTGAAGGAGCGTTGCAACATCGGCCGCACTTCTCGGCACCACTTCGTTCGACGCGCCGTGGGCGTCGATGTCGCTCAACGTCTGCTGCGCGTTCCGGATTTCCTGTGGCGGGCGCACTGGGTCTTCTCGATCGACGACCGGCCTTGCGAATGAACCGATTCCAGCGCTTGTCAAACTCGGGCGCGAACCGCTGGACCCAGCGCATGGTCGTCGTGTGGGCCAACGTTACGCCGCGCTGGCTCGCACCCTACCAGCTGTATTTCGCGCCGAACTCGCCGCTCCATGCCCGGAAGGACTGGTTGCCCGTCTGCCACCCGATGTCCGCCCAGCCCGACCATCCGCGCCTGAACGACACGGCCACGCCGCCCTTCAGCTCAAGGCGGTTGCGCGGATACAGGTCACTCGTTGAACTCTTGTTCAGCGAGACCTCCTCACGCAGGTTGCGTGCGTACCACCAGTTCAATGCACCGTAGGGCCGAAAGCTCACCTTGCTTGCGTCCTGGCCACCCGCCTGCATCACGCGCAGGCCCAGCCGTGACATCCACCCGCCGCGATGGGCGCTTTGCACATCCGTGCCGTCGGATTCGGTGAAGTTGTACGAATGGCCATGGATGTAGACGATCTGCCACTGCGGCGTGATGACCCAGCCGCTGTCTTGCATCATGGGCTGGGCATAGCCGATTTCTGCGGACGCGTTGCCGAAGTGCGAGCGATAGCTCATGCGGGCGACACCGGCGGTGTCCACGCCGTTGTCGAACCATCCGTATTGCCACCACAGGTCCGAGTACCAGCCCAAGCGCGTGCGATCGTCCTGGAACCAGGTGGCGTAGAGACCGGTGCCCACGCCGTTGGTGTCGCCATGAGCTTCAACTGGATTTCCCCGCGCAGTCGCATCGGTTCGTCCTCCGCCAAGGGAGGCGATCGCGCCCAGGTGCAAGCGCCCGGCGGGAAAGAGCGACCACGTCGCAATGTCGGCGCCGCCTTGCACCAGCCACCCTGCGCTATCCGCATCGAAATTGCCGCTTCCATTGGTGGTGCTTGTGCCTTGGCCCGATGCGCGAAGCCATGCCTGTCCCCTGCCGGGCTGGCCGTTGGCGTCCAGGTGAACGGGCCACTGCGGTTCTCCGGCGCGATCGTCCAGGCCATGCACAAAGAGCAGCCCCAACATCCTTTGGTTTCCCAGCAAGGCGCCCGTCTCGGGCCGGGTGGCCGCGTTGAAGGGCGCGCAGCCCGGCGACGCGCATTGCGCAAGCGCGGCGCTTGCGTTGGCGGCCATCGACGCGGCAATGGCGAGTTTCACAGCGGTACGCGTTGAGACACGTGCGGGCAGTGCGTGACCTCGCCCGGCAGCCGCCAACCCGAAACGACCCACGGAAGTGCTACGCATGGACGGATCCTCCTGTCATGGGGTGCAGCTTGCCGCGAATGGACACGGTCGCTGATCGTGTGATGCGCGGGCTCCAACAGATTCTCTGCACAGAGTGCATGAACACCAAATGAGTGACTTGCGGCCGGGCCTGTCGACCAGCGCCGCCTCTATCGTGCCGATGTCGCCAGCCACGCGCCAAGGTGCGGCCGAGCCCCAATGCAGCAGCGGCCGCAGGCCAGCCAATCGGTGCACAATCGCCGAGAGCGCCCAAGCACATTGCATCTCGGAAGCGCATCTCATGAACGTCTCCTACCCAGCTTGGTCTGCAGGGGGAGATCGTGCGCGGCAAAGGTGGCGGCATGCGGCTGGCGCGCCGGCCCGAAGAACATCTTCTTCAGGGCGCTGGTGCGCGGGATTGAGCCGAACTTCCGTCTCATCGGAGAGTGTGCAAAAGTGTGGGAGGTTGTGAGGAACGGCGGCCTCGCTTCGAAGGCTGGTCAGGCGGCCATGTTCGCTACTCTAGCGGTCATCGAACGGTCGAAAACAAGCGATGCGCTTGATCATTGAGGCTCGAATCGCTGAGGCCGCCGACATCTGCGACGCAGCGGACGGTGCGGTGACGTTGGCCGTGCTCGAGCGGGGCGACCGCAGTCTTTCCAAGTTGGATCTCACCCTTGCTGAAGGCCGTGCCCTGCTGGCCCGGGCCCAAAACGTATCGGTCTCGCAGCAGGTCGACGGGTGGATTGTCGGGCGAGACCACCTGCCGCGGGTGCGTCCCGGCGCTCAGCCACAAGGACAGTCGCAGCATTGTGGTGCGGACCGTGTATGGAAACGTCGCCGGCGGCCTACCGCAGGGGCGATTTGCACCAGAACCTGGTCGACCTCGTCGACCTCGTCGACCTCGTCGACCTCGTCGACGAGGGATTCGACTTTGCGATCCGCATTGCCACCTTGCCAAGTTCCAGCCTGATCTGCCGCGTGCTGGCATCGACACGCATGGTGTTGCTCGACCTGATGGTCGATTGGTTCAAGGTGCCAAGGTGGCGCGACAAGCAGGTCTCCCGTCGCCAGTCGCCAGTCGCCAGTCGCCAGTCGCCAGTCGTGGCGACTCTCTGCAACGGCTGATCGTTCAATTGAGCGCCAGCGTGCCCGAAATCCGGCCCCGGTGAGTTTCCCACACCGGCGACATCGGCAACACGCACCGCACGATGGAGTCGAGCACCGCCGGTGGCAAGATCATGGCGCTCACGCACCTCTGCGGAGCGAAACATGAGGATGCAGATCTTGAGCGAGCATGCCGTGACAGTCCTGATCAGCCGCAACGTCAAGGCGGGCTGCGAAGCAGACTATGAGCGAGTAACGATGACGTTGATGGAGGCCGCAGCACGCTCTTCGGGCTATCTGGGCGCCCAACTGGTTCATCCGGGCGATGACCCTGAAGTGGAGGACGCGATGTATCACGTCGTGCTGGCGTTCGACCGTCAGTCCAGTTTGGACGCTTGGCACGAATCGGCGGAGCGCAAACAGGGGATGGCTGCGCTTGCGCCTTTCATCCAGGGCGAGCCAAGTATCAGACCGTTGTCGGGGCTGGGGCTGTGGTACCGCACTTCTCAACCCAATCCGCAACGCTGGAAGGTGGCGGTGGTGACGTGGCTGGGGATCTTCCCCACGGTGTATCTGCTGTTTCTGCTGACAGGCGACATCCTGAAGTCGTGGTCGCTGCTGCCCCGGACGGTTGTGCTCACGCTTGCCGTCGTGGGACTGATGACATGGGTCGTGGCGCCTCAGCTCACGAAACTTTTCAGGCCTTGGCTGTCCTCGCAGCGCTGAATGGTGTCGGCGCTGCGTTCTCGAAATATCAAGACCGTTGATTGCCACAGATCGAGCCAGCGGCACCGAGGGCGTACTCGGAGGCCGCCAATCCAGGCAGGATGTTGGACAGACCCATCTTGGAATCAAACGCACGGATGACCAAACCGAATTGGAAGGATCGGTTCTCGGCAACACCGCTTCCTCCGGCATATCCTCGTCCCCCTCGAAGGCGCCGATTCCGCTGACGCCAAGATTGCGTTTCTAGGCAGCCGGTCAATCATGAACTGGAAGGCCTTTGGCGAATACGGCCATCGATCCTTGAAAGCGCGACGGATGTTTGGTACCACGTTGACAAGGGGCACATCGTTGTCCAATCCATCGCCGACCAATGTGGACAGGTCCTGGACGTCGGCGAGATTTTCAGCTCGGCCCGCTCAATGTTGAGATTTCAAATGCGGTGGGGGACGTCACGGTGACCGGTGATGCCACGCGGGCCAATGTTAGGGGGACAATCAATTCATGACACAGGCACCATGAGCCGCACGTTGCACCCTGGCCGTCCCGACCCGGATGTACCCGCACGGGTGCATCTGGACATGACGACGCTGCGCCTGTTCATCGCCACCGCCGAACTCGGCGGCGTGACGCGGGCCGCCGAGCGCGAGCACCTCGCGCCGGCCGCAGCGTCTCGCCGGATCCAGGAGTTTGAAGCGCAATTCGGACTGCCACTGTTCCGTCGCCTGCCGCACGGCATGGCGCTGACCGACGCAGGGCGAACCATGCTCGCCCATGCGCGCAACCTGACCCACACCGTCGTGCGGATGCAGGACGACGCAGCGGCCTACCGTCATGGCGAAAAGGGCGTGGTCCGCCTTGCGGCACCCAAGTCGGCCGTCATCCAGTTCATGCCACTGGACATCCAGCGCTGCGGCATCGCCTGCCCGGACGTGCGCATCGACCTGCAGGAGATGAACAGCCAGATCGTCCAGCAATCGCTGGCGCGCGGTGTGGTGGACCTGGGCATCTACGAGGCCAGCCTGGGCTCGATCGACCTTCCGGCCCTGCCCTACCGCAGTGACCGCCTGGTGGTGGTCGTGGCACGTGGTCATCCGCTGGCAACACGCCGCAAAGCGGGCATCGACGATATTCTTTCGTGGGACGTGATCGGCCTGAGCGAAGGCTCTGCGGTGTCCATTGCCATCGAGCGACAGGCCGCCGAGGCGGGCCGGATATTGCGAATGCCCATGCGGGTGGGCGGTT
Organism: Variovorax brevis; assembly: GCF_030317105.1. Taxonomy (GTDB): domain Bacteria; phylum Pseudomonadota; class Gammaproteobacteria; order Burkholderiales; family Burkholderiaceae_C; genus Variovorax; species Variovorax brevis. The sequence goes on from NZ_JASZYG010000039.1 coordinate 12,872, forward strand.
TCGACAGCATGGCGGCGCTGATCGCGCAAGGCCTGGGGATCGGCGTCATGCCGCAAGCCGTGGCGCGTGCCATTGCAGGCGGGCCGCGTTTCGCTCGGGTGGCCATCGAGGGCGAGTGGGCCGTTCGCCGCTTCGTGCTCTGCCATCGGCCGATGCCGATGCTTTCGCTGGCGGCCCAAAGCGTGCTGCAGGTGCTTGCGGATACGCAAAACGCGAATCCTGAATCGCCGGATTAGCGATGGTGCCCTGAGGCTGCGCGGCCCATAGTCGAGTCTCCCAACGGAGACAGACACATGCAACGCAGAACCTTCGCACTCGCCGCCGTCGCCTCACTGGCAGCCCCCTGGGCCCGCGCACAGGCCGTGCCCTCCGGCCCGATCCGCATCATCGTGGGCTTTGCGCCCGGTGGCGGGACCGATGTGCTGGCACGCACGATCGCCCACAAGCTGTCGCTCCTGTGGAACACGCAGGTCATCGTCGAGAACAAGGCGGGCGCGACCGGTGTCATCGCTGCCGAGTACGTGGCCAAGCAACCCGGCGACGGCAAGGTGCTTTTGATGGCGCACGTCAACAGCCATGCCATCGCGCCGGCGCTGATGCAGAACGTCAAGTACGACCCGCGCCAGGACTTTGCGCCCATCACCCTGGTGGGGGTCACGCCCAACATGCTGACCTGCAACGAGACGCAGCCCGTGCGCACGGTCGCGGGCATCGTCGACCTGTGCCGCCGCCAGCCGGGGCAGATCAGCTTCGGATCGTCCGGGACCGGCTCGGCACAACACCTGGCCTTCGAGATGTTCCGCATGGCGGCCAAGGTCCAGGCGGTGCACGTGCCCTACAAGGGCTCCAGCGCCATGGTCACCGACCTGCTGGGCGGCCAGATCAACTATGCCTTCGACACGATGACGGCCGCGACGCCCTACGTGAAGCAGGGCAAGGTCATTGCCGTGGCCCAGACCCGGCTCAAGCGCGCCAAGAGCCACCCTGATGTGCCGACGATGGCCGAGTCGGGCTTTCCGGGCTTTGATGCGGCCTCGTGGTACGGGCTTGTCGGGCCCAGGAGCATGCCCGCCGCCATGGTCAAGCGCATGAACCAGGACATCAACCAGATCCTGGCGCAGCCGGACGTGGCCGACAAGCTGGAACAGTTCGGTGCCGAGGACGCCGGCGGCAGCAGCCAGAAGTTTGCCGACTTCATCGTCTCCGAGAACACCAAGTGGACGAAGGTCATCAAGGATGCCGGCGTTCGTGCCGACAGCTGAAGCCCCCCGACCCGCACCACAGATTCACCCCGTGACAGGAAACCATTCCATGAAGACCGAAACCCATTCGACAGCCCAGAGCGCTGCCCGTCCATTGCCGCTCGCCGGTGTACGCGTGCTGGACATCAGCCAGGTGATGGCAGGCCCCTACGCCTGCATGCTGCTGGCCGATCTCGGCGCGGATGTCGTGAAGGTCGAGCCGCCAGAAGGCGGCGACCAGACCCGCGGCGCGATGGGCTTCAAGCTCAAGGGCACAGACAGCATGGGCTTCCTGAACATGAACCGCAACAAGCGAAGCATTGCCCTGGACCTCAAGACTGCGGCGGGACGCGAGGTGCTCTATCGCATGGTCAAGGACGCGGACATCCTGGTGGAGAACTATCGCCCGGGCGTGATGAAGCGCCTTGGCATCGACTACGAAACGCTCAGCAAGCTCAACCCCGCGCTGGTCTATGCGAGCATCTCCGGCTTCGGACAAACAGGTCCGTGGGCGAGCCGTCCGGGATTCGATCTCATGGCCCAGGCGATGTCGGGCGTGATGAGCGTGACGGGCTATCCGGACGGCCCACCGGTCAAGGCGGGCGTGCCGGTAGCGGACATTGGTTGCGCGCTGTTTGCCACCTATGCCGTGCTGGCCGCCCACATCGGCGCGAAGGCGTCGGGCCAGGGCCAGTACATCGACGCATCGCTGTTCGACTCCGCGATGGCGTTCTCGATATGGGATGTGTCCGAATACTGGGGTACGGGGCGCCACCCCGAACCTCTGGGCACGTCCAACCGCATGAGCGCGCCCTACCAGGCGATGAAGGCATCAGACCGCTACTTCGTGATGGGCGCCACGAACCAGAAGCTGTGGCAAAAGCTCTGCACTGTCATCGAGCGGCCTGAACTCGCGGACGACCCGCGCTTTGCGACGGTGGCACTGCGCTTGGCCAATCGCCTCGTGCTCGTCGGGTCGCTGGAGCAGTCTTTCGCAACCCGCAGCGCCGACGAGTGGATCGAGTACCTGCTGGAAGCCGGCATTCCGGCCGGGCCCATCCTGACCTATCCCCAGGCTTTCGAAAGCGAGCACGGCGTGCACCGCCAGATGCGCATCGAGATCGAGCATCCGGTGGAAGGAACCATTCCCAACATCGGCTTTGCCGTCAAGCTGCGCGGCACGCCCCAGCAAGTACGTCGTCCGCCGCCGCTGCTGGCCGAGCACACGCAGGAGATCCTGGAGGAACTCGGCATCGACCTGGCGCAGCGCAAGGAACTTCAGGCCAGCGGAGCATTCGGCGCATGAACGGGCAAGGCTGCGTCACCTTGACCCTCCGCGACGCGGTTGCGTCGGTGACCTTCGACCGGGTGCCCGCGCGCAACGCGATGACCTGGACGATGTACGAGCAGCTGGCGCAGATCTGCACGGATCTGGCGGCCCGCCGCGACGTGCGCGTGGTCAGCTTCCGCGGGGCCGGCGGGCAGGCCTTCGTCGCGGGGACCGACATTGCGCAGTTCCTGGAATTCCAGAGTGGCGACGATGGCGTGGCCTACGAGCGCCGCATCGACGAGGGAATCTCGCTGATCGAAAGCCTGCCCATGCCGACGGTCGCGGCGATCGACGGATGGGCGGTGGGCGGCGGGCTGGTGATCGCTGCCGCCTGCGATTTCCGCATTGGCACGCCGGCCTCCCGCTTTGGGGTGCCGATCGCCCGGACGCTGGGCAACACGCTGTCGATGGCCAATCTTGCGCGCCTCAAGGCGGCCTTCGGGCCAGCGCTCGCCAGGCGGATGCTGCTGCTGGCGGAGGTGCTCGATGCCGATCAGGCCGTCGCCAGTGGCTTCCTCCACGAAATTTGCGCGGCGGCGGAACTGGATGCCTCGTTGGCCGCCTTCTGCGAGCGACTGCTGGCGCTCGCGCCGGTGACGCAGCGGGTTGCCAAGGAAGGGCTGCGGCGCCTGGCCTCGGCGCACCTGCCCAATGGCGATGACTTGGTCCGCACGTGCTACGCCAGCGCGGACTTTCACCATGGCGTTGAGGCTTTTGTGGCTCGTCGAGCTCCCGTATGGCAGGGAAATTAGCCACGCGTTGAAGCTGATGGGCAGTGCGAATCCGTTCGTTCGCACAGTTCATGCGTCCCTTGAATCGTTGACCCGCCCGCAATAAAAGGGCAATGGCGCCGCTGACAGACTTCGCGCGATGGGCCGTCTGCTCGCCTTGTTGATGCGGGTCGTGCCACCGCTCCTGTCGAGCTGGAGCGTGGCGTCCGCACACTGTGGCGATGAATCCCCCGCGCGATCCACGCACCCGGGTCACCACGTGGACCAGCACCGCGACGATAGACAAGGCGCTGCATCGGACGACCAGGGCACCGCTTCATCTGAAGCTCATTGCGACCACTGTCACAGCCCCGGCGCAACCCTGATCGGCGAGGTGGGACCTTTACTTTACAAATGGGAAGCCGAAATCGACGGGCGCCCGGTGGGTATATGAAGTTCAGGGCAGCCTGACCACCAGCGACGCTCTTCAGTCTGGACGCGGCGCTCGAAGGCGTGGGGTTGGCCTGTACCTTCGAGCATTTGGCAGCGCCTGACATTCGAGCCAGGCGACTCGAGCGCGTCCTGACCGAGTTTTCGCGCACGTTTGGGGGCTGTTACCTGTACTGCCCGAGCAGGCATGACAAGCCGACCAAGCTGAAGGCATTGATCGCATACGTTGCGTGCGCCAGACCTGACGCGATTCTTGCGGTTCAACGCGCCCTATCCTTTCAGGGATGCCTTGCGCCCCTTCGCTTGCGCGATGTGCAGTTCCTTCGCGCTCAGGACGTAGTCAGGGTTGTTGGTCAATCGCTGGACGGCCAGGTCGATGAAAGCCTTGACGCGCCTCGGCTGATCGGTGCGGCTTGTGACGATACCACGCCCCTGCTGCAAGTTTGCGGGCTGGCTGTGTAGGCGCGCGCCGATTGCATCCGTCGCGTCGGCAGGCGAAGTTATCGCATGAGCACCAACGAACCGCCACCAGGCGATCGCAACGTCCGCGTCCGCGGCGCCCGCGAACACAACCTCAAGGACGTCGACGTCGACATTCCGCGCGACGCGCTCGTGGTGTTCAGCGGGGTCTCCGGCTCCGGCAAGTCATCGCTCGCGTTCGGCACCCTCTATGCCGAAGCGCAGCGCCGCTACTTCGAATCGGTGGCACCTTATGCGCGCCGGCTGATCGACCAGGTCGGCGTGCCCGATGTGGACAGCATCGAGGGGCTGCCGCCTGCCGTCGCGCTGCAACAACAACGCGGCACGCCGAACACGCGCTCGTCGGTGGGCAGCGTGACCACGCTGTCGAGCCTGCTGCGCATGCTGTATTCACGCGCCGGCAGCTATCCGCCCAAGCAGCCCATGCTGTTCGCTGAAGACTTCTCGCCCAACACGCCGCAGGGCGCCTGTCCGACCTGCCATGGCCTGGGCCGCGTCTTCGAGGTCAATGAAAAGACCATGGTGCCGGACGATTCCCTGACCATCCGCGAGCGCGCAATCGCATCCTGGCCGCCGGCGTGGCAAGGCCAGAACCTGCGCGACATCCTCGTGAGCCTGGGCTACGACGTCGACACGCCGTGGCGCAACCTTTCCAGAAAGGACCGCGACTGGATCCTTTTCACCGAGGAGCAGCCCACCGTGCCGGTGTATGCAGGCTTCACGCCCGCAGAGACACGCGTCGCCCTGCGCCGCAAGATGGAGCCCAGCTACCAAGGCACGTTCACGGGCGCGCGGCGTTACGTGTTGCACACCTTTGCGACCACGCAGAGCGCCCTGATGAAAAAACGCGTCTCGCGCTTCATGATCGGCACCGTCTGCCCCACCTGCGATGGCAAGCGGCTCAAGCGGGAGGCCTTGAGCGTGACCTTCGCGGGGCATGACATCGGCGAGATTTCCCGTATGCCACTGGGCCAACTGGCCGAAGTGCTCCAGCCTGCGGCCGAGGGCCGGCTGGTGGCCGCGGCCGCCGCGTCTACCTTGAGCCGCGCGGCTTCGCGCAAGGACAGCGAACGACGGGTGGCCGCGGGCGGTGCCAGCCATCAGGCCTCGCCGGACGTGCGCCGCACACCCAACCTGTCGGAAGAAAAGCGCATCGCCGCCCAGCGCATCGCGCATGACGTGCTGGAGCGCGTCACGACGCTCACCGAACTGGGTCTCGGCTACCTGTCGCTCGATCGCACCACACCCACGCTCTCGCCCGGCGAACTTCAGCGGTTGCGGCTGGCCACGCAGATCCGCTCCAACCTGTTCGGCGTTGTGTACGTGCTCGACGAGCCTTCCGCCGGACTGCATCCTGCCGATGGCGAAGCGCTGCGCTCGGCGCTGGACCGGCTCAAGCGCTCGGGCAATTCGATCTTCGTCGTGGAACACGATCTCGATGTGATGCGCCATGCGGACTGGCTCATCGATGTCGGCCCCGATGCGGGTGAGCTTGGCGGACGCGTGCTCTACAGCGGGCCACCCGAGGGTCTGCGCGGCGTGGCTGGATCGCACACCGCGCGCTACCTGTTTGCGGCGCCGGTGCCTCGCACGCGACCGCCGCGCGAGCCCAAGGGGTGGCTTCGCTTGGCCAACCTGACGTGCAACAACCTCCATCAGGTCGATGCGGCCTTTCCGCTCGGTGTTTTCACCACCGTGACCGGCGTGTCGGGTTCGGGCAAATCCAGCCTGGTGAGCCAGGCGCTGATCGAACTGGTCGCCGCGCACCTGGGCCATGAGCCGCCCGAAGCAGAGGACGAGTCCGAGGACGCGCAAGCATTGCCAGCGGGCACCATTGCCGGACACATCGCCAGCGGCGTCGACGCCATCCACCGCCTGGTGCGCGTCGACCAGAAACCGATCGGCCGGACGCCTCGCTCCAACCTAGCGACCTACACCGGGCTCTTCGATGCGGTGCGCAAGCTTTTCGCCGCAACGTCTGCGGCCAAGCGGCTGCGCTATGACGCCGGCCGCTTCTCGTTCAACGTCGCCAAGGGACGGTGCGATACCTGCGAGGGCGAGGGTTTCGTCAGCGTCGAACTGCTCTTCATGCCGAGCGTCTACGCGCCCTGCCCCACCTGCCACGGTGCCCGTTACAACGAAGCGACGCTCAAGGTCCGGTGGAAGGAGCGCAACATCGCCGAGGTGTTGGGCCTCACGGTGGGCGAAGCGCTGGCATTCTTCGCCGACGAGCCCGCGGTGCACCGTCCCCTTGCGTTGCTGGAGGCGATCGGCCTGGGCTACCTGCGGCTGGGCCAGCCGGCCACGGAACTGTCGGGCGGAGAAGCCCAGCGCATCAAGCTCGCGACCGAATTGCAGCGCTTGCAGCGGGGCCGCACGCTCTACGTGCTGGACGAACCCACGACAGGCTTGCACGCCGCGGACGTCGACAAGCTCATGGCGCAACTCAATGGCCTGGTCGAGGCCGGCAACACCGTGATCGTCGTCGAGCACGAACTGCGTGTGATTGCAGCGAGCGACTGGGTCATAGACATGGGGCCGGGGGCGGGCGACGAAGGCGGGCGCATCGTCGCGCAAGGAACGCCGGAAGCCGTCGCCAACGCGCGCGGCAGCGTGACCGGCCGCTATCTTGCACGCGCGGGCTGACCGGCATTCATCCACCCGTCATGCGCACTCGCCATGTCGCATCCATGCTGCTCCTGATCGGCTTGGCCGACGCGGGGGCTTGCGCTGAAACCCGGCTGGCTCGAGGTTCCGAATGATTACAACCCCTGGGCAGAACTCGACGCGACGGCGCACGTCAACCTGCTTGCGCCACTCAAGTTGCGCCGCGCGCGTGGCGATACCTCGCGTTGCTTCGCTGCGTTGAATCAGCTCGGTGCGCAACTCGCCCGCGATCGCGGGACGGGGCCTGGCTGCGGGTTCCAGGACGCCGTGCGCTTGTCAGCCATCGGCGCCGTGAAGCTCCAGCCGCCCATTTGGCGGCGCCCGACGGGTGACGCCACAGTTTGTCTGGTCGAAAAACCCACGATTCAATGGCCCTTTCCGTCGGCGCAACCAAACCTGCTGCAATAGCGCGCTTGAGCAGCCAGACTCCCAAACAACAGGGACTGCGCAGGGGCTGCTACCGGTTCCGCAGCAATGGTGTCATTCACAGCGGGGGCTGGCCGGCAACAACGGGCCCTGACCCAAGGTTGGGCGGCCAAGAAGGCAGTTGTTCGACTCTGCGATGGCGGGGTCGCCGTAGGGATGAAGCCGTGATACGCACGTCGCATCTTCGGTTGTTGTCGGTCTGAACTCACCCCTGCTGTCGCGCGGCGCGGCTCGACGTCAGACGGGTACCAGATCCAGGTTCCCCGGACCCGGCGACGCGTGCATGCTCCCGGCAATGCGGGTGGTGTAGGACCGGCTGAACACCGTGCTGATCTCGACCCAATCGCCGCGTGCTTCGGCCGCCGTCAGGGTGATCACCATATAGCCTCGTTTGCTGGTTTCCGCGTAGCGCAAGTCAGCCACCATCTTCAGGAAGGCATCCGCCAGCAGCGAGTTCGAAATGAGGGGCAGACTGGTCTCAAAGCCCGGGGAACTCACCGACGAACCGCCGAACTCCACCCCCACACGCTGGCCCGTCGTGTCGGTCAGGTTGCTGCCCCACGAATTGTGCGTGTCGCCGGCCAGGGAGACGAGGTTCTTGCCCTGCGAACGCGCCGCGTTCAGCACGGCTTCGCGGGCGGCGGGGTAACCGTCCCACGCGTCCAGGTTGTAGGGTGCGCGGCGCTGGTTGACCAGATCTCGCTGGCTGTTGCTTCGCAAGCGGTCGGGCGTCGACAACGCCAGCAGGTAGTCGGCCAGGGTGACCGGAGTCATTGAACTGGCGACGGTCAGAGGTACTTCCATGCGGGCCATCAGCACTTGTTGACCGAGCACTTGCCACGTAGCGCTGGACGCGGCCATGCGTGCCGACAGCCAGTCGAATTGCACAGAGCCGAGAATTTGGCGTGTGGGACTGTCGGCCGCGCCCTGCAGGTATGCATCGAGCGACACCTGCTGGTCACGCCCGACCAGCCGCGTGTCGAGCATGTGGAGCGACACCAGGTTGCCGAAGTCGAAGGACCGATAGATCTTCAACGGGTCGGCCGGGTCAGGCACTCTGGTGGGCATCCACTCGTGATATGCCTGCACCGCCGCGTCGCGTCGTGCCGTAAAGCTGCCCTCTGTGGATGGATCGTGGTTTTTCGCCCCCCCGAGCCACGCATTGTCAGCGAGTTCATGGTCATCCCAGACGGCGATCACGGGCACGTTCCCGTGCATCGCCTTCAGGTCGGCATCGGTACGGGTTTGCGCATGGCGGATGCGATAGTCGTCCAGCGACACGGTCTCGTGCGACGGCTCGGACCGACGATCGGGAGAAATGGCCAGCTGTCCCAGGAATCCCTCCAGCCCGTACTCGTAGATGTAGTCGCCCACGTGCAGTGCAACGTCGATGTCGATGCGCTTGGCAACCTCCGCATAGACGTTGAAATAGCCCGCCGGGAAATTCGCGCACGACAACAAGGCCATGCGTACCTGGGACACATTGCCCGTGGGCAATGTCTTCGTTCGTCCCGTTGGCGAGGTATCGGAGCCCAGGTAAAAGCGGTAGTAGTAGACGCCGGCCGGCTGCAATCCGGTGGCGTCCACCTTGACCGTGTAGTCACGTTCCGGGCCTGTGGTTGCCACGCCCCGCGCGACGATGATCCCGAAGTTGGCGTCGCTCGCGATCTGCCAGCTCAGGTTGAGCGTGCCTGGACTTGCGACTGTCACCCGGGTCCAGAGGATCACGCGATCGGACAGGGGATCTCCGCTGGCAACGCCGTGCTTGAACGCCGTAGTGGAACCAGGATCACCCGGGCTACCAGTGCCGCTGCTGCCACCGCCCGCGTCGGCGTCATGGCCGCCCCCACCACAACCCGTGGTGCTCACGCCCGCTACAACCAGCATTGCGTAATAGACAGCGCCCCTGATCAGACTCCGGCGTGACGGGCCTGCATCTTCAGGGGCGATGGACGAACGTGTGCCGGGAAAAGTGCTCATCGTCGCTGTCCTCGCCCCAACGACGGAAGCCGCTACGGTGCGAACTTTTATCGTGTTGGAAGCATTGATTACGTGACGCCGAGGTGACGCCCGCTGTAGGCGGGCGCTCCACCCACACGTCATCCAATGTCAATGCGCAGGCCCGCTACGGAACCTTGGCGCAGCTTGGTTGGCGTCGAAGTTCCAACTGCAGGGTCGACTTCCCCATTGGTCAATTTATCGCCCGCAACGATCATCGGAGGCAGTCCCGCGCCTACAAGCACAGGCGCGCTTGCCGCACCGACACCGCCTCGAGGGCGCGTAGCTTCGGTGATTTTCAGGACCCATCAAATGACCCAAGACACCACCCGCCCTGCCCCGCCCAGGCCCAATACGGAGGCACGCCTTGGCGATCGTGGCGACGCCTCTGGCCGCAATATTCAGCAGAACCGCGCCATTGGCCAGGATGACCCGATGAAAGGTAGCCGCATGGGGCGGGAAGCCAACAAGAAGTCCGGCGCGCCCGGAGAGCCCGAAGTCGAGACGAACGACGCGTTGCGAAAGAAGCAACAGCCTTGATTTTTGAGTGCGCCATCCTTCCCATGCGCATCACGCTGAAAGCCGTCCTGCTCGACGTCGATGGCACGCTGCTCGACAGCAACGACGCGCATGCGCGCAGTTGGGTCGAATTGCTGAATCGACATCGGTACGACTGCCCCTTCGCTCAAGTCCGGACGCTGATCGGCAAGGGCGGCGACAAGATGCTGCGGGTGGTGGAAGGACAGCGACTTGGCTGGAGCCATCGGAATTTACGACGACCCGGCCGAGATGGTGTCCAAGTGGCCGGAAGCATGGCTTGCGCGTTGACCGCCTTGCCGGGTTGAAGCATGCATGAGGTGCTTGAGGAAGGCCGTGGTCTCCTTCTTGCATGCTCTCCTTCTTGCACCACCCCGGCCATGACGACGCCTCAACTGCCCGCTCTCCATCGCCTCGCATGGTGGTTGCCAGGCGCGCTGACCGCGCTGGCAGCAATCCTC
>NZ_JASZYG010000004.1 GCF_030317105.1 Variovorax brevis
GCGCAGGGTTTCCTGGCACTTCGCTTCGCCGCAGGAGACGGCGATGATTTCGGTGACAACGCCCTTTTCTTTCAAGCGAACCGCCTCTTCGACGGCGATTTCGTCGAAGGGATTCATGCTCATCTTGACGTTGGCGATGTCGACGCCCGTGCCGTCGGACTTGACGCGGACCTTGACGTTGTAGTCGACGACCCGCTTGACGGGGACAAGAACCTTCATTGGTGTGACTCCATTGGATTGCGAAACCGGGGTGAATTTGCAGGAAAACGGGACATTTTAGGACCGCCCGCCTTGCGTACCCTGCCTATATCAAATCTCTCAAATCTCGTGGCGCCGACCTTGCCGTCAAAAAACGAACGGTCGTGCTTTTTTCACGATTATAGGTCAGCATCCATCGTTTTGGACAAAGACTTCGGTAAGGATTCGATTCGAAGAACGCGCTGAGGATTGGAAATGCTGATGCCCGCGGCGCGCAGCGCCTCGAGGATCGTGATGTTGATGTCCGAGCGCAGGTTCACCTGCCCCTTGTCCGGATCGGAAACCCAGAAGTTCAAGCTGAACTCCAGGCCATCGGGCGTGAAGTTCAACAAATAGGCCGCGGGTGCCGGGTCGCTCATGACGCGCGACTGCGCCGTTGCCGCGTCGCACATGATCTCCTGCACTTTCGAAACGCTGCTGTCGTAGCCCACCACGATGTTCGTGGTGATGCCGAACTTGCGGTCGGCAATCGACAGGTTCTCGACCCGGTTGGTGATGAGCGACTCGTTCGGCACGATCGCCTCGCGGCCGTTGCCGGCGCGGATGAGCGTGTAGCGCGTCTTGATGTCGGTGATGCGGCCCTCGAAGGTGTCGACCTTGACGTTGTCGCCGATGCGGATGGAACGCTCCAGCAGGATCACGAAGCCGCTGATGTAGTTGGCCGCGAGCTTCTGCAAGCCGAAGCCCAAGCCCACGCCGAGCGCGCCACCCAGCACCGAGAGCGCCGTGAGGTCCACGCCCACACTCGACAGCGCGAACAACAGGCCCACGAGCAGAAGCACGGCACGCACCGCATTCGACGCCACCTTGCGCATCGACAGGTCGTGGATCGCTTCGTCGAGCAGGCGTTTTTCGACGGTGGAGGATATCCACAGCGCGATCATCAGGACCAGGCCGGCGGAGAACACCCCGTCGAGGATCGTGCGCAGGCTGACGTGCGTCTTGCCAAAGGCCAAGGTGATCTGGTCGAGCTGTTCGAGCAGCCACGGCAGGAGGCCCACCGTCCACAGCACCGCGCCCACCCATGCGAACCAGGTGACGGCGCGTTCGGTCAGGCGAACCAGTTCGGATTTCGGGAACACCGCCGCGAGCACGCGCGCGACGAGCCGCACCACCACCAGCGCCAGGAACACCGACACGGCCGCCTCGAGCACGAGCACGGTCTGCACCTGCTGGAGCGCCCGCCGCGCCAGGTCGGAAAACAGGAGCGCAAGCAGCGGGAAAAGCAGGCCATCGAAGACGCGCGCGCCGAACCAGATCGAATCCTTGCGCTGGCCGCGTCCGACCCAATGGCAAATGCCCCATGCAACCACGATGCAGCCCGCCAGGGCCGCCGCTTCAATCCACAGACTTTGCGCGTGGACCTGGTTCAGCCTCGAAAAGAAATCTTGCATCCGTCGTCAAAGACCTGCCAGCACACGCACATGCGCCTCAACACTGCCCGCCAGCGCATTGAAGTGATAGCCGCCTTCGAGCATCGACACGATGCGGCCCTTGGCGTGGCGCCGCGCCACGTCGAACACACGGCTCGTGATCCACGAAAAGTCGTTCTCGTTGAGCGCGAGCTGGCCCAGTTCGTCGTCGCGGTGCGCATCGAAGCCTGCGCTGATGAAGATCATCTGCGGCTTGAATTCTTCCAGCCGCGGCATCCACAGGCACTCGATGATCTCGCGCACGTCCATGCCGCGGCTGTAGGCCGGCACGGGCACGTTGAGCATGTTGGGCGCCGGGTTGTCGGCGCCGCTGTAAGGGTAGAACGGGTGCTGGAAGATGCCGACCATCAGCACGTGCGGATCGTTCGACAGGATGTCTTCCGTGCCGTTGCCGTGGTGCACGTCGAAATCGACCACGGCCACGCGCTCCAGCCCGTGCTTTTCGATGGCATGGCGCGCGGCAATCGCCACGTTGTTGAAGAAGCAGAAGCCCATCGCCTTGTCACGGCAGGCATGGTGGCCGGGCGGGCGCACGGCGCAAAAGGCGTTCTCCAGCTCGCCGGCCATGACGGCATCGGTCGCGGCAATGACAGCGCCGGCCGCGCGGCGGGCCGCCAGCATGGTGAAGGTGTTGATGGACGTGTCCGGATCGACCGCGGCATGTGTCGGACCGCCCACGGATATCGCATCGGTGAGGCGTTGCGCCAGCGCCTGCAAGTGCTCAACATGCTCTTCGGAGTGCGCACGCAACAGTTGATCGAGCGTGGCCAGCGGCACATCGCAATGTTCAAGCGCATCGCCAACGCCGCTGCTGAGCAGCCTGTCCTCGATGGCGTCCAGGCGCTCCGGGCATTCGGGATGGCCCTTGCCCATCTCGTGCTTCCAGAAATCGCGATGTGTGAAGTAACCCGTCTTGCCCATGATTCGGCTTTTCGGCCCGAAGGTCTTTTACGGCAAAGACCGCTGACCTACGGTATGGTTTGCAAATGGATACAAAAATGGACGTTGCGGCAAAGCTCGCCAGTTTGCTGGGTCAGCTTAACACGGTGATTGTGGGAAAAGAGGCCCAGGTGCGCGACTGCGTGGCCTGTCTGCTGGCGGGCGGGCACCTGCTCATCGAAGACGTTCCGGGGGTGGGCAAGACCACGCTGGCCCACGCGCTCTCCCACACCTTCGGTCTGCACTTTTCGCGCGTGCAGTTCACGGCCGACCTGATGCCGGGCGACCTCTCCGGCGTGGCCATCTACGACCGCGGACAGCAAACTTTCGTATTCCATCCCGGACCGATTTTTGCGCAGGTGCTGTTGGCCGACGAAATCAATCGCGCCAGCCCGAAAACCCAAAGCGCGCTGCTGGAAGCGATGGAAGAAAAGCAGGTCACCATCGAAGGCGAGACGCGCGCCCTGCCCACGCCGTTTTTCGTGATCGCGACCCAAAACCCCAACGAGCAGCTGGGGACGTTCGCCTTGCCGGAATCGCAGCTCGACCGCTTCCTGATGCGCATTTCGCTCGGCTACCCCGACCGCGCGGCCGAACGCGCGCTGCTGGCGGGCGCGGATCGGCGCGAGCTGCTGGCGCAGCTGCCTGCCCTGCTCACGGCCGGCGAACTGAACGCCCTGCAGCAACGCGTGCAACAGGTGCACGCGGCGGAGCCCTTGCTCAACTACGTGCAGGACCTGATGGCGGCCACGCGCTCCGGGCGATGGTTCCTGCAGGGCCTGTCGCCGCGCGCGGGCATCGCGCTGCTGCGCGCCGCCAAGGCGCAGGCGCTGCTGGCCAATCGCGACTACGTGGCGCCCGACGACGTGCAGGCCGTGCTGCCGCAGACCATTGCGCACCGGCTGACGCCCGTCGGCGACGCCGGTCGCGGTGCGGTCGAGCAGGTGCGCGCGATGATGGCCGCCGTTCCCCTGCCATGACGGGACCCAGGCCGTGATTGCCACGATCAGACGGCAAATCGACGGGTGGTTCCTTTCGCGCCGGCCGCCGTCGGACCGGCTTGAACTCACGCAACGCAACGTCTACATCGTGCCGACACGGGCGGGATGGATGCTGGGCGCGACGGTGCTGGTGCTGCTCATCGGCTCGATCAACTACCAGCTCAACCTGGGCTACCTGCTGACCTTCCTGCTGGCCGGTTGTGTCGCGGTCGGCATGCACGTGTGCCACGCGACGCTGCGCGGGCTGGCGATGCATCTGGTACAGCCCGATGCGCAGTTTGCCGGCGCGGCCGCTGTGTTTCGCGTGGTGCTGGACAACACGCGGCGCAGCGTGCGCTACGGCATCGGCATGGCGGTGCGCGGCAGCGGCCAATGGGCGTGGTGCGATGTGCCCGCGCAAGGCAGCGCCACCGTCGAGATTGCGTTCAAGCCCGAGCGGCGCGGACTGCACGCGGTGCCGCCGCTGACGGCGGAAACGCGCTTTCCGCTGGGCACCTTTCGCGTCTGGACGGTGTGGCGTCCGGCCGCCAAGGTGCTGGTGTACCCGACGCCCGAATTGCACCCGCCGCCGCTTCCGCCCGGCGAACCCATGAGCGGCTCGCCCGCCGTGGCCAGCGCCCGCATGCAGAACGCCGGCGAGTACGACGGCATGCGCGCCTATCGTCGCGGCGATCCGCTCAAGATGGTGGTGTGGAAGAAAGCAGCCCGCGCGCAAGCCGCGGGCTCGGACGAACTTTTCAGCCGCGACACGCAGCAGGCGCAACGCCAGGAGCTGTGGCTCGACGCATTGCACACCGGCCTGCCGGGCCACGAGGCGCGCCTGTCCCGCCTGTGTGCGTGGGTGCTCATGGCCGACCGGCTGGGCGTGGACTACGGCCTGCGACTGCCGGGCCGGACCCTGGCGCCTTCGCAGGGCGAAGCGCACAAGCGCCAATGCCTGGAGGTGCTTGCGACATGCTGAAGGCTGTCCCGCATCCCCTGCGAGCGATCGCGGCGACAAGGGGCCGGTCATGAAGTCGCGCCTGGCCCGCCTCGGCGCTTTGCCGCGCGATGCGCGCGACACACTCTTCCTGCTTTGCGTGATCGCGCTGATCGTGCTGCCGCAGGTGAGCCACCTGCCGTGGTGGTGCACCGCCCTGACCGTGGTCATCCTGGGATGGCGCGGCACCCTCGCCGTTCAGGCCAAGCCGCTGCCGGGCATGTGGATGCGCCTGACCCTGCTGGGCGCTGCGCTCGTGGCCACCGGGATCACCTACCGCACCCTGCTGGGCCGCGACGCCGGGGTCACGCTGGTGGTGCTGCTGCTGGCGATGAAGACGCTGGAACTGCGCGCGCGGCGCGATGCCTTCGTCATCTTCTTCCTGGGCTTCTTTGCGATGCTCACGAACTTCTTCTACTCGCAGGCGCTGCTGACGGCGCTGGCGATGCTGCTGGCCCTGCTGGGACTGCTCACCGCACTGGTCAACGCCCACATGCCGGTGGGACGCCCGCCGCTCATGCAGGCCGCGCGCACGGCCGCTTCCATGGCGCTCCTGGGCGCGCCCATCATGGTCGCGCTGTTCGTGCTGTTTCCGCGCATGGCGCCGCTGTGGGGCACGCCGAGCGACGCGATGGCCGGGCGCACGGGCCTGTCGAACACGATGCGTGTCGGCGCGGTCGCGGAACTCGCACTGGACAGCACCATCGCCGCGCGCATCCAGTTCGAGAACAACCGGATTCCGCCGCAGCGCGAGCTCTACTTTCGCGGCCCGGTGCTCGCGCAGTTCGACGGGCAGGAATGGAAGGCGCTTTCATCCTTTGCGGCGGCGCGGGTGCCGACCAACCTCAAGGTGCAGGGCGCGCCGGTGCGCTACGAAGTCACGCTCGAGCCCGCCAACCACCCCTGGCTTCTGACGCTGGACGTGGCTCCCACTGCACCGGATGCGCCGGGCTACGAACTGCAGCAAACGGGCGACCTTCAATGGATGAGCAACCGCCCGACGACCGATATGGTGCGCTATCGGGCCGTGAGCTTTCCCCAATACACGAGCGGACCGGTCAATCGCGTGGCAGGCCTGCAGGCCTACACGGCGCTGCCGACCGGCTTGAACCCGCGCACCGTCGCCCTCGCGGCGCAGATGCGCGCGGACCCGGCGCTCAGCGGCCGCCGGACGGCCGACTTCGTGCGCGCTGCACTGGAGCGCCTGCGAACGGGCGGCTACAGCTACACGCTCGATCCCGGCGTCTACGGGCTGGACTCGGCCGATGAGTTCTGGTTCGACCGCAAGGAAGGCTTCTGCGAGCACATTTCTTCCGCCTTTGCCGTGCTGATGCGCGCGGCAGGCATCCCGGCGCGCATCGTCACGGGCTACCAGGGCGGCGAGATCAACGACGTCGATGGCTTCTGGACGATCCGGCAAAGCGACGCCCACGCATGGACCGAGGTCTGGCAGGAAGGCACGGGCTGGGTGCGCGTGGACCCCACCGCGGCCGTCTCGCCGGGACGCGTGGGCGCCTTCCAGCGGCTGGCCGCGCCCACCGGCGTGTTCGCCGGCGCCTTCAACGCCATGAGCCCGACCTTTGCGCAGCACGTTCGCGCGGCATGGGAAGCAGTGAACAACGGCTGGAACCAGTGGGTGCTCAACTACACGCAGGGTCGCCAGCTCAACCTGCTCAAGAACATCGGATTCAGCGCGCCGAGCATGCAGGACCTTGTCTCCCTGCTGCTCGCCCTGCTGATCGGCGTCAGCCTCGCGGGCGCGGCGTGGACGCTGTGGGAACGCAGCCAGCACGATCCGTGGCTGCGCCTGCTGGCGCGCACGCGCACCCGTCTTCAACGCGCCGGCGTCGACCTGCCCGAATCGGTGCCGCCACGCGAGATGGCGAAACGATTGCGCAACCAGTTTGGCGAGTCTGTTGATGACGTTTGCGAGTGGCTCCTGCGCCTGGAATCGCAGCGCTACAGCCCTGCGCCGGCACAAGCCCTGTCCGCATTGCGTGCGGAATTCACACGATTGCACTGGCCGCGCTGAAACGGGGTGTGACGCTGCGCGGGCGCGGCGAATCCGGGCGGCACAATGCGCCGATGCGCCGCCTCTTTCCGTTGTCCTCCTCCTTGTCCTGCTCGCTGAAAGCTGTTCCGCTCGCCCTTGCCTTGCTGGCCTTTGGCGTCTGCGCCAGCGCGGCCACCCCTCACAAGAAACCGTCGGGCAAGCATCCCGCTGCAACGCAGGCCGCCTCCAGCGGCGCCAGCGCCGTGCGCGGCGGCGTGCCGTATTCGACGCGCGAGGACGCCATGCAGTTTGCGGACGAAATCGCCGCCAGGCGCAACCTCGATCGCGAGTGGGTGCGTGCCACGATCGGCAACGCACGTTTTCTCTCCAACGTTCCGCGCCTGATGCTCCCGGCGCCGGTGGGCACGCCGAAGAACTGGCGCGCCTACCGCGGCCGCTTCATCGATCAGACCCGCATTGCCGCCGGCGCGCGCTTCTGGCGCGCGAACTCGGTGACGCTGGCGCGGGCCGAAGGCCAGTTCGGCGTGCCGCCCGAGATCATCGTGGGCATCATCGGCGTGGAAACCATCTATGGCCAGAACATGGGCAGCTTCCGGGTGATCGACGCGCTGGCCACCCTGTCGTTCGACTTTCCCGATGGCCACCCGCGCGCGGCCGAGCGCAGGGCTTTCTTCCGCGGCGAACTCGAGAGCTTCCTGAGCACCGAAAGCCGCACCGCCGAAGACCCGATGGCGCCGCTGGGCAGCTACGCCGGCGCCATGGGCATGCCGCAGTTCATGCCCAGCAGCATCGCGAAGTACGCGGTCGATTTCGACGGCGACGGCCGCATCGACCTCGTGCACAGCACCGCCGACGTGATCGGCTCGGTGGCGAACTACTTCAAGGCCTTCGGCTGGGAACCTGGCCGTCCGGCGGTCTTTCCGGTGGACTTTGATGAAGCGCGCCTGAAGAAGTCGGTGCTCCTGGCACCGGACATCGTGCCCACCTTCAGCGCCGACAGCTTCGTGGCCGCAGGCGCGGTGCTGGACCGCAAGGCCGAGCAGTACAAGGGCCTGCTGGCACTCATCGAATTGCAGAACGGCAACGACGCGCCAACCTATTACGCAGGCACCAAGAACTTCTACGTCATCACGCGGTACAACTGGAGCAGTTACTACGCGATGTCCGTGCTGGATCTGGGCAATGCGATCAAGGCGTCGATGGATCAGTGACGATGCGTGAGCCGCTGCAGTCGTCGTGGCAAGAGGCATGGGCCGATATTGGGGTCGCAGTTCCCGATGAAGCGCTGTTCAACGAATTGGTGGCGCGCTACAGCGAGCCGCAGCGCCACTACCACACCCTGCAACACCTGCGCGAGTGCCTCGACGGCTTTGAACGCGAACGCGCTTCAGCCGAACGGCCGGGAGAGGTTGCGCTGGCGCTCTGGTTCCACGATGCCATCTACGACCTGAACGCGCACGACAACGAAGCACGCAGCGCCGATTGGGCGCGCAGCGCGCTGCTTGCGGCCGGCGCCGCCGCAGATGTCGCGGAGCGGGTGCATTCACTGGTCATGGCCACGCGGCACGACGTGCAACCCGTCGATGCCGATGCGCGATTGCTGGTCGACATCGACCTGTCGATCCTTGGCGCGCCTGCTGAACGCTTCGCGGAATACGAGCAGCAGATCCGCCGCGAATACGCGCACGTGCCCCAGGACACCTTCGAAGCGCGACGCCGCCAGATACTGGCCAGCTTCCTGGCACGCGACCCGCTCTACCAGACACCCGGTGTTCGGGCACGTTGCGAAGCCAGCGCGCGCGCCAACCTGCGCCACGCCATCGGCTGAGCATCAACTTGCAGCGAAGCGCGCGGGCGCGAGCACCCGTGCCGTCGCATCCACGATCACGCCCTCCCCCATTGACGTCGGCTCCCCCGTCAGCGACGTGATGTTCACCTGATGTGTGACCCAGACCTCGAAGGTCCCCGATGGGATCGAGGCCAGGGCGTCGCGCAGCAACTGGTTGGCGGCCGGGGACTGTGCGCGATCGTTGAACATGGAGTTGAGCGCGGGCCATGGCGTGTGGCGTCCGAAGGCCAGTTGCGCGGTGTCGATGCAGCGGCACCAGGCGCTGCACCGCACGGCAGAAGGCTTCAACCGCTGCGCCGCAAACCACTCGCCGATGCGCCGGGATTGCGCACGTCCCGAGTCGCTGAGGTTGCGCTGCGTGCTGCAGTCGCCCAGCTTGAACTCCGGCGGATCGCCGACGCCCGGCGTCGTTTGGGCGTGGCGCAGGAGCACTGCGCACGCGCCGGCGCGCAAGAGCCCGATCGCTGCCGGATCGGCGTGCACCCGGCTGCCGACAAAGGGCAGCATCGCCAGCCCAAGCCATTGACGTCTTTGCATGGGCGTCACACTAACAAAGCACCCGACCCCAATGCAAAAAGGGCTGCCGCACCCGAAAGTGCAGCAGCCCCAAGTGGCAACTATTGACTGCCTGCGCTCAGCGCACCTTGCCTTCCTTCCAGGCACCCAGCAGCTTGTCGTAGTCGATGGTCTCACCCTTCGGCTTTTCGTTGGCCAGCTTCGCCCACGGTGCGTGCTCCGTGCTCAGCCACTTGGCGGGGTCGCCCTTGGGATTGAGCTTGGGTGCGCACTTGGCCATGCCCGCGCGTTCCAGGCGGGCCATCACGTCGTCCATCTCGTTGGCCAGGTTGTCCATCGCCGCCTGCGGGGTCTTCTCGCCCGTCACGGCCTCGGCCACGTTTTTCCACCACAGCTGCGCGAGCTTGGGGTAGTCGGGCACGTTGGTGCCGGTTGGCGACCAGGCCACGCGCGCCGGGCTGCGGTAGAACTCGACCAGGCCACCCAGCTTGGGCGCCATGTCGGTCATCGCCTGCGACTGGATGTCGGACTCGCGGATCGGCGTCAGGCCGACGATGGTCTTCTTCAGCGAAGTCGTCTTGGACGTGATGAACTGCCCGTAGAGCCAGGCGGCCGCCGTCTTGTTCTCGTCATGGTCCGCGAAGAAGGTCCATGAGCCCACGTCCTGGTAGCCGTTCTGCATGCCCTGCTTCCAGTACGGGCCGTTCGGGCCGGGCGCCATGCGCCACTTCGGCGTGCCGTCGTCGTTGACCACCGGCAGGCCCTTCTTGGTCATGTCCGCGGTGAAGGCGGTGTACCAGAAGATCTGCTGCGCAATCTGGCCCTGCGCCGGCACGGGGCCGGCTTCGCCGAAGGTCATGCCGGTGGCTTCCTTGGGGGCGTACTTCTTCATCCAGTCGACGTACTTGGTGAGCGCGTAGACGGCGGCCGGCGAATTGGTGCCGCCGCCGCGCGCGACCGATGCGCCCACCGGCGTGCACTTGTCGTCAGCCACGCGGATGCCCCACTCGTCAATCGGCAGGCCGTTGGGATTGCCGATGTCTGCCTCGCCAGCCATCGAGAGCCACGCGTCGGTGAAACGCCAGCCCAGCGACGGGTCCTTCTTGCCGTAGTCCATGTGGCCGTAGATGGGCTTGCCGTCGATGGTCTTCACGTCGACGCTGAAGAACTCTGCGATGTCTTCATATGCGCTCCAGTTGAGCGGCACGCCCAGGTCATAGCCGTACTTGGCCTTGAACTTCTCCTTGAGTTCCGGCTTGGCGAACAGGTCGGCGCGGAACCAGTAGAGATTGGCGAACTGCTGGTCGGGCAACTGGTAGAGCTTGCCGTCCGGCGCGGTGGTGAACTTGGTGCCGATGAAGTCCTTCAGGTCCAGCCCGGGGTTGGTGTACTCCTTGCCTTTGCCTTCCATGTAGTCGGTCAGGTTCATGACCTTGCCGTAGCGGTAGTGCGTACCGATCAGGTCGGAGTCGGAGATCCAGCCGTCGTAGATCGACTTGCCCGACTGCATCGACGTCTGCAACTTCTCGACCACGTCGCCTTCCTGGATCAGGTCATGCTTGACCTTGATGCCGGTGATCTCCTCGAAGGCCTTGGCCATGGTCTTGGATTCGTACTCGTGCGTGGTGATGGTCTCGGACACGACCGAGATCTCCGTCACGCCCTTGGCCTTGAGCTTGGCGGCCGCATCGGCGAACCACTTGAGTTCGGCCTGCTGCTGTTCCTTGGAAAGCGTGGACGGGGTGAATTCCTCGATCCACTTGCTGACCGCATCGGAGGCGGCCGGCGCTGCTGCGGCCGGAGGAGCCGCGGGCGCTGCCGGAGCAGGTGCCGCGGCCGGCGGCGCGGCCGGTGCAGCGGGTTCTTCCTTCTTGCCGCACGCCGCGATCGCCAGTGCAGCGGCCAGCGCCAGTGCTGTGTAACGCGTCTTCATCCTCTTGTCTCCTCGGTGGTCGCCTTCCCGTTCCAGAATCTTGTTCGGCCCCGGGAAGGCGGGGAGCCGGATTCGAATGTTCTTGCTCTTTTGTCTTGTTGCCGTTCAGCCCTTGCGCATGACCAGCGCGAGGACAAACATCGAAATGACGAAGCCGATCCAGATCGACGGTTCCGCGTCCAGGCTCAGCCAGTCCTTGAACTTGCCGGCGAGGCCGACGAATGCGAGGTTCACATAGGCAGCCGACAACAGGCCGATGAACAGCCTGTCGCCGCGCGTGGTTTCAAGCGGTAGCCAGCCACGCCGCATCGTGGTGGGCGACTTGATTTCCCACAGCGTCATGCCCACCAGCATGATGGCGATGCAGGTGAAGAACACCGCCACCGGCGTGGTCCAGACCATCCACTTGAACATGTCATGTCTCCTTGTCTTGCTCCTTCCCCCTCCGGGGGAAGGTTGGGATGGGGGCATGCGTCCCTTGCTGACGCCCGGTGCCCCCACCCCTGCCCTCCCCCGGCGGGGGAGGGAGAAAATTCAAACCCGTCCCATCGCGAAGCCCTTCGCGATGTAGTGACGCACGAACCAGATCACGATCGCGCCCGGCACGATGGTCAGCACACCCGCAGCCGCCAAGGTCGCCCAGTCCATGCCCGAAGCACTCACCGTTCGCGTCATCGTCGCGACGATCGGCTTGGCGTTCACGCTGGTGAGCGTGCGCGCCAGCAGCAACTCCACCCAGCTGAACATGAAGCAGAAGAACGCCGCGACACCCACACCGGCCTTGATGAGCGGCAGGAAAATCGTGAGGAAGAAGCGCGGAAACGAATAGCCGTCGATGTACGCCGTCTCATCGATCTCGCGCGGAATGCCGCTCATGAAACCTTCGAGGATCCACACCGCCAAGGGCACGTTGAAGAGCAAATGCGCCAGCGCCACGCCCAGGTGCGTGTCCATCAGCCCGACGGTGCTGTAGAGCTGGAAGAAGGGCAGCAGGAACACGGCCGGCGGCGTCATCCGGTTGGTCAGCAGCCAGAAGAACACATGCTTGTCGCCCAGGAAGGAATAGCGCGAAAACGCATAGGCGGCCGGCAGCGCCACCGTGAGCGAAATCACCGTGTTGATGCCCACGTAGATCAGGCTGTTGATGTACCCCGAGTACCAAGACGCATCGGTGAAGATGCGCACATAGTTCGACAGCGTGAACTCGCGCGGAAAGAACGAGAAGCTCGACAGGATCTCCACGTTCGTCTTGAAGCTCATGTTGATCATCCAGTAGATGGGCAACAGCGCGAACAGGATGTACAGCACCAGGAAGATGCTGCGCTTGTGGAAGCGGTTGTCGTTCATTTGACCTCCTCCAGATCCTGCGTCCCCACCCTTTGCATCCAGTTGTAGAGCATGAAGCACAGCAACAGGATGATGAGGAAATAAATCAGCGAGAACGCAGCCGCCGGCCCCAGGTCAAACTGCCCGACCGCCTTCTGCGTCAGGTACTGGCTCAGGAAAGTCGTCGCGTTCCCCGGCCCGCCCCCCGTCAGCACAAAGGGCTCCGTGTAGATCATGAAGCTGTCCATGAAGCGCAGCAGCACCGCGATCATCAACACACCGCGCATCTTGGGCAGCTGGATGTAGCGAAACACCGCGAACTTGCTGGCGCCATCGATGCGCGCCGCCTGGTAGTACGCATCCGGAATGGAACGCAGCCCCGCGTAGCACAGCAGCGCCACCAGCGGCGTCCAGTGCCACACATCCATGATCAACACCGTGATCCACGCATGCGTCGCATTGCCCGTGTAGCTGTAGTTGATGCCCATCTGCAGCAGCAGGTGACCGAGCAGGCCGATGTCGCTGCGCCCGTAGATCTGCCAGATCGTGCCAACCACGTTCCACGGAATGAGCAGCGACAGCGCAACGATCACCAGCACTGCCGATGCCTTCCATCCGGTGGCCGGCATCGACAACGCCAGTGCGATGCCCAAGGGGATTTCAACCACCAGCACCGCAATCGAGAACGTCAGCTGCCGCCACAACGCCGCATGCAATTCACTGTCACGCATCACCGAGGAGAACCACTCCGTGCCCACGAACACGCGCCGCTCCGGCGAGATGATGTCCTGCACCGAATAGTTGACCACCGTCATCAAGGGCACGATGGCCGAGAAAGCCACGCAGATCAGCACCGGCAGCACCAGCAGCCATGCCTTCTGGTTGATCGGTTTCGTCGTCGAGTTCATGCGACCAACTCCTCGTTGCGGTAATAGCAGGTGTGGGCGTCCAGCACGCGCAGCCACACTGCCTCGCCAACCTCGGGCAATTCGGCGCCGCCCGGCAATCGCGCCTTCAGCGTCCCGCCTTCGACGGAGGCCGTCAACAACGTGTGCGTGCCGATGTCCTGCAGCCGTGTCACCGTGCCGGGAACGGCTCCCGCCGCATAGATCGGCGCCAGGCGCAGGTACTCAGGGCGGATACCCACCTTGAGCAAGCCGTCCGGCAAGGGGCGCGGGGCGTCCAGCCGTGTGCCGGCCAATTGCACCCGGCCCCCGCTGCTTTCGGCCGAGAGAAAGTTCATGCCCGGCGAGCCGATGAAGTGGCCGACAAAGGTGTGCGCCGGCCGCTCGAACAGCGCCTCGGCATTGCCGACCTGCACCGCCTTGCCGCGCGTCATGACGACGACCTCGTCGGCAAAGGTGAGCGCCTCGACCTGGTCGTGCGTGACGTAGATCAGCGTCAACTTCAATTCGCGGTGGATCTGCTTGAGCTTGCGCCGCAGTTGCCACTTGAGGTGGGGATCGATCACCGTGAGCGGCTCGTCGAAGAGCACGGCCGACACGTCTTCGCGCACGAGGCCGCGGCCCAGTGAGATCTTCTGCTTGGCATCAGCGGCAAGGCCCGCCGCACGCTGGTTGAGTTGCCCACTCAGTTCCAGCATCTCGGCAATACGCCCCACGCGCTGCTTGATGCGGTCCGCCGGCACCTGCCGATTGCGCAGCGGAAAGGCCAGGTTCTCCGCCACAGTCATGGTGTCGTAGATCACCGGGAACTGGAAGACCTGCGCGATGTTGCGCTCCTGCGGCGTGGCGCCGGTGACGTCCCCGCCATCGAACTTCACGGTTCCTTGCGAAGGCGTGAGCAGGCCCGAGATGATGTTGAGCATCGTCGTCTTGCCGCAGCCCGAGGGGCCGAGCAAGGCGTAGGCGCCGCCGTCGCGGAAGCTCATCTTCAGCGGCAGCAGCGCATAGTCGCTGTCCTGCTTCGGATGGGGCCGATAGGCGTGGGCCAGGTCGAGGTCGATGCGCGCCATGTCAGTTCCCCTTTCGCCAGTCGGGCGCCACCACCAGTTGGCCGCCACTGTCGAACACGTAGGCGCTGGCGAGGCGAAAGCGCAGGGTCACGGTCGCGCCGAGGTCGAAGCGGTGCACACCGGTGAGCTGCGCCACCAGTTCGCCGGCAGGACTTTGCAAGTGGACGTAGGTGTCGGAGCCTGAGATCTCCGCCAGTTCGACCTTGCCGGGCAAGGCGATATCGCCGTCGTGGCCGGCCACGTCCAGCGCACTGGCGCGCAATCCCACGGTGACGGAACCTTCGACACCATGCGGCAGCGCGATGGGCAATACCAGCCCGTCATCGCCGCCCTTGGCGCCGAGCAGATGGATGCCGTCTGCACTGGATCGTCCCGCCAGCAGGTTCATCGGCGGATCGCTGAAGGCACGCGCCACGCGCAACGACTGCGGCGCATGGAACACCTCGGCCGTCGGGCCGTATTGCAGCAGTTCGCCCGCGTCGAGCACGGCCGTGTAGCCACCCAGCAGCAGCGCTTCACCGGGCTCCGTCGTGGCATAGACGACGGTGGAATCACCCGTCGCGAAAAGGTGAGAAAGCTCTTCGCGCAACTCTTCACGCAGCTTGTAGTCGAGGTTCACCAGCGGCTCGTCGAGCAGCATCAGCGGTGCGTTCTTCGCCAGCGCACGTGCCAGCGCCACGCGCTGTTGTTGTCCACCAGAAAGCTCAGCCGGATAGCGGTCGAGGAACATGCCAATGTGCAGCTTCTCCGCCAGATCGCGCACCTGCGCATCGACGTTGGCCTCGCCGCGCAGGCGCAGCGGCGACGCGATGTTGTCTCCCACCGTGAGCGAGGGGTAGTTGATGAACTGCTGGTACACCATCGCCACGTTGCGCTGGCGCACCGGCACGCCGGTCACGTCCTCGCCATTGACCAGCACCTTGCCGGAGGTCGGCGCATCAAGGCCCGCCATGAGGCGCATGAGGCTGGTCTTGCCCGACTGCGTGGCACCCAGCAACACGGTGACCGCACCACTGCGCGGCGCGATGCTCTGCTCATACAACCACTGTTGGGCGCCCACCTTCTTGGTGACGCGCTCAAGGGACAGTTGCATGGCGGACCTCCTGTTGTTCTTGCATGCCGGCGTGTGCGTTCATCCATGCAGCCACCTGTTGGCGCTCGGCCTCGCCATAGTGCAGGCCAAGCTTGGAGCGCCGCCACAGGACGTCGCTGGCGCTCAGCGCCCATTCCTCGAGCTGCAGATAGCGCAGTTCGCGCTCGTGCAGGCTTGGAGCGACCTCCTCGCCCATGTCGGCCATTGACGCGGCATCGCCGAGCACCCGATCGATGCGCGAACCATAAGCCCGTGCGAGCCGTCTTGCCAAGGGTGCTTCCAACCATGGATGCCTTGTCTCGACGGCCTCCACGAAGCGCCCGAAATCCACATCCGGCCGCTGGGCCTTGCCGATCCACGCCGACAGGTCGCCGCCTGCGAGGAAGGCATTGCCCGTCCATGCAGCGCGCTTTTCGCCGAGCATGCGGCCCACCTCGTCGGCAGCGTCTTCCGCAAGCTTGCGGAAGGTGGTGATCTTGCCTCCCCACACCGACATCAGCGGCGCGGCCGTGGTGTTGGGCTCCAGCAGGTAGTCGCGCGTCACGGCCGAGGGGTCGCCCGATGCGTCGTCCAGCAAGGGGCGCACGCCGGAATAGCTCCACACCACATCGGCACGCGTGACAGGCTCTTCGAAGTAGCGCGAGGCCTGCACGCACAGGTAGTCGATCTCGTCTTCCGCGATGCGGGCGGCACCCGGGTCATCGCCACCCAGTTCGATGTCGGTGGTGCCGATGAGCGTGAAGTCATGCTCGTAGGGAATCGCAAAGATGATCCGCTTGTCCGGGTTCTGGAAGATGTATGCGTGGTTGTGCGCAAAGACCCGCGGCACCACGATGTGGCTGCCCTTGACCAGGCGCAGGCTCTTGGTCGCCAAGGCTTCGCCGCGCGCCGGTTGTGCCACGCCGCGCAAGAAGGATTCCGCCCACGGCCCGGCCGCGTTGACGACGGCCCGTGCCCGCAGGAAGCGCGTGCCTTGCGCGCTCTGCAGCGTGGCGGACCAACCGGTCGCATCGCGGTGCGCCGCGATGCAGCGCGTGCGCGTCAGGATCTCGGCGCCGCGTTCCCGCGCGTCGATGGCGTTGAGCACCACCAGGCGCGCGTCGTCCACCCAGCCGTCCGAGTAAACGAAGCCGCGCTTGAATTCCTTCTTGAGCGGTTCGCCGGCCACATGGCGGCGCAGGTCGATGGTGTGGGAGCCCGGCAGCACTTCGCGATGCGCCAGGTGGTCGTACATGAACAGGCCGATGCGGATCATCCATGCGGGCCGCATCGTCGGGTCGTGCGGCATCACGAATCGCAGCGGCCACATGATGTGCGGCGCGCTCTTGAGCAGCACTTCGCGCTCCTGAAGCGCCTTGCGCACAAGGGAGAACTCGTAGTACTCGAGATAGCGCAACCCGCCGTGGATCAGCTTGGTGGAGGACGACGAAGTGTGCGACGCCAGATCGTCCTTCTCGCACAGCACCACGCGCAAGCCGCGGCCCGCCAAGTCGCGCGCAATGCCGCAGCCATTGATGCCGCCACCGACGATGAGCACATCGCAATCAGCTGTGGGGCTGGCGGGTGGCACGGGGCCCGACGAGAACGAAGAAGAAAGAACAGCGCTCACAAGCGGGTCACCATCCATTCGTGATTTATTGCACACCTAAGCGGCGATTCATTTTCGATTTTTTTCATTTTTATTCTTTATGGCGCGATTTTCCTCGGAGTTTTCCCGAACAACAATTCGTTTCTTTTCGCTCTAAAGTCGCGCGTCCTGCACGCCGACTCGCCCCTTTTGATTGCGCCTCCATGGCACTGACCAACTCCAACCCCCGCCAGATCAACCTTCTGGACACCGTGCGCTCACGCGGCGCGGTGACGGTGGAGCAGTTGGCCGACATGCTGGGCGTGACCTTGCAAACCGTGCGGCGCGACGTGCAGCGGCTGGCCGACGCGGGCCTGCTCACGCGCTTTCATGGCGGCGTGCGCATGCCGAGTTCGACGACAGAGAACATCGGCTACCAGCAGCGCGAATCGCTGCACGCCGAAGGCAAGGCACGCATCGCGCATGCGGTGGCCGCCAAGGTGCCCAACGACTGCTCGCTGATCCTGAACATCGGGACCACCACCGAGGCCGTGGCCAAGGCGCTGATGCGCCACCGCGGCCTGCGCGTGATCACCAACAACCTGAACGTGGCGAACATCCTCACGGCGAACCCCGATTGCGAAGTCATCGTCGCAGGCGGCTCGGTGCGGGCGCGCGACCGCGCCATCGTGGGCGAGGCGACGGTGGACTTCATCCGGCAGTTCAAGGTCGACATTGCGCTCATCGGCATTTCGAGCATCGAGTCCGATGGGTCGCTCCGCGACTTCGACTTGCGCGAAGTGAAAGTGGCGCAGACCATCATTGCGCAGGCGCGCGAGGTGTGGCTCGCGGCGGATGCGAGCAAGTTCAACCGGCCGGCGATGGTGCAACTCGCGGACCTGTCGCAGATCGACTGCCTCTTCACGGACGCCGAGCCGCCGCCGCCCTTTCCCGAACTCCTGGAGCGGGCCCAGGTCCGCTGCGAGATTGCAAGGTAATTTGACATGACCTATCTGTTGGCACTTGACCAGGGCACTTCCAGTTCACGCAGCATCGTGTTCGACCGCGAAGGCCGCATCGTCGCCCTCGCGCAGCGCGAACTCACGCAGATCTATCCCCAGCCGGGTTGGGTGGAGCACGACCCGATGGAGATCTGGGCGAGCCAGCTGGAAACGGCGCGCGAAGTGCTGTTCAAGGCCAAGCTCCGGAGCAGCGACATCCGCGCCATCGGCATCACGAATCAGCGCGAAACCACGGTGGTGTGGAACCGCAAGACCGGCCAACCGGTTCATCACGCCATCGTGTGGCAGGACCGCCGCGCCGAACCCATGTGCGCGCGGCTTCGGCAAGAAGGCCTGACGGACACGATTCGCGACAAGACGGGGCTCGTGATCGACGCCTACTTCTCGGGCACCAAGCTCAGGTGGTTGCTGGACAACGTGCCGGGCGCGCGCCAGCAGGCCGAGGCCGGCGAGCTGGCATTCGGAACGATCGACAGCTGGCTCATGTGGCAACTCACCGGCGGCAAGGTGCATGTGACGGACGTGAGCAATGCATCGCGCACCATGCTCTTCAACGTGCACACCAATGCGTGGGATGCCGACCTGCTGAAGGCGCTGGACATCCCCGCTTCGTTGATGCCAATGGTCAAGCCCTCCAGCGCGCATTTCGCCGACACCGATGCCGCGCTGCTCGGCACCGCCTTGTCCATCGGCGGCGTGGCCGGCGACCAGCAAAGCGCCCTCTTCGGCCAAGCCTGCTTCGACGCCGGCATGGCAAAGAACACCTACGGCACCGGCTGCTTCCTCCTGATGCACACGGGCGAGAAGTTCCAGCCTTCGCACAACGGCTTGCTGGTGACAAGCGCTGCACAAACCGGCAGCACGCCGCAATACGCCATGGAAGGCAGCGTCTTCGTGGGCGGCGCCGTCGTGCAATGGTTGCGCGATGGCCTCAAGGCCATCCAGGGCAGCGCGCAGGTGCAGTCATTGGCCGAAAGCGTGCCCGACGCCGGCGGCGTGATGATGGTGCCGGCCTTCACCGGCCTCGGCGCGCCTTACTGGAATGCCGATGCGCGCGGAACCATCACCGGCCTGACGCGGGGCACCACCGTCGGCCACATCGCACGCGCGGCATTGGAAAGCATTGCGTATCAAAGCGCAGCGTTGCTGCAAGCCATGAGCCGCGACGCGGTCGCTGCGGGCGGCAAGCCGGTGGCCGAGTTGCGCGTCGACGGCGGGGCGAGCGTGAACGATCTGCTCATGCAGTTCCAGGCGGATTTGCTGGGCATACCTGTCGTGCGGCCCGAAGTGACCGAAACGACTGCCCTCGGCGCTGCGTATCTCGCGGGGCTTTCCAGCGGCGTCTACAGCGACACGTCGGAGCTTTCAAAGCTCTGGAAAATCGAACGCCGCTTTCTGCCGACGTGGAGCCGCGCCACCGCTGATGAGGCGATGGCGCGGTGGGATCTGGCGGTGCGGCGCGCGACGCTGACCTGAGCTGTCAGTTCCAGTTGGCAGCAAGGATCGGATCGAGGCTGCTCAGGTAGCTCGCCACCAAGGAGGTCTGGCCTGCCGCAGGTGCATCGAACTCCGACATGGCCTGCACGAGGTTCTGCACCTGCGTGTCCAGCAAGACCTGGCCGTCGCCCGACCTGAACTGGTCAACCTGATGGGCGCTGCCGGTAAACCAGTCGTCGACGATGAGCAGGTCTTCGGTGCCGATGATGCTCACCTCGAGGTCGGCGCCGGACCGCGAAAACCACAACTGCTGCGCCGACACGTTGCCGTCGAAAACGACCACGTCGAGATTGGCATCCCTGGCGTCGAATTCGAGAACCACGTCCTGGCCGCCGCCGCGGCCGAACCGGTAGGTGTCGCTGCCCGCGTCGCCGTGGAGCACATCGTCACCTGCGCCACCCATCAGCGTGTCGTTGCCGTCCTCGCCGAACAACTCGTCGTCGCCCGCCCCGCCGTTGAGCGTGTCATTGCCGGCATCGCCGTAGAGAACGTCGTCGCCGCCTTGGCCGTTGATGCCGTCGGCGCCGGTCGTGCCGATGAGTTCGTCCGACTGGGCCGTGCCGGCAAAGGCCTTGGCCTTCAGCGTGTTGGCATCCCAGGTGGTGCCGTCCATGAACTTCACCTGTTGCACCGGCCTCGCAGCGCCCCCTTCGAAGAAGCCGTCGATCTGCACCTTGTCGTTCGTTCCGGCGATGGACAGTTGCAGGACGTTCAACCCGAGCGGATGAAGCGCCTGCGTCACCACCACGTCTTTGGCCGCGACGCCGCCGGCGAACTGCAGGACACCCGTCGAGCCGGCCGCTCCCGTGATCCAGTCCGTGCCGAAACCCCAGCCAAAAACGTAGGTGTTGGCGCCGGTGCCACCGTCGAGATGGTCATTGCCCGCGCCGCCGTTCAAGGTGTCGTTGCCGGCTTCGCCGTAAAGGTAGTCGTCACCGGACCACCCGTGGATGGCGTCGTTGCCGGCGGCGCCGGCCAATCGGTCATTCGTGGCGTCGCCATGGATCATGTCGGCGGCTGCGGTGCCAGCCTTCACGACGCCGCCCTGGGCGGCGGGATTCACGCTGGCGAGCAAGGAGGACGTCAGCCACGTGGTGCCGTCGCTGAACTTCACCTGCTGCACGGGGTAGACCTGACCCGCGTCATTGCCGATGAAGCCCCCTACCCTGATTCGGTCGGTCGTGCCGGCAATCGATAGGGTCAAGGCCTTCAATCCGCCGTCATAGTAGGTATTCGACACCTGCACGTCGCGCGGCGCGATGCCGGCCGCAAACTGCAGCACACCCGACGCGTCGGGCGCCCCGGCGATCCAGTCGTGGCCGTCACCACGCGAAAACAGATAGGTGTTGGTGCCGGCGCCGCCATTGAGCAGGTCATCGCCCAAGCCGCCAGCCAGCGTGTCGTTGCCGTCTTCCCCGAACAGGTAGTCGTTGCCGGTCCCGCCGCGCAGGGTGTCGCCGCCCGCGTCGCCATACAGGACGTCGATGCCCGCCTGGCCCTGGATGACGTCGGCGGCAGCCGTTCCGATCAGTTGGTCGTCGCCCGGGGTGCCGGCGAACACCTTCGCGAGCAGCGTCGCACTGTCCCACGTGGTGCCGTCGCTGAACTTGACCTGCATGGCAGGCCTGGAGGTAGCAGTGACGTCGTTCATGAATTCGCTGAGATAGAGCTTGTCTTGCGTGCCTGCGATCGACAAGGTCAGCACGTTCAGGCCGAAGTCATGAAGCGACTGGGACACCAGCACGTCGGCGGGCTTGATGCCGCTTCCAAACTGCACGATCTCCAGGGAGGCATCCGCGCTGGTGATCCAGTCTTGCCCGTCGCCGCGCGCAAAGACGTAGGTGTTGTTTCCCGCACCGCCATCGAGGGCGTCGTTGCCCAGGCCGCCGATCAGCGTGTCGTTGCCTGCTTCGCCTTGCAAGGCATCGTTGTCGGCGCCTCCGTCGAGCTTGTCGTCGCCGGCGCCACCATGCAGCCTGTCGGCGCCTGCCAGGCCAATGATGGCGTCGGAGGCCGTGGTGCCATACAGGACATCCGCACCATTGGTACCGCGAATGTCGCCAGTGCCGGACAACTTGACGCGCAGCGCGGCGGCGTCCCACGTCGTGCCGTCGCTGAACTTCACCTGCTGCAGCGGATTCGTCTGGATGCCGCCAAGGCTGATCTTGTCGGACGTGCCCGCAATGGACAGTTCAAGCGCAGTGCCGCCGGGCGTCTGCGTCACGGTCACGTCGGAGGCCGCAACGCCGCTCCTGAACTGCAGGACGCTCGTCGAGCCTGCGGTGGTCACGATCTGGTCCTGGCCGTCACCCCGCCCGAACACGATGGTGGTGATGCCCGCACCGCCCTGGATGCGATCGTTGCCAAGGCCGCCTTCGAGCCTGTCGTTGCCGTCGCCGCCTTGGAGCGTGTCGTTCCCGGCGCCGCCTGCCAGCGAGTCGTTGCCCGCCTCGCCGTAGATGACGTCATGGCCCTCGCCGCCGTCGATGACGTCATCGCCCACGTAGGCGTGGATCGTGTCGTCGCCATTGCCGCCCGAGAGCACGTCGTTTCCGGCATCGCCGAAGAGCGTGTCGCTGCCATCGCCGCCGGACAGCCTGTCGTTGCCGACGCCGCCGTCCATGGCGTCGTTGCCCGTGCCGGCGTTGATGGTGTCATCGCCCAGGCCGCCCATCAGGATGTCGTTGCCGGCATCGCCGTTGAGCGTGTCGTTGCCGGCGTCACCCCACAGCCTGTCGTATCCATCACCACCGGACAGCGTGTCGTTGCCGGCGCCGCCCGTCAGGGTGTCGTCCCCTGCGCCGCCGCTGAACGTGTCGTTCTCGCTGCCGCCCGACAGCACATCGTTGCCCGCGCCGCCTGACGCGATGCGCGCAGCCAGCAGCGTGGGCGCGCTTGCCGCCGCGGAGGCCCCGACCGAAGGGTCTGCCTGTTCTGTCGATTCGACAGTGGCTTTGACGGCACGCAGTGCGTTCATGCCCCGGGCGGCGTCGAGCGCACCCAGGGCGTTCGGCCCGAGCCACTTGCCGGCCTCGTCTTTCAGTTGCGAGGCCCAAGCCCCTCGCCCGTCGGCCGGCTTGTCGATTGACGCCTTGTCTTGCGACCTGGTTGCACCGAACATCTTCTTCTCTCCTTTACTGACAAAAAAAAACTTTCGCTCGCGCCAGCTCTCGCCCGTCGCCTTCTGCACGGGGCTCAATGAGCTTTTCGCGTTGTGGTGTCTTGAGAAGCGCTTGGCGCTTGTCGGATGAATTCGCCCGTCCAGTGGCCCAGGATCGCCAGGGCGGGGAGCGGCGCGATCGCGAGTCGCTTGGTGTTGCTGCCGCTGCACTTGGCCTTCAGGGCGATGAGCCTTGCCGCGCGTACCAGCCTGTCTGCATCGACGACGTCGTGAGAAGTCAGCCCCAGTTGATGGGCCAAAGTCAGCGGGTCAGCCGCGACTTGATGGAAACGGCCGATCGCGCGCAGCGCCGCGAGGCCTGGATTCACCTCCAGCGCTCTTGCTGCCCCGTCACTGTCGATCCTGTCGGCGCGCTTCAATGCGGCAGCCGACAGACCGCTCGCCGCATGTCCCGTCATCCATACTCCCTGTCCCGAACTACATGGGTCCGGGGGACGGGAAGATTAACGCAGCGCGTTCAGCTACATCGAAAAATGCGCTGAACAACGATCACCATTGGTCAACTGCAACGGAGAGTTACGAAGACTTACCGCGTACACCAACGGTAAAGCGCAAGGCCTCAGTTCGTCGGCACCAAGAAGTCCTGGCTGATCCGCATCCCCAAGTCATTCACCCGGTCCAGGAACTGCGTCAAATACGCGTGCAACCCCGTCGCCAGGATCTCCTCGACCCGCGCATATTGCAGATCCGCCAGCAACTTGCCCGCGCGGCGCCGCGTCTCCGCGCTCTGCGCGTTCTGCACCTTCTCCAGGTTCACGACAACTTCATGCAGGCAAGCGTGCAAGGAGCGCGGCATGTCCGCGCGCAGGATCAGCAGCTCCGCCACCCGCTCCGGCCGGATCACATCGCGATAGACCTTGCGATAAACCTCGAAGGCCGAGACGCTGCGCAAGATCGCGCTCCAGTGATAGAAGTCGTACTCCTGATCCTCAGCCGTCGCCGCGCCGAAGAACTCGCTGTTGAGCGCGTGGAACTTGACGTCAATCAGGCGTGCCGTGTTGTCCGCCCGCTCCAGAAAGGTGCCCAGGCGCGAGAAGAAAAACGCGTCGTCCTGCAGCATGGTGCCCAGCGTCACGCCGCGCGACAGATGCGAGCGGAACTTGACCCACTCAAAGAACTGCCCCGGCTCGCGCTCGAAATCCCCCGCACGCAGCATGCGGTTGACTTCCAGCCAGGTCGTGTTCTGCGTTTCCCACGCCTCGGTGGTGAGCGCGCCGCGCACGGCACGCGCGTTCTCGCGGGCGGCACGCAGGCACGACACGATGGATGAAGGGTTGTCCTCATCCTTGACCATGAACTCCATGGTGTCCTTGGGCGTGATCTGCCCGTGCTTCTTGTTGAAGGCCGGCAGCAGTTCGCTGATGGACAGCAAGCCTTGCCAGCCGTACTTGGCCACTTCCGCCGATTGCGGCAGCAGGGAAGTCTGGTAGTTGACGTCGAGCAGACGTGCCGTGTTCTCGGCGCGCTCTGTGTAGCGCGACATCCAGTAGAGGTGATCGGCGGTGCGCGACAGCATGTGTGTTCCCTCTCTCTTGATGTCTCAGTGGCTTGATTGCGTCTGCGATTGCGACTGGCTCTGCGAAGCGGGTTCGGCCGTCGCGCCATTGCGCCGATCCGCTTCCAGGATCCAGGTGTCCTTGGTGCCGCCGCCCTGCGATGAGTTGACGACGAGCGAGCCTTCCTTGAGGGCCACGCGGGTCAAGCCGCCCGGCACCATCTGCACTTCCTTGCCGCTCAGCACGAAGGGCCGCAGGTCGATGTGGCGCGGCGCAATGCCGGCGTCCACGAAGGTGGGCGAGGTCGACAGGCTCAGCGTGGGCTGCGCAATGTAGCCGTCCGGCTTGGCGAGCACAGCCTTGCGGAAATCCTCGATCTCGGCGTGCGTGGCGGCGGGGCCGATCAGCATGCCGTAGCCGCCCGCGCCGTGCACTTCCTTCACGACGAGGTCTTTCAGGTTGGCCAGCGTGTAGTCGAGGTCTTCCTTGTTGCGGCACATGTACGTGGGCACGTTCTTCAGGATCGGCTTCTCGCCGAGGTAGAACTCGATCATCTTCGGCACGTAGGGGTAGATGGACTTGTCGTCCGCCACGCCCGTGCCCACCGCATTGCAGATCACCACGTTGCCGGCGCGATAGGCCCGCATGAGTCCGGCGCAGCCCAGCGTGGACGTGGGGCGGAACACCTCCGGGTCAAGGAAGTCGTCGTCCACCCGGCGGTAGATCACGTCGATGCGGCGCGGCCCGTTGGTCGTGCGCATATAGACGAAGTCGTCCTTGACGATCAGGTCCTGCCCTTCGACCAGTTCCACGCCCATCTGCTGCGCGAGGAAGGCGTGCTCGAAGTAGGCACTGTTGTACATGCCAGGCGTGAGCACCACCACCGTGGGCTCGGCCGTGGCGGGCGGTGCGCTGGCCCGCAGGGTTTCCAGCAGCAGGTCGGGGTAGTGGGCAACCGGCGCGACGCGGTTCTGGCTGAACAGGTCCGGAAAGAGCCGCATCATCATCTTGCGGTTTTCCAGCATGTAGCTCACGCCGCTGGGCACCCGCAGGTTGTCTTCCAGCACGTAGTACTCGCCGCTGCCACTGGCGTCCGGCGCGCGCACGATGTCGATGCCGGCGATGTTGGAGTACACGTCGTTGGGCACGTTCACGCCCATCATTTCGGGGCGGAACTGCGCGTTGTCGCGGATCTGCTCGGCCGGGATGATGCCGGCCTTGATGATGTCCTGGTCGTGGTAGACGTCGTAGATGAAGCGGTTGAGCGCCGTCACGCGCTGCACCAGTCCCTTTTCCATGCTCGCCCACTCGTGCGCCGGGATGATGCGCGGCAGCAGGTCGAAGGGAATCAGGCGTTCGGTGCCGGCACCGTCCTCGTCCTTGGCACCGTACACGGCGAAGGTGATGCCAACGCGGCGGAAGATCATTTCCGCCTCGTCGCGCCGCGATCGCATCAGCTCGCCTGGCTGCCTGGCAAGCCATTGGTCGTAGCGCTGATAGTGGTTGCGTACGCTGGCCCCGGTATAGGGAACCTTCTCGTACATCTCGTCAAATTTATGCATATGGGACGACCAATCTCCTTGGCATTAGCTTAGCAAGTTCGAGGCCAGCAAACGTCTTCATTGCCCTGTCATTGGCGGAATCCTGTGATGCCAATAGCGCCGCGCGGTCTCGCGCTGGCAGCTCCAGTTTGCCGGATCCTCGCTGCGCCATCGTACGGCACCACACCGTGGTGTGTCAGCGATTGCGATGTCGCGCTGTCGATATCGCGCCACCACTTCGGGGGCCGGATGTCCGAAGCGGTTGCGGTAGCCGGCCTGCACGACGGCCAGTTGTGGTTGCACCGCGTCGAGGAAGCTGGCACTTGACGAACTCTTGCTGCCGTGGTGCGGAGCGAACAGCACGTCGGCATGAAGCTCGACGCCGCGGCGCACCAGCGACAGCTCCTGCTCGCGTTCGATGTCGCCCGCCAGCAGCGCCGAGCGCGCGCCGCTGGAAACGCGCAGCACGCAGGAGAGCGCGTTGCTCTTGACGCCGGCCTGTGCATAGTCCCCGGCCAAGGGGTGCAGCACGTCGAATCGCACGCCATCCCACTCCCAGCGCTGCCCGGCTTCGCAGCGGCGGGCGGGCCGAAGGCGTTGCAGGGGATGCTCCCTCTCGATGGAGCTCAGCAGCGCCGCATGCGGCTGCATGGCCAGCACCGCCGGCGCGCCGCCGGTGTGGTCGCTGTCCCGATGGCTGAGCACGACCACGTCGAGCCGTTCGCCCATGGAACGCAGCAAGGGAACCACCACGCGCTGGCCGGCGTCGCTGTCGGCGCCGTAGCGCGGGCCCGCGTCGTACAGCAGGGAGTGGGTGGCGGTGCGCACGACGATGGCGCTGCCTTGCCCCACATCGGCGGCCAACAGTTCGAACTCGCCCGGCGCCGGGCGGGGCGACTGCCAGAGCACCGCCGGCATCAGGAGCGGCAGGCCCAGCAGGCGCAGGGTCCACGGCAGCCGCATGGCAACGAGCACGCCTCCGGCCACGCCGGCCGCAGCCGCCCAAAGCGGCGGCTGCGGCAGCGAGACCGTTGCCCACGGCACCGATGCCAGCACTTGCAGCCAAGTGACGAGCCCCTCCACCGCCCACGCGGCGGCGTCCCACACGGGGTGCACGGCAACGCCCAGCATCGCAAGCGGCGTGACCACCAGCGTGACCCATGGAATCGCCAGCAGGTTGGCCAGCAGGCCGACCACCGACACTTGTTGAAAAAGCAGAAGGCTCAGCGGCGTCAGCGCCAGCGTCACGACCCATTGCTCGCGCAGCATGCGCAGCGGGGCCGAACGCCAACCGCTTTTGTCATCGGCGTGGGCGCCGTAGTCCGCTGCGAACAGCACGCCCACGGCGACAAAGCTGAGCCAGAAGCCCGCCTGCATCAGGGCCCACGGATCGACGGCGACCACGACCCCGCAGGCCAGGAGCCAGACGCAAGGCCAAGGCCAGCGCATGCCCGAGATCCGCAGCAAGGCGAGCGCCGCCAGCATGCACATGGTGCGCTGCGAAGGCACGCCCCAGCCGCTGAATGCCGCGTAGAGCGTCGCCAGGGCAACGCCTCCCACCAAGCCAGCATGCTGCGCCGGCCAGTGCAACATCAGCCGCGCGCTGCGCCGCCACGCCGCGCCGACCAGCCAGGTCGCAAGCCAGGCGAACATCGTCACGTGCAAGCCCGAGATGCTCATGAGGTGCGCCACACCGGTGGCACGGAAGACGTCCCAGTCGCTGCGGTCGATGGCGGCCTGGTCGCCGGTGACGAGCGCGGCGATCACGCCGGCCCACTGCGGGTCCGCCACGCGCTGGAAGATGGCGTCGCGCGTGGCTTCCCGTGCGCGCTCCAGCGGGTGGCGCCACGTGCTGCCCAGGCGCACCGGCTGCTGGCCGCTTGACGAAGCACCGCGCACGTAGCCGCTGGCCTGCACGCCCTGCTCCCACATCCACAGTTCGAAGTCAAAGCCGTGCGGGTTGATGCCTCCGTGGGGCGCCTTGAGCCGCACCGTCATGCGCCAGCGCTCGCCCGCGTGCGGCGCGCCGGGCGTGGCGCCCGCTGAATCGGCATACCAACCGATGGCGATGCGGGGCGGCAGCGGGGCGATGTCCTGCGCGCCCAGGTCCAGCACGGATTCGACGTCCAGCCGGAAGCGCACGCCGCCTTCGAAGCGCTGCGGCATCTGGGCGACGACGCCGACCACCTCCAGGTCACGGCCCTCCAGCGCGGGCGACAGTTCATCGGCCGCATAAATGCTGGCCCGGCCGCCCGCC
This sequence comes from Variovorax brevis, assembly GCF_030317105.1. Taxonomy (GTDB): domain Bacteria; phylum Pseudomonadota; class Gammaproteobacteria; order Burkholderiales; family Burkholderiaceae_C; genus Variovorax; species Variovorax brevis. Next base: position 27,878 of record NZ_JASZYG010000004.1, read on the forward strand.
AAGCCGGCGCCGAACAGCGAGCCCGATGCCATCACTGCAAGCAGGAGCCATTTGCTCCAATTCGAGCGCGACCGGCCACCGGCAAGCACGCCCACCGAGCCCGCAAAAGCCAGCGCCGTATACGCCGGCCACGCCCACAAATCGGGCTGCTGCAGCTGCAGCGCGCTCCCAAGCACAAAGCCCGCCAGCGCGGCGAAGGGCCACGCGCCGCGCGCGCCCTCAGCGGCGCCGGGCATCCGCCCTCATGCCGTTTTCATTCATTTGCACTCCCTGCCAGCGCCTTGTTTGGCGCATTAATTGCTTTGCTCTCGGCTAGTATGCGTCGATCCCACACGGCTTATTTGCCGACGCATTTCTTGCATTGTCTGGAGAAACATGTCCATCCACGCCGCGCTCCATCACGTCACGCACTACAAATACGACCGCCCGGTGCAACTGGGTCCGCAGGTGGTGCGCTTGCGTCCGGCACCGCACTGCCGAAGCAACGTGATCTCGTATTCGCTGCGCATCGAGCCGGCCCAGCACTTCGTCAACTGGCAGCAGGATCCGTTCGCGAACTACCTCGCGCGGCTCGTGTTTCCGGAAAAGACGCGCGAGTTCAAGGTCACGGTCGACCTCGTGGTCGAGATGGCCGTCTACAACCCCTTCGACTTCTTCCTGGAGCCGCAGGCGGAGAACTTCCCTTTCAAGTACACCGAGGCGCAGGCGCAGGAACTCCTGCCCTACCTCGACGTGGAGCCGCCCACGCCGCTGGTGGCCGCCTACCTCGAGAAGATCGACCGCACCGAGCAGCGCACCATCGACTTCCTGGTCAAGATCAACCAGCAGGTGCAGAGCGACGTCAAGTACCTCATCCGCATGGAGCCCGGCGTTCAGACGCCCGAGCACACGCTGGAAGCCGGCAGCGGTTCGTGCCGTGATTCGGGCTGGCTGCTGGTGCAGTTGCTGCGCCACATGGGCCTTGCGGCGCGTTTCGTCTCGGGCTACCTGATCCAGCTCACGCCCGACGTGAAAGCGCTCGACGGCCCGAGCGGCACCACGGTCGACTTCACCGACCTGCACGCCTGGTGCGAGGTCTTTCTGCCCGGCGCAGGCTGGATCGGGCTGGACGCCACCTCGGGCCTGCTGGCCGGCGAAGGTCACATTCCGCTGGCCTGCACGCCCACGCCGTCGAGCGCCGCGCCCATCGAAGGCGTGGTGGACGACGCCGAGGTCGACTTCGCCCACGAGATGAAGATCACGCGGATCTACGAAGCGCCGCGCGTCACCAAGCCCTACACCGAAGAGCAGTGGGCGGCCGTGCTCGCCCTCGGCGACGTGGTCGACAAGAAGCTCGAAGCCGGCGACGTGCGCCTCACGATGGGCGGCGAGCCCACCTACGTCGCCACCAGCGACCGCGACGCCGCTGAATGGAACACCGACGCGCTCGGCCCGACAAAGCGCGGCTACGCCACCGAACTCGTGCACCGCCTGCGCGCCGAGTACGGCCACGGCGGCTTCCTGCATTTCGGGCAGGGCAAGTGGTACCCCGGCGAGCAGTTGCCGCGCTGGGCCCTGTCGATCTTCTGGCGCGCGGACGGCCAGACGCTGTGGCACAACCCCGCCCTGTTTGCCGACGAGCGCAAGCCGACGCACTACACGAGCGAGGACGCCGGCCGCTTCACGAACCTGCTCGCCTCCAAGCTCGGCCTCACGTCCAAATACATCCAGCCGGGCTACGAGGACGTCTACTACTACCTCTGGCGCGAGCGCCGCCTGCCCGTCAACGTCGACCCCTTCGAATCGAAGCTGGACGACGAACTCGAGCGCATGCGCCTTCGCCGCGTGTTCACGCAGAAGCTCGATGCGGTGGTGGGCTACATGCTTCCCATCGAGCCAGCCAACGCCGACAACGCCTCGCCGCCGCTGGCCGGCCCCGGCTGGAAGACCGGCCCGTGGTTCCTGCGCGATGACCGCCTCTACCTCATCCCCGGCGATTCGCCCATGGGCTACCGGCTGCCGCTGGACTCGCAACCGTGGACGCGCAAGACCGACTACCCCTACCTGATCGACCGCGACCCCACAGCGCCCGTCGACGCCTTGCCCGCAGCGACCGACTACCGCTCGCGCTACGCGACGCCGGCCCTCGGCGACACGCGCGACTTGGGCGCCGTGCCCTATGCCTTCGGCACGCCGCCGACTTCCGCTGCAGCGCTGAAGCTCCAGGGCCTGCCCGGCGGTCCGGGCGGCGCGGGGGCTGACGGTGGCGATGCAGGCGCGGGTGGCACTGGCGGCCCCGGCTCCGCAGCCGCCACCCGCTTCGCCGGCCAAGCCGCCAGCGAAAGCATGCCCCGCCGCGGCGAATCGGCATACGGCATCACACGCACTGCGCTGTGCGTCGAAGTGCGCGACCCGCGCCGCGCCAACGGCCCGGCTGCGGAAAAGCTCGGCAGCGCTTCGGGCGTGCTTTATGTCTTCATGCCGCCGCTGCGTCGCCTGGAGGACTACCTCGACCTCGTGACCGCCGTCGAATCGACCGCGGAAGAGCTGGGCATGAAGATCGTCATGGAAGGCTATCCGCCGCCGCGCGACGTGCGCCTGAAGATGCTGCAGGTCACGCCCGACCCGGGCGTCATCGAAGTCAACATCCACCCCGCCCACAACTGGCGCGAGCTGGTGGACCACACGGAGTTCCTCTACAACGCCGCCTTCGAGACGCGCCTGTCGGCCGAGAAGTTCATGACCGATGGCCGCCACACCGGCACCGGCGGCGGCAACCACTTCGTGCTGGGGGGAGCCACGCCCATCGACAGCCCCTTCCTGCGCCGGCCCGAACTGCTGGCCAGCCTGCTGCTGTACTGGCACAACCATCCGTCGCTGAGCTACCTGTTCTCGGGCATGTTCATCGGCCCGACCAGCCAGGCGCCGCGCGTGGACGAGGCGCGCAACGACCAGCTCTACGAACTGGAAATCGCGCTCAAACAGATCATGCGCAACCGCGAGATCCACGGGCAGGACATGCCGCCCTGGCTGGTGGACCGCACGCTGCGCAACATCCTCATCGACGTCACCGGCAACACGCACCGCAGCGAGTTCTGCATCGACAAGCTCTACTCGCCCGACTCCACCACCGGGCGCCTGGGGCTGCTGGAGTTGCGCGCTTTCGAGATGCCGCCGCACGCGCGCATGAGCATCGCGCAGCAACTGCTGCTGCGCGCCTTCATCGCGCGCTTCTGGGACACGCCCTACAGCGCCCCGGTCACCCGCTGGGGCACCGAGCTGCACGACCGCTTCCTGCTGCCGACCTTCGTGAAGATGGACTTCGCCGACGTCATCGAGGAAATGAACCGCGCCGGCTTCGCCTTCGATGCCGACTGGTTCGCACCGCACCTCGAATTCCGCTTCCCGCTGGTGGGCCAGGTGCAGTCGATGGGCGTGGAGTTGACGCTGCGCAACGCCCTCGAACCCTGGCACGTGATGGGCGAGGAAGGCGCGCCGGGCGGCACCGTGCGCTATGTGGATTCGTCGCTGGAGCGCATCGAAGTGCGCGTGACCGGCCTCAATGAAAGCCGCCACGTCATCACCGTCAATGGCCGCGTGCTGCCCTTGCAGCCCACGGGCACGGTGGGCGAATTCGTCGCGGGTGTCCGGTACAAGGCGTGGAACCCGCCTTCCTCGCTGCATCCGGGCATCGGCGCGCATGCGCCGCTGACCTTCGATCTGGTCGACACATGGATGAAGCGCTCGCTGGGCGGCTGCCAGTATTTCGTGGCGCATCCGGGCGGACGCAACTACGACACCTTCCCCGTCAACGCCTACGAAGCGGAAAGCCGGCGCCACTCGCGCTTCTCGCGCATGGGACACACACCGGGAGAAATGCAAACTCCACCGGCAACCATTGAACTCGCCGGCAGCCGTGAATTTCCGTTCACACTGGACCTGAGGCGGTAGCCGCGCCGGGCCATGGTGGCTCGGGATGGCGAACCGCAATGGGACAATCGACCGGTTGTGGAAAACCTGAACCCCTCTTTATTCGACGCCACTTCGCCAGAAGCGCTTGCAGCTTTGGCGTCGAGCCTGGCCCCGCCGGCTTCCCCCGGCCACTTCGACGAACTGCGTGGCCTGGCCACGCCCAACCAGCCGGTGCGCACAGTGGCGCCGCCCACGGCGCCCCTGCTGCGCGAGGCGACTGAGGGGCGGCAAAGCCAGACGCAGACGGCCGGCACCGCACCGGCCGCAACCCAAACTCAAACCCAGGCCGCATCCAGCGAAGTCGCAACCAAGCCCGAAGCGCCCGCCGCCTTGGCACCTGCATGGGCGCATTTTTTCGAGGAGCTCGGTCCGGGCGGCTTCACCGACCTGCCCCGCCGCGCGCTCAGCCTCGAACGCCAGATCCGCGACAACGGCGTCACCTACAACGTCTATGCCGATCGCGACGGGCCGCAACGCCCGTGGTCGCTCGACCTCTTTCCGCTGATCGTCTCGCCTGAAAGCTGGGCGCAGATCGAAACCGGCGTGCTGCAGCGCATGCGCGTGCTCGACCGCGTCATGGCCGACGTCTACGGCCCGCAGCAGTTGCTGGCCGAAGGCCTCCTGCCACCCGCGCTGGTGCAAGGACATCCGGGATACCTGCGCGCCATGCATGGCGTCAAGCCGCCGGGCGACACGTGGCTGCACATCACCGGCTTCGACCTGGCTCGCGGACCGGACGGCAACTGGTGGGTGCTGTCGCAACGCACGCAGGCGCCTTCGGGGCTGGGCTACCTGCTGGAAAACCGACTCGCCATCTCAAGGCAGTTTCCGCAGGCCTTCGAAGCGCTGCACGTGCAACGCCTGGCTGCCACCTACAGCGCCTTGATGGGCGCGCTGCAGCACCTGTGCCCGGCCGGCGCGCCGCCGCACATCGTGCTGCTCACGCCCGGTCCTTACAACGAAACCTACTTCGAGCATGCCTACCTCGCGCGCTACCTGGGCATCACGCTGGTCGAAGGCAATGACCTGACCGTGCGCGACCAGCGGCTTTACCTCAAGACGCTGCAGGGCCTGCGCCCGGTGCATGGCCTCATCAAGCGGCTGGACGACCAGTTCCTGGATCCGCTCGAGTTGCGCCCCGATTCCACGCTGGGCGTGCCCGGCTTGCTGCAAGCCATCCGCGCCGGCAACGTGCTGGTGGCCAACATGCCGGGCTCGGAGTTCCTGGAGTCGCCCGCGCTGCTGGGTTTCCTGCCTTCGCTGGCGCGCCGGCTCATCAGCGAACGGCTGCAGTTGCCTTCGCTGCCCACTTGGTGGTGCGGCGAGCGCGCCGCCATGGAAGCGGCCTTGCCGCAACTGGCCGACTGCGCCATCAAGGCGACCTTTCCCGACAGCGACAAGCACCGCAGCTTCGACGCCGTGCTCGGCAGCCAGTTGAGCCGCCGCGAACTGGACGAATGGGCCGGCCGCATCGCGCTGCAGGGCGATGCGCACACGGTGCAAAGCTACATGCCGCTGTCGCAGATGCCCACGTGGGCGTCCGGCGACATGGGCCAGGGACAGATCGCGCCGCGTGCCGTCTTGCTGCGCGTGTTTGCCGTGAGCGATGGCCCGCAAAGCTGGCGCGTACTGCCCGGCGGCCTGGCGCGCCTGGCCGGACCCAACGCGCAGATCGCGTCGATGCAACGCGGCGGCAGCAGTGCCGATGCCTGGGTGCAGACGCACGACGCCATCGACCGGACCTCGCTGCTGCCCACCCACACCACGCCGGCATCGCTGGCGCGCCACCGCGCGCCCGTCACGAGCCGCGCCGCCGAGAACATGTACTGGCTCGGCCGCTACACCGAGCGCGCAGAAAATTCGGTGCGGCTCGCCCGCCTCACGCTGAGCCTGCTGGCCGGCGAAGACCAGTCGTCGCGCCCGCTTCTCGAATGGCTGCACGAACTGGCACAGCACAACGCCCTGGTGCCGCGCGACGTGCCCAGCGCGCCGCGCTCGCGCCGGGTGTTCGAGCGCTCGCTGATCGCCGAACTCGGTGACCGCAGCGGCGGCAGCGTCGGCTACACGCTGGGCTGCGTGCGCGGTGCGGCGAGCGCCGTGCGCGAGCGCCTGTCGCAAGACCACTGGAACCTGATCGTGCGCGCCGAAAGCGACTTCCTGCGCCGCTCCGCCGAACAGGCCGGCGAAGTGGCCGAAGGCAGCTATGCCACCAGCGCCGCCCTGCGCCTGCTCGAATCGGCCAGCGGCGCCCTCGCCGCCATGACCGGCGCGCAGACGGACCGCATGACGCGCGACGACGCATGGCGATTGCTTTCCATCGGCCGTCACATCGAGCGGCTGGCCTTCCTGGCGGATGCGCTGAGCATTGGCTTTGCCAACGGCGCGGTGCACGAGGTCCCCGGCTTCGAAGCCATGGTCGCGCTCTTTGACAGCACCATCACCTTCCACGCCCGCTACCAGCAGCGGCGCGACGTCGCCACCATGGTCGACCTGCTCGTGCTCGACGGCGACAACCCGCGCTCGCTCGCCTGGGTCACGCAGACCTTGCGCGGGCGCATCGCGCGACTGGCAGGCAGCGCGCCGGGCAAGCTCACTGCCTTGTCCTACGAACTGCCCGACCCGGCGAGCTGGACCCTCGAACACCTGTGCGAGCCCGGCGAAGGCACGGTGTACCCGGCCTTGGTTGCGCTGTTCGACCAGTGCGAGACGGCGGCCTACCACGTGTCCGACGCCATCGGCACGCGCTACTTCACCCTCACGTCCGAATCGCTGCGTTCGGTGGGAGTCTGACCATGCTCCTTCATGTCACCCACGAAACGCGCTACGCCTACACGCCACCCGTCGAGACGGCGCAGCACCTGGCCCACCTCAAGCCGCTGACCACGCCGTGGCAGCAGCTGGTGAGTCACCGCCTGGACATCGAACCCGCGCCGGTACAGCGCAGCGAATCGCCGGACGTCTACGGCAACACGCGCGCTTTCTTTGCACTGGATTCGACGCACGAACACCTGGCCGTGATTGCGCACAGCGTGGTGCAGACCAGCACGCCCACGCTCAGCCCGGCCATTGCGCGGGAGCTGCCGTGGGAGCAGGTGCGCGAGCGCTTTCGCTACCGCAAGGACGCGCCCTACGACGCCGCGTCGGAGTTTGTCTACCCGTCCACGTACGTGCCGCGCCACGATGACTTCGCGGCCTACGCGCGCCCCAGCTTCACCGAGGGCCGTCCCGCGTTCGACGCCGCGATGGACCTCACGCTGCGCATGTTCGAGGACTTCGAGTACGACGGCAACAGCACCGAGATCAGCACGCCCGCGGTCGAAGCCCTCGCGCAGCGCCGCGGCGTGTGCCAGGACTTCGCCCACATCATGATCGCGTGCTTTCGCACGATGGGGCTGCCTGCACGCTACGTGAGCGGCTACCTGCTCACGCAGCCGCCGCCGGGCCAGCCGCGGCTGGTGGGCGCCGACGCGTCGCACGCCTGGGTGTCGGTCTACCTGCCCGGCGCCGAGGGGCCGGGTGACTGGGCCGAGTTCGACCCCACCAATGGCCGCCAGCCGTGCGAAGACTATGTGGCGCTGGCCATCGGGCGCGACTATGCCGACGTCTCGCCCATGCGCGGCGTGCTGCACGGCGGCGCACGGCACACGCTGCGGGTCGGCGTTACGGTGCAGCCTGAAGAGGAACTCCCGTCCAGCGAGCTGGGCGACAATGCGGCCGCAAATCAGGAGAACCCTTCATGAGCGTCTACGACAAGCTTTCGCAACTGGGCATCACGCTGCCGCCCGTTGCCGTGCCCGCTGCGGCCTATCTTCCTTTCGTGCAGACCGGCAAGCTCGTCTTCCTGTCGGGCCACCTTGCCAAGAAGGATGGCAAGGTGTGGGTCGGCCAGCTGGGGGCCAACATCGAGACGGCCGAAGGCAAGCTCGCGGCCCGCGCCATCGCCATCGACCTGATGGGCACCCTGCATGCAGCGGTGGGCGACCTGAACAAGGTCGTTCGCATCGTCAAGCTGATGAGCCTCGTCAATTCGACGAGCAGCTTCACCGAACAGCATCTGGTGACGAACGGCGCCAGCGAACTCTTTGCCGAAGTCTTCGGTGCCAAGGGCGCGCACGCCCGCAGCGCGTTCGGCGTGGCGCAGATCCCGATGGGCGCCTGCGTTGAAATCGAGCTGATCGCCGAAGTCGCCTGAACCCGCACGACGAGCCCCTGCACGGGAAAACACTCGTCACAAAACGTTTCCAAGCTTCCTACAGTCTCCCTTGCACGGTAGTCCCGGAGCGAGGAGACAAGAATTGGACTTCGATTACGTCATCGTGGGTGGTGGCTCGGGCGGGGCCACGCTCGCTTCGCGCCTGAGTGAAGACCCTGCCATTCAGGTCTGCCTCATCGAGGCCGGCGGCGACGGCCGCGGCATTTTGGTACGCGCGCCAGCCGGCGTCGTGACCATGCTGCCCGGCCGGCCGAAGATCAACAACTACGCCTACCAGACGGTGCCGCAGCCCGGCCTCGACGGGCGCCGGGGCTACCAGCCGCGCGGCCGCTGTCTCGGCGGCTCCAGCGCCATCAACGCGATGCTCTACGTCCGCGGCCACCGCACGGACTATGACGACTGGGCCCGGCTGGGCTGCGAGGGCTGGGGCTTCGACGAGGTGCTGCCCTACTTCAAGCGCTCCGAAGGCAACGAACGCGGCGAGAGCGAACTGCACGGCGGCAGCGGGCCGTTGCAGGTCTCGGAACAGCAGTCGCCCCGCCCGATCACCGAAGCCTTCATCCAGGCCGGCGTCGAGTGCGGCCTTGCGCGCAACGACGATTTCAACGGTCCCGAGCAGGAAGGCGTCGGCTACTACCAGGTCACGCAGTTCCATGGGGGCGCCAGGAACGGCGAGCGCTGCTCCGCCGCGGCGGCCTACCTGCATCCGGTCATGCATCGCCCCAACCTGCACGTGCGAACCGAGACGCAGGCGCTGCGCGTCGTGCTGGAAGGCCGGCGTGCCGTCGGCGTGGAAGTGCGTCGCGGCAACATCGTCGAAGTGCTGCGTGCGCGCCGGGAAGTGGCCCTGTGCGGCGGCGCCTTCAATTCACCGCAACTTCTGATGCTCTCGGGCATCGGCAATCCGGCCGAGCTGCGCAAGCACGGCATCAAGGTGCAGCACCCGCTGGCCGGGGTCGGACAGAACCTGCAGGACCACCTGGACTTCATCGTCTCGTACAAGTCGCAGGAAACGGACATGTTCGGCATCGGCGCCGTGGGCACGGTGAACCTGGTGAAGGCCATCGCGCAGTGGCGCAAGACCGGCAAAGGCATGATCGCGACGCCCTTTGCGGAAGGCGCAGGCTTCATCAAGTCGTCGCCCGAACTCGCGCGGCCGGACCTGCAACTGCACTTCGTCATTTCGGTGGTGGACGACCATGCGCGCAAGCTGCACATGGGATACGGCTTCTCGTGCCACGTCTGCGTGCTGCGGCCCAAGGGGCGCGGCGAGGTCGGGCTCTTCAGCAACGATGCCACCGCGTCGCCGCGCATCGACCCGCGCTTCCTGTCGCACCCGGACGATGCGGCCCTGATGCTCAAGGGCGTTCGCCGCGTGCGCGAACTCCTCAAGGCACCGGCGCTGGCCCGCTACCGGCACAAGGAGGTCTACACCGAGGGCGTTGAAAGCGACGACGAACTGATGCAGCACATCCGTGCGCGCGCCGACACCATCTACCACCCGGTGGGCACCTGCAAGATGGGCCGCGACGCCACGGCGGTGGTCGACGCGCAGTTGCGCGTGCACGGCATCGACGGCCTGCGCGTAGTGGACGCGTCGATCATGCCGACGCTGATCGGCGGCAACACCAACGCGCCGACGATCATGATTGCCGAGCGCGCCTCCGACTGGATGCGCGCCGCGGCTAAGGCGTCGGCTGCGGATCGCTCAAGCCTTGCGACGAACCGCGTACCACCAGCCGGCCCGGCAGCAGCAACTGACGCGGCGCCGCATCGAGCCCCTGAAGTCGCTCGATCAGGCAGCTAGCGGCCGCGTGGCCGATCTCGTCGGTCGGCTGGGCGATGGTGCTCAGCCCCGGTCCGATGAGCGAGGCCCATTCCGTGTCGTCGAAGCCCACCAAGCCGATGTCGACACCGAAGCGCCAACCCAGCCGCTCGACGGCTGCCGCCACACGAAGCGTCACGACCGCGTTGCCGGCGAGCACCGCCGCACGCCGGCCGCGTCCAGCGCGCTTTTTCAGGGCAAGCAGTTCGGCGTCGAGTGCCGCAGTGGCTTCGGCCGGGTCGTCTTCGCTTTCGAACACGGACGCACCCACGCGCGGCCGATGGCTTCCCATGCAGTCGCCAAACGCCGCGATTCGCTCGCGCCGCGAACTCACGCCCTTCGAAGGCTCGCTGATGTAGATCAGTTCGCGATAGCCCTGCTCCACCAGATGCCCGCATGCGAGCTTCATGGCGCCGGGGTTGTCGAGCGAGACGAAGTCCGCGCGCATCGCGGGATGCCGCCGATCGACCAGCACCGCCGGCTTGCCATGCAAGGCCGAGGCATCGACCGCAGATGACCCGCGCCCGAGCGTGTTGAGGATGAAGCCGTCCACCTGGTAGCCCGCCAGCGCGTCGATGGCTTCGCGCTCGCGGCTGCCGTCGTTGCCCAGGTTGAAGAGCATCACGAGGTAGCCGGCCGCCTGGCAGGCCTTTTCGGCGCCGCGCAGCACCGCCACCGAATAGGGGTTGCTGACGTCCGCCACCACCAGGCCGATGAGGCGTGAACGGCCCCGGCTCAAGGCCTGCGCCATCGGGCTCGGCGAATAGTCCAGCGCCTTCACGGCGGCTTCGACGCGCGCCGCGATGTCGGGGCTGAGAAGGCGCTCGCGATGGTTCAGGAAGCGCGAGACGGTCGCCTTGGACACGCCCGCCGCCTTCGCCACGTCCGCGATGGTGGCGCGGCCCGTGGGACGCTGGACGGAACTGCGCGTGCTCAAAGCCCCGCGTCGTTCAACTGCACGCGCGTGGGCAGGCCTTCGGTATCGCCCAGCACCTGAACGGCGCGTGCGCCGATCCACGCGCCACGGCGCACGGCCTCTGGCACCGACTTGCCTTCGAGCAGCGCGCTGACCACGCCGACCGCAAAGCCGTCGCCCGCGCCCACCGTGTCGATCACTTCCTTGACCGGGAAGCCGGCCACGCGGCCGGTGCCGGCCACGTCGCTGTCGAAATAGGCGCCGTCCTTGCCGAGCTTGACGACCACGAGTTTCGCGCCGCGTTCACGATAGAAGCGCGCGATGCCTTCCGGCGTGCCGTCACCCGTGAGGAGCAAGCCTTCCTCGATGCCGGGCAGCACCCAGTCCGCCTTGGCGGCGAGTTCGTTGAGCGTGTCGCGCATCACCTCTTTCGACGGCCACAGCGTGGGCCGCAGGTTGGGGTCGAAGGAGATGGTGCGGCCCGCCGCGCGCATGACGTCGAGCGTTTTGCGTGCCGCCTGCACGCTGGTGGCGGACAGCGCTGCGAACACGCCGGTCGCGTGCAGGTGGCGGGCGGACTTCAGCCAGGCCTCGTCGACGTCGGCCGGCCCCATCTGGCTCGCGGCCGAGCCCTTGCGGTGGTATTCGACCGGCGGGTCGCTGCCGTCGGTGACGCGGCCCTTGAACTGGAAGCCCGTGCGCTGCGTTTCATCGCAGATCACGTGCGAGCAGTCGATGCCCTCGCCCTTCATGCTGGCGATGAGGTAGCGGCCCATGCTGTCGGTGCCGAGCCGGCTGGCCCAGCCGACCTTCAGGCCCAGGCGCGACAGGCCGATGGCCACGTTGGTCTCGGCGCCGGCCGTTCGCTTGTGAAAGGACTCGGCGTGCTCCATGGGGCCCGGCCGGTCGGCGACCAGCAGCATCATGGCCTCGCCGAAAAGGGCGACGTCGAAGGAGGAGGTGGATTGGTTGGAGCTCATGTCGATGCTCATGTCAGGGGTGTGCAGGCCGCGCGCACCTGCGCGATTTCGTCGCGTGTCACGGCCAGGAGATCGTCGCCGACCAGGGGATATTCGATGGCGTGCGGCACGTCGGACGGCAAGGCACGCAGTATGGCGCGCCACGGCGCAAGCGAGTGTGACAAAGGTACTGCCACCCATTTGTGCGGCAGGCGTTGCGCGCCCTTGCAATGCACGTAGCGAACGCGCGGCCCCAGGGCCTGCGCGGCCTGCAGCGGGCATTCGCCGACGTAGTGCCAGTTGCCCATGTCGAAGGTCATGCCGAGTTCGAGGCCGCTGCGGTCTGCCGCATCGAAGAAGGCCAGCAGCGCGGGCACGCTGCCGGCGGACACGCTCTGGTCGTTCTCGATCAGCAGTTCGGTGTCGGTGGCGGCCAGGCGGTGCTTCAGGGCCGACAGTGATGCGTGCGACGCCGCACCGAAGCCGCCGATGGACATTTTCAGGCGCGGTGCCTCGAGCATGGCCGCACGTGCCAGGCCGCGTTCGAGCGCGGCGGTGTTCAGGTCGCCGCCTTCGGTCCACAGCCCTTCCGGTTCGGAATAGACGGAGGTGAATTCGGCGAGCGTGGCCAGTTGCGCATCCACCTCGGTGGGCGAGCCGCGCAGCAGTTCGCCGCGCACCTCCACCGAATCGGCGCCCGCTTCGCGCGACAGCCGCGCGAACCACGCCTGCCCGTGGCGGCCCACTTCGGCGGCGCCAAAGGCGGCGAGGGAAATCAGGATCGGAGGCACCGACGCCTCAATTCAGCTTGGGCAGGTCGGTTTGCAGCCACTTCTGGTAGAGCTTGTTCAGCTCGCCGTTGGCGGTGTTTTTGGTGACGAAGTCATTCACGTTCTTGAGCAGTTCATCCTGGCCGGGGCGAATGGCAATCGCCATGGCCTGCTGCTTCAGGACGAACTTGTTTTCGAAGGTGTTGGCGGGAACGCGCTTGGCGATCTGAGCCGCCACCGTCACCGAGCAGCCGATGGCGTCGACTTGACCCGACATCAAGGCCTGCATGGCCGATGCGTCGTCGTCGAAGCGGCGGATCTCGGTGCCTTCGGGCGCTGCGGCCGTCACCGTCACGTCCTGCGTGCTGGCGCGGGCCACGCCTACGCGCACGCCCTTGAGATCGGCCGCGGTCTTGATCGGCGCGCTCGTCTTGCCATACAGCACGATGGTGGCGGCCGCATACGGCGTGGAAAACGCCACCTGCTTGGCGCGCTCGGGCGTCACGGCCAGCGAGGCGACCAGCAGGTCGACCTTGTTGGTCAGGAGGAAGGGAATGCGGTTCGGGCCGGTGACCGGCACGATGTTGGCCTTGACGCCCCAGTCCTTGGCCAGCAGCTTGGCCACGTCGGCGTCGTAGCCGTCGGGCTGGTTCTGCGCGTTGGTCGTGCCGTAGGGCGGAAAGTCGACCAGCATGCCGATGGTGATTTCACCCTTCTTCTTGATGTCGGCCATCGACTGCGCAAAGGCGAAGGGCGTGAAGGCCGTCAACGCGGCACCGAGGCCCAGGGCAGCGAGCGCGGCCGTGGCGGTGCGGCGGGTTGCAATACGGATCATGGAAAAGTCTCCTTGGTTTGGGAACAAAAAAAATGGGTCAGCGCGCCAACGAGCGGGCACGTTGCCGCTCCATGTACTGCGCGAGCAGCGACAGCGGCCAGCAGATCACAAAATACAGCGCAGCCACCGTCGCAAACACTTCGAGCGGCTGGAAGGTCGCGTTGTTGATGATCTGCCCGGCGCGCGTGATCTCGGTGAAGCCGATGATCGCGGCGAGCGAGGTGCCCTTGATGATCTGCACCACGTAGCCCACCGTGGGCGGCAGCGCGATCTTGAAGGCCTGCGGCAGCACGACGTCACGCATGCGGGCCGTGTAGTCGAGGTTGAGCGCCAATGCCGCCTCCACCTGGCCGCGCGGAATCGCCTGGATGCAGCCGCGCCAGATCTCGCCCAGGAAGGCCGCGCTGTTGAGGATGAGCGCCACGCCGGCCGCAACCCACGGATTGATGTCGAAGCCCATCACCGGCGCGCCGAAGAAGATCAGGAAGAGTTGCAGCAGCAGCGGCGTACCCTGGAAGATCTGGATGAAGCCGGTGGAAATGATTTGCGCCGCCCGGCTCTCTGACGTGCGCGCCAGCGCCACGATCAGGCCCAGGATGGCGCCGCCGATGAACGCGATCAGCGACAGGGCCAGCGTCCACTTGGCCGCTTCAAGGATGAACAGGAACTCGGGGAAGCCGAAGGTACGCATGATCGATTTCCTATCGCCGGTCCGGGTAGTTGAGCGTGCGCTGATAGATGAGCTTGAACAGCCCCGAGAACGACAGCGCCAGCGCCAGGTAGATGCAGGCCACCACGATGTAGATCTCGAAGCTGCGGAAGGTCTGCGATTGCAGGTTGGCCGCGACCGAGGTCAGGTCGTCCGCCGAGATGACCGACACCACCGCCGAACTCAGCATCAGCAGGATGAACTGGCTCGTGAGCGCCGGATAGATGGCCTTGAGCGCCGGCTTGATGATGACGAAGCGAAAGATCTCCCAGCCCTTCAGGTTGAGCGCCCTGCCCGCCTCGATCTGCCCCTTGGGAATCGACTCGATGCCGGCGCGGATGATCTCGGTGGCGTAGGCGCCAAGATTCACCACCATCGCCGTGAGCGCCGCCGTGTAGGGCGACCAACGCAAGCCGATGGCCGGCAGCGCAAAGAAGAAAAAGAACAACTGCACCAGGAAGGGCGTGTTGCGGATGACCTCGATGTACGCATTGACGATGAAGCGCAACCACGTCGGCCCCGACGTCTTGCCCCAGGCGCACACGATGGCAACCACCAAGCCCAGCAGGGTGGCGATGAGCGAGAGCTGGATCGTGATCCAGGTGCCCTTGAGCAGCAGCGGCCACGCGGCAAAGACTGCTTCGAACTGGAATTGATATTTCATGGCGGGCCTACACCACGCCAGAGGTCTTGAAGGCGTTCACCGCCCTCAGGCCGCACCGCGCTTCATCGTCCTTGCACATGGCTTGTCTCCGTTGTCTGGATCAGTGGATCGAACTTTAGCTGAAACCGGTTTCATGAAACTAAGGGATTCCACCTGGAACGCGTCCCGAAAGCGAAATGTTTTAGTGCAGCCTAAACTGGACAAATGGAAAGCACCACCTTAGAAGCACTCCAAGACAAAACAGGTGCAGGCAGCAAGACGCCGGTCGTCAGGCACTTCCGGCAGGCGCTGCTGTGGCCCTTGCGACTCATGCGCGACCATGAGTCTGGCGGCGGCGACCGGCCCGCGTGGAAGGTCCTGAAAGAACTCGGCGACAGCACGCCATGGCGCGAAGTGATCGACGAGTACACCGGCAAGTCCGACGACTTTCACGAGCGGCACTACAACGAATTCGCGAGCTTCCTGCCCTACGTGCAGCAGTTCCTCTATGGTGAAGGGCGCTCCCGCACGCAGGGCACGGGCACGACAGGCGATCGCGACGTGGGCCGCGATTCACCGATGCGCGTGTTCCGCCGCCACGACATCAAGGGCGTTCGCGTCGTGGCACGCGAAGGGGACGCGCCGCTCACGCTCGACGTTGTGCATCTGGACCTGTACTTCTTCTTCGACGTCGACGTGGTGCTGCTCAACCTCGAGATCGGCGCGAGCGACCTGAGCCTTTGGCAGGCGCAGGAGCAGCTCTACCGCTTCGGCCGCGCCTACCCGGCCGGCTGGGATGCCGACGGCGCCGCCCTGCATTGCATGGAGAGCGTCGAATGGCTGGGCGCCGACGGCAACGTGCTGGCGCGCTCCGATGCGCAGGAGAGCGAAACCTTTCTCTCGCACGTGGCCACGCACCGCGCGCCGCGCACTGCGGCGCACTGGGCGTACGCCATCCAGCCGCTGGTGAGCGAGCATTCCGAAGAGCCCGGCCTGCTGCGCTATCGCCACATCGAGGACTACCGCATGCCCGTCATGGCCTACCTGGCCCTTGACGACCCGCGGCGCCTGACGCGCAGCCAGTTCATCCGCCTGGGGCTCGTCACCGGCTCGGGGGACGCGGAGAGCCTGCTGCCCTATGGCGAAGAGCATTTGGCCGACTTCGAGTCGAACTACTGCTACGACCGCTTCTGGGCCGACACCGGCGCCGCGCCCAACACGCGCTACCTGTGCAACGGCCGCGCGTTCATCGTCATCGGCGATGCGCGTTCGCATTTCTTTGGATGCGGCGACCGCGGCGTGCTGGCGCAGTTTCGCCACCAGCACTTCCTGCTGTTCCTCATTGCGCATTTCCAGAAGGCCTCGCTGCTGATGTTTTCCGACCAGCTGGTCGAAGCGCTCAAGCGGCTGGACCAGCGCAACATGGCGAGCGTCAAGCGGTTCAAGCGCGCGATTCGCCTGAGCTTCGAGCGCTTCTTGCGTTTCACGCACCGCTACTGGTTCCACCAGATCTCGCACCAGGCGCAGGTGCAGGCGCTGTCGAACCTGTGCTCGCGCCACTTGGGGCTGGACGAGCTGTACGAGGAGGTGCGCGTGCGCATCGCCGACATGAACACCTACCTCGAAGCCGACAGCCTGCGCCGCCAGGCCAGCACCGTCGTGCGCCTGACGGTGGTGACGCTGTTCGGCCTCATCGGCACCATCACCACCGGCTTCCTGGGCATGAACCTGCTGGCCGAAGCGGAAGCGCCGCTGTTGACCAAGATCCTGTGGTTCGCCGTCGTCGGCGGCTTCACCACCTGGCTCACGGTCTACACCATGATCAAGTCGCAGCGCCTGTCGGACTTCATCGATGCGCTGTCGGACGACCGGATGTCGTGGCGCGACAAGTTCGCGGCCTTCAAGCGCGTCTGGCGGCCGGGCGCGGATTGACCGCGACCGGCGCGCCGCTTTCCTTCGTCAGAAAGTCTGCGGCGTCGATGGCGCGCCCGCCCCTTGGCCCGGGTTGGGCCGCGGCAGCCACACCTCGATGGAGCCCGCGACGACGCTTTGCGACGCGGCACGTACCGTCCACGCCGTGACGGGCGGGAACACCGAGCGCGCCATGGCCTCGGCGCAGGGGGCCTGTGCCCCGTCGCTGTAGAGGATGGTCGGCTGGCGATGCCCCGCAGGCGGTGCGCGTCCGGCTGCACGCGAGCTTTCCAGCACATCCTCGACGGCAGGCAAGGCCGCGCCCAGCGCGCGCCAGGGCTTGCGAAAGGCGCGCGCCGCCTCGCGGGATTCCTGGCCATAGACCTGGATGTAGATGATCTGGCCCCTGCAGATGTCCGGCCGCGGCGGCGCTTCCTCCGCGCCTGCCGCAGGCGGGTCGTAGCCACCGCCGGCGCCAGGCACACCGGCAGCTACCGTGGCGCCGGAAACGGCATCGGGTGCCATCCGGGGACTTCGGGCCCCGCCCGTGGGCGCACCGGCCACCATGCCGGCCGGGGGCGAACCCGCCGCGGGTGGCACCGCCGCCGGCAATGCGATCTCGCGAAAGCGGATCCTGAAGGGCACATGGGCTCGCGCCATGAACGCCGTCACGAACGAGGTCGAGTCCGAGCCGAAGCCGCTGCAGTTCTCCTGCGGCGGCGTGTGGCCGGTGTAGTCGCGCGCCCAGTAGCGCGGCTTGCAGGGCGGTGCGCTCACCGGCTGCAGGCAGTCGATGCCGTTGTTGCGGTCGAGCAGGCGCTGGCAGGCGGGCGTGCGGCGGTTGGGGGGCTCTGCACCGCAAGCGGCCTTGGCATCGTCGACGATGCGCACCGACAGCTTGAAGTTCGCCATGAAGTTCTCGCTGCCCTGGCGGCACAGCAGGTCGCCGGTGCGAAGCAGTTCGGCCGCGAGGGAGGAAGTCGCTTCGTCCGAGGTGCCCGCCACGCGCAGCCTGGCCCAGCGCTCGGTCAGGTCCTTGAAGGCCAGGCTCTCGGCGCGCGACTGGTCGCCCTGCTGAGTTCGCCACGCATCGATGCCCTGCCACAAGGCCACGCCGAAGGTGGCCGCCGTGCCGATGCCCAGCGACGCCGTCACCGCACCGGCCTTGAGCACGCGCGCCTGCAGCCGGCCCACCGAGGCCACGGCACTGGAAACACTGGTGCCGTTGACCGGTGCCGCCGCCAGGCCGGTCTGCCCGTCATCGACTTCGAACAGGCCAGGCACGCCCTGCGCCACGCGCGACAGCAAGTCGCCTTCCAGCCGGTCGCCGATGGCGGCGCCCAGGCGGAAGTAGCACTCCCATTGCGCTTCGTCGAAGAACTGGTCGGTGGTCGGCTGCTGCGGAAAGAGGGGATTGGCCGCCTTGAAGTTCACCAGGTCCACCGACAACTCCGACGAGACATTCGGCTTGACCAGGATGATGTGCCCGAGCAGGCCGCTGGCGTAGGTGACGCGCGCCAGCGCAAGGCAGGCCTGGCTGGTGGGCGACGCCAGGTCGTTGAGCGAGCCGAACACGCCCAGGTTGCGCCAGCTCGCACTCTTGTTGGGCTTGAGCGCGACGATGTCGGCGTTGAGGTCGATGCGCGCGCGCCGGATGAGGTTCTCCAGGTCATGGAAGCGGTAGTCCGGGTCCGCGCCGCAATCGGCGATGACGATGAGTTCGGCCTCCTCGCGCAGCAGCGCATACGCGGCCGTGTTCTCGAAGTGGCCGCCGTCGCTCAGGTACCAGAAGGGCGAGCCGCTGCCGGGAAAGGCGCCGAAGCATTCGAGCAGGATGAAGCGCGACTTCATCAGGAAGGTCGACATGCTCCGCGCCGCGCCGGGCTGCACCAGGCCTGCTTCCTTGCTGTCCCACCAGTAGCCCAGGCGCAGCCCTGCAAACACCGACAGCGCCGCAATGCCGCGCTTGGTGAGCCGGCCCAGGCCGGGCGCAAAGGCCGCGCCGGAAATCGCCGTCCATGCACCGATGCTCAGCGCCCCCTTCAGCTTGGCCTGGGTCCACGGCGCGCCCACCGCCTGCATCCATCCGAGCGGACCGACCGTGAGCGGCAGGCTCTTGCGGTCGCGGTTGAACAGTTGCTGCCGCGGGTCGTGCGTCTGGTTGATGCACACGTTGATGAGGTGCACCGGCCCGCCGTGCATGTGCGGCGCGTACTTGCATTGCGAGATGTCGTCGTCTTCCTCGACCTCCCCGACCGGCACGTGCGGCGGCGCCAGCCCCGACAGCGCCGCCGTCGGATCCGCGCCCAGTCGCCGCTGGTTGGCCGCGCCCAGGTAGCCGTGCACGATGCGCGACCGGTAGAAGGTGTGCAGCGACGAGGCGTTGAGAAAGCCGAAGTTGCGCCCCGTGACGAGCGCATAGCTGCCCACGATGATGCCGATGGTGCCGAACCACACCCAGCCGCGCGGAAAGTCCAGACCCTGCGGCGTGAACACCGGCAGCAGCACGGCCGCATACAGCACGCCGATCCACCACGCCGCCAGGCAGAAGGCCAGTAGCAGGCCGAAGATGCTGCCCAGCATGATGAGCATGCTCTTGCCGACGCCCGGCACCTCGCGCTTGCCGGTGAACAGCATCGGAAGCACCGCACGCAGCGCCGCCGCCGCCACCAGCATCGCGCCGCCCCATGAGGCCCGCGTCTCGCGCGTATGCGCGGCGAGCCACCACGCCGTCCAGTCGAGCAGGCCCAGCAGCCCGATGACGAGCATCACGTAGATCACGGTGGCCAGGCCTTCCGTGAGTTCGTTGCGCAGCACGGCCGGCGTCTGGCCGCTCGATTTGCGCCACAGCACCCACAGCAGCGCCACCACCCACGCCGACGCAAAGACAATGAAGGCCGGCGCCAGCCACAGCGGGCCGCCGTAGCGGTCTTCCAGGATCGGCCCGAGCCACCAGGCCAGCGCACCCAGCACGCACCACATCGTCACCTGACCCAGCATGCCCAGCGTCGTGCTCTTGTCGCGCACTGCCCAATAGCCGTCCGCCAGCACGATCGACAGCAGCCACGGAATGAGCGCCGTGAGCCAGAGCGTGGGCAACTGCGTGGCCCATCGCACCGGCGAGATGACGGACTGCGCGTTGTCCAGGTCGACCAGGCCGGCCATGATCTCCCACGCACCCAGGTTGATCGCCGCCAAGAACATGCCCACGAGCGTGGCCGCAATCGCAATCTCGATGTGCGTGCCCAGCAGGTTGCGCAGGTACAGCGCCACCGCGAAGAGCGTGTCGCGCATGCCGCCGGGAATCAGGTAGCGGCCGTTGCTGCGCAGCCACCAGCCGAAGCGCACCTTGTCCACTTCGGCGAAGGCGCCCTCCACTGCGCGCACGCCATCGGCGTCCTTGGCGCGCGTGCAAAGCCGGCCCAGTGTCGAGCCCACATAGCCGCCGCCGGAGACGGTCGAGACGATGTCGAACTGCAGGAGTTGCCGGTGCTGCGCCAGCGCCTTGAGCAGGCCCAGGCTGAAAGTCGCACTGCGGATGCCGCCGCCGGACAAGGCAAGTCCCCAGGGGCGATGGCCATCGTCCGCACCCGTGAGCGCCTTGCGGCGCGTGCTCACCATGTCCCTTATGGTGTCGTCCATCCGGTCCTCTGCGTTGCACCGCAATATTTCACTGCGCACCCCGCAGGGCAATTTGGCGAATGGCCTATGACCGATGCATGCCTTGCCCGTCAGAGTGAACACCCTGAGTGATGCTTGCGCACCCCGCGGATAGGATGCGCCACCGGCCGACCCGGCCGCGTGGAGGAGATCGGATGAAGATGCGTATTCACCACCGCGCCGCCGGCGCCCGCCTCGCCATCGGCCTTTGCGCTGTCATGGCCCTGGCACAACTCGCGGGCTGCGCCGGTCCGTCGGCTTCGACAGGCCAGCGGCAACTGATGATCGTCGCCAACGACGAGAAGCAGTCCTGGGACGAGGCCGGCCGTCCGGTGCTGGCGCCACATGGCAAGGACACGCTGCAGTTGCTGGACATCGGCACCGACCCGCTAGCGCCGAAGGCCGTGGCCACGCTCCCGCTGGACAACACCATCGTGGGCCCGCCGACCAACCTTGCCATCACATCCAACGAAACGCTGGCGCTGGTCGCCAACTCGATCAATGTGGTGGAGGAAGGCGGCGCGCGCAAGACGGTGCCCGACACGCGGCTGTTCGTCGTCGACCTGACAAGCTCGCCGCCCAAGGTCATCGACACGCTCAACCTCGGCAAGCAGCCCTCCGGCCTGTCGATCAACAAGGCCGGCACGCTGGCGCTGGTGGCCAACCGCGCCGACAACTCGGTGAGCGTGCTGCGCATCGCCGGCATGAAGGTGACGCTCATCGACACGGTGGCCATTGGCGAATCGGTGGCGCATGTTCGCTTCACGCCGGATGGCAAGCGCGCGCTGCTGGCCAAGTTTCCCAACCACAAGATCGCGCTGCTCGATGTCGATGGCGAGAAGGTCACCTACAACAAGGTCGACCTGGCCGTGGGCTTGTGGCCCTACAACGTGGACGTGACGCCTGACGGCAAGCTGGCCCTGAGCGCCGACAACGGCAACTCGGGCGCATCGGATGGCCAGATCGACACGGTGAGCGTGATCGACCTCGAAGCGACACCACCGCGCGTCATCGACAAGGTGGTGATCGGCGACGGCCCGGAGGGGCTGGCGGTGAGCCCGAGTGGCAAGCATGCCGTGGCCGTGCTCCTTCGCGGCAGCAACGCGCCGAAGAACGCTTACTTCTACAACCGCAACGGCTCCGTCGTGCTGATGAAGATCGACGGCAAGAAGGTCACGCGCGGCAACGAGATCGAGGTGCGAGGCCTGCCTGAAGGGGCGGTGTGGAGCGCGGACGGCCGCTACTTGTACGTCGGCAACTTCATCGATCAGGACATCAGCATCCTGCGTGTGGATGGCGACACGCTGGTCAACACCGGCAAGTCATTCGCGCTGCAAGGCCACCCGGCCTCGATGCGGGGCCGCGTGACGCACTGACGTCTTGCTCCCTCGATATTGCTCCCTCGCCCCTCCGGGGAGAGGGCCGGGGTGAGGGGCATGGGCGGTAGATCAATCGCACGCCATCAACCGCCCACACCCTCACCCCCACCCTCTCCCGCCCGCGGGAGAGGGAGTTTCAATCCCACTCGATCTCGTGCTGCATTTCGAGCGGATTCAGCCGCTCGTGCACCTGCGCGGCCAGCGCCTCCTGCGAATCCCCGGGAACGCCGCCCACACGAATCTTGATGAGATGGCCGTGCACAGGATGCGCAACGACCTCGACCCTGGAGACCGTGTCCTTCAAAACGTCCGCAAGCATGATGCTCACCGCACGCTGCGCCGCGCTCAGGCGCAGCGCGGGCTTGAACACCTTGCCGACAGCCGTGAGCGGAATCGCATCGACGAAGATGACCGCCACCGGCACGGCCGCCCGCTCGGGCGTACGTTCACGCACGAAGTCCAGCAACGCGCCGTCATCCGCTTTCGCGCCGGGCTTCAATTGCACGAAGGCCACGGGCAACTCGCCCGCATAGGCATCGGGCTGCCCCACCACGGCCGCGAGTGCCACGTCCGGATGCTGGAAGAAGACTTCCTCGATGGCCAGCGGATCGATGTTGTGGCCGCCACGAATGATCAGGTCCTTGGCGCGGCCGGTGAGCCACAGGTACCCGTCTTCATCCAGCCGTCCCAGGTCGCCTGAATTCACCCAACCCGGCTCCACGAAAGCGCCCTTCTGGTGCGAAGGATCGAGGTAGCCTGAAAAAACGCCCGGCCCCGCCATCGCCACCACGCCGATCTCGTTGGTCGCGCAGTCGCCCGCGTAGCGTCCGTCGGCGTCGATCTTGACGATGCGCACGCGGCTGTACGGCAATGCGTGGCCGACGGAGCCCAGGCGCAATGGCCGGTCCATGTAACTCATGGTGTGGATGCTCGACGTCTCGGTCATGCCGTAGACCTCCAGCACGGGCTTCTTCAGCATCTCCATGTAGGCCTTGCCGACCGCCACGGGAATGGCCGATCCGCCGCCCGACGCGCACACGATGCTGGACAGGTCGGCGCCGCCCACCGGTACGTTGATCGACGCTGCGAGCACCGTGGGCACGCTGCCGAAAACCTCGGGCTTGTAGCGCTCCACCAGCCGCCACACGTTGCGGATGGCATTCGCGTCGCGCCAGCCGGCCGCCGACACCACCACCAGCGTGCCGCCGCCGGCCAGCGGCGCGAGTGCCTGCGTGAGCGCACCGCCGACGTGGAACAGTGGCAGGCCGAACAGCAGTGATCGGCCACGGCCCATCGACAGCATCAGGTTCACGCCCCACGCCTGGTAGACCTGGTTGCGGTGCGTGTGGCGCACGAGCTTGGGCGTGCCGGTGGTGCCGCCGGTGTGGAAGTACGCGGCCGTTTCGTCGGACGCGATGCGTCGCCCGCTCACCAGCCGATCGGACGGATAGGCGTCGATCTTTTCATCGAAGCTGTAGACGCCGTTGGCCGGATCCGCCGCGCCATGAACGACCACGATGGCCTTCAGGTTCGGCAAGTCGCCCTTGATGCGCTGCACCTTGTCCCAGATATCGGTACCCGGCACCGGGCCGAGCGCCACCAGCACCCTGGTATTGGCAGCACGCAGGATCTCCGTGATTTGCGCGGGCGACAGCAGCGGGTTCACCGGATTCGCGATGCCCGCCGCCTGCGCGCCGAACAGCGAGAAAAAACTCTGCGGCACCAGCGGCATCAACAGGCTCACCACGTCGTTCGGCCCGACGCCCAGGTCGTTGAACAGGTTGGCCGCCTGCGTCACGCGGGCGATGAAGCGGGCGTAGCTGACGGTGAGCGGGGGCGTGTCGGGGTCGCCGCTGGACAGGAACTGGAGCGCTGGCGCGTCGGGGTTCTGCGAGGCACCGATCTGGAGCGCCTCGTAGGTGCTTTGCGCGCCGATGCGTTCCTCATAGGGCGTCGTCTCGAATACCGAAACATCTTCAGCACTTTTGAGCACTGCCTTGGTGGCGCCGAGAACACGATCCAGGTGTTGAGCAGTCATGGGAACCCCCGACGAAGCTTGTGGATGGAGGCGCGCGAGCGCAAGCCCTCATTTTTGGTGTGCGGACGCGCGTTGAATGCCCCGATTTACCCGCGGCCCGCCAGTGAGCTTCGGCTAACATTCATGCCGTCGTGCCGTCACCTTTTTTTGACACTATCTTCTGATGGGCACGCGCGCCGAAGAGGACAAGGATTTGGGTACCGAGAACGCTTTCGCCGAACTGGGTTTGGCACCCGACGCAACCGACAGCGAAGTCAAGGCCGCATGGCGTCGGCTCGTATCGCAATGGCATCCGGACCGCAACGACAGCTCTGACGCCGTCGCGCGCATGCAGCGCATCAATCGCGCCTTTGAAGAAATCCGCCGCGCCGGGCCGCGCACGCCGGCGGCGACCCGCACTTCGTCGTCCACTTCTGCGACGCGAAACAGCTCGCAGCAGACGCGCAAGGCAGCCCCGGAAAGCCCGCGCGCATCATCCGCGCAGGCGCGCGACGGTGCATCCGCCACGCAAGATCAGCAGCAGCAGCAACATCAAGAGTCCGCCGCGACGGGCACCCGGGAAGCACCCCGGCGCCCCCTGCACCGCAAGGTCAAGCTGACGCTGGAAGAAGCGGCCACCGGCTGCATCAAGAGCCTGCGCGGCAAGATCACCGACACCTGCACGACCTGCGAAGGCGCGGGCCACCAGGTGCTGGGTGGCAATTGCGCGCAGTGCGGCGGCTCCGGCGCCGTGGCCAAGCGCTCCTTCTTCGGCTGGCCCAGCGGCTTTGCGGAATGCTCGGCGTGTCTGGGCGGCGGCATCGCACGCCGGCCCTGCCCCACCTGCGACGGCAGCGGCAAGCTGCCATCGCGCTCTTACGAGGTCAAGGTGCGCTTTCCGGCGGGCGTGCGCAGCGGCGACCTGCTGCATGTCGAAGGCGGCGGCACACGGGCCAATCGTCCGCCCGCAGACCTCGAGATTCGCGTCGAAGTGGCCGCGCATGACTTCTTCACGCTTCATGACGACGGCACGATCCACTGCGAGATTCCGGTCGACGGCTTCGCGTGGGTCGCCAACCGCGTGATCCAGGTGCCCACCGTGGGCGGCTACCAGTCGCTGCAGTTGCGGCGCGACCAGGTGACATATCGCCTGAAGGGCCAGGGCTTTCCGGTGGCGCGCCGCGGCGTGCGTGCGGACCACCTGATCACCGTGCTGCCGATCTTTCCGGACCAACTCAGCGCCGACCAGGAGATCCTGCTCGACCAGTTGCTGGCGACGACGTCGGGCAACGGTGCGCAGGCCGATGCGCGCATTCGCGCCTGGAACCGCGGGCTGCGGGCTTGGGAGCGCGGTCTGCCGGAGCAGCGATAGCCAGACGAAGCGGTCGTTGGCTACTTGCCTTCGAGCACCAGTTGCGTCTGCGTGACCACAGCGCAGAGCTTGCCGGCAGCGTTGGTGATGGAGGTCTGCCACACCATCGTCGTGCGGCCACGGTGCAGCGCAAGGCTTTCGCCGCGCACGGTGTTGCCGACCTTGGCGCCAGCCATGAACTTGGTGCTGGAATCAGTGGTCGTCGTGCCCTTGCCCGGTGGCAGGTTGACCACCGTTCCAATCGCACCCAGCGTGTCGGCAAAGGCCATATAGGCGCCGCCGTGCATGATCCCGCCGGCCGTGCACAGGTCGGGCCGCACCAGCAGTTCCGCCAGCACGCGCTCGGGCGTGAGTTCGAGCAGGCGAATGCCCATCAGGCCGGGAAACTGCGAGGCCATCATTTCGTGGAATTGGGGGATGTCGGGCATGGGCTTCCTTCTTTGGGACTTCAGCTTCGTTCGTGCGTGAGTTCAGGGCCATCGGCCGGTTCGTCGTCCTTGCGCCCCAGGCGACCCGCCGCCGATTTCTTGCCGCTCGTCGCCGCCTGCGTCGTGCCTGCGACGCCCAGGCCGAAGGGCGGCATGTTGACGTAAATGTTCTCGTAGGTGCCTTGGGAGGCCGCATAGGTCTCGTGCCAGACGCCCACGGTGCCGTCCGTTCCCACGTTGCGGTTGAAGGCCTGCCACGCCGGAAGGTGCGATGCATTCTTGCTCTTCGCGTAGGCCAGCAGTTGCTCCATCGTGCGCCAGTACTGCACCATGATCGTCGTTCGCGAGAACCACATTTCCGCATGAAGCAAGCCCAGCTCCGGCTGCTGCTGAAGCTCCCGGACCATGCGCGGCATGGCGGTCGCCACCGGCAGCCACTTGTGGACCTTCAGCGGGTTGTTGACGCGCATGCCGATCAGGAAGACGACGAAAGGGCCGTCGAAGGTGGCGGTGAGGCGTTCGCGGTGGATCATGGTGGGACCTTCGCCTTGTGCTGGATCTGCTCAGCCCGCGACGATGGGCGTGCACAGCTCGACGACGATGCCATCCGGACAGCGCACATAGGAAACGACCTGCCCCCAGGGCTTGGCTTGGGGCACGGATAGCTCCGTGGCACCGGCCGCCAGGGCAGCCGAATGTGCGGCCGGGACGTCGTCCGTCGTGAAGGCGAGTTCGAAGCCCAAAGGCTGCGCAGACTCATTGGCTGCAACATGCCCGCCGGGAAAGTTCGCCTCGGCCAATGCATGCGTGGCAAACCCGATGGCGGTGGCGCCCGTGTCCAGTTCTCCATAGGTGCCCGACTCGTGAAGAAAACGCCGCGACAGGCCGAACGCGGACTCGAAGAAGCTCAACGAGGCGGCGACGTCGGGGACGTAGACGATGGTGTAGCCGAATTTCATTTGCAGGCCTCCATGCGTTGACTCAGGTATGCGCCAAGTTGGCGCTGGACGATGCGCTCTGTCTTCATGTTCCCCTGCTCCTGTCCTTGTGCGTTGCTGGGCCGCATGATGGCTCAAGCCGCAGCGCACTTGCGCACCGTCTCCCACGTGCGCGTCGTGACGCCGGTGCCGAAGGTCTTCTCGATCAGCCGCATGAACACCGGCCCCTTGTCGCCGGCCACGTAGGCGCTGAAGACTTCCTGCCCCGCCACGCACAGGATCTGCGCGTCGTCCAGCTCGATGGGAAGCTTCAGCTGCCCTTCGCCCGGCTCGCGCAGAAAGGTGACGACGCGCTTTGCGTTCGGAGCGAGTTCGAAGGCGCGATACGGATCTGCTTCCAGCACGCCGCGCAGGTGTTCGGCCGAACGCACGATCGTGTGGAAGCTGCGGCCCAGCGACGCCTGCATCGCCGCTTCGAGCTTGCGCTCCAGCGATTTTTCAGCGGCCTTGCGTGCGTCGAACACCACGTTGCCGCTGGACAGAACCGTCTTCACGTTCGTGAAGCCCGCGCCCTCGACGCACCGCTTGAGTTCGGGCATCTTCGCGTTCATGGGACTGACTCCCCGCAGCAGCGCGACGTAGCGAGGCATGGTGGTTTGTCTTACTCAGGCTTTGCTTCAGCTTCGAACTCGAAGCCGCCCACGTACCTGGCGATGAAGTTGTAGATGGCGCAGCCCACGACCGTCATGACATAGCCGATGACCAAATAAGCGATCGGCAAGACGAGGATGAAGTACAGCGGCGGCGCCGTGTCTTTCGGGCCGACCACGTTCGCGATCAGGGTGAGTGGCAGCGCGAGCAGGAAGGACACCACGGCCATCAATGACGCGAACACCTTCGCGTTCTGGTGCGGGGACAGTCGCTTGATCTGTTGCTTCATGGGGGGTCCTTGCGCATCAACGGAAGACGGGCCTGAAGAAACTGCGTTCATAACTGACGATGCAACGCGTGTCCTCCGCATACTTGAAAGCCGCCTGGCACTCGGCGTCCTTCAGGGACAGCGCGCGATATTCCTCGTAGGCGGCAAGGCTTGGAAAAGTGAACATGGCCAGCGCGATGTTGTTCGCCCCTTCCGACGGCAGGAAATAGCCGTGGTGCTGCCCGCCGAACCGTTCGACAAGAGGAATCCACAGCTTCCCGTAGTGCTCGAATTCCTTGAGCTTGAAGGGATCGACGACGTAGCGCAAATAGCAGGTGACCATGGCGATTCCGAAGCCTTTGACCGAGTCTGATTCCCACCGATCCTACTGTCTGGTTTCAGCGGATGCACACACGCCGGCCGCAAGTTTGCCCTGAAGTCTTGCATGACAATCCTGCGCAGTCTTGTACATCAAGCAGTTCTGGATCTTCAAGGAATGGAACATGAAAAAGGCGGAAGCAAGCAACCCGGAATCGTCTGCCCCGGAGCGCATCTCGGAAAAAATCGCCAACCTCGGCGACTGGCGCGCTGACACCTTGGGCAGGATGCGCAAGCTCATCCACGAGGCCGTTCCGGACGTCGTCGAGGAAGTGAAGTGGATGGGCACGCCGGTGTGGTCGCACAACGGCATCCTGTGCACCGGCGAGTCTTACAAGGACAAGGTGAAGCTCACCTTCGCCAAGGGTGCGTCGCTGAAGGATCCGGCCGGCCTGTTCAACTCCAGCCTCGAGGGCAACGTACGCCGGGCGCTCGACATCCTGGAAGGCAAGGAGGTTGACGCGGCCGCCTTCAAGGCGCTCGTTCGCGAAGCGGTTGCGCTGAACGCGTTGAAGCCGCCGAAGAAGGCAGCGAAGAAGGCGACGGCAAAGTCCTGAGCGATGCGGGCCTCGCCTTCACGGGCGAAGCACGCTGCCGCAAAGCTCCAGCAGTTTGCCGTCCCGCAAGCGGGCACCCAGCGTGTGCTCTTCGTCCCAGTCGGTGGTGTACCCGATCTCGGTCGTCAGCACGCCGTCGAGCGGCGTAACGGCGACGAACACCAGGCTGGCGTGTTGCCAGACCTGGCTCGCCGTGCCGATGTTCGGCACAGCGCCCGCTGCGAGCTGAAGCTCGCCTTCCGTAAGCGGCTCTGCGCCGGCGCCATGGTGCTCGAACAGCGCCGATTCGATGGCAGGACGCCACGCAGCGAACGCATTGGGCAAGGCACGCGCCATGGCCACGGCCCGTGCATCGGGCTCCGTTCGCGGGCCTGAAAGTACCAAGGGGACATCGACAGCGCCATCGAGGGCAATAGCGCCGCGCCAGTGCCCGCGGGATCGTGTGAATTCCCCGAGGACGGGGTCGCGAAAGACTGGTGACTTGAAGAGACTGAACAATGCAAACCCCCGGTTGGCGGCACTTGATGAAAGCACCGCCAACCGCCATGTCGAGCTACTGCTTTTCCTTGGCGACCGTTGCTTTCCTCGTTGGAATTTCGACAACAGCATACTTTCCCCGCGGCTGCGCCCTGACCGCACCTTCCTCCATCAACTCCACGGTGAAGTGCTTGTCGTTGATGTCCACCGGCGGTGCGGCAACGCTGAAAGTCGCGCCGGGCGGAAACAGGATCTCCTGCTCATTCAGGTCGTTGGTGCCCGTGATCACCCGCAGCGTCGCGCCATTTCTTCCTGCCGTATGAATCTTCATCCACACCCGGAACGACCCGCCGTCGAATCTGTCGAGCACATTGGTGCTCGCGCTGGTTGAAAGGAATTGCGGGGTCGTGTACGCCTGCCCCATGAACTTCGCCTTGAAGGCCTTGTGGTCGTCCGCGTTGTCGAAGCCCAGGGCGCGATGAACGGTCCTGCTGTACTTGGGCAAGCGCGCCAGCACCCGGACCACGGCATCGATCTGCAGATTGCGTGTTCCCGCGGTTCGAAGCCCTTCGTTCCAGGCCTTGTAGGCGCCGCCGGTGTATTGGTCGATCGCGTCGCATTCGAGTTCCGACAGGCCGAGCCGAACCCGCTCGGCCTGATGCGGGGCGAGACGTGAAATGATCTTCAAGCCGTCGAGAACAATTTTGGCGGTCGATGGATAAAGCCGGATGTCGTAGATCGCATTCATGGCCATGTCATCGTCATTCAGCACCGCCTTGATCTGGCCGTACTTGCCGCTGCGAAGCAGCACCCAATCCGCCGGAGCATATTTCGCCATGTCGATAGTCCTTCCCGTTGGTTGATCCGTCATCGATGGCACTCGCGTGTTGCCACCAAGGGGAAGACGAATACGGGCGGCTATCTTCAAAAGTGTGCGATCACCCCAGCATTTCCTTTTCGATCAGGCGCCAGTGCTTTTCGTCCACCGGCGTGATCGACAGGCGATTGCCCTTGCGCAGCACGAGCATGTCCGTCAACCCGGGCGTCGCGCGCATCTCGGGCAGCGCCAGCAGGCGCGTCTTGCGCACTGCCTGCACATCCAGCAGCAACCAGCGCGGCGCGTCGGCTTTCGAAGCGGCGTCGTAGTAAGGCGACTTGGGGTCGAACTGCGTCGGGTCGGGCCGCGTGCCCGAGGCCACGCGCGCGATGCCGACGATGCCCGGCTCCGGGCAGCTCGAGTGATAGAACAGCACGCCATCGCCCACGCTCATGGCGTCGCGCATGAAGTTGCGCGCCTGGTAGCTGCGCACGCCGGTCCACGGCACCGTGGCGTTGGGCGCGGCCAGCGCATCGTCGATCGAGCACTCTTCGGGCTCGGATTTCATCAGCCAGTATTTCGTCGTCATGTCGGTGTCTGCGTCCTTGACGGTGCGATCCTAATGCGCCGCCAGCGCCGTCGCCACCGCGGCGCCGCCTGACGCCACCAGCCCCAGCGCCCACACCTTGTCCAGGTCGAGCCACGCCCTGCGCAGCGCGCGCAGCCCCAGGTACCGGTAGACGACCCATGCCGCGCCCAGCCCTGAAGCGATCATCGCGGCCGTGTGCACCAGCGAGACCATGACGGCCGTTCCGATGTTGGAGCGCATCAGGTCCATCATCGCGGCGTGGTCGATGAAGCTGCCGCTTGTTGACATCGGAGAGGAAGGCGCCACCGGCGTCTCGCAGAGCCCCATCAGGATCGGCAGCAGCATCAACGCGGCGCCATGCGCCGTCGCCATCAGGAAGGACCACAGCGCCAGTTGCGTCGGCCGGATGCGCGCCAGCCAGCGATGGCGATGGGGCAAGAAGAGCTTCGACGCGCCAAACAGCAGCACCAGCACGCCCACCGTCACCCGGATCTCGCGACTCCATTGCAGCAGCCACGCCAGCACCGCAAAAGGCACGAGCACAAGCGCCATCGCCATCAGGTGCCCGGCACCCAGCGGCACCCAGCTGCCGAACACGGCGGCGTCGCGCTTGCCAGCCAGGCCATTGGCCACCGCGAGCGGCCAACCCATGGCGGGGTTGAGCCCGTGGTAGACACCCACCGCCACCACGCCGGCCCATAACGGCCAGGCAGACGCGAATCCTGTCACGCCGACGAATAGCAGAAAGAATCCGTCGAGCAGTCACCACCCTGCAGGCGGACCTGATGCGCGCCGTACTCCGCGCCGAAGTCGACCACGAACTTCTTGTCCAGCTCGATGCCACCGTTGGCGCCGACGTTGCACATGACCATGCGGCCCGGCACGCCATCGGGATAGAACTGCGCGTCCCACTTGCTGTAGAGCGAATTGGTGAAGTACACGCGCTTGCCGTCGCGGCTGATCTCGGTCATTTGCGGGCCGCCGCCAAAGGCCGTGCCGTTGGGATGCGGCGTGCGCCGCGCAATGCCGCCGACATGCACGCTGCCGGCCAGCTTGGGGTTCATCGGATCGGTCACGTCGTATTGCCGCAGCTCGCCGGTGCCCCAGCAGGCGACGTACAGGAAGCGGTCGTCCATCGACAAGTCGATGTCGCTCACCAGCGGCGGCACGGCGCCGAAGCCCTTGAGCAGCGGCGGCAGCAGCGCGGCGTCGGCAGGCTCCGGCGGAATGGTCGCGGTCTTCTTCGCGTGGAACTTGCCGCCTTCGCGCCACCACGTCCAGATGGAGGCTTCGAGATTCGTCGTGTCGACCACCACGCCGACAAAACCATATTCGCGGGCCGGGTCGTGCGCGGGCCGCACTTCCAGCGCCATCTGGTGGTTGGCGCCCAGGTCGATGGTCTGTATATGGCGCCGCGCGCTCAGTTCCCAGAAGTGCAGCTGATGGCCGTACTTGTTGCCCAGCAGGTCTTCGGCCACGATGCCGTTCTCGAACTGCGGCGGCAGGCCCCATTCGCTGGACACCATGTAGTCGCGCGGCAGATTCCACCAGAAGTCGTAGTGCAGCTTTTGCGGGCCGCGATCGATCTCCCACTTGCCCATGACCTCGAAGCTCTTGCAATCCATGAGGAACACGCCGGGCGGCCCGTCGGTGCCGTCGCCATTGCCGCCGAGCGTGCTGATGTACAGGCCCTCGGGGCCGCAGTGCGTGGTGTGGGGGCGCGAGTAACCCGTCTTGCGAAAGACCTCCTCGGGCTCGATCACCTTCGCGAGCGTGGGCTTGGCCGGATCGGGCTGCGTATCGACGATGTAGATGCGCGACGAGCGTATGCCGGGAATGACGAGGTAGCGCCGCTTCAGGAAGGCGTGGCCCGACATGGGCGACAGGGCTGAACTGCACGCGTTCCAGCCGAAGTGATGGAACTCATCGCCCTTGTTCGGCATGTCGAGCCGGTGCAGCACGGTGCCGTAGGTGGCCGAGGCCGGATCGACGTCGATGACGGCCAGCGCGTCGGGCCGCGAGGCATCGGGCGACAGCAGTGCCGTGTAAGCGATGCGTTCGGGTTCGGCCTCCATCGCCAGGCGCGGCGAGGGGTGAAAGGTAGGGTCCGTTCGAAGCGATTCGAGCATGTAGCCTCCTGTGGGGAATTCCAGCGCGCACCGTCCCCGGCCGTGATTCCGGCCGATGAAGTCGGCGAAATATGGGAACAAAGTATGCGCCGGAGTGGGACTCGAAGGAATGCCCTTTTGAGCGAATCTTTGTTCGCCTAACATGCATGGCATGAAACCCAAGGACGATGAAAAGCTCCAGGCCATCGCGCAAGCCACTTTCAAGCTGGTCGAGCAGACCGGACTGAGCGGCCTGACCATGGCGGCCATCGCCCGCGAGGCGCAGCTGGCCACCGGTACGCTGTACGTCTACTTCAAGTCCAAGGAAGAGTTGATGGTCGCGCTCTACGAGCAGGCCAAGACGGCGACCGCGGCCAGCCTCATGCAGGGCGACGACCCCGCTGCGCCCTTTCGCGCGCGCTTCCAGCGCATGTGGATGAACTGGCTCGACCACCGCCTGAAACACTACTCGCAAGTCGTGTTTCTGGAGCAGTACTACAACTCCCCCTGGTTCAGCGAGGAAAGTCGCAACCTGTCGGCGCGGCTCATCAAGGAATGGGTTGAACTGATCGAGTCGGCCAAGGCGCAACAGATCCTCAAGGACGTGCCGACGCCGCTGCTGATCAACAGCTTCGCCGGCTCGGTGCGCGAGACCGCCAACCTGCTGCGCGCGGGCACGCTCACGCGCACCAATGCCCATCTGGCAATGGCCTTCGGGCTGTGTTGGGATGGCATCAAGGCTTGACCCGGGCTCGCGCCGGGTCTATTGTTTAAGCGAATCGATATTCACTCAAAGGACGACACGATGGCCACGCTCAATATCAACGGCAAGGATCGACAGGTCGATGTCGATCCATCGACTCCCATCCTCTGGGCCTTGCGCGACACGCTCGGCATGACGGGCACCAAGTTCGGTTGCGGGGCGGCCTTGTGCGGCGCCTGCACCGTTCACATGAACGGGCAGGCCATCCGCTCGTGCATCACGCCGATCTCCGCGGCGGCGGGCCAGAAGATCAGCACCATCGAGGCCGTCACCGACGGCAGCGACAAGGTCGGCAAGGCGGTGCACGACGCGTGGGTCAAGCATGACGTCGCGCAGTGCGGCTACTGTCAGAGCGGCCAGATCATGTCGGCCACCGCCTTCCTCAAGACCGTCGCGCCCGGCACGGTGCCGAGCGCGTCCGACATCGATGGCGCCATGGCCGGCAACATCTGCCGCTGCGGCACCTATGCGCGCATCCGCGTCGCGGTGGCCGATGCCGCCAGGTCGCTGGCTTGAATCGGGAGCACACACCATGAACTTCGATCAAGCCACCTTTGAACTGCCCGCCCATCTGCGCTCGCTCATGGCGCCGCACGAGGGCGTTGACCAACCCTCCGGTCTGCCGCGCCGCAGCTTCCTGAAGATGACGGCCATGGGCGGCTTCGCGCTCGGCGTCTTCCCACTTCACGCGCTGGCGCAGGACGCGGCCACCGGCAGCAAGCCCGCGGCGGGACTCAAGCCCGTGGAGCAGCCCGCAGCCTTCGTGCAGATCGCCAAGGACGGCACCGTGACCGTGACCATCAACCGGCTCGAATTCGGCCAAGGCGTGCAGACCGCCTTGCCGATGATCCTTGCCGAAGAACTGGACGCCGACTGGTCGAAAGTGCAAGCCGTCCACGGCAACAGCGATCCGGCCTATGTCGACCCGGTGTTCGGCATGCACCTCACCGGCGGATCGGGCTCCATCAACCATTCCTACACCCAGTACCGCGAGTTGGGCGCACGCACGCGCGCCATGCTGGTCAGCGCGGCGGCGGCAAGGTGGAAGACGGACGCAGCGGGCCTGCGCACCGCGAACGGCGTCGTCATCGGCCCCGGCGGCAAGAAGCTCGGCTATGGCGAGCTGGCCGATGCCGCCATGAAGCTGCCCGTGCCCGAGAAGGTCACGCTCAAGGACCCCAAGGACTTCCGCCTCATCGGCAAGGCCACGCGCCGCCTGGACGCCAAGGCCAAGTCCAGCGGGCACCAGAACTACGGCATCGACGTTCGCCTGCCGGGCATGCTGACCGCCGTCGTGGCGCGCCCGCCGGTGTTTGCCGCCAAGCTCAAGTCCGTGGACGACAGCGCCGCCAAGGCCGTGAAAGGCGTCAAGGCTGTCCTGCGCGTGCCGCTGGACCGTGGCGGCGAAGGCGTGGCCGTCGTCGCCGACGGCTACTGGCCCGCCAAGCAGGGACGCGATGCGCTCAAGATCGAATGGGACAACAGCAGCGTCGAGAAGGTCGACAGCGTCAAGCAGCTCGCGCAGTACCGCGAGCTGGCGGCGAAGCCGGGGCCGCGCAAGTACGACGCCGACGTGTCGAAGCTGAACGACGCGCCGCACAAGATCAACGCGGAATTCGTCTTCCCCTACCTTGCGCATGCGCCGATGGAGCCGCTCAACTGCACCGTCAACCTTACCGGCGACAAGGCGGAGTTGTGGATGGGCACGCAGATGCCGGGCATCGACGCCGCGGCCGCTGCCAGGGTGCTGGGCGTTGCGCCACAGAACGTCAAGGTCAACGTGCAGATGGCGGGCGGCGGCTTCGGGCGCCGTGGCCTGCCGAGCAGCGACTACGTGGTCGAGGCCTGCAACGTCGTGAAGGCCGCGCGCACGGCGGGCGTGGATGCACCCATCCGCACGCTGTGGAGCCGCGAGGACGACATCAAGGGCGGCTACTACCGCCCGATGCACCTGCACACGGCGAAAATCGGCTTCGACGACCAGGGCAAGGTCACGGCATGGGACCACGTCATCGTTGGCCAGTCCATCATGGCCGGCACCGCCTTCGAACCGATGATGGTCAAGGACGGCATCGACGGCACCGCCACCGAAGGCATGAAGGAGCCTTACGACCTGCCGATGCGGCTCACGGTGCACCATCCCAAGCTCAACGTGCCGGTGCTGTGGTGGCGCAGCGTCGGCTCCACGCACACGGCTTTCGTCATGGAAACGCTGGTCGACGAGATTGCGCGCAGCACGAAGCAGGACCCGGTCGCCTACCGCCTCAAGCTCATGGGCAACGATCACCCGCGCCACAAGGCCGCGTTGCAGTTGGCGGTCGACAAGTCTGGCTACGGCAAGAAACAGTTGCCAGCGGGCCGCGGCTGGGGCGTGGCCGTGCACGAGTCCTTCAATTCGGTGGTGGCCTATGTCGTCGAAGCCTCGGTGACCGACGGCACCCCGACGCTGCACAACGTGACGGCCGGCGTGCACTGCAACCTGGTGATCAATCCGCAAAGCCTGGAGGCGCAGGTGCAGGGCGGCGCGTTGATGGGTCTGTCGATGTGCCTGCCCGGCGCTGCCATCACGCTCAAGGACGGTGTCGTCGAGCAGAGCAACTTCGGCGACTTTGCCGTGCCGCGCATCAGCAGCATGCCGCAGATCGCGGTGCACACCGTTCCCAGTGCCGACGCACCCACGGGCATGGGCGAGCCGGGCTTGCCTCCCTTGGCGCCCGCGTTTGCCAACGCGGTGGCGGCGTTGACAGGCAAGCCATTGCGCGAGTTGCCCTTCAAGACGGCCTGAACGCGCGCAACGCATGGCCTGAGAGGCGGGCATGGCCTACACCACGCCCGCCCCGTATTGGCAAGAATGGCGAATCCAGTTCAGGAGACGGCCATGACAAATGATCTGAATGACAAGGCCCCGAATCGCGCGCGCATCGTCGTTGCGGGATTGGCGGCGGCATTGCTGGCGCTGACGGCCTGCGACCCGAAGCCCACGTCGCCGCCGCAGCCCAAGGCGGAGGCTGCGTCGTCGGGGAACATGATCGCGCTGGCACGGGTGCGCGGCCTGCAATGAGGCGACGCGCGATCGCTGCGCGCTGACGGCTTCAGGCCGGTGCCACCTTCTTCTTCGGCATCAGCTTCTTCACCACTTCGACCACGGCCAGCACGATGGCGCCGGCCAAAATGCCGACGGCCGCGTTGGCCAGCATCGTGCCGAGCACGCCGGCAACGGCGCCCCATTGCCCCAGCCATGCCTCGATGGCGTGGCCCACCGCGGGCACGCCGTGCACAAGAATCCCACCACCCACGAGGAACATCGCGGCCGTGCCCGCGATGGACAGCAGCTTCATGAGCCACGGTGCGCCGAACAGGATGGCGCGGCCGATCGCCTGCGAAGCGGCGCCTGCACGACGGCTCAGGTACAGGCCCAGGTCGTCCAGCTTGACGATGCCCGCAACCAGCCCGTAGACCCCCACCGTCATCACCAGCGCAATGCCCACCAGCACGCTCAACTGCGTCGTGAAAGCCTGGCCCGCCACCGTGCCCAGGGTGATCACGATGATCTCGGCCGAGAGAATGAAGTCGGTGCGGATGGCGCCCTTGATCTTGTCTTTCTCGACGGCGCGCAAATCGACCTTCTCGTTGACCAGCGCCTGCTCCAGCCGCGCGCGATCGGCCTGCGCCTCTTCCTTGTGCAGGAACTTGTGCGCGAGCTTTTCTACGCCCTCGAAGCAGAGAAAGGCGCCACCGATCATGAGCAGCGGAACGACAGCCCAAGGCAGGTAGGTGCCAATGAGCAGCGCCGCCGGCACCAGGATCGCCTTGTTGATCAGCGATCCCTTGGCCACGGCCCAGACCACCGGCAGTTCGCGATCCGCCGTCACGCCCGCCACCTGCTGCGCATTGAGCGCCAGGTCATCGCCCAGCACCCCGGCCGTCTTCTTGGCGGCGACTTTGGTCAGAACGGAAACGTCGTCGAGGACGGCTGCAATGTCATCGAGCAGCAGCAGGAGGCTGGAGGCCATGGAGCGGGATCCCTGTGATTGGCAAGAAGCCGCGATGGTAAGCGGCGGCAGAGCCGCCGCTTGTCGGTCAAGCCCCCGCCGGTTCGATGGGAATGTAGATCTCGCCACCCGCGCGACGGAACTCGGCGGACTTTTGCGCGAGCCCTTGTTGCAGCGCTGCGTCTTCGGTCAAGCCCTTCGCGGCCGCGAATTCGCGCACCTCCTGCGTGATCTTCATCGAGCAGAACTTCGGCCCGCACATGGAGCAGAAGTGCGCCTCCTTGCTCGAATCCTTGGGCAGGGTCTCATCATGGAAATCGCGCGCCGTGTCGGGGTCCAGGCTCAGGTTGAACTGGTCGTGCCAGCGGAACTCGAAACGCGCCTTCGACAGCGCATCATCGCGCGCCCGCGCACCAGGATGCCCCTTGGCCACGTCGGCCGCGTGCGCCGCGATCTTGTAGGCGACGATGCCTGCCTTCACGTCGTCGCGGTCGGGCAGTCCCAGATGCTCCTTGGGCGTGACGTAGCAGAGCATCGCGGTGCCGAACCAGCCGATCATCGCCGCGCCAATGGCGCTCGCGATGTGGTCGTAGCCGGGCGCAATGTCGATGGTCAGCGGGCCGAGCGTGTAGAAGGGCGCCTCGTGGCAGTGCTTGAGCTGCTCTTCCATGTTGGCCTGGATCATGTGCATGGGCACATGGCCGGGGCCTTCGATCATGGTTTGCACGTCGTGCTTCCATGCGATCTGCGTGAGCTCGCCCAGCGTTCGCAGTTCGGCGAATTGCGCTTCGTCGTTGGCGTCCGCCGCGCAGCCGGGGCGCAGGCCGTCGCCGAGTGAAAAGCTCACGTCGTACTGCTTCATGATGTCGCAGATGTCTTCGAAGTGCGAGTGAAGAAAACTTTCCTTGTGATGCGAGATGCACCACTTGGCCATGATCGATCCGCCGCGCGACACGATGCCGGTGCGCCGCTGCGCCGTGAGGTGGATGAAGGCCAGCCGCACGCCCGCATGGATGGTGAAGTAGTCGACGCCCTGCTCCGCCTGCTCGACCAGCGTGTCGCGAAAGATCTCCCACGTGAGGTCTTCGGCCACGCCGCCGACTTTTTCCAGCGCCTGGTAGATCGGCACCGTGCCGATGGGCACCGGCGAGTTGCGCACGATCCAGTCGCGCGTGGTGTGGATGTTGCGGCCCGTGGAAAGATCCATCACGTTGTCGGCGCCCCAGCGGATCGCCCACACGAGCTTTTCAACCTCTTCCTCGATGCTCGACGTGACGGCCGAGTTGCCGATGTTGGCGTTGATCTTCACGAGGAAGTTGCGGCCGATGGCCATCGGCTCGATCTCGGGGTGGTTGATGTTGGCGGGAATGATGGCGCGGCCGCGCGCCACTTCGTCGCGCACGAATTCCGGCGTGACGATGCGCGGGATCTGCGCGCCCATCGGGTTGCCTTGCAGGCGGTGTTCGCGCTGTGCATCGGCCATGTATTCGTTCATCCACTCGCGCCGGCCGTTCTCGCGGATGGCGACGAATTCCATCTCGGGCGTGACGATGCCCTTGCGCGCGTAGTGCATCTGCGTGACGTTCGCGCCCGACTTGGCGCGGCGCGGCGTGCGCTGCAGGTTCGAGGCTTCGCGGCGCAACGCAGCCAATCGGTCGTTGGCTTCGCCCTTGGTGCCATCGTCGAGCGCCTGCGGCGTGCGGCCGACGTAGAACTCCGTGTCGCCACGCGCATCGATCCACGGGCGGCGCATCGGCGCCAAGCCTTGCCGCACATCGATCTGCGCATGCGGATCGGTGTACGGCCCCGAGGTGTCGTAGAGCGACACGACTTCGCCGTTGGTGAGCTTCACGTCGCGCATCGGCACGCGGATGCCGGGATGCACGGCGCCGCTCACGTGCGACTTGGTGGAGGCGGGAAACGGTTCGCGGGCGCGCGCCAGCAGTTCGGTGAACGAGGCGAGGCGGGGATCGAGGGGAGCATTCATCAGGGGTGTCCTTTCCGGTTGCAGTAATTGCTCCGGAAAGTGCCCCTGGAGAAAGCCGGCCCGCGTGGGCCCCATTCAAAAAAGGCGCACGCGGTCTGGCACAACTGACAGGTTCAGCTCTTCTTCCGCCGGTATTAACCGGATCAAGTTCGTCGGGTCCGGCCAATCAAGGCCGTCTCAGCACACTGTGCACCCCGGAGCAAGGCGCGATAGTAGGGGCGCCTGCGCTGGCGGTCAACCGAAATTCGGGACGATCGTCAGGCGACGCTGCGCTTCAGGCGGATTTCTTCGATCTTCACCGTGCCAATCGCCGTGGTCTTGGCGGTCTTCATCTCGCGCTTGAAGCCGGCGAGTTCGATGAAGCGCATGGCGCGGTCGTTGCGCAACGGAACCCAGATGGTGACTGTGGTGCAGCCCTCCTCGTCGAGGCCTTCACGTGCGGCGTCCCACAGGGCGACGCCCACGCCCTTGCCCCAATGTTCGGGCTTGACGTGCAAGGCCCAGATTTCACCGGTGGTGGAAGGCGTCTTGGGGTCGCGCGAGCGGTCGAAGCCGACAAAGCCGACGACTTCGCCGTCGAGTTCGGCCACATGGACCTGCGGTTCGCTGTACTCGATGGCGTCGCGCCACTTGGCTTCCCGCGAGGCGGGTTCAAGCGCGCGCAGTTGGTCTTCGGGAAGGATGCCCTCGTAGGCGGCTTTCGCGGCAATCGCGTGGACTTCGGCAACGGCTTTTGCGTCGCGCAGGGTGGCGGGGCGGACTTCGTAGTCGGACATATCGGGAATTCGGCTTGCAATCGGAAAGCCGCGTATTGTCGCCTGCGCGGCGGCCGGGTCCGTTTGCAACATGAATCACGATGTGTGAACAGGCTCTAAACTCATGCCAGCCCACACAACGGAGTATCGCCATGGCAAAAGGTCAGCAACGCAGCAACAAGGAAGGCAAGAAGCCCAAGAAGGACACGGCGCCGCCCAAGCCCCTGTCGGGTTCGACGGGCGAGCCGGTGCGCCCCACCATCGTCACAGCCGTGATCCCTCGCGGCAAGGACAAGAACAAGTAATCTGGGCCACGCACCGTGAATGACGACGCTTCGCCGGCAGCGCAGCCCCGCAACCCGCTGCACGGCCTCACGCTGGAGGCGGTCGTCACCGCACTGGTCGACTATTTCGGCTGGGAAGAACTGGGGCAGCGCATTCCCGTGCGCTGCTTCACCTTCGACCCCAGCGTCGGCTCCAGCCTGAAGTTTCTTCGCAAGACGCCTTGGGCGCGCGAAAAGGTCGAGAGCCTTTATCTCTTCATGCTGCGCGAACAAAAACGGGAGCAGCAGTCGCAGGCCCGGGGCGAGGAGTGAAAGTCCGCATCGAGCCCGCAGGCTACGCGTTTGACGCCCCGCCAGACCGCACGCTGCTGCAAGCCGCCGAAGACGCCGGCATCGAGATCCCAAGCTCCTGCCGCAATGGCACCTGCCGCACCTGCTACTGCAAGATGCTGGCGGGCGCGGTGCAGTACCGCATCGAATGGCCCGGCCTGAGCGCCGAAGAAAAGGCCGAAGGCTGGATCCTGCCCTGCGTGGCCGAACCCCGGGACGACATCACGCTCGACGTGCCCTTTGCGCTGCTCGCGGATTGAGCGGATTCAAACCGGCTTGCCGGAAGGCCTCGACGCGACGATGCGGTCGCGTTGTGCCAGTGACGGAAACAGCCGCACCCAACCCAGCGCCACCAGCACCGTGCCCACGCCCCCCGCCACCACCGAGCCGATCGGCCCGAGCAGCGCGGCCGTGGCGCCCGATTCGAATTCGCCCAGTTGATTGCTCGCACCGATGAAAATCGAGTTGACCGAGCTGACGCGGCCACGCATTTCATCGGGCGTTTCCAGCTGGACGAGCGTCTGCCGGATCACGACATTGACCATGTCCGCCCCGCCGGACACCGCCAGCGCGACCAGCGACAGCAAGAAGCTGCGCGAGAGGCCGAACACGATCATGCAAAGCCCGAAGGCGCCGACGGCCAGCAGCAGCGTGCGCCCGACGTGCCGCTCCACGGGCCGGCGCGTGAGCACGATCGACATCACCAGCGCGCCCACGGCCGGCGCACCGCGCAACAGCCCGAGGCCCCACGGACCGGTGTGCAGGATGTCCTTGGCGTAGATCGGCAGCAAGGCCACGGCGCCCCCCAGCAGCACCGCGAAGAGGTCCAGCGACACGGCGCCCAGCACCGTCTTGCGATGCCAGATGAAGTTGACGCCGGCCAGCAGCGTCTTCATGGTCACCGGCTCCTTGGCGCGCGGCACCTGCACGTAGCGCAGCCCGGCGATCATCACGGCCGCCACCGCGAACAACAGCAGGCTCGTGCCGTAGACCGCGCCCGCGCCGGCCACGAAGAGCAAGCCGCCCAGCGCAGGGCCGCCGATGATGGCACCCTGCGTGCCCGCCGAACTGAAGGCCATCGCACGCGGCAAGGCGAGTGGCGTCACCAGCAAGGGCGTCAACGCCTGCTGTGCCGGCATCTGGAAGGCCCGCACCGCGCCCAGCACCACCGAGAGGCCCAGCAGCAATCCGCGCGTGGCGTGATGCGATGCCTCGGCCGCGAACAGCGCCAGGGCAACCAGCGCCTGCACCGTGAAGCACATGGCGACGATACGCCCGCGATGGTGCCGATCGACCACATGGCCGGCGTAGAGCGCCAACGCCAGCGCCGGCGCGAACTGGTAAAGCCCCACCAACCCGAGGTCCCACGCACTCGACGTGAGGTCGTACATGTGCCAGCCAATGGCCACCATCAACATTTGCGTGGCAGCCGTGCCGCAGATGCGGGCGATCCACATCCGCATGAACGGCCGCTCGCGCGTGAGGTCGGAAAAGCTGGGCTGGGCGTTCTCGGAGGGCATCCGTTCGAGGATACCGGAGGGAGGGGCCCGGGCGTCCCCGAACTCAGAAGCGAATCTCGACCGACGCCGCGCTGCGCTGTGCCTTGCCGTGGAAAACGGCTTCGATGTTGTTGCCGTCCGGATCGATCACGAAGGCCGCGTAATAGCCGGGGTGGTAGTCGCGCATGCCCGGCGCGCCGTTGTCCTTGCCGCCATGCGCCAGCGCCGCCTTGTGGAACGCGTCGACCATCGCCTCGTCTTGCGCCTGGAACGCCAGGTGATGGCGACCGGTCAGGGTGCCTTGCGCGGCCTGGCTGGAGGCGGTCGAGACGAAGAGTTCGTCGGCCCAGAAGTAGTCGTCGCCCTTGCCGCCCACCGGGATGCCGAGCACCGCGAAGACGGCTTCATAGAATTTCTGGCTCGCCTCGAGATCGCGCACCACCAACTGGATATGGTCGATCAGGCGGCCGCGATGCAGTTTCTGCGCTTCCATGCTGCACTCCACTGTTGACGTCGTTTCATGCTGATCGACGCCATGGCTGCGCGAAGTCGGCGAAGTTCGACAAATGCCGTGCGAATGAAATGCCGTCCGAAACGCCGCGCCGCCATGAGCGGCGCCGGGGCGCCTACCCGTAGCGCTTGCGCGCCAACGCCGCGCCCTGCCCCAGCGCCTCCAGCTTGCGCCGCGCCACTTCGCGGTCCATCGGCGCGAGGCCGCAGTTGGTGCACGGCAGAAGGCGCTGCGATGGCACGTACTTCAGCGCCTCGCCAATCGTGTCGGCGATCTGCTCGGGCGTTTCGATCTCGTCGCTCGCCACGTCGATCACGCCGACCATCACGTCCTTGCCTTCCAGCAGCTTCATCATTTCCGGCGGCACGTGCGAGTGGAAGCACTCCAGGCTCACCTGGTCGATGCTGCTCTTGGCAAGCGCAGGGAACACCTGCTCGTACTGGCGCCACTCTTCGCCCAAGGTGGCTTTCCAGTCGACATTCGCCTTGATGCCGTAGCCGTAGCAGATGTGCACGGCCGTCGTGCAGGTCAGGCCCTGCGCGGCGCGCTCCAATGCCTTCACGCCCCAATCAGCAGCGTCCTTCATGTAGACGTTGAAAGCCGGTTCATCGAACTGGATGATGTCCACGCCGTCGGCCTGCAGTGCCAATGCTTCCTGGTTGAGCAATTCGGCAAAGGCCATCGCCATCTTCACGCGGTCGCCATAGAAGCGGTCGGCCACGGTGTCGACGATGGTCATGGGGCCCGGCAGCGTGAACTTGATCTTGCGCTGCGTGTGGGCACGCAACAGTTGCGCCTCCGCGGCATGCACGCGGCCCTTGAGCTTCAGGGCCGAGACCACCTGCGGCACCATCGCGTCATAGCGGTTGTCGCGGATGCCCATCTTGACCTTGTGCTCGAAGTCGATGCCTTCGACCTGTTCCAGGAAGCCGTGCACGAAATGCTGGCGCGACTGCTCGCCGTCGCCGATCACGTCCAGTCCGGCGTCTTCCTG
The DNA here is from genome assembly GCF_030317105.1 of Variovorax brevis. Classification (GTDB taxonomy): domain Bacteria; phylum Pseudomonadota; class Gammaproteobacteria; order Burkholderiales; family Burkholderiaceae_C; genus Variovorax; species Variovorax brevis. The sequence continues at coordinate 71,364 of NZ_JASZYG010000004.1, forward strand.
CGCCTTGATCCACAGCAGCGTGGCGTCGGCCTTGGCTTGCGCCAGCTCGGCGCCTTCGTGCTTCCATTGCGGCCAGAGCTTTTGCGTTTCGGCCAGCCAGCCGGGCTTGGGCAGGCTGCCGGCAATGGTCGCGCTGAAGAGAGGTCGGGTCATCGCATCAATCCTTCAAATCGGGGAGCGGCGATGCTACGGCAAGGCGCGCATCGCCGCTCACGCGATAACCCGCATCCTGGCAGGCGCGTTGCTCGCTGGCGCCCGGCTTGAAGCCGTCCCCGGAGGCTGCCCGGCTTCCGCGGCTTCGCCTTCGCCGCGCTCAGCCCTGCACGGCCGCCAGCGGATTCGCAGTAGGCTCCCCCACCTTCGTGAGCGTGTTGCGGTCCGTGTGATGAAAGGGCTCGGCCAGGCCCTGGATCTGCATTACCGTGTCCTGGTCGTACGACCACGTTCCGTCGGCATGGAACGCCACCGCGATGCGCCATTCCAGCGTCGTGAAGGCATGCTCGATGAACGGGTTGGAGACGATGCCGTTCACCAGGCTCCCATGCGTGGCCACGAGTTCGAAGCGGTCAGCATCGGCGCTCACCTGGCCGCTCGCCATCGCAATCTGCCCCCGCGGAATCGCCAGCGTGTGCATGACGGTGCTGGTGGCAGGCTCCCACAGCCAGTAGCCGACCTGGTCGTGGTACATCTTCGTGAGGCCCGGCTTGTGGATGAAGGTGTGATAGCGCAGGCCATAGAGCACTTGCGGGCCGTTGGTCTGCGGATCGATGGGCTGCAGTTCGTAGTGCTCGACGTAGACCTGCGTCTTCGGTCCCTGCGCCTTGGGCTTGACGTCCACGCCCTTCTCGCCGCGCCAAAGGCCGGCCATCCGGCGCAGCGGACCGAGGTTGGCAAGAGTCTTGCCGTCCAGGTCGGACGGCTCGGTGTAGATGTCTTCGGGAAAGTTGGACATGGGGCTTTTTTGGTGATTCGCGTTGCGACTGCAAAGCACCAAGAATGCCAGATGGAGCCCGCCCGGCTCGAGCCCTTTGCTACTAGCCGGCGTATTCCGATCGCAGCACCTTCGCCGCCTCGACCATCGCCCGAAGCTTGCCCACCGCCGTTTCACGCGCGAGGTACTTCATGCCGCAGTCCGGCGCGAGGATGACGTTGGCGGGTTCCACGTAGGGCAGCGCCCGCTTGATGCGCCCGACGATCGTCTCCACCGATTCCACCTCCGGATCCGAGAGGTCGATGCAGCCGACCATCACCTTCTTGCCACTCAACGCCTGCAGGGCCGAGCAGTCCAGGTGCGACTGCGCCGTTTCCACCGACACCTGCGAGCAACTGCATTGCGCCAGTTCCGGCAGGAACGAATAGCCGGACGGCCGCTCGTGAATGATGGCCGCATAGCCGAAGCAGATATGAACGGCCGTGGTGCCCTGGATGCCTTCCAGTGCCCGATTCAGTGCGCGCAGCCCGTACTGCCGCGCCTTTTCGGGACGCGCCTGCATGTACGGCTCGTCGATCTGCACGACGTCGGCACCTGCGGCAAACAGGTCGCGGATTTCCAGGTTGACCGCCTCCGCATAGTCCATGGCCGCCTCTTCCTCGGACTTGTAGAAGTCGTTTTGCGCCTGCTGCAGCATCGTGAAGGGGCCGGGCACCGTGATCTTCACCTGTCGGGTGGTGTTGGCACGCAGGAACTTCAGGTCCTCGACCTCGACCGCGTGCATGCGCCGGATCTTGCCGACGATGCGCGGCACCGGGTTTGGATGCCCCGAGCGATCCAGCGCCGAGCCGGGGTTGTCGAGATCCACGCCATCGAGCGCCGTGGCAAACCGGTTCGAATAACTTTCGCGGCGGATCTCGCCGTCCGTCACGATGTCCAGGCCCGCATCCTCCTGGGCGCGAATCGCGATCAGGGTCGCGTCTTCCTGCGCTGCGTTGAGGTATTGCGGCGGGATTCGCCAAAGCTCTTTCGCCCGCACGCGTGGTGGAAAGCGTCCCGCCAGCTTGGCCCGGTCGATCAGCCAATCGGGCTGCGGAAAGCTTCCAACGATCGTCGTGGGGAACAGCATGTCAAGTCTCCTTCTGGGTGTTTCGGCGTCGCCCATTTAATCGAAGATCCCTCCGCAAGACCACTGGCGTGCACCCCAGTGCCCGCTCGGCGCCACGCTGCCCATTTCAGCCTGGCTTCGTGTCCAATCCGGCCTGTCGGCACTGACCTTGGAGACCGCGCATGAAGATCCGGAAAATCGCGCTTGGCTTGCTGCTTGCCGTGGTGGCCGTGGGTGGCGCCGGCTGGTTCAGCCTCGACAAGGAAACGCGCGGCGTGCTGGCGACACTGCCCACCAACCGCGACCTCCTGTTCTGGAGCCAGCCACAGCGCGATGCGGCATTTCGCGCGCTCGATCGCCTGCCGGTGCTCGCCAAGTCGCGCGTCGTGGAGGCCGGTGGCACGCCCTCCCCGCTGCCGCCGGGGCCGCCACTCCGACTGCCGCTGGACGTCGATGCCTACATGGCCGGCCAGCGAAGCGCAGCCCTCCTGGTCGTGCATGACGGCAAGCTGCGTCTCGAACGCTACGGCCTCGACTTCGACAGCAGCGGACGCTGGACCAGCTTTTCAGTCGCCAAGTCCATTACCTCCACGCTGGTGGGCGCGGCGATCCGCGACGGTCACATCCGCAGCATGAATGACAAGGTGAGCGACTACATCCCCCAGATGAAAGGCTCCGCCTACGACGACGTCAGCATCGAGCAACTGTTGACCATGACCTCCGGCGTGCGGTGGAACGAAGACTACACAGACCCCAACTCGGACGTCGCACGCTTCAACAACCACGTGCCCGAGGAAGGCGTCGATGCGCTCGTGAGCTACCTGCGCCGCCTGCCGCGCGAGGTGCCACCCGGCACGCGCTGGCTCTACAGCACGGGCGAGACCAACCTCGTCGGCATCCTCGTGAGCCAGGCGACGAAAAAGCCCTTGTCGACGTATCTGTCGGAAAAGATCTGGGTGCCGGCCGGCATGGAGCAGAAAGCCACCTGGATCCTCAGCCGGACCGGGCAAGAGATCAGCGGCTGCTGTCTCCAAGCCGCGTCACGGGACTTCGCCCGCTTCGGCCTCTTCATCCTGGGCGGTGCCCGCATCAACGGCCAGGGCATCGTTCCTGAGGGCTGGCTGGCGCTGGCCACGACCGGGCGCACCAGCATTGGCCAGCCCGAGCGCGGCTACGGCTACCAGTGGTGGACCTACGCCGACGGCACCTTCGCTGCGCGCGGCATCTTCGGCCAGGGCATCTTCATCGACCCGAAGCGCAAGCTCGTCATCGTCTCCAACGCCAACTGGGCGGGCGGCGCACGAGACCCTGTCGCCGGCGAGGCGCGCGAAGCCTTCTACCGCGCAGTGCAGAAGGCCGTCGATGACGAAGCGGCTGGCACGCCGGGCAGAAGCCCGGCACGCTGACGCCAGTTGGAACTCGCCGCCCAAGGCCATGGCAAGGCGGGCACGCGCAGCGCTGTCGCATACGCGACAAGGCATCATGCCGAGTCGCACACTACCAGTGTTCAGCGCCGGTTCCTCCCCCCGATTGACGATGACTTGTGGCCGCCGGCTCGATTGCAATGTCGTTGGACGAAGGCCAAAAGCCGGTCCGGCCTCGAAGCCCTGAATCACCATGAAAGGTCCAGCGCCTTGGATGCAGAATTCGCAGCAAAACTCTGGGAATCCAATGCCGAACTGTGGACGCGCCAAGCGCGTCTTGGCCTGGATGTCTTTCGCGACCTATTGAACACCCCTGCATTTCTCGGCCTGCTCCCGCCCATTCGCGGCTTGCGCGGGCTGGACGTTGGCTGCGGCGAAGGCGCCAACACGCGCCAGCTCGCCAGGCGCGGCGCCCGGATGTCCGCGGTGGACGTCGCACCCACTTTCGTGCGCTACGCCAGGGAAGCGGAATCCGCCGACCCCATGGGCATCGACTTCCGCACGGGCGATGGCATGAGCCTGCCCTTCGAGGCGGACAGCTTCGACTTCGTCACCGCCTTCATGTCCCTGATGGACATGCCCGACCCCGCGCTTGCCCTGCAGGAGGCAAGCCGCGTGCTGCGGCCCGGTGGCTTCCTGCAGTTTTCCATTCTTCATCCGTGCTTCAACCCGCCGCACCGCAAGGTGGTGCGCGACCGGCACGGCAAGGCGCGCGCCATCGAGATCGCCGACTACTTTCACTCGACGGAAGGCCGTGTCGACTCATGGTGGTTCTCGACACTGCCGAACGCCGAACGCGCGAAAGTGGCGCCGTTTCGCACACCCATTTTTCATCGAACGCTGAGCCAGTGGTTCGACCTGCTCATCGGGAGCGGCCTGCAGGTCGAGAAGCTGTGCGAACCCACGGTGGAATCCGGGCAGCAGTCAAGGGTTGCGGTGATCGACGACACGCGCGTCGCGCCGCTGTCGCTGCACGTGCGTGCGAAGAAGCCGAACTGTGCGCATGACGGCGGTGCGAAGGCGCAGCGCAGCCAGCCCAGCCAGCGCTAGTCAGCGGTCCTTCTGCCGCCGCAGCGCCAGCCAGCCCGCAATGGCCGTGAAGCTGACAACAATGGCCACGACGACCCAGAAGCCGTGCTCGTCCTGCGCCAGCGGAATTCCGCCCACGTTCATGCCGAACAGGCCCGCCAGGATGTTGATGGGCAAGGCCAGCACCGTCACCACCGTCAGCACGAAGAGGCTGCGGTTGTTGTCTTCGTTCACGCTCGCCGCAATCTCTTCCTGCAGCAGCTTGATGCGCTCCTGAAGTGCCTGCATGTCGCGCAGCACGACGGAGAATTCTTCCGTCGCGGCGCGCAGTTCCTCCACGTCGTTGCCCGCCATCCACGCGGGCGGGTTTTGCAGCAGGCGAAACAGTGCGGCAGGCTCGGGCGCCAGCAGGCGCTGCAGCCGAACCAGCACGCGCCGCAAGCCACCGAGGCGCGCACGCTTGGTGTTGAGCCGGCCGGCCAGCAACTGGTCCTCGATCTTGTCGACGCGATCCGTCGCGCTGCGCACGATGCCCACCAGCACATCGGCCTGCGTGCGCATCAAGCGCTCCAGCAGATCGGCGGTCGAGCGGATCGCCTCGCCGCGCAGGATGGCGGTGCGCAGGTTGTCGCACGAGCGCAAGGGATGGCGCCGGGCGGTGACCACCAGTCGCCGGTCCACGCTGATCCACAAGGTCGAGATGTCCGACGCATCGAGTTCGAAGTCGAAGTGCACGTCATTGATGACGGCCACCAGCGACTGTTCCGCACGCTCGATGCGCGTGGAATAAAGGCCGTCGTGCAGCGCCTCGAAGAAATCGTCCGACAACTGCGCATGGCGTGACAGCCATCGCTCGGCGGCCACGTGCGCAAAGTTGAAGTGCAGCCAGGCAAAGGCCGGCTGCGCTTGCGGCTCGGGCGCCGCGGGCTGCTCGTCGGACGATGCGGCAAGCCAGTCCGCCGCGGCAGCGGAGGTCAAGGGCTTGCCCACACCGTCCGCACCAAAGAGAAAGCCGCAGATCAGGCCGGCTTCGTCACCACCGTAGTTCGCGGCAATCGCGTCTGGAAAATTGGCTGGGGGCAAGTTGCTTCTTGTTCGATCGTTTGTTCAGAAAACCTGCGTGAACAGCCAATACAGCGAGCCCGACAGCAAGATGGCGGCAGGCAGCGTCAGCACCCACGCCATGAGCAGGTTGCGAATGGTCGACATCTGCAGGCCCGAGCGGTTGGCGGCCATCGTTCCGGCCACGCCCGAAGAGAGCACGTGCGTCGTCGACACCGGAAGACCGTAGACGTCCGCCGCACCGATGGTGAGCATCGCGACCAGTTCGGCGGACGCGCCCTGCGCATAGGTCAGGTGCGTCTTGCCGATCTTCTCGCCGACGGTGACGACGATGCGCTTCCACCCGACCATCGTGCCCAGCCCCAGCGCAATGGCCACGGCCACCTTCACCCACAGCGGAATGAACTTGGTCGCGTTGTCAATCTCGCTCTTGAAGGCCTTGAGGTTGGACCGCGTGTCGGCATCGAAGTGCACGGCTTCGTTCTTCTCAAGGAAGCGGATGGCTTCCGATGCGAGGTACATGTCGTTGCGCACGTTGGACACGGCCGACGCCGGCACCTTGGCGAGCGATCCATGCGCCTTGACCTGCGCACCGATGCTGCCCGTCACGGCCGCGAGCGACGCGACCACTTCCGGCGAATACTGCCGTGTGCGCACGAACTCCGACAGGACTTTGGTCGGCTCGGCCGGTGCGACCACGGTGGTGTTCTTGCTGAGCGACTGCTGCGCGACCTGTGCCACCGCAACGAAGCGGGTCATCTCGCTCTCGGGCATGGCGCGGTTCAGCGCATACGCCATCGGCACCGTCCCGACCAGGATCAGCATGATGAGGCCCATGCCCTTTTGCCCGTCGTTCGAGCCATGCGCGAAGGAGACGCCGGTGCAGGTCAGGATCAGCAGCCCGCGGATCCACCACGGCGGCGGCGCGTCGTTTTTCGGCTCTTCATAGAGCGCACGATTCTTCACGAGCGCCTTCAGCGCCAGCAACAGGAGCGCCGCGCAGCCAAAGCCCACCAGCGGGGAGAGCAGCAGCGAATAGCCAACCTTGGTGGCCTGTGTCCAATCCACGCCGCTGGTGCCGTCACGCCCATGCATCAAGGCGTTGGCAATGCCCACGCCGATGATCGAGCCGATCAGCGTGTGCGACGAGGAAGCCGGCAAGCCGAGCCACCAGGTGCCCAGGTTCCAGAGGATGGCGGCAATCAGCAGCGCGAACACCATCGCGAAGCCCGCGCTGGAACCGACCTGCAGGATGAGTTCGACGGGCAGCAACGAAATGATCCCGAAGGCCACGGCGCCGCTGGACACCAGCACGCCCACGAAGTTGAAGAAACCCGACCACACCACCGCAAAGTTCGGCGGCAGCGAGTGGGTGTAGATCACCGTGGCCACCGCGTTCGCCGTGTCGTGAAAGCCGTTGACGAACTCGAAGCCCAGCGCAATCAGCAGCGCCACGCCCAGCAGGATGTAGGGCACCCAGGTGAGGGCATCGCCACCACCCGCCGACTTGACGTCGCTGCTCAGGCTGTAGGCGGTAAAGAACAGCCCGCACGCCAGCACCGAGAAGAAGAGGACCAGGGTCAAGGGGCTGGGTCTGGAATCCAGCTTGGGCCGCGCGTGAAGATTCGGTTGCCCCGGCTTTCCGGCGTCGGCGTACACACTGCTCATGGTGGTCCTCCGTTGAACACAGGAGACCATGCTGCCGTCGCCGTGTGTCAGGCGTGTGTCACGGGCCGGTCACGCGGCGGCGCCAGAATTGTTGTCTTTTTGCCGCTCGTGACCGTACCCGCCGATCTCGCTACACGGGCAAGGTGAAAGACGGATCGCTGACCGAGGGCTGCCCGGTTTCGACGCGACCGGCCAGGCGGCGATGGAAGGCGGCGTCGGCGTCACAGGTCACCACGAAGTCGTACCAGCCGCCGTAGCCTTGCAGTTCCCAGCGCCGCTCGTCCTCGTCGCCACCCTTGACTTTCACGGTCCACGGCCCGACCTGGCCATAGGATTTTCCGACGATCGTGAAGACGCAAGGACGATCGCCGTCGTTGCGCAGTTTCAGGTGCAAGCCGCCGGTGCGCACGTTGTAGCCCACGCGAATCTCGGGCTGCGCAGCCTTGGCGGGCCGCAGCCGGTTCAGGTCGCCCTTGAACGCGCGATGAAAGCCGTTGGGGCCGAGCACCCACAGGTCGTACTTGCCTTGGTCATCCGCCATGGCGGCCCAGTCGTCGTCCAGTCGCTTGCCGGCCTCCACCGCATAGCGACGCGGCAGGCGGTCGTCCAGATGAAGCTTGTCGTACACGTGGAAGACGGCTCCCGCATCGCCACCGTTGGCGAAAATCAGGCGCAGCTTTCCGTTGTGGGGGTTGGCACGCGCGCTCACGTGCAGTTCGTAAGGCAAGGCGCGCGAAGGCCGGATGCCGGTGTCCTGCTGCACGGGCAGCGTGGTGTCGGGCGGCGGCACGATGGCCGGCAGCAACTCCTGCGCGGCGCGCAGGGCATCCGCCTGCTCTTTCGTCTTGCGACCCGCCAGCGTGGGCAGCACCTCGTTGTTGGGGTTCACGAAGTTGAAGGCACTGGTCAGGTCGCCGCACACCGCACGACGGAAGGCGCTGATGTTGGGCTCCCTCACGCCGAAGCGCTTTTCGAGGAAGCGGATCACCGAGGTGTGGTCGAACACCTGCGAATTGACCCAGCCGCCACGGCTCCAGGGCGAGATCACGTACATCGGCACGCGCATGCCGGGGCCGTACACGCGGCCATCCGGTTGCGGCTGGCCCGTCGTGCCCGGCGGATTGGGGTGCGTGAAGTACTCGAAGGCGAGGTCTTCGTCGCGCAGTGTCGTCTTGCCCGCGGGCGTGCCATCGGGGTTGATCGACGGCGCCGATGGCGAAGGGCAATGGTCGAAGTAGCCGTCGTTCTCGTCGAAGTTGATGAAGAGCACGGTCTTGCTCCACACCTCGGGCACGGCCGTCAAGGCGTCGAGCGCGGCCTGGATGTACCACGCGCCCTGCACCGGGCTCGACGGGCCGGGGTGTTCCGAATAGGTCGAGGGCGCCACGATCCACGAGACCTGCGGCAGCTTTCCGTTCTTGATGTCCTGGCGGAACTGCTCGAAGAAGCCGCCGTCCGGCATCGTGTTGGCAATGCCCTTGTAGAGCGGATTGCCCACTTCGTCGCTCGCCGGGTCGTAGGCCGGTGACAGCGCCTCGTTGCTCACCGGCTTGCCCGAGGCCTCGTTGGCCTTGCGGTACTGCACGAAGCCGGCCAGCGAGTTGTCGCCGAAGTTGTCTGGCATCCACTGGTAGACGATCCACGAGACACCGGCCTTCTGCAAGCGCTCGGGGTAGGTCTTCCATGTGTAGCCTTCAGTGGACGGGCCGATGGAATCCCATTCGTTGTTGACCGTCGCCACGTTGGCCCCCGTGGGTCCGTTGGTGCCGGTCCACAGGAACATGCGGTTGGAATTGGTGCCCGTGTGCATCGAGCAGTGGTACGCGTCGCAGAGGGTGAACGCGTCGGCCAGCGCGAACTGGAAAGGCGCTTCCCCCCTGTTGAAGTAGCCCATCGGACATCGCGGGCTATGCGTCCAAGCTGCCTGCGAACGCACCGTTCCATCTCATGTTCATGGGCGGCAGCATCGAGCTGGCGCTGTTCACCTCTTGAGCACGTAGCGCATCTGGTCTTCGCGCGAGGCGAAGAGCGCAAACAGGCGCGGGTCGGTGTCCATCTGCGGATCGGCCAGCCATGGCGCGACGTGCGCGATGTCCAAGCGCATCTGCGCTGACTCGTTCAGGCTCGCCAGTGCGAGGTCTTCCCCCACGGTGCCCAGCAACGCGAGTTGCGCGGGATCGTCCTTGACCGTTTGCAGTGCGCTGCGGACCGAGGCCGCCGTGCCGTCGGTCTCCAGGGTTGAAAGTTGCGGAACGGGCGCATTCATTTTCCTGAGTTCGGCAAAGGCGAGCCGGATGCCAGTCGCGTAGTCGCGCGACAGTTGTTGTTGGTCGGGCGACATGTCCAACAGTTGCGTGACGCGCGGCAAGGTGGCGTCCGCCGCGCGCGGCTGTGCGCCAGCGAGCATGGGGTGGGTACTGAGTGCGGCAGCGCCGATGGCGCCGCCAATGCTGCGCAGGATGTGTCGCCGCTGGACGGCTGGGGGGTTTTTCATGTGGGCGATTCTGGAAATGCAATATGTCGGGGGCACTACATGCACCCTGCGCCGCGTGAAGTGCTTCACGAATCGGGCGAATGTCGTTGCGCCTGGCCCGATGCCGCCCGCCCCATGAAGATCGTCAGGTCGTGTCTTGACCCGTCTTCAAGGCCAGGCGAATCAGCCCAGGCCAGCACGACCGCCGCCCCGAGCGCCCTGCGTCAATTCTGCGAGCCTGCGCCCTGATCGCATCATTCGCTTGCATCGGCGAAATTTTGGAGGTGAGATGTCGCACCGATGTCAGTACGGAGAACCCGATGCAACCCCAGCCGACGCTCGCGCCGCAGCGCTTCGTGATCAGCCACCCCAACGAGGCCGACTTCAAGACGGGCGGCTTGCGTGACTACTCCGCCTACCGTGACCTGGGCGTTGCAAAGGCGACGAACGGGCTGGCCGAGGCGCATGTGATCCGCATGGTCGCGCCCTTCCGGCCTGAGCTGAGCTTGCGCCACCACCACAACGTCCAGTTCCAGATGGTGTATTGCCTCAAGGGCTGGTTCGAAACGGATTTCGAAGGGGTGGGGCCGCAGCGCCTCGTGGCCGGGTCCAGTTGGGTGCAGCCGCCTGGCATCCGCCATACCGTCATCGGCTGGTCGGATGACTGCGAACTTCTGGAGATCCTTGTTCCGGCCGAGCATGAAACGGTGAACGACGCGTAGTTCATCTCGCGTCATGACGGCGTCACCGGCGGCTTCGATAGTGCACTCGCGGTACATCGACCGCGAGGAGAAGCGCCATGACGTTCCGACGCCTTTTGCCGGGCTGTGCACTGGCCTGCGCTGCCGCGGGCAGCATGCTGCTTGCGCCTCACGCGCTGGCCCAGCCGCGCGACGCCGGGCAGGCCATTTCCACCAGCGACAGGGGCGATGACCACGATCGTGGCCGGGACCGCGACAGGGACCACGACCGAGACAACCACGACCGTCACGGCCGCCCGCCCGAGCCGATCACGGTCAAAATCATTGGCTTCAACGACTACCACGGCAACCTGCAATCTCCCGGCACTTTCGGCGTGAACACACTGGTGCCCGCCGCGCAGCGTCCGGCCGTCGGCGGCGCCGAATACATCGCCGCCCATGTCGCCAGGCTGAAGGCGCAGAACCCGCAGAACGTGGTGGTGGGCGCCGGCGACTTCATCGGCGCCTCGCCGCTGATCTCGGCCCTTTTCTTCGACGAGCCAGCGGTGGAGACGCTCAACAAGATCGGTGTCGAGTTCAACGCCGTGGGCAATCACGAATTCGACAAGGGTTCGGCCGAGTTGAAGCGCCTGCAAAACGGCGGCTGCAAGCTCACCGACAGCGTGCCCGATCCCAACAGTTGCAAGGGCCTGGGCTCCATGTCGCCTGGCACCTTCGACGGCGCGAAGTTCAAGTGGCTGTCGGCCAACGTGATCGAGACGGCCACCGGTCGCCCGCTGCTGCCGCCCTACGGCATCAAGTCATTTCACGGCGCGAAGGTGGCCTTCATCGGCATGACGCTCAAGGGCACACCGGGCATCGTCACACCCACCGGCGTGGCCGGACTGGAATTCCGCGACGAGGCGGACACCGTCAACGCGCTCGTGCCGCGCCTGCGCGCGCAGGGCGTGGATGCGATCGTGGTGCTGGTGCACCAGGGCGGCTTCCAGACCAGCCCCAACGTCGGCGACATCAACGGCTGCGACGGCAACCTCAAGAATGCCGACGGCAGCGACTCGGACATCGGCGCCATCGTCAAGCGCCTGGACGACCGCGTGGACCTGGTCATCAGCGGCCACACGCACGCAGCGTACAACTGCTCGGCCAACACGCTGGACGTCAGGAACGTCAATGGCGTGGCCGTGAGCACGCCGCGGCCGACGGGCCTGCCCAACAGCCGTGGACGGCTCATTCCGGTGACCAGCGCCAGCGCCTTCGGGCGCGTTCTCACCGACATCGACCTCACCATGCACCCGCGCTCGCACAAGGTCATGGCGGTGTCCGTCACCAACCGCCTGGTCGACCGCACCGACGTCGCCATCAACGACGCGATCGCGACCGACCCGAGCGTGAAGAACATCGTCGATGGCTACAACGCGCTGGCCTCACCGCTGGCGGGCCAGGTCATCGGCACCATCGCATCGCCGTTGCCCAACACCGCCAACAGCGCGGGCGAGATGCCTGCCGGCAGCCTGATCGCCGATGCGCAACTCCAGGCCACGCAACCCAACGCGCTCGGCGGCGCGGTGATGGCCTTCATGAACGCCGGCGGCGCGCGCAACCCGGGCTTCACCGGTGCCAGCTACCCGTACAACGTGACCTACGGCAACGCCTTCACGGTGCAACCCTTCGGCAACAGCCTGGTCACGATGACCTTGACGGCGCAACAGTTGAAGGACCTGCTCGAGCAACAGTTCACCGGCTGCCAAGGCCAGACCGCTCAGCGGATCATGCAGGTCTCCAACGGGCTGAAGTACACGTGGAGCGCATCGGCCGCGGCATGTTCGAGGATCGTGAACGTGGTGCTTGCGCCGACCGACGTGACGGTGACGCCACCAGTGGCCACCGGCGCACCCGAGACCCTCGTGGCCAACGGCGTGGTGCAAAACGCGGCCAAGACTTATCGGGTGACGGTCAACAACTTCATGGCGACCGGCGGCGACGGATTCACGGTGCTGCTGGGCGGCACCAACGTGCTGGGTGGCGCGCAGGACATCGACGCACTCACGGCGTACCTCAATGCGGGCTACAAGGCACCAAAGGCCCCCTACGACCCGACCCTGCCGGCGCTGGCGATTCCTCGCATCACGGTCGTGCCCTGAGGAATTGGGGATTGCATTTCCTGAAGCAGCGGTTCACGCGCATCGGCACGCTGGGCTGCATCGCGCTGGCCTTGCTGGGCGCCCGTGTCGATGCGCAGCCTTCGCCGCCGGACTTGCGGGTGAACGGCTCGCCGACGATCGAGACCCGCGCCGCACTGCTCGCCCGCGCTGAACTCCAGCTCTCGCAGGGCCAGACCGGCGCCGCCACCGAAACCCTCGAGCGCGCCGCCCTGATGGCGCACGCACCCGACACCGAGATGGCCTTGGTGCGCAGCTACCTGCAAGCCGGCCAATACCGGCGCGCGCTGGCCTTCTGCGCCCATGTGGCGGGGGCGCATGCCGACGCCCCGCCCGCCGGCGCGCTGTATGCATGGCTGCTGCGCGCCGGCGGGCAAGGCGCCTTTGCCGGACGCACGCTGGACGAGACGCTGGCACGCGCGCCGCAGGACGCGGTGGCACTCGGAGTGCGCCGCGCCTTCACGGCGCCCCTGCCTGTGGCCGCCGGCGTCTTGCTCGAGCCGCCACACCGGATGGCGCCGCATGGGGTCATGCAACCAAGCCAGGCGCCGCTGCCGGCGACGGCACGCGTTGTAGCCAGTGGCGTGCTCGTTGCCGGCGGTGCGCTGGCGCTGGTGCCGGCATCGGCCGTTCGGTCGATGCCAGAGGACATGCTGTGGGTGCGCAACGGCTTGGGCCAAACGTCGCGCGCGCATATCGACAGCAGCTTGCCGGTGGACGCGAGCATTGTGGTGCTGCGCCTTGACGCCGCAATCGACGCCGCGGGCATGCCTGCGCCGGCGCCTCGCGAACCGTTCGCGGGCAGCCCCGGCTTCACGGTCGAATTTGCGCCATCGGACAACGCCGAGGCAGCGTGGCCGTGGCTGAGCCAAGGCTTCTTCGCTGCTTCCCAAGGCGGCGCGGGCCTGCGCCGACTGGGCATCGATCTGGCCGACGGCCCTCACGGCGGACCGGTGTTCGACAACGCTGGACGCCTCGCCGGCATCGCCTTGCAGGGACCGGACCGCGAAGCCCTGATGCTCCCCGCATCGCGTTGGCAGAGCCTGGCGTCAGCGCCCGCCGTGCCATCGTCCGCCACAAGCACTTCGTCAGTGCCACCAAGGGCGACAGGGGCCGACCAGGTCTACGAAAACGCGCTGCGCATTGCCGTGCAGCTCATCTCGCCGCATGCATCGCCTTGATCGTGCACAAGTTGACGAATCTTGCCTTCTGCTCTATTGCATCAAGGAACAGTGTGTCTTAACTTGCTTCTCACGACTGCCATCCGAAGGACAGCCCCACGCACAACACACGAGACCGAGGTTCGCCATGTTCATCGCTGTACTCATCCTGATCGCCCTGGCGCTGCGCGCGCTCTATCTGCAGGCATGGCTGAGGAGCTCGGTGCGCATACGCATGGAGCGCAATGGTCCGATCACCATCGAGGTACGGCGCCGGGTGGGCATGCATGCGATCCCGCCCCACGTTTGCGAATTCCCCGTGCCGCGCGAAGAACGCATCCGGGTGGTCCGCCTGCTGGGCATCGTGCTCTGGCACAACGAAATGAGCCTGGGACTGCCGGACTCCGCGTGCGAGTGCTTCGACAAGATTGGCCCGCAGGACTTCGACAAGCAGTTCCCGGATTGGCTGCGCCTTTCGCGCCGCGCCGCCTGACCCATCCATCGCTCGCGCAGATCGGGTTGAACGAGGCGCTGGACAAACCGGTGCTCGAACACGTTGTATGGCATCGGCACTATGGCGACGTTCTGGTCGTTGAACCGCCTTGCGGCGATCGTGGCCTGACCCGGCCTGCGTGAAACCGGCGAGCGCCGTCGCTGCACCCTATTGCTGCATCTGCGCCATCTGCAGCGAAAGATCGAACAGCTTCGCCTTGCCGGCGTAGTAGCGATCGAGGCGCCATTCCTTGAGGATGTCGATTGCCAGGTCGAACGAATCGAGGTCAAGCTCGTACAGGTCGGAGAGCTCGAAGCCGTGCTCGTCAGATTCGAGCGCCAGCACCAACCGTGAAAGCACCGCCGCAGAGCCTTGTTCGGGGTTCTGCTCGATAAACCGGCGGGCGCGCTTGATCGCATTCATGAGTTCTCCTTCCGGGAGCTGATTCGGTGTTTCTGATTGTGATCGCGGCACCGCCGGGAAATATGACAAAGACCCCAGCATCTGCTGGCGGACATGGGTATTGCCACCCGGGAGTCGCAGTTGCGGGCGCTTACTTGCTTGCGCAGGGCAATTCCGGTTGAAGGCGCGCTGCGCGCACCGCATCAGGGCATTTTGCTGCGCGACATGACCCTGGATTGCTTCGGGGGTCGAATCATCATGCTCTCAACGGCTTGTGCCGCCGTGCTTGTTGCCTGCGGGCTGTGTCGTGGTCTTGTCGGCGAGTCGCCATGCGACGGCGGTCGTGGCGATGATTCTGGAGATGGGCGAATTCATGGGCTCCGAGTCTGGACGCGGTTGATGGCTCTGCGATGACAGCGAGCCGATATTGCCCATCAAGGACCGACGCCCACCTCCAGCGTGAGGAACGCCATCGCACGCTACGCTTGCGCCATCGTGACCCTCCCCTTGAACATCGTCCACGAGCGCGACGACCTGCTCGTCCTCGACAAGCCTTCCGGCCTGCTGTGCGTGCCCGGCCGCGGCGCGGACAAGCTCGACTGCCTGAGCACCCGCGCCGCGCAGCGCTGGCCCGATGCCTTGGTGGTGCACCGGCTCGACATGTCCACCAGCGGCCTGGTGCTCATGGCGCGCGGCGCCGACATGCAGCGGGCGCTCAGCCGTGCGTTTGAAACGCAGCAGGTGGGCAAGCGCTATGAAGCAGTGGTCGACGGGGTGTTGTTGCAGGACAGCGGCGCGTGGCAGGAGATCGACGCGCCGATCGCCGCGGATTGGCCGCGCCGGCCCTTGCAAATGATCGACGCGGCTGGCAAGGCGAGCCGGACGCTCTGGCGGGTGAAAGTGGCTTTGCCCGAGATGGGCGCGACGCTGCTTGAGCTTGCACCGCAGACAGGGCGCACGCATCAGTTGCGGGTGCATCTGGCGCACATCGGGCATCCGATCCTGGGGGATGCGTTGTACGCCGGGGAAGCAGTCCAGGCGCGCGCACCGCGCTTGATGCTGCATGCGACGCAACTGGTGTTCGAGCATCCCTTCACAAAGGAGGCGCTGCGGTTCGAAAGTGCCTGGTCTCCTCTCGCTCCGGGCGCTGAAGCAGGAAGCAGGCTCAGGTCCTGACGACCAGCACGGGAATATGCGCGTCTTGCAGCACGCGTTGCGTCACGCTGCCAAGCAACAGTTTCTCGATGCCGTGGCGCCCGTGCGAGCCCATCACGATCAGGTCGGCGCCCAGGGCGTTGGCGGTGTCGACGATGCCTTCATGCACCACATGGCCGTCGATCACGCGCTGGTCGCTGTGCAAGCCCTCGGCCGCCAGCGCGGCAACACCGCGTGCCAGGGCCGCATTTGCACTTGACGTGGCAGCAGCCAGGTATTCGTTTTGCCCCAGCGCATAGTCGGCGCCCACCCCGATGAACGGGTAGTTGTCGATCACGTGGATCAGCGTGATGCGGCTTCCGAACGCCAGCGCCAGCCCACTTGCCTTGCTCACGGCCATCATCGATGTCTCGGAGCCGTCGATCGGAACCAGGATGTGGTTGAACATGTTGGACCTCGCTTTCGTTCATGACCGGGGGTCGAAGCAACCCAGATCAGAATCTACAGAGTATGAGGCCCGGCGGCTGTAGGACTCTCCCGCCCCCTTCGGAACGGTCGATAAACCGGCTCAGTCGCCTTGGAAAGCCTCTTTCCGGCAGGTCACCACCAGCGTGTCGCGCCAGCCCGGCTCGCCTTCGACCAGCGGCTGGATGGGCGTCGATTCATGAATGACGCGTGAATCGTCCAGCAGCAACAGGGTCCAGGGCTCGGTCAGGGTGAAACGTTCGCCGCGCCGCCCATCGGCTTCGAAAACCCGCGTTTCGCCGCCCTTGATGTTGTGACGGCCGACGAAGGCCACCGCCACCAGGTCGACGCCGTCGCGGTGCGCCCCTTCCGGGGTCGGTCGGCCGATGCCGCCCGAGGTATCGATGCGGAACTGGTGCGCTTCGATGAACCAGGGCCGCGCGCCGCGCAGGTCGCTCGCGGTGTCGGCCAGCTTGCGCATCAGGCGCTGCCAGACGGGTTGCACCACGGTGGCGGCCTCGATCGGCGCAAACCAGCGTTGCATGCCGCCGTGCAGGGCGTTGTATTCAACGGGTTGCCAATGCGCGCGGTGCGGCACCTGCTCAAGCTGCGGACCGTTGGCCACGAAGCAGGCATGGCGGCGCGTGCGGTAGCGGCCCCCGTCCTTCAGGTATTCGTCCGGCGGCAGCGCATTCCAGTCGGCATGCAGGGCTTCGAGTTTCGCCAGCGGCGCGCCCAGCCATTGCGCGACGTCCTGCGGAGGCAGCACGGCATAGCCGTCGCCCAGGAGCGCTTGGGACAGTTGATCGGGCGGGGTGCGGGGTGGCGCGAAGTCCCTCACGCCTCGACCTTTACGCCCTTCCAGAAGGCCACGCGGTCGCGCACCATGTCGGCTTCGGGCTTGGGGTCGGCGTAGTACCAGACGGCGTCGGTGTTGAGTTCGCCGTTGACAAGCAGCGAGTAGTAGTTGGCCGAGCCCTTCCACGCGCAAGTGGTGCGGTGGTTGCTGAAGGTGACGAAGTCGCGGTTGAGCGACGCGGCGGGAAAGTAGTGGTTCCCTTCGACGACGACGGTGTCGTCACTCTCGGCGATGGTCACGCCGTTCCAGGTAGCTTTCATTCAATATCTCCAGCCCGAACCTCGCGGGCAGGGGCCTATTGTGCCGCCGGCAGCCAATGCACGCTGAACAGGCGTTCCGGGTCCGTCCAGACGGGGCCGATGCCGAAGCCGGCGCGGGCCGCCAGCGTGCGCAGGCCGTCGACGGTGAACTTGTACGAATTCTCGGTGTGGATGGTCTCGCCTTCGGCAAAGCTGATGCGCTCGCCGAGCAGGTGCGCCGTCTGTGCGCGGCGGCTCACCAGGTGCATCTCGATGCGCTGCAGCGGCGAGTTGTAGAAGGCGGCGTGGGTGAAGCCTTCAAGGTCGAAGTCGGCGCCGAGTTCGCTGTTGGCGCGCTGGAGAAGGTTGAGGTTGAACCTTGCCGTCACGCCCTGCGCATCGTTGTAGGCCGCGTGCAGCAGCGCCGGGTCCTTGACGAGATCGACGCCGATGAGCAGGCCGCCACCGCGCAACATGCGCGCCGCCATCTGGAGAAATGCCAACGCCTCTTCAGGATTGAAGTTGCCCAGCGTGGAACCCGGAAAGAAACCGACCCGCGCGCCGGCATCGGGCAGTTGCGCAGGCAGCGCAAAGGGATGCGTGTAGTCGGCCACCAGGGGTTGCACGGCCAGGCCGGGGTAGTCCGCGCGCAGGCGCCCGGCCGCATCCTCCAGGTGTTCACCCGAAATATCGATCGGCACGAATCGCGTGGGCGAATCCAGCGCGTCCAGCAGCAGGCGAACCTTGCGCAGCGACCCCGCGCCGAACTCGACGATGTCGGCGCGCGGGCCGATCTGCATCGCGATTTCCGGCGCGCGCTCGGCCAGGATGCCCAACTCGACGCGCGTGGGGTAGTACTCGCGCAATTCGCAGATGGCGTCGAACAACCTCGAACCGGCCGCATCGTAGAAGTACTTGGGGGAAATGCTGCGCGGCTTGTGCAGGAGCCCGGCGAGCAACTCGCGCCCAAAGACCGTGGCGGGGAGTTCTTGTTGTTGGTGTTCGCGGACGATGGACGGATCGAGTTGAACGTGGGGATTGCGCATTTTCAAAGGTCCTTCGCGAGCCGCAGCCCGGAAAACTGCCAGCGCGCTGCCGGCGGGAAGAAGTTCCGGTAGGTCGCCCGCGTGTGCTCGGCCGGTGTTGCGACGCTCCCGCCGCGCAGCACGAGTTGTCCCACCATGAACTTGCCGTTGTATTCGGCGGCCACGCCGGGCAGTGGCTTGAAGCCAGGATACGGGTCGTAGGAGGAGCGCGTCCATTGCCAGACATGGCCGCTGAGCTGCGTCATGCCGGGCGCCGTACTGGCCGCCTCCCACTCGAACTCGGTGGGCAGGCGGGCGCCCGCCCATTCGGCGAACGCGGCAGCCTCGTAGAAGCTCAACTGCGACACTGGCGCCTCGGGCTCCATCGGCCGCACCCCTTGAAGACCGAAGACCTGCCAGTCCGCGCCGGGCGCCTGATGCACCAGGCGCGGGTCGTCGGGCGCGAGCCAATAGGCGGGCGCGCGCCATCCGTTGGCCTGCACCGCCGCCCAGCCGTCCGACAGCCAGAGCTCCGCCCGCCGGTAACCCCCGTCGGCAATGAACTGTGCAAACTCGCCGCAAGTGACCAGGCGATCGGCGATGCGGTAAGGCCGCAGCAAGGCGGTGTGCCGGGGCGTTTCGTTGTCGAAGGAAAAACCGCCTCCGGCATGACCCACCTCCACCACACCGCCGTGCATGTCGATCCATCGCACGGCCGACGGCGATGCGGCCAGGCGCAGCGTCGGTCCCGTGGCCAGGCGATAGGCCGGCAGCAGCGGATTGCACGACAGCGCGTGGAGGATGTCGGTGAGGATCAACTCCTGGTGCTGCTGCTCGTGATGAAGGCCCAGCGTGACGATCGGCTCGATGGCGTCCCACTCACTCTCACGGGTGTCTTCGAGCAACTTCAACACCGCGCCGTCCACGTGCTGGCGATAGGCGTGCACTTCGTCCAGCGAAGGACGGGTGAGCAGGCCGCGCTGTGGGCGCGGATGACGCGGCCCCAGCGCTTCGTAGTACGAGTTGAAGAGGTAGTGGTAACGCGGGTCGAAGGGCTCGTAGCCACGCGCATGTCGCTCGAGCAGCACCGTCTCGAAGAACCAGGTCGTGTGTGCGAGGTGCCACTTGGTCGGGCTGGCATCGGGCATCGACTGGATGCATTGGTCTTCCGCCGACAGCGGCGCCGCCAAGCCAAGGCTGTGCGAGCGGACCGCACGAAAACGTTCGCGCAGGGCGCTCGCCGCCTGCGCGAACGTGCGGGATGGAATCATGCTGAAACTCCGGACAGAGCAATCCGCGTTTTTAGTCCAACACGCATACCCTTTGTGTAAGACACAGTCTCGCGCTGACCTTGTCCAATTGATTCCATATTGCGAAATGACCTGCGTATCATCGCCGGCATGACAACGCAAGGTTCCCCTTCCAAACCCCATATCGTGATCGTCGGTTGCGGCTTCGGCGGACTCGAAGCCGCAAGGGCCTTGCAGGACAAGGACGTCGACATCACGGTCATCGAAAAGACCAACCATCACCTGTTCCAGCCGCTGCTCTACCAGGTGGCAACGGCGGGGCTGGCGGCGCCATCGATCGCGGCGCCGGTGCGCACCCTGTTTCGCAACCAGCAGAACATCACCACGCTGATGGCCGAAGTCAGCGGCTTCTCGCCGGACACGCGCGAGGTGCTGCTGTCGGACGGTCACCGCGTCGCCTACGACCACCTGCTGGTGGCGGCGGGCAGCACCCACAGCTACTTCGGCAACGACCACTGGGCCGCCAATGCACCGGGACTCAAGACGCTGGCCGACGCGTTCAACGTTCGCGGCAAGGTACTGCTGTCCTTCGAAGCCGCCGAACTCGAACGCGACCCCGAGCTGCGGCGCGGCATGCTCACCTTCTGCGTGATCGGCGCTGGGCCCACGGGCGTGGAGATGGCCGGCACGCTGGCGGAGATCGCGCGGCACACCCTGTCCGGCGAATACCGCCGGTTCAATCCAGCCGAGTCACGGGTGCTCCTGATCGAAGGTGGCTCGCGCGTGTTGCAGGCCATGCCCGAGAACCTCAGCCACAAGGCGCTGCAGCAACTCGAGAAGCTCGGCGTGGAAGTGCATCTGGACACCCGGGTGACCGCCATCGACGCCACCGGCCTGAACGTCCAGACGGGCACCGCGGCCGACGGCACGCCCATCGTCGAACGCATCGAAAGCCGGTGCGTCGTGTGGGCCGCCGGCGTGACGGGCTCGCCGCTGGGACGCATCCTGGGCGAAACGGTGGGCATCGATTGCGACCGCGCGGGGCGCCTGCCGGTCGAGCCCGACCTGAGCCTGGCGGGCCATCCCGAGATCAGCGTCGTGGGCGACCTGGCTGCCGCCATGAGCCATGCAAAGGGCAAGGCGCCCACGCCGGTGCCGGGCGTCTCGCCCGGCGCCAAGCAGATGGGCCGAACTGCGGCGGCCAACATCCTGCGGCGCATCGAGGGCAAGCCGACGCAGGCCTTCCACTACGCCGACTATGGAAACCTGGCCACCATCGGCCGCAACGCAGCGGTGGTGGACTTGGGCACGCCCTTCGGCCCGCTGCGCTTCAGCGGCGCGCCGGCCTGGTGGTTCTGGCTCCTTGCCCACGCCTACTTCCTGATCGGTTTTCGCAACCGGTTGGTCGTGCTGATGGACTGGGCCAGCGTCTACCGCACCTATCACCGCGGCGCGCGGGTGGTGCCGGAAACCGGGCCGGAGAGCGTCCCGAAGCCGGAGACCTGAGCAACGCGCCGGCGGACGCAAGCCTCGGTCAAGCCTTGGCTTCCGCCTCCTGCAGCAGGCGCCACATCACCTTGCCACTGCCGCTCTTGGGCAGCGCGTCGACGAACTGCACCACGCGCGGGGTCTTGTAGACGGCCATGTTCTCGCGGCACCAGTCGATGATCTGCTGCTCGGTCGTGTCCTTGTGCGTGGGACGCAGCACGACCACGGCCTTGACCGATTCGCCGCGGTAGCTGTCCCGGGTGGCGATCACGCAGGCTTCCTGGATGGCAGGGTGCTTGAACATCAGCAACTCGACCTCGGCCGGCCAGACCTTGAAGCCACTCGCATTGATCATGCGCTTCAGGCGGTCGGTCATGAAGAAGTAGCCGTCTTCGTCCATGCGGCCCATGTCGCCGGTGCGGAAGAAGCGCTTGCCTTCGAATTCGACAAAGGCCGCTTCCGTGGCGTCGGGGCGCTTCCAGTAGCCCTGGAACACTTCGGGGCCGTGCGTGATGATCTCGCCCGATTCGCCGATGGGCATTTCCTGCAGCGTGTCGGGATCGACCACGCGCGAATCGGTGCTCATGTAGGGGATGCCCAGGCATTGCTGCTTCGGGTTCTCGTACGGATTCGCGTGCGACGGCGCTGCCGTTTCCGTGAGACCGTAGCCTTCGTAGTACTGCAGGCCATACAAATCGAACAAGCGCTGCGCCACCGCCTGCGGCATCGCCGCGCCGCCGCCGCCGATGTGCGTCAGGCTGCTCAGGTCGTAGTTGGCGAAGTTCGGGCTGGCGAGCAGGTCGATCACCATCGTCGGGATGTTGGTCCAGCTCGTGACCTTGTAGCGCGAAATCAGCCGGCCGGCCAGGTCGCGATCCCAGCGCGGCATGATGATCAGCGTGGCACCGACGAGGATCGAGGTGTGCATCATGCTCACCGTGCCGGTGATGTGGAACATGGGCACGACCGCCAGCACCACGCCTTCCGACGAACCCAGCCCCCAGACCTGACTCGCCACGGCGTTGTGCATCAGGCTCGAGTGGTTGTGGATGCAGCCCTTGGGCAGCCCGGTCGTGCCGCTGGTGTAGGGCAGCAAGGCCATGTCGTTGGCGCCGACGACGTGCTCGGGCGCGGCGTGACCGGCGTTCAGGGCGTCGGTCCACGTCATGACCTGGCCGCCGTCGAGTTCGGGCAGCGGGTGGCGCGTGAGCAGCCAGTCCTTCCACGCGGGCACCGGGGCGATGTCGCCTTCCACGTTCGCGTCGAAGGCGTCGGTGAACTGCGTGACGATCATGTGCGCCAGCCGCTCTTCCGGATCGAGCGCGTTGTTGGCCTTGGCGAGTTCCGCCGCGAGGTCACCGGTGATGAACGCGACCTTGGCGTCCGGGTCGGTGATGTAGTGTTTGAGCTCCTCCGCCCGGTTCATCGGATTGACGGGGACGACGACGGCGTTGGCCCGCATGATCGCGAAGTGCGCAATGACGAGCTGCGGGCTGTTCTGCATGTCCAGCACCACGCGGTCGCCGCGCTTCACGCCCAGGGCGTGCAGCGTGCCGGCGAGCTTCCCGACTTGCGCCGCCAGCTCTGCGTAGGTGGTGGTCGTGCCGAAGAAGACGAGCGCAGGCTTGTCCGGATAGCGCGCGGCGTTGGTGGCGAGGTTGTGCCACATCGAGGTGGCGGGGACGGTGATCGAGTGCGGCAGGCGCTTGGGCCAGAACTTGTGGTGCGGTCGTTCCATACAGTCTCCAGGAAGGGTGCGAGCCTACGACGGGCAGGCCCGGGATCACACCGGGTTTGGCCCGATTGGCGTCGCGTTGGCGTCGCGTTGGCGACGCCGGCAAACAGGATATCGGTTGCGCCTTACGACTACAGACTTTGTGTGAGCGCGGTCGTAAAAAGCAGGGTTCCCTTCAACCCACCGAGGAGTCTCCATGCCCGAGAAAAAAGCAAGTGTCCATTGGGAAGGCGCCGGCAAGACCGGCAAAGGCAGCATCAGCACCGAAACCGGTGCGCTCAAGGACTATCCCTACGGTTTCGCGAGTCGCTTCGGCGACGACCGAAAGGGAACCAACCCGGAGGAAATTCTGGGTGCGGCCCACGCGGGCTGCTTCACCATGGCCTTTGCCTTTGCGCTGGAAGGCGCGGGCCTGGCCGCCACATCGATCGACACGCGTGCCGCGGTGCGTCTGGTGCAGGACGGCCCCGGCTTCAAGATCGATCGCATCGCGCTTGAAATGGAAGCGGCCGTGCCGGGCATCGACCAGGCCAAGTTCGATGAAATCGCCAATGGCGCCAAGGCGAACTGCCCGCTTTCCAAGGCGCTGGCAAGCGTTCCGGAGATCACGCTGAAGGCGACGCTCAAGGCTTCGTGACGGCGGGCTGCAGGTGTGTGGTGGCGGTGCGGGCGCGACGACTGCGGCCACCTTTTCGGGGAACCAAGACGCTTGTGGCAAGCTCGCAGGCGTGATGCCCGATCGACTGCCCTCCTCCCGCGCTTGCGCTTATACACGCCGTTCAATGCTTCGCACGCTGGTCGTCGCAACAGTTGGGCCCGCACCGCTTGCTGCCTTCGCAGGCTTCAATTTCTTCCTGAGCGAGTACACGGCCACGCGTGAGGAACTGCAGGCGCAGATTGCCAAGCGCTTCCCCGTGACGCAGCGCTATCTGGAGGTCTTCAGCGTTTCACTGCGCGACCCGCGCCTGGCGCTCGACGCAGCGGCGAATCGGGCGTCCATCACGGCGCAGCTCAACATCAGCAGTCCGCTGTTGCAGCCTTCAAGTGTCGATGGAGTGGTGGCGGTGAGCAGTGCATTGCGCTACGACGCGCCTGCACTTGCACTGCGGCTGAGCGAACCGCGGGCCGAGCGGCTCGAAATGCAAGGCGTGACGGGGCAGGACGCGGTGCGGCTTCAGCGCATCGGCGGCGTCGTCATGCAGGAGTTGCTGCGCGACTATCCGCTTCGCGTGTTCAAGCCGGAGGAGTTGAGCTTCGGCCGCAAGACCTACGAGATCGGCGAGATCACGGTCCAGCAGGACGACATCAAGGTGCAGCTGAAGTAGACGCGGTGCCTTGAATCAGGCCTTGACGAACACCAGGTCCGCGCAAAGGCGACCATCCCGGTCTTCCACGCCGAACAGCGCCGGCCCGGGCACCCGCTTCAGGTTGAGGGCGTGCTTGGGTTTCAAACGATGGATGGCAGGCATCACGCTCGTGTAGCTGAGCGGTGTTTGCATGGGAATGGAGCCGGAGCGCAGCATGTCGAAAGACAGCGAGACGGTGCAATCGGCTTGTGGCGCATCCAGGCATTCGAGAATGAATTCCGTCGGGTAGATGGCCAGCGAGCGGTCAGGCGGCGTCACGGCAAAGAAGCGCTTTCCGTCGAGCAGTACCACGACCCATTCCCATCCGAATTCGCGCACCACCTGGTCGCCCCATGTGACGCCCAGCGCGCGAGCGGTTTCGGTGTTGTTCGACTTGAGGTTCAGGAGCCTGGCCAACCAACCTCGTTGCTTGCGCTGCAGCATGTCCACGCAGCCGTCGATGGCGGCAACGACGGCCGAGGGCCGGGTGTCCTCGAATTCACCGATCATCTGCAGCCCGATGCGGGCGTAGCTGGACAACCGGGATTGTTCCTTGGGGGTAAGCGATCGCTCTGAGGTAGGCATGCAAGTGACTCATCGGTGGTGAAGTGCGTTCGCCTGCCTGCATGCGCCCGGCCTCTTGGGCGGACTTCATGCGAGTCCTGAGAGACGTTCGCTTGACATTTGTCATTGTCTGTCTCGAAGCGAACTTGCCGTACCAGACGCGGCTGAGCGGGCTGCGGGAAGGATCTGCCGCGCATGCCGACCACGCCGATTACGCGACGGGGCACCCTCGGAAGCGTGAAATTGGACTTCTGCCTGGCAGGACGCTGAACAAGTCCTCGGCGGATCGCGCCCGGGCGTCTTCTCAGCTTTGAGGCCGTACGATCGGCGGCGCGGCGCCCAGGTGCATGCCGGAGTCCAGCAGCACCATCTCCCCCGTGATGGTGCGCGCCCCATCGACCAGCCAGACCACCGCCTCGGCCACATCTTCCGCCGTGCAGGGCTTGCCGAGCGGCGCCATGCGCTCGTAGTTGGCCTTGAGCTTCTCGTACGCTTCGGCGCCCACGCCATCGACGAACCAGCGCGTGGTGATCATCCCGGGGCACACCGCGTTGACCCGGACTTCGGGCGCCAGCGTGCGGGCCAGATGCAATGTCATGGAATTGACCGCGCCCTTGGACGCGACGTAGGGCACCGAAGACCCGATGCCCAGGCTTCCCGCAATCGACGACACGTTCACGACGCAGCCGCGACTCGCCTTCAGATGCGGCACGCAGGCCCGCACCATCTGGAAGGCCCCGACCACGTTGACGGCGAAGATGCGCTGGAACGCCTCGCCATCCAGCGCATCCCAGTTGCCGCCGCCCACGAAGGTGGTGATGCCCGCGTTGTTGACCAGCGCGTCGAGCCGCTTCCACCGGGCAACGGCTGCTTCGGCCATGGCCTTGCAATCGGCGTCGTCGGCAACGTCGCCGCGCATCAGCAGTGTGTCGGCGCCAGCGGCGCGGCAGGCGGCCTCGGCCTCCTGCGCTTCGCTTTCGCTCTTCGAATAATTGATGAGAACGTCGTAGCCGCGCCGGGCCAGTTCAAGGGCCGTTGCCGCCCCGACGCCTGTGGCCGAACCTGTGACGATGGCTGCCTTGCGCTCTGCTGTCATGCGATCTCCTCATTCAATGAAGATCGCATTCTGAGGGCGGCGCGAAGGCCGCGCACGGGTGTCGTAATTCAGCGAATCGCCACGCCCCAGGGCAGCTTGCCCACGGTGATGTCGGTGATCTTGGTGCCCTTGGCCGTGTCGATGACCGACACCACGCCCGAGCGGCCGCACGCCACATAAAGCTTGGCGCCGTCCGGCGTCAACGCCATGTTCCAGGGACGCTGGCCGACGGGGATGGTCGCCGTGATGGTGTCCGTTTTGGTGTCGAGCACCGACACCGTGGCGTCGCCGCCGTTGGAGATGTACACGCGCGTGCCGTCCGGGTGAACGGTGATGCCGTTGGCCCGCAAGCCCGCCTTGATCTTCTTGAGCACGCTGAACTTCAGCGCGTCGATGATGAAAAGCTCGTTGGAGTTTTCAGCCGCGACATAGGCGCGCTTGCCGTCCGGCGAGAAACCGATGCCGCGCGGCCGGTTGCCCACGGGCACCTGCGCGACCTGCTCGCGCTTGGTGAAGTCGATGATGTCCAGCGCCTCACCCTCTTCCGCGCTCACGAAGACGTACTTGCCGTCCGGCGAGAAAACCGCGTGCTCGGGATTCTTGCCGTGCACCTTGATGATGAAGGCGCGCTTGTTGGTCTTGGTGTCGACGAAGGCCACGTCGTTGGACTCTTCCACCGCGGCGACGACCCACTTGCCGTCCGGCGAGATGCCCACGCCTTCCGGCGACTCGCCCAGATCGATGGTGCCCTTGGCCTTGCGCGCCGCCAGGTCGACCATGACGATCTTGTTGTTGGGCTGATCGCTCACATAGGCGGTGCGACCGTCGTTGCTGATGGCCGTGCCGCGCGGCTTCTTGCCCGCGGCGATCTCGGCGACCACTTTGTCCGTTGCCGTGTCAATCACGCTCAGCGTGCCCGAGCCCTCGTTGGGCACATAGGCAAAGGGCGCCGCCAGGCTGAGCGCCGGCAATGCGAGGACACACGGGGCCAACGCCCGCGCAAGAACGGATCGAAACGACATGCTGTCTCCTGATACTGACCGATGCACTCTACTCCCGGACCCTACCAAAGCATTCGGGAAAATATCCCGTCACGCTGCACCCACGCATGGCGCAGGGCCACGACGATGTGGCCCACGATCAGCGCGGTGAAGATGAAGGCCGTGACGACGTGCACGCCATTGAAGATGGCATAGACCTTGGGCAGCGTGGGTGCCCAGGGTTCCAGGTGCACACCGAAAAAGACCACACCGAACTTGCTGAAATTGGAGGCCACATAGCCCGACAGCGGCATGACCACCATGCAGCCATACAGCAGCCAGTGCCCGATGGTGGCGGCACGGCGCTCGCCCATCAGCATCGTGGCCGGCCAGGGCGGCGGCGCATGCCTGAAGCGCCACACGAGGCGCAGCATGATCAGCATGCCCAGCACCATGCCGCACGACTTGTGAAGGTTGATGACGCCGGCCCGCGCAGGCGTGTTGCGCGGCGCGATCTCGTCCAGGAAGAAGCCGAAGGTGATCTGCGACAGCAGCCCGATGGCCAGAAGCCAATGCAGGACGATGGCTGTGCGTGTGTACTTGGTGAAGACGTCGGTTCGCGGCACTGAAGGCATATTACGCGAGCACTACAAGCCCACCAAATACTGTGCGAGGTTTTCAATGTCCTGGTCGCTGAGCGTGTTGGCCACGCTGGTCATGCTGCCCGCATCGTTGGTCCGGCGCCGCGCCTTGAAGTCGGCGAGCTGCTTGATGATGTAGTCGTAGTTCTGGCCCGCCACGCGCGGGATCTCGTTCTGGCCCGCGAAGCCGCCGAGATGGCACATGGTGCAAAGGGTTTCCTCGGCCTTGGCCTTGCCGAGCTTCGCTTTGTCGGCGACCACGGCGAACTTCTGCGGCGGAGGCTTCTGCTTGGCGAAGTAGTCGGACAGTTCGCGCATCTCGTCGCGCGACATGCCGGCGACCATGGGCGTCATGAGATCGTTCTTGCGGCGGCCTTCCTGGAAGTCGCGCAGCTGCAGGTAGAGGTAGCGCGAGGTTTGCCCCGCGATGACGGGATAGGCCGGCAGGATGGGCTTGCCATCGGCGCCGTGGCACGCCGCGCAGGCAGCAGCCTTGGGCGGTGCAGCGGCCGCTCCGCCGGCAGCGGTCGGTGCCGTGCCTTGGGCGCCGGCATGGCCTGCCGTCAAGACAAGAAGCATCGCAGTCGCAAAACCCGCGGCGCCCTGACGCCATCGATGGCGCAGGCCCGGACCCGATCCAGGCGCAGGAGCCTGCACGCCGCGCGACGGGGTTTCGTTGTCTGTACGGCGGTGCAAGCCCAAGGTTCTTTCTGCTGTCAGTTCAGCGCAAACACGATGACGGAGTTGCCGCGCTTGAAGTCCAGCTGCGTGTTGCCACCGGCGGCCACCGCCACGTATTGCTTGCCCTTGACCATGTAAGACACGGCAGGTGCGTTGACGCCGGCGCCGGCCTGGTATTCCCACAGCTTCTTGCCGTTCGTCGCGTCGAACGCGCGGAACAGGCCATTGCCTTCGCCATTGAAGACGAGGTTGCCGGCCGTGGCCAGCACGCCGCCGATCAATGGTTGCTCGGTGTCGTACTTCCACACCATCTTGCCGGTGTCGATGTTGACGGCCGCCAGGCGCCCCCATTGCTTCTCGGACGGAATGACCTTGAAGGCGCCGCCCAGCCACAGCTTGCCGCCGGGGTACGCAGCCTGTTCGACGTGATAGGTCATCGGCTGATGAAGGTTCGCCGCATAGGCCAGGCGCGTCTTGGGGTTGAAGGCCATCGGGCTCCACTCCACGCCGCCGTTGGCGCCGGGCAGCATGCGCGCGCCGTCCTTGGTCGGCAGCACCCACATGTTCTCTTGCGGAACCATCGCTTCGCTGAAGCGGATGAGTTCGCCCGTGGCGCGGTCGTGCACGTACACGTGGCCGGTCTTGCCGCCGTGGATGGCAACCTTGCGCATCTTGCCGTCCTTGCCCTTCGCTTCGGTCAGGATCACGGGCGAGACGGCGTCCAGGTCCCAGATGTCATGCGGCACATACTGGTAGTGCCACTTGTAGGCGCCGGTGTTCAGGTCGACGGCGACGATCGAATCGGTGTAGAGGTTGTCGCCGGGCCGCTCGGCGCCATAGAGGTCGGGGCTCGGGTTGCCGACGACGAAGAAGACGGTGTTGCTTTCCTTGTCGATCGCCGGCGCCATCCACACGCCGCCGCCCAGGGTCTTGTAGAAGTCGGCGTTCTTGGCGAGCGCGGCCTTTTCGGCGGCGATGTCGCGGTGCAGGTCGCGCTGGGTGGCGTCCTTGGTGGCCCAAGTGCCTTCGTGGCCTTTTTCAGGAATGGTGGCGAAGCTCCACAGTTCCTTGCCGTCGTTGGCGTCGAAGGCTTTCACGAAACCGCGGATGCCGTATTCGCCGCCGTTGGTGCCGATGAGGATCTTGCCGTTGACGGCCACTGGCGCCATGGTCTCGGAGTAGCCGGCTTCGGGATCGGCAATCTGCGTGGACCACAGCACCTTGCCGGTCTTGGCGTCGAAGGCCATCAACTTGGCGTCCAGCGTGCCCATGTAGAGCCTGTCGCCCATCACGGCGACGCCGCGGTTGTTGGGGCCGCAGCAGTAGGTGGTCACCGCGCCCATCTTGTGCTTGTAGTGCCAGAACTCCTTGCCGGTGGCGGCGTCCAGCGCATAGATGTGGTTGTACGAGGTCGTGATGTACATGACGCCGTCGACCACGATCGGCGCGGTTTCCATCGACTCCACCACTTCCGTCTGGAAGGTGAAGGCGGGCCTGAGCTTGCTGACGTTGCCCGAGTTGATCTGCGCGCCCGGGTAGTAGCGCGTCTGCGCATAACTCAGGTTGGAGTGCAGGACGTTGGTGCTGTTGCCGGCGGCGGCGTCGAGCTGCTGCTGCGACACCTTCACATCCCTGGGCACCGGCCCGCCGGTGGCCTGCGCCTGCCCCGCGATCTCGGCCTGCCCGAAGGCCGCCAACGACATGAGGCCGAGTACCGGCGCTAAAACCAGCACGCGAGCGCGGCGCTGGACGTTTGACTTCTGCATCGTGGTCTCCTCAGGCTTTGTTTTTTGCCTATGCCTCCACCGACGCGGGTCGACAACGAAGTCGGCTCGTGGAGACAACTTGCAGCGCGTGGGTGGATATGCGCGTCAGGATTTTTTCCCTTTACAAAAGGACACCTTCGTTGTCTCGCTTGCGAGCGTAGCCAGATTCATGTCAACTGAATAGCTATTTTTGATGCCGCATCGCAGCATTCATAGTTACAGGACAGAACCATGCCGCTTTGGGATTTCCCCGCTTTTCAGGTGCTCGCGTCGGGCCTTGTGGCCCTGTTGTTGTGCGTCGTTCCGGTCGGAGCGGCGGCGCAGGCGGAGTCGGATCCGAACCTGAATGCGCAGTTGCTGGTCGCAACGCGACAGGGGGAACTGGGACGCGTGAAGGCCCTCATCGCCCGCGGTGCGGTGGTCGATTCGCGCAACCGGCTGGGCAAGACGCCGTTGCTGATTGCTTGCGAGAAAGGGAGCACTGACATCGGCATTGCGTTGATCGACGCGAAGGCCAACGTCGACCTTCCTTCGCTGGAGCGCGTCACGCCGTTGATCGCGGCCAGCTACAGCGGGGATGCAGTGTTGGTGAAGCGACTGCTTCAGGCTGGTGCGAGGCTGGACGCCGTTGACCACATGAACAAGAGTGCGCCGGTGTATGCGGCAGGTCAGGGGAATGCGGCGGTGCTGGATGCGCTGCTTTCAGCGGGCATCGACGTCAACGCCACCTATGAGCACAAGCTGACGCTGTTGATGTGGGCAGCAGGACAGGGGCAAGGTGAGGCGGTGAAGCTCTTGCTGGCCCGGGGCGCGAAGGCGGACCTGAAGGATGACCGGGGGATGACGGCGATGGACATTGCGCGCGGTGCGGGCAAGGGCGCCGTGGTGGAGACCGCCGGGCTTCATTGAGCCGCCATGCCACGCTGCTAAGGTGCTCCCATCTGGCACCCCGACCACTTCGACGCATGAACTTCGGTACTTTGCAGCCACTCCTCACGGCTTGCCTCCTGGCCTGCGCGCTCCCAACACACGCCTTCGACCTCCAAGCCCACCGCGGCGGCCGCGGCCTCGCGCCCGAGAACACCCTCGCCGCCTTCGGGAACGCACTGGACATCGGCGTTGACACCCTCGAACTCGACATCGGCCTCACCTCGGACGACACCGTCGTCATCTCCCACGACACCTCGCTCAACCCCGACCACACACGCGACGCCAAGGGCGCCTGGCTGACGACCAAGGGCCCCACGATCCGATCGCTCCCGCTGGCGCAGTTGCAGACCTACGACGTCGGCCGCATCAACGCCGACAGCGCCTACGGCAAGCAGTTTGCCGCGCAGCGTGCGCGCGACGGCGAGCGCATTCCGACCCTCGGCGCCCTCTTCACGCAAGTACGCTCCGTCGCCGCGAGCGAGGTGCGCTTCAACATCGAGACCAAGATCGACCCCACGCTGCCCGCCGAGACGGCGTCGCCGGAGGCGATCGTCAAGGCGCTGCTCGCCGTGATCGCGCAGTCCGACATGGCGGGGCGCGTGACCATCCAGAGCTTTGACTGGCGCACGCTGGCGCTCGTCGGCCAGATGGCGCCCAGCCTGCCGCGCGCCTACCTCACCAGCACGCGCACGCTCCGGGACAGCCGCTGGACGTCGGGCCTCGTCCTCGACCGCTTTGGCTCGGTCCCGCAACTGGTCAAGGCCGCAGCCGGCAGCAGCGGCGCAGCCGTGGTCTGGTCGCCCAGCTTCGGCGACCTCACGCAAGACCAAGTGAAGGAGGCCCACAGCCTCGGGCTCGGCGTGCTGCCCTGGACCGTGAACCAACGCGAAGACATGGTGCGCCTCATGGACTGGGGCGTCGACGGCATCATCACCGACTACCCCGACGTGCTGCGCGACCTGATGCGCGAACGTGGCCTGCCCTTGCCCAAGGCGCTCAAGCACTGACAGAACAGCCCCAAACCCTTTCGGGGCTGCAACAATGCATCGGGCACGCGTCCCGTGCTGAAGGAGCCCCCATGAAGAAGGTTTCAGGCCAATCCCCGAAGACAAAGACGCCCCACAAGCCGGCCCTGCTCCCGGGCGCACGGCCCGCGCCACGTCCATCACCGGCCGAGTTCCAGAAGCTCGGCAAGGGCCTGCGCGACGCCTGCCCGCGCGAATCCCACGCGACGTGGAAGCCGGGCTCCCACCGGCCCGACCCGCTGGACCTGCTGGCGCAGTCCAACAAGGGGCGCATCGCCAACCTGATCCCGATCCGCATGGGCCGCATGGTGCGCACGCCCTTCACCTTCTATCGAGGCGCCGCGCTCGGCATGGCGGCCGACCTTTCCACCACGCCCGCCTCGGGCATCCGCGTACAGGCCTGCGGCGACTGCCACCTGATGAACTTCGGCGCCTTTGCCACGCCGGAGCGCAAGGTCATCTTCGACGTGAACGACATGGACGAAACGCTGCCCGCGCCGTGGGAGTGGGACGTCAAGCGGCTCGCGGCCAGCGTGGTCGTGGCCTGCCGCAACAACGGCTTCACCGAAAGCGCAGCGCGCGATGCGACGCTGGCCTGCGTGCGCTCCTACCGCGAGCACATGGCCGAGTACAGCCGCATGTCGGTGCTCGAGGTCTGGTATTCCTCCGTGGAAGTGAAGAAGACGCTTTCGACGATCTCGGACGACCAGGCCCGCAGGCGATTTGAAAAGCGCTTTGAAGCCGTGCGCCAGCGCACCGTGCTCGACCACGACTTTCCCAAGCTCGCGGCGATGGCGGGCGAAGCACCGCGCATCAAGGACAACCCGCCGCTCGTCTATCACCCGACCCCCGAGGGCGGCGAGTCGCTGATCGACCGCACGTGGAACGGCTTGGCCACCTACCGCGATTCGCTGCAGGAAGACCGGCGCACCCTGGTCGACCGCTATCAAATCAAGGACGTCGCCGTCAAGGTGGTGGGCGTGGGCAGCGTGGGCACCTTCTGCGGCATCTTGCTCATGATGGCCAGCGAGGACGACCCGCTCTTCCTGCAGATCAAGGAGGCGCGCCCATCGGTGCTGGAAGCCTATGCCGGCAAGAGCCAGTATGCGAACCACGGCCAGCGCATCGTGAACGGCTACCGGCTCATCCAGTCGGCCAGCGACATCTTCCTGGGCTGGACGCAAGGCGAACTGGGCCGGCACTTCTACGTGCGCCAGTTGCGCGACATGAAGATCAGCGCACTGGTCGACCTCTTCACACCCAGCGTGATGAGCGATTACGCCGCGGCCTGCGGCTGGACGCTGGCACGTGCCCATGCGCGATCAGGCGCACCGGCGCACATCAGCGGCTACCTCGGCAAGAGCGACACCTTCGACAAGGCCATCGCCAAGTTCGCCGCCGCCTACGCGGACCAGAACGAGCGCGACCACGAGGTGCTGCGCAAGGCGGTGCTGGACGGGCAGATCGAAGTGGTCATCGAACCGGAATAGGGAGTGCCGGATCAAGACTCAGCGTGATGCGGGTGCGTGGAGACTCGATCAGCGTCTCCCTCAACCCACCGCTCCACCATAATCGGCCGCCATGCCCTGTGGAACCCTTGAAGCACCTCCCCGCTTGCCCCGTCACCTGAGCGGTCCAACGCGCACTACGCAGGAGACGCGATGAACGCAGGAGGCCCGATGAACACAGGCGCCATCACCGACGTCGCCGGCATCGAAGTCGGCCATTACACCGACGCGCGACGGCCCACGGGCTGCACCGTCGTCATCGCGCGCGAAGGAGCGGTCGCAGGCGTCGATGTTCGCGGCGCCGCGCCGGGCACGCGCGAGACCGACCTGCTCGCGCCGGGCAACCTCGTGCAGCATGTGCACGCCGTCATGCTCGCGGGCGGCAGCGCCTGGGGCCTGGCCGCTGCCGATGGGGCGGTGCGCTGGCTGGAGGAACGCGGCGTCGGCATGGACGTGCGCTTTGGCACCCTGCCCATCGTGCCGGCGGCCGTGCTCTTCGACCTGCCCTTGGGCGACGCGCGCATCCGACCCGACGCGGCGGCCGGCTATGCGGCTTGCGAAGCGGCTTCGTCGACCGCGCCCGCCGAAGGCAATGTAGGCGCTGGCAGCGGCGCGCTCGTGGGCAAGCTTTTTGGCGTGGCGCGTGCCACGAAGGGCGGCATCGGCACCGCTTCCATCACGGTGCGCGGCGTCACCGTCGGCGCGCTGATCGCGTGCAATGCGCTGGGCGATGTGCTCGATCCCGACACGGCCACTGTCGTCGCCGGAGCGCGCACGCCCGACGGCCGCGCCCTGCTCGACACCCGCCGCGCCTTGATCCGTGGCGAACTTCCAAAACCCCTGCTCGCCGGCACCAACACCACGCTGGGGGTGATCGCGACCGACGCCGTCCTCACCAAGGTGCAGGCCAACCGCCTGGCCACCGTGGCGCACGACGGCCTTGCACGCGCCATCAATCCGGTCCACACCATGAGCGATGGCGACACGCTCTTCGCGCTCGCGACCGGCCGCGTCGCGCTCACCGACGAATCGCCTGGCATGACCGTGCTGGGCGCGCTGGCCGCCGAAGTGGTCGCGCGTGCCACCTTGCGCGCAGTGCAGGCGGCGCGTGCCGTCACGGTGATGTCGGAAGGTGCGAGCCTGCACATTCCCTGCGCGGCCGATTTTGGTGCACACCATTGAAGAATCGCTTGACCATGCCCAAGACGCTCAAGCTCATCCTGCTGTCGATCCGCGACCTGATCGTCTCGATCGGGCCGGTCGCCTTCATCGTCGTCGGCCTGCTGGTGCTGGCCTACTGGTGGCTCGATCCGCAGCCGCCCAAGCAGGTGACGCTCGCCACCGGCCCGGCCGGCAGCGCGTATGCGGAGTTCGGCAAGCGCTATGCAACGGCGCTCAAGGCCGATGGCATCGAGGTCATCCTCAAGCCGACCGAAGGCTCGCTGGACAACCTGGCCCTCTTGCGAAAGGGTGAGGCCGATGTCGCCTTCGTGCGCGGCGGCAGTGCCGATCCGGTAGCAGATGAAGAAGCCGGGCTCACTTCCCTGGGCGCCCTCTTCTACGAACCGATGTGGGTGTTCTACCGCACCGAGGCGGGACGCAAGGTCGATCGAAAGTCCAGCCAGCTCAACGCGCTGTCGCAACTCAAGGGCTTTCGGTTGAACATCGACAAGCCCGGCAGCGGCGTGCCCGACGTGGTGAACCAGATGCTCAAGGCGAACCGCATCGACCCGACTTCGCTCGAGTTGTCCTACCTCGAGCAGACGCCCGCCACCGAAGCCTTGCTGGCCGGCATGCTGGACGCCATCGTGCTCGCCTCGGCGCCGCAATCGCCACTGGTGCAAAAACTTCTTCGCACGCCGGGCATCTCGCTGATGGACTTCCAGCAGGCCGAAGCTTACGTGCGGCGCTTTGCCTTCCTGCAGGACGTGACGTTGCCGCGCGGTGTGGTCGATCTTGCCGCCGACCTGCCGCCGCATGACCTGACGCTTCTGGCCACGACGACATCGCTGCTGTCGCGCGAGCAGACGCACCCCGCCCTGCGCCAGCTGTTTGCGCAAAGCGCCCAAACCATCCACAGCACGGGAGGCTGGTTCAACCGCGCGCGGGATTTTCCGAACACCAAAACCAGCGAATTGCCAGTGAGCCCCGAAGGAGACCGCGCCATCAACGGCACGCCGCCCTTCTGGCAACGCTACCTGCCCTTCTGGGCGAGCAACCTGTTCGAGCGGATGTGGCTGGTGCTGGGCGGCTTGCTGGTGTTGATGCTGCCGCTGGGCCGCGTGGTGCCGCCGCTCTACCAGTTCCGCGTGCGCTCGCGCGTGTTTCGCTGGTACGGGCAGCTTCGCGACATCGAGCACCGGCTGGAAACCCGCACTGAAGACCCGGCCGTGCTCCAGCGCGAAATCGAAGCACTGGAAGCCAACGCCAACAAGGTGACGGTGCCGCTCTCATACGCCAGCGAGCTGTACGCCCTGCGCAGCAACATCTATGCGGCGCGCAAGCGGATCGAGCGCGCTGCGCCGCAGCAGGCGGCCGTTGAGCAAGACAGTCCGGCGCCCTGATACGCAGGCGCCGGTCCAGCTTCCATAATCGGCGGCCATGTCCCCTGGACCCCGCACAGCAATCGGCGTATCCGTCGTCGATCCGCACAACGCACGCAGGAGCCGCACATGCCCATCGACATGACGCGACCGGGCCCGGGCATCGTCGATGCTTCGACCTTGGCCACAGGCATCGCGCGCGAAGGCGAAACCGACGCCGAACGCATCGCGCGCGAACGCCGGCACCTGCTGCGCTTCATCCTGCGCTTGGGGCACCTGCTGCTCGCCACAGGCGCCGCCGCGGGCGTGGTCGAGACGACCTTGCGGCGCATCGCCAAGACATACCAGATCGAGCACTTCAACGCGCTGGCCCTGCCCACCGTGGTGTTCGTGAATTTCGCGGATGAGGATTCGCTGCAGATCGAGTTCACCGCCGAGCAAGGGCTCATCCTTCGCTTCGACCAGATCGAAGCGATCTACGAGCTCACGCGCGACGCGGAAAACGCACCGATCGACCCGACCGAAGGCCTCAAACGCGTCAACGCCATCCTGGCGATGGCGCCGCGTTTCAACCAGCAGTGGGGCATCCTGGGGCACGTGCTGGCGACGATCGGCATCGCGCTGGTGCTGCGACCGTCGGCGGACGTCGTCGGCGCGGCGGCGTTCTTCGGCCTCATCGTGGGCGTGCTCAAGGTGATGGCGCGCGACCGGGGAATCGTCACGACGCTGTTGCCGACCTTTGCGGCCTTTGTGGTGGCGCTGGTGGCCCTGGAAGGCGCGCGACATGGATTTGCGGCAAGCCCGATCTACGTGCTGGTGGCCTCGCTCCTGACCTTCCTGCCCGGCGGCACGCTCGCCATCGCCAGCGTGGAACTCGCCTATGGCGACGTCGTGTCCGGCGGCACGCGCTTCGTGTCGGGCATGCTGCAACTCGTGTTCCTGATGCTCGGGATGCTGGCGGCGGCGTCGCTGGTGGGGCTGCCTCCGGAGAATCTGCTCGCCCCCGTGCCCGATGCCACAGTACGCGTCTGGGCGCCGTGGCTGGGGGTACTGCTCTTCGGAGTCGGCCACATGCTGCACTACTCGGCGCGCGTGCGCTCGCTCCCCTGGTTGCTGGCGGTGCTGTTCATCGCGCAGGGCGGACAGGTGATCGGCAACGCCATCTTCGGTGGGTACATGGGCGCGTTCTTCGCGGCGACGCTGATCACGCCGGCCGCCTACATCGTGCAATACCGATTCGGCGGACCGCCCGCCATGGTGACCTTCACGCCGGCGCTGTGGATCCTGGTGCCCGGGTCGCTGGGCCTCATCGGGCTGGCCGAACTGGTAGGCAACGACCGGCTGGCGGGTGTCGAGAACTTCGTGACCACGCTGTTCTCCATCGTCGCCATCGGCTTGGGCACCGTGGTGGGAACGGCCTTCTACAACATGCTGTTCGAGCCGGTGTTCCAGCGCGCGGGCACCATGGCGGACATCATGCTGCGCTACCTCAAGCTGCGCCGTTGAGCCTCGAATGCTCATGGCCTTGTCGTTGCCGGGACAGCAACCGGTTCACAGTTTGCCTAGAATCTGCGCTTCGGCTTCGGCCGAAAAGCGTTCTCAGGGCGGGGTGTAACTCCCCACCGGCGGTGACGGCGGCAGGTCTTCAACAAGGCCCGACTGCACAAGCCCGCGAGCGCCCGCCAATCGCAATGAGTGGCGGGGTCAGCAGACCCGGTTGGATTCCGGGGCCGACGGTCACAGTCCGGATGAAAGAGAGCGCGAGCCAGCGAATGGGCCGTGGGCGCTTGTGCGTCCGCGCCGGTTTGCCGTTTCGTGCGCCCTGATTCAGGCAACCCTGCATTCAACGAGGTGCACCATGAGTCAGATCAACGACCTTCCCCTTTCCGCCATGCCCACCGCCCATTCCGGCGAAGGCAAGCGCATCGCCTTTGTCCAGGCGCAATGGCATTCGGACATCGTCCACCAGGCGCGCGACGCCTTTCTGGAGGAGATGGCGCGCCAGGGCGTGCCCCGCGAGCAGATCGACGTGCTCGACGTGCCCGGCGCCTTCGAGATTCCGCTGCACGCCAAGCGGCTGTCCTTGTCGGGCAGATACGACGCCATCGTGGCCTGCGCGCTGGTGGTCGACGGCGGCATCTACCGCCACGAATTCGTTGCCAGCACCGTCGTCAGTTCGCTGATGTCGATCCAGCTGGAAACGGGCGTGCCGATCATGTCGGCCGTGCTCACGCCGCACCACTTCCACGAGCACGTGGAGCACCGCAAGTACTTCCACCGCCACTTCGCCATCAAGGGCACCGAGGCGGCGGAGGCTTGCGTGAAGACCATCGCAGGCCTGCGCCAAGTCGAGGCGATGCTGGCCGCCTGATCGCGGCTTGGGCAGCGCGTCGTCAGCTGCGCGCGGGGATCGTCAGGCCCCGCGCGACGGCTGGCCGCTCGACGAAGGCCGACAGCACGCGGCCCACGTTCGAATACTCCTTGAAGCCCACCAGATCGCCCGCTTCATAGAAGCCGATCAGGTTGCGCACCCAGGGAAAGGTTGCGATGTCGGCGATGGTGTACTGGTCGCCCATGAGCCAGTTGCGACCCGCCAGGCGCGTTTCCAGCACGCCGAGCAGGCGCTTCGCTTCGGCCACGTAGCGGTCGCGCGGGCGCTTGTCCTCGTAGTCCTTGCCAGCAAATTTGTTGAAGAAACCGAGCTGGCCGAACATCGGACCGATGCCGCCCATCTGGAACATCAGCCACTGGATGGTTTCGTAGCGGGCCGCCGGATCGGTGGGCAAGAGCTTGCCCGTCTTGTCGGCCAGGTACATCAGGATGGCGCCGGATTCGAAGAGCGCCAGCGGCTTGCCGCCCGGCCCGTTCGGGTCAAGGATGGCGGGAATCTTGTTGTTCGGGTTGAGCGAGATGAACGCCGGCGTCATCTGGTCGCTCTTGCCAAAGTCGACGAGGTGCACTTCGTAGGGCAGCCCGGTTTCCTCCAGCATGATCGACACCTTCACGCCATTGGGCGTGGGCAGCGAGTAAAGCTGCAGTCGATCCGGGTGCGTGGCGGGCCATTTCTGGGTGATGGGAAAGGTGGAAAGGTCGGTCATTGGCCCGATTCTGACTGCCCCCGGGCTTTCCCGCCCAAGCGTGAAAATTTGCCGGCAACCCTCTCCCCTTCGTGTCTCAAGATGTGTAATCTTGTAACCATATTTAACATTTAACACGAAGGAGAATTCATGAAATGGGTCGCCAGCAGCATTGCGCTGAGTCTTCTTGTGCTTTCCGGATGTGCATCTTTCTCGCATAACGCACCCGTCAAGGCCGCCGGTGGCGTGCTGGTGAACGCGAAGGGACTGACGCTCTACACCTTCGACAAGGACGTTCCCGGCCGCTCCAACTGCAACGGCGACTGCGCTGTGAAATGGCCGCCCGTCCTCGCCACCGACGGCGCCCGCCCCGGCGGTGACTACTCGATCGTGACCCGTGACGATGGCCGCAAGCAATGGGCGTTTCGCGGCAAGCCCCTGTACACGTGGCCGGAGGACCAGGAGCCGGGCGACAAGTACGGCGACAACTACCTGAAGGTCTGGCACATCATCGCGGGCTGATGCTGTGAAATTGCACATGCGCGGCCTTGTCGCCGCAGCCCTGCTCGCCCTTGCCGGCCATGCCGCCGCAACACCCTTGCAGGTGAGCGTGCTCGACAAGGAGGGCAAGCCGGTGATCAATGCGGTCGTGGTCGTCGTCAGCGCGGCGGCCGTGCCTGCAGCGACCCCCGGCCTGCCGAAGGACGTGGTCATCGCCCAGCAGAACATGCGTTTCATGCCTGCCATCAGCCTCGTGGCCGTGGGCGCCAAGGCGCGTTTTCTGAACAACGACCCCTGGGAACACCACGTGCGCGCCTCGGCCGCGGGCATTGCGCAGTTCAACGATGACGCCGCCGGCGGCTTCGAACTGCGCATCGACGGCAAGCAGGACGGCAAGCCCGGCAAGTTCGCCGACGCGGTGTTCGACAAGGCCGGCGCTGTGTTGCTCGGCTGCCACCTGCACAACTCGATGCGCGGCCACGTCTACGTGAGCGATTCGCCATGGGCTTCGCTGACCAGCGCCGAAGGCGTTGCTTCGCTCGATGTGCCTGAAGGAGCCGCGATCATCAAGGTGTGGCACCCGGACCAATTGATCGACATTGCACCGCAGCAGACCGTGATCTCGGCGGCGCCCGCCAAGGCGACGATGCAACTGAGCGTGGTGCCCCGCGGGCGTCGCATCTGAAGGCCAAAGACCGGGCGGCCGATACGTCTTGTGGCAGGTGATACGCGCGACTGGGCGCGGGCGCGGCGCCGTCCTACACCCGCACCCATCGCATTCATGCAGTGTCTCCACTTGGACTTCCTGTGCGCCTCTCACGTAGGCAGATAGCAGCTTTTCCTGAAAAGCAGATGCAGCACCGAAAGGAAGTCCGGGGCCCAGCGATTCAAACCCGCTGGGCCTTCTTGTTTGTGCCGCGGCAAGCGCGTGCCGCTTGACTTTTGGAGCCAGACCGTCGAACGTCGCCGCACCTGTTGAACAAGGAGACACGACATGGCTGACCTCAATCCCCTCGGCGACATCACCAAATTCATCCAGGGATTCAAGATTCCCGGCATCGACATGAGCGCGATTGCCGAAGCGCGCCGCAAGGACATTCAGGCCGTGGTCGACGCCAACAAGGCAGCCTACGAGGCCATGCAGGCGCTCGCCAAGAAGCAGTCCGACATGCTGACGCAAACCATGCAGGGCATCCAGGACGCGGCCAAGGGCGCGGCGGGCGGCAAGGGGCTGGGCGATCAGACCGAAGTGGTGCGCAAGGCCTGCGAAAAGGCATTGGCCGACATGAAGGAACTGGCGGAACTGGCCCGCAGTTCGCAGGCGGAGATGATGTCCCACATCACCAAGCGCGCCGGCGAGCACATGGAAGAACTCAAGACGCTGATGCAGCCGAAGAAGTAGTTGCGGCGCGGGCCCGGCCCTGGCCCGGCCCCGGGGCGGCTCAGGCGAAGGCCGAGGACGACGAAAGCCGTCGCAGCATGTCCAGTTGTCGTGCTTCCTCTGCGTCACGCAGGCTCTTGGCCGCGCGCGCAGCGGCGTAGGTGACGTACAGGTTTTCCACCGTCGTGGCCCATTCCTTCGCCGCCTTGTGAAGCTCGGCGGCAGGGTTGGATGCGTCCTCCGAAACGCTGGTCGGTGCGGCCGGCACCTGGACGCCGGCTTTTCTCAGAATGTTGGCTTTTTGTAAAGTGGTGAGCATGACGGCTCCGTAGCAATCTGTATCCAGATTAGCGCCGAAAACCAGCCCCGCGTATTAGCCGCAAGTCGTATGCACATGTCAGCGGGCGCCCATTTTTCCCGCTTTTTCCCGATTACATGCGCAGGCTCAAGCCGTCACGAAAGCTTCCACCACAGCCCTGCGGCCACGGCGGCGGGCAAGGCAAAAATCGCAAGGAAGATGGGAAATTCTTCAGCCCATGAATAGCCCGCGCTGCTCACGCCAATCCACATGTTGACGAAGGCGCCGACGAGCCACAGCGGGATGAAAAACTGCGCTCCCATCAGCAGACCGCGCATCTGGCCCCAAGCGTAGCCAAGCAACAGGCAAGCCGCCATCAGCGCCAAGCCGCCGGCCATCACGATGACGGTGTGCATGCGGTTCCTTTCTGTCAATCGACGAGCCGAGGGCGCCGTTCACACTGGATTCACCCATTCGCGCCAAGAATTTGCCCAGCCCCATGCTGCGCACGAACAGCGACCCGCGTCCGCAGTGCGGCCCTTTCAGCAGTCATGCAGGAGGTTCAGTCCGTGAGTCGCACTTTCGCTCATCCATCAGAACTTGTTGCTCTCCGGGTAGTTCCCGGAACATTCGTGGCCTCTTCTGCGCGCCTGGCCGCCCGGATGGCCATCGCCGCAGCCATGGGAAGCGGCTGCGCTGCATTCGCGCAATGCGCGCCTGCAGGCTGCACTCCATTCAACCCATTCACCCGACCCGAGACCGGCGCCTTGCTGGGCAACCAGCGGCTGTCGGGCGTCCTGTTTGTGCATGGCCTGGACGACCGTTCCGGCGAGCCGCAGTGGCCGGCACCGCAAGGCCCCGACGGGGCGCGGAGCCGGGGCCAGGCATGGCTGCGCGCATCGGGCGAAGGCGCCAGTTCCACGAGCGGAAGCGGCCACTTCGATGTGGACACCAAGGGATGGCTGCTGCAAGGCGGCGCCGACCTCGCGACCTGGTCGCTCTTTTCCACCGATCGGCTGCACCTGGGCGCGATTGCGTCCGTGGGTGGCGGGCGAACCGATGCAACGGCGCTGGGCAATCCGGTGCAAGCGCATGGAGACACCTCGGGCGTAGGCACCGGTTTTTATGGCACGTGGTTCCAGAACGAACGCACGCGCCTGGGCTGGTATACGGACCTGTGGTGGCAGTACGGATGGTTCGACAACAAGGTCGACTCGGCCGGCCTCGCGCGCATGGACTATCGCTCGCACGTGGCCATGGCCTCCGCCGAGGCGGGCTACGCACTGCCATTGATGCAAGGCAGCAGTTGGGTGATCTCGCCGCAGGCCCAGATCGTCTACGTCCACAACCACACGTACAACTTCATCGAGTCGGACGGCACCGAAATCGACAACGCGCATCGTGGCGGATGGATGTCCAGGCTCGGCGTGCGCGTCATGCAGACCGACTCGCAGCAGGCGGGCGTCGGACTGCGCATCCGGCCCTACGGTGCACTGAACTGGTGGTACGACGCCTACCTGGGCGACGAAGTCCTGCTCAACCAGAATTCGACGCGCGATCTTTGGCCGAGCAACCGCATCGAGCTGAAAGGCGGCGTAGCCGTGGACTTCGGGCGCAGATGGGCGGGTTGGGCCGACCTTGGATGGCAGCGCGGCAACCAGTCCTACCAGGCATGGGCCGGCCGCATCGGTGCGCGGTACAACTGGTAAGCCGCTTGACCTGCAAGCACCCGGATTTCAGGCCGGCGCCAACGCCGTGCGACGCACACGCCGCACATTGAACGCGCTAGCGATGAGCACGCCCTGCACCACCGCGAGTCCCAGGATGACGCTGCGATATTGCCCGTTGTCCATGAGCGGCCCGAAGACGAGCGGCGCGCACGCCTGCCCAATGTCCAGACCCGCGTAGACCACGCCATAAACCCGCCCCGTCGCATTGGGCGGCGTCGAGCGCTTGACCAGCAGGTCGCGCGAAGGCCCCGCCGTGCCGGTAGCAAAGCCCATCAGGCCGAACAGCACCGGCACCACGATGGGCGCAAAGTCGCCCAGCGCCAGCAGGACAGCCAGCAAGGCCGCCAGCCCGAAGCCGACAGCGACGATGCGCTCGCAACGCGTCGGGTCCGTCACCAGAAAGCCGCCGACCGCCATGCCGCCCGCGCTGGCCACCATGTAGACCGTGAGGCACATCGCCACCATGCCGACCGGCACCGCGTGCAGATGGCCGGCCGCCGTCGGCGCAAAGGTTTGCACGACGCTGATGACCACGGCGTAGAAAAAGAAGAAGCCGAAGCACATCCACACCGCCGGAATTCGCAGGAACCCGAATTCGCCGCCACCCGAAGCATGGGCGTGCCCGGTGGCCTTGTGGATGTCCTTCACGTCCAGGTCCAGCACGCGGCGATACGCCCACAGGACGATGAGCACCAGCAGCGCCACACCGCCCGCCGCCGCCAGCGCCACGCGCCAGGAGAAGGCCATGGCCAGCGGCACCACGAAAGCCGGCGCCAGCGCCCAGCCCAGGCTGCCGGTGATGCCGTGCACGCTGTAGGCGTGGCCCAGCCGGGTGGGCGTGACCTTGCGGTTGAAGAGCGTGTAGTCGACCGGGTGGAACACGCCGTTGCCGATGCCCGCGACCACCGCGCATGCGACAAGGACCCAATAGCTGTGCGCCAGCGAATAGCCCACGGCCGACAGGGCCAGGAGCCCCAGCCCCGTGAACAGCACCGGCCGCGGCCCCATCTTGTCGACGATGAAGCCCGAGGCCGCCTGCACGACGCACGACACCACGAAGAAGGCCGTCAGCACCACGCCCAGTTCGGTGTAGCTCACATTGAACGCGTCCTTGAGCCAGGGAAACAGCGGCGCGAGCACCAGTTGCATGAAGTGGCTGATGGCGTGCGCCAGACCGACAAGGCCAATCAGTTGCGCATCCGCGCCAAGGGAACGTGGAGGGGATGCGGTGGCGGAAGCGGTCATTTTTGGCTACAAAGCGGGAGGGATGCAGTGATCCTATCCGTGCGCGTCGCGGCAGAATGGCGATACATGGACAACATTTGTCGAAACGATGCCAAACGTTGAAACCCCTGTCCGGGCCCGGGCCACGCCGGCCAGTGCGTTGGGCACGGCACCGTCGCGCAGCGTTGGCCCGCTGACACCGCACCTGTACGCACCGGACGCCGTGCGGCCCTTGCGCGCCAAGGAGCACTTCCTGAGCGCCGACACCTTCGTGGAACTGCACACGCACCCGTGGCCGCAGCTCACCTTTTCGACGAAGGGCGTGATCCGCCTGAGCACCGAGGACGGCAGCTACATCGTGCCGCCCTCGCGCGCCCTGTGGGTGCCGGCGAACATGCCGCACAGCATCACGCTCATCGAAGACGCGGAACTGCGCACCGTCTACGT
The DNA here is from genome assembly GCF_030317105.1 of Variovorax brevis. GTDB lineage: Bacteria > Pseudomonadota > Gammaproteobacteria > Burkholderiales > Burkholderiaceae_C > Variovorax > Variovorax brevis. Next base: position 115,928 of record NZ_JASZYG010000004.1, read on the forward strand.
CCACACCTGGATGGCGCCGGCCTGGGAGAAGTGCGAGGTGCTGGAAATCAGCCCCCTGCTGCGCGCGCTGATGCTGGCGCTCGACACCACGCCCGACGGCCTGCCTCCCGCGGATGCGCATGCCGCGCAGCGCGAGCGCTGGATCGCTCCCTTGCTGGTGGACGAACTCGAACGCGCCACGCAGATCCGCATCGACGTGCCGCTGCCTGCCGACAAACGCCTGCGCCAGCTGTGCGAAAACCTCCTGCGCGCGCCCGCGGGCCGTGCGACGCTGGCCGAACGCGCCGAGGCCATCGGCGCCAGCGAGCGCACCGTGGCGCGCCTGTTTCGCGACCAGTTGGGCACCAGCTGGCAGCAATGGCGGCAGCAGGCGGTGCTGGCGCATGCGCTGCCGCTGCTCGCCCGCGGGATGCCGGTGAGCCAGGTGGCAGCAGCGAGCGGCTACGCGACCGACAGTGCCTTCTGCGCGATGTTCAAGGCGGCCACCGGGCAATCCCCGACGGCCTTCCAGCACAAGAAAAAGGAAAAGGCCTGACCTGGCTGCAGACCGACGCAACCGGGTGCGTCCCGGCGTGGCCTGACGTGGCCTTAAGCTCGCGGGAAACAATTCTTGCCCGTACGCGAAACCCAATGGCCATCTTTCCCCAAGGCATGACGCAGGTCGACCGGCGCTGCAACACCGGCGAACGCAAGCTTTTCCAGGCCCTCAAGCGCCACCTTGGAGACGATCACCTCGTGTGGCACGACCTGCCAGTCGGCGACGCCGGCCTGCAGCCTGACTTCGTGATCCTGAGCCCGCGCCAGGGCGTGCTGGTGCTGGAAGTCAAGGGCTGGAAGCGCGGCACCCTGACCGGCGCCACCAAGGACTCCGTGCAACTCAAGGTGGAGCGCGGCGAGATCGAGGAGGCCCACCCGCTGGTGCAGGCGCGAAAGCACGTGCTCGCGCTCGTGGAACGCATGCAGCGAGACGCCGCGCTCGTTCACGTCACCGGCAGCTTCAAGGGCAAGCTGCTGTTTCCCTGGGGCTGGGGCACTGCGCTGACGGGGCTCAAGCGTTCGGACCTGACCGACCCCGAGTTCGACGAGATGTTTCCCCCCAACCGCACGCTGCTGCGGGACGACCTGGAAGAGGAGGTCGACACGGCCACCTTCACCGAGCGCCTGTGGGGCATGTTCCAGATGACGTTTCCGCACACGCTGACCCTGCCGCAGCGCGACCGGATCCGCTGGCACCTGTTCCCGGAACTGCGCATGGATGCTTTCCAGGCTTCGCTCGATTTCGACGCGGCGCCGGACGGCGGTGCAGGCAGTGCGCCCTCGACGCTTCGCGTGCCCGACCTGCTGCAGGTCATGGACATGCAGCAGGAACGCGAAGCCCGCGGCATGGGCGCCGGCCACCGGGTGATCCACGGCGTGGCCGGCTCCGGCAAGACGATGATCCTGGTGTTCCGCGCCCAGCACCTGGCCGAAGCCGCTGTCGCCGTTGGCAAGCCGGTGCTCGTGCTTTGCTTCAACCGCGGGCTCGCCGGGCGCATCGAATCCCTGCTGGGCCAGCGCGGCATCGCGCCGCAGCGACACGGCGTGCGCGTGCGCACCTTCCACAGCTGGTGCGAGGACATGGTGCGAACCTACCAATTGCACGTCGATGCGCCGCGCGACTCGAATCAATACTTCGAAGCGCTGGCGGACACGGTGAGCCGCGCGCTCGCCACAGGCTTCGTGCCCAAGGGCCAGTACACGGCCGTCCTGATCGACGAGGCGCATGACTTCGAGGACGCGTGGCTGCGCATGGCCACCGAACTGGTCAACCCCGCCACGCAGGCGCTGCTGGTGCTGTACGACGACGCGCAATCGATCTATCGCAAACGGGGCCGCAAGGTCAGCCTGGCGTCGCTCGGCATCCAGGCCGTCGGCCGCAGCACGGTGCTGAAGCTGAACTACCGCAACACGGTGGAAATTCTGGGCCTGGCGCTGCGCTGCGCGCACGGCTTGCTGGAAGAAAGCGCCGCCCTGCAGGCCAGCGAGGAGTTGCCGGTCGTCCATCCCGACAGTGCCGGGCGTCGCGGGCCGCTGCCCGTGCTGCACCGGGCGCCGTCGGCGCGCGCCGAAGCGCAATGGCAGGCCAGCCGGATTGCGCAATTGCGCGCTGAAGGCGTGTCGCTCGGGCAGATCGGCGTGCTGTCTCGCTACAGGGCCTCGATGGCCGAACTGGAGCGCGCGCTGCATCAAGCAGGCATTGCATTCGAATCCATGCGGCAAATACCCATCAGCCAGTTCCGCTGGAACCAGGAGGCCGTGCGCCTGCTGACGCTGCACAGTTCCAAGGGCCTGGAGTTCCCGCATGTGCTGCTGGGATGCCTGCACGACCTGTCGCACCGCGAAGATGAAACGCAGGAAGAAACGCGTCTGCTCTACGTCGGCATGACGCGCGCCACGCTGAGCCTTGCCTTGTCCGCCCACCGGCCCACGCCCGTGGTGGAGCGCGTCGAATTGCAATTGGCGCAATTGCAGGCTGAACTGGCCGCGCTGGGGTGAGGACGTGAACGACATGCAACACACCCCCGACCGATCGACGCGCCAACGCCTGTCGCGCTGGCTTCCTTTCCTCTCCTGGCCCCGTCCCGACCGCGCATTGCTCCTCAACGAGGCGTCCGCCGGCGTCACGGTGGCGCTGATGGTCATTCCGCAGGGCGTCGCCTATGCGGCGCTCGCGGGCATGCCGCTCATCACGGGCATCTATGCGGCGCTCTTTCCGGCACTCATCGCGGTCTTGTTCAGTTCGTCGGCCCGGCTGTCGGTCGGGCCGACGGCCCTCACCAGCGTGCTCGTGGGCGCGTCGCTGGCGCCGCTGGCGGTGCCGGGCAGCGCCGAGTGGGTGTCCCTGGCCGTTTGGCTGACGCTGTTGTCGGGACTGATGCAGGTTGCCTTGGGCGCCGGGCGCCTCGGGTGGCTGCTGCGACTGGTGAATTCGCCAGTGCTGATGGGCTTCACGCAGGGCGCTGCCGTGCTGATCACTCTGTCGCAATTGCCTGCCCTGCTGGGGTTTACCGGGCGGTCTTATCTGCAGGTGTTGCATGGACCGCCACCGGACTTCTTTGCCATCGCCTTTGGCCTCGGCGGCATGGCCATGTTGTGGCTGGGCAAGCGGCTGGCGCCGAAGTTTCCGACGACGATGGCACTGGTGGCCGTCAGTGCGGCGCTCAGCTTTGCGCTGGGCTACGCGCTGCGCGGCGGTGCGGTGATCGGCGCCCTGCCTTCGGGGCTGCCATCGTTGTACCTGCCGCACTTCGTGTCTGGGGCCGACGTGGGCACGCTGCTGCTTCCGGCCTTCCTCATCACGCTGGTGAGCTTTCTGGAAACCGCGTCGAGTGCCAAGGTCGACAACGCGCGTTCGGGCACGCTGTGGAACGAAAACCAGGATCTCATCGGACAAGGGCTGGGCAAGATCGCCTCGGGCCTGACCGGCTCCTTCCCGACCAGTTCGTCCTTCTCGCGCTCGGCCATCACGCTGTACGCGGGCGCCAAGACGCAGTGGTCCACGCTGTTCAGCGTGGCCGTGGTGGCGGGCGCGCTTCTGTGGGCGATGCCGTTGCTCTATCACGTGCCGCAGGCCGTGCTGGCCTCGGTCGTGGTGACGGCGACGCTGGGGCTGTTGAAGCCGTCGGCCTTCGTCGCGCTGTGGAAGATCTCGCGCATCGAGGCGGCCATCTCGCTCGCCACCTTTGCGCTGACCATTGCGACCGCGCCGTCCATTTACTGGGGGGTGCTCGGCGGATTGCTGGCAGCGCTGGCGCATTACATGTTCCGGCACCTGCACCCGCGCATCATCGAAGTGGGCCTGCACCCCGACGGCAGCCTTCGCGACCGGCACCTGTGGCAATTGCCGCTGCTGGCGCCCAGGCTCTATGCGCTGCGCATGGACGCCGAACTCGACTTCGCATCGGCGAGCACGCTGGAGCGGGCGATCTCCGTCGCCCTGGCCGAGCGGCCGGATCTGCAGGATGTGTGCATCTTTGCGCAGCCGATCAACCGTGTGGATCTCACCGGCGCCGAGGTGTTCGGCAGTATCCGCCGCCTGCTGGAGTCCAAGGGCGTGCGGCTGCACATCTCGGGCCTCAAGCTGCCGGCGCAGCAGGTGCTGGAGCGCGCCGGCTTGCTGGCGCCGGGGCCGATGCTGTTCAACTACCGCACGGATGCGGACGCGCTGGCTGCGTTGTCTCGCACGCCCTGACGGGCTGCTGAAACACGCTTCAGGGTCGCCGCGCCGTCATGTCAATAAGCTGCTAAATCAGTCCCAAGCCGGCGCAAGGCCGTCGGAGCTGACAAGGCGCTCGTTGCGGTCCAGCGCCGCCATCCGGGCCATGTCGCCTTCGCTCAAGCACAACTGCCGCGCCTTGAGGTTGGACTGCAGGTTCTCGCGCTTCGTGGACGACGGAATCACCGCGAAGCCGCGTTGCATCGCCCACGCAAGCACGACTTGCGCAGGCGTGGCGTCGTGCGCGGCGGCAATCGCCTGGACGACCGGATCATTCAGCACCTTGCCGTAGCCCAGCGTCATGTAGGAGGAAATGCGGATCCCCTGCGTTTGTGCGAATTCAACGACCTTGCCGTTTTGCAGATACGGGTGCAGTTCAATCTGGTTCGTTGCGATCTCGCCAGCGCCCACGGCCGCGATGGCCTGCTTCATCAGTTCGATGTTGAAGTTCGACACGCCGATCTGCCTGGCAAGGCCCTGCGACTTCGCCTCCGCCAAAGCGCCCATGAACTCGGCCACGGGCACCGCACCACCGGGCGAAGGCCAGTGGATGAGGGCAAGGTCGACATGGTCGGTGCGCAGCTTGAGCAGGCTGTCCTTCAGGCTGGCCGCGAGTTTGTCGCCGGCGAGGTTTTCAATCCAGACCTTGGTGGTGAGGAAGAGGTCCTCACGCGACACGCCGCTTTGCGCAATCGCCTGGCCGATCTCGGCTTCGTTGCCGTAGATCTGCGCGGTGTCGATCAGTCGATAGCCGAGTTCGAGGGCGTTCGTCACCGAATCGGTCACGACTTGACCGGTCAGGCGAAAGGTGCCGAGACCGAGCGCGGGGATGGTGTTCTGGGTGATGGATGTGTTGTGCATGGGGCGAAGTTTGCGGTGTTTACCTTTGCAGAAAAAGACGGTTCACCTCAGAATTCATTTGCCCGACAGTCAACAATGAAAACCACTCTTGAAGAACTCTCCGCGTTTCGCACCGTCGTGGAAACGGGCTCAATCTCGCGCGCGGCCGAGCAGCTCGAGCAGACCGTCTCGGGCATCAGCCGCGCACTGAGCCGGCTGGAGCGCAAGCTGGACACGACGCTGCTTCGCCGCACGACGCGGCGCCTGGAACTCACCGAAGAGGGCGAAGCCTTTCTCGCACGCACCCGCGCCATTCTCGATGCGGTGGAAGACGCGGAAGAGAGCATGGCAGTGCGCCGCCACCAGCCTGCCGGCCGGCTGCGCGTGAACGCTGCATCGCCCTTCATGCTGCACGTCATCGTGCCGCTGGTGCCGCAGTTCCAGCAGCGCTATCCGCAGATCAGGCTCGAACTGGACACCGACGAAATGAACATCGACCTGCTGGAACGGCGCACCGACATCGCCATCCGCATCGGTACCTTGCGCGATTCGACGTTGCATGCGCGTCCGCTGGGAAGCCATCGGCTGCGGGTACTGGCGAGCCCGGCATACCTCGCCGCCCATGGCCGGCCGCGCCGCGTGGCCGATCTCGCGCAGCACGCCCTGCTGGGCTTCAACCAGCCGGAGTCGCTCAACCGATGGCCCTTGCGCGGCACGCATGGCGAGGAGTGGCCCATCGAGCCGGCGCTCACCGCGTCGAGCGGTGAAACGCTGCGCCAGCTGGCGCTGCAAGGCGCCGGCATTGCCTGCCTGTCGGATTTCATGACGACCGCCGATCGCGCGAATGGCGAGCTGGTGCAACTGCTGGCGCGCGACACGGTGGACGTGCGGCAACCGGTCAACGCCGTGTATTACCGCAACACGCAGTTGTCGGCGCGCATTACGTCGTTCCTGGACTTCGTGTCCGAGCGCCTGCGCTGAGCGGCGTGCACTGGATCACTCCTGCACGCGGGCGCGCTGGCTCTTGATTTCGGAACGCTGGCTCTTGCCTTCAAGGCGACGACGCCTGGAGGCTTTCGTCGGCTTGGTGGCGCGTCGCACACGCGGCGCCACGGCCACGCTGTCGACAACGGCCTGAAGCCGTGCCAGCGCATCGGCGCGGTTCATCTCTTGGGTGCGAAATTGCTGCGCCTTGAGCACCAGCACGCCTTCCTGCGTGATGCGGCTGTCGCGCAGCGCAAGAAGGCGTTCCTTCACGGGTTCGGGCAGCGATGAAGCGCGGATGTCGTAGCGCAGATGCACCGCGCTCGACACCTTGTTGACGTTCTGCCCACCCGCGCCCTGCGCCCGGATCGCGCTGATCTCGACCTCGTCGGGGTCGACCTCGATCCGCGGCGCGTGGCCTTCCATCAAACGCGTTCGAAGATGGCCGCGATGCCCTGGCCACCGCCAATGCACATCGTGACCAGCGCATAGCGGCCCTGCACGCGATGCAGTTCCGCAATCGCCTTCACGGTGATGATCGCGCCGGTTGCGCCCACCGGGTGGCCCAGCGAGATGCCCGAACCGTTCGGGTTGACCTTGGCCGGGTCGAAGCCCAGTTCCTTGATGACCGCGCAGGCTTGCGCCGCGAAGGCTTCGTTGGATTCGATCACGTCGAGGTCGCTCACCTTCAGGCCCGTGCGCTCCAGCACCTTGCGCGTGGCCGGCACCGGGCCGATGCCCATGTACGCCGGTTCGACGCCGGCGTGCGCGTAGCCGACCAGGCGCGCCAGCGGCTTGAGGCCGAGCGCCTTGGCGCGCTCGCCTTCGGCCAGCACGACCGCGGCGGCGCCGTCGTTGATGCCCGATGCATTGCCGGCCGTGACGAGGCCGTCCTTCTTGAAGGCCGGCTTCATCTTGGCCAGCGTCTCGACCGTGGTATCGGCGCGCACGTGCTCGTCAGTGTCGAACAGCACGATGCCCTTGCGCGTCTTGACCTCGACCGGAACGATCTGCTCCTTGAAGCGGCCCGCCGCAATGGCCGCCGCGGCGCGCTGCTGGCTCAGGACCGCCAGTTCGTCCTGCTGCTCGCGCGTGATGCCATAGCGCGCGGCCACGTTCTCGGCCGTGATGCCCATGTGCATCTTTTCCCACGGGTCGTGCAGGATGCCGAGCATGTAATCGACCAGCACGGTGTCGCCCATGCGCGCGCCGTAGCGGGCCGAAGTGTCGAAGTACGGGCCGCGGCTCATCGATTCCGAGCCGGCGCCAATCGCCACGTCGCAATCGCCCAGCGCAATGGCCTGCGCCGCCGACACGATGGCCTGCAGGCCCGAGCCGCACAGGCGGTTGACGTTGAAAGCGGGCGTCTCGATCGGGCAGCCGGCGTCGACGGCGGCGACGCGGCTCAGGTATGCGTCCTTCACGTCGGTGGGAATGACGTTGCCCATCACGAGGTGGCCGACCGCTTCCGGCGCCACGCCACTGCGCTGGATGGCGGCCTTGACAGCCGTGGTCGCCAGTTGGGTGTTGGGGACGTCCTTCAGCGATCCGCCAAAGGTGCCGATGGCGGTGCGGGCGGTGCCGACCACGAAGATTTCGCGTTGGGTCATGGTTTTCTCCACGTGTTGAATGCAGGGAATCAAGGCAGCCGCGCAAAGTGCCGCGGCCGAATGAACTAAAGTTTTAATGTTGCGCAAGAGGCAACGGGCCGTGGCTGTCACCCGGTCGGCATAGATTTTTCCACATTCAGGGAGTCAGAAGAATGAGCGAACCCCAAGTTCGAGGGCGCGCCTTGGCGTGCACCCTTGTCGGGCTGCTGCTGGGCGCCGGAATCGGGGCGGCGCAAGCCCACGAAGCCCTTGCCAATCTCCAGCCAGGACACCCCACCGGACACCTTCAGCGCGCGCCCGGAATGACCTGGCCCCCGCAGCCCACCGGCGCGCAAAACATCATCGACCGGTCGGACTACAGCGGCACGTCCCGCCGCTCCATGGCGCGCGATCTCGTCTTCCGCGCGATGCAGCAGCGCATCGACAGGGAGCCCGCGCTGAGCCGCCTGCGCGGGCGCACGCTCACGCCACTGGCCGTGATCGACGTCGACGACCGCGCGCGCGGCCTCGTGGTCGAACGGCGTTTCCAGTACTTCGACAGGCGCACCAATGAAACGGTGACCGTCGCCGCGCCCACCTCGGGGGCGCCGGTGGTGAGCACCACGCCGGCCACGGTCTACCAGCCGGAAATCACGCAAGAGGAAGCCCAGGAAGCGATCGACCTGGCGAAAGCCTATTTCGTGCGCCAGGGCAACGGACGGGCACAGCAACTCGCGGGCTTCGGCATCCAGGCCTACCAACCCACCGGGAGCGGCTTCTACAACGGCCGCGTGGTGTACGTCACGCTGCACGTCAACAACGATTCGAATCCCGAATTCATGGCCTGGGTCGACCTGAGCGCACAACGGATTCTCAAGGCGCGTCAGGAGACCCGGCAATGAAGGCCGCGAAATTCACCCGCCTCCGGCTTCGCGCCGTGATGCTCGGCGTGCTGGTCACCATGGGCGTTGGCAGCGCCAATGCGCAGCAAGGCAGCGTCAACTGGGGTTCCTGGAGCTTCAGCTACAACGTCAGCGGCCTGTATGACGGCCTGTCATTGAGCAACGTGCGCTTCAGCAATCGGCAACTGATCAAGAAGATCAGCCTGCCCGTGATGCGCGTGTTCTACACCGGCGACGTGTGTGGGCCTTACGCCGATCGACTGGGCGGAACGCTGGCGCCCGTTCCCTGGGCCAACAACGCCACGGTGGTGCAACGCGAGTTCACGCTCAACGGCCGCCAGTGGTACGAGATCGGCATCCGCGACCAGATCGGCAGCTACGACATCTACCAGGCCTACTACATCAGCAGCGACGGCACCATCGACGCGCACATGTACAGCAAGGGCCTGCAGTGCGGGGTCAACCATGCGCACTACCCGAACTGGCGCATCGACTTCAGCCTGGACGGTGACGCCAACAACGTGATCGAACGCAAGGTCGCTGGCAGCTACCAGCGGCTCGACAGCGAGTTCAATGCGCCCGCGGATTCAGCGACCAACCACGAATGGCGGGTGCGCAACGCCACGACCGGGTTGACGATGGCCCTGCTGCCGGGCTTTGTCGATTTCGCGATCACGGATGGTGTCAGCACCTTTCCCGTCAGCGCCTACAACCAGAACACGGTCTTTGGCCGTCGCTACAACAGTGTGGAGGATGCCGGCTGGACCCAGGGGCCGAACGTGCAGGTGCCCTACGGCAACGGCGAATCGCTGGTGGGGAACGATGTGGTCTTCTGGTATGAGGCGTACATGCCGCACACGGCTGCCGAAGGGTCGTTGCTGTGGCATTCGACGGGGTTGAAGATGGTGGCGGATCTGGCGGGGACGGTGACGCCACCGCCGCCTCCGCCTCCACCTCCGCCTCCACCTCCGCCACCTCCTCCCCCACCACCACCACCACCCCCGGCGCCAACGACGACAGAAGTGGAGCCGAACAACACGCGGGCCACGGCGCAGTCCTTGCCCGTTGGCGGATCGCTCGGTGCCAACATCTTTGCAGTGTCCGACAACGACTACTACAAGCTGAACGTGCCTCCTGGGGCAACCGCCACGGTCACGCTCACGCCCGCGGCCACCGCGGACTACGACTTGCAGTTTTTCAACAGCACGGGGCAGATGCTGGGCAGCAGCACGCTCGGCGCGGGACGCGTCGAGACCCTGAGCTGGACCAACACATCGGCCGCGACCGTCGTCCTCCATGCCAATGTGTACTACTTCGGGGGAACGCTCGGCGGCTATCGCCTGGCGGCGAACGTCTCGCCCGGCATCCAGCGCGTGACGGAAATCGAACCGAATGATTCGATGGCCACGGCCCAGGCCGTCGCGGTCAATTCAACGGTCACCGGCTCGATGGCGCGGACCAGCGACCATGACCGCTACAAGGTGACGATTCCCGCAGGCACCACAGCGCGTTTCGCGATGACGCCGCCCTCGGGCAGCGACTACGACTTGTACGTCTACAACGCCAACGGCGGCTTGATCGGCTCCAGTTCAGCGGGAGCATCTGCAACCGACACCGTGCAGGTGACCAACACGTCGGGCGCGCCGATGGTGATGTACGCCGACGTGAGTTACTACAGCGGGCCGCTGGGCAGCTACCAGCTGACGATCAACTGAGGGGCTACTTCGAGCCGGACACCGGCTTGGCGCGAACGTCCGTCACGTCATCGACGACCTCAGCGGCCACGGGGCTGCTGACGGATTGGCCGCGCGCCCGCGCATTGGCGACGTCCGCTGCGCTGGGCGCCGCCGGCCGGGCAGCCGCCCGGAAGCGGTCGAATCCGCTGGCCGGATTGAAGCGCGCCGCCCAGGGCCGCACCGGTCGTCCCGTGAGGCGCGCCCATGCCGCGCCCATCATCCACAACGCTGCCAGCACGAGCACGGCAAAAGCCAGGCTGGCGGCGAACACCAGCCCCATGACGAACAGGATGACGCGCAGGACGAAATTGAGCATAGGCATTTAGGCTATCACCTCGGCGCTTTGTTCCCCAGCCTTGGTGAAAGTGAACTGACCCGGCGAGTGGATCGTGTCGGTCGCCACGTGAATCGTGTCCTTGGGGCCGAAGGTGCCATCGAGCAGCAACTTCGACAGCGGATTCTCGATGCGCTGCTGGATCGCCCGCTTGAGCGGCCGCGCACCGAACACCGGATCGAAGCCGACCTTGGCAATCTCCGCCAGCGCCGCTGGCGATACGTCCAGCGACAAATCCATCTTCACCAGGCGGGCTTGCAACACCTTGAGCTGGATGGCCGCAATGGCTTCGATGTTCTTTGCGTCGAGTGCATGGAACACGACCGTCTCGTCGATGCGGTTCAGGAATTCGGGGCGGAAGTAGTTCTTCAACTCGTCCCACACCGCGTCCTTGATGTCTTCCGACGGCTGGCCGACCATCGCCTGGATGATGGGCGAGCCGATGTTGCTGGTCATCACGATGACGGTGTTCTTGAAGTCGACGGTGCGACCCTGGCCGTCCGTGAGGCGGCCATCATCGAGCACTTGCAGCAGCACGTTGAACACGTCCGGATGCGCCTTCTCGACTTCGTCGAGCAGCACCACGCTGTAGGGCTTGCGGCGCACGGCTTCGGTCAGGTAGCCGCCCTCCTCGTAGCCCACGTAGCCGGGCGGCGCGCCGATCAAACGCGCGACCGAATGCTTCTCCATGAACTCGCTCATGTCGATGCGGATGAGGTGGTCTTCAGCGTCGAACAGGAAGCCTGCCAGCGCCTTGCACAACTCGGTCTTGCCCACGCCCGTCGGACCGAGGAACAGGAAGGAGCCGGTCGGCCGGTTCGGATCGGACAGGCCCGAGCGCGAACGGCGGATGGCGTTGGACACGGCGGCAATCGCCTCGTCCTGCCCCACGACGCGCTCGTGCAGCTTGTCTTCCATGATGAGCAGCTTGTCGCGCTCGCCTTGCATCAGCTTGGCGACCGGGATGCCGGTGGCGCGTGCGACGACTTCGGCGATTTCCTCGGCGCCGACTTGCGTGCGCAGCAACTTGGGCCCCGCGGAGGTGCCCTTCTTCGACTCGGTATCGATGGCTTCCTTCAGGCGCTTTTCCAGGCTTGGCAGTTGGCCGTACTGAAGCTCCGCGACCTTGTTGAAGTCACCCTTGTTCGTGAACTCGGCGATCTGGAACTTGATCTTGTCGATGTCTTCGCGAATGTGCGCGCTGCCTTGGGCCTGCGCCTTTTCGGCTTGCCAGATCTCGTCGTAGTCCGCGATTTCCTTTTGCAGGCGTTTGATCTCTTCTTCGATCAGGCCGAGGCGCTTTTGCGAAGCTTCGTCCTTCTCCCGGCGCACGGCTTCGCGTTCGATCTGCAACTGGATCAAACGGCGGTCGAGGCGGTCCATCACCTCGGGCTTGGAGTCCATTTCGATCTTGATCTTGGCCGCGGCCTCGTCGATGAGGTCGATGGCCTTGTCGGGCAGGAAGCGGTCCGTCACATAGCGGTCTGACAACTCCGCCGCCGCCACGATGGCCGGGTCGGTGATCTCGACGCCGTGATGCAGTTCGTACTTTTCCTGCAAGCCGCGAAGGATGGCGATGGTCGCCTCCACGCTCGGCTCGCCGACGATGATCTTCTGGAAGCGGCGCTCCAGCGCGGCATCCTTCTCGATGTACTTGCGGTATTCGTCGAGCGTGGTCGCGCCGACGCAATGGAGTTCGCCGCGTGCGAGCGCAGGCTTCAGCATGTTGCCCGCGTCCATCGCGCCTTCGGCCTTGCCGGCGCCAACCATCGTGTGTAGTTCGTCGATGAAGACGATGGTCTGGCCTTCGTCCTTCGCCAGTTCATTGAGCACCGTCTTCAGGCGCTCTTCGAATTCGCCGCGGTATTTGGCGCCTGCGAGCAATGCCGCCATGTCGAGCGACAGAACGCGCTTGCCCTTCAGCGATTCCGGTACTTCGCCCGCAACGATGCGTTGCGCCAGCCCTTCAACGATGGCGGTCTTGCCCACGCCGGGTTCACCGATGAGCACGGGGTTGTTCTTGGTGCGGCGTTGCAGCACCTGGATGGCGCGGCGGATTTCCTCGTCGCGGCCAATGACGGGGTCGAGCTTGCCCAGGCGGGCACGCTCCGTCAGGTCGAGGCAGTATTTCTTGAGGGCTTCGCGCTGGCCTTCGGCGTCGGCGCTGTTCACGCCTTGGCCGCCGCGCACGGCATCGATGGCCGCTTCGAGCGACTTGCGCGTGAGGCCGTTTTCCTTCGCCAGCTTGCCGATGTCGGCCTTGCTGTCCGCCACGGCGAGCAGGTACAACTCGCCGGCGATGAACTGGTCATCGCGCTTGATGGCTTCCTTCTCCGTGGCTTGCAGGAGCTTGGCCAGATCGGGACCCACCTGCACGACGTCGTGGCCCTGCACCTGCGGCAACTTCTTGATCGCCGCCTCGCTGGCCTTGATGAGCCCCGGCACATTGGCGCCGGCTCGCTCGAGCAGCGCACGCGGACCGTCGTCCTGACGCAGCATGGCGAGCAGCAGGTGTACAGGGTCGATGTAGGCGTTGTCGTTGCCCAGGGCAAGCGACTGGGCGTCGCCGAGGGCTTCCTGGAATTTGGTGGTGAGTTTGTCTTGGCGCATTGGCTTGTTTCCTGCATTCAAAATAGGACCGTGGCGCGGCGATTCAAGGGGCATGATGCCCCGGCCCGCCAATTAACCTCTCAATGCTTTGGAGTCGATGATGGTTTTTTCAAGACGTGGTGTCCTGTCGCGCGGGCTGCGCAGCGCTGTGGCCATTGGCGCGCTGACGGCACTCGCCGGGCTTGCGCAGGCGCAAGGCGGAACGCCCATTCGCCTGCTAGTGGGCTTTCCCGCAGGCGGCGGCACGGATGCCATCGCCCGCACGCTGGCGGAAAAACTCAAGGACGAACTCGGAACGCCCGTGGTGGTCGAAAACCGCGGCGGCGCCGGCGGGCAGATTGCGGCGCAGGCGCTCAAGGCGGCAGCGGCGGACGGTCATACCCTGTTCCTGTCGCACGACCACAGCATTTCCATCCTGCCGCAGGTCGTCAAGAGCCCGGGCTTCGATCCGCAGGTCGACTTCGTGCCCGTCGCCGGCTTTGCCACGTTTGCCAACGCGCTCGCGGTGTCCGGCGGCACGCCTGCCAAATCGGTCAACGAGTACGTGAACTGGATTCGCGCGCAAGGCGGCGGCAAAGGCACCATCGGCGTTCCCGCGCCTGCATCGATTCCGGAATTCCTGGTCAAGATGATCGGCGACAAGTACAAGCTCGACCTGCAGGCCGCGCCCTACCGCGGCAGCGCGCCGATGATGGCCGACATGCTGGGCAACCAGATCAATGCGGGCATCGCCTCGGTGCCGGACTTCATCGAGAACCACAAGGCCGGCAAGCTGCGCATCGTCGCCACCATCGGCGCCAAGCGGCAGGCGCTGCTGCCGCAGGTGCCGACCTTTGCCGAACTGGGTTTTGCGAACCTCGACGACCTGCCCTACTACGGCATTTTTGCGCCCGTGGGCACGCCGCAGCCCGTCATCGACCGCTTCGGCGTTGCGCTGGCCAAGGTGCTGGCCATGCCCGACGTTCGCGAGAAGCTCACTGGACTGGGCCTGACCGTCGGCTACGAGCCGCAGGGGCAGTTCGCCGGACGCGTGCGCACCTACACGCAGACGTGGCAACGCATCATCCGCGAAAGCGGATTCAAGGCGCTTTGACCGACGACGTGCTAGCGGCGCTGCGCCGCATGAAGCTGATCGGCCCCGACGAGGCGCCGCAGGTCACGCCGCTCACGGGCGGTGTCTCCTCGCTCATCGTGCGGGTCGACACTGCGCGCGGCCCGCTGTGCGTCAAGCGTGCCCTGCCGCAACTGAAGGTTGCAGCGCTGTGGGAAGCGCCTGTCGAACGCAATCGCGCCGAAGTGGCATGGATGCGAATTGCCCGTCGCATCGTGCCTGCTGCCGTCCCTGAAATCCTTGGCGAAGACGCACTGGACAACGCGTTCGCGATGCGTTATCTGGAGCCGGCCGAGTACCCGGTCTGGAAGAGCCAACTGCGTGACGGCGTTGCTGACATCGCCACCGCGCAGCGCGTGGGCATGAGCCTCTCGGCCATTCATTCGGCAACGGCGAACGATGCGGCGCTGGCGCGTGCCTTCGCCAACGATGTCAATTTCCACGCCTTGCGGCTCGAACCCTATCTACTTGCGACGGCTCAAATGCACCCGGAATGTGCCGACGCACTGACGGCGCTGGTAGAGCGCACCGCAAGCACGCGGCGCGCGCTGGTGCATGGCGACGTCAGCCCCAAGAACATCCTTGTCGGCGCAAATGGGCCGGTTCTGCTCGACGCCGAATGCGCCTGGTATGGCGATCCGGCATTCGACCTGGCCTTCTGCCTCAATCACCTGCTGCTGAAGTGCGTCTGGCGGCCGTCAAGCGCCGACGACTTCCTGCGCTGCTTCGATGCCTTGCAGGGCGCCTACCTGAGCGGCGTGGACTGGGAAGCGCGCGATGTACTCGAAGCACGCGCAGCCGCCCTGCTGCCGGGGCTCTTGCTCGCGCGCATCGACGGCAAGTCGCCCGTGGAATACATCGTTCAAGAAGCCGATCGGCAACGTGTGCGGGGCGTGGCCATTCCACTGTTGCTGCAAACGCCGTCGCGCCTTTCTGACATCCGCCAACGCTGGAGCCAACTTTCATGAGCACATTGATTCGTTCCGTCCTGGGCCGCCGCATCTGGGATTCCCGCGGCCGGCCGACCGTGGAAGTCGACGTCACGCTGGCCAACGGCGCACGCGGGCGTGGTGTCGCACCGGCCGGTGCGTCGCGCGGCAGCCGCGAAGCCGTCGACCTGCGTGACGGCGGTGTGGCGCTGGGCGGCTTCGACGTGTCGCGCGCACTGGCCAACGTCAACGGCCCGATCGCACAGCATGTCGTGGGCCTCGACGCCATGAACCAGCAACTCGTGGACGACACGCTGGTCGCGCTCGACGCAACGCCCAACAAGTCCGCACTCGGCGGCAACGCGACCATCGCGGTTTCGCTGGCCGTGTTGCATGCCGCAGCCGCGAGTGCCGGGTTACCCCTGTGGCGCTATCTGGCGGGAGACGGGCCGGTGCGCATGCCGCTGCCGGAAATCCAGATCTTCGGCGGCGGCGCCCACGCGGGCCGGCGCGTCGATGTTCAGGACTTCCTGATCATGCCCATCGGTGCAGCGACCTTTGACGAAGCCATGGTCATGACCGCCGAGGTGTACCGCGCCGCGGGCGAACTCATGGACAGCATGGGCCGGCGAGCCGGCGTCGCGGACGAAGGCGGCTGGTGGCCCAACTTCAAGTCGAACGAAGAGGCGCTGGAAACGCTGGTGCGCGCCATCGACACCGCCGGCTACCGCTACGACCAGGTGGCGATATCGCTCGACATCGCGGCCTCGGAGTTTGGCCGCGAGGGCCGCTACACGCTGGGGCTGGAACAGCGAACCTACGACACCGGCGAATGGCTGGACGTGCTCACAGGCTGGGTCGACCGCTACCCGATCCTCTCCATCGAAGACCCGGTGGCCGAGGACGACGCCGCCGGCATGAAGGCCTTCACGGAAGCGGTCGGCCAGCGCATCCAGATCATCGGCGACGACTTTCTCGTGACCAACGCGGCGCTGGTGCGCGACGCCATTGCGGCCCGATCGTGCAACGCGGTGCTGCTCAAGCCCAACCAGGCGGGCACCGTCAGCGAAACGCGCGCGGCCATGGAAGTCGCGCGGGCGGCGGGATGGGGCATGGTGGTTTCGGCGCGCTCCGGCGAAACGGAAGACGTGGCCATCGTGCATCTGGCGACCGGGTGGAACACGGGGCAGCTCAAGGTGGGATCTTTTGCGCGCTCTGAACGCATGGCCAAGTGGAACGAGGGGCTGCGCATCGAGGCCGAGATCGGCGCGAGCGCGGTCTTTGCGGGGCGTTCGGCCTTGCCGCTGGCGGCGCCATAGCCTTGCGCGCGCTGGGCCTTGGCGAGCGAACGGGTGCGTCGAGCCGATTACCATGGCGGTCCCAAAAACAGGAGGAGACATCCATGGAAATCAAATCGCTGACGGCAGTGCTCACCGCCGCCTTGCTCGCTGCTGGCTGCAGCACTTCATCGCGCGTCGTGGCCCCCACTTCACCGGCCGAGGTCGGCGAACTGCGTGCCGGCACCGGCTACCTCAAGGGCTACCTCGCGCAGGCCGACTTGCCTGACAGCCTCGCCCTGCTGCCGCCGCCACCGGCCGAGGGCTCGGCCGCATTGGCAGCAGACACCGCGGCCTGGCGCGAACTCACCAAGCTGCAGGGCACGCCTCGCGGCGCGATGGCCGTGTCGGACGCGAACCTGCGCTTCCCCGAAGCCGCTTCGGTGTTCTCTTGCGCGCTGGGCGTGCAGATCTCGGAGCAGGCTACGCCCAACCTGAACATGCTGCTACGCCGCACCTTGACCGACGCCGGCCTGACCACCTACAAGGCCAAGGACAAGTACGTCCGCACACGGCCCTTCGTCGCGCTGAAAGCCGGCAGTTGCACGCCCAAGGAAGAAGCCTACCTCGCCAAGGATGGCTCCTATCCGTCAGGCCATTCGGCGGTCGGGTGGGGCTGGGCGCTGGTGCTGACCGAGGTGGCACCGGACCGCGCCAACGCAATCCTGCAGCGCGGCCGGGCGTTCTCGCAAAGCCGTGGCATCTGCGGCGTCCATTGGCAAAGCGACATCGAGGCCGGCCGTCTGGTTGGCGCCGCCGCCGTGGCGCGCCTGCAAACCAATGAGGTGTTCGTCGCCCAGATGACTGCAGCGCGTGAGGAGATTGCGAAGGCCCGCGCCGCCGGCGCCGGTGCGTCGCCATCGGCTGCGTGCACTGCGGAGGCGGCGATCATCGCGGGCTCGAGTTCGCTGGCGCCCTGATCGCGCAAGCTGCGCGACGCGGGGTTTTCAGAACACCCTGATCCGCGTCTCCCTCAGCTTGCGTTGGCCGCGTCAATGCCCCAGCGCGCTGCGGCCTTGTCGTCGGCGACGCGCGCATCGACCCAACGGGCGCCTTCGGGCGTCTGTTCTTTTTTCCAGAACGGCGCCTGCGTTTTGAGGTAGTCCATCAGGAACTCGCAGGCGTGGAAACTCTCGCCGCGGTGCGAGGAGATCACCGCGACCATCATGATCTGGTCCAGCGGCTGAAGCAGTCCGACGCGGTGGAGAACGCGCGCGCCCAGGATGTCGAAGCGCCGATGCGCCTCGTCGATCATGGACTCGATCGCCTTTTCGGTCATGCCGGGGTAGTGCTCCAGTTCCATCGACGCGACGGAAGCGCCGTCGTTGCGGTCGCGCACCGTGCCGATGAAGCTGCACACGGCGCCCACGCGTGCGTCGGTGCCTCGCAACGCGGCAATCTCCGCCTGCAGGTCGAAATCGTGGGCTTGGATGAAAACGCGTGGCTCGCTCATGCGGGGATTGTGGCACCGCCCGATGCGCGGATGCGCGGATGCGCGGCGGCATGAGGGTCCGCTCCGCCATGCGCTAGACTGCAAGCATGTCGATCATCCAAGCGCAGCGTCCTGCTCCTTCAGCCGAAGGAACTGCCGGCCTGCGCCAGATCGGCAAAGCCAAAAAACCACAGCTCGTCTGACCGGAGCTGCGGTTCCGTCGTCAGGTGAGCGACGGAACTGCCAAGCCTCGATTTCAGAAGCTCGTGTTGCGCGCACACCCGACGATGGTTCATTCATCGGTCGTTCTCCTGCAAAGGAATCAGCGTGCAAGATCCAACTTCATCTTTCGATTTTTCCGGCCTGTGGATTCCACTGGTCACCCCTTTCAACGGCGGCGCCGTCGATCACCCCGCGCTGGCCGCGCTGGTGAAGCGGCTTGCATCGACAGGCATCGCCGGCTACGTCGTGTGCGGCTCCACCGGCGAGGCTGCGGCGCTCGACGAGGGCGAGCAACTGGCCGTTCTCGCGACGGTCGCGCAGGCGGCGCCGCAATTGCCGCGCATCATGGGCGTCAGCGGCTACCACTTGGGCAAGATGCTCGCGTGGGTGCGGCGGCTCAACAAGGAGCCTCTGGCGGGCTTGCTGGTGCCGGCGCCGAACTACATCCGGCCGTCGCAGGCTGGCTTGCTGCAGTGGTTCGCCGCCATCGCGAAGGAGAGCGCCGCTCCCCTTCTGATCTACGACATCCCCTACCGGACCGGTGCAACGCTGGAACGCGACACGCTTCTTGCGCTCGCCGCGAATCCTCGAGTTCGCGCCATCAAGGATTGCGGCGGCGATGCCGGCAAGACGCGTGCACTGATCGCGGACGGGCGCCTGCAGGTTCTCGCAGGGGAAGACGCCGAGATGTTCAACACCGTCGCGCACGGAGGAGCCGGCGCCATCGCAGCCAGCGCGCATCTGCACACCGGGCGCTTCTCACGCGTGATCGCACTCTTGCGCGACGGGCAACTGTTGCAAGCGCGGGCGCTGTGGCAGCCCCTGCTGCCCTTGATCGAGCTGATGTTTGCCGAAGCCAATCCTGCGCCGGTCAAGGCGTTGTTTGCGATGCGCGGAGAAATGCGCGATGAATTGCGTTCACCCATGACGCCGGCGAGCGACGCCCTTCGCCAGCGTCTGGCGCAGGTCGACGCCGAACTCAGCCGCCCGTGACGGGTGGGAAGAAGGCCACTTCGCAGGCCTCGCGCAGCGTGGCGTCTTCGTCGCTCATCATTACCTGGTCGAGCGCCATGCGTACCGCGCGGCCGCGGGCGAGCGTGGTCGCGTGGTGGCCGCCGCGCGCGATCAATTCGTCACGCAGGCCGGCCAGCGTCGCGGCGTTTGTCTCGAAGTCTTCGCTGCCCGTGCCAAGGGCTTCGCGCACCGAAGCAAAGTAACGGACGTGGACTTTCATGTTCAGGCGAGCAGCGACGCGAAGGAAATGAACTGGACGATGTCGCCCGCCTTGAAAGGCTGGCCTGCCGGCGTGTCGATGACGCCATCGCCCCACACGGTGGAGGTGAGCACGCCCGAGCTCTGGTTGGAGAACAGGTCCAACCCACCGGAAGCGTTGCGACGCGCCCGCAGGAATTCGCGTCGGCGATCGGCACGCGGCCAGTCGAAGTCGGCGCGCATCGCGACCGGCTGGGGTGCGACGCGTGAAGCCCCCTGCAAAGTCAGCAGGAACGGCCGCACGAGCAGCAGGAATGTGAGGAAGCTGGAGACCGGATTGCCGGGCAATCCGGTGATGTGCGTCGTGCCGATCCGGCCATAGGCGAAGGGCTTGCCGGGCTTCATCGACAGCGACCACAACTCAAGCGATCCAAGGGCCTGCACGGCAGCCTTGATGTGGTCTTCCTCGCCGACAGAGACGCCGCCGGTCGTCACGATCAGGTCGTTGCAGGCGGCGGCCTCGCGCAACGCATCGATGGTGGCCTCGCGCCGGTCGGGGACGATGCCCAGGTCGTTCACGTCGCAACCCAATCGCTTGAGCAACGCGCGCATGAAGAAGCGATTGGAGTTGTAGATGGCGCCAGGCTTCATGGCGTCAGGCGCCACTTCGCCCGGCATGACCAATTCGTCGCCGGTCGACAGCAACGCCACGCGCGGGCGCAGGGAGACGGTCAGCTTGTCGAAGCCGACGCTCGCCGCCAAGCCCAGCGCCTGTGGCGAGAGGCGCTCGCCCTTTTGCAGGACGACATCGCCTCGCGACACATCCTCGCCGGCGCGCCGGATCCATTGGCCTGCAGCGGGCGGCGTCTCGATGCGCACGCGGCCGAAGGCGTCCTGCGCATCCTGTGCCTCCAGCGCGGCGGTGTCTTCCTGCATCACGACGGCGTCGGCACCCTCGGGGATCTGCGCGCCGGTGAAAATGCGCGCCGCCGTGCCGGATGCCAGCGGGCCGCCGACGGTGCCCGCGGGAATGCGCTGGGCCACGGACAGCACCGCGCCCGCCGCGGCGCAATCTTTGGTGCGCACGGCGTAGCCGTCCATCGAACTGTTGTCGCGTGGCGGCACGGTCAGGGCCGAAACGACGTCCTGCGCCAGCACGCGGCCGTCGGCCTCGAAGGTGGACACGCTCTCGGTCCCCAGCACCGGCTGCGCGTTGGCGAGCAACCGCGACAGGGCCTCGTCGAGCGCCATCAAGGGCGGGCGCGCAGGGGGTGCTTTGTCAGGCATAGAGTTCAGCGTTGTATTCGAAGCGGTCGGCGTTCTCGAGCAACCATTGCCCGATGGCCTCCACATCGTTCACGTCGAAGATGGGCAAGCCGGTGGGCTGCGGCAAATGGTCGGCCGCATCGGTGGCAATGCCGACAATGTAGTCATCTTCCGGATAGCGCGCGGGACGTGGTTTTTCGCCGGGCTCCGGCAGGCGCCACACTTCGAGCTTGAGCAGGTCGCTTTGCTTGAAGCCTTCGACCAGCACCCAGTCGACGCCTTCGTACAGTTCCGCAATGAGGTGGTGTGCGCTCAGTTGCGAGGGCCGCTCGAATTCGCGGATCAGGGCCAGGCGCCGGTCCGATGCCACCACCACTTCGAAGGCGCCCGCCTGGCGGTGGCGATAAGTGTCCTTGCCGGGATGGTCGATGTCGAACTTGTGGTGCGCATGCTTCACGACGGAAACACGCTGGCCGTGCATCTTGAGCACGGGGATGAGGCGCTCGACCAGGGTGGTCTTGCCGGCGCCCGAATAACCAGAGAAGCCAATCACTTTCATCGGCTTACCTTAACGGCGCGCTGAAGCATCGCGGCTCCTCGCAAACCCGACTCAGTCACAGTGCTGCGCGATGTAGTCCTTGACCGCCTGCACGTCCGCAGGCAGGCGCGTGACGCGCTTGGGCAGGTCTTCGATGCCTTCAAATCGCTTGGGCCGATCGGGCTCGTGCCCCAGCGCCTCGACGATGGTGGATGCGAACTTGATCGGAAGCGCGGTTTCCAGCACGATCATCGGCACGCCAGGCGTGAGGTGTTCGCGCGCCGCCTTCAGGCCGTCGGCCGTGTGCGTGTCGATCAGGGTTGCAAAGCGCTTGTCGGTGTCGCGAATCGTGGCCAGGCGGTCGGCATGCGTGCTGCGGCTGCTGACGAATCCAAAGCGGGTCGCGGCCTGCGCGAATGCCGGATCGGCGCTCAGGTCGAACTGGCCGACGCGGCTAAGTTCGCCTTCGAAAAGCGCGCGGCCCTTGGCGCCGTCGCGGCCGAGCAGGTCGAACACGAAGCGCTCGAAATTGCTGGCCTTGCTGATGTCCATGGACGGGCTCGACGTCTCGTGCGTGTCCGCCGCGGAGCGAACGCGGTAGACGCCCGTGCGAAAGAACTCGTCGAGCACGTCGTTCTCGTTGGTGGCCACCACGAGCTGGTGAATCGGCAAACCCATCATGCGCGCCACGTGGCCTGCGCAGACATTGCCGAAATTGCCCGAGGGCACGGCAAAGCTCACCTTCTGCTCGTTGTTGCTCGTCGCATGGAAGTAGCCAGCGAAGTAGTACACGACCTGCGCCAGGAGACGCGCCCAGTTGATCGAGTTGACCGTGCCGATCTTGTACTTGCGCTTGTAGTCCAGGTCGTTGGACACCGCTTTCACGATGTCCTGGCAATCGTCGAACACGCCGGTGACCGCGAGGTTGTGGATGTTCGCGTCCTGCAGGCTGAACATCTGCGCCTGCTGGAAGGGGCTCATGCGCCCGTCCGGCGAGGTCATGAAGACGCGCACGCCCTTCTTGCCGCGCATCGCGTATTCGGCTGCACTGCCGGTGTCGCCGCTGGTCGCGCCGAGAATGTTGAGTTCTTCGCCGCGGCGGGCCAGTTCGTATTCGAACAGGTTGCCCAGCAACTGCATCGCCATGTCCTTGAAGGCGAGCGTCGGGCCGTTGGACAGGGCCTCGATGTAGGTGCCGTCTTCCAGTTCGCGCAGCGGCACGATGTCGTCGGTGCCGAAGACTTCCGCGGTGTACGTCCTGGCGCACAGGTCGCGCAGATCGGTCGGCGGAATGTCGTCGATGTAAAGCGACAGCACCTCGTACGCGAGTTGTGCATAGGGCAGCCCGCGCCATTTGGCGAGCATGGCCGCGTCAACCTGCGGATAGTGTTCGGGCAGATAAAGGCCGCCATCGGGCGCAAGGCCTTCCAGCAGGATCTCGCAAAAGCGCTTGCGGTCGGGATTGCCGCGGGTGCTGATGTAGTTCACTCAATGTTCCTGTAATACCGGGAGCGCCAGGTTCCAACGCTCAGGAGAGCTCTTCCTTGCGGATGCGCACGATGGGCGCCAGCACCGTCGGCAGCGCCTGCAGTTCGACCAAGACGCGGTCCACGGTTCCTTCGCGCGTGTCGTGCGTGAGGATGATCAGGTCGGTCTGGGTCGAGCCTTCGCCGCCCACTTCGTCGGCCTCGCGCTGCAGCACCGCGTCGATGCTGATGCCGGCCGACGCCACCAGGCTCGTCACCTTGGCCAGCACGCCGGCCTGGTCGGCCACGCGCAGGCGCAGGTAGTAGCTGGTCACGACTTCGGACATCGGCAGCACCTTGAGGTCGCTCATCGCATCGGGATGGAAGGCCAGGTGCGGCACGCGGTGCGCGGTGTCGGCCGTGTGCAGGCGCGTGATGTCGACCAGGTCGGCGATCACCGCGCTGGCCGTGGGCTCGCTGCCCGCGCCCTTGCCGTAATACAGCGTGGTGCCGACGGCATCGCCGTGCACCACCACCGCGTTCATTGCGCCTTCCACGTTGGCCAGCAGGCGCTTGGAGGGCACCAGCGACGGATGCACGCGCAACTCGATGCCCTGCGCCGTGCGCTTGGTAATGCCCAGCAGCTTGATGCGATAGCCCAGTTGTTCGGCGTACTTGATGTCTTGCGCGGCGAGCTTGGTGATGCCTTCGATGTGCGCCTTGTCGAACTGCACCGGCACGCCGAAAGCAATGGCGCTCATCAGCGTGACCTTGTGGCCGGCGTCCACGCCTTCGATGTCGAAGGTCGGGTCGGCTTCGGCGTAGCCCAGGCGCTGCGCTTCCTTGAGCACGGTCGCAAAGTCCAGTCCCTTGTCGCGCATCTCCGACAGGATGAAGTTGGTCGTGCCGTTGATGATCCCGGCGATCCACTGGATGCTGTTGGCCGTCAAGCCTTCGCGCAGCGCCTTGATGATCGGGATGCCGCCGGCCACAGCGGCTTCAAAAGCCACCATCACGCCCTTGGCATGCGCCGCAGCAAAGATCTCGGTGCCGTGCACGGCCAGCAGCGCCTTGTTGGCAGTCACCACATGCTTGCCGGCCGCAATAGCTTCGAGCACGAGCTGTTTGGCAATCCCGTAGCCGCCGATGAGCTCGATCACGATGTCGATCTCGGGATTGGCAATGACGGCACGCGCATCGCTCACCACTTGGGCACTGCTGCCCACCACGGCCTTGGCGCGTTCGACGTCGAGATCGGCCACCATGGTGATTTCAATCCCGCGGCCCGCGCGACGCTTGATTTCTTCCTGATTGCGCTTGAGCACGTTGAACGTGCCGCTGCCAACGGTGCCGATGCCGAGCAGGCCGACCTGGATGGGTTTCATGGATTCAGTCATTTCAAACGGTGGATGCCGCAGCAGCCGGAAAAAGGGATACGGAAAACTGCCTTACGCGTATCGGTTGCGATAGCGCTCGAGGAAGCGCGCAATGCGTGCGACGGCCTCGCGCAGGTCTTCTTCGTGAGGCAGGAAAACGATGCGGAAGTGGTCCGGCGTCGCCCAGTTGAAGCCGGTGCCCTGCACCAGCATCACCTTGGTTTCCTTCAGCAGTTCCAGGAAGAACTGGCGATCGTCCTCGATCGGATAGACCTTCGGGTCGAGCTTGGGGAACATGTAGAGCGCAGCGGTCGGCTTGACGCAACTCACGCCCGGAATCTTGGTGATCAGCTCGTACGCCAAGTCGCGCTGGCGGCGCAGGCGCCCCCCTTCGCAGGTCAGGTCGTGGATGCTCTGGTAGCCGCCAAGCGCCGTCTGGATGGCCCATTGGCCGGGCACGTTGGAACACAGCTTCATGTTCGAGAGCATGTTCAGGCCCTCGATGTAGTCGCCGGCGGTCGACTTGTCGCCCGACACCACCAGCCAGCCGGCGCGATAGCCGCAGGAACGATAGCTTTTTGAGAGCGAGTTGAACGTGAGCGTGAGCACGTCGTTCGACAGGCTGCCCAGCGCGGTGTGCTTGACGTCGTCGTACAGCACCTTGTCGTACACCTCGTCGGCGAGGATCACGAGCCCGTGCTCGCGCGCGATGGCAACGATGCCCTTGAGCAACTCGTTGGAATACACCACGCCCGTCGGGTTGTTGGGGTTGATGACGACAATGCCCTTGGTGCGCGGCGTGATCTTGGCGCGGATGTCGTCCAGATTGGGCATCCAGTCCTGGGCTTCATCGCACAGGTAGTGGACGGGTTTGCCGCCCGAAAGGCTGGTAACAGCCGTCCACAGCGGATAGTCCGGCGCCGGCAGGAGCAACTCGTCGCCATCGTCCAGCAGGGCGTTGGTGGCCATCGCGATCAGTTCGCTGGCGCCGTTGCCCAGGTAAATGTCGTCCAGCGTGACGCCCGCGATGCCCTGCTGCTGGGTGTAGTGCATCACCGCCTTGCGCGCGCCGAAGATGCCCTTGCTGTCGGAATAGCCTGCCGAGTTCGGCAGGTTGCGGATCATGTCCTGCTGGACCTCCTCCGGCGCGTCGAAGCCGAAAACGGCCAGATTGCCGAGGTTCAGCTTGATGATCTTGTGGCCCTCTTCCTCCATTTGCTTGGCGGCATCCATGATCGGACCACGGATGTCGTAGAGCACGTTGGCCAGCTTGGCGGATTTCTGAATCGTCTTCAAAGGCCCTCCGGGGCGTACTTTTACGGGGGAAAACCTATAATTTGACCACAGATCCACACCCCATCAGATGAAGCTCCAGCCCGACAAGTCCGACACCCAGACCCTGACCGCACACGGCCCCGGCTGGGTTGCCGTCAACAACGAAAAAATCGAGGGGAGCGTGGTGGTGGGCTCGCGCGGCGAACGTTTCGCGTGGGACTGCACAAGCTTCGATCAACTCGGCCCTCAGCACTTCGCCCAGCTCGGCGAACTGGGTGCGGAACTCATCATTTTCGGCAGTGGAAATCGCATCCGCTTCCCCAAGCCCGCGTGGCTCTCGGACCTCATGGCCAAGCGCACGGGCGTCGAAACCATGGACACGGCGGCCGCCTGCCGCACCTACAACATTCTGGCCGGCGAAGGGCGCCACGTCATTGCCGCCCTGCTGGTCGAGAGCCCTTAGGGTAGCGGCCAGGGGGTGTTTCAGGGTAAAATATTAGGTTGCAAACTGAACGGCTGCCCTCAATTCCATTGCACGGCAATGGTGTATTGAGTTGATGCCATTCAGGTTTCAAGTCGGGATGGTCGTACTTTTTCTCGACCCCTGATTTTTCCAGTGAGCAACGACCAACTTTCCTAAACGGGAAATCTAAGCGGAGATACACAGTTTCATGGCGATCGTTGTCAATAAACCAATTCCAGAATTCGAAGCCAACGCTACCGGCGGCATCAGGGTCTCCAACACCTCGCACCTCGGTCACGTGCTGGTGATGTATTTTTACCCCAAGGACAACACGCCAGGCTGCACGACGGAAGCCATGCAATTCCGCGACCGCTTCAAGGACTTTGAAAAGGCAGGCGCCACGGTTTTCGGCGTCTCGCGCGACAACATGAAGTCGCATGACGAATTCAAGGCAAAGCTCGAACTCCCGTTCGAATTGATTGCCGACACCGAAGAAAAGATGTGCCACATGTTCGGCGTGGTCAAGAACAAGATCATGTACGGCAAGAAGGTCAAGGGCATCGAACGAAGCACTTTCCTGATTGGTGCGGACGGCGTGCTCAAGGCCGAGTGGCGCGGACTGAAGGTCCCCGGCCATGTCGATGACGTGCTCAAGGCCGTCAAGGCGCTCAAGAAAGCCGCCTGATCCTGCCCTTTCGTGCGGTTTTGCGCAGACCCGTTGGTGGTGCGCAACGGCCGCACGAGTTGTCACAAGCGGTGTGCATAATGGCCTCATGCCGTTGACGCCCGCGACCGCATCCCCCGCAAAAAGCCGCCCTGGTCTTCAGGCGGCTTTTTTGCTTTCTGGCTCTGCCATTTCCTCACTTCCTGCGAGCGAACTCCCACATGCCCCTGCCCCCCGCACCCACGAAACGCGCAGCATTGCTTTCGCCGGACGCGCTCGACGCGCCGGCGCGATCCGCGCACAAGAGCCCCCGGCGATCGGCTGACCGCCGGTCTGACGATCAGGCTTCGAGTGGCCCCAAAGCACTGGAGTTGTTTGATCGGCACACGACGGATGCCGGTGGCGCGGCGGAAATCGCGGATTCGACCCTGAAAGCGCTGGCACCGGCGCCGGCGCCCAAATCGACGCGCACCCAGGCTGACGCGCGCCCGGCAGCGCCCTTGGCACTCGCGCCGCAGCCGGCGCCACGCACCAAACGCAGCAAAACCAACGGCCCGGCCAAGCTTTTCGTGCTGGACACCAACGTGCTGCTGCACGACCCGATGTGCCTTTTCCGCTTCGAAGAGCACGACATCTTCCTGCCGATGATCGTGCTGGAAGAACTCGACGGTCACAAGAAGGGCACGACCGAAGTCGCTCGCAACGGCCGCCAGACCAGCCGCACGCTGGACGCGCTGGCCGCGCACCACGGCGCCGACATCGCCAAGGGCCTCAAGCTGGACACCACGGGGCACCGTGCCGCCGGCGGAAAGCTGTTCTTCCAGACCGCGCCGCTGGACTACACGCTGCCGACCAGCCTGCCGCAAGGCAAGGCCGACAACCAGATCCTGGGCGTCGTCCAGGCCCTGCGCGATCTCTATGCGACCGAAGCGCCCGACCGCCCCAAGCGCGAAGTCGTGCTGGTGTCCAAGGACATCAACATGCGCGTCAAGGCCCGCGCACTGGGGCTGGATGCCGACGACTACCAGAACGACAAGACGCTGGAAGACGGCGACCTGCTCTACGCCGGCTCGCTCGCCCTGCCCGCCGATTTCTGGACACGCCAGAGCAAGACGGTCGAAAGCTGGCAAAGCGGCAGCAGCACCTTCTACCGCATCAGCGGGCCGATCGTGCCGAACCTCTACATCAACCAGTTCGTGTACTTCGAGGCACCGGGCGAGCCGAGCATGTACGCCCGCGTGACCGAGATTCGCGAAAACACCGCCGTCCTGAAGACGCTGAAAGACTACGCATCGGCCAAGAATGCGGTGTGGGGCGTGTCCACGCGCAACCGCGAGCAGAACTTCGCAATGAACCTGCTGATGGACCCGGAAATCGACTTCGTGACGCTGACCGGCACGGCAGGCACCGGCAAGACGCTGATGGCGCTGGCTTCCGGCTTGACGCAGGTGCTCGATGACCGCCGCTACACGGAGATCATCATGACGCGCGCCACGGTGAGCGTCGGCGAAGACATCGGCTTCCTGCCCGGCACGGAAGAAGAAAAAATGGGCCCGTGGATGGGTGCACTCGACGACAACCTCGAGTTTCTTGCCAAGGGCGACGGCGGCGGCGCCGGCGAATGGGGGCGCGCGGCGACCAACGAGTTGATCCGCAGCCGCATCAAGATCAAGAGCATGAACTTCATGCGCGGCCGCACCTTCATGAACAAGTACGTGATCATCGACGAAGCGCAAAACCTGACGCCCAAGCAGATGAAGACGCTGATCACCCGTGCCGGCCCCGGCACCAAGATCATCTGCATGGGCAACATCGCGCAGATCGACACGCCTTACCTCACGGAAGGTTCGTCCGGCCTGACCTACGCGGTGGACCGCTTCAAGGGCTGGCCGCACGGCGGGCACATCACGCTGGCGCGCGGCGAGCGCTCGAGGTTGGCGGATTTCGCGAGCGACGTGCTGTAGGGCAGTACTGCGTTGATTCACGGAACGGGCGCCACACGGCGCCCGTTTTGCTTTCGCCGTTCGCTTCCTGGAAGGCTACTGACATCACGTTGTCAGGAGCCCCCGCGCAGCATGGAGGCTTCTTACTGACATGAAAGCGAGTTCCACATGCAAGCCGTCAACTGGTTCGAAATTCCCGTCAAAGACCTGGATCGCGCACAGCGCTTTTACGAGTCCGTGCTGTCTCGTTCCCTGCGGCGCGAGGTCATGGACGGCCAGCCGCTGGCCGTCTTCCCGTACGACGAGCCGCACGCGGGCGGATGCCTGCAAGCCGATGCCAACGCGCCCGCCATGAACGGCCAGGGCGTGCTGATCTACCTGGACTGCTCGCCCAGCATCGACGCCACGCTCGGCCGCATCGAAAAGGCTGGCGGTGAAGTGGTGGAAGCCAAGACTGCGCTGCCGGGCGACATGGGCTTCTACGCCCGCGTTCGCGACACCGAAGGCAACGTCGTCGGCCTGCACGCGCTGGCGTGAATTCCATGACCGCCCGACGCAACTGGATCGCCATTGCCAGCGCGGAGCATGCCCGGCTCGGGCGCGACCACGCCGGCATGGGCTTCATGCAGGTGGGCCATGGCAAGCACGCACCGCTCAAGCGCGTGTCGCCCGGCGATCGCGTCGCGTACTACTCGCCGGCCACGGTGTTCGGCGGCAGCGACAAGCTTCAAAGCTTTGTCTCCATCGGCGTCGTGCAGGACGGCGAGCCTTACGAGTTCGACATGGGCAACGGTTTCGTGCCATGGCGGCGCGACGTTCGGTATGCGTCGTCGCACGAGGCCTCCATTCTTCCGCTCGTCGATCAATTCGACTTTGTCGAAGACCCGAAGCGCTGGGGCTACAAGTTTCGCTTCGGACTCTTCGACATCAGCGACCACGACATGCGCCTGATCGCAAACGCCATGAAGGCCAGCGAAAAGGCCCTCGACTTCTGACTCTTTCTGGAGAACAGCCATGCAACCACAACGCCAACGCCATGACGCCCTCGGCATCGCCGGGCTGACTGCGCGCACCACCAATCGCGACGAACGCGATCCGCAGTCGGCACGCATCGGCAAGCTGTGGAACCGATTCTTCGACGAGTGCGTCTACGAAGCGCCGCACCGCACGGGCGACATGCACCTGTACGGCGTGTATTCGGAGTACGAATCCGGCGCGCACGGCGCATTCGACGTCACGACCGGCGTGGCCGTGATGGACGAGGCAGCCACGGTTCGCATCGAAGCGGGTGAATATCTCGTCTTCAGTGGCCACGGCGAAATGCCGCAGATGGTGCTCGCGCTCTGGCAATCGATCTGGCAGTATTTCGACGAGCACCCGGAGGTCCGGCGGACCTTCCGCAGCGACTTCGAGGCGTACAGCGGCCCGGACGAGGTCGCCATTCATATCGGCATCGAGGATCCCCTGACATGACGGGCACCGGCAGCGCGCGGAGCAAGACCTGGCGAGAAAGGCTCGCCGGCTATTCGAGGCTGCCCGACATCAAGCCCATCCCGGAGGCGATGCAGCGGCGCCACGGCCAGGGAACGATCTTGACGCCCTCCGTCTTCGAAGTGGAAGAAGCGATGAAGCGCGTACCCGAAGGACGCCTCGTCACGGTGCTCGGCATCAGCGAAGATCTTGCCCGCGCGCACAAGACCACCATCGGTTGCAACGTCACGACCGCCATCTTCGCAAGCATGACGGCGCAGGCCGCGGCGGAAGACCTGCAATCGGGAAAAAAGGACATCACGCCCTATTGGCGCACGCTCAAGGCCAACGGCGAACTGAACCTCAAGTATCCGGGCGGGCTGGATGAACTCATGCGGCGCCTGGAGTCCGAAGGCCACACGGTGGTGCAGCGCGGCAAGCGATACTTTGTCGAAGACTACGAGCGCAAGCTCATCTGAAATCACCGCCAACCCGCATGCGCCGTGCTGATCGCTTGTTCCAGATCGTCCAGCTGATTCGCGGGCGTCGGCTCACGACGGCTGCGTTCCTGGCGCAGCGGCTGGAGGTGTCGGAGCGCACGGTGTATCGCGACGTGGCCGATCTTCAGCACCAGGGCGTGCCCATCGAGGGCGAGGCCGGCGTGGGCTATCGGCTCGGAACAGGCTTCGACCTGCCGCCGCTGATGTTCACGCAGGATGAAGCAGCGGCGCTTGTGGCTGCGGCGCGGCTTGCGCAGAGCTGGGTCGATCCGGCGATGGCGCGCGACATTCAGACTGCGATCGGCAAGATTCTTTCGGTGCTGCCGCCGGCGGCGCGCGTGTCCGCAGAAAGCCTGGCACTCTTTGCACCCGCGCTCGCACTCGATGACGGCACGCGCATGCGCCTTCAAGTGCTGCGCGAAGCAGTTCAGGCGCGCCGCAAGGTGCGCATGGACTATCACGATGTGGGCGGCGCGCCAAGCCAGCGCATCGTGCGTCCGCTGGGCTGCTTCTATTGGGGAAAGGTGTGGACCTTCTCGGCCTGGTGCGAGTTGCGCGAGGACTTCCGCGGCTTTCGCATCGACCGCATCGACGAGATCGAAGTGCTGCCCGATCGCTTCAGCGACGAGCCGGGCAAGACACTGGCCGAGATGCTGCGGCGCCTGCAGGCCGACCCGTCTTCGACCTCGTCACCGCGCCCTGCCCCCTGCGACGAAACCGGAACAGCTCAGTAATCGCCCCCGCCAAAGCCGGCGAGGTTTTCGAACTTGGTCAGCGGCTTCAGGAAGCCCAGCTTCACCGTGCCGGTGGGACCGTTCCGGTGCTTGCTGATGATGACTTCCGCCACCCCAGGCTCCTTCGACTCCTTGTTGTAGTAGTCGTCGCGGTAAATGAACATGATCAGGTCCGCATCCTGCTCGATGGCGCCGGATTCGCGCAAGTCGCTCATCATCGGGCGCTTGTCGGTACGGCTTTCCACGCCACGGCTGAGCTGCGAGAGCGCAATCACCGGGCACTTGAGTTCCTTGGCGAGCATCTTCAGGCCACGCGAGATTTCACCCACGGCCGTCGCACGGTTCTCGTCGTTCATTGCCGTCGACACGCTCATGAGCTGCAGGTAGTCGACCACGATCAGGCCGAGCTTGCCGTACTGTCGCGCAAGGCGGCGTGAGTTGGCGCGCAACTCGCTCGTCGTGAGGCCAGGCGTCTCATCGATGTGCAGGGAGATCGTGCGCAGCTTCTCGATGGCCTCGGTCAGGCGCGGCCATTCCTCATCGGTGAGCTTGCCGGTGCGCAGGTGGCCCTGGTCGATGCGGCCGATGGAGCCGACGATACGAACCGCCAACTGCGCGGCGCCCATTTCCATCGAGAACACGGCCACGGGCAGGCCTTCGTTGAGTGCCACGTGCTCGGCGATGTTGATCGCGAGCGAGGTCTTGCCCATCGACGGACGCGCGGCCAGCACGATCATGTCGCCCGGCTGCAGGCCCGAGGTCATCTTGTCGAACTCATCGAAGCCGGTGCGGATGCCGGTGATGTCGTTCGGGTTGTCGGCCATCTCGGTCACGCGGTCGAGCAGGTCGACCACCAGCGCGTCCATGCTCTGAAAGCCCTGCTTGCCGCGCGTTCCTTCTTCGCCGATGTGGAAGATCTTCTGCTCGGCATCGTCGAGGATCTTGTCGACGGGCTTGCCTTGCGGGTTGAATGCGGCGGTTGCGATTTCATCGGCCGCGCTCACCAGCTTGCGCAGGATCGAACGCTCGCGGACAATCTCCGCGTAGCGGCGGATGTTGCTCGCGCTCGGCACGTATTGCGCCAGCGAATTGAGGTACGCCAGCCCGCCCATCTCGTCGGACTTGCCGAGGTTCTGCAGGTGCTCGTACACCGTGATCACGTCCGCCGGCTTGCTGCCGTTGATGAGAACGCTCACCGCCGAGAAGATCAGCTTGTGCTCGTAGCGGTAGAAGTTGTCTTCTTCCAGCAGATCGGCCACACGGTCCCACGCGCCGTTATCAAGCAACAGCCCGCCAAGCACGCTGGACTCGGCTTCGATGGAGTGTGGAGGGATGCGCAGCTTCGCGACTTCGCGGTCGGCCGAGTCGTTATCTGCGTACGAAAAAACTGCTGACATAGGTTCCTTGCAACCCTTGATGCTAAGCCGCGCGACGTCGCGCGTCACTGGATAACGCTGTGCATAAGTGGTGAACTTTGTGTGCAGCGAGCGGGACAACTCCGGTGTCCCAAAAAACAAAAGCCGCCCGAAGGCGGCTTTTGCGAATGCGCGCCGAAGCGCGTCCCGATTTATGCGCTTTCGCCGTACACGGTGACGGTGATGTCGACCACCACGTCCGTGTGCAGGGCCACGCTCACCGTGCTGTCGCCAACGACCTTGATCGGGCCATTGGGCATGCGCACTTGCGACTTCACGACCTTGTAGCCTTGCTTGTTCAGCTCTTCGGCGATGTCGTGGTTGGTGACGGAGCCGAACAGGCGGCCGTCGACGCCAGCCTTTTGCGTCAGCTTGATCGCGGTGCCGTTGAGCTTTTCGCCCTGGGCTTGCGATTCGGCCAGCTTGGCGGCTGCAGCCTTTTCGAGTTCGGCGCGCTTGGCGGCGAATTCAGCCTTGTTGGCTTCCGTGGCGCGGCGGGCGCGGCCCGACGGGATCAGGAAGTTGCGTGCGTAGCCGTCCTTGACCTTGACGATTTCGCCCAGGGTACCGAGGTTGACGACCTTGTCCAGAAGAATGACTTGCATGTTCCGGTTCTCCTTAGACGCGATGTTGGTCGCTGTACGGCACCAGCGCGAGGAAGCGTGCACGCTTGATCGCGGTGTTGAGCTGGCGCTGATAGATGGCGCGCGTGCCGGTCAGGCGCGCGGGGATGATCTTGCCGTTTTCGCTGATGAAATCGCGCAGGGTGTCGACGTCCTTGTAGTCGATTTCTTCGACGCCGGCGACGGTGAAGCGGCAGAAGCGCTTGCGCTTGAACAGCAGCGACTGGGTGTTGCGCTTCGGGCGCTTGTCTTTGTTGAATTTCTTGAACGTGGCCATTTCGGGACCTCTCTTCGAAAATTAATCTTGCTGAAAATCCTGGATATGCAGTACCGGATGCTTGGCCGTACCCGGTGTCGCGAGGAACCCCTGGAATCGCCAGAGACTTCCCAACGCCAGTCCTGCGAGCCGTTCGGCATTGGCGCCGAAGGCCACGGCCTTCAGGGCCGCCTTGACCTGCCTCTTCTGTCCGGCTTCTTCGACGGTGGACTCGTGTTCGAGCTTGAGGTCGAGAGCCGGAAGTCCGGCAGGCGTGTATCGCAGGGATCCGAGTTCGGCGACGCAGGCAGTCAGCACGAGCTGATTGGCTGCAGCGGCACTCACATCAATCAGTTGTTGTTGGCGGCGTACTCTGCCTGTTGAGCCTTGCGGGCTTCTTCGCGCTCGACGGTCTTCATCATCGACGACGGGCCGGTGTCAGCCTTCTTCTTGACGACGGTCAGGTGGCGCAGCACGGCGTCGTTGAACTTGAACGCGTGTTCGAGTTCGGCCATCACAGCCTGGTCGGCTTCGATGTTGACGCACAGGTAGTGAGCCTTGTTCAGCTTGTTGATCTGGTAAGCCAGTTGACGGCGGCCCCAGTCTTCGACGCGGTGGATCTTGCCACCACCGGTGGTGATCAGACCCTTGTAGCGCTCCAGCATGGCCGGAACTTGCTCGCTCTGATCCGGATGGATCAGCAAAATGATTTCGTAGTGACGCATGGCACTCCTTTTGGGTTTCCTCGGGAACCGAGGTGGTTAGAGCCACCCGCAGCGTCAAGCGCGGTGTGGCAAGGCGGAACCCAGAATTATAGCTAGATTCGGAGCGTCCCGGGATCCGGGCGGACTCAGGCCGCCAGCGAGCGGTCGAGTTCCGCAGCCTTGGCCTCGCCCACGGCCGCGCGAATCTTTGGCGCCAGAGCCATCAGTTCGTCGTAGTTGGACGTGCCTTCGACTTGAAGATTGAGCCTGAATCCGCGAAGTCCCAAGCCTGCGGTGAGCTTGGTCGCAATGGGATAAGCCTCCTGGTAGCGCTGCTGCGGCGTTCGCGCGCTTGCGGGCGCGGCTGCTGCAACTTCCACGGCAGGCGCGGTCTGGGCAGGCTGGACCGGTACGTTTGCGACTGGCGTCGCTGCCGTCGTGACGTTGGCGGAATTGGCGGCAACGCCGTCGCCTCCCACGTGTCCCAACAAGCCGAGCTCGATCATTTGCTCGACGTCATCCATCGCGATGCCCATGCCTGCGCCCAGAACGTCGTTCACGGAACGCTTGCCATCAAACAGGATGAACGCGGAACGCTGGCGCGGCGTCAGCCGGACCGTCCGATCTTTCAGGGCCAGATGCCCTGCTTCTGTCTTTATCAAAATCATGTTTGTTTTCCCGACGCGTAGCGCTGGCCTGGGCGTGGGTCTTGACGACCTCTTCGTGAAAACGCAGCGAAATAGCCTCTTCCGTGTCGCAAAGTGTGACAGTTATTCGCATTTAGAAACAATAACACCAGCCTGACGCAGGGATTACGTCGGCTGGTGTGCGGAATTTTGTCGTACGGCAGCAACAGCCGCCGTACGAGCCCGGAGGGACGCTCAGCGCGCCGCGAGGCGTTGCCAGGTTTCGATGACGCTGTCGGGGTTCAGCGAGATCGACTCGATCCCCTCTTCGGCCAGCCAGAGCGCGAAGTCAGGATGGTCGCTGGGGCCTTGTCCGCAGATGCCGACGTAGGCTCCCTTCGCCTTGCACGCCTTGATGGCGCGCGACAGCATGGCCTTCACGGCAGGATCGCGCTCGTCGAAATCGGCAGCCAGCAACTCGAGTCCGGAATCGCGATCCAGACCGAGCGTGAGCTGGGTCAGGTCGTTCGAGCCGATCGAGAAGCCGTCGAAGAACTCGAGGAATTCCTCCGCCAAGATGGCGTTGCTCGGCACTTCGCACATCATGATGACCTTGAGCTCGTTCTCGCCACGCTTGAGGCCATGCTCGCCCAACAGGTTGATGACACGCTCAGCCTGGCCGAGCGTGCGAACGAAGGGCACCATGATCTGCACGTTGGTCAGGCCCATGTCGTTGCGCACGCGCTTGAGCGCCTCGCACTCCATCGCGAAGGCTTCGCCAAAGTCCTTGCTCAGGTAGCGCGCCGCGCCGCGGAAGCCCAGCATCGGGTTTTCTTCTTCCGGCTCGTAGCGCGATCCGCCGATGAGCTTGCGGTATTCGTTGGACTTGAAGTCCGACATTCGCACGATCACCTTCTTGGGCCAGAAAGCCGCGGCGATGGTCGCCACACCTTCAGCGACCTTGTCGACGTAGAAAGCACGGGGCGACGCGTGGCCGCGTGCCACCGACTCGACGGCTTTCTTCAGGTCGTTGTCAACATTCGGGTAGTCGAGGATTGCCTTGGGATGCACCCCGATGTTGTTGTTGATGATGAACTCCAGGCGCGCCAATCCCACGCCGTGGTTGGGCAACTGCGCGAAGTCGAAGGCCAGTTGCGGGTTGCCGATGTTCATCATGATCTGAAGGTCGATCGGCGGCATTTCGCCGCGCTGGACTTCGGTGATCTCGGTTTCGAGCAAGCCGTCGTAGATGAAGCCGGTATCGCCTTCGGAACAGCTCACCGTCACCAGTGTGCCGTCCTTGAGCAGCTCGGTGGCGTCGCCGCAGCCGACCACCGCCGGAATCCCCAGTTCACGGGCGATGATGGCCGCGTGACAGGTACGTCCGCCGCGATTGGTCACGATGGCGGCCGCGCGCTTCATCACCGGTTCCCAATTGGGGTCGGTCATGTCGGTGACCAGCACGTCGCCGGCCTGCACCTTGTCCATGTCGCTGATGTGATGCACCAGGCGCACAGGGCCGGTCCCGATCTTCTGGCCAATGGCGCGACCTTCCGCCAGCACGCTGCTGCGACCCTTGAGCTTGTAGCGCTGCTCGGACTTGCCTTGCTGCTGGCTCTTCACCGTCTCGGGGCGCGCTTGCAGGATGTAAAGGTGGCCGTCGGTGCCGTCCTTGCCCCACTCGATGTCCATCGGGCGGCCATAGTGCTCCTCGATGACGAGCGCGTACTTGGCGAGCTGCTCGACGTCGGCGTCGCTCAACGAATAGCGGTTGCGCTGCTCGGCCGGCACGTCGGTGGTCTTCACCAGCTTGCCGGTTGCGGCCTTTTCCTCGGGCGTGGCGAATTCCATCTGGATCAACTTGGAGCCGAGGTTGCGGCGGATCACGGCGCGCTTGCCGGCCCGCAGCGTCGGCTTGTGGACGTAGAACTCGTCCGGGTTCACCGCGCCCTGCACCACCGTTTCGCCCAGGCCGAAGCTCGAGGTGATGAACACGACGTCTTCAAAACCCGATTCGGTGTCGATGGTGAACATCACGCCGGCGGCGCCGAGGTCGGAGCGCACCATGCGCTGCACGCCGGCGGACAGCGCCACGTCGGCATGGGCGAAGCCCTTGTGCACGCGGTAGCTGATCGCGCGGTCGTTATAGAGCGACGCGAACACTTCCTTCATCTTGTGCAGGATGTCTTCGATGCCGACCACGTTCAGGAAAGTCTCCTGCTGACCGGCAAAGGAGGCGTCGGGCAAGTCTTCGGCCGTTGCGGACGAACGTACCGCGAAGCTCGCCTTCGAGTTGCCTGCGCTGAGCGTGGCAAAGGCTTCGCGAATCGCCTTCTCGAGGTCGGCCGGGAAGGGTTGCGCCTCGACCATCGTGCGGATTTCAGCGCCGGCCGTGGCCAGTGCGCGCACGTCGTCGGTGTTGAGGTCCGACAGTCGGGCATTGATGCGGTCCGCCAGCCCATCGTGCGCCAGGAACTGGCGGAAGGCATGCGCCGTGGTCGCGAAACCGGTCGGAACGCGAACGCCTTCCGGCAACTGCGAGATCATCTCGCCGAGGCTGGCGTTCTTGCCGCCGACCGACTCGACGTCGGAATTTCTCAGGTTTTCAAACGGTACGACCAGGGCGGTCGCGTCGAAAAGTGCAGACATGGGAAAGCTCCAGAAGTTAAAACCGGTGTCGCATGCGAACGGCGGCGCACGATCGTTCTCGTTGCTTTGGGTAGCGTCGCTGTGGGCATGGAATGTGTGTGGGACGGGACGGCCGGGGCGCGAAGCCATGCGGGAAATCCCGATAATGGGCACGATTGTAGGCGCCAACCCCGGTCCGGCGCACCGCTTGACGAGGTTGCTGACACATGTATACACGTACCGTTTTCTTCGTTTCCGATGGCACTGGCATCACCGCCGAGACCTTCGGCAATGCCGTTCTCGCCCAGTTCGAAATCACGCCGCGCCACGTGCGCCTGCCCTTCACCGACACGGCGGACAAGGCGCATCAGGCGGTTCGGCAGATCAATCACACCGCCGAAATCGAAGGCGTTCGACCCATCGTGTTCACGACCCTGGCCAACATGGAAGTGCTGGAGGTCATCGAAACGGGCTGCAAGGGCATGCTGCTGGACATGTTCGGCACCTTCGTGCGGCCGCTGGAAATCGAGCTGGCGATGAAGTCGAACCATCGCATCGGCCGCTTCAGCGATGCCAGCAAGAGCAAGGAATACAACGCGCGCATTGCCGCCATCGATTTCAGCCTTGCGCATGACGACGGACAGAGCAATCGCGACCTCGAAGGTGCCGACGTGATCCTCGTGGGCGTCAGCCGCAGCGGCAAGACGCCCACGTCGCTCTACCTGGCCATGCAGCACGGCCTGAAAGCGGCCAACTACCCGTTGATTCCGGAAGACTTCGACCGCAAGCAGCTGCCGCCCGCGCTCCTGCCGCATCGCAAGAAGATCTTCGGTCTCACCATCCAGCCCGAACGGCTGTCGGAGATCCGCAACGAGCGACGCCCCGACTCGCGCTATGCGAGTCTGGCGAACTGTCGTCACGAAATCTCCGAAGCCGAGGCCATGATGCGTCGCTCCGGCATCCGCTGGCTCTCGACCACAACCAAGTCGATCGAGGAGATCGCCACCACGATCCTGCAGGAGCTTCGGCCTGAGCGCCTGATCTATTAGGGCTCACCTCCGGCGACGCGGACTGCGCGTCGCCGAGTCCCGTCAGGCGGTCACGGCTTCCGCGGCAGGGGCAGACGTACGGATCAGGTGATCAAACGCGCCAAGCGCGGCCTTCGCACCGTCGCCCGCAGCAATGATGATCTGCTTGAAAGGCACCGTCGTCGCATCACCTGCCGCGAACACGCCAGGCACCGAAGTCTGGCCCCGTGCGTCGACGATGATTTCGCCGTGCTTGGACAACTCGATCGTGCCCTTGAGCCAATCGGTGTTGGGCACCAGGCCGATCTGGATGAACACGCCTTCGAGCGGTACCGTCTTCAATTCGCCCGTCGCGCGGTCCTTGTAGACCAGGCCGTTGACCTTCTGGTCGCCGGTGATTTCAGTGGTCTGCGCGTTGGTGAACACATCGACGTTCTTCAGGCTCCTGAGCTTGCGCTGCAGCACCGCATCCGCGCGCAGTTGCGTGTCGAACTCGATGAGCGTGACGTGGCCGACGATGCCAGCGAGGTCGATCGCCGCCTCCACGCCGGAATTGCCGCCGCCGATCACGGCGACACGCTTGCCCTTGAAGAGTGGGCCGTCGCAATGTGGACAGTAGGCCACGCCCTTGTTCTTGAACTCCTGCTCGCCGGGCACGTTGATGTTGCGCCAGCGCGCGCCCGTCGAAATGATGATCGACTTGCTCTTGAGCGAAGCGCCGCTTTCCAGTTGCACCTCGATCAGGTCGTCGCCCGGAATCAGCGCCTTGGCGCGCTGCAGATTCATGATGTCGACGTCGTAGTCGCGCACATGCTCTTCCAGTGCGTGGGCAAACTTGGGTCCTTCGGTCTCCTTGACCGAGATGAAGTTTTCGATGCCCATGGTGTCCAGCACCTGGCCGCCGAAACGCTCCGACGCGACGCCCGTGCGGATGCCCTTGCGCGCAGCGTAAACAGCCGCTGCCGCACCGGCCGGGCCGCCGCCGACGATGAGCACGTCGAACGGATCCTTGGCGGCAATCTTCTTCGCCTCGCGTTCGACGCCGCTGGTGTCGATCTTCGCGAGGATTTCTTCGAGGCTCATGCGGCCCTGTCCGAACTCCGTGCCGTTGAGGAACACGGTTGGCACGGCCATGACCTGACGTTCCTTCACTTCCTGCTGGAAGGTGCCGCCCTCGATCATCGTGGCGCGAATGCGCGGGTTCTGCACCGCCATCAGATTCAATGCCTGCACCACGTCGGGGCAGTTGTGGCAGCTGAGCGAAACATAGACCTCGAATTCGAAGTCGCCGTCGAGCGCACGGATCTGGTCGAGCACAGCCTGCTCGACCTTCGGGGGATAGCCGCCGACCTGCAGCAAGGCAAGGATCAGCGACGTGAATTCATGGCCCATCGGCAGGCCGGCAAAGCGCGGGCCGTGGTTTTCGCTCGGTCGGTTGACCGAGAACGAGGGCTTGCGCTGGTTGTCGTCGCGGCTCTCTGTCAGCTTGACCAGCGGCGAGACTTCCTGGACGTCCTTCAGCAGCGACAGCACGTCCGCCGAGGCCTTGCTGTCGTCGAGCGAGGCGACGATTTCAATCGGCTGCGTGGCGCGTTCGAGATAGCTTTTCAGCTGGGCTTTGGTGGCTGCGTCGAGCATGGGGAAGGACTCACTTTCAAACGTCAATTGGGAACAAAAAAGCCCGGGGCCAGACCAGCGCCCGGGCTTTGGCGCAAGCGCGCTTAGATCTTGCCGACGAGGTCGAGCGACGGCTTCAGCGTTTCAGCGCCTTCCGTCCACTTGGCCGGGCAGACTTCACCGGGGTGGGCCGCCACGTATTGGGCAGCCTTCACGCGGCGCAGCAGTTCGGCAGCGTCGCGGCCGATGCCGTTGTCGTGCACTTCGATGGTCTTGATCTTGCCTGCGGGGTCGATCACGAAGGTGCCGCGGTACGCGAGACCGGCGTCTTCGCCTTCTTCGATCAGCACCTGGAAGGCGCGCGACAGCTGCTGGCTCGGGTCGCCGATCAGCGGGTACTGGACCTTGCCGATGGTTTCCGACGTGTCGTGCCAAGCCTTGTGCGTGAAGTGCGTGTCGGTCGACACGCCATAGATTTCAACGCCCAGCTTCTTGAATTCGGCGTAATGGTCTGCCAGGTCGCCCAGCTCGGTCGGGCAAACGAAGGTGAAGTCAGCGGGATAGAAGACGACAACCGACCACTGGCCCTTGAAGTTCTCATTGCTCACCGGCACGAACTTGCCGTTGTGGTAAGCGGTGGCCTTGAAGGGAATGATTTCGGTGTTGATCAGGGACATGGAGTCTTTTTCCTCTGGGTGGTTATGGAATTTGCGAATCGATAGTGTAACTGCTATCGGAAGCCATCTTTCATAGAGTTGCACTATGCAACCCATTGCGCGCCTCAATGCGCCCGATGAGTGCGTTCCATGAGTGCGTCCTGAATGCAAACGCCTATCAGCCTCACACGCATGCAGACCGGACCAGCATGGGATTCCCTTGCGCGAGCACGCTGCGCCCCCGGACAATCCCTGATTAACTAAACCAATAAAAGGAAATAAGCCATGAAGGGCGACGCAAAAGTCATCGAACACCTGCAGGCGCAACTCAAGAACGAGTTGACCGCCATCAACCAGTACTTCCTGCACTACCGCATGCTCAAGCACTGGGGCTTCGACAAGCTGGCCAAGAAAGAATACGAAGAATCGATCGGCGAAATGAAGCACGCCGACCAGTTGATGGATCGCATCTTCACGCTGGACGGCCTGCCCAACCTGCAAGACCTCGGCAAGTTGCGCGTGGGTGAAGACGTGCCCGAGATCCTGTCGTGCGACCTGCAAAGCGAACAAGGCGCGCAAGCCACCATCAAGGACGGCATTGCGCATTGCGAGTCGGTTCGCGACTACGTGTCGCGCGACCTGTTGCAAGGCATCCTGGACGACACGGAAGAGCACATCGACTTCCTGGAAACCCAGATCGACCTGGTCGACAAGGTCGGCGTGCAGAACTACCTGCAGTCGCAAATGGGCGAGATAGAGTAAGCAAGCGCGCTTCCAACGCGCATGAAGGCGGGACCCAACGGTCCCGCTTTTTTTTGGCCTCTCGCAGCTTTACATGCAAATAACATTCATTCTCATTGGTGACGATAGAATTCCCGCCATCGATGAATGCCTCCTCCACCGATCCCCGCCGCCGCGCCTATTGGCTCAAGACCCTGCATGAATGGCATTGGGTCAGCTCTGCAATCTGCCTGATTGGCATGGTGCTCTTCAGTGTGACCGGCTTCACGCTCAACCATGCGTCGCAGATCGAGGCCAAGGCGCGGGTGGTGAGCCATACGGACACCATCGACCGCGACATGCTGGACCGACTGGAGCAACTATTGCCCGCTGCGAAGGCGCGCAAAGGCAGGGCCGAATTGCCGCCTGAGCTGCAGTCATGGGTCGACAAGAAATGGGACATCGCCACCACGGGTCGCGAGGCGGAGTGGTCGGACGACGAGGTTTATCTCTCCCTGCCCCGCCCCGGCGGCGACGCCTGGCTGCGCGTGAATCTCGCCACGGGTGAGATCGAATACGAGCGCACTGACCGCGGCTGGATTTCCTACCTCAACGATCTTCACAAGGGCCGCAACGCGGGTGCCGCGTGGAGCTGGTTCATCGACATCTTTGCGGC
Source organism: Variovorax brevis (assembly GCF_030317105.1). Taxonomy (GTDB): domain Bacteria; phylum Pseudomonadota; class Gammaproteobacteria; order Burkholderiales; family Burkholderiaceae_C; genus Variovorax; species Variovorax brevis. The sequence goes on from NZ_JASZYG010000004.1 coordinate 158,065, forward strand.
CGCGACGCTGGTCTTTGCCGTCACGGGCCTCTTCATCCTGAAGATGCACGCGGGCAACCGTCCCTTCACGTGGCCGATGGTGGGCATGGGCTTCGTTGTTCCCGTGCTGCTTGCGCTCCTGTTCATTCATTGATTCCCAAGAAAAACGAGGTTCATTCGTGCAGATCCGCTACTCACTCGCGCTCGCCACCTTGCTGGGCGCCCCCGCTTTTGCGGCCAGTGTTTCCCTCAGCATCGAGGTGCCGCGCCTCAACGTCGCCGAATACCACCGGCCCTACGTGGCGGCATGGATCGAGCGGCCTGATCATTCGGTCGCGTCCACGCTCGCCGTCTGGTACGACATCAAGAACAAGGGCGGCAATCCGGAGGGCGAAGGCACCAAGTGGCTCAAGGACATCCGCCAATGGTGGCGCCGCACCGGGCGCGAGTTGCAGTTGCCGCTCGACGGCGTGAGCAGCGCGACGCGACCCGCCGGCAAGCAGGTCATCACGGCCAGCGAAGGCTCGGTGCAATTGCCCAAGCTGGCGCCGGGTGCCTACAAGCTCTTCGTCGAGGCGGCACGCGAGAGCGGTGGCCGCGAGATCGTGAGCATTCCGTTCCAGTGGCCGCCGGCGCAGGCCGAGCAGCCGCAAGTCTCGGGCAGCAGCGAGTTGGGCGAAGTCAAGCTCGAACTCAGGCCCTGAACCCCATCCCTTCACCCAACGCTGGACCCATCATGATGAAATCAGGCATTCGCACCGCCGCCATGGCATTGGCGCTTGTTGCCGGCACCGCCACCGTCAGCGCACACAACGTGTGGCTGCTGCCATCGAGCACCGTCCTGTCCAAGAGCGACTGGATCACGATCGACGCCGCGGTCTCCAACGACCTCTTCTTCTTCAACCACAACCCGCTGGCCCTGGACAACCTGGCCGTGACTGCGCCTGACGGCAGCGCGGTCAAGCCGGAGAACGTCTCCAAGGGCAAGCTGCGCAGTGTGTTCGACCTCAACCTTGCGCAAAGCGGCACCTACCGCATCGCCGTGCTCAACGAGGGCGTGTTCGCACGCTGGAAGGACAAGGCCACCGGCCAGCCAAAGCGCGCGCGCGGAACGCCTGACACCATCGCCGGGCAGATCCCGGCGGATGCGCAGGAAGTCGAAGTGACGCAGTCGGCCGGTCGCATCGAAACCTTCGTCACGGTGGGCAAGCCCAGCGCGCTGAAGCCCAGCGGCAAGGGCCTTGAACTGGTGACGCTCACCAATCCGACCGACCTCGTCAAGGGCGAAAAGGCCAGCTTCGAGTTGCAGATCGACGGACAGCCCGCCAAGGACCTGGATGTGACCGTGATGCAAGGCAACACGCGTTACCGCGACCAGATGAACGAGATCAAGGTCAAGACGGACGCCAAGGGCCAGTTCGCCGTCACGTGGCCGCAAGCCGGCATGTACTGGCTGGAAGCGACCACCAAGGACAGCAAGACGTCGGTGCCCAAGGCGACGGAGCGCCGCCTGAGCTACGCCGCAACGCTGGAAGTCATGCCCTGAGGCATCGAAGCGCAGTGGGACTTTCCTTTGAGGTACGCCGCGGCGGCGGCTATGCCAACGCGCCCTTGCCGCGACGCGTGGACCCCGCGAGCCTGCAGACGCTGACAGGTGAGTCGATGGGCACGACCTGGTCGGTGCGCATCGACAACCCGGCGATGCTCCCGCTCGCCGGGATTCGCGCCGCCATCGACGCGGCACTGGGCGACGTCGTCCGGCAGATGAGCACGTGGGAAAGCGATTCGGACATCAGCCGCTTCAACCGCGCCGCCACTGGCACGCGGCATGTGCTGAAACCCGAATTCGCCAGGGTGCTCGCTTGCGCCTTGCACTGGGCGCAAGAGAGCGACGGCGCAATCGATCCCACCGTGGGCCCGCTTGTGGGCTTCTGGGGATTCGGGGCGCAGGCGAGCGCGAATGACACAGCGCCGTCGCCTGATGCGGCTCAGGCGGTGCATGAGCGCGTCGGCTGGCGCCGCATTGCATTCGACGCCAGCACTTCGACGGTCCTGCAACCCGGCGACGCATCACTCGATCTTTCGGGCATCGCGAAGGGCTTTGCGGTCGACCATGTCGCGGCAGCCCTGCGCGCGCTGGACTTGGCCAACTTCCTCATCGAAATCGGCGGGGAGTTGCGCGCCAGCGGGCATCGTCCCGGCGGCATACCCTGGCAGGTGCAGATTGAAATGTCGCCCGGCACATCGAGCCGCGTCGCCCTTTCGGACACGAGCATCGCGACCTCTGGCGACCGCTGGCACGTGCGCGAGCGTGAGGGGCGACGCTGGTCGCACAGCGTGGACCCGCGCACAGGCGAACCGGCGGGCGATGCGCTCGCCAGCGTCAGCGTGCTCCACCGCGAATGCATGCAAGCCGACGCACTCGCCACGCTGCTCACGGTTTTAGGTCCGTTGCAGGGAATGGAATTCGCAAGGCGACACAGCATTGCCGCCCTCTTTGCCGCGCGCGGGAACGACGGCCTGCGACTGATTCCCACCGACAGGTGGCCAGCCGCCATGAAGACATGACCGAGACGACGCTGCGGATCCTGGCTGCGTGCGTCACCGTGCTGGCGTATGCCACGCTGTGCCTGGCGGTGTACCGGTGCGAACGAGCGCGCGCGGCCCACGATGCACGGACAGCTGCGTCGTTCGCGGGCACTACAGCCGCGCCCCCCACCCTCGTGCTGTTCGCCAGCCAGACCGGACAAGCCGAAGCCATCGCGCGACAGACCGCCGCATGGCTGCACAAAGTCGGCAAGCCCGTGCGCGTGCTCTCCCTCAATGAGACCGACGCGGCGACCCTGAAATCCGCGCAGCGCGCCTTGTTCATCGCCAGCACCTACGGCGAGGGTGACGCGCCCGATGGCGCCAGCGTGTTCATGCAGAAACTGATGGGCATGGCCGGGCTTCAGTTTCCGGCCTTGCGTTACGCGGTGCTTGCATTGGGCGATCGCCAATACGCCAACTTCTGCGGGTTTGGCCTGGCGCTGGACAGATGGTTGATCCAGGCTGGCGCCCAACCGGAATTCGCACGCATCGACGCGGACAACGCGGACCCCGCCGCCCTCGCAGCGTGGCGGGCGAACATCGCCGGCGACGATGGATCCAGTGATGCCAATGCATCGGACAGTGCGCAGGCCGTGCCGTGGCGCCTTGTGCGGCGTGAATTGCTGAACGCGGGCAGCGTCGGGACACCGGTGTTCCATCTCGGCTTCGCCTTGCCGGCAGGACAAACGGTTCATTGGGAGCCCGGCGACATCGCGCAAGTCGAAGTCTCAGCCGACCCCGGCAGGCCGCGCGACTACTCCATCTCTTCCATTCGCAGCGATGGCGAACTGCAACTGCTCGTCCGCCAGGAACAGCATGCCGACGGAACACTGGGGCTTGCATCGGGCCTACTGACGACCACGCTCGGCATCGGGGATTCCTTGCCCCTGCGCATCCGGTCGAACCGCAATTTCAGGCTCGGCGACAACGCCCGGCGCCCGCTGATCCTCATTGGCAACGGCACCGGCATCGCGGGACTGCATGGCCACCTGCGAGCGCGTGAAAGGGCGCGCGAACTGGACAACTGGCTGGTGTTCGGCGAGCGCAATGCGGCGCATGACTTCCTGTATCGCGCAGAGATCGAGTCGTGGCAAGCAACCGGCGTTCTGCGGCGCCTGAGCCTGGCGTTTTCGCGCGACCAGGACGAACGACTCTACGTCCAGCATCGGCTGCTGCAAGCCAGCGGAGAGGTCAAGGCGTGGATCGACCGGGGTGCGGCGATCTATGTCTGCGGCAGCCTGCGCGGCATGGCCCCGGCCGTCGATGCAGCCTTGCGGCAAATCGCTGGCGATTCGCTGATACAGCAACTCACGGCCGACGGTCGCTACCGGCGCGACGTGTACTGAGTCGCAGCGCACCTGCAGTTTCAAACTGACGGTGGATGTTGCTGTCGCACAACGCGAACAGTCACACCTCGATGCAAATGTGAAGGCGAGGTGAACGCTTTGTATTGAGATTCATTATCATTTGATGGATTTCGCCAGATCAGCGATTCAACTCACCCAGCCAATCCCCTCTCCGGCACTTGTCGGACCGCTGCGGGACCCGCCAGTCGAGTTCTTCCCCATGCCCCTTCCGGAGAACCCTTCATGGCCTACATCAAGAGCCGCAAGCACGCCGTTGCCCGTGCGCTTCCCCCTTTTGGCAGTGCCGCGGCCGCTGCCACCCTCGTCGCCCTGAGTCTTCCCGTCGCCGCGCAAACCAACACGCTCAAGGAAGTCAGGGTCACCGAAGACACCACGGTGGACTACAAGACCGACACCTCGGCCAACCCGAAGTTCACTGCCCCCCTGGTTGATACGCCCAAGACCATTCAGGTGGTGCCCGAGCAGGTCATGCGCGAACAGGGCGCGACCACGCTGACCGAAGCGCTTCGCAACTCGCCCGGCGTCAGCGCCTTCTACCTCGGCGAGAACGGCAACACCAGCACCGGCGACGCGGTCTACATGCGCGGCTTTGACGCCTCGGGCAGCATCTTCGTGGACGGCATCCGCGACGTCGGGTCGATTTCGCGGGACGTGTTCAACCTCGAATCCGTGGAGGTCGTCAAGGGCCCGAGCAGCACCGACGTGGGCCGCACCTCGCCGGGCGGCTACATCAACCTCATCAGCAAGAAGCCACTGCTCGAAGACGCTTTCTCGGGCTCGGTCGGCTTTGGCAGCGGAAGCTTCAAGCGCGGCACCCTGGACTGGAACAAGGTCGTCAGCGGCGCGGACGGCTCGGGCACGGCCTTCCGCATCAACGCGATGGTGGAGGACTCGGGCGTCGCCAGCCGCGACAACATCGAGAACGACCGTTGGGCCATCGCGCCGTCGATCGCCTTCGGCCTGAACACGCCCACGCGCGTTTACCTGGACTACCTGCACGCCAAGCAGAGCAACGTGCCCGACGGCGGCGTGCCGACGGTGGGCCTGCCTGGCTATTCGACCCCGGATCCGACGCGGCCCTACATCACCACGGCACCGCCGGTTCGTTCGCGCAACTACTACGGCACGAACTTCGATTTCGACGACGTGACCGCCGACATGTTCACGGCACGCGTCGAGCACGACATCACGCCGACCATGACGGTGCGAAACATCACGCGCTATGGCGAGACGTCCCAGGACTATTTCCTGACGTCGTTCATGGGCTCCTCGGCCAATTTGACGACGCGGCCGCCTGCAGCCAACCCGAACGATCCCTCCACCTGGACGATCGCGCGAAGCAATCCGACGTCCAAGGACCAGGAAAACAAGATCATCACGAACCAGACCAACCTGAGCGCGAAGTTCGACACGGGCGGCGTCAGCCACTCGCTGAACACAGGCCTGGAGCTGATTCGCGAAGAGCAAAGCAACAACGGCTACTACGGCTACAACGGCATCGCCAACGGCCAGCCCATCGGCAACGGATCGTTCCCCGCGGCCAACCTGTACGCGCCCAACCCGAACGTGACGGGCTACAACCGCGTGCGCAATGGCGCGGACAGCAAGGGCACCACGGACACGGTGGGCGTCTATGTGTTCGACACAGCCAAGCTGAGCCAGAACTGGCAAGTGACGGGCGGCGTTCGCTACGACCACTACAGCACCGACTACGACGCCACCACGCGCTCGACCGCCACCACCAACCCAGGCCTGCCGGTGGGCACACTGGTGCCGACGGACCTGAGCACCTCGGGCGGACTGTGGTCGGGCCAGATCGGCCTGGTCTACAAGCCCGCCGAGAACGGCAGCGTCTACATCGCCTACGGCACGGCGGCACAACCGCCAGGTGGCGCCAACTTCTCGCTGGCCAACAGCGGCAACAACGCCTCGCGCACCGACTTCGAACCACAAAAGACGAAGTCGACGGAAATCGGCACGAAGTGGGATGTGCTCAACAAGAAACTGGGCCTGGCCGCGGCGCTGTATCGAACCGACGTCAGCAACGAAGTCATTCCCGACCCGACCAACGCCGCTGTGTTCTATCAAGCGGGCAAGAAGCGCGTCGAAGGGCTGGAGTTGAGCGCGGCCGGCGCATTGACCGACCACTGGGGCGTGAGTGCCGGCTACGCCTACATGGACACCTCCATCGTGTCGGGTCCGGCCGTCACGGCCGATGGCACCAACATCATTGCCTACGCCCCCAAGAATGCCTTCACGGCATGGACGACCTATCAGTTCCCGATGGGCCTGACGATCGGCGGCGGCGCGCGCTATGTCGGCAAGCTGCATCGCGGCACGGACAGTGCCATCGGCACGCCCTCTTTCGTGGAGGCCTATTGGGTCTTCGACGCAACGGTGGGCTACCGGCTCAGCAAGAACCTCGATCTCCAGTTGAACATCTACAACCTGTTCGACAAGGAGTACGTGGCGGCCATCAACAAGAGCGGCTACCGCTACTCGCCGGGCATCCCGCGCTCGGCGCGCGTGGCGCTCAACTTCGCGTTCTGATGCGTTGCCGGGGGCCTGAAACCCCCGGTCAATGCGAAACTGATGCCCCGGGCAGACGGCCGGGGCATTTTCATTTTTCGAGGTGAATCAAGATGATGCTGCACGTCCCAGAGGTCCTGAGCACCGCACAGGTGCGCGAAGTGCGGGCGGCGCTGGACAGGGCCGACTGGATCGACGGGCGCGAGACGGTCGGCCAGCAGGGCGCCCAAGTCAAGCGCAACCGGCAGCTGCCCGAGCACTCGCCCATCGGCCGGGAACTGGCCAAGACGATCCTGGCGGCGGTGGTGAAGAACGCGCTCTTCTTCTCTGCAGCCCTGCCCCTTCGCTTCGTGCCGCCGCTGTTCAACCGCTACGAGGGCGGCGAACACTACGGGCTGCACGTCGACGGCGCGGTGCGCTCGGTGCCCGTTACCGGCGAGCGGCTTCGCACGGACCTGTCGTGCACCCTCTTCTTGTGCGAGCCGGAGGACTACGAGGGGGGCGAGCTGGAAGTGGTCGACACCTACGGCACGCATGAGGTCAAGCTGCCCGCAGGCGACCTCATTCTTTATCCCGCGAGCAGCCTGCACCGGGTGCATCCCGTCACTCAGGGCGCGCGGACCTGCTCTTTTTTCTGGTTGCAAAGCATGGTGCGCGACGACAGGCAGCGCGCGATGCTGTACGAACTGGACCAAACCATTCTCAAGTTGCGCGCACGCCACGGTGAAAGCGAAGAATCCGTCGCTCTCACGGGCCACTATCACAACCTTCTGAGAATGTGGACCGACGTCTAGGCACGCCCGTCCACGCGCACTGGGCCTGCCACTGTCAGCCCTTCGCCGGCAATAGTTATTGCAAATGCGATGAATTCGTATTTATAATCACCTCACTTCTTCAACCAGCCAGCCAACTCTCTGCATTGCCATGATCGTCTGCGTCTGCCGTCGAGTCTCTGACCGTGAAATTGCACGCCATGCGCGTGCCGGGATGAGCTTTGACGAAGTCCAGCTCGAACTCGGCGTGGCCACCCAGTGTGGTCAATGCGAAGGGTGCGCGCGTGATGTCGTTGCCCAGTGCAGCGCATCGCATCCGGTCGCCGCGTGCAATCGCGAGACGGGGTCCGTCGCGATTCAGCTTGCCGCCTCCATTTCGGAAAGCAAGGCATGGCACTCATCGCGGTCGGTTGCAGCTTGATCCTCGTTTTGGGATCGGCATGGTGGATCTTTCGTAAATAGCAGAGTGCGCTTTTTCTGCTGCTCGCGGGCACTTCGGGTGCCCGTTTTCGTCATATGACTCATCGTGTCTGAACGCTTTTCCTCACCGCAAACCGGTGTTTCGCGCAACGTCGTGATCGCGGGCAGCGTCGTGCTGTTCCACGTCGCGGCGCTGTGGGCATTGCAGACCGGCCTCATCCGCCGCGCCGCCGAAGTGGTGGTGCCGGTGGAAATCCTGAGCCAGTTCGTCGATCCGCCGAAACCGGTCGAACCGCCGCCCCCGCCGCCCCCTCCTCCGCCGCCACCGCAGCCGAAGAAGGAGATCGTCAAGGCGCAGCCGCCCCCGCGGCCGATGGCGATTCGCGAGCCCAAGCCGGCGCCGAACGCACCAACGGGTGTAGTGGAGCCGCAACCGCCTGCGCCGCCTCTCGCGCCCCCGGCACCGCCCGCGCCACCCGCACCGCCGCCGGCACCGCCAGCACCTCCTGCGATGCAGTTGCCTTCGACGGACGCCGACTACCTGAACAATCCGAAGCCAATTTTCCCAGCCATGAGCCGACGACTCGGCGAGCAAGGCAGGACGATCGTGCGCGTTGTCATCGGCGCGGATGGCCTACCAAAGTCGGCAAGCATTCAGCGATCGAGCGGTTACGAACGACTCGACGAGGCCGCACGCACCGCCGTCATGAGTTGGCGATACGTGCCAGGCAAGCGAAATGGCGTCCCTGAACAAATGGAATTCAGCGTCCCTATCAATTGGGTTCTCAATTAATTTTTCTGGAGTAGGTAAGTATGGAATCGCAATTCGGACTGATGAACCTCTGGACGCAAGGTGACATCGTCACCAAGGCGGTCGCGCTGCTGCTGGTCGGCATGTCGCTCGCGTCCTGGATCGTCATCATCATCAAGGCGCTGGACATCGTGAAGTACAAGCGCCAGGCCCGTCGCTCTTCGGACTTCTGGCACAGCGAAGACTTCGCCACCGCGCTCAACAAGCTGGGCAAGGACGACAGCAACCCCTTCCGCGGCTTGGCGCTCGAAGGCCGCGAAGCCACCGCCCACCACCGCAACACCAAGGCCCACCTGCACGACGCACTGGACGTGAGCGACTGGGTCACGCGCTCGCTGCGCAACGCCATTGACGAATTCACCGCACGCATCCAGACCGGGCTGGCCGTGCTGGCGTCGGTGGGCTCCACCGCCCCCTTCATCGGCCTTTTCGGTACCGTTTGGGGCATCTACCACGCGCTGATGAGCATCAGCTCGGCCGGCCAGGCCACCATCGACAAGGTGGCTGGACCGATCGGCGAGGCGCTCGTCATGACGGCGCTGGGCCTGGCGGTCGCGATCCCGGCCGTGCTGGGCTACAACGCCCTGGTGCGCGGCAACAAGTTCGTGCTGACCAAGCTCAACAGCTTTGCGCATGACCTGCACGCCTACTTCGTGACCGGCGCCCGCGTCCAGACCGGCACGGGCGAAGCCACCGTCGTGCCGCTCAAGAAGGGCTGAACGCCATGGCATTCGGAACGCAAGACGAACCCGATGACGTGATGAACGAAATCAACATGACGCCGCTGGTCGACGTCATGCTGGTGCTGCTCATCATCTTCATCATCACCGTGCCCGTCATGAAGCACGCCGTGAACATCGACCTGCCGCGCGCCAGCAGCGAGAAGGAGGTGACCAAGCCGGAGAACATCCTGTTCACCGTCACGGCGGACGGCAGCTACTACTGGAACGACCAGAAGATCAGCGACGAGGAGCTTTCCAGGCGCCTGTCCGCCGAAGCCGCCAAGGACCCGCAGCCCGAGTTGCACATCCGCGGCGACAAGGAAGTTCGCTACGAACGCGTGGCGCTGGCCATGTCCGCAGCCCGCGAAGCCGGGGTGCGCAAGATCGGCTTCATCACCGAGCCCAAGCCTCAATGAGATTTACTTGCATTTAATTTGTCCAGACCGTTGACTTTTGAATGCGAACAATTATCATTTAAGCACTGACACCGTGAAGGCCCCTCGCCATGCAAACAACTCTGACTTCCGTCCTCAACCACCCAACGCCCGGAACGTCCGGTGGTCGCGCCAAGGATCTCGGCGCCCGGCCGGCGGGGCTCGTTGAAAGCGCAGATCTGCTCAAAGGCAACAAGACGATCGGCATCATGCACAACGGCGCGCTGTATCGGCTCCAGGCCACCAAACTCGGCAAGCTGATCCTTACCAAGTAAAGGATCAGCCGCCTTTCAGGCAAGTTTCATCGTGGGGCGACCTGAGGAGAGCAATCTCCGAGGGGTCGTTTTTGCTAGCCAACGGTTTACCTACAGCCAAGCTTTTTTTCCCGCAAGACAGACCAATGCAAAACGCCGACCCTGGGGTCGGCGTTTTGCATTGGCGATCAGGAAACGATCAGAGGCCGATGGCGGCAATGCCGGCCTTGGCAATCTGCGCGTCTTCATTCGACTTCACGCCGCTCACGCCCACGGCGCCGATGACCTGCCCGTCCTTGACGATCGGCACGCCGCCTTCGAGCATGCCCTGAAGCACGGGAACCGTGAGGAACGCGGTGCGCCCGCCGTTGATGATGTCTTCGTAGCCCTTGCTTTCGCGGCGGCCCATGGCGGCGGTGTGCGCCTTGGCGGGGGCGATGTGCGACGAGATGGCCGCTGCGCCGTCCAGGCGCTGGAGCCAGAGCAGATTGCCGCCATCGTCGGCAATTGCGATGGTCACGGCCCAGTTGTTCTTGAGCGCTTCGGCTTCTGCAGCGGCGGCGATGGCCTTGACGTCGGCGAGTTCGAGGAAGGACTTGGTCTTCATGATGGATTCGGTAACTGGGAAAAACCCGAGAGCATAACGGCCCTACGCCTTGGAAGCCCTACAAAGTGTAGGAAGGCCCCCTTGCGGTTATTTCGCCTGACCCCACTTGCAGCGCCCTAGAATCATCCCCAACTGCGCCCCAGCAGCCTACAAGGAGATCTGATCCATGAATGACCGCGTCACCACCCTCAACCCGTCGAGTGGCTATGGCACTGGCCTGCAGGCCGACCGCCAGCGCGTCCTGCGCAACACCTACTGGCTCCTGGCGCTGAGCCTTGTTCCAACCGTGCTCGGCGCCTGGCTGGGCGTCGCCACGGGAATCACCGCCGCATTGTCGGGCGGCCTCGGCCTGATCGTCTTTCTCGGCGGCGCATTCGGTTTCATGTTCGCCATCGAAAAGACCAAGAACTCGGCTGCCGGCGTGCCGGTGCTGCTGGGCTTCACCTTCTTCATGGGCCTGATGCTGTCGCGCATGATCGCGATGGTGCTGGGCTTCAAGAACGGCGGCGAGCTGGTCATGACGGCCTTTGGCGGCACGGCTGGCGTGTTCCTGGTGATGGCGTCGCTGGCGACCGTCATCAAGCGCGACCTTTCCGGCATGTCGAAGTGGCTGTTCGTCGGCGCCCTGGTGCTGATGGTCGGCGCCATCATCAACGTGTTCGTCGGCTCCACGGCCGGCATGGCAGCGATCTCGGTGGCAGCCATTGGCATCTTCTCGGCCTACATGCTGTACGACCTGAAGCAGATCATCGACGGCGGCGAGACGAACTACATCACCGCCACGCTGGCGCTGTACCTGGACCTGTTCAACATCTTCCAGAGCCTGCTGGCGCTGCTGGGCATTTTCGGCGGCGAGCGCGACTGATCGCACCACGCACTCCATGCAAAAGGGCCCCGAGATCGGGGCCCTTTTTCTTTGCGTTGCTCAAGCCTGCAGGTCGAACACCGCCATCGATTCGACGTGTGCCGTATGCGGGAACATGTTGATGACGCCGGCGTGCGTGCAGCGGTAGCCCGCCTGATGCACCAGCAAGCCGGCATCGCGCGCCAGCGTCGAGGGATTGCAGCTCACGTAGACGATGCGCGTGGGCGGCTTCCAGCCTCCCGGTGCGGGCACTTCCTCGGGATGTGCAAGGCGCTCCTGATGCAGGTCCGCCAGCGCTTTCGCAAGGGCAAACGCGCCTTCGCGCGGCGGGTCGACCAGCCAGCGATCGGCATAGCCGTCGCGCACCAGCATTTCCGGGGTCATCTCGAACAGGTTTCGCGCCACGAAAGTCGTGGCGCACATCGGGCGCGTTGAAGCCGCAGCCACCTGATTCGCCTTGAAATTGTCGGTGGCACGCGCCACCAGCGTGTCGCTGCCCTCGATGCCCAGCACTTCCCTTGCGCGCGTGGCCAACGGCAGCGTGAAGTTGCCAAGCCCGCAGAACCAGTCGATGACGCGCTCCTCGGGCTGCACATCCAGCAGCCTTAGCGCCCGTGTGACCAACACGCGATTGATGTGCGGATTGACTTGGGTGAAATCCGTCGGTTTGAAGGGCATGCTCACGCCGAAATCCGGCAGCTCGTAGCGCAACTGCATGCCGCCGGGTTCCAGCAGCTTGACTGTTTCCGGGCCCTTGGACTGCAACCACCACTGCACGCCCTCGTGCCCGGCGGCAAAAGCCTTCAGGCGGGCAATGTCGGCATCGGACAGAGGCTCCAGGTGACGCAGCACCAGCGCGATGACGCCCAGCTCCGTCGAACCCGGCGCATCACCGCATGCCATCTCGATCTGGGGACAGGTCTCGCATGCGTCCATGGAGCCGATCAGTTCCCGCAGCGGCACGAGCATGTCGCTGACGCGCACCGGCAGCACCGGGCACATCGTCATGTCGGCGATGTAACGGCTCTTGCGTTCGTGAAAGCCAATGAGCACCACGCCTTTTTTCAGCACCCGGCGCACCGACAAGCGGGCGCGATAGCGGTAGTTCCACGTCGGGCCTTCCAGGGGCCGCAGCATGTTCTCGGGCTTGACCTTGCCCAGGTGCCAAAGGTTGTCTTCAAGGGCGCGTTGCTTGACCGCCACCTGCGCTGCGGCATCCAGATGCTGCATCTTGCAGCCACCACAAGCACCCGCGTGCAGACCGAAATGCTGGCAGCCGGGGCGCACGCGCTGCGATGATTCGCGACGCATGGCGCTCAACACGCCCTGCTCCCAATTGTTCTTGGTCCGGAGCAACTTGAACTGCACTTCCTCGAAGGGCAACGCACCTTCGATGAAGACCACTTTTCCGTCCGCCTTGTGCGCGACGCCCTGTGCGTCGAGGTCGAGCGACTCGACCTTCAGCCACTCGCTGGGGGCAGCGGCGGCGTTTTTCTGTTTTGAATCTGTCATGTCCCGATTGTCTCAGGCCCACCGAGGCGCCTTTGACGATGGCAACCCGTCTAGAACAGCGCGTCGCGGCCCACGCCGGCGCGGGCGAGTTGCCGCCGCATCTTGGCCAGCGCCTCGTTCTGGATCTGTCGCACGCGCTCGCGCGTGAGGCCCAGCCGGACGCTCAGCACCTCCAGTGTTTCGGGCTCCCGGTCATGCAAGCCGTAGCGGCCCTCGAGCACTTCGCGCTCGCGTTCGCTCAGGGCTTCGATCCACTGGTTGAGCAGGCGCTCGACCTCGTGCGTGTGCGTCACGCCCGACGGATCGGTGCCTTCATCGTCCGATGCCACCGTGTCGGCAAGCGTGAAGCTGTCGTCGCCCCGCTCGCCACCTGCATCGAGCGATCGGGGCGCTTCGGCCAGGGCCAGCAGTTCAGCGACCTCCTGCACCTCACGGCCCAGCAGCGCCGCGACGTCTTCCACGCGCACGCCATCGGGCCGCCGTTCAACGAACTTGGCGTCACCCTCCAGCGTGCGCCGTGCGCGCAAGACTTGCTGCAACTCACGCACCACGTGCACCGGCAGGCGAATGGCACGGCTTTGCATCATGGCGGCGCGTTCGACCGATTGACGTATCCACCAAGTCGCATAAGTGGAAAAACGAAAACCGCGTTCCGGCTCGAACTTGGTGATGGCGTGCATCAGGCCAAGGTTGCCTTCTTCGATGAGGTCGATGAGCGGCACGCCTCTGCCGAGATAGGCCTTGGCGATGTTCACCACGAGCCGCAGGTTGTGCTCGATCATGGACTGCCGCGCGGCGAAGTCGCCATTGCGCGCAGCGCAAGCGGCTTCGTATTCTTCTTCTGGCGTGAAGAGCTCGGTGCGACGCACTTCGCGCAAATATTGCGTGAGCGAATCAGCACCCTCGCCACCGTGGCCGTTGTTGCGCTCCGTCAGCAAAACTTCGGGCACTGCCTGCGCCAGATCATCGGCGGCGTCGAGATCGGCAGCTTCATCGATCGGCCCCGCGACCAGCGGCTCGATCTTTCGCTTGCTTGCAGAGGTACGCCCGTTGCCCGCTAGCCCACGCACGACCGAAGTGCGGCGGGGTCGCGGGTCGGGCATGGCATCACCGTGTCGGTAGGTAGCGCGCCGGATCGACCGGCTTGCCCTGACGCCGAATCTCGAAATGGAGCTTGACGCGGTCAGCGTCGCTGTTGCCCATCTCGGCGATCTTCTGGCCCTTCTGGACCGACTGATCTTCCTTCACCAGCAAGGCCTGGTTGTGCGCGTAGGCCGTGAGGTAGGTGTTGTTGTGCTTGAGGATGATCAGGTTGCCATAGCCGCGCAAGCCTGCGCCTGCATAGACCACGCGGCCATCGGCAGCGGCGAGCACCGCGTCACCAGCACGGCCACCGATGTCCAGTCCCTTGTTCCTGGATTCGTCGAAGCCGGCGATCAACTGGCCTTGCGCGGGCCAGATCCAGCCCACGTCGTCGTCGCCAGATGCTGCGACGGGCGGTGCGGGCTTGGAAGCGGCGGCGGCAGCGGCCGTTGCAGCAGCACCGGCAGCAGTTGCAGCAGGTGCTGCGCCAGGGGTCATTGCCCCCGTGGCAGGCACAACACTGGGTTGCGGCGTCACGGGCTTCGTGACAGCGCTGTTGTCCGTCGTTGCCGGTACCGTAGGCGTCACTGCAGCGACAGTTGCGCCACCCACAGGCGGAATCACGCGAAGCACCTGACCGACTTCGATCAGGTTGGCGTTTTCAAGATTGTTCCACTTGACGATGTCGCGCCAGTTCTGACCCGTCTCCAGGCCGATGCGCATGATCGTGTCGCCGGGACGCACGGCGTAGTAGCCGGGCTTGCCGTAGTTCTCGATACCGGGAAGCGGCTTGCCATTGGCATCCGTCGTGATCGGCGCACCGCCAGGCAACGCCGGCGTCACGGTAGCAGTCGGCGGGCGACTCGTGGCGCTGCGGTCTTCCACCGGCGCAGGGTTACGCGGCTGGGCACACCCTCCAAGGACGAGGGCCATCACCAACAACGTGCCGGCGATGCGACCTCGACTTCCAAAACCCTGCATGCATTCCTCCATCAAGCAATTCCCGATTTTAGGGGGACAAAGTGAACGGCCTCAAGAATGCGGCGCTGCACGCCGGCCGTGGACTTGTCGATGACGACAAGGGCCTGTCCACCTGCATCCAACTGCGTCGGCGCGACGATGCGCCCACCGACTGCCAACTGATCAATCCACGCCTGCGGCACTGCGCCGCCACCGGCGGCTGCGATGATGCCCGCATAGGGCGCGCCTTTCGGGTAGCCCAGCATGCCATCACCGAGCAATAGATGCACGGTCGCCAATCGAAAATGACGCAGGTTGGTGCGCGCACGTTCGTTGAGGCCGCGCAGGCGCTCGATGCTGTAGACCTCGCTGGCCACATGACTCAGCACTGCGGCCTGGTACCCGCAGCCGGTGCCAATCTCGAGCACACGGCCGAGGCGATCCGCGGGCTTGTTTGCCAATGCCGGCGCGCCGAGCAACAACTCGATCATGCGCGCCACGACGCTGGGCTTTGAAATGGTCTGCCCCAATCCGATCGGCAGGCTCGTATCTTCATAGGCCTGATTGACGAGTGCGCTGTCGACGAAACGATGCCGCTCGACAATGCCCATCGCCTGCAAGACGCGCGCATCGGCAATGCCCTGCGCGGCAAGCTTTTGAACCATGCGCGCACGCACCGCATCAGACGCCATCGAGGGCGTTGACGACACCACCGCCTGCGACTTTACCGCTGCACCCATGCCTGGCCTCATTGGCGCAGACGCAGACGTGGTGCTGCCGCGCACAGCGGCGGAAGCAGTGGGTGTCAGGCGCGCAGGAAAACTCGGGCGTTGCTTCACGCTTCAACCTTGCGCCGATGCACCGAGCCGCGTCACGGCATCCCGCCATTGGCCGAGATTGGCGTGATCGGTCAGGTCGATCTGCAAAGGCGTGAGCGCCACATGGCCCTCGGAAGTCGCATGGAAGTCGGTGCCTTCTCCGCTGTCCTTGGCGCCGCCTGCGCCGGCGATCCAGTACATGGTCTCGCCGCGCGGGCTGTCCTGCGTGATCACCTTCTCGGCCGCATGACGGCGCCCCAATCGGCAGACCTTGATGGGCTTCAACGCTTCGAGCGGACGATTCGGAATGTTGACGTTGAGTAGCCACGGCTCGCCTTCGAGCATGCGTTCACGCTTGATCTGTTCGACGAGCCGGCGTGCCACTTGCGCCGCTGCATCGACGTGCGCCCACCCCTTTTCGATTTGCGAGAACGCAATGGCGGGCACGCCGAAGAGATAGGCTTCCATCGCAGCGCCCACGGTGCCCGAGTAGATCGTGTCGTCGCCCATGTTGGCGCCGTTGTTGATGCCGGACACCACGAGGTCGGGCCGGTAGTCAAGCAGGCCCTTGAGCGCGATGTGAACGCAGTCGGCCGGCGTGCCGGTCACATAGCGAAATCCGTTGTGGGCCTGATGCACGTACAAGGGCGCCGCCAGCGTCAACGCGTTGGACTTGGCACTGTTGTTGTGTTCGGGTGCGATGACTTCGACTTCGGCTACATCCTTCAATGCCGCGTGCAACGCGACGATGCCGGGAGCCTGGTAGCCGTCGTCGTTGGAGATGAGTATTTTCATGTCGTCGATCGGTGCGCCATTCTAGGGGGAGCCCGGTCACGCCAGAGACATTGCAGCAACGGTCCCGACTCGTATCATGGCCAACCGAATTAGGAGACTTGAGCATGCACGCATGGCTTTGCGAAAACCCCACCGGCGTTGATGCGCTGACCTGGAAAGAACTGCCGACACCGCAACCCGGCGCCGGACAGGTCCTCATTGAAATCAGGGCGGCGAGCCTGAATTTCCCCGATCTGCTGATCGTGCAGAACAAATATCAAATCAAGCCCCCGCTGCCTTTTGTTCCCGGCTCCGAATATGCCGGCGTCGTTCAAGCAGTGGGTGAAGGCGTGACGCACCTGAAGGTCGGCCAAAACGTTGCATGCCTTTCAGGCACCGGCGGATTTGGTACGCATACGCTTGCGCCCGCCGCATTGTGCATGCCGTTGCCCGACGGTTTTGGCCATGTCGATGCGGCTGCGTTCATCATGATTTACGCGACCTCGTGGCATGCATTGATGGACCGCGCGCAACTCAAGGCCGGCGAAACCGTTTTGGTCCTTGGCGCCGCGGGCGGCGTGGGCACGGCAGCGATTCAGATTGCAAAGGCAGCCGGTGCAAAAGTTATTGCGGCTGCATCGACCGACGAGAAGTGCGAGTTGTGCAAATCCATCGGTGCCGATATCACCATCAACTACACCACGCATGCCTTGCCCAATGGCTTTCGCGATGCTGTGAAGCAGGCCACGGACGGCAAAGGCCCGGACGTCATTTACGACCCGGTGGGCGGTGATTTTGCGGAGCCTGCATTTCGCTCCATCGCATGGCGCGGCCGCTATCTGGTGGTGGGCTTCGCAGCCGGTCCGATCCCCTCTCTCCCCCTGAACCTGGCCCTGCTCAAAGGCGCCTCCCTCGTGGGCGTGTTCTGGGGCGACTTCGCCAAGCGCGAACCCAAGGCCAATGCGCAAATGATGGCCGAATTGGCCAAGTGGTACGGCGCCGGCAAGATCAAGCCAGTGATTGACCAGACGATGCCCATGGCTCAATTGAAGGAAGCGTATGCCCATATGGGCTCGCGCGGCGTCAAGGGCAAGCTGGTGATGGTCAACTAGCGCGCGTTTTACCCAGACACAAAAAAGCCCGCTTGCGCGGGCTTTTTATTTGTCTCGACCGGGGCCGTCGTTGGGGATTACTTGATCTCGAAATCGGAAAGCGACTTGCCTGCGGCCAGCGCTTCGGTCACCCAACGCGGTTTACGGCCACGGCCACCAGACCACGTTTCGCCCGTAGGACCACGGTATTTGGCGGCACCGCGCGTTGCAGGTGCTGCAGTGGCGCGACGACCTGCGCCACGCGCCGCAAGCTTCAGATCCGAAGCAGACAGTCCATATTCCGCGATTTTCTTGCGGACCTCTTCAATCACGCCTGCGCGTTCCTGATTGCGCAGGGCTTCGGCCTGCTGGCGCAATTGCGCAATCTGCTCGTCGTGCTTCTTGATCTGGGAATTGATGTCTGCAAGAGTGGCCATTCCGGTGTCCTTGTATTGATAACGCAAAAATTCTAATTCAAGCGGGAATCAAAATACAATGGTGGGGTTCCCGGAAAGACAAAAAAAAGCGCCGGTCAGGTTGACCGGCGCTTTTTTTAATGGGATTTGGGGTGGCTGATGGGACTCGAACCCACGACGACCAGAATCACAATCTGGGACTCTACCAGCTGAGCTACAGCCACCGTTTGAGAGCCTGCTATTGTAGCCGCAAAAATCTACTTTTCTGCGCCAGGCAACGTTTCTGCTGGCTTTGGAACCACAATCTCGGCCTTGTAGCGGTCCTTCAGCATGTTGTAGTAGGCATTGTCTTCGGCAGATGCAATGGCCTGCGTGAACTGCGCCGTCTCGCGCTGCGCCATCTCGGCATTGGGCGCATCGCGGGGCACTGACTTGTTGACGCGCACCACGTCATAGCCCTGTCCTTCCAGGTTCACCCCCACCCATGCGGGCAGTTTCGAGGTGTCGGCGCGCAAGGCGGCTTCGATCACCGGACCGGGCAAAGACTGCGCATCCGTGCGTGAAACCGTGACTGGCGCTGCCAATTTGGCGTCCTTGCCATCGGCGCGCCATGCAGCCAACTTCTCTTCGCCGTCCTTGCGCGCCATTTCGGCGGCACGCTGGTTCACGAGCAAGGCACGGACCTTTTCCTTCACGTCGGCAAAGGGCAAGGTGCGAGCGGGCGAATACTGGGTCACACGCCCGGCTGCCAGCAGATTCGGCCCCACTTCGACCGCTTCGGTGTTGTGCTTGCGCTCCAGCGAATCCGCGGCGAACAGCGCCATCAGGAAGTTGCGGTTTGCCAACGGCCCGGTCGCCCCCGGGGCGGCCACGCGCGCCACGTTGTTCGCAGTTTGAATGGTGAGCTTGAGTTTGTCGGCGGCAGGCTGGAGGCTGTCGGGTTGCTGGTAGACAACATCGCTGAACGATTCTGCAGCCTTCGCAAATTCCGTGGTGGCCTGCTGCGTGCGCAGGTCGTTTTCAATGGCCGGGCGCACCTTTTCGAAGGGCTGGATCACTGCGGGCTTGATGTCATCCAGCTTGATGATGTGGTAGCCGAATTCGGTTTCCACCAGGTTGCTGATTTCACCCTTCTTGAGCGCGAACATGGCATCTTCAAACGGCTTGACCATGGCACCACGCGTCACGAAATCGAGGTCGCCGCCCTTTTCCGCCGAACCGGGGTCCTGCGAGTTCTTCCGTGCGACGTCGCCAAAGCTGTTGGGCGCCGCCTTGACCTGGGCAAGCAACTCCTCGGCCTTCGTCTTGGCAGTCTGGCGTTGCTCGGCGGTCGCGCTCGCCGGCGCATTGATCAGGATGTGGCTGGCGCGACGTTCTTCCTGCGTTCCGAAACGGGCGCTGTTCTGGTCGTAGTAGGTCTTCAGGTCCGCTTCATTGACGGCGATGCCCTTCTTGACGGCGTCCATGTCCAGCACGAGGTACTGGATGTTCGCTTCTTCGGGCGCCTGGAATTGGGCCGTGTGCTCCTTGTAATAGGCTTCAAGGTCCGCGTCGGTGGGCGTCACCTTCGAGGCATAGTCCGCCGGCTTGAACTGCGCGACCTGGATTTCACGCCGTTCGTAGAGCGCACCCAGCGTGGCGTCGGACTGCGCCTTGGTCGCAAAGGCGCTGGCCGTGACACCGAGCAGAACCTGTTGAGTGGCCATTTGCGCCCGCACCGACGCTTCGTACTGCTCGGGTGACATGCCCGTCGCGCGCGTGAACAGCGCGCGGTCGAACTTGCCGTCGGCGCCGCGGAAGCTGGCCAAGCCAGTGTCCTGCGCAAAGGTGCGTGCCAGACGATCTTCCGACACGGTCATGCGGCCCTTGGCGGCTGCCGCTGCAAGCACGCGCTCACGCACCATGCGCTCCAGCGTGGAATAGCGCGCCGCGTCGGAGTCGAGCATGGCAGCGTCGAGGTTGGGCATCTGCTGGCGGATGCGGTCGACCTCGTTGCGATGCCGCGCGTCCCACTCGGGCCGGGTGATGTCCGTGCCATCGACGTGCGCCACCTTCTCGCCCGTCTGATCCCTCGTGTAGCGCTCGACTCCGAAGAATACGAACGAAGGGATGATCAGCAAGAACAAGAGCACCATCATGAACTTGTTGTGCTTGCGGAAGAAATCAAACATGCTTAAACACTCTCTTTGGGAATGCCACGCGTTGCGCAACATGCGCAACAAAAAAGGCGAACAACCTGTTCGCCTTTGTCTTGCTTCGGGTGGTGGGTGCTGAGGGGTTCGAACCCCCGACCTACGCCTTGTAAGGGCGCCGCTCTACCAGCTGAGCTAAGCACCCCACCGTGAAACTTGTCTCAGTTCAGCGCGTCTTTCAGCGCCTTGCCGGGACGGAACTTCGGGATCTTGGCGGCCTTGATTTTAATCGCAGCGCCGGTGCGCGGATTCCTGCCCGTACGGGCCGCACGTTTACCTACAGCGAAAGTTCCAAAACCGACGAGCGACACGGAGTTGCCTTTCTTGAGCGTGGTGCGAATCGCCCCGATGGTCGACTCAAGCGCACGGGTCGCTGCTGCTTTTGAAATGTCTGCGTTCTTAGCGATGTGCTCAATCAGTTCAGTTTTGTTCACAAGTGCCTCTTGTCGAAGATTATTTGTCGGGTATTCGTAACTGCACGACACCCGCGCGGCGGTGCCGCGTGGCATGGCGATGAGGGAGGAAATTTGTCACGTCGGCAGCGCACTGCCCACAAGGATTAAAGCCACAGGTCTACGGGGTGTCAATAAGACGTCACGACCTCTAACACAGTGGGGGTCGCGATTTTAAAGTGGTTTCGTGAACTCTTTTTTCAAATCGCAAACTCGATGGCCTGGCCCACGTCGGATGTTGTTGCGCTTCCGCCGATATCGGGTGTACGCGGAGCGCCACTTTGGGGCGCGAGCACCTTCTCGATGGCCGCAAGAATGGCGTCGTGCGCGTCCTTGTGCCCGAGAAACTCCAGCATCATGGCGCCACACCAGATCTGCCCGATGGGGTTGGCAATGCCCTTGCCTGCAATGTCCGGCGCGGACCCATGCACCGGCTCGAACAACGATGGCGTGCTGCGGTCCGGGTTGAGGTTGGCGCTGGGTGCAATGCCGATGGTGCCGGTGCACGCAGGCCCCAGATCGGACAGGATGTCGCCGAACAGATTGCTCGCCACCACCACATCGAAAAAGTCTGGACGCTGCACGAAATGCGCGGTCAGGATGTCGATGTGGAACTTGTCCAGCGTCACGCCCGGATAGTGCTTGCCCATCTCTTCGACGCGCTCGTCCCAGTAGGGCATGGTGATGGAAATGCCGTTCGACTTGGTCGCGCTGGTCAGGTGCTTCTTGGGCCGCGATTGCGCCAACTCGAAAGCGAACTTCAGCACGCGGTCCACGCCCACGCGGGACATGACGGTTTCCTGAACAACGATCTCGCGCGCCGTGCCGCCGTACATGCGGCCACCGATGCTGGAGTATTCCCCCTCGGTGTTCTCGCGCACGATGTACATGTCGATTTCACCTGGCTGGCGCGGGCTGCCGTCGCGGCGCACCACGGGCGCGATGATGCCGGGCATGAGGCGCGCCGGCCGCAGGTTGATGTACTGGTCGAACTCGCGACGGAACATCAGCAGCGAGCCCCACAGCGACACGTGGTCGGCAATTTTCTCGGGCCAGCCCACCGCGCCGAAGAAGATGGCGTCGTGGCCGCCGATCTGGTCTTTCCAGTTGTCGGGAAGCATCTTGCCGTGCTTCTCGTAGTAGTCCCAGCTCGAGAAATCGAAATGGTCGAAGGCCAGGTCGATGCCGAACTTGCGCGCCGCCGCGTCGACCACTCGCAGGCCTTCGGGCATGGTTTCCTTGCCGATGCCGTCACCGGCAATGACTGCGATTCTTTTCTTGCTCATGATTCAAGTCTCCTGGTTGCGCTGTTCGCGGACGACGAGGCTGACACCGGCGGCCGTCATGGCGATGCCCGCCAAGGTCAGCGCCGTGATCGGCTCGCCGAAAAGTACCCAGGCCATGACGGCCGTGCACGGTGGCACAAGGTAGAGAAGGCTGGTCACGGCCGTTGCGGTACCACGGTGGATCAGTATGTACAGCAGCGAGCTTCCGCCGAGCGTCAGTGCAAGTACCGACCACGCCATGGCGCCGATCGACGAAGCATTCCAGACGATGCCATCGGCTTCGAGCAATGCAAAGGGCAGGCTGACGACCAATGCCGCCGCAAGCTGCACCATGCTTGCGCTGCGCACATCGCACGGCGCCACGAAGCGCTTCTGGTAGAGCGTGCCGACCGTGATGGACACCAGCGCGAGCACGGCCAGCGACATGGTGAGTGCCGTCACTTCGCCGCCCTGCTCGAGCTTGCGCCACACGACCATCACCAGCCCCGCAAACCCCAGCGCGAGCCCCAACCACTGCTTGCGCGAAACGGCGCCGCCATTGGCCGACATCCAGATGGCCGTCAGCACCGGCTGCACGCCCACCAGCAAGGCGACCAGGCCCGAGCCCATGCCCGCACGCACGGCGGCCCACACGCCGCCCAGGTAGCCCGCCTGCATCAACACGCCCGTCACCGACAGGTGCCACCACTGCGAGCGCGTCGCGGGCCATGGCACGCGCGCAACGCCGATCCACACGCCAAAGCACAGGAGCGACAAGGCAAAGCGGACCGCCAGGAACTTCAGCGGCGGCGCGTAGGGCATGCCGTAGCGGGCGACGATGAAGCCGGTGCTCCAGATCAGCACGAACACCATCGGCATCGCCCGCAGCCAGCCCGAGGTGCGGGCATCGGCCGTCATCGCGTGTGCGCCCGAATCTCGGGAATGGCCTTTTGCAGGTAGTAGATCATCGACCAGACAGTCAGCACGGCCGACAGCCAGATGAGCCAATGCCCCCACAGGCCCGTGTCGATCCGACCGAAGAGCGTGCCGTTGTAGAGCAGGAAGGGAATGGCGATCATCTGCACGGTCGTCTTGACCTTGCCGATCATGTGCACGGCCACGCTCTTGCCGGCGCCGATCTGGGCCATCCACTCGCGCAGCGCGGAGATGGCGATCTCGCGGCCGATGATGATGAGCGCCACGAACACATCGGCCCGGTTCAGATGCACCAGGACCAGCAGCGAGGCGCACACCAGGAACTTGTCGGCCACAGGATCCAGGAACGCACCGAAGGCCGATGTCTGGTTGAGCTTGCGTGCCAGGAAGCCGTCGAGCCAATCGGTCGCGGCGAACACGACGAACATCACCGTCGCGACCAGGTTGCGCATCGGCTCCGAGATCGGCAGGTAGAAGACCCCCACGATCAATGGAATCGCGACGATGCGCGTCCAGGTCATGATGGTGGGAAGCGTCCAGAACATTGTTGTTATTGTGTCATGCAGGCCGGGCCGCCTCTGTGAAGGACCCATTAACTCAGTGAAGCGCGCGGTAAATCTCTTCGGCCAGATCCTGCGCAATGCCGTCCACCGAAGCGATGTCCTCGATGCTGGCCGCCGCGACGCCCCGGATGCCGCCGAATCGCTGCAGCAGGCGCGCGCGGCGCTTGGGGCCGATGCCGGGAATGTCTTCCAGCTGGCTCCCGCCCACGCGCACCTTCGCCCGGCGCGCGCGCATGCCGGTGATGGCAAAGCGATGCGCCTCGTCGCGGATCTGCGCCACCAGCATCAGCGCGGCGGAGTCTCGGCCGAGGTAGACCTTTTCGCGCCCGTCGGCAAAGACCAGTTCTTCCAGGCCGACCTTGCGCCCTTCCCCCTTTTCGACGCCGACGATCAGCGACAGGGGCAAGCCCAATTCGGTGAACACTTCGCGCGCCATCGAGACCTGCCCCTTGCCGCCGTCCACCAGCACCAGGTCCGGCATGCGGGCGCTCAGGGTGCCGGGCTTGGCATCGGCGCCCGATGCGTCACCCGCCGTGGGCGCGTCCTGCTCGGCCGCCATGGCTTCGGCCAGCTTGCCGTAGCGTCGCGTGAGCACCTGCCGCATGGCCGCATAGTCGTCACCCGGCGTGATGCCGTCGATGTTGAAGCGGCGGTATTCGCGGTTCTGCATGGCGTGGCGCTCGAAGACCACGCATGACGCCTGCGTCGCTTCGCCGGCCGTGTGGGATATGTCGAAGCACTCGACCCGGAAGGCGTCGAGATCGTCCGGCGCCATCTCCAGCGCATCGACCAGCGCACGTGTGCGCGCCTGCTGCGAGCCTTCTTCAGCCAACAGGCGCGCGAGCTGGATGTCCGCATTCTTTTGCGCCATTTCGAGCCAGAGCCGGCGCTGCTCGCGTGGCTGGAAAACCGCGGTGACGCGCGTGCCGGCTTGGGCCGACACCGCCTCGATCAGCTCGCGGCCGATCTGCTCGCCCAACACCAGCGTCGGCGGAACGGGCACGTCGATGTAGTGCTGCGCAATGAAGGCTTCGAGCACCTGCCGCTCCACCGGCTGCGCAGCCTCGTCTTCCTCCAGGTGGATTTGCGCGGCGTCTTCGACGTGCACGGGAAAGTAGGCGCGGTCGCCCAGGTGCCGGCCGCCGCGCACCATGGCCAGGTTCACGCATGCCTTGCCGCCCTGCACCTTCACGACGAGGATGTCCACGTCCTTGTCGGACGCGATTTCCACCGACTGCTGGTGCAGCACGCGCGACAGGGCCGACATCTGGTTGCGCAGCTCGGCCGCCTGCTCGAACTCGAGCTTTTCCGCATGTGCCGTCATGCGGGCCTCGAGTTGCTGCAGCACGAGTTGCGTGTCGCCCATCAGGAAGGCCTCGGCATTCGCGACGTCCTGCGCATAGTCCTGCGGCGTGACGTAGCCGACGCAGGGGCCGCTGCATCGCTTGATCTGGTAGAGCAGGCACGGGCGCGTGCGGTTGCTGTAGACGGTGTCTTCGCAAGTGCGGATGCGAAACACCTTTTGCAGCAGCAGGATCGACTCCTTGACCGCCCACGCGCTCGGGTACGGCCCGAAGTAGCGGTGCTTGCGGTCCACCGCGCCGCGGTAGTACGCAAGGCGCGGAAAGGTGTGCGATGCAATCTTCAGGTAGGGGTAGCTCTTGTCGTCCCGAAACAGGATGTTGTATTTGGGCTTGAGCGTCTTGATGAGGTTGTTTTCAAGCAGCAGGGCCTCGGCCTCGGAGCGCACCACGGTCGTTTCCATGCGCGCGATCTTCGAGATCATGTGGCCGATGCGCGTGCCGCCGTGGTTCTTCTGGAAGTAGCTCGACACGCGCTTCTTCAGGTTGCGCGCCTTGCCCACGTAGAGCACGCCGCCGCCCGCGTCGAAGTAGCGATAGACGCCCGGCATGGACGGCAACGCCGCCACCTCCGCGAGAAGCTGTTCCGAATGCATTTCTTCTTCAGGCATGCGTGCTCGCGTCAGTTGCCATGGACCGGTTCGCAGCGCACGTCCGTCTTCACCGAATTGGCGATGAAGCATTGCTCATGCGCCAGGTGATGCATTGAATCGATCATGTCGCGCGTAGGCTTCACGTCGCCCGCGAAGACGACGCGCGGATGCAGCACAACTTCGGTCATGGCCATGCGGCGATCGCCGTTGCGCGCCATGGTTCCGCTGGCCTGGTCTTCGTAGCGATCCACGCGAAAGCCGCGATCGCGCGCAATCGACAGGAACCACAGCATGTGACAGCTGGAAAGCGAGGCGACAAAAGTCTCTTCCGGGTCCACGGCCGTGGCGTCCGACATCGGCTGCGGCACCACGTGCGGCGAAGACGAACCCGGCAGGCTCGCGCCGCCGTCGAAGCGGATCGTGTGGCGGCGGCTGTAGCGGTTGTCCAGAAAGTCCTGGTCAGCGCGCTCCCAAAGGATTTCGGCGGTGTAGACGGCCATGGCAGTGACTTGAATAAGGGCTGTAGAGTATCCCGCGATGCGCTGGGACATTTTCTGCAAAGTCATCGACAACCATGGCGACGCGGGTGTGTGCTGGCGGCTGGCCTGCAACCTTGCGTCGTCGGGCGACACGGTTCGCCTGTGGATCGACGACGGCGCCGCCTTGGGCTGGATGGCACCCCAGGGCTTTGCGGGCGTGTCCGTGCTGCCATGGACCAATGAGCTTCCGGTCGCCCACGTGCAGGACGCGCCGCCCGACGTGCTCGTCGAAGCCTTTGGATGCGACCCGGCGCCGGCCGTGATCGAACGCTTCGCGCAGGCCGGCAAGGTCGACGGGGTGAAGCACGTGTGGATCAATCTCGAGTATTTGTCGGCCGAGCCCTATGTGGAGCGGCTGCATGGCCTGCCCTCCCCGGTTTTTCGCGGGCCGGGCGAAGGACTCACGAAGCATTTTTTTTATCCGGGCTTCACCCCCGCGACGGGCGGCTTGCTGCGGGAGCCCGACCTGATGGCGCGACGCGCGCGTTTCGATCGCGCCGCATGGCTTGCGGGACAAGGCATCGACTGGCAAGGCGAGCGCCTCGTATCGCTTTTCAGCTATGAACCTGTTGCCCTGCGTTCGCTGCTGGTGCAACTGCGCGATGGCCCGCCCACCCGGCTCATCGTGACACCGGGTCGATCGGCCGCCGCCGTTCGCGGACTGCTCAAGACCGAAGCCCTGGGCGGCGGCTTGGCGCTGACTTGGCTGCCACACGTGCCGCAGCCCGATTTCGATCACATGCTCTGGTCGTGCGACCTCAATTTCGTCCGGGGTGAAGATTCGGTCGTGCGCGCCCTGTGGGCGGGTGCGCCCCTGGTCTGGCAGATCTACCCGCAAGACGACGATGTGCATCACGTCAAGCTGGCCGCCTTTCTCGACTGGCTCGGGGCGCCCGAGTCCCTTCGAAAGTTCCACCATCAATGGAATGGTTTCTCGGATGCGCCATTGGTCGTTCCCGACGCGAAAGCCCTTGAAAACTGGCGGGGAACAATTCATTCCGCGCGCGCAAGATTGATGGAGCAAGACGACTTGGCGACCCGCCTGCGTGGATTCGTCGCCCAAAAAAGCTAAAATAGCGGGCTTTGCGGATTTCCGGATGGGCACAGCCCGCCGCACCTTCCGCTGAACCCGCCGCGGGTCATGCGTCCACGAGTCCAGAAACTGGAGTCTGACGATGCGCCGAGCGGCACATCCAGAAGACACAGACTATGAAAATCGCTCAAGAAATCCGCGCAGGCAACGTCATCATGCACGGCAAGGACCCCATGGTCGTGCTCAAGACCGAATACAGCCGTGGCGGCCGCAATTCGGCCACCGTGCGCATGAAGATGAAGAGCCTGATTGCCAACTTCAACACTGAAGTCGTGTTCAAGGCCGACGACAAGATCGACCAGATCGTCCTCGACAAGAAGGAGTGCACCTACTCCTACTTCGCCGACCCGATGTACGTCTGCATGGACGCCGAGTACAACCAATACGAAGTCGAAGCCGAAAACATGGGCGACGCCCTGAACTACCTCGAAGACGGCATGGCCGTTGAAGTGGTGTTCTATGACGGCAAGGCTATCTCGGTCGAACTGCCGACCAGCGTCGAGCGCGAAATCACCTGGACTGAACCGGCCGTCAAGGGCGACACCTCGGGCAAGGTCATGAAGCCGGCCAAGATCGCGACCGGTTTCGAAGTGGGCGTTCCGCTCTTCGTCGCGCAAGGCGACAAGATCGAAATCGACACGCGTACCGGCGAATACCGCAAGCGGGTTTAACTCTCGCCCAGGCAGGTGCGGCGCGCCGCTCTGCCAACCCCCTTGCCGGGGCAACACCAGCGGACCGGCAAAGCCGGCTCAACGGTGTTCCTGGAAAAATCCAGACAAGGCTCCTTCGGGAGCCTTTGTCGTTCCTGGGCTGTATTTCGAACGCTGGATTGGCGCAGGCCACAAGTTCTGCCAAGCTTGGGCCCGATTCCTGCATTGCGTCACAAAGCGCGCACAATCGCCGCCCGACCAGACCTTCAAGCCTATGAACAGTTCGACTCACAACCTTCACGACAAGCGACTGGCCGATGCATGGGCCACCTTGCAGGCCCACGCCGACAAGGGATTGCCGCTGGATCACGATCCTTCTCGCCTGGCCTTCGCCGACCCCGAGTTCTTGTTGCGCCGCGAGACGCGCGGCCTGCGCATGCAGCTCGAGTTGATGAAACCCGACCTGGAGATGCGCCTGCACGGCATCGAGAACACGGTGGTGGTCTTTGGCAGCGCGCGCTTTCGCAGTTCTGAGGAAGCCGGCGCGCTGCTGGCCCAGGCCGAAGCAGCCGGCGATACGGTGGCCGCCGAACGCTGGCGCCGCCTCGCGCGGGGAACGCACTACTACGAACAGGCGCGCGCCTTCGGCAAGCTGGTGGCCGCCTACAGCAACGACAAGGAACCGGAAGACAAGCTCTTCGTCTGCACCGGTGGCGGCCCCGGCATCATGCAGGCGGCCAACCGTGGCGCCTACGAGGCGGGCGGGCTCAGCGTGGGTCTCGCCATCGCGCTGCCGATGGAAGAAGCGGCCAATCCCTACGTCACGCCGGCGCTGAGCTTCAAGTTCCACTACTTCGCCATTCGCAAGATGCACTTCATGATGCGGGCGAAGGCGCTGGTGGCGTTTCCGGGCGGCTTCGGGACGCTGGACGAACTGTTCGAAGTGGTCACGCTCGTGCAGACGCGCAAGGCCAAGCAGGTGCCAATCGTGCTGTTCGGCTCCGACTACTGGCGCCGGCTCATCGACTTCGAATTCCTGGCCGAAGAAGGCGTGATTTCGCCAGAGGACATCAAGCTCTTCGAATACGTCGACACGCCCCAGGACGCATGGGACGCCATCACGCGCTTCTACAAGCTGTGATCGGCGTGGGGCGGCGCGCGTAGCCCCCACACGGCGCGCGTGCCGGCCGCGACCACGCCGCCCACCAGCCAGAACACGCCGGCAATGCCGATGAACGCGCCCGCCGCGCCGAAGAACATCGGCATGGCGACGCTCGATGCATTGAGCGTCATCACCCGCAGCGCCAGCGCTTCGCCGTGCCGGGCATGCGGCGTGATCTGGTGCAGCATGCTCATCACCATCGGCTGCACCGCCCCGAGCGCGATGCCCAGCACCACCGAGCACACACCCATCGTCAACGCCGTCGGCATGAAGGGGTAGGCCGCGAAGACGAGCGCCGTCAGCACGTTGGCGATGGCGATGACCTTGCGTTCGCTCAGGTGCGACGCAATCAGCGGCAGCACGACGCGGATGCCGGCGGCGGCGATGGCGAACGCACCGAGGATCGAGCCAATGACCGACGCGCTGAGGCCGCGCTCATGGCCCAGGATCGGCAAGACGAAGGTGTGCACGTCCCATGACGCCGATTGCAGCCAGTTCACGAACAGAAGGCGCCGGAACATGGGATCGCTCACCAGATCCCACGCGCGCGGCTTGGGCGCACCAGGCGCGGGCGGCGAGATCGGCGTTTCGTGCGCGCCCCGGGCCAGCAGCCAGCACACCAGCGGCAGCAGGGCCATCAATGCGAATGCCACGCGAAATCCGACGATGTCGCCGGCCTGACGCCCTGCGTGGTCGATCAGGATGCCAGCGAAAAAGGGGCCGATGAAATTCGCGGCGGCCGGTGCAATGGCCAGCCAGCTGAACACCTTCTTGAGCTGCGTCGGATTCCGGGCCGCGCGTCCGACGTGGCGCTGCAAGGCGATCACCGCCGTGCCGGTGGCACCGCCAGTCAACAGGGCTGCAAGGCACATCACCCCGAACACCGGAAAGACGGCGGCAAGCGCTGCACCGGACGACGCGGCGACCACCGCCATTGCCAATGGGCGCTTCAGGCCATGCCGGTCCGCGTAGCGCCCCGCCGGCAGCGCCAGAAAGACCTGCGTGAGCGCAAACAGCGCCAGCATCACGCCAACGGCCGCTGCGCTGTAGCCTTGTTGCAGGGCCAGCAGGGGAACCGCCAGCCGGGTGCCCGTCATCGCCGCGTGCAGGCACACCTGCGCGATGATGAGGCGCAGCAGTTCGGCGGTCACGGGTTGAAAAGGTCGTCGTCGCCCGGCAAGCCGCTGTCCAGCAATGGCAGCAGACCCTGCGTTTGCACGTCGGGCAGCGCCTCGACCTTGCGCAACGCCAGACGCATCTGCCGCGCCCGCGTGTCGGCCTTGTCGATGGTGTCGGACGCCTTGGCGACCTGCTCCTTCACGCGGCCCACCCATTCGCCATAGCGCTCGAACTCCGTCTTGACCGCCCCCAGCACCTTCCAGACCTCGGAGGCCTGGTGCTCCAGCGCCAATGTGCGAAACCCCATCTGCAGGCTGTTGAGCATGGCCAGCAAGGTGGTCGGCCCGGCCAGTGTCACGCGGTGCTGGCTTTGCACGGCTTGCATGAGACCGGGTCGGCGCAGCACTTCGGCGTAGAGACTTTCCACCGGCAGGAACAGGATGGCGAAATCGGTCGTGTGTGGCGCGGCAAGGTAGTTGTCGGCGATGGATTTGGCTTCGACGCGGATGCGTGCCTCCAGCGCCTTGGCGGCCAGTTCCGCCGCGCCCGCATCGGCGCGCTCGTGGGCGTCGAGCAGGCGCTCGTAGTCGTCGCGGGGAAACTTGGCGTCGATGGGCAGCCACACCGGCGCGCCGTCGTCGCCGCGTCCGGGAAAGCGCACCGCGAAATCCACGCGTTGGCCACTGCGGGGTTTGGTTTCCACCTGCCGTGCGTACTGCTCGTTCGTCAGGACCTGTTCGAGCAGCGCTTCGAGTTGCACTTCGCCGAAAACACCGCGCGTCTTCACGTTGGTCAACACGCGCTGCAGGCTGCCGACGCCAATGGCCAGCGTCTGCATTTCGCCCAAGCCCTTGTGCACCTGCTCGAGCCGGTCCGCCACCTGCTTGAAGCTTTCGCCCAAGCGGGTTTCCAGCGTGCTCTGGAGCTTTTCGTCGACCGTCTGGCGCATCTCGTCGAGCTTGGCCGTGTTGCTTTGCTGCAGTTGCGCGAGTTGGGTTTCCATCGTCGCGCGCACTTCGGAAAGCCGACGCGCGTTCGATTCGGAAAGGCTTTGAAGCTGCATGGCCAACGTATCGGCGAGCGACTTTTGCATGAGCGCCAGTTGCTGGGTAAAACCCTCGATTTGTGCGCTCTGCGTGCGCGTGGCTTCCGCGCCCTGCTGCAGCATCGTGCGCTGAAATGTGGAGAAAGCCTGCGCCGTTTCCTGCCTTGCGCCGCGAGAGCTTTCGCTGATCTCGTGGCGCAGTTCGCGTTCGGTCCGTTCGTTGGCGGCGCCCAGCGTGGCGAGCAGCGCGCTCTGGTCCGGCGCGGGCGGCCTGCGCAGCAGCAGCCAGATGAGGAGCAAGAGGTTCAGGGCCGCGAGGCCCACAAGGATCCAGGTTTCCAATGCGTCGCTGCCCGTTTATCGCTTTGCCAGGACGGCAGGGTTGACCGGGGTCAGCGCCTGCTGCCGCGTCAGGAACCCGATGAGGTTGTCGGCCGCCAGGTCCGCCATCGCGAGTCGCGTGGGCACGGTCGCGCTGGCAATGTGCGGCGTCAGCACGACATTGGGCACGGTCAGCAGATCGGGGTGCACCTTGGGCTCGCCCTCGAACACGTCCAGCCCCGCGGCGGCAATTCGCTTCTCGCGCAGTGCGACGGCCAGCGCCGCGTCATCCACGATGCCGCCGCGCGCGATGTTGACCAGCGTGGCGCTGGGCTTCATGAGCGCCAGTTCCGCCGCGCCGATGGTGTGGTGCGAGGCCGCGCTGTAGGGCACGACGAGCACGACGTGGTCAGCCGTGCGAAGCAATTCGTCCTTGCTCACGTAGCTCGCCTTGCATTCGGCTTCGAGCGTCGCGTCGAGCCGCGATCGGTTGTGATAGATCACCTTCATGCCGAAGCCATGCGCCCCGCGCCGCGCAATGCCCTGCCCGATGCGGCCCATGCCAATGATGCCCAGCGTACTGCCGTGGATGTCGGAGCCGGCGAACATGTCGTAGCTCCACTTCGTCCATTCGCCGCGGCGCAGGAAGTGTTCGCTTTCCGCGATGCGCCGCGCCGTGGCCATCAACAGGGCAAAGCCGAAGTCGGCCGTGGTTTCGGTCAGCACGTCCGGCGCGTTGGTGCCCAGCACGCCGTGGGCCGTCATGGCGTCGACGTCGAAGTTGTTGTAGCCCACGGCCATGTTGGCGCAGATCTTCAGGTCGGGGCAGGCGTCGAGCAATTCGCCATCGATGCGCTCGGTGCCGGTGGTGAAGGCGCCCACCTTGCCTTGCAGCCTGGCGATGAGTTCCGCCTTGCTCCATGTGTCGTCGGAGGGGTTGGATTCAACGTCGAAATGCTCCGACAGGCGCGCAATGGTTTCCGGAAAAACGGCGCGCGCGACGAGTACCTTGGGTTTGGTCATGGTGCTTGCTTGCTATCGAAAGAACAGGAAGGTCTGGATGATGAAGAGCGGCACCAGAATGGCGCCCGACCACATCATGTAGCCGAAGAAGCTCGGCATGCTGATTTTGCGACTCTCCGCAATGGCCTTGACCATGAGGTTGGGCGCATTGCCGATGTAGGTGTTGGCGCCCATGAACACCGCGCCCGCCGAAATGGCGGCCAGCGTGTCGGCGTACCTTGTCATGAGCGCCTGCGCATCGCCGCCGGCCGTGTTGAAGAACACGAGGTAGGTCGGCGCGTTGTCCAAAAAGGAACTGAGGACACCCGTTGCCCAGAAATACATGGCCGGATCGGGCGCGCCATCGGGCCGCGTGACGGCGCGCACGACGACGCCAAAGGGCCCGTCCACGCCGGCCTTGAGCATCGCGATGACGGGCACGATCGTCAGGAAGATGCCCGCGAACAGCTTGGCCACTTCCGCCATTGGCGCCCAGTTGAAATGGTTGGCCGCGTGCACCCGCTCCGGCGTGATCCACAGCGAGACGAAGATCACCACCACCAACCCGACGTCGCGCACCAGCCCCGGCAAACCCACGGGCACGCCCCACACGTCGAACACCACGGGCGATTTCCAGATGCCGCTGAGCAGCACCAGGCCCACCACCACCGCGAGCAGGACGAAATTCACGGCGCCATCGAAGCCCAGTCGCCCCGTGTCCGGCGTCGGATCGACAGGAAGCACCTCATCCTTGCTGAAGTAGTGGCGATCCATCAACCAGAAGATCGCCAGCAGCGCGCCCACGATGAAAAGCGTCTCGGGCAGGATGTTCTTCGCCGTCCAGAAAAACTCGACGCCTTTGAGGAAGCCAAGGAACAGCGGCGGATCCCCCAGCGGCGTGAGCGATCCGCCCACGTTCGACACGATGAAGATGAAGAACACCACCACGTGCACGCGATGCTTGCGGTTGTCGTTGGCACGGATCAGGGGGCGGATCAGCAGCATCGACGCGCCGGTCGTGCCCATCAAGGACGCCAGCACGGCACCGATGGCCAGCAAGCCCGTGTTGAGCCCCGCGCTGCCGTGCAGGTTGCCGCGAACGAAGATCCCCCCTGCCACCGCGAACAGCGCCGCGAGCAAGATGATGAAAGGGATGTATTCGGCCACGAGCGCGTGGCCCACTTCATGCGTCGCCTCCCCCGCCCCGAGAAGCAGCGCAAACGGGAGGACGAAAGCCAGCGCCCACGCCGCCGTGACCTTGCCGTAGTGGTGGTGCCAAAAGCCCGGCGCCAGGAGCGGCCCGAGCGCAATCGACAGGAGCAGGCCAGCAAAGGGCACGCCCCAGAGGGGAGAAAGCGAAGCGCCGTCCATCTACCGCTGCTCAGGCCGGCTGGGCAATTTCGAAAACCTGGCGCAGGTAGGCGAGATATCGCTCGTCGTCGCACATGTTCTTGGAAGGCGTGTCCGACAGCTTGGCCACCGGCTGGTCGTTGCAGCGGACCATCTTGATGACGATCTGCAGCGGCTCGTAGCCCAGGTCGTTCGTGAGGTTGGTGCCAATGCCGAAAGCCAATTGGCAGCGGCCGCGGAACTGCTGGTAGAGCTCGATGGTGCGCGGCACCGTGAGCGCGTCGCTGAAAATCAGCGTCTTGGTGCGCGGATCGACGCGGTTGGCCACGTAGTGCGCAATCATGCGCTCGCCCCACTGGAAAGGGTCGCCGCTGTCGTGGCGTGCGCCATCGAACAGCTTGCAGAAAAACAGGTCGAAGTCGCGCAGGAAGGCCGACATGCCGTACACGTCGGACAAGGCGATGCCCAGGTCGCCGCGGTATTCCTTGGCCCACATCTCGAAGCCGAAGACCTGGCTGTCGCGCAAGCGCGGGCCGAGCGCCTGGCAGGCCTGCAGGTATTCGTGCGCCATCGTGCCCAACGGAATCACGCCCTGCTTCATCGCGAACAGCACGTTGCTGGTGCCCGCGAACTGGGGCGGGCGTGCGCCGAATTGCTTGGTCGTCGGCGCGTGCGTGGGCGGCGACACGGCGCCGAGCGAGCCGATGAGCGTGCGCAGCACTTCCTCGTGCCATGACTTGGAAAAGCGCCGACGCGTTCCGTAATCGGCGATCTTCAGGTCCATCAGGCCATCGGCCTTGAGTTGCCCGATCTTCTGCTCGAGCCGCTGACGGCCTTGCGTCAGGTCGGGGTTGGGCTGCGTGTTGCGGAAGTACACCTCGTTGACGATGGCCAGCACCGGGATCTCGAAGAGGATCGTGTAGAGCCACGGCCCTTCGATGCGGATTTCCAGCTCGCCATTGGGCCGGGGAATGATGTTGATGTACTTCTCGTTGAGCTGGAAAAGCCCCAGGAAATCGACGAAGTCGCTCTTGATGAAGCGCATCGAGCGCAGGTACGCAAGCTCGGGATCCTTGAAGGTCAGCGAGCAAAGGCTGCGGACCTCGTCGCGGATCTGCCCTGCGAACTGCGCCAGGTCGACCCCTGAGTTCCGGCACTTGAAGCGGTATTCGACCCGCGCCCCTGGAAAGTGGTGCAGCACCACCTGCATCATCGTGAACTTGTAGAGGTCGGTGTCCAGCAGGCTTTGAATGATCATTTTGGCGCGCAGTCTCTCTTGGGCGTGCGTTCGATTATCACGGTGGGCGTCAGCACTTGCCTACGGTCCCTTCCCTGTGAGTCCTACCGGTGCAGCACGTGGGTCAAACCTACAGTGTCTTCACGCCGGCAGTTCGCTGTCGCCGATCAACTCACTGGAAGGAGATCCTGATGAACAAGGACACCGTCGAAGGCAACTGGAAGCAACTAAAGGGCAAGGTCAAGGAGCAGTGGGGCAAGCTGACCGACGATGACTTCGACGTCATCGCCGGCAAACGCGACCAACTGTTGGGCCGCATTCAGGAACGCCACGGCATCAGCCGCGACGAAGCCGAAAAGCAGGTCAAGGATTGGGAAGGCCGCAATCCTGACGCTTTCTTCGAACGCAGCTGATCGTTCCACCATCCCATTTCATTTTCTCGAGAGGACCAAATCATGAAAAAACATCTCCTTATGCTCGCCGTCGCCACCTGTTTCGTTGCCGGCCAAGCCAGTGCCATGACCAAGGACGAATACGACGTCGCCAAGACCAAGATCGAAGCCGACTACAAGGTCGACAAGGCGGGTTGCGATGCGATGAAGGACAACGCCAAGGACGTCTGCAAGAAGGAAGCCGAAGCCAAGGAAAAGGTCGCCAAGGCTGAGCTGGAACAGCAATACAAGCCGACCGCCGCACACGCCCGCAAGGCCGCAGAAACCAAGGTCGAACAGACCTATGAGGTCGCCAAGGAAAAGTGCGACGATCAGAAGGGTGATGCCAAGAGCGCTTGCGTGAAGCAGGCCAAGGCTGACGAAGCCAAGGGCAAGGCCGATGTGAAGGCCATGAAGATGTAATTGACCTTCAAGGTCGATTCAAAGGGAACGGCGCCGGGAGGCGCCGTTTTTCATGGGGCGCTCAATCCACCCGCAAGCGATCGACCACGTGCTTCAGCGCAGCCGGCAATGCGGCGACGGGCCGCTGCGTCGCGCGATCCACGTAGACGTGCATGAAGTGGCCTTGCGCGGCGGCCGTTTCTTCGCCCTGCGCGAACAGGCCGATCTCATAGCGAACACTGGACCGCCCGGCTTGGGAAACCCGGATTCCCGCCTCGACCGTCTGGGGATAGGCCAGCGGGGTGAAGTAGGTGCATTGGGTTTCGACCACGAATCCGATGGTCTTGCCTTTGTGGATATCCAGCGCGCCCCTTTCAATCAACAGCGAATTGACCGCCGTGTCGAACCAGCTGTAGTAGACGACGTTGTTGACGTGGCCATAGATGTCGTTGTCGGCCCACCGTGTGGGGATGGTCCGGAATTCGCGGTAGCTGCTGCGGTGGTTGGGCGTGGGGCGGGCGGCACTCATGGCGGGCGATTCTGCCAGCGGGGTTCGGGCCCTCGATGTCCCGGACGCGGCAAGCGGCACAGGCAGCCGGAAAAATCCAAATAACGGCCGGTTTTAGAAAGCGCTCCCTAAATTGCTGCGTTGCACAAAAAAAGTATTGCTCTCGAGCGTCGCATGTTTGATACTTCATCCCATGCTGCACCGCAACAAGACAAGTCGGCGCAGTGCCCTCAACCTGTTTCTACCTACTGGAGCAACCACATGGCCCTGACCGCTGACCAAATCATCTCTGCACAAAAAGCCAACATCGAAACGCTGTTCGGTCTGACGACCAAGGCTTTCGAAGGCGTCGAGAAGATCGTCGAACTGAACGTGACCGCTTCCAAGGCCGCCCTGACCGAAGCCGCCAGCACCGCCCAAGCCGTCCTGAGCGTCAAGGACGTGCAGGAACTGCTCGCGCTGCAAGCTGGCCTGTATCAGCCCCTGGCTGAAAAGACCGCTGCTTACAGCCGTCACCTGTATGAAATCGCCCAAGCCACCGGCGCTGAATTCGGCAAGGCTTTCGAAGCCAAGGCTGCTGAAACGCAGCAAGCCATCGTCGGCCTGATCGACAGCGCTTCGAAGAACGCGCCTGCTGGTTCGGAAACCGCCGTTGCCGTGCTCAAAAGCGCCGTGGCTGCTGCCAACAACGCTTTCGAATCGGTCCAGAAGGCTGTCAAGCAAGCTTCGGACGTCGCTGAAGCCAACTTCAACGCTGTGTCGACCACCGCTGTGAACGCTGCCAAGAGCACCGCTCAAACGGCTTCGCGCAAGCGTTAATCCCATACTGCCGGCTCGACCGGCGACATAAAGACAAGTTGTCTCCTTGGGTCCCTCCGGATCCAATTCAGGCCTCACCCTCAGGTGAGGCCTTTTTTTATGTCCGGCCCGCCCTTCTCCCTCCCCTCACGGGGGAGGGCCGGGGTGGGGGCAAGCGGCCCTCGATGTGGCAATGTCCAGGTGCACAGGCTGCATGCCCCCATCCCAACCTTCCCCCGAAGGGGAAGGAGCAAACTCCCCCGCGATAATGCGCGGCGAACCATCAGGAGATATCGAATGCAGATTGAAGGCAAGGTTTTTATCGTCACAGGCGGAGCATCCGGACTGGGCGAAGGCACGGCACGCATGCTGGCGGCCCAGGGCGGCAAGGTGGTCGTTGCCGACATGCAGGTCGACAAGGGCGAAGCGGTCGCCCGCGAAATTGACGGCGTGTTCGTCAAATGCGACGTGAGCCAGGAAGCCGACGGCCAAGCCGTGGTCCAGGCCGCACTGAAGCTCGGCAAGCTCATGGGGCTGGTCAACTGCGCCGGCGTCGCGCCTGCGGAAAAGACGGTGGGCAAGAACGGCCCGCACGCGCTGGGCATCTTCAGCAAGACCATCACGGTCAACCTGCTGGGCACCTTCAACATGATCCGCCTGGCCGCCGACGCCATGGCGAAGAACGAACCCGAATCGACGGGCGAACGCGGCGTGATCATCTCGACCGCCTCCGTTGCCGCGTACGACGGCCAGATCGGCCAAGCGGCCTACAGCGCCTCCAAGGGCGGCGTGGTCGGCATGACGCTGCCCATTGCCCGCGATCTGGCGCGCAGCGGGATCCGCAACATGACCATTGCCCCGGGCATCTTCGGCACGCCCATGCTCTTCGGCATGCCGCAGGAAGTGCAGGACGCACTGGCCGCCAGCGTGCCCTTCCCTTCGCGCCTGGGCACGCCGCAGGACTACGCCAAACTGGCGCAACACATCATCGAGAACGACATGCTCAACGGTGAAGTGATTCGCCTGGACGGTGCCATCCGCATGGCGCCGCGCTAAAGCTCGCGATCCGTGCCGTTCCCGTCGAACGCTTCGCTCCACGGGGCGTTGCGCTCGAGCCGCTCGTATTGCGCAATCACCTGCGCGCCAAAGAGCACCAGCGTCGCGGCGATCTCCAGGCTCAGCAGCACCACGATGGCGGTGGTGAACGAGCCATAGACGACGCTCACTTGCGACAGCGTCGAAAAGTACCAGATCAGCACGCGGCGTGTCAGTTCCCAAAGCAAGGTGGCCGTCACCCCGCCGATCAGCGCGTGGCTCAACGACAGGCGACCCACGGGCATCACCATGTAGAGCGAGGTCAGCATGAATATCTCCCCGCCCAGGCCCAGCATGTAGAGCAGAAAGCCGGAAACCCCCGAGAGCGACCACGTGCGCCCCAGCAATTCCACGCTTTCCTGACCGATGACCTGCAGCGCGCCGGCCACCAGCGTGACCAGCAGCAGCCCCACGCACAGGCAAAGCATGTAGATGTAGGGCATCACGGCCGAGATGAGGAAGTGACGCGAACGCGCGGCCTTGCGGTGATGAAAAATCACCGACATTGCGCTTTCCAGGACCGTGAAGGCCAGCGAGCTGAAGAAGATCATCGTGATCAACAGCACCGGCCCAAGGACGTCGCGGTGCGTCAGGAAGTTCGACAGTTCCTGCACCAGCGCCCTGGACTGGCCCGGCAGCAGCCATTCCAGGTAGCGACCCACCGTCGCCAGCAACTCGGACTGCTCGATGAAACGCGACATCGCAAACACGCTCAGGATGATGAGCGGCACCACCGACAGCAGCGCGTAGTACGCAACCGCGCCTGCCAGCAGCAGGCCCTGGTTCTCCCGGAAGCCCTTGACCGCATCCCACAAGAAGCGCAGGGGATGTCGAACGGCGACAAGGAATGGCGGCCTTCGGTTCATGCGTCCAGTTCCATGCGCGCGAGTATGCCCGCCGGCGACGGGTCTTGGTCGCTTGCGTATGATTTGGCCGCTCCCCCATGACCATCCCCGCCTCTTTCATCCAGGAACTGATCGCCCGCGCCGACGTGGTCGAGATCGTCGGCCGCTACGTGCCGCTGAAAAAGGCCGGCGCCAACTACATGGGCCTGTGCCCATTCCACGGGGAAAAGTCGCCCTCGTTCTCGGTGAGCCCGACCAAGCAGTTCTATCACTGCTTCGGCTGCGGCGTGCACGGCAACGCCATCGGCTTCCTGATGGAGCACGGCGGCATGGGTTTTGTCGAGGCGGTGCACGACCTGGCCGGCCAATACGGCCTGGAAGTGCCCGACGAGCACGGCTCGCCGGAAGACCGCGCGCGCGCCGCCCAGCAACGCCAGAAGCAGGCCACGCTGTCCGACGTGCTCGAAAAGGCGGGCGACGCCTACCGCAAGCACCTGAAAGACTCCGACCGCGCCGTGGAGTACTTCAAGGGCCGCGGCGTGTCCGGCGAGATTGCGCGGCAGTTCGGCCTGGGCTACGCGCCCGAGGGCTGGCGCGCGCTGGCCAGCGTCTTCCCGCAGTACGACGACCCGCTGCTGGTCGAAAGCGGCCTGGTCATCACCGGCGAGGAAGGCGAAGACAAGCGCTACGACCGCTTCCGCGACCGGGTCATGTTCCCCATTCGCAACGTCAAGGGCGAATGCATCGGCTTTGGGGGCCGGGTGTTGGGCGACGAGAAGCCCAAGTACCTCAATTCGCCCGAAACGCCCGTGTTCAGCAAGGGCCGCGAGCTCTACGGCCTGTTCGAGGCCCGGGCCGCCCTGCGCGAAAAAGGCTACGCGCTGGTCACCGAAGGCTACATGGACGTGGTGGCGCTGGCGCAGTTGGGCTTTCCCAACGCCGTCGCCACGCTGGGCACCGCCTGCACCACGGAACACGTCCAGAAGCTCTTCCGCTTCACCGATTCCGTGGTCTTCAGCTTCGACGGCGACGCCGCGGGCCGGCGGGCGGCGCGCAAGGCGCTGGATGGCGCCCTGCCCTACGCGAGCGACGTGCGAAGCGTCAAGTTCCTCTTCCTGCCGGCCGAGCACGACCCCGACAGCTTCATTCGCGAGTACGGTGCCGACGCCTTTGCCCGCTTCGTGACCGAGGCCACGCCGCTCAGCCGCTTCATGCTCGAAGTGGCGCGCGACGGCCTGGATCTGGGCAGCGCGGAGGGCCGCGCCCACCTCAGCAGCAACGTGCGGCCGATGTGGAGTGCGCTGCCCGAAGGCGCCCTCAAGCGCCAATTGCTGGGCGAGATCGCCACCCTCGTGCAGTTGAGCGCGCAGGAACTGTCGGACCTGTGGGCGCCCGCCGCAGCGCCGCCGCGGTCCGCCCAAGCTCCGAACGCACGCCACGACGAGTGGGAGTACGTGCCGGAATACGGCGAGGGCTACGGGCAGAGCGAACCCTCTTGGGGTGGCGGGGAGTACAGCCCGAACCGCGACGGC
Organism: Variovorax brevis; assembly: GCF_030317105.1. Classification (GTDB taxonomy): domain Bacteria; phylum Pseudomonadota; class Gammaproteobacteria; order Burkholderiales; family Burkholderiaceae_C; genus Variovorax; species Variovorax brevis. Next base: position 198,560 of record NZ_JASZYG010000004.1, read on the forward strand.
GAACAACGCCCCTTCAAGAAGCGCTTCAACAAGCGCTTCGACAAGAAGGCAGCGCCCTATCGCCCCGCGGCCGGCCGCGTCAAGCCGCCATCACGCCCGGAGGTGGCCGCACGGCTCCTGCTGTCGAACATGGCGCCCTGGGACGGTCTGTCGCACGAACTGCACAACGTGTTGTGCGACCAGGCGGGCGAGATCGGGGAGTTGTTCCGCTGGCTCGATGCGCAATTTCACGAGCATGGCGTCATCCCCTGGGCGGCCTTGCGCGAAGGGCTGCGCGGGCAGGCTTTCGAGGCCTTGTCGCTGCGGTTGATGACCGGCCCTGACGGCGCGCCGGTTGGCGACATGAGCGAAGACCCGCAGGAGCAAGCGCTTGCGGACACGGCCATCGAACTCAAGGACGTGCTCAACCGCATGCTGATCGAGCACATCGACGCCCAACTGACGGCAACCGCCAACGTTTTCGGCAAGGACCCCGAGGCGCCTGAGCGCTACCGCGCTCTGCAAGCGCGAAAAAAAGAGCTTCACGCCAGCCTTTAGCGGTCCCGCAACGCCACAGGCAGCCTGAAATAGCGTAGAAACCCGGCTTGAAAAAGCCGCATCGCGCTATAATGTAAGGCTTCGTGAGTGGTGATAACCCTCACGAAACTGATACCAGGCAAGAGCGACAGCAGCACCTCCGGGCCGGCCCCCATAGCGCAATGCACTCCCAAAACGGGATAAGGGCCAAATTACCGCAAGGACTGCACACCAAATGTTCGCCCGACATCTTGCCGATGGATCGTGTGCTGGGGATTTCGTTCCCCTGACCCCTCCGTATGCCCGCGCCGGGTGAGTGGCGCCGTGATTCCGCTTGTTCATTCTTGTTGTTCGAGGTTGTATGCCCAGTTCAAAGAAGCCTGCCGTTTCTGCCACGAAAACCGTCGCCGATAAACCGTCCAGAGTTGCCTCGATGCCGGCAACGAAGACTGGTGCGTCAGCGCCCAAAGCGACTGCCGCAACGAAAGCGAAACCCTTGACCACCAAAGCCCCCACCTCCGCCGAACTGAAAAAAGTTGCCGACAAGGCAACTGCCGTCACCGCCGCTCCCGCCAAGAAGCCGGGTCGCCCGCCCAAGGCTGCCGGCACGACCGCCACCACCACCACGGGCGCCAAGCGCGGCCGCAAGCCCAAGGCGGCGGCCGAAGCACCGACGGCCGACATCGACCTGTCGGACATCGAGGACGACCTCGCCGGTGAACCGGCAGCGGCGGAGACCACCGAAAAGGTCAAGCCGCTTCGCATGAAGATCAGCAAGGCGAAGGAACGCGCCTTGATGAAGGAATTCGGCCTGGACGAAACGGTCCTCTCCGAAGAAGACCTGGCCAAGCGCCGCTCGCGCCTGAAGACTCTCATCACGCTGGGCAAGACCCGCGGCTACCTCACGCAAGGCGAAATCTCCGACCACTTGCCCGACAAGCTGGTCGACGCCGAAACGATGGAAGTCGTCGTATCCATGCTCAACGACATGGGCGTGGCGGTGTACGAGCAAACGCCGGACGCCGAAACGCTGTTCCAGAACAACGTCGCGCCCACCGCCGCGACCGTTGAAGAAGCCGAAGAAGAAGCCGAAGCCGCCCTGTCCACCGTGGACAGCGAATTCGGCCGCACCACCGACCCCGTGCGCATGTACATGCGCGAAATGGGCACGGTCGAGCTGCTGACGCGCGAAGGCGAAATCGAAATCGCCAAGCGCATCGAAGGCGGCCTGATGGCCATGATGGAAGCCATTTCGGCTTCGCCCGCCACCATCGCCGAGATCCTGCGCCTGGGCAATGAAATCCGTGACGGCAAGGTCGTGATCTCGACCGTGGTCGACGGCTTCTCCAACCCGAACGAAGCCGACGACTACGTGGCCGAAGAAGACTTCGACGAGTTCGACGCCGAAGACGACGACGACGGCAACGGTGGCTCCAAGGCACTCACAAAGAAGCTGGAAGAACTCAAGCGCGACGCCCTCACCCGCTTCGACCGCATGGCCGAGATGTTCGAGAAGATCCACAAGATCTACGACAAGGAAGGCTACGGCACGCCCTCGTACCACAAGACGCAGAAGGCCCTCAGCGAAGAGCTGATGACCATCCGCTTCACCGCGCGCACCATCGAAAAGCTGTGCGACATGGTGCGCACGCAGGTCGACGACGTTCGCAAGAAGGAGCGCGAGCTGCGCCGCATCATCGTGGACAAGTGCGGCTTCCCGCAGGAAGAGTTCATCCGCGACTTCAGCGGCTTCGACAAGAACGGCCAACGCATCGCGTCGAACTTGCTGAACCTCAAGTGGGTCGAAAAGCAGGCCGCTGCCGGCAAGCCGTGGAGCGTGGTGATGCAACGCAACATCCCCCCGATCCAGGAACTGCAGCAAAAGCTCGCCGACATCCAGTCGCGCGTGGTGGTGCCGCTGACCGAGCTCAAGGACATCAACAAGCGCATGAACGAGGGCGAATCGTCCTCGCGCGACGCCAAGAAGGAAATGATCGAGGCGAACCTGCGCCTCGTGATCTCCATCGCCAAGAAGTACACCAACCGCGGCCTGCAGTTCCTCGACCTGATCCAGGAAGGCAACATCGGCCTGATGAAGGCGGTGGACAAGTTCGAATACCGTCGCGGCTACAAGTTCTCGACCTACGCCACGTGGTGGATCCGCCAGGCCATCACCCGCTCGATCGCCGACCAGGCGCGCACCATCCGCATCCCGGTGCACATGATCGAGACGATCAACAAGATGAACCGCATCTCGCGCCAGCATTTGCAGGAATTCGGCTTCGAGCCGGACGCCGGCATCCTGGCCGCGAAGATGGAGATCCCGGAAGACAAGATCCGCAAGATCATGAAGATCGCCAAGGAGCCGATCTCCATGGAAACGCCGATCGGCGACGACGACGATTCGCACTTGGGCGATTTCATCGAGGACAGTGCCAACACCGCGCCCATCGAGGCTGCGATGCAGGCGGGCCTGCGCGACGTGGTCAAGGACATCCTCGACTCGCTCACGCCGCGCGAAGCCAAGGTGCTGCGCATGCGCTTCGGCATCGAAATGTCGACCGACCACACGCTGGAAGAAGTCGGCAAGCAGTTCGACGTGACGCGCGAACGCATTCGCCAGATCGAAGCGAAGGCTCTGCGCAAGCTCAAGCACCCGAGCCGTTCGGACAAGCTGCGTTCGTTCATCGATACGCTGTAAGCCTGGAGCCGGCGCAATGCCGGCAACAAGACCACCAAGCGCCCGGCCGCCCATTCATGGGTGCCGGGCGCTTTTTCTTGTGCGTCCATCTACCATCGCGCATCTGTTCCGCCGCCAGACAAGAACAAAGAACACATGCACCCCCACCAACTGCTCGCCGACTATGGCTACTACGCCGTGTTCTTCATCGGGCTGTTCGAGGGAGAGACGATCCTGATGCTGGGGGCTTATGCGGTGCATCAGGGCGTTTTGTCGATGCTGCCGCTGGTCGCCTGCGGGGCGCTGGCGGCCTTTGCCGCCGACCAGTTCTACTTTCATGTGGGGCGTCGCAAGGGCAAGGAATGGTTGGCGGCGCGGCCGTCGCTGGCGGCACACCTGGAGCGCGTGAGCGGTTTCATCGAACGGCATCCGGTCGCCACGGTGTTCCTGATGCGCTTCGCCTGGGGCTTTCGCATCGTGATGCCGGCGGCGCTGGGCATGGGCACGATGTCCGCAGCCGTGTTCGTGGGGCTGGATGCGTTGGCGGCGGTGTTGTGGGCCACCGTGGTGGCGACGTTCGGGGTCGAAGTCGCCGGTGTCGTCCACGGCCTTGTGGGTCAGGTGAGATATCACGAACACCTGATCATCTTTGGCGCCCTCGCGCTGGCGCTGATCGTGGCACTGCTGCGGCAGTGGCGCATGCGGCGCTGACGTGAGTCGTCCGGGACGATGGGGCGCATTCCGCGTTGGCAGGGAACTTCAAAATGGTGCTGAGCAGCGGTGCGAGCCGAGGGCACCGGAACCGCCCGACAGGGACCATGTCAGCGGAGGCTCAGTACACCCCCAGCGCCAGTCCCGCCGCCAGTGCCTCGCCCATCTCCCGGCAGCGCGCCAGGTCGTCGGCGCCGATCTGCTTGGGCCGCAGGATCGCTTCCGGCGTTTGCGCGTGCGTGCAGACGATCAAGGTAGGCGCCACGGACTTGAGTCGCCAGCCGGTGGCGATGCGCTCCAGTTGGCGCGCGGCGTTCTGGCCATCGCTGCCGGCGCAGATCAAGGCTGCGTACGGGCGGCCATTGAGGCGATCGAGCGCGGCGTAGTAGCAGCGGTCGAAAAAGTCCTTCATCAAGCCGGCCATCGACGCGAGGTTCTCCGGCGTGGCGAAGATGTAGCCGTCGGCCCCCAACACGTCATCGGGTTGTGCCTCGTGTGCGCGAAGCAGGCGCACGCGCACGCCCGCCTCGTCGCTGGCACCTTGCGCGGCAGCTTGTGCCATCTGCTCGGTGCCGCCAGTCATCGAGTGATAGACGATCAAAAGCGTGCGGGGGTTCATGGCGGGCAGCATAGCGCTGCGCGGCGACGAGCGAGCGAGCGCTCATGCACGCTGCAACAACCCCGCGGCGCGCGGCAGGCAGGCATTGCTTGACAATGCGGATCCCAGCTCGATCACTTCAGCGCCCTCCGTGGTCTGAACAACAAGAACGACACCATGAATCCTGACGCCGCGAAGATCTGGTCCGCACCGCGCTGGGCACTGGCCGTGTTGCTGGCGGTGCTCGGCATGCTGGGGCCGTTCTCCATCGACACCTACATCCCGGCCTTCTCGGGCATCGCGCGCTCGATCGGTGCCACACCAGTCGAGATGCAGCAGACGCTGTCGGCCTACCTCTTCGGCTACGCCTTCATGAACCTGTTCCACGGCGCGCTGTCGGACAGCTTCGGGCGGCGGCCGGTGGTGCTGTGGGGCCTGGCGGTGTTCACGGTCGCATCGCTGGGCTGCGCGCTGTCTCAGACGATCGGGCAACTCGTCTTGTTCCGGGCCTTGCAGGGCCTGTCGACCGGCGCCGGCATCGTCGTCTCGCGCGCGGTGATCCGCGACATGTTCCCGCCGGCCGAAGCGCAGAAGGTGATGAGCCAAGTCACCATCTACTTTGGCGTTGCGCCGGCCATCGCGCCGATCATCGGCGGCTTTCTCTTCGTGCACGCGGGCTGGCACAGCATCTTCTGGTTCCTCGTGGGCGTGGGCGTGGTGCTGTTCGTGGCCAACTACAGGCTGCTGCCCGAGACGCTGCATGACGACCACAAGCAACCCTTCAACCCGGGCCATCTGCTGCGCGGTTATTGGGACCTGTGCTCCGACCCGCGCTTCCTGCTGCTCGCGCTGGCCAGCGGCGTGCCCTTCAACGGCATGTTCCTCTACGTGCTCGCGGCACCGGCCTTCCTGGGCGACCATCTGGGGCTGGCGCCCACGCAGTTCTTCTGGTTCTTCATCCTGACCATCGGCGGCATCATGGCCGGCGCGTGGCTGAGCGGACGCAAGGCAGGCAACGTGAAGCCCAAGCGCCAGATCCGCGACGGCTTTCTCATCATGCTGCTGACCTCCATCGTCAACGTGGTGGCCAACGCGCTCTTCACGGCGCATGTGGGTTGGGCGCTATGGCCCATCGGCATCTTTGCGTTCGGCTGGGCGCTGATGGTGCCCGTCATCACGCTGCTGGTGCTGGACCTGCACCCCGAGCGCCGCGGCATGGCCTCATCGCTTCAGGCGGTGATCGGCGCGGTGGCGAACGCGGTGGTTGCGGGTGTGGTGGCGCCCCTGGTCATGCATTCGACCATCGCCATGGCGCTGACCTCCGCCGCCATGATGGGTGTCGGGCTCGTCGCATGGTGGTGGTTGCGACATCGCTGGCCGGAGCTTGGGCGCGAGCACGCTTTGTAGTGCGCTGTCCCGCGGTGGGTGGATCAGCCGGCAGCGTCGCGCCGCGGCACCTTCGACCGGCGCAACAGCGCGTCGGCGTCCATCGTGAGCATGACCGCGATCATGATCAGCGACTGCATGCACAGCACGCTCACGCTGAGTGCGACGATGGTGAATATTTCCTTGAGTGGCATGAGGTGATCTCCGTGCAATGGCTCATGGGGGTGGTCGTTGCGGCGCCTGAAGGGACGGAACTCCGCGGGGATTGCCGCCGCCAGGCGCAGCGTCTCACCGACCTGTCGCACCGGACGGGCTTGTACGCTGACCCGATCGAGCCTGCATGGGGTGCAGGCTCAAGAACGATGCGCCTTCAAAAGGTCGCATTGAAGGCGGGACTGCCCGCAATCTGGCACTCGCCGCTGCCGCCGCCCTTCATGCCCATTTCGGGCTGCGCCAGTTGCAGCCGGCAGCGCATGGCACGACCCGTCGGGTCTTTCAGGTTGGCGATCACCTTGCCGCTGTAGACGGTGCCGAACTGCACGACGTCGAATCCGCCCACGCCCCAGCCCTCGTAGGGCCAGTCGGACCATGCCATCGGCCAGGGGTCCCACATCGGCGCGAGCGACTCGGTCACGGTTTGCCGCGTCACCTGCGTGAAGCGGCCCTGGAACGTGCTGTCGGGCGTGGTGGCGGTCATGGTGCCGTCGATGGACCCATCGCGGCTTTGCCAGCTGAAAAGCACCGGCTGTGCCGGCTTGCCCTTTTGCACGATGTCGCCGCCGCCCATGCCGCTGCTGGCGCAGCCGTTGAGCACGGCAAGGGCAGCGATGACGAAAGCGGTCGCGAGGCCTGTTTGAAAGTTCATGGATGGCTTCCAGGGAAACGGGTTGGACAGCGGGCGGCATTCATACCGCCTTCAAGGTGTCCAGAGCTTATTTCTCGAGCGCATCCACGTGTTGCCTGCGCGTCCCGGTTCTTGACCTGCAGGCTCTTTAGCAGGCTGTTAGTCCTGGTTCGGCGCCGACCCCACCTGAACCGCCTGCGACACCAGCGGCGCCGGCAAGGCCAGGGCCTTGGAGATCGACACCAGCCCCGTCGCGAGACGGCCGGTGCTTTCGGCGTAGTCACGTTGCGCCTGCAGCAGGTTGCGCTGCGCATCGAGTTGCACCAGGAAGTCCGTGAGGCCGCTTTCATAGCGCACGCGGGCCAGCAGCAAGGCATCGCGGCTGCTGCGCTCCCTGCGGGCGAGTTCCGCGTTGCGCTGGCTCTCTGCCGCATAGGCGTTCATGGCATCGTCGATTTCCTGCCAGGCCTTGAGCACAGTCTGCTGATACGCCACGGCCGCCTGTTGCTGCTGAAGCTTGCGCAGCGTCACCGTGGCACGGCGGCGGCCGCCGTCGAAGATCGGCAATTGCAGGCTCGGACCAATGGACCACTGCCGGCTGCCCCATTCGGCGAACGCACTGTCCGTGACCGACAGGAAGCCGAAGTTGGCGCCGATGGTGATGCGCGGATACAGGTCGGCCACCGCCACGCCGATGTCGGCCGTCGCGGCGTGAAGTTGCGCTTCTGCGCTCTGGATGTCGGGGCGGCGCAGCGCCACTTCGGACGGAAGGCCCATCGAGAGATCCGGCAGGGCCGCCACCGGCGCGTCGGGCTGCGCCGCGAGTTCGGCGGCCAGCGCACCGGGTCGCTCGCCCGCGAGCAGCGTGATCGCGTTCGCGGCTTGCGCCTCCTGCATGAGCAATTGCGGCACCTTGGCGCGCACGTCTGCCAGCTGTGCATCCTGTCGCACCACGTCGAGGTCGGTGGTGAGCCCACCGTTGGCGCGTGCCTGCACCAGGTCGCGCGTTTCCTGGCCCGCCTCGATGTCCGAGCGTGCGATGCGGATCTGCCGCTGCAGCGAGCGCAGGTCGAAGTAGCGGCGCGCCAGTTCGGCCTGCACGCTCAGCTGCACTTGCGCGAGCATCGCCTGCGACGCCACGGCGTTCGCATCCGCGGCTTCCATCGCGCGGCCCACGCGGCCCCACAGGTCCACCTCCCACGATGCGTCGAAGCCGGCCTGGTAGAGGTCGTGCGGATCGGCGAGGATCTTGATGATCTGGTCACGATTGGCCGGGTTCAAGGCGCCCAGGATGCGGGTGATGTCGCCGTCCTCGCTCTCGCGTACGCGCGACACCGAGCCGCTGGCATTGACTTGCGGCAGGCGCTGCGAACGCACGATGCTGCCCTGCACACGGCTTTGTGCAAAGCGCAGCGCGGCGGCTTGCACATCGCTGTTGGCGGCCAGCGCGCGTTCTTCCAGCCGGATGAGCACCGGGTCGCCGAAGATGCTCCAGCCAAAGGGCGTTGCGCCGGGCTTCGCCAAGGCGCGCTGCGCGTCGACAAGCTCCGGCGAACCGCCATGCCATGCCGAGAAGTCGGCAGGCGCCTCGGGCACCGCAGGCTTGAAGTCGGGCCCGACGGCACAACCGGCGAGCGCCAAGATGGCCGCAACCTGCAGCGCAAGCCACACCGGAGTGAATTTCGAATGGAGTTTCATGACAGCGTCCCCGTTCAGACGAGGCGATTGCGAAAGAGCCATGCCGCCAGCGGAAGCGTGATGGCCGCGATGACGACGAGCGGAATCAGGTTGGGCCACACCGTGGCCATGCCGACGCCTTCCAGGTACACGCGCTGCACCAGGTCGATGGCAAAGCGCAGCGGGTTCGCCAGCGTGGCGAATTGCAGGGCCGCGGGCATGTTGCTCACGGGCGTGGTCAGCCCCGACAACAGCATCATCGGCATGATGAGCACGAAGGTGTAGAGCATGGCCTGCTGCATGTTGGCCGACACCGCCGAAATCGACAGGCCAATGCCCACGCTCGCCACCGTGAAGAAGACCAGCCCCGCGTAGAGCGTGACGAGCGATCCGGCCATCGGCACGCGGAACCAAAGCGCCGTGACGAGCAGCACGAGCGTGGATTGCACCAGCCCGATCAACACCGGCGGAATGGCCTTGCCGATCATGATCTCGGTGGGCGAGAGCGGCGTGACCAGCAACTGGTCGAAGGTGCCCTGCTCCCGCTCGCGTGCCACGGACAGGGCCGTGAGCAGCAGCGTCTGGATCATGCTCAGCGCGGCGATCATGCCCGGCATGAAGTTCCATCGCGTGGTGAGGTTCGGGTTGTACCAGGCGCGCGATTCGACGGTGACGGGCGGGCGCCCGCCGCCGTGCCGCTCGCGCCACTCGTCGTTGAAGGCCGTCACCACCTGCGACACATAGCCCAGCGCCGATCCCGCCGTGTTGGAGTTGCGCGCATCCACGATGACCTGGATCGACGCGTTCTGGCCGGCTTCCAACTGTTGCTCGAAGCGCGATCCGATGCCGATCACCACCAGCGCCCGGCCTGAATCGATGGGGTCGGCAATGTCGGCCTGCGTCCGCAGGCTGGCGGCCCGGTGAAAGACGCCCGTGCCATCGAGCCTGGCCACGAGCGCCGTGGAAGCGGCGCTGTGGCTCTGGTCCAGCAATGCGTAGTCGATGCGGCTCAGGTCATAGGTGGCTGCGTAACCGAAGAGCAGGCTTTGCATGATCGCGGGCACGATCAGGATGACGCGCGAGGCCGGGTCTTTCAGGACGGCCAGCAACTCCTTGCGGCACAGGTTGATGACGCGGTGAACGAAGGCGATGAAGCTCGATTCCATGGCAGCGTCTCCTCAGTCCAGACGCTTGCGCGTGACGAAGCGCGCAAGCGACAACAGCGCCACCGCATACACCGCCAGGATCGCGCAGTTGCGGATCACCAGCGGCCAGATGTCTCCCGCCAGGAAGAGCGTACGGATCAACTCCATGAAGTAGGTGGCCGGCAACGCCTGCCCGACGATGCGCACGACCGTCGGCACATTGCGCAGGTCGAACAGGAAGCCCGACAACATGAGCGACGGCAGGAAGGTCGCGACCAGCGCGATCTGGCTCGCCAGGAACTGGTTGCGCGTGACGGACGAAATCACCAGGCCCACGCCCACCGCGACGATGAGGTAGAGCATGGAGGCAAACACCACCATCACCAGCGACCCGACCATCGGCACCGCGAACAGGAAGTGCGAGGCCAGCAGGCACAGCCCCAGCCCGGCCATGCCGATGCCGAAGTAGGGAATGATCTTGGCGACCAGGATCTCCACCGGCCGCACCGGCGTGACGAACAGCGCCTCCAGCGTGCCGCGTTCCCATTCGCGCGCCATGACCAGCGCCGTGAGAAAGGCGCCCACCAGCGTCATGATGAGCACGATGAGCCCCGGCACCAGATACCAGGTGCTGGTGTTGGCGCTGTTGAACCACATGCGCTCGTCGATGGTCACCGCGCCGATGCCCGAGGCGGCGGGCGCGCCCCGTGCCGTGCCCGCCATGTCCACCTGTCGCGCCGCGTTCTGTGCGAGCGCGGCGCCGGCATAGCGCAGGATGATGGAGGCCTTGGCCGCATCGGCACCATTCACGATCACCTGGATGCGGGCATTCGACGCGGCGAGCCGGCTCGAGAAATCGCCGGGCACGCGCACGATGCCGTCGATCTTGTGTTCGCGCAGCAAGGCTTCGGCCTCTTTCATGGAGGCCAGCATCACGGGGGAAATGTAGGGCGTGAGTTGCAGGCCCGACACCGCTTGCATGGCGGTCGGCGAACTGTCTTCCATCACCACGGCCATCGGCGCGTTCTTGACGTCCAGCGAGAGCCCGTAGCCGAAGATGAGGATCAGGATGATCGGCAGCAGGATGCCGATGGCGAGGCTGCTCGGGTCGCGCAACAATTGCCGCGTTTCCTTGCGCGTGAGCGCGACCAGGCGCGAGCCGCCTTGCCAGCGTGGCGGGGCGGCCTTGACGACACCCGTTTCGACGGCTTCGCGCCTTGGGGCTGCTTCCTCGAGCGTCGTCATGCGGTGGCCCTTTCGGCGGAACGCTCGCGCGCCTGCATCACGATGCCGATGAAGGCATCTTCCATGTTCAGGCGTTGGCCCGGCGTGCTGGCGGCATGCGCGCGCACTTCCTGCGGCGTGCCGATGGCCAGCAGCTTGCCGGCATCCTGGATCACGATGCGGTCGCAGTACTCGGCCTCTTCCATGAAATGCGTGGTGATGACGATCGTGACGCCGCCTGCCGCCAGTGCGGTGATGCGCCGCCAGAACTCGCGGCGCGCCAGCGCATCGGTGCCGCTGGTGGGCTCGTCAAGGAACAGGATCTCCGGCTCATGCAGCAAGCCGGTGGCCATGGCCAGGCGCTGCTTGAAGCCGCCCGGCAACTGGCCGCTGGCAGCGTCTTGCTGCCCGCCGAGTTCGAACTCGCGCACCACGGCCTCGGTGCGTTGGCGCAGGCGCTCACCGCGCAGGCCATAGGCGCCGCCGAAGAAGGACAGGTTCTCGGCCACCGTGAGGTTGCCGTAGAGCGCGAATTTCTGCGACACGTAGCCGATCTTCGCGCGTGCCTGCGCCCGTGCGTGGCGCAGGTTGACGCCTGCCACCTGCAGGAAGCCACTGCTCGCGGGCAGCAGGCCGCACAGCATGCGAAAGGTGGTGGTCTTGCCCGCGCCGTTGGGCCCCAGCAGCCCGAAGATCTCCCCGCGCCGCACATCGAAACTGGTGCTGGCGACGGCGACAAATTCGTCGAACCGACGAACGAGGTCCTTCACTTCGATGACGACCTCGTTGCTCGTTGCCGGGGCCGCCGTGTTCACCGCGTCGGGCGCTGCCTTGGCCGCCGCAGTGTCCGCTTGCTGTGAGCGCAGCAGCACCATGAACCCGTCTTCCAGCCGCGCAGGAACCGCTTCGACGGGCGCGCCGTCGAGCAGGGAAGCGATTCGCTGCAGGTCCGCTTGCGGGCGTTGGATGAAGCGCACCTCGCCGCCCTGCGGAACCGCATCGATGACCAGCGCCGGGTTGTCCAGCAAGCGCGCCTGCAGGGTGCGCGCGTGCGTGCCCTGCGTCGGCTTCGCAACAAAGCACAGGTCCCGCGCGTGGTCGCGAATCTCCCCCGGCGCGCCGGCGGCGATCAGTTTCGCCTCGCGCATCACGAAGACTTGCGCACAGCGTTCCGCCTCATCCAGGTAGGCCGTGCTGACGATGACGCTGAGCCGCTCGTCTTCGACCAATTGCTGCACGATCTCCCAGAGCTCGCGGCGCGACAGCGGATCGACGCCCACGGTGGGTTCGTCCAGCAGCAGCAACTGGGGCGAGCGCACCAGCGTGCAGGCGAGGCCGAGCTTCTGCTTCATGCCGCCCGAGAGCTTGCCGGCGAGCCGTTGCGTGAAGCGGCCCAGGTCGGTCATCTCCAGCAGGCGTGCGTAGCGCTGTCTGCGCTCGTCGTGCGACACGCCGTGCAGGTCGGAATAGAGGTCCAGGTTTTCCTGAACGCTCAGGTCTTCGTACAGGCCGAAGCGCTGGGGCATGTAGCTGATGCGGTCCTGCACGGCCTGCGGGTGCAAGGCGACGTCGATGCCCAGCACTTGCAGCGATCCGGCGTCCGCGCGCAGCAGGCCGGCGGCCAGCCGCAGCAGGGTCGTCTTGCCCGAGCCGTCCGGCCCCACGAAGGCCGTCAGCGCTCCGGCAGGCACCGTGAGCGACACGTCTTCGAGCGCGCGGTTGGGCGTGGCGCGCCCCTTGATCGCAAAGGACTTGTGCAGGCCCTGCGCGACGAGTGCCGGCCTTTCGGCCAAGGTCATGGCTTGGCTCCTGCGCTCGCGGTGGATGTGCTGGTGCGCGCATCGAGGGGAATGCGCACCGTCGCCGGCATGCCCAGGCGGAGCCGGTCTTGTGTGTCCTGCGCCAGCACGCGCACTTCGTAGACCAGGCTGCTGCGCAGCTCTTCGGTCTGCACCGTCTTGGGCGTGAACTCCGCCACCGAGGAGATGAAACCGATCTTGCCGTCGATGGGCTCGCCCGGATGACTGTCGGTGCTCAGCGTGGCCGCCATGCCGGGGCGAATGCGGCCCAGGTCGGTCTCGGCCACATAGGCACGCACCCACTTGGGATCGGTGATGGCCAGCGTGAACACTGGCCGCTGCGGCGATGCCATGTCGCCGGGCTCCAGCAGTCGCGCGCGGACCACGGCGTCGATCGGCGCCTTGAGGTGTGCCTGTGCCAACTGATGCTCGAGCAGGGCCAAGGCGGAAACGGACACGTCCAGCTGCGCCTGTGCCTGTGCGATGTCCTCCTTGCGCGGACCGCTCACGACCAGTTCCTGCGCCTTGCGTGCGCTTGCCAGTTGGGCCTGCGCCACCTTGCGGCGCGCCAGTGCGTTGTCGAGGTCTTGCTGGCTGACCGCGCGGCCCGCCGTGGTCTGGCGGATGGACTGCAGGCGATCGAGTTGCTGCTGCGCCAGCGCGGCGTCGGCGGCGGCTGCGTCGCTCTGGGCACGCGCCTGTGCAACCTCCTCGGAGCGGCTGCCGGCCTTCAGGCGTTGCAAGGCCTGCTGCTGCACCCGAATCTGCGCCTGCTGCTGCGCCAGCCGCAGGCGCAGGCTGCGCGTGTCGAGTTCGCCCAGGATCTGCCCCGCCTTGACGTGATCGCCTTCCTGCACGTCGAGTTTTTCAATGCGCTCGCTCTCGTTGAAGGCGAGCGACACCTGGCGCAGGTCGACGTTGCCATGGAGCACCAGCGTGTTGCTTTCCGCCGGCTTGCGATCGAAGTACCAGAAGGCGAAGGCTGCGGCGGCCAGCAGGAGCACGGCGCCGGCGATGAGGGGTTTCTTGGTGGTCATCGAAATGGACTCCACGGCCCGATGTAGGTGTGCAGGGATGTGATGGCCCGAATGATGGCCATTTCAGCGCCTTGTGAACAGGCCACCGGCCGCATCCCGGGACGCCGGGGCAACGATTGGGATGCCAGAGCCAACGACGCGCACCTGGGCGGTCACGCGGCCCGTGCCAGGGAACTCATGCGCGAGGCCAACGACGAAACCGGGATGGCTGGCACTGCGGCTGGTATTGAGGTGACAGAAACGCGGCCATCGCGCGCATCGCCCGGGTGCGGCCCAACTATTGAATGACCTTGTCCGCCCGGCTCAGCAACGAGCGCGGAATGGTGAAGCCGATCCGGTTGGCGGTGTTGAGGTTGATGACCAACTCGAACTTGGTCGGCTGCTCGATGGGCAAGTCAGCCGGCTTGGCGCCCTTGAGGATGCGATCGACGTAGCGGGCGCCGTCCTTGCCTTCGTTGCCATAGCCGGGGCCGTAGGCCATCATGCAGCCGTTTTCGGCATAGTCGCCGCGTGCGCAGATGGAAGGCAGGCGGCTCTCGATCGCCAGTTCCGCGATCTTTTTCTGGTTCGAGTTGGCCACCGGATTGAGCGTGACCCACACGGCCGTGGCGCGCGCCTTGACCGCGTCCCTGAAGGCCTGCGCATAGCCCTCCGCGCTGCTCGCCTCCATTGAATAAAGCTCCAGCCCCAGGGTGGCCGCCGGCTTCTGGCTCGCCTCCCACTGCGGAATCGAGCCCGGCGCCTTCGGGTCCCACAGCACCGCGACACGGGTAATGCGCGGGTTGCTCTGCTTCAGGATCTCCAGCCGCTTGCCCGTGAGAACGGCCGCCACATTGGTGATGCCCGTCGCGTTGCCGCCGGGCCGTGCCAGGCTCTCCGCCAGGCCGGTGCTGATGGGATCGGTCACGCCCATGAACACGATGGGGACGGTCGATGTCGCCTTGCGGGCGGCCTGCGCGGCATTGGTGGTGACGGTCACCAGCACGTCAATGTCCAGTTGCACCAGTTCGCTCGCCAGTTGCGGCAGCCGGGTCAAATCGCCGCTCTCGTGGCGATAGTCGATCTGGATGTTCTGCCCTTCGATATAGCCAAGCTCGCGAAGGCCCTGCCGGAAAGCGTTGAAGCGAGGCGCGTCCGCGCTGGCCGACACCGCCGCAAGGTATCCCAGCCGCGGGACTTTCTTCGGCTGGGACTGCGCCTGCAGGCTGGCGCCCAGCAGCAGCAAGGCGCCGGGAATGAGCCACCAGAATCTGCTGCGCATCAGCGTTCTCCTCGTTGTCGGCAGGGCACGCCCGATTCTGCGCCGCTTCCTGCCGCTTCAGCGCCCTTCTCCCCTCTTCCGGGGGGATCCCGGCATCGGCCAATCGTGGGACCACGCAAGCGGTATTCCCTTCCCGGGGCGGGCGATGTCCAATGGGACATCAATGACGCTTCCGGATACGTCGCCGGCCCCTGTGCCGGGCGAGTCGCGCCCGGCATCCCTTGGCGCGCGCCTTGCGCTCGCGTCGGATTCGGTGCGGGCGGTCCATCGCGGCCGGTTGTTCCGCAAATACCTGCTGCTCATCCTTTCGCTGGTGACTGCCGTGCTGCTGGCCTCGAGCGCGATCAGCCTTTATTTCTCCTACCAGGAGAACAAGGCGGCGCTCGCCAGCCTGCAGCATGAAAAGGCGGTGGGCGCGGCGTCGCGCATCGAGCAATATGTGGAACAGGTGTCGCAGGAACTGAATTACGCCTCGCTGGCCCAGCTGGATGCGTCGGACCTGGAGTCGCGCCGCACCGAGTTCTGGCGCCTGTTGCGCCAGGCGCCCGAGGTCACCGACGTCGCACTCATCGACCGCAATGGCCGCGAGCAGATCGCGGTGTCGCGCCTGGGCCTGGACGTGATGAACTCGCTCACCGATCGCTCGGCGGAAGAAGCGTTTCGCCTGGCCATTCCCGAGACGACATGGTTCGGCCCGGTGCACTTCAACCGCGACACCGAGCCCTACATGACGGTCGCCATCCGCTCGGGCGGTCCCAGGAGCACCGTCACGGTGGCCGAATGGAACCTGAAGTTCATCTGGGACGTGGTCTCGCGAATCCACATCGGCGAGAAGGGCAAGGCCTATGTGCTGGACAGCAATGGGTTCCTGGTGGCCGACCCGGACATCGGCCTGGTTCTGCGCAAGACCAGCCTCGCGGCGCTGCCGCACGTCCAGGCCGCGGCCAGCGGCGAATTGCAGCAGGACGAAGCCATGGTGTCGCGCGACCTGCACGGCGCCTCGGTGCTGACCTCGATGGCGCCCATCAAGCCGCTGGGATGGAAGGTCTTCGTCGAGCAGCCGATTGCCGAGGTGTACGCCAAGCTCAATGCATCCTTCCTGCGCGCCGCCATCTTGTTGCTGGCGGGGCTGGCAATCTCGGCCATTGCGGCATCGGTGCTGGCGCGCAACATGGTGAGCCCCATCCGCACGCTGGCGCGTGGCGCGCGCCGCATCGGCGAGGGCAACCTGAACCAGCAGATCGTGGTGAACACCGGCGACGAACTGGAAGCGCTGGCCGAACAGTTCAACCGCATGGCGGCGCAATTGCGCGAGCTTTATGGCGGGCTGGAACGCAAGGTCGCGGCGCGCACCTCCGAGCTGACAGCTTCGCTCGAATTCCAGACCGCCACGGCCGAGATCCTGCGCGTGCTCAGCCGTTCGCCGACCGACCTGCAGCCCGTGTTGCAGGCCGTGGCGGAGCGCGCGGTGCGCCTGTGCCGGGCGCACGGCAGCCGGGTGTGGCTGCCCGAGGGCGATCACCTGCGCGCCATGACCGGCTTCCAGCTGGACGCGGGCGCCGTCACCGGTGGCGGCGAGATGCTGCCACTGAGCAACCGCTCGGTGGTCGGTCGCGCCTTTGTCGAGCGCCGCACCACGCACGTCGAAGACGTGGCGCAGTTCCTGGATTCCGATTTCAGCGATTCGCGCGACCCGCAATCGCGCTACGGCTTTCGCACGGTGCTGGCCGCGCCGCTGATGCGCGAGGGCGCAGCCATCGGCGTGATTGCCGTGCTGCGCAAGGAAGTGCAGCCTTTTTCAGGCGCGGAGATCAGCCTCATCGAAACCTTTGCCGACCAGGCGGTGATTGCCATCCAGAACGCGCGCTTCTTCCACGAGATCGAGGACAAGAGCCGCCAGCTCGAAGTGGCGAACCTTCACAAGTCGGAATTCCTGGCCAACATGTCGCATGAACTGCGCACGCCGCTCAACGCCATCATCGGCTTTTCGGAAGTGCTGACCGAGCAGATGTTCGGGCCGGTGAACGACAAGCAGATGGAATACCTGCGCGACATCAACTCCTCGGGCCAGCACTTGCTGACGCTCATCAACGACGTGCTGGACCTGTCGAAGATCGAAGCCGGCCGCATGGAGCTGGACCTGAGCTGCTTCGACCTCGGGCTGCTGCTCGACAACGCGCTGACGCTGGTGCGCGAACGAGCGCAGCGCAATGGGCTGGCGCTGTCGCTGGACGTTGGCGAGGGGCTGGGCGAGTGGGTGGCGGATGCGCGAAAGGTCAAGCAGGTGGTGGTGAACCTGCTCTCCAACGCGGTGAAGTTCACGCCGGCCGGCGGCAGCGTGCGCCTGGCGGCGCGGCTTCTTGCATCCAGCGGCGGGACGATGGCCGAAATCAGCGTCAGCGACACGGGCGTGGGCATCGCCCTGGAAGACCAGACGCTGGTGTTCGACCAGTTCCGGCAGGCCGGCGGGCACTACCTGAGCAAGGCCGAGGGCACGGGCTTGGGCCTTTCGCTGGCGCGCCGCCTTGTGGAGCTGCATGGCGGAACGATTGGGGTCGACAGCCGCTTGGGTGAAGGATCGACCTTTGTATTTACATTGCCGCTCAGGGAGCTGGAGGCTGTGGCATGAGCGCAGCGAGACAAGCACGCAGCCTCTCGCGGGGCGGCGAGGACACGAAGTGCCGAGCGCGGGGGCCGATATGAGCACCATACTGATCGTCGAGGACAACGAGAAGAACATGAAGCTGATGCGCGACATCCTGCAGCACAGCGGCCACACCGCGCTCGAAGCGGTCACGGGAGAAGAAGGCGTGCGCCTGGCCATCGAGCATCGGCCCGACCTCATCCTCATGGACATCCAGCTGCCGGGCATGGGCGGCATCGCGGCGCTGAAGCTGATCCGCGGGGAGCCGGCGCTCAACGCCGTGCCCGTCGTCGCCGTGTCGGCCTCCGTGATGCCGGACGACCAGCGCAACATTTCCGGATCGGGCTTTGACGCCTACATGCTCAAGCCCGTCTCGCTCAGGCCCTTCCTCGCCGTGGTCGAGCGCTTGCTGTCGGAAGGCCGTTTGTCATGAGCGAAGCGCCCACGGGTCAAGGCTCCGCCCATATCCTCGTCGTCGACGACGTCGATCGCAACGTGCGGCTGCTCGCCGACATCCTGACGGCGCGCGGCTACCGCACCAGCACCGCGGCATCGGGGGAAGAAGCGCTGTCGCTCATCGCCAGCGAGCCGCCGGACCTCGTGCTGCTCGACGTGATGATGCCCGGCATGAACGGCTACGACGTGTGCCGCGCCATTCGCGCCAACCCCGCCATCGCCATCCTGCCGGTGGTGCTGGTGACCGCGCTCGATCCCGAGCAGGAACGCCTCAACGGCCTCAACGCCGGCGCCGACGATTTCCTGAGCAAACCCATCAACCAGGCCGAGTTGATGGCCCGCGTGCGCTCCCTCCTGCGCGTGAAGGCGTTGTACGACGAAGTGCAACGCCAGCGCGCCGAGCTGCAGGCATGGAACGCCACGCTCGAACAGCGCGTGACCGAAGGCGTGCAGCAACTCGAACGGCTGGGCCAGCTCAAGCGATTCTTTTCCCCGCAACTCGCGGAAGCGATCATCGGCGGCGGCGCCGACAACCCGCTGCGAAGCCACCGGCGCGAGATCACCGTCGTCTTCCTTGACCTGCGCGGCTTTACCGCGTTCACCGAAACCGCCGAGCCCGAGGAGGTCATGGCCGTGCTCGGCCAGTACCACGCCGTGATGGGCCGCCTGGTGCTGGCGCACGAGGGCACGCTGGAGCGTTTTTCCGGCGACGGCATGATGATCTTCTTCAACGATCCGCAGCCGGTGCCCGACGCGCCGGCACGGGCATTGCGAATGGCCCTGCAGATGCAGTTGGAGATGGCCGCCCTGCACGACCAATGGCGCCTGCGGGGCTACGACCTGCACATGGGCATCGGCATTGCGCAGGGCTTTGCGACGCTCGGCAGCATCGGTTTCGAAGGGCGCATCGACTATGGCGCCATCGGCACGGTGACCAATCTGGCGGCGCGCCTGTGCGGCGAAGCTGTGGCCGGCGAAATCCTGCTCTCGCAGCGGGTGCAGGCGGCGTTGCAGAACGCCGCGCACAGCGGCGAATGGTCGATCCAGTCCGCTGGAGAACTGGACCTCAAGGGCTTTCACCGCAAGGTGCCGGCGTGGCGGGCGGTGCCGCCGGCCAGCCCTTGATGTTCACGCTCAGCGCGTGACGCCCAGCAGTCGCTCCAGCACTTCCGGCTGCGAGCGCAGCACCGCGGCACGCTCGGCATGCACGACGGTGCCGTGGTCCAGCACCACCGCATCGTCCGAAATCGCAAGGATCGCCTGCGGATGCTGCTCGACGATGATGGCCGCGAGGTTTTCTTCTCGCGTGATGCGGCGAATGGCGCGCAGCAGCTCTTCCACGATGATGGGCGCGAGCCCTTCCAGCGGTTCGTCGAGCAAGAGCAGGCGCGGGTTGAGCGCCAGCGCGCGGCCGACAGCGAGCATCTGTTGCTCGCCGCCCGACAACTGCGTGCCGAGGTTGCCCTTGCGTTCGGCCAGGCGCGGGAACATTTCGTAGACGCGTTGTGCATCCCACGGTGGCGTCTTCGTGCCCGCCCTGCCCGGCCGTTCGACGGCCGTGAGGTTCTCGTGCACCGTGAGCGACTTGAAGATGTTGCGTTCCTGCGGCACCCAGCCGATGCCGGCCGCGGCGCGCTGGTGCGGCGCCATCTTGTGCAGCGCCTGCCCGCCCAGGGTGATGGTGCCACCGTGCTGGCGCGTGGCGCCTGCGAGCGTGTTGATCAGCGTCGTCTTGCCGGTGCCGTTGCGGCCGAGCAATGCGAGCGTCTGGCCTTCGCCGAGTGCGAGCGAGATGTTATTGAGCACCACGGCTTCGCCGTAGCCGGCGCTGAGGTTTTCGATGCGAAGCAGCTCAGACATGCGCGCCCTCCCCGTGTCCAAGGTACACCTCTTTCACCTTGGGGTCGTTGGCGATCGTGTCGGGGTCGCCTTCCGTGAGAAGCGTGCCGTTGACCAGCACCGTCATGCGGTCGGCAAAGCTGAAAACCAGATCCATGTCGTGTTCGATGAGCAGCACCGACACATCCGCCGGCAAGGCGGCGACGGTCTGCAGAAGTTCTTCGCGCTCGCCCGCCGGCACACCGGCCACGGGCTCGTCAAGCAGCAACACGCGCGGCTCGCAGGCCAGTGCAATGGCGATTTCGAGCAGGCGGCGCTTGCCGTAGGCCAGGTGCTTCGTCTGCACCTGCGCAACGTCGGTCAGCCGGAACTGTTCCAGCAGCTGCGCTGCGCGCTCGACGACTTCACTCGAAGCGCCCAGCGCCTGCCACCACTTGCTCCCGAAGCCCTTGTGCTGCGACACGACCAGCGTCAGCGTTTCCAGCGGCGTCATTGAATCGAAGAGCTGGTTGATCTGGAAGGTGCGCACCATGCCCCGCGCCACGCGCTGGTGCGGCGCCAGGCGCGTGATGTCCTCGCCCAGCAGTTCGATGTGCCCTTCGGTCGGCGTGAGCACGCCGGTCAGGATATTGATGAGCGTGGTCTTGCCCGCGCCGTTGGGGCCGATGAGCGCGTGGCGCGCACCAGGCCTGAGTTGAATCGAGACGTTGTTGGTGGCGGTGATGCCGCCGAAGCGCATCACCAATCCGCTTGCGGAAAGAACAGGCGCGCTTGCGTCAGCCCCCACGCTCGGCACTTCGTGTCCTCGCTGCCCTCCGACGGGACGCGAGCTTGCTTGGGACGTCGCGGCACTCATGCCTTGGCTCCTTGCTTGCGCGCGCCGAACCACGTCGTCGGCCGCAGCAGGCGATCACGTCCCACGAGCACCAGCAACACAAGAATCAGCCCGATCCAGAACATCCAGTACTGCGGCGTGACGGCCGAGAGCCAGTCCTGCAACAGCTTGAAGACGATGGCACCTGCCACGCCGCCATAGAGCCAGCCCACGCCGCCGATGACCAGCATCAGCATCACGTCGGCCGAGCGGTCGAAGGCCAGCACGTCCAGCGAGGCAAAGCCCGTGGTCTGCGCGAGCAGTGCGCCAGCCGCGCCCGCGATGGCCGCAGCAATCGTGTAGATCACGGCCAGGCGAGAGACCACCGGAATGCCGATGGCCATGGCACGAAGTCGGTTGTCACGAATCGCCTTGAGCGTCGCGCCAAAAGGCGAGTTCACCAGGCGGCGCATGAAGAGGAACAACAGCAACACGATCGACAGCGAATACCACGCCGCCGTGCGACCGAAGAGGTCGAACTCGAACATGCCCAGCACCGGCCCCATCACCACGCCCTGCAGGCCGTCTGCACCGCCGGTGAGCCAGTCCAGCTTGTTGGCCAGCTCCAGCAACAGCAAGGCCGTGCCCAGCGTGACCATGAGCCGCGTGAGGTCAGTGCCGCGCAGGATGGTGACGCTGGCCAGCGCGCCCAATGCAGCCGACAGCACGATGGCGAACACCAGCCCCACGGTCGGGTCCGGCACGACCAGCTTGGCGAACAGCGCCGCCGCGTAGGCACCGAAGCCGAAGAAAGCCGCATGCCCCAGCGAGACGATGCCGGTGTAGCCCAGGATCAAATCGAGCGACATCGCGAACAGCGCGACGATGGCGATCTCGTTGACCATGAGCGAATGCGAAGGCGTGATGACCGGCAGCGCAAAAGCCACCGCCCACACCACAAACTCCCAAGGACGCCAGCGCGCATTGCGCAGCAAGGCCGATTGCATGGGCGACATCACTTGCCTCCCTTGCGTGCAAACAAACCCTGGGGACGCCACATCAAGATCGCGATCATCAGGAGATAAACAGTGAAGGCACCCATCTTGGGAATGAAATACTTGCCGGCCACGTCCGCGATGCCCAGCAGCAGCGCGGCCAGAAGCGGACCGGTGATCGAAGAGGTGCCACCGACTGAAACCACGATCAGGAAATAGATCATGTATTTCAGCGGGAATGTCGGGTCCATGCCCAGGATCTCGGCGCCCAGCGCACCGCCCAGGCCCGCCAGCCCCGTTCCGACGGCAAAGGTCAGCAGGAACACCACATTGACGTTGATGCCCAGCCCGGCCGCCACGCGCGGATCATCGACGGCGGCGCGCAGCCGACTGCCAAAGCGCGTCTTCGTCAGGATGAGTTGCAGCACCACCGTCAGCACCGCGCACACGGCGATGATGAAAAGACGGTAGTGGCCCATGCCCAGCAACAGCGGGCCATCACCGATCTCGGTGCGGCCGCGCAGCCACTCGGGCAATTGGATGTTCTGCTGCGACGAGCCCACGAAATAGTCGATGGCAGCCACCGCCATGAAGGCAAGCCCGATCGAGAACAGCACCTGGTCCAGGTGCGGCTTGCCATACATCGGCCGGTACAGCGTGCGCTCCATCACCGCACCCACGAGGCCGACCACGATGAAAGCGAGCGGAAGGCAGGCCAGAAATGGAATGCCGAACTTCTGCATCCCGAACACGGTGAGATAACCACCGGCCATCGCAAAGGCGCCGTGCGCCAGGTTGATGAAGTTCATCAAGCCCAGCGTCACGGCCAGCCCGACCGCGAGAACGAACAGCAGCATGCCGTAGGCAATGCCATCGAAAAGGATAGTGAGCATGTCTGCTGTCGAATCAGTCGCTTACGGTTTTGCCTTGCCCGGATCCTTGACGGACTTGATGACGTCGAACTCCACGTTGTAGAGCTGCCCGTCCTTCTTCTCGACCTTGCGCAGGTAGATGTCCTGCACGATATCGCGCGTCTGCGCATCGATCAGGATCTGGCCGCGCGGGCTTTCGAAGATCTGGCCCTTCATGGCGGCGAGCAGCGCATCGCCGCCGCCCTGGCCCTTGGTCTGCTTGAGCGCTTCGTAGATCACGCGCATGCCGTCATAGCCGCCGATGGCCATGAAGTTGGGGCGCATCTTCGGATTGGCTTTCTCGAAGGCTTCGACAAACTTCTTGTTCATTGCCGAGGGATGCGCCGTCGAGTAGTGGTGCGAGGTGACCACGCCCAGCGCGCCGTCGCCCATGTCGTTGAGTTGATCGTCGTCCGTCACGTCGCCGGTGCCGATGAGCTTGATGCCGGCCTTGTCCATGCCGCGCTCCAGGAACTGCTTCATCACCGCCGCGCCGGCGCCCGAGGGCACGAACACGAAGAGCGCATCGGGCTTGGCATCACGCACCTTCTGCAGGAAGGGCGCGAAGTCGGGGTTGCGCAGCGGCACGCGCAGCTTCTCGATGACCTTGCCGCCGTTGAGCTGGAAGCGCTCGCTGAAGAACTTCTCGGCGTCATTGCCCGGGCCGTAGTCGCTCACCAGCGTCACGACCGACTTGATGCCGTTCTTGGGCGCCCAGTCGCCCATGGCCACAGCCGCCTGCGGCAGCGTGAAGCTGGTGCGCACGATGTAGGGCGACGCTTCGGTGATGCTCGACGTGGCCGCGGCCATCACGACCTGCGGTGTCTTCGATTGCGTGGCCAGCGGCGCGGCGGCCAGCGCGGCCGGCGTCACGCCGAAGCCTGCGATGACGTTCACCTTGTCGTTGACGATGAGTTCCTGCGCCAGGCGCTTGGTGACGTCGGGCGTGGCGGTGTCGTCCTTGATGATGAGCTGGATCTTCTTGCCCGCGACCGTGTCGCCGTTTTGCGCCATGTACAGGCGCGCAGCCGCTTCGATCTGCCGCCCCGTCGATGCCTGCTGGCCGGTCATCGGCAGGATCAAGCCGATCTTGAACGTGTCTTGAGCCAGCGCAAGCTGTGACGCCAGGGCCAGTGCGGTCAGGCTTGCGGCCTGGATGAGATGACGGCGGTTCATGGAATCTCCTTCTTGGGGGAAAGTGCGAAATTTGGCAATTCTCTACAATTTGCAACAGATGCTATCCACGCAATCACCTACGACGCGCCCGGCATCGCGGATTGCTGCGCGCTGACGACAAAAACTGCGCGATCACCGCACAAGTGGATCTCAAGCTTCAGGGCGGTACGCGGAGTCGAGCGTCACGCTACCGACGACGCGTGACACGCAGGCGCAGATGCGCGTGTTGGATTTCTTCTCGTGCTCGCTCAGGAACACGTCGCGGTGATCGATCTCGCCGTCGACGGCCAGCACGTCCATTGCGCACAGGCCGCACTCGCCGCGGCGGCAGTCCCACAGCGTTTGCACGCCGGCGTTGTCGAGCGCTTCCAGCAGCGTGCTGTTGGCGGGCACCTGCATCAGCAGCTCGTGGCGGGGAATGCGTACCTCGAAAGATTGCGTCGGCAAGCGTCCGCTGCTGCCAAAGGTTTCAAAGCGCAGATCGGCCGGCGGCCTGCCCGCCGCGTACCACGCGCGCTTGACGGCTTCGAGCATCGGCACGGGGCCGCAGGTGTAGAGCTGCGCGCCTTGCGGCAAGGCTGCGATCTCGGCGGCGAAGTCGATGGGAGTGCTGCCGACGTGTGGCTGCAATTGCGCACCCAGCACGTCCTGCAATTGCGGCAAGTAGGCCAGTTCATCCGTGCTGCGGGCGCCGTAGAGCATCCGCACCGACGCGAGGTTTCTCTGCGCCAGGCGCTGCGCCATCAGCACCAGCGGCGTGATGCCGATGCCGCCTGCGACGACCAGGTAGCCAGGGGCTGTGAGGTCGAGCGGAAAATGGTTCTGCGGCTCGCTCACCAGCAGGCGGTCGCCAACGGACAAGCGCCACATGGCGAGTGATCCGCCGCGGCCGTCGTCGAGCCGCTTCACGGCGATGCGCCAGCATTCACCGTCGGGCTCGCCGACCAACGAATAAGAACGCGTTTGCATGCGACCGGCCAGCACCTGCACTTGCAGATGCGCGCCGGGGTCGTGCGGCGTGGCGATGCCGGAATCGGGACGGATCTGGAACTCGCGCACGGTCGGCGTGACATCCCGCGTGGCAACGATGCGCGCAGGCATCCAGTGAATATCGCTCTTCATGTCGTCTTGTTTGCGTACGTTCAGCCGCGGCGGCGAATCAGTTGGACACCGGGCAAGGGATGGTGCGACACGCCATGCAGGGCCTCGCGCAGGTTGCGCTGGGCGATGCGGCTGTGCTCGCGCATCAGCGCTTCGGCGCGCGAGCCTTCGCGCGCCTCGATGGCGTCGAGCACCTGCACGTGCTGGTCTTGCGCAATGACAAGCATGTCGCGTGCTGCGGGCGAGTTGGCCTGCACCACCACGAAGCCCGAAGGCGAGGCAAATGGCAGGTTGACCACGCGCTCCAGCTGCTTGCTGACGAGCGCGCTGCCCGACAGCTCCGACAGCAGCGCATGGAACTGCTCGTTGTAGGCCACGTAGCGCGAAAAGGCTGCGTCATCCAGCGCGGGCTCGCGCAGCAATTCGTCGATGCGCGCCAAGCAGGCGCGCGCCTCGCGCAGCACGACGGGCGGCGCGCCGCGCTCGGCCGCCAGTCGCGCGGCCAGGCCCTCGAGCGTGCCGCGCAACTCGATCGCATCGGACACATCGCGTTCCGAAAAAGTGCGCACCGCATAGCCGCCGTTGGGCAGCGCTTCGAGCAGGCCTTCCTGTTCGAGGCGCATCAAGGCACTTCGCACCGGCGTGCGCGAGACGCCCAGCATCTCGGACACCGCGACTTCGGCAATGCGCGCACCGCCGGCCAGTTCGCCGGCGAGGATCATTTCGCGCAGCCGCAGTTGCGCCTTGACGGCCTGCGATCCGCCGGACTCGCCGGCATCCGGCGTGGGCAGGACGGCACTCATCGGGCAGGCTCCGCGCGACGCGCATTCATCGTGTGAACGACCCGCCGCCTCATGCCGCCGCCCGCTGCGATGCCGCCGGCTGGATCGGAATGGTCGGCACGCGCGGCCGCTCCTTCGCGATGAGTTGGTCGATGAGGCGGCGCGCCCACATCGAACCGGCATCGATGTTGAGGTTGTAGAACTGGTGGTCGGGCCGGTCGTCCATCGCGCGCTGCTGCGCCTCCAGCACGATCTCGTCTTCCTTGAAGATGTGCGCCACGCCTTCGCGCAACTCGTGTGTCAGCCGCTGCTCGCCGAGGCAATAGTTGCGTGCAAAGGCCCAGAAGTACAGGCAGGTCTTGTCGGTCTCGGGCGTGATCGTGTTGAGCACATAGCCGTTGACGCCCTTGCTGCGGTCGCTGGCGCCGCCGTCCCTCGGCACCGCGCCGCTGCCCGCCTCGGCCACGCCCACGTCGATGTTCACGGTGCACGGCCCTTCGAAGCGGATGATCTGCCAGCGGTCCACCTTGCCGGCGTAGCCGCGTCCATGCTTGATCTGTGCCGCCCAGAAGGGTGGCGCGTCGATGTTTTCCATCCAGCGCGTCACGGTGGCGGAACGGTCGCCATGCGTCGCGACAAAGGGCGCCTCGGCCACCGCGCGGTTGCCGATGGAGGAACCATGCACGAAGGCCTCGTGCGTGAGGTCCATCAGGTTGTCGACGACGAGCCGGTAGTCGCAGGCCACGCGGATCATCTTGCCGTCGCCGGCCCATTGCGGGTCGTCGTTCCAGTGCATGTCAGGGACCAGCGCCGGATCCGCCTTGGCCGGATCGCCGGGCCACACCCAGACGAAGCGGTGCTTTTCGACGACGGGGTAGCTGCGAACGCAGGCCGAAGGGTTGAGCGTCTCCTGGCTCGGCATGTGCGTGCAGCGGCCCTGGCTGTTGTAGACCAGGCCGTGATAGCCGCAGACCAGTTCGTCGCCTTCGAGCCGGCCAAGCGACAGCGGCATCAGCCGGTGCCAGCAGGCATCTTCCAGCGCGGCGACCTGCCCGTCCGTGCGGCGGTACATCACCATTTTCTGGTTGCAGACCGTGCGGGGGAACAGGGCGTGCTTGACCTCGACGTCGTAAGCGGCGGCGTACCAGGCGTTCAGCGGAAACGGGCTTGTCGTGGCGTTCATGGATACGCAATGTATACATTGAAGCCAAAAAGTCCAGAGTATCTGGCGAAAATCCGGGTAAACACCGACATTGCTGTATACATACGATGTCGTTTCACTCCGGATACGATCTTTTTCTTTTCATACCAGCCTGCACGGAGTCCATCCATGTCCCAGCACGCCACATTGCCAGCCCGCTACGACCACGTCGGCAGTTTCCTGCGTCCCAAATACCTGCTCGAAGCGCGCGAAAAGAAGGCGCAAGGCGAGATCACGCCCGAACAGCTTCGCCTGGTCGAAGACAAGGCCATCACTGAAATCGTCAAGTTCCAGGAAGACATTGGCCTGAAGAGCATCACGGACGGCGAGTTCCGCCGCACGTATTTCCACATCGACTTCCTGGACCAGTTGGGCGGTGTGCAGACCGACATTCCAGTGACCATCCGCAAGCCCGACGGCACCGAGGAACTGGCCCCGCCGGTGATGCGCGTGATCGACAAGGTGCGCCATGCAAAGAACATCCAGCTGGCGGATTTCGAGTACCTCAAGAGCCAGGTGTCGGCTGGCAACACGCCGAAGGTGACCATTCCTTCGCCGACCATGCTGCACTTCCGCGGCGGCCGCGCCGGCATCAGCAAGACGGCCTACCCGGAACTGGACCCCGAGTTTTATGACGACGTGGCCAAGGCCTATGGCGACGAGTTGCGCTCGCTGGCTGCTGCCGGCTGCACCTACGTGCAGATGGACGACACCAACCTCGCTTACCTGTGCGACGAGCACCTGCGCGAAGCCGCCCGCAAGCGCGGCGACGATCCGAATGAGCTGCCCTACCGCTATGCGGCCTTCATCAACAAGGTGGTCGCGCAAAAACCGCCGGGCATGCTGCTGGCCATGCACCTGTGCCGCGGCAACTTCAAGAGCACCCACGCCGCGGCCGGCAACTACGAGCCGGTGGCCGAAGCGCTGCTCAAGGAAATGGACCTGGACGCGTACTTCATGGAGTACGACGACGCCCGCTCGGGCGACTTCAAGCCGCTGCGCTACCTGCCCAAGAGCAAGACCGTGGTGCTGGGCCTGGTGACCACCAAGTTCGGCGACATGGAAGACAAGGACGAACTCAAGCGCCGCATCGAGGACGCCACCAAGTACGCCTCGCTCGACCAGTTGGCGCTGTCGCCGCAGTGTGGTTTCTCCAGCACCGTGCATGGCAACAACATCGCCGTGGAAGCGCAGCGCAACAAGCTGCGTCTCGTTGTCGAGACGGCGCAGGAGGTCTGGGGCTCGACCTGAAGCCGCAATCATGGTGAAGTAGCGGCCGTGAAGACCACCATCTTTTCCGGCCCTCTCAGCCTCTTCGGCGCCAAGGTGCAAATCGCGGCGCTGGAGAAAGGCATCGTTTTCGAGCTCGTCATGGTGCCTTTCGACCGTGACGACAACTACGTTCCCAAGCACCCGGAGGTGCTTCGCGTCAATCCCAAGGGACAGGTGCCGGTGCTCATCGACGACGAGGTCGAGCTCTTCGACTCGACGCAGATCTTCGAGTACCTGGAAGACCGCTACCCCAGCCCCGCCCTTTGGCCCGAAAGCCCCGCCGCCCGCGCACAGGCACGGCAGCTCGAACTCAAGGCCGACGAAGTCTTCTTCATCCCGCACGTGTACCGCCTTTTCGGCTTGCAGAACGACATGCAAAGCCCCGCGGCGCTGGCAGCCTGCGCCGCCTGCGCACGCTTCTACGACGAGATGGAAACGCGGCTGGCCACGCGCGAATACCTCGCCGGCCCCTACTCCTTTGCCGACATCGCCTTCTTCATGGCCTGCATATTCGCCGACCGCAAGGGCGCCGGCATGACCGATGCCACGCCACGCCTCATCGATTGGCGCAACCGCATGCGCGACCGGCCCGCCGTGCGGACGGTGGTCGGTCCGATGATGGATTTCCTTGCGTCGCAGGGGCGCGGCGTCCCGGCCTTCCTGCAACGCTGAGGCATCGCCCGCCATGTTCGACGCCGACGTTGACTGGCTACCCTCACCCTCCCAGCATTTCCTCGTTGTCAGCGTTGCACTGCTCGTCTATGTGCTGACGACCCGCACGCGCCGCGAACAACGCGCGCCCACCACTGCCATCGCGTGGGTCATGGGACTGTTGCTGCTGCCCTACCTCATCCTGCCGATGTACCTGCTCTTCGGGCAGCGCAAGTTGCGGCCGGCCGGATCGCCCCGGCCTCCGCGCTCCGCGCCCATGGGTCACTGGGCAGCGGACCTCATCGAGAGCTTTGGCCTCGCGCCGCCCAGCCCCTGCGCGATCCGCATGCACTCCGACGGCAACGACGCACGCGATGCGCTGTGGGAAGTCATCGAAGGCGCGCGTGAACGACTGGACGTGGGCACCTTCATCATCGGCAATGACGCCCTGGGCCAGGAAGTGCTGACCCGCCTGTCTCGCCGCGCAAGCGAAGGCGTCAAGGTGCGCGTACTGCTCGACGGATTCGGCGCACTCTCCTTGAAACGCGGCCATTTCGATTCATTGCGCGCCGCCGGGTGCGAAGTGTCCGTTTTTCGCCCGCTCTTCAGCCTGCGCAACACGGGGCCGCGCAACCTGCGCAACCACCGCAAGGTGACCATCGCGGACGACCAGTGGTTGTGGTCGGGCGGACGCAATCTGGCGGGCGAATACTTCACCGGCAACGACGAACACCCCACGCCGTGGCTCGACCTGTCCTTCGACCTGCATGGCGACGTGGCGGTTGCAGCCGCGCGCCAGTTCGACCACGACTGGGCCTCGGTGCGGCGCAAGAAGTCGCGCAGCATCTCGGTGCTGGACGCGCAACGCGGCGATCGGCTCGCGCAGTACCTGCCAAGTGGCCCTGACCAGACCGAGGACACGGCCCAGTCCCTGCTCATCGACGCGTGTTTTCGCGCCGAGCACCGGCTGCTTGCGGTGACGCCCTACTTCGTGCCGGGCGACGGACTGCGCGACGCTCTCCGGCTCGCGGCGCGGCGGGGAGTGCAGGTGACCATTGCGATGCCGCAGCGCTCCAATCACCGCCTGGCCGACTTCGTGCGAGCGCGTGCCAT
This sequence comes from Variovorax brevis, assembly GCF_030317105.1. Classification (GTDB taxonomy): domain Bacteria; phylum Pseudomonadota; class Gammaproteobacteria; order Burkholderiales; family Burkholderiaceae_C; genus Variovorax; species Variovorax brevis. Next base: position 228,393 of record NZ_JASZYG010000004.1, read on the forward strand.
GCGCGACCTGGCGCGCGCAGGCGTGACCTTTCGCATGCTGCCCTTCATGGCCCACGCCAAGGCCGTGGTGATGGACGAGAGCCTTGCCATGTGCGGGTCGATCAACCTCGACTTGCGCAGCCTGCAACTGAACCACGAGTCGGCCGTGGTGTTCTATGGCCATGAAGAAATCGACTGGCTTGGGCAATGGATCGAGACGACCGCATCCGCAGGCGATACCTACCGCGCCCGGCGGCCCGGCCTGGTGCGCGACCTGGCCGAAGGGCTCTTGCTGACCGTGGCCTTCCAGGTGTGAGCTACTTCTTTTTCTTGCGGTTGGTGTAGCTTGCGTTGCCCAGCCCTGTGCCGATCGTGAGCACGCCCCAGCGCTTCACGTCCTGCATGAAGGGCAATTCGCTCAGTCCCTGCACGACGGCGTCGTTGTGCATCAGCACCAGCGTCTCGTGCTGACCGATGGTCGGGATCAACTGCGCAACGGCCGTGGGCAGATGAAAGGTCTCGCTCGCCCAGTCGCCAGGCAAGTTCTGCACGCCGCGCGCGATCGAGCCGTCCTCGCGGATCAGCCCCGGGCAGGCGATGCCGACGAAGGGCGCAAGTGAAATGCGCTTCTTGCGCGCGTGGGCCGACAGTTCATGCAGCATCTCGACGATGCCTTGCAGCAGATCCTTGCGCTGCGGTCCGTCGTCCGCATGACGCCACTTGTGGCGTCGCACGACCTCGGCGCGCGACAGGTCCCTGGCCTTGGCAAAGCGCGTCTTGACCAAGCCACAGCGCACATTGGTGCCGCCGATGTCCACGGCCAGGAAGGCGTCGTGCTTCTTGAGCATGTCGCGGGGAACCAGGTGCACCCAGCCGATGAGGCCGCCATCATCCGTCTCGTGCGACAGGCGCGCCAACTCGACCTTGCGGCCCTCGTGGTGCAGCATGGCACTGGCCTGCAAGACGGCGCGCTCGCCAACGCCACTGCCGGGAAAACCGCCGCCAAGAACGATGCGCTGCACCTTGCGCCAGGACTTCTGCCGCAGGAAGCGGCGAATGACCTGCGCCAGTTCAATGGCGAACTCCTCGATCGCCGCGTGCACCATGTCGCTGGCTTCCGATGCCTTCTTCTCGTGGATGGCTGCATCGAGTGCCGACTTGGCGACCTGGTCGCTCGATACCTTGCCCAGCGGATCCTTGCCGTGACGCTTGCGCTTGCGCTTTCGCCAGTTGTCCAGCAAGGCCCGAAAGGCGGTCTGGCTGGCCTGGTCGCCGACGAATCCATCGTGGTCGCGCAACTCGAGGCTGTAGCCTTCAATGACGACCGAGGGCAGTTTCATCAAGCCGTGAACGGGCTCCGATGCTGCCTTGGCGGCCTTTGTTTTTTCCTGCTCGGGTGCCTTGCGGCTTGTCTTGGGCATGCAGGAAATGTCGGCTTTGCGCGCCTCGTTGCGAATCGGCAGTGCGCACTAACGTGCGTAGGAGAGCAGCGTGCCTGCGCACTCGCCGATACACTGACGCCGATGCACCCCCCTCGCTCGCGCGCCCGGATCCATGCGGCGCTGGCGTTCGTCCTGCTGTGGCTGGTCGCGACCCTTGCGCACGCACAGGACAACACGCTGCGCGTGGGCTCCAAGCGCTTCACCGAGTCGTACATCCTGGCCGAAGTGCTGGCGCAGGCGGCCGCACCCACACTGCCCTCGTCGCCCCTCGTTCGCCAGGGCCTGGGCAACACGGCCATCGTCTACGAAGCGCTTCGCTCGGGCAGCATCGACCTCTACGCGGAATACACCGGCACGATCGCGCTGGAGATCCTCAAGGGCCCGGCCACGATGACGCGCGAGGCCATGAATGCGGCGCTGGCCCCGCTGGGGCTGGGCGTGGGCGCGTCGCTCGGCTTCAATGATGGCTACGCGCTGGCGATGCGTGCCGCCGACGCGGACCGATTGGCCATCCGCAACCTGGGCGACCTGGCGCGCCATCCCGAACTGAAGCTGGGCCTGTCCAACGAATTCATTGGCCGGGCCGATGGCTGGAAAGGCCTGGCCGACAAGTACGGCCTGCCGCAAAAGCCCACGGGCCTGGACCACGGACTGGCCTACGACGCCATCGGCGCGAAGCAGGTCGATGTGATCGACATCTACACGACCGATGCCAAGATCAACCACCTGGGCCTTCGCGTGCTGCAGGACGACCGCAACTACTTTCCGCGCTACGACGCGGTGGTGCTTTACCGGCTCGACGTGCCCGCGCGCTTCCCCAAGGCGTGGGCCGCCATCGGCAAGCTGGAAGGCCGCATCGACGAGCGCGCGATGATCGCGATGAACGCCCGCGCGGAGCTCGATGGCGTCGCCTTCGATGGCATCGCGCGGGACTTCCTTGCGGGCGGCGCCAAGTCGGAGGCCGGACGCGGCTTGATGGCGAAGTTGTTCGGGCCGGATTTGGGCCGACTCGTGCGCCAGCACCTCATGCTCGTGGCCATGTCGGTGGGGCTGGCCGTGCTGATTGCGGTTCCCCTGGGCGTCTGGATCTTTCCGCATGTGCGCGTGCGTGCGCTGGTGCTCGGCGCCACGGGCCTGTTGCAGACGATCCCTTCACTCGCCATGCTGGCAGTGCTGATCTCGCTGATCGGCATCATCGGCACGCTGCCGGCGCTCATCGCGCTCACCCTTTATTCGTTGCTGCCGATCATGCGCAACACGGTCACCGGCCTCGCGGAAGTGCCTCTGGGCCTGCGCGAAGCCGGCACCGCACTGGGCATGACGGGCGGGCAAAACCTTCGCGTGGTGCAACTTCCGCTGGCCCTGCCCACCCTGATCGCCGGCGTGCGAACCGCCACTTCGATTGCGATTGGCACGGCCACCATCGCGGCGTTTATTGGCGCGGGGGGCTTTGGCGAACGGATCGTCACCGGATTGGCGCTCAACGACAGGCAACTGTTGCTCGCAGGTGCGATTCCGGCGGCAGCGCTGGCGCTGCTGAGTGAAGCGGTGTTCGAGGGGATCGAATGGATGATGCGGCGGCGCCGGCAATAGGGGCCTGCAACAGGCCGCTGCTGCGTCAGCCGTCGCACATCGGAGCACTTGTTACCGGGTCAGCGGTGTAAAGCGCTTTCCCTTGCATGCACACCCTCTGTTAAATGGGTGCCGGGAACCCGGCATCGCGTTTCACCATCTCAGCAACCATGCGCCGACACCACGATCGGCGTTGAAAGGATCGATCATGTTGATTCCTCGCAGTGCGCTCCTGGCCAGCGTCCTCGCCCTTGCCGCTCCGGCGTTCGCAGCCTCCCCGACGCCAGTCACCGATACCACTCGCGACCAGCGCATGGCCGCAGCGCTGAGCGACTTCCAGTCCGGCAAGCCGGCCGAGTCGGTGCCGGCCAAGCCCATGAAATCGACGCCGTCCCACGGGTCGAAGCATCATCAAACGAAGAAGTAGGCTGCGCGCTATGCGCTGAAGTCGCGCGCAGCGCACAAGGCCCACGCCACGTGCTCGCGCACCAGGGCGCTGGGGTGAGCGGCGCGTGTTTGCAGGGCTGCGGCAGCAGATTCGTCACCGGCGCGCAGTGCATTGCCCAGCGCAACGGCGATGTTGCGCAGCCAGCGTTCGTGCCCGATGCGGCGAATGGGGCTGCCTTCGGTACGGCGCAGGAACTCTTCTTCTGTCCACGCGAAGAGTTCTGCCAGGCCGCGTCCCGTCAAACCTTCGCGTTCATCGAAGTCGGGCAATGCGCTCTTGCGGGCGAACTTGTTCCACGGGCAGATGAGTTGGCAGTCGTCGCAGCCGTAGATGCGGTTGGCCATGAGGGGCCGCAACTCCTCGGGGATCGCGCCCGCGTGCTCGATGGTCAGGTACGAGATGCAGCGGCGCGCATCGAGGCGATGCGGCGCGATGATGGCCTGCGTGGGGCACACGTCGATGCAGGCGCTGCAACTGCCGCAATGCGCGCTCACAGGCTCGCTTTTGGGCAGTTCCATGTCGACATAGATCTCGCCCAGGAAGAACATCGAACCCGCATCGCGATCGAGCACCAGCGTGTGCTTGCCGCGCCAACCCTGGCCGCTGCGCGAGGCGAGTTCTGCTTCGAGCACCGGCGCCGAATCGGTGAACACGCGATGGCCAAAGGGGCCGACCTGCGCCGCGATGCCATCCGCCAGTTTCTGGAGGCGCGAACGCAGCACCTTGTGATAGTCGCGGCCCCGCGCATACATCGACACGATGGCCTCCGATGGCCGCTCCAGCCGCCCGAATTCGATGCGCTGCCATTCATCGGGCGTGGTGCGCGGCAGGTAGTCCATGCGCGCCGTGATGACGCTCACCGTGCCCGGCACCAGTTCAGCCGGGCGCGCCCGTCGCAGTCCATGCGCGGCCATGTAGGCCATATCGCCATGAAAGCCGTTATGGAGCCATTGCATCAACCCCGGCTCCGAACTGGACAGGTCAACCCCCGCCACACCGATTTGGGAGAATCCAAGCTCCCGCGCCAGCGTTTGAATATGGGTCAAGAGTTGCTTGCTGCCGATCACCTGCCGATTGTAGAAACGCGCCAATGGCGTGATGAGGACGCGACCATTGCCTTCTCTGCCGCCCTGGCCGAAGCAATGAAAGCCCAGCCCGAGCTCGCCAACGCCTTCATCGCGCTGCATGGCGACCTCGGCGCGGGCAAGACGACTTTTGTTCGCCACCTGCTGCATGCGCTGGGCATCAGGGGGCGCATCAAGAGCCCGACTTATGCAGTGGTGGAACCCCACGCGACGCCGCAGGGACTGGACATCCACCACTTCGATTTCTATCGCTTCAGCGATCCGCGCGAATGGGAAGACGCCGGATTCCGGGACATCTTCGCAGCACCCGGCCTGAAGTTGGCGGAATGGCCCGACAACGCTGCAGGCCACATTCCAGTTGCCGACCTTGCTATTAAAATTGAAGCAATGAGCAATGATTCGCGAACCGTGACCCTGACTGCCAACACCCCGCGCGGCAAGCTGCTGCTGGAGGCCTCACGGGCATGAGTGGCGTGCAGAGGCACCCGCGCCGCCGTGCACTGCTGCAAGCCGGCAGCCTCGTCCTGCTGCTGGGCAAGCAGCACATCGCCAGCGGCGCCACCATCATGGCCGTGCGCGTCTGGCCCGCCACCGACTACACGCGCGTGACCATTGAATCCGACGGCCGCTTGCAGTCGCAGCAACTGGTGGTCGGCAATCCGCCGCGCCTGGCGGTGGACATCGAAGGCATCCAGCTCAATCCGGCGCTGCGCGAACTCGTGGGCAAGATCAAGCCGGACGACCCTTTCATCAACGGCCTGCGCGTGGGGCAGTTCTCGCCCGAAGTCGTGCGCATCGTGTTCGATCTCAAGCAGGCGGTGTTGCCGCAGGTGTTTTCGCTGGCGCCGATTGCGGCGTATCGCGACCGGCTGGTGCTTGATCTCTATCCCCAGCAACCCGTCGACCCGCTCGAGGCATTGGTGGCCGAGCGCCTGCGCGACGCGCCCAAGGTTGCGCCCGCGCCCGCCGGCCAACAGCCCGCGCCGGCTTATGCGCGGCCCATGCCGCCCGCCACGACTGCCGCCACAACTGCGGCCGCATCTGCGACCGCCACCGCAACCGATCCGCTCGGCGAACTGATCGCCCAGCAGGACAGCCGGCCACTCACGCCGCCCGGAACGGCCCCTGCTCGCGCCTTGCCGCAAGCGCCCCTGCCGCCCGGCATGGCCCTGGCCACCAAGCCAACGGCCGCGCCTTCGGTGGCGCCGCAACCCCGGATCAACGCGACCGCAACCCGCACCGACCGCATCATCATCGTCGCGCTCGATCCGGGCCATGGCGGTGAAGACCCCGGCGCCATCGGACCCAACGGCACGCGCGAGAAAGACATCGTGCTGCAGGTGGCGCACCGGCTTCGACAGCGCATCAACAACGCGACCGTCGCCGGCAACCCGATGCGCGCCTTCATGACGCGCGACGACGATTTCTTCGTGCCGCTGAACGTGCGCGTGCAGAAGGCGCGGCGCGTTCAGGCCGACTTGTTCGTGAGCATTCATGCCGACGCCTTCACCACGCCCGAGGCGCGCGGCGCCAGCGTGTTCGCGCTGAGCCAGCGCGGCGCATCGAGCAGTGCCGCACGATGGCTCGCCAACAAGGAAAACGATGCCGACAAGGTGGGCGGCGTGAACCTGGGCAACCAGGACATGCACGTTCAACGCGCCCTGTTCGACATGAGCACCACCGCGCAGATCAACGACAGCCTCAAGCTCGGCACGGCCATGCTCGGGGAAATTCGCAACATCGGCCGCTTGCACAAGGGCAGCGTCGAGCAGGCAGGCTTTGCGGTGCTCAAGGCGCCGGACATTCCAAGCGTGTTGGTCGAAACCGCCTTCATCAGCAACCCCGAGGAAGAAGCGAACCTGCGCAGCGTGAAGTACCAGGAAGACCTGGCCGACGCGCTGATGCGCGGCATCGAGCGCTACTTCGCGCAAAACCCGCCGCTGGCGCGCAGCCGGCAGCTTTGATGCTGTCAAGGGCCTGCCGCGACTGCGCGCAGGCGCTCGCGGTGCGCTCCTACACCGCGATCTGGCGTGCTTTCTAGAGTGACTTCACAACCAACTGAAAGGTGAAGATCATGAAGACACGTACCTGGATTTCAGCCATCGCGATCTCGTCCGTCGTTGCACTGACGGGCTGCGCGGGGGGCGGTCCGACCAACCAGCAACTGGGCACCGTGGGCGGCGCGGTCATCGGCGGTGCTGCCGGTAACGCCATCGGCGGCGGCAACGCCTTCGGAACCGTGGGCGGCGCTGCAGCCGGCGCGCTCATCGGCAACGAAGTGGGCCGACGCAGCGACCAGCGCCGCTACTACCCGAACAACGGACCGACGTATTGATCGGGCCTGACGCTTGAATCTTCAGGGCTGTGAGGCACCCGCAGACCGCGACTTGCGGCCTGCGCTCCACGCCCCGTAAATCGCGATGAGCCCCGGCACGAAGATCAGCGCCCAGATGATCTTGTCCAGGTGCTCACGCACCAAGGGAAGGTTGCCAAAGAAGTAGCCCGCCGTCGCAATGCCAAGAACCCAAAGCAATGCGCCGACGACATTGAAGGCGGTGAACTTGGCACGGTCCATCATCGCCACGCCCGCCACGAAGGGCGCAAAGGTGCGGATGAAGGGCATGAAGCGCGCCAGGATGATCGTCACGCCGCCATAGCGTTCGTAGAACTCATGCGCCTGGTTGAAGGCCTTGCGGTTGAAGAAGCGCGAATCTTCCCACTGGAACACCTTCGGCCCGAAGTAGCGTCCGATGCTGTAGTTGCATTGGTCGCCCAGGATGGCCGCAGCCAGCAGCACGCCGCAGGCCACGGGATAGCTCATGGCCCCCGTGCCGCACAACGCGCCGACGATGAACAGCAGCGAATCCCCCGGCAAAAAGGGCATGACCACCAGCCCCGTCTCCACGAAGACGACCAGGAACAGAAGTCCGTAGACCCACGGGCCGTAGTTGACGACAAAGGTTTCGAGGTGCTTGTCGACGTGAAGAATGAAGTCGATGAGGAAACTGATGATGTCCATGTAACCATTATCCCGAACGAGGCTGAACGCAAATCCACATTTCCGTTCGCCGGGGCGGCCCTTGCCTAGAATTGCCGGGTGAGCGCCCTTCCTTCCTCCCCTGCTTCGACGTCGCCCTCCGTGCGGCGTCCCATCCGCGAACTATCCGATGACCTGATCAGCCAGATCGCCGCAGGCGAGGTGGTCGAGCGGCCGGCCTCCGTCGTGCGTGAGTTGGTGGACAACGCCCTCGATGCCGGCGCCAGGCAGATCGTGGTGCGCCTGCTGGCTGGCGGCGTCCGGCTGATCGCCGTCGAGGACGACGGTCAGGGCATTCCCTCCTCCGAGCTGACCATTGCCCTGCGCCGCCACGCGACCAGCAAGATCGCCAGCCTGATCGATCTTGAAACCGTCGGCACCATGGGCTTTCGGGGCGAGGCGCTGGCGGCCATCAACTCGATCGCGGAACTCTCGCTGCACTCGCGCTTTGTCGATGGCGAAGGCGGCGGCGGATGGTCGCTGGACGGGCAATCCGGCGAACTGCGTCCCATCGCACGCGGCGTCGGCACGACGGTGGAAGTGCGCGAGCTGTTCTTCGCCACACCCGCGCGTCGCAAGTTCCTGAAAACGGACGCCACGGAACTGGCCCATTGCGTGGAGGCCGTGCGCCGCCACGCGCTGGCCCGTCCCGACGTGGGCTTTGCAGTGTGGCACGAGGGCAAGCTCGTCGAGCAATGGCGCGCGACCGAAACGCCCGAGGTGCGCCTGGCCGATGCGTTGGGCGAGGACTTCGTCGTGCGCAGCGTCGCGGTCGATCATGCGCACGGCCCCGTTCGCGTCACTGGTCGCGCCGGCATTCCCGATGCGGCACGCTCACGCGGCGACCAGCAGTTTTTCTACGTGAACGGCCGATTCGTGCGCGACAAGGTGCTCGCCCACGCGGCGCGCAGTGCTTATGAAGACGTGCTGCACGGGCAGCGCCAGCCGGTGTATGCGCTGTACCTGGAGATCGACCCAGCGCGTGTGGACGTCAACGTGCACCCCACCAAGATCGAAGTGCGCTTTCGCGATGGCCGCGAAGTGCATCAGGCGGTGCGCCATGCCATCGAGAACGCATTGGCAGTTCCGCGTTCGGGGCAGCCCGCTGCGAGCCTGGCCGATGCGCCTTCGCTGCAACCTGCTGCGGTGGCACCTGCCCCAATGCGCCCTTGGGCGCAGCCGACGATGAACTTCGTTTCGGAGCGCGGGGGGCTGGGCGACAGCGCAGCGATGTGGCCGACGCGCGCCTTCGAGCGCACGCCGGAACCCGCTTTCGCGCGACCGGCGGAAGGCGCGCCTTTCGTGTCGCGACCGGCGGACGGCCCCATACCGTCCTTCGCCGCGGCGCCAGTTGCTGCGCAAGCAAACGAAGCCGACATCTGGCCGCTGGGCCGCGCCCTCGCGCAACTGCAAGGCATCTACATCCTCGCGGAAAACGCGCAAGGCCTGGTCATCGTCGACATGCATGCGGCGCACGAGCGCATCGTCTACGAGCGGCTCAAGACGCAGCTCGACGGTGCCGCCATCACCAGCCAGCCGCTGCTGATTCCGGCCACGTTCGCAGCGACGCCGCAAGAGGTGGCAACGGCCGAAGCCTGCGTCGCCGTGTTGCCCTCGCTGGGCCTGGAGATCACGCCCTTTTCACCGCGTACGCTGGCGGTGCGCGCCGTGCCCGGCACGCTGGCCGACGGCGACCCGGTCGAACTCGCGCGCAGCGTGCTGGCCGAGCTGGCGCAACACGATGCGAGCACCGTGGTGCAGCGCGCTCAAAACGAGTTGCTGTCGACCATGGCCTGCCACGGTGCGGTGCGCGCCAATCGCAAGCTGACGGTGGACGAAATGAACGCGCTGCTGCGCCAGATGGAAGCCACCGAGCGCTCGGACCAGTGCAATCACGGTCGGCCCACATGGCGCCAGCTGTCGGTGCGGGAGCTGGACGCGCTCTTCATGCGCGGGCGCTGACAAGCCCTTCAAGCGGCCTGCGCCATCGGCCGGATGTTGGCATTGAGGCGGAAGATGTTTTCGGGGTCGAACTGTGCCTTGATGCGCGCCAGCCGCTGGTACTTCTCCTCGCCATAGGAAGCGCGCAGGCGGTCCTCGTCCGCTTCCGCCATGAAGTTCACGTAGCCGCCTGAACCGCTGGCATGCGGCCGCATTGCTTCCCAGAAATTGCGCACCCACATGCGGTCCGCCTCGTAGGTCGCCTGGTCGTGCGCCGCGGCCTCGACGTTGAAGACATAGCCCGCGCTGCGGCTGCCGCCAAAGGCCGTGTCGGCATCGTCTTTGGCCCGATAGGCACCGGACAGCATGAAGGTCGGACAGAAAGAATGCGGCGAGATTTTCTTCGGTGCATGTTCGCCGATCACGGCGATGGCCGCGTCCGACAACTCATCGAGGTACAGCGCTTTTTCGTAAGCCAGCGATCCCCAGGTCGCGCTGTCGTTGAACAGCTGCTGGAGGGCCACGAAAGGAATTGGTGTGACCAGTTCAAAGAGCGGCGCGACGGCGTTGCGGACCTGTGCAGCGAGCGCTGCGTGCGCCTCCACCGATCCGTACCCCACGACGAGCAGTGCATGCCCCAGCCGGAACCGGAACGGCTCCGGCACGAAGGGAGCAGGCGGCGCGTTGATGCCAATGGCGAGGAAAGAGGTCGCGTCGTCAGGCAGCGTCTTGACGAAACCGCGCGCAAATCGCAACGCATCCGGGCCCTTGTCGAGCTCGTAGAAGAACAGGCCGAGGTTGACCAGCGGGCCGACGGGATGCAGCGCAAATTCGAATGAAGTGACGACGCCAAAGTTGCCGCCGCCACCGCGCAGCGCCCAGAAGAGATCGGGGTTTTCATCCCCCGAGGCGCGAATGATTTGCGAGTCGGCCGTCACCACTTCGGCGGCGACCAAGTTGTCGCACGACAAGCCCGCCTTGGCTGAAAGCCAGCCGATACCGCCACCGAGGGTGAGCCCCGCGATGCCGGTGTGGCTGATGAAGCCGCCCGGCGTCGCCAGCCCGTGTGCCTGCGTCGCGGCGTCCACATCGGCCCACGTCGCGCCACCACCGCACACGGCGCGCCGCGCGCCCGCATCGACGCCCACGCCGTTCATGGCCCCGAGGTGGATCATCAGCCCGCCATCGCAGACCGAATTGCCCGCATAGCTGTGGCCGCCGCCGCGCACGGCAATCTGAAGCCCTGCAACGCGGGCAAACCGGATGGCGTCGGCGACCTGTGCGGCTGTCGTGCAACGGGCGATGACTGCAGGTTTGCGGTCGATCGCGCCGTTCCAGACGGAACGGGCCTTGTCGAACTCCGCGTCGCCGGGTGTCAGGGTTTGACCTGCGAATTGCGCGCGAAATTCTTCGATGCGGTCTGCGGATTGAGCGGCCATGACTCAGCTCCTTGAAACACCGTGAGCGAGGCACTTTACTGCGCTCGCGCCAACCGCTTCGCGCAACTTTCCCGGGTATTGGGGAATACCCTTCGACGCCCGATTGCCAGCGTCTGCGAGCATTCCACTTGTAACCAAGTGCTTGCATTCCGACTGTCATCGAAGCGTCTGGCACGTGCGTTGCATGCTTTCTGTCAGAAGTTTCCATCCATTTCGGCTGGAAACGGAACCAAAGAACCGCCTCGCCAATCCCTCATGCAGGAATGAAACGCTGGTCCCTGTTCGTTGCAGCCACCGCCCTCGTGGGCGCTCTTGCTGGAGGCTGCTCCACGCTGGATGCGCAGCAGCGCGAGTGGATCTTCCAGCCCAGCGACCGCAGTTGGGGCAACACGGCCGCGATGACGGCGGGCATGGAAGACGTCTGGATCGACTACAAGTCCTCGCTCACCGGCGAGGCCGTGCGCCTGCACGGTCTGTGGCTGGGCGACAAACCTGATTCGCCGGACAAGCCGGTCCTTCTCTACCTGCACGGCGCCCGCTACAACGTGGCGGGTTCCGCGCCGCGCATCCAGCGCATGCACGAACTCGGTTTTTCGGTGCTGGCCATCGACTACCGCGGCTTCGGCAAGAGCAGCAAGGCATTGCCATCCGAAGACTCCGCCCGCGAAGACGCCATGGCCGCTTGGATCTGGCTGGGCAAGGCGCATCCCAAACAGCATCGCTACATCTTCGGCCACTCGCTGGGCGGCGCCATCGGCATCGACCTCGCGTCGCGGGTGAAAGACGAAAGCGGCACCATCGTCGAAGGCACCTTCACCTCCATCTCGGAAGTGGTGAGCAGCTTCAAGTGGGGCTGGCTGCCCTTCACGCCTTTCCTCACGCAGCACTTCGATGCGCTGGCGCGCGTCAAGGACATCCACTCGCCCCTGCTGGTCGTGCATGGCTCGCTCGACAACCTGATCCGCCCTGAACTCGGCCGGAAGCTCTACAACGCAGCCGTCGATCCCAAGCTCTTCGTGCTGGTCGAGGGCGGCTCGCACCACAGCACCAACACGGTGGGCGCGGCGCAATACCGGGCCGCGCTGAGCGAGCTCTTTCGCATGAAGCAGCCGGACGATCCCGCGGACCCGGTGCAGGCCCAAACCCGAAGCAGCGTGCGGGCGCCCGGCTGACCGCGTTTGATAACCTCGGGCGCATGTCGCCCCCTGCTCTCACCGCAACGGTTGCGGCCACCACGTCCCGGCTTCCTGTTGACCTGAAGTGGCTTGGCCTTGCCGGCCCCACGGCCAGTGGGAAAACCGCCGCCGCGTTGGCCGTGGCGCGCACACGGCCGGTGGAAATCGTCAGCGTCGATTCGGCGCTGGTGTTTCGCGGCATGGACATCGGCACGGCCAAACCGAGCGCCAGTGAGCTGGCGCAGGTGCCGCATCACCTCATCGACATCCGCGATCCGCGCGATGCGTACAACGCCGGCGCCTTCGTGCGCGATGCAACGCGGCTCATCGAGGAGATCCGCGCCCGTGGGCGCCTGCCCTTGCTGGTCGGCGGCACGATGCTGTATTTCAACGCGCTCATCCATGGCATCGACGAGATGCCGACGGCCGAACCTGCCGTGCGCGCCAGCATCGAGGCGGATGCGGCGCGGCTGGGCTGGCCTGCAATGCACGACAGGCTGGCGCAGGTCGATGCACCAACGGCGGCGCGCCTTTCGCCCAATGACAGCCAGCGCATCCAGCGCGCGCTGGAGGTGTGGCATGCGAGCGGCAAGCCCCTGTCGAGCTTTCATGCAGGCGCCAAACCGCCGGCGCAAGCCGCGGCGCTCATCTCGCTGGAGCCGCATGACCGAACCTGGCTGCACGAACGCATCGCACAACGCTTCGATGCGATGCTGGAGGCGGGCTTTCTCGATGAAGTAGCCGCACTGCGGGCCCGCGGCGACCTGACGGCCGACCTGCCCTCGATGCGCTGCGTCGGCTACCGACAGGCGTGGGAAGCGCTCGACGGCGACTGGCCCATGGCCGAACTGCGCGAACGCGGCGTGGCAGCCACGCGCCAGCTGGCCAAACGCCAGATCACCTGGCTGCGCAGCATGCCGAGCCGACAGGTGATCGAAGCCAGCGCGCCCGATGCCATAGAGCGGGTGATAGGGCAGGTGGATCGTTGGATTGCTACCGGCGTGGTGCGCGGGATATGACGATTGCTGTTCGCGGACTCGCCAAGCACTACGGCGAAGCAGCCGTTTTCGAGAACGTGTCATTGGACGTTGCGCCGGGCGAATTCGTCGCCATCGTCGGCGAATCGGGCGTCGGCAAGTCCACGCTGCTCAACTGCATGGCCGCGCTGGACACCTGGGACGCCGGGACCATCACGCAGGCCGGCACCGACCTCGGCACGCTCGACGCCACGGCACGCGCGCTCTGGCGGCGCAGCCACGTCGGCTTCGTATTCCAGGCCTTCCACGTGCTGCCCCATCTGGACGTCGCGCAGAACATCGCCTTGCCCTTGATGCTGCAGGGCCGCAGGGACGATGCGCGCGTACAGCAGATGCTCAGCGCCGTTGGACTCGAAGGGCTGGGCGACCGCCTGCCCCAGCAACTGAGCGGCGGGCAATTGCAGCGCGTCGCCATCGCGCGTGCGCTGGTGCATCGCCCCACCCTGCTGCTGGCCGACGAGCCGACCGGCAACCTCGACCCCACCACCGCCGCCAAGGTGATGCACGTGCTGGCTGGCCAAACCCGCGAGCACGGCGCCTCGCTGGTGCTGGTGACGCATTCCGAAGCCGCCGCCGCACGCGCCGACCGGGTGCTGCACCTGCGCGCCGACGGCATCGCCGCCTGAATTCGACGCTGTTCCGTCGCACACTGTCGAAATCGCCCGCCGCCAAGCGTCATTGTGGTGAGCGATCCTGCTCACACAACTCTTTTTGCAAGATGGAGTCAGCGATGGAATACCTGATGATGTACTACGAAACCCCGACCGATTTCGCACAGCGCGAGAGCGCCGAAGGCAAGGCCCACGTCGGCAGCTGGATGGCCTACATGGGCGCCATGCACGAAGCCGGCATCACCGTCGGTGGCAACGGTTTGCAGCCGCCAATGACGGCCACCTCGTTGCGGCTGCGCGGCGACAAGCGGCAGGTGCAGGACGGCCCCTTTGCCGACACCAAGGAGCAGCTTGGCGGCTACCTGGTCATCAACGTGCCCGACCTGGACGCGGCGCTCGAATGGGCAGCGCGCGCGCCCTGCGCCTCGACCGGTGGCGTGGAGCTGCGCCCGCTTTTCAACCCGTCGAAGATGTGAGTACCTCGCCGGCGCACGACGCGGCCGAGCGTGCGGCGCGGCAGTCGTACGGGCGGCTGGTCGCCATCCTGTCGGCGCGTACGCGCGACATCGCGGCGTCGGAAGATGCGCTGGCCGATGCCTTTGCGCGTGCGCTCGAGCGCTGGCCGGTGGACGGTGTTCCCGGGCAGCCCGAGGCATGGCTGCTGCAGGTGGCACGCCACCGCACGCTCGACGCGTGGCGCCATGCACGCGTCGAGGAAGGGGCCACGCAAACGCTGTTGCTGCTGGCCGATGCGGTCGTCGAGGGCGATGCGCAAGGCGCCGTGCCGGACGAGCGCCTGCGACTGCTTTTCGTCTGTGCGCACCCGGCCATCGACGCGGCTGCCCGTGCGCCGCTGATGCTTCAGACGGTCCTCGGCCTGGACGCCGCGCGTATCGCCAACGCATTCCTGGTGGCGCCCGCAACGCTCAGCCAGCGACTGGTGCGCGCCAAGGCGCGGATTCGCATGGCCGGCATCGCCTTTGAATTTCCGCAGGCACGCGATGTGCCGCAGCGCCTGCAGGATGTGCTGGACGGCATCTACGCCGCCTACGGCACCGGCTGGGAAGACGTCGAAGGCGCCGATGCGGCGCACCGGGGGCTCACGGCGGAGGCGATCGACCTCGGCCGCATCCTGTGCAGCCTGCTGCCTCACGAGCCCGAGCCGCGCGGCCTGCTCGCGCTCATGCTGTTTTGCGAAAGCCGCGCGCAGGCACGTCGCGATGCCACCGGCGCCTACGTTCCGCTCGATGCGCAAGACACGGCGGCGTGGGACCACGCGATGCGCGAAGAGGCGGAGCAGCACCTGGCCCAAGCCGCCGCGATGTCCGCCATCGGCGCCTATCAGTTGGAGGCTGCGATCCAGTCCGCGCACAGCCAGCGCCAATTGGGAGCCAAGGTGCCGTCCGAGGCGCTGGTGTCGCTCTACGACGGCTTGCTGGCCTTGCGACCCAGTGTGGGCGCGCAGGTAAGCCGCGCGTGCGCGGTCGCCACGGCCCGCGGCGCAGCAGCGGGCTTGCAGGAACTCGATGCCATGGATGCTGCACAGGTTACGAGCTACCAACCTTATTGGGCGGCACGGGCGCACCTGCTCGGTGTGCTTGGCGATGCGGACGCCGCGCGCGCCGCGTATCTGCGCGCGAGCGGGCTTTCAGCCAACCCTTCGGTGCGCGCCTGGCTGGCCAGCGTCTCGCAGCGGCTTTGAGCAGGCCCGCGCGGAATAATCCAGCGATGCTTGCCCTGCTCCGCACCTTCTCGTGGCGTGAACTGCGCCATCACCCATGGCGCAGCGCGGCGGCTGTCGTCGCGGTGATGCTGGGCGTGGCGCTGGCGTTCTCGGTACAGCTCATCAACGCCTCGGCGCTCGACGAATTCTCCAGCGCGGTCCGTTCGGTGAATGGCCAGCCAGACCTCGAATTGCGCGCAGCACAAGGCGGGTTTGACGAAAGCCTTTTCGCGCGTGTTGCCGCTAATCCGCAGGTGGCGCTGGCGAGCCCCGTGCTCGAAACGCAAGTGCTGGCGTTGCGCGACAGCAAGCGCATTGCCATGCGGGTCTTGGGCGTGGATGCGCTGGCGCTGTCGAGCATCGCGCCGGCGTTGGTGCCCTCGCCATCGGCGAAGGCCGATCGTTTCGCGGCCATTGCGCCGGGACACGTTTTCCTCAACGCGGCGGCGCAATCGGCGATTGGCGCGACGGCGACGTCCATCGACATTCAATACGGCGCCCTCCCGCACACGCTGGCGGTCGCGGGCAGTGTGGCCGCGGGTGGCGGGCCGCTCGCGGTGATGGACATCGCCGCGGCGCAGGACTTGTTCGAACGATGGGGGCAGCTCACCCGCATTGACCTGCGGCTGACGCCGGGCATTAACCGGGCGGACTTCGTGCGCGCGCTCGAGCAGTCGCCGCAGTGGCCGGCCGGCGTGCGCGTGGCCGAGCCGGGCGATGCGGCGGAGCGCGTGAGCAATCTCTCGCGCGCCTACCGGGTCAACCTCACGGTGCTCGCGCTGGTGGCCTTGTTCACAGGCGCCTTCCTGGTCTTCTCGGTGCTGGCGTTGAGTGTGGCGAAGCGTGCGCAGCAGTTTGCGTTGCTGGGCGTGCTGGGCCTCACGCCGCGCGAGCGCCTGCAGGTGGTGCTGGTCGAATCCTGCTTTCTCGGCTTGATCGGCAGCGTGGCGGGCATCGCGCTGGGAACGGCGCTGGCCGCGTTGGCGCTGCGCTTGCTCGGCGGCGACCTGGGCGGGGGCTACTTTCCGGGCGTGGCGCCGACGTTGCGCTGGAGCACGGGCGCCGCGCTGGTCTACGGCGCGCTGGGCGTGTTGGCGGCGCTGGTCGGTGGCTGGTGGCCCGCACGCGCGGCGCAGGCCTTGCCCGAAGCGCAGACGCTCAAGGGGCTGGGCGCGACGGCCGCGTCGTCCGGCTCGCGTTTCGCGCGATGGATCGGCCTCACGTTGATGATCGCCGGCGGGCTGCTGGCGCTCGCACCGGCGATCTTCGGCGTGCCGATTGCAGCGTATCTGTCGGTCGGGTTCCTGCTGGTGGGTGGCATCGCAGCGCTGCCCGCGCTGATCGGCGCGCTGTACGACCGCGTCGCGCCGCTGGTGGCGCATCGCGTGTTGCCGATGCTGGCGGTGGAGCGCGCGCGTCGCATGCGCGGAAGTGCGGCCGTCGCCGTGAGCGGCGTGGTTGCGAGCCTGAGCCTGGCGGTCGCGCTCACTGTCATGGTGGCGAGCTTCCGGGATTCGGTCACGCGCTGGCTCGATGCGGTGCTGCCGGCGGACCTCTACTTGCGCGCAGCCGGAAGCGGTGGGAGTGCGGTCGATGCCGCAGCCTTCGATCCGGCCTTCGTGCAAGCGGTGGGACAAGTGCCTGGCGTCTTGCGAACGGGCACGCTGCGCACGCGGCCACTGCTGCTGGACAGCACGCGGCCGGCAGTCACGCTGATCGCGCGCAGCCTGGACGCCGACCCGGCCCGCACGCTGCCGCTGGTCGGCGCGCTCATGCCGACCCCGCCGGATCGCATCGGCGTGTACGTGAGCGAGGCGATGGTCGATCTCTACGGTGCGAAGCCGGGCAATGATTTCGAGCCGCTGTCGCAAGCCTTCGCCGGCAGCGCCAAGGCATCGGGCACGGGCACGGGCGCACCACGCTTCTTCGTGGCGGGCGTGTGGCGTGACTACGTTCGCCAGTTCGGCGCCATCACCATGGACGCGCGGGACTTCGAGCGCATCTCCGGCGACCGCAGCGTAAGCGACGTCGCGATGTGGATCGCACCCGGCGCCAGCCATGGCAGCGTGCAGGCGGCAGTGCGCGCACTTGCGGCGCGGCAGCTCGGCACGCCGGACCTGATCGAGTTTGCGTCCGTCGGCGAGATCCGGGCGACGTCGCTGCGCATCTTCGACCGCAGCTTTGCGGTGACCTACTGGCTGCAGGCGGTTGCGATCGCCATCGGGCTGTTCGGCATCGCAGCGAGCTTCAGCGCGCAGGTGCTGGCGCGGCGCAAGGAGTTCGGCCTGCTGGCTCACCTGGGCTTCACGCGCGGACAGATCCTGGGCGTGGTCGCGGGCGAAGGCGCAGCATGGAGCGCCATCGGTGCGATTGCCGGGTTGGCGTTGGGCCTGGGCGTGTCGGTGATCCTCGTGCACGTCGTCAATCCGCAGAGCTTTCACTGGACGATGGATCTGCTCGTGCCGTGGCTGCGCCTGCTGGCGTTGTGCGTCGCGGTGCTCGCGGCCGGAACGCTGACCGCGTGGCTCTCCGGTCGCGCTGCCGCGGGCACGGATGCAGTGCTCGCCGTCAAGGAAGACTGGTGACAATGCAGGCCATGAACACCATTGGCACTGGCACTGGCACTGGCACTGGCACTGGCACTAGCGGCAGCGGCTGGCTTGGCGCGGCCGTTCAGCGCATCGAGGCGGACTACCAGCGCAGCGCCGACACGCACCTGATTCCGTTGCCGCTGCGCGCCTTCGCCGCGCATGGCATCGACCTGTACCTGAAGGATGAATCCACGCATCCCACCGGCAGCCTCAAGCACCGGTTGGCGCGATCGCTTTTCCTGTATGCGCTGTGCAATGGTTGGGTGCGCGAGGGCACGACCATCGTCGAGGCATCCAGCGGCTCCACCGCCGTGAGCGAGGCCTATTTCGCGCGCCTGCTGGGCCTGCCCTTCATCGCCGTGATGCCGCGCAGCACCTCGCCGGAAAAGGTGGCGCAGATCGCCTTCTACGGCGGCCAGAGCCATTTCGTCGACAGCGCGGCGCAGGTGTACGAAGAGGCCCGCGCGCTGGCCGATCGCACGGGCGGCCACTACATGGACCAGTTCACTTTTGCGGAGCGCGCGACGGACTGGCGCGGCAACAACAACATCGCCGAAAGCATGTTCCAGCAGATGTCGCGCGAGGCGCATCCGGTGCCGGCCTGGATCGTCGTCGGCGCCGGCACGGGCGGCACCAGCGCGACCATCGGGCGCTATGTGCGCTATCGCTGCCACGACACGCAAGTGTGCGTGCCGGACCCGGAGGGCTCGGTGTTCGGTGCGTACCACAGCAGCGGCGACGCCACGCTCACTGCGCCGGGTTCGCGCATCGAGGGCATCGGGCGGCCGCGCGTGGAGGCGAGCTTCATCCGTTCGCTGGTGGACCGGATGATGGAAGTGCCGAATGTCGATTCGGTGGCGGCGATGCGCACGCTCTCGGCATTGGTCGGCCGCAAGGTGGGGCCGTCGACGGGCACCAACTTCATCGGCATGCTCACGCTGGCCCATGAAATGCGCAGCGCGGGCCGCAAGGGCTCGATTCTTTCGTTGCTGTGCGATGCGGGCGAGCGCTACCTGCCGAGCTATCACGACGCCGCGTGGGTTGCGGCGAACTTCGGCGATTGCGCAGTGGCGCAGGCGCGCATCGACGCCTTGCTGGCCTGAACCATGTCCATGCGGCGCCGCACGGCCCTGCTCGCTTCCCTGCCGCTGGCCGGCATGTGGATGGCGCCTGCCAGCGTGTTCGGCGCGTCCGCGCCTGTGTATCGGCCTTTGCAGTTTCCGCGCGACTACGGCAGCCACCCCGACTGGCGCACCGAGTGGTGGTACATCACGGGCCACGCCTCGGCGGGCACGGGCGATGCGGCGCGCGAGTTCGGTTTCCAGATCACCTTTTTCCGCTCACGCATCGATGCGACGCAGTCGATGAAATCGGCCTTTGCGGCGCGGCAACTCATCTTTGCCCACGCGGCCATCACCGACCTGAAGGGCGGCAAGTTGCACCACGACCAGCGCATCGCACGCGCGGGGATGAACGTGGCCAGCGCCAGCGAACAGGACACGGACGTGCGCATTCGCGACTGGTCCCTGTTGCGCGACAAGAGCGGCGTGTACGTTGCGCACATCGAAGCGGGCGAGTTTGCGCTGGACCTTCGCTTTGCGCCCACGCAGGCGGTGCTGTTGCAAGGCGATGCAGGCCTGTCGCGCAAGGGCCCGGCGGCCGACGAGCTGAGCAACTACTACAGCGAGCCGCAACTGAAGACCACCGGACAGCTGCGCCTGCAATCCCGCGCTTTCGAGGCGCAGGGCACCGCGTGGCTGGACCACGAGTGGAGCGAAACCTACATGGCGCCCAACGCCGTCGGCTGGGACTGGATCGGCATGAACCTGTCCGACGGCAGCGCGCTGACGGCCTTCCGGCTGCGCGACCGGGAAGGCGGCGCGGTGTGGGCGGGTGGATCGTTTCGCTCGGCGCAGGGACAGTTGCGCGTGTTCGGGCATGACGAGGTGGTGTTCGAGGCGGGGCGCGTGTGGAAGAGCCCCGCCACACAGGCGCGCTACCCGGTCGAATGGCGCATCCGCACGCCCTCGGGGCGCTTCGCCGTGAAGGCGCTGCTGGACGATCAGGAACTGGACAGCCGGGGCTCGACGGGCGCGGTCTACTGGGAAGGGCTGAGCGACCTGCTGGACGATCGTGGGGTGCGTGTGGGGCGCGGTTATCTTGAGCTTGTGGGGTATATGGGCGCGCTGCGGATGTAGTGGGTAGGTCGGGGGGCGCCGCGGCAGGTGGTCTGCGGCACGGGCTCATCCGGGGCGGTCGATGCTGCGCATCGACTGCACTGCGGTGCTCGGGCCCGGGGCGCGGTGCAGAACTCGCTCCGCGCTCCTTCGGCGCGCTACGCTCAAACAGCTGCACCGAGTCAGTTGACGAAGCGCGTGTCCTTCGGCACGCGCCGCCCCGCGCCCTGCGCTCCTCGCCGCCCCGGAAATCGCCCGCGCCGCAGACCACCTGCCGCGGCGAGATACGTCGTGCTGTTCAGAGAGGGGAGCGGAACGCTGTGCCGCCATGGCCGTTGCGGCGCACGGTGCCGGCGTTGGTACCCCCACACTGTTTCCAGAGCAAAGGCACCTGCGGGCCCGGCGTGACGCGCCTCTGCGGCGCCGAGAAGCGGAGCGCGACCGGCCTGCACGCGTGCCGAAGGACACGCGTGCTTCGTCATCTGATTTGCCGCGGCTGTTTGAGCAGAGTGAACGAAGTGAACGTCGCGAGTTCCGCGGCAGGCCGGTCGCGTGAGCATCGCAGGGAAGTCGGTGCGCAGCGCCGACCGCTGCAGTGGCGCGTCACGCCGGGCCCGCAGGTGCCTTTGCGTCGCGCGCAAACGTAGCAATCAACGGACCCTCAGTTGCCTTTGCGCCGCGCACGACCTCAGCCAATCAACGACACCGGTGCCTTTGCATCGGGCGCGCACGTCGCAAAGCAACGCGCCGCGCAAGCAATCCAGAACACCAAGCCCTAGGCGCCGTTGTGCCGCCGCCGCGTGACGAGAGCAATGATCTCGCCCATCACACCTCGCCGGAACGCGAGCACGCAGATCACGAAGATCAACCCCGTCACCATCGTGACCGACTCGCCGAGCGTGTTGAACCAGTCGATGGTCGTGATGCGCGCCAGGAAGTTGCCGAGTTCGCCGATCTTGTTTTCGAGCAACACCACGACCGCCGAACCTACCAATGGACCCGAAAGCGTGCCAAGCCCGCCGACCAGTGTCATCAGGATGACCTGGCCGGATGCCGTCCAGTGCACGTCGCTGAGCGTCGCAAATCCCAGCACCAGCGTCTTGAGCGAACCGGCCAGCCCCGAGAGCGCCGCGGAAATCACGAAGGCGAGCAGCTTGAAGCGGCTCACGTCATAGCCGAGCGAGAGCGCGCGCGGCTCGTTTTCCTTGATGCCCTTGAGCACCTGTCCAAAGGGCGAATGGATGGTCCGCACGATCAGGAGGAAGGCCGCCACCACGATGACCAGCGCCACGTAGTACATCGTGAGGTCGTTCGACAGGTCGATGACGCCGAACAACTTGCCGCGCGGCACGGCCTGCAGGCCGTCTTCGCCGCCGGTGAACTTGGCCTGCAGCGCAACGAAGAACATCATCTGCGCCAACGCCAGCGTGATCATCGAGAAATAGATGCCCTGGCGGCGGATCGCCAGCACGCCGAAGAGCCAGCCCAGCGCTGCGCCAACCAGCGTGCCGGCAATGAGCCCGACCTCGGGCGTCAGCCCCCACACCTTGATGACGTGTCCGGCCACATAGGCTGAGCCGCCCAGGAAGGCCGCGTGCCCGAAGGACAGCAACCCGGTAAAGCCCAGCAGCAGGTTGAAAGCCGAGGCGAACAGCGCGAAGCACATGAGCTTCATCACGAACACCGGATAGGCGCCCGCGAACGGCGCCACGATGAGCGCCAGCAACAACAGCGCGTAGACGACGGTGGAGATTTTCTTCATGCCGCGCCTTATTTTTCTTTGCCGAACAGGCCGGCCGGGCGGGTGAGCAGCACGATGACCATGATCACGAACACGACGGTGGATGAGGCTTCCGGATAGAAGACCTTGGTGAAGCCTTCGATCACCCCGAGCCCGAGCCCGGTAAGGATCGCGCCCATGATCGAGCCCATGCCGCCGATGACGACCACCGCGAACACCACGATGATGAGGTTCTGCCCCATCAGCGGCGAAACCTGGATGACCGGCGCGGCCAGCACGCCCGCAAAGGCGGCCAGTGCACAGCCGAAAGCGTAGGTCAGCGTGATCATCAGCGGCACGTTGACGCCGAAGGCCTCGACCAGGCGCGGGTTTTCAGTGCCTGCGCGCAGGTAGGCGCCCAGCCGCGTCTTCTCGATCACGAACCAGGTGGCAAAGCAGATCACCAGCGAGGCCAGCACCACCCACGCGCGGTAGTTGGGCAGCACCATGAAGCCGAGGTCGGTGGCGCTGGACAGCGCTTCGGGCGCGTCATAGGCCAGGCCCGACACACCGTAGATCGAACGGAACACGCCCTCGATCAACAAGGTGAGCCCGAGGGTGAGCAGCAGGCCGTAAAGGTGGTCGAGCTTGTAGATCCAGCGCAGCAGCAAGCGCTCGATCAGCACGCCGAACGCGCCGACGATGAGCGGTGCTCCCAGCAGCATCACCCAATAGTTGACGCCGAAATACTCCATCGCCATCCACGTGAGGATGGCGCCCAGCATGAACAGCGCGCCGTGCGCAAAGTTGATGACGTTGAGCAGCCCGAAGATCACCGCCAGCCCGAGGCTCAGGATCGCGTAGAACGAGCCGTTGACCAGCCCCAGGAGGAGCTGGCTCAACAGGGCCGGCATCGAAATGTTCATGTGAGAGGGATCAGTTCCAGGAGAGCGCCACGCACGGCCGCGCGAAGCGGCCGCGCAGCAAGGTCGTTACTTCCAGAGAGCGCACTTGCTCTCGGCCTTGGTCGTGAAGACGTCTTCACCCTTGAGCTTCTGCACCACCTTGTAGTAGTCCCAGGGCTGCGTCGACTCGGCCGGCGACTTGACCTGCATCAGGTACATGTCGTGGATCATGCGGCCGTCGGCGCGGATCGTGCCCTTGGCGTAGAAGTCGTCGATTGGCGTCTTCTTGAGCTGATCCATCACCTTGTCGGCGTCGGTCGTCTTGGCAGCCTGCAGCGCCTTCAGGTAGGTCATGGTGGCGGAATAGTCGGCCGCCTGGATGTCGGTGGGCATGCGCTTGGTCTTGTCGAAGAACTTCTTGCCGAAGGCGCGCGTCTTGTCGTCCAGGTTCCAGTCCCAGCTGGTGGTGAGCAGCAGGCCTTCGGTGTTCTTCAGGCCCAGGCTGTGCACGTCGGTCACGAAGACCAGCAGGCCGACCATCTTCATCGTCTTGGTGATGCCGAATTCCTTGGCCGCCTTGATCGAGTTGATGGTGTCGCCACCTGCGTTGGCCATCGCCAGCACCTGGGCCTTGGACTGCTGCGCCTGCAGCAGGTAGGACGAGAAGTCGGAGGTGTTGAGCGGGTGCTTGACCGAGCCCACCACGGTGCCGCCCTTTTCCTTCACCACCTTGGTGGCGTCCGCTTCGAGCGCCTGGCCGAAGGCATAGTCGGCCGTCAGGAAATACCAGCTCTTGTCGCCACGTGCGATGACGGCGCTGCCCGTGCCTTTGGCCAGCGCCACGGTGTCGTAGGCGTAGTGCACGGTGTAGGGGCTGCATTGCTCGTTGGTGAGCGCCGAGCTGCCCGCGCCGTTCACGACGAACACGCGCTTCTTCTCCTGCGCGACCTTGGCCATCGCCAGGGCGGTGCCGGAGCTGGTGCCGCCGAACAGCATCGTCAGGCCTTGCGTGTCGATCCACTCGCGGGCCTTGGAGGCGGCGATGTCGGCCTTGTTCTGGTGGTCGGCCGTGAGCAACTCGATCGGCATGCCGTTGACCTTGCCGCCGAAGTCGTCGATGGCCATCTGGATGGCCAGCGCACCGTTCTTGCCTTCGACGTCGGCATAGAGGCTCGACATGTCGGTGATGAAGCCGATCTTGACCTTTTCCTGCGCCTGCGCAGCGCCTGCTGCGAGCGCGATGGCGACGGAAACCGCGGAGAGTGCGAGAGCCTTTTTCATGGTCGATGCCTGTTCAAAGTTTGACTGACGGAAAACGAATCAATGGATCAATGCCAGAGCGCGCATTTGGATTCGGCCTTCGTCGTGAAGACCTGTTCACCCGGCAACTGCTTGATCACCTTGAGGTAGTCCCAAGGCTTCTTCGAGTCGGCCGGCGACTTGACCTCGACGAGGTACATGTCATGCACATAGCGTCCATCGGCGCGGATCTGGCCCTTGCCGAAGAAATCGTCGAGCTTCATGCTCTTGAGTTGCGCCATCACCTTGTCGCTGTCGGTCGTCTTGGCAGCGGCCACGGCCTTCAGGTAGGTCATGGTGGCGGAGTAGTCGGCGGCCTGCACGTCCGTGGGCATGCGCTTGGTCTTGTCGAAGAAGCGCGCGGCGAACTTGCGGGTGTCGTCGTTCAGGTCCCAATACCAGCTCGTGGTGTGCACCAGGCCTTCAGTGTTCTTCAGGCCCAGGCTGTGGATGTCGCTCAGGAAGATCAGCAGGCCGGCCAGCTGCATCGACTTGCCGATGCCGAACTCCCTGGCCGCCTTGATGGAATTGATGGTGTCGCCGCCCGCGTTGGCCAGCCCCAGGATCTGCGCCTTCGAGTTCTGAGCCTGCAGCAGGAAGGACGAGAAGTCCGAGGCGTTGAGCGGATGGCGCACCGAACCCACCACCGTGCCACCCTTGGCCTTGATCACCGCGCTGGTGTCGGCTTCGAGGGCATGGCCGAAGGCATAGTCGGCGGTCAGGAAGAACCAGCTCTTGCCGCCGCGGTCCACCACCGTGGCACCCGTGCCCTTGGCCAGCGCCACCGTGTCATACGCGTAGTGCACCGTGTACGGGCTGCACTGCTCGTTGGTGAGCGCGGAGGTGGCGGCGCCGTTGTTGAAGTAGACGCGCTTCTTTTCCTGCGCGACCTTGGCGGTTGCGAGTGCGGTGCCCGAACTGGTGCCGCCGAAGATCATCGTCACGCCGGCCGTGTCGATCCACTCGCGCGCCTTCGACGCGGCCACGTCGGCCTTGTTCTGGTGGTCGGCGGTGAGCAGCTCGATGGGTTGGCCCAGCGCCTTGCCGCCGAAGTCGTCGATCGCCATCTGGATGGCCATCGCGCCGTTCTTGCCTTCCAGGTCGGCATAGAGGCTGGACATGTCGGTCACGAAGCCGATCTTGACCTTCTCCTGCGCCTGCGCGGCGACGGATGCCAGGGCCAGGGCGCCGATGGCCAGGGTGATGAGGTTGCGCTTGTTCATTCCGGATATCTCCCGATCAAATCAAATCCATCAAACACCAAGCAGCTCGGTGAGCACCGGCATCTTGGCTTCCAGTTCCTTCGCGCTGAAGGCCTCGACCATGCGACCATGCTCCATCACGTAGAAGCGGTCGGCCAGCGGTGCGGCAAAGCGGAAGTTCTGCTCCACCATCACGATGGTGTAACCCTTTGACCGCAGCGTGACGATCATGCGGGCCAGCGCCTGCACGATCACCGGCGCCAGGCCTTCGGAGATCTCGTCGAGCAGCAGCAGCTTGGCACCGGTGCGCAGGATGCGTGCGACAGCGAGCATTTGTTGCTCGCCACCCGACAGGCGCGTGCCCTGGCTGTTGCGGCGTTCGGCCAGGTTGGGGAACATGGCGTAGATCTCGTCGACCGACATGCCCTTGTCGCTGCCTTTCAGGGCCGGCGGCAACAGCAGGTTTTCCTCGGCCGACAGGCTCGCAAAAATGCCGCGCTCTTCGGGGCAATAGCCGATGCCCAGGTGCGCGACCTTGTGCGTCGGCATGCCGATGGTTTCCGTGCCATGCACCTTGATGCTGCCCTTGCGGCTGCCCGTGAGGCCGAGCACCGCACGCATCGTGGTCGTGCGCCCTGCCCCATTGCGGCCCAGCAGCGTGACGACTTCACCGGGCTGCACGACCATGTCCACGCCATGCAGCACGTGCGACTCGCCGTACCAGGCGTGGAGGTCCTTGATCTCGAGTGCAGGTACAGCCATCAATGTGCTCCCTGCAACTGGCCGTCGGTGGTGCCCATGTAGGCTTCCATGACTTGCGGGTTCCTTGACACCTCGGCATACGGGCCTTCGGCCAGCACGGCCCCACGTTGCAGAACGGTGATGGTGTCGGCAATGGTGGAGACCACACTCATGTTGTGCTCGACCATCAGGATGGTGCGCCCCGCCGATACGCGCTTGATGAGTTCAGCAACGCGATGCACGTCTTCATGGCCCATGCCCTGCGTGGGTTCGTCGAGCAGCATCAGTTCGGGTTCCATGGCCAGCGTGGTCGCGATTTCGAGCGCGCGCTTGCGACCATAGGGGAGGTTCACGGTCAGTTCGTCGGCCAGGTCCTCGAGTCCGACCTGCGCCAGCAGTTCACGGGCGCGGCCCTCGAGCGGCTTGAGCGACTTCTCGCTCTTCCAGAAGTAGTACGAGGTACCCAGCGAACGCTGCAGCCCCAGGCGCACGTTTTCCAGCAAGGTGAGATGCGGGAAGACAGCCGATATCTGGAACGAACGGATGATGCCGCGCCGCGCGATCTGCGCAGGCCGCTCGCCGGTGATGTCCTGCCCGTTGAACAGGATGGTGCCGGAGGTCGGCTCCAGGAATTTCGTGAGCAGGTTGAAGCAGGTCGTCTTGCCTGCGCCGTTGGGGCCGATCAATGCGTGAATCGAGCCGCGCACCACCGACAGATCAACCTTGCTGACTGCGGTAAAGCCCTTGAATTCCTTGGTGAGCTGGCGTGTTTCGAGAATGATGTCGCTCATCTCGCGCGGTCACCCGGGGTCTGGCAGTAGAGGTCGTTCATGCGGTTCGTGTGCACGCGCCATCATGAGCGCGGACCGCATTGTTTGCAGGGCCTGTTACCTTTGCCTACTGGGGCAAATGCCTATGCTGCAGCGCAACTTCGAACGTTGATCGCAGACCACATCATGCGGGCGGCGCACCGAAGTGGCGCGCCCGCGTAAGGCCCCTGTAAGCCCTGCTTCAGTGCGCGCCGGCAGCCGCGTCCGAAGCGCCTTGTCCGCGCGATGGTTTGGCAAGCCAGACCAGCGGAATCAGGAACAGGAACAGCACGGCCGACGCATAGAAAATGTCGGACGTCGCCAGCATGAAAGCCTGCTGGTCGACGATGCGGTTGAGCTGCCCCAACACCTGCTCGACGCCAAAGCCATTGGCCCCCAGACCAGTGATCGCGCTGGCCGCCGCCGAGTTTCCGCTGTTCACCGATTCGACCAGTTGCGCATGGTGAAGCGTGGCGCGGTTGTCCCACACGGTCGTCGTGACCGAGGTGCCGATGGCGCCCGCCGTGATCCGCAGGAAGTTCGACAAGCCCGACGCCGCCGGAATGCGATCCGGTGCCAGGCCCGACAGCGTGATCGTCACCAGCGGAATGAAGAAGAACGCCATTGCGATGCCCTGCACCACCGTCGGGATCATGATCGTCATGAAGTCGGCGTTGGTGTTGAAGTTCGAACGCATCCACAGCACCAGCGCAAACACCAGGAAGGAGAAGGTGGCGTAGCGGCGCGGATCGACCTTGCCCACCGTCAGCCCCACCATCGGCGACAAGACGATGGCCAGCAAGCCGACCGGCGCCATCGCCATGCCCGCCTGCGTGGCCGTGTAGCCCATGTACTGCTGCAACCACAGGGGCAGCAGCACGATGTTGCCGAAGAAGAGGCCGTAAGCCACCGCCAATGCGACCGCACCCGTCCAGAAGTTGCGCCGCTTGAAGAGCGACAGGTCCACCACCGGATGCTTGTCGGTCAACTCCCAGATCAGGAAGAAGGCGAAGCCCACCACGGCAATGACGGCCAGCGCCACGATCTGGCCCGAATGGAACCAGTCGAGTTCCTTGCCCTTGTCGAGCATCAATTGCATGGAGCCGACCCACAGCACGAGCAGCGAGAGGCCGATGACGTCGATGGGCACCGACTTCGTCGGGCTCTCGCGATGACGATAGAGCGCCCATGTGATGGTCGCCGCCAGGATGCCCACCGGGATGTTGATGTAGAAGATCCACGGCCACGAGATGTTGTCGGTGATCCAGCCACCCAGCAGCGGCCCCATGACGGGCGCGACCAGCGTCGTCATCGACCACATCGCCATCGCCAGCCCCGCCATGGCACGCGGGTAGCTCGACAGGAGCAGCGTCTGCGACAACGGGATCATCGGACCGGCAACGAAGCCCTGCAGCGCACGAAAGGCGATGAGCGTCGTCATGTTGGGCGCCAGGCCGCACATCCACGAACTGATGACGAACAGGATGATGCTCGCCATGAACAGGCGCACCTGCCCGAAGCGCTGCGTGAGCCAGCCGGTGAGCGGCACCGCGATGGCGTTGGCCACCGCGAAGCTCGTGATGACCCACGTGCCCTGCGTCGCGCTCACGCCCAGGTCACCGGCGATGGCCGGCAGCGAGACGTTCGCGATCGACGAATCGAGCACGTTCATGAAGGTCGCGGCGGACAAGGCCACCGTGCCCCAGATACGCGCCGGGCCTTCGAGCGGCGGCGGGTTGAAAGGGGGAGCCGACGTCGACATTCGTTGCGCCGTGGATCAGCCGGGATTGGCAGCGTTGGCCGGCGCGTTGCCGTGCGACTTGGTCGCCGGGTGCGGTGCGCCCGACGACACGTCGCTGGCCTTGCCCAGGTTGGCCGCGATGATGCGCTGCACGTCAGCCTCGGCACCCTTGTCCAGTGCGGCATAGACCTGCGTCTGCGACAGCGCTGCGGGGCGCGGCGCATCGGCGAGCGTCTTGCCGCCCTTGTCCGAGACGTCGATTTCCGCGTCCATCGAGAGGCCCACGCGCAGCGGGTTGGCCTTGACCTGTTCCGCGTCCAGCGCGATGCGAACGGGCACACGCTGCACCACCTTGATCCAGTTGCCGGTGGCGTTTTGCGCCGGCAGCAAGGCAAAGGCCGCACCGGTGCCAACGCCCAGGCCCGCGACCTTGCCGGTGTACTCGACCTTGGCGCCATACACGTCGGCGGTGAGCTTGACGGGCTGGCCCAGGCGGATGTTGCGCAACTGCACTTCCTTGAAGTTGGCATCGACCCACACCTGGCCCAGCGGCACGATGGACATCATCGGCGTGCCGGCGGCCACGCGCTGGCCCAGCTGCACCGTGCGCTTGGCGACGTAGCCATCCACCGGCGCCGGCATCTCGACGCGCTGCGTGGCCAGGTAGGCCTCACGCACCTTGGCCGCTGCGGCGAGCACGCTCGGGTGCTTCTCGATGCTGGTGCCGTCAGTGAGCGACTGGTTGCTGGCAAGCTGCTCCTTGGCCGCCGTCACGCCGGCCTGTGCCGCCGCCAGCGCGCTTTTCGCGTTGGACAGCGCGGTCTCGGAGTGGTTGAGTTCTTCCTTCGACACGGCCCCGTTGCCCGACAGCGCCTTGCGCCGTTGCAGGTCGTCCTGCGCACGTGCGATGTCGCTTTGCGCCTTGACGATGTCCGATTGGCGCAGCGTCACTTGGGCCGCGAGCGAACCGTTGTTGAGATAGAGCGTGCGCACCTGGCGCACGGTTTGCGCCAACGCCGCCTCGGCCTGCTCCAGCGCAACCTTTGCGTCGGCCGGATCGAGCTTCACCAGCGGCTGGCCGGCCTTCACGAAGTCGGTGTCGTCGGCCATGATGCTCATGACCGTGCCCGCGATCTGCGGCGTGATCTGGATCACGTTGCCTTGCACGTAGGCGTTGTCGGTCGACTCATAGTGGCTGGCGACCAGCCATTCGTAGGCGCCCCATCCGGCACCCGCCACGACCACGATGGCCGCCAGGGCGCTGAGGGCCTTGCGGCGCTTGCCGTTTCCGTTGCCCGGCGCTTCGACCGGCGCAGCGCTGTCGGCTGCGGGGGCTGGGGTGTTGCTGTCGTTCATGGTGATGTGTCTTTCAGGAGATTCAACGAAGCGCGGCCGTGGTTTCCGGCGCCTGGTAGCCGCCGCCCAGCGCGTGGGCGAGGCCGACTTGTGTATCGAGTGCGCGTGCCGCCAGGTCGACGGCGTCGCGGCGTTGGACGAGCACGTTGTTTTCCGACGTGAGCACGTCCAGGAAGGTGCCCAGCCCGGCGCTATAGCGTTGCACCGCGATTTGGTAGGCGCCTTCAGCCGCCTTCTGGCCTTCGCGCTGCTGCACCTGCTGGCGCGCGACGGACTTCACCGACGCGACCTGGTCGGACACATCGCGGATCGCGTCGAACACGGTCGCGTTGTAGCTTTCGATGGCCGCATCGAGATCCGCGTTCTTGCCGCGGAGGTTGGCGCGCAGTTTGCCGCCTTCGAAGATGGGCAGGCGAATGGCGGGGCCGAAGCTCCACATCAGGCTGCCGGGCTTGAGCAACTGGTCGAAGCCGATGCTCTGGTAGCCGGCCGAGGCGACGAGATCGATGTTGGGATAGAACAGCGTCTTGGCGTTCGCGACGTCTTGCGTGGCGGCTTCGACGCGCCAGCGGGCGGCCGCCACGTCGGCGCGGCGGCCGAGCAGGTCGGCAGGAATGCTCGCCTGCAGCGCGATCGACTGGATGCCCTCGAGGCTGGGCGGCTGCAGCTTTACGGTGGCGCCGGGTTGGGCCACCAGCGCGTCGAGCGCGTGCTTCGTGAGGTCGATCTGCTCGGTCAGCAATTCCATGCGCTGGCGTGCCTCGGGGATGCCGGCTTCGCTTTGGCGCAATTCAAGGCGCGTGTCCAGGCCGGCGCTGACGCGGTCCTGAACGAGCTTGAGCGTTTCCTCGCGCTGCGCCAACGTGCGCTTTGCAACGACCTGCAGCGCCTCGAGCCGTGCCCACTGGATGTAGGTGCTGGCAACGCGGGTGGTCAGCAGGATGCGTGCGCCCTGCTCGTCGGCAATGGCCGCGTTGGCGCTGCCGATGGCGGCGTCGAGCGCCGAGCGGTTCTTGCCGAAGAAGTCGAGCTCCCAGCTGCCGCTCAGTTGCAGCGTGCCGGAGTTCATGACGGAGCCACCCAGCGGCGGCGGATAGATGAAGTTCTCGCTGAACAGCTGGCGGTTCAGGTCCAGCCCAGCGCCCACCTGCGGCAGGTCCGCCGAGCGGGCCACCGAGACCACGGACTGCGCCTTGGCGACGCGAGCGCGCGCCACGCCGAGGTTGGGGTTGCCTTGCAGGGCCTGGTCGATGAGCGCGTTCAGCTGCGCATCGCCAAAGGGCAGCCACCAGTTCGGGGCAACGTCATTCTTCTCGACGTCGCTGATCTTGAAGGTGCTTGCCTTGTCGGCGCTCAGCCCGACGGAAGTCGAGTCGCGCAGGCTGGCGCTCGACTGGATGCCGGTCATGTCCGCGCAGCCAGCCAGCACGAAGACGGCGAGCGACGCCGCAACGGCCATGGAGCGACGGGCGAAGCGCTCAGGAAGAAGTGTTTGAGTCATCATTCTTGTTTTCTCCACGGGCCGCGATGGCCTGTGCGTTGTTCAGGATGCGGCGCAGGAAGCCCTTGAGCTGTTCCCATTCCTCGATCGTGAAGCCGGCCAGATGTTCGTTTTGCACCCGCGCCAGGAGGTGCGGCACCTCTTCTGCGGCGACGCGCCCTTCATCGGTCAATTCGATGTTCACCACGCGGCGGTCGGACACCGAGCGCACGCGGCGCACCAGGTCCTTGGCTTCCAGGCGGTCGAGCAGGCGCGTCATGGCGCCGGTGTCGAGCTGGCACTCGCGCGCCAGTTCGGCGACGGTGGTGGCGTGCCCCATGTGCAGCTTGTGCAGCGGAACCCACTGCGGATAGGTCGGGCTGCCCGGGTCGCAGAGATTGATTTCAACCGATTGGCTGATCGCTGAAAGAATGCGGCGCATCATGTAGCCGACGCTTTCCTCGGTTCGGTAGCTCTCGGGGCGGTAGAAAACCACCGGCTCCTTCGCATCATCGCCGTGCGAATCTTCCGGAGGTAATGCAGGGTTTTTCCCATCAGTCATGACCCGAATATTAGTTGCCGCAACAGTTATTGTCAAGGCTGCCTTTGAGTTGACAAGTGTTCGGTAGAATTGAACGCATGGCTGCCGCTTCCGTCTCCTCGTCCCCTGCCAAGGGCTCGCCCAAATCCCTTTCCGGCTTGGCGCCTTTCCTGCGGCCCTACCGCGTCCAGATCGGGCTCGCAGCGTTGTTTCTGGTGCTGGCGGCGGTCACCACGCTGGCGTTTCCCCTGGCTTTGCGCAGCCTAATCGACGGCGGGCTCGTCAGCGCGGACAAGGGCGAACAGGCCATGGGCCTGCGCAACCATTTCCTCGAACTGTTCGCGGTGGCCGTGGCCTTGGGCCTGTTTTCCGCGGCGCGCTTCTACACGGTGAGCTGGCTCGGCGAACGCGTGACGGCCGACCTGCGCAACGCGGTGTACGCCCACGTGCTGCGCCAGAGTCCCGCGTTCTTCGAAACCACCCAGACCGGCGAAGTCCTCTCCCGGCTCACCGGCGACACGACGCTGGTGCAGACCGTCGTCGGCTCTTCCCTGAGCATGGGCCTGCGCAATGCGGTGATGGGCGCAGGCGCACTGGCGATGCTGGTGTGGACCAATCCCTATGTGATGACGCAGGTTTTCCTCATCCTGGTGCTGATCGTGCTGCCCAGCATGTGGTTCGGGCGCCGCGTGCGCCGGCTGTCGCGCGCCAGCCAGGACCGGGTGGCGGACGCGAGCGCCATCGCCGCGGAGGTGCTCAACGCCATCCCTGTGGTGCAAAGCTACACGGCCGAGGAGCGCGAGGCGACGCGCTTTCACGTCTCGACGGACAACGCCTTCCGCACCGCCGTGCGCCGCACGAAGGCGCGCTCGGTGCTGGTGGCCTTCATCATCATCGCGACCTCGGCTTCGCTGCTTTGGGGCCTGTACGAAGGCACGCAGGCGGTGCTGAATGGCCAGATCAGCGCCGGCCATCTGGGTCAGACCGTCGTCTACGTGATCATCCTGGCCAGCGCCGCCGCCGTGTTGGGCGAGGTCTACGGCGACCTTTTGCGCGCCGCCGGCGCGACGGAGCGCCTGATGGAACTGCTGCACGCCGAGTCGGCAATTGCATCGCCCGGCAAGCCGGTCGAGGTGCCGACGCCTGCCGCCGGCAGCACCATCCGCTTTGACGCGGTGACCTTCAACTACCCTTCCCGGCCCGACACGCCGGCGCTGCGCGAATTCAGCCTGGAGGTGCGTCCGGGCGAAACGGTGGCGCTGGTCGGCTCGAGCGGCGCCGGCAAGAGCACGGTGCTGCAACTGCTGCTGCGCTACTACGACCCGCAAAAGGGCGCCATCCTCATCGACGGCGCGCCGCTGGACAGCCTGGCGCTGGACGACTTGCGAACCCGCATCGGACTGGTGCCGCAGGATGCGGTGATCTTCTCGGCCTCGGCCATGGACAACATCCGCTACGGACGCCCCGGCGCGAGCGACGACGAAGTGCGCGCCGCCGCGCACGCTGCCTTCGCGGACGATTTCCTCAAGGCATTGCCTGAGGGCTACGACACCTTTCTGGGCGAGCGCGGTGTGCGCCTGTCGGGCGGCCAGCGCCAGCGCATCGCGATTGCGCGGGCCATCCTCAAGAACGCACCGCTGTTGCTGCTGGACGAAGCGACCAGCGCGCTGGACGCGCAGAGTGAGCGCATGGTGCAGGCAGCCCTGGAATCGGCCATGGAAAACCGCACGACGCTGGTCATTGCGCACCGGCTTGCCACGGTGCAAAAGGCCGACCGCATCGTGGTGCTGGACCACGGCGGCATCGTGGAACAGGGCACGCACGCCTCGCTCGTGGCGCAGGCGGGTGTCTATGCGCGCCTGGCGGCGCTGCAGTTCACGGCCTGAGCCCCTTTACTGCTTCAGCACCGTGGGTGCGCCGGACATGCCGGTGCGTTGCATCCTGTTGAACACCGAATCGACGGTGATCGTTTCGATGCGGTCCGAGAAGCGCGTTTCGTTCAGTTGAGCGTCGAAGGCCACGTTGGCCGCGCTGATGCGCCCGCCCAACCGGGTGATCGGGCCCAGCCGGATGGTGCTCGGCTCGTTGTCGCCTGCGCAAGCGTCAGTCGACTCCAACAAAGCAAATGGCTCCCACAGGAGCCATTTGTCTTTGAGAAGCCATTCGAGGATGGCGAATATCGCGGCCGGGCGTACACAAGCCACGGACCGATACCCAGCGACTACTGCAACGTTTCCTTCAGCGCAGCCGGCAACGCCAGCTGCATCACCGCGATGCCCTCGTCGGCCAGAGCCGCCGACTCCTCGCGGGTGGCGTGGCCGCGAATGCCCCGCTCCTTGACCTCGCCGTAGTGGATCTTTCGCGCCTCGTCGGCAAAGCGCTCACCCACGTCCTCGGTGCTGGCAATGACTTCCCGAACGGCCCGCATCCACCGGCTGTATTGCTCGGACTCCGACAGCGCTACCGGCGTTTCCGCCGCAGGCTGCTTCGTCGCGCCCAGGTTCAGCCGGGGAGCCGCCAAAAGCTTGGTGATGTCCTTGCCGCCGCACATCGGGCACTCCACGAGGCCGCCCGCCAGCTGCGTCTCGAACGCTTCGTTCGACGCAAACCAGCCTTCGAAGCCATGGCCGTGCGAGCATTGGAGGTTGAGGACCTTCATGGGCGGATTATCCAACTTGCCGCGCAAGTCAGGTCTTTTTCCAGTCCAGAGCCCATGCGCCCGACTGGACGTTCGTCAACCAGAGCATGCAGGTGAGCGACTTGGCGTCCGTCACCGTGCCATCGCGGCACCAGCCAAGCAACTCTTGCGGCGTTGCGGTGAAAACGTCCAGGAATTCCCCGTGGTCCAGCTGGCGCTCGCCCAGCGACAGGCCCCTCGCAAAATACACGTGGATGATCTCGGTCGAATACGCCACCGCCAGGTGCATTGCCCCGGCGTAAGCCCATTCAGCGCCGGTGTAGCCGGTTTCCTCCAGCAACTCGCGCTGGCCGCACAGCAGCGGGTCCTCGCCGGCGTCGAGCTTGCCGGCAGGAAATTCAACCATCACGTGGCCGACGGGATAACGGAACTGCCGCTCCAGAACGACACGACCGTCGTCCAGCATCGGAATCACCACCACCGCGCCGGGGTGCACCACGTATTCGCGCGTGGTGTGGTGGCCGTCCGGCATGCGCACCGTGTCCCGGCGCGCCTCCAGGAAATTGCCCTTCAGCAGCACTTCACTGCTGACGAGTTCTTCCTTCAGATGACCGTCATCCATGTGAGCTCCGGTGTTTCAGCAGATAGCGCCAGGTAAAGCCGGGAAAGGCCAGCACCACGAACAGCGCCGCCGTGATCGCGTAGAACTCCCAGCCCTGCGGGGCGATCTGCCCCACGCGGCTTTCGAACAGCAGTCCGACGCCGCCCGCCAGGAAATAGAAGATCACGAGTTCGCCCAGGCGCGCGGCCAGCGACTTGCGCCCGGTGCGCAGCGGAACCAGCGCAAAAAGCCGCTCGTTCACAAACGGCAGGCTGGCCCCGACGAACGCGACCAGCAACACCACCCAGACAGACGCGTTCAGCGACACCCGAAAACCAGCTCAGGTCGCCAGCGTCGCGACGATGGCCTTCGCGCACAGCGTCATGAGGCCGCCGGGAACGATGCCCAGAATCAGGATCAGGGCACCGTTGATGGTGAGCACCGTGCGCACGTCACGCGGGGCGGACACCGTGGTGGCCGTCACAGGTTCGTCGAAGTACATGACCTTGACGATGCGCAGGTAATAAAACGCGCCGACCAGCGACATCATGACCGCGAACACCGCCAGGCCGATATACAAGGCCTGGCCCGATGCGATCAGCGCCTGCAGCACGGCCAGCTTGGCGTAGAAGCCCACCAGCGGCGGCAAGCCGGCCAGCGAGAACATGGCGATGGCCATGACGCCAGCGTACAGAGGGCTGCGCTGGTTGAGGCCGGCCAGGTCGACGATCTCTTCGCTTTCGAAGCCTTCGCGCGCCAGCAGCAGGATGATGCCGAAGCTCGCCAGAGTCGTCAGCACATAGGTCACGATGTAGAACATCGAGGCGCTGTACGCAAACTGGGCGTTGTAGGTGTTGTCGTTGACCACGCCTGCCACCAGACCCAGCAACATGAAGCCCATCTGCGAAATGGTCGAATAGGCCAGCATGCGCTTGAGGTTGGACTGCGCAATGGCCGCAAGGTTGCCGATGATGAGCGACCCGATTGCCAGCAGCGCGAGCATCTGCTGCCAGTCGATGGCGAGCGGCAACAGCCCCTCCACCAGCAGGCGGATGATGATCGCGAAGGCAGCGAGCTCAGGCGCAGCGCCAATCAGCAGCGTGACCGCCGTCGGTGCGCCTTGGTAGACATCAGGCACCCACATGTGGAAAGGCGCCGCCCCCACCTTGAACGCCAGTCCGGCAACGATGAACACCAGGCCGAACACCAGCACCTGGTGCTTGACCGCACGGCTCGCGATGGCCTTGAAGACTTCGTTGATGTCCAGCGAGCCCGTGGCACCGTAGATCATCGACAAGCCGTACAGCAGGAAACCGCTGGCCAGCGCGCCCAGCACGAAGTACTTCATGGCGGCTTCGCTCGCGACCGCGTTGTCGCGGCGCAGTGCGACCAGCGCATAGCTCGAAAGCGTCAGCAGTTCCAGGCCCAGGTAGATCAGCAGGAAGTTGCTGCCGGAGATCATCACGAACATGCCCAGCAGCGCGAACATGCTCAGCGTGAACAGTTCACCGCCGCGCAGCATGTCGCGATCCGCGGCGTAGGGACGGCCGTAGACCAGCGTCACCATGAGCGCAATGGCGGAGAAGCACTTGAGCCAGTTGCCCATCGGGTCGCTCACCACCATTCCGTTGAAACCGTAGATGGTCTTGCCGGCCGTCGCATTCAGGCCGGTGAGCAGTGCTACAACGGCCAGCGTGGCCAGCGTGAGGATGTAGGTACGGGTGCGGCGCGGATCTTTCGACGACAGGTCGATGAGCGCGATGAAGCAGGCCATCACCAGGAGCACCAGCTCCGGGTAAATCGTGATCCAGCTGAGTTTGTCAATCATCTCGTTCTCTTGTTCAGCTCGGTCAGGGCAACTTTGAAATCGACACGTGGTGCAGCAGGTCCGCCACCGACGCGTTCATCACGTCCGTGATGGGCTTGGGGTCCAGGCCCATCCACAGCACGGCAATGGCCAGCAGCGCCAGCATGAGGAATTCGCGGCCGTTGATGTCCGTGAGTTCCTTGACGTGGTCGTTGCCGGGCTCGCCCAGGTACACGCGCTTGTACATCCACAGCGTGTAGGCGGCACCGAAGACGAGGGCCGTCGCTGCGCCGAAGCCCAGCCAGAAGTTGGCCTTGACCGCGCCCAGGATGACCATCCACTCGCCGACGAAACCAGCCGTCGCGGGAAGGCCGCAATTGGCCATCGCGAACAGCAGCGCAAAGGCCGCGAACTTGGGCATGGTGTTGACCACGCCGCCGTAGTCGGCGATCTCGCGCGAATGCACACGGTCGTACAGCACGCCGATGCAAAGGAACATCGCGCCCGACACGAAGCCGTGGGCGATCATCTGCACGATGCCACCGGCCATGCCGATGTCGTTGAAGATGAAGAAGCCCAGCGTCACGAAGCCCATGTGCGCAACGGACGAATAGGCCACCAGCTTCTTCATGTCCTGCTGCACAAGCGCGACCAGACCCACATAGATCACCGCGATGAGCGACAACGCAATCATGAACCATGCCCATTCGTGCGCCGCGTCAGGCGCAATCGGCATCGAGAAGCGCAGGAAACCGTAGGCGCCCAGCTTCAGCATGATGGCCGCCAGAACGGCGGAACCGCCGGTGGGCGCCTCGACGTGCACGTCCGGCAACCACGTGTGCACCGGCCACATCGGCACCTTCACGGCAAAGGCCGCGAAGAAGGCGAAGAACAGCATGGTCTGCGCGTGGCTGCTGATCTTCATCTGGTGCCAGGTCAGGATGTCGAAGCTGCTGCCCGAGGCGTTGTAGAGGTAGATCAGCGCAACCAGCAGGAGCAGCGAGCCCAGCAAGGTGTACAGGAAGAACTTGAAGGCCGCGTAGATCTTGTTCGGGCCGCCCCAGATGCCGATGATGAGGTACATCGGAATGAGGGTCGCTTCGAAGAAGACGTAGAACAGCACGCCGTCCAGCGCGGCGAACACGCCGATCATGAAGCCCGACAGGATCAGGAACGCGCCCATGTACTGGTTCACGCGCTCGGTGATCACTTCCCACGCCGAGATCACCACGACCACCGTGATGAAGGAGGTCAGCAGCACGAACCACAGCGACAGGCCGTCAAGACCCACGTGATAGTTGACGTTGAAGCGCTGGATCCACGGGGCCTTTTCGACGAACTGCATCGCCGAAGTGCCCAGCTGGAAGCCGGTGTAGAGAGGAATCGTGACCACGAAGCTCACGATGGAGCCAACGAGCGCGAACCAGCGAACCGCTCTCGCGTTCTCGTCACGACCGAAGGCCAGCAGCAAGGCGCCGATAACGATCGGCACCCAGATGGCAAGACTCAGCAAACCCATTTTTGTTTTTCTCCAGCGCCGTTGCTTATCGCTTGAACCATACGAAGTACGACATCAGCACGAAGACACCCAGCAGCATCCCGAAAGCGTAGTGGTAGATGAAGCCCGTCTGCACCCAGCGCACGACGCTCGACACCTTGCCAATCAGCTTCCAGGAACCATTGACGATTGCACCATCGATCAGGCCCTGGTCTCCGCCCTTCCACAGGCCGATGCCGAGGCCTCGCGTGGCGCGGGCGATCACGTTCTCGTTGAACCAGTCCATGTAGTACTTGTTCTCGAGCAGGTTGTAGATCGGACCGAAGGCGCGCTTGATCGCAGCCGGCACGGCCGGGTTGATCAGGTACATGTACCAGGACAGCACCACACCCCCCAGGGCGAGCCAGAACGGCAGCGCGGTCAGGCCGTGAATGGCCATGGCCATCGGGCCGTGGAAGGCTTCTTCGAGTTCCTTCATGGCGTGATGCTTCGTGGCGTCGACCGCGATCGAGTCCTTGAAGAATTCGCCGAAGAGCATCGGATCGATCGTCATGTAGCCGATGACCACCGACGGAATGGCCAGCAGCACCAGCGGCAGCCACACCACCCACGGCGACTCGTGAGGCGACGAATGATTGTCGTGATGGCCGTGGTCGGGTTCGTCGTGTGCGTCGTGATGATGCGCGTCCGGGTTCTGGTCGTAGCGTTCCTTGCCGTGGAAGACGAGGAAATACATGCGGAACGAATAGAAGGCCGTGACGAACACGCCTGCGAGCACCGCGAAATACGCGAAGCCGGCGCCCGCCAGATGGCTTTCCTTGACGGCCTCGATGATGCTGTCCTTGGAATAGAAGCCCGCGAAGAGCGGCGTTCCGATCAGCGCCAGCGAACCCAGCAGCGAGGTGATCCAGGTGATCGGCATGTACTTGCGCACGCCGCCCATCCAGCGGATGTCCTGGTTGTGGTGCATGCCGATAATGACCGAGCCCGCGCCGAGGAACAGCAGCGCCTTGAAGAAGGCGTGCGTCATCAGGTGGAACACCGCGACCGAATAGGCCGAAGCGCCCAGCGCCACCGTCATGTAGCCCAGCTGCGAGAGCGTCGAATAGGCCACCACGCGCTTGATGTCGTTCTGGATGATGCCCAGGAAGCCCATGAACAGGGCCGTGATGGCACCGATCACCAGGACGAAGCTCAGCGCCGTGTCGCTCAGTTCGAACAACGGCGACATGCGCGTCACCATGAAGATGCCGGCCGTCACCATCGTTGCCGCGTGAATCAGCGCGGAAATAGGCGTCGGGCCTTCCATCGAATCGGGCAGCCAGACGTGCAGCGGAAACTGCGCGCTCTTGCCCATCGCGCCGATGAACAGGCAGATGCAGATCACGGTGATCAGCATCCAGTTGGTGCCCGGAAAGGTGATCTGCGCAATCTCGTTGGCCTTGGCGAAGGCTTCGTGGTAGTTCAGCGTGCCCGCATAGGCGGCGATCAGGCCGATGCCCAGGATGAAGCCGAAGTCACCCACGCGGTTGACCAGGAAGGCCTTCAGGTTCGCGAAGATGGCGGTCGGCTTGTTGTACCAGAAGCCGATCAGCAGGTAGGACACGAGGCCCACCGCTTCCCAGCCGAAGAACAGCTGCAGCATGTTGTTGCTCATGACGAGCATCAACATCGAGAAGGTGAACAGCGAGATGTATGCGAAGAAGCGGTTGTAGCCCTCGTCTTCTTCCATGTAGCCGATGGTGTAGATGTGCACCATCAGCGACACGAAGGTCACGACGCACATCATCATGGCGGTGAGGCCGTCGACCAGGAAACCGACTTCCATCTTCAGGCCGCCGACGACCATCCATTCGTAGATGGTGGCCTCGAAGCGCGCGCCGTCGGAAACGACGCTGTTGAGCGTCATCGCCGAAATCACGAAAGCGATGAACACGCCCAGGATGGTGAGCGAATGCGTGACGACGCGGCCAATGTGGTTGCCGCCGAACTTGGTGCCGAACAGGCCGGCAATGACCGACCCGACCAGGGGTGCCAGCGGAACCGCCAGCAGCGTGGATGCAGAAAGTGTGGAGCTCATGTGATTCTTCTTGTTATCCCTTGAGCTCGTTCAGCTCGTCGACGTTGATGTTCGACTTGTTGCGGAACAGGAGAACCAGCAATGCCAGGCCGATCGCCGACTCGGCGGCAGCGACGGTCAGGATGAAGAACACGAAGATCTGTCCGTGCATGTCGCCCAGGTAGTAGGAGAAGGCGACGAAGTTCATGTTCACGGCCAGGAGCATCAGCTCGATGGCCATCAACAGCACGATCAGGTTCTTGCGGTTCAGGAAGATGCCGATCACCGACAGCGCGAACAGCATCGCGCCCAGCGAAAGGTAATGTCCGAGCGTGAGCGTCATGCCTTGGCTCCAGTCTTTTCTTCTTCAGTGGCCGGGGCGACCGGTTCGGCCGCACGCGTCACCGGCATCTGCACGATGCGCACGCGGTCGCGCGCCTTCACACGCACGGCAATCGCCGGATCGATGTGCTTGCTGTCCTTGCGCGCACGCAGCGTGAGTGCGATGGCTGCCACGATGGCGACCAGAAGGATGACTGCGGCAATTTCAAGCGGATACAGGTACTCCGTGTAGAGCATCTTGCCCAACTCGAGCGTGTTGGAGGTGTTGGGCGCGGCCGCTGCGGCATCGCCACGGGGCGCCTCGGGTCGGAAGCCTCCCATCAGCACGCCGATCATTTCAAGCGCGATGACGGCGCCGACGCCACCGGCCAGCGGAAAGTGCTTCCAGAAGCCTTTTCGCAAGCCTTCGATGTCGATGTCCAGCATCATCACGACAAAGAGGAACAGCACCATCACGGCACCGACATAGACGAGCACCAGCGAAATCGCCAGGAACTCGGCGCGCAGCAGCAACCAGATGGCCGAAGCCTGGAAGAACGCCAGCACCAGAAACAACGCCGAATAAACCGGGTTGCGCGCAGTGATGACGCGGAACGCTGAAAACAGCAGCACCGCGGCAAAAAGATAGAACAGACCGGTCTTGACGTCCATGGATCGAGTTCGTTACGGGTTGAGCGCGAAGCACCGCTCAGCGGTACTTGGCATCGGCCGCCTTGTTGGCGGCAATTTCGGTTTCGTAGCGGTCGCCGACGGCGAGCAGCATGTCCTTGGTGAAGTACAGGTCGCCCCGCTTTTCGCCGTGGTATTCGAAGATGTGGGTTTCGACGATGGAGTCGACCGGGCAGCTTTCTTCGCAGAAGCCGCAGAAGATGCACTTCGTCAGGTCGATGTCGTAGCGCGTGGTGCGGCGCGAGCCGTCGTCACGCACGTCGGATTCGATGGTGATGGCGAGCGCCGGGCAAACGGCCTCGCAGAGCTTGCAGGCAATGCAGCGCTCTTCACCGTTTTCGTAGCGGCGCAGCGCGTGCAGGCCACGGAAACGCGGCGACAGCGGCGTCTTTTCTTCGGGGAACTGCACTGTGATCTTGCGGCTGAAGGCGTATTTGCCGGTCACGGCCAGACCCTTGAACAACTCGATCAGCATGAAGCTGGACAAGAAGTCCTTCAGCGAGAACGGTGCCGAAGCTGTTGCGGTTTGCGCAGACATGGCGATTACTTCCAGATGTTGAACGGGGTCTGCATCCATGCGCCGACCACCACCAGCCACACCAGCGTGACGGGGATGAAGATCTTCCAGCCCAGACGCATGATCTGGTCATAGCGGAAGCGCGGGAAGGTCGAGCGCACCCACAGGAACATGGTGACCACGCAGAAGGTCTTGGCGCCGAGCCAGATCCAGCCGGGGATGAACGAGAGGAACTCGAACGGTGGCAGCCAGCCGCCCAGGAACAGGATCACGCACAGGATCGAGACCAGCCACATGTTGGCGTATTCGGCCAGGAAGAACATGGCGAAGCTCATGCCCGAGTACTCGATCATGTGGCCCGCGACGATTTCCGATTCGCCTTCCACCACGTCGAAGGGGTGGCGGTTCGTCTCGGCCAGGCCGGAGATGAAGTAGACGAAGAAGATCGGCAGCAGCGACAACCAGTTCCACGACAGGAAGCCCACGCCCATCGAGGCGAAGTGGCCCTTGCCCTGGCCCGTGACGATGTCGCTCATGTTCAGGCTGGCGGACACCATCAGCACCACGACGAAGCAGAAACCCATCGCGATTTCGTAGCTCACCATTTGCGCCGATGCGCGCAGCGCGCCCAGGAAGGCGTACTTCGAGTTCGAGGCCCAGCCGGCGATGATCACGCCATAGACTTCCAGCGACGTGATGGCCATCACGAAGAGCAGGCCGGCGTTGATGTTGGCCAGCGCCACGTCCGGACCGAAGGGAATCACCGCCCATGCGGCCAGCGCCGGCATGATGGTCATGATCGGGCCGAGAAAGAAGAGGCCCTTGTTGGCCACCGTCGGCGCGATGATTTCCTTGGTCATCAGCTTGAGCGCGTCGGCGATCGGCTGAAGCAAGCCCATCGGGCCGATGCGGTTGGGGCCGATGCGGATCTGCGTGAAGCCGATGGCCTTGCGTTCCCACAGCGTGAGGTACGCGACGGCGCCCATCAGCGGCAACACGACGACGATGATCTTGATCAGCGTCCAGATCACCGGCCAGACGACCGCGGTCCACCAGCCTGCCGAGGCCAGGCCCAGGCCGAATCCGTAGATCGAATCGATCATGCCAGGGCCTCCTGTGCCTGACGTGCGTCAGCCGTGAATTGCAGCGACGGTGCGCGGCGCACGATCGAGTCGAGTTGGTAGATGCTGGCAACGACCGGCGCGGCTTGCGCGGCGGTGGAGACCTCGGCTTGCGCCTTGGTCGTGTTGTTCAGCTTGTCGGCCGGCACTTGGGCCGCCACACCGGCCGATTGCAGGACTTCAGCGGTCGATTCGAACGCGAAGCCTTGCAGGCCCAGCAGGTTGCCCAGCACGCGCAGCACCTTCCATGCGGGGCGTGTTTCGCCCAGCGGCTTGACCACGGCGTGGAAGCTTTGAACGCGGCCTTCGGCATTGACGAAAGAGCCCGGCGTTTCGGTGAATGGCGCGATCGGCAGCAGCACGTCGCTGAATTC
The DNA here is from genome assembly GCF_030317105.1 of Variovorax brevis. Lineage (GTDB taxonomy): Bacteria > Pseudomonadota > Gammaproteobacteria > Burkholderiales > Burkholderiaceae_C > Variovorax > Variovorax brevis. The sequence goes on from NZ_JASZYG010000004.1 coordinate 272,070, forward strand.
CAGGTTTGCCTTGAATGGACTGAGCGTGACGACCATCTGCGCCTTGGACAAGGCTTCGGCGGCAGCGCGGCCGGCAGCCGAGTCGAACACCGGTTCGGTGTTCAGCAGGATGGCGGCCTTCAGGCCACCCGCCAGCATTTGAGCAGCGTTGGCACCGCCATTGCGCGGCTGTGCACCCACCCACTGGGCGCCGACCGTGTTGGCGGCTTCCGTGAGGTAGCCCACCGTCGCGCCTGTTTGCGCGCCGATCCAGTTGGCCAGCGAGAGCAGCGATGCAGCCTGCGCATGGTGCGCAGCGGCGTTGCCCAGCAAGATGGCTTTGCGCTCGCCGCCGAGCAGCGAAGCAGCCATCGCCTTGGCGCCGTCGTTGGCTTCGACGCCAGCGACCGGTGCCGAAGCGCCCGTGCTTTGCGCAATAGCGCTCGCGACGCCCGCCAGGGCAGCGACCCATTGGTCAGCTTCAACCACGGCAGCGTTCGCAACGGGCATCGCCCATGCATCGTGGCCGTTCATCGATGCCTTCGAAGTGACGACGCTCACCGCCCCACCCTTGCGGACCGCTTGCCGAATGCGCTGCGCGAACAGCGGATGGTCCTTGCGCAGGTTCGAGCCGATCACCAGCACGCGCTGGAGATTCGACAGCGAAGCAATCGAGGTGCCGAGCCAACGCACGCCGTCCGTCGCTTCAAAGGAAGCGTGACGCAGGCGGTGGTCGATGTTGTCGCTGCCCAGGGCACGCGTCAGCAACGCGGCAAGGTGCAGTTCTTCCAGCGTGCTGTGCGGGCTGGCCAGCGTACCGATGCTTTGTGCACCATGGTCCGCCTTGATCTGCTTCAGGCCATTGGCCACGTATTCGAGCGCGGTCTGCCAGTCCACTTGCTGCCATTGGCCGCCTTGCTTGAGCATGGGCTGCGTGAGGCGCTCGGGACCATTCAGCGCTTCATACGAGAAGCGATCGCGGTCAGCAATCCAGCATTCGTTGACTTCTTCGTTCTCCAGCGGAACGACGCGCATGACCTTGTTGCTCTTGACCTGGACGATCAGGTTGGCACCCGTCGAATCGTGCGGGCTCACCGACTTGCGGCGCGACAGCTCCCACGTGCGGGCGCTGTAGCGGAAGGGCTTGCTCGTGAGCGCGCCGACCGGGCAGATGTCGATCATGTTGCCGGACAGCTCGGAATCCACCGACTCGCCCACGAAGGCTTCGATCTCGGCGTGCTCGCCGCGATGCGACATGCCAAGTTCCATCACGCCGGCCACTTCCTGGCCGAAGCGCACGCATCGCGTGCAGTGGATGCAGCGGCTCATCTCTTCCATGCTGATGAGCGGGCCCACGTCCTTGTGGAACACCACGCGCTTTTCTTCTTCGTAGCGCGAGCTGGAACCGCCGTAGCCGACGGCCAGGTCCTGCAGCTGGCATTCACCGCCCTGGTCGCAGATAGGGCAATCCAGCGGGTGATTGATGAGCAAAAACTCCATCACCGATTGCTGGGCCTTGATGGCTTTGTCGCTCTTGGTGCGGACGATCATGCCCTGCGTCACCGGCGTGGCGCAGGCCGGCATCGGCTTGGGTGCCTTTTCGATGTCGACCAGGCACATGCGGCAGTTGGCCGCAATGCTCAGCTTCTTGTGATAGCAGAAATGCGGAATGTAGGTGCCCGCCTTGTCGGCTGCATGCATGACCATGCTGCCTTCGGCGATTTCAACCTTCTTGCCGTCGAGTTCGATTTCAACCATATTGTTTTAGGCCTCAGACCTTTGCGGGGGCCTTGGGAACGTAGCCGGGCACCAGTGCCTCGAACTCGTGCCGGAAATGTTTGATCATGGCGCGCACCGGCATTGCGGCGGCATCGCCCAGCGCGCAGATCGTGCGGCCCTGGATGTTGTCGGCCACGGAGTTGAGCAGGTCGATGTCGCTCGGCTTGCCTTGGCCGTTGTGGATGCGATCCACCACGCGCCACAGCCAGCCCGTGCCTTCGCGGCAGGGCGTGCACTGGCCGCAGGATTCGTGCATGTAGAAGTACGAGAGGCGCTTGAGCGACTCGACCATCGAGCGGCTGTCGTCCATGACGATCACGGCGCCCGAGCCCAGCATGGAGCCGGCCTTGGCGATGGAGTCGTAGTCCATCGTGCATTCCATCATGATGGATGCAGGCAGCACCGGCGCGGACGAACCACCGGGAATCACAGCCTTCAAGGTGCGGCCCTTGCGCACGCCACCCGCCAGCTCGAGCAGCTTGGAAAACGGCGTGCCCATCGGGATCTCGTAGTTGCCCGGCAACTCGACGTCACCGCTCACCGAATAGATCTTGGTGCCGCCGTTGTTCGGCTTGCCGCATTCGAGGTAGGCCTGGCCACCGTTGTTGATGATCCACGGCACGGCCGCGAAGGTCTCGGTGTTGTTGATCGTCGTCGGCTTGCCATACAGGCCGAAGCTCGCCGGGAACGGCGGCTTGAAGCGCGGCTGGCCCTTCTTGCCTTCGAGCGATTCGAGCAGCGCGGTTTCTTCGCCGCAGATGTAGGCGCCAAAGCCATGAGCCGCGTGCAACTGGAAGTTGTAGTTGCTGCCCATGATCTTGTCGCCGAGGTAGCCGGCGGCGCGGGCTTCTTCCAGGGCTTCTTCAAAGCGGTCGTAGGTCTGGAAGATTTCGCCGTGGATGTAGTTGTAGCCCACGCTGATGCCCATTGCATATGCAGCGATGGCCATGCCTTCGATCACCATGTGCGGGTTGAACTGCAGCAGGTCGCGGTCCTTGCACGTGCCCGGTTCGCCTTCGTCCGAATTGCAGACGAGGTACTTCTGGCCCGGGAACTGGCGGGGCATGAAGCTCCACTTCAGGCCCGTCGGAAAGCCTGCGCCGCCACGGCCACGCAGGCCCGAGGTCTTGACTTCGGCAATCACCTGGTCGGGTGTCAGGCCCTCTTCCAGGATCTTGCGCAGCGCCTTGTAGCCGCCGCGCGCTTCGTAGTCCGCCAGGCGCCAGTTGGTGCCGTCGAGGCCCGCGTAGATCTGCGGGTCGATGTGACGGTTGTGGAAGCAGGTCTGGACGCCGGTCGCCTGGAACTGCGCCAGCACTTGATCGGCGGTCATCATGATGCGCTCCCTTCGGCGGCACGCAGGCCATCGACGAGTTGATCGAGCTTGTCGTTGCTCATGAAGCTGCACATCGTGCGGTCGTTCACCAGCATCACCGGCGAATCGGCGCAAGCGCCCAGGCATTCGCTTTGCTGGAGCGTGAACAGGCCGTCGGGCGTGGTCTCGCCCATCTGGATGCCCAGCTTCTTTTCGAGGTGCGCGAGCGCCACGGCGCCGTCGCGCAACTGGCAAGGCAGGTTGGTGCAAACGTTCAGCTTGAACTTGCCCACCGGCCGCTGGTTGTACATGTTGTAGAAGGTCGTGACCTCATGCACGGCGATGGGCGCCATGTCGAGGTACGCGCCGATCTCGCGCTCGCGCTGCAGGCTCACGAAGCCCTCTTCCTGCTGGACGATCGCCAGGCAGGCCATCACGGCGGATTGCTTGCCTGCGGCCGGATACTTGGCCACTTCGCGCGCAAAGCGATCGAGCGTCGCCTGCGACAAGGGCGCGGATGCGCTTTGGGTGTTGTCGGAAGTCATGTGATCACTCATCGGTCGATCTCGCCGAACACGATGTCCATCGTGCCGATCACGGCCACCGCGTCGGCAATCATGTGGCCGCGCGCCATTTCGTCGAGCGCTGCCAAATGGGGGAAACCAGGGGCGCGGATCTTCAGGCGGTAGGGCTTGTTGGCGCCGTCGCTCACCAGGTAGATGCCGAACTCGCCCTTCGGGTGCTCGACGGCGGCATACGCCTCGCCTTCGGGCACGTGGAAGCCTTCGGTGAAGAGCTTGAAGTGGTGGATCAACTCCTCCATGTTCGCCTTCATCGATTCGCGCGCGGGCGCCGCCACCTTGTGGTTGGAGGTGATGACCGGGCCGGGATTGGCACGCAGCCATGCAGAGCACTGCTGGATGATGCGATTGGCCTGGCGCATTTCTTCCACGCGGACCAGGTAGCGGTCGTAGCAGTCGCCAGTCTTGCCGACGGCGATGTCGAAATCGACTTCCGAATACACGTCGTAGGGCTGCTTCTTGCGCAGGTCCCATTCCACGCCGGAGCCACGCAGCATCGGGCCGGTGAAACCAAGGTTGAGCGCGCGCTCGGGCGTGACGACGCCGATGCCGACGGTGCGCTGCTTCCAGATGCGGTTGTCGGTGAGCAGCGTTTCGTACTCATCGACCATCTTCGGGAAGCGCTTGCAGAAGGCGTCGACGAAGTCGAGCAGCGAGCCCCGGCGGTCTTCGTTCAGGCGCTCGATGGCCTTCGCGTTCTTGATCTTGCTGGCCTTGTACTGCGGCATCACGTCCGGCAGGTCGCGGTACACGCCGCCCGGGCGGAAGTAGGCCGCGTGCATGCGCGCGCCGGACACGGCTTCGTACATGTCGAACAGGTCCTCACGCTCGCGGAAGCAGTAGATGAGCATGTTCATCGCACCGCAGTCCAGGCCGTGCGCGCCGAGCCACAGCAGGTGGTTCAACAGGCGCGTGATTTCCGCGAACATCACGCGGATGTACTGCGCGCGGATCGGCACGTCGATGCCCATCATCCGTTCGATGGCCAGGCAGTAGGCGTGCTCGTTGCTCATCATCGACACGTAGTCGAGACGGTCCATGTACGGCAGCGACTGGATGAAGGTGCGCGATTCGGCAAGCTTTTCGGTCGCTCGATGCAGCAGGCCGATGTGCGGATCGGCGCGCTGGATGACTTCGCCGTCCAGTTCGAGCACCAGTCGCAGCACGCCGTGTGCTGCGGGGTGCTGTGGGCCGAAGTTCAGGGTGTAGTTTTTGATCTCGGCCATCAGGCCTCCCGCCGGGCCGCCCCAAGGGCAGGCCGTGCCCCCTCGGGGGGCAGTGAATACACGAATTGATGAACGTGGGGGCTCATTAGTGCAATCCGCCGTAGTTGTCTTCGCGGATGACTCGCGGTGTGATTTCGCGCGGTTCAATCGACACCGGCTGGTAGATGACACGCTTCTGGTCCGGGTCGTAGCGCATTTCGACGTGACCCGACACCGGGAAGTCCTTGCGGAACGGATGGCCGATGAAGCCGTAGTCGGTCAGGATGCGGCGCAGGTCGTCGTGGCCTTCGAAGACGATGCCATACAGGTCGAAGGCTTCGCGCTCGAACCAGCCGGCAGCGTTCCACACGGGCGTGAGCGAATCGATGACCGGCAGGTCTTCGTTCGGCACGAACACCTTCAGGCGCACGCGCTGGTTGAGGCTCACCGACAGCAGGTGGGTCACGACGCAGAAGCGCTCTCCCTGCCACTCGCCGTCGCGGTAGTCGGAATAGTCGACGCCGCACAGGTCGATCAGTTGCTCGAAGCGGCAGCCGGGCGCGTCGCGCAGGATCAGCGCAGCGGCCATGTAGTCGTCGGCACCCACCACCACGGTCACTTCGTCCAGGCGAAGCGTGACGCCCTTGGCCTTGTCGCCAAGCGCCTGGGTGATGTTGGCCAGCAGGACCTCGGGGGCGATTGCAAAGTCAGTCATCGTCTGCATCCGTCCTCAGGCGCGCGCAATCGTGTTGGTACGGCGGATCTTCTGCTGGAGCTGGATGATCCCGTACAGGAGCGCTTCCGCCGTGGGCGGGCAGCCGGGAACGTAGACGTCGACCGGCACGATGCGGTCGCAGCCACGCACGACTGAATAGCTGTAGTGGTAATAGCCACCGCCGTTGGCGCACGAACCCATGGAAAGCACCCAGCGGGGCTCGGGCATCTGGTCGTAGACCTTGCGCAGAGCGGGCGCCATCTTGTTGCACAGCGTGCCGGCCACGATCATCAGGTCGGACTGGCGTGGGCTCGGGCGAAACAGCATGCCGAAGCGGTCGATGTCATAGCGGGCGGCGCCCGCGTGCATCATTTCGACCGCGCAGCATGCGAGGCCGAAGGTCATCGGCCACAACGAGCCGGTCTTGGCCCAGTTCACCACCGAGTCGTACGTGGTGGTGACAAAGCCTTCTTTCAGGACGCCTTCAATGGCCATTTGGTGAGTTCCTTGTCATTCCCAGTCGAGCGCGCCTTTTTTCCACTCGTAGACGAAGCCCACGACGAGGATGGCAAGAAAAATCATCATGGCCCAAAAGCCAACGGCGCCGATTTCCTTGAGCGCAATGGCCCACGGAAAGAGAAATGCGATTTCCAGGTCGAACAGGATGAAGAGGATGGCTACGAGGTAGTAGCGCACATCGAACTTCATGCGGGCGTCTTCGAACGCTTCGAAGCCGCATTCATACGGCGCGTTCTTTGCCGCGTCAGGGCGGTTGGGGCCCAGGATCCAGCCGATGACTTGTGGCGCGACGCCTACACCGACACCGACCAGGATGAACAAGAGGACGGGGAGATAGGAATCGAGGCTCATCGGGGGATTTCTTTACCGCTTGCCACCGGCAGGAAATGGCTCCCTGCCGGTGATATTTGGTGCCGTCGGCGAGACTCGAACTCGCACAGCTTTCGCCACTACCCCCTCAAGATAGCGTGTCTACCAATTTCACCACGACGGCGGTTTTGCTGTTCGGATGGCATGAGGAACCCAGAGGGCTTTGGCTTTCCGGAACAGCTTTAGAGTTTACCCTGAAAAACTGTCGATTTTGCTTACGACTGCGTCAAAGTTGACGACGATTATTTCTTGGGGATGTCCGCAGCGCCCGGAGCAGGTGCTGCCGGCGCCGTGGCGGGAGCTGCGGCCGGCGCGGCAGGGGCAGCCGTCGACGCTGCGGGAATCTCCGAAGCAGAACCCGTCGTGGCAGGCGCAGCGGGCGCGGCCGGCGTTGCGGGTGCGGGCGCAGCGGAACCCGCAGCGCGCTCGAGCAGGCTGTTGCCGCCCGAAGCCGGACGCGCGTGGCTCAGGTAAGCCAAGGCCAGCGTGCAGGCGAAGAACACCGCTGCCAGCACGGCCGTGGTGCGCGACAGGAAGTTCGCGCTGCCGCTTGCACCAAAAAGACTGCCGGCGCTGCCGCTGCCGAAGGCCGCACCCATGTCGGCACCCTTGCCGTGCTGGATGAGGATCAGCCCGATCATCGCCAGGGCCGCCAGCATCTGGACGGCCACCAAGATATTCATAAACACGTTCATTCGCTCTTACTCCTAATTCGAAAGCAGCCGCGCCGGTACTTCAGTACTTCAGCGCGCTGCAGCAATGATTTGCAGGAAGTCGGGGGCCTTCAGCGAGGCGCCACCAATCAATCCGCCATCGATGTCCGGCTGCGCCAGCAGTTGCGCAGCGTTGGCGGCATTCATGCTGCCGCCGTAAAGAATCTTGATGCCAGCCGCGTGGTCGCTTGCCGCGTGGTGCAACTGCGCGCGCAACAAGGCGTGCACCGATTGCGCCAGTTCCGGCGTGGCCGTCTTGCCAGTGCCGATGGCCCACACGGGCTCATAGGCCACCACGATCTCGCTGATGCAATGGCCATTGACATGGATCACCGCGGCCAGCTGGCGCTTGACCACTTCATTCGTGTGCCCGGCCTCGCGCTCCGCCAGCGTTTCGCCGACGCACACGATGGGCGTGACGCCGTGCTTGAGCGCTGCCGCCGTCTTGGCAGCCACCACTTCATCGCTTTCGCCGTGATACTGCCGACGCTCCGAATGGCCGACGATGGCATAGCGCACGCCGAATTCGCGCAGCATGACAGCCGACTGCTCACCGGTGAATGCGCCCTGCTCCTGCGCCGAGACATCCTGCGCACCCAACTGGATGGCCGTGCCGGCCACCAGCGACTGCACTTGCGCCAGATAAGGCGCAGGCACGCACACCGCGACATCGCAGGCCGGCGTGCCCAGGCCTTGGGCCAGTTCCTTGATCAACGACTCGTTGGCAGCCAGGCCGCCATTCATCTTCCAGTTCCCGGCGATGAGCTTCTTCTTGTTCATTTCAGACTTCCCGATGTGTCAAGACCAGGTCAGCACGATCTTGCCGATGTGCTGGTTCGATTCCATCAAAACATGCGCCTTGCTCGCGCCACTGGGCTCGCCGCCCGCGGCGAAGGTGCTGTGGATCACAGGCTTCACGGCGCCGCTTTCGAGCAGCGGCCAGACCTTTTCACGCAAAGCCTTGGCAACGGCGCCCTTGAACGCCACTGAACGCGGGCGCAGGGTCGAGCCCGTCACGGTCAGGCGCCGGCGCAGCACCTGCCCGGCGTTGAATCCGCTCTTGACGCCACCTTGCACCGCGATGATCACCAGTCGGCCGTCGTCGGCCAGGCAGTCGATCTCGCGCGCCACGTAGTCGCCGGCAACCATGTCGAGGATGACATCGACGCCCTTGCCATTCGTGAGGCGCTTGACCTCTTCCACGAAATCCACCGTCTTGTAGTTGATCGCGTGATCGGCGCCCAGCTTCTTGCAGGCCTCGCACTTGTCGTCGCTGCCGGCCGTGACGATGACCGTCGCGCCCAGCGCCTTGCCCAGTTGAATGGCCGTCACGCCGATGCCGCTGGAGCCGCCCTGGATCATCAGCGTCTCGCCCTTTTGCAGGCGGCCGCGTTCGAAGACGTTGCTCCACACGGTGAAGAAGGTCTCGGGCAGCGTCGCCGCTTCCAGATCGCTCCAGCCCTTGGGCACCGGCAGGCATTGCGCAGCAGGCGCGACGCACAACTGCGCATAGCCGCCACCCGCGACCAGCGCGCACACGCGATCGCCAACCTTGAAGCCGGCTTCGCGCATCGCTTTTTCGTCACCCGAGACGATCTCGCCCGCCACTTCGAGGCCCGGCAAGTCCGACGCCCCCGGCGGCACAGGATAGTGCCCCATGCGTTGCAGAACGTCGGGCCGATTGACGCCGCTTGCCGCGACGCGGATCAGCACTTCACCGTCGCCCGCGACGGGCTCGGGACGCTCGGTCTCGCGCAACATCCCGGGCGCACCGAAGGACGCAATCTCAATGGCTTTCATGTTCTTCCTGGCGACGGTCCGCCGGCTTTGAAACCGGCGGCATTGCAAATTGAAATGACAGCAGCCCCGTCTTCGCAGACGGAGCCACTACCGCATCAGCCTTGCTGGCCGTTGTTGCCGACATCGGCGCCCGGCAGCGACAGCGATTGCTGCTGCTGGCTGGCTGCCGCGTCCGCCGTTTCGCCGACATTGCGCGGCTGACGGTCTTCACGCGGTGGACGGTCACCACGGTCGCCGCGGTCACCACCACGGTCACCGCGGTCGCCACGCTCACGACGGTCGCCGCGGTCACCACGGTCTTCACGCGGAGCACGCTCCTGGAATTCCATGCCGGCCGGACGTTCGCTCAGCGCCTTCATCGACAGCTTGACGCGGCCCTTGTCGTCGGTCTCGAGGACCTTGACCTTCACGATCTGGCCTTCGCTCAGGTAGTCGGTGACCTTCTCGACGCGTTCGTGCGCGATCTGGCTGATGTGCAGCAGGCCGTCCTTGCCCGGAAGCAGGTTGACCAGCGCGCCGAAGTCCAGGATCTTGGTGATCGGGCCTTCGTACACCTTGCCGATTTCCACTTCAGCGGTGATCTGCTCGATGCGGCGCTTGGCTTCGTCTGCCTTGGCCGGATCGGTCGACGCGATGGTGATGGTTCCGTCTTCGTCGATGTTGATCTGCGTGCCGGTTTCTTCGGTGAGCGCGCGGATGACCGAGCCGCCCTTGCCGATCACGTCGCGGATCTTCTCGGGGTTGATCTTCATCGTGAACAGGCGCGGTGCGAAGCTGGAGACTTCGGCCTTGGCCTCGCCCATCGCCTCTTGCATCTTGCCAAGGATGTGCATGCGCGCTTCCTTGGCTTGCGCCAGTGCGACCTGCATGATTTCTTTTGTGATGCCCTGGATCTTGATGTCCATCTGCAGCGCGGTGATGCCGTTGGTGGTACCCGCAACCTTGAAGTCCATGTCGCCCAAGTGATCTTCATCGCCCAGGATGTCGGTCAGCACGGCAAAGCGGTTTTCTTCCTTGATGAGGCCCATGGCGATGCCGGCCACGTGGGCCTTCATCGGCACACCGGCGTCCATCATCGAGAGGCAGCCACCGCACACCGAAGCCATCGACGACGAGCCGTTCGATTCGGTGATTTCCGACACCACGCGGATCGTGTAGGGGAACTCTTCCTTCGACGGCAGGCAGGCGACGAGCGCGCGCTTGGCCAGGCGGCCGTGGCCGATTTCGCGGCGCTTGGTCGAGCCCATGCGGCCCACTTCGCCGGTGGCAAAGGGAGGCATGTTGTAGTGGAACAGGAAGCGGTCTTCGTACTCGCCGGCCAGCGCATCGATGCGCTGTGCGTCGCGTTCGGTGCCCAGCGTGGTCACGACCAGCGCCTGCGTTTCACCACGGGTGAACAGGGCCGAACCGTGGGTGCGCGGCAGCACGGAATTGCGGATTTCAATGGGGCGCACGGTGCGCGTGTCGCGGCCGTCGATGCGCGCCTCGCCTGCCAGGATCTGGCTGCGAACGATCTTCGATTCGATGGAGAACAACAGGTCGTTGACCTTGCCCGAGTCGAAGGGGTTGCCTTCGGCCTTGAGCGCTTCCATGACCGAAGCGTTGGCTTCGCGCAGGGCTTGCGTACGGGCTTGCTTGCTGCGGATTTGATAAACAGCGCGCAGCTTTTCTTCGGCCAGGCCCTTGACCTTGGCGACGAATTCTTCGTCTTCGGCGGGTGCTTGCCAGTCCCACACCGGCTTGCCGGCATCGCGCACGAGTTCGTGGATCGCGTTGATGGCGATGTTGGCTTGTTCATGGCCGAACACCACGCCGCCGAGCATGACTTCTTCAGACAGTTGCAGGGCTTCGGATTCGACCATCAGCACGGCCGCTTCGGTGCCGGCGACGACCAGGTCCATCTGCGAATCCTTGCGGGCCGTCTGGCCCGGATTCAGCACGTATTGGCCGTTGATGTAGCCCACGCGCGCAGCGCCGATCGGGCCGGCGAAGGGGATGCCAGAGACCGACAGGGCGGCGCTCGAAGCGATCATGGCGGCGATGTCGGCATCGACTTCGGGGTTGAGCGACAGCGTGTGGATGACCACGTGCACTTCGTTCAGGAAGCCTTCGGGGAACAGCGGGCGGATCGGACGGTCGATCAGGCGCGAGGTGAGCGTTTCGTGTTCGCTGGGCTTGGCTTCGCGCTTGAAGAAGCTGCCGGGGATCTTGCCGGCGGCGTAGGTCTTCTCGATGTAGTCGACGGTCAGCGGGAAGAAATCCTGGCCCGGCTTGGCGGACTTGGAAGCCACGACGGTGGCCAGCACGACGGTGCCGTCGATGTCGACCTTGACGGCGCCCGTGGCCTGGCGAGCGATTTCGCCGGTTTCCATGACGACGGTCTTGTCGCCCCATTGGAAGGACTTGGTGACTTTATTGAAGAGGCTCATGATTGCTCCTGTTTTGATAGCAGGCCTTGGATGGCCTGCGGGGCCGGAGCGCTTCTCAGAACACGATGCCATTCCAGCGAAGCTCGGCGTCCGAACTTCATTGGAATGACACAGCTTCGCTCTGTTTTGGCGGCTCCGAAGTGAAAAACGCCTGAGCTAGCGGGCTAACTCAGGCGTTTTTGCATGCGGTTGACTTACTTGCGCAGGCCCAGCTTGGCGATCAGCGCGGTGTAACGGTCAGCGTCTTTGGACTTGAGGTAGTCCAGCAGTTTGCGGCGGCGGCTCACCATGCGCAGCAGGCCGCGGCGACCGTGGTGGTCCTTGGCGTGCGTCTTGAAGTGAGGCGTGAGTTCGTTGATGCGGGCGGTCAGCAGTGCGACTTGCACTTCGGGGCTGCCCGTGTCGTTGGCGGCGCGAGCGTTGTCTTTGACGACTTCGGCCTTGATGGAGGCTGCGATCATTTGATATTTCCTGTGTTCCGATGGAATTTGACTTGCGGTGGGCGCTGGAACTGCCCCCACCGTGCGCGTTGCGAGATGCAAAGCCGTTCGATTATATCCCGCTGCGGAAATTTCCTCAGATCCAGGCCCCGCGCACTGGGCATCGCGCTTCGCGCGACGCGGGAGTCGTGCCTCGCGGGACGGCGCCTGCGGCCCGGCAAAGAGCCGGTCCGCAACACCCACCAACGACCTGCAGCGGCCTCGCCGATCCGTTTTACCCGGCTTTTATTGAGCGCCAAGCCACCTCTTGAGTCGCTCGACGCCTTCCACAAGGCGGCTCGGGTCCTTGGAGGCAAAGCACCAGCGCAGCCAGCCTTGCGCCTCGGGCGCAAAGGCGTTGCCGGGAGCGAGGCCCAAGCCCGCTTCTGCCACGAGACGCTTCGCCACCTCCAACGAATCGGGGAAGCCCTCGAGCTGGAAAAACGCGTACATGCCACCCTTCGCAGGCGCGACCTTGACGCCCGGCACGGCCTGCAGCAACGGGATCAGCGTGTCCCGGCACTGCTTGAGGTGGGCGACGACGCGCGGGGTGACGTCTTCGGTGTGCTCGAGCGCAACGAGACCGGCCCGCTGCGTGAAAACACTGGCGCACGAGGTGTTGAACTCGATCAGCTTGCCCATGCTGTCCACCAGCGACGGGGGCAGCACCAGCCAGCCAAGGCGCCAGCCGGTCATCAGGAAGCTCTTGGAGAAGCTGTGCACGACGATCAGGCGATCCTCGGGCACGGAAATGTCGAGAAAGCTCGGCGCGCAGCGGTTCGGCGTCGGCTCGTAGTACAGGCGCTCGTAGACCTCGTCGGCCAGGATCCACGTGCCGGTGCCGCGGCAATGGTCGAGCAGGGCCTGCTGCTCGGCGCGGGACATGGTCCAGCCGGTGGGATTGTTCGGGGCGTTGACGATCAGCACCTTGGTGCCGGGCCTGACGGCCGCGCGGACGGCGTCGAGGTCGAGCGTCCACTCTCCTGCCTTGGGCACCAGCGGTACGCAGCGGACGGTGGCGCCCATGATGGCGGGCTGCGCCGTCAGGTTGGGCCAGACGGGCGTCACGGCTACGACATCGTCGCCGGCATCGACCAGTGCCTGCACCGCCAGCATGAGCGCGCTGACGCCGCCGGAGGTAATGGCGATGCGCCCGGCATCCACCTCGGGATGCAGGCTGCTCGTGTACCTGGCAACGGCCTCGCGCAATTCGGGCAAGCCGAGGTTGTGCGCGTAGAAGGTCTCGCCGCGCTGAAGCGAGTCGATGGCGGCCTGCCGGATGAAGTCGGGCGTGACTTCGTCGCTTTCACCGAACCAGAAGGCCAGCACGTCGTCCCGGCCCAAGCCGACGTTGGCGACTTCGCGGATCTTGGAGGCTTCGAGGTTCTGGATGGCGTGACGCATGGGACTCAAAAGTTCTTTGTGGATGGTGCCGATGTTGCCCGATGGGCAAGGCCCGCGTCGGGCGCTGCGGTATTCAATGGCCTCAAGGGCGCTGCATGCGGCAGGTCGTGGGCATTTCGGCGCGCTCGGCTGAAATGGTCTTGATCACGCGAAAGCCATAACCCGAGCCTTCCACGTCGAACTGCACGCCCGGCGCGCCCACCTTGTCCATGAGCCCGACGACCAGCGGTTGCTGGAACTGGTGGTCCGACGCGCGCATGCGCCCGCGCTGCCCGGCGAAGCTCACATCGGCATTTTCGAGTGCGCGTGCCACGGCAATGGCATCGGTGCTGCCCGCGCGTTCCAATGATTGCGCCAGCGCCTCCATCAACAGTTGCATGCGCATGTGCACGTAGTCGTCGGCGGCCTTTGGAAAGCGCGCGCGAAAGGACTTGTAGAAGGCTTCCGACTCGGCGGTCTGCACGTTGGGCAGCCAGTCCGCGACCGCCACCACGCGGCCGACACCGGCGTCGCCGATGGCCGCCGGCGCGCCCAAGGCGTTGCCATAGAAGGTGTAGAACTTGCCCTGGTAGCCGGCTTCACGCGCGGCCTTCACGAGCAGCGTCAGGTCATTGCCCCAGTTGCCGGTGATCACCGCTTGCGCGCCACTGGCCATGATCTTCGTCGCGTAGGGCGAGAAGTCCTTGACGCGGCCCATCGGGTGCAGTTCATCGCCCACGATGTCCACGTCGGGCCGCAGTTGGGTGAGTTGCCGTTTCGACTCGCGCAGCACGGCCTGGCCGAAGCTGTAGTCCTGGCCGATCAGGTAGGCGCGCTTGACCGACTTGTCGTCCTTGATGACTTCCATCAATGCCGTCACGCGCATGTCGGCATGCGCGTCGAAGCGGAAGTGCCAGAAGCTGCAACGCTCGTTGGTGAGCGCCGGATCCACCGCCGAATAGTTGAGGAAGATCACGCGGCGCGCCGGATCGCGCTCGTTGTTCTTTTCAATCGCATCGAGCAGCGCGGCCGCTGTTGCCGAAGAGTTGCCCTGCAGCACGATGCGCGCGCCGTCGTCCATGGCCGAGCGCAAGGCAGAGAGGGCTTCCTCGTTCTGCCCTTTGCTGTCGTAGCGGTCGATCTGCAGTTGCCTCGCCCCGCCGGGCAGCTTGACGCCGCCGCGCTGGTTGACGCGTTCCGTCGCCCACAGCAGGTTGCGGTAGACCGCCTCGCCGGTGTTGGCGAAGGGCCCGCTCATGCTTTCGATGAGCGCCAACCGGATCGGCCCTGAAGACTGCGCATGCGCTGTCGATGACAAGGCCGACGCGAAGGCCGCGCCACATAGCGTCGCAACGCCCAATTTCAAGGCCTTGCGTCGTTGAAAAACAGTGAAATTCATTCTCTTGAAACCCCTGCCCGCGCTCCTAGATGGGATGCATGCGGCACTCATGGTTGAAAGGCCGCGAAGTGTAAGTGTTTATCCACCAAGGAGTCCCACATGTTTTTCGCACCCGCTGTTCGCACCCGTACCTATGTTCCGCGCTCGTTTGATCGCAGCGTCGAACGCTTCTTCAATGACGCCTTTGCGCCGCAGCGTTCGCTGAACGTCGAACAGGACGACAAGAGCTGGACCATCACGCTCGACGTGCCGGGCCTCTCGCGTGAAGACCTCACCATCTCGATCGAAGACGCCGTGGTGCGCATCGAGAGCAAGGCCGACGCCAAGCGCCAGTTCAAGGCGGCCTATGAACTGCCGCTGGAAATCGACGTGGCCACCAGCGAAGCCAAGCTCGAAAACGGCGTGCTCACGCTCAAGCTCGGCAAGAAAGTGCCCGTGAGCAACGTGAGCCAACTGACCATCAGCTGATCGCCCCTTCACCCTACCCTGTCTCCTCTTGGGCCCGCCTGCTGGCGGGCATTTTTTTGCGCGGCGCTATGCGGCGACCGGCAGCGAATCCAGGGGCCAGCGCGGCTTGACGTTGAAGTCGTAGCGATCGTTCGGCTGCTCCAGGCCCGCTTGGATGCGCATGGCCGCCGCCATGGCGATCATGGCGCCGTTGTCGGTGCACAAATGCAGTTCGGGATAGTGCACGCGCACGCCGCGCTTGGCGCATGCGGCGTTCAATTGATCGCGCAGCGAACGGTTGGCACCCACGCCACCGGCGACCACCAAGCGCTTGAGGCCGGTGCGCTCCAGCGCCGTCATCGATTTTTTGAGCAGCACCTCGACGATGGCGGCTTGCGTGGATGCGGCCAGGTCGCTCTTGCGTGCTTCCAGTTCGTCGCCGAGTTTGCGCGCCTGCGTCAGCACGGCGGTCTTCAGGCCCGCGAACGAAAAATCGAGATCGCCGCTGTGCAGCAAGGGGCGAGGGAGCTTGAAGGCCGCGGGGTCGCCGTTTTCCGCCAGCTTGGCAAGCCACGGGCCGCCCGGATAAGGCAACCCCATCAGCTTGGCGCTCTTGTCGAAGGCCTCTCCCGCCGCGTCGTCGATGGTTTCGCCCAGCACCTGGTAGTGGCCGACGCCATCGACTTCCATCAGTTGCGTGTGTCCGCCCGACACGAGCAGCGCCACGAAGGGAAATTCGGGCGGATCGGCACTGAGGAAGGGCGAGAGCAGATGCCCTTCGAGGTGATGAACTCCCAGCACGGGCTTGCCCAGCGCGGCGCCCAGCGCGCAGGCCACGCCCGCACCCACCAGCAAGGCGCCTGCGAGGCCGGGGCCGCGCGTGTAGGCAACCACGTCAACGTCGGCGACGGTCTTGCCGGCTTCGTCGAGCACGGCCTGCGTCAGGGGCAGCACGCGCCGGATATGGTCGCGACTGGCCAACTCGGGCACCACGCCGCCGTAGGCCTGGTGCATCGAAATCTGGCTGTGCAGGGCGTGCGCCGACAAGCGGGGCACGGCCGCGCCCTCGACTTCGACCATGGCGACGCCAGTTTCATCGCAGGATGATTCAATTCCCAGAACAAGCATGGGTCGAGTGTAGGTGGGCGCTCGATTCGGGGCATGAATGTTGCTGGATGCCCTGCCAATGCCGACGCCCAAATCCACATGATGACCCCACGATGAAATCCGGATTGAGCTTTCTCGTTGCAGCCCGACGCTGCGAAATCGACGAACTGGACCAGTTGGCGCGCACCAGCGAGTTGGTGGGCACCATCGGCCGGCTGGTTCACGCACTGCAGCGCGAGCGCGGGCTTTCCAACATCCTGCTGGCGTCGCGCGGCAAGCACTTTGTCTCGCAACGCAGCGCGCAAATCGGCGAATGCATCCGCCTGGAACAGGACGTGCGCGCAGGCTTCGACCGTCTGGAGACGGGCAGCCAGCGCATTGGCAGCGGCACGCGCCTGTTCAGCCGCGTCGCCTGGGTGTTGCCAGGGCTGGACGCCCTGCCCGCCCTGCGCCGACGCATTGGCGCGCTGGAAATCGATGCCGCACAGGCCACTGCCGGATTCGCCAAGCTGATCGCGGGCCTGCTGGCCGTCGTGTTCGAAGCCGCCGACGGCGCGACCGACCCCGAGATCTCGCGCCTGCTCGCGGCCCTCTTCAATTTCATGCAGGGCAAGGAATTCGCCGGGCAGGAGCGCGCGCGCGGCGCGGCCGCCTTCGCCGAAGGGCGCACCGACAAGGCGGGCCAGGAACAGTGGCTGCAGTTGATCGCGGCGCAGGAGCGCTGCTTCAACGTCTTTGCCGACTTCGCCGGCCCCGCCCTGCGCGAGGTCTGGCGTGCCAGCCAGCCGATGGCCGAAGTGGCTGAACTCGAACGGCTTCGCCGCATGGCAACCACCGCCCCGCCCGGTACCGCGCTGGACAGTGAACTCAGCACGGCGTGGTTCGACTGCTGTTCATTGCGCATCGATGCCATGAGGGATGTCGAAGACCGTCTTGCCGCAGATCTGCGCGTGCTGTGCACGCGCAAGATTGCCGAAGCCCGCACGGAGGCGGACGCCAACCAGGCCCTGCTCGATCAGCTGGGCAACGCGGCCCCGGGCGCAGCCGCTTTTTTCGACGACGGGCAGGCGCCCGAGGCCGCACCGCAGGCGGCTTCCAGCACCTACGGCCACCAACTCGAACGCTCGGTGCTCGACATGCTGCAGGAGCAGTCGCAACGCCTGCAGGCCATGAGCGATGAACTCGACACCGTGCGTGCCGGCCTGAACGAGCGCAAGCTGGTCGAGCGAGCCAAGGGCCTGCTCATGGCCCACCGCCGCATGAGCGAGCAGGACGCCCACAAGATGCTGCGCCAAACCGCCATGAACCAGAACCGGCGCTTGGTCGACGTGGCCGAATCGGTGCTGTCGATGGCCGAATACCTGCCAAGCGGAAACTGAATTGGTGCGCTGCACAAGGAATGTGCCCGTGCGGCGTTCTGGGCTGTATTGGCCTTTTGCCTAAATCCAGCATGGATCCGTCGCTATCTATTTGATAGCAAAGAGTAGCTCCAAACAGTTGGCACGCCACTTGCTTACATCTCCGGCATAGACCAACGAAGGTCTTCAGGCAGGCGGCACCCAACGGCGGGTGTTGCCGACCCAACAGGACAAAGGCGTCCTTGCCCGCATGCGCTCGTTTCAACAACACGAGCAACGCATGCACGGCAAGGACGCCTTTTTTGTTTTTCGCTTTGTTGTTTTGACCGGAGTTCGCCCCATGACCACCGATGCGCTGAAGTTCAAGTTAAGCCGACGCACCGTGCTGAAAACCGCCGCCCTCGGCGCGGTCGGCATCGACCCCGCCCTGCGCGCCGCCGTCTGGGCGCAAGGCTCGGACAAGCCCGAGAAGGAAGAAGTCAAGATCGGCTTCATTCCGCTCACCGACTGCGCCAGCGTCGTGATGGCCTCGGTGCTGGGCATCGACAAGAAGTACGGCGTGAAGATCGTGCCCAGCAAGGAAGCGAGCTGGGCCGGCGTGCGCGACAAGCTGGTCAATGGCGACCTCGACTTCGCCCACGTGCTCTACGGCCTGGTGTACGGCGTGCACCTGGGCATCGGCGGCCCGAAGAAGGACATGGCCGTGCTGATGACGCTGAACAACAACGGGCAGGCGATCACGCTGAGCAAGAAGATCGCGGACAAGGGCGCGGTCGACGGCCCGTCGCTGGCCAAGCTGATGGCCACCGACAAGCGCGAATACACCTTCGCGCAGACCTTCCCGACCGGCACGCACGCCATGTGGCTCTACTACTGGATGGCGGCCAGCGGCATCAACCCGCTGAAGGACGCCAAGTCCATCGTGGTGCCGCCACCGCAGATGGTGGCCAACATGCGCATCGGCAACATGGACGGTTTCTGCGTGGGCGAACCCTGGGGCCAGCGCGCCATCATGGACGGCATCGGCATCACCGCCATCACCACGCAGGACATCTGGAAGGACCATCCCGAGAAGGTGCTGGGCACCACCGCCGACTTCGCGAAGAAGTACCCCAACACCTCGCGCGCCGTGACGGCCGCCATCCTCGAAGCCGGCAAGTGGATCGACACCGGCCTGCAGAACAAGAACAAGATGGCCGAGACGATCGCCGAGAAGAGCTACGTCAACACCAGCGTCGATGCGATCAACCAGCGCATCCTGGGCCGCTACACCAACGGCCTGGGCAAGAACTGGGACGACCCGAACTACATGAAGTTCTACAACGATGGTGCGGCGACCTTTCCGTACCTGTCGGACGGCATGTGGTTCCTCACGCAGCACAAGCGTTGGGGTTTGCTGAAGGAGCATCCGGACTACCTGAAGGTGGCGACGGAAATCAACCGCATCGACATCTACAAGCAGGCCGCTACTGCCACAAAAACACCAGTGCCCAAGGACGTGCTGCGCACCAGCAAGCTGATGGACGGCGTGGTGTGGGACGGCAAGAACCCCAAGGCCTATGCCGACGCGTTCAAGCTCAACGCGGCCTGAGGAGAACACGATGGTCAGCGCTGTCTTCCACTCTCCGCTCGAGGCTGCTCTCCCTCTCCCGCACGCTGGAGAGGGTCGGGGCGAGGCCATGGCCCGTGCCGAAGCTGCCCCTCACCCCCGCCCTCTCCCCGGAGGGGCGAGGGAGCAAATCGCGCGCAGGTCGACTGACTTGCGTTGGCTCTGGATGCGCGTGCTGGCACCGCTCGCCGGCTTCGGCCTGCTGGTGCTGATCTGGGAACTGATCGCGCTGCGCAGCGCGGGCACCTTCCCTGCCCCCTACGAAACCTGGCTGCAGGCCGTGAAGGTGTTCAGCGATCCGTTCTACAGCAACGGGCCGAACGACCAGGGCGTGGGCTGGAACGTGCTGTCATCGCTGCAACGTGTGGCGCTGGGCTTTGGCCTGGCAGCAGCGGTGGGTATTCCGGCGGGCTTTGCGATCGGGCGCTTCGAGTTCCTGGCGCGCATGTTCAACCCGCTCATCAGCCTGCTGCGGCCGGTGTCGCCGCTGGCGTGGCTGCCGATCGGCTTGCTGGTCTTCAAGGGCGCCAATCCGGCGGCCATCTGGACCATCTTCATCTGCTCGATCTGGCCCATGGTCATCAACACGGCGGTCGGCGTGCAGCGCGTGCCGAGCGACTACATGAACGTTGCCAAGGTGCTCAACCTCAGCGAGTGGAAGATCATCACCAAGATCCTCTTTCCGGCCGTGCTGCCCTACATGCTGACGGGCGTGCGCCTCGCGGTCGGCACCGCGTGGCTCGTGATCGTCGCGGCCGAGATGCTGACCGGCGGCGTCGGCATCGGCTTCTGGGTGTGGGACGAGTGGAACAACCTCAACGTCAAGAACATCATCATCGCGATCTTCGTGATCGGCATCGTCGGCCTGATCCTCGAATTCGCGCTCATCAAGATTGCAACTGCGTTCACGTTTGAAGAGGTGAAGTCATGAGTGCTGTCAGCGTATTGCCGACCACAACCGTGGCGGACCGGAAATTCATCGACATCTCGGATGTCGAGCAGACCTTCAAGACACCCAAGGGCAGTTTCCAGGCGCTGCGCGACATCAACCTCACCGTCGCCAAGGGAGAGTTCGTGGCCCTCATCGGTCACTCGGGCTGCGGCAAGTCGACGCTGCTGAACCTGATCGCCGGGCTGACGAAGCCCACCCAAGGCGTGCTCCTGTGCGCCAACAAGGAAATCGCCGGCCCCGGACCGGAGCGCGCCGTGGTGTTCCAGAACCATTCGCTGCTGCCCTGGCTCACCTGCTACGAGAACATTTATCTCGGCGTTGAGCGCGTGTTTGCCGCAACCGAGAAGAAGGCGCAACTGAAGGCGCGCACCGATGCGGCACTCGCACTGGTCGGCCTCACGCCTGCCACCCACAAGCGTCCGGGCGAGATCTCCGGCGGCATGAAACAGCGCGTCGGCATCGCCCGCGCGCTGGCAATGGAACCCAAGGTGCTGCTGATGGACGAGCCCTTCGGCGCGCTCGACGCACTGACCCGCGCGCGGCTGCAGGACGAACTGCTCGCCATCGTGCAAAAGACGCAGAGCACCGTCGTCATGGTCACGCACGACGTGGACGAAGCCGTGCTGCTGTCCGACAAGATCGTGATGATGACCAACGGCCCCTCCGCCACCATCGGCGAGGTGCTCACCGTGAACCTCGATCGCCCGCGCAACCGCGTGGAACTGGCGGAAGACCGGAACTACGTTCACTATCGAAAAGCCGTCATTGACTTCCTGTACACGCGCCAAGGTCATGTGGAAAAGGCGGCTTGAGCCAGCGCGCGCAATCGTTCGATCTCGACAACCAACGAGGAGCTTCACGATGACCCCCCATCAAATCGAACTGGTGCAATCCAGCTTCGCCAAGGTCGTGCCGATTTCCGACCACGCCGCGGCACTTTTCTACACGCGGCTGTTCGAGCTTGCACCGGATGTGCGGGCGCTTTTCAAGGGCGACATGGTCGAGCAGGGACGCAAGCTCATGACGATGCTGGGCAGCGTCACGCGACAACTCAACAACCTCGACACGCTGGTGCCGGTGGCGCAGAAACTCGCCGTGCGGCACGTGGCCTACGGCGCGGAACCCGCGCACTACGCGGTGGTGGGCGCGGCGCTGATCGACACGCTCGACAAGGGCTTGGGAGCAGAGTTCACCCCCGATGTGCGCACGGCCTGGGAGACGGCGTACGGCACGCTGTCGGGCGTGATGATCGCGGCGGCCGACAAGCCCGTTGCAGCCAACTGAATGGAAGCGGCTGCCGTGAAGTCCTTCATCCGCGTCATCGAATACTGGGTGCCCAGTGAAGACGGCAGCCTGCTCGAATTCGGCGGTGGCCTGTTCGGCGCCGCGCACCGTTTTGCGGCCATCAGCCAGAACCTGTGCTTCGGCCGCGGCGAGGGCTTGCCGGGCCGGGCCTGGGACACGGGTCACCCGATCGTGCTCAAGGAACTGGAAGGCTCGTACTTCCGCCGCGCCAAGGCGGCGCGTGCCGCGGGCCTGACCTGCGGCATTGCGGTGCCGATCTTCAAGGGCGACCGGCTGAGCTCGGTGGCCGTGATTTTCTGCGGCGACGACGAGCAGCACGCCGGCGCCATCGAACTCTGGGGCAACGATCCCGAAGAGTCGCACGACATGACACTGGTCGACGGCTACTACGGCACGACCGGCGACACCTTCGAATTCATCTCGCGTGCCACCGCCTTCCGCCGCGGCACCGGCCTGCCGGGCATGGCCTGGGAAGCGCAAAAGCCGGTGTTCATGCCGGACCTGGGCAAGGGCTCGGGCTTCCTGCGTGCCGAGGGCGCCGTCAAGGTCGGCATCAACCGCGGCTTTGCGATTCCCTGCTCGACGCTGAACGGCCAGCACTTCGTGATGGCCTTCCTCTCCGCGCTGGCGACGCCGGTTGCGCGCCGCGTCGAAACCTGGGAACCCGATGCCGACGGCACGCGACTTCGCCGCAGCCTCGGGTTCTCCGAAGCGTCCGCGGCCATCGAGGTGCCGGAGACCATCGCCTTGGCCGTCGACGCGCCGGGCACGCCGGGCGCCATCGCACGCGCCTTCTCCAGCGGCATTCCCGCCGTGGCCGAACCCATGATCGCCATCCCTGTGGCGCCCGGGGGCCGCATCACCGCGGTGATGGCATTGCACTTCTGATCAACGCATCAATGCGGAAGACCACGATGATGAAAAAGATGAAACTGGTTCTGGTGGGCAACGGCATGGCCGGCGTGCGTGCGGTCGAAGAGCTGATCAAGCTCGCGCCCGACCTCTACGACATCACGGTGTTCGGCGCCGAGCCGCACCCCAACTACAACCGCATCCTGCTGTCGCCCGTACTCGCCGGTGAGCAGACGGTCGACCAGATCATCCTGAACTCGTGGGAGTGGTATGCGGAGAACCACATCACGCTGCACGCCGGCAAGCTGGTGACCGAAGTGGACCGCGTGAAACGCATCGTGCGCGCCGAGGCCGCGGACGGCAGCATCGTCGAAGCCGCGTACGACCGGCTGCTGCTGTGCACCGGCTCCAACCCCTTCATCCTGCCGGTGCCTGGCAAGGACCTGAAGGGCGTGATCGCCTACCGCGACATCGCCGACACCCACACGATGATCGAGACCGCCAAGACGCACAAGCATGCGGTCGTCATCGGCGGCGGCCTGCTCGGCCTCGAAGCCGCCAATGGCCTGATGCTGCGCGGCATGAGCGTGACGGTGGTGCACGTCAACGCATGGCTCATGGAGCGCCAGCTCGACGACGTGGCGGGTGGCCTGCTGCGCAAGTCGCTGGAAGCGCGCGGCCTCAACTTCCTGCTGAACGCGCAGACGCAGGAACTGGTCGACGACGGCCAGGGCCGCGTCAAGGCCGTGAAGTTCAAGGATGGCAGCGAGGTGCCGGCCGACCTGGTCGTGATGGCCGTCGGCATCCGCCCGAACACGACGCTCGCGGAATCGATGCGCCTGCATTGCAACCGCGGCATCGTGGTGAACGACACGATGCAGACGGTGACCGACGCGCGCATCTACTCGGTGGGCGAGTGCGCGGCGCATCGCGGCATCGCTTACGGGCTGGTGGCACCGCTCTTCGAGCAGGCCAAGGTCGCGGCCAATCACCTGGCGCAGTTCGGCATCGGGCGCTACATGGGTTCCCTGACATCGACCAAGCTCAAGGTGACGGGCATCGATCTCTTCAGCGCGGGCCAGTTCATGGGCGGCGAAGGCACCGAGGAAATCGTGATGAGCGATCCCTTCGGCGGCGTCTACAAGAAGCTCGTGATCAAGGACGACAAGCTGGTCGGCGCCTGCCTGTACGGCGACACGGTGGACGGCAGCTGGTACTTCAAGCTGCTGCGCGACGGCCGCAGCGTGGGCGACATCCGCGACAAGCTGATGTTCGGCGAATCGAACATCGGCGACACCGGGCACGAGGGCAACAAGAGCGCGGCCACGATGCCCGACGAAGCCGAGGTGTGCGGCTGCAACGGCGTGAGCAAGGGCACGATCTGCAAGGCGATCAAGGACAAGGGCCTGTTCACGCTGGACGAGGTGAAGAAGCACACCAAGGCCAGCGCAAGCTGCGGCTCATGCACCGGGCTGGTCGAGCAGATCCTGATGTTCACCGCGGGCGGAGACTACTCGGCCGCACCGAAGAAGAAGGCGATCTGCGGCTGCACCGACGCGAGCCACAAGGACGTGCGTGATGCCATTCGCGCACAGAAATTCCTGACGCACGCGGAGGTGTTCGAAGGCATGGGCTGGCGCACGCCCAACGGTTGTGCAAGCTGCCGGCCTGCCGTCAACTACTACTTGATCAGCACTTGGCCCAAGGAAGCGAAGGACGATCCGCAAAGCCGCTTCATCAACGAGCGCAGCCACGCGAACATCCAGAAGGACGGCACCTATTCGGTGATCCCGCGCATGTGGGGTGGCCACACGACGCCGGACGAGTTGAGGCGCATCGCCGATGCGGCCGACAAGTACAAGATCCCGACCGTCAAGATCACTGGCGGGCAGCGCATCGACCTGCTGGGCGTGAAGAAGGAAGACCTCGCCGGCGTGTGGAAGGACATCGGCATGCCGAGCGGCTTTGCCTACGGCAAGTCGCTGCGCACGGTGAAGACCTGCGTGGGCAGCGAGTGGTGCCGCTTCGGCACGCAAGACTCCACCCAGATGGGCAAGGACCTGGAGCATGCGCTGTGGGCGATGTATTCGCCGCACAAGGTCAAGTTGGCCGTGTCGGGCTGCCCGCGCAATTGCGCCGAGGCCGGCATCAAGGACGTGGGCGTGATCGGTGTGGACTCCGGTTGGGAGATTTATGTGGGCGGCAATGGCGGCATCAAGACCGAGGTCGCGCAGTTCCTCGTGAAGCTCAAGACGAGCGAGGAAGTGATGGAGTACACGGGGGCCTTTCTGCAGTTGTACCGTGAGGAAGGCTGGTATCTGGAGCGCACGGTGCACTACATCTCGCGCGTCGGCCTGGACCACGTAAAGAAAAAGATCGTTGAAGACGCCGCGTGCCGCAAGGCGCTGTGGGAGCGTCTGCAGTTCGCGCTCGATGGCGAGCCCGATCCGTGGTTCGAATCGACCCGTGCGCAAGTGGACGTTCGCCAGTTCACGCCGGTGGCCGAAGTGCCGCTGACTTTCATGCCCAAGTCAGCGATCAGCGACGCCGAAGCGCCTGCGCTGCAGGACAGCTGACCCCATGGAGGCAACGATGAGCGAATGGACAACCATCTGCCGTGTGGACGATATCCCGGTGCTGGGTGCACGCCGCGTGGCGCGCCCGGCGGGCGTGGCCGTGGCCGTGTTTCGCAACAGCCAGGACGAGGTGTTCGCACTGCTGGACCGCTGTCCACACAAGGGTGGGCCGCTGTCCCAGGGCATCGTGTTCGGCACCAGCGTGGCGTGCCCGCTGCACAACTGGACCATTGGGCTGGATGACGGATGCGCGAAGCAACCCGATGAAGGCTGCACGCCGAAGTTTGTGTGCAAGGTCGAAGGTGGACAGGTGATGCTCGATGCGCGCGAACTGGCAACGCATGCGCTGGATCTGGAGGCACCGCGGGCCGGACCCGGGAGGGCGGCGCCTGCGGGGCCGTTGGGTGATGAGACGTTTGATGTGCAGGCACCTCATGGCCACTGACTTCTTTCTCTTTCTCCTTCCCCTCCCGGGGGAAGGCCGGGATGGGGGCACGACTGCGCATCTTTCATCGCCGTGTGCCCCCACCCCCACCCCCACCCTCCCCCGGGAGGGGAGGGAGTAAGACATGCGCGAAACCAGATCCACCTGCCCCTACTGCGGCGTCGGCTGCGGCGTGATCATCGAATCGCAGGGCGACCAGATCACCGGCGTGCGCGGCGACCCCGAGCACCCGGCCAACTTCGGCCGCCTGTGCACCAAGGGTTCGACCCTCCACCTCACCGCAAGCCAGGAAGTCACGCACCAGACGCGCCTGCTCCAACCAATGCAGCGGTCCGAGCGCAACGCCGCACCACAGGCAACGACGTGGAACCACGCCCTCGACACCGCCGCCGACAAGTTCGCCCAGGTCATCCGCGACCACGGCCCCGATGCCGTCGGCTTCTACGTCTCCGGTCAGTTGCTCACCGAGGACTACTACGTCTTCAACAAGCTCGCGAAGGGCTTGATCGGCACCAACAACATCGACACCAACTCGCGCCTGTGCATGAGCAGCGCCGTGGCGGGCTACAAGAAGACGCTGGGCGCCGACTCGCCGCCCGCGTGCTACGACGACTTCAAGGATGCGCAGTGCCTCTTCATCGTCGGCAGCAACACGGCGTGGGCGCACCCCATCCTGTTTCGCCGCATCGAGGACGCCCGGCGCGCCAACCCGGCGATGAAGATCATCGTGGCCGACCCGCGGCGCACCGACACGGTGGAGATCGCCGATCTGTTCCTGCCCATCCAGCCGGGCACCGACGTGATGCTGTTTCACGGCATGCTGCACCTGATGCTGTGGGAAGGCTGGACGAATCCCGGGTACATCGCCGCGCACACCAACGGCTTTGACGCCCTCAAGACCACCGTCCGCGAATGCACGCCCGACAAGGTGGCACAGGTGTGCGGCATCGACAAGGCGGATCTGCTCGAAGCGGCGCGCCTGTTCGCGACATCGGCCGCGACGCTGAGCCTGTACTGCCAGGGCCTGAACCAGTCGTCGAGCGGCACCGCCAAGAACGCGGCGCTGATCAACCTGCACCTGGCGAGCGCGCAGATCGGCAAGCCCGGCGCTGGCCCCTTCTCGCTCACGGGGCAGCCCAACGCGATGGGCGGGCGCGAAGTGGGCGGTCTTGCCAACCTATTGAGCGCGCATCGCGACCTGGACAATCCGCAGCATCGAGCCGAAGTGGCTGCGCTGTGGGGCGTGCCCGAGGTGCCCGCCACCCCGGGCAAGACAGCGGTGGAGATGTTCAACGCCGTGGCCGACGGCCAGATCAAGGCGCTGTGGATCGCGTGCACCAACCCGGCCCAGTCGATGCCCGACCAGGCCACGGTGCGTCGCGCGCTCGAACGCTGCGAGTTCGTCGTCGTGCAGGAAGCCTTTTCGACCACCGCCACCTGTGCCTACGCCGACCTGCTGTTGCCGGCCACAACCTGGGGTGAGAAGACCGGCACCGTGACCAACAGCGAGCGGCGCATTTCGCGCGTGCGGCCGGCTGTGTCGGCACCGGGCGCCGCACGACACGACTGGTCTGCGGCAGTGGACTTCGCGCAGCGCCTGGAGGCCCGCCTGCCCAGACGCACCACGGCAGCGACGCTCTTTCCCTACGCGCTCGACCACGAAGCGGGCGCCGAGGCCATCTGGAACGAGCACCGCGAATCCACGCGCGGGCGCGACCTGGACATCACGGGCCTGAGCTGGGCCATGCTCGACGCGCAAGGCCCGCAGCAGTGGCCCCTGCCCGAAGGTGCTCACACCGGCCGCGTTCGCCTGTACGAAGACGGCGTGTTCCCCACGGAGGACGGGCGTGCCCGCTTTGTCGACACGCCCTACAAGCCCGTGGCCGAGCAGCGCGAGGCGCGATTTCCCTTCTCGCTCAACACCGGCCGCCTGCGCGACCAGTGGCACGGCATGAGCCGCACCGGCACGCTGGGCCGCCTGTTCGGCCATGTGCCTGAGCCAGTCGTCCAGATGAACGGCCAGGACATGGCGCGCCGCCAGATCAAGGATGGCGATCTGGTCTACCTGACTTCGCGCCGTGGCGCCATCGTGCTGCCCGCCCAAGCCAGCCCCGAGGTCGGCCTGAGCCAAGCCTTCGTCGCCATGCATTGGGGCGAGGAGTACCTGAGCGGCCGCTCCTCCATCGGCGAGCCGCTGGCCGGCATCAACGCGCTGACGAGCCCCGCCTTCTGCCCCGACTCGAAGCAGCCCGAACTCAAGCACGCGGCCGTCAAGATCCTCAAGGCCGAGCTGCCCTGGTCCTTGCTCGCGGCGGCGTGGCTGCCCGGACACGCGGCGCTCGAAACACTGCAGACGCTGCGCGGCCTGATGAAGCGCTTTGCATTTGCTAGCTGCGTGCCTTTCAGCAACGGCAGCGCATTGGCTGGTGGGGACGCGCAACGCACTGGCGTGCTGTTCCGCGCCGCCGCCCACGAAGCAGCGCCGGACGAATTGCTGCAGGAAATCGAAAATCTCCTGGGCCTGGCCGGCGCCTTCACCTTGCGCTATGCCGATGCCCGCCATGGACAGCGGCGCGCGGCCCGGCTGGTGCGAAGCGGCGGCGACCAGGACGATGCACACCTGGAAGGCTTTCTTCTCGCCGGCGACACGCGCGCCGAGGCCTGGATCAAGACCCTGCTGCAGGAGCAGTTGCCCGCGCAAGCCTTCGGCCGCCAACTGTTGCGTCCCGGCTCGACGGCGCCGGAAGGCGTCTCGGCACGGGGAAAAATCGTGTGCAGCTGTTTCGGCGTCACAGAGACCGCGATTGGCGACACCCTTCGAGGATGCACCGGCAACGACGCAGAGCGTCTCGACGCGCTGCAAGGCCGGCTGAAATGCGGCACCAACTGCGGCAGTTGCCTGCCCGAACTCAAGCGCATGGTGCGCGCCAGCGCCCCCGAAGCCGCCAAGGCATAAGCCAATGCATGAATTGGCATAACGCTTGCAGGACAATCCCCACACCCATGGGAATCAGCCAATACATCAAGGAAATCGGCCGCGGCGCGCGCGGTGCGAAGCCGCTCACGCGAGAACAGTCCACCGATCTGTTCGGACAGGTGCTGGACGGCACCGTCACCGATCTGGAGATTGGCGGCTTCTGTCTGGCCATGCGCATCAAGGGCGAGACGCCCGACGAGATGGCCGGCTTCCTCGACGCAACCCATGCGCGCTTGAAGCGCTTTCCGGCGACGCCGCAACCGCTGGTGGTCATCCCAAGCTACAACGGCGCGCGCAAGCTGCCGGTGCTCACGCCCTTGCTGGGCCTGTTGCTGGCGCGCGAGGGGCTTCCGGTGCTCATCCACGGCAGCCAGACCGAATCGCGCCGCGTCACGGCGCCGGCGGTGCTCGACGCCATGGGCGTGCACGCGCTGCAAGAGGTGCGCGCCATCCAGGGCGGCGAACTCGCACACGTCGCCACGCAGACCCTCTGCCCTGGTTTGAAGCGCCTGCTCGACGTGCGCCAGGTCGTGGGCCTGCGAAACCCGGCGCACAGCGTGGTCAAACTCATGCAACCGGCGCTCGGCCCCAACCTGGTCATCAGCAGCTACACGCATCCTGAATACGCACGCTCGATGGCCGACACCTTCGATCTGCTGCAGATGAACGCCCTGCTCTCGCGCGGCCTCGAAGGCGAAAGCGTGGCCGATCCGCGCCGCACCGCGCAGGTGGACGGCTTCATTCACGGCCAGCGCATCGAACTGCAGGCGCAGCAGGCCGGCACGCTGTCCGATGTGCCCGGGCTGCCGGACGCCATCGACCTGCAAAGCACGGTCGACTACACGCAACGCGTGCTCGACGGCACGGCCCCCGTTCCCGAAGCCATCTCACGGCAGGTGGCCCACATCAAGAAGCTGCACGCCCTGCTGATGGCGCAGCCGCAACCCGAACCCCAAGCGACCGTCCTGGACCCCGCATGAACACGACACCCCTTCAAGGCACCTGCACGCTCGTGGGCGCCGGCCCCGGCGACCCGGACCTGCTCACGCTCAAGGCCGTCAAGGCCATCCAGTGCGCCACGGTGCTGCTGGTGGACGACCTGGTCAACGACGAAATTCTTGCGCATGCGCGCGACGACGCACGCATCGTCTACGTGGGCAAGCGCGGCGGCTGCAAGAGCACCCCGCAGGCCTTCATCGAGAAACTGATGATCACCGCGGTGCGCGAGGGCGAGCACGTGGTGCGCCTGAAGGGCGGCGACCCCTTCATCTTCGGGCGCGGCGGCGAAGAGGTGGAGCACCTGCGCGATGCGGGCATCGAGGCGAGCGTCATCAACGGCATCACCTCGGGGCTGGCGGCGGTGACTGCGCTCAACGTTCCGCTCACGCACCGCGATCGCGCCCAAGGCGTTGTCTTCATGACCGGCCACGCCAAGACGGGCCGCAGCGCCGGCGAAAAAGCCACCGACTGGCGGGCCATCGCCGCGATGGCCCATCAGGCGCGGCTCACGCTGGTGATCTACATGGGCGTGTCGGGCGCAGCGCACATCCAGCACGGGCTGCTGGGCGGCCTGCCCGGCAGCACGCCGGTGGCCATCGTCCAGCACGCCAGCCTTCCGCAGGAGCGCCACGTGGTCAGCACGCTCGAACGCATGCACGAGGCGCTGTCGCACTCCGGCATGGCGAGCCCGGCGGTGATCGTCGTGGGCGACGTCATTCGCGGCATGGCGGCGGCGGCCGCGCAACCCGGGGAAATCCGCGCACGCCACGGCTGAGTGGCCGCAGCCGCGGATGCCTGGCGCCGGCTGAGGTAACTTCTGCCCCTCCATGACAGAAAACTCCTCCTTTGACGCCATCGTGATAGGTGCCGGCGCTGCCGGCCTTTTTTGCGCCGCACAGGCGGGCCAGCGCGGCAAGAAGGTGCTGCTGCTCGACCACAACGAGCGCATTGCCGAAAAAATCCGCATCTCGGGCGGCGGCCGCGCCAACTTCACCAACCGCGACCTCGACGTGCGCGCTCCGCAGCGCCACTTCATCGGCGACAACCCGAACTTCTGCCGCTCGGCACTTTCGCGCTACACGCCGCAGCACTTCATCGAACTCGTGCAAAAGCACGGCATCGCGTTCCACGAAAAGCACAAAGGCCAGCTTTTCTGCGACGGCCCGTCCCAGCAGATCATCGACATGCTGCTGGCCGAATGCGCGGCCGGCGGCGTGACGCACTGGCAGCCGTGCAAGGTGGGCGAGATCGGCTTTTCCGACGGCGACGGCTACCGCGTGGGCACGGCGCGCGGCACGGTGCAGGCGCCGCGTGTCGTGATCGCGACGGGCGGCCTGTCCATTCCGCAGATCGGCGCCAGCGACTTCGGCTACCGCGTAGCCACCCAATTCGGCCTGCGCGTGGTCTCGCCCCGCCCCGCCCTCGTGCCGTTGACCTTCGGCGGCGAAGGCTGGGTGCCGTACGCCGACCTGGCGGGCCTCGCGCTGCCGGTGCAAATCGAAACTGGCAGCAAGAAGGAGCGCATGAGCTTCCTGGAAGACCTGCTTTTCACCCACCGGGGGCTTTCCGGCCCCGGCGTGCTGCAGATCTCCAGCTACTGGAAGCCCGGCGCCCCGCTCACGATCGATTTCGCGCCGGGCGTGCAGATCGGCTCGGCCCTGTCCGAGGCCAAGGCGCGCTCGCGCAAGCTGATCGCCAACGAGTTGTCGTCCCTCGTGCCCTCCCGCCTGGCCGACGCCTGGGTGAAACAGGATGCAGCCTTGGCCCGCCCCATCAACGAGGCGGCGGACCGCGCCCTGGCTGCATTGGCCGAGCGCATCACGCGCTGGCAGATCACGCCCAGTGGCACAGAGGGTTACAAAAAAGCCGAGGTCACAGCCGGCGGCATCGACACGCGGGACTTATCGTCGCAAACCCTGGAATCGAAGCAGCCGGGCCTGTACTTCATCGGAGAGGTCGTCGACGTCACGGGCTGGCTGGGGGGCTACAACTTCCAGTGGGCCTGGGCGAGCGCCGCGGCCTGCGCGGCAGCCCTCTGACACCAAGTTCCCGGTTCTGGTTATAATGTTGGGCTAACTTCTGGCCTTGCCTCAACGGCCGCAAAAGATTTCAGTTGAGGAACCCCCGGTTCTGGGCCTCGATCTCCCTGAGCCAACATTCAAATCAACGATTCCTGATGACCACCATTCGCGTTAAAGAAAACGAGCCCTTCGACGTCGCACTGCGCCGTTTCAAGCGCACCATCGAAAAGCTCGGCCTGCTGACCGACCTGCGCGCCCGCGAGTTCTACGAAAAGCCGACCGCCGAGCGCAAGCGCAAGAAGGCAGCCGCCGTCAAGCGTCACTACAAGCGCGTGCGCAGCATGCAGCTGCCCAAGAAGCTGTACTAAGCAGCTTGGCGAGTGCTTGGCTACCCACCGCGGGTCGCAACAAGCACAGCAGCCGCAAGCCCAAGCCGCCTCAGGGAAACCTGTCGCGGCTTTTGTTTTTTCTGCCAGAACAAGAATCCAACAGGACCCAAGCCATGAGCCTCAAAGACCAGATCACCGAAGACATGAAGACCGCGATGCGCGCCAAGGACTCCGAGCGCCTTGGCACCATCCGCCTGCTGCTCGCCGCCCTCAAGCAGAAGGAAGTCGATGAGCGCGTGGAACTGGACGACGCGATGGTCGTGGCCATCGTCGACAAGCTGGTCAAGCAACGCAAGGACTCGGTCGCGGCCTTCACGCAGGGCGGTCGCATCGACCTGGCCGACAAGGAAGCCGCCGAAATCAAGGTGCTGGAGGTCTACCTGCCCCAGCGCATGGGCGCCGACGAGATCGCTGCCGAAGTCAAGGCCATCGTGGCCGAGCTGGGCGCCAGCGGCCCCGGCGACATGGGCAAGGTGATGGGCGCCGTCAAGACGCGCCTGGCCGGCAAGGCCGACATGGGCGCGGTCAGCGCCGCGGTCAAGGCTGCCCTGACCGGCGCCTGATGCCGCGCACCGTCGTCCCCAAGGCCTGCGCGTGCCTCGTGGACGCGCAGGGCCGCCTGCTGGTGTTCCACCACCCCGGCGACCGCAACATGCAGTTGCCCAAGGGCACGGTCGAGCCCGGCGAGGCGCCCGAAGACGCGGTCCGGCGCGAACTGCTCGAAGAATCGGGCATCGATTTCAAGGGACCGCTGCAGTTCCTGGGCACCATGGAGCGCGAATGCCGTGCCGGCGTCGAAGGCAACGCCTTCCGCCACGCGCAACTCTGGCACCTGTACCTGATGCGTGCCGAAACGGAACTGCCCGAAACCTTCGAGCACGAGGCCGTTGGCAGCCCCGAAGAGGAAGGCCTGGTCTTCAGCTTCTCGTGGCTCGCGCCGCACGAAGAGCCCAAGGGCTTCAAGAAGCCCTACCTGCGCGCCATCGCGAGGGCGCGCGAGGCCCTCAGCTCCCCGCCACCTTCATCCGGTTGATGAGGATCGAGCCGGTCGTCTTGGCGCCGTAGTTGTACGTGTCGGCGCCGACGGCCTGGATGCCCATCAGCATCTCCTTGAGGTTGCCGGCAATGGTGATCTCTTCCACCGGGAAGGCGATGCGGCCCTTCTCGACCCAGAAGCCGCTCGCGCCACGCGAATAGTCGCCCGTCACGTAGTTGACGCCCTGCCCCATCAGTTCGATCACGAAGAGGCCCGTGCCCAGCTTTTCAAGCATGGCGTCGAGGTTGTCGCTTGCCTTGGTGAGCTTCGAACGCAGCGTGAGATTGTGCGATCCGCCGGCGTTGCCGGTGGTCTTCATGCCCAACTTGCGCGCCGAGTAGGTGCTCAGGAAATAGCCTTCGAGCCGGCCCGCATCGACGATCTTGCGAGCCTTGGTGGTCACGCCTTCGTCGTCGAAGGGCGCGCTGCCCTTGCCGCGCAGGATGTGCGGGTCTTCGTCGACGCTGATGTGCTTGGGCAACACCTGCTTGCCCAGCGAATCGAGCAGGAAGGTGCTCTTGCGGTACAGCGCACCGCCGCTCGTTGCCTGCGTGAGCGAACCCAGCAGTCCAGCCGCCAGGGGCGACTCGAACAGCACCGGGCATTCGACCGTCTTGATCTTGCGCGATTTCAGGCGGCTGAGCGCCCGTTCCGCTGCGTAGCGGCCGATGGCTTGCGGGCTGGCCAGTTCGTCGGCCGAGCGCATCGAGCTGTACCAGGCGTCGCGCTGCATTTCGTCGCCCTTGCCGGCAATCGGCGCCACCGAAATGGAGTGGCGCGAGCTGGCGTAGCCGCCGCGAAAGCCGTGCGTGTGGGCGCTGAAGAAATGGCTCTGCTGGGCCGAGACCCCGGCGCCTTCGCTGTTGGTGATGCGCTTGCTGGTGCCCAAAGCCGCCGCTTCGCATTCCAGCGCAATGGCCGCGGCCTGTTCGCTGGTGACGCTCCACGGGTGGAACAGGTCGAGTTCGGGCTGCTCCTTGACGATGTCGTCTTCGTCCGGAAGGCCGCCCACCGGGTCTTCCGCGGTGAAGCGGGCGATGTCGTAGGCGGCCTGCACCGTCTGCATGATGGCGGCTTCGGAGAAGTCCGAGGTGCTGGCGTTGCCGCGGCGGGTGCCGACGTAAACGGTCACGCCCAGGGATTTGTCGCGGTTGCGTTCGACGTTCTCCAGTTCGCCCTTGCGGACGGAGACGCTCAGGCCGCAGCCCTCGGAGGCCTCCGCGCCGGCGTCGGTGGCGCCCAGCTTCCTGGCATGGGCCAGGGCGGTGTCGACCAGGTTTTCAAAGTATGAGCGGCTGTAAGCGAAGCCGCCCTCGGCGCGCGAGGAAGATGTAGACATGTGGAGGACAATGATACTTGTGACCCTCCATCCTGTGCCCACCTTGTGCCCGTCCCGTGCCGCGAGGCCGGGCCAATACTGAATCTGCTCATGTCCCGCAAACCCAAAAAAGGCTATTTCGTCCGAGGCCAGTTCGTGGCCGAAGGCAGCGAACTCGACCTTGAACTCAAGCGCGAACTCAAAGGCAGCGACTCGGCGAGCAAGACCGACCTCAAGCGCGAAAGCGCCGAACTGCAGGCGCTCGGCGAGGCTTTGCTGACCCTGCGCGCGGGCCTCTTCGACAAGCTCGACATCACCGAAAAGCTGCGCGACGCGATCGTCGAAGCCCGCAAGATCACCAATTTCGAAGGCAAGCGCCGCCAGATGCAGTTCATCGGCAAGCTGATGCGCCTGCAGGAACCCGCGGTGCTCGACCAGGTCCGGGCCGCGCTCGACGAACAGGACCGCCCGAGCGCCGAGGCGACCCAAGCGCTGCACGAAGCCGAGTTGTGGCGCGACAGGCTCATCGTGGACGACGACGCAGTCGGCGGCTGGATCGAAACCCACCCCTCCACCGACGCCCAGCAACTGCGTGCCCTCGTGCGCCAGGCCCGCAAGGACCTGAAGGCCGGCCCGCCCGGCGAGGCGCCGCGCCAAGGTCGCGCCTACCGCGAAATCTTCCAGATCGTGCGCGAGCAACTGGCCGTGCATGGCGGCGCCGACCTGGCGGCCGAAGCTGCCGAGGAAGAGCGGGAGCACGACGCATGAATTCGAAATTCGACCCTGTACGCATCGGCATCGTCTCCATCAGCGACCGCGCTTCCAGCGGGACCTATGAAGACAAGGGCCTGCCCGCCCTGCGCGACTGGCTTTCGCGGGCCTTGAAGAACCCCATCACGTTCGAACCGAAGCTGATTCCTGACGAGCAGGCGCTGATCAGCCAGGCGCTGATCGAACTGGTCGACGCGGGTTGTGCGCTGGTGCTGACCACGGGTGGAACCGGCCCTGCGGCGCGCGACGTCACGCCTGAAGCGACGCTGGCCGTGGCCGACAAGGAGATGCCGGGCTTTGGCGAGCAGATGCGTCAGATCAGCCTGCACTTCGTGCCGACGGCGATCCTGTCGCGCCAGGTGGCGGTGATTCGCAGAAAGAGCCTGATCATCAACTTGCCGGGGCAGCCGAAGTCGATCGCGGAGACGCTGGAAGGGCTGCGTGATGCTGAAGGCAAGTCGGTGGTGCCGGGCATCTTTGCCGCGGTGCCCTATTGCATCGACTTGATTGGCGGGCCTTATCTGGAAGCGGATGCGGCGGTTTGCAAGGTGTTCAGGCCGAAGGCAGCGATTCGGACCTTCGATTGAGATTCTTGCTCCTCTCCCCTCCGGGGAGAGGTTGGGAGAGGGGCATGCGGCGTTTGTAGAGGCTGCACTTCATCAACCGCCCAGTGCCCTCACCCCGGCCCTCTCCCGGAGGGAGAGGGAGCAAGACAAGTCATGGCGCCGCCACGTCCGCGTGTGATTGTTTTGACCCCCTCGCCCCTCCGGGGTGAGGGTTGGGGTGAGGGGCGTGGGCGGTGGATCAGCCACGGACCTATCAACCGCCCGGAGCCCTCACCCCAGCCCTCTCCCGGAGGGAGAGGGAGCAAGACGCCCGTCTCCACTATCAGTGAGCGAGGGAGCAAGCATGCGGCGGTCGATCTTGCGGCTCAGGACGATGGATGTCTGGGTTTGATGCACGCCTTCGATCTGCCCCAACCGGTCCAGCAGCTTGTCCAGTTGCTCGGGTGTCTCGCAGCGCAAATGAATCACGTAGTCGAACGCCCCGCTCACCGCCCAAGCCGCCTCTACCTCCGGTAGCCGCTCAAGCGCAGCAATGACCGCCGACGCGCGCCTTGCATCGACGCTCACGCTGCAGAAAGCGCGAACGGCAGCCTGCTCCATCGGCTGCCCCAAGCGCACGCCGTAGCCCGCCACGATGCCTTCGCGTTCCAGGCGCGCGATGCGGGCGACCACCGTGGTGCGGGCGATCTTCAGCTTGCGTGCCAGGTTGGCCGCCGACTCGCGGGCATTGGCCTGCAGCAGGGTCAGGAGGTGACGGTCGAGGTCATCGAGTTGTAATTCCACGGCGCGAACTTGCAGCAAAAAAATCCATTGTGGCGCCTTGCCCATCCAAGTCGACGAAGGGCGTCGTCACAACGACGAAGGAAGCTGCCGGTTCGACGATCTGCTCCCTACCGCCTGACAGCCTTCAAACCTAGACTTCCTTCACAGGGCAACGGTGCCCTCGGGAGAAGCAACATGACAAATCAGCAGATCGACAAGGTTTTGGTTTTGGGTGCCGGCAAGGTCGGCAGCACGGTGGCGGACATGATCGCGCAGTATCACGGCTTGCCCGTGACGCTCGCGGACGTCAAGCCGCACAAGGGCGACGCGCAGGAAGAGTTGGTGCGCAAGATCGTGCTGGACGTGGAGGACGACCAGGCCCTTCATGGCGCGCTCCGCGCGCATTCGGCCGTCATCAACTGCCTGCCGTTCTATCACGCCAAGCGCATCGCGACCGCAGCCGCTGCGCGCGGCGTGCACTACTTCGACCTCACCGAGGACGTGGCTGCAACGCAGGCGATTCGCGACATCGCGCGCAACACCACCTCGATCCTGATGCCGCAGTGCGGCTTGGCGCCCGGCGTGATCGGCATGCTCGGCGGCCATCTGGCGAGCCACTTCGACGAGTTGTACGACCTGCGCCTTCGCGTCGGCGCGCTGACGCGCAACGCCACAAACAGCCTGCGCTACAACTTCACGTGGAGCATCGACGGCGTGATCAACGAGTACTGCAATCCGTGCGACGCCATCGTCAACGGCCAGCAAGTGTCGGTGCAGCCGCTGGAGGGCCACGAGACCTTCACGCTGGACGCGGAAGCCTTCGAAGCCTTCAACACCTCGGGCGGCCTCGGCACGCTGTGCGAGACCTTGAAGGGCAAGGTGAGGAACCTCGACTACAAGACCATCCGCTACCCCGGCCATCGCGCCGCCATGGATTTCCTGCTGCATGACCTGCGCCTGATCGAGCAGCGCGACTTGCTGCGCCAGGTGCTCGAACATGCGGTTCCGCACAGCCGCGAAGACGTCGTGATCCTGTTTGCCTCGGCGTCGGGCATGCGCGACGGCCGCTTCGAGCAGGAGACACGGGCGAGCCGCGTGTTCGGCAGCGTATTGCGCGGCAAGGAGCGCACTGCGATCGAGTTGACGACTGCCGCTGGCGTCGTGGGCGTCTTCGAACTCATGCGCCAAGGCAAGCTGCCGGCGAGCGGCTTTGTCGGACAGGAACATGTGCCGCTGCGCGAGTTCCTGGCGACCCGGGTTGGCCACTACTACAAGGGACTGGACACAGGGGTCGGCCTGCTGCCCATGGACAATGAAGCGGTGCGCGAGCCCGCACACGCCTGATCGAATGGCGCGCCGCCGGAGCGCGCCACGCACCAACGAATCAAGGGAACCACGACATGAACGAATTGCAATCCGTCTTGCAACGCTGCGGCTTTGCGCAGCATGAAGTCCAGGGCGGCTCGCTCGGTGTCCGTTCGGCCGTCGACGGCGCGGAGCTGGCCAAGGTGCACGAGACGCCCGCCTCGCAGATGCAGGAAATCATTGACCGCTCGAAGGCTGCGTTCCTGCAATGGCGCAACGTGCCGGCACCGGTGCGCGGCGAGCTCGTGCGCCTGTGGGGCGAAGAGTTGCGCAAGGCGAAGCAGGACATCGGCTACGTCGTGTCGATCGAAGTCGGGAAGATCCTGCAAGAGGGCCTCGGCGAAGTGCAGGAAGGCGTCGACATCTGCGAGTTCGCGCTGGGGCAATCGCGCCAGCTCTTTGGCAAGACCATCGTGTCGGAGCGGCCGGGGCACCGGATCATGGAGCAATACCATCCGCTCGGCCCGGTGGCCATCATCACGGCCTTCAACTTTCCGAGCGCGGTGTTTGCGTGGAATGCCGCGCTGGCGCTGGTGTGCGGCGATCCGGTGATCTTCAAGCCTTCGGAGAAGGCGCCCTTGTCGGGTCTTGCGACTTTCAAGGCGCTGGAGCGCGCGATCGAACGCTTTGGCGACCGGGCACCCGAGGGCCTCGCGCAGATCGTCATTGGCAAGGCGCCGCTGGCCGAGGCGCTGGTGGAAAGCCCGTCGATCGCGCTGGTTTCCGCGACCGGCTCCACGCGCATGGGCCGCGCCGTCGGCCCCAAGGTGGCGGCCCGGTTCGGCAAGCGGATCCTTGAACTCGGCGGCAACAACGCCATGGTCGTCACGCCGGCTGCGGACCTTGACCTGGCCCTTCGCGCCATCCTCTTCAGCGCCGTGGGCACTGCGGGCCAGCGCTGCACTTCGCTGCGGCGGCTCATCGTGCACCGCAGCGTCAAGGATGTGCTGCTTGAAAAACTGGTGAAGGCCTATGGCACGCTGCGTGTCGGCAACCCATTGGAAGCGGGCACGCTGGTCGGGCCGCTCATCGACGAGGCGGCCTTCAACGCCCTGCAAGCGTCGATCGGCGCGGCCAAGGACCAAGGCGGAAAGCGGCTGACCGGCGGCGGTCGCGCGCTTGCCAAGGAGTTTCCGAACGCCTTCTACGTGCAGCCCGCAATCGTCGATATGCCGGCGCAAACCGGGATCGTGCGCCACGAAACCTTCGGCCCCCTGCTCTACGTGCTGACCTACGAAGACTTCGAGAGCGCCATCGAGATGCACAACGACGTGCCGCAAGGCCTGTCGTCCTGCATCTTCTCGAACGACATGCGCGAGGTCGAGACCTTCATCTCCGCGGCGGGTTCGGACTGCGGCATGGCCAACGTCAACATCGGGCCCAGCGGCGCCGAGATCGGTGGCGCTTTCGGGGGCGAAAAGGAAACGGGCGGCGATCGGGAAAGCGGGTCGGATTCGTGGAAGCAGTACATGCGGCGGACCACCAACACGATCAACTTCTCGCGGGAGTTGCCCCTGGCGCAGGGGATCAGCTTCGGCTGAAACCCCCGGCGCGCAGGCTACTTCCCCACCAACTCCGTCAGCTTCTTCGCCTCGAAGCACTCTTCACGCGCCGCTTCATCCGGCACGCAATCGCGCCCTGGTTGCTGCGAGAGCTTCTCCAGCGCCTGCCAGATGAGCGCGATCTGGTGTTCTTGCGACGATGCGTTGTCGATCAACCCGCGCATCGCCAGCGACAGCGGATCGTCGCTCTGCGTCACGCCATAGGCCGAGAACTTCTCTTCGCCCGGAACCTGTGCGCGCGCGGCGTCGCCGGCCGGGATGATGCGCGCCGGAATGCCGACCGCCGTGGCGCCCGCCGGCACCGGCCGCGTCACCACCGCGTTGGAGCCGATGCGCGCACCGTCGCCCACGGTGAAGCCGCCCAGCACCTTCGCGCCGGCCCCGACCACCACGTCGCGTCCCAGCGTCGGATGCCGCTTGGCGCCCTTGTAGAGCGAGGTGCCGCCCAGCGTCACGCCCTGGTAAATCGTGCAGCCATCACCGATCTCCGCCGTTTCGCCGACGACCACGCCCATCGCGTGGTCGAAGAACACGCGGTCACCGATCTTCGCGGCCGGGTGGATCTCGATCCCGGTGATCCAGCGCGAGAAATGCGCGATGAACTGGCCGATCCACTTCAGGCCACGGTTCCAACACCAGTGCGCCGCGCGGTGCAGCCTCACGGCATGGAAGCCGGGGTACAGCGTCAGCACTTCCCAGGCCGAGCGGGCGGCCGGGTCGCGCTCGAGGATGCAGCGGATGTCGGATTGCAGGCGTGCAAACATCGTTCAGTGATATCGATATGGGACGCGCAGTCTATCGCTCGTCGCTATCGCTTGCTGGCTGCGGGGGCTCCTTGCCCGAGTCGGGCCGGTGCGGGTCGACCATCGCCTTGGCGATGCCGCGCAGGATGTGGATTTCCTCCGGCGTGGGTTGGGCGCGGTTGAACAGTTGCTGCAGCCGCGGCATCAACTTCTTGGGCGCCTGCGGGTCGAGAAAGCCGATCTGCACCAGCGAACGCTCCCAGTGTTCGAGCATGCCGGCAACTGCCTTGGCGTCAGCCGCGGGATTCGGCGTGACGGCCTCGCGCACTTCGAAGCCGCCCAGCGCCTGCCGCCATTCGTAGGCAATGACCTGGATCGCCGCGCCCAGGTTCAGGGAGCCGAAGTTCGGATCGGTGGGAATGGTCAGGGCGACATTGCAGCGATACACGTCCTCGTTGCGCATTCCGAATCGCTCGGAGCCGAAGAGAAAGGCCACGTGCTGGTCGGATTGGGCCAACTCACCCAGATGCTCGCGCGGCGTGCGCGTGGGTGGTCCGAAGTCGCGCGGGATCATGGCCGTGGCGCACAGGTGGGTCACGCCGTCGAGTGCTTCGTCCAGCGTTTCGACGATGCGCGCCTTGGCCAGCACGTCGAGCGCACCACTCGCGCGCTGGATGGTTTCCTCGCGCCGCAAGACATTGGCCCAGCGCGGCGCAACGAGCACGAGGTCGTCGAAGCCCATGGTTCGCAAGGCACGTGCGGCGGCGCCGACGTTGCCGGCGTGGCTGGTCTGGATGAGGATGAATCGGGTACGCATGGGAAGCGAAGAGCTGCAACGACCTGTAAATGGTCGGTCCGGGTAAAATCGGGGCCAATTGTCGCCGCCCGCATCGCCGAGCCGCATCTTCGGCCTTCCCGCCTGCCCGTTCTTCACACAATCCAATGTCGTCCAACCTGCATCCCATGCTCAACGTGGCCATCAAGGCCGCACGCGCCGCCGGCGCCATCATCAACCGGGCCGCGCTCGACGTCGAAGCGGTGCGCATCTCGCAAAAGCAGGTCAATGACTTCGTCACCGAAGTCGATCACGCGAGCGAAGCCGCCATCATCGAGACGCTGCTCACCGCCTACCCCGGCCATGGCATCCTGGCCGAGGAATCGGGCACCCAGCATGGCGCGCAGGATTCGGATTACGTGTGGATCATCGATCCGCTGGACGGCACCACCAACTTCATCCACGGCTTTCCGGTGTATTGCGTGTCGATCGCGCTGTCGGTCAAGGGCAAGATCGAGCAGGCCGTCATCTACGACCCGAGCCGCAACGACCTCTTCACCGCCACCAAGGGCCGCGGCGCCTACATGAACGACCGGCGCCTGCGCGTGAGCAAGCGCACCAAGCTCACCGAGTGCCTCATCTCCACGGGCTTCCCTTTCCGCACGGGCGACAACTTCAAGCAGTACCTGGCCATCATGGCCGACCTGATGCCGCGCGCCGCCGGCCTGCGCCGCCCCGGTTCAGCCGCCCTCGACCTCGCCTACGTGGCGGCAGGCTTCTCGGACGCTTTCTTCGAAACCGGCCTCAACATCTGGGACATCGCGGCGGGCTCGCTGCTGGTCACCGAAGCGGGTGGCCTCATCGGCAATTTCACGGGCGAGCCTGACTTTCTCGATCAGCGCGAATGCCTGGCCGGTGCGCCGCGCATCTACGGCCAGCTCGTGCCGCTGCTGGCCAAGTACTCCAAGTTCGCCGGCGTGGACGACAAGATGCGCGCCTCGGACCGCATCCGCGCCGTGACCGCCGGCAATGCCGACGACGCCACCTACGCCCGCTCCACGGTGAGCCTGCAGCAGCCCGAGGCCGAAGGCGGCGAGCAAGCTGCACCCGCCCCTGCGCCGGCAACGCGCAAGCTCACGCGCGTGCGCACCGAAGCCCCGACTCCCACGGATCCTTCTTCGGCTGAGTGATGCAGGCGCAGCGCGCCGCGGCGCGACGTACTCGCGCGGCGATGCGCGTCGCCCTGAGCTACTACATCGCCAACGGCCTGTCGGTCGCCATCGGTCTGGCGGTCATTTCCGCGGGCGTTCACCTGGCGCTGGGCGTTGCGGCCGGTGCCGCGGCCTCCGTCGGCGTCATCGTCTGCGCGCCGCCCGACATGGCGGCACCCCGGCGCGGCAAGTTCTTCACCATGCTGCCGGCGCCGCTCATCGGCCTGCCGCTATTTTTTGCCGTGCAGATGCTGCACACGCGTCCACTGCTGCTGGGCTTGGTGCTGGTGCCGGCCACCTTCCTCGCCTTCCTGGCCATGGCGTGGGGCAAGCGGGGCATTCCCATCGCCATTGCGGTGATGTTCTCGATGATCTTCTCAATGGCCACGCCGCCCTCCGAAAGCGCCACGCAGGCGCTGTGGACGACGGCGTATTTCGGCTTGGGCGCAGGCCTCTATGTACTCTGGGCGACGGCCGCGAATTCGCTGCTCAACGCGCGCTATCGGGTCCAATTCGTTGCGGACGTGCTGCTCACGCTGGCCGCGCTGATGCGCACGCAGGCGCGGCAGTTCGCCACGCGCGACGAGTCCGATGACGTGCGCGAGACCCATGCACCGCTGCTCGGCCAGTTGCTGAGCAACCAGGCGGCGCTGGCCGACCAGCTGCAGGCCGCACGCGACATCGTGCTCGAATCGCCTCGCACGGCCCGGCGCCAGCAGCTGTCGGCCATGCTCATGGTCGTGCTGGAAATGCGCGACCACCTGGTGGCCAGCGAACTCGACCTGGATGCCCTCAAGGCCCATCCGGGCGGCGCACAGGCGCTGGCCGAGCTGCGGCACGTCGTCGAGGAGCTGG
This sequence comes from Variovorax brevis, assembly GCF_030317105.1. Classification (GTDB taxonomy): domain Bacteria; phylum Pseudomonadota; class Gammaproteobacteria; order Burkholderiales; family Burkholderiaceae_C; genus Variovorax; species Variovorax brevis. The sequence goes on from NZ_JASZYG010000004.1 coordinate 314,736, forward strand.
CCGGCGAAACTGCCGCGCTGGCCGACGCCCTGCTGCAGGGCCGCACGCCCGAATCGCCGCTGGACCGCCGCCCCGTGCTGGCCGACATCCGTCTGCCACAAGATGACTCGCCCACCGATGGCCGCATGGGCCCGACCCCCGCCGTGCTGGCACGCGGCATGGCCAACCGCATCGGGCACCTGAACGACGAAGTCATGAAGCTCGCGCTGCTCGCGCGTGGCGAGCGCGAGCCCGACCTCGCCGTGGTGCGTGCCAGCTGGAAGATGTTCGTGAGTCCGACGTCCTGGTCGATCGCGCCATTCCTCACCGTGTGGCGCTGGGATGCGCCGCCGCTTCGCCACGCCATCCGCGCGACGCTGGCCATGGCGGCGGGCTACGGCATCGCCCTGTTGCTGCCTTGGGGCTCGCACGACTACTGGATTCTGCTGACCATCGTGGTCGTGCTGCGCGGCAGCCTTTCGCAAACGCTGGAGCGGCGCAATCACCGCGTGGCGGGCACGCTGCTGGGCTGCGTGCTCGCCACCGCCCTGCTGGCGGCGCACCCCTCGCCGCTGGCGCTGCTGGCCTGCGTGACCATCGCGCAGGCGATCGCGCACGGTTTTGCGGTGCGCCGCTACCTCATCACCGCGGTGGCGGCGACCGTGCTGGGGCTGGTGCAGGCCCACGTGCTCAACGCCGGCGTGGCGCCGACCTTCGCCCTCTTCGAGCGCATTGCGGACACCTTGATCGGCGCCGGACTGGCCTGGGCCTTTTGCTATGTGCTCCCTTCGTGGGAACGCACCCAGCTGCCCATGCTGGTCACGCGCACGCTCAAGGCCCAGGCGCTGCACGCCAAGCTGGCGCTGGGCCTGGGTCAGCTGCGCGCCACCGACGACAGCACCGAGCTCGCATGGCGCCTGGCGCGGCGAGAAGCCTATGACAGCCTCTCGGCGCTGGTGCAGGCGACGCAGCGCTCGCTGTCCGAGCCGCGCGCCGTGCAGCCGCCACTGGGGCCGCTGGAACACCTGCAGGCGCACAGCTACCAGTTGCTCGCGCAACTGAGCGCGGTGAAGTCGATGCTTGTGCTGCGCCGCGACCGGCTCACGCCCGAGGAGATCGAAGGCCCCCTGGCGCGTACCGCGCAACGCATCGAGGACGCCCTGTGCGCGCGTCCGGCGGATTTGCCGGCCGAGCCGCCGCCCGCGGGCATTCCCGCGGCGAGCGCGGGCGGCCCGGTGCCGCTGCCCGATCCTTTCGACAACGACATCAGCCCCTGGTTGCTGCGCCGGCTCGACATGGCCACGCGCATTGCGTCGCAGGTGAGCGCCGACGCGGCACGCATTCTGCAGGCCAACGATCCGAGTTCCCAAGCGACGACATGAACAGCCAGATCATCCTGTCCCATCCGTGGTTTCCGCCCCTGCTGGCGGCCTTGATCGCCGTGCCTGTCGCGTTCATCGTCTATCGGATCGGCGGCTTGCTGCTCATGCGATTGACGCGCCAGCTGCCCGGTCTTCACATGATGGTCGACAAGTGCCGCTCGGCCGCGCGCTGGGTGCTTCCGCTGGTTGCGCTGCAATTGATCTGGGAAGGAGCGCCGGACGACCTGCGCGGCATGGGCAGCGTCCGGCATACCACCGGCCTGCTCCTCATCGCGACCGTGACCTGGCTGCTGGTGCGCGCCATCGCCGGGTTCACCGAAGGCTTCTTGTCGAAGCACCCGCCCACCGTCCAGGACAACCTGCAGGCCCGGCGCATCCACACCCAAGGCACCGTGCTCGCCCGCACCGCCATGACGGTGGTGACGGTGGCCGGCGGCGCCATGATGCTGATGACCTTTCCCGGCGCCCGCCAGGTGGGCGCGAGCCTGCTGGCATCGGCCGGCGTGATCGGCATCGTCGCCGGCCTGGCAGCCAAGCCGGTGTTCAGCAACCTCATTGCCGGACTGCAGTTGGCGCTGGCGCAGCCCATCCGCATCGACGACGTGCTGGTGGTCGAGGGGGAATGGGGCCGCGTGGAAGAAATCACCGGCACCTTCGTCGTGCTGCGCATCTGGGATGAGCGCTGCCTCATCCTGCCGCTGCAGTACTTCATCGAAAAGCCGTTCCAGAACTGGACGCGCAGCAGTTCGCAGTTGCTGGGCTCGGCCTTTTTCTACGTGGACTACGGCATGCCGCTGGCTCCGCTGCGGGCCGAGATGGAGCGCATCGTGCGCGCCGCGCCCGAGTGGGATGGACGTACCTTCGTGATGCAGGTGACCGACACCACCGAACGCACGATGCAGCTGCGCGTGCTGGCCACGGCGGCTTCGTCGGCGCTGGCGTTCGACCTGCGCTGCCGCATCCGCGAAGGGCTCATCGACTACATGCAGCGGGAGTACCCGCAGTTCCTTCCGCGCCTGCGCATCCAGAGCGACGCGGCCATGCCAACTGCCACGTCCAGTGCTGCGGCCGCGGTGGCGGGTGGCAAGGTGCTCACGCCGAACGGGTGACCGCGCCGCGCCGGCGCCGGTGACAGCCCGCCGGTTCCATGGACAATGCCTCCAGATCTTTCTGGAGAGTTGCCATGAGAAGAATTGCCGCGACGATGCTCGCACTCGCCGCCACCGTCGCCGGGCCGGCAGCCCACGCGGCGTCGGACCTCCTGTTCCTGAAGAACAGCCCCGCTTCCAAATTCAGTGCGGCCGACTTCAAGATGCTGCGCGGCGCAATCGACAAGTCGCTGGCCGGCGCACCGGAAGGCGAGGCGACGGAATGGAAGAACGACAAGACCGGCGCGGCCGGCACCGTCACCCCCGCTGGCGTCGACAGCGCCTCGCCCAAGTGCCGCAAACTGCGCATCGCCAACAGCTACAAGCTCATGAAAGACGAAGGCGTCTACACCTTCTGCCAAGGCAACACGGGGCAGTGGAAGCTGAGATAGCACCCAGCGCATAGCGCCGGCCGACGCGCTTCGCCTCGGCAATCCTGGCTCGCCGACCGCCACGTGTGGCGCGCTCCTACACGCGCGCATGACGGCGGGGGCAGCATGGCTTCTTTCCCGTCGAATGGACGGATGCGAAAGGAGTCGAGATGCCCAGAGGTGACAAATCCGCTTATACGGACAAGCAGAAACGCAAGGCCGAACACATCGAGCAAGGCTACGAGAAGCGCGGCGTTTCCGGCCCGGAGGCTGAACGTCGTGCGTGGGCCACCGTGAACAAGGAAAGCGGCGGCGGAGAAAAGAGCGGTTCCGGGCGCGGCAAGCCGGAAAACCACAGCGCGTCGCGCAAGGGCGGTCGCCTGGGTGGTCAGGCATCGGCGTCCCGCCCTGCGGCGGCGCGCTCGGCTTCGGCCAAGAAGGCCGCTGCCACCCGCAAGCGCCACGCGGCCTCCTGAACTCAGGTTGTTGCCCATGCCGAGTGCTCCCAAAACCACGACCGCCAAACCGAAGGCGGTCGCGAAACACCAGCGCGCCGTCCAGCGGACGCAAGACGCACATGACCGTGCCACACCCGCAGCGCGCAAGTCGAAGCGTGCGGTGCAGGCCGGGCCGCGTGACTACCCCACCCTGCCATTGCCCAGGCAGCATCTGCGCAAGCCCGGCACCGAGGCCGACATGGAACTGCGACCGCAGTTCCTGGCGCCCGACTACCGTGGCAGCGGCAAGCTCGCGGGCATGACGGCATTGATCACCGGCGGCGACTCGGGCATCGGGCGCGCCGTGGCGGTGCTGTTTGCGCGCGAAGGCGCGGACGTCGCCATCGTCTACCTCGACGAACACCTGGATGCCCAGGAAACGCAGATGCACGTGGAAGCCGAAGGCACGCGCTGTCTGCTCATCCCCGGCAACCTGGGCGACCCGGCTTTCTGCGAGGAAGCGGTCAAGAAGACGGTGAAGGCCTTCGGCAAGCTCGACATCCTGGTCAACAACGCGGCATTCCAGTTGCACGCCACGGACATCGCCGACGTGACGGACGAACGGCTCGCCCTCACCCTCGACACCAACGTCGGCGGCTATTTCCGCATGGCGCGGGCGGCGGTGCCGCATCTGAAGGAAGGCTCCAGCATCATCAACACCGGCTCCGTGACAGGGCTCGAAGGCAGTGCGCACCTGCTCGACTACTCGACCACCAAGGGTGCGATCCACGCTTTTACGAAGGCGCTCGCGAGCAACCTGCTGCCCAAGGGTATCCGCGTGAATGCGATCGCGCCCGGGCCGGTGTGGACGCCGCTCAACCCGGCCGATGCGCCGCCTTCCAAAGTCGCGCAGTTCGGGGAGCAGACCGACATGAAGCGCCCGGCCCAGCCCGAAGAACTGTCGCCGGCCTATGTGTTCCTTGCGTCACCCGTGTGCTCGGGCTACATCACGGGCATCGTGCTTCCCGTGACGGGCAGCGTGGGCGCGATATGAGCGTGTCGCGCGCCCTGCCCCCGCACCGCAAGCTCTCCAACTTCGAACCCCGCGCCCTCCGGACGCCGCATGCGGCAGCCCACCGCGGGGATCGCCTGGTGGACGACACCATCGCCGAACTTCTGCGCTTGCTGAAAGAACATTTCGGCATGGACGTCGTCTTTGCCTCGCGCGTCGACGATGGGCCGGCGCATGCCTTTGCGCCCGGCGCATTCGCTGCCGCACCGATCCGGCTGGCCAGCGGCCTTGTCCACGGCGTGCTTTACTACTTTGGCCTGACGCATGACGCCATCATGGGCGAGCGGGAAACGAAGCGCCTGGAGATGTCGGCTCGCCTGGCGGCGCGGCTCATCGACGGTGTCGAGGTGCACAGGGGCGCGTCGCTGGCGTAGGGACTGGGCGAGTTGGCGCGGCACGCATATTGCGTGGGCTGGATAATGTGAACAGACCTGCCTGGTTTTGTTCACAATTCCGTCTTGGCGTTGTTCACACCATCCAGCCGCGCTGCCCGGCGCCCATTTTTTTGCCCTCCAGCCCCATGACTGCCGGCCTCACCCAAATCGATTTCTCCACCATCACGGCCTACCAGCGCTACAAGCTCATGGCCAGCCTGATCGTGCCGCGCCCCATCGCCCTGGTCACGACGCAGAACGCCGATGGCGTCATCAACGCGGCGCCCTTCAGCATGTTCAACATGCTGGGCGAAGACCCGCCGATCCTGATGATCAGCATCAACAAACTGCAGGACGACCTGCTCAAGGACACCTCCGCCAACATTCTGGCCAATGGCGAGTTCGTGGTGCATATCGCCGACGAACCGATGGCCGAGCAGATGCACCGCTGTGGCGACAAGTTGCCCGCGACGCACAGCGAACTTGAAATGGTGGGCCTGACCTCGGCCCCGTCGAGCGCGGTGCGCCCGCCGCGCATCGTCGAGGCGCCGGTGGCCTTCGAGTGCCGCCTCTCGGAAAAGCTGGAGACGGCCAGCCGCCACATCTTCATCGGCGAGGTGCTCTGGCTGCACGCGCGCGAAGACCTGATCGACACCGAGCTGTACCGCGTGCGGCTGCAAAACTACTTTCCGGTGGCGCGTTTCGGCGCGAGCTACTACGTGCGCACGCGCGACCGCTTCTCGATGACCGACGCCAAGGGCGCGCCGGACAATTCGATCGATCAATTGAACTGACCAGGCCCTCATCGGACCCGATCCGGGTCTGCAGGACCATCCTCCGGCCGATGCGCCGGGCCGGGGCAGGCGCCGCCCGTATAGTTCTGGTCATTGGCCACCGCGCACGTCCAGCGTGCCGCGCGAGCCCGATTGCCAGAATCACCTGGTTTCCAGACAGAAAAGACCGCCTCTCCCATGACCACAGCCGCCCTGGACCTCAGTGCGCACACGCCGATGATGCAGCAGTACCTGCAGCTCAAGGCGGATCACCCCGACACCCTGCTCTTCTACCGGATGGGCGACTTCTACGAGCTGTTCTACGCGGACGCCGAGAAGGCCGTGCGATTGCTCGACATCACGCTCACGCAACGCGGCCAGTCGGCCGGCGCGCCGGTCGTGATGGCGGGCGTGCCCTTTCATTCGGTCGACACCTACCTCGCGCGGCTCATCAAGCTGGGCGAATCCGTCGCGATCTGCGAGCAGGTGGGCGAAGTCGGCGCGAACAAGGGGCCGGTCGAGCGCAAGGTGGTGCGCGTCGTCACGCCCGGCACGCTGACCGAGGCGGAACTGCTCGGCGACAAGAACGAAGCGCTGCTGGTCGCGGTGCATTGCGGCGCACGCAACCTCTGCGGCATGGCCTGGCTGAGCGTGACCGGGGCGCAGATGCACCTGGCCGAGTTCCCGGCCGACGACCTCGAAGCATGGCTGTCGCGCATCGGCCCGAGCGAGCTGATCTACAGCGCCGAAGTCACGACCGGCTTCGAGCAGCGACTGAAAGACGCGCGCACCGCCGGCACCGCCCCCTTCACCCTCACCGTGCGCCCCGCGTGGCAGTTCGACGGCGGCCTGGGCGAGCGCCGGCTCACCGAGCTGATGGGCGCGGCCACGCTCGCCGCCTGGAACGCGGATGCGCTGCCCCACGCCCAGGCGGCCGCCGCCGCCCTGCTCGGCTACGCGGAACACACGCAAGGCCGGGCGCTCTCGCACGTGCAACGCCTGTCGGTGGAGCGGGACGACGAATTCATCGAGCTGCCCGTCACCACGCGCCGCAACCTCGAGATCGTGCAGACGCTGCGCGGGGAATCGGCGCCCACATTGTTTTCGCTGCTGGACACCTGCATGAGCGGCATGGGCAGCCGCCTGCTGCGCCGCTGGGTGCTGTCGCCGCGGCGCGATCGCACGGCCGCCCGCGAAAGGCTCGACGCCATCGCCGCGCTGCAGCGCGTGGGCGCGGGCAACGCGCTGCCGACGTGGCGCAGCCTGCGCGAGCAACTCAAGAACACCAGCGACGTCGAACGCATCGCGGCACGGATCGCCCTGCGGCAGGTGCGTCCGCGCGAGTTGGTCGCGCTGCGGCTGGCTCTGGCCAAGGCGGAGAACCTGGGGCCGATGCTTCCGGATGCGGCCGCCCTGCTCGGCCGCATCGCGCGCGACCTGACGCCGCCCGCCGGTTGCGCCGAGTTGCTGGTCGGTGCACTCAAGCCTGATCCCGCGGCGCTGGTGCGCGACGGCGGCGTTATCGCGGACGGTCACGACGCAGAACTCGACGAACTGCGCGCCATCAGCGAGAACTGCGACGCTTTCCTGCTCGAACTCGAAACCCGCGAACGCGAGCGCACCGGCATCACCAACCTGCGGGTGCAGTTCAACCGCGTGCATGGCTTCTACATCGAGGTGACGCAGAGCGCCCTCACCAAGGTGCCCGACGACTACCGCCGCCGACAGACGCTGAAGAACGCCGAGCGCTTCATCACGCCGGAACTCAAGGCCTTCGAGGACAAGGCCCTGTCGGCGCAAGACCGCGCCTTGGCACGGGAAAAGTGGCTGTACGAGCAACTGTTGGATGCCTTGCAGCCGCACGTTCAGGCGCTGACGGGCCTGGCCTTCGCCATTGCCTCGCTTGACGCCCTGTGCGCCTTGGCCGAGCGGGCGCACACGCTGAACTGGAAGGCGCCGGAATTCGTCTCCCACCCCTGCATCGAGATCGTGCAGGGCCGCCATCCGGTGGTGGAGGCGCGCCTTGCCGAAAAGTCCGCCGGCAGCTTCATCGCCAACGACACGCGCTTGGGACCGCAGCAACGCATGCAGGTCATCACCGGCCCCAACATGGGCGGCAAGTCCACGTACATGCGGCAGATCGCCATCATCGTGCTGCTGGCCTCCATCGGCTCCCACGTGCCGGCGTCCGCGTGCCGGCTGGGGCCCATCGACGCCATCCACACCCGCATCGGCGCCGCCGACGATCTGGCCAACGCGCAATCGACCTTCATGCTGGAGATGACCGAGGCGGCCCAGATCCTGCATGCGGCCACCGCCCAATCGCTGGTGCTGATGGACGAGATCGGACGCGGCACCAGCACCTTCGACGGGCTGGCGCTGGCCGCCGGCATCGCCGCCCACCTGCACGACCGCTCGAAAGCCTTCACGCTGTTTGCCACGCACTATTTCGAACTGACGGAATTTCCGGCGACGCACCACGGCGCCGTGAACATGCACGTGAGCGCCACCGAGGCGGGGCGCGACATCGTCTTCCTGCACGAGATGCAGCCCGGCCCGGCCAGCAAGAGCTACGGCATCCAGGTCGCGCGGCTGGCCGGCATGCCCACTGCCGTGGTCAACCATGCCCGGCAAGCGCTGGGCGCGCTGGAGGCGCAGCAGACCGAAGCACGCGCCCAGGTCGACCTGTTTGCGGCGGCGCCGGTCGCCGAGGCGCCCCAAGCCAGCGCCGTAGAATCTGCTCTCGCTGCGCTGGACCCCGACGCCATGAGCCCGAGGGAGGCGCTGGAAGCGCTTTACGCACTACAAAAACTCAACCTGCGCGAGCAACGGTAAACGGTCCGCCGCACGCGCCAGAGGGGAATCACACATGACATATTGCGTAGGCATCAAACTCAACGCCGGGCTGGTGTTCCTGTCGGACTCGCGCACCAACGCGGGCGTCGATCACATCAGCACCTTCCGCAAGATGATCGTGTACGAGCAGCCGGGCGACCGCTTCATGGTGCTGCTGTCGGCCGGCAACCTGAGCATTTCGCAGTCGGTGCGCGAGATCTTGCAGATCGAGGAACTGCGCGAGGCCAGCGGCGGCCCGCCCATCACCATCTGGAACGCCAAGAGCATGTTCGACGCGGCGCGCGTGCTGGGCTCTGCGGTTCGCCATGTGTACGACCGCGATGCCGAAGCGCTCAAGCAGGCGGGGCTGGACTTCAACGTGTCTTTCATCTTCGGCGGCCAGGTGGCGGGCGAAGGCATGCGCTTGTTCCTTGTCTACTCCGCCGGCAACTTCATCGAGGCGACCACCGAGACGCCTTATTTCCAGGTGGGCGAATCGAAGTACGGCAAGCCGGTGCTCGACCGCGTGCTCACGCCCGACACGCCGCTGGACGAAGCCGCCAAGTGCGCGCTGGTGTCCATGGATTCGACGATGAAGTCGAACCTCTCCGTCGGCCTGCCGCTGGACCTGGTGGTGTACGAAGCCAATGCACTGCGGACCGACCGCGTGATCTGCATCGATGCCGAGAACCCCTACTACCGCATGATGCACAACAGCTGGGGCCAGAAGCTGCGCGAGGTGTTCGACAGCATCGAAGACCCGGTGTGGGACGACGCCTTCACGCAGCACCCGCTGCGCATGCCGGCGGCGCGTCATGGCGCCTTGCGCAAGATCTCGACGCCGGACGAAAAACTCATCTAGACCTTTCTGCGCGCGCCCTGCTGGCGCGCCTTTCGCATCGTGCCTCCCATCGTTTTTTCCCACGGCAACAGTTTTCCCGCCAGCACCTACCGCGTGATGCTCGACAGCCTGCGCAATCGCGGCTTCGACGTCGACGCCATCGAGAAGTTCGGGCACGACCCGAAGTACCCCGTCACCGACAACTGGCCGCACCTGGTGCGCCAGCTTGCGGACTTTGCGCAGGAGAAAGTCGACTTTGCCGGCGGCCCGGTCTTCCTGGTCGGCCATTCGCTCGGCGGCTTCCTGAGCCTGATGTGCGCGGCCATGTTTCCGGCGCTGGCGCGCGGCGTGGTGCTGATCGACTCGCCCATCCTCGGCGGCTGGCGGGCCAACGCGCTGGAGCTGGTGAAGCTCACGCCGCTCATGAAGAGCGTGTCGCCCGGCGCCATCAGCCGCAGGCGCAAGAACAGCTGGGAGCACCGCGACGCGGTGTTCGAGCATTTCCGCAGCAAGAAGGCCTTTGCCAAGTGGGACGAGCGCGTGCTGCGCGACTACATCGAGCACGGCACCTTCGACGAGGACGACTCGCGTGCCCTGGCTTTCGACCGCGACGTGGAAACCGCCATCTACAACACGCTGCCGCACAACTTGAGCGGCCTGCTGCGCAAGAACCCGGTCAAGTGCAAGGTGGCCTTCATCGGCGGACGCCAGTCGCAGGAGATGAAGCGCGTGGGCATGGCGATGACGGAGCAGGTCACCAGGGGCCGCATCTCCATGCTCGATGGCACGCACCTGTTCCCGATGGAAAAGCCCATTGCCACGGCTGCGGCCGTCGAGGCGTCGCTGCGCAACTTGCTGGCGGGCTGAGCCGGCACAAAGACCGGGGCCGCGTCGGGGTCGGCGGGCGACTCCCCGCAGCCGGCCTCGGGAAATGCATCAACAATGAGTGCTGTTGAGTCGAACCCATGAGGCCCGAATGAAAACGCCATCCAGATCCCTTGTTGCTGCCGCGCGAAGCGCCAGGCCCGCATCCACATCACGTCGCGTCATGCTGGGCGGGCTGGCGCTGCTGTGCGGTGCCGCCGTTTGGAAAGCGACGCCCTCTTTCGCCGCGGAAAGCGCGGTGGTCATTCCCGCGCCCGCCAACGAACCGGCGCCAGCGTCGTCCGCCACCACCGAGACCGCCGTCGTGGCCGGTGGCTGCTTCTGGGGCGTGCAGGGCGTGTTCCAGCACGTCAAGGGCGTGAGCAACGCAGTGTCGGGCTACGCGGGCGGAGATTCGAAGACGGCGCGCTATGAAGCCGTAGGCTCCGGCCGCACGGGCCATGCCGAGGCGGTTCGCATCACTTTCGACCCGAAGCAGATCAGCTATGGCCGCATCCTTCAGATCTACTTCTCGGTGGCGCACAACCCGACGGAATTGAACCGCCAGGGGCCGGACACGGGCACGCAATACCGCTCGACCATCTTTGCGCAGTCGGCGGAGCAAGCCCGCGTCGCAAAGGACTACATCGACCAGTTGGACAAGGCGAAGGTCTACAAGGCGCCCATCGTCACGACGATCGAAACGCAGAAGCCGTTTTTCCCGGCGGAGGGGTATCACCAGGATTACCTGACGCGCAATCCGAACGATCCGTACATCGCCTACAACGACATTCCCAAGCTGGATAACCTGAAGAAGGTGTTCCCGGGGGTGTACCGTGCCGCGCCGGCCTTGGTGGGCAACGGCGGGGTTTAGCTTTTCAGGGGCGCCTACACGCCCTTCAGTTTCTCCACGAGCACCCACCCCTCGGTGCTCGCGCAGTGCCCTTCCGTGACCCGCACCTTGGCCAGGAAGGGCACGTCGTCATGCGACCTGACTTGCAGGATGTCAACGCGCGGGTTCGCCGTCGGCTGACATGGGGCAATCCCGGCCTTGGCCAAGCTGAAATCGGTGAACATGGTCGCGCCATCGTCGAGGCGCCCCGCGCCGCTGGCGAGCATCGCCTTGAGGCTCTCGACTTGCTGCGCACTGGCTGGCTGAAGCAGCGTCGCGCAGATGACCGCCGTGACGCCAAGCGCTGACTTGGCTGTTTCTCTTTTCATTTTGTCTCCTCCCTGCCTGAGCACATGGGCGCACGGGGTGGCCCATTTTTTTTATCCGTTGCGGCTTACTCAGCCCATACCACCAGTCCACTCCACGCAGTCGCCAGCACGACGATGCCGAACACGATGCGATACCACGCAAACGGAATGAAGTTGTGGCTGGAGATGTAGTGCAGCAGCCAGCGCACGCAGATCCATGCGCTGATGAACGAGAACACCAGCCCCACGCCGAAAAGCGGCAAGTCCGCCGCAGACAGCAGCGCGCGCTCCTTGTAGAGGCTGTACACCGTCGCGCCGATCAGCGTCGGAATCGCCAGGAAGAAGGAGAAGTCCGTGGCCGCCTTGCGCGACAGGCCCAGCAGCATGCCGCCGATGATCGTCGCGCCCGAGCGGCTGGTGCCGGGAATCATCGCAAAGCATTGCACCAGGCCGACCTTGAGCGCGTCCATGGGCGTCATGTCGTCCATGTGCTCGATGCGCACCGAGCCGGGCGGCCGCTTTTCGGCCCACAGGATGATGAAGCCACCGATGATGAAGGTGCTGGCGACCACCGCCGGGGTGAACAAATGCGCCTTGATGGCCTTGCCGAACAACAGGCCCAGCACGACGGCCGGAAGAAAGGCAATGATCACGTTCAGCGCAAACCTGCGCGCCTTGGGCTGGCGCGGCAGGGCCAGCACGGTGGACTGGATCTTGTGCCAATAGACCAGGATCACCGCAAAGATCGCGCCGGTCTGGATGGCAATGTCGAACACCTTGGCCTTGTCGTCGTCGAAGCCGAGCAGCGATCCAGCCAGGATGAGGTGGCCCGTCGACGAAATGGGCAAGAACTCGGTGAGGCCCTCGACCACACCCATGATTGCGGCCTTGACCAGCAAAACGATATCCACGCGCACTCCTTGATTAAGTGCGTCAATTATCGCGGGCGGAAAAGTCGCAAACCGGTCAATAGCGTGACCAATTCGCCGCGTCCTCCCGCAAAGGCAGGCGGATGGTGAGCGCAAGCTCACCGGAGGACGCCAGTGGCGCCATCTCGATGCACCCGCCATGCTCTTGCACGATGCGGCGGCAGCTGGCGACGCCCGCAACGAGGATGCTGTCGGCATCGCCCGAACCTGCCAGCGCGCGCGAGCCATGCAGGAACAGGCCGGAGAGCAACGGCTCCTGGCGGTCGAAGCCCGTGTCGCGGAACTGGATGACGGCCTGCGTGTCCTGCGGCACCGCCACCACGTTCAGCACGCCGCCGCGCGGCATCGCCTGGCAGGCCATGGCCACCACGTGGGCGAGCAACTGTTGCAGTTCCTGCCGCCGGGCATAGACGTTGAGCGCGCCCTTCGGCACGCTCTGGGTCCACGTGATCTCGCTGCTGCGCAGCAGCGCGTGGCAATGCTGCGGCGTTTCGTCCAGCAACTGGCGCAGGTCGGTCGGTTGCTGCTCGTCGCGAGAAAAGTCGAGGTCCAGGTCAGCCGGTGGCACGGGCGATGCCGAGCCGCCATTGGGTTGGGACGCGCCGAGCGCCAGGCGCGCGTTCAACGAACGCCAGAGCATCGCCATGGACAACACCGCCATGACGGCGACTCCAATGTTGCTGGCAACTGGCAGGATCATTGTTGCTTTCCCTTGTTCCAGGTCATGGTCGACGGGGCGTTGTCGGCAGATGCTGCATTCGCGTCTTCAGCGAAGGCTGCAGCATCATGCGGGGCGAATGCTAATGCAGATGCGCGCATGCGTAAAAGTATGTGAAGTACCTTGTCACGAATGGCGCCGCCCGATCGACCCATCAGGGCTTCGGCGCCGCCAACGGCGCCGCATCGGCGCTGTGCTCCAGCTGCTGCGCCTGCCATCCGCCACCCAGCGATTGAATCAGCGCAACGGCATTCGTCAACCGGCTGGCCGCCAACTGCGACAGCACCTGGCGCGCGTTCAACGCCGCCGCCTGCGCCACGACCACGTCGGTGTAGGCCACCTGCCCTTCCTTGTACTGGTTCAGGATCTGCGTTTCGGTGAGGTTGGCCGCCTCCGACGCCTCACGCCGGAATTCCGCCTGCTCCGCGAGCGAGCGCGCGAGGGAAAGCTGGTCTTCCACCGACTGGAAGGCACTCAGCACCGTCTGGCGGTACTGGGCGACGGCGCCGCTGCGTGCCGCCTCAGCCTGCGCCACGCGCGCCTTGGTGGCGCCCGCGTCGAACAAGGTCTGCGCCGCCGACAGGCCAATGGACCAGAGGATGGCGGATGCATCGAACAGGTCGCGTGTTCGCACCGCCGCCGAGCCATACGCACCCGTCAGGGTAAAGCTGGGGTAGTAGCCCGCCATCTGGACGCCAATCTGCGCATTGGCCGCCGCCACCGAGCGTTCTGACTGCGCAATATCGGGCCTGCGCTGCAGCAGCGTCGAGGGCACGCCCAAGGGCACCGCGGGCACTGCGCCCTTCCAGTTCGCCACCGGTTCCAGCGTGAAATCCGTCGGCGCCTTGCCGATGAGCACGGCGATGGCGTGCTCCAGTTGCGGACGCTGCCCCTGCACACTCACAAGATTGGCGCGGGTCGAGGCCAGCTGCGTGCGGGCCTGCAGCACATCGGTCTTGGCGGAGATGCCGGCGTCGTAGCTGTTCTGCGTGATCTTGAGCGCCCGTTCATAGGCGGTCACAGCCTCCTGCAGCAAGCCGATCTCGATGTCGGCGTCGCGCAGCAGGAAATAGTTGGTCGCCAACGCACCCTGGGCCGACAAGCGCGCCGCCGCGAGGCTGGCTTCGCTGGCCTGGGCATTGGCCTGCGCGCCCTCGACGCCCCGGCGCAACTCACCCCAGATGTCCGGCTCCCAACTCGCCTGCAGGCCGAGTGCGGCCGCATTCAACGCACGTCCGTTGGCAGGGCCGCCAATGCGCTTCTCGCTGGCATTCAGGCCCACGAAGGGAAAGAGCGACGAACGCTGCTGCGTCACCAGGGCGCGCGATTGCTCGTAGGCCGCAGCGGCTGCCGCCACGTTCTGGTTCGACACCTCGACCTGGGCGACCAACTGGTTCAACACCGGGTCTCCGAACAGCTCCCACCACGGGCCCCGATCGAGCGTGTCGGCCGGCGCGGCCGGGAACCATTGCGCACCCGATTGCGGCGCCTCCTTGAAGGCCACCGGCTCGGGTGCGCTCGGGCGCTGGTAGTCGGGGCCCACGGCGCAGGCGCTGAGCAGCATGGCCACGGTCAGCGCCGCCACGGTCTTGAAGTTCTTTGGAGCCGGAGATGTCATTGCAATTCAGGTTTCGGCAGCAAGGCTGGCTCGTCCACCTTGCTCAGCATGCGCTCGCTGGGGCCGCGCCGGCGCAGCTTGTCGAGCAGCAGATAAACCACGGGAGTGGTGAAGAGAGTGAGCATCTGGCTGGCAATCAGCCCGCCGATGATGGCGACGCCCAGCGGCCGGCGCAGTTCCGCCCCTTCGCCAAAGCCGACGGCCAGCGGCAATGCGCCCAGCGCCGCGGCCAGCGTGGTCATCAGGATCGGGCGGAAGCGCAGCATGCAGGCTTCGCGCACCGCGTCGAGCGGACTCAGGCCGCGCGAGCGCTCGGCCTCCAGCGCAAAGTCGATGATCAGGATGGCGTTCTTCTTGACGATGCCGATCAGCAGGAACACGCCGATCAACGCAATGATCGAGAAATCCATGCGGAACATGAGCAGCGCCAGCACCGCGCCGACGCCCGCCGAAGGCAAGGTCGAGAGCACCGTGATCGGGTGCACCAGGCTTTCATAGAGAATGCCCAGCACGATGTAGATCACCACCAGCGCGGCAATGATGAGCATGGCCTGCTGTCCTTGTGATTGCTGCGCGCTCAGCGCCGTGCCGGCAAAGGCGCCGCGGACGTTGATGGGCATGCCGATGTTGGCCTCGGCCTGGCTGATGGCTTCGCGCGCCTGGTCGAGCGTCGCGCCTTCCGCGAGGTTGAAAGACACGGTGGTGGCCAGTTCGCCGTCCTCGTGGCTCACCGAACTCGCCACCGATCCCTCGACGAACTTCGCCACCACGGGCAGGCGCACCTGGCTGGTCACGGTGTTCGCCAGCACGTTGCCCGAGGACGCGCTCCTGAGGGCCGGGTTGGCGGACACCGGCACCGCAGTGCCCGATGCCGCCGCGGTCGACGCCGTGGCGCTCTTGGCCGCCGTGCTGGCAGCCGGCGCTTCGACGGTCACGGCCTGCCCGCCGCTGGACACCGTTCGCGTCACGGGCACGTAGACATCGTTCAGCGCATTGGGCCCGCGCGTATAGGGCGGCGCCCACTCCATGACCACGTGGTACTGGTTGAGTTCGGTGTAGATGGTGGCGACCTGCCGCTGGCCGAAGGCGTTGTACATCGCGTTGTCGATCGACTGCGCCGTCAGGCCCAGGCGGCGCGCCTCCTCGCTGTTGACCTGCACCATCGTCTCCACGCCGTTTTCGGCCTGGTCGGTGTCGACGTCGGTCAGCATGGGAAACTGCTTGAGTTCGTCGGCCAGCTTGGTGGCCCACACGCGCAGGTCGGCCGCGTTGTCGCTCTTGAGCGAGTACTGGTAGGTGGAGTTGCTCGACCGGCCGCCCGAACGCAGGTCTTGCACCGGATTCAGGAACACCTGCAAGCCGACCACCTTGGCCAATTGCGGCCGCAAGCGTGCGATCACAGCCAATCCGCTGTCCTTTCGCTGCGACACCGGCTTGAGGCTGGCAAACAGAAAGCCCCCGCCCGCACGCGAGCCACCCGCAAAACCCACCACCGATTCGACCGCTTCGTCCTTGCGGATGATGTCCACCACCTCGCGCAACTTGGTCTGCATTTCCGCGGACGAGATGCTGCGGTCGGCGCGCAGTCCGGCATTGAAGCGGCCGCTGTCCTGCTGCGGAAAGAACCCCTTGGGCACCTCCCTGAACAGATAGACGTTCAGGCCGATGACGGCCAGCAGGATGAACATCACCAGCGCCTTGCTGTGCAGCGCCCAATCCAGCCCATGCTCGTAGCGCCGCAGGATCCAGTCGTAGCTGCGCTCGGCCATCCGGCCCAGGCGCCCCGCTGGCTTGCGGTTGGCATGTTCGCCGCCGGGCCTGAGCAACCACGCGCACATCATCGGCGTCGTCGTCAGCGAGATGACGAGCGAGATCAGCACGGCCGCCGACAGCGTGACCGCGAACTCGCGGAACAGCCGCCCCGTCTGCCCGCCCATGAACAGCAGCGGAATGAACACCGCCACCAGCGACACGCTGATCGACAGCACCGTGAAGCCTACCTCCTTGGCGCCCAGCAAGGCGGCCTGCATGCGTGACATGCCGGCCTCGATGTGGCGGCTGGTGTTCTCCAGGACCACGATGGCGTCGTCCACCACGAAACCGGTCGCCACCGTGAGCGCCATCAGGCTCAGGTTGTTGAGGCTGAAGCCCAGCAGGTACATCACGCCGAAGGTGCCCAGCAGCGCCGTCACCGTGGCCACCGCCGGCACGATGGTGGCGCGCAGGCTGCGCAGGAAGGCGCTGACCACCAGCACCACCAGGATGACCGCAACCACCAGCGTGAACTCGACCTCGTGCAGCGAACTGCGGATCGTGCTCGTGCTGTCCGAGGCCACGTCCAGCGTCACGTCCGAAGGCAACTGCGCGCGCAGCTCCGGCAGCAGGTCGCGCACCGCGTCCACCGTCTCGATGACGTTGGCCGAAGGCTGGCGCGTGACGAGCACGATGATGGCCCGCTCGCCGTTGTACAGGCCCAGCGTGCGGTTGTCTTCCACGCCATCGACCACGTTGGCGACGTCCTTGAGCCGCACGGCCGCGCCGTTGCGCCATGCGATGACCATGTCCGCGTAGTCGCTGGCGCGAAGCGCAGGCGTCTGCGTGTAGATCTGCAGCCGCCGCGCGTCGTCCATGACCTGCCCCTTGGGGCGGTTGGCGTTTGCAGCCTGCACGGCCGCTCGCACGTCTTCCGTGCTGATGCCGTAGCTGTTGAGCGCAAAGGGCAGCAGCTCGATGCGCACCGCCGGCAACGTGGCGCCGCCGATTTCAACGTCGCCCACGCCTTTGACCTGCGACAGGCGCTGGCTCACGATGTTGGACACGGCGTCGTACAACTGCCCCGGATTGCGCGTCTTGGAGGTGAGCGCCAGGATGATGACCGGCGAGGACGCCGGGTTGGCCTTGCGGTAGGTCGGGTTGCTGCGCAGCGTGGCTGGCAAGTCGGCGCGGCTCGCGTTGATGGCCGCCTGCACCTCCCGCGCCGCGCCGTCGATGTTGCGGCTCAGGTCGAACTGCAGCGTCACGCGTGTCGAGCCGCTGGAACTGTTCGAGGTGATCTCGTTGACACCCGCGATGGTGCCCAGTCGCCGCTCCAGCGGCGTGGCCACGCTGGTGGCCATCGTCTCGGGGCTTGCGCCGGGAATGGACGCACTCACTGAAATGACGGGGTAGTCCACCTGCGGCAGCGGCGACACCGGCAGCACGAAGAAAGCGGCGATGCCGGCCAGCGCCACGCCCACCGTGAGCAGCACGGTGCCGATGGGCCGGCGTACGAAGGGCAGCGACAGGTTCACGCCCGCGCCTCCGGACCCAGCGCCTGCTCACTGTCGCGCAGCCTGCGGCGCTCGCCGCCGCCCAGGCGATCGAAGGCCAGGTAAATGACCGGCGTCGTGTACAGCGTGAGCAGCTGGCTCACGATCAGCCCGCCAAAAATCGCCAGGCCCAGCGGCCGGCGCAGTTCCGCGCCGTCGCCCCAGCTCAGCATCAGCGGCACGGCGGCGAACAGGGCCGCCAGCGTGGTCATCAGGATGGGACGGAAGCGCAGCAAGGCCGCTTGATGGATGGCCTCGCGCGCGGACTTGCCCTCGTTGCGCTCGGCATCGATGGCGAAATCGATCATCATGATCGCGTTCTTCTTGACGATGCCGATCAACAGGATGATGCCGATGATGCCGATCACCCCCAGGTCGTTGCCGGTGATCATCAGCGCCAGCAGCGCACCGACGCCGGCCGAAGGCAAAGTCGACAGGATCGTCAGCGGATGCACGTAGCTTTCGTACAGCACGCCCAGCACGATGTAGACGCAGATCACCGCCGCCAGGATGAGCCAGAGCTGGTTCGACAGCGAGTTCTCGTACGCACCCGAGGCCCCCAGGAAGGTCATCGTCAGGCTGTTGGGCAGGCCGATGTCCTTGGCGGCCTGGCGGATCGCACCCACGGCGGCACCGAGCGCCACGCCGGGTGCGGCGTCGAAGTTGAGCGTGCTCGCCGGATACTGCGCCACGTGCGTGATCTGCAGCGGCGCCTGCTTCTCGGTGATGGTCGCAAAGGCCGACAGCGGCGTCGCGGTGCCCGAACCTGCGATCAGGTTCAACTGCCCGAGCGTCTGCGGGCTGTTGACCACGCCAGGCTCGGCCTCGAGGATCACGCGGTACTGGTTGGTTTCGGTGAAGATCGTCGAGACGATGCGTTGGCCGAAGGCGCTGTAGAGCGCGTCGTCCACCGAACTGGCGGTGATCGACAGCCGCGCCGCGGTGTCGCGGTTCACTTCGACGTACGCGGCCAGTCCCTTGGCGCCCGCATCGCTGCTCACGTTGCGCACCTTGTCGACGCCTTGCAGGTGATCCACCAGCTTCGTCATCCACTGCGTGACGGTGGCGCTGTCCACGCCTTCGAGCGACACGCGGTACTGCGTCGGTCCGGTCTCGGCGTCGATGGTGAGGTCTTGCGTGGGCTGCAGGTAGATGGTCACGCCGGGCACCTGGCGGACCTCCTCGCGCAGGCGGTCCATGATCTTTTGCTGGTCGCCGTGTCCGGGCTTGAGGTTCACCAGCATGCTGCCGGTGTTCAGCATCATGTTGTTGGCGGCGTCCACGCCCACGAAGGAGCTGATGGTCTGCACGTCGGGGTCTCGCAGGATGACGTTGGCCGCCTCTTTCTGGAGCGACGCCATGCGGTCGAAAGAAACGTCTTGCGCAGCTTGCAGGCGCACCTGAAGCTGCCCGGTGTCCTGCGTGGGAAACAGGCCCTTGGGAATCGTGAGGTAGAGCAGCACCGTGAGCACCAGCGTCAGCAGCGCGACGATGAGCGTGAGCGCCTGGTGACCGATCACCCAGTGGAGCGAGCTGTCATAGCGCGTCATCACGCTGCTGAAGAAGCGCTGCATGCGCCCGCCGATGCCGCCGCGGTCTTCCCTGGGCGGCTCGTGCTTGAGCCAGCGCGCCGACATCATCGGCACCAGCGTGAGCGACACCACGGCCGAGATCAGGATGGTGATGGCCAGCGTGACCGCGAATTCCCGGAACAGCCGCCCCACCACGTCGCCCATGAACAGCAGCGGAATGAGCACTGCAATGAGCGACACCGTCAGCGAGATGATGGTGAAGCCGATCTGCGACGCGCCCTTGAACGCCGCCTGCATCGGCGGCTCGCCTTCCTCGATGTAGCGGGCGATGTTCTCGATCATCACGATGGCGTCGTCCACGACGAAACCGGTCGCAATGGTGAGCGCCATCAGGCTCAGGTTGTTCAGGCTGTAGCCCAGCAGGTACATCAGGCCGAATGTGCCGATCAACGAAATCGGCACGGCAATGCTGGCGATGATGGTGGCGCGCAGGCTGCCCAGAAAGGCAAAGATCACCAGCACCACCAGCACCACGGCCAGCGCCAGTTCCATTTCGACGTGCTCGACCGAGGCGCGGATGCCGGCCGTGCGGTCGCTCAGCACCTGCACCTTCAGGCCCGCCGGCATGCCCTGCTCCAGCACAGGCAACTGTTTCTTGATGGCGTCCACCGTGGCGATGACGTTGGCGCCCGGCTGGCGCTGCACGCTCACGATGATGGCGGGGCTCAGCTTGCGCTCGTTCGCGTCCAGGCAAGTGCCGCCCTGCACGCAGGCGATGCCGGACCAGGCGCCGAGCTGGGCGTTCTCCGCGCCGTTGACCACCCTGGCAACGTCGGCCATGCGGATCGGCGCACCGTTCTTGTACGCAATGATCAGGTTCTTGTAGTCGTCGACCGTCATCAACTGGTCGTTGGCGTTGATGGTGTAGTTGCGCTTGGGTCCGTCGAAGCTGCCCTTGGCGCCGTTTGAATTGGAGTTGGTGATGGCGGTGCGCAGCGCATCCAGGCCGATGCCGTTGGCCGCCAGCGCCTGCGTGTTGGCCTGGATGCGCACGGCCGGCCGCTGGCCGCCGCTGAGCGACACCAGGCCCACGCCGCTCACCTGGCTGATCTTCTGCGCGAGCCGCGTGTTGACGAGGTTCTGCACTTCGGTGAGCGGCATCGTGTCGGACGTGACGGCGAGCGTGAGCACCGGCGCATCGGCAGGATTGACCTTGGCGTACACCGGTGGCGCCGGCAGGTCGGCCGGCAGCAGCGAGCCGCCGGCATTGATGGCGGCCTGCACCTGCTGCTCGGCCACGTCGAGCGTCTGGCCCAGCGTGAACTGCAGCGTGATCATCGACACGCCGGCCGCGCTGACGGAGCTCATGCGGTCCAGTCCGGCCATCTGCCCGAACTGGCGCTCCAGCGGCGCGGTGACGGTGTTGCTCATCACCTCGGGGCTGCCACCGGGGTACAGCGTCTGCACCTGGATGGTCGGGTAGTCGACCTGCGGCAGCGCCGACAGCGGGAGGAACTTGAAGCCGACCAGGCCGGCCAGCACGATCGCCAGCATCAGCAGCGAGGTCGCCACCGGCCGTTGAATGAAGGGGCGCGAAGGACTCATCGCAACTCAGCTTGGCGACGACTCAGCGCGCCGGGGCGGCGGCTGGCGTGGTCGGTGCGGGCCTCGCCGATGCGGGTGCACCCGCGGGTGGCGTCGGCGCCGCGGCGGCCCGGACGTCGGGCGCAGGCGCTGCCGTCGTCGCCGCAGGCGACCCGGACGCGCTGTCCGTTGAAGGCGCGGGCGTGCCATCGGCCGGCGCCTGCGCAGCTTGCCGCCGGCGGCGGCCACCCTGCCCCTGCCCGTCTTTCGCGCCGGGAGTGGCCGACGCGGCGGGCGCGGGACGATCGGGTGCCGTCTGCACCCTGGCGCCGTCCTTGAGCCGGTCGCCGCCTTCGGTCACCACCTGCTCGCCGGCTTCGAGGCCGCTGGTGATGGCGATGTTCTCGACGCTGGCGATGCCTGTCTTCACCGGCCGCAACGCCACGGTCTTGTCTTCCTTGACGACGTAGACGAAGTCCCCGTTGGGGCCATGGCGCAGCGCCGTCACGGGCACCACCACGGCACTGCGGATCGTGCGCAAGAGAATCCGCGCGTTCACGAACTGGTTGGGGTACAGCGCGTGCGTCGTGTTCTGGAAACGGGCCTTGGCCTTGATGGTGCCGGTGGTGGTGTCGATCAGGTTGTCGATCGTCAGGAAGACGCCCGTGTCAAGCTGGCGCGAACGCGTGCGGTCGAAGGCCGTGACCGGCAGTTGCGCCCCGGCGGCCAGGCGCGCCTGCAGTTCCGGCAGGCGGTCCTGCGGCACGGAGAACGAGACGTCGATGGGCTCGATCTGCGTGATCACCGCAATGCCGCTGGTCGAACTGCCCGAATTGACGTAGTTGCCCGCGTCCACCGGCCGCAGGCCCACGCGGCCGCTCACGGGCGCGACGATGCGGCTCCACGCAAGATTGAGCTTGGCGGTGTTTTCGTTGGCACGGTCGATGGTCACGGTGCCTTCGAGCTGCTGCACCAGCGCCGCCTGCGTATCGACGACCTGGCGCGCGATGGAGTCCTGCTGCAGCAGGTTCTGATAGCGCTTGAGCGTGACGCGCGCCGCGTCCAGCGAGGCTTCGTCGCGCTTGCGCGCGCCCTGCGCCTGCTGCAGCGCAATCTGGAAAGGTTGCGGGTCGATCTGCGCGAGCACGTCGCCCCTCTTGACGAGTTGGCCTTCCGTGTAGAGCACGGCCGTGAGCACGCCGGAGACCTGCGGCTGCACCGTGACGTTGGCCAGCGGCGTGACGGTGCCAAGCGCATCGACGGTCACGGGAATATCGGCCTCTTGCGCCGTGGCGACGCCCACCGTGCTGGCGCCGGCGCCGCGCCCACCGCCTCCAGGGCCGCCCGGACCGCCGGGACCCCCGCCCGGCCGACCAGCGCCACCGGGCCCACCCGGCCCGCCTTGCGCGCCAGCCACGGGCGCCGGCGACTTGGCGCGTTGCACCAGGTACCAGGCCCCCGCGCCCAGCGCGATCAACAGCAGCAAGGCCACCACGCTGCCCACCCAGCGCCGGCGGCCACGGCCTGATGGAATGGCCGTTGGGCTGGCTTCGGGCGGGGCGTCGGGAAAGTTGGGGGCCATTGCTTGATTCGGTGCGTGTGCGGGGTCAGCGGGCGCGCGCCAGAAGAGTCTGGGCATGCCCCGTGAAGTACAGCCCGGAATCGTATCGCCCTTGTTAACCGGCCCGTAAACGAACGGTAAAGCCGCTGCATTTCATCGGCGCACGTTGCAACTGGCGCCGTGTTCCTGCATTTCGTCGGATCGCGCTGGAAGGCAAGTGCGCCGGCCGGCACAGTCCGCCACATCGCTTTCCGCCACATCTTTTCCACCGCTTTCAAGGAGTACCTGATGCTGATCCAGATCTTCCTGCACACCCCGAAGTGGGTTTTCGTGCTTTTCGGCGTCTTGCTCTGGCTGGGCTCCAAGCAGTTGCTCGGCGGCCGCGTGGGCCTGGGGCGCGTGACGATCCTGCCGGTGGCGATGACGGCGCTGTCCTTCTTCGGCGTGATCTCGGCCTTCGGCGATTCGCCCGCTGCGCTGGCCGCCTGGGCCGTGGCGGCCGCCGCCCTGGTCGCCATCGTGCTGCAGCGCCCCCTGCCCCCCACCACGCGCTTCGACGCCGCCACCCGCAGCTTCCGCGTCGCCGGCACCGCCGTGCCGCTGGTGCTGATGATGGGCATCTTCTTCACCAAGTACGCCGTGGGCGTGACGCTGGCGATGCATCCGCAGCTGGCGCACCAGTTCAACTTCGCGCTGGGCATCAGCGCGCTGTATGGCGCCTTCAGCGGGATCTTCATGGCGCGCTCGCTGCGCATGTGGAAGCTGGCCATTCGCAGCGACCGTGCCGACGCGGCAGGCTATCGCCCGGTCGCGGCCGACTGAATCCGAACCTCAGCCCAAAGGAGAATCCGACATGCGCAACACCTCATCGCACGACGAACTCGAATCCCTGGCGCGCCGGCGTGCGCGGGCCAAGCTCGGCTGGTTTGCCCACGCCACGGTCTACCTCGTGGTCAATGCGGGGCTCATCGCCCTGTCCTTCGCGAATGGCCGCTCATGGGCTGTCTTTCCCCTGATGGGATGGGGCCTGGGGCTTGTGCTGCACGGCGTGGCGGTCTGGCTGCTGGCACCCGGCGGTCAATTCTTCGAACGCCTGGTCGAGCGCGAACGGGCCCGGCTCGCCGGAACGCACGGCGACCCGTGGTGAGTCCATCGAAAGGCGCGAGTGCCGGCGATGGCCGGCATTTCTTCGTCCAGAATCCGGCCATGAAAATCGAGTGGCGCGATGTTGCTCGCCGGGGCCTGCAGGTCGTGGCGTTTTGCCTTGTCATTGCGGCCATGACATCGACCATCTGGCCGAACAAGGGCTACCTGAACCAGCTGGGCTACTCGCTGTGCATCGGCGGCATCACATGGGCGGTGATCGAGTTCGGTCGATTGGCCATGCGCAAGCCGGACGACCCGGGCGGTTGGCCGCAGGGGCTGCGCCGCGCCCTCTTGATCACCGCTGGCATCGCCACAGGCGCCTTCCTTGGCTCGATGCTTGGCGACACCCTGTTCATGGGCGACGCGTACGCCAGCTTCATGGATTCCAGACGCGACCAGCGCATCTCCTGGATGATCACCGTGCTGGCCGGCGTGGCCGGAAGCTACTACTTCTATTCGCGCGGGCATCGCGCCTCACTCGCCGCCCGCGTGAGCGCCGCCGAGCGCGACGCATCGGAGGCACGGCTGAAGCTGCTCGAAACGCAGCTGGAGCCGCACATGCTGTTCAACACGCTGGCGAATTTGCGCGTGCTGATCGCCACCGATCCGCCGCGCGCCATCGCCATGCTCGACCGGCTCAACAACTACCTGCGCTCCACCCTCTCAGGCTCGCGCAAGCTGTCGCATCCGCTGTCGGCAGAGTTCGACCGCCTGGGCGACTACCTGGAACTCATGTCGGTGCGCATGGGCGATCGGCTGCGTTACACGCTGGACCTGCCGGCCGAGTTGCGCGACGTGCCCGTGCCGCCTTTGCTCTTGCAACCCCTGGTTGAGAACAGCATTCGCCACGGGCTGGAGCCGAAGGTTGAAGGCGGCGAGATCGTCGTGCGGGCGCGCCGCGACGAAATGGCATCAAACGGCGGGCTGTGCATCGAGGTTTGCGACACTGGCGTCGGCATCGATGCCGACTTGCCCAGCGACGCGGACAGCTTCGGCCTCGCACAGATCCGGGAACGGCTCGCCACGGTGTATGGTGCGGGCGGCACGCTGCGCCTGGGCGCCGTGCCCAACGGCGGAACACGCGCCACCATCCACATTCCCCTGCACGCATGAAAGCCACCGCACTCATTGCCGAAGACGAGCCCCTCCTCGCGCAGGCCCTTCGGCTCGAGCTGAAGGCTGTGTGGCCGGAGCTTTCCATCATTGCCGCGGTCGGTGATGGATTGAGCGCGGTGAGCGAGGCCCTTGGCCTTTTGCCACAGGTTCTCTTTCTGGATATCCGCATGCCCGGCCTCGACGGCCTGAGCGCCGCCATCGACTTGGCCGACAGCTGGCCCACGGAGGAGGCGCCCATGCCGCAGCTGGTGTTCGTCACCGCCTATGACGAGTACGCGGCCCGCGCCTTCGAAGCACAAGCCATCGACTACGTGATGAAGCCCGTGCAACCCGAGCGCCTGAAAAAGACGGTGGCCCGCGTGCAGCAGGCCCTGGCTGCACAGGCCGCCGCGCGCGCGGCAACCTCGACGGCTGCCACGGAGGCCCTGGAACAGACACTGACCCAGTGGCGACAACTCATCGCAACCGCTGGAGCGTCCGCTCCCGCGCAACTGCGGGACGGGCCATCCGCAGCGCCGCTCAAGGTCATCGCCGCCAGCGACGCCGGCGGCAACACCGTGCGCATGGTGCCTGTGCAGGATGTGCTGTATTTCGAAGCCGCCGACAAATACGTTCGTGTGCTGACGGCATCGCAGGAATTCCTGATCCGTACGCCGCTCAAGCAACTATTGCCTCAGTTGGACCCCGACGTCTTCTGGCAGATCCATCGCGCCGTGGTCGTGCGCAGCGACGCCGTGGAATCGGTGCATCGCGACGAGGCCGGCAAGCTGCACCTCACACTGCGCGAGCGCCCCGAAAAAATCCCCGTCAGCCGCCTCTACGCCCACCTTTTCCGGGCGATGTAAGAGCGCTCAGCGCCACATGCGATGGACGTGGCTGTAATAGAACTTCGAGTCCGCCTGCGCATGGCGCGGAGCATCCGCGAGCGAAGCGCCGGCACCCCCATCGACGTACGAAAGCCGGGGCGCGGAAGCCGGCGTCAATTTGTCCAGATACGTTGGCGTCTGGATGGCGACGGGAATGGGCCGGAAATTGGTGGGCGCCACCCGGGAAAAGAGCGGTGCTTTTCGCCGGAACTGGACCGAAGGCGCGACCGGACTGGTCAAAGCCTTGCTCACCGCCGCGGGACGCACGCCAGGAATCACATCCGGGATCGTCTCGGGCATGGTCCATATCGGTGGCGCTGCGAAGGCGGACACCACCGCGCCCGGCGCCGCGCACATGGCCGCTGCAACCACGCATCCCTTGATGACTCTCATTTTTCTCTCTCCCTGATGGCGGCGCCTGCAAGCGCAATGAATACTTTCATTCTATTTTGAAGAATCGGCGCCCACAAAAAAAACCGGCCCCCAAGTGGGAGCCGGTTCGGCAGTCAGGCAAAAGTGGGCAATCAGCGCCAGTTGCGGTCACCGCGGTAGTACCTGGGGCCGTGCCCATGACGGTAATAACCATGTCCGCCGTAGTAAACGGGCGCCGGGCGGTAATACACGGGCGGCGGCGGTGCGTAGTACACCGGAGCCGGGCGGTAGTACACCGGCGGTGGCGGCGCGTAGTACACCGGGGCCGGCGGGTAGTAGACAGGGGCTGGAGCGCCAATCACCACACCCGGAAGCGCGATGCCCACGGAGACGCCAACTCCCGCCGAAGCCGTCGCGGCGGCACCCAGTGCGCCAGCGGCCAGTACAGAGGCACCAGCCCATTTGAAGAATGTTCGATTGAAGTTCATGTCGGATCTCCTGGGACAGGCACCAAATTGGCCGTCCATGTGGTCATTGAACGCGCGAGGCGTAAATGCCGTGCACTCTACAACGTGAAGAACGTTGCTAAACGTAACAGCTTTCGCGGCCTTCTAGAATGAACCAATGAATTCTCCCGTCGAAAAAGACCCGGTCAAGCCCAGCAATTTCCTGCGACACGTCATCGAGAGCGACCTCGAGGCAGGCACTTACGCGTCCCGCCAGTGGGGCGGCACTCCCGGCGACGCCGCGCACCACGCCCAAGGCATGAAGGATCCCGCCAAGGTGCGAGTGCGCTTTCCGCCCGAACCCAACGGCTACCTCCACCTGGGCCACGCCAAGAGCATCTGGCTGAATTTCAGCCTTGCCGAGCAGTACGACGGCGTGTGCCACCTGCGCTTTGACGACACCAACCCTGAAAAGGAAGAGCAGGAATACGTCGATGCCATCCGCGAGAACGTGCGCTGGCTGGGCTATGGCACCGCCCTGGCCGACGACCCCACGCACCTGGGCGAGCGGCAAAAGCACGAGTACTTCGCCAGCGACTACTTCGACTTCATGTACAGCGCCGCCGAATACCTGATCGGCGCCGGCCTGGCCTACGTCGACGAACAGAGCCCTGAGGAAATGCGCGCCAACCGCGGCGACTTCAACACGCCCGGTACCGCCAGCCCCTTCCGTGCCCGCGCGCCCGAAGAAAACCTGGCGCGCTTTCGCGAAATGCGCGACGGCAAGCTCGACGACGGCGCCGCCGTGCTGCGCGCCAAGATCGACCTGGCCAGCCCCAACATCAACCTGCGCGACCCGGCGCTGTATCGCATTCGCCGCGCCACGCACCACAACACCGGCGACAAGTGGTGCATCTACCCGATGTACACCTACGCGCACCCCATCGAGGATGCGCTGGAGCAGATCACCCACAGCATCTGCACGCTCGAGTTCGAAGACCAACGCCCCTTCTACGACTGGCTGCTCGACCGCCTGGCCGAAGGCGGACTGATCGCGAGCCCGCACCCGCGGCAATACGAATTCGCGCGCCTGAACGTCACGCACGTCGTGACCAGCAAGCGCAAGCTGCGCCAGCTCGTCGAAGAGGGCCACGTCGACGGCTGGGACGATCCGCGCATGCCCACGCTCGCGGGCCTGCGCCGGCGCGGCTACACGCCGGATGCGCTCAAGCTGTTCTGCGAACGCTCGGGCGTCACCAAAGTCGGCGGCTGGATCGACTACGCCAGCCTCGAAGCCGCCCTGCGCGACACGCTGGACCCCATCGCACCGAGGGCGATGGCGGTGCTGGATCCGGTCAAGCTGGTCATCGCGAACTGGGCCGAACTCATGGGCGGCGACGATGTGTTCGACGACTGTTCCGCGCCCGTGCATCCACATCACCCGGAGATGGGCCGCCGCGACTTCAAGCTCGGCCGCGAAGTGTGGATCGAGCGCACGGACTACGAGGACGTTCAGCCCAAGGGTTTCTTCCGCCTGTTTCCTGGCAACAAGGTCCGCCTGAAGTACGGCCACGTGATCGAATGCACCGGCGGCACGCGCGATGCAAATGGCAAGCTGGTCGAAGTGCAGGCCAGGCTGGTGCCCGACACCAAGAGCGGCACGCCCGGCGCGGACGCGATCAAGGTCAAGGGCAACATCACCTGGGTGGCGGCTGCGGATGCGTTGCAGGCGGAAGTGCGCTTGTACGAGCGGCTGTTTGCGGCGCCGAACCCGGGCGGTGGTGAACTGGTCGATGAACTCAATCGCGACAGCCTGGTGACGTGCACGGCGTATGTCGAGCCTGCGCTGGGCAAGGCAGAAGCCGGTGCGGGCTATCAGTTCGAGCGACATGGCTACTTCGTGCTGGATTCGAAATCGGCAGCCGATGGCACGCGCGTGTTCAACCGTGCTGCGGGGATGCGGGACAGTTGGGGCAAGTGATCGCGATCAAGCCGGAACGCCCCTAAACTCCGCCCATGCGCCCATCCGAAGCCCTGTCACTGCACCGTGCCCGAATCCGCGAGATTGCGCTGAGCCATCGCGTGACGGGCGTACGCGTGTTCGGCTCCGCTTCGCGGGGCGAGGATGGACCTGACAGCGATCTCGATCTGCTGGTTGAGCCGACCGCGCAAACCACGCTGCTCGACATCGGCGCCATTCGATATGAGCTGAAGGACTTGCTCGGCCTCGAAGTGGACGTTCTGACGCCTGATGGTTTGCCAGTCCGGTTTCGCAAACGGGTGCTGCAAGAGGCCATTACCTTATGAGTCGAGGCGAGCCGCAGAGGGTGGCGGACGATCTGGAATATGTCCGTTGAGCGTTTAACCATCGACCGGCGATCGGCCATTGGGGGCACGCTGGGTTTCCTCGCGCTGCCCGCGATGGGCGCCAAGCCTGCGAAGGCGCCCGCTCCTGTTTCGTCGCCCGATGCCTGGCCGCACAGCTTGCAAGTGCCCGGCGGCATCGCGCGCCTGTCGCTTGGCCCGGCGGCTGCGCGGCCCGTAGCGCGGGCCGGCGACGTGCCGGTGCTGGTGACCGGCGACACGATCGAATGGATGGCGCTCGTCGGCATTCCCCTGGCGGCCCCGCCGGGCGAGGCTGGCATCACCGTGCAACCGGCCGACGGCAGCCCCACGCGGCAGGTCCGCTACGAGATCGCGCCGAAAAAATACAGCGAGCAGCGCTTGAAGGTCGCGCCCGGAACCGTCAACCTGTCCGCAGCAGACGAGGCCCGCTACGAGCGCGAACGCAAGCACCTGGCCACCGTGGCGGCAACCTTCACCGATCCGTTCCCGCAAGACCTGCGCATGCAGGTTCCCGTGCCCGGCCGCCGCTCCAGTTCCTTCGGCCTGCGCCGCGTGTTCAATGGCCAGTCGCGCAATCCGCACAGCGGCATGGACATCGCGGCCGGCACGGGCACACCGGTGCTGGCGCCGCTGCCGGGGCGCGTGATCGATACCGGCGACTATTTCTTCAACGGCAACACGGTGTGGCTCGACCACGGGGGCGGCTTGCTCACCATGTACTGCCACCTGAGCGCCATCGACGTGCAGGCGGGCGACATGCTGCGTGCGGGCGAACGCCTGGGCGCCGTCGGCGCCACGGGGCGCGTGACGGGGCCGCACCTGCACTGGTCGGTCAGCCTCAACCGCGCGATGGTCGATCCCGCGCTCTTCATCGCCGCGTGACGCGCATCGCCGAACTTTCCGGTTCCATTCACCGTGCGGGTGGCATCGCCCGCGCGCATTCATCTTTCTCTACGCAACGATGACCAGACGACAAACCAGAAAAGAGCAGCGCGCAGAACGTGGCCGTCGCGAACTCGCGGGCACGGGTGTGGCGGCCGTCGCCGCGGGCGTGGGAATGCTCACGGTCGCGCCAGCCTTCCTGCAAGGGCCGGTGGCCGCCGCCATGGTGCCGGCGCTCCGGCCGGCGGGCTGGGGAGCATTGGCCGTGGGCACCTTCCTGCTGGGCATGCATTTCTTTACCGGGCGGCGCAAGGTGCCGATCGCGGTGCAGACACCGGTTTTCGTTCCCAAGACCGTGAATCGCACACCCTCGCCGCCGGACGCGACGGGCATCGCGCCGCTGACGATCACCGGGCTCGAATCCACATTTGCGCCGGAAGAATCAATGGCGCATTGGCGTGAAGACCACTGGAGCCCCGCCGTCTTCGCCGCCATCGAATGGCGCCGCTTCGAAGCGCTGTGCGAGGCGTTTTACGCCCAGGTGGGCCTGGAAACGCGCACCCAGTCGCACGGCGCGGATGGCGGCGTCGACATCTGGCTGAAGTCCAGGCACATGCCCGAACCGCGCATCGTCCAGTGCAAGCACTGGAAGACCAAGCCGGTCGGCGTGAAGGAACTGCGCGAATTCCGCGGCGTGATGGCTGCCCATCAGCTCAAGCACGGCACTTACGTGACGAGTTCGACCTTCACCGCCGAAGCCGCCGCCTTCGCCAAGTCCAATCGCATCCAGACGCAGGACGGCGCCGCCTTGCTCAAGCTGATCGGGCAACGCACGCCCGAACAGCAGAAAGCGCTGCTGGACGTGGCCTACGAGGGTGAATACTGGCGCCCCACCTGCGCGAGCTGCGGCGTGAAGATGGTGGAACGCAGCGCCAGCCTGGGCAGGAAGGCCTTCTGGGGCTGCGCGAACTATCCCAGCTGCCGCGGCAAGGCAATTCCCAAGACGAAGGACCCGGCCGCGTAGGCGCCCGGAGGCAGCGCTTCAGATCGGCCGCGACAGGTACACCGCCTCGCGTCCGACGATGGGCAGGCGCGCGGGCATCAGGATCGTGCAGTGGTCGCAGGGCGCGCGGATCTCGTCCTCGCCGTCGGTGGCGATGAGTTCGCCCTCCGAGAACACCTCGAAGCCGACAAAGGGCTTCACGAAGCGAAAGCTCTTGGTCTTGATCATGCGCGTCTCCAGCAACTCGAAGCGGCGCTGGCGCGGCGGCGCCGGCGCGGCCGGGTCGCGATCGACGAGGCCGAAGTGTGCCAGGAAGTCCAGGCTCACCCGCGTGGCCATGTCGGCGGCGGACTTCAGGAAGTGTTGTCCGCATTCCACGACCAGCGCCGCCCCTGCCGTACCGGCGTCTTCGCCGTGCCGCCCGTGCTGGATGAGCGGCGTGCCCGAACCCAGCCCCTTGGGCATCACCAGATGGATCGACGGCCGCCCGATGGCCATCGCCACCTTGGTATTGCGCGCAAACGCGGGATAGACCCAGAAAGGATCCACGGGCTGGCTGGTGGAGTGGATGTCCAGGATGTGGTCCGCGGCGGCCACCACCGGCCGCAACTCGCGGGCACGCTGCAGTTCCGGGCTGTTTTCCGGGCCGTCGAGCCAGTCGTCGGACCAGATGCGATTGAGGTTGTGGACGATCTGCCGGTTCTCGTGCGGCTGCTTTGCGTCGAAGGCGTTGTAGGCCTCCACGTGGGCAAAGCTCACCGTGAGCGTGCCGATCTTCGGTCGAACACCCGTGTCGAGCAGGTGCGTGGCCGCCACCATGCCGCAGATCTCGTTGCCGTGGGTGAGCGCATTGATGAGCACGTGTGGCCCCGGCTGGCCCGACTCGAAGCGGTGGACGTAGTCCACGCCAGTGTTGCCCTTTCGATACGCCGAAATGTCGCGGGGAAGGACTTCGAGCGGCGGCAGAAGATCAGACATATCCTTGACTCTTGTCCTGCTGGGGTGAATTGAGAGTCAGCGTACCAGAGGCGGTTTTTGCTACGTTTTTCATAGCGAAATGACCGCGTTGAAATTGTGTGGAATTTGTCACCAAACGCGTACACTCCGCTTTACCTACAACTTTTGGTTACAGCTGCGAGGCGACCATGAGCAACTCTGACCGAGCGCGGTTCGGGCGCAAAGGCATGTTCAGTGGTACCAGCGAAAAGGCCTGGATCAGCGCCGCCGTGGGCCTTGCCATCCTGCTGGTGCCCCCGCTGCTGCCCAATGGCGCAGACCAGTCGCCCCTGGCCGTGGGCCTGCGCCCTTTCGGATGGCTGGCCCTGGGAATCGGGGTGCTGTTCGTCGTGGCGCAGATGCTGATGTACCGCCCGCCATCGCCTGCGAACGAGGCTTCAGAGCCTGAAGACCCGCCATTCGGCATGACCCGGCCGTCGGTGCTGCAGGCCTTGGGCATCGGGCGGGGCGATCGCGGCGTGGCCGAAGTAGAGCCGATGTTCATCGACACGATCGCCGTCTACGAAGCGGAAAAAGAAGGCGAAGGCGCCACTGCGGCGCGCGAGACCTCGTGGAGCCCGCGCGTTTTCAAGCACATCGACTGGCGTAATTTCGAGGCCGTGTGCCAGGCCTTCTTTGCGCAGGCGGGCTTTGCTACCAGCAGCCAGGGCCATGGCGCGGATGGCGGCGTCGACATCTGGCTGCAGTCGCGGCACATGCCCGCGCCGCGCATCGTGCGTTGCCGCCATTGGGAAGGCCAGCCGGTCAACGTGAAGGAGTTGCGCGACTTCCTGGGCGTGATGACGTCGCAGGGCCTGCAGCACGGAACCTACGTCACCAGTTCGGGCTTCGCGCCGGACGCGGTGGAGTTCGCCAAGGCCAACGGCATCCAGATGCAGGACGGCGCCACGCTGCTCAAGCTGATCGCCCATCGCACGCAGGAGCAGCAGGACGCGCTGCTCGACATTGCCTACGCGCCGGTGGCCGTGAAGGCCTGAGTCAGTCCTGCGGCTCGTCCGCGGCATCGGGCGCCGCACTGCCCTTCTTCTTGTTCTTGCGCGCATCTTTCTTCGCCTGCCGCGCGGCGTCGGCGGCCTGCCCGGCGGCAAGCCATTGCGCGAACTCTTCCGGGGTTTCGAGCGTGACGCGGCCGAGGTTGCCGCTGCGAAATTCGTTCATCACGATCTCGGCCGCCTTCTGCAGGTTGACGCGGCCCTTACCCAGCAACGCGCCGCGCTTGCGGCCAATGGCTTCGAGCACTTCCTCGTCGCGCATCTGCGCAATCGACTCGTCGAGCTTGAAGCGGGCCTCGACCTGCTCGGCATAGTGCTGGCGCAGGTAGTCGAGCAGTTCGAGCGCCACCTCTTCCTCGTCGTAGGCATTGCGCCCGACGGCACCGCTGGCGGCCAGGTTGTAGCCGCTCTTGTCCACGACGATGCGAGGCCACAGCATGCCGGGCGTGTCCCAGAGATAGAAGTCGTCGGCGAGCACGATGCGCTGTTCAAGCCGCGTGATGCCCGCCTCGTCGCCCGTCTTGGCCTTGCGCTGCCCCTTGAGCGTGTTGATGAGTGTGGACTTGCCAACGTTCGGCACGCCGCAGATGAGCACGCGCATCGGCTTGGCCATGCCGCCGCGGTTGGGCGACAGTTCATGGCAGGCCTTGACCAGTTGCTGCGCCGGCGCGCTCTCGCTCGCGTCGAGGCCGATGGCGCGCGTGTCGGGCAAAGCGTTGTAGTGCGCGAGCCAGCGCCCGGTGACGGCAGGGTCGGCAAGGTCCTGCTTGTTGAGCACCTTCAAGCCCGGCTTGTGGCCGGTAAGCGCCTGCAGCATGGGGTTGGCACTCGATCCGGGCAGCCGCGCGTCGAGCAGTTCGATGACGACGTCGATGTCGACGATGCGCTCGGCGATGGCCTTCTTCGTCACATGCATGTGACCGGGGAACCACTGGATGGCCATGGCGATCTGATCTCTTTGCGTGGTGTTGGGCGGGCCCGCATTGTGACAGCCGGCTGCAAGCGCCAGAATGCAGCACCCACCTGGATGAACAAGAGGCATCATCTTGGACAACCGATTTCAGAGCCGCAGTCCCTTGTACCTGCTCGAACGCTCGGACGTCGGCGTGGTGCAGCTCGACAGCGATCTCAAGGTCGCGTCCATGAACAGCTTTGCGCGCCGCGTGCTGCCTGTGGAAGACAAGCAGCCCTTCGAGAAGATGGTGTTGTCCTTCCATCCGGAGCGCTCGCAGCCCAAGGTGAAGTTCCTGCTCGACCAGGCCGAGTGCCCGGTGAGCAATCCGCCGCCGATGACGATGATCATCAACATCCCCGAGCGGGTGCTGCTCATCAAGGTGACCAAGCTGTCGGACATGCGCGGCGACACGGCCGGCTACACGCTCATCTTCTATGACATCACCGAACTGGTGAGTGGCGACGAACTCGTGGTGCCGAAATTGCAGAGCAAGCGCCAACTCCACAAGATCCCGACCGTGTCGCAAAACCGCATCGTGCTGGTGGACGTGGAGCAAGTGACCTTCATCCGCTCCGAAGGGCACTACACCTGGGTGAGCACTGCGCAGGGTTCGAGCTTCTGCAACCTGAACATGAGCGACCTGGCCGACCGGCTCGACGGCGCGTCCTTCATGCGCATCCACCGCAGCTACCTCGCCAACCTGGACTACGCCGAGCAGATCATCCGCGAGGAAGGCAAGGTCGGCCTCAAGCTGCGCGGCGAAAGCACCGCCCTGCCGGTGGCACGCACCAGCGTGCAGCTGCTGATGGAGCGGCTGGGCATCACCGAGCCTGACCTCGCCAGAAGCTGATCCGGGATAACCCGCGA
This sequence comes from Variovorax brevis, assembly GCF_030317105.1. Taxonomy (GTDB): domain Bacteria; phylum Pseudomonadota; class Gammaproteobacteria; order Burkholderiales; family Burkholderiaceae_C; genus Variovorax; species Variovorax brevis. The sequence goes on from NZ_JASZYG010000004.1 coordinate 349,270, forward strand.
GCCGCTTTCAGCGCTCGCCATTCATGCACGCGCTGCCGCATTTCGTGCGCGTCCGTGCGCCGTTCGTGCAACGCGTTTCATGACGCATCGATGCAGCGCTAGCTTCGGCTTGCAGCAGCCCCGTCGACGACGCGTGGCGGCGCAAGAACGAGGAGACAGCACGATGATTCCAGCCGCATTCGACTATCACGCGCCGCGTTCGGTCGCGGACGCCATCGGCATGCTGGGCCAGTACGGCGGCGACGCCAAGCTGCTGGCTGGCGGCCACAGCCTGCTGCCGATGATGAAGTTGCGCTTCGCGCAGCCGGCGCACCTGATCGACCTCAACGGCATTGCCGAACTGCGCGGCATCCGCGAGGAAGGCGACACCATCTGCATCGGCGCGATGACCGTCGAGAACGAGATCATCCGCTCCACGCTGCTGCAGGCCAGGGTGCCCCTGCTGCCTGAAGCCGCGCGGCAGATCGCCGACCCGCAGGTGCGCAACCGCGGCACAATCGGCGGCGACATTGCGCACGGCGATCCCGCCAACGACCACCCCGCGATCGCGATGGCGCTGGACGCCGTCTTCGTGCTGCACGGGCCGAAGGGCGAGCGCCAGGTGAAGGCCGACGCTTTCTTCCACGGCACCTACATGACGGAAGCGGCCGAGGACGAAATCCTTGCCGAGATCCGCGTGCCCGCCTTCGCCAAAGGCACCGGCTGGGCCTACGAGAAGCTCAAGCGCAAGACGGGCGACTTCGCGACCGCCGCGGCCGCCGTCGTGCTGCGCATCGACAACGGCGCCGTGAGCCACGTGCGCATTGCACTGACCAACCTCGCGCCCACCGCGCTGCGTGCGACCGATGCAGAAGCCGCGCTGATGGGCAAGCCGCTGGACGATGCCGCCATCGCCGACGCTGCCGCCAAAGCCAGCGCCGCCTGCGACCCGGCCGAAGACCTGCGCGGCGACCGCGAATACAAGACCGCGATGGCCGGCCAGATGGTCAAGCGCGCCATCGCCAAAGCGGCATCGCGCTGCAACTGAATAAAGAAGCGGAGACAGCCCCCCATGAGCAAGTCATTCATCACCGTCAAGGTCAACGGCAAGGCGTATGAAAAGGCCGTCGAGCCGCGCATGCTGCTCGTGCATTTCCTGCGCGAGGAATGCATGCTCACCGGCGCCCACATCGGCTGCGAGACCAGCCATTGCGGCGCGTGCACCGTCGACATCGACGGCGCTTCGGTCAAGAGCTGCACGCACCTTGCGGTGCAGTGCAACGGCGCCGAGGTGATGACCGTCGAAGGCCTCGCCAAGGGCCCGCTGCTGCACGCGGTGCAAGAGGGCTTCTACAAGGAACACGGCTTGCAATGCGGCTTCTGCACGCCCGGCATGCTGATGCGCGCCTACCGCTTCCTGCAGGAGAACCCGAACCCCAGCGAAGACGAGGTGCGCCATGGCATGAGCGGAAACCTGTGCCGTTGCACGGGTTACCAGAACATCGTCAAGGCGGTTCTCCACGCCGCTGCCAAACTGCAAGAGACGCAGAAGGAGGCCGCATGAACGCCCCCATCGATCCCGCACTGCTCGAACGCAGCGCCGCGCTGCAGGGCTTGGGCGACAGCCGCCTGCGCAAGGAAGACGCGCGCTTCATCCAGGGCAAGGGCAACTATGTCGACGACATCAAGCTGCCGGGCATGGTGCACATGGCCATCGTGCGCTCGCCGCTCGCGCATGCACGCATCACGAAGATCGACAAGAGCGAAGCGCTGAAAGTGCCGGGCGTGCTCGCCGTTCTCACGGCCGACGACCTCAAGCCCCTCAAGCTGCACTGGATGCCAACGCTGGCGGGCGACGTCGCTGCCGTGCTGGCCGACGAAAAGGTGCACTTCCAGATGCAGGAAGTGGCGGTCGTCATCGCCGAAGACCGCTACGCGGCGGCCGACGGCGTGGAAGCGGTGCTTGTCGAATACGAGGAACTGCCCGTCGTCATCGACCCCTTCAAGGCGCTGGAGGCCGGCGCGCCCGTGCTGCGTGAAGACCTCGCCGGCAAGACCGAAGGCGTGCACGGCAAGCGCGAGCATCACAACCACATCTTCACCTGGGATGCGGGCGACAAGGCGGCAACCGACGCGGCCTTTGCGTCGGCGCCGGTCACCGTGAAAGAGCGCATCTTCTATCCGCGCGTGCATCCGTGCCCGCTGGAAACCTGCGGCTGCGTGGCTTCCTTCGATCCGGTTCGCGGCGAACTGGTGACCTACATGACCTCGCAGGCGCCGCACGTGGTGCGAACGGTCGTCTCGCTGCTGTCGGGCATTCCGGAATCGAAGGTGCGCATCGTCTCGCCGGACATCGGAGGGGGCTTCGGCAACAAGGTGGGCGTGTATCCGGGCTATGTCTGCGCGATCGTCGCGAGCATCGTGCTGGGCCGGCCGGTGAAGTGGATCGAGGACCGCATCGAGAACATCTCGAGCACGGCCTTTGCGCGGGACTATCACATGGACGGCGAGATCGCCGCGACGCAGGACGGCAGGATCCTCGGCCTGCGCGTGAATGTGGTGGCGGACCACGGCGCCTTCGATGCCTGCGCCGATCCGACCAAGTACCCGGCAGGCCTGTTCCACATCTGCTCGGGCTCCTACGACATTGCCGCCGCGTACTGCAGCGTGAAAGGGGTTTACACGAACAAGGCGCCGGGCGGCGTGGCGTACCGCTGCTCGTTCCGCGTGACCGAGGCGGTGTACCTTGTCGAGCGCATGGTCGACATCCTTGCGCAGCAGTTGGGCATGGACAAGGCCGAGATCCGCGCGAAGAACTTCATCCGCAAGGAGCAGTTCCCCTACACCTCGCCCTTCGGCTTCGAGTACGACTCGGGGGACTATCACACGGCCTTGCAGAAGGTGCTCGACGCGTGCGACTACAAGGGCCTGCGCGCCGAGCAAGCCCTTAAGCGCGCCGACCCGGACAGCCCGACCTTGATGGGCATCGGACTCGTCTCCTTTACCGAAGTGGTCGGCGCCGGGCCGAGCAAGATGTGCGACATCCTGGGCGTCGGCATGTTCGACAGCTGCGAAATCCGCGTGCATCCCACAGGCAGCGCCATTGCCCGCATGGGCACGATCACGCAGGGCCAAGGCCACCAGACCACGTACGCGCAGATCATCGCCACCGAACTGGGCATTCCTTCGGAAGTGATCCAGGTGGAAGAAGGCGACACCAGCACCGCGCCTTATGGCTTGGGCACCTATGGCTCGCGCTCCACGCCTGTCGCAGGCGCGGCCATCGCACTGGCCGCGCGGAAGATCCACGCCAAGGCACACAAGATCGCGGCGCATCTGCTGGAAGTCGGCGAGAACGATCTGGACTGGGAGATCGACCGCTTCAAGGTCAAAGGCGACGATGCGAAGTTCAAGACGATGAAGGACATCTGCTGGGCCGCCTACCACCAGGCGCCGCCGGGCCTGGAGCCCGGCCTCGAAGCGGTGCACTACTACGACCCGCCGAACTTCACCTACCCCTTCGGCATCTACCTGTGCGTGGTCGACATCGACCGCGGCACGGGCGAGACGAAGGTGCGGCGCTTCTACGCGCTGGACGACTGCGGCACGCGCATCAACCCGATGATCATCGAAGGCCAGATCCACGGCGGCCTGACTGAAGGCTACGCGGTCGCCATGGGCCAGCAGATGCCTTTCGATGCGCAGGGCAACCTGATGGGCAACACGCTGATGGACTACTTCCTGCCCACGGCCGTCGAAACGCCGAAGTGGGAAACCGACCACACGGTGACGCCGTCGCCGCACCACCCCATCGGTGCGAAGGGCGTGGCCGAATCGCCGCACGTCGGCTCCATTCCGACCTTCACGTCCGCGGTGGTCGATGCTTTTGCGCACCTGGGCGTGAAGCACATGGTGATGCCGCACAGCGCTTACCGCGTGTGGCAACAGTTGAAAGCGAGCGGCGTCGCGCTCTGACGCAGGACCACTATGGAAGTCAAGCTCGAAAAACGCTATCCGCTGGAAGTCGACAGCGCGCGCGCATGGCAAGTGCTGCGCGACGTCGCGGCCGTGGCCGGCTGCATGCCCGGCGCGGCCATCACCGACAAGGTCGATGACACGCACTACAAGGGCCAGGTCAAGGTGAAGGTCGGACCGGCGAATGCGGCTTTTGCGGGGGACATCGAAGTGCTGGCGCTGGAAGAGCAATCCATGACGCTGCAGCTTCTGGGCAAGGGTGCCGATCGCGCAGGATCGTCGGCGTCGATGGACTTGAGGGCCACGATCGAGCATGGCGAGACGCCCGCCACGTCGGTGCTGGTCGGGCAGGCGACGGTGATCGTCAACGGCAAGTTCGCGCAGTTCGGCGGCAGGTTGATGACGCAGGTGTCGGACATGTTGCTGGCGCAGTTCGCGGACAACTTTCGTGCGGCTGCTGCGGCCCTGCCTGCTCCGGTGCCGGTGGCTTCGGTTGGCGCGGCCGCATTGCAGCCGGAAGCGGCAAATGATGCGGGCGTGGCGTTCACCGCGCCTGTCGCCGCACGACAATCCGTGTCCGCATCCGCGCCCCCAGCACAAGCCAGCGAGATCAACGCGCTCGCCATCGCCTGGAATCTCGTCAAGGGCTGGTTCGCCGGACTGTTCGGCAAGCGGCAGGCCTGAGAGCGCCATGTCCGAAGCGGCGACCGTCATCACCGAATCGACATTGCGCGAATCGTTGCACGGTGCGGGCTACATCGCGGACGAGGCGCTGGTCACGACCTTGTGGCTGGCCGGTGAACTGCAGCGCCCCCTGCTCGTGGAAGGCGATGCCGGCGTCGGCAAGACCTCGCTTGCCGCTTCCCTGGCCCAAGCCCGCGGACAAGCACTCGTGCGCCTGCAATGCCACGAGGGACTCGACCTCTCGCAAGCGGCCTATGAGTGGAACTACGGACGGCAACTGCTCGCCATCCGCCTGCACGAGACGCAAGCCGGCTCGCTGAAGGAATCCGACCTGTTCTCGCGCGACTACCTGCTCGAACGGCCCTTGCTGCGCGCGATTTCCAGCGAACAGCCTTGCGTCCTGCTGATTGATGAGATCGATCGCGCCGACGAGGCGTTCGAAGCCTTCCTGCTCGAAGTGCTGGCCGACTACCAGATCACCGTGCCTGAACTGGGCACGTTGCGCGCGCTGCACATTCCGCAAGTCGTGCTCACCAGCAACGGCACGCGCGAACTCTCCGATGCCTTGCGGCGGCGCTGCCTTTATCACTACCTCGAATACCCGACGCTCGCCCGCGAGATCGCGATCGTGCGGGCCACCCTGCCCGGCGCCGAAAGCGCGCTCGTGGAACAGGCCGTGGCCTTCGTGCAGCGCTTGCGACGCGAGGATCTGGCCAAGGCACCCGGCATCGCCGAGACGCTGGACTGGGTGCGTGCCTTGCATCGACTCACGTTCAAGGCGCTGCCGGACGATCCGCATGCCATCGCGGGCACGCTGTCGTGCCTGCTCAAGACACGCGAAGACCGCTTCCAGCTTGGCGAGGAACGCGTTCGCCAGTTGATCGAAGGCCGACGCATCGTGGGAGTCGCCGAGAAGGCGGCGCAACCGACATGAGCAACGTTCCCGCCGACACGACCGCGCGCCCGCTCGAGAGCATCGCTGGGTTCGCGGCCTTGCTGCGCGAGCACGGCATGAAAGTCGGCATCGCCGAGCAGCAAGCCTTCGTGCACGCGGCGCTGCGCATGCCGCTGGAACGCGCGGCGCGGCTCGATGCCGCGTGGCGCGCGATTGCCTGCCACGACGCGCGCGACTGGCGCCGCTGGCCCGAACTGTTCGATCGCTATTGGCATCCGCAGCGCACCCGCGGCACCACGAAGTTCAGCGGGCAAACACGGCCCAGCCGCAACCTCCAGCAAGTGGTGCGGGCGCTGCACGACAACATGGCGAGCGCCAAGCCATCTGCCGCGCCCGGCGCCGCGGACACGGCGCTCGACGTGCCGGCGATGGCCGCCGGGGACGATGGCCTCCAGCGTGCACAAGGCGGTGCGAGCCGCGCCGACCCGCTGCACGACCGCTCGCTTTCGCAATGGCTGCCACAAGACCTCGCGCGGCTCGAGCAGTTGGCCGAGCAGATCGCACGACACCTGCGCCGCCGCCTCACGCGTCGCTGGCACGACAGCGCGCGCGGGCAGCGCCTGGACGTGCGCCGCACGCTGCGCGCCAGCCTGCGCACCGGCGGCTTGCCACTGCACCCGGTGTGGCGCACACCGCGCCGCGAGTTGCCGCGCCTGTTCATCCTCGTCGACGTGAGCCGCTCGATGGAAACGCATGCCCAACTGTTCCTGCGCATCGCACGCGCCTTCGTTTCGGCGATGAACGCCCGAGTCTTCGTGTTTCACACGCGGCTTGCCGAAGTGACCCCGCTGCTGCGCGGCGATTCGCAGGCGGTGCAGGAAAAGATCAACGCCGTCACGGCCGGCTTTGGCGGTGGCACGCGCATCGCAACGAGCGTGAGCGACTTCCATGCAGTGCATGCGCGCGCCCAACTCACGCGCAATGCGCGCGTGTGGGTGTTGTCGGACGGCTTCGATGCGGATGCGCCGCATCAGCTGGCCGGGGAACTGGGCCGCGTGCGTGCGCGCGGCGCTCGCATCCATTGGTTTCATCCCAGCGAAAAGGCGCCAGCCTCGCAGGCCATGCAACAGGTCGCGGCGCAAGGCGGCTTGGTGGAACGCTATTCGCGGCTGGACAGCTTGCGCGACCTCGCCGACCTTTCGCGGCAGTTGCACTGAGCGCCGGCGGAGGCAGAAGGAGACAGATCATGAACAACACAGACACGGTTTTCGATGCGGCGCGCCGCCTGCAGCAAGCCGGAAAGCCCTACGCCTTGGTGAGCGTCATCAAGGCCCTGGCGCCCGCCTCGGCGCGGCCGGGCGACAAGGCGGTGGTCACTGCCGATGGCGACTTCTACGGATGGGTCGGCGGCGGCTGCGCGCAGCCTGCCGTCGTGCGCACGGTGCGGCGCGCGCTCGCCGACGGGCATGCGCGCGTGATCCGCATCGCACCGACGCAGGACGGTCACGAGACAGATCTGGGCGATGTGCTGGAGTTCGGCATGAGCTGCCATTCCGGCGGAACGCTCGAACTGTTCGTCGACCCGGAACTGCCACAGGCACAACTGGTGGTGATCGGTTCGTCGCCGGTTGCGGCCAGCCTTGCGCAGTTGGCGCCGCGCGTGGGGTTTGCAGTGAGCGTGGTCGCGCACGAGGCGCAGCCGTCGGAGTATCCGGATGCGCAGCAGGTCATCGACCGAGACGATGCCGCGACGGTGCTGCCGCGCATTGCCCATGGCGCCTGGGTCGTCATCGCGACACAGGGGCGGCGCGATCTTCAGGCGTTGCGCTTGGCCCTGGTGCTGAACGCGCGGCAGGTGTCCTTTGTCGCCAGTTCGCGCAAGGCGAAGGTGCTCAAGGATTCGCTGCTTGCCGGCGGCGCAGACCCGGCGGCGGTCGATGCGATCGTGGCGCCGGCGGGCTATCCGATATCGGCGACGACGCCGGAAGAGATCGCGCTGTCGGTATTGGCCGCCGTGGTGTCGAGTCGGCGCAGCGCGCTGTCACCGACGCTGGTTGCAACGCAGGCCAGCAGTGGCGCCGGTGCGGGCCATTGCTGCGGTGGCGCGGCCATGGCCGAACTGCCGCCCTTGCCGGTCGTCACGCAGCCATCGTTCTGCGGCGGAAACTGAGGTGGGCTGCATCCTCAAGGGCGGCGGCGGCCTCTACAGCCGCGTCGTGATCGGCGCGGTTCTGCTGGCGGCCGGCGCGGGCAGCCGGCTCGGCGGCAAACCCAAGTCACTGCTCGAACTCGGCGGCGTGCCCTTGATTCGCAGGCAGTTGATTGCGCTGTCGGGCGCGGGCGTCGATGAAGTGGTCGTCGTGCTCGGCCACCACGCGGACGCCATCGAACCGGTGGTGCGCGAATTCCCGGTGACGCTGGTGCGCAACCCCTCGCCGGAAGACGGCCAGCAATCGTCCGTGCGCGTGGGCCTGGCCGCGCTGGCGGGCAAGCTCGATGCCGTGATCGTGGCGCTGGCCGACCAGCCGCTGATCAACGCGCAGGACGTCACGCAACTGATCGGCGCGTTCAAGAAGCGCGGCGAGGCATCGATGGTCGTGCCGCGCGTGGCGGGCGAACCCGGCAATCCCGTGATCTTCGAGGCGGCCTTGCGCGATGAGTGGCTGGCCGGCGATGCCAATGCCGCATGTCGTCGCTGGCGCGAGGCCAACCCGGCGCGCGTGAGTTGGCTCGACACGGACAACAGCCGGTATCGCGTGGACATCGACACGCCCGAGGACCTGCAGCGCTTTACCGAGCGCACCGGCCACGTGTTGCGCTGGCCGGTTGAAATCGCGACGACGACCTGAGTGTGCGCAACGCGCGCATGTCGCCCAACGCGGGGCGAAGCAGGGAGTGACCCTAGAATGCCGCGGAGTTCACTCAAGACAAGGTCATCTTCATGCTTCGACGCCTCGCAATGGTTGCCACCTTCGCCTCCCTGGCCATGTCCGCCGCTCACGCGCAGCGGCCCACGCCACCACAAGGTCCGCTCATCCAGGGCTACCTGTGTTGCAACCTGCGCACGACGGGAAAGAAGATCACCGACATCAACTACGACGAATCAGGCAAGAGCATGCTGCCGCTGGGAACGCCGGTGTCCATCACCAGCTATGACTTCCGCTCGGTGGAGATCGACGTGAAGGGCAAGGGCACGCAGCGCTTGATGAATGACTACAGCCGAGACCTCAAGGCCGCTCCTTTCGCGCAGCGATATGTGCTCAAGGACGATCCGAAGCTCAAGCTCGCCACGTTTTCAGAAGCGACTCGGCAAGCCATTGAAGCTGCCAAAGTCATCCCCGGCATGACGCGCGAACAGGTCGTGATGTCCGTGGGCTACCCGGTGACCAGCGAGAACCCCGACTTCAACGCAAAGGTCTGGCGCTTCTGGCTCGATTCGTGGACCGAGTTCCAGGTGGTGTTCGACGACAGCAACGTAGTCAAGAGCGTCGTGGCCGACGAGAAGACCTTGTCGCGCGTCACGCCTGGCGAATAGACCTCTAACTCGCCTGCGCCGCCTTGGCGCGCTGGTACGCGGCGTGCAGGCGCTGGAAGATGGCGCCCGTCTTTCCCGCCGCCTCACCCTTGCCAATGGGCTTTCCATCCAGCGTCGTCACGGCGAGCACCTCCTTGCTCGCCGAACTGAGCATGAGCTCATCGGCCTCGCGCACTTCCGCCTCCATGATCGGCTGCAGGGAGAACTCGATGCCCTCCCCTGCACACAGTTCGCGAATCAGCTCGAAGCGAATGCCCTCCAGCACATGCTCGCTCCTGGGCACGCCAAACACGGCACCATCTTTCACGACCCACACGTTGGACGACGACGCCTCGGTGAGCCGAGCTTCGCGGAACAGGATGGTCTCCGTTGCTCCGACATCCGCCGACACCTGCCGCGCCATCACATTGCCCAGCAAGGACGTGCTCTTGATGTCACCGCGCTCCCACCGGAAGTCCTCGGCCGTCACGCAGGCCACGCCGTTGCGGATCGCCTCCGCGCTCGGCGACTTCATGGCGCTTGCCATGATGAACACCGTCGGCACGACATGGGCGGGCATCACATGGTCTCGAACCGCCACGCCGCGCGTCACCTGGATGTAGATCATCTGGTCTTCGGACGCGTGCGCCGCGATCAGCTTGCGGCATCGTTGCAGCCACTCGTCTTGCGTATGCGGGTTGGGGATCCGCAGCTTTTTCAGGTTGCGGTCCAGTCGCGCCAGATGCTGCCCGAAACGGAAGAGCTTTCGGCCATACACCGGCACCACGTCATAGATGCCGTCGCCAAAAATGAAACCGCGGTCCAGCACCGAAACCTTGGCCTGGTCGAGCGGGGTGTAGTCCCCATTGAGATAGCAAAGCGTTGAAGGGAGTGTGGACATGCGAATCCGTGGCTTGATGGCGCGGTGTAAAAAGCGCCATCATGCCCTGTGCCGGCGCTCATCGTCGGCATGCACCTACGCAAGGGGTCAGCCGTCCGGCTCACATTGTTCCTGGTGAAACAAGGGAGACAGACACATGCAAGTTCAAGTCAACGCAAGCAATGGCATCGACAACAAGGAAACGCTCGAGAAATGGGCGGACGGGGAAATCCGGCATGCGCTGGGGCGCTTCGGGAATGACATCACGCGCGTGGAGATTCACCTGAGCGGCGAAACGGGCGACAAGGGCGGCGCGAGCGACAAACGCTGCACCATGGAGGCTCGCCTTGCGCAATTCGCGCCGGTGGCGGTCACGCACCATGCACCTGGCATCGACGAAGCGTTCCGGGGCGCAGCGGACAAGCTCAAGCACCTGCTGGACAGCAAGCTCGGCCGCTTGACGGACCATCGCGCCCGCGAATCCATTCGCGGTGCGGAGATGGCCGGTCCGGAGGATTGACGGCGCGCGCGCTTACCTGGCGGCAGCCGCCGCCATGCCCTTGGCGACTTCGTTGCTGCCCTGGGCAGCGCCGCTCTGGGGCACCTGATCGTCCGTGCGGCTGGTGACCTCGGCCAGGCGCGCTGCAAGTTCTTCCGGCGCGTGGTTGCCGATGCCGATATGAACGCCCTGCGTCAGGATCACGTTGGCGGCCTCGAAGGTACCGGCGCCGGCACACAGGATGGTGCGATTCGGCGCGTCCTGGCTTGCCAGCACCAGCATGGCGGGCACCACCGCTTCCGGCTTGAACGCTTCCAGCATTTCCTTCGGGAAGAGGTCTTCCGTCATGCGCGTGGCCGCCGTGGGCGCCAGGCAGTTCACGCGGATGTCGTTCTTGGCGCCTTCGATGCTGAGTGTCTGCATCAAGCCGACCAGGGCCAGCTTGGCGGCGCCATAGTTGCTCTGGCCGAAGTTGCCATACAGGCCCGACGACGAAGTCGTCATCACGATGCGGCCGTATTTCTGTTCGTTCATCAAGGCCCAGACTGCCTTGGTGCAGTTCACGGCGCCCATCAAGTGCACATCGACCACGAGCTTGAAGTCGGCGATGTCCATCTTCGAGAAGCTCTTGTCGCGCAGGATGCCGGCGTTGTTCACCAGGATGTCCACGCGGCCCCAGGTGTCGACTGCCTGCTTGACCATGGCCTGCACGGCCTCGAAGTCGGTCACCGACGCGCCGTTGGCAATGGCTTCGCCGCCGGCTGCCTTGATCTCGTCCACGACGGCCTGCGCAGCCACCGGCGAGCCGCCGCCGCCATTGACCGTGCCGCCGAGGTCGTTGACCACGACCTTGGCCCCGCGCGCCGCCAATGCGAGCGCGTGCTGACGGCCCAAGCCGCCGCCTGCGCCGGTCACGATGGCAACGCGGCCCTTGAATTCGATGCTCATTTCTCTCTGTCTCCTTGGTTTAGATAAAAGGGGTGCGTTTGACATGCGGCTGCCGTGGCGCCAGGCCACCAGCTCGTCAGGGAAGTGGGACTACGCTGCCGCGATCACCGTGCGGCGGCGAAGGCCGAGGCGGTCGGGGGAAACGTATTGCTGTCGGTAGATCTCGAAAGGCATCGTGTCGGCGGCTTCGATCTGCGCCTGGGCTTCGACCGAATCGGTGGTCATCTGTTCGAAATGCGCCTCTTCGTGCTCGGGCCAGGGCAGCGCCATCAACCGCTCGCGCGTCGATTCAGACTGCGCCCGGACAAAGGAGACAAAGGAATTGCCGTGGTCTTTTTCCATCGCGGCAAGCATGCGTGCCGAGGGCAGCGTGGCGGGGTCGCGCAGGCCGATGGCCGCGTCGCGCACCGCATCGGCGTGAAGCGTGCCGCCGTGCACGGCATCCAGCGCCGCCGCAATGGGGCCGAACTCTTCAACCAGTGCTTCGCCCCAGGTGGTGAGCAGGACTTCTTCTCCGCCGCGCACCAGGTGCAGGCCCGGCTCGCGTCCGCGCGCGGCCGTCAGGTGCTGGTTGTGGGCAAGCTCGGCGATTTCGTCGGGCGTGTCGTCGGGGCTGTCCGAGAGCAGGCAATGCAGCAGGAACACGTCCAGGAAGCGCATCGTCGAGGCGTTGATGCCGACCGGCTCGAAGGGGTCGAGGTCCATCAGGCGAACCTCGATGTATTCCACGCCGCGCTCGCGCAGCGCATGCAAGGGGCGTTCGCCCGAATAGATGACGCGTTTGGGCCGGATCGTGCCGTAGAACTCGTTCTCGATCTGCAGCAGGCTGGTGGCGAGCTGGTTGTATTCGCCGCCGGGGTTGGAAATGCCGATGGATTCGTAGGCGGGCCAGGGCCGCGTGAGCGCGTCCTCGAGCGAAGCGCCGTAGCCGTCCAGGCTGTTGTAGCTCACGGCCAGCGAGGACTGCGCATCGCTCTGATAGCCCAGCCGGCCCATGCGCAGCGACGTGCCATGGGGCATGTGCATGCTGCCTTCGCCAAGCGGCTGCAGCTCGTGCTGGCGCCCGGCGACGAAGGTCGAGCAAAGCGCAGGTGAAGCGCCGAAAAGGTACAGCAGCAGGAAGGCGTGACGCCGGAAATTGCGGATGAGGGCGAAGTACTCCTCGCTCGACACCTCCGGCAGCGACCAGTTGTAGTGAATGCCCGAAATGGTCTGCATGCGCCGGCCGTAGCGGTGCGCCAGCCCCATGCGATAGACGCTCTTGGCGCGGCCCACGTTGGAGGCGCCATAGCGGCCGATCGGAATCGTTTCATCAGTCGGCAGGCCGCAGGGCATGCTCGACACCCACAGGCGCTCGTCGCCCTCGCGCAGCGCGCGATACGTGAACTGGTGGATGCGGGTGAGTTCGTCCAGGCAGCTTTCGGCGTCCGCGTGCACGCCGGTGATCAATTCCACCTGCGATTCGCTGAAATCGGTGGTGATGTGGGGATGCGTCAGCGCCGAGCCGAGCACGGCCGGGTGCGGCGTCAAGGCGAGCTTGCCGTCGGGCTGCGCCCGCAGGCTTTCCTTCTCGACCCCGCGCCGGATTCCCTTCAGCCGCGCGGGCGAGAGCGTGCTCAGCCGCTCCTGCAATGTGCTCTTTTCCATTGATGACCGGTCGTTCTTTTCGTGGGGCAGGAAGTTAGCACGACCTGACAAGCCTTGCTCGGCGACGGGCACAGCCCCGGGGACCGCCATGATCAGCGCGCCAAAACCCGCAGCAGGAAGGCATTGAGGTCGCCTATTTCCTCCATGCACACCGAATGCTCCATGGGGTATTCGTGCCAGTCGATGGCGTAGCCAAGCGCTGCCAGCGCGTCGCGCGAAGCGGTGGCGCGGGCGATGGGCACCACGCCGTCGCGGCTGCCGTGCGCCATGAAGATGGGGGTTTTGTGGTTGGCAGCATGCCGTTCCGCCGCCACCGTCGATGCCAGCGGAAGGTAGCCCGAGAGGCCGACGATGCCGGCGAGCTTTTCCGGATGACGCAGCCCCGTCATGAGCGCCATCGCGCAGCCCTGCGAAAAACCGGCCACGACGATGCGATCAGCGGCAATGCCGCGCGCTTTCTCGTTGGCGATGACGGCTTCAATCGCCACCTGCGAGCGGCGCAGGCCGGCTTCGTCCTCGCGCTGGACAAGATTGGGGCCAAAGATGTCGTACCACGCGGGCATCCGATAGCCGCCATTGACGGTGACGGGCATCACCGGGGCGTTGGGAAACACGAAGCGGACGGGGCCCACGCTGGAAAGATCCATTTCCTGGGCAATCGGCACAAAGTCGTTGCCGTCGGCGCCAAGGCCGTGCATGAGGACGATGGCCGCGGTGGGGTTGGAGCCGGTTTCGATTTCGATGGGTGGGAGGGACATGGCGTATTGCTTCGATGTTTGGCGCAACCCGATACCTTAGCGCACCCGAGGAGCACATGATTTGCTATCAATTCGATAGCGAATCATGCTTTGCAGACTCATTCTTCGCCAAACTGGCCCAATTCACGCTCGATTTGCTCGATCGTTGGCAGGCTGGATCGAAGCTCTGCTGGCAGCGACTCGACCAGTTGATACTCGGCGACGCCAATTGGCTTGTTCGAGTCGCGCAGTGCGTATTCCGCCACGACGCGGTTCTGCGTCTTGCACAGTAGCAGGCCAATCGTCGGGGTATCCAGCGCAGATTTGAGTTGTTCATCGACGGCCGTCAGATAGAAACTCAATTGGCCGGCGTGTTCCGGCTTGAATGCGCCGGCTTTCAGTTCGACGACAACGTAACAATGCAACTTCAGGTGATAGAACAACAGGTCGATGAAAAAATCATCACCACCCACTTCGAGAGGAACCTGCCGCCCGACATAGGCAAATCCCGCACCCAGTTCCAACAGGAAACGGGATACGTGCTGCACCAAGGCTTCTTCAATCGCCCGCTCATCGGCTTCCTGCCCGATGCCCAGAAAATCAAACACGTAGGGATCCTTGAGCGATTGCTGAGCCAGATCTGACCCCGGCGAAGGGAGGCGGGCTGAAAAATTGGTCACGGCCTTGCCTTCGCGTTCCAGCAGGCGCGTCTCGATGTGAATATTGAGCACGCTTCGGGACCAGCCGTGTTCAACGGCCCGCTGCGCATAGGCCAGGCGCTGCGCCGGCGCTTTCAGCTTGCTGAGCAGCACCAGGTTGTGCCCCCAAGGCAATTGTCCAACAGCCTGTTGGACAATTGCGTCGCTCGGCCATGCTTCGGCAAAGGCACGCATGGACATGAGGTTGGCACGCGAAAAGCCTCGCATGTCGGGAAAGGCGACGCGCAAGTCATGCGACAGACGCTCAATGACCTTCGCGCCCCAACCCTGGTTCGCCTGACGCACCAGAATGTCCCGTCCAATTTCCCAATACAACCGTACCAATTCACGGTTGACCGATGTCGCCGCCCGTCGTTGCGCTCCATGAATGCGGGATTTCAATTCCGAAAGCCACTCTGCATATCCGGCAGGGGCATTCGTCAGGGCGGAGGAATCTGAACTGCTCATCGGGTCGCTTCAACGCTTGCCACGCCGCTCATGCGCGCGCCGAACCTGTCGGCTTTGCGTCGCAAGCGCCGCCGCGCGCTCGCGCTCCGCCTTTTTGGCGCGCCGCTTGCGCGACAGAAAGCGCGCCAGTGCAAAGCTGCCGATGCAGCTTGCGATGAGCAAAATGGTGCCGACAACGCCGAAGTCCAACATGTCGATCTCCCGCTACTGCACGCGCACGATGCTGGCCGGCTTGAACCCGAGGTCCGCCGCCTTGCCCTTGCGTCCGCGATGGGTGCGCGCATTGTTGAGCGAACGGATCTCCAGCGTTTCCTCGCGCTCCTTGCCGCCGCGGCCCACGCCGTCGATCTTCACGCTGCGGGTGTACGCCGCAGCGCCAGCCAGCGTGTCCTTGGCTTCGAGGTCGATCAGGGTCAGCCCGCGTCCGCCCTTGGGCAGGGCCTTCAGCTCGCTGATCTCGAAGGTCAGGATGCGGCCGCCCGTCGATGCGCAGGCCACGTGCGTGGCAGCCGGCATCGGCTCGGCGCCGCTGGCACCGCTGACCAGCGAGGGCCGGCACAGCTGCTCGCCCTCGCCCACGTCGATGAAGGCCTTGCCGCCGCGCTGGCGTGACATCATGTTTTCCACCGTGGCGATGAAGCCGTAGCCGCCGCTGTTGGACAGCAGCACGCTGGCGCCGACCGGCCCGGCGAAATAGTGGGCCACGTGCGTGCCGCTTTCCAGTTCGATCAACGTCGTGACCGGCTGGCCGTCGCCGCGTGCACCCGGCAACGACGCCACCGGCACGGTGTAGACGCGCACGCTCTTGTCCTTGGCAGTGCCAAACACCAGCAGCGTGTCGACCGATCGGCACTCGAAGGCGCCGTACAGCCCGTCGCCCGACTTGAAGCTGTATTCCGGCGCCGGCGCGCCGACCGCGGGCCAGCCCTTTTGCGCGCGCACCCAGCCTTTTTGCGACACGATGACAGTGACGGGTTCGTCGACGACCCGCACTTCGGCCACCGCACGCTTTTCGGCCTGGATCAGCGTGCGCCGCGGGTCTTCGAAGTTCTTCGCATCGGCTTCGATTTCCTTGATGAGCAGGCGGCGCAATGCGGCAGGGCTGCCGAGCACGTCTTCCAGCCTCTTCTGGTCTTCGCGCAGGCCCTTGAGCTCCTGCTCGATCTTGATGGCTTCCAGCCGCGCCAACTGGCGCAGGCGAATTTCAAGGATGTCTTCGGCCTGCCGCTCGCTCAGGCTGAAGCGCGCAATCAGCGCTGCCTTCGGATCTTCCGCCGCGCGGATGATGGCGATCACTTCGTCGATGTTGAGCAGCACCAGCTGCCGTCCTTCGAGGATGTGGATGCGGTCGAGTACCTTGTCGAGCCGGAACTGCGAGCGCTTTTGCACCGTCTGCTCGCGGAAGGCCACCCACTCCAGCAGCATCTGCCGCAAGGACTTCTGCACCGGCTTGCCGTCGATGCCCACCATCGTGAGGTTGATGGGCGACGAGCTTTCCAGCGAGGTGTGCGCCAGCAGCGTCTTGCTGAATTCGTCCTGGCTGATGCGGCTGGTCTTGGGTTCGAACACCAGGCGCACAGGCGCGTCCTTGCTCGATTCGTCGCGCACCACGTCGAGCACCGCGAGCACCGTGGACTTGAGCTGCGTCTGCTCGGCCGTGAGTGCCTTCTTGCCGGCGCGCACTTTGGGGTTGGTGAGTTCCTCGATTTCTTCCAGCACCTTCTGCGTGCTGACGCCCGGCGGCAGTTCGTTGACGACCAGTTGCCACTGGCCGCGGGCGAGGTCTTCGATCTTCCAGCGCGCGCGCACCTTGAGCGAGCCGCGGCCCGTGCGGTAGGCGTCGGCGATGTCGCTCGCGCTGCTGATGATCTGCGCGCCACCCGGATAGTCGGGCCCCGGCACCATCGAGAAGAGTTCCTCGTCGCTGATCTTGCCGTTGTTCTTGATGATCGCGACGCAGGCGTCGGCGATCTCGCGCAAGTTGTGGCTGGGGATTTCGGTGGCCAGGCCGACCGCGATGCCGCTGGCGCCGTTGAGCAAGGCGAAGGGCAGGCGCGCTGGCAGCAGGCTCGGCTCTTCGGTGCTGCCGTCATAGTTGGGCACGAAGTTGACGGTGCCTTCGTCGATTTCGTCGAGCAGCAGGCTGGTGATGCGCGCCAGGCGCGCCTCGGTGTAGCGCATGGCCGCTGCGCCGTCGCCGTCGCGGCTGCCGAAGTTGCCTTGCCCGTCCACCAGCGGATAACGCTGCGAGAAGTCCTGCGCCATGCGCACCAGCGCGTCGTACGCGGCCTGGTCGCTGTGCGGGTGGAAACGGCCGAGCACGTCACCCACCACGCGCGCACTTTTCACCGGCTTGGCGCCGACGGTGCCGTTGGCGCCGCCGTACCCGAGCCCCATGCGCGACATCGAATAAAGAATGCGGCGCTGCACGGGCTTTTGCCCGTCGGAGACGTCAGGCAGTGCGCGGCCCTTGACCACGCTGAGCGCGTATTCAAGATAAGCCTGCTGCGCGTAGTCCGCCAGCGTGAGACCGGTGTCGTCGTCCGGCGGTGGGAGATCCAGCATTGATTGGGAGTCCATCTTCTTCTGTCGCTTGTGTTCAGTATTTATTCGTTGGCCGGTTGCGTTGGCGCGGCCGGCGGGTCGGGCATGTCCGGCATTCTGGCCGGCTGCGCGGGCGGCAAGTTGCCGCGCCCGATCGCGCCGCCCATTTCCATGTGGACCCGACCGGGCGCCTTGCCGCCGCGCGTGCCGCCCGGGACGGCGATGCCTCCGGCCGTCGGCTTGAGGTACGCATACAACTGCAGCACCGTCGCCACGTAGTTCTGCGTCTCGGGATAGTTCGGAATCTTGTTGCCAGCCCGCTGCACCGCGCCCTCGCCCGCGTTGTACGCAGCGAGTGCGAGTTCGATCTGGCCGGGAAACATCGCGATCAGATCACGCAAGTAGCGCGAGCCTGTCGAAATATTGAGCTTCGGATCAAACAACTTCTGCTCGATCGCCCCGCGCGCGTCGGTGCGAACGCCGTAGCGCTGCGCAGTGTCGGGCATGACCTGCATCAGCCCGATGGCGCCCTTGGGCGACACGGCCTGCGAATCGAAACCCGACTCCGTGGCGATCAATGCCTGCAGCAATTCATAGTCGATCGAATGCGTGCGCGACGCATCGCGCAAGGCTGCCTTCGCAATCTTGTAGCCGGGCGACGCATTGAACAGCGTCAGCAAGGTCTGCGACGCCGGTGGCACGCCCGCATTTCGGGCGTCCCGCTTCGCACTCCTGCCCAAGGGCGCAACGCCCTTGGCCGTGTCGAAACTTTGACCCGCGCGAAAGAACAATTGATAGCGCGAATCCAGCGGCTCCGATGCGAAATGCGCTACGCCCCTGGCATCCACGTAACCGTAGATGTCCGCGGCATGCACCCAGGGCGACAGCGCAACAACCCAGAGCGCGACGAGCAGGGAGCGCATTGTTTTCACCGGCCTCACGAAACGAGCAAGTCGAGGGTGAACTAGATGTCCACCTCGACGTCATCGCCGCGCAACTCCATGAGCTCGCGACGCGCAGCCGCTTCGCCCTTGCCCATGAGCTTGGTGATCTCGCCTTGCGTCTGCTCGAAGTCGAGCCGGCCCAGCCGCACTTGCAGCAGGCGTCGCGTGTCGGGGTTGAGCGTGGTTTCCCACAACTGCTCGGCGCTCATTTCGCCCAAGCCCTTGAAGCGGCTGATCGACCATGCGCCTTCGCGCACGCCGTCCTTGCGCAGCTTGTCGAGGATGGCGGTGAGTTCGCCTTCATCCAGCGCATACACCTTGGCCGCGGGCTTCTTGCCGCGCGCCGGTGCATCGACTCGGAACAGCGGCGGCTTGGCCACGAACACGTGGCCCGCATCGATGAGCTTCGGAAAGTGCCGGAAAAAGAGCGTGAGCAGCAGCACCTGGATGTGCGAGCCATCGACGTCCGCATCGCTCAGGATGCAGACCTTGCCGTAGCGCAGGCCCGTCATGTCCGGCGTGTCGTTGGGTCCATGCGGATCAACGCCGATCGCCACCGAGATGTCGTGGATTTCGTTGTTGGCAAAGAGCCGGTCGCGCTCCACTTCCCAAGTGTTGAGCACCTTGCCGCGCAGCGGCAGGATGGCTTGCGATTCCTTGTCGCGGCCCATCTTGGCGCTGCCGCCGGCGGAGTCACCCTCGACCAGGAAGACCTCGTTGTGCGCGATGTCCTTGCTCTCGCAGTCGGTCAGCTTGCCGGGCAACACGGCCACGCCGGAGCCCTTGCGCTTCTCGACTTTCTGTCCAGCCCGCTGCCGCGTCTGCGCGGCCTTGATGGCCAGTTCGGCCAGCTTCTTGCCGTAGTCGACGTGCTGGTTCAGCCACAGCTCCAGCGCGGGCCGCACGAAGCTCGACACCAGCCGCACCGCATCGCGCGAGTTCAGGCGCTCCTTGATCTGGCCCTGGAACTGCGGATCGAGCACCTTGGCGCTCAGCACGTACGAGGCTCGCGCAAACACGTCTTCAGGCAGCAGCTTCACACCCTTGGGCAGCAGCGAGTGCAGTTCGACAAAGCTCTTGACGGCATTGAACAAACCGTCGCGCAGGCCGCTTTCGTGGGTGCCGCCGGCGCTGGTGGGAATCAGGTTGACGTAGCTCTCACGCACCGGCTGGCCTTCTTCGGTGAAGGCCACGCACCATTCGGCACCCTCGCCTTCGGCAAAGTTGTCGGCGTTCTTGTCGGCATAGCCCGTGCCTTCGAACAGCGGGATCACCGGATCGCCGTTGAGCGTCTGCATCAGGTAGTCGCGCAGACCGCCCTTGTAGAGCCATTGCTGCGTGTCCTTGGTCTTCTCGTTGACGAGCGTGACGGTGACGCCCGGCATCAGCACCGCCTTGCTGCGCAGCAGATGCGTGAGTTCGTGGATGGGCAACACGGCCGACTCGAAGTACTTTGCATCCGGCCAGGCGCGCACCGTGGTGCCCTGCTTGCGGTCGCGTCCGCCTTCGGCGTTGGCGCTGCCGCCGCTTTCCTGGGGCCGAACCTGCAATGCCTCGATCGCGTCGCCGGCGGAGAACGCCAGTTGCGCCACCGAACCCTCGCGGTACGAAGTCACTTCAAGCCGCGTCGAAAGCGCGTTGGTCACCGACACGCCCACGCCGTGCAGGCCACCGGAAAAGCTGTAGGCGCCGCCGGAGCCCTTGTCGAACTTGCCGCCCGCGTGCAGGCGCGTGAACACCAGTTCAACGACGGGCGCCTTTTCTTCGGGATGCAGGCCAAAGGGAATGCCGCGCCCGTCGTCCTCGACGCTCACCGAACCATCGGTGTGCATCGTGACCTTGATTTTCTTGCCGTAGCCCGCGAGCGCCTCGTCGGCCGCGTTGTCGAGCACTTCCTGGATGATGTGCAGCGGGTTGTCGGTGCGGGTGTACATGCCCGGCCGCTGCTTGACCGGCTCGAGTCCCTTGAGGACGCGGATCGAGCCTTCGGAATAGGCGGGAGGATTTGTCTTGCTGGTGGTTGGCATGGTGGCGGATTGTAGTCAGCCGCACCGGAAATAACTGGATATCCATCCAGCCGTCGAGCGTGACTGCTTTCAGGGAGCAGAAATCGCAGCGTTCAGGCGCTGTGCTTCCTGACCCATCACAGACAGCAGGGCCTCGATGCCGACCGCAAAGGTCGTGTCCCATTGCGAGGGCTGAAAGAACTTCCCCGCGCTGATCAACCGCGGGCACTCCCGCATCACGAACTCGTCGCTGACCGGATCGGCCGCCGACGGGCCCTTGGCATAGCCCGAGGTCTCGTCAAGCCCGGCGCCCGTGACGTAGTAGCCGATCGCACGGAAGTAGCGCGCCGACACTTCGGGGTCTTGCACGACGGCCTGGATCAGCGTCAGGATGGACTCGATGAAGCACACCCCCGTGGGCGTGTTGAGTCGGTGCACCGCGATCAGCGGATACAGCGCCGGAAAGCGGTGCGCCATGGCCCGGTAGCCGTAGATCGCGTGGCGCACGCGCTCCATCGGCGTCAGGTCAACGGGCGGGTTTTCCAGCGACGAAAGCGCATGGTCGACCATGGCGTCAAGAAGATGCTGCTTGCTCGGGAAGTGGTGGTAGAGGCTCATCGCCTCCCGGCCCAAGCGCAGGCCCACCTTGCGCATGCTCAGCGCGGGCAGCCCATCCGCCGCGACCTCGTCGAGTGCTGCCTGCAAGATGCGCTGGGCCGACAGGGGCTCAGCCCCACCGTCTCCATTCTTTTTGCTCAATGCCATGCTTGAAATCTTACAGCGTAAGGTCTAGACTTTGCTCAAACCTTACAGCGTAAGAAAGGAGCCTCTCCATGGAAACCGTCGATCTCGTCGGCCTTCTGGTGCCGGTCACTTATCTGTTGATGCTGGCGGTCGAAACACGCTGGCCGGCGCGTGCCTTCCCGGCACGACGCGGGTGGCGATGGCTCGGGGTTGGCTTTCTGGTGTTGATCGGGACGGCGGGCGCCGTCGTGCCGATGCTGCTGCCGCTCTCCTGGATGGAAGCGCACCGCTGGATGGACGGCACGCGCCTGGGTGTGGTCGGCGGCACCGCCCTCGGCTGGTTCGTGCTGTCGGGCCTGGCGTACGTCTGGCATCGCGCGGAGCACACGTTTTCGCCGCTGTGGCGTTTCGGCCATCAGGTGCATCACGGTCCGCAACGCGTCGACATCTCCGGCTCGACGCTGTTCCACCCGGCAGAAATGATCGTGCAGGTGCTGTTGCAGCTTTTCGTGACGGTCATCGTGCTCGGGCTCGACCCGCTGGCGGCGGCACTGGTGGGCTATGTGGCCGCCTTCTACGGCATGTTCCAGCACTGGAACGTGCGCACGCCGCAGTGGCTGGGCTACATCATCCAGCGGCCCGAAGCGCATTGCGTTCACCATCGCCAGGGCGTGCACGCCTGGAACTACGGCGACTTGCCGCTGTGGGACCTGCTGATGGGCACCTTTCGCAATCCGCGCGAGTTTCGCGGCGAGTGCGGTTTCGAGACGCCCGCCGACCGTCGCCTGGGTGCGATGCTGGCGTGGCGCGACGTGAACGCACCGGTGTACGGCGCGGGCAGCCGGGGCGCGGCGCCCTCCGCCGCCGCCCATGGAACGGTCGCATGAACGGGACTCCGGCGCGCCAGCGATGCTGATACGGCATCAAAGCGCGGGCGATATTTCAACAATCGGGAATGCCCCGCAGGCCGCGGCCTGAGGGGCTTTTGGGTACATTGGCCGGCATGCGTTCCACCACCGGCCAAGCCCTCAGCCTCAAGCAGGTGCTGCTTTGCGGCGCCATGATCGTCACCCTTTCAATGGGCATCCGCCACGGCTTCGGCCTGTGGCTGCAACCGATCACGCAGGCGCAGGACTGGTCACGGCAAACCTTCTCGCTGGCGCTGGCCATCCAGAACCTGTCGTGGGGCGTGATGGGCATCTTCGCGGGCATGCTGGCCGACAAGCTGGGTGCATCGAAGGTGCTGGTGATCGGCGCGGTCGTCTATGCCCTGGGCCTCGTGGGCATGGCGCTGTCGACGACGCCGCTGCTCTTTGCACTGACCACGGGCGTGCTCATCGGCGCCGCGCAGGCCGGCACCACCTACGCCGTGATCTACGGCGTGATCGGGCGGCAGATTCCGGCTGAAAAGCGTTCGTGGGCCATGGGCGTCGCAGCGGCTGCGGGCTCTTTCGGCCAGTTCCTCATGGTGCCGGTCGAAGGCCAGTTGATCGGCCATTTCGGCTGGCAGACCGCCCTGCTGGTGCTCGCGGCGGCCTCGCTCCTCATCGTGCCGCTGGCGGCAGGGCTGCGCGAACCGCAGCATGGCGCGAATGGTGCCGCGCCGCGCACCCAGACCATCGCACAGGCGATTTCCGAAGCCTTTCGCTACCCGAGCTTCAGGCTGCTGATGGCGGGCTACTTTGTCTGCGGATTCCAGGTGGTGTTCATCGGCGTTCACATGCCCAGCTACCTGCGCGACAAGGGCCTGTCGCCCGATGTGGCCAGCTACGCGCTGGCGCTGATCGGGCTGTTCAACGTGTTCGGCACCTACATCGCCGGCTCGCTCGGCCAACGCCTGGCGCGCCGCAAGATCCTCGCGGCCATCTACTTCGGGCGCTCGATTGCGATTGCGGCCTTTCTCATCGCGCCGATCTCGCCGCTGTCGGTCTATGTGTTTGCGGCGGTGATCGGCTTCCTGTGGCTGT
Source organism: Variovorax brevis (assembly GCF_030317105.1). Taxonomy (GTDB): domain Bacteria; phylum Pseudomonadota; class Gammaproteobacteria; order Burkholderiales; family Burkholderiaceae_C; genus Variovorax; species Variovorax brevis. Next base: position 372,399 of record NZ_JASZYG010000004.1, read on the forward strand.
CGACCGTGCCGCCGACCAACGCCATCGTGGCCAACATCTTCGGCGTGGCGCACCTGTCGATGCTCAGCGGCTTTGCCTTTTTCGGCCACCAGATCGGCTCCTTCCTGGGCGTCTGGCTGGGTGGCTTCCTGTACGACCGCACGGGGAGCTACGACATCGTCTGGTACATCTCGATTGCCTTGGGCGTGCTCGCAGCGCTGGTAAACCTGCCGGTGCGCGAATCGGCCATCGTGCGGCCGGTGCCCACGCCACAGCCCGCCTGAGGACACGCTGAAATGCGAAGCCACACACGTCACCGTGTCGAGCGCACAGCCTGGTTCGTTGCCGCCGCAGCAGCGCTTGCGGGCGTGTTCGTGCTCTACACGCGGCCCGGCTTCCTGGTGACCCTGGTCGATCAAATCTGGGCCTGCTTTTGAGCGGCCCGCACGACGCCCTCGCCGCATCGGGCTGGATCGCCCGGTGGACGCACTTGGTGCCGCCCGGCGGCACCGTCCTCGACGTGGCCTGCGGTTCCGGTCGCCACATGCGCTGGTTCGCAGACAAGGGATTTGTAACGACCGGCGTTGATCGCTCAAGCGACGCCCTGGCCTCGGCCGGCGCTTTCGGACGCACCGTGCTGGCGGACATCGAGTCGGGCCCTTGGCCCTTTGACGGCAAGGCGTTCGACGCGGTGGTCGTCACCAATTACCTCTGGCGCGAGCGCTTGCCCGACGTCGTCGCCGCGCTCGCGCCGGGCGGCGTGCTGCTCTACGAAACTTTTGCACAGGGCAACGAGACCGTGGGCAAGCCGTCGCGGCCGGACTTCCTGCTGGCGCCGGGCGAACTCCTGCGCGCCTGCGCCGGCCTGCGCATCGTGGCTTATGAAGACGGGTTCCTGCCCGATCCCGACCGCTTCGTGCAGCGAATCGCGGCCGTTCGCCCCGAAAGCCAAGCTTCAGGGCCGCCGCGCCACTTGCTGTAGCCGCACCGGCCGCGGGTCCGAATAACACGTATCACCCGAGACGCGCAAGGTCAAGTGCCCAAGGTTCATTAGAATAGGTACTTTTCGTCCTCCCAAAGAGACACTCCCTTGCAGCAACTGACTGGCAGCATCGTCGCGCTCATCACGCCGATGCACGAAGACGGCAGCGTCGACTATCCGGCCCTGCGCCGACTCATCGACTGGCACATTGAAGAAGGCACCGACTGCCTTGGCGTCGTTGGCACGACCGGTGAATCCCCGACGGTCGACGTCGAGGAACACTGCGAAATCATTCGCGTCTCGGTCGAGCAGGCCAAGGGCCGCGTGCCCGTCATGGCGGGTTGCGGGGCCAATTCCACCCGCGAAGCCATCGAACTCGCCAAATTCGCCAAGGGCGTGGGCGCCGATTCGCAACTGCAAGTGGTGCCCTACTACAACAAGCCGACGCAAGAAGGCCAGTACCAGCATTTCAAGGCCATCGCAGAAGCGGTGGGCGACCTGCCGACGGTGCTCTACAACGTGCCCGGCCGCAGCGTGGCCGATATGGCGCACGAAACAGTCCTGCGCCTGGCGCAGGTGCCGGGCATCATCGGCATCAAGGAAGCCACGGGCAACATCGAGCGTGCGCAATGGCTCATCCGCGATGTGCCGAAAGACTTTGCCGTCTATTCCGGCGACGACCCCACGGCCGTGGCACTCATGCTGTGCGGCGGCCAGGGCAACATCAGCGTGACGGCCAACGTCGCGCCGCGCAAGATGCACGAGCTGTGCGTGGCGGCCATTGCAGGCGACGTGAAGCGCGCCATGCAGATCCAGATGGAACTGCTGCCGCTGCATCGCCATCTGTTCGTGGAGCCCAACCCCATTCCCGTGAAGTGGGCCATGGCCCGCATGGGCCTGTGCGGCGGTGCGCTGCGACTGCCCCTGACCGAACTGTCCGAAGGCGCCCGACCCGTTGTCGAAGGGGCACTGCGTCAAACCGGCCTGCTCAAGGCTTGATTCCATTGAACGCGGCGGGTCATGCAAGCCGGCAACCTTTTGCGCGCCATTCGCTCTGATACCTGCCGCGCCCTGACCGACGGCCATTGAGATACCCGCCATTCCACTGAGGACGAAGACGTTGAAAACCCTTTCGCGATTTGCATTGCTGGCCCTCGTTGCCAGCCTTGCCGCCTGCTCCGCACTGGAGAGCGACAAGATTGACTACAAGAGCGCCGGCAAGGCCCCCACGCTGGAGGTGCCGCCCGATCTCACGCAACTGTCGCGCGACAACCGCTACGTCGTGCCTGGCGGCCCGGTGTCGGCCACCGCCTTCCAGACCGGCATCGCCAATGCACCCGGCGCGCCAACGGCCGTGAGCGTCGTGGGCGACGTTCGCATGGAAACGTCGGGAACGCAGCGTTGGCTGGTCGTCAACCGCTCGCCCGATCAACTGTGGGAGCCCATCAAGGACTTCTGGCAGGAGAGCGGCTTTCTGCTGACCACCGACCAGCGCAACCTCGGCATCATGGAAACCGACTGGGCCGAGAACCGCGCCAAGCTGCCGCAGGACATCATTCGCGGCACGCTGGGCAAGATGGTGGATTCGCTGTATTCCACGGGTGAACTCGACCGTTTCCGCACGCGCCTGGAGCGCACGGCGAACGGCACCGAAGTCTTCGTGAGCCACCGCGGCATGATCGAGGTCTACTCCAACAGCCAGAAGGACCAGACCATCTGGCAGCCGCGCCCGGCCGACCGCGAACTCGAAACCGAATTCCTGCGCCGCCTGATGGTGAAGCTGGGCGTTCCGCAAGAACAATCGAAGGCGTTGGTGGCTTCTGGCTCCGCGCCGGTGGAACGCCAGCGCGCAACAGTGTCCGACCTCAACGGCCAACCCATCGTCACGATCAACGACGGCTTCGATCGCGCCTGGCGCCGCGTGGGCCTGACGCTGGATCGCACCGGCTTCACGGTGGAAGACCGCGACCGCGCCGCCGGCACTTACTTCGTGCGCTACGTGCCGCCGGATCGCAAGGAGCCCGGCGCCCTGGCCAAGCTCATCACCTTCGGCCAGGCTGGCAAGGGCGAGGCGCCGCTCAAGCTGCGCGTGCTCGTGAAGAGCGAGGCCGACACCAGCGTGGTGAGCGTGCTTGATCAAGCGGGCGCGCCCGAGAAATCCGACAACGCGAAGAAGATCGTCCAGGTCATCGCCGACGACCTGAAGTGATTCGCCTTTGCCATGCTGCGCTTTCGTAGCCTCGGCAGTGGCAGCACGGGCAATGCCACGCTGGTCGAAGCGACCAGCGCTGGCCGCACCACGCGCCTCCTGATCGACTGCGGCTTTGCGCTGCGTCATCTCGAAGCGCGTCTTGCACGCGCAGGCCTCCTGCCCACTGACATCGACGCGGTGTTCATCACGCATGAACATGGCGATCACATCGGTTGTGCGCACACCTTGTCCAAGCGCCATCGCATCCCGGTGTGGATGAGCGAAGGCACATGGCTCGCCACGGGCGGGCGCGACTTCGAAGGCCGTCTGCACATTGCGCGCGATGGCGACACCATCGACATCGGCGACATGCAACTGCAGCCCTTCACCGTGCCGCATGACGCACGCGAGCCGCTTCAACTGCGCTGCACCGATGGCGCGCGGCATCTTGGCGTGCTGACGGACCTGGGCCACGCAACGCCCTATGTCATCCATCGACTCGGCGCTCTGGATGCCTTGCTGCTGGAGTTCAATCACGACGCGGACATGCTTGCGGGATCAGCCTATCCGCCCTTCCTGAAGCAACGCGTGGGCGGCAACTATGGCCACCTGTCCAATGCCGCTGCCGCCGCCATTGCTGCGGCGGTGTTGCATGGCGGATTGCGGCATCTGGTGGCTGCACACCTGAGCGAGCAGAACAATCGACCAGAGATCGTGCGCCGCGTGATGGCGCAAGCCCTGGGCGCACAAGAGCAGGACATGCTCACTGCCACGGCCAGCGAAGGCACTTGCTGGCTCGACGCGTGAAGTCTCTTGCGCTCATCTTCATCCTTCCATAAACAAGGCCGCCCCGAAGGGCGGCCTGTCGCTCGGATTCAGAGCAAAGACAACGAAAGAGACGGGCTGTTACGGCTTGGCGGGTGGGGCCGCAGCAGCAGCATCCGCAGCGGCCTTGCGCGCAGCTTCGGCCGCCTTGTTCGCTTCGTCCAGTGCGGCAGCCGCATCGGGCGCTGGTGCCGGTGACGAAGCAGCGGGCGCGGGCGCAGGTGCAGGCGTTACCACGACCGCCGTCGGTGGAGCAGGCGCGGGTGCCGGTGCAGCCGCAGGCGGCGTCACGACAACGGGTGCCGCTTCTTCCTTTTTTCCGCACGCGCTCAACGCAGCAACCGCCACCACTGAGGCGACCAGAACGTGTTTCTTCATGTGTACTCCTTTGAATGGATGTCCAAGGAGAAAAATTCTAGACCCGGCTCGCCGTTTACCCGTGTATCAAAGGGTGATTGCGCGTTTGGCCTACAAGCCCAGGGTACTGGTCGGAAAACCCGCCCGGCTGTGTCGAAGGCATTCGTCGATGGCCTCGCGCAATGCGCGTCGGCTCACGCCGTCGTTGCCGCTCATTCCCTTGTAATTTTCAACGTCCATGCGGCGCGCAAACCATGCAGGAGTCCAGATGCCGCTGGGCACTTGCGGCATGCCGGATCCGCGACACACGCGGCAATCAACGATGTGCCCCCACATGCGCCGCCATGTCACGAAGCGTGCGTGATACCGCTCGAACACATCAAATCGTTCGGCCAGCATGACCATGCTGCGCCCCGCGGCCGACCATTGCTGCAAGGCATCCGCCGTCGCGCGATCGCCCAGGGGCCAGTCGACATAGTCGGGGTCGCTCAGGACGATCTCGCGCCAGCCTTCGCGTGCCGCTGCTTCGAGTGCAGACAGCACGAGTTCGCGAAATGCCTGTGGCCCTTCGAAGCGGCCATGCGGCAGCGATGAAGCGTCGTCTTCAGCCGGCACGCAACCACCCCGCCTCGCACCAGTCGCTCAGCAATTCGATGGCGTCATCACTCGCGCTGGCGAGTTCCCGTGCCTGCAATTCGCGCGTGTCCGCGAGGCTGCGCATGAGTTTCGCGTCGCGGCCCGACGCACGAAAACTTTCGCCGTTGATGTAGATGTGCCGCTCGTCGTAGAGCATGCGCGTGCGCCGGTCGAGCGTGACCTTAAGCCATTCATCGGGAACGTCGGATGACTCGAACCACACGTTGGACTTGGGCTCGGTCATCGATTCGCCGAGCGCGCGTTCCACCGCGTGCGGTTCACGCAATGCCGCTTCGACGGCTTCTTGCGCAAAGGCCTGCAAAGCCGCTGGCATGGCGGCCGGCGTGGCCACTGCAGCCTGGCCCGGATCGCGATAGTGCGTGCGCGCGGAGATCACGGCGTGCTCGAGTTCATCGGCATGCGCTTCGGCGATGCGCGCGAGCAAGTCGGCGCCCAGGTGGTTGCGCGCGGGCGAGCGCAATCCGATCGAATAGGTCATGCAATCGCCACCGACGGCGACGCCGTCGTGCGCATAGCGCGGCGGCAGGTAGAGCATGTCGCCGGGTTCGAGGTCGAATGTCTGCTCCGGCTCGAAGCGTTCGAGGATCTTGAGCGGCACGCCCTGTTGCAAGGCCATGTCGCGCTGACGGCCGATGGACCAGCGCCGGCAACCGGTGGCCTGCAGGAGGAACACGTCATAGCTGTCGAAGTGCGGCCCGACGCCGCCCTGGTCGCTGGCGTAGCTGATCATCAGATCATCCAGCCGCGCGTCAGGCACAAAGCGGAACTGCTTGAGCAGCGCATGCGCGCCTTCGTGATGCAGGTCCACGCCTTGCACGAGCAGCGTCCACGCGGGTTGTGTTGCAGCCGGCAGGGCACGCCGCGCAAAGGGACCGTGGCGCAGCGTCCAGCCTTTGGCGCCGTGCTGGATGAGGCGAGACTCGACGCCCTCTTGGGACGCCAGTTCGAACAGCGCGGGCTTTGCAATCGGTGGCACCATATCGGGTATGGCACCGCGAATCAGCAGCGGCTTTTTCTGCCAGTAACGGCGCATGAATTGGTCGGCGCTCAATCCGCCGAGCAACGTTAAGGGCATATGGGTCTCCATGGGAGAATTCTCGCTTATGGAAATCTCGGAACAATGCGTGGTCGGACTGACCTGGACGCTGAAAGACACGCTCGGCGAAATATTGGATGAACTCGACGCACCCGTCGAGTTCCTGGTAGGCGGCGACGACCTCTTCGATGCCATCGAAGCCGCGCTGCAGGGCCACGGCCCCGGCGCCAAGGTGCAACTTCACCTGGAGCCCGAACAGGCATTCGGCGACTTCGACGAAGAGCTAGTCTTTCTGGAACGCCGGGCACTCTTCCCCGAAGGCATCGAGGAAGACATGACCTTCGACGGCGCGGCGCTGCCACCCGGCGTCAATGCGGACATGCCGCGCAACGTGCTTTACACGGTGACGGAAATCTATCCGGAGCACGTGGTGCTCGACGGTAATCATCCGCTCGCGGGTATTGCGCTGCGGCTCGACCTGACGGTCGCCTCGGTGCGCGAAGCAACGGAGGAAGAAGTGGGCCGCGGAACGGCAGGCACCGGCTTCTTCAAGGTCCACACCATCGAGCCGGGCAACAACACCTTGCACTGAGGGGCGTCAACAAAGCAAAAGCCGGGCAAGCCCGGCTTTTTTTCTTTTGGCGCGAACGCCAGGTCGACGACGTCAGATGCGCGAGATCTGGCCGTTGTCGATGCGCACGCGGTCGCCGACGCGCAGATCGCCCGGGTTGCTGACGTCGAACGCGCGATAGCCGCCTTGCTCCGTCTGGATCGACACGCGGTAGCTTTGATAGACCTGCGGCGCCCTGTTGTTGGCTTCAATGACATTGCCCAGAACGGCGCCGCCCACCGCGCCAAGAATGGTCGCAGCGGTGTTGCCGCGACCACTGCCCACCTGGTGCCCCAGCACGCCGCCGACCACACCGCCTGCAACGGCGCCACCACCGCTGGTGGGGCCGCCGCTGGCCGTGGTTTGCAGCACCTCGATGTTGGCCACGCGCCCGTAGACCACGTTGGGCGCGGGTTGCGCGGCAACGGGATATGGCGCCGCTTGGTAGGGGTAACGGTTGGTCGTCTGGTAAACCGGTGCCGGGGCCACGCAGGCGGTCAGGGTGGCGAGCGCCAGCACGGAGCCGGCAACGGAGATGAATCGGGTCGAAAAGTTTTTCATGATGTGTTGCTCCTCGTCACCTGAGTGCGGTGGCCTATGTACTCAACGTGCCTCGCGCCTTCAGGATGACCTGCAGAAAAGTGTGTCCAGTTCGACGCGGGTTGCCAGCGGGCGGTTCCCCGCTTTACCTGTGGGCGCCGCCAGCGACAATGTGAAGGATGCGACCTACTGCTTAATCTGCGCTTAATCTTCAGTGCTTGCCGGTCGAGCCGTAGCCGCCTTCACCCCGCTCCGTGGGCGGAAATTCCGGGACGACGTTGAAGCGCGCCTGCACCACCGGAACGATCACCAGCTGCGCCAGCCGTTCCATGGGCTGGAGCACAAAAGGCACGTCGCTGCGATTCCACGCGCTGACCTTGAGTTCGCCCTGGTAGTCGCTGTCGATCAGCCCCACAAGGTTGCCCAGCACGATGCCATGCTTGTGCCCGAGCCCCGAGCGCGGAAGGATCAGCGCGGCATAGCCCGGATCGGCCAGGTGAATGGCAATGCCCGTTCCCACCAGTTGCCAGGCGTTGGGCTCCAGCGTGACGGGTTCGTCGAGGCAGGCCCTCAGGTCGAGGCCGGCGCTGCCCGGCGTGGCGTAGGCTGGCAGTTGCTCGGCCATGCGGGGATCAAGGATTCGGACGTCAATTCTCATCGGTTTCGAGGGGTGTTCTGAATGTTGCGCTCAAGCGATTGGCGCAGTTTGGTGAGGATGGCCAGAAGGCCGCGTGCCAGCAGATTGTCGGCGCTCATGGGCTGCACCCTGCCGACCGAGGGCTGCGTCATCTGGTGCGCCGCGGTTGCCGGGTTGCCGGCGCGATGCGCCTGCATCTGCGGGCTCTCGGGCGTATCGTCCAGCGCCTGGTGTGCATTGTCGTCGCGCTGCTGGGCGCTCAACACGGGCGCGCGGGCGGTCAGCCGCTCAACGTAGCTTGCGAAATCTCCATTCGGTGGCGTGTTCCATTGCGGGTTCACTTGGCCCTCCATTGGGGAAGCCGCACCGCGATCTCGGCTACGAGCTCGCGTGCGAGCACCTGCTTGGGCGCGCGGGGCAGCTCACGCACGCCCTTTTCGTCCACCAGCAGCAAACTGTTGTGGTCTTGCCCGAATGTCAGCGGGCCGATGTTGCCCACCAGCAGCGGAATGCCCTTGCGCTCGCGCTTGGCCTTGGCGTGCTCGACGAGGTTTTCGCTCTCTGCCGCGAAACCGACGCAGAAGAGTTCGCCGCTCTTGGCGCGCTCGCTTTGCGCCAGCGTCAACAGGATGTCCGGGTTCTCGATGAAGCTGAGCATCGGCGGCTGGCCGCTGCCGTCCTTCTTGATTTTTTGCGTGCTGTGGCTGGCCGGTCGCCAGTCGGCCACGGCTGCGGTCGCGACGAAGATGCTGGCCTGCGCCGCACCCGCCGTTGCTGCGGCGAGCATCTCCTGCGCGGACTGCACGTTGATGCGCCGCACGCCCCGTGGCGTGGACAGGTGCACCGGGCCCGCCACCAGCGTGACCTCGGCGCCCGCTTCGCGCGCCGCGCGGGCGATGGAAAAGCCCATCTTTCCGGACGAATGGTTGGTGATGCCCCGGATCGGGTCCAGTGCCTCGAAGGTCGGCCCGGCCGTGACCAGCACGTGCTGTCCGGCCAGCACCTTGGGCTGGAAGTGCGCCACGATGTCTTCCATCAGTTCGGCGGGTTCCAGCATGCGGCCGTCGCCCGTTTCACCGCAGGCCTGATCGCCGCTGCCCACGCCCAGTGCAATGGCGCCGTCGGCTTGCACCTGCGCCAGGTTGCGCAGGGTGGCGGGGTGCGACCACATCTCGCGGTTCATGGCCGGCGCAATGAGGAGCGGCACGCGCCCGATCGGACGCGCGAGGCACATCAGGCTCAGCAACTCGTCGGACCGCCCCTGCACCAGCCGCGCAATGAAGTCCGCGCTGCACGGCGCCAGCACGATCGCGTCGGCCTCACGGCTCAGGTTGATGTGGGGCATGTTGTTGGGCTCACGCACATCCCACTGGGAGATGTACACCGGCCGGCCCGACAACGCCTGCATCGTCACAGGCGTGATGAACTGCGTCGCCGACTCCGTCATGACGACTTGGACCGTGGCGCCTGCCTTCACCAGCAGCCGGCATAGTTCGGCTGACTTGTAGCAAGCCACGCCTCCGGTGAGGCCCAAAACGATGTGTTTGCCAGCAAGATCGGTCATATGGCCCGGAGTGTACTGACGACAGCCCTTCGCCGCGTCCCGGAATCTGGAGCCTCTATAATTCGAATTTCCCACTGACCGAATCTCCGCATTCGGACCTGGCATGACCAAATTCGTCTTCGTCACCGGTGGTGTCGTATCTTCCCTCGGCAAGGGAATCGCATCCGCCTCTCTCGCCGCGCTCCTCGAATCGCGCGGCCTCCAAGTCACCCTCATCAAGCTGGACCCGTACATCAACGTGGATCCGGGCACGATGTCGCCCTTCCAGCATGGCGAGGTCTTCGTCACCGACGACGGCGCCGAAACCGACCTCGATCTGGGCCACTACGAGCGCTTCATCACGACGCGCATGCGCAAGGCCAACAACTTCACCACCGGCCAGATCTACAAGACCGTGCTCGAAAAAGAGCGCCGCGGCGACTACCTCGGCAAGACGGTGCAGGTCATTCCGCACATCACCAACGAGATCCAGGAATACGTCAAGCGCGGCGCCGGCATCGGCACGCCGCATGAAGTGGACGTGGCCATCGTCGAAATCGGCGGCACGGTGGGCGACATCGAATCGCTGCCTTTCCTCGAAGCCGTGCGCCAGATGAGCCTGCGCATGGGCCCGAACCAGGCCGCCTTCGTGCACCTGACCTACGTGCCCTGGATTGCCGCAGCCGGCGAATTGAAGACCAAGCCGACCCAGCACACCGCGCAAAAGCTGCGCGAGATCGGTATCCAGGCCGACGCGCTGCTGTGCCGCGCCGACCGGCCGATTCCCGAGGACGAACGCGCCAAGATCTCGCTGTTTTCCAACGTGCCCGAATGGGGCGTGATCTCCATGTGGGACGTGGACACCATCTACAAGGTGCCCCGCATGCTGCACGAACAGGGCCTGGACGGCCTGATCTGCGACAAGCTGCGCCTGAACACGCCGCCCGCCAAGCTCCAGCGCTGGGACGACCTGGTCTACGAAGTCGAGCATCCGCAAAAGGAAGTCACCATCGCCATGGTCGGCAAGTACGTCGACCTGTCGGACAGCTACAAGTCGCTCAACGAAGCGCTGCGCCACGCCGGCATGAAGAACCATGCGCGCGTGAAGATCGAGTACATCGACTCTGAAACCATCCAGCCCGACAACGTGTCGCGCCTGTCGAAGTACGACGCCATCCTGGTGCCCGGCGGCTTCGGCCAGCGCGGCGTGGAAGGCAAGATCTGCGCAGCCCGTTATGCCCGCGAAACCAAGGTGCCCTACCTCGGCATCTGCCTGGGCATGCAGGTCGCGACCATCGAATACGCGCGCAACGTGGCGGGCCTGAAGAACGCCAACAGCACCGAATTCGACGCCGAGACTTCCTGCCCCGTCATCGCGCTCATCACCGAGTGGAAAGACGCGGACGGCAGCATCAAGACACGCAGCGTGCAATCAGACCTCGGCGGCACGATGCGCCTGGGCGCGCAAAGCTCCGACGTGGTGCCTGGCACGCTGGCGCACAGCATCTACGGCGACGTGGTCACCGAACGCCATCGCCACCGCTACGAAGCCAACGTGAACTACCTGGACGAACTGCGCAACGCCGGTTTGGTGATTTCGGCGCTCACGCAGCGCGAGCACCTCACGGAAATCGTCGAGTTGCCCAAGGAAGCGCACCCTTGGTACATGGGCGTGCAGTTCCACCCGGAATTCAAGTCCACGCCCTGGGGCGGGCATCCCCTGTTCAACGCATTCATCAGCGCCGCGCTTGCGCACCAGGGCGCTGACAACAAGCAACCCTTGAAGGTGGTGGCATGAAGCTCTGCGGATTCGACATTGGACTGGACAAGCCGTTTTTCCTGATCGCCGGCCCCTGCGTGGTCGAATCCGAACAGCTCCAGATGGACACGGCGGGCACGCTGAAGGAAATCACGGCCTCGCTGGGCATTCCCTTCATCTTCAAGAGCAGCTTCGACAAGGCCAACCGCACTTCCGGCACCAGCTTCCGGGGCCCGGGCCGTGAGAAGGGCTTGGAGATTCTCGCCAAGGTCAAGCGCGAGCTGGGCCTGCCGGTGCTCACCGACGTGCACACCGAAGACGACATCACCGAAGCCGCCAAGATGGTCGACGTGCTGCAGACGCCGGCCTTCCTGTGCCGCCAGACCGACTTCATCCGCGCCGTGGCGCAGTCGGGCAAGCCGGTCAACATCAAGAAGGGCCAGTTCCTCGCGCCGCACGAGATGAAGAACGTGATCGACAAGGCACGCGAGGCCGCGAAGGAAAAGGGCCTGCCGGTCGACAACTTCATGGCCTGCGAGCGCGGTGCGAGCTTCGGCTACAACAACCTCGTGTCGGACATGCGGTCTCTCTCGATCATGCGCGAGACCGGTGCGCCCGTGGTGTTCGACGCCACCCACTCGGTGCAGTTGCCGGGCGGCCAGGGCACCAGCTCAGGTGGCCAGCGCGAGATGGTGCCGGTGCTCTCGCGTGCGGCGGTGGCCGTGGGCATTTCGGGCCTGTTCATGGAAACGCATCCCGACCCCAACAAGGCAATGAGCGATGGCCCCAACGCCGTGCCGCTCAAGCACATGAAGGCGCTGCTCGAAACGCTGGTCGCGCTCGACCGCGTGACCAAGAAGTCGCCCTTCCTCGAGAACAACTTCGGAGCCTGAACATGAGCAGCGGTTACGTCATCGCCCACATCGAAGTCACCAATCCGCAACAGTACGAGGAATACAAGAAGTGGTCCTCGGCTGCGATGCAAGCGCATGGCGCCGAAGTGTGCGTTCGCGGCGGGCAGGTGGAAGTGCTCGAGGGTGACTGGTCGCCGTCCCGCGTCGTCGTGCTCAAGTTTGCGAATTTCGAAGCGGCCAAGGCCTTCTACGAGACGCCTGAATACCGCAAGGCGCGCGACGCCCGGGAAGGCGCGGCCGTGATGCGCATGATTGCTGTCGAAGGCGTCTGAACCAGACGCTTCGATCGGTCATGGCCACGACCTGTGAACTGACCGACGGCCGGCATGGCCTCTTTCTCATCGACATCTCGCCGAAATTCATTCCGGAGAACTTTCGTTTCCCGAGCGGGGATATATTCCGGAGCGCATCCACTGCGCCGGATTTCCCTAGCGCACGACAGGCCAGCCTCTCGTACGCCACACAGCCCTGGAGCATTGCGCGATTCAGTCGCCTGCCTTGATCCAGTTTTACAGTTTCACAACCTAGCTCCAAATCATGAGTGCAATCGTAGACATCGTCGGCCGCGAAATTCTTGACAGCCGCGGCAACCCCACCGTCGAATGCGACGTGCTGCTCGAATCGGGCACCATGGGCCGTGCGGCCGTGCCGTCGGGTGCTTCCACCGGCTCGCGTGAAGCCATCGAACTGCGTGACGGCGACAAGGGCCGTTACCTGGGCAAGGGCGTGCTGAAGGCCGTCGAGCACATCAACACCGAAATCTCCGAATCGGTGCTGGGCCTCGACGCCTCGGAACAGGCCTTTCTCGACCGCACGCTGTGCGACCTGGACGGCACCGACAACAAGGCCCGCCTGGGTGCCAACGCCATGCTGGCCGTGTCGATGGCCGTGGCCCGCGCCGCGGCCGAGGAATCGGGCCTGCCGCTCTACCGCTACTTCGGCGGCATGGGCGGCATGCAATTGCCGGTGCCGATGATGAACGTCATCAACGGCGGCGCACACGCCAACAACAGCCTGGACCTGCAGGAGTTCATGATCATTCCCGTGGGCGCGCCGAACTTCCGCGAAGCGCTGCGCTACGGTGCCGAGACCTTCCACGCGCTCAAGAAGATCCTGCACGACCGCGGCATCAGCACGGCCGTGGGCGACGAAGGCGGCTTTGCGCCCAGCGTCGAAAGCCATGAAGCCGCCATCCAGCTCATCCTCGAAGCCATCGACAAGGCAGGCTTCACGGCCGGCGAGCAGATCGCGCTGGGCCTGGATTGCGCTGCCAGCGAGTTCTACAAGGACGGCAAGTACGTGCTGTCCGGCGAAAACCTCAGCCTGTCGGCCGAGAGCTGGACCGACATGCTCGCCACCTGGTGCGACAAGTACCCGATCATCAGCATCGAAGACGGCATGCACGAAGGCGACTGGGACGGCTGGAAGCACCTGACCGAGCGCCTGGGCAAGCGCGTGCAACTGGTGGGCGACGACCTGTTCGTCACCAACACCAAGATCCTGAAGGAAGGCATCGACAAGGGCATCGCCAACTCGATCCTGATCAAGATCAACCAGATCGGCACGCTGACCGAGACCTTCGCCGCCATCGAGATGGCCAAGCGCGCGGGCTACACGGCGGTCATTTCGCACCGCTCGGGCGAAACGGAAGACTCGACCATTGCCGACATCGCCGTGGGCACCAACGCCGGCCAGATCAAGACCGGCTCGCTCTCGCGCTCGGACCGCATGGCCAAGTACAACCAGTTGCTGCGCATCGAGGAAGACCTCGGTGATGTTGCCAGCTATCCAGGCCGCGCCGCTTTCTATAACCTTCGCTGATCAAACGCCTGACGGACCGGCCCCATGCAGTCTCGCATCGTCCCCATCGTTCTCGTGATGTTGCTGGTACTCCTGCAGTACCAGTTGTGGACGGGGCGCGGCAGCGTGCCGGACGTCAAGCGGCAGCGGGAGGCGCTCACCGCGCTGAGCGAGTCGAACGCGCGGGCGGCCATCGCGAATGACCGGCTGGCATCGGAAGTGCGCGACCTGCAGGAAGGGCTTGAAATGGTCGAGGAGCGGGCTCGCACCGAACTCGGCATGGTCAAGGCCAACGAAGTCTTCGTGCAGATCGCGCGTTGACCGTCACGATCGCGCTGGTCGGCGCCGGCAACACCGGCAAGACGACGCTGGCGCGGGCGCTGGTTCTTCGGCTGAATGAGGCGGGCGTCGCTGCGACGCTGGTCGAAGACCCTCTCCACGCTTGGCCTCCTCGCGAAGGCCGTTCGCCGACGCGCGAGGAGCTTGCCGCCCTGGCGCGCGAGCAGACCGCGCGAATCGATCAGTCGACCCAGGGCGCAGTGGCCGTCGTGGACGGCACCGCCCTCGGCCTCGCGGTGGCGTGCGAGCTGCAGTTTGCAGATGCGTCGCTTTACGCGCAGGCGCTCGCCGCCCACCGCGCGCACGCCATTACCCTCCTCTCGACCATCGAGGACACCGCCGGACCGAACGATGCACGTGAAAGCGCGGACCGCCTGCTGCGCGCCGCGCTCGCGCGAGGCGGTGTCGGCTACTCCGTCTTGCATGGTGACGCGGCGGCCCGGCTGGAGGCGGCGTGGAGCCTGGTTCAGCGCCGGTTGAAGCTGCCCGGCACCGCCGACGCAAGCACATCGCGAACGGAATGGAACTGGACTTGCGACAAGTGCTCCGACCCGGTCTGCGAGCACCGCATGTTCTCCAGTCTTCTGGATAAACGTCGTTGACGGCTGGCGGGGAACCGGGCCGACGGCGCGGTGATCTCACCGCCTCGTCCTTACCGGAGCATCTCATGACCAAAGTCCCCGCGGTCCTGATCGCCACCCTGCTGGGCGCCTACGCCCACGCGCAAGACCTCCCGCCCGGCGTGGCCGTGCCGCCTGGCACGCCCGGTTACACCGTCGGCAAATCGCAGGATGCCGGCGAAAAACGCAAGCAGTCGAAGACGCAGGGCCAAGTCCGCGCCCCGGGGGGCGACGCGCCGAAAAGCGCGGAAGGCGGCGCCGTCGCCAATGACAAGGCAGCTGTCGCCGGCGAACAGCGCAAGAGCACGCGTGACGCGCGTCGGCCGGACAAGCGCCGCACCACGCAGGGCGGCACGCCGGACGACCCGCTGAATCCGGCTCGCTGAATCCGGCTCGCTGAATCGCCTCGATTGATCGTCTCGTTCGATCGTCTCGCTTGATCGGCTCGCTTGATCGGCTCGCTTGATCGGCTCGCCGAGCCGGCGCGATGAACCTGCTCGGTGAATACGGCTCGCCCAGCCGGCTCACTGCACCAGATTGCTGCCCGGCACCTGGTCGGTCGGCGCGGTAAAGATCTGCGCCGCATCCACCGCGTCGAAGCGGTATTGCTTGCCGCAGAAGTCACAGCCCACCTCGATGTCGCCACGTTCCGCGAGAATTTCCTCAGCCTCCTGAACGCCGAGGCCGCGGATCATTCCCGCCACGCGCTCGCGACTGCAGGTGCAGCGGAAGTGCGGTCCGAGCAAGCCGGTCTGCGGCTCGAAGCGCAGGAGTTTTTCTTCCCAGAACAAGCGCCGCAGGATGGTCTCGACATCCAGCGTCAGCAGTTCGTCGCGCGTGAGGCTGGAGGCAAGGATCGAAATCCGGTTGTAGTCCTCGTTGCGGCCGATCTGGTCTTCATGCGCGGTGCGCTCCTGCGCGCCTTCCGCCGCACCGGCCAGGTTGGCAATGCCCTTGGTGGGCAAGCGCTGGATCAGCAGGCCTGCAGCCACGTTTTCATCGGCCGCCAGCACCAGCGTCGTGTCGAGCTGCTCGCTTTGCAGCATGTAGTGCTGCAGCACGTCGCTGAGCTTTTGCAGCGGCTCGCGCCGGTCGTCGAACAACGGAACGACGCCCTGATAGGGCTGCTGGCCCGGCACGCGCTCACCCGGTTCCAGCGTGATGGCGCAGCGGCCCTTGTTGTGCACGTTGACCATGTCCGGCAGCCGCGCATCGGCGGGCACCACGCCGGTCACGCTCGCGGTGGCACGCACGCTCAGGTCGGCCTTGGCTTCCGCCACGGCCACCTTGACAGGGCCATCGCCAAAAATCTGCAGGATGAGCGAGCCATTGAACTTGATGTTGGCCTGCATGAGCGCGGCAGCGGCCGTCATTTCGCCCAGCAGTTCGGCCACCGGCGGCGCATAGGCGCCTGTGGTGGTGTTCGACGCGCGGCGCGCGAGGATCTCCTGCCACGCGTCGGTCAGCCGCACGATCATGCCGCGCACCGGCAGGCCGTCGAACAGGAATTTATGGAGCTCGCTCAAAACAGGTTTCCTCGGGGATGGGACCGCAACCGGCTTCGCCGGCGCCGATCAGGCAATTTTCTTCAAGCCCTTGGCGTAGCGCCGGCTGTTGTCGATGTAGTGCTGCGCGTTGTCGCGCAGGCGGGCGGCCGCGGCGTCGTCCAGCGTGCGAACCGCCTTGGCGGGCGCGCCGATGATGAGCGAGTTGTCGGGAAACTCCTTGCCCTCCGTCACGACGCTGCCGGCGCCGACGATGCAATTGCGGCCGATGCGCGCGTTATTCAAGATCACCGCGCCGATGCCCACGAGCGAGCCGTCGCCAATCGTGCAGCCATGCAGCATGACCATGTGGCCGACCGTCACGTTCTCGCCGATGGTCAGGGGCGAGCCCATGTCGGAATGCAGCGCCGACAGGTCCTGCACATTGCTGTTGCGCCCGATGGTGATGGGCTCGTTGTCGCCACGTGCCACGCTGCCGAACCAGATGCTGGCGTTTTCAGCCATGACGACGTTGCCAATGACCTGCGCGCTGTCTGCAACCCAGGCGCCTTCGGCCAGTTGGGGCGCCACGCCATCGAGTTCATACACGGCCATCAGGTGCTCCTTCGGGGGTCAAAACTAGAATTGTAGGGATGCACCCCCGCCTTCGCGCCCTGACGGCTTTGCGTCTGGACGACCCCGAACAGAAAGTTGCCGCCACGCGCGCCCTTGCCGCTGATGGCGACATGGCCCGCGCCCCGCAACAAGCCGTGCGCCAGCCCGGCGACGATGCCGGCGTGCCGGGCCGCCCGGAACGCCCTGCCCGTGTGGCCGCGACCGCCGTTCCGCGCCGATCGCCCTTCACCCACGAAGGCCGCGCGGCGCTCATCCACTCCATCTGCCACATCGAGTTCAACGCGATCAACCTCGCACTCGACGCCGTCTGGCGCTTCGACGGCATGCCGCCGGCCTACTACGAGGACTGGCTGCGCGTCGCCGATGAAGAGGCGCAACATTTCACCATGCTGCACGCGCACTTGCAGGGCATGGGCTTTCGTTACGGCGACTTCCCCGGGCACGACGGCCTGTGGACCATGTGCGAGAAAACGCGCGACGACGTGCTCGCCCGCATGGCGCTGGTGCCCCGCACGCTGGAGGCGCGCGGCCTCGACGCCACGCCCCTCATCCAGTCCAAGCTGCGCCGCGTGAACACGCCCGATGCGCACGAGGCGGTGCGCATCCTGGACATCATCCTGCGTGATGAAGTGGGTCACGTGGCCATCGGCAATCACTGGTACCGCTGGCTCTGCGAACACGCGGGGCTCGACGCTGAAGCGATGTATCCGCAACTGGTCGCGCGCTACGAGGCACCACGGCTCAAGCCGCCCTTCAACCTCGAGGCGCGCCAGCGTGCAGGCTTCAGCGAGGAAGAATTGCGCGCGCTGAATCAGCCCTGAGACTTCATTCAGCCTTGATGCCGGAGGCGCGGATGATGCGCCCGTTGTTCTCGAACTCCTGCACGATCTCGCGCTCGAAATCGTCGGGTGTGCCGCCCGTGGGCACGTTGTCGGTCGCAAGCAGCCTGGCGCGCAAGTCCGGCGAGGCCAGCGCCTTGTTGATCTCGACGTTGTATTTGATGATGAGTACTTCCGGCGTCGCGGCGGGCGCGAACACGCCGAACTGGGACGACATGTTGGCGGCCTTGTAGCCCAGCTCTGCCAGCGTCGGCACCTGCGGCAGGCTTTCCAGCCGCTTGGGCGCACCGACGGCCAGCGGGCGCAACCTCCCGGACTTGATATGCGAGGCCACAGCCGGACTCGCGTTGGTCGAAAGAATTTCGAACTGCCCGCCCAGCGCGTCGTTCATCTGTTGACCACCGCCCTTGTAGGGCACGTGCGTGATGTCGACTTTCGCGCCCACACGAAGCTGCTCCAGCATGATGTGCCCCAGCGAGGCTTGGCCCGAGGTTGCCCAGCGAATCGCGCCGGGCGACGCATCGGCGTCCCTCATCAGGCTGCGAAAGTCCTTGGTTCCGCTGGCGGACGTGGCGAGGATCAGCACCGGCGAGTACATCACGCTCGCCACCGGCGCGATGTCTTTCTCCGGGTCGAAGGGCGACTTGGTCAAGTGCGGGCTGAGCACCAGCGGGCTGATGGCGGAAAAGCCGATCACGCTGCCATCGGCAGGTGCCTTTGCGACCGCGTCCATGCCAATGGTGCCGCTGGCACCGGCCCTGTTTTCCACGACCACCGTGGTGGCAAGTTGTGCCGAGAGCTTTTCGGCGAGCATGCGCGCAATCACATCGCTCACGCCGCCTGTGGGATAAGCCACGATGAGGCGAATGGTCTTGGGAATGGTCTGGGCGTTGGCACCTGCGCTCACGAGCGCGGCTGCGGCGAGCGCAGACGCGGCGAAAGCGCGACGGGAGATGTTCAAACTCATCCTTTGAATTCTCACTGATTGGGCGGGTTGAAGGCCTGCGTCGCGCCAAGTGCATCGGCAAGCGTCAGGGCATTTCCGATCGCCTCGCCACCTGCGGTGTTGTCGAATATGCACCAGCATTGCGCGCCGCCCGCCTGCGCCATTCGAAGCCGCTGCGCAAGCTGCAAGAGCAGATCGTCCGCGTAGCGCGACCAGTAGCGGCGCGGCGAGCCGTGCAGCCGCAGGTAGACCAGCCGGTCAAACCCGCCCGGCGCTGCTGCAGCGAGAAACAGCACCGGGTCGGCGAGCACGCGGGCGATCCTGAAACTCGCCAGCAAGGCGTCCGGCGCCGAGGCAAACCAGCTCTCGTGTCGCGGCTCCAATGCGACAGGGCCCTCGTGACGCCGCCGGAGCGCAGACAGAAAACGCTTCACCACCGCCGCGTCGAACGCAAGGCTCGGCGGCAGTTGCACGACCAGACAACCCAGCTTGCTCCCCAACCCCGCCACCTGCCCTGCAAAGGCGTCGAACGGCGCCATGGCATTCACCAGCCGAAGCTCGTGCGTGATGGTTTGGGGCAGCTTGACTGCGAAGCGGAAGTCGTCCGGCGTACTTTCAGCCCAGCGCGCGTAGGTCTCCACGCGATGCGGCCGATAGAAGGAGCTGTTGATCTCGACCACATTGAAGCGGCCCGCGTAGCGCTCGAGATGCGATCCCTGCGACGCGAACTTCGGCCATTGCGCGCGCGGCAAACTCCAGCCCGCGCAGCCGATGAACATCCTTTCAGCCGCGGGGATGATGGTGCGCATGCAGCTGCTTCAGGCGTTCGCGCGCCACGTGCGTGTAGATGGTGGTCGTCGAAATGTCGGCGTGACCGAGCAACATTTGCACCGCACGCAGGTCAGCGCCGTGGTTGAGCAGGTGGGTGGCAAAGGCATGGCGCAGCGTGTGCGGCGACAGCGGCGAGCGAATGCCCGCGGCCAGCGCCTGCTTCTTGACGATGATCCAGAACATGACGCGCGTCATGCCCGCGCCGCGTGCCGTCACGAAGAGGTCGGGCGTCTGCTGGCCGCCGAGAATCACGGCGCGCGCTTCGTGCAGGTAGCGCTCGATCCATTTGCGCGCCTCGGCACCAAAAGGCACCAGCCGCTCCTTGTTGCCCTTGCCAAGCACCCGCAACACGCCATCGTTGAGGCTCATGTCGAAAACCTTGAGCGAAACCAGCTCGCTCACACGCAGCCCGCTCGCGTACATGAGCTCCAGCATCGCGCGGTCGCGCAAGCCCAGCGGCGTGTCGATGTCCGGCGCGGCGAGCAGATCGTCCACCTGCTTTTCCGACATGGTCTTGGGCACGCGCAAGGATTGCCGCGCCGGCACGAGCCTCAGCGTGGGGTCGGCAACGATGCGCCGCTCCCGCAGTGCCCAGCGGAAGTAGCGCTTGAACACCGTCAGGCGACGATTGGCGGACGTCGCCTTGCCCTTTTGCGACAAGCGCGCGCCCATGTAGGCCTGCAGGTCATTCTCCCGCGCGGCGTCCAGCGCCATGCCGCGCTCATGCAGCCAGACGGCAAACAGCGTGAGGTCGCGCCGATAGGCCGCGAGCGTGTTCTTCGACAGGCCGTTCTCCAGCCAGAGCGCATCGACGAAGTCGTCGATTTCGGGAAGTGCGGGAGCCGCCGTGGTCATCGTGCCGAAGATATCAAAACAAGAAGGCCGCCCGGTGGGGGCGGCCTGGGTTCATGGATGCACTGCCGAAGCAATCAGTCGAGCTTGAGCTTCTGCTTGGCCACGACCTGCTTGTAGACCTCGTACTCCGCCTTGATCTGCGCCGCGAACTGCTCGGGCGAGTTGGCCACGATGAGCGAGCCCGTGTCTTCGATGCGCTTCTTGACGGCCGGATCTTCCACCGCCTTCTTGACCCCGGCATTGATCTTGTCGACCACTTCCTTGGGCAGTCCCTTGGGACCGAGGATGCCGTAGTAGGCCATGCGGTTCACCGGCTCCAGGCCCACTTCCTTGAAGGTCGGCACGTTGGGCAGTTCCTTGAGCCGCTGCGGTGCGGCGACCACGATGGGCACCAGCTTGCCGGTGTTGATGAAGGGCAGCGCCGAGGGCAGGTTGTCGAAGATCATCGGGACCTGGCCCGCGACCGTGTCCGTGAGCGCCGGGCCGGCACCGCGATACGGAATGTGCGTGATGAAGGTGCCCGTCAGGCTCTTGTAGAGCTCCATGAGCAGGTGGCCGATGCCGCCCGTGCCGGAAGTCGAGTACGAATACTTGCCCGGATTGCGCTTGAGTTCGGCAATGAACTCCGCGTAGTTTTTCGCCGGAAAGCTCGGGTTCACCGCGATGAGGTTCGGCGTCGCGGCGATGTTGACGATGGGCGTGAAGTCGTTGATCGGGTCATACGGCGTCTTCGGGTTGATCGCCGGATTGGCTGCCGTGCTCGACACCGTGGCCACGCCGAGCTTGTAGCCATCCGGCGCCGCCTTGGCAGTTTCGTTCGCGCCCACGGCGCCGCCGCCACCGGCCTTGTTGACCACCACGACGGGCTGGCCCAGCTGCTTGGCCAGGGGCTCGGAAATGACACGCGCCACGATGTCGGTGGTGCCGCCCGGCGCAAAGGGCACCTGCAGTTCGATGGGCTTCGTGGGGTAGCCCTGCGCCAGGCTCGGGCCCGCAAGGGCGGCAAGCGTGGTGGCCATGGCCAGCTGGCCCCATTGACGGCGTTGCAACATCAGCAATCTCCTGTGGACTTGAAAGCTTGGAAAGAAGCATTCAATGCTAGCGGCAAGCGCACACCCCTTCTGTCGGTGTAAAGCCCGAGAGCACGGCGTTTATCCTCGGGCGGGTGAACTTCGCCCAGTTGCTCTTTCCCGACTTCTCGCTGATTGCCTGCGGGTGGCTGCTGTGCCGCTACACCGCACTCGATCGCCGCGTGTGGGACCAGGTCGAAAGCCTGGTCTATTACTTTCTCTTCCCGGTACTGCTTTTTCATTCCATCGTGCGCAGTCCGCTGGACTTTGGCGCGACCTCGAGCCTGCTCGCGGCCGGCGTCACGATGAGCCTCATCGGCATTGGCCTGGCCTACAGCCTTCCCTGGCTGCCCTGGCTGCGCCATCACATCGACGCGCGCGACCATGCGGCCAGCGCGCAGGTCGCGTTCCGCTTCAACTCCTTCATTGCGCTGACGCTTGCGGAACGGCTGGGCGGCGCGCAGGGCCTGTTGCTGATCGCGGTGCTCATCGGCGTGTGCGTGCCGCTGCTCAACGTCGCATCGGTATGGCCGATGGCGCGGCACGGGCGCACCGGCTTCCTGCGGCAGTTGGTTCGAAATCCGCTGATCATCGCGACGGCCAGCGGGCTGCTGGCCAATGTGCTGGGCTTCACCGTGCCGACCTGGCTCACGCCCACGCTCTCGCGCATTGGCGGCGCATCGCTTGCGCTGGGCCTGATGGCGGCGGGCGCCGGCATGCAGTTCGCGCACCTGGGGCGTGGCAAGACGCTGGCCGTGGCGGTGCTGTCGATCCGGCACCTCATCTTGCCGCTGGTCGCGTGGGGACTGGCACGCGGGCTGCGGCTGGAGCCGATGCAGGCCACTGTGCTGCTCGCTTTTTCTGCCGTTCCGACCGCTTCGAGCGCCTACGTGCTGGCCGCGCGCATGGGCTACAACGGCCCGCTCGTGGCCGGGCTGGTCACCCTCTCGACCTTGCTCGGCGCGGCCAGCCTGCCTTTTGCGCTGGCGTTGCCGAGGTAGGGACAACACCTCCCCAATCGGAGGCTCGACCAAGGGAATCCCCGCCGCTACGATCAGCGAGCCCTGAGGAGAATGCCCGCCATGGCAGAAGAAACCGTCGATGTGTTGATCGTGGGCGCCGGGCTTTCGGGCATCGGCGCGGCCTGCCATTTGAAACGCGAGTGCCCGGAGCGCAGCGTGACGATCGTCGAGGGACGGCAACGGCTCGGCGGCACTTGGGATTTGTTCCGCTACCCGGGCGTGCGCTCCGACTCGGACATGTACACGCTGGGCTATTCGTTCCGGCCGTGGGGCGGCGAGCAGGCCATTGCCGCCGGAGAGGACATCCTCCAATACCTGCGCGACACGGCGCGCGACGAAGGCATCGAAGGCCGCATCCGCTATGGCCACCGCGTGCGGCGCGCGAGCTGGTCCTCGCAGGACGCGCAATGGACGGTGGACATCGAACGCGACGGCGGCGACAACATCCGCATGCGCTGCGCCTTCCTGCTGATGTGCATCGGCTACTACGACACGTCCGAAGGCTACACGCCGGACTTTGCGGGCATCGAAAGCTTCAAGGGACGCATCGTGCATCCGCAGCACTGGAGCGAAGACATCGACTACGCCGGCAAGCGCGTGCTGGTCATTGGCAGCGGCGCCACCGCCGTGACGCTGGTGCCGGCGCTCGCCAGGGACGCGGCGCACGTCACCATGCTGCAGCGCTCGCCCACCTACATGGTGTCGCGACCGTCCATCGACCCAGTCGCCATGTGGTTGCGCCGTCGGCTGGGGCTTTCGTGGTCGCACGGCCTCACGCGGTGGAAGAACCTGCTGTTCACCATGTACGTGTTCCGGCTTTGCAGGCGCAAGCCCGCGCAGGTGAAGGCCGCCATGATCGGCATGGTGAAAAAGGAACTGGGCGACAACTACGACGTCAACACGCACTTCACGCCCAGGTACAACCCGTGGGAGCAACGCCTGTGCCTGGTGCCTGACGGCGACCTGTTCAAGTCCATCCGGGAGCAGCGCGCGAGCATCGTCACGGACCAGATCGCATCGTTCACCGAAAAGGGCGTGAGGCTGGCGAGCGGCGCCGAGCTCGAGGCGGATCTGGTGGTGACCGCCACGGGCCTGAAACTCAAGCCCTTGGGAGGTCTGGAATTCGTCGTCGATGGCCAGAAGCTGGAAGCGTCCAAAATGGTCAGCTACAAGGGCGTGATGTTCGGCGGCGTGCCCAACCTCGCGTCCGTCTTCGGCTACACGAATGCCTCCTGGACCTTGAAGGCCGACCTGGCCAGTGGCTTCGTGTGCCGGCTGCTCAATCACATGAAGCGCAACGGCATTCGCCAGTGCATTCCGCAAGTCGACGATTCAATGGCCACCGCCCCATGGGTCGACCTGTCGTCGGGCTACTTCCAGCGGGTGCTGTCGCAGCTTCCCAGGCAAGGCACGAAGAAGCCGTGGAAGCTCAACCAGAACTACCTCGCCGACATGATGACCTTGCGCTTTGGCTCGGTGAACGACGGCGTGATGCGGTTTTCAGGCTGAAGGGCTGTTCGAGGGCTTTCTCAAGCCAGCGGCAGTTCGATGACCTTCGCCAGAGGCACGCGATCGTCGATGCGCTCGCTGCTGGCAACGACGACAGCACGGCCGGCGCTCGGCACGCGATCGGACAACAGCCGCCAAAGGCAGCGGATGGATGCTGCATCGAGGCCGCCGGTCGGCTCGTCGAGCAGCACCAGCGGCCGGCCGCTGGCGAGCGCTGCGGCCAGCCAGACCTTGCGCTTCGTGCCCGTGGAGAGCATGAACATCTTCTTGTCGATGTGCGGTGGCAGGGCAAAGCCTTCCACTGCAGCCTGCCAGAGCCCTTCATCGAAAGCCTCGTCGCCGTCGCGCAGCTGCGTGGTGCATTCGCGGCCGGTGAGCTGGTCAAAGGCATCCGTTGGCGCCTCGACAAAGAACAGCTGGCGGCGATAGGCCTCGCGGTTCGCGTCAAGTCGTACGCCTGACAGCGTCAACTGCCCGCTGCCGGTCAATTCACCCGCGATCAGTTTCAGCAGAGTCGATTTGCCGCTGCCCGTGTCGCCGTACACCTGCGTGATGCCGTTACCGATGGCCAGCGTCGGGCCGAAGTTCAATGGCGGCTCGCCCGGATAGGCAAAGCGAAGTTCATGCAGGCGAAGGATGTCGGGGCGGGTCGAAGTGTTCATGCGCCCGCGATTCTGGCGCGAATCCGAAGCGAAATGCGCCTGCTGGTGCTCAGCGCCAGCGCAGGCTGTTCAGGCGTGCGGCGCCTTCGCCCAGCGCGTCGTGAATGCCCACCTGCATGGCGGCATCCACGAGGCTGATCGCCTCTTCTTCCGTTTGAAGGCAAAGTCGCGGGCCCGGAAAGCGCCGATACAACGAGAGATGGCCGGCAAAGGATTCACCACGCGTTTGATAGGCCGACGCCCACTCCACAAGCTTGGTGAAGCCGGTCTCGGGCGTCCTGTCATCAGAAGCGGCGCTCATCGAGAATTCGCGACAAGCGGCCCAGTGGAAGTTGAGCCAGATCAGCGCATGCGCGTCTTCCAGAAAGGGTGCTGCCAGCTCGCCAAAGCCGCCTGCCACCACCCAGCTTTCGGTGCTGCGAATCTGTTCAACCTGCGCAGCAATCGCACGGGCGGGCCGCTCTTGCCTGGCGGCGGGCGCAATGCAGGAGAGTTCGTCAAGATGAAGGACCGGGGCCGCTGCAATGGCACCCAGGGTGTTGGCCAGCCAGATCTTGCCGCTACCGCTGCTGCCAACGATGACGATCTTGATGCTGGAGTTGTCGACCGGAAGAGTCTCGGAGCCAAATGCCGGATCCGCTTCTGCGCGGCGCGCCAAGGACGGGCCCACCGGCCCCGGCGTACGCAATCTGATTCGTGGAATCGTTCTCTCCCTTTTCTGGCATTGCCGAAGTCGCTGAACCTCGCAAACCGCGCTGAGCGTGGTCGGCAATTTTCACTTCGTGCAAGGCGTTGCCAGACTAAGAAAGACCTGAAACGATCCTCGAAATTTCCTACAGTTCCTCCCTCAATTGGAGGAGGCCGCTTCCGGAGCGGCCAACCCATTCAGGCCAGCGTGTAAGCCGTCTTCACCGTCGTGAAAAACTCCTGTGCATAGCGGCCCTGCTCGCGCGGACCGTAGCTCGAACCCTTGCGCCCGCCGAAGGGCACGTGATAGTCCACGCCTGCCGTCGGCAGGTTCACCATCACCATGCCGGCCTGGCTGTGGCGCTTGAAGTGCGTGGCGTACTTGAGGCTCGTGGTCGCGATGCCGGCCGAGAGGCCGAACTCGGTGTCGTTGGCTGTCGCCAGCGCTTCCTCGTAGTTCTTGACCTTGATGACGCTCGCCACCGGGCCGAAGATTTCCTCGCGGTTGATGCGCATCGAGGCGACGGATTCGCTGAACAGCGCGGGCGACATGTAGAAACCGTCGGTGTCCAGCTTGAGGCGCTCGCCGCCGGCGGCCAGCGTGGCGCCTTCGCTCTTGCCGATCTCGATGTAGCTCAAGTCCTGCTCGAGCTGGGTCTGGCTGGAAACCGGCCCGATGTCGGTGCCCTGGGCGAGCGCATCGCCCACCTTGATCTTCGCCATGCGCTGCTTCATCGCCTCGATGAACTTCGGGTAGATGCCTTCGGTGACGATCAGGCGGCTCGACGCGGTGCAGCGTTGACCGGTCGAATAGAACGCGCTCTGGACGCTCAGTTCGACGGCTTGGTTCAGGTCGGCGTCGTCGAGCACGACTTGCGGGTTCTTGCCACCCATTTCGAGCTGCACCTTCTTGTGGTTCTCCACGC
Source organism: Variovorax brevis (assembly GCF_030317105.1). Lineage (GTDB taxonomy): Bacteria > Pseudomonadota > Gammaproteobacteria > Burkholderiales > Burkholderiaceae_C > Variovorax > Variovorax brevis. The sequence goes on from NZ_JASZYG010000004.1 coordinate 398,655, forward strand.
ACTTCAAGGCGATGCGGCGGCCCACGCCGACCGAACCGGTGAAGCTCACCGCATGGATGCCGGGATCGTTGACCAGCGCATCGCCGATCACGCTGCCGCGGCCCATCACGAGGTTGAACACGCCCGCCGGAATGCCGGAGCGGCTGATGATGTCGGCCAGCGCCCATGCGCAGCCCGGCACCAGGTCAGCCGGCTTGAGCACGACGCAATTGCCGAAGGCCAATGCCGGCGCGATCTTCCAGGCGGGAATGGCGATGGGGAAGTTCCACGGCGTAATGAGGCCGACGACGCCCACCGGTTCGCGCGTGATTTCCACGCCGATGCCAGGACGCACCGAGGGCAGCAGTTCGCCCGACAACCGCAGGCATTCGCCGGCGAAGAACTTGAAGATGTGGCCGGCGCGCGTGGCTTCGCCGATGCCTTCCGCCTTGGTCTTGCCTTCTTCGCGAGCGAGCAGCGTGCCGAGTTCTTCCTTGCGCGCGAGGATTTCGCTGCCGATCTTGTCCAGCGCATCCGAGCGCGCTTGCACGCTGCCCGTGGCCCACGCGGGGAAGGCGGCCGTGGCGGCGGCAACAGCCGCTGCAACTTGCGCCGCGTCGCCCTGCGCGTATTCGGCGATGGTGTCGGACAGGTTCGAGGGGTTCAGGTTGGGGCTGTAGCTGTTGCCCTTGACCCATTCGCCGCCGATGAGGTTGTCGTGTTGTTGCATCTCTGGTTGTCCTTTGCAGTGGAATAGCGGAACAGGGCCGAAGCGTATGCCGCTTCGGCCCCGGTGTGTTGTCGAGAATCAGCCGCGCATCATGGTGCCGGTGGGCGCACGGCCTGGCGGGCCAGAAGCTTCCAGTCGCCGCCCTGCTTCTGCCAGACGCCGAGGATCTTGATGCTCACCTTGCCCGGCTTGCCGGCGTCGTTGGTGTCGGCCGTGAGCGTGTGCCGCACGATGGCCGCATTGCCCACCACCTTGATGGTCTGCTCGGTGATCGCGATGGTCACGAAGTCCGACGCGCCGCTCATCAGGTCCGCGATGAAGCTGGTCTTGGTGTCCACCTTGCCACCCGAGTGACCGTAGCTCAAATCGTCCGCCACGAGCGCGCCTAGGGCGGCAGGCGACGGGTCGATCATCGCGAGCCGCAGCTTTTCAGCGGCCGCCGCGACGGCCTGCTCATCGCCCGGCGAAGGGCTGTTGGACATACCGGCGCAGCCAGACAGGGCCAATGCAGCGGTGGCAATGAGGAACAGTTTTTTGAGCATGTGGTCTCCTGCGGTTGTTATGAAATTTGTTGTCGTGGAATCCCGCGGAACCAGCTCAGCCGGCCCGCTGGTCTTGCCCCGGGCGGGGCAAGTTTTTACAGGCCCTGTGGTCCTAGCTTGTCGATCAGGACCTTGAGCATTTCGATCTCGTCGGCCTTCAGGTCTGTGAGCGGCGTGCGCACCGGGCCTGCATCATGGCCGACGATCTTCGCGCCGGCCTTGATGATGCTCACCGCGTAGCCTTGCATGCGGTTGCGCAGGTCGAGGTACGGCATGAAGAAGTCCTTCAGCAGGCGATGCTGCGTCGCCATGTCGTCGTTGGCGACTGCGTGATAGAAGTCCATCGCCGTCTTCGGGATGAAGTTGAACACGGCGGACGAATACACGGGCGTGCCCATCGCCTTGTAGGCAGCGGCGTAGACCTCTGCTGTCGGCAAGCCACCGAGGTAGGCGAAGCGATCGCCCATACGCTGGTAGATCGCGACCATGGTCTCGATGTCGCCGATGCCGTCCTTGAAGCCGACCAAGTTCGGGTTGCGTTCTGCCAGCTTCGCCAGCGTCTCGGGCTTGAAGCGCGTCGAGCCGCGGTTGTAGATGATCACGCCGAAGTCCACGCTCTTGCACACGGCTTCCACGTGCGCGGCCAAGCCTTCCTGGCCGGCTTCGGTCAGGTAATGCGGCAACAGCAGGATGCCGTGCGCGCCGGCCTTTTCGGCCGCTTGCGCGCACTCGATGGCAAAGCGCGTCGGGCCGCCCGCACCCGCGATGATCGGCACCACACCCTTGCAGGTGTCCACAGCCGTCTTGATGATGCCGGGGTATTCCGCACCCGTCAGCGAAAAGAACTCGCCCGTGCCACCCGCCGCAAACAGCGCACTCGCACCATAAGGCGCCAGCCATTCCAGGCGCTTTTCATAGCCCTTCTTGTTGAAGTCACCGTTCGCGTCGAAGTCGGTCAACGGAAACGAAAGCAGGCCGGAGCCCATGATGGTCTTGAGTTCTTGCGGGTTCATCGAGTGTCCAGATTGAATTGGTTCGGGAGAAAAAAACGGATGCAATTCGCCAAGGCCGACTGCTGCCTGTTTCAAGCAACGCGGCCGCCGCCGGGCCGCCCCAAGGCGTGCCGGGGTCGCCCCCACGGGGCTGAGGACCGCGGCTCCAAGCCTGCCTGCGCAGGCTTGGACGGGACGAAGGGCCGATGCCTCTGGCATCGACTCGTTTGGCGAATTACATGGAGCAAAGCGGAATGAAAAGCCGGGGGGCTGACTATTCCAATTTGATGTCGGCTTCCTTGACGACCTGCGCCCAGCGCGCACGTTCCTTGTTGAAGAACGCTTCTTCTTCAGCCGGCGTCATCGTCACGACTTCAGCGCCCTGCCCCGCCAGTCGCGAACGGATGTCGGACGAACGGATGATGGCGATGAGTTCCTTGTTCAGGCGCTGGATCACCGCGTCCGGCGTGCCCTTGGCCACGCGCACGCCTTGCCAGGTGCCGGTTTCAAATCCGGGCACGCCCTGCTCTGCAATCGTCGGCACGTTGCCGATCAGCGGCATGCGCGTCGCCTTGGAAACGCCCAGCACCTTGAGGTTGCCGCCCTGCACTTGCGGCAAGGTGGCCAGCATGCCGTTCATCAGCACTTGCGTGGTGCCGGAAACGGTGTCCTGCACCGCCTGCACGCCGCCCTTGTAGGGAACGTAGGTCCACTTGGCGCCCGCGGCGCGCTGCAATGCAACGCCGGCGAGATGCGGCGCACTGCCGGTGGCGGTCACCGCGAAGTTGAGGTCGCTCGTCTTCGACAACGCAACCAGCTCCTTCAGGTTGTTGGCCTTGACCGACGGGTGCACCACCAGCAGGTGCGGCGAGTACGCCAGCATCGTCACGCCGCGCAGGTCCTTCGACGGATCGAAAGCCAGCTTGAAGACCGACGGGCTGATGGCCAGCGCGCCCACGTCGCACAGCAGGATGGTGTAGCCATCCGGCTGCGACTTGGAAACGAAGTCCGCGCCAAGGTTGCCATTGGCGCCCGGCTTGTTCTCCACGATGACCGGCTGCTTGAGCGCGAGCGACAGTGGCTGGCTGATGGCGCGCGCAATGATGTCTGACGACCCACCCGGCGGGTACGGCACGACGATCTTGATCGGCTTGGACGGCCATGCATCCTGCGCGAAGGCACCGACGGCGAAGGTGGTGGAGAGGGCGGCGATGCAGGCGGCACCGACGATGCGGCGCTGACGGAAGAAACTCATTGATGTGTCCCCTTTGCGTTGAAAAAACATGGCGCCTGGATGAAAGTGCGGGCTGAATTTCCCGCTGGCGTTGAAGTTATCAGTCATCGTACAACTCAACGAACGACTTGTCCAGAAAAAATCGAAACAGGATTTCAGCCCACCGGCGAAGGCGGCGTGGGCTGCGCTTTTTGTGCCGCTTCCTGCGCCACCCGCAGGCGCTCGCGGCTGTTTGTCAGGTGGATTCGCATGGCCGCGCGGGCTGACTCCGGATCGCGCCGCGCGATGGCTGCGTAGATCTCTTCGTGCTCGCGATTCACGCGGCTGAGGTATTCGCCGCCCTTGTCCTGGTTGCGGATCGCATGGATGCGCGTGCGCGGAATGATGGTCGTGCCCAGGTGGCTCATGATGTCCGCAAAGTACGGGTTACCCGTCGACTGCGCGATCTGCAGGTGAAATCGGAAGTCTGGCGCCACGGTATCGCCCGCTTCGGCCACGTTGCTCTCGAAGTCGTCGAGCGCCTGACGCATGGCCTGCAACTGCTCTTCCGTGCGGCGGCTGGCCGCGAGGCCGGCCGATTCGGTTTCAAGGCTGATGCGCAATTCGAGCACCGCCAGCACATCGACCGAGGTCGCGATGTCGCCGGCGTCGAGCCGGAATGCACCGCCGGCGCGCGGCTGCAGCACGAAGGTGCCGATGCCGTGATGCGTCTCGACCAGGCCGCCGGCCTGCAACTTGGACAGGGCTTCCCGCACCACCGTGCGGCTCACCTCGTAGGCCTGCATGATTTCGGATTCGGTCGGCAATTTGTCGCCCGGGCGCAACGCCCCATCGCGAATCTTGGCGCTGAGGTCTTCTACCAAACCATGTGCCAATCCTCTTGCACGCTGGCGCGGACGCCCTACAAAGGGCGCCTGCGGGGCCGCAGGCGGGCCCCCCTCACCGGCGCTTGTCGCCGGCGTTGCATGCAGTAGGTGATTACCCGTATCGATGGACGCCATGCGAAGATGATAATCCCCCACGCGTTGTACGACAACATATAACTGATCTCTATTGGGTCAGAGTCAATCGAAACAGGATGCATCAGTCAACGGAAAGACCGGACTGATGCCAGCTTCAGGACCGCTTTTTAAAACATGTCAAATTCAGAGCGCAAAGTCGCCCGACTTCTCCTCACCGGCGCCGCCGGCGGCTTGGGCAAGGTGCTTCGCGAGCGTCTTCGCCCGTACGCCGACGTCATTCGCCTTTCCGACGTCGCCGAGATGGCGCCAGCGCAGGGCCCGAACGAAGAAGTGGTGCCCTGCAACCTGGCCGACAAAGCCGCGGTGGACGCACTCGTGGCCGGCTGCGATGCGATCGTGCATCTGGGCGGCGTTTCGGTGGAGCGCCCTTTCGAGGAAATCCTCGAAGCCAACATCAAGGGCATCTTCAACCTGTATGAAGGCGCGCGCCGCCATGGCGTCAAGCGCGTGGTGTTCGCCAGTTCGAACCACGTCATCGGCTTCTACAAGCAGGATGAGCGCATCGACGCCCATGCTCCGCGCCGGCCCGATGGCTACTACGGCCTGTCGAAGGCCTTCGGCGAGGACATGGCGCAGTTCTACTTCGACCGCTATGGCATCGAAACCGTCAGCATCCGCATCGGTTCGTCCTTCCCCGAGCCGCTCAATCGCCGGATGATGAGTTCGTGGCTGAGCTTCCGCGACCTGACGACGCTGATGGAAAAGTCGCTCTTCACGCCTGGCGTGAAGCACACGGTGGCCTACGGCATGTCGGACAACAAGGTCGTGTGGTGGGACAACAGCGCCGCCGCGCACCTGGGATTCAAGCCGCAAGACAGCTCTGAAGTATTCCGCGACAAGGTCGAGGCGCAGCCTCCCGTGGCCCCCACCGATCCCAATGCCATCTACCAGGGCGGCGCGTTCACCGCGCAAGGCCCTTTCGGCGACTGATACGCCACCACCCGCTTTCACTTTTTTCGACAACCAAAGAGGACGACAAATGAAACTCCGACGCTCCCTGATCGCACTGGCCGCCTTTGCTGCCGCGACCCTCACCGGCATCGGCGCCCAGGCCACCGAATTCCGCTCGGCGGACATCCACCCGGACGACTATCCGACAGTGACGGCGGTCAAGTTCATGGGCGAGCGCCTCAAGGAACTGTCCGGCGGCAAGGACACCATCAAGGTGTTCAACAACAGCGCGCTGGGCCAGGAAAAGGACACCATCGAGCAGACAAAGATCGGCGCCCTGGCCATGGTGCGCGTGAACATCGCGCCCATGAACAACATCTGCCCCGAGACGCAGGTGCCGACCATGCCCTTCCTGTTCCGCTCGGTCGACCATCTGCACAAGGTGCTGGACGGCCCGATCGGCGAGGAGATCCTGAAGTCGTGCGAGAAGCAGGGCTTCGTGGGCCTGGCCTACTACGACAGCGGCGCACGCTCGATGTTCACCGCCAAGAAGCCGGTGCGCTCCTTCGCCGACATGAAGGGCATGAAGATCCGCGTTCAGCAGTCTGACCTGTGGGTGTCGATGCTCGAAGCCATGGGCGCCAACGCCACGCCGATGCCGATGGGCGAGGTCTACACCGGCCTGAAGACCGGCCTGATCGATGGCGCCGAGAACAACTACCCCACCTACGAAAGCGCACGCGCCTTCGAAGTGGCCAAGTACTACTCGAAGACCGAGCACTCGATGGCCCCCGAAGTGCTGCTCTTCTCCAAGCGCGTGTGGGACAAGCTCTCGCCGGAAGAGCAAGGCTGGCTGCGCCAGGCGGCGAAGGAATCGGTGCCCTACATGCGCAAGCAGTGGGAAGCACGTGAAATCAAGTCGCTCGCGACGGTGAAGGCGGGCGGCGCCGAGATCATCGACGTCGACAAGGCCCCGTTCCAGGCAGCGATGAAGCCGGTGTATGAGAAGTTCATCACCGACGCCAAGCTGAAGGACCTGGTCAAGCGCGTCCAGGACACGAAGTAAATGACCTCACTCCTTCCCCTGCCGGGGGAAGGCCGGGATGGGGGCATGCATGCGCGACAAGGATGCGCCGCGCGCCCCCACCCCTACCCTCCCCCGGCGGGGGAGGGAGAAAAAAGAAAACACCATGTACACCAAAATCTGCCGCACGCTCGCGCGTGCCTGCATGTGGCTGGGCATCTTCGGGCTCGTCGCAGTGATCTGCGCCGTGAGCTGGCAGGTGTTCGGCCGCTACGTGCTCAACAACACACCCACCTGGGCCGAGAGCCTCGCCCTGCTGCTGGTGCTTTACGTCACGATGTTCGGCGTGGCCGTTGGCGTGCGTGACGCCGGGCACATCGGTCTCGAATCCTTCCTCGTGCTCGCGCCCGACTGGCTGCGCCTGAAGATGGAATACCTCATCCACGCGCTGATCCTGCTGTTCGGCATCGCGATGGCCATGGGCTGCGGCGAGTTGGCGATCTCCGTGTGGGACTACCGCCTGCCGACGCTGTGGATCTCGGAAGGCTGGAAATACGTGCCGGCGACGATCGCCGGCGTGCTGATCGTCATGTTCTCCATTGAACACATCATCGCCCTGGCCAAAGGCCAGGAAGTAGAACCCGCCTGGGGCTGAGCACTGCAATGACTATTCCGCTCCTTATCCTGTGCGTGTCCTTCACGCTGTTCCTCTTGCTCGGCGTGCCGGTCGCGTTCTCGATCGGCCTCTCCGCCCTGTCCACGCTGCTGTATGAAGGCCTGCCGCTGGCGGTGGGCTTCCAGCAGATGACATCGGGCATGGGCATCTTCTCGTTCCTGGCCATTCCCTTCTTCATCTTTGCCGGCGAGCTGATGCTCTACGGCGGCATCGCCGATCGCATCGTCAACTTCGCGCGTGCGCTGGTCGGCCATGTGCGCGGCGGCCTGGGCATGTCGAACGTGGTGGCTTGCACGCTGTTCGGCGGCGTCTCGGGTTCGCCCGTGGCGGACGTCTCGGCCATGGGCGCCGTGATGATCCCGATGATGAAGAAAGAGGGCTACCACGCGGACTACGCCGTCAACGTGACGACGCACGCTGCCCTGGTGGGCGCGCTGATGCCGACCAGCCACAACCTCATCATCTATTCGCTCGCAGCGGGCGGCAAGGTGTCGATCGCGGCGCTGATCCTGGCGTGCCTGTTGCCGGCGGCGGTGCTGACCATCAGCAATCTGGCGGCCGCCTACCTGGTCGCGGTGAAGCGCGGCTACCCCGCCGGCACCTTCCCGGGCTGGAGCATCGTGGCGCGTTCGTTCGCGGCGGCGTTGCCGGGCCTGTTCATCGTCGTGCTGATCCTGGGCGGCATCCTGTCGGGCGTGTTCACGGCCACCGAATCGGCCGCCGTGGCCGTGCTGTATGCATTGGCGCTCACGATCTTCGTGTACCGCACGCTCAAGTGGGAACACTTCGTCAAGGCCGCCTCGAAGGCCGTGCGCACCACCGGCGTGATCCTGCTGCTGATCGGCATCTCAAGCACCTTCGGCTACCTCATCAGCCTGTATGGCGTGGCGGAACTCACGGGCCAGATGCTGTCGCAGATCACGACCACGCCGTGGATGATCTTCCTGCTGATCAACATCATCCTGTTCGTGCTGGGCACCTTCCTGGACATGGCCGCGACCATCCTGCTGTGCACGCCGATCTTCCTGCCGATCGCGCAGCAGTACGGCATGACCTCGGTGCAGTTCGGCGTGGTGATGCTGATCAACTGCGCGCTGGGCCTGAACACCCCGCCGGTGGGCACGACGCAGTTCGTGGGTTGCGCCATTGGCGGCGTGTCGGTCGGCACGGTGATGAAGACCATCTGGCCCTTCTATGGCGCGCTGATTTTTGCGCTGGGCGTGGTGACTTTCGTGCCCGCGTTCTCCACATGGCTCCCGGGCCTCTATATGGTGGTGAAATAAGCGCATGTTTGCGGTCTACGTTTCCAACTCCGACAGTGGCGACATCTCGGTCCTGCGCCTGGATCCGGCGCAAGGCACGCTGACGCCGATTCAAAGCATGGCCGTGGGCGGCGCCGTGATGCCGATGGCGCTCAGTCCGAAGCGCGATCGCCTCTACGCGGTCCGTCGCTCGGAACCGCACGAGGCGCTGAGCTTTGCCATCGATCCCCGGAGCGGCGAACTCCGTGCGCTGGGCGCCGGGGCACTGCCGCAAAGCATGGCCTACGCCTCGACGGACCGCAGCGGCCGCTACCTGTTCACCGGCTCCTACGGCGGCCACCAGATTGCCGTCAACACCATCGATGCCGATGGCGTTGCAGGCGCCACGCAACAGGTGTTGCCGACCGGGCAAAACGCGCACGCCATCGTGGCGGACCCGTCGAACCGCTTTGTCTTCGTGCCCTGCCTTGGCGGTCGCGTGGTGATGCAGTTCGACTTCGATGCTGCAACAGGCCGACTCACGCCCCACAAGCCGGCTGCCTTTGCGCCGCACGACGATGCGAGCCCGCGCCATCTGGTGTTCAGCCCGGACGCGCGCTTTGTCTATCTCTTGAACGAACTGGACGGCACGGTCGACGTGCTCGCCTTCGATTCGGCTGCCGGCACGCTGAGCACGGTGCAAACCATCAGCGCCATGCCGCCGGCGTTCAGCGACAAGCCATGGGCCGCGGACATTCACCTCACGCCGGACGGTCGCTTTCTCTACACCTGCGAACGGCGTTCGAACACGATTGCGGCCTTCCGCGTGGATGCCGCAAGCGGCACGCTGTCGCTCATCGGCCACGTGGACACCGAAGCGCAACCGCGCGGCTTCAACGTCACACCGGACGGTCGCTTCCTGATCGCGTCGGGGCAGCTCTCCGACCGGCTTCGCCTGTACGCCATCGACCCGCAATCCGGCGCGCTGAGCGTGCTGGGCGACGCGCCCGCGGGCAAGGGCGCCAACTGGGTCGAGACGCTCGCGCTGGTGGACTGACACAGATGTCTGCGACCACCAGTTCCGCCCCGCTCTACATCACGATGCACGAACGCGACAACGTCGCGATCGTGGCCAACGATGGCGGCTTGCCGGCGGGCACCGTGTTTGCCTCGGGCCTCAAGCTGATCGACAAGGTGCCGCAGGGCCACAAGGTGGCGCTGGTCGACCTGCCGGCCGGCTCGCCGGTGCTGCGCTACAACGTGGTCATCGGCCGCACCAACCGCGACCTGCCGGCTGGAAGCTGGGTGCACGAGCGCCTGCTCGACATGCCCGACGCCCGCTCGCTCGAAGGCCTGCCCATTTCCACCGTGAAGGCGCCCGTGCAGCCGCCGCTGGAGGGCTACACCTTCGAGGGCTACCGCAACGCCGACGGCTCGGTGGGCACGCGCAACATCCTGGCCATCACGCAGACGGTGCAGTGCGTGGCCGGCGTCACCGACTTCGCGGTGAGTCGCATCAAGGCCGAACTGCTGCCCAAGTACCCCCACGTCGATGACGTGGTCGGTCTGGCGCACAGCTACGGCTGCGGTGTGGCCATCGACGCGCCCGACGCCATCATTCCCATCCGCACGCTGCGCAACATCAGCCTCAACCCCAACTTTGGCGGCGAAGTGATGGTGATCAGCCTGGGCTGCGAGAAGCTGCAGCCTGAGCGCCTGTTGCCACCCGGCAGCTTCCCGTTGGTGGACGAACGCAATGTGGCCGACGTGGGCTCCAGCGCCGACGCCCGGCTCGACGTGGTCTGCCTGCAGGACGACGCGCACGTCGGCTTCATGTCGATGATCGATTCGATCATGGCGCAGGCCGAGGAGCATCTGGAGCGCCTGAACGCCCGTCGCCGCGAGACGGTGCCGGCCAGCGAACTCGTGGTCGGCGTGCAGTGCGGCGGCAGCGATGCCTTTTCGGGCGTCACCGCCAACCCAGCCGTGGGCTTTTGCACCGACCTGCTGGTGCGCGCCGGCGCCACCGTGATGTTCTCGGAAGTCACCGAGGTGCGCGACGGCATCGACCAGCTCACCTCGCGCGCATCGTCGCCCGAGGTGGCGCAAGCCATGATTCGCGAGATGGCCTGGTACGACAACTACCTGGAAAAAGGCCGCGTCGACCGCAGCGCCAACACGACGCCGGGCAACAAGAAGGGTGGCCTGTCGAACATCGTCGAGAAGGCGATGGGCTCGATCATCAAGAGCGGCAGCAGCGCCATCTCGGGCGTGGTCCCGCCGGGAGAAAAGGCCCGGCAAAAGGGCCTGCTCTACGCGGCAACGCCCGCCAGCGACTTCATTTGCGGCACGCTGCAACTGGCGGCCGGCATGAACTTGCACGTGTTCACGACCGGCCGCGGCACGCCCTACGGCTTGGCGGAAGTGCCCGTCATCAAGGTGGCCACGCGCAGCGATCTCGCGCGCCGCTGGCACGACCTGATGGACATCAACGCCGGACGCATTGCAGACGGCAGCGCAAGCATCGAGGACGTGGGCTGGGAGATGTTCCAGCTGATGCTCGATGTCGCGAGCGGACGCAAGAAGACCTGGGCGGAGCAGTGGAAGCTGCACAACGCGCTGGTTCTGTTCAATCCCGCACCCGTGACCTGAACCCTCCCGCCTGACCAAAGGAAACCCATGGACGACCTGAAGGGCAAAACAGCACTCATCACCGGCGCCAGCACGGGCATCGGCGCAGCCGTCGCCATCGATTTCGCGGCGCGCGGCATGCGCGTGGCGGTGCACTACAACAGCTCGGCCGACGCTGCGAACAAGGTGGTTGCGGACATCGTCGCCGCCGGTGGCGAAGCTTTCGCCGTTCAAGGCGACGTGCGCGACACTGCGGCCATCCGCCGCGTCGTCAAGGAATCGAACGATCGCCTTGGCAGCATCGACGTGCTGGTCAACAACGCCGGCAGCCTGGTCAAGCGCGCGCCGATTGCGGAGATGACCGACGAGATGTTCGATGAGATCCTGCACATCAACGCACGCTCGGTGGTCGCTTTCTGCCGCGAGGTGGTGCCGCTCATGCGCGCGCAGGGCCGGGGCGGCAACATCATCAACGTGACGTCGGTGGCGGCTCGAAACGGCGGGGGTCCGGGCGCATTTCTTTATGCGGGCTCCAAGGGTTTCGTGAGCACGGTGACGCACGGATTGGCCAAGGAACTGGTGCCCGACCGCATCCGCGTGAATGCCGTCGCGCCGGGCGTGATCCAGACGCCCTTCCAGGACCGCTTCTCGACCCCGCAGATGATGGAAAGCTTCAGGGCCTCCATTCCGATGGGCCGCATCGGCGAGCCGCAGGAATGCGTGGGTGCCTTCGTCTTCCTGGCTTCCGACAAGCTGTCGGGCTACGTGACCGGGCAGATCCTCGAGGTGAACGGCGGGCAGTACATGCCCTGACAGGCTGCCGGCGCCCCGCCGCTTCACGCAAGCGGGACGCCGGCCGACTCGTCCCACAGCGCCCCGCCCGATAGAATCGCGCTCCCCCTCTCAAAGGCCGCGCCGTTTTGTCCGATCGTTTTTCCGTCCTTCCGCAATACCTGATTCCCAAGCAGGCACTCACGTCTTTTGCCGGATGGGTCGCAGGCAAGGAGCGTGGAGACGTCACGACGTGGATCGTGCGGCGCTTTGTCGCCAAGTACGGCGTCGACATGAACGAGGCGGCCGAGCCGGACATCTCGCGCTACGCCAGCTTCAACGACTTCTTTACCCGCGCGCTCAAGCCGGGTGTGCGGCCGATTGCCGACGCCGATCTCGTGTCGCCGGTGGACGGCGGCATCAGCCAGTTCGGCCCCATCGAGGGCGACCAGATCTACCAGGCCAAGGGCCACGCTTTCTCCACGACGGCGCTGGTGGGCGGCGACGCCGCGCTGGCGGCGCAGTTTGCCAACGGCAGTTTTTCCAACCTCTACCTGAGTCCGCGCGACTACCACCGCATCCATATGCCCTGCGACGGGCGGCTGATGCGCATGATTCACGTGCCGGGCGACCTCTTCTCGGTCAACCCGACGACGGCGCGCGGCGTGCCGGGCCTCTTTGCGCGCAACGAGCGCGTGGTGTGCGTGTTCGACACGGCACGCGGGCCCTTCGTGCTGGTGCTGGTGGGCGCGACGATCGTCGGCAGCATGGCCACGGTGTGGCATGGCGTGGTCAATCCGCCACGCGCCAAGGAAGTGCGCGAGTGGCACTACGCGGACCAGCAGATCGTGCTGCGCAAGGGCGAGGAGATGGGCCGCTTCCTGCTCGGTTCGACGGTCGTCATGCTGTTTCCGCCGCCGCGCGTCAGCTTCAATCCGGCATGGGCGCCGGGAGGTCCAGTGCGTCTTGGCGAAGTCATGGGTCACTTTCCCCGCGCCTGAGGCGGCCGCGCCACAGGCCGCAGCCAGCCTGATCCGGCAGCTACAAAACTCGTAGCAGAGCGCTTTTTGCGCTATAGTCGCCGGCCGATTCGCCGCACGCTGTGTCGAACCGAACACACACGACCAAAGGCCCCTGCGAAGGGCCTGCAACACCGGATGCGCCGGGACGCCCAAAAGAAGCCAGAGGAGACACGCCCGATGAGCACGAAGGAAACCGCGGCCATCAGCCAGTTGCTGGCGTTGCTTGAAGCACGTTATGCCATGCGCGTGCTCTGGGCACTGCGTGACGGGCACGCGCAAACCTTCCGGCTCCTGCAGGACAGCGTGGGCGGCATCACTCCCAACACGCTGAACACCCGCATCAAGGAATTGCGCGAAGCGGGCATCGTGAACCATGGCAGCGAGGGCTACAGCCTGACGCTTACCGGGCAGGACCTGCTCAAGCGCATGTCCGACCTGCAAGCCTTCGCCGCGAAGTGGCAAGTTACACAAGTCAAGAAGACGGTCGCGCCGGCTCGTTAAACTCCGCGCCTTCCCTCTTTTTTCAACCGACTCACCAAGGAGCCTGCATGCCCACCACCCCTTCCGGCCTGCAATACGAAGACACCACCGTCGGCAGCGGTGCCGAGGCCAAGGCCGGCCAGCATGTGCACGTGCACTACACGGGCTGGCTCTACAACGACGGCGTGCAAGGCGCCAAGTTCGACTCCAGCCGCGACCGCAACGACCCCTTCGCCTTCTCGCTGGGCGCCGGCCAGGTCATCAAGGGCTGGGACGAAGGCGTCGCCGGCATGAAGATCGGCGGCCACCGCACCCTCATCATCCCGGCATCGCTGGGCTACGGCGCACGCGGCGCCGGCGGCGTGATTCCCCCGAATGCCACGCTGAAATTCGACGTCGAGCTGCTCGACGCCCATTGAGATCGGCGCCTTGGGCGCCAGCTGAAAGGTGCGGCCTGCGGGCCGCATTTTTTATGTGTTTTCCCTTGAAAAGGCCTTTGGCGGCCCTATCTAGGGCGAGATTGTTTATTTTCATCCGTTTGGCCGACTTTCTGGCCGACCTACCTGATGATGTCTGAAGCTCAAAACCCCGAACAAAACCAAAGCCTCCAGGGCGATCCTTCCCCTGAAGAACTCGAAGCCGCGCTGGCTGCCAATGAAGCCGAAGGCCAGCAGGCCGCCGAAGCACTGGCCCAGCTCCAGGGCGAACTCGCCGCGCTGCAGTCGAAGAACGCCGAGTTGGCCGACCAGTACCTGCGCGCGCAGGCCGACGTGCAGAACGCCCGCCGCCGCGCCGACGACGAAATCAGCAAGGCCCGCAAGTTCGCGGTTGAAGCCTTCGCCGAAAGCCTGCTGCCGGTCACCGACAGCCTCGAAGCGGGCCTGGCCATCGCCGACGCCACGCCCGAGCAGATCCGCGAAGGGGCCGAGGCCACGCTGCGCCAGCTCAAGAGCGCGCTCGAGCGCAACAAGGTCATCGAGATCGCGCCGGCCGCCGGCAGCAAGTTCGATCCGCACCAGCACCAGGCCATCTCGGTCGTGCCCGCGCCCGACCAGGAACCCAACACCGTGGTCGGTGTGCTGCAAAAGGGCTACACCATCGCCGACCGCGTGCTGCGCCCGGCGCTGGTCACCGTCAGCGCGCCGGCCTGACATACACATCAGGTTTCACAAAAGAAACCCACAGGAAATCCCCGCTTCATCCCTTGATTCCAGCGCGGTTATCCACAAGTTCAACACAACTCAATTTCTGATCCAGGAGCAAATAACATGGCCAAAATCATCGGCATCGACCTCGGCACCACGAACTCGTGCGTCTCGATCATGGAAGGCAACACCACCCGCGTGATCGAAAACTCGGAAGGCGCGCGCACCACCCCTTCCATCGTCGCGTACCAGGAAGACGGCGAAGTGCTGGTCGGCGCCTCGGCCAAGCGCCAGGCGGTCACCAACCCCAAGAACACGATCTACGCCGTCAAGCGCCTGATCGGCCGCAAGTTCGACGAAAAGGAAGTGCAGAAGGACATCGACCTGATGCCCTACAGCATCGTCAAGGCCGACAACGGCGACGCCTGGGTTGAAGTGCGCGGCAAGAAGCTCGCGGCACAACAGATCAGCGCCGAAATCCTGCGCAAGATGAAGAAGACCGCCGAAGACTACCTCGGCGAAACCGTGACCGAAGCCGTCATCACCGTGCCGGCCTACTTCAACGACAGCCAGCGCCAAGCCACCAAGGACGCCGGCCGCATCGCGGGCCTGGACGTCAAGCGCATCATCAACGAGCCGACCGCAGCCGCACTGGCCTTCGGCCTGGACAAGCACGACAAGGCCGACCGCAAGATCGCCGTGTATGACCTCGGCGGCGGCACCTTCGACATCTCGATCATCGAAATTGCCGACGTGGATGGCGAAAAGCAATTCGAAGTGCTGTCGACCAACGGCGACACCTTCCTGGGCGGCGAAGACTTCGACCAGCGCATCATTGACTACATCATCAGCGAGTTCAAGAAGGAACAAGGCGTCGACCTGAGCAAGGACGTGCTTGCCCTGCAGCGCCTGAAGGAAGCCGCTGAAAAGGCCAAGATCGAACTGTCGAACAGCGCGCAGACCGACATCAACCTGCCGTACGTGACGGCCGATGCATCGGGCCCGAAGCACCTGAACATCAAGCTGACGCGCGCCAAGCTGGAAAGCCTGGTCGACGAACTGATCGAGCGCACCATCGCCCCCTGCCGCACCGCCATCAAGGATGCCGGCGTGAGCGTGAGCGACATCAGCGACGTCATTCTGGTCGGCGGCATGACCCGCATGCCCAAGGTGCAGGACAAGGTCAAGGAATTCTTCGGCCGCGATCCGCGCAAGGACGTGAACCCCGATGAAGCCGTGGCCGTCGGCGCCGCCATTCAGGGTCAAGTGTTGTCGGGCGACCGCAAGGACGTGTTGCTGCTGGACGTGACCCCGCTGTCGCTCGGCATCGAGACGATGGGCGGCGTGATGACCAAGATGATCACGAAGAACACGACGATCCCGACCAAGTTCGCGCAGACCTTCTCGACCGCTGAAGACAACCAGCCGGCCGTGACGATCAAGGTGTTTCAGGGCGAACGCGAAATCGCCTCGGGCAACAAGCTGCTGGGCGAGTTCAACCTGGAAGGCATCCCGCCGGCATCGCGCGGCACGCCGCAGATCGAAGTGAGCTTCGACATCGACGCCAACGGCATCCTGCACGTCGGCGCCAAGGACAAGGGCACCGGCAAGGAAAACAAGATCACCATCAAGGCGAACACGGGCCTGTCGGAAGACGAGATCCAGAAGATGGTGAAGGACGCCGAACTCAACGCGGCCGACGACAAGAAGAAGCTGGAAATCGTCCAGGCGCGCAACCAGGGCGAAGCCATGGTGCACAGCGTGAAGAAGTCGCTGGGCGAACACGGCGACAAGCTGGAAGCCGGCGAAAAGGAAAAGATCGAAGCGGCGATCAAGGAAGTCGAAGAAGCCCTCAAGGGTGAAGACAAGACCGTGATCGAAGAAAAGACCGCTTCGTTGATGACGGCCAGCCAGAAGCTCGGCGAGAAGATGTACGCCGACCAGGCGGCCTCGGCAGGCGCTGCGGGTGCCACCGCCGGCCCCGAAGCGGCGAATGCGGCACCGGCCGACGACAACGTGGTCGACGCCGAAGTCAAGGAAGTGAAGAAGGGCTGATTTCCCTGCCCAACCCAAGGCTGGACCACCGCAAAAGGGTGGCCAGCCTTTTTCCGTTTTCAGACCCGCCCCCGATTTCGACGATTGACCACCGATCATGGCCACCAAACGCGACTACTACGAAACCCTCGGCGTCCCGAAGAACGCGAGCGAGGAAGAGATCAAGAAGGCTTATCGCAAGCTTGCGATGAAGCACCACCCCGACCGCAACCACGGTGACACGGCCAAGGAATCGGAAGCGAAGTTCAAGGAGGCCAAGGAGGCCTACGAGATGCTTTCGGACGGGCAGAAACGCGCGGCCTACGACCAGTACGGCCACGCGGGCGTGGACCCGAACATGCGCGGCGGCCCGGGCGCGGAAGGCTTCGGCGGTTTCGCGGAAGCCTTCGGCGACATCTTCGGAGACGTGTTCGGTGGCGGCGCAGGCCGTGGACGCGGAGGCCGCCAGGTGTTCCGCGGCAGCGACCTGAGCTACGCGATGGAAGTCACGCTGGAAGAAGCGGCCGACGGCAAGGACGCCCAGATCCGCATTCCCAGCTGGGACGACTGCGCCACCTGCCACGGCAGCGGCGCCAAGCCCGGCACCAAGCCCATCACCTGCACGACCTGCCACGGCCAAGGCGTGGTGCAGATGCGCCAGGGCTTCTTCAGCGTGCAGCAGAACTGCCCGACCTGCCACGGCACCGGCAAGCTGATTCCCGAGCCGTGCGTCACCTGCCACGGCCAGGGCAAGATCAAGAACAACAAGACGCTGGAAGTGAAGATTCCCGCCGGCATCGACGACGGCATGCGCATCCGCAGCACCGGCAACGGTGAGCCGGGTACCAACGGCGGGCCGCCCGGCGACCTGTACATCGAGATCCGTTTGAAGAAGCACGAGATCTTCGAGCGCGATGGCGACGACCTGCATTGCGTGGTGCCGGTGAGCATCACGACCGCCGCATTGGGCGGCGAGATCGAGGTGCCGACACTCAAGGGTGCAGCCGCCATCGACATTCCGGATGGCACCCAAAGCGGCAAGCAGTTCCGCCTGCGCGGCAAGGGCATCAAGGGCGTGCGCTCGACCTATCCGGGCGACCTGTATTGCCACGTGCGCGTCGAAACGCCGGTCAAGCTCACCGAGCACCAGCGCAAGCTGATGAAGGAGCTGGACGAGTCCCTGAAGAAGGGCGGCAACAAGCACAGCCCAACGGACAAGGGCTGGTTCGACAAGGCCAAGGAATTTTTCAGCTGATCCAGAAGGCTCCCGATTCGGGGGCCTTTTTTTATCCGGCTGTGGCGCCGGATGCCGTGACCTCGAACCCGCCTTGTTGGCGCATCACGCGCGTGCGAATCCCGGCGATGAGATCGACGAAGCGCTGCGCGTGCTGCGGGTTTTCTGCATGGGTGCTGATGGCCGCCGTGTAGACAGTGGCCAGCTCGAATTCCGGTGGCAGCGGGCCGACAAGCAAAAGCCCCGAGGTGTAGCGAATCTCGGTGATCTGCGTGCAGCCGATGGCGCCGGACGGCGCGTTGGTCGACAACTCGCGCATGGCCGTCGCGCCGTTCGGAAAACTGTGAAGCCGCTCCGCAACGGCGTCGGCAATGCGCAGGTCGCGCAGCACGGAGGCGAAATGAATGCCGGCCGTCGAGCGCTCTGGGTCCGGCATGTAGATGGCCGATGCATCGAGCAAAGCGGTGCGAAGCGCAGCCGGGGTCGAGATGTCTGGCTTCGGATCGCTGTCGGGCACCGCGACGCCGGTCCGCACGCAGCCCAGATCCGCTTGCGAGCCCGGCACCAGGTGGCCCTCGGCCTGCAGCGCATGCACCATCGCCGCGGTCACGATCATCACGTCGCAGGGCTCGCCGGCGAGCAAGGCTTCCTTCATGGCACCGACGGCGCCGAAACGCCCTTCCACCCGCGCGCCGGTGAATTCGAGGAACACGCCCTGCAAGGCCTTGACCAGACCCTGCGCCGCGCCAGCGCACAAGATGTTCATTGCAACCCCCACGCTCGGCACTTCGTGTCCTCGCTGCCCCCCGAGGGGGCGCGAGCTTGCTTGGGGCGGCCCGGCACTGTGTCCATGTACCCCCACGCTCGGCACTTCGTGTCCTCGCTGCCCCCCGAGGGGGCGCGAGCTTGCTTGGGGCGGCCCGGCACTGCGCTCATTGATCCGCCTTTGCACCAGAAATCTTCACAATGCGCGCCCACTTCTGGATGTCTTCGTTCATATAGCGCGTGAAGTCCGCAACGTTCATCGACATCGGCGTGGCGCCCTGCGCTTGCCACGCGCGCACCACGTCGGGGCTCGACACAATCTTGCCGATTTCAGCGTTGAGGCGCTCGATGATGGGCGCCGGCGTGCCCTTGGGCGCCATCAATCCGAGCCAGATGGTGGCCTCGTATTTCGGAACGCCGGCTTCGGCCACGGTGGGCACGTTGGGCAGCACATCGGAGCGCGTGAGGCCGGTCGTCCCCATTGCCTTCACCTTGCCGGCGCGAACCTGTTCGGCCATGGTGGTCACAGCGTCGAACATCATGTCGACCTGTCCGCCCAGCACATCGGTGCGCGCGCCGGCGCTGCCGCGATACGGGATGTGCAGGATCGACACGCCCGCCATCGCCTTGAAGAGTTCGCCGGCCATGTGGTACGGCGTGCCGGGCCCGGAAGACGCATAGCTCAGCGAACCCGGCTTGGCCTTGGCCATGGCGATCAGCTCGCCGAGGTTGTTGACCGGCAGGTTGGCGCGCGTGACCAGCAACAGGTCCGACGAATTGATGGGCGCGATGGGCGCAAAGTCCCGCATCAACTGGAAGGGCTTGTTGGGGATCAGCGATTCGTTGACCGTGTGCGCGTTGGACATCAGCAGCAGCGTGTAGCCGTCGGGCGCGCTCTTGGCCACGGCGTCGGTGCCAATCACCGAACCGGCGCCCGGCCGGTTGTCCACGACGAAGCCCTGCCCCAACGATTCCTGCAGGCGCGTTGCGATGAAGCGCGCGTAGACGTCAGCCGGTCCGCCGGCGGCGAAGGGAACGACAAGGCGCACCGGCCGCGCCGGATAGTCCTGCGCCGCGGCCCATGGCAGGCAGGCCAGCAGCGCCGCGCCGACCATCCACCGTCGCATTCGTCGATCGGGGCGGGCGGCTCTCAAGGCGGTGTCTCCACGCAGAAGCTTGTTGATTGGTCTTGTTTGGTTTCGCCTGATCGCAAGGCAGGCCCAATATAGCGAGCCCGGTAAGACGGGTCAATGCAAGTCCGGGTTAGTCAGTAACCCAGCAAATTGCGCCGAACATGCACCAGATGCTCCAGGCACAGCTGCGCCGCCTGCGCGCTGTCGCGGTTGCGCAATGCCGCCACCAGCGCGCGGTGCTCGCGCTCGTAGGCGCTGCGACGCTCGGGCGTGGCAGTGCGGCGCTTCAGCATGCCCCACTCGCTTTGGGCGCGCACCTCGTTCATGCGCTGGAACACGGTGGAGATGAAGCTGTTGTGCGCGGCGTCGGCAATGGCTTCGTGCAGCTTGCCGTCCCACAGCTCGAACTCTTCGATGGTGGCCGCCGCCTCTCCCTTGTCGCAGCACTCGTCCATTCGGGAAAAGTCCGCGGCGGTGGCGCTGCCGATGACCATTGCGATGATGGCTGGCTCCAGCACCAACCGTGCGCTCATCAACTCGGCGGGACTGGTGGCCAGCGGCGAGCTGCCGCCCGCAATTTGGGCCAGCGCCACACCGACCTGGTCGCTCACATAGGTGCCGCTGCCCACGGTTTGCGTGATGAGGCCCTTGTTCTTGAGATCCGCCAGGACCCGGCGCACCGTCGATCGGCTCAACCCGTATTGGCCGCTCAGTTCGCGCTCGGTCGGAAGCCGGTGCCCGGCGCGCCAGGCACGCGAATGCAGGTTGTCGAGGATGGCCTCCCGAAGGGACAGGGCACTTTGCACGGTCGATGAGTTTGAAAGTACTACGCGCATATTTTATTGCCGCTTTGGTACCGCATTGGTAGGATTTGGCAGACAACAGGAGATCAGCTTGCGCATCGCCACCTTCCAGCATCGCGGCCGCCGACATGTCGGCATCGTCTCGGACGACGGCACCACTGTCGCCCCCTTTCAGTGGGATGAAAGCCGATCGCAACGCGGCGCCCAGACGCTCATCGACGACTGCGCAGCCGGCACGGAATCGCTGGCGCTCACGTACGCACCCATCGCCCTGAAAGACGTGCGGCTGGAAGCACCGCTGCCGCTGCCCCGGCGCAACATCTTCTGCGTGGGACGCAATTACCACGCGCATGCCAGGGAACTGTCGGCCTCGGTGTTCAAGAACAACGCGCCGAACACCGACACCTGGCCCATCGTGTTCACCAAGGTGCCCGAATGCGTGACCGGTCCGCACGACGACGTGCAGTTGCCGGGCGAGGCGGTGTCCACGCAGATCGACTACGAAGCCGAACTGGCCGTCGTCATCGGCAAGGTCGGACGCAACATTGCACGCGCCGATGCGATGTCGCATGTGTTCGGCTACACCATCGTCAACGACGTGACGGCGCGCGACGTGCAGATGCGACACCAGCAATGGGATCTGGGCAAGTCCTTCGACACCTTCTGCCCGATGGGCCCATGGATCGTCACGGCCGATGCGCTCGACGGCACCGACACCTGCGTGCGCTGCTGGGTCAACGGCGAGGCGCGGCAGGACGCGCGCACCACCGACCTGATCTTCGACATTCCCAGCCTCATCGAAACCTGTTCGCGCGGCATTACGCTCTACCCCGGCGATGTGATTGCCACGGGCACTGCCGCCGGCGTGGGCATGGGCTTCACGCCGCCGCGCTACCTGAAGGCCGGCGACGTGGTGCGCATCGAGATCGACGGACTGGGCGTCATCGAGAACCGCTTCGCCTGAACACCCCATCCGCAACAAGAGACGAACGCACATGTACCCACAACGACGCCGCGCCCTGCTGCGTGCCACCGCCCTCGCACTGGCCTGCAGCGCCGCCGCCGTGACGATCGCCTTCGCGCAATCGGGCTGGCCGACCCGGCCGATCACGATGATCGTGCCCTTTCCGCCGGGCGGCGTGGCGGACACAGTGGCGCGGCCTGTCGCCGAATCGCTGTCGCGCGAACTCAGGCAGCCGGTCATCGTCGAGAACCGGGCGGGCGCGGGCGGCTCGGTCGGCATCGGTGCGGCGGCCCGCGCGCCTGCCGATGGCTACACGGTGCTGCTGAGTCTGTCGTCGATTTCCATCCTGCCGCAGGCCGATGCCATCCTCGAGCGCAAGCCGGCCTATCAGATGAGCCAGTTCAAGCCGATCGCGCGATTCACCGCCGACCCGACCGTGCTGGTGGTGCGCGCGGACGCGCCGTGGAAAACACTGGAAGAGTTCATTGCGGATGCGCGCACCAAACCGGGGACCTACAACTACGGCAGTTCGGGAAACTACGGCACCATGCATGTGCCCATGGAAATGCTCAAGGGCGCTGCGGGCTTCCGGATGACCCACATTCCCTATACCGGTGCGGGCCCCGCCATCGTCGCGCTGCTCGCGGGGCAGGTGGACGCCATTGCGAGCGGTCCCTCGACGGTGGTGCAGCAGATCCAGGCCGGCAAGCTGCGCGCGCTGGCGCATTGGGGCGACAAGCCACTGGCCTCGCTGCCCGACGTGCCCAGCCTCGAACAGCGTGGCTACAAGGTGAAATTCGCCCAGTGGTCGGGACTCTTCGTGCCCGAGGCCACGCCGCCGGAAGTGGTGTCGCAACTGCGCGCAGCAGCGGCCAAAGCCGCCGTGGACCCCGCCGTCGTGCAGGTGATCGAGAAGGCCGGCAGCCCCATCGCCTACCTCGACGCCGCCGATTTCCAGACCTACTGGGACGCCGACGCAAAAACCATGACGTCAGCAGTGCAAAAGATCGGCAAGGTGGAGTAAGTCACGACTTAAAACAAAAAAGCAGCCTTGCCGGCTGCCGATTTTGTTGCTTGAACGCACCGCACGTTTTTGCAGTGCAGTTCTCAAGTCTAATTCTTCAGCACTCATTGAAGGAAATAGTTTTCTTCATAGATCTATATATTGTTTATAGATTATGAAAATGACTAATCACAACCCGTAGTCATGCTCTGCCGAGGCGCCTTGGCGGGTACCGGTTCCCAGTGGAGCGCGCTGCGGAACCGTCTGGCGTGCGCGCGGCCGGTCATCCCACATTCCGGACCCTGTCATCGCACTCAAATGCTGTCGCGTTTTGTCAGGAACTTTTGCACTGGCGGGCCGTTCTTAATTTAAAAAACAATTCCCTGATTTCGTTTTGTTGTCTATGCTGGCAAGCAGGTTTGGGCTTTATGAGGAATTTTCCAGGGGCATGCAAACGACGCTGAGCACATTTCTTGCGGAAGAAGCGGCAGCGTGCAGCCAGGAAGGTCCGGGCAGCGCCCACCGTTGACTCTCGTTGGAGGTGTGAACATGGATGTCATCAGTAACTTCGCAGCCCGTTACGAACGGACTCGGGAAGAGGTTCTTTCGCTCCAGGAGTACCTGGAAATCTGCAAGCGGGAGCCGACGGCGTACGCCACCGCGGCCGAACGCATGCTCCAGGCCATCGGCGAGCCCGAGTTGGTAGACACGCGAAACGACCCCCGTCTTTCGCGGATCTTCTCCAACAAGGTCATCAAGCTCTACCCGGCGTTCAAGGAGTTCTACGGCATGGAGGACGCCATCGAGCAGGTGGTGTCGTACTTCCGCCATGCCGCGCAGGGGCTGGAAGAAAAGAAGCAGATCCTCTATCTGCTGGGCCCGGTGGGCGGGGGCAAGAGCTCCATCGCCGAGCGGCTCAAGCAGCTCATGGAGCACGTGCCCTTCTATGCGCTGAAGGATTCGCCGGTCAATGAATCGCCGCTGGGCCTGTTCAGCGACGCCGAAGATGGCGAGATCCTCGAGAAGGAATACGGCATTCCGCGCCGTTACCTGCAGCGCATCCTCTCGCCCTGGGCAGTGAAGCGGCTCGAGGAATTCGGCGGCGACATCCGCCAGTTCCAGATCGTCAAGCGCTACCCCTCGGTGCTGCGACAGATCGCCGTCGCCAAGACCGAGCCGGGCGACGAGAACAACCAGGACATCTCCTCGCTGGTCGGCAAGATCGACATCCGCAAGCTCGAGACCTATGCGCAGAGCGACCCGGACGCGTATGCGTATTCGGGCGGACTGTGCCTGGCCAACCAGGGCCTGCTGGAGTTCGTGGAAATGTTCAAGGCGCCCATCAAGGTGCTGCACCCGTTGCTCACGGCCACGCAGGAAGGTAACTACAAGGGCACCGAAGGCTTCGGCGCCATTCCCTTCGACGGCATCGTGCTGGCCCACAGCAACGAGAGCGAATGGAAGGCTTTCCGCAACAACAAGAACAACGAGGCTTTCCTCGACCGCATCTACATCGTGAAGGTGCCCTACTGCCTGCGCGTGTCGGAAGAGGTCAAGATCTACGAGAAGTTGGTGCGTCATTCATCGCTCGTGCACGCTCCTTGTGCACCAGGCACCTTGAAGATGATGTCGCAGTTCTCCGTGCTCACGCGTTTGAAGGAGCCCGAGAACTCGAGCATCTTCAGCAAGATGCTGGTGTACGACGGTGACAACCTCAAGGACACCGACCCCAAGGCCAAGTCGATCCAGGAATACCGCGACTACGCGGGCGTGGACGAAGGCATGGCTGGCGTCTCGACGCGCTTTGCGTTCAAGATCATCTCGAAGGTCTTCAACTTCGACAGCTCTGAAATCGCAGCGAATCCGGTGCACCTGATGTATGTGCTCGAACAGCAGATTGAGCGCGAGCAGTTCCCGCCGGAGACGGAACAGAAATTCCTCTCCTACATCAAGGAACTGATGGCGCCGCGCTATGCGGAGTTCATCGGCAAGGAAATCCAGACCGCGTACCTCGAGAGCTATTCGGAATACGGCCAGAACATCTTCGACCGCTACGTGACCTACGCGGACTACTGGATCCAGGACCAGGAGTACCGCGACCCCGACACCGGCGAAGTCTTCGACCGCGGATCGCTCAACACCGAGCTTGAAAAAATCGAGAAGCCGGCGGGCATCAGCAACCCGAAGGACTTCCGCAACGAGATCGTCAACTTCGTGCTGCGTGCGCGTGCTGGCAATGCGGGCAAGAATCCGTTGTGGACAAGCTACGAAAAGCTTCGCACGGTGATCGAGAAGAAGATGTTCTCCAACACCGAGGAACTGCTGCCCGTCATCAGCTTCAACGCGAAGAGCAGTGCCGACGAGTTGAAGAAGCACGAAGATTTCGTGAACCGGATGGTCAAGAAGGGCTACACATCGAAGCAGGTGCGCCTGCTGTGCGAGTGGTACCTTCGGGTTCGCAAGAGTTCATAGACGTACTGAGGAGAACTGTCCTTGTCCGTGCTGCAGCAGATCATTGATCGCCGGTTGTCGGGAAAGAACAAGTCCATCGGCAACCGCGAGCGATTCTTGCGCCGCTATCGTGAGCAGATCGGCGAGGCGGTCAAGCGCGCCGTCAGCGGTCGCGGCATCCGCGATCTGGAACAAGGCGAGGACGTCACGCTGCCGCGGCACGACGTGTCCGAGCCTGTGTTCGGCCACGGTGAAGGCGGCAATCGCGAATACGTGCATCCGGGCAACAAGGAGTACGTCAAGGGCGACCGCATCGAGCGACCTCAAGGGGGCGGCGGCGGTTCCGGCGGCTCGCAGGCTTCCGACAGTGGCGAGGGGGAAGACGACTTCGTCTTTCGCCTGACCAAGGAAGAGTTCATGCGCGTCTTCTTCGAAGACCTGGCGCTGCCGCACCTCGTTCGCACCCAGCTGGCCGAAGTGCCCGAATGGAAGAGCCACCGCGCCGGCTTTACCAGCGACGGCATGCCGAGCAACCTGCACGTGGTGCGCTCGATGCGCGGCGCGCTGGCACGGCGCATTGCGCTGGGCGGCGAGCCACGCCGCGAGCTTCGCGAACTGGAAATGCACCTGCTCAAGCTGCTGCGCAATCCGCGCGTGGACGATGCGCTGGTGCAGCTCGAGATCAAGGAAACCGAGCTGGCGATTGCGGAGATGCGCAAGACCGCCAAGCGCATTCCTTTCATCGACCCGATCGACCTGCGCTACCGCAACCGCGTGCGCATTCCGGTGCCCTCGGCCAAGGCCGTGATGTTCTGCCTGATGGACGTGTCGGGCTCCATGGACGAGGCGCGCAAGGACATGTCCAAGCGCTTCTTCATGCTGCTATACCTGTTCCTGACGCGGCACTACGAAAAGATCGACCTCGTCTTCATCCGCCATCACACGCAAGCCACCGAGGTGACGGAAGACGAGTTCTTCCACACCACCGAAACCGGCGGCACGGTGGTGTCGAGCGCTCTTAGGCTCATGCATGAAATCGTGCGGGCGCGCTATCCGAGCAACGAGTGGAACATCTACGGCGCACAGGCGAGCGACGGCGACAACTGGCACCAGGACAGCGGCCAGTGCCGCAAGATGCTCGACGAGCAATTGTTGCCACTTGTTCGCTACTACGCCTACGTGCAAGTGGCCGACGCCGAGCAGAACCTCTGGGAGGAATACACCCAGCTCGCCGAAGGCCACAAGAACTTTGCCATGCGCAAGGTCTCGGATGCGCAGGACATCTATCCCGTGTTCCGCGACCTGTTCAAAAAGGAGGGAGTGCCGGCATGACAGAAGATGTTGTGAAGACGAGGACGCGCGAGCCCTTGCCCAGTCCCTCGGACTGGACCTTCGACCTGATCGGGCAGTACCACAGCGAGATCGCACGGGTGGCACGCGGCTACAAGCTCGACACCTACGCCAACCAGCTCGAGATCATCACGGCAGAGCAGATGATGGATGCCTATGCCTCCGTGGGCATGCCGGTCATCTACCGCCACTGGTCGTATGGCAAGCAGTTCATCTCCACCGAGAAGAACTACCGCCGCGGGCACATGGGGCTGGCCTACGAGATCGTCATCAACTCCGATCCGTGCATTGCCTACCTCATGGAAGAGAACACCATGGCCATGCAGGCCTTGGTGATCGCGCATGCGGCCTATGGGCACAACAGCTTCTTCAAGGGCAACTACCTCTTCAAGATGTGGACGGATGCGTCGTCCATCATCGACTACCTGGTCTACGCACGGAACTACATCGCCGAGTGCGAGGAAAAGCATGGCGTGGGCGTCGTCGAGGACGTGCTCGATTCCTGCCACGCGCTGATGAACCACGGCGTCGACCGCTATCGCAGGCCGCAGAAGTTGTCGTTGAGCCAGGAGCAGACGCGCCGCGAAGAACGCGAGCACTACATGCAGCAGCAGGTCAACGACATGTGGCGCACCCTGCCGCGTCGCGCGGGCCAAGACGCCAGCGAGGAAACCGCCAAGCGCTTCCCGCCCGAGCCGCAGGAAAACCTGCTCTATTTCATCGAGAAGAACGCGCCCTTGCTGGAGCCCTGGCAGCGTGAAGTGGTGCGCATCGTGCGCAAAGTGGCGCAGTATTTCTATCCGCAGCGCCAGACGCAGGTCATGAACGAAGGCTGGGCCACCTTCTGGCACTACACACTGCTCAACACGCTGTATGACGAAGGCCTGCTGGCGGACGGCTTCATGATCGAGTGGCTGCAGTCGCACACCAACGTGGTGTACCAGCCGCCCATTGGTCACCGCGCCTACAGCGGCATCAACCCCTATGCGCTTGGTTTCGCGATGTACACCGACTTGCGGCGCATTTGCGAAAAGCCGACCGAGGAAGACAAGCGCTGGTTCCCCGACCTTGCGGGCACCGACTGGCTCACCTCGCTGGACTATGCGATGCGCAACTTCAAGGACGAGAGCTTCATTGGCCAGTTCCTCTCACCGAAACTGATGCGCGATTTCCGCCTGTTTGCCATCAGCGACAAGGAAGACGAATCCGAGCTGGAAGTCTCCGCCATTCACGACGACAGCGGCTATCGCCAACTGCGTGAATCGCTGTCGCGCCAGTACGACCTGAACCATCGCGAGCCAAACATCCAGGTGTGGAGCGTGAACCTGCGCGGCGACCGTTCGCTCACCCTGCGGCATACGCAGCACAACGACCGGCCGCTGCACGACGACGCAAGCGAGGTGCTGAAGCACGTCGCGCGGCTCTGGGGCTTCGACGTGCATCTGGAAAGCGTCGACAGCAAGGGCCACATCACCCGCTACAAGGCCGCCGCCCCGCACTGAAGTTCTTGCTCCTTCCCCCTCCGGGGGAAGGTCGGGATGGGGGCATCGACGTTGCCACAGCGAGCGCCGCGTGCACCTCCCCGCCGGAGGCAGAAAATCACTTCGCCACGCGCGCCAGCGCCTCCATCGCAACCGCATAACCCTGCACCCCCAACCCCACGATCACCCCTCTCGCAGCCGGCGAGATGTACGAGTGATGCCGGAACGACTCACGCGCATGCACGTTCGAGATGTGCAACTCGATCAGCGTGACGCTCGCACCCTTGATCGCGTCGTGCAGGGCAATCGATGTGTGGGTGTAGGCGCCGGGATTCATCACCACGCCCAGCATGTTGCCCGCGGCGATCTCGCGGCCGGCCTCATGGATCCAGTCGATGAGCAGGCCCTCGTGATTGGACTGGCGGCACTCCACATCCACGCCGAGCTTTGCGCCAGTCTCCTTGCACAGTGTCTCGACATCGGCCAGCGTCTCGTGGCCATAGGTCGCCGGTTCGCGTGTGCCAAGCAGGTTGAGGTTGGGGCCGTTGAGGATGAGGATTTTTTTCATGGTCTGTTTGATTGTCGGGTTCAGTATTGAAGCTGGGCGACCGAGCGCAACTCCTCGGCCGTCGTCGTACCGTAGCCGAAGAATTCAAGGTACGCCGGGATCATCTCGAACAGCATGTCGGTGCCTACCTGCACGTCGCAGCCCTTGTCCTTGGCGGCGCGCAGCAGCGGCGTGTATTCGGACTTCATGACGACCTCGCCCACGAAGGTGCCTGGTGCGATGCGGTCCACATCGAAAGGCAGCGGATCGCCCTCCTTCATGCCCAGCGGCGTGGCGTTGACCACGACGTCAAAGCCGGCCGGGTCCTTGGAGCCCGTCTTCACGATGAGCTGCGGATAATGCTCGCGCAAGCGGCCCGCCAGTGCGTCGGCCGACGCGGCGCTCATGTCGAAGAGCGCGAGTTCCGCCACGCCCGCCGCGGCGAGCGACGCTGCAATCGCCGAGCCCACGCCGCCCGTGCCGGACACCAGCACGCGCGTTCCCTTGAGCGCGCGACCCTTGCGTTCAACCCCGCGCACGAAGCCTGCGCCATCGAACTGGTCGCCCAGCAGCGTGCCGTCGGGCCGCTTGAGGATCGCGTTGCAGGCACCCGCGATGAGGGCCGTGGGCGTCACCTCGTCGACCAGGCTCATCGTCGTCACCTTGTGCGGCATGGTGACCAGCGCGCCGCGCAGGTTGGTCATGCGGCCGATGGCCTTGAGCGTGGTCGGGAAGTCCTCGGGCTTGACGCCCATCGGCATCACGACCGCGTCGATGCCGTGCTTGTCGAACCACGGGTTGTAGATCATCGGCGCCTTGAAGGACTCCGTCGGGTAGCCAATGTGGGCGATGAGGGTGGTCTTGCCGCTGATCATGTTTGCGCGCTCTCGGTGGGGTGGGTTGAAAGGATTCGCCACTGTACGAGTCACGCTGCCCTGCCGCCAGCCAGCCTGCGATGCGGCCGAACGCTGAATGAACCCCACTGATCGATGATCGCGCTTTTTAGGGGTTGACCCTTTCAGTTGAACATCGACGGATTGCGCTTTTGTTCGATCAGCCGCTGTTGCGCCAGCACCGGGCCGCACTCGGCGCGAGCCCGAAACTGCGGCTTGCTGCACTGCTCGACCTTGCAGCGCGACGCGGAAATGAAAGTCAGCTTGTCGCACTTCGCCAGCGCGAAGTCTGCTGGCGCCGACGCTTTCGCTGTCGCCACTGACTTGTGCGGCTGGGTGGGTACTGCCGCGACAGGCGAGACGTCCGTCGCTCTTGCCTCGGCCCGCGCTGGGAGCGATGGTGCGGGAGGCGGAGCGGCCAAGGCTGGCGCAGCAAGCGGTGCGGCCGCGGCGACTCCTGCAACGGTGGGCGACGTAACCTGCGCGACCGCAGGCGCAGGCACTGCCGTCGCAACGGACGCCTCTGGCGCCTGTGGTCCTTGAGGCACGTGAGACGCTTGAGTTGCCGGAACCTCCGTCGCTTTTGGCACCGATGCCGCCGCTTCCTCCACATTTCCGCCAGAGGAGTAGATGTACCAACTCCCCGCCCCCGCAATCATCCATCCCGCCGCACCGACGACCAGCGCGATGGCAAAGGCTGCCGCACTCACCCACAAGCCTTTGCGGGAGTCGACAGCCATCGGCAGGGGCGACTCCAGTGATTGCACGGCCGAAGGCCTTGAAGGGACAGGATCCGCCGCCGCAGTCGCCGCCCTGGCGGGCATCGGCGCATTCGCCGCAAACGCCATCAAGGCGGACGGCATGCCATCGCGGCCCGCGGCGACCGGCGCATGCAGCAGCGGTGCCACTTCCGTCGGCGCAAACGTGGTCGGCAGCGCGCCGATGCATTCGATGCAGAACTTGGCGACCGAACGGTTCTCGGTCCCGCAGGACGGACAGACCAGCGCCATCAGGCTGCCGCGCCGCCGTCCGCGGCGACCGTGATGGCGCCGCGTGCCGCTGAAAAGTTGCGTTGCGCGGCGAGCAGCAGGACCGCTTGGTGTGCGGTGCGGCTCGCGTTCTTGGTGTGGCCGATGATCGTCTGCCAATCCGCCGTTTGCCCGTCCGCAGGCAACGCCGCCGGATCGCGCAGCAGCGCCTGCGCGACATCGACCAGCGCCATGGCGGCGGTCAGGCACAGGGTCGTCGCCCCATGCGCGGGCGTTCCGGTCGGCAGGCTGGCGCCCTCGGGCGTGCCCAACCTGGCCATGACCTCTTCCATGCCGATCAAGGCGCGTTCCAGCAGTGCGCGGTCAGAAATAGTCATCAAGCGGGTGAAATTGAGCGCTCACATTTCGATGCTGCCACCGAGCCCATTTGTTGTCCGTGGAGAAAGACACATTTAGAAACAAAAGTTTGGCGATTTTGGCCACGCACCTTTGTAGGCCGATGCCGCATTCAGCTTCGGCGCGTCGTCATATAGTCGCCGCACCTTCGAACCAACTACCTGAGAAGACCCTATGAAAACCCGCGCCGCCGTTGCCTGGAAATCCGCCTCGCCGTTGACCATCGAAACCGTCGATCTGGAGGGTCCGCGCTTGGGCGAAGTGCTGGTCGAGATCAAGGCCACCGGCATCTGCCACACCGACTACTACACGCTCTCGGGCGCGGATCCGGAAGGCATCTTTCCGGCCATCCTCGGGCATGAGGGCGCGGGCATCGTGGTGGACGTCGGCCCGGGCGTGACGACGCTGAAGAAAGGCGACCACGTCATTCCGCTCTACACACCGGAATGCCGCCAGTGCAAGTTCTGCCTCAGTCGCAAGACCAATCTGTGCCAGCTGATCCGCGGCACGCAGGGCAAGGGCCTGATGCCCGATGGCAGCAGCCGCTTCAGCCTGGATGGCAAGCCGATCTTCCACTACATGGGCACGTCGACCTTCAGCAACTACACAGTCGCGCCCGAAATCTCGCTGGCCAAGATCCGCGAAGACGCGCCTTTCGACAAGGTCTGCTACATCGGCTGCGGCGTGACGACCGGCATCGGCGCTGTGATCTTCACCGCCAAGGTGGAAGCCGGCGCCAACGTGGTCGTGTTCGGCCTGGGCGGCATCGGCCTGAACGTGATCCAGGGCGCGAAGATGGTCGGCGCGGACAAGATCATTGGCGTCGACCTGAATCCGGCCCGCGAGGAGATGGCACGCAAATTCGGCATGACGCACTTCATCAACCCCAAGGACACCGAAAACGTGGTCGATGCCATCGTGCAGCTGACCGACGGCGGCGCGGACTACAGCTTCGAGTGCATCGGCAACACGAAGGTGATGCGCCAGGCGCTGGAATGCACGCACAAGGGCTGGGGCCGCAGCATCATCATCGGCGTGGCGGAAGCGGGCGCTGAGATCAGCACGCGGCCCTTCCAGCTGGTGACCGGCCGCAAGTGGGAAGGCTCGGCCTTCGGTGGCGCGCGTGGCCGCACCGACGTGCCGAAGATCGTCGACTGGTACATGGAGAACAAGATCAACATCGACGACCTGATCACCCACACGATGCCGCTGGAAGACATCAACAAGGGCTTCGACCTGATGAAGCGCGGCGAGTCGATCCGCGGCGTGGTGCTGTACTAGTCCCAGCTGGGCAGCTTGTCCAGGGCATCGTTGGGCTGACCAACGATGTCGACACCCACGATGCCGGCGCCACCGCCCGTGGGGATGACGTCACACACGATCTCCCAGCTGTGGCTTTCGGTGCGCCGCAGGATGCACACTTCTTCGCCCAGGGCCAGCAGGTTGGCGCAGTCGGCAATGCTGACGCGCTGCGCCGGCCCCAGCGAAAGACCGTGCGATCCGAATTCCTTGTCTATCACCGTGTGAACGGCGACGCGATCGATCTTGCCGCCCGCGTAGTGAACCGCGGTAATTGCATGCTGAGCCATCTGCGACCTCCATTCGTGAGGCGTCCAGTATGCGAGTCTTTGCCCCGCTTCGTGGCACGTCGCCCGAGTCCAGCGCAGGCCTAAGGGTTTACGCGGGGACGGCGACACGGTGAACCGGACGGCCCCATTTGCCAAAGCCCGGACCGTCGGCAAGACGCCTGCGATGCGGCAGGTGAAATCCCTTTGGAATCAATGACTTGGCGCGCCCGCTACGGCTCGCACGGCATGGCATATCGATTGCTCTCCAGAAAGACGCCCGCGTCGTCCGATGCGCTGTTCGCCATGACAAGGAGACATATCCCGTGGACCACCAACCCGTATCCAAGCCCATCTACAAGTCCCTGTACTTCCAGGTCATCACGGCGATCGTCATCGGCGTGTTGCTGGGGCATTTCTATCCTGACACCGGCGCGGCGATGAAGCCGCTGGGCGACGGCTTCATCAAGCTCATCAAGATGATCATTGCGCCGATCATTTTCTGCACGGTGGTGGTCGGCATCGCCGGCATGGAGGACATGAAGAAGGTCGGCAAGACCGGCGGCCTGGCGCTGCTGTACTTCGAGATCGTGAGCAGCATCGCCCTCATCGTGGGCCTGATCATCATCAACATCGTGCGGCCGGGCGCCGGCATGAACGTGGACGTGAGCCAGCTCGACACCAAGGGCATCGCGGCCTACACCGGGCCGGGCAAGATGCAGAGCACGACGGACTTCCTGCTCAACGTGATCCCCAACACCGTCGTCGATGCCTTCGCCAAGGGCGAGATATTGCAGGTGCTGCTGATCGCCGTGATGTTCGGCTTTGCGTTGCACAAGTTCGGCGGCCGCGGCACGCTGGTGTTCGACGTGATCGAAAAGGGCTCGCACGTGCTCTTCGTCATCGTCGGCTACATCATGAAGGTGGCGCCCATCGGTGCCTTCGGAGCGATGGCTTTCACCATCGGCAAGTACGGCGTGAGCTCGCTGCTGCAACTCGGCCAGCTGATGGCGACCTTCTACGCCACCTGCCTGCTGTTCATCTTCGTCGTGCTCGGGGGCATTGCGAGGGCGCACGGCTTCTCGATCTGGAAGTTCATCAAGTACATCAAGGAAGAACTGCTGATCGTGCTGGGCACCTCGTCGAGCGAATCGGTGCTGCCGCGCATGATGGCCAAGCTGGAGAACCTGGGCGCCCGTAAGTCCGTCGTGGGCTTGGTGGTTCCTACGGGCTATTCCTTCAACCTCGACGGCACGTCCATCTACCTGACGATGGCGGCGGTGTTCATTGCGCAGGCCACCAACACCGACATGACGCTGACCCAGCAGCTCACCCTGCTGCTGGTGCTGCTGCTCACCTCCAAGGGCGCAGCCGGCGTGACCGGCAGCGGCTTCATCGTGCTGGCCGCGACGTTGTCCGCCGTGGGCCATGTGCCGGTGGCGGGGCTCGCGCTGATCCTGGGCATCGACCGCTTCATGTCGGAAGCGCGGGCGCTCACGAACCTGATCGGCAACGGCGTGGCCACCATCGTCGTCGCCAAATGGACCGGCGACCTGGACACGGCGCGCATGACGCAGCAGCTCAATGGCGAGACGTCTGCCGGAGCGGACGAGCCAGAGATGGTGCTCGACGCCACGGAAGCGCACATGCCGGTCGCTGCGGCGACACGCTGATGCAGGCAAGCACGTGGATCGGAGAGGCGCTTCCTGCGCCCGATGACACCAACAGGGCCGCACCGGTCGCTTGATCCGGCTGATGGCGCCACCGGGCTCGCACCGATGCGGCGGGCCCGGCCTTGTGCAATAACGGGCGCATGACATCACGGGAGCCGGCGCCGCACATGGACCTTGCCTCCAGGAGAAGACGCCGATGGCGAGCCTTGTTGCGCTGGTCTGTTGCACTGGTGCTGGTGGCCGCGGCGGCGTTTGCCGGCCACCAGGCCGCGATGCATGCCGGCTTGGCGCGCCTGCAAGAAGCGGCAGAGCATCGCCTGGACATGCTGGCCACCGGGCTCGATGCCGAACTCACCCGCTTCGACTACCTGCCCGCGCTGCTCGAAATGACGCCCGTCGTGCCCGAGTTGCTCAGCGCGCCAGCCGACACGCAGCTTCGGGATGCCGCCAACCGCTATCTGCAGGGCGTCAACGCGACAGTGGGCGCAGAGATGCTCTACGTGCTGGATGCCGGCGGCACATCGCTCGCCGCGTCCGACTGGAACCGCCCTGAGACCACGGTGGGCCAGGACCTGTCGTTCCGGCCCTATGTCATCGATGCGCTGAACCAGGGCCGGGGCCGCTTCTACGGCATCGGCATCACCAGCCGCAAGCCGGGCTATTACCTCTCCTATGCGTTGCGCGGCGACCAGCCCTCGCGTGGCGTAGTGGCAGTCAAGGTCAACCTCGAAGAAGCCGAGCGCGCGTGGCGCAACCTGCCGGGAGACGTGGTGCTGATTGACCAGCGCGGCGTGGTGATTCTTTCAACGCGCTCGGACATCAAGTTCCGCCCGCTGCAGGCGCTGGATGCCGTGCAGCGCGTTGAAGTGCAGCGTTCGCGGCCCTATGGCGAGGCCGGCCTCGAGCCGTTGCAGTGGAAGCAGTCGCAAGCGCTGTCGCGCGACGTCCATCTCATCTCCCTGGCCGGCATCGACCAGCTGGCGTCGATGCGCTCACTGCGCAGCGCACCGTGGCAACTGGTGGTGCTCGATGCCATGGCACCGCTGCGCGTGTCGGCACGCAATGCCGCCATCACCGCCAGTCTGGCGATGGCCGTGCTGCTGTTGGTGGTGTTGACCCTGAGGCAACGCCGCCGCGCCGAGCGGCAAAAGCTCGCGAACCAGGCGGCGCTGCAAGCGGCGCACGACAACCTCGAATCCACCGTGATCGCGCGCACGGCTCAGTTGCGCGCCGCGCAGGGCGAACTGGTGCACGCCGGCAAGATGGCGGCGCTGGGCCAAATGTCCGCTGGCGTGGTGCACGAATTGAACCAGCCGCTGACGGCTATGCGCACGCTGTCCGAGAGCGCCAGCAAGTTGCTCGAACACAATCGCCTGGACGATGTGCAAGGCAACCTCCAGCGCATCCGCAACATGGTGGACCGCCTCGCGCGCCTGACCCAGCAACTCAAGACCTTTGCGCACAAGAGCGAGCTGGCCAGCGTGCCGGTGCAGCTCGCGCGCACCATCGATGACGCGCAGGTCATCGTGGCCGAGGCCACGAAGAAGCACGGCGTCACGATCGAGGTCGAGTTGCAACCGCCCACGCTCTCCGTCATGGGCGAGGAAGCGGCGTTGGTCAGCGTGCTGGCCAACCTGATGAAGAATGCCATCGAGGCCATGCACGAGTCGCCGCTTCGTGTGTTGCGACTTGCGGGCGAGGCGCATGATGGGCGCGTCATCGTCACTGTCAGCGATACCGGGCCGGGAATTCACGCCGACGTGCTGCCCCGCCTGTTCGAGCCCTTCGTGACGAGCAAGACGGCCGGGTCGGGGCTGGGGCTGGGCCTGGTGATCTCGTCACAATTGGTGCGCGCCATGGGCGGCACCTTGCGTCCGGTCGAGCAACAAGTGGGCGGTGCGTGTTTCGTGATCGACTTGCCCGCCGCCACTGCACAGGTACAAGGAGCCATCGAGTGAGTGAAGCTGCTGCCATCCGGGTCCTGCTGGTCGATGACGACGAGGACGTGCGCCTGAGCACCGCGCAGGCGCTGAGCCTTGCCGGGTTCGAAGTCGAATCCTTTGCGAGCGTGGAGCGCGCGCGGGCGCAGATCAGCTTCGGCGTGCCCGCCGTCGTGGTCTGCGATGTTCGACTGCCCGGTGTCAGCGGCACCGAATGGCTGCACGAGTTGCGCGGTGTGGACGCCGAATTGCCCGTGATCCTCGTCACGGGCCATGGCCACATCGCCATGGCGGTGCAGGCCATGCGCGAAGGCGCCTATGACTTCATCGAGAAGCCCTTCAACTCCGAGCGCCTGATAGCCGTCGTGCGCCATGCGATCGAGCGCCGGCAATTGATGCTGCAGGTGCGCGCCCTGCGCAC
Source organism: Variovorax brevis (assembly GCF_030317105.1). Classification (GTDB taxonomy): domain Bacteria; phylum Pseudomonadota; class Gammaproteobacteria; order Burkholderiales; family Burkholderiaceae_C; genus Variovorax; species Variovorax brevis. Next base: position 434,677 of record NZ_JASZYG010000004.1, read on the forward strand.
GGCGCTGGAGAGCTGGCAGGGCATCCAGTCCGTGCTCATCGGCCGCTCTGCGCAGATGCAGCAGGTGCGCCGCACGGTCAAGACGCTGGCGGAAACCTCTGCCGACGTGCTGATCTACGGCGAGACCGGCACCGGCAAGGAACTCGTCGCGCGCTGCCTTCATGACTACAGCGACCGCCGCCGGCATCACTTCGTGCCGCTCAATTGCGGCGGCCTGCCCGAGGCGCTGGCGGAAAGCGAGCTGTTCGGCCACGAGCCCGGCGCCTTCACCAGCGCCAACAAGGTGCGGGTCGGAAAGTTCGAATACGCCAATGGCGGCACGCTCTTCCTGGACGAGATCGAAAGCATGCCGATGGCGGTGCAGATCAAGCTGCTGCGTGCCTTGCAGGAGCGCAACATCGAGCGCATCGGCTCGAACAAGCCCATCGCATTCGACTGCCGCGTCGTGGCAGCGAGCAAGGACGACCTGAAGGCGCTGAGCGACCAGCAGAAGTTCAGGGCCGACCTGTACTACCGCATCGGCGTCGCCTTCGTGGAACTGCCGCCGCTGCGTGAACGCCGCGAGGACATTCCGCTGCTTTTCGAACATTTCACGCTGCTGGCGGCCACGCGCTACGAGCGTCCTGCGCCGATCCTCAGCAGCGCGCAGCTCGCCGACCTGATGGCCTACGCCTGGCCCGGCAACGTGCGCGAACTGCGCAACGTGGCCGACCGCTTCGTGCTGGGTTTGCTGGGTGAGCGCCTCACGCAGGTGCGCGGCGGCGTCGAGGCCGCGCCGGACCTCCCGCGCAGCCTGCCGCAGCAGGTCGAATCCTTCGAGCGCGCCGTGATTGCCGAGGCGCTGCGCAAGCATCAGGGCGACCAGCCCGCAACGGCGCAGGCGCTCGGCATTGCGCGCCAGACGCTCTATGACAAGGTGCGCAAGCTGGGCATTGAAGTGGAGGCGTTCAGGTCGCTCAATCCGTAACACCGGCGAGTTCCGCTGGTCGCCGTCCGGATCGACAATGGGGCAGGCTCGAACGAGGATTGCCTTCAGGCAAGCTGGCACATGCAGGACGGCGGCGTCAGGCATCGACTCCTGGTCATCCTGGCTGCGGACGCGGCGGGATATTCGCGCCTGATGGCGGCAGACGACGTTGGCAGCCTGAGGGCACTGGATTCGGCGCGCCAAGTCTTCGCGTCGCACATCCATTCGCACAGCGGCCGGTTGATCGACACCGCGGGTGATTCGGTGCTGGCTGCGTTTGAAAGCGCGATCGATGCAGTGAGCGCGGCGATGGCGGTCCAACGGGACATCACAGGGCAGTCCAAAGCGGTGCCTGAACATTGCCGGATGCTGTTTCGCATCGGCATCCACCTGGGTGACGTGCTCGAAAAGGAAGACGGCACCGTCTACGGCGACGGGGTCAACATTGCCGCACGGCTCCAGGAACTCGCGCAGCCGGGAGGCATCGCGATTTCACAAGCAGTTCAGGGCGCGGTCTCGCCCCGGCTCCGCGCCGCGTTTGAAGACATGGGCGAACAGGTCTTCAAGAACATTGCGACACCGCTTCGCACCTTCCGCGCGCTGCAAGACACGCCCGAAAAAGGGGCCGCATCCGCGGCGCAGGAAGGCACAAGGCCTCTTTCAACGCTGCCCACGCCTCACCCGCCACTCATTGGTCGTGATGACGACCTGGCTGTGCTCGAACATCTTCTGGCGCAACACCGCCTCGTGACCGTGCTCGGCGCAGGCGGTATCGGCAAGACCTCTCTGGCGCTGTGGGCCGCCCATGCGGCGCAGGCGACCCATGGGGATGGGGCCGCGTGGATCGAGCTGGCCCCCATCAGCAATCCCGCCCTGCTGTACGCGACGGTGGCGCGCGCCGTCGGCCTGCCGGTGGGGCGCGGCGACGCCCCGCTTCCCTCGCTGCTGGCGGGCCTGAAGCCGCGGCGAATGCTGCTGGTGCTCGACAACGCGGAACACCTGCTCGACGTCGTGGCGCCATTCGCCGAATCATTGATCCACGCAGCGCCGGAGATTCACCTGCTCGTGACCAGCCAGGCCGCGCTCAAGTGCGAAGGCGAGCACATGTTCCGGCTGGGCGCGCTGGCAGTCCCCGAAGCACGAACGACGAGCAGCGCGGCGGCACGCTATGGTGCGGTGGCCTTGTTCATCGACCAGGCCCAGGCCGCGAACCACCACTTCGCGCTCACCGAAGACAACGTCGACACCGTGATCGACGTATGCCGCCGGCTGGACGGCATCCCGCTCGCCCTCAAGCTCGCCGCTGCGCGAATGCCGCTGTTCGGCCTGGCCGGACTGGCCTCGCAACTGACCGAGCGGCTGCGCGTGCTTGGCGGAGGCAGCCGCAACGCACCGCCACGCCAGCAGACGCTGCGCGCCGCGCTCGACTGGAGCTACGGGCTCCTGAACGCGAGCGAACAGGCCGTGTTCAGGACGCTGGGCGTATTCGTCGGCGGCTTCACGCTGGAATTCGCCTGCGCGCTCACACGGCTGGAAGAAGCCAGCCTGGCGGCTGATGAGACGGCGCTCGTCGATGCTCTTGCCGAGTTGGTGGACCGGTCCTTTGTCGTTGTCGATCGCGGCGATCCTCCGCGATACCAATTGCTTGAAAGCGCTCGGGAATACGCCCTGGACCAATTGCGCACCAGTGGCCAGTTGCAGGAAACGCAGCACCACCATGCAAAGGCAATGCTGCAGATCCTTCAACGCCGCAGCGAGAGTGCCTGGGTCACCAGCGACGCCGCCTGGCTTGCTTTTTGCGCGCCGGAGCTCGACAACATGCGCGCAGCCATCGAATGGAGCATGCGGCACGACCCGCCACTGGCGGTGGCGCTGATGGGCAGCTCGACGCGCTCCTTGCGCACGATGGGGCTGTCGCACGAGCACCGCCGCCGCAGCGCCGAGCTGGCAGCCCATCTGCCGCCTGGCGTCGACCCCGCTGTTCTCGCCGAGTTCTGGTTCGGAAGAACCCAGTCCCTCGCATATTCGGCGTATGGCGTGATGCACGAATGTGCAAGCAAGGCGGTTGAGCTCTTTCGGCAGACCGGCGATGCGCGCGGCCTCTATCTTTCGCTGTGCTATCGCGCATCCACGGGCATCGCACCCCCGGAGGATTGCCGAAAGATGCTCGACGAGATCGCCGCTCTCCATGATCCGCAATGGCCGCCCCGCCTGCGGATGTACCTCGAGTTCGCGCGGAGCAACGTGTTCATGTACGCGAACGATGGCGCCGCCTTCCAGGCCGCAGCCGGGGCGGGGCTCTCACTCGCGAAGCTGGCCGGCGCCGATCGCTTTGCCGCCGTGTTCGAAGGTTTCGTTCTGAGGTCGGACCTCATGCTTGGCAATGTGGAGGCGGCCGTGTCCCGCTGCCGCGATCTTGTGGCACGCGAACGCTTGCGGGGCGGATTGCTCATCGTCTCGCTGGGTTATCTGGCGCTGGCGTTGCTGACGGCGGGAGATGCAAGACAGGCACGCGCGGCGCTGGCGGAGTTCTTCGACTGCTGCCGAAGTGCCGAATGGGAAGCCTTCGACGACTTCTCTGGTCTGGCCGTCCGGCTGGCACTGCTGGAGCAACGCTACGCGAGCGCTGCACGCCTGGTGGGCTTCCTCGACAAATCAACGCACCGGCTCGGTCGGGCCAGCCCTTCCAGCGTTGCGGTGCATGCGCGCGCCCTTGCACTGCTCGCAAGCCGGATGGACGAGGCCACCCTCGAGAGACTGATCGCGCAGGGGCGCCAAATGAGCGAGGAAGATGTCTGCGCGCTGGCCCTGGATGAGCGCGATGCCTGATGCGACCGGGCGGCTCCTTCGCGGCGCTGGCAAGTCGCCAGCTTGACATCAGCCACCGGTCGGCACGGCGTTTCTGGAATGATGGCCGCCACTGACCAAGGAGATGCCATGGAATCACTGGGTGAGTTGCGGCGGATCGAAGCGGGGGCGCTCGATGTCGCCTGCTTTGAAAGCGGCCCAGCCGACGGACCTGCCGTGCTGCTGATGCACGGCTTTCCTTTCGACGTGCATGCGTACGCCGAAGTCGCCCCGCTGCTGGCTGCCCAGGGCTGCCGCGTGATCGTTCCTTTTCTGCGCGGCTACGGCGGCACACGCTTTTTGGACGAACGCACGCCGCGCTCCGGCGAGCAGGCCGCGTTGGCAGCCGACCTCCTCGCGTTGCTGGACGCCCTGTCGATTCCACGCGCCGTGCTGGCCGGCTACGACTGGGGCGGCCGGGCTTGCTGCGTGGTGGCGGCGCTCTGGCCCGATCGGTGTGCGGGCCTGGTGTCACAGAACAGCTACAACATCCAGAACATCGCGCTCTCGCACCAACCCGCCGCGCCAGAAAACGAAGCGCGCCACTGGTACGACTATTACTTCCACGGCGAACGCGGCCGCGCCGGGCTCACGCAGAACCGGCGCGCGCTGGGCAAGTTGCTGTGGCGCATGTGGTCGCCGACATGGGTCTTCGACGACGCGACCTTCGAGCGCACCGCCGCCGCCTTCGACAACCCGGACTTCATCGACGTCGTGATCCATTCCTACCGCCACCGCTACGGGCTGGTGGCCGGCGATCCGGCTCACTCGCATATTGAAAAGCGACTGGCCGAACAGCCACCGATCACCGTCCCCGCCATCACCTTCGACGGCGCCGACGACGGCGTGATGCCCGTCGGCGGCACGGCAGGACATGCCCGCAAGTTCACCGGGCCGCACCAGCACAGGGTCATTCCCGGCGCCGGCCACAATCTGCCGCAGGAAAAGCCGCAAGTCTTCGCCGACGCCGTCGCCGAACTCGTGGCCCGCCTCAAGACATGACGCACGCCATCCAGACCCTTTCCGAACACCGCTGCTTCGGCGGCGTGATGCGATTCCACGAGCATGCCTCCAGCGAGATCGGCTTGCCGATGCGCTTTTCGGTGTTCCTGCCGCCGCAGGCGCAGCGCGGGCCGGTGCCGGCGCTCCTGTACCTCGCCGGCCTGACGTGCAACGAAGAGACCTTCATGGTGAAGGCCGGCGCCCAACGCCTGGCGGCCGAACTGGGCATCGCCCTCATCGCGCCCGACACCAGCCCGCGCGGCCATGCAGCCGAAAGCCTTCCGGGTGCCACCGCCAGCTGGGACTTCGGCATCGGCGCCGCCTTCTATCTCGACGCGACCGAAGCGCCGTGGGCCGCACATTGGCGTACCGAAAGCTGGCTCATGAACGAGCTGCTGCCCTCGCTCACGAAACGGCTGCCCATCGACGCACGCCGCATCGGTGTCTTTGGCCATTCGATGGGCGGCCACGGCGCGCTCACGCTCGCGCTGCGTCACCCGGGACGCTTTCGTTCGCTCTCGGCTTTCGCGCCCATTTGCGCGCCCACGCAGTGCCCGTGGGGTGAGAAGGCATTCACCGGCTACCTGGGAAGCGACCGCGCCTTGTGGCTGGCACACGACGCGTCAGCGCTCATGCAATCGCAAACCGCGGCGCCCTACCCCGATGGCATCCTCGTCGACCAAGGCATGGCGGACAAATTCCTGGCGCAGGAGCTGCACCCCGAGCGCCTCGAGGCCGCCTGCCGCGCAGTCGGCCAGCCGCTGCAACTGCGACGCCACGAGGGCTATGACCACGGCTACTACTTCATCCAGAGCTTCATGGCCGATCATCTGGCCCATCACGCCAACATCCTCCTGAAGCGCTGAGCCGACCCATGAGCCAGTTCGCCGCGAGCCTGCCGGAGGTGTTCGAGAAAATGGGCCGCATCGAGGTCAAGCGCATGTTCGGCGGCCATGGCCTCTTTCTTGATGGCCGCATGTTCGCGCTGGTCTCCAAAGACACGCTCTACCTCAAGTCCGATGCGCAGACGGCGTCGCATTTCGACGAGCGCCAGCTTCCGCCTTTCACCTACCTGCGCGCCGGCAAGCCGACGCCCACCTCGTACCGCCAGGCACCCGAGGAAGTCTTCGAAGACCGGGACGAAGCCGCGCGTTGGGGAGCCCGTGCCTTCGAGGTGGCGCTTCGATCAGGCGCACCCGCGTCCCGCAAAAAGAGACAAGCCCCTCGACGCGCCTGATGCAGCAATTCAGGCGCAAAACATGCATGCGCCACCACCACGAGCGCAGCCGCCACGCGACGCTTTGACGAAGAAAAGTAAAGCTCCCCGCGCGCGAACCATTTGCCAAAGCTTCACTCCTTATGATGGCGCCCTTACACAGAAGGTAACAATTCGTGTCCATGGTCTCGGTGGCGTTGAAGCGCCCGTACACGTTCATCGTCATGGCGATGCTGATCGTCCTGGCGACGCCGTTCGTGCTCATGCGCATGGCGACCGACATATTTCCGGAAATCAACATTCCGGTGATCAGCATCATCTGGAACTACGGCGGCCTGCCCGCGCAGGAAATGGGGCAGCGCATTTCCGGCCAGAGCGAGCGCGGGCTGACGACCACGGTGAGCGACATCGAGCACATCGAGTCGCAGTCGCTGGCGGGCATCTCGGTCATCAAGGTGTTCTTCCAGCCGAACGCAAACATCGAGACGGCCTTGGCGCAGGTGGTGGCCTCGATGCAAACGCAGGTGCGGCAGTTGCCGCCGGGCATCACGCCGCCGCTGGTCATCAAGTATTCGGCGTCCAGCATTCCGGTGATCCAGCTGGCACTGTCGAGCCCGACGCGGGCAGAGAACTCGCTGTTTGATTCAGCCGTGAACCAGCTGCGCCCGCAGCTCATCACCATTCCCGGCGCGGCCGTGCCCTTTCCCTACGGCGGCAAGAACCGGCTGATTTCCGTCGACCTCGACACGCAGGCCATGCAGGCGCGCGGCCTGTCGCCGGCCGATGTGGTGAACGCGGTCAATGCGCAGAACCTGATCCTTCCTTCAGGCACGGCCAAGTTCGGCGAGACGGAATACAACGTGCGCATGAACGGCTCGCCCGACGTGCTGAGCGGCCTGAACGATTTGCCGGTGCGCACCACCAACGGCGCCACCACCTACCTGCGCGACGTGGCCTACGTGCGCGACGGCTTCTCGCCGCAGACCAACATCGTGCGGCAGGACGGCGTGCGCGGCGTGCTGCTGTCGGTGCTCAAGAACGGCGGCGCATCGACGCTGGACATCGTCTCCAACCTGCGCGCCCTGCTCCCCGTGGCGGCGCAAGGCATGCCGCAGGACATCAAGATCACGCCCCTCTTCGACCAGTCGCTGTTCGTCAAGGCTGCCGTCAAGGGTGTGGTGTTCGAGGCCATCCTCGCCGCGGCGCTGACGGCCGCGATGGTGCTGCTGTTCCTGGGCAACTGGCGCAGCACGCTCATCATCGGGCTGACGATTCCGCTGTCGATCCTGGCGTCGGTGCTGGTGCTCTATTCGCTGGGGGAAACGCTCAACCTCATGACGCTCGGCGGCCTCGCGCTCTCGGTCGGCATATTGGTGGACCAAGCGATCGTGACCATCGAGAACATCGAGCGGCACCTGCACATGGGCACCGAGCTGAACGAGGCCATCATGGTCGGCGCGGGCGAGATCGGCGCGGCAGCATTTGTGTCGACGTTGTGCATCTGCATCGTGTTCGTGCCGATGTTCTTTTTGTCGGGCGTGGCGCGCTTCCTGTTCGTGCCGCTGGCCGAGGCGGTGGTGTTCGCCATGTTGGCGTCGTACATCCTCTCGCGCACGCTGGTGCCCACGCTGGTCATGCTGCTGATGGGCGGCGTGCATGAAGCCAACGCAGCCAACACGAAGCCCGGCGCGCTGCAACGCCTCTATCGCGCCTTCGACCGCCAGTTCGAGCGCGTGCGCCGGGCCTACACGCTGGTGCTCTCGGCCATCCTGTCCAGGCGCGGTCCGTTCATCGCGATGTTCCTGGGCTTCTGCGTGCTGTCTTGTTTGCTGTATCCGGCGCTGGGCCGCGACTTCTTCCCGAGCGTGGATTCGGGCCAGATCCGCCTGCACATGCGCGCGCCCACCGGCACACGCATCGAGGAAACGGCGCGCCTGGCCGACGCGGTGGAAGTCGCCATTCGCGAACTGATTCCCAAGGACCAGCTCGAGACCATCCTGGACAACCTTGGCGTGCCCAACAGCGGCATCAACCTGTCGTACAGCAACGCCGGCACCATCGGCACGCTCGATGGCGAGATCCTGATGTCGCTGAAAGACGGACACCGACCGACCGACGAACTGGTCTCGCTCCTGCGCGCCGAGTTGCCCAAGCGCTTTCCCGGCGTGGAGTTCTTCTTCCAGCCCGCCGACATCGTCACGCAGATCCTGAACTTCGGCTTGCCGGCCGCCATCGACGTGCAGTTCAGCGGCAACGACGTGCAGGCCAACGCGGCGCGCGCGGCCGAACTGGTCAAGGAACTGCGCAAGATTCCGGGCGCGGTCGACGTGCACGTGCACCAGCGGCTGGATGCGCCCACGCTCAGCCTGCAGATGGACCGCACGCGGCTGCAGCAGCTCGGCCTCTCGGCGCAGAACGTGGGGCAGAACGTGCTCATCGCCCTCTCGGGCAGTTCGCAGACGCAGCCGGCCTTCTGGCTCAATCCGCAGAACGGCGTGGTCTACAACATCGCCGTGCAGTCGCCGCAATACAAAGTTGATTCGCTGGATGCGCTGCTCAACATTCCGGTGGGTGCAGGTGGCGGCAGCGCGGCTTCCGGCACCGCACCGCAGTTGCTGGGCAACCTGGTGGAAGCCGGGCCGGCGCGGCTGCCGCAAGTGGCATCGCGCTACAACATCACGCCGGTGATCGACGTCTACGTGAGCGTGCAGGGCACCGACCTCGCAAGCGTGGCCGCCAAGGTGAACGAACAGGTGGAAGCCATCAAGCCCAAGCTCTCGCGCGGCAGCCAGGTCACGATTCGCGGGCAGGTGCAGACCATGCAGTCGTCCTTCATCGGGCTGGGCGTGGGCCTGGCGATGGCGATCGTGCTGGTGTATTTGCTGATCGTGGTCACCTTCCAGTCATGGCTGGACGCCGCGATCATCATCACCGCGCTGCCGGCCGCGTTGGCCGGCATTGCGTGGATGCTCTTCCTCACCGGCACGACGCTGAGCGTGCCTGCATTGACCGGCGCCATCATGACGATGGGCGTGGCCACCGCCAACAGCATCTTGCTGGTGTCCTTTGCGCGCGAGCGATTGCAGGCCGGCACGCCGCCGCTGTCGGCCGCGCTCGAAGCAGGCGCCACGCGCATCCGGCCCGTGCTCATGACGGCACTGGCGATGATCATCGGCATGATTCCCATGGCGCTCGGCCTGGGCGAAGGCGCGGAGCAAAATGCACCGTTGGGGCGCGCCGTGATCGGCGGGCTGATCTTCGCGACGGTGTCGACCCTGCTTTTCGTGCCGGCCGTTTACGCCGGCATCCACAGCCGCATGGCGCATCGTCGCGCCGCGCGTGAAGCCGCATCTTCCGAACCCATCGGCGCCCATCCCCAGGAGAGTTGAAAGCCATGTCGCAACGCCATACGGCCCTGGGCATCCGTCCGATCGCCGCCACCGAGGAGGCGGGCGCGCACCACGAGCTGCTGCGCCGCCGCCAGATCGTGCGGCGCGCGCGCATTGCCGTCGTCATCGTGCTGTTGCTGCTGGCCATCGGCACGGCGCGCACGGTGTTCGTTCGCCTTGCCAATGCCAAGGCGCTGGAAGCCGGCACCACCGAGCGCGCCACGCAATACGTCAAGGTCGCCACGCCGCAAACACCCACCGCGGGGCAGACGCTCGCCTTGCCGGGCACCTTGCAGGGCTTCGTGCAGTCGCCCATCTCGGCGCGCGCCAGCGGCTACCTGGCGCGCTGGACCAAGGACATCGGCGCCCGCGTGAAAAAAGGCGAACTTCTGGCGGAAATCGAGACACCGGAAATCGACCAGCAACTGTCGCAAGCCGTCGCCGCGCGCCAGCAAGCCGCCGCGGGGCTCGAACTCGCGCGCAGCACCGTCGTGCGCTGGGAAGCGCTGCGCAAGAAAGACGTGGTCTCGCAGCAGGAACTGGACGAACGGCGCAGCGCCGTGGCGTCTGCCACCGCCAACCTCGCCGCCGCGGATGCCAACGTGCAGCGCCTGAAGCAGACCGAAGGCTTCAAGCGCGTCGTTGCGCCTTTTGCGGGCGTCATCACGCGGCGCAACGTGGACGTGGGCGACCTGATCGATGCGGGCTCCGGCAACGGTGGCCGCGCCCTCTTCACGCTGGCGCAGACCGATCCGCTGCGCGTCTACATCAACGTGCCGCAGGCTTATGCGCAACTGGTCAAGCCGGGCCAGCCGGTGGTCGTGACGCAGAGCGAACTGCGCGGCCAGTCCTTCCGCGGCGAAGTGGCGCGCACCTCCGGTGCCATCGACACCACGACGCGCATGATGCAGGTCGAAGTCGCGCTGCCCAATCCGGACGGTACGCTGATGCCCGGCGCCTACGTGCAGGTCTCATTGCCGCTGGAAGCGGCAAAGTCGCTCACCGTGCCGGCCAATGCGCTGATCTTCCGCGCCGAAGGCACGCGCGTGGCGGTGGTGGACGCGGGCGGCCGCGTGAGCCTGAAGACCGTGACCATCGGGCGCAACTACGGCGAGACCGTGGAATTGCTCGACGGCATCGCCGCGACGGACCGCGTCGTGCTCAATCCCTCCGACTCGCTCGCCGACGGCGATCAGGTCGCGGTCGCGAAGGAAGCCGCGTGATGCGCCTGGGCGCGGTGCTGGGCGTGCTTGCTTGTGCGGTGCTCACCGCCTGCGCCGTCGGCCCCGATTACAAGACGCCCGCCGCCGATCTGCCGGTGAGCTGGAAACTGGAAGCGCCGTGGCGCGAAAGCACGCCGCAAGACGCCGCCGACAAAGGCGCCTGGTGGCAACGCTTCGGCGATACGCGGCTGGACGGCCTGGTGCAACAGGCCCTCACCAACAACGCCACGCTGGCCATCGCGAACGCGCGGCTGACGCAGGCGCGTGCCTCGCTGGCCGGCAGCCAGTCCTTGCTGTATCCGCAGGTGAGCGTCGGCGGCCGCGCCTCGCGCCTCGACATCTCGGCCAACCGCCCGCTGACCAACTACGCGGTGGCCAACCAGTCGACGGTGCAAAGCGACTTCATGCTGCAGCTGATGGCCAGCTACGAGATCGACTTGGCGGGCCGCGTGCGCCGCACCGTCGAAGGGGCGACGGCATCGGCACAGCAATCAGCCGCAGACCTTGAAAACACGCGGCTGCTGATCACCGCCGATCTCGCGTCGACCTACTTCAACATGCGCGCGGTCGACATCGAACTGGACGTGGTCTCGCGATCCATCACGCTGCAACAGCGCGCGCTGGAATTCGTGACCGCCCGCCACGACCTGGGCGCCGTGTCGGGCCTGGACGTGGCGCAGCAGCAAGCGCTGCTGGACAACACGCTCACGCAGGTGGACGTGCTCAAGAAAACCCGCTCGCAATACGAGCACGCCATCGCCACGCTCATCGGCACGCCGGCACCGAACTTCGAGCTGGCGCCCGACCTGAAGCCCATCGAGCCCCCGCCCATTCCGCTGGGCGTGCCATCGGATGTGCTGGAACGCCGGCCCGACGTGGCCTCGGCGGAGCGGGCCATGGCAGCCGCCAATGCGCAGATCGGCGTGGCGAAAGCGGCCTTCTATCCCAGCATTTCGCTGATACCCATCGTTGGCGTGGACAGCAACAACATCTCGACGCTGTTCGATGCGCCCAGCTTGCTGTGGTCGTTGGGCGTGTCGGCCACGCAGGTGCTGTTCGACGGTGGACGCATCCGCGCCAACGTCGACTTTGCGCAGGCCGGCTACGACGCGACCGTGTCCAACTACCGTCGCGTGGTGCTCACCGCGATGCAGGAAGTGCAGGACGGCATCACCGGCGTCTCGTCGCTCGACCGCGCCTTCAGGCAGTCGCTGGCTGCGGTCGCGGCATCGCGGCGCGTACTCGACATGGCCAGCAACCGCTATGAGGGCGGCGCGGCGACTTACCTCGATGTCATCACGGCGCAGCAAGCGGTGCTGAACACCGAGCGGCAAGCGGCGCAGTTGCTGGGCCAGCGCCTGCTCATTTCGGTGTTCCTGGTGAAGGCGCTGGGCGGCGACTGGTGCGGCGACCCTGCAACCGACGCCGCGGCTAAAACAGGCTGCCCTGCCCCGATGAGCCGGGTGGCCGAAACGCGTTGAGGTCCATCGCGATGCGCTCGCGGTTGAAGCCGATGCGCTGCGTTGCCTTTTCGAATCGCTGCTTGATGAGGTCGGCCCACAAGCCGCTGCCTTTCATGCGCGTGGCGAAGTCCGCGTCGTAGTCCTTGCCGCCCCGCATTTCGCGGATGCGGGCCATGATGCGATCGGCCCGCTGGGGGTAGTGCAGTTCGAGCCACTGCTTGAACAGCGGCGCCACTTCCCACGGCAGGCGAATCACCGTGTAGAAGGCGCAGCGCGCACCGGCGTCCCACGCGGCTTGGAGCACCTGTTCCATGTCTTCGGTAACGAAGGGAATCTGCGGCGCCACGCTCACGCCCACCGGCACGCCGGCTTCGGCCAAAGTACGAATGGTGCGAAGGCGCCGATGCGGCGCAGCGGCGCGCGGTTCCAGCTTGCGCGCCACGTCGCCGTCAAGCGTGGTGACGGTGACGTAGACCGCGGCGAGCTTCTGCGCCGCCATGGGGGCGATGAGGTCGAGGTCGAGCTCGACGGCGCTGGACTTGGTGACCAGGGCAAAGGGATGGCGCGCCTCCTTCAGCACCTCGATGACCGAACGCGTGAGGCGCAATTCGCGCTCGATGGGTTGGTAGCAGTCAGTGGCCGTGCCGATGGCGATCTGGCTCGGGCGGTAGTTCCTCCTGCCAAGCTCTTCGCGCAGCACCTCTGCGACGTTGCGCTTGGCGATGAGCTTGGTCTCGAAGTCGAGGCCCGGCGAGAGGTTGAGGTAGCTGTGCGTCGGACGCGCGAAGCAATAGATGCAGCCATGCTCGCAGCCCCTGTAGGGATTGAGCGAGCGGTCGAAGGGAATGTCGGGCGAATCGTTGCTGCTGAGCACGGACTTGACGTCTTCGAATCGCACTTCGGTTTGCAGCGGCGCCAGGCCTTCGGCCTCGGCCTCGCCTTCTTCCAGCGTGCCCCAGCCGTCGTCGAAGTCGGCGCGCGTGTCGCGCTCGAAGCGGTGCGCCAGGCGCGTGGCGGCGCCGCGGCCCTTGATGGCATGGAGGGGAATGCGCACGTCGCCGGGCATGGAGGGGTTCTTTTCAGATACTGTATTTTCGTACAGTATGCAGCAGTCGGCGCGGGCTTGCATGCCCCGGCCCGCAAGGCGGATATTCCAGCTGCTGCGCCACAATCCGCCCCATGACAAGACGCCCCGAAAATCTCTACGCCCAATACCATGCCCACGTCTATTTCGGCCCCGATACGGCCGACCAGGCGCGCAAGCTGAGGGAAGCGGCGGGCGAACAACTGCCCGCGAGCATCGGGCGTTTTCATGAAAAGCCCGTGGGGCCGCACCCGCATTGGAGCTTCCAGATGGCCTTCGACGCCGCCATGTTCGATCAGGTGATCGCGTGGCTCGAAGCGCATCGCGATGGGTTGGACGTGCTGGTGCACGGGCTGACGGGCGACGACTACGCGGACCACACGGCGCATGCGATGTGGCTTGGAAATTCGGCTGTGCTGGACCTGAGCCGGTTCACGCCGGGCGCGTCCTCTTAACCTCCTATTGATACTCCCGCATTCATTGCGCGGCTGCGCAGTTGGTCGCACGGCACGACCTCGCCCGGCCCGTCTGGCGGTACTGGATGCCCGCCATCAGGTTAACGTTGCCCGTCCAGGCTGGCGACCTGGCTGCCGGTTTGGGTGATGCCGCTGGCGTTGACCGGGAAGTTCTGACGTTGCCAAGCGACGGGTTCTACCAAATGCCGATCATCCGGACTTGCTGCTGGACTGGGCGCCCGACTCGGTGGCAGTGTTGTGCGCGCTCTCGATGGTGAGGTTGCGCTCCGCTTGCAGTGTGATGTCGCACGCTGTTGGTTGCTCAGGCTGCCAGCGGAGATTGCTAATCGATCGTTTTTCGCCAGTGCTCAGAGGTCCTGAGCACTGAGCCCGTCGCATATACAGACATCAGCGACATCTCCATCCGACCACACCCATTTATTCCAGTTTTCAATTAACCATGCCGTCGAAACGTAGCAATCCGAAGTGGTTGCCTCAGAAGGAAAAACCAAATAGCAGTTAATTCCTGCTTTATGTCCAGTAATGGTGACAAGGCACCGTTCACTTGAATTCTGAGGGCCCTCGCAAAGCATCATTACAACGTATGCCTCAAATGGGTATTTCGCTGGAAATTTCAGGAGTGCGCCTCGAGATATTGACGGAACACCTCGCTCAATTAGTTTATTCCATTCAATCATTTCAACCTCAAATCATGACCGCCAGAAAAATCAATAGAATTTTCCATCGCTTTTAACGCATTGCTCCATTCCCTTTGAAGCGCAATCGCCCTACCCTCCTCTTTGACGAGCGCCACCAGCTCACCAGTTGGCGATCTTACGAGGCCTTTTTCAAATTGGGCTGCCGCCTCAGATGCTGCCGAATCAGCAATACGCCTGGCGCCCTTCAACTCGGCAGCTCCGATCTTGCCGCGTCTTTCGCCTCGCCGCCGGCCTTCTTCACCGCCTTGCCAACAGGCGCCGCGGCCAGAACGGAAGTGGGGAACAAGGCTTCGTTGGTCGCGTACATCACACCCAACGCCGCGATTTCGACCAGTCAACCCGCCGCGCACTGCGGCATAGTCCAGATAGTCCCTGATCAGTTGCTGCCGTTCAACCAGTGGCTAGGGTTACATTGACGTCAACCGGTCCGCCAACTTTCTCAACGCTCTTTCCGCGAAGTGCTTGAGTCCGTCGTTTGCAGCCGCGTTGGCGGCAGCATCAGCAGCGATACTGATTTGCGCCGCATGGCCACTTTGTGGATGACGTCGCCCTCGGGCGCTGCGAGTACCGCGCCGGACATCGAGGCCAGATTGACGTTGGTGGCGATGGCACCGGCCAACTCGGGGCTTTGCCGGAGACCTTGCTGACGTGCCCTGGAAACGCACCGGGGACAGAACGACAGTCGTCGCCTCATTGCCGCTGCTGTGTGCGACCCAGGCGCCGCGAGCGACCGGTAGTCGAGTTGCTCAGCAGGTTGTGCAGCCGGCTCTCAATGCATGATCTGACCGATAGCCCTGCGTGCCTTGGCCGCCGTGGTTGAAGGCGTCGTGGTTCAGGCTGAAATAGGCAATGTCGTTGAGGCCCAGCGGGCCGTCCCACGCAACAGTGACGCCGGCCTGCGTCTTGCCGGTGGCTTCGGTGCCGCTGTCGTCCATGCTCAGCGTGGTGCGCAGCGGCGACTTCTTGCTGTACTTGATGACGAGATCGCTTTCGCCGGGTTGTGCGCCGGCCGCCGTCGAGGGCTCGATCTGGATGTCGGCGTCGGCGGTGGGCAGGCGCTTGAGGTTTTCAAGGCCCTGCTCGATGTCGCGCAGGTTGAGCAGGTCGCCGGCCTGGGCCGGCAGGGCGTTGCGCAGGCTGGTCGTGGCTTCGTTTCCTTCGGCAAAGCGAATCGCCGCGATGCGACCGGGCACCAGCGTGAGTTCGAGCTTGCCGCTGCTCAGGTCTTGCGGCGCGGCGAGCACGCGGGTGGTGATCCAGCCCTTGGCGATGAGCGCCTGCTGCAGGCGCGCAAGGACGATGTTGACGCCCGCCGTGCCGATGCAGCGGCCAATGGGAGTGTCCGTGCCGTCTTCACCGGCGGCGGCGTCGAGGATCCAGTCGAAGGATGGGGCGCGCTGGCCGATGAGCGCGAGGCTGTCGATCCGAAAGCAGGGGCTTTCCTGCTCGGGCAGCCGTGGGGGGGCGGCCGACGCGGCCGAAGGCAAGCGCACATCGACGGGCGCTTCCTGCTGCTCGCGCAGCGCGCGCTCTCGCTCTTGCTGGCGTTGCTCTTCCACGAATGGGCTCGGGGCTGACGGATTGCCTTGCGCCCATGCACCGCCCAGGCCCGTGGCCAGCACGGTCGCCGCCATTGCGCTGACCTGCCAAGTTGCGCGTGAAGGCGCAATTCCCTCCCATGAGCGCTGGCGCCGCGCGCCTCGCTTGTTAGACATTTTTTCCAACCCTGTATCTGCTGTGTTGCGCAGATTTTGTTGGAGATGGTTGTCTTTGGACTGTTAATTAATGGATGTCAGGGGGATTGAATTCACATTGCGCGGGTTGTTGTTAATTTATTCCTGTGGTCTGAATAGGTGGCAGGGCGATTTCTCACAAGGCGCTTCTTCTATTCCGGCTTCTATTTGCCTGATTTCTTAAATTGCATTCGATGCGGCGTGGATTCGCCTGTGTGTCCGATGGCCGTGACCGCGCTGCGCGCCACCCCGCATCGAAGGGAGTTCAGCCGCGAGACATTGGCGTCTCTCCAACGCTTCGCGGAAATTTCTGTGGAGATTTGGATATTCCGCTGGATGACGATTTTCAATAATTGTCAGATACTAGATGCATCGACATTCAATGCATCTGAAGTCGACGTAATTGAATTCCTGAGTTCATCAACCGGTAATTCGCCCGCGACTGTATTCATTCAATTCTGGTCAGGCGCAGCGCGTTTTTCTAGAACTCCGCGTCGAGTTCGTCGATTTCCTCCGGCTCATTCTTCGCCGCCTTCACCCACTCCTGCATCGCCGGCAATTCCATGATGCGCTTGCAATAGGCCGCGCAGTTCTTGTCCAGCGCCACGTCGTAGCTCAGGAAGCGCGTGACCACCGGCGCATACATCGCGTCGGCCATGCAGGGTTGCTTGCCGAAAAGAAACGGCCCGCCGTAGGCCGCAAAGCACTCGCGCCAGATGGTCACGATGCGGTCGATATCGGTTTGCGCCTTCGACCACACCTTGAAGTTCTTGAAGTGCGCCTTGATGTTCATCGGCAGCGAACTGCGCATCGAGCTGAAGCCCGAGTGCATTTCGCCGCAGATGGCGCGGCAGTGTGCGCGGGCCTTGGCGTCTGCCGGCAGCAGGCCGGCCTTGGGCTTGATTTCGTTCAGATACTCGCCAATCGCCAGGGTGTCCCACACCTTGATGCCGCCATGCTCCAGCGAAGGCACGAGCATCGACGATGACAGCAGCAGCATCTCGGCCTTCATGGCCGGGTCGTCGGGCGGAATCACTTTTTCGCTGAAGTCCAGTTCCGCGAGGCGGCACATCAGCCAGCCGCGCAGCGCCCAGGCGCCGTAGTTTTTGCTGCTGATCGTCAGAACGGGTTTGGCCATCGCGTGCTCCTTCGTGATCCGGCAACGCCGGGTGGCAATCGGGGTGAGTGCAAGGGCTGTGCCAGAAAGGTGCGCCTGCCGCTGACTCGCTTTTGTGCGTTGGCCCGCAACTTGCCTGCGTTGTCTTCATATGCTGTATCGGGCCTACCAATCCTCCGCGGATGCCACTTCGCCGATGCGGCTTGCCGCTCAATACATGAGCCGTGCCCTGTGGCACGAAAAGGGCGAACGCACCGCGACCCGGCGAATGGCCTCGTTTTTCGAGGTGCTGGCCCGCATGCGGCTCACGCACTCCCGGCCCGACTACGACATCCGCTCCGTCGTCATCGACGGCGAGGAAGTGGCCGTGCACGAGGAGCCGACCCTGGTCGCGCCCTTCGGCACCCTGCTGCATTTCCGGAAAGAGACGAAGGCCGTGCATCCGCCGGTGCTTCTGGCCGCACCACTTTCGGGCCATTTCGCGACGCTGTTGCGCGAAACGGTGCGTACCTTACTGCGCGATCACGACGTCTATGTGACGGACTGGCACAACGCGCGCGACGTGCCGCTGTGGCACGGCGGCTTCGGGCTGGACGACTACGCGCTGCAACTCATCGAGTTCCTGGAAGCGATCGGCCCCGGCGCGAGCATGGTGGCGGTGTGCCAGCCCTGCGTCGCGGCGGTGGCGGCCACGGCGCTGATGTCGGAAGACGACAACCCCGCAACGCCGCGCAGCCTGACGCTGATGGCCGGGCCGGTCGATTGCCGGATCAACCCCACGGCGGTGAACAAGCTGGCGAACGAACGCTCGATCGACTGGTTCAAGCGCAACCTCATCAGCCGGGTGCCGTGGCCGCACGCGGGCGTGATGCGGCGCGTGTACCCCGGCTTCCTGCAGCTCACGGCTTTCATGAGCATGAACCCGGAGCGGCACAAGAAGCAGTTCGAGCTGCTCTTCCAGCATCTGGTGGAAGGCGAAATCGAAGAGGCCGACATCATCCGCAAGTTCTACGACGAGTACTTTGCGGTGAATGACCTGCCGGCGGAGTTCTACCTGGAGACGGTGGAGCGGGTGTTCCAGACCTACGACTTGGCGCGCGGCGTGCTCACGGTGGGCGATCGCAAGGTGGATCCGGCGGCGATCCGGCGCACCGTGCTGCTCACCGTGGAAGGCGAGCGCGACGACATCTGTTCCGTGGGGCAGACGGTCGCGGCGCAGGACTTGTGCACGAGCATCCGGCCCTACCTGAAGGTGCATCACCTGCAGGCGGGCGTGGGGCACTACGGGGTGTTCAGCGGCACGCGGTGGAATCAGCAGATTTATCCGCGCGTGCGGGAGACGGTGCACATGGCCGTCGAACTGCTCTGATCTCTTCGTGCTCCCTCTTCAGATCCTGCTCCCTCTCCCGCTTGCGGGAGAGGGTTGGGGTGAGGGCACCGGGCCTTTGATACGGGTGGGCCGGTAGATAGCCCCATCCCCCTCACCCCAGCCCTCTCCCCCGAAGGGCGAGGGAGCCAATACCCAAGGAGCCAATACCAGGGGAGTAACTCAGGTCTGCTCGCCTTCCTCGGCAGGCCAGTCGCGGATGTACGCCTTCAGCATCTTGTTCTCGAAGTTCTGGCTATCGACCACCGCCTTGGCAACGTCGTAGAAGCTCACGACGCCCATCAGCATCTTCTTGTCCAGCACCGGCATGTAGCGCGCGTGGCGCTCCAGCATGATGCGGCGGATTTCGTCGAGGTCGGTTTCGAGGGTGCAGGTGACGGGATGGTCGTCCATGGCCTTGCGCACGAGCGTGGTGCCGACCAGCCCACCGTTCTGCACGATGGCGACGATGACTTCGCGGAAGGTCAGCATGCCAACGAGGTCGCCATGTTCCATGACGACGAGCGAACCGATGTCCTTGTCGGCCATCGTGGTCACGGCGTCGGCCAGGGGCTCATCGGGCGTGATCGTGTAGAGGGTGTTCCCCTTGACACGCAGGATGTCGGCTACTTTCATTGGTGCTCCTCTTGCGGACTTGTGCCGATTCAAATATAGCCCACAAATCACACACAATGGCCCGCCATTGACACGTCCACGACGTCGTTGCTGTCTTGCACACGTAACGGGTCATTGCGAAAAACCCACTGAAAGGCCTTCATGCCCGGCTACTCCGACCCCGGCTTCGACACGCTCGCGCTGCACGCGGGCGCTTCCCCCGACCCCGCCACCGGCGCACGCGCGGTGCCGATCCACCTCACCACCTCCTTCGTGTTCGAGTCGAGCGACCACGCGGCGGCGCTCTTCAACCTGGAACGCGCGGGGCACGTGTACTCGCGCATCAGCAACCCGACCAATGCCGTGCTGGAGCAACGCGTGTCGGCGCTGGAAGGCGGCATCGGCGCCATCGCCACGGCCAGCGGGCAGGCGGCGCTGCACCTGTCGGTGGCCACGCTGATGGGCGCGGGCTCGCACATCGTGGCGAGCACGGCCCTGTACGGCGGATCGCAGAATCTTTTGCACTACACGATGCGGCGCTTTGGCATCGACACCACCTTCGTCAAGCCGGGCGACCTGGACGGCTGGCGTGCGGCCATCCGGCCCGAGACGAAGCTGCTGTTCGGCGAAACCGTCGGCAACCCCGGACTGGACGTGCTCGACATTCCGGCAGTGAGCGAGATCGCGCACGCGGCGCGCGTGCCGCTGCTGGTCGATTCGACGCTCACCTCGCCCTACCTCATCAAGCCCTTCGACTGGGGCGCGGACCTGGTCTATCACTCCGCCACCAAGTTCCTGTCGGGGCACGGCACCGTGATCGGCGGCATCGTGGTCGACGGCGGCAGTTTCGACTGGGAGCATTCGGGCAAGTTCGCCGAACTCACGCAGGCCTACGACGGCTTTCACAACATGGTGTTCAGCGAAGAGAGCACGGTGGGCGCTTTCCTGCTGCGCGCACGGCGCGAGGGGCTGCGCGACTTCGGCGCCTCGATGAGCCCGCACACGGCGTGGCTGATCCTGCAAGGCATCGAGACGCTGCCGCTGCGCATGGAGCGGCACATCGACAACACGCAAAAGGTGGTGGAGTTCCTGGCCGCGCACCCCTTCGTCGCGCACGTGGGCCATCCGCTGCTGGAGACGCATCCGAGCCACGCGCTCGCGAACAAGCTGCTGCGCCACGGCGCCAAGGGCGCGGGCTCGGTGTTCAGCTTCGACCTTCGCGGCAATCGAACGCAAGGCAAGAAGTTCATCGAGGCGCTGAAGCTTTTCAGCCACCTGGCCAACGTGGGCGACTGCCGCAGCCTGGTGATCCACCCGGCGAGCACGACGCACTTCCGCATGACCGACGAGGCGCTGGCAGGCGCGGGCATCACGCAGGGCACGATCCGCCTGTCGATCGGACTGGAAGACCCCAACGATCTCATCGACGACCTGAAGCGCGCGCTCAAGGCCGCGGAAAAAGCAGCGTGACGGCGGAGACCCCCAGATGAACATCACCGTCAACGGACACAACATCTACGCCTACACCGGCGGCAAGGCCTTCGACGCCTCCAAGCCGACCGTCGTGTTCATCCACGGCGTGCTGAACGACCACAGCGTGTGGATCCTGCAAAGCCGCTGGTTCGCCAACCACGGCTGGAACGTGCTGGCCATCGACCTGCCCGGCCATTGCCGCAGCGAGGGCGCGCCGCCCGCCACGGTCGAGGCGGCGGCGGACTGCGTCATCGCGCTGCTCGATGCGGCGGGTGTCGCGCGCGCCGCGCTGGTCGGGCACAGCTTCGGTTCGCTCATTGCGCTGGAAGCGGCTGCGCGGGCGCCGCAGCGTGTCTCACACTTGGCGCTGGTCGGCACGGCTTTTCCGATGGCGGTGTCGGCGGCGTTGCTGGAGGCTTCGGTCAGCGATCCGCAGCGCGCCATCGACATGGTCAACACCTTCTCGCACTCGCTGCTGGCGCCGCCGCCCTCCGCGCTCGGCCCCGGCACCTGGCTCTATGGCAGCTCGCGCGCGCTGATGCGCCGCGTGCTGGCGAGCAACCGCGAGGCCAACGTGTTCCACATCGGCTTCAAGGCCTGCGACAGCTACGCGAACGGCGAGGCGGCCATGGCGGCGGTGCAATGCCCCGTGCTCTTCGTGCTGGGCGAGGCCGACCAGATGACGCCGCCGCGCGCCGCGCGCACGCTTACGTCGAAAGCGCTGAAGGCCAAGGTGGTCACGGTGCCGGCCGGCCACGCGATGATGACCGAGGCGCCGGAAGAGACGCTCACCGCACTCAAGGAATTCCTCGGCGCCTGAAGGCGAGGCTCAGGCGGCGCCCAGCCGGTTGATGTCCGGCATCTCCACGAGGGGCGACGCAGCGCCATGCCTGGCAACCGCCAGCATGGCGCGGCCGACCTTCTCACTCGTCGTCACCAGGTTGGGCGAGGTCTTGGACAGCAGCCAGAACAACGGCCCCGCCACGTTGTAGATGCCCTGGTAAAGCGGCGTCTTGGAGCGCACGCCGTTCAGCGGCTGGATGATGCCGGGGCGGAACATGTACGCCGCCTTGAAGGGCAGCTTGAGCAGGGCGTTCTCGGTGGCGCCCTTCACCCGCGCCCACATCTGCGGACCGCGCTCGGTGCTGTCGGTGCTGGCGCCGGTCACGTAGACAAAAGTCATCTGCGGATTGAGTCGCGCGAGCACGGTGGCGGCGGCCAGCGTGAGGTCGTAGGTCACGCGGCGGTAGTCGGCCTCTTTCATGCCGACCGACGAGACGCCGAGGCAGAAGAAGCAGGCGTCAAAGCCTGAAAGCTGCGACTCGACCGCGCTGTAGTCGTAGAAATCCTTGACGACGAGTTCCGACAGCTTGGCGTGCGACTGGCCGAGCGGGCCGCGCACCACGACCACCACGCGCCGCACGTCGTCATCGAGCAGGCATTCGCGCAGCACGCCCTGCCCCACCATGCCGCTGGCGCCAAAGAGCAAGACGTCCATGCGCGTCAAACCTCGAAATCTTGCGGCGCGCGGCGCAGCGCGGCCAGCAGCGTGCTCACTTCCGCAGCGCTGGCCTGGGCCGAGGGCAGCGACGACAGCATGCGCGTCAGCGTTTCGGCGTGCGGCAGCATCGGCCCGATGAAGCGGGTGCCCGCCTGCGAGGCCACCAGGATGGTGGGGAAGGTCTCGACGTCGAAGTCGTCCGCAATGTCCGCATGGTCCTCGATGTCGACCCACGCGAAACGGAAACCGGGGTGGGCCCTGGCGACGCCTTCGAACAGCGGACGGTATTCGCGGCAGGCGCCGCACCACTCCGCGCACAGGCACACGACCCACAAGGCTTCTTCGGCGGGCTGGGCGGAAAGGGAGGTCGGCACTGCGCTCAATGGATTCGAAAGTTTGAAAGGGGTTGACGGGATGGCGCCTGGAAAGTCGCGCCACTATTATGGGCAAAGCCTCGGCACCGCACAGGACACCCATGAATTCCGCTTCCATCACCCCACCAGCCGCTTCGACGGACATCGATCCGCGCAGCTTCAAGAGTTTTGCCGAGTTCTACCCTTTCTATCTGAAAGAGCACAGCAACCGCACCTGCCGCCGGCTGCACTTCGCCGGTTCTTCGCTCTCGCTGCTGAGCCTTGCGGCGCTGCTGTTCACCGGCAACCTGCTCTGGCTGATCCCCACGATCCTGGTGGGCTACGCCTTCGCCTGGATCGGCCATTTCGGCTTCGAGAAGAACAAGCCGGCCTCCTTCAAGCGGCCGCTCTACAGCTTCATGGGCGACTGGGCGATGTACCGGGATATCCTGCGCGGCCGGGTTTCGCTGTAGCGACGAAGGCCTGCGGGCCAGGCAGCACGTCGCGCAGGTGCATCGTGCTCAGCGGGCCTTTGTCCCAGAGGGCCTCCAGCGGCTCGGCGCGCGACAGCAGCAGCTTGCGCAGCAAGGGCTCCAGCGGCGTGGTGTCGGGGTTGGCCAGCAGCACGTGGCGCGGGTCTTCGTCGGGGGTTTCCTCGGCGATGCGGCCGATCCAGTCCAGCTCGATCAGGGTTTCGAGCACCGGCGCGACCTGTAGCGCATCGACGCGCATGCGTGCCACCAGTTCGGCCGCGCCCAGGCCCTTGGCATCCGTGGCCTGCGCCCGGCAAAGATGCTGCAGCACCTCGATGGCCAGTTGCACCCGCCAGCCCGGCGTGCCGCCACGTCGCGCCACGCCACTGAGCAGGCTCGGAAGGTAGGCCGCAATCACGGCGCCGAACAGCACGATGACCCAGGCGACGTAGATCCACACCAGCAGGATCGGCAAGGTCGCAAAGGCCCCGTACAGCACCGAGTAGGTGGGCACGAAGCTGAAGTAGATTGCCAGCACGCGCTTGGCGATTTCGATGGCCGCGGCCACGAAGAGACCGCCCGCCCATGCATGCGCCCACTTGACCTCGGTGTTCGGCACATAGTGGTAGAGCGAGGCCATGCCGCCCGCCAGCATCGCGATTTCAACCACGTCGAACAGCAACTTGAGCCCCGCGCCGCCGATGTACCCCTTGGACGCCATGAAGACATAGGACGTGGTGCTCAGGCTCACCGCCAGCACCAGCGGCCCCAGCGTCGCGGCTGCCCAGTAAATGAGCACTCGCTGCGCAAAAGGCCGGGGCTTGCGCACGCGCCAGATGGCGTTGAGCGTCTTGTCCATCGTCAGGATCAGCGCAATGGCCGTGACGAGCAGCACGATCAGGCCCGCCACCCCCAGCCCGCTGGCCTTGCTGGCGAACTGGGTAAGGTAGCCCAGCACCTGGCGCGCGATGTTCTCCGGGATCAGGCTCTCGATGAGCCAGCGCTGCACGCGGCCCTGCATCGTCGAGAAGATGGGAAAAACGGTGAACAGCGCCAACGCGACGGTAAAAAAAGGCACCAGCGCAATGGTGGTGGTGAAGGTCAGGCTGCTGGCCGTCAGGCCCAGCCGGTCTTCCCGAAAACGCTCGCCGAGCACGACGGCGGTGTTGCGCCACGGAAAGCGGGACAGATCCCTCCACAATTGATGGCGATTCATGGCCGGTATCATGCCATCCGGTTACTTCCGTCATGCCCCTTCCCACCCCTCCCCTCGCCCGCTCCACGGGCCTCACCGCTCCCCCTCCCGCCAACGCCGTCGCGGCCACGCGCTGGCTGGCCGTCGGCAGCCTGGTCGGCCTCATCGTGCTCGGGCTGGCGTGGGAAATGTGGCTTGCTCCGCTGCGCCCGGGCGGCTCCTGGCTGGCGCTCAAGGTGCTGCCGCTGGTCGTGCCGCTGGCAGGGCTCATGAAGAACCGCATGTACACCTACCGCTGGGTCAGCCTGATGGTCTGGATCTACTTCACCGAGGGCGTGGTGCGCGCGTGGAGCGACACCAACGTCGTCGGCCGACTGCTGGCCGGGGGCGAAGTGGCGCTGTGCCTGGCCCTGTTCGTCGCGTGCGCGTGGCACGTTCGCATCCGGCTGCGGCGCGCCGATGCCTTGCGTGCACAGGAGGCGGCTGCGCAATGAATCCGACACTCATCGAACAACTGCGTGCCATCGTTGGCGATGCCAACGTGCTCGCCGGCGGCGACCTCACGGCCTGGGAGCAGGACTGGCGCAAGCGCTCGCGCGGCAAGGCGCTGGCCGTGGTGCGGCCGGGCAGCACGCAGCAGGTGGCGGACGTCGTCAAGGCGTGCGCCGCGGCGGGCACTGCCATCGTGCCGCAAGGCGGCAACACCGGGCTGGCCGTCGGCGGGATTCCCGACGAGAGCGGCACGCAGGTGCTGCTGAGCCTGCAACGCATGAACGCGATCCGCAGCATGGACGCCGCCAACCTCACCATGACGGTGGAAGCGGGCTGCATCCTGCAGACACTGCAAGAGGCCGCGGAAAACGCCGGCTTCCTGTTTCCGCTCAGCCTGGCGGCGGAAGGCAGCTGCACCATTGGTGGCAACCTCGCGACCAATGCCGGCGGCACGCAGGTCGTGCGCTACGGCAACACGCGCGAGCTGTGCCTGGGGCTGGAGGTGGTCACGCCGCAGGGCGAGATCTGGGAAGGGACGAGCGGCCTTCGCAAGGACAACACCGGCTACGACCTGCGCGACCTGCTCATCGGCAGCGAGGGCACGCTGGGCATCATCACCGCCGCGACCATGAAGCTCTACCCGCTGCCGGCCGCTCAGCTCACCGCATGGGCGGCAGTGCCTTCGCTGGACCACGCCGTGCGCCTGCTGGGCCTGGCGCACCAGCACCTGGGTTCGGGGCTGACGGGCTTCGAGGTGATGGGCCGGTTTGCGCTCAGCCTCGTTGCCAAGCACTTTCCGGCGCAGCGCGTTCCCTTTGTCGACGCCGATCCGGCCGCGCCCGCATCGGCGCCGATGGCACCGTTTTGCGTGCTGCTGGAAAACTCGGACAACGAATCGGAATCCCACGCCCGCGCCCGCTTCGAGGCGATGCTGGAAAAGGCCTTCGAGGACGGCTGCGCGACGGACGCCGTCGTCGCCGAAAACCTCACGCAGGCCCGGCAGCTCTGGCACATCCGCGAAAGCATTCCCATGGCGCAGGCCGAGGAAGGGCTGAACATCAAGCACGACATCTCGATTGCGGTGTCGCGCATTCCGGCCTTCGTGGCCGAGACCGACGCGCTGCTGCAGCAGGCGATTCCCGGCGTGCGGCTTGTCAACTTCGGGCATCTGGGCGACGGCAACCTGCATTACAACGTACAGGCGCCCGCCGAAGGGGATGCGAAGGCCTTTCTCGACAACGAGGAAGAGCGCGTCAACACGCTGGTGTACGACTCGGTAGAGCGCTTCGGCGGGTCCTTCTCGGCCGAGCACGGCATCGGCTCGCTCAAGGTGCACAAGCTGGAAAAGCACAAGTCGCCAGTGGCGCTGGGCATGATGCGCGCCATCAAGCGCGGGCTGGATCCGCAGAACATCATGAATCCGGGGCGGGTGCTGCGGGCGTGAGGACAATAGCGTCTGTCGCAGCAGGGAGGCCCCATGGATCAATTCAAGAACGCACCGCCGGAAGACATCGAACTCTTGCTGAACAGCCAGGTCGTCGAGATGGCCGAATACCTCGGCATGGACCTTTCGCAGACGGTCAACGACTTGCTGGCCGCAGAAGTCATCCGTGTCCGCAACGCGCGCAACGCCAAGGGCGACTCTTCACAAACCCCACCCACATGACCACCCGCCCCATCCGCTCCCAATACGAAGACTTCATGCGCCACGTCGACACGACGGGCGTGTTCAAGGCCGACCGCACCGGCACGGGCACCAAAAGCGTGTTCGGCTACCAGATGCGCTTTGACCTGAACGAAGGCTTTCCGCTGGTCACGACCAAGAAGGTGCACCTGCGCTCCATCATCCAGGAGCTGCTGTGGTTCCTGACGGGCTCCAGCAACAACAACTGGCTGAAAGAGCGCGGCGTCACCATCTGGGACGAATGGGCGCGCGAAGACGGCGACCTGGGCCCCGTGTACGGCGTGCAGTGGCGCAGTTGGCCAACGCCCGATGGCGGGCACATCGACCAGATCCAGCAGGTCATCGACACGCTCAGGAGCAACCCCGATTCGCGCCGCATCATCGTGAGCGCGTGGAACGTGGCGGAACTGTCGAAGATGGCGCTGATGCCCTGCCACGCCTTCTTCCAGTTCTACGTGGCGCCGCCGCAGGCCGAAGGCGAGCGCGGCAAGCTGAGCTGCCAGCTCTACCAGCGCAGCGCGGACATCTTCCTGGGCGTGCCCTTCAACATTGCCAGCTATGCGCTGCTCACGCACATGATCGCGCAGCAGTGCGACCTGGATGTGGGCGACTTCATCTGGACGGGCGGCGATTGCCATATCTACAGCAACCATGCGGAGCAGGTCGCGCTGCAACTGAGCCGTGCGCCTTATCCGTATCCGGCGCTGCACATCAAGCGCAAGCCGACGTCGATCTTCGACTACCAGTACGAAGACTTCGAAGTGCTGGACTACGTGTCGCATCCCGCCATCAAGGCGCCGGTGGCGGTGTGACCATGAGTGGGCCCCGCATCAACGTCATCTTCGTGCGCTCGCAAAACGGCGTGATCGGCAAGGACGGCGTGATGCCGTGGCACTTGCCGGAAGACCTTGCGCACTTCAAGCGGCAGACGGGCAACGCGCCGGTGATCATGGGACGCAAGACCTGGGATTCGCTGCCGCCGCGCTTTCGGCCGCTGCCGGGTCGCCAGAACATCGTCATCACGCGACAGGAAGACTGGCACGCCGATGGCGCGCAGCGCGCGGCCAGCCTGGACGAGGCCGTGTCGATGTGCGTTGCGGCGCCCGAGTTGTGGGTGATCGGCGGCGGGCAGGTCTATGCGCAAGCCATGCCCTTGGCGCAGCGCGCCTTGGTGACGGAAATCGAACGCGACTTCGAGGGCGACACGCACGCCCCGGAAGTCGATGCGAAGCAATGGAAGGAAGTCGCCCGCGAGTCGCACGTCGCCGCCAAAGACGGCATGCCTTTCAGCTTCGTCACCTATGAGCGCGTCGCGTGAAAAATCGGCGAGCGGACGCCCTGCGGGCCTGAGGCGGCGCG
Organism: Variovorax brevis; assembly: GCF_030317105.1. Taxonomy (GTDB): domain Bacteria; phylum Pseudomonadota; class Gammaproteobacteria; order Burkholderiales; family Burkholderiaceae_C; genus Variovorax; species Variovorax brevis. The sequence goes on from NZ_JASZYG010000004.1 coordinate 462,403, forward strand.
AACTCGTTGCGTTTCCGCTGGCTTCGCTGGCCGCGCTCTTGCCGGCTGCCAACGCGCAGGCCCGGCCCGAACCGCTGGAAGCGGACGAAGACATCCTCTTTCTCCCCGGCGTTGCGCGGCCGCTGGAAGACGGCCTCATCGACGTCGACGTGCACGCCTGGGTCTACGAAAAGGACCGGCACTGGATCCTCGACGCGGGCCTCGCACGCTACATGGGGGTGGAGCTGGGCAAGTTGAACCCCGCCTCGCGCGTGCGGTTTGCGCAGCGCACCTTTCTTTTTCATGCGGAGTCCGAAGGGGGCAAGGCTGTCGAGATCAGCTTTGGCCACAACATGGCGCCGGTGACGATGCCACCCAGCGACTGGAGCGGTCGCACCAACCTGCGGGCCACGGTGCCGGTGGCCGTCGATCCGCGTTACGCCCCATGGCTGCGATTCAGTGCCACCGTGCCCGGCCCCCGGCGCCGCATCGACGGGCGCGCCCTGCTGGTGCCCGAACGCGGTCTCTCGGTCATTTCGGACATCGACGACACCATCAAGCGGACGCAGGTGCGCGAGCGGCGCGAGATGATGCTCAACACCTTCGTGCGCCCCTTCGAGCCCGCGCCGGGCATGGCCGCGCACTACCGGGCGATGGCGCGCGATCCGTTCACGCGCTTTCACTATGTGTCGTCCAGCCCGATCCAGTTGTGGCCGCCGCTGGACGCCTTCCTGCGGCACGCAGGCTTTCCCGCGGGCAGCGTGCATCTGCGCGAAAGCACGACCTGGCGCACGATCGTGCCGGAGGAAGGTGAGTCGCGCGAGCATAAGTCTTCGGCCATCCTGAACCTGTTCAACACCTTTCCGCAGCGAAGCTTCCTGCTGATTGGCGACTCGGGCGAGCTGGACCCGGAGATCTACGGCGACATTGCCCGTGCGCACGGCCATCGCCTTCAGGGCATCGTGATTCGCGACGTCACACAGGAGGGGCGCGAATCGCCGCGCTACGCCGCCGCGTTCGAAGGCGTCGATCCGGTGCTGTGGCACGTGTATGCCGACGGCGGCGCTTGGCCGGTCACGCCGGGCTGACGGCGCTCACCCGTATTTCGGCATGATGCCGCGGCGCTTGTGAGACGGCGGCGCCTCTACCTTCCCGCTTGAGTCTCAGGCTACTCGCTTCCACGGTGAGCCCGCCATCGAGCCCGCGGACTGCTCCAAAACCCTGATTGATTTAATTATTGATGTTAATACGATGAATACATCCGACACGACATCAAGCAATGCCTTCGACCCCCACCATTGCCGATATCGCCCGCACGGCGGGCGTGGGAACGGCCACGGTCGACCGGGTGCTCAACCGCCGTCCGGGCGTCAATGCCGAGACCGTGCAGCGGGTGATGCAGGTGGTGGAAGAGTTGGGCGCACCGCAGACGCCGGGCCGCCCGCGCAAGGGCGCCAACTCCCGCTTTGCCTACGTGTTGCCGGCCGACGAGTCGCCCTTCGTCGACTTGGTCGAGCGCCAGATCGCCCAGGCGGCGGGTGATTTCCGCCACGCCCACATCACCGAGATCACCCACCGCATCGACACGGCAGACCCGGTGCGTTTTGCCGAGGAACTGGCGCAGGTGGGCGATTGCGAAGGCATCGCGCTCATGGCGCCCGACTTGCCGCCCGTCAAGCGCGCCATCAATGAACTGGTGCGTGCGGGCGTGCATGTGGTCACCCTCTTTTCCGACGTGGCGGGCTCCATGCGCGAGACTTGCATCGGCGCCGACAACCGCGCGGCGGGCCGCACGGCCGGTCTGCTGCTTGGCCGCATGGCGAACGCCGCCGGCCGCGACACGCTGCTGCTCTCGTCGCAGGCCACCCGGCTCACCTCCGAGATCGAACGGCGCATCGGCTTTGCGCAGGTCGTCGAGGAGCGCTTCCCCGGGCTGAAGCTGATGCGCACGCCCGACCTGCCCGCCGACAACGACGGCGCCTGCGAGGCGCTGCTTCAAACCCTGCGCGGCGACATCGACCCGGCCTGCGTGGCAGGCATCTACAACGTCGGCTCGGGCAGCGCGGGTGTCGCCCGCGCGCTGGGCGAGGCGGGCCTGCTGCCGCAAGCCGGTGTCATTGCCCACGACTTCACCGACGAGCACGGTTCGCTGCTGTCAGCCAACGCGCTCAGCTACGTCCTGCACCAGGACATCCATTACTGCGTATTGACGGCGGCGCGCGTGTTGCGCGCCCTGTGCGAGAACGTCCGCGGCGCACTCAACGTGGTGCAGCCGCGCATCGAGATCCTGACGGCCGAGAACCTTCACTGATATCGGCGGCCGGGTATGTGTCCTTGAAACCCCTGCTTTTTTGGAGACTGCTCATGAAATCGATCTCGAAGATGTTGCCGGGGGTCGTCGCCCTGGCTGCTGCCACCGTCCTCGGCCTGACGAGCACCAACGTGCGTGCACAAGACAAGACCATCACACTGTGTTGGGCGGCTTGGGACCCGGCCAACGCGCTGGTCGAACTCTCGAAAGACTTCACCGCCAAATCGGGCGTGAAGATGAAGTTCGAGTTCGTGCCCTGGACCAACTTTGCCGACCGCATGCTCAACGAGCTCAACTCCAAGGGCAAGCTGTGCGACCTGATCATCGGCGACAGCCAGTGGATCGGCGGCTCGGCCGAACAGGGTCACTACGTCAAGCTCAATGACTTCTTTGCCAAGGAAGGCATCAAGATGACGGACTTCGCGCCCGCCACCGTGGTGGGCTATGCGGAGTGGCCGAAGAACACACCCAACTATTGGGCCCTGCCCGCCATGGCCGACGCCGTGGGCTGGACCTATCGCAAGGACTGGTTCGCCAAGCCCGAGTTGCAGGCGGAGTTCAAGGGCAAGTACAAGCGCGACCTGGCGCCGCCCAAGACCTGGACCGAGTTCAAGGAAGTGTCCGAGTTCTTCCAGGGCAAGACCATCGACGGCAAGAAGGTCTACGGCGCCTACATCTTCACCGAGCGCGGCTCCGAAGGCATCACGATGGGCGTGACCAACGTGCTCTACCCGATGGGCTTCAAGTACGAAGACCCGAAGAAGCCGTATGCGATGCAGGGCTTCGTGAACTCGCCGGACTCGGTGCGCGGGCTGGAGTTCTACAAGGCGCTCTACAAGGGCAGCACGCCTCCGGGCCTGACCAATGCCTACATGGGCGAAGGGCTCGACGCCTTCAAGTCCGGCCAGGTCGCGATGATGATGAACTGGTTCGCCTTCTTCCCGGGTCTCTACAAGGACCCGAACGTGGGCGGCGACAAGATCGGCTTCTTCACCAACCCGTCGGACAAGACCAAGGGCGTGCAGCTGGGCGGCCAGGGCATCTCGGTGGTGTCGTACTCGGCCAACCGCAACGAGTCGCTGCAATACATCAAGTGGTTCGCGAGCCCCGAGGTGCAGAAGAAGTGGCAGGCCATCGGCGGCTCCTCGGCGGCCAAGGCGGTGCTGGACGATCCGGGCTACCCGAAGAGCTCACCGTTTGCGCAGGCTTTCCTCGACTCGATGGGCATGGTGGTCGACTTCTGGGCCGAGCCTTCGTACGCGCAACTGATGCTCGCCATGCAAAAGCGCGTGCATGACTACGTGGTGGCCGACAAGGGCACCGCCAAGGAAGCACTGGACGCGCTGGTCGTTGACTGGACGAAGGTGTTCAAGGACGATGGCAAGGCGAAGTAAGAAGGCGTGAAGACCGTGAGCGCCATTCGTCCACCGATGCCGAGCCCCTCCGCCAAAGGAATCGTCGCCCGTGCCGCAGAAGCCACGCCACCGGCCGTGGCGATGCGCATGCGCGGGCTGTCGGACCGGGCGATCGCGTGGCTCTTCGTCGGGCCGACGATGGTGCTCCTGCTCGCGATCAACATCTTTCCGTTGATCTGGACGATCAAGCTGTCCTTCACCAACTACCGGGCCAACCGGCCCAACGCCAACGTGCTGGACGTGGGCATCGACAACTACGTGTCGGTGCTCACGGACCCGGACATCTGGGCGGCAATGCAGGCGACGGCGCACTTTTTGTTCTGGACCATCTTCTTGCAGATGGTGATCGGGTTTGCGCTGGCCTACCTCATCGACCGCAAGTTCCGCGGGCACGGGTTCTGGACGACGATGATCCTGATTCCCATGATGCTGTCGCCTGCGGTGGTCGGCAACTTCTGGGCCTTTCTCTACCAGCCGCAGATCGGGTTGTTCAACTACGCGGTGTCGTTCTTGACGGGCGTGCCGCCCTCTTCGTTCGAGATGATCGGCTCGGTCAAGCTGGCGCCGTGGGCCATCATCATCGTGGACACGTGGATGTGGACGCCCTACGTCATGCTGATCTGCCTGGCGGGGCTGCGCTCGATCCCGGACTACATCTACGAGGCGGCCGAGGTGGACCGTGCGTCGAAGTGGCGGCAGTTCTGGTCGATCACGCTGCCGATGGTGCTGCCTTTCATCATGCTCGCCGTGCTGTTCCGGGGCATCGAGAACTTCAAGATGTTCGACATGGTGAACCTGCTGACTTCGGGTGGACCGGGGTCGGCTACTGAACTCGCTTCGATCACTTTGAAGCGCGAAGCATTCGAGAAATGGCGCACCGGCTATTCGTCGGCGTTCGCGATCATCCTTTTCGTGTCGGTGTTCGGGCTGGCGAACATCTACGTGAAGGCGCTCAATCACGTGAAGAATCGCTGAGGACGACATGAGCCAAGGCATCAGCACTGCGCATTCCGTCGTCGAGCCGAGTTCGCGCACGCGACTGTTCGCGGGGTCGGTGGTCGTGCTCTATGCACTGATCACGATGATTCCGCTGGTGTGGATCATCCTCACCGGCTTCAAGACGCCGCCGGATTCGATCAGCTATCCACCGAAGATCGTGTTCACGCCCTCGCCGCAGGGCTACTGCAACCTGTTCACCACGCGCTCGCGCCAGACGCCGGAATACATCGCTGCCCTGCCCGCGCCGACCGAGACCTGCGACAAGGTGGCGCGCGCGGACAACATGGTGGTGGCGGGGCAGTCTAACTACATACCGCGCTTCATCAACTCGCTGATCATCGCGTTCGGCTCCACGATCTTGTCGGTGGGCTTTGGCGTGATGGCGGCGTATGCGTTCTCGCGCTTCAAGGTTCCGCTGAAGGACGACCTGCTCTTCTTCATCCTGTCGACGCGCATGATGCCGCCGATTGCGGTGGCGATTCCGATCTACCTGATGTACCGCGAACTGGGCTTGTCGGACACGCGGCTGGGAATGATCCTGCTCTACAGCGCGGTGAACGTGTCGCTCGCGGTGTGGCTGCTCAAGGGCTTCATCGACGAGATTCCGCGTGAGTACGAAGAGGCCGCCATGGTCGACGGCTACACGCGGCTTCAGGCTTTCCGCAAGGTGGTCTTGCCGCAGGCGACGACGGGCATCGTGGCCACGTCGATCTTCTGCCTGATCTTCGCGTGGAACGAATATGCGTTCGCGGTGTTGCTGACTTCCGGCACGGCGCAGACGGCGCCTCCGTTCATCCCGATCATCATTGGTGAAGGCGGGCAAGACTGGCCCGCGGTGGCGGCCGGCACGACGCTGTTCCTGATTCCGATCCTCGTGTTCACGATCCTGCTGCGCAAGCATCTGTTGCGTGGCATCACCTTCGGAGCGGTGCGCAAATGAGCTCGACCACTTCCCCGCAAGCGCAACGCCGCTGGCCGCGGTGGCTGCGTCGCGGGCCGATGGAGATCGTGGCCTGCATCGTGATCACGGCCGGGCTCGTGATGATGCTGCAACCGCTGGCGATGGTGCTCTTCACCTGGTCGTTTGTGACCACGCTGTTCGGCACCTTGCTGTTTATGGTCGTGTCGAAGTTTCCGGAATAGCCATGGCCGAGATCCGCGTCCACCACCTGCACAAGGCCTTCGCCGACTTCACCGCGGTGAAGGACTCCACCTTCACCGTGCACAACGGCGAGTTCTTCTGCCTGCTCGGCCCCTCAGGCTGCGGCAAGACCACCACGCTGCGCATGATCGCGGGACTGGAACTGCCGACCTCCGGCCAGATTTTCCTCGGCGACGAAGATGTCAGCTTCAAGCGCGCATCGGCACGCGACATCGCTTTCGTGTTCCAGATGTTTGCGCTGTATCCGCACATGAACGTGCGACGCAACATCGCCTTTCCGCTGGTGTCGCAGGGCATGCCGCGCGAGCAGATCCACACGGCAGTGGAACAGGCTGCGCGCATCCTTCGCATCACCCATCTATTGGACAAGCCCGTGTCGGGCCTCTCCAGCGGCGACCGTCAGCGCGTCGCATTGGGACGCGCCATCGTGCGCCAGCCGCTCGCGTTCCTGATGGACGAACCGCTGGGCGCGCTCGACGCCGAGTTCCGCGAGGTGATGTGCCAGGAACTGCGCGCGCTGCACGACCGCCTGAACGCCACCACCGTCTACGTCACGCACGACCAGATGGAAGCCATGGCGATGGCCGACGTCATCGCCATCATGAACGAGGGCGTGATCGAGCAGCTCGGCGCGCCGCTGGAGGTGTACGAGCGGCCGGCGAGCGTCTTCGTCGCGGACTTCATCGGCGCCCCGTCGATGAACTTCCTGCCGTTCGAAGCGGCCATGGCGAGCGGCGACAACGCCATCAACATCGGCCCGGCGAAGCTCATCGTTCCGGCCGCACGCGAGGACGTGTCGGCGCGCTCGCTGCTGTGCGGCGTGCGGCCCGAGCATGTGCGCTTCACCGACACTTCGATGCTGCGCGCCGAGGTGCTTGGCACCGAATACCTGGGGACCAGCACCGTCGTGACGCTGGCCACCGCGCAGGGCGCCACGGTGCGCGCCAAAGTCGACGTGGAGAACCCCGCGCGGCGCGGTGACCACGTCGGCCTCGCCTTCGATGCCGCGGCCGTCTCGCTCTTCGACGCCACGAGCGGCCGCGCGCTGCGAACGGCGCGCGACGATCAACCGCACGCGGTGCGCCGACAGGGAGCACGCCATGGCTGAACTTCGACTCGCCGGCGTCGGCAAGCGCTTTGGCGCGGTGCAAGCGGTCGATGGCCTTCAACTCGACATTCCAAGCGGTGAGTTCTTCGTGCTGCTGGGTCCGAGCGGCGCGGGCAAGACGACGACCTTGCGGCTCGTGGCCGGGCTGGAGAAGCCGGATGCCGGCAGCGTTTTCATCGGTGGACGCGACGTCACCGCGCTCGCACCCGCGCTGCGCGACGTGGCCTTCGTCTTCCAGCAGTACTCGCTCTACCCGCACCTGAGCGTCTTCGACAACCTCGCCTTTCCGCTGCGCTCGCCACTGCGCCCCAAGCCCGAAGCCGAAGTACGCCGCAAGGTCGAAGAGGTCGCGCACATGCTGCGCATCCACGACAAGCTGAAGAACGCCGCCACCAAACTTTCCGGTGGCCAGATGCAGCGCGTGGCCATCGGCCGCGCACTGGTGCGCAGCCCGTCGATCTACCTCATGGACGAGCCGCTCTCCTCGCTCGATGCCAAGCTGCGCAACGACCTGCGCCTGGAACTCAAGCGCATCCAGCAAGACCTCGGCGCCACGATGCTCTACGTGACGCACGACCAGATCGAGGCGATGACGATGGCCACGCGCATCGGCGTGCTCGACGCGGGCGTGCTGGTGCAGGTCGGCACGCCACGGCAGATCTACGAAGACCCGCGCACGAGCCACGTGGCGGCACGGCTGGGCTCGCCGCGCATCAACCTCTTGCCGCGCGCCGTCGTGCCGGGCGTGCCGGGGCCGCAGGAGGCCGTGACGGTGGGCGTGCGCGCCGAACACCTGCGCATCCATCGCGAAGCTGACACCGGCGCCGGCAACGCGCACCGCAGCGCGCGCGTCAAGCGCATCGAGCGCCTGAGCGACCAGCACCTCGTGCATCTGGGACTGGACGACAGCGAGCACGAACTCATCGTCTGCGCGCCGGGCAACGAAAGCTTCGAGCCCAACGACGCCGTGCGGGTCGAGCTGATGAAAGCGCTGTGGTTCGACGCGCGGGGCCAGCGCATCGCCGCATGACATCAACACAGGGAAGAACCACATGACCGATCACATCGATCTCATCCGCCGCGCAACGCAAACGCTGATCGACCACGTCGACGAGCTCACCGCCCTCGACCAGGCGATCGGCGACGGCGATCATGGGCTGAACATGCGCCGCGGCGCGCTGGCCATCCAGGGCAAGCTCGAGGACATCGCGGACCAGTCGCTCAACGAAGCGCTGCGCACCATGGGCATGACGTGCATGTCGACCATCGGGGGGTCGTCCGGTCCCGTGTTCGGCACCTTGATGATCACGCTCGGCAAGGAGTTGCCCGACCCGCCGACCGCCGAGGCGATGGCACGGGCCGTCGATGCCGGCATCAAGGCGCTCACGCGGCTCGGCAAGGCCGAGGTGGGCCAGAAGACATTGCTCGACGTGCTCGACCCGGTGCAGAAGGTGCTGGCCGAGGGCGGCGACAACCTCGCCGCACGCGTGCGCGACTGCGCCTTCGCCAGCGCCGACGCCACCGCGGAGATGGACGCCATCAAGGGCCGCGCCTCTTTTCTCGGCGATCGCGCACTGGGCCACGTGGACCCGGGTTCGCGTTCGATGGCATTGATCATCGGCGCGATCTGTGACAGCCTGCCGTCTTCCTCGCCCGCCACGCCAACGCCTTCCCTTTCCGCCTGAAAGCATCGTCCATGAAGAAGCTCATCAACGACGTCGACAACATCCTGACCGAATCGCTCGACGGCTTTGCGGCCGCCCACGCGGACATCGTCACGCTCGGCGAAGGCGGCCTGTTCGTGCGCCGCAAGACCACCCGGCCGGGCAAGGTCGCGCTGATCTCGGGTGGCGGCTCGGGCCACGAGCCACTGCACGCCGGCTTCATCGGCCACGGCATGCTGGATGCGGCCTGCCCGGGGCAAGTGTTCACCTCGCCCACGCCCGACCAGATGCTGGCCGCGGCCCACGCGGTCAACACAGGCGCTGGCGTTCTGTTCATCGTCAAGAACTATTCGGGCGACATGATGAACTTCCAGATGGCCGCGGAGATGGTCGACTGCGAGAACGAAACCGTCATCGTCAACGACGACGTGGCGGTGGAAAACTCCACCTACACCACCGGCCGGCGCGGCGTGGCCGGCACGCTCATCGTCGAGAAGATCGTCGGCGCCGCCGCCGAGCGAGGCGACTCGCTGGCCGAACTCAAGGCGCTGGGCGATGCGGTCAATAAGGCCACGGCGTCGATGGGCGTTGCCCTCACCTCCTGCACCGTTCCCGCGGCCGGCAAGCCGACTTTCCAGATCGGACCGGAGGAAATGGAAATGGGCGTCGGCATCCACGGCGAACCAGGCCGGCGCCGCGTCAAGCTTGCCTCGGCGGACGACATCGCGGCGGAGCTGACCGGCGCCATCCTGAAAGACCTGTCGCTCAAGGCGGGGCAAGAGGTGATCCTGCTGGTCAACGGCTTTGGCGGCACGCCGCTGATGGAGCTGTACCTGATGGTCAATTCAGTGCGAAAGATCCTCGACGGGCACGGGCTGAAAGTGGCGCGCTTCCTCACCGGGCCTTACGTGACCTCGCTGGAAATGGCGGGGTCTTCGGTGACGGTGAGCGCGGTCGATGCGGCCACGCTGGCACTGTGGGATGCGCCGGTGCACACGCCGGCGCTGCGATGGGGGATGTGAGTGTCTTGCGGTTACAACTGCCAGCCTGAAGCTTGACCGAGGCTGACCACAGACACGTCCAGATCGCAACCTGGATCGGAGCAGATTCACGCGAGCAAAGCACCGCGCTGCATACAGCAAATGCGTTCAAATTCAGCGCAGTGGTTCGACGTGGCGAAAACGCGCAGAGCCGCGATGCGGCACGAGGAAGTCAGTGCGCGCGGCATCGGACAGCAAAAGCGCCTTCAGGGAAGGTTTGGCTGCCGAGTGCAGTCGCTTCCACTGGTCGACAGAAACCAGGACGGCCGTCTCCGCGCCACGGCGCGTGACGAGTTGCGGCCCTTCGCTGATGCAGGCATCAAGAAATTCACTGAAACGCGCCTTCGCGTCCTGATCCGGCCAAGTATGCATACGAGCCCCCCCTTCAAACCAGTTTCATGACAAGTTTAAGACCACGGCCGTAGAACACTCTCAACCCAACGCCACGAACACCCGCCCTCCCTCGATCTTGACGGGAAACACCCGCAAGTCCTCGCTCACCGGCGTGCAAAGCGCCTTGCCCGAGCGAACGTCGAACTTGCCTTGGTGCAAGGGGCATTCGATCTCGTGGCCTTCCAGGAAGCCGTCGCACAGCCGCCCGTCCCCATGCGTGCAACTGTTGCTCGTGGCCCAGACGTCGTCGCCGACCTTGAAGAAGGCGATGTCGAAGCCCCCCACTTCGATGCCCTTGACGTCGTCGGCGGGCAGTTCGTCGACGGCAGCGGCGTCGACCCAGGTTTCTTGGCTCATGCGGTTCTTCTTTTTCAGATCGGGTAAATGATGGAGTTCGGGATCATTTCGCTGTCGTACACCACGAGGCGCGACGCGAACTTCAGGCCTTCAGGCGTTGGCACGATGGTGTCGATGTAGCGGCCCACGTTGAATACTGTGGAAAGCTCGCTGAGCTTGGTGCGAAAGACGGAGTAGTTCGCCTCGCTGTGGATCGTGCCGTCCTCGTCGATGCGATGCACCAGCGGCAGGCCGACGATGTGGCGCTGGTAGTAGGGGTCGTGGAACAGCGTCTCCTGGATGCCGTAGACCCGGTCTTCGAGCATGCCGCGGCTTTCGAAAGACAGGGTAGCCAGCGGCAGGCCGCGCTCGTGGTTCTCGCGCGGCTGCAGGCGGTAGCTGCACTGCTCGATGAAGAAGCCCGGCCAGTCGAACCACTTGCCTGAATCCACCGCGCGGGCGTAGTCGGCGTAGAGCTGGACCAGCTCGAAATAGCGTTCGAACTGCATGGCGTCAAGCTTCCATGACTTCGCGCCAATAGCGGTACATGCCGCGAATGAGCGTCTCGGTGACCATGTGGTCGGTGTCTTCCACTTCGCGCCCGCCGAGCTCGGCCAGCGTGCGGTGAAAGGGCTTCTGCTCGAAACCCTGCTGCGAAAACTCGATGACCTCGCCATCGTCGGCCGACACGAAGCCCGCCGGCCCGAACAGGTTGGCCTGCCGCAGGCGGCGCTGTTGCATTTCTTCGGTGTCGTCTTCAAAGCCGAAGTGCGTCCAGACGAAATCGAAGGCATCGTGGCCGACCGGCTGGATGTGCCGCGTCGACACGCTGTTGACCTGCTGCTGCAGGATGACGCTCGGGAAAATCGTCGTCATCACCGCCGTTGGCCCGCCCCACCAGTCTTCCGGCACGATGTCCAGGAAGCGCGGGTCCTTGAGCTGCATGCTTTCCTTGAAGCTCGACACCTGCGTGACCTGCGAGGCTGCGCCGGCCTGTCCGCGGGTAGAGATCATCGCGGCATGGCGGCCGTGCGTATCCATCTTGAGTTCGGACTTGTTGTCCGCGCGCCAGAGCCCGAAGGTGACGAACCAAGTGTGCAGCAGGCCGGGGTGGTACGGGTCCTTGATGTTCTCCTGCATGAGCTTCCAGTTGCCCGGAATGCGCTGGCGGTTGTAGCCGAGGATCTTGAGCTTGCGGCCGTTGAAGAGGCGGTCGAAGTAGCGCAGGATGGTCGGGCCCATGAAGTCCTCGAAAGACTCCACCTCATGGTCGAAAGACGCAAACACCACGCCGCCGCGCGTCGCCACCTTGAGCTTGTTCAGGCCGTTGTCTTCCGTCTTGAAGTCGGCGGGCATGCCGCCGTTGACCTTGCCGTCCTGCTTCACGCCGCGCCGGAAGGGCACGCCCTGCAGGTCGCCCTTGAGCGAGTAGTTCCACTGGTGATAGGGGCAGGTGAAATCCTTGCGGTTGCCGTTGCGCTCGCGGCAAAAACGCATGCCGCGGTGCGCGCATACGTTCTCGACCACGTTGATGCCACCCTCCGCATCGCGCACCATGATCACCGAGCGCTCACCGATGGCGGTGCGGGTGAAATCGCCGGGCTTGGGAATCTCCGCCTCGAGGCCGACGTAGCACCAGTGCTTGTTGTAGAAAAAGCGCTCCAGCTCCTTCTTGTGCTGCGCCTCGCCGGTGTAGGCCATGAAAGGAATGCGGTTGGTCTTTTCCGATTCCCACCGGATCGCTTCCGGAAAAACAATGCTCTGCGTGCTCATCGTGGTCTCCTCTGTGCAGTGATGATCGGACGCAGCCGCACATTTGCCAATAGAATTTGGTGAATCCATCGCATCACCCTCATGAATAAAGGAGCGAAGGGGTGGAACTGCGCGACATCGACCTCAACCTGCTGCTGGTCTTCGACCGGATGCTCGCGGAAAAGCGCGTCTCGGCCGTGGCGGAAGGCCTCGGGCTTTCCCAGCCGGCCATCAGCAATGCGCTGGCGCGCCTGCGTCGCCTGCTGGGCGACGAGCTCTTCCTGCGCACCGCGCGCGGCATGGAGCCCACGCCCTTTGCGCTGCAGCTGGCCGAGCCGGTGGCTTATGCCATGGCCGCGCTGCATGGCGCGCTGAACAAGCCCACCGCCTTCGACCCCGCCACCAGCCAGCGCAGCTTCACGCTGGCCATGACCGACATCGGCGAGATCTACTTTGCGCCGGTGCTCATGGACGTGTTGTCGCGCGCGGCGCCCGGCGTGACCATCAGCACGGTGCGCAACACGGCCGTGAACCTGCGCGATGCGATGGAGGCCGGGCAGGTGGACATTGCGATGGGGCTGCTGCCGCAGCTCAAGGCGAGCATCTACCAGCGGCGCCTGTTCAGGCAGCGCTACGTCTGCCTTTTCAGCGCCACGCATCCGCTCGCGGCCAAGCCCAAACTCACGCTCAAGGAGTTCTGCGCGGCCGACCATGTGTTGATCAAATCCGCCGGCACCGGCCACGGACAGGTCGACGAGTTGATGGCCGCCCAGGGCGTTGCGCGCCGCGTGCGGCTGACGGTGCCGCACTTCGTGGCGGTGGGGCACATCCTTCGCTCCACGCCGATGATCGCCACCGTGCCCGAGCGGCTGGCCACCAGCATTGCGGAGCCTTTCGGGCTCGTGTGGCGCGCGCACCCGGTGCCCTTGCCGCAGATCACCATCAACTCGTTCTGGCATGCACGCTTCCACCGCGATCCGGGCAACCAATGGTTGCGTGACCTGCTGTTCGACACCTTTGCCGATCCATGATGGAACAAGCCCTGGACGAGAGCGCGAAGAGCGCGGCGTGGCATGAAGTGATTCCGCCCGGCGAGGCGGCGCAGTTCGAGGCGTGCGTGCGCGAGATGACGCGCTACCAGCAATCCTTTGCGCGCAAGGGCGACGGGCAGCCCCATCGGGGCTTTCACGTCAAGTCACACGCCGGGCTGGAGGCCGAATTCAGGGTGCTCGACAACCTGCCTGCGGCTGCGCGGCACGGCGTCTTCAGGGAAGCCCGCAGCTTCAAGGCGTGGGTGCGATTGACGAATGGCTTCAGCAGCGCGCGGCACGACTGCTATCCCGATCTGCTCGGCTTTGCCGTCAAGCTGCGCGGCGTCCAAGGCACGAAGCTGATGGCGGGGCAGGAACATGCGGACACGCAGGACTTTCTCGCGCTCAACCATGCCTATGTGCCGGCTGCCGACGCGGTGGAGTTGATGATCATGTCGATGGCAGCGGCCAACCCGCTGACCGCGCCGTTCAAGATGGCGCGGCGGCTGGGCGTGCGGCGTGCCCTGCAGTCACTCCTGTGGACCTTGCGCTGGCTGCCGAGGCGGCTCCTGCTGCGCAGCATCGCCGACGAACACTTTCACGGCCTCACACCCATGGCCATCGGCCCGCATGCGGTGAAGTTCATGTGGCATGCGCAGTCACCCGCGACGACCACACCGCGCTCCTTGCGCCGCAACCACCTTCGCGACGAACTGAAACAGCGTTTGACCGAGGGTGAGATCCGCTACGATTTCCTCGTGCAGTTCTACGTGGACGAGCGCAAGACACCGATCGATGGCACATTCGCATGGAAGCCGCAGGACGCACCTTGGGTGAAGCTGGCCGAACTCATCATCCCGCGCTGCGATCTGGACAGCGCCGAAACGCGGCGCACGGAAGCGTGGCTCGGCATGGTCTCCTTCAATCCGTGGCACGCCATTGCCGAGCATCGCCCGATCGGCAACGTGCAGCGCGGTCGCCGCGTGATCTACGAGGGCAGCGCCAAACTCCGGGGACGCGAGGCCGATCCGGTTTCCTGAATTTCTGAAGCGAGAGGAGCATTGCGATGGACCTGACCCACCACACCCTACCCGATCTGTTCCGCCAGCTCGGGCTGCCGAGCGAGCAGGCCGACATCGACCGCTTCGTTGCGGAGCATCGCCCGCTGGACAACAAGATCCAGCTTGCCGACGCGCCCTTCTGGAGCAAGGGCCAGTCGCAATTCCTGCGCGAGGAAATCACCGAAGACGCGGAGTGGGCGGAGATCGTCGATCAGTTGAACGTGTTGCTGCGGGCTTGAGGCGCGGGTGCACCCAGTGCACTCCATTGACGTCGCAAGTCGATGTATCTACAATTGTATGTACATCAAGGAGGCAATCATGCAACAACCCACTGCAAAACTCTTCGCCACCGGCGGCAGCCAAGCCGTGCGCCTGCCGGCCGAGTTCCGTTTCGAGGGCAGCACCGAGGTCTACATACGACGCGACGAAAGCACTGGCGACGTCATTCTGTCCACTCGCTCGCCCGTCGATTGGCACGCATTCATGCAACTGCGCCAGCAACTCGGACCTGTGCCCAAGGATTTCCTTGCAGATCGCGCTCAAGGCCAGGAGCAACGCGACCCCTTCAAGGATTGGAAGGAATGACGCTCTACATGCTCGACACAAATGCCGCGAGCGAGGCCATTCGAGGACATCCAGCTTTTGACATGCGTTTGCAAGCGCTCGCGCCTGGACAGTGGTGCATATCCGCGATCACTTGTTCCGAGATTCGCTTCGGCGTGGCCAGGCGTCCCGAAGCAGTACGCCTGCACCAGATCGTGAACGAGTTCTTGCGTATCGTGCCCATCCTTCCTTGGGACGCCGAGGCTGCAAACAGGCACGGTGCACTGCGTGCAGACCTGAAGTCGCGCGGAAAGCCCATCGGCGACTTCGACGAGATGATCGCCGCGCATGCATTGGCAACGGGCGCGGTCGTAGTGACGGACAACACAAGGCACTTTGCGCGCGTGCCTGGCCTCGTGATTGAGAACTGGCTGCGGCCAAGCGCTGATCACTGACCATCGCCGGCGCAGCGCCCTCTTGCCCGATGCCGTCGATGCCGGGATTCAGTCGAGAAACTCGACCTTGCCCGTTTCGAGCGAATACTCGGCACCCACCACGCGCAGCTGACCCGCTTCAATCAGCTCCGCCAGAATCTTCGACCCGCTTGTCAGCTGCTCCACCGACTGGCGCACGTTCGCGCGCACGCTCTTGCAGATCAAGGTTTTGCGGTCGTACCCCCGTTCGGGTGACAGCAAGCCAGCCACCGCCGGCTCGATGCGCTCGGCAATGAAACGCATGTGGGGCGAGCGGGCCTCGGCGGGCCGGCGTAAGCGTTCCAGCGTGCCAACGACCGCGCCGCAGTTCGAATGTCCGAGCACCACCACCAGCGGCGTGCCGAAGGCCGCGGCGGCAAACTCGACGCTGCCCAGTTGCGAAGGCGAGACGATGTTGCCGGCCACGCGGATGACGAAGATGTCGCCGAGGTCCTGGTCGAACACGATCTCCACCGGAACCCGGGAGTCGGAGCAGCCGATGACGATGGCGAAGGGCTCCTGCTGGAAATCGGTGCGCGCACGCTGCACGCGCCGCAAGAAAGTCTCTTCGCTGCCGATGCCCGATGCAAAGTGCCCGTTGCCTTCGCGAAGGCGTTGCAGTGCTGCGTCTGCGGTGATCATGGGATGCGTCCCTTCTTTCTTCAATTCAACGTGCGAGGAGGATGAAGGCGACCACCAGCAGCGCCAGGAACGCCGTCTCGCTCACCATCAGCACGATGGGCTTCAGGCCCACCGTCGCAAAGTCCTTCAGGTGCGACTTCATGCCGATGGCTGCCATGGAAATCACCAGCAACCATGTCGACAGCGTCTGCAGCGCCTGCTGCAAGACCGGAGGAATCAACCCGGCGCTGTTGACCGCGACCAGCATCGCAAAGGCCACCACGAACCAGGGCAGCAGCGGCGGCTTGGGCCCGCCCGCCGCATGGCCCTTGCGGTAAGACAGGGTGATGACCAGGATCACTGGCAGCAGCATCACCACGCGCAATAGTTTCACGATGGTCGCGACGTCGCCGGTCTCCTTCGACATGCCGTAGCCCGCGCCCACCACCTGCGCCACGTCGTGGATCGTCCCGCCCAGGAAGACGCCGGCCGGCTGCTGGCCCAGGCCCAGCAGGTTCACGATCATCGGGTAGACGATCATGGCCACGGTGGAGAGCGTGCTCACGCCTATCACGGTGAAGATGGTGGCGCGCTCCTTGACGTTGTCCTGCGGGTGCGAGGGCATCACCGCGGCGATGGCCATTGCCGCGGATGCGCCACAAATCGCCACCGCGCCACCGGTCAGCACGCCGAAGCGGTTGCGATAGCCCATCAGGCGTGCCAGCACGATGCCGAAGCCGATGGTCAGCGCCACCGAGCCGACGACCATCGCGATCGGCATCGCGCCGAGTGCCGTGATCTGCCCCAGCGTGATGCGAACGCCCAGCGACGCCACGCCGATGCGCAGCAGCGTGCTCGCTGAAAACTTGATGCCCGGCACGCAACGGCCTTCTGTCGACAGGAAGTTCAGCGCCATGCCGAGCAGCAAGGCGAACAGCATCGCGGAGACGTGGTAGTGCTCGGCCAGCGAGATGGCGGCCACTGCCACCACCGCCGACATCAATACACCGTGGAAGTGGGTGCGCGCGGGCTCGCGCCAGCCCGGCAGGCTCATCGAGAGATTCATGGCGCAACCCTCGTCCGGACGCGTGCGGCGTCTGCTTCGTAGCTGCGCGAGGACAGCACGAAGAAAACGGCGGCGGCCAGTGCCAGCACGGGCGCGATGGTCATGGCGAGCTTCAGTCCGAGCTGGTCCGACAGCAGGCCGACGATGAGCGGGCCCGGCGCAAGGCCAATCAGGTTGTTGGCCAGGGTCATCGTTGCCGCGACCGTCGCACGCACGCCGGGGTGGGTCACATCGCACACGATGGCGCTGGAGCATCCGCCTTGTGCCGCGGCGAACAAGGCACCCAGGAAGATCAGGCCCATGCCCAACGGACCCGGTGGAAGCGCGAACGCGCTCATCAGAACAACCGCAGTCAGCACCGAGTAGAGGGCAGGAACCAGCGCCCTGCGCCGTGGGTTGTTGGCGCTCAGGCGGTCGGCCAATCCACCGCCGAAGAGCATGCCTAACCCGGCGGCCAGTACCGCCACGCCCGCCATCAGCCCGGCCTTTTTCAGATCGATGTCGTGATAGCGGCTGAAGTAGGTGGGCAACCAGGCGATGAGCATGGCCGGCATTGCCATTTGAAGGCCACTCGCCAGATAGGCGAAATTGCCGGCGCGCGAGCCGAAGACCTCGCCGGCCACGCGCTTGAATCCCAATCGCTTCGAGGCCAGGTCACCGGCACCCTTTGTGTCCAGTGCGACGGTCTTGTAGTCGCGCACGACGAAGGGGTAGATCAGCGCCAGCAGCAAGCCGGGTGCGCCCACGACGAAGAAGGCCATGCGCCAGCCCGATTGCGCCGCGACGGCTCCACCGATCACCACGCCGAGCACAGATCCGAACAGGCTTGCCGACAGGAAGGCACCCAGCACCGCGGCGCGCTGCTTTGCAGGAAAGACATGCGCCAGCAAGGCGGCACCCGCAGCGCCGTAGGCTGCTTCACCCAAACCTACGAAGGCACGCGCCCACAGCAACTGCCCATGGCTTTGCGCCAGGCCACAGGCAACAGTTGCCAGGCACCAGACGAAGGCCATCAGCGTGATGCTCTTGACGCGACCCCAGCGGTCGGCGACCAGCGAGATCGGCACCGTCAGCACACCGACGACGAGCGAGACGACGCTCACCAGCATCGCGAGTTGCGAATCGAGCAGCGACCACTCGAGCTTGAGGGCGGGGATGACCGCGCCGATGACCTGGCGCGACAGGTAGTCGGACATCATCAGTCCGAAGGTGAGCGCAAAGACGGACCACGCGTAAAGGCGTGGCATGCGGCGCTTTTCTTCGAGCGCGTCAAGGCTGGCGGTGTCCGCCGAGAGAGTGGGGTTCATGGCTGTTGTCTCTTGTTGGAGTGAAGGGCGATGTGCTCGCTCAGATGCAGGTCGGCCACGAGCGCATCTCGTGCTCGCCGATGCCGCCATTGCGTTCGCGGCGGTGAGTGGCCATGGCGTCGATGAGCCAGGCGCGGGTTTGCTGCGGCGCGATCACGGCCTGCACGCCGAAGGCGCCCGCCAGTGCGTAGGCGGAGGTGTCGCGTGCCATGTCGGCCTTGAGTTGGTCGAAGCGTTCGGGGTCGTCCTCGCGCTGGATGCCGTGCAGCACGCTGACGCCGATCTGCGGATCCATGAAGCTGGCGTCTGCGCTGGTCCATGCAGCAACCTCGTCGCTGTTGCGGCCGCCGCCCATGTTGATGTAGGCCTGCCCGTAGCTCTTGCGAAGCATCACCGAGAGCTTGGGCACGCAGCACAGCTGCACGGCGTGGATCATGTTCATGATGTGCGCCGGTGCTGCCTTGCGTTCGCCCTCGATGCCGACCAGGAAACCGGGCGTGTCGACCAGGAAGATGAGCGGGATGTTGAACGAATCGCACATCACGATGAACGAACTCACCTTGCGGCAGGCCTCCGGGTCCATCGCGCCGCCCTTGAACATCGGATTCGACGCGACGATGCCGACGCTCTCGCCATTCAGGCGCGCGAGGCCGGTCACTGCGGCGCGGCCGAAGCGGTCCTTCAGGTTGAAGAAGCTGCCTTCGTCGACGATGCCGCCAATGACCTTGCGCATGTCGTAGGTCTTGCTCCGCGCGGACGGGACGAGTTCGACGAGCTTGTCCGCGTCGGGCGCTTTCGCCTCCGCAGCCGGCAAGCTGGGTGGACGTGCGCCTGAGTGCGACGGCAGGTAGCTGAGAAAGCGGCGAATGGCGGCCAGCGCCTCCGCGTCGCTGTTGACGACCACGTCGACCAGGCCGGTGTGCTCGGCGTGCAGCTTCCATCCGCCCAGTTCTTCGGGGTCCACGGCTTCGCCGATGGCCAGCGAGGTCACGCGCGCACTTGACACCGCGAGGAACGCGCCCTTGCGCATCACCACGAAGTCCGAGAGGCAGGTGTACCAGGTCGACGAGCCCAGGCACGGCCCGAGCACGGCGCTGACCCACGGCGTCTCGCGGCGTCGGCAATACTGCTGCGGATCTTGTCCGGCTGCGGCCATGGCCTCGGCACCGAGACTATCGGGCACGCGCGAACCGCTCGACTCGCCCAGGAAGATCAGCGGCATGCCGTTGCGCGTCGCCGTCTCCTTCAGGCGGCTGATCTTGCGCATGTTGACGGCCGACGACGACGCGCCCATGACCGTCATGTCGTTCGACACGACCGCCACGCGTCGTCCTTCGACGCGGCCGGTGCCGGTGATCTTGGCGTCGGCCGGTGAGCTGTGTCTGTCGGCGGCAACCACCGAGACGGCCAGCATGCCCGTTTCGCTGAACGAGCCGGCATCCAGCAGTTGCTCGATGCGCTCCCGGGCGTTCAGGTGTCCGCTGGCGCGGCGCTTGGCGAGCTTGGCTTCGCCGCCCATGGCGAGTGCCGTGCGCACGCGTGCGTCGAGTTCGGCGCGTTGTTCTTCGTAGGCGTCGGAGCCGGTTTCCGCAGTGGGTGCGGCGCGAGTGTCCGGGCCCGCATGGGCCAAGGTGGCATGCATGTGGATGACTCCGCTTCAGCGCATCGTGCGGCCGACCGGGCCGAGGCGACGGCCGGTGGCCTGGTACGCGTCTTCCACCCAGGCGCACAGCAAGGGACGCGTCGATGCGGGCTCGATGATGTCCAGCACACCGAAGCGTTCGGCCGTGCGCATCGGCGACGAGATCGCGTGGTAGTGCGCCTCCAGGTCCAGGCGGTGCGCGACCGGGTCTTCGGCAGCGGCGATGTCCTTCTTGTACGCCGCGGCGACGCCGCCTTCGACCGGGATCGAACCCCAACGCGCGGACGGCCATGCATAGCGGTTCGGCAACGAGGTGCCCGAAGGACCATGCAAGGGGCTCAGCATCGCGCCGGCCAGGCCCACGCAGCGCCGCAACACGATGGCGAGCCATGGCACACCCGATTGCTCGATCGCGTGCATGGCCTGCAGCGCGGCCGAGATGGTGCCTTCGCGCTCAGCGTCCGCGCCGGTCATCACGCCCGGCTGGTCGGCCAGGTTGACGATGGGCAGGTGGAAGGTGTCGCACAGGTCGACGAAGCGCGCCATCTTCAGCGCGGCAGAACGCGTCAGCGCGCCTCCCATGATCATCGGGTTGTTCGTCATCACGCCGACGGCGTGGCCGTTCAGGCGCGCGAAGCAGGTGATGGTCGAACCGCCGAAGTCGGGCGACATCTCGAAGATCGAGCCTTCGTCGAAGATCGACTTCAGGATCTTGCGCGGGTTGAAGACCTTGCGCTTGTCGGCCGGGATGGCCTTGTTGAGCCACGGATCGCAGCGGTCGACCGGATCGTCGCAAGCCACGACCGGCGGGCGCTCCCACACGTTGCCGGGCAGGTACGACAGGAAGCGGCGCGTCACCTTCATCGCCTCCTCCTCGGTGTCGACGGCCAAGCCGACGGCGCCGCTGTAGCGGTGCATCAGGTCGTAGCCACCGAGCGATTCCTTGTCGATGTCGATGCCCAGGGCCTGCTTCACCACTGGCGGCCCGCCCGCGAAGATCTGGCTCTTGCCGCGGATCATGATGGCCAGGTGCGAGGCACCCACGCGCACCGCACCCAGGCCGGCGCAGGCGCCGAGCGCGATGCCGACCACCGGCACCACACCCAACAGTTGCGTCATCGGCAGCATCGGATAGCCGGGGATCTTGGTGTGGCCGAGCTTGTCGAGCAGCTTCACGCTGCCACCGGCGCTGTCGATCATGCGAACGAGCGGCAGCTTGTATTCCCAGGCGTAGCGGTCGGCGTAGATCCACTTCTCCGACACCGAGCCTTCCGAGGACCCGCCGCGGATGGTGAAGTCGTCGGCCGCGACCACGGTGCGGCGCGAATCGATCTTGCCGATGCCGACCACGGCGTTACTGGGCGTGAAGCTTGCGCGCTTGCGGTCGGCGTCGTACTTGACGGAGCCTGCCAGCGCACCGATTTCGCCGAAGCTGCCGGCGTCGAGCAGGTGGTCGATGCGTTCGCGTGCGGTGAGCTTGCCCAGCGCGTGGTGCTTGGCGATCTGCTCCTCGCCACCGAGCGCATTCGCAATGGCGCGGCGCTCGACGAGTTCATGCAGGTCTTCGGCCCAGTCACCTGTCGATGAAGCTGCGGGATGGGATGTGATGGCGGTGTTCATTTGGAAAGGGCTCCTTCGGGATGGCGCGCGAGGTACGCATCGCGCAGGTCGTTCTTGGTCACCTTGCCGGCGTGGTTGCGCGGCAGCGCGTCGACGAACTCGATCACGCGTGGTTTCTTGTAGCCGGCGATCAGCTCGCCGCTGTGCCGGGCGAGCGCCGCGGCATCGATGGTTTCGCCGGGCCGGCGCACCACGAATGCGGCGACCACTTCGCCCCATTCGGTGTCGGGCAGGCCGAGCACGGCCACTTCGGCGACGCCCGGATGCGCGTGTAGTGCATCTTCGACTTCGCGTGCATAGACGTTGAAGCCGCCGCTGATCATCATGTCCTTATTGCGGCCGACGATGTAGAGGAAGCCTTCGTCGTCGAAGCGGCCGAGGTCGCCGCTGTAGTACCAGCCGTCGCGGATCGATTCGCTTTCGAGGTCGGGGCGGCGCCAGAAGGCGACTTCGCCGATGCCGCGGTGTGCGATGGCGATCTCGCCGACTTCGCCGTCTTTCACCGGACGGCCATCGGCGTCGCGCACGGTAATCTCGACATCCATCGTCGGGCGCCCGCAGGACGTGATGCGATCCGAAGGCTTGCCGTCCTGCAGGTGGTCGTGCGGGTAGAGCACGCACAAGGGTTGCACGGCTTCGGTCATGCCGTATTGCTGGCGCAGGATGGGGCCCAGGCGTTCCAGCGCCTCGTGGACCATGCTCGTTGGCGTCGGCGCGGTGCCGTAGTGCACGCGCTTGAGCGACGAAAGGTCGGCGCCGGGGTTGGCGGCCACCGCTTCGAGCAGGCGGCCCATCATGGTCGGCACCATCATCAACTGGCTGATGCGCTCGCTGCCGATCTGCGCCAGCACCTGTTCCGCATCGAACTTGTCGGCCACGATGTTGCGTGCACCGCGCAGATAGCACGGCAGCAGGTGCACGCCGGCCGCGTGCGTGAGCGGGCCGACGTGCAGCATGGCGTCGTCAATGCCCAAGCCGTATTCCATCGCGGCGAAGTGGTTCGCCAGGCGCGCCTCCCAGCGCTCGATGCTGTAGGCCACGCCCTTGGGCTTGCCGGTGGTGCCCGAGGTGTAGGCGATGCGCAGCAGCAGATTGGCCGGCACCGTGAGGTGCGGGGCACGGTCCGATGCGCGCGCCAACAGGGTGTCGTAGTCGAGCACGCTCGCGTCATGCCAGCCCACGCCGATCACCACGCGCAGCGAGGGCACCTGCAGGCGGACCTTCATGACCGAGTCGCGGAACTCTGGGCCGGCGATGAGCACCGATGCCTCGGCATCGTTGAGGATCGCGGCCTGTTCATGCACCGTGTGACGGGCGTTGAGGGCGACGTAGCCCTGCGCGGCTTTTTCGGCAGCGAACTGGGCCTCGATGCTTTCCACCGAGTTGTTGAGCAGCACGGCCAGGCGCTCGCCGGGGCGATGGCCCAGGCCGATGAGCACGTTGGCGAGCTGGTTGCTGCGCCGTTCGATCTGCGTGTAGGTGAAGCTGCGGTCGCGAAACACGACCGCCGTGCGCTCGCGGAACTGGCCGGCAGCCCAGGAAAGGGCGTGGCCTGCAATTCGGGTCGAACTCATGGGAGGATGTCCTGTGTGTGGTGGTCGTTCGCAGCGGGCGCGACGGACCCTGATTTCTTGTGGGTTCGGGGCGTGGTGGCTTTCCGGGGTGTCAGTTGCCTCACGGCCTCGCGCTCGGACGCGTCAATCATTTCTTCGATGGCGGTGGCCGCAGCGTCGATGTCGCCTGCCTTCATGGCATTGGCCGTCGTGCGCCACAGGCGTGCCGATTCCTTGCGGCGTGCAGCGGTGGCCAGGCCGAGCTTTGAATAGCGACGCGTCTGCCGCGCCAGAGAGGCCAGGATTTCGGCGAGTCGCTCGTTGCCCGAGTTCTCGGCCATCACGCGGCCAAGCCGGTAGCTGATGGCCAGGTAGTCGTCGCCCGCACCCGGCTCCTTTGCGAGCACTTCGAGTTCGCTGACCTTGCCGTCGATCCAGGCGACGAACTTGTCGCTCGGGCGGCCCATGCTGCGCACCATGGCGCCCACCAACTGGCGGCGGATCTCGAAGATGTCGCCGACTTCCTTGATCGAAAGCTGCGTGACGTGGGCGCCGCGGTTGGGCAGGATGCGCACGACCGAGTCTTTCTCGAGGATGCGCAAGGCTTCGCGAACCGGACCGCGGCTCACCTCGAACTGCTCGGCCAGCATTTCTTCGCGGATGCGATCGCCCGGCGCGTATTCGCCGTCCACGACCGCCGCAAAGATTCGCTCGGCGATCTGTTCAGGGAGCGTCATCAGCTTCACGAGAGAGACTGATGGCCCCAAGCTCCGCACTGGCGTGTCGTCGCTGCCCCCCGAGGGGGTGCGAGCTTGTTTGGAGCGGCCCGGCACGGCGCTCACGCTTCTTCGAAGACCGCGATTTCCTGGCCTTCGCGCACCGGCGCGCCCTCGGCGATCAGGAGCTTGATGACCCGGCCGTCTTCGGGAGCGAGGACCGGAATCTCCATCTTCATGGATTCGAGAACCATGATCGTGTCGTCGGCCTGCAGGGTGCTGCCCTCGTCCACCACGATCTTCCATACGGTGCCGGTGATGTCGGAGCGAATCGTCGTCTGTGTCGTCATGTCGATTTCCTTGCTTTGAAATGCCCGACTTCGCGTCGGAATGGATGTACTGTAATCGACATTCGGATTGTTGACAATAGGAAGATTTGCATGTTTTAATCCATTCACTGCAGCAAGACAGCTGCGCTCACAAGGCGGAAACTCCCGCCGCAACCGGAGATAAAACCGTGCCTCTTTCCCATACCGACGTACGTCGCATCCTCGAGATCCTCGACAGCGCCGAACACCTCGAATCGCTGGACGTGACCGTGGGTGAATTCGAGCTTCATGCCCGCAAGCCGGGCGCCTCGGCTTTCAGCCGCGAGCGGGCACCGCAGCCGGCAAGCCGCCCTGCCGGCAACGAAACATCGCAAGCAGTTGCAACATCGGAAACAGGCAGCGCGTCGGACGAGCAGCCAGCGCTCACCGAAGTACCCGAAGGCCTGGTCGCCGTGCGCGCGCCGATGGTCGGCACCTTCTATCTGCGTCCCAGCCCGGACCAGCCGGAGTTCGTGACGGTCGGCGCCGCGGTGCAGGCCGACGACACGGTCTGCCTGGTGGAAGTCATGAAGATGTTCAACACGGTCAAGGCCGACGTGGCGGGCACCGTCGAGCGCATCCTGGTGGGCAACGGCAAACCCGTGACGCACGACCAGATCCTCATGCTCATCAAGCCGGCGAAGGGAGTCTGAGCATGAACACGAATGCAGCAACCATCCCCGTCGCCAAGCGCGACATCCGCCGTGTTTTCGTCGCCAACCGCGGTGAGATCGCCGTGCGCGTGATCCGCGCCTGCCGCACCCTCGGCATCGAGGCGGTGGCGGGTGTTTCCGAGGCCGATGTCGACACCCTCGCCGCGAAACTGGCCGACGAGGTGGTGGTGCTCGGTCCGCCGCCCGCATCGGAAAGCTACCTGCGCGCCGACAAGATCGTCGAGGCGGCGCTGAGCACTGGATGCGACGCGGTGCATCCCGGCTACGGCTTCCTGTCGGAACGCTCTTCCTTCGTGCGCTCCTGCGTCGAAGCGGGCCTGGTGTTCGTCGGTCCTTCCGCCGATTCGATCGACGCCATGGGCGACAAGATCACCGCCGTGGGCCTCGCGCAAAAGGCCGGCGTGCCGCGCGTGCCGGGTACGGGCGCGCTGACCGACGTGGCGCATGCCAAGCGCTCCGGCGCCGAGATCGGCTACCCGGTGCTCATCAAGGCGACAGCCGGCGGCGGCGGGCGCGGCATGCGCATCGTGCGCGATGAAAGCGAACTCGAATCGCTGATGAGCTCGGCCGCCAACGAAGCCAAGTCCGCGTTCGGCGACGACACGCTCTACATGGAGAAGTTCATCGAGCACGCGCGCCACATCGAAATCCAGGTGATGGCCGATTCGCACGGCAACGTGGTCTACCTCGGCGAGCGCGAATGCTCCACGCAGCGCCGCCACCAGAAGCTGATCGAGGAAGCGCCCTCCCCGGCCGTCGACCCCGCCATGCGCCAGGCCATGGGCGAATGCGCCGTGAGCCTCACGCGCAACGCCAACTATTGCGGGGCCGGAACCATCGAATTCGTCGTCGACCAGCGCGACAACAGGTACTTCTTCCTGGAGATGAACACGCGCATCCAGGTCGAGCATCCGGTGACGGAAATGATCACCGGCTTCGATCTCGTGGCCGAGCAGATCCGCGTGGCGGGTGGCCTGCCGCTGTCGTTCACGCAGGCGGACGTCAACCTGCAGGGCCACGCGATCGAATGCCGCATCAACGCCGAGGACCCGGAGCGCAACTTCCTGCCGCGCCCGGGCCTGATCTCGGTGTGGGACGTGCCCTCGGGCGACGGCATCCGCGTCGACTCGCACTGCTATGCCGGCTACACCGTGCCGCCCTACTACGACTCGCTGCTTGGCAAGCTGATCGTGCATGCGGCCACGCGCGAGCAAGCCATTGCGCGCATGCGCCAGGCGCTGTCGGGCTTGAAGGTCGAAGGGCCGACGACGACAGCGTCCTTCCATGACTCGGTGCTTGCGCATGAGGATTTCATCCAGGGCAACGTGACCACGCGCTGGGTCGAAGAGACCTTCCTGCCCCAGCGCAAGGCGGCGCAGAAGGTTGCGGCACAGGCAGCCAAGCTCGCGCAGGCCTCTGCGGAGGCGCAACCATGACCGAACGCACGATTCGCTACACCGACGTCAGCCTGACCGACGGCCAAAGCGCGCGATGGGCCGGCGCAATGACGACGCCGATGGCACTGGCCGTCGCCACCCACCTGACCGCTGCCCAGCCCGCCGCCATCGAGGTGGCCTCCAGCGCCACCATGCAGCAATGCGTAGCGCGAGGCGAAAGCCCATGGCAACGCATCGAGTTGCTGCGCGAGCGCTGCCCCGGCGTCGCATTGCGCGCGTCGCTCTCGCTGCTGACAACGCACGGCAAGCGCGGCGCCGACGTGGTGTCGACAGAGATGGCCACGCTGTGGCTCCACGAACTCGCTCAACGCGGCGGCAACGAAGTCCTCGTGATCGACCCTCTGATGCAGATGGCGCGCATCGCGCCGGTGCTGAAGGCGGCGACCGCCCTCGGCCTGACCGCCATTGCGGCAATGCCCTTCACCAGCCCAGCGACCCGCAGCGACGAAGACTTCAGCGCCCAAGCCGCGGCGCTGGCAGCGGCAGGCGCCACCCGCGTGATGCTGCGCGACGAAGCCAGCCTGCTCACCCCGGCGCGACTCGCGACCCTGCTCCCCGCACTGCGCAACGCCTTGGGCGACACGCCGCTCGACCTGCACCTGCGCTGCCAGACGGCACTCGGCCCGATGATCGCCCTTGAAGCGGTGCGCATGGGTATCGACGGCCTCGATACGGCCTTCGCACCGCTGGCCAACGGCGCCTCCGCCCCGGCACTCGGCACGCTGCTCAAATCGCTGCGCCTGCTCAAGACCGGCTGCCCCGTCACCGAACAACGCCTGCACGCGGTACGCGAAGCCGACCAATTGCTCACCGGCATCGCCGACCGCCATGGCTTTGAATCGGGTCGCGCCTGGGTTTTCGACCTCGCGCCCTACGCGCATCAATTGCCAGGCGACATCGCCGCGCAGTGCATGCAAAAGCTCACCGCGCTGGGCCTCGCGCACAAGCTCCACGCCTTCGCCAACGAATGCGCACGCGTTCGCAGCGACGTCGGCGCACCACCGATGCTGGCACCTTTCGCACAGCCGATCGCCGAGCAGGCCTTGATGCATCTGCAGGGCATGCCGCGCTACGCTGAACTCCGCCCCGGCGTGCGGCGCGCGCTGCAACAGGTCTACGGCGCGGCGCCAGCGCGCGTCGACGCAAAGCTGGCACGGCGCGTCGGTGCCGTGCCGAAGATGGAATCGCCCTGGATCGAACTGCCGCGCACGGCCCATCCTGACGCAAGCGACGCTGCGCTGGTGACGGCGCTGGTCTCGGGCGTCGAGCCGGAGGCCCATCCTGCGCCGGCATCGGCCGACGCCCTTCGCTACGTCCCGACGACGCCCACGGACGCACTCATCGCCGGACTCACCGCGCGCGCGGCGCGCTATGCCCAACTCGAGGTCACAGGCCCCGGCGTGGCGGTTCAACTTCAAGGCACGGAGGGCTGAAGCATGCTCGAAAATCTCAAACAACTTGTCGCCGCAGAGACCGCACGCTCGGGCAAGCGCCGCACCATCCACCTGACCGACGACACGCTGCGCGACGGCCAGCAATGCCTGTGGGCCACGCGCATGCGCACCGAGCACATGCTGCCGATCGCCGAGCGCATGGACCGCGCCGGTTTCCTGTCGATCCAGGCGATTGCGCTGGTGCAGTTCGATGCGAGCGTGCTGTTCCTGAACCAGGACCCGTTCGAGCGCATCCGCCTGCTGCGCGAGCGCATGCCGCGCACGCCGCTGCGCGCCGCCATCCGCAGCAACCTGATGCGCGGTTTCTTCCCGGTGGCCGACGACGTCACCGAGTTGTTTGTCGAGCGGCAGATTGCCAACGGCGTGCGCGACATCGGCATCTTCGATGCGCTGATGTGCTCGGACAACCTCGCGCCCGCCATATCAGTGGCGAAGCGTCACGGCGCCAACATCAGCTACCTGCTCGGCTACAACATTGCCCCCGGCTATGACGACGGGCTCTATGCAAGCAAGGCGCGCGAGGCGGTCGAGCGTTTCGGCGCACAGACCGTGACGCTGGCTGACGCGGCCGGCATCCTGACGCTGGAGCGCGTCCGAACGCTGGTTCCGGCGATGAAAGCGGCCATCGGCGACCGGGCCAGGCTGGAGTTCAACACCCACTGCCTGACGGGCCTTGGTCCGCTGCTGGCCATCGAGGCGGCAGTGCACGGCGCAGACAGCATCCTCACCGCCGTCGATCCGATGGCCAACGGCAACTCGCTGCCCGCCGCCCAGATGATCGCGCGCAACCTGCGCGAGATCGGCCTCGACGTGAACGTCGATGACCGCCTGCTCGACGAGGTCGGCGACTACTTCAGCGCCCTCGCCGAGCGTGAAAACCAGCCCGTCGGCGTGCCGGCCGAATACGAGCCCAGCCACTACATCACTCAGTACGCGGGCGGCGCGATGAGCAACCTCGAATCGCAGCTCAAGCTCGCCGGCATGTCCGACAAGATGCCCGCCGTGCTGGAAGAAATCGGCCGCGTGCGCGTGGAGCTGGGCTCGCCGATCATGGTCACCCCCTACCCCGCCATCGTCGGCGCGCAGGCGGTGATGAACGTGCTCAACGGCGAGCGCTACAAGGTCGTGCCGGACGAGGTCAAGAAATACGTCTGCGGCTACTTCGGCGAGCTGCCGCTGCCGGTGGACGGCAACGTGAAAGACAAGGTCATCGCCAACGGCTCGAAGGACGTCTCCGTCAAGCCGCCGGTGATCGAGCCGGTGTTGCCGGGCCTGCGCCAGCGCTACAAGAACATCGGCGACGACGAACTGCTGTTGCGCTACATGTACGGCGACGAGAAGATCAACGCCCTGAAGCCGACCGCGGCGGACGACACGTACAGCCTGCATCACCCCGTGGTCGACCTCGTGTCCGGCCTGGCGCGATCAAGGCGCAAGTCGCAGGTGCACATGGCCGGCGCCGACTTCTCGCTGAGCGCGAACTGAAGGAGCAAACCGTGACAACGACCCTCCAACGCCCGCAGCCGATTCCCACCGCCGAGACCGCTCATTACTGGCAGTCGGCGCTCGAGGGGCGGCTCAAGGTGCAGTACTGCCCGGCTTGCAAACGCCACCAGTTCTATCCGCGACGCTTCTGCACGACCTGCCTGTCCAACGACATCGAATGGGTGCAGGCCAGCGGCAAGGGCCGCGTCTACACCTACACCGTCTGCCACGTCGCGGCGCATCCCGCGTTCGAGGCACGCGTGCCCTATGCCATCGGGATGATCGAGCTCGAAGAAGGCGTTCGCATGCTGGCGGGCATCGTCGGTTCGGACTTCGAGCACCTGGCCGTCGGCGCGCCTGTCGAGGTGTGCTTCGAGAACATCGCCGATGACATCGCATTGCCGATGTTCAGGCTCACGGGCGGCGATACGCCGGCCCCCCAGACACAACAGACTCCGGAGACAAAATGATCATCGATTCCTTCGACGCCGGCGCCACGGCGTTCCCCGAGCGCACCTTCGTCCAGGGCGGCGGCATGCAGATGAGCTACAGCCAGGCAGCCGACGCATCGCACGCCGTCGCTGCCTCGCTGGTTCGAGATGTGAAACCCGGCACGCACGTCGCCGTGCTCTCGCCCAACCACCCGATGGTGTTGCCGGCCATGCTCGGCGTGATGCGCAGCGGCGCGGTCTACGTGCCGCTCAATGCGCGCGACCCGATTGAAGACATCATCTGGTTCGCGAAGTTCTGCGAGATCGCGGTGCTGATCTGCCATTCGCAGTACGCGCCGCATCTTGAGCAGATGAAGGCGGAGATCCCTTCGCTCAAGCGCGTCATCGGCTTAACCGAAGCGCTGGAGGAAGGTGGCGCGTCCATCACGCAATGGCTCAAGGACTTTGCCGGCCAGCGCGTGAACGTGCGCCGCGGTCCCGAGGACATCGCCCTCATCAAGTCCTCCGGCGGCACCACGGGCCGCCCGAAGGCGATCATGCAAAGCCACCGCTCGCTCGAGACAGCCTACCGCATCACCAACCAGTTCACACCGCCGAAGAAAGACCCGGTGCACCTGGTCGTCGCGCCCCTGACGCACGCCGCGGGCGCCACCATGGTCGCGCTGGCACGCTTCGGCACGCGCAACGTGATCGCGGCCTCGGCCGATCCGGGCGTGATCCTGGAGGCGATCGAGCGCGAGCGCGTGACGCACATCTTCCTGCCGCCGACGATGATCTATCGCCTGCTGGCGCACCCCGACGTGGCCACGCGCGATTGCTCCTCGCTCGAATACGTGCTGTATGGCGCCGCGCCGATGTCGGTCGACAAGCTGCTGGAAGGCATCGCGCGCTGGGGCCAGGTGTTCATGCAAAGCTATGGCCAGTCGGAAGTGCCGGGCGTCATCACCTGCCTGTCGCGCAAGGACCATTTCGTGCACAACGACCCTGAGCTCGACAAGCACCTGGCGTCGGCCGGCCGCCCATCCGGTGCCTGCGAAGTGGCGCTCATGGACGACGACGGCAACATCGTGCCGACCGGCGAGCGCGGCGAGATCGTGGCGCGCGGCGACCTCGTGTCCCCGGGCTACTACAACAACCCCGAAGCCACCGAGGCCGCCCGCGCTTTCGGCTGGCACCACACCGGCGACATCGGCGTGTTCGACGACAACGGCTACCTTTACGTGGTCGACCGCAAGAAGGACATGGTGATTTCCGGCGGCTTCAACATCTATCCGAGCGAGATCGAGCAGGTGATCTGGGGACACCCCGCCGTGCAGGACTGCGCCGTGGTCGGCGTGCCCGATGCGGACTGGGGCGAGCGCCTCACCGCCGTGATCGAGCTCAAGCCGGGCAGCGCCGCAACAGCCGAGGAGATCACCGAGATGTGCAAGAAGCGCTTCGGCAGCCTCAAGACGCCCAAGCAGGTCGAGTTCTGGGAGACGCTGCCGCGCAGCCCTGTCGGCAAGGTGCTGAAGAAGGACGTGCGCGCCCGGCTCACGGCCGCCACCAACGCGACGGCTTGAAGGACGACCGCATGGACCCCAAAGCACTGAGTGGCCGCTACGCCATCGCCGGGATCGGCGAGGCGGGCATGGGCAAGGCCCAGCCAGGCGACACCGCCTTGTCGCTGCAATGCGATGCCGCGCGCCAGGCCATCCTGGACGCGGGCCTCAAGCCGGCTGACATCGACGGCGTGTTCGCGCACTGGGATGACCGTGCGGCCGGGCTGCTGGTGACGGAGTACATGGGCCTCACGCCGAGCTACGTCGACAGCACCGTGGTCGGCGGACAGTCGAACCTCACGCACGTCGCCCATGCCATGGCCGCGATGGAAGCCGGCTTGTGCAAGGTCGCACTCATCACCTACGGCAGCACGCAGCGACTGGACCGCAGCCGCTCACGCGGCGGCGCGGCGCAAGATGCCCGCATGCCCAGCGGGCAGTTCGTGCTGCCCTACGGCATGCTGAGCCCGATCGGCTTCTACGCCATGCAGGCACGCTTGCACATGCACCGCCACGGCACCCGCGCTGAAGATCTGGGCGAAGTCGCGCTGGCGGCACGGCATTGGGCGCGACTCAACCCCAACGCCGTCGCGCAAGGGCCGCTCACGATGGACGACTATCTCGCCTCGCCGATGGTCGCCGCCCCTCTGCGCAAGCTCGACATCTGCCAGGTAACCGACAGCGCCGGCGCCATCGTGCTGGTGCGCGCCGACCATGCGCGCGACCTGCCCCGCAAGCCAGTGCTCGTGCAAGGCTTTGCCGAGCAATACATCCAGCACGCCACGCCTTTCGGCACGGAGGACTGGATCGACAACGGCGTGCTCGCCAGGATGGGCCGCCTCGCGCTGCAACGCGCCGGCATGACCCGGGACGACATCGACCTCGTGCAGATCTACGACGCCTTCACCATCGGCGTGCTGGTCGGCCTGGAGGAGCTTGGCTTTTGCGAGCGCGGCGAGAGCGGCGCCTTCGTGCAGGGTGGTCGCATCGCGCCGGGCGGTGCGTTTCCGATGAACACCTCGGGCGGCGGCCTGTCCTTCAACCATGGCGGCATGTTCGGCATGCCATTGATGATCGAGTCGGTACGCCAGTTGCGCGGCGATTGCGGCGACCGCCAGGTCAAAGGCGTTCGCAGCTGCCTCATGCAAGCCGGCGGACTCGTGATGTCGGCGTACATGGTGATGGTGCTGGGCACCGAATCACCATGATGGACGCAAGCATGCAAACGGTCGCGAGCGCTTCATTGCTGCATGATGGCGCGACCCCAGTGACGAGAGGATTGCAATGAAGATGCTCCTGCTTGCGGCGCTCGCCGCCGCCATCGTGTCGAGTGGATGCACGACCTCCAATGCGGACGTCGTGCTCCTGAAGACCCTCACCGGACCGGCGCGCTGCACCGCGCCCGTCAACGGCGCCTGCGCCGGTTGCGAGACGGCCTGCCCGGCGCTCAAGCAGGCGCTGTGCGTTGGCGGAAGCACCACGGCGGCGACCGATGGCACGGCGGCGGCCTGCGCTGCGCCGGCCAGTTGTTCCTGCCTGTAGCGCAGCGGTCTTTTCCCGCATGTGACGGCTTGCGACCGGACTCGCCGTCACGCCATGATCGACATTATTATTGTTGACAATCGTAATATAAACTTCTCCAATCCATTGCACCCCGACGGCGAGGCCCATGGCTTGCGCCCAACCCAACTCAATGAGCAGGAGCCAGACATGATTCATCCCCTCACCCGCCGCAGCCTCGCCACCGCACTGGGCGCCGCGTTCGCCCTTCTTTCCACGACGACAGCGTGGGCACAAACGCCGTCCGACAAGGCCGTCCGCATCATCGCCGCGGGGCCGCCCGGCGGCACGCTCGACGTGGTCTCGCGCCTGCTGGCAGAAGGGTTGCAAAAGGAGCTGCACCAGACGGTGGTCGTCGAAGCCAAGCCCGGCGCGGGAGGGGCGCTCGCCGTCAACGACCTGATGCAGGCGCCACACGACGGCAGCACGATGATCGTCTCGCTCGACGCGCTGGTCAGCGAGATCCCGCACATCGTCAAGCTGCGCTTCGACATGGCGAAGGAGGTCAAGCCCATCGCCGAACTGGCGCGCGGGGGCCTCGTCATGGTGGGCAACCCCTCCGTGCCGGCGAAGACACTGGCCGAGCTGGTCGCCTATGTCAAAGCCAACCCCGGCAAGGTGAGCTACGCCAGCTACAGCGCCGGCACCGTGTCGCACGTGATGGGCCTGCAGCTGAACAAGGCGGCCGGCATCGACATGACGCACGTCGCCTACAAGGGCACGCCCCCGGCGCTGGTGGACGTGGTGGGTGGGCATGTGCCGCTGATGTTTGCCGGCATTCCGAACGCGATTCCGCTCATCAAGGCGGGCAAGGTCGTGCCCTACGCGGTGAGCCTGCCGCAACGCTCGCCGAACCTGCCGCAGGTGCCGACCTTCACCGAACTGGGCTACCCGCAGATGGAAGCGCTGGCGTGGGTGGGCTTGTGGGTGACGCCCGACGTGCCGGCTGCTTCACAAACCCGCCTGCGTGAAGCCGCCCTCAAGGTCATGGCGCAACCCGCCATCCGCGAGCGCCTGATGGAATTCGGCCTGGCACCCGGTCAGCCGCGCACGCCCGAAGACATGACACAGGCGCTGCGCGCCGACTTCGAACGCATCGGCGCAGTGTTGAAGTCCATCGACTTCAAGCCGGAGTGATCCGCGTCCGCCGCTCTCGCGTGCAGGACCTCAGGCGGCGCCGCTCGCTTCGCGGGCCTCGAGTTGCGCGATGGCCTCGCGCCTGGAATCCTCGATGAGTTTTTCAGCGGCCTCGGCAGCAAGCTCCACGCTGCCCGCCTTCAAGGCCTTTTGCATCACGCGCCAGTTGCGCGCCGACTCCTTGCGCCGCGCCGGCGTGGCCAGGCCAAGCTGGGTGTAGCGCAAGGTCTGCCGCGCGAGCGAGGCGAGGATCTCGGCCAGCCGCTCGTTGCTGCACGTTTCGCGCAGGGTGCGGGCCAGGCGATAGGTGGTGTCGAAGTACGCCGCCGCGCCGTCGGGCTCCTGCGCCAGCGCATCGAGCGCGCGCACGTCGGCATCGATGGTCGCGGCAATCTGGGCGGCCTCCTGGGGACTGAGCCGGCGGACCATGGCGCCGAACAGGTTGCGGCGGATTTCGAAGATGTCGGCGACTTCCTTGATGGACAGCTGCGTGACGTGCGCGCCGCGGTTGGGCAGGATTCGCACCACCGAGTCGCTCTCCAGGATGCGCAGCGCCTCGCGCACCGGTCCGCGGCTGACCGCGAACTCTTCGGCCAGGCCTTCTTCTCGGATGCGGTCGCCGGGCGCATATTCGCCGCTGGCGATGGCGTTGAAGATGCGCTCGGCAATCTGCTCGGGCAGCGTCATCAACTGGCGGGCGGCGCTCTTGCGCGCCGGTGGCGGCTCCGCCTGCGCGCGGCTGGTGGCGGTTTTCCTGGGTAGTGTGCTCATGTGTGATCCCGGCAATGCATGCATTCAAGCCGCAACTATTGTCAACAAGCCGAATGTATGCATCGATTAAACCACAAGCACGCGCGGACGGCCTGCCGCTGCAGGCCACCCGCCCATCGACAGACCTTCAAGGCGTCCAGTAAAGGACGGTGGCATTGGTGAGGAAGGTCTCCCACATCGCGTGCGGCTTGCCGGGATCGTCATCGTCGAACAGGCGGGCCAGGTGCCATTGCGCTTCGATGCGCTCCCTGGCCGAGTCGCCGAACCCGTCCGCGTCGCCGGCGCCGAGGTAGCGGCCGGTAAAGGTGGCGAGCGAGCCATGCTGCTCGGTGCTGTTCTGCCAGAGCACGGTAAAGCCGATGAGCCGGCCGTCCGTCATGCCGTGCGCATCGAACCATGCGTTGGGGTTGGGTTTGCCGACCTTGGTCTGGTAACGCGCCGAGACGTGACCGCCCGGTGCGACTGCAAGAATCTCGAGCCCGCCTCCGTTGCGGCCGAGCCACCGTCCAGTTCGAATGCTCATGTTGTCTCCTCGACGTTGCGCGGCAGGCATGCGACGCGTCCGCCCAACGACCAAACATTCCCTGCATCGCACGGGAACCCCATCGGAATGACGAGTCCTGATATCAGGTGCGCACGGTACACCCGATGCGCGCCACTTGGCTACGGCGACCTCCGGGCCGAGGCGGACGCCGCCGAGTTCGCAGGACGCGTCTCTCTTCGAACATGGATGGCCTCAGGGTTGTCCCGAAGCCGCGGCCGCGAAACTAGACTTCGGGGCCAATCAAAACATTCAAGGAGCATTTCGCATGACGCGCAGCATTACCCCGTTGCTTTCTTCCCTCGCCATTGCCGCCGCGCTGGCCTTTGCCACCACTGCGGCACACGCTGCGCCCGACGCAAGGTTGCTCGCGGCCGCCGAGAAGGCGCAGCCCGCGTTGATCGACAGCCTCAAGGAAATGGTGCTCGTCGAATCCGGCAGCCTCAACTCCGAAGGCCTGCTGAAAATGGCCGACATCACCGACGGTCGATTGAAGGCCCTCGGCTTCAAGACGCAGCGCGTCAAGACCACGAGCGGCGCGCCGGCCGAGATCGTGGTCGGCACGCTGAAGGGCACCGGCAAGCGCAAGCTGATGTTGCAGGCGCACATGGACACGGTGTACCCCGCCGGCATCCTCAACACGCAGGGATACAGGGTCGACGGCAACCGCATCTACGGCCCCGGCATCGCGGACGACAAGGGCGGCATCGCGGTGATGCTCGCCTCGCTGAAGATCCTCATCGACTCGGGCTGGAAAGACTTCGACACCATCACCGTGCTGTTCAACACCGACGAGGAAGTGGGCTCCGGCGCCTCTGGCGAACTCATCGCGACGACGGCAGAGAAGCATGACTTCGTGATGTCCTTTGAGCCCACCTACGCCAAGTCGGTGACCAAGGGCGAGCCGCTGCTGCTCGGCGCAGCGGGCACCGCGCAAGCCACGATGGATGTGAAGGGCAAGGCCTCGCACGCGGGTGCCGCGCCGGAACAGGGCCGCAACGCACTTTACGAGTTGTCTTACCAACTGCTGCAGACCAGGGACTTGTCCAAGGACATTCCCGGTGTGGCGTTGAACTGGACCGTGGCGACGGCCACCGGCCCGATCAACCAGATCACCGAAAAGGCACAGGCGCTTGGCGACGTCCGCATCACACAGCCGGGGGCCGAGAAGAAGCTCGATGCCGCCTTGCAGGCCAAGGTCGCCAGCGGCAAGCTGATCCCCGACAGCGAGACCACCGTCACACTCGACGTCAAGCGCCCGGCGTTCCTGGCCGGTGACAAGGGCTTGGCTGTCGCGAAGAAGGCGCAAGAGATCTACAAGGAAATCGACCGCGAACTCGCGCTCGTGCCCATGACAGGCGGCGGCACCGATGCCGGCTTCGCAGGCCGTTCCGGCAAGCCTGGCGTGGTCGAGAGCTTTGGCCTCTCCGGCTTCGGCTACCACGCGAAGGACGAATTCATCGAGGTCGATTCGATCG
Source organism: Variovorax brevis (assembly GCF_030317105.1). Taxonomy (GTDB): domain Bacteria; phylum Pseudomonadota; class Gammaproteobacteria; order Burkholderiales; family Burkholderiaceae_C; genus Variovorax; species Variovorax brevis. The sequence continues at coordinate 499,113 of NZ_JASZYG010000004.1, forward strand.
TGCCACGCATCTATCTGGTGACACGCCTGATGACTGAGCTGGCGAAGTAGGCGCTGGTCAGGAAAATGGCTCCGGATGCCGGCGCCAGCGTCTGCGCATTCGTCGGGCCCATGACCTGACGCTTCAGGTGGAATGCACCGTACCCGAAAGCGGCGCCAAGGTTCAAACTAATATCGCTGGTCAACGACATTGAGAACCGCATGAAGATCGCCACCTGGAACGTCAACAGACCTCTTAGCTAGACCTATCAAGACCAGTCTAGACCTCGATTCATGACGATATTATCGTTATAGATCAAAGACTTGCGACAATTCGAAGTCCCATCTGATCTGAAGTTGACTTACTAAAGCTTACACTTTTTCGGGTACGATCTCGGGTATCGACCACTACGTACCCGAAGATGAAATCTGCTCTACCTGCGACCAAGCAAGCCGCTCGCTTGCTCACTGAAACGCAGATCAAGAACGCGAAGGCGCAAGGCAAGGCGATCAAGCTGCCCGACTCTGGCGGCCTGTTCTTGCTGGTTCAGCCCGGGGGAGCGAAGCTCTGGCGATACCGGTTTTGGCTTCACGAAAAGGAAGGTTTGCTGGCGCTGGGGCGCTACCCCGACATCAGCCTCAAGCGCGCCCGCGAGTTGCACCAAGAGGCACGAACCTTGGTAGCCGATGGCATCAATCCCGTCCATCACCGACAGCATGCGAAGGCGCAGCAGAAACAGGCCCAAGAGCGCGCCCTAGTTGGCACATTTGGCGCAGTGACTGCCGCTTGGCGCCTGAAGACGGAAGCCAAGCTGCGACCAGCAACGGTGCGGCAGCGCGAACGCGAACTGAACAACGACCTCCTGCCGAAGCTGAAAGGGCGTCCCATCGAAAGCATCTCGCGGCTTGAGCTGTCGAGCCTCCTAACTACTGTCGAGAAGCGCGCACCAGAAACCGCGCGCAACTTGCGCACTCACCTGGACGCGATTTTTGAGCACGCAATCGACACGGGCTTGGTATCCGCGAATCCCACCCCGCCCCGCCGATTGCTCCAAGCGCGCAACCAGGTGCATCACTTGTCGCTGCCCGCCGAAAGGATGGGTAATTTCCTTCGCGCCTTGGATGACAGTCGCGTTCAACCAGCGACAAGAACGGCCATGTTGTTAGTGCTTCTGACTGCGAGCAGAAAAGATGAAGTCATTTCTGCACGGTGGGACGAGATCGATTTGAACGCAAAGGCATGGACCATCCCGGCGTCCCGAATGAAGGCGAAGCGCGAGCATTGGGTACCTCTGTCTCGCCAGGCTGTCGCGCTGCTACGCAACTTGCGTAAGCAAGTCCCCGCAGAGCGCGAACACCTCTTTCCGAACCGAGTTGACCCGCGACGGCCGATGGCCAATCGTTCGCTTAACGCGGTGCTGGATCGACTTGGTTATGGCGGCGAGAGCACTCCACACGGAATGAGAGCCGCATTCAGTACGCACTTCAACAAGGAGGGAGCCAATGCGGATGTGATCGAGCATTGCCTTGCGCACGTTCCTGCGAATCGAGTTCGCGCCGCCTACAACCGCCACGCCTATCAGGACGAACGCCGCAAGATGCTCCAAGCTTGGGCCAACCATTTAGATGCAGAGCGCGCAAAAAATAATAGCTGAACCTTTACCAGCGTAAAACTTAAAGCCGGCCAAGTGGTCGGCTTTTTTTATTGCGTTTAAACGAGCCAAGATTTTCTAAACACCCTTACACCGCTTACGGCCAAAATAAGTCCTGTCAAGACCACTTAAGGACTGAAAGATGGAAACAAGAGAACTGAAATTCATCCGACTACCAGCCGTTAGCGCAATGACTGGGTATAGCAAGCCAACGATTTACGCGCACATTGCCAATGGGAAATTTCCCCGCCCCATTCCACTGGTCGGTCGCGCGGTGGCATGGGAAGTGAGTGAAGTGCAGGAATGGATGCGATCGCGCATGGCAACGAGAGATGCCGAGCAAATGACGACGCAATAAGAGCGCACGCACGAATGAACTCTTCTAAAGATCATCAAAGACTACCTGCCGAATATTACTGGCATCAATATCGCATGATTGAAGCGGAACCCTGCAACGACCCCGACCTAGCGATATTGCGGCATTTCCGTGCGGTGAAGGCCCTAGCAAAACACGGATTTGCCAGCGGCTTTAGCCAAATGGGAATTTATGAAACCATCTTGACATTCGGAACCCCCAGTGGCGCGAAGCTCGGGCGAGAGGAATCAAGGCAAATCACTCAAAAGGCAGTTCGCGAAGCCTACGAGGAATGGAGGGCGGTAGCTGAATGAAATCATTTCACGACGAATTCAGCCCATACGCACAGGCTGTTGCCAAGGCATTGCTCGGACAGCCAAACGCAAGCCTCAGCAAGTCCACCGAACTGCGTTTTGGAAATCGCGGCAGCATGGCGGTGGACTTGGGCAAGGGCACATGGTTCGACAACGAACGCGGCGCAGGGGGCGGTGTCCTTGACCTGATCGTGTATCGCGGCGAAGCCGGCACGAAGGCGGAAGCGGTGCGTTGGATGGAGCGTGAAGGCATCAAGCTGCCCGACGCCGCAAAGCAGCAAGAGCGATTGGTGAAGACATATCCATACCTCGACGAATACGGGCAAGTTCTGTTTGAGGTTTGCCGATTCGAGCCAAAGGCGTTTAAACAGCGTCGCCCCAACGCTGGCGCGCGCGGTGGCTGGACCTGGAGTGTAAAAGACGTGCGCCAAGTGCCATATCGCCTTCCGCATCTACTCGCTACTCCGGACGCCGTAGTGTTCGTTGTAGAAGGCGAGAAAGATGCCGACGCGCTGGCCACACTCGGCCTTGTGGCGACGTGCAACGCTGGCGGCGCAGGCAAGTGGCCCGACACCATCACCAAGTGCTTGATGGGTCGAAGAGTTTGCATCCTGCCCGACAACGATGAGCCGGGACATGCTCATGCGGCGAAAGTGGCGACGAAGCTGCGCGGCGTTGCTGCAGATGTGCGCGTGCTGGAGCTACCCGGCTTGCCGCTGAAGGGAGACGTATGCGACTGGCTGGCCAGCGGTGGCAATGCAGAAAAATTGCTTCAGCTTACGAAGTCGGCGCCTCTACCGCAGATTGCCGCAGAGGGGGAGCTGATCGCGCCCGAAAGGATCGCGCCTCCGGAAAACAGCGACGACGCGCTGGCCCTCGAATTCGTGCAGCGCGCTGCTGACGTGCGGTGGAGCCACGGCCTGGGCTGGATGATCGACAACGGGGTCACATGGACCCGCGACGACAACATGCAACGCTATGACCTGGCGCGACGAGTTTGCCGCGTCGCTGCGTCACGCACCGACGACAAAGGCGAGGCAAAGCGCCTTGCATCGGCTAGGACGGTGAACGCAACGCTGTCACTCGCGCAGACAGACCCGGCAATAGTCGTCCCGCCAGCGGTGTGGGACTCGGACAAAATGGCGCTGAACACGCCAGCCGGCATCGTGGATTTGAAGACCGGCGCTTTGCGAACCAGGGGTGTCGAATTCGTGACCCAAGCGGCCAGGGTCGCCCCCGACTTCAACGGCCCGTGTCCGACCTGGCATCGCTTCATGCGACAGGTTTTCGTCGATGACGTTGAGCTGATCGAGTTCATGCAGCGAAGCATGGGCTATTGGCTGAGCGGCGACCGGCGCGAGCAAGTGATTCACTTCCTCTATGGCCTAGGCGCCAATGGCAAGAGCGTGCTGACTGAGTTCGTGCAATGGCTCGGCGGTTCGTACACCCTGAAGCTACCAGCGAGCGCGCTTATGCAATCCAAGGGCGAACGGCATCCGACGGAACTGGCCCAGCTGCGCGGCAAGCGCCTGGCGGTGTCATCGGAGCTTGACGAAAACAGTTTCTTCAATGAGAGCTTGATTAAGGAACTAACCGGCGACAACACGCTGACTGCCCGCTTCATGCGCGCGGACTTCTTTGAGTTCGAGATGCAGCAAAAGCATGTCATCGTCGGCAACTTCAAACCCCGACTTCGCGGCGGCGATCCGGCCATCGCGCGGCGCATGTTGTTGGTCCCGTTCAATGCCCGCTTCCATGGCTTGGATCGCGATCCGCATATGCTGGACAAGCTGAAGGCAGAAGCGCCGGCAATCCTTGCCTGGATCATCGAAGGCGCCGTGAAGTGGCATCGCGGCGGCTTGGCCATCCCTAACAGCGTTCGCGATGCTTCTGCCGACTACATGGCCGACCACGACGACATGCAGCTTTGGGTTGACGCGTGCTGCGAGATGCAAGGCGAATGCAAGGCAAGCCACCTCTACACCAGCTTTGGCAATTGGAAGAAGGCGCGTGGGGAGCACGCTCCGAGCCAGACCGTTTGGGGTTCGCGACTCACGACACTCGCCGGAGTGTCGAAGCGCCGTTCGGGCGGCATTCGCTACTCGGGCATACAGCTCACGCATGACGAGATGCGGAGGGTCAATCCTTGGACTGCCTAAGCAGTTTGGAAGGGTTGGAACAGTTCCACCATTTGCGACGTACACGCGCACGCACTCAATACGTCCCAAATGTGCAAACCGTTCCAAGTGTTCCACGTAGTGCCGCGACCGCACCGGCCCCCAACGGGGCGCCCGTTTTGGCCTTGGGTCCTTCCTCGACGGGAGGGCCGTGCGGGGGCACAGGCTCCACGCCATCGGACTTCTGCATGAATCTTGAAATCGACTTCCAAAGTTCCAGCACATGAGCATTTCACCTGAAGACACTGTGACCACCGGGGAGCTGGCCAGCATCTTGGGCGTCAGCGAACGGCGCGTGCGTCAGCTCGCCGAACTGGGCACGCTTGAACGCCTGGAGCGCGGCCGGTATCGCTTGGGCGCATCCATTCGCGCTTTGATTGATGAAGCTGGCGGCAGCGGTTCAGCACTCAACCGCGCCCGCACGTCGAAGCTGCAAGCTGAAGCTGAGATGGCGCAGCTTGAGCTGGCAAAGGCCAGGGGTGAAGTCGCACCAATCGACACCTTCGCTCGGGCACAGGCGCACGTCGCCACGATCATTCGCACCGGCATGCTGAACATTCCTCAGCGAGTTGTCAGCCAGCTGCTGGGCGAAAGCGATGAGGCCCGTTTCAAAGACGTGCTGCGCCAAGAAATCACCGTTGCGTTGACAAGCGCACGCGACGAAATCACTTCCACAACCGTTGAGAACCTCTCCCATGTGTGAACCCGTTCACCCCCGCGTCATCGCTGCCGTCAACCGCGCAAAGCAGTTCCTCATTTCGCCGCACGAAACCGGCCTGGAGAAAGCACGCGCCTTGGCAAAGGCCGATGAGCTGCTGATGCGCAGCACTCGCGAACTGATGAGCGCGGGACGCGAAGAACTCGCGCATCGCGTTCATTTCATCTTGATGGATATGGAGGCTGGTCAGTGAACAAGCGACGAACCGTGCAACCCGTCTTGCATCCACGCACCGCGAAACAGCGCACTGCGGCAATAGTAAATGAGGACGACCCCAGCGATTGGGCGGGCCTAGTTTGCCAGCTGATGGGGCCTCGCTGCCGAACTGCGGTAAATCTTGCACAGCACCGTTTAAACGCACTTCGACTTGCAGCAGCAGCACTGGCATATGCCGGCGAATCGGACCTGCATCAACAAGCCCTTAAACGCGCTGACGCGGTGGAAATCCCCCAAGTGGAGCCTTTTGCACCTCCGGCACACACTGCGCAAGCAACGCACAAACGTGCACAAAGCTAGCCGCAATCAATCTATCAAGTACTCCCCGCATGCAAACCAATTTCGCAGCCAATCAGCATTCCAACATCCTCGCGCGGCTCGAAGGCCGCGCGAGGTCTGAACCAACCGCCCTGCAAACGATCGGACTCCCCGCGCTTTTCGCGGACGCCAGGCGCGCACTCGGCTTCTTCGAACGCCACACGCCAGGATTCGACGAACCGACCCGGAGCTATCGTAAAGAACCTGCGGTCGCGGGCTCATTTCGACTTTCGGATGTCTTTCCGGCGCCCTCTGGAAACCAGTTACGCGACCTCGACCTACGAAGCACCCAGCGAAGCGCTGCCGGCACCACTCACACGATAGGCAATGCCCTGATGGGCGCCAGCTGCGCGATTCAAGCAGGCGCCCGCTTGATACCCGTTGGCTCTGCGCCCGACGCGGTTGTGGATGGCGATGTGATCGCCTGGCAAAAGCGCCCCGCGCGCTTCGAAGTAGTGACTGCACCCGCGTTCGGTATCGTGGCCGATGGTGATGATGTTGTGACCAGCCCCCTACCCTTGGCCGGCGCTGAAATCAATCTTGGTGAAGCAGCGAGCCATGCTGTCTCATTCACGCTTACGCGACTTGAGCAGAAGGCGCGTTCCGACGCGGATATGGAATTCATCGTGGCGCGCGCATTGGCTCTCGGCCTAGCGCAGGTTTGCGACCGCGTTCTACTCTCTGCCATCGTGGCAAGCACACCAACCGCGTTCACTGTCGGGAAGGCTGCGGCGCGGGGACTGCACTTCGCGGACTTGAAGGCGATTTGTGGAACGGCCGCCCAGGGCGCCGCCATTGGCGCAGACGGCGTTCTTCGCGTGGTCGGTATCGATGCCGAGTTGACCGATGTCATCGCGCCGAGCATCGTCGGAGCGTTTGGCCGTGCGGCTGTAGCGGTGAACGATGAGATTCGCATTGTCATCAAGCGAACGTCCGTCCGTGGTGACATGGAAATTACTGTCTTCGTGACCATCGAGCCGCTTCTTCCGACTTCCGACTTCTGGATGGCCGCCTGATGCTTAATACACTTCGCCGAGCAGTCACTCGCACGCGGCCGAACAATCATCCTCGCGTGGCGACCGGCGAACTCGAAGCCGCCGAGGATTTGCCGCCCCGTGTGTATGCCGACCTTGACCGCGCCATCGTCCATCTGCGCAACGGCGATACGAAAGAGACACGTCGCGTTGTGGTCCAACTTCCTGGCAGTCACCCATGGTTCAGTGGTCCTGATGAAACTCGCAAGGCCATCGCGATTCGATATCCGGAACTGAATCCGGGTCAACTTGAAACTGCGACCGCATACCTTCGTCAGTTCGTGCGCGCCCACGTCCGAGAGGCGAAACGGCGTGCCCGTGTTCCGAACTGGGCCACCAATTGGACGTGGCAGGGGGATTGGAAAGAATGAACAACACCCTGGCACAAGACCGCTGCGGCCAGCGCGTGGCCGTCATGCTGGACCGCCCTACCGCCGAGGCGCTAAAGCTTCATCAGCGTTCCATCGAACAGCGCACTGGCGCCCGTTTGTCGCTGAGCAGCACTGCAGCAGCGTTGCTGCGCCAAGCCGTGCAGCAGCAAGCAGCCCAATGAAATGATTTCCGCGAGGTGAGTGCGAGAGTGATTGTTCCCTGGCACGGCAGGGCAGCGCGGAAACCCCCGCGCCCGTGCACCCATTTATCGTCCAACCTATTTTTTTGGCGCGGCCTTCGAAACTGGGCCGCGCTTTGCCAGCGCGCCTTGATTGGGGTTCACACGCCTAACCACCTTCTTGGCCGCACTTCGCTTGCCGAGGTCCTTTGACTTTTTGGCAGCTCGCGCAATTACAGCAGCAGTTTGATCACTGGACTTCAGTATTTCCAACACCTTTTCTTTAAGTTCGCGCGGTCGCCCTTTGACAACGTATCCGCAATAGAAGTTACTTATTTCTGCTGTAATTTGCTCGTTGAAGTGAGCAGAGTAAACCACAACACGGCCTCCATCGTTTCCTTGCGAACGGACAGTTCGGACGATATGCAATCCGGGATACTCGGCGAAGGTGTCACTTGCCGGAAAGGGCGCAGGCCAACCACTCAGTGGGATATTCAAATCCAAAATATATGCTCGGAATCGATGCTCTTCACTAGCCCGAACCGCTTCTTTTACGTTGGTGACGACAGTAACGAAGAAGTTCTTTTGCTCCAAAAAGTCTACCAGCCACTCCAGATGTTCAGGCTCGTCATCGGCAATCAGAATTCTATTCTGATCGTACTGAGTTGGTATCTTTAAGGTTGCCATTTGATCTGCGGAATTGTGAGTCGGAATTTTGATTTACCTGTCTTGGTGTTGTGCTCGGCGGTAATATTGCCCAGAACAACGTCCGTCATAATTTTTCGACAGATGTAAAGGCCAATCCCCGATCCTTGAGCAACCTTGTTTTGCGCAGCATCAGACCGGAAGCCGAGATCAAACAAGCTCTCTGCCTCATTGTTTTTAAAGCCAATACTCTCCCCTTCCATTTCAACCGTTAGTTCTCCTTTTCGGTTCGTTTTTGGTTCGATATTGATTGTTTGATTGTGAGCCCCGTATTTCAACCAATTATCAAATAGATTGAGGAACACTTGCTTTAACAATTCAGGGCGGACCAAGATCCTATATTGCGTGGTGTCGTTCACGTGAAATCGAATGCCCCGCTTCTCCGCTGCAATTTGGAAGAACTGAAGGGCCTCAATCACCACCTGTGGAATTATGCTTACTCCACCTTGGCGCGGCTGGCGCAGTGCCTCCTTTCCGGACGTCTCGAAGAAAAAATCGGACAGATAGGCTAGGTTGCGGATCAGAGTTACGCACTGCTCCAGTTGTGCACGTGAAGCGTTTATCTTCTGTATCACTGTCGTACCTCCGTATGTACCATCAGTGATATTGTCCAGAGTCCCAATTACTCCATTGATGGGATTAACGACTTGGTGAACGAAGTTGGCCAAGAACAATGGCCCAACATCTCGCTGCTCGGACGCTGGACTCAGCGCTTCCGTCGCCTCGTTTGAACTGTCGCGTTTTCCGTCAGAATTCATGCTCGTTGCCTCAGTAAAATCGTATTTGTCTTCTCAGAATACTCGATGTCCCCCCAAAGGGCGACACTTTGGAACGTTGAGCGATACCGTTCAACCACCTGACTGATATCGCCATCGCTCTCTATTTTGCACAGTCCATCGCCCAAGTCCGTTGCTGTGATTTTTGATTTTGGCAGAAGCGCCGCCAGATAGGCAAGCAAAGCACTGAGCGCGAGTTCATCTAGTTCGAAGAAATTTCCAGAAAAAACAACACCCTCAATTTCCTGGGCTTTTCGATTGCCTCGGATCGGCGCGATTCTTCCCTGTCGTTCCAAGTCCTGAATTCGCCCTTTAAGAAGATCGGCGAGAGATTGCGCCGCCTGTATCATTCGGTCGGGGCTGCTATCCTGAAAGATTAACCGTGAATAATGACTGGAGACAGCCTTGGAAAGCGCCAATGCGATGGCGAGGATAGAGGGCCCAGGGGTCTCCACCGCTCCTTCAAGCCCGTACTTTACAAGTAGGTCGGGATACGGGCGCAGTTGAAGAAGGAGTTCCTGATGAGGCCAGAGACGTATGTATGGCTTACGCTTGGCAGCATTCCAAGTGTCAGCCTGCGTCGTTGCGGCGGGTGTGAACTTTGAACTAGTGCAGAGCAGCAAATAGTCTGCTTGCATGGAATCAGCATACGCAAGCTTTGGATGGATTGTTGGCCAATCAACAGAGCTTTTATATCGCTTGCACTCAACGAACCATTTGTCTATTGTTTGCGAACCTGAGAAATCCCTGTGGACAGATTGGCCCTCGATATCTCGTCCACCATCCGCCCCTGGAGTCCGCCAGCAGACGTTGTGCATCCCCCTCGATACCATGAGATCAAAAACTAGGTTCTCGAATTCGTCGGGACGCAACGAGTGAAGAGTTTTCGTTTTCGGCTTTCTAGTTGAATTTCCGGTCATCCATTCTCCTTCGCGTGGAACGCAATTTCCGACGATGCTAGCCGAACGAGGCTCTGAAACGCCTGCAGCCAAGCGGTTTGGGCTGACGCGTCATCCCCGCAGAACTAGCTAGCATCGGGGCTCCGGTCGGCGGCCATCAGGCACCGATGAGGAAGCGGCTTCAGGCCCGTCCCGCTGTAGTCGCACGCTACGATTCTTCCAACACGACGCGAGCCGAACGGACAGTTCGCACGCAAGCGGCGATGGTTTCGGGTATGAGGTTGGGTATTCGAGTCGATATGGAAATTTATTCTTATAAAAATCAATAAGTTAGGCAATCTATGCGCATAGCCACCTGGAACGTCAACTCCCTGACCGCCCGCCTGCAGCACGTGCTCGACTGGCTGACGGCCAATCCCATCGACGTGCTCTGCCTGCAGGAACTGAAGATGACGGACGACAAGTTCCCCATCGACGTGCTGCGCTCCGCAGGCTACGAAGCCGCCGTGTTCGGCCAGAAAACCTACAACGGCGTCGCGATCCTGAGCCTCGCGCCGGCGCGCGACGTGATGCGCAACCTCGGCGGCTTCACCGACGAGCATTCGCGCGTGATCAGCGCCACGGTAGACACGCCCGCCGGCGCGCTGCGGGTGGTCAATGGCTACTTCGTCAACGGGCAGGCGCCGGGCACGGACAAGTTCGCCTACAAGATGCGCTGGCTCGACGGCCTGCGCGACTGGCTGCGGCAGGAACTGGCGGCGCATCCCAACCTGGTGCTGCTCGGTGACTTCAACATCACGCCGGAAGACCGCGACAGCTTCGACCCCATCGGCCTGCGCGAGACCATCCACCACACCACCGAAGAGCGCAACCATTTCAAGGCACTGCTCGACCTCGGCCTGACCGACAGCTTTCGCTTGTTCGAGCAGCCAGAAAAAAGCTACTCGTGGTGGGACTACCGCATGTTGGGCTACCAGAAGAACCGCGGACTGCGCATCGACCACATCCTGGTCAGCCAGCCGCTGGTGCCGCAGGTGAAAAGTTGCGTGATCGACCGCGTGCCACGCAAGTGGGACAAGCCCAGCGACCACGCGCCGGTGATCCTGGAGCTTTGAAGAGCGGCTTGGTGGCCAGGCAACCATTGCATGGGCCGGGCAACGGAAACGGCTTGACCCAAATCTTGCATCGCGCCAACGCTTGGCCGGCAGGTGTCGAGGTGTGCAAAGCGATCATGTCGGCGCACAATGCCCGTCGAACCGTGATGACCCACACCCCACTTCGAATTGCACCCTGTGCCTTGCTCATCGGCTTGATGCTGTCGGCGTGCACCGACATGAAGCCCGGCCCCGGCAAGGACGACCTGCCCGGCCCAACCGAGGCACCGGCAGCGACAGCGCCTGCGGATCCGACGATCACCATGCAAACGCCGGCGGTGAAGGCCTACCGCAAGATCGGCGCACGCTACATCTACACGAAGTATCCCAAGCGCATCTACAAGGGCAAGATCCCGCCGCTGGTCTACGCCGTGGTCGTGGTGGAGACGCATGTGGAAGCCGATGGCACCGTGTCGGCCGTCACCTTCAGCCGCACGCCTTCGCACGCGCCCGAGGTGCCGCCGATGATTGCGGACCTCATCAAGGCCACTTCGCCCCTGCCCAACCCGGGCAAGGTCGGCGCCCACACCTATGTCGAAACTTGGCTGTGGGACAAGAGCGGCAACTTCCAGCTCGACACGCTGACGCTGGGTCAGCGCAGCCGCTGAACCCCAGCAGCCAGTCAACTAATCCGTCGCGTCGCGATCGAGGTGCAGGTCCGCGATCTTGCGCGTGATGGTGTTGCGCCCGATGCCGAGCTTTTGCGCGGCCTCGATGCGGCGGCCCCGCGTGTTGGCCAGCGCCGTCAGGATGAGTCGCGATTCGAAGCGGCGCGACAACGCGTCCCACACGTCGTGACGGCCTGCCGCCAATAGCGCTTGCGCTTCGAGTTCAAGTCCCGTCTCCCAATCGCTCGAAGTGCTTATTGGCGCAGAGGTGCTCTCGGGAACGAGCGGCGCAGGCACGGAAATGGGTGAAGCGGAGGCAGCACCCATCGGCATGTCCCGCTCAGGCATCGACGGTGGAAAGCTCTGTGGCACCGTGGTCAACGGTGGCGCCATCGGCATCTCGGTGGTCGCACCGGCGAGCACTTCAGGTGGCAAGTCCTTCGGTTCGATCAGTTGTGCGGGCGCCATCACAGTGAGCCAATGGCAGATGTTCTCCAGCTGGCGGACGTTGCCCGGAAAGCCGAAGGTCGACAGCTGCGTCAATGCTGCATCCGAGATGCGCTTGGGGTCCACGCCGAGTTGCTTGGCGCTTTGCTGCAGGAAGTGGCGCGTGAGCGAAGGCACGTCTTCACGACGCTCGCGCAACGCGGGCAATCGCAAGCGAATCACGTTGAGGCGGTGGAACAAGTCTTCGCGAAAGCCGCCGACCTTGACGCGTTGCTCCAGGTCCTGGTGCGTCGCCGCGATGACGCGCACGTTGGCCTTGACGGCGTTGTGTCCACCAACGCGATAGAAGTGACCATCGCTCAGCACGCGCAGCAAGCGCGTCTGCAAGTCGAAGGGCATGTCGCCGATTTCGTCGAGGAAGAGCGTGCCGCCTTCGGCTTGTTCGAAGCGTCCGCGCCGCATCGTCTGCGCGCCGGTGAAGGCGCCGCGCTCGTGGCCGAAGAGTTCGCTCTCGAGCAAGTCCTTCGGAATCGCAGCCGTGTTGATGGCAACGAAGGGTCCGTTGGCACGCGGCGAGTGCTTGTGCAATGCACGTGCAACCAGTTCCTTGCCCGAGCCCGATTCACCGGTGATGAGCACGGTCACGTTGCTTTGCGACAAGCGGCCAATCGCGCGGAACACGTCCTGCATCGCAGGCGCCTGCCCGAGCATCTCGGGCGCATCCACCATGCGTTCTTCCGCCACTTCTTCGCGCTGGCTTTCATCGACCGCACGGCGAATCAGTTCGACTGCGCGCGGCAAGTCGAATGGCTTGGGAAGGTATTCGAACGCTCCGCCCTGGAAGGCCGACACGGCGCTGTCGAGGTCCGAGTACGCCGTCATGATGATGACAGGCAGGCCCGGATGTTTTTCCTTGATCTTGTCGAGCAAGTCGAGGCCCGAACCGCCCGGCATGCGAATGTCGCTCACCAGGACTTGCGGGCCTTGCATCTCGTCATCGGCGGCAACTTCGAGCGCCGCCAGCACTTCGCGCGTGTTGGTGAAGCTGCGCGTGGGCAGGTCTTCGCGCAACAGCGCTTTTTCCAGTACGAAGCGGATCGATTGGTCGTCGTCAACTATCCAGATCGGCTTCATGCAGCTCCTTTTGCCTTTGCTGCTACGGCAGCGGTATCAGTATCTTGAAATCGGTTCGGCCCGGGACACTGTCGCACTCGATCACGCCGTGATGCTGCTGCACGAAGGTTTGTGCCAGCGTCAACCCGAGACCGGTTCCTCCGTCCCTGCCCGAAACGAGAGGGAGAAAGATCCTGTCCTTGATCGCGTCCGGCACGCCCGGTCCATTGTCAATGACATGCAATTCCAATGCCAATCGATACCACTGCTTATTGAAGATAACCTGTCGAGCGACGCGGGTCCTGAAAGTGATTTGCGCATCGCCCGCGGCGCGGCGTTCGGCCAGTGCTTGCGCCGCGTTGTGCGTGATGTTGAGCGTGGCCTGGATGAGTTGCTCGCGATCGCCGCGAAACTCGGGAATCGACGGATCGAAGTCGCGCTCGATGTGCAGGTCGCGCGGGAACTCCGCAAGAATCACCGAGCGCACCCTCTCGCACACTTCGTGGATGTTCACGTCACCCACCACGTGGGGCTTGCGGTGCGGCGCGAGCAGACGGTCGACCAGCGTTTGCAGGCGGTCCGCCTCATGGATGATGACCTGCGTGTATTCGATGAGGTCGCGCGATTCGACCTCCATCTGCAGCAACTGCGCCGCCCCGCGAATGCCGCCCAGCGGGTTCTTGATCTCGTGCGCGAGGTTGCGGATGAGTTCCTTGTTGGCCTTGGCCTGGTCGAGCAGCCGCTCTTCGCGGTCTTGCCGCACCTGCTGCTCGAGTGGCGACATCTCGATGATGAGTTCGCCACTCTTGTCAGTCTGCGCGAGCGTGACCTGCACGGGCATCAACTCATGGTTGACGCGGCGCAGGAACGCCTCATAGCGCAAGGTGGCAAAGTCGTGCGCGCTGGTGCCATCGATGGCGGTGCGCAGCACCTGCGGTTCACTGAAGCATGCGCCGAACTGGGAGCCTTCGAGCGTGCGCCGCGAAGTGCCGAGCGCGTCTTCCAGCGCCGCGTTGGCAAACAGCACGGCACCATCGGACTTGACGACGGCAATGAGCGTCGCCAGCAGGTCGAATGACTGGAAGCGCTTTGCGTTGGATGCGGCCTTGCCGAATGCCATGGCTCAGGCCAACGGCCTCTGGGTCACCGCCATCATCAGTTGGCAGTGGCTTGTGCCGGCAGTCGGCCGATCTCGCGGCGGATGCCGGCGATGTCGCTTTCGGTGCGGGCGATTTCCGCCTTCATGTCGGCCACGCGGTCCAGGTACTTCTGGTAGTTCTTGCTTTCGCTGCCCTGCTTCTCGGGCTCGCCGTTGTTGTATTCCTTGAGCAGGTCGGCGCGCTTGGCCTCTGCCTTGCGCAATTCGGATTCGAGCACCGAGCGCGCCTCGCCGTCGCGTGCCCGCTGGTCGGAGCTGTCGACGCGCGGACTGCCGGCCGGCGCGCGCACGGCGGAACCCGTGTTGGCCGCCACGGCCGGACGCGGCGTCTGCACCACCGTGACGTTGCCGCCTTCCATGACCTTGCAACCGCGTTGCTGCGCCACGGTGGCGTTGTTGGTGTATTCATTTCCACACCGCCAGACGCGCTCCTGCGCATGGGCATGCATGACGGCGAGCGAAGCAGCAAACAAGAAATAGTGACGAATCTTCATGATCATTGAGGAGTGTCTGGCGGTTGACGCATTTTGATGCAATTCGCTCTTCATGCCAGAAACATGGTCCCCATAAAGGAAAAAGGGTGGCCCAAAAGCCACCCCTTTTAACGCATTCAGGCCACTCGCCGTGCACCTCCGACCCACAGCGAACTGTTGCTGCCCCTTCCAGGGATACCGCGGAACCGGCTTTGCCGGGCCGCTGGTATCGCCCCCGGTCGGGGGTTGGCGGAGCCGCACATGGTGCGGCGCAGCCTGGGGGCGCGCCAATTACAGCGAGTAGTACATGTCGAACTCGACCGGGTGCGTCGCCATGCGGAAGCGCGTGACTTCCTGCATCTTGAGGTCGATGTACGCGTCGATGTACGAGTCGGTGAACACGCCGCCCTTGGTCAGGAACGCACGGTCCTTGTCCAGGTATTCCAGCGCCTGGTCGAGGCTGTGGCACACGGTCGGGATCAGCGCGTCTTCTTCCGGCGGCAGGTGGTAGAGGTCCTTGCTCGCGGCTTCGCCCGGATCGATCTTGTTCTCGACGCCGTCGAGGCCGGCCATCAGCAGCGCGGCAAAACCGAGGTACGGGTTCATCAGCGGATCCGGGAAGCGCGCTTCGACGCGGCGGCCCTTCGGGTTGGCCACGAACGGGATGCGGATCGAGGCCGAGCGGTTCTTGGCCGAGTAGGCCAGCTTCACCGGGGCTTCGAAGCCGGGCACCAGGCGCTTGTAGCTGTTGGTGCCGGGGTTCGTGATGGCGTTCAGCGCACGGGCGTGCTTGATGATGCCGCCGATGTAGTGCAGCGCGAAGTCAGACAGGCCTGCGTAGCCGTCGCCTGCGAACAGGTTCTTGCCGTCCTTCCAGACCGACTGGTGCACGTGCATGCCCGAACCGTTGTCGCCAACGATGGGCTTGGGCATGAAGGTGGCGGTCTTGCCGTAGGCGTGGGCCACGTTGTGGATCACGTACTTCTGCAGTTGGACCCAGTCGGCGCGTTGCACGAGCGTGCTGAACTTGGTGCCCAGTTCCATCTGGCCGGCGTTGGCCACTTCGTGGTGGTGCACTTCGACCGGGATGCCCAGGCCTTCGAGCACGAGGCACATTTCCGAACGCATGTCCTGGAAGCTGTCGACCGGGGGAACCGGGAAGTAGCCACCCTTCGTGGCGGGACGGTGGCCGGTGTTGCCGTGTTCGAATTCCTTGCCCGTATTCCACGAGGCTTCTTCGGAATCGATCTTCACGAAGCAGCCCGACATGTCGTTTTGCCAACGCACGCCGTCGAACACGAAGAATTCGGGTTCCGGACCGAAGAAGGCCGTGTCGCCCAGGCCCGAAGCCTTCATGTAGGCCTCGGCGCGCTTGGCCAGCGAACGCGGATCGCGCTCATAGGCCTTGCCGTCGACCGGGTCGATCACGTCGCAGGTCAGGATCAGCGTGGTTTCTTCGAAGAAGGGATCGATGTTGGCCGTGTTCGGGTCGGGCATGAGCTGCATGTCCGAGGCTTCGATGCCCTTCCAGCCTGCGATCGACGAGCCGTCAAAAGCGTGACCCGACGTGAACTTGTCTTCGTCGAAGGCCGAGACCGGCACGGTCACGTGCTGTTCCTTGCCGCGGGTATCGGTGAAGCGGAAGTCGACGAACTTGACCTCGTTTTCCTTGACGAGTTTGAGTACATCGGCGACGGTCTTTGCCATCAAATTCTCCTGGTTGGATGGGTTGTTAGAAGGTTGTGGAGCACAGGATGCAGGTTCTGTGCCATTGGCTTTGAAGTATCGCGGAAAGACTTGTTGACGCTTGATGCACTATATGTGTGCATTTGTGACCCGTTTTGGTGCCAGCGTGGCTATCGCACCAATTCAGGCCCCAGGCGCGCGTCAAAGCCGTGCAAACCGTCGAGCAGCAGAGTGTAGGCGGCTTCGATCTGGCCCGGACTGCCTTTGACGCCGAGTTCGATGTGCCGGCCGTATTCGGGGTGGTCCACACTGGGCAAACTGAAGACCTTGACGCCCGTGAAGGTCCGCTCGATGGACTCCATGAGCGGCGTGAGCGTGGCTTCCATGGCGCCGTAGACGATCACGGATTTCTCCATGGCGCGGCCCACTTCAAAAAGGTGCGCGTAGCGGTCTTCGAGCACCGACTCGATCATCGGCCAGGCCATGACGGGGAAGCCCGGCACGAAATGCACATCTCCGGTGCTGAAGCCGGGGATCTTGTTGTAGGGGTTGCGGATGATGGTCGCGCCCGCTGGAAACACGCCCATATTCAGGCGGTGGATGTTGTCCGGGCGGTCTGCCTCGTAGGGCACGCCCTGCTCGCGCGCCGTGTCCTGCATGCGCTCGCGGATCAGGGCCTCGGCCTCGGGGTGCAGCGCCAGCGGCACGCCCAGCGCCTTGGCGGCGCACTGGCGCGTGTGGTCGTCCGGCGTCGCGCCGATGCCGCCGGTGGAAAACACGATGTCGCCCGAGGCAAAGGCGCGCCGCAATGCCGCGGTGATGCGCTCGGGCTCGTCGCCCACGTACTCGGCCCAGGCCAGCGTGAGGCCACGCGCACCCAGCAGTTCGATGACCTTGGGCATGTGCTTGTCCAGCCGCTTGCCCGAGAGGATCTCGTCGCCGATGACGATCAGGCCGAATGTTCGATTCATGGGGATCCCCATTGGGTTGATGCGGCCTGGTTGGCTTCGATGACCAGCGCGTCCTGCGGCGCCGCCGCGGCGCGCGCGGCACGCAGCTTGGCCAGCGCGTCGAGACAGTAGTGCCCGAACCACAGCGCCGAAAAGGCGAAGACCAGCGTGTAGATCCAGATGGCCAGCGGCACGAGCACGAAGAACGCGGCCGCGAAGAGGAGCCCGGAGGCCCACACGATGCTGGGCGCCGCTCCCAGGTAGCCGCACAGCACGCCGATGCCCATCAGGGGCCAACGGTGCGCGCGCAGCACGGCGTCACGCTCCTCGGGGTTGGCAAATTCGGCCAGCGCGTCTGCGCTCATCACGCGGTAGGTCAGCCAGCCCCAGATGAGCGGCGGAAGGATCAGCACCAGCGGCGGCACCAGCCACAGCGGCATCGACACGACCAGCGCCAGCATCGCCAGGATGGTCGCGACCAGCGAGCGGAACAGCCCGCCGATGAATGAGATGCCCTTCTTCTTTTCGAGCGAAGGAAAACGGCGTTCGGCCACCAGCCGCGTGATGGCGGGAGACATGAAGCCCGCGACGATCAGCAGCACCAGCACCACGATGATCGGCGTCGCGGCAAACACCACCGCAAGCGGCGCCAGCACGGCCTTGACGTCGCTGGCGCCAGCGCGTTCGATCCAGCCCCAGAGGCTTGAAAGGAGCGGCCAGGCGTCCAGCGCCTCGCGGGTCCACGCCACGGCCGGCGCCCAGTAGAAGTAGCCCAGGCCCGCAGCCAGCAGCCCCATGACCAGCAGCGGCGCCAGCGAAAGGACGATGACCCGCGGATGCAGGCAGTAGGCGACCGCGCGCCAAAAGGAATCAAGAAGAAGACGCATCGACCGGGAGGATAGCCGGAGCCGGCCGCCGAGAGCTGTTTTCGATCCTTTCGGCTGTCGTATTGCGCTTCTCAGGCGCGCCCGGCCAAGCGCTTGAGGCCCAGCCACTGCTGCGCCCAGAAACCGCGCCCGTAGTCGCGCAAGCGGCCGTCCGCAGCGGGCTCGACCTGGTCGCGAATGCCGGTCGGGTCATAGCGCTGTTCGAAGTTGGCCGTGCCAAAGAGCACGTCCCACCACGGCAGCAGCACGCCGAAGTTGTGTCCGCCAAGCCGCGGCTTGGGCGGCTCGGCGCCGTGGGGCACAGGCTTGCCGGGTGACTCGTGGCCAATGCCGATGCTGTGATGCAACCGGTGAAAGCGCGGGCTGACCCACAGGCGCTCGCCCAGCCGCCCGAAGCTCAGGCGCAGGTTGGCGTGCTGCAGGCTTTCGCTGAGTTGCGTGACCGCGATGATCGCAATGAACTGGCCCGGCGGCACGCCGATGATCTGCGCCACGAGCACGACAATGACGTCGCGCAAGGCGTCGTCCAGCAGGTGGTTGCGGTTGTCGCTCCACATCGTCATCTGCCGCTGCGAGTGGTGCAGCGAGTGCAGGCTCCACCACCATTGAAGCTGGTGCTGGCCGCGGTGCACCCAGTAGTCGACGAAGTCGAGCACCACCAGGTAGATCGCAAAGCTCACCCAGGCCACGTCGGTCACGCCCGGCCAGAGGTCATCGAGCTGCCATGTGCCCCAGCCGGCGGTGCGCAGCGGCCCGACGACTTCGTCGAAGAAAGGCTGCAGCGCAAAGAACATGACGAGGCGGAACAGCCCCAGCCGGTGGATGAGTGTGTAGACGATGTCGGTGCGGACGGCGGCGCGATCGACCACCCGCTCCACCGGCCGCCAGCGCTGCAGCGGCCCGATGATGGCCAGCAGCACGCCGATCTGGATCAGGCCGACCAAGAGCCAGCCGGTGGCGTCGAAGGCATCTTCGACCCAGCCGCCAAGGCCGACTGCGTAGACCGCCGGCTCCACGATGAGCTCGAAAAGCCAGCCCTGCAGTGCCGCAAACTGGTCTGTGAACCACTCCATCCCGTCAATCCTTCAAGGGTGCGCGGCAATCCACGCCCGATAGTCCGGATGCTGGCGCAGCGTCTGAAAGCAGAAGCCACGCTCCTTCAAGCCAACGATGAGCGGTTCCAGATCGGCCGGCGCCCACGGATCCTTGCGCGACCAGATGCCCAGGTGCGCCAGCAGGATGTCGCCGCTGCGAATATTTTCCAGCGCCTGCGCAAGCAACTTGTCGTTGGGGTATTTGTCGCTGGGCAGTTCGTCCCCCAGGAAGCCTGCCGGCGACCAGCCCACCTGCTCGAAGCCGCAGGCCCTGGCCGTCGCCACCAGCTTGGCCGAGGTCTTGCCGGCCGGAGCGCGGTACAGCGGCAGCGGCTTCTTGCCGGTGACGTGCTCCAGGCGCTCCGACGCCTTGGCGATGTTGGCGCAGTACTGCTCGGCGCTCCAGCTGAACTCGCGGTTGGCAAAGGCACCCGCGGTGGGCCGGACCCGAAAGCGCGTTTCCACGCTTTTTTCGTCGCCACGCCACACCACGTGGTCGTAGGTGTGCGAGGCGAATTCGTGGCCTTCAGCGGCCCGCGCCTTCCACCAGGGCGCCCAATGGTTATCAAGGCTGTCGCCGTCGGTTTGTGTGCGTTCGGCGGCGGCAAAGAAAGTCACCTTGACGTTCTGGCGCTTGAGCACGTCCGCCACCAGCGGCGCGATGCCCATGTGGCCCGTGTCGAAAGTCAGGTAGACCGGCTTGTCGCAGCTGGCCTGCGCGTGCACGACCGGCGCGGCCACGCAAAGGCCCACGCACAGGCCGACGGCCAGCGTCGCCAGCGGCCGGTCAGCGCGACGCATGGTCGAGCGTCCACACGCCGTGCGGCGACCGCCCGACGCTGACCTGGCGCACGACCTTGCGCGAGGCAACGTCGATGACGCTGAGCTTCTTGGCCCAGCGCGAGGTCACGTAGATCGTCTTGCGGTCGGCCGACACGTCCATGCAGTCCGGGCCGCCGGGCACCGGGTAGGTGTCGATGACCTGCAGGCTGGTGGTGTCGATGCGGCTGATGGAATTGGCCACGCGATTGCTCACGAGCACGCTCTTGCCGTCGCCCATGGCGCGGAACGCGTGCGCGCCCTTGCCGGTCTGGATCTTGCCCGTGGCCTTGGGCGTGGGGCCCGAGACGTCGAACACCTGCACGCCGTCGCCGCCGGTCAGGCCCACGAGCAGGGTCTTGTCGCCGTTCACGCCGAAGATGTCGGCCGGCATCGGGCCGGTGGGCACACGCCAGCGCACGGCCTGCGTGGCGAGGTCGACCGCAATGAGCTCGTCGCTGTCCTGCATCGTGACGTAGGCGGTGGTGCTCTTGCCGTCGATGTAGATATGGCTGGGCGTCTTGCCGGTGGCAATGCGCTTGACCAGCTTCACGTCCTTGCCATCCCAGCTGTAGATGTCCACGTGGTTCAGGCGATTGCCGGCCGTGACGAACCACTTCATGTCGGGCGAGAAGCGCAGGTGGTACGGGTCGATGATGCCGTAGACCACGCGCTGCACCTCGGCGGTCCGCGGGTTCAGGAAGGTGAGCGAGTCGCCGGCGGAGTTGGCCACGATGACCGAGCGCTCATCGGGCGTCAGGTAGAGGTGGTGCGGCTCCTTGCCGGTGGGAATGCGCAGCGTTTCGTCCCATTTCACCGGATCGATCACGCTCACAGAGGCGTCGAGCGAATTGAGCACGAAGATGGGCGGCGGGGTCTTGTCGAGCGGCGGGGTTGCGGCTGAAACGCCAATCGCCATTGCAGACAGGAAAAAGGCCGCAACGCGGCCGTTCAGTAGAGCAGTGATACGCAAGGGAGTTTCCGATAGAGTGCCCGGCAATTTTAACGGCCGGCCTCCCCTGCCCGATGACCGTTACAGCCGCCTCACCGGGACTTTCTCAACATCTCGACTTCTTCTGGTTCCAGCCACCGCCATTGGCCGGGTGCCATGTCCGGCGGAATGGCGAGCGAGCCGATCTGCGAGCGGTGCAGCGCCTCGACCCGGTTGGACACCGCCGCCACCATGCGCTTGACCTGGTGGTACTTGCCTTCGGTGAGCGTCAGACGCAAATGATGCGTGTCCACGGCCTCGCACGCGGCCGCCTTGACCGGCTTGGGATCGTCGTCCAGCACGACGCCCGCGAGCAGCTTTGCCACCTGCGAATCGTCGATGGGGTGCTTCGTCGTCACTTCATAGACCTTGGGCACATGGTGCTTGGGCGAGCCCATCCGGTGGATGAACTGCCCGTCGTCCGTGAGCAGCAACAGGCCGGTCGTGTCCTGGTCCAGGCGGCCGATGGCCTGCAGGCCCTGCACCGCGCCCTTGTTGGGACGCAGGCGCAAGGGGGAAGGCAGCAAGGTGTAGATGCTCGGATAGGTCGATGGCTTTTGCGAGCACTCGGTACCGGCGGGCTTGTGAAGCATCACGTAGCCCTTTTCGTGATACGCCCAGGCCTTGCCCTGCACGGTGAACTGGAGGCCTTGCGGGTCGAAGTCGGCGGTCGAGTCGGTGACCGCCTTGCCTTCGACCGTTACCAGCCCCTGCTGCACCAGCCCGGCGCAAACGCGCCGGGTGCCGAAGCCTTGCGTGAAAAGAATTTCCTGCAGTTGCACTTGTCTCAATATCCCAAGGCCAAGCCCGTGTTGCGCCGCGGATCGTTGGCGCCGTAGAAGCGGTTGTTGCCCACCGGCTTGCCACCCAATGAAGGCGCACCCACGAGGATGGCAGCCACGTGGTTGGCCGGTTGCGGCACGCCCAGGTTGTGTCCCATGTCCACGAGGATCTTGCGCGTGTCGGGGCTGAGCGCAAAACTTTCGACGTTGGTCACATCGGGCAACCATTGCTGGTGGAAGCGCGGCGCATCGACAGCTTCCTGGACGTCCATGCCGTAATCGACCGTGTTGAGGATCGTGTGCAGTACCGCCGTGATGATGCGGCTGCCGCCAGGCGTGCCCACCACCAGTACCGGCTTGCCGTTTTGCGTGACGATGGTCGGACTCATTGACGACAGGGGACGCTTGCCTGGCGCGATGGCGTTGGCCTCGCCCTGGACCAGGCCAAACATGTTGGGCACGCCGACCTTCGAGGTGAAGTCGTCCATCTCGTTGTTGAGCAGCACGCCTGTCCCGGCTGCGGTGACCTTGGCCCCGAACCAGTCGTTGAGCGTGTAGGTCACCGACGCCGCGTTGCCCCACTTGTCGACGATGGAGTAATGCGTGGTGTTGCTGCCTTCATGCGGTGCAACGCCGGGCTTGATGTCCTTTGACACGCCGGCCTTCCTGGGGTCGATCACGGCGCGGATCTTTTGGGCGTAGCCCTTGTCCAGCAGGCGGTCGAGCGGGTTCTTCACGAAGTCCGGATCGCCCAGGTAGCTGTTGCGATCCATGTAGGCGCGGCGCATGGCTTCGATCTGGTAGTGCACCGCCTGCGCGGCGCCGAAGCCGAGGTCCTTGAGCGGGTAGCCTTCGAGGATGTTGAGCATCTCGCAGATCACGACGCCGCCGGAACTGGGAGGCGGCGCGGACACGACGTGGTAGCCACGGTAGTCGCATTCCACCGGCGCCAGTTCGCGGGTCTTGTACTGATCGAGGTCGGCTTGCGTGATGATGCCCTTGCCCTCCTTGCTCGATGCGACGATGGCCGTGCCCACCGGTCCCTTGTAGAAGCCGTCCACGCCCTTTGCGCTGACGCTGCGCAGTGTCTTGGCGAGGTCTTTCTGCACCAGCTTCTGACCCACGGCAAAGGGCTGCCCCTTGTTCAGGAAGATGGCGGCGGTTGCCGGGTCTTTCCTGAAATCGTCAGTGGCCGTCGCGAGCAGGTCGATGTCGCCCTGCTCGAGCGCAAAGCCCTTGTCCGCCAGCTGGATGGACGGGGCAATCAGCGTGGCGCGCTTCATCGTGCCGTATTTCTCGCGGGCAAACTCGAGGCCCGACACGGTGCCTGGCACGCCGACGGCCAGGTGGCCATTGGTGCTCAAGCCCTTGACGACGTTGCCGTCCTTGTCGAGATACATGTTCGCCGTGGCGGCCAGCGGCGCCTTCTCGCGGAAGTCCAGGAAGGTCTTGCGGCCGTCCGCCAGTTGCAGTGTCATGAAGCCACCGCCGCCCAGGTTGCCGGCTGCCGGATACACCACGGCCAGCGCGTAGCCCACGGCAACGGCCGCATCGACGGCGTTGCCGCCGCTCTTGAGCACCTTCACGCCGACCTGCGTCGCAAGGTGCTGCGCACTGACGACCATGCCGTTTTCCGCGGCCACGGGCGCCACCGACGCGGCGTGCGTGGCGACGCCACAACCCACGGTGAACGCCACCGTGACGATGGCCCGCATGCTTCCAGAAAATCTCATTGTTGCCTCCTTGATCTTGATTATTGAGAGAAACCTTGGCCGTCAATCGGCCGCCAACAATCCCTTGCGCCTCAAGTCCTTGAGTGCCAGGGCCACCTGCTGCCGCGTGAAGTCACGCAGCGCGTCTTCCTGCGTCAGCGGTTGTTCGTCCTTGATGAAACGAAGCCGCTCCGCCCGCGCCTCGCCGGCCAGGAACTCGGCGAGCACATCATGCGATTTTGTTCCATCCAGAAGCGGCAAGAGGCAACGCTCTAGGATGGACAGCGGCACTTGCTCATGCCACTGGTTGCAGGCGTGGGCCTGCGCCGCCGCCGCCAGCGCCAAGCCGGGATCGGCGCGCACGGAAGCCAGCGCGCGCGGAAACTCCGGCACGTGGACGGCCGCATCGACGGGGCTGCAGCGAATGCGCACGGCACCGATGATCAGCAACTCTTCGAGCATCGACATGACGAAGGCCTCGACCGCAGCGCGCGACTCGTTGATGCGCGCCGAGACGGCGACCATCAAGGTGTTGATCGACACCGAGGCAGGGTAATGTTCATCGAGCACCTGCGCCACCGCCTTGTGCACCGGCAGGCGCAGCGTCACTTTGAGGTTGCGCAGCGCGTGGCATGGCTGCTCGCGCGCATCCAGGGTGAGCGCGCCACCGTCCTCCGCAAAAAAGACGCCCGCGTATTCCAGAGAGCGCAACCGCGCCGGATCGAGCCGGTAGCGAATCTGCGAAGAGCGCGACTGCTTGACGAGCAAGGTCTGCCGGAACGAGCGATTGACCAGGAAGTCGAGGTATTGCTCCATCATGACCTGGCTGCCACCGCACTCGCGCAGCAACGGATCGCGCACCTTTTCGCCGTAGTTCTGCACGAACATCGTCGATGGCTCCGAGTCGGCCAGGTAGGCCAGCCCCTGGTCGTTGGCGCGCGACACGAACTCCTTGAAATAGCAGGGCGCGTTGCACGGCTCAAGAAACTCATGGATGAGGTAGCCCGCGTCCGCGTTGCGCACGATGGGCATCATTTCTTCCAGCGTCTTCTTGAGCACGCTGTCAGCCTTGGCGGACTGATCCAGGAATTCCAGCATGCCGCGCGCATAGGAAAGCTTTTCATCGGGCTCGTCGCGCGGCGCACCACGCAGGATCATGGCGTCGCGCACGATCTCGCGCGACTTCCATCCCGGATAGACGTTGTAGCTGACATAGGCCACACCGTCGGGCGCGAGGTTCTGCGAGCACACGCGCAGGATGGCCTCCTGCACCGACGCGGGCACCCAGCTGTAGACGCCGTGACAGATGATGTAGTCGAACTGCCCGAAGGACGCGTCGATGTCGGCGATGTCGAAGGTGCGCAGGTCCAGGTTCGTCAGGCCCGCACGCTCGACGGCTTGCACGCCCTGCGCCGCCTGCAGCGGCGACAGTTCCACTCCCACCGCCTGGGCGTGCGGATGGCGCGCTGCAAACGGGATCAGGTTGCCACCGGATGCGCAACCGAGCTCCAGCACACGCGCCCGGGCTGGCGGCGGCGCATCGAGGCCAAACAGGTAGGCGACCGCCTCGAGGTGCTCCGCCGCGGTCTGCGGAAAAGGGTGCGAATGGTATGGCACCGCATCGTAGAAGCGGCTGAGCACGCTGGTCACTGAATCCGGCATGGTGTCCTTCGCCTTGAGGCAGGCGCGGCCGCCCTGCGCTGCCGCTGATGCGCCACTATAAGGTCGTGTCGGAGGCGGGCGCGCCGGGGCAGCTCGAAGATGCGCGGCTGTGGTCTGCCAAGGTCTGGCGCCATGCGAGGAAGGTGCTGTTGACCTGAATGAACTTACGCTCGCCGTTCACTGCCTTGGGCGGCGCCAGAACGCTGAAAGGCCCGCGCAGCGGGCCTTTTCAGGCGTGAGTGAGTGGTGGAGCTGGGGGGATTTGAACCCCCGTCCGCAAGCCTTCTTCGCGCAGTTCTACATGTTTAGTGATCTGATTTGAGTCTCGCTTCCGGAGTCGCGCAGTCACACGCTAAACCGGACGCCAGCACCCTATTTTCTCGCCCCGACCCAAGGTACCCGGATCGAAGCCAGCCCATGTAATTATCTTTGCAGCCGGGAGGATTCAGATTGCTCTGTCACCCCCTTGCCCAGCCCATCGGCCTGCTGTTGCAAAGCTCACTGGCAATTAAGCAGCGAGTGCGAAACGTTCGTCGTTTGCAGTTAGTTTGTTTGAATCTGTTTTACGAGCGCATTCAGCTCGACATGCCCCGCTGCGATTCCGAACCCACGTCGAAACCAATGCAGCCCCAAGCCTTTCATTTTAGGCGCTTGCGGCGCTCTTCAAGGGCTCATGGCCGAAATTCACTTCCGACAGGAGGGCCAGCAGCGCGGAAGGCGTCGAAATGCTGGCGTCCGCGTTCCAGAGGGTGGTGTCGGCCTCGGCGCCCAGGTAGCCATAGGTGGCCGCCACCGTGCGCATGCCGGCGGCCCGGCCCGCCAGCATGTCGCGCGCGTCGTCGCCCACATACATGCAGCGCTTGGGATCGACGCCCAGGCGCCGTGCCGCTTCGAGCAAAGGCTCGGGGTGCGGCTTGGCGTGAGGCGTCGTGTCGCCACAGATCAGGGCGCCAGACGTCCCGAACAAGGGGATGGCAGCCGTCAGCGGCGCGGCGAAGCGCACGGACTTGTTGGTGACCACGCCCCAGGGCAGCCCGCGCGCCACCAGATGCCCGATGAGTTCGGGAACGCCCTCGAAGATCACCGTGCGCACCGTCATCGCGCGCTCATAGTTCACGAAGAACTCTTCACGCAATTCGGGAAAGTCGGCATGGTCGGGGGTGATGCCAAAGGCGATGCCCAGCATGCCGCGTGCGCCGGATCCGGCCATCGGGCGGTAGTCGTCGAGCGGCAGCGAAGGCATGCCACGGTCGGTTCGCATCTTGTCGGCGGCTGCACCGAGGTCGGGAGCGCTGTCGATCAGGGTGCCGTCGAGGTCGAAAAGAACCGCCTGGATGTCACGCCCCGTCATCACGCGTTCACCTCGGGCCTCTGGGTGGCAAAAAGATAGTTCACGCTGGTGTCGGCACTCAACCAGTAGCGGCGGGTGATGGGGTTGTGTTCCATGCCGCGCGTGTGGCGCAAGTCGAGCCCGGCCGCCCGGCAGTAGGACGCCAGTTCGCTCGGACGGATGAGCTTCTTGTACTCGTGCGTGCCCTTGGGCAGCATGCCCAGCACGTACTCGGCACCAACGATGGCAAACATGAAGGCCTTCAGGTTGCGATGGATGGTGGAAAAGAAGACCCACCCACCCGGCTTGACCAGCGTGGCGCAGGCCCGGACGACCGACGCGGGCTCGGGCACGTGCTCGAGCATCTCCATGCAGGTCACGACGTCGAAGCTGCCCGGCTGCTCTGCGGCCAGCGCCTCGGCGGCCACGTGGCGATACTTGATGTTCGGGGTGCCCGCCTCGAGCGCGTGCAACTGAGCCACCTTGAGGGGCTTTTCCGCCAGGTCGATGCCCAAGACGTCCGCACCCTTCCTGGCCATCGAATCGGCCAGGATGCCGCCGCCGCAGCCCACGTCCAGCGCGCGGCGCCCGGCAATGGGGGCGATGCCGTCGATCCAGTCCAGCCGCAAGGGATTGATTTCGTGCAGCGGACGAAACTCGCTTTCAAGGTCCCACCATCGGTGGGCCAGTTCGGAGAACTTGGCCAATTCGGCCGGATCCGCATTCAGGTTATTGCTCATTGCGCGATTATGAAACGGGCAAGAAAAAGCCCCGCAGGGCGGGGCTCAGACAAAAAACCCCGCCGAAGCGGGGTCAGTTGAGAATCCTTGCGGATTACTTGTTGGCGCGGGTACCAACCACTTCGATTTCCACGCGACGGTTCTTGGCGCGGCCTTCGGCGGTCTTGTTGTCCGCCACAGGTTGCTTCTCGCCCTTGCCTTCGGTGTAGACGCGGTTGCGTTCGATGCCCTTCGAGACCAGGTAGGCCTTGACGGCTTCGGCACGACGGACCGACAGACGTTGGTTGTACGCGTCGGAACCGATCGAGTCGGTGTGGCCAACGGCGATGATCACTTCGAGGTTGACGTCGCGGATCTTCGAAACCAGGTCGTCCAGCTTGGCGCGGCCTTCAGGCTTCAGAACCGACTTGTCGAAGTCGAAGAATGCGTCAGCAGCGAAGGTCACCTTCGAAGCTGCAACCGGGGGCGGCGGGGGAGCGGGCGGTGCAGCAGCAGGAGCCGGAGCCGGCGGGGGTGCCGGGACCAAGGCGCCGTCGCAGCCAACAGCGGCCGTAGCAGGCGTCCAGGTCGAATCGCGCCAGCACAGTTCGTTCGTGCCGTTCTTCCACACCAGTTCGCCAGTGCCGTTTTGCCAGTTGTCGATCACGGTTCCGCCGTTAGCAGCGGTGACACGGGTCTGCGCGCCGGCGGCAGTGGCGAGCGCAGCGACTGCAAACATCATCGCCACTTTATTCAGTTTCTTCATGGTTCTCCTCTTGGGGAAAAAGCCGCAGCCGCGCTGCGAATCAAGGACGCTTTAAGTGACCACCACCCAAAACGCTGAGTTGATTGTGCCATAGGGTCTTTGGCAAACAGGCTGGAACGAGGCGTGGAAGCGTAGGACAAAGGCCGAATACCGGCTTTGTGTTGCGGCGGTGCGACACCCCCGAGGACGTAAAATTTCGGGTCCTCGCTGCCGGCCTTGCCTCAATGACCTCGTTCGCCAAAGAAACACTTCCTATTAGTCTCGAAGAGGAGATGCGCCGCAGTTACCTCGACTACGCCATGAGCGTGATCGTGGGCCGCGCCCTCCCCGACGCCCGTGACGGCCTCAAGCCGGTGCACCGGCGCGTGCTGTTTGCCATGCACGAACTCAACAACGACTGGAACCGGCCGTACAAGAAGTCGGCCCGTATCGTCGGCGACGTCATCGGCAAGTACCACCCGCACGGCGACCAGTCGGTCTACGACACCATCGTGCGCATGGCGCAGAACTTCTCCATGCGCCACATGCTGGTGGATGGCCAGGGCAATTTCGGTTCCGTCGACGGCGATATGGCTGCCGCGATGCGCTATACCGAAATTCGCTTGGCGAAAATTGCGCATGAAATGCTGGCGGATATCGACAAGGAAACTGTTGATTTCGGGCCGAATTACGACAGCTCTGAAAAAGAGCCGCTCGTTTTGCCGAGCAAGCTGCCCAATTTGCTCGTCAATGGCGCCGGCGGTATCGCGGTGGGCATGGCCACCAATATTCCGCCGCATAACCTCAACGAAGTTGTTGACGCTTGTTTGCACTTGCTAGCAAACCCGGAAGCGAGCATTGACGACTTGATGGAAATCGTGCCAGCCCCCGATTTCCCCACCGCCGGGATCATCTACGGCATCAACGGCATCAAGGACGGCTACCGCACCGGCCGCGGCAAGGTCGTGATGCGCGCCAAGGTGCACTTCGAGGACATCGACAAGGGCCAGCGCCAGGCCATCGTCGTCGACGAGCTCCCCTACCAGGTCAACAAGAAGACGCTGCAGGAGCGCATGGCCGAGCTGTGGCGCGAAAAGAAGCTCGAAGGCATCAGCCACATCCAGGACGAGTCGGACAAGTCCGGCATGCGCCTGGTGATCGAACTCAAGCGCGGCGAAGTGCCGGAGGTTGTGCTCAACAACCTCTACAAGCAGACGCAGATGCAGGACACCTTCGGCATCAACATGGTCGCGCTCATCGACGGCCAGCCGAAGCTTTGCAACCTGAAGGACCTCATCCAGGTCTTCCTGCAGCACCGCCGCGAAGTGGTGACGCGCCGCACCGTGTTCACCCTGCGCAAGGCCCGCGAACGCGGCCACGTGCTGGAAGGCCTGGCGGTTGCGCTGGCCAACATCGACGAGTTCATCGCCATCATCCGCAACGCGCCGACGCCCCCGGTCGCCAAGGCCGAGTTGATGGCCCGCAGCTGGGACAGCAAGCTGGTTCGCGAGATGCTTACCCGCACCCGCGTCGACGGCGGCACCATCAATGCCGACGACTACCGCCCCGAAGGCCTCGAGGCTGAATTCGGCATGGCTTCCAACGGCCTGTACCGCCTGTCGGACACGCAGGCCCAGGAAATCCTGCAGATGCGCCTGCAGCGCCTTACCGGCCTGGAGCAGGACAAGATCGTCGCCGAGTACAAGGACGTCATGGCCGAGATCGACGACCTGCTCGACATCCTTGCCAAGCCCGCGCGCGTCTCGACCATCATTGGCGACGAGCTCAAGTCCATCAAGCAGGAATTCGGCCAGACCAAGCTGGGCGCACGCCGCAGCCAGGTCGAGCACAGCGCCTTCGACCTGTCGACCGAAGACCTGATCACCCCGACCGACATGGTCGTAACCCTCTCGCACAGCGGGTACATCAAGAGCCAGCCGCTGGGCGAATACCGCGCGCAAAAGCGCGGCGGGCGCGGCAAGCAGGCCACGGCGACGAAGGAAGACGACTGGATCGACCAGCTCTTCATCGCCAACACGCACGACTACCTCCTGTGCTTCTCCAACCGCGGCCGGCTGTACTGGCTCAAGGTTTGGGAAGTGCCGGCGGGTTCGCGCGGCTCGCGCGGGCGCCCCATCGTCAACATGTTCCCGCTGCAAGAGGGCGAAAAGATCAACGTGGTGCTTGCCATCACCGGCGAAAAACGCACCTTCCCGGCCGACCAGTATGTGTTCATGGCCACGTCGATGGGCACCGTCAAGAAGACCGCGCTCGACGAATTCAACAACCCGCGCAAGGCCGGCATCATTGCCGTGGACCTCGATCCGGGCGACTACCTCATCGGCGCGGCCCTCACGGACGGCGCGCATGACGTCATGCTGTTCAGCGACGGCGGCAAGGCCGTGCGTTTCGACGAGAATGACGTCAGGCCCATGGGCCGCAATGCCCGCGGCGTGCGCGGCATGATGCTGGAAGAAGGCCAGGGCGTGATCGCCATGCTGGTGGCCGAGGACGAGCAGCAAAGCGTGCTCACGGCCACCGAGAATGGCTACGGCAAGCGTACGACTATTACCGAGTACACGCGACACGGCCGGGGAACCAAAGGCATGATCGCGATTCAACAGAGTGAGCGCAACGGCAAGGTCGTGGCTGCAACGCTGGTGCATGCGGACGACGAAATCATGCTGATCACCGACAAGGGCGTGCTGGTTCGCACCCGTGTCGCCGAGATTCGCGAACTCGGACGCGCAACGCAAGGCGTCACGCTGATTGGCCTCGACGAGGGCGCCAAGCTCAGCGGACTTCAACGGATCGTCGAGAACGACGCCAACGGCGACACCGAATCCGGTGCCGACGACAATTCATCACCTTCTACGGAGAACCCTCAGTGAAAAATTTCAAACTTGTCTTGCTGGCCGCTGCCTTGACCGCTTCGTCCTTGACCTGGGCGCAAGACGGCAAAGCCGCGCTCGTCAAGCAGTTCCTGGAACTGCAGCGCCCCGGCGTCGAAGCGCTGGCCCGTGCGCTGGTCCAGCAGGCAAGCGACCCGATCGCGCAGGCAGGCTCAGGCTATCTTCAAACCCAGGTTCCCGCTGAAAAGCGAGAAGCCGCCGCCAAGGCCGCCGACGTCGAGTTGAAGAAGTACTTCGACGACACCTACCCGATGGTGCGCGACAAGGCCGTGCAACTCGCCCCCGGCACGCTGGGCCCGATCCTGGAGCAGAACTTCAGCGAAGAAGAACTCAAGCAACTGGTCGCCTGGATCAACTCGCCCCTGAGCAAGAAGTACCAGGAACTGAATCCGCAAATGCAGACTGCGCTCACGCAAAAGCTCGTGTCCGAAACGCGCGCCACCGTCGAGCCGAAGATTCGCGCACTCGACGCCAGCGTGGCCAAGGCCCTGGGCGCGCCGACGCAAGGTGCTGCGGCGCCTGCCAAGGCCCCCGCAAAGAAGTGAGCCTGAAGCCGGGCCAACGCCCGTACAACTTCTCCGCCGGCCCGGCCGCGATGCCGGAGGCGGTGCTTCAACGCGCCGCCGCCGAAATGCTCGACTGGCAGGGCAGTGGCATGGGCGTCATGGAAATGAGCCATCGCGGCAAGGAGTTCGGCGCCATCTCCACGCAGGCCGAAGCCGACCTGCGCCAGTTGCTGGCCATTCCCGAACACTTCCACATCCTGTTCATGCAGGGTGGCGGACTGGGCGAAAACGCCATCGTGCCGATGAACCTGTCGCGCGGCGCGCGCACCGATTTCGTCGTGACCGGCAGCTGGAGCCAGAAGTCGCAGAAAGAGGCGCAGCGCTATTGCGACGTGCACATCGCCGCCACCAATGCGGCCGATGGGCACACGCGCCTGCCTGACCCTGCCACCTGGCAAATCAGCGACAACGCCTCGTACGTGCACGTGTGCACCAACGAGACGATCAACGGCGTCGAGTTCCAGCAGTTGCCCGACCTCGCGGCGCTGGGCTGCACGTCGCCGCTGGTGATCGATTTCTCGTCGCACGTGGCGTCTCGCGCCATCGACTGGCGGCGCGTCGGCCTGGCCTTTGGCGGGGCGCAGAAGAACCTCGGACCCGCCGGCCTGACGCTGGTGATCGTTCGCGACGACCTTCTGGGCCACGCTTTGGACATCTGCCCGAGCGCGTTCAACTACAAGACCGTCGCCGACAATCAGTCGATGTACAACACGCCGCCGACCTGGTCCATCTACGTGGCGGGCCTGACTTTCCAGTGGCTGTTGGCGCAGACCGAAGGCTCGCTGACCGGCATTGCGGCGATGGAAAAGCGCAATGCCGACAAGGCACGGCTCCTGTACGAGTGCATCGACAACTCCTCGTTCTATTCGAACAAGGTGGCGCCGGATTGCCGCTCGCGCATGAACGTGCCGTTCCAACTGGCCGACGAAAGCCGCAACGAGGCCTTTCTTGCGGGCGCGCGCGAGGCCGGCTTGCTGCAACTGAAGGGCCACAAGTCCGTCGGCGGCATGCGGGCCAGCATTTACAACGCGATGCCGCTGGCTGGCGTGCAGGCTTTGGTGGGCTACATGCGAGAATTCGAGCGATCTCACGCTTGAACCGCATGACTGCTCCCGCACCGCCGCCCCCCGTTTCCGATCCATCCTCCAGCCTGGCCGATCTGCGCGTGCAGATCGACTCGCTGGACCAGCGCCTGCTTGCGCTCCTGAATGAGCGGGCGCACGTCGCCGAACTCGTCGGTGAAGTCAAGAAGCGCGAAGGCTCGCCCTACTTCCGCCCCGACCGCGTGGCGCAAGTCATCGCGAAGATGGAAAACAGCAACCCCGGCCCCCTGAAGGCCGCCCATGTCTCGGCCATCTGGCGAGAGATCATGTCGGCCTGCCTGGCGCTCGAATCGCCGCAGCGCGTGGCGGTGCTCGGGCCCGAAGGCACTTTCTGCGAGCAGGCGGCCATCGAGTACTTCGGCGGCGCCGCCGACCTGATCTATTGCGCCAGCTTTGACGAGGTGTTCCACGCCACGGCCAGCGGCAGTGCGCAATACGGCGTGGTCGGTGTCGAGAACTCCAACGAGGGCGTCGTCACCCGCTCCCTGGACATGTTCCTGCACTCGCCCACGCACGTCGTCGGCGAAGTGAGCCTGCTGATCCGCCACAACCTCCTGCGCAAGGAAGACTCGCTCGAAGGCGTCGAGGCCGTGCTGGCGCATCCGCAGGCGCTGGCGCAGTGCCAGGCCTGGCTTGCCAAGCACCTGCCCCATGCGGAACGACGCGCCGTCTCCAGCAATGCCGAGGGCGCCCGCCTGGCCGCGACCAATCCCGCCTGGGCCGGTCTGGCCAGCGAGCGGGCGGCCACGCAATACGGGCTGCACATCGTGGCCCACGCGGTGCAGGACGACGCCTACAACCGCACCCGCTTTGCCGTCATCGCCCTGCCCCAGACCCTGGCCATGCCGCCGGCCTCGGGCCGCGATTGCACCAGCCTCGTGGTGTCGGTGCCCAACCGGCCGGGCGCGGTGCATGACCTGCTGGTGCCGCTCAAGACCAACAAGGTGTCGATGACGCGCTTCGAGTCGCGCCCCGCGCGCACCGGCCAGTGGGAGTACTACTTCTACATCGACCTCGACGGCCATCCGTCGCAGCCCAACGTGGCGGCGGCGCTGGAGGAGTTGCGCGGCCTGTGCGCCTTCTACAAGGTGCTGGGCGCCTATCCCGTCAAGGCTTGAGGCGCGCAGCAATGTTCGAGCAACTGGGACTGATCGGCTGCGGCCTGATGGGCGGCTCTTTCGCGCTGGCGCTCAAGCGCGCGAAGTTGGTCAAGCGCGTGGTGGGCTACAGCAAGTCGCCGTCCACCACCGAGCGCGCCAAGCAACTGGGCGTCATCGACGTGGCCGCACCGTCCGCGCTGCTGGCCGTGTCCGGCGCCGACATTGTGCTGATCGCCGTCCCGGTCGCCGCCTCGGAGGCCACCTTCAAGGCCATCCGGCACGGCATCGGCACCGACGCGCTGGTGATGGACGTCGGCTCGACCAAGGGTGACGTCATCGAGGCAGCGCGCAGTGGCTTGCAGGGCCGGCTCGGAAACTTCGTTCCGGCGCATCCGATCGCGGGCAAGGAAGCGGCAGGCGTCGAGCACGCAGACGCCAGCTTGTTCACCGGGCGCCAGGTCGTGCTGACACCCATCAAGGCCACCTTTCGTTCCAACATCCAGCGTGCCACGCAGGCATGGACCGGCATCGGCGCCCATGTGAGCACGATGACGCACGAGGCCCACGACGCCGCCTTTGCCGCCGTGAGCCACCTGCCGCACCTGCTGGCCTTCGCCTTCATCAACGGCCTCGCGGCGCAGCCCGACGGCCAACGCTTCCTTGAACTCGCCGGACCGGGCTTTCGTGACTTCACACGCATCGCGGCGGGCGATCCGACCATGTGGCGCGACGTGCTGCTGGCCAACCGCGAGCAGGTTCTGCGCCAGTCGCAGGCCTTTCGTCAATCCCTGAGTGAACTCGAAGCGCTGATGAGTTCCGGGAACCAGCAGGCCCTCGAGCACGCGATTGCCGCCTCCAGCCGCGTTCGCAGCCGCTGGCAGATGGGCAGCACCGAGTCGCCAGACAACTGATTCCATGTTCGACACAGCTTTCATTGACCTCCCGGCATTGGTCTCGGCCGGTGGCACGGTGCATCTGCCCGGCTCCAAGAGCATTTCCAACCGCGTGCTGCTGCTCGCTGCCCTGGCGGCAGGAACCACCGAAGTCCACGACCTGCTCGATTCGGACGACACGCGCGTCATGCTCGCCGCCTTGACCCAACTGGGGTGCGGTGTCGAGCAGGCCGGCGGCGTCACGCGCATCACCGGACTGGGTGGCGCGCTGAAGACGCGGCAGGCCGATCTTTTCCTGGGCAACGCCGGCACGGCCATGCGTCCGTTGACGGCTGCCTTGAGCCTGCTGGGTGGCGAGTTCGAATTGCGCGGCGTGCCGCGCATGCACGAGCGCCCCATCGGTGACCTGGTCGATGCGCTCATCCAGCTTGGCTGCGATATCGACTACCTCGGCAATCCGGGCTATCCGCCGCTGCGCATCCGTCCGGTGGACCGCGACAGCTTGCGACTGGACGCGCCGATTCGCGTTCGCGGCGATGTGTCCAGCCAGTTCCTGACCGCCTTGCTGCTGGCCCTGCCGCTGGCGGCAAGCCGGGACATCGTCATCGAGGTGATGGGTGAGCTGATCTCCAAGCCGTATATCGAGATCACCCTGAACCTGCTCGCGCGCTTCGGCATCCACGTCCGGCGCGAGGAATGGAGCCGCTTCACGATTCCCGCAGGCAGCGAATACCGCTCGCCCGGCAGCATCCACATCGAGGCGGACGCATCGTCGGCGAGCTACTTCATTGCGCTGGGCGCCATTGCGACGCCGACCCAAGCCACGCAAGGCATCCGCATCGAGGGCGTGGGCGCCGACTCGATCCAGGGCGACATCCGCTTTGTCGAAGCCGCCCGGGCCATGGGTGCGCGTATCGAAAGCGGCCCCAACTGGCTCGAAATCTCGCGCGGCGCGCCGGGTGAAGGATGGCCCTTGCGCGCCATTGACATGGACTGCAACCACATCCCGGACGCCGCCATGACGCTGGCCGTGATGGCGCTGTTCGCCGACGGGCCGAGCACGCTGCGCAACATCGCCAGCTGGCGCGTCAAGGAAACCGACCGCATCGACGCCATGGCCGCCGAGTTGCAAAAGCTGGGCGCGACGGTCGAATCCGGGCCGGACTTCCTCCGCGTCTACCCTCTGGCCGCAGGCGGCTGGCGTCCGGCGAGCATTCACACCTATGACGACCACCGGGTTGCCATGTGCTTTTCGCTCGCAGCTTTCAATCCGGCGGGCGTGCCGGTGCGCATCCTCGATCCGAAATGCGTCGCCAAGACCTTCCCGGATTATTTCGAGGCGCTGTTCTCGGTGAGCACGCCGGCCACCGTGCCGGTGATCTGCATCGACGGCCCGACGGCCTCCGGCAAAGGCACGCTGGCCATGGAAGTGGCGCGCCAGTTGGGCTATCACTACCTCGATTCGGGCGCGCTTTACCGCGTCACCGGTCTGGCGATGTCACGCGCCGGCCTCACCGCCACGCCCGATAACGAGGAGCGCATCGCCCAGATGGCGCGCAACCTGCCGCTGGTGTTCAGCGAAGGCAAGGTTTTGCTGGCCGGCGAAGACGTGACGGACGCCATCCGCACCGAAGAATCGGGCATGAACGCCTCGCGCGTTTCAGCCCTGCCGGCGGTCCGGACCGCCCTGGTCGACCTGCAAAAGCGCTTCCGCCGCCTGCCGGGCCTCGTCGCCGATGGCCGCGACATGGGTACCGTCATCTTCCCCGACGCCTCCCTGAAGGTCTTCCTGACAGCGAGCGCCGCCCACCGGGCCGAGCGACGCTATAAGCAGTTGATTTCAAAGGGGATTTCAGTTACACTTGACAGTCTTCGCTCCGATTTGGAGGCGCGTGACGCCAGGGATTCATCCCGCAGCGTCGCCCCCCTCAAACCGGCGCAGGATGCCCACCTCCTGGACAACTCCGAACAATCGGTCGTGCAATCGGTCGATCAGGTGTTGGACTGGTGGAAGCAAAAACAACCGTTCAGGCCCGCCTGACCGGTTGGAAAAACAAGACGTTCAAGTCCGCTTGAGCGTCTTGAAGTGCAATCTCCCAAGCCCGCTTGGGAGATTCGCCCGAAGCCCCAGGCTGAAGGCATACCGTCCAGCAGGTCCCCGCCGCGCGACAGCGCACCGGCTTGCTGGTTGTTCAACCTGACCGGGCCCCAAGCCCAAACCGCCGTCTCCAGACCTCAAGCCAGCAGCAATGGTGCCGCTGCAAACCCTGCGTGACGGAAGGAAAAAACACATGTCTGAATCTTTTGCCGACCTATTCGAAGAATCCCTGAAGCGTTCTGAAATGCGCACCGGCGAGGTCATCACCGCCGAAGTCGTGCGCGTGGAGCACAACCACGTCGTGGTCAACGCAGGCCTCAAGTCCGAAGCCTACGTGCCGATCGAAGAGTTCAAGAACGACAAGGGTGAACTCGAAGTCCAGGCCGGCGATTTCGTTTCCGTTGCCATCGGCAGCGTCGAAAACGGTTACGGCGACACGATCCTGTCGCGTGACACCGCCAAGCGTCTCGCTTCGTGGATGAGCCTCGAAAAGGCCCTGGAATCCGGCGACTTCGTCACGGGTACCACCAGCGGCAAGGTCAAGGGCGGCCTCACGGTCCTGGTCAACGGCATCCGCGCATTCCTGCCGGGCTCGCTGATCGACACGCGTCCGATCAAGGACCTGACCCCGTACGAAAACAAGACCCTCGAATTCAAGGTCATCAAGCTCGACCGCAAGCGCAACAACGTCGTGTTGTCGCGCCGTGCCGTGGTCGAAGCCAGCATGGGCGAAGAGCGCGCCAAGCTGATGGAAACCCTGAAGGAAGGCGCAGTCGTTCGCGGCGTCGTCAAGAACATCACCGAATACGGTGCGTTCGTCGACCTCGGCGGCATCGACGGCCTGCTGCACATCACCGACATGGCATGGCGCCGCGTTCGTCACCCGAGCGAAGTGGTGCAAGCCGGTCAGGAAATCACCGCCAAGATCCTCAAGTTCGACACGGAAAAGAACCGTGTCTCGCTGGGTCTCAAGCAGATGGGCGACGACCCCTGGATGGGCGTTTCGCGCCGCTACCCGCAAGGCACCCGCCTGTTCGGCAAGGTCACGAACATTGCCGACTACGGCGCGTTCGTCGAACTCGAACCCGGCATCGAAGGCCTGGTGCACGTCTCCGAAATGGACTGGACCAACAAGAACATCGCTCCGAACAAGATCGTCTCGCTGGGCGATGAAGTCGAAGTCATGGTCCTCGAAATCGACGAAGACAAGCGCCGCATCAGCCTGGGCATGAAGCAGTGCAAGGCCAACCCGTGGCAAGAGTTCGCGCAAAACACCAAGCGCGGCGACCGCGTCAAGGGCCCGATCAAGTCGATCACCGACTTCGGCGTGTTCGTGGGCCTGGCTGCCGGCATCGACGGCCTGGTTCACCTGTCCGACCTCTCGTGGAACGAAGCCGGCGAAACCGCCGTTCGCAACTACAAGAAGGGCCAGGAAGTCGAAGCGATCGTGCTGGCAGTCGACGTCGACCGCGAGCGCATCAGCCTGGGCATCAAGCAGCTCGACAGCGATCCGTTCACGACGTTCACCACGGTGAACGACAAGGGCCAGATCGTCACCGGCAAGGTCAAGACGGTGGACGCACGCGGTGCCGAAATCGACCTGGGCGACGACATCATCGGCTACCTGCGCGCCAGCGAAATCTCCCGCGATCGCGTGGAAGATGCACGCAACGTGCTCAAGGAAGGCGACGAAGTCACGGCCGTGGTGGTCAATGTGGATCGCAAGACCCGCAACATCCAGCTGTCGGTCAAGCAGAAGGACATGGTTGACGAACAAGGCGCCATGGCCTCGCTGAGCCAGCAGTCGGCACGCGAAAACGCGGGCACGACGAGCCTGGGCGCATTGCTGCGCGCCAAGCTGGACAACAACAGCGACAAGTAAGCTGTCACGACGGGACAGGGTTGGCCCCGGGGCCGCCCTGTCCCTTTTTTTTTGTATAAACACTGCACATGACCCGTTCCGATCTCGTTGAAGAACTCGCCGCCCGCTTCGCGCAGCTCACGCACCGCGACGCCGA
The DNA here is from genome assembly GCF_030317105.1 of Variovorax brevis. Lineage (GTDB taxonomy): Bacteria > Pseudomonadota > Gammaproteobacteria > Burkholderiales > Burkholderiaceae_C > Variovorax > Variovorax brevis. Next base: position 537,826 of record NZ_JASZYG010000004.1, read on the forward strand.
ATACGCCGTCAAGACCATCCTCGATGCGATGGGTGATGCGCTGGTGCGCGGCAACCGGATCGAGATTCGTGGCTTCGGCAGTTTTTCGGTGAGCCGCAGGCCACCGCGCATCGGACGCAACCCGCGTTCGGGCGAAAGCGTTCAGGTGCCGGAAAAGCGCGTGCCGCACTTCAAGCCGGGCAAGGCCCTGCGCGAGGCGGTGGACGAGCGCACGGCGCAGCTCGATGCGGAAAGCCGCAAAGGCTGATCACAAACGTAGAATCCTTCCGGCCCACCGGAAGCGTTCATGAAATACATCCTGTGGCTGCTCAAGGCAGCCATTTTTTTTACGCTGTTTGCCTTCGCGCTGAACAACCAGCACGACGCGACCGTGTACTTCTTCTTCGGCACCTACTGGCGTGCGCCGCTGGTGCTGGTCGTGCTGGTGGCGTTCGCCGGCGGCCTGGTCGTTGGCGCGCTGGGCATGCTGCCAGGCTGGTGGAAGCACCGCTCCGCCGCCACGCGCAATCCGCCGCCCGCCGTGGTGCCCACATCGCCGGCTCCTGCCGGCAACGATCTGCCCGTCGCGCGCCACCATGGACTTTGACTTCAGCTGGCTCCTGCTGGGGCTGCCGCTGGCCTTTGTGCTGGGTTGGCTGGCATCGCGCTTCGACTTGCGACAACTTCGACTCGAGAACCGGCAAGCGCCAAAGGCGTACTTTCGCGGCCTGAACTTCCTGCTCAACGAACAGCAGGACCAAGCCATCGATGCCTTCATCGAAGCGGTGCAGAACGACCCCGACACCCAGGAGCTTCACTTTGCGCTGGGCAACCTGTTTCGCCGGCGCGGCGAATACCAGCGGGCGGTGCGCGTGCATGAACACCTGCTTTCGCGCGGCGACCTGAGCCGCACGGACCGCGACCGCGCACAACATGCGCTGTCCCAAGACTTCCTGCGCGCGGGCCTCCTTGACCGCGCCGAAGCCGCCTTGCAAAAGCTCGAGGGCACGCGCTATGAAAACGAAGCGCGGCTGGCCTTGCTGGCCATCTACGAGCGCTCGCGTGAATGGGCGCAGGCCGCCGCGGTGGCACAGAAGCTCGACGAATCGGATCAGGCCAGCTACAGCACGCGGCGCGCGCACTACCTGTGCGAACAAGCGTCGGAGCAGGTGACCAAGGGCGCGCTGGACGAAGCGGGCCGTTTGCTGGACCAGGCGGCCCAGCTGGCACCCGCGGCGCCTCGGCCCGCCATCGACACGGCCGCGCTCCAGTTGCGCAACGGCGAGCCGGCCAAAGCTTTCGAGACGCTGGTGTCGCTGGCGGAAACGGCGCCGCTGGCGCTGCCGCTCTATGCACCCCTGTTGCAGCAAGCGGCCGTCGCTTCGCAGCGTTCGGGCGAAGCACTGGCGCTGCTGCAGCGGCGCTATGCAGCCTCGCCATCGATCGACGTGGTGGAAGCCATCGTTGCCCTGGGCGGCACGTCCATCGTTGACGAAGAAGCCGACACCAGTGCCGCGCCGCAGCCTCGCGACAGCTACATCGCCCACTTGCAGCATCACCCTTCGCTCGTGGCGGCCACGCGCTGGCTCGCCGGTGAGCGCTTCGAGCGCGAGGCCCTGCATCCGCCCGTGCAACGTGCTTTGGAGCAGGCGGTTCGCCCCCTCATGCGCTATCGCTGCGCAGCCTGCGGCTTCGAGGCGCACCAGTACTTCTGGCACTGCCCCGGTTGCCAGGCGTGGGACAGCTATCCGCCAAGGCGCGTCGAAGAGCTTTAGCGCTGCCTGTCAACGCATCACTCAACCAACTCGTTGAGCGAAGGCCGTCCGCGCGTTGCGGGCGGCGAAGCGGCATCACCGCTTCAATTCCAAGAAAAGCAAGTATGAGGGAGTGAATCAATGTTCAAGAAATTGCTGGCCGCTTTGGCCATGATGTCTGCCGCCGTGTCCTTTGCAGCGGTTGAAGTCAACAAGGCGAGCGCCGCCGACTTCGATGGACTCAAGGGCGTGGGCCCGGCCATGTCGCAGCGCATCCTCGATGCCCGCAAGCAGGGCGAGTTCAAGAGCTGGGAAGACCTGATGGCACGCGTCAAGGGCGTGAAGACGAAGAAGGCCGAGAAGCTGTCCGGTGAAGGCCTCACCGTGAATGGCGAGCCCTTCAAGACCGCCACCTCGCCGCAACTTGCCGCTGCCGCCAAGCCGGCGCCGGCCAAGACCGCGGCAGCAGCACCCGCCGCTGCCCCAGCCAAGTAAACCGCGCCAGGCGCGATCAGAACGGGCCACCGACGTGTGGCCCGTTTTGCATTGGGGCCCTCCAGTCGATGCAGGGAAAGGCCTCAGCAGTGGCCTGATACTTGCACAGTATGCTTCCAGTCACCTTTCATTTCGAATCGTCCTGGAGAGCTCATGCATCACAAGTTCGGCATCGCCCTGGTTGGCTTGGCGTTTGGCGCCACCGCGTTTGCGCAGACCAAGTGGGACCTGCCCACCGCCTATCCGGCGACCAACTACCACACCGAGAACATCACGCAGTTCGCCAAGGACGTTGACGCGGCGACGGGCGGCAAGCTCAAGATCACGGTGCATGCCAACGCATCGCTTTTCAAGGCGCCCGAGATCAAGCGCGCGGTGCAAAGCAGCCAAGCCCAGGCCGGTGAAATCCTCCTGGCCAACTTTGCGAACGAGAACCCCGTCTACGCACTCGACGGCGTGCCCTTCCTGGCGACCACCTACGCGGATGCCAGAAAGCTCTACACCGCCTCCAAGCCCGCCATGGACAAGCTCCTAGCTGCGCAGGGCATGAAGGTGCTGTTCGTGGTGCCGTGGGCACCCCAAGGCATCTACGTCAAGAAGGAAATCAGCTCGGTCGCCGACCTGCGTGGCGTCAAGTGGCGCGCCTACAGCCCGGCAACGGCCAAGATCGCTGAGCTCATCGGCGCGCAGCCGGTGCAGATCCAGCAAGCCGAACTCAGCGCCGCCATGGCCACGGGCGTGATCGAGAGCTACATGAGCTCGGGCTCCACCGGCTACGACACCAAGACCTACGAGCACATCAAGAACTTCTACGACACGCAGGCGTGGATCCCGAAGAACGCCGTGCTGGTGAATGCCAAGGCATTCGACGCGCTCGACCCGGCGACGAAGGAAGCACTGACCAAGGCCGCGGCCGCAGCCGAAGCGCGTGGCTGGAAGGTTGCGCAGGAAAAGAACGACGAATACAAGCGCCTGCTCGCCGAACGCGGCATGAAGATCCACAAGCCTTCGGCCAAGCTCGACGCCGACATGCGCCAGGTCGGCGGCATCATGCAGTCCGACTGGCTCAAGGCTGCGGGCGCCGATGGCCAGGCCATCGTCGACGCCTACAAGAAGTGATGACCTCGCTTCGCCTCCCGGGGGAGGCCTGACCCATGCGCCGGCTACTGGATCGGCTGTACAGCGGCGCTGGCGCCATCGGCGCTTTCTGCGTCTTCGTGATCTTCGTGCTGATGATCGTGGCCGGCGTCGGCCGCCAGATGAACTGGCATGTGAGCGGCCTCAACGATGCGGTGGCATGGCTTTGCGCGGCGGCTTCCTTCTTCACGATGGCGAATGCCTTTCGCCATGGCGACTTCGTGCGGGTGACGCTGTTGCTGGAGGCCGTGCCGCTCAAGACGCGGCGCGCGCTCGACGTCACCTGCCTGCTGATCGCCACGGTGGCGGTCGGCTATCTCACTTGGTGGGCGACCAGCTTCACCTGGGAAAGTTATGAGTTCGCCGAAATGGCCACGGGCCTGCTCGTGATTCCCATCTGGATTCCGCAATCGACCTTCGTCATCGGCTGCTGGCTGTTCATGATCGCGCTGATCGACGAATTGGTCGGCGTGGTGCGCGGCGAAAAGCCGAGCTACCAGCGCGCGGTCGAAGAGCGGCACGCGGCCGGCGATTTTTCCTCCGACATCTGATCACGCCCATGCTCGAAACACTTCTCATGGGCGCCTTGCTGCTCGTCATCATGCTGGTGCTGCTGGCCGGCGGCGTGTGGATTGCGATGACGCTGGCCATCGTCGGCTGGGTCGGTCAGGCTTTCTTCACCAACACGCTGCCGGGCAAGAACCTGTTTTCCGCCTTTTGGGAAAGCAATGCGAGCTGGGAGCTGGCGGCGCTGCCCCTGTTCATCTGGATGGGCGAGATCCTGTTTCGCACCAAGCTGAGCGAAGAGATGTTCGAAGGCCTGCGCCCGTGGCTCAACCGCGTGCCCGGCCGGCTGATGCACACCACCATCCTGGGCTGCGGCGTGTTCGGCTCCGTCTCGGGCTCCTCCGCGGCCACCTGCGCCACCATCGCCAAGGTGGCGCTGCCTGAACTCAAGCGCCGCGGCTACAACGAGAAGCTTGCCATCGGATCGCTTGCAACGGCCGGAACGCTCGGCATATTGATTCCACCTTCGATCACGATGGTGGTCTACGCGGTGGCGGCCGATGCTTCCATCATCCGCATCTTCCTGGCGGGCTTCCTGCCGGGCTTCTTGCTCATGCTGCTGTTCTCGGGCTACATCGGCTGGTGGAGCCTGCGCAACCCCGACCAGGTGCCGCCGGCCGATCCGCCGACCAGCTTCAAGGAAAAGATCCGCCTGTCGGGCAACCTGATTCCTTGCGGCCTCCTGATCGTCTTCATCGTCTGGGTGCTGGTCGCGGGCTGGGCCACGGCCACGGAATGCGCGGCCTTCGGCGTGCTGGGCTCGCTGGGGATTGCGGCGTGGGGCCGCAGCCTGACGTGGCAGAACTTCAAGGACGGCCTGATGGGCGCCACGCGCACCAGTTGCATGATCATGTTCATCCTGGCCGGCGCCGCCTTCCTCACCAAGACGATGGCCTTCACCGGCATTCCGCGCGAACTGGCCGAATGGGTGGACAGCATGCACCTGTCGCCCTACGCGCTCATCAGCGCCCTGGTGGTGGTTTACCTTGTGCTGGGCACGGCCCTGGATGGCATCTCGATGATCGTGCTGACCAGCGCGGTGGTGCTGCCGATGATCCAGAAGGCCGGCTTCGACCTGGTGTGGTTCGGCATCTTCGTCGTGCTGCTGGTCGAGATTGCCGAAGTCACGCCGCCCGTGGGCTTCAACCTTTTCGTGCTGCAGAACATGACGGGCAAGGACAGCAACGTGATCGCCAAGGCCGCGATTCCGTTCTTTTTCTGCCTGGTGGTATGCATCGCGATCATCACGCTGTTCCCCAGCATCGTGACCGTGTTGCCGAACATGGTGATGGGCGTGGAAAAATAGCGGGATGCTTCCTGCCGTCATTGCGATCTCCCTTGGTGCATCACTGGGCGCGCTGTCGCGCTGGGGGCTCGGGCTCTGGCTGGGCGTCGGCGTCATGCCCTGGGGCACGCTGGCGGCCAATCTCATTGGCGGCTACCTCATCGGCATCATGATCGCGACCTTCCAGTTCATACCCGAACTCTCGCCCATCTGGCGCCTGGCCATCGTCACCGGCTTCCTGGGTGGACTCACCACCTTCTCCAGCTTCTCGGCCGAGGTGGTCACGATGCTTCTGGAAGACCGGATCGGCGTTGCGCTTCTCACCGCTGCGGCGCACCTCGGTGGCTCGCTCGTGCTGACATGGCTCGGCGTGCGCAGCGTGAGGATGTTCGCGGGCTGATTTTCCCGAGCCTCCACCGGCTCATTTAAGCCAGCGCCAAGGAGCCGGTCGATAGAATCGACCGCAATGCCACTGGTCCTTGCCGTTGCGCTTCCATTTCTCGCCAGCGTCCTGGCTGCCTTGTTGCCGTCCGACGCCCGCAATCGGGAGTCCACGCTGGCGGGTCTCGTCGCGCTCGGTTGCGCCATTCAGATGGCGTGGCTCTTTCCGGGGATTGCCAATGGCAACGTGATCCGCCAGGAGATCACCTGGATTCCCGCCCTGGGGCTCAATCTCATCTTCCGGCTGGACGGCTTCTCGTGGCTGTTCAGCATGCTCGTGCTCGGCATTGGTGCGCTGGTGGTGCTCTATGCGCGCTACTACATGTCGCCGTCTGACCCGGTGCCGCGCTTCTTCTCGTTCTTCCTGGCCTTCATGGGTTCGATGATGGGCGTGGTGCTCTCGGGCAACATCGTCCAGATGGTGGTGTTCTGGGAACTCACCAGCCTCTTCTCGTTCCTGCTGATCGGCTACTGGCATCACCGGCGCGACGCACGGCGCGGCGCACGCATGGCGCTCACGGTGACGGGCGCGGGCGGGCTGTGCCTGCTGGCGGGCGTGCTGTTGCTCGGGCGCATGGCGGGAAGCTACGAGCTCGATGAGGTGCTGGCCTCGGGCAAGGCGATTCAGGCGCATCCGCTGTACCTCACGATGCTGGTGCTGGTCCTGCTCGGCGCGTTCACGAAGAGTGCGCAGTTTCCGTTTCACTTCTGGCTGCCGCGCGCCATGGCGGCGCCCACGCCGGTCTCGGCCTACCTGCATTCGGCCACGATGGTGAAGCTGGGCGTGTTCCTGCTCGCGCGCCTGTGGCCCGTGCTCTCGGGCACCGAGGCGTGGTTCTGGCTCGTTGGCGGTGCGGGTGCCATCACATTGCTGCTGGGCGGCTACGTGGCGATGTTCCAGCGCGACCTCAAGGCGCTGCTGGCCTATTCGACCATCTCGCACCTGGGCCTGATCGTGCTGCTGCTGGGGCTGAACAGCCCGCTGGCGGCCGTGGCGGCGGTGTTCCACGTGATGAACCACGCGACCTTCAAGGCCTCGCTCTTCATGGCGGCCGGCATCATCGACCACGAAAGCGGTACGCGCGACATCCGCAAGCTCAGCGGCCTCATCAAGCTCATGCCGATCACCGGCACGCTCGCAATCATTGCGAGCGCATCGATGGCGGGCGTGCCGCTGCTCAACGGCTTTCTCTCGAAGGAAATGTTCTTTGCCGAGACGGTGTTCATCGACGCGAACCCGTGGGTCGACGTGGCCTTGCCGTTCATCGCCACGCTGGCGGGCATGTTCAGCGTGGCCTATTCACTGCATCTGTCGGTCGATGTCTTCTTCGGGCCGCCGTGTGGCGACGAAGTGCCGCGCAAGCCGCACGAGCCGCCGCACTGGATGCGCGTTCCGGTTGAGCTTCTGGTGCTGATCTGCCTGGTGGTGGGCGTTGCACCGGCATGGTCGGTGGGGCCGTTGCTTGCGGCGGCTGCGTCGCCTGTGGTCGGTGGCGAGTTGCCGGACTACAGCTTGGCCCTGTGGCACGGCTTCAACCTGCCGCTGGCCATGAGCTTTGTGGCCCTGGCCGGGGGGGCGATCATCTATTTCGTGCAGCGGCGCATGCGCGCACACGGCTGGCTCGAGGTCACGCCGCTGTTGCATCGCTTCGACGGGCAGCGTCTTTTTGAAAACATGCTGGCCCGCCTGAGCGAAACGGGCCGTCGCGGCCGCCGGATGCTCGGCACGCGGCGCCTGCAGATGCAGTTGCTGATCATGGTGCTCCTGGCCATCGCGGGTGCCTGCGCATCCTTGTGGTTTGCGCCGGCATCGCGCGGCAACGCGGAGTTGATCGCCTTTTCGCCGATGTTCGCGATGACCTGGGTCATCGGCGCGACCTGCGCGGTGGCGGCTGCCTGGCAGGCCAAGTTCCACAGACTTGCATCACTGATGCTGGCATCGGCGGCGGGCCTGGTTTGCTGCATCACCTTCATCTGGTTCTCTGCGCCGGACCTGGCGTTGACGCAACTCGTCGTGGAGGTCGTGACCACCGTGCTGATCCTGCTCGGCCTGCGCTGGCTGCCGCTGCGCAAGGCGACTGAACAACCGGTGGGCGTGCGACTGCGCCGATGGGCCCGGCGCAGCCGCGACTTGCTCACGGCCGGCGCAGCCGGCACGGGCATGGCGGCGCTGTCCTGGCTGATGATGACGCGCCCGTTCCCGCAGAGCATCTCGGGCTTCTTCCTGGAGCACGCGCTGCCGGACGGCGGCGGCACCAATGTCGTGAACGTGATGCTGGTGGACTTTCGCGGTTTCGACACCTTTGGCGAGATCACGGTGCTGGGCATCGTCGCGCTGACCGTCTATGCGCTGCTTCGGCGCTTTCGGCCCGCCATCGAGTCGATGGCCCTTCCGCCGCAGCAACGCGCGCAGCCGGACGATGGCAGCAGCGACCTGGTGAATCCGCGGCTGGCGCACGACACGGCCGTGGGCTACCTCATGGTGCCGGCCGTGCTGGTGCGCCTGCTGCTGCCGTTGTCGGTTCTGGTGTCGGTGTATTTCTTCATGCGCGGCCACAACCAGCCGGGCGGCGGCTTCGTGGCGGGCCTCGTGATGTCGGTGGCGCTGCTGCTGCAATACATCGTCTCGGGCACCGAATGGGTCGAAGAGCATCTGCGCATCTATCCACGACGCTGGATCGCCGTGGGGCTGTTGCTCGCGCTGGCCACGGGTGGCGGCGCGGTGGTGCTGGGCTATCCCTTCCTGACCACGCACACGGCACACCTGCACGTGCCGGTGCTGGGCGAGTTGCACGTGCCGAGCGCGCTCTTCTTCGACATGGGCGTGTTCACGCTCGTGCTCGGCGCCACCATGCTGATCCTGACCGCGCTCGCCCACCAATCGATTCGAAGCCATCGCTGGGTCAGCGAGCAGGAAGAACGCGCCGAGGAGGAACGAGCAGCGCGCGAAGCCGAAGCGACGACTGCCACTGCGGGGGCGAGTACCTGATGCAAGCCGTGCTCGCCATCGCCATCGGCTTCCTCACCGCGTCGGGCGTGTACCTGCTGCTGCGCCCGCGCACCTTCCAGGTCATCATGGGCCTCACGCTGGTGTCCTATGCGGCGAACCTCTTCATCTTCAGCATGGGGCGCCTGAAGGTCGACAGTGAACCCATCCTCATTGCGGGCATCACGTCGACCATGGCCAACACGGCCGACCCGATGCCGCAGGCGCTGGTGCTGACGGCCATCGTGATCGGCTTTGCGATGACGGCCCTGTTCCTCGTGGTGGTGCTCGCCTCGCGCGGCCTGAACGGCACCGACCACGTCGACGGCGAAGAAGGCGACACATGAACGAAGTCTTCGCCTTCCTCGACCGCATGCTCGACGCTACCATGCCGCACCTGGTGGCCGCGCCGATCCTGGTGCCGATGCTCACCGCCGCGCTGATGCTGACGCTCGAAGAGCGCCACCGCCGCACCAAGTCGGTCCTGACGGTGATCTCGGGGCTCGTCGGCCTGCTGGTGGCGCTGGCGCTGCTGCGCTGGGTGAATGCGCCCGACACCGGCGGCGGCCCGGGCTCCATCGGCGTCTACCTGCCGGGCAACTGGCGCTCGCCCTTCGGCATCGTGCTGGTGGCCGATCGCCTGTCGACCATGATGGTGACGCTGACGGGCGTGGTGGCCTTTGCCGCATCCATCTACTCCACCTCGCGCTGGGACCGTGCGGGCGTGCATTTCCATCCGCTGCTGCAGTTGCAGATCATGGGGCTCAACGGCGCCTTTCTCACGGGCGACCTGTTCAACCTCTTCGTGTTTTTCGAAGTGATGCTGGCGGCTTCCTACGGATTGCTGCTGCACGGATCGGGCAAGTTGCGCGTGCACGCCGGGCTGCACTACATCGCGATCAACCTTGCCGCCTCGGTGCTGTTCCTCATCGGCGCATCGATGCTCTACGGCGTGACGGGCACGCTCAACATGGCGGACATGGGCATGCGCATCGCGGCGCTCGATCCTTCCGAGCGCGGACTGGTGCATGCGGGCGCGGCCATTCTGGGCGTTGCCTTCTTTGCCAAGGCGGGCGCCTGGCCGCTCAACTTCTGGCTCGTGCCGGCCTACAGCGCCGCGGTGTCGCCGGTCAGCGCGGTGTTTGCCCTGCTCACCAAGCTGGGGGTCTACACCATCCTTCGGCTGTGGACGGTGCTGTTCGCCAGCGCCACGGGCGGCGCCATCGGCTTCGGCCACAACGTGCTGATCGCCATCGGTCTGGCCACGCTCTTCGTGGGTGCGCTGGGCGTCATCGGCACGCAGCGCCTGTCCAACCTGGCGGGCTTCGGCGTGCTGATGTCCGCGGGCATTTTGCTGGCGGCCGTGGGGCTGTCGCAGCCCGCGGTGTGGGCGGGCGCGCTGTACTACTTGCTGAATTCGACGCTGGCTGCCAGCGCCTTCTTTCTGCTGATCGACATGGTCGAGCGCTGGCGCAACGCGGGCGCCAGCATCGCGGCGCACGAAGCGCACGGCACCGCGCCCTTCCTGGCGGAAGACCTGAAGCCGCTGGAAGAGGTCAACCTCGACGACGAACAGCAGGCGCTCTACGGCCGCGCCATTCCGGCCGGCGTCGCCTTCCTCGGCCTGAGCTTCGTGGCCTGCACCCTGCTGTTGGCGGGACTGCCGCCGCTCTCGGGCTTCGTGGGCAAGTTCGCGATGCTGTCGAGTGTGTTCGACGCCCCGGCCATCAGCCCATCGGCGTGGGCTTTTGCGGCGCTGGTGCTGGTGTCGGGCCTCTTCACGCTGATCGCGTTGAGCCGTGCCGGCATCCGCCACTTCTGGACGGCGCCGCAGAGTTCCTTGCCCGCCTTGCGCGCGGTCGAGGTGTTGCCCGTGGCGGCGCTGCTGGCCGCCTGCCTTGCGCTGTCGATCCAGGCCGAGCGCGTGATGGAACACGCCACGGCCACGGCGCGGGGCCTGGATGCGCCGACCGCCTATCGCCGTGCGGTAATGAATGCGCGGCAGGTTCCGTCGCCGGCCAAGACCCCTTCGACCGCTTCTCCCGCGAAAGGCACGCCATGAAACGCTGGATGCCCTCGCCGCCCTTGTCGATGGTGCTGTTCGTCGTGTGGATCCTGCTCAACCAGTCGATTCATCCGGCCACGCTGCTGCTGGCCGCCATCCTTGCGGTGGGCGTGCCGCTGCTCACGCGCAGCCTTCGCCCGGCTTGGGCAAGCGTGCGCAGGCCAAGGGCGCTGATCGGGCTGACTGGCCACATCGTGGTCGACCTGGTGGAGTCGGCGCTGGAGGTGACGCGGCTATTGCTCACGCGCCGCACGCGGGACATCTCCTCGCACTTCGTCACCGTGCCGCTGGACATGCGCGACCCCTATGCATTGGCCATGCTGGCGATGATCCTTTGCCTCACGCCCGGCACGGCGTGGGCGGAGCTGGCCTTTGATCGCAGCTCGCTCATCATCCACGTGTTTCACCACCGCGACGACGCGGCCTTCATCGCCCTCATCAAGCAACGCTACGAGCGGCCCCTCATGGAGATCTTCGAGTCATGACGCCCTTCCTGCTCTGGGCCGTGAAGCTGGCCCTCTTCCTGCTGGCCGTCGGCATGCTGTGCGCACTGGCGCGCTTGCTGATCGGCCCGACGGCGCAAGACCGCGTCATGGCGCTCGACTGCCTCTACATCAACGGCATGCTGATGATGCTGGTGCTGGGCATCAACTACGCAAGCAGCGTGTACTTCGAGGCGGCGATGCTGATCGCGCTCTTCGGCTTCGTGGGCTCGACATCGCTGGCCAAGTTCCTGCTGCGCGGCGAGGTGATCGAATGAACGACTTCATCATCGGGCCCCTGCCGCTGTGGGCCGAAATTGCGACGGCGGTCTTCGTGGTGGCGTCGGCTGCGTTCGCGGCCATCGGCTCTTTCGGGCTGGTGCGGCTGCCGACGTTCTTCAGGCGTATTCACGCGCCGACGCTGGGGGCGACGGTGGGCGTGTGGTGCATGACGATCGCGACCATCGTCTATTTCTCGGTGCAGGGGTTCAGCCTGTTCCTGCACGCGGTGTTGATTGCGCTGTTCGTTGCGGTCACGGCCCCGGTGACGACCATCTTCCTGATGCGGGCGGCGCTGTTTCGCGAGCGGACGAAGGATTCGGGCCTGCAGGTGCCGCCGGCGTCGGTTTCGCCGAAGACCACCGACCGGCGCTGAATCGCCAAGCCGGTGCGGATGCCGTTCAGGCGTCCTGCAGCGCCTTCGCGTGCGCGACTTCGATCTCCCGCGGCAACCGCACGTCGTTCTTCACCGCAATGATCTCAGCCATGACGCTCACCGCAATCTCCGGCGGCGTCTTGCTCCCTACATAAATGCCGATGGGCCCCCGCAGCCGCGAAAGCGATTCGGCAGTCTGGTCGAAGTGCTCGATCATCCGCGCGCGGCGCGCGTCCGCATTGCGCCGCGAACCGATGGCGCCCACGTAGAAGGCTTCGCTTTCCAGGGCTTCCAGCAGCGCAAGATCGTCCAGCTTGGGGTCATGCGTGAGCGCGACCACGCAGGTGCGGCGGTCGGGCTTGAAGGCCTTCACGGCGTCGTCCGGCATCTCGGTGCTGAGGGCAATGCCGGGGATGGACCAGGTCGTGTGGTATTCAGCGCGCGGGTCGCACAGCGTCACGGCAAAGCCGCTGAAGCGCGCCATGGTGGCCAAGTATTCGGCGAGTTGGCCGGCGCCGATCAGCAGCATGCGGTATTCCGGCCCGAAGGTGTTGACGAGTTCGACCTCGTTCACCGTGAGCTCCGCAGGCGCCTTCGATTCCGCCAGTTTCACGCTGCCATCGGCCAGCGACACCGTGCGCTGCATGAGGCGCCCTTCCTCCAGCGCTGCGACCAGCGTCTTGAGCGATTCGGGCTCGGGGTCGAATTCGATCAGCAGTTCGAGCGTGCCGCCGCACGGCAGGCCGAAGCGATGCGCCTCGTCCGCCGTGATGCCGTACTTGACGAGCACCGGCTTGCCGCTGGGCATGTCCTGCGCGGCGCCGTGGGCGCGGCTGTAGCGCGCAATAAGGTCGTCTTCGATGCAGCCGCCGGACACGGAGCCAATCACCGCGCCGTCGTCCGCCAGCGCCATGATCGAACCGACCGGCCGGGGTGACGAGCCCCAGGTGCGCACCACCGTCGTGAGCAGTGCCCGCCGGCCTTCGGTGCGCCAGTCGCGCAGCGTGCGCAAGACCATGACGTCCAGATTTTCCATTTGACTTTCTCTCCCTGAATTCAATCCTTGCGGCCGATGCCCAGCCAGCGAAGCAGACGCGCCCACCAGCCCGGCGATTCTGCGGGTGCCTTCTGCGACATCGTGTCAGCCGCCGAAGCGGGCGCAGCTGCAGCTGCAGGCGGCGGGTAGCGTTCCTGCATTTCGTTGTCGAAACGCTTGAAGAAATCGTCGGCCATCGACTTGGCCGCACCATCGATCAGGCGCTGTCCGAGCTGCGCGATCTTGCCGCCCACTTGCGCCTGCACCGTGTAGGCGAGTTCGCAGCCGGCATCGTTGGGCACTAGCGAGACGCTCGACGATCCCTTGCCGAATCCCGCCACGCCGCCCTGGCCCTCGAAGGCCAGCTTGTAGCCGCTCGGCGGCTGGATGTCGCTGAGCGTGACCTTGCCGGAAAACTTGGCCGACACCGGCCCCACCTTCACGGCCATGCCGACGGCGTACTGGTTCTCGCCCGTGCTCTCGAACTTGTCGCAGCCCGGAAGGCACTTCTTCAACGTCTCGGGGTCGTTGAGCGCCTCCCATGCCTGCTGCTGCGTGACGCCCAGCTGCCGTGTACCTTGCATGTCCATGTTGTTCTTCCTTGTGTGCGGTGTCGTTCTTGTCAGCGGCCCGCACGCATGAGCGCGGCGAGACTCGTGGCCAGTTGTTCGAGGGCATTCAGATTGTGGACCGCCAGCATCGCGTCTGCATGGCGGTGCAACATGGCCGCACCGCGGGCAAGGGGGGCGTAGCCCTCGAAGCGCAGCAAGGGGTTGAGCCACAGCACGCGCCGCGCGTGGCGCTTGAGCCAGAGCAGTTCCTGCTCCAGCATCTCCGGCTCGCCGGTGTCCAGGCCGTCGCTGATGACCAGCACCAGCGTGCGCCGCCCGGTCAGTCGGCGCGCATGCTTCGCGCGCAGTTGGGCCAGCGACGCGCCCAGTCGCGTGCCACCCGCAAAGTCGTCGATGGCCGCGCTGGCGGCCACCAGCATGTCGTCGGTGTCGGCGAGGCGAAATGCCGGCGTCAGGTCGGACAGGTGCGTGCCGAAGGCGAACACATCGCGGCGTCCCGCGCGGCGCGTGGCGGCGTGCAGGAAGGCGAGCAGCAACCGGGCATAGCGCTCCATCGAGCCCGACACGTCGACCAGCACCAGCAGCGGCAAGGGCTGATCGCGCCGCGACAGCCGGGGCAGGCGAACCAGTTCGCCGCCGGTGCGCCCGGCTTCATGCAAGACACCCGGCCAATGCATGCGCGAATGCGGGCGGCGCCCCATGCCAGCCGCGCGCAGGCGGCGCGCGGGGATCGAAGGCACTGGCAAGGTGACGTCGCGCGCCAACCGTTCGACCAGCAGGTATTCGCTGGCACCCAGCGCGTTGAAGTCGGCGTGCTGCAGGCGGTCGCGGTCGCTGGCCGTCATGGCGGCGTCGAACTGGACTTCGCGATCGGTCTGGGCGGCCTGCTTGGGCGGCTTGGGGGCGGCCAGCGCCTCGCGCACGCGCGGACGGCGCTTGACGGGCTCCATCTTGCCCTCGGCGCTGGGCAGCATCTGCGCGAGCATCTTGTTGGCGAGTTCGGGGTCCTGGAACCAGGCCTCGAACAGTTCTCGAAACACCATGCGGTCCTGCTCGCGGCTGACCATCACGGCTTCCATGGCGGCGCACAGATCCGCCCGGGTTTCAACGCCGACCAGCATGGCGGCTTGCGCGGCCAAGGCGATGCGCGCCGCGTCGGTGCGCACGCCCGCGCGACGCAGCGCACGCCCGAAGGCCGTCATGTTGCCGGCCAGCTTGCCGCGCCGCGCGTCGCCGAGCTGCTGGACGGAGCCGGTCACGGTGTCGCGTCTTCCGCTTCCGGCTTGAGCAGATCGCCGGCCACGGCCTGCGTGAGCGCAGCCACGTCGTCGCGCTGCTTGAACAGGATGCCGGCCGTGTCGACCACCACTTCAGGATCGAGTTCCAGCGTGTCGAGCGCCACCAGCGCCCGCGCCCACTCGACGCTTTCGGCGATACCGGGCGATCGCTGGAAGGCGGTGCCTTGCGGCATGCTGCGCAGGCGCCCCACGAAGTTCGCCACCTGTTCCGACAGCACCTCGCCCGCCTGCGGCACCTGGGCACGGACGATGGCCAGTTCGCGGTCGCGCTCGGGATAGTCGAGCCAGTGATAGAGGCAACGCCGCTTGACCGCATCGTTGAGGTCACGCGTGCGGTTGCTGGTGAGGATGGTCACCGGCGGCACGATGGCCTGCACCGTCCCCAGTTCGGGAATGCTGACCTGGTACTCGCCAAGGTATTCGAGCAGGAAGGCTTCGAAGGGTTCATCGGCGCGGTCGACTTCGTCGATGAGCAGAACGGCGCCGGGCGGCGGCGTTTCCAGCGCCTGCAGCAAGGGCCGGCGCACGAGGTAGCGCGGCTGGTAGACCTCCGACTCGATGTCGCGTGCCACGTGCAGGGCTTCCGCTGCGCGCATGTGCAACAGTTGCGCGGCGTAGTTCCACTCATAGAGCGCCTCGCGCTGCTCCAGGCCGTCGTAGCACTGCAGGCGCAACAGTTGCCTGCCGAGTGCGACCGACAGCGCCTTGGCAAGTTCGGTCTTGCCCACGCCCGGCTCGCCTTCGAGCAACAGCGGCCGCTGCAGCTTGAGCGCCAGGAACACCGCCGTCGCCAGCCGGCGATCGGCAAAGTAGCCCGCCGCCTGAAGCGCCTGCGCGACCGCGTCGATGGAAGAGAAGGGAGCGGCCGGCGTGGAAGATGTCATACCGTCTTTTTACCGCGATTCGCGCGGTCGCTCGTGGAGCGCGCTTGGAAGGAAGTTCGACGGGGAACACGGCGCAACCGGCATTGCCCGGCCGCTCGTGTTGCCCCGATCGGATGGCTGGCGTTGCGGCACGACGTGCGCGCAGCCTGGGCGCGGCTAGTGCACTGTCCCACAGTTATTTGTGGGACAGCACACTAGGCTTTCGCGACGGCGCGTTGCGTCAGCACGCTGATCAGGTTCGCCCGATACGCCGCCGACGCATGCAGGTCGCTGTTGAGCTCGCCCGAATCGATCTTCACGCTGGCGGCCGACTCGGGGGTGAAGCTCTTGGTCAACGCGTCTTCCAGCCCCTTGTGACGGAACACGCCGTTGCCCGCGCCAGTGACGGCCACGCGCACGGCGCCGCTGTCGGACTGCGTGAGGAACACGCCCACCAGTGGAAAGTGCGACGCCTTCTGGCGCAGCTTTTCGTACACCGCGCGCTTGGGGACCGGAAAGCGCACGGCGGTGATCAACTCGTCTTCCTTGAGCGCCGTGGCGAACAGGCCCTGGAAGAAGTCGTCTGCCGCGATTTCGCGCTGCGAGGTCACGACCGTCGCGCCCGAGCCCAGCACCGCGCTCGGGTAGCAGGCGGCCGGATCGTTGTTGGCCAGCGAGCCGCCAATGGTGCCCATGGCCCGCACCTGCCGGTCGCCGATGTGCTCAGCGAGCCACGCGAGCGCGGGGAACGCGGCTTTGACATCGGCATTGGTGGCCACGTCGACATGGCGCGACATCGCACCGATGACCAGCGTGTTGCCGTCCTTCTTGATGCCGGTGAGTTCCTTGATGCCGGCGAGGTCGACCAGTTGATCAGGCGCCGAGAGCCGCAGCTTCATGGAAGCGAGCAGCGTCTGGCCGCCGGCGAGCGGCTTGCCACCGGCCGCCGCCAGCTTGACCGCGTCGGCCACCGTCGCGGGACGTTCGAAAGTGAAGGCGTACATGTTGTGGTTTCCTTCTGTGTTCAGGCGGCCGGACGGCCTTGCGTGCTGGCGGTCATCGCGGGGGTTTCGGGCTGTTGCGTCGGCGTGGTGCTGCCTTTTTGCATGGCTTCCCACACGCGGTGCGGCGAGGCGGGCATGTCGAAGTCCTTGACGCCCAGCGGCGCCAGCGCGTCGAGCACCGCGTTGATGACGGCCGGCGGCGATCCGATAGCGCCCGCTTCGCCGCAACCCTTGGTGCCCAGCGGGTTGTGCGTGCAGGGCGTGCACACGGTGTCGAGCTTGAACTGCGGGAAGTCGCCGGCGCGCGGCATGGCGTAGTCCATGAAGCTGCCGGTGAGCAACTGGCCTTCGTTGTCGTACACGCAGTTTTCCATCAGCGCCTGGCCGATGCCTTGCACGAGGCCGCCGTGGACCTGCCCTTCCACGATCATCGGGTTGATGATGGTGCCGAAGTCGTCCACCGCGGTGAAGCGGTCGACCTTGACTTCGCCGGTCTGCTTGTCGATCTCGACTTCGCAGATGTAGGTGCCGCCCGGGAAGGTGAAGTTGGTCGGGTCGTAGAAGGCGGTTTCGTTCAGGCCCGGCTCCAGCTTGTCGAGCGGGTAGTTGTGCGGCACATAGGCCGTCAGGGCAATCGCGCCGAAGGGAAGCTTCTTGTCCGTGCCCTTCACGGTGAACTCGCCATTGGCGAAGTCGATGTCGGCGTCGCTGGCTTCCAGCAGGTGCGCCGCGATCTTCTTGGCCTTGGTCTCGATCTTGTCGAGCGCCTTCATGATGGCGGCGCCGCCCACCGAGATGGAGCGCGAACCGTAGGTGCCCATGCCGAAGGGCACGCGGCCCGTGTCGCCGTGCACCACGTCGACGTTCTCGACCGGGATGCCCAGGCGTGCGGCGACCACTTGCGCGAAGGTCGTTTCGTGTCCCTGTCCGTGGCTGTGCGAGCCGGTGAACACCGTCACGCTGCCGGTCGGGTGCACGCGGATCTCGCCGCATTCGAACAGGCCCGCACGCGCACCGAGCGCGCCGGCGATGTTCGACGGCGCGATGCCGCAGGCCTCGATGTAGCTGGAGTAGCCGATGCCGCGCAGCTTGCCCTTGGCTTCGGTGGCGGCCTTGCGCGCGGCAAAGCCACTGACTTCGGCCAGTTCGTTCGCCTTGTTCATCGCGGCGTGGAAGTCACCCGTGTCGTATTGCAGCGCCACCGGCGTCTGGTACGGGAAGCTGGTGATGAAGTTGCGCTTGCGGATCTCGTCTTGCGCGAGGTTCATTTCCCAGGCGCAGCGCGTGACCAGGCGCTCCAGCAGGTAAGTTGCTTCGGGGCGCCCGGCCCCGCGGTACGCATCGACCGGCGCGGTGTTGGTGAACCAGGCGTCGACTTCCACGTAGATCTGCGGCGTCGTGTACTGGCCCGCCAGCAGCGTGGCGTAGAGGATCGTTGGCACCGCCGTCGCGAAGGTCGAGAGGTAGGCGCCCAAGTTGGCGTCGGTGTGCACGCGCATCGCGAGGAACTTGCCGTCCTTGTCCATCGCCATTTCGGCGTGGCTCACATGGTCGCGGCCATGCGCGTCGGACAGGAAGCACTCCGAGCGGTCACCCACCCACTTGATGCTGCGGTTCAGCTGCTTGGACGCCCAGGTCAGCGCTACGTCTTCGGCATAGAGGTAAATCTTCGAGCCGAAGCCGCCGCCCACGTCCGGCGCAATCACGCGCACCTTGTGCTCGGGCAGGCCCAGCACGAAGGCCGTCATCAGCAGGCGCTCGACGTGCGGGTTCTGGTTGGCGACGTAGAGCGTGTATTCCTCGGTCGCGCGGTTGTAGCTGCCGATGGCCACGCGCGGCTCGATCGGGTTGGGGATCAGGCGGTTGTTGACCAAATCCAGCTTGGTGACATGCGCGGCGTTGGCGAAAGCGGCATCGACCAGCGCCTTGTCGCCCAGCGTCCACTTGTAGCATTGGTTGTCGGGCGCTGCGTCGTGGAGGGTGACGCCGCTTTGCTTCTTCGCCGCGTCGGCCACGTGCACGAGGGCAGGCATCACGTCATAGTCGACCACTACCGCCTCGGCGGCGTTCTTCGCCTGCTCCTGCGTTTCGGCGACGACCATCGCAACGTGGTCGCCCACGTAGCGCACCTTGCCGATGGCGAGAATGGGGTGCGGCGGCTCTTTCATCGGCGTGCCGTCGGGGTTGTTGATGAGCCAGCCGCAGGGCAGCCCGCCCATCTTTCCGTCGATGTCCTTGCCGCTGAAGATGCCGACCACGCCGGGCATCTTGCTGGCGGCCTCGATGTCGACCGAGTTGATCTTTGCGTGAGCGTGCGGCGAGCGCACGAACACCGCATGCGTCTGCTTGGCCATGACCACGTCGTCGGTGTACTGGCCCCGGCCGGTCAGAAAGCGATAGTCTTCCTTGCGACGGAGCGCCTCGCCGATGTGCGGGAGTTTCGAGAAGTCGGATGCACCCATGATGTGTGCTCCTTCTTCAGGCCGAAGCCATTGCTTTGCCGCCCATCTGCACGGCCTTCACGATGTTCTGGTAGCCCGTGCAGCGGCACAGGTTGCCGTCGAGCAGCTCGCGCACTTCGGTCTCGCTCGCGTTCGGATGGTTCTTGCAAAGGTCGATGGCGCTCATGACCATGCCGGGCGTGCAGAAGCCGCATTGCAGGCCGTGGCATTCCTTGAAGGCGGCCTGCATGGGGTGCATGGTGCCGTCTGTCTGGGCGATGCCTTCGATGGTCGTGATCTCGGCTCCCTGGACCTGCGCCACCAGGACGTTGCAGGACTTGACCGCGCGACCGTTCACGTGGACGGTGCAGGCGCCGCACTGCGCCGTGTCGCATCCGACATGGGTACCGGTGAGCTGGAGATGCTCCCGGATGGCGTGGACCAGCAGCGTGTTGGGCGGCGCGTCGATCGTGACTGCCTGACCGTTGACTGTGAGGGGAACCTGCATTTGGCTGTCTCCGTACGTAGTAGGTGATGGCTTGTTGGCGAATGGCATATTGGACGCCGCCCAACACTGTGATCCTGGGCAAAACCCTGGACACATTGCGCTGCGCCGCCGAAATTCTCAAAATGAAACAAGCCACCGCCGGCCCCACGACTTCGCAATGACTGCGGGGCCCATCCTGAAAAACAGCTAGCAAATGCTCACCTCTGCCCTCCCCCAGCACCTGCCCGAACGCATGGCGACCATCGAGCAAGCGCGCCGGGAGTGGATCGAAGGCGAAGCGCCGCGCGGCGCGCAGGTGGAACCGTGGATCACCCGTTCATGGGAACGATGCCTGACGGCCGGCCGCCAACCGCGCCAGCGCATCAGCTTCGACGCCGTGTCCCGGCAGAAGGCACGCGAAATCGGCGAGCGCAACCGCCAACTGGTGACTGCCGCGCGACCCGTGCTCGACCGCCTGTCGCGCACGCTGGCCGACACGCGCTACTTCCCCATCCTGACCGACGCGCGCGGCATCGTGGTGGACGTGGGCGCCCTGCCCGTGGTGTCCGACACCCAGGGACGGCGCGCGCTGGACATTGCCCGCATCGGCGTCGACTTGTCGGAGCAGGCAGTGGGCACCTCGGCCATCGGTGCGGCATTGGCCGAGCACGAATCGGTGTGGCTGCACCGGGGCGAACATTTCTTTGACGACACCGGCATCTACAGCTGCGCCGGCGCACCGCTTTTCGGACCGGATGGCGCATGCATCGGCATGCTCGACCTGACGGGCGTCAGCGTCGTCGAGCGGCCCGAGCTTCGCCACTTGGCGGAGATGTCGGCGCGCAGCATCGAGAACGCGCTCGTTCAGCAGCACCGCTGCGCGCTGCTGTTGCACCTGGCATGGCCGGGCTACACCATCGGCGCGGAGGCGATGGGGCTGCTGTGCCTGGACGCCGAAGGCTACGTCGTCGGCGCCAATGCGGCCGCCCGCCAGATGCTGCACCAGCCCATTCTTCGCTCGCAGGTGGCGCTTCACAGCAACGACCTGTTCGCGATGCCGCTTGGAATGCTCTTTGACGCCGCGAAGCGCGATGACGTGGCGCTGGAAGTGCCCTTGTGGTCCGGCTTGCGCGTGCGGGCACGCGTGCAGTTGGCGGGGCGCCGGTCGGAGCCGGAAGCGGCGGAGGCCAGGCCGAGGCTGCGCGAGGTGGAGACAGATCTGATCCGGCGCGCGGTGGACGACGCGCGGGGCAACGTGGCCGAGGCAGCGCGCGCGTTGGGGATCAGCAGGGCGACGGTTTACCGGAAGCTGTGGCACGTGCGCAGGCAGGGGTGAGGCGTCGGCTTGACCCAAGTAGCGCCCAGCGCATTCGCTAGCGCAAGCCCAGCCGCGTCAGTTTCTTGATCAACCCCACTCGCGAGATGCCCAGGCGCCGCGCCGCTTCGGATTGATTGCCGCCCGCGGCCGTCATGGCATCGCGGACCAGGCGCAGTTCCAGTTCGTTGATCGCCGCGTCCAGCGGGCCGATGCCTTGGGACGATGCAGCAGGTTCGGGCCGCGCGTCATCGCCCATGTCGCCGCTGGCCAGGCGCAACAGTTGCGCATCGACCTCGCGCTGGTCAGGCAAGAGCAGCGCACCGGCGGATTCGACGATGGCCTTGAGTTCGCGCACATTGCCGGGCCACTCGCGCGCCGTGAGCCATGCCAGCGCACCGGCTGACAGGCCCGCGCGCGGTGCGACGCGGTGCAGGAAGCGCGTGGCCAGCACCGGCACGTCGCCGGGGCGCTCAGACAGCGCGGGCGTGCGCAGCACCACGCCCTTGAGGCGGTAGAACAGGTCTTCGCGAAAAGTGCCCTCGCGCACCATGGCCTCCAGATCGCGGTGCGTGGCGGCCACCACGCGGGCGTCGGCATGCTTTTGCACCCGCCCGCCCACCGCCACGAAAGAGCCTTCCTGCAGGAAGCGCAACAGCTTGACCTGCATGGGCGGCGGCATCTCGCCCACTTCGTCGAGGAAGAGCGTGCCGCCGTGTGCCGCTTCCACCAGGCCCGGCTGGTCGCGGTAGGCGCCGGTGAAGCTGCCTTTCATGTGGCCGAAGAGTTCGCTCTCCAGCAATTCGGCCGACAGCGCGCCGCAGTGGATCGCCACGAAGGGGCCGCTGCTGCGCGCGCTGCAGGCGTGCAAGGCGCGGGCGACCAATTCCTTGCCCGTGCCCGTGGGCCCCAGCACCAGCACGCTGACCGTGGTCTGCGCCACGCGGCGCACGAGCGCGCGCAACTGCATCGTGGCCGGCGCCTGCCCCACCATGCCGAGGTCGTCCGTGGCCTGCTCCGCGCGCAGCAGGGCGAGTTCGGCGTCCAGCCGCGCCTTGCGCAGCGCGCGGGCCACGACGATGCGCAGCATGTCGGGGTCGATGGGCTTGGTCAGGAAGTCCCAGGCACCGAGTTCCGTGGCGCGCAGGGCGAGGTCGTGCTCGCCGTGGCCGGTGAGCACGACCACGGGCACGCGTGCAAATCGCGGGATCAGCTCCAGGCCGATTTGCGGATCCATGTGCGGGGGCATGGCCAGGTCGAGCAGCACCAGTTCGGGCTTGTGCTTGTCGAAAGCAGCCAGCGCCTGCTCGCCATCGCCGGCAACGGTGACCTCGTGGCCCAGGTCGCGCAGGAAGTTGCCGCCCAGGCGCTGGAAGGCGGGTTCGTCGTCGGCCAGCAGCACGCTGCCGGTTTCGGGTGCATCGGTCATGGCGTTCCCGGAAAGGTCAAGGTGAAACAGGTGCGCCACGGCGCGCGCTCGGTCAGCGCGACCGAGCCGCCGTGCGCGTTCATGATGCGGGCCACGATCGCCAGGCCCAACCCCGTGCCGCCGGGGCTGCGGGACGCGAAGGGCTCGAACAGGCGGTCGCGGATCTCGGCCGGCACGCCGGGCCCGTTGTCGCACACGTGCAGCAGCACGTCGCCGTCCCGGGCTTCGGCGTCGATGTGCACGTGGCCCTGTGTCGCCGCGCCGTTGTCGCTGGACGCGACCGCCGTGCGCGCGTTCTCGAACAGGTTGGTCAGCGCCTGGTCGACGCGGCGCGGGTCGGCTTCGATCATCCATGGACCGTTCAGCCCTGCGCCCAGGCTCACGTCGGGCAAGCGCATCGCCGCGGTCCGCACATGGGCCGCCAGGTCGATACGGGCGGGCGCGAGTTTCCACGGTTTGGCGTAGTCCAGCAGGTCGCGTGTGAGGTGGGAGATGCGGGCGACCTGGTCCGCCACCTCGCGCCGCGTGTCGCTGGGCGCGCCGGCAACAGCCATCGCAATGATGTTGAGTGGATTGCGGATGTCATGTGCCACAGTGGCCGCGAGCGAGCCGAGTTC
Source organism: Variovorax brevis (assembly GCF_030317105.1). Taxonomy (GTDB): domain Bacteria; phylum Pseudomonadota; class Gammaproteobacteria; order Burkholderiales; family Burkholderiaceae_C; genus Variovorax; species Variovorax brevis. The sequence goes on from NZ_JASZYG010000004.1 coordinate 560,734, forward strand.
GGCCAGCCGCGCCTGCAATTGCCGCTCGCGTTCGCGTGCTGCGATCTGCTGGGCCTGCTCGACGTTCGATGCTGCTTCTTCGACCACACTGCCGAAGAGTTCGGCCACATGGCGCGGACCGGGCGGCGCGGCGTCCCAGCCGTGCAGGGTCGTCGTCCATGCGCCGCCGGAGCGGGTGCAGTGCAGTTGCGGCGTGCCATCGTCGTGCAGCGCCGCGTCGCCGATGCGCACCTCGACCTGCGTGCCGATGCGATGGCTGAGCAGCGTCGCCGCCTGCTGCGCCAAGGCCTGCGGCGTTTCGGCTCCCTGGAGCGCACGGCGCCAGTGACCCAGATCGGCCACCGTGACCTCGCCGCCTGGATAGATCAGCCGCTCGGCAAAGCGCCGCACCGGCCCGTTCAATGCAAGGCATCCAGCCGCGACGGCCAAGCCGCCGAGCCATCGCGATTCGATGGGCAGGAGCGGCATCAAGGCCACGATGGCTGCGGCCAAGGCCAGCAGCAGCGCCCACACCAGCGCACGCCGTGCCCACGCATTCGCCACGAAGACGCCGTAGCGCAGGATGCCGTAGACCAGGATCAGCGGATAGAGCGGCAAGCCCAGCAGCGGGAACGGATACACCGGCCAATCCAGCACCGCCATGCCGTAGCCCGTCAGGCACACCATGCCCCAAAGGCAAGAAGCGGTGACAGCGGCGATCTGGCTGCGCGCCGGCGGCCGCGAACGCATGAGCGCAGTCAGCAGCACCGAGATGCCTCCGATGCCCAGGATGACCCACGCCATGCTGGCGGCCCAGCCGACCGTGTTGGCGACGGCGATCCAGCCCACGTAGCGCTGCGGCACGATCTGGCCGGGCACCAGGATCTCGGCGATCAGCGAGCCCGCCGCGCCCAGCGCATAGGCCGCAACGACGCCCGCGCGGCCGATGTCGACGCGGCAGAACACCACGCAGAAGTGAAAGAAGAAGGCCGAGGTCAAGGGCGCGGTACCGAGCAACGCCAGCGCAGCCGCCTCGACCTGCGGGCCGAACCAGTTGGGCAACTCGTTTCCCGTGATCCACACCGCGATGCCGGCCAGGAACATCGCCAGCAAGCGGGCGCCCGCCACCCTGTCGGCCCACACCAGCAGCACGGCAATGAGCGCGAGCGTTTCGAACAGGGCAAAGGCCAGAAAGACGTGAATCAGCATGTGCAGCGAGCTTGGGTTGGGCCGCGGATCGCCTGTCAACGACGTTGACGACCCGGGCTTTGCGCACTGTATACGAAGTATGCAGTTCGAAAGTCGATCTTCAATGAAATCAACGACTTGCGTGCGCCATCGGAGGTGGCCCGATTTTGGCAATAAGGGTGGCATCCGCAACCCGAACGAGCCTCACGATGACCGCCCTGTCGAACCTCTTGCCCCACCTGTTTCGCAGCACGCCGACGCCTGTGGCTGCCCCGCTCGACCTGCCCGCATTGGTCGGCGCCGAGGGCTGGGCACGGCTGCCGGCCAATGTGCAACGCCGCTTCGGGGTGGCCCACGGTGACACGGCCTATGCCGGCCATCTGGAACTGCGCTGCTCGCCCATCGGCCGCCTCTTCGCGCGGATGGCGCATGCCTTCGGCGGCCCGCTGACGCGAACCAACGCCTCGGACATGCCAACCACCGTCCGCGTGCACGGCGACCCCCAGGGCGGAATGGTGTGGGAGCGCTGCTTCCATCGCGCCAGCCTTGGCGGCGACCGCATGGTTCGCTCCACCAAGGAGATGGGCCCCGACGGCGGCCTGCGCGAACGCACCGACGGCGGCCTGACGATGACGCTGGACGTCTTCGAGGAAGCGGGATCGCTGGTCTTCCAGAGCCGCCGGTTCGCCCTGGTGCGTGGCCGCTGGCGCATCGGCGTGCCGATGCTGCTGACACCCGGCACCTGCCGCGTCGTGCACACCGACCTCGGCGGCGGCCTGTTCCGCTTCACGCTGACCATGGTGCATCCGCTGTGGGGCCAGACCTTCTTCCAATCCGGTGTCTTCACCGACCCCGTTGCCTGCGAAAGCTGATCATGTCCCTTGTCTTCACCCTGCTCTCCGTCCAGGCGCTGCTGGGCGCCTTCGACAATCTCTGGCATCACGAACTCGCGGCCCGGTTGCCGCAACGCGTGTCGGCGCGGCGCGAACTCGCGTTGCACGCGGCGCGCGAAGCCATCTACGGCATCGTGTTCATCGGACTAAGCTGGTTCGAATGGCGCGGCGCCTTCGCCTTCGGCCTGGCCGCGCTGCTGCTGACGGAGGTGGCGATCACGCTGGCCGACTTCCTGGAAGAAGACCGCACGCGCCGGCTGCCGCCTTTCGAGCGCGCACTGCACACGCTCCTGACGATCAGCTATGGGCTCTTCATCGGCCTCTTCGCGCCGGTGTGGTTTGGCTGGGCCCGGCAGCCCTCAGAGCTGGCGCTGGTGCCGCACGGATGGGTGTCATGGCTATTCACAGCCTACGGCATTGGCGTGGTAGCGTGGAGCGTTCGCAACACGCTCGCAGTGATCGCGCTGAACCGCATCGCAAGGATGGCCAGCATGCAACCCACGCCGATACCCGGCCAGCAACATGGCCACCTGATTGCGCCGGCCGTGCTGGTCACCGGCGCCACCGGCTTCGTCGGCAGTGCGCTGGTGGCCGAATTGCAGCGCGACGGGCGCCGCGTGATTGCGTTGACGCGCGATGCGCGACAGGCGAGCGCGAGCCTGGGGCCGGGCGTGTGGACGGTGGAGAGCCTCGACGCGATCCCCTCCGAAACACGTATCGACGCGGTCGTGCATCTGGCCGGCGCGCGCGTGCTCGGCATGCCCTGGACGGCCGCGCGCCGCCGCACGCTGCTCGCGAGTCGCGCGGGTCTCATGAACGCGCTGCTGGACTTGATGCGCCGGCTGCAACAACCGCCGCGCGTGCTGGTCAGCGCATCGGCCATCGGGTTCTACGGCGGGTCGCCGGACGATTCATTCGAGCCGCTCGACGAGTCCGGCCCGCCGCGCCCCGGCGAGTTCCAGTCCGACCTGTGTGCCGCCATCGAGCACGAGGCGCGCCGCGCCGAGGCACTGGGGGTGCGCGTCGTGCGCATGCGCTTTGCCGTGGTGCTGGGCCGCGGCGACGGCGCCTATCCGATGCAAGCCCTTGCGGCACGCATGGGCCTGGGCGCGGTGCTCGGCAGCGGGCGCCAAGCGGCGCCGTGGATCCATCTGGACGACGCGATCGGCCTGATCCGCTTCGCCATGGACAAGTCAGAACTTGCGGGTGCGATCAACGCCGTTGCACCCGACACGCCGTCGCAAGCTCGCTTTGCCAAGTCGCTGGCTGCATCCTTCGGGCGCCGGGCTTTGATTCGCATGCCGGGCGCGCCGCTGCGAGCGATGGCCGGCGAGATGGCGACGCTGTTGCTGACAGGTCAGAACGTCGTTCCGCGCGCGGCCTTGGCAGCCGGCTATGTATTTCGCCATCCGCAGCTCGACAGCGCATTGGCGGACTTGGCGGGGCGGCGTGGAAAGCCCTCAACGCCGGTCACGTGACTGGCACGCCGGCCCGAATCACGCCGCGGCCGGCACCTTGTCCAGGAAGCCCGTGACTGTGTGCAGGCGCCCCGCGGCCAACTGCGCAAAGTCAGTGCCCTGAATCAAGTCCTGCGCCGCTTCTGGCCCGAGCGTCCACGAAAAGCGCAGGTGATCGCCGTGTGCGTCGGGCTTGCCCAGCAGGCTGAAGCGAAAGCCGGGAAAGCGCGCTTGCACGGCGCCGACCATGGCGTTGATTTCCTCGCGTCCGCTGGCCTTCCCGATCGGATCGACGTAGCGGGCATCGGCCGTCCAGCCGGCTTCCAGCAAATGCAGCCGGCGAGCCGGGTCGGCCTCGTTCCACACGGCAATGTAGGCTTGTGCGACTTCGGCGGCCTGGGTGGTGGCGGTGGTGTTCATGGCGACTTCCTTTCAGTGTTGACCCGCTGGATTGCGGGGGTGAAGGAATGGTCGCCGCGCCGGCGCCAAGGGTCGATAACCTCCCAGGTCAAGAAGCCGCCGACATCACTTCGTCGCGTTGGGAAAGAAGAGTTGTTCGCCACCGATCTTGTACTCGGCGATGTTCGCCTGGCCCGCCGGCGAGGTCACCCAGTCCACGAACTTCTGCGCGCCCGCGCTGTTGAGTTGCGGGAACTTGGCCGGGCTCACGACCATCACGCCGTACTGGTTGAACAGGCGCTTGTCGCCTTCAACGAGGATGGCCAGGTCCGCACGGTTCTTGAAGCTGAGCCAGGTGCCACGGTCGGCCACCACGTAGGCGTTGCTCGATGCGGCGATGTTCAGCGCCGGACCCATGCCGCAACCGCACTCCTTGTAGGCTGAGCCCTTCTTGTCGTTGGTCACGGGTTGGCCCGCTTCGCCGATGCCGGTTTGCGCCCACAGGCGCCGCTCGGCCGCATCGGTGCCGCTCTTGTCGCCGCGTGAAACGAATGGCGCATTGGCCGCGGCGATCTTCTTGAGGGCCGCGACGATGTCCTGCCCCTTGACGCCCGCCGGGTCGCCCTTGGGTCCTACAAGCACGAAGTCGTTGTACATGACGGGGTAGCGCTTGGCGGCGTAGCCTTCGGCGACGAACTTCTCTTCTGCGGCCGTGTCGTGCACGAAGAGCACATCGGCATCGCCGCGCCTGGCCATGTCGATGGCTTGGCCCGTGCCGACCGCAACCACCTTCACGTCGATCTGCGTGGCCTGCTTGAACGCCGGCAGCATGTGCGCAAACAGCCCCGACTGTTCGGTGGACGTGGTGGACGCCATGGTGATGGGCTGTGCGCTCACCTCGTGAATCGAGCCGAGGCCCACCATCAGCGCAACCGCCAGCATCGCGCCCTGCGCGGACACGCCGACACCCAACTGCTTCAACATCTTCTTCATGCGAGTTCTCCTTTGACAAACAGCATGGCTTCCCTGGGCAAGGGGCCATTGAAAAAATCGTGGACCGGCAGGTCGGCCAGGATGCGGCCGTGCTCCAGGTAAATGACGCGCGTTGCCAACCGCTTGACCTGACCGAGGTTGTGGCTCGCGAAGATGAGCGTGCGGCCGTCGGCCACCTGGCCAATCAGCGCTTCCACGTCGCGCTTGGCGGTGGGGTCCAGGCTGGCCGTCGGCTCATCGAGAAAGAGCACTGCCGGCGACAGCGCCCACGCGCGGGCCAGCGCCAGGCGTTGCTGCTGACCGCCCGACAAGGTGCGCGCGTTGCGTTCCGCGATGCCGGCCAGGCCGACGTGGTCGAGTGCCTCCATGGCGCGCCGCTTGGCGTCCGACCAGCGCGCACCACGCAGCCACATGGCCAGCGCCACGTTGGTTCGCGCCTTGGCGCGGAGCATGTGCGGTCGCTGGAACAGCATGGCCTGCGTGCGATGCGGCGCCGTGCTCGTGAAGCTGCCCGAGGCATTCGGCACCAGCCCGTGCAGCAGGCGCAGCAGGGTGCTCTTTCCGCTTCCGTTGGCGCCGATGAGCGCCACGCGTTCGCCAGCGTGGATGGCAAGCGATGCACCGTGCAGCGCAGCCACCGCGCCGAAACGCACGTCGACGTCCCGCAGACCGAAGAGAGGCTCTGTTGTCATGCCATCGCCCGATGCGGCAACGCCTGCGTCGCGGCGCCGTCCACGCGTTCGCGCCATCCCCTGACGCCGGCAATCGCCAGGTTGAGCGCCAGCACGACCAGCAGCAAAACGAGGCCCAGCGCGAGCGCGAGCGGCAAATCGCCCTTGCTGGTTTCCAGCGCAATGGCCGTCGTCATCACGCGGGTGAAGCCGTCGATGTTGCCGCCCACCACCATGACGGCGCCCACTTCCGACACAGCCCGGCCGAAGGCCGCGATGAGCACGGTGACGAGGGCATAGCGCTCGTCCCACGCCAGCAGCAGCGCCCGCACCATGGGGGACGCGCCGAGTGAACGCAGTTGCTCGCCGTGGCCACGGTCGGCGTCGTCGATGACCTGCCGTGTGAGCGCCGTGACCACCGGCAACACCAGCACCGCCTGCGCCAGCACCATGGCCTTGAAGGAAAAGAGCCATCCAAGAAAGCCCAGCGGCCCCGAGCGCGAGAGCAGCAGATAGATCACCAAGCCAACCACCACCGAGGGCAGCGCCAACAAGGTGTTGAGCAGGGTCAGCACGGCCGAGCGCCCCGGAAAGCGCGCCACACCGAGCCACGCGCCAAGCACCAGGCCCATGCCGCACGCCAGCACACAGGCGCAGGCGCTCACGAACAGTGAACGGCCCACGATGGCCAGCAACACCGGGTCGGCTGAAGTCAGCAACTGCCACGAGGCCGCAGCGCTATCGGAGAAGGTGTTCATTCGATCGTCACGAATCCCAGGCCATCGAAACCAACAAGTATCGATGTGTGACAGCCGGCCACCTATGCAATCCATTTCATAGGTTGGTACCGAACACCATAATCCATGACATTTCCCAGAAAACGTCGAACGTGCACCAGATCGAGCTTTCCTACGCAATCACTTCCGGCGGGGCGAGCACTCGCCGCATCCGCAACCCGCTGATGGAGCTCTTGCAGGCCATCCGTGACGGCGGCTCCCTCTCGGCGGCGGCACGCAAGCTCGACTTGTCCTACCGCCACGTGTGGGGCGAAATCAGGCGCTGGGAAACCGAACTGGGCCACGCGTTGGTGTCAGGCGATCCGGGCCAGCCGGCCCAGCTGTCCGAATTCGGGGACAAGATGCTGTGGGCCGAGCGACAGGCGCAGGCGCGTCTTGCGGCGCAGATCGAGGCGCTGCACGCCGACCTGGAGCGCGCCTTTGCGCTGGCCTTCGACGATGGCACGCATGTGCTCAGCCTGCACGCCAGCCATGACGACGCACTGGTGGCCCTGCGCGCGCACAGCGCCGCCAAGGCCGCGGTGCACCTGGACATCCAGTTCACCGGCAGCGTCGACGCCATCCGTGCGCTGAACCAGGGGCGCTGCGTGATGGCGGGTTTTCACACGCAGGAGCGGCCGGCCATGGGTTCGCTGACACAGCGCACCTACAAGCCGCTGCTCCAGCCGGGCCTGCACAAGATCATCGGCTTTGCACGCCGAACCCAGGGCTTGATGGTGGCGCCAGGCAATCCGAAGGGCCTGCAATCCATTGCCGACGTGGCACGGACGAAGGCGCGATTCGTGAACCGTGCGATCGGCACCGGCACGCGAGTGCTGCTCGACGAACTGCTGGGCGAGGCCAAACTGGACGCCCGCTCACTCAAGGGCTACGCACACAGCGAGCCCTCGCATGCGGCGGTTGCCCATGCCATCAAGGCCGGGCAGGCCGATGTGGGCCTGGGCCTGGAATCCGCCGCTCGCGCTGCCGGCCTGGATTTCGTGCCGCTGGTGCACGAGCGCTACCACTTGGCATGCCTACGATCGGCGCTTGAACAACCGGCCACGAAGGCCCTGCTCACGGTCTTGCGCAGCAGCGCGTGGCAGCACCAGTTGAGCACCATGGTCGGCTACGAAGTGGCCGCGAGCGGCGAGGTGCAATCGCTCAGTGCGCTGCTGCCGTGGTGGACCTTCAAGACGCCCAAGCCGGCCCGGCCGCGCGGCCAAAACTAAAGCGCACAGGTCCGAAAGCCCAGGAACCAGTCGTCGCGCCCGGGCGATGCAAAGCCGCGCCACCGCGGCGAGCGCAGCCGCGCGCGTGTCGCGAACGAGGCGCCTCGCACCACGCGATCACGCCCCACGGCTGGTTGTGGGTCGAAGGCCGTATCCGCGCTCCAGGGATCGGCCCGGAAACCCGGCCAGAGTCGCAAGCTGCCCGCAGTCCATTCGTGCACGTCGTTCCAGCGAAAGCCGCGGCGGGTGGCGGTGTGGGCGGCAATCTCCCACTCCACTTCGGTGGCGATGCGGCGCCCCGCCCAGCGGGCCCATGCGTCGGCCTCCCACCAGCTCAGGTGCATCGCGCTCTGATGCCCCGCGGCGCGAACGGTGACGCCAAAACGCCGCTGCAGCACCGAGCCGCCTGTGCCGTGCCGCGCGGCGCCGATCTGCTCGACGTGGCGTGGCCCGCGGCGCTCGTTGGCCTGCAGCCACGCCCAGCCTTCGGGCGACCAGAGTTCGGGTCGGTCATAGCCGCCGTCGTCGACGAACTCCACGAACTGGTACCAGTTGACGGGTTGCGCATCGATCTCGAATTCCGGGATGGACACCGTGTGCGCGCCGCATTCCTGCGCAAAGGCAAAGCCGGCGCCCTCGCCGGTCTCGCGGCCCAGGCTCCATTGCGTGGCGGGCATCAGCAGCGGCTCGCGCGTGGCGAGGGTCGGCGGCAGCTCGGCGCCGATCTGCAAGCCGAGAGTCTGCGCCATCACCACGAGCTGTTCGCCGCGCAGGTCTTCGTGGAACAGCGCGAGGCGATAGAAGTACAGGCCCGCGTCGGTCTCGGCGGCCTTGTCGAGCAGTTCCAGCGTGCTTTCAAGGGTCTCGAGCAGGTAGGCCTTGGTCTGCACGAGGTCCGGGAAGTCGCGCGACCAATGGTCATCGGCAGCGCCCTGCACGGGGCCCCACCAGCCATCGGCCAGCGGCTCGATCGACGCAAGCCGGGTGGGTCGCACCGGGCAATCGACGCCCATGGCGCGCTGCGTGTTGCGCGCAATCCACCACTCCGCGAACCAGCCGATGTGACCGGCGAGCCAGACGGGCGGAACCGCGTCGTCGACCTGCGGAACCTGCGCCAGGCCCGCCTTGGCGAGTGCCTGTTCGTACAGGGTGAGCAGGTGCAGCGTGTGGTTGCGTGCGTCGATCAACGCCAGCGAAAGCAGTTCACGTCCGGCGTGGCGCATGTCCGGATCGTCAATCGAATGCGGATGGGAAGGTGACGGCGCCATTGCCTCATTATGGTGCTCAGGGAAACTCCTTTGAGCAGGCCGGCGGATGCCCCGAAGCGCACGGTTAACATTGCGGGCTTTGTGCGCACCGCTCCGCGCACGCCGTTTTTTGTTTGATCAGGCCGGGAGACAAACACCTTGTCCGCACTTCTTCAATTCTCACGCTGCATGGACTGGATCAGCAGCCAGCTCGGCAAGGTCGCCGCGTGGACCGTGCTGAGCGCCGCGCTGATTTCCGCAGGCAACGCCTTCGTGCGCTTCGGACTCAACACGAGTTCCAACGCCTGGCTCGAAATCCAGTGGTACCTGTTCGCCGCGACCGTGATGCTCGGCGCACCGGTGGTGCTCAAGCTCAACGAGCACGTGCGCGTGGACATCATCTACGGCAAGCTCAAAGGCCACGGCCCGGTGTACATCGACCTGTTCGGGCTGCTGGTCTTCCTGCTCCCGGCCATGGCCGTCATCGCGTGGCTGAGCTGGCCGCTGTTCCGCGGCATGTACATCTCCGGCGAGATGTCGAACAACTCTGGTGGCCTGATCCGCTGGCCCGCCATGCTGCTGCTGCCGCTGGGCTTCGGATTGATGTTCCTGCAAGGCGTGTCGGAAGTGATCAAGCGCGTTGCCTACCTGATGGGTCTCATAGAGATGGACACCCACTACGAGAAGCCAGTGCAGTGATGGCGCGCTGAACAACCAGACAAACAGGACAGCCTACAAAATGCATATGGAAAACTTCGCGCCGATCATGTTCGGCGGTCTGGTGCTGATCATGCTGATCGGCTTCCCGGTGGCCTTCTCGCTGGCCGCGCTGGGCATGGCTTCCGGCTTCTTCGCGATCCAGATGGGATGGTTCCCGGCGGTGTTCATGGAGAACCTGCCGATCAACATCTTCGGCATCCTGTCGAACGACTTGCTGCTCGCGATTCCGTTCTTCACCTTCATGGGGGCCATCCTCGAGAAGTGCGGCCTCGCCGAAGACATGCTCGACTCGATGGGCCAGCTCTTCGGCACGGTGCGCGGCGGCCTGGGCTACTCGGTCATCATCGTGGGCTTCATCCTTGGCGCCATCACCGGCACGGTGGCGGGCCAGGTGATCGCCATGGCGCTGATCTCGCTGCCGGTGATGATCCGCTACGGCTACAACATGCGCTACGCGACCGGCGTGCTGGCGGCCTCGGGCACCATCACGCAACTGGTGCCGCCGTCGCTGGTGCTCATCGTCATGGCCGACCAGCTCGGCCGCTCGGTGGGCGACATGTACCGCGGCGCGTGGGGTCCGTCGATCCTGCAGGTGCTGATCTTCGCGGGCTATACCTTCCTGCTCGGCGTGTTCAAGCCGCACCACATCCCCGGCATTCCGAAAACGGCGCGCACGCTCAGCGGCGCCAAGCTCTGGGCCAAGTGCCTGCGCGGCATCATTCCCTCGGCCATCCTGATCTTCGCGGTGCTTGGCTCGATGGGCGGCCTGCCCGGCATCGACACCGCCATCGCCACGCCGACGGAAGCCGGCGCGATGGGCGTGGTCGGCGCGCTGATCCTGGCCGCGATGCACAAGCGCCTGTCGCTGACGCTGATGTGGGAAGCGATGGTCGGCACCATGCGCCTCACCGCCATGGTGGTGTTCATCCTGATTGGTGCACGCGTGTTTTCGATGGTGTTCCAGGGCGTGGACGGCGCCAAGTGGGTCGAGCACATGCTCACCGGCTTGCCGGGCGGCCAGATCGGCTTCCTGATCGCGGTCAACCTGTTCATCTTCTTCCTGGCCTTCTTCCTAGACTTCTTCGAGATCGCCTTCATCATCTTGCCGATGCTCGGCCCGGTCGCGGCCAAGCTGGGCATCGACCTGGTGTGGTTCGGCGTGCTGCTGTGCGTGAACATGCAGACCAGCTTCATGCATCCGCCATTCGGCTTTGCGCTGTTCTATTTGCGAGGCATCGCCGACACGTTGTTCAAGGAAAAGCGCATCGAGAAACCGGTGCTGTCCAACGACATCTACCTCGGCGCGATTCCGTGGGTGCTGATGCAGCTCATCCTGGTGGCGATCGTGATCTTCGTGCCGGAAACGGTGACGATGTTCCTCACCAAGGAAGAAGCCGTCGACATCGACAAGGTGCAGATCGAGGTGCCGATGGAAAGCAGCGACTCGAAGTCCGGTGACACCGGCGCGGGCGAGAACCCGTTCGGCGATGCCACGAAGGAGCCGGCCGCGCCTGGCAGCACGGGCGAGAGCGCTGGCGAGAATCCGTTCGGCGACGCGCCGAAGGAAGAGCCCGCCAAGCCGGACGCTCCGGCCCCGGCCGAGCCCGGGAAGAAGTAAGCGCGCTTGGGTCCCGCACCGTTCCGTTTCGAGCCGTCCACGCCCGGCGGCGTGGTCGAGGGTCCGGCGTTCTCGTTGCCGTTCAAGCTGCTGGCCACCGTCATCGTTGGCGGTTGTGCCTTCTGGCTTGCACAGCTGTGGGCTGCCGGTGCGCTGGGCAGCGCGAAGACCGGCGGCCTCGGCTGGTTTCTTGCCGGCATGGCCCTCATGGGCTGGACCTGGCTGGCCATCATGCGCAGCCGCACCCGGCTCGATGCAAGCGGCCTTTACCAGCGCTGGATCTGGGACAAGCACATGGCGCTGGACGACCTGGCCTTCGCCAAACTGATCCGGGTGCCCGGCCTCGACTGGCTCATCGCGCCGCGCCTGTACGTGCGCACGCTCGTCGGCAAGTTCGCCGTGTTCTACGCCGCATCACCCGAAATGATCCGCGAGTTCCAGCGACTCGTCGCCGAACTCAAGGCTGCGCGCGCGTTCTGAGCGCCCTCCCCGCACGCAGCTATTGCTGCGTTGATGGTAGCCACGATCCCACTCCGTTGCGTTTGCCTGGATATGACGCACTACAAACGCAGCACGGAGATCACATCCATGCTTGTGTTGCATTGATCGCAGATGGCCAGAGGCCCGCGGCTGGCAAGAAAGGAATTGCGCTTGCCTTCGTCGTCGCCAAACATGAACAGGTCAGGCACCGGCGCGCTGTAGATTCGAAGGCCTTCACCACACCGCCGACATGTCATGTGATTGCTGTTTGCAAATGCCCACGCGGCCTCGGCGAGGTCGCTTGTGCGGTTGAGTGATGCTGAAACTTGCATGGCTGTCTCCGTTGTTGGGCTCAGTTCAAAGGTAACAAGCGCCTCATTGCTGCGCAACTGGACTTTGGTGCAGCGCTTCTTCGCAGCGCGCTCGATTGCACTGCGACGATGCCCTCTCGCCACCACGCTGCGCCCACAAAAAAACCGCGCTGAAAGAGCGCGGTTTTTTGAAGACCCAAAGGACTCAGTGAACCGGCTTTGCCGGCCCACTGATGCGGTGCATGCTCAGAGCTTGATCGACTGCATGTAGCTGTCGAAGCGACCTTCCGCCACGCGGAACCATGCCACCTGGTCCTTCTGGAAAGTGGCGAAGTCGCTGTAGATCTTCTTCCACTCGGGGCTCTTGGCGCTGTTCTCTTCGTACACCTGCAGCGAAGCCTTGTACGACGCATCCAGGATTTCCTTGCTGAAGGGCAAGAGCTTGGTCTTGGCACCGATCAGTTGCTTGAGTGCCGTCGGGTTGCGTGCGTCGTACTTGGCCAGCATGTCGGTCGCAGCCAATGCCGAAGCGGCGGAGATGATGGCCTTGTTCTCGGCCGACAGGGCATCGAAGGCCTTCTGGTTGATGAAGAAGTCCACTTCCGGACCGCCTTCCCACCAGCCGGGGTAGTAGTAGTTCGGTGCAACCTTGTTGAAGCCCAGCTTCTGGTCGTCGTACGGACCCACCCATTCGGCCGCGTCGATCGTGCCCTTTTCGAGGGCTTGATAGATTTCGCCGCCAGGGATGCTTTGCGGCACGACGCCCAGCTTGGTCATCACGTCGCCCACGAGGCCGCCGCCCAGGCGCATCTTCAGGCCCTTGAGGTCAGCGGGGGTCTTGATTTCCTTGCGGAACCAGCCACCCATCTGCGTGCCGGTGTTGCCGCCGGCGAAGCTGCGCATGCCGTAGTTGGCATAGAACTCGTCCATGAGCTTGCGGCCGTTGCCGTGCATCATCCACGCGTTCATCTGGCGTGCGTTCAGGCCGAAGGGAATGGCCGAGCCCATCGCAAATGCGGGGTTCTTGCCGTAGAAGTAGTAAGGCACCGTGTGGCAAGCCTCGACCGAGCCTTGCTGCACGCCATCCACCACGCCGAAGGCAGGCATCAGTTCGCCAGCTGCGTGCACGGAGATTTCGAACTTGCCACCGGACATGGCCTTGACCGCGTTCGCGAACACTTCACCGCCACCATAGATCGTGTCGAGTGGCTTGGGAAAGCTGGAAGCCAGACGCCAGCGAACGGCGGCCTGGGCATGGACTGCTGGCGCGATGCCGGCAGCCAGAACGCCGGCGATGCCAGCATTCTTGATGAGTGAACGACGATCCATTGTGAAATGACTCCGAGTGCAATTGGAAAAAAGAAAACGCGGCAGCTGGCCGCGTTGTCGACTGTTCAAGCCCCTGCAATTGTAAAAACTGCTTACAGGGCACTGGTGCGGGTTTTCCCTGCGAATACATTGTGCTCAGCTGGACGACCGAATCGCTCTGCAATGGATTGCTCGATGCTCGTCGCATCGAGCCCGACGCCCGCAAGCAACTTGGCCGGATCGCCATGCTCGATGAAGCGATCGGGCAGTCCCAGATGCAGCGTAGGCCGTGCAATGCCAGCGGCCTGCAGCGCCTCTGACACGGCACTGCCGGCACCACCCATGACAGCGCCCTCTTCGACCGTGACGATGGCCTCATGCGTTCGCGCGATTTGCAGCAGCATGGTCTCGTCCAGCGGCTTGGCCCAACGCATGTTGACGACCGTGGCGTCGAGTGCTTCAGCCGCCTTCAGCGCGGGATACAGCAACGTGCCAAAAGCGAGGATGGCAATGCGCGAGCCTTCGCGGCGGATCTCCGCCTTGCCGAACGGCAGCGAATCCAGCGACAGCCTGGGCACCGTGCCAACGCCGGCACCACGCGGATAGCGCACCGCCACCGGGTGGTCCTGCTCGAAGGCACTGGTCAACAGCTGCCTGCATTCCGCTTCGTCCGCGGGGCACGCAATGCTCATGTTGGGAATGCAGCGCAGGAAGGGGATGTCGTAGGCGCCAGCATGCGTTGCACCGTCAGCGCCGACAAGGCCCGCACGGTCGAGCGCAAACACCACCGGCAGGTTCTGGATCGCGACGTCGTGAATCAACTGGTCGTACGCGCGTTGCAGGAAGGTCGAGTAGATCGCGACCACCGGCTTGAGCCCTTCGCAGGCCAGACCCGCGGCGAAGGTCACGGCGTGTTGTTCGGCAATGCCGACGTCGTAGTAGCGACCGGGAAAGCGTTGCTCGAACTCCACCATGCCCGAGCCTTCGCGCATCGCCGGCGTGATGCCCACGAGCCGGCCGTCTTGCGCGGCCATGTCGCACAGCCAGTGGCCGAAGACCTGCGTGAAGGTCGTCTTGGGTACCGTTGCGGGCTTGACCAGGCCGACGGAAGGATCGAACTTGCCCGGCCCGTGATAGGCCACCGGATCGACCTCGGCCAGCTTGTAGCCCTGCCCCTTCTTGGTGACGACGTGCAGGAACTGCGGGCCGTTCAGGTGCTTGAGGTTTTCCAGCGTGGGAATCAGCGAATCGAGGTCGTGGCCATCGATGGGGCCCACGTAGTTGAAGCCGAACTGCTCAAACAGCGTGGCGGGCACGACCATGCCCTTGGCGTGTTCTTCCAGGCGCTTGGCCAGCTCGAACAACGGCGGCGCCTTGCGCAGCACCGTCTTGCCGGCGTTCTTGGCAGCCGCGTAGAAGTTGCCGCTCATCAATTGCGCCAGGTAGCGGTTGAGCGCACCCACGGGCGGGCTGATCGACATGTCGTTGTCGTTCAGGATCACGAGCAGCTTGCAGTCGCACACGCCCGCGTTGTTCAGGGCCTCGAAGGCCATGCCGGCCGTGAGCGCGCCGTCGCCGATGATGGCCACTGCATGGCGGTCCTCGCCCTTCTGCCTGGCGGCCATGGCCATGCCCAGCGCCGCGGAAATGCTGGTCGACGAATGCGCGGTGCCGAAGGTGTCGTATTCGCTCTCGCTGCGCTGCGGAAAGCCCGAGAGGCCGCCGAGCTGGCGCAGGGACGGCATGCGATCGCGCCGGCCCGTGAGGATCTTGTGCGGATAGGTCTGGTGGCCCACGTCCCACACGAGACGGTCGTGCGGCGTGTTGAACACGTGATGCAGCGCCACCGTGAGCTCGACCGTGCCGAGGTTGGAGCTCAAGTGTCCGCCGGTGCGCGAAACGTTGTCGAGCACGCAGGCGCGTACCTCGTCGGCCAGCTGCTTGAGCTGCTGGCGATCGAGGCGACGCAGCGCGGAGGGATCGGAAATGGTGGGAAGAAGCGGAACCATCGGGGGGTCTTCTTTTGTTATCGGTCGCGGTCGACGACCATTTTGGCGAGCGCGCGCAGCGCGCCCGTTTCGGGAAGGCCGCAGCGGTCGAGTGCGGCCAGCGCTTCATCCAGCAGCTGGCTGGCCTCAGCGCGTGCGCCTTCGAGCCCCAGCAGGGAAACATAGGTGGGCTTGTCGCTGGCGGCGTCCTTGCCGGCTGTCTTGCCCAGGGTGTGCGAGTCGGCCGTGACGTCGAGGATGTCGTCCACCACTTGAAATGCAAGGCCAAGTGCGGCGCCGTATTCGCGCAGCGCGGCCAGCTTCGCCGGCGCCAGTTCAGCAGCGCACGCCGCGCCCATTTCGACGCTGCCTTGCAGCAGGGCACCCGTCTTCAGGCGATGCATCTGGCGCAGGCTGGCTTCGTCGAGCGCGACGCCGACGCTGGCCAGGTCGATGGCCTGTCCGCCCGCCATGCCTTCGCTGCCGGCGGCGCGCGCCAGCAGGCGGCACAACCTGGCCTGCACTGCGGCCGGGATGCCGGCGTCGTCGGGCGTGAGGAGTTCAAAGGCCAGCGCCTGCAGTGCGTCGCCGGCGAGGAGCGCATCGGCTTCGCCGAACTTGACGTGCACCGTGGGCTTGCCGCGGCGCAGGACATCGTTGTCCATGCAGGGCAAGTCGTCGTGCACCAGCGAATAGGCGTGGATGAGTTCGGTCGCGCAGGCGGCTCGCAGCGCTGCTTCGGGGTTGCCGCCCACGGCCTCGTTGGCCGCCAGCACCAGCAGGGGCCGCAGGCGCTTTCCGCCGTCGAGCACGGCATAGCGCATGGCGTCGCCCAGGAGGACCGGCGCATCGACGCCCACCCAACGCGACAGGGCCGCCTCCACGCGGTCCAGGTGCGGCTGGCTCCAGGCGGCCAGCCGTTGGGCGTCCCACTGCGCGGGGGCTTCGAGTGCGGAAGTTGTCATTCGTTGGACCACGTTTTCAGGCTGCCTGCATCGAGCACCTTGATTTGATCTTCGACCGCCTGCAGCTTGTCGCGGCAGAAGGCGAGCAAGGCGGCGCCGCGCTGGTAGCCGCCCAACAGCTGATCCAGCGGGAGTTGCCCCGATTCGAGCGCGGCAACGAGTTGCTCGAGTTCCTGGAGCCCCGCCTCGTACGTGGCTGGCAACTCGGTGGTCTCGTTTGCGGTGGTGGAGGATGGGGGCGCCTTGGGCATGCGAACTCTGGGTGAAACCAGTCATTTTAGGGCGGGGTACAAAGTCACACTGCCGGGTACAATCCGGGGCTCTTCACCGGCAACGCCCAAGCGGTGCATCGCATACCGATTGCACCATTCGTTGTTCAATTGTTTTTTCGCTTTTCTCCCTCTTTCGCCGTGTAGGGAGCTTGGTCAGGTCGCCCATGTCTGATTTAAGTCTTCAACTGCAACAGGCTGCCAGCCAACTTCACGTTTCAGCGTATTTCGACGAAACGCTCTACGCCCGCGAGATGCAGACGCTCTTCGCTGGCGGGCCGCGCTATGTCGGTCACCGCCTTGCCGTGCCGGAGCCGGGCAACTTCCACACCCTGCCGCAGGAACACCAGGGCCGCGCGCTGGTGCACACGCCCAAGGGCGTGGAGCTGGTTTCCAACGTCTGCCGCCACCGCCAGGCCGTGATCCTGCAAGGGCGAGGCACGCTCGAGGCGCAAACGGGCGGCAACATCGTGTGCCCGCTGCACCGCTGGACCTACGCCGCGGCCGATCCGCGCACCACCGGCACACTGATCGGTGCACCGCATTTCTCGCAGGACCCCTGCCTGAACCTGCACAACTATCCGATCACCGAGTGGAACGGCCTGCTGTTCGAGAACAACGGCCGCGACATCGGCGCCGATCTCGCCCGGCTGGGCCCGCGCGCCGAACTCGACTTCGAAGGCTACGCGCTGGACCACGTCGAGCTGCACGAGTGCAACTACAACTGGAAGACCTTCATCGAGGTCTACCTCGAGGACTACCACGTGGGGCCGTTCCATCCGGGCCTGGGCAGCTTTGTCACCTGCGACGACCTGCGCTGGGAGTTCAACAAGAACTACTCCGTGCAGACCGTGGGCGTGGCCAATCGGCTGGGGCGCGCCGGAAGCCCGGTGTACCAGCACTGGCAAGAGCAGTTGCTGAAATACCGCGAAGGCAAGCCGCCGAAGTTCGGCGCCATCTGGCTCACCTACTACCCGCACGTGATGATCGAGTGGTATCCGCACGTGCTCACCGTGTCGACGCTGCACCCCGTCGGGCCGCAGAAAACGCTGAACATGGTGGAGTTCTTCTACCCCGAGGAGATCGTCGCTTTCGAGCGCGAGTTCGTCGAGGCGCAGCGCGCCGCCTACATGGAAACCTGCGTGGAAGACGACGAGATCGCCGAGCGCATGGACGCCGGCCGCCGCGCGCTCATGCTGCGTGGCGACGACGAAAGCGGCCCCTACCAGAGCCCCATGGAAGATGGCATGCAGCAGTTCCACGAGTGGTATCGCACGGAGATGCAGCCACCCCTGGCGGCGGCTGCCTGATTCCCGGCCTTCGCGATCCTGCGCCCACGTGCGGCGTGGGCTGGTCATTTCCTTTCTGACGACGAAAAAGAACAAACTGCATGCAAGCCCTCTGGATGGTTCTGGGCGCCTTCATCTTTGCATCGATGGGCGTGTGCGTGAAGCTTGCTTCAGACTGGTACGGCAGTGCCGAACTGGTGTTCTGGCGCGGCGTCATCGGCATCATCTTCATCGGCTTGCTGGCGCGGCACCGCGGCGTGTCGCTGGCCACGCGCTATCCGGGCATGCATGCGTGGCGAAGCCTGATTGGCGTGACCTCGCTCGGCGCGTGGTTCTACGCCATCGCCCACATGCCGCTGGCCACCGCCATGACGCTCAACTACATGAGCAGCGTGTGGATCGCGGCTTTCCTGGTGGGCGGTGCGCTGCTGGCATGGGTGCCCGTGCCGGGTCGCGATGGCCGGGCCACGCGCCCGCCGCTGCAGGCGCCGCTGGTGCTCACCGTGCTGGCGGGCTTTGGCGGCGTCGTGCTCATGCTGCGTCCCACCGTCGGCGACAACCAGGGCTTCGCGGGGCTGATGGGGCTGCTGTCGGGCCTGACGGCCGCCTTTGCGTACATGCAGGTCGTGGCGCTCTCGCGCATCGGCGAGCCTGAAACGCGCACCGTTTTCTACTTTGCCCTCGGCTCCGCCATTGCAGGCGCCGGCGGCTCGATCGCGACAGGCCTGTCGCCCTGGGACTGGCGTCATGCCATCTGGCTGCTGCCGGTGGGCGTGCTGGCCGCGCTCGGACAACTCTGCATGACCCGCGCCTACGCGACCGCAAAGACCGAGAGCGGTACGCTGCTTGTGGCCAACCTTCAGTATTCGGGCATCGTTTTTGCGGGGATGTACAGCCTCGTGGTGTTCAATGACCGCATCGACGGGCTCGGCTGGGCCGGCATGGCGCTGATCGTTGCCAGCGGCATTGCGGCCACCGTGCTGCGCCAGCGCGCAGTGCCCAGGGCGCCGGCCGAAGAGCATTGAAAAAGAAGAAACTTCGCCAAGGAGAATCCGACATGCCTTACGCCACCCTCATCACGCCGGCGCAGCTGCAAGCCCTGCAGGCCAGTGCCACGCCATTCATGGTGTTCGACTGCAGCTTTGACCTGATGCACCCCGAGGCCGGCGTACAGCAGTACCGCGGAGCGCACATTCCCGGCGCGGTCTATGCCAACCTCGACACCGATTTGAGCGCCAAGCACGGCGTTCCGGGCAAGGGCGGTGTGGTGGTGGCGCAGGAATCCGGTGAGCCCTGCTCTGGCGGGCGCCATCCGCTGCCCAGCCGCGAAAGCTTTGCGGCGTGGCTGTCGAGTGTCGGATTTGCCAACAACATGCAGGCCGTCGTGTACGACCGCAACGGCGCCAACTACTGCGGACGCCTGTGGTGGATGCTCAAGTGGATGGGCCACGACGCCGCAGCCGTGCTCGATGGCGGCCTGCAGGGCTGGCAAGCCGAAGGTGGCGAGGTGACCGATCGCGAGGAGCCGACGCATTTCCAGTCGAACTTCGTGCAGGGCGAGCCCCTGGTCACCCTGCTGGGCACCCGGGACGTCGCCAGCCGGCTCGAATCACCGACGCAAACGCTGGTGGATGCGCGGGCTGCGCCCCGCTACCGCGGCGAAGTGGAGCCGCTGGACCCGATCGCCGGCCACATCCCCGGCGCGCTCAACCGGCCCTTCAGCGAAAACATCGGGTCGGACGGCAAGTTCAAGCCGGCGGCGCAATTGCGTGCCGAGTTCGAGGCCCTGCTGGCGGGCCGCGATCCCGCGACGGTTGTGCACCAGTGCGGCAGCGGGGTCAGCGCCGTGCCCAACCTCCTCGCCATGCAGGTGGCCGGCCTGGGCACGGCGGCGCTGTACGCGGGCAGTTGGAGCGAATGGTCCAACACGCCGGGATTGCCTACTCGCCAAGGGGCGGAACCCTGAAATCCGTTCAGTCCGGCCGCACCCGCTCGGGTCGCACGCCGACGCCGACGGCGTAGGCCGGAATCCCCTGGAGCGCGGGGAATCGCTGCAAGAGCTTCACCACCCACGGCACCTGGAAGGGCGTGCCGCGCCCGCTGCTCTGGAGCACGGGCTTGAGCAGGCGGTTCTGGATCGCGACCTGAACCGCTTGCGTGATGCGCGCCGGAAACAGGCGCCGCGCCTGCACCGTTGCGAGCAGCGGCGTCAGTTCGTCCGCCGTGACGCGCGGATCGGCCAGCGCGTCGCGCAACAGGTTGGCCGTGGCAACGGCGTCCTGCACCGCGAGGTTGATGCCAACGCCACGGACCGGCGACATCGCATGGGCCGCGTCGCCGATGCAAAGCAAGCCCGGCTTCCACCACTGCTCAAGGCGATCGACCGTGACGCTCAGGAGCTTCACGTCATCCCATGACGCGATGTGGTCCACGCGGTCGTGCAGAAAGGGCGCAACCTGCGCGACCTCGGCACGGAACGCCGGCAAGCCCCGCGCTTGCGTCGCCTCGATGCCACCCTTGCCGATGACGAAGGCGCATTGCCAGTACGTTCCGCGGTCGATGGTGGCCATGAAATGCCCCGTGTCGATGAAGCCGCCGGTCTCGTTCGGGTCGCCTGTGCGCTTGGGCAAGCGCAGCCAGAGCACGTCGATGGGCGCGCCGATGTCGCGCACCTTCAGGCCCGCCGCACCGCGCAAGACGGAATGGCGCCCATCCGCGGCAATCACCAGGTCCGCCGTGATGTTCGCCAGCGCGCCATGGACATCCTTGATTTCCACGCCCCTGACGTGGCCGCCGCGTTGCACGAGGTGGACGGCTTCCGCGTCGAGCATCAGGCGAAAGTTTGCGTAACGCTCCGCCTCGTCGCGCACGAAGTCCAGGAACTCCCATTGTGGAACCATCGCGATGAAGGGTGGGTGTTTGCGCAATCGCCCGAAGTCGGCCAGCACCACGCGTTGGCCGGAAATGGTGCCGCGCAAGAGCGTCGCCTTGTCGTGGGACCGGGCGAGAAAGGCATCGAGCAGTCCGAGGTCGGACATGACGGCGAGCGTGGACGGATGCACCGTGTCCCCACGAAAGTCGCGCAGGAAATCGCCGTGCTTTTCCAGAACGACGACATCAATCCCGGCCCGTGCCAGCAGCAGGGCCAGCATCATCCCTGCAGGGCCGCCCCCCGCGATGCAACATCGAGCATTGCGAAGGACCGGGGCGTGCAGCGCACTGGCCGCGAGGCCCGGCGACGCAGGCGTGGTCAGTCGGGCGCCTGCATCACGCGGTCGAACTCCTCGTCCGCCAGCACGTTGTCGGCGTCGAGCTCGCTCGCGTCAGTGAGGTCCAGCCCCGTTTCGTCGGCGAGTTCGTCCGGCGCATCGGGATCGTCTTCTTCTTCGGCCTCTTCCGGCTCGAAACCGCCTTCCGGCATCTGCTTGCCAGCCTTGACGCTGGGAGGCTGGGCGGATGGAGGCTTTGAAACGGCGCGCGTCATGATTGGATTCCTTGATGACGGGGACCAGCGGCCTGCACAGGCCACCGGCGGACAAAACCCGATGTTGCGCGCGTTTGGCGCCCAGCGCCAGAGTCAAGGCCAAACGACGATGTCAGAAAATGTGCCGCGCCGGCGCGGTCCCGGAGGCGGTCCCTGCGCTCAGCCCCGTGTCAGGGTGCGCGGCTGGCCGGCTGGTGCGTGTGCGGCGCCGCGCCCGTTTCGCGTTCGTGCCCGTGGTCGCCGTGGGCCAGCCGGCTCACCAGCGTCACCATGACGATTCCCGCCGCCAGCCACGCGATCTGCATCCCGGTCTGGCGTGCGGTGAGCCGCCGCTGGAGCTGCGGAATCAGGTCCGCCAGCGCCACGTAAATGAAGCTGCTGCCGGCAAGCACGAGGAAATAGGGCAGCAGGCTGTGCAACTGGTCCACCAGCCACCAGCCCACCAGCCCGCCCAGCGCCGTCATGGTGCCCGCCAGCGAGACCTTGACGAAGGCCATGCGCGCATCGGGCGACGTCTGGCGCAGCACGACCAGGTCGCCGATGTGGTGCGGCACCTCGTGCGCGAGCACGGCAAGCGCGGCGACCGCGCCGAGCCGCAGGTCCGCCGTGAAGGCCGAGGCGATCAGGATGCCGTCGCCGAAGCAATGGACGCTGTCGCCGGTGAGCACGGCCCATCCACCGGCACGCGGAGCGGCGTGGCCATGCGCGTCGTTGTGACCGTTGTGGTGATGATGGTGGTGTGCGTGCCCATGGTCGTGCGCCTTGCCGTGCTCGCCTTCGCCGCCGTGGTGGTGTTCATGGCCGTGGTGCCACAGCTCCGCCTTGTCAAGAAGGAAGAAGAACACCAGCCCGAACAGCAGCATGGCGAACAGGACGGCCGGCTCGATGCCGCTTTCGAAGGCCTCGGGCAACAGGTGCATGAAGGCCGTTGCCAGCAAAGCGCCTGCCGCAAGGCTGAGCAGCGACTGCGCGCCCTGCCCCGCCTCGCCCGCACCGCTGCGGTCCACGCCGAGGCGAAGCAGCAAAGCTGCGATCCAGACACTGCCGATGCCCGAGACGAGCGTCGCGGCGATGATTGCTACCAGATTCATGGGCGCTGAGAAAAAGCAAAGCCGACCTTCGTCGGCTTTTCCGTCAAGAGGGGGACCCGCGCCGCTTTGCGGCACGCCTTTGATCTTAACAATCGTGTCAAGCGCTCTCGCTCGTTGGCGTCACATACGATCCCACCGCTTCAAGCGGGAACGCGATCATTCGCGGAACACCGCGGAACCGGCTTTGCCGGGCCGCTGGTGTTGCCCCCGGCAGGGGGTTGGAGGCTACACGAAGTGAGCAAGCCTGGGGGCGAGCAACAATTCGCCGGGCCGCTGGTGTTGCCCCCGGTAGGGGGTTGGAGGCTACACGAAGTGAGCAAGCCTGGGGGCGAGCTTCATGTCGCGGGTTTGTCGCTTGGCGCCTTGATGTTGTCCTTGAGCTGCTGGCTCATCGGCAGGCCCACGGGCGTGTTCTTGGGCGGGATGGGCGAGAGGAACCACTTGGTGTACATCTTCTCGAACTCGCCGCTCTTCATGAGGCCGACGAAGGTGTCGTCCACCAGTTGCTTGAAGGCCGGATCGTCCTTGGGCAGCATGCAGGCGTAGGGCTCGACCTGCAGCGCTTCGCCCACCACTTCGAAGTCCGACGGCGTCTTGGCGTTGCCCATGAGGCCGTACAGCAGGATGTCGTCCATCGCAAAGGCCACGGCGCGGTCGGACTCGACCAGCAGGAAGGCGTCGGCATGGTCCTTGGCCAGCACGATGTCCATGCCCAGGTTGTTGTCGTTGTTGTACTTGCGCATGACCTGCGCGTTCGTCGTGCCGGTGGTCGTCGCCATGGTCTTCTTCGCCAGGTCGGCGTAGTCCTTGATCTTCGAGGACTTCTTCACCAGCAGGCGCGTGCCGGTATAGAAGTGGTTGACGGCAAAGCTCACGTCCTTGGCGCGCTGGGAGTTGTTGGTGGTCGAGCCGCACTCCAGGTCCACCGTGCCGTTGGTGATGAGCGGAATGCGGTTTTGCGAGGTGACCGGCATCAGCGCGACTTCGAGGTTCGGCTTGTTGAGCTTCTTCTTTACCGCCTCGACCACCGCGTTGGACAACTCGACCGAGAAGCCGATGGGCTTGTCAGGCCCGTTCAGGTAGCTGAACGGCACCGAAGACTCGCGATACGCCAGCGTGATCTTGCCGGACTGCGCAATCTTGGCCAGCGTATCGGCCGCGTGCGCGCCGGTGGCGGTCAGCAAAACCGCGGCCATCAGGACGGAAAACTTCATGCGAACCCTCTATGGAATGTGTGAAAGATTCAGTGTAAGAACGAGTTGCAACTTGATGCAATTCCTTTTCACCCGTAGCCTCGCGCCATCGCAATCGGAAAGAATTTGATGCACATCTGTGTGCTTGGCGCCGGCATCGTGGGACTGGCAACTGCATGGCAACTGCAGCGCGACGGCCATCAGGTGAGCGTCATCGACCGTTCCGCCCCCGGCCACGGGGCCAGCGGGGGCAACGGGGCGCAACTGAGCTATTCGTACGTCCAGCCGCTGGCGGACCCGTCGATCTGGAAGCAGCTGCCCAAGCTGCTTTTTTCTCCCACTTCACCGCTCAAGCTGAGGCCGCAACTCGATCCGGTGCAATGGCGCTGGGGGCTCGCCTTTCTGGCCGCGTGCAACGCACGCACGTCTCGCGAGACAACCGTCCTGCTGCTGGAACTCGCCGCCGCAAGCCGCGCGGGCTTTGAGCAGATGATGGCCGAGGTGCAGCCCGAGTGCGACTTCTCGGCCACCGGCAAACTCGTGCTGTATGCCAGCGCCACAGCGGTGGAAGGCGCACGTCGGCAGCTTCAACTGCAGCGGGAACTGGGGAGCACGCAGCGGATGGTGACGCCGGACGAATGCATCACCCTCGAACCCGCGCTGGCCCACTACCGCGACCACGTCGCCGGGGCCGTCTACACGCCGGGCGAATGCGCTGCCGACTGCCTGAAGGTCTGTGCCGAACTGACGCGGGTGCTGGCGCACCGCGGCGTGGGCTTTCACCTTGGCACCGACGTGCAGGGTTTCGAATGCAGCGAAGGCCGCGTCAAGGCGCTGCGCACCAGCGCCGGCCCCTTCGAGGCCGACGCATTCGTGATGGCGCTGGGCACCGCGTCGCAGCGGCTGGGGCGCGAGCTGGGTGCCTACCTGCCGGTCTATCCGCTCAAGGGCTACAGCATCACTGTGGACATCGACGACACGCCCGGCGCTGCGCCGATCGTCAACGTCACGGACAGCGCGCGCAAGGTGGTTTTCGCACGCATCGGATCACGGCTGCGCGTCGCGGGCATGGCTGAGCTGGTCGGCCACGATGCGAGCATTCCCGCCGAGCGCATCGAGACGTTGACGCAAGCCACGCGCGACCTGTTTCCGCACTGCAGCCACTTCGACGACGTGCACCCGTGGACCGGCATGCGGCCCGCGACGCCAACGGGCGTGCCGATCATCGGCCGGTGCGGGCGTGCGCCTTCCAACATGTTGTTCAACACCGGGCATGGCGCCCTGGGTTTCACGCTGGCGTTTGGCTCGGCGTTGCGGATCTCGAAGGAGATCGGGGCGGCCGCCTGACCGACTGGATTGGCGCGTCAGTTTCGTTGAGTTCGCTGGCGCCCATCCAGTAGCACAGCAAGGGCGCCCGGATTTTCGCCCGTGGCGAGTCGCCTTGCGGGACAGGCAGACCCGTGATGGCCGAAATCATCCAATCTATATAAGTACACTTTAACTAAACGCGGAAAATAAGACCCCTCTGCAAGAAAAGAGACGGCAAACATCGCATTCGCGCTCAAAACCGCAGGCGCGCCATTGAGGCGCCTGATGCGCCGCTCGGCGAACTCGAAGAGCCGCTGCCTCCCGCCGCAACTCCGAAAACAGCGAAATCAGTGCGCCTTGTCCCAGTTGGGCCCCACCCCAATCTCCGCCAGCAACGGCACCTTGAGCTGCGCCACCCCCGCCATCAGGCGCGGAATCTCGTCCTTCACCCACTCGACTTCCGCTTCGGGCACCTCGAAGACCAGTTCGTCATGCACCTGCATGATCATTTTGGTGTCCCGCTTCTGGGTGTCGAGCACGTCCTGCACCTTGACCATGCTCAGCTTGATCAGGTCCGCGGCCGTGCCCTGCATCGGCGCGTTGATGGCGGCGCGTTCGGCGCCGCCGCGGCGCGGGCCGTTGGGCGAGTTGATCTCGGGCAGGTACAGGCGCCGGCCGAACACGGTTTCGACGTAGCCCTTGGCCTTGGCGGACAGCCGCGTCTCGTCCATGTACGCCTTGACGCCCGGATAGCGCGCAAAGTAGCGGTCGATGTAGCTCTTGGCCGCCGAATTCTCGATGCCCAGGTTGCGCGCCAGCCCAAAGCTGCTCATGCCGTAGATCAAGCCGAAGTTGATGACCTTGGCGTAGCGCCGCTGCTCGCTGCTCACCTGGTCCGGCGGCACGCCAAACACCTCGCTGGCCGTTGCGCGATGCACGTCCATGCCCTCGGTGAAGGCGCGCAGCAAGGCCGCGTCGCCGCTGATGTGCGCCATGATGCGCAATTCGATCTGCGAGTAGTCCGCGCTGGCAATCACCCGGCCGGGAGGCGCCACGAATGCCTCGCGCACGCGCCGGCCTTCAACGGTGCGAATCGGAATGTTCTGCAGGTTCGGATCGTTGCTGGACAGGCGCCCCGTCACGGCCACCGCCTGCGCGTAGTGCGTGTGCACGCGGCCGCTGCGCGGATTGGCGAGCTGTCCCAGCTTGTCGGTGTAGGTGCCCTTGAGCTTCGAGAGGCTTCGATGCTCGAGGATCTTCGCCGGCAAGGGATAGTCTTCCGCCAGTTTCTCAAGCACTTCTTCATCCGTGCTTGGCGCGCCGCTCGGGGTCTTCTTGATGACGGGCAGGCCCAGCTTGGTGAAGAAGATCTCGCCGATCTGCTTGGGGCTGCCCAGGTTGAAAGGCTGTCCCGCGATGGTGAAGGCTTCCTGCTCCAGCCCCATGATCCGCGTGCCCAGCTCGTGGCTTTGCGCCGCGAGCTGCTGCGCGTCGATCATCACGCCGTTGCGCTCGACGCGGTAAAGGGCCTCGCTGCTGTCCATCTCGAGTTGATAGATGAAGCCGAGCTTTTCATTGGCCTCAAGTTGCGGCCACAGTGCGTGGTGCACGTCCAGCGTTTGATCGGAATCCTCGCAGGAATACTCCGCCGCCTTGGCGATGTCGACTTGCGCAAAGGAAATCTGGTGCGCGCCCTTGCCGCACAAGTCTTCGTAGTCGATGCCGGTGCGGCCCAGATGCCGTTCGGCCAAGCTCGCCAGGCCATGCGGCTTGTGCACTTCGAGCACGTAGCTTTGCAGCATCGTGTCGTGTGCGTAGCCCTGCACTTCGATGCCGTGGTTGGCAAACACATGGCGGTCGTACTTGACGTGCTGGCCGAGCTTTTTCCTGGCGCCGTTTTCCAGCCAGGGCTTCAGGCGCGCGAGGACTTCGTCGCGCGGCAATTGCGCGGGTGCATCGGGGTAGTTGTGCGCCACCGGAATGTAGGCTGCCTCGCCCGGCTTCACGCTGAACGACAAGCCGACGATTTCGGCCACCATTTCATCGAGGGAGGTCGTTTCGGTGTCGATCGCGACCAGGTCAGCTGCTTCCAGCTTTGCCAGCCACGCATCGAACATCTCCCAGGTCAACACCGTGTCGTATTCAAGGTTGCTGGCCTTGGAGACGGCTTCGAAATTCGGGTCGTCGAACAGGCCGGTGCCGCCTTCGGGCGCGTTCTTCTTTTTCGATTCCTCGATCAGCTCGGGCGGCGTCTCGTGCGCTTCAAGCGTCTTGACCAGGCTCTTGAAGCCGAAGCGGTCGTAGAACACCTTGAGGGCATCGACCTGCTGCGGGCCGATGGCAATGGCGTCCAGCGCGGGCAAGCCCTGCACGTGGGCGCTCAGGTCGCAATCAGTGCGAATCGTCACGAGGCGCCTTCCCTGCGGCAGCCAGTCCAGCGCCTTGCGCAGGTTCTCGCCGGCCGCGCCCTTGACTTCGGCGGCCCGTGCCACCAGCGCATCGAGCGAGCCGTATTCGAGCAGCCACTTGGCCGCCGTCTTCGGGCCCACCTTCTCGACGCCAGGCACGTTGTCGACCGTGTCGCCCACCAGCGTCTGGTAGTCGATCATGAGGCTGGGCGGCACGCCGAACTCGGCCGTGACACCGGCCACGTCGCGCTTCTTGCCGTTCATCGTGTCGATGATGGTGATGTGCTCGTTCACCAGCTGGCTCAAGTCCTTGTCGCCGCTCGAAACGATGACTTCGATGCCCTGCTGCGCGCCGACGTGGGCGAGCGTGCCGATGACGTCGTCCGCCTCGACATCGGGCACGCACAGCACCGGCCAGCCAAGGAGGCGAACCACTTCGTGGATGGGGTCGATCTGGCTGCGCAGGTCGTCTGGCATCGGCGAGCGGTTGGCCTTGTACTGCGGATACCACTCATCGCGGAAGGTTTTTCCGGGCGCATCAAATATGCAGACGGCGTAGTCGGCCCGCACTTCGCGGCGAAGCGCCGTCATCATGTTGATCATTCCGCGGATGGCGCCCGTGGCGGGGCTGGTGTTGTCGCCCGGCACCGCGCGCAGGTCCGGCATGGCATGAAAGGCGCGGTAAAGGTAGCTCGAACCATCCACGAGCAGCAAGGTCTTGTTATCGGTCATGCGGCCATTTTGCCCGTCGCCGCGGGCCTTCGACCCGCACCAAAAAGACGGCGAAGGCGCTTAGCAGAAGTCCGCTGTGCGACCTACAATGGACTCATGTCCCGCCTCAATATCTTGTCTCTTCGCAGCGCCATGCTGGCGTTGGCCTGCATGACGGCCCTTGGCGCGGCCCAGGCGCAGAACGTTCCCCCGCCCGCGCCGGCGCCTGGCACCAACTCGGTGAAGGACGATCCGGTCGACGCCGGCCGGCGCAACCAGAAGATCGAGAACATCCACATCGAGGATTCGGGCGCCAAGATCGACGAACAGCGCTACGGCGGCCAAACCCAGAGCATCACCGTCACGCCCAAGAACAACATGCCTTCGTACGAGGTGCTGCCCAACAGCAGCGGCCCCAATGCGGACGGCAAGGGTCAGACAGGCGTCGGCGGCACCGGACCCGCGGTCTGGAACGTCCTGAAGTTCTGATCGGTCAGTGGCTGTCTTTACAGAAGTCGGGTTCGACGAAGCCGACGCGCTGATGGCGCGCCTCGGTTTGGGCAAGTTGCAGGCACTCAAGGGCATTGAGGGCGGCATCGAGAACACCAATTACTTCGCCACGACCGACGGTGGCGAATACGTGCTGACACTGTTCGAGCGCTTGGGCGCCGAGCAGCTTCCCTATTACCTGTGCCTGATGAAGCACTTGGCGGAGCGGGGCATCGCGGTGCCGGCGCCGGTCGCCGACCTGGCCATTGCGCCGCCAGACGGGCACGCGCTCGAAATTCCGGCCAACGCGCCTTGCGAATTCCTGCATCTGGTGGCCGGCAAGCCTGCTGCCGTGGTGCAGCGACTCGAAGGCAAGAGCGAGTTGGCGCCCACCGTGGCGCACTGCGCGGAACTCGGCCGCCTGTTGGCCGCGATGCACTTGGCAGGCCGCAACTTTCCGCGCATCCAACCGAACCTGCGCGGCCTTGCATGGTGGAACGAAACCGCCCCGGTGGTGTTGCCCTACCTGGACACCGCGCAGGCCACCCTGCTGGCGAGCGAACTCGCCTACCAGAACCACATTGCGGAGTCGTCGGCCTATGCCGCGCTGCCGCGTGGCCCGATCCACGCGGACATGTTCCGCGACAACGTCATGTTCGCTACGCGCGAAGGCGAGCCCGGACATCCACCGCACCTCACGGGCGTGTTCGATTTCTACTTCGCAGGCACCGACAGCTGGCTGTTCGACATCGCGGTGTGCTTGAACGACTGGGCCATCGACCTGCCCACCGGCGTCGAAGACCTGCCGCGCGCCACCGCCCTGCTGGCGGCCTACGAATCGGTGCGGCCGTTGAACGCATCCGAGCGTTCCCTGCTGTCGGGCATGCTGCGCGCCGCGGCCTTGCGTTTCTGGATTTCGCGCCTGTGGGACTTCTACCTTCCGCGCGAGGCGTCCATGCTCAAGCCGCATGACCCCACGCATTTCGAACGCGTGCTGCGGGCGCGTGCCATGCACCTGCCTGCCTTTGATCTTTACGAGGAATCGGCCGAGATGGCCACCTGACGAATGAAGCTGAACCTCGTTCCCGCGCGCAATGGCACCCAGTGGGTGCGACAGGGCCTGAAGGCCTTTTTCCGGCAACCGCTCGCATTCACGGCGCTTTTTTTCTTTTTCATGGCGGTGGTGTCCATCGCCTCGCAGATTCCCGTCGTCGGCGGCGCACTCGCCCTGATGCTGCTGCCCACGATGACGCTGGCCCTGATGGCCGCCACCGCGCGGGCCGCGGAAGCAGAAAAGCCGCCCGCCGGCAGCGTTTTCATGTCCGCGATGCAGGCCGTGCGCAGCGACATCCGTCCCCTGCTGGTGCTGGGCGTGGCCTACGCCGTCGCGTTCCTGGCCGTGATGGCCATCTCCGCGCTGGCCGATGGCGGCCAGTTCGCCGGGGTCTATCTGCTGGGCCGCCCGCTGACGCGCGAAGTCGCGCAGACCACCGAGTTCCAAGTCGCGCTGTGGATCGCGATGGCGCTGTACATGCCGCTGTCGCTGGCTTTCTGGCATGCGCCGGCCTTGATGCACTGGCACAAGGTGCCGCCCATCAAGAGCATTTTCTTCAGCATGGTGGCGTGCCTGCGCAACATCGGCGCGCTGACGATCTTCGGCATCGTCTGGCTCGGCGTCTTCATTGCGGCCGGCATCGTGATCAGCTTGGTCACCGGCCTGCTGATGGCGATTGGCGCGATGGGTGCCGGCGAGGGTGTCACGGCACTGGGCGGAGCGCTGATGGTCGGCGGCGCCCTGGTGATGGCCGCCATGTTTTTCAGCTCGATCTGGTTCACCTTCCGCGACAGCTTCACGGCCGACTGAGCCGCCCTCCCCGAATCAAACGGGGGTGAGCTTCGCGACGCTGAGCGCCAGCCACTTCACGCCGTGGCGCGGAAAATTGATCTGTGCGCGCGCATCGTCTCCCGTGCCTTCCAGCGCCAGCACGGTGCCTTCGCCGAACTTGTTGTGAAACACCTGCATTCCCGATCGCAAGCCGTGTGACGGTGCTGCTTTTTGCGGCGGCACGGGCGGGCTGGCGAAGTTTTCCTTGCTGTAGCCGCCGGCGCCTCCGCGCGTGGTGGCGTAGCCGCCGCCATAGCCGAAAGCCGAGGGCGCGAAGCCCTGGTTCTTCGGCGTGAGCCACTTAAGCGCGCCTTCGGGCAGTTCCTCGAAGAAGCGGCTCTTGACGTTGTAGCGCGTCTGGCCGTGCAGCATGCGCGTCTGCGAGTGGCTCAGGTACAGGCGCTTGCGCGCCCGCGTGATGGCCACGTACATCAGGCGCCGCTCTTCTTCCAGCGCCTCGTGGTCGCTCATGGAGTTCTCGTGCGGAAAGAGCCCTTCTTCCATGCCGGTGATGAAGACGCAATCGAATTCCAGCCCCTTGGCGGCGTGCACCGTCATGAGCTGCACGGCGTCTTGCCCGGCCTGCGCCTGGTTGTCGCCCGATTCGAGGGCGGCATGGGTCAGGAAGGCGGCGAGCGGACTCAGGGTCTCGCCCGTGTCGGCATCTGGCGGCGGCAGGATGTCGTCGAGCACGGGGCGCGAGGTGTCGATGCCCTGGCTGGCCGGCGACTGGCGCAGTTCGTCGATGGGCATGGCGACGGCGTCCCGCCCGAAGCCTTCCTGCGTGACGAAGCTCTCGGCCGCGTTCACCAGTTCTTCCAGATTCTCGATGCGGTCGGCGCCTTCGCGGTCCGCCTTGTAGTGCTCGATGAGGCCGCTGTGCTGCAGCACCAGTTCGATGATCTCGCGCAGCGTGATGCCCTGCGTTTGCTCGCGCAGCACGTCGATCCTGGCCACGAAGGCCGAGAGGTTGGCGCCGGCCTTGCCACTGAGCGCGCTCACGGCGTCGTGCAGCGATTTGCCGCCGGCACGCGCGGCATCCTGCAGTTGCTCCAGGCTGCGCGCGCCGATGCCGCGCGGCGGAAAGTTGACGACGCGCAGGAAGCTGGTGTCGTCGTCCTTGTTTTCCAGCAGACGCAGGTAGGCCAGCGCATGCTTGATTTCGGCGCGTTCGAAGAATCGCAGGCCGCCGTACACGCGATAGGGAACGCTGGCGTTGAACAGCGCGGTTTCAATCACCCGGCTCTGCGCGTTGCTGCGGTAGAGCACCGCCATTTCCTTGCGCTCGATGCCATCGCGTGCGAGTTGGCGCATCTCCTCGACCATCCACTGCGCTTCTGCGAAGTCGCTGGTCGACTCGTACACGCGCACCGGTTCGCCCGGCCCTTGGTCGGTGCGCAGGTTCTTGCCCAAGCGCTTGGTGTTGTGGCTGATGAGTTCGTTGGCCGAATCCAGGATGTTGCTGAAGCTGCGGTAGTTCTGCTCCAGCTTGATCTGGTGGCGCACATCGAACTCGTGCACGAAGTCGGCCATGTTGCCAACGCGCGCGCCGCGGAATGCGTAGATGCTCTGGTCGTCGTCGCCCACGGCAATCACGCTATTGGCGCCGCCCGGCACGAACTGGCCGTTGACCACGTTGCCGGCCAGCATCTTGATCCACGAATACTGCAGTCGGTTGGTGTCCTGGAATTCGTCGATCAGGATGTGCCGAAAACGCCGCTGGTAGTGCTCGCGAATGGGATCGTTGTCGCGCAGCAGTTCGAAGCTGCGCAGCATGAGTTCGCCGAAGTCGACCACGCCTTCGCGCTGGCATTGCTCTTCGTAAAGCTGGTACAGCTCGACCTTCTTGCGGTCGTCCTCGTTGCGGATCTCGACGTCGCGCGGACGCAGGCCGTCTTCCTTGGCGCCGGCGATGAACCATTGCGTCTGCTTGGCCGGAAAGCGCTCATCATCGACGTTGAACTGCTTCATCAGGCGCTTGATGGCCGAGAGCTGGTCTTGCGTGTCGAGGATCTGGAAAGTCGAAGGCAGGTTGGCCAGTTTCCAGTGCGCGCGCAGCAGGCGGTTGCACAAGCCGTGAAAGGTGCCAATCCACATGCCCCGCACGTTCACCGGCAGCATGGCCGACAGGCGCGTCAGCATTTCCTTGGCGGCTTTGTTCGTAAAGGTAACAGCCAGGATGCCGCCGGGCGAGACCTGGCCCGTTTGCATGAGCCAGGCGATTCGGGTGGTGAGCACACGGGTCTTGCCCGAGCCTGCGCCGGCGAGGATGAGGGCGTTTCCCTCTGGCAAGGTGACGGCGGCGCGCTGCTCGGGGTTCAGGTTGTGCAGCAGCGGAGATTCGGCAACCGCCGGGAGTTCGGTAAACATTGACCCATTGTAGAAAGCACGGCGGATGACGGTGATATGAACCCGCTTGTTACGTGGGTCTGGCAGGTAGCGTAAAATCAGACACCGGGCCCAAGTTTCTTGCGCCCGGTTTTTTGTGGCCGAAGCTTTCTCTAGCGGACCACAAAAACCGGCCGGACCAAGCGCTCAAGCGTTATCAACGATTCCATTCAGGAGCCTGGTTCATGCAGATTTTCGACTACGACAACATCCTCCTCCTCCCGCGCAAGTGCCGCGTGGAAAGCCGCTCCGAGTGCGACGCCAGCGTCGAACTCGGCGGCCACAAGTTCCGCATTCCGGTCGTTCCGGCCAACATGAAAACGGTGGTCGACGAGACCATCTGCACCTGGCTCGCCAAGAGCGGCTACTTCTACGTGATGCACCGCTTCGACCTGGACAACGTCAAGTTCGTCAAGGACATGCACGCCAAAGGCGTGTTCGCATCGATCTCGTTGGGCGTGAAGAAGCCGGACTACGAAACGGTCGACAAGCTCGTTGCTGAAAAGCTGGTGCCTGAATTCATCACCATCGACATCGCCCACGGCCATGCCGACAGCGTGAAGAACATGATCGGCTACCTGAAGGAAAAGCTGCCGAAGTCCTTCATAATCGCCGGCAACGTCGGCACGCCGGAAGCCGTGATCGACCTGGAAAACTGGGGCGCGGACGCCACCAAGGTCGGCATCGGCCCGGGCAAGGTGTGCATCACCAAGCTCAAGACCGGTTTCGGCACGGGCGGCTGGCAGTTGTCGGCGCTGAAATGGTGCGCACGCGTGGCCACCAAGCCGATCATTGCCGACGGCGGCATTCGCGACCACGGCGACATCGCCAAGAGCATCCGCTTCGGCGCCTCGATGGTCATGATCGGCTCGCTGTTCGCGGGGCATGAGGAATCGCCCGGCAAGACGGTCGAGGTCGACGGCGTAGCCTACAAGGAGTACTACGGCTCGGCCAGCGACTTCAACAAGGGCGAATACAAGCACGTCGAGGGCAAGCGCATCCTTGAACCCATCAAGGGCAAGCTGGCCAACACGCTGGTCGAAATGGAGCAGGACGTGCAAAGCTCCATCAGCTACGCCGGCGGCAAGAAGCTCATGGACATCCGCAAGGTCAACTACGTGACTTTGGGCGGCGACAACGCGGGCGAACACCTGCTGATGTAAGCCGCGCGGCGCGGCCCCGCTGCCGCGCTTTTTCTCAGCTCTCCAGCAAGTGCATCGCCTGCTGGTGGAGCCGGTGCTCCGGGTTGGCGAAGGCATCCAGGATGTTGAAATGATTGCAGCCCGGCACCGCTTCGCACACTTGAACCACGCCTTGGCCCCAGGTGGCCTCGATCAATGCGTTCTGGCGCAGGAACTCTTCGCTCTCTTCGGCGCCTGCCACGGAGTACAGGACGCCGGACTTCGGTGCGGGCCACAGCGCAGGGCTCGTGCGCCGGACATCCTCCGGCGTGAGGTTCAGCGACGACTGGAACGACGGCGTCAGGTACATGGGCTCCAGGTCGAACAAGCCTGATATCGAGAAGGCGTTGCGCACGGCCTGCGCCGGCAAGTCGCGCCCGACTTTTTTCCAGTTGCAAGCCAAGAGCATGGCGGCCAGGTGCCCGCCGGCCGAATGGCCCGCCACCGTGATGCGCGCCGGATCGCCGCCGTGTGCGGCGATGTTGCGATGCGTCCACGCCAGCGCCTTCGCCATCTGGAGCGCGATGTCGGGAATGGTGACCGGCGCCGCGGCCGTGCCTGGGCACAGCGCATAGTTGGGCAGCACCACGCATACGTCGCGGCGGGTGAATGGCGGCACGATGAAGGAATGCTGGCTCTTGTCCAGCGCCCGCCAGTACCCGCCGTGGACAAAGAATAGCACCGGTGCGTCGGCCCGCTGCGCGGGAAAGATGTCGAGGGTTTCGTTGACGCCGTCGCCGTACCCAAGGTCGATGCTGCACGGCTGCGAGTCGCGAACCCGGGCGGACTCGAGCGCCCATCGCGCAAAGTAGTCGCCGTGCTCGGGCACGCGCGCCCGGTTGTTGTACATGACTTCGAGCCAGGCGGGATCGTACTGAGCCATCGAGCGTTTCTCCTTGCTGTCCGGATTGAAAAGCCGAGATCTTGTCATGGCGTTTGCACCAAGCGCCATCGGGTGCTTCCGCGCTAAACTAATCGTGCGTTGGGGGGGTAGCTCAGCTGGGAGAGCGCCGCGTTCGCAATGCGGAGGTCGTGAGTTCGATCCTCATCCTCTCCACCAACGACTTTGAAGGACTGTCGAGTCCGCGCATCGGGCGAGTAATTGCCAACTTCACGTCACACCGCTGCGTGCGTGCGAAGGCACCGACGCGGCAGACCATTTGCAAGGCGCTTGCAGCGCCTTGTGCTCAACGTCGCTGCGAACCCTTATTTCGATGGGTTTGCCCGCGCGGCGGACTTCGCACCTCGCTCGGCGATGAATTCGTACTGCCCTGAAAGATCCCGCGTCCGCGTGCTGACCATTTCAGGCGCGGCGATGCGGTCCGCCACGACACCAACCGGCGCCCTGCGCGCATCTTGCGCTGCGTTGTCCGCGCCGCACGGACGATCGGAAAGCACCGTCTGACCGCTGTCGTCCTTGCAGCGATGAATTTCGGCGGACGCGGCAACACTGGCGGCTGCAAGGGTCAGGACGAGGATCGCTTGGGGCACACGTGCATGCGGAAAGAACATGGATTGACTCTCGGTTGGTTGCGCCGATCCTAGGGGCCCGAGGTCGTCACTGCGCCGTCAAATGTCATCTCGCCGTTAACAATTTGGGCATTAGTTGGCGCCGACAGCGCCTTTGCTTCAAGCGATGATTTGGCTCGCGCGGCGCGCTGTAGACCTTCTTCTTAGGCGTTCTCGTCGACTGGCTTGAGCAGCCTCGCCGAAGCAGCACCCTTCGCCGCGCGATCGGGTTGAATGTCAAAGAATTTGGAGCCACTGGCAGAAGTACTCAAAAGCTGGCTATAATCGTGGGATTGCCTGATCACAGCAATGTTGATTCAGGGGCTCTTAGCTCAGTTGGTAGAGCAGCGGACTCTTAATCCGTAGGTCGAGTGTTCGAGTCACTCAGGGCCCACCAAAATTTCTCCTCGCGAGTGCCGAAAAGCCCGCCATCCAACGATGGCGGGCTTTTTTGTTTTCACGCGCTGCCAAGCCTCACATCGGAAGGCCGCCGCCGCCCCCGATGTCGTCCGGACCGCTGCGTTCAATGCGGGTCCCCAGAAAGGTACGGCGCGCAGCGACCCAGTCCGCGACACAGTCAAGGCCTCCCGTGTCCAGCCGGCACA
Organism: Variovorax brevis; assembly: GCF_030317105.1. Lineage (GTDB taxonomy): Bacteria > Pseudomonadota > Gammaproteobacteria > Burkholderiales > Burkholderiaceae_C > Variovorax > Variovorax brevis. Next base: position 596,769 of record NZ_JASZYG010000004.1, read on the forward strand.
TGCGCACGCGGCCGATCTTCTTGGTCTGGATGAGGCCACTTTCTTCCAGCACCTGCAGGTGCTGCACGACGGCGGCCAGTGTCATGTCGAAAGGCTTGGCCAACTCGCTCACGCTGGCCGCGCCGCGGCTCAGGCGCTCGATGATGGCCCTGCGCGTGGGTTCGGCCAGGGCGCGCAGGCTGGTGTCGATGATGGTTGGATTGAGCATGGGTTTCAGCATGGCGTCACAACCCACGCGAGATGATTTCTTTCATGATTTCGGAGGTGCCGCCGTAGATGCGCTGCACCCGGCTGTCGACGAAGGCACGCGCGATCGGGTACTCGCGCATGAATCCGTAGCCGCCGTGCAATTGAAGCAACTGGTCGACGGCCTGGCCCTGCGCCTCGGTGGCGTAGAGCTTGACCATGGCGGCAAGCTCCGGCGTCAGCTTGCTTTCCAGGTGAAGCGCGATGCAGTGGTCCACGAACACGCGGCACGCCACCGTTTTCGTCTTGACCTCGGCCAGCGTGAAGCGCGTGTTCTGGTGCTCGAACACCGACTGGCCAAAGGCCTTGCGGTTGCGCGTGTAGCTCACGGTTTCTTCCAGCATCGCCTCCATCAGGGCGGGGCTGCGCACCGCGACCATCAGTCGCTCCTTGGCCAATTGCTCCATCAGGTAGCCAAATCCCTTGCCCTCCTCGCCCAGCAAGTTGGCCACCGGCACACGGACTTCGTCGAAGAAAAGCTCACAGGTGTCCTGCGCCCTCAGGCCAATCTTCTCCAGCAAGGGCCCCTTGCTGAAGCCGCTCATGCCTGCTTCGACGACGATGAGGCTGATGCCGCGCGTGCCGGCCGCAGGGTCGGTCTTGCACACGACGATGACGATGTCCGAGTTCGCGCCGTTGGTGATGAAGGTCTTCGCGCCGTCGACGATGTAGTGCTCGCCCTCTCGCCTGGCGGTCGTGCGCACAGCCTTCAGGTCGCTGCCGATGCCGGGCTCGCTCATGGCGATGGCGCCGACTTGCTCTCCTCGTGCCATGGCTGGCAGCCATCGCTGGCGTTGCGCTTCGCTGCCGTAGGCGAGCAGGTACGGGGCCACGATGTCGGAGTGCAACGCAAAGCCCGGCCCGGTGGCCACCACGCGCATCAACTCTTCGATGACCACGACGCAATGGCCGAAATCACCGCCGCCTCCCCCATACGCTTCAGGGATGGCTGGCAGCAACAAGCCCTCCTGGCCCGCCCTGCGCCAGGTCTCTCGCCGCACGATGCCAGCTTTTTCCCAATCGTGGTGATGCGGGACGATCTCGCGGGCGACGAATCGGCGGACCTGGTCCCTGAACAGTTCGTGGTCTTCCCTAAGTGCAGTGCGCATCCGGGCCCTCCCTGGGCGTGACAGCGTTGTGGTTGTGGTATTGAGTGATCAGCAGGCGCTTGTAGAGCTTGCCGTTGTCCATGCGCGGCAACGCGGGCACGAAGTCCACGCTGCGCGGGCATTTGAGATGGGCCATGTGCTGGCGGCACCAGCCGATGATCTGCGCGGCCAGTTCAGGCGTGGCGGAGCTGGCATCACGCAGTTCGATGACGGCCTTGACCTCTTCCCCGAACTCCGCATGCGGCACGCCGATGACGGCGACGTCTCCCACACCCGGGTAGGTGGCCAGGAGGTTTTCGATCTCCTGCGGATAGATGTTCACGCCACCCGAGAGGATGAGATCGGTGCGCCGCCCCGAAAGGAACAGGTCGCCTTCCGCATCCACGTGGCCGATGTCGCCCAGCGTGGCGCAACCCTGGGCGTCGTAGACGGCGGCGGTCTTTTCCGGGTCGTTGTTGTATTCGAAGCGCGGCGTGCCGGAGAACCAGATGCGGCCCTGTTCGCCCGCCGGCAGTTCGCGCCCTTCGTCGTCCTTGACGTGGACGACGCCCAGAATGGCTCGCCCCACCGTGCCCGGCTTTTGCAACCACTGCGCGCTGTCGGCGGCAGTGAGCCCGATGCCCTCGGAACCCGCGTAGTACTCATACCAGACCGGTCCCCACCAATCGATCATTTGTCGCTTGATCGCAGGCGGGCAAGGCGCGGCGGCGTGAATGGCCACACGCATGCTGGAGAGATCGGCCTGCGCGCGCACGTCCTCGGGCAAGGCCAGCATGCGAATCATCATCGTCGGCACCCACTGGCTGTGCGTGGCCTGGAACCGGGCGATCAGGCGCAAGGCCCGTGCGGCGTCGAAGCGGCTCGCGACCACACAGGTGCCACCCCATTCGATGTTGCGCATGCTGCTGCGCAAGGGCGCGGCATGGTAGAGCGGCGCCATCGTGAGGTAAACGCAATCGGCACCAAAACCGAAGTAGTCGCGCCACACCACCGCATCGTGCGGATCGTGAAAGCGGTTGGCAAATGGCGTTAGCGCGCGCTTGATGCCCTTGGGCCGCCCGGTCGTGCCCGACGAATAAAGAAAGTCCCGGCCCACGCAGCGCCGTGGCAACGATGCACCGGCAGAGTCCGCAATGGCTCGGGACAGTGAGCGGAATCCACGTGCGTCGCCATCGCTCAGATAACACAGGCCGGACCATTCGCCGACCAGCGGCGCGGTCTTGCGGGTGACGACCAGCAGCTTGGCGCCGCAATCCGCAAGGACGTAGTGCACCTCCTCTGGATGAAGTTGCGTGCTGACCGGTGTGTAGTAAAGACCCGCCCGGCGTGCGCCCCACGCCAACGCAAAGAAGTCGGGGTGGTTTTCCATCAACAGCGCGATGCAATCGCCTTCGCGCAAGCCAAGGGACACGAGCCATTTGGCAACGAGAGTCGCGCGCGCATCGAGCGCACGAAAACTCAATGTCGTGACGACCTCCTCGTCGACAAGGTGCACTGCGGCCTTGCGGGGGCATACGCGTGCCCAGTGCGCCAGCCGGTCAACGGCGGCGAGTGTGTCCATCCATCCTCCCTTTTTATTCTTCGAGACTCAATAGGACTTCGGCAGTCCCAATACTTTCTCCGCTATGAAACACAGTATGAGTTGTGGGCTGATCGGCGCAATGCGTGGGATCAAGCTTTCGCGCAAATAGCGCTCCACATGATATTGCCGTGCGTAGCCATAGCCGCCGTGCGTCATCACGGCTTGCAGGCACGCCTGGTAGCCCGCCTCGGCGCCAAGGAACTTCGCGGCATTGGCTTCGGCACCGCACGGCAGGTCGCGATCGAAGCGATCGGCGGCCTTGAACATCATCAGGTTGGCCGCTTCCAGTTGCATCCAGCATTCGGCCAGCGGGTGCTGGATGGACTGGTTCTGGCCGATGGGGCGGTCGAACACTTCGCGTTCGTTGGCATAGCGCGTGGCGCGCCGCAATGCGGCTTGGCCAAGACCGATCGCCTCTGCCGCGATCAGGATGCGCTCGGGGTTCATGCCGTGCAGGATGCAGTGGAAGCCCTTGCCCTCCTCGCCAATGCGGTCCTCCACCGGCACGCGCAGTCCATCGACGAACACCTGGTTGGAGTCCACCGCCTTGCGGCCCATCTTGTCGATCTCGCGCACTTCCACGAAGCGGCGATCGAGGTCGGTGTAGAACAGGCTCAGCCCATCGGTGTGGCGCTGCACTTCTTCGATGGGCGTGGTGCGCGCAAGGATGAGCATCTTCTGCGCCACTTGCGCGGTCGATATCCAGACCTTGGCACCGTTGAGGACGTAGTGCTCGCCCACCCGCTCGGCGCGCAGCTTCAGCCGGGTCGTGTTCAGGCCCGCATCGGGCTCGGTCACCGCAAAGCAGGCCTTGTCGGTGCCGTTGACCAGGGGCGGCAGCATCCGCTGCTTTTGCGCCTCGGTGCCGAAGATCACCACCGGCGAGAGTCCAAAGATGTTCATGTGCACGGCGGACGCGCCACTCATGCCCGCACCGGAGGCGCTGATGGTTTGCATCATCAACGCCGCCTCGGTGATGCCGAGTCCGGAGCCGCCATAGGCCTCCGGAATGCAGACACCCAGCCAGCCCGACTCGGCCAGCGCTTGGTGCAGCTCGAAGGGAAAGCCGCCTTCCTTGTCCTTTCGCAGCCAGTAGTCGTCGTCAAAGCGTGTGCAGATGCGCTCGACCGCGTCGCACAGTGCGTGCTGTTCAGGAGAGAAGTTGAAGTTCATGAATGAACGCTCTCAGGCCCCCATGGTGGGCGGTGCGCCCAATCCGGCTTCGATGCTGCGCGCCAGCGTGGCCAGGCGCGGACCGATGTCCTCGAACAACTGCCCCGGCTTCAGTTCGAAGCTGGGCACGGTGCACGCAAAGACGTAGATCTCGTCGTGCCTGCCTGTTGCGCGCAAGGGCACGGCGACGGCTTCGAGTTGGCGATGAAGATCGCCATGGCTCACGCAAAAGCCCCGCTCGGCCAGATCGCGACGGGTTTCCTGCATGCGCTCGGCCAGCACGTCGGCGCCGGCCGGACTCTTCGTGCGCACCTCTTCCATATATTGCTCGAGTTGCTGCGGCGGCAATGCGGCGAGATAGGCGCGGCCCGACGCCGTGCGCGAAAGCGAGATGTGGCTCCCCATGGCGGGACGCACCGTCACGCAATCGCGGGACTGTGCGAGTTCGATGAACACCAGGTCCAGCCCCAGGCCCAAGGCCAGCGAGACCTGCGCGCACAGCCGCTCGGCCAGCGCCTGCATCGGCCCGAAGGCCAACTGGCGAATCGAAATGCGCGCGAGCAAGGGTGCCGCAAGGCGTGCGAGTCCGGGCGCCGGCATGAAGCGCCCATCGGACTCTTCGTAGCGCAGCAGGCCCGCCTCGCACAGCGTGGTGGCGAGACGAAAAAGCGTGGGCTTGGGAAGACCGGTCGCGACCATGAGTTCGCGCGTCGTCATGGTCGGCCTTTCGATGGTGAAGGCCTGAAGGATGCTCACGCCGCGGGCGAGCGCGCTCCCGCCCGGCTTGTCCGCATCGCCCTGAGCATCTGCAAATCGAGACTCTGGTTCCATTTAGTGTATCCCTGCGTCCATTGTGCTCAAAATAATTGACCACCTCAACAAAATACGAGACACTGAATTCGCATCAGGGAGAAGAAAAAATGGGAGAGGCGCTCATCTATGACGCCGTAAGAACGCCGCGTGGAAAAGGCAAACGCGCAGGCGGGGCGCTGTATGAAACCAGGCCCATCGACTTGGTCGTCAGCTTGCTTGACGCATTGGTCGAACGATCGGGGTTCGACCCCGCGCGCGTCGACGACCTCATCATGGGCATCAGTTCCGCCGTGGGCGACCAAGGCTCCTGCCTGCCCCGCATCGCGGCGCTGTGCGCTCGTAGCGGCTGGCGCGATGTGCCCGGCCTGGCCTTGCAGCGCTTTTGCGGTTCCGGCCTGGAGGCGGTGAACCTCGCGGCCGACAAGGTACGTTCGGGTTGGCATGAGCTGATCGCCGCCGGCGGCGTGGAATCGATGTCGCGCCTTGGCTTGGGCGCGAGCGGCGGCGCATGGATCTACGACCCCGCGACCAGCCTGAAGATCGGCTATGTGCCGCAGGGCTTCAGTGCAGACATGCTGGCCGCGTTGCAGGGCTTCGACCGCGAGCTGCTGGACGGCATCGCACTGCAATCGCAGCAACGGGCCGCCGACGCGCGGCGCCGTGGCCGCTTCGGCAAGTCGCTTGTGCCTGTACGCGACGCGAGCGGCCTCATGGTGCTGGATCACGACGAGTACATCCGCGAAGACACGAGCGCGGCGTCCCTTGCGGCGCTCAAGCCGGCCTTCGGCGGCGCTTCGGCTGCGGCGAATACGCTGGTGGCACGGCAGCGCCATCCGCAACTCGACCGCATTGCAGCAGTGCACACCGCGGGCAACTCATCGGGCATCGTCGATGGCGCTGCGCTGGTGCTGGTCGGCAGTGAAGGCATCGGCAAAGTACTGGGACTCACGCCGCGTGCGCGCATCCTTGGCACCGGCCTCGCCACGGTCGATGCCACCCTGATGCTCACGGGGCCGGTGCCCGCGTCGCAAAAGGCATTGGCACGCGCAGGACTGCGTGTGGACGACATCGACCTCTTCGAAGTCAACGAGGCCTTCGCCGCGGTGCCCTTGCACTTCGCCCGAACACTGTGCGTACCCATGGACAAGATCAACGTCAATGGCGGCGCGATTGCGATGGGACACCCCATCGGTGCCACGGGCGCCATCCTGCTCGGCACCTTGCTCGACGAGCTGGAACACCGGCAACTGCGCCATGGCTTGGTCACCCTTTGCGTGGCGGGTGGAATGGGCGTGGCCACGGTCATCGAGCGCCTTTGAATCAAACGGCAGGCTGACCAGAATGCAAGACCCCATCCACTACCACCGCGCCGACGACGGCATCGTCACGCTGACCTTCGACGCGCCCGGGCAAAGCGTCAACACCATGACGGACGCGATGCGCGAATGCCTTGCGCAACGGGTTGCGCAACTCGAGGCCGGAAAGGACACGCTCACCGGCGTCATCCTGCGCTCCGCCAAGGAGAGTTTTTTCGCGGGCGGCGATCTCAAGCGGCTCTACAACATGCAGCCCGCCGATGCGCAGAAGCTGTTCGATGCCACGGAACGGGGCAAGCAATCGTTGCGCCGCCTGGAGACACTCGGCCTGCCCGTCGTGGCTGCCCTCAACGGCGCGGCCCTCGGCGGTGGATTCGAGATTGCGCTGGCCTGCCATCACCGCATTGCGCTGAACGACGCCAAGGTCCGCCTCGGTCTGCCCGAAGCCACGCTGGGCTTGATGCCCGGCGCCGGCGGCGTGGTGCGTCTGAACCGCTTGCTGGGCCTCGCGGCGAGCCAGCCTTATTTGCAGGAGAGCAAGCTGATGTCGCCTGCCGAAGCGCTCGCAGCAGGCTTGATCGATGCCGTTGCCGACACGGTCGAAGCGATGCTTGCGCAGGCCCGCGCGTGGATCCTCGCGACACCCGCACCCCGCCAGCCATGGGACACGCCCGACTACACGCCGCCGGGCGGCTATGCGGACACGCCGGAGGCCAAGCGCTGGATCAGCAGCGCGGCCGCGCAGGTGCGTGCCAGGACGCGCGGCTGCTACCCCGCGCCGGAAGCCATCGTCTGCGCGAGCGTCGAAGGCATGCAGGTGGACTTCGACACCGCCAGCCGCATCGAGACGCGCTACTTCGTCCAGCTCGCCACCGGCCAGGTGTCCAAGAACATCATCGGCACCTTCTGGTTTCGCGCCAACGAGATCAAGTCCGGCGCGCAGCGGCCGGCCGGCGTGGACAAGCGCGCAGTCAAGACCGTGGCGGTGCTGGGCGCCGGCATGATGGGCAAGGGCATCGCCTACGTCGCGGCCACACGTGGCATGGAGGTCTGGATCAAGGACGCCACGCAGGCGTTGGCCCAGGGTGCCATCACGGCCGCCGACAAGCTGCTGGCCAGGCGCGAAGAAAAAGGCGAGATCGATGGGGCCCGCCGCCGCGACATCACCTCGCGCATGCACGCCATCGAGCGCTATGACGACATGGCCCATGTCGATCTCGTGGTGGAAGCCGTGCCCGAGACACCCGCTCTCAAGGACGAGATCACGTGCAGTGCTGAACCGCTGCTGGGCCATGAGGCGCTCTGGGCGTCGAACACCTCGACCTTGCCGATCACCGGTTTGGCCAAGGCATCGACCCGGCCCGAGCGGTTCATCGGCCTGCACTTCTTTTCGCCGGTTCACCGCATGGCCCTGGTCGAGGTCATCAAGGGCGCGCAGACATCGCGCGAAACGCTCGCGCACGCGCTCGACTTCGTGATGCAGTTGGGCAAGACGCCCATCGTCGTCAACGACAGCCGGGGGTTTTTCACCAGCCGCGTGTTCGGAACTTACACCCGCGAGGGCGCGGCGATGGTCGGCGAAGGGCAGGAGCCCGCGGCCATCGAGTCGGCAGGCCTGTTCGCGGGCTTTCCAGTCGGACCGCTCGCGGTGCTCGACGAGGTGAGCCTTTCGCTGTCGTACAACAACCGCTGCGAAACGCTCAAGGCCCATGCGGCGGAAGGCAAGCCCCTGCCCGCCCATCCATCGGACGCGGTCATGGAGCGCATGCTGGGCGAATTCCAACGCAAGGGCCGCGCCTCGGGTGGCGGCTTTTATGACTATCCCGAAGGCGGCAGCAAGCACTTCTGGCCCGGACTCGCCGAGCACTTCTTGCGGCCCGGCGCGCAGATTCCGCAGCAGGACAAGCAGGATCGCCTGCTGTTCTGCATGGCCATCGAAGCGGTGCGTGCGCTGGAAGAAGGCGTGCTCGACCACGTGGGCGACGGCAACCTCGGCTCGGTGCTGGGCATCGGCTTTCCGCGGTGGACGGGCGGCGTTTTCCAGTTCCTCAACCAGTACGGGCTGGACAAGTCGGTGGCGCGCGCGGCGTACCTGGCCGAGCGCTATGGCGAGCGCTTTGCGCCGCCGCAGTTGCTCCAGGACAAGGCAGCGCGCAATGAACTCTTTTGACGCAACGTTCTCGCTGCCGATGCCGTACCGGATGAAGCGGTCTGCAGGTCAACAGGCACATCGCCGTCAACAAAACACGAATGGGAGGTTCACCACATGAGACTGAAAGACAAGCGCGTCGTCATCACCGCTGCAGCATCCGGCATGGGCCGTGCGGGCTGCGAACTGTTCACGCGCGAAGGCGCCACGGTGGTCGCCGTGGACATCGACCAGCCGCGGCTCGACGCCATGGTGGAAGCCATCCGCGCCGGGGGCGGGCACATTTCGGCCATTCGCGCCGACCTGCTCAGCGACAACAACTGCACCGGCTGGATCGACGAAGCCGCCCGTCGCATGGACGGCCTCGACGTGCTTTGGAACCACGCCGGCATCGCGGGCGTGAGCGGCATCGAGACCTTGTCCGAGGACGACTACGCCACCTGCATGAACCTGAACGTGCGCAGCGCCTTCCGCGCCACCGGCGCCGCGCTGCCGCATCTGCGTCGCTCGGGCGGTGGCTCGGTGCTGTTCACCGCCTCGATCGCCGGCCTCGTGGGCGCCACGGTCAGCCCGATCTATTCCACGGCCAAGTTCGCCGTCGTGGGCATGGCCAAGTCGTTCGCGTTGCGGCTGGCGGCAGACAAGATTCGCGTCAACGCCATCTGCCCCGGCCTGGTCGAGACGCCCATGCTGCCCTTGTTCTTCGACCCGGGGGCCAGCGTCGAGGAAGCCAAGGCCGCACAGGTGCGCGTGCTGGCCGCGGTGCCAATGGGCCGCCTCGCGCGTCCGCAGGAAATTGCGCATGCCGCGCTGTGGCTGGCGTCGGACGACGCCTCCTTCGTGACCGGCGTCGCGCTTCCGGTCGATGGCGGCTTCACGGCCCGTTGAACGGCAGTGCCTCGCGCCTGCATGACCGAGCCCGTCAACGCCATGGAAGCATTCGCGCATGACCAAGTCCGTCACGACTTTCTTGACGGGCGCGCCAAGTTGCTCCTGATTGACGGACGGCTTGTGCCGGCCCTGTCCGGACGGACTTTTGCGACGATCAATCCCAGCACAGGCAGGGTGTTGGCCGAGGTGGCAGACGCCAGCGCAGCCGACGTCGACCAGGCCGTGACCGCGGCCCGCCGGGCCTTCGAAGGGCCGTGGAGCCGCTTCAAGCCTTTCGACCGGCAGGCGGTGCTCCTCAGGCTGGCCGATCTGGTGGACGCGCGTTTCCACGACCTCGCATTGCTCGACACACTGGACATGGGCGCGCCCGTGGCCGGCATGGGCGACAAGCGTCGCCGGGTCGTTGCACAGTTGCGCCACTTCGCGGGACTGGCCACCTCGACGCACGGCCAGTCCATTGCCAACTCGATGACCGGCGTTCATGTCTCCTACACCACGCGGGAACCGGTCGGTGTGGTGGCGGCCATCAACGCCTGCAACTGCCCGCTGGGCCTGGCCATCGCGAAGATCGCACCTGCCCTGGCGGCGGGATGCACCGTGGTGCTCAAGCCTTCCGAGCACGCGCCGCTGTCGCCCTTGCTGCTGGGCGAGTGGTGTCTTGAATCCGGCATCCCGCCCGGCGTGGTCAACGTGGTGATGGGCTTCGGTGCAGTCGGCGCGGCGCTGGCCGCGCATCCGGGCGTGGACAAGGTCGCCTTCACCGGCTCCACCGAAGTGGGCCAGCAGGTCATCCGGGCGTCCGCGGGCCACATGAAGCGGGTGTCGGCAGAACTGGGTGGCAAGTCGCCCAACGTCGTCTTTGCCGACGCCAATGTGGAGGAAGCAGTGCAGGGCATCGCGTTGGCGGTGTTCGCGAACGCGGGCCAGGCATCCTCCGCCGGCACGCGCCTGTTCGTCGCGCGGGAGATCCATGTCGAATTCGTGGAGCGCCTGGCCGCTTTCACGCGATCCCTGAAGGCAGGTGACCCACTGGACGTCAAGACCCAGATCGGGCCCCTGGTGAGTGAGGCCCAACTCGAGCGCATCGTCGGCTACCTGCGAATCGGCAAGGCCGAGGGCGCGCGAACGGTCGCCGGCGGCGCACGCCTTTCCGAAGGGCCCCTGTCAAAGGGCTATTTCGTGGCACCCACGGTGTTTGCCGGCGTGCAGGACCACATGGTGCTGTCGCGCGAGGAGATCTCCGGCCCTGTGCTGGCCGTCATGGCCTTCGACAGCGTCGAGCACCTCATGCGGCGCGCCAGCGACAACCGCCACGCAGTGGGCTGCGGCATCTGGACCCGCGACATCGGCAATGCGCACCGCGTGGCGAAGCACCTGCGCACGGGCACGGTCTGGATCAATTGCTACCGCGCCGTGGACCCGGCCGTGCCCTCCGGCGGTTACAACTTTGGGGGTTACGGCCGCGAATCCGGCACGGGGCACATGGACGAGTTCCTGCAGGGCAAATCCGTCTGGATCAAGGCCCGTTGAGCGACACCAAAGTTGTAAAGAATCACTAACAAACGTGGCGTGGAGTTGACAACCTTTGAGGTGTTGGCTCAATGGCCGTCGTGCGTCGGCGGCATTGCGCTATCCTCCGGATGGCCGTGCTGAAGAGGCGTCGGGGCGTGTGCGCATCGCCTGAAAATTCTGACCGAATTATCTTTGTGTAGTGCCAAATGCTACTCGGAGTCTGAAGAGTTCGGCGGTTTACAGCATGTTGTTGATCAGCGATGATCAAGTATCAATTTGTGACGAGTTTTACTGATAGCTAGTTGATGGCAGCCGCCGAACCCCTTGCCAAAGAAAGCTCACCGATCGCGCTACCGGGGCTTGCCCGCGCGCTGATATCGGCTGGCAAGCTGCAGGCCAAGGTCGCCGAAGAGATCTACCAGAAGTCGCAAAGCTCGCGCACCAGCTTCATCGCGGAGCTGACGGGCACCGGCGCCGTCTCGGCCGCCGACCTCGCCCACACCCTGTCCAGCGCCTTCGGCGCGCCGCTGCTCGACCTGGACGCCATCGACGCCCAACGCCTGCCCAAGGATCTGCTGGATCCCAAGATGTGCGCGGCCTACCGCATCGTGGTGCTGAGCAAGCGCAGCAACCGCCTCATCGTGGCCACGGCCGATCCGTCGGACCAGCAGGCAGTCGAGAAGATCAAGTTCGCCTCGCAGATGGGCGTGGACTGGGTCATTGCCGAATACGACAAGCTTTCGCGCATGGTCGAAGCCGCGGCGGTTTCCGCCTCGGAGACCATCGACAGCATCGTGGGCGTCGAGTTCGAGTTCGACGAGGTTGCGGCCGACACCTCCGACAGCAACGAGCAGAACATCGCGGAAGTGGACGACGCACCGGTCGTTCGCTTCCTGCACAAGATGCTGCTGGACGCTTTCAGCATGCGCGCGTCGGACATCCACTTCGAGCCCTACGAGCACAACTACCGCGTGCGCTTCCGGGTCGACGGCGAACTGCGCGAAATTGCCTCGCCGCCGGTGGTCATCAAGGAAAAGCTGGCCTCGCGCATCAAGGTGATCTCGCGGCTGGACATCTCCGAAAAGCGCGTGCCGCAAGACGGCCGCATGAAGCTCAAGATCGGCCCCGAGCGCGTCATCGATTTCCGGGTGAGCACCTTGCCGACCTTGTTCGGCGAAAAGATCGTGATCCGGATCCTGGATCCGAGCAGTGCGCGCCTGGGCATCGACGCGCTGGGCTACGACGCGGTCGAGAAAGAGCGGCTGCTGACGGCCATCGGCCGCCCTTACGGCATGGTGCTGGTCACCGGGCCCACCGGCTCGGGCAAGACGGTGTCGCTCTACACCTGCCTGAATTTGCTGAACAAGCCGGGCGTGAACATCGCGACGGCCGAAGACCCGTCCGAAATCAACTTGCCGGGCGTCAACCAGGTCAACGTCAATGAAAAGGCGGGGCTGACCTTTGCCACCGCGCTTCGCGCCTTCCTGCGGCAGGATCCCGACATCATCATGGTCGGCGAAATCCGCGACCTGGAAACGGCGGACATTTCCATCAAGGCGGCCCAGACGGGTCACCTGGTGCTGTCGACGCTGCACACCAACGACGCGCCGACCACCCTCACCCGCATGCGCAACATGGGCATCGCGCCCTTCAACATCGCATCGAGCGTGATCCTGATCACCGCGCAGCGCCTGGCTCGGCGCCTTTGCACGGTGTGTCGCGAAATCCACGAAGTGCCGCGCGAGGCGCTCGTGGACGCGGGCTTCAAGGAGTCGGACCTCACCGGCAAATGGAAACCCTATCGCGCCGTGGGCTGCGCCGCCTGCAACGGCGGCTACAAGGGCCGCGTGGGCATCTACCAGGTCATGCCGATCAGCGAAGAAATCCAGTCGATCATCCTGCGTGACGGCAGTTCGCTCGACATCGCGCGGCAGGCCGAGGCCGAGGGCGTTCGCTCCCTGCGGCAATCGGGCTTGCAAAAAGTCATGCAGGGTCTGACATCGCTTGAAGAAGTGGTGGCGGTCACCAACGAATAACACTGCGCATCGGAGAATCAATGGCCACCGCAGCTTCCAGCCGAAATCAACACAAGGAACTTATCTTCGAATGGGAAGGTAAGGACCGCAACGGCAAGATCGTGCGCGGCGAAATGCGCGCGTCCGGCGAAAACCAGGTCAGCGCCTCGCTGCGGCGCCAAGGCGTGCTGACGACCAAGATCAAGAAGAAGCGCATCCGCTCGGGCAAGGCCATCAAGCCCAAGGACATCGCGATCTTCACGCGCCAGCTGGCGACGATGATGAAAGCCGGCGTGCCGCTGCTGCAAGCCTTCGACATCGTGGGCCGCGGCAACGCCAACGCCAGCGTGTCGAAGCTGCTCAACGACATCCGCAGCGACGTGGAAACCGGCACCTCGCTGTCGTCGGCCTTTCGCAAATACCCCAAGTACTTCGACAACCTGTATTGCAACCTGGTGGAAGCCGGTGAAGCGGCCGGTATTCTCGAAGAGCTGCTCGACCGCCTTTCCACCTACATGGAAAAGACGGAAGCCATCAAGGGCAAGATCAAGTCGGCACTGATGTACCCGACCTCGGTGGTCGTGGTGGCCTTCGTGGTGGTGGCGATCATCATGATCTTCGTGATTCCGGCCTTCAAGTCGGTGTTCAGCTCCTTCGGCGCCGATCTCCCGGCCCCGACGCTGCTGGTGATGGCCATGAGCGAGTTTTTTGTGGCGTACTGGTGGCTGATCTTCGGCGTGATCGGCGGCGGGCTCTACTTCTTCTTCCAGGCCTGGAAGCGCAATGAGCGCGTGCAGGCCTTCATGGACCGGCTGCTGCTCAAGCTGCCGATCTTCGGCATCCTGATCGAAAAGTCGTGCACCGCACGCTGGACGCGCACGCTGGCCACCATGTTTGCCGCAGGCGTGCCACTGGTGGAGGCGCTCGACTCGGTGGGCGGCGCATCGGGCAACTCGGTCTACGCGGACGCCACGGTCAAGATCCAGCAGGAAGTCTCGACCGGCACGAGCCTGACCACGGCCATGACCAACGCCAACCTCTTCCCCTCGATGGTGCTGCAGATGACGGCGATCGGCGAGGAATCCGGCTCCATCGACCACATGCTGGGCAAGGCGGCCGACTTCTACGAATCGGAAGTGGACGAAATGGTGGCGGGCCTCTCCAGCCTGATGGAGCCGATCATCATCGTGTTCCTCGGGGTCATCATCGGCGGCATCGTGGTGTCGATGTACCTCCCGATCTTCAAGCTGGGCCAGGTCGTCTGATGCTCGTTTCGCAGGGGTTCGACGCCGCGCTGGCCGGCGTCCTGGGGCTTTTGATCGGCAGTTTCCTGAACGTGGTCATATACCGGCTGCCCAAGATGCTGGAGATGCAATGGGCGGCCGAAAGTGCGGAATACGCCGTCGCCGCCGACGGCAACAAGGCCGCCGATGCGCCGGCCGAGCCGGAGCGCTTCAACCTGATGGTGCCGCGCTCGCGCTGCCAGAACTGCGGGCACGTCATCCGCTGGTATGAGAATGTGCCGGTGCTCAGCTATGTCATCCTGCGCGGCAAGTGCTCCGCGTGCAAGACGCCGATCAGCCTGCGCTACCCGCTGGTAGAACTGGTCACGGCGGCGCTTTTTGCCTTTTGCGTCTGGCGCATGCCCGGCAACTACGCCGCACTGGCGTGGTGCGGATTTGCAGCTGCGCTGGTCGCGCTGGCCCTCATCGACTGGGACACCACGCTGCTGCCCGACGACATCACGCTGCCGCTGCTGTGGGCTGGACTGCTGGCGGCTTCGATGGGACTGACGGGTGTGACGCTCGCCAACGCCGTGTGGGGCGCGGCCGCGGGCTATGTCTCGCTGTGGGCGATCTACTGGCTCTTCAAGCTGACCACCGGCAAGGAAGGCATGGGCTACGGCGACTTCAAACTCTTCGCGGTGTTCGGCGCGTGGTTCGGCTGGCAGGCGCTGGTGCCGATCATCCTGATGTCCTCGGTGATCGGTGTGATCGTCGGCGTTGCGCTCAAGGTGTTCCATGGCCTGCGCGAAGGCGGCTACATTCCCTTCGGCCCATTTCTGGCGGGCGCCGGACTCACCGCCATGATCTTCGGCCCCAACGCGATCCTGCAAGCGATCGGCCTGTGAGCGAGGGCGCGCGGTGACTGCCCTACGCATCGGCCTGACGGGCGGCATTGGCAGCGGCAAGAGCACCGTCGCGGCCATGCTGGTGGCGCACGGCGCAACCCTCATCGACACCGACGCCATCGCCCGCGCCATTGCGCAGCCCGGCGGCGCGGCCATGCCCGCGCTGGAGGCGGAATTCGGACCCGGCGTCATCGCGCCTGACGGCGGACTGGACCGCGCCCACATGCGCGAGTTGGTCTTTGGCGATGCGCAGGCCAAGCGACGGCTCGAAGCGATCCTGCATCCGCTGATTGGCCAGGAGTGCGAGCGGCAGGCGGCCGCCGCCACCGGGTCGCTGCTCGTGTTCGATGTGCCCTTGCTGGTGGAGTCGCGACGCTGGCGCGCCATCGTCGATCGCGTGCTCGTTGTCGATGCAAGCGAGGAGCTTCAGTTGAAACGAGTCGTCACACGATCGGGTTGGGCACCTGAAGCGGTTCGCGCCGTGATCGACCAGCAGGCCACGCGGGCATTGCGTCGTGCGGCGGCTGACGCGGTCATATACAACGAAAATATGAGTCTTGCGGAACTGGAGTGCGAAGTGCTGTCTATCGCGCAGATCTTCGTCGATCAAGCGCCTTGACGATATGATGACCGCGACTGGAAACCGACACGCGTGATTCTCTACGAGTACCCCTTCAACGAGCGTATCCGGACCTACCTGCGGCTGGAGCACCTCTTCCGCCGTCTCGGGGAACTGGTGCCCGCCGATTCACCGCTATCGCATCACTACGCGCTGGTCACGATCTTCGAGATCATGGACGTCGCGGCGCGAGCCGATCTCAAGGCCGACGTGCTGCGTGACCTGGACAAGCACAAGGCGGTGTTCAACAGCTACCGCGGAAATCCTGCGATTTCCGAGACGGTGCTCGACCAGGTGATTGCGCAACTCGAGCGCAACTTCAACACGCTGAACACGGTGCCGGGCAAAGCCGGGCAGTCGCTCACCGAAAACGAATGGCTGATGAGCATCCGCAGCCGCGCCAACATTCCGGGCGGCACCTGCGAGTTCGACCTGCCCGGCTATTACGCGTGGCAGCATCGCAGTGCGGCGTCGCGCCGCGCGGACGTCGAGCGCTGGGCGACCACGCTGGCGCCGCTGGCCGAATCCGTTTACTTGCTGCTCAAGCTGCTGCGCGACGCGGACGTGCCCTACAAGGTCATGGCCAACAACGGGCAGTTTCAGCAAACGCTGCCGCAGGGCCGCACGTTTCAGCTGCTGCGCCTGCGCATCGACTCGTCGCTGGGGCTGGTGCCGGAAATCAGCGGCAACCGGCTGATGGTGTCTGTGCGGCTGATGCGCCATGAAGCCGACGACCGGCTCCACCAGAGCACCGACAACACCGCTTTCGAATTGACCTTGTGCGCTTGAGCGGCCCGGCCGCTTGCGAAACGAACGCCACGGCGCACTGTGACAACGCTATTCCAATGACTGACGCCACCAACTTTGCACCCCGCATCGTGAAGTGCCCCGCATGCGGCAACGACAGCGTTTACGCACCCACCAATGCTTACCGTCCATTTTGCAGCGCGCGCTGCAAGGGGGTGGACTTGGGCGCCTGGGCGAGCGAAGAATTCAAGTTGCCGGCGGATGCACCGCCGGATGACGAACCGTTTGGGGATCCGAGGCTGCAATAGCGGCGTTGGGGGTGCGCCGCGGCAAGTAGTCTGCGGTGCGGGCTCATCATGGGCAGTCGACACTTTCGGATCTCCTGCAATGGTGCGCTTGGGGCGCGCCGCGGCAGGTGGTCTGCGGCACGGGCTCATCCGGGGCGGTTGATGCTGCGCATCGACTGCACTCCGGTGCTCGGTCGCGGGGCGCGGTGCAGAACTCACTGCGCGCTCCTTCGGCGCGCTCCGTTCAAACAGCTGCACCGAGTCAGTTCACGAAGCGCGTGTCCTACGGCACGCGCCGCCCCGCGCCCTGCGCTCCTCGCCGCCCCGGAAATCGCCCGTGCCGCAGACCACCTGCCGCGGCGAGATACGTCGTGCTGTTCAGAGAGGGGAGCGGAAGCTGTGCCGCTATTGCGCGTCGGGGCGATCCCTGCCGGGTAGTGCACCCCCACAGTTTCCAGAGCAAAGGCGCCTGCGGGCCCGGCGTGACGCGCCTCTGCAGCGCCGAGAAGCGCAGCGCGACCGGCCTGCACGCGTGCCGAAGGACACGCGTGCTTCGTCATCTGACTTGCCGCGGCTGTCCGAGCTCAGTGAACGAAGTGAACGTCGCGAGTTCCGCGGCAGGCCGGGCGCGCGAGCATCGGAGGGAAGTCGGTGCGCAGCACCGACCGCTGCAGTGGCGCGTCACGCCGGGCCCGCAGGCGCCTTTGCGTCGGGCGCGATCTCGGCAATCAACGGACCTGCCTTTGCGTCGCGCGCACACGTCGCGAGCATCCAGCCCGAGCGTTTGACCGAATCAACCCGCCAGCCCACGCTCCTGCGAAAGCCATTCAAGCACCGGCATCGCACCCGGCAACACCGGCGTCACCTCCAGCGGAAGCTGCTGCCAACACATGGCCTGCCCTTCGCGCATCTCGAAATCGCCGCTCCACTGCGTGACCTTGCACCAGTGCAGGCGCACCAGGGCGTGCGGATAGTCGTGTTCGGTGGTTTTCCAGACCTCGGCGCCGCCGATGGTGATGCCGAGTTCTTCATGCAACTCGCGGCGCAGCGCTTCCTCGATGCTTTCACCCGTCTCGATCTTGCCGCCCGGAAACTCCCAGTAGCCCGCGTACGGCTTGCCTTCGGGGCGGGTGGACAAGAGCAGCGCGCCGTCCTCGCGGATGAGAATGCCCACCGCCACCTCGGTGTGCTTGCGCGGCTCGCTCACCGGCCGCGCCCTGCGTAGTCGCGCGCGAACTGGTAGGCCACGCGGCCGCTGCGCGATCCCCGCTCCAGCGCCCACACGAGCGCTTCGGCCCGCGCCGCCTCGATGGCCTCAGGGCTCGCGCCGAAAGACGACAGCCACTGCGCCACGATGGCAAGGTATTCAGCCTGCGTGAAGGGATAGAAGCTCACCCAGAGCCCAAAGCGCTCGGACAGGGAGATCTTTTCCTCGATGACCTCGCCCGGATGCACCTCACCGTCTTCGGTGTGGGTGTAGCTCAGGTTGTCCTTCATGTACTCGGGCAGCAGGTGGCGCCGGTTGCTGGTCGCGTAGATCAGCACGTTGGGCGTCGATGCGGCAATGGAGCCATCGAGGATGGACTTGAGCGCCTTGTAGCCCGGCTCGCCCTCGTCAAAGCTCAGGTCGTCGCTGAAGACGATGAATTTCTCCGGACGCTGCGACACGACCTCGATGATGTCCGGCAGATCGACCAGCTCGGCCTTGTCGACCTCGATCAAACGCAATCCCTGATGCGCATACGCGTGCAGGCACGCGCGGATCAGCGAGGACTTGCCCGTGCCGCGCGCGCCCGTCAGCAGCACGTTGTTGGCGGGCTTGCCTTCGACGAACTGGCGCGTGTTGCGCTCGATCTTTTCCTTCTGGAGGTCGATTTCCTTGAGCGAATCGAGCGCCATCATGGCGACGTGGCGCACCGGCTCCAGCGTGCCGTGGCCGGAGCTGCGGCGGCGGTAGCGCCAGGCAATCGACGCATCCCAGTTGGCCGGCGCCGACAGCGGCTGCGGCAGGATCGATTCGATGCGGGTGATCAGCTGTTCCGCCCGCTCGATCAGGCGCTCGAACTTCTCGTTCATGGGCGCGCTTCCTTCAGGAACGGTAGTCAGCGTTGATGGACACGTAGTCGTGGCTCAGGTCGCAGGTCCACACCGTGTCCGCGGCGTCGCCCCGGCCCAGCACCACGCGCACCGTGATCTCGCTTTGCTTCATGACGCGCTGGCCGTCTTCTTCGCGGTACGAAGGGTTGCGTCCGCCCTTGATGGCCACGTGCACGTCGTCCAGGTACAGGTCGATGCCCGTCTGGTCCAGATCGTCGATGCCGGCATAGCCGACCGCCGCCAGGATGCGGCCCAGGTTGGGGTCGCTCGCGAAAAACGCCGTCTTGACCAGCGGCGAATGCGCGATCGCGTAGGCCACCTTGCGGCACTCGGCGCCGTCACGGCCGCCTTCGACGCGCACGGTGATGAACTTGGTCGCGCCCTCGCCGTCGCGAACGATGGCCTGCGCGAGTTGACGTGCCACGTCCTGCATGGCCGCCACCAGTGCCTGGCCATCGGCCGAATCCAGCGAGGTGACGGTCGCGTTGGCCGCCTTCTGCGTGGCGATGACCACGAAGGAGTCGTTGGTCGAGGTGTCGCCGTCGATAGTGACGCGGTTGAAGGAGCCGTCGGCCAGCAATTTCGCCAGCGGCTGGATGAGCTTCGCGTCGATCTTCGCGTCCGTCGCCATGAAGCCGAGCATGGTCGCCATGTTCGGCCGGATCATGCCCGCGCCCTTGCTGATGCCGGAAATCGTGACCGTCGCCCCGCCGACCTGCGCGCGTGCGCTGAAGGCCTTGGGGATCGTGTCCGTCGTCATGATGCCTTCGGCCGCACGCGCCCAGTGGTTGTCCGCCGCGTCCGCGATCGCCGCAGGCAAGCCCGCCTCGATGCGATCGATGGGCAGCGGCTCCATGATCACGCCCGTTGAAAAGGGCAGCACCTGTTCCGGCGCGATTTCCAGCTTGCGGGCCATCGCGATGCAGGTGGCCCGCGTGCGCGCCAGTCCGTCTTCGCCCGTGCCCGCGTTGGCGTTGCCGGTGTTGATGACCATCGCCCGGATGCCGAAGTTCTTGTCCAGGTGGTCGCGGCACACCTGCACCGGCGCCGCGCAAAAGCGGTTCTGCGTGAACACGCCGCCGACCGCAGCACCTTCGTCGATCAGCACGACCGTCAGATCCTTTCGGTTGACCTTGCGGATGCCCGCCTCCGCCACACCGATTCGAACGCCAGGGACCGCAAACAGCGCGGCAGGATCAGGGGCAGACAAATTCACCGGCATATCAATTTCTCCTAAAGGGCGCAATCCATTCGCGGAACACCGCGGAACCGGCTTTGCCGGGCCGCTGGTGTTGCCCCCGGCAGGGGGTTGGCGCAGCAACACGGAGTGTCGCGCAGCCTGGGGGCGAGCTTTAGCTCAGCTTGCCGTGGCACTGCTTGTACTTCTTGCCGCTCCCGCACGGGCAAGGATCGTTGCGGCCCACGCGCGCAAAGGCCAGCGCGCCGGCGCTCAGGCCGCTCGTCGCGGCGCGGCGCAGGCTTTCTTCATCCACCCGCACCTCGGCTTCACCGGTTTCGGTGGGCGCCGTGTACGTGATGTTGGAGATGCTGTCGGCGCGGCTTTCCATGGCCTCGGCCGCTTCTTCCAACTGCTCGCTCGACTGCACGCGCACCGTCATCAACTGGCGCGTGACTTCGTTCTTGACCGAGTCGAGCAACTGCCCGAAGAGTTCGAAAGCTTCGCGCTTGTATTCCTGCTTGGGCTGCTTCTGCGCATAGCCGCGCAGGTGGATGCCCTGGCGCAGGTAGTCGAGCGAGGCCAGGTGTTCGCGCCAGTGCGTGTCGATGCTTTGCAGCAGCACCATGCGCTCGAACTGCGTGAAGTTCTCCTGGCCGATCTGCGCGACCTTGGCGGCAAAGGCTTCGTTGGCGGCGTTGACCACCTTTTCAACGACCTCTTCGTCGGAAATCGCGCTCGCCGCTTCCACTTCCTTGCGCAGCGGCAGTTCGATGTGCCAGTCGGTGCTCAGCACCTTTTCGAGGCCATCGAGATTCCACTGTTCCTCGACGGATTCCGCCGGCACGTACTGGCGCGCGAGGTCGGTGAAGCAGCCTTCGCGCAGCGCCGCGATCTGCGCCTGCAGGTCGGCCGCGTCGAGGATGTCGTTGCGCTGCTGGTAGATCACCTTGCGCTGGTCGTTGCTGACGTCGTCGTACTCGAGCAACTGCTTGCGAACGTCGAAGTTGCGCGCCTCGACCTTGCGCTGCGCGCTTTCGATGCTGCGCGTGACGATGCCCGCTTCGATGGCTTCGCCGTCGGGCATCTTCAGCCGGTCCATGATCGCCTTGACGCGGTCGCCCGCGAAGATGCGCATCAGCGGATCGTCCAGGCTCAGGTAGAAGCGCGAGGAGCCGTTGTCGCCCTGCCGGCCCGAACGGCCACGCAGCTGGTTGTCGATGCGGCGCGACTCATGGCGCTCGGTGGCGATGATGCGCAGGCCGCCTTGCGCCGTGACGAACTCGTGCTCCCTGGTCCACTCCGCGCGCAGGCGTGCGGTCTCGGCCTTCTTGGTCGCCTCGTCGACGGTTTCGTCCGCTTCCAGCGCTTCGATGGCCTTTTCCACGTTGCCGCCGAGCACGATGTCGGTGCCGCGGCCGGCCATGTTGGTGGCGATGGTGATCATCTTCGGACGACCGGCCTGCGCCACGATGTCCGCTTCGCGGGCGTGCTGCTTGGCGTTGAGCACCTGGTGCGGCAGGTCGGCCTTGGTCAGCAGGTCCGCGATGATTTCCGAGTTTTCGATGGACGAGGTGCCGACCAGCACCGGCTGGCCACGCTCGTAGCACTCGCGAATGTCGCCGATGGCCGCTTCGTACTTCTCGCGCGTCGTCTTGTAGACGCGGTCGAGCTGGTCGTCGCGCTTGCTCGGGCGGTTCGGCGGAATGATGACGGTCTCGAGACCGTAGATTTCCTGGAATTCGTAGGCTTCGGTGTCGGCCGTACCGGTCATGCCGGCGAGCTTGCCGTACAGGCGGAAGTAGTTCTGGAAGGTGATCGAAGCGAGCGTCTGGTTCTCGGCCTGGATCTGCACGCCTTCCTTGGCTTCGACGGCCTGGTGCAGGCCATCGCTCCAGCGGCGGCCCGTCATCAGGCGGCCGGTGAACTCGTCGACGATGATGATCTCGCCCTGCTGCACCACATAGTGCTGGTCGCGGTGGTACAGGTGCTTGGCACGCAGCGCCGCATTCAGGTGATGCATCAGCGTGATGTTGGCCGGGTCGTACAGCGACGCGCCTTCGGGCAGCAGCTTGAACTCGGCCAGCACCTGCTCGGCCTTCTCGTGGCCGTCTTCGGTGAGGAACACCTGGTGCGTCTTCTCGTCGACGGTGAAGTCGCCCGGCTTGGTGACGCCTTCGCCCGTGCGCGGATCGGCTTCGCCTTCCTGCTTGGTCAGGAGCGGCACGACCTTGTTGATGGCCAGGTAAAGGTCGGTGTGGTCTTCGGCCTGGCCGGAGATGATCAACGGCGTGCGGGCCTCGTCGATCAGGATGGAGTCCACCTCGTCGACGATGGCGTAGTTCAGGCCACGCTGCACGCGGTCCTGCGTCTCGTAGACCATGTTGTCGCGCAGGTAGTCGAAGCCGTACTCGTTGTTGGTGCCGTAGGTGATGTCGGCGCGGTAGGCGGCCTGCTTTTCCTCGCGCGGCATCTGCGGGAGGTTGATGCCCACGCTCAGGCCCAGGTAGTTGTAGAGCCGCCCCATCCACTTGGCGTCCCGGCTTGCGAGATAGTCGTTCACCGTGACCACGTGAACGCCCTTGCCCGTGAGTGCATTCAGGTACACCGGCAGCGTGGCCGTGAGGGTCTTGCCCTCGCCCGTACGCATTTCCGAGATCTTGCCGTTGTGCAGCGCCAGGCCGCCCAACAGTTGCACGTCGAAGTGGCGCATCTTCATGATGCGCTTGGAGCCTTCACGCACCACGGCAAAGGCCTCGGGCACCAGCGAGTCGAGCGTTTCGCCGTTGGCGATGCGGTCCTTGAACTCCTGCGTCTTGGCGCGCAAGGCTTCCTCGCTGAGCTTCTCGAAATCGGATTCGAGGGCGTTGACGCGTTCTACCGTCTTGCGATACTGCTTGAGGAGACGGTCATTGCGACTGCCGAAGATTTGGGTCAGGAAATTGGTGGCCATGAGTGGATATCGAAGTACGCGCAATCAAACACAGGCACTTCGATCGAAAACCCTAAGATAGACAAAAGCAACACTTGGGCGCGCAATGCATGAATGCAAGCGGTCCAGGCCGCCGGGATGCCGGCAAACCATTGATTTTAGCCACCTTGTCTTCATCGTCATCGTCCGTGAACCGCCGCTACAACGCGGTGACCCTGCAGCAGGCCACCGAAGCCTCGCCAGCCCTGGCGAGCCTGGCCGAGCGCGTGCGCGACACGAACGAGCGAATGCGCGCCATCCAGGACCTGATTCCCCCCGAAATGCGCCCCGGATTGCAGGCCGGGCCGGCTGAAGGCGACACCTGGTGCCTGCTGGTGGGCAACAGCGCAGCGGCCGCCAAATTGCGCCACATGGTGCCCGCCCTGACGGCGCGCCTGCGCACCCGCGGCTGGGACGTGACCTCGCTGCGCATCAAGGTTCGATCGCACCGTTAGGGAGACTCTGATCAAGTCCTCCGCGGAGGGTCTGCAAATTTTCATAAGCCTATTTATAATAAACGGGCTTATGAAACGAGACTACACCCAGCGCTTTGGCTTTCTGGTCAATGACGTCTCCAAGCTTTACGGCGAACAGTTCGACCGGCTGGCGCGTGAACGCATCGGACTTTCGCGCGCGCAGTGCCGCGTGCTCGGCACATTGGCCATGCATGGCGACGAAGGCCCGCCCCTGTCGCAAGCCGAACTCGCCCAACGCATCGAACTGAGCGCCATGGCCGCCGGCGCGCTGTGCGAGCGGCTGGAAGCGGCCGGCTGGATCCATCGGCAGCCCAGCCCGACCGATCGCCGCATGAACGAAGTTCGCCTGGCCCCCAGCGCCGTGAAGGCCCTGGACGCCGCGCTCACCATCAGCGACCAGGTGCAGGCCCGCGCCCTCGCGGCGCTGTCGGCCGACGAACGCGCGCAACTGGTGTCGCTGCTCGGCAAGGCGCGCGAAGGCCTGCTGGCCCTGCAATCCGCACCGCAGGAGATCGCACCTTGAGCACGGGCACGACCTCGCACGCCGGCATTGCACACCGCGGGATGATCACCATCTCGATCATGCTGGCGACGATCATGCAGGCGCTGGACACGACCATCGCCAACGTCGCACTGCCCCACATGCAGGGCAGCCTGCAGGCCTCGCAGGACCAGATCACCTGGGTGCTGACCTCCTACATCGTGGCCTCGGCCATCGCGCTGCCGCTCACGGGCTGGCTGTGCGGGCAATGGGGGCGACGCAAGGTCTTCATCATTTCGGTGGTGGGCTTCACCATTGCATCGGCGTTGTGCGGGGTGGCGAGCTCGCTGGTCGGCATCGTTGCGGCGCGGCTCTTGCAAGGGGTGTTCGGCGCGGCGCTGGTGCCGCTGTCGCAGGCGGTGCTGCTGGACATCAACCCGCGTGAAAAGGTCGGCCAGGCCATGGCGATCTGGGGCGCCGGCATCATGGTCGGGCCCATCCTCGGGCCGCTGCTGGGCGGCTGGCTCACGGAGAACCTCGACTGGCGTTGGGTGTTCTTCATCAACCTGCCGGTGGGCATCTTCGCCTTGTGGGGCATCGCGCGCTACCTGCCGGAGAGCCGGCCGCAAGGCGAGAAGCTGGACATCTTCGGCTTCGTGACGCTGAGCCTTGCCATCGGCATGCTGCAACTCTTTCTTGATCGCGGCGAGCAACTGGACTGGTTCGACTCGTGGGAAATCAAGCTCGAAGCCGCTGCCGCGCTGATCGCCTTTGCCTTCTTCGTGGTGCACACGTGGACGGTGCAGGGCGTGTCGTTTTTCGACCGCGACCTGCTCAAGGACCGCAACTTCGTCACCGGCCTGCTGTTCGCCTTCATCGTGGGCATGATCCTGTTTGCGACGATGGCCTTGCTGCCGAGCTTCCTGCAGGGCCTGATGGGCTATCCGGTGGTTTACACCGGCGCGGTGACGGCACCGCGGGGCATCGGGACCATGATCGCGATGATCATCGTGGGCCGGCTGGTGCAGCGCTTCGACGTGCGCGCCATCATGGCCGTCGGCTTCACGCTCACCGCATTCTCGCTGTGGCAGATGACGCGCCTCACGCTGCAGATGGACAGCACGCTGATCGTCTTCTCCGGCTTCGTTCAGGGGCTGGGCATCGGCTTCACGTTCGTGCCGCTGTCGACTGCCACCTTCGCCACGCTGGCGCCGCGCCTTCGGCACCAGGGCACGCCGGTGTTCAGCCTGCTGCGCAACATCGGCAGCAGCGTGGGCATCTCGATCGTGCAGGCGCTGCTCACCGAAGGTTCGGGCAAGGCGCATGCGGAGATCGCTGCGACGCTGGTTCCAGGCAACCAGGGGCTCATCAACCTGCCCTCGCTCATGAACCCGGGCACGCTCAGCGGGCTGGCGGTGCTCAACAACGAAGTCACGCGACAAGGCGCGCTCGTCGGATACCTGGATGACTTCGGGATCATGATGGTGATCACGGTGGTGGCGATTCCGCTGCTGCTGTTGATCCGCAATCCTCGACGCCAGCCGAGCGCAGAGGCTGCGATCGAAGTGCCGCACTGAACGGACTTGCTCCTCTCCCCTCCGGGGAGAGGCTGGGAGACGGACCTGCTCCTCTCCCCTCCGGGGAGAGGTTGGGTGAGGGGCACCGGGCCGTGGATGAGCCTGCGCACCATCAACCGCCCGGTGCCCTCACCCCAACCCTCTCCCGGAGGGAGAGGGAGTAAAGACGGACTTGCTCCTCTCCCTTCCGGGGAGAGGTTGGGAGAGGGGCACCGGGCCATGGATGAGCCTGCGCACCATCAACCGCCCGGCGCCCTCACCCCAACCCTCTCCCGGCGGGAGAGAGAGTAAAAAGGGGGTCACACTAGAATTTGCGAACCTTCGTTGACCTGGAGTTGCCGTGGTGCCCATGCATGCCGTTCGTGCGTTCCTTGCCTGCACCCTGGTGCTGCTCTTCACGGGCTGCGCCAGCTTGCCAAGCCAGGATCAACGCACCGAAACCCGCGCGCTCACCAACACGGCTGACACCGGCCTCGGCAAGGCAGTGCGCGGCGAAACGTCGCAGCATCCGGGCAAGTCCGGCATCCACGCCCTGCCGGTCGCCAACGAAGCCTTCGCGGCGCGCATCCTGCTCGCGGAATCGGCCCAACGCACGCTCGACCTGCAGTACTACATCTGGCACCGCGACACCACGGGCGAACTGCTTTGGGAAGCCGTGTGGGCGGCCGCCGAGCGCGGCGTGCGCGTGCGCGCGTTGATCGACGATGCCAACACCAAGGGGCTCGATCCAATGCTCGCCACGCTGGACACGCACCCCAACATCGAGATCCGCCTGTTCAATCCCTTTGCCAGCCGCAAATTTCGCGCGAGCGGCTTCATCACCGACTTCACGCGGCTGAATCACCGCATGCACAACAAGTCGTTCACGGCCGACAACCAGGTCTCGATCGTGGGCGGTCGCAATATCGGCGACGAATACTTCGGCGCGAACATGGAAGTCGGCTTCCAGGACCTGGACGTGATGGCGATCGGGCCCGTCGTGCAGGAGGTGTCGGATGAATTCGACCTCTTCTGGAACAGCGCGTCGGCCTATCCCGCGGCCAACATGCTGCCTACAGCCCCATCCGACGGCGTTGCGCAACTGCGCGCCGGCTGGAGCGCCGTGCACGACAAGCCCGACGCGAAGAACTACGTCGCCGCGACACGCCAGACGCCGCTGGTGCAGCAGGTGGCCCAGCGCAAGGTGCCATTCGAGTGGACCACGGCGAAGGTGCTGCATGACGATCCCGCGAAGGCACTGAGTTCATCGGACCGCAAAGACCTGCAGATGCTCCCGCGGCTCGAACAGGCCCTGGGCAAGCCCGAGACCGAACTCGACCTGGTGTCGCCCTATTTCGTGCCCGGCAAGGAAGGCACGGCCGGACTGGTGACGCTGGCCAAGCGCGGTGTCAAGGTGCGCGTTCTGACCAACTCCCTGTCGGCGACCGACGTCGCGCCGGTCCATGCGGGCTACGCAAAATATCGCAAGGAATTGCTCGAAGCCGGCATCACCGTCTACGAACTCAAGCCCGGCGCGGCTGTGCCCTCGCTCAAGGAGGATGACCGCTCCGGTGGCGGCCTGCCCGGTAGCGGCAGTGGCAGCGGCGGCGGTTCCGCGGCGAGCCTGCACGCCAAGACCTTCGCCTCGGACCGCAAGCGCATCTTCGTGGGCTCCTTCAACCTCGACCCGCGCTCGGCGCGCCTGAACACGGAAATGGGCGTGGTCATCGACAGCCCTGTGATCGCGAACGGGCTGGCGACCCAGCTCGACAAGCGCCTTTCGAACGAGGCCTACCTGGTGCGCCTGAAGCCTGACGGCAGCATCGAATGGGTCGAGGGCAGCGCCACCGGCGACAAGGTCTTCGCCACGGAACCGGGAAGCAGCGGCATGCGGCGCCTGTGGGTCGATTTCCTGGGCGTGCTGCCGATCGAGTGGATGCTCTGACAGGCACCTGCGCGACTGTGGTGCAGGCGTCCTCGCGCCTAGAATTTTTGGCATCTTCCCGACCGACCCGGACGCCACTGATGACCGCACCCTTTTCCGAAGCCCCTTCCCTTTGCGGCGCCCTGCGCCAGCCGCGCCAGATGCTGGCCGACCAGAAGTACGACGGCCACAAGTCCATTCACGACGACGCCATGGCCGAGGGCCTGGGCCTGCGCGCCGGCCCCATCGAAGGACCGACGCATTTCAGCCAGTTCGATCCGCTGCTGTTCCACGTGTTCGGCCCCGCCTGGTTCGAGACGGGCTGCATCAGCGCGCACTACCAGAACATGGTGGTCGAGGGCGAAGAGGTGCGCGCCTTCGTCACGCCCGTGGCCGGCCAAAGCGATTTCGTGCGCATCCACGCCGCGAAGCGTGACGGCACGCCGGTGCTCATGGGCACGGCGTCGGTGGGCGATGCCAGCCGCTTCGCGCACGAGATCCCGCAACGCATCGCCAAGTTGCGACCGGCCGCGGGCTTGGTCATCAATCGCGACCTGAAGGTGGGACAACGCGGTGCCACCGTCGAGCGCATCCGCATGGGTTTCGACCAGCACATGGGCGACCACTACCCCTTCACGCTCGCAGACAAGCTCAAGGTGATCACCGAGCCCAGCCCCTGGTACACGCGCGAGTCGGGCCACACGTCGCCTTGGGGGCGCGCGATCATCCCGACGGAGATGATCAGCGTGCTGCTCGGCTCCACCTCCGGCGAGTCGGGGCTGAGCGGCCGCAAGCCGGCGGTGGGCCTGTTCGCGGGGCAGCAGATCCGCTTGGTCAAGGGTCCGCTGTTCGTCGACCAGGACTACGAACTCGAACGCGAGATCGTCGCGCTCAGCGAAAGCGCGCGCACGGAGTCGGTGTGGATCCTCACCAAGGTGTTCGACGCATCGTCACGCGAACTCGTGGCCGAGATGATCCTCAATGGCGCGGTGATGAAAGCGTCGTATCCAGACTACGAAGCCGAGGCACGCGAGTTGGGACTGGCCTGAGGGCATTTGCCCCGCCCGCCCCCTCAAAACGCCACGCCAAGGCCCCTCAACGGGCGCCTCACCGGCGTTCTTAGGTACTTTCCAGAAGCCTAAAAATGTATCAAAAAGTTCATCTCGTTACTAGAATGTAACGCGATGTTGCCGTCCCGGTGACACCCGCCCCGCGGCGTGCCTCCGGTTGCTGATGCGTGCCGCTCCGCTTCTGGAGACTTTGCATGCACAGCCACTCGTCCATGAACCGTGTCTACCGTGTCGTCTGGAGCGACGCGCTGGAAATGTGGGTTGCGGTGGCGGAGAACGCGAAGGGCCGCTCCAAGGGCGGCAGCCGCAGGCGCCGCGTGGCGGCGTTGCTGGCGGCGCTCACCGGCGTGGCCATTCCCTTGGTGGCGCGGGCCGGGCCGGCGGACAACATCGTGCTGGACGGCCGCACGCAGACCACGCTGACGACGCCATCAGCCCATGTGGTCAACGTCAACACGACGACGGTCAACGGGACGAACGCCTTCAACGCCTTCTCGAAATTCGGCGTGCAGGCTGGCGACACCGCCAACCTGTACCTGCCGACGGGCGCGAGCAACCTCATCAACATCATTCGCGATGCGCGCACGGACATCTACGGCGTCGTCAATGCGATCAAGGGCGGCGCCATCGGCGGCAACGTGTGGTTTGCCAATCCGCATGGCGTGGTGGTGGGTGCGGGTGGCGTGGTCAACGTGGGTTCGCTCACGGTCACGACGCCGACCAGCGCCTTCGTACGCGACTTCTTCACGTCGAACAACAACCCCAATCCGTCGTCGGTGACGCAACTGTTGAACGGCACCGCGCCGGTCAATGGCGACGGGGTGATCTCGATCCAGGGGCGCATCAACGCGATCAACGGCGTGACGCTGAGCGCAGGCGCCATCAACGTCGGCGGCGCCATCTACAGTGGCGCGGCCTTCCAGGGAACGGCGCCGGATTTCTCTGATGTGGTCAACGCCAACGGCCTGGACGTGGCCACGGCGATGGTCAATGCCGACGGACGCATCCGCATCGTGGCGCAGCAGGTGCAGGGCGGCACGGCGGCCGTGTCGCTCTCCGGCGCGCAACTGGTGGCTAACGACGTCGAACTCGCGGCAACGTCGACCCGAACGGATTCGTCGCTGGCGGTGTCCAGCGGTGTGGAAAAGGCGCTGGCCACGGCCAGCGTCGACATCCAGTCGAGCCAGGTCTACGCCAGGCAGGACCTCACGGCCAACGCGGCCGCCACGGTCACGACGGGCACCTACACCCTGCCCGTGGCGGTCACGGTGCAGCGCGCTGGCGCCAGCGCTTCCGTGAACGTCGGCGGCAGCAGCACGATCGAAGCCGGCCGCGATGCGACGCTCGCGGCCACGTCCGCCGTGACCACGCACGCGGCGCCGACATCGGCGCTGGCCAATCTCGCCGGCGATGCAGCCGTGGCGGTATCCGACGTCACCAGCAGCGCAAAAGTCCGCGTCACCGACAGCGCCGACCTGAAGGTCGCAGGCCATCTCGGACTCGCCGCCAGCAACACGGTGAACACCACGTCGATCGCCGACGCGACAGCCGCTGGCAGCAACGCCGCGGGCGCATCGGTGGCGGTGAGTCTTGTGGACAGCACGACGTCCGCCGTCGTGGATGGCGCTGCGCGCATCAGGGCCGGTGCGCTCGACCTGTCAGCGACATCCGCCAACACCGCGACCGTGACCGCAAAGGCGTCCGCGCAAGGCGCGAAGGAAGACGCGGGCGGCCAGAGCGAAAGCAGCCAGACGCTGGCCAAGTACAAGGACAACGCCAGCACCACCGACAACGCGGACGGCGAAGGCATCAAGGTCGCGGGCGCGGTGGTCGTGAGCGATCTCAAGAGCAGCACGCAGGCCTACCTCGCCTCGACGCAGGCAGCGACCGTCACCGGCGCGGTCAACGTCCAGAGCCAGGCGGGCAGCACCGTCGACGTGAGCGCCGACAGCAGTGCGACGGGCGGCGCCAATGGCGTTGCGGCGGCCGTGGCCATCAACCTGGCGAAGTTGAACAACGACGCCCATGTGGCGCAGTCGCTTCAGGCAGCGAGCCTGAACATCGGCGCGACGATGGCGCCCTCGGTGGGCTCGAACGACTTCACCACTTCAGCCGTGTCAGGCGCGGGCGCAAGCAATGTCGGCGTGGCCGGCGCACTGGCGGTCAACGCCATCGACAGTGCAACGACCGCCGCATTGCGCAGCGGCGCCAACGTCACGATGACGGGCACGGCGGGCGACGTGTCGCTCCACGCCGGCGAAGCCAGTTCGAGCAGCGCAAGCGCCAAGCCCGCCGACGGTCCCACGACCGGCGACAAGGTTGGCATCGGCGCATCGGTGGCGGTCAACGTCGTCGGCTCGCGCACGGTGGCGCAATTGGAAGACGGCGCGCAACTCGGCGGCGCACGCGACGTGAGCCTGTCCGCCATCAGCACGCACACGGTGAAGACGGAAACCGAAGCCGGCTCCGAAGGCGGCATCTCGATCACGCCATCTGCTGCCATTTCGCTGGTCAACAACACGACGCAAGCAACGCTCGGCACCAGTGCCAGCGCATTGACGCTTGGCGGCGACTTGTCGCTCGATGCGGAGCAAAGCGCCACGACCGAGACAACCGCCAAGGGCAGCGCAGTCGGCGGCAAGGCGGCGATCGGCGCGGCGGTCGCGGTCGCACTGGTCGATGACCTCGTGCAAGCAGACACCTCGCGCGCCATCGTGGCCAACGGCACGTCGGGCGCCGGCAAGGGCAAGGTCACGCTGAAAGCCCAGGGCGCATCGGCCAGCACGGTCAGTGCAACGGCCAGCGCCAGCGGTGGACATGAAGCCGGCGATGCCGGCGCCACGGATGCCGGCAGCGGCAAGCCGAAAGAAGACGGCAGCGTCGACGACAAGGTCGGCAAGCAACTCACCCTCGGCAAGAAGAAGCAGACGGCCAACCAGGTCGGCGATTCGAAGCAGCAAGCCTCGACCAGCGATGGCGTGGATGCGCAGAAGAACGGCGGTGCTTCGGCCAGCAGCAGCGAAGGCCAGGTCGCAGTGGCGGCGGCCGTGGGCGTCAACATCCAGAACTCGACGGCACGCGCCAAGGTGCCGGTGGACGTGACGTCCGCAGGTGCGCTCACGCTGGCCTCGTCGAACAACACGGACGCGAAGGTCACGGCCGACGGCAGCGCCTTGCCGCAGGACGACGGCGATCCGGCCACCAAGATCGGCATCGGCGCTGCCGTGTCGGTGAACAAGGTGGCCACGGTCAACGAAGCATTGATCGGCGGGCAGGCGCACATCCAGTCGCAGGGCCTGTCGCTCTCGGCCGGCATGACGGATCTTGCCGGCGACACGACCCACGCCATCGAGACGCAAGCCAGCGCAGGCGCGGGCGGCAGCAGCATCGGCGTGGCCGGTGCGCTGGCCTTGAACCTCATCGATACGAGCAGCCAGGCGGCAGTGCAAGGCGGTGCCGTCGTCAATGCAGGCAGCGGCTCGGTCGATCTTTCCGCGGAGAACAACACGCGCATCAGCGCGAAGGCCGCGCCGGTGGACAAGGGCGCGAGCGGCGGCACGGTGGGCATCGGCGCCTCGGTGGCGGTCAACGTCACGGGCAATCGCAGCACCGCCGAGATCGAGGACGCGGCCAGCGTTGCGACGACCGGTACCGTGTCGCTCGATGCCAAGGCCTCGCATGAAGCCACAAGCGAAGCCGAGGCCGGCGCGTCCGGCGGCATCGCAATCACGCCAGCGTTGGCGCTGGCGATGCTCAACAACACGACCAGCGCACGCATCGGCACGGGTGCGGCGCTAGGCAATACGGCTGGCGTGTCGGTGTCGGCCGCGCAGTCGAACCTCACCACCACCACCGCCAAGGGCAGTGCGCAGGGCGAGAAGGCCGCCATCGGCGCGGCCGTCGGCTTGGCGCTGGTCAACGACAGCACCAGCGCCACGACGGAGCGCGACATCCTCGCGGCGACCGGCGACGTTCGCCTGTCCGCCACATCGTCCTCGCAACACACGACCGCGGCTAGCGCCAGTTCCAAGGGCGGCAAGTCCGACGACGAAGCCGGCAAGACGGGCAGCGACGGCAAGAAGCAGGAAGACGCGACGGTCGACGACAAGACAGACGGCCAGCTCGCCTACGGCAAGCAGCAGCAGGCAAAGAACAAGGTCGGCAGCAGCAGCCAGCAGGGCGCAACGGGCAGCGCGGCGGGCAACAAGCAGTCGGCTTCATCGAGCGAAGGCAAGGTGTCGGTGGCCGCAGCGGTCGCGGTGAACGTGATCGACGCGCAAGCTGTTGCATCGGTCGGCAACGGACGAACGGTGTCCACGAGCGGTGCGTTCGCAGCCAACGCGAACGGCCAGACGGATGCGAGCGCCTCATCCGACGGCACGGCGGTCGGCAAGACGGCGCAAGTCGGCATCGGCGCCGGCGTGTCGGTCAACCAGGTGAACTCGTCGACGACGGCCCGCGTGGGGCAGGACGCGTCGGTGAGCGCCAACGGCATCACCATCGACGCCTCGATGACGGATGTCAGCGGTGACCAGCATCATGACCTTGGCGCCAAGGCGCAGTCGGGCGCAGGCGGCAGCAAGGTCGGCATCGCCGCATCGCTGGCGCTCAACATCGTCGACACCGCCAGCCAGGCGCTGGTGGGCGACCGCGCAAGCCTCGATGCCAACGGCGGCGATGTGTCGCTCAACGCGCACGACGCATCCAGAGTCGTGGCCGAAGCCACACCCACTACCAAGGGCGGCGCATCAGGCGGCAACGTCGGCGTGGGCGCCTCGGTGGCGATCAACATCATCAACTCGACGGCCGCCGCGCACGTCGGCACCAACGCCGCGATCCACAACGCCAACGACCTCAAGCTCTCCGCGACGAACGATGGCGACAGCGAAGCGCTCGCCACCGCCGGCGCGGCCGGCGGCAAGCTGGCCTTCGACGCGGCCGTGGCCGTGGCCACGCTTAATCAGACAACGCGCGCCGACATCGCATCGGGCGCCGCCATCAGCACCGGCGGCGACGTGGCCCTGAACGCCAGCAGCAGCGGTACACACACTGCCACCGCCAAGGGCGAAGCGAAGTCCGGCACGGCAGCCGTGGGCGCCGCGGTGGCCGTCCTCACCAGCGACAGCGTGACGCAGGCGACGCTCGACCGCGACCTTTCAGCCGGCGGCAGCTTCGACATCGCCGCCGATGCCACGCGCGCCTACACCTCCGACGCGACGGCCAGCGCAGGCGGCTCGCAATCCGACAAGACCTATTCGGACAACAAGACGCAAGCCGACAGCTCGCAAAGCTCGAAGACCCTCGACAAGAGCCAGACCAGCCAAAGCAACAAGGGCACGCAAGGCGGCGGCAAGGTCGCCATCGCCGCCGCAGTCGGCGTGAACGATCTCGACGACGA
The DNA here is from genome assembly GCF_030317105.1 of Variovorax brevis. Classification (GTDB taxonomy): domain Bacteria; phylum Pseudomonadota; class Gammaproteobacteria; order Burkholderiales; family Burkholderiaceae_C; genus Variovorax; species Variovorax brevis. The sequence continues at coordinate 630,509 of NZ_JASZYG010000004.1, forward strand.
CGTGCAGGCGGGCGTGACCGGCGGGCGCACGATCTCTTCCGGCGGCGCGATGAACGTCAGCGCCCACAACGACAGCAACTTCAGCGCACGCGGCGCGGGCGATGCCGTCGACCCCAAGACCAAAGTCGGCGTGGCGGTGGGCGTGGGCATCAGCATCGCCAACAACAGCACCAGCGCGACGCTGGACGACAACACGCACGTCACCAACGCCGGTGATCTCGGCGTGTCGGCGGAGTCAACGCAGAACACATCGCCCGACTTCGCGCGCAAGCTCGCGGCCGAAGGCGTCGCGGGTGCGGGCGGCAACAAGGTGGGCGTGGCGGGTGCCTTCGCCGTGGTCGTTTCCAACGCGCAGACGGTGGCCTCCATCGGCAACAACGCGCGCATCGACAACGCGGGCGCCATCAGCATCGACGCGACCAACACCAGCATGCTCGGCGCCAAGGCTTGGGCCGGCGCGGTGGGCGGCAACGTGGGCATCGGCGCTTCCGTGGCCACGGTGATCTCCAACAACACCTACAAGGCCACGCTCGGAAGCGGCGCGCTGGTGAACGCGGACAGCCTCGCGCTCACCGCGGAGAACAAGAAGGTCAGCATTCCGGGCGTGTCGCTGCAGGTGAGCAACGTCGACGACGTCAAGAACCTGCCCGACCGCCTCACCAGCGGTCCGCTGATCGGCGGCACCAACTACTACACCGAAGCCGTGTCCGGCGCGGCCGGCGACAGCGTGGCCGTGAGTGGCGCGGTCGCACTCAGCGTGTTCACCGACACGACCGAGACAGCCATTGGCAGCGGCTCGACCGTTACCACCAGCGGCAATGTCTCGCTCAACAGCCGCAACGACACCGGCGCGACTTCGCTCGCGGCCGGCGCATCGGTGGCCGGCAAGGTGGGCGTAGGCGTGTCGAGCGCATCCGTCTCGAGCGAGAACAACACCAGCGCGCACATCGATGCCGCTGCCAACGTCACGGGCACGGGTGGCATCCAGCTGGCCGCGCAGAACGTGCAGGACGTGAAGCTGGTCGGCTTCAGCGGCGCGGTGGGCGGCAACGTCGGCGTGGCCGGCGTGGCCAATGTGCTGGTCGCGAAGAACATCGCGCAGGCCACCGTGGCCGACTCCACCGCGACGCGTCTTCGCACCGGCGGCGACTTGAGCTTCAACGCGGGCAACGCGCTCTCGGTGTTCGACATCGTGAGCGGCGTGGCCGTGGGCGGATCGGTTGGCGTGGGCGTGGCTGCCGCCGTGCACACCATCGAGAACCAGACGCGCGCGACGCTGGGCCAGGGCGTGCAGGCGCACGTGGCCGGCACGACCCGGCTCGACGCCAGCGCCAGCGAAAACTTCCAGACCTTCGCCATCGGCGCAGCGGCTTCCGGCTCGGTGGCCGTGGGCGGCGCCGCCATCGTCAATGTGCTGAACGCGGCGACGCAGGCAACGATCGGCGACAACGCGCAAGTCAACAAGGGCGATGCACTCAACCAGCAAGCCGTGAGCGTCAACGCGAGCGACGACACCACCGTGTTCGACGTGGTGGTCGGTGCGGGTGGCGGTGGCTCGGTGGGCGGCGGCGCGGCCGCCGACGTGGGCGTGATGTCCAAGACCACGCAGGCACGCATCGGCAGCGGCGCATGGGTCGAGGCGGGCCGCGACGTGAACGTGCAGTCCACGTCCAATGAAGACATGCGCCTGACCAGCATCGGCTTCGGCGTGGGCGGCTCGGCCGGGCTCGCAGGCTCGGCTGCCGCCTATGCGCTGACGACCGGCACCGAAGCGCGCATCGACAACGGCGCCACCGTGCGTGCCAACGGCAATGCCGTGGTGTCGGCCGATGGCCGCACGGCCGTCGACCTGATCGCCGGCAGTGCGGCAGGCGGTGGTTCCGCAGCATTGGGCGCAGCGGCCGGCGTGGTGGTGCTCGACAAGACCACGCTGGGCAGCATCGGCAACGGCGCTTCGGTGCAGGCGCTGGGCAACGGCGCAGCGGTGCAGGCGGCGACAGGCCACTACGACATCAGTTACGGCGCCAACATCACCGGCGACGGCCGCGTGAGCAAGAGCGACCTCGCGCCGACCGACGCCGAAGGCAACGACATCAACGGCCGCGACGCCTTCCTCGCACTCACGAAGCAGCGCAACGCCGCGCGCCAGACGCAGGCCGTGAACGGCTTGGCCGTCACCGCCACCAACAGCGACAGCGTGAAGGCCTATGCCGTCACCGGTGCGGCGGCAGGCGCTGCAGCCATCACTCTGGGCGCCAACGTGTCGACCATCGACACCTCGACCCACGCGGTGATCGGCGACAACGCGCAGGTCAACACGGCCGGCGGCACGGCCAACGGCGTGCAGTCGGTGCGCGTGGCGGCGGGCAACGAACAGTTCCACCTCGGCCTGGCCGGTGCGGCATCGGGCGCGGGTGGCGCCGCGATCGGCGCAGGGGCCGACGTGTTCGTCGCGAAGAACGACACGCTCGCCAACATCGGCAGCGGCGCGCAGGTCAAGGCCGCGCGCGACGTGCAGGTGCTCGCCGAAGGCCAGACGCAAGTGCTCGACATGGGCATCGGCCTGGCCGTGGCGGGCAGCGTGGCGGTGGCGGGGTCGGTGTCGGTGGTCTCCATCGCCGACAAGACGCAGGCATTGATCGCCGGCGGCAGCACGCGCGTGGACGCCGGCGGCAACGCACGCGTCGCAGCGCGCGACGACACGCAGACCAACATGATCGCCGGCTCGGCCGCCGCTGGCATCGGCGTGGCGGGCGTGGGTGCGGCGGTGGGCGTCAGCAGCATCACCAAGGACACGCAGGCCGGCATCGGCGATGGCGCGACGGTCAACGCGCTTGGCAACAACACGGCCAACATGACGGCCTACAGCGGTGCGAGCGACAGCGCCACCGTGAACGACGCGCGCGGCGTGCAGGTGCAGGCCACGTCATCGGAAGACCTCTTCACCGTGACCGCCAGCGGTGCGGCCGGCTTGTACGCCGGCATCTCGGGCGCGATCTCGGTCGAGGCGGTGCGCTCGGACACGCAGGCTTTCATCGGCAACAACGCGCGGATCAACCAAACCAACACCGGTGCCAACGCGGCGCAGGACGTCAACGTCTCTGCGCACAACCAGCTGACGTCGCAAGTCATCACCGGCTCGCTCGCCTTGGGCGCCGGCGCACTGGCCGGCGGCGTGGACGTGGGCACGACCAACAACCGCACTGGCGCCACCATCGGCAACGGCGCGATGGTGCAGGCGGCGCGCGACATCCAGGTGAGCGCGCTCGCCAGGCAGGACTACGAGACGACCGTCGTCAGCGGCGCGGGCGGCCTCATCGGCCTCGCGGGTGGCGTGGCGGTGTACTCGGTCGGACAAGCCATGGGCCAGGACGCGAAGGACCAGCTTTCGCACGAAGGCAACGACCGCAACGTCAACGAGGAAGCCGACAAGCAGGCCGGCGACGACACGGTAGGCAAGATGTTCGCCGCGTCCGACGACGCGCACATGCGCGACGTGGGCGGCAAGGCGCAGGCCAGGCGCTCGACAGTCAGCATCAGCTCGTCGCTCAGCAGTTCACTGCCTTCAGGCAACACGGCGCAGATCGGCAACAACGCAGTGCTCAACGCCGGACGCGACGTCAGCGTGAACGCGCACGGCACGCTGGACTTCTCGATGAAGACCGGCGCCGTGGCCGTTGGCGCGCTGGGCCTGGGCGCCGGCGTGGGCATCGCGAGCTTCAACTTCAACAACCAGGCGCTGGTGGGCAACAACGTGTCCCTGAGCGCCAATGGCGACGTGCGCGTGCGCGCCTCGCTGACGGAAAACGCTGCCGCGCAAGGCTTTGCCGGCACGGGTGGCATCGTGGCGCTGAACGCGGCCTATGCCGGGTTGAGCGACGACAGCGTGACGCGTGCGGCCATCGGCAACAACGTCGCGATCCACAAGGCCGATGAAGTCACGGTGAACGCGGCCGACACGCGTTCGCTGGACGCGCAGGCCTGGGGCGCCAGCGCGGGCGCCGTGGCCGGCGGCGCATCTGTTGCGAGCAGCGACATCGACGGCTCGACCAGCGCGACCATTGGCACTGGCGCAGCCATCGGCTCGGCGCCGGGTGACGCCGTGCGCGCACTCACCGTTTCCGCGAGCGGCGACGTGAATGCGCAGAGCCACAGCGTCGCGGCCGCGGCCGGCCTGGGCCTGGCGCTGAGCGGCTCTGTCGCCACGGCCACCGCGGCTCCCAACGTCGATGCCAGCGTGGGCGGCGGCACCATCAAACTGACGCAAGACACCAGCATCACCGCCAACGGCAAGACACGCGCCAAGGCGCAGGCCGAAGGCGTCAACGTCGGCTTCGGCGCATCGGCCGGCGCTTCGGTGGCGACGGCGGATGCCACCTCACGCGTCAACGCCGCGCTCGGCAGCAGCACAACGCTGACGGGCCGCAACCTCACGGTCGTCGCCACGCAGCAACTGAGCGGCAGCGGCGCCGACGTGTGGGCGGATGCGGCCGGCGCTTCAGGCGCCCTCTTCGCCGGCATCACCGCCACCGAAGCGCACGCAGACCACGACAGCCGCGTGACCAGCACCGTGGGCGACAACAGCACGTTAACGCTCAGCGGCAGCGCGGCCGTCAACGCGACCAACAACACGAGCCAGTCCGCCAACGCCTCGGGCCTGGCCGTCGGCATCGTCGCTGCAGGCTCGAATGAATCGAGTGCGACGTCGAACACCGTCACGCAGGCCCTGCTCGGCAACGGCCTGCAGGTCGGCGCGCCCGTCACTTCGCCGGCCACGCTGATGAACTCGGTGCAAGTCAGCGCCGACGGCACCGACCGCAACTTCGCGACCGCGACGTCCGGCAGCGGCGGACTCGTCTCCGGCGCGGCGGCAACAGCGAGCACCGGCAGCACGAGCAACACGCAGGCAGCCACCGGCAGCGGCGACGACGCCCACACCATCGCCGCAAAGGCGGTGCGCGTGCAGGCCACGCACCGCACCGACTACAACGCCACCGTCAACAGCGTGAACGCCTCGGTGGTGGGCGCCAGCGGCGCGCAGGCCAACAACCTGGTGAACGGCACCGTGGCCGCCACCGTCGGCGCCGACGGCCGCGTGTCGGGCAACGACATCGACCTGGTCGCGAGCAACACCAGCCGCAAGGACTGGATTGGCTCCAGCAACGGCGACACCGCGGGCTTCAACATCGACTCGGGCTCGGGCGGCCTCATCGACCTGCCGGCCGCGTCGAGCAACACGACCATCCTGCACGACACGACGGCCGCCATCGGCGCAGATGCCGTGGTGCATGCGCTCATGCCTTCGGCCGGCCGCGCGACCGTCAACATCGACGCGCTCAACGAGATCGTGGCGCGCGACAAGGCCAAGCTCGATTCGGGCGGCGCGATCTCGGTGGCGCAAGCGTCGTCGCGCATCAGCGTGCTCAAGGCCGACGCCACTGTTTCACTGGGCGACGACGCGACGCTGACCAGCGACATCGGCGACATCAACGCCGGCGCACGCGCCAACGTGTCGCTCGACGCGCGCGCATCGGCCAACGTCTACGGCCTGGCCGGCGCGCCTTCGGGCCATGCCGACATCTACTACGCGGGCACCAACCAGGCGCTGGTAGGCAGCAACGCGACGGTGCACGCGGACGACGGCTCGATCATGCTGTCGGGCGGCCAGGGCTCCGACGGCACGCAGACGCGCATCGACGCCAACGCGTCCGTCAACCTGTGGAACAAGACGGCGATTCCGATCAGCATCACGCCCGACCCGACGGTCACCATCAGCAACAACGCAAAGGTGACGCTGGCTTCGGGCAGCAAGGTCGAAGCGGCGGAAGACATCTCGCTCTTCGCCGACAAGGGCATGGTCACCGCCAGCGCCAAGGGCATTGGCAAGGACCTGTACCGCGAGGCGCTCGCGGCGGTGGCCAGCGGCATCAGCAATCTCTTCGGCGGCGGCGACGTGTCCTTCGACGTCACGGGTGGCAGCACCTTCGTGGGCGGCGTGGCGACAGTGCACGTGGACGGCATCGCGATGACCGGCATCAACCGGCGCGCCTCGCTGACCTTCGAGATCGAGCTGATCGACGCGAGCGGCAACCCCGTGTCCACACCGGTCTACGCGCCTGTCTACCAGACCGATGCGAACGGCAACCAGGTGCTGGTGAACGGCAACCCGGTGCAGATCGGCAGCCGCGTGCTGTGGCGCATGAAGTCGACCGCGAGCAAGGGCGTGACCTACTCGGTGGAAATGGGCAAGGGCATCGGCGCCGACATCCTGGAGCGCATCCAGCGCCTGCGCAGCCTGATGGCGCAGTACGCGGGCGACACGATTGCCACGGGCGCCTACCAGTCGGAAATCAACTTCCTGATGTACAAGCTGGTCGAGCTCGGCCTGGCCAAGGGCGCGGAAGACGGCAGCGGCAAGATCATGGTCGACGCGACCACCGGCCAGCCGATCATCAACCCGGGCCAATGGAGCAATCCGAGCCCGCGCGAACTGGCCGAGACGAAGATCAAGCAGTACCAGTTGCAGTTGATGAGCGAGACCGGCAAGGCGACCGGCAGCGGCCAGCTCATCGAGACCACGGCCAGCTCGGCCGCCACCTCCGGCAACCTGATCGGCAGCAGCGCCAACACCATCGCCACCAGCGGCAGCACGCTGGCATCGACCAACAGCAGCATCGACACCAAGCTGCGGACACTCGGCAACTTCAGCGGGACGAACGCCACCTACGTGGCGACCGTCAACCTCATCAACGACAACGCGACGCAGCTGGGCACCATCTCGACGCAGCGCGGCCTGAACGCGACGGACCTTGCGAGCATCACGAGCAAGAACAGCTCGATCGACACGCTCATCAGCGAGATCGGCACGCGGCGCACCGCCATGCAGTCGCTCACCGTGGGCTCGGCGCAGTACAACACGCTGCAAGCCGAGATCGACACGCGGCAAGCCAGCATCAAGACCTACGCGAGCGACATCAAGACGCTGCTGGCGACCGTCGATGGGCGCAACGACCTGATCGACACGGCCGCGAGCAAGATCGCGACGAACAACGCGACGATCAGTGCCAACCAGGCGGCGCTGGCCACGGCCTTCAAGGGCTCGGCCAACGGGCAGGACGCGATCGTCACCGACATCAACAACACGCGCACCAGCACGGCTGCCAACTCCGCGCGCACGAGCATCAGCACGGCAGCCAACACCATCGACACCGAAGCCGGCAAGTTCGACGGCAGCACGGGTTACGTGCAAACGGTCAACACGACCTGGACGGCGCTCGACACGGCGCTGGGCAACAAGGCCAGCGCCAGCACCAACCTCGCACAGGTTCAATCCGACCTGCCCAACCAATCGACCACGCGCGCCAACGGGCCGATTGCCGACTTCATCACCGTCGACGACATCACCGTCAAGCTGGGCAACATCCGCGTGACGGGCGACACGCTCGAAGGCAATGGCAACCTGAGCGCGCCGGGCGATGCGCGCATCGACATCACCAACAACACGCCGAACTTCCTGAAGCTGGGCAACCTGACGGTGAACAGCGACGACGGCGGCACGCTGCGCTTCAACGGCGTGCTGGTGAACTCGACCACCGACATCAACCGGCTGAACGCAGGCGGCACGGGTGCGAGCGACCTCACGGTGCTGACGCGCGACAGCAGCGCGGCGCCCAAGCCGTCCATCAACATCACCAGCACCTACGACCCGAACGGCGCAGGCGTCACGGTGCTGGCGCCGGCGCCGAACATCGAGCTGGCCGGCGACATCAGCAACCTGCGTGGTGCGGTCAACGTGCACAGCGCGGCGGGCAGCATCCTGTCGAACGGCTCGATCCGCGCCGGCTCGGTGGACATCAAGGCCGAGAACGGCGACTTCGTGCAAAGCTACGTGGACAACTTCTTCCACGTGGGCGGCGACGCGGGCTCGATCCAGGACGGCCTCAGCACGCTGGGCAACGGCATCATCGCCAACGGCAGCGTGTTCCTGAGCGCGCGCTACCTGAACATCAACAGCCTGGTGCAAAGCGGCATCGAGAACTGGAGCCTGAACCTGCCAGTCTCGCCCAAGCTCACGGGCACGGCGAGCTTCTTCGGCATTGCACAGTCGTCGCTCGATGCGGCCGTCACCGCGTACAACAACGCGGCCGACGCCACGGCCAAGGCAAACCTGCGCTACAGCTACTACAACGTGGCCGCGGGCCAGGTACGCTACGACGCGCAGCTGCAGCGCCTGGAAGTCGACATGGACTTCGCCAAGGCAGACCGCAACACCACGGACTGGGCCACGCGCACCGCCACCACCGGCGGGCTGTACCAGCTCGTGTCGGACTACGGCAACATTGGCGCGAGCTACGACGTGGTCAACAACCGCTTCGAGCTCGACGGCACGCAGGTGAGCGGCGGCTACATCCAGGCCTACGGGCAGATCATCAACACATCCAGCACCTCGGGCACGCTGCGGGCACTCGACGGCTACGGCCAGATCGCGGTGAACAACCCGACGGGCCTGGCGGTGGTGATCAACAAGCTGGACACCGGCAAGGATTCGACCGGCACCGGCCGCGGCATCGCGGGGATCATCGAGATCACCGACATCCAGAGCGCCAACGTCAACACGCCGGCCATCACCACGATCTACAAGCGCGAGAACGGCGTCATCACGAAGAACAGCGTGGTCGACGCAGGCGCCTCCAGCGGCCGCGCCACCACCTACGCACCGCAGACCGGCTTGCGCTATGCGTGGACCACCGGCACCGACAACTCGACCATCACCTACTGGGAGTTCTCGGGCGCGCAGTACTTCGGCTCCAGCGACCTGCGCAACGCGCCGACCGGCCATGTGGAAAGCCAGTCCGGCCCCTACCTGCTGGACAGCTATCGCCTGGACAACGGCACCTACCTCTACAAGGACACGGGCATCACCGGCACGGCCTACACCTCGACGCCGAGCACCGTGCCCAACGGCCCGGCGCTGTGGGTCAAGACCGACGAATGGTCGACCTGCAACTGGTGGACGCTGTGCATCGCCGGCGACTACCACATGACCTTCACGCAGACGACGCCGACGAAGACCATCACCACCAAGACGCTGAAAGCGGACAACCCGATCCGCATCGAGTTCAGCGGCTACGACACCGGCACGGTGGCAATCAACTCGGCCGCCGACGTGCTGCTCAAGGGCGAAATCCGCAACAGCGCGGGCAACACCACCATCAACGCCGGCAGCGGCGTGACGGCGGCTGCGGGCGTGTCGACGGCCGATCGTTCGATCGTGCAGCTCAACGACACGGCGCTGGTCACGGGCAAGAACATCACGCTCAACGCGACGGGCGACGTGGGCGGCGCCATCGGCGGCAATCCGGCGAAGGCCATCAATGTCGCCGTCAACGGTGGTGAACTGAATGCGACGGCCGGCGTGGGCAACGTCAACATCGACCAGACGGTGGGTGATCTGCGCATCGGCACCATCACCGCCGGCGGCAGTGCGCTGGACGGCAACGGCCGCGTGACCCTCGCGTCGGACGGCAGCATCCTTGCAGCCAGCGCCGCATCGCGGATCCAGGGCGACCGCATCGACCTCAGTTCGCAGGGCGGCAGCATCGGCAGCACGGCCTCTCCGCTGATGGTGAACGTGGGCTACAGCAGTGACCTTTCCAAACGCGGCCTCTACGGCGTACGCGCGTCGGCACAAGGCGACATCGGCATCGAAGCGCAGACGTGGAGCGGCAACGCGAACGGCGACCTGCTGGTCGACACGGTGGTCTCCAACGGCGGCGATGTCTTGCTGAAAACACCGGGCCGCATCATCGACAACAACCCGATCGAGTCGGTCGACACGCGCACCTGGAACGAGTTGCTCGCCTTCTGGGACAACGCAGGCCTTCGGGCCGGCACCACGCAGAACGCCGCCAACCAGGCGCAGGCGATCAAGTCCTTCGAGCAGGGCCAGACGCAGCAGTACAAGCTGTATTGGCAGATGCGCAGCACGCAGGCCGATCCTTCCGTGTACGACGCGGCCTTCCAGTACAAGGCTTCGGCCGCGGAGAAGCAGGCGCTGGGCACGCCCACGGCCATTGCCAACTTCGAGGCGCAGCGCACCGCGCAGTACCACGACCTGAACGCGTCCGTCGGCGGCATCACCAGCAGCTACGACAGCAGCTTCAAGTACGCGGCGAGCAAGCCGGAGCGCGATGCGATCCTTGCGAAGGCGTCCTGGACGGACCGCGAACTGGGCATCTCGATCAGCGCCGGCTTGCTGAAGGATGTGACCAGCACCAACCCCATCGTGAAGAGCGCCAACGTCTCGGGCCGCACCGTGACGCTGCAAGCCGGCACGGCCATCGGCGAGACGCAGGCGGCCGTGGTGGTGCCGACCAACATCGACCCGAAGAACCTGACGGATGAGATGAAGGTGGCGCTGGCCTCGGCCGAGCGCTCCGACGTGGTGGTGACGGACGGCAGCATCACCGTGCTGCGCCGCGCGCCGGTCAACTTCAGCGTGGTCGACGCGCTCAACGTGGCGGTGACGGCGACGCCTGCGGCCGGCACCGACTTCGGCGCGGCCTATCTCGCATCGATGGGCAGTGCGCCGCTGGGCACCATCGACGTGACGGGCGACACGCGCATCAAGGTTCGCGGCGCCATCACCAACGCGCTGGGCTCATCGCCGGCGGTGCAGACAGGCAACCTGGTGCTCGAATCGGCGTCGAACGGCATCGGCTTCGTGTCGGGCGACGGCACCACGCCGGGCACCTCGCAACCGTTGCGCCTCAACCTGCGCGACGGCGCATCGCTCACCGCGCGCGCGGCCGACAACGTCGAGATCAGCGAGCAGGACGACATGAACGTCGACACCGTCTACTCGCGCAAGACGGTCAAGCTGAAAGCGGGTGGCTCGATCAACGACGCGGTGGGCACGAACGAGCTCAACGTGCTGGCGGACAACATCGAACTGACCGCCATCAACGGCTCCATCGGCGGCTCAGGCCTGGGCGCGCTGGGCACGGGCGTGGCCAGCACCGACGGCCGCATCACGGCGACGGCGGCGGGCAACCTGTACCTCAACGGCACCGCCGGCCGCAACTTCTTCCTGGGCGACCTCACGGCCGGCGCCGCGCTGGGCCTCGCGGGCCAGATCGACACGATGCTGGACGGCAAGCTGATCGCAGCCGGCAACGTCGACATCTCGGCGGGCTACGTTCTGACGATGAACAGCACGTCGACCACGCTCTCGACGGGTGGCGACCTGCACCTGCAGGCCTACGAACTGCGAATGGCCGACGGCGCGACGCTGACCGGCAACACCGGCACCGTGCGCATCGACACCACAGGCGACGCGACCATCACCGGCATCTCGACGAACAACGCGACGGCCAACGCGGTGCGCATCACCGCCGGCGGCGACATCCGCGACGGTGGCGACACGCATCTGGACATCGTCGCCGACACCGCACCGGCGGCTGGTCTCACGATGACGGCAGGCGGCGACATCGGCAAGGGCAATGCGCTGGAAGTCCGCTTGTTGAACCTGAACGCATCGTCCGGCGGCGGCGTCGAACTGGCGGTGCAAGGCGGCGTGACCGTCGGCACGCTCACGGCGCTCGACAACGTGGCGCTGGTGGCCGCAGGCACGGTGACGACAACGCAGGTCGACAGCGCACTGGGCAGCGTGGCGATCACCAGCACCGGCGGCGATGTGAACGCCGGCAGCACAAGCGCACACGGCGACGTGACGCTGACATCCGCCACGGGCGCGGTGCAGGCGGACCAGACGACGGCCGGCGGACAGATCGGCATCAGTGCCGCGCAAGACGTGACGCTGAACAACACCAGCGCAGGCGGCAACATCACGCTCACGGCCGGCGGCGACGTGCAAGCCACGACGCTGACAAGCGCAAACGGCAACATCGTCGCGAATTCGGCGACCGGCAACATCACGACCGGCGCGGCAACCAGCACGAACGGCAACGTCGCGCTCCATGCCGCCGCAGGCAAGGTCGACACGGGCAGCACGCAGGCTGGCGGCAGCATCCAGCTCATCGCCGACGCGGGCTCGGTGCAAGCCGACGACAGCCGTGCCGGCAACGCCTTCACGACGCAAGCCGCGCAGGGTGTCACGGTGAACACCGTCAATGCCGGCGGAGACGTGACGCTGGCAGCCGGCGGCGACGTGCAGGCCAACAGCGTGACCAGCACGACGGGCACCATCGCAGCGACATCAGCCACTGGCAACGTGACGACCGCGACCGTCTCCACCACAAGCGGCGACGTCAGCCTGCACGCCAGCACCGGCAACGTCGACGCCGGCACCACGCAAGCGGGCGGCAGCATCACGATGACGGCCAACGCCGGTTCGGTGAACGCGAACGACAGCCTGGCCAGCGGCAACTTCACCGCCAACGCCGCGCAAGACATCTCGCTCGGCACCGTGACCGCAGCCGGCGACATCGCCCTCACCGCCGGACGCGACATCAACGCCAGCAGCTTGACCAGCACCCACGGCGGCATCGACGCCAGCAGTGGCCGCGACATGACGCTCGGCACCGCCACCGCGCAAGGCGACATCGCTCTCGACGCCGGCCGCAACCTCACGGCCGGCCAGCTCACCAGCACCTCGGGCAGCATCGCCGCCCTCGCGCGTACCGGCGACATCCGCGTGCAGGGTTTCGACGCGCATCTGGACGGAACGCTCAGCGCCCCGCAAGGCCAGCCGATCGTCGGCACGGTCAACACCGGCCGCGACTTCACGCTGGTCTCGCAGGGTGACGTGTCGATCGGCAACGGCACCTCCGGCGGCACCTTCTCGCTGACGTCCACCGGCGGCAACGCAACGGCCGGCACGCTGACGGCCAACGGCGTGGTGATGAACGCGGCGGGCACCGTGCATGCCGACCAGCTCAACGTCGCGTCCTTCTTCCGCCTGGCAGGCGACATGGTGAGCGCGAACATCAACGGCGGCGCGACGCCGGTGCGCGGCACCGTCACCGGCTACGACGGCGGCGTGGCCACCAACGTGCTGCTGGCGCTCGCCGGGGCGGGCGGGTTCGACGTCGACAACTTCCAGGCGCGCACCGCCGCGGTCAGCGTGGCGCCGGGCGCCCTCTCGGTCGACAACATGCAGATCGTGGACCGAGCCACCGTGGGCAACCCGATGACGCAAGTCATCGTCGACCAGCACGACCGCAGCATCCAGCCGGGCGCCAACGTGCAGATCTACTCCAACGGCGCGCCCTTCAAGTTCTCCATGTACGACAACCACGTGTTCACCAACGCCTACGTGATCTACCGCGACGCGCAGCACGACCAGATCGCCAGCATGGGCCTGAACCGCAGCGCGGCCGAGTACAGCGAATTGGCCCTCACCGTGGCCAGCGACGCCAACATGAAGCAAGACAACGATGCCCAACCGGGCAAAGAAGAGCAGGCATCGCCTGTGAGTTATTCGGGCCTGCCTGTTTCCCTGGGCAATCAGTGCGGCCTGGTTCCGGAGTGCAAGAAATGATTCGACACAGCGCAGCGGCTTTCGCTGCCCTGGCCGCCTTCCAGGTGGCCGCCCAGGTGAACCTGCCGCCGGCCATCGATGCCGGCGCGCAGCAGCAACGCCAGCTCGACGAAGAGCGGCGCCGCCGTGAAGCGGAACGCGAACTGCCGCAGCCCGCGCAACCCCTGACGCGGCCCGCCGCGCCCGCCGCACCCGCGGTGCCGCGCGCCGACGCCAACGTGCGCATCACCGTCAAGGAGATCCGCTTCACCCGCTCCGACATCCTGAGCGCCGCCGAGCTGGAAGCCATTGCCGCCGACTACCGCGGCAAGCAGGTCTCGCTGGCCGAACTGCAGCAACTGGCCGACCGCGTGAACGCGCTCTACAAGGCCAAGGGCGTGGTCACGGCGCTGGCCACCATCCCGCAGCAGGACGTGACCGAAGGCATCATCGAAGTGCGCCTGGTCGAAGGCCGCGTGGGCGCCGTGAAGATCTCCGGCAACGCGTCCACACGCGACGACTACATCACGCCGCGCCTGGCCTTGAGCGCGGGGCAACTGGTGGACCTCAACAAGCTCGAACGCAGCCTGATCTGGTTCAACGAAAGCAACGACATTCGCCTGCAGGCCGACCTGCAACCCGGCACTGTTTTCGGCACCACCGACATCAACGTGGTCGTGGCCGAACCGCCCCGGCACGAACTGCTGCTCATCGCAGACAACCTGGGCAGCAAGCTCACCGGCGAATGGCGCGGCGGCGTGTCCTACCGCAACCGCAGCCTGCTGGGCCTGCGCGACGAGCTGTACATGTCGTACACCGGCGCGGGCGGGCAAAACAGCGAGGCCGTCAGCTACGCCATCCCCATCAACCACTGGGGCGGCCGGCTGAGCTTTGGCGTCTACGAAGACAAGACGTCGATCAAGTACGGCCCGCTGGCACCACTCAACATCACCGGCACGTCGAACGCCAAGGTGCTGGGCATTCGCCAGCCGGTGTGGATCGACTCGCGCTCGCAATGGACGCTGGTGGGCGGCGGCAAGCAGCGCGTGAGCAGCAACTACATCGATGGCGTCTTCCTCCAGCGCACGGACGACAAGGACCGCAACCTCGGCATCGAATGGAATTGGACAGGCACCGCGAGCACGGTGTCGGCGAGCTTGGTGACCTACTGGATCGACGCCACGACCAACGACGTGCCGGGAACCTTCATGGTCGACCGTGCCTGGCTGCGCTACAACCAGGCGCTGCCGTGGGACCTGGCCCTGCGCGCCAACCTGAGCGGTCAATCGGCGCGGGACAAGAACCTGCCGTCGGCCGAGCAGATCGTGCTGGGCGGCGAAGGCAGCGTGCGCGGCTACCCGGTCGGCAGCGTGTCGGGCGACCAGGGCTACACCGCCACCCTGGAATTGCACCATCCCCTGCCCTCGCTGGCGCTGGGCACGCAGGCGCTGGTGCCCAGTGCCTTCTTGTTTGCAGACTACGGCCGCGTCGAGCCCTTTCGGCCGCCGCAGTCGCTGCTGCCGCCGAGCGAGCAGCTCACCGGCGTCGGCTTCGGCCTGAACGCGGCGCTCGGCAAGAACCTCAGTGCGCGGCTCACCTTTGCGTGGGGACTGGATCGCCTGCCGCCGCCCAATCAGGGACAGCAAAAGCAGGTCATGTTCCAGCTGATTGCCAGCGTGCTTTGACGCGGGCGTCGGGCGGCATCGGCGCGATGCCGGCGGTACGGCCAGTGTCAAACACGGCGCGCGTCTGCACGCCACCCGTCTTCGCGAACGCCGGCATCGGTCCGGCGGCCGCCAGCCAGATCAACCCGATGATGGGCACGACACGCCAGAGCATGGCTTTCTCAGCTGTTGGCAGCCGCGTCCAGGATGAGACGGGTGATCTCGTCCGGATGCGAAATGAGGCCCAGGTGGCTCGCCGGCAATTCGATGGTCTTCGCGCCCATGCGCTTGGCCAGGAATCGCTCGAGCTCCGGGTCGATGGTGCGGTCGTTGGTCGAGACCTGGTACCAGGTCGGCTTGCTGCGCCAGGCCGCCACGGTCGTTCGACCGCTGAACAGCGTCGATGACACGCGGCCCTGAACGGCATAGAGCACGCGTGCCTTCGCCGGATCGATGTCGCCCGCGAAGTCGCGCAGGAAGGCTTCCTCGCTCAGCTGCGCAAAGCCGCCGGAGGTGACAAGGCCGGCGCTGGCCGGGGGCTTGGGAAACTTCGCGGCGAGTGCGCCGAAGTCCTCGCCCGCATCGGGCGCGCGGGCCGATACATACACGAGCCCCGACACCTTCTCGTGCACGCCCGCCTCGCTGATGACCATGCCGGCCCACGAGTGGCCGACCAGCACGGTCGGGCCGTCCTGCAATTCGAGGATGCGGCGCGTGGCCTGCACGTCGTCGTCCAGCGAGGTGAGCGGGTTCTGCACCGCCGTCGCGCGCAGGCCGGCCGCCTGCAGCCGGGCGATCACCTCGGTCCAGCAGGAACCATCGGCATAGGCGCCGTGCACCAGCACGACGTTGCGAACGCGCACGTTGGCGGCGCTGGCCGGTGTTGGGCGCGCCGGCTGCGCGGAGGCCGCTTGGGCCATCGAGGAAGCGGCAAAGAGCGCGGCGCCCGCGCCTGCCAGGGTTGCGGAAAAGTTGCGGCGATTGAGCATGGGAGTCTCCTGGGTCAGACGCCAGCGCGGGATGCGCAGGCCTCGAACTGACACCTGAAAGATCTCTTGCCGCCGTTGCCTGGCCATTGCAGGCGGCCCGCGCACCGCTGCGATCGCAACGGCGCCGGTTTCAGATGAAACCGGCGCGGCAATGAAGCCGCAGCGCCGCCACACCACAGTCGAACCCGGGCGGCCGGATGCGCATCTCCGGACGACCCGCGTTCACTCCGATGCGCGCCAACCAGAAGCACCTTCCATGACCATCACTGTCGAATCTTCCATCGCGCGCCGCCAGGCGCCCCTGCGCACGCCCACGGCACTGGGCACCGAAGCCCGGCGCGACATTGCCGGCGGCCTGTCGGCCTTGCTGGCGGACAGCTTCGCGCTGTACCTGAAGACCAAGAACTTCCACTGGCACATGTCCGGCCCGCACTTTCGGGACTACCACCTGATGCTCGATGAACAGGCGTCCGAAATTTTTGCGACCACCGATCCGATCGCCGAGCGCTCGCGCAAGATTGGCGGCACCACGCTGCGCTCGATCGGCGACATCTCGCGCCACCAGCGGCTGTCTGACAACGACGCGCCCTTCGTCACGCCGGCCGACATGCTGGCCGAACTGCGCCAGGACAACCTGCGCCTGGTGGACTTCCTGCGAGCGACCCACGCGCTGTGCGACGCGTACGGCGACGTCGCCACGGCCAGCCTGCTGGAGGTGTGGATCGACGAAGCCGAGCGGCGCGCGTGGTTCCTGTTCGAGACCGGACGCGAAGCCTGACGCGCGCGCCGGGCCGGAACAAAGTGGGCCGGTCCGGCCCGCGGCTCAGTGCAGCACCTGCACCTGGGGCTCGAACACGTAGCCGGCGCCGCGCTCGGTGCGGATCATCTTCGGCGCCGAGGCGTCCGTTTCGATCTTGCGGCGCAGCCGCAGGATCTGCACGTCGATCGAGCGGTCGTACACCTCCGCGCCGTGCAGGCGCGACATCTCCAGCAACTGGTCGCGCGACAGCACGCGCTGGGGCTGCTCGCACAGCGCCAGCAGCAGGTTGAATTCGCCGTTGCTGAGTTCCACGCGCTGTCCGTCCGGCGAGGTCAGCCGGCGCGCCAGCAGGTTGAGCTCCCAGCCGGCGAAGCGATAGGCCCGCCGCTTGGTGCTGCGCGCCTGCGGCGCCGCGTCGGAGCGCGCCTGGTAGCGGCGCAGCACCGCACGGATGCGGGCCAGGATCTCGCGGTTGCTGAAGGGCTTGGTCACGTAGTCGTCGGCGGCAATTTCCAGACCCATCACGCGATCGGCCTCGTCCTGCTTGCCCGTGACGATGATGACCGGCAGGTCGCTGGTGTCGCGCAGGCTGCGCGCCAGTTGCATGCCGTCCTCGCCGCTCAGGCGCAGGTCGAGCATGACCAGGTCGATCACGCTTTCCTGCAGGATCGCGTTCATCTCGGCGCCGCTCGACACGGCGGTCACCTTGAATTCGTTTTCTGCCAGGTAGTCCGACATCAGTTCGCGCAGTGCCGGATCGTCGTCGACGACGAGGATGTGGGGTGAAGCGGCGGTGTTCATGGCGCTCGAAGCGTAGTTCAATTGCTCCTACAAGGGGCTACCGGCACATTACAGGTGTAATGGTTTTTCCATGCGTCTGACATGGCGCCGGCATTTGCATGAGCGCCAATGGTGTCCATGCTGAAGATCATGGTGATAGACAAGGATGGAGCGATGCGCGTGCTGATCTCCGAATGGCTGGCCGGCGAAGGGCACGAAGTGCTTTCGCTGCCGCGGCTCGACGCCGCGCCCGACGACACGGTGGACCTCGTCATCCTCGACCTCCCCGAGCCTCGCTCGCGCGACGGCAAGACGGCCCGTGCCGTGCAGGCGGTGCGCGCGGCCTTTCCGCATTCATCGGTGATCGGCATCTCCGCCCAGCTCGGACGCAGCCTGGGCAGCGATTCGGACGCCGCCCGTGCGCTCGGGGTCCGCCGGCTGCTCGCCAAGCCGTGCAGCCGCGATGAACTGCTGGGCGCCGTGGCGGCCGCCGCATGACCTCGAGCGAGCGCCTGAGGCAGCGGATTATTGCCGCCGGCGCCGTGCTGATCGCGGCCTTTGCCGGCGCAGCGGTTTACGACGGCTGGCGGCTGCACCAGCAGATCACGTTCGCAACGGAGCGCGAACTCGGCAACCTCGCCAAGGCCCTGGCCGAGCAAGGCGCCCGAACCCTGCAGGCCGTGGACGTGCTGCTGCGCGACACCGCCGAGTGGTACCAGATCACCGGCCGCAACCTTCCGCCCGATGCCATCTCCGCCGCGCTGGCCTCGCGCGTGGTCGGCGTCTCGCAGGTCAGCGTGCTGACCATCGTCGATGCGCAGGGCAGGCAGCGCCACCGCTCCCGCGTCACCGGCGAGCCGCTGGCCGACGTCTCCGACCGGCCCTATTTCCGCAACCAGCGCGAACTTCCGACGGGCGACCTCTACATCAACGAGCCGGTGGTGACGCGCACCGAGCGGCTGCCCGCGCTGGTGGTGTCGCGCCGCCTCAGCACGCCGGATGGCGACTTCGACGGCGTCGTCACCGCCATCGTCACGCTGCAGCAGATGCAGGCGGCCTATTCCGCGATCGAGCTGGGCGAAGGCAGCGCCCTCCTGCTGACGCTCGACGACGGCACACTGGTGGTGCGCCAGCCCGAGGCGACCACGCCGGACGTGGGACGGCGCTATCCCGAGCTGGCAGCTTTCAAGGGCGCGCCACTCATCGACCGCTCCATCAGCCCGGTCGACGGCCGGGCCAAGCTGCTCGCTGCCGTGGGTGTCGCCCGGCGGCCCTTGACGCTGACCATCATGCGCGACGAGGAAAACGCGCTGCGCCCTTGGCACGACGAGATGCGCAGCGCCATCATCCGCACGCTGCTGCTGGCGGCGCTGGTGGTGCTGACCATCGCCGGCCTGCTGCGCCAGTTGCGGCGGCTGGAGGCCGGCGAGGCAGAAAAGGCCGCGCTGCAGGCCCGGCTGCAGAAGGCCCAGCGGCTGGAGTCGCTCGGCACCCTGGCCGGCGGCATCGCCCACGACTTCAACAACATCCTCGGCGCGATCCTCGGCTTCGGCGAAATGGCGCAGCAGCACGCACCGCCGGGCAGCGACATGCGCCGCTACGTCGATCGCGTGATGGAGGCCGGCGCTCGGGCGCGGGTGCTGGTGCGACGCATCCTCGACTTCAGCCGCAGCGGCGTGGCCGAACGGCTGCCGGTCAACATCCAGGCGGTCACGGCGGAGGCCATCGGGATGCTGCGGCCCACGCTGCCCGAAGCGATCCGGTTCGAGGCCAGGCTGGAAGCCGGCACCGCCGCCGTGCTGGGCGATGGCACGCAGCTCTACCAGGTCGTCATGAACCTGTGCACCAACGCCGCGCAGGCGATCGTCGATGCCGGCACCATCGACGTGCACCTCGACCGCGTGCAGTGCGACGCGCCAAAGCCGCTGCTGCACGGCGAGCTGGCCGCGGGCCCGTACGCGCGCCTTGCCGTGTCGGACACCGGCCGCGGCATGTCGGCCGACGTGCTGCAGCGCGCCTTCGACCCCTTCTTCACGACCAAGAAGGTGGGCGAAGGCACGGGCCTGGGCTTGTCGATGGTGCACGGCATCGTGGCCGATCTCGGCGGCGCCATCGACATCGAGACCGAGCCGGGGCGCGGCACGCGCGTCACGGTCTGGCTGCCCGTGTCCGGTGAAGCGGAAGCCGCGCCGGCACGCCTGGACCCCAGCTGGCCACTGGGCAACGGCGAAGTGGTGATGGTGGTGGACGACGAGCGGCCACTGGTCGAGCTGGCGGAGGAACTGCTGGCCGTGCTGGGCTACGAGCCGGACGGCTTCGATTCCGCCGAGCGCGCGCTGGAGGCTTTCATGGCCGACCCGCAGCGCTTCGACGCGGTGCTCACCGACGAGATGCTGCCCGGCTTGGCGGGCAGCGAATTGGCGCGGCGTCTGCTCGCCGTTCGGCCTGACCTGCCGGTGATCCTGGTCAGCGGCAACGTCGGCGCTGCGCTGGAGCAGCGGGCGCGCGACGCCGGGGTCGCCACGCTCCTTCGAAAGCCGCTGCGCCTGCAGGAACTGGCCGAGAGCCTGGCGCAGACGCTCGGCTCGCAAGCCACGCAACCCCGGTCCTGATCGGGCGCTTGCCCAAACTGCAAGGCATCGATGCATCGCCGCTTCGGCGATGAGCTTGTGACTGCCGGTCGCGATTCGGCCTGGCAACTGTTGCCAGCGTTTGGCGTCGGGGTTGCGTGCAAGTGGCGGCGACGCACTCGCCGGTTGCGGCGGTGTTTCAAACGCAATGCACGCCGGCGCGCGTGGCATTCGCTCGCAACCGGGGGTGGCAAGACTGGGGCCCATGAACCCGGATACGCACACCCCCGTTTCGCCGCACGCGTGGCCCCTCGGAGCCCACCTCGTGTCGCCGCGTCGTGGCTACAAGCACCACGGCATCTACGCCGGCCAGGGCCGCGTGATCCACTACGCCGGCTTCAGCCGCGGCTGGTGGGCGGGGCCGGTCGAAGAAGTGACGCTGGGCCGCTTCTGCATGGGAAGACCAGTCGCCGTGGTGGACGACGCAGGTGCCCGGCACGACGGTGCAGCCCGCGTCGCGCGTGCACGGCAGCGCATGGGCGAGGACCGCTACTCGCTGTGGACCAACAATTGCGAGCACTTCTGCACATGGTGCGCGCATGGCATCGCCCGCAGCGCCCAGGTCGATGCCTTGCGCGTACGCGTGCATCGCATCCTGTCGGTGCTCGGCCATCCGGGACCGCTGGCGCCCAGCCGTTGATGCAGGAGTCGCCATGACCCCCAACTCGACTCGCCACGCCAACTCCGGCATCCTTGCGCCTGTTCATTGGTCATCTCACGCAGAAGGACCAACCATGCTGCTGCGCACGCTCTCCACCTGGCTGTCCTGCTGGACCTTGCTCGCCGTCGTGCCCTTGGTCGCTGCCGCGGCGGACACCAGCCGCGCGGCGCAAGCGATGACGGCCGCGGCGCGGGCGCTGCTGGAGGCCACGCCGGCGGCGCAGCGACCCGAGCTGCTGCGGCCGTTCACGCTGGAGGCCCGTGGCGACTGGAACTACACGCCACGCAGCCGGCCTGGCATCCCGTTCAAGACCATGGCGGACGCACAGCGCAAGGCGGCGCAACAGTTGCTCGCCGCGGCCTTGTCGGAACCCGGTCTGGTGAAGGTGCAGGCCATCATCGCCCTGGAAATCGCGCTGCGCGAGATCGAATCCTTCGGCTTCTCGCGCGATCCGGAGAACTACGCTTTCGCGCTGTTCGGCACGCCGGACGCCAGCTCGGCATGGGGCTGGCGCATCGAAGGACATCATCTCTCGCTGCACTTCACGCTGGCTGACGGCCAGGTCGTGGCGACGCTGCCGCAGTTCCTGGGTGCCAACCCGGCGCAGGTGCCGCGCGACATCGCCAACCAGGGCCCGCGCAAGGGCCAGCGCGCGCTGGGCGAGGAGGAAGACCGCGCCTTTGCGCTGCTGGGCGCGCTTTCGCCGGCGCAGCGCCAGCAGGCCGTCTTCAGTACCAAGCCTTTCGGAGACATCGTCACGCGCAACGCCGCACAGCTGGACCCGCTGGCGCCGGTGGGCCTGCCTTTCAGCGCCATGGACGCGGCGCAGCAGGCCTTGCTGCTGCGCATCGTCGAGTCGCTGGCCTCGGTGGCCGAACCGTCGCTGGCGCAGCAGCGGCTGGAACGCGTGCGGGCGGGCGGCCTGGACGGCATCCGCTTCGCGTGGGCCGGCGCCACCGAGCGCGGCCAGCCGCACTACTGGCGCATCCAGGGCGCGCGCTTTCTCATCGAATGGGACAACTCGGGCGGCAACCACATCCACAACGTGTGGCGCGACTTCGAGGGCGACTGGGGACGCGACGTGCTCGGCGAACACTACCGCCGCGCGCGCGGCAGCGACCACAAGCACTGAGTGCCCGGGTTCGAGGATCGAATTCAGGTGCCGATCACGCCCCCGTCGTCCTTGGTGATGGCCACGGTCGCGGAGCGGGGCCGGCCGCTGCCATCCGGCCAGCGCGAGACGGCGAGCGGGCGGTCGGGGTCGCTTCGCTCGTTGGCGGGCTCGCCCGGATGCTGGATGTTGATGAACAACGTGCGCAGATCCGGCGAGGTCGCCAGGCCGGTCACCTCGCAGCCAGCCGGGCCGACCAGGAATCGCCGGATCTCGCCGCGCGTGGGGTCGCACGCCAGCATCTGGTTGTTGGGCAGGTTGCTGTAGTCGCCCCGGCCGAGCGTGGACGTGGAGACGTCGGTCTCGATCCACAGCACGCCGCGCGCGTCCACCATGAGGCCGTCGGGGCTGCCGAAGGTGTCGCCCTTCACATTGCCCTGCGCCTCGAAGCGCGACTGCTTGGGGTCGCCGGCCAGCACCAGGTGGTTCCACTCGAACTTTGCGGCGTCCAGGTCGCCCGATTCCTTCCAGCGGATGATCTGGCCCATGGTGTTGTTGGCACGCGGGTTGGCCGCGTCCATGAAGGGCTGGCCGGGCGCGCCCCGGTTGCTGTTGTTGGTCAGGGTGCAATAGACCTCGCCGGTGAGCGGATCGACCGTGGTCCACTCGGGCCGGTCCATCTTCGTCGCGCCGAGCAGGTCGCTGGCCTGGCGCGACTTGATCAGCACATCGCCCTGGTTGGCGAAACCCTTGTCCGCCGTCAGCGGACCGCGGCCTTGCACCAGCGGCAGCCACTCGCCGGTTCCATCGACGTCGAAGCGAGCGACATACAGGGTGCCGTTGTCGAGCAGGTCCCGGTTGGCGGCCGCACCACCCGGCTGCATCCGGTCGCGGCTGACGAACTTGTAGATGTACTCGAAGCGCGAGTCCTCCCCCATGTAGACAACGGCGCGGCCATCGCGCGTCGTCGCGGTCGCCGCGCCTTCGTGCGCCGCGCGGCCGAGGGCGGTGCGCTTGCGGGGTTTGGAGGCGGGATCGAGCGGATCGATCTCCACCACCCAGCCGAAGCGGTTGGGTTCGTTGGGATGGCTGGCGACGTTGAAGCGCGCCTCGTGCTCGTGCCAGCGGTACTTGGCGCCGTTGCCCTTTCGGATGCCCCAGCGGCGCTGGTGCGCGTCAGGCTGTTCCGGCCCTTCGAAGTAGTCCGCAAAGTTCTCCTCGCAGGTCAGGTAGGTGCCCCAGGGCGTCTGGCCGTTCGCGCAGTTGTTGAAGGTGCCCAGCACTTCGGTGCCGCCCGGATCGGCGGCCGTGCGGAGCATCTCGTGGCCGGCCGCCGGGCCCGTCACGGTCATCGGCGTGCTGGCCGTGATGCGGCGCGCCATGCGCGACGGAAGCACCTGTTTCCACTGGCCGCCCTCGCGTCGCAGTTCGATGACCGACACGCCGTGCGCGTTCATGGACTTGCGGACCTTGTCGGGCGTCCACGTCTTCATGCCGTCGGGATGGAGCAGGCCGTCATCGACGTATTCGTGGTTCAGCACGAGCAGGCCGCGATCACTGCCCTGCGGGAAAAAGGCCATCCCGTCGTGGTGCATGCCGGCTTGTTCGGATTGCTCTTCGGCCGTGTTGCTGCCATCGGCCTTGAAGGCGGGCATGGCGCCGGAGCCGGTCGGATCACCCCAGCGATAGAGCACGCGTGCCGTGTAGCCTTCAGGCACCACGACCTGGTCGGTGGCGCTCATGGGCACGCTCTTGAAACCGATGGCGCGGCCGATCGACGCGAAGGACGGCGAGGTGGCGCAGCCCGCGATGCTGCCGACCGCGAGCGGGCCGAGGGTGCCGGCCACGGCAGCGGCCAGTCCCCCGCGGATGAGGATGCGGCGCCGTGGATCGGACACCTCGTGAATGCTGGGGTTGGCGCTGGAGTTGGAGTTCTCCATGCGCGCGAAGTCCTTGGCCATGCCGTGCTCACATCGTGGGGGATCCCCGATGGTGCATCGACGACGTGAAGGTTCAATGACAGGCGAAGGGAGTTCCTGCATGGGCGAGGCCTGGAATCCCCCCAGCCAGCCAGGCCTTCGCTGTCGCGCCAGTGGCCTATCTGAAATCACCCGCCACGCGCGGCGCATCGCCGGTGTCGCGGATCCAGCCGCCGCCCAGCGCGCGGTACAGGTCGACCAGGCTTTCCAGCCGGTTCATCTGCACCGACACCAGCGCCAGCTGGGCGTTGTAAAGGTCCGTCTGCGCGGTGAGCACATCGAGGTAGCCGTCCACGCCGCTTGCGTAGCGCGCCTGCGAGATCCGCAGCCGCCGGTTCTCTTCGTCGGTGAGGCGCCGCGCCGCGGTGAGCTGATCCCCGTAGGTGCTGCGCGCGGACAGGCCGTCGGCCACCTCGCGGAACGCCGTCTGTATCGCCTTCTCGTACTGCGCGATGCCGATGTCCTTGCGCACTTTCGCGATGTCCAGGTTGGCCTGGTTGATGCCGGCATCGAAGATCGGCAAGGTGAGCGCGGGCACGAAGGACCAGGCGCTGGACCCTGCGCCGAACAGCCCGCCCAGCGTCGGGCTCGCCGAGCCGAAGGCGCCGGTCAGCGTGATGCGCGGAAAGAACGCAGCGCGTGCGGCGCCGATGTTGGCGTTCTCCGAGCGCAGCAGCGCTTCGGCCTGCAGGATGTCCGGGCGGCGCGCCAGCAGGTCGGAGGGCAAGCCCGCCGGCACATCGTCGCGAATGGCCTGTTCGCCCAGCCGCACCGGCGGCGGCAGGTCGCCCGGCAGCGGCTCGCCGATCAGCAGCACCAGCGCGTTCTCGGCCTGTGCACGCAGTCGCAATTGCGCCGCCTCATTGACGCGGGCCTGTTCGACCAGCGTCTGCGCCTGGCTCAGGTCGAGGTCAGACGCGGTGCCCACGTCGAAGCGGCGCTGCACGATTGCGAGCGAGCGGGTGACAGCGTCCAGCGTCGCGCGCGTGACGGCCAATTGCTCGTCGTACGCAAGGGTGGCGAGGTACTGGTCTGCCACTTGCGACACCAGCAGGATTTCGGCGGCCTGGCGCGCATGCGCGCTGGCCAGGTATTGCTCGAATGCTGCGTTGCCAAGGCTTTGCAGGCGGCCGAAGAAGTCGATCTCCCACGCCGCGGACAATGCAACCGCCGACGAATGCGCGACCAGCGGCTTTCCCGTCGTTTCCAGGCTGCCGGGCGTGCGCGCGTTCGAGCCCTGCACGCCGGCCGTGACTTGCGGGAACAAGGCCGCGTGCTGGACGCTGTACTGCGCCCGCACCTGCTCCACGTTCAGCATCGCAACGCGCAGGTCGCGGTTGTTCTGCAGCGCGATTTCCACCAGGCGCTGCAGGCGCGCATCGGCGAGGAAGTCGCGCCAGCCGATGTCCGCGGCAGCCGCCTGCCCTGCCGCGTCGCTGGCCGGCTTTCCCTGGCCTTCGCCCTGGGGATAGGTCGCGGCGACGGGCGCGGCGGGCCGCTGGTACAGCGGCTCCAGCGAACAGCCGGCCGTGGCAACGGCGGCAAGCATCGCGAGGGTGCAAAGCTTCAGGGTGCGCATGTCAGGCTCCTTCGGGGGTGGCGATCACGGTGCCCGGCCGTTGCAGTGCAGGCACAGGCGCAGGCGCATGGACAGGCTTCGTCCGCGCCAGCCGCCCGGCAACCACCACGTAGAACATCGGGATCATGAAGATGGCGAGGAAGGTCGCCGCGCCCATGCCACCGATGACACAGACGCCGATCGCGTTCTGGCTGGCCGAGCCGGCACCCCTGGCCAGCGCCAGCGGCAGCACGCCGAGCCCGAAGGCCAGCGAGGTCATGACGATCGGCCGCAGCCGCATGTGCGCCGCCTCGACCGCCGCTTCCAGTGCGCTGCGTCCGCTGGCCTGCAGGTCGCGGGCGAACTCCACGATCAGGATCGCGTTCTTCGCCGACAGCCCGATGGTCGTGAGCAGCCCCACCTGGAAGTACACGTCGTTGGACAGGCCGAACAGCGTCGTCAGGCCCAGCGCACCGAGCACGCCCAGCGGAATGACCAGCATGACGGACAGCGGAATCGACCAGCTCTCGTACAGCGCGGCCAGGCAGAGGAACACCACCAGGATCGACAGCGCATAGAAGTACGGCGCCTGCGAGCCCGACTGCTGCTGCTGCAGCGAGACGCCGGTCCACTCGAATCCGATGCCGAGCGGCATCTGCTTCATCAGGCGCTCCATCGCGGCGATGGCCTGGCCGGTGCTGCGGCCCGGCGCGGCCTGCCCCTGGATCTCCACGGCCGGCACGCCGTTGTAGCGCTGCAGTTGCGGCGGGCCGTAGGTCCACGTGCCTGTCGCGAAGGAAGAGAACGGCGTCATGCCGCCTTGCGCGTTGCGCACGTAGAGCCGGTCCAGGTCCTCGGGATTCATGCGGAAGGGCGCGTCGGCCTGCACATACACCTTCTTGATGCGGCCGTCGGTGTCCAGGAAGTTGTTGACGTACTTCGAGCCCCAGGCGGTCGAGAAGGCCTGGTCGGCGTCGGTGATGGCGACGCCCAGGGCGCTGGCCTTCTCGCGGTCCACGTCGACCTTGAAGGTCGGGTTGTCGGCCAGTCCGTTGGGCCGCACCAGCGCGAGGTCGGGGTCGTGCCTTGCGAGGTCCAGCAGCTTGTCGAGCGCCTGCATCAGCTTCTCGTGGCCGACGCCGCCGCGGTCCTGCAGCTCGAAGTCGAAGCCGGCGGCCGTGCCCAGTCCCTGGATCGCCGGCGGCGTGATCGGGATGATGACCGCGTCCTTGTAAGTCGCGAAGTGTTTGGCCAGCCGCGCGGTCAGCGCTTCGGCGTTTTGCGCCGGCTTTGTTCGCTGGTGCCAGTCCTTCAGCTGCACGTACAGCAGCCCCTGGCTCTGGCCGCGGCCGGCAAAGTTGAACCCGTTCACGAGAAAGCTGGCCTCGACAGTGTCGGCCTCATCCTTCGCAAGGTAGTCGGAGATGGTCTCGAGCACGCCGCCCGTGCGCTCCATCGTCGCACCGGGCGGCGTCTGCACCTGGATGTAGAGGAAGCCCTGGTCCTCTGTCGGCAGGAAGGACGTTGGCAGGTGCACGAACATCCATCCCACCGCCGCGATGATCGCGGCGTAGATGGCGAACCAGCGCCCGGCGCGCCCGATCACATGGCGCACGCCGCGCAGGTAGCCATCGCGCGAACGGTCGAAACTGCGGTTGAACCAGCCGAAGAAACCCGTCTGCTGCGCGCCCGGGTCATGGGCCGGCTTCAGGATCATGGCGCACAGCGCCGGCGTGAGCGTGAGCGCCACGAACACCGACAGCAGCATCGCCGAGACGATGGTGAGCGAGAACTGCCGGTAGATCGCACCCACCGTGCCGCCCGAGAACGCCACCGGCACGAACACCGCGCACAGCACCATCGCCACGCCGATGAGCGCGCCGGAGATCTGGCCCATCGCCTTGCGCGTGGCGTCGGGCGCCGACAGGCCCTCTTCCTGCATGACGCGCTCGACGTTCTCCACCACGACGATCGCGTCGTCCACCAGCAGGCCGACGGCCAGCACCAGGCCGAACATGGAGAGCGTGTTGACCGTGAAGCCCAGCGCCGCCATCACGCCGAAGGTGCCGAGCAGCACCACCGGCACCGCGATGGTGGGAATGATGGTGGCGCGGATGTTCTGCAAAAAGAGCAGCATCACGAGGAACACCAGCGCGATGCCTTCGAAGAGCGTCTTCACCACTTCCTTGATCGACTCGCGGATGAAGGGCGTCGAGTCGTTCGGGTAGACGACTTTCAAGCCTGGCGGGAAATACTTCGACAGTTCCTCGATGCGCCCGCGCACCGCCGTGGCCGTCTGCAACGCATTCGCGCCGGTGGCCAGTTGCACGGCGATGCCTGCGGCCGGCTTGCCGTTGTAGCGCGTGTCGACGGCAAAATTCTCGGCACCCAGTTCGATGCGCGAGACGTCGCGCAGGCGCACCTGCGAGCCGTCCGGCAGCACCTTCAGCAGGATCGCGCCGAAGTCCTGCGGCGTGCGCAGCAGCGTCGCGGCGGTGATGGTCGCGGTCAGCTGCTGGTTGCCGACGGCCGGCGCGCCGCCGAGCTGGCCGGCCGAGACCTGCACGTTCTGGTTGGTCACCGCCGTGGTCACGTCGACCGGCGTGAGCGCGTAGCTGTAGAGCTTGCGCGTGTCCAGCCAGATGCGAATGGCGTACTGCGTGCCGAACACGTTGAGGTTGCCCACGCCATCGATCCGGCTGACCGGATCCTGCACATGCGAGACGACATAGTTGGCGATGTCGAACTTGTTCATGCTGCCGTCCGTCGACACGAAGCCCGCCACGAGCAGCGACGCGCTGCTGGACTTGGTGATGCGCACGCCCGTCTGCTGCACCGGCGCGGGCAGCAGCGGCGTGGCGAGCTGCAGCTTGTTCTGCACCTGCACCTCGGCGATGTCCGGATTGGTGCCGGGCGCGAAGGTCAGCGTGGTGGTCGACTGGCCGGTGTCGTCGCTGGACGAGGACAGGTACAGCAAGTGGTCGAGCCCGCTCATCGATTGCTCGATCACCTGCACCACCGTGTCCTGCACGGTCGTCGCCGAGGCGCCGGGATAGCTCGTGGTGATCTGCACCGTGGGCGGCGCAATCTGCGGATACTGCTCGACCGGCAGCGTGAAGATCGACAGGGACCCCGCCAGCATGACGAGGATGGCGAGCACGATCGCGAAGATCGGCCGCTGGATGAAGAACCTGGCCATGGCGCGACCTCTTTCTAGTGGGCCGCGGAGGCGACGACGGGACGATCGGCCGGGGCGTTTCCGCCGGCCGCGACAGGCGCAAGCGGCACCGCAGGCGTGCCCGCCGGGGCGGTCTCCACCGGCCGCACCTGCGCACCGGCCTTCACCTTCTGCAGGCCAGCCACGATGACCTTCTCGCCATCGGCGAGGCCGCCGTCGACCACCCACTTGTCACCGATGGTGCGCGTGGCCTGCACGGTGCGCAGCGCCACCTTGTCGTCCGGGCCAACGACCAGCACCGTGGCCTGGCCCTTCGGATCGTGGGTCACGCCAACCTGCGGCACCAGCAGCGCGCCATCGTCCACGCCCTGGTCGATGCTGGCGCGCACGAACATGCCCGGCAGCAGCACATGCGCCGGATTCGGAAACACCGCGCGCACCGTCACCGAGCCCGTGCCCGCGTCGACCGTGATGTCGCTGAACTCGAGCTTGCCGGGCAGCGGATACTTCGTGCCGTCCTCCAGCGTGAGCTGCACCTTCGCCGCTTCGGCGCCATCCAGCTTGAGCTTGCCGGACGCGAGGTCGCGGCGCCATTGCAGGCCTGCCAGGCTGGAGCGGTTCAGGTCGACGTAGATCGGGTCCAGCTGCTGCACGGTGGACAGCAGCGTCGCCGTGCTGCCCTGCACATAGGCGCCCTGCGTGACCTGCGAGATGCCGACACGGCCGCTGATCGGCGAGACCACGTCGGTGTAGGCCAGGTTGATGCGCGCGGTCTCGACGGCCGCCTTGCCGGCGGCAACCGCCGCCTGCGCCTCGCCCTGCGCGGCGACCGCGTTGTCCAGGTCCTGCCTGCTCACTGCATTCGACTCGATGAGCTGCTTGTAGCGCTGTGCCAGCGCGTTGGCCGACACCAGCCTGGCCTGCGCGGTCTGCAGCGTGGCCAGCGCGCTGTCGAGTGCGGCGCGGTAGGGGGCCGGATCGATGCGGTACAGCGACTGGTTCGCCTTCACGTCCGAGCCTTCCTCGAATTCGCGCTTCAGCACGATGCCGTCGACCCGCGCGCGAACCTGCGCCACGAGGTACGCCGACGTGCGGCCCGGCAACTCGGTGCTCACCGGAACGGCTTGCCGGTGCACGGCAAGCACTTCGACTTCGGGCACCTGCGCGACAGGCGGCGCATGGGGTTTCGAGTCTCCGCATCCCGCCAGCAGGAGGACGCAGAGGGCGGCGCTGCCACGGCAGCGCGCGAGTGCTTCGAACGGGTACATGGAACGAACTCCTGTCAGTGGCCCGCAAGCCGTTCTGGCTGCGACTTTCGGTGGATGCACCGCGACGGTGCAAAAATTTGGGTATCGGCCTCTAAAAATTCGCATTCGCACCCGCCGGATGGTGCAGTGCAGCAAATAAAGGCCTACGATGGCCGCATGTCCCTCGTCCTGTTTGCCGCCAATGCGCTGGTCGGAAGCTATCTGAACGGCCGTCAGTTGCCCGACGCGCTTCTCTCCACGGTCGTACGCGCTGTCGAGGTCCGGTTGATCGATGGCAAGACCCCGGTGCTGGACGAATCACTGCGCAAGCTGATCGACAGCGAGTTGGACGACCCGACACCCGTTGCCAGCCAGTCGCAAGGCCATCTGCCCGACCCGCAACGAAAAGACGCCACGCAATCTCCGCCAGGATGACGCAGCGCCGGCACGTGCACGGCGACCGGCCCCGCTTCCCGCGGGCCGATAGCCTGCACGTCCTGCCTCGCTGCAATGGCGAGGAAATCAGCGACTTGCCACTGCGTTGTTGCCGCTGCGGGTTGCTTGATGCCGGGCCAGGTAGAAAGAACCGCTGTCCTCGCCGTCCAGCGCGTTGAGCGAACCGTCTGCTTCCGCTTGCTTGACCTCCGCCTTGACTTCGGAACGCGGCTCGGTGGAGTGGAATTGCTCCGTCAGGTAGGTTGAGCCACTGTCTTCACCCGTTTGCACGTCGAGCGTGCCGTTGGCTTCCGCTGCGGCCAGCTCGGCCTTGACTTCCGAACGCGGCTCGGTGGAATGGAACTGCTTGGACAGGTAGAACGAACCGCTGTCGGCGTTGTTCAGCGCGTTGAGCGAGCCATCGGCCTGGGCCTGCGCCAACTGGGCCTTCACCTCGGCGCGGGTCAGTCCCTGCGCAGAAGCCATTTGGGCACCGGAGAGCGCCGCGCCAACGGCGAGAACGGCGAGCGTCAGATTGAGTTTCTTCATGATGATTTCCTTTGCGCGCATCTGCAATTCAAGGAGGGGGCCGCACCGGCAGACACGCATCCAGTGATTCCCCGGACCAACGCACCGCGCTTGTCCTGGCTCTACTGTCGGGAGCGCCCGTTGCGCGTTGATTTCGGGTGGCGCCGCCGCGATTGCAAACGAAACACGGCAGGAAACGGCGCCGTCAGGCGAGCCGGCCGTGGCGCCCGGCGCATTGCAGATGAAACCGCGGTTGCTACGCCGGTAACCGCGAAAGGCGCCAGGAAATCAGCATGCAACGGCCGACGTACATCGTGGGGGCGTTCCTCAACGCAACCCGGGAGAACGCTCCATGAATGACCCGAAACCGACAGGCTTCCCGACGTCCCGGCGCCGGTTCATCGCGGGTGGCGCGGGGATCGCCCTGGCAGCCGGGATTCCGGCCGCCGCCCTGATGTCGGTCGCACCGCCTGCCGGTGCTGCCGATCTTTCTTCTTCACCAGCACGCAAAGGAAAGACGATGAGCACCATCAAGACCCACGACGGAACAGAGATCTACTACAAGGATTGGGGCAGTGGACAGCCCGTGGTATTCAGCCACGGCTGGCCCCTCAGCTCCGACGCATTTGAAGACCAGATGTTTTACCTGGCTTCGCGCGGCTACCGCTGCATTGCGCACGACCGCCGCGGGCACGGGCGCTCCAGCCAGCCATGGAACGGCAACGACATGGACACCTACGCGGACGACCTTGCCGCCCTGGTGGAGCACCTGGACCTGAAGAATGCCGTTCACGTCGGCCACTCGACGGGCGGCGGCGAAGTCGCGCGCTACATCGGCCGGCACGGAAACAAGCGCGTGGCCAAGGCGGTGCTGATCGGCGCCGTGCCGCCCCTGATGCTCAAGACGGCCGCGAATCCGGGCGGCTTGCCGATCGACGTCTTCGACCAGATTCGCGCAGGTGTGCTGGCCGATCGCTCCGCCTTCTGGAAGGACCTCAGCATGCCCTTCTACGGCTACAACTGGCCCGGCGCCAAGGTGTCGGAAGGCGTGCGCGAATCGTTCTGGCTGCAGGGCATGATGGCTGGCATGCCCGCATCGTATTTCTGCGTCAAGGCATTCTCGGAGACGGACCTCACCGAAGACCTGAAGCGCATCACCGTTCCCACGCTGATCCTTCACGGTGACGATGACCAGATCGTTCCCATCGCCGACTCCGCGATGCTCTCTGTCAAGCTGGTCAAGCACGCAACCCTGAAGGTCTACAAGGGCGCGCCGCACGGCATGTGCACGACGCGCAAGGAGGAGGTCAACGCCGATCTGCTCGCGTTCATCCAGGGCGACTGAAGCACACCAGGCGCGAGGCGATGAAGACACTATCGCCTCGTCGCCCCCAACCCCTCCATCACCACGCCCAGCGCGGTGACCGCCAGGATCAGCACTCCCCAGATCGCCAGCGTCAGGAAGGGGCTGAAGTTGAGCAGGTTGAAGGCCGACGAGATGAGCTGCAGCAACACCAGCGCCATCACCAGTCCGCCCACCTTGCCGAAGCCGCCGAAGGGATCGACGCCCCCGAGCACGGCGGCCAGGATGGTCACCAGCAGGTAGCTCTCGCCGTAGGACGCGTTGGCCGAGTTGAAGCGCGCCATCATCACCAGCGCGGCGACGAAGGCCAGCAGGCTCGACAGCACGTACACGCCCAGCAGCACGCGCCGCGTGTCGACGCCCGAATAGCGCGTGGCTTTCTCACTCGATCCGATCATGTAGACCTTGTGGCCGAACGGACTCTTGTTGAGCAGCACCGCCATCGGCACGCACAGCGCCAGGAAGATCAGCAGCGCCACCGGCACGCCGGCGAGCGTGCCGTTGCCCAGGAAGACGATCGGCTCGGGAAAGCCGGAGATGACGTTGCCGCGCGTGAGGCCGATCGACAGGCCCTTGCACATCGTCATCGTGCCCAGCGTCGCGAGGATCGGCGACACGCCGAGGTACGCAATGACGAAGCCGTTGATGAGCCCGACCACCAGCGCCACCGCCACCCCCGCGAGGATCGCGATGACCTGCCAGCCGCCCCACATGAAGCCTTGCGCGCCGGGCACATGCGTCGTCAGCACCCACGCCATGGCAAGCGCACAAAGATTGGCCGTGGCGATGATCGAAAGATTCAAACCGCCCGACAGCAGCGTGACCATCATCGCCAGCGAAAGGATGCCGAGTTCGGGCAACTGGAAGGCCATCGACTGCAGCGAGCCGACACTGAAGAATCGTTCGCCCAGCAAGAGTCCGAACACCGCCACCAGCGCCACCAGCACCAGCGACAGCATGGGCACGGTGCCGCCGCGCAGGAAGCGCGGCAACTGGAATGCCGGGCGCGATGCGGGAGATGGCGCAGCGCTCATGTGTGGTGTCGCTCCATCATCAGTTGATCGCCTTCGCCGCGCGGCGTCGACGTTCCGACCATGCCGTCATCGACACCGCCACCAGGATCGTCAGGCCGACGAACCACTGGTTCCAGTAAGACGACACGCCAATGAGCACCAGGCCGTTCTGCAGGATGGCCAGCAGCGCGACGCCGAGGATGGCGCCGAAGACCGTGCCCACGCCACCCGTGAGGCTCGCACCGCCCAGCACCACGGCCGCCAGCACATCGAGCTCCTTTCCCACCAGCACGGTGGGCGTCACCGACTGCGCCAGTTGCGCCTGCACCAGCGAGGCCACGCCCGCCACGAAGCCAAGGTAGCCGTACACCAGAACGTTGAGCCGGAACACATGAAAGCCCAGCCGCTGCGCCGCGTCCTTGTTGCCACCCATCGCGTAGATCTGCCGTCCGACGTTGGTGCGGTTGAGCAGCAGCCATGCGGCGGCAAAGGCCAGCACCAGCACGATGATCTGCAGGTTGAGCGCATAGGGCACGCCGCTCGCGTCCACCTGTTCGAACCACCAGATGCCGTCGCGGAAGAACTTGGGCAGCGAGGTGATGTACTTGCCGCCGGTCGAGAAAATGAGCAGGCCATAGAAGATGTTGAGCGTGGCAATCGACACGATGATCGAGGAGATGCGCAGCTTGGTGATGAACACCGCATTGATCACGCCGCACACCACGCCCACCGCGGCGGCAATGGCAAACAGCGGCGCCCACCCCAGCCCATGCCGGATGCCGATGGTCAGCGCCACGTACTGCGCAATCGACGCCGTCGCCGTAAACGAGATGTCGATGCCGCCGGCAATCAGTACCACCAGCAAGCCGGAAGCCAGGATGCCGATGAAGGCGTTGGACGTGAGCAGGTCGTAGAGGTTCTGCACCGTGAGAAAGCTGTCCGTGGCCAGCGACAACGCGAGTGACAGCACCAGGATGACGGCCAGCAGCCAGAACTCGTGGCTTCGCCGAAAGCGCTGCAACGCAGAGCCGGCGCTCGCGCTGTGGCTGGCGCTATGCATCGACCATCGCCTGCAGTTCCTGTTCCGAAGAGTCGTGCGGCACGCGCTCGCCAACAAGGCGCCCTCCCCGCATCACCAGCACCCGATGCGAGTGATAGAACACCTCGGGAATCTCGTCCGAGATCAGCAGGATCGCCACGCCGCGAGCGGCCAGCGCACGCACCACTTCATAGATGCCGTCTTTGGCGGCGATGTCGACACCCACGGTCGGGCTGTCGAGGATCAGCAGCTTCGGCTGCGTCGCCATCCACTTGGCGAGCACCACGCGCTGCTGGTTGCCGCCCGACAGCGTGCGCACCGCGTTGTCCGCGTTGGGTGCCTTGATGGCCAGTTCCTCGATCCAGTGGCGGGCGGTCTTCTGGCGCGTCTCTTCGCGCACCAGGCCCAATCCGTTGGAAAGCTTGTCGAGCACCGTGACGAGGATGTTCGAAGAGATCGGCTGCTCCAGCACCAGGCCCAGGTTGAGCCGGTCTTCGGACACGTAGGCGATGCCCTCCTCAATGGCCTGCGCATTGGTCTTGAGCGCCAGCGGCTTGCCATTGAGTCGGATCTCGCCGGAGGTTGGCCGGTTCATGCCGAAGAGCGACAACGCAAACTCGGTGCGCCCGGAGCCGAGCAGGCCTGTCAGGCCGACGATCTCACCCGCGCGGATGTCCATGCTGATGTCCGCGTACTGGCCCGTTCGCGTGAGCCCGCGCACGGACAGCACCAACTCCGGCTTCGCACCGTTCGTGGCCGACGTCTTGTACGCGAAGGCCTTGCCGGTCATCAGCGTCGCCAGCTTCCTGTCGTCCATCTCGCGCGCCGGGAATTCGCCGACCTTGGCGCCGTCGCGCAGCACTGTCACGCGTTCGGCGATCTCCATCACCTCGTCCAGCCGATGCGAGACGAAGACGATGCAGATGCCGTGCTGCTTCAGGTCGTCCACCAGGCGCACCAGCGCCTCGACCTCGTGACGCGAGAGCGACGCCGTCGGCTCGTCCATGATGACCAGCCTGGCATCCGCCGCCATCGCACGGCAGATGGCGACCAGCTGGCGGTTGGCAATGGACAGGTCCTCCACCCGCGCGTCCGGGTCGAGCGAGGCGCCGATGCGGGCCATCGCCGCGGCGGCGGTGGCGCGCAGGCGCTTCCAGTTCACCACCTGCGGCCGACCCAGATGGCTCGCGATGGCGATGTTCTCCGCCACCGTGAGGTTCGGAAACAGCGAGAGGTCCTGGTAGATCACCTGGATGCCGCACGCGGTCGACTGCACCGGGTCGAGATGCGGATACTCCCGCCCCCCGATCACGATGCGACCGCCCGGCTCGGGGTGCAGCACGCCCGAGATGATCTTGATCAGCGTCGACTTGCCCGATCCGTTTTCACCGACCAGGCAATGCACCTCGCCGGCGGCCAGCGAGAGGTCGACGTCGCGCAAGGCCACAACGCCGCCGAAGCGTTTGGAGATTGCCTTCAGATCAAGAAAATTCGCCAATCAAGCCTCAAGCACTTGCGCATTCAGACACCTAGAGGCCGCCGGCAATCAAGCCAGCAATGGTCTCGTTGTTGATCCGCATGATCTTGTCGACCTTGATCAGCTTGCCCGGCACGTCCACCGCCGCCTTGCCGAGGCCCGGAATCTCGACGCCGTCCTTGATCTGCTTGCCGTCGACCACCAGGCGCGCCACGGCCACCATGGCGTAGCCCGCATCCGTCGGGTTCCACAGGAAGCCTTCGCGGATGATGCCGTCGGCGATCAGGTCCTTGGCCTGCGAGGGCAGCACCGTGCCGACGACCGCGATCTTCTTGCCCAGCCGCTTTTCGCGCACCGCGTTGCCCGCGCCGATGGGTCCGTTGGAACCGAAGCCGAGGATGCCCTTGAGGTTCGGGTACGCCTTGATCACGTCGAGCGTGGTCTTGTACGAGGTGTCGATCTCGTCCGCGCCGGGGAAGCGGTCGGCGGCGAGCTTCATCTTGGGGTAGTTCTTCTTCTGGTACGCGATGGCGGCGTCGGCCCACTTGTTGTGCAGCGGCGTGGTCAGCGTGCCGACGTAGACGACGTACTCGCCTTCCTCGCCCATGTCCTTGGCGATGCGCTGCATCTGCACTTCGCCGAACTTGACCGAGTCGATGAGTTCGACGTTCCAGTCGCGCCCTTCCTGCTCCGGCCCTTCGTGCGTGATGACCTTGATGCCGGCCGCCTGCGCACGCTTGAGCACCGGCTCGCACACCTTCACGTCCAGTGGCACCAGGCCGATGACGGTCACTTTCTTGGCGATCTGGTCTTCCAGCAGCTTGACCTGCTGCGCGGGATCGACATTGGCCGGGCCGACCATGGTGGCGTCGACGTTGAAGTCCTTGCCGCCCTTGAGGATGCCTTTTTCGACGGCGTTGAACCAGGGTATGCCGGCGATCTTCACCACCGTGACCATGCTGGGATTTGCCGCGAAGGCGAGTCGGCTGGTCAGGCCCGTTGCGCCAGCCATGGCGGCGCTTCCCAATGTCTTGAGAGTCTTGCGTCTGTCCACTGGATGTCTCCGAGTTGTTTCCGCTCTTGGCGGGTTGTGTGGTCCTCCCAGGTGAAACGCGAAGCTGCGCCGATGCTAGTGCGTCGGGTGTTGGTTGACAACAGCGCCCGGTGACCGTTCGGCGGATCTGCTCAGCCCACGGGCGCGGCGGCGTCGAGCAAGCCGGCGGACTTGAGGTCGCTCCACAGCGCGGGCGGCACCTGCCCGTCGGCATCGGCCGCATTGGCTTCGACCTCCCCGGGCTTCACACCGCCGAGCACCACGCTCACCACCGCGGGATGCGACATCGCGAAGTGCAGCGCCGCACGCCGGATCGACGTGCCATGCGTGGCGCAGACGGCCTCGATCTTGCGCACGCGCGCCATGATGTCGTCGGGCGCCGGGCCGTATTCGAACTTGGCGCCGGGCACCGCACCCGTCGCCAGGATGCCGGAATTGAACACGCCGGCCAGCATCACGCCCATGTTCTTTTCCAGCGCCAGCGGCAGGAATTCGGCCAAGCCGTTCTGGATCAGCAGCGAGTAGCGCCCGGCCATCATCGCCACGTCGAAGTCACCTGCCTTCGCGAACTTGACGCAGGTGTCGGCCTCGTTGATGCCGAAGCCGATGGCCGCCACCGTCTTTTCGCTGCGCAGCTTGTCGAGCGCCTTGTAGGCGCCGTCCATGGCTTCCTTGAAGCGGATCGGCGCGTCCGTCTTGCCGTGAGTCCACACATCGCAGTCGTGGATGAGGAGCACGTCGATCCGGTCCAGCCCCATGCGCAGGAGCGACTGCTCGACCGAGCGCATCGTGCCGTCGTACGAATAGTCGAAGCGCGGCGCGTGCGGGTAGCCGCCCTTGAAGCCCGGCGAGAACACATCGGGGTTCTTGGGCGGCGGTTGGGTGAAAGGGTCCATCACCCGGCCGATCTTGGTGGAGACGATGATGTCCTTTCGCGGGGCATAGCGCAGGCCGGCGCCCACACGCGATTCGGACAAGCCGTTGCCGTAGTGCGGCGAGGTGTCGAACACGCGAACGCCACATTCGACGCCCCGCTCGATCGTCGCGATCGAGGTCTTTTCGTCGAGGAGTTCGTAAAGATCGCCCATCGGCGCCGTTCCCAGGCCGATGGCCGAGAACACCAGATCCGTGCCGTTGCGGCTCTTGAAGCTGCGCGATTTCATTTCTTGATGTCTCCTGGCTGGAAACGGCTTGTCGCCAGTGGCCCGAATTTCCGGTTCGGGACACGGGACGACAAGCGAATGGGTGGCAGGCGGCAGCATAGCGCGCAGGCCGCGGGTTTGCATCACGCCGGGCGCCTTTACATTCAGGCGAGTCAACCGTCGCCGGACCCGTTGGTTATAAATGAGCCGCCGATGAATGGCAGGGAGAAGAAGCTTGAAGACGCAATCCGCACAGTCGCAAACTTGGCTGAGGGCCGCCGCATGACCCGCGCACCCTGGCGATGGATGGTGCCCGCAGCCGCCCTGCTGCTGGCCGCGTGCGCGTCATTCAACCTCGGCCCGCCGCTGAAGGTCTCGGCACCTGACAAGGCTTCCCAGTTGCGCTGGCTCGACCGTGTGAGCTGGGGCGCCAATGGCGAGGATGCCGAGCGCCTGTCAAAGGCCGGTCTGCCGGCGTGGCTGCGGGAGCAACTGCACCCCGGCCCGGCCAGGCTGCCGCCACAGGCCCAAGCGCAGATCGACGCCATGACCATCACGCAGACGCCCTTTCCGCAACTGCTCGCGACGGTGGAAAGCCAGTTGCGCGCTGCGGCGGCGCCCATGAGCGACGACGCGCAAAAGAAGGCCGCCCAGCAGCTTCCGCAGGACACGATGAATCTGCTGTCGCGCGAGGCGCAGCAGCGCATGCTGCTTCGGGCCCTCTATTCGCCCAACCAGTTGCAGGAACAGATGACGTGGTTCTGGAT
Organism: Variovorax brevis; assembly: GCF_030317105.1. Lineage (GTDB taxonomy): Bacteria > Pseudomonadota > Gammaproteobacteria > Burkholderiales > Burkholderiaceae_C > Variovorax > Variovorax brevis. The sequence continues at coordinate 669,364 of NZ_JASZYG010000004.1, forward strand.
GAATCACTTCCACGTGAGCGTGCGCAAGGCCAACGTACGCGCCACCGTCGGCGACTACGAAGAGACCGTCATTCGCCCGAATGCACTGGGCAGGTTCCGCGTCATGCTGGGCGCAACGATGCGCCACCCCGCCATGCTGCGGTACCTCGACAACTCGGTGAATGCGGTCAATGCCATCAACGAGAACTATGCGCGCGAACTGATGGAACTGCACACGCTCGGCGTGGGCAGTGGCTACTCCCAGCGCGACGTTCAGGAGCTTGCGCGCATTCTCACGGGCATCGGCATGACCCCGTTGGGACCCAACGCCGCGCCGCCCAAGCTCAAGCCCGAACTTCAGGCCGACTACGTGCAGCAGGGCCTGTTCGAGTTCAATCCCAACCGACATGACTATGGCGCCAAGGTTTTCCTCGGCCAGCCCATCCGGCAGCGCGGCCTGGCCGAAGCCGATGAGGCGCTGGACCGTCTTGCGCGCTCGCCGGCCACGGCGCGCTTCATCTCCCGCAAGATCGCCGTCTATTTCGTGGCCGACAATCCGCCGCCAGCCTTGGTGGACCGCATGGCCGCGACCTTCCTGCGCAGCGACGGCGACATTGCCGCAACGCTCACGACGATGTTCGAAGCACCGGAATTTGCAGCATCGCTCGGCAAGAAGTTCCGCGATCCGGTTCACTACGTGGTGGCCAGCGTGCGCCTGGCCTATGACCAGCGTGTCGCGACCAACGTCCGCCCGATGATCAGCTGGCTCAGCCGCCTGGGCGAGCCGCTCTACGCCAATGAGACACCCGACGGCTATCCGCTCACGCAGGAGGCCTGGGCCAGCGCGGCGCAGATGAACGCGCGCTTCGACATCGCGCAAGCCATCGGCGGCAGCGGCGCGGTGCTGTTTCGCACCGATGACAAGGCGCCGCTGGAAAAGCCACAGTACCCGCCCCTGGCCGAAGCCCCGACCGTCCGCGCCACTTTGTCGGGCATGAGCCCCGACACGCGCGGCGCGCTGGCCCAGGCGCGTTCGCCCACGGAGTGGAACACCTTCCTGCTGGCTTCCCCCGAGCTGATGCGCCGCTGAAAAGAAAAAAGAGCCCCCACATGCAACGACGCGAACTCCTGAAATACCTTGCCGCTGCGCCACTGGGCGGCGCGGCGGGCCGGCTGATCGCCGCACCGGCCGCCAGCGACGCCAAACTGCTCGTCGTATTCCTGCGCGGCGCCTACGACTGCGCGAACGTGCTGGTGCCCGTGTCGAGCGACTTCTACTACAGCGCGCGGCCCAACATCGCCATCGCCCGGCCGGGCCAGCCCAGCGGCGCCCTGCCCCTTGATTCGCAATGGGGACTGCATCCGGCCCTGGCGTCCAGCGTGCACCCGCTGTTCCAGAAGAAAGAGGCCGCCTTCATTGCATTCGCCGGCACCGACGACCTCACGCGCAGCCATTTCGAGACGCAGGATTCCATTGAATTGGGCCAGGCCCCCGATGGCAAGCGCGACCCGCGCTCCGGATTCCTGAACCGGCTGGCGGGCGTGCTCGGCGCCGGCGCGCACGCCAACGTGGCGCCCATCGCATTCACCGACCTGTTGCCGATCGCACTGCGTGGCGACGCCAAAGCCGCCAACATGTCGCTCGCCTCCGTCGGCAAATCAGGCATCGACGATCGGAGGAGCCAGATCATCACCTCGATGTACCGCAACACCCCGCTCGCCCAAACCGTGGCCGAGGGATTCGAGGTGCGCGACGAAGTGCAGCGCAGCGTCAAGCAGGAAATGGACGCCGCCGGACGCAGCGCGATGACTGCCAAGGGCTTCGAACTCGTGGCGCGTCGCATGGCGCGCCTGATGCAGGAGCGCTTCGACATCGGCTTTGTCGACGTGGGCGGCTGGGACACGCACGTGGCGCAAGGCGGCGCCACCGGCGTGCTGGCCAACCGGCTCGAAGAACTGGGGCGCGGACTGGCCGGCTTTGCCGACGAACTGGGCAGCGAGTCCTGGCGCAACACGGTGGTGGTGGTCATCAGCGAGTTCGGGCGCACCTTTCGCGAGAACGGCAACCGCGGCACCGACCACGGGCACGGCACGGTGTACTGGGTGCTCGGCGGCGGCCTTGCCGCGCAGGCCGGCGGTCAGGTGCTGGGCGAGCAGGTCGCCGTGTCGCAGGCCACGCTGTTCCAGGACCGCGACTACCCCGTGCTCAACGAATACCGGGCGGTGTTCGGTGGCCTGTTCCAGCGGATGTACGGGCTGTCGCGGCCACAGCTGGACCGCATCTTTGCGGGCGTGACGCCCAGGGATCTGAAGCTGGTCTGACCCGCGCCGCGTGCTGGAGGTGTAGGTAGCAGGCTAAAACCCGGTCGGCCGATACGGGTGCAACACTGCGCGCACGGGGCCTGCGTCGAGCCCCGACGCAACAGGAGACAAGCCATGCGCGTGATACCCATCGAAGCGTCGGTGCCCGCCGGCGCGCACGCCTGCCACGAAGACGACGGCCAAGTGCCCCGCCTCGACCTGCCCTTGGCGCGACGCGAGTTCCTCAAGGGCTCGGGCATCCTCATGGGCACCCTTGCCGCCGGATCGGTTCTGGCGACGCTGGCCCCATCTTCCGTATGGGCGCTCGAACTGCAGCAACTCAACGAAGCCGAAGGCAAGACGCTGATGGCGATGGGCCGCGTGCTCTATCCGCACAAGAAGCTGCCCGATGCCGTCTACGCGCTGCTCGTGAAGGACCTGGACGGCAAGGCCGAGCAACTGCCCATGCTGCGCACCGGCATGGCCGGCCTGGACCAGGCGACGGGCGGCAGCTTCGTCAGTGCCGCGCCCGCGAAGCAGCTGGCCGCCGTGAAGGCCATCGAAGGCACGCCCTTCTTCAACACCGTGCGTGGGCAGTGCGTGACTTCGCTCTACAACAACGACATGGCCTTCGCCGTGTTCGGCTACCCCGGATCGTCCTGGGAAAAAGGCGGCTACATCACGCGCGGCTTCCAGGATCTGAAGTGGCTGCCCGCGCCGCCGCAAGCCGCCAGTCCGCCGCCCTACATCGGTTGACTCCCACCCCGCCAGCCACGTACCCGTACACAGCAAGCAGGAGACAGACATCATGGCGAAGTTCGATTCCGGCGACGACTCGGTGGTCGTCATCATCGGTTCCGGCGCCGGCGGCGGCACCCTGGCCAACGAGCTGTGCCAGAAGGGCATCAAGGTCGTGGTGCTGGAGGCCGGCGCGCAGCAGTCCAGCGCGACCTTCATCAACGACGAATGGAAGTCCTTCAGCCAGCTGGCCTGGCTGGACAACCGCACCACCTCCGGCAATTGGCGGGTTGCCAAGGACTTCCCCAACCTGCCCGCCTGGACCTGCAAGACCGTCGGCGGCACGACCACGCACTGGGCCGGCGCCTCGCTGCGGTTGCAGGAGCACGAGTTCCGCACGCGCACGGTCTACGGAAACATCAAGGGCGCCAACCTGATGGACTGGCCGCTCACGCTCAAGGAGCTGGAGCCCTACTACGACCGCGCCGAAGACAAGATGGGCGTCACGCGCACCCACGGCATTCCGGGCCTGCCGGGCAACAACAACTTCAAGGTGATGTACGCCGGCGCGACCAAGCTGGGCTACAAGGACGTGCACACCGGCAACATGGCGATCAACAGTCATCCACGCGACGGACGGGCACGCTGCATGCAGCTGGGCTTCTGCTTCCAGGGCTGCAAGAGCGGCGCGAAGTGGAGCACGCTCTACACCGAGCTGCCCAAGGCGGAGATCACCGGCAACCTCGACCTGCGCCCGGAAAGCCACGTGACGCGCATCGAGCACAACGACGCGGGCAAGGTGACGGGCGTCGTCTACTTCGACAAGGACGGCAAGGAGCAACGGCAGAAGGCGCGCATCGTGTGCGTGGCGGCCAATTCGATCGAGACGCCGCGGCTGCTGCTGCTCTCTGCCTCCAACACCTTCAAGGACGGGCTGGCGAACAGCTCCGGCCAGGTCGGGCGCAACTACATGCGACACCTCACCGCGTCGGTGTACGCGGTGTTCAAGCAGCCGGTGAACATGTACCGCGGCACCACCATGGCCGGCATCATCCGTGACGAGGCGCATTCGAATCCAAAGCGCGGCTTCGTCGGCGGCTACGAGATGGAGACGTTGTCGCTCGGCGTTCCTTTCATGGCGGCCTTTTTGAACCCCGGCGGCTGGGGCGCCGAGTTTGCCGACTACATGGACAACTACGCCAACACGGCCGGCATGTGGATCGTGGGCGAAGACATGCCGCGCGAGAGCAACCGCGTCACGCTCAACACCAGCCTGAAGGACAAGTGGGGCAATGCCATTCCCAACGTGCACTACGACGACCACGAGAACGACCTCGCGATGCGCGAACACGCCTTCCGCCAGGGCCAGCGGGTTTACAAAGCGGCCGGCGCCGTCAAGTCCTTCCGCACGCCGCCCTACCCGAGCACGCACAACCTGGGCACCTGCCGCATGGGCGCGAATGCGAAAGACAGCGTGTGCAACGCCCACGGCCAGACGCACGACATTCCCAACCTCTTCATCAGCGACGGAAGCCAGTTCACGACCGGTGGCGCGGAAAACCCCACGCTCACGATCGTTACGCTGGCGATCCGGCAAGCGGAGTACATTGCCAGCGCGATGAGCGCCCGCACGGTGTAGCGCGGCGGGCCCACCAAGGAGACACGCCATGTGTGAGTTCTTCGTCAAGGCCGACCCGATCCAGTACGAGCAACGCTCGCGCACCGTGCGCATCCACGGCGTGCTGACCAGCCTGCGGCTGGAGAACATGATGTGGGACACGCTGGCCGAGATGGCCGAAGAGGAAGGCCGCACCACCAATGCGCTGATCGCCCTCTTCCACGACGAGATCATGGCCCACCGCGGCGAGGTGCCCAACTTCGCGTCCTTCCTGCGCGTGACCTGCATGCGCTACCTGCGACGGCGGCTCATGGCCCTGGAACAGGCGCCACGCGCCGCGAGCAACCCACCCACGCTGGCGGCCGTTCGCCCTTTGGCGGTGGCGCGATGAGCTTCGACACCGAAAACCATCCGGGCGTGTGCGCCCAGCCGCCTGCGAATTCGCAGGGCTTCGTGCTCAACCACAGCATGCTGCGCGTGAAGGACCCGGCCATTTCGCTCGACTTCTACACCCGCGTGTTCGGCATGCGCGTGCTGCGCAAGCTGGACTTTCCGGAGATGAAGTTCTCGCTGTACTTCCTGCACCGGCCCGTGGAAGGCAACGCACCACCGGACGACGAAGGCGAACGCACCGCCTGGACCTTCAGCCAGACCGGCATCCTGGAACTGACCCACAACTGGGGCACCGAAAACGATCCCGCCTTCAGGTACCACGACGGCAATGCGCAGCCGCAGGGCTTCGGCCACATCTGCTTTTCGGTGCCCGACCTGGACGCCGCCATCCAGTGGTTCGACGGCAACCAGATCCCCTACGTCAAGCGCCCCGAGCAGGGAAAGATGAAAGACGTGGCCTTCATCAAGGATCCGGATGGCTACTGGGTGGAGATCGTGGAGCCCGAAAGGCTGAAGAAGCTGGGCACTTGACCAGCGGCAGTTGTGCTGAAGGCATGGGCGCTGTAGAAACGGCGGCTCCATGAGTTCGCTTCTGCTCGGCATCGACGTCGGCACCTTCAGCAGCAAGGCCGCGCTGGTCACGCCTGCGGGCGAGGTGCTGCGCACGGCCGTCGTGCCGCACGGCATCTCGACGCCCGCGCCCGGCCACGTCGAGCAGGACGCAGATGCCGTCTGGTGGCACGACCTGTGCAGCCTGTGCATGCAACTCCTGGACGGCTCGCCCTGGCGCGGCAGCGATGTCGCCGGGGTGGCGGTGAGCGCCATCGGCCCCTGCCTGCTGCCGCTGGATGAGGCAGGCCGCCCGCTTCGCCCCGGCATCCTGTACGGCGTGGACGTGCGCGCCACCGATGAGATCGGAGAGCTGGACGCGCTGATCGGCCGCGACGGGATCCTGCGCTTCTCCCTCATGAGCCACACCAGCCAGGCCATCGGCCCGAAGATCCGCTGGCTGCGCAAGCATGAGCCTGATGTGTGGCAGCGCACGCATCGGCTCACGACCGCCAGCGCCTACCTCACGTGGCGCCTGACGGGCGAGCACCGCATCGACCGCCACACCGCCAGCCATTTCATGCCGCTGTACGACCCGGCCACCGGCCAATGGGACTCGCGGCATGCCGAACACGTCGCGCCGGTGTGGATGCTGCCGTCGCCCGGCTGGAGCGATGAAGTGGCGGGCACCGTCACGCACGCTGCCGCGCAAGCCACGGGCCTTGCCGCCGGAACGCCCGTGGCCGTGGGCGCGGTCGATGCCTTGAGCGAGGCGATCAGCGTGGGCGTCGTGCGTCCGGGCGACCTGATGATCATGTACGGCAGCACGACCTTCTTCATCCTCGTGCAGTCGGCACCCACGCCCGACGAGCGCGTGTGGACCGTGGCGGGTGCGTGGCCCGGGCAGTTCAATCTTGCCGCCGGCATGGGCACGACCGGCAGCCTCACGCGCTGGTTCCAGGACCAGCTCGCGCGCGACCTGCCCGAGGGCGACGCGCACGCGCTGTTCGACGCGGCGGCGCGCGTGGCGCCGGGCGCGGGCGGGTTGGTGTTCCTGCCCTACTTCAGCGGCGAGCGCACTCCGCTGAACGACCCGCTGGCGCGCGGCCTGATGGCCGGTCTCAGCCTGGCGCACACGCGCGACCAGATGTTCCGTGCCATCTTGGAAGGTGTTGCCTGCGGGGTGCGGCACAACGTCGAGACGCTGGCGGACCTGGGCGCCCACGTCGGGCGCGTGGTGGCCGTGGGCGGCGGTGCGCAGACCGATACCTGGCTGCAGATCGTGTCCGACGTGTCGGGCCTGCGGCAAGAGGTGCCGACCGTCACCGTGGGCGCGTGCTATGGCGACGCGTTCCTCGCAGGCTGCGCGGCGGGCCTGCTCCAGCGCGACCAGATCGACGAGTGGGTGCGGCCGGGACGCGTCATCGAGCCGGCGGCGGCGCTGCGGCCCGGCTACGACGCGCTCTATCGCGACTATCTCGATCTCTATCTGGATTCGAGGCGGGTCGTGCACCGTCTCGCCACGCGGCAGTCAAAGCGATAGCCCCTTCAACACAAGCAAGGAGACGCGAACCATGAACAAGCTCGGTGTGCATGCGCTGGTCTGGGTGGGCGGCTGGAGCCATGAGGAATGCGAGCGCACCATCGCGCAGACGGCAGAGATCGGCTTCGACCTGATCGAGATTCCCGCGCTCGACCCGTCATCCATCGACAGCGCCTTCACGCGCAAGATGCTCGACCGGTACCAGCTGGGCACGACCATGTCGCTTGGGCTCGACGCCGCCACTGACATCTCCAGCGGCGACCCGGACAAGCAGGCGCGCGGCCAGGCGCGGCTGATGCAGGTGCTTTCCGTGGCGCGCGACATCGGCGCCACGCATGTCTGCGGCATTTTGTATTCGGCCTTCCAGAAGTATTTCGAGCCACCGACCGAAGCGGGCATCGCAGGCTCCGTCGATGTGTTGCGGCGCATTGGCGAGCATGCGGCGCAGCACGGCATCACCATAGGGCTGGAGGTGGTCAACCGCTACGAAAGCAACGTGCTCAACACGGCCGCCCAGGCGGTCGATTTCGCGCGGCGCGTGGGCTTGCCCAACGTCAAGGTGCACCTGGACACCTACCACATGAACATCGAGGAAGCCGACATCGAATCGGCGCTGATCGACACCGGCGACATGATGGGCTACTTCCACATCGGCGAATCGGGGCGCGGCTACCTGGGCGCCGGCAACATCGACTTCGACCGCGTCTTCAGGGGGCTGGCGAAGGCGGGGTATGAAGGACCGATCACCTTCGAATCCTTCTCCTCGGCGGTGGTCAACAAGCAGCTGCAGGGCATCCTCGGGATCTGGCGCAACCTGTGGGAAGACGGCGGCGACCTGGCGCGTCACGCCAAGGGATTCATCGAGCACGGGATGAAGTCGGCGCGGGAAGCGCATGCGCGCTCGGCGTTGACCTGAATCCCGCACGCGCCTGCTACTGCGCCAGGAAACCGCCGTCCACGGGCAAGGTGTGGCCCGTGATCATCCGTGCCTTGTCCGAGGCAAGGAACACGATGGCATCGGCCACGTCGGCCGGTTCGGCCAGGCAGCGCATCGGCGTCATGTCGAGCACGCGCTTGAGGAGTTCGGCGTTGCTGAACAAGCCCTGGGTCAATTCGGTGCGCACCCAGGTCGGTGCCACGGCGTTGACGCGAATGCCCTGCGCCGCCCACTCCACGGCCAGTGCGCGCGTCATGTTGACGACAGCGCCCTTGGTCGACTGGTAAGACACGTTCGGGTAGAGCCCGCCGCCTGAGAGACCCATGATCGAGGAGACATTGACGATCGCGCCGCCACCCTGCGGAATCATCAGCCGTGCGGCGGCCCGGCTGCACAGGAAGGCGGCCGTGAGGTTCACGTCGACCACGGCTTGCCAGTCGGCGAGCGGCATGTCGATGGTGGGATGACGCAGCGCGATGCCGGCGTTGTTCACGAGAACGTCGATGCGGCCGAAGCGCGCCATCACCCCGGCGAAGGCGGCGTCGACGCCCGGCTCGCGCGTGATGTCGACGGCGTGCACGAGGTGCTCGACGCCTTGCTCTGCCAGGGTGCGCGAGGCCGCGTCCAGTGCGTTGTCGTCGCGGTCGAACAGGATGGGCCGCACGCCGATGCGGGCGAAGGCCTGTGCCGTCGCAAAGCCGATGCCCTTCGCCCCGCCGGTCACCACCGCCACGCGCGGCGAAGCGGATGGCGTTGCCGGCGCAGCGTCTTGCGCGTCATCCATCGAAGTCATGATTCGTCACCTCTTTGGCCATGCCCGTTGGCCCGACGGCGATCATGATGGATGGCCGACAAAACCGGGGACAGGAACAAACCCTCAGCACCAAGGAAAGGACCATCACGTGCCCAATGACTTCCACCCGCTGCTCGAACGCGCCGCTGCCCTCATCGGGCAAGCCGACGGCCTGATCGTCGCCGCCGGTGCCGGCATGGGCGTGGACTCGGGCCTGCCCGACTTCCGGGGGACGGAGGGCTTCTGGCGCGCCTATCCGGCATTGGCCAGGTCAGGGATCGAGTTCCACCGGATTGCCTCTCCCGCGGCGTTCGAGGCGGACCCTGCGCTGGCTTGGGGCTTCTACGGCCATCGGCTGAACCTGTACCGCCGCACCGCGCCGCACGCCGGCTTTGCGCTGCTGCGGCACTGGGGCGACAAGATGTTTTTCGGCCGAGCCGTGTTCACCAGCAACGTCGACGGGCACTTCCAGCGCGCAGGCTTCGATGCCGACAGCGTCCACGAGTGCCACGGATCGATTCATCACCTGCAGTGCCTGCAGCCCTGCAGCGACGACATCTGGAGTGCCGATGGCTTCACCCCGGAGGTCGACGAAGCAGCGTGCCGGCTCCTCAATGCAGCCCCCGTGTGCCCCCGCTGCGGCGGCATGGCGCGGCCCAACGTGCTCATGTTCGGCGACGGCGGATGGATCGATGCGCGCGAGCAGGCGCAGGCCCTGCGGATGCAACGATGGCTCGCGTCGGTCACCCGACCCGTGGTCATCGAGCTGGGTGCGGGCACCGCCATTCCCTCGGTTCGCCATTTCAGCCAGCGCGTGGTCCACGCATGCCGCGGACGGCTCATACGAATCAACCCGCGGGAATCGACGGTGCCGACGCCGCATGACGTGGGGCTGCCGATGGGGGCCGTGGAGGCGCTCGACGCGATTGCCGGAGTCCTGGGCAGCGGATGGCGCCTCTAACTGCTCAAAAGCAGCCACTTGCCAAGCCAGCCAGCGCCGACCCGTCGGCTACTTGCTCTCAAGCCTTGAGCCTTGCCAGGGCCGCGCCTTCCGTGAAGGTGTCATCGAGCATGTCCAGGCTGCAGTCCAGCAGCGTTGGCGAGACTTCGCGCTCGAGCACGTCGAACATGCCTTCCACGAAATCCATGAGATGGTCCGACGCGGCGATCGCCTTGTCGACCTGGCCGTCGGCCACGGCCTCGATGACGGCAACGTGGCCGTCGACCGTGTCGTCCAGGTTGACGCCCCGTCCGGTCTGGGTGTGATAGATCCAACCCAATCGCCTGAAGATGGTGTGAAGCGGACGCAGCGTGCTTTCCACGAAAGGTTCGCCGGCAGCCGCCATGAAGAGCTTGTCGATTCGCCGATCGACCTGGTTGAACTGGTCGAGGTTCAGCTCGCCGCGGCGCTCGATCAAGTGGCGCTTGAGGTGCAGCATCTGGTTGCGCTGCGACGCGCCTGAGCGCTCGGTGGCCAGGCGAATCACGAAGCGCTCCATGTCGCGCCGCAAGCGCAACAGCACGCGGTCGCGCGTGAGGTCGACCGGCGCGATCTGCACGCCGTGCCGTGGCGCGACAACGAGCAAGGTGTCTGCTGCCAGCCGGGTGACGGCCTGGAGCACCGGCGTGCGGCCGAAGCCTGTGAGCTTCTGCAGGTCGTGCGTTGCGAGGAAGCGCCCCGGCTTGAGCTCGCAGTTCACCAGCAACTCTTCGATCCGGTCGTAGGCGGCATCGGCCAGGCTGACTGGCGTGCGGCGGCGCTGCGGCTCCTGGCTGGTGGGTTCTTCCCTGACAACAGTTACGGGTTTCGCGCGGGGGCGGGTGGACGTTGCCATAAAGGTTTTCTTGACGCTGGCGGCGGCGACATGCCGCGACACTTCAAGGCATTGAGCATATCGTGATATGCAACGGAATTCACAGAATTTCGGCCAGTTTCAGGTGAATTCACAAGGGAAATGGTGGAGATCGGACCACTCGACTTGCGTCAGGGTAAACGCCTAAACATATTGTGAAATATCACCGTATTCTTCGAACCCACCACACCAACGAACACACCCGATGTCCCACCCACTGTTCAACCTCTCCGGCCGTACGGCCCTGGTCACCGGTTCCTCACGCGGACTGGGTCACGGAATTGCCGAGGCCCTGGCACAGGCCGGCGCACGCGTCGTGCTCAACGGCGTCGACGTAGAGCGACTGGCACAGAGCGCCGAATCGCTGCGCGGCAAGGGTCACCAGGTCGAGACGGCCCACTTCGACGTGACCGACGACGCCGCCGTCTGCGCAGCCTTCGATCAACTCGACGCGCGCGGCATTGCGGTGGACATCCTGGTCAACAACGCGGGCATCCAGTTGCGCAAGCTCCTGGTCGACCTCTCGGTGGACGAGTGGGACAAGGTGCTGCGCACCAATCTCACGAGCGCCTTCCTGGTCGGCCGCGAAGCCGCCCGCCGCATGATCGCGCGCCAGTCCGGCGGCAAGGTCATCAACATCGGCTCGCTCACGAGCGAAGCGGCCCGCGCCACCGTGGCGCCGTACACCGCGGCCAAGGGCGGCATCAAGATGCTCACGCGCGCCATGGCGGCTGAATGGGCGCAGCACGGCATCCAAGCCAACGCCATCGGCCCGGGCTACATGGCGACCGAGATGAACACCGCCCTGCTGCAGAACCCGGAGTTCGACGCATGGGTCAAGGCCCGCACGCCGGCGCGCCGCTGGGGCCGGCCCGATGAACTTGGCGGCACGGCCATCTACCTCGCATCCGCGGCCTCCGACTACGTCAACGGCCAGATCCTCTATGTCGACGGCGGCATGCTGGCCGTGCTTTGAAGCGCGTCGCCAGGCCAATCACCCCCTCTCACAAACGGAGACTCCCATGAAGCAGTTTCGCGCGGCGCTTGCCGCCATCCTCACCGTCGCAGCGACGACGCAGGCCCCACTGGCTGCAGCGGCTGACTATCCCAACCATCCGATCGAGATGGTGGTGCCCTCCTCCGCCGGCGGCGGCACCGACGTCATGGCGCGCCTCTTCGCCGAAGTCTCCAAGAAGTACATCACCCAGCCCATCGTGGTGAGCAACAAGCCGGGCGCAAGCGGCGGCATCGGCATGACCGAAGTGCAGCGCGCGGCGCCGGACGGCTACAAGGTCGGCGTGCTGATCTCCGAGCTGGCGATCATTCCGCACCTGGGCATGACCAAGGTCACGACCAACGACTTCATCCCGCTGGCCCGCCTGAACGGCGACCCGGGCCTGATTGCGGTGCGTGCGGATTCTCCATTCCAGTCCATCGACGACCTCTTGGCCCAAGCCAGGAAGACGCCCGGCAGCGTCACGATGGGCAACGCAGGCAGCGGCACCATCTGGCACCTCGCCGCAGCCGCCGTCGAAGAAAAGACCGGCGTCAAGTTCAACCACGTGCCCTATCAAGGCGCATCGCCCAGCGTCATGGCGCTGGCGGGTGGTCACGTCGACGCCATCGCCGTCAGCCCGGCGGAGATCGGCTCCTTCGTTGCAGCAGGCAAGGTGCGCGTGCTGATCTCGATGGCGGACCGCCGCCTGCCACCACCCTACGACAAGGTGCCCACCTTCAAGGAAAAGGGAACGGACCTGGTCATCGGCACGTGGCGCGGGCTGGGCGTTCCGCTCAACACGCCACCGGAAGTGGTGACCTACCTGCGCGAAGCCACCCGCAAGACGGCGCAAGACCCCGCCTTCAGCGAAGCCTTGCTCAAGGCCAACCTGCAGCCGGCCTACATGGACGGCGACCAGTTCAAGGCCTTCATGAACAGCCAGTCTGACTACTTCAAGAAGTTGCTCAGCGGCCTGACCATCCAGAAGTAAGGGCGCCATGGCCACCCTCATCACCGACGTCAAGGTCATCCTGACGGCGCCCGAAGGCATCAACCTGATCGTCGTGAAGGTCGAGACCAACCAGCCAGGCCTCTTCGGACTGGGCTGCGCAACCTTTGCCTACCGCCACCGCGTGGTGCAGTGCCTGCTCGAGGAATACATTCGTCCGCTGCTCGTCGGCCGTGATGCGACTGCGATCGAAGAGCTCTGGCAACTGATGCACCAGAACGCCTACTGGCGCAATGGGCCGGTGGAAAACAACGCCATCTCCGGCGTCGACATGGCCCTGTGGGACATCAAGGGCAAGATGGCCGGCATGCCGCTGTACCAGCTGTTCGGCGGCAAGGTGCGCGAAGGCGTGCCGATCTATCGCCATGCCGACGGCAAGGACCTGGGCGAACTGTGCGACAACATCGAGAAGTACCGCGCACAGGGCATCACGCACGTGCGCTGCCAGAGTGGCGGCTATGGCGGCGGGGGCTTCGGCGCCGCGCCGACCAGCGCACCGGCGGGTGCCGCAGACGGCGTGTACCTCGACAGCCGCAAATACATGCGCGACACGCTCAAGCTCTTCGAAGGCATCCGCAGCAAGGTCGGCTTCGACGTACAGCTGTGCCATGACGTGCACGAACGCTTGCAGCCCGTCGACGCGATCCGCTTCGCCTGCGAGATGGAGCAGTTCGACCTGTTCTTCCTCGAAGACGCGATCCCGCTCGAAGAGGGCAAGTGGCTGCGCCAGCTGCGCGAGAAGACGAAGATCCCGCTGGCGCAGGGCGAGCTGTTCAACAACCCCAGCGAGTGGAAGACGCTGATCAGCGAACAGTTGATCGACTTCATCCGCGTGCACCTGAGCCAGATCGGCGGCATCACGCCGGGGCGCAAGCTCCAGATCTTTGCCGAGCAGTTCGGCGTGCGCACGGCATGGCACGGCCCCGGCGACATGTCGCCGATGGCGCACGCGGCCAACATCCACATCGACCTGGCGGCGCGCAATTTCGGCGTGCAGGAGTGGTCGGGCACCGAGCCGCCCAACTTCGTCATCCAGGACCTGAAGGGCCCGCGCGATGCGCTGCTCGAGGTGTTCCCCGGACTGCCCGAATTCCGCCAAGGCTATGTCTACGCCAACGACAAGCCAGGCCTGGGCGTCGACATCGACGAACGCGCCGCCGCGAAGTACCCGTGCGAGAACGTCGTGACGAAGTGGACGCAGACGCGGCTTGTGGACGGCACGCTGCAAACGCCCTGAAGGCAAGGCCATGAAGATCACCCGCCTGAGCACCTACCGCGTCGCACCGCGCTGGATGTTCCTGAAGATCGAGACCGACGAAGGCATCACCGGCTGGGGCGAACCGGTCATCGAAGGCCGCGCGCGCACCGTCGAGACCGCGGTGCAGGAGTTCGGCGAGACCTTGATCGGCAAGGACCCGTCGCGAATCAACGACCTGTGGCAGACCATGTACCGCAGCAACTTCTACCGCGGCGGCGCCATCCTGATGAGCGCGATCGCCGGCATCGACCAGGCGCTGTGGGACATCAAGGGCAAGGCGCTGGGCGTGCCGGTGTACGAACTGCTCGGCGGCAAGGTGCGCGACCGCATGAAGGTCTACAGCTGGGTCGGCGGGGACCGGCCTGGCGACATCGTCAACGACATGCGGCGCCTGCTCGAAGGCGGCATCGACACCTTCAAGCTCAATGGCTGCGAAGAGATGGCCGTGCTCGATTCGCCGCGTGCGGTCGATGAAGCCGTGGCCAAGATCGCCGGCGTGCGCGATGCGCTCGGCATGAGCGTGAGCTTCGGGCTGGACTTCCATGGTCGCGTGTCGGCGCCGATGGCCAAGCCTTTGCTTGCGGCGCTGGAGCCCTATCGGCCGCTGTTTGTCGAGGAGCCGGTGCTGGCTGAACAGGCGGAACACTACCCGCGCCTCGCGGCCGCCACGTCGATCCCCCTGGCGGCCGGCGAGCGCATGTATTCGCGCTTCGAGTTCAAGCGCGTGCTGCAGGAAGGCGGCATTGCCATCCTGCAGCCCGATCTCTCGCACGCGGGTGGCATCACCGAGTGCCACAAGATCGCATCGATGGCCGAGGCCTACGACGTGGCCTTTGCGCCCCACTGCCCGCTGGGCCCCGTCGCCCTCGCGGCCTGCCTCCAGGTCGACTTCGTGGCGCACAACGCGGTGCTGCAGGAACAGAGCATGGGCATCCACTACAACCGCGGCGCCGAACTGCTGGACTACGTCATCAACAAGGACGACTTCCGCATCGACGAAGGCCACATCCACGCACTGCCCAAGCCGGGGCTGGGCGTGGAGATCGACGAGGAGCGGGTGATCCACGCCAGCCAGAACCCGCCCGATTGGCACAACCCGGTCTGGCGCCACGCCGATGGCAGCGTCGCCGAGTGGTAGCCGCCTTCAACCCCTTTTTCGCTCTCAACCCACCCGATCCGAGGAGACATCCATGAGCACCCGTCAACGCACCAACACCTTCCACAAGCTCGCGCTGGCGGCCGCCGCCATCTGCCTGGCCAGCGGCACCGCCCTGGCCGAAGTCAAGGCCAAGCTCGGCCACGCCATGCCAGACACCCACCCGCAGGCGGTCGCGATGAAGAAGTTCGCCGAACTGGCCAGCACCTACACCAAGGGCAACGTCAAGATCACGACCTACTCCAGCGCCGTGCTGGGCAGCGACGAGAAGGAGTTGCAGGCGGTGCAGGCCGGCACGCAGGAGTTCTACATCGGCACCCTGGCGCCGCTGTCCACCCGCGTGAAGGAAGTGCAGGTCTGGGACCTGCCCTTCATGTTCCAGAACGACCGCGAGGTCTACGCGGTGCTCGACGGCGCATCGTCCAGGAAGATTTTCGAGAAGATCGAGCCGACCGGGCTGGTGGGCCTGACCTGGACCGGCATGGGCTTTCGCAACCTCTCCAACAGCAAGCACAGCGTCGCGAAGCTGGAAGACGTCAACGGCCTGAAGATCCGCGTGATGGCCAACCCCGTCGCACTGGACACATGGAAGACCGTTGGCGCCAACGCCGTGCCCATGGCCTTTGCGGAAGTCTTCCCTGCCCTTGAGATCAAGGCGCTCGACGGCCAGGAGAACCCCCTTCTGCACATGTACGCCAACAAGATGCAGGAAGTGCAGAAGTACATCTCGGTGACCAACCACGTCTACACGCCGGTGGCGATGGTGGCTTCAAAGAAGTTCTGGGACACCCTTTCGCCGGCCGACAAGGAAGGCATCAAGAAGGCCGCGGTCGAGGCGGGCCTGTACCAGCGCAAGCTCCTGGACGAAGGCAACGCCGAGGTGATCGCCAAGTTCAAGGAGGCCGGCGTCACCGTCAACACCATGAGCCCGGCCGAGCTGGCGCGCATGCAGGAGAAGGTCAAGCCGGTGGTTGCCAAGTTCTCGCCCATCATCGGCGACGAGTTCGTCAAGGGCTTTTACGACGAGATCGCCAAGGCCCGCACCGCGAGCAAGTAATCCGGCCGCCCCACTCGCGCGGCATGCATTGCCGGCGGCAGCAATAGCGTCGCCCGCCGGCCTCCCCTTTTCCACCCCAACCCATTGGGATCCCTATGACAAAGCCACTCAAAGCCCTGGCAGACGCCCTGACGCGCGCGCTGGAGGTCGTCATGGTCCTGTGCATGATCGTGATGCTCGTGATGGTGTTCGGCAACGTCGTGCTGCGGCTGTTCTTCAACACCGGCATCGACCTGTCCGAAGAAATACCGCGCTACGCCTTCGTGTGGATGACCTTCCTGGGCGCCATCGTCGGCATGCGGCGCCGGGCGCACCTGGGGGTGGACATGCTGGTGCAGGCGCTGCCGGTGTTCGGCCGGCGCGTGTGCTGGGGCATCAGCCAGGCCATCATGCTGGTGTGCTGCATCTACATCGTCTACGGCACCTGGTTGCAGCACGACATCATCAAGGAGACCGCCTCGCCGGTGGCCCAGATCAGCACGCTGTGGGTGTTCGGCGTGAGCTACCTCACCGGCACGGCGATCGGCCTGATCTGCCTGTCCAACCTGGTTCGCCTCCTGGTGGGCAAAGTGCCGGACGACGAACTCATCGACGTGAATGAGGAGGGCATGGCCGAGGCGATGGAGGCCGAGCACGAGATGGAAGAGCAGCGCGCCCGCATCGAAGGAGGGCGCAAGCCATGACCATCCTCGTCTTCATCGGGTCCCTGCTGGGGCTCATGGCCCTGAGCATGCCGGTCGCCTTCGCCCTGATCGGCTGCGGGCTGTCGATGATGTTCTACCTGGGCGTCACCGATCCGCAGATCGTGATCCAGAACATGTGGGACGGCGCCAACAGCTTCCCGCTGCTGGCGGTGCCCTTCTTCATGCTGGCCGGCGAGTTCATGAACGCCGGCGGCATGACGCGGCGCATCATCACCATGGCGATGTCCTGGGTCGGCCACATCCGCGGCGGCCTGGGCTACGTGGCGGTGATGGCGGCCATCATCATGGCCTCGCTCTCCGGCTCGGCAGTGGCCGACACGGCGGCGCTGGCCTCGGTGCTGGTGCCGATGATGCGCAATGCCGGCTACGACGTGAACCGTTCCTGCGGCCTGATCGCCTGCGGCGGCATCATCGCGCCGGTGATCCCGCCCTCGATCGGAATGATCCTGTTCGGCGTCACCGGCGGCGTGTCGATCACCAAGCTCTTCATCGCCGGCATCGTGCCTGGCGTGATGATGGGCCTGGCGATCATGCTGGCCTGGCGCTGGTCGATCGGGCGCGATCAGGTCAAGGGCGAACCCAGGCGCAGCATGGCAGAGCGGCGCACCGCCACGCGCGAGGCGCTGTGGGCGCTGGTGCTGCCGATCGTCATCGTCGGCGGCCTCAAGCTGGGCTGGTTCACGCCGACCGAAGCGGCGGTGATCGCGGCCGTCTACTCGCTTTTCGTCGGCCTCGTCGTGTATCGCGAGATCAAGCCGGCCCAGCTCTTTCACCTGTTCTACCGGGCGGCCGAGACCACGGCGGTGATCATGTTCCTGGTGTCGGCCGCGGGCGTTTCGGCCTGGCTGATCACCACCGCGAACATCCCGCAGCAACTGGCCGATCTGGTCGAGCCGCTGATGGGCAACAAGATGTTGCTCACCTTCGCGCTGATGCTGCTGGTGCTGGTGGTCGGCACGGCGCTGGACTTCACGCCGACGGTGCTCATCATGACGCCGGTGCTGATGCCGGTGCTCAAGCAAGCGGGCATCGACCCGGTGTACTTCGGCGTGCTCTTCATCATGAACAACGCGATCGGCCTGGTGACGCCGCCGGTGGGGACCGTGCTCAACGTGGTCTGCGGCGTTGCCAAGATCCCGATGAGCGGCGCGATCAAGGGCGTGATGCCCTTCATGATTGCGCAGACGCTGGTCATGCTGCTGCTGGTGGTCTTCCCCGAGATCGTGATGTGGCCGCTGCGGATGATGACCCGATGAGGAGATGAGATGGAAGCCCTTGTCATCCACGCCCCCGGCGACCTGCGCGTCGAGGAATTTCCAACGGACGAGCTTGGCCCCGGACAGCTGCGCGTGCGCGTGCGCTGCGGCGGCATCTGCGGCTCGGACCTGCACTACTACCAGCACGGCGGCTTCGGCACGGTGCGAATCCAGCAGCCGATGGTGCTCGGCCACGAAGTGGCAGGCGTCATCGAGGCCGTAGGCGAAGGCGTCACGGCCTATGCGCCCGGCGAACGGATCGCGGTGAGCCCCAGCCGGCCCTGCGGCCTGTGCCGCTTCTGCCAGGAGGGCCTGCAGAACCACTGCCTGGACATGCGCTACTACGGCAGCGCCATGCGCAATCCACATGTGCAAGGCGCCTTTCGCCAGCAGATCGTGGTGGACGCGTACCAGGCGCACCGGCTGGCCGACCACCTCACCGACCAGGAAGGCGCGATGGCCGAGCCGCTGTCGGTGGCGCTGCATGGCATCAACCGCGCGGGGCCGCTGCTGGGCAAGAAGGTGCTGGTCACGGGATGTGGCCCGATCGGCGCGCTCGCCATCATCGCGGCGCGGCGCGCGGGTGCCGGGCATATCGTGGCGACCGACATGGGGGCGTATCCATTGAGCAAGGCGCTCAAGGTCGGCGCCGACGAGGTCGTCAACATCGCCGAAGAGCCGGATGGCCTGGCACGCTTTGCGGTGGACAAGGGCCAGTTCGACGTGCTGTTCGAAGCCAGCGGCAACGAGCGTGCGTTGCGTGGCGCCTTCGAGGTGCTGCGACCGCGCGGCATCATCGTCCAGTTGGGCCTCTCGGGCGGCGAGATGACGCTGCCGATCAACGCCATCGTCGCCAAGGAATTCGACCTGCGTGGTGTGTTCCGCTTTCACCAGGAATTTGCGACGGCGGTGGAACTGCTCAACAAGCGCCTGGTCGACGTGAAGCCGCTGATTTCGGCCACGGTCTCCTACCGCGATCCGGCGCGCGCCTTTGCGTTGGCGGCGGACCGGTCGCAGGCGATGAAGGTGCTGTTGAGTTTCGACTGAGGGCAAGCCAACGTCCGGGCCATCGCAAGGCCCTTTTTTTGCGCATCGACGTAACCGTCAGGCGTCAGGGCACGAATTTGAAACGGGACCATCGCAAACAGACCGTTTCAAGGATTGCTCGCAGAGCACCTCCCTCCGGCCTTTTTGCATTGGCCTCGACAAGGTCTCGGACCCTCCGCGGACTCCCCAGGCACGCGACGGATCCTTCGACCGAAAGGGAACTGGAAGTGCAAGTCCCGGCGTGCCGTTGGCCACGCGTTCATGCGCGCGCCGCCACGCCGTCTACAGGAGCGATGCCATGCAGCAGATCGACGAAAACAAGCTCAATGCCCTGCTCGGCAGGATGGTCGAAGAGTTCGGCGCGATGGCCAGTGCGCCACTGGTGATCCTTGGCGACCGGCTCGGGTTGTACAAGGCGATGGCTGGTGCCGGGCCGTTGACGGTCGACCAGTTCAGCGAAAAAACGCATCTCCGATTGCGCTACGCGCTGGAATGGCTCAACGCGCAGGCGGCCAGCGGCTTCGTCGACTACGACCCGAAAGCGCAGACCTACACCTTCTCGCCCGAAGCGGCGTTGGCGCTGGCCGACGACAGCAGCCCGGCCTTCATGGTCGGCGGATTCGAATGCCTGATGTCGATGTTCCTGGACATCGACAAGGTGCAGAAGGCTTTCCGCGATGGCACCGGCCTCGGGTGGCACGAACACCACCCGAGCCTGTTCACCGGCACCGAGCGCTTCTTCCGCGCGGGTTACAACGCGAGCCTGGAACCGAGCTGGATTCCGGCCCTCGACGGCATGAGCGAACGCTTGCAAGCCGGCGCGCGGGTTGCCGACGTGGGCTGCGGCTTTGGCGCGTCGACCATCGTGCTGGCCCAGGCCTATCCGCGTTCGACTTTCATCGGCTACGACTTTCACGAGCCGTCGATCTCGGCGGCACGCGAGCGCGCCGCAGCGGCCGGCGTCGCCGATCGCGTGAGCTTCGAGGTGGCCGGCGCCAAGACCTATCCGGGTCGCGACTTCGACCTGGTGGCGTTTTTCGACTGCCTGCACGACATGGGCGATCCGGTCGGCGCCGCCAGGCACGTGCGCGAGACGCTGGCGCCGAACGGCACGTGGATGATCGTCGAGCCCTTTGCCAACGATCGCCTGGAGGACAACATCAATCCGGTCGGACGCATCTTCTATTCCGCGTCGACGATGATCTGCACGCCTTGCTCGCTGTCGCAGGAAGTGGGCCTCGGGCTCGGCGCGCAAGCCGGCGAGGAACGCCTTGGAAAGGTCGTGCGCGAAGGAGGATTCGGCCGGTTCCGGCGTGCTGCGCAGACGCCGTTCAACCTCGTGTTCGAGGCACGGGCCTAGCAGGCTTGACGCGGGTATCTGGCGTGCTCAGAACCCGACGTACGGCCCCGTCCCCACCGGTGTCGAAGCGCCATCCAGCGCCACGAACACCCTGCGCCCGTAGAAGAACGGCAGGCCCCAGTCGAATCCCGGGTAGCCCTGCAGGGGCGCACCTAAATTCTTGAACGCGCTCGCCGCGCGATTCTTGCTCAGGGCGGTGCTCGCGTTGACGATACTGAAGTCGACGGTGGCGTTCGCACCGTTTGCGCCTTGCACCACCGCGCTGAGCGACTGTGGCGATGCGGGACAGTAAAAGCCGGTTCCACCCACGTTACAGGTGGGAATCTGCGAGGTATTGAAGAAGAAATAGTTGGAACCGCTGTCGATGAAACTGCCGGGATAGCGCTGCCCATTGATGACGGTGGTGAAACCGCCCGTGCCATCGAGGCCGAACGCCTTCGCGCTGCCGGGCGCGTTGTTGTTGCGGGTGCCGATGCCGAACACCAGCAGGCCGGTGACATTGACGTCGCCGCCCGTCGAAATGTCGGGCAGCTGGATCATCACGCCGTTGTTGTCCGACCCAAACAGCGAGACCGGGTGCGTGACCTGTTGTGCCAGAGGAATGGGCGTCGATACGCAGCTGGCGCCGGAGGCGCACGCGTAATAGGTGCCCGGAATGGCGGCGCCCGGGATGGTGGTGTTGGCGCAGTCGCGGCCGCAATCCTGGCGGAACGCGTCCACGCCGAGCAATCCGTTGCCGCCAAAGCTGTCGACGGTGTTCATCGGCCCACCGACGTTGGAGCACGAGGTCGGGATGTTCGGGAAGTCCGGGTCGCCGATCACCTGGATCGGCACCGACGACGCGACCTCCCCTGCCATGCGCACATCGGCCACCTTGACCGAGCCCCATGCGAAGCCGTTCACGAACTGCGCGCACTCCGCGAAAGGCCGGTTCGTCGCATCCAGGCTCTGCTTGAGCGCCTTGCGGTTGTTCAGCGCCGATGCCACGATCCGAAGGCCGGTGGAACCGGTGTCGAGGATCACGTGGTCGATGGTCTGGCACGCGCCGCCGCCCGGAGCGCACACCTGGACGCTGACGAAAGGAACGTTGATCTTGGTGTTGGGCCCGTCGGGGCCGTTGCCCACGGTGATGAGGGCCTCGTTCACACCTTGCGCCGGACCGAGGCTTGCGGAGGGCGGACCGGAAGGCGTGCCGCCGCCCGAGCTGTTTCCGCCACCGCCCCCGCCGCAGGAGGCCAGCGCCAGGGCGCACAGGATGGCGGCAAGGCGCAAGGCGCTAGCGAATGTCTTCAACGCGTGCTCCTTGCGGCATTTGGCCCGGCAGCCAGGCTTGGCCCGAATAGGCACGCATGCGGCCGACCGAATGAACGACCAGTCCGGGCGTCTGCACCGACAGGCTGGAGCGGCCGGCGTTCGCGCCGCTGGACGCCTTCACCATCTCGTCGAAGTGCTCGCCGAGCACTTGCTTGAGGTCTGGCAGGAAGGGCCCCTGCCAGGCGACGGCGAAGACCTTTTGCGTGTCCTGCGCCACGAATTCCCGAAGCACCGTGCCCGATGCCAGCGTGATTTCATGGACGTTCCAGGCGCCCGCTTGTGTGATGCTGCGCGCCCCGTTCAACTGCGCGACGTCGGCGTCCACACTGGATGCGGCGCCTCCCAGGGTGGCGTGGGCACCCAGCGGCAGCGCAGCCGCCAGCAGCGAGAGCAGCGCGCTTCGGCAAAGGGAGGGCATGGCGGATCTCCTTGGATGGCCGGAAAAACTTGCACCGCAGCATTGGAATGCACAAATGCGACCAAGGTTCAATGTCGGCGCCGGTTCCTTCGCAGCGGCATCAGCCGCCGATGGTCACCGTGGGCCAACCCATCGCGATGCTGCCACCGTGGGCCGTAGTGTCGCCCGCGCGCGCCGCAGGGCGGCCACCGATCATCACGGTCGCCGAGCCCTTGACGATCGCGTCGGGTGGGCCCGCGCAAGAAGCGCTGTCGCCAACCACGGCGGCCGGCAACAGGGCATCGGGGTATCCCTGAAGGAGGCGCTCAGTTGATCATCACCATGGCACCCTTGACCACGGTCTGCCCCACGGCCACCAGGCTGATGTCGGTGGAACTGCTGAGGGTGATGCCGTTGGCGTTGAGCTCGACCTTGTTGTCGTTTTGATCGTGCAGCGAGACGGATTTGCCTGCGTCGCTCACCACGACCCTGTTGTTGCCCGGCGTCGTCACCGTGATGCTCTTGCCCTCTTCATCGAACTCGATCCTTGATTTGCAGCGCGTGACGTCATCCTGACGGCCTTGTCATGGCATTCCACCACCCGACATGAGCTGCGCCGTGTCTGGCAGTGCTTCGCCCTCGCTGAGCTCTGTGACCCGGACAACACCTTCAGCATCGGTGAGTGGGGAGTCGGCCATGGGTTCCCTCTGAAATTGGTGCACACGGCGCACCCCGTTCAGCGAGCCCGGATGACCTCGGAAACGGCGCCGTTCGTGTCGACGGTGCAAGCGGCATTGGGGAGTCCGCCGCCCGGGCTGAGGGTGACGATGTAGATGTCATCCTTCATGGTGCCCACATCGCCCAGCGCCTTCACGCCTTCGATGGGCACCTTGTAGTAGCGGGCAACGGCGTCGACGCAGGCGGTGCGTGACCGCTGCGGCGACATGAAGCCGCCGATGAGCGGCGCGGGGGCCTGGTAGTTGGCGCACCCGCTGGCGATGGCGCCCAAGACAACAATGGCTGCGGTGCAATGGTTGCGCATGCTGGCTCCCTGCTTCACTGCCGCGACCCCGCCGCAAAGCAAGTCGACCCGCCCACTTCCGGGCAGATCACGACATAGGTCGTCCGCTTGCCGCAGCCCGCCACGCCGACGGTGTACTCGTCCCGCACCACGCCGCCAAAGCGGAACGATTGCACCACCGGTTGCACCACTTCGCGCGACAGCACTTCACCCTTGGCCGCGGGGCAGTTCATCTCGAACTGGCCGCGTCGCTCGGCCATGCTGATGGCCTCCGGTTGCATCTGGTCGATGAAGGGCGGGCCCGACGCGCAGCCAGCCGCCATCAGCGCTGCCATCGCGGGCAGCAACAGTGTTTGGAACCTCGGCATGTTCACCCTTTCGGTTTGTGATGTTGTTTCTTCCCGGGAACCTGGGTTTGGGTCTTGTCGAGCACCAGCTTGTCCGGATCCAGCGCGCGCTTTTGCAGGTCGTGCAGCAGGCCCGCATCGCTCAGGTCGATGTGGTGCGATGACTCCCAGTCGCGCCGCGCGGTCTCTTCGAGGCGCTGAACCGTGCCGGCGTGGTCCGTCTCGATGGCCAGTTCGCGCCGGCCATCGAAGCTGCCCGGCGCCAGGTTGATGGAGCCGACGATGGCCCGCTTGCCGTCGGCCAGCATCATCTTGGCGTGCAGCTTCAGGTGCTTGAGCGTGTGCACCTTGGCGCCCACGTCCTGCAGGATGCGCAGGCCGCCGACGCCCTCGATCAGCTTGTCGGCCTTCAGCGAGTGCGGCGGCTTGGTCAGGATGTGCACCTTGACGCCGCGCATGCACGCGCGCACCAGCCGCTCGATGATCACCATGTCCTGGTAGCGCTCGTTCTGCACCCACAGCGACTCCGTTGCGCCATCGATGAAAGCCGCGACGCGCTGGCGGCCGTTGTCGGGGCACCAGATCAGCGGCGAGTCGGGGTGCGGGGTGAATTCCTGGTGCGCCCAGTCGGCGTCGAAGCACGCCACCATCTCGCTCGTTTCAAGGCCGTGGGTGGTGATCACGGCGTAGTCGCGCGTTTCCGTCAGGTCCCTGGGCTCCCAGTTGAGCGATTCGACGAAGCCGATGCGGTCATCGACCACCATCGACTTCTGGTGCGTGAGGTCGAACTTCGGATTGCTGTCGCGCACCTCGATGCCGGCGTCCGTCAGCGTCTTGCGCGATGCCTCGTTCTCGACCTCGCCGCTGCGCCGCGCGGGGTTGAGCATCACGCGCACCTTCACGCCCCGCTCCTTGGCCGCCACCACCGCCTTGATGAGCGTTTCGTCAGTAAAGAGGAACATGCGGATGTTCAGCGCCGTCTTCGCCGCGTGGATGGCGTCGACGATGGGTTTGGCCGTGTCGTCGGGCAGGACGATCAACTGATGCGACATGGTGGCCTCACGCGGTTTCGACCACTGGCGTGGCCTGGGTTTCGTACTGGATGCGGTGCAGCTCGGCGTACACGCCGCCCCGCGCAATCAACTCGTCGTTGGAGCCTTCCTCGACCACGTAGCCGTCCTTGAGCACGATGATCTTGTCGGCGTCCTTGATGGTGCTCAGGCGGTGCGCAATCATGATCACGGTGCGGCCCTTCATCAGCCGGGTCAGCCCTTCGATCACGAGCTTTTCGGATTCGGTGTCGAGCGCGGCGGTGGGCTCGTCCAGGATCATGATCGGGCTGTTCCGGATGATGGCGCGCGCAATGCCGATGCGCTGGCGCTGGCCGCCCGACAGCGTGCCGCCGCGCTCACCCACAGCCGAGTCGTAGCCGTGCGGCATGCGGCTGATGAACTCGTCGGCATTCGCGAGCTTGGCGGCTGCCACGATCTCGTCCTTGCTGGCACCGGGCTTGCCGTAGGCGATGTTCTCGCCGATGGTTCCGCGAAACAGCACCGTCTCCTGCAGCACGAAGCCGATCTGCGAGCGCAGGGCGGCCAGCTTGTGCTTGCTGATGTCAACGCCATCGATGAGCACACGGCCGCCGCTCGGGTCGTAGAAGCGCGGCATCAGGCTCACGACGGTCGACTTGCCGCTGCCGGTCGGCCCGACAAAGCCGACGACCTGCCCCGGCTTGATGGAGAAAGACACGTCGCGCAGCACCAGGTCATCCTTGCCGTAGCCGAAGGCGACGTGCTCGAAGGTGATCTCGCCGGCCACCCGGCCGGGGTCCGTCGCATCGGGCACTTCATGAATGATGTCGTCCGCACCGAGGATCTTCTGGATGCGCTCGAGCGCCACGGTCGTCTGCGCGATGGTGCTCGCCATGCTCGCCAGGTCCTTCACGGGCTTGAAGAACTTGTTGAGATAGGCCAGGTACACCGTGAGCGCACCGGCCGTCATGGTGCCCGCGACGATGAGCGCCGTGCCCTTCCACAGCACGATGCCGGTGCAGGCCGCCACCACCACGGCGACGGTCGGCGACAACAGCGACTTGATGCGCCGCGCATGCAGCGCCGCTTCGGTCGATGCGTGGCTCGCCGCCACCATGTGCGCCACCTCCAGGTCCTGGCGGCCGAAGGCCTTCACCGCGCGCACCTGGCCGAGGCCTTCCTGCACCACCGCAACGATCTCGCTCTGGCGTTGCCGCACTTCGCGCGTGACCCCCTGCACCGCCTTCTTGAAGCGAAAGATGAAGAGCAGCAGGAAGGGCATCGCCGCCACCGCGATCAGCGTGAAGTCCCAGTCGAGCCAGATCATCAGGCCCAGCATGAAGATGATGGTCACGATGTCCACGATGATGTCCAGCGTGGACGATGACGTGAAGCTCTGCACTGTGGACACGTCGCTGGTGATGGTCGACATCAGCGTGCCGGTCTTGGCGGTATCGTAGAACGCGAGCGACAGACGGTGCATGTGCTCGTAGATGCGCAGGCGCAGGTCGTTGGCCACCCACTGGCCGATGCTGGTGGTGTAGTAGTTGTCGATGTAGGTCGCAATGCCGCCGATGACGGCGATGGCGAGCGTGGCCAGGCCGGCAAAGAGCGCGACGCCCAGCGTGTGGCGCCCGATGCCCATCTGGTGCGCCCATTCGAGCCACTTCGGCAGGTGGTGGTTGCCCAGCGCATCGTCGAGCACCAGCTTCAACGGCCAGGGTGCCGCAAGGCTCATCACGATCTCGACCATCATCGCCGCGAACACGATCACCAGCCAGGCGCGGTACGGCTTGATGAGGCTGAAGACGAAGCGGGACATGTGTCGCCTCAGTCAGGGCAGGCGTCGCGGGCAGCACGGCAGCGCCCCAGGGCCGCATCGAGTCGCTCCTGGCACCCCTGCTGCGAGGCTTGCTTGCAGAACTGGTAATCGGCATGTGCCGTTTGCTTGCACGTGCTGTACTGGAGTTCGCACGGGGTCTGGCTGCCTCCGTCGCCCTGGGCCGCCGCAAAGCCGGCCATCAGCACAAGGATCAAGGCCAGCATGGAAAGCGCAATGTTTTTCATGGTCCGTTCCTTTCGCAGCGGGGAGGTGTCTATCGTTGATCCACGGTCTGGTCTCCACGGCTGCGTTGCGCCAGGAGTGCGCCGGCAATCGTCGGGAACAGAAGCACGCAAAGAAGGGCCGCGCCGATCAGCGCGGCCGCGACGTCCGAAGTCATCGTCCCCGCGCGTGTGCCGATTTCGGTGATGACCACGATGATCGACAGCGAAGGCACGGCGCAGGACAGCGCAAAGGGCAGCATGTGCCCCCTGTCAAGCTGGCCGCGATAGAGCAGCGCGGGCGCGCCCCGAACGATCAGGAAGAGCACCGCGAAGGCGGGCACCAGAAGCATCGCCGTGCCATCACGCCCGAGCGCGGCGATGTCGAACTTGATGCCGGTGCCGACGAAGAAGAACGGATAGAACCATGCGAAAGACACGGTCTCGATCTTCTCGCGCAAATGCGCACCAGCCGGCCCGCGCGTGGCCTGCCCGAGCACCATGCCGGCCGCGAAGGCGCCGATGATGCTTTCGAATCCGAACTTCGATGCGATCAACAGGAGCGCCGCCAGAATCAGCAGCGAAACGCGCACCGGCATCTGGGTGCTGCGATGCATGTGCCGGCCGAACATGGCCAGCAGCTTCGGCGGCCGTGCACGAATGCCCACGATGGTCGCGGCAACGATGATGCACAGGAAGATCAGCATGAAGCCCGCTTCCTGCAAGCCACTGTATTGGCGCGACAGCAGCAACGACATGGCGACGATGGGCGCCAGCTCTCCGAGCGTTCCTGCCGCCATCGCAAATCGCCCGAAGGGTGTGTCGAGCTGGCCTCCATCGCGAAAAATGGGAACAAGAACGCCCAGCCCGGTCGTGCACAGCGCCAACGCCACCATGAGCGGCGCATTCACGCTCGGCACCGAATGCATCAGAGCCACCAGCACCACGCCCAGAACGACCGAGAGCACCCAGCCCCCGATGGCAAGCGACAGGGGCCGGCCCTTGATGCTGCCGAAATCCAGTTCGATGCCCGCCATGAAAAGCGTGGTCGCCATGCCGAAAGTGAACATCGTCGCGATGAATCCATCGAAATGCGCCAGGCCGAGCACGTGAGGCCCGATGACGATGCCCAGCAAGACTTCCAGCACCACGACCGGCACTGCGAAGCCCAGCGGAATCTCGCCCAGGAGCGGCGCGACCACGGAGGCGACGATGACCCAGAAGACGGGGAGGTGGCTCAAGATGACTCCATGAACTCACTCCCGTCATTGTGGGCGGCGATGCAGCGGGAGGCAAACGCATTTGGGGGATCGCTGTCATCGAACCCGGAGGCAAGACGGGGCAACGCGCTGGAGCCGGACCCAGCGCCGCGCATCACTTGCGAACGACGGCGGCGCCGTTGGGACCTGCGCAGCCCGCGCGGTACACGCCGTTGGCGCAGGTCACCTTTGCGGGCGGGTGATAGACGGGCGGCGGCTTCTTGACCACCGCGGCGCCGTTCGGACCCGCGCAACCGGCGCGATAGACGCCTGCTGCGCACGTGACTGCCCATGAATCCAGTGGCACCAAGGCCAAAAGCGTCAATGCAGCCGTCATGCCGAGAATGTGGCGATGGATCATCTTGACCGTCCTTGCTGGAGGGACCGCCGGGGTGGCGTTCGTCCGGACGTCACTGTCGGTCAATCAGGCCGCAACGCCTATAGGTCCGAGGGGCAATCGGCTTGCCCGAAAGGGAAGTCGCTTCCTCAGCCGAGCGTGTCGGCAAAGCCCTCGAACCGGGTGAAATTGGCCACGGGCTCGCGCTCCGCGCGCAACCGGTTCTCGGGCGCGCCAAGGTCGGCATGGCCCAGCGCCATGCCGCAGACCACCATCATGTGGGCCGGAAGCTCGAGCACTTCGGTCACGACGCCCGGCAGCATGGCCCAAGCCATCTGGGGACAGGTGTCGAGGCCCCGGGCGCGCGCCGCCAGCATGATGTTCTGCATGAACATGCCGTAGTCGACCCAACTTCCGCGGCTCATGCGCCGGTCGACCGTGAAGATCAGCCCGACCGGTGCGTCGAAGAACGTGAAGTTGCGCGCATGCTGGCGCTGCATTGCGGCCTTGTCGCCCCTGACGATGCCGATCGAGGCATAGAGCTCGAAGCCGTTTCGGCGGCGCCGGCCCAGGTAGGGCTCGACGAACTCCTCCGGATAGACGTCGTACTCCGGGCCGTGTTGGTCCGGCTCGTGGTGAAAGGCGTGCATCGCACGGTCGCACAGGGCCTGTCGCTGCGCCCCTGCCAGCACCGTGACGTGCCACGGCTGCGTGTTGGTGCCGCTGGGTGCGCAGGCCGCCAGTTCCAGGATCTCCGCCACCGTCGCCCGCGAGACCGGCGTCGGCAAGAAGGCGCGCACGGAGCGGCGCCCGCGCATCGCCGCATCGACAGCGTCGCTGGTCAGACCGAGCGCCACTCGTTGCCCCAGTACTTGGCGCGGACGTCTTTCTTGAGCAGCTTGCCCACGGCGCTGCGCGGCAGGCTGTCCCAGAATTCGACCGACTTGGGTGCCTTGGTGCTGCCGAGTTGCTCCTTGCACAGCGCGATCAGGTCGGCCTCTTCCAGCGTCTGGCCCTGCTTGAGTTGCACGACCGCCTTGACCGCCTCGCCCCACTTCTCGTCGGGCACGCCGACCACGATGCAGTCGAGCACCGCGGGATGGCCCTGGATGGTCTTCTCGATCTCGACCGGGAAGATGTTGAAGCCGCCCGAGACGATCATGTCCTTCATGCGGTCGACGATGGTGACGAAGCCGCGCTCGTCCACCACGCCCACGTCGCTCGTGTGATGCCAGCCGAAGGTGGAGACTTCGGCCGTTTCGGCGGGCTTCTTGTAGTAGCCCTGCATCGACATCGAAGAGCGCACGACGATCTCGCCGCGCTCACCCGCCGGCAGCAGGTTGCCTTGCGGGTCCATGATGCCGACGCGCACCACGCCGACCGGCTTGCCGGCTGCGCGCACGGCCGCTTCGTCGAAGCTGCCGTCGCTGTTCAGGTAGTCCGACGGGCGCTTGACCAGGATCGGGATCAGCGTTTCCGTCTGGCCGAAGCCTTCGTACATCACCGGGCCGAACACGCGCACCGCTTCCTTGAATTTCTCGGGCGCGATGGGCGCGGCGCCGACGATGAAACACTTCAGCGACGAGAAGTCCGCCGTCCTGGAGCGCGGATGCGCCAGCAAGGCATAGACGGCCGTCGGCGGCAGGAAGAGGTGCGAGACCTTCTCTTTCTCGATGGCGTCGATCACCATGTCGGCATCGAAGCCGGGGAGGATGATCGTCGCGCAACCCCGCACGGCGAGGCCCAGCACGATCAGGCCCGCGGCATGCGTCAGCGGTGCGATCACCAGGTGGCGAGAGTCGGGTGTGGCTTCGAATTCCGTCGCCACGGCCAGGCCCATGATCTCGAGCGTGCGGTGCGTGTGCACTGCGCCTTTGGACGGGCCGGTGGTGCCGCCAGTAGGCTGCAGGAACGCGACCGTCGCAGGGTCTTCCTGCACATTGCGAAAGGGCGTCCAGCAGTCGGCCAGCCATTCGGCCATCGAGATGCCATGCTCCGACGCGCGGTCGATGCAGATGTAGCGCTTCGCCTTCGACAGCTTCGACTTCAGCAAGGGCACGCTGCTCTCGAAATGGCTGTGGAAGAAAACGATGTTCGCGTCGAAGTAGTCCAGCACATCGGCATTGGTCTCGACCGTGTTGCGGATGTGCACCGACAGCCAGGCCATGTCCGCGAGGTTGATGCCCAGGTGCAGCAGCGTGACGCGATGGTCGTTCGGGCTGTAGATCGCCACGTGCGAGCCGGAGCCTGCCTGCTTCTCGCGCGTCAGGGCGTTGGCAATGGCATGCGCGTGCTTTTGCGCCTGCGCGAAATCCATGCGCGTCTCGCCGTCGACAAAGGCGAGGTGGGTCGGGTGCTGCGCGGCGGCGCCGTCGAAGTAGTCTGCAATTCTCATGATCGATGTCTCTCGTTATGGTGATGGGCGAATGGAATCAGCGCGCGCGCATGCGGGCCGCGCCGTCGAGGCGGATCGTCTCGGCGTTGATGTAGGCGTTCTCGACGATGAAGGCGCAGCAGTGCGCAAACTCGCGCATGTCGCCCAGCCGCCGCGGCGCCTGCATCTGTTCCTTCAGCGAGGAAAGAACCTTGTCGTCGAGGCCCGCGACCATCGTGGTCAGGAACAAGCCGGGTGCGATGGCATTCACCCGCACGCCGATGTCGCCAAGCTCGCGCGCCGCCGGCATGTTCATGCCGATGATCGCGGCCTTCGATGCGGCATACGCGCTCTGCCCGACCTGGCCTTCGTAGGCGGCGCCGGACGACACATTGATGACCACGCCACGCTCCTCGCCGACTTCCGCTTCGTTCTTCGCCATCTGCTCGGCGCACTTCGACATCACGTTGAAGACGCCGTTGACGTTGACCGAAGTGATCTGCGCGAAGCGGGCCAGCGGCGCCGCCTTGCCCTCCTTGCCCAGCACCTTGAAGCCCGTGGGAATCGCCGCGCCGTTGATGCAGACGTGAATGGCACCGAAGCGGGCCATGACTGCGTCGATGGCTTTCTGCACCGACTCCTCATTGCTGACATCGGTCTGCACGAACATCGCGTTGTCCGCGCCGAGATCGGCAACGGCCGCGTTGCCGGCGTCGACGCTCAGGTCGAACAGCGCGACGCGCGCGCCCTTTTCCTTGACCATGTAGCCGGCCGTCGCCAGGCCCAGGCCCGATGCGCCGCCGGTGATGACGATGACTTTGTCCTTGATTCGCATGATGTGTCCTGTATGAGGGAGTTCAGAACGCGTTGACGCCGGTCAGCGAGCGCGCGATGAGCAGTTGCTGGATTTGTGATGTGCCTTCGGGAATCGGCACGACGATCGCTTCGCGTGCCAGCTTCTCGACGAGGAACTCGCGCGTGACGCCGTTGCCGCCGTGGATCTGCACGGCCTGGCGTGCCACGGTGACGGCCGCCTCGCAGGCAAAGTACTTGGCCATCGCGGCTTCCATCTCGGCCGGCACGCCGGCTTCGATCATCGAAGCAGCGCGGTAGACCAAGAGGCGCGCGGCGTCGACGTTGGTCGCCATCTCGGCCAGCATCCCGGCGATGAGCTGGTGCCCGGCGATGACCTTGCCGTGCTGGCGGCGGTCCTTCGAATAGCGCACCGCTTCTTCGAGCGCGCGTCGGCCGATGCCCAGGCCCTGCGCCGCCACGAACACGCGTGAACGCTCGAACATCGACAGCGTGTTCTTCAGCGCTTCGCCTTCGTTGCCGATCATGTTGCTGGCCGGCACGCGCACGTTGTCCAGAAAGATCTGCGCGGTCGACTGGCTGTTCCAGGCGATCTTGTGGATGTCGCGCACTTCGTACGGATGCTCCTTGCGGTCAAGCAGGAAGTGCGTGAGGCCGCGGCGCGGATCGTCGCCGGTGCGGCAGGTGCAGATCAGGAAGTCGGAGTAAGCGCCGTTGCTGATCCAGGTCTTCTCGCCATTGATGACGTAGTGGTCGCCATCGCGCTTTGCACGCGTCTTGATCTCGAGCACGTTGGAGCCGACATCGGGCTCCGAGATGCCCATGCTGACAAAGGAGTCGCCGCTGACCAGGCCCGGCAGGTAGCGCTCGCGCAGGTGCTGCGGTGCGAGTTGCTGCAGCATGTAGGCGCCGAAGGAATTGATCAGCACCGGCACCGACAGGTCGATGGAGGTGGTGGCGACTTCCTCGAACAGCATGATCATCGTGAGCCAATCCAGGCCCATGCCGCCATGCGCTTCGTCGATTGGGCCCGAGACCATGCCGAACTCGGTCAGCTTGCGCATGATCGACTGCATCTTCTCCTTCGGCACGAAGGTGTCGCGATATTCCTTGGTGAAGATCGGGTCGATCTCGGCGTTGAGAAAGCGCTTCAAGCCGTCGACGGCCGCCTGCTGCTCTTCGGTTCTGATGACATGTCCCATGAAATGCTCCGTATGTGTTTGTTCGGTGGATTTACTGTTTGCCAAGGATGGTGACGGCCACCACCGCTTCTTCGACGCCATAGAGGCCGCCGCCGTTTTCCTGGATCGCGATGCGTGCGCCGTCGACCTGCCGCTTGCCGGCTTCGCCGCGCAGCTGGGTGACGAGTTCGTGCAGTTGGCCGAGGCCGGTGGCGCCGATCGGATGGCCCTTGGATTCGAGGCCGCCCGAGGGGTTGATGGGCATGCGTCCGCCAACCGTGAAGTCGCCGCGCTCGGCAGCCGGGCCGGCTTCGCCGAAAGGCACCAGCATCAGCGACTCGGCATTCAGGATCTCGCCCATGGCAGTGGCGTCGTGCACTTCGGCCACGTCGACATCCGAAGGCGACACGCCCGCTTGTTCATAGGCCTTCTTCGCGCCCAGGTGCGCCACGATCTTTTGCGGCTCGTCGATGCTGCGGGTGCTGCCGGTCTGGATCACGCTCGCCAGCACGCGCACGGCTCGGCCTGCTGCACCGTTCAGGCGCTTCAGGCCTTCGGCGTTGCACAGCACGATGGCGGCTGCGCCGTCGCTGATGGGCGAACACATCGGCAGGGTCAGCGGATAGGCGATCGGCGGCGCGGCCAGCACCTGCTCGATCGTGCAAGGCTCGCGGTATTGCGACAGCGGGTTGTGCACCGAATGCTGGTGGTTCTTGGCCGCAACGGCCGCGATCTGCCGCTGCGTCGTTCCGTAGGTCTGCATGTGCTGGCGGCAGAACGCGGCGTAGATGTCCATGAAGACGCTGTACGGCTTCTCCGACATCGTGCCGGGCGGCGGCACGACGCTGGCACCCATGGCCATCAGCGTGGCCTTGTTCTGCTCGACGGTCGACACGTCCCAGCCGCCGTCGAAGACGCTGAACATCTTCGCCTTGTCGGCGACGTTCATCTTCTCGGCGCCGACGGCCAGCGCAATGTCGCAGCTGCCCGCGCGCAGGGCCATGGTCGCGAGGTTGAAGGCGGAAGAGCCGGAAGCGCAGGCGTTCTCGACAGTGAACACAGGCACGCCTTCCAGGCCCAGGCGACGCATCGCGATGGGGCCGGGAATGGCGATCTGGCCTTGCAGGTGGCCGTTCGTCATCGTGGAGTAGAAGGCGCTGCCGATGTCGCCGATCTGGCAACCGGCGTCGGTCACGGCCAGCAGCACGGCCTCTTCGACCAGGTCATAGACCGTGCGGTCCAGCAGTCGACCGAAGGGCGTCATGCCGATGCCGGCGACGTAGATGTCATTCATTTTTTCAAGTCCTTGGATGTCGTTGGATCGGCGCATTCAGCGGCCGGGAAAATTCGGTGCGCGCTTCTCGCCAAAGGCCGCAAGACCTTCGTGGAAGTCGGCCGTGCGC
The DNA here is from genome assembly GCF_030317105.1 of Variovorax brevis. Taxonomy (GTDB): domain Bacteria; phylum Pseudomonadota; class Gammaproteobacteria; order Burkholderiales; family Burkholderiaceae_C; genus Variovorax; species Variovorax brevis. Next base: position 703,432 of record NZ_JASZYG010000004.1, read on the forward strand.
ATGTGCTGGCGCAACATCACCTGCTCGTGCTGCAGCGCGTCGGCACCGCTCTTGTCGGCCGAGGCGCGCGCGACCAGCTTCATGCGGCGCAGCGCGATCGGGCTCTTTTTCGCGATGTGGCGGGCCAGCTTGAGCGTGGCTTCGGCCAGGTCGGCATCGGCATGCACTTCGCACACCAGGCCGCAGGCCATCATCGCGGCAGCCGACAACGACTTGCCGGTCATGAGCAGGTACATCGCCATGTTCAGCGGGATGAGCCGCGGCAGGATCGCCGCGCCGCCCGCGCCCGGGAACACGCCGAAGTTGGCGTGCGCGTCGGCGATCGTGGCGCTCTCGGCGGCCACCACGATGTCGGCGCACATGGCGAGCTCAAGGCCACCGGCCATCGTCACGCCGTTGAGCGATGCGATGACGGGCTTGGCGAAATTGCGCAGCGCGCCGAACACGACATTGGCGCGGTCCAGGAAGTCCGCTTCGCCCGGCGCGAGTTCGGCGCCGGCCAGCACTTCCTTCAGGTCGGCGCCGGCGCAGAAGGCGGGGCCGTTGCCGGTGAGCACCACGACGCGGATCTCGTCGTTGCGCGCGACGTCGGCAAGCCGGCGTTCGAGTTCGGCAAGCGTCGCCAGGTTCAGGGAATTCATCGCCCGGGGGCGGTTCAGCGTCAGCCGCGCGACCGGGCCGAAGGCTTCGTACAGCAGGATGTCGTCGTTCATGTCGGGTTGTCTCTCTTTGTCTTGCATCACTTGGCAGAACCGCTTGGCTGTGGGTTCTGTAGTGGGTAGGGTGATGCTAAAAGTCGTGCCCCTTGGGCACAGGTCATTGCAGCGGTTTCGCCGGTCCGCAGGGAACTGGCGGCCGACACGTCGACCGGCATGGATTTCGCTTGCAGTTGACGGCCGCGGCACGACGCGCGACGCTCGGCAGCTTTCGTCCACCAACGCAACCTTCAGCCCATGAAACGGACTTGCGCATTCACGGCTTCACTGGTCGCCTTGGTGGTGTTCGTCGCCGGCTGCGCGAGCCGTCCGGTCAACCCGCCGATCGCGCGCGCCGATGCCGTGACTGGCTACACCCTCCAATCGCGCCAGGCCCGCTTCAGGAGCCATGAAGACCTGGTCATCCTGGCCTTTTCCGGGGGTGGCACGCGCGCTGCGGCGTTCTCGTATGGCGTGCTGGAGTTCCTGCGCCGCACCGAGGCCGTGGGCGCGAAGGGGAACAAGATTCGCCTGCTCGACGCCGTGGACGTCGTCACCGGCGTATCAGGCGGCAGCTTCACCGCCCTCGCCTACGGCCTCTATGGCGACAAGCTCTTCACCGACTACGAGCAGCGCTTTCTCAAGCGCAACGTGCAGGGCGAACTCATTTCCCGCGCACTCAACCCGGGCAACTGGGCAAGGCTCTTGTCGCGGACGTGGGGCCGCTCCGAGCTGGCAGCTGAGCTGTACGACGAGATCCTTTTCAACGACGCGACCTTCGTGGACCTCGAACATGGGGACGGTCCCATGATCCTGGTGTCGGCGACCGACCTCTCGACCGGTGCGCGCGTGTCTTTCGGGCAAAACATCTTCAACGTGCTGTGCTCGGACCTCGGCCCCGTGCGGCTGTCGCGCGCGGCTGCCGCCTCATCCGCCGTGCCCGGGGCGCTGTCGCCAGTCACCATCAACAACTACGGCGGAAGCTGCGGCTATGCGTTTCCGCCGTGGGTCGACCGGTTCACCGAATCGGACGATCCCCCGCGCCCCGCCGCCCGTGCGATCCGGGAGCTCAACGACATCAAGACTTTTTTCGACGGTGCGCGGCGTCCCTACATCCACCTCGTCGACGGCGGGGTTTCAGACAACTTGGGCATGCGCGGGGTGATCGACGCGATCAGCCTGCTGGAGTCGCTGCACGCCGCCGGCGTGTCGACGCCACTCGACAATGTGCGCAGGATCATCGTGCTCGTCGTCAACTCGCAGTCCTCGCCGCCCACCAACTGGGACGAATCCGAGACCCCGCCGGGCACGATCGCCACCTTGCTGAAGGCGACCGGCGTGCCGATCGACCACTATTCCTACGAAGCGGTCGAGTTGCTGAAGGACATCTCGGCGCGGTGGGAAACAGGCCAGCGCCTGCGTGAGCTCGCAGGGTGTTCCACCAACAAGAACTCACCCATCTGCACCACGGTGTCCGTGCCCGACGCCAAGATCTACGCCATCGATGTTTCGTTCTCCGCGCTCACCGACCCGGTGGAACGCGACTACCTCAACGCCCAGCCGACCTCCTTCGTGCTACCGGCCGAAGCCGTCGACCGGCTGCGTGCCGCCGCTGGCACGATCATCAGCGCGTCGCCGGAATTCCAGCGCCTGCTGAAAGACGCTGGCGCCCGGATCGTCGCCGATCCGCCGCGCAGCAGCGCGCCTTGATCGCTCCGGGTCAGGCGGTGACTGGCAACAGTTGCCCGATGTCCTGCGAGCTCAAGCCGATCTCCCGCAGGATGTCGGCGCTTTGCTCGCCGCGTCGGGACACCGGACCCGGCACGCCCGACGGCGTCGCCGAGAAGCGCGGCGCCGGCGCGGCCTGCAGCACGCCGTCGCGCTGCGTGTACACCTCGCGCGCCGCCATGTGCGGATGCGCCATTGCCTCACCCGGCGTCAGCACCGGCGCAAAGCAGGCATCCGTGCCTTCGAGCAAGGTCATCCAGTGTTCGCGCGGCTGCTGCGAGAACATGCTGGCCAGGCGCTCGCGCAGCCGACTCCAGCTGCGCGGGTCATATGCCTTCTTGAAATCGGCATCGTCGCCAAGGCCCATTTTCGCAAACAGCAAGGCATTGAACTGCGGCTCCAGCGCACCGATGCTGATGAACAGGCCGTCGCTGCAGGCATAGCTGCCGTACCAGTGCGGGCCGTCGAGCAGGCCACGGCCACGTTCGAAGGGCTGCTGTCCCGCAGCATGGGCCGAGAGCACCAGGTTCATCATGTTGGCGCTGCCATCGACGATGGCGGCGTCGACCACCTGCCCCTTGCCGCCGGCGCGCGCGTGCAGGATGCCCGCCAGCAGGCCCATCGCAAGGTACAGCGCGCCGCCACCCAGGTCGCCGACGAGGGTCGGCGGCGCCATGGGCGGCGTGCCCGGCGCGCCGGAGAACCACAGCGCACCAGAGAGCGCGATGTAGTTGATGTCGTGCCCCGCGGCATGCGCCAGCGGCCCCTGCTGGCCCCAGCCGGTCATGCGGCCGTAGACGAGGTCGGGGTTGCGCGCAAGACAGACGTCCGGCCCGAGACCGAGCCGCTCCATCACGCCCGGCCGCATGCCTTCGATCAGCCCATCGGCGCCCTCGATGAGGCGAAGCACCGCTTCGATGGCCAGCGGGTCCTTCAGGTCGAGCGCAATGGAGCGCTTGCCGCGGTGGATGATCGCGTTCTTGCCCAATGCAAGGGGATCATCGGCATTGACGCTGCCGCGTTCGACGAGGATGACTTCCGCGCCCATGTCGGCCAGCAACATGCCGCAGAACGGGCCCGGGCCCAGCCCGGCAATTTCAACGATGCGAACGCCATCAAGAACGCCCATGGCGATTCTCCAGAGAAAAATGTGAGGAAGCTGCGACGTCGCGCTCGTAGGTGCGCGACGCCGCAAGGAACAACGCTGCGGCCACGAACGTGACCACCGGCGCGAGCGTGAGCGCCGTCTTCAGGTCGACCATGTCGGAGACGAGGCCGACCAGGAAAGGTCCAGGCGCCAAGCCCAGCAGGCTCGCGCCGAGCACCGCGGTCGCGGTCACCGTGGCGCGAACGGCAGGGTGCGTGACGTCCATGACGATGGCCACGGCGCAGCCGCCATGGGCAACCGCAAACAGCGCGCCCACCATGATCAGCACCAGCGCCACGCCGCTCGGCGCCATGCCGAAGCCAGCCGCCAGCAGGATGCCGCAGATCAGCGCGTAGGCGGCGGGAACGATGGCGCGATAGCGTGGCCGTCCGCGGCTGAGCCTGTCGGAAAGGCCCCCACCGAAGAGCACGCCCAGGCCCGCCGCCAGCACGGCAGCCGCCGCCATCAGCGCAGCCTTGCGCGGCTCGAATCCGTAGAAGCGATTCAGGAAAGTCGGCATCCAGGCGATCAGGATCGACGGGATCGCCATCTGAAGGCCGAAAGCCAGGAAGCTCAGGTTGCCCGAGCGCGCGATGAACACCTGCCGCACGAGTTGGCCGAAGGGCAAGCTTGCGTTGCCCTGTGCGTTTGCGCTGCCTTTCACATCGATCTTCGGCGCCACGTAGTCGCGTACGACGAAGGGGTAAGCCAGCGCCAGCAGCAGGCCCGGCGCGCCCACCACGAAGAAGGCGGTGCGCCAGCCGAACTGGCTGGCGACGGCTCCGCCAATGACCACGCCGAGCACCGAGCCGAAGAGGCCCGCCGACTGGAATGCGCCCTGGATCGCGGCACGCTTGCCGATGGGAAAGGTGTGCGCCAGCAGCGCGGCACCGGCCGCCGCGTAGGCCGCCTCGCCCGCCCCGACGACCGCACGCGCCATCAGCATCTGCGAATAGTTGGTGGCAAGACCACAGGCAATGGTTGCCAGGCACCACACGAAGGCCATCAAGGTGATGCTTTTGACCCGGCCCCAGCGGTCGGCGACCATCGACATCGGAATGGTGAGCACGCCGACGACCACCGAGACGACACTGACCAACGCGCCGAGCTGTGAGTCGGACACACCCCAATCGGCCTTCAGGAAAGGGAACACCGCACCGATGACCTGGCGCGAGAGATAGTCCGACAGCATCAGCCCGAAGGTCAGCGCGAAGACGGCCCACGCGTAGCCGCCAGCTGCGGAGCTCGCGCAGTGGTCGTTCGATGCAAGGCGCAGTTCTGCGCTGGTCATGTCGCGGTTCTCCTGGCGATCGCCTCGGCCTGCGTCACTGGGTGGGCAAGCTTCGCATCATGAACCGATGCGTCGGGTTGGCGCAGGAAAAGGTTCAGGATCGCGCGCTGGATGCGCGAACCATACGGGGGACGAAACAGGTGAACGGGAAAGAATCGATGCACCGAGAAAACCGACTTCGCATGCGACAGCGAACGAAAGCCTTCGGGTCCGCGCCAGCTTCCGATGCCCGAATTGCCGGTGCCGCCGAAAGGCAGGTCGCACTGGAAGACATGCCACGCCCAGTCGTTGACCGTCATGCCGCCCGCGTGCACGTCGCGCGTCAGCCGGCGAAGTTCGGCCGCATTGGTTCCGTAGTAGTAGAGGGCCAGAGGGCGCGGACGCGACGTGACGAAGGACACGGCATGGTCCAGCGAGTTGCACGCGACAACGGGCAGGATCGGATTGAAAAGCTCTTCCTGCATGATCCGCATGTCCGGCGTCGCGCCGGTCACGATCTGCAGCGCGATGATGCGCGCGCCATCGCCGGGGCCGCAAGACGTCACGGTCGCGCCCTTCGCCACGGCATCGGCCAGCAGCTCGCGCGTGCGGTCTGCGTGGCGGTCTGAAGCCATGCTCGTGTAGTTCGCGTCCGCGACAGGATCCGGATACATGCGATGAAACGCACGCACGGTTTCTGCCACGAAATCGTCGATGCGATCGCGCGGCACCAGCACATAGTCGGGCGCCACGCACGCCTGCCCGCTGTTGAAAGCCTTGCCATGCGCGATCGAGCGCGCCGCCGCAGCCAACGAGGCCGAAGGACTCACGATCGCGGGCGACTTGCCACCCAGCTCCAGCGTGACCGGCGTCAGGTTGGCTGACGCCGCCCGCATGATCTCCTTGCCGATGGCCGGCGAACCGGTGAAGACGATGTGGTCCAGCGGCAGGCTCGCAAAGGCTTGCCCGATCTCGACGCCACCGCCGAACACCGCCACCTGGCTCTCGGTGAACAGTTCCGCCAGCATGTGGCGCAGGACTGCGGTGCAGCGCGGCGAGAACTCCGACATCTTGATCATCACGCGGTTGCCTGCCGCCAGCGCCGTCACCAGCGGGCCGATGGATTCGATCACCGGAAAGTTCCAAGCCGCAATCACCCCGACCACGCCCTTGGGCTGGTAGACGACCTTCGCGCGGTTGGTGAGGAACATCCAGTCGACGCTGCGTCGCCGCGGCTTCATCCAGCGCTTCAGGTGCGAGAGCGCATGGTCGATCTGGAGCGCGGGGCCCATCACGTCCAGCATCTTGCATTCGGCTTCGGAACGGCGACCGAAGTCCTCGCTCATCGCGTGGGCCAGGGGTTCCTGGTAGGCCTGCAAGGCCTTTCGCAGTGCCGCAAGGTCTCGCCGGCGTTGCGCGAGTTCAGGGTACGGCGCGACAAGGCACGCGGCGCGCTGCAGTTGCAGCGTGGCGTTCAGCCCTTCGATGCTGTCCTTCGACGGCACGGCACCGGCGCGCGGATCTGTTGTATTCATGATGTCTCTTCTTTATGGTTTTGGGGGCCAGCCGCGCAGGGGCGGCTGGCGGGCTCACTTGCGCGTCAGACGCACGCCATGCAACAGTTGCAAGCGGCGGATGTCATGCGGCGATCACTTCCCGGTGCGTTGTCCCGGTGGGCGCTGCGTCTGCCAGGGATTCGTGAGAGGTGCGCAAGGAGCGACCGGCTTCGGCCTTGATCATGTCGGCCGCTTTCTCGGCAATCATGATGGTCGGCGCGTTGGTGTTGCCCGACACGAGGTCCGGCATGATCGACGCGTCGACCACGCGCAGGCCTTCGACGCCCTTGACGCGCAACTGCGCATCGACGACATCGTTGGGGCCGTCGCCCATGCGGCAGGTGCCGACGGGGTGATAGGCGCAATCCGCATGCTCGCGCACGAACTTTTCGATCTCCGCATCGGTCCGGGCCCAAGCCGAGTTCTTCGATTCCTTGCCGCCGAAGCGCGCCAGCGCAGGCTGCCGCGTGATCTCGCGCAGGCGCTTCAGGCCGCGCACCAGGCAGTCGACATCGCCTTGTTCGGACAGGAAGTTGGTGTCGATCAACGGCGGCGCCATTGGATCGGCACTCGCCAGGGACACGCTGCCGCGAGACTTCGGGCGCAGCATGCAGGCGTGCAGCGAGTAGCCGTTGCCCAGCAGGATCTTGCGGCCATGGTCCATGATCTTTGCGACGACAAAGCAGGTCTGCATGTCCGGCACGACCTCTTCAGACCGCGTCTTCAGGAAGGCATTGCCTTCGGCGAAGTTGGACGTGAGCACGCCCCGGCGATAGCGCACCCAGTTGACCAGGCCCTTGAGCACCGCCCACGCGCCGCTGAACGACACCCCGACCAACCCAAGCGACGCTCCGGCCTCGTAGCTGTGCACCACGTCGATGTGGTCCTGCAGGTTCTGGCCGACGCCCGGTGCGTCGTGCACCACGGCAATGCCGTGCTTTTGCAGCGTGGCCGCCGGACCGATGCCCGACAGCATGAGCACTTGCGGCGATTGCAAGGCGCCGGCGGACAGCACGACTTCCCGGCGTGCCAGCACCTGCCGCAGCGTGCCATGCGCGTCACGGTACTCGACGCCCACGGCGCGCTTGCCGTCCATCAGGATGCGCGTCGTGTGGGCGCGGGTGATGACGCGCAGGTTCGGGCGCCCGAGGTTCGGCGTCAGGAAGGCCTTCGCCGCGCTGCAACGCTCGCCGTTCTTCTGCGTGACCTGCGTGAGGCCAACGCCTTCCAGGTGATCGCCATTGAAATCCGGGTTGGGCTTGTGCCCGGCCTGCACCGCGGCTTCGACAAAAGCCCGCGAATAAGCGTTGGGCTCCATGACGTCCGCCACGTTCAGTGGCCCCCCGGCACCGTGGTACTGCGACGCGCCCCAGAACTCGTTGTTCTCGGACTTGCGGAAGTACGGCAGAACGTCGGCATAGCTCCAGCCCTCGTTGCCCATGGCGGCCCAGCGGTCGTAGTCGCTGCGGTCGCCGCGGATGTACATCATCCCGTTGATCGAGCTCGAACCACCGAGCGCCTTGCCGCGCGGCTGGTAGCCGATGCGGCCATTCATGCCCTTGTTGGGCAGCGTCTTGAAGGCCCAGTTGAAGATCGGGTACGGCATCACGATCGGCAGGCCCGACGGGCACTGGATCAGCGCGCTGTTGTCCGGCGCACCCGCTTCCAGCAGGCAGACCTGCACGGCCGGGTCTTCGCTGAGCCGGGAGGCCACCACGCAGCCGGCGGAGCCGCCACCAATGACGATGTAGTCCACGGGAAAGGCGTCGATCTGCACCACGGGCAAGGAGGTTGCGGATGGATTCTTCATGGCGTGTAGACGATGTGAACGTCGTCGATCTGGCCGTTGAACCTGAACGGTGCGCGGTCGTAGTAGTCGAGCGACACCGGCGAACCGAGGCTGATGCCGACGTCGAGCGTTTCGCTGGCCGTGAAGCACAGGGGCGCGGTGAACATCGCCGTGGCGCGGGCCACTTCGATGCCGTCGACCCGCATCACGAAAGTGGCGGAAGCACCGGGTGTTGGCGCGGCCAGCAGGGTCTGCAGTTCGAGGCGATGCGAGCCGGGCTCGATGCGGTTAGCGCTGCGAAGCCGGGTGCGCATCACGCTCAGGCTGTTGTATTCGTAGTGCAGGTAACCGTCATCCATGTAGAGCGTGAGGCCGCCAGCCACGCCGCCGAGCGAATACAGCACGCCTTCGGCCAATGCCGGAACTTTCACGTCGACCGTGACCTTGTTGCTGCGGCCGCGCAGGTTGGGTGCGCAGAACTCCGGCAGGCGCGTCACGGACGCATTGAGGTGCCATTCGGTCTGCGCGGTGCCGATGCGGGCCGACGGGTTGAGGAGAGGGCCGAGGCCGGCGCCGATCGGGTACACGTGGTTGGCGCGTGCTTCTTCGTCGAACTTGCCCTTGAGCTCCGCCAGCTTTTCAGGATGCTGCTGCGCGAGGTCAGTCGACTGCGAATAGTCGCTTTCCAGGTGGTACAGCGACCAGGCGTCCTCGTCGGGATTCCAGTTCGAGTACGCCGCGGCAGTCGCCGACAGCCAGGGCAGGCGCGGTCCGAAGACCGACGCCATCCAGCCATCCGCAAAGATGCCGCGACTGCCGAAGATCTCGAAGTACTGCTGTGACTTCTGCGTTGGCGCCGAGGCGTCGCTGAAGCTGTAGGCGAGGCTCGTGCCGTCGATGGGATCCTGCTCGATGCCGTTGACCGTGGACGGCGGCGCGATGCCGATCAGCTCGTAGATCGTGGGGGCGATGTCGTTGACGTGGTGGAACTGGCCGCGCACCGTCATGTCCGACGCAATGCCCTTGGGCCACGACACCATCATCGGCACGCGCGTGCCGCCGAAGTAGCCGGCCACCAGCTTCGTGCCCTGGAACGGGCTCTCGCCGGCCCAGGCCCAGCCTGCGTGGTACATGTTGGCGACCTTCGGTCCGCCGAGTGCCTGCAGGCCGCCGTATTCCTCTTCGAGCACCTTCATCTGCTGCGCGAACGGAATCGGCACGCCGCTGATCGACAGGATCTCGTTGATGGTGCCGCCCGCACCTTCGGCCGATGCGCCGTTGTCGGACAGCACGTAGAAGATCAGCGTGTTGTCGCGCAGACCCAGGCGTTCGAGTTCGTCGATGACCTTGCCGGCCTGCACGTCGGCGTGCTCCAGGAAGCCGGCGAAGACTTCCATCAGGCGTGCCTGGTATTTGCGCTCTTCCAACGGCAGACTTTCCCATGCGGCGAGCGTGTCGGGGCGCGGCGTGAGCTGGCTGTCCGCGGGAATCCATCCCATCGCGACCTGGCGCTTGAACGCCTCCTCTCGGTAGGCGTCCCAGCCTGCGTCGAACTTGCCCTTGTACTTGTCCGACCAGTCACTGAAGACCTGGTGCGGGCCATGCACCGCACCGGGCGCCCAGTACATGAAGAAGGGCTTGTCGGGCGTCAGCGCATGCTGTTCGCGCAGCCAGCTCGTGGCCTGCGCGGCGAGGTCTTCGCTCAGGTGGTAGGTCGGGTCGTTCGGCGCTTCGATCGGCGTGGTGTTGCGATAAAGGCTCGGCTGGTACTGCGAGGTCTCGGCGGCGATGAAGCCATAGAAGTGGTCGAAGCCGCAGCCCGTGGGCCAGCGATCGAAGGGGCCGGCGGCGGATGTCTGCAGCGCCGGCGTGTTGTGCCACTTGCCGAATGCTGCCGTGCTGTAGCCGTAGTGCTTGAGCACCTCGGGGATGGTGGCCGCGCTCTTCGGAATCTCGCCGGTGTAGCCGTCGAAGTCGCTGGCGAACTCGGTGATGGTGCCGGACTCCACGCGGTGGTGGTTGCGCCCGGTCAGCAGCGATGCACGCGTGGCCGAGCAGATGGCAGTGGTGTGAAAGGCGTTGTAGCGCAGGCCGGTGTCGGCAATGCGGCTGAGCGTCGGCGTGTGGATCGCACCGCCCACCGTGTCGGCATGCGCGAAGCCCACGTCGTCGAGCATGATGATCACGACATTGGGCGCATCGCTGCGCAGCGGCGAGGTCTTCTTGCGCCACTGGTGGGTCGATTGCGCGAGCGTGGGGCCGGCCACGCTGGCCGTGGGCGTCGTGGCAAAGGGAAGCTGTTGCGGCCGGGGCGTTTCGGGCGATGTCGCCGAGGGCGTTTCGGCGGCTGGATCCACTTTCTTGTGGCTGTCTTGGGTCATCGGGTGTCTCCGGTTTCTGTGCTGCGGTACTGGAGATCCAGTCTAGAAATCCGGAGGCGCCGGCGCCGGTCTTTGCGGTCATATCGGTGGTCTCGCCGGTGTGTCGCCCTCCCCGCCCACCGATGCAAACCTCATTGTCAAAACGCACGCGAGCGGCGACCATCGGGCGATGAGCGAACCCATTCCCGCGCCAGGCCAGCCGCTGCAGGAACCGACGACGATCGGTGGCTACGTGCTGGCCATTTCCAAGGCGCTGCGCGCCAGCGGCGTCGACAGCAACCGCGTGCTGAAGGCCGTCGGTGTGCCCCTGACCATGACCAACGACCCGATGAGCCGGCTGCCCGTCAGCACGCTCACGCGGCTGTTTCGCGCCTGCGTCGACGTCACCGGCGACCCGTATTTCGGGCTCACGGTGGGGCGCTTCATCCACATCTCGAACCTGCATGCGCTGGGCTATGCCCTGGCGGCCAGCGCCAACCTGATGGAGTTCTGCCAGCGGCTCGAACGCTACTTCCGCCTGGCGTCGCAAACGGCCGAGATCAAGGTCGTCGAAACGAAGGGCGATCTCGAACTGCGCATCAACCTGCTGGTCGATGTGTCCGGCGAAACCGAGGATGCTTTCTTCGCATTCGTGGTGCTGGCGATGCGCCAGCTCTACAAGCCCGAGTTCAACCCCTTGCGCGTGGTGCTGTCGCATGCGGAGCCGCGCGAAGGCATTGCGCCGTATGAGGCGCTGTTCCGCGCACCGATGACCTTCGGGCAGTCGGTGCCGATGCTGGTGCTGCCCAAGTCCGACCTGGACAACCCGCTGGTCGGCGCTTGCGCCGAACTCGCGCAGATGAACGACAAGCTCTCGACCGCCTATCTCGCACGGCTTGAAAAGGACGACGTCGTGATGCGTGTGCGCCAGAAGATCATGGAGTACCTGCCCAACGGCAACTGCACCCGCGACAAGGTGGCCGACGCGCTGGCGATGAGCCCGACGACGCTGCAGTTCAAGCTGTCGGAGCGCAAGACCACCTTCAACGACCTGATGGACGGAACGCGAAAGGAACTCGCGTCCGGCTATGTGCAGCAGTCGTCGTTGTCGATCACCGAGATCACCTTCCTGCTCGGCTTCAGCGACACGAGCAACTTCACGCGCGCCTTCAAGCGTTGGCGGGGCGTTTCGCCGACGGCATTCCGCGAGGCCGGCAAGCCGGTCGATGCCTGAGCCCTGGCTTCAGGCCGCGATGGCCTCGGCCGCCGGCAACGAACGCTTGAACTGTCCAAAAGCCTCGCTCGTGTAGCGCGCCAGCTTGTCGATGGCGGGCACGGCTTCGGGCATGGCCAGGAAGCCGAGCTGCATGCGGTCGTCCAGCGACACCGCGGTGACGTTGAGCGACTGGCCCGCGGACACCACCGAGACCGGCAGCACCATGTCGACCTTCGCACCCATGAGATAGCGTTTCCCCGGAAAACCAAAGGGGTTGGAGACCGCCAGGTTGCTGACGGGAAGCCCGGTCTTCAGGCCCGCCCTTTCGACCAGCGCCGGCAGGCCATGCACGAGCGCGGTGTAGAGCATGACAGCCTCGCTACCCGATGTCTCGACAACGCCCTTGACCGTCGCGGTCTGCGCGCGGACGGCCGCAAGTCGCTCGACCGGACTCAATCCCGGCGCGCCGAGCGGGAAGTGCATCACCGCGATCTGGTTGCCGCCGCTTGCGGCTGCCAGGGCAACCGGCATGGCCGTCACCAGCGGCCGGGTCGGGCGTCGGCCCTGATCGGCCAGGTAGCGCGCGAGTGCGATGTCGAGGGTCGTGAGCAGAACGTCGTTGACTGTCGCGCCGTGGGCCTTGCCGAGCGCCTTCATCTCATGGATGGGCAGCGTGGTGAAGGCAAAGGACCGCTTCGGGGAAACACGACCGCCCAGTGCGCGTGGCACCCCGGCGTAGGGCAGTGCCAGTCCTTTTGCAGCTTCGACGCCCAGGGTCTTCAGGCTCTGTTGTGCCAGCATGCGGTACAGATCCACGGCCGACGTGGCCGTGAGACCCGCCTTGGCGAACAGGCCGATCAACCTGTCGGCGGCGGTCGCTTGCACGGGCTCGGTGGGGGTGCGTTGCGGAATGGCTTCCCAGATCGCGCGCACGGTGCGTTCGCGGGGCGACACGGACAACCAATTCGAGATGGCCTGCACCAGTCCACGTCCATCGATGATGCCGTGGTGCACCTTGCAATAGACAGCGACCTTGCCGCCTTCGAGGCCGTCGATGACGTACGTCTCCCAGAGCAGCTTCGACCGGTCGAGGCGGCCTTCATGGAGCTTGCACACGGTTTCGCACAGGTGCGCAACCGTACCCGGCGCCCCAAGGGTGACGCGGTGGACCTGGGCTGACACGTCGGCATCGTCGTCGAGCTCCAGCGTCGGCAAGGCGATCGACGTGGTCCGCAGCTTGTAGCTGAACGGCAGGCCCGCAGGCCGCTTGAGCATCGCGGCCATGAGCCGGTCTGCGAAGGTCTTGCGACCGCGCGCGGGCGGATCGAGCACGACCAACGGACCGATGTTGAACGGACGCTCGGGCGTCTCGAGCAGGAACATCGCGAGGTCGATGACGGAAAGGGCTGTCATGATTTTTTCTTCAGATGGCCGAGCGAACAGCGTGGCCAGTGAGGGTTGGCGCCACGTTCGCCGGTGGCGTGGCCGCAGCGGCCTTGCGGAAGTGGCGATCGTTCAGCAGGAAGTACGAGAGTGCGGGAATCAGCACCAGAGCGCCGACCATGTTCCACACGAACATGAAGGTCAGCAGGATGCCCATGTCGGCCTGGAACTTGATGGGTGAGAAGGCCCAGGTGATGACGCCTGCGGCCAGCGTCACGCCGACCAGCGCCACGACGCGGCCGGTGAAGGTCACGGCTTCCGCATAGGCCTGGCCGAGACTCAGGCCGCGACGTTGTCCTGCCAACTGCACGCTCAGCAGGTACAGCGCATAGTCCACGCCGATGCCTACGCCCAGCGCGATCACCGGCAGCGTCGCCACCTTCACGCCGATACCCAGCCACACCATCAACGCCTCGCACAAGATGGAGGTGATGACCAGCGGAATGACTGCCACCAGCACCGCCCGCCACGAGCGGAAGGTGAGGAAGCACAGGGCAATGACTGCCGCGTACACGTAGAACAGCATCGTGCGATTGGCCTCATGCACCACGATGTTGGTCGTGGCCTCGATGCCTGCCGAGCCAGCGGCCGGCAACACCTGCACCAAGGCGGGATCGGTCGGGTTCGTCTTCACGAAGTCTTCGACCACGTGCAGCACCTTCTGCAGCGTCTCGGCCTTGTGGTCCGCCAGATAGGCCACCAGCGGCATCACCGAACACTCGACGTTGAACATCTCGGGGTTGTTCACCGTGGCCTGCTGCGCGCCGTAGTTCAGGATGTCCTGGTTGCGCGAGATGGTCTGCCACTTGGGGTTGCCTTCGAAGGAGCCGGCGGTGATCTGGCGCACGACGTCCGTCAGCGCGATGGTGGCGCGCACCTCAGGCAACTGTTGCAGCTCCCAGGCCAGGCGGTCGACGTGTTCCAGCGTGGCGTACTTCAGGCACCCTTCCTTGGGCGTCTTCACGATCACAGCGAAGAGGTCGCTGGAGAGCGAATAGTTCTTCGTGATGAAGGCGTTGTCCTGGTTGTAGCGCGAGTCGGCTCGAAGCTCGGGTGCGCCGGGGTCGAGGTCACCGACTTTCAGCTTCAGGCTCACCGCGTAGCCGCCCACGCCGAGGGCCAGCGAGGCCAGCACGGCGGCGAGCGCCCAGCTGCGCTTCTGCGCAAAGTTGTCGAGCAACGCCCACGCGCGGGAGCCACGCCCGGCCGCCTGCTCTTGTTCGACCAGGAGGCTGCGCTCGGCCGCAGCCTTGCTCACGCCCACATGGGACAGCAGCACCGGCAGCAGCAGCAAGTTCGTGAAGATCAGCACGGCCACGCCGATGCTGGCCGTGAGCGCCAGTTCTCGGATCACAGGGATGGGGATCAGCATCAGCACGCCGAAGCCCATCGCGTCAGCGAGCAATGCGGTGACGCCCGCGAGGAACAGGCGCCGGAAGGTGTAGCGCGCAGCCACCAGCCGATGCGTGCCGCGGCCGATGTCCTGCATGATGCCGTTCATCTTCTGCGCGCCGTGGCTCACGCCGATGGCGAACACCAGGAAGGGTACGAGCATCGAATATGGATCGAGCTCCAGACCGACGAGTTGAACCAACCCCACCTGCCACACCACCGCGACCAGCGAGCACGCCAGCACCATGGCGGTGCTGCGCACGCAGCGCGTGTAGCCGTACAGCAGCAGCCCGGCAATGACCGTGGCGATGCCGAAATACATCATCACCTGCACCAGGCCGTCGAGCAGGTCGCCGATGATCTTCGCGAAGCCGATGACGTGAACCTTCACGCCCCAGGGCTTGCCGTCGGCTGCGACGCCATGCTCGTACTTGTCGCGGATCTTCGATTCGATCTCGCGCGACAGTTTCCAGTAGTCGAGCCGGCCGTCCTTGCTGCCGTCCAGCAGCGGCGCGACGATGGCGCTCGACTTGAAGTCGTTGGCGACCAGGCTGCCGACGAGGCCGGCACGCGCCACGTTCTGGCGCAGCTTGCCGACGCTGTCAGCGCGGCCGTCGAAGTTGTCGGGCATCACCGGGCCGCCCTGGAAGCCTTCCTCGGTGACTTCGGTCCAGCGCGTGGCCGGCGTCCACAAGGACTTCAACCATGCACGGTCGACGCCCTTCATCAGGAAGAGGTCGTCGTTGATGTGCTTGAGCGTGTCGATGTAGCGGGCGTCGAAGATGTCGCCCTTTTCGTTCTCCACAACGACACGCAGCGTGTTGCCCATGCCGCGCAGTTCGCTGCGGTTTTGCAAGTAGTTCTGGATGTAGGGATGACCCACGGGGATCATCTTTTCAAAGCTCGCGTTCAGCGACACGCGTGTCGCGAAGAAGCCGAGCATCAGCGTCGCGACCACGCACAGCAGCGTGACGAGCATGCGGTGGTTGAACACGGCGCGTTCGAGCCAGTTGCCCGAATTGCGCGGGAAATCGGCGAGTTCGCGCACGACCGGCATGCGGTCGAGTCCGGAAGAGATAGCCATTACTTGTCCTTGGAGATCAGCTCGAGCGTGCGCAGGCCGCGCGGGCCGCCCACCACGAGTTCGGCCTTGCCGCTGAAGGCGACTGCTGCCAATGGCACTTGCGAGCGCACCGGCGATGCCGCGAAACTGCGGCCGCCATCGCCGCTGACGGCGATGCCGCCGCCCTGGTCGACAAGCACGAGCGTGCCGTCTGCGCCGAGCGCACTGCCGACGATGCTGGCGCCCAGGCCGGTCTTCACCGGCTCCCAGGCTGCGCCTTCGTCGGTGCTCAGGAAGGCATTGCCGCGCATGCCGTAGGCCAGCACGCCGGCTTGGGTCGCCTGCAGCCCGAACAGGCTGCCCTTGTAGGGCGAGGTCAGCGCAACGAAGCGCTTGGCCCCGCGATCCAGTTTGAGCATCAGGCCACCTTCGCCGGCGACATGGAGCGCATCGCGAGAGGCGCAGATCGCGTAGAGGTTCAGAAGGCCCGGGTTGTCGATGCGGTCGAACCACGGTTCCCACTGCTTGCCGCCGTCAGCGGTGTGCATGACGAGGCCATAGGCGCCGACCACGAAGCCTTCGTTGGCGTTGGCAAAGTGCAAGTCGAGAAAGGGCTTGTCCGGGCCGGCTTCGTCGTTGCGTTGTGCTTCAGCCAGCAGCTTTTTGTCCTGCTCGCTCGCGTCGGGTGCAGCGGCACGCCGCTGCATGTGTTCAAGCACCAGCTTGTTGGCCTGTCGTCCGTCGAGCAGGCGCGTCCAGCGCAGGCCGCCGTCGCGCGTGCCGAGCACGATGCCGTCGTGTCCGGTGGCGTAGCCCACCTTGTCATCGACAAAGCTCACCGCGGTGAGGTCCGAGCTGACCGGCACGGGCGACTGGGTCCATGTTTGTCCGCCGTCCGCAGAGCACACGATGTGACCGCGTTGCCCCACGGCCACGAGCCGGTCGCCAGCCCGCGCGATGGCGGTGATCAGGCGCTGGGCGGCCAGTGCGCTCGTGCGCGCCGGCCGGTCCATCACCTCGCTGGCCCACGCGCCCGTGGCACCCAAGGGAGCCACTGAGGCGAGCGCGGCCAGCAGCATGCTTCTGCGTTGCACAGTCGGCTCCGCTTCAGCGCACGCCGGCGCCGGCCAGGGCGTCGGGCGACCAGGCGTTGGCCGATTGCGGTTCGGTGTACTTCAGGCCCACGTTGTAGGCACCCATCAGCCCGGTGACGTTGTAGCCGCCCGTGGTGAAGTCGAACACGCCCTGTCCCATGCTGGCTGGCGCCGGCACTTCGTACGACGGGTTGGTGTAGACAAAGCCGGCACGGTAGAGCTGGCCACGCGCGTCGTACTGATCCGAAGCCACCGCGATCCAGCTGTCTTCGTCGACGTAGAAGGTGCGCTTGGCGTAGATGTGGCGCTTGTCGGCCTTGAGCGTGGCTTCCACCACCCACACGCGGTGTGCTTCCCAGCGCACGAAGTCCGGGTTCAGGTGGTTGGGCGTCGTCACCGCGTACGGGTCCTTCGCGTACACCAGCTTGAAGGTGTTGTAGGGAATCAGCATTTCCTGCTTGCCCACCAGCTTGAAGTCGTAGCGGTCCATCGCGCCGTTGAACACCCATGCGTCGTCGTAGGTCGATGCGCCCGCGGCGCCGGGGTTGGGCGTGTCGTAGGCAATATCCGGTGCGAGCTTCACACGGCGCTGACCGGGCAAATATTGCCAGGCACGGCGACTGTTCTTGGCGGGGTTGATGTAGTCCTGCGCCAGGAGCGCTTCACCGGCGCGGCGGGCGGGCGCGGTGTAGGCGATCCTGGTGCGGAAGTAGATGTCGCTTTCCGCCGAGGCGCCGCTGCGCTTGGGGTCGTAGTACGGGTAGTCCATGGAGATCTGGCCCGTGGTGGCCAGCACAGCCTTGCCCGAGGAATCCACGTTGATCGAGTCGTACTGCGTGAAGTAGCTCTGGCCCGTGTAGCGCAGCAGGTGGTTCCACATCACCTCGTTGCCGGTCTTGGGGATGGGGAACGGGATGCCCGCGAAGGTGCCTTCGACGCCGACGCCATCGTCGGTCGTCTTCACGACGGTGGCGTTCTTGACCGTGTTCTCCAGCACGTACTTGGGGAAGGCCATCGAGCGGTGCGAGGGGTACACGTCCACGCGCATCGTCGGGTACTTCTTGAGCAGTTCCTTCGTGCCGGCGGTCAGCTTGCCTTCGTACTGCGCCATGTTCTGGGCGGTGATGGCGAACAGCGGCTTCTCGCTGGCGTACGGGTCGGGACGGATGCCCGAGCCCTTTTCGTAGCCTGTCGGCGGGGTGGTCAGGCCGCCGGTGTACTCGGGAATGCTCTTGTCGGCGTTGCCCGCGCGCTCTGCGCCGGTTTGCGTGAGCGTGGTGCCGAGCTTCTTGGCTTCTTCGGCCGTGACGGCCGCCAGGGCGGATTGGGCGGCGAGCGCGATCAGCGCGCCGGCCAGGACGGTGCGCACGGGGCGCAGGGTGCGTGTGTTCATGTGATTGTCTCCGTTGAAGTTGTGGTGGTGACGACTCAGAAGGTCGTCTTGAAAGTGAGCAGCACGTGGCCGCGGTCCGACAGCACGGCGTTGGTGCTTTGCGCGACGTTCATCGCGCCTGCCGGGGTGGTGCTGTAGTCGCCATAGAAGCCGACATAGCGCAGCGAGATGCTGTATTGCGATCGCACGTCAGCGGCGACGCCGAAGGAGTACGAGCCGTTGTTCTTGTTGCCGCCGGTGAGGACGGCGGAGTTGCCCGCCAGGCCGCCCGACCAGCTCAGCGGCAGCGAAAGATCCACGCTCGGGAACACCTGGAACCAGGTGGGCGTGAAGTTCAGGCCGATGCCCACGTAGTCCTTGCTGACCGCATCGATGTTGGCGGGGTTGGCGCGGTAAGCGTCGCTGCCCTTGAAGGCACCGGGGTTCTGCGAGACGCTCAGCCAGCGGTTCCACACCAGTTCGGCATTCCATGTCGCGCTATCGAACAGGGGCGTCTTGGCCACGGTGCCGAGGACGTTGAAGACACCATGCGCGGTGTTGCCGCGTGCGCCCGGCGCGTCGTTTCCGAGCGCGCCGATCGCGATCTGGCCTGCAGCAGGGTTAACCAGCGCGGCCGGCAGCACCTGCACCGGCACGCTTTGCAGCGGCATGTTGTGGCGGTAGCTCAGTTCCGCACCGACGCTCAGGCCGGCGATGTTCTTCGACAGGCTCAGGCCGTAGATGTCGATGTCGCGGCCGTAGAACGCCTGGTACTGGCCCACCTGACCGGCCTGCACCTGTGGCACCGTCGCGGCGGCGGGGTTGATGTAGCAGGTGGTCGGCCCGACGGGGCGCAATCCTGCACGCGTGCACGCTGCGGCAGGCACGCCTGCTGCGACGGCCGGCAGCAGTGCCAGTTGCGGCTGGATGTCCGCCGTGCGGCGTCCGTACAGGCCGGCCGTGCCATCGAGCCAGTCCGGGCTCCAGCGCGCCGACAGGCCGAAGTCGCCCGTCTTGTTCGGCTCGCCCGACTGCGCTTGCAGCAGGCGCTGGTTCGGCCCTGCAATGAGCGAATCACCGCCGTGCAGCAGCGCATCGTTCACCGTGAGGTAGCTGCCCGATTCCGGATAGCGCGCGCTCTCCCAGTCAAAGAAGGTCTGGGCAGACACCGACAGCTCGGGCGAGGGCTGCACCTGCAGCGTCATCGAGTTGCGTGGGCGATAGAGTTCCTTCGCTTCGATGCCAGGCGTGGCCAATGCCTTCCACAGGTCGAGCGAATACTGGCCGTAGGAAATGCCATGCACGGCGCCACCGGCCAGCAGGCTCTCGCCCCAATACACCGTGTGCTTGCCGGCGCGCAGGCTGACGCTGGTGCCGCCGATGTCGGTGCTGCCGAAGAGAAAGGCGTCCAGCAGTTCGCCGGACGGGCCCTTGGCATAGCGCTCGGTGTAGTTCGAGAGCGCACCCGCCGTCGGCACGCCATTGACCAGCGTGTTGGCCGTCGCGTTGTTGCGGTTGTCGAGGTGCCGATAGGCCGCGTCGCCCCAGGCCGCACCGCTCACCCGGAAGCCGTACTTCTTGTCGACCACGAGGTCGAATTCGCTCAGCAGATCGAGGCGGTTGGCGACGAGCGAGTTCTTGTTGAAGTTGCGGTCGCCGTCGTCGAAGTTCGGGTTGGCAAGGATGGCCGCGTCCTGCCCCTGCACGCGCTGGCCGATGTTGTAGCGCAGGGTGTTGTCCCAGCGGATGACGACGTCGGGGTTGCCGGTGTCGATCTCCATCGAGTGGGCGGGCGCTGCCATGGCAAGCAGGACAAGGGCCGCGCTGGAAACCGCGGTGCGGCGATGGAAGGCGACGTTGCGAAGCGATGCGGGAGTGAACACAGGGATGTCTCTTGAAAGGTTCTTGTTGACGCTGGAATCAGTGCCGCGCATGCGATGGGCAGGCAGAAATCTGATGAGGTCATTGTGTTGAGGGCCTCCCGCCTCCACCGGTCTTTGAAGTCAATTCGCTGGTCTCGCCGGTGCGAGGGAATAGGCCAAATTAGTCGCCTCAAACGAAGCAAAATTGGTTACTGTCGGCGTCTTCGAGAAAAACATCCCGCGTCGATGGCATCCGCCCATCGAACGGACAAGCCGCATAGGGTTTCGCAATGTCGAAGCGTCTCCGCCCGAGGGCACGATCCATCGAATGCACGTGCGGCTGAAGCTCGTCCTGCTCTGCCTCTTGCTGGTGGCCGGTCATGCGATGGCGCAGAACGGGCGCTATGTGCTGGTGCTGTACTCCAACGGCCGGCTGGTGCCCGGCAACGTCGAGGTCGAGACGGGGCTGCGGAACGCCATCGCGCGCAGTGCCGAGCGGCCCGTGCAGATCAACACCGAATTCCTGGACGTGCCCCAGTTCGTCGGCGCAACCTACGAGCGCATGATGACGAACTACCTGCACGACAAGTACGCGCCCGAGAGTGCGCCGGCGGTCATCGTCGCGGTCGGCAGGGATGCGCTGGATTTCGTATTGCGCCAGCGCACGCAACTATTTCCTGATGTGCCGGTCGTCCACGCCGCCGTCTTCGCGACCTTCCCCAAGCCGATCGGGCCGCTGCCCGAGGACGTGGTGGGGGTGCCGATCGAGTACGACATCATCGGCTCCATCGAGCAGGCGCTGCATTGGCATCCCAAGGCCACGCAGCTGTTGCTCGTCACCGGGTCGACCGTGCGCGACCGCGACTGGGAGAAGTTGCTTCGGGAAAAGACCTCGTCTTTCCAGGAATCGGTGAAGCTTGAGTTCCTCGCCGGCGTTCCAACCGCCGAGCTTCTGAAACGCCTGAAGTCGCTTGACGCAACCTCCCTGGTGTTCACCCCCGGCTTCTACCAAAGCGGCGACGAACTCTGGACCACGCCGCGCGACGCGGTCCAGATGCTGGCGCAGGCGTCTGCCGCTCCGGTGTACGGGCCGTTCAGCACGCTGATCGGCACCGGCGCGGTCGGTGGGCGCATGCCGCGATTTGCCGACATTGGCCAGCAGGCAGGCCAGATCGTCAACAGCCTGCTGGACGGAACCGCGCCCGCGAAGCTCCAGCTTCCCAGGGTCATGCCCAACAGGCTCATCGTCGACTGGCGGCAAACGCAGCGCTGGGGCATCAGCGATGCCGACGTTCCTGCCGACGCGGTGGTCGAGTTCAGGCAACCCACCTTCTGGGAGAGCTACCGCACCGCCGGCATCCTGGGGCTCGCAGCGATCCTCCTGCAAGCCGCGCTCATCACGGCGCTCATGCTCGAACACCGTCGCCGGCTCAAGGCCGAAATCGCGCTTGCACAGCGCGGCGCCGAACTCGCACACGCATCGCGCCTGGCGATTGCCGGTGAACTCACGGCGTCGATCGCGCACGAGATCAACCAGCCGCTGGCTGCGATCCTGTCGAACGCCGAGGCCGCCGAACTTCTGCTCAAGTCAGGCCGCCTGGGGCCGGACGAGATGGGCGGCATCCTGGCCGACATCCGGCGCGACGACTTGCGCGCGAGCGAAGTGATCTCGCGCCTGCGAACGCTGCTGGCCAGGCAGGTTGTCGCGCGCCAGCCGCTGGACCTCAACGCGGCCATTGTCGAAGGATGCGAAATGCTGGAGGCAGAGGCGCGCCGGCGCGCGGTGAAACTGGTGGTGCGCACGGGTTCGGAACCTGTGCATGTCGTCGGCGACTCCATCCAGATCCAGCAGGTTCTCATCAACCTGGTGCTGAACGGCATGGACGCGATCGGCAACTTGCCCGAGCGGCGGCGTACGCTGGTCGTATCGACCACCCTGCGCGGCAATGGCGTCGAGCTTGAGGTCAGCGACCACGGTGAAGGCGTCGCACCCGAGAACTTGCCGAAGCTGTTTGATTCATTCTTCAGCACCAAGAGCCGGGGCATGGGCCTGGGCTTGTCGATCACGCGCACCATCGTCGAAGGACATGGCGGGCGAATATGGGCCGACAGCACGCGCGGCGTGGGCACCGTGTTTCATGTCGAACTGCCGAGGTTTTTCAAGACCAGCCCGGCGCCTCAGGAGCAAGCATGGGCATGAAACCCGTCATTCATGTCGTCGACGACGACGAGGAACTGCGCGTGGCGTTGTTGCGCCTGCTTCATGCGGCCGGGCACGATGCGCTCGGCTACGCATCGACAGGCGAGTTTCTCCTTCATGCGCTGCCGCCGGACCACGCGGGCTGCCTGCTGCTGGACGTCAACATGCCCGGCCCCTCGGGGCTGGAGTTGCAGGACGTCTTGCAGCAACACGGCTGCCACCTGCCGGTGGTCTTTCTCACAGGCCGCGGCGATGTGCCTTCGAGCGTGCGCGCGATGAAGGCAGGTGCCTTGGACTTCCTGCAAAAGCCCGTGCAGCGCGACGTCTTGCTCGCGGCATTGGAGCGCGCATTGGCGCAGGACGCGGCGAAGCATGCCATGCGGGACGAGGCGCAACAGTTGCAAGAGTTGTTCGCGAAGCTCACGGCGCGCGAACGCGAGGTCTTCGATCGCATCGTTGCCGGCAAGTTGAACAAGCAGATTGCCGATGAGCTCAAGACCAGCGAGCGCACCATCAAGGCGCAGCGCGCCCAGCTGATGGTCAAGCTGGGTGCAGAGTCCGCGGCCGATCTCGGAGCCCTTGCCGAGCGCCTGCGGCGAGACGGAGCCAGCCATGCATAGCGCCACTTTCAACCGGATCGGAAAGCTGCTGGCTTTTGCCGCGGTCGTCGAGATCGTCACCGGCCTGGCCGTGCTGGTGGTTCCTGCCCTGGTCATCCGCTTGCTGCTGGGCGTGGAGGCGGCCGGGGTCGCGCTCGCGATGGGCCGCGTCTTCGGCATCGCGCTCATTGCGCTGGGGCTGGCCTGCTGGCCCATGCGCTGGAAGCCGCAGACCGCCGGCGCTTCGTGGCGTGCCATGCTGGCCTACAACGCCATGATTGCCTTGTATCTCGCGTGGCTGGGCCTTGGCGTACACGTCGGTGGCTTGCTGCTTTGGCCGGCGGTCGCGTTGCACGCGGCAGTGGCGCTGCTGCTGGTACTCGCCGCACGCGCGGACAACTGAGGCAAGCACTTTCTTCCTTCCCTTTCGGGCAAGCGATTTGCCCGTTGGCCCAATTGCCCCGCTGCGATGCGGGTGCAACGATGGCGCGCCGCCAATCACAAGGAAGGGCCATCATGTCGAGAAGTGCATTCAGGAAATTCGCATGCGCATCGCTGTGCGTGCTCATGGCACCCACGCTCCTTGCACCTGCGATGGCGCAGGTCGTCACCGGTGACCTTGGTGCGCCCAGCGCAACGACAACCGTCGAAGGCCGACAGCTCCCTGCGCCTCCACCACCATTTGGCGGCGTCATCAAGCCCAACGCGACCGACTCGAAGACCTGGTGGCCGCCGCGCGTCGTGCCGCCCAAGGGCGCGCCCAATGTGCTGCTCATCATGACGGACGACCAGGGCTATGGCGTGAGTGGCACCTTCGGGGGCATCGTGCCGACACCCGCGATGGATCGCATTGCCGCGGCAGGACTGCGCTACACGCAATTCAATTCGACCGCACTGTGTTCGCCAACACGCGCCGCGCTGATCACCGGCCGCAACCATCATTCGGGCGGCTTCGGCGTGATCACCGAACTCTCGACGGGCTACCCCGGCTATGACTCGATCATCGGCGCGGACAACGCAACCATTGGCCGCGTGCTCAAGGACAACGGCTATGCCACCTCGTGGTTCGGCAAGAACCACAACACGCCCAGCTTCCAGTACAGCGTTGCAGGTCCCTTCGACCAATGGCCGTCGGGCATGGGCTTCGACTACTTCTACGGGTTCATGGGCGGCGAGACCGACCAGTACACCCCCTACCTCTTCCAGAACAACCGGCAGATCACACCCTGGGTCGGCAAGCCGGGCTACAACCTGACCACCGACATGGCTGACGAGGCGATCAGCTACATGAAGCAGCTGGACGCCGCGGCGCCGGACCAGCCGTTCTTCCTGTACTACGTGCCGGGCGGCACCCACTCGCCGCATCAGCCCACGCCCGAATGGATCGCCAAGTTCAAGGGCAAGTTCGACATGGGTTGGAACAACCTGCGCGACATCATCTTTGCGAACCAGAAGCGTCTGGGTGTGATTCCTGCGGATGCGAAGCTGACCGAATGGCCCGACAGCCTTCCCAAGTGGGAGACGCTTTCAGCGGACCAGAAGAAGCTCTACGCGCGACAGGCCGAAGTGTTCGCGGCCTACGCCGCCTACACCGACCATGAAATCGGCCGCGTCATCCAGCAGGTGGAAGACTCGGGCAAGCTCGACAACACGCTCATCATCTACATCAGCGGCGACAACGGCACCAGCCCCGAAGGCACCCTGAGCGGCACACCCAACCAGTACACCTCATACAACGGCGTGCTCGACTTCCCGATTGTGGAGCAACTCAAGTTCTACGAGGCATGGGGTTCGGCAGCGACGTATCCGCACATGGCGGTCGCGTGGTCGTGGGCCTTCGACACGCCGTTCAAGTACACCAAGCAGATTTCGTCGCACTTCGGTGGCACGCGGCAAGGCATGGCCATCTCGTGGCCTGCCCGCATCAAGGACGTCGGCGCCGTGCGAACCCAGTTCCACCACGTCATCGACATCGTCCCGACCATCCTCGAAGTCTCCGGAATCAAGGCGCCGGAAGTGGTCAATGGCATCAAGCAGAAGCCGATCGAAGGCATCAGCATGGCCTACACCTTCGACAAGGCCAATGCCAATGTCGCCACGCGACACAGGACCCAGTACTTCGAGATGATTGCCAACCGCGGGATCTATCACGACGGCTGGTATGCCAACACGACACCGCCGCACGGACCGTGGATCCTGAACGCCCCGCTGCCCAAGCCGGAAGACTACAAGTGGGAGCTGTACAACCTGGCCGAGGACTATTCGCAAGCCAACGACCTGGCCGCGAAGATGCCTGAAAAGCTCAAGGAAATGCAGGCCATCTTCGACCAGGAGGCGAAGAAGTACCAGGTGCTTCCGCTGAACAACGACACCTTCGCACGGGCCACCGCGCCGCGGCCCAGCGCGACGGCGGGCAAGACGGTCTTCACCTACTCCGGCGTGATGCCGGGCATCCCGCTGGCCAATGCACCGAACATCATCGGCAGGTCGTATTCGATGACCGCCGAGGTCGACGTGCCGCAAGGCGGCGGCAACGGCATGCTCGCGACCGCGGGCGGTCATTGGGGCGGCTGGGGTTTCTACATGCTCAACGGCAAACCGGTGTTCGACTACAACATGCTCATCCTGGCCCAGTACCGCTGGGCAGGCAGCGAAGCGCTCGCGCCGGGCAAGCACACGCTCGTGTTCGACTACACCTATGACGGGCCGGGCATTGCCAAGGGCGGCACCGGTGTGCTGAAGGTCGACGGCAAGGTTGTCGACACCCAGAAGCAGGCCAACTCGATCGCCTTTCTCCAGATTGCCGACGAAACCTTCGACGTGGGCATCGACACCCGCTCCGGCGTGAACGACAAGGACTACCAGGTGCCGTTTGCCTTCAACGGAAAGATCAACAAGCTGACGGTCAACCTCGGCCCGCCGCAACTGTCCGCAGCAGAAGAAAAGACGGCCAACGAAGCCGTTGCCAGGGCCAAGGACTAGGCGCGTGGCCGGCCCTGACGCGGCATATCAAGGCGACATATCAAAGCAAAAGAGCCCGGGCTGGTGCAGCCCGGGCTCTTTGCATTTTTCCTTCACGCCGTCGACTCACCAGCGGAAGGTCGCGCCCAGCATCGGCCCGTTGAAGTTGATGCTGTCGATGGCGTTGCCCGACTTCATGTCGTAGTCGAGATAGCGCCACATGCCCGTGAGTTCGCCCCACGAGAACGCGTAGCTGATGCCGGCGGCCGCCTGCCACGTGAGCCTGGACTGGCCAGTGCCCACATCGATGTAGAACGGCAGGAACCACTTGCCGGAATCCCCCAGCGCATAGCGGCCCTTGGCGCCGACGATGGCGTCCCAAACCGTTTCGCGGATCTCGGCAAAACCTGAGCGGCCGCCGGGCGAGATGGGACCAAGATCACCCGAGATGTTCCAGCGAAGCGATGGCTTCATCTGGAACATGCGCGCGCCGCCGAGCACATCCACCGTCAGCTTCGGATCGGCCGCCACGCGGTATTCGCCGGCCAATGTCCAGACGACGCCCTTGAGATCCCAGCTCAGGTCTGCGGAGGTGCTGGCAGGAATCGCGTTGTGACCGATGGTGAAATCCCGGCTGTTCTGCTTGCTGCCGCCGAGGTCGAGGTAGATGAAGTCGGTAAAGAAGCCCCAGCGGCCATTGTTGGCCTCGAAGCTGCCCATGAATGTGAACTTCAGGCTGTCGAGGATCTTGTCGGCATTGACGTCGATGGACGCGCCGCCGGTGCTCGTCGGAAAGCTGCTCGACCCGCCCAGACTCGGCAAATAGCCGTACACCGACAGCGCGAAGCGCCAGGCGTTTGGATCGGCTGTGCTGGACTGCGCCGCCGCCATCGCCGGCACGAACGCCGCCGCTGCGAGCAACCATTGCGAGGTCCGGACGCGCGAGCGCACCGGATGCTTCATGTCGAAGTTGTTTGCCACCACCTGCTGCTCCTTTCGAAACGCCTTCAAGGAATTGGCTCACCGTGAAACGGTTGATCGCAAGCCACGCCTCGCCCCCAGGCGGTCGGCTGCTTGCCGCAGCATGGTGCGATGGAGCGCCTCGCCGCGAAATCCGGTTGAAGGGCAATCGCCTTGCCCGAAAGGGCAGACACGACTTGCACTTCCCTTTCGGGCAACCGATTTGCCCCTCACCCCGGTTTCGCTGCGAGCGCGAGCGGGCAATGATGGGACTCGGCGCTTTCGTGCGTCGCGTCACAAGGAAGGTCAAGCCATGAACGATCGCTCCCGGCATGTTGTGCAGGCCGACAGCACCTGACGCTGCAGTCGCCTTCGGCCCTGTCGATGACCCCCTCCCCCAGCGGAACCGTACTCGTGGTGGACGACGACGACAGCATGCGACAAGCCATCGAACGGCTGCTCAATGCCTCCGGGCTGACGACCAAAGGCTATCCGTCGGCGGAAGCCTTGCTGGCGGACGGCCCGGGTCAGGCGGCCGCCTGCATCGTCAGCGACTTCAAGTTGCCGGCGATGTCCGGCCTGGACCTGTTGACTGAATTGCGCGCGCGCGGGCACCGCGCGCCCGTCATCGTGGTGACCGCTCACGACGCGCCGAAGCTGCGCGAAGAGGCCATGCGCCGCGGCGCGTCGGCTTACCTGGCCAAGCCATTTCGCGGAAGCGACCTGCTCGCCGCCATTGCAACGGCCGTGCAATCGCCAACGGCAGGCTGATGCCGGCGGCGCTTTAACCTGGAGGACATTTTTCATGAAGCTCATTCCCCGAAAGGCCAGCCATCGGCTGGGCCACGCACTGCTCGCCGCCTCGGTACTGCTGGGGGCGCCGGGTGTGTCCATGGCACAAGACAAGCCTGCGCCCATGGCCGCACCCGCCAAGGACTTCAAGGACAACCGGGCGCTCGCCCTTCTCAAGGGCATGAGCGACACGCTGGCCGGCGCGAAGACGCTCAACTTCAAGGTGCGCGGCATCGTGCCGACGCCCGCACCGACGGGGCAATTCGTCAGCCTGTACGCGACGTCGAGCGTGACGATGCAGCGGCCGGACAAGCTCTTCGTGGCGTCTCGCGGCGATCTCTTCCCGAGCGACACCTATTACGACGGCAAGATGGTCACCGTCGTGGCACGCGACAACAAGTTCTACACGCAGCGCGAGGCAGCGGGCGGCGCCATCGAAGCGCTCATGAAGAGCGTGCAGCCCGCATCCGACGCCACTGCGCCCTTCTTCGACCTGCTGGTGACGGACCCCTATGCATTCCTGACGAAGGACTTCACCAGTGCCCTGTGGGTCGGGCAAACGCTCATCGCCGGCGTCAAGACCGACCACCTCGCATTCACGGCGCCGGGGCTGGACTGGGAGGTCTGGATCGGCATGGCGGACAAGTTGCCGCGCTTGATGGTCGTGTCGTACCGCTCCGGCGAGCGACAGCCCACGTTCACGGTCGAGCTGTCGGACTGGAAGCTCGGCGCGCCGGTTCCGGCAAAGACATTCGTGGCGAGCATTCCGAAGGACGCCATCAAGCTCGAGTTCAAGCAGATCGGTGAAGCCAAGTAGGCGCGCAAAGGGGCATGCCATGAAACACATCAGGAACCTCACCCTCGGCGTTGCCATCGCGGCCGCAGGGCTCATTCCCTTGTCGAGTGCCAACGCATGGGTCGCGGCCGCAGGGGGCTATCGCGGCGGTGCCGTCGCAGTCGGCGGCTTCCATCCGGCTTACCGGCCCGCCGGCTGCTACGGCTGCGGCGCGGCCGTCGGCGCAGTCGCCGGCATGGCGGTGGGCGCGGCCGTTGCGAGCGCGGCGCGTCCTGCGACCGTGGTGGTTGCCCAACCGATGCCCGTCGTCGTGGAGCCGCCCCCGTACGCTGTCGTCGGCAACGTACCCCTGGGCAGTCAGGTGGCAGCCCTGCCTTCGGGCACCCAGAGCATGGTGGTCAACGGCGTCACCTTCTACCAGCACGGGCCGACTTGGTACAAGCCCTATTTCGGATCCAGCGGGGTCTACTACCAGGTCGTGCCTGCGCCGTAGCGGCCTCTTGGCATGCACCAGGACCGCACCCAGGACCGGTCGTGGTGACTTGCCGCCGTTCGTTGGCCAAGGAGACTCTGACGACCAGGCCAAGCGCTCCGACGGTTGGCCAGTACGCGTCGACCCATTCACGCAGGCGCGCCTCGGCGCCAGGGCCCGGATCACTCGACTTCCCGCATCGACAAAAAGGGAGGGCGTTGCGAATGGCCGTAGACCGGT
The DNA here is from genome assembly GCF_030317105.1 of Variovorax brevis. Lineage (GTDB taxonomy): Bacteria > Pseudomonadota > Gammaproteobacteria > Burkholderiales > Burkholderiaceae_C > Variovorax > Variovorax brevis. Next base: position 732,439 of record NZ_JASZYG010000004.1, read on the forward strand.
AGCTTGCAGTCATCTGTGGCGATCGAAGACCGCTTCCCGGCACTTGCGGGGAGCGCCAGAAATGAGCCGACCGCTCGTCTTCCCTGTCATGCGCTTGCCGTCGCAAGGTCAGGCGAACCGCGCTGCACACGCGTGCTGCCGTTCAGGGCGGGGTCGGAAAGTTCCGCACCTCTGGCAAGGGCAATGCAATGGGCATCTCGAACAGCGGGCCCGCACCGTCCGGGTCGATGACGGTCGCACCATCCGATGCAAAGAACAGGGCCATCTGCGTCTGTGCCGCAACGGCAAAGGGCGCGCCCGCCGGGTCGCCGATGTTGGTGAGGAAGGTGTGCGGGTTCAAGTCAACGGGCTCTCCCGTCGCCGGAAAGGCCAGGTCCTTGCGGAAGTACATGGCGCGGTCCGCCAGGTCACCCGCGCGAAGGATGGCGGTTGTCGTCGGGTTGGGAACCGTGAAGTCACCTTTCATGAACTGCACGATCACCGGCTTGGCGCCGTGGCCTGGCAATGGTTGCTTGCGAAGGTACGGCGCATAAGCCACCGGATTGCCGGTTTGCTGCACCCACGCGCTGTGGTCGAGCACCACCTGGATGGCCGACGCGCCCGGTATGTCGTTCAGCAGCGGCGGCTCGTTGCGCAGCGGAATGGCCTCGAGAAAGTCGATCCGTTGAGATGGCGGGAAGGGTCTGTTGCCCAACGGCGGGCTGCGGTGCACCAGCATGATTGCACTGAAGATCCTGAACGCGCCAAGGCGCGAGACTTCGCTGAGCGAGCCGCCAGGCACGTTCGGAACTCCGGCCCTCACGGCCCCCTCCACCGCGAGGAAGATCGTGCCGTAGATCCCGCCCAGGGACTGCCCCGCGTAGTAGATACGGTTCCTGTCGATGTCGACCGAGCCATCGCCTTCCACGTCGATCCCCTGCTGGATCTGCCGCACCAGTTGCATCAGGTCGATCACCGTTTGGCGCAGCCCGTCCCGCTCGGCCACGATCGCCACGGGGGCGACCGGGCTCAGGCCTTCTGATTCATCGATCACGCCGTTGCCGTCCACATCGGCGCCGCGACCGCCGGAGGGCAGCACAACCCCCAAGCCGCCGGCCTTGGGCACCACGTTGATCGTGCCCAGCGGGCCGCCGCCGTGGCCCACGGCGCTGATGGCGATCGTGGCGATACCCTTTGAAGCGAACACCGATGCCACGGCCCACGGCCCACCGAACATGCTGTCGCCGAAGCCATGGCCGAAGATCGCGACCGGCCAGCCAGCCGCCGGACGTGCGCCGCTCGGCAAAAACAGTTCCACCACCAGATCATTGGACGACAGGGCCGCTGGATGGCCCAGCAAGGTGCCGGCCGCAGGAATGATCCGGTCCGCGTTCTGGTAGTTGGGTGAGCGGAAGGTACCGAAAGCGACGCGGCCGACCGCGCCCGGCACCACCTGCAGCGCTTGCGTTGGCACATCCACCGTCGCGAAATACGCCGGGATGCTCACCTGCCGGTTCCATTGGATGCTGCCCAGGTCCGCCACCGGAAACGCGGCACGTGTCGTGCCGCCGTTGCCAATCATGAAGTTGATGGGCGCGGGGTTGGAGCGCCGGATCTGCTCACGAATCTTGACCAGGTCCGCGCTGACGCTCTGGGTGGTGAAAAGGCTCACCGCAACGACGCGATGGCGACCGGCCCGAACGGCGCGTTCTGCCCCCTGCAGCGTGCCCTGAAAATCCAGCAGGTCGCGGTCATTCGCGCCGCCACGGCCCCACGGCAGGGCCGGCCGGGAGAAGGGTGCGCCTGCGATGGGATCGCCCGCCGTATCGTGAATGCCATTGGTGATCACCAGCACATAGCGCGAATGTTCCTGCAGCAGTTCATCGGACTGGACCACCAGCGTCTTGTTGGCAACGTCCCAGGACACCTGGTTGATACCCACCTTGTCGCCAAACCCGCGGCCGGACAAGGTGTCGCCCAGGCCCACCAGGTACAGCGTGTCGCTGTTGACCGTGGACAGGTCGATGTCGCCCGTGAACGGCACCGTGATGCGCGGCTGCATGTTGAAGCCATCGAGCGTGTTGAGCACGTCGATGTCCTGGCAATCGCTCACCAACCCGGTGCAGTCCGGCTTGGGAAGATTGACGCGTTTGAACGTGTTCTGCGTCCAGTCCGGGCGGGTGAACCGGTCGCTGGGGAAGGGACTCGTCGTGGGACTGGAGAAGTCCATCTTCACGCTGACGCCAGCGGCCCCTGCAAGCATGGGTACCGCCGCCAGCAGGGCCAGCGCGGTCAGCCGGTGAACATGTCGAACGCCAATGGAAAAGCTGCGTTCCGCCAGGAACGAAATTCGAGCCTGCATGAATTGACTCCTGCCGAACTGTGGTGGGGGAGTACTACAGGGAGAAGGCACCGGACACGCGTCGGCTGCGAGGGAGCGCCGAGGGCTTTATATCGTCTTCCAGCAAGCAGGGACAGCGACGGCAACCCCCCTGACGGCGACACAACCATTGCGTGATGATCCCGGTTCGACCACCTTCATCGTACGGCCCGTCTCATGGGGCGGGCACAAAGCGTTGCAACCGCTTGCCCGTATCCACTTCGGCGGTGTACAGGTTGCCCTTCGAGTCGATCGCAATGTTGTGCACCCAGTGGAACTGCCCGGCCATCCGGCCATTGCGTCCGAATGCGGATACCTCGGCGCCCGTCTCGCGCGACAGGACATGCACCTGGTTGTTTGCGCCGTCCGCTACATACATGTAGCTCTGCTTCGGGTCCGGCGACAGCACCATATCCCAGACCGATCCGATCAACCGGGTGTCTTTTGCCAGGAAGAACTCGCGCACGAACTCGCCGGACTTGCGAAACACCTGGATGCGGTTGTTCTCGCGGTCGCAGACATACACCAGGCCATCGTTTGCCAAGCGCACGCAATGCACCGGACTGCCGAACTGCTTCGACGGCGGCGCAGCCGGGTCGTAGGTCGTTTTGGTGTCGTCCGGCTTGTTTCCGTAGGCGCCCCAATGGCGCTTGTAGGCACCCGTGGTCGCATCGAACACGATGACGCGCCGGTTGCCGTAGCCGTCGGCTACGTACAGCTCATTGGCCGCCGCATCGACTTCCATGTGCGCGGGCTTGCCAAGCAGTCGGGTGTCATTGCTGCCACCGGTCTGGCCGGCCTTGCCGATCTGCAGCAGGAACTTTCCATCGGCCGTGAACTTCAGGACCTGATGGTCCTGGTCGGCATTGCCGGCGATCCAGACGTTGTCTTGTTGGTCGACGTAGATGCCGTGCTCGCGCTTGGGGAAATCGAAGCCGGTGCCCGCCATTCCCCAGGACCGAAGGACCCTGCCATCAGCGTCGAACTCGACGACGGACGGCGCCGGCACGCAGCATGCCGCACGGGGCGGATTGAACGAAGCAGCCTTTTCGTCATCCGTGAAGCTGCCCGGCCGGTGGATGATCCAGATGTGGTCGTGCTTGTCGACTGCCACACCTGCCACAGCGCCGAACAGCCACTTGTCAGGTAGCGGCTTGGGCCAGTAGGGGTCGACGGCGTAGCGCGTGGCAGGCGGCGTGCTGCCGATGCCCGTCGATGCGCAAGCGGACAACAACAGCGACGTGAAGCCCACCATCAGGGCCACGGGAAGGCTCGCCAGCATCGAGTTCATCCGTTGGTGAACACTCGCTATTTGAAATCTTTTCATGAGCACCATGTCAGTGATCCTGCGTTAGGGAATGCACTCTGCGGCGATACCTATTCTCCACGTCGCGCGGGTTTGGACAAGTACTCCCTGGACTGCGCCTCGCTCTTGGTCGGCGTCACCTTGTCGGGGTCGATCCGCACCATGAGGTAGTCGATGTGGTCGTCGATCTTCGTGAACCAGTGGCCGGTGCCTGCCGGTATCACGACGACGTCGCCAGCCTTGATGTCGTACGCGACGCCATTGCGAACCTCGGAGCCGTTGTTGCCGGGGCCGTTCTGCAACACGACGGTTGGCATCGTGGCGGGGCGCCGTTCCCTGTTCAGGATGTCCGGACCCAGCACCAGCGTCGCGGAGCCCGAGATCACGTGATAGACCTCGCTCACGTGGTCGTGCTCCGCGACCGAATTGGGTGACGGCTTGTCCAGCTTGCCACGATGCACGCGGCCGATGCCGACGTTGGACTTGCCGATGTCGACCGCCCGCACCTGCTGATCGACAAGCTTCTCCTTCAGGGCCTTCTGCGCGTACGCATTCATCTCCGACGCCGGGATGTAGGTGCCCGGGCACATGGCGCAGGTCGGCTGCGGGTCGGTCGGATTGACGCGCGCCGTCGGCGAACTCTTCGATGTCGCGCAGCCGCCCAGTGCGAGCAGCGAGGCCAGGCTGTATGTTGCGAAGCGCCGCGTCGCGAGGCTCGGGCTTTTGAAGTTCATCTTCTTTGTCTCCTGGGGTGGTTTCTGTTCAACGCGCTACGCCGTTGCCAGGCCCTGCCGTGCCTTCAGGCGCTCGGCCAATCGAGGATAGACGCGCAACGCATTGCCGCCCAGCACCTTGGCCCGATGCTCAGGGGTGAGCCAATCGACCGCGTCGATGTAGCGCTTGGTGTCGTCGTAGTGGTAGCCCGTGCGCGGATCGATGCCCTTCACCGCGCCCACGATCTCGGACGCGAACAGAACGTTGTCGGGCGGCACCACCTCCAGCAGCAGTTCCACGCCCGGCCGGTGGTACACGCAGGTGTCGAAGAACACATTGCGCATCATCTCCTCGAGCGGCGGCCTCTTGAGTTGGTCCGCCAGCCCGCGATAGCGCCCCCAGTGATACGGCACCGCGCCACCGCCGTGCGGGATCACGAAGCGCAAGGTCGGGAAGTCCTTGAAGATGTCCGACAGAAGGAACTGCATGAAGGCCGTCGTGTCGCCGTTCAGGTAGTGCGCGCCCGTGTGGTGGAAGTTGGGGTTGCAGGAACAGCTCACATGCACCATCGCCGGCACGTCGAGCTCCACCATCTTCTCGAACAGCGGATACCAGTGGCGCTGCGTCATCGGCGGGTCGGTCCAGAAGCCGTCGGTCGGGTCGGGGTTGACGTTGCAGCCGACAAAGCCGAGTTCCTCCACGCAGCGCGTCAGTTCGTCGATGCAGTTGGCCGGGCTCACGCCGGGCGACTGGGGCAGTTGGCAAACGCCGACCAGTTCGTCGGGAAACATCTCCACCGCGCGGTGGATCAGGTCGTTGCAGGCCCGGGTCCAGTGCTGGCTGGTCGTGGCGTCGCCGACGTGGTGCGCCATGGCGCCCGCGATGGGCGAGAACAACGTGACGTCCACGCCGCGCTCGCGCTGGATGCGCAACTGGTTCTGCTCGAGCGACTCGCGGATCTCGTCGTCGCTGATGAGGAAGTCCGGCGCCAGCGCGTGGCCGGATGCGAACGCGGCCGTCTGCCGCTCGCGGTAGTCTTTCAGCGCGGCTGGCGCTGTGGTGTAGTGACCGTGGCAATCGATGATCATGGTGTGCGTCTCTGATGGAATGAAAGATGAAGCGGCCGGGTTCAGGCCTCGAAGTAGCAGCCGAGCTTCGTGAGCTGCGCGCGATAGCCGGCGGCGTTGTTGTCGCCCTGGCCGATGGCCGCGAAGGTCTCGCTCTCGTGCTTGAACTTGGCGGCCGCCTTGGCATGCAAGGCCTCGACCGAAGCGCGTGAGACGCAGACGAGGCCGTCTTCGTCCCCCACCATCAAGTCGCCCGGGCAGATCACCATGCCGCCGACAGAGATGGGCGTGTTGACCTCGCCCGGACCGTTCTTGTACGGCCCTTGATGCGTCACACCGCAGGCATACACCGGAAAGTGTTGCTGCCGGATCCAGCCCGAATCGCGCACCGCACCGTGGATGACGATGCCCGCGAACTTCTTGGCAATGCAGTACGCCAGCATGCGCTCGCCGATGATGGCGTTGGTGAGGTCGCCCCCTGCATCGACCACGATCACGTCGCCTTCGACCGCCATGTTCAGCGCCATGTGCGTCATGAGGTTGTCGCCTGGTGCGCTCTTGACCGTCACCGCAGGCCCGCACAGGACGCCGCCCGCGTGCATCGGCCGCAGCCTGGCGCTGCCCGAGTTGAGGCGCGACATGGAATCGCTGATGTTCGCCACCGGGATGGACCTGAATTTGTCGACCCATTCCTTGTCAACGGCGTGGCGGCGCTTGAGAACCTGAAAACCTGGTTGCATGGCTGTTCCTCGATTCGGTGGCGCGTTACTCGGCCGTCAGATTGAACTGGCGCGCGACGTCGACGTAGCTCTTCAGTTCGGTCTGGAAGAACGGGGCAAAGGTGGCGGCGGGCATGGGTGCGGGTTCGATGCCGAGCTTGTCGAGAGAAGCGGCCACGTCGGGCTGCTTCATGACCACCTGGATCTCGTCCGAGAGGCGCTGGACCACCGCGGCGGGCGTCCTGGCCGGCGCGAAGACGCCCCACCATCCGGTGCCTTCGAGATCCTTCACGCCGGCCTCCTGCATCGTCGGCACCGACGGCAGATGCCCGAAGCGGGTGCTGCCCGACACCGCCAGCGCGCGCAGCTTGCCGCTCGCGATGCTCGGCAGGACTTCGCTGGTCGTCTGGATCATGTAGGTCAGTCGCCCGGCGATCAGGTCGGGCATCGCTGCCGCGCCGCCCTTGTAGAGAACCTGGACCGGGTTGGTGCCGGTGTTCTTCGGGAAGATCAGGTTGGTGGGCGAGCCCGCGCCCACTGCGCCGTAGGAGGCTTTGTCCGGGTTGGCCTTCATGTAGTCGACCAGTTCCGCCACCGTCTTGAACGGCGACGATGCCGGAACCACGAGTACAAACGGCGCCTTGCCTGTGCGGGCCACGGGAACGAAGTCCTTCGACGCGTCGTACGGGATGACCTTCATCGTCGCCCGGTTGAAGGCGAGGAAGGTCGCGCCCATCAGCACTGTGTAGCCGTCGGGCGCCGCCTTGGCGACCGCGTCCGCGCCGATGTTGGCGTTGGCGCCGGGTCGGTTGTCGATGATGACCGGCTGCTTGAGCCGCGCGCCCAGGTGCGTCGCAACGACGCGTGCAATGTTGTCGACCCCGCCACCAGCAGCGTACGGAACGATCATGCGGATGGGCTTGTCGGGGTAGTCGGCGGCGGCCGATGGAAATGGAGCGAAGAGGCCCGAGGCGGAAATCCCGAGGCTTGCGAGGATGGCGAAGCGCCGATTCATGGTGTGTCTCCTTGACGTCCGGTTGCTGTGGAACGAAGGTTAGGGATACCCGGCCATCACTACAATTTCGGTTCACCAGGTGGACCGATGGAGGTCGAAGTATGAGCGTTAACCCTGACTCGACCGTGCTTTCAGCGTCGCGCGCGCTCGCCATCCTCGATGTCTTCACCGTCGAAGAGCCGCACCTGGGTTTAAGCGAAATCGGCCGGCGTGTGAAGCTTCCGAAGGCCACGGCGCTCCGGTTGCTGAAGACCCTGGCGTCGAGCGGCTATGTGGCGCAGAACGAGCGTGCCGAATGGCGGCTCGGCCCGGCGACGGCTTCGCTTGGCGCGCGCTACCAGGTGTCCTTCGACATCCGGGCCAACATCGAGCCCGCCCTGCGCAAGCTTTCCGATGCCACGGGGCACGACGCATCGTTCTTCGTGCAGGAGGGAGACAGGCGCGTGCGACTGGTCAAGGTCATGTTCCCCGATGCGCGGCACAGCAACGCACGCGTCGGCGAGTCCATGCCACTCGACCAGGGCGCGGCCGGCAAGGTGATGCTGGCCGCGATGGGACAGCGCGGCGAAATCTACGATCAGATCAGGGCGCGCGGGTTTCACGTGACCGTTGGCGAGGCCAAGAAGGCATCGGCGAGCATTGCGGTGCCCGTGTTCGGCAGCCGCTGGCGCGTCGTGGGCGCGCTGTGCATTGGCGCGCCCGCCGAAGGCAATGTCGCAGACAGGCTGGCAAAACTCGCCCCACGATTGAAGCGCGCGGCGGAGTCGTTGTCAGCCTCGCTCAGCTATGACGACGATTCTGCTGTCCAGCGGGTGACGATGGCGCGGTCGACGTGGCATCCGTAGTCATCAGCGCGTGTCACGCGACCTGATACTTCAAGGCGCGCGAGTAAGACTTGGACCACTACGTGCTCCACCGCACCGACGCGGGACAAGCCGACCCGTATAAACGCGGCAGAGGTTGGGCGCGACAGCTGGCGGCCTCTGCGAGCGAATCGGGATGCAAGAGCAACAGGCCTTGTCTTCCGGTCCGGTGCGCCGCTACCGAAGCTGTTGGTGGGGCACCTTTTCCCCAGCAGCTTCGATGGCCGGCGGCAGCCGGCAAAAGGCACCCATGAACGACATGACCCAACCCTTCACCAAGCTGGCCTCGGCCAATGCGGCGCTCTTGACGAACTTTGCGCAGTCGCCGGCAATGTTCGAAATGACAAACGCCACAGTCCGGAAGTACTTCGAGCTGGCACAGCAATCCTTCGGGCGCGTCGGCGTCTCCGACGTCTACACGGACCTGATCCGCAAGCTCACAGAGAACTACTCGACGTTTGCGCGCGAGTACACGGCAAGCCTTATGGGCTGGTCCACGCAGGGGCAGAGCCTGATGGCGCAACAGGCTCAGGCAGCGTCGGATCTCCTTGCGGAGTCGGGCAAGGCGACGGCGACCGCGATGGAGCGGACGTCGGACACAGTCAAGCACTTGCGAGCCAGATAAAGTCGATCCAGCGGGGGCGGCGATCTGAACTCGTGTCGGCCCACCAGGAGCACCCGGCCTGGCGGTGAGATTCCTTCGTGAACTGACGCAACCCGAATGACGTGGCTCCTGTGGCTCGGCTTGGTTCCTTGCTTGCTCGCGGGTGCTGCAGTCGGCCTTTCCGCGTATGGGTCGCGACGGTGGGCCGCCACCACACGGAATCTGACCAGCCGGCTCGAGGCGGCCCGAATCGACGAGAGAATGCAGCCGCTGTCTGCGGCGCGATACCACGCGCGTGAACTCGAAGGCCTGCCTGCGCCCGTGCAACGCTACTTCCGGGCAGTGCTGAAGGACGGCCAGCCGATCATCTCCGCCGTCACCGTCGAGGTTGCCGGCACCTTCAACCTGTCCGCCACGCGGGAGCAGTGGAGGCCGTTCACATCGCGGCAAAGAGTCGTCACCCATCGTCCCGGCTTCCTGTGGGACGCCCGCGTCTCAGTGCTTCCGGGTTTGACAGTGCGCGTGTACGACGGCTACCTCGGCGGCGAGGGCCAGCTGCGCGCAGCGGTTCTGGGCTTGTTCACCGTCGCCGACCTCCATGGTGGAGGCGAGATTGCCCGCGGCGAGCTGATGCGCTTCCTTGCCGAAATGGCGTGGTATCCGACCGCGCTGCTGCCCAGCCAAGGCGTGCGATGGGATGCGCTCGATGACCGCTCAGCCTATGCCACCATCGCGGACGGGCCGCTCACGCTGACCCTGCGTTTTCGCTTTGACGACGACAGCCTGATCGACTCCGTGCGCGCCGAAGCGAGGGGCGCCATGGTTGGGAAGAAAATGATCATGATCCCTTGGGAAGGCCGCTGGTCGAACTACCAGGTGCGCGACGGGATGAGGGTGCCCATCACGGGCGAGGCGGCATGGCTGCGCCCGGAAGGACGGAAGCCGTACTTCCTGGGCGCCATCACGGCGCTGACCTACGAGTTCTCGCCGTGAGACCGCAGCTTGCGATGGCGGGCGCGGCCGCTGGCGCGATCGGGTGACGGGCTCTCGACCAGGGGCAACGCTGCGCGCGCCTCTTCTTCGGTCTCGAACACATGCGGTGCCAACTTTCGCTTCGACAGCGCCTCCCCAAGCTTGGCGCGCAGGAACGCACTGGTGGTGTAGCGCGTCACATCGACATACCAGCGCTGGACGATCTCGCTGACGCTCTGAACCCAGGCATCCTCGATCTCGCGGTCCAGCACGAAGCCTTCGTAGTTGACGATGGCGTGCACGCGCCGGCCCAGGGGTTCGCAGATCGCTTCGATCTGTTGAGCCATCGCTTCGACCGTCTCCAGGGACTTCACCTCAAAGCGCTCCAGATTGATGAAGAGCACGTTTTTCGCTGCGTCGTAGACAAAGCGGGATTCGAAGGGCAAGTGCACAAGGTGCTTGCGCAAACCCATCGGCTCTGGATGGAAGATGCGCGCGTCCATCGTCACGGACCGGCCCATGACCGGCTTGAAGTCCATGCGGTCCAGGATGTCGCGTTGCAGGTCGACGCCCGGCGCGATCTCCACCAGTTCCAGTCCTTCAGGGGTCAGCCGGAACACGCAGCGCTCCGTCACATAGATCACCTCCTGGCCGCGCGCTGCGGAATGGCTGCCCGAGAAGGTGCGGTGCTCGACCATCGGCACGAACTTGCGCGTGTTGCCATCACGCTCGATCACCAATCGACCATCGCGCACCGCGATGTCCGATGCGCCGGAGGTAAAGGTTCCGGCAAACACAACCTTCTTCGCGCACTGGCTGATGTTGATGAAGCCCCCTGCGCCGGCCAACCGCGGCCCGAACTTCGACACGTTGACGTTGCCTTCGACGTCGGCCTGCGCCAGGCCCAGGACCGCTACATCCAAGCCACCGCCGTCATAGAAGTCGAACTGGTAGGGCTGGTCGATGATGGCCTGCGCATTGATGGCAGCGCCGAAGTTCAGGCCACCGGCAGGAATGCCGCCGATGACACCCGGCTCGGCCGTCAGGGTGAAGAGATCGGCGATCTTCTCTTCCGCCGCGACGCACGCAATGCCTTCTGGCATGCCGATGCCGAGGTTCACGACGCTGTTGGAGCGCAATTCCATGGCTGCTCGCCGCGCAATCACCTTGCGCACACCCAGATCAAGGGTTTCCGCATCGGTTGACGGCACGCGCATCTCGCCGGCAAAGGCCGCGCTGTAGGCAGTGCCGAAAGTCTGGTGATGGTTCTCCGGCGAGGCGACGACCACGCAGTCGACGAGGATGCCGGGGATCTTCACCTGGCGTGGGTTGAGCGATCCGCGTTCCGCAATGCGCTCGACCTGCACGATCACCAGGCCACCGCTGTTGTGGGCGGCCATGGCGATGGACAGCATCTCCAGCGTCAGGGCCTCGCGCTCCATCGTGATGTTGCCGTCGGCATCGGCTGTCGTGCCGCGCACGATCGCGACATCCACGGGAATCGCCTTGTAGAAGAGAAACTCTTCGCCGCCGATGTTCATCAGCGTGACCAGGTCATCCTTTGTGCGCTCATTGAGCTTGCCACCGCCATGGCGCGGGTCGACGAAGGTGCCGATGCCGATGCGGCTCAGGTGCCCGGGCTTGTTCGCTGCGGTATCGCGAAACAGGTGCGTGATCACGCCTTGCGGCAGGTTGTAGGCCTCGATGTCGTTGTTGACGGCGAGCCGTTGCAGCTTTGGGACGAGCCCCCAATGCCCGCCGATCGCGCGCCTCACCAATCCCGCATGCGCGAGGTGGTTGAGGCCACGCTCCTTGCCATCGCCTTGCCCTGCGGCATACAGCAGGGTGAGGTCGCGCACCTTCTCCTGCGTGCCATCCTCGCTCGACTCCTCCAGGTAACGCGCCTCCAGAGCGCATGCCACTTCCTCGGCAAAGCCGATTCCGACGAAGCCGCCAGTCGCGACCGTGTTGCCGGGTCGAATCAGGCGCACGGCTTGCGCGGCGCTGACGATCTTTCCCCGGCCGGCCGATCGCAAGGGGCCGGCGAAGCGGCCCGGTATTTCAAGGTTGGCATCCATGGCGATGGCTTTCCAGTCAGCGCGCGGTCCAGCCGCCTTCGATAGGCAGCGAAATGCCGGTGATCGAAGACGCGCCCGCAGAGCACAGGAAGAGCACGAGCTTGCCGATCTCGTCGACCTCCACAAAGCGACGATTGGGCTGCGATGCCAGGATGACTTCGCGAACGACCTGCGCTTCGCTCATGTTGTGGACCTGCGCCTGGTCCTTGATCTGCCCCTCGACAAGGGGTGCCTTCACATAGCCCGGGCAGATCGCGTTGCAGGTGATCGCGGTTTCGGCGACTTCAAGTGCAACGGTCTTTGTCAGACCCACCACGCCGTGCTTGGCGGCCACATAGGCGGATTTGAACGGTGATGCCACCAGCCCGTGGGCCGACGCAATGTTGATGATGCGGCCAAAGTTTCGCGTCTGCATGCCCGGGAGCGCCGACTTGATCGTGTAGAAGTTGGAGGACAGGTTGATCGCCAGGATCTGCTCCCACTTGGCGCCCGGAAAATCCTGCACCGGCGAAACGAACTGGATGCCCGCGTTGTTGACCAGGATGTCGAGCTGGCCGAAGTCGCGCTCAGCATCGCGCACCATGGCCTCGATCTCGTCCGGCCTGGACATGTCGGCGCCGGAGTACAGCACCTTGACGCCGGTGCGCTCGACCAAGCCCGCGCGCATCTTTTCGATCTGCTCCGGATCGCCAAATCCATTGAGCATGACGTTGACGCCTGCTTCCGCCAGCGCCGTGGCAACGCCCGCGCCGATGCCGCTGGTCGAGCCGGTGATGAGTGCCGATTTGCCTTTCAACATGTCATGCTCCTGATGTGATTGAACGAAACGTACCGCGACGCGCAACAAAGCTGATTGGTAGCGCGCTAACGGATGGAAAGCTCGTTGATGAGGTAGGCGACCGCGTCGCTCACGTGGCCCTCAATGAAGCGCCGCAATCCGGATGAAGGTTCGAATGCCTCGTGAGCCTTCGCTACGCTCTCGAGCCAGACGCAGATGAAGCCGGTCGGTGGGTTCGGCTCTGCCCACAAGCGCTCGCGCCTGGCCGTTGAAGCCGTCCAGTTCAGTGCCACCCTGGTGTTGGTTTCGTCGCCGATCCGAAGCAGTTCACGCCAAAGCGATTCACGCGATTGCGAGGAGGCATGAAAGGGAACGATGACCTTCACCGCCCGTTCGGCGGGCTCCACGCCGTCCGTTTCCACCACGCACAAAGTCCAGCCTTTCAGGAAGATCGGTTCATCGGCGGGGATGAACTTCTGGCCGACCGGGGAAGCCTGCGCCAGCCGCATGGCTTCGGCACCTTCGAAGTACAGCTCAACGATGCCATCCACGTCGAAGGCCGGCCTGTCACCACTGGCCCAAAGTACCTTGTCCACGCGGTTGTGCGTGTATTTCGCGATCCCGTCCATTCCGAGCGCCAGGGCGGCATGCGGGCCAGCCCAGTAGGCCCTGAAGTCGGAGGTCGACAGGCCTTCCTTCTTCGCCAGCAAGGTCATGCGCTTCATTGCGTTTGTCTCCCTGTACATCAGACGATCCGGCGTTCCGCGACCAGGAAAGCGGTGATGTCTCCCAGGAAGGTCTTCGCATGCGCCATGGCGGATTGGCCGGGGGGCGACGCGAAAGCGTCCTGCAGCGTCTGCTCGTCCTTGAACCACAACTCCACAATGCCGTCGATGGGCAGGGCGTCATAGTCGCAAGGCTTGCCCTTTTCGCGCTCCCGGGCGACCACGACGTTCTGCCGATAGCCGCTCACTCCGGGCATCTTGCGCACCAAGTCCCCATGGATTCGCCATTCGCGCCGGAAGTCGTCTTCGCTCAATGACGGTAGCCGCTTGATGACGGAGATGCGCTTCAGCAGCCTGGCCCGCTCCTCCTCGTCCGGCAGCGGAATCACGACCGATTGCTCCGCTGTGACGATGTGCAGTGCCCCCAGGAAGTGGTTCTCGTCCTTGATGAGTTCAGCAGCCATGTCGCTGTCGTTGAACGCGTGGTTCGCCCTTTGCATGTCGTCGAACCAGAGTTGCGAGAACCCGTCGAAGTCCCACACGCCGCGAGCAAAGTCGATGCCTCGTTGGACACGATCGATGACGGGGTTCTGCCAGTACTCGCGCAAGTTGGGCGCCCGCCTGGCCAGTTCGCCGTGCTTGCCCTTCCAGTAGGCGTTGAACTGGTCGAACGTCCAGTCCGCCTTCTTGCGGATCAATCCCATGCGTACATTCATGATGTGCCTCCGTGGACTATTTGAGTGGTGAGACGAGAGCGTCCGCTGCCTGTGCGCGGGCACGTGCAAGACCCGGTGCCCGCTTGGCGAGCCAAACGCCATGCCTGAGCGGCCAGCGCTCATAGCCGGGATCCACGCCCAACGTCAGTGCGGCGTGATGCGTCCAATAGGGATCAAACAAGGCCTCGCGGCCGAGAGCGATCAGGTCGGCCTTGCCTTCTGCGAGTACTGCCTCTGCCTGGCTCGCGTCGACGATCATTCCGACCGCCTGGGTTTTGATGTTTGCCTCGTTGCGAATTCGCTCCGAGAACGGCACCTGGAACCCCAGACCACGCGGCACCGGCAGCGCGCGGGTCTCTTCCGTCAATCCACCGGACGAGCAGTCGATCACGTCGACACCGCAACCGGCAAGTTCGCGAGAGAGCACGATCGAGTCCTCGAGGCTCCACCCGTCCACGCTGCCATCAACTGCCGACAGCCGGCAGAAGAGCGGCTTGTCCGCCGGCCACGCCGCACGGACCCTGCGCGCAATTTCGAGCGCCAGTCGCATGCGGCCTGCAAGGTCGCCGCCCCATTCGTCTTCTCGATGATTTGAGTTGGGCGACAGAAAGCTGGCGATCAGGTAGCCGTGCCCGAAGTGAAGTTCCACGACGTCGAATCCGGCCTTGTCGGCACGAACGGCGGCATCGACAAAGCTCTGCACGACATTGGCGATGCCGTCGTTGTCAAGCGCATGGGGAGCGGACCAACCCGGCCCCGCCGCCACCGCGCTCGGGCCAAGCCGCTCCCAAGGTTCTGCATCTGCTGCGAGGCGCGATTCCGAAAGCGCCGCCCCGCCTTCCCATAAAGGCTGGCTGCCCGACTTGCGCCCCGCGTGAGCCAGTTGCACCCCGATGGCGCTTCCGTTGGCGTGAACGAAGTCCACAACTTCCTTCAAGGGCTGGATCTGGCTGTCTTTCCACAGACCCAGATCGGCCGTACCGATCCGTCCACGGGGATCGACGGCCGTGCTCTCCGTGAGGATCAAACCAGCGCCTCCCAGGGCGAACTTTCCGAGATGCACCATGTGCCACGGCGTTGCGTGTCCCGCCTCGGCCGCGTGCTGGCACATGGGGGAGATGACGACACGATTCTTCAACTCCAGTTCGCGTAGCCGGATGGGTTGAAAAAGAAGGGGTTCATGAGATTTCATGGCAAGGGCTTTATGAAGTAATCAGGGTCATCTGGACGGCAGCTGGATTGATTTCGGCCTTGGACATCAGGCCTCCTTCGATTGCCTGTGGTGCCGCCCAACCAGGATCGCAAACGCGCCTCCGAGCAAGAGCAAGCCGAGGGCAGATGTGGCGAACACGATGGATGAAGAAAGCCTGTCAACAATCCAGGCGGCAATCAGGATGCCCACCGACTGACCCAGGAACAGAACGCATGCAAAGAGCGACACAGCCGTGCCACGCGCAGCAGGCGCCATCTGGGTGGCATTGGTTTGCAAGGTGTTGTGCAGTGCGTAGAAGCCGAACCCCCCGACCAGGCAGGCCGGCAGCGCAAAAGGCCAGGACGGTGCGAACGCGATCGTTGCAAACGCGACTCCCATGCACGTTCCTCCCAGCTTCGCCAGCCCTGGCTCCCCGAGGCGATGCACCAATGCGCGGGCGAACCGGCTATACAGGAGTCCACCAGCGCCGTAGAGGGCGACGATGGCACCCGCTTCAGGCATCGTGAGATGGAAAGTCGCGTGCAGGTGAAAGGGGATGAAGGCAAGTGCGCTGAACGCCAACGCCCCTTCGATGCACGCGATGACCAGAACCAATCTTGCCCACGGTCTTGAAAGGACTTCCAGCACGCGGCGTCCAATGCTCCCGGAAGCCGCACTTGTGGAACGCGAAAGTCCAAGCGCCTTTT
The DNA here is from genome assembly GCF_030317105.1 of Variovorax brevis. Taxonomy (GTDB): domain Bacteria; phylum Pseudomonadota; class Gammaproteobacteria; order Burkholderiales; family Burkholderiaceae_C; genus Variovorax; species Variovorax brevis. The sequence continues at coordinate 748,254 of NZ_JASZYG010000004.1, forward strand.
TTGTCAGCATGGATCCAGTGATCAGGAAGATCACTGAAAGAACGGCGAAGGCTGATCGCCAGCCGAACAACTCGGAGATGAGTCCACCGAACCACTGGCCGCAGATCATCCCGAAGACCGTAGCGCCGAGGAGCCTGGCCAGGACCTCCTGGCGAGCATCGTAGGAAACGCTGTCGCCAATCCACGCCATCGTGAGCGGAATGATTCCGGCGGCTGCCATCCCGGTCAAAACGCGGCTGGCGATCAGCCAATCCAGGCTGGGCGACAGGGCTGCCGCCACGCTTCCGAACGTGCACGCCAGTGTTGCAAAGCCGACCACGCGTGCCTTGCCGATGCGATCCCCCAACGGCCCGTAGAAGAGCTGAAGGACACCATATGCCACAGCGAAGCCCGAGATTGCACGAGCGGCCTGTCCCGTCGTCGCCATGAACTCTGTTGCCAGCGAGGGAAGCATGGCATCGCAGATCCGCATGGATGCCATGCTCGCAAAGGCACAAAGGCTGAGCAGCCAGAGCGTTCCCGAATCAAGGGAGTGATTGGCCATGGATGCATTTACTCCGCCGGGGAAAGCCGCGCTCGCGTTCATGGCCACCTTCTTCACTTCGCTTCGACCGTGCCGACCACTTCGCCCAACCCGATGCGAACAGCCCCGTCGCGTTCGCACCATCCGCGCATGATGAGCGAGTCACCATCCTCCAAAAACGTCCGCGTCTCACCATTTGGAAGTTCGATCGGCTGCTTGCCGCCGTTGGTGAGTTCCATCAGCGAGCCGGCCTCGTTGGCATCGGGGCCAGACAAGGTGCCAGATCCAAGCAGGTCACCTGACTGCAGGTTGCATCCGTTGACCGTGTGGTGGGCGATGAGCTGCGCCGGTGTCCAGTAGGCCGCCCGGTTGCTGTTGGTCCGCGACAGCCGCGCAGGTGCCTCACCGGCTTCGCGCATCCTGGCTGTCTGCAGCAGCACTTCCAGTTCGATGGAGAACGCCCCCTTTGCACGGTTGGCCTTCGAGTCGAGGTACGGGAGTGGCTGCGGATCGCCCGCCGGGCGCTCGAAGGCCACGCGAAACGGAGCCAGCGCCTCGGTCGTCACCAGCCAAGGAGAAACCGTGCTCGCGAAATTCTTCGACAGGAAGGGCCCGAGCGGCTGGTATTCCCACCCCTGGATGTCGCGCGCCGACCAGTCGTTGAACAAGGTCACACCGAACAAGTGGGCATCCGCCGCACCCATATCGATCGGCTTTCCTCGATCATTTCCCTGACCAACGAACCATCCGAGCTCAAGCTCGTAGTCGAGGCGCTTGGAAGGCCCGAAACTGGGAGCCTCGGCGTCAGGCGCCTTTGTCTGCCCTTGCGGGCGAGTGAAGGACTCGCCGCTGACGCCGATCGATGAGGCGCGCCCGTGATAGCCAATCGGCACCCATTTGTAGTTTGGAAGCAGCGGGTTCTCGGGGCGAAATTGCTTGCCGACGGTGGTCGCGTGGTGGACGCTCGTATAGAAGTCCGTGTAGTCGCCAATGCGGCAGGGGACATGCATCGTGGCTGCCGACTGGCTGACCAGCGCGGCCTCCCATTCCGATTGGCTCGCACTGCCTTCGACCAAGCCACGTGAAATCAATGAGCGCAGCGCGGATCTTTTCTCGGGGGTTGCGGCCATCAACGCGTTGAGGTCGTCCGTGTCGATCAATCCCGCCTTGCGCAGATCGAGGATGCGATCGCCGATGGCAACACCGATGCGTGGCGCGGTATCCGGCCCAACGCTGAAGCGGCCGAATGGAAGGTTCTGAATCGGAAAGTCGCAGCCCGCTTCATTGGCTGAAGTGACCCAACTGCGCAGCTTTGGGTCATGGGTGGCGTCGAGGGTGTAGTTCATGGCTTGAATTGGTCGTTGAGGCCGGCCCAGCAGTCGGCGTAACTTTGGTCGAGCGAGGGGCTCTGCATCGCGAACCCGGTCGGAATGAATCGATAGCGGCTTTCGAACATGAAGGCCAGCGTGTTGTCGAGCTTCTGCGGCTTGAGGTCGGCGTGGCTCGCCTTGTCGAAGGCTTCCTCGTCGGGGCCGTGCGGCACCATGCAGTTGTGCAGGCTCGCGCCACCGGGCTTGAAGCCGCCCGGCTTGGCGTCGTATTCGCCGTAGACCAGGCCCATGAACTCACTCATGAGGTTGCGGTGGTACCAGGGCGGGCGGAAGGTGTCTTCCATCACCAGCCAGCGTGGTGGGAAGATGACGAAGTCGCAATTGGCCGTGCCGGGCGTGTCGCTCGGCGAGGTGAGCACGGTGAAGATCGACGGATCGGGGTGGTCGAAACTGATCGACCCGATGGTCATGAAGTTTGCCGTGTCGTACTTCACCGGCGAGAGGTTGCCGTGCCACGCGACCACGTTGAATGGCGATTGCTTCGTTGGGGCCGACCAGAAGCGTCCGCCTGATTTCTTGACGAGGTCGTAGCCAATGCTTGCATCCTCGAAGGCGGCGACCGGGGCTTGAAAGTCACGTGCGTTCGCGAGGCCGTTCGAGCCGATGGGGCCCAACTCGGGCAGCCGAAACTGCGCGCCGTAGTTCTCGCACAGGTAGCCGCGCGAAGGGCCATCGGGCAACGCGACCTTGAACACGATGCCACGCGGCACCAGCGCGATCTCCCCAGGCTTGACGTCGAGCACGCCCATTTCTGTGGTGATGACCAGCCGACCCTGTTGCGGCACGAAAAGCATTTCGCCGTCGGCATTGACGAAGGCGCGGCGCGTCATCGAGCGGCTTGCGAGGTAGACGTGCGCGGCGATGCCTGCTTGCGCCTCGGTGTCGCCGTTGGCAGCCAAGGTGTGAACCCCATCAATGAAATCCACGTCAGCGTTGTCCAGTGGAATTGGCGCCCAACGAAGCGGCTCGGGTGGCAGCACGATCTCGCGATCGGCACCTGTTTTCCATTGCACTTGCGCATAGGGCTTGTAGCGCCCGGAGACCACGGAGGGCTGGCGGCGGTACATCCATGTACGGCGGTTCTCGTGGCGCGGCGCCGTGAAGGCGGTGCCGGAGATCAGTTCCGGATACAGGTCGAAGGGCGCACGCTGCGGACTGTTGCCGCCTTGCGGCAGCGCGCCGGCGACGGCCTCGGTTGCGTACTCGTTGCCGAAGCCGCCTTGATAGCGCAGTTCAGCGGCGGATGCATTCGTCATGGTGTCCTTCCGAAGATCGTTGTGTTCAAGCGGCCAAGCTCGTCACGAGCTGTACTTCCTTTGGGATGAGCACATCCCCGCGGCCGGCGAGGCCACTTTTCATTTGCTGTGCGAAGAGATCGCGGGGTCCAGGTCCATTCGCACGCTGAGCCGATCGCCCTGCAGCGCAGCGGATCGCCCCGCGCGGGTTCTACAGATCGAGGATCAGCTCTCGAGCGTCTTCCACATTTCGACATCGCGCTCTGCAGTCCAGATGCGCGGGTCGACGTACTTCGTTGCTTCGTCGTAGCAACGCGTGACGTCGAAGGGCATGCAGTGGTCGAAGATCACCCAGTGGCCATACTTGGGCTTCAGCGCCGCAAAGGTGTCCTTGTAGATCGTGTTCAGATCCTTCCCGGCGGACACACCTTCCTGCACGTTGGCATAGACGTCGGAAATGAAGTCGCGCGTTTCCGTCAGGCCCTTCGCCACGTCTTCGGGTGTGGTCAGAGCGGCACCGCGGCCGGGCACCAGGGCCTTGGGCTTCAGCGCAGCGAGGTTGTTCAGCGTTTGCGGCCAGTCCTTGAAGTACGCATCGCCGGCATACGGCGTGGCGCCGAATTCGACCAGGTCGCCCGACAGCAATGCGCCTTCGCCGGGCAGCCAGACCACCGTGTCACCCTTGGTGTGGCCGCGGCCCAGCTGGAGGAGCTGGACTTCAAGCTTGCCGAGCCAGAGCGTCATCTTGCCGGTGAAGGTCATGGTTGGCCAGGTCATGCCGGGTGGCACGGTCTCGACGCCCGCGAACAGGCGCGGAAAGCGGCCGATCTCGCTGGCCTTGTCCTGCTCGCCACGTTCGACGATGAGGTCATATGTGTCATGGCTGGCCAGGATGTGTTCAGCTCCATAGGCACTGGCACCGAGCACGCGTACGGCGTGGTAGTGGGTCAGCACGACGTACTTGATGGGCTTGTCGGTCACCTCGCGGATGCGGCGTATCACGTCCGCTGCCATGGCGGGCGTGGCCTGCGTGTCGGCCACGAGCACGGCGTCGTCGCCGATGATGATGCCGGTGTTCGGATCGCCCTCGGCTGTGTAGGCCCAGGCGTGCTCCGAGATCTGGCTGAAAGTGACTTGCTTCTCTTCGACGTCAGCGTGGCTGGCGAATTTCTTGGTTTGGCTCATGGGGAACTCCTTGTGTGGACGTGAAATGTTCAATGGGTACCGAGGTAGGCCGCTTTGACCTTGGGATCGTTGAGGAGCGCGCGACCGGTGCCCTCCGCCGTGATGTGGCCTGTTTCGAGTACGTAGGCACGATCGGCCACGCCAAGCGCCTGCTTGGCCATTTGCTCGACGAGCAGGATGGTCAGCCCGGACTCGCGCAGCTGTCGGATCGCGTTGAAGATGTCCTTGATGATCAAGGGCGCGAGGCCAAGCGAAGGTTCATCGAGCAGCAGCAAGCGGGGGTCGCTCATCAGCGCCCGTGAGATCGCCAGCATCTGCTGTTCGCCACCCGACATGGTTCCGGACAACTGGTTCTGACGCTCCCGCAGGCGCGGGAACCGCTTGAACTCGCGCTCGATCGCAGCTTCCGTTGCCGCTGGATCCTTCTTGCGCGAATACGCACCGAGCATCAGGTTCTCGCGGACCGTCTGGTCGGCGAAAACGCCCCGGCCTTCCGGCGACATCGCGACGCCAAGCCCTACGCGCTCATGCGCCTTGACCTTCGTGATGTCCTTGCCATCCAGCTTGATGGTGCCCGCAGCAACTGGCTCCAGGCCGCAGATGCTCTTGAGCAAGGTGCTCTTGCCGGCACCGTTGGCACCGATGATCGTGACCACCTCGCCCTGCCGGACTTCCAGGCTCACGCCCTTGACGGCTTCGATCGCACCGTACGCGACCTTGACTGATTCGAGTTTCAGCATATTGGCTCTCCGGTTCAGGCTGCGCAAAGCGCTTGTTCTTCAGGCTCGTCGACGCCCAGATAGGCTTCGACAACACGGGGGTTGGCCTGCACTTCGGCGGGCTTGCCCTCGGCGATCTTGATGCCGTAGTCCAGCACGATCACGTGATCCGAGATGGACATCACGAGGTCCATGTGATGCTCGACCATCAGGATGCTCACACCGCACTTGCCAATGCGCACCAGCAGTTGACCGAGTTCGGCGGTCTCGTGGGGGTTCAGGCCGGCTGCGGGCTCATCGAGCAAAAGCAGTTGGGGCTCGGTCGCCAGTGCACGTGCCAGTTCAACGCGGCGTTGCAGGCCGTAGGGGAGGCTGCCTGCCGGATGGTGCGCCAGATGCAACAAGTCCACCAGGTCCAGCAGTTGAAGGGCGCGGGCACGTGTTGCCGCTTCCTGCTTTCGAGCTCCGGGCAGCGCGAGCAACGACGCGAAGAAGCCATTTGTCATCCGGCTGTGGCGGCCAAGCATGACGTTGTCCAGCACCGACAGGTCAGCGAAGAGTCGCAGGTTCTGGAACGTCCGCCCCATGCCCATGCAACAGATCGAGTGCACCGGCTTCCCAGACACTTCCTGGCCGAGAAACTGGATCGAGCCCTCTGTCGGATCGATCAGACCCGTCAGCATGTTGATCATCGTGCTCTTCCCTGCCCCGTTCGGTCCGATCAACGCGTGGATGTGGCCGCGCTGAAGCCTGAACGAGACGTCCTGGGCCGGCTTGACGCCGCCGAAGTTCTTGGTGACGCCCTTGACGACCAGCAGTTCACCCGTGGCTTCGGGGCCGATGCGTGTGGGCGCCGCTGCAGCGTTCGACGCTTCAGGCGCTTTGGCCGATCGCCGGAACCAGGTCGACAGCAGCCCCGTCACACCACCCGGCATGACATACAGGGCGAACAGCAGCAGGAAGCCATACAGGAAATGCTGCGCGGAGGGCCAGCGTGCCAGAGCTGCATCAATTGCGGTAAGAACCACGGTGCCAACCAGCGGGCCGTACTGCGAACCAGCGCCGCCGAAAAGCACCAGCAGGAGAATGAAGATCGACAGGTGGAAGGTGATGAAGTCGGAGTTGATGTACTGGTTCTGTTGCGCCACCAGTGCACCCGCGATGCCGCAGGTGACTGCCGCCACGACGAAAGCGATGACCTTGGCGCGGTAGACGCGAACACCGACCGAGGACGAGGCAATCTCGTCCGCCTGCAACGACTGCAATGCCCGGCCGAAGCGGCCCTGCAACAGATTGCGCAGCAAGAGATGCGTGACAGCACAGAGGGCGATGGCAAACCAGACCCACTGCTCCGTCGTGAGGGGTTGGTCATTCCAGGTCAAGGCCTTGATGCCGTAGATCCCTTGTGCACCACCGAACACATCGGTCCACTCGCCCACGAGCTTTTCCACGACGATGCCGAATGCCAGCGTCACCATGGCGAGGTAAGGCCCCTTCACTCTCAGTGACGGCAAGGCGATGAGGACACCACAAACCGCGGAGATGCCGGCCGCAGCCACCAGTGCGAGCCATGGGTTCATTTCTGTCCGCGTCGTCAGCAGCGCCACCGCATAGGCGCCTGCAGCGAAGAGACCTGCCTGGCCCAGCGACTTCTGTCCGGCGTAGCCCACCAGCACGTTCATGCCGGCAGCGCAGAGGTAGTAGACGCACATCATGAAGACGATGCGCAGGTAGTAGTCGTTTCCGAACAGGGACGTGATGCCGATCAGGGCGGCGGCGGCGAGCACGACGCCCACGAGATGTTGACTGCGCTTCATACCTTCTCCACCAGTTTCTTGCCGAACAGTCCGGTCGGACGGAACGCGAGGACCAGGATCACCAGTCCGAAGACGGCCACCTCGCGCCACTGGGCCTGCCACAGGTTGACCAGCGATTCGAAGACACCGAGGACGAAGCCGCCAATGACGCAGCCGCGGGGATTGCTCAGGCCGCCGATCATGGCGCCGGAGAAGCCTTTGAGGCCGACCGTCAGGCCCATGAAAAGCGAGGCTTGTGCGATCGGCGCGAGAAGGAAGCCGGAGAGACCGGCGAGAGCCGAACTGATCACGAAGGCGCCGATCATCACCGCGTTCGTGTTGATGCCCATGAGGCTCGCGACGTTGCCGTTGGCTGCGACGGCGCGCATGGCCTTGCCCACCATCGTCTTGTTCATGACGAAGTCGAAGCCGATCATGATGACGACGGCGACGGCCAACGTCAGGAGCTCCTGCGGACGCACGCCGACACCGAGCAGCCGGATCACCTCATCGCCCACCGGCCCAGGCACCACCACGGGCTTGGGTCCCCAGATGGCCAGGCCGATGCTCTGCAGGATGACGCCGAAGCCCAGGGTGCTCATGACCCAGGCCATGCCGGGTCGCCCCGCAAAGGGCCGCACACCAATCGCATAGAGCAGCCATCCGAGAAGGCCCATGACCCCGAGTGCCGCCGCAAGGGCCAGCAACTGGGCGCCTGCGCCGGGAAGTGCCTGGCCGAATGTGGTCGAGGTCACGGGAACGCCAATGACCAGGAAGAGCGCGCTCATGCCGATGAATGCGCCTGCCGACACGAACTCTCCGTGAGAGAAGTTCAGTGTCTTGGTTGTGGTGAATGTGATGCTGAAACCCAGGGCGACCAGCGCGTAGGCACCGCCCACGGCCAAGCCACTGAGAATCGCTTGCAAGAGCGCCTCTGTCATAGATACCTCCGGGATGTTGACCGGGCTGCGGGATGCAGCCCGGATACGCGTGGTGCGTTACTGCTTGAAGTCAGCGGTTGCCAATGCGCCGACGATCGGGTCTGTGTACGGCAGCAGCTTGCCGTCCTTCCAGCGAATCCACACCAGGTCCTTGGCCATCAGGGCTTCGTGATTGGTCTTGCTGAATGGCTTGTCATAGGTCTTGAGCACGCCCGGGACAGGGGTCTTCAGATCTTCCAGCGCGAGGCGAACGGCCGGTCCATCAAAGCTGTTGGCTTGCTTCACTGCGGCGGCATAGATCAGGACCGAGTCGTAGCCATGCAGCGCAAAGGAGAACGAGCCTGGCGCCTTGAGCTTGGGGCCGACGCGATCGAACAGCTTCTGCTGCGCGGGCGTACGGGTCTCGCTGACCGTGCGCATGAAGATGGGCTTCTCTGCCAAGGTCTTGCCTGCCGCGTCGTAGAAGGTGATGTTGTCTGCCGCCCACGAAGTCAGGACCAACGGGAAGTAGTTGATCTTTTCCATGCTGCGAACCAGTTGGGCGATCGGGGTTCCCTGTGCCCACACCACCACGGTGTCGACGCCCGCGGACTTCAGCTTGCTCAGCTGGGAGGTCATGTCCGTATCACCGACACCGAAACGCTCGGTCGCCGCGATCTTGATGTCCTGCACCTTGGCGAGTTCTTCCATGTCCTTCAGGCCCCCTTGGCCGTAGCCCGTGGTCTCGGCCATCAAGCCCACGACCTTGGACTTGTCCGAATTCTTCTTGACGTAGGCCATGAGCGCGGCGACCTGCTCGCGGTCCACCATCGAGACACGGAACATGTAGTTGTCGGCGCCCGGGCTCATGGGCTTGGTGATGTCAGTGCCCGAACCCACGTTGCCGATGACCGGAATCTTCTTCTGGTTGGCGATGTGCTTCCAGGCCATCGCGTTGCCGGAGTTCGTAGGCCCGAACACTGCCGCGACTTTCTCGCTATCGATCAACTCGCTCATGTTCTGGATCGACTTCGGGGGCGCCGAAGTGTCGTCCCGGGTGGTGAGCGACAGCTTCTTGCCAAGGACGCCACCGGCCGCATTGATGTCGGCAATCGCCGCCTCCATGCCCAGTACGGCTGCCTGGCCACTCTGCGCAGATGGCGATGCAGAAAGGTCGCCGTTGTAGCCCAACTTGATGTCCTGGGCACTCGCAGCAGCAGCTGCAACGATGCTTGCAGTCAGGACTGCCCGCTTGATGAACGTAGGAATGCTCATGGCTGTCTCTCTTTCTTTAAGAACTCAGCGAGTTCAGGGTTTCGACTGGGAAGGGAATGAACGTTGGTGGTCAGGAGGCAAGGAAGCCGCCGTCGATCGGGAGGGTTACGCCTGTGACGTAGCTGGCCATGCTCGAGGCCAGGAACACCACAGGGCCGACCAGTTCTTCGGGTTGGCCGACGCGCTGCATCGGCGTGCGCAACATGAACTTGTCGAGGCGGTCCGGCGCTTCCCGCGTGTAGGAGGTCATCGGCGTCTCGATGACACCTGGCGCAATCGCGTTGACGCGGATGCCATCCTTCGCCAGTTCCACAGCGAGCGCTTGCGTCATGAGCTTGACCGCGCCCTTGGACGGGGAGTAGCCCACGACATTGGGGATTCCGGTGCTCGAGGCGATGGAGCCCACATTGATGATCACGCCCCTGGTTTCTTTCAGCGCATCCAGCCAGGCATGCGTCGGAAGGAAGGTACCCATCACGTTCACGTTCAGCGTGCGCTCCAGGTTCGAGGCAACCTTGGGGCTGTCCAGGCCTTCGCGAATGATGATGCCGGCGTTGTTCACCAGGATGTCGATGTTTCCGACTTCGTTGGCCACGGTGTGTGCCAGTGCCTGACATGCATCTTGCGAGGTCACGTCCAGCTTGTAGGCGACGGCTTTTCCGCCCGCAGCGTTGATCTCGGCGGCGACTGCCTTGGCGTTTTCATCGTTCAAGTCCGTCACGACGACTTGGGCGCCCGCTTTGGCCAGGCCCTTGGCAATAGCCTTGCCATTGCCCTGCCCCGCGCCGGTCACCAGCGCGATGCGTCCGCCCAAGACTTGAGGCGCCATCAGTTCAGTGATTTCCATTTGTCTGGTCTCGTTGATTTGGGGGATTCAGGCCGCGTGAACACGCTGGCGTGGAACAGCGAACTGAACGACATCAGCGGCCGCGGGTTGCTTCGCCTGGTTGGCAAGCGCGTTGCCGACGACGTAGCCGAAGGTCAGCGCCGGGCCGAGCGTGATGCCGGCCCCGGGATAGTTGCCACCCATGATGCTGGCGGCGTCGTTGCCGACGGCATAGAGACCCTTGACCGGTTGCCGAGCCTGCGTGAGGACCTGGCAAGAGTCGTCGGTCAGGAGACCGGCGAAGGTGCCGATCTCACCGACAACGATCTTGATTGCGTAGAAGGGACCCTGATGAACGGGCGCCATGCAGGGGTTCGGCGTCACCAGTGAATCGCCCTGGAAGCGGTTGTAGGCCGTGCTGCCTTTGCCGAACTTCGTGTCGATACCCTTGGCTGCGTCACGATTGAAGGATTCGACCTCCTCTTTCAGCGCCACATAGGGCACGCCGATCGTCTTGGCCAGCTCCTGAAGGCTGTTGCCCTTCTTGAGATAACCGCTTTTCAGATGCTTGCCGATGGGCAACGGGAAAGGAGCCACTGCCCCAAGCCCGTACTCGCGCAGATGCTTGTGGTCGCAAATGAGCCAGCAAGTGACTTCAGGCAAGCCCTTGCAGGCCTTCACCAGGTCCTGAATGAAATCGTGATACGACAGCGCCTCGTTCGTGAAGCGGCGGCCCTTGGGCGTGACCGCGATCGCGCCCGGCTTGGCACGGTCGATGAAGTGAGGCATGACGCCCTCGGAGCCGTCCTTGCGCTTCGTCACCGAGGTCGGGCACCAGGCAGCGGCGTTGGGAATCGTGGGGTCGACCCAGCCGCCCACGGATTCACCCAGGCGCAAGCCGTCTCCGGTGTTCAGTGCCGGCGATGGCGTGAAGTGTTCGTGGCCGGTCGGCGCATGGGGGAACAGTTGCTTGCGACGCTCCACGTCATAGGGGAAGCCACCGCACGCCAGGACCACGCCACGGCGCACGCGGATTTCGAGGGGCTTGCCGTCCTGCATGACGGTCGCTCCAACGACGGCATCACCTTCCACGATGAGCGACTTCACTGTGGAGTTCAGCCGCACCGGCACGTTGAGGTCCATCGCGGCCTTGGCAAGGCGGCCAGCCAGCGCGTTGCCGTTGGTCAGCGTCATCCCGCGGCCGTAGCGCACGACATCGAGCAGGTGTCCGCCGAAGCGCTTCGCGACGTACCAGAAGGACTCGAATGACTTGAAGGCACGCAGGAAGTGCCACAGCTCCTTGCCGGAGCCGAGCATCATGCCGAACACGGTCAGCTCTGGCACAGGCGGCGCCAGCTTGTCGATGCGGCTGCCCAGTTCCCGCCCGTCGAACGGCCGGGTCACCATGGACCGGCCGCCCGGCTGGCCGCCCGGCGCTTCGGCGTGGTAGTCGGGAAACACCGGCGGCATGTCGAACTGCACGCAGGTGTTCCCGGTGAAGAAGTCGAAGGCCTTCGGTCCGTTCTCGATGAAGGCGTCGACGCGCGCGGCGTCGAAATGGGTGGTGGCCTCGTGCTGCAGATAAGCGCGGGCGGCGCCAGGGGCTTCGTCGATGCCCTGCTCTTTAGCGAGCTTGGTGCCGGGGATCCACAGCCAGCCACCTGAGCGTGCGGTGGTGCCACCGTAGACCGGCGCCTTGTCGACGACCAGCACCTTGAGGCCCTGGTAGGCCGCGGTGACCGCCGCCGACATGCCGGACGCGCCCGTGCCAACCACCAGAACGTCGTACTCCGTTTCCTGCGTATTCATTAACCGGTACTCCTTGATATGGGCCGCGGTGTGGACCCGATGGCGTTAGTATCTCGCTAACGCATCTATCCTATACTAATGGTTTACCCTAGGCTAATGAAGTTGTTAGAATCTAATTGTTAGGAGACACGTATGGCCGAACTTGAAAACGAAGGCAATGAATCGGGTTCCGAGAAGGAACGCAGGGGTATCCAGTCCATTGAGGCTGGAGGGCAATTGCTGCTTGCGCTGGGGGCCCAAGGTCGCCCCATGCCGCTAAGGGAACTCGCCAAGGCCGCCGACATGGCGCCGGGGAAAGCCCACCCCTACCTGGTGAGCTTCGCCAAGCTGGGGTTGGTGACGCAGGAGGCTTCGACGGGCTACTACTGGCTCGGGCCGACCGCCATGCAACTGGGCCTGGTCACGCTCAGGATGCTCAATCCCGTTCGCGAGGCCACGCCCTTCGCGGAAGCGTTGGCAAGGGAGACCGGTCACAGCGTTGCGCTATCGGTCTGGGGCAATCAAGGTCCGACGATCGTGTATCTCTTCGACGCGATCTACCCGCTGCACACCAACATCCGCACGGGCACCGTGATGTCGTTGGCGGGCACAGCTACGGGCCGCCTTTTCGCCGCCTATCTGCCCCCCAAGTTGATCGAGGAATCGCTGCTCGAGGACGAGCGTCGACTCGGGCCGGACATTGCCACGCCCATCGAGCGCGGCGATTTCCAGGGCATGTTGAATGAGGTCCGCAAACACGGCGTGTCTCGCTCCATCAACAACCCGACACCGGGCGTCAGCTCTTTTGCTGCGCCTGTCTTCGACTATTCGGGAAACATCGTCCTGGGCGTCACGCTCATGGGCCGCTCGCGATCTTTCGATACGGACTGGACGGGCTTGCAGGCAAGGGCAGCAAAAGCATGTGGCGTCGAGGTTTCCAGGCGCTTGGGTCATCAAACGCTTCGCACCGGTTGAGGTTCGGCCATTCGCCAGCGGCGATTCGGATGGGTCTTTGACCTTCCCCAGGTCAGCAAGCCTCTGAAACCGGTCGCCGTCGTCGAGAGCTTTGGACCACCGGGATGGCCGGAGCCGGTGTCACAGCGTGAGTTTGCCGGGCCGACGGAAAGGACGGCATACGCTGCAAAGGCGCCCTCGCCCCTGAAAGCATCGATAAGCCGGAGTTGCCCTGTCCAATTCAGGACGTTGCTTCGGCCAAGAGGCCAGCAATCAGCAGTCATGCCCGCGAGGCGCGTCTCGATGCTCGGCAGATGTCGGCAAGCTCGTGTTCCGTTGCAGACCAGGGTTTGGTTGAATGTGCCGCGCGCATCGTCGCGCACGCTGCATTCCGCCTTGTCGCTCGCGCCTGGCCTCACAAAGTAAAAGACCAGAAAGGATTGGTGCCGAACGAGTGAGCGCCGAAGGCGCCGGTCTGGCCCGCTCGCATTCGATTGCCAGCGGACGCCCTCGCTCAAACTGTCACTCAGCGCTATGCGTTGGCGCCAACATCGGACACGCCCAGCGAAAGCGACTTGGCCGTCAGCCTTGCGGCTTCCATGAACAGGCGGGCAACAGGACTCAGCGTCCGGTTCTTCAGCGTCAGCATGCCAATCGAACGTCGGAGTCCCGGAACGTCAACGTTCAAGGTCTTGATTGGCAAGTGCCGGGCGAGGCGGGATGCTTCGCGCGGGAGGATTGCGACGTAGTGGCCGCTGGCCAGTAGCTGATGGCACAAGGGCATCGAAAAGGTCGACACCTGTGCGACGGGCGGCACGAGCCCGCGCGCCGCGAATGCCTCGTCGACATAGCGGCGCCCCGGACTGTCCGGCGGCGGAAGCACCCAGAGTGCATCTTGTAAATCCTCCAGCCGCAGCTTGCGCCGGCGAGCCCACGGGCTCTGGCTGCCCGCCACGATGACGTGCCGGTCCTCGAACAGGGGCTCGGCTTCGATGTCGGGCGGCAGTTCTGCTGGAATTGCGCTCATCGCAAGCTCGATGTTGCGCTGTGGCAGGTCCACGGCCGTCAGCGAAATCGGGTCCGCGGTCGTCACATGAAACTGCATGCGGGGATGCTGCAGCCCCAATCGCTCGATCACCAACGGGACCAGTCCGATCGCGCCGAACTCCGTGCAGCCGATGTGCAGGTGGCCTGACGCCGGATCGCCGAGAAACTCGATCGCCTTCACGCCTTGCTGCAATTCGTCGAACACTGCGCGGCCGCAATGGATCATTGCGCGACCATAGTCCGTGGGCACAACGCCCTGGCCAGTCCTGTCGAAAAGACGTGCGCCGAGCGTCGACTCCAACTCGGCGATGGCCTTCGAGATGACAGGCTGGGAGATCGACAGCGCCGTCGCGGCGCGTCCCATCGAGCCTGCCTGCGCCAGCGTCAGCAGGATGTGAAGGTCCCGCAGCTTGACGCGGCGGCCAATACGGTCGATCCAGTCCATGCGGGCCCCATTCATCAACGGCTATGCCAGCATCGCAAACAAGAACTGGCTGGCTATCGGTGCGCCCACTATCCTCTGCGCATGGCTTGTCTGCAAGCCGTGGAGTTGTCGCCATGAATCTCAAGCGTCTGAAGCGGTTGGTGTGCACGGCGCTCCTGTGCGCGATATGCCAAGGCATTGCCGGAGCGGCAAGCTGGCCCGACAAGCCGGTCAAGCTGATCGTGCAAGGCGCTGCCGGAAGCGGCCCCGACGTGCTGGCCCGCACCGTGGCGTCGCACCTGGAGCAGCGCTGGAAGCAGGCCGTCTTTGTCGTGAACCAGCCGGGTGGCGGCGGGTTGATAGCGGCGCAAGCGGCAGCCGGTGCCGAACCCGACGGCTATACGCTGTACGTTCCCACCATCACCACCTACGTCATCCTGCCGGAGATGCACGACAAGCTGCCCTTGGACCTGGAGCGCGATTTCACGCCCATCGGCCTGGTGGCCCAGACACCCATGATGATTGCGGTGGCGCCATCGCTTGGGGTCGCATCGCTGTCGGATCTGGTGGCGTTGGCGCGCAGCCGTCCGGACGGGCTTTTTTACGCGGCGAACAATCGCGGCTCGCTCCCTCATCTGGCGGCCGAGATGTGGCGCGACAAGGCCGGTGCGCCAATGACCTTCGTTCCCTATGCGGGCTTCGCCGCCGGCCTTCAGGACTTGTTGGGCGGGCGCGTGTCGATGATCGTCGAAAGCGCTGGCGCCATGGCCGCAGCGGTGCAGGCTGGCAGCGTGAAGGCGCTGGCGGTTGCCTCGGCCAACCGGCTGCCAGCCTTTCCCGACGTGCCGACCGTGGCCGAGACCATTCCAGGTTTCACTGCGGTCGCGTGGATTGCACTGGTGGCACCGGGCGCCACACCGCCTCAACTGATTCAAAGAATCAGCGACGACCTGAGCGTGGCGTTGGCCCAACCGGCGCTGCTGCGCAGTTTCGAGACCCTGGGCGCGGTCGCGCGACCCATGTCGCCGGTTCAGGCACAGGCGTTCATCCGTGCCGAGCAGCAGTCGTGGCAACCGGTGGTGCGCCGCATCGGCCTGAAGACACAGTGACTACCCGCGCGAGGAGAAGAAGCACCATGGACGCCAACGACGAGCAAGCCATCCGCGAGTTGGTCAGGCAATGGGAACTGGCGTGGAACGCCGGCGACATGTCGGCGGCGGCAAGACTGTTTTTCGAAGACGCGGATTTCGTGAACGTGCGCGGCAGCCACTGGCACGGACGTGCGCAAATCGAGGCCGAACACGTCCAGCGCCACCTCCGGCAACTGAAGGGCAGCGTGTTCGCGCCGATGGAAGTCGGCGTGCAGCACATCAGCGGCGACGCCGCCCTGGCTCACGTTCGATGGCACCTGCACAACGACCATGAGCTGGACGGCACGCCGCGCCAACCGCGGCAAGGCGTGTTCTCGTGGCTGGTGCTGCGTGAAGCGCCGGGCCGCTGGTGCATCCGCTCCGCGCACAACACGAACATCACTGCAGACAACCAGGCCATGTCATGACCACTATCAACCGGCGAACATTGGCAAAAGTCTGAGGGATCGCCAATCCTGAAACGAAGCCCGCAGATGATGTCTCCCCGTGCATTTGTGTGATCTCATGCTGCGCTGGCCTTGCCAAGCGTTCGCTGCGCATTTGAAAGACCTTCAAGATGGACTACCAGCAATCGGGCCGCCGGTGACAGCCTCTTCTCGTCCTGGAAGCAGAGCGCGAACCTTCGCTGTGCCCACTTGTCCGAGAGTGGCAGCACCTTGATTCCGAAACTTCCCGCGACTGGAAGTGCCACTTCGCTCGGTACCACGGCAATGCCGAGGTTCGCGCGAACACATCGCAGCGACGCATCAAATGTGCTGACCACCGCGCGATAGTTGATGGGCTTGCCGATGATCGCGGCAGCACGTCCCAGCATGGTGTGGACCGCTGTCGAAGCGGGCAGTCCGACGTGGTCGAACTCCAGCGTCTGCTCGAAGGCGCAGCGCTTCAAGCGGGCAATTGGATGCTTCGGATGGGCAATGATGGCCAGGTTGTCGCTTCGGTAGGGGCGCGTCTCGAATCCATCGAGATCGGCGGCGTCCCAACAGACGCCCAGCGGTGCAATGCCCTCCCACAGTCCTCGAACAAGATCGCGGCTCTGGGCTTCTTCGATGTCGATACGGATGTCGCGATGCGCCGGCTGCTGCAAGAAGTCGGCGATGTCGTCCGGCAGGAATTCGGCAATGGACGATACCGTGGCGAGCACCCTCACTTGTCCCTTGATGCCGGTGCCATAGGCGGCCATGTCGCGCGCCACGCGGTCCGCGCTGGCCAGCATGGCGCGTGCGTGTTCGAGCAGGATCTCTCCCGCCGGGGTGGGAACGACGCCGCGGCGATGCCGCTCGATGAGCTTGTTGCCGACCGTCTCCTCGAGGAGCAGAAGGCGCTTGCTGATCGCCGACGCCACGATGTTGTGGAGCTCGGCTACGCGCGCAATGTTGCGTAGCTCGCAGACGCTCACGTACATCCGCAAGGTGGTCAGGTCGAGGTCGCGCATGGAGGTCTCCGCAGGGATTTAGCCGTTCCCGTTTGGAACGTTGAGCGTTCCAATTTACCGCTTTTGAAAACGGATGGGAATCTCTACAGTCAATGTCCATGGCGTCGCACACCGCGGCGACCAACAGGAGACAACCCATGACCCCTTCGAGCGCCCACTTGCCGCGCACCGCCGTGATCCGCGAAGTCGGCTTGCGTGATGGCCTGCAGAGCATTGCCACCATCCTGCCGACCGAGCAAAAACGCGAATGGATCCGCGCCGCCCATGCCGCCGGCCAGCGCGAAATCGAAGTGGGCTCCTTCGTGCCGGCGCGGCTCCTGCCGCAACTGGCGGATACGGCGGAACTGGTCGCCTTTGCCAAGACCCTGCCCGAACTCTTCGTCTCGGTGCTGGTGCCCAACCTGCGCGGCGCGCAAAGCGCGATCGACGCTGGCGCAGACCTGATGATCGTGCCGCTATCGGCCAGCCACACCCACAGTCTGGCCAACCTGCGCAAGACCCCCGACGACGTGGTGGCCGAAGTCGCCAGGATCCGCGCTGCACGCGATGCCGAAGGCTCGAAGACGCTCATCGAGGGTGGCGTCGGCACCGCCTTCGGTTGCACGCTGCAAGGCCATGTCGAAAAGAGCGAAGTGCTGCGCCTGATGCAAGCGTTGCTCGACGCCGGCGCCGATCGCGTCAGCATGGCGGACACCGTCGGCTACGCCGATCCGGGCATGGTGCGCGACCTGTTCGAAGAGGCCATCCGGATCGCCGGCGATCGCTTCTGGTGCGGCCACTTCCACGACACGCGCGGCCTCGGCCTGGCCAACGTCTACGCGGCGCTGGAAGTCGGCGTGAACCGCTTCGACGCCTGCCTGGCCGGCATCGGCGGCTGCCCGCACGCCCCGGGCGCAAGCGGCAACGTGTCGACCGAAGACCTGGCCTACATGCTCGGCAGCATGGGCATCGCGACCGGCGTCGACATCGCGCAACTGTTGGCCTTGCGAAAGCAAGTCGCCGAGTGGCTGCAGGGCGAAACGCTGCACGGCTCGCTCTGGCAAGCCGGCCTGCCCAAGACCTTCGGCCAATCCCTCGCCACCGCCTGAAATCGAACAGAGACAAGCTTCATGACAACCACCACTGCTCCCCTGCCCCTCGCCGGCGTCCGCGTCCTCGAGTTCACCCACATGGTCATGGGCCCGACCTGCGGCATGATCCTGGCCGACCTCGGCGCCGAAGTCATCAAGGTCGAGCCTCCGGGTGGCGACAAGACACGCAAGCTGCCGGGGCTGGGCATCGGCTTCTTCCGTTCCTTCAATCGCAACAAGAAGAGCGTCGTGATCGACATCGGCACCGAGGAAGGCCGAGCGACCGCCGCTGAACTGGCCGGCGAATGCGACGTGGTGCTCGAGAACTTCCGCCCCGGCCTGATGGAAAGTTTCGGCCTGGACTACGAGACGCTGTCGAAGAAGTTCCCGCGCCTGATCTACGTCACGCACAAGGGCTTCCTGCCCGGCCCCTACGAGAAGCGTCTGGCCCTCGATGAAGTCGTCCAGATGATGGGCGGCCTGTCGTACATGACGGGCCCGGTCGGCCGCCCCTTGCGCGCCGGCACCTCGGTCAACGACATCATGGGCGGCATGTTCGGCGCCATCGGCGTGCTGGCCGCACTGCGCGAGCGGGAGCTGACTGGCAAAGGCCAGGAGGTGCAAAGCGCGCTGTTCGAAAACTGCGTGTTCCTCAGCTCGCAGCACATGCAGCAGTTCCAGATGACCGGCGAGCCGCCGCCGCCCATGCCCTCTCGCGTGTCGGCCTGGAGCGTCTACGACGTGTTCACGCTGGCCGAAGGGCAGCAGCTCTTCATCGGCGCGGTGAGCGACAAGCAGTTCGTCACGCTGTGCAAGGTGCTCGGGCGCACCGATCTGCTGGGCGTTCCCGGCTTTGCAGACAACGCCTCACGCGTGGCGGTGCGGCCCCAACTGCTCGCCACGCTTGGCGAGATCCTGGTGAATCACCGCATCGAGGAACTCTCGCCCAAGCTGGAGGCCGCGGGCATTCCGTACGCGCCCATCATGCGGCCCGAACAGCTTGTGGAGGACCCGCACCTCAAGGCAAGCGGCGGCCTCGTTCCCATGACGACGGAAGACGGTGGCGTGACCGATGTGGTGTTGCTGCCGCTGATGATGGGCGGTCGCCGCCCCGGTGTTCGCAGCGCCTTGCCCGGCATTGGCGAACACACGGAAGAGATCCTCGCCGGCCTGAAGAGCCGCGTGCCCGCCTGACTACATTTCAAGATCTGGAGACAACACAATGACCTTCGCAATTCAACGCCGCAGCATCGCTGCCCTCCTCGCTTCAGTCGCCTTTTGTGGCATCGCCGCATCCGCGCATGCGGCAGAAAAAGACAAGCCTCTTCGTGTGGTGCTGCCCGTGGGCGCCGGATCGGGCGTGGACACCATCATGCGGGCCACCGCGCCTTCGCTGACGAAGGCGCTGGAGGGCCAGCCGGTCGTGATCGAGAACCTGCCGGGCGCTGGCGGTATCACCGGTGCGTCGGTCATTGCGCGTGCACCGGCCGATGGTCAAACGATCGGCGTCGTCTCCAACAACCATGTGGTGAATCCGAGCGTGTTCAAGAAGATGCCCTTCGACGCGGTCAACGACTTCACCGTGATTTCGGTGGTGGGTGCCACGCCTTTTGTCCTCGTGGTCAATCCCAAGGTCCAGGCCAAGAACGCCAAGGAACTGCAGGCCTTGATCAAGGCCGCCAAGCCCGATACGTACAACTATGCGTCTTCGGGCAACGGCACCATCCTGCATCTGGCCGGCGCGATGTTCATGGATGCGGCCGGTGTCGAAGTTCGCCATGTTCCCTACAAGGGCGTGGGCCCCATGGTGGCCGACATCCTGGGCGGCCAGGTCGAAATGGGCGTGGTCGCGGTGCCTGCGGTGCAGGGCCAACTCAAGAGCGGTGCACTGCGCGCCATCGGCGTCATGGGCAAGTCGCGCGTGGCTTCGCTGCCCGACGTGCCGACGATGGCCGAGCAAGGCTTCAAGGATGTGGACATCTCCGGTTGGTTCGCCGTCGTCGGCCCGGCCAAGTTGCCGCCTGCCGAGGTCAAGCGCCTCTACACGGGCGTCGTCACTGCCTTTGCGACGCCGGAGACCAAGGACGCAATGGCCAAGCAGGAAAACGTCATCAACCCGATGACGCCCGAGGCTTCGCAGCAGTTCTTCAAGACCGAGCAAGACCGCTATGCCCGTTTGGTCAAGAAGGCCAACGTTACCGTCGAATAAACAGCCCGCACGCAAGAAGGACCACGACCATGGCGCTCTATCGAATCGGCGGGCACGCGCCGCAAGTCCCGGCCTCGGCCTTCGTGGCGCCTGAAGCCACCCTGGTTGGCCAGGTCAGGCTGGGCGAACGGGCCAGCGTCTGGTTCGGGGCCGTGGTCCGCGGCGACAACGAGCCGATCCACATCGGCGAAGCGAGCAACATCCAGGAAGGCGCCGTGCTGCATGCCGATCCGGGTTTTCCGCTGCGCATCGAAGCCAACGTCACCGTCGGGCACCAGGCGATGCTGCACGGCTGCACCATCGGCGAAGGATCGCTCGTGGGCATCCAGGCCGTCGTGATGAACGGCGCGGTCATCGGCAAGCAAAGCATCGTCGGCGCAGGCGCCATCGTGACGGAGAAGAAAGTCTTTCCCGAGCGCTCGTTGATCCTTGGCGCGCCTGCCAAGGTCGTGCGGCAACTGACGGCCGACGACGCCGCCCGCCTGCTGGAAAGCGCTGCCGACTATGCAAAGCGCGCCGCCGAGTACACCGGCACCCTCGCGCGCATCGACTGATACCCCCAAGACCGGAGATCCGCATGACTGACTTGTTCGACAACCCCATGGGCCTGCAAGGCTTCGAGTTCATTGAATTCGCTTCGCCCGTTGCCAACACGCTGGAGCCCTTTTTCGAGAAGCTCGGCTTCACGCTGGTTGCCAAGCACCGCTCCAAGGACGTGGTTCTCTACCGCCAGGGCGACATCAACTTCATCGTGAACCGCGAGCCGAACAGCCCCGCCGCGTACTTTGCCGCCGAGCATGGCCCTGCGGCCTGCGGCATGGCGTTCCGCGTGAAGGACTCGCACAAGGCTTACGCCCGTGCGCTGGAACTCGGTGCGCAGCCCATCGAGATCGCGACCGGCCCGATGGAACTTCGCCTGCCGGCCATCAAGGGCATCGGCGGTGCGCCGCTGTACCTCATCGACCGCTTTGAGGACGGCAAGTCCATCTACGACATCGACTTCGAATTCGTGGAAGGCGTGGACCGTCATCCGCCCGGCAATGGCTTGAAAGTCATCGACCACCTGACGCACAACGTCTACCGCGGCCGCATGACCTTCTGGGCCAACTTCTACGAGAAGCTCTTCAACTTCCGCGAGATCCGCTACTTCGACATCCAGGGTGAATACACCGGGCTCACGTCGAAGGCGCTCACGGCGCCGGACGGCAAGATCCGCATTCCGCTCAATGAAGAATCGTCCAAGGGGTCGGGCCAGATCGAAGAGTTCCTGATGAAGTTCAATGGCGAAGGCATCCAGCACATCGCCTTGCTGAGCGACAACCTCCTCGAGACCATCGACCAACTCGGCTTGGCCGGCATTCCGCTGCTGACCGCCCCGAACGACATCTACTACGAGATGCTGGAAACGCGCTTGCCGGGCCATGGCGAGTCGGTGTCGGACCTGCAGGCTCGCGGCATCCTGCTCGACGGCACGACCGAAGGCGGACAACCCCGACTGTTGTTGCAGATCTTCTCGGAGACTGTCTTCGGCGGTCCGGTGTTCTTCGAGTTCATCCAGCGCAAGGGCGACTACAGCGACGGCTTCGGCGAGGGCAACTTCAAGGCGCTGTTCCAGTCGATCGAGCGCGATCAGGTGCGCCGCGGGGTTCTCCAGACCACATGACACCCCTGCCTGCGAAGCAACGGGCACCGTGCCTTCCAGCACCCGGCCCGGGGCAGCAGGCGCGCTTGACGTCCGCTCTCTGCCCGGTCGGGCCGCGAACCCACGGACTCTCCACCGAACCAACCTCGCACTGATCATGACCCGCTACCAGTCCGGCTTCAACAACGAGTTCGCGACGGAAGCGCTGGAAGGCGCCTTGCCGATCGGCCGCAACTCGCCCCAACGTTGCCCCTACGGTCTCTACGCGGAGCAATTGGGCGGCACCGCATTCACCGCCTTGCGTGCGGACAACCGTCGCTCATGGCTCTACCGCATTCGCCCGTCCGCCATGCACACGCCCTTCGAGCATCGACGACGGGCGCATCGCGAGCGACTTCGGCGCTGCTGGCAAGGCCTGCAGAAGCATTTCGACCCTTCGAAGCCTTGACAGGCATCCAGCCAGAAAGCCCACCATGACAACATCCATCGACGGCACGCACGATGCCGCATTGACCAGCTGGCTCGAATCCGCCAACGACCCTGCCACTGATTTCCCGATACAGAACCTGCCGTTCGGTCGCTACCGGAGCGAGGAGGATGGCGCCTTGAGCATCGGCGTGGCCATTGGTGACCAGGTGCTGGACTTGCGCCGCGCCGGCGTCGTGCAGAACGCGCAGATCAACCAGTTGATGCGCCTGCCGCGTGACGCGCGCCAGGCAATCCGCCAGGCGATCTCCGGGGGATTGCGACGTGGAAGCCCGCAAGAGCAGCAATTTCGTGCGGCCCTGATCGCGCAAGCCGATGTACAGATGGGCCTGCCCTGCGAAATCGGGGACTACACCGACTTCTACACGAGCGTCCACCACGCCACCACGGTGGGCAAGCAGTTCCGTCCGGACAATCCGCTGCTGCCGAACTACAAGTGGGTGCCGATCGGCTATCACGGCCGCGCATCGTCGATCTGTGTCAGCGGCAACAGCTTCGCGCGGCCGGTTGGTCAGACGAAGGCGCCCAATTCCGACATCCCCGCATTCGGTCCTTGCGCCCGCCTGGACTACGAACTCGAGATCGGCGTCTTCATCTCGCGCCCCAACACCCTGGGTGAACGCATTCCGATGGCCAGCGCCGAAGACCACGTCTTCGGCATCGCGCTCTTCAACGACTGGAGTGCGCGCGACATCCAGGGTTGGGAATACCAGCCGCTTGGGCCGTTCCTGTCGAAGAACTTTGCAAGCACGCTGTCGCCCTGGATGGTGACGCTGGAGGCGCTTGCGCCCTACCGCAAGGCATTCACCCGGCCCGAAGGCGACCCGCAACCCCTGCCCTACCTCGACTCGCCTGCGAATCGCGCCATGGGCGCCATCGACATCGAACTGGAGGTCTGGCTCCAGACGCCCGCGATGCAGAAAGCCGGCTCGCCTGGCGAGCGTCTGATGCGTTCGAACTATGCCGACGCCTACTGGACCGTGGCGCAGATGGTGGCGCATCACACGGTCAATGGCTGCAATCTGCGCGCGGGCGACTTGTTCGGCTCGGGCACCTTGTCCGGGCCAGAGGCAGGGCAAGGCGGCTCGCTGCTGGAACTCAGCGATGGCGGCAAGCGGCCGGTCGAGTTGGCCAACGGTGAAACGAGAACCTTCCTGGAAGACGGCGACACAGTGATCCTGCGCGCTTACTGCCAGCGCGAAGGCTTCCGTCGCATCGGTTTCGGTGAGTGCCGCGGCACCGTCCTTCCGGCCCGCGATTGAACAAGACTGGAGCACGACATGTTGAAAGGCAAGTCGGCACCCATCACCGGCTCGACAGAGGCATGGGCGCGGGCACCTCAATGAATCTGCTCGCCTCCCCTGCAAGATTCGATCACGCAGAGCTTCTGGCATGGACGATCGGCGTTCTGGACCATGAAGGCGTGGCCGGCGATGCGGCGCACACTGCGGCAAACGTGCTCGTTCGCACCAGCCTCCGCGGCATCGATACCCACGGTCTTTCGCGACTGCCGGCTTACGTGGAGAAACTGATGTCCGGCGAAGTCAACGCCCGACCTGCAATTGGCCTTGAGACGCGCGACGGCATGATGCATTGCCACGGCGATGGCGGCCTCGGCCAAGTGGTGATTCCCTTCGCTCTCGAGCGCACGATGCATGCGGCACGGACCTCCGCGCTGGTGGCGTGCCGCATCGATTCGACGGGCCACCTCGGCGCACTGGGGACCTTGGTCCTGCCGGCCGCAGAGCAAGGCTTCCTTGCCATCCTCTGCCAGCGAACACCGCCCATCATGGCCTTGCCCGGGTCGATCGGGCCTGCGATCGGCAACAATCCCATCGCGTTCGCATGTCCCCTTGCAGGCCACCCACCGCTGGTATTCGACATGGCGCACAGCGTCGTTGCGCGAGGCCACGTCATGCAGGCGTCACGCGAAGGACGGGGTGCGATTCCTGGCGATTGGGCGCTCGGTCCTGATGGCGCGCCGACCAGTGATCCGGCCTTGGCCATGCAGGGTGCGATGCAACCCATTGCAGGCCACAAAGGCATGGGCCTCGCCATGCTGGTGGAGTGCCTGGCCGGCAGTTTGAACGGCGTGATGCCGCCTGAGGGCTCGCCAGGGGGACAGGGCAAGGGTTCCGCATCCAACGCAAGTGCATTCCTCGTGGTCATCAATCCGGCGCTCGCCATCGGAGAGCAGGCGTTCAACCAAAGCGTCAGCGCATGGCTGCATACCTTCCTGAAAGCGTCGGGGCCAAATGCGCGCTACCCCGGTCAGCGGCAGGGGGCAAGCGAAGAGCTTCGTCGCCGGGAAGGAATACCTGTGCCCGACGGCCTGCTCGCAGAGTTGCAAGCCACGGGAAGGCTGGCTCGACATCCTTTCGACCTTGCGAAGATGCAGGCAGGCTGACTTGACGCTTCGAACTGCATCCGGACGCATGGCATGCGTTCGGGCCGCGACCTGAAAAAAGCCGCAAGCGCCGCCAATCGTCTGACCGCCAGCCGCGCAGGCGCCGATGCCGTTCGCCGTGTCCTGAGGAGTGGCGCGTACGGGGGTCAGATCCCGTGGGGCAGCGGCGCGTCCGTTTGCACGAGACCGGCCTGTCGCAGCTCGCGCCAGAAGTCCGCTGGCACCACCGCTTCAAGCGCGGCGCGGTCCTCCGCGATGCGACCCGGCCTGCTGGCCCCGGGGATGACTGCGGCCACTGCGGGATGCGCCAGGGCGAACTGCAGCCCTGCAGCCTTCATCGTCACGTCGTGACGATCCGCGATCGCCTTGATGGCCTGGACCCTGGTCAGGATCTCTTGCGTGGCTGGCGCGTATTCGAAGTTCGGTCCGCCGACCAGCGCGCCGGAGCTGTAGGGGCCGCCGACGACGATGCCAAGGCCGCGAGCCGCCACTTGCGGCATCACGCGCTGCAGCGCCCGCGAGTGGTCGAGCAGCGTGTAGCGGCCCGCGAGCAGGAAGCCATCCGGACGAGGTCCTTCAAGACCCAGCAGCAGCTCGATCGGCTCCACCCGGTTCACGCCCAGGCCCCAGGCACGGATCACGCCTTCGTCGCGCAACCGGTCCAGCGCCTTGAAAGCGCCCTTGCGCGCCGTCTCGAACACGCCGAGCCACTCGTCACCGTAGAAATCCTGGGCGACATCGTGCACCCAGGCGATGTCGATGCGATCCGTCTTCAGGCGCTTCAGGCTGTCTTCGATCGAGCGCAGGGTCGCGTCTTCCGAGTAGTCGTTCACGATCTGGTTGGCGCGGCCATGCCTGAATACATCGCCCTTCTCGCCGAGGTCGCGCGCGGTGACGTCTTCCACCTCGTCGAGGATCAGACGACCGACTTTGGTGCTGATGACGAACTCGTCACGATCGCGCACCGCCAGTGCCTCACCCAGGCGGGCTTCCGCCAGGCCCGCGCCGTAGAACGGCGCGGTGTCGAAGAAGCGGATGCCGTCATTCCACGAGGCGTCCACGGTGGCCCGTGCTTCCTCCTCGGGAATCGCGCGAAACATGTTGCCCAAGGGGGCTGTACCGAATCCCAGCTTGCCGGGAAGAAGGCTCTTCAATTTCATGGTGATCTCCTGTGAATGGCGCAATGATGGGCACCCGCAAGAAATTGATCCAATGTATTTCCTCCATTCCAGATTTATCCATCACAATATTTCTGGATGCGATACGACCTGAACCTGTTGCCCATCTTCGTGGCCCTGCTGGAAGAGCGCAGCGTGACCCGCGCGGCGGATCGCCTGGGCATGACCCAATCGGCGATGTCCAACGCGTTGACGCGCCTGCGCACCATGCTGCAGGACCCCCTGTTCATCCGGGAGCGCTATGGCATGCGGCCCACGCCGAAGGCTGAAGCGCTGGCACCGGCGCTGACATCGGCACTGGCTGCGCTGGACACGGTGGTGCTCGGCCAGCAGGCCTTCGACCCGTCCCGCGCCGATCAACTGGTCACGATCGCGCCGAACAGCTATGTGGAATTCGTGTTCGTGCCCGCCCTGACGGCGCGGCTGCGCGAGCTCGCTCCGGGCATTCGCCTGCGCACATTGCCCTTCGGCGCCGACATTGCTGCAACGGGGGTCGTTTCCGGAACGACGGCGATGGCGCTCGGCCGCATCACCGACGCGCCTGACAACCTGGTCGTGCAACACATTGCGGATGACGGCCTGGCCTGCGTGGTGCGTGCCGACCATCCAAAGGTCGGCACGAAGATCACCAAGGCGCAATACGAGCGGATGAAGCACGTGAACCTGCTGCCGGCGGGCGGACGCCTGCGCGCGGGGCTGTTCCAGGCGCTGGAGCGGGGAGGGCTCAAGAGGGACGTCGCGGTGACAGTCACCCACTTCATGTCGATCCCCGAAATCGTGGCCGCCACGGACTACTGTGCGACGCTGCCGAAGTTGATTTGCCGGCGTCTGGCCAGCGATTCGAGGTTGAAGGTGCTGCCGGCGCCGGTCGATCTGGGCACTTTTCCGATGCAGATGGCCTGGCACGTGCGCTATCGCCACGACCCCGCGCATGTCTGGCTGCGCAACCTGGTTGCGGACGTGGCTGCGTCCCTGTGAGCGAACCTTGTCAAGGTCACTGAACGGGCCAATTGCGGTCATCCCAATTTGTGATGTTGCGGCCGCTGGACGCACGTCTCCTGCGCGTTCGTGCCAGCGCCGCGACAGACCGCTCTCGCTATGGCACAGGGCTCTGAGAGGTCGCCGAATTGCCGGCCCCGTCCCATGCAGTGACCTGGACGATGCCGGTGCGTGGAGGCCTCTTGCACGCAACGATCAGTCCCTCCACCTTCTCTCCATCCGGGCAAGTCCAGCGAGCGGCCAGCAGGCGGCCTTGGCCACCCTCGGGAGCGAGGCTCAGTTGGGCCTTGCTGGCATCCATCTCCGAGATAACCGCGTTGATCGCTACGGAGAAAGGCTGGTGGATCGTCAAAGTCTGGCTCCAGGAGCGGGAGCCGCCGGTGTTGATGTCCGTGACCTTTGCAGTGACCTTGTATGACCCGGGTGTCGTGAAGTTGTGAGCGAGTCGATCCGAGCTGTTCGAGGTAACGGCCCCGGAGCTGTCCCCAAAGTCCCAATCGATCATGCTCAGCACATGGGCAGGCTTCTTGTAGTTGCTCTGGGGTTGCGACGTCGAGCCATAGAAGCTGATGCTGGCCGGTGTCGTCGCGATCCGGGTCGAGTAAAACTGAATCCCCGGCAGGTCGACCATGGAACTGTCGTAGAAGGCCTTCACCACATCCTTGGCTGGCTTGACCTTGAAGCCGAGCGCGGCCGCGTTGGCATGGGCGCCATCTGCGGTGATCTGGGCCAGGTCGGGACCGACGTTGTATCTCTCAAAGTCGCTCGAGGTGAACTGCAGCGAGGTGTAGTCGCTGGGCGACCAGTAGTAGCCAAGGAAGTCGCCCGCCAGTCCGACGACATTGACGGATTGCGCGTCAAGCACCTCGTCGCGTACCGTTTCGTTGACCTCGGGGAAGGCCTCGCCAGGGTTGCTGATGTAGAGAAGCGGACCGATCCGCAGCGCAGTCGTGTAGGTCCCGAGCGATGTGGATCCGCTGCCGCTGACAGCGCAATTGCCGTTACACCAAGGCGCCACCAGTGCGCGCGGAACCGAGCAGGTGCCGCCAAGTGCCGCATTGCAATTGGGTCCGCCCAGGCCAGCTGACGGGGCGTTGTACTTCATCAGGCTGAGCAGGCCCTGGTTGCCGGCGGAGCTACCTACGGTGATGCTGGTGGACAACGTCTCCGAGCTTCCGATCGTGTCGGTCTTCAAGGGGGCGGCCTGCGCCATAGCCAGGTGCAAAGCATTGAGGAGGTACTCTCCCTGATAACTCACCTCGGCATAGTCGGGGTTCTTGCCGGGCGGTTCCTGGCGGCCAAGGGTTCCCGAGCCGACGACACTGGTGCCACCGATGGTGTCGTCCATCTGCTTGCGGACATAGCCAGGCACATCGGCGGAGAAACCCTGTGTGATCGCCCCGTTGAAGGGTCGGAACTGGTCCGGGTGAGTCGGAATGCTGACATAGAGCGCGTTGGTGGCACCTGTCTTCGGATCGCGCGCCCAGAGGACGGGCATCCTGGCATCCACTGCGAAGCCGTCCACATGGTTCGTGCCCCCGCCGTTCTGCCAGACCATTGCATCGATGTTGCCGTTCGCGGTCCAGAGTTCCGATGTCTTGAGGTTGGAAGCGGCGAGGTCCACGGCCTGTACCACCGCATCGTGAACCTTCTTGAGGTAGTCCCGATTCGGGGTGCCCATAAGGCCCCAGATGCCCACCAGGGTCGGCGTCGCGTGCGAGTGAGTCGTCGAGACCATCACCGCCGAGCGGTCGACCTTGAAACCGCGATCGGCCAGCTTCTGCGCGGCGTCCACGCGCGCGCCGAACTGCCCGAGCCCGGCATCGGCGTCCTGGTACTCGCCGAACCACCCGGTGCTGTCCACGACCGCGAAGGCCACTGCCTTGTCGCCCTTGGCCACCACGAAGGCGCGCACCTCGAGCGGGTCGTTGCTGACCTGAATCGCCGGCTTGCTCTTGTCGGAGTAGCCGCCGACGTTCACCGGCGTGTCGGGCGCGATGCTGACCGTCGCCGCGCCGACCTCAAACAAGGCATTGGGAGGCTCAGTGGGCGCCGCCGGCCCGGAGGGTGAGTTCGGCGCGGCAGGGGAAGTTGGTGTTTCGCTCGATTGCGATGCGGAAGGGGGAGCGGAATTGCCCCCACCACAGCCGGCGAGCAGTGCCAGCACCATGCAGCCTATCCAGGCGGCCTTTCTTCTCATCGTTTCGTCTCCAGAGATCGTTCGTAAAGCGCGGTCATGCTGTTGATCGACCGCTCCCGGGAACTTTAGGGGCGACGCCTTCGGCGCCCCATGACATCCGGTGCCAGCATCTTTGCTTTTGGTGACAAGCCGGGGCTTGGTTGTGCGAATGTTGCAAGTCCGGCGTCGACCCAGAGCTGCAAGTCGCGGGGACTGATGCCGAACCAGCGTTGCACCGCCCGGCTGAGGACGGCCCCATCGGCGTAGCCGAGGTCTTCGGCGATCTCGCCCAAGGTGAGCGGGCGCGCATCTCGGGTCGGCGGCCGGTCTGCCATCCGGCGCAGCAGTCGCTGCTTGCGGCTGGCGTCGACCAGTGCGCTGAAACTGGATCCCTCCTGAATCAGGCGGCGCATGACTGTCCGGCGCGAAACGCCCAGATGCTTGGCGATCTCGTCCAATTTGTAGTTGGATGGTGGACCGGTCCGAAAGAGTTGCTCGATGCGTGAGCTGAGGGACGCTGACCAGCCTTGCTCTCGTTCGGCTTCTTCACAGGCTCGCCACGCGCGCTCATGGTCCGGTCCCGAGGCCGCGGGCAGTGCCACTGCGACCAGAGAATCGGGAAACGACATGAATGGCCAGCCCGCGCATTTCGCGACGGAGATGCCCTGTTCGGCCCAGGCGCCCGTAGCGCGTGACATCGAGTCCGGCAGATGAAGCTTCATGGCCTGACAGGAACCGCCACACAAGTCCTGAATGGACTTGCACAGCATGGCCAACAGGAATTCCAGGGTGAAGCCCTCGACGTCGCCCAACGATACTCGGGGACGTACGTGCAACTCGATATGCTGGCCACGCTCGCGCAAGCGAAGATTCAACACAGCCAGTCGAAGCGGCCCGAAACGTGTCAATCCCTCCAGCGCTTGGCGCAGGTCGAGCGAGCTCGCCATCAGGTAAGCCAAGGGGCCATGCGAAAGCAGCGGCACCCGCCGGCCCAGTCGCATGGCCAAGCCCGGACGCGGTGCCACCCGTTCGAGACTCAACATGACGCCACGCCAGGCTGCCAGCGAAACCGGGACATCACTTCGGGCCAGTTGGGCCTCGTCGAGACCGAATGGGCTCAGACAAACGCCAGCGTCAATGCCTTCTGCAGCCGCCGCGGCGACGAGCAGACGCAAATAGACAGGGTAGACCGGGGGTAGGTCAAGAGCCGGCGAGGTCACCAGCGGGGCTGTCTGGCCTTGGGGGACTGGGCGTTCGGATGCTTCGAGAGACACAAGAGGAAGGGAACTGCGCTCAGCCAGGCGCTGAGCAAGAGGCGATACCTGAAGGGCATCTTGGGCCCTCACAGGATGCCTGGTGCTGGCCTCATTCGCCCCCTCCTTGAAGGAGGGTGTCGATAGGCGAAGTCATGTTGCTTTCAGCGTCAGCGTCGGGTCAATAGCGGCGTCGAGCCGCTGCCTTCTGGCATCTACCGCGGATGGCTGTTCATGGCCGCGAGGCGAACATTGACCACCCGCATGTTGTCCTCCACGTTCGGTGCACCGCGATTCACTGCGCCGTGACGTTGGTGGTCTTCATCATCTTCTCCGTCAACGCAATCTCCGATTC
>NZ_JASZYG010000040.1 GCF_030317105.1 Variovorax brevis
TGTTGACGCCGTTCGTGCATCGCGTGGCCATCGCCAATCCCTTGCAGGTGCGCGCGATCGCATGTGCCAAGGTCAAGACTGACAAGATCGACGCCGCGACGCTCGCACGCCGCGCAGTCCGCTGGCCTGTTCAAAGAAGCATCGTGCGGCTGCGTGATCACGCTTGGCACGCAGCAGAAAGTCAATCGTGTCGCCGTCGCGGTCGACCGCTCGGTACAGATACTTCCACTGGCCTGCGACCCTGATGTAAGTTTCGTCCATCCGCCAACTCGCGCCCACCGGACACATGCGTTGACGAAACGCCGCGGCCATCACCGGCAGGATCTTGATCGACCATCGATGAACCGTGGCGTGGCGTGGTCGACGAGCTCGCCGCGCTCGCCCATCATCTCTTCGATATGCCGAAAGCTCAAAGGGTAAGCCGCGTACCAGCGCACGCAGGTGAGCATCACCTCAAGCGGGTAATGCATCCGCTTGATCACCTTGCGCAACGCCTCGATCATCGCCTTGTCCCGGTAGCCCGAAGACTCGATTTGGAAAGACTCGGGATGCCCGGCAAGTTCGATCCTGCGCAGGATCCGCAAGCGATCAGTGTGGAGCGCGACCAACGCCTTGCCGGCGCCGACGTACACATCGCCATTGATCGGATCCACGCGCAGGTTGTCCGCGACGTCCAGCGAGGGTTGGTTTGCCGTGACAGGCGACTTGCCGTCGGTGAAAGCCTGTACCCGCCGCCGGCGCCGTTCGCCACAAGGAGCCGCCGGAGGCGCGCCAGGTAGAGCACGCCCTGTGGTTCGTGCAGCGATGTGATCCTGTCGACGCGCTTGCCTTCGCGCAGATCAACGACTTCAAGCGAATCCGATGAAAAGGCCGCGACGAAGAGGCGTCGGCCTTCGAGGTCGACGGCCATGTGGTCGATGCGGCCGCGCACCGAAGGCAGCTCGATGCGGCGCTCCAGCACCAGCGACTGCGCCACGGCCACGGGGACAACGCCGGCAAGGAACCATGCGCCCAGCACGGCCGCGACAACGGCGCCCGCCCCTGCCCGCCGCCGGGCGGTGCATCCGGAGCCGCGCGGACCCCCTCCGTGCGTCAGGGTTGCAATGTCATAAAGTCTACACCAATGTAATATCTTCTACGTGGAATATTCAAACACATCGTGGTTATTGCTGGTCATCTCCCTGCCGACCACGAGCGCCACAGCCCGCATGCGTGTCTGGCGAGGCCTCAAGGCGCTCGGCTGCGTGGCCTTGCGCGACGGCGCGCATCTGCTGCCCGCCCGGCCCGAACACGAGCAGGCGCTGCAAGAGCTCGGCGACGAATGCCTGCGTGAAGGTGGCACCTCCTGGTTGATGACCGTCCAGCCACGCTCCGCCGAGGAGGCCACGACCTATCGCCAGCTTTTCGATCGCAGCGAGGACTATGCGGAACTGCGCAAGGCGTGGAAGGAGGCGCATCGCGGCCTGGCCTCCATGGGTGCGCCAGAACTCGCACGGCTGCAGCGAAAGCTGCAGCGCGAATTCGACGCCGCGCGTGCCATCGACTTCTTCCCGGGTGAGGCGAGCGTCGAGGCAGACGCTGCCTGGACCGATTTCAACGACCATATCGAAGCCCTGCTCTCGCCCGACGAGCCGCATGAGTCAGAGGGCCGCATCCCACGGCTCGACGCAACCGAGTACCAGGGCCGCCTGTGGGCGACGCGCCGGCGCTTGTGGGTGGACCGCGTGGCGAGCGCCTGGCTGATCCGCCGCTTCATCGATCGGGACGCCCGATTCCAGTGGCTCGCCAAGCCTTCCGACTGTCCGAAGCGCGCGCTCGGGTTCGACTTCGACGGCGCGACCTTCACGCACATGGGCGATCGCGTGACCTTCGAGACGCTGCTGGCCAGCTTCGGTCTGGAAGGTGACCCGGCACTCGTGCGACTCGGGTCCATCGTGCATGCGTTGGATGTCGGCGGCGACGCGGCCCCGGAAGCGAAGGGCTTCGAGGCTGTGATGTCGGGTGCGCGCGAGAGGCTGAGCGACGACGACGCGCTGCTCGGGGAGATGAGCACGGTGCTTGATTCCCTGCACGCGCACTTCCAGCGCGAAGCCCAGCCGAACAGCGACAAGCCCGAAGGCCGATGAACGAGAAGATCTCAATGACAAACGAAGGCGCTCCGCAGCACAGCTATTCGATATGGCAACTCGTTCGCTACATGCTCGCCTTGGGCACTTGGGGCTTTGGCGGGCCCGTGGCACTGGTCGGCTACATGTACCGGGACCTCGTCGAAAGACGAGGTTGGATCTCCGAAGGCGAATACAAGGAAGGCATGGCCCTCGCGCAGTTGATGCCCGGACCGCTCGCCGCCCAACTGGCGATTTATCTCGGCTACGTCCACTACCATGTGCTCGGCGCGACGCTGGTCGGGATTGCGTTCGTGCTGCCGTCGTTCCTGATGGTCGTCGCCATCGGCGCGGCCTACACGACCTATGGCGGCATCGCGTGGATGCAGGCTGTCTTCTACGGCGTCGGCGCCGCCGTCATCGGGATCATCGCGATGAGCGCCTACAAGCTCACGACGAAGAACATCGGCAAGGACAAGCCGCTGTGGGCCATCTTCCTGGTGAGCGCGGCGGTCACGGTGATCACCAAGTCCGAGATCGTATGGGTCTTCCTCGGTTCCGGCGTGCTGGTCTGGCTGCTGCGGGTGCCGCCGAAGTGGATGTCCGGGCGGGCCGTCAACAGCGTCGCCGCCCCGATCGTGGCCTCCTTCGCGATCGATGCGCTCGACTGGCACAAGCTGGGCCAGATCGGCGCGTTCTTTGCGTATGCCGGCAGTTTCGTGTTTGGCAGCGGCCTTGCGATCGTCCCCTTCCTGTACGGCGGCGTGGTCCAGGAGCACCACTGGCTGACCGACCGCCAGTTCGTCGATGCTGTCGCCGTCGCGATGATCACGCCCGGCCCTGTGGTCATCACCACCGGCTTCATCGGTTTCCTGGTCTCGGGCTTCTGGGGTGCGGTGGTCGCAGCCGCGGGCACCTTCATTCCCTGTTATCTGTTCACCATCCTGCCTGCGCCGTACTTCAGGAAGCACGGCAAGCGCCCCGGCATCGTGGCCTTCGTCGACGGCGTGACCGCCGCAGCCATCGGGGCAATTTCAGGAGCGGCGATCGTCATCGGCCAGCGGTCGATCACCGATCTCTCCAC
This sequence comes from Variovorax brevis, assembly GCF_030317105.1. Classification (GTDB taxonomy): domain Bacteria; phylum Pseudomonadota; class Gammaproteobacteria; order Burkholderiales; family Burkholderiaceae_C; genus Variovorax; species Variovorax brevis. The sequence continues at coordinate 3,190 of NZ_JASZYG010000040.1, forward strand.
GGCCGCACTGGCACTGATTACCGTCGGTGTCCTGTGGCGCTTCAAGAAGGTACCGGAACCGGTCGTCGTGGTGGTCGCCGCGCTGGCCGGGCTGGTGCTCTACCCGCTGGCCAGTCACGCATGACGCACGTGTGATCCACATGAGGAGCCTGCAATGCACCCAGAGACTGTTTGCTTCCCGCCGCGAGTTCATCGCGGCAACCGGCGTCGGCGCCATCGCGCTGACTGCCACGCACGTTGCGGCAGCCGCAACCACCCCAGATTCGTCCAAGGAGACCGCCGTGACCACCGCACCCGCCTTCCAGGCCAGCGACACCCTCAAGCCGCTGTCCTTCGACCCGGCGAAGCTCTCCGGCCTGTCCGAGCGCTTGATCCGTTCTCACTGGGAGAACAACTACGGCGGCTCGGTAAAGGCACTGGCGGTCGTCAAGAAGCGCCTCGCCGACGCGATGGGCGACAAGGATTTGCCTCCCTGCGTCTACAACACGCTCAAGCGCGAGCACCTGGTGCGAACCGGGTCCGTCGTGTTCCACGAGCACTACTTTGACAACCTGGGCGGCGATGGCAAGGCCGGCGCGCAGGAACGGCAAATCATCGGCTAGGCCTTCGGCAGCTTCGACGCCTGGGAGGCGGAATTCCGTCGCATCGGCGCAGGACTTGGAGGCGGCTCGGGTTGGGTCGTACTGGGATTCAACCTCCATACACGGCAGCTCGAGAACTACGGGATGGCCGACCACGCTCACGGGCCGGCCGCTACCGTGCCGGTCCTCGTCATGGACATGTACGAACACTCGTATCAGATGGACTACGGCGCTGCGGCAGCGAAGTACATCGACGCCTTCTTCCAGAACGTGAACTGGGATCGGGCGGCCGCTCGGCTCGCAGCCGCAAGCGCCACCAAGACGTGATCTGGAGGAGTCGATATGGAAGCGCGCATATCTTCGCTATGGGACCCGCACTTCGAGTGCCTCGGAGGCGACGGCATCACGATGGAGCCCGCGATGAAGCTGGCGCTTGATGCGAACTTCGGCAGCTTCGAGCGCTGGCGCGACGAGTTCGTCGCTTGCGCATCGGCGCACAACTCAGGGTGGTTGTTGCTCGCGTTCCAGCCGAACGAAGGCACGCTGTTGAATCAATGGACTGCCGAGCATGCACACCCGCGCGGCGTCCCGATCCTTGCGCTCGACATGCGCGAGCGTGACGCGACCGATGTCGACGAGCTCATCGCCCACATCGACTGGGGTGGCGTCTACCAACGCTACCAGGTTGCAGTGCACGAAGCGAGCGAGCCCTATGCCGCAGACAGGGATTCGCTAGCGGGCGCGTTGGTGCTCGATGTTCGCCGCGCCGGTGCCTTCGAGCAGGCAGACTCGATGATCCCGGGCGCGAAGTGGTGCGACCCCAAGTCAGTCGGCGAATGGGGCCAGGAGCTACCCAGCGGGCAGCCGGTCGTCGTCTACTGTGTCTACGGGCATGAAGTCGGGCGCTCGACCGCGATGCGGCTGCGCGCGGCCGGCGTGGACGCCCAATTTCTTCGCGGGGGCATCGATGGCTGGATCGCGTCGGGCCGACAGGTGAGCGAGAAGCCGCGAGGGTGAAGGTCATGCCAGCCCATCGCCCGATGTCTGTGGCCTTGCTCTACCCGGGCGATCGCCCGATGCGCGAGCGCAGCGATCCGGCTGAAAGCCGCTTCGCGGCGTTGTTCGCAGCCTTCGCGGCGGCCGGCGTGGCTGCGCAACCTGCTGTCTACCACGACGAATTTGCCGATGAGGTTGCCGCGCAGTTGCGGGGCCTCGACGCCGTGCTCGTCTGGTGCAATCCGGTCGAGGCCGGCCGCCGCCGCGACCGGCTCGACGCTGTCTTGCGCGAAGTCGCGCAGGCCGGCGTTTTCGTCAGCACGCATCCGGACACCATCCTGCGCTTGGGCACCAAGGACGTGCTGGTTGACGCGCGCGACCTGCCCTTCGGCAGCGATGCCGTCCGCGTCGACACACTCGACGAGCTCGCAGCCGGACTGCCCGATCGCCTGCGCCACGGAGCGCGCGTGCTCAAGCAGTATCGAGGGCACAGCGGCATCGGGGTGTGGCGGGTCGAGCGTATCGAAGACTCGCCGCTGCTGCGCGTGCGGCATGCGCAACGCGGCAGCCAGGAGGAGCGCATCGACCTGCCGACATTGCTCCAGCGCATGGCGCCGTATTTCGAACCTGCCAACGGCGGCCACATGATCGACCAGGCGTGGCAACCGCGTCTGGTCGACGGCATGGTGCGCGCTTATATGGTCGAGGACCGCGTGACCGGCTTCGGCCACCAGGCGATCAATGCCCTGTACCCCGCACGCGCAAGCGAAGCCGCGCCCACACCCGGGCGACGTCTCTATCACGGCGCCGAACTAGCGCAATTCCAGACGCTGAAGCGCCTGCTGGAAACGCAATGGATCGCGCAACTGCAGCAACGCCTCGGGTTGACGCGCGCGCAACTGCCGATGCTATGGGACTGTGACTTCATGCTGGGCGAGCCGACCGCTGATCAGCCCGAGCGCTTCGTGCTCTGCGAGATCAACGTCAGCAGCGTCTCGCCCTTCCCGCCTGCGTCGATCTAGCCGCTGGTGGAGGCGGTGAAGGCCCGCCTTGCATTGCGGACCGACTGAGCAAACGGCCACGCCGCTTACATGTCGCGATCCTCTAAGCGGACGCACGAGTGACCGGTTCCACGTCAAATTGACCAGCTCGCCCGCGTCGGGTAAGCACTGTCGACACTTGTTACCCGACGTGGCCGACACCTTGCTGGATGCTGCTTCGCCGCGCGTAGAACGCCTCTGGCCAAGGTAGTTGCATCGCTGCCGCCAATACTCACAACCCCATACGGAAGTCGTAGTTGCGCGAAACGCGATCGATCAGTACCGGATCGCGCGCGCCCGTTGCATCGAATTGCACGCTCACTCTGCCATCGGGGAGCTCCTGGACCGTGGCAGTCACGGTGGCGCCCGTGCCGAGCCGGCCCACGACGGTGCCGCTGCTGCGGTCTTCAAGGCTGATGACCATGCCTTGGGAGCGTAGCGCGCCCGCGGCGGCCGCGAAGCAACGGTCAAAGCCGGCAGTGGCGATTCCCGGGGCTTGGTAGCCGTAGTACACGCATCCTGCCAAGGCCAGAACTGCGGCGCAGGCCAAGGGGAGCGCCGCTCGCATCGCTGTGGCGTACGCGTGCGCCGAAGTGCTTGCCGGACAGTCCTTCCGGGAAATGCGCCCACCGGCCATTTTGTCAAGCCATTCAGCGAAGTTCTCCATGACGTCCTCCATACAGTCCTTGCCGCCCACGCCAAAGAACTCATTGTTGCATCCAAGAGGGTGTTTCCCAATCCGTGGCAGAGGGCGAGAAGGAGCGTGCAACTGTGAAGTAGCGCGAGCCGCGTGCGCGGCCCGCGCAGACAGGCAGCGCACTCGCGCAAAGTAGCGTGGCTGCTCACGGTGGCAAGCGATTCGCCGACGACTGGGCGACCCAATGCTTGCCCACCCCCACACCGCCCCAAGGCAATTGCGCCACTCCGGCGCGCTGTTCACAAATTCGCGTGTCCACGCGCGTTGCCGAGTGAGGCGTAGCAGCTGCGGCAGTACTTGCAGCGAAAGGGTGAATTCAACACCTCACGCAGCCCTCGAGGCGTTGGATTCGCGAAGTATCGGATTTGGTTTGCGCGGTTGCGAAGTTCCGGATTTACTTTCCTTCTTTCGACGGTAAATCTGTGACGACGTGAGCAGCCGCCTAGAGACAAACTCACGCGCGGCCGGTATCAGATTTACTTTCTTCTACGAGAAAGCGCTGGGCCTTCGCATCGGCGATCATGTCCTGCACCCGCGTGCCCAGTTGACGCCAACGGCCCTGAATGAGGTCATGCCGCCCGCGACCGCGATCCGTCCCTATGAAAAATTCGTGGTGCCGGCGGACCTTGACGGGAGTGCAGGGCGATTCAGGGCGCCCCTCGAGCGGTGCCTGTTGATGGCCGCCAATGACTACGAGGCGATCGGGGCGTGACTGGCGTCGAAGACGAGTGGCAAGACATCCGGCGAAGGGGTGCAGGCGTCCTCAACGCAGCGGGCCTATCGAAAAGAAGCAGAACGCCTCTTGCTCTGGGCGATCCTGGAGCGAAAAAAGGCGTTGTCGTCGCTGTCAGTGGAGGACGTGACGGCGTACCGGGAGTTCCTCGCCGATCCGCCATCGAGCTGGTGCGGGCCGCGGCACCACCAGCGCTGGTCGCCATTGTGGCGGCCGCTCGAAGGGCCCATGAGCCCGGTGGCGCTGCGCCAGGCGTTGATCATCCTGAGGGGACTATTTTCTTTCTGGATGAGCCAAGGATATGTCGTCGGCAATCCGTTGGTGGCGGTGGCGCTGCCGGCTCATGCACAACGGCCTCTGGGCTCGAGCAGGACCTTGACCTTTGCGCAGTGGGATCACATCGATGGGCTGCTGCGTGATCACGGCCACACCGAAGTGCAGCGGAGGCTGAGACGCGCCATGCGCTGGCTCTATGCGACCGGCCTGCGCCTGGCCGAGATTGCGAATTCGAAATGTGAAGACCTGGACCAGGTCGAGTACAGGACAGAAGACGACACGACGGAAACGGGCTGGATGTTGTCAGTGGTTGGAAAGGGCGGGCGCCGCCGCCAGCTACCGGTACCGGCCGAACTGGTCGACGAACTTGGCGATGAACTCGCGCGGCATGGCTTCGAGCGGCAGGTGGGGGCGGTGAGCAACCGGGGCATCTGCGTGATGGCGCGGTTTGACGCTGAGCTCAAGCGGCCGTCACCCTGGTCGGCATCGGGCCTCTATCAGGCGATCAAGGCTTTTCTGGCGAACGCGGCCCAAGGCCTTCCCGATGCCGATGCCCAACAGTTCAGAAAGGCCAGCACACACTGGCTGCGGCACTATCGACCCTTCCCGACTGTGTCTTGTACTTGGCCAGCGGCCGCGTTCTGCGCGGGCTGGCACGCAAGAAGCCCGACATAGTCTGGACCCCTTGTACTGCCCCGACGGGGCAAAAAGGGGTCCGTCATGAAGTTCGTCATCAACAGCCAGGTTGTCCTGCTGCGGGCCCCGGAAGGCCCGATCGCGCCGTATCTGGGCGCATTCGCAGACTCGTTGGATTCAACAGGGTATGCGACGACGTGGATACACCGGCATGTCCTTCTCGGGGCCTGCTTTAGTCAATGGCTCGGGCAGAAGGCGGTAGCTCTGCAGGATGTCACGTCCGACCATGTGACGCGGCACCTTCAGTATCGAGCTCGGCGCGCGCGACCCAGGCCTGATGACCGCGGGGTTCTCATGCACTTGATGTGCTTCCTGCGACGTGAGGGCGTGGTTCCTGGTGAGAAGCCTGCGGTGGCCGAGCCGTCCTGGGTTGATCGCTGTATCCGTGCCTACGAGGCGTACCTTCGCGAGCAACGCGCGTTGGCCACGGTCACGATCGTCAACTACGTTCAGTTTGTTCGCGAATTTCTTGAGTACCGTTTCGGCGCCGGGGTGATCATGCTTTCCGGCTTGAGTGCCGCCGATGTTGTGCGTTTCGTTCAACACGAGGTGCCGCGCCTGCACGTTAAGCGCGCCAAGCTCATGACTTGCGCGTTGCGCTCGTTTCTGAGCTACGCCCGGTTCTGCGGTGACGTCGATGTTGATCTGGCGGCCGCTGTGCCAGTCGTGCCCAACTGGACGATGACATCGATCCCGCGGGCGATTGCTCCGAAGCAGGTGCGCCAGCTGCTGGCCAGCATCGATCGGCGCACGGCGGTAGGACGTCGCGACTACGCCATCGTGCTGCTTCTTGCGCGATTGGGACTACGTTCCGGCGAAGTGGCGTCCTTGAAGCTCGATGACATCGACTGGAACATGGGGCAGCTGCGTGTACATGGCAAGAGCGGTCATCGCAACGAACTGCCTTTGCCGGTGGACGTCGGCCGGGCGATCGCCGCCTATCTGACGAACGGTCGACCAACCACCACCAGCCGGAACCTTTTTCTGCGGGTGCGAGCACCGGTATGCGCGTTCCAAGGGAGTAGTGCCATTGGCTCGATCGTGAGGCATCGCCTGGAGCGCGGCGGTGTCGACGCCCCTACCTTCGGGGCGCATCAGTTTCGACACGGCCTGGCCACCGAGATGTTGCGCCGCGGCGCTTCGCTGGGCGAGATCGGTGATGTGCTGGGTCATCGTCATTCCCAGACGACGATGATCTACACGAAGGTCGATCTCCAGGCCCTGCGCAAGCTGGCGCCGCCGTGGCCGAAGGGTGCGCCATGAAGACCTTGCATGTGGCCATTCAAGAATATCTGACAATGCGGCGCGGTCTGGGTTTCAAGCTCAGGGAAGCCGGCAAGGGCTTGCTCGAGTTCGCTGCCTTCATGCGCCAGCGTCACGCGAGCTACATCACCTCGGCGCTGGCGCTCACCTGGGCGCAACTGCCCAGAGAGGCCACGCCAGCCCACTGGGCGCAACGACTGAGCTTTGTTCGCGGCTTCGCCCGCTACCGCAGTGCGACCGATCCACGCACGCAAATTCCGCCGTCGGATCTTCTGCCTTTCCAACCTCGACGGGCGCGTCCCTATCTGTATTCGGACGACGAGATCCGCCGCTTGCTGCGGGCAGCACAGGGCATGACCTACCGCTGCAAGTACGACGCGCTCAGACCGCGGGAGTACCACTGCCTGTTTGGAATCCTGAGTGTCACGGGCCTGCGCCTGGGCGAGGCGCTCAACCTCAAGCTGCCAGATGTCGACCTGGATAACGGGGTATTGACCATCCGCGGGGCCAAGCTTGGGAAGGACCGCCTCGTACCCCTGCACGCATCCACCTGCAGGGTGCTCAGGAGATACCTTGCCGAACGCGGGCACCATTGGGCCAATCGCTCGGTTTCAACCTACGTGTTCGTCTCTAACCGGGGCAATCGCCTGGATGTTGCCGAAGTGCATCGGACGTTCTATGCGCTGTCGCGGCAGATCGGTCTGCGCAAAGCGACCGACAGCCACGGGCCGCGGCTGCATGACATGCGCCATCGATTCGCGACGAACACGCTCGTGCGTTGGTACCAGCGCGACCAGGATCCCGAGCGCCTGCTGCCGGTGCTGTCAGCTTATCTCGGGCATGTTCACGTCGCCGACACGCAGTGGTATCTCAATGGGTCTCCCGAGTTGATGCGTGAGGCCATGCGTCGCCTCGAACACCGTTGGGGAGGACGGCCATGAGCCGCCCCGCCAGCTTTGCCCCGCTGCTGGAGCGCTTCTTCACGCAGCGCTTGATGCAGCAGCGACAGGCCAGTGCACACACCGTCAGTTCCTATCGCGACACCTTCCGGCAGTTCTTGGTATTCGTCGAGAAGCGGCTGCATAGATCGCCATCACACCTGAGCTTCGAGGAGATCGATGCGCCCTTGGTTGTGGCGTTTCTGGACGACCTGGAGAAGCGCCGCGGCATCAGCGTTCGAAGCCGCAACCTGCGACTCACGGCGATTCATTCCTTCTTCCGCTTCGCGGCCTTCGAAGCACCGGCGCACTCCGCACAAGTTCAGCGTGTGCTCGCCATCCCCAGCAAACGTCACACGCGCACCCTGGTGCCCTTTTTGACCCGCGCGGAGGTCGATGCCTTGCTACTCGCCCCGGATCGGCAGACATGGTCCGGGCGGCGTGATCACGCCTTCATGCTGGTGGCCGTACAGACCGGCTTGCGGCTGTCCGAGATGACTGGGCTCAAGCGCGAAGATCTCGTCCTGGGAACAGGTGCGCACCTGCAGGTGCTCGGCAAGGGCCGCAAGGAGCGGTGTACTCCGCTGGCTAAGCCAACGCAGGCCGTGTTGACAGCCTGGTTGCGCGAGAGACCGCGCGGAGACGGGCAGATCCTATTTCCGAGCGCCAAGGGCGAACGCCTGAGCGTCCATGGTGTGCAATACATGCTCAGCAAGCATCGACTCACGGCCTCGAAGGCTGCCCCGTCCCTGCGGGAGAAGCGGGTCACCGTCCACCGATTGAGGCACACGATGGCCATGGACCTTCTGCAGTCCGGCGTGGATCGCTCGGTCATCGCCCTACCTGATCAGCAAGGAAGTTCAGCCGCGCGGACCTCGTGAAGCGGGTGCGGCTTGGCCTGGCAGGCGGCTCGGGCCAGGCGCTGGAGGATGGAGCGAAGGTCGAATCGTCGATTGAACAGATACTGAACCTGGCCGAGATATCGATGCGCGTACTTGTCGAATCCGAAGGCGTGGTACGTACCGGCCAGTGCGGTCTTCAGGTTACCCAAGGCTGTGTTGACGGCCAGGAACGATGGGTGCTTGGCGCTGGCGGCACCGCCACCGGTGATGTGCTGCTCGTGCAAGATGCCGCGACCGCGTACTGCCGTGAAGCATCCCAGGCCGTCGGTGACGAGTGTGGCCGGCGCGGCCAGCGACTTCTCGGCGAAGTCCTGGATGGACTGTTTGGTAAATGGGCGCCGGGACAGGCACAGGAAGACAGCCTGCCCCGACTGGGTGGTCTGCACCGCGGCGACGAAGGCGATCTTGTTCTGCGAGCCTCGACCGGGCTTGCCGCCGGGATGCTTGCCACCGAGGTAGGCGTCGTCCGCCTCGATGCGGCCGGTCAGCTGCCGGCCCTCCTCGCGCTGGAACATCACCTGCATGAGCTTGTGCTTGACCAGCCAGGCGGTCGGATAGGAAATATCCAGATGGCGCTTGAGCTCCAGCGCAGAGACATTGTTCTTGGCCTGCGTCATCAGGTGCATGGCCAGGAACCACGTGGGCAGCGCCAGCTTGCTGGATTCGAAGATCGTGCCGCTGAGCAGACTGCACTGGTAGCGACACGCGCTGCACTGGAAGTACAGCCGATCGTGGCGGCGGAACTCGCTGTGCCATGTGCCTTGGCAGCGCGGGCAGACGAAGCCTTCTGGCCAGCGCCAGGCCCGCATCGCCCCCTCGCACCGGTCCTGCGAACCGTACAGATCGAAGAACTCCAGCATCGGAAGACCCCGTTGGTACTGCACCTTGTTTTGCGCCATGGCCAACCTCCAGTTCAGGTTGGCACATCGTCTCAGCCGGGGGGCTCATGACGTGAGCCTCTGTCTCGGACAGCTGAGGTTCCTTGCTGATCAGGTCGCCCTATGGCTCGGGCACGAGAGCGTCGAGACCACTCAGATCTATCTCGACGCGTCTCTGAGCATGAAGGAGCAGGCGCTTGCAAAAGCCACACCCATTCACGGCAGACCGGCTCGGTATCGGCCGGCCGATCAGCTCATGGACTTCCTCAACCGCCTGTAGAAAGGCAGACTATGTCGGGTAGGGCGGACGGCGCCTTCGCGCGGCGACTAGCGAACTTGCGCCACGCGCCCCATTCGCAAGACATAGTCAAGAAGGGTCGATAGTGGCGCAAACGGTGGGGGCTCACTGACTGGACGGAACCCGCGTGACTGCAGCCAACAGCGGCAACATGCCTTTGCAGAACGCAGCGAATGCCCGAACGCGAGAACCGCTCGCCACGACGATTGCAAAACAGCGGATCGCGTACCCGTTCTGGTCGGTCCAGGCCATGCTCTTGCATGTGATCGCGAAGTAGTTGTGCCGTAGCATCCATCAAAGGCACGATGCGGACCTTGCGGCCTTTGCCCATCAATCGGATCTGCGCAGGCGATGTCAGGCGCACGTCGCCTGCGTCCAAATCGATCAGTTCCTGGACGCGTGCGCCGGTGTCGTACAGGACGCTCAGCAGGACCGCGTCCCTACGACCCTGCACCGTCGTCGCGTCGGGGTGTGCGAGAACTTGCACGAGTTGTTCCTTGGAGAGATACCCAACGCTGGGCTGCGACTGTCGCTGCAGCGGAATGGCCAGGATCTTCTGGCATTGCAGCAATTGCTCAGGAACCTCCGCCTGTACGTACCGGAAGAAGGAATGCAGCGCGGCGAGCCGCTGGTTTTGCGTGCGGACCGAACAGTGCCGGGCGTTGGCCAGATGATCCAGGAAGGCCTCGACGTACGGCACATCGAACTGGGCAAGCGACAAACGTTCCACGGCAATGCCACGCACGTCGCGGCTGAACCGCAGCAGCAGAACGAACACGTCACGGTAGGCCTTGATGGTATTCGGGCTCAGGTTGCGCTGCCCAGCCAGGTAGCGGGTCAGGAAATCGGTGACATGCGTGGACAGATCGGTGGGCTTCATGATGGCCTCCGCGGGATGACGTCTTCAAAGGCGGCGTTAGCGCGCTTGACCACCTCGGGAAACAATTCGACCGTCAGATGCAAGTAGTCCTGAGTCCCTTGGAGCGATTGATGTCCGAGGTATGTGGCCAACACTGGAAGCTTCGCGTCGAGGTCAGCGCCCTCGCGGCACCAGTGCAGCAAAGCGTGAACGGCATGGCTATGCCTCAGATCGTGGACCCGCGGTCCCTTGCCTCGCCCGCCGTGAGGGATCCCGCAGCGCATGAGCAACTTACGGAACAGATGGTAGACGCCACTGAGGCTCCGGGGGCGTCCACCTTCCGACGGGAAGAAGTAGGCGTCTGGCGGTCGGGGCCCAAGGGCGTCCGCGTACCTCTGAAGGCGTTGCATCAGCGCCAGGGCTGGAGGCACCAGCCGATCCTTGCCGAACTTGGTGTCACGGGTCGTCAAGACGCCCCGCACGAGGTCCACGTCCCCAACGCGCAAGTGCAGCGCCTCGCTGACTCGCAGTCCGCAGCCGTACAAGAGGCGAAAGAGCTCTCGCATTACGAGATGGCGCAGCGGCGCCCTGGCCGTGGGTCTGAGCTCATCAACGGCCTGCAACAATTGGGCGACTTCGGCACGTGTGAACACGCGGGGCGTAAAGAGGGACGTCGGCTTCGCTGTGAATGACCTGTCCGGTACGTCGGCCTTGTACTCGTGACGACACATGTACAGCGCGAACTGCCTAACCACCGACACGCGAACTTGCTGCGTCCCGACGCTCTCGTTTGGCTGCCTCAAGAGCCATGTCCGGTACAGGGTTCGAGGCAACTCGCACTTGTCGAGGCCGTGCTCGCAAAGGAATCGGTCGAGACGCGCCAGTATCCGGCGAGCTTCGTCATATCGGTACCCGCAAGCCTGGCGCTGCTGGACGTATCGCTCCATGAGCGGCGCCAGTGGACTGTGGTGGTCTGGATCGCGCAGTTCATTCGACATGGCGCATCTCCTCGGTGTTCAGCGCGGCGCAGCGCAGCATCTCAACGTCGGCCTTGGCGTAGATCAGCGTCGACGCGACCGATGCATGGCCCAGCACATCGGAGATCACGTGAAAGGGCGTCTCGGCTTGCAGAAGCCTCGTCGCCAGCGTGTGACGCAACGAGTGCAACCCGTGTCGCTGCTTGCTTCGGAACTCGATGCTCGCGAAGCGCCTCCAGTAGTCGACGACCCGGATGAGGCAGTCGTGATCCGAAAACGGCTCGTAGGGAGGCGTCAGCATCAGAAACACTTCACGATGCTCGACGTGCGGTCGTCCGAACTTCAGGTAGTCGATTAACGCCTGCCCGAGCTCTTCGTCCAGTGGCAAGCACTGTTGCGCACCGGTCTTGCCCTGAGCGAAGCGGATCGTGGCGGCATCCCAGTCGAGACTCTCAAGCTTCAGCGATCGGATGTCGCCGGCGCGCAATCCAAGGCGCGACGCCAGCAGCAAGATGGCAAAGTCGCGCTTCCCCTTGGGCGAACTGCGGTCGACAGCTGCGAGCAGCTTTGCAACGAGTACTGGTTCCCACACCGATGGGATAGTGGCCTCGCGCGTCACCCGGATCCTGGGGAGAACGGCACTCAAGTCACGAGGTAACACGTCTCGCATGAACAGGAACCGAAAAAATGACCTAAGTTCGGAGACGATCCGAGCGATGCTCTTCTTCGTCATGTGCTGCCGCGAAGTGACGAAAGCTTCAATGTCGTCCGGCCGGATCTGATCGAAGATCACTACGTTCCTCGTCCCGAGGAAGGCCAAGAAAGCCGCGACGACGAGCATTCGATGTTGCAGCGTCGATGCGCTCAGATGACGCCGCTCTCGCCCATATCGTTCGAAGGCGCGCAGCGGCGCCACCATCGCCGGCGGGATCTGGAGCTTCTTCATATCCGTGACGAAGCGGTCAATGCGACCCGTGCGTGCATAGTCGTCAAGCACCCTGACGCAAAAGACGAGGTGCTTGCGCCACGCCTCCTCTCGCTTGGTCGGCTCGCCACCGCTCAGCCCGTAGGCTTGCTCAAAGCGAAACGCGAGGTCCGTGGAGTATTGGCCTTGCAGGTTCAGCTCGCTCGCGAACGCCGACAGGCGCTGCCAGACTGTTCGATAGCGCGCGAGCATTCTTCTGCTGTAGCCGAGCCCCTCAAGTTCGTGCAAGGCGCCGGTGCAAAGCTGATCCAACGACAAGCGTTCCAACACTTCAGACTTGGGCAGTTCCATGGTCGTCTCCCAGGTGAACGGCGGCCCCAGTGGCCGCCGGGGATGACGATCATGAGACTGTTATGTTGAGCCCTTTCCGTCCGGCTCGGCTCTCGGCGCGGGCGCCATGCACACGGAACGCATAACAGGAAACTGCACCAAATAGGCGAAATGTGCTTAAGCACATTTGGCCTATCTCACCACCGAGAGGGACATGAGGATGAATGCCATGAGGGGGTTTTGGAAGGCGTCGGATTCACAGACGGGGCACAGCAAATGATGACCTCTCGTCTCCTTGGCTGAGCGGTGCACCGAGGCAATCGGTGAACACGTTTCTCGCGAAGTTTCTCCAAGCGGCTGAACGCGCCCTTGGCATATGCCATCGGGTGCCTTGGCATTCAAGGTTTGGCCGGTCCCATGGCCACCGAGATCGACGAGGCCACCGCCGCCCATTCTTCGCGCGTCAGGTGTTCCTCGGACTGCGTTTGCAGAAGGGAATCTTCCTCGTCCAGATGGGCAAGCATCAAACGGCGATGCTCCTGCAGCAGCGCTTCGATGCCGTCGGCGGTACTGGCGGAACCTGACGCTGCCGCCTTCAATCTGGCCTTGGCCTGCGAGAGCAGATCGTCGCAACGATCGCGTGTGCTTTCCAGGCGCATCAGCAGATCGTCGGCCTGCACCGATCGACCGCGCAGCGCTCTCACCAGAACGACGCCCTTGGGCCGGTGCGTGGTTTGCTCGAATTCCTGTATGCGTTCGATAAGCGTGGCGAGGGCTTGCGCCGGCGGTCCGCCGAACGCCCAACCTCCGGACTTCACCGTGTCGTCCATGACGTCGATCAATTCACGTAAGCGCGCGTGCTCGGCACGCAACACAGCCCATGCGCATTCGGCAGCCAACATGCTTTTCTCCCTTGAAGCAAGGACACTTCTACTGCGTTGGACACAAACCTGCAACTTGAAAACACATGTGCGCATCCGACCGTAGAACAACCATTGTTCGCGACTCAAGGCAAGAGTTGCCCGAAGCCCGTTGCAGCGGCACCTGGAAGGGAGCACGGGCTGGGCAACACCGAGCCTCGACGAGCCGTCGTTCGTCATGTCCGGAGAGCCGCCAGGCGCCTGCGAGCAAGTGCGCCCGCATGCGCCGCGGTCGCATCAACGGGGCCCGTGCTTGAACCGCTCTGCCGGAGTCGCACCCCTGCGCTTGACCTTCACCCAGTCCCTCGATCGGACGCCTGGCAGGTAGCCGCTTTCGGGCCGTTTCGCCACTATGCCCTCCAGCTTGAGATGGTGCACCGCCTGCTCGAACAGTTGCTGGCCGCCTTCCTCGAAGTGGCCCACAACGAGCACGCTCGGTGGCGCCGGCGTCAGCAAGGTCGCCAGCCGCTCTTTGCGCGAGCGCAAGGGGTCGCCGATGATGACGTCGCCATCGTCGACCAGAAGGTCGAAAGCACAGTAGACGAGCGGAATACCTTCTACCCACTTGCGCTTCCTGGCCCGGTCCTGCAGCTTGTCGAAGTCGCTGCGCCCCAGATCGTCGAGAAAGCAAACCTCACCGTCCGTGACATGGGGGCCCCCGCGTACCTTGGCCAGGTTGCCCGCAATTTCCGGGAACCAGGTCGTCGCACGGGCACCATTGCGCGTGCGCAACGTGCATGTGAACCGCGAGGACCGGGACCGGCTTGCGCTGCAATCGCACCAGAAGGCTGCCGCTGCCCGGGAGCAAGGCCGTCTGGCCGATGAGATCGTGCCGATTCGCCTGCCCGATGGCGAGGTGGTCGATGCGGATGGCTGCATTCGCCCGGCAACCACGCTGGAGGCGTTGGCGAGCCTGAAGCCGGCCTTCCGGCCCGATGGCGTGGTCACGGCGGGCACCTCGTCGCCGCTGACCGACGGCGCTGCCGCGGTGCTGGTCGTGAGCGACGAGTTTGCGCAGCGCCAACGCCTTCAACCACTGGCGCGCGTGCTCAGCTTTGCGACCGTGGGGGTCGATCCGGCCATCATGGGCATCGGCCCGATCCCGGCCACGCGCAAGGCGCTGGCGCGTGCCGGCCTGACCGCAGCCGACCTGGACGTGGTGGAGATCAACGAGGCTTTCTCGTCACAGGCGCTGGCCTGCATCCGCGACCTGGGTCTGGACATGGCGACCGTGAACATCGACGGAGGCGGCATGGCCATCGGCCACCCGCTGGGCGCCACTGGCGCGCGCATCACCGGCAAGGCCGCAGCCCTGCTGGTGCGCCAGCAGGGCCGTTATGCCCTGTCCACGCAGTGCGTCGGTGGTGGACAAGGCATCGCGACGGTGCTTGAGCGGCTTTGAGACCGCACCTGCGCCATCGCAGCAGCCCCAGACATGATGGTCGCCGTCCCTCGGACAGGCGGCCGGTCTCCAACATCGTAGGTTGCGTCCAAGAACGTAGAGCTACATGCTGTGACTTGCGTCGTCAGCAACAAGGAGACCGACCATGCAAGAGCGTAGCAAGATTCACGTGGGTTTGGACGTCCACAAGGACAGCATCAGCGTCGCGACGGCCGAGCCAGATCGAGCGCCGGGGCGCTTGATCGGCAGGGTTCCGCACGATGTGAGCAAGTTGCTGAAGATGCTGGCCAAGGTCGGCACCGCAGAGCAATTGCACATCGTGTACGAGGCTGGTCCGACGGGCTTCGGTCTGCAGCGTGCCCTCAAGGCCAAGGGCTACCTCTGCGAGATCATTGCTCCGTCGCAGATCCCGCGACGACCCGGCGACCGGATCAAGACCGACTCACGCGACAGCGTTCAATTGGCCGAGTGTTCCCGCGCGGGCCAATTGAGCGCCGTGTGGATCCCTGATCCGGACGACGAAGCGATCCGTGATTTGTCGCGAGCGCGCGAAGACGCAGTCCACAGCCGCATGCAAGCCCGCCATCAGCTCAAGGGCTTCCTGCTGCGCCATGACGTGCGCTACAAGGGCAAGACCTCGTGGTGCGGTGCCTACTACCGCTGGCTGGGGACGCTGAACTTCGGCGCCGGTGCCGCCCAGACGGCGTTCACCGAATACTGGCAAGTCGAAACGGCGGCAGATGATCGCGTCGATCGGCTGACGAAGGCGTTGCAGGCCTCGATCACTGGCTGGCGCTTCGAACCGGTGGTCGGTGCGCTGCAGGCACTGCGTGGTGTCGCCGCGATCACGGCGATTGGCCTGGTGGCCGAGATCGGCGATCTCGGGCGCTTTGCCCATCCGCGCAAGCTCATGGGCTACCTCGGGCTGGTTCCTTCCGAGCATTCCAGCGGCGAGCGCACGAGCCGCGGCAGCATCACCAAGACAGGCAACGCGCATGCACGTCGACTGTTGACCGAGGCTGCCTGGAACTACCGCTTCACGGCGCGCATAGGACAAAGGGCGCAGGCTCGACAGCAAGAGTTGTCCGAACCCATACGAAGAATGGGCTGGACGGCGCAACTGCGGTTGACCCAGCGCTTTGCCGCTTTGAACGCGCGTGGCCTGCAGGCCAACAAGGCCTGCGTAGCGGTCGCAAGGGAGCTGGCCGGCTTCGTCTGGGCCATTGGCATGCAGGCGCAACGGGAGAAAGTCGAGGCAACCTGAAATAGCGATGCACCCAGGGATCGATCTGGTGATGCGACTCGATCAACGATAGGGCAACCCTCGAGCCTGTTACCAGGGCACCGCAAGGATGATCCCCGACCCTAGAGCGAGGCAGGCCCACGACGAATCGATCGGGTGATGCGACTCGAGCGTTGCAGCGACGATGAATCAAGCTCATATCCGCGGATTGGTTACCTGCACTTCATCGCACAACGGCGTCACGCCTTCGAGACGAGCGGAATAACGCCAATCGCCAACGCGCCGATCACCATGACCACGACCAGCCCGAGCACCCACAACAACGAAGATCGCTGGTTGTCCCCGTATTCGATGTCCAACAGCGCCACGAGCAGATAGGTCGATGCCACGAGCGGACTCAGCAGATGCAGAGGCTGCCCGAGCAGCGAGGCGCGAGCCATCTCGGCGGCCGAGATACCGTACGTTCCAGCGGTATCAGCCAGGATCGGCAGCACTCCGAAATAGAAGGCGTCATTCGACAACACATAGGTGGCCGGGGCGCTCAGCAGGGCGGTTGCGGGCGCCATGTAAGGACCCAGCCAACCGGGCATCACGTTCAACAAACCGTCTGACATGGCCTTCAGCATGCCCGTGCCGGAGAGAATGCCCGTGAAAATTCCCGCCGCAAAGATCAAGGAAACCACGGCGAGAACATTGGAAGCGTGGGTCGCCAGGCGCGCGTGCTGATCTTTCAGCTTGGGGTAATTGAGAAGCAACGCGATCGCCGTGGCAACCAGGAACAGGGCGGGCAGGGGCAGGACACCCTTGATCAGTGCGTAGAGAAGGGCCAGCGTCAGCAGCAGGTTCGGGATCATCATGGCTGGCCGCCGGATGTCCGAGGAACCATCGATGTCTGCAAGAACCGCATTCTCCACGTCCGGCATCGTCAGCGCGCCAATCCTGCGGCGTTCGCGAAGGCCGAGGTAGGCAGCTACGCCAACCTGGTAGGCGAAGCCCATCAGCATGACAGGGATGAGCGGCAAGAACACGTCCGCGACGTCGACGTGCATGGCAGCGGCGGCTCGCGCGGTGGGCCCTCCCCAAGGAACGATATTCATGATCCCGATCGACATGAGCAGCACCGTTGCCAGATACTGAAGACGCACACCCAGCCGTTGATAGAGAGGCAACAGGGCCGTCACGCAGATCACGTAGGTCGTTGCTCCGTCACCATCGAGCGCCACTGCAGTGCCCATCAAGGCTGTACCCACCAGCAGTTTGAGCGGATCGTGCCCGACGAATCTGACAATGAGCCTGATCAACGGGTCGAACAGCCCCGCATCGGTCATGATGCTGAAATACAGGATGCCGAACGTGAGCATCACGCCAGTGGGTGCCAGCTTTGTGATGCCTTCCATCATCATCTTGCCGACCGCATCGGGTGACGCAGCGACAAGTCCGAACGCGATGGGAACGAGTGCCAGCGCAACAAGCGCCGACATGCGCTTGGTCATGATGAGCACCATGAAAGTGGCCACCATGCCGTAGCCCAGTAGAAGCAACATTGGAGTCTCCTTGAATGCCGACTGGCGGCCGGGCACGCGCTACTTGCGGGCGCAGCAACCCCCGGCGGTGGCACCGCCATTCCGCGAAGTCCGCGGTGACCTGGAAGATGGAGTGCGCGATGGAGGCTCAGCCCCCATCGCTTGCGACGTGACTAAGCCGCGCCTGGAACCGACCTTTGGGGTTCGCCGTCGTAGCGCCAGATGTACTCGCGTGGAATCGGCCCCTTGTTGCGCCCGCCCTGTTGCGTCTGTTCCCACGCATGCGCCAGGATGCCGACCGAGCGCGACAGGCAGAAGAGGCCGCGGGCCAGTGGCGCGGGGAATCCGAGTTCGGCGTAGATCACGGCCGTGGCCCCGTCGATGTTCATGGGGATGCGCTTGCCGTTCTTGCGCGCCGCCAGCTCGTCTTCAACGCCTCGCGCGATCAACGCGAAGCGCCCGCCGACGTGGCCCGCCTGAGCGGCCTGATCGACCAGTTCCAGCAGTCGCGGTGCGCGAGGATCGACTGGATGAAAGCGGTGGCCAAAACCCGAGACGAACTTCCCGTGCAAGGCGATCGCATCGTCCAGGCCCGCACGCACTGCGGTCGCAAATACCTCGCCGGCGTCGATGCGCGCCGCGATGTTCTGGTACATCTCCACCGCCTGCTCGCCCGCGCCGCCGTGGATGTCGCCCAGCACGTTGAGGGCCGAGGCCATCGCATTGTTGAGGCCGACGCCGCAGGTGGCCGCCATGCGGGCGATGGCGATGCTCGGCGCCTGCGGGCCGTGGTCCACTGCGGAGACC
>NZ_JASZYG010000041.1 GCF_030317105.1 Variovorax brevis
CAACAGCGCCCCTGTAGCAGAGCTCGGCTGGCCGCCGAGCCGCTCGCTTTTCCTAATCAACCGTTCAAGGTCACTATCCCGCGTCAGCAGACGAGATTTTGCGGAGCACAGCACATCCACTGGCAGGAACTCGATGAACACATCGCATGGTGCGACCAGCGCATCGCAGCTCACGTCAAGGCCGATGCGCAGGCTGCCCAGGCGGCGCGCGTGATAGGCATCGGCCCGGTGACCGCCTCGGCGTTGGTGGCCACTGTAGGCGACTTCAAGCAGTTCAGGACCGCCCGACAGTTCGGCGCCTGGCTCGGCCTGGTGCCCCGGCAGAACTCCAGCGGCGGCAAGGCCAGCCTCGGACACATCACCAAGCGGGGCGATCAATACCTTCGAACACTGCTCATCCTGGGCGCGAGAGTTGCCGTGATGACGGCACACCGCAGGAAGGACAGCATCTCGCAGTGGGTGCTCGAGTTGCGCGAGCGCATCGGTTGGCAGAAGGCGGTGGTGGCTTTGGCCAACAAGAACGCCCGCATTCTGTGGGCGGTGCTGACCAGAGACACGCCATTCGATGCAGACCACGTGTCGCGAGCGGAAGGACCTCCTTGAGTAGCGCCGTGGCCTGCCGGTAGGGCAGATGGGCGGCCCATTCCACCTGAAGGTATTCCAGTTCCGGTGTCACCCGATTGGGCAGCGCCTTGCAAAGCGGACTGATTGAACTGCGTGCTGTCCCTGGCGCCGCACGGCAGCGGCACGACCACAATCTCGGGCTCCTGACGGCCACGTTCCCATACACCGTCCGCACCACAATGCTGCGACTGTCCTTGTGGCTGAGCGTCGTGCCGCACCGGCGGCAGTTTGTCTCGCCCGACATCCACCCGTCAACCTGCTGCGAGACCATACGTCTTGGGCCCGGGCCAGCAGGACACGGCCTTCAGCAAGGGTGAGGCCCAACTTGGAAAGACTGCGGTCGCCCCGCTTGAGCACAGCCAACGTCACGGCACCGTCCACTGCGTCGCCGATGTCGGCGGCCTCAGCAATTCGTGCCTCAATGATCAAGCGCATGGTTTGCCTCCGACCGTTCGATGGCCGCCAGAGTAGCGAAGATGGCCGCCTCATGAGCAACTCGAAGCAAGGCCGCAGTCCCTTGCAGCCTCCCACACTTTTGCACACTCTCCTTCACGATCGCGCAGTTCAGGCGTCAGCCTGCTGGCCGGCGTCACCTTCACCGATCGATCAGGTGTCCGCGCCAGAGATAGGCCAGCGGCGCGAAGCACATTGACGACACCGGGTAGCGCGAGCGGTATGGACGCCTCCCTGCGCACGCACGGCTGATTGCCGGCATTGAGCTGATGCTCATGATCAAGAAGGGCCAGCTCGATTGCGCTGAAGGCCAAGTCTCGCCCGCAGCATCGACGTTCTACTCGCTGGCCTTCTGAGCGCCAGATGGCAGCTTGGCTTCTTGGAGTTCACCTCAGTACTGCGACAGAACCGCATTTGGCGCCGCCCTCACGAGGACCGAGAAGCATCACATTGATATGCCGCGCGAAACAACGCCCTGGACACGGTCGCCACCGATGATGACCTATCAATCGCGAGCACCCGTAGCGGCAGTGCTCGCGCATCGGCATTCGGGGAATCTCGAGGGGATGTGGCCCAGGCGGCGTTGGCGACATCGATCAGCGCTGCCTCATCGGTCGACTTATCGACAAGGACGACGACTCTCGCCAACGGAACGCGCCAGATCAGGTAGGTGAGCTCAAACACACAACCACTGTTCTTGCGCGCGAATCCGCGAAGATCGATCAGAACCACGTCAGATGCGACCGACAGCTTCATGGCTGCCGCCTGCCAAGCGCCAACATAGCAACAAATCTCGTTCACCGGATAGCAGAGATCGCCTTCGAGTTCGCTCTGGAGCCGCGCTAGCCGTCGGTCCACATCCGCCTCGGTGCTCAGGAATTGGGCATTGAGGCGCCGGAGAAGAAAACACTCGAGCATCCATGACCCGAGCGTACGCATTGCGAGATCGATCCCTGCGAGCAGATCCACGCGGCCCACACGTCGCCACATGTCTTCCAGTGCGTCAAGAAGGCGTTCGCGTTTGTCGGTGCTGCCGAACACGCGCAGAAGCAGGAGCCGCTTCGGAGCACTGCCGGACCCAGACTTCCAGGCCACGCGCAGCAGTCCATGCAAGAGAATGAAATAGGCGATCAAGCTGGCCCCGTAGATCGTGTAGACAACGTAACGCTCGGCCGGCGACATGATCTCGACCTGGGCGCCGAGCAGTGCCAGCGTGTAGATCGCCAGGTACATCCAGCAAACATGGAACTGCAGCGTCGAGGGCGACACCCAGCGGGTTGTCTCGAGGCCGACAAAGCCCTTGAAGAAGACCCAGACAACCGAGCATTGAAGGACACCGGCTGGCACGGCCGCGAGGAGAGGACCAATCGGAAATGTGGGCCGCAGGAGTTCGTCCGCAGCAACACCGGCGGCCCCGATGGCCGCCAGGGGAACTGCGTACCTCAGCCGGTCCGCGTTCCGCAAAATGCGCAGGAAGACCCAGACTGCTGCCGGCACAGCCGCCCAGGCGAATGCGAGCATGAGGGAAGGCGGCCAACGGTACTCGGGGCGTTGCTTGAACTCGCCAATATCTTCGGGCAGGGCATGGGTGCTGACCGCCAGCGAGACCGCCGCGACCGCCGTGACAACAAAGACGAGTATCGGGGCGATGCCCACCAAGAAGGGTCGCAGGCGTCGCTGCACGAGAAGGAGCATCGTCATTGCTGGCCATGCATACACGTCAGCCAAGTCCAGTGCAATGGCAATCGCCCACGAAGCGCTGCCCGAATACCAGCCGAGCTTAGCGATCGCCATCATGATGACGACGCAATACATGAGGCCAATGACGGCCCAGGTGCGCCACGAGTGCGCGACGACATTCACCAACACGATGAGCCCTGGAAGCGCCGCAAGCAGCACGACGAGTGAAAGGGCCCGGTGAAAAGCTGGCGGCGCCACCCACGCTTGCAACACAACCAGCGTGCTCCAGAGCGCACCACCCGAGATCAGATAGCAACGGTCGACGGATTTTGTGATGGCCTTGGCGCGAGCGATGGCCCGCTCGGCAGCGCTGCCAATGAGCCGCAAGTCTTCCTCGCCGATCCTCTCCACTCTCAGCGGTCGCGACGCCTCCGCCAATGGCATCGGTGTAGTAACCGGCGGCAGAACCGCGATCGCTCCAGACCTGAACATCGCAGCCTTGATTGCTTCGCGATATCGCCATCCGAACAAGGCGGCGGCGGCAAAGAACGTCGCCGGGATCCCGAGGATGAAGAAGAGCCAATGCATCCTGCCTCCTGAAACGCACACACGAGGCACCTGAGAAATCCCGAGGGCGCCCATACAAGCCAAGCCTTGCCCTCAAACGCAAGCCCGGAAAATTCACCAACACAGGATCGGCAGCCTCGTGCAGAAGCGCGTTGACATTGGAATCTCACGCCAATTTCAACCGAAGTCTGCCGCTGCCGATGGGCCCTGAGACTGCATCCATCGCCGTTTGAGCGACCACCTCGTCGTTCTACTCCAGCATCATGGCGCCAACAAGTCTGACGATGTACGCGTCGTCTCCAACTCGGGATGGAGTGCTTCGGCGCGCTACCTCGCTTCGATGCATGCCCTCCGGCGCTTCAAGCAATTGAGGCCAAATGACGCCTATTTCTGACTCTGATGGTGCGGGCGGGCTGCGTGGTGCTGCACAAGATCGGGGCCTGTGATCGTTGAGGAGCAGTAGCCGTGCATACATCCGTCCAAACTCTGTTGTCAGTGCGGTCCTTCTTCGAGCAAAGCGCGTAGCAGCATCCGCGCCTTTTCCCAGTCACGGCGAACGGTTCGGTCGGTGGTGCCGAGCGCGTCCGCGATCTCCACCTCAGCGTAGCCGCCGAAGTAGCGCATTTCCACCACCTTCGCCAGGCGGGGCTCGACTTCCGCGAGCACCTCCAGCGCTTCGTGAACCCAAACCAACTCACCCTCGCCATTCGCCGTGCTTTCTTCCACCTGGGTGTCGAGCGTGATGAACTTCGAATCGCCGCCACGGCGATCGGTCAGTCGCCCGCGTGCTTCGTCGACGATAACCGACCGCATCACGCAGCTTGCATAGGCGAAGAAGGCACGCCGGCTTTCAGTCTGCAATTCCCCGCGCCGGATGAAGCGGAAGTAGGATTCGTGCACGAGTTCGGTGGTGTCCAGGGACGAACACCGTCCTATGCTTCGCAAACGGGATCGGGCAAGGCGGCGAAGTTCGCCGTAGGCTGCTGCGAACAGCGCGTCCTGCGCTCCGGGTTCCTTCGCGTTCACGCGGTGAATCTGTGCCGCAATGTCGTCGTCCATGGTCTGCTCCCGTTGTCGAGCCGCCCAAATCGTACGAAGCCGTCGACGCGCTGTCGCTTGTTAGTTCGAACGATGTCCGCGGTGATGCGAACAGATCACGGCTGGTGGGTTGCCGGATCTAGGGCATTGGCGCGGGCTTGAAGTGGAGACCGGGCTGATCCCGGACCGGGGTTCGCCTTTTGGGCCCGTGAGGCGGATCTGGTCGTTCAACGCATCCTTTGTTCGAACGAGGCGGCACCTGCGCCACCGTGTGCCGAATTGTGCAAAGATTGAAACCGGGCGGGCTGCCCCGGGGGCAGCCAACTTCAACCCAATGTGGGGGGCGACCCATGGACGAGCGACCTGTGACCGTGGCGCTGGTGGAAGATGAACCCGAGGTTCTGGCTGTCATCGCCAAAGTGATACGGGCGAGCCCGAGACTGCACCTGCTGCAGACCAGTGCGACTGCGCTGGAGATGATGCGTTGGTTGGCGAAGAACCCTGTCGACGTGTTGCTGGTCGACCTGGGTCTGCCCGATCGCCCCGGCACTGAAGTGATCCGCCTGTGCCGCAGCCTGCAGCCGAAATGCGAGATCATGGTGCTGTCTACCTTCGGCGATGCTTACCACATGCTTCAGGCTTTCGAAGCCGGGGCCCGAGGCTACCTGCTCAAGAACGGGACCGAGGACGAACTGGCGACCCATGTGCTGAGCTTGCACGCGGGCGGCGCGCCGATGTCACCGATGATCGCCAGCCAACTGCTCTCGCGGTGGCAGGAAGGCGCCAGGAAGCCGCCCGTCCCCGCGGCACGCAGCGATCGCAAGATCGACGCGCTGTCACCCCGCGAACTCGAGGTACTTCAACTCGTCGCGCGCGGGTGCACGTACTCAGAGACTGCAACGCACCTCAAGATCTCCGTCACCACCGTGCAGGCGCACGTGCGCAACATCTACGGGAAGCTGGACGTGCACAACAAGGCGGAGGCCTTGTACGAGGCGCGCCAACTTGGTCTGCTCGACTGAAGTGACATGGCGCGGTGTTCTCATGCCCGCTTTTCGAGTCCTGTTCGTTGCCATGGCCCTATGCCTTTGGCTCCTCTCGCTGGGCGGGTGTGTCCTGGTGGATGGGGATGACGAACGCCGGGTCGAACGGGCTCGCTTTCTGTTGGCCGATGACGCGTCGCCACCGCCGGAGGATCGACCATGGGCCGATGTCCGGCTGCCCGACAACTGGTCGCGGAGCCGCCGCCAAACCGAAGGCATCGGCTGGTACCGGATGCCTCTGGACCTCGGTGCCGGCGCGCCGGCCCGCTTGGGAATCCTCGTTCCGCGCCTGACGATGAACGGCGAAATCTTCGTCAACGGACAACGTGTGCTGTCGGGTGGGCGCATGACTGACCCGGTGACCCGCAACTGGAACACGCCATTTTTCGTGGAGGTGCCGGCCGCACTGTTGCGGCCGGGCGCAAACGTGCTGGACATCCGGCTCTTCGCATATCGCAACAGCAATGGGGGACTCGGATGGGTGTACTGGGGCGAAGCCGGCTCGCTGCAAGCCAGGGGGGCGAGCCTATATGCCCTGCACGTCAAAGGTGCCGTGCTCTCGTTCGCCGTGGCCGTCGTCGCAGCGTTCATCGGCATCGCGACGTGGGTTCGGATGAACCGCGAACCCACCTACGGGTTGTTCGGCCTGGCCATGATTGCGTGGGCGGTCCGCTACACCAACTACTTCGTGCAGGATGCACCGTTTAATGCCACGGCCTATGCGGTACTGGTCAATTCCGCGCAAGGCTGGTTCTTCATCTTCTTCACGCCGTTCCTGCTGCGCTTGAGCAAGCTCCGCTGGCCCACCCTGGAGTGGACGCTGTTTGGCATGGCGATCGTCGGCACAGGGTGCATCTACGCGGCATTCCAGGGATGGGTGGCCTTGGGGCTGGTGATCGGGCTCTGGATGTGCGTCTGGGTGCCCGGCTCGGCGGTCCTGCTCGCGATTTCGGCGCGCAATGCGTATCGATCGCGCACAACCTCGGCGGTGGTGGCGGGCATCGTGGCCTGGGTCTACGTGCCCTTGACCGTACGTGACCTGTTGATCACATCCGATCTCGTTTCCTTCGATTCGAGCTATCTCTCCCACTATGTGGGCGTGCCGCTGGCGCTGCTGATTGCGTGGATGGTGATCGATCGCTTGGTCGAGTCCGCCCAGGCGGCGGCCAAAGCGGAACTGGCGCGGGCGCGCGCCGCCTCAGAGGAACGCGAGCGCATCACGCAGGACATGCATGACGGGCTCGGGTTGCAACTGAACGCGGCCTTGCGCGTGGTGGAACGTGGCCATTCCGATCGCAACACGGTCATCGACCTGCTGCGCTCGTGCCTCGACGAGTTGCGATTGATCGTGGACTCGTCCGCTACGCATGCGGCCGAATTCCTTCCTTTGCTGGCCAGCCTGCGCATTCGCCAACAGTCGCGCCTGGAGCGCATCGGCATCCACATCCGCTGGCAGATGGAACCCTTTCCATCGGACCTGGTGCTGCCGCCTGGCATGAAGACGCAGGTGCTGCGCATCGTGCAAGAGGCGATCAACAACACGATCAAGCACGCGGGGGCCACGCAGATCGAGTTCCGCACGATATCCAGTCCCCGCCCGGCCCGCATCGTGTTCGAGGTGCGGGACAACGGCACGGGTTTTCGCGTCGATGCGGGCCATGCGGGCCATGGGTTGAGCGGCATGCGCCGACGGGCGCTTGCCGCCGGTGTGGAACTGGCCATCGATTCCGGGGCCGGCGGCACCACCATCCGGATCGATCTGCCGGATTTCCGCGCGCAGCCTCTGCAGCACGCCGGTTCGCCGGCTGGGCGCTGACCCTTCCCGATGCGATTGGTTGCGGTCCAATCGGGCCGCGCATCGTTCGTTCAGACAATCGTTGATCGCCGGTTCAGACGATCCGGGTACGCAATGCAAAGCCTATCGTGGCTGGAACACCCTGCCACTGCTGGTCGCGACCCGGCCGCCCCGACACGATGGACAAGACCGATGCGCTCAACCGCCTGCGCCGCCTCAGCCCCCTGCTGGACGAATGCCTGGAACTGGAGTCCGGCGCCGTCCAACCGTGGATCGGGGAGTTGAAGAACCAGAACCCAACCTTCTTGCCGCTGGCGCAGGACTTGGTGTCGGCGCGCCACTCACGCCGGTTCCGTGGGTTTCTGGCCGACTGTCCGACCTTTCCTGACGAGCTGAACCTGTCCACGCCTTTGCCCGGTTCCAAGGTCGGGCCCTACGAGCTGCTGCGGCAGCTCGGTCGTGGCGGGATGAGCACGGTCTGGCTGGCACGGCACCCCTTCCATCGTCGGCCGGTCGCCATTAAGCTGCAACGCATGGCGCATAGCACCGACGCGGCCGAACGTGTCGACCATGAGCGACAGATGACGGCGCTTATGGCGCACCGGCGCGTCGCCCGGCTCCTTGACGCCGGAATCGACAATCGTTTCGGCGCCTACCTGGTGCTGCATTTCGTCGACGGCACGCCTTTGCCGAATGGCCCGGAATTGCAGGGGCTCGATCCGGCGCAGCGGCTGATGCTGTTCGTCCGGATGACCGAGTTGGTTGCGCACGTCCACGAGCGTGGCGTGGTGCACCGCGATCTCAAACCATCCAACTTCATGGTGACGGGTGGGGGCGAGGTGCATCTCATCGATTTTGGCATTGCAATGCCCGTTGGCGCGCCAGCTGGCGCGGCGGCGCTGGCCAAGCAGTGCCAGACGCCTGCCTACGCATCGCCCGAGCATGGGCGGGCCATGTCGACCACGGCCGCCTCCGACGTGTACTCGCTCGGCGTGATCTTGTGCGAACTGATGACCAGGCAGCGGCCGGATGGCGTGTTCGATGGCGGCACGACGCCTGCGTGGCCACACGTTGCAACGCAGCCAGGGTGGAGGGGTCTTGCCTCGACGGCTCTGTCGCCCCGGGCCGAGGACCGTTACGCGTCCGCAGTTGAACTGGCGGCCGCGGTGCATGATCTCGCGCGGGGGGAACGGCGGCGCAAGCCGCAACGTCGGATCAGTCCGGCCGCCTCCAGGCGACTTCGCCAAAGGAGCCCCTGATGGACCTCTCGACCGGCCCATACCCGCTTCCCGGGGTTCGCATGCCGACGTGGATGGTGCGCTTCGACAAGGAGGGAGCTTGCACTACGCCGGTCGCCCGAACACGGCTGATCGAGCAAGTGCGAGGGGCGGCGCACAGCGATGTCATCGTCTTCGTGCATGGCTGGAACTACGATCCCTCGGAAGCGGCGGACATGTACGGCGATCTGCTGGGCAAGTTCGAGCGCCTTTGCATCGATCACCCACCCGAGCGGCCTTTCGCTCCGGTGTTCGTCGGCGTCCTGTGGCCCAGCATCTGGATGTCGTTCGACAAGGGGCCTGCCGTCGCATCGGTCGGCGCGGCCGCCGGGGTGAATGCACTGGTCTGCCTGCTCGCCGACCGCGTGGCGGCCGCGGGGGGTGCCGCTGGCCTCGCGCGCGCCCATGCACTGCTTGCTGCACCGGCCATCGACGATGCCGATGCCGCCGAACTCGCGCGCCTCATCGCGCCGGCCTTCGGTGTCGTTTCCGACGAAGGTGCAGCGTTTCAAGGCCGCGATACAGTGGCCAGCGACGTGCTGGCCATGATGCGATCGATGGAAATGGCTATGCCGAGATCCGTGCCAGGCGCTGATGACCAGGACATCGACGACTTCTCGCGGCCCTCGGATCCCACTGACGCGCACTTGGTGGGCGCGAGCCCGCGGGTCGCTGGCCAGGTGGGCCTGCTGGATCCACGCCATGCGTTGCGGCTGTTCTCGCTTTACCAGATGAAGGACCGTGCTGGCACCGTGGGGACGAACGGCATGGCGACGCTGTTGTGCGACGTTCTGGACCGTTCGGGCACAGGCGGTGCCGATCGCGGCCCGCGCGTGCACTGCATTGGCAATTCGTTCGGGTGCCGGGTGCTGCTGTCCGCGATCTGCGCACGCCTGCTGCCCCGCCCGCTCGCGTCGCTGCTGCTGTTGCAGCCGGCGGTGTCGCACCTGTGTTTTGCGGACGCGGTCGCGGACGCCGGGCCGCCGGGTGGATACCGCGAAGCCCTGGCCGCGGACCGCGTGATCCGTCCCATCGTCAGCACCTATTCCCGTAGTGACCTGGCGCTGCACGACATCTTTCATTTGGTCCTGCGCCGGCCGGGTGACCTGGGCGAAGCGCAGATCGCCGCCGACCCTCTGTCCACGAGCGCCGGCTCGCCACCCAGTCGATTTGCGGCACTCGGAGGGTATGGGCCGCGCCGCGCCGGCCAGGCCCTGATCGACCCGCTTCCTGCCGTCGGCACGCCGATGGCGTGGCCGCAAGGCGACCCGCCCGTCGTGGCGTTCGATGGCAGCCAGGGCAGCATCAAGTACCACGGTGACGTCACCGGCCCCGAAATCGCCTGGGCGCTGCACCAGCTGGTGTTCCGTCATTGAAACGCCATGTCTGAAAACCCTGGTTTATCTGCAGCAACTGCTCACGCCTCGGCCACGGAGTGCACCCATGACTGATCGCTTCATGGATCTGCCGCCATCGCTCCAGTGCAATGCCTGGACCGGAACGACGCATGCCGCGGCTGCGCTCGAGCCGGAGCGACTGCACTGGTCCCTGCGCCGGCCTTCAGCCCTGGACGACGAATCGCTGCGGCAGCGGGCGCCGCCGATAGAGCATGACTGGAACTGGCGCTCACCAGACGTGGGTTGGGGCCTCGTGCTGCCCGACGACGACGTGATTGCACCTCCGAACCGCCGCGGTACGGCAGACGATGCGCCTGAACCCATTCGACGCCTCGTCGCCGCACGCGCCGATTCCCCGGTGCTGCGCTGGCGCCACACACCGGACGGTGTGGGCGAACTGCTCCGCTACGACGCAAGCGGCCGTGTATGGCCGCTCTCGCTGGCTGGCCGCCGCGGGATCGGCGCCGGGCAGCTGCCTGCCTTCCTGCTCGTCTTCGCCCCCCCGGATCGAATTCCATGGGCCTTCCAGTACACCGCGAACCTCGGGCACTTTGTTGGACGGCTGTGGTTGCAGGGCCAGGCGCTTGCGCACTATGTCGACGCGCTGCTCAGCGATTGGGCAGGTTCGATGTGTGACCCAATCACACCGCTGGTGTGGAGCGTCGACCATGGGCAAGCGGACATCACGTGGCTGATGGATCGCGCGGTCTCGCGCAAGCTCGCCGACCGGTGGCGCAGTGACGCTGACTTTGCCGGTTTCACCGGTCTGTTCGGCTCGAATGCCACCCACGACAAGCTGACATCCGCATTGGCGCGTACGCGGCCGGGGCTGGTGGTGACCACCAGCCACGGCATGACCGGACCGATGAACGACCGCCAGGCGATGGCGACGCACCTGGGTGTTCCCGTGGACGCCCTTCACGAGCCCATGAACGTGGACGCGCTGTGCCAGCGCTGGCAGCCCGACGGCGCCATCTGGTACTCGCATGCGTGCTGTTCCGCGGGCAGCGACACCGTCTCCGCGTACGACGGACTGTTCGATCCCGGGTCCGACGTCGCCCGTGTGCTCGCCGGCGTCGCCGCCGGCTGCGGCGCCTGCATCGCACCGTTGCCCCAACGCCTGCTCGGCGCGTCGCGCCCGCTGCGGGCGTTCATCGGTCACGTGGAACCAACGTTCGATTGGTCGCTGCGAGATCCCCATACCGGCCAACCGCTTGCGCACAGCCTTGTCGACGCACTCTACGGCAAGTTGTTCGAAGGTGGCGAACGACGGCCAGTCGGCTGGGCGATGGGACAGGTGTTCCGGGATGTGGGCATGTTCATGAGCCGGTGGACCCGCGCATGCACGGCCTACAACCGGAATCTGCAGAACAGCCTCGATGCTGCCCTGTACTACCAGATCGCCGCGCTCGACCGGCAACACACGGTCATCCTGGGCGACCCAACGGTGGCCCTGCCGGCGCTGCGTGTGCAGGCTGCTCCTTGATGCCGCGCCTTCGGCAGGCGCAGTCGCGCACCATTCACAACAAGTTGTCTGTGATCCCCGCTGATGGTGAGGTCCGCGATTCGCGCGCCAGCTGACGCGCTGCGTCGCGTGTCAGTTGCTTCCACGCGAGTGCCTCGATGCAGGTGCGCCGGAATGCAGAAGTGGCGCTGCCCGTCGGGTCCTGAAGGACGATCAGGTTGTTGGTGTCGTAAAGCTCGCTGCGTGGGTCCATGTTGTAGGAGCCGACGACGAGGCAAGCGTCGCCGATGGCCGCAGCCTTGGTGTGCAACGAGCCCTGTCCGTCGGCCAGTTCGAACACGTTCACTCCGCCTTCGATCAACGGCACCAGCTTCGGGTAGGCAGCCCGGTTCACTGGCTTCAGATCGGTGCTCGCGAGGGAGTTGGTGTAGATGTTGACAATGAGCCCGGCTGCCACCGCCATCAGGAGCGTGTTGCGCAATGCCAGCAGCGTTTCGCTGGTGTTCGCTTCGTCTGTGAGGAAAAGATAGGCGCTGACGATGTCCACCGATGCGGGACGGCCATCGGCCCGCAGACGTTCGATCTGCGCAATATAAACCCTCGTGATGGCCGGGTCACCCTTGTCACTGGGCAGGTTGTCGACCAGTTCGCCGTCCATGTCAGGCAGCAGCGTGCCGCCGTGCAAGTCAGTCCCGGGCGGCGTTGCCAGTAGGGCGCTCGCCGACTGATGAAAGGTGGCTGTCGTCGCTGGCGGGTTCGCATCGAGCGGGTCAGGAACAGTGATGTCGGCCGATTGCACGCTGTTCCAGAGTGCATCGAAGCTTCGAGCATGCGGGCTGCCGCCGGCGCACCCGTCGTGGGCCAGCAGATCGGTGTCCTGGAACACATGACCTCGTGACGAATCGCCGCAGTGGTAGGCATCCGACAAATTCCGACCCCCCATGACGAACCACTGGCCGTCCGCCAGCAATAGCTTGTGGTGATTGCGGTGAAGGAACTGCTTGAGACCTCTGAGGATCTGGATCAGCAGGGCAACCTTCTTCAGTGCGGCATCTCGGTCGGCGGCCAACTCGAACGCTGCAGTCGGTGCGCCATTGAGTTCCGCTCGGAGCGCGCCCAGAACCTGAATCGGAAAGCCGATGCCACCTTCCCCCGGCGTCGGGGGTAGCGAGTGAAGATCATTGGCGACGGAGGCGCCGAAGATCGTGTTGCCCTTCAACGAGGCCGCCAACATCGGCCCGCTGGCGGTCATGAGCCCGGTGACGAAGGCCCGTGCATCAATACCCGCGGCATTCAAAGCCGCGAGCCAGGTTGGCGTGGGCAGGCCGAAGCGACGCACTTGCAGGTGGGGCGTGCTGCCCAAGGCGCGCAGCGCTGCAGCCTGCTGGAATGTGGTGAAGTAGTCCACCAGAAGTCGCACTTGGACGCCGCGCGCCGCGGCGTCGATCAGATCCAGCAGCAACCACGAAGTGGTGCCATCCACTTCGAGGATGAAGTACGACAGGTCCAGCGTATGACGCGCGTTGGCGATGAGGTGACGTTTTGCGTTCCAGGCTGTGGCGTTGTCGGAGAGCAGGCGCACGTGAGTGAAACGGCGCGGTGACGTTCCCTCGACTTCGATCGTCCGTGGTGACGGTTTCGCCATGGTTCACCTCAGGTGTTCGGGTGTCAAACGATGAGCGGCACCGCGGCGCAGGGCTGCACACTTCCCTGCGCTACAACGGACTACAACCTTTTCTTCAAGGCGAGTCGGTGATAGTGCCGGCCCATCGCAGTGAGCTTGCACCCTGTGGAATTCATCGCCGCCCAGAACATGGCCTCGGCGTCGACGGGTTCGACCAAGCCTTGCCGGGAGTACATCTGCAGGTGCTTGAAGATGCGGACGTGAGCCGGATCAGCCGGCAAGTATTTTCCGGGGTCTGCGACGCTCTGGCGGTCAGGCTCATAGGAAGGATCCAGCGCAAAGATGTACTCCGGCTGAGGGAAGTAGAGCGGCAACCGTCGCAACACCTCGTGCGGAATCGTCGGCACCACTTGGCGCAGCGTGATGAAACGGTGGACGTTGGCCTTGTACAGGGGTCGCTGGTCCTTCGCGCCGAGCGCCTGATCGATGTGCGTGTAGATGGCCGCCGGCGTGATGTTGCCGCGCACATCGGCACAGCCCCCTTGCAGTGCGTCGAGCAGCAGGCTGGTGAAGACCCCCTGTTCACCTGCCTCGATGGCCTTCTGGTCGGTGTTGCAGGCGGTGAGGATGGTCACCCCTTTGCCGATGACGGACGCGTGGGCCGTTGCAGCGCCGGTGACTTCGCCAGCAAAGCCGGCGTGGCAGCAATCGAGAATGATCAGGCTCGATGCGATGGTCGGATACGCGGCGTTCGCGAGAGAGAGGAGTTCGGACAACGGGAATCCCAAGGCCCCTTTGCGGCTATCCATGCCAAGGATGTAGCCCGCATCGGTGAGCGGGTTGACGACGCCGTGGCCCGCGAAGTACACCACGGCTGTCTCGACCGGCGTCTCGCTCCTGAAGAACCGGGAGATGGCCTCCTCCAACCCCAGGTTGGTGACATCGCCGCGCTCGCTGGTGATGAGATCCACGTCGAAGTTGGGTGACCCATCTCCGTTCGCCCACAGCAGTTCGGCCACCTTGCCTGCATCGTGGACACACGAACGCAATGGGTGCCCCGGGTAGTCGTCGATACCGATCACGAGGGCTTTCTTCATCGGCTTGCTCCTTCCGGTTTGCCATTCTGGCGCGTACCGCAAAGACATCAAGGGTGGACCGGCAACTTTCCCTCCGCATCGTCGATTCGAAGGATCCGCACTGCGCCGCGGGGCGTTCCGGCCCGAACACCCCCGTTGGCGGATGCCTCCGCGACTTGTCCGGTTCGAGCAGTCGGCAGCGTCTGGGATGACGAGGAGCCGCGATGCACGTATCGCTCGCCTCCCCACTGAGATCGTTCGGCCCCCACACCTCCCAAGGAGAAACTTTCATGACCATCCAACTGCCTTTCCCTCGGTCGCGGCTTGGTGCGTGTGCACGCATCGCTGCGTCGGCCACGTTGCTGCTTCCTTTGCTGGGCCTGCCGTCGCCCGCGCATGCGGAGTGGGTCTACGATACCCTGCACGGATCGGTCTGCAACGTCGAAGGCACGTCAAACCCTGCCAGTCTTCGCCGCACGGTCACCGGCTCGACGAATGTCGGCACGGCAGCGCTGTCGGTGATCTGCCCGGTGCTGCGAACGATCGTCGCGCCCACCACCGGCTATCGCGTCTACGCGAACGGGTCGGGGTTGAGCGGGGCCTGCCGGCTGTTCAGCATGGCCAACACCGGCGGCATGCTGTCCGCCCTCGCGATGAGCGGCACCGATGCAGGTCACCGCGTCACCGCGCTGATGCCGGCAACCCTGACCCCCGAGCAGTCTGCCCAAGTGGTGTTGTGCACGTTGCCGGCCGGCGGCGTCATCTACAGCCTGGAGTTCGTGCAATGAGCGCGCGCGGCCTGCGGCTGTCGGCGCTGAGCGTGGCCCTTTGCGTGGCGCTCAGCGCATGCGGAGGCTCTTTTGAGCCGGGCGACGAGGCCACGTCTGCAGTGCAGGGTCCGCCGGCGCCGATTCAACCGGCCGCATCGGCTCTCGCCGCAGAGCCTGTGGCGACGACGCAGGTGGCCGCCCCACGACCGGCGGCACCCGCGCCGCAGGATCTGGCTGCTCGCGTCGCTCGGCTCGAGGCCGAGGTTGCGACGCTGAAAGTCGGCCGGGGCCTGGCGCCGGATCCGGTTGCGCCGGCCGCACCCGCTCATCCCCCCGAGACTGCCGAAACCACCTTTCGACAAGAGGAAACCGACCCAGCGTGGAGCCGCACGGCCACCCAACAAGTGCGCCAGGCGATCGGACAAGTCGACCCGGTGCTTTTCCAGCGATTGCAGACCGTCGAGTGTCGCACCCGCAACTGCCGGTTGGAGTTCGCGCCCGGCGATGACGCGAACTCGGTGGAAGCCCTTCTTCCGCGCGTGATCACCGAACTGGACAGCGCCTTCGCTTTTGCACGAACGCAAGCCATGGACCACGGCACCGGTCGCTTGGGCACCGTGCTGTTCCTTTCACGTTGAACCCTTCATGAGCAGATCACTATGAACCACTCATCTGTATACGCATCAATCTTCGACGACAAGTTCGCAGCGCCGCGCAGGAAGAGTAGTGGCTTGTCAAAACCTTCGGACGCAATTGCGGCGCGTGGCTTTACCAAGTCTCACACGGCGGATCCTTCGCCCCATGCGTCTCGCCCTATGCGTCTCGCCCTATGCGTCTCGCAATATGGCGGCCATGAATAGCGAATGCTAATGTTCAACCGAGTGACTACATCAATTGCTACCGCTTCTAGTGATCCGCTGCCACGTTGTCGCTCAATTGGCAGATCAATTATGGGAGTGAGGTCATGCGTGGAATAGATACCACTTGGGTTCTTGAGAGTTTTGATCAACGGAAATAGGTGTTGCGGCTGGCGCCGGCGCACAGATTGGCTGGGGATTTATTCGGATATCTCGCAGGGAGAACGACGAAAACACACGTTGTTACATGATGGAGTAATCATCTTAACCACCAATAGCCGAGGAAGGTCGAAGCGTTGTTTGCTCTCTATTAGGCACGAGCGTGAACGTGGTCCACCGGCGGGAATGCGTTCGACTCGAGGTGGTCTTTAGAAGACGCGACATGCGCCGCTCATTAGTGAGCGTTTCCCTATAGAACTCGGAGAGACTAATGACGATACGACACGATCTAGCAACTCTTCTAACAAGTCGCGAATGCCTAGGCATAAATTTCCAAGTAGGCGGTGTTTTAGTGACAGGCCGCCAATTCAAAGAGCTCGCTGAGCAAATTCTAGCTGTCTCTCGCCCCTATCCGCTGAGAATTGCCACGAATCCAAATCTCTTGCCGCGTTTGAGGGCGGGTGGGCGCGTGAGACGCGTCGCGGGTATGTATGATCCGAGCACTGACACGTTATATCTAAATGGTCCGGACACTTTGACGAGCGACAATGACCGGGCCACAGTTATACATGAGTGCGTACACATAATTGCCGACATGCGGGGCATTCCAGTTGTCGGTATGGACAACGAGGCTGCGGCTTTCATCGCGGCGGTGTGGTACCTAATAAACCTGCGTGGTGATTTGGCTCTCGCCGGCCTCCCATCTCCTGATGCAACGGACAGAACGTTTTTTGCTACTACCCAAGAAATACGAGTACGATCGGGACCGATGAGCCCCGCGGTGGTAACTCAAGAAGAACGGTCCTCTTTGCACCGAAGTCTCATAGACCGCGGATATACGTGGAACTTTACGAGCAGATATCCGAGGCCGGATGGCATCAGGCGAAGATAAATTCCGCTGAGCTTCATCTGCAACGTTGCGCTCTGCTTCGCCGTGATGGCTACGACCAACGTCATCTTGTCCACCGCGAGCCGCACCGCCATACTGGGCGGCACACATCGCTGAAACACGATCGTGGCTATTCGAATGCATTCACGCACGCAAAGGATGGCGAATAGGTATTCAGCGGCATTGAGCAACACTGCTCTCGAAGTTCTTTATTGAGTTTTTTACGACTGGAAGGCTGAAATGAGTGATCGTGATGACGTTGCGACCGGCCGTTTGGAATACTCCTGCTGCTGTGGTTGGATAGATTGGAGTCATGCTACGAACAGGGTCGTTCATGACCTATGGCGCGACCTCTTGCGTGAAGGGGGTCCGCGTGGGCACGTCGGAGGCGCGAGAGGGCCATCGGCGTTTGAGGTGAGGTTCTACCAAAACGATCCGGTGTTAAGGGTCGATTCGCGCTGGCTGGTGAGACGAGGTCTCAACACTGCGATAAAGAAGAGAATTGCCCTTTCGATTTTTTCCGACACATGCTCCAGCTTTGAGGCTCTCCAAGCCTTTCCGCTGTGGGACTGGGCGGCACATAGCGGGTTTGCGGTTGAAGACCTCTTTTCAGATCTGTTGGGCTTCTATCAAGCTGTAGAGGACTACAACCCAGAGAGCACGGCAAGCTTATGTCGAACAGTGGGGCGAGAGGCTTCGCTGAGAGTTTATGACCAAAATTTCGTACGCTACGGCGGGCGGCCTGGTCAGTGTGGTCCTCCCCGTGCGTATGACCTAGGGACGACACGCGTGCGTCACCGCACAATGCTTGCCCCTCGTTTTTTCCCTTGTAACGAATGCGTGGGAATTGAGCAGGTTGTACCGAATCAATTTAGACGAATACGACCTTTCTCGGAGGGCTTGGGTAGAGACTTTGAGCAGATTATTCTTTAGAGTCAATGCGGCCTGGTCGCATGGCAGCACCCCGCGAGGGTGCCCGAACTTGTCACAACTCCGCAGATCGCTTTTTGCGCTCACTATTTTGGTGCCATCTGCACCTTGAAATTTCAGGTGCGGCAGACACTGGAAAATTCTCGTTGATCGTCTAAAGTAGTTGCTCACTAGCGTGCCCATGTCTTCATGAATTATCCGAGACGTAGAAATAGCGCCCTCCGCCTTCGACCTTAGGCCTGCCACAGGACATCGCGCAATCATCCTGATGACGGATGGCGTTGATTTGTCCAGTCAAACTCTGCCGCCTGCGATTTGGGATGCGATTCAGAAAAGGCATGTGGGTCGGACTCGGTGCGGCGCTTGGAAACTTCGTCGGGCTGGCCTCAGCCACAGGGGAACAGATTTAGGTTACGCAACTCCTCTCTTCAAAAACCCATTGCTACTTGAACGCAGAATTTTTTGAAATTCAGATTCGCCGGCAAGTTAGCGTTCCCTAAACGTGCGGCACGTGTTGCCGCTCTACCTATCGGACGTCCAATGCTCGTGCTTTATGTCCATGGCAATCCGCATCCTCCCGGCGGAATTATGTGGCAGTTCATCTCCTGCATAGCAACGTCCGAATCGTTGCAAGTGCTCCAAAATGCAATTGAATTAATTCGAGAACAGATCGCAACGCCAAGCGTCATCAAGACCTCCGACGCCGCATTTCGCGCAAATTGCAGCGTAAAGTTGCACCGATCTCACTCTGGCGCCACTCAGGTGACCCCTTTTCGACGTCCGACGTCGCTGTTGAATTTGCAAATACCACGGTACGATTTGCTCGCAGATTCTTTATAGAAGACAATGCGGAAGTCGCGGTGACTGATAATGGAGTATCAAAAATGAAAATCGCAATTTCAATTGTTTGTGTATTTTCTTGCCTCATGCCCCCCATTTACGGTGCGGCGCAGACCCCAAAAACGTATGTCGATAGCAGAGGCAACAAGATCGATTTCCCATTGGGAGATCTGTCTTTCGCAGATGAATTGGTGTCGTTCAGCATCGGCGCCCCGGCGGCCAAAGACCCCTATAGCCAGTCATCCGCCGTACTTGGACCGCCAAACTTTAGGGACGATAGTCAAGTCCCAATCCCCTATACAACACTAGGCTGCGGCGGAACAATTCAACTACGCTTTCAGGACAATGCGCTTGTCGATGTTAAAGGTCCGGACCTCTATGTATTCGAAATAGGGCCAGCTATCGAACCAACGAATCTAGCCATATCAGAAGATGGGTTGAAGTGGATCGACATTGGGAAGGTGTCAGGAGGGACTGCCGCGATAGATATAGCGAAGTATGTTCGACCAGGTGCTGTATTTCACTATGTCCAACTGACTGATCTAAAATCGGACTGTGGTGGAGATTGGCCAGGCGCGGACATCGACGCGGTAGGCGCCATCGGATCCGCGCTGCAGATCTCATTAGACGCGAGTTCCCCGCTCTCTGTAGTCACTCCAACGACGGCAAGTACTTGTCGCCGCTGATGAATCCTCCTCTGCGGAGGATTATTTCGGTTGATACATGTAGTCACTAAAA
>NZ_JASZYG010000042.1 GCF_030317105.1 Variovorax brevis
AACGCAGCATGGATCAACCCACCACCATCGGAGACCGCCGACCCAACATCACCACAGCCCTGCACAGTAAATTCATGAAGCCGGGTGTAGCAAACTCATTGACACGTTCCGAACCCTTCAATTGTTCGGTGGTGAGCGAACCCGGCGTCCACCGGCGGCGATTCGGAATATTCCGAACGTCCGTTAGGAAAACACCCTGACGCTCTGAAGATAAATCCGTTGTGCTGCGCAGCAGCAATCCGATGGCCGTCAGGTCGCGTTCGGCGCACCTTCGCCGCCCAGGTTCCCGGAGGTGCTCGATGAACGAAGTCCCGGTCCATGCTTCGCCAGCTTCCCTCAGTGCCAGCTGCATGGTGCGACCTGCCGCCATCGAGGAACGTGAACGCACCAGCCTGCGAGATGTGCGAGTTCATTGGCGTGCCCGTCGAACGTGGCGGGCCCATGCCGGGCGTGCCGCTGGACGTGCGACGTCCCGGTGCCGGCGAGACGCTGATCCTCGAAGGCGCCGTGGCGACCTCCGTCCACGTCGTTCGCACTGGTTCGTTCAAGGCTTTCCGGACGGCGGGAGACGGCTACGAACGGGTCGGCTTAATGCATCGCGGCGACTTGGCCGGATGCGACGCTTTGGCCGGAGATCGGCACCTGATGGGCGTGGCGGCCCTGGAGGATTCGAAGGTCCATGCCATCGCCTTGCCTGACTTCTAGGTGTTGGCGCAAAGTCAACCTGCGTTCGACCGGGGCGTGATGCGTGCCGTGGGCACCGCCATGCTCGACCCGACGCGATTGGCTGCCATGATGGGCGCCGTGGCCGCCGAAGTGCGGCTGGCGCGGTTCCTGATCCACCTGTCGCAGCGACTCCCCGTGCTCGGCCACGCGCCAGGTCACCTGCGCCTGCAGATGACGCGCCGCGACATCGGAAGCTGCCTTGGTGTGGCCCACGAGACCATCAGCCGTTCATTTACCGTGTTGTCTGACTTGCGCCTTGTCGTGTGAATCAGAGGAAGGTCGAAAATACCGACCTGCCTGGCCTGCAGCGTTCGCGCAAGGTACGCGCGAGCCCGCCAAGGGGCACTCGAAATCGCTGCATGCACCCTCGACGCGGCTCGCAAACGCGATGGCGCTGGCCTTTCAGGGGCGAGGTCAGGGCTTCTCCGGCTTGGCGCGCAGCGCATCGTGTGCACGCGCGAGCGCCCAGATGCAGTCCCGTGCCTGCTGAAACTCCAGGCCCTTGTCAAAGTATGCGAGGGCACCGCCCTCCAGGTAACTCTTGCGCATGGAAGCCCAGCCGAACTGGGACAAGACGATCACCTTGATGTGGGGGTGATGCTGCCTGACGTGGTGCATCACGTCCAGACCCCGATCCCGACCGCGCAATTTGGCATCCAGCACGATGAGATCCGGCTGCTTCGAAGCGATCGCTTCAAGCGCCGCGGCGAAGTCTTCCGCGTAGCCCACGACATCGACGCCCGGGGCCGTTGCCAGCAAGGCACCGAAGCTTTGCTGTATTGATGGGGAATCGTCGACCAATAGCACTCTCACTTCCAACCTCTGGCACGTTGTGTGGCGTCCATACTGCGCCAGAGTGCAGGGCTCGGAGGTGAGCATTCTCAAGAGTGGCTTGGAAAATGTGCGAGATCGGCGTTGAAGCCAAGGACGTAAGGGCCCACTGGAAGGGGAATGCGCAGGACAATTCCGCGCTGACGCACCATGAGATCCAGTGGCTTGGTGGTTTGTGAACCTTTCCGCGTCGATCATCACGCGGCTTTAGAGCTCGACGCGCGCCTTTTCCGGATCGGGTGCGCCTTCCGGGGCCATGGAGTTCACCCAGATGCCCGGTGCGCCCGGCGTGGCTGTCGCGGCAGGCGCCGGTGTCGCGCCCGCAACCGCGGGTGCTGAAGATGGCGGCACAGGCTTTTGCTCCAGGGCCTTGACGCGTGCCTGCAAGTCCTGGATCGTCCTCATGGCCTGGTCCGGCGTCGCCTTGAGTTCTTCGTTAAATTGCGCCTGCGAAGCACCGCACAGCGCCGGCGAGACGGCAGCGGCGATCGCCTGTCGCTTTATCTGTCTCTTCTTCAGGAAAGATCAATGCATGGGTGGGTCAAGCGGTGGCCAGTCTCGGCGCTCTGCAAACCGGGCGATTGATATTCAATCCGGAACTGCATTTCGCCCGGCTTCGGTGGTCGACATTGAGCTTGCTCAAGTGGATGCGCAACGGCTTTCCCTTAGCATCGGCGCATCACCCGATGTCTCTCAACCACGCCGTTCTCGCCTGCACCCTGGCGGTTCTTCTTGCCGGGTGCTCCAGCTTGCCCAGCCAGGTGCAACGCACGATGACCCATGCAGTGACCCGCACCGACGACACCCGGCTCGGGCAGGTTGTGCGTCGCGAGACCGCCAGGCATCCCGGCCAATCCGGAATCCATGCGCTGGCCGTCGCCAATGAGGCCTTTGCAGCCTTGGTCCTGCTTGCCGGCAGTGCCGAGCGCAGCCTCGACCTGCAGTACTACATCTGGCATCGTGACACGACGGGGCAGTTGTTGTGGCAGGCCGTATGGCAAGCCGCGGAGCGTGGGGTGCGCGTGCGCGTGCTGCTCGATGACGCCAACACCGCGGGGCTCGATCCGATGCTCGCCACGCTGGATGCGCATCCAAACATCGAGATTCGCCTGTTCAATCCCTTTGCGAACCGCCGCTTCAGGGCCGGGGACCTGGTCATGGATTTCGCGCGGGTGAACCACCGGATGCACAACAAGTCGTTCACCGCGGACAACCAGGTCTCGATCACGGGCGGGCGCAACATCGGCGACGAATACTTCGGCGCGCACATGGAGGTCGGCTTCCAGGACCTGGATGTCATGGCCATCGGGCCTGTGGTGCACGAAGTGTCGAGCCAGTTCGACCTGTTCTGGAACAGTGAATCGGCCTACCCCGCAGCCAACCTGATGCCGCCAGCCGCACCTGAAGGCCTCGCCCAATTGCGCGCTGGCTGGGATGCTGTGCACGACGACCCCGCCGCGAAGGCCTACGTTTCGGCGACGCTTCAGATTCCTTTGGTAACCCAGATGGGACAGGGCGCCGTGCCCTTCGAATGGACCTCCGCCCGGGTGCTCTACGACAACCCCGCCAAAGCGCTGCAAGCTTCGGACGGCACGGACCTGCAGATGCTCGCGCACCTGGAACACGCGCTGGGCAAGCCGGAACATGAGGTCGATCTGGTCTCACCCTACTTCGTGCCCGGCACCAGTGGAACCGAAGGCCTGGTCAAGCTCGCCAGGCGTGGCGTCAAGGTGCGCGTGCTGACGAACTCGCTGTCGGCGACGGACGTCGGGCCGGTCCATGCGGGGTATTGCAGATACAGGAAGGAGTTGCTCCAGGCGGGGATCACCCTGTACGAGCTCAAGCGCGTTGCTGCGGTTTCATCGTCCAAAGGAGGCGACCGCTCGTCGGGCATGCCGGGCAGCGGGGCAAGCCGGGCTGGTTCTGCGTCGAGCCTGCATGCCAAGACCTTCGGCGCGGACCGGAAGCGCTTGTTCGTGGGGTCGTTCAACCTCGACCCGCGCTCGGCCCGGCTCAATACCGAGATGGGCGTGGTCATCGACAGCGCATCGCTGGCCACAGTGCTGGCGAGGCAGCTCGACAGCCGGCTCCCGGACGAGGCCTATCTCGTGCGCTTGCGGCCCGATGGCGATCTCGAGTGGGTCGAGCAGTCGGCGGATGGCGAAAAGATCTTCACGACAGAGCCGGAAACGGGCCTGATGCGACGGGTATGGATCGACTTTCTCAGGGTGCTCCCGATCGAGTGGATGCTTTGACACTTCGCCCTGGACCTCCAAGCCCGCGCTTCCGGAGCCCGAACAAGGAGCTGGCGCCATTCGTCGCCGATTTGACGTTTCTCAAGAAAGTGCGCCGCGACCTTCACTGGCCTGGATTTCCACGGACCTGAATTCGCCGAGGGTCCAGGGTATTTCCCTTGGGCGCTATGCGGTCAAGGTCAGCGGCAGATTGTTCCACCACGGGATGACCACGGGGGTGTTCAAGAGGCCCGAGGCGATGATGATGGATGATGATGATGATGATGATGATGGGCAGCTGGGCGCGGCGGTGGAATTGGACGTTGACACCTGTTGAGGTGATATCGACGGTGGCGGGCATGTCGATGATGTCACGGAAGATGTGGCGCGCTGGGCGTCGGCATAGCCCCTCATCTTGCGTGCCAGCAAGGCGATACAGGCCGCTGGCGATGACGAGCAGCGCATGTCGAAGTCCACCTTCAAGCCCACCGCCCACGAGAGCGCATGCATGTGGAAGAAGCGCACCGCATCGGACAGGGCGTTCTCGATCAGAATGCGCTTGGCGTAGCGGGCGATGAGCGCCGGCACCGAGGCGCCCCGATCGTTGGTCAGCAGGATGGTGGGCTCGCCGAGGTCCAGGATGAAGAGCTGGCAAAAGTCGTGCCCTCGATGCGGGTGGTTTGCTCGAAGACTCGGGGCGTGCGGTGCTTGCGCGTGGGCACGTCGGGTTCGACGGTGCCCCAGGCGGAACGCGGCAGCAGCGCGATTTCCTTGAGCAGCGCCGGCGAGCGCCTGCGCAGCGTCATGAAGGGGATGGCCATGGCGTCAAGCCGCGCCAGGTTGGCGTGGGTCGTCAACTTCGAATCAAAGACGCGATGACGCGGGCGCGTGCCGTGGTGTTTCTCCCGGAACGAGATGAAGTTGAAGATCTCGTGCGCTGCTTCACCCTTGCGCAAGTCAGTGTTGGAGTAGCACAAGGCGCGGCCGTGGGCGTCGTGCGCCATGAAGGTCAGGATGCTGGCTTGGCGGCGACTGCGCATGGCCACGTCGTGGCGCTGCACGACGGGGCTCGCCGTGGTAGGGGACCGAATGGAAGTCCAGGGGAAGGATCGTGCGGGCAGCAGCTTGTCAGCGGCGATCTGGTCCTGGAAGGCTGCCATCAGGCGGGTGGTTTGCGGGACGCGGCAAGAGCATTCCGACAGGCAGCTTCTTGGGGATCACGTTCAGCCCGCATGACAGAGCCAGCCCTGGTCGGCCACGAGGGGCATGACGTGGCTGTTGCGCTCGACGGACTGCAGCTTCAAGGCCAAGCAGCAGCGCAATGCGTGGGTGGAGGGAACCATCCTGGAGCCGGGCAGTGCAGCGGCTTGGGCCAGCGCGTCGAGGTGCAGTCGCGCAAGCTCGGGCAGGAACAGGAACAGGAACAGGAACAGGAACAGGCCGCCGCAGCGCGTCAGCAAGCGCCGCGGCGCCAGGGAGAACTGGCGCACGTCGGCCTCGGTTCGACCGCGGCGCTGACCCGCTCGGGTCGTTCGTCGTGCCTGCGTCGGGGCAGCGCTGCGAAGCCCTCGGCCTTGAGCACCTCGCCCACCGCGGTGGGGCTGAGGGCGAGGTCACGCTCCTTCAGGGCGTCGGAGATTTCGTGGATCGAGTGGTTGAGCTTTGCGCAGCTCAACGATGAGGCCGCGCCCGGCGGACTTCTTGGGCTGGTGACGCGGGCCGGGGTGGGCTGAGACGAAAAGACGGGATCGGTGTTGTGCCGGAAGCGACGGCACATGACCTGGAAGGATCCGGGCGTGTAGCCGAACGCGCGGGCGACCTCGGCGGAAGGTTGTTGCCCGACGAAGTGGGCCCGCAGGGCTTCGTACTGGCGCTGCTTGGTCGAGGCGGGTTCGAGGAAGAATCGTCGCGGATCGCTTGTGTATTTGGATTGTCTGATGGACACATAGACAACTTGGTACATGAACCGGCAATGGCAATGGCAAAGGCATCAGGACGCAAGGATCAAGCGCCACCCTGTGGGTGGTGCACTGCTCATTCGAGAGCATGAGACTTTGCGAGACTCTGTCGAGCGATGGCTGTTGGAAGCCTCGGCTGGGCCAGCTGAACATAAAAGAATACCAGTCAAGATAAGACGATCGCCAGGGCAGCACGGACATTCCAGGGACCAGCAAACGCGAAAGCCCTGGGAACGTTGCGCTCACCAGGGCCGCTTGCTGCGGGACAAAGGACCCTCAGAGCCGCCGATGCTTGCCAAGACTCCGGTCCGTGGAAATCCACGCTAGCATCGCCGCATCACCATGTGCAAGCTCAGGAGCCCAGAGATGCGATCTTTCGCGACAGGACGGACCCGGGCGGCGCGTGCGCTCGGCGTGTTTGCATTCGCAGCACCCTTGGGTGCTCACGCCTCGTTCCTGCCGCCCGAAAAGATGGCGTCGGCAGCGACCGGGCTCGCGTGGTTCATCATCTTTGCCGTTCCCATCGGCGGGATCGTGCTGTTCTGGCTGGTTCACGTCATGCCGGAGAAGATCGCGCACAAGCGGCACCATCCGCAGCGCGACGCGATCAAGACGCTTTGCCTGCTCTCATTGGTGTTCGGCGGCATGCTGTGGCCGATTGCGTGGCTGTGGGCCTACGTGAAGCCTGTGGGCTACCAGGCGGCATACGGCACCGAGAAACACGAAGACTACTTCCACGAGCAGGGCGAGCGGGCGCTCGCCGGCGAGATGCTCGAGCATGATATTCAGCACCTGCGCGAAGAACTCGACGCGATGGATGCCAAAGGCACGCTCACGGCCGAACTCAAGGTCTTGCGCAGGAACCTGGCGACTGCTTCTGCGGCGGTTGCCGCCAGACCAGAAGGCCAGCCGGGCAACCCGACATAAGCGAGCAACTGATGGAAGCACTGCTCCTTGCCATTTACGCCTTCTTCGTCTGGCTGATCTTCATCAAGTTCAAGTGGCTGCCGTGGAACACCACGTCGCAGGTCACGGTGGTGATCATCCCGATCGTGGCGCTGACGGCGCTGGTCCTGACGCTCAACGTCGTGGCGCCATCGTCCAGCGATGTACGGGTCATCAAGTATGTGGTGCAGGTGGTGCCGCAGGTGCGCGGCCGGGTGCTGGAGGTGCCCGTGGAGCCCAACCGGCTGGTGAAGAAGGGGGAGCTGCTGTTTCGCATCGACCCGACCCAGTACGAAAACGAACTGAACGCCGCCAAGGCCAAGCTCGCCGCGGACGAAGCGAAATTCGCGCAGGCGGGCGCGGCCCTGGTGGACGCGACGGCCGGCGCTCGGCAATTGCAGGAACAACTCAAGGCCGCAACGGGACAGGTCAAGGCGCTGCAGCCGAGG
Source organism: Variovorax brevis (assembly GCF_030317105.1). Taxonomy (GTDB): domain Bacteria; phylum Pseudomonadota; class Gammaproteobacteria; order Burkholderiales; family Burkholderiaceae_C; genus Variovorax; species Variovorax brevis. Next base: position 7,144 of record NZ_JASZYG010000042.1, read on the forward strand.
CTGGAACTTGCACGGCTGCGCGTTCGCCAGAACAAGGAACTGGTGTCCACGGGCGCGGGCGACCGCTTCGCGCTGGAGCAGGCTGAATCGACCTTGCTCGAACTGCAGGGCCAGGTCGCGACGGCTGCCGCGAACGAAGCGCAGGTCACCCAGAAGCTTTCCGGTCAGGTCAACGGCGAACAGGCGTCTGTTGCGTCTGCGCGGGCGCAACTGGCCACCGCCAAAGCCCAGGTGGACCTGAGCCGCGCCGACCTCGGCAATGCGCAATGGAACCTCGACCAGACCGCCGTGTACGCGCCGACGAGCGGCTATGCCATCAACGTCCAGCTGCGCCCCGGTTCCTTCGTGGTGTCGGTGCCGCTGGCGCCGGCGATGACTTTTGTCGAGGAGACGTACCAGGTCATCGCGCTCTACAGCCAGAACGAGTTGCGGCTCGTCGAGCCCGGAAACCGGGCGGAGTTCACGCTCAAGACCAATCCGGGCCACATCATCGGGGCCACGGTCGATTCCATCGTGTGGGCACAGGGCCAAGGGCAAGTCGCACAGTCGGGCAACCTGCCCCAGACCGGCGTCTATCCGCAGGTGCCGGGCCGCTTCCCCGTGAAGCTCATCGTCGACGAAAAGAACCGCGACCTGTTCCTGGCGGCCGGCGCGGACGGCGACGGCGCGATCTACACCGAGCACGTGGAGATGATCCACATCATCCGGATGGTGATCCTTCGCGTCGGCGCGATCACCAACTACCTCGTCCTGAAGCTGCACTGATGCGCACGCCATCGCTTCGCCTGCGGATTCTTGCGGCCTGCCTGGCGGGCGTGCTGGGAGGCTGTGCGCTCAAGGCACCGCCGACGGCGCAGGACCTGCAAAAGGAAGTGCTCCCGCAAGCACCCTTGCCAACGGCCTGGCGCGCCGGCGAAGGCGTGGCGGCGCCGACGGCGGACGGCTGGCTCACATCCTTCAACGAGCCCGCCCTGACCGCGCTCGTCAACGAGGCGCTCGTCTACAACGCCGACCTGAGGGTGGCGTCCGCGCGCGTCGAGCAAGCCGCCGGCTACGTGAAAGTGGCCTCCGGCGCATTGCTTCCCTCGGTGGGCATCGTCGGCTTGGGCGGCGGCAAGTCGGGCGGCGGTGGCGGCCTGGACGGGATCTTCCTGAATGCCTCGCTGGAGCTCGACGTCTGGGGCCGCCTGCGCTATGGACGCGAGGCTGCCAGGGAGACGTCCGCGGCCGCCGAGGCCGACTATGCCTATGCGCGCCAGTCCCTCGCGGCGCTGGTGGCCAAGGGATGGTTCCTGGCGGTCGAGGCCGGATTGCAGCGCACGATAGCGCAAGATTCCCTGAAGTCCGCCGAAGGCTTGCTGCGCATCGCCGAGGATCGGCAGCGCGTGGGCAACGGGAGCGTGGCGGCGGTGGCGCAGGCGCGCGCAAGCGTGGGCCCGTACCGCGACACGCTCCGGCAGGTCGAGCTGTCGCGCGAGCAGGCCCTGCGTTCTCTCGAGTTGCTGGTGGGGCGCTATCCGGCGGCGGAGATCGCGGTGGCGGATCGTTTGGCGGCGATGCCGCCGCCACTGCCCGTGGGCATGCCCTCGGAACTGCTGGAGCGCCGGCCCGACGTGGTGGCCGCCGAACGCCGCGTGGCTGCCGCATTCAACCGCGTGGGCGAAGCCAGGGCGGCGCAACTGCCGCGGATCAGCCTGACGGCGGGCGGCAGCAACGTGTCGAGCGAACTGATCGTGCTGAAGGACGTCGACAGCCCCGTGTGGAGCGTCGGCGCCAACCTGATCGCGCCGCTGTACCAGGGCGGTGCGTTGCGCGCCCAGGTCGAGATCCGCTCGGCCGAGCAGAAGCAGGCCGTCGCCGACTACGCGCGCACCGGCCAGCGGGCGTTCGGCGAGGTCGAAGGCGCGCTGAGCGCGGAAGCGGCCTTGCGCGAACGCGAGATCATCCTCGACGGCTATGTGCGCGACAGCACGGATGCGCTGGACCTGGCCCGGATCCAGTACCGCATCGGCACCATCGACCTGCGAACGATCGAGCAGAGCCAGCTCTCGCTGTATGCGGCCCGCACCTCGCGACTGCGCGTGCAGACCGAGCGCCTGGCCCAGCGCACGAACTTGTACCTGGCGCTGGGGGGCGGTTTCGACCTGCCGGCGATGACAGCGGGGGCTTCGCCATGCTGTACCGACTGAGGATGGCGTGACATCATGGCTTTGCAACCAATCCGTCTATCAGGAGATCATCATGTCAAGGCTGATGCTGGGCAACATCGAGGATGGCACCTCCGATGAGGAGATCAAGGCCTTCCTCGTGAAGTATGGGTTTCCGGAGTTCGAAAAGATCCAGCATGTGCCGGGTTCCGGATCGCGACCCGGGGCCATCCTGACGTTCCAGACCGTCAGCCCCGAGGTCCTGCACAAGCTCAAGGAGAGGATCCACGACATGTACTGGAAGAATGGCCGGATCGTTGCGCAGATCCTGAGTGACGACTTTGCCTGACCTGCCATGGGAGGGTTCGGCCGGCTCTTTGGCGGCAGCGACCGCAACGACGCACCACGTGACGGGGAAGTGGTGCGGATTTCGGTGCGCGCCATCGACCTAAGCGCGCTCCGGCGGGTCGCCCGGGGACACGAGGCGCGCCTGGGTAGCGCGGTTGCGAACACGCTGGCCTGCCTTCGCGACCTCGTCGCGGAATTTCCACCTGCGCATACGGCCAACGCAACAGGTTGGAACCCGGACCCCTATCTCCGGGCGTTCTTCGCTTCCCCCGATGACATCGGCCTGGTCCCCAGCCGATCCACCGAATTGGGCGCCTTCTTCGAACAGCCGCCGGGCGCGCAGGACGCCTGTGCCGTGCGCGGGATGGGGATGAACGAGCGCAAGGCGCTGGGCGTCGCGCTGGAGGGGGATGGCACGCGCCCGGACGTTGCGCAGACGACGCTGAGCTTCTGCGATCACCAGATCCGGACCTGCGGGGCCTCCGATGCCGACCTGCGCCAGGAGATCGTGCGGCGGATGGTGGATCAACTGGCCATCGAGGGTATCAGCCGGATCGGCGCGCACAGTGCCCGCCGCGACGTGCTTGGAGGAGGAGCATGCGCTGCTGGCGACCCGGCTGCGGCTGCTCGAACGCCAAGGCACCTGGATGAGATCGGTGCTCGGCGGCGACAGCGAAGTCGATGCCGGCGCACTGGCGCGCCTGCGCGATCGCCTGGAGGAGAACGACCAGCGACTGAAGAGCCTGGGGCCGCGATCGGAGTCGCTGAACCGCAGCTGGGCGGCATGTGCGAGGTGTTCGCGGACGCCGGCAAGCTGATCCACGTCACGACCCGGCGGCTGCGGCTGAGTCCGATGAACGTCGTCTTGCCGCCGCAGGGCGCGGACGAGGGCTGCGTGCTCGACCTGGAGATCGCGCGGGGCCGGGCAATCCGCCGCGCGAGCGTGCATTCGCGCTGGTTCGGGTGGCGCGCGGGGATGTGTCCCAACCCCGGAATTTGCTGGACGAAGCCCGGTTGTTGTGGGTCGAAGGGCCCGCACGAACAGTGAAACAGATCTTTCAAATTTCAAATCATCCATGGAGTCAGCAAGAGCGAGAAGAAACACCATCGGGAGAAGTCAGGCCACAAGGAAGCCCCCGCCGAGGCGCATGTGCAAGGACCTGAAGAAGCTTCGACATCCGGGCCGGGTGGGCCGTTGTCGAACAAGGAGTACGAGAAGACGCTGCGCGAGCTCCATGTCGAACTGGTCAAGCTGCAGCAATGGGTGCAGCACGCGGGCCTGAAGGTGTGCGTGATCTTCGAGGGGCGTGACGGCGCGGGCAAGGGCGGCACGATCAAGGCCCTCACCGAGCGCGTCAGCCCGCGGGTGTTTCGTGTCGTGGCCTTGCCGGCGCCGAGCGAGCGGCAGAAGTCCCAGATGTACATCCAGCGCTATATCCCGCACCTGCCGGCTGCCGGCGAAATCGTGATCTTCGACCGCAGCTGGTACAACCGGGCAGGGGTCGAGCGCGTCATGGGGTTCTGTACGGACGCGCAGGCCAAAAGCTTCCTGGCCGGCGTACCGCTCGTGGAGCGGGCCATCATCGACTCGGGCGTCATCCTGCTGAAGTACTGGCTCGAAGTGAGCCCCGAGGAGCAGACCCGCAGGCTCGAGTCGCGCATCGAGGACGGCCGCAAGATCTGGAAGCTGACGCCCATGGACCTCAAGTCGTACAGCCGCTGGTACGACTATTCGCGTGCCCGCGACGACATGTTCAAGGCCACCGACCTGCCCACGGCGCCGTGGTACGTCGTGCGATCGAACGACAAGAAGCGCGCGCGCTTGAACATGATCAAGCACTTTCTCGGACACGTTCCCTATGAAGAGCTGCCGCGCGAGATCAAGCTGCCCAAGCGCCAGGCGCAGGGCGACTACGTGGAGCTGGACCACCCCTTCCGGTACGTGCCGGAGGCGTGCTAGCGATGGCCGGGGCCGTCGCCCCCGCGCTTCCGGCGGTCGTGACGCTGCGCGACGGCCGGCGAGCGACCGTGCGGGAGATCCTTCCGGAGGACAAGGATGCCCTGCAGGCGGCCGTCAGCGGCATGTCGGCGCAGGCGCGCTACACCCGCTTCATGGCCACGATGCGCGAGATCCCGGAAAAGGCGCTCGACGCGGCCACCCACCCGGTGCCGGACAAGGAGTTCGCGCTGGTGGCCGTCAGCGGACAGGCCCCGGACGAGGCCATCGTCGGCGGCGCGCGCTACGCCTCGGAAGCCGGCAGCGACAGCTGCGAGTTCGCCATCATGATCGCCGACGCCTGGCAAGGGCAGGGACTGGCGCCCCGACTCATGGAGATGCTGATGGCGGCCGCGCAAGCGCATGGCTTCCGGCACATGGAGGGCTGCGTGCTGTCGAGCAACGCGTCGATGCGCGGGCTCGCCAGGCGGCTCGGTTTCCAGGATTCGCAGTTTCCCGGCGACGCCACGACGCGATTGGTCAAGCGCAGCCTGGGTGATGGACATGCGCCAGCACAGGGGTGATCCGCGCAGCGGCAGGCATTCGACCGGCAATGCATTGATTCCCGTGCCGCAGTGGCTGCGCGACTGTCAGGCAGGATGGCTCAAGGCGGATGTGATCGCCGGCCTGATCGCCGCGGCCGTCGTCATTCCCAAGGCGCTTGCTGACGCGACGATCGCCGGACTGCCGGTGCAGGTCGGGCTGTACACGGTGTTCATCCCGATGGCGATCTACGCGGTGCTCGGCAGTTCGCGCGTGCTCCGCGTGAGCACGACCACGGCTCGCGATCCTGACGGGCACGGCATTGGCCGAGGTCACTTCGGGCGACAACGCGGCCAGCCTTGCAGCGGCCTGCGCGACGCTGACCTTGCCCACCGGCGACGTCCTCCTCCTGGGCGGGTTGATGCGGCTGGAGTTCGTCGCCAACTTCATCTCCGAACCCGTGCTGGTCGGATTCAAGGCGGGCATCGGCATCGGCATCGTCATCGTCGTGGACCAGCTGACCAAGGTGCTTGGCATTCATGTGCCGAAGACCGGGTTCGTCCAGCACTGCTCTCGATCGTGCAGGCGCCTTCACCAACATCGGTCGCAACCCTGGCCGTGGGCACCGTCTGCGCCGCTGATCGCGGTGGCGGGCGGAATCGCCAGCATGACGCTCCTGGGTCTTGATCCTGGGGCGTCGCGGCAGTCGGCGCCGTTCCGACGGGCCTGCCGGTCGTGAACGCGCCGGACGTGCACCTCGTGCTGGCGCTCTGGCCGGCGGCCATGGGCATTGCGCTGATGAGCTTTGCAGGGACGATCTCGTCGCGCAGGGCGTTTGCACGCGCCGGGGAGCCCGCTCCATCACCCATTGGGAACTGCTCGCCACGGGGCTCGCAAATGCCGGCAGTGCGCTGTTCGGCGCGATGCCCGCCGGGGGCACCAGGCGGACGGCGGTGAACCGGCTTGCGGGTGCGTGGATCCAGGTCGCAGCCCTGGTGACGGCCGCGGCCGCCTTGGGCACGACGCTGTTCCTCGCGCCCTTCATCGGACTGATGCCGCACGCCACGCTGCCAGCGGCGGTCATCGAGTATTCGGTCGGGTTGATCAAGCCGTCCGGTTTCAGGGCCATCCTCAAGATCCGCAAGACGGAGTTCGTGTGGGCCCCGGCGGCGATGGCGGGCGTGGTGCTGCTCGGCACGCTGCAAGGCATCGTGGCGGCGATCATCGTGTCGCTGGTGGCGCTGGCCTGCCAGATGTCCGATCCGCCGGTGTATGTGTGGGGTCCCAAGCCCGGCACCAACGTGATGCGGCCCAAGAGCGAAGAGCATCCCCACGACGAGTTCGTCCCCGGGATGCTGGTGCTTCGGCCGCAGGGGCGTGTCTATGTCGCCAACGTGCAGTAGATCGGGCGCAAGATGCAGGCGTTCGTCGACGAAGTGAACCCCAAGGTCGTGCTGCGGGACATGGGCTTGGTCTTCGACCTACCCGAGCGCGTGTCATTCATTCTTCGTGGAAGCCGTGACAAGTGCGCGCAAGTGGATGCCCGCAACGACAGCCAAGTGATCTTCTACGACCAGATCACCAGGCGAGGCGAGCCGGTGAAGAGACTGGCAACCTACCAACGTACCTTGATGCCCAGCGAGCCCTGCACAGAGGACTTCACGGTGGCATCGCCGCCGATGTTCCATTGGTGGCCGATTTCGCCGTAGAGGCTTGTCGCCGGTGTGAGCGCCAGGGTCGCGCCGGCGGCAACTTCGCCGGCACTGTAGCTGCCGTCGCTGGCAATCACCGTCGATGCTGCCGGTCCGATGAAGAGGGCCGCGTCGCCGCCGAAGTTTGCGTGGTAGAAGTTCAGTCGACCATAGGGCTGCAGCCGTCCGGCGGCGGTGGCGAGATCGCCCCTGATGCGCAGGCCGAGTCGGGCGATCCAGCCACTGCCCGAGTCCTGCTGAACGCGCGCGCCGCCAAGAATCAGGTCGTCGAAGCTGTTGTGCTGCCAGGCCAGTTGCGCCTGTGGCTCGACACTCCAGCGCTCGGTCAGCGCAAACGCCTTGCCGCCTTCCACCGAGGCCATGAAGCCGCTTGCCTTGCCCGAGACGCTGGGGTTGCCATCCGGCCGGATCTCGTAGCGATGGCTGGCGCCCTGCAGCACGCTGTCCACGTACCAGGCGCTGGTATCCATCCAGGTCGCGTACGCGCCCAGGAATCGCGAGCGCAGGTCGTTGCTGCCGACATCCCCGTTGACGCCGCGCGCATTGCCGCTGACGTCGGCCGTGCCGTCCAAATAGCCCACGTAAACGCCCGATCGCCAGCCGTTCATCACCAGCAGGTCAGTGCCCGCTTGCAGGCCGCTCACCCGCAGGTCGGCCCGGGCCTGCGCGACGCCGGGCTGCTCCACCCCCAAGTCCGAGGACACAAAGCGGCCCCAGGCCCGGCGCGTGCCTGTTTCGGCAAGACTCGAAGGGCCTTGGGTCGTTGGGCCGCCCCAGGAGCCGGGCGCCTCGTCCCCCATGCGCCGATGCAGGTTGCCCATCATCGCCAGGTCGGCCTGGCGCACCTGCCCCGGCAGGGCCGCCAGCAGGGGCACCTCCGCCCGGTAGGTCGGCACTTGAACAGGTGGGAGTGGGGTCGGCGGCTGTACGGGTACGACCGGAGGTGGTCCGGATTCACCCGGGGGCACGACAGGCGGGATCACTGGCGGCACGGTTGTCGTCGAGCGCAGGTACCAGTTCTCGCCCGCGCCCTGCGCGTCGGCGGCATGGAGGCTGTATTCGTAGGCGCCTGCGTCCACATGCCCGCCGGCGAGGGCGAAAGCGCTCCTGGTCGTCTGCGCGGTGGTGGTAGCGCCGTTGCGCGCGCTGATGACCTCGATGCCGTCACCCGTGGTCAGCGCGCCCAGCCCCCCCAGGGTGGCGATCTGAACATTGGTGGTGCCGCTCGCCGTGGCCGTGGCGCCATCGATCACAAGCCTGTCACTTGCGGGCAGGCCCGTGCCCAGCCTCAGCACGCCCGCGTTCCCGACATAGGGGCCGGTGACCGTGAGCGTGCTCCCCGCGCTGGCGCTGACCAGACTGACCGTGCCGCTGTTGGCCAAGGCCGCCACGCGCTGGTTGAAGCCGCCGGTGTCGAGCGTCGCGCCCCGGGCCACCGTGTGGCTGGACGCGGCGCTGAACGCATTGGCTGCGCCCGCGCGCAAGGTGCCCACGTCCACGGCGGTGGCGCCCGTGTGGCTGTTGGCGCCCGCCAGCACCAGGGTGCCGGTGCCGTTCTTGGTGAGGGCCCCGCCGCCGGAGATGATGCCCGACAAGGTTTCTGTGAGCGCGCCGGTGTCGATGACGGGGTCGCTGGTGCCGGTGAGCACCACGGCGTTGGCCAGGTTCAGGCCGTCGCTGGCAAAGCCGAGCGTGGTGCCTTCGTCCATGACCAGGGCGCCACTGCCCAGCGCGGTGTTGTGGCCCACCGTGATCTGCCCGCCCTTGAGCATCGTGCCGCCGCTGTAGCTGCTGGCGCCGGTCAGGGTCAGCAGGCCACCATTGAGCTTGGTGACGGTGCCGCTTCCGCTGATGGCGCCGCTGAAGGTCAGTGCATTGCTGCGATTGAAGACCAGCGACGCGTTGTTGTTCACGTCGCCGACGATGCTGCCGGTCGTCCCGCCGTTGCCCAGTTGCAGGGTGCCGCTACTGATGGTCGTGCCGCCGGTGTAGCTGTTGTCGGCGCCCAGGATCAGGGTGCCAGCGCCAGACTTCGAGAGTGCGCCAGCACCTTCCAGAGTGCCGTTGTGCGTCAGCACGCCTGACTGGGTCTCGATGGTTCCGCCCCCCGGGAGCAGGGTCGTTGCTCGCCCCGTTGTGAAGCTGGCCGTCGCGCGCAGCGTACCGCCGTTGAAGCTGAGGGCGCTGGTTGGCGAACCGAGATTGCCGTCGTTCGTGACCTCCAAGGTGCCGGCATTGATCCCGGTTCCGCCGCCAAAGGTGTTGGCCTCGCTCAGGGCGAGCGTGCCACCGCCGGTCTTGGTCAATGCGCCGCTGCCTGTAATGGCGCCACGGTAAGTCAGTGTGGTGCCGGTTTGCGTCTCGAAGGTGCCGCCGCCAGTACTGAGCGTCGCTGGTCGGGCAGTCGAAAGTGTGGCGGTCGTGCGCAAGGCGCCGTTGTCGAAGGTCAACCCTCCCGAAGGTGCTCCAAGGTTGCCATCGCTGGCGATCTGCAGCACGCCCCCGCCCAGGGTCGTGCCGCCTGAATAGGTGTTCTCGCCAGTGAAGATGGACGTGCCGGCGAGCACATTGATGGTGCCGGAGCCGCTGATCCTGGGCGCGAACACGTAGTTGGAGGACGTGTGATTGAAGTTGATCGTACCGGTACCAGCGCCAAATGCGATGCTTTGCGTCGTCAGCGTGCCAGGTGCTGCCGCCGGACTTCCTGCTCCCGCGCCGATGTTGACAGCTCCGACAGAACGGGGATCCGCCGCAAGCACAACAACCGGCGCGTCTACGATGCCGCCATCCGCAACCGTGAGCGTACCGTTGCCAATATTGCCGATGACCACCGGCAATCTGCTGCTGAAAATCGATCCTGCACCGCTCACCGTCGTCATGCCGATGGAGCCAGCATTGGTGCCAACTTTGACTCCGCCAACTGACTCATCGTGAACCGCACCGCCGTCCCCAATTGTCAGCGTACCCGTGCCGAAACTGCCGATATTGAGCCCACCGCTTGGTCCGTTGATCCAGGTGGAGCCCTGGCCGGTCACCCTCACCGTGCCCGTGGAACCGGCAGTCAAACCGACAGAGCCACCGCCAGTTTCCACTGTGCCGCCGCCGTCGACCAAGAGCGTGCCCATGCCTTGGCCGCCAACCACGACGCTTCCGATATTCGACCAGTTGGCGTCTGTGCCAGTCACCGTCATCGTCCCGACGCCTCCCGGAAGATTGCCGATCGTTCCGAAGGAAGTGATCAATGTCCCTGTGGACTGGATGGCGAGCATGCCTGTCCCGATCGCGAGATTCTGGGCCGTTGCGCCCGCGCTCCCGATCACTGGCGAACGCGGCGTCATCGTATTGATGGTCGCGTCGCTCGTTTGCCTGGGAACACCGCCAAGCCAGTTCTCACTGAGAGACCACTCATGGGACAACGCGCCGGTCCAGTCGGACGTCTGGGCATGCGCAGGCACGAGCGAGGCTGCCAGGAGGGTTGCGGCAAGCGATGGTGCACTTTTCCGGTGCGGCATACGGTCCCCCCAATCTTGTTTCGGAGCCATTGCGGACAGCCGAGTGGCGCAGTGTCGCTTAGGGTTTGCAATCCTTCAAGCTGAAACTGGCGCAGTTCGAGCGCCCCCGTCGTTTTGCTCAAGCCATGATCAGGAGGGCATCTTCACGCCCGATGGAGCTTGCGCGACTGGCGCAGCGCGCGCCTGAAGATCGTTGCGCACAAGCTCCGTTGCGGCATCCGCCGCCTCGACATCTGCGTTCGTGGCAACGCCTTGCACCTTGGCCATCACGGCGTGCCGAACCAGTCCGATGTGCTCGCGCAGCGTGCAGGCCTCGCTGGCATAGCTCAACGGCGCCCGGATCCGCGTGGCAGCCTGCTCGATCCGCCCCAGGTCGATCAGCCATTGCTCGACGGGCAATGCGCCAGTGCGTGTCCTGACGTCGCGCTCGAGCAGTGCCAACTCGCCGTACCAGCGGTGATGCGCGAGCGCATGCGCCAGCGCATCAAGCGCGGCACGAGACTGGTCAGTGGAACGATCACGACCAGCACGGGCACCAGCAACACGACCAGGCGCTCGAGGTAGGCCGCGATGGTGAAAGGCAGGTAGCGGTGAAGCACGCTGGGGCCGAAGCAATGATGACTCACCGCATCGGACGACACTGCCAGGTCCACCATGGCCGTGTTCGGAAACTCGTCCTCTGTTTCGAAGTAGCCCTGGTTGCCATGCAGTTCGCGTGCGGCTTCGAGGAGCAGGTTGATGATCGCCGGCGACAGGCCGTCGCGCGAAACCAGCATCGCCTTGGTGCCGATCAGCTTCACCTCCTGCTGCGGGATGTGCTGTGCGAAATCGACCGTCCCCGGTCGCAAGGGCAGCTTCGTGATGCAGGGGAACCTGCGCGGACAGGCTTCGGCGCGTGCCAGGCTCATGAGCTTCAGGTCCGGGTCGTTCAACGCCTGCCAGATCGCCGGGAACTGCACCGGCCCGACCAGGAACGCGGCATCGACCTGCCCCGCCTGCAGTGCGCGCAGGGCCTCCAGGTTGACCAGGGGAGCCAGTTCGGTGTTCAGGCGCTGATGCCGTTGGCCGCGAGCAGGGGATCCATGAACGCGCGTACACCGCTGTCCGGCGAGCCCACGGCAAGCCGCTTGTGGCGAAGGTCATCGACCTGCTCATGGACGATGCTGTCGCGATAGAAGATCCACAGCGGTTCGTAGTACAGGGCGGCGAGCATGACCAGCGACCCATGGTCAGCCGGGCGCACCACACCGCCATGCACGAAAGCCACATCTACACCGGAACAGGGGTCGCGCAGCAAGCGCTCGTTCTCGTCCGCACCGCCCGTCATGCGTTCCTCGACCGTCGCGCCCTCCCGTGCCAGGATTTCCCTGTAGCGCTGCGCGTACAGGTGGTACATGCCATTCGCGGGCCGGATGCGAGAACGATGTGGCGCGAAATGGCGCTTTGAATCAACCAGGCGCCCACGAAGGCAACAAGCACGCTTGCCACTGCGAGCAGCGTCCAGCGCGCATG
>NZ_JASZYG010000043.1 GCF_030317105.1 Variovorax brevis
CCAATGGATGGGCGTCGACAGCGTGCGCGTGCGGTATTGGCGGATCGGCACGGCCTCGCGTTCCATGCGCTTGCCCAACTCGCCCTTGGCGTCCGTGCTCGTGGCACCGAGCCTCACCGCCAGGCGTTCGAGCTTCTGCGGATCGGACAGGGTGGCCTGCACGGCGTCGTCGAGTGCGCTGACGTAGGCCATCATGTCGAAGGTGTTGCCGACACCGCCGTCGATGCGTATGCGCTTGCCCTGGTAATTGAGCTGGCCGTTGTGGCACGCGGCGCACGTCAGCCCCACCTGGATGTCGTTCACGCCGGCGCCCCTTGGCACCACGGTCTTGCTCAGCCCGATCGGCAGCGCATCGGGATTGGTCGACGGATTCGCGGCCTGGGTGATGAGGCCGTAGCGGTTGCTGTTGGCGTCGGAGCGGAACAACTCCTGCCCGCCTGCCACCTCCAGGTTCAGGAAGATGTCGTAGGACATCACGGCCGAGCCTTGCGAGGCCTGGTAGTACCAGGCGCGGTCATCGGCGGACCAGCCCTGCTTGAGGTAGATGACATCCCCTGGCGCACTGGCCGCCGGCTGCGCCCCCAGCCCGCTCGCCAAGCCCAGGCCCAAGCCCAGCACGAGCGGCGCCATGGTGAAACCAACGACCCGCCCGGCAATGCCCGAAGTCGCGCGCATGCTGACCTCCTCGACCAACTCGGACTCCCTTGCCCTGACCCGATATGCGAGGGGCATTCTGATGTGCCGATGCGCGCCGGTCGATCCCGGGTGCCACTTGCAACACGTACGTGGCTGACGCGTCGCCTGCGTCGCCTACTCTGCGCGAAAGCCCGACTGGCGGATGACCGGACCCCATCGCGCGATGTCCGCAGCCATGATCGCCGCGAGTTCCTCCGGTGTGGTCCCGGTGGGTTCGAGGCCGTAGTCGAGAAGCAGCCGCTGGGTCTCTGGCGAATGCAAGGCCGCGACCAGCGCCTGCGACCAGGCATTGATCACCGGCCTGGGCGTCTTCGCAGGCGCGAAGATGCCGGCCCAGCCAATCGCCTGCACCGTGGGATAGCCTTGCTCCACGAAGGTGGGCACCTCCGGCAGTCGTGGCTCGCGCTTCACGCCCGAGGTTGCGAGGATTCGCACGCGCCCCGCCTTGTGCATCTCCACGAGGTCGGAAATGCTGGAGATGCCGGCCGGGATGGTCGCGCCGATCAGGTCAATCGACATGGGTGCGAATCCCTTGTACGCTACGTGCGTCATGTCGGTTCCGACGGCCCTGGAGATCATCACACCCAGGAAATGCGGAAGACTTCCCGCGGCAGGCGTTCCATAGAAGGCCTGCGACGGATGGGACTTCATCCACTCCACAAAGTCAGGAAAGGACTTTGCAGGGTGATCGGCGGGAACCGCGAAGGCAAAGCAATAGCTGGCAATCTGCGTAACGGGGGCAAAGTCATGTGCCGCGTCGTATTGCACGTCCTTGAAGGTCATTGGCGCCAGCACCGGAACCGCAATGGGTAACAGCGCCACGATGGACCCGTCCGGCGTGGCGTTCTTCAACGCCATCGCGCCGACGCGGCCGCCCGCCCCGGGCCGTTCCTCGACGATCACCGGCCGGCCGAGCGGCCCACGGACCTGCTCCGCCAGATGCAGCGACACCGCATGCGCCGAGCCCCCTTCGAAAGCGAGCAGGATGCGGGCCGGGCTCGCGCTGTTGCCCTGCGCCGTTGCATTCGCGCCGAGGCCGCAGCAGGCAGCCGCCAGGACCCCCGAAAAGAACCAGCCGAGACGCATAGACATTGCTCCTGGGGAGGCCGCGCCTTCTTCGCGCGGGAGGGGCACGATTATGGAACCCGAACGGCCGTGACGGCACAGGCTCTTTCGATCGCCCCGGCGCGCGCTTCGACGCAGGAGCTGCTGCGCTTCGAGCGCTTGCTGTCCGAAGTGTCGGCTGCCTTCCTCCATCTGCCGGCCAAGCACGTCGACCGCGCTATCGACGAAAGCCTCGCGCGCATTGTCGCGACCCTGGGCATCGACCGCTCCACATTGAACCGCGTCTTCCTGCAGAACGGCCGCATCGAAACGACGCACTCCTTCGCCCTGGAAGGCGTGCCACCAGTCCCGCGCCTGCTCGCCGCGCGAGACACCAATCCCTGGGCCTTGTCGCAATCGCTGGCCAACCGCTCGATCGTCTTCACCCACCTGGACGAACTGCCGCCGGAAGCGAGCCAGGACAAGGAGCACTGGCGCCAGATCGGGCTGAAATCCCACGTGATGATGCCGATCGTGGTGGGGGGGCAGTTGTACGGGTCGCTCAATTTCGGATGCGTGCGTGCCCACAGGAGTTGGCCTGAGGAACTGGTGGCGCGAATGCGCCTGATGGGGGACATCTTCGGCAATGCACTGGCGCGCAAGCTCACCCAGGAGGAACTCGACCTGACCATCATCTTCGAGCGGATCGCGAGCACGATCCTCGCCGCTCTGGTGCTGGCGCGGCCGGGCGACGAGAGCGCCGTCATCGACCGGGGCTTGCGCCAGATCGGCGAGTTCGTCTTGGCCGAACGCGTCGCGCTCTGGCAGCGAACGCCCGATGGCGATCACTTCAGCGCCACGCATCACTGGAATGCACAGGGTTTCGCGGCACCTGCCGGATTTGGTGTGACCAACAGGCTGCCATGGATGAACGCGCAGATCTCCGCGGGCCGGAGCGTGCGGCTGGCGCGCCTTGCGGAGCTGCCGGCGGAGGCTTGCGTCGATCTGGCGACGTTGCGCGAACTCGGCCTGCGCTCGGTGCTGCTGGTTCCAATCGCGATGGCCGGCGTCTATGTGGGCGCCCTTTCCATCGCGAGCATCCAGCGCGAGAACGAATGGCCGGATGCCCTGTTGCCCGGCGTGACGCTGCTGGCCGAAGTCTTTGCCAGCGTGCATGCGCGCCTGGCCGCGGAACGGCAGAAGCTGGCCGCCGAAGTCGAGGCGGCGCATTGGCGCGAGCGCCTGGCCCACCTGGTGCGCGTGCACACCGCGGGAGAAATGTCGGTGGCCCTTGCGCACGAGATCACGCAGCCCCTCGGTGCCATCGAGAACTACGCGCTCGCCGCACGCCGCCGCGCTGCCGCATCCATGCCCGACCTGCCGCGGGTCGTGGACCTGCTGGACAAGGTCATCGGCCAGGCAACCCGCGCCGGCGATGTCGTGAGCCGCATGCGCAGCATGACGCAGCGGCACGAGCTGGATGTCAAGCCGATCGACGTCGAGCGCGCCATCGTGGAGTGCATCGGCATGGTCAGGATGGATTGCGAACTGCGCGACATCCGGATCCTGTTGAATGCCTCGGGCCCCCGGCCCGTGGTGGTGGCCGACGAAATCCACCTGCAGCAGGTCATGCTCAACCTGTTGCGCAATGCCGTCGAGGCCACCGAGATGGGGCAGGCAACGGTGCGCGAGATCACGGTGACGATCGCCATCCGCCACGGCAACGAGGTGCTGGTCGAAGTTGCCGATCGTGGCATCGGTATCGCCGTGGGCGACCTGGAACGCGTCTTCGAGGCGTTCTTCTCCACCAAGTCCAGCGGCCTGGGCGTGGGCCTGGCGATCTGCCGAAAGCTGATCGAGGCCCATGGGGGCAAGCTTTGGGCGTCGCAGCACGAGGGCGGCGGCGCCCTGTTCAGCCTGACGCTTCCGGTCGCACCCCATGCAGGCTGAAGACAAGATGCCAGACCCCACCGTGTTCATCGTCGATGACGACGAGGCCTATCGCGACTCCGTGTGCGAGCTGGTGAGCTCCGTCGGACTTGCGACCGAGACCTTCAACTCGGCGCTCGCATTCCTGGAGGCTTTCGACCCCGGGCGCCCAGGCTGCCTGGTGCTGGACGTGCGCATGGCACGCATGAGCGGGCTCGCGCTGCAGGAGCGCCTTGCGGCGATGGGCGCGCGCATGCCGATCGTCTTCATCAGCGGCCATGGCGACATTGCGATGGCGGTCAAGGCCGTGAAGGACGGCGCCGTCGACTTCGTGCAAAAGCCTTACCGCGAGCAGCAACTCCTGGATGCCGTCGACGAAGCCTTGCGCCGGGATGCCGGGCAACGTGCGCCCGTCAACGATCCGCAGCATGCGCTGGCCGAGCGCAGCAAGGCGCTCACCGATCGTGAGCGCGAGGTCATGAACCTGGCGCTCACGGGTTTGCCGAACAAGCTCATCGCCAAGGAGCTTGGCATCAGCCACCGCACGGTCGAGCAGCATCGCAGCCGCCTGCTCGAAAAGCTGGGGGTCGGCTCGATCAATGAATTGATGCGCGCGAGCCAGGAACGTCTTGCGCCATAGCACCGTGCCGGTGACGGCACCACGTACGTGCCGCGCGTGTGCGCCCGGATGGCGCCAGCCATGCGAATTACGAAAATCGCGCCTCATCCGCGGGCATTCCCGCTTCAACCGCCAGGAGGGCGACGATGAAGACCATTTCCAGTGCTGCCAGTTCGGCACTTCTTGCAGCCTCGCTGAGCCTTGGCGCGCCGACGATGGCCCAGCAACCGGCCAAGCCGCCCAGGGTGATCGACGCCGCCAGCCTCGACAAGGCAGTCGTGGTCACGGCCACCGTCACCGCCATCGATGTGAAGAACCGCATCGCGACGCTCAAGGGCCCCGAGGGCAACGAATTCGCGGTGATGGTCGATCCCGCCGTCAAGAACTTCAGCCAGGTGCGGGTGGGCGACACGGTGGAAGCCACCTACATCCAGGCCGTGGCGCTCGACTTCCAGAAAGGCGACGGCATCCGCGTGGCGATGACCACCGATGCCTCGGACACGGCCAAGGCCGGCAGCATGCCCGGCGCGGCCGCCATGACGCGGGTGACCGTCGTCACCAACATCTGGGCCCTGGACCCGGCCAAGGGCACCGTCATCGTGCGAGGTCCCTACGGGCATTTCACCGAAGTGAAGCTGAAGGACCCGGCGCTGCTCAACGGCGTGAAGATAGGCGACCAGATGAAAGTCACTTTCACGCAGGCGGTGGCGACCTCGGTGGTCAAGAGGTCCTAGCGCGCCGCGTGCATTCCCTGCAGGCCGCGGTACGACCGGGCCTGCGCCATCCAAGCCACGATCGCTGCCGGAGGGTCCGATGTCTGCCTTTTCATCGCTTGTATCGCGCATCTGCTTCTTGCTTGGCGTGCTCGCCTTGAGCGCTTGCGCCGCCCCTGGTGCGCAGCCCGGCGCGATGTCGGTGCGCCAGGGGACGATCGAACAGATCACATCCACGCAAATCGAAAGCAACCAGCATGCAGGCATTGGTGCCGTCGTGGGCGGCTTGGCCGGCGTGGGTATCGGCAGCCTCATCGGCGGCGGAACCGGCCGCGATGTGGCGATGGTGCTGGGCGCGGTCGGCGGTGCGGTCGCAGGAAACGAGGTCCAGAAGAAGCATGACAGGCCCATACCCGCCCAGCAGGTCATGGTTCGCACCAGCAGCGGCGTGCTGGTGGCGGTGACCCAGCCGGTCGTGCCCGGCCTGCGCGTGGGCCAGCGCGTGTACATCGAAGGCAATGGGGAGAGTGCCCGCGTCATGGCGCAGCAATAGCTGCCTGCGTTCAAAGAAGCCCACGTCCTACGTACGTGGTGGCCGTCAGGATGGCTTGCCCGTGTGTTAAGGATCACCATGGGAGATGAAGGAAGGGCCGCGAACCAGCCATCCGATGAGGGGCCATGCCAACAACCGTCCATGTCGTTGCCGCCGATCAGGCCGATCGAAGGTGGATCGCATCGGCGCTTGCGGCGGCGGTCGACATGGACGTGCTGTTTCTCGACGACCAGGCCTCGCTGCTCGCCAATCCACCGTCAGGCCGCAGTTGCGTGATCGCCCTGGCCGATGCGAACGAGCTCGCGACCTCGCGCTGGTGCGGGAGTTGAGGAGCCGCGGCACGATGCTTCCCGTAATTGTCTTGTGCTCGCACAAGCCTTCCGAACGGCCGTGGAAATTGCCCGCCTTCCTGCAACCGATTTCCTGGAGCGACCGGTGAGCGCCCACCTGTTGCGCGCGACCATCGAGCGCATGTGTTCAGGTGCCTAGGTAGCCTCACGCATCCCCAGGCTATTCAAGGACCTGCGCACCCTACCCTGCCTCAGGGGACGTCGACCTTGCTCCAGATCGCCGGGTCGGGATCAAAGCGCCGCATGGCGCGTGCCGTTGCATCGGTGCGCGGGCCGAGGTTGGCCTGGTAGAGCACGCCATCGTGGCTGACCATGAAGCTGGTCACGCCGGTGTCGCCGTAGCGCATGGGCCACGCGATCAGCGCGAAGCCGCTGCGCATCAGGCCCCCGAACACGTAGTCGTAGGCGCCGCCAGGCGCATGCGGGCCCTGCGCCTCCAGGATCTTGAAGTGGTAGCCGTGGTAGCCCTCGCCGGCCTTCTGACCGCCATACAGGGCGCCGAGTGGGCTCTGGCCGCGGCCAGTGGTGTCGGCCCAATAGAGCCCATCCTGCCGGCCCGGCGTGCTGAAGATCTTGCGCGCATAGGCCAGCACACCGTCGCCGTCACGGTCGCGCTGGGCGTATTCCTTTTGCGCGTCGAAGTAGGCGAGCACCGCCTGCATAGCCGCCAGTTCGTCGCCGCCGATGCGGCGCGTGCGCATAAAATCAGCGCCGGCCACCGGATCGAACTGCCACCCCGCGCTGCGCTTGACGATCGGAACCGGCAGCAGCCAGCCCTTGTCGCCAACGGCAAGCACTGCGCTGTCCTCGCCGTCCGGTTCCACCTTGTGCGACTGCTTCCAAGAGGCCAAGAAGGCATCGACTTCCGCGCGGCCGACCTCGTCGGTGGGGACAAAGCGCTTCCAGTTGGCGCCAAGCACTGTGCGAAGGGCCGCCGCGTCGTGGCGCGACACGGCGTCATGTAGCGCCTGGGCCGCAGCGTCGGCGCTGGCGTAAGCGGCTTGCGCAAGGGCCGGCGTGCTCGCGGTCCACGCGAGTGTCGCCACGGCCACGGCCGCGATGAGGCGGACAAGCGCCTGCGCCGTGGCGTCTTTTTCTTCCTGGGAAGTGCTAGCTTGCGTCATGGCTTGCTCCTAGCGTCGTCCACCGCCGAAACCGCCGCCACCGAAGCGACCTCCGCCGCCGAAGCCGCCGCCCCCGAAGCGGCCTCCTCCGCCCTCGAAACCGCCTCCCATGGACTCCCGGCTTGCGAAGCCGCGATCAAACTGCTGCATCTGATCTCCGCCGCCCGCACCACGGAATGCGTGGTCGCCGCGGAACCCGCCCCCACCGAATGCGTCGCCCCGCGACATGCCACCCTCGCCGCCGGAGAAGCCACGCTGTCGCAGGGCCGATTCAGCTTGCTGCCGCTGGAAGTCGCGGCTCTGGTCGGCGCGTCCGCGATAGTCCGAGCGCTGCGGCGCGCCCTGCAGGTTCTTGCCGAACTGCTGCTGGCTGGCCGAGTCGCGGTAGGGCACGCCGCGGCGGCTGGCCGCGTTGTGCTGGAAGGTCGTCTGGTTGGCACTGAGGCGCTGGTTGACGTTGATGCTGTTGTAGCGGTCCACGTTGATGTTCACGTCGCCCCGGCCCCAGTTGCATCCGCCCCACAGCGCCGCCGTGGCAGCGAAGCCGACGCCGAATGCGATCCCGGTCGCCAGTGCCGCGCCCGGGTAGTACCCGGGGTAGTACGCCGGCCAGTAGAACGGCGGATAGGCCGGGTACGGCCAAGCGCCGTACACCACCGCCGGGTTGTAGGCCGGCACGTAGACGACCTGCGGGTTGGCCGGCGTGATAGCGATGGCGCTCTGCTGCGTCTCGGTTGTCTGCACGGTGACCGTCTGCTGAGGGCTCGACTCCAGGCTGCCGTTGGCCTTGGCACGCGCGCGCAGGCGCTGAGCGGCGTCGAGCACCTGCCTGGACGAGGCCAGAAAGGCGTCGCCCAAGTTCTGCACCCAGTCGGGCTTGTCGCCCATCATCTGGATCACTTGGGGAAAGGCCACCAGCGACTTGACACTCGCGTCCCACGACTCGCTTTGCACCGCCTTGACCGCCGCGTCGCCCGACTCCTTGGAATGCGTCTTGGACCAGCGCGCAGCGTCAGCGACCTCGGCGGGATAGGTCGCCGCCATCAGCACCTGGGACAGCAGCGCATCGGGATAAAGGGCGATAGGCGCCATCATCTGGTCGAGCTGCGCCTGGCTGAAGGTGCTTTCCGCCGCCGGCTGCATGGACGCCGATGCGACGCCGGACGGGTTCGAGGTGGTGGTGGCCATGCCGGGCGACTCCTGCCCCGCCACGGGCACCGGATAGGCACACCCCGCCCCCAGAACCGCTGCCGCGACAGACGCGGCGAGAGTTCGCGAACTGTGTGCAATGCCACTTTTCATCATCACGATCTCCGTGCGCCTTTGCTCAAGGCGGAATTGTGGAATCCGTGCTTCGACGGGCCAATCCCGGCCACCACGCAGCACCACCTACGTGAAATAGCGCGCCTACGGCATCGATCGAAATCGCGCTATCGCCTATCGGCAACGCACAGGCCTTTCTGGCCTAGATAGGGCGCATGCAAGCATTTTGCCGCTTCTTGTCGGGCAGTTCGGACCACATGCCCATCCGCTCGGCGGTCCAAGAGCGCCCCGTTCATTTCGGAAACATGAACTGCGCCTGCACCCGGATCTGCCAATTGGCTGCGTTGTCCGGCCTCACGACGTTGTAGTACGCCGAGACTTGCGTGTTCACGGGCAGCTTGCCCAAATGGAAGATCTTGCCGATGCCGCCACCCAGAGGCACAGTCCATCGCTGGCTGCTGTCGGCCTTCCAGTCCGCAGTGATGACCGGAGCGGTAGTGAGATACAAGCCCCCCGGGAAGTTGTAGTTGATGAAGGGCTGCAACAGGAAAGTGTTGTACGAGCCGCCCTGCTTGCTACTGCTCACCGACCAGATGTTGTTGAACAGCGCGCCGTAGACCCACGGGCTGCCGTGGTCGAGGTGCAGCACGACGGCGGACGGGCCAAGGCCCCAATTCTTGTTGCCGAGTTCCGCGGAACTGTTGGTCGGAATCTGCACGACCGGTCCGGCACCCCAGATCCATTTCCCGGGGTTGGCGGGCGAGAGGAAGGCGGTGAGTACCGTGTCGCCGACACCGCTGGTGCTGTCGATCCCCGGGCCAAGCGAAGGCATCGAGATGACGGGCACGATCGTGCGCGTGATGATGTTCCAGTTCTTGCTCACGGAGATCGGGATCACGGGCTGGATGTTCAGGATGTTCTGCGTTCCCTTGTCCGGGCCGAAGTTCAAGTTGGTGTTGTTCTGGAAGGGAACGCTGATCAGGTTGCCGACAGGGTTCTGGGCCAGTTTCGCGAGCTCTCCGGCGCTCATCTCTGCGCGCGCCGGCAGTCCGACGAAGAGGGCTGCGACCACCCCGGAGATGGCCAACTTCGTGGCCGGTGTGGCGTAGCACTTGCGCATGTCAACTCCTTCAGTCTTTTTTGAACGAAGCCGTCGCGCGCCTGGCAGGCCAGCTGGGCGTGCCGGAGCAATAGGCGGCCAGTGAATCGATCTCCAACTTGACGGACGCGAACGCTGTCAGCTTTCGATGAAGCCTGGTCCAACCTCCGGCCCCGAGGACTGGTGCTCGTCGATGATGAACTCAGGTGGGCAGCGCTAGACAATTGCTGCCGCATCTGCATGAGCTCATCGAGATCGGTGCCGCAGGGTCCTGCCGCGGCATAGCCTCCATCTGTTGCGCAACGACACCGGCCGCCGCCGCATAGGCCCGGCGATCATGGCTGCGTGACGTTGCCCTTTGCTTTCTCTTGGCGGAGGGACTGAAGCTCATCTCTCGTCCAGGAAGGTGTTCATGTGGGCGTCGGGACATTGCTCGCGCAAGCTCAATACATGCACGATGGCGCGGACGCGTTCATTGTGGAAGCGGCCATGCGCAAATTCCAGCCGCGCGGCCACGTACGTGGGGCTAGTGGGTGCCGGGATTCCCAGCCCGACTCGCAAACTACAGAATAGCCCGATCGGGCAACGCATACGTAGCGCTGCAACTTCGGGTCGCGCAGGTAGCGCGCGTGTTGATGCTGTGAACCGGCTGGTTGTACTTCTCCCATCGGAGTGCTTCCCAACGTGCTCGGCTGTGCAGCCAACGAGTAACGTCCTGGCTGAATACGCTGACAGTGACCCGATGCCTATCAGTAGGCAATAGCATTGCCACATGCGGTGCTCGCCCTGCTCGCCTCGGCTGAGCGAGGATCGTGCCCGGCCTGCGTGTGGGTCAGCGCGTGTACATCGAAGGCAATGGCGAGAGTGCCCGTGTCATGGCACAGCAAGAGAGCTGCCTGCGTTCAAAGAAGCCCACATCCTACGTACGTGGACTGCGTGGCTGTCAGGATGGCTTGCCCGTGTGTTGAGGATCACCATGGGAGATGAAGGAAGGGCCGCGAACCAGCCATCCGATGAGGGGCCATGCCAACAACCGTCCATGTCGTTGCCGCCGATCAGGCCGATCGAAGGTGGATCGCATCGGCGCTTGCGGCGGCGGTCGACATGGACGTGCTGTTTCTCGACGACCAGGCCTCGCTGCTCGCCAATCCACCGTCAGACCGCAGTTGCGTGATCGCCCTGGCCGATGCGGATGAACTCGCAACCCTCGCTCTGGTGCGCGAGATGAGGAGCCGAGGCATGATGCTTCCGGTGATCGTGTTGGGCTCGCACAAGGCCTTCCGAACGGCCGTAGAAATTGCCCGCCTTCCTGCAACCGATTTCCTGGAGCGACCGGTGAGCGCCCACCAGTTGCGACAGGCCATCCTGCGTGCCGTTTCGGGCGGCTGACAAGCCGCCCTTCGTCGCAGCCTGCGCCTCTCGCCCTCAGTTGCTCTTGCCGAGATAAAGGCGCATCGACAGCCTGTGGTCCGCAAAAATACCGTCCGTCGTCTCACCGGTAGACGGTTGGCTCGGACCGAACACCGTGGCACGATGAGGCCATGGTGATGCTCGTGCATCGTGCTCCGCCTGATTGAAGACGCCTTGCAGTGGCTGGTGCTGCTGGCGCGCTCGGATGAGTCTGTCCGGGCCGAGAATCTTGTGCTGCGTCGCCAACTGGCCATGTTCGTCGAGCGGGGCATCCAGCCTCGTCGCGTGGATGCCGCAACCCGAGTCAGTCTGGCCGTTCTGACGCGTCTGTTCTACTGGCGCAATGCGGTGGTGGTCGTGAAACCGGCCACGATCGTGCGCTGGCATCGCGCTGGAACGCAGTGCCACGCCTTGGTACGACCTGCCCGATATGGCGAAGAAATTGCAGATCGCGGCCTGAGCTGTGCGCGCTCTCACGAAGCCTTGACGCACCCGGTGCAACGCGAGGACCGCTTGCTGCTCGACGTTCTTCACCGGTACGAAGCGCATGTTTGGCCGAGCCACTGCTTCGCACATCGCCTCGGCGTCGGCTGCATCGTTCTTGTTGGTCTTGACATATGGCTTGACGAACTGCGGCGCCATCAGTCGCACCGCGTGGCCCATGCCTTGAAGTTTGCGCGCCCAGTGGTGCGCACCGCCGCATGCCTCCATCCCGACGAGGCACGGCGGAAGGTTGACGAAGAACGCTGCCATCTGGTCGCGCCGCAACTGCTTCTTGAGCACGACCTTGCCGTGCTCGTCGATGCCGTGGACCTGAAACACGTTCTTTGCCAGGTCGATGCCAACAGTCGTAATCTTCATGGTGGACGCCCCTCTCGGTTCAAGTGGTTGGTGACACTTCCACTTTGGCACGTTGATGCCGTTACGGGTGGGGGCGTCCATCCCATTGCATACGGCCAACTTCGCCACTCTGGCGGTCATCGGACGTTCGGAGGCAAACGATGGGCAGCGCTCAAATTGCCGGCTCTAAGGATCAATCGGAATGCGCGAGCTGCGCGAACAACGGCGCGATGTAGCTGCTGCGAACTCGACACGAGCGGCGTGACCGCCAAGCGGTCCATCTTGCTGATGCCGGACTTGAAGAGGCAGATGCATCCATGGTTGGCGTGCTGTGCCGAGGCATAGAGGATTCCACCGAGGCCACGGCGCCGGCAATCGAGCGCGAATTCCTGCGTGTACAAGTAGCGGGCGGACTGCAGAACGGGATGTTCTTCTTCAAGACCGCGCAAGTCGGCGACCCGCAAACGCCTGATCGTTTCGAATGTAGCGAGGAAACGCTGCTTGAGGCGTTGCAATCGAACGCTGTGGACGTCGCGCCGAAAGACAGCTTCGTACATCGACGTGTCCTCGCTGTCGGCCAGGTACGTGGTGGGTTCGTCTGCGAGGTCGAAGCGCCCGGTCATCAATCCGGTCGGCGGAAGAACATGACCATTGAGGCGCACGCTTCCGCTGATGGCGCGGGTTCTCTGACCTGCGTAGTCGTACTTTCTCTTCAGAATGGTGCGCCTTCGCCTGAACGTGTTGCGCAACAAGGACTTACGAAATCCGGTCAGTGCGCGAAAGTCGTCTAACCTAAGCTGTTGATTTTCTGAAGGGAAATTTCGCGTAAGCGTGTCAATTTGTCGGATAAGTACTATCACCCCGGCGCGGGGTTCGATCAGAAGGCGTGCCGGATACCGATGTCGTAGCCGGTGGACGACTGCGGGATTGGCACCGAGCCATTTATCGCCGTCGTGTAGAAGGCTGGCCCGCCCACCGTCAGGTCGGCACCGTTCTTGTTATTGATGCGCGCTGCCGTCGCGTACAGGGCGGTACGCTTGGACAGGTTGTGCACGTAGCCCAATGCGAACTTCTCGGACTTCGGATCCGGGGACAGGCCAGGAATGATCTGGCTCAGCGTCGTGACGTTGTTGTACTTCACCTGGGTATAGACGGCCCGAATCAGGCCGGGACCGACAGGCATTGTCAAGCCGACCAGCACGCCGTCGGCACCCGGGTTGGTGAAGTTGGCGGGCGCTGGGGTGCCCGAGAAGTCGGTTTTCAGCTTGTTGCTCGAATACTCCCCCATCAGCTTGACGACGCCGAAATCGTACGAGGCGCCGATATTCCAGATGTCGAGGTTCGTCGTGGTGCCCTGGAAGTACCGGTCTCCCACGGTGCTTTGAGCAGCCGCAACGGCGACATCCAGCGCGCCGTTGGCGTAGCCCAAGCGACCGCCGAGGTAGCGCCCGGCGCGCTGGCTGTTCGGCACGTTCGGGGTCAGGGTGCCCGGGTCGTACTTGGTTGCTTCGTTGAAGGCGTAC
The DNA here is from genome assembly GCF_030317105.1 of Variovorax brevis. Taxonomy (GTDB): domain Bacteria; phylum Pseudomonadota; class Gammaproteobacteria; order Burkholderiales; family Burkholderiaceae_C; genus Variovorax; species Variovorax brevis. The sequence goes on from NZ_JASZYG010000043.1 coordinate 13,164, forward strand.
ATGACCTGGCCGTATAGGCCACCCAGGTTGGCCGGCAGGAAGTAGCCCACCGAGTTGGAGGCACGAACGTAGTTGGGGTTGGCTTGGAACCCATTTGCCGCTTGGCCCGGGCTGTTGAAGCCACTGGCGGTGGAAATCAGGTTGAGGCCCACGCCGTTGGAGGTGAACGGATCGAATATGCCGTCGTTCCAGAACGTCGGCGTGTAGTCCCTGCCGAGGCGGATCTCGCCCAGGAGCCCGGACAGGCTGACAGTCGAACGGCGATTGAAAGCAAGACCACCACCGGATGTGAAGCTGGAGCCGGTGTCGTTGGCCAATCCGGCTTCGAGCCAGAAACTGGCTGCTGCACCTCCGCCGAGATCCTCCGTGCCACGGAAGCCCAGGCGGCTGCCGGCGTAGCCCGAACTGTTCTGCATGGTGCTACTGGTCGTGACGCCAATGCCCGAAGGAGTCTCGGACTTGCTCGAGTAGTAGCTGACCGTGGCGTCGATGACACCGAACAGCGTGACAGACGATTGCGCCGAGGCGCCACCAGTGGAGAGCACAGTCAGGGCAATAATGGCTTTTTTCATCGCATCTCCCCCTAGGGAGGCTAAGCGTAGTTGGCCGTTCACAAATACTCAACAGCGCGCGCTCGAATACAGCCAATTGCACGAGCGCCTTGAAGAAACTGTTGCCAAGGAGAAACAGACATTCGTTCGCGGATAGACGCATCTCAAAGCGCTCGGCTTTCGACAAGCGGCAAGGAGGCGCCCATGGTGCTGCCGCAGCCGGGCGGGGCCGACACACATGGCTCTGCGGGAGCGGCCAAAATCGGAGGCTAGATCTGGGCGATCAGCGAGGGTGTCGTTGGTTTTGTGACGGGTCGATTCGAAATTTCTAACGTCTTGCCCATTGAGTACGGCACAGCGCACCTGCAGCAGCGCGTTTGCTCCGACGCGAGTCCACTGCTTATGCCCGTTGCGCTTCATGCGTTGGCCAATCACGTAGTCGACGACTGATTCAGCGCCGGCGCTCGTAAACGGTTGTCCCTGGGCGCGGCGCTGCGTAGTTGATCAGATACCTTGCGCAGGTATGCAGGTATCGAATCAGTCTGCCGAGGGCATTGTTTGCGCCGACCCACCCTTGCGCGGCCAATCACTTCCAGGCGATGCAAACATCTGTCGCGCTGACCGGGCCAGAGCAGCCACTTGGCGCCCTCAACGCGTCGCTTGATTAAAGCTCGTTTCTGCACGCTGAAGCCCCGAAGTCCTTGAACCGAGGTGAGCAGATGCTGGAAGCGCATGCCGATGTGGAACCAGTCAAGCACGCGCTCTTTGGCGGCCGGTAGCTTGCATGCCCACCCGACGTCTTCTCCGCCGTCGGACAGGACGACGACTGACTGCTTGGGGGAAATGCCGGCGGAGCCGAGAAACGCCTGCTGTCGAAGTCCTGCCCTCGGGTCAAAGCCCGCGGAGAAGGCGTGCGCGAGACTTCTACCCGCCTCGGGATGAACAATCTTCGAGGCGATGCAGGCGAGCCACCGTCGTCCATCGACCCTGGCCGTCGACTTGATGTACCCCGCATCGATCTGGATGGCGACGTCGCTGGGACCAGCCGACACCGAGACCTCATGACATGCGACAGCGGTGCGTTGAATCGATTCCTGTACCTCTTGCTCAAGCCGTTCACCGATGGCGCGAACGTTGAGCTTCACGCTCGAGGCGGCAACATCGGGTTCCTCCGGGGAAGGCGTCCCGCAGGAAGATCCGGGCCGGACGATACGACATGACACTGGCGTATCGACATTGAAGCCAGACCCATTGCGGGTGGCTTCGTTCGGGCAAGGCGTCGGCCAATGGATTGAACGTAGACCCTGTACAAGCCGTGGTGCCGCAATGGGCGCATCGGGAATACAGTTGCGGACTGTCAAGATTGGCCTTCCCGAAGGCAGTTCGGTAAACCAGCGATCTCGTGGTCTTCGTTGCGAGGCGCTCGCCGCATTCTTGGCAGCGGACCGCCGACTTGAGAAAGAGTGCTGTCTGTTCCTTCAGCACGACGGACTGCAGGCGCAGCAACATGTCGTGCGCTTCGCGCACGAACAGGCCAAGCCCGGATGACGGGTCGCAGTCGGGTTCGCGGTGCACCCCGCCCAACGCAACCGTCTCCGGTGGGAGGCCGTCTTCACGGTCGACCAACGCGTGGATCGAAATTCGCATGCACATCTCCGCGGGACAGTTTCGAAGACGGCGATCCTCGCACCGCGCTCCGTCAAAACGTCGCCTCCGTTTTTGGCCGCTCCCTTGCAGTTTTGGGACGCGAGTGGCCATTCTGGCTGCGCGTGCGTTCAACCTTCTTCTTTCGGCGGCGCAACCTGCGCACCCTTGATGTCGTGGCGTGCCATGGCGTCGGCAACGAAGCCTGACGCTTTCATCTCTTCAACGAACTCGCTTAGATAGTTGGCAGCTTCTATCCCCCTGCTGCGCGGCGTTCCCATCGCTTGCTGGATCACCATGAATCTGCCAGGCAAGAGTCGCAGCCCTTCCAGCCTTGCTGCGTCGGAGGCAAGCTGCTGACGCACACCTGCAGCCACGTCGGCGTGCTGCGCAAGAAACTCGTCAACAACCGCAGGTGACGTGTTGGCTCGAACGATCTGGGCATTCTTGAGCTCGCGAGTCAGGTAGAGGTCGTATGCGCTTCCTTTGCCGACCATGATGCGCACGCCTTCGACATCCACTTGCTCGTTCGTTGCGATCCTTGAGTCTTCTCGCACGAGGTAGCTCCCTTCGATCAATATGTACGGAGCTGTAAACAGCAAACCTTCGCCGCGCAAGGGATCGACGGCGAAGAAGCCGACATCGGCCTGCTCGCCGGTGACAGCTGTCACTGATTTCCCAGCGGCATCGAACACCACTGGCTTCATTTCGCCCTGCAGGCGCTTGGCCAGTTCGGTCGCCAAGTCGACTGAAACCCCGGTCGCCCGAGAGTTGCCGGCATCCCAGCTTGCAAGGATGGGGTTGCCAAGATTGATCGAGGCACGCAGCACGCCAGTTGGCATCAGTGCAGATCGGATAGCAGGAGGGACTGTCATGGGAGGAGGTCTTTCAAAAGAAGAGGTGTCACCGCTGCGCGGGGCGATCAAGTAGCCCGGAAAAAAAGCCGCCCGCGGCCTCTCGGCACAGGTCGATGGTCGTGGCCTGGCCAAGGCTCTGGGAGAACCACGCCGTGATTCCTGCGCTTTGTTCTCCGACGTAGACAGGTTGGCCCGTGTCGTCGAGCTGCATGGTGAGGTCATGTCCCGGGATCAGCAGCGTGCCGGGCGTGCGTCGCCACGTTTCCCAGATGCGTTCCAGGGTACCGATGCTTGCAGGGCGATCGCCGGTGTCGAGGACATCCATCGAGAGAAGCTCCGCGCGGTTCTTGGCTGCATCGCCTGTGAACAGCACCGGCACTTCGCTCTCTGTGAGGAGGAACATCAAGTGGCCTGGTGTGTGGCCCCGGGAACAGATCGCAGTGAGGCCCGGCAAGAATTCGTCGCCCTCATCAATCAGGCGAACCCGATCGAGGCGCACAAGCTCCTGGACGTACAGTTCTGGCAGCGGGTCGAAGCCCGGTCGCGCCGCAGAAGCCCACCCAAGTTCCCTACGACCGACCCAGATCGTTGCGTTGGGAAACAGGGTGAAGTTGACCGCATGGTCGTAGTGCAGATGGGTAAGGACGACGTCGGTGATGTCTTCAGGCGCAACGTCGCGCTGTGCGAGTTGCTTCGCAAGCGGCTTGCGGACACCGAACGCACCCACGTCGAGGAGCATCGTACGCCCGGCGCCGCGCAGGAGCGAAATGGTGCTCCAGCCGAGTCCTCCATGGCACGTAGCTCGCCCAGGAAAACCCTGAATCAGGACATCGACTGTGTACACGGCGGCTACTCCGGCTTGATGTTTGCATCCTTGACGAGCTTTCCATAGCGGTCAAGATCCGAGCGGATGTGTTCGCCAAACGCGACGGACGTGCTTCCGACAATGTCGTAGCCACCTTCAGTCGCAAGCCTGTTTTCGACATCCTTGAATTTGAGTGCCTTGGTCACCTCGTCGTGAAGGCGATCGATGATCGCCTGCGGTGTCTTCGCAGGAGCAAGCAGCCCCTGGAACTGGGTGATGTCAAAGCCCTTGTAGCCGATCTCCTGCATGGTCGGCAAGGAGGGGAGAGAAGATGCCCGACGTGGACCAGAAACCGCGAAGGCCCTGAGCTTTCCGTCCTTGATGAACGGAACCGCCGTGACTACCGTGTCGAACGTGAACGAGAGCGTGCCGCCAAGCAGGTCGGCAAGTGCTGGGGCTGCACCCTTGTAA
>NZ_JASZYG010000044.1 GCF_030317105.1 Variovorax brevis
GCAGCATGGATCAACCCACCACCATCGGAGACCGCCGACCCAACATCACCACAGCCCTGCACAGTAAATTCATGAAGCCGGGTGTAGCAAACTCATTGACACGTTCCGCCCCGCGTGATCGCCCATCGATGCAAGTGCGACAGACGTGCCCGCGATCTGCGCAGCAGCAGCAGCAGCCGCATGAGCCGCTCGCAGTCGCCGAGCAACTCCTGCGACGCGAGCGGCGAAGAAACGGGCAGGGCGGCTGTTCGCGCAATCGGCGCCTGGCCCTGCGAGGGGTTGGACCGTCGCCTTGACGGCCGTGACAGACGGCGCCATCTCCGAATGAGCTTCCCGCGATCGCTCATCGTCGACTGTGCGGTCGCAGGCACGCTTCGAGCAGCGCCTGTCGCACGACGCCGCGACCGCACGCCACCTGCTCGGATCCATCGCGCCAACGCGCTCAGGTCGATGGGCACATCCTCGAGCGGCGCGGGCGGCAACACCAGGATCGGGAGGACCACCGTTACGCCTGCAGCAGCACGGTCTGCTGGGCCGCATGTCGCCGGACTCGCGCACGGCGCGCTCCCAGTGCGCCGGCCCGAGCTCTAGCTCCGACTAGGCGCCCAAGAAGTTCACGATTAGGTCAAATTTCAGTCAAGCTGCAACGAAGCTTCGTTCGACGAAATCTCTGAGGGCGCGTTGGAACGTGAGCCATGCCGAGGCCAATGGACTGCGGCGTCGGATGTCTTCGGGAAGTCGTGGGTCAAGGATCGCCAGACCGGGAGTAAGGACGCGGGTGTAGCTCTTGGTGAAGAGCACGGCGACGGCTCGGCCAACGGTGGTGAGTTCGTAGCGGTGGGCGTTGTGAATCCTGCGGATCAAGCCTTTTCGTTTCAGGCGGCGCAGGTCATAGGTGGCTTGCCGCGTCGTGTAGGGCTCGTCGAGCAGGGCGGCGACTCGCTGAACGAGTTGACCGTTGGTAAATCCGTCCACCAGGTGACAGAAGCCGACGAGTGCCGCCAGCACCGCCATCACGCGCGAGTCGCCGAACCTCAGTGCCGGCGCATACAGACCATCTTCGCTGGTCGAGGGTTGGGTCACGCGCTCAAACGTCCCCACGTCGGGGGCCGGCATCGCGTCTTGCGCCTCGGCGTCACACAATCGCCGGTTGGCCGATTGGCCAACGTCGCGCAGGGCTTTCCAGTTCTTGGCGCAGACGCGTCTGCCAACGCCGAAGTCATGCGTATCGCAGATCACCGTCTCGGTACGCAGGGCTCGTCCCTCCTTGAAGTACTGCTTGATCCGCGAGGATTTGTAGTAACAGCTGAGGATCGGGTCGACGCCTCGGGTGATGACCTTTGTGCGGAAGGAGCCTGGGGTGCGCACACTGACTCGTCGATCGAAGATCAGTGCCACCTGGTCGGGCCGACCGAGATCCAGGTGGTCGCGGATCACGCCCTCGAACCAAGCACGGCCCGCCTGGGGCCGGTCGAACACGACGGTCTCGGAAACCTCAAATTGGCGAAAGGCGAGTTGGTAGACATAACCCGCGTGCAGGTCCTCTGGGCAGAACGGCGAAGGCAGCCGGCAGAACCAACGCCAGAAGAAATCACGCACCGCTCCGGAGCCGAGCTGATCACACCGCTTCTGCAGAGCGCGCGGGTCGGCGCAGGACCGAAAGCCGTTGTCGAGTGCCTCGTACGGGATCCCAGCCTTGTGCATCTGCTGCTTGGCCCACTCATGCCCGTTGAGCCACAGCCAGATCGGAAAGGGCGCGTAGGCGTTGGTCTTCCAGAAGGCTGGCCCCCACCCCGGATCCCAAAGGTAGAAATAGTAGTGATTGATGTAGGCCATCTGCCGGCCCCACTCCATGTGCGGGTGGGCGGCGTTCTCTTGGCCTTTGGCCTTCCACGAACGCCATACCGAGGCCTTCTCCTGGGCGATACCGATCAGCACAACTCGACCCTCGCCCGCTTCGCCGGAAGCCTTCTCGAGCAACGCCCGGGCTCGCTGCTCCTTGTTCTCGCCCTTCTCGAAGTGGATGATCGGGATTCCTTGTTCCTTCGAGAATCGCTCGATCTCCTTGACGAACCTCTCGCCGATCTGGCCGAACGCTGCCGAAGAGGGGATGTGCACGTTCCGATGCCACCTGAGGAAAATGCACACCTGCCCCACGGACTGCAGCTTCGGTACATAGGCCTGAAGAAAGATCCGGTCGATCGATCGGACCTTGAGCGTCGTGTGGTCGCGCAATAAAGTGGCGTAGTCGGCCATGGCAACCTCCATGTCTTGCAACCCAGAGGTTACACGCCCGACCGTGAGGGGCCTCGCCGCAGCGAGTCCCCTCAGGCCCCAATGCTCGGCGGTATGAGGTCGCTCGCTACCTCTAGCGCGACGGCACCACCCAGAGCAGAGTCGAAGCGTCACTTCGAAGATTCTGAAGCGCGAGCATTGCCTGACGTTGCCGGCGCTCAAAATAACTCTTGTGGCGTGCCTTCCAAGCGCTCCTTGAGCATCGATACGATCGAGGCCGGCCGAATCCTGTACGTTTGGTCCGTGCCGGTGCCGCGGTCGACCCATTCGAGCCGGAGCGCCTCGTAGACAGCCTGCCAGCCTTCGCCGCGGCGAACCTGCATTGCAGGGTTGGGCATGTAGTGGCCGTTGCGTGTGCGCGCCCACAGCCTGCGCGCAGGCTTGTAGCCGCTGTCGATCTCTGCGCGCGCCAGCACCTGATTCAGGTAGCTGCGCTTGCGCCGCCTCTGCGGCCAGAGATGGACGGGCAGACCTTCAAGCACCTGATGCAATTGCTCAGCAAAATAACCGTCGCCGAACTTCCATTCCGCCAGCAACCTGGCAGCGCATGACGACGATTGGGTCTTGAACCCCGCCAACATCAGCGTCAGCACCCAGTACTCGCCCTGATGCCGCTCGAGCCTGACAAGCCGTCCGTCAATCTGCACGTCGATCACGGCCGGCGCCAGCTGTTCGAAGATCGGCCCCAGGGCGTCCTTCGCGAAACCCGGCTCCTCCATCGCCCGGCTCACGGCTTGCTGCCAGGCCGTCTGTCCGAATTCATCTTCCGCCTCGGGATTGGCGCCCTTGGCCAGCAGGGCATCGACCAGCGCCGAGTTGCCTGCCCGCGCCGCCAGCATCAGCGGCGTGGCGCCCACGGGCGTCAGATGGTCGACGGTGTGAAGGTCGCACTGCCGCAGGATGTCCTTGAAGTTCCTCGCGCTGTACGGCAGCAGATGACGGTGACGCACGGCGCTTACCGCGCGCACGGTCAGTTCCTCCAGCCTGACCTGAGCCATGGCATCGAAGTGACGGGCCGCATTGAAACTGATCCGGCCGAATTCTCCGTCTGGCGCCAGGCCGCGGGCGGGCTGGAAGCCGGCCAATGACAGCTGCTCGATCCATGCATGCTGGCCATGCCATAGCGCGTAGTCCATCAACGTCTGCTTCTGCTTGGCGCTCGGGTTGCTGCGATCCAGCGCGTGGGGCGCGAGCTTTTCGATCAATGTCCGGCTCCACGGCATCCAGGGCACCGGCTTGCCTTGCAGAAAGGTCTCGCGAATCGCCAGTGCCTGCTCCTGCTTGCCTTGCAGTTCGAGCTTGCGCGCTTCCAGCGCCCACTGCTCCTTGGTCGACGCCTGGGCAGGAGCGGTGCGCGCCTCGCCCGCCTTCAGGTCCAGCAGTTCGAGCAAGGGATGGCCGGTATCGGACTCGATGATCGTCAGGCTCTCCACCGCGCGAGTCATCGCCACATACAAGGCGTTGACGTAGAACTTGTACATCTCCAGCGACTTGTCGCTCTTGTCCCTGGCGCGACGGTAGGCCAGTTCGTTGCCACGCAGATCTTGCGGCGAGACGCCCTCGCAGACATCAGCGTAAGCCGCACGCTGCCCGGAGACGAATCCCAACAGCACCACGTGCGGGTACTCCAGGCCCTTGGCCTCGTGGACCGAGAAGACGAGAGGGGTACGGAACTGGGCTCGTGCCACCGCCTTGTCCTCTTCGCGCAGCACGATCACCGCGTGGCGCGCGGATGCGCGTGTGGTGGCGTCGATCTGCTTGAGTGACGTCTCCTTGGCTTGGACGAGCGTGACTTCGCCGGGGTCCCCTGAGGTGCTGGTTACCAGGAAGTTGGTTTCGCGGTCGATCGACCCGAAGCGGACCTGCTTGATCTTCAGCAGTGTGTTGGCGAGTTCGGTGACGGCCTGCGTGTTTCGGAAGTTGGCCTGCAGGATCTGTAGCGACTGGCGCTGCGCTGCCTCGCCCGCCAAGCCTTGCCAGAACAGTGTCTTCACCGCCGCCCAGGAGAAGAAGTTTGGGTGGACGATCTGGTTGGAATCCCCGCACAACAGGAACTGGCCTGGTTTCTTCAGGCACGCCAGCACCAGGGCCAGCTGCACACCGGTGAGATCCTGCACTTCGTCGATCACCACAAAGTCGTAGGTGCCCTGGGCCAGCGGCCGCCATGCGTGGGCGACCAGGTTCAGATCGAACTGATGGGTCTCCACCAGCCATTGCTGGTAGCGACCAAAGAGGACGTGCGCCGCTGGGCGCGCTGAGGATGCCAGCAGGCTCTGGCGCGTGCCCAGGGCGAGGTAGTCGGACAGGCACAGCGGGCCGGTGGGATGGGCGCCGATGACACCGCGGAATTCCTCGAACAGCGCATGGTCGTCGATGTCGCCCAGCGCTTTGGCTGCAGCGCGGTGTCGCTCGAACCAGCCGCTGAAGGCGTTGAAGGTGACCTCACGCCCCGACGGGACGCGCAGGGTTTCCAGAAGCTCCCGGTAGCTCAGGAACTCGGCTTCCTGGGCAGGATTTTCGTAGGCATGCGCGTCGTACAAGGCCCGCGCCGATTGCGCGAGATAGGCCGATTGCGTCACGTAGAGCACGCGGCCTTCTGCCTCTCTGAGCTTGGCCAGCGTGACGGCGGTCTTGCCGGAGCCGGCCGAGCCGACCAGCACCACCGGCGCTGGCAGGCGCCGGACAGCCTCCTGGGCGTCGTCGAAGACGATGGGCTTGTCGAGCAGCTCGAACTCGGCACGGGTCGCATGCAGCCAGCGCAGTGGGAGTGCCCCGGTGGCGAACTGCGTCGGATCGACGCCTGGCTCTCGCTCGATCTTGGCGTCGTCAACCGGCGCGCCGCGCAGGAAGCGGGATTTGTCGTAGGCGTGGTTCTCGATCACCTCCAGAGCCAGACATATCGTCTCAGCGCCATGGCGCCCGAACTGCAGCAGCAATCTGTTGCTGTAGTCCAGTTTGGCGCGGTAGTAGCCGCCGGTGTGCAGCTTCTTGACGTCGGGACTTTTGAAGTCATCGGCCTCGATGGCCGCGCGCACCTTGGCAAAAGCGGGCTTCACCCGTCGCAGGTCGAGGTCCTTGTACAGCAGGAGGCGCATGGGGGTGTTGAGTATCAGCCACGGGAATGGTCCATTCTGCCCGGCGTGCACCAAAATCCGGGCCCGCGAGCTCAACCCGTCGACACCGTTTCGCGCCGCTCCATGACGGCAGCGCGGCCCGCCACTGGCATCGAAGAACGGAGGCGCGCCTCGGACGCCTTAACTCGGGCGGATAGAAGCGCCCGCCCGCAGGCAACGCCAGAGCGTGCCTGCGACGGCTTCAAGCTCCGGCGGGTGGACGGTCCTCAGTGCTGCTGCAGCGGATGAGGTCCGTTCCGTTTGGTTCAAGCCGAGGGCGCGATCGCACTCCGATACTGGTTATTTATCCAGTACCTTCGGCGTTCCTCCGCCAGACGCGCCCCGGGTGGTTGTCGGGGCACCGGCCGATACGTCCAACGCATGGACAGTCTTGCCCCGAATCGCTCGGCATCCTCCGATGCCCCCAGCCACGGACATGAACCGGGAAGTTGCCTGATCCGGTCTGCGATTCCCGCGGACCACGGTTGTGCACGCCGGAGCACTGGACGACGATGATGAGCCGATCGACCTGCGCTTCCCTGAATCCCCAAGCGCTTTCCTTGACGGAGGGCGACGATAATGGAGAAAAAGGGCGCAAGCCCCGCGCGCGCGGTGAACGCTGCGGGGCTTGCTCATCATCAACGTGAAGGACCACGCCCATGACTGAAGCCGATGGTAGCGGCTGCGCACCGCCTGAACTGCCCCCTGATGCCCCGCAGCCAGCGACCGTGTCCCGCTGGCCGCTCATCGACGCACTGGCACGCAAACACGGCGCTCCGCCCCCTGTCGACAATGATGCCCCGCTCATGGACGAAATCGAAGCCGATCTGCGCAAGGCGGCGGCCATGAACGTGCCCCCGTTCTGGGAGATCCGAGCATGACTGGCAACGATCGAGCCCACTTGTCCTGCTCGCCATCGACGAGCACAGCATGGCGACATTCCACGATGCGCGCACCGACACCTGCTTTGAGGTCCACATGCTCGGCGACCGCGTCTCGGATGGCATGGTCATGACTGAAGGCCGTCGCGAGATCGACCAAGCGCAGGCGCTGCAAGGCGCTGACGCCTACGCCGATCTGGCCGCCGATGCGACGGCCTGCGCCGAGTTCAAGGCAGCAGGGCTCAGGGCAAAGCTGCGAAACGCCCAGCGCGAGAGGGACAAGTCATGACCGACGAAGAGGACCCCGCTGAACCGTGGACTGATGAAGACTTCGACCGTGCATGTATGGAAGCCGTCCGCGACTTGCGCCTGAACAAGGGCGGACGCCCTGTGCTGTTCCACGCGACAACCCGGGCGGCGGCGCAGAGGATCATTGAGGTCCGCGCTGATTGAATCTTGACCCAACCCGGGGTGCGGCATAAACAACTCCAAGATTTCTGCCGCACCCCCCGGAGCGTCATTTTTCAGCCGGTGCCAACACCAAGCGGCGCATGAGGCGCCCACGCAGCTACCCCAGTGCCGATTGGGCAAACATCAAAAAGGCTCCGCGAACGCGCCCAACTCGGCGAGGTCTGTCGTATCCAGTCTGACGGCCCGTGAGGGGCTGAGGCGATGGTGTTGTACCGCGGTCGCCGCTATGAACTCGAAATGCCTCTTGCACGCGTCCAGGAGGCCGTCGGGGCCGCCACGCGCTCCGAAGGCATCGCGCAACGCGTCTTCAGTTATTTCGGCAAGAACACGCGGCCCGTCAAAGCCATCGGGGTGGATGACGAATCGAACCGTCGCGGTGTCGAAGCAGTGGGTTGCTTCACAGTTCATGGTGACTCCTGTTCGTAATGTGTTCCACGCCATCGCCTTGGGGGCCTGCAGATTGACTGGGCGGGACCTTGGCCGAGCCGATCAGGATGACGAAGATTCATCAGCCGCCGGTGAGCTGATGTCGAACGCTTGGCTGGATCCATCCAAGGCTTCTCGCACCAAGTTCAAAGCGGCAGCGAAAGCTGCCGCGTCGGGTGGCCCGACAGGCGCATACGACTTCCCGATGGCGTTGCCTGCCACTGTGAAGGACCCATCGTTTTCCCGACTTTTACGTTTGTACACCCGCTCCTTGAGCCGAAGGATTTGTGCGCTACCGTACAGAACCAAACCTTTTCGATGATAGCGCTTCTCAAGTGCGCACCCCGCAAGTCCTGAGCTCTGTGACGACGAGGTCACACCAGCACACCAGCATCAGTCGACCTTGACGTTCGCGCTTTTCACGATGGCCCCCAGTTGGGTACTTCCTTGGCCAGATAGCTGCCGAAATCAGCCGGCTTCATCCACTTCGGCGGTAAGCCCTGCGCAGCCAGTTTTGTCCTTGATTTCCGGCATCGCAAGGATCTTGTGCATGATGTCCGCGTTGCTCTTGTCGATGATCGGCTTGGGTGTCGCAGCCGGCGCCATCATGCCGATGAACGAGACCGCTTCGAAGTTGGGGTAGCCCTGCTCGGCCACGGTCGGCACGTTGGGTAGTGTCGAGCGCGCGCTGCGCGATCTCCTTGTCGATGACAGCCAGCTCCACTGCAAGGCGATCGAGCTCATCGTCATGGCGCAGCGCCACGCGCTGCTGATCCGGCGGCAGCGGCAATTCCTGCAGGCGCGCACGCCCCTTCTTGCTGAGATGCGTCCCGTCTCGCGCGGGATCAGGTTGGCGTGAAGGATGGATTGGATCCAGTTCTTCAGCCTCGTCATCTGCGACACGAGTTGGGCACGCTCGGCGGCAGCAGAGTTGCAGCTCTACCTCCTCGGTGGGCATCCACACCTCGGGCAGGAACTGCGCCCGCGTGCAGGCGGGCGAGCGTCGCGGCGTCGATCTTGTCGGTCTTCACCTTGGCCCGGGCGACCGCGCGCACCTGGAAGGGATTGGCGATGGCCACGCGATGCACGATCGGCGTCAACAGCCGGACGATGACCGCCCGTTGCTGGTGGCCTCCAGCACGACGTCGTCCTCCTTGGTCAGCGTAGCGGCCAAAATCAGCACCGCATCGCGGGCCATGGCGAAGCGGCCGTGATCCTTCACGAGGCCGTTCTCCAGGATCGCGACCTGCGCGAAGTTGCGATGAACATCCAAGCCGATGACTCTCCTAGGCGTCTCCTGCAGTGGTGGACACACGGCGGAAGCTCGCGGGCAACACGACATTTACGGATTCGCGCTCGCAGCGCAACCGGGCAGATCGAAGGGGCAGCCAGTCAACAACCCGAGCTCGCAGCTCATGAGATACAACGGCCTGCGCGCAAGACATGCTCCCGTCGCCCCTATCCCGGTGCGGCAACGATACTCCGCCGAGGCATCGACCCGTGCGCCGGGAAGGCGCGAGGGACAAGCATGCCGGGTAACAACATGATCGAGCAAGACCATCGGGGCGTGAAGTCACGCATCAACCCGATGCTCGGGTTCAGGGTCTTCGACCGTGCTGCGGTGACGATCGCCGGCGTCGAACTGCTGCATCGCATCCGCAAGGGTCAGTTCAATCTCGGTCGGCTGCATGTTCGGGGCCAAGCTGCGCCCGCGCTGGAATGCCGTGCTTTCGGCATGACCTGCGCGGCCCTCTGGAGACGTCTCTCGGCCACACCGAAAATTTGCACCAGAGCCGATTTGCGGCCGGTGGCCGGCTTTGAGCCTGACCCACTTCGCCTTCTTGTCGCCCTGCATCATGTCAAAGGGCTCGCGCAATGTGAGTGCCGCTATGTTGTTTGGTCAGCAATCTTGCCCAGGCACTCCCCCAGCAGTGCCGTCGCCGCGCGCAACTGTTTGGCGGACAGTGCGGCGTACCCCAGGAGCAGGCCCTGCGGTGCAGGCTGACGCCGGTAGTGTGGTGCGATCGGATGCAGCCCCAAACCGCGCTCCGCTGCGTGCGCGGCCAGCGCTTCGACCCGGCGCGAAGTCCAGCCCGGCAGCCAACCAACCACATGCATGCCGGCGCGTGAGTCGTTGACCACCAGATGCGCGCTGCAATGCTCGCGCAGACCGTCCAGCAACGTCGCGCGGCGGCGGCGCAGTTCCGCTGAAGCATGCCGCAAATGACGATCGAACGCGCCGCTTTGCATCAGCTCGGCCAGTGCTGCCTGCTCGATGCTGCCGCAACCCAGGTCGTCGTGCAGTTTGGCGGAGATGAGATCATCGCGCAGGCCCGTTGGGCAGACCACATAGCCAAGGCGCAGCCCCGGGAAAAGCACCTTCGAGAAGCTGCCGACGTAGATTACCCGGTCGTGGACATCGAGCGATCGAAGTGCCGGGATGGCGACACCGTCATAGCGGAACTCGCCGTCGTAGTCGTCTTCGACCACCCAGCAGGCGCGTTGAGCAGCGTATTCGAGCAAGGCTGTTCGCCGCGCCAGTGACATCACGGCGCCGGATGGGAATTGGTGCGACGGCGTAACCAGGACCATGCGCACGCCGCTTCCCCGCGGCAGGACTTCAACCCGCAAACCCTCGGCGTCGACCTTTACCGGCAGCAGGCGCGCGCCATGAGCCTGCAACGCGCGCGATGCGAGTTCGTACCCGGGATCCTCAATCGCAACGACCGACCCTTCGTCGATCAACACCCGAGCGAGCAGAGAGACTGCCTGCTGCGTCCCGCTGACGACCACCACGTCGTCGGCGTCGCACACGACGCCGCGCCGCCGTGCGAGATACTCGCTGATGGCCTGCCGCAGCACCCGCAGGCCAGTGCTGGGCGGGTAACCCCAATCCCTTGCGCCCACCGCCTGTGACAGCTCGCGCCGCCATGCGGTGACCAGTGGTGGGTCGACCAAGGGCTCGCCGTAGTGCAGGTCGTAACGCAGGCGACGAGCGACGCGGCGAATCGTCGGTGCCGGCAGGCCCCGCAAGCGGGCGGCGTAGCGTGTCTGGGCCGCAACCTGCGCCTTGATCGACGGCCTGTCACCCAAAACCGCCGGGGTCGCCACAAAGGTGCCGGAGCCGACTCTGGCCACCGCCAACTGCTCAGCACACAGCATCTCGTAGGCTGTGAGCACGGTATTGCGCGACAGCCCCAACTCCGCGGCCAGCACGCGCGTCGCAGGCAGTGCTGCACCAGCCTTCAGTTGGCCATGAAGGATCGCACGCTTGAGTGCCCGCGCCAGCTGCGCGTAGAGCACGCCATTGCCATCGAACTGCAAGAACATGGTCCTGGACGCTTTCCGAACTGGTGCCGAGCATACCGATGTGGCAGGCCAATGGGGCCACTTCAGCGCAAGTTTGGCCCGGGCCTTTCGGCCCCATCAATTGGCACCGGAGTGTCGGAGTGGATTGGTACTTTATTCATCGGCCTGAATGCGTAATCTTGGAGCCACTCGACGGGCCATGTCGGCCCATCCCGGGAGCACACCATGTCCACGACCCTGACCCCCTACTTGAGCTTTGGCGGCAACACCCGTGAGGTCTTCGCCTTCTACGAGAAGGCGCTCGGCGCCAAGATCGAAACGATGATGAGTTACGACGACATGCCCGCATCACCCGCGGGCGCCGACGGTTGCGGCGACGGCCCGCGCCCCACCGGCACCAGCATCATGCATGCCTGCCTGGAGCTGCCCGGTGGCGCGAAGCTGTTCGCCGGCGACGTGCCACCAGGCATGCCGTACGAGGGCGTGAAGGGTGCAATGCTGGCCGTCCAGTACGACACCGTCGACCAGGCGCACGGCGCCTTCCACGCGCTGTCGCAGGGCGGTCAGGTGACGATGCCACTGGCGCCGGCGTTCTGGGCCAAGACCTTCGGCATGCTCACCGATCGCTTCGGCGTGTGCTGGGGTGTCAATGGGGAGTCCATTGCCTTGGGATGAGCACATGACGTTCGAGGCGTACATCACCAACATCCGGGCCAAGACAGGCAAAGACCCGAAGGACTTCTTCGACGAGGCCGTGCGCAGCGGCGTTTTGCATCCCGAGACGAAGACGATGCAGTTCATCGCGTGGCTGAAATCCACGTCGGGGCTCGGTCATGGGCACGCGATGGCGGTCTGGGAAGCCTTTCGGCGCAACGGCTGGGTTCCGCTCGCTCCAAGAGTAGCGCCACCCCCCCGAGCCCCCGGCAGGAAGCGCACCTCATGACCGTAGCGAATCCGAAAATGACGGGCGTCCCGGGCACCCACTCAGCGGTGCCAGCGTGGCAGGTGCGCCTTGGGCGCGTCCTGTCTGGCCTTGCGACGCTGTTCTTCCTGCTCGATGCTGCCGGCAAGCTGCTGCAGATCGACCCCGTCATAAGGGGAACCGTCGAACTTGGTTGGCCGGTCTCGTCGGTCGTCCCGCTTGGCGTACTGTTGGTGGTGGGGGCGCTCTTGCATGCCTTGCCCAGGACGGCCGTGCTTGGCGCCATCTACCTGACGGCTTTCCTTGGCGGTGCCATTGCCACGCACTACCGTATTGGATCGCCGTTGTTCAGCCACGTGCTGTTCGGCGCGTACGTGGCTGCGGTCATGTGGGGCGGGCTGGTGCTGCGCTACCCGCAGCTCCTGATGGTCATCCTGACACCGCGGCGCTGACCGCCCTCCGCGCAAGTGCGCTACTGCCTTTGGGCCTGGGGGCTGCGGTTCTCCGTGTACTGGGACGTCAGCAATGGCGCTGAGACCGTGAGTTCAAGTGGCGGACGGAATTGCAACCGCTGCGGACAGCCGGGCAACGGTCCGATGCTGACCGACTGCGTCGGGCCCGAACGTGCCGGGCGCGCGCCCGACGGGGCGAAGCGGTCGGGGTGGCGTTCGCAAGCTGGCTGACGGCCAGATGCGGACCCTTCCCCGACGTCTGCCATTTGTAAGCTGGCGACTCTTGGCAGCTTGACAACCAACGACGGTCTCTGCCACGGCCTTGAGGTCGCTGTATCGTCCAAAACTCCGGAGTCGTGCGCCAGGGCACGCTATCAAACAGTTTTGGAAGAGGCGGGTACGCCAACCGTCTCTTCCTTGCTCGGATCCTCCCTTTCAGGGTGCTTGAGCGCCGGCTTCTGGCCCGGCTGCGGGGCATGTTCGAACCCGGACGCGGTTTCCTCGCCGCGATGCTTCTTTTCCTGTTGCACTTTTTTGTCGTGCGCGACATTGCGTGGATCGGTCATGCGTACACCTTGCCCGTGACCATTCGAGCCGGGCGTGGGACAAGGCGCCGTCCCTCAGCAAACGTTCAGATTTGATTGCTCCGCAGGGACCCAGCCATTTCAACGCAGTCGACGGGCAGGTTGCGTGTGCATCCCCGCCATCGTCTTGCAGGAACAACTTCACGGTTGCGGCACGCCATAGGCGATGTCCAAAGGGAATTCCAATGACCGAGCACAAAGTACCCGAAATGATCGATGAAAAGGCCGAGGCGCTACTTGAGCAGGCCCGCACCGAGGCGCAGTTGCGCGTCGCGGATGTCCACGAAGAGGAGGGCACCGTTTAATCCGGGAAGGCGCAAAACTCTCCGCACCCTGACGACCACGACCAGGTGCAGGCAAGGCGGCAAGCATGTCGACGCCGGCGCCTGCTTCAAAGCAGCTCGTTGAAAGCATGAAAGAAGCCATCCTTGCAACGGTGCCAAAGACCACGCTGCGCCCAATGCGCCGCATCGAGTTCGACGGCGTGTTGCATGTCGAGCAGGAACAACTCCTCCAGTTGTAGTGCCATCGCGGAGTCCTTGATACCCAAGGTGATCTCGTCATTGGTCTCCAACGACCGGTCATCAAAGTTGCTCGACCCGATCGCGCACCACACACCGTCCACCGTCATCACCTTCTGATGAAGCAGGCACTCCTGGTATTCGAAGATGCGAACGCCGCCTTCCAGCAGGACGTGAAAGTTGTGGTGGGCAGCATGCTGAACCATCGGCATGTCTGAAGCCTCTGCAGACGGCACCATCACCCTCACGTCCACCCCACGACGTGCAGTTTCACAAAGCGCCTTGATCGCCTCGTCGTCCGGCAGGAAATAGGGGTTCTGGATCCAGAGACGTTCGCGCGCCATGCAGATCACGAGGTGATGCAGGATCTTCACTGCGGGTGGTGAACCCTCAGCCTTGACGCTGGCCACGTGAACGGCCACGTCGCCGGCGGCCTCCAGTCGTGGGAAGTAAGCCTCTCCAAGAAAGAGCTCTCCGCTGTCTTCCACCCAGTTCTCGGCGAAGACGGACTGCACGGCATGCACGGCGGGTCCCTCCAGCCGCACACCCAGGTCACGCACGTCGTCGCATCTTTGCGCAGACTCGCACATCCAGCCGTCCACGATGCAATGACCACCGACAAAGGCGACACGGCCATCGAGCACGACAAGCTTGCGGTGATCGCGGTCGTTGAACACACCGATATTGCGGATATGCCTGGGGTGATGAAAGTAGAAACGGCAGCCGGCTTCTCGCAAGCGGCGCGGCGTTTCGTCGCTCATGTTCTTTCCACCGTCTGCATCCACCATGACGCGAACCGCGACGCCGGCCCGGCTGCGCTCGATGAGCGCATCGGCCAGGCGCGTGCCGAGCCGGCCTTCCTTCCAGAGGAAAGTCTCGAAGTGCACAGAATGCCTGGCTTCGCCGATGGCCCGGAACATGGCCTCGAAGAATGCGTTGTCGACCAGCAACTCGACTGAATTGCCGTCGTGCAGCGGTCCTTGCGTGAGTCCCGCGATTGACGCCAGGAGCTCACCGATCGGCGCGTCACAGTTGATTTCGAGCTTGGGATCACGGTGCCGACGGATTGACCAGATGACGATGCCGAGCATCACGGTCAGAACGAGCAGCACCATGGCAAGTGCGGTCGACCAAGAGGCGAATTTCAGGACGTTGCCAGTCACAGGCGCCTTCCAAAGCTTTGGGAGGGGCAATGGTAGTGTCAGGGCGAGTGGGCCGTCGGGCGAGCCACACCAAAACGAAATGGCGAATACGTTCAACTGTTTCTCGCCATTCCCTCATGACGAAGCGCTGAGGAAAAAGTCGAACTGATGAATCGCTGGGAAATTCTTGTCGGACAAGCTGGACTCTTCGCTTTCACGCCTCATGCCGGCGCGCTGGGAGCAGCTTGGGCGCGGGGTAGCCGCGAGAACCGGCCGCGCGGCGTGGGCGGCCCCTTTGACCTACGATGCGCCCATGCCCCGCTCGCCATTTTTGGCGATTTCCCGAAAGGACGTCCAGCGTGAATCAACTGCGCACCGCCGTCGCGCGACTGCTGTGGCGTGCGTTGGCCGTGCTGTGCCTGCTGCTGGGCCTGGCAGGCATTTTTCTTCCGATCATGCCGACGGTGCCCTTTGTGCTCGTCGCCGCGTGGGCCGCCGGCCGCGGCTGGCCGGCGCTGGAGTCGTGGCTGCTCGGGCATCCGCGATATGGCGTGCATGTCCGGCAATGGCGCGAGGGCGGCTTCGTGCCGCGCAGGGCCAAATGGGCGGCCAGCATCGGAATGATGGGCAGTGTCGTCCTGTTGCTGTTCCTCCCCGTGCCGAGCGCCGTCCGGATTGCCGTGCCGCTGTGCATGGCGCTGGTAGCCGTCTGGCTGTGGTCACGCCCCGAGCCGCCACCGGCCGCAGGCGATCCGTCAAGCCGGTGACGAAAAGAATGGTGTTTCATGACAGCGCAAGGGATGGGCACGTGTTGGACTGGCCCCAGTCGAGGTTCGACTTCGCAGCGTTTGATAACGTTGCCGATCTCACGCTGCGATGCCGATTGCAGTCGCTTGTGCAGCGCAGATCCCGGAATCGACGGCCGCTCGCAGGAGCTTGCTGACCTTTGGAATATCAAAGACCGATCGGATGGCCACGTGTAGTGTTCTGTTCCTGACGGAACCTGTATGAATCAGGCATCTCCCGTGCTCTACTTCCATCCAGGTTGGAGAGAGCCAATGCGAGTTGCCCCCGAAATAGTGTTGAGCGATGAGGAGCGCGCCGGGTTGGAGAGGCTGGCGCGTTCCAGGCTCACGAGCGTGAGATTGGCGCAGCGCGCGCGCATCGTGCTGCTGGCCGCTGGGGGGGGTCCAGAACAAGGACATCGCCGAACAGTTGGGCGTCGGGCGCGTGCAGGTCGCGCATTGGCGTGAGCGCCATGCGCAAATGCGCCTGACCGGTATCGGGCGCGACTTGCCGCGCGGCGCGCCGCCCGTGAAGGTCGACGTCGCGCACCTGGTGGCGTTGACGACCCGGAGCACGCCCGCGGCGCCGACGCACGCGTCGCAACGGCTGGCTCGACCTTTTGCGCGCGATGCATCGACCTCCAGCTGTCTTTCAGGTACTGTGAAAAACCGTTGCCCGCTGCGTGATCGCCGTGGTGCTGAGGAGAAACCTCTTGGGCCTGTCAGCGAAGTTGTTCCTGATCGCGGCGGAGGACACACTGCAGGCGCTCGCCGACGCGGCGTTCATGCGAATGCTTCGGCAGGAAAGCCCCTCTCGACTACCCGACTTCGCAGGCCAGCGCGTCCGCTTGGCCACCCTTATCGTCGAAATGGCCGATCGAACGCCGTTGCGCGTCGTGCACCGCACCTTCTCAATGCTCGACATCGACAACGACGGCCGGCTCGATGTCGCTCGCTTGAACCAGCAACAATTCGCCCGCATGCCCGACCTCTTGGCAACTGGACCACAATCGCCTGCAACAGGAGCCCCGGTAGTTGATGCGGCCAGCCGCTTCATTGCGCGGGGCGGCTCCTGGCGGCCCGAGGATCGTCTCCTGCGCCGGATTGATGCAGCCTTGGGGCATCTGTCCTGCCGGCGGGTCCGAGTGCTCCGTTGAGCTCCACCAAATACTTGGCCGGCGTCAGCTATCTGGTCTGCCCGCCGCCGTTGCAGCGTCGAAGCGCTTCGTCCAGTTCCGCCCATTCCCTGAGCGGAATGCGGACGACTTTCGCTACCTTGGACAGCAGGCGGCCCGGCTCCTTCTTGCCGTCGCTCAGTCGCCGAACATCTTCTGCTTCAGCTCGCGGCGCTGTTGCGCTTCGAAAGACAAGGTCGCCGTGGGCCGCGCCAGCAGGCGCCCGACGCCGATCGGCTCGCCGGTTTCGTCGCAGTAGCCGTAGTCGCCGGCATCGATGCGCTGG
>NZ_JASZYG010000045.1 GCF_030317105.1 Variovorax brevis
CACGAGCACCAGGGGCTGCGACGCGAGCAGGACGACCGGCGCGAAGTCCTTGAGCGGATCGAAGGGGACTTTCGAGTAGAGCGCCGGGTTGATCGCGAGGTTGGCGGTCTGTCCCGTTCCAAGGGTGTAGCCATCCTTCTTGGCCTTGGCAACGGCATCGAGGCCGATGTTTCCACCGGCCCCCGGCTTGTTGTCGACGATGAAGGTCCACTTGTCCTTCTGCGTCACTTCGTTCGCCACCACGCGGCTCAGCACATCCGTGCCTCCGGCGGGCGGAAACGGGACGACCAATTTGATCGGCTGGGATGGATAGGCCGGTTGTGCCCAGCCGGTTGTGGCCGAAAGGGCGACACCCAGGAGGGCGACAGTGCGGTAAAGCTTGCTCTGGAATTTCATGGGGATGTCCTGGTGAATCTGAACGGGGGAAATGGGGGAAATGGGGGAATCAGGTGAGCCGGTAGGCACGGGTGGCGGTGCCTTCGAAAAGCGCCTGCCGCTCGGCGGCGGTGGCGTTCGTCGTCAGGCGCTTGAAAGCGTTCCAGCAGGTGGCGTAGCTGCAGGAACCCTTGTCGACGGGGAAATTGCTTTCGAACATGCAGCGCTTCGCACCGAAGGCTTCGATACAGGTTTCGATCCAGGGCTTCCACGTGTCCGCCAGGTGCCTGGAACTCGGCGGCGTCTGGCCCTTTTCGAAGTCGAAGCCGTTGATGCGCATTCCCAGGCCGCCGAGCTTGACGTGCACGTTCGGCAAGCGGGCTATCTCGCGCATCGACGCCGACCAGGTCGAGAACAACTCCGGATGCCGGTCCGCATACGCGCCGATCCTCACGATGCCGCCGCAGTGATTGACGATCACGGTCGTCTCCGGGAAAGCCTTGGCAAGGTCGAGCAGTTCCGGCAGTTGCGGGAAGAACAGCCACGCGTCGTACGACAGGCCGAGCGGGGCCAACTGCGCTACGCCCTGGCGGTAGATGCGATCCAGCAGCAAGCCGCGTGGCGCGGCGGTCAGCGGGTTGACCAGCGAAGGGTGCGCGTCCCAGGTCGTCAGGTGCCGGACGCCGCGGAAGCGGCCCGCTCCGGCATGCAGATGGGCCTCCAGCACCTCACGCACCGCCGCGCCGAGCCGCAGGTTGGCGTAGCCGACGATGCCCCGGGCCACTTGCGGAAGTTCACCCGCGTTGGCATGGGTTGCGGCGACGACGTAGTCGGTCTCCCCGACCGGCCTCAGCGCTTCCGGGCCTTCAGCGCGATACCGTGTCAGCGCCTGCATGTAGACCGAGGCCCGAACGTTGTGCCCCGAGCATGCATCGGCCATGTAGTCGTCGGCCCGGTAGGTCCAGCCGGGGCGGTCGTAGAAGTGGTGATGGGCGTCGACGATGGGCAGCGCAGGTTCGAGGACTTCCTCCTTGTGGAGGGCGAGCCAGTCCTCCCTGACAGGCAGGTAGTTGCCGGCGCTCATCGAGCGGCCTTCAACGGGGTGGCGATCGAAGGTCGCCAGTTCAGGGGGACGGCCCTGGCTTCCGTGAAATCAACTGGCTTGTTGCACATCTGTGTCTCCAACTTCTGAGGCATTCTCTTTAAGTTCTATCCGATAGAATCAAGATCTGTTGAATAGAACTATAAAGGCGCAATTCAAAACTGCGTACCGGGTAAACCCGGGCTACCCCCTGAGGACATGACCGAAAGGCGCGGCTCGCAGGGCGCGTGTCAAACTGCGGTTTCCTTGCCTTACCCACGATGCCTTTCGATGACCGAGCCCAACGAACCCGCCAGTACCGCCGCAGCCGAATCCAGCGGTGTCGCCGTTCTCGACAGGGCATTTGCATTGCTTGCGGCGTTCGGCCCAACGGATGAGCGTTTGACGCTGACAGAGCTGTCCATCCGTACGGGCCTGTACAAGAGCACGGTCTTGCGACTGCTCGCGGCGCTCGAGCACGGGGGCTACATCCGCAAATTGCCGGACGGGCAGTACACCGTCGGTCCGCAGCCGCTCAGGTTGGCCGCGATCTACCAGCGCTCGTTCCAGGTCGGCGACGTCATCGAGCCGCTCCTGAAGCAGCTGAGCGCAGCCAGCGGGGAGACCGCATCCTTCTACGTGCGACAGAACCGGATGCGCATAGCGCTCTTCCGCGTGGAGCCTTCGCGCTCCGTGCGCGCCTCCGTGAGGGTCGGTCAGGAATACCCCATCGAACAGGGCGCGTCAGGGAAGATATTGCTTGCGTTCACGCCGCCGGTTGCCCCCGAGTACAGCGGCATCCGGGAGAACCATTGGGCCGCGTCGTACGGCGAGCGCGACCCTGAAACGGCGTCCGTGGCCGCTCCGGTCTTTGGCGTGACGGGGGAGTTGAGCGGGTCGTTGGCCTTGTCCGCGCCCAGAGTGCGGCTCACGCCGCCAGACGCGATGTACGCCGCGTGTCGCCAGGTGCTCGAGGCTGCGCGTGAGGCAACGCAGACCTTGGGGGGCAACGCTTCAAGGTTTGCGCAGAGCCTGGAGCGCCTTTCGATCGAGCAATTCCGTACGCACCCCGAAAGCTAGAAACCCGGGTCAGGGAACGAGGCTCATCGGCATTCCAACGCGATCACTTTGCGCTGAGCAGGGTGGTCCGTTGTTGTCGCTCAGCGGACTTTCAGCGCGGCTAGCCGAAGGGCGTCAATGGGCCCCGAACGCCATTTCGCGCTGCGTCGAACCGGCCGTTCAGCGCGAATTCGATGGCCGCTGCATGGGTCCTGCGACCGGAGGCAAGTTCCGGGATACAGCAGTCGAAGATCGGGCAAGGTGGTGAAGTCCGCTTTAAAAGACGCTGCCGTCGTTCACTTTAGAGGTTCGAACAGCCGCACCCAGTCTTGACCGGGAGATTCGAACCGCAAACTCGAACCGCGCCGGCGCTGACAGACCAGCCTTCGGCCCTGAAGGGTCCCGAAGTCGCCGATCGCTTCGTCAGGATTCATTGCTTTTTTCAAAGAAGTTCCTGTCTTGAAATGTCTTGAACCGGCTCTAGCTTGCCTACCGGAAGCGCTGGAAGGACGCCTCCGGCGCTCTGTTCAACCTGAATGGAGGTATTCGCCATGTATCGATCTTTGTTCCCGCGCGACATGTTCGCCGAGATGGATCGCCTGCAACGCGAGATGCAGCAGGCACTGGATCTGTCGCCCACCATCCGGGGCTTTGGGCGAGGTGGTTTTCCCGCACTGAATGTCGGGGGCACGCCCCAGACGGTGGAGGTCTACGCCTTTGCGCCGGGCCTGGATCCTGACTCCTTGGACATCACCCTCGACCGCGGCCTTCTGACGATCGCCGGCACGCGCGCATCGAGCCTGCCCGAGACCCGGCGCTCCGAGCGCGAAAGCCAGGCGGCCGTGCACATCAACGAGCGATTCGCTGGCCAGTTTTGCCGCGTCATCACCTTGCCCGATGACGCCGATCCGGAAGCGGTCAATGCGAAGTATCGCAATGGTGTCGTTCAGATCACGGTCCAGCGCCGCGCCTCGGCCCAGCCCCGGCGCATCGCCATTCAATGAAGCCACGAAGCCACTGAAAGGAGTGCAAGATGAACGAACTTCGCAATCCCCGGGACGCCTCATCAAGGGGCACGCCAGCGCAGCAGGAGGGCGCCACGCGCTACGGCGATGCGGCATTGATGCCACCGGTCGACGTCGTCGAGGATTCCAGCGGCATCACGCTCTATGCGGATTTGCCGGGGGTCTCGCGTGAGAAGCTGCAGCTTCAGGTGGAGGCGGGCACGCTCACCATCGATGCCGAGATCGATCTCCCCCTGCCCGAAGCCTTGCAGTCAAGCCATACGGAAGTGGGGCTCGGACGGTTTCACAGGAGCTTCACGCTCAGCCAGGACCTTGATTCCGACAAGGTCGCGGCAGAGCTGACGAACGGGGTGCTGCGCCTGAGCATTCCGAAGGCCGAGCACGCGAAGCCGCGTCGCATTGCCGTCAAGGCGGCTTGAGGGGCGGCCGGGCGGCGCATGCCGCCCGGTGCGCGCGAACGTCGATCCGCACAGATCTTCCTGGAGGAGTCTGGAGACCATGGCCATCGATCTGCTGAAGCACATTGCGTCGTCGCCCATGCCGATGTATTTCAGGTTGCCCGAAGACATCGAAAAGGTGCGAATTCTCCGCGCCGCCGGCTTGGTCATCGCATTCATTCCGCGAGAAACCGGCGATGCGCCGATTGCGAGGGTTTCCGGACGAGAAGCCGAAGTGTATGCGGTCACGCAAAAGGGGCGCGAAACGCTTTGGAAAATCAACTGACGAACGAGTCGGTGCCTCGCCTGGCTGCGTGTCTTGCCATTCTGCGTTCGCGATACTCATATTGCTGCGACTGTTAAAGCGCGACATGACAAGCGTGTAGTCCGAGGGGAAAACGTACCCGATGTTCGCATCCGGCAAACCGTGCCCGGGGGGAGGCTACCCGCTTTGTGAACTACGGGCAGGTCGATGGCGAAGAAGGTTCAAAGCATGGACGAACTGTTCAAAGGGCGGCACTTTGAGTGCGAGATCATCGTTCTGTGCGTTCGCTGGTACCTGCGATTCAAGCTCAGCCTGCGCGACTTGGTGGAAATGATGGCCGAACGCGGCCTTGCACTGGCCCATACGACGATCATGCGTAGGTGCGACCGGCCAAGATCAGTGTCGCCGTCCAGGTACGGCGTGCACGCTGGGCTGGGGCTCAGCAATGCACGCACCGAAGCCCTGCAACGGGCTCACTCACTTGGGATGTCGCCATCTTGGTCATCGCGGCCGAGTTTTATAGTCGGGAGCTCGTCGCCCACAAAGCGTAGTCGCCTATGTCAGCAATTCGCACCCTGGCAATTTGGCCGCCCCGGCGTCGAATGTCATGAACCTCGATCGGCCCCGGTGGATAGACCGCGAACTCATCAGGCAGTCGGCAAAGTCAGAAGCCGGGTGCTGCGCCCATCTCCCGGACGATCAGCCTTCGTACTTGAAGGACAGGGAAACCTTCGCGCGATAGGCGACGACCTTACCGCCCTCGATCTTCATGTCGAGCTTGCAAACTTCGGCGACACGCAGATCGCGCAGCGACTTGGCTGCGGTCTCGACGGCGCTTTTGGCGGCGTCTTCCCAGGAAACCGGACTGGTGCCAATGATCTCCGTAACGCGATAAACGCCGGTTTCAGTCTTGTTCTTGGCCATCTGTCTCACTCCTTCTGGTTGAGAGGCGTAGGACCCGTTCCTCGTGCCTCGGGAAAGTCATCATAGGCGTCTGGTCGCGCAGTGGGCGCCCTGAAGTGCGGTGCAACTCGGCGGCTATGACAGCCCATTTGGGCCGGGACATTTGATGTCGACGTATCAGCGGCGATCACGAGCTTGTTGCCGATTCCGGACACGACGATCCCCATCGAGACCGAGAGAGACGCATGCCATCGTCCAGCACCGCGCCAAGACCATCCCGTCGCGGTTCGTTGCCAAAAGCGGTCCTGCGAATCGTGTGGGAAAGCTCTTCGTGGACTACCTGCGCAACGGGCACGGCGCCACAACCGCTGCCGCATTTTCTGCGCGCGCACGGCCAGGAGTTGGTGTCTCCGTGCCCGTCGCGTGGGACGACCTCAAGGACCTCCAGAGCGGTGCCCGGTGGACAGGCGCGCGAGCATCTGTCTTTCCAGAAGGCTGACCCCTTGGGCGGACTACTGGACGACGAAGCAGTCGTTGGTAAAGCCCATGCGGGTGCTGGGCTTCAAGCGATGAGGATGGCGGCGAAAGCCAGCGGGGTGGCGCGTTGACCTTGATTGCGCGGCACTGAGCAATGGATACGGTCGCACGTGTCGATGATGTGGGATTCACTTCCTCCGGCACCTCCCCGGAAAGCATTCAATTCGGTGGCCGGCAACGGTTCGACTCCTGTCACCTGTCCGTCACAATCAACCCATGCCCAACATTGCATCCATCCTCAAGGCCGAGATTGTCCGCGTTGCTCGCAAAGAAGTGCGCTCCGAGATGGTGGCGGTCAAGAAAGCCAACGCCCAGTATCGCGCTTTGATTGCCGCATTGCGCCGCGAGGTCGAGGCGCTGCGCAAGGAACTGCGGCGGGCGGCCAAACCCGAACCGCGGGAGCGGCCCGCCACAGCTCAGCGTTCCGGCGACACGGTGATTGCGCGCCGGTTCAGCGCGAGCCGACTCGCGGCACACCGCAGCAAGCTGGGCTTGTCCGCGGCGCTCTATGGCAAGTTGGTCGGTCTCAGTGGGCAAACCATCTACAACTGGGAGCAAGGAAGGTCCAGACCCAACGCAAACCAGATTCAACAGTTGGCCGTCGTCAAAGAGTTGAGCCATACAGCCTTGCTTGAACGCCTTGAATCCGCCGCTTCCGATTGAGCTTGGCGCCGTGGCGCGAGTAAAACTCAATTGGTCTTGCGGGCGGTGTGCAGAAGCTGCGCATGCGAATCGTCCCGCCGTCATTTGCCGGCTGCATTCTCGGTCGCCCTGCGCCACTGGACGATGAAGTCACGGTAGTTCTGATTGTTGAGGTATCCGATGAGGCTGGGTCCCACCGCAATGGCGCGAAGACTGGTGCCCAGCGTCTGCGTCAAGCGCGCGGCAGTCGTTTCGCCGTTTACATCTGCGCGCACGGAATAAAGGCCTGCCTGATTGGCGATCACGGCCTGACCGCGCTGCGAGAGGATGTAGTCGACCCACAGTCGAGCGGCATTCGGATTCGCGGCTTTCTTGCTGATGAGTTGCAAGCGCGACATCACAAGCGTGTAGTCCGAAGGAAAAACGTATCCGATGTTCGCGTCCTTGCGCGCCTGTGCCACGGCATAGGAGCCGAGCACGTTGTAGGCGATCGTCGCCTTGCCTGAAGCGACTTGCCTGAGCATGGCGTCGGTTGTTGCGGCGAAGCGCACGTCGACCTTGCCGAACCCCTGGGCGATGTCCCAGAACACGGGTGAGACGCCCACATCCTGCGTTGCCAGGAAAAATCCGAGGCCAGACTTTTCGATGTCGTACGTCATGACCTTGCCCTTGAAGCGCTCGGCCGATCCATTCAACAGCTTTGCCAGGTCGGCATGCGTGCGCGGTACGTCGGATGCAGGTAGCAATGTCTTGTTGTAAACGATCGCGATCGGCTCGAAGGTCGTTGCCCACGCCTGGCCTTTCCACTTCGCCCACGCGGGCAGGCCCGCGCTCTCGGGCGACTCGTAGGTCTGCGCATAGCCATTGCTGACAAGGCTCGATTGCAAGTCCATCGAGGAACTCCAGACCACATCGGCCGAGCCGCCGCCCAGCTGGGTCTCGGCGACGAAGCGATAGTGCAGTTCGGTGCTCGTCAGGTCTTCGTACTCGACGTTGATGCGCGGATACATCGCCTTGAAATCGTCGATCAACGGTCGGGCGATGGCCGTGTCGGTGGTGGCGTAGACCAACAGCCTGCCTTCGTCTTCGGCAGCCCTGACCGTCGCGGCATACGTTGCCGGGTAGCCCGGCGGCACCTGAGCTCTTGGCGCGTAGCCCATGAGCTCTTCCGACTCCTGCGCCAAGCTCAGCGAGGCCAGCAGCGCAAGCCACAGTCCTATCAGGCGCTTCATGGCTGCGCTCCGGGTTCCCGTTCTTCGCGGATCGGAACCAGAAGCAGGGGAACGTGGCTCTTTCGGGTCACCTCGTTGACAACCGAGCCGAACAGAAGACCCATCAAGAGCCCCTCCCCGCGCGAGGCCATCAGGATCAGGTCGGCCGATCCCATGCGTGCTTCTTCAAGGATCAACTCGGCGACGTCGTCTCCCTCGTGCACGGTGATTTCGGCAATGGGTCGTTGGGGCGTCTTGTCGGCGCGCACCGCATAGAAGGCCGCCACCTGCGCCTCAATGTGCTGCCTGACCCGCAGGGCGCGCGCATCGTGATACTGGTCGAGCATTTGCTGGGGCACGTGCGAATCGACTTCAATCAGCGACTTCTCGCGTTGATCCGGTATGACGGTGAGCACCTGCAGCCTGGCGCCCAGCCGGTTCGCCATGTCGATGGCGTAGGCCAGAACCCGTTCGCAGTCGTCGCTGACGTCGCCTGCGTAGAGAATGGTCTTGATGTCGTTGCTCATGGCGGATCTCCGGCTATCGAACATGACCCATGATCGGAACGACGCCCAGGACGATGGTCGCCACCAGCATCACCAGGGCCGCCGAAAGCGCCCACAGCAGGGTGTATCGCTGATGGTCGCCGAACTCGACCTCCGCCAGCCCGACGAGAAGATAGGTCGAAGCCACCAGCGGACTTAGCAGGTGCACCTGTTGGCCGATCAAGGACGCGCGCCCGATCTCGACGGCGCCGATGCCGTAGACCGCAGCGGCCTTGGCCAGGATGGGCAGGATGCCGAAGTAGAACGCGTCGTTGGAGATGAAGAAAGTGAACGGGACACTCAGGACAGCCGTCACGATGGCCAGGTAGGGGCCCATCCAGTCAGGCACGGCGCTGATGACGCTGGCGGCGATCGCATCGACCATCTTGGTGCCCGAGAGGATGCCCACGAAGATGCCCGCTGCGAAGATCAGCGACACCACCGGCACGATATTGGCGGCATGCGCCGTCAGCCGCTCCTTCTGGTCCTGAAGGCTGGGGTAGTTGATCATGAGTGCGATCGACGATGCGACCATGAACAACACCTGCAACGGGAAGGTTCCGAGAATCAGCAGCACCATCAGCGCGACAGTCAGCAGGAAATTGACCCAGAGCAGCTTGGGTCTGGCGATGCTCGGGTCGCCGGCAGTCACCTCGGGCAACGGCTCGTCCGGCGTGGCCCCCGACAGCGCAATGCTCCCCAGCCGGGTGCGTTCGCGCCGTCCGAGAACGTATGCGACGAAAACCCCCCACAGTCCGGTGACGACCATCGGCAGGATCATCGGCACGAAGATCAGTCCCACGTCCACACCCAGCGCGCTCGCGGCCCGAGCCGTGGGGCCGCCCCAGGGCAGGATGTTCATGAGCCCGCCCGCCATCATGATCACGCACGCCAGCACCAACCGGCTGATGCCAAGGCGTTTGTACAGCGGGAGCATCGCCGCACAGGTGATCATGTAAGTGGTCGAGCCATCCCCGTCCAGCGAGACGAACACTGCAAGGACGAAGGTGCCGACGACGATCTTCATCGGGTCCCCGCCCACCAGCTTGAGAATCGCGCGCACCGCTGGATCGAACAGCCCGGCGTCGATCATCACGCCGAAGTAGAGGATGGCGAACATCAGCATGACGCCCGTCGGCGCGAGCTTCTTGATGCCGTCCAGCATCATGGGCCCCAGGCCCAGTCCAAATCCCCCGAGCAAGCCGAAGACAATGGGCACCAGGATCAGTGCGACCATTGCGGACAGGCGCTTGGTCATGATCAGCGCCATGAATACGATGATCATCAGATAGGCAAGAGCGGTCAGCATCGAGGGGCTCCAGACTTGTCAGGCCACGAACTTGCAGCTGGATGCCACCGTGCGCGTGTCCATGTTGCGGCCGCGGTTCAGGTGATCATCGATCTCGGCGGCGCAGCCCAGCATACGCGGGTAGAGGAAGATGGTGAAGGCCGCCGTCTCCAGCTCGCGCTCGCCGATCTTGCCGGCCTGCAAGGGCTTCCACAGCATCTTGAGCAGCAACGCGGCGATCACCGCATCGATGTTCACGCAGTAGACATTGCGCGATACACCGGCCTCGTACAGCTGCTGCACCAGCGCGCGGTAGAACTGGTGGAACACGTTGGTCTCTCCCCGCTGCTCGAACAGCTGGGCGATGAACACCTCGCGCGGATCGTGGTTGATGGGCTTGTCCTTGAACACCGGATGGTTGACGCCCGGCAGCTTGGCGATGTCGAGGCTGCCGAGCGTCTTCTTCTGCGTCTTGTACTGCGCGTACTGTTCCACCGCCTTCACTGCCAGCGCCTGCAGGTCGATGCCGTGATCGGTGCTGCCCGGATCCTTCAGTCCGCTGCCCTTGAACTGGTCGACAAGGTAGGCAATGCCCTCGTAGCCGTTGCCGCCATGCGCATAGCCGGTGTGCGTGAGGAAGCCGATCAGCGCCTTGTTGAGCTGCACACGATCGGGCTGCTCCGGTCCGTCGGCCGAGACTGCGCCCTTGGCACCCTGCGCAGAGATCGCGCCGGGACCGTTGGTCAGGAGCAGGCCAACGAGCGTCTGGAAGGCGAACAGGTCGTCATCGCCGGGCGTGTGCCCGAGCAGGGCGGCGAAAGCGATTTCGCCCAGGCTCAGGTGCCCGAGCAACTGCTGCTGCTCGATGCCGCAGAAGCGACCCGCCTCGTGTTTGCTCGCGTCGGCCGACGCGCCGACCAACGTGCCGAACAGCTGCAGCCACCATGGGAAGCTCTCGGCCGTGGCACGCGAGATGCGCTTGCGCGACAAGGGTCCCCAGGCCAGCGTGGCCGAGATCGCGGCCAGTGCGGCTGCTTCGGTCGGATGTCCGGGCAGGCTCTTGAGCCAGCGCAGGAACACGGAGCGGCCGCCACGCGCTTCGACGCCGCCGATCAAGGCTTGCGCGCGGTCGTCCGGCGTGTCGGTGGTCAGGCCCGCCTGGCCGCCGGCATCGACCTTGGCGACATCGAAGTCTTCGCTCAGGGATGCGCCGAACTCCATGCCCAGCCCGGCCGCGTGGAAGCGCTCGATCATGAACTTGAGTGCCGCACGCGCCGCTTCCTGCCGCTTGGGTCCGACGATGCCCGCCGCTGTCGCCAGCACCGCATTGGGTGCGTTGCCGGCCTCGCGGCTGGCTTGCGCCGCCGCCAGTTCGGGCTGGCCGTGCAGGTTGATGTAGGCTGCGACGGCCGGCGCGATCAGCTTGCGGTCGTTCTCCCCGCCTGCGTCGTGCACCAGGGCCAGCGCCACGTTCGATTCCAGCGACAAGGTCGCGGCATTCAGCATGGTGGTGCCGTACAGGCTGCTGACCTGCGTCCCGGGGTCCATCTGCGAGGCGCCCGAGGCGTCCTTCATGGTCTGGCGCGGCACCACGCCGCCGATTTGCGTGTTCAGCAGCGCAACCTGCTCGTTGTAGGGCGCCAGCGCCTCGACCACGGGCAGGCGCAGCTCTTCGGGCAAGTCGAGTCCTTCGTCCGATCCGAACCAGGGCTTGAGCGCCAGGTTCCCTTCGGCCGCAAAGTCCGGCATGGTGGCGTTGGCGCGCATCACCGCCGTCAGCGCCGCAGGGATGTGAGCGATGTTGGTCACCACCGCGCCCTTGGCCGATACCACGGGGTTGTCCGGCGTGAAGAGCGCATCGACGCCAAACTTCTCCATGAACCAGCGTTCCTTGGCCAGTGCGTCGTCATCGCCGCCGGCCATGGCGCCGGCGTGGCCCACCGCGCGCGTCAGCTTGCTCTTCCAGCGCCCGACCACGCATGCCACGACGGGCTTGGTGAAGGTCGCGTCGTTCTCGTAGTAGCCACCGGGCTCGCAGTACAGCACGGCTGCCTTGCTGCGCGCATCGTTGGCGAGGGCAAAGGCGAACTCGGGCGCTGCGTAGTGGATGTAGACATCCTTGCCGCTGGAGATGACCGTGGTGGTGCCCCAGCCCGCCATGCGCAAATATTGCGCGATGGTGGTGGAGAAGCCGCCCGAGTTGGAAAAGATGGCGATGGAGCCCGGCCGCAGCGAGTCGCCTGGCTTGTCGCCGCCCAGCGCGCCGCCGATGCGCACCTGGTTCCACGAGTCGGCCACGCCGAGGCCGTTGGCGCCGAAGATGTCGATGCCATTTTGCTGGCCCATGGCACGGATCTCGCGCGCGTCGTGCACTGAGATCTTCTCGGTGATGATGAAGATCTTGCGCAGCTCCGGGTTGACGCGGATCAACTCGGCCACGCCGTCGCGCGCCGCCGAGGGCGGCAGGTACACCACGCCGCAGTTGAACCTGTGGCCCGCGGCCAGCGCCTCCCGCACGTTGTTGTAAACGGGGATGTTGCCGATGGCGGTCTCGAGCACGGCACCGCCCTTGCCGGGCGCCGTGCCGCAGACCACGTTGCCGCCGGAGTAGACATGGCTCACCGGCGTGACTTC
This sequence comes from Variovorax brevis, assembly GCF_030317105.1. Taxonomy (GTDB): domain Bacteria; phylum Pseudomonadota; class Gammaproteobacteria; order Burkholderiales; family Burkholderiaceae_C; genus Variovorax; species Variovorax brevis. The sequence goes on from NZ_JASZYG010000045.1 coordinate 12,003, forward strand.
GCTCGACTCGCCCCCCAGGATGTTGAGCACGCAGACGCGGTCATCGCGCGAGGCGACCTGGGTGAGCGAGCTCACGCCCACGTGGTACTTGAAGCCGCCGACGCTCTGACGCTGGAATGATGTGGTTTGCATGGCGTGTTCTCCTCAGGCTGCGATTGCGGTGGCATTGGCTTCGATGCTCGGGCCAAGACCCAGGCGTTTTGCGACCTGTTCGCGGCCGCCATCGCGCATCCACAGGTCGACCTTCTTGGCGAACTGGATCACTTCGCTCATGTCCGAATCGAAGCCGAACAGGCGGTAAGGCAGGCCCAGCGCATCGCACGTGTCACGCAGCGCGCCCATGCCCCGAACCAGATTCGGTCCGCCGCGGCCGACCACCACGTACAGCGGCGTCGGCCCATGCGCGCTGAAGTGCTCGCGCAGCGCATCGGCCATCGCGCGCAGCGTCTCGAAGATGTCGGTGTTGTTGCTCTTGCCGCCGATGATGAACAGCACGTTGGCCTGCTTGAGCCAATGCTTGAAGCAGATGCGCGCCACCTCCTTCATCTTTTCGTAGGGCGGATTTCCGCCGAAGTCGGAGCTGATGATGGCCGCATCGCCCAGCATTTCGGTCACCAGCGAGTTGGCACCGACGCCGAAGGTCGGTGCCAGCACCGTGCCCTTGTCGTTGATCACGTAGACGTCGCTCTGGCCCTGGTGCGTGCGCAGCGTGTTGATCTCCTGCTCGAAGTTCGAATAGTCGGCCGCGAACAGGTGTGGCGGCAGCTTCAGACGCAACCAGCGCGGATCGTCGCGGTCGAATCCGCACTTGAAGTCGCACGCCACCGGCGTGAGGCGCCCCTTCTTGTCCTCGCGCATGCGAATGGGGTTGAGCTCCAGCGTGGTCATGCCGAAGTTGTGGAACAACTCCCACAGCTTGGGCAATTGTTGCACCAACGGGGAGATGATTTCCTTGGGCGCGCCGATCTCGGTGAGGGCATTGGCGACCACGAAAGCCTTCAGGCCGGTGAGCGGGTCGAACGGGACCATGGCGACCTGGCTCTTGTCGAGCTCCTCGATGTCCATGCCGCCCATGTGCGTCAGCGTCATGGTTGGCGCCCGGAAGTGCGTCGAATCGCTGATGGAGAAGTAGACCTCGTGCTTGGCCGGCACGCCGGCCTCGAAGGTTACGCCGTTGGCCTTGGCCTTGACGTGGCCGACCTGGTGCTCGGCAAAGTAGAGGCGCTCCTTTTCGGCAAGTGCGGTCTGCAGGTCGGTTGCGCGGCCCAGCAGGCCCGCCTTGCCCTTCTTGCCGATGCCCCCCTTGAACACGGGTTTGATGAAGATCAGGCCGTGCTTGTCAAGCATGGCCTTGATCTCTTCTTCGCTGGCCGCGGGGCCAAGCACTTCGGTGGTGGGAAAGCCTGCAAATTCGAGCAGGCGCGCGCCGTGAAGCATTCCGGTGATTTGCATATCAAGGTCTCCAGGTAGTTGCTGAGCTGGCGCCGCTTGAGCGGCCGTTACCTTGATGCTAGAAATCGAAGCTGTCGTTCCGCCGTCATATCACTCAGGGTATTTCCGGGGGCGGCGGCAAACGCTTTTCCATGGGGCCGTGTCGCGCGTTAGTCATTTGCCGGTGCGTTTGCCATATGCCTTTGCAAACTTCCCGGCCGCCGCCTCGTCGACGACCTCGATCTCGTGCCAGCCAGTTGTTGCAGGCCCTCGCGAAATGGCGTACTTCAGTCGCTGGCTCTCCAGGTTGTGACTGACCTTGGTAGGCCGAAGACCTCCGCACTTAGAGGATGGCTTAAGCAAGACAGAAGCTGGAGTCTCATCGCGAGCCTGACGACACTTGCGTTTGTTGGCTTTTATGTGGCCACCTCGATGCGCGCGGCCCCGCCTGGAGCCCGTGCCACGCAAGCGCCGTTTTTTGGCGATGTAGGGGCTCGATTCGGGCGATCAGGCAGTGGCGTCCGCAATCATTGAGCCACAGCATAGGATGACTAAAGGGTCGTGTGCGGCATCGCCGCGCCGAGCATTACGGAAGTTCAGGTGTGCAGCGATGGCTGCCAATCCCGGGCGCGCGTCGAATTCAGGGTGTGCCACGGATTCCGGTCTACCCAGTGCGAAGTCCACCGCGGCATCTACGGCCTGTCACAAGGCAATGCAGTCGTAGCTCGGCTGCATGCTCTCGAGCGACTCGCCGTTGCAATATCGAACGACCGCTATTTTGGCCAGCCAAGTGGAAGTCTGGGCCCTTTGCAGAAATCCGGCTGGTTGACCTGAACTTCGGCACCGCAGCGTCATGCAGATATATGCATGACGCTGCCTATGCGCAGATCTCAACTATGTGCAGATCCTGTGGCGGGGTGGTGCCGGCCCCTGTGCCCAGAATGAAAGTCCACTGCGCCACCTCTGCATAGTTTCAGCGTCTGCATGAACTGCACGAGCGAATCTGGCGCTCGGAAAAGGTGCCGCTTCATGCTCGGCGGTTCCCGCCCTGTCAAGACCTTCTTCCTCATGGCGAGATCCACCTCGCAACGTGCTCTGCACTTTGGACGACGCCCACGGTGGTCCACTGAAGTGGAGAGCCCAGTGGGCCTGAACGAACAAACTATGTCCATGTCGCGGCTGACCCACCCCGCCGAACGCCGTGCAGATCAAGGATTGCAGCCATCCTTCACTTTGCGACTGCGCATAGTTGAGATCTGCGCATAGGCAGCGGTTGCTGTCCTTCGCGATCGCTCGTTGAACTCACGCTGTGGTGCCGCTTCCTGTCGTCCGAGCGCGAAATGGGCCCCGGTGTCAGCAACCGGTCCGAAGGGACTGCAGTCGTACCCTCGCCGTAGCCCTGTGGCGACCCTGCTATCGCACCAGTCGAACGCTGCATTTTTGGCTGATCAATTGGGGGCAGGGCCCGTTGCAGTCCTACCGCGATGAGGATCGTACGACCGTACCCGCAAGCAAGCGGCCGTTTTCCCTCTATTGAAGTCCCCCGCCGGAGTCTCGTTCATCGTTTCCAGAGCGCACTCGGCGCTTACAGCAATCCGGGCGTGACCGGACTTGGCCAATGTCATCTCGAGGTTCCTTTGGCCCCAAGCGTAGCCTCGGGGCACGCGGCTGTGATCGAAGGCGGCGCGAGTTGCGTCCCGTCACCCATGCATCAAGGCGGTCGCGAGTTGGCCGACGGTTTGCATCGCCGGCGCAAAGCGTGGATCGCCGCCGTGGCCATAGTTCAGGCGCAGGCAATGGGTGGCGCGCCAGTCCGCGGAAAACAGCGGTCCGGGCGCCAGGCTGATGCTGCGCTCACGCGCCAGCGCGTGCAGCCTGATCGTGTCCACGCCCTCGGGCAGTTCGAGCCAGAGGAAATAGCCACCCTGCGGTGCCGACATGCGCGTCCCGGCGGGAAAGTGGGCCC
>NZ_JASZYG010000046.1 GCF_030317105.1 Variovorax brevis
CAGTTTCATGTCGGCCTCCTTCAATGTGGACCATCGGTTGAACTGGAATCCAAACGATAGCCCCGTGAACGGAGGCCGACCTCGTGGGCTAGATGTTTATCAAGTTTCGAGTTAGAGCAGTCGCGCATCTGGCCGCGGTGCCTACGTCAGCTTTCGACCACTGCCGCCGTTAAAGCCTGAAATTTCGAACAGCCGCAACCAGTCTTGAACAGCAGTTCCGCCCGGTCTCTTCAGAGAGCCTTTCGACGCTCGAAAGGCTCCGCCTTGTGCTGTCGCGCGCCTGTCATTCGCTGGTGCGTGGCGTGCCGTTCGAACCCGGCGATGTCTCTACTCCCCTATGATTCGTCGTCATCCGTGCGGCGGAACTCGCCTTCGACCATCACTTGCGCTCACGAACGAATCGATGAAGTCCGAAAAATCAAAGCGTGCCACCGCCCCGCATCACTGGCATCTGGCCGAGGACGATCTCGGTGTTGCGCTGACGGATCTCGAGTACGCCGTGATGCGCACCTACGAGTCGTTCGTGCGATGGCAGGCCGAGTGCCTGGCAGCCGTCACCGGCGCGGCCTTGACCGGTCAGGAAAATGCGCTGCTTCACGTCATTCGCATGCACGATCAAGCGAAGACCATCAAGGATCTTTTGCATCTCACGAACCGCCAGGACGTGCCCAATGTGCAGTACGGCTTGCGCAAGCTGCTCAAGCTGGGCTTCATTGACAAGCAGGGCTCGGGGCGGGCCGGCGTCTACTACGAAGCCACGGCGGAAGGCGTGAAGGTGTGCGACGAGTACGCCAGTTTGCGCAAGAAGTTGTTGCTCGAAGGTGCCAAGCGTCACGCCGACTTCAAGCAACACTCGCGCAGCACCGGAGCCCATCTGGAGCTCCTTGAACGCCTGTACGAATCGGTAACGCGCGAAGCCGCCACATTCCACCGCCGCGGCTGATCGCCCCCGCGAGCCTGATCCGCCTTTTGGCGGCGCCGCATCGGGCGGACGCATTTCTACGCACCTCGCACGAAGTCCGATCACGAGCCAGTTTTGGCCCTGAAACCTCGACTCGGGAAAACCCCCGCATCGAATCGAGGGCGTCTTCCTATACTTCAATCAAATAGAAAGTCTATTTAAAAGTCTATTCAAAAACGCATGATGTCAGCGACGTCCGATCCGGGGTATGCCATGAACATTTGGAGATCCACCGTGAGTGCTCCTCGTCAACCTTGCACCACGCGCCAAGCTTTTGCACTGAGATTCGAATCGCTTGCTGACGAAGGCCGCGCGCTCGCCTTCCCTTGCGACGCAAATGGGCGCGTTGACCTGAATTCACTGGGCGAGCGCGCGCGCATCGACTACCTGTTCGCGCGCGCCGTGACCGGGCGCGAATTCTCGCTGCCGGTGGTGACAGGGTTGCACTGATTACCTGCAGTTCCCATGCCGGACCGCTTGTTCCGACAGGGTAAGCGGCCACCTTGAGGTTTCGCGCTTGCGCAGCGCGAAGTCATTTCTCACCCACGGGCTTCAGGCCCTCGTCAACCGAAGGAATATCCATGAATCGCTTGTTGAATACATCCGACTTTCTGCTGGGCACGTTTGCCTCCAATTGCTCGGGCGGAATGTCCGTCACCAAGGTCGACGAACGTTGGGACAACTCCTGGGACAACAACTTGCGCCTTGCGGTGCTGCTCGACGAGGCCGGCATCGACTTCATGCTGCCGATCGCCCGATGGATTGGGTACGGCGGCGAGACCGACTTTCATGGAAACGTGCTGGAGACCGTCACCTGGGCGGCCGCGTTGCTGGCCCATACCCGGCGCCTGACGGTGTTTGCGACGGTTCATACGGCGGCGAACCATCCGATGGTGGTGGCCAAGCAGATCGCCACGCTTGATCAGGTGGGGGCGGGTCGCGCCGGTCTCAACATCGTTGCCGGATGGAATCGGCCCGAGTACGAAGCGCTCGGCCTGACGCTGGCTGACGATCACAAGACACGCTATGGATACGCCCAGGAGTGGTTCGACATCGTCCAGAAACTGTGGACCCACCCGCGTCCGTTCGACTGGCAGGGCGAGTATTTCAAGCTCAGCAAGGCATACGGCCTTCCTGCTCCGCGCAACGGCCGGCCGCCTATCCTGAACGCCGCGGGCTCAGCCGAAGGGCGCGAGTTCGCCTTGAACAACGCGGACTTCCTGTTCACACCCGCAATCGATCTCGATCGTTCCACCCAGGAGGTCGGCGAGCTGAAGGCCAAGGCGGTCGTACAGGGGCGCAAGGTGGACATACTGACCTTCTCGCATGTCGTGTGCCGGCCCACCGAGCGCGAGGCGAAGGACTACCTCAAGCACTTCGGCAACGAGCACGCCGACTGGGCGGCGGTCGACAACCTGATTGCCCTGCAGTTCGCCAACGCCAAGTCTTTTCCCCATGACTTGTTGGCGCTGATTCGCGACCGGATGGCGGCTGGGCACGGCGGCTATCCGTTGACCGGCACGCCCGAGCAGGTGGCGGATGGCATTTGCGCATTGGCCGCGGCAGGCTTCAAGGGTACGACCCTTTCATTCGTCGATTACGTCGAGGAATTTCCTTACTTCCGCGACCACGTATTGCCCATCCTCGAATCCCGCGGGCTGCGTGCACCGGTGGCGCCCGACCTCGTGCGGTTGGCAGCATGAACCCCGTGCAAGCCACCTCCATGCCGGGCGCGGCGCATTTGTCTGGCCTGGCGGCCGAGCCGTCGGCATTCAAGTCGGCGATGCGCGAACTCGCAGGGGGCGTCAGCATCGTTACGGTGCAAGTCGGGGGTGAGCGCTCCGGCTTTACCGCCACCTCCGTGACCTCTCTCTCAGTCGATCCGCCCACCGTGATCGCCTGCGTCAACCGGATGAGTTCATCGGCATCCCTGCTGTCGAGAACCGATCGCTTCGGCGTGAGCATGCTCACGCAGGCCCAACAGCGAGTGGCGGACCGATTCGCCGGAATGAATGGCGTGACTGGCAGCCAGCGCTACGCAGCCGAACGCTGGATTCAGCTCACCGCGCAGGGCGCACCCGTCATGCTCGACAGCGCGATCTCGCTCGACTGCCGCATCGAGGACATGATCGAAAAGCACTCGCACTGGATCCTGGTCGGACGTGTGATGGCCATTCACCGCGGTGAAGTCGAGGCAGCCCCCCTGGTCTATTGGCGAGGCGGCTATCACCAACTGGCCGACTGCCGTTGCTAGGGCATCGTCCGCGCCGCGCATCGCTCGCACCACATCATCTGCAGACAATCACCATGAACACGAACTCTCTGACACCGTTCCAACGTGCCCTGGCCGCCGACGCGGTGCGCATCGTCGACTTGACCCAAACCTTGTCGCCCTCATTTCCCGCATTGCAACTGCCGCCCCAGTTCGGCCAGGTGTGGTCCTTCAAGATGGAGAAGATTTCGCAGTACGACGACGCCGGACCAGGCTGGTACTGGAACAACTTTTCCTGTGGCGAACACACCGGCACTCACTTCGACGCGCCTGTGCATTGGGTCACCGGCAAGGACCAGGTCAACAACACCGTCGACACGATCGACCCCTCGCGTTTCATTGGACCTGCGGTGGTGGTGGATGCGAGCGCGCAGGTCGCGCTCGACCCTGATTGGCTGTTGACCGTGGACTTCCTCGAGGACTGGGAAGTCAGTCATGGACGCATTCCGGCGGGTGCCTGGGTGCTGTTTCGCACCGACTGGTCCAAGCGCATCGACGATCCAGCAGCATTCGTCAACATGCAGGAGGACGGCGCACACACGCCAGGCCCCACGCAGGAAGCGGTGCAATGGCTGATCGAGGATCGCGAGGTACGGGGATTCGGTGTCGAGACGATCAACACCGATGCGGGCCAGTCCCATGCGTGGCCGGTGGCCTATCCGTGCCACACACTGATGCACGGGTCGAACAGGTATGGCCTGCAATGCCTGACGAACCTGGACCAGTTGCCGCCGACGGGGGCCGTGATCTTCGCCGCGCCTTTGAAGATCGAGGGCGGCTCCGGCAGTCCGCTGCGCGTACTTGCGCTGGTGGGGTGACGCGATCGACTCGCAGTTAAACCCTGCGCTCAGCCCAGACGATCTTCGCTCGGCGTCTTTTCCGTCCAGCCTGGCAAACGACCAATTCTGGACGGCACACCCTTGAGGCACGGACGGCCGGTCTGGGTCGCCTCCCGCGATTCAAGAGCGGCTCTGCAGCGTCAGCTGTCTTTGGGCTGCGCTCGACGAACTCACGCTGTGAGGCTGCCTCCTGTCGTTCCAAGGCCAAGAAGGCCCGGTATGAAGGACCGGTTCGAAGGTATTGCAGTCGTCCCCCCAGCATTCCTGGGGCCACCGCTATCGCAGAAGTCGAATGTCTGCTTTTTTGGCCACCCAACTGGTGGTCGGGGCCCATTGCTGTATTTCGACTTCCTGGCCTGAACTTCGGCACCGCAGCGGTTGCGGTCTTTGCGGATCGCTCGACGAACTCACACTGCGAGGCCGCTTCCTGTCGTTCCAAGGCCAAGAAGGGTTCGGTATGAAGGACCGGTTCAAAGGTATTGCGGTCGTAGGTCGGCAGCGTCCCTACAGCGAGCCCGCTATCGCAGGGTTGAACGACCGCTTTCTTGGCCACTCAACTGGTCGTCGGGGCCCGAGGCGGAAATTCAAGGCGCCTAGGTCGACGGCAAAAAGCAGTCCTTCAACGTTTAAGTCTAGCGGCGGCGCGCTCATGAGATGTCCGCGGGAGCGAAGGATCAGACGCCGTCTGGGCTGCCCGGGTTTTCAATTGAACGCACGGCTTCGCGAAGTTGCATTGTTGATTCATGAAGGGGCCCAAGTGCGCGTTCCATGATAGCTTCCGCCCTCTTGTACAACGCCAGAGCGGACTCCGTTTCGCCCATGTGCAGGTTAGCGATCGCCAAATTCGCCAAGACAATTGCAGTATTTGGATGATCCTCGCCTATTAGTCCTGAGTAGGCACTCAGCACTCGTTCCAGTAGGGAACGGGCTTCGCTGACCTGACCTTCCGACAGAAGAGTGCCCGCTAGATTGTTCATAGCAGTCAGCGCGTCAGGATGTTGCGCTCCAAGGGTACGCAAACTGACCTCCAGGACCTGCTCTTGAAGGCTGCGCGCCGCTTCTAGGTCGCCTTGCGCTCGCAGCGCACTGGCAAGATTATTCATAGACGTCAACGTACTCGGATGCTCACTGCCCAGGATGCGTCGCCGGATCGTCAGCACCTCTTCCTGAAGTTTGCGAGCTCCCGCCAAGTCGCCGGTGTCCGCCAGTGTTGCGGCCAAATTGCTTTGAGACGTAAGTGTGTCCGGGTGCTCTCTTCCAAGCTCCTCTGTACGCAAGGCCAAGACTCGCTCTTGAAGAGAGCGAGCGCCCGCCAAGTCTCCGAGGCTTGAAAGCGTACCTGCCAAGTTGTTCATTGCCAGCAAGGTACTCGGATGTTCTGTACCCAGCACTCGAATGCTGGTTTCAAGAACCTCAATTTGCAGCGCCTTCGCTGCGCTGAGGTCTCCTCGGAACTCATGCACGGTCGCTAAGTTGCTAAGGTCGGCAGCAGTCTTGGGGTCATCCCTCCCGTAAGCGCCGACATTGATATCAAGGGCGTTTCGTATACAACGCTCGGCGTTATTTACATCCCCGATTGCGAGATAGCTCACTCCAAGCTTGCGCTGAATCCTTGCAACAACCGGATGCGAACTTCCATGAATAGCGTTGGCAACGAGCAAGGCCTTCTCGTACGGCGAAACTGAGCCAGTCCAGTCGCCGGCCTCACGCAAACGATCCCCGATCTCCTCAGAATCCACCAATTCTCCCGAGGTCGGATCCTTAGTTAGCGCCGCAGCAAGACGCTTGAGTCTTATGCTTTCGCTACTTGTATTCCTCAAGTCGATAGCTTGATACTCACGAAGAGCGGCAGGGAGCGCTTCGATTGCCGATCCGGGAAGCAACACCGGGATGACGCGAAAGTTCTCATCAGCCGTCGCGCGATCAAGTATGGTGCGAAGCTCCAGTGATTGCCACTTACCCAGGGTACTGCCACCAACGAGCATCAAGACTGACCTCGAGTGGGCAATAGCCTCGCGTAGCTGGCTTTCCCATCGAGTTCCGGGAACCAGTGCCGTTTCATCGAACCACACGGATACGTCTGCGTCTGATAGAAGTCGATAGAGATCTCGCGCCGCTTCCTTGTCATTAGATGCGTAGCTTAGAAAGACGTCGAACGAATGAGCTTGTGCCATCAGAGTGCTCCGCCTTCATCCAACCATTGGTCAAGGATCTTTCGTTCGAATTCGATGATCACCTCCTCGTGCACTCCAAGGGATCTGAAGCGCGCCAACTGACCGATTTGCTGTTCGTACTGTCTCAGTTTTCCGTTCGCACCTCGGTTCGCTTCTGGCGGCCAACGACCCACTGGTTCTCCGAGTATTCCCTGCCTGAGTACATGCAGGGCAAAGGCCTGGTCTTGTCCGTCTCGGAAGTCCGCCCAAGTGCGCATTGAAAGGAATCCAGGAATTGAAGCTGGGTCCGCGTCCGGCAATAGGACCGGAATTACCCGAAAGTCCGGATTGCGCACCTGAAGATCAAGTGCGCGCTGAATCTCTTCGTTGAACCATCCGTGCGGCGTGTTGGCACCAATGAAGACTGCGCAGCTATTTGCTTCCTCTAACCCACGCGCCATAGCTTGCTGCCAGCTTTGGCCTGGTACCAACACCCATCGATCGAGCCAGACAGCAAGACCGAGCTCGTCCTCTAGTCGACGCGCCAAGTCCTCGACCCACACCGCATCGTCGTGTGAATGGCTCAGAAACGAGTTGGTGCGCATGCTGGAACTGCAATGTACGCCAAGCCGTACCGCCGCTCAACGGTTGTGCGCCCGAAAGCGGGCTTCAACGGAAGACCGGTCATGGCCGCGAGTACCAGTTCGCGGACGTGCGTGCCAGCCGACCTTCGGCGTGATCGTCCGGGTAACCAAGGACAACTATCGGCGAGGTTGGCTAACAGGCAGTCCCGGCCATGAGCGGGCACTCGCGACCGTCCGGTTATGGCGCCCGGATCTTCGGGTTCGCTGGCCTGCAGGCGGCGCGGAAGGCCTCGACGTTTCAGCCCTTTGGCATCGGGTTATTCACGGCAGGAATTGGCATTGTTCCAAAATGGGCGTTCCTGCAATAACCATTGACACAATGCAAGTGAACTGAATCTTCTCGCCTGTATGGAGGGCCTCGGCCCTTTCGGCGAAGTAAATGGCAAAGCGAAGGGTTGCACGGTCAAAACTTGAACCACCAACCTTGGGTGCGACGGATATTGATACGCTCCCATCCCAGGTCCTTTTGCCGGGAGAGGAGACATAGGCCTCCCAATAAATGCGCTTCTTGACTAGTTGATTTGCCAACTCTTTCGCTTTGTCCGGGGGTGCGTTTTTTGACTGAATTAGTTCTTCTAGCGTGAGGGAAGAGTAGTCATTGCTCGCCTTGACCTCGGCAAGAGTCAGCACGTTCACTCCTTCTATACGTAGGGGCATCGCATCGGGTCCCTTGTCACCCCTGGGCCCGACTTCACCCGTTGGGCCTTTGTCGCCTCGCAGTCCAGGGTCGCCACTTGGGCCCTTATCCCCAATTGGGCCCTTTTCACCCTTCGGCCCGACTTCACCCGTTGGGCCTTTGTCGCCACCAGGGCCCTTTTCGCCGCGAGGCCCTTGATCTCCGGATGGACCCTTGTCTCCCGGAGTGCCCTTGAGGGTGGTTGCACTCACGAGCTGTATCTGTCGCTGAACTTCTCGTTCCACTCGAGTGTCGAGCCATGACGAAAATGCCACAGTTCCAACTACGCCCATGACCACCATGCCTATGGCGAACCAGACGAGGTTCGAATCGAGCCTATCTCTGAGTTTCGCTGGCTGTGTCGTTGGTACTACGGCATTCAAGGCAGCTTCCTCCAATGTTGGTGCCGATCGGAGGGCAATCTCGTCAATGGCCGGCAGGCCAGCTGGTCCAAGGTTTCCGGAAGTAGTCATTGCGCCACATAAACGGAAATTTGCCAAGTTGGTGGCGGCGTGCCGTCGGCCTGCACTGCAGGCCGGAGGTGTCCCGGCACTACCCGGCTTACCCCGGCACACGGATTCCTTCACGGAACCTGAGCTGATGTCGTCGACACGGTCGAACCACCGTCGCTCTTGTCCACTGCAACTTCCGGCTTTCCGGCGGCGATTTCGTGCCTGTGAATGTCGCTGATGGGCCCCGAGCGCCATATCGCGCCATGCCAAACCTGCCGTTCAACGCGATTTCGGTTGACCGTTCCAAGGGTCGCCATTGGAAGTCAGGTTTCGAGGTACAGCAGTCGAGGATCGGGCTATGGTGGCTACGTCAGCTTGCAGTCGCTGCTGCCGCTCAGTTTGAAAACTCGAACAGCCGCAACCAGTCCTGGACTGCCGTACGACCGGCGTGACTCGAGGACTGCTCATGGCCGCGAGTTCCAATTCGCGGCCTCGTCTGCCAGCTGACCTTTCGCCGCAACCGCCTGGTTGACCAAGGACAGCTTTCGGCGACCTTGACGAACAGGCAGTCTCGGCCAAAACGAGTCGTTCACGAATGGCCGCTTACCGGCGATGCGCCAAGTCGCTGTTGGTGTCTCTATGCCCCGACTGGGAAGGCCATGGCGATCACCTCCTTTGCGCTGAGTCGGGAACCCTCATCGCGAAGCCGACCGAGCGCCTCGGTGTCCAGACCCGTCTTGATGATGGCGAGTGCGTCTTCGTGGCAGCGCTCTGTCAGCGTGGTCAAGCGTTCGTGGTTGGGCCCCAAGCGGTTGTCGATGTAGACAATCGTCTTCGCTGCTTCGACTAACCGGCCCTGGCGCGCGAGCAGCTGCGCGATGTAGCAGAACAACCAGACAGCCGGACCTGCCGTGTGCGTGATCATGGTCGTCGCAGTCCGCAACGAGATCCCAGCCGCTTCGAGATCGCCAAGCCCAACGAGTGCCAAGCTGCGCCAAGCGAGGAGATATGCGCGTACGTAGGTGCATTCAAGCGCCGTTGACCCGCCAAGAAGATCGTCACATCGATGCAACGCGGACGCAAAGTCGCCCGCTTCCAGGTCGAAATGTGGAAGCAGGAGTTCGCACCCGTCCCCGTAATAGCTGTCTCCTCTAAGATGGCTCTGCAGGACAGAGTCAACGAGCTTTCGCGCCTCCTCCGGTCTGCGCTCAACGGAGTATTCGCAAATTGCCTTGCACCAGGCGACGGCAAATTGCAGCCACGACGGCCAAGCCGGGTCAAGCAGCGCATCCATCTCGGTCAGCGCTCTTTTCGCCGCCGCACGATCGGCGAGAAATGCGAGATGGTACGTAGCTGATGTCAATGACATGAACACCCAGAATCGATCGCCCAGGCTGCGAAACAGCTCGGCGGCCTTGAGCCCCGCCTCGGCCTGACGCTTCGTGCCGGTCTGCATTCGCAGGTTCGAGACCGCGAACCAGAAACGGGCAGCCAGTCGAGGCGGCGTCGCTTCGTCCACCCACGGCACGATGGCCCGGTACAAGCGCGCACCTTCGTCGTTGAAGCCCTGAGCATCCCAGAGCATGTCGGTGGCAGCGGCGAGCGCCACGGCGATCTGGCGAGCGCCGCCGGGTCCCATAGCCCAGGCCGCGGCCGCGCGGACGTTGTCCAGATCGGGCGCGATGCGACGCATCCGCGCCAGCGGCTCCTCGAAGGGATCATCACCAGTCAAGGTGTCGGCGATCGCCTGCGCATGGCGCCTGCGGATCGCTTCGAGTGATCCTGCAGCGGCCAGCCGCTCCAGCGCGAAAGCCCGGCTGCTCTCGAGCAGCCGATAGCGCTTTGTTTGCCCGCCCTCGACGAGGACCAGCGACTTGTCCACCAGGGAGGCCAGGTGATCGAGCACCGCCCAGGTATCGATCGCCTCGTCGGCCGCCACCTGCTGGGCAGCCTCCAGCGAGAACGTGCCCATGAACACGCCGAGCCGATCGAACACCGTCTGCTCCACTGCGGTCAGCAACCCGTGGCTCCACTGCAGCGCCGCGCGCAGCGTCTGATGCCTTGGCAGTGCCGTGCGGCTGCCTGTTCCCAGCAGCTTCAAGCGCTCGTACAGCCGCTGACGCACCCCGCGCACCCCCAGCAGCGACACCCGCGCCGCGGCCAGCTCTATCGCGAGTGCCATCCCGTCGAGCCGCCGGCAGATCTCTACCACGTCGTCCACGTTCCCGGCGTCCACGGCGAAGCCGGCATCGACGGCCTGCGCGCGTGCAACGAACAACTGCACCGCGCCGTATCCAAGCGCTGCCCTCGCGTCCGCGCTCGGGGGCACCGCCAGCGCGTTGAGCCGACTGATCTGCTCCTGAGCAATGTGCAGCGGTTCCTGGCTCGTGACGAGCAGCCGCACGCCCGGGGCGCCCGCCACGATCTGCGCGGCCAGCTCGGCCACCGCTTCAAGCAGGTGCTCGCAGTTGTCCAGCACCAGCAGCAGACGCTGGTCCCTGAGCACCTGAACCAGGGACGCGAGTGCGGTCTCCTTCACCGCCATGGGGTGCCCCAGCACCCGCGCCACGGTGGGCACCACCAGCTGCGCCTCTGCTAGCGGGGCCAGTTCCACGATCCAGGCGCCGTCGGCATGGCTGCCGCGCACGGCGTGCGCCACCGCCTGCGCCGCCCGAGTCTTGCCGATCCCTCCAGGGCCCACCACGCTTACCACGCGATGGAGCTCCAGCAGCCGGACCAGCGCCGCGACGTCCTCCGCGCGTCCATACAACGGTGGCAGCCGCGTCGACAGATTGCCCAAGGCCTGGGTCGATGGGGTTGCCGAGCGAGGTGCTTGCGGCGCGGCCTCCCAGTCGGTGGAGATTCCAAACGCATGCAGCGGCTGCCCGATGTTGCGCACCGCATGCTGGCCCTGGTCCACGAAGCTATGAGCGGCCCGGTCGCCCAGCGTGGTGCGCACCGAGTCCGATACCGAGATGCCGCCCTCGAGCGCCAGCGCCTGCAGTCGCGCCGCCACGTTCACCCCGTGGCCGTAGACCGAGCCGTCGGGCTTCTCGATGACGTCGCCCAGGTGGACGCCGATGCGAAAGCGGAGATGGGCCGCCTCCGGTTGGCCAGTGTCCGCGCACGCGAGCTGTCGCTGTACGGCCACGGCCGCATCGACTGCGCCGGCGGCGGTCTCGAATACCGCCAGCACTGAGTCGCCGGCCGTATCGACAATGCGCCCACCATGTTCGGCGACGCGCTCGCGAAAGACTTGGCGCGCTGCATCGAGCTCGGCCACAGTCGCGAACTCGTCCTGCGCCATCCGGCGCGAATACCCCGACGCGTCAGCGCAGAGGATCGCCATCAACCGATGCCGCAAGGCTGAATCGTTCACAAGGCACCCCCGACTGCTGCGAAGCGGCATCGTAGTCCTAGCGTGGGGACGTGTCACTGAAGAGCGAGGCATAAGCTGAGACTTCAGCGCCTTGCAGAACAACAGCTTGCGAGCGCCCTGAAGTCATAAGTAAGAAGGCGGCAGGCATAAGCTGAGAAAGTCCTTCTGGACACTGGAAAACCTGATTGCTTGTCCAGTGGTGCGCAAAGTGCGATGCCGTCTCTGGGACCCGGTTGTGGCCCACAGAATCCCAACAGGCTCAGTGCGCCGAACTCTTCATCCATTCCGGCGTGCGCGACCGCCTGCCAGGCCATGTGCGACGCACGCATCAGATCGCCCCTGGCGCCGCTGGAGCGGCCATCACTCGCCAAAGCGAAGCACTTCCGCTTCACGTCCGGCCAGCCCCCTGAGCGCCGGCGAGGTGAAATCGTGCTTCTTTCGCCGACCGGCCAGGGCACATTGCCGGAAGGAACCTATTGGGAAGGCCCGCTGAACAAATCGCACAGCTCCAGGCTTGATGAGATATTTCGCTCTTATTTTGATTATTTGAACGCCAAACAACCTATATTTGGTGTATCTACACTCTCTCTCGACGGGTTCTGGTGAAATGCGTAACATCACCATTATTTTGCGTAAGTGAGCCGATCTCAACCCATATAGGGGCGCTCTCATGTCCTCTACACCAATCCCATCCCCCGTGGTGCACGCCATGGAGCGCTTCGGCCACAACATCTCGCTGGCCCGGCGTCGGCGCAACCTCACTCAGGTTGATCTGGCTGCGCGTATCGGCGTGACGGTCAACAC
This sequence comes from Variovorax brevis, assembly GCF_030317105.1. Classification (GTDB taxonomy): domain Bacteria; phylum Pseudomonadota; class Gammaproteobacteria; order Burkholderiales; family Burkholderiaceae_C; genus Variovorax; species Variovorax brevis. The sequence goes on from NZ_JASZYG010000046.1 coordinate 12,181, forward strand.
CGTGCGCCGGCTCGAAGCCGGCCACCCGGGCGTGGCGCTGCAGCACATCGCGCGGGCACTGCAGGTGTTCGGCGAACTGGAGAAGCTCGAGGCCTTGATGGACACCGCCCACGACAGTATCGGAATGGCTCTCCAGGACGAGAAGCTGCCGAAGATCATCCAGCCGCCTCGGGGCCGCAAGAACGCAGGAGCTTTCTGAGACCATGGCCAAACTAGCTGCAGCAGCGAAGGGCTTCAAGCCCGCATCCACCCGGGTCGATCTGGCGCTCCACCTGGGAAATGCCGGCATACCGCTCGGCAAGCTCATCTACCAGAAGGATGGCGCGCGCGAGTTCTCGCAGTTCGCCTACGACGCGGCCTGGCGAGCGTCTGCCGACTTCTTCACAGTGTCTCCTGACGTGCTGAACGCACCGGGCTTCCAGCAGTTCAAACCAGCCGGGAAGGAAGAGTCGTGCTTCTTCAAGGCGCTGGCCGACACCGAGCCCGATGACTGGGGCCGCCGCGTCATCGCGCGGGCCCATGCCAAGGCTCGCGAGAAGGACACCAGCCTGCCGGCGCTGACCACGCTGGACTTCCTGTGCCACGTTGAGGATTTCAGCCGCATGGGCGCGCTGCGCCTGCATGACACGAAGACCTACCTGCGCACCTCCGCGCAGGGCCGGCGCCAGACGCCGCCGCTGCTGGAACTCGGGCGCATGCTCACAGCCTCTCGCGCGGTCGAGGAGAATCAGGAAACGCAGGAAGACCTGCGCTACCTGCAGGGCAAGGGCACCTCGCTGGGCGGCATGCGACCAAAGTGCACCGTGCTCGACGAAGACGGCTTCCTGGCCATGAGCAAGTTCCCGAGCGTGAAGGACGAGCGAAGCATCACGCGCGGCGAAGTGCTGGCACTGCAACTGGCTAAGTTGGCGGGCATCGACGTCGCCCGGGCTCGCGTGCAGATGGTAGGAGCCATCCCGGTGGCCATCATCCGCCGGTTCGACAGAACCGCTGAAGACGGCCGCATCCCCTACATGTCGGGCACGACGCTGCTCCAGGCCAAGCGTGGCGAGGAGCGCGCGTACACCGAGGTCATCGACGAACTGCGCGGCATCAGCCAGGACTTCCAGAAGGACGCCCGCGAGCTGTGGCGCCGCCTGGTATTCAACCACCTCATCACCAACGTGGACGACCACCTGCACAACATCGGCCTGCTGTATGTCGGCCGCAAGCAGTGGACGCTGTCGCCGGCCTTCGACCTGAACCCGTTCCCGGACAAGGACCGAGAATCCAAGACCTGGCTCAGCGAGGACACCGGGCCCATCACCTCAGTGGACCAGCTCATGGGCCAGGCCGCACGGTTCGAGTTGGCAACCACGCAGGATGCGCTGAAAGTGCTGGGTGAGGTTGTTAAGGCCGTGCAGCAATGGCGCACGCTGGCGACATCCTCGGCCATCGGGCTCACCCAGCAGGAGCTGGGAGCCTTTGCGCCAGCGTTCGAGCACGAAGCACTGGTGGAAGCGCTGCAACTGCTCGCCTGAAAATGAAAGGCCGCCTCGACGGCAAATCCAGGCGATCAAATCTTCATAGTCCGGCTCGTACGCCTCAACTTCTCCGAAATCGAGGTCCACGTCCAGTACCTGAAGCTCTACGCGCCGCACAGCGGACAGGATCGTTGCCGAGAGCGCACCGGTGGGGTGAGGCCGGGAACTCGACGCGAAAGGCAGCACCCGCTGAAGAGGAGCCGACCAGCGAAGCCAGCCCGTATCACCGAACGAGGTGTCCGAGTCTGCCAAGACCGGCACTTGGCGCGTTACCTGGCAGATCGAGCGCCAGCCCGAATCGACACCCCCATTCCCATGGAGAAGCCAAAACAGCCGCTAATTTTTGATAGCTAAGCGATCAAAAATCAAAACCCACAAATTTCTCAACCTATGGGTCCGGACTTTCTCAGCTTATGCCTATCACTTCAGTCACCCTTGTAGCCGCGCGAGGCTGGCATCAAGGTCGGCACGCACCGCGCCTAGTTTGGCCGCCGTCACAACGGGTGACGTGGGACTGGCGGTCACCACGGCGCGCACCGCCGGACCGCTCGCCTCCGTTATCAGCAAGGCGTGTGGATTCGAACCAGCCAGCGCCCTACATCGGCGACTCGCGCGAGCCCGGAAGATGCACGATATTGAGAGACCGCTTTCTGCCAGCGAATTCGTCGCCTCGGTTGACCGGAGTGGGCCCCGACCGCCAGTTCGCGACATGCCAAAGCGGCCGTTCAACAACACGATTTCGTCTGCCTGCATGCGACCTGTAATCGAAGGTCACCCATTAGCCGTCTCCGTCAATAGGGAAGTCCGCATCCTGCGACTTTCCCCGCATGTTCCTGCCTCGCACCGTCTGCGAATCACGCGTACCGCCGCACACTTGGT
>NZ_JASZYG010000047.1 GCF_030317105.1 Variovorax brevis
ATGGCCGCTTCGCGATGGCCCGTGATGCGGTGCTGAATTTTGGCGCTACGCTGACCAAGGAGGACGACGTCGTGCTGGAGGCCACCGGCAACACGGCGGTCATCGTTCGGCAGCGGCCGAGTCACCTTGGGCGCCCTGCACATCGCCGATCTTGGCGTTGCTCGCCGACAGATCGCGCATCCGCTGACCTTTCGACATTCGACGATGACCACGTGGTTCATCACTGCCTCCGCCGATGCGGATGAGATCCGCAGACCTTTCATCTCTCGCGCTGGTAATCCACAAGGTAGTTCCTGCTATTCGCAAGAGAAGGCAAGCAACGCCTTGGCAGCGCCTTGAGCGGTTTCGGCGCACTGGCTGTAAAAGGGCTGCACCGCTTCGGCATCACTGACCAATGATTGCTACCGAGCCACGTCCAAAGTTGCCCTGCGCCACTTTTCCTTGTTCTTTGACTCAACGTGGGCTGCCTCGGCTTCCGTTGGCGGGCAATTTTGCATGCCCTCAATGCCTATTCCAGATAATCCGCCTCCGCTTTGCATGTCTATCTTGACAAACTCATGGAGATTATCAGGGGGCGCAACATGCCAGAATGAGTACTTCTTATTGAAGTAGGTACAGCTTAGAATCCTCGGACGATTCTGGGAAGAATTTGCACGCTGTATGGTCTCCCTAAATTTCGGCCAACGGGCGCTGCCGGCAATATCCGTTGGTATGAAATCTATGATGCTCTGTTTCATTTGATTTTCGGAGGGGGTGAGTCCGAATTTTTCTACAGGCATTCGGCCAAGACGATCTGGATTGATCCTCAACGTATAGTGTGTGGGTTTGTTGAATGCTAGATAAAAATTGAATACCCCGGGATGGGTTCCGTTTTTGCAGTTCGTGGAGGCGTCAGTTCTGTTCGCCTGCCGCCAAGAGTATTTCCCGGAAGGGTTGTAGCAAAACGTGACATTTACCGCATGCACCATATCGTTGTTCCCCTCGGCAACTAACACTTGCTTGTCAGACTCTATACGAAGCCAGAATGAGGAATCCTGGTGTGCTTCTTCAAATACGGTCTTGCAGCTATTGGGTTTGACGTTGACCCAACCTGCTCCTTCCCATGGATAGGGGACGCCGATAAGAGCGCGCATGGGAATGAGCTCGACGTACGCCACCTGAATGGAAGCCGCACTGCTCTCGTTGCAAATTCTCATATCGGATCGCGACTCTTTCTGTTGAGCTGTACATATATTGGGGCCCAACAAGGAGAGCATAGCTGCGGGGATAAAGTAGTTATTCATGCGTGCCTCCACCGAAAAGCGCGAAGTGTAGTTGTCGAGGTTGTCGAGCCCGGATAATTTAATTACATTTTAAGAAGCGTTCCTTCAGAACGGCTCGTTTCAATGGATAGCGACGTTCGCCACTCGCTGTAGCCAAGTTCCTACGCAGCCTGAATCGCGGTGGGCCGAGCGGCGTGGAGCTCGTGGTCAGCGACAGCCACTGGCATCAAGGCGCCGCGGCGAAGGTCCTGAAGGCCACCTGGCAACTTGTACCCTAACGTGGAGAGGTCCTGCAGCAGGGTCCTGAAGCTGTGCAAGGGGGAGCCGTCGTCTGCGGTCAGCGCCGGCTCCGGTCGTTTGACACGCATCGGCCTGAGTTGAGTGGATTGGCTGCGGTTTGATTCTTTCAATTCTTCAAGCCCCGCCAGTGCGGCACGTTCGATCAATTGGCGCCGCCACTCAGTCACCTGATTGGGGTGGACGTCGTGCTTGAGCGTCATCTCATCGATCGTCTTGCCGTCGGCCAGCGCCTCGATCGCCACCTTGGCTTTGAATACAGGTGAGTGATTGCGGCGGGGTCTTTTCTTCATGTCGTCTGCTCCTGTCATCCGGGCTCTGTCCTCGCCCATGGGAGCAGGGAATCCACTGCGACGTGTTCAGATTCGCGCGGCCGGTTCTGATCGCCTACTTCACGGCTTGCAGCATGGTTGCAGCGCCGTCGCCAATGACCGTCACATTACGAAAACCCGCGCGCACGAATGCGCATATCAACGTCTGCGCCTCGTGTGCATTCGCCCAGATATTCATTGACCCGGCCACCGGGGCGCATTACTTGGAAGGCGCCGCGAGCAGCCGCGTTCCAATCGCTGATATCGACAAACCGGAGGCGATTGGAGATGATCTGACGAACGGTAGCATGTTCGATTACTTCGCCGATTTCCTCAAACCCCGCGCGAATGTGATTTGGAATGCCCCTTGATGGTCCACCGCTATTCGGGTTGATCGGATTGAGATTGGTGTAGCCGGTCGGCGTCTCCATGCCGCCCCCAACGTTAACTCGATCTTCGACAGCGCGAGCACGAACGGGTGGTCGCGTTTGCCTGCTGCCATCGCCACTTCGCGGTCCGATTCGGGCGCCCATCAACAGCCGAAGTACTGTCGCACCGACGAGGCTGAGCGCGAGTACCGTCAGTTCCTCTTGCACCATTTGCGCGTAAGCCTGCCGCGCCGCCGCCATCGTCATCCGTCAGCCGCAATGCCCAGGACGCATGCCGACCGGCAGGTGACGTGGCCCACTCCATCGCGAGCTTCGTGGTGATGGTCGTGGCCTTGCACTTGTCCATGAAGGAGACGAAGTCGGCGAGCCGTCGTGTCTGATGCTGATACTTGAATCCAAAGCCCTTGCGCATGTTCAGGTACCGCTGCAGTGTCGAGCGTAGATCCGTCAAGCACACCCCCCGGCCACGGCAGACTCAACGTGCGGAGCGCCTCGATGTCAACCTTCGCGTAGATGCGTGTGGTGTCGTGGCTCTTGTGCCGCAGCAGGTGGCCGATCTCCGACAAGGTGGCACTGGCGCGCAAGAGCTCCGTGGCCAGGCTGTGCCGGAAGATGTGGGGGCTCTGGTGCAAATGGCGCCTCCGGTAGGCTACGGGCTTTTGAATTGAAGGCGTATCGATGGCGAAGAGGCTGCAGTGTGCATGGACGAATTGTTCAAAGGTCGGCATTTCGAGCGCGAGATCATCGTTCTGTGCATTCGCTGGTACCTGCGCTTCAAGTTGAGCTTGCGCGACCTGGTGGAGATGATGGCCGAGCGCGGCTTGTCGATGGCCCACACGACGATCATGCGCTGGGTACAGCGGTTCGTGCCCGAGTTCGAGAAGCGCTGGAACCGATTCGCTCGCAAGGCTGGTCGATAGTGGCGCGTCGACGGGACCTACGTGAAAATTCGCGGCAAGTGGAGCTACCTCTACCGGGCTGTTGATCGCGAGGGCCAGACCGTGGACTTCCGCCTGATATGAGTGTCAATCATCGCGATGTGAAGGCGGCGAAGGCGTTCTTCCGCAAAGCGCTGGAAACGCAACGCAGCGAACCCTCGGGCTCAAGCCGCAAATTTGCTGAGGACGGGGTGTGCGGATCTCATCGAGGCTGCGGGCATGTTTCGACGTCGCCCACTGGCAAGCCGAATACATGCATGCAGACCGTTTTGACTTCACTAAAAAGAGCTTGCAATCGGCGCCGGTTCCATACATGCACCAGAGCCAGCAGCCGCTGGTGGCGCAACTGGTCCTGTTGCGCGCCATCGGGCCGAAAGGCGCTTGGGTGTTGGTCAAGGAGCTGTTCGGCTGGCGGCGCTTCGCCAACCGGAGCGAACTGGCCGGTTGCCTGGGGTTGGCGCCCACGCCATATGCCAGCGGCGACAGCCAGATCCGACAAGATTGCCCAGACCCTGAGAAGGCGTCGACGGCACAAGCGGAATCCAACCGGACGGCTCGACTGTCGCCTCGCACTCTCAACATCATCGGTCTTTTGACGGTGGCGTCGTCCCTCGTTTCGTAGCCGCCTGGTAGATGCGCATCAGCGGCGTCGCGGAAGCGCCGTGGAGCAGGACAGAGGCGGCAACCGCCAGCAACACTGCATGGGCAATGTCGGGGTTCGCTGCCACGGATGCGCTGTGGTTCGTTGCATGGGCGAGGTAGTAGACCGACCCCACGCCCCGAATCCCGAACCACGCGGCAAGGCGGCGCTGCGGGGAAGTCCAGAGGCTGCCTGGCGTCGTGACGAAGATCGCCAGCGGGCGTGCAACAGCGATCAGGAACGCCGCAAGCAGCACGTTGCGCCAGGTCAGCATGCTCGTTGCCAGAAGGCATCCGATCACCAGCATGGCGGCGAGCTCGACGAACTTCTCCAGCTCCCTGGCAAAGCCGAGCACCTCACGCGTCATGGCGTCAACCGCTTTCACTTGTGTTGCGCTCTTCTCTCTGCTGACCTCCCTGCTGGCCAGCTCGGATTCAGCGTTCGCGGCCGGCGGCGCTATGTCGGCGAGCATTTCTTGCGCCTCGGCTTTCACGGCGCGTTCGACATTTCGCATGCTCAGGCCTGCGACGAACACGGCCAGGAAGCCATAGACGTTGGCGCGCAGCGCGATGCCATAGGTCAGCGCGATGAGCCCGAGCGCGAGGAAGCTCTCCATGCCGAGCGCCTGCTGCTTCGCGCTCTGGAGGAACAGGGTCAGGCGCGTGAATGCAGCGCCGCATGTCCAGCCCAGCGCGAGCGCGCCTGTGATCGCCCACAGCACGTCCACGGTGAACCAGCGCCAGCCGCCTGCACCGAGGTCGTGGAATCCCATCAGTCCCAGCGCGAGGATGACCATCGGGAACGCCGTGCCGTCATTGAGGCCACCCTCCGCGGTCAAGCCGAATCTCAACTCGTCCGTGTCCTTTGCATGGTGGACCTGGACGTCCGACGCCAGGACAGGATCGGTGGGTGCCAGTATGGCGGCCACCAGCAAGGCGCTTGGAAGCGACCCATGCAAAGCCATGCCAAACCCGGTCATCAGCCCGATCGTGATGACCATGGTCAAGGTGGCCAACAGCACTGGCAGTCGCCAACTTGAGAACGTGGTCCTGATCTGCAGGCGCAGACCCACCGCGAACAATGACACCAATACCGCCACCTCGCTGATCGCTTCCACCAGCTGCGCGTCGTGCGCCAGACTGAGTTGCAGCCAGCCCAGCCACGAAGGCCCCAAAACGAATCCGATGCCCATGTAGAGTGCCGCCGCGCTGATCGGCAGGGTCTTCAGGAGCGTGCCTGACAGCGCCATCAACATGAGCAGGGCGCCGATCAGCAAGTTCCAGGTGGCGAATGTCATGTTGCGGAGTGGGTGAAAAGGGAACCCCTGGCACGTGTATGCGCTGCCACCGGCGCAGAATCGCTATTCGGACGACGATAACGGTGACACAGATGTCATCGGGAGGCGCCAGCGCAGCATAACTTCGGTGGCCCAAAGTTCGCTCTCGCGGCCCGATTTGTCATGCTATGGGCGTCGCACCAGGGCTCTCGTGCAATTTGTTGGCGAGCTCGAGTGCATTGCCAAACGCCGCGATGGTCTTGGAGCTCACCCAGCAGATCCAGACGCTGGAAGATCGCATCAAGCACACAGAGGCTTGGATCAAGTCATTCATGAAGCGCTCGGCGCTGTGCAAGAAGATCGCCCTCGTCAGTGGCGTCGGGCCAATCACGGCAACCGCGATGGTCGCTGCGGTGGGCGAAGCCAAGGAGTTTCGAAACGGGCGACATCTGTCGGCTTGGCTGGGACTGGTGCCGCGCCAGTATGCGTCGGGCGGCAAATCGCAGCTCAAAGGCATCAGCAAGAGGGGCGACACCTACCTTCGCACCCTGCTGATCCACGGTGCCCGATGCGTGCTTCGCTACGCGCCAGGCAAGACTGATGCGCAGAGTCGATGGCTGCAGGACCTGATCGCCCGGCGTGGCTACAACCGCGCGGCGGTGGCGCTGGCCAACAAGAATACGCGCGTGATCCAGGCACTCCTGAGCAGCGACGTGCCCTACCGTCCAAGCGCCGCCGCGCACTGAGCGAAGCGACCGCCAGCGAGCTCCACAATTTCGTTCAGGGAGGACCTACCCCAGCACTGGTTTGCGAAGCTTTTGGAAGTGATGACAAGACTGGTTGGACCAACACCCTGAAGCCTGTCTCTGGTGCCGGCTGAACCCTCGGGCTCAAGCCGCAAATTTGCTGAGGACGGGGTGTGCGGATCTCATCGAGGCTGCGGGCATGTTTCGACGTCGCCCACTGGCAAGCCGAATACATGCATGCAGAGCGCTTTGACTTCACTAAAAAGAGCTTGCAATCGGCGCCGGTTCCATACATGCACCAGAGCCGACATAACAAGGCCAAGCATTCCCAGTGAAATCAGCGTGGGGCGAATGCGTCGTGCACCTCAGCACCTCCGCGACTGAATCGAAGCTGCCGCTCGATGCGGACTCAGCAGGTCTTCGATCGAGGATCGACATTGCCCTGGAACCGCGTGAGGGTCAGCACAGGCAGCGCGCCTGACTTCGGAGTCAGCTCGAGAGTATTCGGCCCTGTGAAGCGGCCGTTGTAACTCGCTGCCAGGGGCGCGGGCACTGTGGTCGCGGGTGGTTTGGGTGCCAGATCCAGCGTCATCGTGCAGCCGGAGTAGCTGCCGGTCACGTCGTGCCTTTCGGTGTCGTCGAGCGTCAGCCCGCTGCTGGCGTCGAAATTGCCCGTTGCGGTGGTCGGCGCTCCGGGCTCGAGGAACAGGAAAATTTTGTGGTTCGCCCCGCCCACCGCGCCTTCGAATTCAAAACCGAAAGTGAAGAACGGCACCAGGAGCACCAACTCTGCGCCGCCGCCACAGCCGGCGATCAATGCCGCGGCAAGCCAGGCTGCCCGCAGAGGTGAGCGCGCGCGCCTGAGGGTCTTATTGTTTCGGGTTTCCATCGACGATTCTCCTTTGGCCGAGTGAGCGCAGGAACTGCGCGATGGCACCTTGCAGCCCGGTCAGTTCCGGGTCGAGTGCCTCCATGCGATCGCGCACCACGTCGGGTACGCGCTCGGTCTCGACGATCTTTCGGGCGTGTTCGTTGACGAACAGAAAGTTGTTCTGATGCACGGCCCACAGTCGATCGCGCAGCACGAGCCACTCTTGCGCGACCTCTGGCGGCCAGTGGCGCCGCAGCGTGCCGTCGTACTTGTTCATGGATTTGATGAAACGCTCAGCGGCCTTGTTGTACTCGGTGACCGTCTGGACGAAGTAGTCGCGTTTCACGGTGGGCTGCCGCAGCACCGTCTGTGCGTCGCGCAGCTCCAAGAGGTAGCGGTTCAGCATCTCGGCCAGATCCTGCTCAGCGGCCTGCGGATCGGTGGGCGGCTCGTTGCGGGCATCGACAAGGTGGAAGCGCGCACCTGAGGCGCGCACGCGTTTGGCGACCTGCGTGATGTCAATCGCCGTGATGTTGGCGTTGTCCGAATCTGTCGTGATGCCGATGATGCCGTGCCCTGTCGCGACCGGGGCGCCGGAGCTGCCGCCGAGCACGCCTGGCATGTCGACGCGCCAAAGTGCGCGCTCATTGGGCCGCATGGCGACGGCACCGGCGCGCGGCAGCACTACGCATGCGTCGTCCCGGCCGAGGAGCCACGCGGGGTCGGCGACGGCGACACGCTCGAGCGAAGCGAGAGCCCGAGGCGAGACTTGGTAGCCGGTCGGGCGCGGCACCCGCAAGAGCGCGAGGTCGTCGGCCACGGTGTCAAAGCCTGCAACGCGCTCGGCAGCGAGGTCTGGCGGGAGTGCCTTCATGCAGCCGTGCGCAACGATCTGCGCCGCTGTGCCGACAACGTGGCGTGCCGTGGCGATGTAGACGAAGTCGCTGTCCGCGCCGATGACAAGCCCAAAGCCATGTTCGTCGGCATGCACGCGCACAACGCCGGCCAGCAGACGCTCGGCCAAGGTCGCGCCATCGTCGAAAGTGGTGTCTTGCGCCGCAGCGCCGGTCGCGAGAAGCGCGCTCAACGCGAGTGCAAACCACCAGCGAAGCCGCCGATGACGCACGCCGATGCGTGTCAGCCGGGCGCGCTGTCGAACTGCTTGCGCACCCATGTGATCGCTCCCCACAACAACAAGGCCGCACTCCAGAACAGGCTGACCGTGTGGTGGCGCGCAACGAATTCGAGAAAGCTCGGCTTGAGCGAGCGCTCGAAGTCGCCGGTGCGCGTTGCCAAAGTGCGGGCCGTGCCCGAGAGCTTGATGCCGACGCTGTCGCCCGCGGTGAGTTCAAAGCGTTCAAGCACCAATCCACCGATCTCGAGGTGGTCGCCTGCCCCCAGCTTCACGTCATTGCCCGTGGCCGGCAGCGTGAGGTGGGCCTGTTCAAGGCTCGATGCCACGACCGCATCCCCGCCGCCGGAATCTCCGGCGCGGCGCTCAACGAACTGCAACGCGCCAGGCCGCAAATCGCTCCACGCATAGGTCTTGCCGGCAATCCGTCCGAGCCAGAGGTCGAGCGGCGGTGGCCGGCGATTGGGTTGAGCAGCGTCGCCAGCGCTTGCGCGCACCCACTCGGCATGCTCGAAGGCGACGGGCGCCGATTCCACCGCGTCACCGACGCGCCAGCTTGTCACGCCGGAAAACTCGACTTCGACGCCGAGTGCAGGACGCGGTGCGTCGAAGGTGAGTTGCACCTGTGGGCCGGCACGCACGATCAGAAAGCTGCCGGCTGGATGGGTGACTCGGCGCAGCGTCAAATGCGGCGCGCGCAGCACCAGCAGGTTCGCGCCGGACTCGGCCGCGTCCTTCGCGAGGGTTGCAACTGGCGAAACGAGCTGTGTCTGGCCTTCGATGCGCAACTCGGTGTCGACCGGCTGCGACTCGATCTCGGCGGCCATGTCGAATTGCAGGCTGACAGTGTGGGCCTGCACCTCGAGCGAAAACGGCACCGAGCGCACCGGAACCGCCGCCGCCACCGAGACGATTGCCGCCACCGCGAGCGCCGCCCAAAGTCCTGGGGGCCAGCGTCGATGCGGCGGCAGTGCCGGACGTGCCGAAAGGCCCGCGTCGATCAGGCGCAGGCGCTCGTGCAATTCGCGCAGTTCGGGCAAGGTGGCGACTGGGTCGGCAGCGCGTTCTGCGAGGCGGCGCGCGACTTCGGCCCGCACGCTGGCAAGCGCCGCCGTGTCGTTGTCAGGGGCCGGCATCCGCAGGGCCGCTCACGTTGAAGCGCAGCAATGGCAGCACCTTGCCGCCGGGGTCGACCGCCTGCACGTCGACCCGCACACCATGGCCATCGGCAGGAAGCTCGAGGGCGAACGGCACGCGCTCCCATGCGAATCTCGCCGCGCCGGGAATCTCGCGCCAAGCGCTGCCACCATCCTCGCTGCCGTCCAGTCGCAGCCGGCGCCATGCAAGCGTGGCGACCGGTACGGACACGCGCAGCACGGCCTTGGCCGGTAGCTGAGGTTCGGCGGTAGGCAGCGCGAATGCGACAGGCACGACGGTCAGGATGCCATCGCGTTCGGGGGCGAGCGCCAGAAACCCGAGGTCACGCAATTGCAGGCCGGTCGCGTCGAGCATCGGGGAGGGGTCCCATCGCAGCGACTGGGCCGCTTCGATGGGGGCGTCGACGCGGTAGAAGGGCGCCGGTCTCAGCGGATGCACGACGAGCCGGGTGGGCACGCGACGCGACCCACTGAATTGCAGCGCCGTGCCGCCTGCGGTAGGGGGCATTGAGGCCGTCAACGACACCAGTTCGATAAAAGGCTGCGAGACATTGCGATCGTAGAAGCCCTCGCAGCGCACTTGGCCGGCCACGCGCTGATAGGGCGGTTGTCGCGCATCGCTGGGCTTCAGATCTGCGCAGCGGAACTCGGCAGCGGACGCCATGCTTTGGAAGAGCAACGCACCCAGAATGAAGGCCGCCGTCAGCACAGCGCTGGGCCTGAGCAAACCTGGCGTGTGTTCGACTACTGGCCGCCCACTGCAGGAACCTGGCCGTGGCGCGCGCCTGCATGTCGGCAGATCAGGCCCGGTGACCACACAGCCTGAGAGGCTCTTGCTGTCCATGACGCCCTCTCCACGTTGAGGTGACAGATCGGCATATCCCGAGCGACGGGACCGGCGAAAAGCAAATTGTTGGTCAAGCAGGTTGGATATTCATCCCACATCGAGGGGAGGTCAAGCACATGCGCATGCTCCGCCCGGAACACGAGTGTTGGTGCCCTGTCGGAGCCGGCGCGAATCCTCAACTCTGGGCATTGGGCATGAATGACCCCGTCCACATACTGACCGATCGCCCCTGTTCCTCGTTGACGAGCAGGCCAGTGCCTCACAGCGTCCCAGCAGGATCTCATCGCCGCGGAATATTTTCCTGGGTCTAAAACACTGAAGGTGAAAGTTCGGCAGTGCTTGGCCAGCTACATCATCCAAGACCTTCGGGTGTCAATAAACCCAGAGAGGCAAAAGCCTCCTGAGTATCAACTTCTCCTGACCAACGCCAAAGACTTGCCTGAGGCTTTCGCAACCTCAGGCGCATAGTCCTTGGTCTAGGCCGCTACGGCTCTGGCCATCTCGTCACGCAGAAGTGGAGCGATCTTGGTGAAGAGGGGCTCATGCTTACGTCCGAACCAAGCATAGGCGGCCGGCCACTCCGATTCGCTGGTGCTCGCCAGATCCAACTTAAGCGTCATCCAGCGCGGGTTCCTGTCGTCGTCTGGACGGCCAAATTCCCAGACATCATCAACGGCAGCATCCAGTTCGTCCTTTTTCTCTTGGACGGAATCCCAAGCCGCCAGAGATGAGGCGCGCCAGAACGCGATGTGGATGGCAACCGTCGCTGGCTTCACCAAGTAGCGCATTTCGAAAGCGATGCTCTTGACACCGGATTGAAGCCGGATCACGTGCTTCGACTTCACCTCGAACGGATCGAGGGTTGGGTGTTGCTCCGTCAGGTAGTCGAGCAGACCAGTCCAGAAGCGCTCACGCAAAGCGGCACTGTCCTCACCACTCGCAGATGAGCCTGAACCCTGTTTCGCCGCCACCTTTACCTCCTTGGGCCCGATCCAGATACCGGCGGCATCGGCGGCCAGATCCTGGCGGAAATGTACCGGGTACCGCCAGATCGAGCCCGCGGGCCTGGCGTTCGCGCACTACTTGAGCGAGGAGACCGCCCCAGTGTGTTGCGTCGGTCAATGGGATCGGACGAACGCGAGAATGGAGTCGCTGACAGACCGATCGGCTGTGCCGATCGAGAACATCTCCGACATATGGCTGTGTCCGGGAAACTTCACGAAGGTCGGGCAATGGCCCGCTTTGCACATCCCGTCGTACAAATCTTGTGCCGCCACCTCGGTTCGCGCCGGATCCAGTTCTGCAAACCCGACCCAGAACGGTAAACGAGCTGCCAGCGCGACCAAGCCCCGTTGCGCAGATCGCTCCTCGTACTTCGCCGCGTCGTCGCCAAAGTACGCTCTTGCCGAACTCGCTGTGGCCGCGAGATCTGGCGTCAGTCGATAGATGCCCGACAGCAACAACGCACCGGCGAGGCCAGCGCCGGCAGCGTTTTGAAAGCGCTCGTCGGCAAGGTAGGAGGCGGCGTGCGCTGCGCCAGCGGAGTGCGCGAAGAGAAAGACGCGTTTCGGGTCGCCACCGCGCGCGGCGATCTGCTCGTGCACCCAGCGCACAACCATTCCGACGTCTTCGGCACCGGCTGGCCATGCGTCCTTGGGCAGCACGCGATAGCTCATGTTGACACCGACCATGCCGTTACACGCTGCCCAGGTCATCAAGCTGTCGAAGTAGGCGCTGTTCGGGACTCGCCGCGCCGGGTTGACGAATCCCCCGCCCGGGACGTAGATGAGCACCGGCAAGGCCTTGGTAGATGTTTCGGATGGCGCGAATACATCGAGGAGATGCTTTTCGTCGGCGCCGTATCGGACATCGCGCTCGACCTTGAGGTTGAGGCAGGAACTGGTCTCCAAGACACGCCCCTGATAGAGCTGAACGGTTCCCGATACATCGACAACACGCCCAATGCTCTTGAGCCTGTCTCCAATGTCGGAGGGGACCTGGGCCGTACTCACGCTGGCGCACATGGCGGCGAGGAAGGTTGCTGAGAAATGCAGGAGATGCAGTTTCATGTGGTGCCTTCGCTCGTTGAAGATCTGCCGGCGATCGATGCCGCAGAAGGGTCCAACCATACTCCTCTCCCGGATCAACCCGGCGGAAGATCGGTTGAGCAGTTCTCCAGTTCGAACTCGAACACGCGCTTGAGCAGCCGCGCCCAACTCAGCCGCACCGTCCGATGGCGTAGAAGAAAGTAAATCTGGGTCTTCTGCACTTTGTGTGACGCCCAAGTTGGAAGGGCTTGATTGCGCCCCCGGTCGACCTCATTTCTGGGCAACATGGCCAGTGGTATCGGTGTAATCGATTGCGTTCTCGCTCGGGTGGGCAAGCGCGTCGTCGGCTGCATCGAGCGACGAGGGTCTCTGGTGGTGCAAGCCCGCAGTACCGTGCGCGCCGCACCCTGTCGAGGCCACGTGGATTGTCGATCGCGTACACGCGAAGCGCCTGAGCGTCGTTCAACGCTCGACGGATGACGGATTGCACATCCGGGTGCAGGGCCTGAAGAACGTCCACGTCGACTTCCTGCGCGAGTGCCGAGCGCTCGGATTGACGGCGTGTGACTATCCATTCAATGCTGAACAGGCAGGCATCCGCTCCCTGTCGGCGGCATTGCGTGCCGAGTGCCTGCACAGCTTTGGGCGAGGCGCGCATCTCGCCGGTGCCCGTCGGCTCAAGGGTCTGCCGCACGACGCCTCGACGCCCGTCGCCAGGCAGGCACTCGACGTCGTCGAATTCGACGGCCATCGTCTCGACGTGCGCCTCAAAGTGGTGGTGCGCGACCCGCTCGGCTTCGAGCAGCAGTTCGAGATCGAGCGCATCTGGCTGCTGGTCATCCTCGACGTCTTCAGTCGCGCGGTTCTTGGCTATCACGTCAGTCTCAACCGCGAGTACTCGCGCTACGACGTGATCCGCACCATCGAAGCC
>NZ_JASZYG010000048.1 GCF_030317105.1 Variovorax brevis
GCCTCGAAGGCCAAGCCTCGTCAGCAGCAACGAAGTTCTACGCGCTCGCTTTCTGAGCGACACGACACGACGCGAACTTGCTCGGCCCGGCACTGCTACTGCGACAGAACCAACCTGCGTACTGCTTGCCTTGCTGGTCATCGGAACGTCGCTATCGCTGTTTTTCATTCGTACCCTTCTGGAAGTGGCCCCTGTGGTCCTTGCAAGAGACACTTTCTCCATGCAGCTTGTGCAAACCCTCGTGGCCGCTGTTACCGGCTTTGTGCTTTGCGCCGTGGCGTACGAGATCCACCGCAGTCTTTGGCCGATGCTTTAGGGGAGGCGCCATGGAGCTTCGAGTTCGACTGGCCCGATACCTCCTTCTGCTTGTTGCGAGTTGCTCGACTGCCTTGCCCTCGCAAGCCCAAACGGCCCTCACGCAAGAGGTCTATGAGACGCTGGCCTGGGCGCTGAAAGACCCTGTCATTCACACGCAGCGCGACGCCCTCGACTACGTGAAGAAAAACGGACGGCCCCAAGACGGCAATTCGCCGAGGGCATTTGTCGACGAGTTGGGGCGTTGGCTGGCACTGGAAAAGGAGATTCCCGATCGCATCCTCGCGGCACAGGCTGCACGCGCCCTGGGGCCGGCAGCGTCCGATCTGGCCAGGCAGGTCGCTTCCTTGCTCGATTCGCGTGATCCCAAAGCGAAGGTCGCGGCAATCGAAGCCTTGCATGCGATGGGCGACGCCGCGCATGACTGGCTGCTGCCAGTCCGGCTGTTGGTGGACAGCGAGGAGGATGAGGTTCGCGCGGCTGCGCGCCGTGCGGCCGGGCTCTCCCTCGAAACGCAGGAGCTGACGCCAGAACACGGCATGGCGCCGGGCGTCCACTTCATCGACGACTACATCGACATGCTGACGGACCCCGACGATCGCAAGATCGGCATCACGCAGTTGGAGGCCGCCGTCGACGGCATCTCGGACGACCAGGCCCGGCGCCTGTCGCGCTTGCTTGGCCATCGCGATCCCGAGGCAAGGACGGCCGCCGCCGAAATCCTGGGAGGCATGGGCGAAAGAGCTGGCAGATACACGGGCCAGATCGCGGCGCTGCTGCGCGACCGGTTTCCAGATGCCCGCATTGCCGCACTGCAGGCACTCGCGGGCATGGGCAAGGCGGGCGCCAGGCAGGCACCAGCCGTCGCCGCCCTGCTGAGTTCGCGCGACCCGGAATTGCAGGCAGAGGCGATCGACACGTTGGGCAGCATGCTGGAGTTCGGCCCCGTTCCGTCGGCACGAGTCCTGGCACTCAAGGGTCATTCGGACCCGATCGTCAGGCGTGCGGTGGCGCAGTTCATGGAGCGACTCGACGCAAGCCAGGCCGGTTCAGCCGCAGCCGGTCCAGCCGCAGCCGGTTCAACCGCGGGTGGTCAGAAGGCATCGAAAAAGGTACTCGCAACTGGCCCTGTGGCGCCACCGCCCGCAGAGGCATCGCCCGCGGCGCCATCCCCTGCTTCCCGGAGCAAGTCGACGTCCAATGCC
The DNA here is from genome assembly GCF_030317105.1 of Variovorax brevis. Taxonomy (GTDB): domain Bacteria; phylum Pseudomonadota; class Gammaproteobacteria; order Burkholderiales; family Burkholderiaceae_C; genus Variovorax; species Variovorax brevis. Next base: position 1,521 of record NZ_JASZYG010000048.1, read on the forward strand.
GCTAGGCCTGGCCTTCGGGAACGCGCGTTCTGCCTCGATCGCCGCATGCGCATCGGTGGCTCGAGGTTCGAGTGCTACCTGCTCGGGCCGCTGACCGTGGACCAGTGGCGGCTGTTCCTCGTGGTCAATGATCGCAATCCCGGCGACTTCCCCGAGATCCGGTCGATGGATCTACAGGACGCCCGCGAGGTCCTAGATGTCCTGGTTGACACCCTTGACGCGACGGGCAAGTCGGCCGCCGGCGAAGCGTTGCCGTGGGATTCCGCCCTGTGGAAGTACATCGCAGTCCTTGCCACCAGGTTGGTGCACGAAAAAGCCGGACAGTTCAATGATGCCGGCCTGAGACGCATGCGCGAGCTGCGCCAGAAGATGCTGGCCGCTGGCTTCGTGCCAGAAGCAAGCGAGATGGCAAAGGCGATCGACGGTCACCCCTCCTCCGCCCGGCTGACGGCGTACAGCACCACCCTCGCAGTGGGTGCGCTCTACTGCCTCGCGTTGGCATGGATCCTCTGGCTGGCCCGATGGTCGCCTCGTGCTTTCCGGATCATCACGGATGACGGCATCTCGCGGCTCTTTCTCGTTGGCCCCACCGCGCTCATTGCTCACGTCGATGCAGTGCGGCTGTGGGTCCTGGATCTTTTCTTCTCGAGCAAAAAGCGTGCGCTTCAGTCAACGCAGACACCCGCCTACGCGCCAGTTCCGCTGCGCAAGGCCGCCGGAGACGTTCTATTGAGCGTGGACTTCTTCTTCCCACATGCAACACGCAGGCGCGCCTGGGTTCAGGGCAAGAGCGGCATGGGGAAAACAACACTTTTTCGCGTTCTCGTGGAACGTCATTTCAGGACCCATCGAAACGCGCTCGACGCTGGGTCACGCTGCGGACACGTGCTCGTGCCTCTTGAGGCCCGGCAGTTTCTTCCAGACGGTGAAGACAAGGCCGACCCGGAACTGGTGCTCCGAGCCATCGGACGCGTCATGGCCGAACAAGGCCAGACGTTCGATAGCTTGTCGCTTCTCAAGAGCGTGATGCACTCGGGAACACTTGCGATCGCCATCGACGGTCTTAACGAGGCCGACCGCAACTTGGCAGTCAAAGCATTTGCCGCGAGTTTCCCTGCCGCGCCAATCCTCGTTACTTCACAAGACGATCCGCCAACCGGATTCGAGGCCTGGCGCCTGCCATCGAAGGTCGAGGACCTGACCGACCTGCTGCTCGAACTCTACCTGCCGGCCAGCACTGCGGCGGCGGTCGCATCCGCGATCTCGGCATCGGGACTGAGAGGCGAATTGACATCGGGGTACGACGTGAGCCTGCTGTGTGAACTGGCACGTGACCGGAGCCCACCGATGCTGCCCACGCGGCGTGCGGATCTTTACGACCACGTGCTCGCTGCCGCCTTCTCCGACGCCGACGCCGATGGCGACACCGCGAACGCGCGCCAGACCGCTCTGGCCATGGCCGCCTGGGGTGTTTTGTGCGATCGGTCGCAGGGCCGCCGGTTCCTGCAGCCGACCGACGATCTTCCTTACACCGTGCTGAGCGCCTTGGCCGATGAAACAGGCAGAGCGGGCAAGGTGCGGTTGCTCAGACAGGCTGGCAAGGGCTTCGAGTTTGTTCATGACCAGATGCACCTGTACCTCGCGGCCAGCTGGCTCTCGCGCCCAGAGCGTTCAGGCCGGCAGATCGCAGCGCTCTTCAATTCCACGGACCTGTGGAAGCACTATGCAGGGACGGACGGGGAGCCGCTTTGGCGTTTCCTGATGGATGCCTTGGACGATTCTCGATTGCACGAACTCTGGGATGCACTCAATCTTGTCAGAGACTGGGAGCCGCTGGCCAGGCTTCTCGCGATTGAGCTGCGCAGGCGAGGCGTGCCGGCGCCGCCCGCCTGGCCGATCCTGGACCCGCAGCCGGGAGCAGACTAGACGCAATTCAGCAAGCGGCAAACAGCGCTGCCTGGAGAGTATCCATTTCCTGGGGGTGTGCAGTGCAGCAAAGTAAGCTTTGGGGATGGAAGCCGGGTCATCTTCTGGGCCAGAGGTCCTGCAGCTGCGCGCCGTGGTGCGCAGCATCAGCCCGCTGATCTGGCGGCGCCTCCTGGTGCGTGGCGACACGAGCGTCGCGCGGCTTCACCAGATCCTTCAAGTCGCGTTCGGCTGGCAGGACATGCACCTGCACGGCTTCGAGATCCGTGGTCGCGAGTACGGGGTCCATCAGGAGGGCGGCGTTTTCTTCGACACCGACGCGCACAAAGCCCTGATCGGCCACCTGAAGCTGCGGCGCCTCGAGCGATTCACCTACGAATACGACTTCGGCGATTTGTGGGTGCACGACCTGCGCATCGAGGCCTTGCCCCTGGATATCAAGCGCGTGTACCCGGTGTGCATTGCAGGCCGGCGTGCCGCACCTCCGGAGGATTGCGGCGGTCCGCATGCGTTCATGGCCACTCGGTTCGACTACACCCTGATCGGCGAGAGCAGGTCCCGGCAGGAGTTCGAGGATCTGCTCGACGACGAGGTCGAAGACGAGGAATGGGCCATCTTGCGCCACTACCAGCCCGACCGCTTCGATCGGCGCGCCGTCAACCGAAGGCTCGCCGCGTTGGCTGCGCCGTCTCAGGAAAGGTAGGCCCAATGAGAGTCACCGTTCAGGTTTGCATTGAGCGGGCCGGATCGCGCCCCGTCACCTTACCGCTTCACTCCATCGATCGTCCGTGCGAACAGGTGCAGGACGTCGGACTCGCCCTGGGCGATGCCAAGACCATCCTCGGCAAGCTCCAGCAAACGCTTGTCCAAGAGCAGTTGGATAGCTACCTATCCGACCGCAGGGCGTGCCCGCATTGTCTGAGACCTCGAGCGATCAAGGGCTACCACCCGCTGCGCTTTCGCACCGCCTTCGGAGATATCGACTTGCGCAGCCCCCGTTGGCGCCGCTGCCGCTGCGAGCAATTTCGGGAAGCCACGTTCTGCCCGCTGAGCGAACTCCTGACGGTGCACACGTCGCCGGAGCTGGCGTACCTGGAGGCCAAGTGGGCAGCGCAAGTCTCCTTCGCGGCCGTGAGGGCGCTACTGCAGGAGGTGCTGCCGATCGAACATGGACTGCATGAGGAAACCATCCGCCAGCACGTTCGGGCCACCGCGGAGCGACTCGAGGCGCAGCTCGGTCCGGAGCAGTTTGCTTATGACGGCGGCTCCCAGCGCGAGATCGAAGCTTCACCGGAGCCGGCCGCCCCGATCACGGTGGGGCTGGACGGAGGCTACATTCGAGGTCGCGAGCGCCTGCCCGGCGCCAACGGATGCTTCGAGGTCATCGCCGGAAAGAGCATCCCGGAGGAAGGTGCGGCCAAGGTTTTCGCATTCGTCCATCGGATAGACCGCAAACCCAAGCGGAGGCTGCGCGCCGTGCTCGAGTCACAGGGGATCCTGCCTCGACAGCACATCACCTTCCTTTGTGACGGCGGCGACACGGTGCGCGAGCTCGGCGCGTTCGTGCACCCGCGATCCGAGCACATTCTGGACTGGTTCCACGTCGCCATGCGCATCGAGCAGCTCTTGCAGACGACGCGCGGGTTGCAAGGCCCGGCGAAGGAAGACCTCCTCAAGGGGATCGAGCGCGTCAAGTGGTTCCTGTGGCATGGAAACGTGATCCGCGCCGAAGAGACCTTGTACGACTTGCTCGAAGAGATCGACGGCATGCGCGAGCAAGACAGGCAAGCTGGGCGGCCGCCCTCGATCGCGCTCAAGAAACTTGATCGGGCGCTGGAAGAATTCGCGACCTACGTCGACAACAATGCCGGCGCCATCGTCAACTACGGGGAGCGGTACCGATGCGGGGAACGGATTTCTACCGGCTTCGTCGAATCCGCGGTCAACCAGGTGATCGCCAAGCGGTTCGTGAAGAAGCAGCAGATGCGCTGGACGCCGCGCGGAGCACATCTGCTGCTCCAGGTTCGCACTCAAGTCCTGAATGGCGAACTACGCGCGGCCTTCCAGGGGTGGTACCCGCGGTTCGGCGCACCGGCTCAGCCGCCGCTCGCGGCGTAGCGGGAAAAGGATGCTGCGCTGCACACCCCAAGGAAATGGATACTCTCGGTAACGCGGGCAATCACCTCGCCCCAGTGCGAGCGAGCCTACACAATTTTGACTATGCCTTGGATCCTGCCTCGTGCCATGATTGCAGGGGCACAGCGCCGATTCGAGCGAGGAGGTGGCCATGGCGAGAGTCAAGATGCACGACCTGGTGCTGATTTTGCCGGGAATCATGGGAAGCACTCTCCGTCAAGTTCGCACCACTAACCCGTTTGATGTTTGGTCGATATCGGGCCAGTCGCTTTGGAAGGCGCTTTCGTCGCTCGGGGGCAGCCTGCAAAATCTGCAAGTCCCTCTCCATGATCCACGGTCCGGCGAGGCTCCGCCGACAGACCTGCGCGCTACTGGACTGATCAATGATTTTCACGGCGTCTTTGGCCTTTGGCGCATCGATGGCTACGACACGACTCTGAGGGTGCTTCTCGATCGATTCGAAATGCGAATGGACACAGCGGATGGGTCGGTGATCAATGCCAACCTGATCACCTTTCCTTACGACTGGCGACTCTCAAACCGTGTCTCCGCAAAGAGCCTCGAATCATTCGTGGCCGACCGGTTGCCGCGATTTCGCGATGCCACCCAAAATTCGCAAGCCAAAGTGATACTCATCGTGCACAGCATGGGCGGCTTGATTTCGCGCTATTGGCTGGAAGTGCTCGGGGGATGGAGAGAGTGCCGCGCGCTCATCACATTCGGCACCCCGTACCGAGGCGCTGTGGATGCGCTGAACTACCTGGCCAACGGGTTCAAGAAGGCTGCATTCAACAAGACACTTCTCGACTTGTCCGAGGTTGTTCGTTCGTGCCCGGCGGCATACGAACTGATGCCGAGCTACCCTGCGCTCAAGGTGCCCTCGTCGACGCCGGAGGGATGGGCTTGGGCCGTTCCGGGCGAATGCAAGGGCCTGCCGAAAGGCGTGAACCCTGACTACGCGCTCGCCGCGCTCGACTTTCATCGCCAAATCGAGCAAAGCATTGCGAGCAATCAGCAGAATTCTGACTATCGCCCCTACCCGATCTTTCCGGTGGTTGGCGTTCAGCAGACGACCTTGAATTCAGCAATCCTCGACGGCGGCGTGCTGACGGCGAGTGAGTTGAGGCCGGATTGGCTCGAGACAGGCCTGGGTGGTGGGGATGGCACCGTTCCGCGCCACTCGGCGGCTCCTGAAGACCGTGCGGAGGATATGCGAGAGGTATTCTTTGCCGAGCGTCACGCTTCGTTGCAGGGCAATGATTTTGTCCTCACTGACCTGATTGAACGTCTAACCCAAATCCAGGCGCGCAAGCCCAAGCCCCTGCGCGGCGGCGTTGCAGCACCCTTACGTTCGATCGCGCTGCAGTTCGATCCTCTTTACGTACCCGGTGAGGCGGTTGTCCTGCGGGTCGACGCGCAGGACCTTGAGTCCCTTGGGCCGCCACAGGCCAGGCTCGTTGCGCGCAGAGCGGACCTACCAATGCAGCAGCGGGACTTTTTGAAGACGGGCGACCACTGGACCCTCGACTTCGGCGAACTCCCGGCAGGCCAGTACTCGCTTGAAGTCGCTACGAAGCTTGGCGGGCCGGGCGCCCCGACCCCGATCCATGAGGTGATCGAGGTTGCCAACAAGGAGTGAACCATGGCTTGGCCACCGATTTCCCTGAGCGCGGACAAAGAGTTGGCCCACTATGTGCTCGAAGACGAGTCACACTTGATCAATCTCGGCTTCAATCGAGAGTCCGCGCTCGGCACGCGCGAGGGAATCCGCCAGATCGCGCAGGTGCTCTATGAACGGTTAACCGAGCGATCCATCAACTACGCGCTCGAGCGCTTCGAAGCAGATCGCCGGATTCAACATGTGCGAGCGCCCGAAGCAATCCTCAATCGAACCCAAGAAGGAACTTGCCTCGACTTGGCACTGTTGTTTGCCGGACTGGCCTTGGGCAAGGAATTGGTGCCGTTGCTCGTCGTCCTGGATGGCCACGCCCTGGTGGCCGTGTCGCTCGAGTTCACGCGGCGCACAGCCGACAGCATGGCGCGATCCAGCAAAGAAGGCAAATGGGTTGACGAAGGCCTGTTGCAGGATGCCGAGACTTTGCGCGCGCTGATTGATAACGGCGGATATATCGCGATCGAGTGCACCGGATTTGCGGTAGGCAACACGTTGCAGAAGGAAACTCCGGAAGGGGCCGGGCGGATCAATGGGCTTCTCGGCTTCGATGCGGCCGAGGCCGCGGGTCGGGCCCAGCTTGACTATGACTCACGCCCCTTCCGGTTCGCAATCGACGTCGCAGTGCTGCGGGATCGGCATGCCGTCTTGCCCTACGACGCCCCGCCGCTAGCAGGCGCAACAACTCCCTACCGACACCGGCTCGAAAGACTAATGGCTAAGGAGACGTTGTTCGGTGGCCGAGATCTCGAGCTTGCTTGGCTGGACGACGCAGTGACGGCGAGACCGAGCGGCCACACGCTGGTCACGGGACCCTCGGGTTGCGGGAAGACGGCCCTGCTGGTCAACTGGGTGCGCCAGCTTCTCGAGCGCCGTCCGCAGAACGGCAAGGATTTGCCTCCCAAACTCGCGTATGTTTTCATCAATCGAGACGCCGAACTCGCGGAGCAGGCAGTGATGCACTTGCTGTACCACCAATTGATTCGGGTCCACGGCCGCAGGGAGGACGTGCCACGGGATCTGCCCACCCTCGAGCAGCGGTGTGTCGAGCTGCTTGAAACACCACTGCAGGAGGGCGGTCGGCTGATCGTGGTGATCGACGGCCTGGATGAAGCTGAAGCGCAGGGCTGGAAGCCGGAGTTCCTGCTGCCTCGATCGCCATTGGAAGGCATGCACTTCGTGTTCAGTGCGCGTGAGATGGGCAGTCGCGACTGGGTGCGATGGCTTTCGCTGGACGCTGGAAACGTGCGCACCAAACGCCTCTCTCAGTTCGATTTCAAGGCGGTTGGCGCATTGCTGCGCAGCGCCCCGGGCGGACTGGCACAAAAGGCGGGCGACGAGGCGTTCGTCCAGGCGCTGCTGGATGTTTCCGAGGGTGACCCCTTTTATCTGAAGTTCTTGATCGAAGACTTGGCCAGCGCCGAGGCAGCGGGCATCGCACTCGATGTCGCCGCTGTGGCAGCCAAGCCAGTTGGTCTGGCGTACTACCTCAAGGGCTGGTGGACTGATTTGGCGCAGGGCGCGGCCGACAAATGTGTGCAGAACCTCCTGGGGATCCTGGTCGTGGCAGATGGATCGCTGTCGCGTGCGGCGCTTCTGGAAATCGATCCCGCTGGGCCGATCAATTCTTACACCGTGGACGGCGCCATCGACAAGATCCGGCGCTATCTCATTGGCGACGACGACGCAGGGTATTCGATCTCACACCCTCGGCTGCGCGAGTACATCAAGAAGAGCTGCCTTTCGCCCGCCGATCTGCAGAACTATGCAAATGCCTTGGCGGCATGGTGTGAGCGTGCCTGGCCGGACCAGAACCAGCCCTACGCCCTGGAACACGTCATCGCCCGACTTTGTGATCAGCGCCTGACCCTCCGCCCGGAGGCGCGGCCGGCCCAGACAGCGCGGATGTGCAAGATCGTATGCAATGCGGAGTTCCGAACGCGAAGGAAGCGGGACCTCGACGGGATAGCGCTCGATGAGCGCGACTTCACTGTAGTGCTGCGCGCGTTGGTCGAAGACGGCCCAGCGAACACGATCCGCATGATCGTCGAGACTGCGTTCGCGCTGTTTGAGGCGCGTCGCAGCGTCGGGGACCGCGCAGCGAACATGTTTCATCAATCCAGCTTGGGAAATCCATCACGCGCCACCAAGCTGCTCCAGTACGTTGCACCTGAAGGGGATTGGCGCAGTGCCGCTCTCTTCGTGTGCGCGGGCCTGTGCGCATTGACGCATCCCGAGCGGGCACGCGCCTTCATGGGCAACACGGCCAACGACTCTCGATCCGAAGGATTCGACCCGACACTTCGCCTGCTCGGAGAACGAGTCCGCGACGCGCTTGCCCCAGACCCAACAAAGGCCACCCCGCGGCAGTTGCCCTATCCGCCGTTCACCCTGCCGATGGACCGTGTGGATGCGGAGACAGTCCGAGCCATCGTCGTTCGCATGGGCGGCGGAGGTGATGCCGAGCGTATTGCCGCCCACATCGATCCGAGCATGATCGGCACATTGCTCGACGAGAGCGCCGATGCAAGGCCGGTGTTCCTTGCGGAGCGTGACAGCCGGTGGTTGGTGGCCTTCCTCGCTCAGGCCGATTTCCAAGGCAATTCCGCTGAGGCCGTCGAGGCCGACGGGCTGATCAAAAGCTATGTTGCAGCGCACGCTCTGAACCCATACCGTCAATACCGAAACAGGTCTCTTTGGGCAGTTCTTGGCGCCGTGCTATGCCTGCCCGATACGCGCCGCGTGTTTAGCCTTGCCCGTGCAGTGTGCGAGGCCGCGCTTAATCCTGTGTCCGTCGACTATCGGGAAGCGCTGCAACTGGCGCTGCTTGGGCTGGGCGCGCGCCACGGCGACGCCCCGCAGCGACTGGAGTTGGACGAGCGCGTTGTGCAGGCACGCTCGGCCGCTGAGCGCTTGCATCCGACTCGCTCTGAGGCGGACACCTGGGGCGCGCACTGCCGGCGCCTGGCCGCGCTTGCGGAAGTAACCGCATTGTGCACAGTGGATCAAGAGACGCCTGCGGAACTCCTGGACCTGGCCCGTCACTTGCCGTTTGGCTATGCCGGTTTTCAGGCAATGGCAAGCCTTGCGCTGGCAGACGCGCACGCCGTCTGCCGGACGAAGGATCAGACTGCCATCCACGAATCGCTGGAAGCCGCAGCGCGCTCGGCGCACAATGTTCAGGAATCGAAGTTCTGCGCGTTGACCACGGCCCGCGTCAACGCCATCCGACTGCGCTGGTTCCCCGGCCGTGTGGCGGATGTGGCAGGCGTGGTGGAACGGTTTGGCGCCGACCCCTTTGCCCCCGAGTTCGCGCCGGTGCACATGTCCGGAGAGCGCTACGAGTTGAGGGCCTCTGGAGAACACATGCTGCCGATTCCGGCCGTTTCACTGCAAGCCAGAACGCTGGCCGACATCGCGTTGAACGTGTACGGACTCAAGCCCGGGCAACTGAGCATCATGAATCCGGTTGCTGGAGATGCGCCAGAGATGCTCAATGTACCGGATCGTGCTTTCGCGCCGCTTCTCGCTGCGCGGCTGTCCGCCGAGATACTGGGGAGGAGAGCAGAATTCGGCGACGATGCGGCGTACTTGATAGCTCGGTTGGTGCCCGTCGCCACCGCCGACGCCACTGCCCTGGACTTGGTACTGGCGCGGCTTGCATTGTCCGTCGATCTGGCCGATTCAGAGACAATCGCCAGCTTGTCCGCCCTCGCGCCAAAAGACTGGATGGAGGCACCGCTAGCGACTCGTGGTGTAGAGGCTCGGGGACTCATCGGTCGTGTTTGAGCTGCGAGGTTGTCGCCGAATTTCGGATAGCCTGGGCGGCCCGGAGCAAACACAACACCACACTCCGATGCGTTCATAGCCAAAGTCTCGGCGCTCGCGTCATCCTGCCGAGCTTTGCTCTTACCTTCGCCAGGCTGAAAATGCGTGGGACGCATTGCTCTCTCCGTCGTCATCTGCTGTTGGCTTGGCGTGAAGTAATAGAAAAGCTGCGTCCTTTGGAGAGTGTGCAACAGTTTGGGAGGCTGAATTCAATGGTCAAGCTCCCCCTGGAACCCGCTGCCGTTACGGCGGATGCCACGACAGCTGTATGCCCGTCCTCGACGCCTTGGCCAACGCTACAAGTCGAGTTGGCGATAGCTCGCCGTTGAGGGCAGCGACGCGGACCTGCGCCAGGCAATGGGCCCCTTCGTCAGTCCATCGCATTTGCCGCTTCTTCGCCATCCGATGGCTCACGACCAGGTTCACGGGGTCTACTCGTTTTCGGTGCACAGACTGACGGTGCGCAGAGCCAGCGCTGGCGCCGACCTTCGTTTGCAAGTCCTTGATTTGATTGCATTTCCTGTTCGCTTTTCAGGCGCCCATTGATAATGAGGGACGATTGCGGTGCGCCCGATACGATGCGTTTGATCCGGGCTTGGAGCCGGGCAGCACCCGGCCGCCGTATTCCCCGGTGAGCGATGCTCGCGGCGGCAGACCGGAGCATCGAAGTTCGTCGCCTGTAACTGCCGCAGCGCCGCGAGTGCTGTACTGCGTCGATATTGCTTTCTAGTTTTCCGGCAACGACTGAAGTGATGGGCTCTCTTTTTGCGCAACTCGAGTTCCTCGAACTCGAACGATCTCGGCGAACTGCCCAGAGGAGGGCCTAACGAGGCTCCGCCTCAGACCGACGAGTGATACGCGCGCCTTCTCGCGGGCGGTTGCTTCGGAGTAAGGTGGCTCCGGTCGAGCCGTCTGGGCCAGGCCCAGAAGTATTTGGAGCTCGAAGCTCAATGGGGTCCGAAGACCCCGTGGACGACCGGAGCCGACGATGAAATTACCACACAGCGTCTGCGAAGTCTTGCGCGAGCACGTCGTGCTCGAAAGCGAGTGCATCGACCGGATGTACCTCAACGTCTACGTGCCGCAGTTGCAGCGCATCGGCGGCGTGGTGTGGTACCTGCGCGGCCACCTTGGCCAGCGCTTC
>NZ_JASZYG010000049.1 GCF_030317105.1 Variovorax brevis
CCTCGAAGGCCAAGCCTCGTCAGCAGCAACGAAGTTCTACGCGCTCGCTTTCTGAGCGACACGACACGACGCGAACTTGCTCGGCCCGGCACTGCTACTGCGACAGAACCGTTTTGCGCTGGAGCAGGAATGTTCCCCGCCGCGACTTACCGCATATGAACGTGAACCCCAGGAACGTGAAGGTCTCTGGTTTTCCCAATCCCGCCCGCTCTCGTCGTGCCGCCGCCAGGCGGCCGAACTCCAGCAGGCGGGTTTTCTCCCCATGCAGTTCGAGCGAGAACTGCTCGAACCTCTCTCGCATCGCGTCCCAGAAGCGCCTCGCATCGGCATCGTGCTCGAAGCCGACCACGATGTCGTCGGCGTAGCGCACGACGATCATGTTGCCTTTGGCTTCGCGCCGTCGCCATTGCTGGGCCCAGAGATCGAAGACGTAGTGCAGGTAGACGTTCGCGAGCAGTGGTGAAACCACTGCCCCTTGAGGTGTCCCCATCTCACTGACGCTCCAGCTCCCTTCTTCCAGAACGCCCGCCTTGAGCCACTTGCGCACAAGGCGGATGACGCGCTCGTCGCCGATCCGATGCTCCAGGAATCGGACCAGCCATTCTTGGCTGACCGAATCGAAGAAGCCTCGTATGTCGGCGTCAAGAATCCAGTTCACCGGGGTATCGCAGATCGCCACCGACAGTGCGTCCAACGCGTCATGCTGGCTGCGTCCGGGTCGGAACCCGTACGAGAAGCCGAGGAAGTCTTCCTCATAGATGGCGTTGAGCACAGCGACGACCGCGCGCTGGACGATCTTGTCTTCCAGCGCCGCGATTCCCAGTGGGCGTTGTTTGCCGTCCGACTTCGGTATGAACCGCCTCCTGACGGGCAACGCCCGGTAGCTGCCACGGTGGACCTTCGCATGCAGCTCCTGAAGGTTGTCCTCCAGGTCCGCCTCGTAGTCCTCCCACGTCAGGCCATCCACTCCGGGGGCGGCACGGCGCTTGAGCGCCAGGAACGCGTCCCGCAGCAGATCGACCGTCACATGGTGCAGCAGCGTGGTGAACTTCTCCTTCTTCCGCTGCCTTGCAGCTTGTCGTACACGGCCCAGCCCCTGTGACACGCTACCGCGGCTCTGTGTCCGTCGCGTGTGCGGTTGGCCCGTGTTCCCCTCGGTCCCCGCCCTTGGCTCCACCCACTCCGCAGCCGGTCGCCCGGCCTTGTTCGCAGGCTTCATCGCTACTATGGCGGAGTCTGACTTCTCGGATCCGTTCATCATCGGCTACGGCTCCTCGCCTTCCCGATGCGGGCCAGCCGCCGGGGCGGCTGGTCGGACCCGAGATCTCCCGGTTCCCGTACAAGGAGCGTGCGCACATGCCAGGGTCTACGACCACGCCGGGCCGATCGAGTGCTCGCGATTGCGCACTCGACCATATTGCCTTCCGTCATCGTAACGACGTCGGCACCCAGGATAAGGGGTCTATCGTGGCTCAATGGCTGGCCTATGCGTACCCCTGTCAACGCTTCGCGCCGCACCTCGCGATGTGACGCGCATGACTCGGGGACAACATGATTCGCTACTTCTTTGCTGTCAGGGACTTGCACCCTTTACTCCTTGCCGGTCTCCCGGCGCACTACGACAACCCCTATCTGCGCGCGTCGGCCAGTGGCCGCGCCATCGGCATGGTGTCGGGTCCGCTGGCCGCGGTCGTCGCCCGGTGCGTGGCACACGAAGCACCGGCAGGCGCTGATGGCTGGGCTGAGCGCGGAATTCGATGGAGCCGGATGGAGCAGCAGGGCGTCGCGTAGCCCTCGGCTTCGACATGCCGATGGTCAAGTGCGTGAACTGGAGCGGCTCATAATCGTTCATGAAACTCGTGGTGGCTACCTATTTCGATGGCGCGCATGCAAATGCTGTCGCTGCGGCTTTTGATGCCTGGGATGCCGCGGAAGCCACGAAGACCTACGTCTCGCGCATCGCCCAGGTCGAGAAGCCGGTCCGGGGAGAACTCGACTTGCGAGAACTCACCTGCGTGATGCAACTGCTGCGCGAGCACAGCCTGGAGCCTGAGCTCATTCTGATGGACGGATTCGTTCATCTTGATACCGACGAAACGCCGGGCGTTGGCCAGCACCTGTATCAAGCGTTGGACGGCAAGGTGCCCGTCGTCGGTGTGTCGAAGAAGAGACTGCCGGGCCTGTCGGTGCAGTTCGAGGTCATGCGAGAAGAAGAAGAGGAATCGCAGCCGCTGTTCGTGACGTGCGCGGGAATCGACATTGGTGCGGCCAAGGCGCGACTGCTTGCAATGCACGGCAGGAAGCGTGTGCCCACGCTCATGAAGCTTGTCGCTCGCCTTGCGAAGAACAAGGATTGATGGATGGATTCCCCGCCGCAACAGTTCGGCTGAAGGCGTGTTCAGCTAGCCAGCGGGAGCCTGCTTCTTTCGAATGAGTCGGTGACGGACGTAGACCCAAGCTCTAACGGGCTTGGAGTCAACAACGTTCTCTACATAGCCATCCTGATTGCATACTTCAAGAGGCGCCTGCAACAGGCGAACTCAGCAGGTCAGCTCATCCTCTTTGAAGAGCCCGAGGCTCATCTACATCCCCAGTTGCAGCTTTCGCTCTATGCAGCACTGGAAGAGCTCCCGTTTCAGTCCATTCTGACTACTCACAGCACCCCGGATGGGAAGCGATCTATCAGACTGTCTGCGTCGTCGACATTTTTCGGCTCCTTTGCGCAGTAGAGGTTGGGGAAATCCGTTGTAGCTAAACGGGTCTCGCTCGGGTAGTCCGACATAGCATCTCGCTGGCATTCTGAGTGACACGGACCAAACGGGCACGGTCAGTCCGGCGCTGCTATTGCGACAGATCCTTCTGCGCCTCCCACGAGACCACGAAAAGGCGAAGCGTCACAAAATGCATGAAAACCGAGATCACCCCCATCCACAGATTGCTCAGCGCGAACAGCGTGACCGTCCCCTTGGCGGAGACGGCCAGCGTGTTGCCTTGAGGGGTGGGTGAGGCCGGTTGCTATCGATCGGACGCAGCATGGCGCCCATGCACACGCCTACCCTGCCTGCGCGAAGCGTTGCGGCATCGCGCCCCGGCGCCATCAACCCGGATTGAGCTCCCTGGTCAGGCGCTCCTTAGCGTAGACGATGCCCTCGTCAGCCGCCTTGTCGACGCTCAACGTGTGGTTGCTGAACATGTGGTTGAAGTCGTCGCCGCTCCAGTCGTTGATCTGGACCTCCAACAGGTCGGTGCTCGAGGTCGTGCCGACGATCGGCGGCTTGAAGAACATGAAGTTGGTGATCCGGGAGTCGCCGCCGCCCAGCGGGTTCAGGTCGGCGGCGACGATGCTGTCGCTGAAGCCGGCGGTGGCCGAGGCACTGACCTTGGTGCCGTGCATGCCCGTGACCTTCAGCGACACGTGGGTCATGTTGACGTGGCCGTTGTTGGTCAGCTTGACCTTGAACTTCCAGGTCTCGCCCGAGCTAACGTGGGTGTCCTTGCTGTCGCTGGTGTTCGCCACCTCGACGATGTCGAGCGTGGTTTCGTCGAGCGGATAGCTGTTCATAGCCTTGGCAATGTCGTTGAGTACAGTCATGTCGATCTCCTTGAAATACAAGCCGGAAGGGTTGGGGATCCGGTGCCGCCTCCGGCGTCGAGCGGCTTCGGATGAGCCCAAAGGTAGTTCGGGCCGGCTCGCGCCGGACCCCACTTCAGGGGGGAACGCCGCCGCGGCGACGGCCGTCGGCCGATCAGCCGATGGCTGTTGGCCGATCGGACGACAGCCGCGCCACCAGTTGCTGGTGACTGTTGATCTCGAGCCGGGCGTAGATGTCCTTGAAGTAGTCCTTCAAGGTGTTGGGCGTGATGTTCAGGCGCCGCGCCACTTCGGCGTTGGGCAGGCCCTTGACGCTCAGCAGCGCGATCTCTTTCTGCCGCATCGTCAGCGCCGTCGCGTTGACGCGCTCCAGCAGGTGCGCCTCCAGCGGCACGAGCTGCTCGATCAGGATGCCGATGCGCTCGCGCGGCCCTTGCGCGTCGTTCAGCCGGTAGCCGCGAAACTCGAACTCGCCCCAGCCGTTGCGCCGCGTCAGCACCGGCAGCTCGGTGCCGGGCTGACCTTCTTCGATGCGGCGGCGCAGCGCCAGTGCCACGTGGCGCAGCGCGGGCCGCATGTCGCGCAGTTCGTCGCGCTCGACCTGCGTCTCCAGATTGAGGTTCTCCATCAGGGCGAACAGGGCCAAGTGGTGCGCCTCGTCCGACCATTCGAGGACCTCGCCCTGTCCATCGCACACCACCAGCGCCGAGTGCCCCCCGCCGCGCACGAAGCGCGTCGGGCGCGCAACCTCGACCCGCATCGCGTGCGCCACGTACGGCAGCACGCGCGCCATCAGCGCCTCTTCGACGGCCGAGAAATCCGGGTCGTTGCGCAGGCGGTGCAGGCCAAAGAAGCCATAGGGCCGCATCGCATCGCGCACCACGCCGTCGAGCACCCATTTGAAGCCATAGGGTTCGAAGATCGCCGCGTAGGTGGGCGTGGCCTCGAATTCGGGCCGGCCATAGCCTCTTAGGTTGCCGGTCGGCTTGCCGAACAGCAGCAGGTCCTTCATGGTGATGCCGGCGTCAATGGCGTAGCGCTGGTAGTGCAGGATGATCCAGGCCGCGCGGCGCGGCATGAAGCGGCTGGCCCAGTGGTTGGTGACGCCGCCGCGTTCGTCCGACCAAGTGAACTGACCGTAGGCGGACGGTATCGCCTCGCGGAGCTCTCCGATGACCAGCGGAATGAACGATCGGCTGGGCAAACCGGAACAACAGATCTGGCGAATCTTCAGCAGGGCCGAGGACTGCTTGCTTTCCATGGCCATTCATTAGAGGGGGTGGTCGTACTTATCGTGCAAAAGAGTGCGCCGTGCAAGAACTTTGCGTTGCGAATCAATGGCTTGGACCGCCCACGCTTCTCTGAAAGGCAACCGGTCTCGCAAGTGGCTGTCAGCACAGGACTTTAGAAGCGAAGCGCACCGATCAGCATGAAAAGTACGATAGTCGGGGTCCATTTGTTTTCAATGCAAAAACTGACGGTTCGAGCGGAGAGCGGTTCAACTGGTGGGGTCATGCGCCGGGAACCCTGGATACCAGCGGGCGAAGTCTTCACGCAGTTGGCCGTCGATGACGCGCACTCGAACTTGAAGCAGGAGGTGCGCGCTGCGAGGATCCCAGCGCATCTGCTGCGACTTCGACATGCGCTTGTCAATGAGCTGGTTGACCGCAGATTCGACGAACGCGCTGGAGATGCGTCGACCCGCTCGATAGCGCCGACCATAGTTGGGCAGCGAGTCCTCGTTGCCGCGCAGATAGGCGAGCAGTTCGGCGGTGAGCTTGCGAATCAACGGCACTGGGCCTTCCAGGCTTCCCCAGGAGAAACTTCATGGCTTCGAGTCGCCGTATCGCTTCTCGGGCTCGACCATGCCAAAGTCGCCACGTGAAGAGTAGTAAAGATATGACCCCTGTCATTCTTGGAAACCCAGCTAAATCAACAGGTTAGCGCAACGCAATGGGACGGTGGACGCAACATTACTTCGCATTTTTTGAGAGTGTGCAAAAGTGTGGGAGGCTGATTTCAAAGGTCAAGCACCGGACTCCCCTGGAACCCGCCGTCGTTACGGCGGATGGCGTGAGAGTCGAATGCCCGTCCTCGACGCCTTGGCCAACGCCACCAGTCGATCTGGTGACAGCTCGCCGTTGAGAGCAGCGACGCGGACCTGCGCCAGGCAATGGGCCCCTTCGTCGGTCCATCGCATTTGCTGCTTCTTCGCCATCCGATGGCTCACAACCAGGTTCACCGCCGACTCGGCGATGCCGCTGCTGATCGGTAGCCCTCTTCGGTGCCGCGCACCGTAGTTCACCAGCGTGCCGGCGTTGTTCTCGATGTAGTCAGACACGCGATGGAGATTCCACCAGAGCGTCGAGTCTTCATAACCTTTCCTGGCCATCAACGCGGCATCAAGCGCTTTGATGCGCGCCACGGACTTGCCGCCCTTGCCGTGCCAGACGAACCATTTGGCGCTGCGGATTTCGCTTTGCACCCAAGCTCGCTCCATCGGTTCGATCGTCGCGTTGCCGAACACTGAGTTCTCCGCCGCCTTGAACTTCATTGCGATGTGAAACCAGTCCAGTATCCTGCCTCGGGCGAGTTGGCTGCCCTGGACCGCCTTGGCGAATTCGCCCGCGTCATCGCTGATCACTGTCACGCGCTCGTTGGGCCCGACACCGCTTCGGACGAGGAACTGATCCAGTCGCGCGGCCGCCGACGGCACTTGCTTGTGCACGTACGCGTACACGCGGGGAGCACGGTCGGCAAACGCAGCTCGCCCGGCAACGATGTTCACGTGGCGTTGCAAGGTCGGCGGCGGGGACCAAGGCGACCGAAGCTTGGCTTCGGCGCGTGCAGCTTGGCGGGCCATTGGAGTGCTGTGGTGGTTCAGCCATGCCGAATCGACGCTGACGCATGCGACGTTGGTGGATTCGCGCCGTGGGCCGATGGTGTCGGCGATCGCGGCGGCCTTCGGCTGGTTGGCGATGTCGCGCGCCACTTCGGCATCGAGTTGCCTTGCGACCGCATGAATCCTTTGCCGTGTGCCGCTGAACGAGATCTGCTTGTCGAGCGGAAGGACCTCCTTGGCGCCGTGGCCTGCCGGTAGGGCAGATGGGCGGCCCATTCCACCTGAAGGTATTCCAGTTCCGGTGTTACCCGCTCGGGCAGCGCCTTGCAATGCGGACTGATGGCGCTGCGTGCTGTCCCTGGCGCCGCACGGCAGCGGCACGACCACAATCTCGGGCTCCTGACGGCCACATTTCCATACACCGTCCGCACCACAATGCTGCGACTGTCCTTATGGCTGAGCGCCGCGTCGGGGTCTACTCGTTTTCGGTGCACAGACTGACGGTGCGCAGAGCCAGCGCTGGCGCCGACCTTCGTTTGCAAGTCCTTGATTTGATTGCATTTCCTGTTCGCTTTTCAGGCGCCCATTGAGGGACGATTGCGGTGCGCCCGATACGATGCGTTTGATCCGGGCTTGGAGCCGGGCCGGGCAGCACCCGGCCGCCATATTCCCCGGTGAGCGATGCTCGCGGCGGCAGACCGGAGCATCGAAATTCGTCGCCTGTAACTGCCGCAGCGCGGCGAGTGCTGTACTGCGTCGATATTGCTTTATAGTTTTCCGGCAACGACTGAAGTGATGGGCTCTCTTTTTGCGCAACTCGAGTTCCGTAGAAGAAAGCGAATCTGACACTCCTGCGCAGGTAAATGTGTCACTGCGCCTCTTGGCGACTGCCCCGCGGGCCGCAATGGCGCATCCAGACTCGCACGGCGCGGTCCGCGAAGCAAATTCAACTGCTGACGTCGACTGACCACGAAACCAGACTTCCGCTGCCATTCGAATCTCCAAACTGGTTGATGCTATGGGGCGGGTTGATAGCCAAGCTCGTCCAGTCGCCGGAAGAAATAAAGCCTGCCCAGAAAAACGGATGGCCGGTCTCTTTCTTACCCAGCATTTGCAACTGTGCCTTGCGCAGCGCATCGGCACGGCCACTGCCCTGCTTGAGCGCCTCGTAGTAGTCGGACATCAGTTCCTGCGTCGCTTCATCAGCAATGGGCCAGAGCGTCATCAGCAGTGTTTCGGCGCCGGCAACGACAAAGGCGCGGCGCATTCCAAACACCCCTTCGCCGTTTTTGACCGTCCCCACGCCTGTCTCGCAGGCGGAAAGCACGACCAGTCGGGTACCGAGCAAGTCGATGCCGCTCGCTTCGAGTGCCGTCAGGACGCC
This sequence comes from Variovorax brevis, assembly GCF_030317105.1. Taxonomy (GTDB): domain Bacteria; phylum Pseudomonadota; class Gammaproteobacteria; order Burkholderiales; family Burkholderiaceae_C; genus Variovorax; species Variovorax brevis. The sequence goes on from NZ_JASZYG010000049.1 coordinate 7,819, forward strand.
ATCGTCCGATTCGGTTCCTCCAGTGTTGACATTTGCGAAGACGAGGCCGGACCGAAGCATCGGATCTTCACGGCCATCCTTGCTGACGCGTTTTACCTCTTGGTCCGGAAGAAAGAATCCGTGGGTTGCGACATGCAGAACCCTCGGCCCGTGAATTTGCTTGAATGCGGTTTCTGTCGCTGCCGGACCCGTGAGCACTTTTGCGTCAGGGAACAGTCCCTTGATGGCGGCCGCCTCCAGGGCTGTACCAGGGAGCGCTTCGAATTGCATGCTGGAGAAGTCTCGTGACCGCGTACCGCGTCCTCCCTCCTGCGCCGTGGCTGCCACTTGAACGGATTTGCCGCCAAACGCCGGATCTGCAACGATGAGATCGTTGTCTCGCCGCGGCACATTGCTGCCCGGCCGCAACAAATCCCGCCCGCTCGACAAATAGCTGAAGGTATATCGCTCCACCAGATAGCGGTTCTGCTCGTCAACCAGCGCACCAAACGGAACCAGATTCAAGAGGCCTTCGGGCGCCACCAACAGGAGCGCAGTGTCTCCGATGACCGAGCGCACGGGCCGCATGAGGAGTTCATCGAGCTGGCGGGCCTTGGCCCGCACATCATTGGCCTTTTTGGGCCGCGCGAGGACAGTGCGAAATTCGACGATGCGTTCATCAATGGGCTGGGCCTCACCGAGTTCAATGCGAACCGGTGGCCCGTTGCGCGATATGACATACATGCCGTAGTGGGCGGGGCCTGAGGGCAAGGCATCCATCTGAACCGGCGTGACGGGCGCATCTTCGCTCGCCGCGGTGATCGCGTCCAAGGGCCGGGGCGGGATCTGCCGGCCTCCCGGTGCCATGGGAGCCCGCGGATCCATCGGTACGTACATGAACATTTCCAGGAGGACAGCCCCGTCGGGGATCCGCTGGCCAATGCTTCGGACCCAATCCGAGAGGGGTCGCACGTTGCTTGCCGGGCCTTGCGCGACTTCAGGGGAAGTCGGGCGAGACGTCCCCACGCGGAGTGTGTCGGGAGGGTTGGCTCGCACGCGAATTTGCAGGTCCAAGGCTTCCTGCCGCTCATCCAGGCGGGAATTCTGGTCACTGTCGTTGGTCAATGCCGCTCGCTGACGCATGATCGCGTTGCGCTCGTCAAGCATCTCCTGGCTTTCGACGCCAATCTTTCTATCGCGTTCTCGCAAGTCGCGTTCAGCCGCCCGCCGCTGCTCTCGCGTACCTGCCCCAATGGAAAGCAGCTTGTGCGCAACGCTGCCGACAGTAGCTGCAGTCGCGCCGGCCGGACCCAAATAGCCAGCAACAGCAATGGCCAAGTCCAGTGCGGGGAGCAGCTTGTCGGTCACGTCAAGTGCGCCGGGTTTCGGTGCCGGACCTTGTGGCAGCGCCTGACGCTGGACCTGGGCTATCGATTGGGTTTGCCGATCGAGCAGTTCCCCCTTGCGTTGAAACACCATCTCCAGGGCGAGCGAATGCGAACCAGCTGACTCCGGCAATGAACCTTCGAGGGAAAGAAGAACGCTGCTTTCGAGGAGCCGGGCGTTGTTGCGCGCCATGAGTGCGCGGTCGCTGGCGTAGTACTCAATCGCACCCTCATATCGAGCGCGCATCTCGAGCGCGGCCTGAAAATGCGATAGCGCACCTTGCAAATCACCTTGAGCCCATTTTGCGATCCCGATATTGGAATCAACACGGGCAAGCGCTCCACCGAGTTCATAGGCTGCTACGCCGACGAACGCCCACTTCCCAGGCTCAGGAAGGGATCGGTCGAGCGGAACCATTCTGAGGGCGACCAGGTCGTTGGGATGGGCGTTTGCAATGAGGTCGGCGCGGGCCGAAAGATAAGCTTGCTGCGCGCCGCGTACATCACCCTTGGCGTGCAGTGCTATTCCCTCGTTGTTTTTTTCTGTTGCGGAGCTGTTGAACGTTCCAAGTTTCAGGGGATATACGAACAGCGGCTCTGGCTCGGTGACGGCCGCGACGGATGTTGGCCGAACATGCCTCGCCCGCCGGACATCCAGCATGACATAGTCAGTCCCCTGGGATGGCTTCGTCTCTCGTTGTATTGTTTCGGGTTCGCCGCCGAGCGAGGCACAACCCGACGCAACGAGCACGGCCCCCACCAATGCAAGCTCGGCCACCCATCTGAAGCAAGTGTTCATGATCGGGTCCTCCCTCTCCCCCCAATGTGCATTCACAGAGACCGCGCCCAGGAATGTCCTGCGCCGCCGAAAGCATATGGCTGTAGGGTTGGCTTGCGCATCCTCACGGCGTGGGAGGCTTGATGCAGTCGAGTTGTCGGCTCGCTCTGTCAGACTTCAGCAGCACTGCTATTCGAGCCAGCGGCGCTTGCACTGCTCGTGGGCGCCGTGCAATAGGCAAAGGGCAAAAGCATCTTGATGCCCAAGATCATGTAGCCGCCAGAACCTTTACGTGTGGCTCGCCTGTGCAGCACGGCTACCGGCCGAAATCCAAGGGCCGCGCAGCAGCGAATGATCGCAAGCTGGGTTCGCCCTCAGCACGCAGAGCTGCCAAAGGCTCGCATCTCCCGTCACTCCTCTCGCCTCTTGCGGACGATCGATATCACCAGGTGCGTGACCATCAGTGATGTGTCACGGTCCTCCAGAACGACGGTCAGATACGCGGCAACTGCGAGATCAAGGAAGGCGCCCTCTTCTGATGCATCCGCAAGGGCGGGCATCTAGGCGAGCCCTCAATCGGGCGGGGTCCTCATGCGTGAGGGACACGGCTACGGGTATCTGCTTCATGACCGGGACAGCATCTTTGCGAAACACTTGGACGATTCGATCCGGGCGTTGGGCCTCGCAGCTTGCGCTCCCCATTCGCAAGTCCGAAGGCGAACTCCATCTGTGAGCGGGTCATCTCGTGAAGGAGAGTGTGCAAAAGTGTGGGAGGCTGATCCGAAAGGTCAAGCACTGAATTCACCTTGGAACCTGCCACCGTTACGGCGGATGGCGCGAGAGTCGTGTGGCCGTCCCCGACGCCTTCGCAAACGCCGAGGTCGGACTCCGCAGCCTCCCACACTTTTGCACACTCTCCCTCACGGTTGCTGAATGATGAGTGTCGCGCCCCAATCAAGCGCGATCCCAGGCCTTGCGGCCCTTGAACTGTGCCTTCCACGAGCGCTGGGTGCATTTGCCGATGTCCTCCCAACTGCTGGGCAGCTGCCGGCCCATGCGTGCGCGACGCGCACCATGCTCACCGTCCTCAATAACCACCAGGCCGTTCGAGCGCCGCTCGCTCATGGTGGCGATCTGGCGGATCCAATGCCCGCCGCGTTTGCGGTGTACACCCGGAACGGGACCGAATCCGGAGTAGATCGTGAGTCCGCTGCGGATTCGGCGGCGTTCTGCGCGCGCCAAGGTCTGCAGGGCGCGGCTACGCTCCATAAGTCCCGCGATGGCCAGGGGTTGGCCACGCTCGCCGAAGGCTTCGATTTCGCGAAAGGCGACGGTCTTCCAGATTCCGGCAACCCCGTGCGGCTGACGTTCGCGGTTTTCGAGGCGCAGAAGACTGCCGTTGCGAAGTATGGAAACGAGCGCGCGGCCGGTATCCAGTCGGCTCCAATTTAGCAAGGTGAAGCTGGACGCAAGATGCGCAATCTCCCTTGCCAGTTCGTCGAGGCTGGCGAAGTGATCGACGGTGGTTGTTGTGCCTGTGCTGACGCGCAAGTGCCCGCACAGTCCGGTTCGGTATGCCATTGAATCTCCAGGTTGTTACCTAGAAATCCGTGGCGCCCCCTTGAAGTGGCAAGCATGTCCGTTTCATAGCGAATTCTCCAACCGCGGCGACCCGTGGTCGAGAGCCGATGCTACCGCAGCACGGCCCGCTGAAGGACGGCGTCAGCCATAGGCCGATAGGCAGGTCGCGACCGTGGGCTCTGGTGCAATTTGTTGGCGAGCTCGAGTGGCATCGCCAAATGTCGCAATGGCGGTCAGGCCGAAAGCACGGCGTTCGGTTCTGTCGCAGTAGCAGTGCCGGGCCGAGCAAGTTCGCGTCGTGTCGTGTCGCTCAGAAAGCGAGCGCGTAGAACTTCGTTGCTGCTGACGAGGCTTGGCCTTCGAGG
>NZ_JASZYG010000005.1 GCF_030317105.1 Variovorax brevis
CACGAGCACCAGGGGCTGCGACGCGAGCAGGACGACCGGCGCGAAGTCCTTGAGCGGATCGAAGGGGACTTTCGAGTAGAGCGCCGGGTTGATCGCGAGGTTGGCGGTCTGCCCCGTTCCAAGGGTGTAGCCATCCTTCCTGGCCTTGGCAACGGCATCGAGGCCGATGTTTCCACCGGCCCCCGGCTTGTTGTCGACGATGAAGGTCCACTTGTCCATCTGCGTCACTTCGTTCGCCACCACGCGGCTCAGCACATCCGTGCCTCCGGCGGGCGGAAACGGGACGACCAATTTGATCGGCTGGGATGGGTAGGCCGACTGTGCCCAGCCGGTTGTGGCCGAGAGGGCGATGCCCAGGAGGGCGACAGTGCGGTAAAGCTTGCTTTGGAATTTCATGGGAATGTCCTGGTGAATCTGAACGGAGGAAATGGAGGAATCAGCCGAGCCGGTAGACACGGGTGGCGGTACCTTCGAAAAGCGCCTGGCGCTCAGCGGCGGTGGCGTTCGTCGTCAGACGCTTGAAAGCGTTCCAGCAGGTGGCGTAGCTGAAGGAACCCTTGTCGACGGGGAAATTGCTTTCGAACATGCAGCGCTTCGCACCGAAGGCTTCGATACAGGTTTCGATCCAGGGCTTCCACGTGTTCGCCAGGTGACTGGAACTCGGTGGTGTCTCGCCCTTCTCGAAGTCGAAGCCGTTGATGCGCATGCCCAAGCCTCCGAGCTTGACGTGCACGTTCGGCAGGCGGGCTATCTCGCGCATCGACGCCGACCAGGTCGAGAACAACTCCGGATGCCGGTCCGCGTACGCGCCGATCCGCACGATGCCGCCGCAGTGATTGACGATCACGGTCGTCTCCGGGAAAGCCTTGGCAAGGTCGAGCAGTTCCGGCAGTTGCGGAAAGAACAGCCACGCGTCGTACGACAGCCCGAGAGGGGCCAGTTGCGCCACACCCTGGCGGTAGACACGGTCCAGCAGCAAGCCGCGCGGCGCGGCCGTCAGCGGGTTGACCAGCGAAGGGTGGGCGTCCCAGGTCGTCAGGTGCCGGACGCCGCGGAATCGCCCGGAGCCGGCAAGCAGATGGGCCTCCAGCACCTCGCGCACCGCCGCGCCGAGCCGCAGGTTGGCGTAGCCGACGATGCCCCGGGCAACTTGCGGGAGTTCACCCGCGTTGGCGTGGGTTGCGGCGACGACGTAATCGGTCTCCCCGACCGGCCTCAGGGCCTCCGGCCCGTCGGGGCGATAGCGCGTCAGCGCCTGCATGTAGACCGAGGCCCGAACGTTGTGCCCCGAGCATGCATCGGCCCTGTAGTCGTCGGCCAGGTAGGTCCAGCCGGGGCGGTCGTAGAAGTGGTGATGGGCGTCGACGATGGGCAGTGCAGGTTCGAGGACTTCCTCCTTGTGGAGGGCGAGCCAGTTCTCCCTGACAGGCAGGTAGTTGCCGGCGCTCATCGAGCGGCCTTCAACGAGGCGGCGATCGGACGTCGCCAGTTCAGGGGGACGGCCCTGGCTTCCGTGAAATCAACTGGCTTGTCGCACATCTGTGTCTCCAACTTTTCAGGTATCGCCATTTCGGTTCTATCTGACAGAATCAAGATCTGTTAGATAGAACTGTAAAGGCGCAATTGCATACCGTGTACCGGGTAAACCCGCACATCACCCTGAGGACATGACCGAAAGGCACGGCCGCAGGCGCGTGTCAAACTGCGGCTTCCTTGCCTTACCCACGATGCCTCTCGATGACCGAGCCCAACGAACCCGCCAATGCCGCCGCAGCCGAATCCAGCGGTGTCGCCGTTCTCGACAGGGCATTTGCATTGCTTGCGGCGTTCGGCCCAACGGATGACCGTTTGACGCTAACGGAGCTGTCCATCCGTACGGGGCTGTACAAGAGCACGGTCTTGCGACTGCTCGCGGCGCTCGAGCACGGGGGCTACATCCGCAAATTGCCGGACGGGCAGTACACCGTCGGTCCGCAGCCCCTCAGGTTGGCCGCGATCTACCAGCGTTCGTTCCAGGTCGGCGACGTCATCGAGCCGCTCCTGAAGCAGCTGAGCGCAGCCAGCGGCGAGACCGCATCCTTCTACGTGCGACAGAACCGGATGCGCATAGCGCTCTTCCGCGTGGAGCCTTCGCGCTCCGTGCGCGCCTCCGTGAGGGTCGGTCAGGAATACCCCATCGAACAGGGCGCGTCAGGGAAGATATTGCTTGCGTTCACGCCGCCGGTTGCCCCCGAGTACAGCGGCATCCGGGAGAACCATTGGGCCGCGTCGTACGGCGAGCGCGATCCTGAAACGGCGTCCGTGGCCGCTCCGGTCTTTGGCGTGACGGGGGAGTTGAGCGGGTCGTTGGCCTTGTCCGCGCCCAGAGTGCGGCTCACGCCGCCAGAGGCGATGTTCGCCGCGTGTCGCCAGGTGCTCGAGGCTGCGCGTGAGGCAACGCAGACCCTGGGGGGCAACGCTTCAAGGTTTGCGCAGAGCCTGGAGCGTCTGTCGATCGAGCAATTCCGTACGCACCCTGAAGGCTGAGCTCTCCGGATCCTGCCGATCATTCACCCCGGAGCACGAACACCGAGGGGCCCCCAGCGTGCACCAAGATGACCAAGTAGCGCGCTGCCACCGACTTGCTGGCGAAAAGTGGTATTGACGGCATGGCCGGCAGACCCTAGCTTCGTCACATATGAACACATTTGTGACGGACGCCCATGCCAGCGCTGCGTCGCCGGTTTTGGTGACGGGCGCGACCGGGTTCATCGGCAGGCACACAGTGGCGGCGCTGCAGTCGTCGGGGTACAGGGTGCGCGCGCTGGTGCGCAGGCCCGGCCAGTGGGCGATGCCGGGTGTCGAGATGTTCCACGGGCACATGAGCGATGCCGCCGCGCTGCGCGCCGCCTGCGAAGGCTGCGCCGCCGTGATCCATCTGGCAGCGCAGACGCGTGATGCGCCTGACATCGACGAAGTCAACATCGGTGGGGCCCGCCGCTTGGTCGAGGCATGCCTTGCCTCGGGTTGCCGGCGGGCGATCGTGGTCAGCACGCAGTCCGCCAAGATCTTCCGCCAGGGCGACTATGCGCGCACCAAGGCGGCGGCGGACGCCATGTTTCTGGCGTCCGGACTGGACGTGACCGTGATGCGCCCGAGCGTCGTGTACGGCACGGCCGATGACGGCATCTTCGGCACGCTGCGGCGCGTGGTTGCCGCGCATCGGGCCGTGCCGGTGCTGGGCGACGGACGGTGGCGGTCGGCGCCGGTCCATGTGGACGACGTTGCGAAGGCGCTGGTGCGCGCGCTCGATGCGCCAGCGTCCATCGGCCAGGTCTACGACCTGGGCGGGCCTGGGCAGTGCTCCTTTGATGAACTGCTCGATCGCATCGCCGTGGCGCAAGGCTTGCCAGCGCCCATCAAGCTGCACGTGCCGCTGCCGGTGTCGCTGGCGATGGCGTCGCTGCTTGCACGTTTGATGAAGTCCCCGCCGATCACCCGCAGCAATGTGCTGGGCTCCAACCAGGACACGCAGATCGACATCGGGCCCGCGCAGCGCGACCTGGACTTTGCGCCGTTGAATCTCGAGGATGGCTTTGCGCGGCTCTTTCCGGCCCAGGACGATTCGCAGGTCCTTGCGCAGGAGGCGAGGGTGCTGGCGCGTTATCTCGTTGGCGCGAACCCCTCGCCCGAAGTGGTGCAGCGTTACGTGGACGCACACCGCCAACTGCTCCTTGCCCAACCCGACAAGGTCACCGCTTTCGCGCGCCGCCATCCGTCCTGTCTGGGCTTGCTCGATGCCGCCGCCGCGACGCGCGGCACGGCGGCGCCGCTTCGCCGCCGCGTGCTCCTGATGGCCACGGTTCTCGAAGCCACGCCCGAGCATGCCAGGCGTTTCCTGCCCGCGCCGCGCTCGCCGCTGGCCACGGTGGCGGCGATCGCATGGCACGGCACTCGCGCCACGCTGATGGCGCTGCTCGGCATGCCGCTCTACCTTTGGCTGCGCGCTGGCCGGTCGGATGCCTGACGCGGCGCCGTTCGTCGTCGTGGGCTCGGGGGCGAGCGCGGTCATGGCCACCACTTGCCTGCTGGATGCCGGCCATCGCGTCCTGATGCTGGACAGCGGCGACGTCGATGCGCGCTACGCAAAGCTGGTGCCGGAACGATCGTTCGCAGAACTGCGGCACGGCGATGCGGGCCAGCATCGCTACCTGCTGGGCGAGAACCAGGAAGGCATCGACCTCGGCAGCACCGGGCCGTTGGCGCAAGCGACGGCCCCGCGCCGCTTCGTCTTCCGGCGTGCCATGGAACGACTTCGAACCGGTGGCGACGCCTTCGCGGCCATCGAAAGCCTGGCACGGGGCGGGTTGGCTGAAGCGTGGGGCGCGGGGGCCTTTCCCTTCACGCCACATGAACTCACGCGCGCAGGCCTCGATGCCGATGAAATGGCGCCGCATTACGAGGCGGTTGCGCGGCTGATCGGCATCTCCGGTGGGAACGACGACCTCGCGCCGTGGTGCGGCGCACTGTCCGCGCTCCAACCGGCGCTCGGCCCCGACCACAATGCGGCAGCCTTGCTGTCCACCTATGAGCGGCGCAAGGCGCGCCTTCAAGACCTGCGCATGCGGCTGGGTCGTCCGATGCTGGCGGTGTTGAGCCAGGACCTGGGCGAGCGGCGGGCCAATCCCATGCATGGAATGGACTTCTGGAGCAATGCCGGCGGGAGCGTGTTCCGGCCCTCCGTGCTGTTCGATGATCTTCTGCGCAGGCCCGGCTTCGAGTACCGGCCGCAAGTGCTGGTAACGCATTTCGAAGAGCACGAGGACGGCAGCGTTCACGTTACCGGACGCCACCTGCAGCATGGCGGCACCGTCACGTTCCCGGGCCAGCGGCTGCTGCTGGGCGCCGGCGCACTCGGCAGCACGCGGATTGTCCTGCGTTCGCTGCATTGCTACGGCCAGCCCGTGCCCTTCGTCTGCAACGAGCACGCCTACATCCCCTCGGTGCGATGGTCCGGCCTGGGCGCGGCGATGCCGCAACGCGCGTACGCGCTGGCCCAACTGACGGCCATGCTCGATCCCACGGGCGACCAGCAGCACCTGGTGCAGGCGCAGTTCTTTTCCTTCACCGGCATGTTGCTGACGCGCCTCCTGAAGGACTCGCCGCTGGACTATCGCGATTCGCTGCGCATCTTCCAGGCGCTGGCCACGAGTTTTGTGATCCTGGGCGTGCAGCACGAAGACATCGCCGGGTCCGGCAAGCATCTGACGCTGCGGCAGGCCGCATCGCCGGAAGACGACGTGCTGGACATCCGTTGGCGGCCCGATGCGTCGGAGCAGGCGGCACAGCGCGCAGCCGAGCGCGAGTTCTGCAAGGCGCTGCGCGTGCTGGGATGCTGGCCACTTCGCGTGATCCACCCCGGGGCCGGATCGAGCGTGCACTACGCGGGCATGCTGCCCTGTTGCGATGAGGAGCGGCCCTTGACGCTCGACCGATCCGGCCGGCTGCGCGGCACCCGCAACGTGTACGTGTGCGACGGTGCGGGCCTCGCCTATCTGCCCGCGAAGGGTCCGACCCTGACATTGATGGCGAATGCGCGCCGCATCGCCAGCCTGCTTGGCAAGTCCGCCAGATGAGGTATTCCCTCAAAGCGTCGCAATCTGTAACCTTTGGTTCACAATGCTTGCGATCCGACAAGAAAGCCACCAAACCATGCGCATCTGGCAAATCATTTTGCTGTTGGGGTACTCGCTCGGCATTGCCGGGGGTCAGCTTCTGTTCAAGCAGGCGGCGGTCACGCTGCGCAGTGACAACGCGCCCACGCCCTTCATCTGGTCGGCGATCACCAATGTGCCGCTGATCGCCGCTGTCGTGCTCTACATGGCGCTGACGGGCTTGTGGGTCTACATCCTGTCGATCACCGATCTGTCCAAGGCCTATCCCTTCCATGCGCTGACGCTGGTGCTGACGCCGCTGATGGCGTCGCGCATGTTCAATGAAAGGCTGCACGTCTCCTTCTATTTCGGCCTGGCCGCGATTCTTGCGGGCGTATTTGTCATTGCGTGGGGCGCCGACCGCTGAGGGCGTTTCCGGCGTGGGTCAAGATCAACTCATCAAAGAGGGCGCATGAACCATTCGGCCATTGTTGCCGCGCCACAGCCTGGCGCGGGTTCCACCACTGCATCGGCGTTCTGGCAGACCGTTGCCAGGCCCGAAGTCATCTTCCTGCTGGCCGTGGCGACACTGGCCGTCCGGCTGCTGGTGATTTCCGAGCCGATCCTGATGCACGACGAGTACTACTACATCAAGACGGCGCAGCTTTGGTACGACGGCACCATCGATACACGCGCCATCACCAGCGTGCCGAACCGCGGCGAAGCCGGCTTCCCGAACGCGCTCTTCTTTGCGATCTATCAGTTCACCTACTTCTTCGGCGCCGATTTCTACGCCGCCGGAAAACTTTTCAATGTGTTCTTCGCTTCCCTGGCCGCGCTGGCGGTCGCGTCCGTGGCACGCCATTTCGTGACTCGCGAGGTGGCCACCTGGATCGCGGTGCTGGCCTTGTGGATGCCTTCGACGAGCTTTCTTCCGTACTTCATGCCCGAGGCGCTCTACGAATGCCTCACGTGGACGGGCATTGCGTTGCTGTTCTCGCTGTATGGCCGCAGCGTGGCGCTGGCGGCAGTGGCACTGGGGGCGTGCCTGGGTGCGGCGCTGCTCGCCAAACCCAACGCGCTGGCCGTCCTGGCGGCGTGCAACCTGGTGCTGTTGTGCGTCGTCTGGAAGGACGGGAAGCGTGCGGATCGCCTGCGCACGATGGTGCTGGCGCTCGTGCTGCTCAACGTGTCCTTCCTGCTTGCAGGATACGTGCTGAACCTGCTGCTCACGGGCCATCTTCACTGGGACCCGCTGGGGAAGTTCTACCAGAACGGACTTTCCAGGGTGGCTGAAGTCACGACCGACCGCGGCTACCTGCACGTCTTTGCAAACTACTTCTTCGCTTACGTCTTCGTCATCTTCCTGGTCTTCGGACCAGCACTCATCGCATTGGGAAGCGGCGTGTTTTCCACCCGGCTGAGCAATGCCGATGTGATGCTGGCAGCAATGACCGTGCTGGGTGTCGGCGTGCTGCTGATGGGCAGCGTCAAGGTCGGCGTGAACTGGGAGCGCGTGTACGTCAATCACGTGGGCATCTTCAGCTCGCGCTACATGTCGGCGCTCTTCCCGCTTTTCTTCATTGCCTTTGCGCGCTTCCTTCCGGATGCCTCAGCCAACCGCCGGTTGCGCGCCTGGATCGGCGGATTCGTCGTTCTCGCCTGCGTGGCATTGATGGCCGTGCGCAGCATCGTGAACAACTGGAACCAGATGCGGGAGGTGTTCTGGCCGCGGGCGCTGCACCCGGACGCGTTCCGCGTTGTGTGCGCGCTGCTCGTGTTGACGATGCTGTACTACGCCTTTGCCCGCGCACCCAGGGCGAAGGTCTACGCGGGGGTCATGGCCCTGTGGGCTTTCGTTTCAGCTGCGGTCATGCTGAACAACGATTTCGGCAGCGCGCATGCCGGCGACGCACGGCGCGATGCCAACACCGCCCGCACTGTGGCGGGCCTGGTCAACGCGCAAAGCTTTGATCAGGGGCACGTGGTATCGGGCAATGTGCTGTACGCCACGCGCTTCATGAGCCGCTTTCCCGGCATCGTCTCACTGGAGGTGGTGAAGGACACGACGGCACCTGTCCCGCGTAGCCAGATCCCGCCGAAGGCGCGCTGGGTGGTATTTCTTGCGGGCGCCCGCCCTGGCTTCGATGCGAATTGCATCGCGCTGAAAGACGCCACCCTGTGCCCGCTGGCGGACGGGGCGCTCTACACGAATCAGCACCGGGCTGACTGAAGCTCAGCCGGCCCCGTTCGATTCGCCCGATTCGGCGCGTTCGAGCGCCAGTTGGCGGATCAACGTCACAAAGCGCTCATTGGCCACGCGCAGTTTCAAGTGCAGGTAGAGCAGGCCGATAAGGCTGAAAAGGATCCACAGGTAGAAAATCAGGTCGGCACCGCGGCCGATGCCCACGGCGTTGGCTACAAAAGCCGCGTGTTCGGGCAGGAGCACGAAGTACTCGCCCACCATCGCAACAACGATGGCCAGGGCCGTGACCTTGGGCGCCATTCGCGCCTGTGTATAGGCGTACAGCACTACGCAGGCCAGGATGCCAGAGGCGATGAACTGGAAGATCATCTCGTCAACCCCTTGAGCAGCAAATCGATGAGGATGTGAACCGAGTTGCTCATCGTCTGGCCCTTGGCCAGCGAGTACGCGGTGTAGCGGATTGTCACCGGCACTTCCACGTACTTCAGTCGATGGCGCGCGACCTGGGCCACGATTTCGGTGGCGTGCGCCATGCCGGACTGGCGCAGGTTGAGGCGCTGCGCCGCGTTTCGGGTAAAGGCACGAAGACCGTTGTGCGCGTCAGACAGGCGCAGGCCGGTCAGCACGTAATTCACCCAGCAGGCGGCCTGCAGGAGTAGCCGTCGTCGCATCGGAATGCCGATGGCGGTGCCCTTGAAGCGGCTGCCCAACGCAACGTCGGCGCCGCCGGCAAGGCTGTCGATCAGGGCGGGGATTTCGCGCGGGTCATGCTGGCCGTCGGCGTCGAAGGTGACGACGTGGCTGGCACCGAGGCGAAGGGCATGCGTGATACCAGTCTGCAGCGCGGCGCCTTGGCCCAGGTTGATCGCGTGGCTCACGACCTTGGCACCGGCCAGCCGTGCACGGGAGGCGGTGTCGTCGGATGAGCCGTCGTTGACCAGCACGACGTTGGGGCACACGCGTCGAACCTGTTCGATCACGTCGCCCACGACTGCGCCCTCGTTGAGGGCTGGTATCACCACATAGACCGAAGACAGCGTATCGCTCATGTTGCTTCCCGAAACAAGATGAAGCCCCTCGAACCCGACAGCCCGGACGATTGGAAACTTTCGTTAACAATAATCGTCGGGAAACGCATTTCAACCTGTTGCGCCGCGTCGCGCAACATTTCAGTGGCGATACACCTTTCGGACAGTGTTGGCGTCGCCCGGAATGCAATCAACGCTTTGCCTGTGGACCTTCGTGCAATCTGCACAAACAAGGTGATGCGCTGCTCATGCAAGCAAGCACTTCAAGGCAGATGTGTTCTGGCGACGAAGCTGCGACTTGGCCTTTGCGAAATCTCCCACACCCGGGTAACTACCAGTCGATGATGTTTACCAAATGTCAAGTGCCGCAGTAACATGTTCGTATTACAAACACACAACAATCGCACGCAGTAAACATTTGCTTTCGGGATTTGTCCCCGAGGTGTGGCGGGGAATAACTCCAGGAAGCGCGGATGCGGATCTGCGGTGCACGCGGGGTAACGCATGAACGTCTCGGCGATGGGATCCCTCGGTGGAGCAGATTCGGGCTCAAACCTGCTTGACATTCGCGACAAGGCGAAATGGGCTGAGCTAGGCAGGAAATCCTTCATCTTTGAGCATCGATTGGCAGGTCACCCCCTGTTCGAGCGCCCCCGACTGGCGAAGCTCGCAGAGGCGATGCTCGATACCGGTGACCACTTGCGCTGTTCCGCCAGCGGATTTCAATGCGACAACTCCCCCGAAGGCCGACGAAAGTTGGTCGGGGCCATCGTCGACATGGAGGAGGCCAATTCGTGGATCAAGCTATCGCACGCGAATCAGGTCTTGCCTGAATACGACGAAGTGCTCCAGTCTGTGCTACGCGACGTTGAGCTTATGTTGGACTTTCCTTTGCGGAAAGTGATGACATGGTCCGGGATGACCATTTTCATGAATCCGCCGGACTACTTCGTTCGCTACCATTTCGACCATGAGTCCAGTCTCCTCTTGCAAATCGCTGGCGAGAAGGATGTCTGCGTGTACCCCCCGGACAATCGCGTGCTGACAGAGACGGAAATCGAAGGCTTTTACCACGGGGACGTCATGGCCGGCCGTTACAGGGAGGAAGTGGAAGCCTTCGCGACGCACCAGATCATCACGCCGGGCACCGGGGTGCATCTTCCTCAACTGGGGCCGCACAGCGTGCGCAACAACAAGCAAGCCTCGATCAGCGTCAGCATCTTCTACGACTTGCGCGCCCACGACGAGAAGGCACGCATTTGCCAGTTCAACTGGTATCTGCGGCGCATGGGCATCACACCGGCTCCTGTCGGGAAATCTGTCATGACGGACAGGGCGAAAATTGCCGTGATCGAGTCCTTGTGCAAGCCCGACCCGCAAAACTGGGACGAGTACATGTTCTCGGGCGTCAACCGCATCAATGCGCCTTTCCGAGCAGCCAAGGGAATAGGCCGGCGGCTCGCTTCGCTTGCGCACCACTCTCCGCCCGCGGGCTGACGGGCTGCGTGAAGCAGTCATGCTGATTCTTTTCGAGAGTGTGCAAAAGCGTGGGAGCCTGATTCCGGATCTCTGGCACTGAACTCCTGGAACCGGCACGTTACGGCGGATGGCACGAGAGTCGTATGTCCGTCCTCGACGCCTTGGCCAACGCCTTCAGCGAACATCGCCTGGTGGGTCAGCAATCCGAACTGCGCAACAATCGAGCGCGTGGTCTGGCAACCCTAGTCCAGCGTCACCCCGGCCTTGCGCACCACGTCCACATAGCGGGCTTGCTCGCGGCTGAAGGTCGCTACGGCGGCTTCCGGCGTGGTGGGATTGATGATGTTCTCCTGTTCTGCCATCGCTTTCTTCACCTCGGGCGAGGTCCACGCGGTGACGATCGCCTCGTTCAGGCGTTTCACATCGGCCGGAGCGAGCTTGGCCGGTCCGATCGCGGCGAGCCAACCGCCTACCGTGACGTTGATGCCTTGCTCCTGCAGCGTCGGTATGTTCGCGAAGGAAGGCACCCTTGTCGCGCCCGTGGCCGCCACCGCCCGCAGCGTTCCAGCCTTGAGGTGCGCCTGCACGGCGGGAACGGCGAGCACCCCGAAGTCGACCTGGCCGCCGATCAGGTCGGTGATCATCTGTCCAGCGCCCTTGTAAGGGATGTGGCGAGCCTTCAGCCCCGCCTCGTCGACGAACATCTCGGCAGCGAGGTGGAGGATGGTGCCGTTGCCGGAAGAGCCGAAGTTGTAGTTGTCCGGCTTGGCCTTGATGAGCGCCACGAGTTCCTTGGCGTTGTTGGCCGGTAGACGTTTGGGATTGACCACGAGCAGGAACGGCGTCTCGCCGACGATCGTGATCGGCGTAATGTCCTTCAGGCTGTCGTACGGCATCTTCTTGTAGACGGCCGGATTGACGACGTGGTTGTTCGAGACGAACGCAATCGTGTTGCCGTCCGGCGCTGCCTTCACAAGTTGCTGCGTGCCGATGATCCCCCCGGACCCAGGCAGGTTCTCCACGATGACAGGGCGCCCCAGCGTCTTGCTCATCGCGTTCTGGGCGGACCGGACCATGACGTCCTGGCCGGAGCCGGCACTTGCGGGAACGATGATCCGCATGGGAGCGTTGTTGCCCGCCTGGGCGGCCGCCATGCCTGGATGGGTGATCAGGATCGCACTGGTGGCGAGGCTGCCGATGAAGGCGCGACGATTCGTGGATTGCATGTTTGTCTCCTTGGGTTGCTGTGGGGTTGCGGGTGCCATGGCAGGGCGTCATTCGCCATGCAGGGCACGCAGTTGATCGAAGCTCACGATGCGGCCGGCGATGGCGCTCGCCGCCACCGTGGTGGGGCTCGCCAGCCAAAGCTTCCCGGGACCGGAGCGGCCCGGAAAGTTGCGATTGATGGAGCTGACAGTCACCTGGTCTACGCGGTCGGACACGCCCGGGCCGGCGTTGACGCAGGCGCCGCAGCCAGGCTCGATCAGTTCGACGCCCGCTCGGGTGAACACCTCGAACATGCCCTCGCGCAAGCAGAAATCGCGCACGTCCTGGCTGCCGAACTGGACGATGAAGCGGATGCCCGGCGGCACCTTCAAGTCGCGTCCCACAGCCCATTGCAGGACCTCATGGCAGTGGCGCAGGTCTTCCCGTTTCCCGCCCGTGCACGAACCGCCGTAGGCAATGTCGATGGAGACTCGTTCCTTCAATTCGGAAGCGCTCACGCCACTGCCCGGGTCGCCCGGCCGGGCCAACATCGGCTCCAGCCGTGCGCAATCGATCTCGATGGTGTGCGCCACCTCGGCGCCTTCGTCGCTGCACATCCAGGGCTCGATGTGGAAATCGATGCCGCGGCGCTCGCGCAGGAAGCGGCGCGTCTCTTCGTCGGGCGCGACGATTCCGGTGAAGCCACCCATTTCAGCCACCATGTTGGTCAGGGTGGCGCGCTCGTCGGTGGGCAAGCCGGCCAGTGCTTCACCCGTGTACTCGAAGACTTGCCCGATGGCATGGCCCTCGCGCACGTAGGGGGTGCGCAGGATGTGCAGCGCGACGTCCTTGGCCTCCACGCCCGGACGCAGGCGGCCCTTGAGCAGCACCCTGCAGATGCGGGGCACCTCGAGCCGCACTTCGCCTGTGAGCCACGAATTGGCAATCTCCGTCGCGCCCACACCGAAGGCCAGTGCGCCCAGCGCGCCGCAATGCGTCGTGTGCGAATCGGTGCCCGCCGCCACTTGGCCGGGAAGCACGTACCGCTCGGCCATGATCGAATGGCTGATGCCTTCGGAGCCTTCGCGGTCGCGCAGCAGTCCATGCAGCCGGACGCCGTGTTTCTCACAGAAGCGTTGCTGCACGCGCTGCAGGTTCTGCGCGGCATCGAGAAGCCCGATGGCCTTGCGCTCCGCAGGCATGCTGTGGTGCACGAAGGTGAGATGGTCGGAGAAGCAGAGGATGCCCTGCGGCTCATGAAGCTGGAAGTCTCCGCCTGTGGCGCGCTCCAGGACCGTCAGCGACATGGGGGTCACGTACTCGTGGGCATAGCGCCAGTCCGCCTTGACGAACAGCGATTCGCCGGGCCGCACGGGCATCTCGCCGCCCCGCGCACGGGCGATGATCTTTTCCGCGTAGGTCATCGGCCGCGGCGCAACGGCGTGCGGCTGCGGCGCCCAGCCCTCGCGCCGAGCCTGCGAAAGCTTGAAGAGCCCGCCACGCCGGATCAATTCGGCCGTGAGCTCGTCCTCCCCTTGCGTGAAGGCCTCGATCGGAATGCTCTCGCCGCGGCGGATGCGCTCGATCAGTCCGAAATCGGTGGAGGTCAGGATGCCGAGGTTGCGGCAGTTCTGTCGGTAGATCCGCTCGAAGCTCTCCGCAATGACCAGGCGAATGCCTGCGCACAGCTCCGCAAACGGGCTGGCCTCGCGCGAAGAGCCCTTGCCGTAGCGGCGGCCCGCGACGGTCACTTCGAACCCACCTGCCTTGACACCGCCCGCCTTGACGGGCGTCCGGTCACCGCACTTGAGTCCGAGGTAAGGGTACTCGCCGAGCTTCTCGTCGTAGTAGTAGCAAATGTTTGCCGGCGTGATCTCGTCTGTCGAAACGTCCGTGCGCAAGGGCAGCGCCACGTCGAGCGACAGGTCTTCGCCAGAGAGCTGGCGATCGATGATTTGCGGGTCCTGGGACAGGAACAGGATCCGCCCGTCGAAACGAAGGCTTGGCGCCGTGGCCGGGGCAGTGGACAAAGAAGGACTCCTTGCATAAGTTAAATTGCTGCGTCGTGTCTGGATTCTGTTTCTCTTCGCTCTGGTAAAAAAATTAGACTTTCTGAATTCATATAAGCTGAGCTAATGCCAATCCTCCCTCTCACCGCGTTGCGCGCGTTCGACAAGGTCGCCGAACACCTGAGCTACACCCGGGCCGCGGAAGCGCTGCATGTCACCCAGAGCGCGGTCAGCCAGCAGGTGGCCCAGCTCGAAGAGCGCGTGGGCAAGCGTCTGGTCGAGCGCAGCGGGCGTGCACTGCGCCTTACCCCGCAAGGGGAAGTCCTGGCCGCCGCCTGCCAGAGGAGCTTCAGCGCACTGGAGCGCACGCTGCAGCAGGTCTCGCGCGGCGGCGATGGGCAGGCGCTGCAATTCAAGTTGCCCCCGACGTTTGCGATGAAGTGGTTGATGCCGCGGCTGCCGGGCTTTCAGGTCCTGCATCCGCAGTTGGAACTGCACATCAACACCAGCGTTCAGCCGGTGGACTTCGAGTCGGAGGATGTGGATGTCGGCATGCAACGCGCGTCCGAGCCGGACCCAGGGCTGCATGGCATCCCCGTCATGGAGGAAAGTGGAATCCTCGTGTGCTCGCCGCGCCTGTGGGGCAAGCGAAAGGCGCGGGTTGCCGAACTGGCGACGATGACCTTGCTTCACAGCGCCAATCGGCCCGACGATTGGCCCCTGTGGCTCGGACTCATGGGCGCACCCGAACTCAAGCCTGCCAATCAGATTGAGTTCAGTTTCTCGCTGTTGATGTACCAGGCTGCGATCGAGGGGCTGGGTGTCGGCATCGCACAGCCTGAGTTCGTGGAAGAGGACCTGGCGTCAGGCCGTCTTGTGGCGCCTTTCAAGCAGGTCGTGTCGACTGGAAGGAAACACTTTCTTGTCTGTCCGGCCAGAGGGCGGCACGATCCTGCAGTCGCGCGGTTTTTCTCATGGGTGCAGTCGGGCGCCAAGGCATACCGTGTGACTCCAGTGGATTGAGACGGTTGGCGCCGTCAACCTCGATGTCAGTGCCGCGCGCATTCCTGACAGTGTGGGACCATTCCCTTCAAGGACACGGATCCCGGATCCAGTCCGAAAATCTTCGTCTTGTCCCTGACTTCCCCGCCACGAAGTGACCCTGCGTCGCGTTCTGCTCGTGATAACCATCCTGGTCGCCACGGGCGCCTGGGTTGCCTTCGTGTACTGGATGACAGGACTGGAACGCAAGGAGGTGGCCTGGCTGGAGATCGACCTGTCGCAGGTTCCGGCCGGCAGCCCGAAGTTCTACTCCTTCCAGGGGACGCCACTGGCCCTCGTGCGAACCACCGATGCGATGCTCGATGACCTTCAGGCGCAAACCAGCCACACCTGGAACCAGCGTCCGATTGCGGCCGGGCGCCCATCGTTCTTCGTCTACTCCCTGGTGAACCCGGCGGACCGATGCGAGGTCGAACACGTGCCCAGGGGCGCAGACCGCTACGCGCCGGCACGCCCATGGCAAGGCGGCTATCACGACCCATGCCGCTTTGGCGAATGGGACTACGCGGGCCGGGCGGTCAAGCAGTACGCCGACCAGGACGCGCAACTGTTGCGCATGCCCGATCTGGACATTCCAGTCTTCGAGCTCAGGGAGCGCAACATCCTGCGCATTACCCGTGCCCCGAAGAGATAGGCGAGACCAAGGCAAAACATGGCGGGTTCCCGGCAGAGAAGCAATATCAACACCTGCCCGCTTTGATGCCTGGCGGCGTGAACAAGCGGCGGATGCGCCGTGGTCGCGCGCCGGCCTACGCTGGCACCCCATACCTTCCCACACAGCCGTGAGTTCGATGCACCCAGATTGGAAGGTGTCGCAGTGCGTTGTGCATTGCCCGAATCAAGGAACGTTCAATGAACGACATCACCGAATTCCCCAGCCAGCGAGAAAGCGAAGCCAACGCCGAGAATTCGGCTTCCCCGCGAACTGACGAACAGGAGGGCGTCGATACCGTTTGGGACACCCCCAGCGACGTTGCCAACTATGGTCGCTCGTATGCGAAGGATGCGATGAATTCTGTACGCAAGATGATCGATGCATGGAAGAAGAAGTGAACCGAACCACCATCGCCTGAGCGATCAGTCTCGCGCAGAATCCGCGACCGCCCAGATGCTCACGATATGACTTCGTCGGCACGAAGGAGCGCGTTGCGCGGGATGTTCAAACCCATCGCTTTGGCTACCTTCAGATTGACAACGAATTCGAACTTCGTCGGCTGCTCCAGCGCAAGGTTGCCGGGCTGTGCGCCATTGAGTATCTGCACTGCAATCTCAGCCACACGGCGGAACATCGCTGCGTAGTCGGGGCCGTACGACAGCAGGCATCCATAGGCGCGATAGTCTGCCATCACAGGCACCTGCTTCGCTGCCTCGAAGGCAACCCACTCAGCTCGCAGCTTTGCATTGATCTCGTTGGGTGACAGGAGTACGCCGTCAGCGCGTTCGCTCTCGATCCTTGCGACGGCCTCCGGAAAATCTTCGGCCGCGTTGATGTTCAGGGGGATGAGGGTGAGTCCAAGCAATCTTGCGCTTTCCCGGTAGCTCTCAAAAGCCGCGTCGATCGTTGCGCTGGCAAGGCCCGAGCGCCGCGCGCATTCCGGGCAGCGCGCAAATGCGAGCCTGGAGACGGTCGGGACCGCCACCTTGAACAACTCGATCCGCTTTGGCGCGAGGTCTCCGGCGAAGTTCGACATCCCGGTGACCTGCCCGCCCGGATGCGCCAGGCTCTGGATGAGACCCGTACGCAGCGGGTCGTTGATTCCGAAGGTGACCACCGGGATGTTGCGGCCCGCCTCGACCACGGCACGTGCAGCCGTCGCAGTGCCGGTCACGACCAGGTCGACACCCTTGTCCCGCATCTCTGCAGCGAACTCGGCGTAGCGCTCGCTCTTTCCCTCGGCGTAGCGCCAATCGATGGTCAGGTTCCTGCCTTCCACGAAGCCGAGTTCAACCAGCCGATTGATGAACGCCGCCACGATACGTTCATCGTCCTTGGAGTTCTTTGCCGTGAACCCGAAGTAGGCGATGCGGTACGTTCGCCCCGGAACCTGGGCCAGCGCCGTTGCCCCAAGGGCGCAAGCGAAGCCAGAGATGATTCGACGACGTCCAATCATGTCCCACCTCCAGGCGTTTTTTTGAGTCCGCCCTCGAACCGGGGCGGCGATGCTCAATGATGCCAATCCCGATCCGTCCAGGTCAAGCTGGCGACAACGCACCCATCGTGAGATGCACCTCCTTGAGGTCTTCCAGGAAAGCCAGCGTGATGTCGTTCAGGTAGGCCCGTTTGCGGGAGGCCACATGAAAGGCCACGTCGTAGCGGATGAGTTCCGCGTTCAGCGGCGCGAGCAGGCCCGCCTCCACATAGGGCGCCGCGAAATGCTCCGGCAGATAGCCCAGGTGCCGCCCGGACAGGATCAGCACCAGGGCCGCCTCCATGTTGTCGGCGATGGCGGTGACCTGCACCTTCGGCTGCGTCAGTTGTGCCTCCGGCAGCGGATAGCTTCGCCAGGCCCAGTCGAAGCCCGCGATGTCTTCCATCGCCAAGCCGCCGGCACGACCAAACAGCGGATGGTCACGTCCGCAGTAGGCCACCTGCCGCTCCGAAAACAGCGGCGTGTAGACCAGCGTCGGCACGCGATGCCAGAAGTAGCCCACCGCCACGTGGAGCTGGCCGTTGATCAACTGCTCCTCCAGGTCGCTCGGCGTCCGCACGGAAATGGCGAAGCGCACCGCTTCGTCGCGCTTGCGAAAGCGGGCAATCGCCTGGCTGATGCGCACGTTCTGGCTCATCGGCGCATGGCCGATCAGGCCGAGGCTCAGGCTGCCCACCAACTGGCGGTCCACGTTGCGGGCTTCCGCACTGAAGTCGCTCAGCACTTCCATCAAGCGTCGCGAGCTTTGCGCGAAGCGCTCGCCCTTCGGCGTGAGCCGAAAGCCCCCGCGTCCTCGTTGGCACAGCGCGAAGCCCAGCCGCGTTTCCAGCGTGGCGAGCTGGCTGCTCAAGGTCGACTGGCCGACGTTGAGCGTGCCCTGCGCCGCCGACAGGCCACCGGCGTCCACGATGGCCAGGAAGACGCGAATCAGGCGAAGGTCCAGGTCTGCGATGTTGGTCAACATAAGGGTTTCCCCGTTCGATACATCGATCCTAGTCGATGTGAACGCGATGACATCGCCATGGATCGAGCGAAGGCCAGTCCTTAGCATCCAGACCATGAAATTCGCAAACCCCACCAGCGTCGAGCGCATGGCCTCGCCAACAGGCGAGATGGCCCCGGCTGCGGCGACGCCTTTCACATCGACCTCTCCAGATGTGAAGGGCGACCCGGCGTCCGGGAAGCAGGCCTTCCACCAGCCCCTGGGCGGCAACGACATGCCCCGCTTCGGCGGCATCGCCACGATGATGCGGTTGCCTGTGGCCGACACCCCGGCCGGGCTCGACGTGGGATTCGTCGGCGTTCCCTTCGACCTCGGCACCTCCAATCGCGCCGGCACGCGCTTCGGCCCGCGCCAGATCCGCGCCGAATCGGTGCTGCTGCGGCCCTACAACATGGCGACGCGGGCGGCGCCCTTCGACGCCCTTCGCGTCGCGGACCTGGGCGACGTGGCCATCAACCCCTACAGCCTGCCCGATTCCATCGCGATCATCGAACGCGCCTTCGACGCCATCGCGGGCGCCGGCTGCAAGCCCATCACGCTCGGGGGCGACCACACAATCACCCTGCCGATCCTGCGCGCCCTGCGAAAGCTCCACGGGCCCGTCGGCCTGATCCATATCGACGCGCACGCGGATGTCAACGACACGATGTTCGGCGAGAAGATCGCGCATGGCACGCCCTTCCGGCGGGCGGTGGAAGAGGGCCTGGTCGATCCGCATCGCGTGGTCCAGATCGGACTGCGCGGCACCGGCTACACGGCGCAGGATTTCGACTGGTGCCGCCAGCAGGGCTTTCGCGTCGTGCAGGTGGAGGAATGCTGGGGCCAGTCGCTCACGCCCCTGATGTCCGAGGTGCGCGAGCGCGTCGGCGGCGGGCCGGTTTACTTCACGCTCGACATCGACGGCATCGACCCGGCGTTTGCGCCTGGCACCGGCACACCGGAAATCGCTGGCCTGACGGTGCCGCAAGTGCTGGAAGTCATCCGCGGGGCATGGGGGCTGAACCTCGTTGGCGCCGACGTGGTGGAGGTGTCGCCCCCCTACGACCCGCTGGGCACCACGGCCCTGCTCGCCGCCAACCTGGCCTACGAGCTGCTGTGCGTCATGCCCGGTGTGCTGCGCCGCGACTGATCCAGACCAGGGCATGCACGTCATGAACCTTTCCACCAAAGACCTGCGCGCTGCCGGCGCCGCCATCCATGGCGAGTGGCAGGCCGGGAAGGGCGCCGCGCTGTCGATCGCCAATCCGGTGACGGGCGCTCCCATCCTCTCCTTTGCCGCGGCCAGTGAGGCCCAGGTGAACCTCGCCGTCATGTCGGCCCGGAAGGCGATGCCCGAGTGGCGACGCACGAGCGCTGCGCAGCGCGGCCATGTCCTGCGCCGCATCGCCGAATTGGTGGCCGACCATCGCGAGCACCTCGCCGCCCTGCAATCCCTGTGCAACGGCAAGCCCGCCGCGGAGGCGCAAACGGATGTGAGCGATGTCATCGCCACCTTCCAGTACTACGCCGGGCTTTGCGCGCGTGGCGAGGGGCTGGATCCGCGAGACGTGCCGCTGCCCGATGCGGGCGTGAGCGCCGAACTGCAATACGTGCCGGTCGGCGTCGCAGCGCTCATCGTTCCCTGGAACTTCCCGATGGTGACGACCGCATGGAAGCTGGCGCCCGCGCTCGCGGCCGGGTGCACGGTGGTCCTCAAGCCTTCGGAGCTGACGCCGCTGGCCGAGATCGCGTTGATGGACCTGATCCTGCAGTCGGGCCTGCCGCCCGGCGTGGTCAACCTCGTGTGCGGGGCCGGCAGCGTGGGCGCCGCGCTGGTCGACCATCCGGGCGTGGCGAAGGTGTCGTTCACCGGCAGCAACGCGACGGGTCAGCGCATCCTGCAGGCCTGTGGCGCGCGCATGCAGCGGGTCAGCCTCGAACTCGGCGGCAAGTCCGCCCTGATCGTGCTCGACGCCGCCGATCTGGACCTGGCCACCGAACTGGCGACGGCAGGCGCCTTCTACAACGCCGGGCAGATGTGCTCGGCCACCTCGCGTGTGCTGGTCGCGCGGCCGGTGTTCAAGAACTTCGTCGAGCGGCTGGTCGACGCCGCGCAAGCTTTGCGGCACGGCGATCCGGGTGACGCGTCGGTCAACCTCGGCCCCTTGATCAGCGCTGCGCAGCGCGAAAGCGTGCTGGGGCGCATCCGCCGCGGTGTCGCAGACGGTGCGCGCCTGCGCTGCGGTGGAAGCGCTGCGGGCAGCGAAGGCTTCGCCCTGCAACCCACCGTGTTCACGGACGCAACGGGCTCCGCCGCGCTTTGGCGCGAAGAGATCTTCGGCCCGGTGGTCTGCGTGGAGCCCTTTGACGATGACACGCAAGCCGCCGCCATCGCCAACGACAGCGACCACGGCCTCGTTGCCACCGTCGTGTCCACCGACCGTGACCGCGCCCTGCGCCTGGCCGCAGAGCTGGAAGTCGGCACCGCCTGGGTCAACGTGCCGCAGCTCATCTATCCGCAGACCGCCTGGGGCGGCTTCAAGCACAGCGGCCTGGGTCGGGAACTGGGCCCGTGGGGCCTGCAGGCCTTCCAGGAACTGCGCCACGTCATCGCCCCGCGCCCGCCGCAATGAGCCCTTGCCAACCCATCACTTTCCCACGTTACAACAACCCGGAGGAGTCGACATGAAAACCCGCTACCTGATCGCCACCGCACTGACCATCCTGAGCCTGAATGCCGCGGCCAAGGAATGGAAGGAAGTCACCATTGCCATGGACGCGACCTATCCGCCCTTCGAATCGGTGGCGCCCGATGGCAAGCTGGTCGGCTTCGAGGTCGACCTGTCCAATGCGCTGTGCGAGCAGCTCAAGCTCAAGTGCAAGCTGGTCAACACCGCATTCGATGCCTTGATTCCCGGCCTGGTCTCGAAGAAGTCCGATGCGCTCATCACCTCGCTGAACATCAACGACGATCGCAAGCGCCTGATCGACTTCACCGAACCCTACTACCGCATGGAAAACAGGTTCGTGCAGAAGAAGGGTGCCACCACCGTTGTCAGCCCCGAGGGGCTCAAGGGCAAGACGATCGCCGTGCAGGCCGGCACGGCGCAGGCGAGCTATGTGCGCAAGGTGTATGGCAACGTCGCCAACGTCAAGTACTACCAGGGCGCGAGCGAGCCGTACCTCGAGTTGCTGGGTGGCCGCGCCGACCTGCATTTCGGCTTTGTCGTGCAGGTCAATGACAGCTTTCTGAGCAAGGATGGAAAGGACTACGAGTTCGTCGGCCCTTCGCTCTCGGGCAAGGACGACAAGTCGCTCGGCGAAGGCGTCGCGGTGGCGGTGCGCAAGGGCGATCCGGAACTCAAGGAGCTGTTCAACCAGGGCCTGCAGGCGCTGCGCAAGAATGGCACGCTCAAGAAGATCAACGACAAGTACTTCCCCTTCACCCTCGTGGTGGACTGAACGCACAGGGTGAAGAGAGAGGGGCCAGGGATGGACTATCTGTGGAACGTGTTGGCAGCCGCTTCGGTCACGCTCGAGGTGGCATTGGGTTCGCTCGTGCTGGCGATCGCGCTGGGCCTGCTTGGCGCCTGGGCCAAGATCTCGGGCGGGCGCTGGTCGGCCAGCGCAGCCAATGCCTATACGACGCTGATCCGCGGCGTGCCCGACCTGGTGCTGATGCTGCTGTTCTTCTACGGCGGCCCCGCGCTCATCAACCTCGCGCTGGCCGGGTTGGGCATCGACACACACGTGGACATCCCCGCTTTCTTCGCGGCGCTGGTCACGCTGGGCCTGATCTTCGGCGGCTACCTCACCGAGACTTTTCGCGGCGCCATCCTGGGCATTCCCAAAGGCCAGATCGAAGCGGCGAAAGCCTTCGGCCTGGGCCGGGTGCGCATGGCGTGGCGCATCGTGCTGCCGCAGATGGCGCGCCTTGCCTTGCCGGGCTTCACCAACACTTGGCTGGTGCTGGTGAAGTCCACCGCGCTGGTGTCGGTGCTGGGCCTGGAAGACATCATGTTCCGCGCCAAGAACGCAGCGCAGGCCACGCGGCAACCCTTCACCTTCTTCCTGCTCACGGCGGCGGTGTACCTGCTCATCACGACCGCGTCGATGCTGTTGCTGCGCTGGCTTGAAAAGCGCGGTGCGCGCAGCCTGACGCGTCCGATTTCGCAGCCCGCTGCGGCCCTGCCATGAGGTGCACACCATGAACTGGGACCTGATCGCCGAGAACTGGGAGCTCTTCGCCCGAGGCGTCGGCATTTCGCTCGGGCTGACTGCAGGCGCGGCGCTCTTCGGACTGCTGCTGCCGGTGCCGCTGGCCTTTGCGCGCAATGCGAGCCGGCGCATCTTCTGGATGCCGGTGGCGGCCTTCACCTTCGTGATCCGCGGCACGCCGGCGCTGGTGCAGCTCTACCTCATCTACTACGGCATGTCGCAGTTCGAAGCGGTTCGCGGCAGCGTGATGTGGCCCCTGCTGTCGAGCGCGGCTTTTTGCGCCTTGCTGGCCTTCGTCATCAACACGACGGCCTACACCACCGAGATCTTTCGCGGTGCGCTGGCCACATTGCCCAAGGGCGAGATCGAGGCGGCGCTGAGCTTCGGCATGTCGCGCTGGACGATGGCGCGCCGCATCCTGGCGCCCTCGATGCTGCGGCGCGCGCTGCCCCAGTACGCCAACGAAGTCATCATGCTGCTGCACATGAGCTCGCTCGCCGGCCTGGTGACCCTGCTGGACGTCACCGGTGCCGCACGCTTCATCAACGCCGAGTTCTACGTGGCCTTCGAGCCCTTCATCACGGCCGGCGTCATTTACCTCCTGCTCACCTTGTTGCTGGTGCGCCTGTTCGGCGCTGCCGAGCGGCGCTGGCTGGTGCACCTGCGACCACGTGCGCTGCACGAGCCCACCCCCTGAACTCCCCACCCTCCATGCCGACGTTCACCATGACCACTCCATCGTTTGCCGCGCTCGACACGCCGCTGCGGGTTCCACCGGACACAGCAGGCACCCACGCCGCCTCCGTCGCCATCAGTTCGGCGCCGTATCCGCTGCAGTTGCGGCAGCTTCACAAGCGCTATGGATCGAACGAGGTCCTGCGCGGCGTATCGCTGACGGCGCGCAAGGGCGACGTGCTGAGCATCATCGGCTCCAGCGGCTCGGGCAAGAGCACGCTGTTGCGCTGCATCAACCTGCTGGAGCATCCGACCGAGGGCGAGATCCTGGTCAACGGCGAGGCCTTGCGCCTGAAGCGCGATGCGCACGGCGATCTCGAATGCGCGGACCACAAGCAGTTGCAACGGGTGCGCTCCAAGCTGGCGATGGTCTTCCAGGGCTTCAACCTGTGGTCGCACATGACGGTGCTGGAGAACATCATCGAGGCGCCGGTGCATGTGCTGCGCATGAGCAAGCCGGCGGCCATCGAGGCGGCCGAGGCCTATCTGCACAAGGTCGGCCTGTACGAACGGCGGCACTACCATCCCGCGCATCTCTCGGGCGGGCAGCAGCAGCGCGCGGCCATCGCGCGGGCCCTGGCCGTGGAGCCGGACGCGCTGCTGTTCGATGAGCCGACCTCGGCGCTCGATCCTGAACTGGTGGGCGAGGTGCTGCGCGTCATGCAATCGCTGGCCCAAGAGGGGCGCACCATGGTGGTCGTCACCCACGAGATGGGATTCGCGCGCAGCGTCTCGAACCACGTGATCTTCCTGCACCGCGGACTGATCGAGGAAGAGGGCGACCCATCGCAGGTGCTGAGCCAGCCGCGCAGCGAACGGCTGCAGCAGTTCATCTCCGGCTCGCTGAAGTGAGGGCGACATGAAGACCCTTGGCGAAGTCCTGATCGAATTGCTCGAAGACTATGGCGTGGACCATGTCTTCGGCATCCCCGGCGTCCACACAGTGGAGCTTTACCGCGGCCTGGCCCGCTCGCGCATCCGCCACGTCACGCCGCGCCACGAGCAAGGCGCCGGCTTCATGGCCGACGGCTATGCGCGCGTGAGCGGCAAGCCGGGCGTGTGCCTCATCATCACCGGGCCCGGCATGACCAACATCGCCACGGCGCTGGGACAGGCCCATGCCGATTCGGTGCCGATGCTGGTGATCTCCAGCGTCAACGCGCGCAGTCAGCTGGGCCATGGCAACGGGCATCTGCACGAGTTGCCCTCGCAGCAAGGGCTCATCGCCGGGCTCACCGCCTTCTCGCACACGTTGATGCAACCGGATGACCTGCCGGCCGTGCTGGCGCGTGCATTTGCCGTGTTCGACAGTGCGCGGCCGCGGCCGGTGCACATCGAGATTCCGCTCGATGTGATCACGGCCGATGCGAGCCACCTCAATCGGCAGAGGCCCGAAAGATCCCGCAAGCCGGTGGCCAGCCAGCCATCGATCGACGATGCAACGGCGCTTCTGGCGCGTGCCGTTCGGCCGCTGATTCTTGCGGGCGGCGGTGCGGTGAATGCCGGACCCGCACTGCAAGCGCTGGCCGAACAACTGGGCGCCCCCACCGCGCTCACCATCAACGCCAAGGGCTTGCTGCCACCACGGCATCCGCTGCTGCTGGGCTCGACCCAATCCACGGTCGCCGTGCGCGCGCTGGTGCGCGAAGCGGATGTGGTGCTGGCCGTGGGGACCGAGCTGGGCGAAACGGACTACGACACGGTCTTCGACGGCGGCTTTGCATTGGGCGGCGCGCTGATCCGCGTCGACATCGACACCGCGCAGTTGTCGCGCAATTTCGAGCCGACTTGCACTGTGCTGGGAGACAGCGGCGATGTGCTGGCGCGGCTCGTCTCGAGCTTGCGCGACTTGCCTCACGCCGGCGCCGGCTCGCGTTTGCAAGGCGCTCCGTCGTGGGGCGCCGAACGTGTGCGCGCCGTTCGAACGCAGCTCGAAGAAGAATGGGATTCGCAGTTCCGCGCGCAACGGCACTACCTGCGGACGGTGCTGGATGTCCTGCCTGGCGCCATCTTTGCGGGCGACTCCACCCAGCCGGTTTACCAAGGCAATCTCGCGATCGACATGCCGGGGCCGCGGCGCTGGTTCAATTCATCCACCGGCTATGGCACCCTGGGCTACGGCCTGCCGGCCGCCGTCGGCGCCCAACTGGCCGCGCCCGGCACACCCGTGGTCTGCTTGATCGGCGATGGCGGACTGCAGTTCACGCTGCCCGAACTCGCCAGCGCCGTGGAAGCGGGCGTGCCGATCGTCGTGCTGCTGTGGAACAACTTCGGCTATGGCGAAATCAAGCGCTACATGCAGCGCAGGGACATCGCGCCCATCGGCGTCGATATCTACACGCCGGACTTCCAGATGCTGGCGCGCGGCTTCGGCTGCGACGCTTGCCGCGCCGACGACGAAGCATCGCTGCGAGAGGCGCTCGCGCAAGTGCCGGGCGGCGCACGGCGCAAACCCCTTGTGATCGAGACTTCGGAAGCGCAGTGGCATGAGGCTTACCTGCGCGATCGACTCGCCGCCGGTCGCTGATGGCGTCCGGCTCTTCCGCAATTTTTTCCAACCCCATGAGAGACACCGCATGAGTTCCACCGCCACCCTCGCGCGTCCGCAGAGCGACGCCGCTGCAGTCACCAATGCCAGCCTGGATGCACGCCGCATCGCAGCCGCCCCGCGCGGCGTCGGCATCGGCTTTCCCATCTATGCGGCGCGAGCGCGCAACGCGGAGTTGTGGGACGTGGAGGGACGCCGCTACATCGACTTCGGCTCGGGCATCGCCGTGCTCAACACCGGCCACTGCCATCCGCGCATCGTGGAAGCGATCCGCGCGCAACTCGATTGCTTCACGCACACGGCTTACCAGGTGGTCCCCTATGAAAGCTCGGTCGCGCTGGCCGAACGCCTGAATCGCCTCGCGCCCGGCACGCATGCGAAGAAGACCGCTTTCTTCACGACCGGCGCCGAGGCCGTGGAGAACGCCATCAAGATCGCGCGCTCGGCCACGCGACGTCCCGGCGTCATCGCGCTGACGGGCGGCTTTCATGGACGCACCTTCATGGGCATGGCGCTGACGGGCAAGGTGGCACCGTACAAGGCCGGCTTCGGCCCCTTCCCGGGTAGCATCTTCCACGTGCCGGCGCCGCAGGCGCTCAATGGCGTCACGGTCGACGATTCGCTGCGCGCCATCGAGCACCTGTTCAAGTCCGACATCGAGGCCGAGCAGGTCGCCGCGATCATCCTCGAGCCTGTGCAGGGCGAAGGCGGCTTCCATGTCGCGCCGCCTGAATTCATGCGCGCCCTGCGCGAAATCTGCGACCGCCACGGCATCCTGCTGATCGCCGACGAAATCCAGACCGGCTTCGCGCGCACCGGCAAACTGTTCGCCATGGAGCACTACGACGTGCTGCCCGACCTGATGACCGTCGCCAAGAGCCTGGCGGGCGGCATGCCGCTGTCGGGCGTGATCGGCCGCGCAGAGATCATGGACGCGCCGGCGCCCGGCGGGCTCGGCGGCACCTACGCGGGCAACCCGCTCGCCATTGCGGCGGCCCACGCCGTGCTCGACGTGATCGAGGACGAGCGGTTGAACGAGCGCGCCGCCCATCTCGGCCAGCGCCTGACCGCGCACTTGCAAGCCTTGCGCCGCGAAGTGCCGCGCATTTCGGACGTGCGCGGGCTCGGCGCCATGGTGGCCATGGAATTCGCCACGGCCGACGGCAGCCCGGACCCGGCCCTCGCCAAGATGGTGCAACAGCGCGCGCAAGCGGCTGGCCTGCTGCTGCTGATCTGCGGCACAAATGCCAATGTGATTCGATTCCTCTTCCCGTTGACCATCGAAGAGTCCATATTCGAGGAAGGCCTCGCCATTGTTTCGCGGGCTGTGCAAGGCTCAACAGCCAGTTAACGCCAAGGAGATCGACCGACCATGTTGAAACTGAAGGATTCCAGCCTGCTGCGCGAGCGGGTTTTCATCGCCGGCGAATGGATGGATGCGGACTCGCGCGAGACCGTCCCCGTCGTCAACCCGGCCACCGGCGAGCAGATCGGCACCGTGCCGATGTGTGGCACCACCGAGACCGTGCGCGCCATCGAAGCGGCCGAAGTCGCGCAACGCGCCTGGGCACGGCGGCCGGCCAAGGAACGCTCGGCTATCCTGCGCAAGCTCAACGACCTGATGCTGGCCAATGTGGACGACTTGGCGCTCATCATGACCACCGAGCAGGGCAAGCCGCTGGCCGAGAGCAAGGGCGAGATCGCCTATGCGGCCTCGTTCATCGAGTGGTTCGCCGAAGAGGCGCGGCGCGTGTACGGCGACACCATTCCGGCGGCGCAGGCGGATCGCCGCATCCTTGCGCTGAAGCAGCCCGTGGGCGTCACGGCCGCGATCACGCCCTGGAACTTCCCGACCGCGATGCTGACGCGCAAGGCCGGGCCGGCGCTGGCGGCGGGTTGCGCGATGGTGGTCAAGCCCGCGACGCAGACGCCTTTCTCGGCCCTTGCTTTTGCTGAACTCGCCGACCGGGCGGGCGTGCCCAAGGGACTGCTGTCGGTGTTGACCGGATCTGCATCGAAGATCGGCGGCGAGATGACGCGCAGCCCCATCGTGCGCAAGCTCAGCTTCACGGGCTCGACCGAGGTGGGGCGCACGCTGATGCGGCAGTCGGCCGACACCATCAAGAAGCTCTCGCTGGAACTGGGCGGCAACGCGCCTTTCATCGTGTTCGACGATGCGGACATCGACGCCGCGGTGGAAGGCGCGATGGTGTCGAAGTACCGCAACACCGGCCAGACCTGTGTCTGCGCCAACCGCATCCTTGTGCAGCGCGGCGTACTGGAGGCGTTCACGCAGAAGCTGGTGGAGAAGGTCAAGGCGCTGAAGGTGGGCGAGGGCACACAGCCCGGCGTGAACCAGGGGCCGCTGATCGACGACAAGGCCGTGGCCAAGATCGAGGAACACGTGGCCGATGCGCTGGCCAAGGGCGGCACCGTGCTGGCGGGTGGCAAGCGCCACGCGCTGGGCGGGCGCTTCTACGAACCCACCGTGATCGGCGGCGCGACGTCAGACATGCTGGTGGCGCACGAAGAAACCTTCGGCCCGCTCGCGCCCATCTTCGCCTTTGACACCGAGGACGAAGCACTGGCGATGGCGAACGCCACCGAGTTCGGCCTTGCGTCGTACTTCTACAGCCGCGACATCGGCCGGATCATGCGGGTTGCCGAACAGCTGGAGTGCGGCATCGTCGGTGTGAACACCGGCCTCATCTCCACGGCGGAGGCGCCGTTTGGAGGCGTCAAGCAATCGGGCTTGGGGCGGGAAGGTTCGAAGTACGGGCTGGATGACTATCTGGAGATCAAGTACGTGTGCCTCGCGGGGCTGTAGAGTGACTCGCTATGGCCACGATGATTCGAACAAGGGTCTCGACTCCCTCTCCCTCCGGGAGAGGGTTGGGGTGAGGGCACCGGGCGGTCAAAAGCGCGTGGTCATTGCATGGGCCCGGTGCCCCTCACCCAACCTCTCCCCGGAAGGGAGAGGAGCAAGTCCGAGCAAACTCCGCGCTGCCGCAAAAGCCCGTGCTGGTGAGTGAGGCGTCAGTCGGCCCGAGCGCCATCAAGCCGTTCGCTCAACTGTCGATCTCGAGGTTGTCGATGAGCCGTGTCGTCCCAAGGCGCGCAGCAGCCAACGCAACCAGCGCCTCTCCGGATGCGGGCGCCTGCAAGTCGGCGCGTCGACGCAACACCAGGTAGTCTGGCTGCCAGCCGCGTTCCTGCAGCGCGCTCATGCCGCGCGCCTCGATCGCGGCAAAGTCACGCTCGCCTGAACGCACGGCCTCGGCCATCGCCTTGAGCGCGTTCGAAAGCTGTATGGCTTCCACACGCTCCGACTCGCTGAGATACCCGTTGCGCGAAGAAAGCGCCAGCCCGTCCTCGGCGCGCCGCGTTTCCGAGCCGACGATCTCGATGGGCAGCGCGAACTGTCGCACCATGTGGCGGATGACCATCAACTGCTGGTAGTCCTTCTTTCCGAACACCGCCACGCGCGGTTGCACGCAGGAAAAGAGCTTCATCACGACAGTGCATACGCCGATGAAAAAGCCCGGCCGGAAGTGGCCTTCGAGGATGTCGGCCAGCGCCGGATCGGGATGCACCTTGCAGGTTTGCGGCTCGGGGTAGAGCACCTTTTCATCCGGCGCGAAGAGCAGGTCGCAGCCGGCCGCCTGCAACTTGGCACAGTCGCTGTCCCAGGTGCGCGGATAGGTGTCGAAGTCTTCGTGCGGCAGGAACTGCAAGCGGTTCACGAAGATGCTGGCGACCATCACGTCGCCCAGCGGCTTCGCTTGGCGCACCAGATCCAGATGGCCGTCGTGCAGGTTGCCCATGGTGGGCACGAAGGCGGGGCGTTGAAAGCCGGCCAGGTGTTCGCGCAGTTCGTCGATCGTGCGGGCGATATGCATGTTCAGGTCTCGTTGAATCGAATGAAGGGTGGGCGCGCGGCTTACCAGGCGTGCAGCCTGTCGTCCGGAAAACTGCCGTCCTTCACGGCGCCCACATAGGCTTGCAGCGCCTGCAGGATGCCGCCGCCCTCGGCCATGAAGTTGCGCACGAACTTCGGCATCTTGCCGAGGTTGATGCCCAGCATGTCGTGCAGCACCAGCACTTGGCCGGCCGTCGCGCGGCCGGCGCCGATGCCGATGGTCGCGCAGCGCGTGAGTTCTCCGGTCAACGCGGCGGCGAGCGTGGCGGGCACCATCTCCAGCACCATCATCGCGGCGCCCGCGTCCTGCAGTTCGAGTGCGTGCTGGCGCAAAACGGCAGCGGCTTCGCTGCCCTTGCCCTGCACGCGGTAGCCGCCCAGCGCATGCACTGTCTGCGGCGTGAGGCCCAAGTGCGCGCACACCGGAATGCCGCGATCCACCAGGAAGCGAACGGTGTCGGCGGTCCAGCCGCCGCCTTCGAGCTTGACCATGTGCGCGCCCGCCTGCATCAGCACCGTGGCACTGCGCAGCGCCTGTTCGCGAGACTCGTGATAACTGCCGAAGGGCAGGTCGGCAATCAGCCAGGCCGTGCCCTGCACGCGGTGCAGGCCGCGAAACACGCTTTCGGTGTGATAGCGCATGGTGTCGAGCGAGACGCCGACGGTGCTGTGCAGGCCCTGGCACACCATGCCGAGCGAATCGCCCACCAGCAAGCATTCCACGCCGGCCGCATCGGCCATGGCGGCGAAGGTCGCGTCGTAGGCGGTGAGCATGGTGATCTTCTCGCCGCGCGCGTGCATGTCGGCCAGGCGCGGCAGGCTCAAAGGCTTGCGCAGCGCCGGCGGCGAGGCGGGGGGCAGCGTGCCGTAGGGGCTCGCCGGTTCGTTGGTGGTGGCGGTCATGCGGGACGACTTGAAGGAAGAAGCAAAAGGCGCCGGGCTCAGGCGGCCACGGGCTCGCCGGACGCAGCCTGCACCGGGATGTGGGCGCGTTCTTCCTTGATGCGATTCGCGCCGTCGACGAACACCAGCCGTGGCCGATGCGTGGCCACTTTCTCTTCAGGCACGAGGCCGAAGGCGGCAATGATGATCAGGTCGCCCACCGAGGCCTTGCGGGCGGCCGAACCGTTCACCGAGATGATGCCGGTGCCGCGCTCGCCGCGGATGGCATAGGTCACGAAGCGCTCGCCGTTGTTGATGTTCCAGATGTGCACCTGCTCGTTCTCGACCATGCCGGCGGCGTCGAGCAGGTCTTCGTCGATGGCGCAGGAGCCTTCATAGTGGAGTTCGCAATCCGTCACGGCAACACGATGGATCTTCGACTTGAGCAGGGTACGAAACATGGCGTGAAGTCTTTCTCTTGGAGAAGTAAAAGAAGGGAAGCGTTCAGATCGCCGACGGCACCAGGATGGTCGGCACCGCGGTGGCCGCGAGCGAGGGATAGTCGCGGCTGAAATGCAATCCGCGGCTCTCGTGGCGCGCCTGCGCCGAGCGCACGATCAGCTCGGCCACCTGCACCAGGTTGCGCAGTTCGAGCAGGTCTTGCGTGACACGGAAGTTGCCGTAGAACTCGTCGATCTCGCGCGAGAGCAAGGCGATGCGGTGCGCCGCGCGCTCCAGCCGCTTGTTGGTGCGCACGATGCCCACGTAGTCCCACATGAAGCGACGCAGTTCATCCCAGTTGTGCGAGAGCACGACGATCTCGTCCGCATCGGTCACGCGGCTCGGATCCCACGGCGGCACCTCGGCCACGCGGCGCGGCGGCGTGTCGGCAATGGCCTTGGCGGCGGCGCGCGCGAACACCATGCACTCGACCAGCGAATTGCTGGCCAGCCGGTTGGCGCCATGCAGGCCCGTACAGGCCGTCTCGCCGATGGCGTAGAGGCCGGGCAGGTCGGTGCGCCCGCTCAGGTCGCTCATCACGCCGCCGCAGGTGTAGTGCGCGGCGGGCACCACGGGAATGGGCTCGCGCGTGATGTCGATGCCCAGTTCGGCGCAGCGCGCGAGGATGTTCGGAAAGTGCTCGCGCAAAAACGCCGGGCTTTGATGCGAGATGTCCAGGTGCACGCAATCGAGGCCGTGCTTCTTCATCTCGAAATCGATGGCGCGCGCCACGATGTCGCGCGGTGCGAGTTCAGCGCGTTCGTCATGCGCGGGCATGAAGCGCGTGCCGTCGGGCAGCTTGAGTTGTCCGCCTTCGCCACGCACGGCTTCGCTGATGAGGAAGGACTTGGCGAAGGGGTGATAAAGGCAGG
Source organism: Variovorax brevis (assembly GCF_030317105.1). Lineage (GTDB taxonomy): Bacteria > Pseudomonadota > Gammaproteobacteria > Burkholderiales > Burkholderiaceae_C > Variovorax > Variovorax brevis. Next base: position 31,431 of record NZ_JASZYG010000005.1, read on the forward strand.
TCGGATGGAACTGGATGAACTCCATGTTCGACACGCGGCAGCCCGCGCGCCACGCTGCCGCGATGCCATCGCCTGTCGCAGTGTCGGGGTTGGTCGTGTAGAGGTAGACCTTGCCTGCGCCGCCGGTGGCCAGGATGGTGTGCGGCGCACGAAAAGCCACGACCTCGTCGGCCTCCGAGTCCAGCGCATACAGGCCGTGGCAGCCGATGTCGCCCAGGCCGAGCTTGGTTCCCGTGATCAGGTCGACCAGCGTGTGGCCCTCGAACAGCGTGATGTTCGGTGTACGACGCACCACGTCGATGAGGCAGCGCTGCACTGCTGCGCCGGTGGCGTCGGTGACGTGCGCAACGCGCCGCTGGCTGTGGCCACCTTCGCGTGTCAAATGCAATGCGCCATGTTCCTCGGAAAAGGGCACGCCGAGCGTACGCAGCCATTCGATCGCCTCGGGTGCATGTTCCACGACGAAACGCGTGGCGTCGAGGTCGCACAAGCCCGCGCCGGCCACCAGCGTGTCTTCCACGTGGGACTCGATGGTGTCGCCCTCGCCCAGCACCGCGGCAATGCCGCCCTGGGCCCACTGGCTGGCGCCATCGCTCAGGCTGCGCTTGGTGATCACGGCCACGCGATGCGTGCTGGCCAGGTGCACCGCGGCACTCAGTCCGGCAAGGCCGCTGCCAACGATGAGAACGTCGAAGTCGTGAGATGCCATGAGGGAGCAACAAATGCGAGGCCGAACCCTGGACCTCAGATGGAAAAATGAATCGCTTCGGCCACCCGGCCAGCGGGCGAAAAGCAAGTCGAAATCGGTTTCAGCCGTTGTCTCCGAGGGATGAATTCGATGATTTCGAATGTGTCTCTGGAGCTTCGCAAGACGGCCATGATGTTCGGAGCGCGGCGAACTGTAGCACCGTCTCGATCCCCTGCCGGTCGAAGCGCTACTGACCGGAACCCATCGCCGCGCGGGCAGCCTGAAGTTGCGCGTCCATGTTGGCTGCGAACGCACCCGTCGGCACTTGCTCGCGTGCCCGGGTCCAGAAGTCGATGGCTGCGGCGAAGTCGTGGCGTTCGAAGGCATCCGATCCGGCCAGGGCAAGCGCCTTGGGATGGCGCGGCTGGATCCCGAGCGCCCGCTGGATGAGTCTTGCCGGCTCGCCGCGCGTGCTCCCGCCCTGCAACATGGCCAGCACATCCGCCTGGTCCACGAGCAAGACCGGATCGTCGGGCGCGACGGAAAGGGCGCGTGCAAACGCGCTGCTGGCCTTGTCGAAGCGATTCAGTGCCGCGTAGGAGCGCGCGACGAGCGCCCAGCCGGCCGCGTCGACCGTGCCGGCGCGCTGGCCTTGCATCTTTTGCTCCATGCTGTCGAGCATGGATTCGGCTGCACGGGCTTCCGCTTCTTGCGCGGCCGCGGTTGAAGCGGCATCCATGCGGCTTGGCTGCAGGGCGGAAGGCTTGCCGAGATAGCCATAAACGGCGAAAGCAAAAACAACGATCGCCAGCCCGAGCCCTGCGATCGACGTTCGTGATGGCCGCGAGAGCACCGACGACTTGTGTCCCGCAACGTCCGCAAGCACACGCTGCTCGATTTCACGGCGGCAGCGATCGCGTTCCATTGCGTCGATCCGCCCGGCTGCGAACTCTGCGTTCAGGTCAAGCAGTGCTTGCTGCAGGACCAGGAGGCTTGCCGCTCCCGGGGATGCGGGGTGGGATGCTTCCACACCGCGGCTTCGCAGCGGCACGACGAGCAACAGCCACGCCATCACCGTCATGCCGGCGGCCGCGCACCAAAACAGCAAGTTCACTTCACGCCCGCGCCGTCTTCAAGGAGGGCTTGCGCGTGCAAGCGTTCATCATCGCTCAGGTCGGCGGGCGCTCCACTGCCAGCTTGTTTGCGCAGGCCGAGAAAGAGCGACAAGAGCGCACCGACCAGGAAGGCGAACGGGCCCATCCACAGGACCAGCGTGCGCAATTCCCACATCGGCTTGTAGAGAACGAATTCGCCGTAGCGGGCCACCATGAAATCCAGGACCTGCTGGCGCGACTGACCTTCCGAGAGCATCCGTCCGATCCGCTTGCGCAGGTCTGCGGCCAGCGCCGATTGCGACGCGGCGAGCGTCTCGTTCTGGCAGACGAGGCAGCGAAGCTCTTCCGCGACCTGCATCACGCGCGTCTCGAGCGCCGGGTCGTCTGCCAGGGGCAAGGCCTCCACGGCGTGCGCTGAGTTGCCCATGCACATCGCCAATGCCATGGTCCAGGTGGCGAGCATTCGTTGCGTTGTCTTAGCCATTGAGTTTCCTCACGAGCGGAATGATGGTCTCGCGCAGCGCTTGCGGCGTCAGCGGACCTGCGAGCTTGTGGCGGATCACGCCTTGCTTGTCGATCACGAAGGTCTCCGGGACGCCGTACACGCCGAAGTCGATGCCCACGAGTCCGTCCGAGTCTGACAAGGACGCAACGTAGGGATTGCCCAGGCGCTGCAGCCAGTTCGCAGCATCGGAAGCCTTGTCCTTGTAGTTGAGGCCGTAGATGGGGACGACGCGGGCCGCGGCCAGGTCGCGCACCACCTCGTGCTCGAGTCGGCACGCCACGCACCACGAAGCCCAGACGTTCAGCACCCAGACCTGGCCGCGCAGGTCGTTCGCGGTCAACGCGCGTCCTGGCGCGTCGAGCAGCGGCAGGCTGAAGGCGGGTGCCGGCTTGCCAATGAGCGGCGAAGGCACTTCGCGCGGATGCAGTGTGAGGCCCGCCGCCATGAAAGCGATCAGCACGAAGAACACAACAAGGGGCAGTGCGAAGCGCTTCATGTCGGACCTTGCACCTTCCGCGCCAGGACGGTTGGCGTGGTCGGCCGCGACGGTGCGGTCCGCGGGTCGATCACGGCCTTGGGCACCATGCGCCGGCGACGGTCGACCACGGCCATCAGGCCGCCAATCGCCATCAGCAGGCACCCGCCCCAGATCCAGCCGATGAAGGGCTTGTACTGCACGCGAACGCCCCAGGCCAAGGGGCCGACGGGCTCGCCGAGCGTGGCGTAGATGCCGCGTGTGAAGGCATGGTCGATGGCGGTCTCGGCCATCGGCGTTCCGCTCGCGGTGTAGAGGCGCCGCTCGGGAGAAAGTGTCGTCAGCGGCAGGCCATCGCGCGCCACGGCCAGGGTGGCTTGCACCGCCATGTAGTTCGGCCCTTTCCGTTCGCGCACGCCCTCGAAGCGGATGCTGTAGCGGCCCAGCGTCACACTCTCGCCGGGCGCCATGCGAACGTCCTTTTCAACCGCGAAGCCACCGACGATCGTCACGCCGACGACGAAGACCGCCACGCCGAAGTGCGCGACGAGCATGCCGTAGTAGCTGCCCGATTGCGACCTTGCGCGCGCGAACCAGCCGGCCGACGGATGCGCGCGCAGTCGCTCCAGAAAATTGAGCATGCAGGTGGCGGTGATCCACGCAGCCAGCATCAGGCCGAAGCCGACCAGCGGCGTCCACCGGCCGAGCGCCAAGGGTGCGAGCAACGCGGTCGCCGCGCTCACGCCAAGGGCCCAGCGCAGCCGGCGTGCCAGGTCGCCTGCCGCCGCTTGCCGCCAGCGCGCGATGGGCCCTGCGCCCATCAGGAACAGCGCCGGCGCCATCAGCGGCACGAACACCGCCTGGAAGTAGGGTGGCCCCACCGACAACTTGCCCAGACCCAGTGCGTCGATGGCGAGCGGGTACAAGGTGCCCAGCATCACGGCCGCGCAGGCCGCGAGCAGCAGTGCATTGTTGGCGAGCAACATTGATTCGCGCGACACCAGCTCGAAGCAGGCCCCGCGCCCCGCCTTTGGCGCACGGCATGCGAAGAGGGTGAGCGCCGAGCCCGTCACGAGCGCGAGAAAGACGAGGATGAAAACCCCGCGCTTCGGGTCGGCCGCAAAGGCATGCACCGACGTCAGCACGCCCGAGCGAACGAGGAAGGTGCCGAGCAGCGACAAGGAAAAGGTCGTGATGGCCAGCAGCGCGGTCCATGCCTTGAAGGCACCGCGCTTGTCCGTGACCATCAGCGAGTGCATCAACGCGGTGCCGGCCAGCCAGGGCATGAGCGACGCGTTCTCCACCGGATCCCAGAACCACCAGCCGCCCCAGCCGAGCTCGTAGTAGGCCCAGAAGCTGCCGAGCGCGATGCCGCAGGTCAGGAAGCACCACGCGATGGTTGTCCACGGCCGCGACCAGCGCGCCCACGCCGCATCGAGCCGGCCGGTGGCGAGCGCGCTCACGGCGAACGCGAAGGCCACCACGAAACCGACGTAGCCCATGTAGAGCATGGGAGGATGGATCACCATGCCCGGGTCTTGCAGGAGCGGAGTCAGGTCCTGGCCGTCGGGCGCGGCAGGCAGCAATCGCTCGAAGGGGTTCGAGGTGAAGAGCGTGAAGAGCAGGAAGCCGCTGCTGACGATGCCCATCACGCCAAGCGTGCAGGCGAGCGTTGCCTCGTCGAGCCGACGCGAGAACACGCTCAGCGCCAGGGTCCATCCCGCAAGGATCAAGGTCCACAGCAGGATCGAACCCTCGTGGCCGCCCCACACCGCCGTGACGCGGTAGACGGTCGGCAGCGCGGAGTTCGAATGCTGCGCGACATACAGCACCGAGAAGTCGTTCTGAAGGAAGCACTGCGTGAGTGCGGCGAAGGCGAGCACGACGAAAACGAACTGCGCCTGCGCAGCAGGCCGGGCGAACGCTGCCCATTCGCCGCCCCGTTGCCAACGCACCCACGGCGAAAACGCCTGCACCAGCGCCATCGACAGCGCCAGCACGAGTGCAAGGTGGCCGAGTTCAGGAATCATGGCTGCGCGGCCTGCAAGGTGCGACGGCCCTTGTCCAGCGCATCGGCGGCTTCGGGTGGCATGTAGTTCTCGTCGTGCTTGGCCAGGATCTGATCGGCGTAGAAAACACCGTCCACGCCGAGTCGACCCTGCGCGACCACACCCTTGCCTTCGCGAAACAGGTCGGGCAACAGGCCGGTGTAGACGACCGCGACCTGCCGGGCCAGGTCGGTGATGACGAAGTGCACCGTGAGGCCCTGCGCCGAGCGCTGGAGGCTGCCTTCCTGGACGAGGCCGCCGAGTCGAAAGCCGCGCCCGTGCGGCGCCTCCCTGGCGGCGACTTGCGAAGGGCTGAAGAAGAACACCAGGTTGCCGCGAAAGGCATTGAGCACCAATGCACTGGCGACCGCCAGCGCCGCAAGGCCCGCGAGGATCGACAGGCCGCGACGCGTCCTGGCTTTCACGCGCCTTCCCCCGGTCCGCGTCGGGCCAACTGGCGGCGGCGCACGAGCACATGGCCGATCTCCACGGCGACGGCCAACGCCGTCATGCCGAAGGCGCCCCAGACATGGAGACCATAGCCACCCATCTCCAGGAACTGCGCGGGGTTGCTCCAGTTCATGAGGCCTCCCCGATCCTGCGCGCCCAGGCTGTGTCTCGCTCGCGCTCGAGGATGATCGTTCGCAGCCGCGCCAGCGAAATCGCGATGCAGTAAAGCCACACCGCAAGCACCATGACGAGCATCCCCGTGAGCATCGGCGTCGCGATGCTGGGAGCTTTTGAAAAGCTCACTGATGCGCCCTGGTGCAAGGTGTTCCACCACTTCACCGAGAAATAGATGATCGGCACGTTGACCACGCCTACCAGTGCGAGCAGCGCAGCCGCCCGGTCCGCCCGTCGCAGGTCGTCGATGGCGCCGTGCAGCGCGAGAAAGCCGATGTAGAGGAACAGCAAGATCAGCTCCGACGTGAGCCGTGCGTCCCACACCCACCACGCGCCCCACGTCGGCTTGCCCCACAGCGCACCGGTCCACAGCGCCAGGAAGGTCATGAGCGCACCCGTGGGCGCCAGCGCCCGCGCAAACATCGATGCCAGTCGCGCATTGAACACCAGGCCGATGCCGGCCCAGAAGGCCATGACGACGTAGATGAGCATCGACATCCACGCGGCCGGCACGTGCACGAAGATGATGCGATAAGCGTCGCCCTGCTGCGCATCCGTCGGCGCGATGCCCAGGCCGATGACCAGGCCCACCACGCCCAGCAGCGCGGCAAGGATGGCAGACGCGATCATCAGCTTGCCCGCCAGCGGATAGAAGCGTTGTGGCGATGAATACGCAAACCAGTTGATCGATGACGCGCCGGGCCGCGGCAGCGGCGAAGTGGACATCAGCGCCATGGGTGCCTCCTTCATCATTCGAACGCGATGCGCAGTGCCGCGGCGGCGGCAGGCGGCGCACCGGCGAGCGCCAGCAGCAGCATGGCGCCCAGCAGCGAGAAATGCCCGACCGTGCCCCCGCCCGAGCTGCCGGCATCGACCGCGCCAGCGCCGAAGATGAGCACCGGCACCACCAGCGGAAGCACCAGCAGCGACAGCAACACACCCGCACCGCGAACACCCACCGTGAGCGCGGCGCCGATGGCACCGACGAGGCTCAGCACCGGCGTTCCGATGAGCAGCGACGCGGCCAGCACGGCCATGGCCGCAGCCGGCAGGCCCAGTTGCAGGGCCAGCAGCGGGGAGATCAGCGCCAGCGGCAAGCCGGAGCACAACCAGTGCGCGCACGCCTTGCCAAGGACCAGCCACGCCAGCGGCGTCGCCGACAGCAATTGCTGCTCGAGCGTGCCGTCCTGGAGATCGTCGGCGTACATCCGCATCAGCGACAGCATCGACGCGAGCAAGGCCGCGACCCACACGACGCCTGGCGCCATGCGTCGCAGCAACGCGGGCTCCGGGCCGATCGCGAGCGGGAAGAGGCTCACGACGATGACGAAGAAGAAGAGCACGGCCGCACTGTCGGTGCGCCGGCGCAGCGCGAGTTGCACATCGCGCATGGCGATGCACCACACGCCGCGCAACACGCCGGCTTCGTTCGGTGCTGCGGCGGGCAGGGCGATGGCGGTCACAGCGCAAGCTCCATGGGCATCAGCGTCGCCGGCAGGGGAAGCGCCGTGGCGTGGCTGGTCAGCAGCACGACGCCGCCGCGGCCCGCGTGCCTGGCCACAAGCTGTGCGAGCGCATCTGAAGCGTGCGCATCGAGCGCATCGAAGGGCTCGTCGAGCACCCACAGCATCGCGTCGCTGCACAGCGCGAGCCGTGCAAGTGCCACGCGCTTTCGCTGACCCTGAGACAGCTTGCGCGCGTGCGCATGCGCAAATCCCCGCAAGCCGCAGGCTTCCAGCGCGTCCAGTGCTTGCCCTGGAGAAGGATTGGCACCCGCCAGCCGCGATGCGACCAGCAGGTTTTCCACGGCCGACAAATCGTCCTTCAGCGCTGCGCCATGCCCGATGTACGCGAGCTGCCGATGGAATTCCTCCCGCAGCGCGCCGATGCGCGTGCCCTGCCAGAACACATCGCCCTGCGCAGGCCGCAGCAGGCCGCAGACCATGCGCAGCAAGCTGGTCTTGCCGGCACCGTTGGCGCCGGTCACGCGCAGCAGGCGCCCCCGTGGCACCGCAATTCGCAATGCGCTGAACAAAACCCGGCCGCCGCGCACGCAAGCGAGGTCTCGCAGTTCCAGTGCCGGATCGACCATGTTGTCAATTTAACCTGACACTCATATTATGCGCAACATGTTGACAACTCCAGTAGGGGCATCGCGGATCCCGCTGCCGCGCGTGCGGTCAGCGCGCCCCGTGGGGGAGCCGCCGCAGGCGATCGTGATCGGTAGCGGCTTCGGCGGCCTGGCCGCTGCCGTGCGCCTGGGTGCACGTGGCTATCGCGTGACCGTGCTGGAAAAGCTTGACGCACCGGGTGGGCGTGCCTACGTCTTCCGGCAAGACGGCTTCACTTTCGACGCCGGGCCGACCGTCATCACCGCGCCTTTTCTTTTCGAGGAGCTGTGGGAACTCTGCGGCAAGCGGATGGCCGACGACGTCTACCTGCGGCCGGTGTCGCCCTTCTATCGCATCCGCTTCGACGATGGCACGAGCTTCGACTATTCGGGCGACGCTGCTGCCATGCGTGCCGAAGTGGCGCGGCTGGCACCCGATGACGTGGCGGGCTACGAGCGCTTCCTCGCGGCCAGCGAGGCGATCTACAAGGTCGGCTTCGAGCAGCTCGGCGATGTGCCCTTCAGCACATGGAGGGACATGGCGCGGGCGTTGCCCCAGCTCGTCAAGCTGGAGGGCTACCGGACGGTCTATTCGCTTGCCTGCAAGCACGTACGCGATGCGCGCCTGCGCGTGGTGCTGACCTTCCAGTCGCTGCTGGTTGGTGGCAATCCCTTTGCGACCACGTCCGTCTATTGCCTCATCGCCTTCCTGGAACGGCAATGGGGCGTGCATTTCGCGATGGGCGGCACCGGCAGCCTCGTGAAGGGCCTGGTGGGCTTGATCGAAGGGCAGGGCGGCAGCGTGCGCTGCAGCCAGGCCGTCACGCAGATCACGGTGAAGGACGGCGCGGCCACAGGCGTTCGACTCTCGAACGGCGAAGCGTTGCGCGCGGATGTCGTCGTCTCGAATGCAGACTCGGCGACCACTTATCGGCACCTGGTCGCGCCGGAGCACCGAAAGCGCTGGACCAATCGCAAGATCGAGAAGGCGCGCTATTCGATGAGCCTGTTCGTGTGGTACTTCGGCACGCGGCGCCAGTACCCTGGCATCGCGCACCACACCATCGCGCTGGGCCCGCGCTATCGCGAACTCCTCGAAGACATCTTCGAGCGCAAGTTGCTTGCGGACGATTTCAGCCTGTACCTTCATCGGCCGACTGCGACCGATCCTTCGCTGGCGCCGCCCGGTTGCGACGCGTTCTACGCCCTCTCGCCGGTGCCGCACCTTCAAAGCGGAACCGATTGGTCGACGCGTGCCGAACCCTATCGCCTTGCCATCCAGCAACGCCTGCAGGCGACGCTCCTGCCCGACCTGGACCGTTGCCTTGCCACTTCGCGTGTGTTCACTCCGCAGGACTTCCAGGACCGCCTGTCGTCTTTTCGCGGTGCCGCCTTCGGCATGGAGCCCGTGCTGCGCCAGAGCGCCTGGTTTCGTCCACACAACGAGAGCGAAGAACTTGAGCGCCTGTACCTCGTCGGTGCAGGCACCCATCCCGGCGCCGGCTTGCCCGGCGTGCTGTCGTCGGCCCGCATCCTCGATACGGTGGTGCCTCATGCAAATTCAATTGCCCGTCGCCGCGTTGCATGACGTCGTGCGCGCCCAGGATCGCACGCGCATCGAGCCTGCCGACATCGCGGCCTGCCGCGCATCGTTGCGACAGGGCTCGCGCACCTTCCTCGCAGCATCGCTGCTGCTGCCGCGCGAAGTGCGCGACGCCGCCTGTGCGCTCTATGCCTTCTGTCGCATGGCCGACGATGCGGTGGACGATGGCGACGACGAGCAGGGCGCCGTCGAAATGCTGCGCCATCGCCTGGCGCGCGCCTACGACCGGGCGGCGCCCATTGCCTCAATCGGCAGGCCCTGCGACCGCGCGCTGGCCGCGGTCGTTGCACATTTCGACATTCCACGCGCGCTGCCCGAGGCCATGATCGAAGGCTTCCAGTGGGACGTGTCGGCCCGGCGGTACGAGAGCTTCGAGGAGTTGTGCGAATACGCCGCGCGCGTGGCCGGCGCCGTCGGCGCGATGATGGCCTTGCTGATGGGCGTGCGCTCGGCCGATGGCGTCGCGCGCGCCTGCGATCTCGGTGTGGCCATGCAACTGTCGAACATCGCGCGCGACGTGGGCGAGGACGCCGCGATGGGCCGGCTCTATTTGCCGCGCGAATGGATGCGCGAGGCCGGCATGGATCCTGAAGCGTGGCTGGCGCGTCCCGCGCATACGCCGGCACTGGGTTCGGTGATCTGCCGTCTCCTCAAGGCGGCGGACGTGCTTTACCGGCGTGTTGACGCAGGCGTGGCGGAGCTGCCCCTGGCCTGCCGTCCCGGCATCAATGCGGCCCGCTTCCTGTATGCGGATATCGGCTGGGTGGTGGAAAAATCGGGCTTCGATTCGATCGCGCAACGCGCCGTCGTGCCGGCTTCACGCAAGGCCTGGTCGCTGGCGCGCGCGCTGCTCGCGATCCGTCCGCGGCGTGCGGCGCATCGGTGGCCCGTTCTACCGGCCAATCGCTTTCTCGTCGAGGCCGTGGCGGAAACCGGGCCGCAGCAGCAACAGCAACTCGCGCATGTAGCAGACGGCCGTGTCGTGTGGTTGATCGATCTGTTCGACCGGCTCGAACGCCAAGAGCGGGCCCGGGCCATCCGCCCGCCGATGCGCGCCTGAGTACTTGCGCAAATGCCGCGGAAGGCTGTGACTTGAGCGCCGGCCTGATCATCACGCTGGAGTTCCTGGGCGGCATCGGCGTGGTGATCGGCCTCGCGGTGTGGGAGCTTTGTCGCCTGCGGCGCGACAAGCAAACACACAAGGACGAGACTGACCGCGATTGACGGCCTCAGCGTGCGATGCGCGGCATGCGAAAGGGCAGCATCCACTGGCACCAGGGCGAAGCAAAGCGTTCGAGCGCAAGACTTTCGTGGACGCAGGTCACGCGCTCGCCAAAAAGCTGCGTGTCGACCAGGGTGCGGGCATAGAAGGGCGCGTCTTCCATCGTGCGCTTGACCTGGGCCGATCCACCGTCGTCGCAGCGCGTCAGGCGATCCATGCGCCAGCCGCTGCGTGCAAGCGTCGCCGTTGCCGGTGCGCGGCGCTGGACGATCTTTCCCGAAGGTTCGAACTGCAGCGCGAGTGCGAGGTCGTCCGACGCCTTCCGCGCCACGTCATACAAGACGAAGCTTCGCCCGTCGCTCGTCGTTCCGCGCGACCAATCCCAGCGCACGAAGTCCTGCTCGAGCGCCCGGTCGCCTTCGTTTGAATCGAAGTAGCCTGTGCCCTGCCACGCCATGCGCGGTCGTTGCAGTGCCACTTCCACGCGCGCGCAGGGAGCAATCGGACGCCAGCGGTGCATTCCCGCGGCGTCCAGCGCGAACGACTGCTGCAACAAGGCCAATGGATAGACGCGAATCTCCCCGCGCAATCGCGCCAGCCAGGGCACCGAGACTTCGTCGATTCGTATGACGAGGGCATCGCGCGTCCAGCGCATCTGGCTCGGTCCCACGCAAAGCTCCGTGCGGCCGCGGTGCACGCACTCGCGGCCACGTTCGGTCATCGCCCACTGGTTGGTGCTGCGTGAACGGCCGTAGAGCGCAACGTTGATGGCGCAATGGTCGAGCGGATCCGCAGCGCCGGCGGCTGCCTTGCGCCGCGCGCGGGTGTAGTAGGGCGAGAAAACGCTTCCGACGAAGCCGATGATCGTGAGCCCGCATTGCCCGTCGTCGCTCAGCGCGTCGACGTACCACCATGCGTAGCCACCGGGTGCGACCGGCGCGTCGAAGCGCGGTCCTCCATCAAGCTGGCCGCAGCCAGCCGTCCGGACAACGCTGCCATCGGCACGCCCGGCCCCGGATGCGTGCTGCCGCCCGCCAGGTAGAGGCCCGGCAAGCGGGTGCGCGACCCCGGCCGGCTGAACGATGCCGCCCAGCCGTGCGAGGCCTGTCCGTACAAGGCGCCGCCCGTGCCCGGAAACATCTGCCCGAACTGGTTGGGCGTCGTGGTCACCGACGCGTCTTTCGCCCAATTCACTTGCAAACCGCAACGCGCCAGTTGGCCGAAGGCTTTCGCTTGGCATGATTCGATCTCCCCTTGGGTGAAGGTTCTCGTGTCTCCGGATGGAGGCGCGTTCACGATGCAGAGCAGGCGCTCCTGGCCGCCGGGTGTGAATGCATCGGCGTCGTCGCCGCGGTCTTGCGCGCACACGTACACGGTCGGCTCGGCTGGCAAGCGATCGCGCTGCAAGATGTCGTCGAACTCGGCCGCGTAGTCGCGCGAGAAGAACACGTTGTGGCGCATCAGCGGGAAGCCGCTGGTGGGAGCGAGCAGGTTGATGGTGATAGCGGACAAGGACCGCGATGCGCCTGGCCTGGCCGGTTGCGCGGCTGCTGCGGCGCTGCCCAGCAGGCCCTGTCCGAGCGCTGCGACATCGCCGTTGAAGATGACCGCGCCCGCTTTAACGAGCTCGCCGCCCGCCAGTCGCACGCCAGTCGCGCGGCCGTCGCGGCAGACGATTTCCTCGACGTGCGCGCCGTAGCGAAAGCGCGCGCCACGGCTGAGGCAAAGCGACTCCGTCGCCTGCGCGAGCCGATGCATGCCGCCTTCAACCAGCCACACGCCTTCCTGCTCGACATGCGCGACCAGCATCAGCGTGGCCGGCGCCAGCCAGGGCGAGGAGCCGCAGTAGGTCGCATAGCGGCCGAACAACTGGCGCAACCGGGGGTCCTGGAAATAGTTGCCAAGTTCCTTCCACAAGGTGGCGAAAGGCGAGATGCCCATCAGCGCCGGCAGTCCGCGCAGCCCGGCGCGCCCGACGAGCGACAGCGGAGTGGGGCGCGTGCCGCGCAGGAAGGGCTTTTCGAGCGTGTCGTAGATCTGCCGCGCACGCGCGCAAAAGGTGCGGTAGCCGTTCGCCGCACCCGCCCCGGCGAAGTCGCCGATGGCCTCGCAGCTTTGCTTCACATCGGCAAAGAGGTCGAGCCGTGCGGACTCGTCCCATGCGTGGCGTGCCAGCACGTGGGCCCGCTGCAGCGGGATTTGGTCTTCAAGGCGCACGCCGGCCTGTGCGAAGAGCTCATCGAATACCCAGCGCATCGTGAAGACGGTAGGCCCCGCATCCATCGGGGTGTCGCCCACCCACACCCTGCGCATCTTGCCGCCGGGGTGCCGCGCGCGCTCCAGGACCAACACCTCCATCCCTGCGACGGCCAGTTCCAGCGCTGCCGCCATGGCACCGATACCGGCACCCACGACCACGACCCGGTCGCTGCGCCCTGCGATGACCTTGTCGATGACTGCCGGTTGACGCTGCGCTGTCATGTGTCTATTCTACATGACACTATAAAGTGACTATCAAAAATGACATCCGCCCGGAGCTTCCAACCGAAAGGCCAACGCCCATGAAACCGCTCACTCGAATCGAACACTCCCTGGCCATGGCCATTTCGATGGGCGAGGCGCCTGGATGCCCGCCGAAGCTGGCCGGGGCCGTGCGGCACGCCGTGTTCCCGGGCGGCGCACGCGTGCGGCCCCGACTGTGCCTTGCGGTGGCCGCCGCTTGCGGAGACGACGACCCCGTGCTGTCGGACGCGACGGCCACGTCCATCGAACTGCTGCATTGCGCATCCCTTGTGCACGACGACCTGCCGTGCTTCGACAACGCCGCCACGCGGCGGGGCCGGGCGTCGGTGCAGTACGCCTGGGGCGAAAGCCTGGCTGTGCTCGCCGGTGATGCCCTGATCATCCTGGCCTTCCAGACGCTCGCGGCCGGGGCAGCGCACTCGCCGCTTCGCCTGCCGCCGCTCATGGCGACGGTCGCGACCAGCGTGGGGATGCCCTTCGGCGCCGTCGCGGGACAAGCCTGGGAAAGCGAGCCGCGCATCGACCTGGGCGACTACCAGCGCGCCAAGACCGGCGCGCTGTTCGCGGCCGCGACGATGGGCGGTGCGCAGTCCGCCGGCGCGGACCCCGGGCCCTGGCGTGCCTTCGGCGACTGGTTGGGCGAGGCCTACCAGGCGGCCGACGATATCCGTGATGTGGTGGGCGATCCGCGCGAGCTCGGAAAACCCGTTGGCCGCGACCTGGCCTTGCTGCGCCCGAGCACCGCGAGTGAACTGGGCCTTGAAGGCGCCATTGCGTATTTCGACCAACTCGTGGCCCGCGCGATCGATGCCGTGCCCGAGTGCCTCGGCGCCGATGGGCTGCGTGCGCTGGTGCGGGGCGAATCCGAGCGCCTGGTGCCACGGGCGCCGGTCGTCGCCGATCTGCTGCGCGCGGCGGCCTGACGATGCGGGGCCCGTGAAGGACTTGAGCATGCAGGCGATGTCCGCCACGCCAAGCGGTGCTCGCAGCATGCGCGACCGTTGGCTTGCATGGCGCGATCGCCTGCTGGCGAGCCGTTCGTTCCAGCGCGCGGCTGCGGCCTTTCCGCTCACTGCGCCCATCGCGCGCAAGCGGGCGAGCGAACTGTTCAACCTGGTGGCCGGCTTCGTCTATTCGCAGGTGTTGTTGGCCTGCGTGCAATTGCGGCTCTTCGACACCCTTGCAGAAGGCCCGCAGACGATCGGCGAATTGTCGGCTCGGCTCTGTTTGCCGGTGGCGTCCACCGAGCGCCTCATTGCCGCGGCCGAGGCGCTCAAGCTGGTCGAGGCGCGTGGCGGCGGGCGCTTCGGCTTGGGCACGCTGGGTGCGCCGATGGTGGGAAACACTGCGATCACGGCCATGATCGAGCACCACGCTTCGCTCTACGCCGACCTGCGCGATCCTGTTGCATTGCTTCGCGGCGAAGAGACATCGTCATCCTCGCTGGCGCGCTACTGGCCGTATGCCGATGCGCCGGCACCGGGCGCGCTGACTGCGGCAAGCGTGCAGGCGTACAGCGCGCTCATGACGGCGTCGCAGCCCCTGGTGGCCGACGAGATCCTCGACGCCTATCCGCTTTCAAGGCACCGCTGCCTGCTGGACGTTGGCGGTGGCGAGGGCGCCTTCGTCCTGCGTGCGGCAACGCGCGCGCCCCGCCTTCGGCTCGTGCTCTTCGACCTACCCGCCGTGGCCGATCGCGCACGCGCACGATGCGCGGCAAGCGACGTGGGCGGGCGCGTGCAGATCGTCGGTGGCAGCTTTCTCTCGGATGCGTTGCCCAAAGGGGCTGACGTGGCCAGCCTCGTTCGCGTCATTCACGACCACGACGATGCAGCAGCCCTTCGGATTCTTCGTGCGGTACGCGAGGCGTTGACACCCGGCGGCACGCTCTTGCTGGCCGAGCCGATGGCTGGCACGCCCGGCGCGCAGGCGATGGGCAATGCGTACTTCGGCTTCTATCTGTTGGCGATGGGCCGTGGCCGTCCACGCACGGCCAAAGCCCTGCGGTCACTCCTGCACGCGGCCGGCTTCGAGTGCGTGCGCCCGGTTCCGACGCGCATGCCGCTGCAAACAAGTCTTCTGGTTGCACGAACGCCTATTGCATCCGCTCCCGGTTCGGGAGTGTAATTGAAACCAGACAGATAAAGAAGTCAATAAAACATGACACTTCAGGTTCGACCGAACGGCGCACAACCCCGGTGTGCGAGCGGGTCTTGCCTTGGGAGCGTGCCCGCATGAACACCCTCGCCGTCGTCTTCGAGAAGCCCCAGCAGCTCGCGCTCAGCGAACTCGCCCTGATCGAGCCCGGCGATGAAGACGTGGTGGTCGACATCGAATGGAGCGGCATCAGCACCGGCACCGAACGCCTGCTGTGGAACGGCCGCATGCCGCAGTTTCCGGGCATGGGCTATCCGCTGGTGCCGGGCTACGAATCGGTCGGGCATGTCACCTCGGCCGGCAAGGACTCGGGCGCGCGCGCCGGCGATCGCGTCTTCGTGCCGGGCGCCAAATGCTTTGGCGAAGTCAGGGGATTGTTTGGCGGCGCTGCGTCCACCGTCGTGTTGCCGGGCGCGCGAACGCTGGCCTTCGATGCGGGCTTCGGAGAGCAAGGCGTGCTGCTGGCGCTGGCGGCCACTGCTCACCACGTGAGCGCCGCCGCGTGTGGGCAGCAACCGGACCTGATCGTCGGCCATGGCGTGCTCGGACGAATGGTCGCGCGCATCGCGGTCAGCGCGGGCGCCTCGCCCGTGGTCTGGGAAACCAACGCGCGACGGCGCGAAGGCGCACTTGGTTATGAAGTGATCGATCCTTCAGGGGATTCCCGACGCGACTATCGATCGATCTGCGACGTGAGCGGCGATGCGTCCTTGCTCGACACGCTCATCGCGCGGCTGGCGCCGGGCGGCGAAATCGTGCTCGCCGGCTTTTACGACGAGCCCTTGTCCTTCAACTTTCCACCGGCATTCATGCGCGAGGCACGCCTGCGCATTGCGGCTCAGTGGCAGCCGCAAGACCTCGTCGCGGTGAAGGCCCTCGTCGAATCGGGCCGCCTGCCCCTGGACGGACTCATCACCCATCGCGCCGATGCCACCGAGGCCGACAGCGCCTATCGAATGGCCTTCGGTGATCCTGCCTGTCTGAAGATGGTTCTCGATTGGAGAAGCTGCAAATGACCACAGCCCACGTCATTCCCGAGGGGACGCCGGTCCGCTTCATGCAGCAGACGATGCTGCGCGCCGAAGCCGCTGTCGAACCCGACGCGGTGTCCACCGCGCCGCCCACGAAGGAGACGCAGATCATCGCGATCTACGGCAAGGGCGGCATTGGCAAGAGCTTCACGCTGGCCAACCTCTCCTACATGATGGCGCAGCAGGGCAAGAAGGTCTTGCTCATCGGCTGCGATCCGAAGAGCGACACGACCTCGCTGCTCTTTGGCGGGCGGGCGTGCCCGACCATCATCGAGACCTCGTCGAAGAAGAAGCTGGCCGGCGAGGCAGTCGCCATCGGCGACGTGTGCTTCAAGCGCGATGGTGTCTATGCGATGGAACTCGGCGGCCCTGAAGTCGGTCGCGGATGCGGCGGGCGCGGGATCATCCACGGCTTCGAGTTGCTCGAGAAGCTGGGCTTCCACGAGTGGGGCTTCGACTACGTGCTGCTCGACTTCCTGGGCGACGTGGTCTGCGGCGGCTTCGGCTTGCCGATTGCACGCGACATGTGCCAGAAGGTGATCGTGGTCGCGAGCAACGACCTGCAGTCGCTCTACGTCGCCAACAACGTGTGCTCGGCCGTCGAGTACTTCCGAAAGCTCGGCGGCAACGTGGGCGTGGCGGGCATGGTGATCAATCGCGACGACGGCACGGGCGAAGCATCGGCGTTCGCGGAGAAGGTCGGCATTCCGGTGCTGTCGGTCATTCCGGCCAACGACGACATCCGCCGCAAGAGCGCGAGCTACGAAATCATCGGCGTGCCGGGCGGCGCCTGGGGGCCGATGTTCGAGCAGCTGGCGCAGAACGTGGGCACCTCATTGCCCGTGCGGCCCAAGCCGATGACGCAGGACCAGTTGCTGGGTTTGTTCGCGGCGGACACGGTGGGTCGCAACGTGGTGCTGGAGCCGGCCACGCAGTTCGACATGTGCGGCAAGCGCGAAGTCGTCAAGGAAACGCTCGAGGTGATCTATGACGAGGCGTGAAGTCCCTTTCTCGCTCTCGCTCCGGGAAAGGGTTGGGGTGAGGGCATGACTGCGACGGGTACGCCAGTTGGTGGTGACGCCAGCCCCTCACCCCAGCCCTCTCCCCGCAGGGGCGAGGGAGCAATACCGGCTCGCAGGGATGAGGGGGTGATACCTATCATCAATGCGGCTGCGATCCAGCGCGATGGCATGGGCTGTCATTCGGGCGGCGACGCGATGCTCGCGGCTGCGAAGTCGGCCGGAAAATCCGAAACGCTGGAACGTTACGCAAAGGACTATCCGCGCGACGAAAAGGCCGGCCCGCACGACCAGCCGCAGAGCATGTGCCCGGCCTTCGGTGCGCTGCGCGTGGGCCTTCGCATGCGGCGCACCTCCACCATCCTGTGTGGCTCAGCCTGTTGCGTCTACGGCCTGACCTTCACCTCGCACTTCTACGGCGCCAGGCGCAGCGTCGGCTATGTGCCCTTCAACTCCGAGACACTGGTCACGGGCAAGCTGTTCGAGGACATCCGGGAGTCGGTCCATCAGCAGGCCGACCCCGCCCACTACGACGCCATCGTCATCATCAACCTGTGCGTGCCGACCGCGAGCGGCGTGCCGCTGCAGATCTTGCCCAGGGAGATCAACGGCGTGCGCATCATTGGCATCGACGTGCCGGGCTTTGGCGTGCCCACGCATGCAGAAGCGAAGGACGTGCTGGCCGGCGCGATGCTCAAGTACGCCAGGTCGGAAGTGCTCGCCGGCCCGGTACAGGCGCCGCGCACCGGCAAGGCCACCAAGCCGACCGTCACTTTGCTCGGCGAGATGTTCCCGGCCGATCCGGTGATCATCGGTCGCATGCTCGAACCGATGGGCCTGGCCGCCGGGCCGGTGGTGCCGACGCGCGAGTGGCGCGAGTTGTATGCGGCGCTCGATTGCGTCGCCGTTGCTGCCATCCATCCGTTCTACACGGCGAGCCTTCGCGAGTTCGACGCTGCCGGACGAAGCATCGTGGGCTCGGCACCCGTCGGACACGACGGCACCGAGGCATGGCTTCAGGCAATCGGAGTCGCCGCAAACGTGCCGCAGGCCGGCATCGATGCGGTCAAGAACATGATGCTGCCCGCGATCCGCGGCGCGCTGTCAAAGATGCCGATCAAGGGCCGCATCACGCTCAGCGGCTATGAAGGTTCCGAGTTGCTCGTCGGCCGCTTGTTGATGGAAAGCGGCGCCGACCTGCGCTATGTCGGCACGGCCTGCCCACGCACGCCATGGAGCGATGCGGACCGCGAGTGGCTCGAAGCGAAGGGCGTTCACGTCCAGTTCCGTGCTTCTCTCGAACAGGACCTTGCGGCGATGCATGAGTGGAAGCCTGACCTCGCCATCGGCACGACACCGGTCGTTCAGGCCGCCAAGGAGCTTTGCACGCCGGCGCTGTATTTCACCAATCTCATCTCGGCGCGTCCGCTGATGGGACCCGCGGGCGCAGGTTCTCTTGCAACGGTCATCAACGCGGCAATCGGCAACAAGGAGCGCTTCGAGAAGATGAAGGCCTTCTTTGGCGACGCAGGCTCCGGCCACAGCGCAGGCGTGTGGGAAGCCGCGCACGGTGTCCCGCAAGACCGCCCGGAGTTCAAGGCAGACACGCGCCGCCAAGTGTTGAAGGCACAGAAAAAACGCAAGGCGGAGGAAATGATATGAACACCTCAGGCTGCGCGCGCTTCGGGTCGCTTCGCCAATACCTTCCTTGGACCCCCGCCCCCGCTATCACCTTCACACGTCCGCATTCCCCGAAAAGCGCCTGGGAGCGATCGAGATGCTAGTCCTCGACCACGATCGCGCGGGCGGCTACTGGGGTGCCGTGTATGTGTTCACGGCCATCAAGGGCCTGCAGGTCGTCATCGATGGTCCCGTGGGTTGCGAGAACCTGCCGGTGACCTCCGTGCTGCACTACACCGACGCATTGCCGCCGCATGAACTGCCCATCGTCGTGACGGGCCTGGCCGAAGAGCAACTTGGCCGCGAAGGCACGGAAGGCTCCATGCGCCGCGCGCACGCCACGCTCGACCCCGACTTGCCATCGGTCGTCGTCACCGGCTCCATCGCGGAGATGATCGGCGGCGGCGTCACGCCCTCGGGTACCAACATCCAGCGCTTCCTGCCGCGCACCATCGATGAAGACCAATGGCAGTGCGCCAACCGCGCCATGTACTGGCTCTGGTCGGAATATGGCGTGAAGCACGTGCCGGCACGCAAGCCCTTTGCGGATCGACCGGTCGGCGAAAAGCCGCGCGTCAATGTCATCGGTCCGAGTTACGGCACCTTCAATGCGCCAAGCGACCTGGCCGAGATACGCAGGCTGGTGCAAGGCATCGGTGCCGAGGTCAACATGGTGTTTCCACTCGGCAGCCACCTGGCCGACGTCTCGCGGCTGGTCGAGGCCGACGCGAACATCTGCATGTACCGCGAGTTCGGCCGCATGCTGTGCGAGGCGCTGGAGCGCCCGTATCTGCAGGCGCCGATCGGCTTGCACAGCACCACCGAATTCCTGCGCTCGCTCGGCGCCTTGCTGAAGCTCGATCCCGAGCCCTTCATCGCGCAGGAGAAGCACAGCACTATCAAGCCCATCTGGGACTTGTGGCGCTCCGTCACGCAGGACTTCTTCGGCACGGCGAGCTTCGGCGTCGTCGCGAATGAAACCTACACGCGCGGTATTCGCCACTTCCTCGAAGACGAGATGGGCTTGCCGTGCAACTTCGCGGTCGCGCGCCGTGCGGGTGCCAAGACCGACAATACCGAGACGCGACGCCTCGTGCACGAGAAGACACCGCTGGTCCTGTACGGCAGCTACAACGAACGCATCTACCTCGCCGAAGTCGGTGGCGGCGGGATGATGAAGACGGGCTTCATCCCGGCATCCTTCCCGCTGCCGATCATCCGAAGGCACACCGGCACGCCCTTCATGGGCTACGCGGGCGCCACCTACATCGTGCAGGAGTTCTGCAACGCGCTCTTCGATGCGCTGTTCCACATCCTGCCGCTGGGCACCGAGCTCGATCGTGTCGATGCGACGCTCGCGCGCGTGGACCCACGCGAAGAAAGCGAATGGGATCCCGACGCGCAACAGTTGCTCGGCGAACTCGTCGACTCCGAGCCGGTTCTCGTGCAGATCTCCGCCGCCAAGCGCCTGCGCGACCGCGCCGAACGCGACGCAAGAAAAGCTGGCGAGCCGCGCGTGACGGCAGATCGCGTGGCGCGTTCACGTGCAGCGTTGAATCAGGGAGAGCCCGCATGAACCGCGTGACCCAAAGCGCTTGGGGCCGAGCGAACACAGAACCTGGCGAGCCGTCCGGCGCGCCGAAGAAGTTGCGGCGGCTTCGGTCGCAGCAATCCCCGCCGCGGGGGACGTGCGCGGTAAGTGGCCGCAAGGCCGAACTGGAGAGAACTTATGGAACCTAGAGATCGAGGTGGCTCCTTGTCCGGTCTGACCGAGCAGGAAGCCAAGGAGTTTCACGGCATCTTCATGACCAGTTTCATCATCTTCACGCTGATCGCAGTCGTGGCGCACTTCCTGGTGTGGCAATGGCGGCCATGGCTTCCCGGTGCGGGTGGCTATGCGTCCGTCATCAACGATGCCAAGGATGTGGCGCTGGCGGCACTGTCCATCGGATTCAACGCATAGGGAGTCAAAACATGTGGCGAATCTGGTTGATTTTCGATCCGCGCAGGACGCTGATTGCCTTGTTCACGTTCCTGTTCGTGCTGGCACTGGTGATTCATTTCATCTTGCTGAGCACCGACCGCTTCAACTGGCTCGAAGGGCCGCGAAAGAACGCGCCGGTTTCGGCGCAGATGGCGCCGATGCCAGCGCCTGCTACAGCACCGACGGGCAAATAGCCGGCGGTTGCTCGACACGCAGCCGGGTGCCGGCCCGACAAGGGTCCCGCCTGGCTGCTTCCAGCACAGAGGCAAGGGTGCGGCCGCTTGCAGCCGTCCTGACCGGAGAACGCATCATGGCCATGTTGAGCTTCGAGCGAAAGTACCGCGTGCGCGGCGGAACGCTGACCGGCGGCGACCTTTTCGACTTCTGGGTCGGGCCCTTCTACGTGGGCTTCTTCGGCGTGACGACGGTGTTCTTCACGGCGGTGGGGACGCTGCTCATCGTGTGGGGCGCATCGCAGGGGCCGACGTGGAACCTTTGGCAGATCAACATCGCGCCGCCCGACATCAAGTACGGCTTGCGCATGGCGCCGCTGCTCGAGGGCGGCTTGTGGCAACTCATCACGGTGTGTGCAATTGGCGCCTTCGTCTCGTGGGCGCTGCGGCAAGTGGAGATCTGTCGAAAGCTCGGCATGGGCTATCACGTGCCCTTTGCCTATTCGTTCGCCATCCTTGCGTATGTCACGCTCGAAGTGATCCGGCCGGTGCTGATGGGCGCCTGGGGCCATGGCTTCCCGTACGGGATCATGAGCCACCTGGACTGGGTATCGAACACCGGCTACCAGTACCTGCATTTTCACTACAACCCCGCCCACATGCTGGCGGTAAGTTTCTTCTTCACGACCGTGATGGCGCTCTCGCTGCACGGCGCGCTGATCCTGTCGGCCACCAATCCGGGCGAGGGTGAAACGGTGAAGACGGCGGAGCACGAGAACACTTTTTTCCGCGACACCATCGGCTATTCGATCGGCACGCTGGGCATTCATCGGCTCGGCCTTTTCCTTGCGTTGTCCGCAGCGTTCTGGAGCGCCGTCTGCATCGTGATCAGCGGCCCGTTCTGGACGCGCGGCTGGCCCGAATGGTGGACCTGGTGGCTCAACCTGCCCATCTGGCGATAACAAGTCAAACCAGCCCGAGGAGACCCTGATGGCTGAATACCAGAACATCTTTACCCGCGTGCAAGCCGTGGCGCCTTCGTATGCAGGCGTGCCGCTCGAATGGGGCAACAAGGAGCGCGAAGGCCCGCCAGGGCACTGGCACTGGCTGGGCAAGATCGGCGATGCGCAGATCGGGCCGATCTACCTCGGTTGGCTCGGGCTGGCTTCGCTCATCTGCTTTTTCATCGCCTTCGAGATCGTCGGGCTCAACATGCTCGCGTCGGTCAACTGGGACCCGGTGCAGTTCGTGCGGCAACTGCCCTGGCTTGCGCTGGAGCCCCCGCCGCCATCCATCGGGCTCAAGCTCTTTCCGGCCTTGAACGAGGGCGGCTGGTGGCTCATGGCGGGCTTCTTCATGACCTCGTCGGTGCTGCTGTGGTGGTTTCGCATGTACCGGCGCGCGCGGGCGCTGCACATGGGCACGCACGTGGCGTGGGCCTTTGCATCGGCGATCTGGCTGATGCTGGTGCTGGGCTTCATCCGCCCGATCCTGATGGGCAGCTGGGGCGAGGCGGTGCCCTTCGGCATCTTTCCGCACCTCGACTGGACAGCCGCCTTCTCCATCCGCTACGGCAACCTGTTCTACAACCCCTTCCACATGCTGTCGATCGCGTTCCTGTACGGCTCGACGCTGCTGTTTGCCATGCATGGCGCGACGATCCTGGCCGTGAGTCGTTTTGGCGGCGAGCGCGAGATCGAGCAGATCGTCGATCGTGGCACGGCCTCGGAACGCGCCGCATTGTTCTGGCGCTGGTGCATGGGCTTCAACGCGACGATGGAGTCGATCCATCGCTGGGCCTGGTGGTTCGCGGTGCTGTGTCCGCTGGTGGGCGGCATCGGCATCCTCCTGACCGGCACGGTCGTCGACAACTGGTATTTGTGGGCCGTGAAGCATCACGTGGCGCCGGTCTACCCGGCCGTGTTCGCGCCGGTGATCGACCCCGCGACCTTGCAGGGAGTCAAGCCATGACGAACTCGACAGGGGTGAGATGGTGCGTTGCGCTCGGTGCGCTGGCGCTGCTGGTGGGCTGCTTCGAACGCCCGCCGGTGGACGCGGTGCAGCGCGGCTTTCGCGGCACCGGCATGGACCAGATCTACAACCCGCGCAGCGTGCAGCAGCAGGCCGCCATCAACGGCTTGCCACCCGACACGCCGCCGATGCCCGCGGTCGGTCCGACGGCTGGGCAGACCTTCCAGAACGTGAAGGTGCTCAACGACCTGAGCGTGGGCGAGTTCAGCCGCCTGATGGTGTCCATCACCGCATGGGTGGCGCCGCAACAGGGCTGCACCTATTGCCATGCCGGCAACGACATGGCGTCCGACGCGCTCTACACCAAGGTGGTCGCCCGCCGCATGCTGCAGATGACGCAGCACATCAACGCCGACTGGAAGAACCACGTCGCCGACACGGGTGTGACCTGCTACACCTGCCACCGCGGGCAGCCGGTGCCGGCCAACACATGGACCGTCGGCCCGTCGCAAAAGGCCGCCTATTCCGGCAACAAGGCGGGGCAGAACACGCCGTTGCCCACCAGCGGCATGACGGCCTTGCCCTACGACCCGTTCACGCCATTCCTTCAGCAAGCGAACAACATCCGCGTGGTCGGTGGCGAGGCGCTGCAAAACGGCAATCGCATTTCCATCAAGCAGACCGAGTGGACCTACGGGCTGATGGTGCACATGTCGGAATCGCTGGGCGTCAATTGCACCTACTGCCACAACACGCGATCGTTTGCGGACTGGGAGACGAGCACGCCACCGCGCGCCACCGCCTGGTATGGCATCCGCATGGCGCGCGACCTCAACCTCAACTACCTCGACCCACTGGCGCCGACATTTCCTGCAGCACGCCTGGGCGCGGGCGGTTATTCTCCGAAGATCAACTGCGCCACCTGCCACCAGGGTGCCTACAAGCCGCTGTACGGGCAGAGCATGCTGCCCAACCATCCCGAGCTGGCAAAGGTGCGGGCGGTGGTCGCCACGGGGGCGCCGGCTGCACCCGCCGCACCGACAGCGCCGGCCGCATCGGGCAGCGCCAGCGCGGAAGTGCTGTTCGCCGTGGGCTCGAAGGCCGTTTCGGACGACGGCACGAAGGCGCTCGGGGCGGTGATCGACGCACTGAAGGCGGACGCAACCGCCAGGGTCACGCTGTCCGGCTTCCACTCCGCGACCGGCGACACGGCCACGAACGAAGAGCTGGCCAAGCAGCGCGCCTTTGCCGTGCGCGATGCACTGCAAGCGGCCGGCATTGCGCAGGATCGCATCGTGCTGGAAAAACCGCAGGTGGCGGAGGCCAACGTGGCGGGCGAAGACCCGAGGGCGCGGCGCGTGGAGGTCGCCGTGATGAAATAGGCGGCCGTCTCTATGATGGGGCTTCCTCGGCCCCTGGAGAGCGGCTTGATGCCCAGCTTGTCGGAATCCCTGAAGCTCGAAACGCGCGAACTGCACACGCAGGCTGAACGCAGCGTCTTCATGCGGCAACTCTTGCGCGGCGAAATGGAACGGAAGCCCTATTGCGCCATGCTGCGCAACCTGCACGCGATCTACGCCGCGATGGAGCCGGCGCTCGAACGCCATGCCTGCGATCCCCGGCTCGCGCCGCTGCATTTTCGCGAACTGATGCGCGAGCCGGCACTGCGAGGGGATCTCGACGCGCTGCATGGCGAAGGATGGCGCGAGCACTTTGCGCTTCAACCCTCCGCGCTGCGCTATGTATCGCGCCTTCGCAGCATCGAGGACACGCATCCGGAACTGCTGGCGGCGCACAGCTACGTGCGCTACCTCGGCGACCTGAGCGGTGGCCAGATCCTCGCGCGCATCGTGCGCGAAAGCATGGCCCTTCCGGCAGGGTCCGGCACGGCCTTCTATGACTTTGGTGGTGCGAAGGAGGCGCTTCGGCTGAAGAAGGCGTACCGCGAGGGGCTGGACAAGCTGCCGGGCGGCGAGCCCGCGGCGCGCGCGATCGTGGCAGAAGCAGCGCTCGCCTTCGAATTGCACTGCCACATCTTCGACGAACTGGGCCGGGCCGAGCCCGGTTGAGCGCAAGATCTTTCCCTACGCCCGCTGCGCTTGCCTTCCGACCCGCGATTTTTCAAGCCCGCTCAATCCTCGGACTTCATGTCCCTTGCCAAGGAGAATGCCATGCGAACACTGATTCCCATGTGGATCATCGGCGCGCCACTCGTCTACCTGATCTTCGACTGGATTCGCACGCCCAAGCGTTGAAGATGAAGCGGGGCGTCGTGCCCGCTCAGCCGCTGAAAGCCTTCACCCGGCTGTAGAGCGCTGTCGCCCTGCGCGTCGACGCTTCGAGCTCTTCCAGCAGCGGCACCACCGTTGCGCCCATGTTCCCGTCGGCGATGTCCATCGCCGCGAGGCTGGCGTTCGACAGGATGGCGCCGATGACGTCTCCGGGTTCGTTCACGCCTTCCTGCCGCGTACGCGCGGCAGATTCGTCGCGCACCGCTTGCGACAGCGACTGCTCCAGATGCCGCCGGGCTTGCGCCGCACGCTGGCTGTCCGTGAGGTCGGCGAAGATCAGGAAGAAGCCCAGCAGCGATCCGTCCCGCGCCGGAACCGGCTCGGCACGCAAGGCCGCAGGCAAGACGCCGCCGCCGGCAAGCGCAAGCGACACGTCGCCCCGCCAGCGTTGCCTGTCTTGCGCCACCGCCTCCAGGATCTTGCGCATGCGTTCAGGCTCGGCGAACAGTTGCGACGCGTCCGTGGCGAGTGGCCCCGAGCCTTCGTCGCGTCGCGCCAGTTGCATGAAGCAGGGATTGGCAAACAGCACGCGGCCTCGCGCGTCGGCAATGACGACGGATTCGTTGGAGTTGGACACCGTGGCGCGAATCTGCGCCAGTTGATGTTCAGCGATCAGGAGGCGCACCGCATTGACCTGCACCACGATGTCGATGAGCGCCGCCCCGAATGCGCGCGCCAACGCCAGTTCAGCGGCCGACCACGGAAGCGCCGTGCCGCGCACGATTTCCGACCACGCCGCAAAAGAGCGGCGCGGCGACAGCTTCAGCGGATCGTTGTCGACCACCGGCTTCGTCGGGTCGCCCGCCCAGGTCACCGTGAGCAACTGCTCCTTGCGAAACCACATCAGGTAGTCGGGTTGCGAGGCCGACAGCTTGGCTGCGACGACACCGCTCGCGCTTGCGGTGAGCGAGTCGAGCGCGGGGTTGGCGTGTTCCACGGACGAGCAGCTGAAGAGGGTGTCGAATTGCTGGCCGTCGATCCAGCGCATCAGCTCGCGCAACTCGGCCGTGGTCGGCGTCTCGCCGACGGTGAGCACCTCGCCCTCATGGAACAGTGCCGCGCCGGTGGCATCCAGCGGTTGCAAGAGCGTGCGCGGGTTGCGGAACAACGCGACACGCCAGTCGCCCTCGGTCGATGTCGCCTCGACCAGCCGTTGCTCGAGCCGCCGCACCTGGATCGCGACCTGCGCGTGCGCGTAGTTTTCGATTGCCGCGATGCGCGTCGAAACGACTTCAGCCAGCAGGTCGGCTGCCGCACGCATTGCAAAGCGCAAATTGCGTGGTGAATAGTGATGGCAGGCGATGAGGCCCCACAGCCGGCCTTCGCGCACCAGCGACACCACCAGCGTGGCCGTCACGCCCATGTTCTTGAGGTACTGCAGGTGAAGCGGCGACATGCTGCGCAGGTAGCACAGCGACATGTCGAGGTCTTCGGGCGGCTCGCCGATGCGCTGGGGAACGAGTGGCGATGCTTCGTAGTGCACGTCGACCAGGACGCGCAGGCGCGTGCGCAAGTACAGATCGCGGGCGCGTTGCGGGATGTCGGTGGCCGGGTAATGGTGGCCCAGCAGCGATTCGAGCCGCGGATCGCGGGCTTCCGCAATGATCTTGCCGTGCCCGTCAGGGTCGAAGCTGTAGACCATGATGCGGTCGTAGCCGAACATCTCGCGGCAGCTCTTGACGACCGCGTCCGACATGATGCCGATGGTCGACGCGCCGCTGATTCGCTGCACCGCGTTGCCCAGGAGTCCCAATAGTTGCGCGCT
The DNA here is from genome assembly GCF_030317105.1 of Variovorax brevis. Classification (GTDB taxonomy): domain Bacteria; phylum Pseudomonadota; class Gammaproteobacteria; order Burkholderiales; family Burkholderiaceae_C; genus Variovorax; species Variovorax brevis. The sequence continues at coordinate 58,415 of NZ_JASZYG010000005.1, forward strand.
CGGCAGGTCGACGGTTTCGATACCGGTGTCGTCGCCAATGGGCTCGATCTCGATGACCAGCCAGCCGCCTGCAATGCGGTGCAGGCTGCCTTCGAATTCGCGCTCGCGCCCGGAGGGTTCGACCCGGCAACGCATCGCTTCCGGATCGGCCAGCGCGCCCTGCGATGCCAGGCGCCGCACGCAGCGCTCGATGTCGCCGCCAAGCCGCGAGACCGGTTGCTGCAAAAGGCTTTCCGCAGTGAATCCCAGCAATCGTTCGACGCTTGCACTGGCCTGCACGATGCACAGGTCCGATTCACGCAGCACCAGCAACACGCCGTGAGGCTGCACCGAGCCGGCCAGGTGGATCAGCTCGCGTTCGCAGTTGGTGAGGTCCGCAGTGCCGAAGGCCGGGCTCGTCTGCATCAGTCGACTCCCGGAAGCTCGCCCGGGCGGCGTGTCGGGTCGCCCAGGCGCCGGCCAGCGAGTTCTGCTTCGCTCATGCCGAGCAGCGCCGCCGCACCGGCTGCATCTTGTTGCGACTGCGCAAGCGCGCCCTGGATGAAATGGTGCTCCGCGATGATCGCCGCCTCGGCCATCAGTTCGGCGAAAGGTACTTGCCCGAGGCGCCCGAGCAGCTGCTGGATGGCCAGGTTGAACTCGTACGGCGAGCTTTCGTCATTGAGCGCCTGGGGCGCGCGGTGGATCGTGAAGCCGATGCATTCCTGGTCGCCTTCGGTGAGCAGGGCCGCGGAAATCTCGACCTGCGCAACGGGTGTGTGAGCGACCTTGACCCACGACTTGATCCTGCGCACCAGGCCGACCTTGCGCACCTGCGGCAACAGCGTCGCGAGCGGGCGATCCGGCATGCCGAGCCAGTCCATGATGGGCAAGCCCTTCACCTGGGCTTCGCTGTTGAGCCGCACCAGGTTCAGGAAGGCCGGGTTGGCCACCAGCACGCGTCCGCTCGAATCGGTGACGACCACGCCATCGCTGCTGTCGTCGACCATGCGGGCCAGCGAGGTGCTCAGCGCCGTTGTCAGCTCCAGCGCATCGACGGCGCGCACACGCACCAGGAGGCGCATGGCGTCGTCGGCCCGGAACGGCGTGGCCGCCACGCTGGTGAGCGTGATCTTGCCGACCAGCCGTGCCCGGATCTCCGCACTCTGGCCGGAAGCCCGCGCCGATATCAGAAGCTCCTCGACGGACACCCGCGAACGTTCTTCGAAGCCCACCGTGGCTGGCCGGTCGATGAGTTGCTCGCTCGTGAAGTCGAACATCTGCGCAGCAGCCTGGTTGGCTTCGAGGATGCGCAGCGTGCGGCCGTCGACCACGAGCACCGCGTCGGTGGCGACCTGGAAGAGCAGGCGGTAGCGCGTCTCGTCCTGCCGCACTTTCCAGTAGCCGCGCTCCATCTCCTGTTGCGATTCGAGGAAGCGTTGCTGGATGGCCGCGATCGCGCGCAGGTCACGGCCTGTCGCCAGCACCGGGCCTTCGGCGCCGAAGCGGATGGCCGTGTAGGCGACCGGAATGCTGACGCCGTGATGGAAGGGGTGATTGACCTCCCGCCGCCGCCCGATGCCGTTGGCTGCAACTTCCTGCAAGAGGTTTTCGATCTTGGGACGGGTTTCCTCGCTGACGGTGTCAGCCCAGCGGCGACCCACCCAGTCGTGGGCCAGCGGCGCGAGCGGCTCGCCGTCGCCCTGCACGACGCTCCGGATGACGCCTGTTGAGTCCATCACCAGCGCAATGTCGCTGGAGAGCGAAACAAAAGTCCGGGCAAGCTCGGGCGCCCAGACCGCTAGCGCGGCGAGATCCGGAAGATCGCCTGGGCGAAAACTCACGATGTGCTCCTGGGGATGACACTGGCCGGGGGAACCCATTCTAGGCATCAATGGCCGGCGGTTGTCATCCTTACAAACGCTCGGGGCCGGCCCGTTCGGGCGGCGGGATGGCAGGCGTCAACTGCCGCGAGCGCAGCCCCCACGTCCAGAGCTGTTCGGATGGCAGGGGCAGGACGAGAAACCAATGCTCCAGGATGGCCAGCGACATCAACGTCCCGGCAAAGGTCAGCGCCGTGGCGTCGAAGGCACTGACCGCCTCCGCCGTCGCGCCCTGCCACAGCAGCACCGCCAGCCAGGTGGAGACCATGATGGACACCGGGAACAGCGAGTTCATCGGCTTGCGCCTGAAGTAGGTCTGCAGGTATTTGAGGTGCGCCGGCAGGAAGTCTTCGTTGAGATTGCGTACGCCCAGAAACACGTTGAGCTTGGCGCTCTGGCGCATCACCCACAGGATCGCGAAGGTGAAGAGGCCGGTCGGGTTGCTGCCATTCCACGTCAAGAGGCCGACGCAGACGGCCAGCACGATGAGCGCGAACTCGTGATGCAGCAGCGCCTGCAAGGCGAAGCCGGCACGTCGCCATCGTCGCGCGCCCGGCGGGCAGGGCGTGCGCCGCGGCCCGGTCACGAAGCCCAGCAGGAAGGCCACTTCCTGCCAGCCCCACACCACCAGCGCGAAGGTGAATGCGAGATAGGAGCCCGTGATGCGCGTGTCGTTGCGCGTGGTGTAAAGGCCGAGCAAGGCCATCGCGAGCAGCAGGGTCGCCGCGCCCATGGTCCAGTTGAAAGTCCAGCGCGGCAGGCCGTTGAGGTACAGGATCACACCCGTGCTGAACCACCACACGAAGAGGGTGTAGAGGATCGGCAGCAGGTACTGCGACATGGGGCGTTCGCCGTGTGCAAGGCAGCAGTGCAGCTACCAGGTGGGCGCCATGCGTGCATCGGCTGGCAGCGTGTTGGGGCGCGGGCGCAGCAGGTACAGGCGGGCAAAGGCCCATGCTGCCTTGGCCGCCAGCCCGGCGCGCTGCAGTCCGCCACCGATGCCGCCGCGCAGCTTGGCCGCTTCGCTGGCCAGGGAGATCTCCCGCAATTTTTCAAGCCCCGCATGGAAGGCCGGCGCATCGAGATCGAGCGTGAGCGGAAACACCTGCCGCGTGATGTCGGAGGTGATGCGAAACACGGTGAAGTCATAGGCCGTCGGGTCCAGCCCCATTGCGCTGTGCATCTCGGGGCGCTGGTGATCGCGCACATACATCGTCGCGAAGACCGCCAGCACGAAGAAGCGGATCCACAGCTTGTTGACGCCACGCAGCAAGTGCGGATTGGCGCGCAGTAGCAGCGCGAAAGCCTCGCCATGCCGGAATTCGTCGTTGCACCAGCGCTCGAACCATTTGAAGATCGGATGGAAGCACAACTCCGGGTGCCGTTCGACCTGGCGGTAGATGGCGATGTAGCGCGCGTAGCCGATCTTCTCCGACAGGTAGGTCGCATAGAAGATGAACTTCGGCTTGAAGTAGGTGTACTTCTTGGCCCGCGCCAGGAAGCCCAGGTCGACGCCGATGCCGAAGTCCTTGAGCCACTGATTGATGAAGCCTGCGTGCCGGCTCTCGTCGCGCGCCATGTAGCCGAAGAGCTCCTTCATGTCGGGGTTGGTCACGCGCTTCCTGATCTCGGCATAGAGCACGCAGCCCGAGAATTCGGAAGTGATCGAGCTGATGAGGAAGTCCGAGAACTCCTTGTACAGCGGGCCCGGCAGGTCGGAGTAGTCGCGCGACAACATGTCGGCCGGCCGCTGGAAGTGCTCGTTGTTGTTGTCCGCCTGGAACTCGGCCATCAGCGCTTCCCACTGCGGACGGATGGCGTCGACGTCGATGCGATCCATGGCGGCGAAGTCGGTCGTGTAGAAGCGCGGCGTCAGCATCGTGTCCTTGAGCGCCGTTTCGGTGGACGCGTTGGGGATGGTGTTCGTCGACATCAAGTGGCTCCTTCTTCAGGCGTTGCCGGTTCAGGGCTACGGGGTCTTTGGCGCAGGCGCGGGCTGCTGCATGAGGCTGGCGAACACAGCCGCATTGGACGGGCCAAAGGAGCCGAGGTCGACGCGCCGGCCTGTGGTCGGGTCTTCCAAAGTGAGCTTGCCGTCGGCGCGGCCGATCATGCGAAAAGGCACCTCGGGCCCGATGCCGCGCCGATAGCGCTCGCGCGCCAGGCCGCGCATCGTGCCGCGCAGGAAGCCGTTCGTCTCCGGCGCCACGGCGTGAACCACGCGGCCGCTGCGTGCGTCGAGCACGTCGATGCCGCCGTCGGCCCGGTCCTCGAAGCGAAACTCGCGAACGCTCACGGCCGGCGCGTCTTCCACGTGCATCACGCCGACACCGGTGAGTCGCACGAAGATCACCGTGAGCAGCGATGCGAGCACCATCAGGCCGAGGGCGGCCATCACGCCGCGCGGCAGTGCGCCGCGGGACGGGCTCGATGCATGGGCTTGCATGGCCAGGGCTCCTTCAGGCGACCATCGCATCGGGTTGCGCGCCGCGCTCACCTCGCGCACCGCCGGTGCCGGGCACGAGCGACAGCGCCGGCCTCGGCATGCCGGCCGACTCCGCCAGCGCACCGGCGAGCAGCGCCGCCACGGGCCGTGCGTCGGGCAGGGCGCGAAGCATCGGTTGGGTCTTCTTGATCTTCCACGGCCGCGCATGCGGCCAGAGGTTGACGTAGGCGATCCGGTCGCTGCCCGAAAGCGCCAGCGCAATGTCGCCGCTGCCGTCGGTACGGGCGTGCAGCGATGCGGATTCGATCGCCTTGAAGGGCAGGTTGAAGGTAATGGTCAACACGATGCCCACGCGCATCACCACGCGCCGGTTGGTGACGGTGTAGACGGCCGTGCGAGCTGTCAGCCACGCCAGCAGCGCAATCGTTGACAGCGCAAGAAGGGCGATCGGCAAGAGCCACAACACGGCGACCAGCGCCTGCGGCACGCCATGGCCGTTCGACAGCGAATTGGCGCCGCGCCATGCCAGCAGCACTGCGAAGTAGATGGCCAGGCCCCGGATGTGCATGGCATCGCAGGCCATGCGCTTCCAGTCCGGCGAGCCTTGCCACAGCAGGCGCTCGTTGGGAGGCAGCAGTTCGGGCAGGCCGTGGGCCGGCTCGAAGTCGTGGTCATCGCTCATAGCAACGGTTCCTGGCGCCGGGGCGTGGCGTACAGCGTGCCGCCGCCGTAGTAGGCGACGATGCGGTCTTCTTCGAGCAGCGTGACCTGCTCCGCGTCGCGCGTGCCTGGCACATGCTGGAACTGCGCACCCAAGATGGAACGCACCCGCACGCCACGGCTGCCGATGCGCGAGAAGTTGACGGGCAACAGCACCCGGCGCAGGCCTTCGGCGCCTTGCACTTCGATTTCGAGATAACGGAAAAGCGCTTCCGCACGGTCGACCCACACATCGACCACCGTCCCGCCCACCACGCCGTCGGCACCTGTCACGGGCAGACCGATCGGGTCCGGGTCCTTGTGCGACATGCTGAAGCCCGGAGCCGCCCGCAAAGGAACGATGCGTGCGGCGCCGTCGATGGTGGTGTCCACGATGTCCGCGCGCTGCGACCAGGATCCCGGGCCGATGCCGTCGACCATCGGATTGCCGGTGGGTTCGAGCGGGGCGCCGAGGAAGGCGCCGTTGGGTTCGGCCGCCAGTTCGCGCTCCTCGCGCAGCGTGTTTGGCACGCTCACCGTGCGGCCGTCGCGCAGCAGAAAGGTCTTGGGCGAGGGCACGCCCGGAAAGCCCTCCACGTGGATGCTGCCCGAGCGATCGTTTTCCAGCGGATAGCCCTCTCGCTTGTTCTCGCGGTGCAGGTAGTAGATGAGCCCGGCAAAGAAGGCCCAGAAGACGTAGAGCACGATCTGTGCGACGTCGATATAGCCGGTGATCGCTCCGTTTCCCATGCTGAACTCCTCTGTGGCGTGAATGCGATGCGAAGGGCAATGAAGCGGTTTGCTTCAGCCCGGAAACTCGGCCAGCCCGAATCGGGTTGCCTGCTGTGTGGCGCCCTGCGTGCCGCGGTGCCGGCGCACCAGCGGCCCGATGGCCATCAGCGTCGCGAAGAGCAGGACGATCTCGAGGTAGTACACGGCGCTGTAGCCGATGGCCGGACCGGTCACGGCGGGGCCGAGCGCACCGTGTTCGGCCAGCGACGACACCGCGTCGCGCAATGCGCCGCCAAGAGCGATCGCCACGCCACTGCAGGAGGCCTGAACGGCGCCCCAGGCCCCAAGCGCCAGGCCGCTCTTGACGACACCGTTCTCCAGGTTCATGGCGGCCGTGAGCGTTGCCACCGAGAACAGTCCACCCCCGAAGCCGATGAGTGTGGTGCCCATGCGGAACATCAGCGGCGAGCCCATGGGGTTGGCGAAGATGACGCCTGCAAAAGCGAAGATGCCCACGAGCGCCCCGATGGCGCCGAGGCGGTGCTCCTCGCCGCCATGGTGGAACCAGCGCGCCGCCAGCACGAAGGCCGCAAGCGCACCGGCCGCGATCATGGCGGTGAGCGTGGTGGTCGACGACACATCCATGTGCATGATCTCGCCGCCGTAGGGCTCCAGCAGGACGTCCTGCATGCTGAAGGCGGCGCTGCCAAGGCCGACCGCGACCAGCAGGCGTGCCGCGCGTCCGCCGCGCACGAAGGCGCGCCACGATTCGCGAAATACCGGCGCGGCCTGCCCGGGCTCGCGCGAGAGGTGCCGCGGTTGTCGCGCCTCCTGCTTCCACAATGCAATGAGGTTCAGCACCATCGTCACCACGGCCGCGCCTTGCACGACCTTGATGAGCCGCAACTGCTGGAAGTTTTCGAGCAGCGCACCGAAGGCCAGGGCACTCACGAAGGTGCCCAGCAGCAGCATCCCGTACAGGAGCGCCACCACCCGCGGCCGGTTCTCCGGCGTGGCGAGGTCGGTGGCGAGCGCGAGGCCCGCCGTCTGCGTGGTATGCAGCCCGGCGCCCACGAGCAGGAACGCAAGTGCCGCGCCGATCTGCCCGTAGACAGGTGGTCCGTTGGTGTCGCCCGACAGCACGATCAATGCAAAAGGCATGATCGCCAGGCCGCCGAATTGCAGCAGCGTGCCCATCCAGATGAAAGGCACGCGCTTCCATCCGAGGGCGGAGCGGTGGTGGTCCGATCGAAATCCCACCAGCGCACGGAAGGGCGCAAAGACCAGCGGCAAGCCGACCATCACCGCCACCAGCCAGGCGGGCACGTGCAGTTCGACGATCATGACCCGGTTGAGCGTGCCGTTGAGCAGGGCCAGCGCCATGCCCACCGTCACCTGGAAGAGGGACAACCGCATCAGCCGGCCGAGCGGCAATTCGCGCGTCGCCACATCGGCGAAGGGCAGGAAGCGCGTCGCGACCAGCGACCACTTGCTGGCCAGCGTGTTGTTGAGGCGGATGACGGGGTTCATCTTCTCGCCAGTTCCAGTGCCTGCGAGGTGTAGAAGCCGCTCGCGATGCGTTGTGTGCGCACGGGATGCCATTGCGCGAGCAGCGGCTCATGGGCGAGTTGCGCGAACAGCGACTTCTGCGCAACGGGCTCGATCCACGGCGCCCGATTGGCCTTCGGAAAAAACCGCCCGACGGCGCGCATCGCGGCCAGTGCGGCGTTGCTCGGCGCGAAGGTGACGAGCACGGATCGGTCCGCTCGTTGCGCGAGTGCGGCAATCACGCGCACGGCATCGTCGGTGGGGTAGTGGATGAGCGAATCCATGCCGACGATGAAGTCGAAACGGCCGAGGGCGGGTTCCAGCATGTCGCCGGCGCGAAAGTCGATGCTGCCGGGTGCCGGGTTCACCACGTTGTCGCGGTGATGCCGCTCGCGGGCCAACTGCACGAGCGTGGGCGACAGGTCGATGGCGATCACGTCGGCGCCACGCCTTGCCGCTTCCACCGCCAGCGCGCCGGTGCCGCAACCCGCGTCGAGCAGCCGCATGCCCTCGAGGTCGGAAGGTAGCCAGGCGAGCAGGGTCTCGCGCATCCGGTCGCGCCCGGCACGCACGCTTGCGCGGATGCGGCCCACCGGCGCGTCCGAGGTCAGTCGTTCCCACGCCTGCGCGGCGGTGCTGTCGAAGTAGGTCTGGATCTCACCGCGTCGTTCAAGATAGGAAACGTGTGCCATGTCTGTGCTCCGTTGCGCTTCGGATCATTCGTGCCGCATGAGGCTCAAGAGGGATTGCGGGCGCCGAGCGCCAAGGATGATCCTGTTCCCGAACAAGAGGCTCGGGCCGCATGGAACGTCGCAAGCGTCGCAGCGATGTCATGTCAGTCGAACCCCAGCAGGTCGAAGATGTCGCGGTCTTTCATGGCGACGGCGTGCAGCGGGTCCGTGCCCAGCCACAGCGCTGCGGCAAGCCGCATGTATTCGTTCTGCACCGCTTCCAGTTCCGGCGAGTGCTCCATCTCGAACAGCGTTGACTTCTTCAAGCGGCTGCGGCGGATCACGTCGAGGTCGGGAAAGTGCGCCATCAGCTTCAGGCCGATCTGCGAATTGAAGCGGTCGATCTGGTCGGTCTCTGCGCTGCGGTTGGCGATGACGCCGCCCAGTCGCACGTTGTAGTTCTTCGACTTTGCGCCGATCGCCTGAACGATGCGGTTCATCGCGAAGATGGAATCGAAGTCGTTGGCGGTCACGATGAGCGCGCGGTCTGCGTGCTGCAACGGCGCGGCGAATCCGCCGCAGACCACGTCCCCCAGCACGTCGAAGATGACGACGTCTGTTTCTTCGAGCAAGTGGTGCTCCTTCAGCAGCTTCACCGTCTGCCCCACGACGTAGCCGCCGCAGCCGGTGCCAGCCGGCGGTCCGCCGGCTTCCACGCACATCACGCCGTTGTAGCCAGGGAAGACGAAGTCCTCCACGCGCAACTCCTCGGGATGAAAGTCCACCGTTTCGAGCACGTCGATGACGGTAGGCATCAGCTTCTTGGTCAGCGTGAAGGTGGAGTCGTGCTTCGGGTCGCAGCCGATCTGCAGCACGCGCTTGCCCAGCTTGCTGAACGCCACCGAGAGATTGCTCGACGTTGTGCTCTTGCCGATGCCGCCCTTGCCATAGATGGCGAAGACCTTCGCGTTGCCGATCTTGAGGTCGGCGTCGAGCTGCACCTGCACGCTGCCCTCGCCATCGGCACGCGCTTGCGTCCGGTCGCCGACTTTCTTGATGTCGGGAAATGGAACCGTGACCGTGCTCATGGATAAACCTCCGCGCACAGCGCTGCCGTATTCGACTCGGGAGGGACCCGGCGACTCATACCGTTGCCCCTTCGTAAATGCCCTCGACCCGGTCTTCCAGCTCTTCGCCGGCCCGGCGCAGGGCATCGAGCATGGTGGCGTCCGGCTTCCAGAACTGGCGGTCGGAGGCTTCGAGCAGCCGGCTTGCAACGCGGGCCGATGCGGTTGGGTTCAGCGTGGCGAGCCGTTCGCGCATCTCGGGGTCGAGCACGAAGATCTCGCTCAGCTGCTCGTACACCCACGGCTGCACCTGGCTCGTCGTGGCCGACCAGCCCATCGTGTTCGTCACGTGCACCTCGATCTGCCGAACGCCCTCGTAGCCGTGCTTGAGCATGCCTTCGTACCACTTGGGATTGAGGGTGCGCGTGCGCGTCTCCAGCGCCACCTGTTCGCTGAGCGTGCGCACTGTTCCGCCGCCGTCCTCGCGCGTCTGGTCGCCGATGTAGACGGGCGCGACCTGGGCCTGCGGCCCCTTGGCGCGGCGGATCGCGCGGCTGATGCCGCCGAGCGTGTCGAAATAGGTATCGATGGTCGTCACGCCCAGTTCCACCGAGTCGAGGTTCTGGTAGGCCAGGTCGACGCCGGCCAGCACGCTTTGCAAGAGCGCCGGCTGCTGCATCGGGCGACCCGCGCGCCCGTAGGCGAATCCCTTGCGGCGGCTGTAGGTTTCAGCGATCTCGTCGCTGTCGTCCCAGCGGCTGTTGTCGATCAGGTGGTTGACATTGGCGCCGTAGGCACCTTCGGCATTTCCGAACACCCGCAGGGAGGCGGTTTCCAGATCGCCGCCGTGTTCTGACTGGTACGCAAGGGCGTGCCGGCGAATGAAGTTCTGCTCGGGTACCTCATCCGCGCTGGCTGCGAGGAAGGCGGCTTCGGCGAGCATCTTGATCTGCAGCGGCAGCAGGTCGCGGAAGATGCCCGACAGCGTGATGACGACGTCGATGCGCGGCCGGCCCAGTTCCGCCAGTGCGACAAGTTCGGCGCCCGCGAGCCGGCCGTAGCCGTCGAAGCGAGGCACCGCGCCCATCAGCGCCAGCGCCTGCGCAATCGGGCCGCCTTCGCTCTTGAGGTTGTCGCTGCCCCAGAGCACCAGCGCGATCGATTCCGGAAGCGCGTTGCCGTCGGCCATGTGCCGCGACAGCAGCCGTTCGGCCTGGCGTGCGCCGTCCTGCATCGCATAGGCGCTCGGGATACGGAAGGGATCGAAGCCGTGCAGATTGCGCCCGGTCGGCAGGATCGTCGGCGTGCGAAGCAGGTCGCCGCCGGGCGCCGGCCGCACGAACCTGCCGTCGAGCGCGCGCAGGATGCCGTCGATTTCGCTGTCCTGCATCAGCAAGGGCATCGCCGCGGCGAGGGCGCGAAGCGCAGTCAAGGTTGACGCATCCGGAGTTGCGTCCGAACCGGCGCCATGCTGCAGCGACTGCTCCGCCGTCTGGCCTGCCACGAGCGCTTCCACCATGCAACGCGGCAGCTGCGTTGCATGGCTGGCTTGTGCCATCGACATCAGCAGGTCGATTTGCTCCGCGCTGCCCATGGGCGCGCCCACGACATGGAGCCCGTAGGGAATCAGCGTGTATTCGAGTTCGAGCACGGCGTCGTTCAGCGCGGCAATCTGCGAGGGCGCGTTATCGGCCCAAGGCGGCTCGGCGGGCTCAAGGTCCAGCGCCGCGGCCTGGGCCTGGATCAACTGGGCCAACGCGTCGCTTTCACGCTGCGCCTCGGGCTCCAGCCCCCGATAGCGCGAAAGCGATTCCTTGAGTGCCACCAGGTCCTTGTAGAGTCCGGCCTGCGCGACCGGTGGCGTCAGGTAGCTGACGAGCGTCGCCGCCGCGCGGCGCTTGGCGATGGTGCCTTCCGACGGATTGTTCGACGCATAAAGATAAAAATTGGGCAAGTCGCCGATCAGCCGGTCGGGCCAGCAGCGCGCAGACATGCCGTTCTGCTTGCCCGGCATGAATTCGAGTGCCCCGTGCGTGCCGAAATGCAGCACCGCATTCGCGCCGAAGTCCTCGCGCAGCCAGCGATAAAAGGCCGAGAAGGCATGCGTCGGCGCAAAGCCTTTTTCGAACAGCAGCCGCATCGGATCGCCTTCGTAGCCGAAGGCCGGCTGGATGCCGACGAAGAGATTGCCGAAGCGCTCGCCCAGCACGAAAATCGAACTGCCATTGCTTTGCTGCTTGCCGGGTGCCGGACCCCATTGCGATTCAATTTCCCTGAGATGCTTTTCGCGCCGCACATGCTCATCGGTGGAGATGCGTGCATGCACGTTGGCCATGGCGCCGTGCTGTTCGGCATTTCCACGGATGATCCGTTCACGCAACGCATCCACGCTCGGCGGCATCTCGATGCTGTAGCCCTCGCGCTGCATTGCCTTCATCGTGTTGAAGAGCGACTCGAATACCGAAAGAAAGGCGGCCGTGCCGGTGTTGCCCGCGTTGGGCGGAAAGTTGAAAAGCACCGCCGCGACCTTGCGTTGCGCGCGTTCCGAGCGATGGAGGTCGACGAGCATGCCGACGCGCGCGGCGAGCATGTCCGCGCGGTCGATGCAACTGTGCATTTCTTGCGCGCCCACCTTGTTCTCGAAGGTGCATGCATGCGCGCAGCCGGTGCAGGCGATGTGCGATGCGCCGCCGCGTCCGCCGAACACCATCGAGCCGGTCGCGCCATCGAGCTCGGGAATCGCCACCATCATCGTGGCTTCGACCGGCAGCAGCCCGCGGGCAGATGCGCCCCATTGGTCGAGCGTCTGGAATTCCACCGGTGTCACCGCGATGTAGGGCACGTCGAGCGTGGCCAGCGCTTCTTCGGCGGCGCGCGCGTCGTTGTAGGCCGGGCCGCCGACGAGGGAGAAGCCGGTGAGGGAGACCAGCGCGTCGATGGTCGTTCGTCCGTCACGGCGGAAGAAGGCGTCGAGGGCAGGGCGCGAATCGAGGCCCGTGGCAAAGGCCGGGACGACGCGCAGCCCCCGCGCTTCCATCGCGGTGATGACGCCGTCGTAGTGCGCGGTGTTGCCCGCCAGCAAGTACGAGCGCATCAGCAGGAGGCCAACCGTGCCGCGCTGCCCCGTCAGCGCAACACGGGGAAGCGCGTCGGCGCTGTCCGCCATGCGGCGCTTGATGCGGGGGTGGTAGACGCCGACTTCCGGATACTCGATGGGCTCGTGCGTCTTTGCCATGCCGCGCAAAGCGCGGCGCGGCCCTTCGGCATAGCGGTCCACCAGGAAGTGCACCATGTGCGCGATGTTGTCTTCCGAACCGGCCAGCCAATACTGCAGCGTGAGGAAATAGGCGCGCACGTCCTGCGCGGTGCCCGGGATGAAGCGCAGGATTTTCGGCAGGCGGCGCAGCGTCTTCATCTGCCGCGCGCCGGCGGTGGTGCGGCTCGCGGCGTCGGCGTTGTCTGCCGTCTTGCCGCGCAAGCGCTTGAGGAAGGCCAGCGGGCCGGTGGAGGGCGCCGACATGTCGAACTTGCCCATGCGCGTGAGCCGCGTCACTTCCGCGGCCGACATGGCGCAGACCATCGCGTCGCAACTGTTGCGCCGCGCCTGCAGATCGGCCAGCACCGGCTGGAAGTGATCTTCCATGAAGAGCATCGTCGCGATGACGATGTCGCCGCGCGCAATGTCCTCGCGGCAGTGCGCCAAGGCCTGTGCGTTGTCGCTCCATTCGGCTGCGGCATGCACGCTCAGGTGGAGGCCGGGAATCAGCTTTGCCAGCTTGCGCCAGGCGCGCTCCGTCGCGCTCGCCAGGTGGCTGTCCATCGTGACCACGACCACGCGCACCGTGGCCGGCCGCTCGCGCGGTGCACTGTGCTCAGTGGCTGAAATGGGCTTTGGCGTCATAGAGCGTCTCGAGGGTGATGAGCGACACGCCGCGGTCGAGCGCATAGCGCTCGGTGTTCCGGCGCGCCTTGCCGCGCACGAAGAATGGAATCTTGTGAAGCTCCTTCTCGGCCTCCTGGGCCCATTGCGCGACCACGATGCCTGCGGGTTCAGGCATGGCCTGCACAGGTGCCTGGCGCGGCGCTGCCGCGCCGCCCAGGTGCGAGGGCGCCGCGTCTTCATGAAACTCCGTGTCGCCGCGGAACATGCCGATGAGGTGCTCTTCCAGGCCCATCATCAGCGGATGCACCCAAGTGTCGAAGAGCACGTTGGCGCCCTCGAAGCCCATCTGCGGCGAGTAGCGGGCAGGGTAGTCCTGCACATGCGTCGGTGCCGAGATCACGGCGCAGGGCAGGCCCAGGCGCTTGGCGATGTGGCGTTCCATCTGCGTGCCGAGCACCAGCTCCGGCTGCAGTTGCGCGATGGCGGCTTCCACCTCGAGGTAGTCGTCGCTGATGAGCGGCGTGACGTCGTAGAGCTGGGCAGCGTCGCGCACTTCGCGCGCGAACTCGCGGCTGTAGGTGCCCAGGCCCACAACGGTGAAGCCCATTTCGGTGGACGCGATCCGCGCCGCGGCCACGGCGTGCGTCGCGTCGCCGAAGATGAACACGCGCTTGCCCGTCAGATAGGTCGAGTCGACCGAACGCGCATACCAGGGTGAGCGCGATGTGGCGTCCAGCAGCGCCTGTTGCGTATCGATGTTGGCGAGCCCAGCCACTTCGGCGATGAAGTCGCGCGTGGCGCCGGCGCCGATGGGCACGGTTTTCGTCGACGGCTGGCCGAAGCTGCGTTCCAGCCACTGCGCGGTGGAGCGGGCGATTTCCGGGTACAGCACGACGTTGAAATCCGCTTCGCCCAGTTGGGCGAGATCGTCCGGCGTCGCGCCCAGCGGCGCGACGATGCGGACTTCCACACCCAGGCTTTCAAGCAGTTGCCGGATCTCACTCACGTCATCGCGATGGCGAAAGCCCAAAGCCGTCGGTCCAAGGATGTTGCAGCACGGCTTGCGACCGGCCCCACGCAGCGCCCGGGGCGTGCCCGGTGGCGGGATCGACGGCCCGGCCATCGCGCGCACCATCTGGTAGAAAGTTTCGCTCGCTCCCCAGTTTTCCTTGCGCTGGTACGAAGGGAGTTCCAGCGCCACGACGGGAATGGGTAGCGCGAGGGCCCGCGCCAGGCCGCCCGGATCGTCCTGGATCAGCTCGGCCGTGCACGAGGCTCCGACCATCATGGCCTTCGGCTTGAAGCGCTCGTAAGCTTCTTGCGCGGCGACCTTGAACAGTTCGGCGGTGTCGCCCCCAAGGTCGCGCGCCTGGAAGGTGGTGTAGGTCACGGGTGGCCGCCTTGGAAGGCGTTCGATCATCGTGAACAGCAAGTCCGCATAGGTGTCGCCCTGCGGCGAATGCAGCACGTAGTGCACGTCCTTCATGGCCGTCGCGATGCGCATCGCGCCGACGTGCGGCGGGCCTTCGTAAGTCCAGAGAGTGAGTTGCATGGCGTGCTTCTTCTTGCCCCTACGCGGCCAGGCGCATGCGGCGCACCAGCGGCCGCGTGAAGAGCTCTGCCAGATCAGCCGCCTGCTCGTAGCCCTGGATCGGCGTGAACACCAACTCGATGGACCACTTGGTCGTCATGCCTTCGGCCTCCAGCGGATTGGCCAGCCCGAGCCCGCACACCACGATGTCCGGCCGTGCGGCACGGCAGCGGTCGAGTTGGCGCTCCACGTGCTGGCCTTCGGACAAGGCCGTGCCCGGCGGCAGCATCGCCAGCTCTTGCGTCAAATGCCGGCGGTGCAGGTAGGGCGAGCCGACTTCGCTCAACGCCATGCCCAGTTCGCGAGAGAGAAAGCGCGCGATCGGCACTTCGAGCTGGGAATCCGGAAAGAAAAAGACGCGCTTGCCGCAAAGCTGCAGTCGATGGCGTGCCAGCGTGGCCGTTGCACGGTGCCGCGCCGGCGACGTCACCTCCTCGAAACGGGTGGGCGACACGCCAAAACTCTGTGCCGCTGCCTGCAGCCATAGCGTCGTGCCCTCCGCACCGAGCGGGAAGGGCGCGGGCAACTGGACGGCACCGCGTTCTTCCAGCGCACGCGCCGTGTCCGCCAGGAAGGGTTGCGCAAGCAGGAAGCGCGTGTTCGGACCCACGGGAGGCAAGGCATCGGCACGCCGTGGCGGAAGAAAGCGCACCGGCGCAATGCCCAACTGCGCAAAGACGCGCGCGAACTGGTCCTCGACCACATCGGCCAATGCGCCAACCACCAGCAGCGACGGTGCCGCAATCGCCTGTTCATCCGGCAGCGCAGGCACCAGCGATGCGAGGCATGCATCTTCGCCTTGTGTGAACGTCGTCTCGATGCCGCTGCCGGAATAGCTGAGCACCCGCACACGCGGCGAATAGCTGCCCGAAAGCCGCGCGGCGGCCCGCGAGAGGTCCAGCTTGATCACTTCCGACGGACACGAGCCGACGAGGAACAGCAGCCGGATGTCGGGGCGCCGCTCCAGCAGCCGGCCGACCACGCGATCGAGCTCGGTGTGCACGTCGGCGAGGCCCGCCAGGTCGCGCTCGTCGATGATCGCGGTGGCGAAGCGTGGTTCCGCAAAGATCATGACCCCCGCGGCCGACTGGATCAGGTGCGCGCAGGTGCGCGAACCGACCACCAGGAAGAACGCATCCTGTACCTTGCGATGCAGCCAGATGATGCCGGTGAGCCCGCAGAACACTTCGCGTTGCCCGCGCTCGCGCAACACCGGCGCGTCGTTGCAGCCCGCATCCGTGATGTCGCGGATGGGTATGGCAAGGGGAGTCGGCGAGGCCATGGTGCTTATGCCAGCGCAGCGTCGGGTTCGCGTGCCGCGTCCAGCCGTGCCGCCCGCAGCTTCAGCACGAACTGGGTCGCATTGATCACGTAGGTCGCATAGGCCGCGAGCGCCAGGTACATCAGTGCGCGGTCCGACAACGCGCCCGTGACCAGCGCAACGAGGTAGGCGGTGTGCAGCGCCAGCACCAGCATGCTGAACACGTCTTCCCAATAGAAAGCGGGCGCAAAGAGGTACTTGCCGAAGACCACCTTCTCCCAGATGGAGCCGGTGACCATGATGGCGTAGAGCGCAAGCGTCTTCACCACCACCGAGAGCGTCGCCGCACCGTGTCCCTCGCCGGTCGCCAGGTAGCGCAGCACCAGCACGAGGCTCACCGCGAAGATCAGGAACTGGACCGGTGCCAGCACCCCCTGCACCAGCGTCCACTTCGTCGCATCGCGGCGCACCCGCTCCTCGGGCGTGTAGAGCGGGCGTGGCCGGCGCGCCCGCTGCGCGCTCCGGTCGCCCGACCAACTCATTGGCGTACTGCTCATGGCGCCCAATCTAGATCGACGCGCCGGAAGTGTCAACTAGGATGGACGTAAATATAAATTGACAGTCTTCGGGTGCAGGACGATCATTCGGCCCGAACCGGGTTTGTCGACATCCACACCTTGCCATGCAGGATCCGAAGGACACTGGCGCCCCTGGGGGCACGGGCCAAAGCGACGGGCCAGACGATCCGCGGCCGAGCAACGTGTGGCCGCTTTTCGGGCAGCGAAAGCACAGCGCCCCGCGTTCGTCAATCGATCCGAAAATAGATGATTCACGGGTCGACAGCGGCCGTTTCGTGGTTCATGATCCGGTCGCCACCCGGACAGCAAATACACAGGCTTCGAGCAGCAGAAGTTCCGGGACGCAAGGCCCCACAAGGAGACAATCCATGCCCAGATTGGCGCGCGAAGCGTTGGATCCAAATGGTTTGAATCAACAGCCTCTCGAGGCTGACATCTGGGCCCCTCCGCCACGCTCCGCACCCATCGACCGGGATTGCGCCCCCCACGACCGCCACGCTGTCGAACGGCGCCAGTCGGCACTGGCAAGAACGCTCGAACTGGACATCATTCCCCGGCTGGTCAGGTTCCACCGCGCCGTGCCCGCGTCGCCCGCGCCGGACGAAGCGATCCAGGCGGCGCCCAGCGCGCAAGACATCGAGGATTTCGTCCAGCTGGTGCTGGCGCGGGATGCAGCCCCCTCCCAGGCCTTTGTCGACGTTCTTGCGCAGCACGGCACGGGGGTCGAATCGATCTATCTCGATCTGTTGGCGCCCGCAGCTCAGCACCTGAACTACCTGTGGACGCAGGACCTGTGCGAGTTCACCCAAGTGACGCTCGGCCTTGCGCGGCTGCAGCGGCTGGCGCACGAACTGAGCCCGGGCCTGTCGGGCGACCGGCCGTTCCGCGGCAACGCGCGGCGGGTGCTGCTGCTGCCGGTGCGCGGCGAACAGCCCACGCCGGGCCTGGCGATCACGGCCGAGTTCTTCCACCACGCGGGCTGGGAGGTCGAGTGCGGTGGCGGCCCATCGCATGTGGACGCCGCCGACATCGTGCGCACCGAATGGTTCGACATCCTCGGGCTGTGCGCCGGCAGCGAGACGAAACTGGAGAACCTGCGCGGGTGCATCCATGACGTGCGCGTCGCGTCGCGCAACAGGCGAATCGGCGTCCTGGTGGGCGGGCCGATCTTCGTGGGCCACGCCGAACGTGTAAAGTTCGTCGGCGCCGATGCGTGCGGGCTCGATGGAAAACTGGCGCCTGCCCAAGCCGAGAGGCTGGTCGCATTGCGCACACCCAGTCATTGAAGACCCAGCGAGACCAAGAAAGCCTGCTTTTGATGAACCATGCGAGAACTGCTCTGCGGCCATGAAGAGTTTTGCAGCTCCCGCCAAGCACTTGAATGACCTCGATGCCGGCACCGTCGGCCAGTTGATCGCCGCAGCGGCAGACCTCGTGCTCGTCCTCGACGCGGACGGCGTCATTCGCGATCTCGCCCTGGGTAACACGGGCCTGGACGGCGAAGGCTTCGAGGAATGGATCGGCAAATCCTGGCTCCAGACCGTGGGCAAGGAATCTCGTGCCAAGGCCGAGGCGGTCCTGGGCAACGCCGAAGCGGGCGGCGCGTTCGAGTGGAAGCAGCTCACGCATCGCACCGAGCAGGGCAAGGACATGCCGCTGGCCTGTGCGGCGATCAAGTTGCGCGACACCGCACGCTACCGCACCGTCGGCCGCACGGTCGTCTTCAGCCGCGACTTGCGCGGCATGACGGCTTTGCAGCAAAGCGTGGTCGATGCGCAGCAGGAATCGCTGCACGACCAATGGAAGGTGCGTGATGCCCAGTCGCGCTACCGGCAGCTTTTCCAGAACGTCTCGGACGCGGTGCTGGTCATCGATGCGGCCACCCAGAAAATCGTCGAGGCGAACCCTGCGTCGGTTCAGCTTTTTGGCGACAACGTCCGCAAGCTGGTGGGCGCGACCTTTCCCACTGGCCTGGATGCACGCAGCACCAGCGCCGTGCAGTCGATGCTGGTTGCCCTGCGATCGGCGGGGCGGGCGGACGACATCCGTGCACATGTGGCCGACGGCGGCGGTGAGGTCATGGTCTCGGGCTCCGTCTTTCGACAGGAGAACGGCATGCTGCTGGTCGTGCGCCTCTGGCGCGTGGCGACGGGCATGGCGGCGGGCGTGGCCGCGCCCGACCGCGCCAGTGCCAACGCGGTGTTGCTCAAGCTGGTGCAGGGTGCGCCCGACGGCGTGGTCGTCACCGACATCAACGGCCAGATCGTCTCGGCCAACAACGCCTTCGTCGAGATGGTGCAACTGGCCAATGACGAGCAGGTGCGTGGCGAATCGCTCGGGCGCTGGGTGGGACGCACGGGCGTCGAGTTGAGCGTGCTGATTTCCACGCTGCGCCAGCGCGAGTCGCTGCGCTTGTTCCCGACGAGCTTGCGCTCTGAACACGGCATGGTGACCGACGTTGAAATTTCCGCGGCGCTTGCCCGCGATGGCGACCAGCCCTACCTGGGCTTCACCATCCGCGACGTGAGTCGCCGCCCGAGCACCGACATGCGTGCCGCGAAGGAATTGCCGCGCTCGGCCAGTCAGCTGTCCGAACTGGTGGGTCGCGTGCCGATGAAGGACATCGTCGGCGAGACAACCGATCTGATCGAGCAGTTGTGCATCGAGGCCGCGCTCGACCTCACGCGCGACAACCGCGCGGCGGCCGCCGAAATGCTCGGCATGTCGCGGCAAAGCCTCTACGTGAAGCTCAGGCGTTACGGGCTCGGCGAGCTCGCACCTGAGATCGAAAAGCAGTAGCAGCTGGTCGGGGGCGGGCCTGGGGCGGCTCGCAGTGTAAATCTAGGTTGACATGAAGGTTTGTCACATCGCAAACTCGCGACATGTCACGCCCAGACCTGCCGGCTGTCGCTGAACTGCTCAAGCCGATCACCTGGTTCCCGCCGATGTGGGCTTTTACCTGCGGCGTCGTGGCTTCGGGCGTCGCCATGCAGGGCAACTGGATGCTGGCCTTGCTGGGCATCGTGCTGGCAGGGCCGCTGGTGTGCGCGAGCAGCCAGGCGACGAACGACTGGTTCGATCGCCACGTCGACGCCATCAACGAACCGCAGCGGCCCATTCCATCGGGGCGCATGCCCGGCAAGTGGGGCTTGTACATCGCGATGCTCTGGACCTTGCTGTCGCTCGCGTGGGCCAGCTTCCTCGGGCGCTGGGCTTTCGGCGCCGCCGTTGTCGGCCTGGCGCTGGCATGGGCCTACAGCGCGCCGCCCCTGCGCCTGAAGGAGAACGGCTGGTGGGGCAACGCTGCCTGCGGCCTGTGCTACGAAGGCCTGGCGTGGATCACGGGCGCGGCCGTGATGGCGGGCGGCGAGATGCCGTCGGGCCGGACGCTGGTGCTGGCATTGCTCTTCAGCATCGGCGCGCACGGGATCATGACGCTCAACGATTTCAAGGCCATCGAAGGCGACCGCCGCATGGGCGTGCGTTCCTTGCCGGTGCAGCTCGGTGCACAGCGCGCGGCGCGCGTGGCCTGCTGGTTCATGGCCGTGCCGCAAGTCGTCGTCGTGCTGCTGCTGGCGCTGTGGGACTGCCCAGGCGCCGCGTTGGCCGTTGCCTTGCTGCTCCTGCTGCAACTGGCGCTGATGGACCACTACCTTGAAAGCGTGAGCGCGCGCGCGATCTGGTACAGCGGCTTTGGCGTGCCGGTGTTCGTGAGTGCCATGATGGTGAGTGCCTTTGCATTGCGCAACATCGGCGGCGCCTCCTGACCTTTGGAGAAGCGAGGTGACAACCATGCAATCGCCATGCGAGACCTGGGACGTGGTCATCGTCGGTGGTGGGCCTGCCGGGGCGACCGCGGCAAACGAACTCGCCGCGCGCGGGCGATCGGTCTTGCTGCTCGATCGCGCTGGCAGAACCAAGCCGTGCGGCGGTGCCATTCCGCCGCGACTCATCAAGGACTATGAAATTCCCGATCACTTGCTGGTGGCCAAGGCGCGTTGCGCACGCATGGTCGCGCCGAGCGACAAGCATGTGGACATACCGATCGACAACGGCTTCGTCGGCATGGTGGAGCGCGAGCATTTCGACGAATGGCTGCGCGAGCGTGCGGCGCAGAGCGGCGCCGTTCGGCGCACCGGCAGCTTCGAGCGGCTTTCGCGCGACGACGACGGCGCGAGCGTCGTGCACTACCTGACGCGTCCCGAGGGGCGCAAGGGCGAACCCGTGCCCACCAGCGTGCGCGCACGCAGCGTGATCGGTGCCGACGGCGCGCGCTCGCGTGTCGCGGCGCAGGCCATTCCTGGTGCAAAGGAGACGCGCTGCGTGTTCGCCTATCACGAGATCCTGAGGGTGCCGGCCAATCAACCCGTGGGCTACGACGGCTCGCGTTGCGATGTGTTCTACCAGGGCGCGGTGTCGCCGGACTTCTACGGCTGGGTGTTCCCGCATGGCGATACGCTCAGTATCGGCACGGGCAGCGCTGACAAGGGCTTTTCCTTGCGTAGCGCGGTCGGTGGCCTGCGCGCCGCGGCAGGGCTGGCCGGTTTCGAGACGCTGCGGCGCGAAGGTGCGCCGCTGCCGATGAAGCCCTTGCGACGCTGGGACAACGGCCGCGACGTTGTTCTTGCGGGCGACGCGGCCGGCGTGGTGGCGCCGGCGTCAGGTGAGGGCATCTACTACGCCATGGTGGGCGGAAGCCTTGCAGCCCAGGCTGTCGCGCAATTGCTCGAGACCGGCGACGCGCGCTGCCTGCGCCATGCGCGCAAGCAATTCATGCGCGCGCATGGCACGGTCTTCCGGGTGCTCGGCATCATGCAGTGGTTCTGGTATTGCACCGATCGCCGGCGCGAGCGCTTCGTCAAGATCTGCGAGGACCGCGACGTGCAGCAACTCACCTTTGAGTCGTACATGAACAAGGAACTCGCCCGCAAGAAGCCGATGGCCCACGTGCGGATCTTCTTCAAGGACATGGCGCATCTGTTCGGCATGGCACGGGTATGAACGCCGCGCTGCATCGCACGCGCCTGTGGAAGCCGGTGCTCGTGGCGGCAGGCGCGGCGATGTTCGTTGCGACGCTCGGCGCGCTCATGACGGACCTCGGCCCCTGGTACCACAGCCTGCGCCAGCCCGCATGGAAGCCGCCCGACCAGGTTTTCGGGCCGGTGTGGACAACGATCTTCGCGCTGGCTGCCGCCGCGGGCGTCAACGGCTGGCGTCATGCTCGCTCGCGCGCTGACCGCGAGCGGATGCTCCTCCTGTTCGCCATGAACGGCTTTCTCAACGTGTTCTGGAGCCTTCTGTACTTCCGCCTGCATCGACCGGACTGGGCGCTCGTCGAAGTGCCCTTTCTCTGGCTGTCGGTGCTCGCGTTGATCGTGCTGTTCTCTGGCTTCGCGCGCGCCGCGGTGTGGATGCTGGTGCCTTACCTGGTGTGGGTGGCGATTGCGGCTGCCCTCAACTTCGAGACCGTGCGGCTCAACGGGCCGCTCGCCGGGGCGTGACGCATGAGCGCCCATCTCGCCATCGCGCTGCTGGTCGACGCCGTGATCGCCATCACGCTGATCGAGTGCGCAGCGTTGTGGCTGTTGCGCAGGCCGACAGCGCAAGCGCCGGCGGCGCGCGGCTTGTGGGCCACACTCGCCTCGGGCCTGTGCCTGATGTTCGCCCTGCACTGCGCCGTTCGCGGCAGCGACGCAGTCTGGATCGCGCTATTTCTGTTCGCCGCAGGCGTCGCGCACGCCACCGACCTGTGGCTGCGCCGGAGCGCGGCTCGAAAGGAAGCGGCGATCAGGCCTTCTTGACCCAGGCGCTGCACCATCCGTTGCCGGCCACGAGCCTGTTGCCGAAGAGCTGGCAAGGGCCTGTCGCATCGGTCGGCTTGCCCTGGAATTGCTGGCAACCGCTGCACACGTGGGTCGGGTCGTAGTTGGGGAATTTGGACTTGTCGGCCTTGGTGTGATCGGCCTTGTAGCCAAGGCCGACTGCAAGCGGATCCGCTTCGGTGACCGTGCCTGCCTGGGCCGAGACTTGCGATGCGGTGAGGGCGCCTGCGCCGGCGACCACGCACGCCACGAAAGCGCGTCGACTTGGGTTGATCATGAGTCTGTTCCTCTGCCGGTCCACAGCGAACCGTCATATAATTCTGACACATTGAAGTGTCAATGCGCGTAGGAAAACGGAGCGAACCGGTGGTATTCCCCTTTTCAGCGATCGTTGGACAAGAAGAGATGAAGCGCGCGATCCTGATCGCCGCTGTCGATCCGGCAATTGGCGGCGTGCTCGTTCTCGGCGACCGGGGCACGGGCAAGTCCACGGCCGTTCGGGGGCTGGCTGCGCTGTTGCCGCGCATGCGCGTGGTGTCGACTTGTCCGTATCACTGCGATCCCGCGGCAAGTGCAAGTTCGTGCGAGGGCTGCGCCGACTTGAAATCTTCGGGCAAGCCGCACACGCAAATGGTTCCTGTGCCGGTTGTCGACTTGCCGCTCGGCGCCACGGAAGACCGCGTGGTCGGCGCGCTGGACATCGAGCGCGCACTGACGCAAGGCATCAAGGCCTTCGAACCCGGCCTGCTCGCGCGTGCGCACCGCGGCTTCCTGTACATCGACGAAGTCAACCTGCTGGAAGACCACCTGGTCGACTTGCTCATCGACGTGGCGTCGTCGGGCGAGAACGTGCTCGAGCGCGAGGGCCTGAGCATTCGCCACCCCGCGCGCTTCGTGCTCGTGGGCAGCGGCAATCCGGAAGAAGGCGAATTGCGTCCGCAATTGCTCGACCGCTTCGGGCTGTCGGTCGAGGTGACGACGCCGCGCGACATTGCCTTGCGCGTGGAGGTCATTCGCCGGCGCGACGCCTATGACCGCGACGCACACGCGTTCGTCAAGCGGTGGTCGGCGGAAGAAGCGCGCATTCGCCGCCAGATCGTTGCAAGCCGCAAGCGCATCGCCGACGTGCAGGTGCACGATGCGGCGCTCGAGCGCGCGGCGCAGCTTTGCATGAACCTCGGAACCGACGGCCTGCGCGGCGAACTGACGCTCATTCGCGCGGCGCGTGCGCTGGCGGCGCTCCAGGGCGATGGCGAAGTCGCGGACTCGCACTTGCGCTGCGTCGCGCCATCTGCGCTGCGGCATCGGCTGCGGCGAGATCCGCTGGACGACGCGGGCTCGCGCGTGCGTGTCGACAAGGCCGTTGAAGAACTGTTCGGCCCATGATCGACGACACCCAGGTGGCCGCCTTGCTCTGCGTGGATCCGGTCGGCCTGGGCGGCGCGGTCTTGCGCGCAGGCGCCGGACCCGCGCGCGATGCCTGGCTTCGGCTTGTCGGAGAACTCATGCCGCAAGGCGCCCCGATGCGCCGCATTCCGCTTCACATCGAGGAAGACAGGCTGCTCGGTGGCCTCGATCTCACTGCGACGCTGACGGCCGGCCGGTGGGTGGCTCATCCGGGTTTGCTTGCGCAGGCCGACGGCGGGTTTGTCGTGTTGGCCATGGCCGAGCGAATCGCGGACCGGACGGCAGCGCACATCGCCCGGGTGCTCGATACACAACAGGTCGTCACCGAACGCCACGGGCTCGCCACGTGCACGCCCGCGCACATCGGTGTGATTGCGCTGGATGAAGGAATTGCCGAAGACGAGCAGTTGCCGGGCAAGCTGCTGGATCGGCTGGCCTTTCATGTGCAGTTGCAGCCGCATACAAGCTGCACGACGGCCGCATGGATGCGAAGCCAGGTCATCGCCGGACGCGCGCTGTTGTCGCACGTCGAAGCAAGCGATGCATTGAGAGAGTCGATGTGCTCCGCGGCCGACTCGCTCGGCATCGATTCGATTCGTGCGCCGCTCCTGGCGGTACGCGTGGCGTGCGCCCGGGCCGCATTGTTCGGGCGCATGTCAGTGGATGAGGATGACGCGCAAGTGGCGGCCCGACTTGTCCTCGCGCCGAGGGCGACACGCTTGCCTCCCGACCGGCCCGGGGAAAGCCCATCGCAAGCGGAGTCCTCGACGCAGGAGCAGGAAGAGGAAGAGGAAGAGGAAGAGGAAGAGGAAGAGGAAGAGGTGCGAATCGCTGGCGACGTGCAAGACATGGACGGTGGCGTCCCGCAAGACGTCGTGCTCAAGGCCGCGCTTGCCGCCTTGCCCGCCCGCCTGCTGGATTCCCTGAAGGCAGGGCGAGACGATGGCGCGCGCAGCCGCAGCGTGGGCCGCTCCGGCGTGCAGAGCCAAGGCGCATTGCGTGGTCGCCCCGACGGCGCACGCCGCGGCGAGTTGCGCAACGGTGGGCGCTTGAACCTGATCGAGACCTTGCGCGCGGCGGCCCCGTGGCAAGCCCTCCGACGAGCAGCCCGTGCCGACAAGCCGGAAACACCAGGCAGCATCCTGCTGCGTCGCGACGATTTCCGCATCACGCACTACAAGCAACGCACCGAGACCCATACGCTGTTCGCGGTCGATGCCTCAGGCTCGGCGGCGTTGCATCGACTCGCCGAAGCCAAGGGCGCCGTCGAACTCCTGTTGAGCGATTGCTACGTGCGGCGCGACAGCGTGTCATTGGTCGTCTTTCGCGGCAAGGGCGCAGACGTTCGCCTGCCACCGACACGGTCTCTGACACGCGCCAAACGCAGCCTTGGCGCGATGGCGGGCGGCGGTGGCACGCCATTGGCTGCCGCGATCGACGCGACCCTCCTGCTGGCTGCAGCAACGAAGCGGCGCGGCCAGACACCGCTCGCCGTTTTCCTGACCGACGGGCGCGCCAACATTGCCCTCGATGGCTCGCCCGGCAGGGAGCGCGCCACCGTGGATGCGCTTCAATCCGCGCGGCGAATGCGGGCTGCCGGCGTGACCACGCTGGTGCTCGACACATCGCCGCATCCACAAGATCCCGCCCGGCGCCTGGCGGCGGAAATGGGCGCCGCGTACTTGCCCTTGCCGCATGCCAACGCCGCTTCGCTGTCGCAAGCCGTGCGCGTGGCCGGCGCCACCGGCGTCGCCAGCCTGAGGGCCTGAAGCGCATGAGCAAGGCGCCGGATTGGGACACCGACGGGGGCGACTGGCCCAACCGCACAGCCAGCGTGTTCGTCACGGCCGCGGGCCTGCGCTGGCACGTGCAGCGAATGGGTTCGGGGCCGCACCTCCTCCTGATTCACGGCACCGGATCGTCCACCCATTCCTGGCGCGATTTCATGCCCGTGCTGGCGCGCGGATTCAGCTGTGTCGCGGTCGATCTTCCCGGACATGCATTCACCGCCATGCCGCCGACGCGCCAACTGTCGCTCGAAGGAATGGCGCATGGATTGCGATGCCTGCTCGCAGCACTCGACGTGAGGCCATCGATCATCGTTGGGCATTCCGCCGGCGCGGCCATTGCGGCGCAGATGTGCCAGCACGAAGGCGTGGCTGCCGATGTGATCGTGAGTCTCAACGGGGCATTTCTTCCCTTGTCCGGACTGTCGGGCGTGATCTTTCCCCCGATCGCGCGCGTGATGGAAGCCACCGGCATCGCCTCGCGCCTGTTTGCCTGGCACGCATCGGATGACGCGACGGTGCGCCGCCTGATCGCGCAGACTGGCTCCCGGCTGGACGCACTCGGCGTGGAGCTCTATGCACGCCTGGTGCGCAATCCGGTCCATGTCTCGGCGGCGCTCGGCATGATGGCGCGCTGGGACTTCACCACGCTCGTCCGGTCGCTTCCGCATCTCGCGCCGCGCTTGCAATTGATGGCGGCCGAATTCGACTGCGCCGTTCCACCCGATCAATCCGTGCGGGTGCACAAGATGGTGGCGCGATCGGACTTCGTGTTGATCCCCAACGCGGGCCATCTGGCGCATGAAGAAAAGCCGGGGGAGGTTGCGGCGATGGTCGTCCAGGGGATTGGGTCGCATGAACGACGTTGAGCGCGCGCCGCAACCCGATTCCTTCGAGGCGTTCAGCTATCGCGGGTGGAGCTTCCTTTGCACGGCGGTGCCCGACGAGCGCGGACGCTTCTGGTCGATCGTGATGTGCGAGCTGACGTGGCCCAACGGCCGTCCGGTCGTGCTTGCGCAGCCAACGCCAAGCCATTCGCAAGCGCGGGCCCTGGTCCGCGCGCGCAGCCGCGCCGTGGAGTGGGTCAAGACGCGCACGGCGGCCGCGCCTTGCCCGAAGTGCCGCATCGTCAAAGTGGCAGCGCCGTCGTCTGCTTGATCCGGTCCAGCACGAAGCTCGTCTTGCAGTCCTGCACGCTCGGGTGCTTGAGCAGCGTGTCCATCACGAAGCGCGAGTAATGCGCCATGTCCGCCACCAGGACGCGCAGCAGGTAGTCCATTTCGCCCGTGAGCGAACTGCACTCCACCACTTCGGGCCACAGCATCACCGAGGCGCGGAAGGCGTCCATGGGGCTGCGCTTGTGCGTCTCGGCGTGCTTTTCCAGGCGCACGTTGATGTAGGCCGTCAGCTGCAGGCCCAGCCGCTCGGGGCTGAGCAAGGCCACGTAGCCAGTGATGACACCCGCCTGCTCGAGCCGCTTGACGCGCCGAAGCGTGGCAGAAGGAGAAAGTCCCACCGATTCGGCGACCTCGTCGAAAGTGGCCCGCCCGTTGGTCTGGAGCACGCGAAGCACGCGCAAATCCAGTTGATCGAGTTGAACTGATGCAGTCATGGGTTGCATCTTGCAGGAATCCTGTGCAAATAGCCACGGCAAGACAAAGATTGCAGGAATGTTGCGAGCCGGATCCGTAGCATGGAGTCCAACAGATTCACCCTTTGATGGAGACCCCGCATGACCACCGATCTTTTCGAGAACCCCATGGGCCTGCAAGGCTTCGAATTCATTGAATTCGCTTCGCCCGTTGCCAACACGCTGGAGCCCTTTTTCGAGAAGCTCGGCTTCACGCTGGTCGCCAAGCATCGCTCCAAGGACGTGGTGCTCTACCGCCAGGGCGACATCAACTTCATCGTGAACCGCGAGCCGAACAGCCCGGCGGCGTACTTCGCGGCCGAGCACGGCCCTGCGGCCTGCGGCATGGCGTTCCGCGTGAAGGATTCGCACAAGGCTTACGCCCGCGCGCTGGAACTGGGCGCGCAGCCCATCGAGATCGCGACCGGCCCGATGGAATTGCGCCTGCCGGCCATCAAGGGCATCGGCGGTGCGCCGCTGTACCTTATCGACCGCTTTGAAGACGGCAAGTCCATCTACGACATCGACTTCGAATTCGTCGAAGGCGTGGACCGCCATCCCCCGGGCAATGGCCTGAAAGTCATCGACCACCTGACGCACAACGTCTACCGCGGCCGCATGACCTTCTGGGCCAATTTCTACGAGAAGCTCTTCAACTTCCGCGAGATCCGCTACTTCGACATCCAGGGCGAATACACCGGGCTCACGTCGAAGGCGCTCACCGCGCCGGACGGCAAGATCCGCATTCCGCTCAATGAGGAATCGTCCAAGGGCTCGGGCCAGATCGAAGAGTTCCTGATGAAGTTCAACGGCGAAGGCATCCAGCACATCGCCTTGCTGAGCGACAACCTCATCGAGACCATCGACCAACTCGGCCTGGCCGGCATTCCGCTGCTGACCGCCCCGAACGACATCTACTACGAGATGCTGGAAACGCGCCTGCCGGGCCACGGCGAGTCGGTGTCGGACCTGCAGGCTCGCGGCATCCTGCTCGACGGCACGACCGAAGGCGGGCAACCCCGACTGCTGTTGCAGATCTTCTCGGAGACTGTCTTCGGCGGTCCGGTGTTCTTCGAGTTCATCCAGCGCAAGGGCGACTACAGCGACGGCTTCGGCGAAGGCAACTTCAAGGCGCTGTTCCAGTCGATCGAACGCGATCAAGTCCGCCGCGGCGTGCTGCAAGCAGCGTAATTCGGCTCGCCCCCAGGCTGCGCGCACTTCGTGTCGCTCCGCCAACCCCCGACCGGGGGCAATACCAGCGGCCCGGCAAAGCCGGTTCCGCGGTATTCCTGGCACGGAATCGTGCCCCATGAAGAAGCCTTTTTTATTGCGCGATTGGAGCCAATGACATGCTGATGCAACTCAAGGACCTGACGGACGAAGGCATCAAGGCCAAGCATGGCCTGGCGGGCGACGCCAAGCCGGAGCGACCCGACTGGACCATCGACCAAGGGTGGCACAACTACACCGCGGCCGAACACGCCGTGTGGAAGACGCTCTTCGAGCGCCAGTCCAGATTGCTGCCCGGCCGCGCCTGCGACGAGTTCGTCGAAGGCATGAAGAACCTGCCCATCGGCCCGGAGCAGATCCCCGACTTCGAGCAACTGAGCGAAGTGCTCATGAAGCGCACCGGCTGGCAGGTGGTGGCGGTGCCCGGCCTCGTGCCCGACGAAGTCTTCTTCGAGCATCTGGCGCATCGTCGCTTTCCGGCAGGGCACTTCATCCGCAAGCCGCACGAACTGGACTATCTCGAAGAGCCAGATGTGTTCCACGACGTGTTCGGCCACGTGCCGATGCTCATGAACCCGGCGATTGCCGACTACATCCAGGCTTATGGCGAAGGCGGCTTGCGCGCGCAGAAGCTGGGCGTGCTTGACAAGCTGGCGCGCGTGTACTGGTACACCGTGGAGTTCGGCCTGTTGAAGCAGGCCGATGGCCTGCGCATCTATGGCGCGGGCATCGCGTCTTCATACACCGAGACGGTGTTCTCGCTGGAAGACGCGTCGCCCAACCGCATCGGCTTTGACCTTGAACGCGTCATGCGCACCAACTACCGCATCGACGACTTCCAGGAAAGCTATTTCGTGATCGAAAACCTCGACCAGTTGCTCACGCTGGCACACATCGACTTTGCGCCGCTTTACGATCGCATCGCGGGCCAGCCGGACTATCAACCGGGTACGCTCCTGCCCTCCGACACGCTGCTGTCGCGCGGCACCGGTCAGTATCACAATGCCAAACGAATGGTGGTCAACGCATGAACACTCCCCAGGAACAGGTCGTCCTCATCACCGGCGCGGCCGGCAATCTCGGCCAGGCGGTCGCCAAGGCGTTCGAGGCGCAGGGCGCGCGCCTCGCGCTGCTTGACCTGCGTGCCGATGCGCTGGCCAAGGTTTTCGGCTCGCAGGACGCGCGCCGCATGCTCGTGCCGGCCAACCTCCTGAATGCCGACGAAGCGGATGCCGCGGCGCGCGCCGTTGTCGAGCACTTTGGCCGCATCGACGTGCTCTGCAACCTGGCCGGCGGCTTTCGCATGGGCACGCCGGTGCATGACACCGAGGCTGCCACGTGGGACTTCATGTTCGGCCTGAACGTGCGCACGGTGCAGCACATGGCGCACGCCGTGGTGCCGCAAATGCTGGCGCAGGGCGGAGGCAAGGTCATCAACATCGGCGCCTTCTCGGCACAGCGGGGCGCGGCGAAGATGGGCGCCTACATCGCATCCAAGAGCGCGGTCATTCGCCTCACGGAAACGATGGCGGCCGAACTGCGCGACAAGAACATCAACGTCAACTGCGTGCTGCCGACCATCATCGACACGCCGGAGAACCGCGCCGACATGCCGGACGCCGATCCGGCCAAATGGGTGGCGCCGCAAGACCTTGCGAAGGTGATTGCCTTCCTGGCTTCGGACGCGGCACGCGCCGTTCACGGCGCAGCCTTGCCGGTGACCGGGCTGAGCTGACATTCCGGACGCTGCGCCGGGTGGGATTCCGGCGTCCGTCCCGGTTATCGTGCGTGCTCACGAGTGGAGGCACAACAACATGACGACGACCGAACTTTTCCCATCGACGACCACGAACTGGTCGCCCGCCAGCTGGCGCCGCTTTCCGGCCGCGCAGATGCCGAACTACAGCGATCCGGCAGCGCTCGAAGAGGCGGGCCGACAGCTCGCCGCCTGGCCCCCGCTGATCTTCGGCCGCGAAGCCGCCACGTTGCGCGAGCGCTTGGCGCAGGTCTCGCGCGGCAAGGCCTTCCTGCTGCAGGGCGGTGATTGCGCCGAGAGCTTCGACGACCTGAGCGCGGGCACGGTGCGCGATTCGTTCCGCGTGATCCTGCAGATGGCGGTGCTGCTGACCTTTGCGGCCTCGGTTCCTGTCGTCAAGGTCGGCCGCATTGCGGGCCAGTACGCCAAGCCGCGTTCATCGGACGTTGAAACCGCGCAGGGCCAGACCCTGCCGTCGTATCGTGGCGACATCGTCAATGGTGCCGACTTCAACGCCAAGGCACGCAACCCCGATCCGCAGCGGCTGCTGCGTGCGTATTCGCATTCGGCCGCCACGCTCAACTTGCTGCGCGCAATGGCGCAGGGTGGCTTCGCCGACTTGCACGAGGTGCATCGCTGGACCTCGGACTTCGTGCGCAACAGCCCGCAGGGCGAGCGCTTCGAAGCGGTGGCGCAGCACATCACCGAAGCGCTGGATTTCATGGAAGCCTGCGGCTTCGATGCGCGCAGCACGCCGCAATTGAAGGAGGTGGAGTTCTTCACCTCGCACGAGGCGCTGCACCTGCACTACGAAGAAGCGCTGGCGCGACGCGACGAGGCCAGCGGACGCTGGTACGGCGGCTCGGCCCACATGCTGTGGCTGGGCGAGCGCACGCGTTCGCTCGACGGCGCACACGTCGAATTCCTGCGCGGCATCGACAACCCCATCGGCTGCAAGCTCGGGCCGAACGCGAAGCCCGACGACCTGCTGCGCCTGCTCGACGCGCTCAATCCCGACGACGCCGAGGGCCGCATGGTGCTCATCACCCGCATGGGCGCCGATCTGCTGGCCGAGCGCCTGCCAGCGCTCATCGAGACCGTGCAGCGCGCGGGGCGCAGCGTGGTGTGGTGCTGCGATCCGATGCACGGCAACACGGTGACGACCTCGGGCGGCGTGAAAACGCGCGACTTCCCACGTATCCTGGCGGAAGTGCGCAGCTTCTTCGCGGTGCACTCGGCCGCGGGCAGCTATGCGGGTGGCGTGCATTTCGAGATGACGGGGCAGGACGTGACCGAGTGCACCGGTGGCGCGCAAGGGCTCACGGAAGCGGCCCTGCAGGACCGCTACCTGAGCGCCTGCGATCCGCGGCTCAACGGATCGCAGAGCCTGGAGCTGGCGTTTCTGGTCGCGGAAATGCTGAAAGCGCGCCGGCGCGGCTGATGGATTGACGCCCGCGGGCCATTGGGGCGAGTGAGCCTCTTCGCCCCACCAGGGCGAGTGAATCCGTCAGCCGCCGTTGGCCCAGGGCAGTTGGCCCCCGTAGCGCCTGAGCATTTCCTCGTTGCCCCGCAGGAAGAATTCCGGCTTCACCGAGTTGGGCGAGTTGCCCGCGAGGTAGTTGACCGAGTAGCGGTAGGTGCAGTCGAAGTCGGGCGCGATCTGTCTCAATGAAGCGGCAATGACCCGATCGACTTCCGGCTGGCCGGCCTCCCGGAACTTTCGATACCAGAGCGGCGTGATCCTGACCGCCAGGAGCCTGGGCAGGAAGTAGCAATTGACGTCGACGAAGTAGTCTTCCGGATGGAGCACGCTCGGCCATTTGCCGAGGCTCTCGCAGTTGTCCTGGCAGATGAAGCGGTGTTCGGTGTCCACGATGTTGCGCAGTGCGAAGCACCAGTTGTTGCCGCGCCGCAAAGTGTCCAGGCACGCCTGTATGTGGCCTGGCTCCAGATAGTTGTCGTCGTCCAGGAACATCACGAACTCACCCTCGGCGATGAACGTGCACGCGCCGTAGATGCGGTGGCCGCACCAGCGGTCCTTGCCGATGGAATAGGGGAGCTGGAGCAGGCTGACCTTGTGGCCCTGGACCGCATCGATGACGGCATTGGCGCTATCCCACCTTTCCGGACCGTCCGCCACGACCAGGTGCTGCACGTTGCCATAGGTCTGGTCCCTGACGGATTCCACGCATCGCCGCAGCAGGCGGTGTCCGCCGTGTGCGGTGATGACGGTGACCAGGGGACTGGCAGGGCCGGCTCGTGGGTCCATGGGATGCATCAAGGAATCGATGCGCCTGGAGCAGTGCTACCGCGGCCGGGCCGGATACCCGCCATCAATCCACGCTTCGGCACTCGCCGACGTCAGCTTGTAATTCGGCGCCACACGCGCCTCGCCAAGCTGCGCGCCGAATTCGTCCTGCGCCGTGAGCGTGGCGTAGGGGTTGTCTTCGTCGGGCACGATCTGCAGCGCGACGCGAATGCGCCCGGAGCCTGCGCCGACGAACACATGCTTGTTGAGCTGCGCATGCAGTTGCTGCTCGTGGCGGCGCAGCACTTCGCTGGCGGTTTTCACCAGCGTGTGAAAGGCCGGCGCGTCCAGCGGCTTCGGGTTTTTCTTGTCACGGCCCATGGTCCAGGGGCCGACAAGGGCGGGTTCTGCTTCGCCGTGGCGCGTCATGGAGACGGCCCAGCCGTCGTCGTCTTCGTTCTTGATGACGCGTGCGGTCCACAGTTCGTCGCGCCACAGGCGGGGCTCCTGGATCGCGAGGGTGTCGGTGTCTTCGGGGTCGGTTGAAAGGTCGTTCATTGGGTCCGAGTCTTGCACAGCTTCGGGCGCGTTCAATCCACCGGCTCGATGTCATCCACATCGGGCTCCGATGTCACGGCCAGCCGCTGGTAGCGGTGCGCCAGCACCGCGCACACCATCAACTGGATCTGGTGAAAAAGCATGAGCGGCAGCACGATGGCGCCGACCGCCTGCGAGGCGAACAGCACCTTGGCCATCGGGATGCCGCTGGCCAGGCTCTTCTTGGAGCCGCAGAACACGATGGTGATCTCGTCCGCGCGGTCAAAGCCGAGCTTGCGCGCCAGAAGCGTCGTCGACACCAGCGCCAGCGCCAGCAGCACCACGCACACCACGACCAGCCCCAGCAGCGCCGCGGGCGGCACCTTGTGCCAGAGACCTTCGTGCACCGCCGCGCTGAAGGCGGTGAACACCACCAGCAGGATGGAGCCGCGATCGACCATCGTCACCGCATGGCCTGCACGCTTGATCAGCGGAAAGATCCACGGCCGCAGCAAATGGCCGATGACAAAAGGCACCAGCAACTGCAGCAGGATGTGCACGATCGACGCCAGCGAGGCACCGCCGCTCGCGCCCTGCACCACGAACAGGGTCACCAGGATGGGCGTGACGAACACGCCCACGATGGTCGACGCGGAGGCGCTGCAAACGGCCGCCGGAATGTTGCCGTGCGCCATCGAGGTGAAGGCAATGGCCGACTGCACCGTGGCCGGCAGCATGCAAAGAAAGAGCACGCCGGTGTAGACGTCCGGCGTGACCAGCGGCGACAGGAAGGGCATGAGCACGAACCCCAGCACCGGGAACAGCACGAAGGTGCAGGCGAACACCAGCAGGTGCAGCCGCCAGTGCGTGATGCCGTCGTAGATCGCTTCGCGCGAAAGCTTGGCGCCGTGCAGGAAGAAGAGCAGCGCAATCGCGGCGCTCGTCAAGCCTTCGAAGAACCTGGCGAGCAGGCCGCTCACCGGGAACATGCTGGCCAGCAGCACGGTGACCAGGAGGGCGAGGGTGAAGTTGTCGGGAAGGTAGCGCCGGATGGTCATGCCGGATTTTCGCCTGAATCCAGGGAAAACCCGAAAATGACGGACTTCGTGGCTTCAGGCCCTTTGCGTCGCCGGCGCGTGGTAGGGGCGCACCATGGCCATCACGTAGTACACGGAGCCGCCGATCAGCACGCCGAAAAACCAGCCATAGGTGCCCCACCACGAGGGCAGCAGCGTGGTGAAGTTCGGCAGCAAGGTCGAGAACACCGCGCCGATGCCCGCCGCCACCAGCGCATTGACGTTCCAGCCGCCTTCATAGCGGTAGCGCCCGTTTTCCTGGTAGAGCGCGGGCACGTCGATGTTGCCCTTGGCCACGAGGTAGTAGTCCACCAGGATGATGCCCAGCAACGGCCCCATGGTGGAGCCGATGGCGTTCACGAAGTGCGCCGCGCCGCCTTCCCACGGTGCAATTGGGTAGAGCAGCAACGCAATGGCCGCCGCGATGTAGCCGCCCTTCTTGAAGCTGATCTTCGCGGGGAAGGTGTTGGAGATGTCGAAGGCCGCCGAGACAAAGTTGGCCACCACGTTGATGCCCAGCGTCGCCACCGCGAAGGTGATGGCGGCCAGCAGCGCCAGCACCCAGCTGTCGAACTTGGCCGAGATCTGCTCGGGATGCAGCAGCACTTCGCCATAGACCTTGTAGGCCGCAATGGTGGTCACGCCCGCCACCAGCGAGAAGGCGATCAGGTTCACCGGCAGGCCCCACAGGTTGCCCTTCTTCACCGCATCCTTGTTCTTCGCGTAGCGAGAGAAGTCGCAGAAGTTGAGGTAGAGGGCCGCGAAGTAGGTGATCCACGTCGCGCCCACGGCCATGAGCGCCCAGAAGGAACCGGGCTCGCCGCTCACGCCGGCGTCCTTGGTCTTTTCGAGCAGCACTTCCTTCGGGATGCCGTGGCCGACAGTGAGGCCCCCCGCCTGCACGACCAGCACGATGGCCAGCACCAGCATCGCGATCCACACCGCAGGGCCGGCCCAGTCCTGGAACTTGCGCACCGTCTCCATGCCCTTCTGGATGATGAGCAACTGCAGCGCCCAGATGATCACGTAGCAGATCACCTCCAGCGTGGAATGGCCCAGCATGTGCGAGGTCTGGTGGAACTGCAGCATGCCCTCGTTGCGGATCAGCAGGGCCACCACCGCGCCCGATGCAGCCGCCGTTTGCGCGCCGTACCAGAAGCACGCCACCACGGCACGCACCAGCGCCGCCAGGTTGGCGCCCCACACGCCGAAGGACGCACGGGCCAGCACCGGGTAGGGCACACCGGTTTTCTCGCCCGCGTAGCCGATGAGGTTCATCAGCAGGAAGATCACCAGCGAACTGAGCCCGATGGCGATCAGGAAGTTGACGAAGGTTCCGCACAAGAGGAACAGGCTGGCCGCGAGGTAGTAGCCCCAGAGGCTGTGCACGTCCGAAGTCCAGACGTTGAAGATGCTGAAGGCGCCCCACTGCCGGTTGGTGGCGGGCGCCAGGTCTTCGTTGTAGAGGCCGGGGGTCGGATTGCGGATTTCCATCGTCTTCTCCTTATCTTTCGATGGGTTCAAACGTCGGCAAAGGCTCACCAGGCGCCGAGCGTACAGCGCCTGCGGGCTTTTGTGTCAATCCGTGAGGCGGGTAAAAGATTCAGGCGAACGCTCGTACGTAGTTGATGGGCGCATGGTCGGAGAGCATGCGCACGGGCAGGCCATCGAAGTCCCGGTGCGCGATCAGCCGCCACACATGGTCGGCCTGGCCGCTGATCTTGTCCTGGAGCATGAAGCGCGACTCGGGCACTTCATGCAGCTTGCCGTCCTTGTCGATGTAGAGCAGCGTGCCCACATGCCGGTACGAGGTAAAGCCCGGCGGCAGTGTCGGCACCACGTCGCAGCAATTGACGATGCGGGTCACCACCTGCGAGGGCAGCGAGCGGATGAAATCGACGTCGCCCACGCGCGGCGAACCCATGGTGATGACGGCATGCGGCGCCACCAGCCCAGCGAACATCGTCGCCAGCGCCGCGCCCAGGCTGTGGCCGCACAGCAGCAGGCGCTTGCGTCCGGAAGCCGCACCCTCCAGCCATTGGGTGACGTGGGGCCGCAGCGCGTCGGAGGCTTGCTTGAAACCCGAATGCACGCGGCCCACCCCCGCAGGCGAAGGCAGGAAGTTGAGGTCGGTGATGACTTCGCTCGGGTTGTCCGGTTGCGAGCCCCTAAAGGACACCATCGCGAGCCCGTCGCTCTTGCGCAGCGTGCAATAGCAATAAGCGCCGCTCTCCTCGTCGACGTGGAAGGCGGGCCGCTCGAAGCCCACCAGGGCCAGCGATTGCGCCAGCCGTTGCGCTTCCTCGTCATCGCTGTCGGCGCGGATGTAGGCCAGCCGCGCGCCTTCGACTGCCAGCAGGCGCAGGTCCGGCTTCTGCCCGGCCGTGAATACGGTCGGCTGCCGCTCGGGGTGCATGAGCGCCTCGCGGGACACGTCGTATTCGATCGGCATGGGCGCAGACCTCCCGTGGTTTTCTTGCATTCTGGTCTCGCCGACGCACGTGCGGCAAGCGTGACTTTAGCCCTTCGCCAGCACGAGATTAGGGTTTACCCTATAGTCCTTCCACGAGTTAACAAAGGACTAACTATGTTTACCGCTCTTTTTTCCCTTCTGGCCATTGGTTTTGTCGTTGCGAACGGCGTGGTGGTCTGCAACAAGATCGACGAGCTCCAGGCCTGATCCCGGCCCCCTCAGCTTGCGGGCGATGAGCGCAGCGCTGGCTGGCCATCGCCCTTGAGTGGCGCTCCCTTGAGTAGTTGTTCGAGCATGCGCTGCGCGTTCAGCGGCAGCGCGTTGGCGTCGCGCACGCAGGCCAGCAGATGGCGGGCTGCCCATTGGTCCACCAGCGCGACGGCGCCGATCTTCATCGACAGGGCGCAGCGTTCAGCCGCGGCCTTGGGAACGATGCCGATGCCAATGCCTTGCTCGACCATGCGGCACAGCGCCTCGAAGCTGCGCACCCGCACGCGGTAGCGCAGGCGCTTGCCCAAGCGCCGCGCGTGCTGGGCCACGTGCTCCTGCAACGGATTGCCGGCCGCCAGGCCCACGAACTCGAAGTCGACCAGTTCCGCCAGCGTGAGGCGGCGACGTCGCGCCAGCGCATGGCCGCGCGGCACCGCGACCATCAGGTCGTCACGCCTGAACACGAAGTGCTGCAGGCCCTCCACATCGACGGCGTCGGACACGATGCCGATGTCGCATTGGCCCGCGCGCACCGCATCGACGATGTCGATGCTGGACTGCTCTTCCAGGTCGACCGACACGCGCGGGTGGGCGGCGAGGAACTCGCTCAGCGCCGCCGGCACGTGCTCGGTCATCGCGGAGGTGTTGCACAGCAGGCGCACATGGCCTTGCAGGCCCGCGCCGTAGTCGCCGAGTTCGGCGCGCATGCGCTCCAGTTGCTGCAGCACCAGCACGGCGTGGTGCGCCAGCGTGCGGCCGGCCTCGGTGGGGCGAACGCCCTGCTTGGCGCGCAGCAGCAGCGGGGTGCCGAGTTCGTCTTCCATCGCGATCACGCGCTGGCTGGCCGACGCCAGCGTCATGTGCGTTTGCGCCGCGCCGCCGGTGATGGTGCCGGCCTCGACGATGTTCGCGAACAGCCGCAGGTCGGTCAGGTCGAATCGCATGCCGCGCAAGGTAGCACAGCATCCTCAGGCACTGCCTGAGGCTGGGTGTGCGAGATCCGCATTTTTGCCGCGAGCGTTCGGCGGCAGACTCGCGGCATGACGGATTCGATGGCTGTGATGTGGCTGCTGGTGGCGCTGGTCTTTGTGATGGCCGGCTTCGTCAAGGGCGTCATCGGCCTGGGGCTGCCGACGCTTTCGATGGCATTGCTGGCGCTGTGGATGCCGCCGGTGCAGGCGGCGGCGCTCCTCATCGTGCCTTCGCTGGTGACGAATCTCTGGCAACTGCGGCCGCTCGCGGGATTCGGGCGCATCCTGCGGCGACTGGGTGGCATGCAGGCCGGCGTCGTCGTGGGCACGCTGGCCGGCGCGTGGTGCTTTGGCGCGCCGGCCGGAGCGGGCGCCACGGTGGCCTTGGGCCTGGCGCTGTGTGGCTACGCGGGCTGGGGATTGATGGGGCGTCCCTTGCACTTGCCTCCTCGGCATGAAGCGTGGCTCGGACCGCTGGCCGGTGCGCTCACCGGCGGCGTGACGGCGCTCACGGGTGTGTTCGTCACACCGGCGGTGATCTATCTACAAGCCATCCAACTGTCGCGCGACGAGTTGATCCAGGCGATGGGGCTTTCGTTCACCACGTCGACGCTTGCGCTGGGCTTGGCCTTGGCTGGCCAGCACGGCTACTCGACACCGCTGGTCGGCGCATCGGTGGGCATGCTGGTGCCGGCGCTGCTTGGCATGGCGGGCGGGCAGTGGTTGCGCCTGCGCTTGTCGGTGCTGCTGTTCCGCCGCTGCTTCTTCGTGGGGCTGGCCGCTTTGGGCGTCTACATGGTGGTGCGTGAGCTGACGCGCGCTTGACGCGATCGTTTCACGCGGCGCCCCGCAGCGTCGCGATCATCTCGGCGACGATCGACGCGGCAATCTCGGCCGGGCCGATGGCGCCGATGGCCAAGCCCGCCGGGCCGCGGATCCTTGCGGCGCTTTCAGGCGACACGCCGGCCGCTTCGAGCCGCTGCAGACGCGCCGCGTGCGACTTGCGACTGCCCAGCGCGCCGACGTAGAAGCTCCGGCTGCGAAGCGCCTCGACGATGCCCGGGTCGTCCATTTCGGGCGCATGCGCCAGCATGACCACGGCGCTCCGGCTGTCCAGCTGCGCATCGCGCAGGCTGACGGCCACGTCACCGACCACGACCTTCGCGCCCGCGAAGCGCGGCTCGCCGGCCATGTCGGATCGCGGATCGACGATGGTCACGTCAAAGCCGACCAGTTGTGCGGCATCGCGCAAAGCGCGTGCCGTTCGAACCGCGCCCACCACGTACAGCCGGAGCGGCGCATTGAAGACCTGGAACAGAACGTCGTCGCCATTCACCGTGACGACCGCCGTGTCGTCCATGCGTGCGCGCTTTTGTGCTTCGGCTGTCCATATGCCGGGCGCGGGGTCGTCTGTCGCGATGAGTTCACGCCGGCCGTCGGACAGGCGCGTGCACAGGACCACGCTTTGCCCTCGCTGCAAGGCGCCCACTGTCTGGCGCAACACACCGGCCTGCCCGCCGTCGCCGCCCGTGACATGCTCCAGCCGGACCGACATGGAGCCGCCACAGGCCATGCCCGCGGTGGATGCGGTGGCGTCATCGACGGCCAGATCGACCGTCTTGTCCGTGCCACTGGCAAGAACCTCGCGCGCCGCCGTTGCGATGAGCGAATCGACGCTTTCCCCGAAGAGGGTGCCCATGCGCGTGCCGTCCTCGTGCACTGCCATCTGCGTGCCGGCGCGCCGGGGTGCCGTCGACCAGGCGCTGACGACAGTGGCAAGCGCGACGCCCGCGCCCGCGTCGTGCCACGCGAGGGCCTTGACCAGAATCGACGATGGGGAAATAGTTGCTTGTTCGCCCGCTGCGGCCGTCATGCTGATTCCTTTTTTTGAAGGCAAGATGGTGGTTCTGTTGGATCAAACATCGTCGCACAAGGAGGCCGCCCCATGCATGCCCGAAGACTTTTTGTGAGCACGCTGGCGCTTGCCTCGCTGCCAGGGTGGATGCTGCCGGCGGGCGCCGCCGGTGCTGGCAAGGACTACGAGGTGTCGTACTCCGAAGACGAATGGAAAAAGCGCCTGACGCCCAAGCAGTTCGCCGTGCTGCGCAAGGGCGACACCGAGCTTCCTTTTTCAAGTTCGCTGAACGACGAGCACCGCCCCGGCGTGTTCTCGTGCGCGGGCTGCCGCATGCGCCTGTTTTCTTCCGCCACCAAGTTCGACAGCCGCACCGGCTGGCCCAGTTTCTGGAAGCCGCTGGACAACGCGGTCGAAACCCGCCGGGACAGCAGCTTCGGCATGGTGCGCGACGAAGTCCTGTGCCGAGGCTGCGGTGGCCACTTGGGCCACGTGTTCAACGATGGACCCAAGCCCACCGGGCTGCGCTATTGCATGAACGGCGTGGCCATGACCTTCACGCCCAGCACCACGCCGGTGGGTTGAGGCGGCCTGCGCGCTCGGCGTGGCGCGCGACACCCAAGGTCAACTGTCAATCGTTGCAAGCAGATTGGTCATCGATCGGATCTCCGCCTTGCAGGCGGCCGCTGCCGTGCTCTCGATGTTGCGGTAGTGCTCGATCAGACGGCGACCGACGTCGGTCACTTCGCTGCCGCCACCATGCTCGCCGCCCTTGGCGGAGGCCACCGCCGGCTTCTTGAGCGCGCCATTGAGTTCGTTGATCAGCACCCACGCCCGGCGATAGGACATGTCGATGCTCTTGGCCGCAGCCGTGAGCGAGCCGGTTTCCAGGATCGCTTCGAGCAGGCGGATCTTGCCGGGACCGATGGCGATGGTGTCGCCCGCGGTGATCCGCATGCGGAAACGGACGACGGGCTTGATGGTGGATGGCTTCTTTTTTGAAGGTGAAGGTGCGGTCGGCATGGTTCGTGGGGTGCGTTTTCTGCAGGTT
Organism: Variovorax brevis; assembly: GCF_030317105.1. Lineage (GTDB taxonomy): Bacteria > Pseudomonadota > Gammaproteobacteria > Burkholderiales > Burkholderiaceae_C > Variovorax > Variovorax brevis. The sequence goes on from NZ_JASZYG010000005.1 coordinate 98,806, forward strand.
ACCCCGAGCTTGCCATGCCGATCCAGAGGGAAAGCCTCTTGATGTAGCGATAGACGGTGCTGCGATGCAGGCCGAGCCGCTCGCGGCAAACGCCACGCTGCCATCGGCATCCTTGAGCGCGCTGCGATGGCTCGCTCCGTCCGCAGGCCAGCGCGGTGGACTGTTCAGCGGACGGGCCTGCCTTGAAGTAGCGAGGCGCGGTGGACGCGGCGGGATGTTCTCTCTCGAGGGGCCGGTGGGCCTGCGCCTCCTGACGCGGTCGCGGCTTTTCACCGGCGAGGAGTGCAAGCAGTTGGAAGCGCTCGACAAGGTATGAGCCTCAGATGCTAGGCTGTATGCGGATCCGGCAAGCTTGTCGTAATATCCACAAAAATATATCGATGCCGGCGGCCGGTCAGGCCCCGCGTCGATTCCTTCGTGATCTGCATGAGGCGCCCGATTCATGTCTGCATCCTTCAATCTCAACCTCTCGCGTACCTCCGGCTTTGGAAGCGGTCCTGTCTCCAGCGCGTACCGACTCGTCAGTTGCTGCGAAGACGATGTGGAGGATACCGATTTCGGGAACAAGGGTCGCGCGCGGCTGCAGCAGCTGAACCCGCACGTTCATTGCTCCATCATCGGCACCTGCCTGAGCACGGCGGAGCTTCGAAAGATCGTCGGGAAGTACGGCGACATCGATGTCGCGCACGCCTCGGATGTCGAGGTCCATCACGAGGGCGTTTCCATTGCCTCGAGCACCTTGGGCGGCAAGGCCTTGACCAAGGCGCTCGACAAGCGCCACGAGGCCGTCATCCGCGTCTATTCGAAGGCGAAGGACGCGAATGCACTCACGGCGCTCTGGCTGCAATCACTTCGGGGCGGCGAGATTCCCGGCGCCTACTGGGCGCTGATGTCCCATCGCCACGTCACGGCCGAACTGCGGCAACGCGCGTTCGGCGATGTTCACATGCTGTCGCACCTGGTGGGCGCCGCCAATCGCGCGGACATCCGCCGACTGGCGGCGCTGGAGCAGGAGAAGGCGGCACTGCAAGAGCATGCTGACCGCCTGCAGGAGCACGTGGCAAAACTGCTTGACGAGAGCCAGCACCTGCGGCGCAACGTCGAGTTGCTCGAGGCGGAAAGCGCCGTGGCGCGGGTGCGGCCGGTCGAGAAACCAGCCGACACCGAATCGCTGCAGCGGGATCTCCAGGCGCAGATTCAATTGACCGCGCTGCAGACGCAACGGCGCGAGGCGGCCGAGCAGGCGCTGGCCGCCAGCGCGTCGAATGAAGAGCAACTGCAGGTGGAACTCGACTGCTCGCGGCGGCTCAACGACACCTTGCGGCGGGAATTGCAGGGGGCGGAGTCGCACCTCCAGAGGCTCGCCTCATCCGACGGCGGGCAGACGGACGCGTTGCTGCAGCAGGCCATTCGTGGCCACAAGATCCTGTACGTGGGCGGCCGGCCGAGTTCGACGCCTGCGATCCGCAAACTCGTCGTGGATTCAGGCGGGGAGTTCGTCCACCACGATGGAGGCATGGAAGACCGCAAGGGCCTTCTGGCCAGCGCACTCGTGGGTGCCCATGTCGTGGTATTTCCGGTGGATTGCGTGGACCACGACTCCGTGAACCATCTCAAGCGGCTGTGTGCCCGGCACAACGTGCCCTTCCTGCCGCTGCGCACGGCCAGCGCGACGTGCTTCGCCGCCGCGCTGATGACGGCCGCAGCCGAGGAAGCGCCGGCGAAACCGGCCTTCCGCATGTGCCTGCGGCACGGATGAAGCAGCTTCGTCGGTACCCACCATCATGCTCAACGAAGGACGCGACCATTCTCCAGATGGATCACCTCTTGCGCCAATGACTCCACATCCTGCGGATCGTGGGTGACGAGCAGAGTGGGCACCTTCACGCGCTCCAGCATTTCCGCCAGTTCTCGCCGAAGGCGCATTCGCAAAGGTGCGTCCAGCGCAGACAGCGGTTCGTCGAGCAGGAGCAGTTGTGGCTCCGTCGCGAGCGCCCGGGCCAGCGCCACGCGTTGGCGTTGCCCGCCCGACATGTTGCGCGGAAGGCCGCCTCGCAGGCTGGTGAGGTCGAACTGCTCGAGCAGTGCGTCCACGCGCCGGGTCTGGTCGGCGTCCATGCGTCGCCCGAGCCGCTTGACGCCGAACTGCAGGTTCTGCTCCACCGTCATGTGCGGGAAGAGCGCGTAGTCCTGAAACACCACGCCGATCCTGCGCTCACGGGCGGGCAGGTCGATGCCCTGCGCGGTGTCCAGAAGCGTGTGAGCGCCGACGCGCACATGCCCGTGCGCCGAATGCGCCAATCCTGCGATGGCCTGCAGTACGGTCGATTTTCCGGAGCCCGAGGGGCCCATCAGCGCGCAGCGATGCGACTGGGCCCTGAAGCTCACATCCAGATTGAAGCTGCGGTCGGGCGAACGCAGTGTGAGTTGCAGCGCAACGTCGAGAAAGGAACTCACCTCAATGCCTCGCCTGCAGCAAACGGCCGGAGACCACGAGCACGACGATGCAGACGACGGAGATCACCAGCGTGAGCCACAGCGCGCGCTCGTCGTTGCCGGCCTGCACCGCTTCGTAGACCGCGATCGACAGGGTCTGCGTCTTGCCCGGCAGGTTGCCGGCGATCATCAGGGTCGCGCCGAACTCGCCCATGGCGCGCGCGAAGGCCAGCATCAAGCCGGCTGCAATGCCGCGCACCGCCAGCGGCAGCGCGACGCGGAGGAAGACTTCGAGTTCGCCGGCCCCGAGCGTTCGCGCCGCATTGGCGAAGCGCCCATCGACTTCCTCAAAGGCGGCGCGTGCGCCCTTGTAGACCAGCGGCAAGGACACCACCGACGCCGCGATGACGGCACCTTGCCACGTGAACATGAGGTTGATGCCGAACCAGCTGTGGAGATGCTGGCCCAAAACACCGTTGCGGCCGATGAGCACGATCAGGTAGTAGCCGATCACCGTCGGCGGGAGCACCATGGGCAGCATGAGCATCGCGTCGACGATGCTCTTGCCGGCAAATTCGCGCCTGGAAAGAAACCAGCCCAGCGCAATGCCGATCAAGCCCGCGATCAAGGTGGCGAGCAGAGCGACTTTCAGCGTGAGCCACAGCGGCGTCAGCACGCCTGGGCCCTGCAAGGACGCGAGCGACGCAATGTCATGGCTTCGAGAAGCCGAAACGCTGCAGGATCTCCTGCCCGGCTCCGCTGCGCACGAAGGCGATGAATTCGTTGGCGAGCGGCGCGTTCTTGCTGGTAGCGACCTGTGCGATGGGGTACGTGACAGGCGTCGTCGTCGGAACGGTCAGCGCGATGCGTGTCTTGTCGCGTTCGATCAGTGCGTCGGTGCGATAGACGAAGCCGGCATCCACTTCACCGCGCGCCACGTAGTTCAGGACCTGGCGCACGCTTTCGCCGTAGATCCATTTCGAGGCCAGCGACGCCGTGAGACCGGCCTTGTCGATGGCTTCCATCGTGTATCGGCCGACGGGCACGGTGGCAGGTGTACCGGTGGAGACGCGCTGGTATGAAGCCGCCTTCAAGTCCCCCAGTTCGCGGGGTGTCTGGCTCGCGCTCGACGGCACGATCAGCACCAGCGTGTTGGCCGCGAAGTCGGCGCGCGAGGTGGCCGCGATCAGGTTGGCGCTCGCCGCGCGGTTCATCGTTTCCTGGTCGGCGGAGGCAAACACATCGACGGGTGCACCCTGCTGGATCTGGGCCAGCAGCGGCCCGGAGGCCGCGAAGTTGAAGGTCAGCTTTGCGCCGGGCTTGGCCTGCTCAAAAGCCTGGCCTACGGCCTGGAAGGCGTTCGTCAGGCTCGCGGCGGCGGACACCACGAGTTCCTGCGCGCTCGCCACGCTGCTGCCCAAGGCAAGCGTCGCGACCAGGGCCGCGCTGCGCAGTCGCATCGAAACTTTCATTTCCGGTTCCTTTTGGTCGCTATTCAATTTGGGAATAGCGATGATAGCAACACGGCGTTACGTGCCTGCCCGGTGCCCATCGGGTTCATCAGGACGATTGGTGGGGCCATCGTGCAGTGCAGCGTCATTGCACAATCTGCGCGATGAACAGCCCTCGATTCACTGACGCACTTGGACATGGACAGAGCGACAAGCGCATTGACATCCTGCGCGGCATCGGGCGCACCGGCAGCATTTCCCAGGCAGCGCGCGATGCGTCCGTCAGCTACAAGGCCGCCTGGCAGGCCATCGACACGCTGACCAACCTCGCGGGGGTGCCGTTGGTCCATCGCGCGGTGGGCGGCACGGGCGGTGGCGGCGCGTCACTCACGCCGCATGGGGTGCAACTGCTGGAGCTGGCACAGGAACTCGATGCCGCGAAGGCCCTGGTGCATCAGCGCTGGCTCGCCACGTCTGCATCCGCGCCGGAGCTGAATGTGGCGAGCTTTGCGCTGCGCACCAGCATGCGCAATCAACTTCCCGCCACGGTGGCGGCCGTCGAGACATCCGGACCCTTGTCGCGCGTCGGCCTGTTGGTGGGCGAGGGCGCCACCATTTCGGCGCGGGTCACGCGGGAGAGCGTCGAGTTGCTCGGCCTTCGCACGGAGATGCGCGTGATTGCACTGTTCAAGGCGACGGCTGTGCGCATCGCGCGCGCCCCGCGAGGCGCGGCAGCGGCACCCCGCAACCAGTTGCGTGGCCAGGTCGACAGCGTCGAGCGCAGCGAGCAGGGCGATGAGGTGGCATTGGCGCTGCCGGGAGGCGGGCGCGTCATCGGTTTCGCCGCCGCTGTCAGCGGCCTGCGCGTCAAGCAGCATGCGACAGCCGATGTTGATGAATCGGCTGTCGTGATCGCATTGCCGGGTTGAAAGCGGAGCGCAGCGCGGCCGGGTTTGACCCGGGCGCCCTTGTCTTGACTTGATCGGCTACTTCTTCGGGCACCAAAGGCCGCACACGTCGCCCACCACAGCGCTGCGCTTCGACGGCGGCGCTGCTTCCGCGATGCTCCCGATGCTGACGAAGCCCGCGAGAGATTCTTCCGGCCCAACACCCAATTCAGCGCAAAGCGTCGCATCGAAGCAGCGCGCGCCGCTCAGCATGATGGCGCCGAAGCCCAGTTGATGCGCCGCGTTGAGCAGGTTGCCCAGCGCCGCGCCGGCTGCCAGCCATTGCTCGCGCACGGGAACCTTGTCGTGAACACGCGGACTGACCACAAAGGCCAGCAGCGCCGGCGCCAGCGTCGCATGCTCGCGGGCGCGCTGGCGATCGAAATCCGAGGCCAGGGGGTCGCGGCGCAACTTCTCTTCTTCAAAACGGTCGGCCAGCATCTCGCGCTGGTCGGCCGCGAACTGCACGACGCGCCAAGGATGCAGGCCGCCATGGTCAGGCGCGCGCAACGCGGTTTGCAGCATCAGGTCGATCTGCATGGCGTCGGGAGCGGGCGGCAGCAGGCGCCGCGGCGAGATCGATCGCCGTGTCAGCAGGGCGGCCAGTGCGGCTTCCGGTGGCGCCGTGGATTGCGGGTCCGGCATGAGGGTTTCCTTGGTCGAATGCGCATCGACATTCTCCCGCTCCACGCACGAATGGACTACTCGAACTTCACCTCGGCCACCGTGGGCGCGTCGGGCTTTGGGCTGTCCGCATTGGCGATGCCGGCGGCGCTGCGGAACCAGTAGCGGCAGCCGGTGTGTGCCAGCATGCTCACGCACATGGCGCCATCAGGCCGCAAGCTCCAGGTGCCTGTGGCCGACCCCGGTCCGCTGCGATTGGCGAACTCCACGCGCCCGTCCTCGAAGAATTCCCAGTGCGAGACCATGCCGCTTTGCAGATTCCGAGAAATGATGCCCCGGCCGACGACGGTTTGCCGCACTTCGTCGCTGTTCAGGAAGGCGCGTTCCTGCGGATGGGCAGGTTGATCCGACAGCGTCGGAACCGCTGCGATGAACAGCAGGGCGCGGGCGGTGGATCGAGCCAGCATGGTGACTCCTTTATCCGCCTGTCCGCGGGAGCGCGCATCGCCAAGTCATGGGAGTTTTTCACTTCAGGCCAGCATGAATGATCGTGCGGCAGATTGAGCTGGGCGTGAGCGCCACGCGCCCGGAACCACGTTTTCCCTGGCCGCGCCGGACGCGCTTCGCTCAACACAATGACGAACAACAAACAGCTGCCGGTCGCCGGACGGCGGCAAAGAGAAGGAGACTCTTCATGAAGACGACCATGATGTCCGTGCCGCTGAGCACCAACCTCATCCTCGAGCGCGCGGGTACCTATTTCGGCGACAGCGAGGTGCTGGGCAAGCTTCCCGACAAGTCGAGCTACACGCGCAGCTACGCGCAGATCCACCGCCGCGCACGGCAACTGGCCATGGCCCTTCGCGACAAGCTCGGCGTCGGCCGCGGCGAAGCGGTCGGCACGCTGTGCTGGAACCACGCCTGGCACCTGGAGTGCTACTTCGGCATTCCGGCCGCCGGCGCGGTGCTGCACACGCTCAACCTGCGGCTGTCGTCCGAAGATCTCGCCTACATCATCGAAGACGCCGGCGACCGCGTGCTGATCGTGGACGACGTGCTTCTGCCCATCTGGGACAAGGTTCGACTGCTGCTCAGGAATGCGCCGCCCCGCGTCGTCGTCGTGCCCTTTGCGGGTGCACCGCTGCCCGACGGCATGCAAGGCTACGAAGACCTGATCGACGTCGATGCCAGCGGCTACGCCTACCCCGAGCAGGACGAAAACGAAGCCGTGGGCATGTGCTACACCTCCGGCACCACCGGGCGGCCCAAGGGCGTCGTGTACTCGCACCGCTCGATGGTGCTGCACGCCATCACCGGCTGCATTCCCGACCTGTTCTCGCTCTCGGCGCGCGACCGGGTGCTCATGGTCACACCCATGTTCCATGCCAACGCGTGGGCCGTGCCCTTCTCGGCGATGATGGTCGGCGCGAGCCAGATCCTGCCCGGCCCCCACCTCGGCGGCGAAGACCTGCTCGACCTGATGGAAGAAAGCCAGTGCACGATGGCCCTGGGCGTGCCGACCATCTGGATGATGATCTACCAGTCGCTGCAAAACCCCACGCGCGAGCGCAAGCTTGTCAAAGGCATGCGCATGCTGATCGGCGGCGCGGCCATCCCGCAAAGCCTGATCGCCAATTTCGAGAAGTACGACATGCACATCCGCCAGGGCTGGGGCATGACCGAGACCTCGCCGATCGGCAGCTTTCCGATCCTGCGGCCCGCCCATCTGGAGTTGCCCAAGGAGCAGCAGCACGCCATCCGCGCCATGCAGGGCGTGGCGGCGCCACTGGTGGAAATGCGCATCGTCGACGAGGTTCAGGGTGTGCAGCCTTGGGACGGCAAGGCGGTCGGCGAGGTGCAGGTGCGCGGCCCGTGGATCAGCGGCGCCTATCACGCGACGCCCAACGACCCGTCGAAGTTCAGCGCCGATGGATGGCTTCGCACCGGCGACGTCGCCACCATCGACCCGCAGGGCTACATGCGCATCGTCGATCGCAGCAAGGACCTCATCAAGTCGGGGGGCGAGTGGATCAGCTCGGTGGAGCTGGAGAACCTCGTCATGGGGCATCCCGCGGTGGCCGAGGCAGCGGTGGTGGCCATCCAGCATCCCAAGTGGGGCGAGCGGCCCTTGGTCGTGCTCGTGAAGCGCCCGGGCGCCGAGGTGGACGCGCCCGCGCTGCGCGAATTCCTCAGGCCCAAGCTGGCGAAGTTCCAGCTGCCGGACGACTTTGAATGGGTGGATGCGATCCCCAAGACCTCGGTGGGCAAGTTCCTGAAGACGCGCCTGCGCGAGATGTTCAAGGACCGCGTTTCAATTTCTCCGGATTAAAAGCAGTCACATTTCACACCAGCGGTGAATGAGTGTGGCGCCAGTGATCTCTGGCGCCATGGCCGCGCCATACATTCGAAGACGACCCGCGAAACGACGGGCATAAAAAAGCGTCAGGGAGTGATGTATGGAGTACGTGTGGTGGTACGCGCTCGCCAATGAGCGCAAGGGGCCCGTGTCGGCGGCCCAGCTCGAACAATTGCTGCGGGCCGGCACCATTGATTTCGATACCTGGGTGTGGCGAAGCGGCCATGAAGACTGGCTTGTCCTCTGGGATGTGGCCGAACTGGCCTATCTGCAGGAATCCACGCCGCCTGCCTTGCCAGGCGAATCAGCGCGTGCGCGTGTGCGCACGATGCCGCTGGCGGGGCCGTGGCGCAGGTGCTGCGCCAGGCTGCTGGATGTCGCGCTGCTGAGCATTCCAGCCGGCTTCTTGTTGGGCGCGGCCTTGGCGCTGCTGGCGCCTTCCTTTGCCGACTGGGTCGGCAGCCCGGATCCAGGGACGCGCCTCGCGCTGGGCTTCATGCTCGTGCCGCTGGCGCTGCTGACCGAGGCGGTCGTCTTCGGCCTGTTCGGCACGACGCCGGGCAAGTTTCTCTTTGGTATCCGCATCGTGACGGCGTCGGGTGCCTGTCCGGGCTTCACGCAATACCTCAAGCGCACGCTGGCGCTCTATTGGCGCGGTATGGCCCTGAGCCTGCCCTTGGTGAGCCTCATCACCATGCTGGACGAATACCGCCGGGTCAGGAACGGCCAGTCGGCCAGCTACGACGGGGACCAGTTCCGCGTCAAGGCTCCGGAGATGGGTACGGTCGGGCTTGTCACGGCCATCACGCTGGTGATCGGGCTCATCTCGTTGAACAGCGTGCTTCAGCCCGATGGGTTCGGCCTGGAGAAAAAGATCAGTTCCGGGTCCGAGTGGACCAATCCGGTGACGGCGCGACGCGCCACGATACCCGCCGGCTGGAAGGCCGGCGAACAGAAGAGCGACAGGGGCGAGGCGGTCTACACCTTTTCCTCGGGCAATGGAAAGACCGTCGCGTTCATCAGCCAGGAGACCGCCGCGGACTCCATGTTGCTGGAAGAGTACGAGCGCACGTGGCTCGCCGCCGCGCACTTGAAGATGGATCGCGCCAGCGCCGAGCCCGTCGAAGTGCGTGGCTGCCACGGCCTGCAGATGAAGGGTGTCGTCTCGGATGACCGCACGCGCCGCGTGCACGCCACGCTCGTCAAGGCCGGCCACCAGTTCTGGCGTGTCGTGATGGTCGGCGTCCCCGGCACGGAGCCGAACTCGGAAGAGTCGAAGCAACTTCGAAAGAGCCTCCTGGAGACGATGGGTCCGGATGTGCTCGAGTTGAAGAAGGCCGCGTAGCCCTCCGCGACCCCCAATGCCGGCTGTCGGCACAATGACAGCCCATGCCTGCGCCCCAAGCCCCCACCCACCAGCCCGATTCACGCTACGCTGCCTTCCGGCTGCTCGTGACCATCCTGCTCATGACCGTGGGCAGCAGCGGCATGTACGTGGTCTCCGTGGTGCTCCCCGCGGTGCAGGCCGATTTCGGCATTGCGCGCGCCGATGCCTCCTTGCCCTACACCTTGCTGATGATCGGTTTCGGCGTGGGCGGCGTGCTGATGGGGCGGCTGGCCGATCGCGTGGGCGTGATGTGGCCCCTGCTGATCGGTGCGCTGAGCCTGGGCGTCGGCTACATCGCGTGCGGCATGGCCAGCGGCATCGTGGGCTTCACGGCGGCGCAGGCGGTGTTCGTCGGACTCTTCGGCAGTGCCGCGGCCTTTGCGCCGCTGGTGGCGGACACCTCGCTGTGGTTCGTCAAGCGCCGCGGCATCGCGGTCGCCATCTGCGCGAGCGGCAACTACATTGCGGGCGCCGTGTGGCCGCCCATCGTCCAGCACTTTGTCGAGACGGTGGGCTGGCGCCAGACCTACATCGGCATGGGCATCTTCTGCGGCGTGACGATGGCCGCCCTGGCGCTGCTCATGCGGGCCCGGCCACCGCTGACGGTGCCTGCAACTCCCTCCGCCGCGACGCCCTTGCACGCAACGACCGCGGTGGCGGACCCCATGCGGCCCTTTGGCCTGAGCCTGGGCACGGCGCAGGGCATGCTCTGCGTGGCGGGCGTGGCCTGTTGCGTCGCGATGTCGATGCCGCAGGTGCACATCGTCGCGTACTGCGGTGACCTCGGCTATGGCGCGGCGCGCGGTGCGCAGATGCTGTCGCTGATGCTGGCGGCCGGCATCGTGAGCAGGCTCGTGTCGGGCGCCATCTGCGATCGCATCGGCGGCTTGCGCACCCTGCTGCTCGGCTCGGCGCTGCAGTGCGTGGCGTTGCTGATGTTTTTGCCCTTCGACGGGCTGGTGTCGCTGTATGTGGTGTCGGCGCTGTTCGGCCTGTTCCAGGGCGGCATCGTGCCTTCTTACGCCATCATCGTGCGCGAGCACTTTCCGGCCAACGAGGCCGGTGCGCGCGTTGGCACGGTGCTGATGTTCACCCTGCTGGGCATGGCGCTGGGCGGCTGGATGTCGGGCAAGGTGTTCGACCTCACGGGCAGCTATCACGCGGCCTTCATCAACGGGATTGCGTGGAACCTGTTGAACATGACCATTGCCGTCACGCTGCTCATGCGGACGCGGCGCAGGGTACGCGCTGTTGCCGCGGCCTGAACGTCACGTCTCACGCTTGCTGGTTCCCGCAAGACGGGTTTCTCCCGGACACATTCATTTGCACTGAGGCCGATACTCCGCGCCGGGCACGTGCCGCATCGGCGGTGCGGCCCTGAACAGGAGAAATCGATGAGTGCTACGAATCGCAGATCCATGCTGCAGCTCTCGACCGCGATGGCGGCGGGCGTGCTGGCTGGCTGCGCCACGAGCTCCGGCGCCGGTGCCGGAGGCAAGCCCATGTTCGCGGTTGCCGGTGCTTCGATTCCGGTGGTTGGAAGTGATCAGGTGTTCCCGGTCAGACGTGTTTATTGCATCGGCCGCAACTACGCCGCACACGCGATCGAGCGCGGATCGGATCCGAACCGCGAGCCGCCTTTCTTCTTCCAGAAGCCGACGGATGCCATTCAACTGGTGCCGCAAGGCGCGACGGTCGACCACCCCTATCCGCCGCTCACGAAGAACTACCACTACGAGGTCGAACTCGTCGCGGCGCTGAACAAGGGCGGGCGCAACATCCCGCCGGAGAAGGCGCTCGAGTGCGTGTTCGCCTATGCGGTCGGCCTGGACATGACACGCCGCGACCTGCAGAACGCGATGGCCAACGAGAAGAAGCCCTGGGAGATCGGCAAGTCCTTCGACCACTCGGCGGTGGTGAGTCATTTGCAGCCGGTCAGCCGCACGGGTCACTTCGACAAGGGCGCCATCTGGCTGAAGGTCAACGGGCAGGTCAAGCAGTCGAGCGACCTGTCCAAGATGATCTGGAACGTGGCCGAGCAGATCTCCAGGCTGTCGCAGGCCAACGAGCTCTTTCCCGGCGACATCATCTATTCGGGCACGCCGGAGAACGTCGGGCCGGTGGTGCCCGGCGATGTCATGACGGGCCACATCGACGGGCTCTACGACATCAGCGTCAAGGTGGTCTGATGCGCCGTTGCGCAACGGCATCGGTACATCCCCGCGGATCGGGTGATCCCTGAGAAAGGGCGCCGGGATGTTCGCTTAGCCTGTGCAACATTGTTGAGACATTTCAAGAGGCACGGATGCAAGTCGCGATCGCAATTTTGGCTGCTGGTCTTTTGTTGACCTGCGTGGCGTCACTCACCTTCCTGTATCGCCACCCGAAGAGCAGTCCCTCTGCGATCGAGGGCGAAGGCGCGCGGGAATCCCGCGTCTGAAGCGCCGGGCCGCCGCGCCCGTCGCCTCTTTTATTTCTTCATGGATGCTCAAGCTGGCGCAGCATGCGTCGGCAAAGCGCGCCCATGTCCTCATGAGGCTGGCAATGGTTGTCACATAGGCGACTGAGCTTCGGTGCGCCTTGCCTGCAGGGAGCCGCAAGCAAGGGTAAAGCCGACTTCGGAATCCTTGCGCGCCTCGCTATCTTCATGTTTCAGGGGAGCGCTCGACCTTCCGGCATGCCGCCCGGCGCCGGACGGGTGTCAACCGTGCAAGGAGTCGAACATCGTCTCGCCTTCGAATCGTGCTGACCTGCTCCGCGTCGATGGCGTCACCGTGCGCTTCGGCGGAATCACGGCCCTGGACAAGGTGTCGTTCAGCGTTCCGAACGGCCACATCGTCGGGCTCATCGGGCCCAATGGCGCCGGCAAGACGACCCTGTTCAACTGCCTTTCGCGGCTGTATTCGTTCAGCGAGGGCGACATCCTTTTCGAGGGCCGTTCGCTGGTGGAAACGCCCGCGCACGGCATCGCGGCGCTGGGCATCGGGCGCACCTTCCAGAACCTGGCGCTGTTCGGCACCATGACCGTGCGGCAGAACATCATGCTCGGCGGCCATTGCCGCACACGCAGCGGCTTCTTCTCCAACGCCTTGCGCCTGCCGTGGGTGCGGCGCGAAGAAGAGGGCTTGCAAGGTCGCGCCGAACAACTCGTGGACCTGCTCGACCTGGGCCGCGTCGCCGACACGCGCGTGATGGACCTGCCCTTCGGCACGCAAAAGCGCGTGGAGCTGGCGCGGGCGCTGGCGAGCGAACCCAAGCTGCTGCTGCTCGACGAGCCCGCGGGTGGCCTCAACCACGAAGAGGTGGGCGCGCTCATGGCCTTGCTGCGCCAGATCCGCGACCGGTTGAAACTCACGATGCTGCTGGTGGAGCACCACATGAACCTGGTCATGCGCGTGTCGGACCAGGTGGTGGCCCTGGACTTCGGAAAGATCATTGCCGACGGCACGCCCGCGCAGGTGCAAGCCAATGCAGAAGTGATCCGCGCCTACCTTGGAGGGCCGGCCTGATGGGCAAGATTCTCGAAGCCCGCGCGCTGAACGCCCAGTACGGTGCCATCAAGGTGCTGCACGGCATGGACTTCGGCGTGGAGGAGGGCGGCATCACGACCGTCCTCGGGGCCAACGGCGCAGGCAAGACGACGACCCTGCGCGCTGTGTGCGGCATGGTCAAGACGCAGGGCGAGATCGTCTTCAACGGAGTCCGCATCGACGGCAAGAGCACCGAAGGCATCGTGCGCCTGGGCGTGGCGCACGTGCCGGACGGGCGCGGCACCTTCGTCAACCTGAGCGTCGACGAGAACCTGCGCCTGGGCGCCTACACGCGGCGCGACAAGGCCGAGGTGGAGGCGGATTTCGAACGCATCTACGGCTACTTTCCGCGCCTGCGCGAACGGCGCAAGCAGCAGGCCGGCACGCTCTCCGGTGGCGAGCAACAAATGCTCGCCGTGTCGCGGGCGCTGATGCTGCGTCCGCGCCTGATGCTGCTGGACGAGCCGTCTTTCGGTCTGGCGCCGCGCATCGTGCAGGAGATCTTCGAGATCTTCCGCGAGATCAACCGGCAGGACCGCGTGAGCATGCTGCTGGTGGAGCAGAACGCTGCGCTGGCGCTGCAATTGGCCGATCAGGCCTACCTGCTCGAAACGGGGCGCGTCGTCATCTCCGGCGCGGCCGATGTCATCCGCAACGACGAAGCGGTGCGGCGTTCCTACCTGGGCTACTAGCATGAACGTCCTGCTTCACCAGGTTCTCTCGGGTCTGGCCACCGGCGGCATCTACGCCAGCGTGGCGCTGGCCCTTGTGATGATCTACCAGGCCACGCACCTGGTGAACTTCGCGCAGGGCGAACTCGCGATGTTCTCCACCTACATCGCGTGGAGCCTCATGCAGGCGGGCGTGCCGTACTGGGGGGCCTTCTTCATCACGGTGGGCGTTGCCTTCGTGATCGGCGCGCTCATCGAGCGTGTCATCGTGCAGCCGGTGGAGCAGGGCTCCATCCTGTCGGTGGTGATCGTGTTCATCGGGCTCTTGGTGATCCTGAACAGCCTGGCGGGGTGGATCTTCAGCTACACGATCAAGCCTTTTCCCAGCCCGTTCCCGACGGCGCCGCTCTTTGGCAACAAGTACGTGTCCTCGCATGAACTGGGGTCCATCGGCGTGACGCTGGTGGTGCTCATTCTGGTGTTCGTGTTCTTCCGCTTCACGCCGCTGGGGCTGGCGATGCGCGCCGCCGCACAGAACCCGGTGTCGAGCCGGCTGGTCGGCATCCGGGTGGGATGGATGCTGGCGTTGGGCTGGGGGCTGGCTGCCGCGATTGGATCCATCGCGGGGATCATGGTGGCACCCACCGTCTTCCTGGAGCCGAACATGATGTCGGGCATCCTGCTCTACGCCTTTGCGGCGGCGCTGCTGGGCGGCGTCGACAGCCCCGGCGGCGCGGTGCTCGGCGGCTTCATCGTCGGTGTGCTGGAGAACGTGGTGGGCTCGCTCATCGGCACCGAACTGAAGCTGACGGTGGCGCTGGTGCTCATCGTCGGCGTGCTGGTGATCCGGCCTTCGGGCCTCTTCGGCAAGGTCCACGTCACTCGGGTGTGAACGCATGGAAAACAACACCGCCACAGTCGCCGCCGTCGCCGCCGTCAGCACCCCCGCAGTTCACCGCCCGCAGAACCGCGGGCAACTGATCGTCCTGCTGGTCGTCATCGCCGCGGCATGCGTGCTGCCCTTCGTCGTGAGCAACTACCGCGTGTTCCAGTTCACGCTGGCGCTGGTCTACGCGATCGCGTTGCTGGGCCTGAACATGCTGACGGGCTACAACGGCCAGATCTCGCTGGGGCACGGCGCCTTCTATGCGATCGGTGCCTACGTGGCAGCGATCCTCATGGACAAGTTCGGCGTGCCCTACTGGGCGACGATTCCGGTCGCTGGCGCGGTCTGCCTTGTGGCCGGCTTTCTCTTCGGCCTGCCGGCCTTGCGCTTCGACGGGCTGTACCTGGCGCTGGCGACGTTCGCACTCGGCGTGGCGATGCCCCAGATCCTCAAGTACAAGCACCTGGAGCACTGGACGGGCGGCGCGATGGGCATCGTCATCGTCAAGCCTGAAGCGCCGGAGTGGACGGGGCTGTCGCAAGACCAGTGGCTCTACTTCGTGGTGCTCGCATGCTTGCTGGTGCTGTTCCTCGCCGGCTGGAATTTGTTGCGCGGTCGCATGGGCCGGGCGATGGTGGCCATTCGCGACCAGCCGATCGCGGCGCGTGCCATGGGTGTCAACACGGCCATGGTCAAGTCGATGACCTTCGGCGTGTCGGCCATGTACACCGGCATCGCGGGTGCGCTGGGTGCCATCGTGGTGCAGTTCGTGGCGCCCGATTCGTTCTCGGTGTTCCTGTCGATCACGCTGATCGTGGGCGTCGTGGTCGGTGGGCTGGCGTCGATCCAGGGCGCGATCTTCGGGGCGCTGTTCATCCAGTTCATCCCGAACGTGGCGGACCAGATTTCAAAGGCGGCGCCGTGGGCCATCTATGGCGTGTTCCTCATCGTGTTCATGTATGTGATGCCGTACGGCGTGGCGGGGCTGGTCCGGGTGGTGGCCGGACGCCTGCGCGCGCGGCGCGGTCCTTGAGTTTTTCGAGTCCTCGGCCCGGTGCGCCCGACATGGGCAAGCCGATTTTTCTTGTTGGATGACATCGAAGGAGACATCATGAAATTCAGACCCGACCGTCGTGCGACGCTCGTCGCCGGTGCCGTCATGCTCGTTCTGGCCAGCGCGCCTGCCATGGCGCAGAAGAAGTACGGGCCGGGCGCATCCGACACCGAGATCAAGCTCGGCCAGACCATGCCCTACAGCGGGCCCGCCTCGGCCTACGGCACCATCGGCAAGCTGCAGGTGGCGTACTTCAAGATGATCAACGAGCAAGGCGGCATCAACGGCCGCAAGATCAACCTGATCAGCCTGGACGATGGCTACAGCCCGCCCAAGGCGGTGGAGCAGGTGCGCAAGCTGGTCGAGCAGGACGAAGTGCTGGCGCTGTTCCAGACGCTGGGAACGCCCAGCAATTCGGCCATCCACAAGTACGTCAACACCAAGAAGGTGCCGCACCTGCTGCTGGCCACCGGCGCCACCAAGTGGGCGGACCCGAAGAACTTTCCGTGGACCATCGGCTTCAACCTGAGCTACCAGGCCGAAGGCGTGATCTACGCCAAGTACCTGCTCAAGGAAAAGCCCAACGCCAAGATCGCGATCCTTTATCAGAACGACGACTACGGCAAGGACCTGCTCAAGGGCGTGAAGGACGGGCTGGGCGCAAAGGGCGCGAAGATGATCGTCTCGGAGGCGAGCTACGAGGTGTCCGACCCGACGGTCGATTCGCAGATCGTCACGCTGCAAGGCTCCGGCGCCGATACCTTCATCAACATCACCACGCCCAAGTTCTCGGCACAGGCCATCCGCAAGGCCTTCGACTCCGGCTGGAAGCCGCTTCACATCGTCAACAACGTGGGTGCGTCGGTGGGCTCGGTGCTCACGCCGGCGGGGCTGGACAAGTCGGTGGGCCTGCTCACCTTGCAGTACTACAAGGACCCGAACGATCCGCAATGGAAGGATGACCCGGCCATGCTCGAATGGCGCGCCTTCATGGGCCGCTACTACAAGGAGGGTGACCCGAAAGACGCATCCAACCTCTACGGCTACATCGCGGCCCAGACGATGGTGCAGATCCTCAAGCAGTGCGGCAATGACCTGACGCGCGAAAACGTCATGAAGCAGGCCGCGAACATCAAGGCGCTGAAGCTGCCACTGCTGCTCACGGGCATGTCGCTCAACTCGTCGCCCACCGACTATTTCCTGGTCAAGCAGGGGCAACTCGCCAAGTTCACCGGCACGCAGTGGGCCGGCTTCGGCGACGTGCTGAGCACCGTCGACTGATTGGGCCCGAAGTAGTACAACGGGCCGGGGGTGGTGGCTGCCCCCGGCCTGTTTGTCATTCAGCCACTCCACATAACAGGAGACAACAATGAGTGCACTTGACGACGTGCTCGCGAGCGGCGTTGCGTCCGGCGCTGCGCCGGGCCTCGTGGCCATGCTGGGCAATTCCCGTGGCGTGACATGGACCGGCGTGGCCGGCGAGAAGGCGCCCGGCAAGCCGATGACGGAAGACACGGTCTTTCGTATCTTTTCGATGACCAAGGCCGTAGGCTCGACCGCCGCGTTGATCCTGGCCGACCGCGGCAAGCTCGACTACGACGCACCGGTCGAATCCATTCTTCCGGACTTCGCCAGGATCCAGGTGCTCGATGGCTTCGATGGCGACAAGCCGCGCATGCGTGCGCCCAAAACCAAGGCGACGCTGCGTCATCTCGCGACCCACACCTCGGGCTTGGCCTACGAGTTCTGGAACGCCGATGTGGCGCGCTGGATGGGCGCGACCGGCCATCCGTCGATCCTGTCCGGATTGAAGAGTTCGCTGTTCTATCCGCTGGTGGTGGACCCCGGAACGCGATGGGAATATGGGATCGGCATCGATTGGCTCGGCCAGGCGGTCGAGGCCATCGACGGCCGCCGCATCGACAAGTTCGTGCAGGAAGAAATCCTCGACCCGCTGCGCATGAAGGACACGGCCTTCGAATGCGAAGGCGCGCTGGCGGCACGGCTGGGCTCGGTGAGCGCGCGCGGCGAGGATGGCAAGTTCGCGCCCTTCGAACTTGCGCCGCCGCCGCATCCCGAGGTCTACGGCATGGGCCACTGTCTCTACTCGACGGCCGCCGACTACATGCGCTTCCTGCGCATGCACCTGAACAAGGGCACGCTCGATGGCAAGCGCATCCTGAGCGAGAAGGCCGAAGAGAAGCTCTTTGCCAACAGCATCGGCGCGATTCGCCTCGGCAAGTTGCTCACGGCCGCGCCGGCAGTGAGCCCGGATCTCGAGTTGTTCCCCGGCACGCCCGTGACGCACAGTCTCGGCTTCATGCGCGTGGAGGAAGACGTGCCGCAGATGCGCTCGGCCGGCGCGCTGGGTTGGGCGGGCGTGCTCAACACGCACTACTGGTTCGATCCGCACCGCGACATCGTCGGGCTCATCATGACGCAGACCTTGCCCTTCCTGGAGGCACCCTTCGCCAACCTGTATGCGGAGTTCGAGCGCGCGGTGTACGCGCGCTGAACTGATCGCAAAAGTCGATCAGGCGGTGCGGGCCTGCGCCAGTTGCCCGCGCCGCAGGCCGCCTTGTCGCTCGAGCATCCAGCCCGGATATTCCGGCGGCAGGGCGCTCACCTTGTCGAGCGTGGCGAGTTCATCGGCCGAGAGGTCGATCTTCGTGGCCGCGAGGTTGTCGTCGAGCTGCTCGGGTCGCTTCGCGCCGATGATCACGCTCGTCACCACCGGTTGGTGCAGCAGCCACGCCAGCGCGATCTGCGCCACCGACACACCCTTGGCTTCCGCGATACCGCGCATGACGTCGATGCTGTCGTAGGCCCGCTCGACGTTGACCGGCGGAAAGTCGAAGGCTGCACGCCGGTTGCCCGCCTCGGCCTTGACGTCACGGCCATACTTGCCGCTGAGCAGGCCGCCCGCGAGCGGACTCCACACCATCAGGCCCACGCCTTCGCTTTGCATCATCGGCACCAGTTCGCGCTCGAGGTCGCGCCCGGCGATCGTGTAGTAGGCCTGCAGCGATTCGAAGCGCGCCAGGCCCAGGCGTTCGGAGATGCCGAGGGCTTTCATGATCTGCCACGCGGCCCAGTTGGAAACGCCGACGTAGCGCACATGGCCCTGCTGCACGAGATTGTCCAGTGCGCGCACCGTTTCCTCGATGGGCGTTGCCGGGTCGAAGCCATGGATCTGGTAGAGGTCGATGTGGTCGAGCTGCATGCGCTTCAGGCTCGCCTTCACGCCGTCCATGATGTGCGCCCGCGATGCACCGCGTGCATTGGCGCCCTTGCCGGTGTCGCCGAAGACCTTGGTCGCGACGACCACGCTGTCGCGCGGCACCTTGAGATTCTTCAGCGCCTGCCCGGTGATGATTTCCGAGCGGCCTTCGGAATAGACATCGGCCGTGTCGATGAAATTGATGCCAGCATCGAGCGATCGGCCGATGAGGCCTTCCGCATCGCCTTGCTGCAGCGTGCCGATCTTGCTCCACAGTTCGCCTTCGCCGCCGAAGGTCATGGTGCCGAGGCAGAGTTCAGAAACGAAGAGGCCGGTGCGGCCGAATTTCTTTTGACGCATGTTGGATCCTTGGAAGAGAGATGGAGACGACGTCAACTGGCTGTTGTGCCGTGAACACCAGTGTCCGGCTTCGTCGCCACCGCCCGGTAGCCCGATCCGCGCCGCTTCTTGCCTGATCCTCTACGTGTTCAGCGAGTCCTGCCGCATGCGCCGCATGTCACGCGCCGGTGGTGCACCGAACATGCGTGCGTATTCACGCGAGAACTGCGACGCGCTTTCGTAGCCGACGTGGTAGCCG
This sequence comes from Variovorax brevis, assembly GCF_030317105.1. Classification (GTDB taxonomy): domain Bacteria; phylum Pseudomonadota; class Gammaproteobacteria; order Burkholderiales; family Burkholderiaceae_C; genus Variovorax; species Variovorax brevis. Next base: position 117,966 of record NZ_JASZYG010000005.1, read on the forward strand.
GCACTGGTCGCGTCCGCACCTTCGACCAGCATCAAGCGGCGCGCCTCCTGAAGCCGAAGGTGCTTTTGATACTGCAGCGGACTCATCGCCGTCACAGCCTTGAAATGCCGGTGCAGCGATGACGCACTCATATGGACGTTGTCCGCCAGCGCTTCGACCTTCAGGGGCTCACGGTAGTGCGCACGCAGCCACGAGATCGCCTCGGAGATGCGCGGCCCCTGGCCATCGGGCATGCCGATCTGCGCAAGCCGCCACCCTTCTTCGCCGCTCAGGAGTCGATAGAGGATCTCGCGGATCACCAGCGGTGCGAGGGCCGCGACGTCCCTGGGCGCGTCGAGCAATCGCACAAGCCGCAAGACAGCGTCGACCAACACGAGGTTGGTGGGAGCCGTATAGATCGCACGCGTGCACGGTACCCGCTCGGCGGCAGGCGCCTGGCCGATGTCGTGCATCAGCGCCGCGACTTCGCCGGGCGAGAAGCCCAGTCGCACGCACAGGTAGGGCGCCTGGTCCGTTGCATCGATGACCTGGCTGGAGATCGGAACGTCTTGCGAAATGACGAGGTAGTCGTCCGCGTCGTAGATCGTCACTTCGTCGGCCAGCAGCACTCGCTTGCGGCCCTGCACGGGCATGCAGAAAGCCGGTTCGTGCAGCGAGTGCTGCAACTCGCTCGACGATGTGGCGCGAATGAGCTTCAGGCGCGGAATGGCCGTCGCATGCACGCCGTTGCCTGAGGTCAGCCGCTCGATGCAGGCGCCGATCTCTGCGCGCCTCAAGAGGATCTGCGTGGCGGCATCCGCGCCCGGCAGATCGGTACTGATGGTTCTTTGAGGAAGCATGTTCATCAGGGTAAGCCGTTGTCGGTGCGCGCGCCACGCACTTCGCAGAAACAGGCAAGAACTTGATGGGATTGGGCATGCATTGCGTCTTGGTGTGTCCTGATTCGCGCGACAGGCGTGTTGATAGAAGTGCTACGACTGTGACCGCAAATCACCATTTAAGACAAATTGGTGAACAAGCACACCTGCTCGAATTTTCTTTGCTTCTTTTCGACGCGGCAGCGACACTCGCAGCGACCGAAATGAATGGGTCCCCAGTACCCATGGCAGCGCCGCTGCTGCTTCGGTCTGTCGCCAGCCCCTGCTGGCTAAAAGAAGGAGAGGGTATCGATGAAACAAAGCGCTGACGTCACTCGGCGCGGGTTGCTCAAACTGGGCGGTGCCACAGGCATCTCCGTTTGGCTGGCTCCGCTATTCAGTCCCGCCTACGCGGCACTGTTCGAGGACAAACTCCTCACGCCAATTGCCTGGAACGGCGTTGACGGATCGGTCAAGTTCCGCATTGACGGAACGGCCAAGGTTGCTGGCGAGAAAATCTTCGCCTGCGACATCCGGTCAAGGGACTTGCCGCATTGGCCGCAGAAGCAATCCCACGCGCTCTTGCTGCGCGCGGCCTTTGCGGACCGCATCTTCACCGGCGTCGATCTCGCCGCCCTGGGTGAAGACCTCAAGCCGGACCGACTGGTCACCGCCGAAGACCTGGCACGCGACCGCGTCGCCTTTCCGGCCTTCTATGGCGAAGACATGCTGTTGCCCACCGGCAAGACGCCGGCCTATCTGGGCCACGCCGTGGCACTGCTCATCTATCACGACTTCGCGCGCTTTCGCTACGCCAAGGAAAGGCTGCGCGGCCTGAAGGACGTGGTGCGCGGCGGCAACGTCACCGGTCCGCTCGAGCGCGCGCCCTATGCCGGCTTTCGCTACGTTCGCGTGAGCGGCGACACACCCGGCTCCGAAGACAAGTTCTCGCCGCTGAAAGACACGGTGCTCTTCCCCGCGTCCTTCAACAAGACAAAGCCCGTGTGGCCCGACGCGGTCATGGGCGGCAAGCTCAACGAGACCGGCATGGCCCATGCAAAGGCCATCGCTGACGAAATCGGCAAGGGCGGCGACGACCTGCTGGTGCTCGATCGCGAATACTTCTCGCAATCCATCGACACCGCCGCGCTCGAACCCGACAACGCCAACGGCTGGTACGACGCCGGAAACCAAACCCTGCACATGGTGGTGCCCACGCAAGGCCCGATCGAAGTCATGGAGTCCATGACGGAGATGCTTTCGAAGTGCAACTTCACCGTGAAGAAGCTCTTCCTGCACCCGTGCTACACGGTGGGCTATGGCTCGAAGGACCACTACAACTTCCCCTACTACGGCGCGATGGCTGCGTTTTATGCGGGTGGTGTGCCGGTGCGATTGGCCAATGACCGCTTCGAACAGTTCCAGACTTCGATCAAGCGCCACAGCATCCGGATGAAGTACAGGATTGCGGTCGACCGCAAGTCCGGAATGATCAAGGCGATGACCGGCGACTTCGTGCTCGACGGCGGTGGGCGGGTGAACTTCACGCCTTCGGTCACGCTGGTGTCCGCCACTTCGGCGCAGACCATCTACTACCTGCCCAAGAGCGACTTTGCGGCCGTCAGCATTGCGTCGCGTGCGGTCGATTGCGGTTCGGCCCGCGGCTATGGTGCCTTGCAGGCCATGGGCGCGACCGAGATGCTGATCGACGAAGTGGCCGAAAAGCTCGGCCTCGATCCGGTCGAGTTCCGGCTCAAGAACGTCATCAAGTCGGGCATGAAGAACAGCCAGGGGGCCGTGCCCGGCGGTGCAATCCGCGCCGACGAGGTCATGCTCAAGCTGCAAAAGCACCCCACGTGGACCGGGCGCGCCAAGAAGAAGACCGAGTACGAGGCCAAGAACCCCGGCAAGCGCTACGGCGTCGGCTTTGGCTGCACGCAGAAGGACTACGGCACGGGCGCCGAGTCGAACTTCGTCAAGCTCGAAGTCACGCCGGACGGTCGCATCCTGATGTGGCACAGCGGCGCCGAGATGGGCACGGGCATGAGCACGTCGCAAGCGGTCATGGTCAAGCATTGGCTCGGCCGCCCGGCCGATGTCATTGAAACGTCGGTGACCCAATGGTCCGAATTGCCGATGGTCACCAGCGGCGACCCTTACATGTCGCCACAGTCCCATCAGGACAAGGCGATTTCGGACCCGCGCTGGACGCCCAATTACTGTTCGCCTTCCAGCGCCAGCAACTCGGCGTTCTACTTCTCGCACGGCAGCTACGAAACGGCGCGAGTGCTGTTCGAGCATGGCCTGTGGCCGGCGGCAGTGGCGATCTGGAGCGCGGGCATCGGCGGTGGACAAGCGGCACCTTTTGTCGTGCGTCGCGACGCCGCACGCTGGAACAACGGCAAGCTCACCTGCGTCGGCATGGAGCCGCTGACGCTCGCTCGCCTGGGTGCCAAGGCGCACGAGATGGGCCTGGTGACCGGCGTGGTCGGCCATGTGTTCAATCGCTGGCAATGGGCCGAGGCCGACTTCGAAGTCGATGGCGAGAACCAGCGCCGCCCCATGGACGGCCTGGCCGTTCGCTACGGCGACAAGGCGCCCGAAGCCAAGCGCAAGAATGGCGCGACCGCCGGCGGCTACCAGTTCATCACGCGCAAGAAGGTGAACTACCCGCCGATCCAGCGCAACAACGCGGGCGTGACCTATTACGCCGCCATCGCGACGCTGGCTGAAGTCGCCATCGACACGGGCACCGGCAAGGTCGAACTGCTGTCCCACGACTCGGTGCTGGAGTGCGGCAACCAGATCGTTCCGCAACTGGTCTCCGGCCAGATCCAGGGCGGCGTGGCCATGGGCATCGGCCACGCGCTGCACGAATACATGCCGCTCTACGAAGACGGGCCCGGCAACGGCACCTGGAACTTCAACCGCTACACCTTGCCGCGCGCATCGGACGTGGCGGTCTGGAAGCAGACGGGTGAGGTACTGCCGGCGCTGTCGGACACCGATCCACCCAAGGGCATGGGCGAGGTGGTCATGATTTCGATCGTGCCGGCCATCGTCAACGCAGTGGCACACGCCATCGGACATCGATTCACGGAACTGCCTGTCACGGCGGAGAAAATCAGGGGGGTGCTGAAATGAGCACAATGCCGGCGGTCAAACCGCTCAAGCTCACGATCAACGGCAAGGAAGTCGGTCCGATGGACGTGCCGGACGGTTTGATGATGATCGACTTTCTCCACGAGTACGCAGGCCTCACCGGCTCGCGCATGGGCTGCGGCATCGGCGTGTGCCGGGCCTGCGTCGTCATCGTCGACAAGCCCGGTGGCGTGAGCGAGGAAACGCGTACCTGCATCACGGGCGCACATTACTTCGAAGGCAAGCAGGTCCGAACCGTCGAAGGCCATGCGCAGCGCAACGAAAAGGGCGAGATCGTCATGCTGTCGCCTGTGCAGCAGAAGTTCCTGGAGCACTACAGCTTCCAGTGCGGCTACTGCACGCCGGGCTTCGTCAACGGTGCGACCGTGCTCATGGAGCGCCTCAAGCGCCAGCCCGTCAAGAAGAGCCGACTCGAAGCGGAAATCACCACCGCGCTGGACACGCACCTGTGCCGTTGCACCGGCTACGTCCGCTACTACGAGGCAGTCAAGGATGTGATCCTGTCGACGCCCGGCCTGACGACGGAGGGATGAGCATGAAGCATCCCCTCTACGCATCCCTGGCACGGCTGCTCGCCGTGGCGGGCGTCGGCCTGGTCGTGGCCGCCTGCGGTGGCCCGACGGGCGACGGCAAGCCGGTGAAAGCCAGCGACGACCAGATCGCCCGCGGCAAGTACCTCGCCAAGGCGGCCGACTGCGCAGCCTGCCACACGGCACCGGGTGGCGCGCCCTATGCGGGCGGCCATCCCCTGGAGTCGCCTTTCGGGTCGCTCTATGGCAGCAACATCACGCCCGACCCCGAACATGGCATCGGCCGCTGGAGCAAGGACGACTTCTACAAGGCGATGCACGACGGCACTTCGCCGGGCGGCAAGCAGCTCTACCCGGCGATGCCCTATGCGTCGTATCGCGCCATGCCGCGTGAAGACGTCGATGCCGTCTACGACTACCTGATGCAGCAGCCGGCCGTGGCGCAGCCCAACAAGGCTGCCGATCTGCACTTCCCGTACAACGTGCGCTTTGGCGTCTGGTTCTGGAAGGCGCTGTTCCTGAAGGACGAACTGCCCGCCGCGTCGCAAGGCACATCAGCGGAGTGGACGCGTGGGCGCTACGTCGCCAATGTGCTGGGCCATTGTGCGGAATGCCATACGCCGCGCGGCTTCATGGGTCAGATGGACCTGGGGCTGCAGTGGCAGGGCGCGCAAATCGGACGCTGGCTGGCGCCTGACATCACGCCCAAGGGCCTGGCCGAGCGTGGGTGGACGGCGCGCGACATCGAGACCTTCATGAAGACGGGCATCTCTCCCCAAGGCTCCGCCTGGGGCGAAATGCACACGGTGATCGACCTGAGCACCCAGCACCTGACGGACGCTGACAGCAAGGCGATGGTGACCTTCATGACAGGGGACAAGCCCCTGGCGCCGCAGGCCCCGGTGGAAGATCCCGGCGCCGACCAGAAGTTTGCGGCCGGTCGCCAGACCTACCTGAACGTCTGCGCGGGTTGCCATGCGGTGAATGGCGAGGGCAAGGGCCACGTCGCGATTCCGATGGCAGGCAACTCGACGCTGCGACTGGGCGATCCGCGAAACCTGGTGGTGTCGATCATCGACGGCATCCCGACGCAGAAATTCCCGGGCCTTGAGCGCATGGAGGAAATGCCCGGCTTCGCCAACAAGCTGAGCGACGTCGAGATTGCGGATCTGACCAACTACCTGCGCGTCCGGTTCGGCGGCCAGCCGCCATCGGTGACGCGGGAGACTGTGGCAAAGCTGCGGCACGACTAGTCGCGACGCACGTTTTGTCAACCTGACCCGGTGCGGCGAAAGTCGCGTCGGGTTTTTTTGCGCCCGCCTCGCACTCAGGCCCGATCGGTGTCCAGGCAATAGTCGAAAAACTCGTCGAGCTGGGTCGACTTGTCGAAGAGGGCGTCGGCCCCGGCCTCCATGCACGCGGTGCGCGTGGCCTGGGTGGGGTAATTGGTCAGCACCACCACGCGCTGGTTGGGCTCGCGGCCGTCGCACCATTTGACGACGCCCAGACCCGTTCCTTCCTTGAGGATGAAGTCGACCACCGCCAAGTCCCATTGGCCCTTGTGCCTGGCGAGCCAGCCGATCGCCTCCTGCTCGGATTCGGCCGTGGCCATGACGCTGGCGGAGCCCAAATCGGCCAACGCCGGGATCAGGTTCTCCCGGATGCGGGGGTTGTCTTCCACCAAAAAAACTGCGAGGGCCATAGGGTGCTTTGAGAACGAGACGCGGTTGACTTTCTGGTAGTTTCAGACTAACGCGCCGTTGACCCGGGTCAGTGGGCGCTCAGGAACCTTCAGGGTAGGATGAGATCGACAAAGCTGCAGCGATGACCAGGCCTATGGACAAAACTCCCGAGCAGATCAAAGCCAGTTTGAAGTGGGAGGCCGCCTGCGAGCGGCTTGCCTTCGTGATGGCGCCGCCCGCCGGGCAGCCCATCGCGGGCGCACCCGACCTGGAATCGGCCATCGCGTTCGCGCAGGCCGCGCTGGAGGACATCCGGCGGGCTTTTGGCAGCGGCGACGCGGACAAGTCTCCTGCCTGAACCCCCATTCGCCCATTGACCGACCACGCCAACAGCGACAAGCCTGAAGACATCGCCCACGACGTGGCGGTGGTCGGGCGCATCAGCGCGGTGCCTTCGCTGCTCAAGCTCATTTGCCAGAACACGGGCATGGGCTTTGCAGCGGTGGCCCGCGTCACCGATGGCACGTGGACGGCCTGTGCGGTGCAGGACGACATTCACTTCGGCCTGCTCCCCGGCGGGCAGCTCGACGTGCGCACCACCCTGTGCCGCGAGGCGCGGGCGGCCCGCCAGCCCGTGGTCATCGACCATGCCAGCCAGGACCCGGTGTACTTCAACCACCATACGCCGCGGCTCTACAAGATCGAAAGCTACATCTCGGTGCCCATCGTGCGGCCTGATGGCGGCTACTTTGGCAACCTGTGCGCGATCGATCCCCGGCCGCGGGTTGTTTCGGACGCGCGTACGGTCACCATGTTCAAGGTCTTTGCCGACCTCATCGCGTTGCAGCTCGAAAGCGAAGACCACCAGAGCGTGGTCGAAGAGGCCCTGGCCAGCGAGCGAGCCAACGCCGAGTTGCGTGAACAGTTCATCGCCGTGCTGGGGCATGACCTGCGCAATCCGCTGGCGGCGGTGGGCGCGGCGGCAGAGACGCTGGTGCGCGGCAGCACCGATCCAAAGATCGTGTCGGTCGGCGAGCGCCTGCGCACCACGACGCGCCGCATGTCCCGCCTGATCGACGACGTGCTGGACTTTGCCCGGGGGCGCCTGGGCGCCGGCATGGGGCTGGAGGCGAAAGAAGTCCCGGACCTGGCCGAGGCGCTGCGCGACGTGGTGGCGGAACTGCACGAGTCCCATCCCGATCGAACCGTGGTCGACGCGATCTCGGTCGACCGGCCGGTTCGCTGCGATCGCGGGCGCGTGCAGCAACTGCTGTCGAACCTGCTGGGCAACGCTCTGACCTACGGCGCGGGCGACAGGCCCGTCATCGTCAGCGCCACGATCGAAGGCGACTCGCTGGTGATTGCCGTCACCAATGAAGGCGACCCGATCGAGCCGGAAAACCTTCCGCGTGTCTTCGAGCCGTATTGGCGCCCAGTTGCGAGCAAGCCGGGTGGAGGCTTGGGCCTGGGGCTCTACATCTGCGCACAGATTGCCGCCGCGCACGGCGGGCAGTTGCAGGCCAGTTCATCGGCAGAGTCCGGCACGACCTTCAAGGCCATGCTCCCGATCGTCCTGCCGCGCTCCTGACCGACGAGGTTACGGCCTCGGCGGATAGATGCCATTCACGCAGATGCAATAGATGGCGCCTGGTATCGGCTCCTTGCCCTGCAGGTTGGGAATGGCGAAAGTGGTTTTTCCATCGCCGCCATAGGTCGTGCCGAGCAGTGAAAAGAGGGCCGTGGCCTGGCTGATCTGGAGCAGCGACCCGTCGCAGAGCTTCCAGTTCTGGGGGGCGAAGTTGAAGGCAAAGAGCTGAATCTGTCCGAGGAACGCTTCCATAGGAGTCTTCCTTTTCGCCGCTGTTGGAGGGCAGGGGATGGTACTGCCGCACGGGCGCCGGTGGATGACCTTTCAGCGTGTTTTTCTCCCGTCGCCTGCGGCCTCATCTCTCTCCCCCGGGAGAGGTCGGGCTCCTTCTCCTCCCCCCTCCGGGGAGAGGTCGGGTGAGGGGCGCCGGGCCCAACCAAGCGGCAGCGACCTCTCGACCGCCGCATGCCCTCACCCCAACCCTCTCCCGGCGGGAGAGGGAGCGGGATCAGCCGTACCCCGGAGAGCGAGCGAGAGTCAGCCCGCGTGCGCGGAGGCCAGGATGCGGTCCAGCGCGCTGAAGTCGATGGGCTTTTGCAGGTGATGGTCGAACAGGCCCGGCATGCCGCCGGTCTCGCTGGCGGCATGGCCGGTGACAGCCACGATCAGCATGGATTCGGCACGGCCGTCGGCACGCAGTCGCTGCGCCACCACCGTTCCCGAAAAGTCGGGAAGGGTCAGGTCGACCAGCGCCACGTCGAAGCGTTCCTCGGCGGCGGCGTCGAGCGCCTGTTGTCCGGTGTACGTGCAGCGGGCGGTATGGTCTTGCAGGACCAGGAGCTCCTGCAAAAGATCGGCTGCGGCCTCGTTGTCGTCGACGATGAGCACGTTCAACACAATCTCCAACTGTCCAAAAATGTTAATTGTGCGCGTACGTAACGCGTCAACTTGTAGGAGAGGGGCTACTGTGGTGCACCCGGCATCGGCAGTTCCACACGAAACGCAGCGCCCAGTCCCGGCGCGCTTTCCACCTCGATGCGCCCCCCGTGGGCCAGCACGATCTGGCGCGTGATGTACAGGCCCAGCCCCAGCCCGGGCGCGCGCTTGCGGCTGTCATCGGTGCGCTCGAACTGCTCGAAGATGCGCTCCTGGTCCCGTGCCGCGATGCCCATGCCGTGGTCACGCACCGCCATGTAGCCCCAGCTGCCCGATGTGCCCACGCGCACCTCCACGGGCTTGCCGCCACCGTAGCGCAGGGCATTGGTCAGCAGGTTGGTCAGCACCTGTTCGATGCGGAACTCGTCCCAGATGCCGCGCACGGGCGCCGGTGCGCTCAGGCTGATGGCCGAACCCGCGGCTTCGGCTTGCTGCGCGAGGTTCTCGACCACGCCGCGGGCCAGCGCCGAGAGGTCGACCGGCTTGGGCTGGATGGACAGCGAGCCGCTGCGCATGCGCGTCACGTCCAGCATGTCGTCGATGAGGCGCACCATGTTCTGGATCTGCCGCTGGTCGCGGTCGATCATGGCGGGCAGGCGCTCTGGCGCGAAGTGGGTGGTGTTGCCCTTGCCAAGGTGGAGCTTGCGCACCTGCGTTTCCAGATACAGCGTGTTGAGCGGCGTGCGCAGTTCGTGCGACACCATCGACATGAAATCGTCGCGCATGCGCACCGCGCGCTCCAGTTCGCGCTGCGCGTTCTGCAGTTGCTGCACCAGCGCCTCCTGCTGCCGGTGCAGCGTGGCCAGTGCCTCCACCTCGCGGCCGAGCGCCTTGCGGTGCCGGTGCAGTTCGACGAACACGTTGACCTTGCTTGCCACCACGTGCGCGTCCAGCGGCTTCTGCAGGAAGTCGACCGCACCGCTTTCATAGCCCTTGAAGGCGTAGTTCATCTCGCGGCCCGCGGCGCTCACGAAGATGATGGGGATGTGCCGCGTGCGCTCAGTGCCGCGCATCAGCTCGGCCAGCTCGAAGCCGTTCATGCCCGGCATCTGCACGTCCAGGATGGCGAGCGCGAATTCGTGTGCCAGCATCAGGTCAAGTGCCTCTTCGGCAGAGCGCGCCTTGAACACCGGGCGCGAGTGCCCGCGAATCAGGGCCTCCAGCGCGAGCAGGTTCTCGGGCAGGTCATCGACGATCAGCAGCTTGCTTTCGACATCAATGGGCATGGTCGGTATCCAGGTCCAGCAGCAGTTCGCGCAGTTCGCGCAGAGGCAAAACGAAATCGGGGGTGTGAAGCGCCATGGCCGCGAGCGGCATGATGGGCACGTGGGCGTGCTGAGGGTCCTGCACGGCCGTGAGCCCGCCTGCAGCGTGAATGCGCAACATGCCTTCGGCGCCGTCGTCGTTGGCGCCCGTGAGCAGCAGGCCCGCGAGTTCAGGGCCGTAGGCATCGGCGGCCGAGGCCATCAGCACGTCGATCGACGGCCGTGAATAGCGCACGGGGGGCTCGCAGCTCAGCGAAAAGCTGCGGTCGCGCTCCACCGACAGGTGATAGCCCGGCGGCGCGAAGTACAGCGTGCCCGCTTCCACGAAGGCCTTGTCCTGTGCCTCGCGTGCAGGCAGCGGCAGCCGATCTGCAAAGACCCCCGGCAGGCGGCTCTCGTGCCCCTCCGGAAGGTGCAGCACCACCACGATGGGCAGGCGCCAGCACGCGGGCAGGTCCTCGAACAGCAGCGAGAGCGCATCCACGCCGCCGGCCGATGCGCCGACGACAACGAGCGCGGTGGTGCGATGGCCCAGGCGTTCAATGAAAGACGTCATGAGGCTTTGCGGAAGATGCGCTCGGCGCGCGACATCACGTCGAAGCGGTTGGCGTAGCCCGAAAAATCGATGCTCTCCTTGGTGCCCAGCCCCAGGAAGCCGCGATGCGACAGCGATTCGTGGAAGAGCCCCAGCGCCCTGTCTTGCAACGCCCGGTTGAAGTAGATGAGCACGTTGCGGCACGAGACGAACTGCGTCTCGGCAAACACGCTGTCGGTGGCCAGGCTGTGATCCGCAAAGATCACGTCGGCGCACAGCGCGGGGTCGAAGCGCGCGGCGTCGTAGGCGGCGGTGTAGTAGTCCGAGAACGCCCGCACGCCGCCCGCACGCTGGTAGTTGGCGGTGTAGTTGCGCACCGCCTCCATCGGAAAGATGCCCTGCCGCGCCTTGGCCAGCGACTCGGGGTTGATGTCGGTCGCGTAGATGCGCGTTCGCTTGAGCAGGCCCTCTTCGTGCAGCAGGATGGCCAGCGAATACACCTCTTCGCCGGTGCTGCAGCCGGCCACCCACACCGTGACCGAGGGGTAGGTGTGCAGCAGCGGCACCACCTGCTTGCGCAGCGCCAGGAAGTAGGCCGGATCCCGAAACATCTCGCTCACCGGAATCGTCAGGTACTGCAGCAGGCTGCTGAACAGCGCCGGGTCGCGCAGCACGCGCTCCTGCAGCACGGAGATGTTGGGAAGGTGCAGTTGCGACAGCGCGTGCAGCACGCGGCGCTTTTGCGATGCCCCGGTGTAGTCGCGAAAGTCGTAGCTGTACTTGAGGTAGATCGCCTCCATCAGCAGCCGTAGCTCGATGTCGGTGTTGCTCGGAGGTTCGCCCGAGGGCACGGGTGGCAGCGGGGAGGACGCCTCTCTCACAGCCGCTCCATCATCGGCATCCACACGCGCAGCAGCGAGAACAGGCGGTCGAGGTCGACCGGCTTGGCCAGGTAGTCGCTCGCGCCGGCTGCAAGGCATTGCTCCTGGTCGTCCTTCATCGCCTTGGCGGTGACGGCGATGACGGGCAGCTTTTCGAAGCGCGCGTCTTGCCGCAGGCGGCGCGTGGCTTCGAGGCCATCCATCTCCGGCATCATCACGTCCATCAGCACAAGGTCGATGTCCTCGACCCGGTCGAGCTTCTCGAGTGCCTCGCGCCCGTTGCGGCCGATTTCGACCAGGGCGCCGCGCTGCTCCAGTGCGCTGGTGAGCGCGAAGATATTGCGCACGTCGTCGTCCACCAGCAGGATGCGGCGGCCTTCGAACACGCGGTCGCGTCCGCGAGCCGTCTTCAGCATCGTCTGCCGTTCGCTCGACAGGTCGGATTCGACCTTGTGCAGGAAGAGCGTGACTTCGTCGAGCAGCCGTTCGGGCGAGCGCGCGCCCTTGATGATGATGGAGCGCGAATAGCGAAGCAACTCGGCCTCTTCGTCACGCGTGAGGTTGCGGCCGGTGTAGACGATGACGGGCGGAAAGGACACGATTTCTTCCGTCGCCATGCGCTTGAGCAACTCGCTGCCCTGCATGTCCGGCAGGCGCAGGTCGGTGATCATGCAGTCGAACACGCGGCTGCGCAGCAGGGCCAGCGCCTCTTCGCCCGACTCGACGGCGGTGATGATGATGTCGTCGTCGGCGATGAGCTTCATGACGCTTTCACGCTGCAGCTGATCGTCTTCCACCACCAGCACCGCCTTGACCTTCTGCGTGAGCTTGTCTTCGAGCTTGCGGAAGACGTCGCGCAACTGGTCGCGCGTGGTGGGCTTGCGCGCATAGCCGATGGCGCCCATGTGCAGGGCAGCTTCGGGGTTGTCGTGCGCCGACACCACGTGCACGGGGATGTGGCGCGTGCGCGGCTCATCTTTCAGGCGCTGCAGCACGCCGATGCCGGGGCCGTCGGGCAGGCGCATGTCCAGCAGGATGGCGTCGGGCAGGTAGTTCAGGGCCATTTCGAAGCCGTCGCGGGCGCCTTGCGCCACGAGGCAGCGGTAGCCGAGTTCGTGCGACAGGTCATACAGGATGTGGGCGAACTGGGGCTCGTCCTCGATCACCAGCACACGCCGCGTCGCGTCGCGCGGCAGCGTGCGGTCGTCGGCGAAGATGGGTGTGGCGGGTGGTGTCGGGGCAGGCGGGTGATGCGGCGGCAGCGCAACTGGCGCAGCGCTGCGTGCCTGCACGGGCGTGGGCGCGATCAGGCCTTGTCCGCCATTCGAGGCCGTCGGCAGATCGGCCGGCAGCGTCAGCGTGAAGGTGCTGCCCTTGCCCGCGACGCTGTTGACGCTGAGCGTGCCGCCCAGCAGATGCGTGAGGTCGCGCGAAATCGACAGGCCCAGCCCCGTGCCGCCATAGCGCCGGCTGGTGGTGCCATCGGCCTGGCGGAATGCTTCGAAGATCACCTCCTGCTGGTCACCGGGAATGCCGATGCCGGAGTCGCTCACGGCAAAGCTGGCGCCACCGCCCTGCGTGCCCGAAACGGTGAGCGTGATCTCGCCATGCTCGGTGAACTTGAGCGCGTTGGACAACAGGTTCTTGAGCACCTGCTCCACGCGTTGCCGGTCGGTGACCAGCGTCGTCGGTGCGTCGGCCTTGACCTCGACGCGCAAGTCCAGCCCCTTCTGCGCGGCTTGCGGTCCGAAGGTGGCTTGTGCGTTGTCGGCGATCCTGGCGATGGCGACGTCTTCGGCCACGAGTTCCAGCTTGCCGGCCTCGACCTTCGAGATGTCGAGGATGTCGTTGATGAGCACCAGCAGGTCGTTTCCCGACGAATAGATCGACTCCGCGAACTTGACCTGCTCCTCATCCAGATTGCCACGCGCGTTGTCCGCCAGCAGCTTTGAGAGGATGAGCGCGCTGTTGAGCGGCGTGCGCAACTCGTGCGACATGTTCGCCAGGAACTCCGACTTGTAGCGGCTGGCGCGTTGCAGTTCGATGGCGCGATCCTCGAGGTCGGCCTGCGCGCGGCGCAGTGCGGCGTTGCGATGGTCGAGCGCTTCGGTGCGCTCGGAAAGCTGGGTGTTGGTTTGCTCGAGTTCGGCCTGCTGGTTCTCCAGCGTGGCCTGCGAGGCACGCAGCGCACGCGACTGTTCTTCGAGTTCTTCGTTGGCGGTGCGCAGTTCCTCCTGCTGCACCTGCAGTTCCTCGTTGAGCTGCTGCGTCTCGGCCAGTGCGTTCTGCAGCTGTTCGCGATAGCGCGCCGCGGCAATGGAGCTGCCGATGTTGTTGGCGACGAGGTTCAGCAACTCCGTCGTGCGTTCGTCCGGCGCACGGGCCAGGCCCAGTTCGACCACGCCGTTGACGATGCCGTCGTTGGCGACGGGCAGCAGCACGGCCGCAGTGGGCGCCATCTGGCCCAGGCCGGTGTTGACCTTGAGATAGTCGCTGGCGAGCGGGTCGACCAGCATCATCCGCTTCTCGGCTGCAGTTTGTCCCACGAGGTTGCCGGTGGGCGCAAAGATCTGCGACTGCGCCTCGGCTTCGCTCGAAAAACCATAGCTGGCCGCCCGGCGCAGCGAGCCGTCACGCTCGCGCACGTACAGCGCGCCGACCTGGCTGCCCAGCTGGCGAGAGAAGAAGGCGAGCGCCTTGCGGCCCATCTCGCTGGCGCTGAGTTCGCCCACCAGGTCCGCCACCAGTTCGGACTGTCCGCCGCGCAGCCACGCCTGCTTCTGCAGCAACTCGGCATGCGCGGACTGCTCCTTGAGCACCACGTCATAGCTTTGCGACAGGCGCAACAACTGGCGTCTACCGAAGAAGGCCAGCAGGGCCGTGCTCACGACCGTGAAGAGCACGAACAGCCCGACGATCCACATGGCGGTGCGGTTGGCCGTGTTGTTGCGCTCGAAGCGCAGCGCCTGCTCCCTGTTGACGAAGGCGGTGAACTCCTCGCGCATTTCATCGGTCAGCCGTTTGCCCCGGCCCAGGCGAATGGATTCGTTGGCACTGTCGCCCGCGCGCCGCTTGGCGATGACTTCGCGTGCGAATTCGTTCCATGCGCTCTGGATCGAAATGATCCGGCCGATGCGATCGACCTGCTGCGGGTTGTCGGCGACCAGTTCGCGGAGCTTGACCAGTTCGCTGCCGATGCGCGGAAGCGCGCTCTCGTAAGGTTCCAGAAATGTTTCGTCGCCCGTGATGACGAAGCCACGCATGCCGGTTTCCATGTCGATCAAGCGGCGCTGGACCTCACTGGCGTTGCGTGTGACGCGGTCGGTGTGTTCGACCCAGCCGATGACGGAGAGCAAATAAACAATGAGTGCGACGAACACCACCGCACCCACCACGCCCCCTATCAGCGGAAGCGTCAGGTTGCGGCTCAGCAGGCGCTGGAAGTCTTGCTGGTCTATCGTTTTGGGGGTGTTCATGGAGCAGTTGAGTAAGCAAACCTTGTTGAGCGTGCCTGAGATCAGCCATGGGCGGTGTCGGATAAGGCCGCAATGGCTTGTCTTGAATTGCGCTCGTTCTGGTTTTCGAGACGATGGGCAATGCGAGGAGGAGCGCACGGTGCGGCCCGCCGGAAATTGCGTTTGGATGGTTTGCTCAATTCTTTTGCCGCACGCACGAACTCTTGCGGCTACGGATTTCTTTTACGAATTGATTTGGCTTTTTCTTAAAGACGCGCCAACAAGCCGGTAGCCAAAGCGCCGCCCCGGTGCCCTGCACGCCCGTCCGAAGATTTGGACAACAAATGTCACCGGACTGTGTGAAAGACAGTTCATTTGTATTTTTCCCGCAGCAGTGAAGGGCACATTGGCAGTTTGAAGGCCCATCCGCCCGAAGGAGCGCGCGTCAACTCTTTCAGATTTTTTGGGTGCAAAGGGCAACTGATGTCCGCAGCGGCGGGCATTGAAAGAGCCTTGTCACTTCACACTCACGTATTCGCTGGATTTGCCTCGCGAGACCTCATCTTTTTCGATGCTTTGAACGCGCATGCGCAAGGCGCTTCGGCTCTGCTTTTACGTTACACATTCGTTTTGACAGTGCAAGGCATGGATCGCAGTATCGCCACCCCTCTGCCCTGCTCGCGTTGACTGGATAAACCATGTGTTCGTTCTGGCGATTGGTGGACAACGCCGCCGTGATCTTCGAATCGCGCAGTTCTCGCTGCTCACCGCGGGGCATTGGCTTGCGCCCTGCCTTTGCATCATGAAGCGCTGAACCCATCGGATATACCGTTCGTCCAGAACAAGAAACAGGAAGCGCACGGTGTTCTCCCACATCTTTGTCAGCGTCGGCGATTTCGACAGGGCATTCTGGTTTTATGCGCCGTTGATGCGCAGCCTGGGCGTCGAGCTTCGATTCTTCGAACGGGACAGGCCGTGGGCCGGCTGGCACTGTGAAGGTGGTACGCGTCCTCTGTTCGTGATTTGCCACCCGTTCGATGGTCATCCGCATCATCCAGGCAATGGCCAGATGGTCGCGTTTCTTGCGGGCAGCAGGGAAGGCGTCCGCGCCGCTTATCGAACGGCGCTGGCACACGGCGGCATGGATGAGGGTGCGCCGGCCCTGCGCCCGCAATACCACGCCAATTATTACGGCGCTTACTTCCGCGATCCCGATGGCAACAAGCTCTGCGTGGCGTGCCACAACCCTGATTCACCCGGCGGCTGAGGCTTGCAGCCGGCCGCCGATCCCTTCGACAATGCATCGTTCAACGGGAAGCACGCTGGCTGACCGTTCAACCGATGGGAGTGCAGCAATGAGAGTTCTTGCCCTCTTTCTCCTCGGCTTGGTCACCTCGCTTGCTGCACTGGCACAGGACGAGGCGCCTTGGAAGGACCGTTATGGCAATCCGGTGCCGGACACCGAATCCCGGCGCTCCGTCGGCGGGCTGGCGGGTTGGCTGGTTGTCACGCCGGATCGTGATTGGCGCGAGAAATGGGAAACGCCTTCGGTGCTGGGCCCCAGCTTCAGGGAAGCCAAAAAGGTCGCCAAGGGCCAGCAGGCGCATGTGCTGGTGTTCTTTGCCAATCCCAAGCTGAACGGCGAAGGCCGTGCCGACCTGGCTTGCGACTTCGACATCGCCAAGCCGGATGGCACGAGCGCGTTTCGCCGCGCCGACGCCGTTTGCTTCAAGGGCACGATCGAGTCCGGCGCGCACAAGATGTACCTGGCGGGGCCGGTGGTCGATGTCGTCACCGAGGCCGGAGATCCGGTAGGCACGTGGACGGTCAAGGTGTCGCTGCGCGACAAGGTGCGCAACACGGTGCTGCCGCTCAAGACCACCTTCACGCTGGAATAGCATGTCGACGACGCGGCCCACCTCCGACAGCATGGACGACTACATCTCGGCCTTCTCGCCCGAGGTGCAGGCGGTTCTCCAGGACATTCGCCGGCTGGTGCACCGCTGCGCGCCGGACGCGCAGGAGGCCATCAGCTACCAGATCCCCGCGTTCAAGCTCAGGGGCGGCGTGCTGATTTACTTTGCCGCGTTCAAGAACCACATTGGCGTGTATCCGCCGGTGCGGGGCGACGCGCAACTGGAGCAGTCCGTGGCGCCCTTTGCCGGCGAGAAAGGCAACCTTCGCTTTCCGCTGAACCAGCCGATGCCGCTGGACCTGATCGAGCAGATCGTCCGGTTCCGGCAAGGGCAGATTCTTGCCAAGGCGGCTGCAAAGCGCGCAAAGGCACCCACAAAAGCCCCGACATGAAAGGACGGATGAGACCATGGCAAGAATAGAAGCACGGCTCGCTGCACTGGGACTGGCGCTTCCGGCAGCGGTCAAGGCGCCGGCCGGGGTGGTGCTGCCTTTCCGCTTCGTCCACATCGTGGGCTCGCGCGTCTTTGTCTCCGGGCATGGCCCGACGAATCCGGACGGCAGCCTGGCCGCGCCCCTTGGAAAAGTGGGCCGCGAACTGACGGTGGAGCAGGGCTATGCAGCCGCCCGCCTCACGGCGCTCGCCGCGCTGGGCAGCCTGCAGCGCGCGCTGGGCGACCTGGACCGCGTCACCGCGTGGACGCGCGTGTTCGGCATGGTCAATTCGGCGCCGGGCTTCAACAAGCAGCCCAGCGTCATCAACGGCTTTTCCGACCTCATCATCGACGTCTTCGGGCCGGAGATCGCGGCCCATGCGCGCAGCGCGGTGGGCATGGCGGAACTGCCCTTCGACATTCCGGTGGAAGTGGAGGCCGAGGTCGCCATCGACGTGTAGTTCCAGCCACAGTCGCGGGGCCTGACACGGCCACGTCTTGTAAAAGCGGCATCCTCAGGGTCCGGTGTTCACCGAAGTGTGGACAATGTCAATGAAGATGCCAACTGACCTCATCCTGATTCGCCACGGCGAGACCGACTGGAATCGCGAACTGCGATTCCAGGGCCACGTCGACGTTCCTCTCAACGACATCGGCCACGAGCAGGCCCGGCGGCTCGGGCTGCGCATGGCGGGCGTCAGCGCGCAGCATCTGGTGTGCAGCGACCTCATGCGCTGCCAGCAAACCGCCGCGCCCACGTCGCTGCAACTGTCGCTGCCCATCGTGACGACGGCGGCGTTGCGCGAGCAGCACTTCGGCGTGGTCGAGGGCATGCGGGCGGACGAAATCCAGGCGCAACACCCGCGCGCGTGGGAAGACTGGCTCAAGTTCCAGGAAGACAACGCCATGCCTGACGGCGAGTCGGCGCGGCAGTTCCACACGCGCATTCTTGCGGCGCTGACGGACATCGTCGCGGCGCACGCCGGGCAGACGGTGCTGGTGTTCACGCACGGCGGTGCACTCGACATGGTGTGGCGCACGGCGCGCGGCATCGGCCTGAACGGCCCGCGGCAAAGCGAGATCCCCAATGCCGGCTACAACCGCATCCGCATCGGCGATACCGCGGACATGACGAAGATCGACATCGTCGAATGGGCGGACACGCGCCATCTGGCCGATCTGCCGGCACAGCCGACCTACGACCAGAAGCGCTACGTGGCGAGCAAGGCCGAGGAAGGCGCTTGACGGCGTTCTAGATGGTGGAAGGCAGCGCCAGCGCTGCGTAGACGGCCGAGGTCTGGCGCCGCAGCCTTTGCGACTGCGGCTGTCCGTTGAGCTGGCGTTGCAGGATGCCTTGCGCACTCGTCAGCGTGGCCTCGGTGCCGCTTCGCACCAAGGCGTCGAGGTAGGCCTGCTCGAACAGGTCGCGCTGCGCGTGGCTGCCCCCGATTTCCATCAAACGCGGCAGGGCGGTGCCGAGCCCTTCGAGGGCGCCGGCGAAATCGCCGCGCGCGTGCGCCAGCAGTCCGCGCGACGCAGGCACGCAGACGCGCTCCCACGCAGCGCGCACGGAGGGTGGGGCCGTGGGTGCGAATCGCTCGATGTTCTGCAGCAGAAGGTCTGCTTCGGGCCGACCTGCGCGCGCCAGTCCGTACAGGTATTGCAGGTCGAGAAAAGGCAGCACGTGATCGTCGAGCCGCGCCACGAGATAGCTCGCGACGTCGGTCCAGCGATCACCCACGTCGATGCTGGCCAATTCGAAGCGCGCCAACAGGGAGACGGCGCCGATCTGGTCCTGCGAGTACGCCTTTTCGACGCCCCACACCTGCTGATCGTACACCGCGAGCGCTTCGGCTTCGCGGCCCAGATCGATCAGGAACAGCGCCACATGCCACCAGTTGTGGGTGACCATGAAAGAGTTGAGCCCGACCCATGTGTCGCTCGCCTCCTGCATGAAGTCGAGTCCTTCAGACAGCCGCCCTTCGGTGAGCATCACGTGGCCCAGCGCGTGGTGCGCCCACGGCTCCTTGCGGCGCATGGCGATGGCGCGGCGCGCCGCCGATTCGGCTTCGCGCATCAGGTGGCATTGCTCATAACCGAAGGCGGCCATGCCGTGCAGGTACGGCACGTCGCCCGCTGCCGGCAAGGCTGCCAGCGCGAGGCGCAGCATGCCGGGGCAATCGCCCGTGTTGAAGGCGTGGTACTGGCCGAGCTTGAGCGAGGCGAGGTCGCGCGGATGCTCGCGCGCCTGTTCGTGGTGCAGCGCAATGGCGCGCGTGATGTCGCCGTCGGCCCACGCGCCGATCGCGGCGATGTAGCGTTGTTCTCGCGGCGTGGCCGTCGCAGCGCCTTCTTGCGCGCGCCGCAGGAAAGGGCGCGCGTTCGCCACGGCGTCGCGCGATTCCGCGAACAGGTGCAGCGTGGCGCAGTAGGCCTGCACGATGGGGCTCGGGTCATCGGCCGCGCTCAGGATGTTGAGGGCGCGCGCCTCGCACGAGATGAAGCCCTCGACGAAGTCATTGACCGCATCGAGGCTGGTGGCGTCGGTCAGTTGCAGCGGATTGCCGAGGCTGTCTTCTTGCATGCATGCCATTGTGCCGTCCGCTTCGCCTCGTGCAAAAGCGCGTGCTCAAACGCCCGCTTGCTGATGGCGGTACTCCTGCGTATGCCCGCCATAGCCATAGGCGGCGGCGCGCGCGTCGATGAGATGCACGTACGACACCTCGTGGAGGTTGCCCCGCAACGCCGCCATGGCTGAATGAATCTCGCGTATGTAGCGCGCCTTCTGCGCCTTCGTGTTGGTCTCGTCCGTGATGCTGATGTCCAGGTTGAAGGCCGACTTGCCCAATTCGGCGAGCGACTGGCCACCGACGAACCAGGCGTCGGCCGCGATGTATTGCACGGTGACGGCGATGACGGGCAGTTCCTTGCCCAGAACGGTCTGCGTCAACTCGGCCACCTTGTCGACGGCCTTGCGGGTAAGTTGCGCGTCGGGTTGCCCGGAGAGGTGAATGGCGATGTGTGGCATGGCGTGTGTCCTTTCGTTGATGGTGCGGTCATTCTGGGATTGCACGTGCCATCTGAAAAGCGGGAAGATATGATGCATGTCATCTGTTATTCGAATGGATAAAACATGCAGGGACTCGATCTTGAGCAGCTTCGAACCTTCCTCGCGGTGATCGACGCCGGCAGCCTGACGGCGGCTGCGCCACGGGTCTTTCTTTCGCAATCCGCCGTGAGCGAACAGATGCGCAAGCTGGAAGAGCGGGCAGGGCAGGCTTTGCTGGCGCGCAGCAAACTCGGCGTCGTGCCGACCGGCGCGGGCACGCGCCTGCAGGCGCATGCGCAGCGCCTCGTCGCGCTGGCCGACGAGGCGCTTCGCGACATCCGCGGCGACGCATTGCAGGGCGAGCTTCGCCTCGCCGTGACCGACTACTTCAGGCCGCAAGAGCTGACCAAGCTCCTGAGCCGCCTGGGCCAGAGCTATCCGCAGACACGCCTGAACGTGAGCATTCTCAAGAGCAGCGAGATTGAGGCAGCCTACGCGCGCGGCGATTTCGATGTGGGCCTGTCGATGCGGGTCGTGGGTTCTGTGCAGAAAGACAGCGCATCCGCGCAGGCACCTGTCTTGCGGCGAGAGTCCCTGGCGTGGATGGGCGCGAGTGGACTGCGCGTCACGCGCGGCGAGCCGTTGCGGCTGCTGGTCTTGCCGGACAATTGCTCGTTGCGCCAGTTCACCGAGCAACTATTGCAAAAGCGCCGCGTGCCCTACTCGGTGGCGCACGTCGCATCCGGCGTGGCAGGGTTGCAGTCTGCGCTCGCGGCTGGGCTGGGCGTTGCCTGCCTCAACGAATCCGCCATGGGCGAGGGCGTGACGCCGCTGGTGCCGCCGCACGGCCTGCCTGCCTTGCCGCGCGTGGCCTTTCATTTCTTGCCGGCGCGGCGCGGTGAGACCGACTTCGTATCGCGGGCGCGTGAACTGCTGGCGTCGTATCTGGTTTGAGACGGACGCCGGCGCCAGAAATCACTCCGCCGGTGGCTCCGGCCACGGACGCTGTGGCGCGCGGATCTGCTCGAAGGCGCGCGATACGCGCAACACGCCCAGATCATCGAAGCGATGCCCCGCGATCTGCATCCCGATCGGCAAGCCTTCCCGTGTGTAGCCGCAGTTGATCGACGCCGCAGGTTGCTCCGACATGTTGAAGGGCACGGTGAAGCCGATGTGCTCCAGCGGCCGCATCGGGTCGTTGGTAGGCGAGGGCAGTTCGGCCGCCGCCGGCAGATTGGGCGCAGTCGGCGAGATCACGTAGTCAAAGCGCGCACAGGCATTGACGGCAGCAACGCGCGTGGCGTGGAACTGGCTGAATGCGCGGAACACATGCTCGCCGCTGAACTGCGCAGCGCTCTCGGCCCATTGGCGGATGTACGGCAGCACCCTGGCGCGCTGTTCGGCGCGCAGCGCGTTCATGTCCACCAGCGAGCGCATGCGCCAGAAGTGGTCCATGCCGTCGAGCATGGGCTGCGACATGAAAGGCTGCATCACTTCCACGATGGCGCCCGCCTGCTCGAACCAGCGCGCGGCCTGTTGCACCGCCTGACGAATTTCAGGCTCCACGGCCAGCCCGCATCCCGCGTCGAGCAGCAGGCCGATGCGCAAGCCCTTCAGGTGGCCGGCATCGACGTCGAAAGACGCCCAGTCAATGTCTTGCGCCGGCAGGCTCATGCTGTCGCGCGCGTCGGGTTGTGACAGCACCTGCATGGCCAAGGCGCTGTCGGCGACCGTTCGCGTAATGGGCCCTGCCGCGCGACCCATGTAGGGCGGATCGATGGGAATGCGCCCCAGGCTGGGCTTGAGCGTGAAGATGCCGCACCACGATGCCGGCAGGCGAAGCGAGCCGCCGATGTCCGTGCCGATGTGCAGCGGCCCGTAGCCGGCCGCCGTTGCCGCGCCCGCGCCCGCGCTGGAACCACCCGGCGTAAGCGACAGATCCCACGGATTGCGCGCCAACCGGTGAAAGCTCGAGAGCCCTGAAGACAACATGCCGTAGTCCGGCATCGTCGTCTTGCTCACGACGATGGCGCCGGATTCCTTCATCCGCGCCGCGGGCGGTGCGTCGGCGGTTGCGGCCCGCAGGTCGACCGCTGCGGTGCCCGCGGGCATCGGATCACCGCGCGTGGCGATGTTCTCCTTGATGGTGATCGGCACGCCGTCGAGCGGACCCAAAGGCTGCCCGTTGTGCCAGCGCCTTTCCGAGGCGTGTGCCTGCTCCAGCGCCTGGTCGGGCCGCAGCAGCCACGTGGCCTGCAGGTGCGGCTCCCAGCGCTCGATGTGGTCGAGCACCGCCTGCGTCACCTCGACCGGACAGAGCGTACCCTCGCGATAACCTGCGACCAGTTCGGCCGCGGAGACAGCGTGCAAAGCGTCGTTCATGCAGCGGCCGAGCCCTTACCAGCTCATTGTCGACAGGTCGTTGCAGAAGATCGGCATCGCGGTCCACAGGCCCTTGACGCCCTTCTTTGCAACGATCGGAAATTGCGGCTGGAAGAGGAAGGCGTTGGCGGCGTCGGTGGCCAGGATCTTCTGCGCGTCGCCCAGCAGCTTGTTGCGCTCGGCGGCGTTGCCCGTGGCCTTGATCTTGTCGTACACCGCGTTGAATTCCTTCGACTGGTATTCCCAGTAGTAGTCCGGCTTGGCGTAGTTACCCAGGTCGAAGGGCTCGGCGTGCGAGACGATGGTGAGGTCGTAGTTGTGCGCGCCGCCGTAGATGCCGCTGAGCCATTGCGCCCACTCGACGTTCTGGAGCTTCACCACGATGCCGATCTTGGCGAGTTGCGCTGCGATCACTTCGCCGCCCTGGCGTGCGTACGGTGGCGGCGGCACCGGCATGGTGAGTTCCAGCGGCGTCTTCACGCCGGCCTCGGCCAGCAGCTTTTTCGCCTTTTCGAGGTCGTAGGGGTTGATGGCCGTCGTGTCGATATATCCCGGCAGGCCCTGCACGTAATGGCTCCCGATGGGCACGCCGAACCCGTCTGCCGCGCCTTCGATCACCGCCTTGCGGTCGATTGCCGCGAGGATCGCGCGGCGTACGCGCACGTCGTCCAGCGGCTTGTGCTTGTTGTTGATTGAAACGATGGTCTTCGCCAGCGATCCGGCTAGGATGACCTGGAATTGCGGGTTGGCCTTGAACTGCGGCACCACGCGGGTGCCGATGCGCGGAAACGCATCCACGTCGCCTGCGAGCAGCGCCGTCGCTTGCGCGGCTGCGTCCGAGATGAAGCGGAAAGTCACGCGCTTGAGCTTGATGGCCGAGGCATTGCGAAAGCCATCCCAGGTCGTCAGCACCAGCGAGGAACCCTTCACCCAACTTTGCAGCTTGTACGGGCCGGTTCCCACCGGCTGCGTGGCATTGGTGTCGGCACTCTTGGGCTCGACGATCATGGCCGTTGGCTGGCCGAGCAGGAAGGGCAGGTCCGGGTCGATTTCCTTGTTGATGAGCACGACGGTGTGCTCGTCGATCACTTGCGTGCTCAGGTTCGCAAAGGTGCGCTTGTCCTTGTTCGTGCTTTTTTCGGAGCCGGCGCGGTCGAAGGAGAACTTGACGGCCTGTGCGTTGAAGGGCTCGCCGTTCTGGAACTTCACGCCCTTGCGCAACTTGAAGGTGTAGGTCTTGAGGTCGGGCGAGATCTCCCAGCTTTCCGCCAGCAAGGGCGTGACCTTGCTGCCGGCGTTGATCTTGGTCAGTGTCTCGTGGATGTTGTAGAGCGTGATCTCGCCGATGGCCGCGGCGGCGTTCGCGGTCGCATCCAGCCCCGGCGGTTCCAGCGCCATGCCGAGCACCATCGCGTCCTTCCTGGACTGGGCGAACGCCGCAGGGGGAAGCGTCAGCGGCAGGGTGCCCAGCGCGGCAGTGGTCAGGAGGGTGCGGCGTTTCAACATAACAAGAACTCCAGCTCGGGTAATAAAAGTTGTGAACGGTGATAAGCAACAGAGACGTTACATCATCTGACGAGGGGGCGGTTCGGCGCGTGGCACGGCCGCCAGCAATTCCCGTGTGTACGGGTGCTCGGCATGGGTGAACAGCCGTCCGGGCGCGCCGCGCTCGACGACCAGGCCGCGGTGCAGCACGCAGACCTCGTCGCAAAGGTGGTTCACCACCGCCAGGTCGTGGCTGATGAGGAGGTAGCTCACGCCGAATTCCTGTTGAAGGTCCTGCATGAGGTTGAGCACCTGCGCCTGCACCGACACGTCGAGCGCGCTCACCGGTTCGTCGGCGACGATCAGGCGCGGTCGGGTGATGAGCGCCCGAGCAATGGCGATGCGTTGGCGCTGTCCGCCGGAGAACTCGTGGGGGTATTTGTGCAGGTCGGCGCTGCGCAGCCCGACGGCCGCCAGGCTTTCGGCCGCCCGCTCGCGCTGCTCGGCGCGGGTGGTTTCGGCGAGAGCTTCCAGCGGCTCGGCAACGATGCGTGCGACGGTCTGCCGCGGGTCGAGGGAGCCGTAGGGGTCCTGGAACACCATCTGCAGGTCGCGCCGGGCGGCACGCAGTTCGGCGCGGGGCAGGGCGTGCAGGTCGCGGCCCATCAGGCGGACGCTGCCGGAGGTGGGCTGGTCGAGCGCCATCACGAGGCGTGCAATGGTTGACTTGCCCGAACCGGACTCGCCGACGATGCCGAGGCTGCGGCCCGCCTGCATGCTGAAGCTCACGCCGTTGAGTGCCTTCACCTGCGCTGGGGGCGCGAAGAGCTTTTCGCGCGGCAGGGTGTAGTGGCGCACGAGGTCCGTGACTTCGAGCAGGGGGGCTTCGGTCACGCGGGGGCCTTTTCGGTGAGGGCGGCGCGCACGTCGTCCAGGCGGATGCAGCGGACTTCGTGAGTTGATGCGGGTGCGCTTGTTGCGGGTTGCCCCCACCCCGGCCCTCCCCCGGGAGGGGAGGGGGGAAGAAGCGTAGCGGGGGGGCGAGTCGTGTGGCAGGCGTCGATGGTGAACGCGCAGCGTCCGGCAAAGGGGCAACCGGGCGGCAGGTCGACCAGTTCAGGCACGCTGCCGCGTATGGTCGCCAGGCGCTGGCCGCGCGGTGCGTTGAGGGCCGGGCGCGCCGCAAACAGGCCCTGCGTGTACGGGTGCTCGCGGTCGGCAAAAACCGCGGCGGTCGGGCCGGCCTCGACCACGCTGCCTCCGTACATCACGAGCATCTTCGAGACGCTCTGCGCGATCACGCCCAGATCGTGCGAAATCAGGATCAGTGCCATGCCCCGTTCGGCCACCAGGCCCTTGATGAGTTCGAGGATCTGCTTCTGGATCGTGACGTCCAGCGCGGTCGTGGGCTCGTCGGCGATCAGCAGGTCGGGCCCGCAGGCGAGCGCCATCGCAATGCCGATGCGCTGGCGCTGGCCGCCGGAGAACTGGTGCGGATATGCGTCAAGTCGCGAGGCAGCATCCGGGATGCCGACCCGCTCCAGCAGCGCCAGCGCTTCCTTGCGCGCGTCGGCCGCCGAGAGTCCGCGGTGCAGCCGCAAGGGTTCGCCAACCTGCCGCGCGATGGTGTGCACCGGGTTGAGGGCCGTCATCGGCTCCTGAAAAATCATGCCGATGCGATCGCCACGGATCTTGCACATGGCGGCCTCGTCCAGACCCACCAGTTCCTGGCCGTCGAATTGGATGCTGCCCGTCACCTGCGCGCTGGAAGGCAGTAGCCCCATCAGCGACTGCACGGTGATCGACTTGCCGCAACCCGATTCACCCACGATGCCCAGCGTCTCGCCACGCTCCAGCGTGAAGCCGATGCCGCGCACCGCTTCGGCAGGACCGCGCTGCGTTTGCAGGTGGACGTGGAGGTTGTTGACTTCGAGGAGGGGCATGTTCAACGCCCGCCCGGCCGCCCGAAGGGCGTTGAGCGCCCCCTCGGGGGGCAGCGATACACGAAGTGATGAGCGTGGGGGTGCATGTTCAACGCCCGCCCGGCCGCCCGAAGGGCGTTGAGCGCCCCCTCGGGGGGCAGCGATACACGAAGTGATGAGCGTGGGGGTGCATGTTCATCGGGCTCTTGCCAGGCGCGGATCCAGCAGATCCCGCAGACCGTCGCCCAAAAGGTTGAGTCCCAGCACCGCCAGCGCAATGGCGACGCCGGGGAACACCGCCAGCAACGGCGCCTGGAACATCATCGTCTGCGCCTCGGCCAACATGCGGCCCCACGACGGTTGCGGCGGCTGCGTGCCCAGCCCCAGATAGGAAAGCGCCGCCTCCGCCAGGATGGCGATGGCGAAACGGATGGTGATCTGCACGATCAGCACCGCCGAAATGTTGGGCAGCACGTGCTGCATCGTGATGGCGAACGCCCCCTTGCCGCAGGCTCGCGAGGCCGCAACATATTCGCGCGACCAGATCGCGTTCGCCGACGCCCGCGTGATCCGCGCAAAAGTCGGGATGTTGTAGATGCCGATCGCGATGATCGCGTTGACGATGCCGGCGCCGAACACCGCCGTCATCATGATCGCCGAGAGGATGGCCGGGAACGCGAGCGTGAAATCGGTCAGCCGCATGATCGCCTCCTCGACCCAGCCCCGGCGCGCGGCAGCCAGCAGGCCGAGGGCTGTGCCAACCACGAGGCCGATGCTCACGGCGATCACGCCCACCAGAATCGACGCGCGTGCGCCCACGAGCAGCAAAGACGCGACGTCGCGTCCGAACACATCGGTGCCGAGCCAGTGCGACGCATTCGGCGCCTTGAGCTTGTCCGGCAAATTCATCTCGTAGGGCGACCACGGCGTCCAGACCAGCGACACGGCCGCCGCCAGCAGGAGCAGCGCAGTGAGCGTGCCACCCAGCACAAAGCTGCGGTGATGCAGCGCGCGCCGCCAGAAGCCCGGAACCTTGAACGCCGCCGCGCTGGGGGTGGGGATGGGGAGGCTGCTCATGGCGGCCGCCGCCGGGCCGTGCCTTCCCCCCCGGGGGTGGAGTTACACGCAGCGAAGCGAAGTGAAAAGCCGGGGGGTCTCATATATCGCTGGCCTTGATGCGCGGATCAATGACCGCGTAGAGCACGTCAACCACGAAATTCACGACGACCACCATCGCCGCAATCAGCATCACGCAGTTGCGCACCACGATCAGGTCCCGGTTGCTGATCGACTGAAAAATCAGCTTGCCCAAGCCCGGCAGGTAGAACACGTTCTCCACCACGATGGTTCCGGCGAGCAGTTCCGCAAACTGCAGGCCCATCACCGTGACGACGGGGATCATCGCGTTGCGCAGCACATGGACCCACAGTACCGTGCGTTGCGACACACCCTTGGCCCGCGCAGTGCGAACGAAGTCTTCGCGCATCACTTCGAGCACCGCCGAACGCGTGATGCGCGCGAGGATCGCCGCCTGCACCACGGCAAGCGACAGGGCCGGCAACAGCAAGGCCTTCAGCCCCTGCATCACGCCTTCGCCCCATCCGTCAAAGCCGCCCGCGGAGAACCACTGCAACTCCACCGAAAAGATCAGGATGAGCAGGATCGCAAACCAGAAGTTGGGAATGGCAATGCCCACCTGCGTCAGGCCCATCAGCCCCACATCGCCCAGTTTGTTGTGACGCGCAGCAGCCGTCACGCCCACGATCAGCGCCAGCACCGTGGTGAACAGCATCGCCATGAGCGCCAGCGGCACGGTGAGTGCCAGGCGCTCGGCGATGAGTTCGAGCACGGGTGAGTCGTAGGCGTAGCTGTTGCCAAGGTTGCCGCTGAACATGCCGCCCACCCAGTGCCAGTAGCGGGTCCATGCCGGCTGGTCGAGCCCCAGTTTGACGGTCAGCGCGGCGACCGCATCCGGCGACGCGTCCGGGCCCATCAGCATCTGCGCGGCGTTGCCGGGCAGGATTTCCAGCACCAGAAAGACAATGATCGAAGCGCCAATCAGCGTGGCAATCAAAGTCAGAATGCGCTTGAACAGGAACAGACTCATGGTGGGGCGGGGCGCAGCATAACCCGAGCCCAGCAATGGTCGTGCCGGGGTTTGCGCTTGCACCGTGGGGGCTTGGGCGCAGCCGTGGCAAGCGAGGGGCGGGCGGCCGATAATCGACCCATGGCCCTCATGATCACTGACGAATGCATCAACTGCGATGTCTGCGAGCCCGAGTGCCCGAACGACGCGATCTACATGGGCGTGGAGATCTACGAGATCGATCCGCACAAGTGCACCGAGTGCGTTGGCCACTTCGATGAGCCGCAGTGCGTGCAGGTGTGCCCGGTCGCGTGCATTCCGGTGAACCCGGCGCACGTCGAGACGCGCGAGACGCTTTGGCAGAAGTTCGAGCGGCTGGCGGCGGCCAAGGCGCCGTCGAATGCAGGTGCGGCGCCGGTCGCCGGGTCACCCGCCAATTCCAATTCCTAGACTTCAGCTGTCGCCGCCCGCCGCGGCCTTCTTTGCCTTCTTCTCCGTCGGGTGCGAATAGCTCGCCGTGAAGTGCTCGGACTTGGGACGATCCTTTTTCTTCTTGACAACGGTACGACCGACCGGCGTCGCCTCGGCGGGCGGCGTGTTGCGCTCATGCACCAACAGGATCGGCTCGCGTTGCGCCTTCGCCTCCAGTTTCAGGCGCTCCCGTTCCATGGATGCGCCGGTGGCCATGTTCTGAACCGTGGCGGCATCGGCCTGCCGGCGTTGTTCGGCACTCGGCGCCGCGCCAGGCGAGATGGTCTTGCCGCCAGCGCAGGGTTGTTCGCTGTAGGTGTTGCCGCAGCGCCAGATGGCGGGTCCGGCCTGCGCATTCGTCCACGCGATGCCTGTGGTGGCAAACAAACCCACCGCGATCTGGATCAGTCTCATTTTTCTCTCCTCCCTTTTATCCTTCTTGTCAGCTTGGGGCTGTCTCGCCGCCTTTGCTGTCGTCACCCGGTTCGCGTCGCGGCGGTTTGGGCCGCGGCGGCTTGCTGGTGTGAATGATGACGGTGGCCTTTTCCATCTCGCCGGCCACCAGCGCGGGCACCGCCTTCAGCGATCGGACGATGGCTTCGTCGATGAGGTCGCGCTGCTCGCGCAGCGGCTTTTTCAGCACCCAGCTCACCACCTCGGACTTCACGCCGGGATGGCCGATGCCCAGGCGCAGGCGCCAATAGTCGTCGGTGCCCGTTTGCGCATGGATGTCGCGCAGGCCGTTGTGGCCGGCGTGGCTTCCGCCCAGCTTGAGCTTGGCCTGGCCCGGCACGATGTCGAGTTCGTCATGCACCACCAGCATTTCGTTGGGCGCAATCTTGAAAAAGCGCGCCAGCGCCGAAACCGACTTGCCCGACAGGTTCATGAATGTCTGGGGCTGAAGCAGCCACACGCTCTGGCCTCCGACGTTCGCGCGCGCCGCGAAGCCGTGATAGCTGCGCTCGGGCACCAGCGTCACCTTCAGTTCGCGCGCCAGGGCGTCGATCCACCAGAAGCCCGCGTTGTGCCGCGTGGCCTCGTATTCAGGGCCGGGATTGCCCAGCCCAACGAACAACTTGATCATGTCTGGAATTATCGTGGGTCAAAAAAAAGGCCCACCGAAGTGGGCCGTTTGGACGCGCAGGAAGCGGATTACTTCTTGGCGGTCTTGGCAGCAGGCTTGCCACCCTTTGCCGGTGCGGCAGCTTCGGGAGCGGCAGCGCCTTCAGCGGGAGCCGCTTCTTCTTCAACGCGCGGCGACACGGCCGAAACCACGACCGGGTTCAGCTTGCCGTGGCTCACGAACTTCACGCCCTTGGGCAGCTTGATGTCGTTGACGGTGACGGTGGCGTTCTTGGTCAGGCCCGACAGGTCGATTTCAATGAACTCAGGCAGGTCCGAAGGCAAGCAGGTGACTTCGATTTCGTTCATCACGTGGTTGACCAGGTTGTGGTCCAGCTTGACGGCCGTCGATTCTTCCTCGCCCTTGAAGTGCAGCGGCACCTTCATGGACAGGCGCGTGCGTGCGTCGACGCGCTGGAAGTCGACGTGCTGCACCAGTTGCTTGAACGGGTGGTATTGCACGTCGCGCAGCAAAACCTTGCTGACGTTGCCGGCCAGTTCCATCTCCAGGACGGAGGCGTGGAAGGCTTCCTTCTTCAGGGCGTGCCACAGCGCGTTGTGATCGATTTCGATCAGTTGCGGCTGGCCTTCACCACCGTAGACGAT
Source organism: Variovorax brevis (assembly GCF_030317105.1). GTDB lineage: Bacteria > Pseudomonadota > Gammaproteobacteria > Burkholderiales > Burkholderiaceae_C > Variovorax > Variovorax brevis. The sequence goes on from NZ_JASZYG010000005.1 coordinate 148,328, forward strand.
ACCGGGCGTCTTGCCCGAGATGCGGAGACGGCGGCTCGCACCCGTACCCTGCTTGGCGCGCTCAAAAGCGACGAATTTCATGACTGACTCCTGTGGACGTCGACCGCGACCAGTGCGACGCCGATTTAAAAAGGGCCCTCCGACGGAAGGCCCGCGTGTGGATCAAGACCGCCTTAGAAAAGGTTGTCCTGGTCCGAAAACAAACTCATCACCGAATCGCCCCGGGCAATGCGCTGGATCGTCTCGGCGATCAGCGGTGCCACGGACAACTGGCGGATCTTTCCGCAGGCGTTGGCGCCGTCGGAAAGCGGAATCGTGTTGGTCACCACCACTTCGTCGAGTGCCGACTGCGTGATGCGCTCGATGGCCGGACCCGAGAAAATCGCGTGCGTGCAATACGCATAGACCTTCTTGGCGCCGCGCTCCTTGAGCACTTCGGCCGCCTTTACCAGCGTGCCGGCCGTGTCGATCATGTCGTCCATGATCACGCAGTTGCGGCCGTCGATCTCGCCGATGACGTTCATCACTTCGCTCACGTTCGCCTTGGGGCGACGCTTGTCGATGATGGCCAGGTCGGTGTTCAGTTGCTTGGCCAGCGCACGTGCGCGAACCACGCCGCCCACGTCGGGCGAAACCACGATCAGGTCTTCGTAGTTCTGGGCGCGCAAGTCACCCAGCAGCACCGGCGACGCATAGATGTTGTCGACCGGAATGTCGAAGAAGCCCTGGATCTGGTCGGCGTGAAGATCCATGGTCAAAACGCGCTCGACACCCACCGTTTGCAGCAGGTTGGCCACCACCTTGGCCGAGATCGGCACGCGGCTCGAACGCGGGCGGCGGTCCTGGCGGGCGTAGCCGAAATACGGAATCACTGCGCTGATCCGTTCGGCAGAAGCGCGCTTGAGCGCGTCGACCATGATCAGCAGTTCCATCAGGTTTTCGTTGGTCGGGGCGCAGGTGGACTGCACCACGAACACGTCGCGTGCCCGGACGTTCTGGTTGATCTCGACGGTGACTTCGCCGTCTGAAAAACGTCCCACACGGGCTGCGCCGAGGGTCGTGCCGAGATGCTGGGCAATTTCGGCAGCCAACCCCGGGTTGGCGTTGCCGGTGAAAACCATGAAATCAGGGTTGTGAGCCTGCATCTGTGCGTCCCGGCAATGCGAGTGGCCCCGAGGGGCCGTCTATGGTCTTGAAGAATTTGGCAGGGGAGAAAGGATTCGAACCTTTGCATGCTGGAATCAAAATCCAGTGCCTTAACCAGCTTGGCGACTCCCCTACACGGGACTCCGGACACCTCCCGAAGGATGAATCCGGCGACCTATGAAATGTCGCTGTCTGCCCACCCGGCGAGGGGGTGAACCGACAAATTTTCGCATTGACGAACCGACCAGCCTGGATGGGCATCGGAGAGATCCGTTTCCTGCAATTTTGCTGCGGAATTATCGCACTGCACCAGAGGTGCAAAAACTGCGCTTCCCGATCCGGTCATCCGGGCCTTGAGACCTTTGGAACCCAGCCAGTCGATGGCTTGGGTGACCTCGGGGCAGAGCCTTTGGGCAACCGGCTGCAGGTCGTTGCGTCCGAAGTTGAAGACTTCAAGTGCGCTTACTGCAGCAAAGCCAGAGATTATAGCAGGCGTTGACGACCGTTGAAGGTCCGGCGCAGCAAAAATTGAAAGTGTGTCCAATCCGGCTGCAGGTTTGACCACCACGAAACGCGCGGTGGGTACCTCCACGGGCGTGATTTTCTCACCGATTCCTTCGACCCAGGCGTTGCGGCCGCGCAGGAAGAAAGGGACGTCCGCGCCAAGCTTCAAGCCGACTTCTTCGAGCTTTGAAAGCGGGAGTTGAAGACCCCAAAGTCGGTTGAGCGCCAGCAGGCAGGTGGCCGCATCCGATGAGCCGCCGCCCATGCCCGCTTGCGCCGGGATGCTCTTGGCAATCCCGATGTGGGCGCCAAGACCTTCAGGGGCAAAAGCCTGCAGCGCCCGCGCCGCGCGCAGCACCAGGTCGTCAGCGGGCAAGGGTGTCGTGAGGTCCTCGCGCGACAACACGCCGTCCTTGCGCAACTCCACATGCAGGGTGTCGCACCAATCGATCAGCATGAAGACCGATTGCAGCAGGTGATAGCCATCGGCGCGCCGACCGGTGATGTGCAGGAAAAGATTCAACTTGGCCGGCGCGGGCAAGTCGTAGATGGCCTTCATGGCTGCTCGAACAGGATGCGCAATTCGGCGGTGGGCTGCGGCGTGCTGCGCGTGGCCTGGATGCTGCCCGACGCGACCTGACTGAGATTCGCCTTCCATCCCGCAACCGGTTTGTCCTGGCCGTCGAGCCATCCAAACAGTGCGTCCATGGGAATGGCGGCGCCGGTAGCGGCTTCGATCATGGCTTCGACCGAATCGAAGCGGCGGCTGTCGGATCCGTTTTGCAGGACGGCCTCACCCGGCGACCAGCGCGCCAGCCCCAAGGTGCTGCCGATGGGGCTGGTGAGCGTGAGCTCGCCCGCCTGCGCGTTGCCGCGCAAGTCGAAAAGAGCGGAAAAGCTTTGAGGCGGCGCGCTGTCGATGCGCAACGACATGCGGCCGCTCCAGATGGTTCGGGCGCCCGGGGCAGTCGTAGCTTTCGAGGCGCCAACCGTGCTGGCGCATCCCGAGAGCGTCAGCATTCCGGCGAAGCCCGCACCCAGCGCAACGCGACGCTTCACAGTTTGACGCGCAGGCGCTTGAGGGTTTCCTGCAAGGTTTCGTTGTCGGAGTCGGCCATCTGGGCTTCTTTCCAGATCATCATGGCGCGGTCGCGCTGGCCGGAAACCCAAAGCACTTCGCCAAGGTGCGCACCGATTTCGGGGTCGGGCCTTTGCTTGTAGGCGGCCTCGAGGATGCGCGAGGCCTCCTTCGCATTGCCGAGGCGGAACTCCACCCAGCCCATGCTGTCGGCAATGAAAGGATCGTCAGGCGCGAGTTGCACGGCCTTGTGGATGAGCACGCGCGCTTCATCCAGGCGCACCTTGCGATCGGCCAGCGAATAGCCCAGCGCGTTGTACGCATTCTGGTTGTCGGGCTTCAGTTCGATCAGGCGGCGCAGCAGGCGCTCCATGTCGTCCAGGCGGTTGAGCTTCTCGGCCACCATGGCCTGGTCGTAGAGCAGGTCGCCGTCGGTCGGGGCGGCCGCGCTGGCCTGCGCCAGCATGTCGTAGGCGGCCTGGTATTGCTTGGCGTCGCGCAGCAACTGCACTTCTGCCTGGAATTTCTGGCGCTTTTCTTCCGGCGAGGTTTCGGGCAGTTCGCGAACCAATTCGCGAGCCTGCGGCACCTTGCCCTGGCGCGCCAGCAAGGTCGCGCGGCGCAATTGGGTGGCCACCAGGTCGTCGTTGTTTTCGACCTTCTGCAGCCATGCGTCGGCTGTGGCGAAGTCCTTTCGGCGCTCGGCCACCTGCGAAAGAATGAAGTAGGCCTGCGTCAGGCCACGGTTGTGCGCGTCGGTGTCGCCCTGTTTGGCCGACAGGCTGATGTAGCGCTTGACCGACGCTTCGGCTGCGGCGTCTTGCCGGGCCTGGGTTTGCAGCGTGCCGAGCATGAGCCAGGGTTCTGCGAGTTCCGGCTTTTGCGATGTCAGGAGCGACAACTGGCTGCTGGCGTCGGCGTAGCGACGGCCTTCGGCCAGCACGCGGGCGTAGGCCAGGCGTATCTCGGGAACCGGATTGGGGCCTTCGAGGTAGCGCTTGACCACTGGCTCTGCCTGCGGTTCGGAAGGATCGATGAGGTCCAAAGCCAGCAGTACCGGCGCCTCGGCGCCCGGGTCGGCCGCCTGGCCCTTGACGGCGGCATCCAGGGCGCCGGCGTTGTCGCCGGCGGCCATGCGAACGCGGCCGATGGTGGCCCAGGCCGGTGCTGCCGTCCCCGGGTCCTTGACTGCATCCGTCATGGCCTTTTCGACCACTTGCGCGGCCAGCTTCTTGTCGGTGGCGCGCGAGTAGTTGCGCGCGATCACGGCCATGAGCACCGGTCGCTCGACCACAGGCGTGGCGGCGATCTCGGCGCGCAGCGGCTCCGTGGTCTCGCCGATGCGATTGAGTGCGATGAGGATCTGCAGCTCCAGCCTGCGTGCCTCGCGTGAATCGGGGACGGCATCCTTCCAGGCGCGCGCAGCCACGAGGGCGGCGTCGCCGGATCGCGATTGCAGGGCGATTTCGACCGCGCGCTGGAAAAGCCGCGGGTCGCGCGTGCGGCGCGCGGAGTCAAGCATCAACGCATAGCCGGCGCCGGGATCGCCGGAGCGCATGGTCAGCTCGCCAATCAGCACTTCATAGAAAAGCTGGGCCGTCATGGCCGAAGGGCGGGCGTCTTCGTCGTCGTCGGTCTTTGCGGCGGGCGGTGCCGCGGCGGGTGCTGGCGCGGGTGCCGGTGCCGCCGCCGCAATGGCGGCAGATGGCGCCGGAGCGGAGGTCAGCGCCGGAGCTTGGGCTGCAGGTGTGGATGGTGGCGCGACATCGGTTTGCGCGCAGGCAACAAGCGCGAACAGGACGGGAATCGCGGCCGCCGCAAGGCGGAATCGGCGGGGCGGTAGGGTCATCGAACCATAATAATCCAAGCAACTTTGGCAACGATGTCTTGTGCCCATCGGGATAAGGATCTTTGCCGCTTGCGCATCTGCAATGCCTGAACTGCCCGAAGTCGAAGTCACCCGTCTTGGATTTGCCGACCGCATCGCGGGTGCGCGTGTGGCGTCCGCCCGCCTGGGCAAGCCGCTGCGCTGGGCTTTGGGCATCGATCCTTCGGCGCTTGCCGGCCGCCAGGTGCTCGGCGTGCGCCGACGTGGAAAGTATTTGCTGGTCGACCTGGATCAGGGGCTGCTGTTGCTGCACCTGGGCATGTCGGGCAGTTTGCGCTTTGCCGCGGACATGCCCGAACCCGGCGGCCACGACCACTTCGACCTGGTCACCAGCCGCGGGACCCTGCGACTGAACGATCCGCGGCGCTTCGGTGCGGTGGTCTATGCGCCGGACGAGTCCTCACCCATCGCGGTGAAGCTGTTGGGCGGCTTGGGCGTCGAGCCGCTGGGCGATGGCTTCGATCTGGATGCCTTTCACGCCGGCCTGCGCAGCCGCCAGGCTGCCATCAAGCAGGTGCTGCTCGCGGGCGACATCGTGGTCGGCGTGGGCAATATCTACGCGTCCGAAGCGCTTTTTGCGGCCGGCATCCGCCCGACGCTGGCAGCGGCACGCATCAGCCGGCCGCGCGCTGCGCGCCTTCGCGATGCGGTGCAGGCGATCTTGGCGCGGGCGGTCGACCGCGGCGGCAGCACCTTGCGGGATTTTTCCAATGTGGACGGCCAAAGCGGCTATTTCCAGCTCGAGGCCATGGTGTACGGCCGTGCCGGGGAACCGTGTCGCGTTTGCGCGACTCCGATCCGGCAATTGCGACAGGGGCAGCGATCCACTTATTTTTGCCCACATTGCCAGAAATATTAACCTGAAGGTATTCACTCGCGGGTGCACAAACAACGAAACTCCCCCATTGCACATCCAGGCCTCCGCACGAGCGGGGGCCGGTGCTATATTTTGTAAACACCCTTTTACATTTCCCCTTTGACACGATCTTTCAATCAGCAGTTTGACCAGCACGGCGCCTGGCGACGCAACTTTGCACACCGGCTCAAGTGGCTGACGGGGTGGCTGCGCGAAAACGACCTGCTGGACGCGTCGGTGGGCGAAAGACTGAAAGAACTCGAGGCGCAAATGCGCACGAGCAAGGTCATGGTGGCCTTCGTGGCCGAGTTTTCCCGCGGCAAGTCGGAACTCATCAACGCGATCTTTTTCGCCGGCTATGGCCGACGGATCATGCCGGCCAGCGCGGGCCGCACGACGATGTGCCCCACGGAGCTGGGCTACGACGCCGCCGAGCCAGCCAGTCTGCGCCTTTTGCCCATCGAAACCCGGCTCGAGCCGCATTCGCTGACTCACTGGCGCGAAGAGACAGAGCGCTGGACAGACATCCCCATCGACGTCCGCAATGCGGAAATGCTGGCCACGACCATGAACAAGGTGGCGGAGGTCGACTGGGTTTCCAAGGACAAGGCCCGCGCACTCGGCTTCTGGAGCGACGAAGCCCCCGAAGACAACCCCGTGCCGGATGCGGAAGGCCACGTCGAGATTCCGCGCTGGCGGCACGCGGTGCTCAACATGCCGCATCCGCTGCTGGAGCAGGGGCTGGTCATCCTGGACACTCCCGGCCTGAACGCGATCGGTGCCGAACCTGAACTGACGGTCAGCCTGATTCCGCAGGCCCACGCGGTGGTTTTCATCCTGGGCGCGGACACGGGTGTCACGCGATCGGATCTCTCGATCTGGCGCGAACACCTCATCACCGAAGGCGACGCGCACGAAACGCGCATCGTGGTGCTCAACAAGATCGACACGCTGTGGGACATCCTGAGCAGCCCCGCGGAGGTCGACAAGCAGATCAAGCGGCAGTGCAAGGCGTCGGCCGAAGTTCTCGGGGTTCCGATCGCCCAGGTGTTGCCGGTGTCGGCCCAAAAGGGCTTGCAGGCCAAGATCCGGCGCGACGCTCCCTTGCTGCAGGCAAGCCGTTTGCCAGCACTCGAAGCGGTGCTGGGCGAAGGCCTGCTGGGCAAGCGCGAGACGATGCTGCGACTGGCCATCGAATCGGGCATCACCGCCCTGAAGACCGAGGCTGCGCGCCTGCTCAAGGTGCGCGCGCGCGACCTTTCCGAACAGGCGCTGGAACTGCAAGGCCTGCGCGGCAAGAATTCCTCGGTGATCCGCCACATGCGAACGCGCATCGAGGGCGAGCAGAACGAATTCGAGGGCAGCAACTCGCGCATCCTGGCCCTGCGCTCGGTGCAGGGCAAGTTGCTGCGCGAGGTGTATGCCGTGCTGGGCAGCACGGCGCTCAAGGCGGACATGGGCAAGCTTTCTGCCGCGCTCAAGAAGCCCGGCATCAAGTTCAACGTGCGCAAGGTGTATGCCGAAACCTTCGAGGCGCTGCGCGGCAATTTGCGCGAAGTGCAGACGACCACCGCCGAAATCCAGGCCATGCTGAACGCCACGTTCCGGCAGCTCAATGCGGAACACGGCTTCACGCTGCTGGCGCCTGCGGAGCCCGATCTGGCTGCTTTTGCGCGTCAACTCACCCAGATCGAACAAAGCCACATCCAGTACCTTGGTGTGGGCAACATGCTCAAGCTGGCGCAGCCCGAGTTTTGCGACAAGCTGGTGCGCGCGCTCACGAGCCGGCTGCGTGTCGTCAACGAAGCCGCCATGACCGAGGTGGAGCGCTGGAGCAAGGGCGCAGGGGCGCAGCTGGACGCGCAGCTCAAGGAACGTCGACGCAACTTCGGCAAGCGCATCGAAGCGGTCGAGCGCATCCAGAGTGCGGCGGGCGGCCTGGACGAGCGACTCGCGGAAATCGCAGCGCAAGAAGAGTCGCTGAAGCAATTGGGCGAAAAACTGGAAGAACTCACCGCGCTCCTGACCAGCCAGGACGCGCCCAACGTGTTTTCGGGGCGCACCGAATTGCGCGTCGCCTGACGACAAAGGCGGTTGCGGCGCCGGTGCGCCGCAATCAGCGACACTGAATCGGTGACGGACACAGCCATTTCTGAATCGACCTTCGCGGCGCAAGTCGTTCGCTGGCAGCGCAGCCACGGGCGAAGCGAACTCCCCTGGCAGAACACCCGCGACCCCTACCGGGTGTGGCTTTCCGAGGTGATGCTGCAGCAGACGCAGGTGTCCACGGTGCTGGGCTACTTCGCCCGATTTCTGGACCGCTTTCCGGACGTCGCGGCGCTGGCTGCCGCGGGCGAGGACGAGGTGTTCGGGCTGTGGAGCGGCCTGGGCTACTACAGCCGCGCCCGCAACATGCATCGCTGCGCGCAGGAGATCGTGGCGCGCTTTGGCGGGGAGTTTCCACAAACCGCCGCCTTGCTCATGAGCCTGCCCGGCATCGGACGCTCGACCGCGGCGGCCATTGCCGCTTTCTGCTTTGGTGAACGCGTGGCGATCCTCGACGGCAACGTGAAACGGGTGCTGACGCGCGTGCTCGGTTTCGAGGCGGACCTTGCGTCGGGCGCGAACGAGCGGGCCTTGTGGGACATCGCAACGGACCTGCTGCCGCCATCGCAGCAAAAGAATGACATCGCGGGCTACACGCAGGGGCTGATGGATCTCGGCGCCACGGTGTGTACGCCGCGCAAGCCGAGCTGCATGCTCTGCCCTGTCAACGCATCCTGCGCCGCGCGCATCGAGGGCGCGCCGGAGAAATACCCGGTGAAGACACGCAAGCTGCGGCGAACCGCGCAGTCGCTGTGGATGATGATGGCGCGCGACGCACAGGGCCGCGTGTGGCTGGAAAAGCGGCCGGGGTCGGGCATCTGGGCTGGCCTCTACAGCCTTCCTTGCTTTGACAGCCGGCAGGCGCTGCAGGATTCATTGCCCGCGCGCCAGGCCGATGACTTGTCGGACGGCGAGCCCTTCCTGCACGTGCTCACGCACAAGGACTTGCATCTGCATCCCGTGACGCTGACGGTGATGGACGCTCACAAGCTGTCCGCGCAGGGCGACTGGTATTCCGGCGAGGCGTGGACGGCGTTGGGCTTGCCCGCGCCCGTGCGCAAGCTGCTCGCCCAAGCGGGCTAATTGGTCAGCTCGCGGTGCCGCTTGAGCGCCGCCCAGCGCGCGCTGAACGCACGCGTCAATTGCTCGACCAGAAACACCGAGCGATGCTGGCCGCCGGTGCAGCCGATGGCGACCGTCACGTAGCTGCGGTGGTCGCGCGCCAGTGCATCGAGCCAGTGCGACAGGAACTGTTCGATGTCTTCGTACATGCGCGCCACGTCGTCGTGCTGGCGCAGCCAATCGACCACTTCCGCATCGCGTCCGGTGAGGGCGCGCAGTTCGGGAACGTAGTGCGGGTTGGGAAGCATGCGCACGTCGAACACGTAGTCCGCGTCCAGCGGAATGCCGCGCTTGAACGCAAAGGATTCAAACACCAGCGTGAGCGAGCTTTCCGGCGCCGCGATCAGCGCCTTGAGATAGCTCTGCAACTGTGCAGGCCGGATGATGCTGGTGTCGATGATGTCGGCGCCGTCGCGCAGGTCGGTCAGCAACTCGCGTTCGAGCTCGATCGCCTGGATGAGCGCGCGGTGCTGCTCGGGCGCGTCCGCGTCGCTTTCCTGCCGCGACAGCGGATGCCGCCGCCGAGTTTCCGAAAATCGCCGCACCAATGCATCGGTGGTCGAATCCAGAAAGAGCGATCGCAGTGAAATGCCTTCCAGCCGAAGCGCTTCCAGCTGCTGCGGCACCAGCGGAAACGAAACACCGCTGCGGATGTCCATGGCAATCGCAACCCGGCGCGCCTGCTGCTGCCGCTGCAGGGCGATGAAGGCGGTGAGCAGTTCCGGCGGCAGGTTGTCGACGCAGTAGTAGCCCGCGTCTTCCAGCGCATGCAGCGCAACCGACTTGCCGGAGCCCGACATGCCGGTGATGAGGACCAGTTCAAGGCTCATGCCCGCACTCTCACTGCTGGCGCTGGCTTGCCAAGCATCTCGCGTGCATGGGCGAGAGTGGTTTGTGACACGCGTTCGCCGCCCAGCATGCGGGCGATTTCCTGATCGCGTGCGTCGTTGGCCAGCGCCGCGACGCTGCTTTCGGTGCGAGGTCCATCGCCTGCCTCTTGGGACTGGCGCTTGGAAACGAGCAGGTGGTGATCGGCGCAGGCAGCGACTTGCGGCAGATGCGTGACGGCCAGCACCTGCCGGTCGCGGCCCAACTGTTGCATCAGGCGCCCGACGGTTTCGGCGACCGCGCCGCCAACGCCGGAATCGACCTCGTCGAAGATGAGCGTCTGCGCGGCGCCCAGTTCGCTGGTGGTCACCGCAATCGCCAGCGCGATGCGCGACAGTTCGCCGCCGGACGCCACCTTGCCGATGGCGCGCGGGGTGCTGCCGGCGTGGCCGCTGACCAGGAAGGAAACATCTTCCAGGCCCGCGCGTCCGGGCTGCGCCAGGGGCGGCAGCGCCACTTCGAACTGGCCGCCTTGCATGCCGAGCCCCTGCATGGCTTGGGTCACGGCATGTGCAAGGCGCGGAGCGGCCTGCTTGCGGGCCTTGGCCAGCGCCTTGGCTTCCTTCATGTAAGACTGCTGGGCGGCAGCTTCGGCACGCTCCAGCGCTTCCAGATCGCCGGCGGCGTCGAGTGCGGCCAGTTCCGTTTGCCAACCGGCGAGGAGGGCAGGCAGGTCTTGCGGCGTGCGCTTGTACCGGCGGGCGAGCGACATCCACAGGCCCATGCGCTCGTCCAGTTCAGCCAGCCGTTGCGGATCGGGGTCGGCATGCCGCAGGTAGCCGTGCAGGCTGTGCGCGGCGTCGGCGGCTTGCGCCACGCTGGACGCCAGCACTTCGGCGAGCGCCGTGAACTGGGGTTCGATGTGCTCGCTGCCCTGCAACAGGCTGAGCGCGCGGTTGAGCGCAGACAAGGCGCCGCTTTCGTCGTCTTCCAGCGCCGTGCGCGCGCCCTCGGCCGCGTCGATGAGTGCCTGCGCGTTCGACATGCGCGTGTGGTCGGCAGACAACTCATCCCACTCGTCGGCGCCCGGCGCCAGCTTCATGACTTCGCCAATTTGCCACTGCAGGCGTTCGCGTTCGCGCTGCAGCGAGTCCTGCGCGTTGCGCGCGGCGTCCAGCGCGCCGATGGATTGGCGCCACGACGTCCAGCTTGCCTCCAGCGCATCGGGTTGCACGCCGGCGTAGGCATCCAGCAGGCCGCGCACGGCCTCGGGCCGGGTCAGGCTCTGCCAAGCGTGCTGGCCGTGGATGTCGAGCAGCCGGTCGCCGAGTTCGCGCATCTGGGCGGCGGTGGCGGGGCTGCCGTTGATCCATCCGCGGCTGCGGCCCTGCAGATCGACCGTGCGGCGCAGGAGCAGTGAATCGGCGCCCTCGAATCCGCCCTCGTCGAGCCAGGCCGCCAGATGCGGGTCGGGGTCGAACTCGGCACTCACGTCCAGGCGTTGCGCGCCTTCGCGCACGGAACCGGCGTCCGCCCGGCTGCCCAGGGCGAGTTGCAATGCATCGATGAGGATGGACTTGCCGGCGCCGGTTTCCCCGGTCAGCACGGTGAAGCCCGACGCGAGGTCGATGTCCAAAGAGCGCACGATGACAAAGTCGCGCAGCGTGATCCGTCTCAAGGCCAAGTTTAGGAACCTCCTTCGTTCCAATGGAGTTTTTTGCGCAACGTGTCGAAATAGCTCCAGCCCTTGGGGTGGAGGAAGCGAACACCCAGTTCCGAGCGCCTGACGACGATGCGGTCACCGTGCATGAGCGAGGCGAGCGATTGCATGTCGAAATTGGCGCTGGCATCACGGCCGGCCACTAACTCGATGGTCACTTCGTCGTCGTCGGGGAAAAGAATGGGGCGGTTGGAGAGCGTGTGCGGCGCAATGGGCACCAGCACCCAGCCCTGGATGCCCGGATGCAGCAAGGGGCCGCCGGCCGACAGCGCGTAGGCGGTCGAGCCTGTCGGCGTGGCAATGATCATCCCGTCGGCGCGCTGGTTCGCCACGAAGTGGCGGCCGACCGAGACGCGCAGTTCGACCATGCCGGAGGTGGCGCCGCGGTTGACGACCACGTCGTTCATGGCGAGCGCCTCGAACACGACCTTGCCGTCGCGCACCACCTGCGCTTTCATGAGGCTGCGGCGGTCGTGCTCGTATTCGCCGGCCAGCATGGGCACCAGCGTGGACTGGTAGTTGTCCAGGGGAATGTCGGTCACGAAACCGAGACGACCGCGGTTGATGCCGATCAGCGGCACGTCGTACGGCGCGAGTTGGCGCCCGATGCCCAGCATGGTGCCGTCGCCGCCGACGACCAGGCCCAGATCGCAGCGCTTGCCGATCTCGTCGACGGTCAGTCGCTCGTAGCGGCCGGGTTCGTAGCCATCCAGTACGCACTTTTCGGTGAAGACCTCGCAGCCTTGCGACTCCAGGAAGCGGCCAATGCTCTCCAGCATGACGTCCGGGGCGCCCACCTGCGCGCGCACGCCGGTGGCCTGGTATTTACCGATGAGCGCAACGTGCCGAAAGCGGGAGGTCATCTACAAATTACAACATTAAAATCATTTGATGTTGGACGATCGCGCAAGGCTCTTGCTCAAGACACTCGTCGAGCGATATATCGCCGACGGGCAACCCGTCGGTTCGAGAACGCTGTCCAGGGTTCCGGGACTCGAGCTTTCGCCTGCCACCATCCGCAATGTCATGGCCGATCTGGAGGACCATGGCCTGATTGCCAGCCCCCACACATCAGCGGGCCGCGTGCCCACGGCGCGAGGATATCGGCTCTTTGTTGACACCATGTTGACTGTGGAAAGGGAGGGATTCACCACGCCCACCCTGGCAGCCGACCAGCCGCAGAAGGTGATTGCCAACGCGGCCAACCTGCTGTCGAACCTCTCGCAGTTCGTGGGTGTCGTCATGGCGCCACGGCGGGCGTCGACTTTCAGGCACATCGAGTTCCTGCGGCTTTCTGAAAAGCGCCTGTTGGTCATCATCGTCTCGCCCGACGGCGACGTGCAGAACCGGGTGATATTTCCCGAGATCGACTTCACGCAGTCGCAACTGGTGGAGGCGTCCAACTACATCAACGCCAACTATTCGGGGCTGACGATCGAGCAGGTGCGCGACCGGCTTCAATCCGAAATCGACACGCTGCGCAGTGAAATCGCGACGCTGATGCAGGCCGCGGTGAAAGTGAGCGCAGAAGTGCTGACGCAGTCGGAAGACGAAGTCGTGGTCGCTGGCGAGCGCAACCTGCTGTCCGTCACTGACTTTTCGAGCGACATGGGCCAGCTGCGCCGCGCTTTCGATCTGTTCGAGCACAAGGCGCAACTGATGCGCCTGTTGGACGTGTCGAGCAAGGGGGAGGGCGTGCGGATTTTCATTGGCGGCGAAAGCCAGGTCGTGCCGTATGAAGATCTGTCCGTGGTCAGCGCCAATTACGAGGTGGACGGGCAGGTGGTTGGCACGCTGGGCGTCATCGGGCCGACGCGCATGCCCTACGAGCGCATGATCCAGATCGTGGACATCACGTCGCGGCTGGTGAGCAACGCGCTGAGCCACCGCAAGTAAGCCAGTCCCAGGCCACTAGAATCACGTCCGCGTGGGCCGTTAGCTCAGTTGGTTAGAGCAGCGGACTCATAATCCGTTGGTCGATGGTTCAAGCCCATCACGGCCTACCACTTCGAATACCGCATGGGTAAAAGAAAGTTCGCTATAAGTTCGTAGCGAAATTCTTTCACCTGTGGCATCGAACCTTTGGTTTTGTCACGATTGATGTCACGATCAAGCATGCGACGGTTTGAGTCAGTTTGAGACTGATGGCGGTCGCGTCCCATTCCGTGGTGTAGGTCCACGGCCGGACCGAACGAGGCGATTTGCGACAGCGCAATGCGAAAGTCGTCTTGTTGACCCGCAGCATTGGGCTCAGTTCCGGCCTCCCGACATCACGCGGGCCAACGCAGGTTCGTCAGCCCTATCGCTCGTTGGTGCCCATGCTCGGTTCCAAAGTCATTCGACAGCGCGGCGGTGACGATCGCCGGCGTTGAACTGCTGCATCGCATCCGCAAAGGCCAATTCAATCTCGGCAAGCTGCGCCATCGACGCCAAGCTGCGCCTGCAATTTGGAATGCCGTGTTTTCGGCCTGACCCGTCTGGCACTCGCGAGGCGTCAAGTGGCCACGATCAATTCTTGCACCAGAGCCGCAGCACGCGCGCTCTACGCTTCACCGCGGCGGACCCTATAGCGCAAAGCATGCTCGCCTGTCAACACACAGCTTAATGTTGTTAAAAATATTGACTCCCCTAACGTTGGTGACACTTTCGCAACAAATTGGAGAAACTCCATGTCAGCTGTTGTGCCATCCACCGCTTCAGCGCCTGCGCCCCGTTCCTTGGGGCGCGCCGCATCCATGCCGTTGGCGCTCATTGCCTGCGCTTCCCTTCTCGCCGCCTGCGGGGGGGGTAGCGGCAATGGCGGGGGTGGTTCTCAGACACCGCCGCCCGTCGCACAAGACCCCTTGGCGCCCGCCGCCCCGGCCGACCTCGACAAGGTCATGGTCCAGTACGCCATCGATGCCGGCGGCGTCGGCGGCGATGCGGGTGGCGACGGTGGCGCAGCCGGTGGGGCCGGCGATGGTTCGCCGTTGCGTCGCATCACCGTGACACTGATCGACGCCAAGGGCCAACAAGTGAGCGGCACGACCGACGACAACGGCAAGTTCCTGCTCAAATTCCAGACCAGCACTTTTGCAGCGCCATTCGTCGTGCGGGCCATCGACGCAGGCGGCAATGTGTTGTCCAGCACCACCGAGGAAGCCGCGGCCAGCGGCAAGGTGGTCCGCATCAACGTCAACCCGCTCACCGACAAGATCACCTCCGACGCGATTGCAGCCACGGTGGCCGGGACCGACAAGGCCTTCGACGGTTCCAAGGTCGACGTGTCGAAGCTCGCCAGCGCAAAGGGCAACCTCGTCACCTCGGTGAAGGACGCACTCACCGTGGCCGGCGTTGCCGACAGCAGCAAGTTCGACCCGGTGCGATCGGTCTATGACTACAACGGCACCGGCGTGGATGCGGTGATCGAATCGATCAGCCACACGCGCGACGCCGCCACCGGCGAGACGCAGTTGCGCGCCAAGCTCGTGCCACTGCAAACGGCCGCAGATGGCAGCGTAACGCCGACCCTGATCACCGCAGCCACCCCGCTGCCCACCACGGCGGTTGCCGTGGCCGGCAACCCGGCGATGACCTTCGACAAGATCACCGCGTGGATGAACGAGGTGAACCGTTGCTTTGCATTGAGTTCCGCGGCGCGTGATGCCGATGCGGATTGCGACGATGCCGATGGAACCCGCCTGGTGTCGACGAACTTCAAGCACAACAGCAAGGATCTGCCCGAGACTTACCGCGCCCTGTTCAGCGAATCGGATCTTTCGGCCGTGCAGGGCAGCGCCTTGCGAAACCCCTTGGTCCTCTTCACGACGCCGGCGGGAACCAACGGCTACGAAAGCGCCGTGGTCGAATTCACCGTGAACCAGCCGCGCACAGGGCCGCTCTCCGGAAACCTGTCGACGCCGCTTCAATACACGATCACGACGGTGTTCCGCCGTGACGACAGCCTGACCCGGGCCAAGGCCGGCAACTGGATCCTCCATGGAAACCAGCGCAGCTACGACGTCCCGGTGCAGCCACGCTTTGTACAGACCTTGCAGGCCAACCCGGCGCGGCAGGCCAACAGCAGCGGCAACAGCCCGAGCAACTTGTCCAGCGCCCTGACCTTCTCGCCCCAGTTGCTGAAGTTCGACGTGCCAACGCGCACCTATGTTTCTGCCGACCTCCGCGCGATGCGCATCAAGGGCCCGGGCCTTCCGGATGCCGGCCTGGTCTATTCCCAGTCCACGACACCCGGCACGACCTACCTCACCATTGACAACAAGATCGGCCAGGTCGGCACCGGCAGCATGATCAACTCCAACTCGAACCCGAACTACACCTTGAGTTCGGTGGCGCTGGACGGCAGCGCGCTCTACCCGGGCTTCTGGAATGCCGCGCGTGTCAGCAACGCCGATGCACCGCTCACCGACTTTTCGTCCATGCAGGCGTACAGCCGCTACACGTACGAAGTTTTCCTGAACAGCAATCCCGGCAACACCACGCCGGATGCCGTCGAGACGGTCCGGATCCTGGCACCCGTGATGCCGCCGAGCTTCTCGGGGGCCCTGCAGCGCAACGACTTCACGCCGTCCATGCCACTGGTGACTGCACCGGCCGATGGTGGCTGCAGCTTCACCCTGAACTGGACGAACAATCTCAATGCCGCGCGCGTGGATGGGGGATTCGTCTTTGGCGCGAACTTCAATGTCACACCGCAAATCCAGAGCGTCATCAATGTGGGCGTCAATTCCAGTTCCGTCGGCACGCGCCCCAGCAGCGTAACGGCCACTGCAGCCGGCACCGGTCCGTCGGGCTGCGGAGCCAACGCCATACCGCCATTGGAAACCACACCCGGCGGCGCCGCATTCCGCCAGATCGGCCTTGGTGCAACACAGGCACGCTATCGCATCTTTACCTACCTCCAGTGGAATTGAGGGTGGGCGCGGACCCCGTCGGACGCAGCCATGAAGCGTCACATCATCCTGTGGCTTGCCGGCGGCCTGCTCGCCGCCGGCAGCCTCTGCGCCCAAACCAGCGCTGCGCCGGGCGGTGCCGAGCGCGTCGCCCTGGTGATTGGCAACTCGACCTATCCGGCGATGGCGCTACCCAACCCGGCCAATGATGCCCGCGACATTGCCGAGTTGTTGAAGCAGGCCGGCTTCCAGGTCGATCTGCGCCTGGACACCAGCAAGATGCAACTGCTGGAGGCGTTGCAGGATTTCGGCCAGGCGCTGAAGGACAAGCGAACGAAGTTCGGCGTCTTCTACTACGCGGGCCACGGCGCCCAGCAGTCGTGGCGCAACTTCCTGATCCCGGTCGACGCCGATGTGCAATCGGGCGACGATGTGGCGCAGATGGCGGTGGACCTGTCGGAGCTGACGACAGAGATGGCGCGTACACGCGATCGCAACTTCCTGATGATCCTGGACGCCTGCCGCGACGATCCCTTCGGCGTGGCCTACAAGCCCACCGCCAAGGGCCTGACCCAGTACGACGCGCCCGCTGGCAGCCTGCTCGCCTATGCAACCGGCCCGGGCCGTGTGGCGAGCGATGGCAGCGGCCGCAATGGCCTGTACACCTCCTACCTGTTGCGCGAGTTGGCGGTCAAGGGCGCACGCGTCGAAGACGCCTTCAAGCGCGTGCGCCTGGGCGTGCGGCTCGCCTCGCGCGGGCGCCAGATCCCGTGGGAAAGCACCTCGCTCGAAGAGGACCTCTACGTCTTTCCGCAGCCGCGCCGCGCGACCTTGTCCAACGCCGAGCAGGAAAAGCTGCTGGACGAGGAAATCGACGCCTGGCGCATGGCCAAGAGCGCCAACAGCGTGGACGCACTGGCCACCTTCCTGCGCGAGTATCCGAGTGGCAACGCGAGCGAGCTGGCACTGGCGCGGCTCAACACGCTGTTGCGGCAGCAGGCGCCGCGTCCCCGTCTCGCGCAGTTGCACGCCCCCGACGCACCCAGCGCGGCGCCGGCCGAAAAAATGGCGCTGGCTGCGGCATCGGGTTCGATGCCCATCCTGCGTGCCATGGATGAAGCGCCGGCGGCAACAGCAGCCGTTGCGCAACCGGCCGCTGCGCCCCTGACGTTGCAAGCGATCGCGCCGGAGCCCAAGGCGCCCGCGGAGCCGATGCAGGCGCCGATCGTGCTCGCCGCTACGCCTGCGCAACCCGCAGCATTGGCACCTTCGCCAGCACCAGCAACACCGATCGCGCCGATCGCGCCGATGGCGCCCGTGACCGCCATGGCCGCGGCGCCGGTCACGCGCCCTGCCCCCGTGCCGGCAGCACCCGCCGCCCCTGAAGTCGTGGCAGCAGTCAGCACCGCCGTCGATGCGCCCCAGGATCTCACGGTCGCTGCGACGCCGCGATACCAGGGCTCCTACGAGTACACCCGCCGTTTCCAGCCCGGCGATGTTTTCAGGTACCAGATCATCAATCGCTTCAACAGCGTCGCTACGCCGCATGAACTGCGCGTGACCGCCGTCGACCCGCAGAAGGATGAGGTGACATACAACAACGGCGACTATGTGTCCGACAGCATGGGCAACGTGGTCAAGAACCAGCGTGGCGCCATGGACAGCCCCCGCCAGTTCTATCCCGCCGAGTTGTACGTCGGAAAGAAGTGGACCACCATGTTCCGCCAGACGCGCGAGCGCGGCACCTACAACACCTTCAAATACCAGCTCAAGGTGGTGGGCAGGGAAACCGTCACGGTCCCCGCCGGGCGCTTCAACGCCTTCAAGATCGAAGCGCGCGGTTTCAACGTGCATCGCGGCGCCGCGCTCGAACGCGACATATGGGTCGCCCCGGGCGTCGATGCCGACATCATTCACGAAACCAAGGTCCGGCTTGCGAACGGAATGATCGAGCAATACGACCGACAGGAACTGGTCGAGTTTCCAAAGAGGTAGGCCTTGGCATCTCTTGGAACCCTCTTCATGCCGGCTGCCTTCGTGGTCGCCGCGGCAATGCTCGCATGTCCCTTGCCGGCACGAGCCCAGGCTGCCGCGCTGGTGGTCGACCGCATCGGCGAGGTTTCCTCCGCCGCGCCCAACCTGCCCCAACCGGTCGCGACGCTCGCGACATTGCCAGTCGGAAGTCGCATCCAGCTTGCGCGCGGCGCCAGCCTGACGGTGCTGTACATGCCCTCGGGCGACGAGTACACCGTCACCGGGCCGGGAGACGCGCTGGTCGATTCTGGAGGGGTGTCCGTTTCCGGCGGCGCATCGGTCAAGCGCCGGGCGCTGACCGCCGCGCCTGCGCCGCAGCTTCGAAGCGACTCGATCGCGATGGGCGGCTTCGTGGCCCGAAGCGGCGGTCTTCGGGCGCGCGCTCCTGACGGCGTGCTGACGGCGCCGCCGGCGCGCCTGGCGTGGGAGTCCCTGATGACGCGTGCCAAGTACCGCGTCGAAATACGCGATGCGACCGGCACACTTCTTTTTGAGCAGTTGACGACAGGCTTGACGCTTGCCTTTCCCCCGGACTTGCAGCTTCGCCCCGATGAAAGCTACACGTGGACCGTTGCACGCCAAGCCGTCGAAGGCGCAACGCCTCCCGCCGCAAGAGCGATCTTCAGCTTGGCATCCCCTGCGGTTCGCGACGACGCGCGCCGCCGGGCGCCTGACGCGAGTTCAAGCTTTGCCGACCGGCTGGTCTACGCGCTCTGGCTCGAGGAGATTGGCGCGCTTGGCGAGGCGCGGGACCTGTGGCAGGCGCTCTACGAACAACGGCCCGACGAACAGGCCTTGCTGGTGCGGGCCCGCAGATAGTGGCCGCACGGCGCCACCCCTGGTGGGGGCTCCTGGCGGTCGCGCTGCTCGGCGCCGCCTTTCCCCTCACGCGCGTGGCTCAACCGCTGGATCACCGGGCGTGGGACCTGGGCTTCGCGGTGCTGGTGCGCCTTCGCACCGCGCCCGCAACGCAGAACCTCGCGATCGTGGGCCTGGACGAAGCCACCATGGCCGCCACCCCGGCGCCGCTTGCGCTGTTCCATCCCCAGTTCGGCGCCTTGCTCGAGGCCCTGGCAGCGGGCGGGGCACGGGCGGTTGCGCTGGACATCGTGTTGCCAGACCGAAGCGCAGAGGCCATCGCCCCCGGCCATGACCTCGCATTGCTGCGCGGTATTGTCGCGATGCGCCGTGCCGGTGTTCTGGTGCTGGCGCGCACGATAGACGATGCCGGCCATGAGCGCCCGATCTACAAGCCGCTGCTGGCTGCCGCGGGCATCGATGGGAGTGGCTTCGCGCTCCTGCCCGTCGATCCGGACGGCATGGTCCGTCGAGTCGACGAACGACTGGGAGCCGACGGCTCCGCCGTGCCGACGTTGGTCGGCGAACTCGCCCGCCGCACGGGACTGCAGGCAACTTCGGGGCTCATCAATTTCGCGCTGCCGCTCGGGATCGTGCCCCTGTCGATGCAGACGGTACTCGACTTGGCGAAGTCCGGTGATGCGGACTTGCTGCGTCGCACCTTCGGGGGCAAGGTTGTCTTCATCGGTGCCCTGATGCCTTTTGTCGATCGGCATCGCGTGCCAGTTTCGATCAGCGCGGGGCGCTATCCCGCCGAATCGACGCCCGGTGTCTATCTGCAGGCTCAGGCGTTTCAAAGCTTCGCGGCCGGTGGCGCCCTGCGCGAGTCGCCGGCATGGGCCTCGCTTTTCGCTGCGGTGCTGTGCGCGCTCGCGTGGCGCCTGCCGACCCGGGGGTGGTTCATGCCCCTGGTCCTGGCGAGCGGGCTGATCGCATTGGGGGCGTTGTCGCCGGTCATGCTTGCGATGGGTCAGGCCGTTCCGGTTGCCAGTGCGGCGCTTGCATTCCTGGCATGCGTCGCTTTTCGCTTTGGCCAGTCGTACCGGGCCGATGTTCTGGCCCGTCTGCGTCTGCGGCGCGTCTTCGCCGGTTACGTGAGTCCCGACGTGATGGCCGAACTGGAGGGCGGTCGGCTGGAAGGAATGACCAGCCGGCGCATGTCCATCTGCGTCATGTTTGTCGATGTTCGTAACTTCACGACGCGTGCAGAGAACGACCCGCCCGAAAGGGTCACCGCAGTGCTCAACCAATTGTTTGAAGTGGCAACGCAGATCGTCCATCAGCACGGAGGGACGGTCAAAGAGTTCATGGGCGACGGCGTCATGGCGTTCTTCGGCGCACCCCGTGCGCTGCCCAATCCCGCGCAAGCCGCCATGCATGCCGCCCGCGCGATGCTGGCCTCTGTGCCCCGGATCAATGAAGCACTTGCCTTGCGCGGCGAGGCGCCGCTTGCGATCGGCATCGGCTTGGCCAGCGGCGACGCGGTGGTGGGACATATCGGTTCAACGGCGCGCCATAGCTATGGCGCGGTCGGTGATTGCGTGAACCTCGCTTCGAGACTCGAGGGGCTGACCAAGACACTGGGCTATCCGCTGCTGATTTCGGAGGCCGTCGAGCGACTCATCGAAGATCGCGGCTGCATGGTCGACCTCGGCGAGTACGAGATCAAGGGCCATCGCCCTGCACGGCTGTTCGGGTTCAACGGGCGCGAACGGTGAGCCAGGCAATCTGGTTTGCTATGGAAAGAAATAGGACTTCGGAATGCGGCGATCATTTCCGATGTCCAACCCATTGAAGTCCATGGTGTTCTTCCCTGGGACAAACATCATCTGCGCCCAAAAGAGAATGCTCTGGGCCCACGAATTGCTGTTGAAGTTGTTGCTGTCCAGTTGCTCTGTGATGCTCGGGTAGCGAATTTCGCCTGGAGTACCTTCAAGAGTCCTGTACTTCGAGTAGCACCGTGTGATGCACTGCAGGAATGGATCTTCTGAGCCGACCAGGCAAGCTTGGAGTTCCACCTTTGAAGTCTGAATCGCTGGATCTCCCGGTGTAGCCAGCTTCCTCGTCAGGAAACCGACGTCTGACGGAGCAAAGAGGCTTGCTCGCAGGTGGCCGGCGATGTTGTAGGCACCGACCACGCATAGCGCTTCTCCTCCTATCGGCTTCGTGTAGCCGCTAAGGGCCGTGGGATCGCCAGGCGCCAGAACGAGGAATTGGTGCTGACCGACAGGGCCGTCGATCGGTCTGCAAAACACATACGCGCCGTTCTTCATGAGTTCCTCCGGACACCCCATTGATAGAGGGTTTATAACTACTACCTGCCTTGCACCGAATCATTCAATCTGATGAAGCGGCTTTCTCGTTTCGGGATCAGGCCAAGGCGCTAAAGCAGCTCAATCCCCGGCAAGCTCTTGAAGCAAGTTTCCCGCGTGATCTGCACGAAGTCCCCCAGCCAGGCCTGACGCGACGTCGCCGCGGTACACGCCATGTGCAGTTCGCCTTTCAGCCCATTCTTGCCCACGGGCCGCGCGGTGACGTAGCCGCGATCCAGGTAGCCCTGCACGGCCCAGAGCGGAAGCGTGGCAATGCCGCGCCCGCTGGCCACCAGCTGCAGCATGGCCACCGTAAGCTCCGTGGTCCGGCGGTTCGCAGGCTCCACGCCCGCCGGCGCCAACACCTGCCGCACGATGTCGAGCATGTCGTCAGGCACTGGATAGGTGATGAGCGTCTGGTCGGCAAAGTGGCGCGCCGTGAGGTAGGGCCGGGCCGTCAGCGCGTGATCGTTTGCCAGCAGCGCGACGATCCCGAAGCGAAACAGGGAGTGGTAGTCGACCGTCTCGTCCGGATCCCGTTCGGACACGATGGCGACCTCGGCGCGGTCCTGCATCACGAGGGCAATGGGGTCCGGATGAAAGCCCGAGACGATGTCCAGTTCAACCTCGGGCCATCGCTGGCGAAACGCGTCCATCGCGGGCATCAGCCAGTCGAAGCAGGTATGGCACTCCACCACGATTCGCAGTTGGCCCGCACGGCCGAGCGACAGCCGCGCGAGGTCGCGCTCGGCCTCGCCGATCATGGGGAGCGCTCGGTCTGCCAGTTCGAGCAGCCGCAAGCCCGCAGCGCTGAAGCGCGGCGGCACGGACTTGCGCTCGAACAACTCGAGGCCGAAATGATCTTCCAGCAGCTTGACCTGGTGCGACAACGCCGACTGCGTCAGGTTGAGCAACTGGGCAGCCCGAACCAGGCTGCCCGTGTCGCGCAATGCGACCAGCGTTCGGAAGTGCCGGATCTCAAGGATGCTCATGAATGATTTTCATGTTGAAGCATAAAAGGTTTCGTTTGAATCATAGTCCGATGTTTGGGAGCATCGTTGGATGACACGTACCCACACCCTCGGTTTCCCGCGCATGGGCGCCCAACGCGAACTCAAGTTCGCTCTTGAAAAACACTGGCGCGGCGAGATCGACGCCGCCGCACTCGAAGCCGTCGGCGCCGATCTGCGCGCCCGTCACTGGCAAGTCCAACGCGATGCGGGCCTCGACTTCGTCACCGTCGGCGACTTTGCGTTCTACGACCACGTGGCCAATCACACCCAGTTGCTCGGCTGCGAGCCGACGCGCTTCGACTTTGCGGTCGAGCCTGAGTTGGCGCGCTATTTCACGATGGCGCGCGGCGTGGCCGATGAAGCAGGACGCGAAGACTGCACGCACGGCGAGCATGGCCGCCAGCACGGCACCTTCGCCCTGGAGATGACGAAGTGGTTCGACACCAACTACCACTACCTGGTGCCAGAGTTCAGCGCGCAGACGCGCTTTGGCCTGAGCTCGGTGCGCCTTTTCAACGAGGTCGCACAAGCGCAAGCGCTCGGGCACAAGGTCAAGGCCGTGCTGCTCGGGCCCTTGAGTTTTCTCTGGCTCGGCAAGGAAAAGCAGCCGGGCTTCGACCGGTTCTCCTTGCTGGACGCGCTGCTGCCAGTCTACGAACAGGTGCTGGCGCGCCTGAAATCGCTCGGCGTCGAGTGGGTCCAGATCGACGAGCCCATCCTCGGGCTGGACCTGCCGGATGTATGGCGCAACGCCTTCGAGCGCAGCTACTGGCAGCTGGCGCGCAGTGCGCCGAAGCTGCTGCTGGCGACCTACTTCTCACCGCTGGCAGAGAACCTTCGCCTCGCATGCCAATTACCCGTGGCCGGCCTGCATGTCGATGCGGTGCGTGCGCCTGAGGAACTCACTGGTGTGGCGGACTGGCTGCCGGCGCACAAGGTGCTGTCGGTCGGCATCGTGGATGGCCGCAACATCTGGCGTATCGATCCGGACCTGGCGCTGCAGCGCCTGCAACCCGTCGCCGACAAGCACAAGGGCGAACTTTGGATCGCCCCTTCCTGCTCGCTGCTGCATGTGCCCTTCAGTCTGGCGGCGGAAACGAAGCTCGATCCGGAGATCAAGTCCTGGCTCGCATTCGCGGTCGAGAAGCTGGACGAATTGCGCGTGCTGCGCGCGGCGCTCGATGGCGAAGAGACATCGGTCGAAGCCGAATTGCTCGCGGCGCGCAAGGCCGCAACAGCGCGACGCAACAGTCCTCGCGTGCACCGTGCCGACGTCGCACTGCGCCTGGCGCGAACGGTGGCGAGCGATGACAAGCGAGCTTCCAGCTTTGCGCAACGCCAGGCCGAGCAGCGCGTGCGCTTCTCGCTGCCGCCCTTGCCGACGACGACCATCGGCTCCTTTCCGCAAACCGCAGCAATCCGTGCCGCGCGCGCCGCCTTCAAGCGCGGCGAACTCGACGCCGAGGGCTACAGCGCGAAGATGAAGGCCGAAATCCTGCTCGCCGTGCGCAAGCAGGAAGACCTGGGCATCGACGTCTTGGTGCATGGCGAGGCCGAGCGCAACGACATGGTCGAGTACTTCGGCGAACAGCTCGAAGGATTCACGTTCACCGCCAACGGATGGGTGCAATCCTATGGATCACGCTGCGTGAAGCCGCCCGTGATCTTTGGCGACGTCGCGCGGCCGATGCCCATGACGGTCGCGTGGACGGCCTACGCGCAAAGTCTCACGAAGTTGCCGATGAAGGGAATGCTGACCGGGCCCATCACGATCCTGCAATGGTCCTTTGTGCGCGACGACCAGCCGCGCAGCGTCACGACCGAGCAGATCGCCTGGGCCATTCGCGACGAAGTGGTCGACCTCGAAAAGGCCGGCATCGGCATCATCCAGATCGACGAGCCGGCCATTCGCGAAGGCTTGCCGCTGCGCCGCGCGGGCTGGAAGCGCTACCTCGAAGGCGCGACGCGGTCGTTTCGCATCAGCGCATCGGGCGTGGCCGACCGCACCCAGATCCACACGCACATGTGCTACTCGGAGTTCAATGACATCCTGCCCGAGATCGCGGCGATGGATGCCGACGTGATCACCATCGAAACCAGCCGCTCCGACATGGAACTGTTGCGCGGCTTCGGCGACTTCAAGTATCCGAACGAGATCGGACCGGGCGTCTACGACATCCACTCGCCGCGCGTGCCGACGACGGAGGAGATGGTGCGGTTGATGCGCAAGGCGGCGGCGGTGGTGCCGCCGGCCAACCTGTGGATCAATCCCGACTGCGGCCTGAAGACGCGTGGCTGGCCCGAGACGGAGGCTGCGCTGTCGAACATGGTGGCTGCGGCGAAGGTGCTGCGTGGTGAACTGAGCGTTGCGTCGCAGGTATAGCGTTGAAAGGCGCCAAGGCGACCCTTTCAGCGTCCCTCAATGCGTCGAGTGGATGTGGCGCCGTGCGCCGGATTTCAGCGCCAACGCAGGCGTGTCGCTGGAAAGCTCCTTGAGGATCCCGCACCGCGCCGCCGCGTCCACTTCGCCGCACTGCTGGCGCAGCACCTTGAGTTGCTTTTCGAGCACGCGCAGTTCGCGAATCCGCTGTGCGACGTGGCCGATGTGTTCGTCGAGCAGGTCGTTGACGCCGGCGCAGTTTTCCTGCGGCAGCTCCTTGAAGCGCAGCAGTGAACGGATTTCTTCCAGCGCCATGTCGAGCGACCGGCAATGCCGGATGAACGTCAACCGCTCGACGTGTTCCTGCCCGTAGACGCGGTAGTTGCCGTCGGTGCGCCCGGGTGTTGGCAGTAGCGCCTCACGCTCGTAGAAACGAATGGTTTCGACGGGCGTTGCCGTCGCCTGCGCCAGTTCACCGATCTTCATGAAAGGGTCTCCGCCAAAACGCTTGACTCTAAACCCACTACAGGGTTTCCAATGGCGGCAATGACGAAAACCCCATTGCACGCCATCCCTCTGCGCGCTGCCCAGGATTGCTGCGCAGACGATGCCTGCTGCGCGCCGATTGCTTCGGCTGACCTTGCCTCTCCGCTGGCAGCGCCTGCCGGCGCCAGCGTGTTCCGCATTCCCGCCATGGACTGCGCTGTCGAGGAAAGCGATATCCGCCGTGCGCTAGACAAGGTGGCCGGCATCAAGAGCCTGAACTTCCAGCTGGGCGCGCGCACAGTGGCGATCCAGGCGCCGGTCGAGGTGGTCGCGTTGGCGGTCGCAGCGATTCGCAAGGCGGGCTACGAGCCGACGACTGTGGCCGAGGACGGCGCGGTCGCGCATGGCGAAGCGCACGACGGCCACGATCACGATCACGATCACGAAGGCCACGATCACGCAGGTCATGACCACGGCCATGGCACGGGCGTGAAGCGCCTCGCAGTGGCGCTCGTGCTCGCGTTGGGCGCCGAAGCCTTGCACTTCATGGCGAGCGATGCGCCCGCCATGAAGTACCTTGGTCTGGTCGTCGCCGCCATCGCCATCTTTCTGTCCGGTGTCGAGACCTACACCAAGGGCATGAAAGCACTGGCGCGCGGCCGGCTCAACATCAACGCGCTGATGAGCGTCGCCGTGACCGGCGCCTTCGTCATTGGCCAATGGCCCGAGGCTGCGATGGTGATGGCGCTCTACGCCATCGCGGAGCTGATCGAGGCCCGGGCCGCAGACCGCGCCCGCAATGCCATCAAGGGGCTTGTTGCGCTCGCACCCGAAAACGCCGACGTGCTGCAGCCGGACCGTAGCTGGGCGGGCGTGCCCTCGAAGAATGTGCCGCTGGAGTCCATCGTGCGCATCCGTCCCGGCGAGCGCGTGCCGCTCGACGGCGTCATCACTGAAGGCCGCAGCGCGGTCAACCAGGCGCCAGTAACCGGCGAAAGCCTGCCCGTCGATCGCACCGTGGGCGATCCGGTCTATGCCGGCACCATCAACGAAACGGGTGAACTGCAATTCCGCGTGACGGCGGCCGCGTCCAACACCACGTTGGCCCGCATCATCCACGCCGTTGAGCAGGCACAAGGAACACGTGCGCCCACGCAGCGCTTCGTCGATCGCTTCGCTGCCATCTACACGCCGGCCGTCTTCGCGCTTGCGCTCGTCGTGGCGCTGCTAAGTCCGTGGCTGTTGGGCCTGGCCTGGCTCGACGCGATCTACAAGGCGCTGGTGCTGCTGGTGGTGGCTTGCCCTTGTGCTCTCGTGATCTCGACGCCCGTGACCATCGTAAGTGCGCTCGCGTCGGCCGCGCGCCGCGGCATCCTCATCAAGGGCGGCACCTACCTCGAAGAAGCGCGCAACTTGAAAACCATCGCGCTCGACAAGACCGGCACCGTCACCGAGGGAAAGCCCAAACTCGTCGAGTGGAAGTCGATGCGCGGCGGCGATGACGAGGGGCCGATTGCGCGCATTGCCATGAGCCTCGCAGATCGATCCGACCACCCCGTATCCGTGGCCATCGCGCAGGGACTTGCACTACCGGTGCGCGCCGTGTCGTCCTTCGGCTCGCTGGCCGGACGCGGCACGCAGGGTGACATCGGAGGTCGCCGCTATGTGCTCGGCAACCATCGCCTGATCGAAGAGCGCGGGCAGTGCTCTGCCGACATCGAGGCCGTGCTGAAAGCGAACGAGGAAATGGGCCGCACTGTCACGCTGCTGGCCGACGAGGACGGCGTGCTCGCCATCTTTGCCGTCGCGGACACGATCAAGGAATCGTCGCGCCAGGCGGTGGCCGAACTCAAGGCGCTTGGCGTCGCGCCGGTCATGCTCACCGGCGACAACATCGCCACCGCCCGAACCATCGCGGCACAGGCGGGCATCGACGAAGTGCGAGGCCATCTGCTGCCCGAAGACAAGCTGGCCGAGATCCATCGCCTCAAGTCGCGCTACGGCATGACCGGCATGAGCGGCGACGGCATCAACGATGCACCCGCATTGGCCCGGTCCGACATCGGCTTTGCCATGGGCGGCATGGGCACAGACATCGCCATGGAGGCCGCCGACGTGGTGGTGATGAACGACGATCTGCGCCGCATCCCGGAGACGATCCGCCTGTCGCGCCGCACGCACGGCGTGCTGATGCAGAACATCGCGCTAGCGCTGGGCATCAAGGCGGTCTTCATGGTGCTGGCCATCTTCGGCACCGCGACGATGTGGATGGCCGTGTTTGCCGACATGGGCGCCACGCTGCTGGTGGTGGCCAATGGGCTGCGCTTGATGTCACCCCGATTGATGAAGACTTGAATTCGCAGTCGTCAAATCATCCGCACCAGGATTGGTGATCGCATGCGAGTGTGCATTCAGGGGAGGGCGAGATGGCGACCAACGCTGCCTTGCCGAAGCGCAAGAAGCCTGTGAAATAGAAGCGATCAACAAGCAGCCCGACGATCTATCCATCACTTCGGGCGCGTGGAGCAGGTGCTCAGAAGAAGTCGACCGAAGGATGCACGCCTTCGGGCGCTTTCGGCCGGTGGCGCGCCGCCAGTGCAGCGGCAGCATCGAGATCGGCCAGCGCGCCAGGGATCGTGACAAGCCGAAGCGCTTCGGACTCCGACAGCGTCTTGGTGTTGTAGAGAAAGCGCAGTTCGCAATCGCCGATGCTGATGGTGTCGCCATTGGCCAACGGGCGTTGCCGGATGCGCATGCCGTTCACGAAGGTGCCATTGCGGCTGCCAACGTCGGTGATGACATAACGATCGCCGTTCCAGTCGATGACGGCGTGACTGCGGCTGACACGGTCGCTCTCCATCACCAGCGAGTTGCCTTCGGTGCGTCCAATGGTCGTGAGGCGGCCGGTGATGTTGACTTGTTTGACGCTGCGGCCTTTGGTCAAGATGATGAGTCTTGGCATCTTGAGAGATCCTTGCTGGTGCTTGCTTGGGAAGATTCCCGAGGGTTCCCCCGAATGTACTGGCCGGGACACAGTTGTTAGGCCGAACGGCGTAAGCCTTTTCGCCTATTTGTGGAATCTGTCATAATTGCGTCTTGCGGCATTTCGACGCCAAGGCTTCAGCCGGTCACTTCCTGGATTTGATCGGCGTCGGAAAAGAGTGTGTTTTTTGCATGCTATAATCGCAAGCTGTGCGGCTGTAGCTCAGTTGGATAGAGTACTTGGCTACGAACCAAGGGGTCGTGGGTTCAATTCCTGCCAGCCGCACCATCATTCACGGGTCAGTTCCGAAAGGGGCTGACCCGTTTTCTTTTGCGCGTTCGTTTCGCGCCACGACGTGTTTCCCGCCACAACACGGCGCGAAAAATGAAGACGCGCTTTCGCGTCGTCCTCACCTCATTGCAAACCGTGCTCGGGGCTCCAGGCCCGCGATACCTTACGCCGGAACCAGCTTGCCCATCGACGGCGCCGGCATCCCCGTGAACGCGAAATCCACCTCAGGCGCCAGCCCGCTCACGATGCGTGCAATCGACTTGCCCGAGCCGCAGGAGTGCGTCCAGCCCAGCGTGCCGTGGCCCGTGTTCAGGAAGAAGTTCGGCAGCTTGGTCTTGCCGATCAAGGGCACGTTGCTTGGCGTTGCGGGACGCAGGCCCGTCCAGAACTGCGCCTGCGACGCATCGCCCGCGCCAGGAAACAACTGTTCAACACGGCGCACGATGGCTTCGCAGCGCACGCGGTTGAGGTCGCGGTCGTAGCCATTGAACTCGGCCGTGCCGGCGATGCGCATGCGGTCGCCTTTCTCCGACGTGTAGCGCGAGAAGACGAGCTTGAATTCATCGTCCGTCAATGACACCTGGTAGGCCTTGCTTGCGTCGATCACCGGCACCGTGACCGAGTAGCCCTTGGCGGGATAGATCGGCAAGCGAATGCCCAGGGGCTGCGCCATGAGCGGGCTGAGCGATCCCATCGCCATCACGTACGCGTCGCCGGTGATGCGCTGGAAGCGGCCTTCGCCGTCCGTGGCTTCGACGTGGTCGATGCGACCGCCGGCTTCGCGCAGCGCAGTCACCGTGTGGCTCATCAGGAACTTGACGCCGCTGGCCGCGCACAGCTTGGCCATTTCGCGCGCGAACGCGTTGGCGTCGCCCGATTCGTCTTCGGCGGTGTAGGTGGCGCCGGCCAACTGCGGGCGGATGTGCGCGAGCGAAGGTTCGAGCTTCACGGCTTCGTCCGCCGAGATCACCTGGCGTTCGCAGCCCAGCGCGCGCATTTGCTCGGCCGGCCCGAGCGCGCCATCGAACTCTTTCTGGCTGGTGTAGAAGTGCAGGATGCCCTGCGTGCGCTGGTCGTAGGCGATCTGGGTGTCGCGGCGCAACTGTTGCAAGGTATCGCGGCTGTAGGTGCCCAGACGCACGATCTGCTCGATGTTGTGGCGGGTGCGCGCCGGCGTGCATTCGCGCAGGAACTGCAGGCCCCACAGCCATTGGCGCATGTCGGCGCGCAAGCGAAAGAGCAGGGGCGCATCTTCCTTGCCCAGCCATTGCAGTACCTTGAAGGGCGCGCTGGGGTTGGCCCAGGGCTCGGCGTGGCTCACCGAGATTTGTCCGCCGTTGGCGAAGCTGGTTTCAGCGGCCGGTGAAGCCTGCCGGTCGACGACGGTCACTTCGTGGCCGAGTTGCTGGAGGTAATAAGCCGAAGTCACGCCGAGCAAGCCGGCGCCGAGAACGATCACGCGCATGATGAAGAACCTTCGAGTGGTTGCAGCACCCGAACGGCATCGCCTGGCGGACCATCACTGAAATGAATGGGCAACCGGAAACTGTCGTCCGAGTTGCCGCTCCCCCTGTCCTTGGTACCTGAGAGATTCACCCGCTGCGCCCGCAACAGGTTTGCTCCTTCGGTGCATCGCACATGGTGTGCGATGGCTCTCCAGACGGCTTTGTCAGTTCCTGCAGTACAGGCCCGTTGGGGCCGACCTGAGCGTTTATGGGAGTTTGCGCCTTCGGTGGGGCAAGTGGCTTGCCCGCTCTCCTGCAGAACGGCGATGCTAATGGCGCGTGCGCGCACCGTCAAGGAAACGGCGCCACGGCGAAGGGTTGTTGCAGTCGCCCTCTCGCGCTGAAAGCCGAACACGTCGTGCCCTGGACCGCTGTCCATTCGCTCCATGCGGCGAGGGCCGCGGCACCCTTCGGCAGGCGAAGGAAGGGGAAAAGACTTCGCCTCCCGAGCCTGCGGAACCCGAACACCTCATCCCGTCTTCGTTTCTAGAATTTGTTGTGCCGTCGCAGCGCTTCCCCGCGCACATGCACATTCAACCAGGACAGAGACACCATGATCGGCATTCATCCAGACAACCAGGCCACCGACCTCAAGGACTACAACGTCTACACCAGCGACCCCGTGCTTCGCCGTGCAGTGGCCCGCGCCGGCGCGCAGTGGAGCGATGAGGAACTGGTGCGCCAAGGCGCGGAGTACGGCGCTGCAACCACCCTGCAGGCTGGCGAAGACGCCAACCGCTACGAACCCGAACTGCACACCCTCTCGCGCACCGGCGAGCGAATCGACTTCGTCAAGTTCCACCCTGCCTGGCACACGATGATGACCATCGCGCGGCGCAACGGCATTGCCAACCTGCCGTACAACGACAAGCGGCCGTCGGCATGGGCGGCTTACGGTGCCTCGTTGTACATGCACAGCCAGATCGAATCCGGCTCCACCTGCCCGACCACAATGACCAAGGGCTGCATCCCGGTGCTGCGTCGCAACCCGGCGCTCTACGCGGCCGTGGCCGACAAGCTCGCGTCGATGGAGCATGACGAGCGAGACATCCCGGTCGCGCAGAAGCGCTCGATGACGGTCGGCATGGGCATGACCGAAAAGCAGGGTGGCAGCGACCTGCGCACCAACACCACGCGTGCGGTGCCCGTTGGCACCGGCCCGCTCGGCGAAGAGTTCCTGCTCACGGGCCACAAGTGGTTCTTTTCGGCGCCGATGTGCGACGCGCACCTGGTCTTGGCCAAGACCGATGAGCGCGGCGCGTCGTGCTTCTACGTGCCGCGGTGGCGTCCCGATGGCACCAAGAACCCCATCCACATCCAGCGTCTGAAAGACAAGGTCGGCAACCGCTCCAACTCCAGCAGCGAAGTGCGCTTCGAGGGCGCTTGGGGTGTGCTGGTGGGCGAGGAGGGACGCGGCATCCCGACCATCATCGAAATGGCCACCAACACCCGCCTCGACTGCGCGCTGGCGGGCGCCGCCCACATCCGCCACGCCTTCACGCAGGCGTTGCACTACACGCGCAACCGCCACGCCTTCGGCAAGGCCTTGGTCGGGCAGCCCGTGATGACCGAACTGCTCGCCGACATGGCGCTCGAATCCGAAGCAGCGACGCTTCTGGCGATGGATCTGGCGGCGCATTTCGGCTCGAACGAAGCGCTGGACTTGGCGTGGCGTCGCGTCATCACCCCGGCCGCCAAGTTCTGGAACACCAAGCGCGCCGTCGCCGTGACGGCCGAGGCGATGGAAGTGTTCGGCGGCAACGGCTACGTGGAAACCGGCCCGATGGGGCGGCTGTTCCGCGAGGCGCCCGTCAATTCGATCTGGGAAGGCTCGGGCAACGTCATGTGCCTGGATGTGTTGCGCGCCATTTCGCGCAACCCGGATGACGCGATGCTGGTGCTCGCCCGGTTGGGCGAAATTGCAGCGCACGAACCGCGTGTGTTGGCCCAAGTGCAGTCCTTGCGCGATGCCTTGCAACTTCCACCGGACGCGCTCGAACGGCAGGCCCGCCGCTTTACGCAGCGACTGGCACTCACCGTTCAGGCATGCCTGATGCTGCAATACGCCGAAGGCGATCGGGCGCAAGCCTTCATCAACAGCCGCTTCGATCCGGAATGGGGAGCGGTCGGTGGCATCACGTCCGGCACCGCCAATCCGGCTGCGATCTTGCGCGCCGCGTGGATTTGATCGCCGGCGCATAGGGTCCAAGCGAAGAAAGCGTCGGCTGCAACGCCTTCTGCCGCCCGGACTCCTGGCCACCAGCCCCCCAGGGCGTTGCCCTTGGCTGGCTGGCCGGCCACGCCGGCGAATGGGTTGTGGGTCTGCCACTATGATTTCCCCACACCATGAGCAAAGCATTCACCAAGGAAAGTGACGCAGACGACGAGGACGACGGCGCCGAAGGCGGGTCGCCGCCGATTCCCGCGGGCACGCGCAACTACATGACGCCGGCCGGCTATTCGCGCCTGCGCGACGAGCTTCTGCAGCTCATGGACGACGAGCGTCCGAAGATCGTTGAATCGGTGCATTGGGCCGCCAAGAACGGCGATCGTTCGGAGAACGGCGACTACCTCTACGGCAAGAAGCGCCTGCGCGAAATCGATCGACGCATCCGCTTCCTCACCAAGCGCCTGGAGATCGCCGAGGTCACCGACCCCTCTGTTCATCACGGCCGGGACCAGGTGTTTTTCGGTGCCACCGTGCACTATGCCGACGAACAGGGCGAGGAGCGCACCATCACCATCATGGGCATCGATGAAGCCGAGAGCGCCAAGTCCCAGGTGAGCTGGATTTCACCCATCGCGCGCGTCTTGCTGAAGGCGCGTGAGGGGGATGTGGTGAAGCTGGTCACGCCCGGCGGCGTGCACGAAATCGAAGTCCTGGGCGTGAGCTACCCAAGCCCGGTCGCGCACTGACGACGAAGCGCTGAGTTCAGGGCGCCGGCACCGTCCGTGCGGCCGTCAGCACCGAGGGCGTACGGCGGACGGTGCGCAGCACCGCTTCCAGATGCGCACGATCGCGCACGGCGATCACAAAGCGCAGGTCCGTCAGGTCTTGCGGCGCCTCCTCGGACATCTCGACGTGCGTGATGTCGGCCTCCGCGCCCGACAGCGAGGCCGCCACGCGCGCCAGCACGCCCTTGTCATTGCGCACGGTGATGATGACGCCCGTCTCGAACGTGCGCACCGGCTCGTCCGCCCATTCGACCGCGAAGAAGCGTTCGCTGTCCTTGTAGCGCAGCCGTTGGCCGACGCCGCAATCCTCGGTGTGGACCACCAGCCCTTCGCCATGCCCCAAGTAGCCGACGATGGCGTCCCCGGGAATGGGGCGGCAGCACAGCGCAAATCGCACGGAAGAGTTCTCGCTGCCATCCAGCGTCACGGCGCCCTGTGAAACGTTTTCGTGCGCCGTGAAGCGCTCGCGGCTCAGCATCAGGGCATCGGGCTTTTCGCCGCGCTCGGCCAGCAAGGCAAGCAGGCGCTTGGCCACGATGGTCGCGATGCGCTTGCCCAGGCCGATGTCGGTGAGCAGTTCGGAGCGGGACTTGTTGCCGGTGAAGCGAAGGAGCTTCTCCCACATCGACTGATGCTCTTCATCGTCCGCCGGCAGGCTTCCGAGCCCTTCGGCACGCAGCGCCTGGGCCAGGAGCTTTTCGCCGAGCTGTTCCGACTCCGCCTGCGCCAGCGTCTTCAGGTAGTGGCGAATCTTCGAGCGCGCCCGGCCTGTTCGAACAAAGCCCAGCCACGCCGGATTGGGCGTCGAAACCGGCGCCGTGATGACCTCCACCACGTCGCCGTTCTTGAGTTCGGTGCGCAGGGGCACCTGGTCGCCGTTGATGCGCGCGGCCGACGTGTGGTCGCCCACGTTGCTGTGGATTGCGTAGGCAAAGTCGATGACCGTCGCGCCGCGGGGCAGCGCAAGGATCTGGCTCTTGGGCGTGAAAACGTAGACCGCGTCCGGGAACAGGTCGACCTTGACGTGGTCCCAGAACTCCGCGGCGTCGCGCGTTTCGTCCTGGATGTCGAGCAGCGACTGCAGCCACTTGGTGCCCAGCCGGTCGTTGCTCGCCGGATTGGGCTCCGACGCCTTGTAAAGCCAATGCGCCGCCACACCCGACTCGGCAACGACATGCATCGCCTCCGTGCGCAACTGGAATTCGACGTTGACGCCCGACGGCCCCACCAGCGTCGTGTGCAGCGACTGGTAGCCGTTGACCTTCGCAATCGCGATGTGATCCTTGAACTTGCCCGGCAGCGGCTTGTACATCTGGTGCAGGATGCCCAAGCCCGTGTAGCAGTTGATGACGGTCGGCAGGATGAGCCGGAAGCCGTAGATGTCGGTCACCTGCGCAAAGCTCAGGTGCTTGTCGCGCATCTTGCGATAGATGGAGTAGAGCGTCTTCTCGCGGCCGTGGATCCGCACGTTCATGCTGGCGGCCGAGAACGACGTCTCCACCTCGCGCTGCACCTTCTGGATCAAGTCGCGCCGGCGGCCGCGCGCCTTGGTCACGGCCTTGGACAGCACCGCGTAGCGCCACGGCAGCAGGTGCCTGAACGACAGTTCCTGCAGTTCGCGGTAGGTCTGGTTCAGCCCGAGGCGGTGCGCAATGGGCGCGTAGATTTCCAGCGTCTCGTTGGAAATGCGGCCCCATTTTTCGCGCGGCGCGTCGTTGAGCGTGCGCATGTTGTGCGTACGGTCCGCCAGCTTGATGAGGATGACGCGCACGTCCCGCGCCATCGCCAGCAGCATCTTGCGGAAAGATTCGGCCTGGTTCTCTTCGCGGGTGTTGAACTGGAGCTTGTCCAGCTTGGTGAGCCCGTCCACCAGTTCGGCCACCGGGGCGCCAAAGCGCTCGATCAATTCCGACTTGGTGACCCCGCAGTCCTCGATGGCGTCGTGCAGCAGGGCGGCCATGAGGGCCTGCGCATCGAGCTTCCATTCGGCGCACTGCTGCGCAACCGCGATGGGGTGGGTGATGTAGGGCTCGCCGCTGTTTCGAAGCTGGCCCAGATGCGCTTCGTCGGCAAAACGGTAGGCGCGGCGCACCAGTTCGGTGTCTTCCGCGTTGAGGTAATCGAGCTTGGCGGTGAGCGCTGCAAAGCTTGCGGCCGCGGCATTGAGGGCCGCCGGAGTTGGGCGCTGGGCGCCACCGGAGGCCTTGTGCTGGGGTTTAACGACAGCGCTCATAAGCCCCCACTTTAGCGTGTGCGCAAGTTCACTGTTTCGTGACGAAAAAAAAGCACCTTGTCTGGTGCTTTTTTCGAGAGAAGTGATGGACCGCTATCAGCCCGGCACCTTCTTGAGCATTTCGAGGCCGATCTTGCCGTCGGCGATCTCGCGCAGGGCGGTTACGCCCGGCTTGTTCTTGCTTTCGATCTTGGGCGCGTGGCCCTGGCTCAGCATGCGAGCGCGATAGGTGGCCGCGAGCACGAGTTGAAAGCGGTTGGGGATCTGGAGCAGGCAGTCTTCGACAGTAATGCGGGCCATCTGGAGCTTTCGGTGGTGGTCGGTGTCAGGAGATATTCAGCGCGGCGAAGGTGTCGGCTCGAAGGCGTCGCTGGGCGGAGAACCGCAGCCGCTGCGCGTGAACGATCGCTTTCAGGTCGAAAAGCGCACGCTCAAATAGTTCGTTGATTATAACGAAATCGAACTCGCTGGCCCGGGCCATCTCGTGGGCGGCGTTTTTCAGGCGCAATTCGATGGTCTCGCCGCTGTCTTCGCCCCGCCGTTCCAGACGCGAGCGAAGCTCTTCCCAACTGGGCGGGAGGATGAAGATCAGCACCGCGTTGGCAAAGGTCTTGCGGATCTGCAGCGCACCCTGGAAGTCGATTTCTAGGATGACGTCGGCGCCCTGGGCAATGCGCTCTTCGATGGCGCGCTTGGACGTGCCGTAGCGCTGGCCGTGCACATGCGCCCATTCCACGAAGGCGTCGCCTTCGACCATGGCGTCGAATTCCGGGTTGGACGCGAAGAAGTATTCCCGCCCGTGCTTTTCCTGCCCGCGGGGTGGGCGCGTGGTGTGCGAAACCGAAGGCTGTACCCCGGAATCCAGTTCCATGAGTGCCTTGACCAGGCTCGACTTGCCAGCGCCGCTGGGCGCGGCCACCACGAAGATGTTTCCGGGGTAGTCCATAAAAAGTATTACTCGATGTTCTGAACCTGCTCGCGCATCTGCTCGACCAGGACCTTCATGTCGACGCCGATCCGGGTGAGTTCCAGTGTGGCGGACTTGGAGCCCAGCGTGTTGGCTTCGCGGTGGAGTTCCTGGATCAGGAAATCGAGACGCTTGCCGATCTCGCCGCCTTTTTTCAACAGGCGCTCGATTTCGTCGAGGTGCGAGGCAAGGCGGGTGAGTTCCTCGGCCACGTCGATCCGGATGGCGAAGGCGGTGGCTTCGGTCAGGGCGCGGTCCTGCGCGGCTTCGGGCAGGGTGCCGCCGGCCAGGCCCATCGCCTCTTGCCAACGCTCAAGGAAGCGCGTGCGCTGCTGTTCCACCAGTTGGGGCACCAGCGGGCGGGCTTGCTCGGCCAGCTTGCGAAGCTGCTCGAGGTGGCCGGTGAGCATGGTGGCAAGCCGGCCGCCTTCGCGGGCGCGGGCAGCCAGCAGGTCGTCGAGCACGCGCTTGGCCAGTGCGGTGAGGTCGGGGCCCCAGTCGCCTTGGGCGGCGCTGTCGCCGCCGGCCAGGCGCAGCACGTCGGCCACGCTCAGTTCGCGGGCGGCCGGGAGCCAGGCGCGGATGTTGTCCTGGACGCCATTAAGCCGCTGCAGCAATCGCGGGGAGGGGTCGGCAATACCGCCCGGCGCTGCGTTCTCGATGGCGCCGCGCACCTCAACCTTGCCGCGTTTGAGGCGTTCTCCCAACAGTTCGCGAAGGGCTGCTTCGTGCTGGCGCAGCTCTTCGGGCAGCTTGAACGTGAGGTCCAGGAAGCGGCTGTTGACCGACCGGATTTCGATCCCCAGACGGCTCGCTGTCGAGGGACGAACGTCGGTTTCGGAGTGGCCCGCAGTGGCGCCGGTTTGGCCACTTGCGTAGCCGGTCATGCTGTAAACTGGCATCGCGCCTCGCTGTGTTCTTGTATGTGCACCGAAGGCGTCGGCACTGCGCTCGCTTGCCGCACTACCGCCTTCGGGCGAAACTCCCGGATTATGTCAAAGGTCAAACCTTCGCCCCTGTTGCCTGACACGGTTATCGGCGGATACCGCGTGGTGCGGCGCCTGTCCGCGGGTGGCTTCGGTGTTGTTTACCTCGCGCTCGACGCCTCGGGCCAGCAGGTCGCCATCAAGGAATACCTGCCTTCGTCCCTGGCTTCGCGAGGTGTGGGCGAACTTCTGCCGCAGGTGGCGCCGGAGAAGCTTTCGCTCTACCGCCTGGGGCTCAAGAGCTTCTTCGAAGAAGGCCGCTCGCTCGCGCAGATCTCGCATGCCTCGGTGGTGAGCGTGCTCAACTTCTTCCGCGAGAACGAAACCGTCTACATGGTGATGAACTACCTGGAGGGCGCGACCCTGCAGGACTTCATCGTCACGGCGCGCGACCTGAAGAAGCAGAAGGTGTTCCGCGAGTCGACCATCCGATCGCTTTTTGACGAGATCCTGCGGGGCCTGCGCATCGTGCACCAGCACAAGATGCTGCACCTGGACATCAAGCCCGCCAACATCTTCGTGACCGACGACGACCGGGCCGTGATGATCGACTTCGGCGCCGCCCGCGAAGTGCTGAGCAAGGAAGGCAATTTCATCCGGCCGATGTACACGCCGGGCTTTGCGGCTCCCGAGATGTACCGCCGCGATTCGTCGATGGGCCCGTGGACGGACATCTACGCCATCGGCGCATGCATCTACGCCTGCATGCAGGGCTATCCGCCCAGCGACGCGCCGCAGCGCATTGAAAAAGACCGGCTCTCGCTCTCGCTTTCGCGCCTGCGCGGGGTGTATTCGGACAACCTCATCGAGGTGGTCGAATGGTGCATGTCGCTCGACCCGCTTTCGCGTCCGCAGTCGGTTTTTGCGCTGCAAAAAGAATTGAGCCGCGAAGGTGAACGGCGCTACACCAAGCTCACGGTGGGCGAGAAGGTTCGCCTCTCCATCGACAACATGCGCTCGCCGGACAAGAAGACGCTGCCAAAGGCGGCTGCGCCCACCACGAGACCGGCATGAAAGCGCCCGCATGAAATTCTCAGTCTTCCAGGTCAGCCGCAAAGGCGGCCGTCTCAAGAACGAAGACCGCATGGGCTACTGCTACACGCGGGAGTCGGGCCTCTTCGTGCTGGCCGACGGCATGGGCGGCCATCCGGAAGGCGAGGTGGCGGCGCAGCTGGCTTTGCAGACCATCGCGGCCCTCTACCAGCGCGAGGCACGGCCCATCCTGCGGGATCCGAAGGCCTTCCTGACCTCGGCCGTGCTGGCGGCGCACCACCAGATCATGCGTTACGCCGGCAACAAGGGCATGCTCGACACGCCCCGCACCACAGTGGTGGCGGCGGTGCTGCAAGGCACCTCGGCCACCTGGGTGCATTGCGGCGATTCGCGCCTTTACGTGATTCGCGACGGCGAATTGCTCACGCGCACCCGTGACCACTCGCACGCCGAGCGGCCGCGCGCCACGCCCGGCCCCGAAATCGTCAACCGCAACCTGCTGCTGACCTGCCTGGGCTCGCCGACGACGCCATTGTTCGACATCTCCGAGCCGCTGACGCTGCAGCAGGGCGACCGCATCATGCTGTGCTCCGACGGCCTGTGGGGCGTGATGGACGAGATGCAGATCGTGCGCATCCTGGCCAATCAGCCCGTGTCCGACGCGGCGCCCGAACTGGTCGAAATGGCACTGCGCCGCGGCGGTGCCAACGGCGACAACGTCACCATGATCGCGCTCGAGTGGGAAACCCCGGATGCGCCGGGCGTCGAGCGCGGCATTTCGACCGACAGCATCAACGAAGGCGTTTTTGCCTCCACCATCCAGGCGGGCATGCCCTCCGAGAGCGAATCGGACGACCTGGACGAAGACGCCATCGAGCGTTCCATCGCCGAAATCAACGAGGCCATCCGCCGTTCAGCGGCGCGCAAGGGCTGACCTCTCCTTTCCCTTCCCCGATTCCCTAAAAATGACTGACTACATACGAAGCGGCGGCCGTGCCGCCGACCAGCTGCGCCCCGTGCGCATCACCCGCGGTTTCACCATCCACGCCGAAGGCTCGGTGCTGATCGAGTTCGGCCAGACGCGCGTGCTGTGCACCGCCTCGGTCGAAGAACGCGTGCCGCCACACAAGCGCGGCAGCGGCGAAGGCTGGGTCACGGCCGAATACGGGATGCTTCCGCGCGCCACGCACACGCGCAGCGACCGCGAAGCCGCTCGCGGCAAGCAGAGCGGCCGCACGCAGGAAATCCAGCGACTCATCGGCCGCTCGATGCGCGCGGTGTTCGACCTGGCGGCGCTCGGCGAGCGCACCATCCACCTCGATTGCGACGTGCTGCAGGCCGATGGCGGCACGCGCACGGCAGCCATCACCGGTGCCTTCGTCGCGGCGCAGGACGCCGTCAACAAGCTGATCGCGGACGGCCGCATCGCTGCGTCACCGATCCGCAGCCACGTGGCCGCCATCTCGGTGGGCATCGTGGACGGCACGCCGCTGCTCGACCTCGAATACACCGAGGACTCGGCGTGCGACACCGACATGAACGTGGTCATGACCGGCGCCGGGCACTTCGTGGAAGTGCAGGGCACGGCCGAAGGCGCGGCCTTCTCGCGCGCCGAAATGGACAAGCTGCTGGGCCTTGCCGAAAAAGGCATCGGCGAGCTGATCGGGATGCAGACGCAGGCCCTCGCGGCCGCGTGACTGGAGGGCGCCCGAGTGGCGCAGACGTTGACATGAAACTGGTCCTGGCATCCAACAATGCAGGCAAGCTCGCCGAGCTGCAGGAACTCTTTGCGCCGCTGGGCGTGGTGCTGGTCCGGCAATCCGAGCTGGGTGTGAGCGAAGCGGCCGAGCCCTTTCGCACCTTTGTCGAAAACGCGCTGGCCAAGGCC
Organism: Variovorax brevis; assembly: GCF_030317105.1. Taxonomy (GTDB): domain Bacteria; phylum Pseudomonadota; class Gammaproteobacteria; order Burkholderiales; family Burkholderiaceae_C; genus Variovorax; species Variovorax brevis. The sequence goes on from NZ_JASZYG010000005.1 coordinate 188,352, forward strand.
CGCCACGCCAGCGCCGCGACGGGCCTGCCCGCCATTGCCGACGACGCGGGCTTGTGCGTCGATGCCTTCGGCGGCCTGCCCGGCGTGGACACGGCCTACTACGCCACGCAGTTCGGCTACCCCAAGGGCGACAGCAACAACGTGCGCGCCTTGCTGGAACAGATGCAAGGCGTCGCCAACCGCCGCGCCGCGTTGGTCAGCACCCTGGTGGCGCTGCGCACGCACGACGACCCGGAGCCGCTGATCGCGGCGGGTCGCGTCGTCGGCCAGATCGCGCGCGAGCCGGTCGGGGACAATGGCTTCGGCTTCGACCCGGTGATGTTCCTGCCGAATTTCGGCAAGACCTTTGCGCAGTTGCCCGCGGACGTGAAGAACGCGAACAGCCATCGAGGGCAGGCGGCGCGGGCCATGCTTGCGCTCATTCGCGAGCGCTGGGCATGAGGCCGCGTCCCATTCGTCGAGAGTTGACGGCGTGAGCATCCCCATTCGACCCGTCTCAGCGGAGCAAGGGAGCAGCAACGCCAATGACGTGTTGCACCAGATGCGACCCGGCCCGCTGCAGCTGGCGGCACTGCCGCCGCTGTCGCTGTACGTGCACCTGCCCTGGTGCCTGCGCAAGTGCCCGTATTGCGACTTCAACTCGCATGAATGGCGTGACGGGGCGGCGGGCGATGGCATTCCGCAGCAACGCTATATCGACGCCGTCATTGCCGACCTCGACGCCGCGCTGCCGCTGATCTGGGGCCGCAGCGTCCACACCATCTTCATCGGCGGCGGAACGCCCAGCCTGTTTTCTCCGGAAAGCATCGACCGCCTGATCAGCGAAGTGCGCGCGCGCCTGAAGCTCACGCCGGATTGCGAAATCACGCTGGAAGCCAACCCCGGCACCTTCGAGCGCGACCGATTCAGGGGCTACCGGGCCGCGGGCGTGACGCGCTTGTCAGTCGGCGTGCAAAGCTTCAACGACACGCACCTGAAGGCGCTCGGCCGCGTGCACGACAGCGCGCAAGCCATCGCGGCTGTCGAAGAGGCGGCCAGCGCGTTCGAGACGTTCAACCTCGACCTGATGTACGCCTTGCCGGGCCAGACCCCGCAAGACCTGGAAGCCGACCTGACGCAGGCACTGGCATTGGCGCCGCCGCACCTGTCGGTGTACCACCTGACCCTGGAGCCGAACACCTACTTCGCCAAGTACCCGCCCGCGCTGCCGCCGGAAGACGACGCGTACGCCATGCTCGACCGCATCACCGAGCGCACGGGCGAGCTGGGCATGCAGCGCTACGAGATCTCGGCGTATGCGAAGGAAGGCCATCGCTGCGCGCACAACCTCAACTATTGGCAGTTTGGCGACTACCTCGGCATTGGCGCCGGCGCGCACAGCAAGCTGAGCTTTGCGCATCGCATCGTGCGGCAGGTGCGCTTTCGTGAGCCGCGGCTGTACATGGAGAACGCGTTGTCTGCTTCGACGGGTGCTGTGGCGCAGAGTGAGGAAGTGGCGATTGCGGACTTGCCTTTTGAGTTCATGTTGAACGCGCTCCGGTTGAAGGACGGTTTTACGCTGGCGCAGTTCGGCGAGCGTACGGGGTTGGCGATCACGGCGATTCAGAAGGGCATGGAGGAGGCGGAACGCAAAGGATTGCTTGCGCGTGACCTCTGGCATGCCTGGCCGACGGAGCGGGGCTTTGACTTTTTGAGTGATTTGCAGGAGATTTTTCTTGCGTGATGCGCGACGTGGGAGCGATGCGGTGACCGTCTCGACGACTCCAGTGTCGCGCTCCGACTAGAATCCATGCCGCGCGGTCACGCCGCCGCGCATCAGGAGAGTTGGGTGAGTGGTTTAAACCAGCAGTCTTGAAAACTGCCGACGTGAAAGCGTCCGTGAGTTCGAATCTCACACTCTCCGCCAGATCCCCCCGAAAATTCTTCCAAGACACTGTCGCCACAGAGGGAAAACCTCATGCGATCGGCTCATGTCGACTCCTAGAATCCAGCGCAATCCCACATCTTTTGTGGGTAAGGTTGATGGAAAGGACGATATGCCCAAAAAGGCAGTGGAACTTGGTGCGTTGCAGGTCGGTCGGCTCAAGAAGCCTGGCGCGCATGCCGTTGGGGGCGTGGCCGGCCTGCAGTTGAAAGTTAACGACGCCGGTGCCCGTTCATGGGTCTTGCGCGCCATGATTGCCGGCAAGCGCCGCGACATGGGGCTCGGGGGCTTTCCGGACGTGACTCTTGCGCAGGCGAGGGAGCGGGCCAGGGCGGCGCGCGATCTGATCGACGCCGGCTCCGACCCGGTTCAATTGCGCCAGGCGGCACGCAGCGCGGCCGCCGCCGCCCACGCCAAGGCCAAGACGTTCGATCAGTGTGTTGAAGGCTTCATGAAAGCGAAGTCAGGCGAATGGCGCAATGCCAAACATCGCGCGCAGTGGCAAAGCACCCTGGACAACTATGCGTCGCCCGTATTCGGAAACGTATTAGTGCAGGACGTCGAGCTCGCGCACGTCTTGAAGGTCTTGGAAGACATTTGGACGACCAAGACGGAAACCGCCTCGCGACTGCGTGGCCGGATCGAAACCATTCTCAACTGGGCAACGGCGCGAGGCTTTCGGACCGGCGACAACCCGGCACGCTGGCGCGGACACCTCGACCATATGCTCGCGAAGCCGCGGAAGATCGCGACCGTCAAGCACCACCCGGCTGTGAAGATCGACGACGTGCACAAATTCATGATCGAGCTTCGGAGGATGGAGGGCATCGGGGCGCGGGCGCTCGAGTTCGCCATCCTGACGGCGGGTCGTTCCGGGGAGGTTCGCGGCGCTCGGTGGCATGAAATCGACATGCGCGAAAAGGTGTGGACCGTGCCGGCTGAGCGGATGAAGGCGAAGAAAGAGCACCGCGTGCCCTTGTCCAGGCAGGTGATGAAGCTGCTCGATGGCCTTCCCCGTATCGAAGGGTCGGATGTTGTGTTCCCCGGCGCGAAGGGCAAGCCGCTATCGGACATGGCCCTCACGGCCTGCATGCGGCGCATGAAGCTCGACGCCGTGCCGCATGGCTTTCGCAGTACGTTTCGCGATTGGGCATCCGAAAAGACCACGTTCCCTCGCGAAGTCGCCGAAATGGCGCTGGCACACACGATCGAAAGTGCCGTCGAAGCTGCGTACCGCCGCGGCGACTTGCTCAAGAAACGGACCTCGATGATGCAAGCGTGGGCCGACTACTGCGACACGCCGCCCATCAAAGGGGCCAACGTGGTGCCAATTAGAGCGGCTTGACGTCGCCGATCGCTCGGGGTGGCGCCGGGAGTCTGGGGTGTGCCTTGCCACAACCCTCGGCGATGCTGCCTATTCGCACCACGTTGTCGATGCTCTGCAATGTCCTTGAAGGGGCAAGTTGTCAAAAGTCCGCGCGTGGCATCACCGATTGCCGGCGCACGCTCATCCCCTCCGGCCGCGGGCGTGTCTTTTGTGCAACAGACGCTTCCGTAATTTATGGTTAACAAACGCCGAAAAAAAACCTAGTGGCACCAGTAAGTTGCGATTTTGAGACGTGACGAAGTCTTTCACTTCTGGTTAACAAGAGCCGTCAAAGCAGTCTCAAAGTGGCTCAAGACCACACAAATAGCGGCGAGTCAGGCGGGGGTGCTGGCTATCATTCCAATGCCCAAGTGGACAAACGGATGCAGAAACAGCAATGGATGCGTCTCAGTAGCCCACAAAAGGCGACGGGGTTCGCGATCTACCAAATCACGAACCCCGTCTTGACCACCCGGACCCAAAAGTCCAGAAGTCACTCGTTGCAGAGGAGACAGAGGATAGCGGGTAGGAAGAGCCAGCGTCAACGCGATGTCGCAAGCTTGACCTTTTCGCAGGGTTCGGGGCTTCGCAAGTACTTTCCGAAACCTCGCAAATGCAATTGAGCACTACCTACCTCGCTCCTGAAAAAGATTCCCTGCTGCGCCTCCCCCAAGTCCTGACCCGCGTGCCCGTGTCCCGTGCGGCATGGTGGAAAGGTGTGAAAGACGGTCGCTACCCGTCCGGGCACAAACTCGGCCCGAAGACCACCTGCTGGCTCTCCAGCGACATCGACAAGCTGATCGCCAAACTGGCCTCCGACGAATAAGGGGCCTCACATGAACAGTATGTACGGCGTCATGCCGGGCGTGAGCATGCCCGCACCGGCCTTCAATGCGCACCACCTCAAAACCAATGCGGAATCGCTCACGATGTCGAGCCGCGAGATTGCACGCGTCACGCGCCAAGAGCACCGCAAGGTGAAGGCCGACATTCGCACCTTGCTGATCGACCTGTACGGGGAAACGGGCGCACTGCTCTTTCAGTCCACGCAGTGCAATTCGCAGAATGGCGTGCCTTACCCCGTGTACTTGCTGCCCAAACTGGAGACGTTCGTCTTGGCATCTCGCTATGGCAGCGGGCATGACTGGCACATCCTCGACCGCTGGTACGAAATGGAAACTGGCGTGCCGGTGAGCATGCCGCGACTGTGGGGTTTCGCGATGAAGCAGTTCGACGAACAGATTGACGCGGGACTCATCGCGCTCCGGGACGACAAGGATGCGATCGCGGTGATCAAAAAGCAGTACGCCGGCGCCTTTATGGCGTCCTTCGGCAACAAGGGTCTGCGTGAGGTCTGCATGCTCTTGGGTGCGGACGAACACGACTTTGTGGCGTGGCTGCAGAGCGCCGGCATCATGTACCGCCTGGGCTGCGAGCGCCTGCCCTATTCGATCCATTTGAGCGCCGGTTTCTTCGTTGTGGAGGCCGGCCCCGCTGATGAGTCCATGCGCGCCACGATCAAAGCCAAGTTCACGCCCGAGGGCTTCGTCTGGATCGCAGGCCAGTGGGCCAAACATCAAGTCTACCTCGCGAAGATCGGCGGTGCGATTTGACCAACGCGCTCCAACAGTTCCGCGCGGCGCTCGAAGCCCGCGACATCATCCCGCCCGAGCAAATCATTGCCGACGGCACGCTCCACCGTTGCGATGCCAAGGGCAAGAACGGCCGCTGCGACGCGGCCTACGTCCTCCACCTCGACGGTGTGCCCGCCGGCGGCTTTGAAAATCACTGCGACGGCCTTGACTGGCAGGTGTGGAGGGCTGACATCGGCCGTGCCCTCAGCGCAGCCGAAAGGGATGCTCAGCGCGCTCATGTAGAGGCGGCTCGCCGCGCCCGTGAAGAAGCTGACGAGATGCATCGCGAGGCCGCAGCGGCGGATGCCAACATCCTCTGGCGCAACGCCGAACCCGCCGCGCCCGACCATCCCTATTTGCTCAAGAAAGGCGTCAACCCTCACGGCCTGCGTGTCGAAGGTGGCGACCTGATCGTGCCGATCCGGGACACAAACGGCAAGATGACGACGCTCCAGCGGATCGACGCGAACGGCGTCAAGCGGTTCCTTCCCTTTGGCCGCAAGCGTGAGTGCTACTTCGGTATTGGCAAGCCGGGCGACACCATTTGCATCACCGAGGGTTTTGCCACCGGCGCAAGCGTGCACGAGTCGACCGGGCAAGCCGTTGCTGTCGCGTTCGACTGCGGTAACTTGATGCCCGTGGCCAAGGCCCTGCGCGCCCGCTTCCCGTATATGAAGATCGTGGTGGCCGCTGACGACGACATCGACGCCAAAGGCAACCCCGGCTTGACCAAAGCGCAGGAGGCCGCCAAGGCCGTGGGCGGCACGGTCATGGTGCCGGTGTTCGGCGCTGAGCGGAAGCCCGGCCAGACCGACTTCAACGACCTGCATCAGGCGCAAGGGTTCGATGCGGTGCGCAAGTGCTTCGAGAAGGCAGAGGCCGTCGAGGAGGTGCACGACGACGATCACCCCGACCCCCACCGCAATGTGCCGCGCCCGGATCCGGCCGCGCTGTATGGCCTGATTGGCGAAATCGCGCTGGCCGCTGCCGAGACGACCGAAGCCAACCCCTTCGCCGTGGCATTGAATGTCATGACCTACCTGAGCGCCGCGGTCGGGCGCGTTGCCTACTACCCCGTGGGCAACACCTTTCACCACCCGCGCCTATTCGGACTCCATGTCGGTCGCACCGGCCGCGGTCGCAAGGGGGACGCCACCAGTATCGTTCAGCGCATCGACAAGGCGATCCGTGCGAAGGACGAGTACATCGCGCCGCAGGTCCACCGCGGCGGCCTGTCCACGCGCGAGGGCCTGGCATTCCTGATCCACGATGGCTACATGGACGGCAAAAACGAGGTCCCGCCAATCCATGACAAGCGGTTGTATGTGGTGGAGTCGGAGTTCGCGAACGTCTTGAATCAGACCAAGCGCGACGGCAACACACTGTCGCCCGCACTGCGCGACGTGTTTGACGGTACTTCGATCAAGCCGGCGACCAAGACAAATCGCCTCGGGGCAACCGATCCGCATGTCGCCATGTCGTGTGCGGTGACACCGAGCGAGTTGCGCTCGATGCTGGCAACCCGCGAGCTGACCAATGGCTTCGCGAATCGCTTCATGATGGTGTTTGCCGAGCGCGAGCACCTCGTGCCATTCCCCCGGCCAACATCACCGCACGTGATTGACGGCTTCGCCGACCGCATCATCGATGCGCTGAAATGGATCGGCGCAGATCGCCCTGTCGAAACCGATGTGCGCGAGATGAAACTCACACCGGCCGCGCAAAGGCACTACGAGAAGCTCTACCACGGCGAGCTCAACGACCAAAGCGCCGGCGAGCTCGTCAACGCGCTGGTCGAACGTCGCGCCCCGATTCTGCTGCGCATGGCGATGTTGTTCGCCATCTTCGACAAGCGCAATGAAATCGATGTGCCCCATGTCGGGGCCGCGATGGCGTGGGTGCGTTACTGGACCGATTCCGTCAAATATATCTTCGCGACTGCGCTGGATGAAGTGACGGTGGCCGAGACCAGCGCGAACGCCAACAAGATCCTCAAGTTCCTGACCAGCAAGGGCAGCGCCAGCCGAACGGACATCTCCGTCGAATGCTTCGCGAGGCACTTGTCCAAGGACAAGATTGATGCGGCGCTCGACGAGTTGTTGTCGCACACGCCGGCATTGATCGAGGTTGAGACGGTGCCGAGCACCCGCCGTCCCCAAAAAATGTACCGCTTGATGGATGCGAACAAAGCGAAGTTGGCGAAGTTTGAGCAACAGCGCGCTCTGCAGACTGATCTGCGCGGGGGCGAAGTTGGCGAATCTGACGAACAAAGCGGCGGCACGAAGTTCAACTCCGAAGCATTGGTTAGCCAAGTTCGCACGGTTCGCGACCAGCAAGAACAGGCCGCAACCCGCACGGGCATTGATCTTTCGCCAAGTTCGCCTGGTTCGCACGACGAAGTTAAGCCCGTCGTCCTGGAGGCATCGGCCGCAATCGCCGACATCGAGGAAATCTAGTGAAGCCCGCGTCCATCCTCGAAGTGCTCCATAGCCTTGGCCACTCCGTTTGGCTCGATGCGGGCGACCGGATGTTTGTCAGCGCCGCAAGCGCACTGCACGAGCGCCAACGCGAGCTGCTGCGCGACAACAGGGCGGCAATTATCCGGTTCCTGAAAGAGGGGGAGCGCGTCGCCGACACCGAGATGGCCGACATACTTGAGATCGCGATGCGCGTATGCGACCTCTATGGCGACGAAGCCGCCGCCCGTGAGGAAATGCGTGCCGACTGCATCGCAACACCGCATCACCTTCGCGCCGATCTTCTGGACCACTTTCGCAAGGAATATGGTCAAAGACTTCTCCGCTACGCGTCAGCACCGCACCCCGGCAAAGGTGGTGACCCGTGAGAGGCTTTGCAGGTTTCTATCCTCGCCCGTGACCTTCCGCGCGCGAACTGCGCGTGGACGACCAGCCCGACACCGCCCCAGCCACGATTCACTCGCACGCGTGCACACACGCAACGCGTACATCTCACTGACTTACCCATGAGCCCCCGCAATTTCCCCCGCCCCCCCATTTCCATCTCCGGCGCCCTGCGCCGCCGCGTCAACCAGATTGCCCATGCTCAGGGCCTGAAGCACGAGGTTGCAAGCAAGGCGCGCATTGTCGATGAACTGCACCGCATTGCCGAGGACGACAGCGTGGATGACCCCACCGCCGCGATCAGCGCGTACCTGAAGGGGCTGGAGGCCGCATAGAGCCGCCAGTGGGGGCTGTGCTGGTTGTGGCGTCACTGCCCTCGCTTCCCCTTGCCCCCTTGCCCCCTTGCCCCCTTGCCCCCTTGCCCTGTCCCCCGAGGCGTATCTGGAATGGGCCAACCGGCCCAGCCGGGGGATTTGCACGAACCGTTCCTGTTGCACCGGCCCCTGCGTTTCACCTTGACGCAGGGGCAAGGAGCCACACCGGCCTCGTGGAAGTCCGTCCTACGCACTACTCGGCGTGTTCTTCGACCACCGTGTCGTCCACCACGACAAGGCGGCGTACCTGCCAGGCCGGTTCGCGCTTGCGCCTCACGGCCTCGTCGGGCGGTACTGCTACCCACAGCATCGGTTCGACGTTGGTGTTGAGTTTTCGTGCGATCCACACCGTGCGGCGGGTGCGGTCCACCGGCGTGAGGACCAGCAAGGCCAACACTACAAGGCACACCGTAGCCACGTTGTCGTTGTAGTCGAAGAAACCGAACGCTACGCCGACAACATTGCCCTCCATCACGGAGCCCTACGACCGCGAGACGATTACCCCCCGGCCAGGGTTTCCCGGAGCATCTGAGGGGGCCATCCTGATGGCGTGCGTCGCGCTAGTGCTGAAATGCACTCACGTACCCTAAAGGGGCTGGAGGTGCATAGCACCGGCAACAGGGCTCGGTTCTTCTTCAAACCGCCCTCGTGTACGCCCAAACCGTGAATGCCCACCTGCGCGTCGCTGGACTGCTGGCGCTGGCGTCAAGTTGAGATTCAGGCAGTACCTTGCCTCGCCATTGATGCTTCAACTCGCCACATCGGCATGGCTCGCAAGTAGTCGAAGAGACCTTCCCCGTAGCCCAATTGCATGAAGCCTGCGCCCATCAGAGCGACTCCAGCCATATTGAGGAACTTCTTATTCGCAAGCGGCTTGTACCTAGGAAGTATGTATAGAGCTCGACTGATCAAGGGCCAAGCAGCCCGGTGTGCGATCATGACGATCAAGATTGCACCGAGCAGTGAATAAAGGGTGGCTAACAAGAGGCATGCAAAGCCCATCCCGAACAAGAGGATCCACCAAGTTTGTCCAGTTTGCCGTTCCAGACTCAACGCTGTTACCGAGGCAAGCGCGCCAACTACGGCTGCGGTGAACAAAAGCAGCCATCCTTCCCCTTTTCCGCTCGAAGTTCTCACAAGAACTATCCTCGTTAGTTGGAAAACCAACATCGAAATGAGCCCGCCCACAGCGAACGCGCTCGCTTTCATAAGGAACTTTTCGAGCGCCGCATCCTTGCTTTGATCGCCAGAGCAGTAGCGAATAAGGGGCACTGTGACCGTGAGTATGAGAAAGATGAAGAACGCCCCAGAGCTCCGGTCGGCCGCCCCATGGGCAACTTGCCAAAATACCCAGCCACACCCCAGAAGAGTCCCCATCGCAAAAAGCACAGCAACCGCCTGCCAAATGGGACTCGGAATTAATCCCGCTACTGCAAAGATCGCCACACCGCCAAAGAGGCTGCCAGCCCAAAATATCACTTTGACTGCCGCGAAGTAGCCCTGCAGAGACCAGATGTTGGGACCGAAGACATTGTCCAGAATATGCGTCGCTCCTTGGGCTGCAAATCGAAGAAGGGCTGTCTGCCGTGAGCGCAGTTGATTGCCAAGTTCGTCCACCCGGATCCACCAATCCTCGACGACGCTTTGAATTCGCTTCTCCTCGTCCTCGTAGGTGAACCAGGCAAAGTAAAAGATGATCGCCGCAAGTGCGAAAGCCAGCAAAGCAATTGCCTTGTTCATTCCCGCCTCCGTTGTTCAACACTGCGCGATCTCATCATGAAGCGACCTTGGCGCGCAACGGAAATCGGCTGCCCCGGTTGAAGTCGCAGTTCAACTTGCGCTCAGTCTCGCGTTCTTTGCCTAGGGCGCCAATGTGCGCGCCAAAAGGCCGACGATGTGAGCATCACACCGTGCGCATATCGGAATGCCAAAGGACGATGCGTTGCGCTGTGCCGCATCTGGGACGCCAAGAAAGTCGCGCTTTACCTGTCGTCAGGCCCCAGCGCCCCGGCGCCGCCTTGGAAGGGCTGGCTACACTGCGGCGACCCCTCCTGAATCCAAGCCCGCCAACCCCTCACTTCACTCATCCTCTATGCGTCCCCTAGTCACCATTTTCTGCATCGCACTTGCGGCAGTTCTCACAGGCTGCGCGAGCACGAAGACCGCGCCCGCTGAGATCCTCGTTGTTGACACGCCAGCACTTAACACCGTCGCGACGGCTGAGTTGGGCGAGACGCTGGTGAAAAAAGGCATTTCCTATGTCTTCGATGGCCTGGAGTTGCGCGAGCGGATCACCGACAACGGTGCTGGGCGTGAATACGTCGTCGAGCCTGGCCGCATGGCATTCATTGACAAGACCCCCGACGGTGCGTCCCGCTATGAGCCGCCCGCTGGCACTTACTATGTGAACGACAAGATATTCGGGCGAAAAGCCTTCCCAAAGAATGGCTATGTAGTCGTGAAGGCGAACGGAACGATGGAATTGCAGGGTTACTACGACCTTACTGGCCCGGGGTCAATCTCGCCGGCGAACCCGAAATTTAGCGTCGGCAAGATAATTGATAGTGCGCGACCCAACTTTCGCCAAGAGCTAATCTACGGTGGGCGATTGGGCGACCAGATCAAGGTGACCTATCGCGAGTTCTCAGGCGACATGCTCCGCAGTGCCTTCTCGCAGGACGTGCAGTACGACCTCACGACCGAAAAGATCATTGGCTTTAAAGGTGTGCGGATCGAAGTTGTCGCAGCCACGAACACAAAGCTGGAATATCGAGTCCTGAAGTCGTTCCCGGATCCCCTTTAGCATTCAGGTGGGCACACCCGTCGGCCAACGGCTTTTGGCGAGTCGCACGACCGTCGGCTTTGTGAGCCTGAATCCCCTGCACGATTCAACTTCATCCTGGGTTCGCCCGCGCCCATCCCACGTCGGTGTCGCCTCGAGCTCTTGCGGGAATGGGATATTGACCACGTTGTAGGGGGCAACGTCTTGGCCGGTCACGTCGAAGTCGGGGCAAGCATTCCAGTCCGGGCTTGGGCGAGCTGAGCGCGGGCGGGGGCGCCTACGGGGTCGGCGGACTTTCGCTCAGACCATACAGCTCTGCGATCTCGTGGCGCGCTAGGTGCATCGCTACACCTTTTCTGCGCTGCTCGGGTCTTCCGCCCCCGGCGCAATCCGGCCGGCCTGCTGCGGGGCCGCCGCTTGTCATCCTCGCCCATGCGAAAAGAGGAACGCTCGACATTGGCCCAGTCGCTTGCGCCATCAATCGCGATGCCAGTCCCGTTGATCCGATGCCATGACGCGCCCCGATCAGATAGGCGTATCGACGGCGGTGCTTGCTTCGCCCACTTCCTTCGGCGAGGCGAGCCCGACCGTCCAATGACCGCCAGTCTCCTGGCGCAAATTCAGCAGGTCATACGTCTTGAGCATGCTGACCAATCCCGAGTGGCCGTAGGTCTCTGGCGTAAAGGCGGGATCAGTACGGCGTAAGTACGAACCGAGGGAACCCACATGCACACGCCCGTCGGCTGAATCCGCCGCCAATAGGTTCACCGCGCTAACAACCGACTTTGGCCGCAACTTCGGCTTCGGGATTGCGACAGCCTTAGCGGCCTGGGCCAAAGCATTGGCGGCGAGCGGCGCCTCGGGCGGCGTCCACTCGAAGAACTGGTCGCTCGCGTTGCGCAGTGCGTCGGGCGTCTTCGCCTCGCCGACGATGTGTACAGTGGCGCTGCGTTCGCGTAGCTTGCGGCAGAGGTAGGCGAAGTCGGAGTCGCTGGTGACGATGCAGAACGTCTCGGCACGCTGGTCGAAGAGGGCCTCCATAGCGTCGAGTGCGAGCGCAATGTCAGCGGTGTTCTTGCCTGGGGCGTATTGATACTGAAGGCACGGCGTGAAGGCCAAGCGTACTAGCGCGTCCTGCCACTTGTTCGCGAGCGTGGCGTGGTTGCCATAGCCGCGCCTGAGCACGACGCGCCCGAACTGGGCGACGACCCGCAGGGCGTACTCCAAGATTTCAGGCGTGGTGTTGTCGCAATCCACAAGAACCGCAACCCTCGGGTCTGCGCTGGCGTCGAATTGGTGGCCCATCGAGAATCTTTCCCTCTAGTTGTGCGGCGGATCAAAGTGGGGGGCTGGGGGCCTTGGGTCAGACCATCATCCGGCGGTTCGCGATGTCCGTCGCAAGTGGCGGCGTCGCCGTGATGGCTTCCTTGATTGGCTTCGGGCAACGCCGCGCCGGACACGGGGTCGAGGGGTAGCAGCAGTTTGATCCTGCCAGCGTCAACTTCGACGGTGCAGCGCATTCCGCCTAAGTTTGTGCCAACTGAGAAGCGCCGACAACTTGCTGGGCGTATGCGAACAAGCCTTCGCAGTGGTGCTGTGCGAAGTTCGATTTCTGCCGGAGCTTGCCGGTGGGCGTGTGGCAGGCAAGCTTCAAGAAGCGGCGGTGGTTCTCGCGCAACCGTGACAGGTGCTCTTCAGTCGCCAGTCGAATGGGATCAGGAGTGTCGCCCGACGCGGGAAGGAAAGCGCCGAAATAGCACCAGCATTTTTCGCCGACCGACCCGTAGCTCATCTCCTTAATTTGCCCTTCTCCACCCAAAACATTGAGGCAATCGGCGCCCGCCAAAAGCAGTCGCACGTTGACGAACGTCACATCGTGGTCGTTTTCGGCCTCACCCGCAGCCCAATGCGCGAAACGACACGTCATGGCTTCAATGGGACCCACATTGAGACGAAAGCCGTTGTCCAGAAAAGTCAGGGACCAAGCTGACGAGCCAAGGCTCTCGCAGTACGAAATCGAGTCGAGGAGCTGAGAAAAGATTGCCAATTGATCGCCTATGTGCGGCAGCACCTCGTCATAGGCGTTTGCCATATCCGAAAGAGTCGCGTCTCTACGAGAAGTCATTGATGCCTCTATTTTTCGTTTGATTTTGCTTGCTCACGTTGCGGCCGGCTGCAAACAGCCATGGCGACCGACGCCGACGACCATACCCTCCGGCAGGACAAGAGACGATCAAGAACGGGCTCAAACGAGCACTATTTCCGGATCTATATTGTTTTCTACAGCGATCTGCATACCGCTCGGGCCGACGAGCAAAGTCGATAACTACTTTGAAAACCATTGCCCCACGCGACGATGCCGCCCGAAAGAGGGGCACACCAACACGCCTTAAATAGCGAGGTGCTTGTGCACCGACAACAGGCGGCCCCCTAGCCCGCGTATGCAGGGGGGAAACCCGCCCCACGTGCCCGCAACGCCTCGTAAAGTCCCGCCGGCCCCGGGAGGATGTCCTTCAACCCACTGCGCACCCGTTCCGAATCCAGCGCCTGCGTGCTCATCGTCGTGTTGGCCGCAATCGCATCCATGATCGCGCTCAACAACTCGGCCGCCAGGTCGGGCGAGTTCGAGAACTGCTCCTTGGTGTTGGTGGTTGCCTGCTGTACGAGGATTTCGGACTCCAGCAGCTTGCCCTTCAGCACGTTGTTCACGTAGACCAGCTTGTCGTCGTCGGTCAGGTCGCCCTCGAACAGGTCGTTAACCTTGGCCACGATTTCGGACAACAACGCCTTGACCTTGTCCTGCACCTCTCCGCCGCCGGTTTCAGTCAACGGCTGCAGCTTGTACTAACCGCCTGGCTCATGCAGCGCCAGAGTACGCTCGCCCTCATCCGCCTATTCACTCGCCACGCGGCCGGGCACACTGCAGGTTTGCCTCCTATCATCACGCTACACGAAAGCGCCAGACCATGGACGGACCGATCGAGAGACAACCCGACGATGCGCCGGACGGGCCGCGGCCCTGCGATTTCGGCTTCTTGTGCTCAATGCAATGGAACGAGTTACGTCCGACCTTTGCGGCCGACGTGCGCTATTGCGACAACTGCAAGCGCGATGTGTTCAGGATCACCAGCCGGGCACAGCTCGAAGAAGCGCGCGCATCAGGCCGCTGCGTGGCTTGGGCGCGGCCGGAATCCTCACGCGCAAGCGCCGGCCCGTCCATGCTGGTGGGCGATCCGGTAATGGCGCCGTGGCTACCGAATTCATGACCATGGGCGGCGCGCCCCGCATTGACCTCGACCGGCTGCTGGCACCGCCGATGAATGAGGGGTTGTTCGAGGAATCCTGGTGGAACGAGTACACCGCGCACTGGGATCGCTGGTGCGAGGGTGATGACGCAACAGCGCAGTGCGCCCTGCTGGCCGAGGGCCTGGAGCGCATGGAGCGCCGCATGGAAAAGGACCGGGGATTTCAGGAGCGGTACGGCGAATGGTCCTACTTTGCAACTGTCTACCAGCTCGAACTGCTGATCGAACAATCCACCGACGAGGCTGGGCGCCTTCTGCCGCACGAACTGCGGATGATGCGCACCTACACAGCCCCAGTCGAATGGCGCAGCGCGATGCGCGAGCTGCTCCTGGCAGCGCCGAAGCACGTCCTCGCGCACCTGCTGCTGTGGGTGTCGATGGAGGTTCGTATTGCCCGGGCACGCAGCACCGGCAGCGCGCATTGGCGGCCGCACGAAGCCGATCCGCCTGAGCCGGAACCGGCGTTCCGGGCCTCGAAGTTCAAGCCGCGGCCGTATGGGCGCTGATGTCCTTTTCTACCTTGCCGAGCTAGGCTGGCTCGGCCCGGCGGGCAACCGCCCCGGTTCGCGAGGCGCATGCGCGCGGCCTCAGCCGCGATTGAAGGGTCATCGGCTGCGCTGCTTGGCCGGCTCTCCGGAACGCCCTCCACCGGGGGCGAGCCGCTGCGCTGCGGGGCTGGTCGCATGGACCGGCCTATCTGACGATGAGCTGGCGCGCATGGCTCGAAGGCTGGGCAAGCCCGACACGCTGCCACCAGACACCGAGACTGCCGGCGCAATCGCTGGCTGATGGACACTTCGAGCTTCAACTCGAAGCGTTGGAAGCAAGAAACAGCCATTGGGTATTTGCTCCGCAACTTCGCGATACGACCAATGACAAGGTCCTGTTCAAACCCGAGGCACCAACCTTTGAGGGACGCGAGACATGTACGACGCCGACCTAACTGCCATTGAGCGATACAACGCGAGAGTCAGCGAGAAATACCGGCTGCATCCCGAAATGGGACCATGCCCGCACGAGGGAAACATCGACACCGCACCGGTTGTCCTGCTCTTGGCGAACCCAGGCTTCGACGCCACGTCCACGCTTGACGACCATCACTTCAAGATTGACGGCTGGCCGCTTGCAGGGCTCCATGAGAGCGCGCCTGTGGGAATGAGTGGGTGGTGGCGGCCTCGCCTCCGCTCGCTATCTCAGCGGTATGGCGAGCAGTTCATCTCGCACAATGTTGCCGCCTTGCAGATTAATCCATGGGCAAGCGCAAAGTACGATGAGAACCTGAGACTGCCTAGTCGCGCCGCGATGCTCGGTCTTGCCGAGGCTGCCGCGAAGCGGGGGGCTGCGCTCATCATGATTCGGGCGTCAAAGGCATGGCTTGAGAGCGATGTACTGTGCCAATACGAACACATCTACCGAACGAACTCCGCGCTGTCATCTTACGTGTCCGAGGGGAACCTCAGCCCTGAGGCTTGGGCGTACATCAACGACAAGCTTGCGGCAGTCTCTTTGTAGCGTGGCTGCAAGACCGCGACCGATGTTGGCCAATATCCCGGGAATTCGTCTACAGCGGCGGGCAAATGAAGGCTGAACTGTTCGCCGAAGCGCGTGACTTCTGCGGGAAGCAAGGCAAGCAGGTCACCCCTGTGAATTCGACCTCAATTGACGCGATCGCCTACAACAACGCATCGGCCGAAGTGCAAATTCGTTGCCAGTAGGCGCGACGGACACCGCACCGCCACGCCACCGTGGCGTCACCTCGTTGCGCGCCCGGCGTATGAAGCCCAGGAGCCGTCGAAATGCCGCGATGCCACCCACCCCTTGCCCGGTGCCTGATTCGCGCGCTGCGGCCCATATGACCCTTTTGACGGGCCTGCACCCCAACAGGCGCGCCTGCAGAGCTTGGTGTTCGGGTCGCATCGTGACCGCGCAGATGACGGCCGGCACGCGCCCAGCACATGCAGACGCCGGCAGCGGTGCGGGCGTGCTCGCACGGTGCTATCACTGTGCAAACACGGTGCTGGCGGTAGGCGACTAGGCGCCTCCTTGAAGTTGGGCGTCTGGTGCGCGGTGAACCCGCACACTTGAATCAGCGGCTCATCATCGACGGCGTAGCGCACGATGAAGCCCCGGTGCGCCAGCTCGTCCAGCAGTGGGGCCACGTCGATGTTGTCGAAGGCGAACAGCTCGCCCTTGATGCGCTTGGGGCGGTCTTCGAGCCGGCCTTCAAGGTCGGCCAGGTCCACGAGCCGACGAAGCACAGGTGCAGAAGCAGGAGATCGCAACCGGCTTGCGCATCGCCGAGGAACTGCACCGCAGTGCCGCAGAGGACAACGTCGATGACCCCGTCGCCGCGATCAGCGTACCTGAAGGGGCTGGAGCGTGCATAGGGCAGGGCGAGGGCGCGTGCAAGTCGTAGCGTGACGGCGCCGCAAGTCCAAGCGCCGTCGAAATTCGGCGGCGCCTCACCCCCTTGCCCTCACCGAGCTAGGGTGATGTACTAGATCGTGTTCGGGCCTGTGGTATTTGCTGGCTGACTCAGGTGGCGCCGCCGCATTTTCCCAACACAGGTTGCACTGGAGCGTTCGCGAACAACACTTTGAGGTCGAAGCGAAGGAGGACTTCCGTTGGGCTTGATAGAGGCGCTGACGGTGGGCCTTGGCACAGCAATGATGAAGGCCGTAGCCAAGCTTGGCTCAAGGACAATGCGATGGCCGAAGCCGCCGCGACCGGCACGATCGACGTGCTGAAGAAAAAGATCGAGGACTTCAGTACGAGGCGTGCGGCTCAGCAACTCTTCGAGGGATTGCAGGACGAGGTCGCCAAACGGCTTTCCGAGACGATCGATATCGAATTTGGCGGCCTATCCGACAACGATCGCGTCGCCGCAGTGCTGGCCGTCAAGTCGGTCTTCGATTCACTCGACTTGGCCGACGAGATTGCCCGCGGCGACCTTGACGCTGCGCGGTTGTTGAACGCAGCAAACGTGCTTGCGCGCCCCCACTTTCTTCGCTTAGGAGGAGACTGTGCGCGACTGGCCGAACTAGTCCTGGGCGAATCCTGCGCCTACGTTGTTTCACTGGCAGGCAAACTGCCTTGACGTGGATCTCCAAGTCGGGCGGTGCGTCAGCCGCCCTGCCGAGCGAGGGGGCTGGGGCATGCCGCTTCCTAGCTCATGCCCGCACGCCAAGTGACGCGAGCATGGCGTCGGCCCACTGCGCTCGGTTCATCGCCCAGAAAGCGGAGTTGACGGCAATACCCGAGACCGAATGCAGCGCGTTCGGGAGGAAGCTGATGTACGCCGGGTTGTTGCCCAGCTTTCCCGGACACCAGGCGCCAAAGTACGGCGGCAGGTCATGGGCCGCCATTTCCATGTTGTTGAGCTGCAGGCACACCTGGTTTAGGCGGTCCTCATCGCGCAATTGGTGCGGCATCTGCAGCAGGCAGAACAACCCAGCGCCCAGCTCAGGGTGCGGTTGATCGGCCATCAGCTGCAACAAGGCCGTCTTATGGTCACCGGCTGCGGCGCTCACCGCGCCTTCCTTTAGGCCAAACTCGGCCGTAAGGCCCAACCCTCCGGTGGTGCACAGGCACATCCTTGAGAGATACCCCTCGACTTGCTCGAAGTCACCTTCGGTCCACTTCGAGGTGCCCTCGCGTGGTCCTTCGTTCGTCATGGTCCGTCGCAGCGCGCCCAGGATGGCTTCGGCACCACAGGTCGTGGTAAACATCAGAAGCGGCAGGTGCAGCGTGCGCCACGCATCCTCGTCCTCGTAGATCGTCAATCTCGAGCCGATGCAGATCTTGCCGCCTTCTGTACACAGGGATCCGAGCGCAGCGAAACCGTTGTAGGCCGCTGTCGCCCCGGCCTCCTTGCCTTCGAACAGGATCATGATCGGCTTGGGCAACTCGGTGACCATGCGCACCACTGCGCGAATCGGCCCGTTCTCCGACTCCCGGTTTTCGGGGGGCACCACCTCGATTCGAACCGAATAGTGCTCATGGCGGGCGATTAGAGTATTGCCGCTCAAGCTTGCCTTGATCGACGTAGGTTCCAGCATGAGCAGCAGATCGCTGAGCGGCACGCCAAGTGGGTTCGGATCAGCCTTCTTGAACCAGTTCATCGAGTCTCCAACTAAACTATTGGCGCGCAGTCTAGGTCGATGTAGGTTTCAAAACATTGGTGCAAACGTCGAAACTGAGCAGTAATGCTCGCAGTGGCGCATTTGAGCTGCATGTGGCGCGCTTCGATGAGTGCGCCCCCGCTGAGAACGAGTCTCTTGTGGTTTGTTGAGTGTGGAGTCGCCTCGATGGCGCACAGCGCGCCTTTCTCGCGCGCTTGCCGGCTACATGTAGCTCCGGGCAGGCAAACGACGAGATGGCGGAAGCAGTCATCCTTGCAGCAATCGAGCCCTTCGAATTGGAGAAGGCGAGCGAGGGAGCTCGCCGTGCACTACCGCTGGCGTGCGAAGGCGGTGAATCCCAAAAACTACTTCGACCGTTCCGCGGTCGACGTCGAGGGTCGAAATCAAAGCATCGGAACTTGATGAGCGCATCGCAATGCACTTGCGAAAGGGCCGAGGGCGGGCGCTAAGGCCAGCGTGGAGTATCGGAAGGTACTATTCATATTGGCCTCGCTCGCGGCGTGTTGGTCATGGTGGACCATCCGACTTCTGCCTGAGTGTCAAGGTCGTCTTCACTGGCGTCGGCGGTGCGCTCGGGGAGGGAGTACCGCGGGTGGTCTCCTTCAACACTGAAGGTCCGCGCATCCCGGCCCAGTATCTCATCGAGCAAGGCTGTGCTGGTCCGTCGTCTCGCGTACGAAAGCCGCACGCGAAGGGTCCTGCTCGCTTGGAGTACATGACCATTGCGTCGCGCGATCGTTTCGGCAGTGCGCCCACTTTCGTCTGCTGATTCGGTGTGCTTGTCACCGTCGCGCGTCCAAGAGGGCATAGGAGGCAATTGCCAAGTCGCAGCACTGCCTGACCTGCCGGGCGATGGCGGCGAACTCCGGCAATACCTCCGCGCCACCTGCCTTCAGGTAAAGCCGTCGATTGATTTCCACCATCACGGCAGCGACGCGACGGTCGCGCCCGAAGCGATCACTGGGCACCAGCGCGCCGGCGAACGGTTCATTGACCGCGACTCGCCAGCCCGCCCGCCGAAACGCGGTCACGAAGGCTCGCGCCAATGCTTCGCTCGTGTGAAACGAATCGGTCCCGATGCAGATGTCCGGTCTTTCCGCGTCCGCAGCGGCCCGCTCGTAAGGCAATGGCCTGTCCGGAAAGCTGTGGGCGCCGAGCACGAGGCAGCGGCCATGCCGCTCGACGCTGGCCGCAACCGCAGCTTCAAGGCGCACGTGGTGCGGAAAGTAGTACGCCTGCATCAGGGCTTCGCGCTCGTCGCTGCTCAATTCGCGACGCAGCGGCGCCAGGCCCGAGGTCAGGGTATAGACAGCACCCATGCCCCGGGCAGCCATGGGTTCGTCGTCGTCGCTTGCAAAGCGTTCCACATCGACCACGAGGCGGCTGACCGGCGCGCGCACCGTCGCCGCGTCCGAGCTCTGATCGACGAAGAGTGCACGAGTGCGGTGATCCGTCATCCGGTTGAGCTCAATGGCCAGCTGCTCGTCATTGAGCAGGAACTGCTCGCGCACCGCGTGGGGCACGTCGGTTGAATCGTGCGGCACGTGCAGTACCACCCAGGACGGATAGGTCATGCGATCGTCCGCTCCGGCGCCCCTTTCAGCCCCGGCGTCGCCTCCCAGGGAAGATCCAGGTCGTCGCGCCCGAAGTGCCCGTAGGCAGCGGTCTCAAAGTAGATCGGCCTCAGCAACGCGAGCTCGCGAACGATCCCGGCGGGCGTGAGGTCGAACTCCTCGTGCAGGCTGGCAGCGATCTCGGCGTTGCGTGCCCTGGTGGCGCCTTCCGCCTCCACAAGAAAGCTCACCGGCTCAGCGACGCCGATCGCATAGGCAAGTTGCACCAGGCACCGGCCCGACCATCCCCGGGCGACGACCTGCCTGGCAAGGAACCGGGCCATGTAGGCTGCCGAGCGGTCGACCTTGGAAGGGTCCTTGCCGGAAAACGCGCCACCTCCGTGTGGCGCTGCGCCACCGTAGGTGTCAACGATGATCTTGCGCCCGGTCAGCCCGGCATCACCCTTGGGTCCGCCGGTCACGAAGCGCCCCGTCGGATTGATCAGCGTGCGGAAGTCGGAAGCGCGCAGGCTCTGGGGGATGACCGGGTCGATGATCTCGCGCAGCACGGCGTCCCGAAGCGCCTGGAGATCAACCACTGCATCGTGCTGCGTGGAGAGCACCACGGTCTTGACCTGGGTGGGTCGACCATCTTTGTATTCGAACGTCACCTGCGATTTGGCGTCAGGTTGAAGCCACGGCAGCGCGCCGCTCCTGCGCAGTGCGGCCTGCCTTCGAACGAGGCGATGGGCATAGACGATCGGTGCGGGCATCAACTCCGGTGTCTCGTCGCACGCGTAGCCGAACATCAGGCCCTGGTCGCCCGCACCGAGGAGACCGTCCGCGCGGTCCACGCCCTGGCTGATGTCCTGCGACTGGGCGTTGAAGCGGATCTGGATTTCGCACGCATCGGGATCGATCCCGTTCGAGCTGCTGCGGTAGCCAGCGTCGCGAAGGACTTGCCGCACCAGACCGGCTGCGCCCTCACGCACTGCCACATAGTCTTCCTGACGCCTGATCTTGAACTCGCCGGCCACGATGACGCATTGGTTGGCCAGCAGCGTTTCGCAGGCCACGCGCGCGTGCGGATCGCGTTCAAGGAATGCATCGAGGATGCGGTCCGAGATCCGGTCGGCGAGCTTGTCGGGGTGGCCCTCGGACACGGACTCCGAAGAGAAAGGGCCATGGCGAATCGGCATGTCGATCTCCTGTTTAGCCGCGTTTGACGATGTGTCGGGGGCGGCAATCTGGATCAAATCCCCCCGGTCTTTCACCTTCATGGTGGGCCGACCCGCCCAGGTAAATCATCGCAAGAGAATCAGCCGCGGGACCGCGTCCGGACCGCTCCAGACGATCGCGTTCTGCCCATGCTGCGTCCCGAGCAACCTGGCCGCGTCAAGCTGAAGGCCGAGCACCAGGAAGCTGGCCTCGCCGGGCCAGTCGCCGACCGGGTGCTGGCCGATGGCGTTGATAAAAGCAAGGCCGCGTCGAGCCAACTCGCGGGCGAAGGCGGACTGGCGCTGCGCGTTGGCCGTCTCACCCAATGGTTCGCTGAAAGGGTTGCAGGCCGTGATGAAGGCACTGCAATCGACGCGATGCGCTTCGTGAATGGCAGCAAGGTCGACACAGGCGGCGTCAACATTCAAGGTCGCCGGGGTGTCGCCGAGCACGCGGTACTCAGTTTCGCGATAAGCCCGGATCGTGCCGGGATCGATGGTCGTGTCAAAAAACAAAAAAAGCCCTCCGTTCAAGGAGGGCCGACGCATCACCCGCTTCGTTGCTCACCAGGGAGCCACATCCGCTTTCGCGATCCACCTTGCCCGGGGAGGCAGGTTGGCATGGGCGTCGGCCCAAATCAAAATGTACGAAAAGTATAGCGGGATTCTTCTCAGCGTTAACGCTTTCCTTGCGGGCCTGAAAAGGTCCGTTGCTGCAACCTACCACCGGTAAGTGATCGCGACGAGGGCGGGACCGGCACTTCGCTGGAGGTCCGCCGGTGAACGTCTGCAGTGCACAGGGCGCCAGCGAATGGCTCGTTCTGGCTCACCTTCCATCCCTCGCGCCGGAAGGCGGCGATGAAGGCGCTGGCCAGTTCAGCATTGGTTTTCAGACGTGAGGCAACGAGAGAGGTCTGTGAATCGTTTGGCGCGCTTGTCGTATGGCGTCCGTAGATGGATGCAGGCCCCGTCGTCCTCGATGTCTCCCTCGAACTCCAGAACAGCTCCAGCATCGCCCTTGATCGAGCAATGCGCGATGCAGCTCATCCCGTTCGATTCGTTTGCTTCCAACCGCTCTTCGGCAATTGCCTCCTCCAGGCGGCGCCGTTCTCCCTTAGTCAGGAACGCAAGGCTGGGGGCGTCGACATCATCGAGGAGTTCGGAATGCTGTATCTTCTGTGAGAACAGGGCCGCCTGAATCTAGCGGTTTGCGATGTCCGTCGCCAAGGGCCGCATAGCCGATGAATGGGTGTACAAGTCGCGGCGTCCCTTGCGTCGCTGGCCCGAAGCGCCGAATCCCACGGGCCGTTGACAAGCCTCGTCCTCCAGAGGCGCTTTGCGCGCCACGAGTCCGCAAGACTTGGGTTGACCAAGTTTTGTTCGCGACAAGCAACAAAAAGCTGAAGCCCGCACGGACATAGTTCTTCGCGAACTGCGCCTCTTCGCGGGACGAAATGGAGGTCGCCGTCCAGAGGGCGCTGGTTGCAAACGCCAACAACTGCGGAAAAGTTCCCATTGCTTGCCTGATTACATCAATTCGGCAAGGGTTTCTATTGAGAAGCCTCAGCCTCGGCCCAAAGGATGCTCTGCGCAATAGTTGACAAGACGATGATGACTCTTCTCAGCCATCGTGGTCTTGGCTCCGCGTCGAGGAAGGGTCTGCCTGCCCAGGACATGTTTTTGAAGGCGACAGGGACACAAACCCAGAGGAGATTGAAATGGCGCACAACATCGGTCAAATGTTCTATTTCGGCGAAAGGCCATGGCACACACTCGGGACAAAGCTAACCAAGCCGGCAAATCTTGAGGAGGCGCTGGCTGCCGGCGGCCTCGACTGGACAGTCAGCATGCACCCCTTGGTGCTCCAGGACGAGCACCAGTCCGACGCGCCGCAACGAAAAGCAATCGTGCGTAACGACGTGCCTTCCGGTCTGGCCGGCCGAGTCCTAGGCGTTGTCCATCCAGACTTCAAGGTTCTGCAGAATCGCGAAGGTGCAGAACTGTTCGATTCACTGTTCGGTAAGGGCGAACGGGTGTATCACACGGGCGGCTACCTAAAAAAGGGCGAGGTGGTCTGGCTGTTGGCGAAGCTGCCGCAGGGCATCGTTTTGCCTGGCGAGGACAAGCTCGATACCTACCTCCTGTTTAGCAACAGCCATGACGGGACGTTGCCAATTGACATTCGTTTGACAACGGTACGGGTGGTTTGCAACAACACTTTGACGATTGCCCTTAGAAAGCGAGATCAAGCACACGTTTTCCGACGGAGCCACAGTGGGAGCCACGAAGTGTTGAAAGCAGAGGCCGAAGCCTTCTTCAAGGCCGTGCTCCTTCAGCAAAGCGAAGCTGAGGCATCGATGGCTAAGCTGATTGATGCCAAATGCACGGACGACGCTTTCATTGCCTTTCTAAAGAAGCTCATACCCGAGCCTACCCGGCCGGCAACTGCGAACACCAGTGCCGCGGTGGCGCGCGGGCATGACTCCCGTGTCGCCAACGCCGCGGAAAAACGCCAGCAGATCATGGACCTTCACTTGAATGGGCGCACGGTCGAGTGCGCTTCGAGAATCGTCATTCCGCCGGCCGAAAAGAACTGGTGGGGTGGCTTGAACTCCATCACAGCTTGGGTCGATCATTTCAGTGAATTCGACGGCGACCGCTACGCGAACACTCTGTTCGGCACCGGGGATCGGATCAAGACCGATGCCCTTAAGCGCATCTTGCTGGAGGCAAAGCTGGCCTAATTGGCTGCGGGACCCTCCAAAGCGAGACGTGCTCGCCCGACAAGGGCTCTTTTTTCACTTCGTGCATTGGAGCGCGATTTCGGGAGACGTGTTCGTTGGCTTGAGGGGGTGTCTTGCGGCTGCCTCGAAGCGCCTGCGGACGGCCTTCCCCAGCGTGCGCATGCGCGTCAGGTCGAGTCTCCGGCAAAGGAAGCACGAAGTTAAGAAAGCACGAAGTTGAGAAAGCACGACGGCGATACCCGCCTTGCCGAATTGCTGGAAGCCAGCGAGGCGCTGGACGAAGACATGGGCAAGCTGCTCGGCAAGTGCCAGCCACGATCGAAGCGCGGCATCATCGCCACGGCGCTGTGCGGCGCCGCCTTCGAGCATGCGTTGAGCCAGCGCGTGCTGATAAGCGCCGGATTGACTGGCACGGCACTGGCTTTGCGCAGGCTGCACGTCGAGGCCGTGGTGCGGGCCGTCTGGACCGCCCAGTGCGCCAATGACGAATGGCTGGAAAAGTTGACCGCGCCCGTTGACGGACCCGATCACGAGGAGCCTGCACCGAAGGTGGGTATCGCGACCATGCTGTCCCATATCAAGCGGGAGGTTCCGAACCTCGCTGCCGAGTTCGCGCGCCTGCTTACCACGATCAAGGCGATGCATTTCATTTGTGCACATCGGTTCGCAGGCAGTCGTGCACGCTCTAATGCCGTCGTACCCCAGCGAGAAATTGATTGCCGTCGTTTGGAATCGAAACCTGATGGTGTTGTACGTGGCGAATGCCGCAGTCATCGCAGCCCAAGACCCTGGCCTCGTCCCCCGCATGCGCCTGCTCCGGGAAAAGCATGGCGCGTGCATGCCGCCGACTTCAGCAGGGCGGAACTGCGCACGGGCAGTACGCGCCCGCCGAAAGGCAGAATATGGTCCACAGACTAGCGTCGAGGCCGCCCCCCAATCCGTCCTTGACACCGCCAATCGAAAAGAAATATGAATCAAGACTTCAAGAATGCCCTCTGGGCCACGGCCAACAAGCTGCGCGGCTCTATAGACCCCTCGGACTACAAGTACCCCGTTTTGGGCCTCATTTTCTTGAAGTACGTGTCAGAAGCGTTCGTCGCCCGGCAGACCGAGTTGGAACTCGCATTCGCCGACCCGGCAAACGATCTGTTCCTAAAGAACGAGAAGGCCCGCGCAGTGGCCCTTGAGGAGCGGGACTACTACACCATGGAGAACGTCTTCTGGGTGCCCGAACGCGCCCGGTGGGCCTTCATCCAAGCCAACGCCAAGCAATCGAAGATCGCCATGCTGCTTGACGAGGCCATGGGCCTCATTGAGGCGGACAACCCGAAGCTGGACAACCTGCTGCCTAAGGTCTACGTGAAAACGGTGCTGGAGACGAATACGCTCGGCTCACTCATTGACCTAGTCGCCACCGTGCAGTTCGACGGGAAAGACGGCGGCGACGTTCTGGGCGATGTTTACGAGTACTTCTTGGGGAACTTCGCTGGTGCCGAGGGGAAGAACGCCGGCGAGTTCTACACCACGAAGCCTATCGTAAAGGTTCTGGTAGAGGTCCTTGCCCCGCGCAAGGGAAAAATCTACGACCCGGCGTGCGGCGCCGGCGGCATGTTCGTTTCCTCCAAGCAGTTCACCGTTCTGCATGGCGGCAAAGCAAGCGACGTCTCAATCTACGGTCAGGAGCGCAACCCCAACACCTGGAAGCTAGCCGCCATGAACCTGGCCATTCGTGGGTTGGACTTCAACCTCGGCGACGCGAACGGGGACACGTTCTCGAGCGACAAGCACCCCACTCTAAAGGCGGACTACATCCTGATGAACCCGCCGTTCGGAAAAGAGAGCGAATGGCCGAGAGAGTCGTTGTTGAAGGACCCCCGCTGGAGCTATGGTATTCCGCCTGCAAAGCCGGCCCACTTCGCATGGCTGCAGCATGCGCTGCATCACTTGAGCAGCAAGGGGCAAGCCGGTGTGGTCATGGCCAACGGCACGCTGACCACCACTGCCGGTGGCGAGGATGTGATTCGCCAAAAAATGGTCGAGGACGACGTCGTGGAGTGCATCGTCGCGCTGCCCGGCCAGCTCTTCCTCAACACACAGATTCCTTGTTGCCTTTGGTTTTTTGCCAAGGACAAGACTAAGAACGGGCGGGACCGCTCAGGAGAAGTTCTGTTTATAGATGCTCGGAAGCTTGGATTCATGAAATCACGAGTGAACCGCGACTTGGGGGAGGCAGACGTTCAAAAGATTGCTCAAGCTGTCCATCTTTGGAGGGAAGATGCAGACCGCATCTCGGTCAAGGATGAGGATGAGATGCAGGTCTACCAGGACGTCCCCGGATTCTGCAAGTCGGCCACACTGGAGGAAATAAGGGGTCACGGTTACGTTCTTGCCCCTGGCCGGTATACGGGCTCGCACGCCGCTGAAAATGACGACGACGAGAGCTTCAAAGAGAGACTGGATGCTCTTGTTGGAGAGCTCAAGGGGCTATTCAGGCGAAGTGACGACTTGCGCGATGAGGTTCGGACTAGCCTGAAGGAGCTTGGGTATGAGCTCTGAAGTCAAACTCGCCAACGTCACGTCTCTGATTGCCGACTGCCCGCACAGCACGCCGAAGTGGATGGACAGTGGCGTCGTTGTCCTCAGAAACCAATACATCAAAGACGGCCGCCTCTATCTCGATGCACCGTCGTTCACCGACGAAGCACATTTCAAGCAGCGCGTGCGTCGGGCCATCCCAACTTATAAGGACATCGTGCTGACGCGCGAAGCTCCTATCGGCCAGCTTTGCCAGATTCCGAAGGGCTTGAAGTGCTGCCTCGGTCAGCGGCTGGTGCTCATTCGACCGGATCCTGAAAAGGTTGATCCCGACTTCTTGTTCTACAGCTTACGGTCCCCAGTTCTGCAGAAGCAGATGCTTGTGGTCGAAGGCGAAGGCACTACGGTCAGCAACCTTCGTATTCCGTACATCGAAAACCTGCGGCTTCCCCTGCCAGCCCGGCCCGCGCAGGAGCGTGCAGCGGCTCTTCTTCGCGCGATTGACGACCAGCTCGAGGTCCTTGAGAACCAGAACGCCGCCTTGGAGAGTGTGGGGCGCGCGGTCTTCGAGTCGTGGTTCGTTAACTTTGACCCTTTGTTGACTCAAAGCGAGGACACCCCAGTACCTGTTCCTTCTGCATACCCTTGCGCGTTGGGCGAGACCGAGCTGGGCCCCGTGCCGCACGGGTGGGATGTCTGCGCGTTCTCCGAGACTGTGAACATTCATAGCGGTGGTACTCCGAAGACGGCCGTACCGGCATACTGGGGAGGCCCGGTGCCTTGGTTTTCAGTTGCGGACGCGCCAGCTCCTGGCCAAGTGTTCGTTCTTCGCACGGAGAAGACCATCACGGAAGCGGGCCTGGCGAATTCGGCTGCGAAGCTACTTCCTCAGCGGTCCACGATCATTTCGGCTAGGGGAACCGTCGGGAAAACAGGCATGGTGGAAGGCAAGATGACCATCAACCAGTCTTGCTACGCCCTCTCCACAAAGCGAAAAGCCGGTGAGTACTGGGTGTACTTCCAGACACTCGCCCTCATCACCAAACTCCGACAAATAGCTCACGGCGGCGTGTTCGACACCATCACCAGAGCAACGTTCGAGGGTGTAAAGGTGGTGTGGCCGGACGAAGCAACCTTGAGCGAGTACAACGAAAGATCCAAGCCCCTCTTTGATGCCATAGTTGTGAATGGCCGCACCCATGCAGCTCTGATGGAGTTGCGTGACACGCTTCTTCCCCGGCTCATCTCGGGGCAACTGGCCCCAGCAATCGCGGAGGCGGCCGTAGCGGAGCTTCTGGCTGCCTAACGAGGCGGTGCCCTGACCGGCTTGGATTACATTCGCACGGTCTTAGCGCCCCACCTACCTACGCCCATGGCCAAAATCACCGAGAGCGAAGTCGAAGAAGCGGCCATTGGCTGGCTCCAAGAGCTCGGCTATGACTACGGCTATGGCCCGGACATCACCGGCGAAGGCGGCGAGCGGGACGACCACCGGCAGGTCGTCCTTGCTGACAGGCTGCTGGGGGCCCTCAAGCGAATCAACCCGGGCCTGCCCGCGGTGACCATGAAGAAGGCCGTCGCCATCCTTTCCGCCTTCGACAACCCGGACTTGGTCGAGTCGAACCGGGCGTTCCACCGTCTCGTAGTTGACGGGGTACGGGTGTCGTATGCCGCCCATGGTCAGCAGAAGGACACCATCGTCCAAGTGGTGGACTTCGAGAACCCCGAGAACAACGACTGGTACGTGGTTAATCAGTTCACCGTCCAAGGACCGAAGCACACCTGCCGGCCAGACTTGGTGGTGTTCCTGAACGGCCTTCCTCTCGTGGTCATCGAACTGAAGAACCCGGCGGACGAGAGCGCGGATATCTGGAAGGCTTACGACCAGATGCAGAACTACAAGAAGGACATCCGCGCCGTCTTCCACCACAACGCGTTCTGCCTCATCTCGGATTTCTCGAACGCACGCATGGGCTCGCTCACCGCCAATAAAGAGCGGTACATGGCCTGGCGGACTGTTGACGGTGTGAACCTCGACCCTTTCGGCCCTGGCCAAGAACTTGAAACACTGCTTCGCGGCGTATTCCAGAAGGGGCTGCTACTCAGGTACTTGCGCAACTTCATCCTCTTCGAGGTCGAAGGCACCCTAGTCAAGAAGATTGCGGGGTACCACCAAATCCATGCCGTTCTGGCGCTAGCCGAGAGCGTCGTGTGCGCCGCCGCACCTGGCGGGAATCGCAAAGGCGGGGTTGTGTGGCATACGCAGGGCGCCGGCAAGTCCATCGAGATGGTGTGCTCTGGCTCTGTGCTGCTGACGGAGCCCGCCCTGAAGAACCCAACACTTGTCATCGTCACGGACCGCAATGACCTTGACGGTCAACTTTTCGAGACGTTCTCCCGAAATGCCGAACTGCTCCGGGAAGCCCCCATCCAGGCTGAGTCTCGGGATGAGTTGCGGAAGCTCCTGAACGGCCGGCCGTCTGGCGGCGTCATCTTCACGACGGTCCAGAAGTTTGCTCTGGAGGCCGGCGAGGAGAAATTTCCTCAGCTCACCACACGCGAAAACGTTGTGGTCATCTGCGACGAAGCGCACCGCAGCCAATACGGCCTGACTGCACAACTCAGTCAGAAGGATGGCGCTATCCGATACGGGCATGCCAAGCACATGCGCGACGCGCTGCCGAGCGCAACTTTTGTGGCCTTCACCGGGACCCCGGTCAGCAGCACTGATCGCGACACCCGGGCTGTGTTCGGCGACTACGTCCACATCTACGACATCGAGCAGGCTGTGAAGGATGGGGCTACGGTCCCCGTTTACTACGAAAGCCGGTTGGTCAAGCTCGACCTCAAGCCCGAAGAAACTCCGCACATCGACGAGCAGGTCGAGGAGCTCGCCGAGGACGAAGAAGAGCTGGAGACGTCTGCGCGCTACCGCAAGTGGGCCGCGCTCGAGAAGATTGTGGCCGCGCAGCCGCGGGTCGCCAAGGTCGCCAAGGACTTGGTTGGCCATTTTGGGGCAAGAGCACAAGTGGAGTTCGGCAAGGCCATGGTTGTCGCCATGAGCCGGGAAGCCTGCGTGCGGCTCTACGACGAAATCGTCAAGCTGCGGCCGCACTGGCACGATGACGACCCCTCCACGGGCGCCATCAAAATCGTCATGACCGGAAGCTCCAGCGACAAGCCCCACATCCGTGAGCACGTGTATTCCAAGGACACGCGCAAGCTCCTCGAGAAGCGATTCAAGGATGAAGCTGATCCTCTGCAGCTAGTCATCGTACGTGACATGTGGCTCACCGGCTTTGACGCACCTGTCGTGAACGCGCTGTACGTGGACAAGCCGATGAAGGGCCACAACTTGATGCAAGCCATCGCCCGTGCAAACCGGGTGTTCAAGGACAAGCCCGGCGGCTTGGTGGTCGATTACATCGGTATCGCCGGTGAGCTGAAGCTCGCACTGAAGGAGTACACGGCCAGTAAGGGCAAAGGCAGACCAACTGTGGACGCCGCGGAAGCCTTCGCGAAATTTCTGGACGAGATGGACATTCTGCGTGGGTTGCTGCACGGATGCGACTACTTAGAGTTCCGCGCAAAGGCGCTCAGCGTCCTGCCGAAGGCCGTTGACCACATCCTGAAACAGACCCATAAGGAGAAGGCTAAGGAAGGTCGCCGTCTGTTCGCCGACCACACGGTGGCGGCCGGGAAAGCGTTTGCCCTATCGTGCACTCTTGACGAGGCGGCACCCTACCTGGAGGAGCTCGCCTTCTTCCAAGCCGTCAAAGCGGTGCTCACGAAGGCGGACCCTCGCAAGGCGCTGAGTGACGAGGCTAAAGAGCACGCCATGCGCCAGATTGTCTCCGGCGCTCTGGTGTCTGAAGAGGTGCTGGACATTTTCGAGGTGGCCGGCCTGCAGAAGCCCGACATCAGCATCCTCTCGGATGCCTTCCTCGACGACGTGCGGCATCTTGAACACCGGAACCTAGCCGTCGAACTCCTCGAGCGCCTGTTGAACGACGAAATCAGATCTCGCTTTCGGACGAACGTCGTCTCCAAGAACAAGTTCTCGGACCTACTCGAAGCGGCGTTGAACCGCTACAAGGCACGGGCAGTTGAGACGGCACAAATCATCGAAGAGCTCATTGCAATGGCCAAGGAGTTCCGCCAAGCAGCCAGCAGGGGCGCCGAACTCGGTCTGGACACCGACGAGTTGGCCTTCTACGACGCGCTCACTCGCAACGAAGCCTCCGTCCGCGAACTCGGTGACGCGACCCTGAGGCTGATTGCCCAAGAGTTGACCAAAAAACTAAAGGCAAGCGCCTCGGTAGACTGGTCCAGACGTGACTCCGTGCGAGCAGCCATGCGGGTGAAGGTTCGGCACATCCTTACGAACCACAAGTACCCGCCTGACATGGAGGCGGCCGCCATCGACATGGTGATGAAGCAAGCAGAAGTGCTGTCGGACGAGTGGGCGACCGCGTAAAGCGCCGGCCGTCTAGTACTTGACCGGGGGTTGACATGAAGGTTCTTGTTGCTTGCCTTGAAGACAAAGCGTTCGAGTATCAAGGAGAGGCCGGCCAGCTAAATTACTCGGACTCCTGGCCCCACTTTTGGATGCCGTGCGTTATGGGCGACGACTGGCTACAACGGGTCAACTGCCAAGTGCAGGCTCCCCCGGCCGAATTCAGACGCCTCGACTCCGCCGGGTTCGTTCTTTACGCCACAAAGCAAGACGCGGAGGCGTTCTCGTCGTGGCTGCCAGAAGCACTTGCCGCGGTCGAACATGGCTATCGAACCATGCGGGGGTAGGCGAGCCTGACGCCGGCCATCAGCGTTCCCACCGGCCTGACGACGAGAAGCGCATGGTGGACATCCTGGACCGCGGCGAGTACGACCTGCGCCTCACGTGCCCGGTTGGTCAGGAGCCAAAATTCTTCAGGCAGTGGATGCGCCGCAGGCTGAGCCGAAACCCCAAAACCCCCCGTCTTGACCGGGGGCGAGGGAAGACGAAGGCGTTTTGCTTTTCGATGGTAGGGATGATGGAAAATCTTCGAGAAGTCCTTGAAACCCGCATGAAATATACATAGACGGCGGACACACTCTCCGCCACGGCGCCTAATCCGCCGCCAAAGCACCCCCAAACCAACCGAACTCAGCCAGGGCCGCGCCGCAGTGACGCGCGAACTGGAAAATGAAGCCTTCGTCGATACCGCTCGCGCGAGGGGGCTATCGGCGTAATTTGCGCGCACGCACATTTCGCGTGCGAATGACCACGACAACGGGCGCACATCTTGCATCCGGAAAGTGTTTCAAGGCGCATACGGCAAGACCTGGGTTCCACCCCGCAGTCGAGGCCCTGAATCGACTTTTTTCTTCCCGCCCGCCAGTTTCTGAGTTCGCCAAGTTCGACCGCGATGCAAGTGCCGTGCACTGAACCCTGTACGGCGAGACGCTCGCGCCGTGCCACAAAGGTTCCGCACCAGCATTTGGACTTTCATGAACTACCACACCACGTCGCCGAGTCCGAGGTTGTCGACCGCACCGTCCATTCCCCGCACGGCCGGACCGGCCATCCTTGCGTACTCCGGCATCGTCCTGCTGTGGCTGGTGATGCTGGTCATCTCCGACCCGTGGGGCAGCTATCCGCTCAATGACGATTGGGTGTATTCCCTCGCCGTGAAATCGCTGCTGGAGAGCGGCGTTTATCACTTCCCGAGCCCATCGAGCGCCAACGTCGGCCCCCAGGTGTTCTGGGGCGCGCTCTTCTGCCTGCCATTCGGCTTTTCGTTCGAGGCCCTTCGCATCTCGACCTCGGTACTTGGATTGATCGGCGCGCTCGTGTTGTTTCGAACCCTCGAAACACTCACGGATGACTGGAAGAGGTCCCTGTTCGGCACCTTGGCGCTGTTGGTCAATCCGCTGTATTTCGGTCTCTCCAGCACCTACATGACCGATGTGCCCTTCGTTGCATGCTCGATCGTTGCCATCCACTTCTTCGTGCTCGGCTTCCGGCGCCAATCCAGCAAGCATCTGCTCATCGCCATTGGCGTGTCGATGCTGGTCATCCTGATCCGGCAACTCGGCATCTGCCTCTTGATCGGCTTCGCCGTCGCCCACGTCGTGCAGGAGAAGTTCAGCATGCGATCCGTCGTCAAGGGACTCGTGGTCGTCGGCCTTGGTGCGGCGCTGCACCTTGGGTATCAGTACTGGATGGTGCACACGGGGCGGATCTCTTTGGCCGCCACACATTCGGACGTGAGCAAATTTGCGCCAAGCTGGCACGACGGTGTCGCCGCCCTTGGAACGTCCGCCAAGATCGTGAGCTACCTCGGGCTCTTCTTTCTTCCACTGGCCGCGCTCTTCAGTTTCAGGCCACGTCGGCCAGAGCTCGAACGCTACGAGAAAAAGCTGTTCGTCGCACTCGGGATCTTCGGGCTCGTACTGACTGCATTGCTCTTCCTGACGGGCAAGACGATCCCGAGCCTGGGCAACGTGCTGATGCCTTTTGGTTTGGGGCCGCTGACCTTGCGCGACACCTACCTGCTGTCGATCAACCTGCCAGTGATTCCCCGGGTTCTGCAACTCGCGTGGCAGGCCATGACCATCCTGTCCGTCATGGCGGTGACAGTGGCGCTTTATTTTCTCGCCACCCGTTTTGCGCGCGGCGCAAATTCGCAGAAGCACTCCGCGTGGTGGCACAACCCTCTTCTTTCATTCCTGCTGGGAACTGCGGGCTCCTACTTCCTGGTGCTGCTCTATGCGGCCGGCCATTTCCCGATCTTTGACCGCTATCTGCTGTTCTTCCTGCCGCTGCTGATGGTGGCCTTGTTTTCCGCCGACCGCGCTTCTCTACCTGCCATGCGCGGTGCTCGCCTTGTCACGTCGGCGTTCTGCATGCTGGCGATGGCAGTGTTCTCCGTGGCCGCCACGCACGACTACGTCGCATGGGGCAAGACGCGCTGGCAGGCAACCGAGGAGCTTGTCCGCAGCGACAAGATCGACCCCCGGCAGATCGACGGCGGCTATGAATTCAACGGCTGGTACATCTACGACGCAGGCTACGTCCCCACACCCGGCAAGAGCTACTGGTGGGTGGTCAATGACGCCTACGTCATCGCGTCAGGACCCATGGCCGGCTATGACGAGATCAAGCGCCATGCCTACGACAGGTGGTTGCTCGGCGAGACCGCGCACGTGCTGGTGCTGAAGAAGGCCGCGCCCTGAATCAAGCCATTCCCGGTGCGTCGGTGAACACGAAGCGATGGATGAGCACATAAGCAAACGCCGCCATCGGCAACGCGAGCAGCGCCTGGGCCAGGATCTCCCCTTGCACCCACTGCCTGACGAGGGCCAGCAAGAGCAGGTTCACGCCATAGATGCACGCATAAGCCCCCACGAACCGCACCAGACGCCCGCGCAGCGATGCGCGAAACACCAGCGTGCCGGTCGTGAAGAAATTGAATCCGATGCCCGCGACATTGGCCAGCAGAAGCGCCAGCCAGATTGGCGCTCCGACAACGATCAGCGCACCGTAGACGGCAAACCCGAACGCGGTGTTGAGCCCGCCGACCGCCAGGTAGCGCAGGAAGCGAACAACGTGCGCCGGCGTGCGTGTCGCATGCGTCATCGCTTGACGGCCACCAGCCCGTAGCCCAGCGGATCATCGCGCGATCCCCAGCCAAAGTGCAGCGCCAGATGGGCCGCGAGCAGAAACGCGATCGCGCCCGGCATGAGCAACAGTGCCAGCGGCCACGACCAGATCGCCGAACGCCAGCCTGCCGGCCGAACCAGGCGAACCAGCATCACGATGATCTTGTTGGCGACCACCGCCACGTCATTGCCACGCTCCTCGATGCGCTGGACATCGAGGCCGGCGCGCTCTGTCAGCGCTGCCAAGCCGTAGCGCGTGAAGCGCTGATAGTCGTTGGGCAGATGGTGCAGCCGCGCCGACCACGGCACGGTGAGCACCAGCGTTCCGCCGGTCTTCAGCAGCCGGCTCAGCTCGGACATGAAGTAGCCCGGGTCAGGCACGTGCTCGAGCACCTCGGAACACAGGATGTGATCGAAGCTCCCGTCGCCAAATGGCATTCTTGCGCCGTCGTAGTACACGACATCGCGCTGCCGCGACATGCCGAATTCGCGGTCAGCCGATTCGACATCGAGGCCGACATACGCGGCGTCTTGCAGCATTTCCCTCCACGGCGAAAGTCCCGCGCCAACATCCAGCACCCTGCCGCGCAGTCCCACCAACTCCCGCCTGAGGAATCGGAAGGTCGTCAGGAACTGCAGGTCCAGCACGCACCGCAACGCGAAGAGCCCCCGGTCCTCGCTTGGCGGCCGGATGGCAATGGGCTTGAATGCTTCGGCCAGGATGCTCTCCGCTATCTCGCCTTGCCATCGGCAAGGAGTTCTGTCGTCTTGCCGTTGCGGATTAGCGCCGAGCGGATGAGCCTCGGCCTTCCCTTCACTTCAGCGATGATCTTTGCGACGTACTCGCCCACCAGGCCGATCGCGAAGAGGTTGGCGGAGCCGAACATGAGGATCAGGATCTGCAAGGTGGTGGCGCCCTGTGCGGCAATTGTCGGAAACAGCAGCTTCAGGATGACGGTCGCCACCGCGAGGAAGCTCGACAGTATCAGCGCGATGATGCCCGTCGTGGTCAGCAGCGTGAGTGGTGTGTTGCTGAACGAGAAGATGCCTTTCTTCGCCCACTCGATGTTCTTGAACAGGTTGTTCGTGGAGTGCCCGAACATGCGCTCGGGCCGAACATAGTCCACTCCCGTTTGCCGGAATCCGACGTAGGCGCGCAAGCCCCGCACGAAGAGGTCGCGCTCCGGGCAGTTGAGCAGCCAGCCGATCACGCGCCGGTCCATCAGCGAAAAATCGCCGGCGTCGTGCGGGATCGGTATGTAGCTGAATTTCGCGAAGACCCGGTAGAAGAGCTTGTACATCAGGCCCCAGGCGAAGGGCATCTCGCGCTGCACCCTTCGTCCATACACCACGTCCCATCCCGCTTCCCACTGCGCGTAAAACTTCTCGATCAGCTCCGGCGGGTCCTGCAGGTCGCCGTCCAGGAGCACCACGCCGTCCTTGGTGCAAAGTTCCATCCCGCTGCGAAACGCCATCTGCGAGCCGAAGTTGCGCGAGTGCGAGATGCCGATCACGTGGGAGTCGTTTTCACTCAACTCGCGAATGACTTGCGCACTCGCGTCGGGGCTGCAGTCGTTGACGAAAATGATCTCGTAGTCGATGTCCAGCTTCTTGAAGGTGTCGGTCAGGCGCCGGTACATCACCGGTATCGCCTCGCCGTCCTTGTAGCAGGCGATGATCGCGCTGACGCTTCTGCGGCGCGCGTTCGGGTCCCGCTTGGTCGCGGCCGCATGCTCCACGTCGCTCAGTTGCCTGACCCACTGCGCGGTCGACAGCATGCCTTCCGCGAGCGAAACACGCGGCGCCCAGTCGAGCAGTGCGAACGCCTTGCGCGGGTCGGCGTACCAGTCAGCCAGGTCCCATGCGCGGCCCTCCATGGTGCCGAACCGCGGCGCTTCGTCGATCGCGAACAGCTTTTTGGTCTGCGATGCGAGTTCAGCGATCGTCGTCCTGACGCCGGTTCCGATGTTGAAGCTCTCGCCATAGATGCCGGGCCGCATGGATGTCGCGGTGCGCACGAACGCGGACACCACGTCGTCCACATGAATGAAGTCGCGCGATGTCCTCGCATCGACGAAAGGCGGAAGCTGGCCGGCCAGCGCCTTGCGCAGCAGCGTCGGCATCAAGCGCGAGGTGTCTTCGTACGGGCCGTACACCGCATACAGCCGCAGGTTCGCGCAGGGGAAGCGCTTCTGCTTGCCCATGTAGCGCAGGAAGCTGGCAACGGCGACCTTGGAAACCGAATAGTGGCTGTTCGGCTCGCAGGGACTGTCTTCCGCAGGCGCCGTGCAGTTCGTGCCGTACTCGGATGAACTGCCGGCGTGGACGAAGGCCGCAAAGGGCATGTCTTGCACCAGCGTGATCAGGTTGACGATCGACTGAAAATTGGTCTGGTAGATCAGGCTTCCGTCTTCCTCGAACGAATAGGCGCCGTAGGCGGCGCAGTCGAAAATCGTCTGCGGCCGCAGGCTGGTGACGAGATTCTTGGTGGCTGCAGGGTCGTTCAGGTCCGCCGCGACGATCTGTTCGTCCTTCACATCGGCCATGCGCCAGTTCTTCGAACGCCGCACGGCTGCGAAGACATCGGAGCGCTCGGCCGCAATCGCACGAAAGAGATTGATGCCGATGAAGCCCGAGGCGCCCGTCACCAGGATCGGACCGCGCAGCGCGCGGATCAGGTCCTTGAGGTCGGCACTCGCGGGCATGCTCACAGGAGCCGCTTTCTCCTGCGCAATATGCAGCTCGCGCAACACGCTGACCGGCGCGGCCTCGTGCTGGGCATTCGGGTATTCCGTCTCGGGGTGGCCAAACGATTTCATGCCTGTCCAATCGCCGACAAGAGACTCTGCGCGTCCAGTCCGGACGAGCGCCGGAGATAGCCTTGGGATCCGTAGCGGTCGTAGTGGTGCGCCTTGGCGTAGAGGTGGACGAAGCGCCCCGCCGTCAGGTCGCCGTCCACCAACGTGAACGCGAGTTCCGATCCGAGACCGCCGCGCCGCACGTGCTCTTCTGCAACGCAAAGAATGGAAGAATGGGCAAGCTGCGCGACAAGCGCCTGCGGCATCGGATTCTTCGCGATCGGCAGTTCCGACACGGCCCACAGGTGAGGACGACGATCGAACGGCAGCGACTCCACCGCCCCGATGTAGGTGCCGGCCAGCGGCCCGAGCGCAATCACCACGGCGTCGCTTCCGCCTTCGCAGAGTTCGCGCCACGCGGCGTACGGCGGTATCACGTAATCCTTGGGCTTTTCACCGCGGCCCAGCCGCAGATAGGACGCGCCCTTGCCAGCGCCGGCGCGCTCGACAGCGGACCCGACGTCTTCGTCGAACACGGGCACATACACCGACATGTTCGGCAGGCACAGCATCACCGCGCAGTCCTCGATGGCATGGTGCGTCGGCCCCATCACGCCGTAGCCGTATCCCCCGCCGTTGCCGACGAGCTTGACCGGCAGGCCGTGGAAGGCGACGTCGTTGCGAATCTGCTCGAACGGCCGCGCATAGCAGAAGGGCGCGATGCTGTAGGCCCACACATCGAAACGCTGCCGCGCCAGTCCGGCGGCCACCGAGATCATGTTCTGCTCGGCAACGCCAGCGTTGATGAAGCGAATGCCGAGCGCGGCCTGAAGCGGTTCGAGCGCCATGAAGCCCAGGTCGCCGGTGAGAAAGATCATGCGCTCGTTGGTCGAGCGCTGGACCATTGCATCGCAGAACTGGGTTCTCATGTCGCCACCAGTTCAGTCGTCAATTCATCCATGGCCCGTTCGAACTGCTCCGCCGAGATGGGCAGGTAGTGCGAGTCCATGCGACCTTCGAGGAAGCTGACACCCTTGCCCTTGCTGGTCTTCAGGATGATGAAAGAAGGGCGCGTGCCACGCGTTTGCAAGGCCGCGCGAATGGCGTCGAGATCGTGCCCGTCGATCACCTGCAGGTCGATGTCGAAACCCTTCAGGCGCTCCCACAGCGGAAACATGGACGCCACCTCATGCGTGGAGCCAAAGCCCTGCAAGCCGTTGTGATCCACCAGCACCGAGAGATTCGACAACCTGTGATGCGACGCAAAGACCAAGGCCTCCCAGGTCGATCCTTCCTGCCACTCGCCATCGGAAGTCAGGCAGACCACGCGCCCGTCGGAGCCGTCGAATCGCATGGCCAGCGCAGTGCCGGCGGCCAGCGACAGGCCGTGGCCGAGGCTGCCCGTTGCGAACAGGATGTCCGGAATGCCGGACGCGGGGGGATGGCCTGCCAGCAAGGTTCCATCCTTGTGGAACATCGACAGATCCTTGTCGCTCAATCGCCCGATGCTCCAGAGCGCCGTGTACAACGCGCCGGCGGAGTGACCCTTGGAGAGCACGAAGCGATCCTGCTTGCGCAGGACGTCGTGGAACGAAACCATCATGGCGTCGATGCATGACAGATTGCCGCCGATATGACCCACGCCGCTTTCGAAATGCATTTTCAAAAGTTGTCGGCGCGCCTTGTTGACTTCGAATGCTGTGATCACGGGTTTCTGCTTTCGTAGTTGCTGTGGACTGCCGAAGCGGCGCAGGCCGAAGGAGCCTGCGCCCGAAGAAAAAGATCAACATGCCAACGTTGAGGCTTTGATGGCTTCCGGTTGGCACATCGGAAGTCTTGCGTCCAACGTATGCAACCTGGGGCCTTGTCGTCAGCCAGGCGTTCGTAGCGTCAACGCACGATGTGTGCCAGTTGTGCGGAGAGCTTCGAGGCCAATGCAGGTTTGTGTAGACGCTACAGACTGCACTGCTCTATTAGCACGAGGTGAGGAATCAGCAGTCGCAAGTTGCTTCGAACGCCAGTGCAAGAAGAAGTCGGTGCGCGTCATCACCAGCGTGGTGCGCCACACAGACACAAGACCTCTCTCACCCTCTCCAAGGCCCTTGTTTCAAGAGCGCGCATTCAGTTGTCGCAACAAGAAGCGGACTCACGCGCGCATGTTTGAAGGACAAGGCCTACGTGCGAAGAGACCCACTGTCAGACGACACGCCGTCACGATGTTGTAGCTCTCGCAAGCCATGCTTCTGGCACCGAAATTGCACCTTCATATAAAGAAAAAGATAGGAGACGAGACGTCCGGCAACTGCCGGTTACATGGCTCTTCAAACCAGGCCTTCGGGCGAGTCTGATGCTGTCTACTTCTGCAACCGGCTTCCGTGAAACGCCCTTGTCAGCATTGGGAAAATTCAGTCCCTTGCTGGACCTGGTCCTCAGGACCGGGGATCTGGTGATCTTCGTGATGAGCGGCGTGCTTGCTTATGCAGTGCGCTTCGGCACCATGGAGATGAGCACCGACTACGTGCATGTGGTAACGAGAGGTGTGTTGTTCGCAGTGATCGTGCTCAACGGCAGTTCACTGTACAGGCGCCGGCGCGGTCGCGCGATGGGGGCCGAACTGTTCAAGCTCGTGAACCTGTGGGTACTCATGTTCTGCATGATGGCCGTGTATGCGCTGGCCATGCGGGATGGCAACGACACATCGAGACTGTGGTGGGGCGGCTGGCTCTTGTTCAGCATTGGTGGCGCCGCTCTCTTGCGACTCGCTGTGCGCGCAACGGCACGCTGGCTCAGCGTTCAGCGCGTCGATACGCGCGTCTCGGTGGTGGTGGGTGCCAATCCCGATGCACAACGCCTGGTCGACTCCATTCGGCGCGACGATTCCTGTGGCATCGAGGTGCGCGGCTGGTTCTCGACGCATTCCGACCGGGGTGAATTGACGGGCGCACCGATGCTGGGCCGGCTCGACAACCTTGGCGCCTTCGTGGAGTCACGCAGCATCGACCTGGTCTGGCTCGCGTTGCCCATGCGGGATCAATCGAAGATCTCCTACGCCCTCAACCAGCTGAAGCACTCCACGGCCGACATCAAGTTGGTGCCTGACCTGTTCGGCCTGCACCTTCTGAACCATTCAGTGGAAGAGATTGCCGGATTGCCGGTGATCACCTTGCAGCAGACGCCACTGCAGGGCGAGGCGCGCGTGATCAAGGCGCTGGAGGACATCGTGTTGTCGGCGCTCATCCTGATGATGATCTCGCCCTTGATGCTAGCGATCGCCATCGCGGTCAAGCTCGATTCACCCGGCCCGGTGTTCTATCGACAGGAACGCGTCAGCTGGAACAACAGGAAGTTCTGGATGCTGAAGTTCAGGTCGATGTCTGTGGATGCAGAACAGGCCAGCGGCGCCGTGTGGGCCAAGCCCGGCGAGTCGCGCGCAACGCGCATCGGTGCGTTCCTGCGCCGCACGAGCCTCGATGAACTGCCGCAGTTCATCAACGTGCTGACGGGCGACATGTCCATTGTCGGACCGCGGCCCGAGAGGCCGATCTTCGTCGACCAGTTCAAGCACCAGATCCCCGACTACATGAAGAAGCACATGGTCAAGGCCGGCATCACCGGATGGGCGCAGGTCAATGGCTGGAGAGGCTCCACCGACCTGTCCAAGCGCGTCGAGTGCGACATCTACTACATCGAGAACTGGTCGCTGAAATTCGATCTGCAGATCATCGCGCTGACCCTCATCAAGGGCTTCGTCAACAAGAACGCCTACTGACATGAAAGTCGCTCTTGTTCACTACTGGTTGGTCGGCATGCGCGGAGGCGAGAAGGTCCTCGAAGTGCTGTGCGACCTGTACCCCGACGCAGACATCTTCACGCTGGTGTGCGATCCGCAGGCCATTTCGGACAAGCTCAAGCGGCATCGCATCACCACGTCCTTCCTGCAAAAGATCGGCGGCGTGAAGCACTACCAGAAGATGCTTCCGCTGATGCCCTACGCGCTCGAGTCTTTCGACATGACGGGCTACGACCTGGTCATTTCCGTGGAGGCCGGCCCTGCCAAGGGCATCATTCCCGGCCCGGACGCCATGCACATCTGCATCTGCTGTTCGCCGATGCGCTACATCTGGGATTTGTATCCCCAGTACCGTGCATCGGCAGGTCCGCTGACGCGCGCCGTGATGTCGTTGACGGCGCCATCGCTGCGCCAATGGGACGTGAGCACCTCGCATCGCGTCGATCACTTCATCGCCATATCGGCCATCGTGGCCCGGCGCATCGAGAAGTACTACCGCCGCACTTCGCACATCGTCCATCCGCCGGTGAACCTGTCGCGCTTCACCCCTGTGGCGCAGGCGGGCGACTACTACCTTTGTGCGGGGCAAATCACGCCCTACAAGAGGATCGATATTGCCGTCGAGGCTTGCACGCGGATGGGCAAGCCACTCGTCGTCATCGGCGGAGGCGCGAGCCCTGCGCTGCGTCGCCTGGCCGGCCCGACGGTGGAGTTCCTGGGCGCGGTCGATGACGCGACCATGACGCACCACTTCGCACACTGCAAGGCCTTGCTGTTTCCGGGCGTGGAAGATTTCGGCATCGTTCCGCTGGAGGTGACGGCCAGTGGTCGGCCGGTCATCGCCTATGCCAAGGGCGGCGCACTGGAAACCGTGGTCGAAGGAAGCACGGGCCTGTTCTTCCACGAACAAAGCCCGGAGGCCATGATCGATGCGATCGAGCGCTTCGAAGCCGCGGCGGGCGCCTACTGCCCGGACGTGATGCAGGCGCACGCGCGAACCTTCGACACGGAAGTGTTCAGGGCGCGGCTGTCCGAACACATCGACTCCCTGCTTGCCGGCCAACGGCGCCTTCCCGCCTGACGAGGCACACGCATGGAATCGATCCCCATCGCCGTCTTCTGGTGCATTGCCGTGTGGACCTTGTTCCTTCCGCGGCAGGCGATGGTGTACCTGTTCTTCGCCTCCATGCCTTTCGGCTCCTTCGCGGCCATTCCCACGGAAGTGACCGGGGGCCTCACGCTGACGCCGACGCCGATTGTTGCCATCTTGCTGATCGTGCGGCAATTGGGCAGCCTGAGTGGCTTTGCGCAAGCACTCGACACCGCGTTGAAGCGGTCCGGTCTGCTCCTGCTGTTTCTCTTCTGGCTCGTGGCGGGCATTGCGACCATGTTCATGCCGCGCTTCTTTTCGGGCACGGTTCAGATCGTGCCGGTGCGCGCCGGCGCGCTGTCGGACACCGCGCCCCTGGTGCCGACCGTGCAGAACATTTCGCAATTCGTGTACATCAGCATTTCGGTGCTGACGGTCTTCACCTTCGCGCGCATGCTGCGCGCAAAGTCCATGCGGCGGCACGCGCTGATGGCGCTGTGCCTGGGTGCGGCGCTGACGGTTTTCACTGGCGGCCTCGATGTGGCGTCGCAGTATCTGCCGCTCCAGCCTGTTCTTGAACTCTTTCGCACCGCGAGCTACGCCTTGCTCACGGACGTGGAAGTGCTGGACGTCAAGCGCGTCGTCGGGCTGATGCCGGAGGCATCGTCTTTCGGAAGCCTGGCGCTGGCCTTCCTGGCGTCGCTCTACTTCTTCCGGCGCGCGATGGCAAAGGGCGCGCTGCGCGATCGCGTGGTTCCCTTGTTGATGGGCGTGTTGCTGTTGATGGTGTGGCTGTCGACCTCGTCGGCGGCCTTCCTGGGGCTTGGTCTTTTTGTTGCCGCCGCAACGGCGGAGTGGTGCTGGCGCGTGTTGGCAGCGGGCCGCAACCCTTACCTTCGACGCGGAATCACCAACGAGTTCTGGCTGGGCGCCGTGGGGATATGCCTGTTCCTCCTGGTCATCCTTGCCGTTCCGCGGTTGTTCGCTCCCATACAAGAGATGTTCGACGTGATGGTGCTGCAAAAGTCCACCACCGACTCCTTCGAGGAGCGCAGCATGTGGACGCAGGTGTCCCTGAACGCGCTGCTGGCGACCCATGGTCTTGGTGTTGGCCTGGGAGGCACGCGCGCCTCCAACTTTGCCGTCGCCATGGCCAGCAATGCGGGCGTGATCGGCGCGACCTTCTACTTCCTGTTCGTGTTCCAGACCCTGTTGATCCGCAAAGCAGCACGAGACGACGCACAAGGGCAAGCACTGCTGTCGGCCGTCCGCTGGTCCTACCTGCCCGCGTTCTTCTCCAGCTTGATGGTGGGCACCACGCCGGACTTCGGCTTGTTCAACGCGTTCTTCTACGGCTTTGCGGTGGCGATCGCAAGCAATGCCCTGGAGGCCACGGCGCAGGCGCCGCCCGCAACGGCGCGCCGCACGAACAACGCGTTGCGCCACCACCCGCAGCAGCGCCTGGTCATCCAACGGAGCGCGCATGCCGACCGATGAACGCCCGAGCATGGCCAGCCGCGCGGTCGGGGCCGGCGCGTGGACGGTCGGCACGCGGCTCGCCGCCAAGCTGATCGACCTGGCCATGCTTCTGTGCCTGGCGCGCTTCCTGGGGCCAGCGGAATTCGGCCTGGTGGCCATGGCGATGGCCGCGGTGTACATCGTCGAAGCCTTGTTCGAACTGCCCACGGCCGCCGCGCTGATTCGTGTGCCGGAACTGACGGCCGACATGCTGCACACGGCCTTCACGCTCAGCGTCCTGCGTGGGCTCTTCATCGCGCTGCTCCTGCTTGCGGTTGCCTGGCCGCTGGCGGCGTTCAACAACGAGCCGAGGCTGACCGGCTTGCTTGCGGTGCTGGCGTTGGCGCCGGTGATGCGTGGGCTGGTCAATCCGCGCATGGTGGAATATGCGCGCGCCTTCAACTTCCGTCCCGACGCGGTGATGGAGTTGTCCGGCAAGTCCGTTGCATTCGTCGTGTCGGTCGTCATCGCGGTCGTCACGCGAAGCTACTGGGCCATTGCGGCCGCCACCGTGTGTGCGCCGCTGGTGTCGGCGATCTTGTCGTACTTCATCGCACCCTTGCGCCTGCGCCTGACGCTTTCGCACTGGACGCAGTTCTCGAGCCTGGTGGGCTGGAACTTTCTCTCCCAGGTGTGCGCGGCCCTGAATTGGCAGATTGACCGGCTGCTGCTGCCGCGGCTCATCAGCGTGACGGCGTTCGGCCAGTACGCCATGGGCAAGCAGATATCGGAGATCCCCATCCAGGCCCTGATCCAGCCCCTGATTCGTCCGGCCATGGCGGCGATGGCCTCGGGCGGCGACGGCAGGGCTTCGCGCTATCTGCAGTTGTCCCGTGCCATCGCGCTCGTGATGGGCCCGGTCATCGGCGTTCTCTTGTTGTGGCCGGAGGCGCTGGTCCGAGTGGCGCTGGGGCCGGCCTGGGCGCCCGTTGCGGAGTGGTTGCGATGGATCAGCGCGGTCGCATGGCTCTCGCTGCCTTCCATGCTGATGGCACCCTTGGCCAT
Organism: Variovorax brevis; assembly: GCF_030317105.1. Lineage (GTDB taxonomy): Bacteria > Pseudomonadota > Gammaproteobacteria > Burkholderiales > Burkholderiaceae_C > Variovorax > Variovorax brevis. Next base: position 232,634 of record NZ_JASZYG010000005.1, read on the forward strand.
GACCCTGGACCGCACACGCTGGGTGGCCATCCGCACCCTGATCGAATTGCTGGTCAGGCTGCCGCTGGTGTGGTTGGGCGCCGTGCAGTATGGCATTCCAGGCGCCATCGCCGGGAGTGCCATCGCCACCGTGGCGGGAACGCTGACCACGATGTTCATCGTGCGCCGCCTCATCGGCATCGGCTTGACGGCCCAGGTCATGACGCTGGCGAGGCCCATGCTGGCGATGCTTGTCGCAGGTGGGCTTCTGTGGTTCACGAAGCCCATGCTGTTGGCCGCCTCCAGCACGGCTGGATTGCTGATGTGGGCCGTGCCCCTGGGCGTGCTGTATCTGCTGGTCTATGCACTGGTGGCCTGGCTGGCGTGGCGGCTGGCGGGTCGGCCGCCTGGATTGGAACAGCACTTGCTGAACATCATTCGCAAGCGATTCGCCGGGGCGCGGGCCAGTGGCAGCCCTTCGGCTGCCCGCATGCCAACGAGTCCGAATGACGCAATGGAGGCCCATGTCAAACAATCCCATTGATCAGATGCCGCTTGTCGTGAGCCAGGGCAGGGCCTTGCCCAGCCTGGTCATCAACGGCAAGTTCCTGCAGCGCGAAACGAGTCGATCCGGCGTCTATCGGGTGGCGCGCGAATTGTTGATGGCGCTGGATGCGCTGTTCGCCAGCAATCCGGCGCTAGCCGCGGCCGTGCCGTGCCGCGTGCTCGTGCCGCGCGGCCAGGACCCGAACCTGCGGCTGTCGCGCATTCGCGTGCAAAGCGGCCATCGGCCGGGCGAGGTCGGGCCCTTGCTGCGCCGGCTCAACGGGGTGCTGTGGGAACAGCTGGTGCTTCCGCGTCTTGCCAGGGGCGAGACGCTTGTCAGCCTTTGCAACATGGGGCCGTTCGGGCATCGCGATGCCTTCACCATGGTCCATGACGCACAGGTCTACAGTTCGCCCGACTCCTATTCCCTGGCGTTCCGGACCTGGTACCGCACGATGCTGCCCAGGCTCGGCCAACGCAACAAGGCCTTGCTGACGGTGTCCCAGTTTTCACGTGAGCAACTGGACCACTTCGGCGTGGCCGCTGCCGCGCAGATCCGCGTGATCCACAACGGATGCGACCACATCCTGAGGATTGCCCCGGATGACGCCAAGGTGGAAGCGGCCGGTCTGGCGGGCAAGCGCTACGTGGTCGCCTTGGCCAACACCCAGCCGCACAAGAACATCGCGGTGCTTTTGAAGGCCTTTCACTCGCCCGCGCTGCGCGACGTCACGCTGGTGCTCTTCGGGCCTGCGAAGCGCAAGGATTTCGAGCGCCTGGGCCACCCGGTCCCGCCCAACGCCATGTTCCTGGGATTCATCAGCGACGAAGAACTGTCGGGCCTGATCCGGCAGGCGAGCGCGCTGGCCTTTCCCTCGACCACGGAAGGCTTCGGGATTCCGCCGCTGGAGGCGATGGTGCTCGGGTGTCCGGTCATCGCCGCGCCTTGCGGCGCACTTCCCGAAGTCTGCGGCGACGCCGTGCTGTGGGCCGACGCCCACGACCCCGATCCATGGGTGAGCCAGATCGTGCGGATGTGCACCGATGAAGCGCTTCGCCAAGACATGCGGCAACGTGGACGTGTGCACGCTGCGCATTTCACATGGGACAGGGCCGCGCGCTGCTTGCTCGAGACAGTGCTCGGGCAACCGTTGGCCGCCACCGGACTGATGAAGGCGGCGCCCACACCAGCTTCAGCGCCGATGCATCACCCGCTGCCGACGGAGCTTGCGCTGTGATGCCTCCAACGATTTCAGTGGTGCTCGCCACTTTCAACGGAGAGGCATTCCTGGAGAAGCAACTTGCCAGCCTGGCATGTCAAAGCAAGGCGCCTCTCGAGTTGATCGTTTCGGACGACGGCTCCACCGATCGCACGAACGACATCATCGATCGATTCCGCCAGACCGCCCCGTTTCCGGTCATTCACCGGAAGAACCCCGTCGCAAAAGGCTTTCGGGAAAACTTTCTTGCGGCGGCTGGCTTGGCCAGCGGCGACTGGATTTCCTTTTGCGACCAGGACGATGTGTGGCGCGAAGACAAACTGGAGGTGTGCGCAAGGCACATGACGCAGCAGGGCGTCACGCAAATCGTGCATCAGGCCACCTTGATCGACGAAGACGATTGGCCCCTCGGGAGCTATGACCAGGGCATCGTCGCGACGGCCGTCAAGGCGCAGCTTGCCTACGACGTGTGGTCGACGTTCTGGGGATTCTCGATGCTTGTGGACCGACGCATCCTGGGCCTTGTGCCGCCGGATCAGCGCTTCGTCGACTACATCGATGACCGCCATCTCATTGCGCATGACCGATGGGCTTTCTTTCTTGGCCAGACCTTGGGCAAGACCGTGGAAATCGCGGAGCCATTGGCCGCATATCGCCAGCATGGAAAGAACATCTACGGAAAGTCGACCGGTCGATTGGTCAAGAAAACCGTCGAGGCGCTCAAGGCGGAGAACGCCGTGTATGTCGCGGCGACACGAAAGATGCTGCAACTGGTCGAAGCCATGCCTGCGGATACCGGGCGGGACTTTCCGTGCTTCGATCGAAAGAAGGCCGTGGATGTCTACGAACGGGCGCTGCGCCAACTGCAAGGAAGGGGCGCTGTCTACGACGGCAACCGGATTTCCGCCCTGTTCCGGAGCCTGGCCATGCTGGTGGGCGGAGGCTATCGCAACGCGCAAGACAGTTCGCTGCGCTGGCGCTCCTTTCTCAGGGACGTCATGGTGTCGGTCGCAAGACGCTAGAAGCTGGAAAAGGCCACTGATTCATGAATCTGAAAATCGCCATCGCCATCGCGACTGCCGGTCGGCGGGAATTGCTGGCCGACACCGTCCGCTTCCTCGCAAGACAGTCCCGACCTGCGGATGAATTGCTCATCTGCCCGGCGCGGCCCGAGGATCTTGAGCCCGCTTGCCTTGAGGGATTTCCTTCCCCCACCCGCATCGTCTCCGGGCCGATCGGCCTGCCGGCACAGCGCAACGCGCTGATCGACGCGACGGACGCGGATGTCATCGTCTTCTTTGACGACGACTTCCTGCCTGCCGACGACTACCTGAAGGAAATCGAGAACTTGTTCAACGTGCAGGTGGACGTGGTCGTGGCGACCGGCAAGGTGTTGGCAGATGGCATCCTCGGCCCCGGATTGAGCTATGAGGAAGGGGCGCATTTTCTTGCACAGGCCGTTCCTGATTCAGCCCCTTCATCGCTCTCGCCAACGTACAACGCCTACGGCTGCAACATGGCGATCCGGCTGGCACCGGTGCGCCTGCAAAACTATCGCTTCGACGAGCGATTGCCGCTGTATGGCTGGCTGGAAGACGTGGACTTTTCAAGGCAGCTCGCGCCGCATGGGCGCATCGTGAAAGCGAGCGTGCTCAAAGGGGTCCACCTGGGAACCAAGAAGTCCGGTCGAAGCCGGGGCAAGCCCTTGGGCTATTCGCAGGTGGCCAACCGCATTTACATCATGCGCAAGGGCCACATGTCGCCACGCCAGGCCTTCGAAGGAACCATGAAGAACATCCTTGCCAACCTGCTTCGCAGCCTGAGGCCGGAGCCCTGGGTCGACAGGCGGGGCCGATTGGCAGGCAACGTCCTGGCCCTGTGGGACTGGGTTCGGGGCCGCGTGGACCCCGGGCGCATTCTTCGCTTCTGAGGGATGGTGCCCATGAAAGTGTCATTGGTCATGTCAACCCTCGGCAGGATTGACGAAGTTCTTCAGTTCGTCCTTGCGTTGGAGTTGCTTGATTGCGACGACTTCGAATTGATCGTCGTTGACCAGAACGCCGATGAGCGCCTGCAGAAGGCGTGCAGCGCGTTGAACGTCAAATATCCGCTTCACTACATTCGAAGCCCCAACGCCAGAGGCCTCAGCCGCGGCCGCAACATTGGCATCGCAAGAGCCAGCGGCGACATCGTGTGCTTCCCCGATGACGATTGCCTGTATCCGCCCTCGTTGATCAAGAAAGTCCTGGCGCGATTCCATGAAACGGGTGCCGACATGGTGTGCGGGCGCGCTGCTGCGCCCGATGGCCGGTCCATCAATGGTCGGTTCGAAAAGACTGCGCAGCGAGTGACCTTGCGCAACGTGTTCACCACCCAGATTGAATGGGTGGTGTTCTTCAAGCGCCCGGTGCTCGAACAGCTCAAGGGCTACGACGAGGACATTGGCGTGGGCGCATCGACGCCCTGGCAAGCGTGCGAGGGCCCGGACATCACCATTCGAGCCCTCGAAGCCGGCTTCACCGTGTACTACGACCCGGAAGTCTTTGCCCATCATCCGGAACTCAATACGCATCAGCCCGACCGTGCCATGCGAGAAAAGGCGCGCGGCTACGCCAGGGGCATGGGCCATGTCATCGCAAAACACGCTTGCGGATTCCTGTATTTGGCGAACTATCTCGTTCGGCCCGCAGGCGGCGCTTGCCTGTCGCTATTGAAGGGCAAAGCCGGCCGTGCCCTCTACTACTTGAACGTGGCCATCGGACGGGCCGAGGGCTACACCGGCATCTGCCTCGATGGCCATGGGCTTCGCAGACGAACGGCGAGCCTCAACAGCCATGTGTAGCCGGCTCGAATGAAAGCCGCCTTGCTCCCCGGGGCGCTGGATCATCACGGGCCGCCTTGGCCGAGCTGAATTCCGACAGCCCGCAGTCATGCAGCCATGCAGCCTATAGGCAACTAATGCGAGTACCGATACGAACCCGGCCGGTACCCCTGGCTGCCGCTGTATCGACGCCTGAAGTCCATCCCGTTGAACAGCACGCCGCTGATCGCTGCACCGGCCTGGCCCAGCCGGCGGATGCTCTCGTTCAGTTCCCCCAGTTGACTCTTCTCGGCCCGCACCACCAGCAGCACGACACCGCATGCAGGGGCCACGGCCGCCGCGTCGGCCGCCACCAGCACCGGAGCCGTGTCGATGAGCACGACGTCGTAGCGCAATGAGAGCATGTCCAGCGCATCGGTGAACTGCTGAGACTCCAGCATGTCGGTGGGAAATTGGGGGAGCCTGCCCGTGGTCAGCACATCCAGCCGGGGGCGCACGCCGGCATGGATGGCTTTTTCCGTGCTGATTTCGCCGCTGAGCATTTCGGACAAGCCGCCCTCCCGCTTGAGGCCGAAGGCCCCGCCCAGCGCACCTTTGCGCAGGTCTGCATCGATCAGCAACACCCGCTTGCCGGACTGCGCCAGCAGCGCTGCAAAGTTGTTGGAGACGAAGCTCTTGCCAATGCCGGGCGTCGCGCCGGTGATGAGGATGCGGTTGTCGGGCGCTTGCGCCATGGCGGGCTTGAGGCCCACGCGCAAGGTTCGCAAGGCTTCGATGGGGTGGCTGTGGGGATGTGCATCGGCCAGCAGGCCGGGCCTGCGTCTGCTGGTGTTCCGGTCGAGGCGCGTTTGCTCCAGGCTGTGGGGAACGACGGCGTAGATCTCCAGGCCGGTGTGGCTCTCCACCTCCTCGGGGTTGCGAATGCCGGGCTTCGATCGCGTGTGCAGGATCGCGAGCGCCGGCCCCACGATCATCCCCAGCAGCAGCGCGAAAGCCAGCACGAGCGTTTTCTGCGGCTTGACCGGCACCTTGGAGACCACCGCCTTGTCCAGCAGCCGCACGTTGCCGATCTTGCCTTCCTTGACCAATCGCATCTGCAATGCGTTGTTCTGCATGGACTGGTACAGCGTGCTGTTGACGCGCACGTCCCGCTCCAGCCGCAATGCATCGCGCTGCAGGTTGGGCATGCCGGCGATGCGCGCGTTGAGCGCGTTGAGCTCGCTCTGGATGGCACCGATCTGGCTGTTCAAGGTCAGCATGCGGTCGCTCTTGCCGGTGAAGGCAACGTCGGCTTCCCGCCGGCGTTGTTGCAACTCGAGCAGGCTGGTTTGCAAGTCGGATGTCTTCTTCAGCCAGACCTTGGCTTCCTCGTCGAAGTCGACGGTGCCGTTCTTGTTGCGAAAGAGCGCATAGGCGTCTTCCGACCCCTGGAGCTGGCGCTGGAAGAGGGGCAGTTGCGCTTCGAGGAATGCAAGAGTTTTCTCGGCTTCTGCCGACTTGCGCTCCATGTTCTGTCGCAGGTACTGGTCGCCGATGGCGTTGAGTACAAGGGCCAGGCGAACCCGGTCGCTGTCTTCGAGGCTCACGCCGATGACGTTGGACTGGCGGCCCTGCTCGCCCATTTGCAGGCGTCCCTGCAACTGTTCGATGGCGCGAAACCGCGATGTCACGGAGACGGTGAATTCAGCACCGGGCTTGCCGGCCAGTTCACTCAACAGGATCTCAAGGTCGCCGTCGGGCAGCGACTGGCGCAGCGGCTGCCCGACGACGCCCTCCAGCGGGGCCGGGAGCAATTCGTGGCGCACGGTGTAGCGCCCCCCGCCTTCGGCAATGATGGTGAAGGGCTCGGTGTCCTCGAGCGAACCCGGCACGGTGAAGCGCGCCACCTTGATGCGCTCGGCGCCCCACACGTAGCCGCCAAGGCCTGGAAAGCCCGGCTCCGACAGCTCCGTGGTGCGACGGCCAAGCCACCGCCCCACATAGGGCAGATAGCGTGGCTGGGCGTTGACTTGCAGGTTCACCTGGTCCGCCGCGGCATCCAGCACCATGCGGGAGCCGATCACCTGGATCTCGCCGGTGGCCGGCGTCTTGACCTCGAACAGGCCGAAGGTTTCAGCCAGGTTGCTCTTGCGGTCGGGGGTGGCGTCTTCGATCTGCAGCAGCAGGCTGGCGCGGTAGACCGGCGTCGCCATGTAGGCATACGCTGCGCCCACCAGCAGGGCCAATGCAACGACGACCACGATCAACCACTTGTGGTCGATCAGGATGTCCCTGTATTCCGACAGGCGCGGCTCGTCCTGCACGTCGGTCATGGCGGCGCTTGCACCGGAAGCGAACACGCGCTGGCGGACATCGGTCGTTGAAGTGCTGACGGTCAGGCTCATGCGGATGCAGGGCGCAACGGGTCAGCCGTTGAATACGGGAACATGAAAGCTTTGCGAGCAGAAATCGTGCCGTTGGCGCCGCTTTTGGCAGGAACGCACCCGCGCGTGCCCAACTATCGGCATTGGCTGACACCGCAGGCACATCCTGGTGCGCGAACGGACAGTTCCGTTCGATCACCAGCCTACAAGCGGGATGTGACAGCTTTGGGTCACGCACCAAAGTGGTTGATGTCATTTCAGCGAGCTTGATCTCTTTACGACTCCTCACGTTTGGCGCCTGCTTTTCGAGCGGGGCTTCCCACTACGATATTCAAACATCAGGGGCGCTGTTGAAGCCGAAGTTGGCTTGCGACGCACACGCTCGCACGGACGGGAGTCTCACGCCATGCACCTCGACCTTCCGGCGCCGCGCCGCTTTTTCACCATTGAAGTTCTGCTCGCGCTTGCGCTGTCGTTGGCAGCCTGTGGGGGCGGAGGCAGCGGTGGCGATGCGCAGTCTTCGAGCGCGCTCGACACCGCATCAATGGTCTCCATCGACGCCGTTGCGCAGCAGGCGGAGTTTCCCAAGCCGCCGACCCGCGCCGCGACAGACGCGGGCAAGGACCCGCCCGCGCAGATGGATGCTGATGCGTTGCAGGCAGTCGCATCGGGCGATGGCCCGGCCTCCACTTGGGCGCTCGACAGGGTGGCTGCCATCGAGAAGCGCAATCACCTTTGGGGTGTGGCGCCGTCGGCACTGCTGCAGACGAGGCCTGCGACCTGGCTGCCTGCGATGAGCGATGCCGGCGTCACGACCGTGCGCGGCTTCATTGACGAGCCGGGCAACGATCAGTTGGCGCCGATCGCGGATGCCGGCATGTCGGCAGTCGGCTACCTGATGTGGAGCTCCAGCACGCCCTTTGCGCTGCCGGTCGATGACCTGCGCGGCTGGCGCCGATACGTCACCGAACAGTTGCGGCGACACAAGGGCCGCGTGAAGTACTGGGAAGTGTGGAACGAGCCGCCCAACTTCACTGCGGACCCATCACCCGCGTCCTATGCGAAAGTGGTTGCTGTTGCCTACCATGCGGCGAAGGCGGTGGACCCGACGGTGCAGATCGGCCTATCTGCCAAGAGCAACCACGTTGCCTTTCTTGCCGAAAGCCTCGCGGCCGGCGCCGCTGGCAAGTACGACTTCGTGACACTGCATCCTTACGAGGTGGCCTCCTTGCTGTCCGAGGGCTGGGAAGGGCAGTTCATGTCCATCGTGCCCCGCGTGCGCAAGCTGCTCCAGGACAAGGATCCCGCGAAGGCCGCGGTGCCCATATGGTTCACCGAGATCGGCTTTTCCGCCAACACATCCGCCGCGGATGGCGTCGGCCCGCAAATGCAGGCGGACGCGCTGGCCAAGATCTACACGATGTCCATCGCCCAGGGCGTGGCGCGCGTCTACTGGTTCGACCCGAGCGACAGCGAAGGCCTGAAGATGGGCCTGACAACCGCCGACGGCACGAAGCGGCCGGCCTGGTATGCGATGCGCAGCCTGCGCACCTGGCTGGGCGGGCAACCCCGCTACGCTGGCTGGACGCAACCCGGTGGCGCCTGGTACGGCTTCGTTTTCGAGAGCCCCAAAGGCGTGGTGCTGTCAGCTTGGTCGCGGCCAGGTCAATCGACGGTGCTCTCGCTGCCATCGGAGGTGACAGCGGTCGATCCGCGCACCGGCGCCGTGACGGCCACGCGTACACCCGCGATCACCGAAGCCCCTGCGCTCCTGATCGCTGCGGCTGGCTCTGCACAGGCCAGTCAATGGTTGGGCGAAGCAGCCGCCAGCAGCGGCAAGCCTTTTCCGTGGAACGGCGACCACAGCGCGTCGCGGACCGTGCGAATGGTGGCGGGCGCCACGCCGGATGGCGTCTTCATCGTGAAGCCACCCGCCATCAGTGTCGTGAACAACGTGGCCGAGTACAACCTGGAAGGCACGATCGGCGCCTGCTTTGCGGTGGACCCGACCTTCATGTCCTATGCGTACGCCACCAGGCCGATTCGCATCACCGCCACCGTTCGGGGCCACGGCACCGGCGAGCCTGGCTTCTACATGCTCTACGAGTCGGACGCGTTGATCGCCTCGGCCGACGTCAACAACCTGGTGCGCGCCGGCGGCTGGTCCGCCATCAAGGGGACCCACCTCCACGAGAAGACATGGACCGTGCCCAATGCCCTCTTCGTCGGGCAGTTCGGCTACAACTTCTGCATGTACTCCCAAGGCGCGCCCCATGACGCGTTCAGCGTCCAGCAAGTGACCGTGAGCCGGTGATTTTTACTGCGCCCTTCGCTCCAGCGGCCAGATCGCGTTGAGTGCCTCGCCGCCGCTGCGGTAGGCTTGGCAGGTGTCGGCCAGCGCGGGCTTGGGCATCGGGCCCGACATGGCGAGCGTGGCGCGCAGGCCGCCGCGCTCGCGCCGCAAGGCGTGCCAGGTTTGCATGGCCGTCGTGGCGGCGGGGCCCATCAGTTCGGTGAGGTGCGTGCAGCCCTTGCTGCCGCCCACGAGCGTGCGCACCTTCTTCGTGAAGCCGCCGGTGATGGTGAGGCCCTTCAGCGCGTCGTAGTTCGCGTTGCTCCCGGCGCACCAAGGCGTGGGTGCGGCTTCGGTGTGGACCTCGATGTCGCGGATCACCAGGTCCATGTCGACCGTCATGGCGATGCGCATGCGGTGCAGGTCTTCGCCCGCGCCCAGGGGCTTGAAGAACAGGTCCGAGCCGTTGGGCGAGATGTCGCGCATGGTGCTTTCCACGTCGAGCATGCCGTCGTCGCGCAGGTAGCCCTGGCAGACGATCTCGCGGGTGTGGAGCAGCCGGCGGGCGGGTCGGGTGGCGTTGGAATCCATGGGGCCTTTGTCCTGGGTGATGCGTTGTTGCAATGCTCGGCGAGGCGGGCCGCGGCGGCCCCACCCTGCGTGGGTGGTCGGCGCGCCGCCGGCGGCCGTGGAGACCACCCGTTCGGGGTGGCAGGATTGCGCTCGCCGCGCGGTCTACTCGAATGCATCGTAGAGACAAAACCGCCATACCGGACGCCAACATGCATGCAGCCAGCGCCTTCCACCCTTGCCCCACGCAGGGCGACGTGATCGAACGGCCCACCAGCCCGCTCGCCATCGACGCATCTCGTGCCCGCCAGGGGCTGCCGCGCGTGGCGCACATTCCCGAGACCAGCCTGTTCCGCAACCTCGAGACTTCGGCGCAGCGCTACCCGGCCAAGACAGCGATCCAGTTCTTCGGCAACGCCGTGCGCTACGCGCAACTGTTGTCTGACGTCGAGCGCATGGCCGGCTACCTGCAGCGCGAGTGCGGCGTGGTCAAGGGCGACCGGGTGATCGTGTTCAGCCAGAACTGCCCGCAGTTCATCGCCGCCTACTTCGCCATCCTGCGTGCCGATGCGGTCTTCGTGCCGGTCAACGCGATGCTGCTGCGCGACGAGCTGGAGCACATCGTCAACGACAGCGGTGCGGTGGTGGCTTTCGTGGCCAGCGAGCTGATGGACCGCATCGCGCCCTTGCTCGGCACCGGCTCGCTGCGAAAGCTGGTCGTGCACGCCTACGGCGACGCGCTGGGCGAAGAGGATGCGAGCCTGCCGGCGCCCGACTGGCTGCGCACGCACATGGCCGATGTGCAACTGCCTGAAGCGGCCACCGCATGGAACGCCGCGCTGGCGCGCGCCTGCAAGCCCGCGCCGCATCGCGCCGGCCCGGATGATCTCTCCATGCTGCCCTACACCTCGGGCACCACGGGCAAGCCCAAGGCCTGCGTGCACACGCATCGCACCGTGATGACTTCTTGCGTCGGTTCGTCGCTGTGGCGGCGCACCAACCCCTCGTCGGTGTACCTCGCCGTTGCACCGCTGTTCCACTTGCTGGGCCTGCAGAACAACGTGAACTCGGCCATCTTCTGGGGCGGCACCATCGTGCTGATGCCGCGCTGGGACCGCGAGGCAGCGGCGGTGCTGATCGAGCGCCATCGTGTGACGTTCTGGGCCGCGCTGCCGGCGATGCTGGTCGACTTCTTTGCGCAGCCCGGCATCGAGAATCGCGACCTGAGCAGCCTGACGGTGGTGACCGGCGGTGGCGCCGCGACGCCGCAGCACGTGAACGAGATCCTCAAGTCGCGCTATGGCCTCGACTTTGTCGAAGGCTACGGCCTGACCGAAAGCGCCAACTTCCTGTGCGCCAATCCGCTGCACAAGCCGAAGAAGGGATGCCTGGGCGTCGCGACCTTTGGCGTGGACCTGCGCATCGTCGACCCCGAGACGCTGCAGCCCGTTGCCCAAGGCGAGTCCGGCGAAATCGTCGTGCATGCCGCGCAGATCATGCTCGGCTACTGGAACCATCCGCAGGCCAATGCGCAGACCTTCATCGTGATCGATGGCAAGCGCTTTTTCCGCACGGGTGACCTGGCGAGCATGGACGAGGAAGGTTACGTCTTCATGCGTGACCGCTTGAAGCGAATGATCAATGCGTCAGGCTTCAAGGTGTGGCCGGCGGAGGTCGAGGCGGCCTTGCATGCGCATCCGTCGATCCTCGAAGCCTGCGTGATCGCTGCGCCGGACGAGCGTCGCGGTGAAACGGTGAAGGCCGTCGTCACGCTGCGCAGCGGCAGCCGGGAAGACAGCACCAGCCTGCTGGCCTGGTGCCGCGAACACATGGCGACCTACAAGGCGCCGCGCATCGTGCAGATCGTCGACGCGCTGCCCAAGAACGCCACCGGAAAGATCGCCTGGCGCGAACTGCAGGAGCAGGAAGCGCGCGCCGCATCGGCCCAGCCCCAAGCGGCCGTCGCCCACTGAAAGAAAAGACAAAATGTCCATGACGCTTGCGCTGCAGCGCTCGATCCAGTCCACGCCCGATCGCGTGGCCACAGTCTTCCATGGCCGACGCCAGACCTTCCGCGAATTCGGTGAGCGGGTTGCCCGGCTGGCCGGCGCGTTGCAATCCATCGGCATGGCGCCGGGCGACCGCGTTGGCATGCTGGGCGTCAACTCCGACCGCTGGCTCGAATACATGATGGGCACGTGGTGGGGCGGCGGCGTGCTCAACCCCGTCAACACGCGCTGGAGCGTGCCGGAGATCGTCTATTCGCTCGACGACAGCGACACCACGATCCTGATCGTCGACGATCACTTCATGAACCGGGTCGAGGGCATCCGCGCGACGGCCAGGCGCGTGCCGCGCTTCATCTACGCCGGCGATGGCGAGACGCCCGAGGGCATGCTGTCTTTCGAGGTGCTGGTCGAGGGCGCAAAGCCGGTCGCAGATGCCGACCGTGCCGGCGCGGACCTGGCCTGCATCCTCTACACCGGCGGCACGACCGGCTTCCCCAAGGGCGTGATGCACAGCCACTGGACGCTGTGGGCCATCGGCATCCAGCGCCTGGCGCAGATGCAGGTGCCCGAGGCCAGCATCGCGCTGCACGTGGCGCCGCTGTTTCACATGGGTGGCATCGGCCGCGCGCTGGTGCAGTTCATTGCGGGCGATACGCATGTGCTGGTGGCCAGCTTCGACGCGCGCGAGGTGATGCAGACGATCGAGCGCGAAGGCGTGACCGATCTGCTGTTGGTGCCCACGATGCTGCAGGCGCTCATCACGCATCCGGAGTTCGACTGCTTCAACCTCGGCACGCTCAAGCGCATGGTGTATGGCGCGTCGCCGATTGCGGAATCGGTGCTCGAGCGCGCGATGGCGCTGCTGCCCGGCGTGGCGTTCACGCATTCGTATGGCATGACGGAGTGCGGCAGTGCCACCTCCAATCCACCGGAGAACCATGGCGCTGAAGGCCGCGCTTCGGGCCTCTCGCGTTCGGCCGGCCGTGCGGGCCTGGGCGTTGCGGTGAAAGTCGTCGATGACACCGGCAACGAAGTGACGCGCGGTGAAGTGGGCGAGGTCATCGTGCGCGGGCCCAACGTGATGCTCGGTTACTGGAACAAGCCGGAGGAGACATCTCGCGCCCTGCGCAATGGCTGGCTCTACACCGGCGATGGTGGCCGCATGGACGAAGGCGGGCATGTCTTCATCGTGGACCGCATCAAGGACATGATCGTGAGTGGCGGCGAGAACGTCTATTCGGCCGAGGTCGAGAACGTGATCGCGCGGCATCCGGCTGTGCAGGCGTGCGCCGTCATCGCCGTCCCGCATGCGCAGTGGGGCGAGGCGGTGCATGCGGTGGTGGTGCGCAAGCCCGGTGTCGAACTGGACGACGCAAGCCTGCACGCGCACTGCAAGACTTTCATCGCAGGCTACAAGTGCCCCAAGAGCATCGAATTCCGCGAGGCGCTGCCACTGTCGGCGGCGGGCAAGGTGCTGAAGCGCGAACTGCGCGAGCCGCACTGGTCGGGTCGACTGCGCCAAGTGGCTTGACGCGCATGGCTGTCTTTCGCACGCGCATCACAGAGCTGTTTGGCATCCGCCATCCGATCCTGCTCGGAGGGATGCACCATCTGGGGCAGTCGGGCATCGTTGCGGCGGTGGTCAATGCGGGGGCGATGGGGTTCATCACGGCGCGGTCGTTCGACTCGCTGGATGACTTGCGTGCGGACCTGAGACGTTGCCGGGAGTTGACCGATGGCAAGGCCTTTGGTGTCAACCTGACCTTGTCGCGCAGGCCGGGCGCGAACAGGAACGTACCGGCCTGGATCGACATTGCGCTGGAAGAGGGCGTGCGGCATTTCGAGAGCGCCGGTGATTCGCCCGAGCCTTTCGTCGATGCGATTCATGACGGCGGCGGGTTGTTGATTCACAAGTGCCCGAGCGTGCGACATGCCGAAAGCGCGGCACGGCTGGGCGTCGATGGCATTGCGCTGGTCGGCTGCGAGGAGGGCGGGCATCCGGGCGCGAACTCGCTATCAGCCTTCGTCAATGGTGCCTATGCACTGGAAAAGATCGGGCTGCCGCTGGTGCTCGGCGGAGGCATCGGCAGCGGGCGCCAGATTGCAGCGGCATTGGCGCTGGGCGCCGACGGCGTCGTGATGGGCAGCCGCTTCATGGTCGCCCGGGAGATTCGCGCGCACGAGGCGCTCAAGCAGCGGATCGTCGATGCCGACCAATACTGCTCCACGGCGATTCTCGGTTCGCTCAACGACACGTGGCGCGTGCTGCACAACGACGCGGCGCGCGAAGTGCAACGTCTGGAGGCGGGCGGGGCGCGCAGTCACGGCGAATTCGGCGACCTGATTCTTTCTTCCCGCACGCGCGAGCGTGTGTATGAAGGCGGTGATGTGGACGGCGGCATCGTGTCGCTCGGCCCGGCGGGTGGATTCGCGGACGAGATTGCGCCCGCTGCGCAGATCGTGTCGCGGCTCATGCGTGATGCGGCACGCGCTGCCAGCGCGTTCGCTCGCGTGACGGCGCAGCCTGCCGTCGCCTGAAAGGGCGCCCGAACGGGTCCGTACGGTGGCGCGTGAGTTGCCGTACGACTGCGGCGCGGCCGGCCAGCGATCGCCGCGGGCAGCCGAGCTCGCGCATTGACGTTGCTTCCCCCGGGAGCAGACAATTCGTCCCGATGAACGATACCGAGTCGCTGTTGCCCAAGATCGTCACGACGACGACGGCGGATCTTGCCACCCTGCGACCCGCACTGGTCGAGAACGCCCTGACGCAGGCCCTGCCGCTTCCCGACATCATGTTTGGCGGCAGCGTGCTGGTGCTGGTGATCATGTTCCATGCGTTCTGGATTCGCCTCATCACCAGCATCTTCATCAAGCGCTTGCAGGTGTTGCGCCGCCATGGTTCGCTTTGGCGTGCCGACCTCGTGTTCGTCGTGACGGTGATGATGTTGCTCGCACTGCACCTGGCCGAAATCGTGGTGTGGTCGGCGGCGTTGGTGTTCGGCGACATCGTGGGCGACTGGTCGGCGGCAACCTACTTTGCGGCCAACTGCTACACCGCTTTGGGCGAGCCTTTCTCCCTGCCGCGTGCGTGGCGCGTCGTGCCACCCATCATCGCGATCTCGGGCATCTTCGCCTTCGCCTGGACGGCGAGCGTGCTGGTGAATTTCGTGGCGCGCTACAACGCGCTGCGCGCGGGCATCCTGGCGTCGCGGCTCATGGGGCACGCGCCTCCCTGAGCTTCACCAGGCTGAAAGCGCCTGGACCAGTCGGGCCTTCACGTCGGCATTCGCAAAGCTGGCATCGATCGACGTGCGGGCGACTGCACGGAGGGTGTCGTCTGACCAGCCGAAGGCCTTGCTGCACAGCGCGTACTCGCCAACCAGGCTGGCGCCCAGCAGCACAGGATCATCGGTGTTGAGCGACACGGCGACACCGGCGCGGCGCAGGCGATCGACAGGGTGGTCCTCGATCGACGGGTAGACACCCAGCACGAGGTTCGACGTCGGGCAGATGCCCAGGGGAATCTGCCGATCGACCAACAGTTGCACGACGGCCGGATCGTCGATGGCGCGCACGCCATGGTCGATGCGATCGGCGCCGAGCAGTTCGATGGCGTCACGCACGCCGTCGGCGCCACTGGATTCCCCGGCATGCACGGTGCGTCGAAGGCCCGCCGCGCCTGCACGCCTGAAAGCTTCTGCAAATCGTGGACCGGTGCGTCCGGCGGCTGCCTCGTTGCCGTCGATGGAAAGCGCGACCACGCGGGGATGCTTCAAGGCCACCAGCGCATCGACCAGTTCGGCCGCCGCGTCCGCGGATTGCGTGCGCAACAGGCTCACGCAGAGGCCGACCGGCGGAAGTCCGTCCTGTTCCGCCGCCTTGAAGCCGGCATCGATCGCGTCGATCATGTCAGGCAGGCGCCCGTGCCACGCCTTCCAGTGCGTGGGGTTGAAGATCACGTCTGCGTAGCCCGCGCCGTTGTCGGCCAGGCGCCGGGCGTAGCCATGGCTCAGTTCCGCCAGGCGTTCGCGCGTGGAAGCCAGGCCGCAGGCCCAGTCGAGGAAGTGCAGGAAGTCGGCCAGGCCTTCGAACTCGAAAAGGCGCTCGCGCGGGCGGGGCATCGGCACGCCCGCCTGCGCAGCCCATTGTTCGAGCACGGCGGGTTCGAAGCAGCCTTCGAGGTGGGCATGAACCTCTGCCTTGGGCAGCGTGCGCAGCCGCCCGGTGCCAGCGTCGTTCAGCACGTCACGCCGCCATCGATGACCAGGCTCTGGCCGGTCATGAACGAGCCAGCCCTGGACGCGAGGAACACCGCCGCGCCGGCAATCTCGTCCGGCTCGCCGATGCGGCGCAGGGGCGTGGTCGCGTTGCGGTGCTCCAGCGTCTTGGGGTCGTCCCACAGCGCTTTTGCAAAGTCGGTCTTGATGAGCCCCGGCGCGATGCAGTTCACGCGCACGTTGTGCGGGCCGTACTCCACGGCAAGGTTGCGTGCGAGTTGCATGTCCGCTGCCTTCGACACGCAGTAGGCACCGATCACCGATGAGCCGCGCAGGCCACCGATGGACGAGACGATGATGATCGCGCCGTCCTTGCGCTCGATCATCTGCGGCGCCGCGAAGTTGATGAGCCAGTGGTTGGCGATGACGTTGTTCTCGAGGATCTTGCGGAACTGGTCGTCCTCGATGCCGCCAAAGGGGCCGTAGTACGGGTTGGACGCCGCGTTGCACACGAGGATGTCGACCTTGCCGAGCTGGCGCGTGGTTTCGTCGACCAGGTGCTTGAGGTCGTCCTTGGACGAGATGTTGGCGGGTATGGAAATGGCCGCGCCTTCGCCGTGCGCCTTGTTGATGGCGTCGCGCACTTCCTCGCACGGGCCGGGCTTGCGCGACGAGATGACGACCCTGGCGCCGTGCTCGGCAAGACGTTCGGCGATCGCACGGCCGATGCCGCGGGACGAGCCGGTGATGATGGCGACTTTGCCGGTGAGGTTGAAGAGGGACATGGGGCGGGTTCCTTTGATTCGCTTGCTGGCTTGCGTGCGCACGGCGGAGCGAAACTGTACTTCGCGCCCGGGGAAAATGAAAACGCCGGCGCAGGGCCGGCGTCTTGTTGGTGACAGCGTGTGCTTAGCCGCGGAACTCGGGCTTGCGCTTCTCGATGAACGCCGCGACAGCTTCGTGGTGGTCGGCGGTCTGGTGCGACATCACCTGGAAGGCGGCCGACATTTCGAGCAGCGTATCGAGGCGGCTGTGCAGCGCTTCGCGCAACAAACGCTTGGCCAGGCGCACGGCGTGTGGCGGGTTGGCGGCGATCTGCTCGGCGAGTTCGCGGGCCGCTGGCATCAGTTGCTCGCGTGGCACCACACGAGAGACCAGGTTCCACTCGGCGGCTTGCTTGGCGTCGATCATCTGGCCCGTCAGCGTGAGCTCGGTCGCGCGCGAGAGGCCGATGATGCGCGGCAGGAGCCATGCACCACCGTCGCCCGGGATGATGCCGAGCTTGACGAAGCTCTCGGCGAACTTCGCTTCTTCCGCCGCGACGCGGATGTCGCACATGCAGGCGAGGTCCAGCCCCGCGCCGATGGCGTGGCCATTGACTGCGGCGATCACCGGCACTTCGAGGTTGAACAACGCAAGCGGCAGCTTCTGGATGCCAAGGCGATATTCGCGCCGCAGTTCCATTGGCGCCATTTCGCTGTAGCGGCCCATGTCTTTCACATTGCCGCCGGACGAGAAGGCCGAGCCGGCGCCGGTCAGGATGACGGCGCGCACCGAATGGTCGGCGTGGATGCGATCGATGGCCGCGAGGAACTCGGGCACGGCGCTGTTGCCGGTGAGGGCGTTGCGGGCCTCGGGGTCGTTCATCGTGAGCGTGACGATGTGGCCGTCTAGCTCGTATTTCAGAAAGTTGTTCATTTACAGGATCTCCTCCATGACGAATTGCAGCACCGACGGCGCGGCGTTGCCGATCGTCGACTCGCCGACGATGCGGTTCCAGTACGCCTCGCTGCCATCGGCCATGCGCCATTCGTGCAGGCGGCGGCTGTAGAGCTGGAGGTCGAATTCCTCGGTGACGCCGATGGCGCCGTGCAGTGCGTGCGCAGTCGATGCGACCAATGGCACCGATGTGCTGGTGCGCGACTTGGCGGTGGCTGCTGACAGCAGGGCGGGGATCTTGGCGCCGGCCTTGAAGGCCAGCTCGGCGGCGACGCCGGCGCAGGCTACGTGCTCAGCCATCACGCTGAGCTGGTGCTGGATCGCCTGGAACTTGCCGATGGAGCGGCCAAACTGGACGCGGTCGTTGCAGTAGCCCAGCGTCATCGAGAACATGCGCTCCATCGCGCCGGCCATGGCGGCGGCGTGCAGGGCGGCGCTGAACACTGCGACCTCGCTGCCGTTGTCGCCGAGGGGTGTGCCGACGGCCTCTTTGTTCCAACGCAAGGATGCGACGAGACTCCCGCGCACGCCGGTCGCGGTGCGTGCCGCCTTCTTGCAATCGAGCAGCACGAGTTGCCCGTCGACATTCGCGAGCGCAAAGTCCGCGATGCTGCCGAACGCGACATTGGCCGCGCTCACCGATCCATCGGCTTCACGCCGCGCATGGCCCACGAGCGTGACCATGCCTTCGGGCGCCGCCACATCGCGCAACAAGCCACGCGCTGCAATGCTCTGCGCGGCAGGCACCGGCACGGCGTGCCGGCCAAAGGCCACGAAGATCGGAAAGATCGCTTCCAGGTCGAGCCCCGCGCCGCCCGCGTCTTCGCTGGCCATGAGTTCGAGGAACCCGTTCCCGGCCAGCGACTTCCACAGTTCGGCAGGCGAGCCGCCGTTCTCGATCGCACGTATCGCGGCCGGCGTGCACTGGTCCACGAGGATGGCCTCGATGGCTTCTGTAAACATGTTCTTGTCTCCTTTTACTTCAGCGCAAACCGAGGCCGCGCGCGATCATGCCGCGCAGGATTTCGCGCGTGCCGCCACGCAGCGAGAAGGTCGGCGAGATCTGGCTCAGGTAGGTGAGGGTGCGGTACAGGTCGGCGTCGACGGCACGCGTCGGGTCGGCCGCGACGGCTGCCTCGATGGCGGCCGGAATCGTTTGCTCGAACTCCGTGCCGATGTCCTTGACCAATGCCGCTTCGACGACGGGGCTTTCACCGCGCGCGAGCTTGGTGGTCACCGCAACCGACAGGCTGCGCAGCGTCGCGAGTTGCGTGGTGAAGCCGCCGATCAGTGTCGCGTCAGAAGGCGAGAAGCCCGTCTTGCGCAGAGTGGCCAGCCAGGTGTCGAGCAAGACGATGCTTGAATACAAACGCTCCGGACCGCTGCGCTCGAAAGCCAGTTCAGCGTTCACTTGCATCCAGCCGCTTCCTTCGTCGCCGATGAGCGCATCGTCTTTGAGGAACACGTCGTCGAAGGTCACTTCCGAGAAGTGCGCGTCACCCGTCAGGTCGACGATCGGGCGGATGTTGATGCCGGGCAGCGAGAGGTCGACGATCAGTTGCGACAAGCCGCCTTGCCGATCCTCTGGCGCGCCCGAGGTGCGCACCAGTGCGATCATGTAGTGCGAGCGATGCGCGTTGGTCGTCCAGATCTTGCGGCCCGTCAGGCGCCAGCCGCCGTCGACCTTCGTCGCGCGCGTGCGCACGCTGGCCAGGTCGGAGCCGGAATTGGGCTCGCTCATGCCGATGCAGAAGAAGGCTTCGCCGCGGCAGATGCGCGGCAGGTAGAAATCCTTCTGCGCCTCGGTGCCGAACTTGTTGATCAGCGGGCCGCTCTGGCGGTCGGCGATCCAGTGCGCTGCGACGGGTGCGCCGGCTGCAAGCATTTCCTCGACGAGTACGAAGCGGCGAAAGGCATCGAGCCCTGCGCCGCCGTATTGCGCCGGCAAGGTGATGCCGACCCAGCCGCGCTCGGCCAGGCGCCGACTGAACGCCGCATCGAAGCCCATCCACGTGCGCGCCCGAACTTCAGGCGCCGCGGGCTCCAGTTGCGTTGCCAGGAACTCGCGCACTTCCTTGCGAAAGGCCTGCGCCTCCTCGGGCAACTGCGCAAGGCGGAACGCTTCGAGCAATTGGGTGGTCATTGCAATATCTCCGTTTGCTTAGGTCGGTGCAGCACGGCGTTCACGCCGGCACACCCTCGCTTGCAGGAATCTCACCCGTCGTCAATGCATTCGGCGCAGCCTTCTTCACCAGATCCGGAATCAGATCACCCAGCTCCTCCACCGTCCAGCGCCCCGTCTTCTCGATGCGCGGACCCGCATGCCAGCCTTCCGCCACCGTGATGCGCCCACCGCGCGCGCCGAACACGCGCCCCGTGATGCCACTCGACGCCTCGCTCCCCAGCCACGCCACCAGCGGCGCGACGTTCGACGGGTCGAGCGGGTCGAAGCCGGGTGCTTCGTTGCGGATCGCCTGCCACTTGGGGCTGGCAAAGATGTCTTCGGTCAGGCGGCTCATGGCGGTCGGGTAGATGGCGTTCACCGTCACACCGTAGCGGTCCAGCTCGCGCGATGCAATCACCGACAGCGCGGCGATGCCGGCCTTGGCCGCGCCGTAGTTCGACTGGCCGGCGTTGCAGTACAGGCCCGAGGACGAACTGGTGTTGATGAGGCGTGCCACGCGCTGGCGACCGGCCTTCGATTCCTCGCGCCAGTAGGCTGCGGCGTGGCGCGAAGGTGCGAAGGTGCCGCGCATGTGCACGCGGATCACCGCGTCCCAGTCTTCCTCTTCCATGTTGACCAGCGTGCGGTCGCGCAGGATGCCGGCGTTGTTCACCAGCACGTCGAGGCCGCCGAAGGTGTCGATGGCGGCGTCGATCATGCGCTTGGCGCCTTTCCAGTCCGCGACGTCGTCGCCGTTGGCGATGGCTTGCCCGCCCATGGCTTCGATCTCGGCCACGACTTCGAGGGCCGGGCCGGTGGCCGAGCCGGGACCGCCGTCACCGCGGCCGCCCAGGTCGTTCACCACGACCTTCGCGCCGTGGCGTGCGAATTCCAGCGCGTACTCGCGCCCCAAACCCCGGCCTGCGCCGGTGACGACGACCACGCGGTCCTTGCAAAGCTGCTTCATCTGTTGCTCCTTCATCATTTCTGCGCGAGATCGACCTGCTTTGACAAGGCGCGGTAGCGCGCGGTCTCCGAAGCGATCATCTCTGCCATTTCCTTGCTGCCGACGGTGTAGACCTCGGCGCCTGCCGTCTCGGTGACGTAGGTCTTGAACTCCGGTTGCGCCATCGCCTTGAGCAGCGCAGTTTCCAGCGTCTTCACCACGGGCTCGGGCGTCTTGGCCGCAACGCCCAGGCCGATCCACACATACAGGTCGTAGTTGGGCTGGCCGCTCTCACGCACCGTGGGCACGTTGGCCAGCTTGGGGTGGCGCTCCTTGCCGGTCACCGCCAGCGCGCGCACCTTGCCCGAGGCGATCAGCGGCAGCGCACCGCCAACGTCCAATAGCGCCAGGTCCACCTGTCCGCCCATCAGGTCGGTCTGCACCTGGCCCGGCGTCTTGTAGGGGATGTAGTTGAACTCCACGCCAGCACCCTGCTGCAGCATCAGCGCGCCGATGCGGTAGTGGTTGCTGTAGCTGGCCATGCTGACGTTCTTGGGCGACTTCTTCGCGGCAGCCATCGCTTCGGCATACGTCTTGTACGGCGACGATGCGCCCGTCACCAGCACCGCGGCGCTGCGCAGCATGGTCGCGACGGGGCGCAGGTCTTTCTGCGCGTCATAGGGCAGGCTGTCGTTGATGAGCGGGTTGATGACCATCGACGAGGGCGAGAGCATCAGCACGCTGTAGCCGTCCGCCGGCGAAGCCAGCAGGGCCTGTACGGCCAGCACCGCGTCGCCGCCCGGCTTGTTGTCGATGAAGGTGGACTGTCCCTTGAGTTCCGGCGTGACCAGCTTGGCGACCAGGCGCGTGATGGTGTCCGAGCCGCTGCCCGGGCCCAGCGGCACGATGAAGCGCACGGGGTGCGAGGGGAAGGGGTCAGCGGCCTGCGCTTGCTGCAAGGGCAGGGCGAAGGTTGCCAGCGCGGTCAGCGCGGCGCTTAGCAGGTGGATGGTCTTGAAGGTCTTCATGCTTTGTCTCCGTGATTGATGGGTCACATGCGGTCGAGGCGCGCGGCCTGCGCGTCCACGTCGCCGAAAAGATGGTCGAGCACGTGGATGCGGCGCAGGCAATGGCCCACCGCGTATTCCTCCGTCATGCCGATGCCGCCGTGCGACTGGATCGCCTGCTGGCACAGGGCTCGCGCGTAGCGGCCGATGGCGAGCTTGGCGCGGGGCAGGTCGGTGGTTGAGTTGGATCCGGTCGGATCGTCCACTGCGACCGCAGCGGCAATGGCCATGCTGCGCGCCAGCTCCAGCACGACGGCCATCTCGGAGATGCGATGGCGCAGCGCCTGGTATTCGCCGATGAGGCGGCCGAACTGCTTGCGGGTGTTGACGTAGGCGGTCGTGAGCGAGAAGGCGGCTTCCATCGTGCCGACCATGTCGGCGCAGACGGCTGCGGTGCCGGCGGCGATGGTGGCGCGGATGGCGGCTGCGGCATGCGCGTGGTTCGTCGCGTCGCCCAGTGGTTCCGCTGTGGTGACGTCGAGGACGAGTTCGCCGGCCGGCGTGTCGTCGATCAGGCGGTAGGTGCGCAGCTTGGCGGCGCTTGCATCGACGAGGAAGAGGGCGAGGCCGTCTTCATCGCCGGGCTGGCCGCTGACGCGCGCGCTCACGACGAAGCGGCTCGCCGCACCGGCATGCAGCACGAGCGACTTGGCGCCATCGAGACGCCACTGTTCGCCATCGCGACGGGCACGCGTTTCGACCCAAAGAGATTCGTGCCGGCCGGCCGCTTCGTCATGCGCCCACGCCATGCGCAGTTCGCCATGCGCGAGAGCCGGCAGCAGCGCATCCTTCTGCGCCGCGCTGCCCGCCGACAGCACCGCAGTCGAAGCCAGCACGCTCGACGCCAGATATGGCTCCAGCAGCAACGCACGGCCATAGGCCTGCATCACCGGCAGCCGATCGGCTGCGCCACCGTCCAGCCCACCAAACGCTTCGGGAATGCCCAGGGCCGTCACGCCGAGTTCAGCGAGCTTGCTCCACGCCGCTTCGCTCCATCCCGCCTCGGAGCCCGCAATCGCACGGCGCTGCTCGAAGCCGTAGTGGTCATCCAGCAGACGCGAAAGGCTTTCCGCCAATGCCTGCTGCTCTTCGTTCAATTCAAATTGCATGGCGCTTCATCCCAGGAGTGTCTTGGCCAGAATGTCCTTCTGCACTTCGCTGGAGCCGCCGTAGATGGTGGCTGCGCGGAAGAAGAAGTAGCGGGGCGACGCGGCTGCGAGCGGGTGCAGGGCATCGGGGCCTTCACCGTCGCGGCGCTCCAGGCCGGCCGGGCCGGCGAGGCGTGCGATCAGCGAGGTCAGCTCCTGCATCGTCTCCGAGCCCTTGACCTTCAGCACCGACGCAAAGCCCGGGTTCTTGTGACCGATCTCGGGGTCGAGCAGGAAGCGCCAGTTGGTCAGCTCCAGCGCGCGCACTTCGGCGCCGAGCATGGCGAGTTCGGTGCGCACCTTGGCGTCGTCGATCAGGCGCTTGCCGCCTTGCTGGATCTTCTCGGCGAGTTCATGCGCGTAGCCCAGGCGCTCCCAGCACAGGCCGATGCTCGCGATGTTGGTGCGCTCGCTCGCCAGCAGGTACTTGGCGCAATCCCAGCCACGACCTTCCTCGCCCACGAGGTTGGCCACCGGCACGCGCACCTTGTCGAAGAACACTTCGTTCAGGTGATGCTGCCCGTCGATGGACACGATGGGCCGCACCGAGACGCCCGGCGTCTTCATGTCGATCAGCAGGAACGAGATGCCGTCCTGCTTGCGCGCTGCCTGCTCGGTGCGCACCAGCGCGAAGATCCAGTCGGCGTGATGGGCCGAGGTGGTCCAGATCTTCTGGCCGTCGACCACGTATTCATCGCCGTCGCGGACCGCCTTGGTGCGCAGCGACGCGAGGTCCGATCCCGAGTCCGGTTCCGAGAAGCCCTGGCAGAACCACAGGTCGTTGCGCGCCAGCTTCGGCAGGAAGAACTTCTTCTGCGCCTCCGTGCCAAAGCGCAGCAGCACCGGCCCCAGCATCGCGACGTTGAAGGGCAGCGGCTGCGGCGCAGCGGCGCGTTGCAGTTCCTCGACGAGGATCAGCCGTTCGGCAGTGCCAAGCCCCGCACCGCCGTATTCCTGCGGCCAATGCGGCGCAGCCCATCCCCGCTCGTGCAGGATGCGCTGCCACGCCACGACGTCCTGCTTGCGGGCTGCATGACCCTTGCTCAGGCGCTCGCGGATCCCGGCCGGCAGGCGGTCCCGGATGAAGCCGCGTACCTCTTCGCGAAAAGAAGCCTGGCTCGGGCTCAATGTGAGGTCCATGGTGCTGGCCGCGTTGTTCAGTTCTTGCCGTACAGCGTGACGACGCAGGCGCCGCCGAGGCCGACGTTGTGCTGCAAGCCGAGGCGCGCGCCTTCGACCTGGCGTTGGTCCGCGCTGCCACGCAATTGATGCGTGAGTTCGTAGCACTGCGCCAGGCCCGTCGCGCCCAGTGGATGGCCCTTCGACAACAAGCCGCCCGACGGGTTGATGACGACCTTGCCGCCATAGGTGTTGTCGCCGTCCTTCACGAACTTCTCGGCGCCGCCTTCCGGGCAAAAGCCCAATGTCTCGTAGCTGATGACTTCGTTCTGCGCGAAGCAGTCGTGCAGCTCGCACACGTCGATGTCGTCCGGGCCGACGCCCGCCGTTTCGTACACGCGGTTCACGGCGGCGCTGGTCATGTGCGTGCCGATCCAGCTCAGCATCGACGGCGGCTCGAAGGACTCGATCGGGTCCGTGGCCATCGCTTGCGCGAGGATCTGCACGTCGGTGCGCAGGCCGTGCTTCTTCGCAAATCGCTCCGACACCAGCAGCGCCGCTGCGCCGCCGCAGGTGGGCGGGCAGGCCATCAGGCGCGTCATCACGCCGGGCAGGATCACCTGGTCGTTCATGACGTCTTCGGTCGTCACGATCTTGCGGAAGAGGGCGAGCGGGTTGTTGGCCGCATGGCGGCTGGCCTTGGCGCGCACGGCCGCGAAGGTCTCCATGCTGCAACCGTAGCGCTCCATGTATTCGCGGCCGGCGCCGCCGAAGGTGCGAATGGCTTGGGGCATGCCGTCCATGTCGGGCGTCAGGCCGCGCAGCACGGGCAGGAAGCGCTCGCGCGTCGGCGGGCGGTCGTCCCAGTGCGACTTGAGGGCGCCGGCCTGCATCTGCTCGAAGCCCAGCGCGAGAACGCAATCCGCGTCGCCCGAGGCAATCGCCTTGCGTGCCAGGTACAGCGCGGTGGAGCCCGTCGAGCAATTGTTGTTCACGTTGACGATCGGGATGCGCGTCATGCCGACTTCATACAACGCCGTCTGGCCCGAGGTGCTGTCGCCGTAGACGTAGCCCACGTAGGCTTCCTGCACCGCGTCGTAGCCGATGCCCGCATCGGCGAGCGCACGGCGGGTGGCTTCGGCGCCCATCTCGGTGTAGCTCAGGCTCTTGCCCGGCTTGGCGAAGGGGATCATGCCGACGCCGGCAACGATTACTTTTTCAGTCATGTGATGGTCCTGAGGGATGGATTCAGAGCTTGCGCGAGATGAGGTCGCGCTGGACTTCACTCGTGCCGCCGAACACGCGCGTAATGCGGTAGTCGGTGAAAGCGCGCGCAATCGGGTACTCCAGCATGTAGCCGTAGCCACCGTGCAGCTGCACCATGTCGTCGATGCACTTCCACAGCGTCTCGGTCGCGAACAACTTGGCGATCGCGGCTTCCTGCACGCTGATACGGCGCGTCATGTGCTCGCCGATGTAGTAGTCGACCAGCGTGCGCGCGGCCACCGTCTGCGCCTTGATGTCGGCGAGCTTGAACTTGGTGTTCTGGAAGTCCCACACCGTGCCGTCGAAGGCCTTGCGCTCCTTCACGTACTCGATGGTCTGCTCCAGCAGGCGCTCGAGCTTGGCCACGGAGTAGACGGCGATGATCAGCCGCTCCTGCGCCAGTTCCTGCATCAGGCAGACGAAGCCCTTGTTCTCTTCGCCCAGCAGGTTGTCGACCGGTACGCGCACGTTGTCGAAGAAGAGTTCGGTGGTGTCGGCGGCCGGCTGGCCCACTTTCTCCAGCTTGCGGCCGCGGCGGAAGCCGGCGCGGTTGGCCTCGACCATGATCAGGCTCACGCCCTTGGAGCCGGCCTTCGGGTCGGTCTTGCAGGCCACCAGCACCATGTCGCAGTTCAGGCCGTTGCTGATGAAGGTCTTGCTGCCGTTGATGACGTATTCGTCGCCGTCGCGCACGGCGGTGGTGCGGATCGACTTCAGGTCGGAGCCGGTGCCGGGTTCGGTCATGGCGATGGCCATGATCGTCTCGCCGCGGCAGATCTTCGGCAGCCAGCGCTGCTTTTGCTCCTCGGTGCCGAAGCGCACGATGTAGGGCGCGGTGATGTCCGAGTGCACCGACAGGCTGAAGCCAGAGACGCCCGAGCGATGCAGTTCCTCGGCCAGCACGCAGGAGTGGCCGAAGTCGCCACCGCCGCCACCGTATTCGCTCGGCACGGTCACGCACAACAGGCCTTCGCGGCCGGCCTTCAGCCAGGTCTCGCGATCGGTGCGGCCAGCCTTGTCCCATTCGGCCTGGCGCGGCAGGCATTCACGCTCGAAGAACCGGCGCGCGGTGTCGCGCAGCATTTCGTGGTCTTCGCGGTAGACGGTACGGTTGATGTTCACAGGGTCTCCTTGTCTTGAAGGAGATTCTGGGAGGGGCGTACCGGGGGGGCACTACCCCGATCGGGTGGCGGGGTGGGGGTGGCCGACTGAGTCCGGGCGCGCGGGTTCGGCCAAACTCAGCCGGACCGCGCATTTGCAGTCAATCAGTTAAAATGCATGCATTGAAAGCCAATCGAGGAAATGAAGATGGCCATGCTCACCGTACGCAATATTTCTGACGAAGTGCACCGGGCCCTCCGCGTGCGAGCTGCCCAGCACGGCCAAAGCATGGAGGCCGAGGTGCGAGAGATTCTTGAATCCGTCGTCAGCCCGCAGGGGCGGGTGAAGCTTGGCTCGCTGCTTGCCGCCATGGGCCGGCAGGCCAGATTGACCGATGAGGAATTTGTCGTCTTCGAGCAGGTGCGCGACACGGCTCCCGCCCGTCCGGTGAGCTTCGAATGATCCTCCTGGACACCAACGTGGTGTCGGAGCCACTTCGCCATGCGCCCGACATCCGGGTCATCGAATGGATCGACGCCCAGCCGTTGGAAACCCTCTTTTTGTCTGCCATCACAGTTGCCGAACTGCGCGCCGGCGTTGCACTCCTGCCCGCCGGCAAGCGGCGATCAGGCTTGCAGCAAAACCTGGAGAAGCAGGTGCTGCCGCTGTTTGCTGGGCGCGTGTTGCCCTTCGATCTGGCTTGCACCCCGGCTTTTGCCGCACTGATGGCCAAGTCCCGGGCAATGGGACGTGCCATTGCCACGGCCGATGGCTGCATTGCAGCCATCGCCGTAGCCAACGGCTTCACAGTTGCCAGCCGCGACACCGCCCCCTTCGAGGCCGCCGGTGCAGCGGTGATCAACCCGTGGAAAGGGTAAAGGCGGCCGTCCGTCGCTACTGCGTCTTCGTCGGCGTCATGAACGCATTGTGCGGAAGGACGGACGCCGGGCATGCGGCAAGGTGGCGGGGTCAGGCCTACCCCGTGATGATCGGCTTCAGCGCCTCGATCTCAGCAACCATGAAGTCGAAGAATGCGCTGACGCGTGCCGTCTTTCGGATCTCCGGCATCGCCAGCAGCCGCCAGTCCCGCGACAGTGCAGGAATGGGCCCCAGCACCCGCACCAGGTCTGCCTCCGAGTCGCCGAGAGCCGTCGGCAGGGGTGCGACGCCAACGCCGGCCTTCGCCGACAGCAGCAAGCCGAGCACACTGCCGCTACGGGCCGCAACGTTCGCGTTCGGTGCCACCTGGCGCAGCCACTGGCTCGCCCGGTGGCCTGACATGTTTTCTTCGAACCCCGCCAGCGGATGCAGCGCCAACTCCTCGATGGAAGAAGGCTTGCCATGGCGCGCCACATAGTCCTTGCTCGCGTAGACGGCCCACAGCGAGTCGCCCACCTTTCGCCCCACCAGCGCCGCATCGTCGGTGTCGCCCGATCGCAGCGCAACGTCGGCCTCGCCGGTGCGCAGGTCGACGTACTTGTCGCTCATCACGAATTCCACGTGCATGTCGGGATGCTGCGCATGAAAGCGGTCCAGCAGCCCCGACTTGGTCAGCCGATTGACCAATGGCTCCGGGCAAGTGAGACGAATCACGCCTGCCGCATTGCGCCTTGAGACGACCAGCGCCTGCTCGAAGCCATCGACCGCCTGCTCGACCTGCCGGGCGGTGTCGAGCATCTCCATGCCGAAGTCGGTGAGCCTGTAGCCGCTGGTGTGGCGTTGAACCAGGGCGCGCCCGATGTGCCGCTCCAACGCGGTCAGCCGCCGCTGCACGGTCGATTGATCGACCTCCAGCGCGCGGCCCGCCGCCAGCGTGCTGCCATGCCGCGCCACCGCGACGAAGTACTTCAGGTCGTTCCAGTCGAGCATGGTCCGTTATGCACTATTGCGGCCCCGTTCCGCAAGTCCGCGCCTTTTCGGCGAATCGTTGCGGCCCTACGCTGGCTCGTCCAAACACTCCATCACTTCGAGGCAGCACACCATGAAGACACGCCCCCTTGCGAATGGCCACTTGCCACGGCGCCGTGTGCTGATCGCCGGTGCCGCCGCTGCGATCCTGGCCCCGGCCGGCTTCGCGCAAACCCATTCCGCAGCGAAGCGCGAACGCCTTCGCATCATTTGCACCGGCCCCGCGGGCAGCGTGCCCGACATCGTGGCGCGGCGTTTCGGCGAGGAGCTCACGGGCGTGTTTGCGCAGCAGGTCGTCGTCGACAACCGACCCGGTGCAGCGGGGCAGATCGCCGTCCAGGCACTCAGGTCGGCGCCGGCCGATGGATCGACCTGGCTGCTCGGGCAGGGAGCAATCGCGAGCCTGTACCCCACGTTGTACGAGCAGCTCGGCTACGACCCCGTGCGCGACCTGCTTCCTGTGTCGCTCGCCGCGGAGATGGACCTCGGCGTGCTCGTGGGTCCTGCCGTGCCTGCGGAAGTCGCCAACATGCATGCGCTGGTCGAGTGGATGCGGCGTCACCCCGCCGAAGCCAACGCGGCGTCACCGGGAACGGGCACCCTGCCGCACATCCTGGAGGTCATGCTGTTCAATCAGGCCGGCTTGGACTGGCGCCATGTGCCGTACGCCGGCGGGCCCCCCGCCATGGTGGCGCTGATCGGCGGCCAGGTGGCCGTGCTCGCGCTGCCGGAAGGCCTGCTGCTGCCGCAACTGGCCAGCGGTCGCCTGAGGCTGCTCGGCACTTCCGGTCGCAAGCGCAGCCGGTTCTCGCCGGGAGTGGCCACGCTGGCCGAGCAGGGCTACGCGCGATCGGTGATGCGCGAGTGGTTCGCCTTCTTCCTGCCGGGCGGCGCATCGGCAAACGTCGCGGACGAGGCGTCGGAGGCGGTGCGTAGCGCGGTCGCGCGCGCCGAACTGGCGAGGCGGCTGGAGGATTCGGCCATGGTCGCCGTGCACAGCACGCCTGCGCAACTGGCCGCGAAAATCGAGGGCGACCGCAGGACGTGGGCACCGCTGCTGGTCAGCGCCGGCATTCGGGGCGACGCATGACGGGCACCGTTATCGACGCCTGGGACCGTGCGGCCGAGGGCTGGAGCCGGAGCACGCCGCTCGTCCGTGCCTGGCTGCGCCAGGCCACCGCGGCGATGCTGGCCGAAGCACGGCTGCAACTAGGCGCGCGCGTGCTGGACCTGGCCGCCGGTGCCGGCGACCAGACGAAGGACATCGCACAAGCCGTCGGGTCGTCCGGCGACGTATTGGCGACCGACATATCCCCGAGGATCCTGGACTTCGCCCGACAGAACATCCGGGACGCCGGCCTGCCGAATGTCCGCTTCGCCGTCGCCGATGCCCAGCAGCCCCTGCACGGCGAGGCGCCCTTCGATGCGGTGCTGTGCAGGCTCGGGCTCATGTTCTGCATGCGTCCGGACGCTGCGCTGGCTGCGACGTTCCAGGCATTGCGGCCGGGAGGTCGATTCGTCGCCCTGGTGTTCGGCGAACCCGCGAACAACCCCTGCATCTCGACCATGATGAAGCTGGCCCGCAAGCACCGGGGCCTGGACGCCAGCGCCTCGCCCTGCGCCGAAGGTGGCCTGTTCAGCCTGTCTGCACCCGGAAGGATGGCAAGCCTGCTGACCGCAGCGGGATATGCCGACGTGACGGTGGCGTCGTTGGACGCACCGTTCGAACTCCCCGATGCCGCCGCCTACATCGCCTTCGTTCGAAGCTCGGGTTCGCCCATCATGGAAGTCCTCGCGCCGCTGGATGCGCCCGCCAGGCAGGCGGCCTGGCAGGAGATGGAGGCGGCACTCCAGACATTTCAAAGCGCGCAGGGCTGGAGCGGGCCCAACGAGCTTCTGCTCTGTTCAGCGACCCGGCCGGGTTGAACTGTCGGGTCCGGCAATGGGTTGATGGCCGATGGCACGCGCTCGGCCGTTCCGACGATGAATCAGGGGGGCGGCGGGCGGATGCCTGCGGATTTGACGTTGACTGGCTCCTGCGAGTCACAATGCCGCGGACACATGCCCACCAAGCCCCAGCCCCGCAAACCCGAACGCGCACCCGACGCCTCCGCGCTGAAGCCGCTGGTCACCACCAAGATGGTCCCCCCGCGCAGCGCCGGCCGCATCGTCGCGCGCGACGCGCTGCTGACCCGCCTGATGGAAGCCCGCCGCCGCCGCTGCCTGGTGCTGCAAGGCCCGGCAGGCGCCGGCAAGACCACCACCCTCGTGGCCTGGCGCCAGGCCCTGCTGCCGCTGGGCTTCGACGTCGCCTGGCTTACCCTGACGCCCGAGGACAACGAACTCACCCGCCTGCTCGACTACCTGCTGGCCAGCCTCGCCCAGACCGCGCCCGGCGTCACGCAGGAGGCGGCGGACTTCGCCGGCCGCGGCGTCGATAGCGAGGCCGTCGAGCGCACGCTGATCGCCCTGGTGCGCTCCATCGCCGCCCACCCGCGCGACCTGGTGCTGGTGCTCGACGACCTGCACCACCTGGACGACCCGCGCATCCACGAGGCCTTGCAATGGTTGCTCGACTACGCGCCCGCCAACCTGCACCTGATGCTGGCCTCGCGCAGCAGCGCGCCCGTGTCGCTTGAGCGCCTGCGCGCCGAAGGCCAGGTGCTGGAACTCGACGTGCGCGACCTGCGCTTTTCGCCCGCGGAATCGGAGCGCTTCCTGCAATCGCAGCTCGGCAGCATCGACCACCGCGACGCGATGCTGCTGCACGAACTCACCGACGGCTGGGCCGCCGGCTTGCAACTGCTGGCCATCAACTGGAAGAAGCGCCGGCAGGAACTGGTAGCCGGCACGTCGTCAGCAGACGCCAAGGCCCCCGGCGACTTCGTGCGCACGCACGTGCAAGACCCGCAGGCCTTCGCCGCCTACTTCGAAAAGGAAGTGCTGTCGCGCCTCTCGCCGCTGGAACTGGACCTGCTCATCAGCGTGTCGGCATGCAGCCGCTTCTGCGCGCCGCTGTGCGCCGTGCTGCTCGGCCGTCCCGAAGGCGATCCCGCCATGGCGCCCCTGCTCGCACGGCTTGAGGCCGAGAACCTGTTCATCGTGCCCGTGGAAAGCACCGAGCGCGAGACCTGGTACCGCCTGCACCCGCTGCTGCGCGAAACCCTGCGCGAGCGCCTCGACGCGCGCAGCGAGGCCGACCAGCAACAGGTGCACCACATCGCCTGGCAATGGTTTCGCGACCACGGCCACATCGACGAAGCCGTGCGTCAGGCCGTGGCCGCGGGTGAGGGCGCAGCCGCCGCGGCGCTGGTCGAAAAGTCCGCCAACGGCTTGGCCGTGCGCGGCGAACTGCGCAAGCTCATCGGCTTGGTGCGCCAGCTGCCGGCCGCCCAGGTGCAGGCGCGCGTCGGCCTGCGGCTGTGGATGATCCGCGTCGAGCTGTTCGCGCGCGAGTTCGCCGCCTTTGCCGACAACATCGAGCGCCTGCGCAAGGACATTCCGCCCGACGACGCCATCAGCCATTTCTCGCTCACGCTGATGCAGGCCACGCTCTCCGTGCAGCAGGACGACACCGACGCCGCCATCGCGCTGCTGCCGCGCCTGCTCGCGGCGCCCGAAGGCGCGGACGCCATGGCCATCGGCGGGCGCGACAACATCCTGTCGTGGCTCTACATGCACCGCGGCGAATACGACCACGCCCGGCGCATCCAGCAGGACAACCCCATCCGCCTGATCAACGGGGTGCCCTTGCGCGGCACGCCATCGGGCACGCTGCAAGGCCGTGCCCTGGTCGGCCTGAGCTACGCCATGGAAGGCCGCATGACGCAGGCCGAGCGCATCTACCGCGACGTGCTGCGCGAAGCCAACGAAGGCGGCAGCAGTTGCATCGACCCGGCCTACCTCGCGACCGCGCTGCTGGGTGAGGTGCTTTACGAACACGACGAAGCCGCCGCCGCCTTGCAACTGCTGGAAGACCGCGTCGATGCGCTGGAGCGCGTGTCGATGCCCGACTCCGTGCTGCGCGTGCACCGCACGCTGGCCGGATCGCACTGGGTGGCGGGGCGAAGGATGGAAGCCATGGCCTGGCTGGAGCGGCTGGAGGACTACAGCGCCGCGCTGGGCCTGGACCGCCTGCTGGTGCACAGCCTGGTCCTGCAGATGCAATACCGCTTGCAGATAGGCGACGTGGCCGAGGCCGAAGTGGCGCTGACCCGCGCCAGCGAGATCGACGCGCGGCATGCGAACGCGGCGCAAAGCGCGCTGGGCGAGATCGCCATCGTCACCGAGCGGGCGCGCATCAAGTGGGCGATGGCGCGCGGGGATCTTGACGACGCGGCAAGGCGCATCGAGCCGCTGATTGCGAACATCGAGCTGCGCGGACGGCAGCGGTTGATTGCGCAGTTGAAGTTGATCCAGGCGACCATCGAGCGGCGGCGCGGGCGGATGGATGCGGCGAGGGAATGCACGGTGGCTGCGCTGCGGCGCGGGCATCGGCTGGGGTTGGTGAGGAGTTTGCTGGATGCGGATCCGGGGGTGCTCGAACTCGTCGCTGAAGTTGCCAGGGATGCGCAGTTGGATCCGGTGTTGGGGTTTTATGCGGAGAGGTTGGGGAGTGCGGGGAGAGGGCTGCACGCGACCGATGCGAAAGCCGCGATCAATGTGGAGACAAGTGGGGGAAGGCGTCCCGTTGAACCATTGAGTGAACGCGAGCGAGACGTGCTGGGCTTACTTGCGCAAGCGATGCCTAACAAGAAAATTGCGCTGGCGCTCGGTTTGTCCATCGATACCGTGAAGTGGCATCTGAAAAACATCTACGGTAAGTTGGGTGTCGCAGGGCGAGACGAGGCGGTGGCGTGGATGAGAGCCGCGGACGCAGCATGAGAAGCAAGTACGTCACCCTGGGCTACGAGCAGCATTCTTCGCAGAAGTGAAGAACTCTGGCTTTCAAGCTCTGTCCACTGCGATTTGACCGCCCTGTCTGGCAGGGCTGAAATCCCCGCTCGAAGTTTGGTGATCTCGGTGGCTTGCCACGCGTGGACCTGTGCTGAATGAACCAATATCGGCGTGAACTCCGCCCAATCAACCCACGCGCCTTCTTCAACACGTTCGCTCTGAAAGCTCATACACCGTCCAATTTGCGGCAATCCGAGCTGAATGCAGACGAGATCGAGGAGGCTTCGCGCCTGCCCAAGTGCCATTCCGCTTTGGCGTCGCACACCCAATTCGTCACACATTTGGATGCTCGTGATCGAGCGAACTCGATGTGTGTTGGAGTCGATTCTCTGTTCCAACACGTCCAAGACTCGCGAGGCCCACTGTTTCTGCGTAAGGTTCTCAGACAATGGCAGATCTCCGGAATGCGCGGCGCCCAACGATAGCGCAAGGCCTTTCAAAATTGCGATCAAGGTGTCGCTTGGTTGCACGGCAATGCAACGTAAAGTGCTACGGATCATTGGCCAAGTGACGAGGAGTTCACCAACGCGTGGATGACAGGACACGCGTACTCGGCGTTGAACAATGCCCGAATCGTGCATATCCTCAAGAGGATAAGTGACGCGTATCGCACGTCGAAGTCTGAGCAGGTGAGGTTGAGTGGTCCGCTGACCGTAGAGCATCTGATGCCTCAGTCATGGATAAAGCGTTGGCCTCTTGCAGACGGATCCGCCGGTGTTGAAAATCCTTGGGACCAATCTGCTTCAGATGAGAGGGTTCAAGCTACCCGCGCTCGAAACGCCGCATTGCAGACTTTTGGCAATCTCACACTTGTCACTGGTAGTCTCAACAGTTCGATTTCAAATGGTGATTGGCTCACGAAGCGAGCCGCAATTGAAGCGAACAGTCTGCTTCCTCTGAATCTCCAAATTCGAACGGAAGCAACGTGGGATGAGGCTGCAATCGACAAGCGTGGTCGGCATCTCCTGTTTCACGCCTTGTCGATTTGGCCTCGCACATAGTTTCGTTCGACGCCCCTATGACTTCGAGCGACCCAGCATCCGCTTGATATAGCTCTGTCGGGCGGGGGGGCCTATCGTCCCGCCATTTCCTGGGTCGAAGTGAGCCATACGGCCGCGGGGTTGCGCGCCTGGTTCCCGTGAGCCAAGATGTTTGGGTAACACGCACCTTGTGTTCGCCAATCCAGGAGGTTTCGATGCTTCCACATCTTTCCCTCGACCTTACTCGTCGCCGCTTGGTCATGGCGGTCGGCGCCTGTGCTGGCTTCACAGTGTTATGGCCGAATCACGCGGGTGCCCAACCAACCCCCCGCCCCATCCCCATCGGCATCATCGGCTCCGGCCGCATAGGCGGCACCATCGGCTCCCTCTGGGTCAAATCCGGCCACCCGGTCCTCTTCTCCTCCCGCCACCCCGAAGAACTCAAGGACCTCGTCGCCGGTCTCGGCCCGCTCGCCAAGGCGGGCACCGTCGCCGAAGCCATCGCCTTCGGCGAAGCCCTCTTCATCGCCGTCCCCTACGGCGCATTGCCACAGATCGGCAAGGACTTCAGCGGCAGCTTCAAAGGCAAGGTCATGCTCGACGCCTGCAACGCCGTGGCAGGGCGTGACGGGTCATCCGTGGCCGACGAGGTGGAGCAGGAGGGCATCGGTGTCGTCTCGCAAAAATACCTTTCCGGCGCGAGGCTGGTGCGGGCGTTCAACACCATGTCGTACACGATCTTCGCGCGCGAGGCCAACCGGCCCGATCCGAAGCTGGCGATCCCGATCGCCGGCGACGACGCTCAAGCCCTGAAGGTGGCGGCGCAACTGGTGCGCGACGCCGGCTTCGATCCGGTGGTGGTCGGCAAGCTGGCCGACGCCAAGCGCTTCCAGCGCGGCGGGCCGGGCTATGGGCAGTCGGTGAGTGCGGCGGAACTGAAGCAGAAGCTGTCGCTGGCGCCATGACGTCGGCGGCGCCTCAGCGCGGGCTGCCGGGCGTGTTGCAAGGCTGGTTGCGAAAGGCCGTGCCGGCGACGCCGCAGGAACTGGCCGCCGCGCTGTGGTCCTTCGGCTATTTCTTCGCGCTGCTGGCGGGCTACTACGTGCTGCGGCCGCTGCGCGACCAGATGGGCATTGCCGGCGGCACGCGCGCGCTGCCGTGGCTGTTCACCGCAACCTTCCTGACGCTGCTGGCGGCGCAGCCGGTGTACGGCGCGCTGGTGGCGCGTCTGCCGAGGGCGCGCTTCATCCCGATCGTCTATCACTTCTTCGTGCTCAACCTGGCGGTGTTCTGGCTGCTGCTGGCGCTGGACGTCGCGCCGGTGATCGTGGCGCGCGTGTTCTTCGTGTGGGTGAGCGTGTTCAACCTGTTCGCCGTCGCGGTGTTCTGGTCGTTCATGGCGGACCTGTTCACGAGCGAGCAGGGCAAGCGGCTGTTCGGCTTTATCGGCGCGGGCGGTACGGCCGGCGCGTTGCTGGGGCCGGTGATCACCATTGCGCTCGCGGTGCCGCTGGGGCCGCACAACCTGCTGATCGCGGCGATCGTGTTCCTGGAGATCGCGGTGTTCTGCGCGGCGCGCCTGGAGCGCAGCGCGGGCACGTCGCAGGGGTCGGCGCAGCGGCGTGATGGCGATGCGGCGCAGCGTGTGGGCGGCAGTGTCTTCGCCGGCCTGTCGGGGTTGCTGCGCTCGCCGTACCTGCTGGGTGTCGCCGCGTGGGTGAGCCTGCTGTCCTTCGGCGCGACGATCCTCTATCTGATGCAGGCGAACCTGGTGTCATCCAGCGTGCAGGGCGCCGGCGCGCAGACCCGCATCTTCGCGAGCGTCGACCTGATCGTGGGCCTGCTGACGCTGGCCACGCAGGTCTTCGCGACGGGGCACTTCCTCAAGCGCTTCGGCACCGGCATTGCGGCGGCTGCGCTGCCTGCGGTGTATGTGGTCGGCTTCGTGGTGCTGTGGTGGAGCCCCGTGCTGATGGTCGTGCTGGTGTTCCAGGTGGTGCAGCGGTGGATGAACTTCGCCATCGCCAATCCGGCGCGGCAGGTGTTCTTCACGGTCGTCGGGCGCGAGGAGAAGTACAAGGCCAAGAACATGATCGACGTGGTGGTCTATCGCGGCTCCGACGCGCTCTATGGCTGGGTTTTCAGCAGCTTGCAGGCAATGGGGCTCAAGATTGGCGCCATCGCCTTGTGTGCGCTGCCGGTGGCATTGTTGTGGGCGCTGCTGTCAACGGCGCTGGGGCGCACGCAGGAGCGGCGCACTAGCTTGCAGGGCAACCCACCGCAAGCGGATCTGCCGAGAATGCCAATGGCAATCGAAAAGCAGAAGCTGTAGTTGTCCGCCGCGCGCGCGCCGGGCGACCTCACTCGCCCATGCTGCCCGGCTTCGGCGGGGCTTCGACCTTCTTGTCCCCGATCGACAACGTGCCAATGCCCTCCTTGCGCGCACCACCCACTTCGTAGGCGAATTCGAAGTGGACGCGCGCCTTGTCTTCCGGCAGCGTTTCGCTCGACTTGATCGAGATGAATTTTTCCTTCATCCAGTGGGCGATGAACTCCGACGTGCCATTGACCACCCCCAACGCGCAACCGGAAAGGATCCCGCCCTGGGTGATGAACCGTGCCGGCCATGCGCCCATCTGGTCGAAGCGCGGCAGCGTCAGCAAGGCCTCCTCGCGCTCGGATCTGGTCGCTGGCCAGTCAAACTCTGCGGCATCCCATTCATGACGCTGTACACGCAGTTCCCGCAGGCATTGGCGAAGCAAGGCCATTGCGCTCTCCTTCAAATCGAAGTCGCCAAAAACGCGGGCACCATCGTGAAAATGGCCGGCCTTGTGGCCGCAGTCCGCAACGCTGGAAATGGGCGCCTTCACATTGCTCAATCGTGTAGAGGTTGTACCGGTGCACCATCCCTCTG
Organism: Variovorax brevis; assembly: GCF_030317105.1. GTDB lineage: Bacteria > Pseudomonadota > Gammaproteobacteria > Burkholderiales > Burkholderiaceae_C > Variovorax > Variovorax brevis. The sequence continues at coordinate 269,940 of NZ_JASZYG010000005.1, forward strand.
GAAACTAGTCTTTGGGTGAGAGTGGCCCTCTCCTTTGGTTTAGTGTCAGAAGCTGACAGGCGAGGGGTCGGCCGCCGCACGCCGCCCCCATCAGCGCTACGATGCGTTCGAACGATCCGCTTTTGCCGATCGCTTCAGCCAGCCCGCGCATCTGGCGGTCCGCTTTGCGCGCATCAAAACCCGGAGGCCCACGAATGCAAAACCCCCCGAACGCGTCGCCTGCGAAGGGCATCATGCCCATGCCCGCCATTCCCAAGATCGAGGACCCCGCGCAAGAGCGGATCAATCGCAAGCGCAAGCTGGCGGCGGCTTTTCGGCTGTTCTCGAAATTCGGCTTCGACGAAGGCGCGGCCGGCCACATCACGGCCCGAGACCCCGAGAAGCCGGATCACTTCTGGGTCAATCCGTTCGGCATGCACTTCAGCCTGATCCGCTCATCGGACCTGATCCTGGTGAACCATCATGGCGAAGTGGTGGAGGGCAGGCACCCGGTCAACGCCGCGGCATTTGCCATCCATTCGCAGGTGCATCAGGCGCGCCCGGACTGCGTGGCCGCAGCCCATGCGCATTCGCTGCACGGCAAGGCGTTTTCTTCGCTGGGACGGCTGCTCGACCCGATCACGCAGGACGCCTGTGCCTTCTACGAGGATCACAGCCTGTTCGACGACTTCACCGGCGTGGTGCTGGATTTGAGCGAAGGCGAACGCATTGCGAATGCGCTGGGCAAAGGCAAGGCTGCCATCCTTCGCAACCACGGCTTGATCACGGTGGGCGGCACGGTGGACGAGGCGGCTTGGTGGTTCATCACCATGGAAAGGTCTTGCCAGGCGCAATTGCTCGCCTCGGCAGCCGGCACGCCCATCCAGATTGCGCGTGAGCACGCACTGGCCACGCGGGAGGTGATCGGTACGCCGGTCGCGGGCTGGTTCCAGTTCCAGCTGCTGTATGCGCGCATCACCAAGGAGCAGCCGGATCTGGTCGACTGAGGCGTGGTCTTGCAATAGTTGGCGCGTTGACAAAGGGCTGGCCCCGGCCCCCCGATGAGGGTGGTCGGGCGGCGGCGCAGGGCCTGTCTACTGGGTGGATGCAACATCCAGACGAAGCGCTCTTTCACGGCTCGACCTTCGCCGAGCTGTACCGCTCCGCGTTCAAGGGCTTCGCGACGCGCGAGGCGCTGGTTGGCGGCGGTGTGCGCATGACGTACCGGCAACTCGAAGAGGCCTGCCATCGCATGGTGCGCTGCTTCGAGTCAATGGGCTTGAAGCGGCAAGACGGCATCGCGGTGCTCGCGACCAATCGGCCCGAGTCGGTGGCGACCATCATCGCAGCGCATCTGATGGGCCTGACGTACACGCCGCTGCATCCGCTGGGCTCGGAAGATGACCAGGCTTTCATCCTCGCGGATGCCAAGGTGATGGCGCTGGTCGTCGATGTGCCACGGCATGCCGATCGTGGGCTGGCGCTCACACAGCGCGGCATCGTCAGGCATGTTCTGACGCTGGGGCCGGCCATCTACGGCACCGATCTGCTGGTTGCGTCGGCCGGATCGGACGGCAGCGACATCGAATTGCAGGTGCGGCCCGACGACATCCTCAAGATCGCCTACAGCGGCGGCACGACCGGCAAGTCCAAGGGCATCGTGCATCACCAGCGCACGGTGGTGACGTCGGCGTTGCAACAGTTGGCGGGCTGGGAGTGGCCACAGGAGGTGCGCTTCCTGGCGGCCACGCCGGTGTCGCACGCGGCGGGCGCGATGATCCTCACGACCTTTTTGCAAGGCGGCACGGTGCATCTGCTGGACCGGTTCACGCCGGGCGGCTTCCTGAAGATGGTGGCCGCCGAACGCATCACCACGACCTTCCTGGTGCCCACGCAGATCTACGGCCTGCTCGATTCACCCGAACTGGGCGAGCACGACATCGCGAGCCTGAGCTTGGTGCTCTACGGCGCCGCACCCATGGCGCCGGCGCGGCTGCGACAGGCGTTGAGCCGCATGGGCCCGGTGTTCGCGCAGGTGTACGGCCAGGCCGAGGCGCCCATGACCATCAGCTACCTGCGCCGCGATGAGCACGACCTGGATCGTCCGCACCTGCTCGGCAGTTGCGGCCGCAGCCTGCCGGGCAACCAGGTGCGTCTGCTCGATGCCGACCACAAGGAGGTGGCCGTCGGCGAGATCGGCGAGCTGTGCGTGCGCGGTCCGCTGCTGATGTCGGGCTACCTCAACCGTCCCGAAGAAACGGCGAAGGCCTTCGCCGGCAACTGGCTGCACACCGGCGACATGGCGCGGCGCGACGCGGATGGCTATCTGTACCTGGTCGACCGCGCCAAGGACATGATCATCTCGGGCGGCTTCAACGTGTATTCGAGCGAGGTGGAGAACTGCCTTGCGCTGCACCCGGCCGTGGCGCTCTCGGCCGTCATCGGCGTGCCGCATGAGAAGTGGGGCGAGGCGGTGATGGCGGTGGTGGTGCTGAAGGAGGGCGCGCGGGTAGCCGCTGATGAACTCATCGCGTTTGTCACCGAGCGCAAGGGCGTGGTGCAGGCGCCGAAGGTGCTGGAGTTCGCGGAGGCGCTGCCGTTGACTGCGTTGGACAAGGTGGACAAGAAGGCGTTGCGGGCGAGCTATTGGGAGGGGCGCAATCGGGCGGTGGCGTGAATGCTGTCCCCTGCGTGCGCGATTGGCCAAAATGCGCCTCTCACCCATGCAACGCCTTCGCCAGGCTGCAAGCAATATCCCCAGCAACCAACGGCTTCGCCAACACATCCCGCACGCCGATCTCGCGCGCACGCGTCGTCAGCGCCGGCGTGACGTAGCCGCTCATCAACAGGATCGGAATGTCCGGCCGGATGCGCCGCAGTTCCCGCGCGAGTTCGGAGCCCGTCATCTCCGGCATTGCCTCGTCCGACAGCACGGCCTGGAACCGGTGCGGCGTGGCCCGGAAGCTCGCGAGCGCTGCCGTGCTCGACGCGAAACCCACGGGCTCGTAGCCGAGGTCCGCCATCATCTCTTCGCCCAGCCGCACCAGCGACTCCTCGTCGTCCACGAGCAGCACGGTTTCGCCCGCACCGGAGGGCAATTCCTGCGGCGCACTCGCGGGTGCCGCCACCGTGCGTTGCCATGGCACGAACACCGTCATCGTCGTGCCGTGCCCCACCAGGCTTTGCACCTCGATGCCGCCGCCCAAGTCGGTCACGATGCCGTGCACCAGCGACAGGCCCAGCCCGGTGCCGACACCCACTTCGCGGGTCGTGAAAAACGGATCGAAGATGCGTTCGAGCACGCCGGGCGCGATGCCGGCGCCGCTGTCCTCCACGACAAGGCGCACGTACTTGCCGGATGTCAGTATGCTGGTCGTGACGGCCAACGGCTGCGCCAGTTCGATGGTCGAGACGCCGACCCGCAACGTACCCGTTGAGCGCATTGCCTGCGCCGCGTTCGCGCACAGGTTCACCACCACCTGATGCAGCTGCGTCGGGTCACCCATGACCGCGGCATCGCCCACGTCGATGTGATGTTCGAGCACCATGCCCGATGGCAACGAGGCCGAGACGACTTCCAGCGCTTCGGCCACGATGGTCTGCACGTGCACCGGCACGCGCTCGCCGACGCCGCTGCGGCTGAAAGCGAGGATGCGTTCGACCAGCGACTTGGCGCGCATCGCGGCGCTCATGGCCGCGTCGATGTGGCGCTGCTGCGCGGTGCCGGGCACCGCTTCCTTCTGCGCCATTTCGCCATAGCCGAGGATGGCCGCAAGGATGTTGTTGAAGTCGTGCGCGATGCCGCCGGCCAGCGTGCCGATGGCCTCCAGCTTTTGCGCCTGCCGCAGTTGCGCCTCGAAGCGGTCGCGGTCCGCCTCGGCGGTGCGGCGGTCGGTCACGTCTTCCATCGAGCCGGCCACGCGGTAGGCGCGCCCGCGCGCGTCGCGCACCGCCACGCCGCGCTGGCGATACCAGTGCCATTCGCCCGAGGTGTGGCGGATGCGGTATTCGCAACTGAAGTGCGGCGTCAGGCCACGCAAATGTTGCGAGAGCGCTTGCCGCATCGCGGCCTCGTCGTCGGGGTGGTATTGGCCGCTGTTGATCCACTCGCGCCGTGGCCGCAGCGGCTCCCCGGGCTCGCGTCCCAGCAGGGTCTGCGCGCGGGGCGAAAGAAAGAGCATGTCGCGCCGCAGGTCCCAGTCCCACAGGCCTTCGTTGGAACCGGCCACCGCGAGCTGGTAGCGCTCTTCGGACTGGCGCAAGGCCTGCTCGACCCGCTTTTGCGCATCGATGTCGCTGGACGATCCGGCCCAGCGGATGGCGCGGCCTTCCGCATCGCGCACCGACTTGCCGCGGATGCGCACCCAACGGTATTCGCCGTCGGGCTGGCGCACGCGGTATTCGCCGTCGCGCACATCGACCTCGCCGCGGAAATGGCGGTCAAGGTCATCGGTGTAGCGTTGCGCGTCGTCCGGATGCAACTGCAGCAACGCGAGCCACTCGGCGCGCGTGCGCACGGTCAGGTCGGACTGGATGCCGCAGATCTCCATCGCCCGCGGCGAGGTGAACATGCGGTCGTTGACGATGTCCCAGTCGCTGACGCCGTCTTTCGAGCCCGCGACCGCGAGCGCGAAGCGTTCTTCGCTCTGGCGCAAGCCTTCTTCGGCACGCCGTCGCGCATCGACGTCGCTCACCGAGCCGGCCATGCGCACCGCACCGCCGGCCCCGTCGCGCACGCAGACGCCGCGCACGCGCACCCAGCGGTAGACGCCGTCGGGATGCAGCACGCGGTACTCCTCTTCGTACGCGGGCGTCTTGCCGGCGAGGTGGTCGTCGAGCGCTGACCAGCGGATCGCTTCGTCGTCCGGATGGCAATGGATCTGGTTGAACCAGTCGCGCGCCGGCTCCGAATCCGGGCCCGGCTGCATGCCCAGCAGTTCGCGCGTCCGCGGTGAGCCGAACATGCGGTTGCTGGCGTGATCCCAGTCCCAGATGCCGACGTCGGCACCGCTCACGGCCAGCGCGAAGCGCTCGCGCGCCGCTTCGAGCGAACGGCGTGTCGTGTCGATGCGCCGGAGCTGCCGCGTGGCCAGCGCCAGCAGGGCGGCGGCGAGGCCAGCCAGCGCCAGCGTGCGCACCGCGGAACTGATGGCTTCTTCGCGCCACGGAGCCAGCGCCGCGGAAACATCACGCGTGATGGCCACGACCAGGGGATAGTCCGGCACCGCCTGCAACGAGCCGAAGCGCTCCACGCCGTCGATCGGGCTCACGGTGCGAACCGGCCCGGCGCCACCGGCCTGCGCAGCCAGCAACTCATCGGACAGCGGCAGGCGCTTGCCCAGCGACGCATCCGCGCTCGGCTGGCGCGCGAGCAGCATGCCGTCGCGCCGCAGCAGCGAGATCTTGGTGCTGGGCTCGCCCTGCACGTCGCGGTAGAACTGCTGGAAGTAGTCGACACGCCCCCGCGCCCCGACCGCGCCGGCAAACCTGCCATCGGCAGTCTCAAGCCGGCGCGCCATCGGAAACACCACCGCGCGATCGATGGCACTGATCGTGACGTTGCCGACCAGCAGCTTGCCGGTCATGTCTTCGCGCGCGGCCTGGAACACATCGACGTTCGCCGCGCTGGGCACGCCTTCGGGCAGCGGGTGCCGCAGCGAGTTGGCACGGGCGATGCCGTCGGCGCGCACCAGCACCAGGCCGTCGATCTGCACCAGGCCCACGGCCTGGTCGCGCAGGTAGGCATGCAGTGCCGCCGGCTCCATGGCATCGACCACGCCTTGGCGGTACTGGTCCTGGATGTGGCGCAGCACCACATCGACCGCCTGCAAGGTGCGGGCCGTCTGCTCGGCGATGGTGCGTGCCTGCGTGTCGAGTTCGCTGCCGGTCTGCGCGACCGTGGCGCGGTAGCCGCGCACGATGTCGAGCGCCGCAAATCCCACGATCGCCGCGATGAATAGCGCCCCGATCCACGGCACGCTGCGCCGCAGCGAGCGCTGGGCCAGCCAGCCATCGAGGGACGTGGGGATCTTCATGGCAGCGGGGGGTTCGAGACGCGGCGAACGACGGCCGTCAGCGCCTCACGCCGCACCGGCTTGGGCAGCACGCAGGCCACGCCCAGCGAGCGCGCCAAGTCGCCGCAGGCTTCGACGCTGGCGTGAAACATGGCCGAGAGCATCAGCACCGGCGTGCCGGCATGTTCGGCCGTGATGCGGTGCAAGGTCGCGGCGCCGTCGCGGCGCGGAAAGGCCACGTCCACCAGCACCAGTTGAAAGGGCGCCCAGGCGCCGCCCGTGCTTTCGTCGGCGACCCGCCATCCCGATTCGGTCAGCCACTCGCGCAGCAGCTCGAAGGTCTGCCGTTCGGCGTCGATGACCAGCACGGTCGGGCCTGCGTTGTTCATGGTCGCCCTGGCGCGCGAAGGGCGCGCGTGGCTGGCGTTCGGGGGCACATCGTGATCTCCGGAGCGTCGTTGGATGCTTCATTGAGTCCTCGATCCATTGCGGCTGCGTTGCAGGACGACAGCGCGAAGATTACATCTGCAATCGGGCGCGTGGCGAGAGCCGTCGCGGACATCGCCCAAACCGCTTCGACGCGTCTACGATATTGGCCGCGCGGGCCCGGCACCGACGTCGGGCCACCCAAGTGGGGGTCATCATGGAAGTTGTATCGAGCGTGCTGCCGCATGTGCTGGCGCTGGACGACGATCCCGCCGTCCGCGACCTGATCGCCGAATACCTTGCCGACAACGAACTGCGCGTGACCGCGGTGGCGTCGGGCCGGGAACTGGCCGACATCATGTCGCGCGAGATGGTCGACCTGGTCATCCTGGACGTCCGGCTTCCCGGCGAGGACGGCATGCAGATCGCGCGCCGCCTGCGCGAGGAATCGCAAATCCCGATCCTGATGCTGACCGGCCGGGCGGACGAAGCCGACCGCGTGATGGGGCTGGAACTGGGCGCCGACGACTACCTGACCAAGCCATTCAGCCCGCGCGAACTGCTGGCGCGCGTGCGCGCCCTGCTGCGCCGCGCCAGGATCCGCGCCACCGTGGCCGACGAGATTTCCAAAGTGCGCGCCTACCGCTTTGGCGGGTGGGAACTGAACGTCGGCTTGCGGCGGCTGAAGTCGGCGCAGGGCGAGCCGGTGGAACTGACGAACGGCGAGTTCAGCTTGCTCACCGCCTTCCTGTCGGCGCCGCGCCGGGTGCTGACGCGCGACCAGTTGCTGGAACTCTCCCGCATGCACAACGCGGAGGTCTATGACCGTTCGATCGACGTGCAAATATTGCGCCTTCGCAGAAAGATCGAGGTCGATCCGGCGCATCCGCAGTACATCCGCACGGAGCGGGGCGCTGGCTACCTCTTTGACGCGCCTGTTGACGCGTTGAGGTAGCCAGACTCTTTCAACCGCCTCGCCGGCCCGCGGGCTCAGTGCCCCGCCTGCGTCATGTCCACGCTGCGGCTGGGCTTGGGCGCAATCCAGATCACCACCGCGGAGAGCAGGAAGGCAGCGCCCACGAGCCACATGATCTGGTTCGTCGCGAGCATCACGCTCTGGCCTTGCAGCAGGTTGTCCATCATGCTGCGCACCTGGTCGCCCGACAGGCCCGACGCGGCGAGCTTGCCGGCGGTCTCGCCCATGGGGTCCATCATCCCCACCATCTCGGCGTGCAGCGCGCTGGTGCGGTCTTCCCACATCGTGGTGACCATCGAGGTCGCGAACGCGCCGGACAGCGTGCGCATGAAGTTCTGCAAGCCGGCGCCCGCGGCCGTCTCATGCTCTTCGACGCTGCCCAGCGTGAGCGCGGTGAGCGGCACGAAGAAGAAGGGCAGGCCCAGGCCCATGAGGATCAGCGGAATCGCGATCTGCCAGTAGGTCATGTCGGTGGTCGCGACGGTGCGCAGCACCATCACCCCGGCCAACAACAGCAGCCCCGCAAAGATGAGCAGGCGCGGGTCCACCTTCGCGATCAGCTTGCCGGCAATCGGCGCGCAGAACACGGCGAGCACGCCCGACCACGCCGTCGTCAACCCCGCCCATGTGGACGTGTAGCCCATGTACGACTGCAACCACAGCGGCGTCAGCACGTTGGCACCGAACATCGCACCGAAGCCGAGCGAGATCGTGATGACACCGGCTGTAAAGCCACGATGGCGGAACACGCGCAAGTCGACGATCGGGTGCTCCTCGGTGAACTCCCAGATCAGGAAGGCCACGAAGCCCACCGCCGCGACAACCGCCAGCATGCAGATCTCCGTCGAGGCGAACCAGTCATGCTCCTTGCCAAGGTCGAGCATCAGTTGCAAGGCCGAGACGAAGACGATCAGCAGCATCAGCCCCACAGTGTCGATCGGTGCGCGCACCAGCGGCGCCTCGTAGCGCTTGAGCATGCGCCACGCGATCGGCGCGACGAACATCGCAATCGGCACGTTGATGAAGAAGATCAGCGGCCACGAGAAGCTGTCGCACAGCCACCCGCCCAAAATCGGCCCGAGGATGGGCGCGACCAGCGTCGTCATGGCCCACAAGGCCATCGCAGCGGGCGCCTTGTCCTTCGGGAAGATGCGCAGCAGCAGCGTCTGCGACAGCGGCATCAGCGAGCCACCCGAGAGGCCTTGCAGCACGCGCCCCAGCACGAGCATGCCCAGCGAGTTGGAAACACCGCAGAGCGCTGAGCAGGCGCCGAAGAGCAGCATCGCGGTGGCGAACACGCGCACCGCGCCGAAGCGCCCGGCGATCCAGCCGGTGAGCGGCACAATGATGGCCTCCGCCACCGCGTACGAGGTGATCACCCAGGTGCCCTGGCTGCTGCTGATGCCCAGGCTGCCGGCGATGTTCGGCACCGAGACGTTGGCGATCGTCATGTCCAGCACCGCGATGAAGTTCGCGGCCGCGAGCACGATGGCCGCCAGCCACAGCATGCCGCCTTGCAGCGGCGCTTCGGCTTCGCAAGCCGATGTCGAGTTTCGCGACATGGCAGGTCTCCTCAATGCACGCTGCGCGTGTCGATGGTGGCGTGCATCGACAGGCCCACCTGCAACGGACGCTTCGCCAGCTCCTGCGCATCCAGGCGGATGCGCACCGGCAGACGCTGCACGACCTTGATCCAGTTGCCGGTCGCGTTCTGCGCCGGGATGGTCGCGAAGGCCGCGCCTGTTCCGCCGGCCAAGCCTTCGACGACGCCGTGGTACGTCACCTTCTTGCCGTAACGGTCCGACGCCAGCGTGACCGGCTGGCCGACGCGCACGCGGTCGAGCTGCACTTCCTTGAAGTTCGCGTCCACATGCATGTCGCCCACCGGCACGACCGACAGCAGCGCCGCGCCGGGCTGCACTTGCTGGCCGAGTTGCACCGTGCGCTTGGCGATCACGCCGTCGACCGGCGCGCGGACCACCGTGCGTTCGAGGTTCACGCGCGCCTGGTCGCGGCGGGCGCGGGCCAGCGTGACTTCGGGGTTGGTGTCCTCCGTGGTGTCGGCGATCAGCACCGCGTTGGCTTCGCGCGAGCCGATCGCCGCCTTGTGGTTGGCGCGCGACTGGAGCGCATTCGCCTGCGCGGCCGCCAGGCTGGCCTGCGCGGTGTCGAAGGCGTTGCGCGCCTTGGTGAGTTCGTCGCCCGACACGGAGCCCGAGTCGGCGAGCGCCTGGCGCCGCGACAGGTCGACGCGTGCACGTTCGAAGTCGGCTTGCGCGGAGGCGACTTGCGCCGCGGCGCGCTGCTGGTCGGACGCGCGAGCGGCAATCTGCGCCGCCAGGCTGCTGTCGCTCGCGACGTAGCCGCGCACGCGCCGCACCGCGCGGCCGAGTTCGGCTTCGGCCTGGTCGAGTGCCAGGCGCGCATCGGTGTCGTCCAGCACGACCACGACATCGCCACGCTGCACGGCTTGCGTGTCAGCGACGCGCACTTCGCGCACGATGCCGCTGATCGCGGGCGTGACTTGCGCCGTCTCGGTCGCGGCATAGGCGTTGTCGGTCGAGATGAAGCGCGAGGCGTGGATGTACTCGTAGCCGCCATAGCCGGTGGCTGCGGTCAGCACCGTCAAGCCCAGCATCACGAAGAGACGCTTGCGGCTGGGGCCGGCGGGCTTGACGGTTTCATCCTCATGCGCGACGACGGCGTCGCCAGCGGCTTGCAGCAGGTCGGTTTTCATCTTGGACATGGTGATCTCCTGTTCAGGTTCGAGAGAGAGGGGTTCAGTTCTGTGTGGCGACGTAGCCACCGCCAAGGGCGCGCACGAGTGCGACGTCGAGCGTGAAAGCGCGTGATTGCAGGTCGCTCTGCGTGCGCAGGTTGGCCAGCAGCGTGTCTTCGGCGGACAGCACTTCGAGGTAGTTCGACAGGCCGCCTTCGTAGCGGTTGTTCTGCAGCCGCCACGCCTCGCGCGCGGCGCCCACGGCTTCGTCGGTGCGCGCCAGTTGCGGGCCGAGCGCCTTCTGGCTCACGGCTGCATCGGCCACGTCCTGCAGCGCCTGGACGACCGTGCCGTCGTAGCTCGCCACGGCCTGCGCGTAGTCGGCATTGGCACCGCCCAACTGGGCACGCAGCCGGCCGCCGTCGAAGATCGGCAGGGAGATGGCCGGGCCGATGCTGCCGATCGACGAGCCGTTCTTGCTGAGCATGTCCAGGCCGAGCGACTGCACGCCGATGAAGGCGACGAGGTTCACGTTCGGATAGAAGGCGGCGCGTGCCTGGTCAATGCGCTTGGCGGTGGCTTCCGCGCGCAGGCGGGCGGCCACCACGTCGGGCCGGCGGCCGATCAGTTCGGCAGGCAGTTGCGAGGGCAGGCCGAAGGCGCGTTGCAGGCGCACGGTCGGGCGGGAAATGCTCAGCGCGCGATCGGGTCCGGCACCGACCAGTGCCGCGATGCGGTTGCGTTGCAGCGCCAGTTGCTCCTCGATGGACAGCACCTCTGCCTGCGCCGAGGCGCGGCGCGCATCGACCTGCTTGACGCTTGGCAGGGTTTCAAGGCCGTTGTCGAAGCGGCGCGTCAGCAGATCGGCGGTCTTGCTGCGAACCGTGAGCGCGGCTTGGGCCGTGTCGAGCGCGGCATGCTGGCGCGCCAGTTCCGCATAGGCCGAGGCGATGGACGTCGCCAGGATGATCCGCGCCTGCGCCGCGTCGGCGCGCGCCGCATCGGCATCCGAGGTGGTGGCGGCCAGGGCTGCGCGGTTCTTGCCCCAGAAGTCGATCTCCCAGGAGAAGTCGAGCGTGGCGCGGCCGTAGCCGTTCCAGCCTTCGGGTGTCGCGTTGCGCGGGCTCAGGTAGTTGTAGCTCTGCTTCTGGCTGGTGATCGACGCGTTGGCGCCGACTTGCGGCATCAGTGCGGCATCGGCCGACTGCACGAAGGCTTGCGCACGGCGCAGTCGCGCGTCCGCGGCTGCCACGCTCGGTGCGTCGGCGAGCGCTTCGGCGATCAACTGGTCGAGTTGAGCGTCTTCGTAGTTGCGCCACCATGCGTCGACAGGCCACGGGGCCGGGGCGGCCGCAAAGCTCTGCGCGGTGGCGTACTGCGTGACCGGCTTGACCTGCGGTTCCGCTTCGCGCGCCGGCAGTTGGGCGCAGGCGGAGATCATGGCGGCGGTGATGGTCGCGAGCGCGGCCGAGAGGGTTCGGGTTGCCCCCGCGCCTTGCTGTGCGGGATTCGATGGCTTGTCTGTCATGGGATGTCGCGCTCCATGCGATGGGTTGCTGATGGAGGCGAATCGTGCGGACGACCGGTTGACTGCACATTTCTCGCCGGCGACCGGTGTGTGTCATTTGAAATCGGGGCGCTGCGTTTCATTTGAAATCAAGACGCGTCGCCTTCGACATGCACGCCGTGTGGTCGCCTCATAGATTTGAGCGCTCAAGCAGACAACCCAATGGAGCGCAGCGATGCAACAACTCACCTACCGCGGCACCGTCTACCCCTGGCAGTGCGACCACATGGGCCACATGAACGTCATGTGGTACACGGGCAAGTTCGACGAGGCGGGCTGGCAGTTCTTCGGCTCGCTCGGCCTCACGCCGGCCTGGCTGAAGGAGGCTGGGCGCGGCATGGCGGCGGTCGAGCAGCTGACGCAGTACCGGCGCGAGTTGCACGCGGGCGACCTGGTGTCGATCCACTCCGAACTGATCGACGTGAAGGCGAAAGTGCTGCGCATCCGCCACGAGATGCGGCGCGGTGACCAGGCGGATGACGTCGTGGCGGTGAGCACGCTCACTGCCGTGTTCATGGACGCCTCGGCACGCAAGGCCTGCGCGTTTCCGCAGGCGATGGCCGATCGGTGGCGCGAAGACGCGGGGCGCGGGCTTGCGAGCGAGAAGGAGGCCGTATGAAGACCGACCTGGAACCTGCCGGAAAGCGCACGCCTGTCGTTGCCGGCGTACGCGTCAATCTCAGGCGCACCTGGCGGTCGATGGCCGTTGTACTGTTCGAGAAGGATGGCCTCAACACCTTCTTCCAGCACGCCAGGAATGTGCTGACCGGCGCCGCCATCGTCGGCGCGGGCCTCTATGCGATCAACCACGTCGGCGTGTCGCCGCTGCGTGGCATGTGGGCGATTCACACCGCGGGCTACGCGATCGCGGCCCTGGGCGCGCTGCTGCTGGGGCTCAACCTTTTCGACGGGTTGCGCCGCTTGACGCGGCTGCGCCAGCCCCGGTTCCTGAAGTTCTCAGCGGTCCTGCTCTATGTGGCGCTGTCGATCCGGCTGACGCAGGTCATTCTTTACCTGCGAACGCCACTGTGAGCCAGGATCAGAACACGACGCTGACCGAGCCCGTCATCTTCGTGTCCTGCTTGATGCCGAAGCGGTTGTCGCCGCCGATGATCACGGCCACGTTCCAGTTGACGGGCGTGGTCGGGATCGGGCCTGACAGCGCGAGCGTCAGGTGACGAAAGGCGCTGCCGATCGGCCGGGTGCCCACGAAGCAGCCGTTGACGACGAAGGCTTCGTTGGCTGCGCAGTTCACGCCGAAGGCCGTGTCGCGTGTGCCGAGGTAGGTGCCTTCCTTGCTGTAGGTGTAGGCGCCCAGCGTGCCGGTGAAGGTCAGGTCGTAGGGCAGGGGCTGCGTGTAGACGACGCTCCAATACGTGTCGCCCTTGTTTCCCCAGACCACGTCGTTCAGCAGCGTCTGTGCGTTGACCGCGATCGGTCCATAAGTCAGGCCCAGCTTGGTCTCCAGCGCGTTGGCGTGCACGCCGTTGATGTAGACATAGCCCGTCATGCCCGCCGTGTAGCCGAGGTCGCCCACGATGTTGCCGCTGTAGGCGCCGTAGAAGTCGTTCTCGACGGACTTGGGGTGCTGGAAGTCGGTGATGCTCCGGTCGTCATACGAGCGGCCCAGTTGCTTGTACGAGTAGTTGATGGTCGAGGCCCAGTAGCCGAAGCTCCAGCCGCTCGTGTGGACGAAGTCGATGCCCCACTGCAACGCCACGCGCGACGACTCCGGCGCATCGGCGCCCGCATTGCCGAGCGGTGCGCCATTGCCGTAGGTGGTGGTCGCACCGCGCAGCACGTAGGGGTAGGCCAGGTCGATGTGCTTCGTGACGGTCCACGGACCGGCGTCGGCCGGGGCATCTGCGGGCTTGTCGGTGGACTGCGCCATCGCGCTCGTCGTGGCGAAGACGAAGACGGCGGCGGCAATGCTGCCGGGGGCGGGGCGAGGGAACGAACGCATGAGAGGCACTGGGTACTCCGGGGTTGAAAAAATTGAAATCACGTGTGGCGGCGAGCGGTGAAGCCGGTTGCGCCCAGGGTGGCCGATGCGCCGGCCAGCGACCGCTGCCAGCGTTGGGCCAGGTGCAGCAGCGGCACGTCCTGATGCGCGGGCGCGGCGAAGGTCACGCCAAAGGGCAGGCCATCCCGCAGCAAGGAGAAAGGAAGCGCCACGCCTGCGCAATCGAGCAGGTTCATGAAGTTGGTGTACAGGCCGAGCTGGCTGTTGAGGCGGACCGGCTCTTCCAGCATGGCCGCAATGCCCGGGTGGGAGGGCACGGTCGGCAGCAGCAGCACATCGACGCTGCGCCAGGTTTTCCCGCATTGCCGCTGAAGCGCGCGCAGCTGGTAGAAGGCGGCAAAAGCGTCGGCCGCCAGCGGCTTGGCGCCGCCGAGCGTGATCTCGCGCGTGACCGGAAACACGGCTTGCGGCTGCGTGTCGATGAAGTCGCGGATGGCCTGGTAGCGCTCGGCGACCCATGGACCTTCGTACAGCAGCCGTGCGGCTTCGAGAAAAGGCGCGAAATCGATGGTGGTGATTTCCGCGCCCAGCTGGCGGGCGTGATCGCAGGCCGCGTCGAAGGCTTGTGCGTAGCCAGGCTGGAAGAACTGCAGTTGATCCGCCGCAGGCACGCCGAGGCGAAAGCGTGTGGCGCTGCCGAAATCAACGCCGTGGGCTTGCGCGGGCCGCGCGTACGAATCCGCTTCGTCGTAAGCCTTGGCCACCTTGAACACGCGATGCGCATCCGCGGCCGTCAAGGCAAAGATCGAGGGTGTGTCGAGCGAGCGGCAGGCCGGCACCACGCCCGTGGTCGACAGCAGCCCGCAGGTCGGCTTCAGGCCTACGAGGTGGTTGAAGGCAGCGGGCACGCGGCCTGAGCCTGCCGTGTCGGTGCCCAGCGCGAAGCTGACCTGGCCCAAAGCAACAGCCACCGCCGAGCCGAGCTGGAGCCACCCGACACGCGCGCCGAATCGAAGGCGTTGAGGCAGGCGCCGTAGGGCGAGCGCGTGCCGTTCAGGCCGGTCGCGAACTGGTCCAGGTTGGTCTTGCCGACGGCGATGGCGCCGGCGTCGAGCAACTGTTGGACGACGAAGGCACTGGCGGGCGGCAGGTAGGCATAGTCGGGGCAACCGGCGGTGGTGGGCACGCCGGCCAGGTCGATGTTGTCCTTGATGGCGAACGGGATGCCGTACAGGGGCAGGCCTGCGGGCCCACGTTCCTGCAAGGCGCTGGCGCGTGCGCGCAGTGCGCGGGCGTCGATGCGGTGGATCCAGGCATGGTGCGTGTCCACCTCCGTCGCCGCGATGACAGCCTCGATCACGTCGAGCGGCGTGCGCGTGCCTTTGCGGTAGTCGGCCTGCAGGCTGGCAATTTCCAGCGAGAAGCCGACACGATGAATGGGGACGCGCGCGTTCACGCAGCCAACTCCGCGGCAATCCGGTCTTCTTCGGCGCGTGCGGTCGAAGGATCGGTTGCGGGCATCAGCACCACCACCTCTTGTCCGGCCCCGACTGCTGCGCCTTCGGTGCAGCGCACGCTGTGCACACGGCCTGTAAAGGGCGCCGTCACTGCGAATTCCATCTTCATGGATTCGACGACCACCAGCGTGTCGCCTTGCGCCACGACGTCGCCTTGATGCACCGCGACCTTCCAGACGCTGCCGGGGACCTGGCTGCAAATGGCGCTGGCACCCTCGGGCAGGTCGAGCGCGTCATCTGCAGGCGTGGTGAGTGAAGCTTCGTCCACGTATTCGGCCTGCCCCTGCACGCGCCAGCGCTCGCGTTCGGCCTCGAAGGCCAGCTGTTGCGTGGTCTTGAAGCTGGCGATGTCTTCTGCGTTGCCATCCAGAAACTCGCGGTACTCGCGCATGCTGAATTCGCCCGGTTCGATGCGCACCGGGTAGCGGCCCGCGGGGAAATCGCTGCGGATGCGCAGCAGCTCTTCCTCACCGACCGGGTAGAAGCGGATCTGGTCGAAGAAGCGCAGCAGCCAGGGCTTGCCTGCTTCGAAGGCGGCGGCGCCGCTGGACGCATCGCGCCAGCGGTTCCACATCTGCAGCGTGCGCCCGACGAACTGGTAGCCGCCGGGGCCTTCCATCCCGTAAACGCACATGTAGGCCCCGCCGATGCCCACCGCGTTCTCCGGTGTCCAGGTGCGCGCCGGGTTGTACTTGGTGGTGACGAGGCGATGACGCGGATCGACCGGCGTGGCGACCGGTGCGCCGAGGTATACGTCGCCCAGGCCGAGCACGAGGTAGCGCGCGTCGAACACGATGCGGTGCACGTCCTCGATGCTGTCCAGCCCGTTCATGCGGCGGATGAACTCGATGTTGCTCGGGCACCAGGGCGCGTCGGGGCGCACCGATTGCATGTACTTGTCGATGGCCAGCCTGGTTGCGCTGTCGTCCCACGAGAGCGGCAGGTACACGGTGCGCGAAGGCACGGTCAGGTCGTCGGTGTCGCCGAATTCGTCGTCGGCCAAGGCAATGGCGTCGATCAACGCGGCGCGATCGACGCGGCGCGGGTCATAGTGCAGCTGCAGCGATCGGATGCCCGGCGTGAGGTCGATGATGCCGTCGATGCCTTGGGCTTGCAGGGCAGCGTGCAGTGAATGGATGCGCATGCGCAGCGCGATGTCGAGTTGCAACTCGCCGAGTTCGACCAGCAAATAGCGGTCGCCGGCCTGCCGCACGACCAACGCGGGGCGGCCCGTGGAGGCTTCGCGCTCGAAGACGACCGGCGATGCGAGGTGCGACGCATCCTGCGCGCGGCCCACGAAAGCGGGTGCCGCCGGCGCCTGCAGTTCGTGGACCCAACGGTCCTGCGCATCCTGCAGCGCCAGCGCCTCGGCTTGCGATACGCAGCGAAAGCGCACGCTGTCACCGGGACGCAGTTGCCCCAGCTTCCAGCGCTCGGCCGCCACCACCACCGCAGGGCAAACGAAGCCACCGAGGCTCGGACCATCGGGGCCGAGGATCACGGGCATGTCGCCGGTGAAGTCGATCGCGCCGATGGCGTAGGCGTTGTCATGGATGTTCGACGGGTGCAGGCCCGCCTCGCCGCCATCGCGACGCGCCCAGGTGGGCTTGGGGCCGATGAGTCGCACGCCGGTGCGGCTCGAGTTGTAGTGCACCTCCCAGGGCGTGTCGAAGAAGGTCGCGATGTCGCCGTCGGTGAAGAAGTCGGGCGCGCCATGCGGGCCGTACAGCACGCCGATTTCCCATGGCGTGGCGCCTTGCGCGTAGGTCGGCACTGCGGCGGCGTCGAGCGTGAGGTGCGCAGGCGCAAGCGCCTGCTCGCCGACGTGCAGCATGTCTCCGGTGCGCAGCGTGCGGCCGCCGTGGCCGCCGAATTGGCCCAGCGTGAAGGTGGAGCGACTGCCGAGATAGGCCGGCACGTCGATGCCGCCGCGCACGGCCAGGTAGGCGCGGCTGCCGCCCGTCGATTCGACTGCGCCGATTTTCAGGACGCTGCCGGCTTTCACGTGCGTGGCCTGCCAGAGGCGCACCGGTTGCGCGTCGAGCGTGACGCGCATCGCCGCGCCACACACCGCGATCACGGCGTCGTGGTGAAAGCGAAGGGTCGGGCCGCTCATCGTGCATTCGAGGCCGGCGGCGTCGCTGTCATTGCCGACGATGCGGTTCGCCAGGCGGAATGCGAGGTCATCCATGGGACCGGAGGGCGGCACGCCGACGTCCCAATAGCCTTGGCGGCCGGGCCAGTCCTGCACGGTGGTCTGCACGCCCGCTTCGAGCACTTCAAAGGCCTTGGGCTGGTAGCTGAAGTCGGCCAGCGATCGCGTGACGATGCGGCCTTCGACGAAATCCGCCGATGCGGAGATGGCGCGCAGGTAGCGCAGGTTGGTCTCGATGCCCGCCAGCCGCGTGCTCGCCAGCGCGGCTTGCAACTTTTGCACGGCATCGGCCCGGTCGCGTCCGGTGACGATCAGCTTGGCGATCATCGGGTCGTAGTTGGGCGGCACTTCACTGCCGGTGGCGACCCAGGTCTCGATGCGTGTGTCGTCGGGGAAGGCCACTTCGGTCAGGCGTCCGGCGCTCGGCTGGAAGTTGCGTGCCGGGTCTTCGGCGTAGAGGCGCACCTGGATCGAGGCGCCTTGCGCTTCGGGTGCAGACAGCGCAAAAGACTCGCCGCGTGCAAGCCGAACCATCCAGCCCACGAGGTCGATGCCGGTGACCTGTTCGGTGACGCCATGCTCCACTTGCAGGCGGGTGTTGACTTCCAGGAAGTAGAAGGCCTGCGTGTCGGCGTCGAGCACGAATTCCACCGTGCCGGCGGAGCGGTACGACACTGCCTTGCCCAGCCGAACCGCCGCATCCAGCATCGCCGTGCGCGTTGCCGCATCGAGGTGCGGCGCTGGGGTTTCTTCAACGACCTTCTGGTTGCGACGCTGCGCCGAGCAGTCGCGCTCTCCCAGCGCGATGACATGGCCTGCGCCGTCGCCGAACACCTGCACTTCGATGTGCCGCGCGCGCTCGACGAACTTTTCGAGGAAGAGGCCCGCGTCCTTGAAGTTGGCTTGCGCCAGGCGCTGCACCGCTTCGAAGGCAGGCGCCAGTTCGGCTGCGTCACGCACCAGCCGCATGCCGATGCCGCCGCCGCCGGCCGTGCTCTTGAGCATCACCGGGTAGCCGATGCGCTCGGCTTCGGAAAGGGCAGAGCCGAGGTCAGCCAGCAGTCCGCTGCCCGGCAGCAAGGGCACGCCATGTTCTTCAGCGAGCGCACGCGCCGTGTGCTTGAGGCCGAAGGCGAGCATTTGTTGCGCGGTCGGCCCGATGAAGGCGATGCCCGCGGCTTCGCAGGCCTGCGCAAAGCCGGGGTTTTCGGAGAGGAAACCGTAGCCCGGATGAATGGCGCCGGCACCCGTGTCGCGCGCCACCGCCAGGATGCGATCCGCGTCGAGGTAGCTCTGCGCCGCCGGCGCCGGGCCGATGCACACGGCCTCGTCGGCCTGCTGCACGTGCGCGGAATCGGCGTCCGCTTCCGAGTACACCGCAACGGATTTCAGGCCGAGCGCACGAAGCGTACGGATGATGCGGCACGCGATCGCGCCACGATTGGCGATCAATACTTTGTCGAACATGATGTGAAGAACCTCGTTGGCGAGTCGTCCCGCCAGTTGTTCATGCATGCCGGGGTCGTCCCCGGCACGGCGCCTCGTTGCGAGGCGCGTGGTCCGCTAATCCCAGATCAGCAACTCGGCCGGGGTCGGGTTGTACGCATTGCAGGGGTTGTTCAACTGCGGGCAGTTGGAGATCAACACCAGCACGTCCATCTCCGCCAGCAACTCGACGTATTTCTGCGGCGCGGAAATGCCATCGGCAAAGGTGAGGCCACCTTCGGGCGTCACCGGCACGTTCATGAAGAAGTTGATGTTGGCGCCGATCTCGCGCTTGCCCAGGCGCGTGTCGTGCGCGCAGGCCCGCAGGAAGTTGTCGCGGCAGCTGTGCATGTAGCGCTTGCCGAGGGCATAGCGCACGCTGTTGCTCTCCTGCGCGCAGGCGCCGCCGAGGGTGTCGTGCCGGCCGCAGGTGTCGGCGACGACGGTCAGCATGCGATTGCCCTGGTTCGAATACAGGACCGTGCCCGTCGTGATGTAGAGGCTCTTTTGCCGGCGCAAGGTGCGCTGCGCGTCGAAGCGTTCGCTGCGGTCGTGCAGGTTGAAGAAAAGCGTGTCCACCGCCTGGTTGCCTTCGAGGTCGAGGATGCGCAGTGTCTGGCCGGCCTTGAGTTCCTTCACCCACGGCTCGCCGGCGGCAACGGTTTCGCGGAACACGGCCGTCTCGGGCGTGCGGGGGCTGGCAGTCAGTTGTGTTGTCGTCATGTCGGGCCTCACAGGTAAAGGCGGTCGGTGTTGATGAAGCCGCGCTGGTTCTCCTCGCAGGACAGGCGGCAGATCTCGGCCACGGAGGCGTCGGCGCGCTCCAGTTGCATGCGAACCGGCTTGGGCGCATACACGTCGCTGGGGTCCAGCGGGTGCTGGATCGCGGTGAGCACGATCAGCGTGTCCATGGGCGCATAAAGCTCGACCAGATCGCCGGCCTTCGAGTTGCCGGACGAGAAACGGAAGCCGCCGTCCTCGCGCACGTCCACGCGGCTGAAGAGGTTGAGCGTCATCTGCAGGTCCGAGATGTTCAGGCCCCACTTGCCCATCTCGACCAGCAGGTTGTCCTGCCCGTTGCGATGGAATCCGTTGCGCAGTTCCTGGTAGCGGCCGTGGCCGTACTGCACTTCGACCTCGGCCGCATCCGATACGCCGCCGATCGGGTCATGCCAGCCGCAGGTGTCGCGCACGATGGCGGCCAGCACGCGGCCCATGTCGGAGTAGAGGCAATGGCCAGCGGTGAGCTTCGCCGTGTGCTGGCACTTGAGCGTGTCGGGCAGGTTGAGGCGCTCGCTCTTCTCGTGAGCGTTGAGCATCAGCAGGCTGACGTTGGCTCCCCCCTCGATGTCGGTGATGCGCAGCGACTGGCCGCGCTTGACGATGAGCGAGGTGTGTCCGCCGCCCGGGATGGTTTCTTCAAGCAATGACGACATGGAGGTTCCCTTGTTCGATGTTGTGGGCGGGCCGTGGCAGCCCTCGCTCGATGGCGGCTTTCGCGAGCGACAACTGGCCGTTGGCGTCGCCACCACGGTCCAGCGGAATGTCGTAGGTGATGCGTGCGCCGTACGCGCCCGGCGCCTGCGGATCGATGCGGCACTTGTCGAAGACCAGCATGCGGCTGCCCAGCGCGAAGCCTTCCTTGAGGTCGTGCGTGACCATGAAAATGGTCAGCCCGGTCTCGCGCCAGAGGCCCAGCAGCAACTCGTGCATGTCGCGCCGCACGCCGGGGTCCAGCGCGCCGAAAGGCTCGTCGAGCAGCAGGATGCGCGGCTTGGTGATGAGCGCTTGCGCAATCGCCAGCCGCTGCTGCATGCCGCCCGACAACTGGCTCGGGTACTTGTGCAGCGACGCACCAAGGCCCACGCGCTCCAGCATCGCCACCGCTTCGTCCCGCGCGGCCTTGCGCTTGGCACCGAAGAGCTTGCCGACGAAGGGCGACGCCGGCAGTTCCAGGCCGATCATCACGTTGCGCAGAACATCCAGATGCTCGAACACCGAGTATCGCTGGAACACCACGCCGCGGTGCCGGTCCGGCTCCGAGGGCAGGGCCTTGCCGTCCAGCAGGATGCTTCCCTTGCTGCATTGCTCCTGCCCCAGCAGCAGCCGCAGGAAGGTGGACTTGCCGCAGCCCGAGGCGCCGACCATCGAGCAGAACTCGCCTTCCTTCACCGTGAGGTTCAGCCGCTCCAGCACGACCTGGTCGTCGTAGCTTTTCCAGACGTTGCGTACTTCAAGCATGGCGTGCTCCTCCGAACCACGGAAAGGCGCGCTTCGTGATGAAGGCCAGCGCCAGGTCCATGAGCCAGGCGAGCAGGGTGATCCACACCACGTAGGGCAGGATCACGTCCATCGCCAGGTAGCGCCGCACCAGGAAGATCCGGTAGCCCAGGCCGTCGGTGGACGCAATCGCTTCCGCGGCGATCAGGAAGAGCCATGCCGAGCCCAGCGACAGGCGCAGCGCGACCAGCAGGCGCGGCACCAGTTGCGGCACGATCACGCGCAGGATCAGCGTCCAGCTGTTGGCGCCCAGCGTCTGCGCTTTCACCCACACCTCGCGCGGGATCTCGTTGGCACGCTGCTGCAGGTCGCGCACCATCACCGGCGTGATGCCGATGACGATGAGCACCACCTTCGACAGTTCATCGAGCCCGAACACGATGAACAGGATCGGCAGCACCGCCAGCGGCGGGATCATCGAGATCACCGTCACGAAGGGCGAGAAGCTGGCCGCGAAGAACGGAAAGCTGCCCAGCAGGATGCCCGCGACAAGCGCCAGCACCGCACTGACGGCCAGCCCGATGCCCAGGCGCTTCAGGCTCGCCCCGGTGTCGACCCACAGCAGGTAGTCGCCGGTGCGCTTGTCCTCGGTGAAGGCGTACTGGTGGATGGCTTCCGTCATCTGCACCGCACTGGGCAGCAGCTTGTCGTCGGGGTTGTCCGCCAGCCGCGCCGTCGACCCGAGGAAGTAGACGGCCAGGAGAATGACGAACGGCATCAGCAGGAGGAACACGGCGTTCCCTCGACCGGGTCGTCGATTGATGAGGCGCATGGCGCAGGCCCTCGCGGTTGCGTTGTTGGAATCGGTTTAGAGCTTGCCTTCGGCCGCCATGCGGACGTAGCTCTGGTCGAAGCGCAGCTTGAGGTTGTTCTTGTTGCCCACGACGGCGCCGCCGTCGAAGGCCATGCCGATGGCATCGGGGCTCTTCACGCCCTGGCCGAGAATGCCGTGGTCGAAGGAGAACTTCGCGACGCGGCTCATGATCTTGGGCATGTCGGGGCTGGTCGCGAACTTCAGCGCCGCTTGCGGCGTGTAGAAGAGGGCGGTGGTCGACAGCTGTGCCTTGAAGCCCGCGAGGTCGGTGCCCGAGGCCTTGGCCATCGCGGTGAGGGACCTGGTCGCGCGATCGTCCTTGGCGGTCATGACCGACATCATCTCGAACCACGCGCCCGTCAGCGCCTTGCCGAAGTTGGGGTTGTCGTTGAGCGTCTTCGTGTTGACGACCATCATGTCCATCAGCTCGCCGGGCAACTGGTGCGAGGTGTAGACCAGCGATGCGTCCTGCCCGTCGGCCAGCGTGGAGAGCATCGGGTTCCACGTCACCGCATTCTTCACCGAAGGCGTGGCAAAGGCCGCCACGATGTCGGCGTCACTGGTGTTGACCACCTTGATGTCGCGTTCGCTCATGCCCACCGATTCGAGTGCGCGCGCCAGGAAGTAGTGCGACACCGAGAACTCGACCAGGTTCACCGTCTGGCCCTTGAGGTCCTGCAGCTTCTTGTTCTTGCCCTTGATGACGATGCCGTCGTTGCCGTCGGAATAGTCGGCCACGATGATGGCGGTCGAGTCGACGCCGCCGGCGGCCGGGATGGTCAGCGCATCCATGTTGGCCATGGCGCAGCCGTCGAACTTGCCCGCGGTGTACTGGTTGATCGACTCCACATAGTCGTTGAGTTGCACGACGCTGATGTTGACGCCGTACTTCTTGCCCCACTTCGCGAAGATGCCCTGCGCCTGCGCTTCGGCCCAGGGCATGAAGCCGGCATAGATGGAGGAGCACACCTTGAAGTCGGTGCGCGGCGCTGCTGCGACTGCGGATTGCAGGCAGGCCAGGGTGGCGAGGCACAGCGTCGCGCTGCTGATGAATCTGGAAAGCTTTGACACGTTGGATCCTCAAGTAGGGTGAAACAGAAAAGCCCGGGAGCGGCGCGGTCTTGCGATCGCGTCCATCTCCCGGGCTTTTGTCCCGCCGTGTAACCCCTACCGAGGTCGACAGCTCTCGGACCAGCGTTCGCCTGGTCAGCGAACCGGAACCCTAGCCATCCATTTGCAAATTGTGCGTGTCAACCGGTTTGTCGCCGGCTCCCGCAATGGTTGCAGCAGGAGTCGTGCCAACTATTGGATGGGTCTGGAGCGGGGTTCGGTGCGTGCGTTGCCCCCGATTGGTGCTGGGCGAGCCGCGGCGTCACGAACTTGGTGCGACGAAGCGCATCAACGGCAGGCCTGAAATCTGCTTTTGTCTTCGCTCTCTCGCGCGATGCGAGCCAGGACGACTTGGGCCTTTTGTACTCACGCAAAAGGCAGACATGCTGGACGGCCAGACACTCATCAACAAAGGAGCTTCACAGTGTCGGGACCCAGCAGAAAACACACCGCCTTCCAGGCCTTGCCGGTGGTGGACATCACCAGCCTCCATTCCCCCCATCTGCACGAACGCCAGCAGGCCGCCGACCAGCTCGGCCAAGCCGCACGCGATGCGGGCTTCTTCTATCTCACGGGCCATCGCGTCAGCGAGTGCAGCATCGAGGCACTCATCGAACGCGCGAAGGCCTACTTCGCGCAGCCGCATGAAGTGAAGATGCGCAACTACATCGGCGAATCGACCAACCACAGCGGCTACGTGCCGGAAGGCGAAGAGCGCTTCAGCGAGAACGTGATCGACCGCAAGGAAGCGTACGACGTCGGCTTTGACCATGAGTCGGTGGAAGGACGCAGGCCGCTGCTGGGGCCCAACCGCTGGCCCGAGATGCCCGGCTTCAGGGAGGACGTCAGCGCCTACTACAAGGAAGTGCTGGCCCTGAGCAAGCTGCTGTTCCGCGGCTTTGCACTCGCGCTCGGCGTGGAAGAAGACCGCCTGGTGCGCCACGTGAACCAGCCGCCGAGCCAACTGCGTTTGATCCACTACCCCTTCGACGAAGTGCCGAAGGGCGAAGGGCAAGGCATCGGCTCGCACACCGACTACGAGTGCTTCACCATCTTGCTGCCGACCGCGCCGGGGCTGGAAGTCATCAACGGGGCGGGCGAATGGATTTCCGTGCCGGTGATGCCGGGCGCCTTCGTCATCAACATCGGCGACATGCTCGAAGTGCTGTCCAACGGCGCCTTCGTGGCCACGCGCCATCGCGTGCGCAAGGTGCCGCAAGAGCGCTATTCCTTTCCGCTCTTCTGCGCCTGCGACTACGACACCGTCATCGAACCCATCGTGCCGCGCGCTGCGCAGGACGGCCCGAGCCCCTACACGCCGTTGAATTGCGGCGACCACATCTACGCGCAAACGCAGCAGACCTTCACCTACCTCAAGCAACGCATCGCACGCGGCGAGCTGAAGCTGCCCGAGGGCGCGCGCACGGTGGACAGCTTCGGCCGCAAGGCAGAGGTGGTGCTGTGATGCACTTGCTCGAACTCATCGAGCGCCACCCGCGCCGTCCGGCGCAACAAGTGCCCGAGTGGATGATGGGCCTGTATCGCCGTCACTGCATCGCCTTTGCCGATGGCAGCAGCGACATCGAGACGCAGGTGTTCTGGCTGCAGAGCCGAAATTTCTCGATCGACCTTCGCCTGCCGCGCAATGACGGGTTGGTCGCGTTGGCAAAGCCGTGGGCGGCGTATTCGAAGGCCGAACTGGAAGTGCTCGGCAACTACGAGGGATGGGTTGCCGAATCGGTATGGGATGGCGCGCAACTCGTGTGGCGCGAACCCACTGCCCTGCAGCTGCACGATCGCTGGCCCGAGCCGGCGCCCTTGCAGCGCGTTGGCAACTGCATGGTCGAGTTCGCGCCGAGCGGTGCGTACGTCGAGGATTGGCGCCTGCAGCCTTCGGCGCCCGGTCCGCTGGTGGGCCTGCGCCTGCTGGAAGAGAAGGAGATGGGCACCGGCCGCGTGCTGCACCGCGGCGGCGGCCTCATCGTCAGCGGCAAGCACGCGGGGCTTGTGCTCGGGCGCGTGGAGCCACCCGCCGGGCAGGGTTCATTCCTCGAACAGGTGCTGACGGCCGCAGGCAACGAGCAGGGCTTGCGTGGCCTGTTCAACTTCGAAACTTCCATCGCCCGCGGCTCCGTGCAGGACGGTTTCATCACCACGCATTCGACGCTGCCCGGTCGTGTGGGGCAGCCGGTCTTCGCGCTCGATGGCTTCAGCGTGGACGCCGACGGCATCGTGCATCAGTTGGTGAAGCGCGGCGGCATCACGTGCGAGCGCCGCTTCGAAGTCGATGTGATCAAGGCCGGCATGGCATGGCCGCAGTCCACTGCGCAAACGGATTCGGCACGCGACTGGCGACATCGCGAATCGGCCACGCTCGGCCGCTACACGCATTCATTGATCTGAAAGGACGTCCCATGCCCAACAACCCCATCGACTCCAAGGATCTCTTCCCCTGCTGCGCCCGCGCAGGGCTTGCCGTGTTGCTCGCGGACCTGTTTCGCGCACTGCAACGCAAGCGGGCCATGCAGCGGGCCTGAACGTCGAGTACCGGGCTGCGAGCATGAGGCAGCGCTCACGTGGTAGCGTGACGCCAAGCCAGGCTCCAAATGTTCAAGCACATCCTCGTCGCCACCGACGGTTCGGCCCTTGCCACGCGAGCCGTCGCCTCTGCCATTGAACTGGCCAGCGTGCACGGTGCGCAGCTGCTGGTGCTGACGGTGGTGCCGGTCTACCCCGAAAGCAACTTCGTCGGCGGCAGCGCCATCTTCGACGCGAAGGACATGGGACGCATCGAGCAGGGTCTCGCCCAGGATGCACAGGCGCTGATGGAGCAGGCCGCGCAGTCCGCCGCGGACCGGGGCGTCAAGGCCGGGACGGTGGTGATGCATTCCGACGCGGTGGGCGAAACGATCATCGCCGCGGCAAGAAAGCACCAGTGCGACCTGATCGTGATGGCCTCGCACGGCAGGAAGGGCATCAAGCGCTTGCTGCTGGGCAGCGAAACACAGCGTGTGCTGAGCCGGGCGCAGATTCCTGTGCTGGTCTTGCGTTGAGTGATGCGCTGGCGTGCGGCAATGGCGTGAATGCCGCAAGGCGCATGTCGCTGCACGGGACTTCTGCCCCGAAGCCCGTTTGAGTGCCCGCCGACTCAGCGCGTCCCCGGCACGCTCATGACAAAGATCCCGCTCGCACGCAGCACCAAGCGCTCGCCCACCTTCAGCAGGCAACTCGCGTTGGTGAGCCGCCCGCCCACCTTGTGGACGTCGACATGCGCTTCGAGCCAGTCACCTTCACGCACGGCGCCGATGTAGTCCACGCTCAGGCTTGCCGTCGCAGGCGGCGCCGGCAGGCTCAGTTGGCGTCGCAGCACCGCCCCGAATGCCGTGTCGGCCAGCGTCGCCAGGAAGCCGCCGTGCACGATGCCGATGGAATTGAGATGGTCGGGCGTGATGCGCGTGGCGAGCACCGGCCGTTCGTCGTGCAGGAAGAAGGGGCCGACCAATCGCACGAAGCCGCGGTCCAATGTCTTGAGGGTGGTGTATCCGGGCGGGGCGTCGGCCGACGCAGCGCCGTTGTCTGCGGTGTTCATGCAGTCATTGTGACGCGCCGACACACCGGTTTGCCGTGCCGCGGCGACTCGCTGCCTCGATCCATCCGGGCGCAGCGCACTCCGGCGGCGTGGATCTTGCAATTTCATCGCTCCGCCTACGCGCCGCCCGGCACATCGGCCCTATAACCGCTTGACACGCCCGCCGTTGTCGAAGGACCTCCCCCATGAGAATCCATGCCGAATGCAAGATGACCGTCAAGGCCGCGGAGGACTGCCCCGTGGTGGCCATGATGCGTCCTCGCAGTGGCGAGGCGCAGTGGATGGTGAGCGAGGTCTACGAAATGCGGCCGTGGGTGCCAACGACCGAATACGTCGACCCGTACGGCAACCTGTGCCAGCGCCTGACCATTCCCGCCGGCGAGATGCGCATCGAAGTCAGCACGGTGATGGAGACCGAAGAGCACATCGCCGTCGCACCCGATGCGGGCGTCACGCCGATTGCCCGCCTGCCTTCGGACGTGCTCGTGTTCCTGCTCCAGAGCCGCTACTGCCCGTCCGACAAGATGGAAGACCGCGCCAGGGAGATCACCCAAGGCGTCGATCCCGGCTATGCGCAAGTGGAGGCCATCCGCGCGTGGATCCACGAGAACGTGGAATACAAGTACGGCGTGAGCGATGGCAGCACCGATGCGCTGGACACGCTCGACGCCGGCTCCGGCGTGTGCCGCGACTTCGCCCACATCGGTGTGGCGCTGTGCCGCGCGCTGCGCATCCCGGCGCGCATAGTGGTGGGCTATCTGTACGAACTCGACCCGATGGACATGCACGCCTGGTTCGAAGCCTACGTTGGCGGGCGCTGGTACACCTTCGACGCCACGCAGGCCGAGCCGCGCGGAGGCCGCATCGTCGTGGCCTATGGCCGCGATGCGGCGGACGTGGCCTTTCTCTCCAATTACGGCCCGCTCGAAATGGGCGACATGAAAGTCAGCGTGCACTGCGTAGGTCCCGCGCGCTGAAAACGCCAGACGCGCGATGGCTTGGGGTGGCGGTTCCCAAGGCGGCAAGCGCCGGAACACTTGGCGCAAGGCGAATCCGGCTCGACGGCGCGGCCCCGGCTGACGCAAGGGCGGGCGCTTTTCGAACAAGAATACCGGACCCTTCCTCCACCCGCAACCCATGGCAATCCACCAAGCCGAAAGTACCTGGCCCTTCCTGACCGGAGGCGGGCAACTCGCTGGACTGATTGCCGGCCGCGACTGGAGCCGCACCCCGGTCGGCCCGCTTGGCGACTGGCCGCCTCACATGAAAGCCGCCACCGCGCTCATGCTGCGCTCGGTGGTGCCCATCGTCATGCTGTGGGGCGAAGACGGTGTCATGGTCTACAACGACGCCTATTCCGTCTTTGCCGGACAGCGCCATCCGCAGCTGCTCGGCTCCAACGTTCGCGAAGGCTGGGACGAAGTCGCCGACTTCAACGACAACGTCATGAAAGTCGGCCTCGCGGGCGGAACGCTGAGCTACACCGACCAGGAACTCACCCTCTACCGGAACGGCAAGGCCGAGCGCGTGTGGATGAACCTGGACTATTCGCCATTGCTGGACGACGGCGGCATGCCCGTCGGCGTCATGGCCATCGTCGTGGAGACGACAGAAAAGGTCATCGCGGAACGCCACATGCTGCGCGAGAGCGAGCGCTTCGAACAGCTTTTCGAGCAGGCGCCGGGCTTCATGGCCATGCTCGCCGGGCCGCATCACCGCTTCGTGTTCGCCAATCCGGCGTATCAGCGTCTGACCGGTCATCGCCAGCTGATGGGTCGCACCGTGGCGCAGGCGCTGCCCGACGCGGCGGCTCAGGGCTATGTCGACCTGCTCGACAAGGTCTACGCGACCGGAGAGGCCTTTACCGCGCACGGCTCCCGCTACGCCATGCAGGTGCATGAAGACGGCCCGGTACAGGACCGCTATGTCGACTTCGTGTTCCAGCCCATCCGCGATGCGACCGACACCGTCACGGGCATCTTTGTCGAGGGCGTGGACGTCACCGCGCGGCTGGCGTCGGAGACGGCGCGGCGAGAAAGCGATGCGCGCCTGGCGCTCGTCATCGAAGGCGCGAAAGACCACGCGATATTGGCGACGGATGCGCTGGGTTTCGTCACCGACTGGTCGGCCGGCGCCGAGGCCATCTTCGGCTGGAGCGCCAAGGAAATCGTTGGGCGCACCGCTTCCACGCTCTTCACGCCCGAAGATCGCGCCCGGCGCGCGGACGTGATGGAACTGGAGACAGCCGCGCGCGAGGGTTGCGCCACCGACGAGCGCTGGCATCTGCGCAAGGACGGCACGCGCGTGTACATGAACGGTTCCGTGCGCCCCCTGCCAAATGATGCGCACGGCCGGCCCCGCGGCTTCCTGAAGATTGCGCGGGACGAGACGGCGCGCAAGCTCGCGCTGGGTTTCTCGGACGCGCTGGCCTCGCTGCCCGAGCGCCTGCTCGATCTGGATGCCCCCGCGGACATCACCTTTGCCTCCCTGCGGCTGCTTGGCGAGACATTGAGCGCGAGCCGGGTGGGGTTCGGCACCATCGACGCCGTGGCCGACACCCTGCATGTCGAGCGCGACTGGACGGCGCCCGGCGTGCAAAGCCTGGCCGGCGTCACCCCGCTGCGCGACTACGGCTCCTTCATCGACAGCCTGAAGCGCAACGAATTCATCAACATCGCCGATGTGCGCGAAGACGCGCGAACGTCCTCCGCCGCGCCTGCGCTGGAAGCACTCGACAGCCGCGCTTTCGTGAACGTGCCGGTGATGGAGCAGGGCGTGCTGGTGGCGGTGCTTTACGTCAACAACACCAGCGTGCGCCCCTGGACGCCCGAGGAACTGGCCTTTGTGCGCGAGATGGCCGAGCGCACGCGTTCAGCCGCCGAACGCGCGCGCGGCGTGGTGGCGCTGCGCCTGAGCGAAGTCCAACTGCGCGAGGCCAACGAGACGCTGGAGGCCAATGTGCGCGCGCGCACAAAGGAACTGATGGCCGCCGAGGAAGCGCTTCGCCAGTCGCAGAAGATGGAAGCCATCGGCCAGCTCACCGGCGGCATTGCGCACGACTTCAACAACCTGCTGGGCGGCATGAGCACCAGCCTGCAGGTGCTCGAGCGGCGCATCGCCGCGGGCAAGTTCGACAACTCCGCGCGCTACCTCGGCATGGCGCAGGATTCGGTGCGCCGCGCGGCCGCACTCACGCATCGCCTGCTGGCCTTTTCACGGCGCCAGACGCTGGACCCGAAGGCGGTCGACGCCAACCGGCTGATCGGCGGCATGGAAGACCTGATCCGTCGCACCATGGGGCCGAGTGTCGAGGTCGAAGTGGTTGGCGCGGGCGGCCTGTGGTCCATCAAGGTCGACCCCTCGCAACTGGAGAACACGCTGCTCAACCTGTGCATCAACGCGCGCGACGCGATGGCGCCCAACGGCGGCAGGCTCACCATCGAGACGGCCAACAAATGGCTGGACCAGCGCGCGGCCTCGGAGCGCGATTTGCCCACCGGCCAATACATCTCGATTTGCGTGACCGACACCGGCGCGGGCATGTCGGCCGAAACCATTGCGCGCGCTTTCGATCCGTTCTTCACGACCAAGCCGATGGGGCAGGGCACGGGCCTGGGCCTGTCGATGGTCTACGGCTTCGTCAGGCAATCGGGCGGGCAGGTGCGCGTGTATTCGGAACTGGGCAAGGGCACGACCATGTGCCTCTACCTGCCACGCCATCTGGGCAGTGCGGAGGCAGACCCCGAACAGCCGGACGATGAAGCGGCGGAGCCGGGCGATGGCGAAACCGTGCTGGTGATCGAGGACGAAGCGACCATCCGCATGCTGATCGTCGAAGAGCTGGAGGGCGCCGGCTACCGCGTGCTGTCGGCCGAAGACGCACCCGGCGGGCTGCGCCTGCTGCAGTCGGATGCGCGCATCGACCTGCTGCTGACGGACGTGGGATTGCCGGGTGGCCTGAACGGCCGCCAGGTGGCCGATGCAGGGCGCGTCGCCCGGCCGCAGCTCAAGGTGCTGTTCATCACCGGCTACGCGGAGAATGCGGCGGTGGGCAATGGGCTGCTGGAGCCGGGCATGGAGGTGATCACCAAGCCCTTCGACATTGCGGCGCTGGCGCGCAAGGTGAGGGAGATGGTCGAGCGGTAGGGGCGCCCAGCGCTCTACTGCACGAATTGCCGCGCCAGCTCGTCGATCAAATCGCGCTGGAAGGCCGCGAAACGTTCGTTGGGCTGCTGCGCCATCGCCAGCTCCAGCATCGGATCGACGACGCCGGTGCGCACGTCGGCCAGCGTCTCGACGATCGCGTGGCCGCAGAAGGGCACGTAGGCTTCGGAGTAGCCGCCTTCGTGCACGATCACCAGGCGCCCGTCGCAGTGGCGCTGCGCGGCCTCCCGCACCAGGCGCGTCATGGCGCGGTAGCTGTCACTGTGCAGCAGCATCCGCGCCAGCGGATCGACCGCGTTCGCGTCCAGGCCGCTGGCCACCACGATCAGCTCGGGCCGGAAGGCATCCAGGGCGGGCAGGACGATGCGCTCCAAGGCATGCAGGTAGGCGTCGTGCCCGCCGCCCGGCAGCAGCGGGATGTTGATGTTCGCGCCCAGGCCGGCGCCCGCGCCGCGCTCCTCCGCGCCGCTGTAGCCGGGCGGAAAGCAGCGATCCTGGTGCAGCGAGATGGTGAGGGTGTTCCGGTCCTCGTAGTAGATCGACTGCGTGCCGTTGCCGTGGTGAACGTCCCAGTCAAGCACCGCGACGCGCTCGATGCCATGTTTGGCGCGCGCAGCCTCGATCGCGATGGGGATGTTGGCCAGCAGGCAGAAGCCCATCGGCTTGTCGCGCAGGCAGTGATGACCCGGTGGACGCGAGAGCGAGAAGGCGTTGCGCGAGCGCCGCGACATCACCGAGTCGATCGCGCCGATCGCAAGGCCGGCCGACAGGGCGGCGATCTCGTAGCTGCCTGGACCGAAGGGCGCGTAGTCGCCGAGGTCGCCGCCGCCGGCATCGCTCAGCGCCTTGAAGCGCGACAGGTATTCGCGTGGATGGATGCGCAGCAGGTCTTCCTCGGTCGCGGGCGCCGCGCTGCGGATGTCCAGTGAAGCGGCCAGGCCGGACACCTGGATCAGCGAGAGCAAGCGGCGCTTGGATTCGGGCGATTCCGCATAGCCGGCAGCCGAGGGCGGCTGCACCCAGCCGCCCACCGGCAGGATGAGCGCGTGCATGCCGCCGGTATGCCAGAAGGTGCGTTCGTCGGTGAAGAAGGCAGTCTTGTCCATGGGATGTCCTCGAGAAGTGAGTGATGCAGTGGAAGTGAAAGGATCAGCCGCGTTCGACGCGCAGCAGGCAGGAAAAGGACAGCACGCCGATCGCCGCCGCGGCGAGGAACAGCGCCTGCAGGCTGGCACCCGCATCGAGCAGCAAGCCAGCCAGCAGCGGCCCGACCGCCAGGCCGGCGCCGATGACGAAGTTGAGCGAGGCGACAAGGCGTCCCGAGCCGTCGTGCTTTGCCACCGCAGCAAGGATGAAAGGCAGCACGAAGGTCCAGGCGAACTTGAAGGCAAAGACCGTGGCCGCGTAGGCGAGCACCGTGGACCCGACGGACAGCCCCAGCAGCGAAGCGACGAGGATCGCGTAGCCCAGGAGCAGCATGGCCTTGCGTGCGAAGCGGCCGCCGATGTACGAGGCGCATGCAGCGCCGGCGATGCCCATCACGCTGGCGATGGCGAGCAGGTCGCCGTTGAGCCCGGCGCCGACGCCTGCAAGCTCGGCCGCCTTGCTGGCGAAGGTCCACACGCCACCGATCGCCACGTAGAAGGCCAGCACGCCGGCGATCGACAGCACGGCCATTGCGAGCCGGGTGCCGGCTCCGTCGGCCTTGGCGTGCGCGACATTCCCGCCGTTGCCGCCGTTGCCGCTGCCCTGACCGATCCCCGGGTCGAAGCCCCGGATCAACGGCGCGGCCAGCAGCGTCAGCACGGCCAGCGCAAAGTACAGCGCACGCAGCCCGAACGCCGCGAACAATTGCGGCAGGAGGTAGAGGCCAACGGCGCCGGCGACCAGTTGTCCGATCACCCACAGGCCATAGACGCGGTCGCGGTTCGCGCTGGCCGCGGCGCTGGTCATGCACAGCACCATCAGCGTGCCGCCGCCCAGCGCCGTGAGGGCGCGCAGCGCGAGCAGTACGGCGAAGTCGCCGGGCATCCACCACGCGGTGAGCAGGTTGCCCAAGCCGAGCAGCAACACCGCCACGGCCGCGACGCGCCGCGCATCGGCACGGCCCAGCCACAGGAAGGACGGCAGGGTCGCGCAGCTGAAGGCGCCCAGCTCCACGAAGAAATAGGTGCCGATCTGCGATGCGCTCAGGCCCAGTTGGGCGCCCAGCTGCGCGGCCACCGCCGGCGCCACGAGCAACAGCAGCGGCGTGATGGCCGCGAAGACGACGAGCGACACCAGCGTGGATGCGGTGAATCCGCGACCGGAAGCGAGCGGGGGGAGCGGCAGGGCATGCATGCTTTTCATGGCGTTGAATCGGTGCTTGGTTGGCGGGCGGGCTGCCCGGATCGGCTCGCATTGTGGAAAGCGGACTGCGCGATGCACAGACGTTCAAGTGGACGCTGCGGTAAACCCGCAGGCCGGCGCGGTGCCTCTGTGCGAACCGGGCGCGCAGGCGGGGCGCAGAACCGGCCGCGCTGCCCTGGAGCCCGTCAGCCCCGTTCATTTGGAGGGGCTGCCCGCACCGCCTTTCAAGTGCCGAAGGCGGCACGTATGATCAAAAACACCGATCCGACGCCCGCCTGCAGGGAGGCTGCCGGCACCCCAAAGGAGCACAGGTGAATCGCAGCGCAGACAACGGGCAGCAGAGGCAGCACCGCGATCCGTACCTGGACATGCCGCCCGCCATCAGCCTCGACGAGTACGCCGGCACCCCGCTGGCGCCGCGCCGCGGCGACTTCGCCGGCCCCTTCGGCAGCGACGGCAGGGCCGCGCGCGAACTCAGCCTGCTGCTGCTCGACCTCTATGCGCTGGCCCAACGCAGCGGCATCGGCGAGTTCGAGAACAGCTTCTTTCGCTGCCTGTCGGGCTATCTGCCCTTCGATGCCGGGTGGACTGGCGTGACCACGCTCACGACCACAGGCCCGGTGATCCACAACAGCTTCGTCTACGGCTTGCCCAGCGAGTTCTTCTCGAGCTGGCAAGCGGTGCGCGACTGCGATCCCCTGGTGGAGGGCATCGGTGGCCGCTATGGCAAGGCCTTCGCGATCTCGATCGTGGCGCCGGGCATTGCGCCGCGCTTTCGCGACTGGGCGGTCGGCTGGGGGCTGGCGCAGTTGATGGTGGTGTGCGTGCTCGACCAGCGCTTCGGGCTGGCCACCTTCCTGTCGGTCTACAGGCGCTCGCTCGACAAGCCCTTCAGTGCCGAAGACATGCAGCGCGTCGAAGACATGATGCCCCACCTGGCGGCGGCGCTGACCGTCAACCGGTCCTTCCGGCTGACGCATGAGCGCGGGGAGAGCAGCTCCGCGCCCACGCGCGCCATCTGCGACGGCTTCGGCGCGGTGCATCAGGCCGACAAGGCCTTCGAGACCTTGCTGCGCGGCGAATGGCCCGGCTACCATGGCCAGCACCTGCCACCCAACTTGCAGGAGTACCTGCACGCGCACGGCAACGGCAAGGCGGTCTACGTCGGCGAAACGCTGCGCATCGAATGCTCGCCCATCGCCGGGCTCTACCAACTGGAGGCCAGCCCGCGATCGCTGTTGGACCGCCTCAGCCCGCGCGAGCTGGCGGCCATCCGCTACTACGGCGAAGGCCTCTCGCACAAGGAAGTGGCGCAACGCATGGCGATTTCACCCACCACCGTGCGCCACTACGTGCGTTGCGCCTACAAGAAGCTGGGCATGCACGACAAGAGCGAGATTCCCTGGCTGCTGGGCCTGCAAGGCAAACGCTGAAGGATCGTCGACAACGGAAGTCAAGGTACGTCGCCGACGCCGGGTCCCTTGCCCGGCTCGCCGGCCACTTCAGTACTTGATCTCCCGTTTTTCCTGACGACCGTCCTGCTTGGTATCGCGCTTGTCGTGTCGGCACGCGGCGTTGCTTTGCTGGTTCGCCTGTCTGCAGTCGACTTTGTTCGAACGCGCTTCCTGCTTGGCGTTCTGATTGGCCGACCTGCCCTCCTGTCGCTGCTGCGATTGATTGGTTGCCAGCGCCGTGCCCGACAGGGCGAGAAGGCTGCCCGCGGCGAGCAGTTGGACTGCCCGGCCCCAGCGTACTTTTCCCGAATCGATCATTTGCATGCTCCTCTTGTTTCGCACGGGGGATCCGTCTGCGAATGCTTCGCGCTGGCCGGTGCGTCGATCGCACTGGCAAGCGCAAGGTCCACTTCAACGAAGCGCAGCATCGCCTCCATGAGCGCTTCGCGAACTACCCGGCGAGCTCGGCTTCATGCCGGCGCCGGGGCACGCCCCTAATACGGGGCATTGACCACGACGAACTGCGATCCTTGTGGCTGGTACCAGGTGCCTCCGCATTGCTGGTAGACCATGCCGCCGTAGTTCACCGGGACACAGCTGGGCGGCACAGACGGGACCATCGAGCCGATCACGGCGGAGGTCACGGCGACCGCGGCGCCGACGGCCACGGCGCCAGCGACCGGGTGATAGTCGTTGTCCCAGCCGCCACAGCAGTTGCCGCTGGCATTCACGTTGACGTTCCGGTTCACGTTGACGTTCTGGTTGACGTTGACGTTGGTGTTGCGGTTCGCATTGACGTTGGTGTTCCGGTTGGCATTGGCATTGGTGGCGCGGTTGCTGTTGACGCTGTTGGCGCTGGAACTGCGAACATCATTGGTGCGGGCGTCGGCCCTGTTGGGGTTGGCCTGCGCGGCTTGTCTGCCGCCACCACCCGCAGCACCCGCGCGAGCACCGCCTCCGCCGCCGCCTCCACCTGCGCGAGCACCGCCACCACCACCATGGGCTGCGGCACGTCCACCGCCGCCTTCCCGACCAGCGGCCTGCGCCGCGGGGGTCAGTGCGAAGCTGGCCAGAACGAGGGCAGCCAGTGGGACCGCCAGCAACTTGTCGAATGATCCGTTCATGGTCGTTCTCCTAGTTGGTCTTCGCCGGAACAAATTCGATCTTCTTTGCCCCCTTCGGCGGCGCGAACTTGAAGCTTGTCTGGTTGAAAGGCGGCTTCAGGTCCCAGTCCATGAGGCTGACCGATTGGGGGCGGGCCTCGTCGGCACGATTGGTGATCACGAGCTTGCGCGGCAATGGCTTTGTGCCACTTGCAATCCATATCTGCCAATCGAAATCGCCCTGGCGAAACGCGTAGTGGTCGCAGGGAACATTGCCGACGAGATCCGGCCCGGCATTCATGGCCGACTCGATCTTGTCCACCGGCGCAGCCGGGGTGCCCCAAAGGAACAGGTCGGCCAACGGAATTTCAACGCCGTAGCGCTCTTCCAGCTTGCTGACCAGGTCGCTGTTCGACCCCGCGAAGTCCACCGACGAGTAGTACTTCAGCGCAGGAAAGTAGAGCGTCGCAGTCTTGCCGTCAAAGACGAGTTCGCGATCGGAGCGAATGGTGTGCATGCGGGCGCGCAGCTTGTCCGGTCGCTGCACGTCCACGGTGGCAGACGCGGTGTGCAGCAATTTCTGGCCGTCGACCAGAACGCGCTCGCCCGTCAGCGAGGTCGTCGTACGGAAGCGCTGCAAGGTCTGCAAGTAGGCCCCCATGTCCTTGAGTGCCTGGATCGACGCCGGATCGACGGCATTCGCGGCGGGTGCAGCGGGTGCAGCGGGTGCAGCGGGTGCAGCGGGTGCTGCTGGCGCCGCCGTGCCTGCCGGCGCCGTTTGTGCGACGACGACAGGCGCCGCCAGCGACAAGGCCAGCACGGCCGATGTGAGTCCTGCAATTTTCATGTCGGCTCCTTTGGGCGCTGAACAGCAAATCAAGCTGAACAACAGCAGCATGCGCGCTCGATTCGTGCAGCGCATTGACGATTATCAACCGCGATGCTCACGCGCGGCGCATGGAGAGAGCCGCAGGCGATGGATCAATCCACTTTGGCGCCCGACACCTGCACCAGCTTCTGGATCACCGGCCCGCTCGCCTCGAAGTTCTTCCTGAACTCCGCCGAGCTGTTGCCCATGGCCACGAGGCCGAAGGCCTGGAAGCGGGCCTTCATGGCGGCGGTTTGCGTCGCGGCGCGGGCTTCCTTTTCAAGCCTTGCGAGGATGGCCGGTGGCGTCTTGGCAGGCGCCGTCAGCATCACGCCGCCCAGCGGCTTGAACTCTTCATCGGTGAAGCCCGCTTCCGCCATCGTCGGCACGTTGGGCAACTCCGACAGGCGCTTCTCGCCGATGATGGCCAGCGGGCGCAGGCTGCCGCTCGCGATGTGCGGCGCCATCGTGCCCAGCGTGCCGATGCCCATCGGGATCTGGCCGGCGATCATGTCCTGGATCATCGGCGCCTCGCCCTTGTAGGCGACGTGCGTCATGTCCAGCTTGCGCGATTCACTCAAATGCGCGTTGAGCAGGTGGCTCGACGATCCGACGCCGAACGATCCGTAGTTGACCTTGCCCTTGTTGGCTTGCGCCCAGGCCACGAACTCCTTCATGTTGCGCGCGGGCACGTCCTTGTTGACGGCGAACACCAGGCTGGCCGAGCAGATCTCGGTGATGAAGGCGAAGTCGCGCCGCACGTCATAGGGCACCTTCGCGAACATGTACTGCGCGTAGTAGATCGGCGTGGCGTGCGACATGAAGATCGTGTAGCCGTCCGGCTGCGCGCGCGCCACGATGGACGCGCCGAGCATGCCCGAGGCACCCGGCTTGTTGTCGACGATGACGGTCTGCTTCAGGCTCTTGCCCAGTTCGTCGGCCAGCACGCGTGCCAGCACGTCGGTCGCGCCCGCGGGCGGCGCGGGCACGACGATGGTGATGGGCCGCGTCGGGTAGTCCTGGGCGATGGCGTGCGCGCCGCACGCGAGTGCGGCGACGGCGATGAGGGCCTTGCTGATGAGATGGCGCATGGGTTTCTTGTCTCCGGTTTCATGAATGGGGTCAGGGCTGCCTTGCGCAGTGCGCGCGGACTTCCTCGGCGTCGGCTCAGCGCGTCGTCGCGATGTGCGGGCCGGGCCGGTCGCCGAACAGTTCGTCCACCAGATGCGCGCGGCGCGAGCGCGTGGTGGACTGGTTGACGTAGCCCTTGTCGGCAATCTCGTTGGCGTCCATCGAGGGTGGCTCGGCCATCAGCATCAAGCGCTCGACGCGCAGGCTGGCGCTGCCGGTGTCCTTGCGCAGACGTTCGCTGATGGCGGCGACGAGCCCGGGGTGAACCGACAACTCGGCGGCACTGAGTCCTGCGAGTTCGGGCATCAGCCGCTGGCAGGCCGCCACGTTCGGCCATGCGAGCGCCGCAACGTAGTTCTGGTCGTGCCCGCAGATCACCGCATCGGTGATGAGTGGCGTGCAGCGCTCGACGAGGCCCAGGCGAATCGAGCCGGTGCGCACCCACGTGCCGTTGACGAGCTTGAAGTCTTCCGCCACGCGGCCATCGAAGCGCATGCCCTTGGCAGGGTCTTCCATGTCCACCAGGCGCACGGCGTCGCCGAGCTTGAAAAAGCCTTCCTCGTCGAACGCGGCCGCGGTGAGGTCGGGCCGTGCCACATAGCCGGTGAAATTGTGGGCGCCGCGCACGCGGATCTCGTAGCGGTCGCCGTCCAGCGGCACCAGCTTGATCTCGGTGCCGGGCGCCGGCGCGCCGATGTTGCTCAGGTCGTCGCTGGCCCAGTTGCGATAGGTGCCGACGCCGGTGGTCTCGGTTGAAGCCAGGCCGGTACCGAACACGATGCGCTCGCCGACGGTGCGCTCGGCCATGCGCTGGATGCGTTCGTTCACATCCTTGGGCAGGCTCGCGCCGCCGTAGCCGAAGTTGATGACGCGCGCAAACAGGCTGCGCGCGAGCTGCGGGTCGCGCTCCAGTTCTGCCGCGAGCATCGTCCATGCGGACGGCACGCTGGTCAGCAGCGTCGGCGAGATCTCGCGCAGGTTGCGCACCGTGCGATCGAACATCCCGGGCAGCGGCCTGCCGTCGTCGATGTAGTGCGTGGCGCCGAGCAACACCGAACGGCCGAGGTTGAGCACGCCGCCGAGCGCATGGTGCCAGGGCAGCCAGTCGAGGAAGACCGGCGGTTCATCCTCGGCCAGCTTCGCGAACATGTTCGAGAGGTTGGCCGCGCAGGCTTGCAGGTTGCTGTAGCTGACGGGCACGCCCTTGGGGACGCCCGTCGAGCCGGAAGTGAAAAGAACCTTGGCGACGTCGTCGTTCTTGATCGCCGCGTGCGCCGCGGCAACCTTGTCGCGACGCTGCCCTGTGAGTTCGGCGTCTGACAACGCCTTCCATGCGTGCTGGCCCGGCCCGGCGCCGTTCACGGCGATGACGGGCACGTCGGCGCAGCCCAGCGCCGCAATGGCGCGCTGGAACGTGGCTGCGTCCTGCACGAAAAGGGCTGCGGGCGGTACGAGTTCGCACACGCCTTTGAGGCGCGCGAAGTCGCTGCTCAGCAGCGAATAGGCCGGCGACACCGGCGCGACCGGCACGCCCACGTATTCCGCCGCCATCGTCAGCACGAGTTGCTCGAGCGAGTTCGGCGACAGGATCACCAGCGGCTTGCCCTGGCCCAGGCCCATCTCGAGCAAGGCGGCGCCCACCGCTTGCACTTGTTGCCACATGCGCCGCCAGGTGATGCGCTTCCATTCGCCGCCTTGCGCATCGCGCTCGCAAAACGCCGGCACGTCGCCGCGCTTGCTTGCCCAGTGCGGGATGAAGCCGGCAAAGCCGGTGCGCCCTGTCGGCTGGGGTGTGATGGGCGAACGCAGGATCAGCGTGCCATCCGCGCGCCGTTCGCAGACGGCCTTGCGGATGTCGTAGGGCACCGGCCGGTAGCGCACGGGGGAGGGTGCAAGGGCTTCGGTGGCGAGGGTGGTCATGTTGTCTTGTCTCCGGAAACTCTTTTGATCGACTGCGGCAGCGGGGTCAATCGATGCCCCCGCTGCGATCCCCACTATGGAGACGCCGAGCCACATGGGTGGCCTTGTTCGGCGTCTCGCAAGCCGCGTTACTGCGGCGAGCCAGCCACCGCCACGACCTGGCCGGTGATGTAGTTCGACTCGGGCAGGCAGAACAGGTACACCGCGCCTGCTGCTTCTTCCGGCGTGCCGCCACGGCCCAGCGGGTTGCGCTGTGCGTGCGACTTCAGCAGTTCGGGGTTCAGGCCCACGCGGATGTCGCGGCCTTCGATGTTCACCGTGGCGCCGGCCTTGGCGTCGGCGTTCGTCATGCGGGTGTGGATCAGGCCGAAAGCCACCGCGTTGACGTTGACCTTGAAGCGACCCCACTCACGGCTGAGCGCGCGCGTCATGCCGATCACGCCGGCCTTGGCCGACGAATAGTTCATCTGGCCGGCGTTTCCGTTGAGCGCCGAAGTCGACGACACGTTGACCACCTTGCGATGCACTTCGATGCCCTTTTCCGCGTCGGCGGCGGCTTGTGCCTTGATGACCGGATAGGCCGCGCGCAGGATGCGGAAGGGCGCCGTCAGGTGGCAGTCCATGATGGCGTACCACTGCTCGTCCGTCATGCGCTGGATCACGTCGTCCCAGGTGAAGCCGGCGTTGTTCACGATGATGTCGATGCCACCGAAGCTGTCGACCGCCGTCTTGATGTAGCGCTCGGCGAAGTCCGGTGCGCTGACGTTGCCGGCGCAGGCCACGGCCTCGGCGCCGCTCTTCTTCAGCAGCTCGACCGTCTCTTGCGCCGGATCGGCGTCGAGGTCATTGACGACGATGCGTGCGCCCTGGCTGGCGAGCTTCATCGCGATGGCCTGGCCGATGCCGCGGCCCGAACCGGTAACGAGGGCGACCTTGCCGTCGAGTGTTCCCATTTTGTGTATCTCCGAAAGAATGAAAGGGTGATGAGTCAGAGCGCGACCACGGCATCACCAACGATTTTGGTGTCGCCATACTGGTTGCGCGTTTCGATTTCGAGCTTCACGCGCTTCTCGCCGTCGGCTTCGAACTTTTCGACCACGCGGCCACTGCAAGTGATCTGGTGGCCCAGGTGCGTGATGCCCGTGAAGCGCACGCCGAAGCTGCGGATCTGGCGCTGGTCGACCCACTGCGTGAGCAGTCGGCCGAGGTAGGCCATCGACAACATGCCGTGCGCGAACACGTCCGGCATGCCGGCCTTGCGGGCGTAGTCGGTGTCGATGTGGATCTGGTTGTGGTCGCCCGAGGCGCCGGCGAACAGGGCCAGCGTGGTGCGGGTGATGGCCGGCAGTGCCAGCGGGGGCAGGGTGTCGCCGACGTCGACGGCTGCGAATGTGGGTTGGCTCATGGTGTCTGCTCCTGCCTTCACTTGTTCTTGTGGACCAGCACGCTGCGCAGGTCGGCCACGTGCTCGCCGCGCTGGTTCGTCACGCGCGATTCGCGCACCACGAAGCTCAGGGCGCCGCCCTTCTTGTCGTAGATGTCGGCGATGTGCGTCTCGAACTGCAGCGTGTCGCCGGCGTAGGCCATGCGGTGGTACTTGAAGGTCTCCTCGCCGTGCAGGATGCGCGAGGTGACGATGCCCAGCTCCTCACGCCAGGCGTTCGAGGGGATCTGGAATTCCAGCGAGAAAAGGAAGGTCGGCGGCAGCGGCAGGCCGGGATGGCCCGCGTCGCGCGCAGCGGATTCGTCGATGTAGACCGGGTTCGTCTCGCCGATCGACTTCGCGAAGAAGCGCATCTGCCCGGCCTCGGCCCTGGCCGTGTAGACCGGCAGCTTCATGCCGATGTGTTTCTTGTCGATCATGTGATTCAAGCCTTCTTGTAGATGGTCACGACGCCCGCGCCGCCGAGGCCCAGGTTGTGTTGCAACGCGACCTTGGCGTTCGCGACCTGGCGTTGGTCGGCCGTGCCACGCAACTGATGCGTGAGCTCGTAGCACTGCGCGAGGCCGGTGGCGCCCAGCGGGTGGCCCTTGGAGAGCAGGCCGCCCGAGGGGTTGGTGACCCAGCGCCCGCCATAGGTGTTGTCGCCGTCGTTCACCAGCTTCTCGGCTTCGCCTTCGCCGCACAGGCCCAGGCCTTCGTAGGTCAGCAGTTCGTTCTGGGCGAAGCAGTCGTGCAGCTCGATCACGTCGACGTCCTTCGGGCCGACGCCGGCCTGCTCGTAGGCCTGCTTTGCGGCCAGTGCCGTCATGTCGAAGCCGACGACGCGGATCATGTCCATGGCGTCGTAGGTGCTGGGCAGGTCGGTCGCGAGTGCCTGGCCGGCGATCAGCACGTCGGTGCGCAGGCCGCGCTTGCGGGCGAATTCTTCCGACA
The DNA here is from genome assembly GCF_030317105.1 of Variovorax brevis. Taxonomy (GTDB): domain Bacteria; phylum Pseudomonadota; class Gammaproteobacteria; order Burkholderiales; family Burkholderiaceae_C; genus Variovorax; species Variovorax brevis. Next base: position 311,900 of record NZ_JASZYG010000005.1, read on the forward strand.
CCACGATGGCCGCGGCGCCGCCGCAGGTGGGCGGGCAGGCCATCAGGCGGGTGATGACGCCGTCCCACAGCATGGGCGAGTTCATCACGTCTTCGGTCGTCACGACGTTGCGGAACACGGCCAGCGGGTTGTTGGCGGCATGGCGGCTGGCCTTGGCGCGGATCTTGGCGAAGGTCTCCAGCGTGGTGCCGTACTTCTGCATGTGCGCGCGGCCTGCGCCGGCGAACTGGCGAATGGCCGACGGGATCTCGGGGCGGCCGACCAACTCGTCGACGACCCTGGCTGCGCGTTCGAGTGCGGGTGCGCGGTCATCCCAGCGCGACTTCAGCGCGCCCGGGTTCATTTGTTCGAAGCCGAAGGCGAGGGCGCAGTCGACCACGCCGCTCATCACCGCCTGGCGGGCCAGGTACAGGGCCGACGAACCGGTGGCGCAATTGTTGTTCACGTTGAGCACCGGGATGCCCGTCATGCCGACGCGGTACACCGCCTTCTGGCCGCAGGTCGAGTCGCCGTACACGTAGCCGGCATAGGCTTGCTGCACGTCGGAGAAATCGAGGCCGGCATCGGCCAGCGCCGCACGGATGGCCTGCTCGCCCATCACGTCATAGGGCTCGCTGGTGCCCGGCTTCTTGAACTGGATCATGCCGACGCCGGCAACGAAAACCTTGTTTGTCATATCACTTGCTCCTGTTGAATTCGATGACTTTTCTTTTCGGGGAACACCGCGGAACCGGCTTTGCCGGGCCGCTGGTGTTGCCCCCGGTGAGGGGGTTGGCGTAGCGACACGAAGTGCGCGAAGCCTGGGGGAGAGCCAAGTTCTAGAGTTTTCGCGAAATCAGCTCGCGCATGACCTCGCTGGTGCCGCCGTAGATGCGCGTCACGCGCGAGTCCACGAAGTCGCGGGCAATCGGGTACTCCAGCATGTAGCCGTAGCCGCCGTGCAGCTGCACCATGTCGTCGAGCGCCTTGCCCAGCGTCTCGGTGGCAAAGAGCTTGGCAATCGCCGCCTCTTCCAGCGTGAGTCGGCGGCGCGTGTGTTCGGCGATGTAGTAGTCGATCATGGTGCGCACGGCCACGGCCTGCGCCTTGATGTCGGCGAGCTTGAACTTGGTGTTCTGGAAATCCCACACCGTGCCGTCGAAGGCCTTGCGGTCCTTTACGTAGTCGATGGTGGTCTGCAGCGCGCGCTCCAGGCGTGCGGCAGCGGCGATGGCGATGGTGAAGCGCTCCTGCGGCAGTTCGCCCATCAGGTAGCTGAAGCCCTTGCCTTCTTCGCCCAGGCGGTTGGCCACCGGTACGCGCACGTTGTCGAAGAAGAGCTCGGCCGTGTCCTGCGCGTACTGGCCCACTTTTTCCAGCTTGCGGCCGCGCCGAAAGCCTTCGCGCGTCGCTTCGACGGCGATCAGGCTGATGCCCTTGGCGCCGGCCTTCGGGTCGGTCTTGCAGACGACGATGATCAGGTCGGCGGTCAGGCCGTTGCTGATGAAGGTCTTGCTGCCGTTGATGACGTAGTCGTCGCCGTCGCGCACGGCAGTGGTCTTCACGGTCTTCAGGTCGCTGCCGGTGCCGGGCTCGGTCATGGCGATGGCCAGGATGATCTCGCCCGACGCCGCCTTGGGGAGCCACTTGCGCTTTTGCTCTTCGGTGCCGGCGCGCAGGATGTAGGGCGCGATGATGTCCGAATGCATGCCGAAGGCCGGGCCGCTGACGCCCGAGCGCGCGAACTCCTCGCCGAACACGGCCGCGTGGCCGAAGTCGCCGCCACCACCGCCGTATTCCTCGGGCAGCGACGCGCACAGCAGGCCTTCCTTGCCGGCCTTCAGCCAGGTCTCGCGGTCGATCTGGCCGGCCTTGTCCCAGGCGTTCTGGCGAGGCAGGCATTCGCGTTCGATGAAACGGCGCACCGTCTCGCGGTACATCTCATGGTCGTCTCGGAAGACGTTGCGGGTCACGTTCACTGGGTGTCTCCTTGAGGAACTTGTCTCTGGGCCCTAAGTTATTCCGGTGGGGGTTGGGCGGCACTACCCCGGATGGGGGGCGGGCTCAACCCGTGGTGCGGTCCCAGTCGTAGCGGAGCGCTTCGCCGCGCGTGAAGGCTTCGACGGCCTCGTGGTGGTACGGCAGGGTGGAGACGACGGCCTGCGCGTTGCCCTCAAGCTCCGCCAGCGTCGCGTAGGGCGTCTCGTAGCTCTTGTTCAGCAGGGCCTTGGTCAGGCCGATGGCCTCGCGCGGTCCGGCCAGGAAGCGGCGCGCGAAGTGCATGGCATCGGCTTGCAGCGATTCCGGCTCGTGCAGCGTGTGGACGAAGCCGAGTTGCTTGCCCTCCGCCGCGTTCACGCGCCGCGCGGTCATCGCCAGTTCCTTCGCCATCGGCAGGCCGACGGCGCGCGGGAGGAAGTGAAAGGCGCCCAGGTCGGGAATCAGCCCGACCTTCAAAAAGGACATGCAGAAGTACGCGCGGTGCGAGGCGAGGATGAAGTCCGCCGCCAGTGCGAACGAGAAGCCGGCACCGACGGCCGGTCCGTCCACGGCGGCGATCACCGGCATTTCGAGCGAGCGCAGCCGCTCGATCAGCCCGTGGCCGACCTGCAGGCGGCGGCGCATGGCGTCGGGGGTGCGGAATTCAGGATCGCTGCGGCTTGACATCCCCTTGACGTCACCGCCGGCGCAGAAGCTGCCGCCCGAGCCCGTGATGATGAGCGCGCGCACGCGGCGGTCGGACTCGACCTGGCCCAGCATGTCGCGGTAGTCCGCGCGCAGGTCCAGCGAAAGCGCATTGCGCGCCGCGGGACGCTGGTGCGTGAACAGGGCCACGCCATCTTCGATGGCAAGCTGCGACTCGCGCAGCGGGATGGTTTCGCTCGGCATGGGGTCCTTGTCTCCGTTGTGTGGCCGATGATCCGGCGCGGCACCGTGAGACGCCCCACCCGGGGTGGGGGGTGAATCGCCCAAGCGCGCCGGGGCATTGCTGAGCACAATCGGCGTCGATCACCAGAACAAGAGACACATGACCATCCGGAATCCGAGCTTGCCCGGCCAGCAAAAGCGCCCCGCGCTCTTCTACGGCTGGGTCGTCGTCGCGTCAGCCTTCGCCACCACCTTCGTCGGCTTTGGCAGCGCTTACACCTTCAGTGCCTTCGTCGGCTCGTTGCAGGCTGAATTCGCAGCCTCGCGCGGGTCGGTGTCGCTGGTCTTTTCGCTGGCAGGCTTCCTGTACTTCAGCCTCGGTGTGCTGAGCGGACCGCTGGCGGACCGGTGGGGGGCACGGCGGCTGGTGGTGGCCGGCATGGTCCTGACCGGCGCCGGGCTGGCGCTGGCCGGCATGTCGCGCACGCTCGGCCAGGTCTATGCGGCGTACGCGCTCGGCATCGGCGTGGGCGTCGGGCTGGCCTACGTGCCCGCGCTGGGAACCATCCAGCGCTGGTTCGTGCGGCGGCGCGGTTTCGCGTCCGGCTTGGCGGTGAGTGGAATCGGCGTGGGCACGCTGGTGATGCCGCCGCTGGCCTCGTTCCTGATCGAACAATGGGGATGGCGCACGGCCTACCTCATCCTCGGCGCCGGCGCGGCGGTCGTTGGCGTCGGCATGGCGCTTCTGGTGGCGGACGACCCGCGCGAGCGCGGCGTCTTTGCCGACGGCGACCCGGCACCCGTGGCGCCACCCCCCGGCGCGGCCGCGACGTCACCCGAAGGCTTTGCGTTGAAGGACGCCCTGAAGACACCGCGCTTCATCGGCCTGTATGCCTCCTGCATGATCGTTTCCTTCGGGCTCTTCGTGCCCTTCGTGCACCTCGTGCCTTACGCGCTCGACCATGGCCTGCCGCCCACATCGGCGGTGCTGCTGCTGGGTGCGATCGGTGTCGGCAGCACGGCAGGGCGCTTCTTCCTGGGCAACGTGGCCGACCGCATGGGGCGCGAACCGGCGCTGATCCTCATGTATGCCGGCATGGGCGCGTCGATGCTCGTGTGGCTGCTGTCGACCGGCCTGGCGGGGCTGGCCGCGTTCGCGCTGGTGTTCGGCGTTTTCTATGGCGGCTGCGTCGCATTGCTGCCCGCGCTGGTGGCGGACTACTTCGGCGGCAAGAACATCGGCGCCATCATCGGCGTGCTCTACACCGGCGTGGCGATCGGCACGCTGGTGGGTCCGTCTGCGGCGGGCTATGTGTTCGATGCGACGAACAGCTACGCGCTGGTCATCGTTGCGAGCATTGGCGGCAGCCTGGTCGCCGCGGCGATCATGCTGGCGGTGTCGCGTTTGGGCAGGCTCCGTGCGGGCGGAGTTGCCTGATCGCGCTCGACACGCTTTACGCCCCTGGCTCAGGGCGCTGAGGGCTCGCCGCCGCGGGCCTCGTCCATGTCCCAGCCAAAGTCCCGCACGCGCGCCACCGCTTCATCGCGACCCGACACGCGCAGCTTGCCGTAGATGCGGCTCAGGTACCACTTCACCGTCTCGGGCGACAGGCCCAGGGCCCGTGCGATCTTCTTGTTGGGCATGGCTTGCGCGAGCAGGCGCAGCATCTCGATTTCGCGTTCGCTGAAGGCCTTCAGCTCTGCAGGCATGGCGCCGCGTGCGCCAGCCCCGGCGTTGGCGGCAGCGGGCGGTGCTTCGCGCGGCGTTCGCGCGGCCAGCAGGCGCTCGACGTAGAACGCCAGCACCGGGTCGAGCGCTTCCGACTTCGCCAGTTCGCCCATCATGTGGCGCGCCTTCGCGTCGGCATCCAGCAGGCTGCGCAACAGGCCCAGCCGATGCCCGCGCTGCAACGCGTCGATGAGCTTGTGCCGCGCCGATGCATTGCGACCCAGTTGCGCATCGACGGCGGCGCTTTTCACCAGCAGATGGGCCACCGAGCGCTGGCGGCCCCGGGCTTCGCACTGCGCAACGAGGCTGGCCAGCTGGGCAGCGGCACCGTCGAGGTCGCCCAGCGCCATGGCCAGCCGGATGTGTGCGCGCTGCGTGACTTCGCTGATCTCCCAGGGCATCTGCAATGTCGTTGCGGCGTGCTTTGCGTGCACGGCGTCCAGCCGCGCGAGCAGCGCTTCGGCGGCCATCAGCTCACCGGTCAGCAGCCGCAGGTGCACCTGGTCGCCCAGGCTGTGAGCCAGCAGGCGGTCGAGCTGGTGCTGCACGGCGTAGGCTTCCAGCCGCTCCACTTGCGCGAAGGCTTCCGCCTGGTTGCCGGCCTGCCAGTTCGCGGCGGCCAGCACGCGGTACACGCGCAGCAGCGCGTCGGGGATCGCGATGCGCTCCAGCATGTCGATCTTGCCTTCCAGCAGGGCGCGGGCCTGGCGGGCGTCGTTGAGCTCGTACAGCACATCGCTCAGCAGGCTGATCGCCAGGTAGTACGCGTCGGCGCAGGCCTTGCCGCCCAGCTGCGCTTCGGCGGCCACGGCGCGGAAGATGCGTTCGGCCTGCGTCATCTTGCCTTCGAGCGCGTAGCTCAGACCGACCAGGTTGCGGCCGTGCAGGCTGCCGGCGGCGGTGGCGAGCAGCGGGGCGCCATCGACCATGAGCGGCGGCGTGTCGAGCTGCACGCGCCGGGCCTTTTCGTAGTCGCCTTGCTGCGTGTAGAGCCAGGAGAGGATGTTGTTGCGCGCGCCGATGGTCAGGGCCTCGGCATCCGGCGGAATGTCGAGCAGTTGCGGCAGCATCGCGAGGGCGGCGTCGATGTCGTCGCCCTGCACGGCCAGTGCGGCCCGCAGCGTGGTCAGCATGAAACGGTTGCTGGAGTCGTCGGCGGGCACATCGGGCGCGAGGCCGTCGAGCGTTTTCGCGCAGGCCTGCAGCTCGCGCTCGAAGAGCTGCACGCGCGCCGCGAGCAAGCGCATCTTCAGGCTCTGGTTGAGCTGCCGGGGTGGCAACTGGCGAAGCAGCCCGATGAGTTCGCTTCGCTCGCCGCGCACGATGAGCGATTGCGCGCATTGGTCGACCAGCGCCGCCGCCTGCGCCGGCTGGCCCGAGCGCACTGCATGTCGAACCGCGTCTTCGAACAGGCCCGCTTCGCGAAACCACACGAAGGCGCGTCCATGCACGGCCTGGCGCGTGGCTTCGTCGAGCGCGGCAAAGCGCGCGAGCAGCGTCTCGCGCAGCAGCGGATGCAGCCGGTACCAGGTCTCCAGCGTCTGGTTCTCGACAGCGTCCACGAACATGTCGTCGCGCTCCAGGCGGGCGAGCAGCGCGGTCATCCGGGCCGTGGCCTCGGGCGCGTCCACCAGCGCGGCGCACAGCGAGGCGCAGAAGCGCCGGCAGGGCGCCAGGCGAACGAGGATGTCGAGCTCGCCCGACGACAGGCGAGAAAGCACTTCGCCCTCGAAGAACTGCGTGAAGGCCTGTGCGTCACGCGCCGGCACGCGTGCAAAGGGCTCGCCTTGCGCCGGGCGGCCGGCTTCGAGTTGCTTCTTCTTCCAGTCGACGGTGAAGATGCGCAGGCCCGCCACCCAGCCGTCGCTCAGTTCGTGCAGCGCCTTGATGGTGCGCGCATCGACGTCGCCGAGTTGCGCCTTGAGGAACTGGCCGGTTTCCGCAGGCGTGAAGCGCAGGTCGCGGCGGTCGAGTTCGAGCGTTTGCGACTGGCTGCGCAATCGGTCGAGCGACAGCGCCTGGCCTCCGCGCGAGACCAGCACCAGGTGAAGGTTGGGCGGGGCGTAGTCCAGCAGCCACTGCAGCGCCTCGTGGATGGCGGGTTGCTGCAGGTGGTGAAGGTCGTCGATCACCAGCGCGAGGTCGCGCGGATGCGCCGCGATGCCGCGGATGAGGGAGATCGCCAGTCGCTCGAAGGCATCGGCGTCTTCCTGCGCATCGACGCTGGCGCCGCCCAGTTGGACCGCTTCCTGCACCAGAGCAGGATCGACGCGCGCAACGCTGGCCAGCAGGCCGTCGATGAAAGCTGCGGGTGCGCTGCCCTGCGCCGTCGCCGTGAACCACGCGACGTCGAAACCCAGCGGAACGATCGCCTGGCGCCAGGCTGCGACCAGCGTTGATTTGCCCGATCCGGCCGGGCCGGTGACGACGATGCAGCGCAAGCGCCGCGCTTCGACCAGCCGCGCCAGCAGGCGCTCGCGCCCCACGACGCCGACGCCCGAACGCTGCTCGGCCGGGGCCGTGGCAGGGGCGGCGCTCGGGGCGGGCGTCGTGCTGGAAGGGGATGGGCGCGGTGGCATGGATGGCGTTGTACACCGACCCTTGGACGGCGCAGCGGCGAATTGTGCAGCAGCACCGGGGCATTGCGGGGTCCGCGCCCAGCCCCCACCCAAAGAGGGTAGGCGTGGAGTGGGGGTGGCCATGCTCTACTCGTTTCCATCGACCCGAAAAGCCCTGCGATATAGAGTGAACCGGGCCAATCCTGAACAACGTGGAGATTCCAAATGGGTGTTTTGTCCGGCATTCGCGTCCTGGAGTTCGAGGCCATCGGCCCCGGCCCTTTCGGCACCATGCTCCTGGCCGACATGGGCGCGGACGTGATCCGCATCGACCGCCCGGTGGCGCATTCGGACCTCGGCCCCAAGGCCAGCGGCCCGCGCATCGACATCACCGGCCGCGGTCGCCGCTCGGTCACGCTGGATCTGAAGAAGCCTGAAGCCATCGCCACGGCGCTGGAACTGATCGAGCGCGCGGACGTGGTCATCGAGGGCTTTCGTCCCGGCACGATGGAGCGCCTGGGCCTCGGGCCCGACGTGGCGCTGCAGCACAACCCGAACCTGGTCTACGGCCGCATGACCGGCTGGGGCCAGACCGGCCCGATGGCCGACCGCGCGGGGCATGACCTGAATTACGTCGCGCTGTCCGGCGTGCTTTCGGGCATCGGCCCCGCAGGCGGCAAGCCCACGGTGCCGCTCAACCTCGTCGGCGACTACGGCGGTGGCGGCATGCTGCTGGCCATGGGCGTGCTCGCGGCGCTGCTGAACGTGCAGCGCGGCGGCGTCGGCCAGGTGGTCGACGCGGCCATGATCGAAGGCGCCGCCCAACTGGGCGCGGTGTTCTGGGGAATGATCGCCTCGGGCAACTGGAAGGAAGAGCGCGGCACCAATTGGCTTGACAGCGGCGCGCCCTGGTACGACACCTACGCCACCAGCGACGGCCACTACATGACGGTGGGCGCTGTCGAAGGCCGTTTCTACGCCGAACTGCTCGACAAGCTCGGCCTGGCCGGTGCGGGTCTGTCGCTGCAATACGACCGCAAGGGCTGGCCCCAGATGCGCGAAGTCTTCGGGAAAACATTCGCGAGCGGCACGCGTGCCCATTGGTGCGAAGTGTTCGACGGCAGCGATGCCTGTGTTGCACCGGTGCTCGGCTTCTCCGAAGCGCCCAGCCATGCGCAGCACCGCGCCCGCGGCAGCTTCGTGGAGGTGGGCGGCGTGATCCAGCCCGGCCCGGCGCCGCGCTTCTCCGCCACGCCCTCTGCCTTGCCCCGCAGCGCCCCGGAGCGCGGCGAGCACGGTGGCGCGGCCTTGCGCGACTGGGGTTTCGATGGCGACACCATCGCCCGCCTGCAGCAGCAGGGACTGGGCGTGCGCGCCGAATAGACAGCAATCAGATGGAGAAACAAGTGAAGGCATTGGTAGCAGTCAAGCGCGTCCTGGACGCGAACGTGAAGGCGCAAGTCAAGTCCGACGGCACCGGCGTGAACATCGCCAACGTCAAGATGAGCATGAACCCCTTCGACGAAATCGCCGTCGAGGAAGCCGTGCGCCTGAAAGAAAAGGGCGTGTTGAGCGAAGTGGTGGTGGTCTCGTGCGGCGTGGCGCAATGCCAGGAAACGCTGCGCACCGCCATGGCCATCGGCGCCGACCGCGCCGTGCTGGTCGAGACCGCCGAAGAGCTGCAACCGCTGGCTGTCGCCAAGCTGCTGAAGGCGCTGGTCGACCAGGAGAAGCCGGAGTTGGTCATCCTCGGCAAGCAGGCCATCGACGACGACTGCAACCAGACGGGCCAGATGCTCGCCGCCTTGCTCGACGTGCCGCAGGCCACCTTCGCCTCGAAGGTCGAGATCGCTGACGGCTTCGCCACCGTGACGCGTGAAGTCGATGGCGGCCTGGAAACCGTGAAGTCCGCGCTGCCGATGGTCATCACCACCGACCTGCGCCTGAACGAGCCGCGCTACGTCACGCTGCCGAACATCATGAAGGCGAAGAAGAAGCCGCTGGCCACCGTCAAGCCCGAAGACCTCGGCGTCGACGTGTCGCCGCGCCTGAAGACCCTGAGGGTGGCTGAGCCCGCCAAGCGTGGCGCTGGCATCAAGGTGCCCGATGTGGCCACCCTCATCGACAAGCTGAAGAACGAAGCCAAGGTGATCTGATCATGACCGTACTTGTTATTGCCGAACACGACCACGGCGCGTTGAAGAGCGCCACCCTCAACACCGTGACTGCCGCCGTGGCGTGCGGTGGTGAGGTGCATGTGCTGGTCGCGGGCCACAACGCCGCGGGCGCTGCACAAGCGGCCGCGCAAGTTGCAGGCGTCAGCAAGGTGCTGCACGCCGATGCGCCGCAATTTGCAGCGCAACTCGTCGAGAACGTCGCGGCGCAAGCGCTGGCGGTGGCCAGCAACTACAGCCACCTGCTGTTCCCCGCGACCGCGCACGGCAAGAACGTCGCGCCGCGCGTCGCTGCAAAGCTCGACGTGGCCCAGGTCTCCGAGATCTCGCGCGTCGTCTCGCCCGACACCTTCGAGCGCCCGATCTACGCGGGCAATGCCATTGCCACGGTGCAATGCGTCGATGCCGTGAAAGTCGTCACCGTGCGCGGCACCGGCTTCGATGCCGCGGCCGCAAGCGGTGGCAGCGCAGCGATTGAAAGCATCCCGGCCGTCGCCGACACGGGCGCGTCCAGCCTGGTCGGCCGCGAGGTCACGAAGAACGATCGCCCCGAACTCACGGCCGCGAAGATCGTGCTGTCGGGCGGTCGCGCACTCGGCTCCAGCGAGAAGTTCAACGAAGTGCTCACGCCGCTGGCCGACAAGCTGGGCGCTGCGCTCGGTGCGAGCCGCGCGGCGGTCGATGCGGGCTACGCGCCCAACGACCTTCAAGTGGGCCAGACCGGCAAGGTCGTCGCGCCATCGCTCTACATCGCCGCTGGCATCAGTGGTGCGATCCAGCATCTGGCGGGCATGAAGGATTCGAAGGTGATCGTCGCGATCAACAAGGATCCGGAGGCGCCGATTTTCAGCGTGGCCGACTACGGCCTCGAAGCCGATCTGTTCACCGCCGTGCCCGAACTGGCGGGCGCGCTGTAAGCACACGAGCGAGGCACGCCATGGCATTCCTTCGGCAATGTCTCATGGAAGTGCGTGCGGCAGCGGCTGCGCGCGCTTCCCAGTCGGGCCCGACGCCGGGCAGTGCGGATGCGCGTTCGGCTTCGGCGACTGGCGCCGGTGCCACGCGGCCGTCGCATGCGGCGCAGCCGTCGCCGGCGACGCGGCACTGACACGCCGCACTGATACGCGGCACTCACGAAACGGCGCACACGCGCCAGGCATCCTGTAGTAGCGTTCGGCCATCACTCCTCCCAATGGGACGCACGATGGCCGAAACACCTCTTGCCCATGCCTGGCCCACGCTGGACTATTCTGCGTGGCGCACCACGGCGCAGACCCTGCAGTTGTGGACCCAGATCGTGGGCAAGATCCGCCTCGCGCGCTCGCCCTGGATCAACCACGGTTGGCAAGTGCCGCTGTACCTGACCTCACGCGGCCTGGGCACGTCCACCATTCCGGACGGCAGCGACGTCTTCGAGATCGACTTCGATTTCATCGCGCACCGGCTCGTGTGCCGCACCAGCCGGGGCGGCGAGGGCGCCTTCCAGCTGGAGCCGATGCCGGTTGCGCATTTCTACGAGCGCATCCTGCGTTTGCTGTCCACGCTGGGTGTCGATGTCGCCATCCACCAGGTGCCCAACGAAGTGGCGGATCCGATTCCGTTTCCGCAGGACTTCGTGCACGCCGACTACGACGCGCAGGCCGCACACCGTTTCTGGCGTGCGCTGCTGCAGGCCGATCGCATGTTGAAGCTCTTTCGCACCTGCTTTCTGGGCAAGGTGAGCCCGGTGCATTTCTTCTGGGGCAGCTTCGACCTGGCGGTGACGCGCTTTTCAGGCCGCACCGCACCACCGCATCCCGGCACGCCGGGCCTGCCGGATCGCGTGGCACGCGACGCCTATTCGCACGAGGTCAGCAGCGCGGGTTTCTGGCCGGGTGGCGATGCCTTTCCGCAGGCGGTGTTCTATGCCTACGCCTACCCCGAGCCGCCGGGGTTCCGGGATGCGGCGATGCCGGCCGGTGCGTCATTCGAGCCGGCCATGGGCGAGTACGTCCTGCCTTATTCAGCCGTTTGCGCGGCACCGGATCCGGACAAGCTGGTGTTCGACTTCCTGCACGCCAGCTATGGCGCGGCCGCCGATGCGGCGGGGTGGGATCGACGGGCGCTTGATTGTTCGGTGGGCGTGCCGCGTGTGCCGAAGGTGGAATGATCGCGCGGCGCGGCTAGCAAGACGGACTCACGACCACAGGCAGCGCCGCAAGCCGCGCTGCCACCGCCTTGATCAACGCATCACCAAACCCGCCCTTGGCACGCACGTCCTTGCGCGCGCTCGTCAGCACGCGCGGCGCCGCGCTCCACGCGATGCGTGCCCCACTGCGCTCCAGGGCCTCAACAAGATCGACGTCCTCGCTGCATGCCAGCGCCCGGAAGCCTCCCGCACGCAGGTACGCCTGTGCCGACACACCGAGGTTCGCGCCATGGATGTGCCGGTGGCCTTCGCGGTCCGTGTAGGTCTCCTGGAAATGCGCTTCGATCAGCGCGGCATGCTCGCCGTGGGGCGACCAGTCGGCCACGTTGACCGCACCGCACACCGCATCCGCGTTCAGCGCCAGTTGGGCTGACAGCCAGTTGGGCGCGACGGTGGTGTCCGCATCGGTGAACGCCAGCCAGCGCGCGCCGACGGCCAGCATGGCCGTGGCACCGTGTGCGCGCGCTGTTCCCACATTGCGCGCCCCCACCGTAGCCGTGGCGGCGCCATGCCGTGCAGCGACCGATGCGGTGCCGTCGGTACAACTGTCGAGGACGACGATGACTTCGACCGCCTCGCCTTGCAGGCAAGGATCGCGACGCGCCACGTCGATGGCCTGCAGGGCAATGCCCAGGTGATGCTCTTCGTTGTGAGCCGGGATGATGACGCCGATCATGCGCGCGCTCAGTGCAGGAAGAGCGCAAGCAGGATGATGATGGGAATGGGCACGCCAAGAAAAAGCAGAAGCAGGGAACGCATGGGTTTCTCCAGGGTGAAGAGGGCTTAAAGATCGCGGCGGCGGCCGCCATAGGTCGCAGCCAGGCTGGCGATGAAGGCGCCCACCAGCAGTGAGATGAACATCCAGAGCACCGCATACGCGGAAGCCTTGCGTGCCTTGTCGGCGGCGTCGCGTGCCGCGGCTTCGGCGTCGCGCAGCTTGGCCTGCGCCGCGGCGTAGGTGTCGGCGACGCGCTTCTCGGCGTCCTGCTGGCTCAGGCCCGTACGCTGCGCCACGGTCTGGCCGACGTACTTGAGGTCAGCCGGCGGCAGATTGCCGCTGCCGATGCTGGTGGCAAAGATGCGGCCGACTTCCGCGGTGGGTGCAGGCGACATGCCCTGCGCGCCTTGCGTGCCCTGAGGACTCCCGGCCGCGTTCGGCGCAGTGGCCGTGGAAGCGTCCGTGCGATAGAGCGAATCCAGGAAGTAGCCCATCGGACCCGAAGACGAGGCCGCACCGCCGCCCGCATTGCCCGGGGCACCAGAGCCGATGGCAGCAGCGCCGCCAGCCGTGGCCACCGTGGCCGCTCCACCCGCCACCGCCGCGCCCGCTTGCGCGCCGGCACCGACCACCGTGCTGATGGTCGAGCCCAGCAATGCGGCAGTCGCCAGCGAGGCCATCGCCCACGCCAGGAAGCCATGCGCCGTGTCGCGGAAGTAGACCTCATCGGTGCGCGCGCCGGCCCACCGCGTCCGCAAGCGTCCGGCCAGGTAGCCGCCCATACCGGATGCGGCAAGCTGCGTGAAGGTCAGCCACAGGATGCTGGAGATGCCGATGGCCGTGGCGCTTGCGCCGCGATCGACCCAGGGCGAAACCGACGACAGTCCGAGACCGACGCCGAGCATCAGGAGCAGCATCGAAAGCGCTGCCGCGGCCGCGGCACCGGCGATGATGGCGCCCCACGAAACCGCACTTGCCGCGCCCTCGACGGACTGGACAGGCGCAGCATCGAGGCGCCCCATGATGCGTGCGGGTCCTGCAACTTCCGGATTGAGCATGAGATGCCTCCTGACAAATGAAGCCTGCGATGGGGACATCGACGTCACGTCGGCACGGTAGGAGACAAGCCCGTCCACGTAGAAGAAGAAGCGCCGATCCGCCATCTCCTTTCCATATTCCCTACAGGCAACCAGCGAGCTCGCTGATGGACGCGGACCTGCCGCGCACGCAACCTGAGGCGGACGCCCGGACCTTCGCCCGGCGCCTACATGGCTTTTTCATGCTGCCTTGCAAACAGGGCCAACAAGGAACCCCGATGACCAGAGTTGAAGACCTGAAAGAAGCACTGTCCGACGATGACGTGGTGGACGTGCTCAACGACCTGCTCGAAACCACGCGCGACGGCGGCTACGGTTTCCTGGCCTGCGCCGAAGAGGTCGAGGCGCCTGCCACGAAGCAGCTCTTTCTCAGCCGTGCGGAAGCCTGCAGCCAGGGCGAAGCCGAGTTGATCGAACTCATCACGGCCTATGGTGGCAAGCCGGCCGACGGCGGTACCGCGACGGGCGCATTGCACCGCGGCTGGGTCCACGTAAAGGGCTCGCTGGGCGCCAACAGCGAGCTGTCCATTCTCGAATCGTGCGAGCGCGGCGAAGACACCGCCGTGGCGCACTATCGCAAGGCCCTGAAGCAGAACCTGCCCGTCGACGTGCGAAGCGTGGTGCAGCGCCAAGCCGACGGGGCGCAGCGCAACCACGACCAGATCCGCGACTTGCGCAACGCTGCCCGCGAGCGCGGCTAGACGCGCGGGTCCACGCCAACGGCCGAAGCTTCGGCTGTTGGCGAGACCTGAAACCGACCCTGTTGTTCGGGATGCAAAGAGTACGCAGAATCAGGCATCCGCAACAAAGAGTCACCATGGACCCCTCATCGAAGCCTTCCGGCGACGAAAAAGAAGCTTCGCTTCCCAGCGAGCATCGTTTCCAGCTTCTGGTCAATGCGATCAAGGACTATGCGATCTACCTGCTGGATGCGCAGGGACACGTCAGCAGCTGGAACACCGGTGCGGAGCGCCTCAAGGGCTATACCGCCGAAGAGATCGTCGGCCAGCACTTCTCCCGTTTCTATACGCCCGAGGATGTCGCGGTGGGGCTTCCCGCACGTGCCCTGAAGTTCGCCCGCGAGCAGGGAAAGTTCGAATCCGAAGGGTGGCGGGTGCGCAAGGACGGCACGCGCTTCTGGACCACCGTGCACATTGAACCCGTGCTGGCGCCGGGCGGCGAGTTGATCGGCTACGCCAAGATCACGCGCGACCTGTCGCAGGCAAGGTATTCCGAGCAGGCGCTCTTTGCGAGCGAGCAGCGCTTCCGGCTTCTCGTGGAAGGTGTGCGCGACTACGCCATCTACATGCTCGACCCCTCGGGCCGGGTGACCAACTGGAATGCCGGCGCGCAACTGATCAAGGGCTACACCGCGCACGAAATCCTGGGGCAGCATTTCTCGCGCTTCTACACGCAAGAAGACCAACGCAACGGCATGCCCGCGCGGGCGCTTCAAACGGCATTGGCGGAAAGGCGCTACGAAGCCGAGGCTTGGCGCGTGCGCAAGGATGGGACGCGTTTCTGGGCCAGCGTCGTGATCGACGCCATCTTCGACGAGGCGGGCCAGCACATCGGCTTCGCCAAGATCACGCGCGACATCACGGAGCGCAAGCGGGCGCAAGACGAGATGGACCGGGCCCGCGAAGCACTGGGACACGCGCAGAAGCTGGAAGCCGTTGGCCGTCTCACCGGAGGCGTTGCGCACGACTTCAACAACTTCCTGACCGTCATCCGCTCCTCGGTGGAACTGCTTCGAAGAAGCGGCGGCGACGAAGAGCGCCGCGAGCGCTACATCCGCGCCATCGCCGAAACGGCGGATCGCGCTGCGCATCTGACCAAGCAGCTTCTCGCCTTCGCACGCCAGCAGCCGCTGCGGCCGGAAGCTTTCGGCATTGCACAGCGCGTGGGCGCCATGGCGCAGGTCATCGAGACGATGGTGGGTGCCACGGTGAAAGTGGACTACGCGTACGACGCGGAACTCGATGCAGCCCAGGCCGACCCCAACCAGTTCGACACGGCCTTGCTGAACATGGTCATCAACGCGAAAGACGCCATGCCCACGGGCGGCCGCCTGAAGATCTCCGTGTGCAACGTGGACGAAGTGCCCGCGGTGCGGCGCCATCCCTCCGTCAAGGGATCCTTCGTGGCGACGTCGGTCGAAGACAGCGGCTCCGGCATCGAGCCGCTGACGCTGGGCCGGATCTTCGAGCCCTTCTTCACGACCAAGCCCTCGACCAAGGGCACGGGCCTGGGTTTGAGCCAGGTCTACGGATTCGCCAAGCAGTCCGGCGGCGAGATCAGTGTGCGCAGCCGTGTGGGTGAAGGCACGTGCTTCACGCTCTACCTTCCGCGTGCGACGACGGATGCTGTCGATCCCACGGTGCCCAACGGCACGACGGATGCGCTCCAGAAAATGGCCAGGCTGTCCATTCTCCTGGTCGAAGACAACGAAGACGTCGGGCAATTCGCCTCAGGGCTCTTGTCCGCGGTGGGCCATTCATCCACGCGCGCGGCGAGCGCGAAGGAGGCCCTGGAAATCCTCGAGTCGAAGCGCGATCAAATCGATCTGGTGTTCTCCGACGTCGTGATGCCGGGGATGGACGGTGTCGACCTGGCCAAGGAAATACGCTCGCGGTGGGCGGACCTTCCCGTCGTCCTGACGAGTGGCTACAGCCACGTGCTGGCTGTCGAGGGCCACCACGGCTTTGCCCTGCTGCAGAAGCCGTATTCCATCCAGGAGCTCGAGGCCTTCCTGGATCGCGCCGTTTCAAGCGCCCCGCGCCGCGCGTCGCGCGTTGACCCGGCGTAGCGGACTCTTTCCTACAGCGCCCGAGCCCCTGAACCGACGACGTGCCAGTGCGGTGGCGCCTACGGTTCACGGGTGAACACAAGCTCGCCACTCCTGCGCAACGAAGCCCTGATGCCGGTCGCCAACGGCGACGATCTCAACCGACTGAAACAAGCGCATGGCCCCGGCTTGGCATTGGCGCATCTGGTCGATGCGGGACTCGACCGCTTGCCGTTTCCGGGGTCCGGCCAGACGCTCGCGCGCTGGCGCCGGTTGTCGGCCGTGGCGGCGCACGACCTGTCTTTGGTGAAGCTTTTCGAAGGGCACACCGATGCGCTCGCCATCCTGCGCGAACTCGGCGGCCCTGCGCCGGCGCGTGGCACCCGCTGGGGCACCTGGTGCGCCGAGCCGCCCGATGCGCGCGTGGCCTTCGCGACCCGGGGCGAACAACGCGACATCCGGATCAGCGGCACCAAGGCCTGGTGCTCGGGCGCAGCGAGCGTCACCCATGCGGTGATCAGCGGCTGGAATGAAGCCGGCGAGCCTTGCCTGGCGGCTGTCGCCATGGAACAGCCGGGCGTGCATGTCACGCAGGTCGGCTGGCAAGCGGTCGGCATGGCGGCGTGCGACAGCGTGGATGTGCAATTTGAAGCTGCCCACGCCGTGCTGCTCGGCTCGCCGGGCGACTACACGCGGCGCCCTGGCTTCTGGCATGGAGGCGCCGGCATCGCGGCTTGCTGGTACGGCGGTGCAATGGGCATTGCGAACACCGCGCGCGAGCTGTCTGCCGGAAACCGCGACCCGCACCGACTGGCGCACTTGGGCGCCATCGACGTGGCCTTGGCGGGCGCAGCAGCGCTGCTGGAACAGGCGGCGTCAGCCATCGATGCCCAGCCCAAGGCCAACGCCGAAACGCTGGCGCTGCGCACCCGGCTGGCCGTTGAAGCGGCGGCGGAGAACGTGCTGCACCACGCGGCTCGTGCGCTCGGCGCAGGTCCGCTGTGCCGCAACAGGCGCTTTGCACAGGCCATGGCCGACCTGCCTGTTTTCATGCGCCAGAGCCATGCCGAACGAGACCTTGCCGCGCTGGGTCAGCGTGTGATCCAGCCCGACCATTTCTCGTGGTGCTTGTGACGCACCCTGAACGCCTCATCGACGAAAGCGACGGCACGCCGGAGGCTGATTGGCTGCCCTGGCTGGGCGCGGCAACGATACCGGCGGTGACAGCCACCGACCTCGTGCCCGAAGGTGCACGCGCCGTGGTGGTCGCACCGCATCCGGATGATGAGGTGCTCGCCTGCGGCGGCCTGTTGGCTCAATTGGCCGCGCTGCAACGAGAGATCTGCGTGATCGCCGTGACCGATGGCACGTCGAGCCATCCCGGTTCGCGCCAATGGTCGCCTGCGGACCTGGGGCGCATTCGTCCGCTTGAAAGCCAGCGGGCGCTGAGCCTTCTTGGCGTGTCACAAGTGCCCTTGCGCCTCGGCCTGCCCGATGGCGGCTTGATGGCCTTGCGTTCGGTGCTTCAGGACAAGCTGCAGTCCTTGCTGCGGCCAAGCGACGTCGTCTTCACGACCTGGCGCCTGGACGGTCATCCGGACCACGAGGCGACCGGCAGCGCGACCGCCCTGGCCGCCATGCATGTCGGCGCGACGCTGATCGAAGTGCCCGTGTGGGCATGGCACTGGGCGGCGCCCGGTGATGCGCGCATGCCATGGGCACGTGCGCGCCGCCTGGTGCTCGATGCGGATGCGTCGCAACGAAAGCGCCACGCGACAGAGGCCTTCGAAAGTCAGCTTCGCATCGACGCCACCACCGGCGCGCCACCCGTCCTTCGTGGCAGCACGGTGGCACGTGCGCACCGCCGCTTCGAGGTCTTCTTCGCATGAGCGCCGAGCGCAAGGATTACTTCGAGGGACTCTACGGCGCGGCCGATGATCCCTATGGATTGCGCAACCGGTGGTATGAGCGACGCAAGCGCGCCGTCCTGCTGGCCAGCTTGCCCTGCGAACGCTTTGCAAGCGCCTACGAGCCGGGTTGCGGCGCGGCCGAACTCACCGCGCAACTGGCGCTGCGCTGCGATGCGGTGCTGGCGAGCGACTTTTCGACGCATGCGGTGGCCGTCGCGCGCCGGCGCACTGAACAACTCGCCAACGTGCGTGTCGAAAAGCACGATCTGCCCGGCGATTGGCCCGCGGCACAGGCGCCTTTCGACTTGATTGTGCTCAGTGAAGTCGGCTACTTCCTGCAAGCAGACGCATGGCAGCAGGTGGCCGCGCTGTGCGCTGAAACGCTTGCGCCGAATGGCACGCTGGTCGCATGCGACTGGCGCCCCGACTTCAGCGAGCGCGTGCAGCCGACCGCACGCGTGCACGCCGCGCTCGGGGCCATCGGCCTGCACCGGCTGGTGCTGCACGCGGAACGCGATTTCCTGATGCAGGTCTGGTCCCGCGACCCGCGCTCGGTGGCCGAGCGCGAGGGCATTCGTTGATCGGGTGACGCGGATGCCGAAGCGATACGGGCCCTGCGGCCGGAAGCGTTGCGCTCCGGCCGCAGGGCCCGTGCCACGTGTCATTGCACGTCAGGCGATGCTTCTCGCCTGGCCTTCCCAATAGGGCTTGCGCAACTCGTTCTTGAGGATCTTTCCGGCCGCCGACAGCGGCAGCGGGTCCTTGCGGAAATTGAAGGAGCGTGGGCGCTTGTAGCCCGCGATCAGTTCCGCGCAATGGGCCGAAAGCGCTTCCTCGTCGATCTCCTGGCCGTCACGAAGGCGCACCTCGGCATGCACCGCCTCGCCCCACTTTTCGTGCGGAATGCCGATGACCGCGCATTCGAGCACCGCGGGGTGGCGCGACAGCGCGTTCTCGACTTCGGCCGAGTACACGTTCTCGCCGCCCGAGACGATCATGTCCTTCATGCGGTCGACGATGAAGACGAAGCCGTCGTCGTCCATGCAGGCGGCGTCGCCGCTGCGCAGCCAGCCATCAACGATGGCGGCGCGCGTTTGCTCGGGCTTGTTCCAGTAGCCCAGCATCACGGTCGATCCGCGTGCCGCGATTTCGCCGACGGTGCCGCGCGGCACTTCGTTCATCTCGTCGTCAACGATGCGGATGTCCACGCCGATGCTGGCGCGGCCGGCCGAGCGCAGCAGGCGCGCGTTGGCGCCTTCGACGACATGGAATTCGGGGCGCAGCACCACCACGCCGCCAGACATTTCCGTCTGACCATAGCCCTGGTACAGCTGGACGTTCGGAAGGCTCTTCATCACGCGGCGCAGCAGCGCCTCGGAGATCGGCGCCGCGCCGTAGATCATCTTGCGCAGCGAGCTCACGTCGGTGGGCACGGCCTGCAGGTAGCGGTCGATGAAGTCGATCATCGTCGGCACCATCAGCGTCATGTTCACCTTTTCCCCGGCGATCATGTTGCAGATGAGCGCCGGGTCGAAGCGCGGGGCAATCACCTGCGTGGCACCGGCCGAGGTGTAGCTGAACATCGAGCTCAGCGCGGCCAGGTGGAACATCGGCGCCACGTGCAGGAAGACCGTGTCCTGCTCGTACGGGCATTCGAGCGCGAAGCTCATGGGCGCCAGCGCCAGGTTGTTGTGCGACAGCATGACGCCCTTCGGGAAGCCCGTAGTGCCGCCGGTGTACATGATGGCGGCCATGGCGTCGCCTTCGCTCGCGCGGTCGGCGAGCGGCGCGTTGTCGGCGATCAGCGATTCGTAGGACACGAGGTCGGCCTGTGCGTCATCGCCCATGTAGATGGTGCGGCGCGCGTCGACGCCGGGCAGCTTGCGCGCCATCTCGACGAAGTCCTGGTCGACCATGAAGAGCGTCGGCACGCTGTCTTGCAGGGCGTAGGCGTGCTCGGCCGGCGCCCAGCGCGTGTTGGCCGGAACGACCACGCAGCCGGCCCACAGCACGGCAAAGACGCTCTCGATGTAGCGGTCGCTGTTGGAGGCCAGGATCATCACGCGCTCGCCGGGTTGCAGGCCCATGGCGGCGATGCCACCGGCCAGGCGCGCAACGCGGTTGGCGGTTTCGGACCAGGTACGGCGGCGCTCGCCATACACGGTGGAAGTGCGGCGCGGGGTGATTTGCGCCGAGCGGCGCAGGGATTGGGTGAGTTGCATGATTTGTCTCCGTCGTTGTCAAAAAAATAGTCGTCAGTTACCCAGCGCGTCCGCCACGCCGTAGACCTCGAAGCGGGCCTGTACTTCGGCGATGTTGTGGCTGAGGATGGCCAGGTCGTAGGTGGTGCCGTCGCGGTCTTTCACGTGGTCGCGCAAAACCGCTTCAGCGCGAAAGCCCAGCTCTTCGAACACGGCGATGGCCGAGCGCTGGTCGACCGTCATCTGCACGTACAGCTTCTCCAGGCCCAGGCCCAGCGCGAGCGCGAAGCACTCCTGGATCAGCAGGCGGCCCAGGCCGCGGCCGCGCCATTCGGGCGAGGTCATCACGCGCAGTTCGGCCACGTGGCGCGACCAGGAGTGCGGGTCGGTCACGATGGCGGTGCAGCCGATGAGTTCGCCGTTGGAACGCGCGGCCAGGCTGGTGATGTTGCCGGCCGAAATCGAATCGAGCCAGGCGGTCACCACCTTCGGATGGCTCAGGTCGCGCCGCACGAACAGCAGGTCGTGTGTCGGCAGCTTCTGGATGAAGGCCGCGATTGCCGCGCCGTCCTGTGGCTTGAGCAGCTCGATGTCGACGTTCGCGTTGCCGAGCAGGTGCTTGCGCGGAAAGGCGCGGGGGTTGTCACGGGGAGTGGTGGTGTCGTTCATTCGGATCTCTTTCCAAGCCATTGATCGAGTGCGGGCCACATGCGCTTGACCGCATTGGGACCGGCCACCAGGCTGACGTGTCCGCCTGGCAACTGGATTTCTTCCTTGTCCTGCGAGCTCGCCTGCGCCACCAGAGGCGCGGCGCATTCGGGTGGCACGAGGTGGTCGTACTTCGCGGTCACGTGCAGCAGCGGCACGCGGATGTTGTGGATGTCCACGGTGCGCCCGCCCACGCGCAACGTGTTGTCGTTGAGGCTGTTCTTCCAGACCAGTTGCTTGACGGTCTGGCGCAGGTACTCGCCGGGCAGCGGCAGCGTCTCGGCGCCGAAGCGGTCCATCATGCGGTAGCCCTTGACGTACTGGTCGTTCCACATGTTGTCCCACAGGCGCACCTGCGCGGCGACGCGGCTGGTGGGGCGATGCGCCTCGAAGGCGCCCATCACCACCTGCGAGGGCACGTTGCCCAGCGTGTCGACAAGGCGGTCGATGTCGAAGTGGCGCTTGTCGGCCAGCGACTGGAACAGGGTCATCTTCGACCAGTCGATCGGCGTGGTGAAGCACACCAGGTTCTTGATCGGGCCTTCGGGATGCAGCGCCGCGTAGATGGTCGCGAGCACGCCACCCATGCAGTAGCCGACCAGCGTCACGTCCTCTTCGCCGGAGCGCTCCTGCACGCGGCGGATGCACTCCGGAATGAAGTCTAGCGTGTAGTCCTCGAACTTCAGGCGCTTCTCGTCGGGCGTGGGCGCGTCCCAGTCCATCACGTAGACGTCGTAGCCGCGCTTGAGCAGGAACTCGATCAGGCTCTGGCCCGGTGCGAGGTCGAAGATGTAGCTCTTGTTGGTGGTCGCCATCACCAGCAGCAGCGGCACCCGATAGACCTCGGTGCTTTGCGGGTGGTAGTGGTACAGGCCCAGCGTGCCCTTGCGGTACATCAGGCTGCGCGGCGTGGTGCCGACGGCGGGGGCGGGGGAGCCCAGGTATTCGAGGCCCTTGAAGCTGCGCTGGATGGCGCGGTCGACCTCGGTGCGCAGGCGCTGCGTGAGGGACTTGTCTTCAGTCTTGACGGCTGCGTTCATGCCTCACCCCTTGCGCTTCGCTGCGACGGCGCGCCTGGCCACTTTTGCAGGAGGAGCTTTCGCGCTGGCGCTGGCGGAAGCCGCCTTCGCCTCGGCGGGTGCGGCAGGTTGAATCGCCACCGGCGCTTCCGGCGCCCGCTTGGTACGCGCGGGCCGATGCGCCGGCGCGGGCGGCGGCAGCAGCATGTCGAGCTTGTCCTCGATGCGGCGCAGGCTCGAGGCCAGCGCTTCCACTTCGCTGCGGCTCGGCAGGCCCAGCCGTTCGTACAGGCGGGCCATGTTCTTGTCGAACAGGTGGTGCGTGCCGAGCCCTGCGCGCAGGACGATCGCGAGCGCCTGCGAGAACCGCTCGGACTCCATGTTGCGCGTGGCAAAACCGTTGATGCCGCCTTCGAGGCGGTCGATGGCCTCGCGCCACATCGCCAGTGGGTCGAGGAGTTGCTTGGGGCTCATGTGGATCTTTCCTTTGATGGCCGCCGATCGCGTGCGTCGCGTTGCGGCGAGGATTCATGGGGCTTGCGCACTTGGGCGCATTGCAGGCTGGTGGCGTGCGGCCAGGTCTGGCGCGCTTCGAGCTCGTGGCCATGCGCGACGACGCTCTGGCGCAGCAAGGCACCCGGCACGAAGCGCGAGTCGAGCAGACGGCGCGCGGCGTCGTCCGTCCTGGCCGAGAGGCGGCCCAGCAGCGTCAGCCAGACGCGCTCGGCAGTGGCCCAGCCGGTCAACGAGGTCACGACCAGCTCGGTCACCGGCTTGAATGGCGCGGCCAGTGCGCTGACCGGGCCATCGGCAATCTCGACCGTGCAGTCCTTCGCGGGCTCGCCGCGGAAGGCGTGGCCCAGTGCCTTGGCGATGCGATGCAGCGCGTCGCGTCCGCCGTTGATCACCGAATCGAAATTGAGAAAGCCGTGGATCTGGCCCGGGTAGTGCAACAGTTGCACCGGCACATCGGCGGCCCGCAGGCGTGTGGTGTAGTCCAGGCCGTCGTCGCGGATCGGGTCGAAGCCGGCACTCACCACGAGTGCGGGCGGCAGGCCCTTCAGGTCGGGCTGGCGGCGCGGGGAGAGCCACGGGTCTTGCGGATTGGCCAGTTCGCCGACGTGCGCCATGACGCCGCGCAGCAAGCGCTCGGTGATGAGGTAGCCGTTCGCGTTCTCTGTCAGCGAGGGGAATTCCTCCACCAGGTCGGTGGCCGGGTAAACGAGCACCTGAAGGGCCAGCCTGGGGCCGTTGTGGCGTGTGACGTGCTGCGCCACGGCGGCGCAAATGTTGCCACCTGCCGAATCGCCGCCGATGGCCAGGCGGCTCGTGTCGATGCCCAGCGTGGCGCCGAACTGCGCAACCCATTCGAGGGCTTCGAGGAAGTCTTCGCGGCAGGCGGTCAGCGGATGTTCGGGCGCGAGCCGGTAGCGCACCGCAATGACCACGCAATCAGTGGCCAGCGCAATGCTGCGGCAGATCGAATCGGCGGAGTCGAGCCCGCCCACGATGAAGCCGCCGCCATGGCACCACAGGAAGGCGGGGCGCAGCGCCTTCGAAGGCCCTGCGGAAAAGATCCGCAGTTCGATCGGGCCGCCAGGGCCGGCGATGGTGCGCTGCGTCACCTCGGCCACGTGCGGACGCCGGCCCATCGCCAATGCCATGAGGCGCCACAGCTTGCGCTGCGTGGCCACCGGGCGATCGGTGAGTTGCCCCGGCGCCAGGTTGACCCAGCGCAGGAAGGCGCGGACTTCGCGGTCCGGCTTGCTCGAGCGCAAGGTCAGCGGCATGCCGCGCGTGGCGAGGCGGTTCGATTCGTTGTTCATGGAAGGCTTGCGGGGGGTGGGGGTCTTCATGCGGGCAGGATGCGCAGGCTTGCGCCGCGCCTCTCCCCCCGAGGCGGGGGGAGGGGCAAATCCGGCTTTACAGACTCTGAAGATCAGGGCTCGATGCGCTTCATCTTCGACGTGTCCATGCGCACCATGCCGAAGGCCATGCCGTAGAGCAGGTTGCCCTGGCTGTCGACCTTCACCGGCGCGTACATGCCGTTGAAGATGGGGTTGGTGCCGCCGCGGATGGCCATCACCGTCTTGCCGGTGTCCAGGTCCATGCCGATGTGGTGGCGGTCACCCCAGCGGCCGGCAAAGTAGCCGTCGACGATGGCCATGTTGCTGCCACCGCTGATCATGGGCACCACAGAGATGGACGACACATCGGTGCGCGACCATTGCTGGGTCCAGGCGTGCTTGCTGTTGTCCCACTTGAAGCCGGCCGCGCCGAGCGGGCCGGGGCGCGTGGCGCCGTTGACCAGGTTGACGTAGTAGCTGTCGCGGCTGAGCTGCGGCTCTTCCCTGGTCAGGATGTTGTTGACCACGAAAGCCTTGTCGCCGTAGATGGCGACCGACTGCTCCGACTGCACGATGTCCTGGCCCGCGCCCATGTCGACTTCGATCTGGTCGGCGACGCGGGGCGACTGCGTGCCGGGCTTTTGCTTCCAGCCGGCAGGAATGCCGTCGCGCCAGAACGACACGAGGCGCATTTTTTTCGCACCGTCGGTGATGACGACCAGCTTGTCGTCGTTGGGGCCGAAACCCATCAGCGTCGGCGTGGAGCCGGTGCCGTCGCCGATCTTCGGCGGGGGCATCTGGATGCCGCGGTCGTACTTCGCGGCCCATGCGCCGCTGGCCTCGTCGTCGTGGATCTTGCCATTGGCATCGACCACCAAGCGGTACATGGTGGTGTTGGAGGCCACGTACACCGCGCCGCCATTGGCCTCGGGGCCGGTGGCGAAGCTGTTCATGAACTGTTCGTCGGCGCCGGCGGTGGTGTAGACATCGATGACCTCGAGCGTCTCGCGGTTCAGCGTGATGACCTTGCCGCCCAGCGTGTTGACGACCAGGAAGCCGTTGAAGCTCATGCCCATGCCGAAGGACATGTCGCCGGGCAAGTGAGTCTTGGAGCGGGCGCGTTCGTTGTCGAACAACGAGGCGGGCAGGGTGGTGAAGCGCGCCGGCTTCATGCCGGATGCGGGGTTCTTCGGGTCTTGCTGGTCGATGCGGAACACCTGGCGGCCGTTGCAGCCGATGAAGGCATCGTCACGCGTCAGCACCGCGTACACGGCGCCGTTGGCGATCTGGTCGGCCGATGCCGACGACGCGCGGTTGGGCTGCGACTTCAGGTAGTCGAGCAGGCCCTTCTCGTCCTTGGCCTCGATGAACTTCTGCACCGCTGCGGCCTGTGCGCGGCGCTCTTCGACGCTGACGGGCGCGTAGTTGGGCAGCTTGACCGGGATGTCGCTGCGTGCGATCTCGACCAGCTTGCCGCCTTCGCTCTTCATCTTGCGCAGGCCATAGCCCGACCACCAGAACTGCAGCTCCTGGCCGGCGACGGTGTCGGTCATCGAAGGCAGGCCGACCGACTCGTTGGGCATCAGTTGCACCGATTCGGGCGTGACCTCGAAGAAGCCGCGCGGCACGGCGATGTCGGTGCTGTCGGAAGCGGCATCGTCCCAGTGCGTCTGGTTGTTGTACGACTGCGCCAGGAAGGGGTTGTGCTGCTGGGCGAGGGGCTTGGCGGCGTAGGCCGACACGGTGGCGAGGGCTGCGACGGCAATGGCCGATGCAAGGCGGAACGAGGGCTTCACGAGAGATCCTTTTTTCGTTGGATGGGTTGCGATGAGGGGCGCAACCACGTCTCGATGCCGATGTCTCCAGCCGGGCGAAGATTGCGTACCGGTATGGTCGTGCGCGGGCGCAAGAACGGCCCCACCCCGAGTGGGTGGAGGCGGCGATGCGGCTTGCCCGGCCTTTTGTTGTTACAGGTTGTTGGCGCCGTGTGGCGCTGGGTTCTGTGCCGTGGAGACGGCTTCAGCGCGTCCGCGCGGAGGGCGGCGTCACCACGCCTTGTCGTCGCCCTTCAGGGCACGCAGCGCGAGCAGGAAGGTGGCCGCATTCCAGCTCTGGCCCGCCATGCCCATGGGCACCAGGCTTCGGCCGTGGAACCACTCCGTGAAGCGCCAGTCATCGAGCGCGTTCACGCGGGCGAGCTTCGTGAGTTCGGACCAGGCCATCCCGTGCATGCCCAGCCGCGCAAGCGCCATCACCCAGAAGCCACCGACGAAAGGCCAGATGCCGCCGTTGTGGTACTGGTGCATGATGTTCTGCTGATGCCGCGCCATGTAGGGCCGCCACAGCGCGTGCTGGCGCGACAGGGGATGCAGCACCACGCGCACGGGCCAGGGTTCGCCCGCATGCGCCGCGATGACGGTGTCGACGATGCGGCGAGCCATGTCCCCGTCGGCCAGGGCGCACTGGATGGCCAGCACGTTGCCGAACACATCGCCTTCGTCGCCAACGACCGAGAGGTTGACGAAGCTCAGGTACAGGCCCGGATCGCGCCGGCCGCGGCGCGCATAGTGCTGAAGCAAGCGCGCCCGGTGGTATTCGGGCAGGTCACGCTGGAAGGGATTGAACAGGTGGTTGAAGTGCTCGTGCGTGGCCTCGGCGTGCGCCATCGCAAAGCGGCGCTTGACCTCGTGCCAGAGGGCGTTGGTGTACAGCACGTAGCCCGAGCGCGGCATGATGTCGGCCCAGTCGCTGGCCTCGTTTTGCTGCAGCAGCCGGAAGTGCTGGTGCTCCTGTGCCAGCAGCCAGTCGATGGCGCGCGCCACCTCGCGGCTCCAGTGTGAAGCACCCACGCTGCCGTGGCGGCGCACGTGGTCGACCGCGATCAGCCACCACAAGGTCGCGTCGATGCAGCCCAGGTACCAGAAGTCGGCATCGCGTCCCTCGGGATCGACGTACTTCGGGATCTGGCCGTTGGCTGCTTGCTGCGCGGCAAGCGCGTCGAGGCTGGCCACCGCACCCAGTTCGAGGGCGGGAACCCCGCTGCCGCACATGGCCATGACGCAGATGGCGGCGTCGCGCCCGAAGATGCGCGTGTAGCGGCGCGCCACGGCCGCTTCAGTGGGGCTGGCCGCCAGGATGCCGTGCGGGGTCAGGTTCGCCTGCAAGAGGTCGAGCGAGGCTTTCGAGCAGGACTCGATCATGGCAAGCGAAGGGGCATCGGGGGTCATATGGTCTTGGCTCAAGGGTTTCTCGCGGGCAACTCAGCAGAAGTCATATTGGTCCGGCACGAAATCCGGTCCAAAATCAAAGCGGTGTCCTCTCTTCGGGCACGGAAGCATGTTCCTGACTATGGTGGATCCGGCCGAATTCATGGACACGCAGTTCCTGGTGCCTTGCAAATATTGCGCAAGGCTGTTGCAGGAAGGGGAGCGGTATTGCCGATTTTGTGGAAAGGACCAGTTGGCTGCCGATGCCCCGGATGATGCCGTCACCGTGCCCATGAGGCCCCAGCGCCCTGTGGCGGACGACGCCGATGCGCCGACCGTCCTGATGTTCGAAAACGTGGTGCTGCCGCAGGAAGAGGAACGCCCGCCTCCGCATCGGCCCCTCGTTACCACGCACGTGGCACCCAGTGAGTTCGGGCCCGAATCCGACTTCGGCCCTGTGCACCCCGAGGGGTTGCAGCTCAAGACGCTGCCCGCGTCCAGCGGCAATGGTGGGCCTGACCGATGGGCACGCAACCCACGAACGGCCTATCGCCTGGTGATCGGCCTTGTGGTAGTGATGATGATCGTGCTGGTGCTTGCGCTGGTGCATGACCTCTACCTCGAAAAGCAGATCGAAGCCACCAAGCTGCGGGAGTTCAGGGCGACCGTCGAGCAGATGCAGGGCGCCTTGAGTCGCGGTGACCTGGACACGGCGCAGCGCGCGCTGGGTGTGCTGGATACGCATTACGACGAGGTTCCGGGTGTTCAGGAACTCAGGGCGGCCTTCGATCGCCAGGTGCAATTGCAGGCGCAATTGCAGGCCCAGTCCCAGGCGCAAGGCAAGGGGTCGCCGCCCACGGTGACGGCCGCGGCGACGCCGCCGGAACGTGCGATGACACCTGCACCCAAGCCTGTGCCTACGCCCGCACCCGCGCGTGCTGCGCAGGCACCTGTGCAAGCGCCAGCGCCGACGCCTGCGCCGACGCCGACGCCGACGCCAGCACCTGCTCCGGCGCCTGCACCTGCACCGACGCCAGCACCTGCTCCGGCGCCTGCACCTGCACCCAAGCCGGTACCGACACCAGCCCCAGCGCCGACGCCAGCACCGACCCCGACGCCAGCACCAACGCCTGCACCAGCAGCAGTGCCTAAGCCAGCGCCGGCACCAGCACCAACCCAGGCATCGACCCCGACGCCAGCACCAACGCCAACGCCAACGCCAACGCCAACGCCAACGCCAACGCCAACGCCAACGCCAACGCCAACGCCAACGCCGACGCCGACGCCGACGCCGACGCCGACGCCGACGCCGACGCCGACGCCGACGCCGACGCCTGCACCAGCAGCAGTGCCTAAGCCAGCGCTGGCACCAGCACCAACTCAGGCATCGACACCAACACCGGCACCAGCACCGACGCCGGCGCCCACGCCGGTGCCGGCACCTACACCCAAACCGATACCAACGCCGGCGCCAGCACCGACACCAGCACCAGCACCAGCACCAGCACCAGCACCAGCACCAGCACCAGCACCAGCACCAGCACCAGCACCAACTCAGACACCCCCACCAGCGCCCGCGCCGAAACCCGCACCCACGCCGGCACCCGCACCAGCACAACCGCAACAAGCCGCCCCAAATCGCCCCTTGGACGACGCGGCCGCGACCGCAGCTGCCAAGGCACTCGGCCTCATCGAACCCGCCAAGCCGCCGGCATCCGCGCCAGCACCCGCTTCCCCTGCAGCGCCGGCAGCACCGGCAGCACCGGCAGCGGCCACCCCAGCACCACCGAAGGACACATCGCAGCCGCAGCAAAAAGAGTGCAGTCCAGCGCTTGCCGCACTTGCGTTGTGTCCCAAGTGAGGCACAGCATCCATCACGATCCACAAACCAACTAGAGGAGAGCCAGCATGCGAATCAGATCCACACTGTCCGGGTTGCTTTTACTCATGGCCGCAGCCGTGCTACCAGCCATCGCGCAGACGCCCCGGGCGGAGTACAAGATCGTCACCGCATCTCCCAGCGGCACCTACATCCAGATCGGCCGTGATCTGGCCAAGTGGGTGGCGGACCCTGCTGGCATCGACCTCGAAGTGCTGGACTCCAAGGGCTCGGCGGAAAACGTCAACCGCATGCGCTTCGAGCCGGGCGTCAAGTTCGCGCTGGTGCAGTCCGACGTCTTCCAGGCCTTTCTGGACGAGGCCAAGGGCGGCAACGCGGAGGCGGGCAACATCATCCGGCCGCTGCGCCTGATCATGCCGCTCTACGACGAGGAGATCTACTTCGTGGCCCGAGCCGACTCGCCGATGGAATCCATCCACGAGATCAAGGGCAAGAAGCTGGGCGTCGGCGCACTGGGCAGCGGCACCGCGCTCACGTCCCGCACGCTCTATCAACTGATGTTCGGTGAGCCCATCGCGCCGGAAAACGCCCAATACCTCACCAACGAAGATGCGCTCGTCAAGCTCACCGTCGACAAGACCATCGACGTGGCCATCATCGTGGCCGGGCAGCCCGCCAAGCTGTTCACGGACATGCAGCCGGATGCGCGCAAGTTCATCAAGATCCTGAAGCTCGACGAAAAAGCACCCGAGACCGTGCGGGCCAGGAAGACCTACTTTCCCGCGACGATCCGCGCCTCCAGCTACTCGGCTTGGCTCACGAACGACATTCCCACGTGGACCGTCAAGGCCTACCTGGTGACCTATGACTACGGCCTGCAGACCACGGTCGGCTACCTCAACCGCTTTGCCGACTCCTTGTGCACCAACTTCGACAAGCTGCAGGCCAACGGCCATCCCAAGTGGAAGCAGGTGAAGCTGGAGTTGCCGGCCTTGGGCCAGGGCTGGCGCTACTACGGGCCGATGGAAAAACGCCTGCGCGCCTGCATCGCCACCCACACGGCCGCGGCCACGACCGCGTCCTCACCGGCCAGGGGAAAGGCGCCGCCGCGACCGTGCACGGAGCAGGAGTTGGTGCTCGCCATCTGCAGGCGCTGAAGTGGCCGTTGGGCAGCGTTGGGCGGGACGGAGAGTCGGCGCTTGGGTCACATTCTGACTACAAATGTCGACTAATCCCGGATTTGATTAGGGTATTCCCTAGGTTGCCTGTTACAATCGAGGCAACCTAAAGGAGTACTTACCATGACCAAACTGTTCAAGCTCGTCAAAGACCTTCTCTCGATGGACCAGATCCTGCAAGCGCGCGACGAGGCGTACCTTGCTGAAGCCGCAGACACTTTCGAACTCGAGCGCCGCATGCGTGAGATCGAACGCGGCGGCAACCGTCGCTTCGCCTGATCCCCTCGGGGACGGCGCCTTTGCCCTGCGCGCGTCGTCGCATTTTCCGGTCGACAGACCGTCAGTTGCGCATCGTCAAACGACTGCACAACACCTTCGCACAACGTCAAATGTCAGACCATAATCCGGCCCACAGCGCAAGCTGCGGGCCGTTTTCGTTGTTCTTCAGGTCAGGCATTTTTCATTGATTGTTAAGGCTCATTTGCAAACATCGCCCCATCTTGAATTTTTCCGGGCGAAGCAATGGCGGCGTTCGATGGACGCCATGTCAGAACAAGTCTCCAGCGCCTCGGCGCCCCGGTCCAGCACGTTGACAGCTGAGGCCCCGGGCCCAGCGGCAAGATCCATCGCGCAGTCCGTCTGGCTCGCGGGGATCTTTGTGCTGTTCTCCCTGGTGTGGTTTGCGAGCCTTGGCGCGCGCTCGCTCATCACGCCGGACGAGGGGCGCTATTCGTCGCTGTCCCTGGGCATGCTGCAAAGCGGCGACTGGATCACGCCGCGGCTCAATGGCGTCCTCTATTTCGAGAAGCCGGCCCTTCAGTACTGGCTCGGTGCCCTGAGCTTCAAGCTGTTCGGCGTCACGGAATTCGCGGCGCGCCTGTGGCCTGGGCTGGCGGGCTATCTCACGGTGCTGGTGGTCGGCTACACGGCGTATCGACTGTGGGGGCGCGAAGCGGGCATTCGGGCGCTGGCGATTTGCGCGTCGATGACCTGGATCATCGGCAACAGCCACTTTCTCACCCTTGACGCGGGGCTGGCCTTTTTCCTGACGCTCGCACTGTGCGGCTTGCTGCTGTCGGGCACGGCCAGCGGAAGCGTTCGGCGCAACTGGATCTGGCTCGCGTGGGCAGCCATGGCCGGCGCGGTGCTGTCCAAGGGCTTGGTCGGCCTCGTGATTCCGGGCGCCGCGCTGGTGCTGGTGAGCCTCTGGCGGCGCGATGTCGGGTTGTGGCGGGGCATGCACTGGTGGTCGGGCGGACTGATCTTCCTCGTGCTCGCGGCGCCGTGGTTCGTGGCGGTGTCGCTGCGCAACCCGGGCTTTGCGGACTTCTTCTTCATCCACGAGCACTTCACGCGCTTTCTCTCCACGGAGCACCGCCGCGAAGGCGCGTGGTGGTACTTCGGGCCGATGTTGCTGGCCGGCATGCTGCCGTGGACGAGTGCACTGCCCTGGCTGTTCCACAGGAGCGGCCCCGAGGCCCCCGTCGCTGCGGGCAGCATCACGGCGCGCCAGGCGCTGATCGTGTGGGCGGGCTTTGTGCTGGTCTTTTTCAGCATGTCGGGCTCCAAGCTGCCTTCGTACATTCTTCCCATGTTCCCGCCGCTGGCCTTGCTGCTGGCGCTGCGCTTGCGCGACGTGGCGCCGTCCACGCTGCGCTGGCACCTGCTGGTGCCCACGCTGCTGTGGTTCGTGGCGCTGGTCCTCTCGACGCAGGCACACCGGTTTGCGTCGGGCAACACGCCGGTCGCGGTGCTGGGGCCGCTCGAATCCGCCTTGCGCAGCGGCGCGGCGCTCTTCCTGGCGGGGGCCGCCCTTGCATGGTGGCTGCTCGGAAGGCGCAGGACGACGGCGGCGATCCTCAGCGTGGCGATGACGCAGTTTCTTGCGTGCACGCTGGTGATGGCGTCGCACGACAGCTTCGGCCAACTCAAGAGCGCGGCCCCTTTCGCGAAAGTGCTCAGGCCGCTGCTCGCTGCCGACACGCCCGTGTTCTCCGTTCGGGACTATGACCAGACCCTGCCTTTCTACCTGGGCCGCAACGTCGCCCTGGTGGACTACGAAGATGAGTTCAAGTTCGGGCAATCACAGGAAGCCGATCGCTGGATGAGCCTCGAAGAATTCGTCACGCGTTGGCGTGCCCTGCCGCAAGCGGCGGCCTACATGGGCAGGCCCCTGTTCACCGAGCTTGACGGGCGCGGCCTTCCCATGCGCGTGCTGTTCCAGGACGCCCGGCGTGTCGTGGTGATGAAGCGATGAAAGCGCTCGATTTCATCTGGATCCTGGCCGGCGTGCTGCTCAATGCCGCGGCGCAACTGATGCTGAAGGCCGGTGCGTCCAGCGTGGGCCACATCTCGATGGATGCCGGGGCTTCGGCGCTGTGGCGGACCTCGCTGGGGCTCGCGCAGCATCCCGGAATCATTGGCGGCCTGGTGTGCTACGTGTTCAGCGTGGTGGTGTGGATCGTGGCGCTGTCGCGCGTCGACGTGAGCATCGCCTACCCCATGCTGTCCATCGGCTACGTGGTCAATGCGCTCCTGGCGTGGTGGCTGTTCGGCGAGGCCGTCAACGCGCAGCGCTGGATCGGCATTGGCGTGATCATCATCGGCGTGGTGCTGGTGGCGCGCAGCGGGAACAACGCATGAGCTTTCTTCCTTTTACCCGTCCTTCCATCGACGAGCAAACGATTGCCGAAGTGGCCGACGTGCTGCGCTCGGGCTGGATCACCACCGGCCCCCGGTGCCAGGCACTGGAGGCCGCGCTGTCGCAACGCCTTGGCGGCCGGCCGGTGCGGCTGGTCAACTCGGGCACGGCCTCGCTCGAACTCGCCTTGCGCCTTTGCGGCATCGGCCCGGGCGACGAGGTCATTACCACGCCCTTGAGCTGGGTCGCCACGGCCAACGTGGTGCTCGCCGTGGGCGCCACGCCGGTGTTCGTGGATGCCGAATACGCGACGCGCAACATCGACCTCGACCGCGTCGAAGCCGCCATCACGCCGCGCACGCGCGCCATCATTCCAGTCGATCTTGCGGGCCTGCCGGTGGACCGCGACCGCCTGTATGCATTGGCCGGGCAGCACAAGCTGCGCGTGATCGAGGACGCGGCCCAATCCTTCGGCGCGCATTGGAACGGCCGCGAGATCGGCAGCTTTGGCGACCTGGTGTCCTTCAGCTTTCACGCCAACAAGAACTTCACGACGGCCGAGGGCGGATGCCTGGTGTTGAACGACGAGCAGGAGGCGCTGCGCTTCGAGCGGCTTCGCCTGCAAGGCGTCATCCGGCTGCCCGATGGCGGCATGGAAGTGCAGGCGTGGGGCGGCAAGGCCAACCTCACCGACATTGCGGCGGCCATCGGCCTGGGCCAGCTGCGGCAGGTCGACGACTTCAGCGCACGCCGGCGCGTGTTGGTGCAGCGCTACTTCGCCCTGTGGGACCACGCCCTCGACATGGAGTTGCCGCCCGCTGACAACGCGGGCCACGGCAACTGGCATATGTTCCAGCCATTGCTCGGGCGCAAGCTTGCGTCGCGCCGGGGTGAATTCATCGCCGCCATGCGCTCCCTGGGCGTGGGTATCGGCGTGCACTACCCCGCCATGCACCTGTTCTCGCTCTTCCAGAAGCTCGGCCATGCGGCCGGCGATTTTCCCGTGGCCGAGGACATCGGGCGCCGCACCGTGACGCTGCCGCTGTTCCCCGCCATGGCCGACGCCGATGTGGACCGCGTGTGCGCCGCCTTGGGGGTGGCGCTGGCCCAACTGAAGGAATCTCAGGCATGACGATGCACGAAGCGATTGAATTCGTGGACCCGCTGGACGTGCCAGCCCCGGTGTCGCTGAGTGTGGTGATCCCCGTCTACAACGAAGAAGAGGGGCTTGCGGCATTGTTCGCGCGGCTCTACCCGGCGCTCGATGCGCTGAACATCGCCTACGAGATCGTCTTCATCGACGACGGCAGCCGCGACCGCTCCGCCGCGCTCATGGCGGCCCAGTTCGAGCTGCGCCCCGATGTCACGCGCGTGATCCTCCTGAACGGCAACTTCGGCCAGCACCGCGCCATCCTGGCGGGCTTCGAGCATTGCCAAGGGGAGCGCATCCTCACGCTCGACGCCGACCTGCAGAACCCGCCGGAAGACATCCACATCCTGCTCGAAGCCATGGACAAGGGGCACGACTGCGTGGGCACCATCCGGCGAAACCGGCAGGACGTGGCGTGGCGACGCGTGGCCTCGCGCCTGATGAACCGGCTGCGCCATCGCATGACCGGCATCGAGATGACGGACCACGGCTCCATGATGCGCGCCTACAGCCGCAACGTGGTGCACCTCATCAACCAGTGCAACGAGATGAACACCTTCATCCCGGCGCTGGCCTACCAGTTCTCGAAGAACCCGACCGAAGTCGTGGTGGAGCATGAGGCAAGGCACGCGGGCGTGTCCAAGTATTCGCTCTACAGCCTGATCCGGCTCAACTTCGACCTGGTGACGGGCTTCTCGCTGGTGCCGCTGCAGGCGTTCTCGATGCTGGGCATCGTGGTGTCCTTGCTCTCGGGGCTGCTGTTCGTGATCCTGCTGCTGCGCCGTTTGGTGCTGGGGCCGGAGCAGGGCGGCGTGTTCACGCTGTTTGCCTTGCAATTCCTGCTCATCGGCCTCGCGCTGTTCGGCATTGGCCTGCTCGGCGAGTACGTCGGTCGCATCTACCAGGAGGTGAGGGCGCGTCCGCGCTACGTCATCAACGCGATCCTGGAGCGCAAGCGATGAGCAATGCAGCACGCCGTGCGCCGCGAGCGATCGTCTTTGCGTACCACGACGTGGGTGTACGCTGCCTGCGCGCGGTGCTCGACGCCGGCATCGACGTGGCGCTGGTGGTCACGCACGCCGACGCACCGGATGAGACCATCTGGTTCGCCAGCGTGGCGCAGGTTGCGCAGGCGCATGGTCTGCGGTGCGTGATGCCGGACGACCCGCACGACCAGGCGCTGCTCGACGCCGCCCGCGCGCTCGAGCCTGACTTCCTGTTCTCGTTCTACTACCGCAAGATGCTCGGGCGTGAATGGATCGACTTGCCCTCGCGCGGCGCGTTCAACATGCATGGCTCGCTGTTGCCGAAGTACCGCGGCCGGGCGCCCGTGAACTGGGCCGTGATCCACGGCGAACGCGAGACCGGCGCCACGCTGCACCGCATGAACGAGAAGCCGGACAACGGCTCCATCGTGGACCAGTGCGCCGTGCCCATCCTGGCGGACGACACCGCGCACGATGTGTTCGGCAAGGTCACGGTGGCGGCGGAAATCGTCATGGTGCGCAGCCTGCCGCGGCTCATCGACGGCACGGCGGTGGAGCGCGCGCAAGACCTGTCCCAAGGCCGCTACTTCGGCGGGCGCAAGCCGGAGGACGGACGCATTCCCGGCGATGCGAATGCAGGGCAGATTCACGACCTGGTTCGTGCATTGGCGCCGCCGTATCCCTGCGCGTTCGTGCACATCGCGGGTCAACGCGTCCTGATCGAGAGGACGCGCCGCGAGGCCATGCCGCCCGAAGCCCCGGGGCAGGGCTTGCGCATGCTCGTCGATGCGCAAGGCATGTGGCTCATGGCCGCGGATGGCAGCGGCGTGCGGGTACTCGGCGCGCGGGTGACCGGCGCGCGCTGCGGCGATGCCGGGCATGCCCTCGACGCACACGAATTCGAAACCCGATTCGGCGCCCGCTGCATCGAGGTCGACGGCTGACGCACTTCAACGACAGAACGCCATGCTCAAAGTCCTCATCCTGGGTGTCAACGGCTTCATCGGCCACCACCTCACGCGCCACATCATCGAAAACACCGACTGGGAAGTGCATGGCATGGACATGCAGTCGGACCGCGTTGCACCGTGGATGGACAACCCGCGCTTTCGCTTCTTCGAGGGCGACATCACGATCAACAAGGAGTGGATCGAATACCACGTGAAGAAGTGCGACGTGGTGCTGCCGCTGGTGGCCATCGCCACGCCGGCCACCTATGTGCGCGAGCCGCTGCGCGTGTTCGAACTGGACTTCGAGGCCAACCTGCCCATCGTGCGCCAGTGCCTGCGCTACCGCAAGCGGGTGGTGTTCCCCTCGACCAGCGAGGTCTACGGCATGTGCGGCGACGAGTCTTTCGACCCCGAGGCCTCCAATCTGGTCTACGGACCCATCAACAAGCCGCGCTGGATCTACGCCTGCGCCAAGCAGTTGATGGACCGCGTGATTCACGCCTACGGACAGCAGGAGGGGCTGCGCTACACGCTGTTTCGCCCGTTCAACTGGATCGGACCGGGCCTGGACAGCCTGCACGCGCCCAAGGAAGGATCGAGCCGCGTCATCACGCAGTTTCTTGGGCACATCGTGCGCGGCGAGCCCATTCAGCTGGTGGACGGCGGGAACCAGCGCCGCACCTTCACCCACGTGGACGATGGCGTTTCGGCGCTCGTGAAAATCATCGCGAACGAAGGCGGCGTGGCGGATTCAAAGATCTACAACATCGGCAACCCCGCCAACAATCATTCGATCCGCGAGGTGGCGCAAATGATGCTCGACATGGCCAAGCAGCAACCCGGCTACCGCGAGGCGGCGCAGGCCGTCCGGCTCGTCGACATTGCGTCGTCGGACTACTACGGCCAGGGCTACCAGGATGTGGTGCATCGCGTGCCTGACATCCGCGCCACCATGGCAGACCTCGGGTGGAAGCCCGGGGTTGGCATGGCGCAAGCCTTGCAGGCGCTGTTCGACTACTACCACGACGAGGCGGCGGCGGCCATCGACCTGAGGGCCTGAGACGCATGGCGCGCATTGCACTGAAGGTCGATGTCGACACCTGGCGAGGCACGCGCGAAGGTGTGCCGGCGCTGGTGAAGGCGCTGGCCGATGCCGGGGCCGGCGCGACCTTCCTGTTCAGCTTCGGGCCCGACCACACGGGGCGTGCCATTTTTCGCGCACTGCGGCCGGGCTTTCTCGACAAGGTGTCGCGCACGTCGGTGGTGGAGCACTACGGCGTACGCACGCTCCTGTACGGCACCTTGCTGCCCGGTCCGGACATCGGCCGGCGCGAGCGCCAAACGCTGCGCAGCGTGCGCGACGCCGGCTTCGAGGTGGGCGTGCATTGCTGGGACCATGTGCGCTGGCAAGACGGCCTGGCAGGCAAGGACGACGCATGGGCCTTGCGCGAGATGCGCCGCGCGACCGAGCGACACCAGGAAGTGTTCGGCGACCCGCCCACGGTGCATGGCGCCGCGGGTTGGCAGTTCAACGACGGTGCGGCGCGGGCCGAAGCGCTGCTGGGCATCGAATACGCGTCCGACACGCGCGGCGGCGCGCCCTTCGTGCCGGTGTCGGCGGACGGCAGCGTCATCGGCCCGCCGCAATACCCGACCACGCTGCCGACGCTCGACGAGCGCATCGGCGTGGGCGACATCACGCCCGGCAACGTGCATGAAGGCCTGCTGGCGCTCACGCAGGACACGATGCGCAATCAGGTCTACACGCTGCATGCGGAGCTGGAAGGCATGAGGCTGCTGCCCGTGATGCAGCGGCTTCTTGCAGGCTGGCGCGCGCAGGGCCACACGCTGGTGTCCTTGGGCGACCTGCACAAGGCGCACCGCGGTGCGAGCTTTCCGCGCAGGCGCATCGCGCAAGGCAGCGTGGAAGGTCGATCGGGGCTGCTGGCGGTGTAGGCGTCATCCTTTGCGCGGGTGGCACAAAGGCAGGCCCGGCCAAGCCCGGGCGCTGCGCCACCAGTCGGGCCTGACGGTGGCGGGTCAACGATTGCCGGAACGCATCAAGCCAGTTCGCTTCGCCTTGGCAAATCCGCACCACGGCGTGAACAGGTGATGGCGGCGGCACCGCCGGCGAACTGCAAAGCCGCCCGCAACTGCTCGTTGTCCAGCGACGCCACTGCAGCGCCCGACAGGCAGTCGTGCTCGGCCAGCCAAGTCAACAGGGCGGCCTGGAAGGTGTCGCCTGCGCCCACGGTGTCGATCACCGGCAACGCCACCGCCGGCACCGTGGCGGACGCCGATTTCGTCCACGCGACCGCACCCTCGCCGCCCCGCGTGACCACAACGAGGCGCACGCCTTGCGCCAACGCATCGTCGGCAAACTGCTTCATCGACGTGCCGGGCAGGAGCAGGCCCAGGTCTTCGTCGCTGATCTTGAGCAGGTGCGTGCGCGGCAGCATCCACTGCAGCATGTCGCGCCAGCGCGCCAGGTCGGGCTCGACGTTCAGGCGGATGTTGGGGTCGTAGCAGATGAGCGCGCGCGACTGCTCGCGCTCCACCAAGGCCCGCAGCGTGGACGCAATGGGTTCGACCACCGTGGCATAGGAGCCGATCTGCACCGCGCTGATCTTGTCGGGCAGGGTGGCGAGCGCCGCCAGGGCCAGGAGCCGGTCGGCGCAGCCTTCGCCGTAGAAGGAATACGAGGGCACGCCCCTGGCGTCCAGCCCGACCAGTCCGAGCGTGGTCGGCGCATCGACCAGCGAGACCGTGTCGGTGCCCACGCCTTCCTCACGCAGCGTCTTCATCAAGCGCTCGCCCAGGAAGCCGCGCGACACCGACGAGAAGAAGCACGCGGGCTGCCCAAGACGCGCCAGGCCCATGGCCACGTTGAAAGGCGATCCGCCCACGCGCGCGTCGAGCGCCATGCCGGTGGCCGTTTCGCCGGCTGCAAACACATCCATCAGGGCCTCGCCGCATACGACAAACATCTTGTTCTCCGGTTCATTCAGGGGTTGGGGCGGCACGGACTTGCGCCATCGTTGGGACGCGAGCATGGACCTGTCGAGGCTAGGTGAAAACCCCGGGAAACTACCTAATAAATCTAATTGATTTAGTTAGTCGGGGCGCCCACAATCCGTCCACGCCGACACGGTCAGCCCGGAACGGCGAAGGCACCCAGACCCACCACCCGCGCCAACCGAGCGCTCAACACACACGGAGACTCCTCATGCTGAAGAACCCGACCCGCATCGCTCTCGCCATCACCACCGGCCTGTGCGCCGCGGGCATCTCCTTCGCGGCCGACCAGCCGGTGATCGGCCTCATCACGAAGACGGAAACGAATCCGTTCTTCGTCAAGATGAAGGAAGGTGCCGATGCGGCAGCCAAAGCCCAAGGCGCGAAGCTCCTCAGCGCGGCGGGCAAATCGGACGGCGACAACGCGGGCCAGGTCACGGCCATCGAGAACATGATTGCCGGCGGCGCCAAGACCATCCTGATCACGCCCAACGACTCGAAGGCCATCGTGCCGACGATCAAGAAGGCGCAGGCACAGGGCGTGATGTTCATCGCGCTCGACAGCCCCACCGACCCGGCCGATGCGGCTGACGCGCTTTTTGCCACCAACAACTACACGGCTGGCGAACTCATCGGCAAGTACGCCAAGGTCGCAATGGCCGGCAAGCCCGCCAAGATCGCGACGCTCGACCTGTTCCCCGGCCATCCCGTGGGAGCCCAGCGTCACAACGGCTTCATGTCGGGCTTTGGGCTGAAGGCGAACGACTCCAAGAGCAACGAACTTTCCAAGGCACCGGAAGTCGTGTGCAGCGCCGACAGCTTCGGCGATCCGGCCAAGGGCCAGACCGCGATGGAGAACTGCCTGCAGAAGAATCCGGACATCAACCTCGTCTACACCATCAACGAGCCAGCCGCATTGGGCGCGTACCAAGCGCTGAAGGCGGCAGGCAAGGAAAAGGGCGTGATCATCGTCTCGGTCGACGGCGGCTGCGCCGGCGTCAAGAACGTGAAGGCCGGCGTCATTGCGGCCACCTCGCAGCAATACCCACTGAAGATGGCATCGATGGGCGTCGAGGCCGGCTTGGCCTATGCCAAGAACGGCACCAAGGCCAAGGGCTACACCGACACCGGCGTCACGCTGATCACCGACAAGCCGATGGCCGGCG
Source organism: Variovorax brevis (assembly GCF_030317105.1). Classification (GTDB taxonomy): domain Bacteria; phylum Pseudomonadota; class Gammaproteobacteria; order Burkholderiales; family Burkholderiaceae_C; genus Variovorax; species Variovorax brevis. The sequence continues at coordinate 351,816 of NZ_JASZYG010000005.1, forward strand.
TCGACAGCAAGGACACCAAGGTCGGCACCGACCTGTGCTGGGGCAACAAGTAAGCGGGACATGACATGAGCACCGCCACCACCACCCCCAAGGCGGCTGACGCCGCGCACAAGTTCAAGATGCCGCCGGTCGCCACCCTCGGCCCGCTGATCGCGCTGCTCATTGCAGTCGTGTTCTTCTCCACGCAGAGCGACCGATTCCTGTCGGTGCAGAACTTCTCGCTGATCCTGCAGCAGGTGATGGTGGTGGGCACGATCGCGATCGGCCAGACGCTCGTCATCCTCACGGCGGGCATCGACCTGAGTTGCGGCATGGTGATGGCGCTGGGCGGCATCGTGATGACCAAGCTGGCGGTGGCCAGCGGCATGAACCAGTACCTGGCCATCCTGTGCGGGTTGCTGGTGTGCATGGCCTTCGGCTTGCTCAACGGCCTGCTGGTCACGCGCATCAAGCTGCCGCCTTTCATCGTGACCCTGGGCACGATGAACATCGCCTTTGCCGTCACGCAGCTCTACTCCGGGGCGCAGACCATCACGGACCTGCCGCCCGCGATGACCTTCTTTGGCAACACCATCTCGCTGGGTGGCGCGGCGCTCAACTACGGCACGATCTTCATGATCATCATGTACGTGTTCATGTGGTGGGGCTTGCGGGACACGCAGCCGGGGCGGCATGTGTACGCGGTGGGCAACAACCCCGAGGCCACGCGCCTCACGGGTATTCCCACAGACAAGGTGCTGCTGATGGTGTACGTCACGGCGGGTCTGTTCTACGGCATCGCATCGCTGCTGTCGGTGGCCCGCACCGCCGTCGGCGACCCGAACGCCGGCCAGACCGAGAACCTCGACGCCATCACGGCCGTGGTGCTCGGCGGCACCAGCCTCTTCGGCGGCCGCGGGATCATCCTGGGGAGCCTCCTGGGCGCGGTGATCGTGGGTGTTTTCCGCAACGGCCTCACGCTGATGGGCGTCGCCTCTGTGTACCAGGTGCTCATCACCGGCGTGCTTGTGATTCTCGCCGTCGCCACCGACCAACTGTCACGCAAGGGAGCCCGTTGATCATGACCACGCCAGTACATTCCCACGGAACCCTCGTCATGGAGGCGAAGGGCCTCGTCAAACGCTACGGCAACGTCACGGCCCTCGATGGTGCGGACTTCGAGCTGCGCGCCGGCGAGATCATGGCGGTGATCGGCGACAACGGCGCCGGCAAGTCGTCGCTCATCAAGGCGCTGTCGGGTGCGACCATTCCCGACGAAGGCGAGGTCAAGCTCGACGGCAAGGTGATCCACTTCAAGTCGCCGATGGACGCAAGGCGCGAAGGCATCGAGACGGTGTACCAGGACCTGGCCGTGGCGCCCGCCATGACCATCTCCGAGAACCTCTTTCTCGGCCGCGAGATCATCAAGGACGGCTTTTTCTCCAGACTCCTCAGGATCATCGACAAGAAGAAGATGCTCGATGAAAGCATCGCCCGCATGAACGACCTGAAGGTGGGCATCCGCTCGATGACGCAGGCTGTCGAAACGCTGTCGGGTGGCCAGCGGCAGTGCGTGGCGGTGGCGCGCAGCGCGGCCTTCGCACGGCATGTTGTTATCCTCGACGAGCCAACCGCAGCGCTCGGGGTGAAGGAGGGGAACATGGTGCTCGAACTCATCCGTCGTGTGCGCGACAAGGGCTTGCCCGTCATCCTCATCAGCCACAACATGCCACACGTCTTCGAAATCGCCGACCGCATCCACATCGCCCGCCTGGGCAAGCGCGCGTGCATCGTCAACCCCAAGAACATCAGCATGAGCGACACGGTGGCGGTCATGACCGGCGCCATGCGCCCCGACGAACTGCCCCATCAAGCCTTTGCATGATGACCGCCGAGACGGCCACGCGGCTTCGGCCGCGTGGGTCCAATCAGGTGGGCATGCGCCAGTTCAACGAGCGCGTGGTGCTGCAGGCGATCCGCCTGCACGGCGCATTGCCCAAGGCTGAAATTGCAAGGCTGACGAATCTCACGGCGCAGACGGTGCAGGTCATCATCGCGCGGCTGGAAGCCGACGGCCTGGTGCTCAAGCATGCCCCGGTGCGCGGCAAGATCGGCCAGCCCTCGGTGCCGATGGCGCTCAACCCCGACGGCGCCTTTTCCATCGGCATCAAGATCGGGCGCCGCAGCCTCGACGTGCTGCTGGTCGACTTCACCGCACAGGTGCGCGAGCGCCTCACGCTGGACTACGAGTTTCCCGACCCTGAGACGATCTTCGAGGAGATCCGCTCGCGCCTGAAGACCTTGCGCAAGGTGCTCGGCCCCAAGCGCGTGGCCTTGCTGCATGGCGTGGGCATCGCCGCGCCGCTGTCGCTCGGCGGGTGGCAGTCGCTGCTGGGCGTGGCGCCGGAACAGGCCAGCCGGTGGAACGCCATCGACATCCAGGCGAAGGTGGCGGCGATGACGACGTTGCCGGTGGAACTGGTCAAGGACACTGCAGCGGCCTGTGTCGCCGAACTGGTGGCGGGCCGGGGGCGCAGCATCCGAAGCTTTCTCTACATCTTCATCGACACCTTCATCGGCGGGGGCCTCGTCATCGACAGCCATTTGCGCAGCGGCGTCAGCGGCAATGCGGGCGCCGTGGGCTCGATGCCAATGGGTTTGGGCAGCAACGATGGCGCACCGCCGCGGCAGTTGCTGAGCATGGCGTCGCTCTTCACGCTGGAAAGCATGTACGTGCAGGCCGGGCTCGACACCGCCGCCATCGCCGACCCGCGCGCCATCGAGCCGCCGTGGCTGCCGGTCACGCAGGCGTGGATGCAGCAGTCCTCGCCGGGCATCGCACTGGCGATCCACAGCGCGGCTGCCTTGCTGGACCTGGATGGCGTGATCATCGACGGCTCGTTCAGCCGCGAGATGCTGCAGGCCATGCTCGCCAAAGTGGATGTCGCGCTGGACCGCTACAGCTGGGAAGGCGTTTCGCGCCCTCGCGTGCTGGCGGGCTCGATCGGTGCGGACGCGCGGGCCATCGGCGGTGCCTTGCTGCCGCTGTATGGCAACTTTGCGCCGGATCGCGACCTGTTCCTGAAGATAGACCGTTGACCGAGACCCTCATGACGAGCCGCCTGACATTGAACATCACCGTCGCCAACCTGACGCCGAACGCGCAGACCGTGCACGTCTTCGACACGATCAAGGGCGGCACGCGGCCCATCGAGGCGAGCCCGTTTTCGCTGGCCAGCGGCGAACGCTCGCCGCCCTTTGCCGTTCGCTCCGACCGCAACGGCAAGGGGCTCGTGGCCTTCCGCTGCCAGAGCGGAATTTTTTTGGCGGGAATCGAGGTGACGGAAGGCATGTGCGTTAACGTTCGCTAGAGGAGACTCCGAGTCGAGCCTCCGCAGGCGATTGCAATCACGCGGGGGCTTTCTTCATGAATCACCATGTCGCGATGGGGTGCCGGGTGGCTGCGCTTGTTGTTGCGGCGGCGCTTGCGGGCTGCAACGACCGGGGAGGGGCGGATGCGTCGAAGTCCGCACCGCCTGCAGCGGCAACGGGCGGGCCTGCCGCCAGCGCTGCCAGCACACCGGCCGCACCCAAGAGAACCTACGTCATCGCCCGCCTCGTTCCACAGGGCGGCACCATCGGCTCGCGCGACCAGAAGTCCACGCTCTACGTCGTCGATCCCGCGAAGCCGGCCGCGCCTGAACAAAGCATCGTCATGGACGGCGGCGCCGTCAGTGCCTTCGGCGTGCCGATGGTGGCGTCGCTGCAATCCTTTCGCTTTGATCGCGCCACACGCCTCACGACCTACGAGGGCGAGGCGGTGGTGTTCTTCGTGAAAGATGCCAAAGTGTGGAAGATCGACTTGCGCACCGACTTGCCGCACACGCCCGTGCAAGTCTCCTCGCTCACCACGGCATGCCGGCTGTCGGTGGAAATCGAGCCCCTGCGCGTGAGCGCGGACGGGCGCGACGGCTGGATCAAGGTCGACACGCAGGGCCCCTCCGGCGCCTGCACGCAGCAAGGCGCCGGCGGCGTCTACGTGCGCTCGACCATGCCGGCCACCGCGGCGCCGCTGGCGAGCCTGCCCGGCGAATTTGTCGACACCCTGGACGACGGCGCCCAGACCATGGTCGCCTTCCTGATGCTGACGCCCGCGGGGCTGGAGTTGTTCCGGCCCGACTTCACCCGCATCGGACCCGTCGAGGGCGGTGCCGGAGCGCGCGTCGCGCAGTTGATGGGCTACGACTTCTCGACCCTGAAGGCGGGCTACTACCGCGTCGACGGCACGGTGCGCCGGCTGGCGTGGACGGCAACCGCCGCCACGCTCGCCGCGCCGATCCACACCTTCGCGCGCGCTGATTTCGGCACGCGCAACGTCGCCTGCCATGCCGACGTCGACGCGTTCTACTTTGCCGACAACAACAAGCTGATGAAGGTTGCGGGCGCGGGCCAGCCTTCGGAAATCGCGACCTTGCCCGGCCTGCCGGTGTACGCGATCATGGTGTCGCAGACGCATCTGGCGTTATGGCAAGCCGATCCGGCCAACCCGCGCTCGCCGCCCTCGGTCGCTGCCATCAGCAAGCGCGGCGGCGCGCCGGTGATGGTGCAAAACGCCTCCCTGATGGGCGCCACCGCCACGCGCATGGTCTACCGAAGTGGGCGGACCACCCACGCCGTCAAGTTCGACGGCACGGACGACATCCTGCTGGGCGAATCCGCCGTGATCGGCAGCGACGTGCACGCGAGCCACTGGATCGCGGACAACCACTACATCGACAGCTACGTGGCCTGCGTGCCCGCCACCGCCGGCGACAAGCAATGCACCAATGGCAAGATCGTGCAGACCGACCTGGAAACGCAGGCGAAGACGGAGGTGGGGGTGCTTTCCCATGGTGGCGCCGGCCTGCAGTACGGAAACTCGATGCTGGGCATGGTGTTTCCGGTGGCCACCGGCGTGCCCAGCTTCGTCACCTACCAGGACAGGGCCGCGCGGCCCCGTGCAGCGAATGCGGCGGCCGGCGGGGCGGCGGAGGTCTACACGTGGACGCCGGGGGTGGCCCACTCGCTCGTCAAGTTGGCCACGCCGAACCCCTGACAAACCTGCGAGCGGAGGGGTCCATTTGCTGCGCCGCAGCAAGGATTGAACGTGCGTGCTAAGGTGCGGCAGACAAGGGTTAACCCTGAATTTTCTGCTCCACCATGTCTGCCCCCGCTCCGACCGAATCCGCTCCCGCCTCCAACTTCGTGCGCGCCGTGCTGGCACTCGGCGTGGGTGGCTTTGCCATCGGCACGGGCGAGTTCGTCATCATGGGCCTGCTGCCCGAGGTGGCGAAGGACATCGACGTCAGCATTCCAACGGCCGGCCACGTCATCAGCGCTTATGCGCTGGGCGTGGTCATCGGCGCGCCCTTGCTGGCGGTGCTGGCGGCCGGCTGGGGCCGACGTGCCTTGCTCATCACGATGATGGCGGTGTTCGCGGCCGGCAATTTCGCGAGTGCGATGGCGCCGGGCTACCTGTCGCTGAACCTGCTTCGCTTCGTGAGCGGGTTGCCGCACGGCACCTACTTCGGCGTGGCCGCGCTGGTGGCCGCAACCCTGGCGCCACCGGGGCGGCGTGGCCGCGCGGACGGGCTGGTGATGCTCGGGCTGACGGGCGCCACGCTGTTCGGCGTGCCGATTGCGGCGTGGCTGGGGCAGCACTGGGGCTGGCGCGCGGCCTTTGTTTTTGTCGGCGCGATTGCGCTGCTGGCCATCGTGCTGTTGCGCCGCGCCTTGCCTGAAATGCCGGCCGCTGCGGGCGCGAGCCCACTGCGCGAGCTTGGCGCCTTCCGGCGCAAGCAGGTCTGGCTCACGCTGGGCATCGGCGCCATCGGCTTTGGCGGCATGTTCGCGGTGTTCAGCTACATCAAGCCGACGCTCACCGAGGTGACCGGATTGCCGGTGAGCGGCGTGCCGCTGGTGCTGGCGCTGTTCGGCTTGGGCATGGTGGTCGGCAATGTGGTGGGGTCGCGCTTCGTGGACAAGGGGCCGATGCGCACCATCGGCGGTGTGCTGGCCTATGCGGCGCTGGTGCTGGTGGCGTTCACCTTCATGGCGCACCACCCGGTGACGGCGGCCATCAACGTGTTCCTGATCGGCACCACCGTGGCCATCGGGCCTGCCCTGCAGATCAGGTTGATGGACGTGGCGGGCGATGCGCAAACGCTGGCGGCGGCGTTGAACCATTCGGCTTTCAACATGGCCAATGCGTTTGGTGCGTGGCTGGGTGGGGTGGCAATCAGCGCGGGGCTGGGGTGGACGTCGACGGGGTGGGTGGGTGCGTTGCTGGCGCTGGCGGGGCTCGCGGTATTCGCGTGGTCGCTGTCGGTGGAGCGCAATACGCGGATGACGCTGACTGCGCGACGCGCACATCCCTGAGCTCTCTTGCTCCCTCGCCCCTCCGGGGAGAGGGTTGGGGTGAGGGGCACGGGCGGTGGATCCGCCACGCACTTGTCAACCGCCCAGTGCCCTCACCCCAGCCCTCTCCCGGGGGGAGAGGGGGCAATGCGGGGAAGGGCGGTGGATGGATTGCGGCTTGTCCAACGCCCAGTTCCCTCACCCCGGCCCTCTCCCGCGAGCGGGAGAGGGGGAAAGACCGGCTACTTGAGCCAGCGGTCCATCACCTTCTGGAAGTCACCACCCGCCTGCGACAGGTGCAGCCACTGGTCGACGTACGCCTTGAACGCCACGTCATCCCGCGGCAGCATCCAGCCCATTTCGCCGTACTGCAGCGGCTTGTCCGGATTCACCGCGCACAGCCGCGGCTTGAGCTTTTGCTGCGTGATCGCTTCGGCCGATTCGGTGACGAACACATCGGCGCGGTTGTTGAGCACCTCGTCGAAGATGGTGATGTTCTCGCCGTGCAAGGTCATCTTCGCCTGCTTGAAGGTGGCGCGCGCAAAGCGCTCGTTGCTGCCGCCGGGATTGAAGATCACGCGCACGTTCGGCTTGTCGATGTCCGCCACCGTCTGGTACTTCGAGACGTCGGCGCAGCGCACGATGGGCGTCTTGCCGTTGACCATGTAGGCGGTGCTGAAGAAGGCGCGCTTTTGGCGGTCGGTGGTCACCGACACGCCGCCCACGGCGATGTCGCACTTGCCGGCGCTCAGGTCGGGCAGCAGGTTGGCCCAGGTCGTCTGGATCCATTCTGGCTTGGCGTTAAGGCTGGCGCTGAAGCTCGTCATCAGGTCGACGTCGATGCCCTCGTAGCCCGTGTCTGCCTTCTTGAAGCTGAAGGGCTTGTAGTCGCCGGGCGTGCAGATGCGAAGGCGCGCCTCCTTCTGGACGGTGTCGAGATGCGACGCCGGTGCGCCGCCCGGCGCCGTGGCGCAGCCGGCCAGCACAAGAGCCGAAGCCAGGAGGGATCCGATCGAAAACAGTTGGCGCATGAGTGCGAACTCCAGGAGGTGGGATTGAAAGGTGCTGCCATTTTGCGGGTGCCCGTGCCGCTCGCGGATCGGTGAAAGCGCTTTGCCGGAATCGACCTGCGCTTGCCGGATTTGGCTTGCGTTCGCGGCGCGGATCACTGCACGATGCGCGGAGAAACGATTTCCCACAACTGGAGCTCCCGATGAAGTTTCGATGGATCGCGGCCGCGCTGGCCGTTGCGGCACTGGTGTCGCCCGCGTATGCGGCGGACAAGATCAAGGTGGGCTTTCTTTCCACCCTCTCCGGGCCGGGCGGTGCGCTGGGTGTCGATATCCGGGACGGCTTCCAGCTCGCGCTCAAGCATCGCCAGGGCAAGCTCGGCGGACTGGCGGTGGAAATCAACGTGGTGGACGACCAGCAGAGCGCCGACGTCGGACGCCAGGCGGCCGAGCGCATGCTCAAGCGCGACAAGGTGGACGTGATGACCGGCATGGTCTTCTCCAACGTGCTGTTGCCGCTGATGCCCAGCATCCTGGCCAACGACACCGTGTACCTCTCGACCAACACCGGCCCCGCGGAATATGCCGGCGAGAAATGCAACAAGAACTTCTTCGCCGTCGCGTGGCAGAACGAGGACATCCCCGCGGCCATGGGCCAGTACGTCTCCGACAAGGGCCACAAGAGCGTGTACCTCATCGCGCCCAACTACCCCGGCGGGCGTGAATCCATCGGCGGCTTCAAGCGCCTGTACAAGGGCAAGATCGCCGAAGAGGTCTACGTGAAGATGGGCCAGCTCGACTTTTCTTCAGAGCTGGCGCAGCTGCGCGCCTCGGGCGCCGACTCGGCCTTTTTCTTCCTGCCGGGCGGCATGGGCATCAGCTTCATCAAGCAGCTCGTCGCCTCGGGCCTGAGCAAGGACGTGACGCTGTACGCGCCGGGATTCTCGGGCGACCAGGACACCATCAAGGCGGTGGGCGAGCCGATGCTGGGCATGTTCAATTCCTCGCAGTGGGCGGCCGACCTGCCGGGCGAAGCCAACGCAAAGTTCGTCGCCGACTTCGAAAAGGAATACGGCCGCATCCCGACCCTGTACGCCTCACAGGGCTACGACGCGGCCATGCTGCTCGACGGCGCCGTGCGCGACGTCAAGGGCAAGATCGAAGACAAGGACGCGCTGCGCAAGGCCTTGCGGGCGGCCAACTTCAAGTCGGTGCGCGGCAACTTCAAGTTCAACACCAACCAGTTCCCGATCCAGAACTACTACCTGCGCGTGGTGGGCCGCGACAAGCAGGGCCGCATTGACAACAAGACGCTCAAGACCATTCTGACGAACTACCACGACCCGTTTGCGTCTTCCTGCAAGATGCAGTGACCGCCAGCGGCAACGAAGGAGACATCGATGCAGCAGCAACAGCAACAGCGCTCGGACGAAGAGATCGCCGCACAGGTCGCCGCGCTCGTGCGCGGCGACAGCGTGCACAAATCCGTCTACACCGACCCGGCCATCTTCGAGCTGGAGATGAGCCGCATCTACGGCCGCGTGTGGATCTACGTCGGCCACGAAAGCCAGGTGCCCAAGGTGGGCGACACGCACACCACGCGCATCGGCAACCAGGACGTGGTGATGGTGCGCGACACCACCGGCCAGGTGAACGTGCTCTACAACCGCTGTCCGCACAAGGGCGCCAGGCTGGTGCCCGAGGGCGACAACAACGCCGGCAAGTTCTTCCGCTGCCCGTACCACGCGTGGACTTTCAAGCTCGACGGCCAGCATTTGTCGGCGCCGATGAAGCTGGGCTTCGAAGGCACCTGCTTCGATCCGAAGCATCCTGACTTCTCGATGCGTCGGCTGGCGCGCGTGGAGAACTACCGCGGCTTCGTATTCGCCAACCAATCGGCGCAGGGGCCGGACCTCAAGACCTTCCTGGGCGGCGTGATCACCTCCATCGACAACCTGTGCGACCGCTCGCCCTCGGGCGAGGTGGAAGTGGCGGGTGGCGTGTTCCGCGTGCTGCAGCCTTCGAACTGGAAGGTGTTCTACGAGAACCTGCACGACACGATGCACGCGCGTGTGACGCACGAATCCTCCTTCATGGCCGCACGCGACCAGGCGAAGGAAATGGGCAACATGCCGCTGGAACTGCACATCATGGATGGCAACGGCGAGCCCTACGAGTTCTGGGAAAAGCTGGACCTGTGCGCCTACGACAACGGCCACGGCTACATGGAAGGCATCTTCGACCCCGGCGCCGCCGACAAGGACCCGGTGACGCGCGCGCACTTCGAATCGCTCAAGCAAGCGTATGGCGAAGAACGCGCCCGCGAGATCTTGGGCATGAACCGCCACAACACCATCATCTACGGCAGCGGATCGCCGCACACGGTGTTCCAGCAGTTCCGCGTGATCCGCCCGATCTCGGTGGACCGCACGATGGTCGAGATCCAGATCTTCCGGCTGAAGGACGCGCCACCTGCCTTGTTCAAGCGCGCGCTGGTGTACGGCAACCTCATCAACTCGCCGTCGTCCAACGTGATGCCCGACGACATCGAGGTCTATGGCCGCTGCCAGGAAGGCAACATGAACGAAGGCGGCGACTGGGTCAGCATGCACCGCTACGCCGGCGCGGACCGCGAGATGCAGGGCGGCATGGTGTCGACCAACGGCACCAGCGAACTGCCGATGCGCAACCAGTTCAAGGCATGGAAGCGCTTCATGACCGGCGAGTTCCTGCAAGCAGAAGCGAAGGAGGGCGCCCATGCTGCTTGACCTCGACTTCGACGTTTCCGTCGACAAGCTGACGCCGGTCGACGTGCCGATGGAAAGCTTCCTGCGCCTGCAGCAGTTCATCTACCGCGAGGCGCGCCTGCTGGACGAGCGCCGCTGGGACGAATGGCTGGCGCTGTGGACCGACGACGGCATGTACTGGATTCCGCAACAGCACGACCAGGCCAGCCCCTACGACCATATCTCGCTGGCATGGGAAGACAGGATGCTGCGCGAAGTGCGCGTGCGCCGCGTCGAGAACGCGCGCAACTGGTCGCAGCAACCGCCGACGCACGCCACGCGCCTGGTGGGCAACGTCAGCGTCGATGGCGTGGATGCGGGCGGCAACCTGGTCGTGCGCGCCGTGTTCCAGATGACCGAGTGGCGCAAGAAGCAGACGCGCCAGCTGGCCGGTTTCTACGACTACAAGCTGGTGGCCGACGGCGACACCTGGCGCCTGCGCATGAAGCGCGTGAACCTCGTCAACTGCGACGCGGCGCATGAAAACCTGGAGATCTTCATCTGATGGCCGACATTGCGCTGATCGCGCTGCACTATCAAAACGACGTGCTCCACCCGGATGGCAAGATCCGCGTGGGCATGAGCGCCGACAGCCCGGTGCGTGCCGGGGTCATCGCCGCCGCGAAGGCGCTGTTGCAGGGCGCACGCGAACGTGAATGGCCCATCGTGCATGTGCGCATCGCGTTCCGCGCCGACTTCGCCGACCTCACGGTCAACGCGCCGATCTTCCGGGGCGTGGCCGCTTCGGGCGCGGTCGTGGAAGGTGCATGGGGCTCCGAATTCTTCGAAGGACTGGCGCCGCTGCCGGACAGCCGCAAGGAATTCGTCGTGAAGCACCAGCGCGTGAACGCGTTCTACGGCTCGCCGCTGGACGACGTGCTGCGCCTGGTCGGCGCCAGACGGCTCGTCATCGCCGGCGTGGCCACGCATTCGGTGGTGGAGAGCACGGTGCGCCATGCGGTGGACATGGGCTACACGGTGACGGTGGCGGCCGATGCCTGCGCTGCAGCGCAGGCGGCGGAGCATGAAGCGTCGCTGCACAGCATGGGCTTGATCGCGACGATTGCTCGCGGAGAGGCGGTGTTCTCATGAGCGCAGCGCAGGATCGCTCCGCAAGCACGGAGCTTGTGCAATGACCGCCGCCATGGGCGCCGACCTGCTCGCGGGCAAGGTCGCGATCGTCACCGGCAGCACGCAGGGCGTGGGCGCGGACATTGCGCGTGTCTTGAGCGCATCGGGTGCCAGCGTTGTCGTGGTGGGCCGCAACGACACGGCGGGCCAGGCGCTGGCATGGGAACTCACTTCCGAGCCCGGCGCGCAGGCCATCTATTGCGCCGTCGACATCGAGCAGGACGAGCAGATCGACCAGTGCGTGAAGACTGTGCTCGAGCGATTCGGCCGCATCGACATCCTGGTCAACAACGCCTGCATCTACACCGACGAGGGCATTGCATCGAGCCGCGCGCAGTGGCACCAGACGCTGGGCGTCAACCTGATTTCCGCCGCCATCTTTTCGCAGAAGGTGTTGCCGCACATGCAGCGCGGCAGTGTCATCGTCAACCTCGGCAGCGTGGGCGGCAAGTTCGGATCGGCGGGTCGGGCGCTGTACCCGGCCTCGAAGGCGGCGATGCTGCAACTCACCAAGAGCCTGGCCGTCTCCGTGGCGCCGCAGGGCATCCGCGTGGTGGCGGTATCGCCGGCGTGGACCTGGTCGCCATCGGTCGAATCGCTGAGCGAGGGTTCGCGCGAGCTGGCCGATGCGGTGGCGGCGCCGCTGCATCCGCTGGGGCGCGTGGGCGACGGGGCGGAGGTGGGCAATGCGGTGGCCTTTGTCTGCTCCGACGCGGCGTCGTGGATCACGGGTGTGGACATTCCGGTGGATGGCGGTTACTCGGTGCTGGGACCCGACCAGGGTGTGGGCCCCCGCGTGTGGTTTGCGCGAGCTGCAGACGCCAAGAAGTGAACGCCACGCTGCTGCTCGAACACGCCCTCAACGGGCTGCAGTTCGGCCTGATGCTGTTCCTGCTCGCGGCGGGGCTGACGCTGATCTTCGGCATCATGGATTTCATCAACCTCGCGCATGGCTCGCTGTACATGGCGGGCGCGTACTTTGCGGCGACCTTCACCGAAATGACGGGCTCGTTCTGGCTGGGCCTGCTGTGCGCGGTGGTGGCGACGGCATTCATCGGTGCGCTGCTCGAAGTGGCCATCTTCCGGCGCCTTTATGAGCGCAACCACATGTCGCACGTGCTGGCGACCTTTGCGCTGATCCTCATCTTCAACGACGCGGCGCGCATGGTCTGGGGGCCGGCGCCTTTGATGCTGAACACGCCGCCATCGCTGTCGGGGCCGGTGGAACTGTTCGCCGGTTTCTCTTATCCGTCGTTTCGCCTGTTCATCATCGCGGCGGGCCTGGCGATGGCGGGGCTGCTCTACCTGCTGGTGGTCAAGACGCGGCTGGGCATGCAGGTGCGCGCCGGTGCCTCCAACCGCGAGATGGTGCGGGTGATGGGCGTCAACATCCAGCGCATCTTCACCTTGCTGGTGGCACTCGGTGCAGGGCTGTGCGCGGTCGCCGGTGCATTGCTGGGCTCGGTGCTGTCGGTGCAGGTGGGCATGGGAGAAAGCATCCTCATCCTGGCCTTCGTGGTGATCGTGATCGGCGGCATCGGCTCCATCCGCGGCGCGCTGTTCGGCGCGATCCTGGTGGGCGTCGTCGACACGCTCAGCCGCAGCCTGCTGCCTGCGGCGCTCAAAGCCATTGCGCCGGCGGACATTGCGTCGAACCTGGGGCCGACGCTGGCGTCGATCCTCATCTACATGCTGATGGCGACGGTGCTCTTCTTCAAGCCGCAGGGGCTGTTCCCTGCGCGGGGCTGACAACACCATGAACGCATCGATGAAGAGCACGCTGCACCACACGGTGTCGCTGCCGCTCATGGCGGTGTTGCTGGCCGTGCTGGCGGCCTTTCCGTGGATCGCGGAAGCGACCGGCTTCGACTTCTATATCGGCTTTGCCACGCGCCTCCTGATCTTTTCGCTGGCCGCGACGAGCCTGAACCTGATCCTGGGTTTCGGCGGCATGGTGAGCCTGGGCCATGCGGCGTACTTCGGCTTCGGCGCGTACCTCGTGGGCATCCTCATGCAGCAAGGCCTGACGTCGGCGTGGATCGCCTGGCCGCTGGTGACGCTGGCCAGCGGCGTGCTGGCGTGGTGCATCGGCATCGTCTCGCTGCGCACGCGCGGCGTGCACTTCATCATGATCACGCTGGCCTTCGCGCAGATGATGTATTACGTGATGACCTCGCTCAAGGCCTATGGCGGCGACGACGGCATCAGCCTGCCGGGCCGCTCGACGCTGACGGGCATCGACCTGGGTGCGCCAGCCGTCTTTTATTGGGTGGTACTGGGCGTGACGGCGGTGGCGCTGGCCTTGCTGTATCGGCTCATCAACTCGCGCTTCGGCCGCGTGATCCAGGCCATTCGCGAGAACGAGACGCGCATGGAGGCGCTGGGCTACCCGGTGTTTCGCTACAAGCTCATCTGCTTTGCGATGGCGGGCGCGTTGGCCGGCCTGGCGGGTGCGCTGATCGCCAACCAGAACATGATGATCACGCCCAACCTGCTTCATTGGACGCAGTCCGGCAGCCTGATGGTGATGGTGATCCTGGGCGGCATGGGCTACCTGTCCGGCGGCGTGCTGGGTGCGGTGGTGATGCTGGTGCTGGAAGAGGTTCTGTCGGCGTACACCAACTATTGGCAGCTGGTGCTGGGTCTCATCCTGCTGTGCGCGGTGATGGCCTTTCCCAATGGGCTCGCCGGCATGCTGGACAGCGTGTTCCGACGCAAGGGCAAGGCATGAGTTCGACGCCGGTTCTTCAACTGCACGACCTGGTCAAGCGCTACGGCGGCCTGACGGTGACGAACAAGCTCAACCTGTCGCTGGTTCAGGGGCAGATACACGCCATCATCGGACCCAACGGGGCGGGCAAGACGACGTTGATCCAGCTCATTTCCGGCGCACTGAAGCCGGACAGCGGGCGCATCGTCTTCAATGGCCGGGACGTCACGGCCTGCGCGATGCATGAACGGGTGGCGATGGGGCTGGCGCGTTCGTACCAGATCACCAATGTGTTCAAGACCTGTTCGGTACTGGACAACCTTGCGCTCTCGGTGCAGGCCCGAAGCGGCAGCAGCCTGCGCTTCTGGCAGCCGGCGCTGTCCGAGTCGGCGCTGTTTCGCGAGGCTGCGGCGATTGGCGAGCGCGTGGGCCTGTCGGCTCGACTGCAGGCGATTGCGGGGAGCTTGTCGCACGGCGAGCAGCGCAAGCTCGAGATGGGTCTGGCGTTGGCGAGTTCGCCGCAGTTGCTGTTGCTGGACGAACCGATGGCCGGCATGGGGCCGGAGGAATCGGCGCAACTCATCCCGCTCATCAAGGAACTGGGCTCGACGCTCACGGTGGTGCTCATCGAGCACGACATGGACGCGGTGTTCCAGCTGGCCGACCGTATCTCGGTGCTGGTGTCGGGGCAGGTGATGGCGACGGGTTTGCCCGAGCAGATCCGCGGCAACGCCGAGGTGCGCAAGGCCTATCTTGGCGATGAGGTGGCGACGTGAGTGGCGCGATGGTCTTGTCCGTGGACGACGTCGACGCGGGCTATGGCCAGAGCCAGGTGTTGTTCGGCATGCATCTGCAGATTGCGGAAGGCCAGACCGCCACGCTGCTGGGCCGCAACGGCGCCGGCAAGACCACGACGGTGCGCGCCATCCTTGGGCTTACGCCTGCGCGAAAGGGGCGCATCGAATTCAAGGGGCAGCGCATCGATGCGTGGGCCACGGACCGCATCGCGCGGCTGGGCGTGGCGCTGGTGCCGGAAGGTCGGCAGATCTTTCCGAACCTGTCGGTGCGGGAAAATCTTGTCGCCTTTGCGGACAACCGCAATGCGAGCCGGGAGCCGTGGACGCTCGATCGGGTCTATGCGCTGTTTCCGCGTTTGAAAGAGCGGGTGCATCACATGGGCAACCAGCTTTCCGGTGGCGAGCAACAAATGCTCGCCATGGGACGTGCGTTGATGACGAACCCCAGGTTGCTCATCCTCGATGAAGTCACCGAAGGGCTCTCGCCGCTCATCCGTGAAGAGATCTGGACCTGTTTGCGCCAACTGCGATCGCAGGGGCAGACGACGCTGGTCATCGACAAGTATGTGGAGCGCCTGCTGTCGTTGGCGGACCATCACACGGTGGTGGAAAAAGGCCGCGTGGTGTGGGCGGGGAGCAGTGCGGCGCTGGAAGCCGAGCCGGAGATCTGGCACCGCTACGTCGGTGTGTGATGGACGTCACTCCGTCTCTTCACTCCCTCGCCCCTCCGGGGAGAGGGTTGGGGTGAGGGGCATGGGCGGTGGATCAGCCGCGCACTATCAACCGCCCGGAGCCCTCACCCCAACCCTCTCCCGGAGGGAGAGGGGGCAAGTCAAGTCATGGCATCGCGACGTCGGTGTGTGATGTCTTCACTCCCTCGCCCCTCCGGGGAGAGGGTTGGGGTGAGGGGCATGGGCGGTGGATCAGCCACGCACTGTTCAACCGCCCGGAGCCCTCACCCCAGCCCTCTCCCGGAGGGAGAGGGGGCAAGCGAGCAAGTCAGGCACCGCGCAGCGTCTGGATTGGCAATTCGCCGTAGCGCTTGCGGTACGCAGTGCTGAACCGCCCCACGTGGTTGAAGCCCCAGCGCAGCGCTATGTCCGTCACTTGCGTCCCCGGCGGCGCTTGCAGCAGATCCAGCCGCGCCCGCTCCAGCCGCGCGGCGCGCACATGGGCCATGGGTGAGCGCTGCAAGTGCTTCTGGAACCCCATGCAGAGGCTGCGCACACTGGCGCCGCTGGCCCTCGCGATCATCTCGAGCGTCAAGCTTTCGTACAGGTGCGCCTCGATGAAATGCTGCGCCGCGCGCACATGCCGGGGCGCTGCAGCCGGCTGCGGCTGCGACAGCCGCCCCGAGTAGTTGCTGTCCTGCCGCAGCAGCAGGTGATGAATCAACGCTTCTTCCTGCGCCGGCAAGAGCTGCGGCGCAAGAGCCGGCGAAGGCATGCGCAGGTTGCAGAAGTGGCTGGCCAACTGGTGCTGCCAGCTGCGCCCCGCGTCGTTGTCCAGGTGCATTTCCGGATCGAACTCGATCGGCGTCGCCACCTCGTCGTCGATCAGGTGGCGGCAGGTGCGCTCGACCCGCTCGCGGGGAATCTTCACCAAGAGTTGGCGGCAGCCTTCATGCCAGTCCAGCTGCAGCGGCAGGCTGGGGGAGATCACGGCGCCGGTGCTCGGCGATGCGGCAACGGATTGGCCGTCCACGCGGATCTCGGCAGAGCCCCGCAGCGGCACCTGGAAGAGCACGAAGCCCTGCAGCTCGCCCGGATCGATGTGCACGGCCGCACCGTATTGCAGGACGAAGAAGGACAGGGACCCCACATGCGCCCCATAAAGGGCCGAGTCGACCTTGCCGCGGCGCCAGGAAAGCTCGTGTTCCTTGAAGGCGCCGGCCGTCTCGTGCTTGACGACGTCGGGATCGCTGGAGACGAACAGCGGCGCCTGGCAAATAGGCTGCAACTCTGAGCTGAACCACGCTTCCATGAAGTGCCCTCTGCACTGTGCCACCGCATCGGCCTCGGGGTTCGGGCCGTTCTTGCGATTCATTATAGGAATAGCAAATTCCGCTCCCGGCCCAGGACGAGCGCGCTGGCGAGGGCCCAGATTCCGCTGTTTCCGACGGGTCGCTCGCGGCTGCGTCCGACATGTGCAGTGCCCATGAATCGAAGACAAAGGTATTCGTTGCGGACTCGTTCCGTTCCTGTCAATTTGAAAAGACACATGCCGGCCATGCCGTCTTCCTGGAGCTCGTCATGATTGCATCGCACGCGAAGAAGGCTTCCGCCCCGCCCGCCATCGAGTTCGGGCGATTGGGCGTGTTGCTGGAATTGCTGTGGCGCGGCGAGAAGGCGATTCCGGTCCGATGCAATTTCTGCCAGACGCTGAACCATCACAACGCCTTGCATTGCGAGGCCTGCTCAGGTCGGTTGCCCGGTGGCTATCGGAACGACAGTGCCGAGCCGGTGCAAGCCGAACCGAGCCACCAGTCGAACCCCAACACGGAGGGCGGCCGCAGGACGCCGCGCGAATGGGTGCACATGCTCGGCTGGGTGCTGGCCATGCCATTGGCGCTGTTCATCGGCTTTGCCGGCTGGTACTACGACTTCATGCATGAGCGGCAGGCGATGGGCATGCCCGCGGTAGCTGGCGCCGTGCAGGCGCAGGAGGCTGGACAGACGTCGCCGGCGGCGCAGGGCCCGTCATGGACAAATGAGCCCGTCAAGACCGCCTCGCTGCGGCCGCTCCCAGCGAATGAAGAAGACGACGGCGAAGTCATCATCGAAGAAAGAGCCGCCACCTCCGCCACCGAAAGACACATGGACGCGAGCCGATCCGCTGCAAAGGTCATTCGCGCCAACCGCATCGCCCCGCGCACCGAGGCGGCGGATCCGACCGCCGTCTGCAACGGCGAGATGTTCCTGTTGCGCGCCATCTGCCTGAACCGCCGCTGCGCAGAGCCGCAGCACGCGCGGCATCCGCGTTGCCTCGCCGTGGCGAAGCAACGTCGGCTGGACGAAGCCCGTCGCAATCCGGAATTGATGGGCTGAAGCACGCCCACGCGGCTCAGTGGGCCCGCCCACGCGGGTCAGTGCGACCCGCCCGTCAGCGCCTCCAGCTGATCGATGCAGGTGCCCCATCCCTCGAAGAATCCCATTTCCTCGTGGCGGTCGCGGGTGGCCTTGTCGGGGTGCATCACCGTGGCGACGTAGCGCGTGCCTTCGCCTTCGTCGCGCATGTCGATGCGGGCCGTGAAGTTCATCCAGGGCGCGGCCGGCCGCCAGCCGGCCAGCAGCGCGCTGGTGAACACGATGCGCTCTTGCGGGACGACCTCCAGGAAGCAGCCCGGGTTGTCGCTGGTGCCACCGTCCGGTCCGCGCATGAAGGTGTAGAAGCCGCCGCCCGCGCGCAGGTCGAACTCGCGGACTTCCGTGGTCCACGGCTTGGGGCACCACCATTCCTTGAGCAATGCGGGGTCGGTCCAGGCCCGCCACAGCGCGGCCCGCGGTGCCCGAAGGATGCGCGTGATGACGAGATCCTGTTGTTGATCAGCTTTGGGGTCTGGATTTGCCACGGGACAAGCTCTCCTGGTGATGAAGTGTTTCGACGAAATCGGCCATGCGATCGGAGCGCGCTTCCCAGATCGAACGCTGCTCGGCCATCCACTGCTCAGCCTGCGACAGCGTCTTGGGCACGAGTTCGCAGGTGCGCACGCGCCCGGCCTTGTTCGAGCGGATGACGCCGCTGCGCTCCAGCACGCCGATGTGCTTCATGAACGAGGGCAGGGCCATGCTGAAGGGCGCCGCCAGCGTGGACACCGACGCCGGACCCCGCCCCAATACGCTCACGATGGAGCGACGGGTCGGGTCTGCCAGTGCGTAGAAGACATCGGAAATGACCGCGCTATGGTTAGCCATGTGGCTAAGTATAGGAGCCTTTCAAGCCTTGGCGGCAATGACCTCAACCTCGATGAGGATGTCCGGCCGCACGAGCTGGTCGATCACGGCGAGCATGAAGGCCGGCCGCGCGTCGCCCAGGAAGCTGGCGCGTATCAACGCGTTGGCCGCGATGTCTTCCGCACGCACCAGGGTTGTGCTGACCTTGACGATGTCTTCCACGCCCATGCCCACCGTCTCCAGCACGGACATGATGTTGGTCCAGGCTTGACGCGCCTGTTCGCTGAAGTCCACTGACAGCATTCCGTCGGGTGAGAGCCCCGGCGTTCCCGCGGTGAACAGCCAGCGCAGATCGGGCGCCGTTTCGATGGCGTCGCTGTACTTGCCGATCTGCTCCGCGACGCCGATGTTGTGGGTGGCGTGCGTGGTCCGTGTGGAATGGTCGGGCATGGGGATCCTTCACAACGGAAGTGCGAAACGAGGGCCCCCTGAAGCAGCCTCCCGTTCTACGCCATGCGCGGTGCGTTCAGCAAGCGCAATTCAAGCAAACGCATCCTCGCGTTTGGGGATGGCAACAGCAGTTGCCATTTGCAAGCGCGGGATGCGTCCTGCGTGAGATGCGGTCGGTGGCCGGTCAGTCGGGCGATTCAGAGGGCATGCGAACGCTGCCAACGCCGCCCATGAACAGGTCGGCCACGATCGGGCCCATGGCGGCGTAGTCCAGTTCGCCTTCCGGTTTCATCCAGGTGAACATCCAGTTGATCATGCCGAAAAGCAGCATGGTCAGCGGCTTGGACAAGGGCTGCACCGGCTTGCCGGGGTTCATCTCGGCCACCGCGCGCGCGAAGCCGGCGACGACCAGCCGTTCCTTGTCGAGCACGCGTTCGCGGTCTTCCGGTTCGAGGAACTTGACGTCCTCCGTGAGCACGCGGTGCGCGTTCTGCGCGTCGGCATATTCCTCGACGATGCGATGGATCAGGTGGCGCAGCCGCGCCTCGCCGTTCAGCTTGAGCGTTTCCTCGTCCTCGATGAGCGCCGCGAGCCGCGAGACGTGGTCTTCCGCGATGCTCACCAGCAGGCTGTATTTGTCGCGGTAGTAGTGGTAGAGCGTCGCCTTCGACAAGTTGCACGCCTCGGCCACCTGGTTCATCGAGGTGGCCGGATAGCCGCGCTTGGCGAACAGCTGCGCCGCCCGCTCGAGGATCATCCCGCGCTGGTCGTCGTAGTTGGCTGATCTTCCCCTTGGCATGCCGGTCGTTCCTGTTTTTGTATGTTGTCTGCCGCGATCTTGCCTGAGCCGGCGCGCTATCCGCGCTTGGTGTCGATGAGCGAGCGCACCGGCGCGTATTGAACGCGCGGGCGCTGGGCTTCCACCGCGGCCAGGGGCGCCACCTCGACCATGCTTTTCATGCAGCGCCGCGTGAGTTCCTGGTAGGTGAGGGTGCCTTCCAGCTTCCACGCCACTTCGGCATCGGTGAGCTCGCGCTTCACCTTGGCGGGCATGCCGG
Source organism: Variovorax brevis (assembly GCF_030317105.1). GTDB lineage: Bacteria > Pseudomonadota > Gammaproteobacteria > Burkholderiales > Burkholderiaceae_C > Variovorax > Variovorax brevis. Next base: position 372,026 of record NZ_JASZYG010000005.1, read on the forward strand.
CCACGAGGCTTCGCGGCGGCACCTTCACGCCAGCGGACACGAAGGCGCAGGCAGCCACGATGGATTGCGCGCCGATCTCGGCCTCGTCCATGATGACCGCGTTCATGCCGACCAGCGCATCGCGGCGCACGATGCAGCTGTGCAGCACGGCGCCGTGGCCGATGTGGCCGTTCTCTTCGACGACCGTGTCCTGGTCCGGAAAGCCGTGGACGACGCAGGTGTCCTGCACGTTGGCGCCTTCCTTCAGCACGATGCGGCCGAAGTCACCGCGCAGGCTGGCGCAGGGGCCCACATAGCAGCCGGGGCCCACGATGACGTCGCCGATCAAGACGGCAGTGGGGTGAACATAGGCCGTGGGGTCGATGACCGGCACGACGCCTTCGATGGAATAGCAGGGCACGTTGTGTCTCCTTGAATAGCACTTTGCAGACGACCAGGGTTTGCACTAGATCAAAACATCTTGAACCTGTCGACGATCGAATCCTATAATCTACCGAACGGTCGGTCAATAGTGTTTTCAGGCACGGCCGGCATGCCAACGATCCCCCCACTCTCGCCCGGAGGAGACAACACGATGAGCACGGATTCCCTGATCCTGGTGACGGACGCAGGTGCCACCCGCACCCTGACGCTGAACCGCCCGGCCGCCATGAACAGCTTCACGACGGCCATGCATGCGCAGTTGCTGGCAGCCCTGAATGACGCGGCGCAAAGCGAATCCGTTCGCTGCGTGGTCATCACCGGCGCCGGCCGCGGCTTTTGCGCCGGGCAGGACTTGGGCGACCCGGAGGCCGCGCCCGGCAAGGACTTGGGCAAGCTCATCGAGGCGCACTATTTACCGCTGGTCGAGCGCATCCGCTCCATGCCCGTTCCGGTGATCGCGGCCGTCAATGGCGTTGCGGCAGGGGCCGGCGCCAACCTCGCGTTCTGCTGCGACTTCGTGCTGGCCACGCGTTCGGCCAGCTTCATCCAGGCGTTTTCGAAGATCGGTCTTGTGCCCGACACCGGTGGCACCTGGCTGCTGCCGCGCCTGGTCGGCAGCGCCCGCGCCCTGGGCATCGCCATGTTGGGCGACAAGATCCCCGCCGCGGACGCAGCGCAAATGGGAATGATCTGGCAATGCGTGGAAGACGGCGCACTGCCCGATGCCACCGCCGCACTGGCCACACGCCTGTGCGCCATGCCCACGCGCGCGCTGGCCGTCATCCGCGACGCGTTCGCCGCTGCGCAGGACATGGACCTCGTCGGCGCCCTGAAAAACGAAGCGCGCCTCCAAACCGGACTCGGCGCCGCCCATGACTACCTCGAAGGCGTGGAGGCGTTCCGCGCCAAGCGCGCCCCCAACTTCACGGACCGCTGATATCCAATGAGCCAACCCACCCCCCAGCAAACCGCGGAACTCGTGCGCGACGGCATGCTGCAAAACGACCGCGCCACGCGCGCCCTCGGCATGCAGGTCGTCGACGTGTCCCCCGGCTGCGCCACGGTGACCATGCGCGTGCGCGAAGACATGCTCAACGGCCACGACACCTGTCATGGCGGCCTGATTTCCACGCTGGCTGACTCGGCCTTCGCCTTTGCGTGCAACTCGTACAACGAGCTGACCGTGGCGTCTGCCTTCTCCGTCGACTTCGTGGCGCCCGCGCGGCTGGACGACCTGCTCAGCGCTCATGCGCATGAAGTGTCGAAGGCCGGCCGCACCGGCGTCTACGACGCTGAAGTCACCAACCAGCGCGGAGAGCGCATCGCCGTCTTCCGCGGCCGTTCCTACACCATGAAAGGCAAGCCGGCCGTCACGCCGCGCTGAGCCGTCGCAAAAGTTCAAGGAGTCCACCCACATGACCGTCAAGACCAGCGCACCCGCCGACCTCTCGCCCATCGAAAAAGCCAGCCGCGACGAAATCGCCAACTTGCAACTGTTGCGCCTCCAGTCCACGCTGCAGCGCGCCTACGACAACGTGCCGCACTACCGCAAGGCCTTCGACGCCAAGGGCGTGAAGCCGGGTGATCTGAAGGAACTGGGCGACCTCGCGAAGTTTCCCTTCACCGTGAAGTCGGACCTGCGCGACAACTATCCTTTCGGGCTTTTTGCCGTGCCGCGCGAGAAGGTGGCCCGCATCCACGCGTCCTCCGGCACGACCGGCAAGCCCACGGTGGTCGGCTACACCAAGAATGACATCGACACCTGGGCCGACCTCGTGGCCCGCTCGATCCGCGCCGCGGGCGGACGGCCCGGCGACATGGTGCACGTGGCCTATGGCTACGGCCTGTTCACCGGCGGCCTCGGCGCGCACTATGGCGCAGAGCGCGCCGGATGCACCGTGGTGCCCATGTCGGGCGGACAGACCGAGAAGCAGGTGCAGCTCATCAACGACTTCAAGCCGGACATCATCATGGTCACACCCAGCTACATGCAGGTGATCATCGAGGAGTTCGTGCGCCAGGGGCTGGATCCGCAGAAGAGCTCGCTCAAGGTCGGCATCTTCGGAGCCGAGCCGTGGACGCAGGCCATGCGCCAGGACATCGAGCACAAGGCCGGCATCGACGCCGTCGACATCTACGGCCTGTCGGAAGTGATGGGCCCGGGCGTGGCCAGCGAATGCGTTGAAAGCAAGGACGGCCCGGTGATCTGGGAAGACCATTTCTACCCCGAGATCATCAACCCCGAAACGGGCGAACTGGTGGCCGATGGGGAAGAGGGCGAACTGGTGTTCACCTCGCTCACCAAGGAAGCGATGCCCATCATCCGCTACCGCACGCGCGACCTCACGCGCCTGTTGCCGCCGACCTCGCGCTCCTTCCGCCGCATGGGCAAGATCGTGGGCCGCAGCGACGACATGCTCATCATCCGCGGCGTCAACGTCTTTCCGACGCAGGTCGAGGAGATCGTGCTCGCGCATGAAAAGCTCAACGGCCTCTACCAGTTGCACATCAGCCGCGACGGCCTGCTGGACATGGTCGAAGTGCATTGCGAACTGCGCCCCGGCCTCTCGGTCAGCGATGGCGACCGCGTCGAGGTGGCGCATTGGGTGCAGCACCGCATCAAGACGCTGGTGGGCATTTCCACGGCCGTGCGCGTGTTCGACCCCGAAAAGATCGAACGCACGCTGACCGGCAAGGCGCGCCGCGTCTACGACAACCGCCCCCGCTGAACCGAACACAGGAGAACACGACCATGTACACGCAAGCGATGGACACCATGGGCAAGGAAGCCGGCGACGGCAAGAAGGCCGTTCGCTCCGCCGAGGAGATGCAGCTCGAAGAGCGCTTCGACGCGCACATCGACGCCGGCGACTTCATCGAGGCCAAGGACTGGATGCCCGAGCACTACCGCAAGACGCTGGTGCGCCAGATCAGCCAGCACGCGCATTCGGAAATCGTCGGCATGCTGCCCGAAGGCAACTGGATCACGCGTGCACCGACCCTGAAGCGCAAGGCCATCCTGCTGGCCAAGGTGCAGGACGAAGGCGGCCACGGCCTCTACCTCTACGCCGCTGCTGAAACACTCGGCACCTCGCGCGACCAGATGTTCGACGCGCTGCATTCGGGCAAGGCCAAGTACAGCTCCATCTTCAACTACCCGACGCTGACCTGGGCCGACATCGGCACCATCGGCTGGCTGGTGGATGGCGCGGCGATCATGAACCAGGTGCCGATCTGCCGGTGCTCCTATGCGCCGTATGCGCGGGCCATGATCCGCATCTGCCGCGAAGAGAGCTTTCATCAGCGCCAAGGCTACGAAGCGCTGCTCACCATGATGACCAAGGGCACCGAGGCGCAGAAGGCGATGGTGCAGGACGCGGTCAATCGCTGGTGGTGGCCGTCGATCATGATGTTCGGCCCGCCGGACGACCAGTCGCCCAACAGCGCGCAATCGATGCGCTGGGGCATCAAGCGCTTCAGCAACGACGACCTGCGCCAGAAGTTCATCGACGCCGCAGTGGAGCAGGCGCGCATCCTCGGCGTGACCTTGCCCGACCCCGATCTGAAGTGGAACGAAGAGCGCCAGGCGCACGACTACGGCGCGATCGACTGGAGCGAATTCTGGCGCGTCATCGGTGGTGACGGACCTTGCAACACCGAACGCCTGGGCGCCCGCGTCAAGGCATGGGAAGACGGCGAATGGGTGCGCGAAGCCGCACTCGAACACGCCCGCAAGCAAACAAATTTGAAGGAAGCAGCATGAGCACGCAAAACGAATGGCCCCTGTGGGAAGTGTTTGTCCGCAGCAAGGCGGGCCTGGACCACAAGCATTGCGGCAGCCTGCACGCCGCCGATCCGAAGATGGCCATCCAGATGGCACGCGACGTGTACACGCGCCGCCAGGAAGGCAGCAGCGTGTGGGTGGTGCGCTCCGACCAGATCGTGGCGAGCGACCCGGGCGACAAGGACATGTACTTCGATCCGTCCGAAGACAAGGTGTACCGCCATCCGACTTTCTACGAGCTGCCCAAGGCCGTGGACCACATGTGAGCACGCCATGTCCGCAGCATCCATCGAACTCCAACTGAACCCGCAAGCGCAGTACCTGCTGCGCGTCGGCGATACCTGCCTCATCCTGGCGCAGCGCCTGGGCGAGTGGTGCGGCCATGCGCCCATTCTTGAAGAAGACATCGCGATGTCGAACATCGCGCTCGACCTGATCGGCCAGGCGCGTGCCCTGCTGACGCGCGCCGGTGAAATCGAAGGGCGGCAACACGACGAAGACCAACTCGCCTTCCTGCGCAACGAGCGCGACTACTTCAACCTCACGATGGTCGAGCTGCCGCGCGGCGACTTCGCTTTCAGCGTGCTGCGCAACACCATGGTCTCGACCTGGCTCAAGCTGTTGTGGGAGCGACTGGGCCAGTCCAGCGACCATGAAGTGCGCGCCATCGCCGGCAAGGCGCTGAAGGAAGCGCGCTATCACCAGCAGCATTCGGGCGACTGGGTCGTGCGTTTGGGTGATGGCACCGACGAATCGCGCCAGCGCATGGAAGCCGCGCTCGCCCAGCTGTGGCGCTATGCGTCCGAGCTGTTCGACACCGACCCCATCGACGAGCAAGCCAGCGCGGAAGGCATCGGTCCGCTGTGGTCTGAATTGCAGGCGCCGTGGAAGGCCGAGATGGAATTGATCCTCGGTGAAGCGGGCCTCGCCGTGCCGGCGGATTCCGCTTTCCGCAGCGACGGCAAGCGCGGTCGTCACAGCGAGCACATGGGATTCATCCTGGCGGACATGCAATATTTGCAACGCAGCTTCCCCGGAGGCGTGTGGTGATGGTAGCGGTGGCGGACGTGGCCACGAGCACGCGTGCCCTCGCGGCTTGGGACGTGCTTGCCACGGTGCTCGACCCCGAAGTGCCGGCCGTGTCGGTGCGTGACCTGGGCATCGTGCGCGACGTGATCGAGCATGACGATGGCCTGGAGATCGTGCTCACGCCCACCTATTCGGGCTGTCCTGCGACCGAGGTGATCGAGCACGACGTGCTGGCCGCCATCGACGCAGCGGGCCTCGGGCCGGCTCGCGTGAGCCTGCGCCGCGCACCCGCGTGGACGACGGACTGGATCAGCGAAGAGGGGAAGCGGAAGCTGAGCGCGTACGGCATTGCGCCGCCCGGCCCGGCGTCGTCGAACGAAGCCGTTCCGATCCGTTTCTTCGGCCGCCGCATCGACGCACAAAAGCTGGCCTGCCCGCGCTGCGGCAGCTTTCACACCGAGCGACTCGCGGCTTTCGGTTCCACCGCGTGCAAGGCGATCTATCGCTGCCTCACGTGCAAAGAGCCTTTCGAACATTTCAAACCCATCTGATCGCCTGCCATGAGCGTCATGTTCCACCCACTGCAAGTGAAGTCGATCGAGCCCGACACGCAGGAAGCGGTTGTCGTCACTTTCGACGTACCGCCCAATCTGCGCGAAGTGTTCGGCTTCACACAAGGCCAATACCTCACGCTGCGCACCGACATCGACGGGCAGGACCTGCGCCGTTCGTATTCGATTTGCGCCGGCGTCGACGATGGCGAGTTGCGCGTCGGCGTGCGCAAGGTGCGCGGCGGCGTGTTTTCCAACTGGATCAACACGCACCTGCAACCCGGCCACACCGTGAGCGTGATGGCGCCGCAAGGCCGCTTCTTCGTGCCGCTCGATTCCACGTCGAAGCGCCACCACGTCGGCATCGCCGGCGGCAGCGGCATCACGCCCATTCTGTCGATCATGAAGACGGTGCTGGCGCGCGAACCCATGAGCCGCTTCACGCTCATCTATGGCAACCGTCTCTTGCAGTCGACGATGTTCAAGGAAGAGATCGAAGACCTCAAGAACCGCTACATGACGCGGCTGGTTTTGCAGCACGTGTTCTCGGACGAGCACACCGATTCGCCGCTCAACCACGGCGTGATGAACCGCGAGAAGATCGGCGAGTTCCTCAAGAGCGTCGTGCCTGCTGCGGGTATCGACCACGTGTACGTCTGCGGTCCGTTCCAGATGAACGACGAGGCCGAGGCGGCGCTGCTCGAAGCGGGTGTGCCCGAAGAGCGCATTCACATTGAACGCTTCGGCGTGGCATTGCCGGCCACCGGTCCCGTGGGCGCGGTCGTGCACGAGGCCAAGCCGGGCGACGCGGAAACAGCGCGCATCGTGATCATTCGCGACGGCCTGCAGCGCGAGATCTCGTTCACCAAGAACCAGCCCAGCATCCTCGACGCCGCATCGGCTTCGGGGCTCGAAGTGCCGTATTCCTGCACCTCCGGTGTGTGCGGCACCTGCCGCGCCAAGCTCATCGAAGGCGAAGTGCGCATGGAGCGCAACTTCGCGCTCGACAAGAAGGAAGTGGCCAATGGTTTCGTGCTGACCTGCCAGGCGCATCCATTGACCGAGCGCGTGGTGCTCTCATTCGACGAACGCTGATGTGACTCGCAGCGGGTACATCCCGATGACGGCCTGACCCCGAAAGCCGTCCACTACGGTTGGCGCATTTGCCTATCCCGTCACTTGATTTTTACTCGGAGACTTTCTCATGAAATCGTTCAAACCGCTGTTGCTGGCAGGTCTGCTTGGCGTTGCGCTCGCCGCGCATGCCGACATCAATGTGGGCGTCACGCTGTCGGCCACCGGCCCGGCGGCATCGCTCGGCATTCCGGAAAAGAACACCATCGCCCTGATGCCCAAGACCATCGGCGGGCAAAAGATCAACTACATCGTGCTCGACGACGCGTCTGACACCACGGCAGCCGTGGCCAACACGCGCAAGCTGATCGCTGAAAGCAAGGTCGACGTGGTGATCGGTTCCACCGTCACGCCGGCTTCGCTGGCGATGATCGACGTCATCTCCGAGGCCAAGACGCCGATGATCTCGATGGCCGCTTCGGCACGCATCGTCGAGCCCATGGACGACAAGCGCAAGTGGGTCTTCAAGACGCCGCAGAACGACATCATGATGTCGCTGGCCATTGCCGAGCACATGCAGCGCACGGGCGTCAAGACGGTTGGCTTCATCGGCTTTTCCGATGCGTATGGCGAAGGCTGGTTCCAGGAGTTCGGCAAGGCCGCCGGCCTCAAGGGCCTGACCATCGTCGCGAACGAGCGCTTCAGCCGCAGCGACACCTCGGTCACTGGCCAGACGCTCAAGATACTGGCCGCCAAGCCCGACGCGGTGCTGGTCGCCGGCTCGGGCACGCCCGCCGCGCTGCCGCAAAAAACTCTCAAGGAACGCGGCTACGCCGGCAAGATGTACCAGACCCACGGCGTGGCCAACGCGGACTTCCTGCGCGTGGGCGGCAAGGACGTCGAAGGCACCTTCCTGCCTGCCGGCCCGGTGCTGGTGGCAGACCAGCTGCCGCCCAACAACCCGGTGCGCAAGAGTGCGCTCGCCTATGTGGCGACCTACACCGAGGCCAACGGCAAGGGCAGCGTCTCGACCTTCGGCGCCCACGCCTGGGATGCCGGCCTGCTCATGGCGACTGCCGTGCCTGTGGCTTTGAAGAAGGCGCAACCCGGCACGCCGGAGTTCCGCGCCGCCCTGCGTGACGCGCTGGAGCAGATCCGCGAAATGCCCGGCGCGCACGGCATCTTCACGATGTCGCCCACCGACCACCTCGGCCTGGACCAGCGCGCCCGCGTGATGGTGAAGATCGAGAATGGTGGCTGGAAGTACCAGCCCTGAGAGGATGGAAATCTTTCTACTGCGCCCACCGATCCCGGGCCTGCGGTGCTCGCCGTACGTGAGTACGGCTCCACTCCTCGACCCGGGCTCGGCGCGCTCGCCACGAAATCTTCCCACCCTCTAAGGTCTCAACCATGGATGCTCAGATCGCCTTGCTGCTCGGGCAGGACGGCCTCGTGAACGGCGCGGTGTACGCACTGATGGCGCTGGCCCTCGTGCTCGTGTTTTCCGTGACCCGCGTCATCTTCATTCCGCAGGGCGAGTTCGTGGCATTCGGCGCGCTCTCGATGGCCATGATGCAGGCGGGCAAGGTTCCCGCCACGCTGTGGTTGTTGCTGGTGCTCGCCGCGGTGGTGCTGGTCGTGGAAGCCTGGCGCTGGAAGCGCGGCGCCACCGTCGAATGGACTTCGGCGCTGTTGTGGTGCGTGGCCCTGCCGGCGCTGGCCAGTGCGCTGGTGCTGGGCTGGTGGCCCACTGGCCTCGTGGCGCAAACCTTCACGACGCTGGTGCTCATCACGCCGCTCGGGCCATTGCTCTATCGCCTGGCTTTCCGGCCGCTGGTCAACGCCACGGTGCTGACGCTGCTGATCGTGTCGGTGGCGCTGCACGGCGTGCTGGTCGGCTTGGGTTTGCTGTTCTTCGGTGCCGAGGGTTCGCGCACGCCGGCCTTCTCGGATGCCAGCTTCAGCGTGGGCGGGTTGCAGGTCACCGGCCAGTCGCTGGTGGTCATCGGTGTCACCCTGGTGCTGGTGATCCTGATGTTCCAGTTCTTCGGGCGCTCGATGGTGGGCAAGGCCTTGCGCGCCACGGCGATGAACCGCGTGGGCGCGCGACTGATGGGCATCCCGACGGAACTGTCGGGTGACCTGAGCTTTGCGCTGGCGGCGCTGATCGGCGCCATTTCGGGCCTGCTGATCGCGCCGCTCACCACGGTGTACTACGACACCGGCTTCCTGATCGGCCTCAAGGGTTTCGTTGCAGCCATCGTCGGTGGCCTGGCGAGCTATCCGGTCGCCTTGCTCGGCGCGCTGCTGGTCGGGCAACTGGAGGCCTTTTCTTCTTTCTGGGCCAGTGCGTTCAAGGAGGTGATGGTGTTCACACTCATCATTCCGGTGCTGTGGTGGCGCTCGCTACGCAGCCATCACGTGGAGGACGAGGAATGAGCGCGTCCATCGACAACAAGCCTGTGGTCGTCGCGACTTCGGCATCGAATGCGGGCTTCATGACACGGCGACACCTCACGCTGGCTGCCGTCCTCGCATTGGCACTGGCGTGGGGCTTCCTCCCCGAATTCACCGTCGTGGTGATGAGCTATATCGGCCTGTACGCCATCGTCGCCGTCGGGCTTGCCATGCTCACCGGCGTGGGCGGCATGACGTCCTTCGGCCAGGCCGCGTTCGTCGGCATGGGCGCCTATGCCACCGCATGGGCCTGCACCTCGCCGATGGCGGCCGCCAGCATCGGCGCCATCGTCGGTGCGGCGGGCTTGCCGTGGGTGGGCCTGCTGCTCGGCCTCGTGCTGACCTTTGCGCTCGCGTGGGCGCTGGGCGCCATCACCGTCAAGTTGCAAGGCCACTACCTGCCGCTGTGCACCATCGCGTGGGGGCTGAGCCTTTACTACCTCTTCGGCAACATGGAGTTCCTGGGCGGGCAGACCGGCATCACCGGCATTCCGCCGCTGGTGATCGCGGGCTTCTCGCTGGCTTCGCCGCGTGCGCTGGGCATCGTCATCTGGGCAGTGCTGCTCCTTGGCTTGTGGGTGCTGCACAACCTGCTCGATTCGCGCGAAGGCCGCGCGGTGCGTGCGCTCAAGAGCGGGCGCCTGATGGCGGAGTCGATGGGCGTGGACACGGCCCGCTATCGCATCAAGCTCTTCGTGCTGGCGGCCCTGCTGGCGGCCATCTCGGGCTGGCTGTATGCCCACATGCAGCGCTTCGTCAACCCGACGCCCTTCAACCTGAACATCGGTATCGAATACCTGTTCATGGCCGTGGTGGGCGGCGCGGGCCATCTGTGGGGCGCGGTGCTCGGCGCGGCGCTCATCACGCTGCTCAAGGAGAAGTTGCAGGACATCCTGCCGGGCCTGCTGGGCACCAGCGGCAACTTCGAAGTGATCGTGTTCGGCCTGTTGATGCTCTTCGTGTTGCAGCGCTTTGCCGAAGGCCTGTGGCCCTCGCTGGAGCGACTGGGGCAGCGCTTCCTGCGGCCCGATGTGGCGCGTGCGCCGCGTGCCGTCGCCACCTTGGCGCGTCGCGAATTGCCGGCGCGCGGCACGGTGTTGCTGCAGTCGTTGAAGGTCACGAAGCGCTTCGGCGGGCTGGTCGCCAACAACGACGTCTCGATGAACGTCAAGGCTGGCGAAATCCACGCACTGATCGGGCCCAACGGCGCGGGCAAGAGCACTTTCTTCAACATGATCTCGGGCGTGGACGACCCGACCGAAGGCGAAGTGCGGCTGATGGACAAGCCCATGCATCAATCACCCGCCCGCGCCTTCGCGGCGCTGGGATTGGGCCGCACCTTCCAGCACGTTCGCCTGCTCGGCCAGCGCAGCGTGATCGAGAACGTGGCCCTGGGCGCACACCTGCGTGCGCACCGTGGATGGATTGCCTCGATGCTGCGCCTCGATCGCGGCGAAGAAGCCGCATTGCTCGCCGAAGCACGTCACCAGATCGAGCGCTGTGGACTCGGCGCGCATGCCGATGCGCCTGCGGCATCGCTCGCGCTGGGCCAGCAACGCGTGGTGGAAATCGCGCGTGCTTTGGCGGCGCAGCCCGCAGTCCTGCTGCTGGACGAACCCGCCGCCGGCCTGCGGCATCTTGAAAAACGCGCCTTGGCCGAACTGCTGTCGCAACTGCGCGCGGAAGGCCTGGGCATCCTCGTGGTCGAACACGACATGGAGTTCGTGATGAACCTCGCCGACCGCATCACGGTGCTGGAGTTCGGCACCGTCATCGCCGAGGGCACGCCCGCCGAAATCCAGGTGAATCCGCGCGTGCTCGACGCCTACCTAGGCGGTGAACAATGACCAACCTGCTTCAACTCGATGGCTTCAGCGTCGCCTACGGCAGCGTCGAGGCGCTGCACAGCGTCAAGCTCGACGTGAACGAAGGCGAAATCGTCACCGTCATCGGCCCCAACGGCGCAGGAAAAACCACGCTGCTGTGCGCGGTGATGGGCCTGCTGCCTTCCACCGGCTCGCTCGCGCTTTCGGGCGACCGCATCGCCCGGCCGACCGTCGAGGCCATGGTCTCGCGCGGCGTGGCACTGGTGCCGGAAAAGCGCGAGCTGTTCGGCGAAATGTCGGTGGAAGACAACCTGCTGCTCGGCGGCTTCTACCGCTGGCGCAAGGGCAAGCGCGACCAGAAGGCGCGCATGGACGAAGTCTTCCAGATCTTTCCGCGCATGCGCGAGCGCCGCGGCCAGATGGCTTCGACGCTTTCGGGCGGAGAGCGGCAGATGCTGGCCATCGGCCGCGCGCTCATGGCGCGTCCGCACCTGCTGATGCTCGACGAACCCTCGCTGGGCCTGGCGCCGCTCATCGTGCGCGAAGTGCTGCAGGTGGTCTCCTCGCTGCGCAGCCACGGCGTCTCGGTGCTGCTCGTGGAGCAGAACGCGCGCGCCGCCTTGCAGGTGGCCGACCGCGGCTACGTGCTGGAAACCGGCGCGGTGGCGCTCTCGGGCAAGGCGTCGGACCTGCTGCATGACCGGCGGATCATCGACACCTACCTCGGCATGGGCAACGCGCAACGCAACAACAGCGAAGCGGCGGCCGCTGCCGCCTGAATTTCAGATCACAAAAGGGACTTGATAGATGACTTCTGTTCTCCAGAGCTATATCGCCGGCCGCTGGATCGGCACCGAGGCCGCGCAAGAGTTGCGCAGCGCCGTCAACGGCCAACGGGTGGCGGCCACGCATGCCGAATCGCTCGACTTCGGCGAGGCCTTGACGCACGCGCGCAAGGTGGGTTTGCCAGCGCTGCTGGCGCTCGACTTCCAGCAACGTGCCGAACGCCTGAAGGCATTGGGCAAGTACCTTGCGCAGAACAAGGAAAAGCTTTACGCGATTTCCACGCACACCGGCGCCACGCGTGCCGACAGCTGGATCGACATCGAAGGCGGCGCCGGCACCCTGATGGCCTACGCCAGCATGGGCAGCAACGAGCTGCCTTCGGGCAACCTCGTGCACGAAGGCCCCGCGATCCCGCTGGGCAAGAAGGGCGGCTTTGCCGGCACGCACATCCTCGTGCCGCGCAACGGTGTCGCGGTGCACATCAACGCCTTCAACTTCCCCGTGTGGGGACTGCTCGAAAAGTTCGCGCCCAGCTTCCTGGCCGGCATGCCCTGCATCGGCAAGCCCGCGACATCGACGAGCTATCTGACCGAAGCGCTGATGCGCCTGATCAACGAATCCGGCCTGCTGCCCGAGGGCAGCCTGCAACTGATCATCGGCGGCACGGGCGACCTGCTCGACCGCCTCGACGGCTCGGACTTCGTCACCTTCACCGGATCTGCCGACACGGCCGCCAAGCTGCGCGTTCACCCGAACGTGGTGCGCCAGTCGATCCCTTTCAACGCCGAAGCCGACTCGCTCAACTGCGCGATCCTTGCGCCCGACGTCACGCCGGACGATGAGGAGTTCGACCTCTTCGTCAAGGAAGTGGCGCGCGAGATGACCGTGAAAGCCGGCCAGAAATGCACCGCCATCCGCCGCGCGATCGTGCCGCGCCAGCACGTGGACGCCGTCGCTGAAAAGCTGCGCGCACGGCTTGCCAAGACCGTCGTCGGCGACCCGTCCCGCGAAGACGTGCGCATGGGCGCGCTGGCCTCACGCGCACAGTTCGCCGACGTGTCCGAACGCGTCGCCACCCTGATGCAGGGCGCGGAACTGGTCTACGGCGAGCGCGATGGATTCAACCCCGTGGGCGAGGGCGTGGGCGAAGGCGCCTTCTTCTCGCCCACGCTGCTGCTCAGCCGCAAGCCGATGCAGCACGACGCCGTGCACGACGTCGAAGCCTTCGGCCCCGTCAGCACGCTGATGGCCTACGACGGCATCGACGAAGCCATGGCGCTGGCCGCCCGCGGACGCGGCAGCCTGGTCGGCACGCTGGTCACGCGCGATCCGAAAACGGCGGCGCGTGTCGTGCCGGCGGTGGCGGCGCTGCACGGCCGCATCCTTGTGCTCGACCGCGAGGCGGCGGTCGAATCCACCGGCCACGGCTCGCCGCTGCCGATGCTCAAGCACGGCGGCCCGGGACGCGCAGGCGGTGGCGAGGAACTCGGCGGCATCCGCGCGGTGAAGCATTATTTGCAACGCACGGCCGTGCAGGGCTCGCCCAGCATGATCGCCGCCATCACCGGCGAATACATGCGCGGCGCCACCCTGCAGGAAAGCGACCAGCATCCCTTCCGCAAGCACTTCGAAGACCTGGCCATCGGCGACTCGCTGCTCACGCACCGCCGCACAGTGAGCGAGGCCGACATCGTGGCCTTCGGCGGCATCTCCGGCGACTATTTCTACATGCATTTCGACGAAGTGGCGGCGAAGGAATCGCCCTTCGGCAAGCGCATCGCGCACGGCTATTTCGTGCTGTCAGCGGCGGCAGGTCTCTTCGTCTCGCCCGCGCCAGGACCGGTGCTGGCCAACTACGGGCTGGACACGCTGCGCTTCGTCAAGCCGGTGGGCATTGGCGACACCATCCGCGCGCGCCTGACCTGCAAGCGCAAGATCGACCGCAACCGCAAGGACGCGAACGGCGTCGGGCAGGGCGTGGTGGCGTGGGACGTGGAAGTGACCAACCAGCTGGGCGAAGTGGTGGCGAGCTACGACATCCTCACACTCGTGTCCAAGCACAACTGACGCAGCGAGAACTTCCGCAGTACATTGCTCGACTCACCAACAAAAGGAGACATCCCTATGCTCAAGGTCACCGTCCTGTACCCGAACGCCGAAGGTCGCAAGTTCGACATGGACTACTACCTCAACAAGCACATGCCGCTGGTTGCGAACCGGTGCGGCGCCGCCCTGCACAAGTACGAGGTCGACGAGGGCGTCGCGGGTGGGGCCCCGGGCAGCAAGCCGCCTTTCGTGGCCGCCGTGCACATGTATTTCGATTCGGCCGACACCTTCGGCGCGGCCTTCGGACCGCACGCGGACGAGATCATGAAGGACATCCCCAACTACACGGACGCGCAGCCGGTGATCCAGCTGTCGACGGTGAAAAAGCCGGCGTAGGCACCGCACGTCAACGCTGAAAATGCAAGCCCGGCGTAGTCGTTCACCGACAGCCGGGTTCGCCACATCGCAGTAGTCTTCGCTTCTGTCTGACCGACCGGAGAAAGCGATGCTGCAAGAAGCTCCCATGTACGCGTACATCCCCGCCAAGGATGTGGCCCGCGCGCGCAAGTTCTACGAAGAAAAGCTCGGCTTCAAGCCGGGCGCCGAAACGGGCGGCGGTGTCGCCTACAACTGCGCTGGCGGCACCTCCTGCTTCCTGTATCCCACCCCGAACGCCGGAACGTCGCAGGCGAGCCAGGCCTTCTGGGACGTGAAGGACATTGAAAAGGAAGTCGCGGAGCTGAAAGCGCGCGGCGTCCTGTTCGAGCACTACGACATGCCGGGCTCGGACGCCAACGGCATCGTCACCGCCGGCGGGGCCAAGGCGGCGTGGTTCAAGGACACCGAGGGCAACATCATGGCGATCATCCAGACGCTCGGATAGGCCGCAGCAAGGCGCTCAGGCGCCGCGCTCGCGCATCACCAGCGTCTGCACCGCCACGCCGATGACGCCCTGTTCGTCGAACAGGTTCGTGCGTGTGGTGCCGCCGCCGCTTGCGTCGGCCTGCGTCTCCGACTGAAGCCCGATCCATTCGCCGACCGGCTGCCGGTGCAGGTGCAGCGAGAGGTCCGCATTGGTGAACACATAGCGCTCGGCGGGCAGCACCCAGCTCAACCCGTTTCCGAAATCCGCCGCGGCGGCCGCCCGCATCGCGGGGGAGGTCGGGGCGTGCTCGAAGAAAGGCAGCACCAGGCGGAACCACGCGGCGCCGGGCCCGGGTCGCGATGGGTCGCCCTGCGCATTGCGCGTTTCCATGGCGGTTCCGTAGAAAGACGTTCCCCCGGGCAATCCGGCAATGCGAAGCGGATCCTTGCAGTCGCCAGGCGAGGGCAGCAGTTGCGACGGCGACCAGCCCGGCATTCCAGCGGGCAAGTTCAGTGCATGCTGGCGAAGCATCAAGCCGTGCGCCTTTGCGATGAGCGTTTCGCCCGCGTACAGGTCGATGTAGACCCGCGCCGTGGAGCGTGCGGGCTGCACGGTGCAACGCGTGGTGAGCGGCGCCAGCGGCACAGGGCGGATCAGTTCGAGGGTGAGCCGCGCGAGCTGCCAGCCAGGGCCTTCCACCGCGCTTTCCGCCACGTGGACGAGCAGCGCAGCGGGCGCGCCGCCGTGTTGCGCACGCGGGTCCCAGGGGCCGCGCGCATGGACGGTGGGGTGCCACGCGTCGCCCTTGCGGCTGTAGACCCAGGCTGGAATGGATTGCGCGGTATCGGTCATCTCGTGTTTGCCTTGTCGGGTCTTTGTATGTTGCCGGCAGGCGAGAATGCCGGACGGTTTCGAAAAATTGTAGACAGACTCCATCTTCCCTGCGCCCGTATCCCAAGGCATGAAGCCCAAAGCCAACCGATCGCCTTCGCCTGCTGCCCCGAGGAGAAAGCCCCGCCAGTCCCGCGCCCACCACACCTCGCGCGCCTTGCAGGAGGCCTTCGTGCGCCTGCTGGTCGAGCGCGGCTACGCCGGCATCACCATCCGCGAGATCGTTTCCGTGGCCGGCACGGGCCTGGGCAGCTTCTACGAATACTTCGCCGGCAAGGAAGACCTGGCGCGCGTGTGCCTGCACCTGCGCTCGAAGGCGCTGTTGATGGACACCCGCAATGCAGCGCTGGCGCGCGCCGGTCGGCCGTTGCAGGAAATCGCCGATGCCATCATCGACGCGCAAGTCGCGGCGCACAGCCTGCATCCGCAGGAGTGGGGCGCGCACTACCTCCTCGAACGCCACCTGTCGAGCTCGGACGCCTATCGCAAGATGTATGAGCGCTTCGTCGATGAATGGGCCGCGGCCTTTGCCACGGCCAGCGATGCGCTGCCCGACGCCCTGTCGCACGAAGCGGCGCGGGTGAGCCACGCCGTGCTCTACGGCGTCGTCTCGCACACCTTCATCCATGCCGGCGGCGTGCCGGACATGCAGGCCATGGCGCAATTCGCCCGGCGCACCGTGTGGGCGTACCTGAAAGGCATTCGGCTGTCCCCCGCGGCTTGAGCCGTTAAGCTTTCTTTACAATCGTTGTTTTCCGATGGAGAGGGTGGCGTGAAGAGGTGGTTGTTATTGCTGGGCTTGGGCGCGTGCGCCACGCAAGCCCTTGCGGAGTGGCTCACGGTCACCGGTGACCCGCGCGTGGCGACGGTCAACACGGTGCAGGTGGATCCGGTGGCGCTTCAGGTCAATGGCGACTTCAAGACCATGACCTTGCGCGTCAACCGCTCGCAGGAGCGCCGCAACTGGGAGGGCGTTCCCTACAGGTCGTACCACGCGCGCGTTCGCTTCGATTGCCGCGTCATGCGGGCGCACTACGTGGATGCCATTTTCTACATGCAGCCCCTGTGGCGTGGCGATCCGCACCAGGCGACGGACTATTCCAGCAACCCCAAGCCGATGCTCTTCCTTGACGTCGAGCCGAACCCGACCGGGCGCATCGTGCGTGCGGCCTGCCACAGCGCTGCTTAGGCCATTGAACGCGGCTCAGCCGTTCAGCGCGGCTCAACCAGCCACTTCTTCCGTCGTGACTTCAAAGCGCTCCAGCGTGTTGGCGCCGAACACCATCGTGATCGGCACATCCGCCGCGTCGCGCCCGCGCGCGATGACGATGCGGCCGATGCGCGGCGTGTTGTGGCGTGCATCGAAGGTGTGCCACCGGTCGCCCAGGTACACCTCGAACCACGCGCTGAAATCCATCGGGTAGGGCACCGGCGGCACGCCGATGTCGCCGAGGTAGCCCGTCACGTAGCGCGCAGGAATGTTCATGCACCGGCACAGGGTGATGGCCAGGTGCGTGAAGTCGCGGCACACACCGGTGCGTTCGCGAAAGGCGCTCAGGGCGCTGCGCGTGGGGTGCGCGCGCTGGTAGTCGAAGGCCAGGTGCTGGTGCACGAAGTCGCAGATGGCCTGCACGCGTTGCCAGCCCAGCGGCGTGGTGCCAAAGCGGTCCCACGCGAACTGCAGCAGTTCGCTGTCGACTTCGCAATAGCGGCTGGGCAGCAGGAAGCGCAGCGTTTCCACCGGCAGGTCGGCCGGCGCAATCTGGATCGCGCCGGGGGATTGCGGGTCCGGCAGGCCGCTGTCGTACACCAGCGATTCGTTGCGGATGCGGATCCTGGAGATGCCGCTGTCCACATGCACGCGCGCGCACTGGTTGTCGAAGCCGTCGAGGTAGTAGTCGGTGGCCAGCGGTGGGCTGATGGTGATGTTTTCCATCCCCTGGACATCCGCCGCACGCGTGGGGTGAACCTGCAGCAGGTAGATGAGCGAAGTCGGCGAAGCGACCCCGAGTTCGATGTCAAAGCCGATCTTGATGAGCATGCAACGCACTCTATAAGCGATCGGTCGCGCAAGGCGTCGCGGCTTGCCTGAGCTTGCGTAGGGCAATGTTGATCAGCCATGCGCGCGGCGACGCACCGGCACTCGCGAGGTGCATATATCCCCGCGATATCCCCGCGATGGGCCATGCGCACCACCATGGGTGCCGGCAAATTGGCGTCCGTTTGTAACGCTACCGGCTGAACTCAGAACGAGAAGCGAATGCCGCCGACCCATTCCGTGAGGTCGTTGTCGACGGTGTTGGTGACGCCAGCGGGAATGGTGAAGGAAGCGCGCCCCAGGCCCGAGCCCGCGTTTTCCTGGTTCTTGAAGTAGGTCACGCCGGTGTAGAGCAAGGTGCGCTTGGACAGCGTGTACTCGTACTGAACGCCCAGCCCCTGCGTCTTGGCGTCGTCGATGTACTTGGGCCGGTTCTCCACATACTGGATCTTCACCAGGTTCACGCCGAACTTGTAGTCCGCGCCAAGCCACCAGCCCGAGCCGTCGAGGTTGGTGGGCGTGCGATCGTCCACGAACAGGAAGGCACCCTTGAAGCTCAGGTTGCCGAAGCTGTAGGCGGCTCCGACGATCCAGCTGCGCCGGTGCGCGAGCGGCGACACGCTGCCGCCCTTGTCGTCCACGACTCCAAGGGCCAGGTCCACCGGCCCTTGGTCATAGCGGGCGTAGCCATCGTATATGCGGTTGCCGCCAGCGTTGTTGACGACTTCGCCAAACCCCCCCTGTACCCCGAAGCGAAAGCCGCCCCAAACGGGTGTTTCGTACTTCACGGCGTTGTCGATGCGCGCTGGTGCGCCGTGCCCGGTGGCGCTGTCGTCCGACCCCCGCACCGGCTCGTAGCCGCCAAAGCCACCCACCGTTGCGCTGCTGGGGCCGTCGGGAGAATTGGAAAACTCGCTGAACTCGTCGGTGATGTGCCAGAAGCCGGTGTATTGCCGTCCCAGCGTGACCGCGCCGAAGCGCTCATCGCCGACGCCAACAAAGGACTGGCGGCCGAAGGTCGAGCCCTGGCCGGTCGAGCCATCGTCGAAGTTGATGCCCATTTCCAGCGTGAACACGGAATACAGGCCGCCGCCAAGATCTTCGCGGCCCTTGAATCCCAGGCGCGAAGCCGAACGCCCGCCTGACTGAAGACGCCAGATCGAGCCGCCTCCCCCGCTGATGCCTTCGACATACGTGTCCGCAATGCCGTAGATCTGAAGGGAATCCTGCGCGTATGTCGCGCTTGCAGCGAGAAGACCGACGCCCGCAAACAGCACGCGCAGAAGAGACTTGGACATAAAGTTCTTTCCTCCGTCAACGGCAGCCGCCGCCATTACACGCGGGACGCCCCCACATGGCAAGCCCTTCGACGCGTAACGAAAAATCGGCCCGCGATTGCGTACTTGCCCGATCCTGCCATTTGTAGTGACATTAACGGACTAGTGTTTCCCAACTTGGCCGGCAGTTTTGCGTTGACCGAGTGCGGCGCAAGCCCGGCCTGACGGAGAGGGTTCGCATGGTCCAACAGATGCAGATCTGGCCGGTCGTCACGCGCGATACGGCCGCGGCCCCGCGGAGGCTGCAATGGCCTTGAACATGCGCTTGACGACGTGGCGTCGGGCGGCATTCGTCTTGCTGCCTGCAATGGCGCTCATGGCGGCCTGCAAGAAGCAGGAAGCGCATGCGCCGGCAGCGCAACCCACCGCAGTGTCTGTGCTCACGGTGAAGGCCCAGCTGGTGCCTGTCACCTTCGACTTCGTCGGCCAGACCGAGAGCTCGCAGCAGGTGGAGATCCGTGCCCGCGTCACCGGCTTCCTGGAGAAGCGCGTGTACACCGAAGGCGCCTTCGTCAAGCCGGGGCAGGTGATGTTCCTGATGGACAACAAGCCCTTCAACGCAGACCTCACGGCTGCGAAGGCCGAGCTTGCGCAGCAGCAGGCAAGGCTGAAAACGGCGCGCGCCAATCTCGCGCGCGTGAAGCCGCTGGTGGCCGACAACGCGCTGGCCGTCAAGGACCTGGACGACGCCACCGGGCAGGAGCAGGCCGCCGCCGCCGCGGTGGAGGCCGCTGCCGCAAAGGTGACCGACTCGCAGCTCAACCTGGGCTACACGACCATCACCTCGCCTCTGGCGGGCCTGTCGTCCTTCGCCAAGGTGCAGGAAGGCGCATTCGTCAGCGCGGCCAACAGCCTGCTGACCTATGTCGCAAAGCTCGACCCGATGCGCGTGAACTTCAGCTTGTCAGAAAACGAGAGCCTTCGCCTGAAGGATGAGGTGGACAAGGGCTTGCTCACGCGCGCCGCGCATGACGATTACCTGGTGGAACTGGTGCTGGCCGATGGATCGGTGTTCCCTGCCCGGGGCCGCATCACCTTTGCCGACGCCGCGTTCAGCCAGGAGACAGGCACTTTCCTGCTGCGCGCGGATGTGCCCAATCCGGAAGGGCATTTGCGCCCCGGCCAGTTCGTGCGCGTGAACGTGATCGGCTTCACCCGGCCCAACGCCATCGTGGTCCCGCAGCGTGCCGTTCAGCAAGGCCCGCGCGGCGCCTTTGTGTGGACGGTGGACGGCGAATCGAAGGCACAGCCGCGGCCTGTGGTCGCGGGCGACTGGCTGGCCGACCAATGGCTGGTGAGCAGTGGCCTGAAAGACGGTGAGCGCGTGGTGGTGGATGGCTTCATGCGGCTGGCGCCCGGCGTGCCGGTGAGCGTGAAGGAGGTTCCTGCGGAACCCTTGCCGCAGCAGAAGGTGGCGATGGCGGCACCTGGCGCGGCGTCATCCGGCGCGGCTGCGGGGGGCACGCCGGGCGCATCGACGTCGGCCGCAGCGCCTGCGATGAGTGCGCCGCCGGCTGCATTGAGTGGCCCGGGCGGTGCAGGAAGCGCAGGAAGCGCAGGAAGCGCAGGAAGCCCCGCCGCGACCGCTTCCACCTCCGACAAGGACGCCGTGTTCTTCGATTCGAACCACACGCGCCTGGACGCCACGGCCCGCGCGCGCCTGCTGGGCATTGCCTCCGCCATGAAGGCGCAGCCCAACATGCAGGTCACCTTGAATGGCTACGTGGATGCCACCGGCAACGCCCGCCGCAACAAGGACCTTGCAAAGCAGCGCGCGCAAGCCGTGCGTGATGCGCTCGTGGCCGCGGGCGTGCCGCGCGAGCGCATCGCCTTGCAGGCGCCCGCCAACATCACCGGCGGTGAATCCCCCGCACTGGCGCGTCGCGTCGACATCGCGCTGGCGGGGGCACGATGAAGTTCGCGCACTTCTTCATCGACCATCCGATCTTCGCGAGCGTCATCTCGATCATCCTCGTGCTGGCGGGTGGCGTGGCGATGCTGAACCTGCCGATCGCGCAATTTCCCGACATCACGCCGCCGCAGATCTCGGTGTCGGCCACGTACCCCGGCGCCAGCTCGGAAGTGGTGGCGCAGAACGTGGCCGCGCCCATCGAGCAGCAGGTCAACGGCGCCGACAACATGATGTACATGAACTCCACGTCGAGCTCGACGGGAAACATGACGCTGTCGGTGTACTTCCAGATCGGCACCGACCCCTCGCTCGCGCAGGTGGACGTGCAGAACCGCGTGAACCTCGCGCTGCCCACGCTGCCTTCGGCCGTGAGCCAGCAGGGCGTGTCGGTGGCCAAGAAGTCGCAGGCTTTCATGATGATCGTGGCGATCTTTTCGCCCGATGGCAGCCAGGACCCGACCTACGTCGCGAACTACACCAACATCAATGTGCTGGACACGATCAAGCGCATTCCGGGGGCCAACCAGAGTTCGATTTTTGGATCACCCGACTACGCGATGCGCCTGTGGCTCAAGCCCGACCGCATGGCCAGCCTGGGCCTCACGGCCACCGACATCCAGCAGGCGGTGGCGGCGCAGAACCAGCAATACGCCGCCGGGCGGCTGGGTGCATCGCCCACGGCGGGGCCGGTGCAGCAGACCATTCCGGTCGCGACCTCGGGGCGCATGACGGAGCCTTCGGAGTTCGACAACATCATCCTGCGCGCCTCGCAGCAGGGCACCGGCGCCATCGTGCGCGTGAAGGACATCGGCCGCTCCGAACTGGGCGCCAAGGACTATTCGATCCGGTCCAAGTACAACGGCAAGACCGCGACGCTGATCGCGATCTACCAGCAGCCTGGCGCCAATGCGCTGCAGGTGGCCAAGGATGTGCGTGCCTCGCTCGTCGAGCTGAAGAAGACCTTTCCGCAAGGGCTGGACTACGACATTGCGCTGGACACCACCGAGTTCGTGCAGGAGTCGATCAACGAGGTGATCCACACCTTCATCGAGGCGGTGGTGCTGGTGGTGATCGTGGTGTTCATCTTCCTGCAGAGCTTTCGCGCGACCATCGTGCCGATCATGGCGGTGCCGGTGTCCATCATCGGGGCCTTCATCGGGCTCACGGCGATGGGCTTTTCAATCAACATGCTCACGCTGTTCGGCATGATCCTGGCGATCGGCATCGTGGTGGACGACGCCATCGTGGTGGTCGAGAACGTGGAGCGCAACATGGCCGAGTACGGCCTCTCGCCCAAGGACGCCGCAAAGAAGGCCATGGACGAAGTGAGCGGGCCCGTGGTCGCCATCGTGCTGGTGCTGTGCGCGGTGTTCATTCCCGTGGCCTTTCTCTCGGGCATCACCGGGCAGCTCTACAAGCAGTTCGCTGTGACGATAGCGGTGTCGGTGGTGCTCTCGGGCCTGGTGGCGCTCACGCTGTCGCCTGCGCTCGCGGCCATCCTGCTGAAGCCGCCGAAGGCGGGCGAGGCGCACGAGAAGAGAGGCTTCTTCGGCTGGTTCAACCGGCGCTTCGAGCAGCTCACCCACGGCTACAGCAACACGACGCAGTTGGTGATCAAGCGCGTGCTGGTGTCAGCGCTGCTCATCGTGGGCATGATCGTCATCATGATGGGGCTCTTCAGGAAGGTGCCTTCGGCCTTCCTGCCCGAGGAAGACCAGGGCTACATCTTCACGGCCGCGATCATGCCGGACGCTGCCAGCCTCGACCGCACCGAGATCGCGACCGATCGGGCGCAAGCCTGGTTCAGCAAGCAACCCGCGGTGAAGGCGGTGGCCGCGGTGCCGGGCTTCAGCCTGATCGATTCGCAACTCAAGTCGAACGCCGGCGTGCTCTTCGTGTCGCTCAAGGGCTTTGCCGAGCGGCAGGCGCCGGCCGACAAGGCGGATGCGTTGATACGCAATGCCGCGGCCGAATTCCGCAAGGACCAGGACAGCGTGATGATCCCGGTGAACCCGCCGTCGATACCCGGCTTGGGCACGACGGGCGGATTCGAGTTCTGGGTGCAGAGCGAGGGCGATGCGCCGCTGCAGCGCGTGGAAGAAATCACGCGCGAGATCATCGCCAAGTCGCGCCAGCGCCCTGAACTGGCGGGCGTGAACTCGACGATCAACACGCGATCCAGGCAACTGATGATCGATGTGGACCGCGACAAATCGGAGAGCCTGGGCGTGCCGGTGCAGGACGTCTATTCGACGCTGCAAACGCTCTTCGGCTCGCTCTACGTGAGCCAGTTCCCCAAGAACAGCCGCCTGTTCCAGGTAATCTTGCAGGCCGAGCCGAACTACCGCACCAAGCCGGAAGACCTGCAGAACATGTTCGTGCGCAACAAGGAAGGCAAGATGGTGCCGCTGAAGGCGGTGGCCACCACGCGCTACGTGGTCGGCGCCGACATCGTCACGCGCTTCAACAACTTCACGGCGGCCAAGATTTCGGGCGGCCCCGCGCCGGGCTACAGCTCGGGGCAGGCGCTCGACGCGATGGAGCAGATCGCGAAGGAAGTCTTGCCGCAAGGCTTCTCCTTTGCGTGGTCGGGGCAGGCCTATGAAGAAAAGAAGGCGGGCTCCACGGCGGGCCTGGTGTTCGCGTTTGCGCTGGTGATGGTGTTCCTCATCCTGGCGGCGCAGTACGAAAAATGGTCCTTGCCGTTGGGCGTGCTGCTGGCGGTGCCCTTTGCGCTGTTCGGCGCCATCGTGGCGATCTGGTTGCGTGGCATCCAGAACGACGTGTATTTCCAGATCGGGCTCACGGTGCTCATCGCATTGGCCGCGAAGAACGCGATCTTGATTTTCGAGTTCGCGGTCGAGCTGCGGCACAAGGAAGGCATGTCCGCCTACGACGCGGCGGTCGGTGCGGCGCGGCTGCGCTTGCGGCCGATCATCATGACTTCGCTGGCCTTCATCCTGGGGTGCATACCGCTGGCCATTGCGAGCGGCGCGTCGGCTGCCAGCCGGCAGTCGCTGGGCACGGGCGTGATCGGCGGCATGCTGGGCGCCACGGCCATTGCGATCTTCTTCATCCCGATGTTCTTCTGGGGCCTGGAGACGATGAGCGAGCGCACCAGCGGCAAGAAGGCGGAACATGCGGCGCCTGTCGAAGGCGAGGGGGCTGGCGATGCGCCCCGCTGAAGCGCCACGCGCAACTGTTGCACTTGCGCTGGGCGCGCTGCTGGGCGGTTGCATGCTCGGGCCCGACTACAAGCGTCCGGACGTGCCGGTGCCGGCCCAATACCGCGGCGCGGCGCAGCAAACGAACGTGAGCCCGACGGCTTCCGACACCGCGTGGTGGGAACAGTTCGGCGATGCCCAACTCAACGCCCTGATCTCCGAGGCGCTGGCCAACAACCTCGACGTGGTGGCGGCAGCAGCGCGGGTGGACCAGTTCTACGGCGCCTTGGGCACGACGCGCTCGCAGCTCTTTCCGCAAGTTGGCGCCGACGTGACAGGCAGCCGCACGCGCGCCAGCGAGCAAACGATCAGCCCCGCGCCGGGGATCAATCCCTACAACGCGGCGCAGGCGAATCTGCTGGCGAGCTGGGAGATCGACCTGTTCGGCCGCACGCGCCGCCTGACCGAGGCGGCGGTTGCGGACCTGCAAGCCAACGAGGCGTTTCGGCGTGGGACCGTGCTGTCGGTGGTGGCGGCCGTCACCGCCGGCTACGTGCACCTGCGCGATCTCGACCGCGAAGTCGAAGTGGCGCGCGACACGCTGGGCCTGCGCAAGGACACGTTGACGCTGTTCGAAAAGCGCTTCAAGGGAGGCGTGGTGTCGGAAGTGGAAGTGAGCCAGGCGCGCTCCGAATATGCGTCTGCCTTGCGAACGCTGCCGCTGCTGGAGCAATCCGCGGCCCAGCAGGAAAACGCGCTCTCCGTGCTCGTGGGGCGCAATCCGGGGCCCATTGCACGCGGCCGCGCGATCAATGAACTCACCTTGCCGCCGGTGCCTGCCGACCTGCCTTCGGAACTGCTCGAACGCCGGCCCGACCTGCAGCAGGCGGAGCAATTGCTGGTAGCCGCCAATGCGCGCATCGGCGCCGCGAAAGCGGCCTACTTTCCGACGATTTCGCTCACCGGCGCGTTCGGTGCGGCGAGCCGTTCACTGTCCGACCTGTCGGGCGGTGCGGCGCGCATCTGGACCTATGGCGTGGACGTCAGCGTGCCGATCTTCACGGCGGGCGCCATCGCGGGCCAGGTGACGAGCGCCGAAGCGGCGCAGCGCCAGTCCCTCGCGCAATACCGCAAGGCGGTGCAGACGGGCTTTCGGGAGACGGAGGACGCGCTGGTGGGCGTCACCGACTCTTTGAAAGCGCGCGATGCTGCGCAACTGCAGGTCAACGCGCTGGCCAACTACGCGCGCCTGGCGCGCAAGCGCTACGAGGGCGGCTACACGAGCTATCTCGAGGTGCTCGATGCGGAGCGCAGCCTGTTCGCCGCGCAGTTGCAACTGGCGCAGTCGCAGGCGGAGGTGTTGCTGCAGGCGACGGCGCTGTACAAGTCGCTGGGCGGTGGCTGGGTCGACCTGGCGGACCAGCAGGCGCCCAAGCCGGAAAAGGCGAGTTGAAGGCTGCGCCATTGCCCGGACGGTATGCTTGGCCGTCCCCATCTTCTTGTGCCTGCGCCATGCGACGCCCTGTTCGCCTTTTCACGTCTGCCCTGTTCCTGTCATTCGCCGCCGTGCTGGCCCACGCGCAATCATTGCCCGAGGGCGTGCACATGGGCATGACGGTGGACGAACTGCGTGCGGCGGTGCCCTCGGCTGAACGCGTGCCCCGGCCGCAGCGGCTGTCGGGTGGGTTGGCCGGCACCTGGCGTGGCGCACCGGCGGTGGTGGGCGGCTTGCCGCTTGCGCCCACCTTCTATTTCGCGGGTGCCCGACTGCAGCGCGTGGAGTTTTCGGCCTCGGCGACCAGCGAACCCGACCTCGGCGCGCAGGCCTTCAATGAGATCGTGTCGTGGGGACGTGGCAGCTTCGGCCAGGAACTGGCGTCCACCGATGGCGCCAGCCAATACGCGGCCTGGTCGCAAGGCGGCGTCGATGTCTACGCGCAGCGCATGGGCGACCCGCGCCATGCCGCCGTGCGCATCGTGTATGCGGCGCGCGAGCGCAAGGACGACAGCACGCTCTGATCAGTCACTGGCCAGCATGCCGCGCTCTTCGATGAAAGCCACGACCTCGGCCACGCCCGTGAGCGTCTTGAGGTTGGTCATCACGTAGGGCTTCTTCTTGCGCATGCGTTGCGTGTCGCTTTCCATC
Organism: Variovorax brevis; assembly: GCF_030317105.1. GTDB lineage: Bacteria > Pseudomonadota > Gammaproteobacteria > Burkholderiales > Burkholderiaceae_C > Variovorax > Variovorax brevis. Next base: position 398,355 of record NZ_JASZYG010000005.1, read on the forward strand.
ACCGAGAGGTCGGCGCCCACGTAGGGTGCCAGGTCGGTCTTGTTGATGACGAAGAGGTCGCTCTTGGTGATGCCGGGCCCGCCCTTGCGCGGGATCTTCTCGCCGGCCGCCACGTCGATGACGTAGATCGTCAGGTCGCTCAACTCCGGGCTGAAGGTGGCGGCAAGGTTGTCGCCGCCGCTCTCCACGAACACCACGTCCGCATCGGGAAAGTCCACCAGCATGCGGTCGATGGCTTCCAGGTTGATCGATGCGTCTTCGCGAATGGCCGTGTGCGGGCAACCTCCCGTTTCCACGCCCATGATGCGTTCGGCCGGCAGCGCGCCCGCGACGGTCAACAGGCGCTGGTCTTCCTTGGTGTAGATGTCGTTGGTGATGGCGACAAGGTCGTACTTGTCGCGCATCGTCTTGCAGAGCATTTCGAGCAAGGTCGTCTTGCCCGAGCCGACCGGGCCGCCGATGCCGACCCGAAGGGGCGGGAGTCTCTTGGTGCGGTTGGGGATGTGGTGAAGGGCGGAGGACATGTTTGCCTAGCGACGAGCCGCCTCTAGCGAGGCAAGCGCCCCCTCGGGGGGCAGCGAATACACGAAGTGATGAGCGTGGGGGTTCATGTTTTAGCTTCTGAAGAGGCGGGAATACTGGGTTTCGTGGCGCGAAGACAGGATGGCAAGCATCGGGGAAAAGGCTTGGCGCTCATCATCGGACAAGGCCATCGCCCGCTCTACCGCGTCGGGAATTTCGGCGGCCAGGCGCCCGAGGATGCGCTGGCCGGCGCTCTGGCCGAGCGGCACCGCCTTGACGGCCGCGCCGGTCATGTTCTCGGCCCAGCCGAAGGCGAAAGCCAGGCAGCCGTCGCGCACCGTCGCGTTGGCGCGCTCCGCCGCAAAGGCGAAGGCCACCGGGTAGGTGATGGGCAAGCCGTCGAACATCGCCGCGGCGTCTTCGTGATGGAGCTTGAGCCATTCGAGAAAAGAGCGGCCCATCTGTTCGGTCTGCAGCAGGAACTCGGATGTTTCGCGCGTTTGCAGCACCCACGCGTTGAGCGCATGGACGCGTGCCCGGTCCACCGCGCGCCACGCCGCGATGGCCTGTGCGACCACGGCCAGGTCGCCGCGTGCAAGGCTCAGGTGCAGCTGGTCGACGAGCCAGTCCGCGGCAGCCGCTTCGTGGGTGACGCCGGCCAGTTCGACCGCCGACTCCACGCCTTCGGAATACGAGAAGCCGCCGACGGGCAACGCCGGCGAAGCGAGCCAGATAAGTTGCAGGAGGCTGGATGCGGGCTGCTCGCGGGGCGGGTCGTCAGGCATCAATGCGAATGTCCGTGGCCGTGGGAGTGATCGTGCAAGTGGTCGTCGTGATCGTGGTCATGGCCGTGTGAATGCGATCCGCCATACGCGTCAGGATGCAGCACCGGTCCGACGGGTGCCGCGCCTTCATGGGCGCCGTGCGCGTGTCCGTGGCCCCCATACGCCCCGCCTTCCGGCTCGAAGGCTTCATTGGCTTCGCGCACGATCAGGTGCATCGAACGCAGCATGCCTGCCAGCACATGGTCCGGCTCGATCTTCAGGTGATCGGGCTTGAGCTCGATCGGCACGTGGCGGTTGCCCAGGTGGTAGGCGGCACGTGTCAAGTCGAAAGGCGTGCCGTGCTGCGTGCAGTGCGTGATGACCAGCACCGGCTGCGGCGCGGCGATGACGCGCACGAGCGAGCCGTCTTCCGCAACCAGCACGTCACCGCCGCGCACGGACGTGCCGCGGGGCAGGAAGACGCCGATCTGGCGGCCTTGCGAGTCGGTGACATCGAAGCGGCTTTTCTGGCGGACGTCCCAGTCGAGTTCGATGGTCGATGCGCGCTTGATCAGCACGGGCGCGAGGCCCTTGCCTTGGGGCATGAGTTTGTTGGCAGTGAGCATGGGGTCTTGATCGACTGGGAGAAGCGCTGATAATATAACAACCGTTATAACTTCAGGGGGCGTCAATGGCCACAGTCAAGCTCACACAGGTCGGCAATTCCGTCGGCGTCATTCTTCCAAAGGAAATGCTGACATACATGAAGGTGGAAAAGGGCGACACGCTCTTCGTGAGCGAGGCGGCCAACGGAGGGTACACGTTGACGCCATACGATCCTGACCTCGCGGAACAGTTGAAACTGGGCCGCGAGTTCATGCGCGAGTTCCGCGACACGTTCCACCAGTTGGCCAAATGAGCGAGTGGCGATGGGTAGATCGGCGCTCGCTGTTGTTGCTGCATGAAGAGAGTCTTGCAGAGCACGGCGGTGCGCCAGGTATTCGCGACGAGGGCCTGCTGAAGTCGGCGCTGGCTCGTCCGCTCAATCTTGTGGCTTATGGGGAGCCGGACCTTGCCGAACTTGCAGCGGCGTATGGGGTCGGAGTTGCAAAAAACCACCCGTTCGTCGATGGAAACAAGCGGGCTGCATTCCTTGCGGTTGGCTTGTGCCTCGCGCTCAACGGGCACCGGCTGGTGGTTTCCCAAGCCGAGGCGACATTGACCGTGTTGGCGGTGGCCGCCAGTGAGATCGATGAGCCTGCCTTTGCGGGCTGGATTCGCGAGCATATGCAGCCACGGCAACGCTGAAATCATTCAACGAGCCTGCCTCATACCCGGCTGAGCAACTCCGCCTTCTTGTTGGCGAATTCTTCGTCGCTGAGGATGCCCTTGGCGCGCAGGTCGGCGAGGCGTTCGATGGTGGCGAAGATGTCCTGCTGGTTGCCCGTCGGGGCGTTGTTGCCGTTGCCGTAGTTGCTGCTGCTGACGGCGGCTGGTTGTTCGTTGAACGCAGGCGCCGGCGGTGCCACGTAGGGCGCCACGCCATCGACCGAAATCACGGGCAAGCTCGCCACGTCGATCAAACCATACTGGCTGTTGAAGCTCAGCGTAGCGCCGTACGACTGCTGCTGCCCGAAACCACCGATCTGATGATCGAGCGTGTCGTACACCGTGACGCGGCCGTTGACTTCGATGGCCAGGCGCCGCGCCTGCGCAAAGTAGGCGTATCGAACGCCGTTCTGCGCGCCGGTGCTGTTCGGAAAGCGCAGATCCGAAGGCCACCAGTCGTTGCTCGTGCCCGGCACGAACAGGCTGTTGGCACCGAAGCCGCCGCTGCCTTGCTGCTGGCTGTTGCCGCCGCCATAGCTGGTCTGCGCCTGTCCGCTGTTGTAGCCGTTGCCTTGGCTCTGCGACTGGAAGCTGCCGGTGCGCACCAGATCGGGCTGGCTCGCCACCAGGTTCGACAGGTCGTTGCAAAGGCCGTCCACGCGGCCCTTCAGGTAGTTGTTGAACATGTCCGACAGCATGATCATGCCGCCGCGCATCCACTGGCCGGAGCCGGAGAACTCGGGGTGGTTGAACTGGGCCTGGCTGCCGTTGCCGTTGATCACCGAGTCCAGCATGCTGAGCGTCGCATCCACGCTGAAGCCGTTGCGCTGCGCGATGTCGTTGATGACCTGTTGGCCGGCGGGGGAGAGTTGTCGCATGGAGTGTCAGGTCGAAGGGGAGGGGGCGCGATTGTCGGGCTTCGACAAGACACTGTCTTGATGCGGTCTTTAAAACAAGAAGTAACGCTGCGTCATCGGCAGCGAGGTCGCCGGCTCGCACACCAAAAGGGTGCCATCGGCACGCACCGCATAGGTCTGCGCATCGATCTCCATCTTGGGCGCGTAGCTGTTGTGCACCATGTGCTGCTTCTGCACGCCGCGGATGTTGCGCACGGCGCTCAGCGTCTTCTTCAGGCCGTAGCGCTCGCCCACGCCCGCCGCCATGCCGGCCTGCGAGAGGAAGGTGAGGGAACTCTTGGCCAATGAACCGCCGAACGAGCCGAACATCGGCCGGTAGTGCACCGGCTGCGGCGTGGGGATCGACGCATTCGGGTCGCCCATGGCCGCCATCGCAATCGTGCCGCCCTTGATCACCGCAAAAGGCTTCACGCCGAAGAAGGCCGGCTTCCACACCACGAGGTCCGCCCACTTGCCGACCTCGACGCTGCCCACTTCATGCGAGATGCCGTGCGAGATGGCCGGGTTGATCGTGTATTTGGCGATGTAGCGCTTGGCGCGGAAGTTGTCGTGGCGTTCGCTGTCGCCGGGCAGCTTGCCGCGCTGGCCCTTCATCTTGTGGGCGGTCTGCCAGCAGCGGATGATCACTTCGCCCACGCGGCCCATGGCCTGCGAGTCGGAGCTGAACATGCTGATGGCGCCCAAGTCGTGCAGGATGTCTTCGGCAGCGATGGTTTCCTTGCGGATGCGCGATTCGGCAAAGGCCAGGTCTTCGGCGATGCCGGCGTCGAGGTGATGGCACACCATGAGCATGTCGACGTGTTCGTCGAGCGTGTTCACGGTGTAGGGCATCGTCGGGTTGGTGGACGAGGGCAGGAAGTTCTGCTCGCCCACCACGCGCAGGATGTCGGGTGCATGGCCCCCGCCCGCGCCTTCGGTGTGAAAGGCGCACAGCGACCGGCCCTTGCACGCCGCAATCGTGTTCTCCACGAAGCCCGATTCGTTGAGCGTGTCGCTGTGGATCGCAACCTGCGTGTCGGTGTCGTCCGCCACGTCCAGGCAGTTGCTGATGGCCGCGGGCGTGGTGCCCCAGTCTTCATGCAGCTTCAGGCCGATGACGCCGGCGTTGACCTGCTCGTGCAACGCGGCAGGCAGGCTCGCATTGCCCTTGCCGAGAAAGCCGAGGTTCATCGGAAATGCATCGGCCGCTTGCAGCATGCGCTCGATGTGCCACGGACCCGGCGTGCAGGTGGTCGCAAAGGTGCCCGTTGCGGGGCCGGTGCCGCCGCCGAGCATGGTGGTCACGCCCGAGGCCAGCGCCTCCTCGATCTGCTGAGGGCAGATGAAGTGGATGTGGCTGTCGATGCCGCCGGCCGTCACGATGTTGCCTTCGCAACTGATCACTTCCGTGCCCGGTCCGATGACGATGTCCACGCCCGGCTGTACGTCGGGGTTGCCCGCCTTGCCGATGGCGACGATGCGCCCGTCGCGCAGGCCGATGTCGGCCTTGACGATGCCCCAGTGGTCGATGATGAGCGCATTGGTCATGACCGTGTCGACGGTGCCTTCGGCGCGCGTGCGCTGCGATTGCGCCATGCCGTCGCGGATGGTCTTGCCGCCGCCGAACTTCACTTCCTCGCCGTAGCCGCCGGCGCGCAGGGTGTAGTCCTCTTCGACTTCGATGACGAGGTCGGTGTCGGCCAGGCGCACGCGGTCGCCAACCGTCGGGCCAAAGATTTCGGCGTAGGCACGCCGTCCAATGGTGGCCATCTATAGCTTTCCTTGAACGAGGCCGCGAAAGCCGTAGACGATGCGGTCGCCCGCGAAATCGCACAGTTCCACCGTGCGTTGCTGGCCCGGCTCGAAGCGCACGGCCGTGCCGGATGCGATGTTCAGCCGCATGCCGCGAGCCGCTTCGCGGTCGAAGCCGAGCGCGCCATTGGTCTCGGCAAAGTGATAGTGCGAGCCAACCTGGATCGGGCGGTCAGCGGTGTTTTGCACGACCAGCGTGACGGTGCGCCGGCCGGGGTTGAGCGCGTGCTCGCCGTTGTCGGTGAGGAGTTCGCCGGGGATCATGTGTCAGGCCACCTGCGTGAGGAGCGCAACACCGAAAACCGCCACCGCGCCACCGGCCACGCGCGGCAAAAGCGTGCCGCGCTGGCGCAAGGTCCATCCGATGGCGATGCCTGCGACGTGCAGCAACGCGGTCGCCAGCACCATGCCGGCCACAGCCAAAGGAGCACTGCTGTCACCCGACAGTTCGTAGCCGTGCGCCACGCCATGGAACAACGCAAAAGCGCCGACCGCAGCCGCCGCAACCGGGCCCGGCAGCCGCAAGCGCGTGGCAACCAGCAGGCCGATCACCAGCAGCGACGCCGCGATCATCGGCTCGACCCCCGGCACCTGCAGGCCGCCCAGCCCGAGCAGCGCACCGGCGAGCAGCATCGCCGCAAAGCCCAGCGGCGCCCATAACAGGTCACGCGCACCGCGCGCAGCCAGGGCGCTCCACAAGCCGACGCCGACCATCGCGGCCAGATGGTCCATGCCGATGAAGGGATGCACGAAACCCTGCACGAAGCTGGCCGCGTGATGGGCCGCACCATCGACACCGACGTGGGCCGAGGCAGCAAGGGGCAGGGCGGTAGCGGCGGCAGTCAGGGTCGCAAGGGCAAGGCGTTGGATGCGCATCAGGAAGTTCTCCAGCGTTGTTGTTGTTCAGGCCGTTCAGACAATGGGTTGGTGCACCGTCACGAGCTTGGTGCCGTCCGGGAAGGTCGCTTCGATCTGGATGTCCGGGATCATCTCCGGCACGCCGTCCATCACGTCGGCGCGGGTGAGCACGGTGCGGCCCTCGCTCATCAGCGCCGCCACGCTCTTGCCGTCGCGTGCGCCTTCCATCACGGCTGCCGAGATCATGGCGACGGCCTCGGGGTAGTTCAGCCGCAGGCCGCGTGCGCGGCGGCGTTCGGCGAGCAGGGCGGCTGTGAAGATCAGCAGCTTGTCTTTTTCTCGGGGTGTGAGTTCCATGGGGTCTGACGTTATCGGCTGCTTTGCGTGAATGCAACAGTCGTGCCTTCCATGGCGAATGCGGCGGGTCGGCACGACTGTTGCACCGTATCGGCGTGAACTCGCCCCCCTTGCCTGTCGTCCCAGCCGCTTCCGACCCCGACGAAGCACCGCAGCGCATCGTCAAGATCCGGCGCGACTACAACAGCTGGGTGGCCAGCGAGACACTGGAAGACTACGCCCTGCGCTACACGCCGCAGCGCTTTCGCAAGTGGTCGGAATGGCGCGTGGCGAACACGGCCTTCGGCGCGGCGTCCTTCCTCATCCTCGAGGCGGTCGGGGCCACCCTTTTGGTGCAGTACGGCTTCGTGAACGCCTTCTGGGCCATCGTGTGCACCGGGCTGATCATCTTTCTGGCAGGGCTGCCGATCAGCATCTACGCGGCGCGCTACGGCGTCGACATGGACCTGCTCAGCCGCGGCGCGGGCTTCGGCTACATCGGCTCGACCATCACCTCGCTGATCTACGCGTCTTTCACCTTCATCTTCTTCGCGCTTGAGGCGGCGGTGATGGCCTATGCGCTGGACCTCGCGCTGGGCATTCCGCCGGCATGGGGCTACCTGGTTTGCGCGCTGGTCGTAATCCCGCTGGTGACGCACGGCGTGTCGGCCATCAGCCGGCTTCAGCTGTGGACGCAGCCGATCTGGCTCGTGATGCTGGTCGTTCCCTTCGTCTATGTGCTGGCGCGCGATCCTGGTGCGTTTTCCGGCATTACGCACTATTTCGGGCTGAGAAGCACCTCGCCTGAATTCCAGCTTCCCCTCTTTGGTGCGGCGCTCACGGTCGGCATCGCGCTCATCACGCAGATGGGCGAGCAGGCTGACTACTTGCGATTCATGCCGGCGCGAACCGACGCCAACCGTGGCCGCTGGTGGATGGGCGTACTGGCGGGCGGGCCGGGTTGGGTCGTGTTGGGCGTGCTCAAGATGCTGGGCGGGGCGCTGCTCGCCTACCTCGCCATCTCGCACATGGTGCCGCCGGACCGGGCGGTGGACCCGAACCAGATGTACCTCGCGGCCTACGAGTACGTCTTTCCGAACTACGGCTGGGCGGTGTGGGCGACGGCGCTCTTCGTCGTCATCTCGCAGCTCAAGATCAACGTCACCAACGCCTATGCCGGCTCGCTGGCCTGGAGCAACTTCTTCTCGCGCGTCACGCACAGCCATCCGGGGCGCGTGGTGTGGGTGGTGTTCAACACGCTCATCGCCTTCATGCTGATGGAGATGAACGTGTTCGATGCGCTCGGCGACGTGCTGGGCCTGTACGCCAACATCGCCATCGCATGGATGATGGCCGTGGTGGCGGACCTGGTCATCAACAAGCCGCTGGGTTTGTCACCGCCGGGCATCGAGTTCAAGCGCGCGCATCTGTGGGACATCAACCCGGTGGGCGTGGGCGCGATGGCGCTGGCGTCGGTGCTGTCGATCACGGCCTATCTCGGCGTGTTCGGGCCGCTGGCGCAGGCCTTCTCGGCGCTGATCGCGTTGGGCACTGCCTTCGTTGCAGCGCCTCTCATCGCATGGGCGACGCGCGGCAAGTACTACCTCGCGCGAACGGGCGAGGGCGCTGGTGGCTATCAGCGGCTGGCGGTCAAGCGCTGCGTGATCTGCGAGCGCGAATACGAAGGCCCCGACATGGCGCACTGCCCCGCCTACCAGGGCCCCATCTGCTCGCTCTGCTGCACGCTCGACGCGCGTTGCGGCGACCTGTGCAAGCCGCACGCCAGCCTGTCGGCGCAGTGGTCTGCCGTCCTGCGTTGGTTCCTTCCGAAGCGCAGCTGGCGCTACCTGGACACGGGCCTGGGCCACTTCATGCTGCTCATGCTGATCATCGTGCCCCTGCTGGCCATGGTGTTCGGCGTGCTCTACCGGCAGGAGCTCCTGGCGCTGGCGGACACCGGCTTGCCCGAAGGCCCGTCCGCGGCCCTGCGCTCCGGGTTCATGAAGGCCTACATGGCGCTTCTCGTCATTGCCGGCATCGTCGCGTGGTGGCTGGTGCTGGCGCATCAGAGTCGGCGGGTGGCGCAGGAAGAGTCGAACCGCCAGACGCATTTGCTGATGCGCGAAATCGAACTGCACCGCGAGACCGATCGCGCGCTGCAAGAGGCCAAGCAAAACGCGGAAGCCGCCAACCAAGCCAAGAGCCGCTACATCAGCGCCATCAGCCATGAGCTGCGCACGCCCCTCAACAGCATCCTGGGCTATGCGCAATTGATGGGCGAGGACGCGTCGGTGCCGCCGCATCGCCGGCAGGCCGTGGCGGTCATCAAGCGCGGCGGGGAGCATCTGCTTTCGCTCATCGAAGGCACGCTCGACATCGCGCACATCGAGGCCGGCAAGCTCACCCTGCACGCCCGGCCGATGCGCTTTGCCCAAGCGATGCAGGAACTGGCCGACATGTTCGAGTTGCAGGCGGAAGAGAAGGGGCTCGCCTTTGTCTTCGAGCCCTCCGGCACCTTGCCCGAGGTCGTGCGTGCCGATGAAAAGCGGGTGCGCCAGATCCTCATCAACCTGCTGGGCAACGCGATCAAGTTCACGGCGCGTGGCCAGGTCACGCTCCGCCTGCGCTATGCACGCGAGTTCGCCACGCTGGAAATCGAAGACACCGGGCCCGGCATGTCGGCCGAGGAAATCGAGCGCGTGTTCGAACCCTTCACACGCGGCGCGACGGCGGGCATGTCGTCTTCCGGCGCTGGGCTGGGGCTCACCATCGCCAAGATGCTCACCGACCTGATGGGCGGCGAGATGTCGGTGCAAAGCAAGCCGGGCGAAGGCTCGGTGTTCCAGGTTCGCCTGTTCCTGCCACGCGTGCACGAAGCCGCCGCTGCCGTGGCGCGCAAGCCGGCGCAGCAGCGTGTGCGTCGCGGCTATGAAGGCGCGCGCCGTCGCCTGCTCGTGGTCGACAACGAAGAGGCCGACCGGGAGTTGCTGGTGCAACTGCTGTCGCCGCTCGGTTTCGAATTGCGCACCGCTGCCAGCGGCCACGATGCACTCGACCTGATCGCGGCCGGCTACCGCCCCGACGCAATGTTCGTCGACCTCGCCATGCCTGGTATCGACGGGTGGGAAACCATTCGTCGCGCACAGCGCCTGGGCTTGCCCGACGCGGCCGTGGCCATCGTCTCGGCCAACGCCTTCGACAAGCGGCTGGACAACGACGTGGGCATCACGCCGGAAGATTTCCTGGTCAAGCCGGTGCGCCACAGCGAACTGCTCGACTGGCTGGAACGGCGGCTGTCGCTCACCTGGAGCGACAGCGTCCGTGCGCCTGTCGCCGCCGCACCGCGTGGGCCACTCGTGCAACCCGCAGCCGAGCACATCCGCTTGCTGGAAGAAGCGGTGAGCCTGGGCTACTTGCGCGGCATCATGAACCAGCTCGACGCGATCGATCGCGCCCAGCCCGAGTGCGCCGCCTGGACCGAAGTGCAGCGCGTGCTGGCGCGGCGCTTTGAGCTCGACGCGCTGAGCCGATCGCTGGCAGAAGCCATGAGTGCGCCATGAACGCAGAAACGAATTCGCTCGCCAACAGCCTGCGCGATCCGGGCGGCAACAGCGACCTCGTGCTTGTCGTCGACGACGTGCCGGACAACCTCGCGGTGCTGCACGACGCACTGGACGAATCCGGCTACACCGTGCTGGTGGCCACCAACGGCGAACACGCGCTGGCGCGCGCCGTGCAGGCGCAGCCCGACATCGTCTTGCTCGACGCGATGATGCCGGGCCTCGATGGCTTTGAAGTCGCGCGCCGCCTCAAGGCCGATGCGACCACGGCGCACATCCCGATCATTTTCATGACGGGGCTGACCGAGACGGAACACCTCGTCGCCGCGCTCGAAGCAGGCGCGGTGGACTACGTCACCAAGCCCATCAAGCCCAAGGAAGTGCTGGCGCGAATGAACGTGCATTTGCAGGGCGCGCGCAGGGCGCGGCAGGCGGCCCGGCAGGCCGGCCAGGCCCGCAACGCACTGGATGCCTTCGGCTATGCCAGTATCACCGTGCGCATGCCTGAAGGGCGGCTGATCTGGCAGACCTCGCTGGCGCGCGACCTGCTGCAGCGCTACTGCGGCACCAGCGCACCCGAGACGCCTGCCGCCGTGCTGCAGTGGCTGCATCAGCACCTGCCCGCAACGGTCGATGGCACCGAGCCGCCGCCCCTGTCCATCGAGCACGGTGCGGCGCGGCTCAGCCTGCGCCTGCACCAGCAAACCGGCCACGACGACGACGGCGCCGAGTGGATGATCATCATGCGCGAGGTGTCCGACCGCGCCGTCATCGAGGCCATGAGCCTGAGCATGAAGCTCACGGCGCGCGAGGCCGAGGTGCTCTACTGGGTGGTCAAGGGCAAGACCAACCGCGACATCGGCGAGATCCTGGGCAGCAGCCCGGCCACGGCCAAGAAGCACTTGGAGCGCGTCTACGTCAAGCTCGGCGTCGAAACGCGCACGGCCGCCGCGGGCGTGGCCATGAAACGCATTCGCGAATTGCAGCCGCAGTTCGAGTTTTGAGTTGCTGCGTGGCGTTCGCGTTCTGCCACGGGCGCATCCGCCTGCGCTGCCCACGCCAAAAAAGAGCGACAGCGCTGTTTGGCGCGATTCATCGCGCTGACAAGTCTCAACCCTAGAATCGGCCAAAAAAGGGGCAAAAACCCCCCGAAAGGCACGATGACTCGATGGTGGGCTTTCCTCGGCGCAGCATGGCTGGCCAGCCACGCGCAAGCAGGTGGCCACTTCGACGTTGACGACGCAGGCACGCTGGACCCCGGGCAGTGCCAGTACGAAATCTGGGCCGGGCATTCCACCCGAAGGGTCGTCAACTTCTTTCATCTCGGCCCGGCCTGCCGCGTGGGCCCGGTGGAGCTGGGCATCAACTACGACGCTCTCCGCGGAACTGACGACCGCCTTGACCTGCTCGGTCCGCAGGTCAAGTGGACCTTCTTCGGGCAGTCGCCCGATGCGGTGCTGGCGGCAGCGCTGTCAGTCGGTGTCTTTCATGACCTGAGGCAAGGCGGCCGCTGGGGCGCGCAGTGGGTCGTGCCGGTGACCTGGCACGTCAGCGAGCCGTTCTTTGTCCACGCCAATCTGGGGCAGGACTGGAGTCCCGGCGACGGCGCACGGACCCCGCGCGCCGGCATTGCCATCGAATGGACGCTGAACCCGCAGTTCTCGCTCATCGGCGAATACAACCGCGCATTCGAACTCACGACCACGCGCGCGGGCCTGCGCTACAGCATCACGCCGCTGATCAGCGTTGACGTGAGCCTTGCGCGCATCGGTCCCAACGGAGTCCGGGCCTTCGTGGTCGGCCTGAACCACGAGTTCAAGCGGCCTTGATGTGCCTCAGGCCAGGAAGTCCAGCAGCGCGGGAATGACCTGGTCGGGCGCTTCTTCCATCAGCCAATGGCCCGATCCCTTGACGATGACGCCCTTGACATCCTTCGCCACCAGCTTGCCCTGCTCGATCAGGAAGCTGCCGCCCGCTTTCTCGCCGGAGAGCACCAGCATCGGCATGGTCAAAGGGGTGGTCGCCAGTTTCGCGAAGTCGGCGGCGTCACGCTCGAAAGCCTTGAAGTACTCGAAGCCGGCCCGCATGCCGCCGGGTTGCGCGTAGGCGTTGGCGTAGAACTGGCGGTCGGCTTCGGACAATGACCGTGTCCGATCGGCCGCAAAATCGTTCCAGAAGTGTTCGAAGTAAATGCGCTCGCGGCCCGCCACCAGGGCCAGCGGCGTCTCGCCGTGGAAGTGAAAGTGCCACAGGTCGCGCAGCAGCCAGACGTCTTGCCAGGTGCCGATGCCTGGCAGGAAGGCGTCCATCAGCACCACGCGCTCTGTCTCGCCGGGAAACTGCGCCGCGTAGGCGTAGGCCACCATCAGGCCGATGTCGTGGCCCACGATGCTGGCGCGTTGCACTCCCAGCGTCTTCACCAGATCGTGGATGTCCACGGCCATGTTTTTCTTGTCGTAGCCGCCTTCGGGCTTGGACGAATCGCCGGCGCCGCGCAGGTCGGGCACGATCACCGTGTGGTTCTTGGCCAGCAGGGGCATCAAGGGATTCCACATGTGGCTGGTCTCGGCGTAGCCGTGCAGCAGCACGACCGCAGGCCCTTCGCCGCCGACGCGATAGTGGATGCGTGTGCCGTTGACTTCGGCTTCGTGGCTGCTGAAACCCGGAACAGCCGAAGCAAGCGTGTTGTTGTCGTTCATTGGCGCCTTTGGGGGTGGAGTGGAAGGAAAAATCGATCCGTCCCACACCCGTGCGCTCAGCGAGCGAGATGCAGGGACACCTCGATGATCGCGAGCAGGCCAAGCGCCACAGTGGCAGCGGACAACCACAGCATTCTGATTCGATTGCGCTCCACGCGTTGAATCAATTGCGTGTTCTGCGCCGCGAGCGTGGTGATGAGTTCAGAAGACGCCACCATCTGCTTTTGCAGGTCGGCCACCGCCGCCTCGGTGGCGGCCAGGCGCGCCTGCAGGTCGGCGAGCTTTGCTTCAGGCGACAGGAGCGGGCTGGCGGGGGTATCGGGAAGCACATCGGGCGGCGTCTTCTTCGACGCGGTGTTCCACAACTTCTTGGCCGCCTCCGCGACCTTGGGCGCGTTGCTGATCACGTCCGACCAGGGGACCAACTGCAACACTGAAATCCAACCTGCCATGTTCAATCCTTTCGCGCCGGCATTCAGCCTTCCGCGCCTTCGACCATGAAGCGTACACGCCGGACGCCCTGCCATTCGTCCGCATCGAGGCGAAAGGCCAGCACCACACGCTGCGGCAGCGGCTCCGTGTGGCCGAACCAGATGGCGTCCACCGGCTTGCCCTGGTGCTTCAACTTGAGCGCCAGATGCTTTTCACCCACGAGCCGTTGCGACACCACTTCGACTTCTTCGCTGAAGGTCGGTGGCGCAAAGCCCTGGCCCCACACCTCGCGATGCAGCGTGTCGACCAGGTCGACGCGCAGGTACTCCGGCGCGAGCGGGCCGTCGGTGTCCAGGCGCCGCGTGAGCGTGGCGGCATCGAGCCATTCGCGGGCGACTTGCGCCAGTGCGTCTTCAAAGGTCTTGAGTTGCTCGCGCGCTACCGTGCAGCCCGCCGCCATCGCGTGGCCGCCAAAACGCAGCAGCACCTCCGGATGGCGCTTGGCCACCAGGTCCAGCGCGTCACGCAGATGAAAGCCGGGAATGGACCGGCCCGAGCCCTTGAGTTCATGTTCCTTGCCCGGCGCGCCGCTGGCCGCGAACACGAAGGTCGGGCGATGAAAGCGATCCTTGATGCGCGAGGCCACGATGCCGACCACGCCTTCGTGAAAGTGCGCATCGAACACGGTGACGGCCGGTGGCGGGGACAGTTCGCCCACGAACAGGTTCTCGGCCAGCAACAGGGCCTGGTCGCGCATGCCGCCTTCGATCTCGCGCCGGTCGCGGTTGATGCCGTCGAGCGTGCGTGCCAGTTCTTCGGCACGGCCCGCGTCGTCGGTGAGCAGGCATTCGATGCCCAGCGTCATGTCGGACAAACGCCCCGCCGCGTTGATGCGTGGGCCGAGTGCGAAGCCGAAGTCGAAGGTGGTGGCGACGGGCGACGCGCGTCCTGCGGCCTTGAACAGCGCGGCGAGACCGGCAGGCATCGTGCCCGCGCGGATGCGGCGAAGGCCCTGAGCCACGAGGCGGCGGTTGTTGGGGTCCAGCCGCACCACGTCGGCGACCGTGCCGAGCGCAACCAGTGGCAGCAAGGCATCCAGCTTCGGCTGGTCCGCAACACTGAACACGCCGCGCGCACGCAGCTCGGAGCGCAGCGACAGCAACACATAGAACATCACGCCGACACCCGCGATGCTCTTGCTCTCGAAGCTGCAAGCCGGCTGGTTGGGGTTCACGAGCACGTCCGCAGCGGGCAACTCGGGGCCGGGCAAATGATGGTCGGTGACCAGCACGGTGAGCCCACGCGCCTTGGCGCTCGCCACGCCTTCGACGCTGGCAATGCCGTTGTCCACGGTGATGAGCACGTCGGCACCCGTGTCGGCCACGCGCTCGGCGATGGGGGGCGTGAGGCCGTAGCCGTCGACGACTCGATCGGGCACGAGGTAGCTCACGTTGCGCGCGCCGAGCAGCTTCAGGCCGCGCACCGCCACGGCGCAGGCGGTGGCGCCATCGCAGTCGTAGTCGGCCACGATGCACAGGCGCTTGCCGTCGCGAATCGCGTCGGCCAGCAGCACGCCGGCTTCGCGGGCGCCGCGCAAGGTCTCGGGCGGCAGCAGGCGGGCAAGGCCGTCGTCGAGTTGGTCCTTGGCGGTGACGCCGCGGGCCGCGTAGAGCCGGGCGAGCAGGGGGTGCACGCCCGCCTGCTCCAGCGCCCAGGCGCTGCGCGGCGGAATGTCTCGCGTGACGATCTTCATAGCGAACCCAGCACGGCGGCTGCCGGCTCGCGCTTGAACAGGCGTCGCGCCCACGTGGTGAAGCCGACCTTGCGCGCGGCAAAGGTGCGCGCGGCGCGATCGCCGCACAGCGTCAAATTGACTTCCTCGCCGCGGTTGTGGTCGGCGAGCAGGGATGCGAGAACGCCGGCGTCGAGGGCTTGCCAGGCCTGCGTCCATGCCGCGGCGTCATCGTGCAATGCGGACACGCGCAGGCTGGCCTCGACGGATGCGGGCGTGGCGTCAGCGGGTGTCAGCGTGGCGGGCAGCGCACCGGTGCCGCTGACCCAGAAGGAGTTGATGGGCGGTGCGCCGCGCTGCGTGCGCAGGTCGTTCACGCGCTCGGTGTAGAGCAGCATTTGCATTTCGTTCTGAAGCCGGCGCAAGGGCCGCGCCGCGTCCGACAGCGGTGACCATTGCGAGATGGGATAGCCGACGGCGCGGTCGATGGAGGCGGTGGCAAGGCCGTCGAACACCTTGCCCTGCGCCAGCCAGCGGCCCGGCCGCTGGCTCGGGTGCAGCGCAATGCCGTCCTCCGCAAAGAAGGGCTGGGCGGCGGCGAGCAGCGTGGCGGATTCCCCGGCGTCGATGTCGATGGCGTTCGGGTCGCCGAGCACCACGTCGTCGATGCCGACTTGCCAATGGCACAGCGTGAGCAGGCCCCAGGACGCGCCGTCACCGGCGCTCGGCAGGCCCATTTCGCGCGCCTCCCACGCGGCCCACGGAATGCAGCCATCGGACGCCGCCAGGCCCATGGCGGCCGCAAGGGCGCGTTCATGGGGTGCGGAGAGGGATGAATCTTCCTGCGTATCGTCGCGCACCAGCGTGAGCCGGCCGAGCAGGCTTTCGAGGTTGGGCAGCCGCAATCCTCCCAGTGCCGCCTGGCATGCGGGCGTGCTGCGTCCGGCGAAAGGAATCAGGACGTGCCGAGTGGATGTGGTCATGGGGCTATTGTCCGGGATGCCACAATTCCGAAGATGAACAACCCCCTCGTTCGCCATGGGGCGGCCCTTCGAAACACCTGATATGCGACTCCCCTATGAACTGCAACTCGGCTGGCGCTACACGCGCGCCGGCCGGGCCACGCGGCGCAACGGCTTCATTTCCTTCATTTCAGGCGTGTCCATGCTGGGCATTGCGCTGGGCGTGGCGGCGCTCATCATCGTGCTCTCGGTCATGAACGGCTTCCAGAAGGAAGTGCGCGACCGCATGCTGGGCGTCGTCTCGCATATCGAGATTTTTTCGCGCGACGGGCAGGCGCTGCCGGAGATCGACGAGATCATGGCGGCAGCGCGCAAGAACCCTCAGGTGATTGGGGTGGCGCCGTTCATTTCCACGCAGGCGCTGGTGGCGCGGGGCGAAGACATGAAGGGCGCCCTGGTGCGCGGCATCGACCCCAAGCTGGAGCCGCAGGTGACCGATATCGCCACGACCGCGCAAAACGGCGCGCTCGACCGATTGGTGCCGGGCGAATTCGGCATCGTGCTCGGCGGCGAACTGGCGCGATCGCTTTTCGTGCGCGAGGGCGACACGGTGACCATCGTGGCACCCGGCGGACAGGTCACACCTGCCGGCGTGGTGCCGCGCCTCAAGCAGTTCACCGTGGTCGGCACCTTCGATTCCGGCCACTACGAGTACGACTCGGCGCTCGCGATGATCCATGAGCAGGACGCGGAAAAAGTGTTCCGCCTCGAAGGCGCCAGTGGCATTCGCCTCAAGCTCAAGGACCTGCATCTGGCGCGCGAGGTGGCCGACGAACTGGCCGTGACCTTGCCGGGCTCCTTCCTGATTCGCGACTGGACGCGGCAGAACAAGACATGGTTCGCGGCCGTGCAGGTCGAGAAACGCATGATGTTCATCATCCTCACGCTCATCGTGGCCGTGGCGGCTTTCAACCTGGTCTCGACGCTGGTGATGACGGTGACGGACAAGCGCGCCGACATCGCCATCTTGCGCACGCTGGGTTCGAGCCCACGCAGCATCATGGGCATCTTCGTCGTGCAAGGGGCAATGGTGGGCGTCATCGGCACCATGGGCGGGCTGTTGCTGGGGCTGGGCATTGCCTACAACATCGACGTGATCGTGCCCGCGCTCGAGAAACTGTTTCATGCCAGCTTCCTGCCCAAGGACATCTACCTCATCAGCCGCATGCCCAGTGATCCGCAGCAAAGCGACATCGTGCCGATCACCGTGATCTCGCTCATCCTTGCCTTTGCGGCCACGCTGTATCCGAGCTGGCGCGCGAGCCGCGTCAACCCGGCGGAGGCGCTGCGTTATGAATGACCACGCAAGCACGGTCGCCGGCGCGAACGTCAAGGCCAATGCGAACGGCAAGGACGGCATCGTGCTGAGGGTGCGCGGGCTCACCAAGCGCTTTCATGAAGGCCGCATCGACCTCACGGTGCTGCATGGGGTGGACCTGGACGTGCGCGCGGGAGAAACGCTGGCCATCGTCGGCGCGTCGGGTTCGGGCAAGAGCACGCTGCTGCACCTCATGGGCGGCCTCGATGCGCCCACCAGCGGCAGCGTCGAGCTGCACGGCGAGAACATCGCCAATGTCGACGCGGCCGAGCAGGGGCGCTTGCGAAACCGACACCTGGGTTTCGTCTACCAGTTCCATCACCTGCTGCCGGAGTTCAGCGCGCTGGACAACGTCGCGATGCCGCTGAAGATACGCCGCGAAACGCCCGAGCGTGCAAGAGCCGCCGCCGCCGCCATGCTCGCCTCTGTGGGTTTGGCAGAACGTGTGCAGCACCGGCCGGCCGAGCTGTCGGGCGGCGAACGCCAGCGCGTGGCGATTGCGCGTGCGCTGGTCACGCAGCCCGACTGCGTGCTGGCCGACGAGCCCACCGGCAACCTCGACCGCGCGACCGCCGACGGCGTGTTCAAGCTCATGATTTCGCTGGCGCGCGACCGTGGCACCGCCTTCGTGATGGTGACGCACGACGAGAGCCTGGCGTCGCGTTGCGACCGCGTGCTGCGGTTGACCGCTGGCCGGCTGGCGGATTGAGTGTCGCCTTGCCCGCCCATGACGGGCACCGGCAAGCGCGCGCTGTTGCCTAACGTCGAGCCAGCTTGCCGAGCAGCGCCGCGTTGTCCCCGCAGACCTTGCGAAAGCTGGCGCTGATGCGCTGGTCGCTTGCGGCAAGTTCCCAGAAGGCCAGGGCAGCGCGCGCGGCGTCCTGCCAGGCGGCTGCGTCCGCTGGCAGCGGCAGGCGTGGCGCGTAGATGCGCGGAGGCAGTTCAACGCCACGCACGGGTGCGTACATCATCGGCAACATGTCGTAGATGGGCGCCAATTGCAGGGCATTGCCTCGCTGCGCCGGCAGGAAAGACAGGTTGCCGTCGTGCATGTCGTTGTTGCCGATGAGCTGTCCGAAGAGCCATACGCGCAGGATGCGGCCGATGTCCTGCGCCTCCACCCAGCCCTTGTGCACCAGCGGTGCGACGGCCTCTCCCCATGCGCGTCCAGCGTTGCCGATGAAGGTGTTGTTCAAGGCCGCCCAGGACACCATCGGAGAGCGGCCCAGCGTGCCGTGACGGTCGAAGCGGTCGACCTCCAGGAAGGTTCGGCCCGCGTGCGCGTGGACGCGCGAGCGTGCAGTGGCAATGCCGACGTGATCTTCGAGCGCGCGGCCGGCCAGGTGCTCGCACACCAGCAGGTCCGCCCAGCGCTGCGTGCCCGGCGAATCGTCCGAGCCCGAGAACTTGACCAGCACATGCTGAAGCGCGCCATCGGCCATCTGGCGCAAGGCCGTGAACTTCGGGAACTCGCCCCCGGCCGAAGAGCCGGCCACCCCCAGTTCGAGTGCCATCGTTGCCAGCTTCGGGTACGCCTGCGCCAACTGCGAATTGCGCAAGCCCGCTGGCGCTTCGCTGGACGCCACTTGCTGCACCCGGTCGAGCCACCGCCTGCAGGCCGCCGCGCCGACCAGCAGATCACCGGGCGTGTCGTCGCCCAGGATCGACAGGGCGTACAGCACATCGTCGTCCGACCACATCGCCGGGTCTTCGTTGACCTGGAGTACCGCGGCGTTGTGCCGGGCGAAGTGGCGGCCCAGGAAACCTTGGGGGCGCATGTCCTGCATCGGGTAGGGCAAGCCATCGAACCAGCCATCCAGCATCTGCTCTTCGAGCGGCCAGCCGAACCCGCCGCTGTAGCTGAGCGCGGTGCCGTCCGGGTAGATCAGGTCCAGTTCGGCGATCTGGTGCGGTGTCCCCTCGCGGTCGATGCGAAAGAGGGGCAGCGGCGCCAGGGAACCGCGCAGCGCGCGCCTTGCTGCATACCGTGTGCGCCGAGCCCGGCCGCGTGTGATGAGCGCATTCCCTGCTGCGTGCACTGCCCGGCTCAACGTGGGCCGACTCGCCCCCATCAACTCGGCGAGCTTGCTGGCGGCCTGTGGGCCGCTCGCACGGAGTAGCGTGATGGGGTCGATGGGCATGATGAAACGATTAATCAGCTTGAAATTGCACTTCTCCCAAAGGAGATTTGGCTGCCGTTCATTGAATGCATGAAACGATACGTGAAACGATTCTAGTGGCTCCGCGTCTGGAGGAAAAGCGCTGAACGGGGCGAGGCTTGAAACCCGCTGCAGAAAGGCGCGACCACCCAACCGCCACGTCGACAGCGTTGTCCGCACCCGTATCCCCGGAGCGGGACCCGTCCGGAATCCGGACCGCCCCGCCGTTGCGGGTAAACTGCCCCGTTTTTCCCCCTCCGGCGGTATGGCGAAAGTGTTACGGCGCCCAGGATTCAACGACTCGGCGCTCATTCGCCTGCTGGCCAGACTGACAGACATCGACGTTCCCGAATCCAAACGGGATTTCGCGGATCGATTGAGTCAATGGTTCAGCTGGACTGACGCCATCTCGCTCTCTTCGGCATTGAATGGTCCTGTGGCGACGGCGCCCGCCGCGGCCCGGGGTTCGGCGAGTGCCGAAGAGGCCGAGTGCGCGCGTGTGCGGGCCGGGCTGGTGAGTGCCATTGCCGAAGCAGGCGCGGCGTCCGCAACGGCGGACTTCGCGCCGTACCGCCAGCGCTATGTCGCACGGCAACAGGCGATGGAAACGAGCATCGGCCGCCTGCGCGATCGGTTGCGGGCGCGGCTTGCGGCCACGTCCTCCACCGACGAGGCGCGGCTCGCATCGCTGGACGTCGTGATGGAGCAGGTGCTGGGTGCGCACGAGCAACGGTTGCTCGCCACCGTGCCCGCGCTGCTCCACAAGCACTTCGAGCGCTTGCGCAAGGCCCATGAGGCAAAGCTCGCCGAAGTGCAATTGGCACTCGAGGGGAGCGACAGTGATGGTGTCCAGCCCGCAACGTGGCTGGAGGTGTTCGGCAAGGACATGCAGGGCGTGTTGCTGGCCGAACTGGATCTTCGATTTCAACCGGTCGAGGGGCTGCTCGAAGCCCTTCGCAAGAGACAACAGTAGTAGTCAGGCTGCAATGACCAGATTTCTTCAATACGCCGCCTTCGTCGTGGGCCTGGCCGCCGTGTGCTGGGTGGGTGTGGGCTACGTCGGCACCAACCCGCTGGCGCTTGCCATCACGCTGATCGTGGGCGCCTTCTACCTGATGGGCGCGCTGGAGCTTCACCACTTCAACCAGGCGACGACCACGCTGTCGCAAGCCGTGGCATCGGAGTCGGCTGAACCGCCGGCGAACCTGGGCCAATGGCTGGGCCAGCTGCATCCTTCGCTGCAGAACGCGGTGCGACTGCGCGTTGAGGGTGTGCGCGTCGCCTTGCCCGGTCCGGCCATGACGCCTTACCTCGCGGGGCTGCTGGTGTTGCTGGGCATGCTGGGCACCTTCCTGGGCATGGTGGTCACGCTGAACGGCACCGGCCTGGCGCTGGAAAGCGCGGCGGACGTGCAGGCCATTCGTTCCTCGCTGGCTGCGCCGGTGCGGGGCCTGGGCATTGCCTTTGGCACCTCGGTCGCGGGTGTGGCGGCGTCGGCCATGCTGGGGCTCGTGTCTGCCTTGTGCCGGCGCGACAGGCTGCAGGCCGCGCAGTTGCTGGACACGCGCATTGCGACGACCTTGCGCGTTTTCTCCCTTGCACACCAACGCGAAGAGTCGTTCAGGCTGCTGCAGCGACAGGGCGAGGCAATGCCCGTGCTGGTCGATCGCCTGCAGGCCCTCATGTCGACGATGGAACGCCAGAACCACGCGCTGAACGAGCGCCTTGTCGCCAGTCAGGAGAGCTTTCACCACAAGGCCGAGGCAGCCTATGCAGGGCTGGCTTCCACTGTCGGCCAATCGCTGAAGGAAAGCCTCACCGAGAGCGCACGCGCGGCCAGCGCCACGATCCAGCCGGTTGTCGAAGCGACGATGGCCAGCATCGCGCGCGAGGCGGCCGTGTTGAATGGCACCGTTGAAAGCAGCGTGCAGCGCCAGCTGGACGGGTTGACGACGCGCCTTGAAGCCACGACTGCCGACGTCGGAGAGATTTGGCAGTCCGCACTCGCCGGACATCAGCAGACGAACGAGGCACAGGCCCGCGACCTGCGCGCCACGCTCGACCAGTTCGCCGAGACCTTCGAGCAACGCTCGGCGGCCCTGGTCGCTGGCGTCGGCGGGCAACTCGAAGGCGCGGTCAGCAAGGTGTCGGACACGTGGGGCAGCGCGCTTGCACAGCACCAGCGCGTGAGCGATCAACTGTCGGGCGACACGACGCAGGCACTCGTTGCAGCCGCTGCCACCTTCGAGCAGCACAGCGCTTCGCTCCTGCGCACGGTGGATCAAGCCCATGCCGATCTGCAGTCGAAGCTTGCATCACGCGACGAGCAGCGCCTGTCCGCGTGGACGCAGGCGCTGGAGTCGATGGCCACATCGCTCCACGAGGAATGGCAGCAGGCTGGCGAGCGATCGGAACTCCAGCAGCGGGAGATCTGCGAGACGCTGGAAAAGACCGCCGGCAACATCTCCGCCCAAACACAGGCGCATGCAAGAGACACGATTGCCGAGATCGCGCAGCTCGTGCAGACCGCTTCCGAGGCCCCGCGCGCGGCAGCCGAAGTCATCGGCGAACTGCGCCAGAAGCTGGCCGACAGCATGGCGCGCGACAACACGATGCTGGAAGAACGCGGCCGCATTCTCGAAACGCTGGAGACGCTGCTGGGCGCGGTGAACCATGCCTCCAACCAACAGCGCACGGCCATCGATGCGCTCGTGTCCGCATCGGCGGACCTGCTGGATCGCGTGGGCTCACGCTTCAACGACAAGGTCGATGCGGAGACCGGCAAGATGGCCGAGGTGGCTGCGCAGATCACCGGCAGCGCCGTCGAGGTTGCGAGCCTGGGCGAGGCTTTTGGCTTGGCCGTGCAGCTCTTCGGCCAGTCGAACGACAAGCTCGTGACGCATCTGCAGCGCATCGAAGGCGCGTTGGGCAAGGCCATTGCGCGCAGCGACGAGCAACTCGACTACTACGTGGCGCAGGCCCGTGAAGTCATCGACTTGAGCATCATGTCGCAAAAGCAGATCGTCGAAGACCTGCAGCACATCGCCGCACAACGCACGCTGGTGGGCAGCGAAGCATGATGACGGAGGACGTCGACGCCGGCATCGAGCCGAGCGTGCCCGTGTGGGCCGTGTTCGGCGATTTGATGTCGGGCCTGCTGGGCGCCTTCGTGCTGATCCTGGTGTGCGTGATCGGCATGCAACTGGACTTGGCGACGAAGCTGGAAGCCGAGGTCAAGCAGCGGCAGATGGAATCGCAGCGGCGCGAGGCACTCGAGCAGGCCTTGGCCGGACCCTTGGCCGCCGGTCGCGTGACGCTGAACAACGGCCGCATCGGCATCAGCGGCAGCGTGCTGTTTGCGTTGAACTCCGCGGAGCTGCAGCCCGAAGGCCGGCAACTGCTCAAGAGCCTGGCAACTCCCTTGGCCGCGTACCTCAAATCGCGCGACGAGATCCTGATGGTGAGCGGCTTCACCGACGACCGGCAGGTGCGCGGCGGCAACCGCCAGTTCGCGGACAACTGGGAACTGTCGGCGCAGCGTGCGTTGACGGTGACGCGGGCCTTGATCGAAGAGGGCGTGCCGTCGTCGTCGGTCTTTGCCGCGGCCTTTGGTTCCGAGCAGGCCGTGGCGTCGAATGCCGATGCCGACGGTCGGTCAAAAAACCGGCGCGTGGAAATGGCGCCGACGCCCAGGCCTTCATCCAGCGCGAACACGAAGCCTCGTGAGTAGCCACACATCCATGGATCAAGCAACGGACGCTGCGGCCACGATCGACGCGTGGCGTGCGCGTGGTGATGATCGGCTGGACCCGGTGCGCTTTCGCTTGATCGAGGCGATGGCGAGGCGTACCGCGGCTCACCATGGCGAGGCGCGGCGCATCCTGGATGACAAGCTGGGCAGACTGGTGCTCGCGTATGGCGAGGAGCTTGAAAAGCATTCTGGCGCCGACGGTGAAGTCGCGCCAAAGACCAAGGGCCAAACGCAGCGCGGGCCTTTGGCGGAACTCGTCGAGCACATGACGCGCCATGCGTCTTCGCATGCAGACGATTCTCAGACAGCCAAGCCCGTGCCCACGCTCGCCTCCAAGCCCGAGCACAAGGCGCTCGCTTTCTTCCGCAGCACGTGGTCGCGGCTCAGCGCCAACAAGCGCCTGACGCAATCGCTCGCCAAGGTGCCCGGGAACGCCGGCCCGTTGAATTCGCACCACCTCGTGCATCGATCCCTGACCTTGATGCGCAACGTGTCGCCGGAGTACCTGAACCGGTTCATGGCCTATGTCGACGCGTTGCAGTGGCTTGAGCAGGTCAACGGCGGCAATGGTTTGTCGGGCGGCGACGGAGCTCGTGCCGAAGGACAGAAGAAGGGCGCGCGCGGCAAATCTGCGTGATGCAAACGGCAGGGTGGTACGGACACTTGTCGCTGTCACCGGCGTGCAGCAGTGCAAGCTGACCTTCGAGTTTGGACTGAAAAATGGAACTGTCGGCCATGAACGGAAGTTCAAGTACCTTGCCGTAAAGTATCGCTTTGGGCCAGCAAGCGGACGTTGCACAGGGGCGAGACAGGCACGTCACGACAGAATCACGAAAGATCGTATCCAAGCCGGCGCTTGCAGGACGCCTTCCGCTGAGCCCGCTAGTTGCTTCGAGTCCTATCGTTCTTGCGGCGAGAAGACCATGCAAACAGGACTTCTGCAATGAACATCGATGCCGGTTTTCGACAGGCGACCCGAAGTGTCCGACACCGCCATCGCGACGATGCTGTCGCTGTCCTCATTGAGCGCAAATAGCGTGCGTTGATTCGGCGTCAACGCAAAAAATCTCGGCGTCTTGCCGCCCGTTTCAACCGCTTCTATGAACTTCAGTGTTCCTTCGCCCGTGACGGCAAACAATGCAATGCTGTCAAAGCCCCGATTGGATGCGTATACAAACCCGCCGCCGCCGTCGATCGCGATTTCAGAGGCGCGACTGTTACCGGTGAAGGTGTCGGGAAGCGTGGACAAGATTTGCACAGGAGCCAACGTGCCCGTTTCGACATCGAACCGGTATGCGGTTACTGTTGAGTCCAGCTCGTTGACCGCGTAGGCCATCGGACGTGCCGCGTGGAAGGCCAGATGCCTCGGTCCGGACCCTTCCCGGGATGTCGCTGCCGCCGGCGAAGTCGGCTCGAGGCGCCCATTGAGAAACTCGAAGGTGAAGATCTTGTCGAGTCCCTTGTCCGGCACAGCGACGAAGCGCCCACTCGGGTCAAATGGATTGAAGTGCGGTTTTGCAAAGGGTTGTTCGATGCGATGCGGCCCCGGCGTCCCTTCGCATTTCGCAAGCTGCTGCACCGGTTGGATTGAACCATCCCGAGCCAATGGCATCACGGCCACGGTCCCTGACAAATGATTGGAAACGATCAAGTAACGCTCACTCGGGTCGAGTGCCAGATGGACCGGGTTGCGCCCTTGGCAGTCCTCGCGGTTCAGCAACTTGAGGTTGCCGTCTGACGGGTCTACCTTGAAGCTGGAGACCTCATGCCCGTCGCCATGCACCGTGTACAGGACGGTTCCAGCACTGTTCATCGCAAGGAACGACGGGTTGACCAGATCCCCGAGCAGTTGCGTTTGTTCGAGCCGACGCTGCTGCGTATCGAGCCGAAAGACACTGATCCCTTCACCCCTGGCGTTTCGCTCCCGCGTGGTTCGGGAGCCTACATAGGCAAATATTGTTTTCATCCCGGTTTTTGACAGCCTGAGTGCATTCGCATGGCTACCAGATCGCCCCAAATGTGGCGCGCAGTGCTTCGATGTGCTCCGCATCCAGCATTGGAGTATCCGGTCCAGCCAACACGGCGAGCGCGGCCGTCTCTTCAAGCTCTTCCAGGGTGGCCATTGCTGCCGCAGGTGTGTCGTGCCACACGTTGGGGCCGAGGCGTTCCAGCATGACGGCGCGAATGGGGGTGCCCCGCTCGGCATATTGAGCGATGAGGCTTTCTACGCAATCCGCCGTGATCGGGCTGCCAGGAAGTGCGTATGCCGCGACGGGTACATGGCCGACCTTCATCACGAAGTAGGGCGTGATTGCCGGGAGCAGTTCGCGTTCCGCGGGTGGTGCGCTCACCTTTCCCGTCAGGGTTAGCGCGACACAGTGCGTGCTGTGGGTGTGGATCACGCAGCGCGCGGGCGCAGTGGTGGCTCGGCTCGCGTCATAGATGCGCCGGTGCAATGCAATGGTCTTGCTGGCGCGATCGCCGGTCAACTGCGTGCCGCGTGCGTCGAGTCGAGCCAGGCGTTCAGGTTGCAGGTAGCCCAGGCAGGCATCGGTCGGCGTTATGAGGAAGCCGCCACCTTCTTCGTCATCGAGCCGCACGCTGATATTGCCGGCCGTCGCATGGACATAGCCGCGCTCAAACAGGCTGCGGCCGACGCGGCAGATTTCTTCACGTGCCGCGCTCTCGTTCATCGGCGGTTCCAATCTTGGTGATGCGCGCCGTGTTCAGGTGCTGGCGCAGGTACTGGGAGGCTTCCATCCGCTCGCCCTTGACGAGCAGGTCGATCAGCACAAGGTGCTCTTCGCATTGGCGATGCAGCCGGTTGCGGTCAAGGCGCGTGCCGTACTCCACGACCCTCCGCATCTGGTTCAAGGTGCGCAGCGAGTCGAGCAGAAAGCGGTTGTTGGCGCCGGCGATCATGGTCTCGTGAAAATGCACGCCCGCGCGGAACAACTCGGCGGGCGTGCAGCGTTCGATGCCGCCGGCCAGCAGTTCGATCTGTTCGCGGCGGCATTTCTCCAGTTCGGCGAGGTCGACCTGGTAGCCCGGTTCGAGGATGGCGGCCGGTTCGATGATCATGCGGTAGCGGTAGCTTTCGCGGTGCGACTCCACATTGCTGAGCAACGGGCGGAAGATCCATCCGCGGCCCGGCTTGCGGTCGATCATGCTTTCGCGCGCCATGCGGTTCAGGATGCGCTGGACCTGCAGGCGCGCCAAGCCGTAGCGCTCCATCAGGTCGTTCTCGGCAATTTCATCCGGCAGAAGGCCATGGATGCGGTCGTTCGCAACGCGCATGTACAGCACCTCCTCGGACGCCGGATTGGGCGCGAACTCCAGCTCGCCCAGTTCGGCCGGCATCTTCGCGACCTGAAAGCCACGGTTCGGCTCAGAGGTCAGCGCCCCGACGCCCTGCAGGTACTGCAATGCCTTGCGCACCGGGGAGCGCGACACACCCAGTTCGTCGCACAAAGCCTGCTCGGTCAGCCGGTGGCCGACCGAATAGCCCTCACGGCGGATCATTTCGATGATCCTGCGGGCGAGCGTGGGCGTGAGCGCGCTGACGTTGGCTGGCGATGCAGAGTTGGGCATGGACGGGACAAGCTGTGGCAAAACTGAACTCTACGACTTAATCGAGCAGACGAAATGCACTGGTGAAAAAGTCGGTGGCCCCGAAATTGCCGGACTTCAAAGCAATGTGCAACGCGCCATCGCCAGCGTGCCCGGATGCCGCGTGGCACCACGGGACGCCCGGAGCGATCTGCGGGCCGATGCGCATGCTGCGGATGTCGAGCGCCTGCACGCAGGCACCTGAGGTTTCTCCGCCTGCCACGATCAACTGGCCGACACCGCGCTCGACCAAACCGCGGGCGACCGCCGCCAAGGCGTGCTCGACGATCTCGCCCGCGCGAGCGCTGCCCAACTGCGCCTGAATCGCCTTGACGGATGCTGGTTCGGCTGTGGCATACACCAGCACCGGTCCTGCCGCAATTCGCGAGCTCGCCCAATCAAGCGCTTGTGCGGCCAAATCCACGCCTTCGGCAAGCTGGAGGGGATCGATGGCGAAGCCCTCACCGCCGTTCGCGAGGAAATGCGCGACCTGTGCGTTCGTCGCCGTCGAGCAGCTACCCGACACGATGGCGCGCAAGCCGCTCGGCGGCGCCAGGCGCGCGGCGTCGGCTGCCGGCTTTATGCCGAAGTTTTGCGGCAGTCCAATCGCCACTCCGGAGCCTGCCGTCAACAGCGGCAGGTCGGCAAATGCCCGGCCCATGACCATCAGGTCGGCGTTGCTGATCGCATCGACGATGGCCATGGCAACGCCTTCGCTGCGCAAGGCCGCGACGCGCTGCGCGATGGACGCCTCGCCTTGTGCCACGGTCCGCTGCTCGATGAGGCCAACCCGACGTTGCGTTTGCGCCTGCAGAACACGAATTAGGTTGGAATCGCGCATCGGTGTCAGCGGGTGATTGCGCATGCCGGACTCTTGCAGCAACTCGTCGCCCACGAAGAGATGGCCTTTGAAAACCGTGCGCCCGTTTTCCGGAAAGGCTGGACAGGCGATCGTGAAGTCCGTGCCGAGCGCATCCATCAGTGCATCGGTCACCGGACCAATATTCCCTTCGGCAGTGGAGTCGAATGTCGAGCAGTACTTGAAATAGAACTGCCGGCAACCTTGGCCCTGCAGCCACTGAAGGGCTTGAAGCGACTGCTGCACGGCGTCCGCTGCGGGGATCGTGCGCGACTTCAGCGCCACCACCACCGCATCCGCCTCGCCATCGAGCGGCCCGGACGGCACGCCGATGGTCTGCACCACCCGCATGCCGGCGCGCACCAGGTTGTTGGCCAGGTCGGTGGCGCCCGTAAAGTCGTCGGCGATGCAGCCCAGGACAGTTTGGGTCATGGTGGATCAGGCCGTGGCCACGGCCTTGACGACGGCTTCCGTGAAAGCCTTGCAACCAACGGTGCCACCAATGTCTTTGGTGCGCGTTTCGGGGTTTTCCAGCACCTTATCGACGGCGCGCACCATGGCGTCACCTGCGTCTTGCATGGCCTTGTTCTTCTGCTTGTCGCCAACCCAACGGACCATCATCGCCACCGACAGGATCATTGACGTGGGGTTCGCAAGGTCCTTGCCGGCGATGGTCGGCGCCGAGCCATGCTGGGCCTGCGCGCAGCACAGGTCGTCGCTGGCCATGACAGATCCCGCCAAGCCCAAGCTGCCAGACAGTTCGCTGGCCAAGTCCGAGATGATGTCGCCGTAGAAGTTGGTCGCGACCAGCACGTCGAAGCGCTCCGGCTCCTTGACCAGATGGGCCGTCGAGGCATCGACCAGCAGATCGTCGAGTTGAACTTCGGGAAAGTCCTTGGCCACGTGGCGCACGGCCTCGAGGAAGAGGCCATCGGTCATGTGAAAGCTGTTCGCCTTGTGGATCGCCGTGACCTTCTTGCGGCGCGTCATCGCCAACTCGAACGCGCGGCGCGCAATGCGCTCACTGCAGCGGCGCGTGATCTTGCGGATCGACAGCGCCATGTCCGGGTCGGGCATCACCTCGCCCCAGCCGCGCGCCATGTTGCGGTCCGGGTAGAAGCCTTCCGTGGCCTCCCGCATGATGACCAGGTCCATGGTCCGGCCTTCGCGCATGTTCGACTGCAGGTAGGGGCGTGTGCGCGCGGGACGCACATTGGCGTACAGGTCCAAGCCGATGCGAAAGCCGGCCGACACATTGCGACCGCCTTTTTCCGGCACGGGGTAATTGGCATGCGATTGCGTGCCCAAGATGATGCCGTCGTAGGTCTTCGCCTTGTCCAGCACCTCCTGGCGCAAGGTCGTGCCGTGCTTCTCAAGGCTCGTGAATCCGGCGTCTTCGTAGTCGTAGCTGATGTTGAGATCGAAGCGCTTGTCAGCGGCCTTCAGTACTTCGACCGATGCGGCAACGATTTCAGGGCCGATGCCGTCACACGGCAGAACGATGAACTTCATGGGGAACTCCAGTGGTTGGTAGGGTGGGGTGAACTCAAGAAAGCGAATCGGCCGGGACCGCCGCGCAAAGACTTTTCAGAAGGCGAACAGCACTGTCGGGACTGGTGAGAACCGGCTTGCCAACGGCGGCCTGGACCATCTGCTGTGCCCGCGCCATCGAGAACTGGCCCAGCATGACGACATCGCAGGCTTGAAGGTCGGTCGAGCGCGAAGCAATCAAGCGGTCATGCGCAGCGCCGTCACCTTGTGCCAGAAGGCTCATCGCGTCCGGAACGAAAGCCGTCTTCAGTTCGATGGTGACTTCATTCGCACATGCGAGTTGGAGCAGTTCATCGGACATCGAGGCGATGGATGGCTCGAAGGTCGAGAGGAGGCCGATGCGCAAGACACCGGCCGCCGGAGTCGTCGAAATCGCTTCCCGGAACATGGCGTAGTTCGGCTTGTGCGTTGGAACAGCCACTGACGCGGCCGCCGCTTCTATCGCGGCCCCAAACGCCGAGCACGTGAAAAGGATTGCTCGCGCTCCCGTTCGCTCACTGTATTGCGCGAGTTGCACGAAACGTGTGGTCAGCGCTTCGCCAAGTTCGCCCGCAGCCGACAGGTCGGCAGACAACGAGTCATCCAGCAGGTTGGCGCATTGCGCTTCTGGCCAGAGGCGCGCAAAGGCGCCTTGGATCGGAGCCATCGCCAGTGGCGTTGCATGTATTAACGCAATCCTTGGTGCAAGCATTTGTGTCTGTGCCAGTTTGGTAGGGTTAGCCATGATTGTACTGCGTCGTGTGTAGATACAATCAGGGAAAACCCACCGCGGCATGTTCGCCGCATCTTTTTGCCAACCCTTGGAGACTCTATGAACCGCTTGCTGAACCGCCGCCACCCCCTCATTGCGGCCCTGTCCCTTGCCACGCTCGCCACCCTCCCGACCCTTGCCGCCGCACAGGCAGCAACCGACTACCCGACGAAGACCATCACCTTCGTCGTCCCCTATGCAGCAGGCGGAAGCTCGGACATTCGCTCACGCCAAATCGCGCAAAAGCTCTCGATCTACTTTGGCAAGCCGGTGATCGTGGACAACCGCCCGGGTGCAGGCGGCAACATCGGCACGGACTACATCGCGAAGGCCGCGCCGGACGGCCACGTGATTGGCCTGGGCAACTTTGCGCCGCTGGCCGTCAACAAGGCACTGTTCGCAAAACTCCCGTTCGATCCGGCCACTGATCTGGTGCCGGTTGCAATGATCGAGCGCGGGCCGCTGGTCATGTCCGTCAGCCTCAACTCGCCCATGAAGACCGCCCAGGATGTGGTCGCGCGTGCCAAAGCCAAGCCTGGCACCATGACCTTTGCCTCCGGCGGCCTTGGCGGGTCGCATCACCTCGCCGGAGAGGCTTTTGAGCAAAGCGCCAAGGTCGACATGGTGCATGTGGCCTATAAGGGCGGTGCGCCTGCGACCAACGACCTGATCGCAGGCAATGTTGACATCATGTTCGAGTGGATCTACGCGGTGATGCCGTACCTCAAGGGCGACTCAGCCAAGCTGCGCCCGCTCGCCATCACCAGCGACAAGCGCTCGCCGCTGCTGCCGGACGTGCCGACATTCAACGAGATCGGCATCCAGGGCATGGAGATGTCCAACTGGTTTGGCGTGGTCGCCCCCAAGGGCACGCCGCCCGCGGTCGTTGCCAAGCTGAACCAGGCCATCAACAAGGCCATCCGCGAGCCAGACGTGGCCGAAAAGATCACCTCGCAAGGCAATGAAGTGGCCGGTGGCACACCGGAAGCTTTTGCGACCTTCATCCGCTCCGAGTCGGACCGCTGGTCGAAGCTGGTGAAGTCGCACAACATCAAGCCCGAATAAGCGCGGTTGGATCTCCTTCGTCCCATTAAACGCTCCGAGCCATGAAAGTCTCATTCCTCCAGCGGCCGCTTGCCGGTCTTGCCGTCGCCTTCGCTTTGGCAGCTCCTGTACTCTCACATGCCCAGGCCACAGGGGCATATCCTTCACGACCCGTGCGCCTCGTGGTGCCCTTTGCCGCAGGCGGCCCCAACGACGTGATGGCACGGGTGCTCGCGCAACGCCTCACGGGTGAAACCGGTCAGCCCTTTGTCGTGGACAACAAGGCGGGGGCGGGCGGTGTGATTGGCACTGATGCTGTGGCCAAGGCTGCACCTGATGGATACACGCTCGGCTTCGTCAGTGCCCCGTTCACGATGTCGCCGGCGTTGCAAGCCAAGATGCCCTACGACACCCAGAAGGATCTGGCGGCCGTTACCAAGGTTGCCGAGTCGCCGATGCTCATGATGGTCCCGTCCGACTCCCGATTCAAGAGTGCTGGCGAACTCATCGATTTCGCCAAAAAGAATCCCGGCAAGCTCAACTACGGCTCCGGAGGGAACGGCAGCACACCCCACTTGACCACCGAGTTGCTCGCATCGGTGACTGGCGCGAAGCTCACCCACGTGCCCTACAAAGGCGGCGGTGAATCCATCAAGGCACTGATGGGTGGCGAAGTGGATCTGCTGATCGACAGCATCACCAGCACCGCGGCACCGTTGGCATCCGGGCGCGTCAAGGCGCTGGCCATCAGCGGAGCCACTCGCTCGCCGCGAATGCCGGCCATCCCGACGTTCGACGAGGCAGGCATCAAGAACTTCTCGATGACCCATTGGGTCGGCGTGGTGGCGCCCGCGAAGACACCACCTTCGGTGTTGGCGACGCTGCACGCGCAGATCGAAAAGGCCCTGCGTGCGCCGGAAGTGATCCAGAAGTACGCCGAACTCGGGGCCACTCCAGCGCTGACTTCGGCGGAGGACTTCCAAAAGTTCGTGAACGACGAAACCAAGAAGTGGCAACAGGTCGTCAAGAGCGCCAACATCCAGACGCAATAGGGATGCAGCCCTTCAAGTTGCCGCCGCTTGCGACGGACACGCACGTGCATCTGTTCGATCCCGCAAGGTTCCCCTACGCCGCGAAGCGTCGATACACGCCGCCGCCTGCGACAGTCGCCGACCTGCAGAAGGTGCATCGCGCGATTGGCGTGGAGCGGGTCGTGCTGGTCCAACCCAGCGTCTACGGCTTCGACAATGCGTGCCTGCTGGACGGGCTTGCGCAACTCGGTGATCGCGCGCGCGGAGTTGCCGTGGTCGAGGAAGGAACCACGCGAGATGAACTTCTGTGCCTCTACCAAGCCGGTGTCAGGGGCGTTCGCTTGAATGTGGGGGTCGATGGGGGAAGAGACGCGCCGGCTTGCGCCGGATTGCTGCAACGAATGGATGACACCCTTTCGGACATTCCCATGCTGTTGCAGCTCTACGCCCCTGTCGCGGTCACGCTGGCATGCAGTGAAGTCATCAGCACCATGTCACGCCCCGTGCTGATCGATCACTTCGGGCTTGTGCCGCCGCCCGTCGCCGGGCGGATCAATGTGCTGGCCCAGATGATCGACTTGGTGCGCAATGCCAATGTCTGGATCAAGTTCTCCGGACAGCATCAGATTTCCAGCGACTCGCCAAAGTACAGGGACGTTGCCTCCATTGCCCGTGCTCTATGGGATGCCGCGTCCGAGCGGACTGTATGGGGTTCAGACTGGCCCCATACCGGTGGGACATCTCGTCCCAAGGACGCACCGCCCGAGCGAGTCGAATCTTTCAGGCCTGTCGACGACGAACAGCAACTCGCCTTGGTCGCGGGATGGGTGCCCGATGAGGCGGCGCGCCACAAAGTGTTGGTTAGCAATCCCGAAAAGCTGTTCTTTTAGTACATACCCGCACGTCTTTCGATGTGACGACCCCTTGTCTGCGCGAAGCGGTCGCTCGCGCTAAGGGGCGAATGACCACGACGGGCCCGAACTTGCCGGCCGCGCGCCTCCGATGGTCGAATCGGTCGGGGGTTGGCGTGCAGCACGCGGGTAGCGGCCATCAGCAGGGAATTCGCGCTGGGCCCATCAAGGTCTGCTTTCGTTGAGAGTCGGCATTGGGCCTCCCGGAACAGCTTCGAGTATGGTCGCGCATTGGAGGGTGCTACGGCACACCTTCCGCCAATCCGCTCGCCCGAACTCCTCCCAATGAAGCCATGACGCTAAAGGAAATCGAAGCCTTCTA
The DNA here is from genome assembly GCF_030317105.1 of Variovorax brevis. Taxonomy (GTDB): domain Bacteria; phylum Pseudomonadota; class Gammaproteobacteria; order Burkholderiales; family Burkholderiaceae_C; genus Variovorax; species Variovorax brevis. The sequence goes on from NZ_JASZYG010000005.1 coordinate 431,623, forward strand.
CTGGGCCGCCAACCTGGGCAGCTTCAGCATTGCTGCGACCCGTCTGCATGTGACTCAGTCGTCCTTGTCCAAGCGCATCGTGGAGCTTGAAGAGTCGATCGGTGCCCAACTCTTTGATCGATCCAGCAAGCGGGCCCAGCTGACGGAGGCGGGCCACAGACTGGTTCCTCTTGCAGGCAAGATGCTCAACCTCAAGGACCAGTTTCAAAGCGAGGTGCTGGCTTCCAGCAGCATGGCAGGCGTGTGCCGGTTCGGGGTCAGCGAACTTGTTTCGCTGACCTGGCTACCCGACTTCACGCGCCTGGTAAACGAGGACCATCCAGCCTTGATCCTCGAACCCTACGTTGATCTGGCGCGAAACCTGGAACGAAAAGTCCAAAGGGGCGAGCTCGATTTCTCGGTCGCTCCTGGCCCGGGTCTGGGTGCGCAGGTCACGGGAAACGTCATTGGTCGAGTGGAGTTCACTTGGGTGGCATCGCCCGCCCGGATTTCGGCCAAGAGGTTGCTGCGAAAGGCAGACCTGGAACAGCATCCCGTGATCACCATGACAGAGGGCTCCGGGCTGACCCGCGCCATCGAGGCATGGTCGTCCGAGCAGGGCATCACGATGCATCGCACGCTGGGGTGCAACAGCCTCATGGCCATCGTCGCACTGGTCCTTGCGGACACGGGCATCAGCTTCCTTCCGACCCAGTTCATGAAGCCTTGGGTCGATCAAGGAGCCCTTGTTGCGTTGAGGAGCGATCCGCCCCTTCCGAGCCTGAACTACTACTTCTTCCAGCGCGCCGATGACACTCGCACGCTGTTGCAGGCCATGCAGTCGTACGTGATGCGCGTCGCCGATTTTGCGACCCCTTCGCACTACCTCGCGCCACTCGCTAAAAGTCGTAAAACGACTGCGAAGCAGAGCAAATAAATCGCTTGTGCGACTGACACGGCGCATCGATCATTCGGTCTCCACCAACGGAGACATAGATGAGATTCGCAAGCATGAAAGTGGCGGCAGCCGCAGCAGTGGCACTTGGCGTTGCGGGGCAAAGCTTCGCCGCATGGCCCGAGGACAAGCCGATCGAAGTGGTTGTCGGATTCGCCCCAGGCGGCGGCACCGACCTGATGGCACGCAAGCTGCTGCCCTTCGTCCAAAAGCGGCTTGGGCCCAAGGCGCAGTTCGTCGTCGTCAACAAGCCCGGCGCCGGCGGCGAGATCGCCAATGCCTACGTCAAGAATGCGAAGCCGGACGGGTACACGCTGGCGGTCGTCAACGTTCCTGGATTTCTGTTCCTGCCGATGGTCAAGAAGTCGCAATACGACCCGCAGGACTTCACGTTGGTCTCCCGCGTCGTGGACGACCCAACGGTCTTGGTGACGCGGACCGAGAACCCAATCCAGACCTTGCCTGCAGCCCTTACGGCCTTGCGCGACAAGCCCGGGTCACTGACCTTTGGCCACAACGGCGTCGCCACCAACGGTGATCTGGCCTTGCAGTTGCTGGCCAAGCAGGCAAAGGTCGAGCTCAATGCGATTCCCTACAAGGGCACCGCTGCGCAAAAGACGGACGTCCTGGGCGGGCATCTGACATTCGGCGTGGTGAGCGCAGGCGAGGTGCCCGAGCTTCATGGCACCGGCACGGGCCAGCTCAAGGCCGTGGTTCAGCTTGGCGAGAAGCGCTCCCCGGCACTGCCCAACGTTCCGACGGCCACGGAAACCGGTACGAAGGTCGTCATGACCTCTGAACGAGGCTTCGCCGCACCCAAGGCGGTTCCCGCCCAAATCATCAAGCAACTTGACGCGGCCATCGCGGAAAGCCTGCGCGACCCGGAGTTCATTGCCAACGCATCGGCCGACGCGCCGGTGCTCGCGTACCTCTCCGGGACCGAATGGCAGCAGTCTCTGGAGAAGAACAAGAAGGCCCTGCAGGAACTGGCGAAGTCGCTGCCCAAGCAGTAACGCCAAAGAGCAAAAGAGCCCGACAGGAACTGACATGAATGCATCTGCACCCTGGCGCGTCGCGCGCTTCGATCTCTGGATCAACCCCGTCTTCGACGAACGCATCTCGCATGAGAAGGGCATCGCCCTCGAGGTCGCTTCCGTGCGAGGAGATGAAGCCAAGGCGTGGAAGGCGCTCGAAAAGGCCCACGTCTACCAGATCACCGCCGCCAAGGACGAACTGCCGCTTCCCTTTCATGCGCACAAGCCCTTGATTGAGCGTTGTCCCGAACTCCTGTGCGTGTCTTCCACGGGCGCTGGCTTCGACACCGTGGACGTTGATGCCTGCACCCGTGCAGGGGTAGCGGTGGTAAGCCAGATCGGCGGCAACTCCGCCGCAGTGGCCGAGATGGCGATTGGGTTGATGCTCGCGGTCTCCCGGCGAATCGTCGAATCGGATCGCAAGCTCCGGGTCGATCGTGGCTTCTCTCGTGAATCCCTCATGGGCCACGACATCGGCGGCAAGGTGCTGGGCATCGTGGGCATCGGCCATGCGGGAACGAAGACGGCAGCCTTGGCCAAGGCGTTCGGCATGCGCGTGCTAGCCGTGGATCCATTGCTGACCGCCGATGAGATTCGTGCCCGCGGGGGCGAGCCTGTAGACCTCGAAATGCTGGTCAGGGTCTCCGACATCGTTTCCCTGCACTGTCCACGGGACAAAGCCACGCTGAACCTTTTCGGCGCAGAGCGCTTTGCTTCAATGAAGAAAGGCGCCTTGTTCATCAGCACCGCTCGTGGCGGCGTGCATGACGAACTCGCACTCGCGGATGCCTTGCGCTCTGGACACCTCGCAGGCGCCGGCCTGGACGTGTGGCAACAGGAACCGCCTCCGCTGGACCACCCGCTGCTCGCGCTGGACAACGTCGTGGCGACATTCCACACGGCCGGCGTCTCGCACGAAGGTCGCCATAACGTCGCGGCGCTGGCGGCCGACCAGATCATCCAGCTTCTTGCCGGCGGCCGGCCTCCACGCCTGGTCAACCCGGAAGTGTGGGACGTCTTCGTCCAACGGCGCAACGAAGCCATCGCAGCAGCCTCAGCGCTGCAGTGATTGACATCGCACCCGCAACACCCTTTCCAGAACATCCAACGAGAGACGACCATGACCTACAACACATCTGCAGAGTTCGAGCGCGTAAGTCCCGCACTGATCGACCGTGCGCGCAAGTACCAGGTCGCCATCCTGTGCGACGTGGGTGGACGGCGCGGAGCATTGAACGCCCGCGTTCGGGCGCTTCATCCCAACATGAAGCTGGCGGGCCCCGCCTTCACCGTGGAAGTGCGCCCTGGCGACAACCTCATGTTCCATGTGGCGCTGGCCGTGGCGAAGCCGGGCGACGTCGTGGTCGTTGACGGCAAGGCCGATGCGACCTGCGCGCTGTTCGGTGACCTGATGGTGACGCAAGCCGAGGCTGCAGGGCTGGGCGGGTTTGTCGTCGATGCTGCTTCTCGCGATACCGCGTCGCTGGCGGAGGGCAAGTTTCCGATCTTCGCCGCGGGAACCAATCCCTGCGGCCCGACCAAGGGACTGCCGGGCCGTATCGCCTCGTCGGTATCTGTGGGTGGTGTTGCCGTCAATCCGGGCGATCTGGTGGTCGGCGACGTCGATGGCGTCGTGATCATTCCGCGCGATCAGGTCGAGAAGGTGCTTGACGCTGCCGACGCCAAGATCGCAGCCGAGCAGCAACGTCTGGATGAGATTGCGAAGGGCGAGCTCGTATCGCCTTGGCTCAACGATGCGCTCAAACAGGCGGGGCTCGCGCAGCTCGCCGCCTGATCAACACGCGCACCCAGCCAACCAGCACGAATCATGATTCCCAGTCTGAAGCCGCAGGATCTTCCTGCCGCGCTTTATTCGGACTTCTTGTCAGAACTGCGCCTGCGAGGGTTCGAGGGTGACGTGACGCAGTCGCGCTCGGATCGCACCGTCTTCGCGACCGACAACTCCATCTACCAGGTCCCTCCGCAGGCGGTCGTCTTTCCAAGAAGCGAGCTTGACGTCATCCGGGTGGCGAAGCTCGCCAACGAGCCGCGGTTCAAGGGGGTTTCGTTCTCGCCGCGTGGCGGCGGGACCGGAACGAACGGCCAGTCCCTGACGAGCGGGATCGCCGTGGACCTCTCGCGCCAGATGAACAAGATCCTGGAGGTCAATCCCACGGAGGGATGGGCACGTGTTCAGGCAGGGGTGGTGAAGGACCAGTTGAACGACGCCGTGCGCGAACACGGACTCTTCTTTGCGCCGGAGTTGTCTCCATCGAACCGCGCCACCATCGGCGGAATGATTGCGACCGACGCCAGTGGGCAGGGCTCCGTGCTGTACGGCAAGACTCGGGATCACGTGCTCGAGCTGAAAACGGTGCTGCTGGACGGCACGCCGTGGCACTCGCGGCCACTCAACGCCACGGAGTTCGATGGCGTCAAGCGCCGCGAGGACCGCGTGGGCGCCATCCATCGCCTGCTGGACCGCATCCGCGTGGACGACGCAGAGTTGATCGCTGAACGATTTCCAAAGCTCAATCGATGCGTCACCGGCTACGACCTGGTGCACCTTTGTGACCATTGCGGAAACTTCAACCTGAGCTCCGTGTTGTGTGGGGCGGAGGGTAGCCTGGCTTTCGTGACCGAGGCCAAGATCAACCTGGTGCGGATTCCGCATTGCACGGCCCTCGTCAACATCCGCTACAGCAGCTTTGACGCTGCCTTGCGGGATGCCGAAACGCTCATGAAGCTCGAAGCTGCCTCAAGCGAGACAGTGGACGCAAAGGTCTTGGCGCTCGCACGCGAAGATGCCGTGTGGCTGGCGGTCAAAGAATATTTTCCAGACGATCCCGAAGGCCCGGCCCAAGGGGTCAACCTCGTCGAGTTCCTCGCAGGGGATGAGACTGAGCTGGCCGGGAAACTCGCCCGCGTCGAAGCCGAACTGGTGTCCGCGGGGGGCGGCGCCGGACGAAGGGGCTACACCGTTGCGCGCGGCGAGGCAGCGGCGTCAGCCATCTGGTCGATGCGCAAGAAGTCCGTCGGCCTCCTCGGAAACATGCAAGGGGATAGGCGGCCGGTGCCGTTTGTCGAAGACACCGTGGTCCCGCCAGAGCGCCTCGCGGACTACATCGCCGAGTTTCGCGCCGTGCTGGATCGACGAGGCCTCGTGTACGGGATGTTCGGTCACGTCGATGCAGGATGCCTGCATGTTCGGCCAGCGCTGGACATGAAGGATCCGGACCAGGAAAAGCTGATCCGGGAGATCTCGGACGAGGTGTTTGCGCTGACGCGCAAGTACCAAGGGGTGCTTTGGGGCGAGCACGGCAAGGGTTTCCGGTCCGAATACGCGCCAAAGTTCTTCGGCCCTTTGTATCCGCGGCTGCAGGAAATCAAGGCCGCGTTCGACCCGAACAACCAGCTCAATCCTGGCAAGATCGCGGCGCCTCCTGGCCATTCGTTGACGCGCATCGATGAAGTGCCTACACGCGGCCAGTCCGACCGTCGAATCCCTTTGACGATTCGCCGTGCAAACGAGGACTCGTTGCATTGCAACGGCAATGCCGCATGCTTCAACTACGACCCCGACGACGCGATGTGCCCGTCGTGGAAAGCAACGCGCGACCGAAAGCATTCGCCGAAGGGTCGCGCTTCGTTGATGAGGGAGTGGTTGCGCTTGCTGGCCGACGCAAACGTCGATTCGTCAGCAGAAGCGCGGCGGATCCGGCGGCTAAGCATGTGGAAAAGATGGATCGACCTTCCTTCACGGGTACTGAACTCCTGGACCGCGCGAAGCGATCGAAGCGACTTTTCCCTTGAGGTCAAGGAAGCGATGGATGGGTGTCTTGCCTGCAAGTCTTGCGTCGGGCAATGTCCCATCAAGGTCGATGTTCCTGCGTTCCGATCCCGTTTCCTTGAGGTGTACTACGGCCGCTATCTGCGTCCGGCAAAGGACCGCCTCGTCGCCTCGCTCGAGCGCTGGCTGCCCGTCGCAGCGACGATGCCTCGCATCGTCAATGCCGTGACGCAGAGTGGCCTTGGCCGTGCGGCCTTGCGCAGGGTGGGGCTTGTGGCGTTGCCGGACCTCAGCGGGATCGCGCTTCGCCGCGAACTGGAGCGCCGAGGCGTGAAGATGGCTTCCCCCGCCGCCTTGATGGCACTTCCGCGCCACGACAGAAGCAGCAGCGTTGTGATCGTTCAGGATGCCTTTACCTCCTACTACGACACCACTGTCGTCTTGGACTTCTGCGAGCTCTTGACGCTGCTCGGCTTCACGCCCTGGATGGCGCCGTTCAAGCCCAACGGAAAGCCGCAGCACGTGCTCGGCTTCTTGGGGAAATTCGAGCAGACGGCGGCGTCCAACGCCGGGATGCTCAATGCGCTCGCTGCCACGGGTGTCGAGCTGGTAGGTGTCGATCCCTCGATGACCCTTGCATTTCGGGCAGAGTATGTGAAGGCTCTCGGAATCGATCGCGCCCCGAAAGTGTCGTTGCCGCAGGAGTGGCTGGTGAAACGCATCGATCGGCTCCCCCAGATGGCGCTCGATGGCGCTCAACCGTGGGCCCTCCTGGCGCATTGCACCGAGAAAACAAACGCACCTGCCGCGACGGCAGACTGGGCCAAGCTGGGCCGAAGGTTGGGTGTTTCACTGAACCTCATGCCCAGCGGATGTTGTGGCATGGCCGGGCTCTACGGGCACGAGCTTGCAAATCGATCCAACTCGGAAGCGATCTACAAGCTCAGTTGGGGAAAGCTGGTGTCCGATCCGGGCTTTGCAGGCCGCGTCGTCGCGACCGGCTATTCGTGCCGCTGCCAGGCAGATCTGATGGATGGCGTCGCATTGCTGCATCCGCTTCAAGTATTGCTCGAACGCATCAAAGCCGAACCCCGACGATCGGCTCAAGAACCACGCAAGATGGACGAATGCCCCGAGACCCCGAGCACCTCGGAGGGGAGGTTTGTTCCGGATCGGACCGCTGTCGGAATGGACGTGCCCGATTGAAGCGGCGGTGAAGACTGGCGCGCCGATCAATCAACTCTTGCCGCGACTGCTTCTCCCGGTAGAGCTGACTTTCAGAGTGCTCAGTCGAAGGTCCGAGACGGGCCCGATCCTGCCTTTGATTCAACTGAGGCCAGTGACAGCAACCAGGCTTGAACCGGAAATTCAAACCCGCAAGGTCACCGCCCTTCACGTCGATGCATGCGAAGACCACACCTCCCGGTCGCGCCCTGTGCACCGCTTCACGCCAACCAGCTGCTGCGACTCACAAGGAAGCACCCGCCTTGCTGGCAGCACCCACGCTTTGGCGCCTCAGCATCAGCATCCGCAACCGCCGAACAGCCGCCGGAATCGGCGCAATGAGCGCCACGCTGCCAAATCGCCCAGACAAGTTCATCGCAGCCTGACCCAACGGCCCGCCGCCGATGATGACCGCCTGCGCGCCGTCTTCGTCGATGCATTTCTGCACGGCTGCGGCCAGTGCTTCGTCAAGCGCTGCCGGATCGGCCGCCAGCGCACGCGGATCACCCTCGGTGAGGCGGATGCCACTGTAGTGCGCGCTGAGCCCCAGTTCGGCAGCACGGCCATCGATGGCGGCAGCCAGATCGGGCGTGACGGTCGCAACGCCGAAACGCCGCGAGCCGTGCGCCGCCTCCAGCATCGATGCCTCGCAAATACCAACCACCGGCACCGGGCTCAAGCGGCGCACCCGTTCGATGCCGGGATCGCCGAACGCGCTGATGATGATGCCGTCCCAAGCCGTTCCGGCATCGCGCCATGAGCGCTCGACCTCCAGGCCCGCCGCGCTCAGCTCCGCCTCGTTGACGATCATCGAAGGGCCGCGCAGTGCAGTCAGGCCGGTGACACGAAAACCGTCAACAGGAGGAAGTTCGGCCGTGGCAATCCGCACCATCATCGTGGTGGTCGCTTCGGACGAGTTGGGGTTGATCAAGAGAATGTCGCGCATGGGAAAAACGTCCGGGCGGTGCGTTGTCAGTCAGGCCCGCGAAGGGACGGCGTGGGTGATGGCCTCCTCCGAGGGCAAGGCAATGGCATCGGGCGATTGGCCATAGGTCTCGGGCACGCTCTGTACGCTCACCGTGAAGATCGCGTACATGGCGGCCACCATGCCGAACACGCCGGCGACGCCAAAACCATCGAGCAACCGGCCCGCAACCAGGGGCATGAACGCGCCCGCCGCCGTGCCGGTCGCCAGGATGAACGCCGTGCCGAAAGCACGCACCTTGGTCGGATACAACTCGGGCGCAAAGATCCAGATGGTCGTGTTCAGCAGCAGCACGAAGAACTGGAAGATCGCGCCGGCCGCCAGCACGAGCACGATGCTCTGGGCCAGGAAGCCGATCGTCAAAGCAGCCGCGCCGGCGCACAGGGCGCCGATGGTCAGCACGCGCTTGCGCGGAAACTTGAAGCCGAGCACGGACGCTGCAATGGCGCCCAGCAGGCTGCCGCTTTGCATGATCATCGTGAACAGCAGGCTCTTGGACACCGTGTAGCCCAGGCCAACCAGAATCGTCGGCATCAGTGTGAGCACCGACAGCTGCGCGCCATAAGCCATCCAGATGGTGATGCACAGCGGAATCGTGCGACGCGCCAGCGCACCGCGGAAGATCTCCGTCACGCGCACCTTGACTTTCGCCGTGGGGTTGGGCGTGCCGTCATCGGCGATGTAGGCATGGCCGACGTCCACCTTGCCGCTCAGTCGCCCCGAGGCCAGCTTGGTCAGCACGACGTTGACTTCCTTGACGCGGTCTTGCGACAGCAGAAAGCGCGGCGTCTCCGGGATGTAGCGACGGTAGAAGGCGCCCAACAGGGCCGGCACCATCAGGCACACGAACAGCCAGCGCCAGCTGCTCTCGCCAGGAAAGATCGAGAACACGAGCAGCCCGAAAGCGGGCGCGAGGAAATTGCCCAGCCCGCCGGCGCCGACGTTCACGAGCCCCACCGCCGTTCCGCGGAACTTGGTCGAGCAGAACTCGGACAGCATCGTGACGGCAATCGCGATTTCGCCACCCAGGCCGAAGCCGACCACGGCGCGTCCGATGGCCATCACCGTCAGGTTGGGTGCCGCGGCGCAGATGCCGGCGCCCAGCGTGAACAGCAACAGGTCGAGGCTGAGCATCACGCGGCGACCGTAGCGATCGGCCACGAAGCCGGAGACGATGCGCCCGATGGCTGCGGCACCGAAGGTCACCGTGTTCAGCAGGCCGATGTCGGTGGCGCCCAGGCCCCATTGCTCGCGCAACATCGGCCCGACGATGCCCACCGCGTTCTGCTCGAAGGCGTCGAACAGGCAACCAATCAGGATGAGAAAAATGATCGTGTGGTGCGAGCGGGTCACGCCGATCTGATCGAGTGCGCGGTCCAGCTCGGCCACGCGGGGCGAAGTTGGCGCTGAAAGAGCAGGTCCACCGGCCATGTCGTAGCTCCTTGAGGAATCGAAAACCAAAGCAATCCGGGAGTGCAGATTGTGGCACTACGATTTCATTTTGTCTTCAATATTGAAATTATTATTTCAAGTGAAAACCCTGATTCACCCTCGCGGCATGGCTCCCTCGGCGTGCAATTGGCAGGGTTGAGCCGCACGCTCGGGGGCGCCGCAGGATCCGTGCGGAAAGATGAGGCGTCAGAGCTCGTCGAGCTCGTCATGCGCCTGCTCGATGGCGGCCAGGCGCTTGCGTCCCGCGGAGCCGGATGCGTCGACGACCGTCGTCGCGATCAGGTCGCACAGGCCCATCACCGCCACGTGGTTGTCGAGCAGGCCGGTGCCGCGGCAATCGCATTGAATCGACCAAGTGGCGCCGGGGTACTCGGGCGAGGTCTGGTCGCTGATGAAGAGGATCCTTGCGCCGGCTTGGCGGGCCGCTTCCAGCACCGCGCTCATCTGGCGCGTCTGCCGGCGAATGCCGAAGACGATCACGCAGTCGCGTTCGCTCACGCCGGCGAGGTGTTCGCCGAGCGTTTCGCCGGCGCCGGGAATGGCCGTCACATGCGGCACCACCTGGATGAGCTGCCAGCGCAGATAGATGGCAAAGCCGTGGCTGCTGCGGCTGCCGAAAATCAGCACCTGTTCGGCGCCGAGGATGGCCTTGGCGATTTCAACCATCTGCGCATCGCCCAGCCGCTCGAAGGTGGTGCTCAGGTTCGCACCGGAAACCTGCGCGTGCGCGGCCACCAGGTCGCCGCGCTTGCCGCCCGCTTTCATCGACTGGAAAAGTGGCGAGCCCGACTGCTTTTCTTCGCGGACGTGCCGCCGCGCTTCCTCATAGTTTTCGTAGCCGATGCGTCGGATGAAGCGGCTCACGGTGGACGGTGATACGCCCGCGAGTTCGGCCAGTTCGTTGCCCGCATAGCCCGCCAGTTCACCGGGAAACTCGAGCACGAAATTGGCCAGCTTGCGCTCCGTATCGGGGAGTGCTTCGAGGTGGCTACGGACACGGCGGACAAAGGAATCGGTGGATGCTCGCATCCGGCGATTGTGGCAATGTTGCCGCCGCGCCCCGATGCCGGGTCAATCCGCCTTCGTTCTTTCGGTGCGCCGTGTGGCTTCGAAGTCGGCGCTGTAGGCGCCCTGGAAAAAGCCGTTGGTTCCCGTGGCGGCCCCCAGCGAAGTCAGCGGTTCGAGGCTTGGTGTTGGCCTTCTACACGCCATGATTCGAGCCCTCGCGTCGCCGGCTGCGCCCTTGTCGAGATATTCAGTCGGGATCGCTGGCCGCGATCAGCCGGTCTGCATAGGCCTGCCACGCGCTTTGCCCATCGAGTCCGTCAAAGAGACCGGCTTGTGCCTGGCGGGCGACCCAGTCCTGCTTGTGGGCGATGGCCGTTGCCATGATGGGCTCGAAGCCTGCCTCCTTCACGGTGCGTGCCGCCTCGTGCATCTCCTCCGCGCGCCGCTTTCCATGCTGCACCACGCGGCTGAAGAAGTAGGCGCCTTGCTTGTCCCAGTCGATCTGCGGAAAGGTCTCCTTCAAGGTCGGCAGCACGTGCGCCTCGACGCCGTAGCGGCGCGCGGTCGTGTAGCTCTCGATCACCAGCGCCTCCAGGCCCTTGATCATGATGCTGCGGCTCATCTTGATGGCCGAGGCCACGCCGAGTTGCTCGCTCACGGTGCGCGCGTCCATGCCCCATGCGTTGAGTTCGGCCGCGAGCGATTCGGCTTGCGCGCCGCCAAGCAGCATCGGCACGCGGATGCCGTAGGGCGGCACGGAGGTCATCACGCCCGCTTCGACATAGGCGACGCCGACGGCTTCCAGCGCCGCCGCGGCGCGCTGCTTGGTGCCGGGCGAGGCGGAGTTCAGGTCGAGAAAGCGGCTGCCCCTGCGTGCGTGGCGCGCGGCTTCATCGGCAACGGCGAAGGTGTTGGACGCGGTCACCGCCGAGATGAGCAAGTCGGCCCTGGTGCACAACTGTTGCATGCCATCGGCCGCCTGAACGCCTTCGGCCGCAGCAGCCGTCCGCGTGGCCTCCTGCGCAAACTTCAGGTCCCACGCCCACACTGCATCGATGCCGGGCTTGCCAAGCAACCCGCGGCCGAAGATGCCGCCGACTTCGCCGTAGCCGATCAGGCCGAGTGTCAATCCCATGATGTGTGTCCTCGTTGAAGGCTTCAATCTTCGGGCCAGTACAGGCGCATTGGATTGTCGACCAGGAGCTTCTTCTGCAATTCGGCCGTGGGCGCGATCTGCGGAATGAAGTCCACCAGCAGGCCGTCGTCCGGCATGTGGTGCTTGAGGTTCGGATGCGGCCAGTCGGTTCCCCACAGCACGCGGTCCGGGAACCGTTCGATGATGCGGCGCGCGAAGGGCACCACGTCGCGATAGGGCGCCTGCTCGCCATCCAGCGCGGGTGGGCCGCTGACCGACAGCCGCTCGGGGCAGCTCACCTTGCTCCAGACGTTCTCGTGCTCGCGCATGAAGCGGATGAACAGTTCGAACTCCGGCCCGTCGACCGGCTGCGATACGTCGGGCCGGCCCATGTGGTCGACCACCACCGTGGTCGGCAAGCGCGTGAAGAAGTCCCAAAGTTCCGGCAGGTCCACCGCCTCGAAATAGATCACCACGTGCCAGCCCAGCCTGGCGATGCGGCCGGCGATCTCCATCAGTTCGTCCCTGGGCGTGAAGTCGACCAGGCGCTTGACGAAGTTGAAGCGCACGCCGCGCACGCCGGCTGCGTGCAGGGCGTGCAGCGCTTCATCGCTCACGTCGCGCTTCACCGTCGCGATGCCCCGGGCGCGGCCGTTGGAGGCCAGCAGTGCGTCGACCAGCGCGCGGTTGTCCGCGCCGTGGCAGGTGGCCTGGACGATCACGTTTCTCTCGAAGCCCAAGTGGTCACGCAGCGCGAACAACTGCTCCTTCGAGGCATCGCAAGGCGTGTACTTGCGCTCGGGTGCAAACGGAAAAATGTCGCCCGGCCCGAACACGTGGCAGTGGGCGTCGACGCTGCCCGGCGGCACCTGAAAGCGTGGCGTCGACGGGTTGGCGTACCAATCGAGCCAGCCGGGCGTCTTGGTGAAAGCGTTCATGGCGCAGGCTCCATGCCGTGGCGGCGCTTGGCTTCGACCGCTTCCGGAGAAATCAAATAGTCGAGCAGCGCACGCACGGCGGGGCTCGCATTGGCGCCACCACACGGTGCGGCCGAGAACACCGTGGTGATCTGAACCGCGTCAGGCAAGGGACCGAGCAGGTCGATGCCTTCCACGTGCAGCAACTCGCTCATCTGCTGGAAGCCCAGCGCCACATCGCCGCGCGCTACCAGCGAGCCCACCGGCACGCCGGGAGGTGCCTGCACCAGCCGGTCCCCGATGTCGCCCGCAATGCCCCAGCGCGTGAACAGTGCGATAAGCGCAATGCCGCTCGGGCCAGTCGAATACCCGATGCGCCCGGCATCCCGCACCGCCTGGCGCAACGCGTCTTCCGTGCTGATGTCGGGTCGTGCCGCGCCTGCGCGCACCGCCACGCCGACACCCGAGCGGACCACGTCGATCTTGTTGGCAGCGTCGACATGCCCGGCCCCTACCAGCTTGTCGATCGCGTCGGAGGCCAGCGCCACGATGTCGAAAGGCTCGCCCGCGGCAACGCGACGTGCAGCCTCGACCCCGCCGACGGATTCGAGCGCAATGGCCACGCCGGTGCGCTCCGAATGGGCCAACGTCAGGTCCTCCAGGAGTCCCCGCGTGGCCATGGACGAAATGATGCGGATGGGATGGTTCATTGGCGTGGAATTCCGGCTCGCGCGATGACGTCGCTCCAGCGTTTGATTTCGGTGTCGAGCAATGTCGCCAGTTGCTCCGGGCTGCTGGCGCGCGCCTGCACGTTCAGGTCGGCAAGTTGCTTCTTCACCGCGGCTGAATCGAGCACTTGCTGCGTCTCGCGGGCCAGGCGCGCGACGATGGCGGCGGGTGTCTTCGCAGGCGCGGCCAGGCCATTCCATGACGTCACGCTGAAGCCCTTGAGTCCGGCGCCCTCGGCAGCCGTGGGCAACTGAGGCAGCAATGGCGAACGTGTGTCGCCCAGCACGGCCAGTGCACGCACGCTTTGTGCCTTGATCTGCGGCATGAGCGGCGAAAGGATCTCGACCGCCGCATCGATCTGTCCACCGCGCAGCGCGGTGATCACGGCCGGCGTCCCGTTGAATGGCACGACCTGCACATCGACCTTGGCCGCCTGCTTGAGCAGTTCCGCCGAGAGGTTCTGGGTGCTGCCGACGTTGACGGTGCCGATGTTCAGCTTGCCCGGCTGCTGTCTCGCGGCGTCGAGCAACTGTTGCAAGGTCTTGAATCGGGACGTCTCGGGCACGACGAGCGCCAGGTCGAACTGCCCGAGCAAGGAGATCGGCGCAAAGTCCTTGCGCGAATCGAAAGGCAGGCGCTTGAACAGCCCCTCGCTCACGGCCGTTCCGTTGCTGACCAGCAGCAGCGTGTAGCCGTCGGGCGCGGCCTTGGCCACCATGTCGCCGGCGACCACGCCACCGGCGCCCGGGCGGTTGTCCACCACCACGCTCTGGCCGAGCCGCTGCCCCAGCGCCTGGCCAACGGTGCGCGCCGTGAGGTCCGCCACGCCACCGGCGCCGAAGGGCACGACGAGGCGGATTGGCTTGTCCGGGTAGTCCGCGGAGAAGGCACGGGTCGGCAGTCCGGCCAAGGCAGCGAACGCTGCTGCGGCGCCTGCCAGAAATGGACGTCGTTTCATGCCTTGTCCCATGCCTGCGCCTTCGCGTCCTTGCCCGCCACCGAATACAGCGCGCCGGGTGCGTTGCGCGTTTGCTGGAAAGCCTCGAGCGTCTCCCCGCGCATCGCGGCGTAGATGTGCAGGTTCGACACGCCAACCACCGCGCCGAGTTTCTCCAGCATGAAGAAGATCACGCCGTAGTGGATCAGTCCGCGCCAGTCGCAGTGACGCACCAGGTCGCGCTCCTTCGGCGTGAGCCCTGCGGCTTCGAACGCTGCCTCTTCGTCTTCCTGGAAACGCGCCCGATGGTCCGGCTGCGTCATGCCATGCAGGAACTTGTTGAGCCGGTACGCGCGCACGCTGGATTCGAGGCTGAACGGGTAGGTGCCATTCAACGACTCGATGCCCGCGAGTTGCTCGTTCATGTGCCGCTGGTGGCGCTGCACTTCACCCGCGATCGGCGCACTCGCCAGGTTCTCGTAGACGGCCGTCGCGATGCCCGTCATCGACGGCAGGTAGTAGCTCTGGTGCAGCTTGCGAATGTTCGACGACAGCGCACCGCGCATCACCAGCCACATGATGACCTCCGCACCCTCGAGGCCGCCCAGCGTCGCGAGTTCGGCCTGCGTCATCTCCGTGAGGCGCACCGGGTCGTTCTCGATCAAATCGAGGAACTGTTCGTCCCACGCCGTGTTGTTGAAGCCCGCGCGCTCGCCATGCACCTGGTGCGAGAGACCGCCCGTTGCGACGATGGCGACCCTCAGGTCTTCGGGATAGCTTTCGATGGCACGGCGCAGCGCCTGCCCCAGCTTGTAGCAACGCCGCGCCGACGGCACCGGCGACTGCAACACGCCGACCTGCAGCGGAATCACCGGCATCGGCCATTGCGGCTCGTGCGGGCACAGCAGCGACAGCGGCGAGAACACGCCGTGGTCCAGCGCGCGGTCCTGGAAGAAGGACATGTCGAACTCGTCCGCCACCAGCGAGCGGCCGATGTGCCGCGCCAGCGCGGGATGACCCGCCACGGAAGGCAAGTCCCGCGCGCCACCGCCTTCGTCCGCCACCGCATGGCTCTCGCCAACGCCCAGCGAGAAGGCCGAATAGTGATCGAAGAAGAAGGACGTGACGTGGTCGTTGTAGATGAAGAACAGCACGTCCGGCTTCTGCTCGGCGAGCCACTTCTGCACGGGATCGAAGGCCTCGAAGATGGGCGCCCAGACCGGATCGTCCTGTTTGTTCTTGTCGTAGGCAAAGCCGATGGTGGGCGTGTGGGAGCAGGCGACGGCGCCGATGATGCGAGCCATGGTTTTATCTCCTGTGCGCGCTCAGTCGAGCGAGACCTTGGCCTGCTTGATGACGGCTTCGGTGCGCTGCGACTCGGTCTTCACGTACTGCGCGAACTTGTCGCGCGTCGTCGGAAAGGGCTCGTAGCCGAACGCTGCGAACTTGGCCTTGAAGTCGTTGTCGGCCAGGGCCTTCTCGACGTCGCGGCGGATCTTGTCGGTGACAGCGGGCGGCAGGCCGGTGGGTGCGGCGAGCGTCGTCCAGCCCGTGACTTCGAAGCCGGCAGGGCCGCCTGATTCCGCCACCGTGGGCACATCCGGGAACGCAGGATGCCGTGCAGGCGCGGCCACCGCGAGGTACTTCAGCTTGCCCGCGCGCTGCATGGCACCAGCCGTGCCCAGCGTGCCGAGCGCAAACGAGAGTTCGTTGGTCGCCACGCCGGTGTAGAGCTGCGTCGTTTCCTTGTAGACCACGTGCGACATCGTCGTGCCCGTCGTCGATTCGAACAGCGCCGAGCCCAGGTGCACCGGGTTGCCGATGGACCATGAGCCGTAGTTCAGCTTGCCCGGATTGGCCTTGGCGTCCTTGATGATGTCGCCGACCGACTTGTACTTGCTCTCGGTCGAGACAGCGAAGAAGAAGTTGGTGCGGAACAGCGGATCGATCTGCTCGAAGTCCTTCACCGGGTCATAGGGCAACTTCTTGAACAGGTAGGGGTAGGCGATGAGGTGCACGTTGTCGAGCTGGATGAGGTCGTGCCCATCCTTGGCGCCGCGCTTGAAGGCATCGATGGCGATGAAGCCGTTGCCGCCGGGGCGGTTCTCGACCGTCACCGGCTGGCCCCATGCGCGGCTGAGCTTGTCGGCCAGCAGGCGCACCACGCCTTCGGGGCCGCTGCCCACCGGAAAGGGCGTGATGATGCGCACGGGCTTGGTCGGGAAATCCTGCGCATGCGCGGGTGCTGCGGAAAGGGAGAAAGCCGCGGCGCTCACCGCCAGCAGGGTGTTGAGTGTCTTCTTCATCTGGATTCCGTTCTTGATTCAGTCGATGTAGCGCAGCCCGGCCTTGGCCAGGGGTTCGCGCATGGCATACATGTCCAGGCCCAGTTCGCCTTTGGCGAATCGGGCACGCTTGCTGATCTCGTTGGCTTCGCGTGCCTCGGCGGCATCGGCGACCTTCTGCGCGAGCGATGCCGGCACGACGACCACGCCGTCGATGTCGGCCACCACCACGTCGCCCGGATGCACCAGCGCACCGGCGCACACCACGGGCACGTTGACCGAGCCGAGCGACGACTTGATGCAGCCCTTGGAGTGGATCGCGCGGCTGAACACAGGGAAGTTCATGGCCGTGAGGTCGTGCACGTCGCGCACACCACCGTCGATGACCAGGCCCGCGCAGCCGCGCGACTTGAAGGACGTCGCGAGCAGGTCGCCGAAGAAGCCGTCGGTGCTGTCTGCCGTGCAGGCCGCCACCACCACGTCACCGGGCTGGATCTGCTCGGCCGCGACGTGCAGCATCCAGTTGTCGCCGGGCTGCAGCAGCACGGTGACGACCGGGCCGCAAAAGCGCGCATCGGGGAAGATGGGGCGAATGCGAGGTGCCATCAGCCCGAGGCGACCGAGCGCCTCGTGCACCGTGGACACGCCAAAGCGCGACAGCTTCTCGACGGCACCCGGATCGGCACGCGTGATGTTGCGGTAGACGACGCCGAGTTCTTGAACGGTGTGGGTCATGGTCAGAGTCCTTTGGCTTGGAGGGCGCGGTCGAGGCGCGGGTACACGCGGCGTGCGTTGCCTTCGTAGATCTGGTGGCGCTGTGCGTCGTCGAGCATCGGCGTGGCGTCGATGTAGCGGCGCGTGTCGTCATAGGGAAAGCCCGTCTCCGGGTCGATGCCGCGCACCGCGCCGATCATCTCGCTGGCGAAGAGGATGTTGTCGACCGGGATCACCTTGGTCAGCAGGTCGATGCCCGGTTGGTGATAGACGCAGGTGTCGAAAAAGATGTTGTTGAGCAGGTGGTCTTTGAGCAGCGGCTTCTTCATCTCTTGCGCGAGCCCGCGGAATCGACCCCAGTGATAAGGCACCGCGCCGCCGCCATGCGGGATCACGAAGCGCAGCTGCGGAAAGTCCTTGAACAGGTCCGAGGTCAGGCACTGCATGAAGGCGGTGGTGTCGGCGTTGAGGTAGTGCGCGCCGGTGGTGTGAAAGCAGGCGTTGCAACTGGTGCTGACATGCACCATCGCAGGAATGTCGTGCTCCACCATCTTTTCGTAGATCGGGTACCAGTGGCGGTCCGACAGCGGCGGCGACGTCCAGTGTCCGCCCGAAGGATCGGGGTTCAGGTTGATGCCGACGAAGCCGTAGTCCTTCACGCAGCGCTCCAGCTCCGGGATGCAGGTGCGTGGATCGACGCCCGGCGATTGCGGCAGCATCGCGGCGCCGATGAAGTGGTCTGGAAACAGTTGCGCCACGCGGTGGCACAGCTCGTTGCAGATCGCGGCCCAGGCGGCGCTGGTTTCGAAGTTGCCGATGTGGTGCGCCATGAAGCTGGCGCGCGGCGAGAAGATCGTCAGGTCGCTGCCGCGCTCGCGCATCTTCTGCAGCTGGTTGGTCTCGATGGATTCGCGCAGCTCGTCGTCGCTGATCTTCAGCGAGGAAGGCGAGGGCGGTTCCGCCGGGTTGCCGAGGCTTGCAATCTGGCGGTTGCGCCAATCTTCAAGGGCCTTGGGCGCCGTGGTGTAGTGGCCGTGGCAGTCGATGATCATGGTGGCGTTTGAAACGTGGGTGAATGGACTGGATCCGATGCACCGAGTGTGATTTCAAACGCCTGCGCGTGGGGTGAGTTCGGGTTGCGCTGGCCTCAGACTTTTTTATCGGGAGGGTTGTCGCGGGGTGTTTGCATCCGGTCGCCAAGTGACCGGAGGCGCGGCCGCCGCGAATGAACTCGATCTCACCCGTGAGCCCGCAGAAGGATTCGTGCCACCCTTTAATGTGGGAGCGCGGTGCCCCACGCAGATCCACAACTTTGAGGATTCTGCAAGACGTGCGCCGTCCCCATACTGAGCGGCAGCTTCCCTTGCAACCTTGTGGAGATCTCATGTCGAACATGTACGCCGGTTTGCGTCGTGACATTGAAGACGAGACGGACAGGACACGATGCGCAGACCGTCTGCTTGCCATGCGGTCGCGGCTGGCGCCCCTGAAGGCTCGCAAAACCGACAGCAACCTGCTCCTTGCGACCTGGAACATCCGGGATTTCGACTCCAACAAGTTCAAGTTCGGACCGCGATTGCCCGAGACGTTCTACTACCTCGCCGAGATCATCTCGTGCTTCGACCTCGTTGCACTGCAGGAGGTCAATCGTGATCTGGCGCCGCTGGATCACGTGATGCGCATCCTTGGTCGCGAATGGGACTACATCGTCACCGACACGACGGAGGGCCCAGGCGGAAATCAGGAGCGAATGGCCTTCGTCTACAACAAGGAGAAGGTCTGGTTCCGGAAGATCGCTGGAGAAGTCGTTCTTCCCGACGGTCAGCTGATCGTCTCCCCCAAGAAAGTGAAGGTGGATGGTGAGTCCATCGACACCGAGGCAAAGCAGCAGTTCGCCCGCAGCCCGTTTCTCGTGGCTTTCCAATCGGGATGGTTTCGCTTCAGTCTTTGCACCGTCCACATCTACTACGGAAGCGAGTCGGGCGCCCAACTACAGCGGCGCATTGAAGAGATCAAGCGCCTGGTGAAGTTCTTTGCCGACCGCCAGGATGATGTGAACAAGCAAGAGCTGGATCGCCGTGGCGCCGTTGAGAACTATCTGCTTTTGGGCGACTTCAATGTCGTGAGCCCCGAGCATGAAACCATGAAAGCGCTCAAGAGCCAGGGGTTCGAAGTGCCGGGGGCGATCGACGGGGCCAAGGTCCGCAAGAAGGGCATGCACTTCTATGACCAGATCGCGGTCAGAGTCAAAGATCAACGCTTCAATGTGACGGCGGGAGGCATTGTCGACATGTTCGAGGATGTGTTTCGTGTTGAAGACCTGGAGACGTACAAGAGTCGCATGCCGGACAGGGATCCTGAGCAAGGGAAGTTTGCGGCGAAGACGCCTGAGAGCCTCTACGCGAAATGGCGCACGTGGCAGATGTCTGACCACAGCCCTTTGTGGATTGAAGTGGGTACGGATTTCGCGGACACTTACCTCAAGGAATTGGCCAAAAAGGGTTGACGCCGTGGTGGAGTCCCTCCGGCGGGGCAGAAGCCAATGTGCCTCGCCCGCGCCGCTTCCACTTCTGGGACCGGACCCTGATTGCACTCGATGCGCAAGCCGGGGACACGCTGCCCCGGCTCGTGGGCCATGAACTCACAACGACTTCCTCGCCAGCGCGGCCGCGCACTTCGAAACGGCCGCATCACCGCGCGGTCCTGGCAGCGTGGGCCGCCCGGTCGTAGCGCCGACGTCGCCGCGCCCGCCCACCATCACTTGTAAAGCAGCTGCGGCAACCACAACCCGATCTGCGGCCACATGTACAGCAGCACGATCGCCAGCACCTGGATGCCCATGAAAGGCAGCATGCCCAGGAAGATCTGGTTCAGCGTCACATGCGGCGGGCTCACGCCCTTCAGGTAGAAGGCCGCCATTGCCACCGGCGGCGAGAGGAAGGCGGTCTGCAGGTTCAGCGCCACCAGCAATCCGAAGAACAGCGGATCCACGCCGAAGTTGTCCAGCAGCGGAATGAAGATCGGCATGAAGATCACGATGATCTCGGTCCACTCCAGTGGCCAGCCCAGGATGAAGATGATGAACTGGCTCAGCACGAGGAACTGCACCTTCGTGAGGTTCATGCTCAGCACCCACTCTTCCACCAGCGCCTGCCCGCCCAGCAGCGCAAAGGCGGCCGAGAAGATGGCCGAGCCGACGAAGAGCCAGCACACCATCGCCGAGGTCTTGGCGGTGAGGAACACCGATTCCTTCAACACGTCCAGCGTGAGCCGGCGGTAGGCCGCCGCGAGCAGAAAGCCGCCGAGCGCACCCATCGCTGCCGCTTCGGTCGGCGTCGCAAGCCCCAGCACAATCGAGCCGAGCACCGCCAGGATCAGCAGCATCAAAGGGAAAAAGGATGCGAGCAGCATCTTGAAGATCTCGAGCCGCGCGAAGCTCAGGAACAGGTAGAAGAGCGCGACCATCGCGCCGAACACGGCGAAGCAGACCCACCACCAGGTTGGCGCGTCGCGCGTGGTCGCGGCTTGCGATGACGCTGTGCCGGATCCGGAAGCCGATGCAGCTGGCGCCTGCACCCTCGCTGCGCCGGGTGGCTCTTGCACCGCACCGGCACCAGGAGGCTCCTGCACGCCGCCCGAAGATGGCGGCTCGGCCAATGCGCCATCGCTCGGCGGTTCCTGCAAGCCGCCGCTGTCGGATGGTGGTTCTGCCAAGCCACCGGTTTGAGCAGCGCCTGAGCGCGCCGCACCGATCTCCTCGATCGCGTATTCCTCCTGCGCGCTCACCGTCGTTACCGCTTCGTAGCTCGTGATGGCCAGCAGGGCAAACAACGCGCCCGGCACCAGGACGATGCCCAGTTGCCGTAGCAGATGGCCCACCGGCACATCGGCATTGCGTTTGCCCTTGATCGCGCTCACCAGCCGCGTCAGCGCGTGCTCGCTCGAGTCGGTTGTCAGGCGCTGCGTCAGCGGCGGCAGCGTCACGACGCGGTCGGCCGCCGACAGTGGCGGCGCCCAGGCCGGCTTGAGCTTGGCAACGATGATCACGTACACCACATACAGCGACGCCAGCATCAGCCCGGGAAAGAACGCGCCCGCATACAGCTGCACCACCGACACGCCAGCCGTCGCGCCATAGACGATCAACAACACGGACGGCGGAATCAGGATGCCCAGGCAACCGCCCGCCGTGATGGCGCCCGCCGCCAGCGGAATGCTGTAGCCCGCGCGCAGCATTGCGGGCAACGCCAGCAGGCCCATCAGCGTGACGACGGCGCCAACGATGCCCGTGGCCGTCGCGAAGATCGTGCAGGTGACCAGCGTGGCCACGGCGAGCGCGCCGGGCAACCGTGCCATCGCCAGGTGCAGGCTCTTGAAAAGCGTCTCGATGAGGTTGGCCCGTTCGACCAGGTAGCCCATGAAGACGAAGAGCGGAATGGCGATGAGCACGTCGTTCGACATCGTCTTGTAGGCGGCCTGCACCATCAGGTCCAGCGTGTGCGTGGTGTTCCGCTCATACGCGAACCAGGTGAAGATCATCCCCATGCCCATCAGCGTGAAGGCGGTGGGAAAGCCCAGCATGATCGCCACCACAACGAGCGAGAGCATCAGCAAGCCCAAGTGCCCGTTGGTGATGGTCTCCGCGCGCAGCAGCATGGACCCTGCCGCCAGCACCAGAATGGCCATGAAGCCAAGGCCGAACCACAGTTCCTTGCGGATGTTCATTTCGTGGCCTCCTTGGCGACGACCACGGCGTCCAGTGCGCGGATGTCCTCATCGTGCACGTTGACCATCTCCTTGAGCTTCTCGACGTCGACCTCTTCCACGTCCTGTTCGCGCGAGGGCCAGTACCCCGTCTGGATGCATTGCACGCAGCGCACGATCTCCACCAGCCCTTGCAGCAGCAGCGTGACGCCCGCCAGCGGAATGATGAACTTGAAGGGGTAGAGCGGCAGCGGCTCGGCCGAAAAGGTCTGCTCGCGGATGGCGAGCGACTCGCCCGCGTAGATCCAGCCCGCCCAGGTCAGCGCCACGATGCCGGGCAGGAAGAACAATATGTACAGCGCCAGGTCGAAGATGGCCTGCGTGCGCGGCTGGAAGAAGCCGTAGAGCACGTCGCCGCGCACATGGCCGTTCTTGCTCAGCGTGTATGCGCCGGCCGTCATGAACAGCGTGCCGTACAGCATGATTTGCGCGTCCAGCACCCAGGCGTGCGGGTGGTTGAGCACGTAGCGGGAGAACACCTCCCAGCTGATCAGCAGGGTGAGCAGCACCGCGCACCAGGCAAAGGTCTTGCCGACCCAGGTCGAGAAACGGTCGACCGCCAACAGGATGGATTGCATGAGGAAGTCCTGGCCGCGAGCGGCCTGTGACAAAGAAGAAGGGGCACCGGCGGTGCCCCTTGCCGTCGACGCAGGTGTCAGGTCTTCTTCGCCTGGCTTCCGAAGTAGTGGTTGTAGGCCATCTTGAAATCGACCGTGTAGTCGTTCTGCCACTGCAGCGCGCGCTGCGCGAAGGCCTTCTGCGACTCGAGCACCTTCTTGAACATCGGGTTCTCTTCCGACTTCTTGGCGATGGTCTTGTCCCACGATGCCAATTGCGCGCGCAGGATGGCGTCGGGCGTCTTGTAGAACTTGATGCCGGCCTTCTTCAATTCGACGTAGTCGGCCGAGTTGCGCTCCACCGCCTTCCAGCTCATGTCGGCGCTGGCCGCCTGCACCGCGTAGTCGATGATGGACTTGAGCTCCGGCGGCAGCGCGTTGAGCTTGCCCTTGTTGAACAGGATCTCGAACTGCTCGCCCGACTGGTGGAAGCTTTGCAGCATGCAATTCTTGGCCACGTCCGGAAAGCCCAGCACGCGATCGCTCGATGCGTTGTTGAACTCGGCCGCATCGATCAGGCCGCGGTCAAGTGCCGGCACGATCTCGCCGCCGGGCAGGGGGTTCACGGCCGCGCCCATGTCGGTGAACACGTCCACCGCCAGGCCCACGGTGCGGAACTTCAGGCCCTTGATTTCCTCGGCCTTGGCGACCGGCTTCTTGAACCAGCCCAGCGGCTGCACGGGCATCGGGCCGTAGAGGTACGACACCACGTCCATGTTCAGGCTCTTGTAGATCTCTTCGAGCAGCACCTTGCCGCCGCCGTAGTTGTGCCAGGCGAGCACGGTGTTGGCGTCCATGCCGAAACCCGGACCCGAGCCCCACAGCGCCAGCGCCGAGTTCTTGCCATACCAGTACGCGACCACACCATGGCCGCCGTCGAGCGTGCCCTTGGCCACGGCATCCAATAGTTGAAAGGCCGGCACCACCGACCCGGAAGGCAGCACTTCGATCTTCAGGCGGTTGCCCGCCATGTCGTTCACCTTCTTGGCGAAGTCCTGGGCGTACTCATGGAAGATGTCTTTCGCAGGCCACGTACTCTGGAAGCGGAGCGACGTTGTCTGCGCCATGCTGACCATTGGCGCGGACATGGCGCCGGCCGCCACGGCTGCGCCCTTGAGGAGGTTGCGCCGGCGGGTCGGTTTGTTCACTGTCATTGCGTGTCTCCATCCTTGTGAGCCTGGAAAATTTCCAGTACTGCATCTTTGTTAGGTGACGATTAGTGACAAAGAGGGTTTTCACGAACCAGTGAAAAATGGCGTGGCGTCCGAGAGGGCGCCACGCCATTAACCCTTGCGCAGACAAGGGATCGCAGTGCGCGCCGCGACCCGGATCGCAGGCGATTCAGGGCGAGATCGAATACCCGCCATCCACCGGAATGGCCGTTCCGGTGATGTAGTCCGAGCCCGCGCTGGCGAGGAACACCGCCACGCCGGCCAAGTCCCCGGGTTGTCCCCAGCGCGCCGCCGAGGTGCGCGAGAGCACGCGCTCATTCAGGCCCGGCACCTGCACGCGCGCGGCGTCTGTCAGGTCGGTCTTGATCCAGCCGGGCAGCACCGCGTTGACTTGGATGCCATCCGCCGCCCACGAATGGGCCATGGCCTTCGTGAGCTGCACCACGCCGCCCTTGGCGGCGCCGTAGGCCGGCGCAAAGGAGGCCCCGAAGATCGACATCATCGAGCCGATGTTGATGATCTTCCCGCCGCCGGAGCGCTTCATCAGCACATGGGCGGCGCGGCTGCACAGGAAGGCGCTGGTGAGGTTGGTGTCCATCACCTTGTTCCACTCCTCCAGCGACAACTGGTCCACGGGCTTGCGCACCGTGCCGCCCGCGTTGTTCACCAGGATGTCGAGCCGCCCGCAGCGTTCGGCCAGTTCATCGAACAGCGCCTTGACCGAAGCTTCGTTCGTGACGTCCGCCGACAACGCAAAGCTGTCGCTGCCCAGGGCCTTGAGCGCTTCGACCGCCGCCGCCGACTTCTCCGCATTGCGCCCCGCCACCACGACCCGCGCCCCCGCCTGCGCCAGCCCCTTCGCCATGCCCAACCCGATCCCGCCATTGCCCCCGGTGACGAGCGCGACCTTTCCGTTCAGATCAAACATCCGATGTCTCCATGTTGATGAAAATGCGCTCGCGGCCACGCGACAAACGCGCGGCCTCCTGGCGCAATCAGAGGATTCGGTTGAACCAGAGCAGCGACAGCCCGGCTGACAGCAACGCCAGCACGGCAGCCGCCATCGCAAAGAGCGCCGAAATCTCGGTTTCCTTCTTTTCCACCGTGAGGCGCGAGCTCAGCGTGTCGTACACCTTCTTCAGGTCGTCCGCCGTGCCCGCGTAGAAGTACTCGGCCTGCGTCTTGTTGGCGATGGCCTTGAGCGTGTCTTCGTCCAGCCGCACGCGCATGGACCAGCCCTCGAAGCCGATGGTCTCGCCGTCGACCGTGCCCACGCCCACCGTGTACACCCGAACGCCGTGGTCGGCGGCCACCTTGGCGGCGTCGAGCGGATCGACACCGGTCGTGCGTTGTCCGTCCGTCAGCATGATGATGGCCGCAGAGGTGTAGGAGCCCGGCGTCACCGGCACGAATTCCTTCGGCGGGTTCTTGCCCGCCTGGTCCAGCGCGACGCCCTTTTGCTTCATCTTGGGGCCGAAGTCGTCGATGTCGATGCCGGCATCGGGAAACAGCGTGGCCAGGGCCACGACCAAGCCATTGCCCGTGGCCGTGCCGCGCTGCAACTGGAAGGCATCGATGGCGGCCACGAGGTCGTCGCGGTTCACCGTCGGGAGTTGCGCCACCTGCGCGCTGCCGGCAAAGGCCACGATGCCCACCTTCACGGTGCGGGGCAAGTCCTTGATGAAGCTCTTGGCAGCCGTTTGCGCGGCGGCCAGGCGGTTGGGCAGCACGTCGGCGGCGCGCATGCTGCCCGAGACGTCCATCACCAAAATGATCGTTTGCTGGTTGGAGGGCAGCAGCACCACCGCCATCGGCCTTGCCGCGGCCACCAGCATGCCCACCATGGCCAGCAGGAAGAGGAAAGGCGGAATGTGCCGGCGCATGGTCTGCCCGGCGCCCATCGCTTCGCGCACGATCGACAGGCTGGCGTAGCGAATCGCCAGCTTCTTCTTGCGTCGCAACAGCCAGACGTAGAGCAGCAAGAGCAGCGGAACGGCCAGCAACAGCCAGAGAAATTGAGGCCAGAGAAAAGTCATGATCCCACCGCCCTCGCGTTTGCCAAACCGTTGCGCACGCGGCGCTTTCGCAGATCCGCGAAGCGAACGATCGCCTCGACCAGATCATCCTGCGTTGACAATTCCAGCGCGTCCACGCCTGCCCGCGCCAACGACTCGCGCAGCACGCCCTCGCGCTCGCCGGCCATGCGCGTGAAGCGCTTGCGAAAACCGCTGTCGTGCGTGTCGACCCACAACTGTTCGCCCGTTTCCGCATCGGTGAGCGGCACGAGGCCCAAGTCGGGCAGGCTGAGTTCCAGCGGGTCGAACAGGCGCACCGCTATCACCTCGTGGCGTTGCGCCAGCTGGCCCAGCGGCTTTTCCCAACCGGGCTCGCTCAGGAAGTCGGACACCACGAACACGGTGGAACGCCGGCGGATCAGGGTGCCTGCGGCGGCCAGCAGGTCCGACAGGCGCGTCGTGCCTTCGGCCTTCTTGCCCTTGGCTTCTTCCGCGCGGCGCTCCATGGCATGCAGCAGGTGCAGCACATGGCGGCGGCCCGTGCGCGGCGGAATCACCGCTTCGAGCTTGCTGCCGTACACCAGCGCGCCCACGCGGTTGCCGTGGCGCGTCAGCAGGCGCGCGACCACGCCGACAAAGCCGGCGGAGATCTCTCGCTTGGCGCGTGTGCCGGATCCGAAGTCGACCGATCGACTCAGGTCGAGCACGAACCAGGCGCCCATCTCGCGGTCTTCGGTGAACACCCGCACGTGCGGCACCTGCAGGCGCGCCGTCACGTTCCAGTCGATGTGGCGCACGTCGTCGTGGTGCTGGTATTCGCGCAGGTCGGCCAGGTCGAGGCCGGAGCCGCGCATCAGGGTGCGGTAGTCGCCTTGCAGCAGGCCGTCGAGGCGGCGGATGACGGTCCACTCGAGCCTTCGAAGCGCGCGCTCCGCCCCGGCGCTCGCGGCATCTGCGGCCACCAGCGCGTCGTTAGCGGCGCTGTCGCGCCTACGCCACCAGCTTTTCATGTTCGAGTGGTTTTGCGGGAGCAGGAACGGCTTTCATGATGCGTTCGATCAGGCTGTCCGGCGTGAGTCCTTCCGACAATCCTTCGTAAGAGAGCGTGACGCGATGGCGCAGCACGTCGGGTGCCAGCGCCGTCATGTCTTCGGGCAACGCGTAGCTGCGTCCGCGCAGCAGGGCGAGGGCTCGCGCGCCTTCGGTGAGGTTGATGCTCGCGCGCGGGCTGGCGCCGAAAGTGATGTGGCGGCGCATGTCCTTGAGCCCATGCTTTTCAGGCGTGCGCGTGGCCGACACCAGCTTCACGGCGTACTGGATCAGCGAAGGATCCACATACACGCGACGCGCCTCGGCCTGCAATTCGGCCAACTGGTCGGTGGTGGCGATGGCGTTCACCTCGACCGGCGTGCCGATCACGCGCTCGACGATCACGAACTCTTCCTCGTCGGTCGGGTAGTCGACCAGCACCTTCATCATGAAGCGGTCGACCTGCGCTTCGGGCAGCGGGTAGGTGCCTTCGGTCTCGATCGGGTTTTGCGTCGCCATGACCAGGAAGGGGCGCGGCACCTTGTGCGTTTCGCCGGCGATGGTCACCTGCCGTTCCTGCATCACTTCCAGCAACGCGCTCTGCACCTTGGCCGGTGCGCGGTTGATTTCGTCGGCCAGCAGCAGGTTGGCGAACACCGGGCCCAGCGAGGTGCTGAAGTCGCCCGTCTTCTGGTTGTAGATGCGCGTGCCCACCAGGTCCGCCGGCACCAGGTCGGGCGTGAACTGGATGCGCTTGAACTTGCCGCGCACGATGTCCGCCAGCGTCTTGACGGTGAGCGTCTTGGCCAGCCCCGGCACGCCTTCGACCAGCAGGTGCCCGCCCGCGAGCATGGCCACCATGACGCGTTCCAGGAAGCGGTCCTGCCCCACGACCACGCGCTTGACCTCGTAGAGGATCTGCTCCATGAGTTCGCTGGTGGCGGCGGCCGGTGCGTAGGGGTTGGCGTCTGTGCTCATGCTGCGTGGTCTTTCCGGTGGGGTTGGCGGATGCGGGTTCAGAAGGGCGGCATGCCCGCGGCGGATGCCGCGTTCTCGATCGGCATGGCGAAGCCGATCCCGATGAAGGTGCGCTGCATCGTGGGGTTCAGGATGGCGGTGACGATGCCCAGCACCTCGCCGTCCATGTTGACCAGCGGCCCGCCCGAGTTGCCCGGGTTGGCGGCGGCGTCGAACTGGATCAGGTTGCTCAGTTCCTGCTTGCCTTCGGGCGAGCGGAAGGAGCGCTTCAGGCCCGACACCACGCCGGCCGACACCGACGGCCCGATGCCGAAGGGAAAGCCCACCACCACCACGTCGTCGCCGGGTTGCAGGTCGGCGGTGGAGCGCATCGTGGCGGGGATCAGGTCGTCGGGCAGCTTTTGCGCCTGCAGCACGGCCAGGTCGTTCTCGGGCTGCACGCTCACGATGGTGGCAGGGGCTTCCAGGCCGTCCGCAAAGGTGACCTTGATTTTTTCGGCGCCGGCGATCACGTGGAAGTTGGTCAGGATGAGGCCCTTGTCCACGATCACCACGCCGGTGCCCACGCCCCGTTCGGGTTCGCTGGCCGGCTCCTCGGCGTCCGGCGGCTTGCCGCGTGCCATGTTGCGCCCGCGCTTCTCGAGCTTGGCGGCGGGCGTGGGCGGCTTTTCGGGTCCGTAGGCGACCACCTGGACGATGGACGGGCGCACCACATTGGCCGCGTGCGCAGCCCGCGAGGGCAGGGTGTTGGTCTGAAGGGTGCGAAGGACGGCCGAGTCGATGTCCTTCTGCGTGTACTGGTGGCCCATGAGCCGCGGCAAGTACCAGGCGCCACCGCCTGCGACGCCGGCCAACACGAGGCACAGGGCGGCAAAGCTGCGCCAGCCCGGCCCGCGCCGCGCGGGAAGCGGCGTGGGCGCTTGCACCGCTGAAGCTGGCGAATCCCCGGCATCTGCCTCTTCAGGCGCAGCCCGAGCCGGTGCTGCCGCATCCTGCGGCGCGCGTGGCGAACGGCTATAGAAAGCAGGCCTGCGCATCGGGCACCTCCAGCGGGGAAAGAGGACACGTGAAGACTTCACGGTAGCACGCTTTGCGCGCCTGTGCATGCGTTCGGGCATCATGGCGCCGATGACTTCCTGGGTCGATACACACTGTCACCTCGACGCGCCCGAGTTCGACGGCGACAGGGCCGCGATGCGCGCACGTGCAGCGGCAAGCGGCGTGACCCTGTGCGTGATTCCGGCGGTGGCGGCCTTCAACTTCGACACGGTGCGTGAACTCGCGCATGCGCAGCACGACGCCTACGCCCTGGGCATCCACCCCATGTGCAGCGGCAACGCGAGCGACGAGGATCTCGAGCGCCTGGACGCGCAGCTCAGCGCGCACCGGGACGACCCGCGCCTGGTCGCCGTTGGCGAAATCGGCCTCGACTATTTTGTGGAAGGCATGGTGCCGGGCCGGCAGGAGCGCATCTTCGAGCAACAGCTGCGCCTGGCGCGCAAGCATGACCTGCCGGTGCTGCTGCACGTGCGGCGCTCGGTCGACAAGGTGCTCAAGGGCTTGCGGGACGCCGCGGGCGGGCGGGCGTGGAAGGGCATCGCCCACGCCTTCAATGGCAGCGAGCAGCAGGCCACGGCTTGCCTGTCGCTCGGGCTGAAGCTGGGCTTTGGCGGCGCCGTCACCTACGAGCGGGCGCTGCAGTTGCGCCGCCTCGCCGCTTCGCTGCCCAAGGACGCCATCGTCATGGAAACCGATTCGCCCGACATTCCGCCCCACTGGCTCTACGCGACACAGGCCGAGCGCGACGCAGGAAAACCACAGGGCCGCAACGAGCCGGCCGAAATGCCGCGCATCGCGGGCGTGCTGGCAGAACTGCGGGGCTGCAGCGCCCAACAATGGGCCGATGTGACAACTGGCAACGCCATCGAGGCGCTGCCAAAGCTCCGGGCGCTGATCTCCGTGTCCGACAGAAGCCTGCGCTGCCAGTAGGTCAAAGCCCTGATTTGAAGTCAAGGGCTGGACGCCGGGCGATTTGATGTCATCCTTACGCCTGTGAAACCGTTGATTCACAGTGGCAAGTTCGTCACCTCCAACTCATACAAAGGAGCTTTCACCATGAACCGAACAATGATTCGCACCCTGCCCGCTGCCATCGCACTGGCCATGGCTGCCATTGCGGCGCCTGCACAGGCGCAAGACAAGGCAGCCACACCAGCAGCCACACCGGCGGCTACACCGGCGGCTCAGCCGAACGCTGCCGAAAAGGCCTGGGACGCCACCAAGAAGGACACCGAAAAGGCTTACGACGCGACCAAGAGCGGCACCAAGAAGGCTTGGAACTCGACCAAGAAGACCACCAAGAAGGGCTGGGATGCCACCAAGAAGGGCACCACCAAGGCGGTGGACGCCACGGGCAACGCGATCGACAAGGGCGCCACGGCGGCGGGCGATGCGACCCGCAACGTGGGCAACAAGATCGGCGAAAAGCTGCCGCCTGCTCCCAAGGAGTGATGTCGCAACAGTTTCCAGTTGCAGCACAAACCCGCCGCAAGGCGGGTTTTTTCGTTCAGGCCGCGAAGGGGCTCCGTTCAGGCGTTGGCAGCCTGCGCGCCGGCGGTGCGATAGGAAATGGGCGTCTCCGGCGTAGGGAAGCCGGCCGCGCCGAAGGTCTTGACGACCGCGCGGTGCGTGTCGAAGTACACCTGCCAGTAGTGGTCGGTGTGCGTGTAGGGGCGCACCGCCAGGAGCGGACCCTCCGGCGTGAACTGCAGGATCTCCACATCGGGCGGCTGCTCGGTCGAGACGTTGGGAATCGTGGCCAGTTCAGCCTTGAGCAGTTCGATGGCCTTGGTAACGTCCACGCCGTTGGCCAGCTTCGCCGTGGTCTCGACGCGCCGGAAAGGCAGTTGGCTGAAGTTCTGGATGCTGTCGGAAAGCACCTTGTTGTTGCCGATGAGCGTGGTGGTGTTGTCGGGCGTGATGATGGTTGTGCCGAACAGGCCGAGTTCCTTCACCGTTCCCGTGAGGCCGGCGAGCGTGACGAAGTCACCAACCCGGTAGGGCCGCAACACCTGCAGGAAGACGCCGGCCGCAAAGTGCGTGAGCAATCCGCCCCAAGCCGTGCCGATGGCGAGGCCCGCACCCGCCAGCAACGCGGCAAAGGAAGTGGTGCGAACGCCGAACATGTCCAGGATCGACAGGATCAGCAATATGGTGAGCACCACGCCAAGGATCGAGACGAGGTACTTGCTCAGCGTGGGGTCCATCCGCTGGCCCGCCGCAATGGCCTTGGCCACGAGGCGCTGCGCAATACCGATCAGCCAGCGGCCAATGATCCATGCGGCCAACGCGCCAAGGACTTTCAGGCCGAAGTCTGCGCCTTGCGTGCTCAGGAATATCCAGATCGCTTCCGTATTCATTCTTCTCTCCTCACTGTGCCGGCGCGAGGGGACACGCGACGGCATATGCGTTGAATGACAAGGGCGGCATCGCGTCAGGGCGACGTGGCAGGCCGGCCTCACAGACCTCGCGCCGATGGATGGCGAGGCAGCGGTATTATGTGCGTCCGTGTCTGTGCGCACGCAGTATTTTTTGAGCTACGAAGCCCGCAAACCCGCTGCTGGCGGGGTCTGCGCGCTATCAATAGCGTAGCAACCACCAAATTCCATGACGCCCTCCCTGCCCGAAGTCAATTTCTCCGATTGGGGTGACATCCGCTATCTGCATCTGGGCACCGAATGGGTTCAGGGCTCCATGAAGCTCAAGGCGCCCTTCGAGATCCAGCTCGAATACGTGCAGCGCATGATGGCGTGGCTCTTGTTCGTGGAACCGTCCAGCGTGATGAACCGGCACGCCATGCAACTTGGCCTGGGCGCCGCCGCACTGACCAAGTTCACGCGCAAGCAGCTGCGCATGCGCACCACGGCGGTGGAACTCAACCCGCAGGTGCTGGCCGCGTGCCGGGGCTGGTTCAAGCTGCCGCCCGACGATGCCAAGCTGAGCGTGGTCACGGCCGATGCGGCCGTGGAAATTCGCAAGCCCGAGTGGCAGGGCAGCGTCGATGCGCTGCAGGTCGATCTGTATGACCATGAGGCCGCCGCGCCCGTGCTGGATACCGAGGACTTCTATCGCGACTGCCGCGCACTGCTCACTGAGGACGGTTGCATGACGGTGAACCTCTTCGGCCGCTCGTCGAGCTATGAAAGCAGCCTGGAGAAAATCGTTGCGGCCTACGGCGAGAAGGCGGTCTGGGCCTTCAGGCCGACGCGTGAAGGCAACACGGTGGTGCTGGCGCAGCGCGAGCCGACGCGCCCGACGCGCGCCGCGCTTGCCGACCGCGCGCAAACCATCCAGACTCGATGGGCCCTGCCCGCGACCAAATGGCTGCGGGTGTTCAAACCCCACAGTCCATGAGCGTCACTCCCCGTTCCGTTTCACCCGTGCCGGCAGCGGCACCTGCCCGCCATGAAGGTCCGCTCGAGCTGCGGCGCACCATTGAATGGCTGGCGCTGGATGGCGTGATATCGGCGGAAGAGGCCAAGCGCACCATCGCACGCTGCGCGCAGGTCGAGAGCCGCCAGCAGCCGCTGGTGCGCCTGGCCAGTGTCGCCATGACGCGCCAGAGCGACGGCAAGCCGCTGGACCTCGAAATGCTGACGCAATGGCTGGCGGGCCGCTCCGGGCTCACCTACTTGCGCATCGACCCGCTCAAGGTCGACGTGGGCAAGGTGGCCGACACCATGAGCGCGGCCTATGCCGAGCGGCACAAGGTGCTGCCGGTGCAGGTCACGCCCACCGAAGTCGTGGTCGCGACCTGCGAGCCCTTCGTCACCGACTGGGTGGGCGAGGTCGAGCGGCAGGCACGCCGATCGGTGCGCCGCGTGGTCGCCAACCCGAGCGACATCCACCGCTACACAGCGGAGTTCTTTGCGCTGGCCAAGTCGGTGCGCGCGGCGCAGAAGTCGGGCGGCGCGAGCAGCGCGGCCAGCTTCGAGCAACTGGTGGAGCTCGGCAAGACCAACAAGCAACTCGACGCCAACGACCAGAGCGTGGTGCAGGTGGTCGACTGGCTCTGGCAATACGCGTTCGACCAGCGTGCCAGCGACATCCACCTGGAGCCGCGGCGGGAGCAGGGCGTGATCCGCTTTCGCATCGACGGCGTGCTGCATCCGGCCTACCAGATGCCCATGGGCGTGATGAACGCGATGGTCGCGCGCATCAAGCTGCTGGGGCGCATGGACGTGGTCGAAAAGCGCCGCCCGCTGGACGGCCGCATCAAAACGCGCAACATGCGCGGCGACGAAATCGAAATGCGGCTGTCGACGCTGCCCACCGCCTTCGGCGAGAAGATGGTGATGCGTATCTTCGACCCCGACACCACGGTCAAGAACCTCGACGAGCTGGGCTTTGCGCAGCATGACGCCAAGCGCTGGGAGCAGCTGGTCACGCGGCCGCACGGCATCGTGCTGGTCACCGGACCCACCGGCTCGGGCAAGACGACGACGCTTTACTCCACGCTCAAACGCGTGGCCACCGAAGAAGTCAACGTCAGCACCATCGAGGACCCGATCGAAATGATCGAGCCCTCGTTCAACCAGACGCAGGTGCAGCCGCAGCTGGACTTCGGTTTCATCGAAGGCCTGCGCGCGTTGATGCGGCAGGACCCGGACATCATCATGGTCGGCGAAATCCGCGACCTCGCCACGGCCGAGATGGCGGTGCAGTCCGCGCTCACGGGCCACCTGGTGTTCAGCACGCTGCACACCAACGACGCGCCGAGCGCCATCACGCGCATGATGGAACTGGGCGTGCCCTCGTACCTCATCAACGCGGTGATGCTCGGTGTGCTGGCGCAGCGGCTGGTGCGCACCTTGTGCACGCATTGCAAGCAGCCGGACGAATCGATCACGCGCGAGCATCTGGACGAATTCGTCAAGCCCTGGAAGATCTCCGGCGCGGTTCGCGCATACAAGCCGGTGGGCTGTGTGGACTGCCGCATGACGGGCTACCGCGGACGCATGGGCCTGTATGAACTGCTCACGCTCAGCGAGGCCTTCAAGACGCTGGTCAACAAGGAGCCGGACATTGCGAACCTGCGACGGCAAGCGGTGGTTGATGGCATGCGGCCGCTGCGCTTGGCCGGTGCGCTGCGCGTGGCCGAAGGCCTCACCACGATGGAAGAAGTGCTGAGCGCGACACCGCCGCTCGAATAGCTTGAACCTGTTCACACTTTCTTCGGCAAAAGTGTGAACAGCTCCTTGGCTGCAAGGGATAACCCTGGCTGCGCGCTAGGTGGAATCCACATCGATTCCGGCTCCTGTGGACAGCAAAATTTCAGGGTCGAAATTTTCGAGGAGACTGTTCGTGAAAATCAAAAGTCAGAGAGACTTTTTCGCGGGCCTCATGTTCGCCGCTACGGGAGTTGCTTTCGCCTGGGGTGCTACCACCTACAGCGTTGGCAATGGCGCGCGCATGGGTCCAGGGTACTTCCCGCTGTGGCTGGGCATCGTGATGGCCGTGATCGGCATCGTCATCATGTTCACTGCCATGAGCGTGGAAACGGCTGACGGCGAACCCATCGGAAAGTGGGCCTGGAAGCAGGTGGTCTACATCCTGGGTGCCAACCTTGCGTTCGGCTTCCTGCTGGGCGGCTTGCCCAGCGTGGGCATACCGGCGATGGGCCTGATCATCGGGATCTATGCGCTGGTGATCATCTCCAGCCTGGCCGGCAGCGAGTTCCACCTTCGCGACGTGCTGATCCTGGCAACCGTGCTGGCCATTGGCAGCTACGTGGCTTTCATCTGGGCACTCAAGCTCCAGATCCAGGTCTGGCCCACCTTCATCACGGGTTGAGGCAAAGCACATGGACCTGATTCACAACCTCTCGATCGGTTTTGGCGTTGCCTTTACCTTCACCAACCTGCTGTATTGCCTGGTCGGCTGCATCCTGGGCACGCTGATCGGCGTGCTGCCGGGCATCGGCCCTGTCGCGACCATCGCGATGCTGCTGCCCGCCACCTATGCGCTGCCCCCTGTGTCAGCGCTGATCATGCTGGCCGGTATCTACTACGGCGCGCAGTACGGCGGTTCCACCACCGCCATCCTGGTCAACCTGCCGGGCGAATCGTCCTCGGTGGTGACCGTGATCGACGGCTACCAGATGGCCCGAAAGGGGCGAGCCGGTCCAGCGCTTGCGGCGGCCGGGCTGGGCTCCTTTTTCGCGGGTTGCGTGGGCACCCTGATCCTGGCCGCGTTTGCACCGCCGCTCACCGAAGTCGCCTTCAAGTTCGGTCCCGCCGAATACTTCTCGCTGATGATCCTGGGCCTGATCGGCGCCGTGGTGCTGGCTTCGGGTTCGCTGCTCAAGGCCATCGCGATGATCGTGCTGGGCCTGTTGCTCGGCCTGGTCGGCACTGACGTCAATTCGGGCGTGGCGCGTTTCTCCTTCGACATTCCGGAACTCACCGACGGCATCGGCTTCGTGGCCATCGCCATGGGCGTGTTCGGCTATGGCGAAATCATTGCCAACCTGTCGCGTCCCGAGCATGAACGCGAAGTCTTCACCGCCAAGGTGTCGGGCCTGTTCCCGACCAAGGAAGACTTCAAGAACATGATCCCGGCCGTGCTGCGCGGTACGGCGCTGGGTTCGGCGCTGGGCATCCTGCCCGGTGGCGGTGCGTTGCTGGCAGCCTTTGCGGCCTACACCATCGAAAAGAAGACCAGGCTGCGTCCGGGCGAAGTGCCCTTTGGCAAGGGCAACATCCGCGGTGTGGCCGCACCTGAATCGGCCAACAACGCCGGTGCGCAGACCTCCTTCATTCCGCTGCTGACGCTGGGCATTCCGCCCAACGCCGTGATGGCCTTGATGGTGGGTGCCATGACCATCCACAACATCCAGCCCGGCCCGCAGGTGATGACCAGCAACCCGGAACTGTTCTGGGGCCTGATCGCCTCGATGTGGATCGGCAATGCAATGCTGATCGTGCTGAACCTGCCGCTGATCGGCATGTGGATCAAGCTGCTGTCGGTGCCTTATCGCTTCCTGTTCCCGGCGATCGTGCTGTTCTGTGCCATCGGCGTGTACTCGACGAACAACAACACCTTCGACATCTGGATGGTGGGTGCCTTCGGCTTCATCGGCTACGTGTTCTTCAAGCTCGGTTGCGAGCCGGCGCCTTTGCTGCTGGGCTTCATCCTGGGCCCGATGATGGAAGAAAACCTGCGCCGGGCCCTGCTGCTGTCGCGCGGCGACTGGAGCGTGTTCCTCACGCGTCCGTTGTCGGCAGGTTTGCTGGCTGCGGCAGCCTTGCTGTTGGTGATCGTGCTGCTGCCGGCCGTGAAGTCCAAGCGCGAAGAGGCCTTCGTGGAAGCGGACTGACCAGGCTTGCTCACTTCGTGTAGCCCCCTGCCGGGGGTTACACCGGTTCCGCGATGTTCGCGGGATTGAATACCGAAGGACGCTTCTGCTAACTTGGCGGGAGCGTCTTTTTTTCGATTGCTGCGTCCACGGTGCGGTGAAAGCGAAGCACATCGCTTTCGAGTCGGCCGGCCACCAGGCCCGTGTTGGCGCCGCTGGCCATGCCCCGCTGAATGGCAACGGCGGTGGCGATGTCTTCCTTCTGGAACACCGTCTGCTCGATCAGGCGGAAGGTCTTTTCCCAGTGCGGTGCCCAGTCGGCGCCCATGCGGTCCGCGGGAACCAGCATGGTGTGCATCCAGCGCACCTTGTCCACCGCCGGCGAGAACATGCCGATCACGCTCACGTAGTCCGGATGCCAGATCAGGAAGGTGTTGGGAAACAGGAACTGCGTCGGCGTTGCCAGCTTGCACAGCGCGTTGCGATCGCGCGGCGCATCGCAGGGCTCGAAGGCCGCGCGGCGCGCCACCAGTGCATCCTGGTGCGGACCGGCGTAGTGGCTGACCGCGAAGGCGTCCGCAAAGAAGGGAAAGATCGTGTCGCGGTGGAGCACGCGAATGTGATAGCTCTCCAGGAACGCATCGACCGTCAATT
This sequence comes from Variovorax brevis, assembly GCF_030317105.1. GTDB lineage: Bacteria > Pseudomonadota > Gammaproteobacteria > Burkholderiales > Burkholderiaceae_C > Variovorax > Variovorax brevis. The sequence goes on from NZ_JASZYG010000005.1 coordinate 468,352, forward strand.
TCCAGTTGGCCGCGTACACGTCGTCGACCTTGCGGAACACCTTCATGCCGGGCAGGCCCAGCCAGTCGAGATGCTTGTCCAGCCCTTGGAGATAGCTTGCCGCCGAGAAGGCTTCGCCGGGCGTGCGCTTGACGAAGACCAGCCCGCCCGCTTCGTCGCACGGGAGTTCGACCAGGTTCAACGTGGCCGGATCGATGCCATCGAAAGTCTCGGCATGCAGGCGATGGCGCAGGCGCCCATCGAGTTCGTAGGTCCAGCCGTGATAGGGGCACACCAGCGTCTTGCAGGGCTTTGCCGTGGCGGGCTGCGCGCCGTCCGACTGAACGAGCGCCATACCGCGGTGCCTGCACACGTTGAAGAAGGCGCGCACCCGGCCATCGCCCGCGCGCGTGAGCACGATGGGCACGCCCAGTGCATCAAAGGGCAGCGCCGATCCGACGGCGAGCTCCGAGCTGTGCGCTGCCACCACCGGCCAGTTGGCAAACAGCGACTGCTGCTCCCGCTGCCAATGGTCGCCGTCGGCGTAGTGCCGGGTGGACACGCTGCCGACCTCGTTGCCGAGTTGGCGTGTGTCGTTGGCGCAGGCGTGGCTGAAGCGTTCGATCAGCGCAGCGAGCGTGGGCGGCAATGGAAGGGCGGGGTTCTGCGTTGTCACGGCTCGGGCTCCCTCTTCAAGTCTTTGCAGCATGTTACGGGCTGTGCGCCATCGTTTCCATTGCGGGACGGCGCCTTGCGGTACCGTTCCTTTTTCCGATGCCAATGAGCAACATCCACTGGGAGAAAATAGAGACATGAAACGCAGAAACCTGCCAACGGCGCTGTTCGCCGCCCTGGCTTCCTTCGCGGCCCTGACCGCCCCTTCGCTGGCCTTTGCGGCCGACACCTATCCCAACAAACCCATTCGCCTCATCGTGCCCTTTCCGGCCGGCGGCGCCACCGACCTCTTTGCGCGCACCCTGACCGCGAAGATGGGCGAAAAGCTTGGCACGCCGATCGTGGTGGACAACAAGCCGGGCGCCGGCGGCGCCATCGGCTCGGACGCGGCGGTCAAGTCGGCGCCGGACGGCTACACGCTGCTGCTGGCCACCAGCAGCACGCACTCCATCGGTCCGGCGCTGACCAAGCTGCCCTACGACCCGGTGCGTGACTTCACGCCGATTGCGCATGTGGGTGACGCGCCCAGCATCATGCTGGTGCCCAACAGCTCGCCCGCCAAGACGGTGCGCGAATTCATCGACTACGCCAAGAAGAATCCGGGCAAGCTCAACTACGCGTCGAGCGGCAACGGCACCATCGTGCAGCTGTGCGCGGAGCTGTTCAATTCGCAGGCCGGCATCCAGGTGATGCACATCCCGTACAAGGGCACGGCACAGGCGATTCCCGACCTCATCAGCGGCAAGATCGACGTGCTGTTCGACGCCTTGCCCACCGGCATGCCACATGTGCGCGACGGCCACCTGCGCGCATTGGGCGTGACCTCGCTCAAGCGCAGCGCGCTGGCGCCCGAGCTGCCGGCCATTGCCGACACGCTGCCCGGCTTCGAGTCGAACACCTGGTTCGGGCTGTATGGACCCAAGGGCCTGCCGCCCGAGCTGGTCGCGCGCCTGAATGCGGCGGCCAATGAGTCATTGACCGATCCGTCGGTGCGCGACAAGCTCTCGCGCCTGGGCATCGAGCCAGTAACCAGCAAGCCGGAACAGCTTTCCGCCACGGCCGCGCAGGATGCGGTGAAGTGGAAGAAGATCATCGTCGAGCACAAGATCACCAACGACTGACCCCCTCAGACTGCAAGCCCATGAAATTCGACTTTCATAACCCGTACCTCAGCACCCGCATTCCCGTTTTCGCGCGCAACGTGGTGTCCACTTCGCACCCGCTGGCCGCGCAGGCGGGGTTGCGCATCCTGCACCAGGGCGGCAACGCGGTCGATGCGGCGGTGGCGGCCGCCGCCGTGATGACGCTTGCAGAGCCGGTCAGCAACGGCTTGGGCAGCGATGCCTTCTGCATCCTGTGGGACGGCCAGAAGCTCCACGGCCTGAACGCCTCGGGCGGTGCACCGAAGGCCTGGACGCCCGAATACTTTGCGAAGAAATACGGCGCCGACGCCGCCACGCCGCCGATGCGCGGCATCGATTCGGTCAGCATTCCGGGTGCCATCGGCAGCTGGGTGGCGCTGAGCGAGCGCTTTGGCAAGCTGCCTTTCGGGGATTTGATGGCGCCGGCCATCGAAGTGGCCGAGCGCGGCTACCTCGTGCCGCCGGTGGTGCAGCAAAAGTGGGCCGCGGCGATTCCGCTGCTCGAATCGCAGCCCGGCTTCAAGGAAGGCTTCATGCCCTGGGGCCGTGCGCCGAAGGTGGGCGAACTGTTCAAGTTTCCCGGCGCCGCACGCGCGCTCAAGGCCATTGCCTTGACCAAGGGCGCGGCCTTTTATGGCGGCGAGATCGCGCATGCGCTGGAGAAGTTCTCCAACGAGAGCGGCGGCAGTCTGAAGGCGAGCGACCTCGAAGGCTGGAAGCCGGAGTGGGTGGAGCCCATTTCGCGCGACTACCGCGGCCACACGCTGCACGAGATTCCACCCAACGGCCAGGGCATCGCCGCGCTCATCGCGCTGGGCATTCTTGAAAAGTTCGACATCGGCTCGCTGCCGGTGGATTCGGTCGCGTCGCAACACCTGCAGATCGAAGCGATGAAGCTGGCCTTTGCCGATGTGTACCGCTATGTGTCGGAGCCGTCGACGATGGAGGTGACGCCTGCGCAAATGCTCGATGACGCCTACCTCGCGTCGCGCGCACGGCTCATCGACGTGAAGAAGGCGCAGGACTTCAAGGCGGGCAACCCGGTCAAGGGCGGCACCATCTACCTCACGGCGGCCGATGAGAGCGGCATGATGGTCAGCTTCATCCAGAGCAACTACATGGGCTTCGGCTCGGGCTGCGTGGAGCCGAACTTCGGCATCAGCCTGCAAAACCGCGGCCACGGCTTCAGCCTGAAGGAAGGCAGCCCCAACCGCGTGGCGCCCGGCAAGCGGCCCTTCCACACCATCATTCCGGCCTTCCTGACGCAAAACGGCCAGCCGGTCATGAGCTTCGGCGTCATGGGCGGCAACATGCAGCCGCAAGGCCACATGCAGACGCTGGTGCGCATGCTCGACTACGGCCAGAACCCGCAAGCGGCCTGCGACGCGCCGCGCTGGCGCTTCAACGCCGGCCGCGAGATCAACGTCGAGGCGGCGATGAACCCCGCAACGGTGCAGGGCCTGGCCGACATGGGCCACCAGATGGAAGTCATCAACGACTCCTACCAGGACTTCGGTGCCGGCCAGTTCATCTGGCGTGCGGGCAATCCGGCGGTCGAAGGCTATGTCGCGGCCAGCGATGCGCGCCGCGACGGCCTTGCGGCAGGGTTCTGATGGTCTTCTTCGTCAGATGGCGGTAGCGGCCGCGGCATCCGGGGCTGCGGGCAAGAGCCTCGGTCCGGGCCTTGCGCTGGCGACGGTGGGCGCGATTGCCTTCAGCGGCAAGGCGATCATCGTCAAGCTGGCGTACCGCTACGGCGTCGATGCGGTGACGCTGATCATGCTGCGCATGCTCTTTGCGCTGCCGCTGTTCGCGGGCATGGCCTGGTGGGCCGGGCGGGGCAAGCCGCCACTCACACGCAAGGACTGGATCGGCGTGCTCGGCCTGGGCTTTTCGGGCTATTACCTCGCAAGCTTTCTGGACTTTGCGGGACTGGCCTACGTCACGGCGAGCTTTGAGCGGCTCATCCTGTATCTCAACCCGACGCTGGTGCTGCTGTTCGGCTGGGTGGTTTACCGCCGGCACATCACGCGCATGCAGGTCGCCGGCATGGCCATCAGCTATGCGGGCGTGCTGCTGGTGTTCGGCCATGAGATCGGGACGGGGGCGAGCGCTTCCGCCGCGTGGGGCGCGCTGCTCATTTTCCTGAGCGCCGTGAGCTATGCGGGCTATCTGGTCGCGAGCGGGGAGTTCGTCAAGCGCCTGGGCTCGATGCGCCTGGTGGGCTTGGCGACGGGCGTGGCGTGCGCGTTGTGCATCGTGCAGTACATGGCGCTGCGGCCCCTGGGCGCGGTGCTGGAGGTGGCGCCGCAGGTGGTCTGGCTGTCGATCCTGAATGCGACGGTGTGCACGGCCCTGCCGGTGCTGGCGGTGATGATGGCCATCGAGCGCATCGGCCCGGCGATGGCGGCGCAAACGGGCATGGTCGGCCCGATGTCCACCATCCTCATGGGCGTGGTCATTCTGGGCGAGCCGTTCACGGTCTGGATTGCCGCAGGTACGCTGCTGGTCATCGCAGGCATTTTTGTATTCACACGCGCTGGGCGCTGAAAAGGAGTTCTCATGGATCTGGGTATTGCAGGCAAGACGGCGCTGGTATGCGGTGCGAGCAAGGGGCTGGGCTTCGGCTGTGCGCTGGCGCTGGTCAAGGAAGGCGTCAACGTCGTCATCGTGGCGCGTGGCGCCGAGGCGCTGGAAGCCGCGGCGGCACAGCTCAAGGCGAGCGCGGCGGCCTCCGGGCCCTTCGTGAAGACCGTTGCCGTGGACATCACCACCGAAGACGGCCGCGCTGCCGTGTTCGCGGTGCACCGCGATTTCGACATCGTCGTCACCAACGCCGGCGGCCCGCCGCCCGGCGACTTCCGCGACTGGGACCGCGAAGTGTGGATCAAGGCGGTGGACGCCAACATGCTCACGCCCATCGAACTCATCAAGGCGACGGTGGACGGCATGGCGCAACGCGGCTTCGGGCGCGTCGTGAACATCACGTCGAGTTCGGTGAAGTCGCCCATCGACATCCTGGGCCTGTCCAATGGCGCACGCAGCGGGCTCACGGGCTTTGTTGCGGGTGCGGCGCGCAGTTCGATCGCGGGCAAGGGCGTGACCATCAACAACCTGCTGCCGGGCGCCTTTGACACCGATCGACTGAAAGCGACGATCCAGAGCGGCGCGCAGAAGTCGGGGCAGGACGTCGATGCTGTCCGTGCCGCACGGCAGAAGACGATTCCCGCCAGGCGGTTCGGCAATGCGGAAGAGTTCGGTGCCATCTGCGCCTTTCTTTGCAGCGTCCATGCGGGTTACGTGACGGGGCAGAACGTGCTGGCCGACGGCGGCGCGTACCCGGGCACGTACTGACGGGTTCATGCGCTCGTGCCTGGCATGAGCGACGGCTTGCGCGACGTGCCGAGGCCAGGGCGCGACACTCAGGCCGTCGATATTCGGCCCTTGCCGCCCTGACGGCCCCACGCCTGCGCAACGAAGCCTATTCGTGGCAGGATGCGCGCCTGTAGCCATTCAAGGAACCCGAGCAATGAGCAAAGCCGTACGAATCGACCGCCATGGCGGCCCTGAAGAATTGAAGATCGTCGATGTCGAAGTGGGCGATCCCGGCCCCGGCGAGATCCGCATCCGCCACAAGGCCGTTGGCCTGAACTTCATCGACACCTACCAGCGCAGCGGCCTGTATCCCTTTGCGATGCCTTTGCAGCTCGGCATGGAAGCCTCTGGCATTGTCGAAGCGGTGGGCGAGGGCGTGACGCACCTCAAGGCCGGCGACCGCGCCGCCTACGCCAGCCAGCCGCCCGGCTCGTACTGCGAAGTGCGCGTGATGCCTGCCAGGAACGTGTGCAAGCTGCCCGACGCGATCTCCTTCGAGACCGGCGCGGCCATGATGCTCAAGGGCCTCACCACCCAGTACCTGTTGAAGAAGACGCTGCCCGTCGAAGGCCTGTTGCCCGGCGACTTCGTGCTCTTCCACGCAGCCGCCGGCGGCGTCGGCCTGATCGCCTGCCAGTGGGCCAAGGCCCTGGGCTTGCAGCTGATCGGCACGGCCGGCACCGACGCCAAGTGCAAGCTGGCGCTGGAGCATGGCGCCGCGCACGCCATCAACTACAACACCGAAAACTTTGCCCAGCGCGTGAAGGAGATCACCGGCGGCAAGGGCGTGAAGGTGGTGTACGACTCGGTGGGCAAGGACACCTGGGAGGGCTCGCTCGATTGCCTGCGGCCCTTTGGCCTGCTCGCGGTGTTCGGCAATGGCTCCGGCCCGGTGCCTCCGGTCAACCTCGGCACGCTGGCGTCCAAGGGTTCGCTCTACATGACGCGGCCCACGCTGTTCACCCACATGTCGAGCCGCGAGAGCACGCAGGCGATGGCCGACGATCTCTTTGCCATTGTCGAAAGCGGCGCGGTGAAGATCCCGATCGACCAGCGCTACAAGCTGGAAGACGTCCAGCAGGCGCACCGCGATCTCGAGTCGCGCAAGACGACGGGCTGCACGATCTTGACGCTCTGAGTTCCCGCCGCGGTGAAGAACGCGACGCTGCGCCAGCTGAAGGTGTTCGAGGCGGTGGCGCGCCACTTGAGCTTTTCGCGCGCGGCCGAAGAACTGCACCTGACGCAGCCGGCCGTTTCCACGCAAGTGGCCAAGCTCGAGGAGCACGCCGGCAACGCCTTGTTCGAGCAGTTCGGCAAGAAGATCTACCTGACGCCGGCAGGCACGGAGTTGCTGCAGATCAGCCGAACCATCATCCAGCAGTTCGAGGCGGCCGAGAACGCGATGACGCAGTTCAAGGGCGTCTCGGGCGGCAAGCTGAATGTGGGTGTGATCAGCGCGGGGGACTACTTCTTTCCTCGCCTGCTCGTGGAGTTCGCAAGCCGGCATCGCGGCGTGAGCCTGAACTTCACGGTGCACAACCGCGAGGGGCTGCTGACCTGCATTGCCGAGAACCAGACCGATTTGGCAATCATGGTGCGTCCGCCGACGGACCTGGACACGCTCAACCAGCCCTTTGCGCCGCACCCGTATGTGATCGTCGCGCCGCCAGACCATCCCTTGGTCGGCAAGAAGAAGATCCCGATGGCGCGCCTGATGCGCGAACCTTTCGTGGTGCGCGAAAAAGGTTCGGACACGCGCAACATGATGGAGGAGGGCTGTGGCGTCCACATCCTCGACCTGCGCATTGCGATGGAGATTCGCAGCACCGAGACGATCAAGCAGGCGGTGATCGCGGGCATGGGGCTGAGCTTCATGTCGGCGCACACGATCAGTCTGGAGGTGAAGACGGGGAGCTTGCGCGTTCTGGACGTGCAGGGCTTTCCGTTGATGCGCAACTGGTATGTGGTGCATCGGCGCACCAAGCGGCTGCCGCCTGTGGCACAGGCGTTCAAGGATTTCCTGCTGAGCGATGGAACGGCGTTGATTGAGAAGATCGTGCCGTTTGATTCTTCGGTTGGTTGATTTGGGTGTTTCGTGTTTTGTGGTGCGTGGTGCGCGGTCGGGGGCGGCGTCGGCGGGCGGTATGCCTGTGGGCGGCTGACGCCTCGGGTCCTTCGGACTTCGCTGCTGCTCCTCACGAAAGGCGGGGTCCGCAGAACTCGCTGCACTTCGTTCCGCTCAAACAGCTGCGGCCCTTTTTCCGCCTTTCGCTGCGGTGCTCGCCCGAGGCTCAACAGCCGCCCACAGGCATACCACCCACCGACGCTGGACACGGTGGGGGTGAACTTTCCACAGCACGAGGTTGGGGGTGAACAGTACGTTTCGACGTGGGGGTGCCCAAGGGATAGAGTGCGCGCGCCGCGAGCTCTTGCGCACCGACGGATCAACGCGCAGGATCGATAGAAACGCCCACACCGTTGGCGCCTCGACGGAGCCCGGTATGCGATGGCCGCTGGGCGCCGCCTCTGTGGCGCTGAGCAGCGCAGCGTTTCGCGGGATCAGGATCGCAGCTGTCTGAGCCGAAGGCGAGTTCTGCGAGACCCCGCGAAACGTGAGCAGCGCAAGGCAGTCCCGCAGGGACCGCCACAGTGAAGGCGCCCAGCGGCCATCGCATGCCGGGCGGCCTCCGAAGCAAACACGAACACGAACACGAACACGAACACGACCCCACCCAAACACAAGCAACAGTTGCAAGCCAAGCATTCCGGCACGGAATAGACGTTATGCACCCTGCATGGGTTCCGCCTTTCGCCCCGTACCCCGACCATTCGCCCATCTACCCGTAAACCCTTGAGGAGACAACGCGATGGCGAAGATGAAAGCAGCGATGGCAGCCGTGCTCGTGATGGAAAAAGAAGGCGTGTCGCAAGCCTTCGGTGTGCCTGGCGCGGCCATCAACCCGCTCTACGCCGCGCTGCGCGAGCGCCAGTCCATCTCGCACATCCTGGCGCGCCACGTCGAAGGCGCGTCGCACATGGCAGAGGGCTACACCCGCGCCAAGCCCGGCAACATCGGCGTGTGCATCGGTACTTCCGGCCCGGCCGGCACCGACATGATCACGGGCTTGTATTCGGCCATTGCGGACAGCATTCCGATCCTTTGCATCACCGGCCAGGCGCCGCGCGCCCGGCTCTACAAGGAAGACTTCCAGGCCGTCGACATCGAGTCCATCTCCAAGCCCGTCACCAAGATGAGCGTCACCGTGCGCGAGCCCGGCCTCGTGCCGCGCACCTTCCAGCAGGCCTTCCATTTGATGCGGTCCGGTCGCCCGGGCCCCGTGCTCATCGACCTGCCCTTCGACGTGCAGATGGCCGAGATCGAGTTTGACATCGACACCTACGAGCCCCTGCCCGTCTACAAGCCGGCCGCCAGCCGCAAGCAGATCGAGAAGGCGCTGGACATGCTGGCCGCCGCCAACAAGCCGCTCATTGTTGCCGGTGGCGGCATCATCAATGCCGATGCGGCCGACCTGCTTGTCGAGTTTGCCGAACTCACCGGCGTGCCCGTCATTCCCACCCTCATGGGCTGGGGCGCCATTCCGGATGACCATCCACTCATGGCCGGCATGTGCGGGCTGCAAACCAGCCACCGCTATGGCAATGCGACCATGCTCGCCAGCGACTTCGTGCTCGGCATCGGCAATCGTTGGGCCAACCGTCACACGGGCTCGACCGAGGTCTATTGCAAGGGCCGCACCTTTGTTCACGTCGACATCGAGCCCACGCAGATCGGCCGCGTGTTCAATCCGGATCTGGGCATCGTCAGCGACGCCAAGGCAGCGCTCGAAATGTTCGTGCAGGTGGCACGCGAGCGCATGATGGACAAGAAGCTGCGCGACTTCAGCGAATGGGCCGCGCGCTGCGCGGAACGCAAGAAGCTCATGCACCGCAAGACCCATTTCACCGAAACGCCGATCAAGCCGATGCGCGTGTACGAGGAAATGAACAAGGCCTTCCCGCGCGACACGGTCTACGTGACCACCATCGGGCTGAGCCAGATTGCCGGTGCGCAGTTCCTCAACGTGTACGGCCCGCGCCAGTGGATCAACTGCGGCCAGGCCGGCCCGCTGGGCTGGACGATGCCCGCGGCACTCGGCGTGGTCGCGGCAGAACCGACGCGCACCGTGGTGGGCCTGTCGGGCGATTACGACTTCCAGTTCATGATCGAAGAACTGGCTGTCGGCGCGCAATTCCGCTTGCCTTACGTCCACGTGCTGGTCAACAACAGCTACCTTGGATTGATCCGGCAGTCGCAGCGCGGCTTCGACATGGACTACTGCGTGCAACTGGCCTTCGACAACCAGAACGTGACCGATCCGACGCTGCAAAGCTATGGCGTTGATCACCAGGCGGTGATCCAGGGCCTGGGCTGCCGTTCGCTGCGCGTGACCGACCCCGAGAAGATCGAGTCGGCGCTGGTCGAGGCGCGTGCCATGGCGCAGAAGTACAGCGTGCCGGTGGTGGTTGAAGTCATCATGGAAAAAGTGACCAACATCGCGATGGGCACCGAGATCGACAAGATCAACGAGTTCGAGGAAATCGATTGCCGGCATCCTGCGGGCAAGCAGGGCCTTGAGTTGGCAGGCTTGCTCGAATAACGCGTCAGGCAAAAAGCAAAAACGGCGCCGCAGTTCTTGCGGCGCCGTTTTGCTTTTGGCGTTCAATTGATGGACGCCAAACACGCTGCTGGTCCGCGCGTGTACCAGCACGGTCTTGGACCGTTTGTCATCTGGCCGAACGAACACCGCTTGATCGGTCCTGCAAACCGACCTGTCATTGCTTCGTCGTCACCGTTTTGGTAAAGGGGGTCCTTCGACCTCAAGGCGCTTCCGCGTGCATGCGAGATCCTTGGGAAACTTCGCACAGCACGCCGCGAAGTTTCAATGACGACTCTTCTTTAGATTTACCCCCAAGAAAAACAGATTCGGCCTGATTGGCCGTACTCACATCTCAGGGGGAATTCAATGCAGGGTTTTAAAGCGATGCGCCTCAGGCGCGCCGTTGTCATCGGCGCGCGCGTTCACGCGCTTGGCGCAGTCGACAAGCTTCGTTGTGCATCCGGTTCAGGGCCATCCGATGCGTGCGTCGGCTGAGGGCGTCATGCTCATCCACGGACTCGGCGGTACGCAATTCGACCTTGGCTTGATCCAGAAGAAGCTCATGCGAGCAGGCTTCGCAATTCATCCGGTTGCCCTGCCCGGTCACGGCACCACGCCGACGGACTTGCTGAAGGTGCGTGCCGAGGACTGGATCGAGGCCGTTCGCGCGAAGTACCGCGAGGCTTCGGCACAACACGACACGCTGCATGTCGTCGGCATGTGCATGGGGGCATTGCTGGCCATCGAAGTCGTCAAGCGTGAGCGTCATGTCAAGGGGTGTCTGGTCGCGCTGGCAACGCCGGTTTATCTCGACGGGTGGTCAACCCCCTGGTATCGGGGTCTGCGCAAGCTCGTGTATCGCGTGCCCGGCATGCCAGAGCGCATGCGAGTGGTCGAGCAAGAGCCCTATGGCGTGAAGAACGAGAAGTTGCGCGCCATGATCAAGGCCAGGTTCGAGCGAGGCGACAGCTTTCACTATGGATGGGTGCCGCTCGCATGCATTCGCCAGGTGGACCGCTTGGGCGCCATGGTCAGGCAAGGACTCGATCAGATCGAATGCGACACGCTGATTGCGCACGCGCGGGAAGACGAACTGACCAGCCTGCGCTCTGCCCACCACTTGGCCAGGCACATTGGCAGGTCGGAGCGCGCACCACGTGTTCGCATGGTGGTGCTGGAAGACAGCTACCACATGATCTGCGTGGACAACGATCGCGAGATCGTGTCGCAGAGCGTCCTGGACTTCATCACGGCCCCTGAGGCGATCAGGATGCCATCGCAGCCAATTCGCGAAGGCGGACGTGACCGCGCTGTTCTTCCATCGTTTTTGCAAGCAGCTTGGCGAGCGAAAAGACCGTGTCGATGTGGGGCGTCGGCGTCTCGGTGAGCCGGGCCAGTTCGACCACCGCACCCACCAGCGCATCGATTTCCGGTGCGCGGCCGGCTTCCACGTCCTGCAGCATCGAGGTCTTGTGCTTGCCCACCTTCTCGGCGCCGGCAATGCGCTTTTCAAGCGTGACGCGGAACTCGATGCCCAGCTTGTTCGCGACCGCTTGCGCCTCCTTCATCATGTTGGAGGCGAGTTCGCGCGAGAGCGGGTATTGGCAGATGTCGACCAGCGTGGAATGCGTCAGGCTGCTGATGGGGTTGAAGGTCAGGTTGCCCCACAGCTTGAGCCAGATCTCCGAGCGGATGTTGTCGAGCACGGGCGCCTTGAACCCGGCGTTGGCCAGGCAGGCGGACACGCGGTTGACGCGTTCGCTCGATGAACCGTCCAGCTCGCCCACCGGAAAGCGATCGCCCTCGATGTGCTTCACCACGCCGGGTGCCACCAGCTCGGAGGCCGGATACACCACGCAGCCGATGACGCGCTCCGCCGGAATGCTGGCGGCCACGGTGCCATTGGGATCCACACTGCGCACGGTGCTGCCTTCGAGCGTGCCGCCGTGCTTCTGGAAGTACCAGTAGGGGATGCCGTTTTGCATCGTCACGACGACCGTGTCGGGGCCGAAGAGCTTGGGCACGTCTTTCGCCACCGCCTCGACCTGGTGCGCCTTCATCGCGAGGATGACGATGTCCTGCACACCGGCCTTGTCGTAGCTGTCGGTCGCCTTGACGTTGTGGGCCACCTGCTCGCCGCCTTCGGCGCTGATGAGCTTGAATCCATGCGTGCAAATGGCGTCGAGGTTCTTGCCCCGCACGATGAATGTGACGTCTTCGCCGGCCAAGGCGAGCTTTGCGCCCACCAGGCCGCCGATCGCGCCTGCGCCGATGACTGCAATCTTCATGTCGATCCTCAAGAGTTGAATGCTGAACGGGTTAGCCGAACCGGTTGCTGAGCCTGCCGACGTCGCTGATCTCCACTTCGACAAAGCTGCCCGGCTTCATCGAGCCGACGCCGACCGATGTGCCGCACAGGATCACGTCGCCGGGGTTGAGCGTCATGTCCATGGAAATCAGGCTGACCAGTTGCGCCACGGAAAAGCGCATGTCGCTGATCGGGTAGTTCTGCCGCACTTCGCCGTTGAGCAGCGTGGTGACGGTGAGCGTTGCGGGGTCCAGGCCCGTGGCGACGACCGGGCCCATGGGGCAGAAGGTGTCGAAGCCCTTGGCGCGAACCCACTGCGCGAACGACGCGTCGCGGTTCAGGATGTCGGCGACGGTCACGTCGTTGGCGCAGGTGTAGCCGAAGACATGGTCGAGCGCGTTCGCTTCGGAAACCGCGGTGGCCGTCTTGCCGATGACGATGCCGAGTTCGCCCTCGTACACGACCTTGCCGTCGCACAAGGGCTTGCGGATGGCTTCGTCGTGCGCCAGGTAAGAGTTGGGCGACTTCAGCAGGTACAGCGGCTCGGCAGGCACCGCCAGGTTCAGCTTTTCGCCGAGCGCCTTGAAGTTGTTCCACAGCGCGATGACCTTGCTCGGCGTCGTCGGCGTCAGCAGCTTGACTTCGGCGAACGCGTGCACGGCGCCGGTCGCCTCGCAGGCGCCGAACATGTCGCCCTGGTATTCGTGGATGGAATTGCCGGAGAGCGTGCCGAAGCCCGTCTTGCCAGCGAACTTGAAGCGCACCCAATGTTTTTGCCGGGGCAGGGTTCGCGGTGGCGGCGCGAGGGCCGTGAGGTCGGTGCTGGTGTCGAGGAGCATGTGTCTTTCTTCTTTGGCTCAGATGCCGAGTTCACGGCCGAGCGTTTCGGCCCAGTTGAAGTAAGCCGAGGCCATGGCGCCCGGCACGCACAGGCGGCTCTTGTGCTGGCCGGCCTTTTCCTGGATCACGCCAACGAGAAATGCGGCGTCGTAGGCGCGCAGCAAGTGCGCCTGTTGCGTCTCGAGGTAGTGGCGGATGCGGTCGGACGCCTCGGCGCTTTGGCGCAACAGTTGCGCGTAGGTTTCGCTGTCCCAGTACCACCGCAGGCCCAGCTCATTGAAGGCTGCATTGAATGCATTGCGGTCCATTTCTTCGTCGCGGTAGTCGGCGGGCAAATCGTTGTACATGACCATTTCCTTGAACTTGGATGCCGGGTTGAGGGATGAGGAAAGCATCGGCATGGAAGGAAATTTAGGGGTCTTGAACAATAAAGGATAGTCAAACTATTTTATAAAACACATCTACGATGAGTTATGGATGGAAGCCAAGGCTATCCCATGGCGGACCCGCTCCGCGCAACCTTCGATCCGGTGTCCGTTCAGGCTGCGGGGAGCGTCAATTCCGCGTTGTCTGCAACTCTCTTCGTGTGCGTCAGATGACGCGTTCTTCGCGCAGCGCCGCCACTTCGTCGGCGCTGTAGCCCAGTTGTCCCAGCACCTCGTCCGTGTGCTCGCCCAGCAGGGGAGAGCGCGTCACCACGGTCGGGCTGTCGGACATCTTGATCGGGTTGCCCACCGTCAGGTACTTGCCGCGCGTGGGGTGATCCACCTCGACGATCGTGCCGGTCTGGCGCAGCGACTCGTCCTCGGCGATTTCCTTCATCGACAAAATCGGGCCGCAGGGAATGTCGTACTGGTTCAGGATCTCCATGGCCTCGTACTTGGTCTTGGTCATGGTCCATTTCTCGATGCGCTTGAAGATGGGCTTCAGGTGCAGCAGGCGCGCGGCCGGCGTGGCGTAGGCCTCGTCGTCGATCCAGCCTTCCTCGCCGATCACCTTGCACACGGCCGGCCACACCGCGCCTTGCGTGATGAAGTAGATGTAGGCGTTGGGGTCGGTCTCCCAGCCCTTGCACTTCAGGATCGAGCCGGGCTGGCCGCCGCCCGATGCATTGCCGGCGCGCGGCACGGCGTCGCCGAAGGTGCCGTCGGGGTACTGCGGGTATTCGTGCATCGTGCCCGTGCGCTCCAGCCGCTGTTGGTCGCGCATCTTCACGCGGCAGAGGTTGAGCACGGCGTCCTGCATCGGCGCGAGCACCTGCTGGCCGCGGTTGGTGCTGTTGCGTTGATAGAGCGCAGCGACGATGCCCAGCGCCAGGTGCAGGCCCGTGCCGCTGTCGCCGATCTGCGCGCCGGTCACGACCGGCGGGCCATCTTCAAAGCCGGTGGTCGATGCGGCGCCACCGGCGCACTGCGCGACGTTCTCATAGACCTTGCAGTCCTGGTACTTGCCGGGACCAAAGCCCTTGACCGACGCGACGATCATGCGCGGGTTGATCTCCTGGATGTGTTCCCAGGTGATGCCCATGCGGTCGAGGGCGCCAGGCGCAAAGTTCTCGACCATCACGTCGCAGGTCCTGATCAGCTTGTCGAGCACCTTCTTGCCCGCGGGCTTCTTGGTGTCCAGCGTGATCGACCGCTTGTTGTGGTTGAGCATCGTGAAGTAGAGGCTGTCCACGCCGGGGATGTCGCGCAACTGGGTGCGCGTGGCGTCGCCTTCGCCGGCGCGCTCCACCTTGATCACGTCGGCACCGAACCATGCCAACAGTTGCGTGCAGGTGGGGCCCGACTGGACGTGCGTGAAATCCAGGATGCGAACACCCTTGAGTGCTTGGCTCATTGCTTGATTCCTTTGATCTGGGATTCGAGTTCGGTCATCCGGGCACGAAGCTTTCGATCCTCGGCAAAGCGGGCGCTCTCGTCGCGAACGATGGCGACGATGCCCGTGACCTTTCCATCAACGGATTGCAGCAGTGAAACGGTGAACGCGATGGACAGCGTGTGGCCGTCCTTGTGCAGGGCGGGGACGCGCAGCAAGTCGGCGCCGTAGCGCGTCACGGCCGTCTCCATGGTCTTGTTGTAGCCATCCCAGTGGCGCTGGCGCTGGCGCTCGGGGATGATGAGGTCCAGGGATTTGCCAAGGGCATCGGCTTCGGTGAAGCCAAAGATGCGCTCCGAGGCCTTGTTCCACAGGACGATGGCGCCCTCGGCGTCACAGACGATGATCGAGTCGCCGGCACCGGCGACGAGTTGGCTCAGGTCTAAATTCGATTGCATATGCCTCCCGGCAAGTCATCTCAGCGATACGCAGCCGCACCTCTCCCCGCCTTGCCGAATGTACAAGGCGGAGAGTCGCTTTCGCGGCCGCGTCGCCTGGGGTTTAAACCACCTTGCCTTCGTGCATGGCGGCGATTTGCGCCTTGCTGTAGCCCAGTTCTTCCAGCACTTCGTCGGTGTGCTCGCCCAGCAGGGGAGAGGCCGTGACTTCGGGCTTCAGGTCCGAGAACTTGATGGGGCTGCCGATGGTCCAGTAGCTGCCGCGCTCCTTGTGCGGCACTTCGACGATGGAGCCGCTCTTGCGCAGCGACTCGTCGACCAGCAGTTCGGCCATCGACAGCACCGGGGCGCAGGGGATGTCGTGCTTGCGGAAGATGTCGACCGCTTCGAACTTGGTCTTGTCCTTGATGAAGTCCTCGATGGTCGCGAAGATCTGCTCGATGTGCGGCTGGCGCGCGCGGGCGGTGGTGTAGTCCGGATCGGTCTTCCACTCTGGCTTGCCGAGCGCGTCGCAGATCGGCTCCCAGGCGTGGCCCTGCACGGTGAAGTAGATGTAGGCGTTGGGGTCGGTTTCCCAGCCCTTGCACTTCAGGATCCAGCCCGGCTGGCCGCCGCCGCCGGCGTTGCCGCCGCGCGGCACGACCTTGTCCTTGAAGGCGTCCATCTCGTGCGGGTACTGGGGGTACTCCTCGAGGTAGCCGACTTTCTCAAGGCGCTGCTGGTCGCGCATCTTCACGCGGCACAGGTTGAGCACGGCGTCCTGCATCGAGCAGGCGACCTTCTGGCCCTTGCCGGTCTTGTCGCGGCCGATGATGGCCGTCAGGATGCCGATGGCCAGGTGCATGCCGGTGTTGGAGTCGCCCAGGGCGGCAGCAGAGATGGTGGGCGCCGAGTTCTCGCCCTTCCACCAGCCGGTGGTCGATGCGGCGCCGCCGGCGCATTGCGCCACGTTTTCATAGACCTTCAGGTCTTCGTAGTGGTGGCCTTCGGAGAAGCCCTTCACCGAGGCATGGATCAGCTTGGGGTTGAGCTCCTGGATGCGCTCCCAGGTGAAGCCCATGCGGTCCAGCGCGCCGGGGCCGAAGTTCTCGACCAGGACGTCCGATTCCTTGATCAGCTTTTCCAGCACCGCCTTGCCTTCGGGCTTCTTGGTGTCCAGCGTGATCGAGCGCTTGTTGCTGTTGAGCATGGTGAAGTACAGCGCGTCGACGTTCTCGATGTCGCGCAGCTGGCTGCGGGTCACATCGCCGGCGCCCGGGCGCTCGACCTTGATGACGTCCGCGCCGAACCAGGCCAACAGTTGCGTGCACGCCGGCCCGGCCTGCACGTGCGTGAAGTCGATGATCTTGATGCCGTCTAGAGGTTTGGTGCTCATTTCAAATATCTCCTGTGTTGCCTGGAATTACTTCTTCTTCGCCGTTGCCGGGTTCAGACTGGTGATGCGGCCGCTCTCCGTCCCTGCGGTTTCGTCGATGACTGCATTGATGAGGGTGGGCTTGCCGGATGCGACCGCTTCGGTGAGCGCCGCCTGCAATTCGTCCGCCGTGGTGGCGTGGACGCCGACGCCGCCGAAGGCTTCCATCAGCTTGTCGTAGCGCGCGTTCTTGACGAAGACGGTTGGTGCCACGTCGGCGGTGCCGCTGCTGTTCACGTCGGTGCCGCGGTACACGCCGTTGTTGTTGAAGACGATGACGCACACCGGCAGGTTGTAGCGGCAGATGGTCTCGACTTCCATGCCGCTGAAGCCGAAGGCGCTGTCGCCTTCGATGGCGATCACCGGCTTGCCCGTGACCACCGCAGCGGCAACCGAGAAGCCCATGCCGATGCCCATGATCCCCCAGGTGCCCACGTCCAGGCGCTTGCGCGGCTCGTACATGTCCACGATGCTGCGTGCGAAGTCCAGCGTGTTGGCGCCTTCGTTCACCACGATGGCGTCGGGGCGGGCCTTGACCTGGTCGCGGATCACGCTCAGCGCGCTCTGGAAGTTCATCGGCGACGGACGCGCAGCCAGCGTGGCGGCCATCTTCGACAGGTTCTTGTCCTTGCGCTCGGCAATGGCGCCGGTCCACTCGGCCGGCGGCTTGGCCCACTTGCCATCGATGCCGGCCAGCAGCGCCGACACGCAGGAGCCGATGTCGCCGATCACCGGCGCCTCGATGGCGACGTTGCTGTCGATCTCGGTTGGCGCGATGTCGATCTGGATGAACTTCTTGGCGCCTTTTTCCTGCGCCCAGGTCTTGCCCTTGCCGTGCGAGAGCAGCCAGTTCAGGCGCGCACCGACCAGCATCACGACGTCGGCTTCCTGCAGCACATACGAGCGCGCGGCAGCGGCCGATTGCGCATGGGTGTCGGGCAGCAGGCCCTTGGCCATCGACATTGGCAGGTAGGGGATGCCGGTCTTCTCGACCAACGCGCGGATGTCGGCGTCGGCTTGCGCATACGCAGCGCCCTTGCCCAGCAGGATCAGCGGCTTCTTGGCGCCCTTGAGCAGGTCGAGCGCGCGCTGGACCGTGTCGGCCGCCGGGATCTGGCGCGGTGCCGGATCGACGACCTTGATGAGCGACTTCTTGCCGGCGACGGCGTCCATCGTCTGCGCGAACAGCTTGGCCGGCAGGTCGAGGTACACGCCACCCGGGCGGCCCGACAGCGCAGCGCGAATGGCGCGCGCAATGCCCACGCCGATGTCTTCAGCGTGCAGCACGCGGAAGGCCGCCTTGCACAGCGGCTTGGCGATGGCCAATTGGTCCATTTCCTCGTAGTCGCCCTGTTGCAGGTCGACGATCTCGCGCTCGCTGGAGCCGCTGATCAGGATCATCGGGAAACAGTTGGTCGTCGCATTGGCCAGGGAGGTCAGGCCGTTCAGGAAGCCCGGCGCAGACACCGTCAGGCAGATGCCCGGCTTTTGGGTCAGGAAGCCCGCAGCGGCCGCGGCATTGCCGGCGTGCTGCTCGTGGCGGAAGGAGATGACCCGCATGCCCTCGGCCTGCGCCATGCGCGTAAGGTCGGTGATGGGAATGCCCGGCAGGCCGAAGATGGTGTCGATGCCGTTGAGCTTCAACGCGTCGATGACCAGATGGAATCCATCGGTGGTTTCGGCGGCCGGCGCAGAGTCGGTCATGTTTTTGAGGGCGCGTGCAACTTCGGCGTCCGCCACTGTCGCAAGAGCCTGCTTTTCCGTGCTGACTGAAGACATGTCTCTCCTTCTACTTTCAACGAATGGCCGAAGCCCGTGCCGCGACTATGATTCGCGCCATCCCATTCGGCCGTTGACCTATGTCAACTTTCCGGAAAACGACGCTGTCAAAAGATGCGAAGCGGCGGTGTTGCGAAAAGCGAGTAATCGGTAACCATGACGTTGTTGGAAAACCACCCGGAGAAAAACATCATTCGACTCCAGCTCCGGGAGAATGTGCTGCTCAAGGACCTGAGCGAGAGCGAGCGGGCAGAACTGGAATCGCACCTGGTCGTCGTCGACGGCAACAAGGGCGAGTTCCTGCTGCACCAGGGCGTGCGCGACATGGCCCAGTACTTCATCATCGAAGGCATCCTCAAGCGCGTTGTCAGCAACGCGCAGGGCAAGGAAATGATCCTGCGCTTCGCCGACGAGCAGGACATGGAAACCAGCTACGCCGCGCTGCGCCTGGGCACGCCGACGCCCTACGGCATCGTCTGCGTCACCAAGGCGCGGGTGGTGAGCCTGCCGCTCAAGGAGTGGATCGCCTTCCTGAACCGCCATCCGCAGGCCAAGGAGCTGTTCGAGTACATGGTGATGCGCGGGATGAGCGAAATCATGGCGCACACCATCACGCTGCACCTGCTGGACGCGCCGGGGCGGGTTCACCGTTTCACGCGCAAGCATCCGGAACTGGTGGACCGGATTCCGCGCAAGGAGCTGGCGTCATACCTGAACCTGTCGCCGGAGACGCTGAGCCGGTTGCGCAAGCGCGGGAAGATCTAGGAAGATCCGGGCGAGGTACCGCGCTCCGCCGGCGCGGCTTGGCCTCAACTGCCTCCTGCGTGGGCGCGCGTTGCCCGACCCGCGGGGGGCCGGGACGGCCTCAGGTCTGCTTCGACGACGTGAACCGCCGCGTCGTCGCCATCAACCTCAGCTCGTTGTCGACGCCCGACACGCCACTCACGGCCGCTGCCGTGCTCTCGGCCTGCTGCCGCTCTTCCGCGCTGACGACGATCCCGCGCAAGACGACGCGGCTGCCATCGGCGTCGATCGTGATGTTGATGTCGCGCGTGGCGGCCTCGCCCTTCAGGGCGGCGCGCACGCTTGCCGCCAGCGCCATGTTGGCAAGCAGGGCGCGCGACTCCGGCGTCTCGGCGAACTCGGGCCGGCGCACCAATTGCGCGATCTGCTCCACGCAGGTATCGACCGACAGCCGATCGGTGTTGAGAACGGCGTCGTACAACACCGGGTCGCCCCAGGTCACGCCGAACTGCTCGTGCATGCGCGCGGCGTGCGCCTTGTCGCTTCGTCGGATCTCCGCTTCGGCAAACGCGTAGTCGTCGGTCTCCAGGTCGGCCATCAGCCACTCGACGCGCTTCTCCAGCGAGCGGGTGATGCGCACGCACACGACGTGCGGAACCGGGCGCAGCAGGCAGGTGGCGCCCCAGCCGCGGATGACCACATTGCCGCGGTCCGCCACGGCATAAAGCTCTTCCGCGGTGTAGAGCGCCAGCGTTCGCCGGTCGGTCTTCAACCGCTCGACCAGCCCCGCTTTGCCTTCGCGCAGCCGGCTGATGAGGCTGTGGGACACGTCCATCTTGCCGGCGACGTGCTCGATGACCTCGTGTCGCATCACCGCGAGCCCGAGCCTCTCGGCGAGCCCGGCGGCAACATCCTTGGCGAGGGAACCCATTTCCTGGGTCATGGCGATGACGGGCATGATGTTTTCCTTCATCAGTCCACCGGCCGTTCGCTTGCAAATTCGTCAACCTTCGGGTGCTTGATCAGCGCGATCAGCTTGGAGATCAACGGCCAGAACAGAAGCACGAGCGCCAGCGTGGTGATGCCACCCACCAGCGGGTTGGAGAACATGATCATCACGTCGCCTTGCGACACCAGCATGGCCTGGCGGAACGAGTCTTCCGCCTTGTCGCCCAGCACCAGAGCCAGCACCAGCGGCGCCAGCGGAAAGTCGAGCTTCTTGAACAGGTAGCCGACGATGCCGAAGCCCAGCATGAACCAGATGTCCAGCATGGCGTTGTGCACCGTGTAGGCGCCGATGGCGCAGATCACGATGATCACCGGCGCGATGATCGAGAACGGAATGCGCAGGATCGACGCGAAGAGCGGCACCGTGCTCAGCACCACGATCAGCCCGACGATGTTGCCCAGGTACATCGACGCGATCAGGCCCCACACGAAGTCCTTCTGCTCGACGAAGAGCAGCGGCCCCGGTTGCAGGCCCCAGATCAGCAGGCCGCCCAGCAGCACAGCCGCGGTGGGGGAGCCCGGAATGCCGAGTGCCAGCATCGGCAGCAGCGCGCTGGTGCCGGCCGCGTGCGCCGCGGTTTCCGGTGCGACCACGCCTTCCATTTCGCCGGTGCCGAATTTCGACCCGTTCTTCGACATCTTCTTGGCCAGGCCATAGCTCATGAACGACGCCGGCGTGGCGCCGCCGGGCGTGATGCCCATCCAGATGCCGATGAGCGAACTGCGCACGGAGGTCACCCAGTACTGGGGCAGCTTCTTCCAGGTTTGCAGCACCACCTTGGGATCGATCTTGGCCGTCTGGCCGTTGAAGCTCAGGCCTTCTTCCATCGACAGCAGGATTTCGCCGATGCCGAACAAGCCGATGACGGCGATCAGGAAGTCGAAGCCGCGCATCAGCTCGGCCTGGCCGAAGGTCAGGCGCAGCTGGCCGGTGACCGTGTCCATGCCGACCGAGGCCAGTGCAAAGCCCAGCGCCATCGACGCAAGGATCTTGAAGGGCGAGCCCTTGCCCATGCCCACGAAGCTGCAGAAAGTGAGCAGGTACACCGCAAAGAATTCCGGCGAGCCGAACTTGAGCGCGAACTTCGCCACCAGCGGCGCCAGGAAGGTGATCATGATCACCGCCACCAGCGCGCCCACGAAGGACGAAGTGAAGGCCGTGGTGAGCGCCTCGCCGGCGCGGCCCTGCTGCGCCATGGGGTAGCCGTCGAAGGTGGTTGCCACCGACCAGGGCTCGCCCGGAATGTTGAACAGGATCGAGGTGATGGCCCCGCCGAACAGTGCGCCCCAGTAGAGGCACGACAGCATGATGATCGCCGAGGTCGGCGACATCGTGAAGGTGAGCGGCAGCAGGATCGCCACGCCGTTGGCGCCGCCCAGTCCGGGCAGCACGCCGATCAGCACGCCGAGGATGATCCCCACGAACATCAGGCCGATGTTCATGGGGCTCAGGATCACGGCGAAGCCCTGCGCAAGGGCGTTGATTTCTTCCATTTCGCGTTTGCTCCGTGGGGGTTCAGTAGCCGAGGAAGGCCAGCGGATCGAGCTTGCCCTTGAAGAGCGGCACCTTGAACCACACTTCGAACATCAGGAAGAACAGCACGTTGACGGCCAGCGCCGCGATCACGCTCTTCACCCACGAGAACTTGCCCAGGATGATCATGAACAGGGCGATGTAGATCGCCGAGGCCACGTAGATCCCGATCAGCGAGATGCCCAGCACGTACACCGTGGCCGGCAGCAGCACCGAGAGCACGCGCTTGAGCTGTTCCTTGTCGACGAACACCTCGGTGTTCTTGTTCTTGCCGAGGATGGCCTGGTAGAAGATGCCCAGCGCCGAGATCGTGATGATCACGCCGATGTAGAAGGGAAAGTAGCCGGAGCCAGGGCCATCGCTGGTCCAGCCGGCGCCCAGGCGCCGGCTTTCCACGATGACCACGATGCCGATGACGAGCAGAACCGCCGCGACCACGGCGTCCACCACATTGGTGGCAACGCCTTTGCGCACGGCGCTGCCGGAAGAATCCTCGTGCTCCATGGAGCCTCCATCCTCGAAGAAAGTCATGAAATGGGCGCGTAGCCGAACTTGCCCTGCGCGGGCGGCAGGGCAATCGCAGCAGGGGGCAGCACGCCGCGCGCGTGGGCGTGCGCCCGTCCGGTCACTTCGGGGCCATGAAGCCCGCTTCGGTCATCAGTGTCTTGTGATCTGCTTCGGCCTTGGTGAGCCATTTCGCGTAGGGTTCGCCCGTCAGGAAGGTCTGGTTGAACGCACCTTTTTCCATGTACTCGGCCCAGTCAGGCGTGGCGCGCACCTTGGTGAGCAAGTCCACGTAGAAGGCGAGTTCGTCGGGCTTGATGCCCGGCGGCATGAAGATGCCGCGCAGCATCGTGTAGGCCGTCGGCACGCCGGCTTCCTTGCAGGTCGGGATGTCGTTCCACGATTGCGTGTCGGTCACCTTGGCCTTGAAGGGCATGCGCTGTTCGTCGAACACGCACTGCGCGCGCAGCTTGCCGGCACGCCACTGGGCCACGGCTTCGATCGGGTTGTTGACGGTGGAGTTGATGTGACCACCCACCAACTGGACGGCCACCTCGCCGCCGCCCTTGAAGGGCACGTAGATGAACTTGGTGCCGGTTGCCTTCTCCAGCGCGACGGTGATGATCTGGTCTTCCTGCTTGGAGCCGGTGCCGCCCATCTTGAACTTGTTGGGGCCTGCCGCCTTGGCTGCGGCGATGTATTCGGCCGCGCTCTTGTAGGGCTCGTCCGCGTTGGTCCACAGCACGAACTGGTCGAGCGCCATCATGGCGACGGGGGTCATGTCCTTCCAGTTGAAGGGCACGCCGGTGGCCATCGGCGTGGTGAAGAGGTTCGAGAGCGTGATGACGATCTTGTACGGGTCGCCCTTGGCTTCCTTGACTGCCAGGAAGCCCTCGGCGCCAGCGCCACCGGACTTGTTGACGACGATGAGTGGCTCTTTCATCAGCTTGTGCTTGATGACGATGCCCTGGATCAGGCGAGCCATCTGGTCTGCGCCGCCGCCGGTGCCTGCCGGCACGACGAACTCGACGGGCTTGGTTGGCTCCCACGCAAACGCGGGGGCAGCAACCGACAGTGCAAGCAGGGCAGTAGCGCAGAGTTTGGTTCTGCAAGCCCGGCTGCGCGCGAAGAGTCTCTCGATCATCACTTGTCTCCTGAACAGTTCGCCTTTCTCGTAGTTATGAATTTGTGGCGGAACTCCCCAACGAAACCGATGCTGCGCGTTGGCGCTGCGATGCAAATTGACCTCGGTCAACTTTTCCAAAATGCCGTATCGGGGTATGCCCGCGCCCTTGGGGATGGGTCGCGCGCATGTGGACAGTATGAGTTGGCGCGCGCAAAGGCGCGCAGCAAAAAACTTAACGCAAACACCATGAAGAGAAATGTCTTACTGATGTCGAAGTTGAATGCCGCGGCGCGAAACGCGCAGGCTATGTCATGAGCGCACGCACATGCGCTGCGGTGCCGGTGCCCAGCGCTTCGAGGCTGTAGCCGCCTTCAAGAATCGAGACGACACGCCCGTGTGCGGATTCGTTGGCGATCTGCATGAGCTCGCGCGTGATCCAGTGGAAGTCGTCGTCCTTGAAATTGAGACCGCCGAGCGGGTCCTTGAAATGCGCGTCGATGCCGGTCGACAGGATGATCAGTTCCGCGCCGAATTCGCGAAGCGCCGGCAGCATGTCCGCCGACATGCGCGCGCGGAAGGTGGCGGAGTCGCACGCCAGCGACAAGGGCACGTTGACGATGTTGTGGGCCACGCCGGTTTCGTGGCGCGCGCCGGTGCCGGGGTAAAACGGCGACTGGTGCGACGAGCCATAGAACAGGTCCGGATCGTTGCTGAAAGTGTTCTGCGTCCCGTTGCCATGGTGCACGTCGAAGTCGACGACCGCCACGCGCTTGAGGCCATGCTTCGCACGCGCATGCAGCGCGGCAATGGCGGCCTGGTTGAAGACGCAAAAACCCATCGCGCGATCGGCCTCGGCGTGGTGGCCGCAAGGGCGTGTGGCGCAGAACGCATTGCGTGCTTCCCTGGCCACCACCGCATCGACCGCGGCGCACGCCGCGCCCACGCAGCGCATCACCGCTTCGAGCGTGCCCGGCGACATGATGGTGTCGCCGGCGTCCAGCACCTGGTAGCCCTCGGTGGGGGAGAGGGACTCGACCAACTCGACGTAATCCTCCGTGTGCACCAGCAGCACCTGTTCGCGCGACCCGCGCGGTGCGTCGCGCCACTCCACGTCCGCGAACTCCGGCGTCTTCAAAGCCTTCAGCACGGCCATGAGGCGTTCTGGCGACTCGGGGTGATGCGGACCCGGACGATGATCGAGGCAGGCCGGATGGGTGTAGATCAGCGTCGTCATGTGCAAAGAGCCCCGGATGCTTGTTTGACGGGCATTCTGTGCCCGCCCGAAGCGCCCGTCACTTGACCTGTGTCAATTTTTCGGAAGGCGCGGTCTGGGCGTTTTCCCGGCCTTCGCCCGGGTCGTGGCGGGCTTTGGTGTCGGGTTGGCCACCTGACGAAGGCCTTCGAGCGCGGCGTCGACGATGGTGGGTTCGGCGCCGACGGCGTAGACCGCATAGGCCGGATAAAGGTACTCCGGCGTTCCCGGAACGCGGCGCAGGCGGCCGGATTCCAGATGGCTTCGAACCACGTCGAGGCGGAAGTAGCCCGTGCCGCCAGCGGCCAGCACGTATTCCAGCCCCAGGGGGCCGAGCCCGGCGCGCACGGGCGCGTTGGAGAGTTCGGGGAAAGCCAGGTCGTGCTGCGCCGCGAACTCGGGGCCCCAATCGACGTTGACGTAGTGCGCGGCCTGGGGCGTGCGCAGGCGCTTGTCGGTGGTGACCATGATGAGCTTTTCCTCGATGAGCAACTCCACGCGCAGCCCCGGGCGCTGCTGCGGGGCGTAGGCGATGGCGATGTCCAGCACGCCGGCTGCTACCTGGTCGAGCAGGTCGCGCGGGAAGTCGACCTCGGTGCGGATGGCGAGGTCGGGCACGCGAGCGCGCATCCACATCAGCCAACGGGGCAAGAGCGGATGCCACAGGCTGACTTCGCAACCCACGGAGAGCACCGCGCGGCTGCCGGTCGGCACGGCGACCTGTTGGCGCGCACGCTCCCACACCTGCACCAGCGTGGTCGCGTGGGGCAGGAAATGCTCGCCCGCGACGGTGAGCGCAGCGCCGGCCTTGTTGCGCACGAACAGGGTGCGGCCGAGCAGTTCCTCCAGCGTGCGAACGCGTGCGCTCACAGAGGTCTGCGTGACGTGCAAACGCTCGGCGGCGCGCTGGAAACTGCGCGTTGCAACGATTTCGAGGAAGGTGCGCGCCAGGTTGATGTCCATGGATTGCCTCGGGTTGAATGCAATTATTTTGCATGGAATTGGCAATAAATATCGTTGTACTTATTGCAAAGGGCTGCGGATGATGGGCCCCAGTCTCTCAAGGAGTTCCGCCATGACAACGCTCAACCGCACGACCAGGGGGTCTGCTGCCATCGACGGCTTTTCGGCTGTCGTCGAGGCCTTCGCCGAGGAAACCTTCATGCTGCTGAAGGCGCTGGCGAGCCCGAACAAGATCCTCGGGGAAGTCGAGCAGATGCGCAGCTTGCTGACCGACGCCCACGCTGCCGAAGCCACGGACCCTGCGCGCGCTGCGGCGCTGAGAAGGCGCGCCTCGCGCATCGGCCTGCGCTAACTTGTTGCCCTGGCGCCCAACTATTGCGCGCCAGGGAAGCCTCCAGGTTGATCCGGGTTCCAGCCGCGTAGGATGAAGCGGCAGGGGAGCCTTCGATCACGGAGAGGCTATGGAAATTGACGGCGGCAAGCGCGAATACTCACGCGCGGACAGCGAGAAGTTCGATCCCCAGGGCTTGCGGCGCACGACCTTCATGGGCCGCGCCCTGAAGGCGGTGATGGCCATCATCACCATCGCGGCGGTGCTCGCATGCATCCCCTACCGGGACGGTGCCGACTTTCCCATGATGGGCCTGCTCATCTACGTCATTGGCATGGCCTTCGTCACCATGCCGCTTTGCCTTTGGTACGAGTGGCTGCTCAAGGTGCACCAGGAGAACGTGACGCGCGCGCAGCTGGCCGCGCACTAGCGCCGCCGCCTCAACAACTACTCGAGCGACCCCAGCCGCGACGTCCGAAGGCGGCTTGGCGCCAGCGCCCCCGCCGAGTCCAGGATCGGGTAGGCGATCGAACAGATGTGCGAGTTGATGCGCTTCAGGTCGCTGATCAGGTCGATGTGCAGCGAACTCGTTTCAATGCTCGACGCCGTTTGCTCCGACAAGCGCGCCAGGTGCGTGCTGGCGTAGGCATGTTCAAGGTCCCGGAAGCGCGCCTTTTCTTCCAGCAAGCGTTGCGCGTCGCGCACGTTGCCATTCAGGAACACGCTCATGCCCAGCCGCAGGTTGGCCACCAGGCGTTCGTGCAGCTCGACGATCTCCCGCATGCCCGCCTCTGAAAAATTGCGTTGCGGGCGGATCTTCTTGTCCTCGATGTCGATGATCACGCGCTCGATGATGTCGCCGATCTGCTCCATGTTGATGGTGAAGCTGATGATGTCCGTCCAGCGGCGGCTTTCCGATTCGCCCAGCGCCTCGCGCGAGATCTTCGTCAGGTAGTACTTGATGTCCGAGTAGAGCTTGTCGACCGTGTCGTCCATCTTGCGCAGCTCCTCGGCCAGCTGCAGGTCGTTGTGGCGGATGACGTTGAGCATGCCGATGAGCATGGTCTCGACGACGTCGGCCTGGTGCAGCGCCTCGCGCGCCGCGTTGGAAATGGCCAAGCTCGGCGTCGACAGCGCCGAGGGGTCCAGATGCTGGGGCCGTCCGCTGGCCACCGGCTCGGCCGGCTCGGGCAGCATGCGGGTGACGAACTTGGCGACCCAGTTTGTCAGGCCGATGAAGCAGATGCTCATCACCACGTTGAAGGCCAGGTGGTACAGCACCACCAGCTGCGTCGCGTTCACATACGGTCGAACATGGTTCAGATAGAGCCCGACGAAGGGCGCTGCAACGGCCACGCCCAGCAGCTTGAACAGCAGGTTGCCCACCGTCACCCGCCGCACGGTCATGGAGGCCCGGGCCGTGGTCAGCACCGCCAGCAGTCCGCTGCCCAGGTTGGCGCCGAGCACGAGGCCCAGCGCCACGTCGAGCGGCACCACATTCGAGCTCGCCATCGCGGCCACCAGCAGCACGATGGCCAGGCTTGAATAGGCGACCACAGCCAGCGCCGCGCCGATGGTGATCTCCAGCAGCACGTCACTGGTGAGAGACGCAAGCAGCGCACGTACGGGGGGTGAATCGAACAGCGGCCCCGTCGCAGCCACCACCAGCTGCAGGGCCAGCAGCATCAGGCCGAGCCCGATGAACACCCGCCCGACGCGGCCCCACGCGGTCGCCGAGCGCGAGATGTAGAGCACCACGCCCACGAAGATGAACAGGGGCGAGAGCCATGAAAGGTCGGTGGAGAACAGCACCGACATGAGGGCGGTCCCCACATCCGCACCGCGCATCACCGCCAATGCGGCAGGCAAGGTGATGAGGCCTTGCCCGACGAAGGAGGAGGTCATCAGCGAAGTCGCCGTGCTCGACTGCACCAGCGCCGTGACGCCGATGCCCGACAGCGCAGCCGTGAACCGGTTGCGCATGCTGCGCGCCAAGAACTTGCGCAGGTTGGTGCCGAACACGCCCATCACGCCCGTGCGGACAAGATGGGTACCCCAAACCAGCAGCGCAACGGCTGCCAGTAAGTTCAACAAATGTTTCATGGATGCCGAAGACTATACGCGGACGAATCCGCGCAGGGCATCCGCGCGGCGCTTCAGCGGGCGCGCCGCACGCGTCGCAGTTCGTCCAGGATCAGGAAGACGGCGCCCAGGGTGATGGCGCTGTCGGCCACATTGAAGGCCGGGAAGTGCTGGGTGCCCCAGTGGAAGTCCAGGAAGTCCACGACGTAGCCGTGCATCATCCGGTCGATCACATTGCCGATCGCGCCGCCGAGGATGAGGGCCATCGACAGCGAGAACAGCTTCTGGCCCGCGTGTGACTTGAGCATCCAGATGATGAATGCCGCCGCCGCCACGCCGATGCCCGTGAACATCCAGCGCTGCCATCCCGACGCATCGGCCAGGAAGGAAAACGCCGCGCCCGTGTTGTGGGCGCGCACGATGTTGAAGAAGCTCGTGACGACGGTCTGGTCCCCGTACTGGTAGTAGCCCAGGATCAGCGTCTTGGTGAACTGGTCCACGATGACGATGATCAGCGCGATGCCCAGCCAGGGCCAGATGCCTTGCGAGCCGCCCGAAGGCCTGGAGCGCGCCATCAAGCCACCTTGCGCACTTCGCCGGCGCCGTAGAGGTTGGTGGTGCAGCGCCCGCACAGCGTGGGGCGGTCGACGTCGTGGCCGACGTCGGTGCGCCAGTGCCAGCAACGCTCGCACTTGAGCGCCGTGCTCGGCACCACCCGCGTTGCAAGTTCGCCGCCTTCGATGAGTTCGACCGCCGAGGTGATCAGCACGAACTTCAGGTCGTCGCCCAGGCTGGCGAGCAGGGCGTAGTCGTCGGCGCTGGCCGTGAGCTGCACGTTGGCCTGCAGCGACGAGCCGACCTTGCCGTCCGCACGCACCGCCTCGATGTCCTTGTTGACCACGTCGCGTACTTCGCGGATGCGGTTCCACTTGGCCAACAGGGCTTCGTCGGGCGTGCCCAGGTCCAGGTAGGTCTGCGTGAAGATCGAGTGGCCCTTGCCGTCCTCGGTGGCGCAGAACTTCCATGCTTCCTCGGCCGTGAAGCTCAGGAAGGGCGCCATCCAGCGCAGCATGGCTTGCAGGATGTGCCAGAGTGCGGTCTGCGCACTGCGACGTGCCTGCGAGCCGGCGGCGGTGGTGTAGAGGCGGTCCTTGAGCACGTCGAGGTAGAACGCGCCGAGGTCTTCGCTGCAATACACCTGCAGCTTGGAGACCACCGGGTGGAATTCATAGACCTTGTAGTGCGCGAGGATCTCGGCCTGGAACTGCGACGCGCGGCTGAGCGCATAGCGGTCGATCTCCAGCAAATCTTCGAAAGGCACGAGGTCTTTTGCGATGTCGAAGTCGCTGGTGTTCGCAAGCAGGAAGCGCAGCGTGTTGCGGATGCGTCGATACGCATCGACCACACGGGCGAGGATCTTGTCGTCGCCGGCGATGTCGCCCGAGTAGTCGCTCGCGGCCACCCACAGGCGGATGATTTCGGCGCCGAGCTTCTTGCTGACCTCTTGCGGGTCGATGCCGTTGCCCAGCGACTTGCTCATCTTGCGTCCCTGGCTGTCCACGGTGAACCCGTGCGTCAGCAGGCCGCGATACGGCGCGCGGCCTTCCAGCGCGGACGCCAGCAGCAGCGACGAGTGGAACCAGCCGCGATGCTGGTCATGGCCTTCCAGGTACAGGTCGGCCTCGGGACCGGCGTCGTGGTGCACGTTGGGGTGCGTACCGCGCAGCACGTGGAAGAAGGTCGAGCCGGAGTCGAACCACACCTCCAGGATGTCGGTGCTCTTGGTGTAGTGGGGCGCGTCTTCGGCGCCGAGGATGTCCTCGGCGGTGACGCGGCTCCACGCCTCGATGCCGCCCTGCTCGACGATGGCCGCGGCCTGGTCGAGGATCTCCATGGTGCGCGGATGCAGTTCGCCCGAATCCTTGTGCAGGAAGAACGGAATCGGCACTCCCCAGCTGCGCTGGCGCGAGATGCACCAGTCGGGCCGGTTGGCGATCATGTCGTGCAGGCGCGCCTTGCCGTTCTCCGGATAGAAGCTGGTCTGTTCGATGGCTTCCAGCGCGGTCTGGCGCAAGGTCTTCTCCGCCTTGTCCCTGGTGAACACGCCTTCGCCTTCGTCCATGCGGATGAACCACTGGGCGGCGGCGCGGTAGATCACCGGCGTCTTGTGGCGCCAGCAATGCGGGTAGCTGTGCGTGATCGCTTCCGTGGCCAGCAGGCGGCCGGCGTCGCGCAAGGCGTGGATGATGACCGGCACGGCCTTCCAGATGTTCTGGCCGCCGAAGAGCGGAAACTCCGGCGCGTACGAGCCGTTGCCTTGCACCGGGTTCAGGATGTCGTCATACGCCACGCCATGCGCGATGCAGGAGTTGAAGTCGTCCACGCCGTAAGCCGGCGAGGAGTGGACCAGGCCCGTGCCGTCGGTGGCGGTGGCGTAGTCGGCCAGGTAGATCGGAGACAAGCGGCGATAGCCGGCATCGACGTCGTACAGTGGGTGCTCGAATTCGAGGCCGCCCAGCTTTTCGCCCTTGACGGTGGCCAGCACCTTGCCATCGAGCGCATAGCGGTTCATGCACATCTCGACCAGCGAGTCGGCCAGGATCAACAGCCCGCGCTCGGTGTCGACCAGCGAGTACTGCAACTCGGGGTTGAGGTTGATCGCCTGGTTGGCCGGGATGGTCCACGCCGTGGTGGTCCAGATGACGGCGAAGGCGTCTTTTTCGATCACCGGAACGCCGAAGGCCGTGGCCAGCGCGATCGGGTCATGGGCCTTGAAGGCGACGTCCAGCGTCTGCGACTTCTTGTCGGCGTATTCGATCTCGAACTCGGCCAGCGAGGAGCCGCAGTCGAAGCACCAGTACACGGGCTTGAGGCCGCGATAAACGAAGCCGCGCTCGATCACGCGCTTGAACGCGCGGATCTCGCCCGCCTCGTTGGCGAAGTCCATGGTCTTGTACGGATGGTCCCACTCGCCCAGCACGCCCAAGCGCTGGAAGTCGACCATCTGCTGCGCGATCTGCTCGGTGGCATAGGCGCGGCTCTTGGCCTGCATCTCGTCGCGGCTCAGGTTGCGGCCGTACTTCTTCTCGATGGCGTTCTCGATCGGCAGACCGTGGCAATCCCAGCCGGGCACGTACAGCGCGTCGTAGCCCTCGAGCTGGCGCGCCTTGGTGATCATGTCCTTCAGGATCTTGTTGACGGCGTGGCCCATGTGGATCTGGCCGTTGGCATAGGGCGGGCCGTCGTGCAGGATGAACTTGGGCGCGCCGTGGCGGGCGTCGCGCAGGCGGTGGTAGCGGCCTTCGTCGTTCCATTCCTTGACCCAGCCCGGCTCGCGCTTGGGCAGGTCGCCGCGCATGGGGAAGGGCGTGTCGGGCAGGTTCAGCGTGGCGCGATAGTCAGCAGCGCTGTCGGTGGGAGTGTCAGCCATGATGTTTCCGAGGTATTCCGAAGTGTCCGGGTGGGCGTCGTTTTCGGGCGGCGCCTTAAATGTTCTGTTCGCGAGCAGCGGCCGGTCGTGGCGGCTGGCTCGACTTGCGGGGACAGGCGGAAAGAATCGTGGGCAGCAGCGGGCGCGATGGGGCGCGCCGCAGAGCGAAGCGAAACCTTCCGCCGCTCAAATTCGGTCGCGCGTGGTCTGCCGGTGCGTGGACGCAAAGAACGCACGGGCATCGTCGCGATCTTTCGCGATGCCGGCCGTCAGGGCCTCGAGGCTGTTGTAGCGCAGCTCGTCGTGCAGTTTGTGTAGAAGTTCCACGCGTACGATTTTACCGTAGGCCCCTTCCTCGCCCAGTTCGGACGGCCATTCGAGGCAGTGCGTCTCCAGCAGAACGCGCCCGGCGTTGACGTCGTTGGCATCCAGCGAGGGCCGCACGCCGAGGTTGGCGACGCCCGGCAGAGGCTTGTCGACCAGGCCATGCACGAGCACCGCGAAGATGCCGCTGGCGGCCGGCTTCCAGTGCGAGAAGCGCATGTTGAGCGTGCGGAACCCGTCGATGCCGCCCGGCGATGACGCGCCGAGGGCGCGGCCGAGCTTGCGGCCATGCACCACGTGGCCCGAGATGGCGTAGGGGCGGCCGAGCAGCGTCTGCACGTGGCTCATGTTTCCGGCGGCCAGGGCTTCGCGCACGGCGGAACTGGACACGCGGTGGCCGTGCACTTCGTAGCTGTTCATCCGTGCCACGTCGAAGCCCCGCGCCTCGCCAGCCGCGTCGAGCATGGCGTAGTCGCCCGCGCGCTTGGCGCCAAAGCGGAAGTCGTCGCCCACCAGCACGTATTTGGCGCCGAGTCCTTCGATCAATACCTGGTCGATGAATTCATCGGGCGACTTCGATGCGAGGCGCGCGTCAAAGGGCAGCACCACCGTCTGGGTCACACCGCAGGCGGCCAGTTCGCCCAGCTTGTCGCGCAGGGTGCCGATGCGGGCGGGCGCCAGTTCAGGTTTCTTGGCGACCTGCGCGAAGTAGTCGCGCGGGTGGGGTTCGAAGGTCAGGACGCAACTGGGCAGCCCCCGATGGCGTGCTTCGGTGGCCAACAGGGCCAGCATGGCCTGGTGGCCACGATGAACGCCGTCGAAATTGCCGATCGTCAAGGCGCAGGCCCTGGCGACCTCGGGGTGGCGAAAGCCACGGAATGTCTGCATTGCGGATTATCTTTTTGATAGCACGCTGCGCCCGGCCAATGGCCTTTCGCAGACGATTTGTCATGAAAGCGGTATATATTGTGACGCGTTGGATCCGTTCATTTGCGTAGGTTCTTCTTTTTGAAGAGGGGGCGTGTGTGGTGAAGGTCTTGAAGCTGTCGGCCCAGGGGCTGCCGCAATCGTGGATTTCGCTTGAACAAGCGGTGACTCACTATGCGGCTGACGAGGTGCGCTGGGAGGTTGGTGCACAGGTGGCCCTGTTCCGTGGCGGAACGAACGCTGTCACAGGAATGCAGTCTCAGATCGCGGTCAACAGCATCATCGGCACCAAGGGCGTGCCAAAGATCAATCCTTTCACGCAACGTCCCGGACTCACGAACAGCAAGTTGTTTGCGCGGGATCGCAACATCTGTGCGTATTGCGGTGGTCACTTCCATGAAGAAGACCTCACGCGCGAGCACATCATCCCGTTTGCGCAGAACGGCGTGGATTCGTGGATGAACGTCGTGACCGCGTGCCGCCCTTGCAATCATCGCAAGAGCAGCCGCACGCCGGAGCAAGCCGGCATGGCGCTTTTGTATACGCCTTATGTGCCCAGCCTGTGGGAAGACTTCATTTTGCGCAACCGCCGCATCTTGGCGGACCAGATGGAGTTCCTGATGGCGCATTTGCCGCAAAGCTCGCGCTTGCATGGGTGAATGCGGCGCGTGTTTTTTTGCGCTCGTTGAGAGGCAATTGACGCTTGGCCACTAAAGGCTGAATCAGCGTTGGTGCAATTCGTCTCTGCGGAGGCATGTGCTTCCGTGGGCGCGTGCTTTATCGATGCTCCAATTCGCGATTGCCGATTGCCTAGGAATTCCAGGTTCGGTGAGGGCTGTCGCGCCGGTCCGCTTCTTAAGCGTTCGAGATTTGCACTGCGCCTGCGGCGGTATCGATCCGCTTGAAGCCGCCCGTGCTCCCTGTCGGCCTCAACGGCGTATCCAGTTGATCCCAGGCGCTGTGTTCAACGACGCTCGTCGAGCCTGTGTTCTTGAAGAGTCCGCGGGCCAGATCAGGTTGCGCGTCGCTCCCGACAATGCGGGCGCCCAACCGGCCAGACTCCGAGGTGCAGTCAGCCGGAACGATGCTGTAGCAGCCTTGGCTTGCACCACGGGCATCGACGGGGCCATTCGCGGCCGTTGCATTGCCTGCCCACAATGCGACTGTAGCGACGAGGGCCGAAATCAAGAGAATCTCACGCATTTCATTCATCCTTTAATTCAATCAAGAATTCCTTCAAATGGCGAACTCTATTGATTGAATGCGCTATTGAATGGGTGTGGATGAATTGTAAATAGAAAGCGGCTGTTTGGATGACTTTGGGTTTGCAATAGTCATCCAAATGTCAACTTGTTTGCGGTCTATTCTGGGTATTTGAAGGTGCAACAGGAAAAGTCTGAATTCAATAAAGACAATTCTTTATCTTCAATAAGAAATATTCTCCAATTCTTGTTGACTGTGGAGCCGAGCTGTCAGGCATATCCGACCCGAAAACGAAAACGCCCGTCAGTGCAACACTGACGGGCGTCAAAAAGGATGGAACTGGCCTGAATCAGCCGATCAGGCAAACACCCCGGCCGTGTCCTGCATGCGCCTGGACACTTCGCCCAGATGGTGCATCGAGTCGCCAAAGGACATTTCAAGCTGCGTGAGCTTGCGGAAGTAGTGGCTCACGATGTATTCGTCCGTCACGCCGATGCCACCATGCAATTGCACGGCGTTCTGGCTGATGAAGCGCATCGACACGCCGAGCTGATACTTCGCGCGTGCAATCGCCTGGCGGCGTTCTGCGGCCGACGCGTTGAGCTTGAGGCTGGCGTAGTAGCTCATCGAGCGGGCCAGTTCAAGCTGCATCTTCATGTCCGACACGCGATGGCGCAGCGCCTGGAAGGTCGCGATGTTCACGCCGAACTGCTTGCGCGTGTTCATGTACTCGACGGTGATGGCCAGGGTCTTGTCCATCACGCCCACGGCTTCAGCGCAGAGTGCGGCAATGCCGATGTCGACGGCATGTTCGAGCACCGGCAGGCCATCGGCCGCGATCAGCGTTGCGCCGGCATTGCTGAACACGACTTCCGCCGCGCGGCTGCCGTCTTGCGTGCCGTAGCCCTTCGATTCGACGCCGCTGGCGGCACGCTCGACCAAGAAGAGCGCAATCTTGCCGTCCAGCTGGGCCGGCACAAGGTAGGCGTCCGCTTCGTCGCCCGAAGGCACGAGGCTCTTGGCACCGCTCAGCGTGTAGCCGTTGGCGGTCTTGGTGGCCTTGGCTTCGCACACGTCGAGCTTGTAGCGCGCCTTGCGTTCCTGGTAGGCCAGCACGATGAGCGCCTGTCCGCCAGCGATGCGCGGCAGCCAGTTGTCCTTGGTGTCTTCGTCGGCGTGTCCGGCGAGCACGGCGCCCGCGATGAAAGCCTGCGCCAGCGGCTCGAGCACGATGCCGCGGCCGAGCTCTTCCATGACGACCATGCCTTCGACCGGGCCCATGCCCAATCCGCCTTCGTCTTCGGGAATGTAGAGACCGCCCAAGCCCAGTTCAGCGAGTTCGTCCCACGCATCGCGTGCGAAGCCGCCGGCCTTTTCAATCGCCTGGCGGCGCTCGAAGGTGTAGCCCTTTTCAACCCACTTGGCGACCGCGTCGCGCAGTTGTTGCTGGTCGTCGGAAAAATCGAAATCCATCTTCTTGTCTCCTTAGCCCAGCACGGTTTGCGCGACGATGTTGCGTTGCACTTCGTTCGAGCCGCCGTAGATCGTTGTCTTGCGCATGTTGAAGTAGGTGGAGGTCAGGGGAGCGAGTTCCACGTGACCGCCCGGATAAGTGCCCTGGTACCCGGCTTCCATCGCCTCGCGCACCAGCGGCAGCGAGTAGGGGCCGCCGGCGAGCATCATGAGTTCGCTATAGCGCTGCTGGATCTCGCTGCCCTTGATCTTGAGCAGGCCCGCGATGTCCAGCGAGTTCTTGCCCGACTTCTCGGCCGAGAGCACGCGCAGCACGAGCATTTCGAGCGCGACCACGTCGACTTCGAGCTTGGCGATTTCGTCGCGGAAGCGCTGGTCGTCCCACACGCCTTCGGCCTTGGCGATGCGCTTCAGGCGCTCGAGTTCGCGCTTGGCGCGGTTCACGTCGGCGATGTTGGTTCGTTCGTGCGAGAGCAAGTGCTTGGCATAGGTCCAGCCCTTGTTCTCTTCGCCGATGAGGTTCTCTGCCGGCACTTCAACGTTGTCGAACCAGACTTCATTGACTTCGACGCCGCCGTCCATCAACTTGATGGGACGCACGGTGACGCCGGGCGACTTCATGTCGATCAGGAGAAAGGAGATGCCGGTTTGCGGCTTGCCTTCGGAGCTGGTGCGCACCAGGCAGAAGATCCACTCGCCAAATTGGCCGAGCGTGGTCCAGGTCTTCTGGCCGTTGACGATGTACTTGTCACCCTTGCGCTCGGCCTTGGTCTTGACCGAGGCGAGGTCGGAACCCGAACCCGGCTCGCTGTAGCCCTGGCTCCACCACACTTCGCCGCTGGCGATGCCGGGCAGGAAGCGCTTTTGCTGTTCGGGGCTGCCGAAAGCCATGATCACCGGAGCGACCATCACCGGGCCGAAGGGGATGATGCGTGGTGCGCCGGCAAGGGCGGTTTCTTCTTCGAACAAATGCTTCTGGACGGCGGTCCAACCCGGCCCTCCGAATTGCTTGGGCCAGCCGTAGCCGAGCCATCCCTTCTTGCCAAGAATCTTTGCCCAGCCTTGCAGGTCGTCACGCGTCAATTCGAGCGCGTTGTGCACCTTGTGCGAAAGCTCTTTGGGCAGGTTTTCCGCGACCCACGCGCGGATGTCTTCGCGGAACTTCTGTTCCTCGGGGGTAAAGGCCAAATCCATGAAGTGTCTCCAGAGAATCCCGGTTTTTAGCATGCTCGTTCGCGACCGATAGTCCGGCCGGGGACACAAGGATAATCCGCCCCGGCATGACGAAGAACATTGTGATCCTGATCTCGGGTGGTGGTTCCAACATGAGGGCCATCGTGGACGCGGCAAAGAGCATGCGCTGGGCGCAAAGGTTCGATGCGCACGTGGCGGCTGTCATCAGCAACAAGGTGGATGCGGGTGGGCTCGCGTTTGCGCAAGACAACGCGATTGCGACGACGGTTGTGAATCACCGTGACTTCCCGTCTCGCGAGGCTTTCGACGCATCGTTGGCGCAGGCGATCGACGTTCATCAACCGACATTGGTTGTGCTGGCGGGGTTCATGCGCATCCTCACGCCGGGCTTCGTGGCCCGCTACCAAGGCAGGCTGCTGAACATCCATCCTTCATTGCTGCCGGCCTTCCCGGGCCTGAACACCCACCAGCGGGCCATCGAGGCCGGCTGCCGCGTGCACGGGGCGACAGTGCATCAGGTCACGGCCGACCTCGACCACGGCCACATCCTTGCGCAGGCCGTCGTGCCGGTGCTGGCGGACGACACGCCTCAAGCGCTTGCCGAACGCGTCCTGACGCAAGAG
This sequence comes from Variovorax brevis, assembly GCF_030317105.1. Classification (GTDB taxonomy): domain Bacteria; phylum Pseudomonadota; class Gammaproteobacteria; order Burkholderiales; family Burkholderiaceae_C; genus Variovorax; species Variovorax brevis. The sequence continues at coordinate 505,516 of NZ_JASZYG010000005.1, forward strand.
CACCGCATCTATCCCCAAGCCATTGAAGCCTTTTTGCGTGCCTGACATAGCACGTGCGGCTTTGGCGCCACGGGCTTAATTCACGAAAGGTGCACCGAAACAGCGCATGAAGTTGCGATGTACATCTTCACGTTTAACATTCTTTTAACCATTTAAGGGATTGATTTGGAACGGGCTGATTTCGTACATCTCGTGCGCATGAGCGAGCACGCCAGCGCCGACGACAGCGTTGCTTACCGGCGCAGCGTTGCCGCATTCGCCGCGCTGGGCTACGCATGGGTCATTGCGTGCCTGCTGCTGGCCGTGGGCCTTCTGGTGTGGATTGCCAGCTCGCTGGGTCAGGACCGTTTCACTTTTGCGCGGGGCTGGATGGCGCTGTTTGCGCTGGGCCTCCTCTGGGCGACCTTGCGCGCTCTGTGGGTCACTTTTGAAGAGCCCGCCGGTGTGCGGCTGGAACGCGAGGACGCGCCCCGCCTGTTCGATGCGCTCGACCGCATCCGCGACCGCATCGATGGCCCGCCGGTCCACTACGTCTATCTGGACGACGAATTCAACGCGAGCATCCGCCAGTTGCCCCGCTTCGGCCTGCTGGGCGGCGCCGTGAACTATCTGAGCGTGGGTCTGCCGCTCTTGATGGCGCTGGATCGCCGACGCCTCTTGTCGGTGCTCGCGCACGAATATGGACACCTTCGCGGCAACCACGGCCGCCTGAGCGCCTGGATCTACCGCACACGTCTTTCATGGCTCAAGCTCGATGCGAGCCTGCAGCAGGAAGAGGGCGTGATGGCGGCGGTGTCGCAGGCTTTCTTTCGCTGGTACTTTCCGCGCTTTGCGGCGCGCACCTTCGCGCTGGCGCGGCAGGATGAATACGAGGCCGACCGCATCTCTGCCAAGCTGCTGGGCACGTCGGTGGCGGCTGCGGCGCTGACGGAAATCGCCGTCAAGAGCGCCTGGTACGCCGACACCTTCTGGCCTGCGCACTGGGCGCGCGCCTCCACCGAGCCGCTCCCTGTCGGGCCGTTTTCCGCCATGCGAACTGAGTTCCGCCGGGCGCCCGACCCCGCCTTTGCCCGCGAGGCCCTGCGCATGGCCATGACCCGCGTGAGCGGCGTAGACGACACCCATCCCGTCTTGCGTGATCGCCTCGAAGCCTTCGAGGAGAAGGCCCAGTTGCCGGACTGGTCCACCAAGCCTGCGCTTGAAATGCTGGCGGATCGCGGCCAGAAATGGATCGAGCACTTTGACCGCGAATGGTGCCGCGAGCATGGCAACGACTGGCGGCAGCACTTTGGCTACCTGGCGCGGGTGCGCGAGCGCATCGATGCGCTGGCCGCCAGCGAGCGTCGCAACAACGCGGATGAGATGGTGGAGTGGGCGGATCTGGAGCGGCGCCTGGACGCCAACGCCGACGTGCGTGCCCGCTACGAGCGTGCGCTGGAACTCACGCCTGAGCACGCCGGTGCCCTGCGCGGCTACGTCCAGATGCTGTCGCCCACCGACCGCGCCGCGCGCCTTCCAGTGCTCGACCGCCTCTATGCGTCCGGCACCGCCAGCCGGTGGTGGGCGGCCACGAGCGCTGTGGCATTGTTGGAAAACCCCGATGCCGGGCCGCACGACGAAACGGGGCTCAAGCTGTGGCGCGCACGCCTGAAAGAAGCGGACGAAGCCGAGCGACGCGCGTGGGAAGAGATCACCTCCACGCCCTATTTCAGCCAGATCACCCGCCACGACCTGAGTGACTTCGAAGCCGGCGAACTGCAGGCCGACCTGGTGCGCTGCCACCCGATTTCCCGTGCGTGGCTGGTGCGGAAGGCGCTCCGGGAATTTCCGTGGCGGCGCGCGTACATCCTGTTCGTGGACCTGCCGGGTATGGCCGACGAAGACCGTTATCACCTGTGCCGCCAGCTCGAGCAGACGTTGAGCCTGCCTGGTGCCGCGCTGGTGCTGTGGGCCGGCCACGCGCCGACGCTAGAGGAAATCGAGCGCAACGCGCGCGGGGCGTTCTGGACGCGCACTGCAGCCTGAAACATCTGCGCGGCGACGCGCCGATGGGTGTCAATGGGACAATCGGGGGATGCACCCCAGAGCCTTGTTGGATGCGTCGGCGGAACTCGTCGGCCTCGTCCTGAAATTCGATCACCCGGCCGATGCGGTCGTTTCCCGTTACTTCCGCGACCATCGCGAGATGGGTCCGCGCGAGCGTGCGACGCTGGCGGAGACCGTCTACACGGTGCTGCGCAAGAAGCTGCAGTTCGACCATTTCTCGCCCTCGGGCTCCGGGCCCAAGGAGCGCCGCATGGCGATCCTGGGGTTCCACGGGCCGCGCGATTTCCTGCGCAGCGCGCTGAACGAGACTGAGGCGCGCTGGCTGGACGCCTGCGACGCCATACAGATCGCCGATCTGATGGAGCGCCATCGCCACAACCTGCCCGAATGGATGGTCGCGCCGCTCAAGGCGCAACTCGGCAACGAGTTCTGGAAGCTCGTGGAAGTGATGCAGCAGCCTGCGCCGCTCGATTTGCGCGTCAACGCGCTCACCGACAAGCGCCAGGACGTGCAGGCGGAGCTCAAGCTGGCCGGGATCAAGGCTGCTGCCACGCCTTATTCGCCATGGGGCCTGCGCATTGATGGCAAGCCGGCGCTGACCAAGCTGGACGCTTTCGCTCGCGGGGCGATCGAGGTGCAGGACGAAGGCTCGCAACTGCTGGCGCTCATGCTGGACGCCAAGCGCGGCGAAATGGTCGTCGACTTCTGCGCCGGCGCGGGCGGCAAGACGCTGGCCATTGGGGCCTCCATGCGCAGCACAGGCCGCCTTTACGCTTTCGACACGTCCGCACATCGCCTGGACGCACTCAAGCCGCGGTTGGCCCGCAGCAAGCTGTCGAACGTTCATCCGGCAGCGATTGCCCACGAGCGGGATGAGCGCATCAAGCGCCTGGCCGGGAAAATCGACCGGGTGCTGGTCGATGCGCCTTGCTCGGGCCTGGGCACGCTCAGGCGCAACCCGGACCTCAAGTGGCGCCAGTCGCCCAAATCGGTCGAGGAGTTGACCGTCAAGCAGGCGGCCATCCTGCAAAGCGCCTCGCGGCTGGTCAAGTCGGGCGGACGCCTGATTTACGCCACCTGCAGCATCCTGCCGGAAGAAAACGAGGCCATTGCGCAGCAATTCAGCGTTGCAAATCCCGATTTCGAGGTGCTGGACGCCGGGGAATTGCTGGCGGGCCTGAAGGTCGAGCATTCCGCCGCCCTGTGCACGGGCGGCGAGAGCGGCGCGCGCTACCTCCGCCTCTGGCCGCACCGCCACGCCACGGACGGCTTTTTTGCTGCCATCTGGAAGCGCAAATAGTTAATCGATGTTTCCGGCAAATTAGGTGAAAGCGCCCAAAGGGAGTGATTAACCAGATTTGTTGAGGGAAATCAAAGGCTTTTTTTGGCCCGATCCTTTAAAATCGGAAGCTTCAACGATAAGGCGGCACCTTCGTGCAGCCATATGGAGTATCCAAGTTGCTTCTTCCTGACTCTGCCGTTTTGAGTGCGGCCGTCGAATGGCTCGCCAACGGTTTGTGGGACCTCACCTGGTGGGAGGTCGTGCTGTACACGCTCGCCACCACGCACATCACCATCGCCGCCGTCACCATCTTCCTGCACCGCACGCAGGCGCACCGCGCGATGGACCTCGGCCCGATTCCTTCACATTTCTTCCGTTTCTGGCTCTGGCTGGGCACGGGCATGGTCACGCGTGAATGGGTTGCCATCCACCGCAAGCACCACGCCAAGTGCGAAACCGAAGAAGACCCGCACAGCCCGCAAACGCGCGGCATCGAAAACGTCCTGTGGCGCGGCGCCGAGATGTATCGCGCCGAAGCCAAGAACAAGGAAACCATCGCCAAGTTCAGCCACGGCGTGCCCAACGACTGGATCGAACGCAACCTGTACAGCCGTTTCAGCTGGCAAGGCGTGGGCTTGATGCTCATCATCAACGTGGCGCTGTTCGGTGCACTGGGCCTGACGGTCTGGGCCGTGCAGATGCTGTGGATCCCGATCACCGCCGCCGGCATCATCAACGGCATTGGCCACTATTGGGGCTATCGCAACTTCGAGGCGCCTGACGCCAGCACCAACATCACGCCCTGGGGCCTGATCATTGGCGGCGAAGAGCTGCACAACAACCACCACACGTACCCGACCTCGGCCAAGTTCTCGGTCAAGAAGTACGAGTTCGACATCGGCTGGGTCTACATCCGCGCCATGGAAGCCATCGGCTGGGCCAAGGTCAAGAAGGTGCCGCCGAAGCTGCAACTGGGCGCCGTACAGCCCGTTGCGGATGAAAAGACGCTCGAGGCCGTCATCGCCAACCGCTACGAAGTCATGGCCCGCTATGCGCGTGAAATGCGCCGCGCCTGCAAGGGCGAGATCGAACAGCTCAAGGCCAAGGGTGCCGACCTGTCGGTGCTAAAGGGCGCCAAGCGCTGGTTGCACCGTGACGATGACAAGGTGCCGGCATCGGCTCGTCCGGCGCTGGTGCAGGCTCGTGCGGCCCATCCGGTGCTCGACAAGATGGTGACCATGCGCGAAGAGTTGCGTCAGATGTGGCTCAACACCTCGCAATCGCGCGAACAGTTGGCGGCTGACCTGGCGGCCTGGTGTCGCCGTGCAGAGGCCAGCGGCATCGCTGCGCTGAGCGACTTCTCGGTTCGCCTGCGCGCCGCCCGCGCCTGATCAGACCCTGAGGGCCCGCGCGGCCTGTCAAAAAACCGGCCTTGCGAGGTCGGTTTTTTTATGCCTGCCGTTGGTCTGGGCATGAATATCGATCGGGCAACAAAAAACCCGCTGGATCACAGCGGGTTTTCTTGTTGGAGCAGGCCGAATTACTTCAGCTTGATTTCCTTGTATTCGACGTGCTTGCGTGCCTTGGGGTCGAACTTCATGATCGACATCTTTTCAGGCATCGTCTTCTTGTTCTTGCTCGTCGTGTAGAAGTGGCCGGTACCCGCGGTGGATTCCAGCTTGATCTTTTCGCGTCCGCCTTTGCTCGTTGCCATGATGTGAGCTCCTTACTTAAGCTTGGCCGCGTGCGCGCAGGTCTGCGAGCACAGAGTCGATGCCGTTCTTGTCGATCAGGCGCAGGGCAGCGCTCGAAACACGCAGGCGAACCCAGCGGTTTTCCGTTTCGACCCAGAAACGACGGTATTGCAGGTTCGGGAGGAACCGGCGCTTGGTTTTGTTGTTGGCGTGGGAAACATTGTTCCCGACCATCGGGCCCTTGCCCGTGACGTCACATACGCGTGCCATGAGGACACTCTTTCATTCAACAGCTGGACCGATGGAGCCCGGGAGCTCCCGCAACAAGGTGTCGCGTGGTGTTTTGCAGCTTGACCTCGCCAGAAACGGGTGGCGGTACCCCGGATTGCCAAGACGCCATGACGGCGCAAGTTCAGCAAAGCCAAAGATTATAGCCCGAAAAATCTTTCTCGCCTGCCGCCGCGCACTTCCTGCCCCTTCGGCAGCTGCCCACCAGGGCAGGCCGGCCGTTTTTGGAGCGGCCGGAAGGGTCGCGCCGTGAAAAAGCCGTTGAGCAAGCGAGGTGGCAGCCTTATTCCTGTTCCAGGAAGCGCTGCGCGTCCAACGCCGCCATGCAACCAGTGCCTGCGCTGGTGATCGCCTGGCGATACACGTTGTCTTGCACGTCACCCGCCGCAAACACACCCGGCACCGTGGTCATGGTTGCAAAGCCTTGCAGACCCGAACGCGTGATGATGTAGCCACCCTTCATTTCGAGTTGGCCTTCAAAGATGTCGGTGTTCGGATGGTGACCGATCGCGATGAAGCAGCCCTTGAGATCGAGGTCTTCGGTCTTGCCGGTCTGCGTGTTCTTGAGGCGAACCCCCGTGACGCCGGTGTCGTCGCCCAAGACCTGGTCGAGCGTGTTGTGCACCTTGAGATCGATCTTGCCTTCGGCTACTTTTTCATGGAGCTTGTCAACGAGGATGGGCTCGGCCTTGAACTTGTCGCGGCGATGCACCAGCGTGACCTTGCTGGCGATGTTGGACAGGTACAGCGCTTCTTCCACGGCCGTGTTGCCGCCACCGATCACGCAGACCTCTTGGTCGCGATAGAAGAAGCCGTCGCAGGTGGCGCAGCCCGACACGCCGCGTCCCATGAAGTGTTCTTCAGACGGCAGGCCCAGGTACTTGGCCGATGCGCCCGTGGCAATGATCAACGCATCACAGGTGTAGGTGCCGCTGTCGCCCGTCAGGGTAAATGGCCGTTTGCTGAGATCGACCTTGTTGATATGGTCGAACACGATCTGTGTCTTGAAGCGCTCTGCATGTTCAAGAAAACGTTGCATGAGCTCGGGGCCTTGCACGCCTTGAACATCCGCGGGCCAGTTGTCGACGTCGGTCGTTGTCATGAGTTGACCGCCCTGGGCGATGCCCGTGATGAGCATGGGCTGGAGGTTCGCACGTGCGGCGTAGACAGCGGCGGTGTAGCCTGCGGGGCCCGAGCCGAGGATGAGGACCTTGGCGTGTTGAGTCGATGACATGGTGGAAAGCCTATAAACCTGTAGAAATTGCACGCCCGGTGCGTGTACATTTTGGGGAGAAATGGTAGATACCGAGTATCACTGTCCGGTTCAATCCGGATGCCAGCACGTTTTCAATGCGCGCGATTGTATGAATCCATTGGATTCGACTGCGCGTCTTTTCGAGGGATCCTGAATGTCGATGCTGTCCAATCTTGAATTGCTCCGCCGTGTCCCGCTGTTCTCGGCGCTGACAGCGTCGCAGTCGGCAAGCATTGCCGATGCGATTGTCAAGAAACGCTTCAAGCGTGCCGAGATCGTCGTGGAGCAAGGCAAAAAATCCGATGCGCTCTACATCATCCTCACGGGGCGCGCACGGGTCATGAGCACGGACAGCCGCGGCCGCGAGGTCATTCTCGCGACGCTGCAGCCGGGCGACTATATCGGCGAGATGAGCCTCATCGACGACGAACCGCACTCGGCCACCGTTCGCACCGAACTGCAGACCGACGTGCTCATGCTCGGCCGCGAAGCGTTCTCGCGCTGCCTGCCCGAGAACTCCTCGATGTCCTACAACATCATGCGTGGTCTCGTTGCCCGCTTGCGCCACGCCGACCGCAAGATCGAGTCGCTGGCGCTGATGGATGTATACGGCCGCGTCGCCCGCTCGCTGCTCGAGTTCGCCGTGGACGACGGCGCGGGCAACCTCAAGGTGCGCGAGAAGATCTCCCGCCAGGACTTGGCCAAGATGGTCGGCGCCTCGCGCGAAATGGTCAGCCGCGTCATGAAGGATCTCGAAGAACGCGGCTTCGTCCAGACGCAGCCCGACGGCTCGATGTACGTCAAGGATCGACTCTCATCGCTCACCTGACGCCCAGCGGCGAGGGCAACGCCTTTGGCGCCGTCCTGGTACACAATGCCGGCCAGCGCGATGGCGCGGCCACTGTTTTGATGCGGTCCCCGTGCCTTGGCACGGGTCGATTGCCGTTGTTCCTGCAATGACCTATTCGCTCAATACCCTTCAGTCCGCGTCCGGTGCGCAGGCGACACCCGTTCGGGCCCGCGCCCTGCGATTCGCGCACGAGATCACGCTGATCGCCGGCTTCTTCCTGATCCTGTTCTGGCTGCTGGCGATGTTCAGCTACACGCCGTCGGACGCGGCGTGGTCCACCTCCGGCACCGGCGGCGAGGTCAAGAATTGGGGTGGGCGCATCGGCGCCTGGCTGGCCGATGGCAGCTATTTCCTGGCGGGTTACTCCGTCTGGTGGTGCGTCGCGGCCAGCGTGCGCGCCTGGATGTCGTCGCTTGCCGGCTGGTTGCGCGGTGGGGAGGCGGGCCATGCCGAAGAGCCGCCGCGGGGGCGCTTCAACCGCAGCCGCATCGCTTTCTGGTTCGGCCTTGTCTTGCTACTGTGTGCCAGTGCCGTCCTCGAATGGTCGCGCCTTTACCGGCTCGAGTACCACCTGCCGGGCCACGGTGGCGGCGTGCTCGGATATCTGGTCGGCCCGGCCAGCGTGAAGTGGATGGGCTTCACCGGGTCCGCCCTCATCGCCATTGCGGCGGGCGTCATCGGCTCGGCGCTGGTGTTCCGTTTTTCGTGGACGCAGATTGCGGAGCGCATTGGTTCGCGCATGTATTCGTTGTTCGAGTCGCGCCGCGAAAAACGCGAGATTGCCGAAGACATCGCCATGGGCAAGCGCGCCGTGCGCGAGCGCGAGGAAACGGTGCAAGTCGACCGCGGCACGGACGAGGTCGAGTCGCCTGACGAAGAGTTGCGCATCGAGCCACGGCCCAAGCGGCGCGCGCCATCGCCACCGGTGCAGATCGAGCCCGCGCTGGCCGAAGTGCCCAAGAGCGACCGCGTGGCCAAGGAACGGCAAAAGCCGCTGTTCCGCGAACTGCCCGACAGCAAGCTGCCGCAAGTCGATCTGCTGGACGCGGCGCAGGCACGCCAGGAAACCGTTTCGCCCGACACGCTCGAAATGACGAGCCGCTTGATTGAAAAGAAGCTCAAGGACTTCGGCGTCGAAGTGCGCGTCGTGCTGGCTTCTCCGGGCCCCGTGATCACGCGCTACGAGATCGAACCGGCCACGGGCGTGAAGGGCTCGCAGATCGTCGGCCTGGCCAAGGACCTGGCGCGCTCGTTGTCGCTGGTGTCGATTCGCGTGATCGAGACCATTCCCGGCAAGAACTTCATGGCGCTGGAGTTGCCCAACGCCAAGCGCCAGTCCATCAAGCTCAGCGAAATCCTTGGCTCGCAGATCTACAACGAAGGCAAGTCGATGCTGACGATGGGCTTGGGCAAGGACATCGTCGGCAATCCGGTGGTCGCGGACCTGGCCAAGATGCCGCACGTGCTGGTGGCCGGCACGACCGGCTCGGGCAAGTCGGTCGGTATCAACGCCATGATCCTGAGCCTGCTCTACAAGGCCGAGGCGCGCGATGTGCGCCTGCTCATGATCGACCCCAAGATGCTGGAAATGTCGGTCTACGAAGGCATTCCGCACTTGCTCGCACCAGTCGTCACCGACATGCGCCAGGCCGCGCACGGCCTGAACTGGTGCGTGGCAGAGATGGAGCGCCGCTACAAGCTCATGAGCAAGCTGGGCGTGCGCAACCTCGCCGGCTACAACACCAAGATCGACGAAGCCAAGACGCGCGGCGAGTTCATCTACAACCCTTTCAGCCTGACGCCGGACGACCCGGAGCCGCTCAAGCGCGAGCCGCACATCGTGGTGGTCATCGACGAACTCGCCGACCTGATGATGGTCGTGGGCAAGAAGATCGAAGAACTGATTGCGCGATTGGCGCAGAAGGCGCGCGCAGCCGGCATCCACTTGATCCTTGCGACGCAACGGCCCAGCGTGGATGTGATCACCGGCCTCATCAAGGCCAACATCCCGACGCGCATTGCCTTCCAGGTCTCCAGCAAGATCGACAGCCGAACCATCCTCGACCAGATGGGCGCCGAGGCCCTGCTCGGCATGGGCGACATGCTCTACATGCCCAGCGGCACCGGACTGCCGATACGCGTGCACGGCGCCTTCGTCTCCGACGAGGAAGTCCACCGCGTGGTTGCCTATCTGAAGTCACAAGGCGAGCCCGATTACATCGAAGGTGTGCTCGAAGGTGGAACTGTCGACGGCGACGGCGATCTACTGGGTGACGGCGGCGAAGGAAGCGGCGAGAAGGATCCGATGTACGACCAGGCTGTGGAAGTCGTGCTGAAGAACCGCAAGGCCAGCATTTCCCTCGTTCAACGTCATCTCAAGATTGGCTACAACCGCGCCGCGCGACTGGTCGAAGACATGGAAAACGCCGGTCTCGTCAGCGCCATGAGCGGCAGTGGCCAGCGCGAAATCCTGGTGCCCGCGCGCGCCGAATAGATGACAGGGCGGAATTGATGAAGAGATTGCTGGGTGTCGTGGTTCTCTGGAGTGCCGTGGGCGCCGCTTGGGCGGGTGGCATGGAAAGCCTCGAAAGCTTTGTGAAAAACGTGCGCACCGGGCGTGCGCAGTTCACGCAAACCGTCACGCCACCGCCCAGGGAAGGCCAGCCATCGCGCGCCAAGGTGTCCACGGGCACCTTCGAATTCCAGCGGCCGGGCAAGTTCAAGTTCGACTACAAGAAGCCGTTCACGCAGCTCATCCTGGCCGATGGCGACAACCTGTGGCTCTACGACGCGGACCTGAACCAGGTCACGCAGCGCAAGCAGGCGCAGGCCCTGGGCTCGACGCCTGCCGCATTGATTGCGTCAGCGCCCGACCTGCGCGCCCTGCAGGCCGACTTCTCGCTGGAAGCCACGCCGGAGCGCGATGGCCTGCAATGGGTCAAGGCCACGCCCAAGAACAAGGACGGACAGCTGCAAAGCATCCAGATCGGATTCCAGGGCGAGTCGCTGGCGGCGCTCGAGATCCTCGACAGCTTTGGCCAGCGCTCCGTTCTGAAGTTCGACAAGGTCGAAGTGAACCCCGCGCTGCCGGCCGGTGTCTTCACGTTCAAGGCCCCCGCGGGCGCTGACGTGATCAAGCAGTAGGTGGCTTCTCCGGGCACGCACCAACCCCTTGCCGAGCGCCTTCGACCCAAGACCCTGGGAGAGGTGATCGGCCAGCAGCACCTGCTCGGCGCGGGCATGCCCCTGCGCATCGCCTTCGAGTCGGGCCAGCCGCATTCGTGCATCCTCTGGGGCCCGCCCGGCACCGGCAAGACGACCATCGCGCGGCTGATGGCCGATGCCTTCGACGCGCAGTTCATCGCCATCAGCGCCGTGCTGGGCGGCGTCAAGGACATCCGCGAAGCCGTGGAGCGGGCGCAACTGGCGCGCGACGGACTCACGCAGCAACGCACCATCGTCTTCGTGGACGAAGTGCATCGCTTCAACAAGAGCCAGCAGGACGCGTTCCTGCCGCATGTGGAAAGCGGGCTCTTCACCTTCATCGGGGCGACGACCGAGAACCCGTCCTTCGAGGTGAACTCGGCGCTCTTGTCACGTGCTGCCGTCTACGTCTTGCAGCCGCTGGGCGAGGGCGATCTCAAGCAGATCGTGGCCAGGGCGCAGGACATCGGCGCAGTCCCTTCCATTGAATCATCGGCCATCGACCGGCTCGTCGCCTACGCCGACGGCGACGCCAGGCGCCTGCTCAACACGCTGGAAACGCTGGCCGTCGCGGCCCGCTCCGAAAAGCTCGACGACATCACCGACGCGTGGCTCCTGCGCGTGCTCGGCGAGCGAATGCGCCGCTACGACAAGGGCGGCGAGCAGTTCTACGACACGATCTCGGCGCTGCACAAGTCCGTACGCGGCAGCGATCCGGACGCCGCGCTCTATTGGTTCGTGCGCATGCTCGATGGCGGCGCCGATCCGCGGTACATGGCTCGTCGGTTCGTGCGCATGGCGAGCGAGGACATCGGCCTGGCCGACCCGCGCGCCCTGCGACTCGCACTCGACGCGGCAGAGGTGTACGAGCGCCTTGGCACACCAGAGGGTGAACTGGCATTGGCCGAATGCGTCGTCTACCTTGCCATCGCGCCGAAGTCGAATGCCGTCTACAAGGCCTACAACGAGGCCAAGGCTTTCATCCAGAAGGACGGCACGCGCCCGGTGCCCATGCATCTGCGCAACGCGCCCACCAAGCTCATGAAAGAGCTCGACTACGGCAAGGGCTACCGCTACGCGCATGACGAAGAGGGCGGCTTTGCGGCAGGCGAGCGCTACCTGCCCGAAGGCATGGAGCCGCCCGGCTTTTATCGTCCGGTCGAGCGCGGCCTGGAGATACGCATCGCCGAGAAAATGCGGGAACTGCGCCGACGCAACGACGAGCACGGTTGAAGTGCTGCCGCCGGCCCAGCTTGGTGCACCAGCGGGAAAACCCGTGCCGCGCAGGTCCGGTTTGAGCTTAACGTTTGACTACAATCCCGGCCACTAACCCGCCGCCAATCCACGCTGGCGGGTTTTTTGCTAACTACACCTCAGCGCCAACCCGGTGCACCGGGTGAGTCAAGTGCACCTCCCGAGGGTGCAATTACAAAAAGGGACCTTTTATGGACATCTTGCTGCAACAGATCATCAACGGTCTGGTTCTTGGCAGCATGTACGCATTGATAGCCTTGGGCTATACGATGGTGTACGGCATTATCAATCTCATCAACTTTGCCCACGGTGAAGTCCTCATGGTCGGCGCGCTGACCAGCTGGACCATCATCGGATGGATGCGCGAAGCCATGCCCAACACGCCGGGCTGGATCATCCTCATCCTGGCGCTCATCATTGCGTGCATCGTCGCGGCCACGCTCAACTTCGTGATCGAGAAGGTGGCTTACCGGCCGCTGCGCAACAGCCCGAAGCTGGCACCGCTCATCACGGCCATCGGCATGTCGATCTTCTTGCAGACGGTTGCCATGATCATCTGGCGTCCGACCAACAAGGCGTATCCCACGCTGCTGCCGAGCGAGTCGATCCACATCGCCGGCGCTTCGATCTCGCCGACGCAGATCATGATCCTGGGCCTCACGGCCGTGTCCCTGGCGGTCCTCATGTGGGTCGTCAACTACACGAAGCTGGGGCGCGCGATGCGTGCCACTGCCGAGAACCCGCGCGTTGCGGCGCTCATGGGCATTCGGCCCGACATGGTCATCTCGGCCACCTTCATCATCGGCGCCATCCTCGCGGCCATTGCCGGCGTGATGTACGCGTCGAACTACGGCATCGCGCAGCATGCGATGGGCTTCATCCCCGGCCTCAAGGCGTTCACGGCGGCGGTGTTCGGTGGCATCGGCAACCTGGGCGGCGCGGTGGTGGGCGGCATCCTGCTGGGCCTCATCGAGGCCATCGGCGCGGGTTATCTCGGCGCGGTGACCGGCGGTGTGCTGGGCAGCCAGCACAGCGACATCTTCGCCTTCGTGATCCTGATCCTCACGCTGACCGTGCGCCCGTCGGGCCTGCTCGGCGAGCGCGTGGCCGATCGCGCCTGAGGAGACGAGCATGAAGAACACCAAAAGCATCGTCGTCTTCCTGGTCTCGGCCGTGCTGCTGATCGCACTGCCGCTGGTCCTGCAGACCCAGGGCAACGCCTGGGTGCGCATCGTCGACATCGCATTGCTCTATGTGATGCTGTCACTCGGCCTGAACATCGTGGTCGGCTACGCCGGCCTGCTCGACCTGGGGTATGTCGCGTTCTTCGCGATCGGGGCTTACCTCTTCGCGTTGCTGGGCTCGCCGCATTTGACGGACACCTTCCCGGCCATCAAGGCGATGTTCCCGAACGGCCTTCACACCTCGCTCTTCGTCGTCATTCCGATTGCGTTCGTGGTAGCGGCAATATTCGGCGTGATCCTCGGCGCGCCAACGCTCAAGTTGCGGGGCGACTACCTCGCCATCGTGACGCTCGGCTTCGGGGAAATCATCCGCGTGTTCCTGAACACGCTCGACCATCCCGTCAACGTCACCAACGGTCCCAAGGGCATCACTGCCATCGACTCGGTGAAGATCGGCGGCCTGGACTTCGGCAAGACGCTCAAGATCGATGGATTCTCGATCTCGGGTGTGACGCTGTACTACTACCTTTTCCTGGTGCTGGTGATCATCACCGTGATCGTGTCGCACCGGCTGCAGCTCTCACGCGTGGGCCGTGCCTGGATGGCCATTCGCGAAGATGAGATCGCTGCCAAGGCCATGGGCATCAACACCCGCAACCTTAAGCTGCTGGCCTTCGGCATGGGCGCGAGCTTCGGCGGCGTGTCCGGTGCGATGTTCGCTTCGTTCCAGGGCTTCGTGTCGCCCGAGTCCTTCAGCCTGATGGAGTCGGTGATGATCGTCGCCATGGTGGTGCTGGGCGGCCTCGGCCACTTGCCGGGCGTGATCCTGGGCGCGGTGCTGCTGGCTGCGCTGCCCGAAGTGCTGCGCTATGTGGCCGGTCCGCTGCAATCGATGACCGATGGCCGGCTCGATGCGTCCATCTTGCGCCAACTGTTCATTGCGCTCGCCATGATCGTGATCATGCTGGTTCGTCCGCGCGGCCTGTGGCCGTCGCCGGAGCACGGCAAGGTGCTGCCGCGCAAGAACGGCGGCGCTTCAGCGGCGAACACCATGTCCGTCGAAGCACATCCTCCCGGCATTGAAGTGCCAGCCGATGAAGTTCCGGGCGAACCCTCGCGTCCGATGTCGATCAACCCGTGAGCGAGGACCGTTCCATGACAGAAACCATCCTCGACGTGAAGGGCATCTCCAAGCGCTTCGGCGGGCTCCAGGCGCTTTCCGACGTCGGCATCACCATCCAGCGCGGCCAGGTCTACGGCCTGATCGGCCCCAACGGCGCCGGCAAGACGACCTTCTTCAACGTGATCACAGGCCTCTACACGCCGGACAGCGGCAGCTTCCAGCTGGCGGGCAAGCCTTACCAGCCGACGGCGGTGCACGAAGTTGCCAAGGCGGGCATCGCGCGCACATTCCAGAACATCCGGCTCTTCTCCGACATGACGGCGCTCGAGAACGTGATGGTCGGGCGCCATATCCGCACGCATTCGGGCGTGATCGGCGCGATCCTTCGCACCTCGTCCTTCAAGTCCGAAGAAGCGGCGATTGCCAAGCGCGCGTATGAACTGCTCGACTACGTCGGCATCGGCAAGTACGCGGACTACAAGGCGCGCACGCTGAGCTACGGCGACCAGCGCCGCCTGGAAATTGCGCGCGCACTGGCAACCGATCCGCAACTCATCGCCCTCGACGAACCTGCCGCCGGCATGAACGCCACGGAAAAGGTCATGCTGCGCGAGCTCATCGACCGCATTCGCAAGGACAACCGCACCATCCTGCTCATCGAGCACGACGTGAAGCTGGTGATGGGCCTGTGCGACCGCGTCACGGTGCTCGACTACGGCAAGCAGATTGCCGAAGGAACCCCGGCCGACGTGCAGAAGAACGAAAAGGTGATCGAGGCTTACCTCGGCACCGGAGGACATTGAGATGAGCAAGACACTGCTGAAAGTCAGCGGCCTGAAGGTGGCTTACGGCGGCATCCAGGCCGTCAAGGGCATTGATTTCGAGGTGAACGAAGGAGAACTGGTTTCCCTGATCGGCTCCAATGGCGCCGGCAAGACGACGACCATGAAGGCCATCACCGGCACGCTGCCGAGCCTGGCCGGCAGCATCGAATTCCTGGGCAAGAGCATCAAGGGTCGCGGAGCGTGGGATCTCGTGGGCGAGGGCCTGGTGATGGTGCCCGAAGGCCGCGGTGTGTTCACGCGCATGACGATCACGGAGAACCTGCAGATCGGCGCCTTCATTCGCAATGACAAGGCCGAGATTGCCAATGACATCGACCGTGTGTTCGCGACCTTCCCGCGTCTGAAGGAGCGTGCCACGCAGCTGGCGGGCACCATGTCGGGCGGCGAGCAGCAGATGCTGGCCATGGGCCGCGCATTGATGGCACGCCCCAAGGTGCTGTTGCTGGACGAGCCTTCGATGGGCTTGTCGCCCATCATGGTCGACAAGATCTTCGAGGTGGTGCAAGAGGTCTACAAGCAGGGCGTCACCGTGCTGCTGGTGGAGCAGAACGCCAGCCGCGCGCTGCAACTGGCCGATCGCGGCTATGTGATGGAGTCGGGGCTGATCACCATGAGCGGCGACGCGAAGGTGATGCTGAGCGACCCGAAGGTGCGCGCGGCGTACCTGGGGGAATAACCTTCACAACGGACCGGCAAGCCGGTCCGTTTGGTTTCCGGCAGTGATTTCCTAGTCCACTGTCGCGCCGGTCGCCTTCACGACCTTCTCATACTTCGCGAGTTCGGCCTTCATGAAGGCGCCAAACTGCTCCGGCGTGCTGCCGACCGGCTCGGCCATCAGCGATGCGAAGCGGGTTTTGGTGTCCGGCGATTGAAGGGCCGCGACGAAGGCATGGTTGAGCTTCACGATCACGTCGTGCGGCGTTCCGGCCGGCGCGACCAGGCCCCACCAGGTGTCGATCGAAAAGCCCTTGAGCACGTCCGCGACAGGCGGCGCATCGGGCAGCATCGGGCTGCGCTGAAGCGTGGTCACGGCAATGGCCTTGAGCTTGCCTGCGCGAATGTTGGGGGCGGCGGTCGCCAGGTTGTCCAAGTTGAAATCGACCTGGCCCGACAGCAGCGCCAGTTGCGCCGGATTGCCGCCGTTGTACGGAATGTGCACCACGAAGACGCCCGCTTCCTTCTTGAACATTTCGCCCGCCAGGTGGCCGGCACTGCCGTTGCCGCCGCTGCCGTAGTTGAGCTTGCCGGGGTTCGCCCTGGCGTAGGCGATGAGGTCCTTCAGGTTGTTGATCCTCAGGCGCTGCGCCGCATCGGCGTTCATCACCAGCACGTTGGGCACGCGGACCATTTGCGTGATGGGCGCGAAATCCTTCGCCGCGTTGAAGGGCATCTTCGAATAGAGCCAGGGATTGACCGCGTTCGTCGCCGTGGCGGCGATGCCGATGGTCAAGCCGTCAGGCGCTGCCTTGGCCACGAGGTCGGCGCCGATGTTGCCGCCCGCACCCGGCTTGTTGTCGATGATGACCGGGCCCAGGGCCTCCTTGACTCCTTCGGCCAGGATGCGCGCCGTCGCGTCGATCGGGCCGCCCGCGGCATAGGGCACCACCAGCCGGATCGGTCGCTGTTGGGCATGAAGGGGAAGGGCAGCGGCCGCGGCGGCGGCAATGGCGGCCGAGATCACAAGGCGTCGAGAAGTCATGTCGAAATTGAGGAAACAAGAGTTGATGCGGCCGCGTGATTGTCAGCGGCCCGTTTGAATTGACTGGCAGTACAAACGCCTAAGCGCTCGCGTCAAAGCCAGCGCAGAGAAAGTCAGGGCTCGGCCTTGTCGGCCTCGCTCGTGAACGAGTCGGCAAAGAATTCTTCCTCAGGCAAGCCCGCGCGGGCCGTGTAGTCGCGCTTGGCCGAATCGACGACGATGGGCGCACCGCAGGCGTAGACCTGATGCCCCGACAGGTCCGCGAAGTCTTCCAGCACGGCGCGGTGCACAAAGCCCGTGCGCCCGGTCCAGTTGTCTTCGGGCACCGCATTGGAAATCACAGGCACGTAGCGCAGGTGCGGCTTGTCGGCGAAGTGCTCGCGCAGCCATTCGTCCATGTAGAGGTCTTCGGGCCGTCGGCCGCCCCAGTAAAGCGAGGTCGGACGTTCGATGCCCTTGAAGTCCATGTGCTCCAGCAACGCCTTGATCGGCGCAAAGCCGGTGCCGGAGGCGAGCAGCACGATGGGCTTGGCCGATTCCTCGCGAAGGAAGAAGCTGCCATAAGGGCCTTCGATGCGAAGGATTTCTTTCTCTTTCATGGCGCCGAACACGTGGTCGGTGAAGCGGCCGCCGGGCAGGTGGCGAATGTGCAGTTCAATGCCCGTTCCGGGCTGCGCCAGCGTGTGCGGCGCATTGGCCATCGAATAGCTGCGCCGCACGCCGCCCTGCAAGATGAACTCCACATACTGCCCCGCATGAAACTGCAGCGGTTCGCCCGCGGGCAACTGCAGCTTCATGGCGACCACGTCGTGCGACTTCTTCGTGAGCGCCTGCACGCGCACGGGCATCTTGCGAATCGGGAAGGCGCCCGCTTCGGTCACCTGGCGCGACTCCAGCACTACATCGGTCTTCGGGACGGAGCAGCAGGTGAGCACGTAGCCGTTGAGTTGCTCGTCAGCGCTCAGGGCCTTGCTTTGATGCGCGCCGATCTCCACCTCGCCCGACAGCTTCTTGCACTTGCACGATCCGCACGCGCCGTCCTTGCAGCCATAGGGCAGGCCGATGCCTTGGCGGATGGCGGCGGACAGGATGGTTTCGTCGGGATGGGCCGCGAAGTTTCGCCCGCTCGGTTCAACCGTAATGGAAAAGTTCGCCTCGTGCGACCCTGCGCTCATGGGTATTCTTCTGCCAGGAAAAGGAATCGGATTTTGCCCTCAAACCATAGCCCTGTCGGGGCACTGCCCTCGCGCTTTCGCCGGGAGCGGTTACTTATCGTCGGCTGCGGCGACGTCGGACTGCGTGCGGCAGGCCTTCTGGCACCGCGTGTGCGCCTGCTGGCCGTTACATCTTCGCCGGCGCGGATCGACGAATTGCGCAAGTCAGGCATCACGCCGCTCGTCGCAGACCTCGACCGGCCCGAAACGCTGCGCCGGCTCGCCGGCCTCGCGACGCGCGTGCTGCACCTCGCACCCCCTGCGCGTACCGACGAAGGGCCGCGCTGGTGGCGCGATGCCCGCACCACCGACCTCGTGCGCGCGATCCAGCGCCGCAGCCTGCCGGCGACGCTGGTCTACGGCTCCACCAGCGGTGTGTATGGCGACTGCGGCGGTGCCCGCATCACGGAAGCGCGGACTGTGGGCCCGGACACGCCGCGCGCGCACCGGCGCGTGGATGCCGAGCGCGCCGTGCGGTGGCTGGGGCGTTCGGGCGTGGGAGTGCGCATCCTGCGGATTCCCGGCATCTATGCGCCCGACCGCCAGGGCGGCACGCCGCGCGAGCGCCTCAAGCGCGGCACGCCTGTGCTGAACGCGCAGGACGACGTCTACACCAACCACATCCATGCCGACGATCTGGCGCGCGCCTGCGTGGCGGCACTCTGGCGCGGATCCGCCCAGCGCGTGTACCACGCAAGCGACGACACCGAACTGAAGATGGGCGATTACTTCGACCTGGCCGCCGACCTCTATGGCATGAAGCGCCCGCCGCGCGTCGCGCGGGAAGATGCGCAGCAGCAATTGCCGTTGCAGCTGCTCAGTTTCATGGGCGAATCGCGTCGGCTCGACAACACGCGGCTCAAGCGCGAACTTCGGGTGAGGCTCAAGTACCCGACGGTGGAGTCCGGACTGCGCACCCCACAGGCGTGAGCCTTTACAGCACGCCTTTTCTCAAGAGAAAGTTTCCGTAGGGCAGGGGCTCTCCCGTCGCGACGACGGCAAACGCCTCGCGCGCCCTCACGTAGTAGGCATGGCGCTCAAGGCCTGCGACTTCGGGCACCGGGTCGAGCTTCGAGAACACGGTGTCGATGGCCTGCCGTTGAATCGCTGCCAATGTCCCGGCATCGCCCACCTGCTGCATGCGGTGCACGGGGCTGCCATCGAAAGTGTCCAGCGGCATCACGGACAGGATGGCCCGCAGCACGGGAATCACGCCGATGCCCGGCAAGTGGACCAGGGGCTTGCTGCCGGCGACCGAATACGCCGGAAAGTTCGCGTCGCACACGGCAATGAAGTCGCCGTGCCCCATCGCCGCGAGGTGGCGCAGGAGGTCGGGCGTGAGCAGGGGATCGATGTTCTTCAGCATGGTCGCCGGGATTTGACGCGGCACTGCGCGCGGCGGCGCTACTGGTTTTCCCTTGACGCGCGGCGACACCCCTGGATGCCCACGTTTGGCACGCGTGACAGCAAAATATCGGAACGGGGGAGAGAAGACAGCGCTTGTGACCAAGCACTGGTGCCGGAGGCCGGAATCGAACCGGCACGCCTTGCGGCGGGGGATTTTGAGTCCCCTGCGTCTACCAATTTCACCACTCCGGCACGGAAGGGAAGCAAGCCCGAAATTATGGCACAGTGTTTGGCATGAACTATCCGACGATCGAAGACGCCATCGGCAAGACGCCATTGGTGGCGCTGCAAAGAATCGAAGCCGCCGAAAACGCCCGGCGTGGCAACGTCATCCTGGGCAAGCTCGAGGGCAACAACCCCGCAGGTTCCGTGAAAGACCGGCCCGCCCTGTCGATGATCAAGCGCGCCGAGGAGCGCGGCGAAATCAAGCCGGGCGACACGCTGATCGAGGCCACCTCCGGCAACACCGGCATTGCGCTGGCCATGGCCGCGGCCATCAAGGGCTATCGCATGGTGTTGATCATGCCGGAAGACCTCTCGGTGGAACGCGCGCAGACCATGAAGGCCTTTGGTGCCGAACTCGTGCTGACGCCCAAGAGCGGCGGCATGGAATACGCGCGCGACCTGGCGGAGCAGATGGTCGCGCAAGGCAAGGGACGCGTGCTGGACCAGTTCGCCAACCAGGACAACCCGCGCATTCACTACGAAACCACCGGCCCGGAAATCTGGGCCGACACGCAGGGCAAGATCACCCACTTCGTCAGCGCCATGGGCACCACCGGCACCATCACCGGCGTGTCGCGCTTCCTGAAGGAAAGGAACCCTGCGGTGCAGATCATCGGCGCGCAGCCGGACGAAGGCTCGCGCATTCCCGGCATCCGCAAGTGGCCCGTGGAATACCTGCCCAAGATCTACGATCCGAGCCGCATCGACCAGGTCGTCAACGTCAGTCAGGACAGCGCCGAGGAAATGTGCCGCCGCCTCGCGCGCGAGGAAGGCATCTTTGCCGGCATCTCCGCGGCGGGCGCGCTCTGCGTAGCGCTGCAAATCGCACAGAAAGTCGAAAACTCGACCATCGTCTTCGTGGTGTGCGACCGCGGCGACCGCTACTTGTCGACCGGCGTCTTCCCGGCCTGAGGAAAGAAAGAGAACATGCCCCACCCCAAGTTTTGCCAAGCCTGCGCGACGCCACTCGAATGGATGACGCAAATGGAAGACGGCGGCGCAAAAGATCGCCTTCGCTGCCCCAACTGCGGACACACGCACTGGAACAATCCGACGCCGGTGCTGGCGGCGATCGTCGAGTACCGCGGCCAGGTACTGCTCGCGCGCAATGCGGCCTGGCCGGCACGCATGTTCGCGCTGATCACCGGCTTCATGGAAGCAGGCGAAACACCGGAAGAGGGCATCGCCCGCGAGGTGAAGGAAGAAACCAACCTCGACGTGAGCCTCACGAAGATCGTGGGTGCCTATGACTTCCAGCGCATGAACCAGGTCATCATCGCCTACCACGTGGTGGCTGACGGCGAGGTGCGCCTGTCGCCCGAACTGGTGGACTACAAGCTCTACGACTTGCCCCAACTCAAGTGCTGGCCCGCAGGCACCGGCTACGCTTTGGCCGACTGGCTGCGCAGCCGCGGGCACGAACCGGTATTCTTCACGCAGGCCGAGAACGATGAACGCCGCAGGGGCCTGAACTTGCCACCCGAGGAGCCTATACGTGCAAATTGATCGCGAAATTGATACGCGCGGACTCAACTGCCCTTTGCCGATCCTGAAGGCGAAGAAGTCCCTGAATGAAATGCAGAGCGGCCAGCTGTTGCGCGTTGTGTCCACCGACCCGGGATCCGTGCGCGACTTCCAGGCCTTCTCGCGGCAGACGGGCAATGACCTCATCGAGCAGCAAACAGCGGGTACGGATTTCATCCATGTCTTGCGGCGCCGTTGAGCCGATGACGCCCGTTGGCAGGGCGTTGAAGGGCGTGCGCGCGGTGCTTGCCGTTGTGCTGCAATGGGCGCTTCCTCTACTTGCTGTACTGGCAATGACAAGCGCTCCGGCCATGGGCACCCCGTCGAAGATCCCGTTCGCCGTGATGGGTGACTCCAACAGCATGTCGTTCCAGGATCACCTTTCGATCCAGGGACCGGAACAACGCGGAGGCGCTTTCCGCGACCGCACCTTCCAATGGGGCGAAGTCATTGCCCGGTTGCGTGGCAATGAACTCGATCCCGGCCCGTGGGAGACGTGGGGTGTCTCCAACCCGGCACTGCGATGGCTCGACGTGGTGGGCATTCCTGTTGGCCGCGCACCGCGCAAGGAAGACTACCGCTATAACTTTGCCAACGAGGGCGCCCGGTGCGAAGAGTTGATGCACACGCGCCGGCGACAAACCCCCCGCCTGGTCGCACTCATGGACAAGGAACCCGGACTTTGGCGCGACGGCGTGGTGATCATCCGCATCGGCCTGAGCAACGTGTCCGATTTCATCGATGTGCAGGCGGTCAAGCCGGGCGAGCCGGCGATGCACAAGGGCATCGAGGAATGCATGCAGGCCTACCGCGAGGCCGTGTCGCTGATCCGCAAGACGCACCCGACCACGCACATCGTTCTGGTGGGCACATTCAACGACACGCACGACGCCATCAACCTCAAGCGCTGGCATTCGGCTTCGGAGATCGCGAACATTTCGAAGATGTGCGACGAGTTCGACGACGGCCTGCGCAAGATCGTCGCGGCGACGCCGCGCACCAGCTTCTTCGACGACCGCGCCTGGTTTCGCGCGCAGTGGGGATCTCGCGACGCCGATGGCCTGCCGGCCTACAAGACGATTGTCATCGGCTCGCTGCGAGTGACGCACTCCGTCGGCGACGCACCGACGAATTCCATGCTGGGCGACGACCACAACGGCTTGGTGTGGAACGTGCTGTGGGCACAGGCCATGGTGCAGCACTTGCGCGATGTCGTGAAGCTGCCGGTCACGCCGATCGGCGCCGATGAAGTCCAGCGATTCGTCCGCTCGTTGACGAGCAGTTGAAAGAAAAAAGGCGCTCTTTGGCGCCCGCTTCGTCAATAAAGGAGGGCGCCCAAGGGCGCCCTTTTGTCAGAGCGCCAGGCTCTTGAGATATTCCTTGAACTGGCTGCCCACCTCGGGGTGCTGCAGGGCCAGTTCCACGGTCGCCTGCAGGAAGCCTTCCTTGCTGCCGCAGTCGTAGCGCGTGCCTTCGTAGGCGTAGGCGTGGACCGCTTCCTTGTCCAGCAACGCGGCGATGCCGTCGGTGAGTTGGATCTCGCCGCCCGCGCCCTTCGGTTGCTGGCGGATCTGCGCGAACACGGAAGGCGAGAGGATGTAGCGGCCCGCAACACCCAGGCGTGAAGGCGCGGATTCGGGGCTGGGCTTTTCGACCATGCGATGCACGCGCGTGTGGCGCTCGTCGACCCTGTCACCCGCCACGATGCCGTAGCGCTTGACCTGATCCAGCGGAACTTCCTGCACGGCCAGCACCGAGCCGCCGAGCTTCGCGTAGCTGCGCACCATTTGCGCGAGAACGGGCTCGCCGCCGGCGGGCCCCACCATCAAGTCATCGGCCAGCAGGACGGCAAAGGGCTCATTGCCCACCAGATGCTCGGCGCACAGAACAGCGTGCCCCAGTCCCAGCATGCGCGGCTGGCGCACGTAGGAGCAGGTCATGTCGTCTGGCACGACCGAGCGTGCGATTTCCAGCAACTGCGTCTTGTGGCTCGCCTCGAGCTGGCTTTCAAGCTCGTAGGCCGTGTCGTAATGGTCTTCGATGGCGCGCTTGTTGCGGCCGGTGACGAAGATCATGTCGCGGATGCCAGCGGCGTAGGCCTCCTCGACGGCGTATTGGATCAAGGGCTTGTCGACCACCGGCAGCATTTCCTTGGGCTGCGCCTTGGTGGCCGGGAGAAAGCGGGTGCCGAATCCTGCAACAGGAAAAACGGCCTTGCGAATACGTGTCGTCGAGTTGGGCATGGGCTTTCAGTGGTCGTTGGATGTCGTAGCCGCACATGTTAAGTGCGGCGACGGGGTAGACGTGTCAGCCAAGACGCCCGATCTGGTCCCGCAGGCGAGCGACAGTGGCAGAAAAGTCCGCTACACGCTGCTTTTCTTGCGCGATCACAGCGGGAGGCGCTTTGGCAACAAATGCTTCGTTGCCAAGCTTGTTGTTAGCCTTTGCAATCTCGCCCTCGATGCGTGCAAGTTCCTTGCCAATGCGCGCCTTTTCGGCGGCCTTGTCGATCTCCATGTGCAGGCACAGGCGCGCTTGTCCAACCACCGCGACCGGCGCCGCTTCCGCCGCTGCGGCCCACGAAGCTTCATCGTCGAAGACCTTCACTTCCTTGAGCTTGGCCAAGGCCTGCAGCACCGGCGCGGCGCTGCGAAGGAATTCGGCGTTGGCGGCATCGTCCGCCACGGCATAGAGCGGCAGGCGCGTGGCGGGCGAGACGTTCATCTCGCCGCGCAGCGTGCGGCATGCGTCGACGAGCGCCTTCAGCCGAGCGACGTGGGCTTCAGCCGCTTCATCGATCTTCTCGCTTTGGCTTTGCGGATAGGCGGCGATCATGATCGACGCGCCTTCGCGTCCGGCGACGGGTGCGACCTTTTGCCAGAGCGCTTCCGTGATGAACGGAATGATGGGATGGGCCAGGCGCAGCAAGGCTTCCAGCGTGCGGATCAAGGTGCGGCGCGTGGCGCGCTGTTGCGCGTCGGTGCCGGTCTGGATCTGCACCTTGGCGATCTCGAGGTACCAGTCGCAGAACTCGTCCCAGGCGAACTGGTAGATGGCGGTGGCGACGTTGTCGAGGCGGTATTCCTCGAAGCCCTTGGCCACCTCGGCTTCGACGCGCTGCAGCTTCGAGACGATCCAGCGGTCGGCCTGGCTGAAGCTGAGATACCCGTGCGCGGGTCCGCCCGGCGCGCATTCTTCCTTGGTGTGCTCGCTCAGGCCGCAATCCTGGCCTTCGCAGTTCATCAGCACGAAGCGCGTGGCGTTCCAGAGCTTGTTGCAGAAGTTGCGATAGCCTTCGCAGCGCTTGGGGTCGAAGTTGATGCTGCGGCCCAGCGAGGCGAGCGATGCGAAGGTAAAGCGCAAGGCGTCAGCGCCGAAGGCGGGAATGCCGTCCGGAAATTCCTTCTGCGTGTTCTTGCGCACGGTTGGCGCCGTCTCGGGCTTGCGCAGGCCTTGCGTGCGCTTCTCGAGCAACTCGGGCAGCGCGATGCCGTCGATCAGGTCGACCGGATCGAGCACGTTGCCTTCGGACTTGCTCATCTTGTGCCCGTGCGAATCGCGCACCAGTCCGTGGATGTAGACGTGCTTGAAAGGCACCTGGCCGGTGAAGTGCTTGGTCATCATGATCATCCGGGCGACCCAGAAAAAGATGATGTCGTAGCCCGTGACCAGCACGCTGGAGGGCAGGTACAGGTCAAGGTCCTTCGTCTTTTCGGGCCAGCCGAGGGAAGAGAAGGGGATGAGGGCCGATGAGTACCAGGTGTCGAGCACGTCTTCGTCGCGACGCAGCGTCTTGCCCGGTGCTTGCGCCTGGGCTTCGGCTTCGTCCTGTGCGACGTACACCTTGCCTTGTTCGTCGTACCAGGCGGGGATCTGGTGACCCCACCAGAGCTGGCGCGAAATCGTCCAGTCCTGGATGTTCTCCATCCAGTGGTTGTAGGTGTTGACCCAGTTCTCGGGCACGAAGCTCACTTCGCCCGAACGCACGGCCTCGATGGCCTTCTGAGCGATCGACTGGCCATTGGCGTCGGGCTTGGTCATCGCGACAAACCACTGGTCGGTGAGCATCGGCTCGACGATGGCGCCGGTGCGGGCGCAACGCGGCACCATGAGCTTGTGCTTCTTCGTCTCGATCAGGAGGCTCAGCGCTTCCAGGTCGGCCACGACAGCCTTGCGCGCCGCGAAGCGGTCCATGCCGCGGTATTTCTCAGGCGCGTTGTCGTTGATGGTCGCGTCGAGCGTGAGCACGCCAATGATCGGCAGCTTGTGACGCAGCCCGACGGCATAGTCGTTGTGGTCATGCGCGGGCGTGACCTTGACCACGCCGGTGCCGAATTCCTTGTCCACATAGTCGTCGGCGATCACCGGGATCAGGCGATCGACCAGCGGCAGCTTTACCTGCTGGCCGATGAGGTGCTTGTAGCGCTCGTCCTCGGGGTGGACCATGACGGCCGTGTCGCCGAGCATCGTCTCGGGGCGCGTCGTGGCCACGGTGAGCGAGCCGCTGCCATCTTCCAGCGGATAGGCGATGTGCCAGAGCGAGCCGTCTTCTTCCTCGCTCTCGACTTCGAGGTCGCTCACGGCGGTCTTGATGGTGGGGTCCCAGTTCACGAGGCGCTTGCCGCGGTAGATGAGGCCTTCGTTGTAGAGCTGCACGAAGGTCTGCGTGACCACCTTCGAGAGCTTGTCGTCCATGGTGAAGTACTCGCGGCTCCAGTCCACCGTGTCGCCCATGCGGCGCATCTGGCTGGTGATGGTGTTGCCGGACTTCTCTTTCCATTCCCACACGCGCGAGACGAAGTTCTTGCGGCCGAGATCGTGCCGGCTGACCTTCTGCTCCTGCAACTGGCGCTCCACGACGATCTGCGTGGCGATGCCGGCGTGGTCCGAGCCCGGCACCCACAGCGTGTTGGCGCCTTTCATGCGGTGGTAGCGC
Source organism: Variovorax brevis (assembly GCF_030317105.1). GTDB lineage: Bacteria > Pseudomonadota > Gammaproteobacteria > Burkholderiales > Burkholderiaceae_C > Variovorax > Variovorax brevis. Next base: position 531,546 of record NZ_JASZYG010000005.1, read on the forward strand.
GTGAGGCTGTCCATGATCGTCTGGTTGAACGCATGGCCCATGTGCAGCGTGCCAGTGACGTTGGGCGGCGGCAGCTGGATGGCGAAGGAGGGCGCGCCTTCCTGGGGCTGCTGCGTGCCGCGGAAGCCCGCCTTGGCGTAGCCGCGCTTTTCCCACTCCGGACCCCAATGCGCCTCGATGGCAACGGGTTCGAAGGACTTGGAGAGGCTGTCGAGGCCGGGTTGGTTCAGGGTGTCGCTCATGGCGGTGCAAATAAGAACGGCATCCGCAGGGATGCCGTCGGAGACTGAGGGGCGCTGCGTTGATTTTATTCGACGTGGTGGCGACCTGGCGAAGGGGGGCTTTTCGGTGCGTTGAACAGCGCTCGTCCTCCTGCCGGGCGAGCGCGTGCCTGGTTTGGCGCTGACCTTGCGCCAACTTGCGAAACGGCCTCGCCCGATAATTCCCCGATGCTTTTCCTGTTGTCCCCCGCCAAATCCCTCGACTACGAAACTCCCGTCCCGGCCGACCTTCCCGCCACCAAGCCGCATTTCGAGGCGCCCAATGGCCCTTCGGTCGAACTCATCGGCCTGCTTCGCCAGAAGTCCGTCCAGCAGATCGCCGAACTCATGGACCTGTCGGACAACCTTTCCGCCCTCAACGTCGGCCGCTACGCCGCCTGGGCCAGGAAGAGCACCCCGCGAAACGCGAAGCAGGCCGCACTGGCCTTCGACGGCGACGTCTACGGCGGCTTCGACGCAAAAACGCTCACGGCTGAACAGCTCGACTGGGCGCAACAGCATGTCGTCATCTTGAGCGGCCTGTATGGCGTGCTGCGCCCGCTGGACCGCCTCCAGCCCTATCGCCTGGAAATGGGCACGCAACTGGCGCACCCCAATGGAAAGAATTTGTACGATTTCTGGGGCAGCCGCATCTCCGAATACCTCAACAAACGCGCCGCAGCAGACCGCACGCCCGTGGTCATCAACCTCGCGTCGCAGGAATACTTCAAGTCCGTCGATCGCAAGGTGCTCAAGGCCCGCGTGGTCGAGTGCGTCTTCGAGGAATGGAAGCCCTCGCCCAAGAGCCGGGCCGGGGGTGAATACAAAGTGATCAGTTTCTTCGCCAAGCGCGCCCGCGGCCTCATGGCACGCTGGGCGGTGCTGCACCAGGCGTCCACGCCCCGGGCACTGGAGCGCTTCGATCTGGAAGGCTATGCTTTCGATTCCATGGCTTCCGGGCCGGACCGCATGGTATTTCGCAGGAAATCGTCATGAACACCACTCATACCGCCCAACCCATCAGCCCTGAACTGCGGGCCTGGGTTGTCGAGCAACTCGCCGCCGGACACACGGTGCCGGCGCTGCGCGCCTCGATGCGCGAAGCCGGATGGCACAACGACGCGATCGACGCGGCGCTGGTCCAGGTCGAAGCCGGTGCAGCCGCACCCGCATTGCCCAGCGCGGCGCCCGCCGGCCCCCGCACCGCCATGCCCGGACCGATGCTCGAAGGTTCCCCGCTCTACATCGACGCCGGCGACCGCCGCGTGCAGGTGCTGCAGACCATGCGCCATCCGCGTGTCGTGGTCTTCGGCAACCTGCTGTCCGACGAGGAATGCGAGGGCTTGATCGCCGCCGCGCGCGTGCGGCTGGCGCGCTCGCTCACCGTGGAAACCAAGACCGGCGGCGAGGCGCTCAACGTCGACCGCACGAGCGATGGCATGTTCTTCGAGCGCGGCGAAAACGAGATCGTCGCCCGGCTCGAAAAGCGCATTGCCCAGCTGGTGAACTGGCCCGTCGAATACGGCGAAGGCCTGCAGATCCTGCGCTACAGCCCCGGCGCGCAATACCGCCCGCACTACGACTACTTCGACCCCGTGGAGCCCGGCACGCCGACCATCCTGAAGCGCGGCGGCCAGCGGCTGGCGACGCTGGTCATGTACCTGCAGGAGCCGGAGCAGGGCGGGGCGACGACCTTCCCTGACGTGGGGCTCGAAGTGGCGCCCGTGCGCGGCACCGGCGTCTTCTTCAGCTACGACAAGCCCGAGCCGACCACGGCCACCTTGCACGGCGGCGCGCCGGTGCTGCTGGGCGAAAAATGGGTGGCGACCAAATGGCTGCGCGAGCGCGAATTCGCGTGAGAGCCTGAAACCGAAAGAACCATGAAACTCAAAGCCAACGGCATCGACATCGAAGTGGAAGACACGGGCGCGGACGGGAGCCAGGCCGGGCGTCCCGTCGTGATGCTCATCATGGGCCTGGGCATGCAACTCATCGCCTGGCCAAAGGATTTCGTGCAGCCGCTGGTCGATGCGGGCTTTCGGGTGATCCGCCATGACAACCGCGACATCGGCCTGAGCGAAGGCTTCGACCATGTTCCGAAGCACAACTTCGTGTGGCAGACGGTGCGTTCGCGACTGGGCTTGTCGGTGCGCTCGCCGTACACGCTGCAGGACATGGCGAACGATTCGCTGGGCGTGCTCGACGCGCTCGGCATCGACAAGGCGCACGTCATCGGCGCCTCGATGGGCGGCATGATCTCGCAGCGCCTGGCCGCGAGTGCGCCGAAGCGTGTCGTATCGCTCACCAGCATCATGAGTTCCAGTGGCGCGCGCGGGCTGCCGGGGCCGGACCCGAAAGTGGCCACCGCCCTGTTCAAACCCTCGCCGGGTCGCAATGAAGAAGCGTTGCTCGAATACAGCCTCGGGTTCATCCGGCTCATCGAAAGCCCCGCCTATCCGACCGACGAGACGGCCTTGCGCGAACGCGTCACTCTCGGCTTGCGCCGCGCCTACCGGCCCGCCGGCCTGATCCGGCAGATGCTGGCCATCGGCGCGGACGCTGATCGCGCCCGCGAACTGGCGCGCATCCAGTGCCCGGCGCTGGTCCTGCACGGCGAGGCCGACAGGCTGGTGCCGATCGCGGCGGGGCGCGACACGGCCAAGCGGATTCCCGGCGCGCGCTTCATCAGCATCCCGGGCATGGGCCACGACCTGCCGCCCGGGGTGAACGCGATCCTGATGGGCCACATCATTCCCTTCCTGAATGACGCCGAGGCCGCGAAGTGAGCCTGGACAACACGCCTGAGCAATCGCAACTCGGTCGCGTGTCGGCCTACGTTGACCAGTACGACCCGGGCCAGCTCTTCCCCATTGCACGCGCCACGCAGCGCGTAGCCATGGGCATTGCGGAAGGCGCATTGCCCTTCTTCGGCGCCGACCTGTGGACCGGCTTCGAACTGAGCTGGCTGAATGCGCGCGGCAAGCCGCAACTGGCCATCGCGCACTTCACCATCCCGTGCGAGACGTCCAACATCATCGAGAGCAAGTCCTTCAAGCTGTATCTCAACAGCTTCAACAGCAGCGTGTTCGCCGATGCGCAGGCCGTGCGCGACACGCTCGCGAACGACCTGAGCGAAGCCGTGTGGCGCGGCAGCGGTCGCGCCGGGCGCATTGGCGTCAAGCTGCTGGCGCCAGAGATGTTTGACCGTGAGCCGGTGCATGAACTCGATGGCGTCGACCTCGACCGGCTCGACCTCGAATGCACGCACTACCAGCCGGCGCCTGAGCTGCTATCCAGCGTCAAGGACGAACAGCCGGTGACCGAAACGCTCACGAGCCGCCTGCTCAAGAGCAACTGCCTCGTCACCGGCCAGCCGGACTGGGGCAGCGTGCAGATCCGCTACAGCGGACCGCAGATCGACCAGGCCGGCCTGCTGCAATACATCGTGAGCTTTCGCCAGCACAACGAGTTCCACGAACCCTGCGCGGAGCGGATTTTCACCGACATCATGAAGCGCTGCGAGCCCACCAAGCTGGCGGTGTATTGCAGGTACACACGCCGTGGCGGGCTGGACATCAATCCCTTCCGCGCGAGCTGGCCGCAGGCGCTGCCGGCCAATACGCGCACGGCCCGACAGTAGCTCCGCTCCTACAGCCTCTTTGAATTCGCACAGGGATACTGACAGCATGATGAAAGCTTCACCCGGCGCCCGCAGCTGGATCGCAGCCGGCGTGCGGCATGAGCTGCTGTCCCGCGTGCTGCCGGCCCTGCGCCACGACATGGTCGGTCCCGTTTCGGTCATGCGCATGGCCCTGATGACGCTCAAGCGCCAGCTGACCGCTCCGTCCATCGACGCCCAGGCATGCGCCCAGCGCGTCGACCTGATCGAAAACCAGATCGGCGAACTCACGGCTGCCATGCGCTCGCTGCGCGATTGGGAGCTGGCCACAGTCGACGACGGCATCACGCGCTCCGCCTTGGTCGCGCAGTGCGTCGCGCTGCTGCGGCCCGCGTTCAGCATGCGTGAAGTCGACCTGCAAGTGGGCCCTTCGCTCGAAGCTGCTGAATCGGAAGCGCAATGGCCGCAGGGCGCTGCGCTGCGCTATCTGTTGCTGTGCGCCTTGAGCTACCTGCACGACAGTGCGGGCAAGGTTGCCGCCATTGCCATCGCCGGCGTGGGTTCCGACGGGCTGACCCTGAGCACCGTGGCGCGCAACGGCGGTGCCGAAAACGTGGCGGACGACGATTCGGCGCACCGCGCGCCGCGCAAGCTCGCCATCGATGCCGTGGCCTTTCAGAGCCTGGCCGATGACTTGGGTTACGAGGTGATGCTCGAGGGCGCCAACACCGTGCGTTTCGCTCTGGCACCTGCGGCCTGAACACCGCTTCGCGCGCGGCCCGCGCCGCCAGCCCGCGCGCTATGCGTTGACTTGCGCGCCGCTTTGCCTGCGAGGGATGCCTGCCGCGCCAGCGTACGTCGATGCGCCGCGAGGAATCCCAACAGGCGCCTTTCAGCCGCATGCAGCCGGGCGTGGCCGTGGCCGTTCCCGATGCGCTCCCAGATGGCGCGCATCTCCTCCGCATCGCCCGCCAGCCGTGCGCCGAGCGCCAGCACGGCCGGGTGCACATAGGCCTTCTTGCAGACGGCCGGCGTATTGCCCAGTTGCTCTGCAACGGCCGCCAGGATGTGCTTGGCGGTGAAGCGCACGGCGGTCGTGGCGCCGGGTTCCGGATTGGCGTCACAGGCCAGGCGCGTCAATTCGAGCGCCTGCACGGTCCCGTGCCACGTCCGGAAATCCTTCGCCGTGAAGGCATCGGGGCCTTGCGTTCCGACGATTTCGCGCAGGTAGTCGTTCACGTCGGTGGATGAGAGGCTGCGCGGCTCCCCGTTTTCACCCTGGTATTGAAAAAGCTCCTGGCCCGGCAACTGCTGGCAGCGCCGCACGATTTTCACGATGCGCGGGTCGTCCACCTGCGCCGAATGCTCGACCCCGCTCTTGCCCCGAAAGCGCAGCTTGAGCACGCCCCGTCCCACCTTCGCGTGCGGATTGCGCAAGGTGGTGAGGCCGAAGGAGCCATTGCTCGCCGCGTATTCCTCGTTGCCCACGCGCAGGAAGGTCGTGTCCAGCAGGCGCACCAGCGTCGCCAGCACCGTCTCGCGGCGCAATTCCGACCCCTTGCGTGGCCGCAGGTCGCTTGCGACGCGCGCGCGAATCCGGGGCAGGGCGCGCCCGAAGGCTTCGAGTCGTTCGAACTTCGCTTCGTCCTTCAACGCGCGCCATTCCGCGTGATAGCGGTACTGCTTGCGACCGCGTGCGTCCAGTCCCGTCGCCTGCAGGTGTCCGTTGGCCAGCGGGCAGATCCACACGCTGGTGTACGCCGGAGGAATCGCCAGCGCATTGATGCGCGAGATTTCTTCGTCGTCATCGATCCACGCGCCCTTGGCCGTGCGGTAGCGAAAGCGCTCGCCTTGCCGAACGCGCGAATGGCCGGGCATTTCCTGGGTGACATAGACCAGGCCGTTGGCCAGTGGCGTGGGTTTGGCGGGTTTCGGAATGGGCGCAGTCGGCATGAGGATTGCATCGGCAACAACAAGGTGACAATCGAAGCTTTGCTGCGATGTCGCCGTGGCCGCTGTAGGACGCCACAGGCGCCACGGGTGCGCGGCCCGCGCGATTCGCGTGCGATTTCTTCTTTCATCCCTTCGCCTGGCGATCACTTTCATGCTTACTTCCATTTCTATGCGCACGCGTCGCGTGGCGCTGTCAGCGGCCTTGGGCCTTGGTGCCGCCGTGCTGGCGGGTTGCGGCGCGATGCCTTCCTCAGGCACATCCACCACCACGACAACGCCGGCGGCCGCGCCGGTCAAGGTCAAGGTGTTCGTGGCCGCGATGTTCGAAATCGGCCAGAACACCGGCGACCGCGCCGGCGAGTTCCAGCACTGGTACGAGCGCTACTGGAAAGACGCCAAGCCCGTCACCGTGCCGGGCGCGCTCGCCCCGGTGTATTGCAATGCCGACGGCGTCTGCGGCGCGGTCCTCGGCATGGGCAAGGTCAATTCGTCGTCGTCGATGCAGGCGATCCTGCTCAATCCCGCGTTCGATTTTTCGAAGGCGTACTACGTGATCTCCGGCGTGGCGGGCACGCCGCCCTCGCGCGGCACGATCGGCGAGGTCAATTGGGCCACGTGGCTGGTCGACTACGACCTCGGCCATCGCTGGGCGCCTGAAGAGAACAAGCCCGGCGAGCCGACCTTCATGCCGCGCAAGGGCTATGAGAACTACCGCCGCTTCAAGCTCAACCCGGAACTGGTCGCCTGGGCGATGAAGCTGAGCGCCGACACGCCACTGAAGGATTCCGATTCGGCCCGCACCTATCGCCTGCGCTATCCCGACGCCGCAGCGCGCCGCGCGCCCTTCGTGGGCACCGGCACGCACATGACCGGCGACACATTCTTCCATGGCCCGGGCATGTCGAAGCAGGCGCAATACATCGCCAAGCTCTATGGCGCGGACGACTACGTCATCACCGAGATGGAAGCGGCCGCCATCACCCTCGTGATCCAGCGCACGCATGGCACCGACCGCGTGATGAGCCTGCGCGGCGCCGTGAACTTCGACCAGGGCAATCCGAAGGAAACGACCTTGCAGCACTTGGACCCGGCGCCGGGCGAGACGGCGGGCGGGTTTGCCGAGACGGTGCAGAACATCGAGCTGGTGGGAAGCCGCGTCGTGGACCACATCGTCACCAACTGGGGGCAGTGGCAAGGCGGCGTTCCTGCGCGATGATGGATGTTGTGTGGGACGCTAAGTGCTCGAACGGCGCCCGGCCTATTGCACGTGCCAGAGCACGTTGAAGTCGAACGGCGTCCACCATCCCATCACGACGCCGGCTTCACGCAGCCCGCGTCCGGTCCACGCGTTGCACGTGTCGAACAGGTCGTAGCTGCCCTGCGCCTCGTAGAAGGCATCCGCCGATCCGTAGTGCGCGTCCGCGACCGGCAGGGCCCGCCCGCCCGGCAAGGCGGCGCGCACGTAGTCGACCAGCAATTGGTGCTGGCGCTGCGAAAGCGGCAGGCGGTGTGCGAACGCAGCCAGTTCATCGCGCTTCAGGTAGGTGACGTGCAGCAGCGCCGGGTTCACGCCCATCACCGCGCCGAACGCGCGTGACGCCGTCAGGTCTGCCCAGCGGGGCGTGTGCAGGTAGAACTCCCGGTCGCCCCAGCCGATGGCGACGTACTCGGCATCCGGCGGCGCCGCGCGAAAGTGCGCCGGCAAAAAGAGTTGCGACCAGTCGATGCCATGCCCGCGCACAGGTAGCACCAGGTCGGTGTGCACGCCGTTGCTCAACACCCAAGCCTCGATGCTGCGCGCTTCGGTCGTCGCCATCATGTTCGCCGGAAAAAACATGAGCGCGCAGGCGACGCCGAGGTAGGCCAGCAACGCGGCGACGGGCACCATCAAGAGCAGCGCCAAGGTGCGAAGCAGTGCCCGCATGGCGCGCCTTCAAAAGAGCGAGCCCGTCGCGCCGGCCGCGTCCGCGCTGCGCGCAGGCTGTGTGCGCTCCCCGGAGGCCGGTCGCTCGGTCGCCGCGGCCTGATCGCTGTCCGCCCGTGCGAGGGAGCCCACACGCACGCCCAGCAGACGCAGCGGGCGGTCCAGCGGCACGCGCTTCAGGCAAATGCCCGCCGTCTGCCGGATCGTCTTGCCGTCCGCTGTGAAAGTCGCCAGCGTCTGGTCGCGCGTCGCGATGCGGAAATCGTCGTAGCGCAGCTTGATGCCGATGGTCTTGCCGACATAGCCTTTGCGCTGCAGGTCTTCCGACAGCTTTTCGCACAGGTGCGTGAAGATGGCGCCCAGTTCGGCGCGGTCTCGCACTGCGTGCAGGTCGCGCTCGAAGGTCGTCTCGCGGCTCATGGAGACGGGCTCGCTTTCGGTCACCACCGGCCGGTTGTCGCGGCCCCAGGACACCTCGTGCATCCACGCGCCTGTCGACTTTCCAAAGTGGGCGATCAGCCAGTCGCGCTCGCGCGCTGCCAGGTCGCCCACCGTTTGGATGCCGTGGCCCTTGAGCTTTTCGTCCGCCTTCGGCCCGATGCCGTTGACCTTGCGGCACGGCAGCGGCCAGATGCGCGTTTGCAGATCGGTTTCGTACACCACCGAAATGCCGTTGGGCTTGTCGAATTCGCTCGCCATCTTGGCGATCAGCTTGTTGGGTGCGACGCCGATCGAGCAGGTCAGCCCCGTCGCCTGGAAGATCGACTTCTGGATCAGCCGCGCCAGCACCCGCCCGCCCTCGCGCTGGCCGCCCGGAACGTCGGTGAAATCGATATACACCTCGTCCACGCCCCGATCTTCCATTAGCGGCGCAATCTCCAGGATCGTCTGCTTGAACAGGCGCGAATACTTGCGGATCTCCTCGAAATCCACCGGCAGCAGGATCGCCTGCGGGCACAGCTTGGCGGCCTTCATCAGCCCCATGGCCGAGCCGACACCGAAGGTACGCGCGGGGTAGGTCGCCGTCGTGATCACGCCCCGGCCTGCGTAATCCTTGAGCAGCGGAAAGGCCGCCACGGGAATGTCGGCAAGGGTTCCGCCTTCTGGCACCTGCCGCAATACCTCGTCCACCTTGCGGCGTCCGCCCCCGATCACCACTGGCAAGCCCTTGAGTTGCGGATAGCGCAGCAATTCGACGGACGCGAAGAAGGCGTCCATGTCCAGATGGGCGATGCGGCGGATGGGTTCGGTCACGGCGCCGATTTTGCCGGCAGCGCGGCGCCGGCGCGCGAGACAGGTTTCGTTGCAGCACCACTGGTGCGCGCCGCGCTTCGATGCGATCATTGGCCCATGCAAACCATCGCCACGGTTTTCTGGCGCCGGCTCGACGCGCCGGGGCATGACGCCTGTCGTCTTGAACGGCACGGCGAGTCATGGCAAGTCGACGGGGCCGCGGTGTTCCAGCACACCGACGGACGGCCCGCGCGGCTTGACTATCGCGTGTACTGCGACAAGGCCTGGCACACCAAGTGGGGGCGCGTGCGTGGCTGGATCGGCAGCATGGCCGTCGACTTTGCCATTGCCCGCAATACGCGCGGCGACTGGACGCTCAACGACGCGGTCATCCCCGAACTGGGGCACTGCATCGATCTGGACCTTGGATTCACACCAGCCACCAATTTGGTGCAACTGCGACGGCTGAACCTCAAGATGGGCGAGTCCGCCGACGTGCCCGCCGCGTGGATCGACCTGGATGGCGACTCGCTCAGCCTGCTGGCGCAGCGCTATGTGCGACGCAGCGACGCCGAATACGCCTACGAGGCGCCGCGCTTCGAATACAAGGACACGCTGCGCGTGACGTCCGAAGGCTTCGTGACGGAGTATCCGCGGCTCTGGCAGGCAGAGCCTTAGGATCTTCTACCGCCCGCACGCCTGGCCCTCAATGGTCGTGGTGCAGGTAGCTTGCCTGCCTGGGCAGGCGCAGGCTCACCAGGAAGGCGACCACCATCATCGCCGTGACGTACCAGAAGAAGGTTGACTCGTGCCCTTCGGCCTTGAAGGCCAGCGCGACATATTCGGCAGACCCGCCGAAGATTGCATTGCCCACGGCATAGGCCAGCCCCACGCCGAGCGCACGGATCTCGGGCGGGAACATCTCGGCCTTCACGATGCCGCTGATCGAGGTGTAGAAACTCACGATGGCCAGCGCCACGACGATGAGCACGAAGGCGGCCACGGGACTCGTCACCGTCTGAAGCGCCGTGAGGATCGGCACCGTGCACAACGTGCCCAGCGCGCCGAACAGCAGCATGTTGTTGCGGCGGCCGATCTTGTCCGACAGCATGCCGAACAAGGGTTGCATGCACATGTACGCGAACAGGGCGCAGGTCATGATGTAGCTGGTCGTTTTGATCGGCATGTGCACCGTGTTCACCAGAAACTTTTGCATGTAGGTGGTGAAGGTGTAGAAGATCAGCGAGCCGCCGGCCGTGTAGCCCAGCACGGTGAAAAACGCCGCCTTGTGGTTGCGGAACAGTTCGGCCAGCGTGCCGGCTTCCTTGTTCTTCGCGCCCTGTTCGCCATGCGTTTCCGAGAGCGCACGGCGCAGGTACATCGCCACCACGGCCGTGATGGCGCCAATCACGAAGGGAATGCGCCAGCCCCAGGCCTTGAGTTCTGCTTCGGTCAACAACTGTTCGAGCACGACGATCACCAGCACCGCGAGCAACTGTCCGCCGATCAGCGTGACGTACTGGAACGACGAGAAGAATCCGCGCTGTCCTCGCAGTGCAATCTCGCTCATGTAGGTGGCCGTGGTGCCGTATTCGCCGCCCACCGACAAGCCCTGGAAGAGGCGCGCCATCAGCAGCAATGCAGGCGCCCACGCGCCGATGCTGTCGTAGGTCGGCAGGCAGGCAATGGCCAGCGAGCCGGCGCACATCATCGTCACCGAGATGACCATCGAGGCCTTGCGGCCCTTGCGATCGGCGATGCGGCCGAAGAACCAGCCGCCGATGGGGCGCATCAGGAAGCCCGCTGCGAACACGCCTGCGGTGTTGAGCAACTGTGCCGTCGGGTCCGATTTCGGAAAGAAGGAGCCCGCGAAGTAGATGGCGGAGAAGGCGTAGACGTAGAAGTCGAACCACTCCACCAGGTTGCCGGAAGAGGCACCCACGATGGCAAAGATGCGGTGGCGCTTTTCTTCTGCCGTGTACTGACGAAGAGAACCCGGCGCGACGACCGGGCTGGACATGGTGGAACTCATGGCGGCCTCTGCGTGTTGTTATTGGCAGAGGGCATTCTGCGCGCCTCGATGCAACTGCGCTGTCAGCCGGCGCCGCGCACGGGCGGCAAGCTGCGACCTCCAGAAATTACGAAGGTCGCGACTTTCAGCGCTTCTTAGAACGTTCCCGGCAACAGGATGCCGGAGTCCACCGTGTCGATCTGCGTGTGTCCGCAAAACGCCATCGTGATGTCCAGTTCCTTGTGCAGGATCTGCAGCGCTCGCGTGACGCCGGCTTCGCCATGGGCGCCCAGTGCGTACAGGAAGCTGCGCCCGATCAGCGTGCCGCGAGCACCCAGCGCGCGGGCCTTGAGCACGTCCTGGCCGCCGCGGATGCCGCCATCCATCCACACCTCGATCTGCTTGCCCACGGCATCCGCAATGGCGGGCAGGGCGGTGATGGATGCCGGCGCACCGTCGAGTTGGCGTCCGCCGTGGTTCGACACGACGATGGCGTCCGCGCCGGTCTGCGCAGCCAGGCGCGCGTCTTCCACGTCCATGACGCCCTTCAGGATGAGCTTGCCGCCCCAGCGGCGCTTGATCCATTCGATGTCGCCCCAGTTCAGGCTCGGGTCGAACTGCTCGGCCGTCCACGACGACAGCGACGACACGTTGCTCACGTTCTTGGCGTGCCCCACGATGTTGCCGAAGGTGCGCCGCTGCGTGCCCAGCATGCCCATGCACCAGCGCGGCTTGAACGCGAGGTTGATGAGGTTGGCAATGGTCGGTGCGGGCGGCGTCGTCAGGCCGTTCTTGATGTCCTTGTGCCGCTGTCCCAGCACCTGCAGGTCGAGCGTGACCTGCAGCGCCGAGCAGTTGGCGGCCTTGGCGCGGTCGATGAGGCGCTCCATGAAGTCGCGGTCGCGCATCACGTACAACTGGAACCAGAAGGGATGGCGGCCCGTGCCTTCAGCAATGTCTTCCAGCGAGCAGATGCTCATGGTCGAGAGCGTGAAGGGAATGCCGAAGGCCTTGGCGGCGCGTGCGCCCAGGATCTCGCCGTCCGCATGTTGCATGCCGGTGAGGCCCGTCGGCGCAATCGCCACGGGCATCGCGACCTCCTGCCCGATCATGGTGGTGCGGGTCGAACGGCCTTCCATGTTCACGGCCACGCGCTGGCGCAGCTTGATCTTCTGGAATGCCGCTTCGTTGTCGCGATAGGTCCCTTCGGTCCATGCGCCGGAGTCGGCGTAGTCGTAGAACATGCGCGGGACGCGGCGCTTGGCAATGACGCGCAGGTCTTCGATGCAGGTGATCTTGGAAAGGTCAGGCACGAGAGCGGTCTCCTCGAGTTGTTGTCTGATGGCGCAAAAGACACATTATGGTTACGGTTGTGCCGGCCTTCTGCGGCCTGGCCTGATTCAGCGCAGAATCCCCGCTCCCTTCATTGAGCGGACTTTGACATGCGATTTCTGGTTGTGGGCGCAGGCGCGCTGGGTGGCTATTTCGGCGGCAGGCTCTTGCAGGCCGGCGAGGACGTGACCTTTCTCGTGCGGCCGCGTCGCGCCGCGCAACTGGCGAAGACGGGCCTTGTCATCAAGAGCCCCTTCGGCAACCTGGATCTGCCGTCGCCGCCCGTCGTGCTGTCGCAAGACGTCCAGGCGCCGTACGACGTCGTCATCGTCGGCTGCAAAGCCTACGACCTGGCGGCGACCATGGAATCGTTTGCCGCCGCAGTCGGTCCCGGGACGGCGGTGTTGCCCGTGCTCAACGGCATGCGCCACCTGGACGATCTCACGCAGCGCTTCGGCCGCCAGCGCGTGCTCGGCGGCCTGTGCCTGATCTCCGCGGTGCTGGACGATGAAGGCCGCGTGATGCACGTCAACGACATGCACGGCCTGACCTACGGCGAACTCGACGGCGGCCGTTCGCCGCGCATCGACGCCATCGAGCAGGCCTTTGCCAAGGCCAACTTCACCGCGTCGGCCTCGGACAACGTCCTGCAGGCGATGTGGGAGAAGTGGATGTTCATCGCCTCGGCTGCCGGCATGACCTGCCTCATGCGCGCCAGCATCGGCGACATCGTGGAAGGTGGCGGCAACGACGTGACGACGGCACTCGTCGAGGAATGCGCGGCGGTTGCGACACGCAACGGCTTTGCGCCGGCGCCCGCGTCCATCCAGCGTGCGAAGGCCGCATTGACCACCGCGGGCTCGCCGATGACCGCGTCGATGTTCAAGGACATGGAGCGCGGCGCGCCGATCGAAGCCGATCACATCATCGGCGACCTGCTGCGACGCGCGGGGGACGGGGCGCAACCACTGTCCCTGCTGCGGGTGGTCTACGCGCACCTCAAGGCTTACGAGGCGCGCCGGGCGCGCGAGTCGAAGCCGGCCTGAGCTTGCCGGCGGGCCGTTCGGGCCTGTACGTCGGCACAACGACTTGCGGCGCTGAACGAGCCCGAAGGTCGCTCAGCGCCGCAATGAAGTCCACGACGGGCAGGGGTTTGATCCCCCGCCCGGCATTCCGTCAGGGCACGTTCTGTGACGTGATGAAGAAGGGCTTGCCCGGCAACAACGCAGGCGCCTTGGCTCCGTCCGTGTACCGCAGGGTCGGAGGCAGAACCAGGTCGCCACCGTATTCGAACAGGTCGGTCCCAGTCAGGCCTTCGCCTTTTCCGCATCCCGGTTTCTGGCAAGCGCCACCGTTCGTATGGAAGATGACGTTGCCGTAGCGGTAGTTGCGAATCGTCCCGCCGGTGTAATCGGCCAGGGTCAACGTGAACGCCTCGGTGCCATGGTTCTCGTTGTCTTCGATCGAGATCGGGTCGACAAGACGCACGTCCTTGAGGGATTTCGTGAGATCGACGCTGCCGCCGGTTCGCGTGCTGTTGAAGTTCACCCAGTCGACGCGTCGCTCTCCGCGCGACAACACGATGGCCTGGTAGCTGAGGCTCTGCATGTTGCCAAGGTCACCGCGGAAGTACGAGATGCTGGTGGGATTGCTTCCGACCGGGACGGAGAACAACTGCCTGATGACGCTCGGCGCACTTGTTCCGCTCGGCTGCGCATAGTTGCCGAGGTCAAACACCCGCAGTGCGCCTTCTTGCGTCGCAATCCAGGCACGCGCGTTGGGACCCCAAAGCGATACCTTGACCGCCGTCGGCTTGGCGCCACTGGGCATGTCCATCGTCTTGATCAAGGTCGGCTTCTGCTGAGTCGCGTAGTCAAAGGTGTAGGGCCATTGGCTGGGCGCTTCACCGATCACCTTGGTCGCGTTGAAGTTCGCGATCGGCCCGAAGTACATCGACTTGTAGTAGTCGAACAGTGGCTTCAGGTCGATGAAGGCAACGCGTTGCTCGGACTTCGAGACCACCACGGCCACGCCCGCCTTGGCATAGGCATTGACGTTGTTGCCAGTGATGAAGGTCTGGCGATTGCTCTCGACGGCCAGCGGCATCTTGTAGGCCGAGTACTGCCCGGATGGCGTGATGACCCGACCACCCCATGGCTCCCAGCCCGTTGTCGCCGAGATCTCGGTCGGTGCGCGCAGATTCTCGGGCAGGTCGACATAGCCCAGCACCTTCATGTAGGCAATGTTGCCCTGATTGGCCAAGCCGGGATGCGTCGCACCCCAATCGCCCCAACCCACATCGCCGAGGTCCGGCTTGGCGACGGTGCAGCCGCCACACAAGCCTGCCAATGCGACGACGGCAATCTGCCCGCGCGTCTTTGCGACGTCCCACACCGTGATGAGCGCGAACTCGCCACTGTTGGTGATAGTGATCGCGGTCGGCACCTTGCCCGCTTCGAGCTTGGTCTTGTACGAGTTCTGGGCCGTGTTGCTGCCGAAGGCTGTCGAGACGGTGCCGTCCTGGTAGACGACGACGCTTTCGGAGCACCAGCCCGGACGACCGTAGCAGCGCGCCGCAGCAACCGGATTCTTGAGACCGAACTGCTGCGCGTGCATGTCGTCCACGCCACCGCCCATGTAGTTGCGCATCACCCAAGGCAGTTCCGGCTTCTGGCTGAACGTATTGCTTTGCTGGGAAATCGTTGCGACATCGGCGACACCCGTGCGCGCGGTCGACGCCGTCGAGTTGGCTACGTAAAGGACGTTGCCGATATTGGAGAAATAGTCGCCATAGCCGCCTTCTGACGCCACAGGGCCACCGACCTGCCATTGGCCGAGATTGCCAACATCGGCATTGGGTCGCTGCGTCAGGGTGAACGAGTTGCTCGGCCTTTCATACCATTTCGTGGTCGTGGCGCCTGCGGAGGACGGAGAACCATAGCGATAGGTGATGCCATCCTCGCCGCTCATCTTGGCGGCCATTTTTGAATAGGCATCCGGATCGACCAGGCGCGATGCGTTGACGACATCATCGTCAGGTGCGCTTTTTGCCGTTGCGAGCGGTGCGCTGAGCGTGGGGCTGTCCGTCGGATCGCCGCTTGCGATTGGTGCGGCCGGAGCGGGCGGAGGTGGAGGCGGAGGAGGCGGCGGAGGCGGAGGCGGAGGAGGCGGAGGAGGCGGCGGAGGCGGCGATGCCGCCGGTGCCGGTGCCGGTGCCGGTGCGGGGGTGCTGGAACCCCAGCGCCGGCGTTTTTCGGCTTCGGCTTCTGCGGACCCCGCAACGAGTGTGTTCGGATCCGCGGCTGCATCAAGGGTCCCTGCACCATTGGTGCCGGCGGCCGCGCCCGTAGTACCGCCACTTCCGCCGCCACCACAAGCGCCAAGCGCTGAAATCAGCGTCAGTAATGCTGTTGTCTTAATTACTTTCACGAGCTATACCCTCTGTTTGACATAACCAGTTTGTACTTTGCACGCGCGGGTGGGGCAAATGTTCTTGCAAACCTTTTCACAATCGGTGGACCTACAACACCCGCCCGTTACAAACGTGTATCTTGGTGACGCCATGACCGCCACTCCCTTGCCCATCGCCGCGCGCGGCATGCCGCTCTGCTGGGGGCCGACTGCATCGCTGTTATTCCTGCCCTCCGGAACGTCAATGCAACCGTGACAGCGCCTTTCTTTATTGCCATGACAGTTACTTTTTCTATCTGACTGGCTTCACCGGATCCGATGCCTGGCTGGCACTGTCCGCGATGATTTCCGCAGCACCCTGTTCTGCACTACGAAGAAATCTCGAACGCGAGATTCGGGATTTACCGCATGGGTCCGGAAGCAGTTCCACAGGCGCCTGGAGTCGATGTGGCCCCTGTCAATTCCGGAATCGACAAGCAATTGCCGCGCCTGTTGGAATCAGGTCTGGTGTGGTAATCCTTTGCTACTCATAAGGGCCTTGAGACACGGGTAGACGAGTGCTTCAGACGTACGTGCCCGTGTGCGCCATGCCGCAATTTGTCCGCAAGAGCAGCGCGATTGGCGCGGGCCATTTGACGGAATGCGTCTCTTCAAAGATGCGCACGAACAGGAAGTAATGCGAAAGGCCGCAACCATCAGCGCAAGGGCTCCGGTGCAAAGTTTCGGGGTAGCCGAGTGACGTCTCCAGAGGGCCGCTCAGGTGATGCCGAAAGCACAGCATTCCGGATCGCGGACGCGGCTTGGCCCCGAACATGCAGCCGACCGGGATTGAACTGACCTTGCTTGATTGCCTTGGCGAGGGGCGATTCGGCCGCGGCGCCTGCACGGCACTTCGGCCTTCGAAGCTGACTGCTGGACCACGTTGCAGTGGCCTCAGGGTCGCCGCGGAGCCTTTGCCGCCAGGGCTGCGCCGCGGACTTCGAGCCGGATCTGGTCGACGATCTCTCCGCATGCGTCAGCCAGCTGCACCACATGCCGGCCGGGCCATGGCAACCACTGCGCGCGATTGCCGCGGCCCAGGGGTTTGCCGTCAATGCGCCACTGCACCCCGCGACCGACAGCCTCGAAGCTGACGCGCTGGCGGTTCGGCGGAATGTCGGGGTCGAGCGCAACGATGGTGCCATCCGAAGGCGACAGGATGCGCGCAGAGGCGTCCGTTGCGTTGACCGCTTCGTCGACGGCGAACAATGCCTGCTCGGTTCCTGCGATGAACCATTCTTCGCGCGCTGCTTCGAGTCCGTCGCCAAACGCCACATGCGTGCGCACCAATCCCGCAGGCGGCTGCGGCGCGCGGCTGGCTTCGTTTCGATGCAGGAAGCCCATCACCGCCGCCCACACGGGCGCCGCGCCGCTGGTGCCGCTCACGTCCCACATCGGCGCGCCGCTGGCATTGCCCACCCACACGCCGACGGTGTAGCGCTGCGACCAGCCAACGGCCCAGTTGTCGCGCATGTCCTTGCTGGTGCCGGTTTTCACGGCCGTCCAGAAGCGCGTGCCGAGCACGCTGTCCAGCCCGAAAGTCAGCGCGCGGGCGTTGGTGTCGCTGAGGATGTCGCCAACGATGAAGCTGGCGCGCGGGTCGATGGCCGGTGTGGAAGGTGCTGCGCCTGCGCTTGGCAACACGTTGCCTGCAACACTGAAGCGCCCGCCGTTGGCCAGCGTGCGATAGGCGTTGCCGAGGTTGAGGAGCGACACCTCGGCGCTGCCCAGGGCGAGGCTGTAGCCGTAGTAGTCGCCGTTTTCACGCAGCGGCAATCCGCTCGCGCGCAGTTGGTTTGCAAAGGCTTCGGGCGACACCATGACCAAGGTGCGCACGGCCGGCACGTTGAGCGAAGAGGCGAGGGCCGTGCGTGCCGACACGTAGCCCTTGAAATGGCGGTCGTAGTTCTGCGGGATGTAAAGGCCGCCGGCCGTGCTGATCTGCGCCGGGGAATCGTCAAGCAGCGATGCGGCGGTGAGGCGGCGCTCTGCAATCGCCTGCGCATACAGAAGCGGCTTGAGGGTGGAGCCCGGCTGGCGTTGGGCGAGCACGCCATCGACTTCGGCGGCGCGGCTCAGGGCGCCAGAGGAGCCGACCCACGCCAGCACGTCGCCGCTGGCGTTGTCGAGCACGATGAGCGCGCCGTCTTCGACGTTGCGGCCGCGCAGTTCGCGCAGATGGCGCTCCAGCGTGGTGAGGGCGAAGCGTTGCAAAGGGGCGCGTAGCGTGGTGCGGATCGGGCCCGGGCGCACGGCACGGGCGTCTTTTTCGAGTTCCTTCAGCGCGCGCCGTGCCGCGTGGGGCGCAATGCCTTCGTTGGCGTCGAAGTCGCGGCGTGCCAATGCGGCGGTGGCAAACATGTCGACGGCGCCGCAATCGGGCCGGCTGTCGGGCGCCATGGCGCGCATCACCTCGCAGGCGCGCTGCGCCACCATCGACGGCTTTGCATTGGGCGCGCGCACGAGTGCCGCAGCCACCGCGGCCTCGCGTGCGTCAAGCCCGTGCGGCGCCTTGCCAAAGAGCGTGCGCGAGAGCGCATCGATGCCGATGATCTCGCCGCGAAAGGGGACGGTGTTGAGGTAGGTCTCGAGGATCTGATCCTTGCGCCAGCCGGATTCCAGTTCGCGCGCTGCAAGCGTCTGCCCGAATTTTTGCGTGAGGCTTCGACCGCCGCTGTTGCGCCGCAAGTCGTCGTCGAGCAATCCAGCGAGTTGCATCGTGATGGTCGATGCGCCACGCGTGCGGGTGTTCCACAGGTTGCCCCACGCCGCGGCGGACACGGCTTGCCAGTCGACGCCGCTGTGCTCGTGGAAGCGCCTGTCTTCGCTCAGCACCATGGCGGTTCGAAGGGCGGGCGAGACGTCGGCGAGCGCAATCCATTGACCGCGGCGTACACGCGGGTCGATGCGAATGCGCTGGAGGAATTCGCCGTTGCGGTCGACGAAGGTGGCGTCGGAGGGGAGGAAGTCTTGCTTGACCTGGGTGAAGCTGGGGATGGCGGTTGCGCTGGCGGAAATGAGGAGCACCAGGACGGCAAATGCACAACGGCGTGCGGCGGCGAATCGCGCAACGGGGGGATGGCGGAGCGACGGCAAGTCCATGGTGTGAACGCACATTGTCCTTTCTTGTCCCCTCTCCCTCCGGGAGAGGGCCAGGGTGAGGGCACTGGGCGTATCCATCGCTACGAATTCTCCAAGGCCCGGTACACTCACCCCAACCCTCTCCCCGCAGGGGAGAGGGGGCAAGAGTCAGCTCAGGCCGAGGAGATGAGCCAGCGTACGGTCCGGCGCGGTGCGCTGCACCGAGACATTGCGCTCCAACTGCCGCAAATGCTCATCCATCAACTGCACGGCACCCGCTGCATCGCCGCGCTCAAGGCAATCGACGATGCGCTCGTGCTCGTCGTGCTCGCACGACGCATTGCCCGGTGGCTCATACAGCGCCACGATGAGCGAGCAGCGCGAGACCATCTCCACCAGGTAGCGCTCCAGGATGGGATTGCGGGCCAGGGCCGCCAGCCGCAGATGAAACGAACTCGCCAGCCGCGCCCATGCGGGCTGGTCGAAGCGATGCATCGCGTCGTGTTCCTGCTTGAGTTGCTGGCGCAATGCCTCCAGATCCCTGGGCGTCGCGTTCTGCGTGGCGAGGTTGACGATGATCGCTTCCAGCCCGCGCCGCGCCTCGAAGATCTGGCGCGTTTCCTCCGGCGAAGGCATGGCGATGATGGCGCCCCGGTTGGGCCGCAACTGCACGATGTGGTCATGCGCCAGGCGTTGCAGCACCTTGCGCACCACCGAACGGCTGGTGCCAAACAGGTCGCACAGCTGCGCTTCCGGCAGCTTGGTGCCCGGCGTCAGGCGCTGGTTCATCACGCTTTCGAACACGGCGCGGTAGATGCGCGATTCGATCTCGTCGCTGTCGTCCACCGACGAAAGCGCGCCGCCGGGACGCAGCGGTTCTTCTTCATGCGCAGGGGGCGCATCAGGCGCGTCGACGGGCGAACGGGAAGCGGGTCGTCGACTCATGATGGTGGGGTCTCCGGGTCAATGAGGTTCATGTGTTCGCAGATGGCGCCGGGCGTGGTGAACCAGACCTCGCCGCGATCGCGCATCGCGGCAAGGTGCGACAAGGCACGGCGCAAGTGCCGCAGGCGATAGGGCTGACCGACGATGTAGGGATGCAGCGCCACGCCCATCACCAGCGGCTGCTTGCGCGACTGTTCCAGTATCTCGTCCGCGTTGTCGATGACCATCTGCGCGAAGTCGCTGGCGTCCATCTGTCGCGCGATGATCATCGGAATGTCGTTGAGCTCCTGGGGATACGGGATGGACCACAAGGCCTTGCCGCTGCGCGTTCGCATGCGCACCGGCTGGTCGTCGTGGGCCCAGTTCAGGGTGTAGTCATAGCCGGCTTCAGCCAGCAAGTCGGGGGTGAGGTGGCTTTCCGATATCCAGGGCGAGAGCCAGCCGGTCGGAGCCTTGCCGCTCTCCTTGCGAATGCGCTCGCGGCAGTCGGCCAGCAGCGCGGCCTCGTCGGCTTCATGCATGTCGGCCTGGCGCTCCGAGTTGCTGTGCCCGTGGCCGACGAGTTCGTCGCCACGCGACACGCAGGCCGCGACCAGTTCAGGGCAGTGGTCGTACAGGGCTGTATTCAGGAGGGTGCTCGAAGGCAGGCCCAGGCTGTCGAACAGTTCAAGGCAGCGCCACGCGCCGACGCGATTGCCGTACTCGCGCCACGAATGGTTGAGCACGTCCGGATGTGGATGCACCGGACCGATGCAGGCGCCCATGCCTTCGCCAAACGCAAAGTGCTCGAGGTTGAAGCCAAGGTACATCGCCAGCCGGGCGCCATTGGGCCACGCGTAGTCCTTGCGTTGCGTGATGGGGCTGTAGTCGAAGCGTCGATGGTGCGGCAGCGGGCCGAGGTATCGGGCGGTCATGGGCTTGGCATTCCGGTTTTGGTGCAAACGGTGCAAACGGCGATGCAAAAGTGTGCATCCAATCGCGATGATTTCGTGTCCGCAAGATGCATGCCGATTGTTGACAATAGATGTTGTGCTCTGTCGATCAACTATTGTCAGTATTGGCGACACTGGCACGACGCTTGCATCCACGGCGGGCTCCATTCATCGGAGAACTCGCATGTCCCTTCTTGCACGCCGCACCCTACTTTCCAGTGCAATCGCGCTGGCCGTCGCCACGCTGTCGGGCACCGCGCTTGCGGCCGAGACCATCAAGATCGGGCTGGTCACGGCCCTGTCGGGCCAGTCCGCGCTGTCGGGCGAGGCGATCACGCGCGGCCTGCAACTGGCCATCGACGAAGTCAACGCCAAGGGCGGCCTGCTGGGCGGGCGCCAGCTCGAACTGGTGCGCCGCGACGACGAAGCCAACCCCGCCAAGGGCGTGACGGCGGCGCGCGAACTCATCTTCAAGGAGAAGGTCGCCGTGCTGTTCGGCGGGCTGGACACGCCGGTGTCGATGGCGATCGTGCCGCTGGTCAACCAGGAGAAGGTGCCCTTCATGGGTCCGTGGGCGGCAGGCACGGCCATCACGAAGAACGGCGCCAATCCCAACTACGCCTTCCGCGTGTCGGCTGTCGATGAGATCGTTGACCAGGCCATGCTGCAGTACGCGCAGAAGACCTTCAAGGCCACCAAGCCCGGCATGATCCTGGTCAACAACCCGTGGGGCGAATCGAACGAAAAGGGATTGAAGGCCGCGCTCGCCGAGAAGGGCGTGACGGCCGTCGGCGTCGAGAAGTACGAAGCCAACGACCTGGACATGGTGCCGCAGCTCACGCGCCTGAAGGCTGCGGGGGCCGACTCGCTCTTCCTCGTGGGCAACGTGGGTCCGTCGGCGCAAGTCGTGAAGTCGCTCGACCGCATGGGCTGGAAGGTGCCGGTGGTGTCGCACTGGGGCCCCGCGGGTGGTCGCTTCACCGAACTGGCCGGCCCCAACGCCAAGGAAGTGCACTTCGTGCAGACCTACAGCTTCTTCGGCAAGCAATCGCCCAACGGCGAGCGCGTGATCAAGTCGCTGATGGCGAAGTACCCCGCGATCAAGGGCCCCGGCGACATCACGCCGGCCGTGGGTGTGGCCAACGCGTATGACGGCATGCATCTGGCAGCGCTGGCCATCGCGCAGGCCGGCTCCACCGATGGCGATGCGGTGCGCCAGGGCTTCTACAAGATCACGACGTACGACGGGCTGATCAAGAAGTACGACAAGCCCTTCAGCCCGACGAACCACGATGCGATCGGCGTCAACGACTACGTGTGGGCGCAGTTCATCGACAACCGCATTCTTCCGGTGAACGTGGCCACGAACTGACTTGCCGACTGAAGACTCGAGGAAGTCCATCCCATGCAACTGTTGTCAGCGCTTCTCAGCGGCTTCGGCCTGGGGAGCATGTATGGCCTGATGGCCCTCGGATTCCATGTGACCTATGCCGTGTCGGGCACGGTCAATTTCGCGCAGGGCAGTTCGATGATGCTGGGCGCGGTGTTGACCTTCGCCTTTGCGCAGACGCTCGGCTGGCCCATGGCGCTGGCTGTGCTGCTGGCCTTGTTGCTGTGCGCGCTGTACGGCCTTGTGGTGGAGTTCCTGGCGGTGCGGCCCTTTGCCAGCCGCGGCTCGAACGCGTGGCTGATCGCGACGGTGGCGCTGGGCATCGTGCTGGACAACGTCGTGCTGTTCACCTTCGGCAAGGAGCCGCGCAGCCTGCCTTCGCCGCTGGCGGTGTCGCCGGTGTCCATCGGCGGTGTGGGGCTGGGGGTGTATCCCTTGCAGCTGGTCATTCCTGTCGTGGGGTTGGCGCTTGCGGGCGTGCTGCATGCGGTGTCGCGTCGCACGCGCTGGGGCGTGGCGATGCTGGCCGTGGTGCAGAACCGCGACGCGTCGCGGCTCATGGGGATTCCGATCAAGCGCGTGGTGGCGCTGGCCTTTGCGATGTCTGCCGTGTTTGCGGGCGTTGCAGGGGTGCTGATCGCGCCGCTGTTCAACGTCAACGCGGACATGGGGACGCTGTTCGGGCTCAAGGCTTTTGCGGTGGCGATCCTGGGCGGCATCGGTAGCCCTTGGGGCGTGATGGTGGCCGGATTGCTCTTCGGGATTCTTGAATCGCTCATCACGTCGACGCTGGGGTCGAGCTACACGCAGATCCTGAGCTTTGCCTTGGTGATCGTGGTGCTGGCGATGCGGCCCAATGGCTTGTTCGGGCGGGCTGAGGTGAAGAAAGTATGAGTGCGCGCCTTGCCGCCCCACGCAAGCTCGCACTCCCTCTGGGGGCAGTGAGGACACGAAGTGCCGAACAGGGGGCCAAACAATGAGTGCGGTGTTGCCCTTTGCTTCGTCGCCTTCAGCAGCGTCGTCTCCACGGCTCGGGCTTGGCTCGATGCCGCAGATCCTTGCCGTTCTCGTGTTGCTGGTCGCCGGCATCGCCGCCGCGGCGGGCGTCAACGGCTACTACGTCTTCGTGTTGGCAAACGTGGCCTTGCTGGCCATCGTCGGCATCGGGCTCAACGTGTTGCAGGGGCTCACCGGGCAGGTGTCTTTCGGGCACGTGGGCTTCTACGCGATTGGCGCCTATGCGGTAGGCATTCTCACGACCAAATATGGATGGAGCTTCTGGGCGGCATGGCCACTGGCTGCTGCGATGGCGGGCGTCATGGGTGCGTTGCTGGCCTTGCCCGCCTTGCGCGTGAAGGGGCCCTATCTCGCGATGATCACCATCGCCTTCGGCTTCATCGTCGAGCACAGCGTGGTCGAGATGCGCGACCTCACGGGCGGCCAGAACGGCATCATGGGCATCGCCGCGCCGTCGCTGTTCGCAGGCGTGGTGCGCGGCGAGAAGGCGGTTGCGATGCTGGCCATCGTCACCGCGGGTCTCATGCTCGCGCTGTATGCGTGGCTCTCGCGCGGAACGTGGGGCGCCGCCATGCGTGCCGTGCGCGACAGCGAGACGGCGGCTGAGTCGGTGGGCATCAATCCGCTGGTGGTCAAGACGGTGGCATTTGCGGTGTCGGCCGTTGCGGCCGGTATCGCAGGCGGGCTGTTCGCGCCGCTCTCGGGCTTTGTGACGCCGAGCACTTTCGGCTTCGGGCAATCCATTCTTTTCGTGCTGGTGGTCGTCATCGGCGGTGCGGGGTCAATCGCCGGCCCGCTGGTCGGTGCCATCGTGGTTGCGCTGCTGCCTGAAGTGCTGTCCAGCCTCGAGGAATACCGGCTGCTGTTCTTTGGCGCGCTGTTGCTGGTGGTGCTGTGGGCGGCGCCGGATGGCGCGACGGGCTTGTGGCAGAAGATCCGTCGCCGCATCGGCGGTGCGCGCATCGTCGCAGCGCCGCGCGTGCCGTCGGGCGTCGCCGCGCTGCCCACGCGAGAAGGCTTGAAGGGAAGCGCACTGGTGTCGGAAAAGCTGTCGATGCAATTCGGTGGCGTGCGTGCCGTGAGCGATCTCTCATTCGACGCCGCGCCCGGCCGCATCACGAGCCTGATCGGCCCCAACGGCGCGGGCAAGACGACGGCGCTCAACATGCTGAGCGGCTTCTATGTGCCCACAGGTGGCGGCTTCCGCCTGGGTGACGAAGCCTTGCAGGGACTGCCGTCGTGTGCCATTGCGCGGCGAGGCGTCGCACGCACCTATCAGACCTCACAACTCTTTGGCAGCCTCAGCGTGCTGGACAACGTGGCGCTGGCCGCCAGTCGCGGCGCGCTGGGGATGCTGTTCGGCGCGAGGCGCTTCAGCGCATCGCAGATTCGAAGCCGCGCGCAGGCGCTGCTCGACTTCTGCGGCTACCACGGCGCATTCGACACGCTCGCTACCGACTTGGCACACGTCGACCGCCGCCTGGTCGAGATCGCACGTGCGTTGGCGACCGATCCACAGGTGCTGTTGCTGGACGAGCCCGCAGCCGGCCTTTCGCGCGAAGACAAGGAGCGGCTGGCCGCCTTGCTGCAACAGATTGCCGCGGCCGGCATCGGCGTGCTGGTGGTCGAGCACGACATGGAATTGGTGATGGGCATCTCGCATCACATCGTGGTGCTCGATGCCGGGCAGCATCTGGCCGCCGGCACGCCGGCCGAGGTGCAGGCCGATCCGCGTGTGCGTCAGGCCTATCTCGGCGAAGCGTTGGTGGCGCAGGGCGGTCCACGTGCGCGCTCCGCCAACCCGAGTGAAGCGCAGGAAATTCTCGGCGTCGGCGCATTGGTCGCAGGCTATGGCGCGGAGCCCGTGCTTCATGGCATCGACCTGCAGGTGCGCAGTGGCGAAGTCGTCGCACTGCTGGGGGCCAACGGCGCCGGCAAGTCCACGCTCATGCGTTCGCTGGGGGGGCTGCATCGGCCAGTGCATGGCGGCATTCATCTGCAAGGGCACGAACTGGCGCGCCTGAGCGCGGAACTCATCGTGCAGCGCGGCCTGGTGCTCGTGCCCGAAGGCCGGCAGGTGTTTCCGGAACTGAGCGTGATCGACAACATTCGCCTCGGTGCGTTCCGCCAGCCGCACGATCGCGAAGCGCGCGTCAATGAAATGTTCGATCGCTTTCCACGTCTGCGCGAGCGGCAACACCAGCGTGCCGGCCTGCTGTCGGGTGGCGAGCAACAGATGCTCGCCATTGCGCGCGGCCTCATGGCGCGCCCACGCATCCTGCTTCTCGACGAGCCTTCGCTTGGCCTGGCACCAAAGATCATCGCGGAGCTCTTCGCGGCGCTCGATGCCTTGCGTGCTGAAGGCATGACGATTCTGCTGGTGGACCAGATGGCGAGCCTTGCGCTGGCGCTGGCCGACCGCGCGTACGTCATCGAAGGCGGGCGCATCGTCGCGCAGGGAACGGCGCAAGAGATTGCCAGCGATGACGCGCTAGCACGTGCTTACCTCGGTGCGCAGCGGTAGGTGATGCCATGTGGGCGAGTGCGGCGTTCACCTACCAACAGATGGCTGGCCGTCTTTAGCGGCCGCATCACGCCGCGGGCCAAGGTGGGAGTCATGAAAACACTCGCCACACTCCTCATCGCCTCGGCCACACTGGCCGGATGTGTCGCCGTTCCCTACGACGCTGGCCCGCCACCTCCGCAGGCACGTGCCAACTACGGCAGCGGCCACGGCCACGGCAACGGCGACCGTGACCACGACGGCATTCCGAACAAGTACGACCGCGATCGCGACAACGACCGCGTGCCCAACCAATACGACCGCCAGCCGAACAATCCGTATCGCCAATGATCCGTCGGCCGTCGGCTGACCTTCGCTTGAAGCGCGCGCCTACAGCGCGTTGCCTCCATCGAGCTCTCTAATCCGCGTCAGCATCCGACACGATAAAAGCACGCACTCCAGCGGCTGCCGTTGGTTGGGGCAAGGGAAACACCATGGGTATTCCTGTCAGCACCAAGCACGGCGAACCCAATGCGGGATCGGGCACTTCGCGTCGAAGCCTCATCCGGGGAGCCATCTTCTACGCCATGCTCGTTGGCGTGGGCGTCAGCACGACGGGTTGCGGTGGCGGAGGCGGAGGCGGCGGTGGGGGCAGCGACCCACCCGCTGACACAAGTCCCTTCGAGCACGGTGTCGCCAGCGGCGATCCACTGTCGGACCGCGTCATCCTGTGGACGCGCGTCACCATGGCGAGCCCCGGCGCACTCAACGTCGATTGGGAAGTGGCGAGTGATGCCAACTTCGGCATCATCGTCGCGCGCGGAACGGCAACGACCAACGCCGATCGCGACTACACCGTGAAGGTCGATGCCGCCGGGCTTCAACCGGCCAGCGTTTACTACTACCGCTTCCATGTCGGCCCCCAAGCCTCGCCCACAGGACGCACCAAGACCTTGCCTGTGGGCAACGTATCGCAGGTGCGCATGGCGGTGTTGTCGTGCGCGAATTTCCCCGCGGGCTACTTCAACGTGTATGCGGAGGTTGCCAAGCGCACCGACATCGATGTGGCCCTGCATCTGGGCGACTACATCTACGAATACGGTCCCATCGGCTATGCGTCGCAACTCGCGTTCGTCATCGACCGGGAATCGAAACCATCGCACGAGATCCTGACGCTGGAAGACTACCGTCGACGTCACCAGCAATACCGAAGCGACCCCGACTTGCGCGCGATGCATGCCAACGTGCCGGTGATCGCCGTGTGGGACGACCACGATGTTGCCGACAATGCCTGGTCCGGTGGTGCTTCCAATCATGACGAGGGAAGCGAGGGCAGCTTCACCGCGCGTCGCGCTGCGGCCGTGCAGGCATATCACGAGTGGCTGCCCACGCGCCTGCCCGATGCGGCCGACACCTTGAAGATCTATCGATCTTTCGACTTTGGCAATCTTGCGTCGCTGCACATGCTGGACACGCGGCTTGTCGGGCGCGACCAGCAGGTGTCGCTGGACCAATACCTGAGCGGCCTGGCCAATGGCCCCACACGCCAAATGCTGGGGCAGACGCAGTTCGACTGGCTGGCGGGACGCATGGGCGCATCCAGCGCGACGTGGCAGGTGCTGGGGCAGCAGGTGTTGATGGCGCGCATGGAACTGCCGCTGAGCGTGGCGAGCGCGATCACGCCGATCACGCTGGCCGAATACCTTGCGGCCCTCTCCACGCCGGACGCCTTGCGAAGCGACGAGCAACGCGCCCTGGTCAACCAGCGCCGCGCGCCCTACAACCTCGACGCGTGGGACGGCTACCCGGCGGCGCGCGATGCGGTGCTGAGCCTGGCGCGGTCGCAGGGCAAGAACCTGGTCTCTCTGGCAGGGGACACGCACAACGCGTGGGGTGGCAACCTGACGGATGCATCCGGGCAGCGCGTGGGCGTGGAGTTCGGTGCCGCGTCGGTGAGTTCGCCGGGCTTCGAGACTTTGCTGCCGCTGATTGCCAACGACCTCTTGGGCGATGCATTTCTCAAGATGGTGCCTGAGCTGCGTTATGCGCAGACGAGCAAGCGGGGCTATCTTGTTCTGACGCTGACGCCTTCAGAGGCGCGAGGGGATTGGATGGAAGTGAGCACGGTGTTAAGCCATGACTATTCGGTGAGCATGGCGGCCAGCTTGCGGACCTTGGTTGGGGCGCCTGACCTGGTGGGCGTGTAGCGTCTTGCTCCATTGCGGGAGGGAGCAACACGAGGCACTTGATCTTCGTCCCCTCTCCCTCCGGGAGAGGGAGTAAGACGGGAGAGGTCTCTTGCTCCCTCGCCCCTCCGGGGAGAGGGTTGGGGTGAGGGGCAGCTGCCGTAGAACAGCCCCGCACTATCAACCGCCCGGAGCCCTCACCCCAACCCTCTCCCGGAGGGAGAGGGAGTAAGACGGGAGAGGTCTCTGCTCCCTCGCCCCTCCGGGGAGAGGGTTGGGGTGAGGGGCAACTGCCGTGGAACAGCCTCGCACTATCAACCGCCCGGAGCCCTCACCCCAGCCCTCTCCCCGGAGGGAGAGGGAGCAAGAGCAAGACGGGTCAGCTGTGTTGATGCGTGCCGAAGCGGGCGAGGGTGCGTGCCCGTGCCCGCGCCGCTTCGATCTCGCGGTCCCGTGGATCGGCTGTCGTCACCAACGATTCGATGAGCGTTCGCGCCGAAGCAGTCACATCCTCCACAGCCTTGTTGAACGCCGCCTCATTCGCCTTCGACGGCGCGGTGAAACCGCTCAGCTTGCGCACGAACTGCAGGGCCGCCGCGCGCATTTCTTCTTCCGTCGCCGGTGGATCGAAGTTGAAGAGGGTCTTGATACTTCTGCACATCGTGTTTCCTTCTTCGCATGTGTCCGTTCGGTCGCCATTATTTGGCGACTTCGACCTTGACACGCGCGTTGGGGGATTCGCCGAACATCTCCGGCGCGTACAGCGCTTCGACGCGGCTGGGCGGAAGGGCGAAATCACCGGCGTTGTTCAACCGCACGGTGTATTCCACTTTCACAACGCCCTTGGGCAGGTAGTCGTAATAACTGCGGAAGGCCTCGAAGCTGCGTTCCTCGAAAGCTGGCCAGCCGCCACCCGAACGCTTTTCGCCCTGCGTGGCAATCTGCGAATCGCGCCCCAGGCCGCTGCCCAGGATGGTGGCGCCACCCGGAATCGGATCGGTGATCGCGACCCAGGTCATGTCGGCGCTGGCGTTGACTTCCAGGGTCACGCGCAGCACATCGCCGCGCGTGTACTGCCCGGGGTTGGCCTGCTCGACGGGCGTCACTGTCTTCTTGATGGCGTAGCCTGCGGCGAAGGGCGCTTTCAGTTGAACCGCGGCCACCGATTGCAGCGTGAGCCAGGGCTTGCCGCCGCCGTTCTGCGTGACGGTCAGCGTTTCCTTTGCGGCGCCCGGCTTCCACGGCAGGAACATCGCGTTGTTGCGCAAGTCACCCGGCGATGCCGGCGCGCCGAACCACGTGCCTGGGCCCGGTGCGCCGGACGGGTCGCTGGCCTTCACACGCTCGACGCGGCTCCATTCCACCGATTCGACACGCTTCGTCGAATCGGCGTTGCCCAACGGTGCCGCACCCAGCGTGGCGTTGGTCGAACCCGTGACGGGTTCGCTTTCGAAAGCCTTCGAGAACTTGTCCAGCGCCAAGCCGCCCCACAGGTTGGCGGTAGTCGTGTGCCACGCACCGTTCCTCTGGCGACCGATGAAGCCATTGGCCAGCTTGCCGATGTCGTCCTTCCAGGCAGGGTCGTCCATCACCGTGAGCAGGAGGCGCGCGGCGTTCACGTCGCCATTGGCCATCAGCCAGTACCAGTAGTCGTCGCGCTCGGTGCTGAAGACCACCTTTGTTCCCTGGTACGACAGGCGCGACTTCAAGACGTTGCCGGCTTCGTCCATGCGTTGCTGGCGTTGCGGCACGTCCTTCACGCGCTTCAGGATGTTGACCCAGTCGATCACGGCGCTCGTCGGCCACTGGTTCGGCGCGATGGTGATGCTGCCGGTCATGCGGCCCTGCGCCTTGCCGTAGCGTGACAGCGCTTCGAGCGCAGCAAGCTTGCGCACGTCCAGGTCTTTTTGCGGGCTCCAGAACTCGCGCTGGATGCGGCCTTCGACAAAAGCGATGAGGCCGCTTTCCATCGGCGCTCGCGCGTCATCCGGCAATGCGAAAGCCGGGTCGATGGCGGACGCTTCGTCCGTCGCGGCCAGCAGGTACGAGGTGAGGATGTCGCTGCCGCGATTGGCCTCGCCATCGCGTGGCGGAAAGTAATTGGCGAGTCCGTCGCTGTCGAGATAGCTCGGCAACTGCGCCACCACGCCTTGCCACATCTTCGCGTCGCGCAGGCCGATGGATTTGCTCGTCTTCTGTTCCAGGCACGAGAAGGGATAGTTGGCGAACCAGTCGCGCACGCCTGGCATGCCGTCCGCCAGCTTGGGTTGCAAGGCGAGCTTGAGGCCGCCGCGGCCGGGCAGGGCGTCCGCAGGCGGTGCGACGTCGAGCGAGAAGGGTTCGTCGACCCGCACCAGCGTGGCCTGCTGCACGGTCAGCGGCACGGCCGGCACGATGCGCTGGCGCACCTTGAGTGCGTCGCGTGCGTCGCCCAGCGTGTCCCTGGCGTCGATCTCCCACAGGATCGATTCGGCGCGCGTCTGCGCGAGCTGCGCCGGCGCCGTCACCGTCCACGCAACTTCACGCGCCTCGCCCGGCGGAATCTCGATGGTTTGCGGCTGAAGCGTCAGCAAGGTCGCGCGCGGCGCGGCTTCGACCTTCATCGCCTTCTGCGTGGTGTTGCGCAAGGTGATCTGCGCGCGGAACTGGTCGTCTTCGCGCACCAGCGGCGGCAGGCCACTGATGATCTGCAGGTCTTGCGTCGTCTGGATGGACGCCTGGCCGGTGCCGAAAAGCTGGGTGCCCGAATCGGCGACGGCGACGATCCTGAAGGTGGTCAGCGCATCGTTGAGCGGCACGGTGATGGTGGCCTGGCCATTGGCGTCGAGCAGGACGCGCGGGCTCCACAAGAGCAGCGTGTCGAGCAACTCGCGCGTCGCCGACTTGCCGCCACCGCCGCCCGCGGGCACGGCCTTGCGGCCATAGTGCCGTCGGCCGACGATTTCCATTTGCGCCGTCGACGTGCTCACGCCCCAGCTGCGGCGCGTGAGCATCGCGTCCAGCAGGTTCCAGCTCGTGTTGGGCATGAGTTCGAGCAATGCCTGGTCGACGACCGCAAGCGCGACTTCCGCACCCGCTGCCGGCTTGCCATCGGGCAGCTTGCCGGTGATGGTGACCTGGGCCTTGCCGCGCACCGTGTAGGTGGGCTTGTCGCTGGCCACCTTCACGTCGATCTGATGCGATGCGGTGCCGACGCGAATCTCCGCCACGCCGAGCCGATAGGCCGGCTTGCTCAGGTCGACCATCGCTGTTGGCGCCACGTATTCCCGGCCTTCGTACCAGAAGGCCGTCCACCACTCGCGCGGCGCCTTGAAGCCCCAGGTGAAAAAGCTGTACCACGGCACCTCGCGCAAGCGGCCGCGCAAGGCGAGCACGCTCACGTAGACGTTCGGGCCCCAGCTGTCCTTGATCTGCAGGTTGACCGTCGGGTCTTGACCGTTGAGCTGCACCACCTGCGTTTCGATGATGCCTTCGCGCTCCACTGCCACCAGCGCAGTGGCAAAGCGGAAGGGCATGCGCACCTGGACCTTCGCCGTTTCGCCCGGCTGGTAGCTCTTCTTCTCGGGCAGCACATCGATGCGGTCGTGGTCTTCGCCGCCGAACCAAAGTTCTCCCTGCCGCGTGACGTAGATCGATGCCGCTGCAAGGCTCTCGCGGCCTTCCTTGTCTTTGGCCACCACCACCAGCTCGACGTTGCCGGGTTCCTTCAGCGATGCGTCGCACAGCACGAGGCCGCGGCTGTCGCTCTTGCCGCTGCACACGGTGCCCAGGTCCCTGGTTTCGGTCTTGTTGTCATAGGTGTAGAAGCCGCCGACCATGCGTTTGCGGCTCGTGGTCGTGATGCGTGCGACGGCCTTCACTTCGACGGGCACCCCGGCTTGCGGCTTGCCCGACAGGTCCAACGCCAGTGCCTGGAACTTGAGCTTCTGGCCGGTCGACACCCAGCCTTCGGTCTTCACGCCGGCGATCACGTCGGCGGGCCAGACCGTTTGCGTGCTGCGCAGCGTCTGCACCTCACCATTGGGGTCGGCGTAGGTGGCTTCGAGCAGCAAGTCGCGCGGGGCTTTGGCGGTAGGCAACGGGTCGAGCGTGAGCTTGCCGGCGCCGTTGCGGTCGAGCGTCAGGGGTTGCTTGTCGGCCACCACGCGAGCATCGTCGGATTCGGATTCTTCATCAGCAGAAGAGGCTGCCGCATCACGGTCCCTGCGCGGCGGCGAGAAGTTGAACATCTCGTAGTCGGCAAAGTTGACGGACTTCCTGCGCATCATGGCCGACACGCGCACCGGCAGGTTCGACGCGCCGCCGCCAGAGACGTAGTTGATCTGCACGTCGGTGGGCAGCGACGTCACCGCCACCAGCGGCTTCTTGTCGGTCGGTGCGATGCGGCCCTCGAGCACGGGCAGTCGAAACTCTTCCACGCGGAACTGGCCGGTGGCGTACGCGCGCCGCACGTCGCCCGCAGAGCCAATGGACAACTGGACTTCGTAGACCCCCAGTTTCGCGGCTGTGGGAACGGCGAAGACGTTCTCAGCGCTCTTGCCGCCAGTCGCCGTGGTGCGCCAGGTGACGGGCTGCGTGAAGGTCTGGCCGCTGCCTGAATGCGTGATGGTCAACGTGCCCGGCAAATCCTTCGGCACGCCGAAGCCGGCGTTGGTTTGCGTGCGGATCAGGTGCTTCATCGACACCGTTTCGCCTGCGCGGAACAGGGCGCGATCGAAGACGGTGTGCGCCACGACATCGGGGTCGCCATCGCTGCTGGTCGGCACGTTGAAGCGCCACGGCTCGATGCCCCGCTGCCAATCGCTCCAGGTGAAGGCGAGGTCTTCCACGCCCTTGTCGTCGGTGGCGCGCGCGCTCACGAAGTACGCGTTGCTGTAGTCGCCGGATTCGCCGTCATCGGCATTGCCCGCACCGGAGCAGGTGGGCGCGTCTGCATCGATGCCTTCGAGGCGCGCAATGCCGTTGGCATCCGTCGTGCCGGTGGCCACTTCCTTGCCATTGCAACCGGAGACGCGCACCTTGGCGCCGGCCACCACCTTGCCCTTGTCCAGCGTCGTGACCCAGGCCAACGAGTTCTCGCGGCCGAGCTTGAAATGCACCGCGAGGTTCGTCGCCAGCGCGCTCGTGCGCACATACATCGTGCGGCCGTTGCCATAGCGTTCGTCCAGCAGCGATTCGCCGAGTTTTTGCGACGCGATCTCCAGCACGTGGAACCCGGGCGTGAGCGGGATGCCGATGACTTCGAACGGACGCGGGTCCTGGCTGTTGGCCTTGGGCATGTCGAGCGTCTTCACGCCGGGCTGGCCGCCGAGCAGCGAGAGCATGCGGCTTTGCACGTTGTCGCGATCGTCCTTGTCGATGACTTTCGGCAACTCGCCCTTGATGTCGGCACGCGCCTGTTTGCGCGGGACGGCGTAGCTGTTCTCATAGCGCCGCACCTTGCGGAACCACGCGATGATCTCCGCGTCGGTCTTCGGATTGATGTCGCTCACCTTGCCGGGCGTGAGTGCCTGCATGGCGAGCGCCGGTTCGACGCGTCGCACCGTCACCGGCATCATCGCGCCGCCTTCCGGCTCGGCGAGGCGCTCGATCACGCCGAAGGGCGATGCCGCAAACTTGGCGAGCGGTGGCATCGCGCCAGTCTTGACCTTCATCGGAAAGACGCCGGGGTTGCCGAGCGGTCGCTCCGATGCATCCTTGAAGCCGGAGGGCAGCTCGACGGTGTATTGCGCAAGCTCGGCAAAGGGCGCCTCGAAGCGGATCGACTCCACCAGGTCGTCACCCGCGCTTCCCTCGGGGAACTTTGGCTCGAGGGTCTTGCTGTCTCCCTTGAGCCTGATCTGCGTCGCCAAGGTGCGCGCGACCGGCGCGTTGAATCGCAACTCCATCGGCCGCAGCGGCAGACAACCCGCTTGCGCGTTCTCGCGCTCGCAGGTGAAGGAGGCTGCGAAGGGCTCGCGCACTTGAAACGAGAAGCGCTTTTCGACGCTGTTGGCCACCCCCGTGGGCGTGGCAACCCCCTTGCCATAGACGATCTGCACACGGCTTGCCGCAGTCAGCGTGCGGTTGCACTGGAAGGTCACGAAGCGATCAGGATCTCTTGCGGCGACTTGGGTGTGGCCAGTGGATGCCAGCAGCGCGGCACGTTGATCAGCGTCCAGCAACCGGACCGGAATGCGCTCGCCCATGCCTTCGACGGCGCACCAGACGTTGTCGCGAATGCTCTGCGTCGTGGCCGCGCCGTTGAGTTCGAGCAAGAAAGCCTGCTGCTCGTCGATCTTCCCGCCGCTTGGCACGATGAATCGCACGAAGGGGCCGCCGGTCGTGAATTGATAGCGCGCCGGGCCCGTGAGCGCGTTGCCTGCGGGATCGCTGAAGTTCGCGACGCGGGTGACGGTGCAGCGCATGCCGGGCGGCAGGTCGTTCTCGAAGTCGAAGACCCATTGCTTGTCGCCGGTCCAGCGGCCGTTTCCTTTGCCGGCGCGCGCATCGGCGCAGCTCACGGTGAGCGGTGCGGCTGCCTTGGGATCGCCAAAACGCACAGCAGGCTCGTCGAATTTGGCGACAATCTGGCGAACGCGAGCGACTTCGCCCTGCGGCGTGAGACTGGTGATCTGCAGTGCATGCGCATGGCCGGCGAGGGCGAGCAGCACGCCGGCTTGCACCATGATTCTTGTTGAAACGGACACCGTGCTCCTCAGGATGATCGCCGAGCGTAACGCGGTTTGCCGGGCTTTCGCCACGCCGGTTGCGACCCTGAAACTGAAGGATTCCTGTGACCACTGACAACAGCGCCGCCAACAACACCGTCGCCCTTTACTGGGACTTCGAGAACCTCCACGCCAGCCTGTACGAGGCCCGGTTCGGCGAGGGCAGCTACAGCAAGCCCGATTCGCGCTTCAAGGTGCAGGATCCGCTGGTGGACGTGCAGGCCGTGGTGGACCTTGCCTCGTCCTTCGGCGCGGTGTCGATCAACCGCGCGTACGGCAACTGGCAATACTGCGGCCGCTATCGCGATGCGCTGCTGCAATGCTCGATGGAGCTGATCCAGCTTTTCCCGCCGGGCCAGTCGTCCAAGAACGGCGCGGACATCCGGCTGTGCCTGGACGCGATCGAAGACCTGGGACGCCATCCGCACATCGGCACGGTCGTCATCGTCGGCGGCGACAGCGACTTCATGCCCGTCGCGCAGAAGATCAAGGCATTGGGGCGAACGCTGGTGGGTGTGGGCACGCGCAAGGCGACCAATCGGCACTGGGCCAGGAGTTGCCACGTGTTCCACTTCTACGGCAGCGTGGGTGGCGACGGGGAGGCTGGCGAGGCGGACAACGGGGCGTCGTCGGAGGAAGATCCGGCAGCCGACACGCGATAAGGCGCACGCCAGCACGCCTTGGCGCAAAGGGATAGATTGCGGGCTTCCTTTTTTTGCTGACCAGGAACTCCTCATGGAACATCGGCGTCTCGGCAACTCGGGCCTGCGCGTGCCCGCTCTCAGCTTCGGCACGGCCACCTTCGGCGGCGGCAACGAATTCTTCAAGGCCTGGGGTTCGACGGATTCGGGCGGCGCGTCACGCCTCATCGACGTGTGCCTGGACCACGGCGTGTCGATGTTCGACAGTGCGGACGGCTATTCGTCGGGGCTGGCGGAAGAGATTCTCGGCGCGGCCATCAAGGGCAAGCGCAACCAGTTGCTGATATCGACGAAGGCGACGTTTCCAACGGGAGACGGTCCGAACGACTATGGTTCGTCGCGCCAGCATCTGGTCGAGGCGGTCGACAAGGCCTTGAAGCGATTGAACGTCGATCACATCGACCTGTTCCAGCTGCACGGGCAGGACTACAACACGCCGGTGGAAGAGACCCTTTCCACGCTCGACCAGATCGTGCGCTCGGGCAAGGTGCGCTACATCGGCTGCTCGAATTTCTCCGGCTGGCACCTGATGAAGTCGCTGGCCGCGTCGGACCGTCACGGCTGGCCGCGGCATGTGGCGCACCAGGCGTATTACTCGCTGCTCAATCGCGACTATGAGTGGGAGTTGCTGCCGCTGGGTCTCGACCAGGGCGTGGGCGCGGTGATCTGGAGTCCGCTCGGCTGGGGCAAGCTCACGGGCAAGATCCGCCGCGGCCAGCCCGCGCAACCCGGCACCCGTGCGCACGACATCGCGGGCACGGGGCCGCACTTCGAGGAAGAGCGGCTGTTCCGCATCGTCGATGCGCTGGATGCGGTGTCAGCGGAAACGGGCAAGACGATCACGCAGGTGGCATTGAACTGGCTGTTGCAGAGGCCGACGGTGTCGAGCGTGATCATCGGGGCGCGCAATGAGGAGCAGCTGGTGCAGAACATTGGTGCGGTGGGGTGGAACCTCACGACTTCACAGGTAGCGGTACTCGATGCGGCGAGTGATGCGCCGGCTGCGTATCCGGTGTGGCATCAAAGGGGGTTTCCGATGTTGAATGAGACGGGCGTTGCTTGACTGACGCGGGGTGAATGCTCTGTGTGTGTGGTCGGTGGGTGGCATGCCTGTGGGCGTGGGGGCGGCGTCGGCGGACGGTATGCCTGCGGTCGGCTGACGCCTCGGGTCCTTCGGACTTCGCTGCTGCTCCTCAGGAAAGGCGGGGTCCGCAGAACTCGCGCCACTGCGTGTCGCTCAAACAGCTGCGGCCCTTCTTCCGCCTTTCCTTGCGGTGCTCGCCCGAGGCTCAACAGCCGCCCACAGGCATACCGCCCGCCGACGCTGGACACGGTGGGGGTGAACTGTCCGCCGCACAGGGTGGGGGTGAACAGGACGTTTCGACGGTCGTGCCCCAGCAAAGAGTGCGCGCGCCGCGAGCTCTTGCGCACCGACGGATCAAACGCAGGTTCGATGGAAACGCCCACACCGTTGGCGCCACCCCGGAGCCCGGTATGCGATGGCCGCTGGGCGCCGCCTCTGTGGCGCCGAGCAGCGCAGCCTTTCGCGGATCAGGGCTGGCGATTGTCTGAGTGGAGCGCAGCGGAGCGAGTTCGAGCCAGACCCCGCGAAAGGCGAGCAGCGCAGGGAAGTCCCGCAGGGACCGCCACAGTGAAGGCGCCCAGCGGCCATCGCATGCCGGGCGGCCCCCCGAAGAGCACACATGGCAAGCACACACCGCAAGCACACACCGCGACCACAAACAAAAAAGCACCAACCCCTCCAACGCCGGGTTGATGCTTTCAAACCCCGCAACAGCGGGGGACCTGGAGAACTCTTCGATCAGCCGATCCGCACCGGCACGAAGATCTTGTCGTCGCCACGCTGCACCAGCAGCGCCACCGACTTGGTCGACTTCGACACCACGTCGCGCACCTGATCGACACTCTTGACCGCAGTGCCGTTGACCGCAATCAGCACGTCGCCCGGCTGGATGCCAGCCATCGCCGCCGCGCCGCGTGCGTCCTCGACCACCAAGCCGCTGTCGACACCCGCTTCGCGGCGTTCCTGCGGCTGCAGGGGTCGCAGGGCCAGGCCGAGCTTGCCTTGGCCCGTGCTGTCGTCCGCGCTCGCCACCTTGGCCGCCTTGTCGCTGGCGTTGCCCAGTTGCGCCGTGATTTCCTTCGTGCCGCCCTTGCGCCAGACCTCCAGCTTGACCTTGTCGCCAGGCGACGAAAGGCTGATGGCGGCGGGCAGGTCGCCCGAAGAGACCACCGGCGTGCCGTCCACCTTCAGGACCACGTCGCCGACTTCCAGGCCCGCCTTGTCGCCGGGGCCGCCCTTCTCGACGTTGGCCACCAGCGCGCCCGCGGGCGAGTCCAACTTGAAGGAGTCGGCCAGCGTCTGGTTCACCTCCTGCACCGCCACGCCCAGCTTGCCGTGCTCGACCTTGCCGGTCGCCACGATCTTGTCCTTGATCTTGTTGGCCAGGTCGACCGGAATCGCAAAGGACACGCCCTGGTAGCCGCCCGTGCGGCTGTAGATCTGCGAGTTGATGCCCACCACCTCGCCGCGCGCATTGAACAGCGGACCGCCGGAGTTGCCGGGGTTCACCGCCACGTCCGTCTGGATGAAGGGCACCGCGCTGTCGTCCGGCAGCGAGCGGCCCTTGGCGCTCACCACGCCCGCCGTCACCGTGTTTTCAAAGCCGAAGGGCGAGCCGATGGCCAGCACCCATTCGCCCACCTTCAGATCGGCCGTGCTGCCGAGCGTCACGACCGGCAGGTTCTTCGCATCGACCTTCAGCACGGCGATGTCCGTCTTGGGGTCGGCGCCCAGCACCTTGGCCTTGAGTTCGCGGCGGTCCGTCAGCTTCACGGTGACTTCCGTCGCACCCTTCACGACGTGCGCATTCGTCAAAATGATGCCGTCGGCGCTCACGATGAAGCCAGAGCCCTGGCCGCGAACAACCTGCTGGGGCGCAGGCGCAGGCGCACGGCGACCGCGTTGCTGCATGCCGGGAATGCCTTGCATGCCCGGGCCCTGGAAGTGCCGGAAGAACTCGGCGAAGGGGTCGCCCTGGAAGGGGTTGCCGTCATCGTTGGACGCCTCGTCGTCCGAGGCCTTGGCGGAGCCGACCACGCTGATGTTGACCACCGCAGGGCCCATGCGCTGCGTGATCGCCGAGAAGTCCGGCAGCGCGACCGGAACGCCCGTCGTGGTGGTTGCCGTCACGGCAGGCAGCGGAGCGGCGGTGGCTTTCGTGAGGTTGATCGCCGATACGCTGGCACCGCCGATGACGCCTGATGCGACAAGCGCAAGGATCAGGCGGGAAGGGGTCATTGACTGGAGTCGCATGGTGGTCAGGTCCTTGAGAGAGGGATTGGATGACCTGAATGATGCGGACGCCTGCTTAGACGGGGCTTAATCCTTCCGTTGGAAATGCACCGTCGCACGCAAGCCGCCCAGGCGCTCCGAGGTTCCGAGCTGCACGGTCGCACCCTGGCGTTCGGCAATGGCGCGCACGATGGCAAGTCCGAGCCCGCTGCCATCCGCCTTGGCATCGGCCGTGCGATAGAAGCGGTCAAACGCGCGCTCGCGCTCGGCCTCGGGAATGCCGGGGCCGTTGTCTTCGACGGTGATCACCGCGGCGCCATCTTTCACATGCAGCGACACGTCGACCTGACCCTCGACGGGCGCGTACTTGACGGCGTTGTCGACCAGATTGCCCACGAGGATGCGAAGCGCCGCCGCATCGCCCTGCACCGTGGCGGGCTCGGTGGCGGCCACGCCCAGGTCGATGTGGCGTGCATGGGCTTGCGGCAAGGCGGCCGTCACCGTCTGCGCCACGAGTTGCTCGAGATCCACGCTGGCGGATTGCGTCGCGCTCTCCTCGCCCGACTCCTGGCGCGCCAGCACCAGCAGCTGACCAACCAGATGGATCGATCGCTCGATGCCCGCCTGCAGTCGTGTGATGGCGGCGTCGCGGCCCGCCTCATCGCTGGCCCGGCGAAGCGCCTGGGCTTGCAACTTGAGCGCGGTGAGGGGCGAGCGCAGTTCATGCGCCGCATCGGCAACGAAATTCTTCTGCGCCTCGAAGGCCGAGCCGACGCGGCTGAACAGCAGGTTCAGCTCCTGCACCAGCGGACGCACTTCCTGCGGCAGCCCCGCCTCGGACAGGGGCGACAGGTTGTCGTCCGCACGGCTAGCGACCTCGCGGCGCATGCGCTCCACCGGCTTGAGCGAGTGGGTGATGATCCAGCCCACCAGCAGCATCAGCAGCGGCGCCATCAGCGCCATGGGCAGCGTCGCCCGAAAGGCGAGGGCGCGGGCGCGCTCCTGTCGAGCATCCATGTCCTGCGCGATCTGAACGGTCTGCACCGGGGTTTGCAGCGAATACACGCGATAGCGCGTGCCACCCACCACCGCGTCGGAAAAGCCGAGCACCGCTTGCGGCGGCAGCGCGGGACGGGCGGATCGGAAGACCTGCGTGCCGTCGGGTCCCCAGATCTGCACGAACACGTCATAGCCCTCGCGGCCAAAAGCCTCATCGTCCCTGCGCATGGGCACGTTGCCGTGCAGCGAATGCGCCATCTGCTGCAAATGCATGTCGAACATCGCATCGGCATCGCGCAACGCGCCGCGATAGGCGGTGACGCCCAGCGCCGTGGCGGCCAGCAGGATCGACGCCAGCACAAAGCCCAGCAGGCGGCGGCGCAGCGAAAAACCCGCGTCGTCCGTCATTCCCTGGGCACCAGGTAGCCCAGGCCGCGCACGGTCTGGATAAAGCCGCTGCCCAGCTTCTTGCGCAGGCCGTGGATGTAGACCTCCACCGCGTTGCTGCTGATGTCGTCTTTCCAGCCGTAGAGCTTTTCTTCCAGCTGCGTGCGCGACAGGACGATGCCCGGCCGGGCGATGAGGGGTTCCAGCACCGCCCATTCCTTGGCCGAGAGCTGCACCGGCTGGCCGTTGAGCGTGGCTTCGTGCGTCGCCGGGTTGAGCGTGACGCCCATGTGCGAGAACACTGGCTCGCCCATGCCCGCGCCGCGCCGGATCAGGGCGCGGATGCGGGCCAGCAACTCGTCCATGTCGTAGGGCTTGACGACGTAGTCGTCCGCGCCGGCGTCGAGCCCGGCCACGCGGTCGGCCACCGCGTCGCGTGCCGTGGCCACCAGCACCGGCACGCGGTCGCGACGGCCCCGCAGGGCGCGCAGCACTTCGATGCCGTCGCGCTTGGGCAGGCCCAGGTCCAGTAGCACGAGGTCGTAGCGGTGCGAGCGCAGGGCGGTGTCGGCCATGGCACCGTCGCGAACCCAGTCGACGGCGTAGTGCTCCGAGCGCAGCAGGTCCAGCACGGCCTCGCCGATCATGTGGTCGTCTTCAACGAGCAGGAGGCGCATGTGTTAACGAAGTGGCAATAGTGGGAGTCTTGATTGTGCTGCGTCGGCTTAAGCCAGCCTGAAACCAAAAGGCTCCATTTATGATCGCCGCGGCTCGAAGGACCCTCATGCAACTATTGTTGACTCACCCCGCCGGAAACCAGAATGTCCGCGCCGTGCTCTCGGCCACGGAGGGCGCTGGAATGCTCGCGCGCTTTGCGACCACCGTGGCGGCTTTTCCGGAAGGCGCCGCGGCGCGGCTGATGCCCGGAGGCCTGCGGCGCGAATGGATGCGCCGCGCCTTCGACATCGCGCCCGCCAAGCTGCTGAGTCATCCCTCGCGCGAACTGCTGCGCATGGTCGCTTCCAAGGCCGGATGGCAGGGCATGACGCGGCACGAAGCCGGCTTTGCGTCACCCGATGCCGTGTTCCAGGATTTCGACCGCTTCGTGGCGGACGCACTGCCTGCGCTGGCCCGCGACCACGGGCTCAAGGCCGTCTATGCCTACGAAGATTCGGCCCTGCACACTTTCAGGGCAGCCAGGTCACTCGGATTGAAGTGCATCTACGACCTGCCGATCGCCTATTGGGCGATGGGCCGCAAGCTGATGCAGGAAGAGGCGGAGCGCCTGCCGCAATGGGCCGTCACGCTCGGCGGCGGCGTCAGCGACTCGCAGGACAAGCTCGCACGCAAGACGGAAGAGCTGCAACTGGCCGACATGGTGGTCGCGCCCAGTGGCTTTGTGCTCGATTCGCTGCCGGTTGCAGCCACCGGGCCGCGCCGCGTTCTTGCACCCTTCGGCTCGCCGGCTTCGGCCTCGGCAGCGTCGTTTGCGGCGCCTGATGCATCTCGGCCCCTGCGTGTGCTCTTTTGCGGCTCGATGGGGCAGCGCAAGGGCCTGGCGGACCTCTTCAACGCGATGAAGCTGCTCAAGGGCGAGAACGTCGAGCTGATCGTGCTCGGCTCAATGCAGGCGCCGGCGGAGTTCTATCGTTCGGAATATGCCGACTTCACCCACGAGAAGGGCCGGCCGCACGCGCAGGTGCTGGAACTCATGCGCAGTTGCGACGTGTTCTGCCTGCCGTCCATCGTCGAGGGGCGTGCGCTCGTCACGCAGGAAGCCATGAGCCAGGGCCTGCCCATCATCATCACTGCCAACACCGGCGGGGAAGACTTGGTGATCGAGGGACAAACCGGCTTTTTGGTGCCGATCCGTTCTCCTGAGAAAATCGCGGAAAAGATCTCGTGGTTCAACAGCCACCGTCGCGACCTTCCCGCCATGAAGGCCGCCGCTGTCCGGCACGCCGCGACCTACACCTGGAAGCACTACGGCGACATCGTCGTCGATGCCATCCGCGAACTGGACTGACATGGCCCCCTCGGGGGCCGAATGACTCAATGACCGACATTCGGGCGTCCCGACGCTCCTGGGAAATCGACGCGCTGCGCGGGCTGATGCTCGTACTCATGACGCTCACGCACTTGCCCACGCGCCTTACCGACCCGATGGGCCAGCCCTTCGGCTTCGTTTCGGCGGCCGAGGGCTTCGTGCTGCTGTCGGCCTGCATGGCGGGGCTGGTTTACAGCCGTCTCGCTTATCGGGACGGCATCGTCGCGATGGAGCGCGCCTTCTGGAAGCGCGCGTTCAAGGTCTACCTGATCCAGGCGGCGATCCTGTTCTTCCTGTTCACCGTCATCACGGCGGTGAGCCTGAAGATCGACCAGCCGTCGGTCAAGAACCTTGTCTCCTTCTACCTCGCGCAGCCGCTGGAAGGCTTTGTGTTCGGCCTGCTGCTGGTCTATGAACCGGCGCTGCTGGACATCCTGCCGATGTACATCTTCTTCATGCTGCTGAGCCCCTGGGTGCTGGCCTTTGGCATGCGGCATGGCTGGTGGGGCGTGATGGCGGTGAGCTGTGCCTTCTGGGTGCTGGCGCAATACGGCTTCGCCGAATGGGTCCACGCGCAGGCCGTGCACTGGCTGCACCTGCCCGTGCCCTATGGCGAGACGGGTTCGT
Source organism: Variovorax brevis (assembly GCF_030317105.1). GTDB lineage: Bacteria > Pseudomonadota > Gammaproteobacteria > Burkholderiales > Burkholderiaceae_C > Variovorax > Variovorax brevis. The sequence goes on from NZ_JASZYG010000005.1 coordinate 574,169, forward strand.
TCAACACCTTTGCCTGGCAGTTCCTCTGGTTTGCCGGCTTGTGGATGGGCGCGAGCCGCAACGCGCCCGGCGCGAAGCCCTTTCACTTTCCTGCATGGTTGCTGGCGCTGGCCGGCGCGCTGGCGATCTATGGCTTCTTCTGGCGGCACACGGGCATCAACGGCCAGGCGCCCTTCGGTGGCGACGTGGAGCGCAACCTGCTATTCGACAAGTGGCTACTGGGCCCGCTGCGCGTGGTCAATCTCGTGGTGCTGGGCATCCTGACCATCCGGTTCGGCCCGACGGTCGCCCGCTGGATTCCGCGCCAGCGCTGGCTGGAAACGATGGGCTCGGCCTCATTGCCTGTTTTTTGCGCACACCTGGTCGCGGTGCTGCTGGTGCTGGCCTTCTTTGGCGACAGCCAGCTGGCGCGTCCGTGGTGGAGCGATGCCCTGCTGCTGGTCGTCGTGCTGGGCGGCATGTACGGCGTGGCGCGCGTCAGCCAGAAGGCCGATGCCACGCCGCCCGCCGAAGAAGTGACGACGGCGCCTGGCACCGCCTGAAGCGGCCTGAGGCGGCCTGAGGCGGCCGCATGCGCCACACGCGGTGCATGCTCGTTCAGGCCACATTGAATCCAATCTCACGCACGGTGCGTACAAGGCATGCAAGCAGCGGCCACAACGCACACAACAGCCGTGCACGCGACAGGCGCTTCGCCGTTCGTCCAAACCATGAGAAGGATTCGATCATGCAACTCCGTACCCTCCCGGCCGTGCTGGCCATTGCAGGTTTCGCAAGTCTCGCCAGCCTTGCCGGCTGTGCGGACATGAACGCCAAGCCCGCGATGTCGATGTATTCGCAGGCCATGCTTCCCGATCCCGTGAAAGTGCCTGCCGGGCATGTGGTGGCGATGGAAACCGTTGGCGCCGGCGACATCACCTACGAATGCCGCGTCAAGGCCAACATGCCAGGCCAGTTCGAATGGACCTTCGTTGGCCCCGACGCCAGGCTGATGGATCGCATGGGCGCGCAGGTGGGCAAGTACTACGGTCCACCCGCCACGTGGGAGAGCATGGACGGCTCGAAGGTCACCGCCACCCAGGTGGCCGTGGCGCCCAACGGCAGCGGCAACATCCCCTACCAGCTGGTCAAGGCCAACCCGGCGATGGGCACCGGCAAGATGCAGGGCGTGAGCTACATCCAGCGGGTGGGCACGCAGGGCGGCGTCGCGCCTGCCATGCCTTGCACGGGTACGAACACGGGCGAGAAGCAGGTCGTGAAGTACCAGGCGGACTACATCTTCTACCGGGCGATGTAGCCGTCCCCCGGCTCAGCCGAGCCTGGCGCGGTGGCGCGCGATCTGCGCGCGCACCTGCGCCGGCGCGGTGCCGCCGAGCACGTTGCGCGCGTTCAATGAACCGCGCAGGCTCAGCACGTCGAACACATCTTTCTCGATGCTCGCGTTGAACTGCTTGAGCACCGCCAGCGGCAACTCGGACAGGTCGACCTGGTGCGAAATCGCAGCCTTCACCGCATGCGCCACGGTTTCGTGCGCATCGCGGAAGGGCAGGCCCTTCTTCACGAGGTAGTCCGCCAGGTCGGTGGCCGTGGCGTAGCCGCGCAGCGCGGCCTTTTCCATGGCCTCGGCCTTGACGGTGATGCCGCCCACCATTTCGGCAAAGATGCGCAGCGTGTCCTTGAGCGTGTCGACGGTGTCGAACAGCGGCTCCTTGTCTTCCTGGTTGTCCTTGTTGTAGGCCAGCGGCTGGCCCTTCATGAGGGTGATGAGGCCCATCAGGTGGCCGACGACGCGACCGGTCTTGCCGCGCGCCAGTTCGGGCACGTCGGGATTCTTCTTCTGCGGCATGATCGATGAGCCGGTGCAGAAGCGATCCGCAATGTCGATGAAGCCGAAGCTCTGGCTCATCCACAGCACCAGTTCCTCACTGAAGCGGCTGATGTGGATCATGGCCAGCGACGCGGCCGCGGTGAATTCGATGGCGAAGTCGCGATCGCTCACGGCGTCCAGGCTGTTCTGGCAGACGCCGTCCATGCCCAGCGTCTTGGCGACCATTTCACGGTCGAGCGGGTAGCTGGTGCCGGCCAGGGCGGCTGCGCCCAGCGGCAGGCGGTTGACGCGCTTGCGCACGTCCAGCATGCGCTCGGCGTCGCGGCTGAACATTTCCACGTAGGCGAGCATGTGATGGCCGAAGCTCACCGGCTGGGCCACCTGCAGGTGCGTGAAACCCGGCAGGATGACTTCGACGTTCTTCTCGGCGATGCTCAGCAGCGCCTTCTGCAGGTCCACCAGCAGGCCGCCGATCAGGTCGATTTCGCCGCGCAGCCACAGGCGCACGTCGGTGGCGACCTGGTCATTGCGGCTGCGGCCCGTGTGCAGGCGCTTGCCCGCGTCACCGGCGATCTGGGTCAGGCGCGCCTCGATGTTGAGGTGCACGTCTTCGAGTTCGAGCTTCCACTGGAAGGTGCCGGCTTCGATCTCTTCGCGGATCTGCTTCATTCCGCCCTGGATGGCGGCCAGATCCTGCGCACCGATGATCTTGCGGGCGGCGAGCATTTCGGCGTGGGCGAGGGAGCCTTCGATGTCGGCCTGCCACAGGCGTTTGTCGAAAAACACGCTGGCGGTGTAGCGCTGCACGAGCTCGCTCATGGGCTCGGAGAACAGGGCAGACCAGGCTTCGGACTTCTTGTCGAGTTGGTTTTCAGACATGGGAGGCAATAATGGGCTTGTCACCCAATGTTTCTTTGATGCGCAATCTGTCGATTTTATCGGCCACCCGCAGTTCTGCTTCTCAGGAGAAGAAAGCGAAGGTGGACCCGCCGCTGCGTTCTTCGGTGTTCGACGTCTGCCAAGTGGGCGTGGTCCTGCGCGCCGTGCTCTTCGTGGAGGCGGTTCTCGCCGTGGTTGCGCTCTTTTCGGCGGACGCACCCCTGGAATGGCTCGGCCTTGTCGCCACCATGACGGGCGGCGCCTTGCCGGCCACGCTCTTGTGGCTGGTGGCCGTCTGCGCGGCCCGCAAGCTGCTGGGACGGCTGCCATCGGCGGGGCAGCACGTCGTGGGCGGGCTGATGGGCGTGCTGGCCGGCCTCTACGGCTGCGGCCTGCTGCGCTTGACGGGCGCGCTCGGCACGGCGCCCTGGTTTGCCAGTGCGCTGTCCGGCCTGCTGTTTTCGGTGGTGGCCATGGGTTGGCTGGTGCTGCGCGCACGCGGCGCGACGCCGGCCGCGACCACAGCGAGGCTGGAGGAGCTGCAATCCCGCATCCGGCCCCATTTCCTGTTCAACACGCTCAACAGTGCCATCGCCCTGGTGCGCGAAGAGCCGGCCAAGGCCGAGACCATGCTGGAAGACCTGAGCGAGTTGTTCCGGCAGGCGCTGGCCGATCCCGGCGAGTCGGTGACGCTTGCCGATGAAATCGGGCTGGCGGAGCGCTATCTCGCCATCGAGCAGGTGCGCTTTGGCGAGCGGCTTCGCATCCGGTGGGATCTCGATGCCGCGGCCAGCAATGCGCGCCTGCCCCCTTTGCTGCTCCAGCCGCTGGTTGAAAACGCCGTCAAACACGGCGTGGAGCCCAGTCCCAAGGGCGCCAGGCTGCGCATCCGCACCGAGCGGCGCGGCAGTCGCGTCATCATCGAGGTCGTCAACAGCCTGCCGCCGCTCCTGTGGGCCGACGATCCCTTGCCCCGGGGACATGGCATTGCATTGGCCAACGTCCGCGACAGGCTGCGCTTGCTGCACGATGTGCAGGCGCAGTTCCGCGCGGGCGTGGACCAGGACAACTACCGCGTACGCATCGATATTCCGGCACCACCCTGAAGATTGAAGAGGAAAGAACGACCATGAGCCTGCGGACTTTGATCGTCGACGACGAAGCCCTCGCACGTTCCCGCCTGCGCACCCTGCTGGGTGAATGCACCGCGCCCGCGACCACCGTCCTGGCCGAGGCGGCCGACGGCGAGGAGGGGCTGCGCCACATTCTTTCAGGCGCGTTCGATCTGGTGCTGCTGGACATCCACATGCCGGGCCTGGACGGCATCGAGCTGGCGCGCGTGCTGCGCTTGCGTGCCAATGCGCCAGCCATCGTCTTCGTGACCGCGCATGCGACCCACGCCGTGACGGCTTTCGAACTCGAGGCCGTGGACTACCTCACCAAGCCCGTGCGCGCCGAGCGGCTCAAGCAGGCGCTGCAAAAGGCGGAGCGCTACCTCAAGGACCGCCGTGCCGAACTGACCGAGTCACCCCAGGAGACGCTCCTCATCCAGGACCGGGGCCGCGCCGAACGCGTGCCGCTGTCCGAGGTGCTTTACCTGAAGTCGGAGTTCAAGTACCTGACGGTGCGAACGGCGGTGCGCAGCCACATCCTCGACGGCTCGCTGAGCGAGTTCGAGGAGCGCTACCCGAATCGCTTCGTGCGCGTGCACCGCAATGCGCTGGTCGCGCGTGAGGCCATTCGCGCGCTGGAGAAGTACGACGACGGCGAAGACTCCGACGGCTGGGCGCTGCGGCTGCACGGCATCGCCGAACCCGTAGCCGTTTCACGCCGCCAGCTTGCCGCCGTGCGCGAAGCGCTGAAGGAGGCTTGATGAGCGAGCCGGGCGACGCGCCGCCAGGCCGGAAAAATGGGCGCGATCACGAACGCACGATGCTGCCCGTGCAGGTGGACGTGCGCAGCCTGTCGCTGGGCTTCCTGGCCGTGCTGGCGGGTGTCTTCGTGCTGCACTGGGCCGCCGCGGTTTTCATCCCGCTGATGGTGAGCCTGCTGCTGACCTACGCACTGGCGCCGCTGGTCGATCGTCTCCAACGCTGGAGGCTGCCGCGCTGGCTGGGAGCGGCCATTGTGTTGTTGGGCATCATCGGTGGCATGGGCTGGACGGGTTATTCACTGTCTGACAGCGCTTCCCGCTTCATCGACACGCTGCCGCTGGCGGCGCAGAAATTCCGCGTGGCCGTGCGTTCGAAAGATGCCCACGCCAGCACGCTCGACACGGTCCAGCAGGCGGCGGCGCAACTGGAACAGGCCGCCAACGAAAACTCCGCCAGGATCGCCTCGAAAAAGGGCGTGGCGCGCGTGGTCATCGAGCGGCCGGCTTTCAACGTGCGCGACTACCTGGTCAGCGGCACCATCGGGCTGCTCACAGCGGTCGGGCAGTTCACGCTGGTTTCCTTTCTCACCTATTTCGCCTTGTGTTCCGGTGACACCTTTCGGCGAAAACTGGTGCGGATGACGGGGCCGAGCCTGCAGAAAAAGAAGATCACGGTGCAGGTGCTGGACGACATCACACGGCAGATCGAGCGCTACCTTCTGGTGCAGATCCTCACGAGCGCGGTGGTGGGCGTGGCGACTGGCCTGGCCTTCTGGGCCCTTGGTGTGGACAACGCCGCCGTGTGGGGCATCGTGGCGGCCGTCACCAACCTGATTCCCTATGTCGGCTCGGTGATCGTCATGGGCTTGTCGGCCATGGTGGCCTTCATGCAGTTCAACGCGGTGGACATGGCGCTGCTGGTGGGCGGCGTGTCCCTGGTCATCCACACATTGGTCGGCAACCTGCTCACGCCCTGGCTCACCAGCCGGACCAGCCAGATGAATCCGGTGGCTGTTTTCGTCGGGGTCATATTCTGGGGTTGGCTGTGGGGCGTCTGGGGTTTGCTGCTCGGCGTGCCCGTGATGATGGTCGTCAAGGCAGTGTGCGACCGTGTCGAAGACTTGCAGCCCGTCGGAGAGTTGCTCGGAAGTTGAGACAGTTGCGCATTACTCCTGCATTGGTGCTTTCGCAACACAGGGCTTAGGGTCTATGTAAGAAATTGTGTTGACAAAATATGCTGCGGTGCGAGACGCTTCGGCATACGTTCATTCACTTTTTCTTACTTTGCTAGTGACCATTCTTGACGCGCGTGAATCGGCGCCTTCCGAAGGCGGCCCCAGCTTTTCCCTGAGCAATCGGCTCATACGGGCGGCATGGATCGTCGTGTGGGCACTGGGCGCCTCGTGGACGCCAAGGCAACTGGCCGGCTGGAGGCGCCTTCTGCTGCGCCTTTTCGGCGCCCGGATGGCGCCCGGCAGCGACGTGCGCGGCAGTGCGCGCGTCTGGTATCCGCCCCATCTGGAAATGCACGCCCGCGCCCTCGTCGGGCCTGGCGTCAATGTCTACAGCATGGGCCAGATCGTGGTGGGCGAAGACGCCCTCGTGTCGCAGGGCGCCCATCTTTGCGCCGGCACGCACGACTACAACTCCCCCGAATTCCAGCTCCAAGCGCGCCCCATCGTCATTGGCGCGCGCGCCTGGATCGCGGCCGAGGCCTTCGTCGGGCCCGGCGCGCGCGTCGGCGAGGGGGCAGTACTCGGTGCGCGGGCCGTGGTTTTCGGCGAACTCGAGCCCTGGACGGTGTATTCCGGCAATCCCGCCATGGCGATCCGCAAACGCCGCCGCCATGGCGCGGCGACCGGGCACTCCTTGTCATCATGAACGCGACCTCTTCCCAAAGCATCTCCCGAAGCGGGGCGAACCCGCAGTGCGTGGTCGTGCTGCTGACCTTCAATTCGGTCGGGATCATTCGCGAGACCGTCACTGCGGCCTTGCGGGTGAGCCCGCATGTCTACGCGGTCGATTCCGGTTCCACCGACGGCACGGCCGAAGCGCTGCGCGAACTGGGCTGCACCGTGGTGCAGCGCCCCTTTACCAATTACAGCGACCAGCGCAACTGGGCGATCTCGCAGGTGGAGGCCGACTACGCGTGGCAACTGCACCTGGATGCCGACGAGGTGCTGGACGACGTGGCGGTGCAAGAGATTGGCGCAATCCTTGCAGGCAGTGACGGCAACGATGCCTACATGCTGCGCCGTCGCGACTACTTCATGGGCCACATGCTGCGATTCAGCGGCGTCAATCCGTGGCACTTGCGCCTGTTCCGCTCGGGCAAGGGCCGCTGCGAAGCCCGGTTGTACGACCAGCACTTCATTACCGTGGGGGCGAGCGGCGAGAGCGGCAAGCTCACCGGCTTCATGCACGACAAGAACTCGCTGGACCTCACCGACTGGATCGCGCGCCACAACCGCTGGAGCGATGCCGAGGCCAAGGAAAAGATGGGGCCGCAGCTCGTTGGCGACAACGTGCTGCAGCCGCGACTCATGGGCGACGCGCGGGAACGCACGCGCTTCATCAAGCAGCTGTACTACCGCCTCCCCATCGGGATGCGGGCACTCAGCTATTTCGTCTACCGCTATGTGCTGCGCCTTGGCTTCCTCGATGGAAAGCCGGGCTTCTACTTCGCCTTCTTTCAGGCGCTGTGGTTTCGCATGCTGGTGGACGCCAAGATCTACGAGCAGCGTTCGCGCTAGCCCGCATTTCAATTTTCAGTGACTTTGGGAGCGACTTTTTCATGCGCCAATACAACCCGTCCAAACGCATCCTCGTGACCGGTGGTGCCGGCTTTCTCGGCAGCCACCTGTGCGATCGGCTCATTGCGCAAGGACACGATGTCTTGTGCGTCGACAACTTCTTTACCGGTACCAAGCGCAACGTCGAGCATCTGCTGGGTCATCCGCAGTTCGAACTGATGCGCCATGACGTGACCTTTCCGCTGTACATCGAAGTCGACGAGATCTTCAACCTGGCATGCCCGGCCTCGCCGGTTCACTACCAGCACGATCCGGTTCAAACCACCAAGACCAGCGTGCATGGCGCCATCAACATGCTGGGCCTAGCCAAGCGCGTGCGCGCCAAGATCCTGCAAGCCTCGACCAGCGAGGTCTATGGCGATCCGGAGATTCATCCCCAGGTCGAGGCCTATTGGGGCCGCGTGAATCCGATCGGCTTGCGCAGCTGCTATGACGAAGGCAAGCGCTGTGCTGAAACCCTGTTCTTCGACTACTACCGCCAGCACAAGCTGCGCATCAAGGTCGCTCGGATTTTCAACACTTACGGCCCGCGCATGCACACCAACGACGGGCGTGTGGTGTCGAACTTCATCGTGCAGGCGCTGAAGGGACAGGACATCACCATTTATGGCGATGGCAGCCAGACCCGCAGCTTCTGCTACGTGGACGACCTGCTCGAAGCCATGCTGCGCCTCATGAATACGGGCGACGATTTTCCGGGCCCCGTGAACATCGGCAATCCCGGCGAGTTCTCGATGCTCGAACTGGCAGAAAAAGTCATCGAATTGACAGGTTCGAGCAGCAAACTCGTGAAGATGCCTTTGCCCTCGGACGATCCCAAGCAGCGGCGCCCCGACATCTCGCTGGCGCAGGAACACCTGGGCGGCTGGACGCCGAAGACGCAACTCAACGAAGGCCTCACCAAGACCATCGCCTATTTCGATCAACTTCTCTCCGGCACCAAGCAGGACTGAACGGCCCTCCTTTCCAGAAATGAACATCACCATCATCGGCACCGGCTATGTGGGCCTCGTGACGGGCGCCTGCCTCGCCGACCTTGGCAATCACGTTTTTTGCCTTGACCTTGACGCCAGGAAAATCGGCACCCTGAACGAGGGCGGCATCCCGATCTATGAACCGGGACTGGCGGACATCGTGCAATCCAACCTCGCCGCAGGGCGCCTGATTTTCTCGACCGACGTGGAAGCGGCCGTGGCACACGGCGACGTGCAATTCATCGCCGTGGGCACGCCTTCTGACGAGGATGGCAGCGCCGATCTGCAATACGTTCTCTCGGCGGCCCGCAACATCGGCCGCAGCATGGAGGGCTACAAGGTCGTGGTCGACAAGTCCACCGTGCCGGTCGGCACGGCCGACAAGGTCACGGCCGCCATTCGCGAGGAGCTGGCCAAGCGCGATCGAAGCGATCTTTCCTTCTCGGTGGTGAGCAACCCCGAGTTCCTGAAGGAAGGCGCTGCGGTCGAGGACTTCATGCGGCCGGACCGCATCGTGCTGGGCGTCTCGGATGACGACAGCGGCCGCGAAGCTTTGGCGACGATGCGCAAGCTCTATGCGCCTTTCAACCGCAACCACGAACGCACCCGCGTGATGGACGTGCGCTCGGCGGAGTTTGCCAAGTACGCGGCCAACGCGATGCTGGCCACGCGCATCAGCTTCATGAACGAACTGGCGAACCTGGCCGACAAGGTGGGTGCCGACATCGAACTGGTGCGCCAGGGCATGGGCTCCGACCCGCGGATCGGCTACAGCTTTCTGTATGCCGGCACGGGCTATGGCGGCAGCTGCTTTCCCAAGGACGTCGAGGCGCTGACGTACACGGCGCAGGAATACGGCCAGACGCTGCGCGTGCTGGAATCGGTCAAGGCGGTGAACGACGAGCAGAAGTTCATTTTGGTCAACAAGATCTTCGAGCGATTTGGCAAGGATCTGGCCGGACGCACGTTTGCGCTGTGGGGGCTCGCCTTCAAGCCCAACACGGACGATATGCGCGAGGCGCCGAGCCGCGTGGTCATCAATGCATTGTTGCGCGCCGGCGCGTGCATCGTGGCGCACGATCCGGTTGCGGTGCACGAGACAAAGCGCGTGCTGGCGGCTGACTTTGCCGATGCGCCTGCCTTGCTCGACCAGATCAGCTTTGCCGCCAACCCCATGGATGCACTGTCACAGGCCGACGCGCTGGTGATCGTCACGGAGTGGAAGGCCTACCGCAGCCCGAGCCTGGACAAGCTGAAGGCGCTCATGAAGTCGCCCGTGATTTTTGACGGGCGCAATCTGTACGAACCCATCACCATGCGCGACGCGGGCGTCACGTATGTGGGCGTGGGCCGCGGCAGCGTTCGCGCCGGGGCTTGAGGCTGTCAGGCGGCCAGGGCGGCCGCCTGTTCCTGCGCTTCGAGCGCTTCCTGTGGTTCGGGTGCGAACCTCTCACCCAGCATGGCCTCCAGCGGTTCGTACAGCTTGGGCATGTGCATCGTGCGTGACAGGAGCAAGCGTGCCGCCGGCACCACCACCACGCGCAGCTCCATCCCGGTGCGAACGTGTGCGGACACCACCGGCTGTCCAGCCGCGGTGAAGGTCATGATCAAGTCCGGGAACTGCGCGAACCGCTTGCCCTTCTGGTCCAGCAGCATGTATTCGTTGATGAGGCTCAGCCGCGTCTGCGCGCCGTCGTCAAGTTCGACAAAGCCGACATCCAGCCCTTCCTGCTGCTCGCAACGGTAGGCGCTCACCCGGCCTTCAGCAACGACGCGTCCACCGAGCAAATCGACGGCTGCGTCCATCCCGCGGTCGAGGTACGCGCGGCCCAATGCGATGGCGCGGCTGATGGCGCCGGGCGCACCGTGCCGGCGCGCGTAGCCGACCGACACCGGATTGCGCGTCACCGCGACGATGCCGCCTGCCTCGACGGACGCGCGGCGCACCATGCCGGACGTTCTCTCGAGGCGCCCGGAGGTCGTGCCTTCGACATGGCGCGCTTCATCGCCTCCGGCGTATGCCTGGATGGAAAGATAGCCGGGCTCGGTGTGCAGGCCCATTGCACCCATCACGCTGGTTGGATGTGCCCGTCCGTTGCAGGCGAGGTCGATCAGCGGCAGGCCTGTCATGGCCGCCTGGAACCATCCGTTGATGGTGGTGTCGGCGCCGTTCTCGTTGGTGTTGAGGGCAACCAGTTCGCGACCGCGGGGCAGTTCCCGGCGCAGCAGTTCGATGGTGCGCAGACCGTGCGACGGCCGCACGTGAGGGTTGGGTGCGCCGGGTGCGCCGACCAGGGCAACGGTCGCCGTGAGTGCGTCATTGTCGAATTCGTCGGCGCTCCACAGCTGCGGCGTGCCCACTTGCAAGGCCAGGCGCGCGGTGCGCTCGCCCGCCTCGATCATGCCGCCCCCACCGCCGCCAAGGATGGCGCCGCCCCACACGGCTGCCAGGACGTCGTCGGTCGTCAAATTGCGTTTCATGGTTCAGTGCTCCAGAGAGTGTGTTTACTTGGCACGCATGGCCTTGAACGCGCCCGAGAAGAAACTGAACAGCGCATCGCCGGCGATCACGCCGCCTGCGAACACTTCGAGCTTCTTGCGCGAACCTGCGCCCAGGGTCTTTTGCGCCACGATGCGAAAGGCGATGCCAATGGCCACCATCCAGCCGGCCATCGGGCTGGCAATGAGCAGGCCGGTGGCAAAGAGCACGCCCAGTTGCTGGCGTGCGCCGCCGATGATTTGCAGGATGGCGCCGGGTATGGCCCACAGCGCGAGATTGCGCGCCGTTTCGCCCGAGATGCCCGCCTTGATGGCCGCGACGTAGGCCGCGTTGATGGGCGCTGTCATCTTGTTGCCGAAGTACAGCTTGTAGGTGCACGCGACCACGACGATGGCGACGACGAAGCCGATCATGCCGGCGATCAACTGCTGGCGCCGTCCATCGATTTCGAGCGCTGAGCCCGACACTTCGCCGCGCAGGATGAAGCCTGCCTTCAGGTCATAGCCCATGTCCGCGAAGGCCGGACCGGTGGTGGCCGAGAAGCCCGCGAGCACCACGAGCGCTTCGGGTGGAAAGCCGATCAGGATGCCGATCAACAGTGTGATGAGCGCCACCGCAAACGCCGGGAACCAACCCGAGTGCATGGCGGCGATGCCAACGATCAGTTCATGAACGAAGGCCGCAAAGGTGCCGTAGAGGACAAAGCAGATGAGCATGGGCATCGACATGCCGACCCACGCACCCGTGGTGGCCGTCAGCAACACCATGATCGCGAGGTAGCCTGCGCCGCCCAGGCGCAGCGAGCGTCCCAGGACGGAGGCGCCGCGTGCGTCGTTGGCCGCAACGGCGCCGGTGCCGCCGGAGCGGCCCCGCATGACGACGCGGCCCACCTGGAACAGCGCCACGATGCCGGCGCCAATCATCATGCCGTGCGGTACGTAGAGCTTGGCGATGTCTACGCCGAACAAGAGGGTCGAATAACCGCGTGCGAGAAGGCCGACGCCGAAGGCGATCATGGCCCCGAGGCCGCCGATGAGCGCCACGCCGAATGCCGACATCGGCAGCGCAAATACCGCGCCGGCAACGCCCGCGGCCAAGCCGCCGACCAGCAGCCACGCCTGCTTGCCGCCACTGTCGCCAGCCTTGATCGCCTCGGCCGCAGCGATGCCCAGAGGCCAGGGATTCTTTGCAGGGAAGGCGGGCGTGTCGAACATGCGATAGAGCAACCACGCGTCCAGCAGCATCGCCAGGCTCACGCCGATGAGCATTGGCACGATCATTTCCGGCAGGCCGAACAGGAAGGGAATGCCGATCGGCAGGAAGAGGCTGTTGGCCGCGCCGAAGGTGGCCGAGGAGATGCTGGTTTGCGCCAGGTTCTGCGCATGCACGGAACGGAAGCCCCGGAACATCGCCAGCGGAATGCGCGCCAGCGCCATGGCTGCGAGCGCGCCCACCAGCGAAGTGCTTGGCGTGATGCCCAGGCTCGCAAGAATCTGGATGCCCACGATGGCGCCAAAGATGCTGAGCACGACCGTCAGGATCAGGTTGGCCGGCGCCAGGGCCTTCGGGTGGGTTGATTCCACGTCGAACGCGCTGGTGTGTGCGGTCGAACCCAGCGGGGTTGCCGTCGTCTCATGTGCCATCAGAGCATCTCCTGATTGTTTCAGATCGATGGCCAAGCCATCGGAATTGCCAAACTGCTCAACTTCTTGTGGTTCCAAAATATGGAACCTAGTATGATTTTATGGAACCAATGATAGTTGCCGCCAAAAAACTGTCAAGGGGGATTGCCTGGCCATCTCGCAGCCTTGTCGCGAGAGTGCGCCGTCTATGATCCCGGCAGCCTTGCCAACCAGAAGAGGGAAATGAGCACGCTTGCCAACGCAATGGATGTCCTGAAGCTGATCGCGCGATTGCGCCGCGACATCACGGTCACCGACGTGTCCGCGGAATTGAATCTGCCCAAGAGTTCCGCGTCACGAACGCTGAGCATGATGGCCAGCTACGGCTTTCTGGATCGCGATCCCGCTACGCGCGCCTACCGGCCGGGCGGCGTCATCATGGAGGCCTCCTATCACTACCGCGCATCGCGCAGCACCGCCTCACTGGTCGAGGAGGCGCTTGCCGCGCTGGTGGATGAAAGCGGCTATACGGGCTACGTCAACGTTCTCGATGGCGCCGATTCGATGGTCATCCAGATGCGCGCCGGCTCCGGCACGCTGCAGGTCTATACCCCGCCGGGCACCCGCGCGCCGGCGTACGCAAGCGCACCGGGGCGCGCGTTGCTGGCCGGGCTTTCAGACGAAGAGGTCACACAACTGGTGGGCAGCAAACTGGATCTGCGCCGTGGAGACGCGCCACGTACGCGCAAGGACCTGCTGGGGCGGCTCGCCCAGGTGCGCGATCATGGCTGGTCGCTCTCGCGCGGAGAGGCTGTCACCAACGTTGCGGGAATCGCCGCCGCGGTGCTGGATCCGGCCAGCCGCCAGCGCTATGGCTTTGGCCTGGCCATTCCAGTGGAATCGTTGACGGATGCGCTCGTCGCGCGGCTTGGTGCGCTGGTGCGGGATGCCGCGAGCAACGTCGGCAAGCGCGTGGGCGATCCTTACTGGTTGGCCTTCCAGGCTGCGGCCTGATCAGAACAGATTGCCGACGGTCGAGGCCAGCACGCTTGCGGAGACGAACACCGGCAAGCCAGGCATCGCGTTGACGACGGCTTGCTTGTGCTGCTCCGTATAGCCCATGCAGTCGAGCACGATGGCTTGTGCGCCTTGATCGCGAAGTGTCCTGGCCGTGTCCACCAGCGAGTCCAGCGGGCCGTAGGGCGATGCCGATGCGCACGGCAACTCATCGCCGGGCGCGGACCACTTGTCCTGGATCTGCCTCACCTGCTCCGGCAGCGGCGCGATCATTCCGAGGCGCTTGCCGTGCGCCAGGTTGTTGATGGTCGCCTGGACGACGCGGTCGGGTTCAATCAGCCATGCGCCCTTCGTGCGCAACGTCGCAAAGTGCCCCGTGCAAAGGACAACGACAACGTTCGCACCTTGCGCTTCCAATTGGTCGATGCAACGCTGCAAGCCTCGTTCCACTGCGTGCTCATCCAGCGCGACCGATTGGCCGCTGGCAAGCCGGGAGATCAGGGGGAAGGCGCCTTCACGGACGGCAAAGTCGCGCGTGACCGCTTCAGGTGAAAGTCCATCGAGCACGCCGCATTCGATGGTTCGCACATGCGCAGGCAAGGCTTTCACGATGGCCCCGGTCATGTCAGGGCGGGGCGATTGTCCGATGGTGAGGAATGCCAGCAGTGGATGCGACATGCGAAAGAGCGTCGGTTGTTGAAGTTCCGTATTTTAGAACCTATCAATAAATAACGGAACTCGTGTTCAACTGCTGACGGAAGAGACGCGCACGACGGCCTTGTCCTCCAACGCCTGCCAGTCGATCCATTCGCCGGGTCGCACGTTCACGGCGGCCGCCCGCGCATCGGTCTCGCTGCCGCACCACTGCACCGAGAACTCACGGCCCTGGAGCCGCAGCGCGATCTCGAAACCGGGCCACTCCGGCGGCACGCGCGGCGTCAACCGCAGCCTGTGACCCTGCACCTGCAGGCCCAGCAGGGTTTCGATGGCCGCGCGCTGCAGCCAGGCCGCGGAGCCCGTGTACCAACTCCAGCCGCCGCGCCCGACGTAAGGCGCCGCGCCATAGGTGTCGCCCGGCATGACATAGGGCTCCAGTTCGTACACCGGGCGGCGCTGCGGATGCGCCGCGCGATGGGCGGGGCTCAGGCCCTTGAAGCTTTCCCATGCGGTGTGCACGTCGCCCTGCAGTGCCTGCGCCATCATGGCCCACACGGCACCATGGGAGTACTGGCCGCCGTTCTCGCGCACGCCGGGCGGATAGGCCTGGATGTAACCGGGATTGTGGGTGGAATGCGCCAGCGGTGGATGCAGCAGGCGAAGCAGGCCGGCCGAGTGGTCTGTCAACTGTTGCTTGACAGCGCGCATGGCCGGCACGGTGAAGTCCTCGCGCGAGGCACCGGAGATGACCGACCACGCCTGCGCAATCAGGTCGATGCGGCACTCCTCGTTGATCGATGAGCCCAGCGGCGCGCCATTGTCGAAGAAGGCGCGGCGGAACCAGGCGCCGTCCCAGCCTGTCTGGTGCAAGGCCAGCACCCAGCCCTGGCGCGCTTCGAGCCAGCGCTTGGCGCGCTCGCCCTGTCCGCGTCCCTGCGCGATGGGCGCAAAGCGTTGCACAACGTCGCAGAGAAACCAGCCGAGCCACACCGATTCCCCACGCCCTTCGTGCCCGACGCGGTTCATCCCGTCGTTCCAGTCGCCGGTGCCCATCAGCGGCAGCCCATGGGCGCCCACTTTGAGGCTGCGGTCGATTGTGCGGGCGCAGTGCTCGTAGATCGTGGCGACCTGCTCGCTGATCTGCGGCGGGTAGTACGCGTCCTCTGCACCCTCGGGAATCGGCGGTCCCTCGATGAAGTGGGCCGCGGCGTCGAGGATGCTCGTGTCGCCGCTGACCTCGACGTAGTGCGCGCAGGCATAGGGAAGCCACAGCAGGTCGTCCGAAAAATGCGTGCGCACTCCGGCGCCGCCCGGCATGTGCCACCAGTGCTGCACATCGCCTTCGGGAAACTGCCGCGACGCGTTCATCACGATCTGGTCGCGCAGCCGTTTCGGATCGGTCAACGCAAAGGCCATGGCGTCCTGCAACTGGTCGCGAAAGCCGAAGGCGCCGCCGGCCTGGTAGAAGCCGGCCTTCGACCAGATGCGGCAGGCCAGCGTCTGGTAGGGTAGCCAGCGGTTGACCAGCACGTCGAACAGCGGATCGGGCGTGCGCACTTGCACGCGCCCCAGCAGCTCGTCCCAGAAGCCACGCACCTGCGCGAAGGATTCGCCCGCATCGCGTTGGCGCCATTGCTGCGCCAGTTGCATGGCGCCCTGCGCATCGGGCGCATGGCCGAGCAGGAAGCTGAAGCTGGCGACCTCGCCGGCCATCACGGCCAGCTCGCCTGCGATGGCGGCGCATGCATCCAGTCCGCTGCCGGCGCGTTGTGCAAGGGCGTCTGGAACTTCAAGGCCGCCGGAGGTCTGGGTGAAGAATTCGTCCCGGTCGCACGTCCATTGCTCGGGAGTCCGTGGAAGGCCCGCGATCATCACGAAGGCCGTGCTGCCGCCGAAGCCCGCGTTCGATTCGCGTTGCTGGCCAAAGACCGCCGGGACGCCGTCGGGCTTCCAAGTGTGCACGGTGCGCCGTTCGCCGCGCGCGGCGCCCATCTGCCACTCGACCATGGCGAGGGCGCGCAGGCGTCGCGGGCCGCTGCCTTGGTTGTGCACGGTCACATGGACGACTTTCATGCGGTCGTCGCGGTCGACGAAGAAGGTCGTCTCCAGCGACAGGCCTTCGTGCTCGCATTCGAAGATCGTGTAGCCCTGGCCGTGGCGCACATGGTGCCGGGTATCCGGGCGCGTGCCGGCGGCGGGCGTCAACGGGATCAAGTCCCGTGAATCGAGGTCCTGAAGAAGGTAGTGCTCGAAAGCCGGGTCCTGCACCGGATCGTTCGACCATGGCGTGATCTGGTGCATGCGGCTGTTGCCGGCCCACGTGAAGCCTGAAGCCGCCTCCGAAACCTGAAAGCCGAAATCGGCGTTGGCGATGATGTTGACCCACGGCCGCAAAGGGCGGTGCTGCGCATCGACCGTGAAGCTGAATTCACCTGATGCGGCGTCGAAATCGCCGACTGGCGCCTGCACGGCTTGCGCTTGCACGGCCTGCGGCTGCTTGAATGCGCCACGCGGGTTCAATGCGACGGTGGGTGCGTCCTGGGCGATGGCGCGCGGCGTGGCTGCATCGCGCAAGGCGGCAACCTGCGCTTCGAGCGTGCGGCCATCGGCGGTGAACACCGCGCGCGCCAGGGCCGACAGCGCAGCCTTTTCGGAAGCTGCGACATCTTGGTCGCGCAAGAGATAAAAGCCTGCGGAGTCGTTGCGCGGAAAGCTGTTTTGCACCTGCTGCGCCACCCGGTCGCGCAGCGCCTGGATCTCGCGCTGCAGGGGCATGAGGTACGAACTGGGCTCGCTGTTGAGCACCACCAGGTCGCAGGCCACGCCGCCGAATCCCCACCACGGCTGCGCGCGCAGCAGCGTGTTGAGCAACCGCATGCCGGTGGTCGAATGGATGTGCACCAGCACGATCGGCTTGTCGCCCGAAATGCCGAAGCGCCAGATCTGCCGCAGGTCGATCGTGCCGCGATCGCTCATCGGGCGCGGCGATGTGTAGGTCAGGATGGTGGTGAGGTCCTGCAACGCAAGGTTTTGCGCCGGGTCGATGCTCAGGTCGCGCAGCCTCACCTGCGCCAGCGTGGCGGCCATGCGCGTCGCCCGCTCCACGTGCATGGGTTGCAGGTAGCGGTCGATGACGGGGAGCAATCCGTCTTCGTGTTCATCGGCGGTGGTGGCGAAGGTGATGCGTGCGGTGGCGCCGGCCTCGATCTGCAGGCGCACGCGCAGGCACGCGATGGGGTCCAGGCCGTTGATGGGCTGGCCGTTGCCGTCCAGCGCCTGCGCGTCGAGCGCCGGATCGGCCAGCGACCGGTTCCTGCCGATGAAGGCGCGCCGGTCGGCCATGCAGGCGACCGACAGCACGTGCGCATCGACCGAGGCCACGAAATGCGCAACTGCCATGCTCGCGTCGCCGTGCAGGCGGGGCTTGCGCGTGATGAGCAGGGCGCGCCATGCCGGCTCCCATCGCGTCTCGACGAAGAGGTTGGTGAACGCCGGATGCGCCTCGTCCGCCTTGGGCTGCGACAGCACGGGTTCGAAGTACGAAATCAACTCCAGCGTGCGTGTGGCGTTGCTCGTGTTGTGCAGGGCCACCGTGCGCAGTTCGGTATCGTCCTCGGGGCTGATGAGGACGGTGGTGCGCACCTGCAGGTCTTCGCAGCGTGCGTCGAACTGAACCTGATCGGCCAGGAAGCGGGCGCGATAGTGCCAGCCCTCGCCGGGCGCGGGCAACGCGGTCAGCGACACGGGCCTGGCTGCTTCATCGCCGGCACCTTCGGCGTGCACGAAGAAAAAGGTGCCGTAGTGGTCACGCAAGGGATCGTCGCGCCAGCGACTCACGTTCGAGGATTGCCAGCGACTCACGCCAGCGCCGTTGGCGCGCAGGGCGACCGTGTAGCGGCCGTTGGAGAGCAGGTGCGTGGGCTGCATGCCCGGCGCCAGCGGATCCACCACGCGTGGCTGGAAGACCGGCGGCGGTTCGCCTTCCGCCGGTTCGGGCGGCGTGCGCGGATCGGCGCTGCCGATGATCTGGCGCGGCGTGCGTTCGTGCAGCAGCGATTCATGGGCCTGCACCAGCGGCGCCGACGCGAACCAGCGCCGGGGCGCATCGTCACACAGCAAATTGCACAGCGCCACCAGCGACATGCCCTGGTGATGCGACATGAAATTGCGCACGACGCTGAAGCCCTGTCCTTCGGCCTGCCGCGAGATCGTGAAGTCGATTGCGTCGAAGAAGCCGAATTCGCCACGCGCACCGAGCGATTGAAGCAGGTGCAGGTTCAACATGACGTCGTGCGGTACATGCGCCGCGGCCATGGCGGCGGCGTAGGGCGCGACGACTCGTTCCGTGGGCGGTGTGCGCCGCAAGGCCAGACGCGGCACGCCGAAGGGCGAATACTGATACGCCAGCGAATGGTCCTGCGCAAAATAGGCCGACTCGGAAACGCCCCAGGGCTGGTACATCGCATGGCCGAAAGCCTGCTGCTCGCGAATGGCTGCGCGGTTGGCCGCGTCCAGCAGGCTGTGCTGCGGCTCTGGCATCACGAGCGAGGGCATCAGGTACTCGAACATCGAGCCCGCCCATGATTTCAGGCCCGGCTCGAAGCCGACAGACAGGAAAGGGCGGCCCAGCGCCGGCCAGTGGCGGCGTGGTGCGTCGCCCTTGGCGATGGCCAGGAAGCTGAGCAGTCGCGATTCCGAAGAGAGCAGGTCGTAGTAGCTCGCGTCGAGCGTCATGTCGTCCACGCGAAGGCCGATGTGGAACAGGTGGCGCTTGGGGTTGTAGAGGCCGCTGAAGTCCATCGCGTGGCACAAGGTCTCGCAGCGTCTTGCCATCTCTTCCAGTGCAGCGCGTTGGGCGTCGTCGCGGGCCGTGGTCTTGGCAAGTTGCCCACAGGCCTGCGCCACGCACAGAAGATGCCCGGCGAGGTTGCCGCTGTCGACGCTCGACACATAGGCCGGCGGGAGCATGCGAAGCGTCTGCGTGTCGTACCAGTTGTAGAGATGGCCATGGAACTTGTCGAGCCGGTCGACCGTGGCGAGCGTCGCTTCCAGTCGCGCGAGCAACTGCGCCGTGTCAATCCATCCAAACTCGTGCGCGCAACAGGCGGACAGCAGGTACATGCCGATGTTGGTCGGCGAGGTGCGGTGGGCGATCGTCGGCTGTGGTTCGAGTTGCAGGTTGTCGGGCGGCAGGTCGTTGTCCTCCGGGCCTACGACGTACTCGAAGAAGCGCCAGGTGTCGTGCGCCAGCTTTTCCAGGTAGTCGCGCTCGGAGGCGTCCAGGGTCTGGCGATGGCGGTCACGCTTGGTGACGTCGCTGGACCACCACGCCAGCACAGGCGCCAGCGCCCACACGACGAACAGGGCTGGGCCTGCGAAGGGATGGGGGCTCCATGCGGCAGCGCAAGCCAGGACGATGCCCGAGAGGCTTGCAACGGCACCGGCCCGCAGGAAGGCGGGAAGCTCATACCGCGCCTGCGCCGCCGCCTGCTCGGACGTCGTCCATTGCAGGAGCTTGCGCCGGCTGATCGTCATGCGCCACAACGCTCTTGCACTCGCGTCCAGCAGCAGTCTGGCCTGGGCCATCAACTGGACGAACTGCCAGGCGGCGCCGGCCAGCGCGCGAATCAACTCGCCGCCGCCGATGTCGAAGAAGTGACGCAACTCGATGTTGCGCCGCGTCGGTACCAGTCCGGCCAGCGCGCCGAGCAACGGGCCGAGGAGAAGCGCGGCCGCAGCCGTCGCCAGCGCCCAGCTCAAGGGCACGGCGTCCGCGAAGATGGCCAGCGCGATCAGCAGGCACGACGCCGGCGCGACCAGGGCCCGGCGCAGGTTGTCGATCATCTTCCACAGGCCGAGCCCATCGATGCCGAATCGGCGCGGTTGCAGCATCAGGGGCAACAGTTGCCAGTCTCCCCGCGTCCAGCGATGGACGCGCGAGGACGCGACGCTGGCGTGGTGGGGATGGTCTTCCAGCAGCATCACGTCCGTCATCAATGCGCATCGTGCGACGACGCCTTCGAGCAGGTCGTGGCTGAGCACCTGGCCTTCGGGCATCCGCGCATCCAGCACGGCATGCACGGCGCGCACGTTGAGCAGGCCCTTGCCGGTGAATGAGCCGGATCCGAAAAGGTCCTGGTAGATGTTGGACGCACCGCTGCTGTACGGATCGATGCCGCATTGCCCTGCGAACAGCCAGTGGTAGAGGGAGCGCTCGTCGTGCGCCGGAAAGGGTGTCACGACGTGCGGTTGAAGGATGCCGTAGCCGGAGACCACGCGGCGCCTTGACGCATCCACGTAAGGCGCATTGAGCGGGTGTGCCGCCGTGGAAACCAGGTCTTTCAGCATGCCGGGGGGCAGACCGGTATCGCCATCGAGCGTGACGACATAGGGAATGCGGTCGGCCAGCCGCCAGCCTGCCTTCAGGGGCAGAAAGCCGCTGGCGTCGCCCACGGCCAGCCAGCGCAGCAGCATCTCCAGCTTGCCGCGCTTGCGCTCCCAGCCCATCCACGTCCTGTCGGTCTCGCTCCAGCTTCGGGGGCGATGCATGTGCAGGAAGCGGGTGGGCGCGTCAGGGCCTGCGGGGTATCGCTCGTTGAGCGCGTCGATGCGGCGATAGGCGTCGGCCAGCAGGCGGTCGTCGTCCGGTGTGCTGGCGCTGTCGGCGTCTCGCCAATCCGTCAGCAATGCGAACTGCGCGTTGGCTTCGCGATTCGCGAGCCAGTGGAGTTCGAGGCGATGCGCCAGCTGTTCGTTGACTTCGGTGGAGCCAAGCAACGCGGGAATCACCACGAGCACGCGTGCGTCTTCGGGGATGCCTGCCGGAAAATCCAGCCGTGGCAGCGGATGCACACGCGCCGATTCGGCCACGATGCGGTGGATCAAGGCGATCACCGCCTCCGACACCGGCCAAGCGGCCAATGCGAGCGCGCACGCCGTTATCCAGCCATTCCCGATGGAAGCCTTCCAATCCGCGGTATGAAGGCCATGCGCCATGCCGGCAAGCACCAGCACCGTGCCGCCAACGATGCAGGCAAGGTAGATGAGCAGGCGCCATGCAACGGCATCCGTCGGCGCACCCGCACCAGCGCGCACAGGCGCATGCAAGGGCCGCAAGGATTCACGCAAGCGGGGCCGGCCCGGTCCGATGAGGTAGTAGCCGGCCGTCAGCTGCGCCTGGGCATCCGTTCCAGTGTCCGGAGCCGGCGCTTGTGCCAGTTGCACCACTGCTTCGGCCACTTCGCGTTCGGACCTCGCCGTGCTCCTTGCCAACTGCTCCATGGCGTGGGTGATCTGCTGGCGGGTGATTTCACTTTCAAGGCTGAAGCTGGGAATCCGCCGCAAAACGCGCAGCGAACGGCTCACGGGCTCGATCAGCTCGGACCACTCGACCTGCCCGATCGTGCGGAGGGTCGTGATGATGTTGCCGACCGTCAGGTTGTCGGCAGCCGCGGCGGTCTGCGCATCGCTGATGAGCGACGGACCGTTGGGGCAATGCTGCTCCGTCCAACGCACCAGCGACGAGGTCTGCTCGGTGCGCTCCACGGGGAGCCGCTGCCAGAGCTGCGTCACATAGGGCTCGTGCAGGCCGCGGCTTCGCATCATGCGGCCCATCACGTCGAGGTCGTGCGTGGACAGGCTCCCGGCGATGTCCGAGACGGCATGGGCCACTTCGCGTGCGACCTTGGTGCCGGCGATGTCCTCGGCGACGCGGCGCAGGTTTTCCAGCAGCACCACACGCAAGGTGGTGGGAAAGGCCCACAACTCGCCCAGCGTCAGTTCATCGATTTCCTGATAGGCATCCAGAAAGGCGGTGAACAGCTCGTTGTTGAGCACGCTGTCGGTGTGCGCAACATAGGCCCACGCAATGCCGTAGATGCGTGGCAGGCCCGCCAGCGGCGCTTCGCTCAGCTTGGGCAGGCGAAGGTAATAGTTGCGCGGCACGCCTTCGTGGATCTGCTGGAGTTGCGCCTCGATGAGGTGAAAGTTGTCAAGCAGCCATTCCGCGGCTGGCGCCACGTAGCGCCCGCTGCGCGAGGTCAGCGCGATGTAGTCGAAGGCCCGCCGCAGCGACTCCAGGTTTTCTTCGACGCGCGGAAAGAAGGCCGGCTCGCCGCGTGTCGGCCTTTCCTGCACCAGCTGCGCGCGGGCCAGACTGCGGCCATGCTCGGCAAAGCGTTGCGCGCCGAACAGGTCGGAGCGGATCGGCGCTTCGCGTTCGGCGTGAGGGCTTGAAAGAAGTTGGCGAGCGTAGTCGCTGAGGCTGTCGAACCGGTCCAGAACGGAGGCGCTCACGCCTTACACGAACTGGAGCGCCAAGGCGACGACGGTGCCGCTGACGAGGGCCACCGTTAC
Organism: Variovorax brevis; assembly: GCF_030317105.1. Classification (GTDB taxonomy): domain Bacteria; phylum Pseudomonadota; class Gammaproteobacteria; order Burkholderiales; family Burkholderiaceae_C; genus Variovorax; species Variovorax brevis. The sequence goes on from NZ_JASZYG010000005.1 coordinate 596,687, forward strand.
CAGCCGTCCTGCAAGCACTGCACGGCCCATTTGAAGATGGCGCCTGAGCGCGAAGAGTGAACCTCGGGACTGGGCACATCGTTCCATGTGCGACGCCAGGGCAGCGACATCGCTGCTGACGAAATCAGGGGTGCTGCCGCTGCGCGCGGTTCTGCCGAGCGAGAGGGATGATGGAAAAGACATGGCGACGGGTTCCTGTGGAAGCCAAACGCGTGGATGCGACGCTCGCACCCACTTTCAACTTCCCTACCAGCCTACGCGCGCGCGAGCGTGCAAAGAAGGCGTGCGCACCTATGTTCATGTAGGAGGCCACGCACACCGCCGCCCGCTATCCCGTGTTGCGCAATCCCGCAGCGACTCCATTGATCGAGATGTGGATGCCGCGCTGCAAGCGCTCGCCGCCGTCGCCGGCCCGATAGCGCCGCATCAACTCCACCTGCAGGTGGTGCAGGGGATCGATGTACGGAAAGCGATGGCGCACCGAGCGCTGCATGTCCGCGTTGCCCTCCAGGCGTTGCTTTGCACCGGTGATGAGGTTGAGCGCATCCGAGGTGCGGTGCCACTCCGCTTCGATCATGGAGAACACCTTCTTGCGCAGCTTGCGGTCTTCCACCAGCTCGGCATAGCGCGAGGCCAGTGCCAGATCGCTCTTGGCCAGCACCATGTCCATGTTCGAGAGCAGTGTGCTGAAGAAGGGCCACTTCGCGTACATGCGCTGCAGCAGGGCGAGGCGTTCCTTTCGGGATTCGCCTTTGCCGCCCCCGTCGAGGAAGGCCGTGACACCGGATCCAAAGCCGTACCAGCCCGGCAGCGTGAGTCGGCACTGCCCCCAGCTGAAGCTCCACGGAACCGCACGCAGGTCCTCGATGCGATGGCTCGGGTTGCGCGACGCGGGGCGCGATCCGATGTTCAGCTCCGCAATCTCGCGGATGGGCGTCGAGCTGAAGAAGTAGTCGCCGAAGCCGGCCGTGCCGTACACGAGCTCGCGGTAGGCCGCCATGCTTTCGCGCGAAAGTTCGTCCGCTGCGGCGAGGAAGGGCGCGGGCGCGGCCTTGGCCAGCGGCAGCAGGGTGGCTTCCAGGGTGGCGGCCACCAGCGTTTCAAGGTTGCGCCGGCCGATTTCGCGATTGGCGTATTTCGAGCCGATCACTTCGCCCTGTTCGGTGAGGCGGATCTGCCCGCGCACTGTGCCGGGCGGCTGCGCAAGGATGGCCTGGTAGCTGGGGCCGCCCCCGCGACCGACGGTGCCGCCGCGGCCGTGGAACATGCGAAGGCGCACGGCTTCGCCCTCAGGCGCGTCGCGGTTCAATTCGTCGAACAGCGCCACCAGCTCACCGCCGCTGCGATAGAGCTCCCAGTTGCTGGTGAAGATGCCGCCGTCCTTGTTGCTGTCGGAGTAGCCAAGCATCACGTCCTGCTCGGCGCCCGAGCGGCGGATCAGCGCCGCGATGCCGGGCAAGGCGTAGAAGGCCTTCATGATCGGCGCGGCGTTGCGCAGGTCGTCGATGGTCTCGAACAGCGGCACCACGATCAGGTCGCAATGCGCGTCGCCATCGAGCGTGCCCCGCAGCAGCCCGACTTCCTTCTGGAGCAGAAGGGCTTCCAGCAAGTCGCTCACCGTCTCGGTGTGGCTGATGATGTAGTGGCGAATGGCTTCCTTGCCGTAGGTGGCACGCGCTGCGCGCGCTGCGGCAAAGATCGCCAGTTCGCTGCGCGTGAGCGGCGTGTACTCGACGTCGGGCACGCGCAAGGGGCGGGCTTCGTCGAGCAGGCGCAGCAGCAGGGTCTGCTTGGCGTCTTCGGGCAGCGCGGCGTATTGCGGCTCGATGCGTGCGGCGGCCAGCAGGTCGGCAATCACGGCCTCATGCTTGTCCGAGCTTTGGCGCAGGTCGATGGTGGCAAGGTGAAAGCCGAACACTTCGACGGCGCGGACCAGCGGGCCCAAGCGCTGAGACACGAGCACGGTGCCGTGCTTCTCACGCAGCGAGTCTTCGATCGTGCGCAGGTCGGCCAGGAACTCGGAGGCCTGCTTGTAGGGGTTCTGCGGCGCAACGGCGTGGCGGGCCGCTTCGCCGCCCGTGAGATCGTGCAGCGTGGCGGCAAGCCGTGCGTACACGCCGGTCAACGCGCGGCGATAGGGTTCGTCGCGGCGATGTTCGTTCTTGTCGGGCGAGCGTTCGGCCAGGGACTGCATTTCCACCGACACATCCACCAGCGAGGCCGACAGCGACAGTTCGCCGCCCAAGTAATGCACTTCGGTCAGGTAGTAGCGCAGGGCCAGTTCGGCCTGGCGTCTCAACGCGTATTGCAGGGTTTCGGCCGTGACGTTCGGGTTGCCGTCGCGGTCGCCGCCGATCCATTGGCCCATGCGCAGGAAGGGCGCGATGCCGTCGTGGCCCAGTGCGCGCTCCAGATCGGCGTAGACGCGGGGGATCTCGCGCAGGAAGGTGGCCTCGTAGTAGCTCAGGGCGTTCTCGACCTCGTCGGCCACGGTGAGCTTGGAAAAGCGCAGAAGGCGTGTTTGCCAGAGCTGCGTGACGCGGGTGCGCAGCTGCACTTCGTTCTCTTCCAACTGCACTGGTGTGAGGGCATCTTTCTTGGCGGCAGGGCGGCTCGCGTAGGCCTGTTGTCGCAGCAGGATGTCGTCTCGCGTCACAAGCAGCTGGCCGATGCCGCGCTCGGCGTCCAGGATGCTCTTGCGCTGCACTTCCGTCGGGTGCGCCGTGAGCACGGGCGAGACGTAGCTGTGCGCCAGCGTCTCCACCACCTTGTCGATTGACACGCCTGCCTTTCGGATGCGCGCCAGTGCCACGTCCAGGCTGCCCTCGGCGCTTTCGCCGGCGCGATCCGCGTCCGAGCGGCGGCGAATCTGGTGGCGGTCTTCCGCGAGATTGGCGAGATGGCTGAAATAGGTGAAGGCGCGAATCACGCGCACCGTCTCGGCGGCGCTCAATGTCTTGAGCAGGTTCTTCAGTGCCCGGTCGGCGGAGTGGTCTTCATCGCGGCGGAACGAGACCGACAATGTTCGTATCTTCTCGACGAGCTCGAAGGTGGCTTCGCCCTCCTGCTCCCGAATGACGTTGCCGAGGATCCGCCCCAGCAGGCGGATGTCCTCGATCAGGGGTTGATCGTCGTGGTCTGCGTTCTTTCGACGCTTGGGAGAAGCAGGGGTCTTGGTGTTTTTCACTGCGCTGTTGTCCTCTTCCTCGCCGGCGGGTTGCTGCGATGCAGCATGCTAGCATCGGACGCAGTTTTTTACAGCGGCGGAGACACGCTTTGACTCACATCGTGATCGCGACGCGCGAAAGTCGGCTGGCCATGTGGCAAGCCCAACACGTTCAATCCCTTCTTGAAGCGCACGGCCACGCGGTGACGCTGCTGGGCATGACCACGCGAGGCGACCAGATCCTGGACCGCTCGCTGAGCAAGGTCGGCGGCAAGGGCCTCTTCGTCAAGGAGCTGGAGCTTGCCATCGAGGAAGGCCGCGCCGACATCGCGGTGCATTCCCTCAAGGACGTGCCGATGGACCTGCCGGCCGGTTTTGCGCTGGCCTGCGTGATGGAGCGCGAGGATCCGCGCGACGCGCTGGTATCCCCCCGCTATTCGCAACTGGCCGACCTGCCGCAGGGTGCGGTGGTCGGCACGTCGAGCCTGCGCCGCATGGTGCTGCTGCGTGCGATGCGGCCCGACCTGCGCATCGAACCCTTGCGCGGCAACCTGGACACCCGGCTTCGCAAGCTCGACGAAGGACAGTACGACGCCATCGTGCTGGCGGCGGCCGGGCTGAAGCGCCTGGGGCTGGAAAGCCGCATCCGCACGACCTTTGAACCCGATGCCATGTTGCCCGCGGCAGGGCAGGGCGCCTTGGGCATCGAAGTGAGGGCCGACCGCGCCGATTTGATCGAAGTGCTCGCGCCGCTGGTCTCGCAGCCCGACTGGCTGGCCACCGCCGCCGAGCGCGCTGTCAGCCGTGCGATGGGCGGCAGTTGCTCCATGCCGCTGGCCGCCCACGCACGCTGGCAACCCGACGGCACCCTGCGAGTCGATGCCGCATGGGGCGACATGGAAGGCGCCTCGCCTCTGGTGCGCGTGCAGGTGCAGGGTGACGCACGCGATCTGGACCGCGCCGCGACGCTGGGCGAGCAGGCGGCGCAGGCCTTGCGCCAGGCCGGCGCGCAAGCCGCCGGATGACACCGCGCCGCGTGCTGGTGACACGGCCCGCCCGCGAAGCGACGCGCTGGGTCGATGCATTGCGAAGCCGTGGCTTAGACGCCGTGTCATTGCCACTGCTGGAGACGGTGGCGCTCGAGGATCCGGGCGCGATCCGGTCCGTCGCGCAGCGGGGCGGCGACTACGACGCGCTGATGTTCGTCAGCGCGGCCGCCGTCCAGCATTTCTTTGCGGCAGCGCCCCCGGGCTTGATCGCGCGCCCGCGCTTCTGGGCGACCGGTCCCGGCACCGCCAGTGCCTTGCGGGCCGAAGGCGTGCCCGAATCGTCCATCGACGTGCCGGACAGTCGCGCTCCCCAATTCGATTCGGAAGCGCTTTGGGACATCGTGCGACCCCAAGTGGGCACGGCAACCCGCGTGCTGATCGTGCGCGGCGGTGATGAGCTGGGCCGCGCCGAAGGCCGCGAATGGCTGGCGGACCAGATCCAGGCGGCGGGCGCCCAGCATGACACGGTCGTCGCCTACCGACGGCGCCCGGCGGCCTGGACAAGTGCGCAGCGCCAGTTGGCGCAGGCCGCCTGCAGCGATGGCTCGGTCTGGCTTTTCAGCAGTTCGCGAGCCGTCGCCAACTTGTTGCAGATGTTGCCGCAAGCGCATTGGGGGTCTGCGCTGGCCGTGGCGACCCACGCGCGCATTGCACGCGCGGCCACCGACGCGGGCTTTGGCGTGGTGCGTACATCCAACGCTGACGTTGACGCGCTGTCCGCGTCGATAGAATCCCTTGGATGAGTGTCGCCTCCACGTCTGACGAAGTCCTGCAGGATCCGGCCGAGCGCCCCCCGCTCCCTGTGCCGATGGCTGCGGCGCCGGCGGCCCATGCAATGCCTTCAACAGCATCGCGAATGATTCTCGGCGGGTTGGCTGTCGCCGCATTGATCGCGCTCTTCATGGTCATCGCACTCTGGCAGAAGGTCGATGGCATGCAGGAGCAGTTGGCGCGCCAGAGCGCAGACGCGTTGGCGCAAGCCGGCGAGGCGCGCACCCTCGCACGTCAGGCGAGCGAAACGGTGCGCGACGCCGCAGCGCGCGTCGCCGTGAACGAAACGCGTGTTTCCGAACTGGCGCTGCAACGCACCCAACTCGAAGAACTCATCCAGAGCCTGTCGCGTTCGCGCGACGAGAACCTGGTGGTGGACATCGATTCCGCCGTGCGCCTTGGGCTGCAACAGGCGCAGGCCTCCGGCAGCACCGAGCCCTTGCTTTCAGCGCTCAAGGCTGGCGAGCAACGCGTTGCACGGGCTGCGCAGCCGCGGCTGGCTCCCTTGCAGCGCGCGCTTCAACGCGATGCCGACCGCATCCGCTCCACCGCCAGCAACGACAGTGCGGACGCGCTTCAGAAACTCGATGAGCTGATTCGCTCGGTCGATGACTTGCCAGCACTCAATGCTGTGGGTGCACGGGGCGGTTCAACCCTGTGGCCCAGCGACACCCTTCCGGCCGATGCGCCGTGGTGGGAACGGATCGTGGCCGCGGTTCGGCAGGAAGCGCGCTCGCTGGTGCGTGTGGGGCGCATCGACGCTCCTGAAGCGGTGCTGGTGGCGCCCGAGCAGATCTTCTTCCTGCGGGAGAACCTCAAGCTCCGGTTGATGAATGCCCGCCTGGCACTGCTGTCTCGCCAGCCGGACCGGGTGCGCAGCGAGCTGACTGCAGTTTCCGCCGCGCTGAACAAATATTTCGATCCCGCCTCGCGCCGTACACAGGCGGCGGCCACGCTGCTGCAGCAGTTGCAGGCGCAGGTCAAGGAGGCCGAGCCGCCGCGCGCCGACGACACCTTGGCGGCTCTCGCGACCGCCGCGGCGGGGCGATAGGGCCATGCGTGCCGCCCTCTGGCTCCTGGCGCTGTTCGGCATTGCCGCGGCCGTCGCCCTGTTTGCCGGCAACAACCAGGGCACCATCACCGTGTTCTGGCCGCCTTGGCGCGTGGACCTGTCGCTCAACCTGGTGCTGCTCATCCTGTTTGCGGTGTTTGCGATATTGCACGTCGCATTGCGCGCGCTCGCAGCACTTTTCTCGCTGCCGCGCCAAGCACGTCAATGGCGCATGCAGCAAAAGGAGCGCGCCCTGCACGCTTCGCTGCTCGACGCCATCGCGCAACTGCTGGCGGGGCGCTTCTCGCGGGCCCGCAAGGCAGCGCAGGCCGCCTTGGTGCAGGAGCACACCCTTGCGGGACTGGATGCCAGCATTCCGCAAGCCCAGCAGATCCGCGTGATGTCGCATCTGCTGGCGGCCGAAAGTGCGCAATCACTGCAGGACAAGGCGGCGCGCGACGCGCATCTGCAGCTCGCGCTCAATGAAAGTGCCGAGCGCTCCGCCGCCGTCAGCCTGGAAACGCGCGAAGGCGTGCAGTTACGAGCCGCCCGTTGGGCGTTGCAGGATCGCGACGCACCCACCGCGCTGGCGCGGCTGGAAGAGCTCCCTCATGGTGCACAACGCCGCACGCTGGCACTTCGCCTGAAACTCAAGGCCGCGCGCCTGGACGGCCGCACGCTGGAGGCACTGGAAACGGCGCGCCTGCTCGCCAAGCACCGCGCTTTTTCCGAAACGGCCGCGCACAGCATCATCCGGGGCCTGGCGACCGACCTGCTGTCGGACGCGCACGATCCCGCGCAACTCCTGCGGGCGTGGGCGGAACTGGAAACCGCCGAGCGCGAGATGCCCGAGGTGGCCATTCATGCGGCGCAGCGCCAGGTTGCGCTGCGTGGCGACTTGGCGCTGGCCCGATCTTGGCTGCTTCCGGTATGGGAGCGCATGGTCGAAAACTCCCGCAGCCTGGGCGACGGCCTGCGGGTCAAGCTTGCCCGCGTGCTCGAAGCGGGCCTCGACTCTGTCGATGCCGATTGGCTGGCGCGGATCGAAACCGCCCAGCGCAACAATCCCCGCGACCCCAACCTGCAGTACCTCGCCGGCATGGCCTGCATGAAGCGCCAACTCTGGGGCAAGGCACAACAGTTGCTAACCCAAGCTGGACTCGGACTTCAGGATGCTGGCCTTCACCGTCACGCCTGGCACGCACTTGCGCGCCTCGCAGAGGAGCGGGGAGACCTCGAACAGGCGGCAGCAGCCTGGAAACGGGCCGCGGAAACCGAAATTTCCTGATTTCGATTTCTCCACGTCTCGCGCCCCCTCGTCAACTACTTCACGTTGTCTGACAGCCATTTGGAATAGCGCTCTCGAGGACTGGCACGACCCATTTTTGTGCAGTACAGTTCGTAACTGATTGCAAAAGTATTAATCCTTAGGGTTGAGTGTGAGAGCGTATTCCAAACCATTGTTCTTACAAACCGCGTTGCTGATTGGCCTCGGCGTCTTGCAGGGGTGCACTGTTGCACCCGCGCTGATCCCTGGCTTCGATTCGGTGCGGCTTGAGAAATCGACGGCAAAGCCGGTCGTTCCTGCGGGTTCCTCGGTTGCCCTTGCCGACCAGCCGCCGGACGGCGCCATCACGCCCATCACGCCTGAGCTGATCGCTTCCTTGCGTACCGAAGCGCCTGCCAGCGTCGGGCCTGAAGTCGAGGCCTTGCTGGGGGAGCCGCCGATTTACCGCATTGGTATCGGCGACGCGATCGGCATCCACGTCTACGACCACCCTGAACTGGTGTTCAGTTCCACGCCGGCGACCACCGTGGCGGACCCGGCCAGCGTTTCGCCAGCGCCCGGTTTCCTGGTGTCCAGTGGCGGAATATTGACCTTTCCCTATGCCGGCCAGATTCGCGCCGCAGGCATGACGATCCAGGAGCTTTCCGACACGCTGACCCAGCGGCTCTCGCGCGTCTTCAAGAACCCCCAGATCACCGTCCGCGTCGAGGCGTTCCGCAGCAAGCGCGCCTATGTCGAGGGCGAGGTCCGCACGCCAGGCATCCAGGTCTTCACCGACATCCCGATGACCTTGCCCGAGGCCATCAATCGCGCCGGCGGCATCAATCCCGCTGGAGACCGCTCCTATGTCACGCTCACTCGCAAGGGCGTGACAACCTCGATCGACTTGATGCGAATGGCCGAGGCCGGTATCGATCCGGCCCGCATTCCGCTGCAAAACGGTGACCTCGTGTTCGTGCGCAATCGCGACGAGCGCAAGGTCATGGTGATGGGTGAAGTCGTCAATGCGCAGGCCATGCTGATGCGCAACGGCCGCTTGAGCCTGAACGACGCGCTGAGCGAAGCAGGCGGCGTCAACCTCGGCACGTCCAATCCGCGCCAGATTTTCGTGATCCGGAACCAACCGCAAGGCGGCTACACCATCTACCACCTGGACGCCCGCTCCGCGACGGCGCTGGCCATGGCCGATGGGTTCCCCCTGAAGCCGAAGGACGTTGTCTACGTCGATCCGGTGCCGTTGGTGTTGTGGAGCCGTGTGGCCAACCTGGTGCTGCCGTCCAGCACAGCCTACACGTCCGTGCGCAACATCCCACGATAGTAGCCAGCCGATGAATTCCAAATATCAAAACTCGGGGCTCGCGCCAAACACCATACCGGGCGTGGCCGAACCGGCTGCGGAAAGCGAAGTCGACCTGGGGCGCTATCTCGAAGCGTTGATCGTCAACAAGTGGCTGATCCTTGCCATCGTGGTTTTGGTGACGGCACTGGGCGCCATCTATGCGATGCTCCAGCGGCCGGTCTATGAAGCCAATCTTGTCGTGCAGGTGGAGGATTCCGAGGGCGCAAGCAAAAACGTACTTGGAGAGGCCAGCACGATCCTGGACGTCAAGACGCCGGCCGCCGCGGAAATTGAAATCATCCGCTCGCGCACGGTGATCGGCGAGGCGGTGGACGCCACGCACCTGAACATCACGGCGATTCCGCGTTACGCGCCCTACGTGGGCGGCTGGCTGGCGCGGCGGGCGACCGGGATTTCGGACCCTGGCTTCCTTGGCATGGCGGGCTACGTGACGGGAACCGAACGCATCGTGATTTCGCGTTTCGCCCTCCCGTCTCGCCTCGAAGGCCAGCAGTTCATCGTCACTGCGCAAGGCGACGGCCGTTACACCCTCAACCATCCGGGTTGGCAGGAGCCGCTGCAGGGGTCGGTCGGGACGCTGCTCAAGGCGGATACGCCGGACGGCCCGGTCGAGCTGTTCATCACTACCCTGGCGGGCAAGCGCGGCGCCGACTTCTATCTTTCGCGTGTGTCGCGTCAAGCGACGATCGAGAACGTGCAGTCGCGCCTGGGCATCACCGAGCGTGGCAAGCAGTCCGGCATCATCAACGTCTCCATGCAGGACTCCAACGCGAGCTTGCTGGCGGGCGTGCTCAACGCCATCGGCGCCCAATATGTGCGGCAGAACATCGAGCGACGCGCAGCCGAGGCACAGAAGACGCTCGGCTTCCTCGATGTGCAATTGCCACTGTTCAAGAAGCAGCTGGAGCAGTCCGAAGAGGTCTACAACCGCTATCGGAACCAGCAGGGAACGGTCGCGTTCGGTGAGGAAGCCAACCTCATTCTTGCGATGTCCGTGGACCGCCAGACCAAGCTGCTGGAAGCGCAACAAAAGCGCACGGAACTGGAACAGCGCTTCACCTCGAATCACCCGGCAGTGCAAACGCTGGATGCGCAGATCTCGGCCCTCAAGGGCAACATGGCCGATATCCAGACGCGCATCAAGGCGCTGCCGGCCGTGCAGCAAGAAGCAGTGCGCATGGAGCGCGACGTCAAGGTCAACACAGAGCTGTATCAATCGCTCCTCAACAACGCCATGCAGCTTCGCCTGGTCAAGGAGGGCAAGGTCGGCAACGTGCGGATCCTCGACGAGGCTGAAGTCGCACTGGCGCCCATCAAGCCGCAGCGCAAGACCATTGTCGGTGCGGCCTTTGCGCTGGGTCTTTTCCTCGGTATCGTCGCCGCGCTGGTGCGCAACATGCTCGTTGAGCAACGCATCCAGGATCCGCACGAAGTGGAATCGCATACCGGACTTGCGGTTTTCTCGACGATCCCGATCAGCGAACATCAGGCGGCCATTGCAGGCCGGCGCCTCACGGGCGTCACGGGTGTGCGACTGCTCGCGATCGAGTATCCCGACGATCCAACCGTCGAAAGCTTGCGCAGCCTTCGCACGGCCATGCAATTCGCCATGCTGGAATCGCCCAGCAACCGGATCATCATCACTGGCGCGACGCCTGGCGTGGGCAAGAGCTTTGTGTCGGCAAACTTCTCTGCCCTCATGGCAGCGGCGGGAAAGAAGACGCTGCTCGTCGATGCGGACATGCGGCGCGGGCACCTGCACCAGTACTTGGGCCTGCAGCGTCATGGTGGTCTGTCCGAACTGATCGCGGGCAGCCTGACGGTTCAGCAGACGGTCCATCGCCAGGTCGTGCCGAACCTGGACTTCCTGGCGACGGGGCAACTTCCGCCAAACCCGGCGGAACTGCTGACGTCCGAGTCCTTCTCGGCCACGTTGAAGAAGCTCTCGGAGCTATACGATCTGGTGGTCATCGACACGCCGCCTGTGCTGGTGGCTTCGGACACCTCGTCCATCGCAACGCACGCAGGAACGGTGCTGCTCATTGCGCGGGCCAATCTGTCGACCATGGGCGAACTCAAGGAAAGCACGCGTCGCCTGTCACTGGCAGGCAAGGCGGCAGCCGGTGTGTTGCTCAATGGCATGGATTCGAAGCGCCGCGCATACGGCAACTACAAGTACGGCCGCTACCGCTACACGAGCTACAACTACGAAAGCATCCTGCCGGAAGAGCAATAGTTGCGAGTGCCCTGTAAGGGGCACATCGCCGGCGACACAAGCCGCCCAAGGACGCCCGATGAAATTCATCGGGCGTTTCACTTTGAGGATTGCCGTGCTTTTTCCCCGAAGTGGTAAAGCTGATCAGGATGGTTCGGAAGCAACAAAAAAAGCGCGGCAACTGTTGCCGCGCTTTTTCCTTTTGAGTTGCTCAGGTCAGGCTTGCTGGGCAGCGAGAACGCAAGTCTTCAGCGCCGATTCAAACTGTCGAAGCACGCCGTCGCGCGTCATGTGCTCTTCGGCCCAAGCCCTGGCCTGACGCCCGAGCCGTGCGCGCAGTTCAGGCTGCGAAGCCAAGGTCTCGATCGCGGTGGCAAAAGCCTGCCCATCGTCGGGCGTCACCACCTGACCGCAAAGCGCCACGACCTGGCCCAGTTCGGTTTCCGGTCGAGCGCCTGCCACCACCGGCCGACCGCTGCTGAGCATGCCCGTGAGCTTGGAGGGCATCACCAGGTCGGCCGCATCGGCGCGTTGGGGCAAAAGGTGGATGTCGGCCAGCCCGAGCAAGTCCGACAAGCGTTCGATCGGCTGCAGGTCCAGGAAGCGTACATTCGGCAAGCCCGCGCAGGCTTGCACGAGTGCGTCGCGGCCAACGCCGGCGCCGCAGAAGACGAACTGGATTGAGGGCTTGTCTTTCAGGCGCCTGGCGATGTCAGCCAACACTTCCAAGCCTTGCTTGGCGCCCATGTTTCCGGAATAAAGTGCGACCACCGTGTCGGCCGGGATGCCCAACTCCGTTCGATACGGGCTGGCGCAGGTCAACGGCTTGATGGCCGAAACGTCCACCCAGTTGGGCAAGTGCACAAGGCGTTCATTGACGATGCCCTTGCTCCGTGCGCGATCGAGCATGCGATGGGAAATGGTCGAGACGCGATCGAACTGGCGCATGAGCGCGCACTCCACGGCCGTGACCCAGCGGCGCAACCGATCGCCCTTGAGCAGACCCAGATCAAAGGCGGCATCGACTTCATAGTCCTGGATGTGAAGCCAGGCTCGCGCGCCGCGCAGGCGTGCAAAGGCCAACGCAGCCGGCGCACAGGCAAAGGCGGGTTCGACGACCCATACGACGTCGGGTCGCCAGCGCCATTGCGCTATCAGGGCCGGGAAGCTCGAGATCGCAAAACTGACGAGATGGATGATGCGCCGCAGGCCGTTGGCCTTGGCGGGAACCCACAACGGCGAGCGAATGACGTGGACGCCACGCCACTGCTCGCGTGCATATCGCGAAGCGCTATAGCCTTCCCGCACCGCCCATTCCGGGTAGTAGGGTGGCGCAGTGACGACGCGGACATCGTGTCCCTGTGCGGCAAGCCACTCGGCCATTTCGCCCGTGTACTTGCCGATGCCCGTCATTTCTGGCGCAAAGTTGATGCCGTAGAGCAGCAGCTTCATGGGGCGTCCGGCAGGGACGCTGGCAAAGGAGTGGGCGGCAGGCACCGCCGTTTGAGCGTCAGACATGTGCACTTTGCTTGTCCATGTGCGACACGCCTTTGGGTGAGTTTTTTTGCACCACGTGCACCAGCGTCCGCGCCACGTTGTCCATCCTGAAATTCCGGTCGAAGCAGCGCAGTGCGGCCTCACGCATGATTGCCCACTGCGGGGCAGGTGTTGCGAGCCAACGCTCGAGCAGCGCAACCGTGCCGTTGATCGAGTCGGTTTCCACATAGCCCGCGTGGCCTGCTTCGATCTCGCGCCAGATGTTCACCTTGTCGCTGATCAGCACCGGGCACTTGCAGGCCAGCGCTTCGGCAACGGCGATCCCGAAGTTTTCCTGGTGCGATGGAAGGCAGAACGCTTCGCTTGCGCGAAAGGCGCCCCACTTGAGTTGGCCTGCGAGCATGCCCGTCCACGTCACCCTGTCGGCCACGCCGAGTTGCTGCGCCCTTGCCTGCAGTGCGCGGGTCCAGTTCGCCTGGTCGGGGCCTGCCATGACCAAGTGAACATCGGGTGTGTTGCGACACGCCTTCGCAAATGCCTCGATGAGCAGGTCGCAGCCCTTTTTGGGGTGAATGCGGCCCAGGAAGAGAAGAAGGCGTTTTCCCTGCAACTCGGGATAGGCGTCGAGAAAGACGCGCCTTGAATCTTGCGCATCATCGGTGGGTGCCGAGGTGCCAAAAGAGACGATCGCCTCGTTGCAGCGATAGAGCCAGAATGACTTGCGCGCCAGCAGGCGCTCTTCTTCGCAGGTGAAGAGCACCGCGTTTGCGTCGCGCAGCACCCGGTATTCGGCCCATGGCCAATAGAGCCACTTCTTCAGGTGCTTGAGCGGATACCGGCGCTTGAACCAAGGATCCAGCATGCCGTGCGGAAAGACAAAGTAAGGCGTGGGCGAATCATTGCGTGCGCGCCAGGCGGCCAAGCCGTGGTACTGCCACAGGCCATTGACGATGACCGCATCGAAATTTTCAGCATTGCTTTGCAGCCAGGGCAAGAGCGCGGGGCTGTAGCCAAAGCGACCCTTGGCGGGCCCCAGTGCATGCAACGTGGTTGGAAAGTCTTGAACCCACGGCGCGTCGTCCGCATCGAGTGAGACGAATTCGCCGGTGTGGCCCAGTTCCACCAAAGACCGGTGCAGGTGGCGCGCGCCTTCGATCGGGCCGCCGCCGGTGGGGTCTACCGAGGCGATGAGGTGCAGGAATCTCATGGACGCAGTCAAGTGAATAGCTTGAAGTTCGGGTACTTGAAGGCAAGCAACCCGAAGGCCAGGTACACACCGAACAATGCGTTGGCGGTCAACTGGCCAATGGCGGGCCAGCCCGCCGTTGCCACTGCCAGCCCGACCCAGACCAGAAGGGGAAACACGGCGTGACTGCGCGTCGCACGCTTCATCGCAGCCAGGAGGCCGGCGATCACCGCCGAAAATTTCACCGCGAGAAAGAGCCACCCCAACAGTCCGCCTTCGACCAGCGTGCGCCCGGACTCGGACTCCGCCAGCACATAGATGGCGCGATCGCCCGTTTGAACGTATTGCGCAAGGTTGGACCCGATGCCAATGCCCTGACCGATCCATGTGATGTGCTTGAAGGCTCCGGTTTCACCAAATAGCGCGGACACCACCCGCGAGGCCAGGTCTTCCGACTCAGCGGCTGTCTCGAAGCGCTGCTGCGTCGCTTCGATGGCACCCTGAAACACGAAGCCCAGGCCGCCCACGACAATGAGCACGAGCACGGCCATCAGCAAGGCGGAACCCTTGCGGCGTACGGGCGCAAAGAGCAGGTTTGCTAGCAGGTACACCATCAGCATGGCGCCTGTGAAGATGAACGCGGCGCGTGCCCCGCTGACCAGTGCACAGACAACGAGGCTTGCGAAGATTGCCAATGCCAGGATCCGCTGGCGCGTGTTGCGCTTCCTGGCTTCGAAGACGCCGAGCGCGAAGGGTGTGCACAGGGCAAGGAAAGTGGTAAGGCCGGCCGTGAAGCTGAAGGTACCCGTGGTTCGCACAATCCCGGCGACGACCACGAACACATCGTCCGGGTCGGTATCGAGCGATGCGTTGACGAAGGCGCCAGGCGGCGAGAAATGCTGAAGCACAGAGAGTGGCGCCATCAGCACCAGCAGCGTGAGCAGCACGCGCAGCGCGACGACGTAGTCGCGCTCCGTCAGGGTGGCTGCCACGGCCAGGGCAAACCAGATGTAGAGCAGCCAGAAGCGAAGGCCAATCAGATAGATCGAAAAGTTGCTTTCACCCAGCGTCAGTTGCAGCAAGCCCCAGCCGATGACGCAAGCAGACCACACCGACACCAGCGCGAGGAGTTGTGGTTGGCGATGCATGTCTCCCCGGACGAATGCGCGGACGATGGCGAAAACGACCAACAAGTCACGCAGCAAGACGAGGGGCAGCGTGGCCGATCCAGACACCCATTTGCGAAAGGCGCCTTCCAACACCACGATCAGGAGGACGGCAATGAACAGCCGACCTGCCGTCGACAATCGAGCGGCTCGGATGGTGGTGGGCGCTGTGCGCGCAAGGGTGGCGTTCTGCATCAAAAAAACGGGTGGTGGAGCGGCTAGGACGCTCCAGCAAGCAGGGTCTTGACCGCATCGACATGCGCTTCAACGCGGTGTGGCGTGTACCAGGCATGTGCCGACGCGCCGATTTCAGCCGCCCCATTGGCGTTGTTGGTCACCGCGGAAAAGCCGGCAGCGTAGTGTCGATTCGGTTCAAGGCCATCATGAACGTTATAGCGCTTGGCGAACAGTACCGTGCAGGTTCCGTGCGCGCAGTAAGCGGCAAAAACCCCGCTTTTGGAGACGACTTGCGGCGGATAACAAAGGATGCCGTACTTCGCATCGCTCAGATGCGCGCTGACCTGGCTTGCCGGCAATGCGCCGTGGGCCTGGATGCGGCCATCCGCGCGCAGCTTGGCGTAGTCGGCGCCTTGAATGGGGGGGCCAATATCGTGCACCGTCAGACCCTGGTTGCGAACCCATCTCCAAAAATTCTCATCGAGCTCGCGATAGGCGTTGCTGCGGATGGCAGGGCCGCCAAAGACAACGATCTTCTGCGAGCGTTGGTTTCGAGTGAAACAAGGCTCTCCGACGTTTGAATAAACCGGCAGTACCCGGTTGGGCGTGCCCGGCGAACGTGGGCGCAACCACTGCGCTGCCATGTCGGCGTTCGTCAGCCAGAAGTCCGAGAGCCCTGCAAGATCTGCCGCAATGCGGCGCTGCGTGGGGCCCAGCCAAAAGGCTGAGCGCCAGGGCGGCTCGGAGGCAAACAACTCGTGAAAGAAGATGCCGACCTTCGAGCCGCGCGCGCGAAGCTGGCCAAGCCGCTCGACCAGCCAGCTCGGGATGCCGCGGGGGTGGAAGCCGTAGCCGCTGAAGTTGAGGAGGATGGCGCCGTTGCCATATTCCGCCAGCGGTGTCTGCGCAGTCGGCGCGATGATGCGCGTGGGAATGTGGCGGCCCATGATCTCGGCATAGTCGCGTACGCCTCCCGTGCCGGGCGGAATCACCGTGACCAGCTCGCTATTCATGGACGACAGTTTCTGGATGCGCTTGCCGGACCGCCCTGCGAGCACGGCTTCTGCAGCCGCACTCACGCTGCTGCGAGCGTTTCGGATTCCACGGCGTGCTGGAGCAGGAAATCCGCATACGCGCGCTGAATGCCCTCGCGCAGGGAGATTTGCGCTTTCCAACCGAGGCGATGAAGCAGCGCGACATCCAGCAGCTTGCGCGGCGTCCCGTCCGGCTTGGAGGTGTCGTACTTGAGGCCGCCGCGATAGCCGACGGCCTGCGCAACCACCGTGGCCAGTTCGGCAATTGACAAGTCTTCGCCGGTGCCGACGTTGATGTGGCTTTCCATGGGCTGCGTGTTCGAGGCGTAGTCCATCGGCGGGAGCGCCATGACGTGCACGCATGCGGCTGCCATGTCATCCACATAGAGGAATTCGCGCTTGGCCTGGCCAGTGCCCCAGATGGTGACAAAGGGTGCGTCGGCGATCTTTGCTTCATGGAAGCGACGAATCATCGCGGGCAGGACGTGGCTGTTTTCCGGATGGTAGTTGTCGCCCGGCCCATAGAGGTTGGTCGGCATGACGCTGCGGTAATCGGTGCCGTACTGGCGGTTGTAGCTCTCGCAAAGCTTGATGCCTGCAATCTTGGCGATGGCGTAGGGCTCGTTGGTGGGTTCCAGCTTGCCCATGAGCAATGCAGATTCGGCCATGGGTTGCGGCGCCATTCGCGGGTAGATGCAACTCGAACCGAGGAAGAGCAATTTGTTGACACCGCTTCTCCAGGCCTCGTGCACCACGTTGTTCTGCACCATGAGGTTCGAGTAGATGAACTCGGCCGGGTAGGTGTTGTTCGCATGGATGCCACCGACGCGCGCGGCGGCCATGTAGACCTCGTCGGGTTTCTCCCTTGCAAAGAAGGCGCGCACTTGCGCTTGATCGGTAAGGTCCAGTTCGGCGTGCGTGCGCGTGATGATCGATTTGACGCCAGAGCGTTCGAGGCAGCGCACGATGGCGCTCCCGACCATTCCCCTATGTCCCGCGACGTAGATGCGTTTCTGCGATGAAGTCATGGTCTTGCGGAGGCAATTGTTGGTAGTGAATGCACAGTTGAACTCGTCAACCCATCAGGCCGTTTTGCGGACCTCTGGACTGGCCAGCAGTTCGGCGTCCTCAAAGCGGACGATGTCGTCGTCGCCGAGATAGCCACCTGTTTGCACCTCGATGATTTCCAGAACGGTCTTGCCCGGGTTCCCGAGCTGATAGGTCGTTCCCGAGGGGATGTAGATGGACTCGTTCTCCCTCACCAGCGTCAAGGTGCCGTCCCGCAGGACCTGGGCCGTGCCCTGGACCACGACCCAGTGCTCCGCTCGATGGTGGTGCATGCGAAGCGCGAGCCTGGCGCCGGGCTTGACGGTGAGCCGCTTGACCGCAAAGCGCGCGCCGTCGTCGATGCTGTCGTAGGCACCCCACGGACGTGGAATGCGCCGATGCTGTGTTGCCTGCGTCCTGCCGCGGGTGGTGAGGAGGCTTACGGCGTCCTTGACCTGTTCTGCGCAATCGGAGTGGGCAACAAGCAGGGCATCGGGTGTGTCAACGATGAGCAGGTCCACGGTGCCGAGCGCCACGACAGGCCGCGTGGGCGCGTGGATGAAGGTCTTGCGTGTGCCGATGGCAAAACCTTGGCCACTGATGCGGTTTTCGTTTTCGTCGGCCTTGTGCAAATTGGCGACGGCGTTCCAGCTGCCGACGTCACTCCACGCGCCCCCAAAGGGAAGTACCGCGACGCAGGAGGACTTTTCCAGCACCGCGTAGTCGATGCTTTGGCTGCGGCATGACTCGAATGCGGCCCGGTCCATGCGCACAAAGGCGCCGTCAATCGACGGGTGCGCCGTGGCGCGGCGGCACGCTTCAAGAATGTCGGGCGCATGCTTTTCGAACTCTGCGATCAGCACCTTGGCTTGCACCAGGAAGATCCCTGCGTTCCAGAGATGATCTCCAGCCAGAATCATCTGGGTGGCGCGCTCGATCGGGGGCTTTTCAATGAACGCATCGACCTTCCGTGCACCGTCCTGGTCGCCGCCGCCCAGGTGCTTGCCCTCGCGGATGTAGCCATAGCCCGTGCTCGGAAAAGTGGGCACCACGCCGAAGGTCACGATGAATCCGTCCAACGCCGCCGAAACGCCGCTCATCACGGTCGCAGCGAACCTTTCGGCATCGGGGATGTAGTGATCCGCAGGCGCAAAGAGCAACAGTTGATCAGGTTCGGCGAGCAGGGCGCTGGCGGCCATGGCCGCAGCGGTGTTGCGCGCGCTGGGCTCGAGCAACTGGGATCCGCCGACGCCGGCACTGTCAATGGCCTCCTGGACCAGGAAGCGATGTTCCTCGGCGGCAATGCACATGACGTCCGGATGCAGCAGGCGCAGGCGCTCCAGCGTGAGCTGCAGCAGGCTGCTTTCGCCGAAGAGCGGCGCGAACTGCTTGGGCAGCGTCTTGCGCGACAGGGGCCACAAGCGAGTTCCGCTGCCACCGCACAGGACGACGGGCAGGACGCCGGTCATCGCGAGCCATCCCCGGTAAGAACGACGAGGACGGTTTTGACAAGGATCTTGCAGTCCAGCCAGATAGACCAGTGCGTCACGTAGTACGCATCAAGTTCCACCCGTTTGGCGTAGGGCAGGCGATTGCGGCCGCTGACTTGCCACAGACCAGTGAGACCTGGCCGCACGGCGCAGTATTGCTCCCAATCCCGGCCGTAGAGGCTGCGCTGACGCTCCATGCAGGGGCGGGGACCGACGAGGCTCATGTCGCCCTTGAGGACGTTCCAGAATTGCGGCAATTCGTCGAGGCTGAGCTTGCGGATCCATTGACCGACCGGCGTGATGCGCGGGTCTACCGTGAGCTTCTGGAAGGTGTCCCACTCGGTACGCGCCATGTCGTTGCGGCTCAGCAGTTCGGTGAGCACTGCGTCGGAGTCGTGGACCATGGAGCGGAACTTGTAGAAGCGAAAGCGTTGGCCCTGGGCTCCCATGCGGATCTGTCCGAAATGGACAGGGCTGCCCATGCTCACCCGGACGCAGAGCGCGACAAGCAAGTAAAACGGGCCCAGCACAAGGAAAAACAGGAGTGCACCTGCGATGTCCATTCCGCGCTTGACGGCGCGTTCCATCGTGCCGAACTTTCGTGGCTGGATGGCCGGGATGAACGGCGAAGCGCTGCCGCCGCCGGGGGACAGTTGGCGATCAAGGTGGCCTCGTGCGCTTGAATCGGGTCGGAACATGCAAATTCCTCGGGTTCTGTACTGCGTCTGCAATGTTGGTGATGCGCTGTGACTCTGTAACGCTTTACTACTATTCGAAAGAATTTGAACACATTCGCGTTACTTTGTCGCGCCTTCAAAAGACGTACGCCATACGGCGAATAGGGATGCTCTCTCCACGTAGGCCTCCGCCAAAACGGGTTGCTGCACTGCAGCGAACCTTATCTCCGGTGTAAGCATTTAGTTTTTATCACGAGTAACAAGACAGGGCATGAATGCGTTGTTCAAGGACGCCAACTAATCCGCATTAAGTAACCCCGCGCAACAGGATGCAGCAGAGGAAGTGGATGTGTCCGGGCAAAAAGAAAGGGCGACGAGGTGAGTACCTCGTCGCCCTTTTGGCGGGGGACGGCGCTCAGGCCGTCGTTTCAGGGATCAGTTCGCGTGGTTGCTGAACTCGCTTGTGCGCTCGAACGGCAACACCACTTGGCCGAGATCGCGGCGCGTTTCCACGAGGATGAGCGGTGCGTCGTCCAGCACGATGCGGGGCGGACGCTCGCGCGGCACGTGCTGTGGCTTGGGCTCCGCCGCGATGGCGGCCTGAACCTCGGCCACCCGCTCCATGTCGGAGTTGACCCAATGCAGGCCCGAGCCTTCGGCGATCTGTGCCAGTTCGCCGAGCGGCAGCTCAAAGGGGGTGACCTTCGGCAAGGCGCGCGCGTGGACGGCGGGCACCTCAATAGGCGCTGGCTTGACAAGCGCGATCGGCTGTACAGCGGGCGCTTCGGGGGCGGCGAAGACCCGCTCGGATGCCAGCACGGACTCTTCCTGGGCATCAGGCATCACCGGCGAACTGGCGGCGACGGATTCGGGAGCAGCTTCCGCCGCTTCGCGCGGTGCCCGCTCGCGGCGGTCGCGGCCGTAACGGTCGCGAGACCGGGCGCGGCGCTCTTCGCCTTCGGGGCGCTGTGCTTCCACTGCGGCCTCGCCTATGACTTCGTTCTCGCCATTGCGTGATGCTGACGCCTCGACGCGTTGTGCGTCTTCCGCTTGCGCCGGGTCCCGGCGCTCTGCGCGTTCACCGCGCTCAGCACGTTCGGTGCGCTCGCCGCGTTCTCCGCGTTCGCTCCGATCGCCTCGGTCAGCGCGATCGCCGCGTTCACGGCGCTCGCCACGTGCACGCGGTGGGCGCTCGTTGGTCGCAGCCAGATCCTCGCCGCCTTCCTTGCCCAAAGGGTTGGTTGCTTGCGCGTCGAGCGTTTCCGGGAGGTCAGCAACCGGCAGGTTGCGCTGCTCGCCACGACCACCGCGGCGTTCGCCGTCGCGGCCCTCGCCACGCTGCTGTCCGTCACGCGGAGCGCGCTGCTCCCTCGGCTCGCGGGGCTCACGTTGCTCGCGCGCCTGCTGCGGATCGCGTGCCTCGCGTTGCGGTGCTTCTGCGCGCGCTTCAGCCCGGTTTTCGCGGCGCTCACCCGAACGGGCGCCGTCGCGACCACCGCGGCGTTCGCCGTCGCGGCCATTGCGCGCTTCTGCGCCGCGTCCGCCTCGACCTTCGCCATCGCGACCACCTCGGCGCTGTTCGCCGTCGCGACCGCGGGATTCACCGTCGCGGCCGGAGCGTCCGTCGCGTCGTGCTGACTTGGGTGCCTCCGCAGCGGTCGCCGCCACAACGGGAGCCGCCGGCGCTGGTGCCGGTGCAGGCGTGCCGCCGAACAATCCCTTGAGCCAGCGGAAGAAGCCGCCTTCTGCCGGCGTCGGAGCCGGTGCGACAGGCTGAACTGCAGCGGGTGCGCGCTGAGGCGCGGGTGCCCGGACGGGCTCCGGCTTCGGCACAGCGACCGGCGCCGGTGCGTCGGGCAGAACACCCTTGATGACGGGTGTCTGCTTGTTGGTCGGCTCTTGCGAGCGGCGCGTGACCGAGGTCGGATCCTCGATTTCGTCGGCCATCTTGTAGCTGGCTTCGATGTGGTCCAGGCGCGGATCGTCGTGCTTCAGGCGCTCCAGCCGGTAGTTCGGCGTTTCCAGCGTCTTGTTCGGGATCATCAGCACGGTGACGCGCTGCTTCAACTCGATCTTGGCAATTTCCGGACGCTTTTCGTTCAGCAGGAAGGAAGCGACTTCCACCGGCACTTGAACGTGCACGGCGGCCGTGTTGTCCTTCATCGACTCTTCCTGAATGATGCGCAGGATCTGCAGCGCGCTCGATTCGGTGTCGCGGATGTGGCCCGAGCCGCCGCAACGGGGGCAGGGGATCGAAGCGCCTTCGCTCAGCGCCGGCTTCAGGCGCTGGCGGCTCATTTCCATGAGGCCGAACTTGCTGATCGAGCCGAACTGCACGCGGGCGCGGTCCTGGCGCAGCGCGTCGCGCAGGCGGCTTTCGACTTCGCGGCGGTTCTTCGATTCGTCCATGTCGATGAAGTCGATGACGATCAGGCCACCCAGGTCGCGCAGGCGCATCTGGCGGGCCACTTCGTCGGCGGCTTCGAGGTTGGTGCGGGTGGCGGTTTCTTCGATGTCGCCGCCCTTGATGGCGCGGGCCGAGTTCACGTCGACCGAAACGAGTGCTTCAGTGTGGTCGATGACGATGGCGCCGCCGCTGGGCAGTTGCACCGTGCGGGCGTAGGCCGATTCGATCTGGTGCTCGATCTGGAAGCGGCTGAACAGGGCCGCGTCGTCACGATAACGCTTTACGCGGGCGGCATGCTCGGGCATGACGTGCGCCATGAACTGCTGCGCCTGGTCGTAGATGTCGTCCGTGTCGATCAGGATGTCGCCGATGTCGTGATTGAAGTAGTCACGGATGGCGCGAATGACCAGCGACGATTCCTGGTAGATCAGGAAGGCGCCCTTGCCGCCCTTGGCGGCGCCATCGATGGCGGTCCAGAGCTTGAGCAGGTAGTTCAGGTCCCATTGCAGTTCGGGCGCGGTGCGGCCGATGCCTGCGGTGCGGGCGATGATGCTCATGCCCTTGGGGTACTCGAGCTGGTCCATCGCCTCCTTGAGCTCGGCCCGGTCGTCGCCCTCGATGCGGCGCGAAACGCCACCGCCGCGGGGGTTGTTGGGCATCAGCACGACATAGCGGCCGGCCAGCGAGATGAAGGTGGTGAGGGCCGCGCCCTTGTTGCCGCGCTCTTCCTTTTCGACCTGGACCACCAGTTCCTGGCCTTCGCGGATCGCCTCGTTGATGCGGGCCGAATTGGCCGAAACACCTTCGGCAAAGTATTGTTTGGAGATTTCCTTGAACGGCAGGAAGCCGTGGCGGTCTTCGCCGTAGTCGACGAAGCAGGCTTCCAGCGAAGGCTCGACGCGCGTGACGACGGCCTTGTAGATATTGCCCTTGCGCTGTTCGCGCCCTTCTATTTCGATCTCGTAGTCGAGGAGCTTTTGTCCGTCGACGATGGCCAGGCGGCGTTCTTCGGCCTGCGTGGCATTGATCAGCATCCGCTTCATGATGCGTTGTCCTTGTATCTCTATCGTTCTACATGCCCATGACGGGCAACGATGCACGGACGACTGCTCGCGAAACGACGGGAATTGCCGCTTGGCTCCAGTTGCAATGGCAATACGCTCGCGCAGAACGCGATCGTTCTGCCCGAGGGCTAGCTCGTCAGCCGGAGTGGGGGCGCATGGATGGGCGCAAGCCTGATTTGACGTCGATGTGCCGTCGTTCGGACGGCTGGGAACGCAACTGTGACGCGCTCGGAGGCTGGTTCAATGGGCAGCGCAACCGGCTTGGTCAGCCAGTGCAGCACCATTTGAATCAGCATCATCAACACAAGGGACTCGCTTCGATCCGCCGGCAGATGGGAGTCTGCCGACTGGGTATTCCGTTATTCGGTGTTTCGTGGGCGTCGGCTTGACTTGTGCGCTGGATCTGCCACTTTGCGCTTGAGCGCGGGGTTTGCAGAATCATCGCCAAAGCGGCATCGACCTCACAGCGCAGTTGGCCCGGTGCTCTAAACTTCTGTGTTTAATCAAGCACTTACCAAGACGCGCTGGTGAAAAACATTATAGGTGCGAAGCGCAAGCCCGCGACTCATGGCAGACCCGCAGCCGAAACGGTCAAATTCGTGACCGTGGACGAAGAATCGGCCGGCCAGCGTCTCGATAATTACCTTTTCCGCCACCTCAAGGGCGTTCCCAAGACACATGTCTACCGGATCATCCGATCGGGGGAGGTGCGCGTGAACAAGGGGCGCGCGCAAGCCGAAACGCGTATCGAGGCCGGCGACCTCATCCGCCTGCCGCCGATGCGCACGTCCGAAACGGCGGCGAATGCGCAGGCCAAGCCGGCTGCACCGGCGCCCGCACGCGAGTACGCCTTGCTTCACGAAGACGACGCGTTGATCGCCATCGACAAGCCGGCAGGCATTGCCGTGCACGGAGGAAGCGGCGTGAGCTTTGGCGTGATCGAGCAATTGCGCGCGGCGCGGCCGACCGCACGATTCCTGGAACTGGTGCACCGGCTGGACCGCGAAACCTCCGGAATCCTGCTTGTGGCCAAAAAGCGCAGCGCGCTCACGCACCTGCAGGACCAGTTCCGCGAGCGCGAAACCGGCAAGACCTATCTTGCGCTGGTGCTTGGCGAATGGCCCGCCAACAAGAAGGTGCTGGACGCTCCCCTGGCCAGGTATCTCCTGCCGGGTGCCGACGGCGCCCCCGGCGAGGGCGAGCGGCGCGTGCGCGTCGTGCCCAGGGATCATCCCGACGCAATGCGCGCAGTCACCCTCGTCAAGGTTCTGGCGCGCGTGACGCTTCCGGGCGAGGAGGCCCCGTTTTCTCTCCTGGCGGTCACCATCAAGACTGGCCGCACCCATCAGATCCGCGTGCACCTGGCATCGGCAGGGCATCCCATCGCCGGTGACGAAAAGTACGGCGAATTCGCGCGCAACCGCCTTTTGCAAAGGGTCGGCCTCAAGCGGATGTTCCTCCACGCATGGCGGCTTCAATTCAATCACCCGGCCACAGCCGAGCGCATGGCGCTCCAGGCCGATTTGCCTCCCGACCTCGCAGGCGTGCTGCCTGCCACGTTGCTTGCCGAGCTTTCCAAGCCAGAGAAATGACTGATTCCACTTCCCGCCGTTTCGACCTCATCGCCTTCGACTGGGACGGCACGCTCTACGACTCGACGAAGATCATCGTGCGCAGCATCCAGGCGGCCGTCGTCGATGTGGGCGGTGCCCGGCCGAGCGATCGCGACGCAGCCTGGGTCATCGGTCTGGGCCTGGCAGAGGCCTTGGCCAAGGCCGCGCCGGACGTTCCGCGCGAGAAATATTCCGAACTGGGCGCCCGATATCGCTTTCACTACGCGCGGCATCACGGCGACCTGACGCTGTTCGACGGCGTCCTTTCCCTGCTCGACAGCTTGCGAGACCGGGGCCACAAGCTGGCCGTGGCCACCGGCAAGTCGCGATCTGGCCTCAACGCCGCCCTGGCCACGGTCGCGCTGCATGGCCGCTTCGATGCTTCGCGCACGGCAGATGAAACCTATGGAAAGCCGCACCCGCGCATGCTCCTCGAATTGATGGAAGAGCAGGGCGTGACGCCGGAGCGCACTTTGATGATCGGGGACACAACCCACGACCTGCAGCTGGCCATCAATGCCGGCTGTGCCAGCGTTGCCGTGAGTTACGGCGCGCACGAGTCGGAGAACTTTGACGCATTGGCCCCCCTCTACATCGCCCATTCGGTGGAAGGGTTGCAGGCATGGTTGTTGCAAAACGGCTGAAATCCCCATCTTTCGTGATGAAAGTACATGAGCGAATGCATTCCCCTTTGCAACGCGGCTGACCTCGTCGAGGGTGGCAGGGCTGTGTCCTTCGATGTAGTCCACGGCGGGGAGAGTTGCCGCGCCTTCGCCATCCGCTTCGAGGGCGCGCCCCATGCGTTCCTCAACCGGTGCAGCCATGTGGCCATGGAACTGGATTTCCAGCCGGACCGTTTTTTCGACGACACCGGCCAGTGGCTTCTGTGCGCCACACATGGGGCGGTCTACAAGCCCGACACCGGGGAATGCGCCGGTGGCCCGTGCCGCGGAGGGCTGGTCAAGATCGCCCTGAGCGAACGTGACGGCGTTGTCCACTGGCATACTGACTGGAACTTGAAGCCTTTGGTTTTCTGACATGACCGACCCGATCCGCACGGAACCAGAAGGTTTCGAACCCTTTGAACAACCGCCCCCAGCGCCCGGCCGCAGCACGCCCCGAGGTGAGGCCGCGCTGTCCGCCGGCTGGGAGCGCGCGACGCTCGAAAAGCTCGCCTTTGCGTCGCTCAATGAGCAGAAGGCCGCCCGGCGCTGGAAGATCGGCATGCGCCTGGCTTGGCTCGTGTTTTTCATTGCGCTGGTCTGGCTGGGTTTCTCTCGTGCGACGCCCACCTCCGCCAAATCTTCGCCGCATACCGCCGTGGTCGAAATCAAGGGCGAAATTGCGTACGGAGCCGACGCCAGCGCCGAGTTCATCACGGCGGCCATGAAGGCGGCCCTGGAGGACGACGGGTCCAAGGCCCTGGTGCTGCTGATCAATTCTCCCGGCGGCAGTCCGGTGCAGGCCGGCATCATTGCCGACGAGATCAAGCGCATGCGCGCAAAGTACAACAAGCCGGTCTACGCGGTGGTTGAGGAATCCTGCGCCTCGGCGGCTTATTACATCGCCGCGGCTGCAGACCAGATCTTTGTCGACAAGGCCAGCCTGGTCGGCAGCATCGGCGTCCTGATGGATGGCTTTGGGTTCACCGGCATCATGGAAAAGGCCGGCGTCGAGCGGCGCCTGCTCACGGCCGGCGAGAACAAGGGCTTCCTGGACCCGTTCAGTCCGATGTCGGACGCGCAGAAGGCGCACGCCCAGGCGATGCTCGACCAGATTCACCAGCAGTTCATCGGCGTGGTCAAGGCGGGCCGCGGGGATCGCCTCAAGGTGCAAACGCCTGGCTTGTTCAGTGGCCTGTTCTGGACGGGGCAGCAGGCCGTTGAGCTGGGTCTGGCCGATCAGTTGGGCAGCGTCGACTTCGTGGCGCGCGAGATCGTCAAGGCCGAAGAACTCATCGACTACACGCGACGTGACAACGTGGCCGAGCGTCTGGCCAAGCGCTTTGGCGCGGCCTTTGCCCAAGCCACGTGGAGCGCCGTGCGCTCTGGGCCCGCCCTGCGCTAAGTGCGCTAAGGCCCGCTTCTCTCGACCGACCCGGTTCCTGCGCGACCGGCGGAAAAGGCCAATGCCGCCGCAAAGGCGACGACAAGATAAAGCGCCGCCGTCAATGAACTGACTTTGGCGACAAAGCCGATCACTGGCGGTCCACACATGAATCCCAGGTACGCGGCCGCTGCGACGGCGGCAATGCCGCGCGCAGGCTCCACGCCCGGCTGGCGCGCCGCGGCGGAAAACAGCACCGGAACAACGTTGGCAAATCCGACGCCAACGCCCGCAAACCCTGCCAGGGCAACCCACGGCGTCGATGTGAGCAGCACCAGCGCCATGGATGCGGCCGCCAGGAGTGCACTGGCGCGAAGCAAAGTCGCTGGATCAAAGCGGGCGCGCAGGGCGTCTCCCGCAAACCGGGCCGCTGCCATGGCCGCTGAAAAACTCGCATACGCCAGCGCTGCCTGCTCCTGCGGGCTGTCGAGTTCCTGCTGCAGGTACAGAACGCTCCAGTCATAAATGGCGCCTTCCGCAATCAGCCCCAAGGCGGCGAGGATGCCCAGCACAACGAGTGCGCCGCGCGGCAACTGAAAGGCGGCCTCGGCGTCAGCGGACCGTGTCATGTGGCTGGGAAGCATCAGCCGCGTGGCCCAGGCGATCGCCAACGCGTTCGCGAGGGCGACCCACAGGAGGTGTTGTCCCGGTGGCATGCCCGCGGCAAGTGCCGCACCGCCCGTCGTGGCGCCGGCCATGCCGCCCAGGCTGAACATGCCGTGCATGCCACTCATCAGCGGCTTGGCGCTCAAGGCTTCGAGCTGCGCTGCGTCGGTGTTGATGGCGACGTCGAACACGCTGGTCACGACGCCGAAAACCGCAAGCAGGGCAAGGAGCGCCCCATACCCCGGCATGGCGATCAGGCCCGCCAGCAGCAACGCGTAGACGGTGCCACAAGCGCCAGCGGCGCCGCGGGCGCCATGGCGGCCGATCCAGCGGCTGGCCTGCGTCAGCCCCGCAAGAGCGCCAATGCCGGCGGCCAGCATGGCCAACCCGAGTTGGGCCTCGTCGATCCCGTAGTGCGCCTTGACGGTCGGAATGTGCACGCCCCACGTCGCGAAGATGAAGCCCGAACAGAAAAACTGCGTGCGGGTGGCCCAGCGGGCCGACGCGGGTGCTGGCGCGGCGTTCGGGCCCAAGGTCAGCGCCCGATCGCGAAGACGGCGGGCAAGCGGTCGTGCGCCGGCGTGGGCTGGCTGCGCCACGCCTTGACGGTCAGGCAACGCACGCTCGCATCGGGCAGCGTGATCCCCCGCGCCACGGACATGCGCGTGTTGTGCTGCAAGTTTTGCATCAGGGCCTGAAAGATGGCGGCGTTGCGATACGGCGTCTCGATGAACAGCTGCGTTTGTCCCGTGCGCAGCGCCAGTGCCTCCAGTTCGCGGATGCGCCGCGTGCGGTCCTGCGCGTCTTGCGGCAGATAGCCCACGAATGCGAAGTTCTGGCCATTGAGACCGCTTGCCGCGAGCGCCAGCAGAAGGGAAACGGGGCCGCTCAGCGGGACGACGGTCAATCCCAGTTCGTGCGCTGCCTTCACCACGGAGGAGCCGGGATCGGCCACGGCCGGCATGCCCGCCTCGCTCAAGAGCCCGACATCGTGCCCTTCAAGGGCGGGCGCCAGGAGCGGCCGCGCATCGAATTGCCCTGCGTGATCGCCTTTCTTGTGGACCTCTCGTGGCAATTCCTGAAACTGCTGGGCTTGCAGCGGCGCCGCCAATGGCACCAGCGCCTCGATGCGCTTGAGATAGGCGCGCGCTGACTTGGCGTTCTCGCAGATCCAGTGCGTCAGGGCTGCGGCCGCCCGAAGCGTGCCCAGCGGCACCGTCTCGTCCACGGGGGTCTGCGCGTCGCACCCAAAATCGAGCGGAGCGGGCACCAGGTACAGCTTGCCGTGAGCGCTCACAGCAACTCCACACCGGCCGCCCGCAACATGTTGCACGTGCGAATCAAGGGAAGGCCGACCAATGCCGTGGGGTCGTCGCTGTCGATGGCTTCCAGCAGCGCGATGCCCATGCCCTCGCTCTTGGCGCTTCCGGCGCAGTCGTAGGGCTGCTCGGCCTGAAGGTAAGTCTCGATGGCCGCATCGCTCAAATTGCGAAACACGACGCGCACCGGTGCCAGATCGCGCTGCTGAAAGCCTGTGGCGTGGCAGACGACGGCGACGGCGGTCTGGAAAATGAGCGTCTGGCCACTCATGTGGCGCAGCTGCGCAGTGGCGCGCTCATGGTTGCCCGGCTTGCCGAGCGCTTCGCCCCGCAAATCGGCGACCTGGTCCGAGCCGATCACCACGGCGTCGGGAAATTCGCGCGCCACGGCCTCGGCCTTGGCGAGCGCCAGCCGCTCGGCCAGCGCTTGGGGCGTTTCACCCTCCAGTGCTGTTTCATCGACACCGGGCGATTGCACCTCGAAGGGAAAACGCAGGCGAGAAAGCAGTTCGCGCCGGTACCGGGAGGTCGACGCCAGAATCACAGTCCTTTTTTGCATGTGCCGATTGTGTGGGATGACAGCGCAAGCGGATTAGACTGAGCGGATGAAGAGAGAATTCGCACCCGCACGGCTGGACGTCGCCGGGTTTGCCGAGGCCGGGGCAAGCTTGTCGGCTGAAGATGTGCTGGGTCACTTCCCGCGACTGGCCGCCGAGGCGGTCGAGCCCGATGGTGATGCGCGCGTGCAATGGACGGCGGTCGGCGAGCAGCGCAAAGACTCCGCTGGCGGCGCGCAGCCGTGGCTCCATCTGGAAGCTGAAACCTCGGTCCCGCTGGTTTGCCAGCGCTGCCTGCTGCCGGTTCAGACACCCCTGTACGTCGACCGGTGGTTCCGTTTTGCGCCGGACGAAGACACCGCCGCGGCGCAGGACGAGGAGTCAGACGAAGACGTTCTGGTGGTCAGCAGGGATTTCGACCTGCATGCCCTGATCGAGGACGAACTGCTCATGGAAATTCCAGTGACGCCCCGCCACGATGAGTGCCCGGAGGAGGTTCCGCTGTCGGCAGTCGACCCCGACTTCGACCAGGCCGAGAAAGAGCGCCCCAATCCCTTCGCCGCGCTGGCCAAACTGCGCGACGGCAAGGCGGAGTAGGGGGCTGGCGTGCTTGGCGACAGTTGCG
This sequence comes from Variovorax brevis, assembly GCF_030317105.1. Taxonomy (GTDB): domain Bacteria; phylum Pseudomonadota; class Gammaproteobacteria; order Burkholderiales; family Burkholderiaceae_C; genus Variovorax; species Variovorax brevis. Next base: position 626,158 of record NZ_JASZYG010000005.1, read on the forward strand.
CTATAATCGTGGGCTTCGCGCGTGCCATGCCGCTTTGCCTTGAGTTCGAACAACTGAATTGTTCGGGCATTGGCGAGAAGGGAATTGACAGGCAATCCTTTGCCGCACGCCCGCCCTCCAACCTAACCGAATTTCAGGAGCCAGCATGGCCGTTCAACAAAACAAGAAGTCGCCGTCCAAGCGCGGTATGCATCGTTCGCACAACGCGCTGGATGTGCCCGGCATCGCCGTCGAGCCCACCACCGGCGAAACGCATCTGCGTCACCACATCAGCCCCACCGGCTTCTATCGCGGCCGCAAGGTGCTCAAGACCAAGTCTGAAGCCTGATCGCCGTTTTTCACGCCAAGGCCCGAAGCTACTTTTGCCGTAGCGTCGGGCCTTTGTTTTGATGGCTACGACTTCCGCATTCAATTCCGCCCCCTCGTCTGCAATCACGCTGGCCGTTGATTGCATGGGTGGCGACCATGGCCCCGGCATCACGCTGCCGGCTTGCCGCGCCTTTCTCGAGCGCCACCCGCAGGCTTCTTTGCTGCTCGTCGGCGCGCCCGCGGCGCTGGAGGGCTTCTCGCATCCGCGTGCCCGCGTCGTGCCGGCCAGTGAGGTCGTCGGCATGGATGACCCCATCGAAATTGCTCTTCGCAAGAAGAAGGATTCGTCGATGCGCGTGGCCATCCAGCAGGTCAAGGATGGCGCCGCACAGGCGGCGGTGTCTGCTGGCAACACGGGCGCGCTGATGGCGATTGCCCGGTATTTGCTCAAGACGCTGGACGGCATCGACCGGCCGGCCATTGCGCCCCAACTGCCCAACGTCAAGGGCGCGGCCACCACCGTGCTCGACCTGGGTGCCAACGTCGATTGCGACGCCGAGGATCTGCTTCAATTTGCCGTACTGGGCTCTGCGCTGGTTTCGGCGCTTACCGGCAATGAATCGCCATCCGTCGGTTTGCTCAATATTGGTGAAGAAGCGATCAAGGGCAGCGAAACGATCAAAAAGGCCTCCGTACTGCTTCGAACGGCTGCCAATTCGCAAGACCTGAATTTCTACGGGAATGTCGAGGGCAACGACATTTTCAAGGGAACGACCGACATCGTCGTGTGCGACGGTTTCGTGGGCAACGTGGCACTCAAGGCCAGCGAAGGCGTTGCCTCGATGATCGGGGAATTCATTCGGTTCGAGTTTTCGCGCAGCATTTTCACGAAACTTGCTGCCATCGCGGCCTATCCTGTTCTCAAATCCTTCAAAAACCGCTTGGATCACCGCCGCTACAACGGCGCTGCGCTGCTCGGTTTGCGCGGGCTGGTGTTCAAGAGCCACGGTTCGGCTGACGACGTCGCGTTCGGCTATGCGCTGGATCGCGCTTATGATGCCGCTCGCAACAATTTGCTCGACCGAGTTCGGGCCCGCATCGCGCACGCTGCACCGCTTCTTGCGCGCAAAGAATCCGCGGCGCCGGCCGAAAAGGCAGCGCTTCAAGTTTGATGTCCTCCTATTCACGCATTACCGGGACCGGCAGTTACCTGCCGCCGCGCCGGGTTACCAACGACGACCTCGCCCGCGAACTTGCAGGGCGCGGCATCGAAACCTCCGACCAATGGATCGTGGAGCGCACGGGTATTCGCGCGCGTCACTTCGCGGCGCCCGAAGTCACCAGCAGCGACTTGGGTTTCGAGGCGGCGCGTCATGCGCTGGAGGCCGCAGGCCGCACGGCCAGCGACGTGGACCTCATCATCGTCGCGACGTCGACGCCTGACATGGTGTTTCCGTCCTCTGCAGCGATCCTGCAAAACAAGCTGGGCATCGCCGGGTGTCCGGCGTTCGACGTGCAAGCCGTTTGCAGTGGCTTCGTCTACGCACTGACGGTGGCGGACGCCATGATTCGCACCGGCACGGCAAAGTGCGCGCTGGTCGTCGGTGCCGAAGTCTTTTCCCGAATCCTTGATTTCAACGATCGCACGACCTGCGTTCTTTTCGGAGACGGCGCCGGCGCGGTGGTGCTCGAGGCGAGCGAAACGCCGGGCATCCTGGCGAGCGATCTGCACGCCGATGGCAAGCACGTCGGCATCCTGTGTGTCCCCGGCCAGGTGTCGGGCGGCCAGGTGCTCGGTACGCCACTGCTGCACATGGATGGTCAAGCGGTGTTCAAGCTGGCGGTGCGCGTCCTCGAAGAAGCCGCGCGGGCCACGCTGGCCAAGGCCGGCAAAGCCGATACAGACATTGACTGGCTCATTCCGCACCAAGCCAACATCCGCATCATGGAAGGCACGGCCAAAAAGCTCAAGCTGCCGCGCGAGAAGCTGATCGTGACGGTGCACGAGCACGGCAACACCTCGGCGGCGTCCATTCCGCTCGCACTCGATGACGCAGTGCGCAGCGGCAAGGTCAAGAAGAACGACACCGTCATGCTCGAAGGTGTTGGCGGCGGCTTTACCTGGGGCGCCGTCCTGTTGAATATGTAATGCAGGTAGCGCGCGGCGCCCGCGAGACCGGCGCCGCACGTTGCTGGAGACAAGATCAATGAAATCGTTTGCGTTCGTTTTTCCCGGTCAGGGTTCGCAGGCTGTCGGCATGCTCGACGCCTGGGGTGACCATCCTGCTGTGCTTGAAGCGCTTGCCGAGGCATCGGATGCCTTGGGCGAAGACGTGGCCAAGCTCATCAAGGAAGGCCCCAAGGAAAGCCTGGCCCTCACCACCAACACGCAGCCAGTGATGCTGGTCGCGGGCGTGGCCGCATGGCGCGCGTGGTTGGCTGAAGGTGGCGCCAAGCCCTCCGTCGTCGCGGGACATTCGCTGGGCGAATACTCCGCGCTGGTTGCTTCCGGCGTGCTCACCTTGACACAGGCTGCGCCTCTGGTTCGTTTTCGCGCGCAAGCCATGCAGCAGGCGGTCCCGGTCGGGACGGGCGCCATGGCTGCCATCCTCGGCATGGAGGCGTCCAAAGTCATCGCTGGATGCGCAGAGGCCACGGCCACGTTTGGCGCAGGCTCTGCGGAAGTCGTGGAAGCAGTCAATTTCAACGATCCCCTGCAGACGGTCATTGCCGGCAGCAAGGCCGCCGTCGACAAGGCCTGCGAAGTGCTGAAGGCCAACGGCGCGAAGCGGGCGCTCCCGCTGCCGGTGTCGGCGCCATTCCATTCCAGCCTGATGAAGCCGGCCGCCGAAGCCCTTCGTGGCAAGCTGGCAGACGTCGCCTTCGCTGCGCCGCAAATCCCTGTCGTCAACAACATCGACGTGAGCGTCGAAACCGATGCGGATCGCATTCGCGATGCGCTGGTGCGCCAGGCCGCCGGTCCGGTGCGTTGGGTCGAAACAGTGCAGGCACTGAAGGCCCGCGGCGTTGAAGCTGTGATTGAATGTGGTCCGGGCAAGGTTCTGGCCGGCATGGCCAAGCGCATCGCGCCCGATATGGCATCGACCAGCGTCTTTGATCCTGCCTCGCTTGCCGAAGCCCGAACACTGCTTGCCTGAAACAATGAACACGCTCCCATTCGAAGGTCAGGTTGCCCTCGTCACTGGCGCCACGCGCGGCATCGGCGCGGCGATTGCGCACGAACTCGCGCACCACGGCCTGAAGGTGATCGGCACCGGCACGACGGCTGAAGGCGCCGCAAAGATCACTGCCGCGTTGGCGCCCTATGGCGGCCAAGGGCGTGCGCTGGACGTCAACGACTTGGGCGCCACCGATGCTTTCATCGACGCCATCGTCAAGGAATTCGGCGCCCTGCACGTGCTGGTGAACAACGCCGGCATCACGCGCGACACGCTCGCCATGCGCCTGAAGGACGAAGACTGGGACGCCGTCATCGACACCAATCTGAAGGCCGTATTCCGTCTCTCGCGTGCGGTCATTCGCCCGATGATGAAGCAGCGCTACGGCCGCATCATCAGCATCACGAGCGTCGTGGGTGCTTCCGGCAATCCGGGGCAGGCCAACTACGCAGCGGCAAAAGCCGGCGTGGCGGGCATGACGCGCGCCTTGGCACGAGAATTGGGCAGCCGCAACATCACCGTCAACTGCGTGGCACCCGGATTCATCGAAACCGACATGACCGCGTCGCTGCCCGAGGCGCAGCAACAGGCCCTGTTGTCGCAGATTCCGCTGGGTCACCTCGGCAAGCCGGCCGACATTGCGCACGCGGTTGCCTACCTGGCGTCGCCTCACGCGGCCTATGTGACGGGGCAGGAATTGCACGTCAATGGCGGCATGTACATGTAGGCGGCAAGCAGCCTTCACCTTTTCCAAGCGGCTGACTGGGCAAAACATCACGCCCGGCCGGCTAAAATCCACCGATTACTTACAACCCTCAGAGGGAACCAAATGAGCGATATCGAAGCACGTGTCAAGAAAATCATCGCCGAGCAGCTCGGCGTGGAAGAGTCCCAAGTCACCAACGAAAAGGCTTTCGTGGCTGACCTCGGCGCGGACTCGCTCGACACGGTCGAACTGGTGATGGCGCTCGAAGACGAATTCGGCATCGAGATCCCGGACGAAGACGCCGAAAAGATCACCACGGTGCAAAACGCCGTCGACTACGCCACCAAGAATCAAAAGGCCTGATCGGCCGCGCTGAATCCGTTCGGCACGCGGCGAATTGAAGCCAGCGCGCCGCACAGCGGAATGCAGTTCTCCCAGAAAGGTTTGCCGGCATGACCAAACGCCGCGTCGTTGTGACTGGGCTCGGTTGCCTGGCTCCTGTCGGAAATTCCGTCACGGAAGCCTGGGCCAACCTGTTGGCCGGTAAGTCGGGCATCGACACCATCCAGAGTTTCGACGCCAGTGCCTTCGCCTGCCATTTCGCGGGCGAGGTCAAGGGCTTCGACATCACCCAATACATTCCCGAGAAGGAAGCGCGTCACATGGACCGCTTCATCCATCTCGGGCTGGCCGCTGCCATCCAGGCGGTGCAGGACAGTGGCTTGCCCACTGGCGACGCACTCGCGCCGGAGCAGGCAGTGCGCATCGGCTGCAACATCGGCTCGGGCATCGGCGGTTTGCCGATGATCGAGCAGACGCACACGGAACTCGTCAACCGCGGTCCGCGTCGCGTGTCGCCATTCTTCGTGCCCGCGTCGATCATCAACATGATCTCGGGCCACGTGTCGATCAAGTTCGGTTTCAAGGGACCGAACATCGCGGTCGTCACGGCCTGCACCACGGGTCTCCACGCCATTGGCGTCTCGGCACGCATGATCGAATACGGTGATGCAGACGTCATGATCGCCGGCGGCGCCGAGTCGACCGTCTCGCCGCTTGGCATCGGCGGCTTCGCGGCGGCCCGTGCATTGAGCACCCGCAACGACGATCCCAAGACGGCTTCGCGCCCCTGGGATAAGGACCGCGACGGCTTCGTGCTGGGCGAGGGCGGCGGCGTGATGGTGCTCGAGGAGTACGAGCACGCCAAGGCCCGCGGCGCCAAGATCTACGCCGAGGTCGCAGGCTTCGGCATGTCGGGCGACGCGTACCACATGACGGCACCCGACGTGGACGGCCCGCGCCGCTCCATGGCGAGCGCGCTGGCCAACGCCGGCGTCAACGCCGATCAGGTGAACTACGTCAACGCGCACGGCACGTCCACGCCGCTGGGCGACCTGAACGAGACCAACGCCATCAAGCTGGCGTTCGGTGACCAGGCCAAAAAGATGGTTGTCAACTCGACCAAGTCGATGACCGGCCACTTGCTGGGCGGTGCCGGTGGCATCGAGTCGGTGTTCACCGTGCTGGCGCTTCATCACCAGAAGAGCCCGCCGACCATCAACATCTTCAACCAGGATCCGGAGTGCGATCTCGACTACTGCGCCAACGAGGCGCGCGATCTCAAGATCGATGTCGCGGTCAAGAACAACTTCGGGTTCGGGGGCACCAACGGCACGCTGGTGTTCAAGCGCGCTTGATTCCGCTCTTTCCATGCACAACGCCCCATCGGTGACCTATCCGGTGGGGCGTTCGCGCAATGCGATCCGCCTCGTGCTGGGGCTGTGGCTTCTGGGCGCGTGCGGCGTTTGCGCGTGGTGCTGGGGTCAATCAGCGATGACCGCTGACGCTTGGTGTAAGCCGGCGGCGCTGCTCGGTGCGCTGATGATGGCTGCATGGGGCGCCTGGCGTTCTGTGCGTCTTGGCGAGGGCCTCAGCCTTCATTGGGATGGCCAGCACTGGTCAGCCGAGGCTGGCGCATCGCTGCGAGCCGCCCGCGCGACCGTTCACCTCGATTTCCAGTCTCTCATGCTGGTGCGCCTTGCCGAGCCCGACCGGAATTCAGTCTGGGTGTGGCTTGAACGCGCCGCCATGCCGCAGCGCTGGCTGGACGTTCGCAGGGCGCTGCACGCGCAGGTGTCGATGTCGGAGACCGGTCAGGGCATCGAGGCCACCAACTCCGCGGGCCGCATGGACTCGGCGTCGGTACCATGAGCGAAACCTCGCCTCCTGTGCCGCCCTTGCCTGCGGACGCCACGGCGCCCAAGCCCGGCGACGCCGATTTCCTGCTCGTCCAGCGCACCGTCGCCGGCGACCAGAAGGCCTACGAACTGCTGGTCATCAAGTACCAGCGCCGTATCGAGCGCCTCATCGGGCGCATGGTGCGCGACGTCGACCTGGTCGAAGACATTGCGCAGGAGACCTTCATCCGCGCCTACCGGGCGCTCCACCAGTTCCGCGGCGAGGCGCAGTTCTACACCTGGCTCTACCGCATCGCGGTCAATACGGCCAAGAAGGCACTGGTCGACATGAAGCGCGATCCCACCGTGTCCGAAGCCGCTCTTCGATCAAGCGATGACGAAGATGAAACTTACCGGCCGGGAAACGAACCAACGAGCGACGAAACCCCCGATTCAGTCCTGGCCGCGAAAGAAATCGCAGCGGCAGTGAATGCGGCGATGGACGCGTTGCCCGCGGAACTGCGGCAGGCGGTCACGCTGCGCGAGATCGAAGGGTTGAGCTACGAAGAGATTGCCGAGGTCATGAATTGCCCGATCGGCACGGTGCGCTCGCGTATTTTCCGGGCGCGTGAGGCCATTTCGGCCCGGGTCAAACCGCTCCTGGACAACCAGTCCGGCAAGCGATGGTAAGCAGGTGAATGAAATGAACGACACAGACAATTTGCGCGAGCGGGTTTCTGCATTGGTGGATGGCGATCTTCAGGGCGACGAGTTCGCCCGGGTGGTCGACGATATTTGCACGCGCGACGAGTTGCTCAGCACGTGGCGTACCTACCATCTGGTGGGCGACGTGCTGCGTTCGGGAAGTCATGAGACCTGCCGCGATTCGGTGGCTTTCGTGGCCGGTTTTCAGAAGCGCCTGGCGGCCGAGGCGGTCACGCCCCCCAGCAAAGCGATCGCGCCGGCCGTGGTGCAGCCCATCCGTGGCCGCGCTGAAGCGGCGAATGAACCGGTCTTCCGGTGGAAGCTGGTCGCAGGCGCGGCATCGCTGGCGGCCGTCGCCGCCATTGGCTGGAACCTGGTCAGCGGGGCAGGGCAGGCGCCTGTCGGCGCCGTGATCGCAACAGCACCTGGCAACACCACGGCAACACGCGTCGTGGTGGCCGGCGAACAGCCCCAGCTCATGCTGCGCGACCCGCGCCTTGACGCGCTTCTGGAGGCACACCAGCAAGCAGGCGGTGGATCGCAGATGCCTTCGGGCTTCCTGCGCAACGCCACTTTCGAAGGCCCGGCGCGCTGAGCGCGGAGAACGACGACGCATGAAGAACTGGACGCGAAATCCCGTGCATGCTCTTGTGCCGGCAATGGCGGCACTTTGCATGGCGCATCTCGCGAGTGCCCAGACGCCGGCGACGGGAAATCCCGTCAAGCCGCTCGCAGCTCCCTCATCGGATGAATCGGCTTCGCGAAGCGTGGTCGAATGGCTGCAACGCATGCACACGGCGTCGCGGCAGCATTCCTACATCGGTACCTTTGTCGTCTCCGTGGCGGCGGGCAGCCTGTCGAGCGCACGCATCTGGCATGCGTGCGAGGGCGATCTGCAGATCGAGCGTGTGGAAGCCCTGTCGGGTCCGCCGCGCTCTACCTTTCGTCGCAACGACCAAGTCTTGACCTTCCTCCCCGACCAGCGCGTCGTCAAGAGCGAGAAGCGAGAGAATCTCGAGCTCTTTCCCAATCTGCTGGGCATGCCGGACTCGTCCATCGCGGACTACTACACCGCGCGTGTCGTCGGCAAGGGACGCGTGGCGGGCTTCGACACCGACGTCGTTCAACTCATGCCGCGCGATGCGATGCGCTTTGGCTACCGCATCTGGACGGAAAAACAAACAGGCCTGCTCACCAAGCTGCAGACGATCGACAGCGAAGGGCGCGTCGTCGAACAGTCGGCTTTCTCGGAGCTCCAACTGGACGCACCAGTGAAGGTGCAGGCCCTCTCGCAGATGATGGGCAGCACCATGGGCTTCCGCATGGAAAAGCCGGATGTCGAGCGCACGACGGCGGCTGCCGAAGGCTGGACCCTCAAGAACGCGGTGCCGGGTTTCAAGCCGATCAGCTGCTACCGCCGTGCGATGGGCGCGCCCACCGCTCCGCAGCGCACCCTGCAATGGACCTTTTCGGATGGCCTCGCGACCGTGTCGCTCTTTGTCGAGCCCTACGATGCTCAGCGTGGCCAGAAGGAAGCGTTGCTGGCGATGGGCGCCACCAACACCCTCACCAAGCGCTTGGCTGACAACTCCGGCGAGTGGTGGCTGACTGTGGTTGGCGAAGTGCCCCCCCAGACGCTTGAGGCGTTCGCGCAAAATATTGCACGCGTTGCACGCTGAACAGAACCAATCCGCCGAATGGCGTTCTACTTGCCCGTCCTGTTTCCGCTTTTTCCAATGAAAGTTATTTCAATGATGTTCAAAGCCGAAGGGAAAACGCTTCGTTCCTGCCTCATGGCGGTCATGCTCGGACTGACCGCGACCCTGGGCTTCGCGCCCGTGACGCCGGTGTCGGCGCAAACGCGCGCGTTGCCCGACTTCACCGATCTCGTTGACCAGGTCGGACCTTCCGTCGTCAACATCCGGACCATCGAAAAGGTTTCCCAACGCGGCAACCCCGAGATGGACGAGGAGATGCAGGAATTCTTCCGGCGCTTCTTCGGCCAGCCGATGCCCGGCGTACCGCGCCAGGGTCCGCGTCCCAACCGTCCGCAGCAGCCGCAGGAAGAAGAGCGCCCGCGCGGCGTGGGCTCGGGCTTCATCCTCACCGGCGACGGCTATGTGATGACCAATGCGCACGTGGTCGAAGACGCCTCGGAAGTGCTGGTCACGCTCACTGACAAGCGGGAATTCAAGGCCAAGATCGTCGGCGCCGACAAGCGCACCGACGTGGCCGTGGTCAAGATCGACGCCACCGGCTTGCCGGCGGTGAAGGTCGGCGACATCTCCAAGCTGCGCGTGGGCGAGTGGGTCATGGCCATCGGCTCGCCCTTCGGGCTCGAGAACACCGTGACGGCCGGCATCGTGAGCGCCAAGGGGCGCGACACGGGCGACTACCTGCCCTTCATTCAGACCGACGTGGCCATCAACCCCGGCAACTCGGGCGGCCCGCTCATCAACATGCGCGGCGAAGTCGTCGGCATCAACAGCCAGATCTACTCGCGCTCGGGTGGCTTCATGGGCATCTCCTTCTCGATCCCGATCGACGAGGCCATTCGCGTGAGCGAACAGCTTCGCACCACCGGCCGCGTTTCGCGCGGGCGCATCGGCGTGCAGATCGACCAGGTCACGAAGGACGTTGCCGAATCCATTGGCCTGGGCAAGGCGCAGGGCGCATTGGTGCGAAGCGTCGAGGCCGGATCGCCTGGCGAGAAGGCCGGCATCGAGGCCGGCGACATCATCACCAAGTTCGACGGCAAGTCGATTGAAAAGCCCAGCGACCTGCCGCGCCTGGTGGGCAACACCAAGCCCGGCACGAAGAGCACGGTGACGGTGTTCCGCCGCGGCAACTCGCGCGACCTCAACGTGACCATCGCGGAGATCGAGCCCGACAAGCCCACGAAGGTGGCCGAGCGCGAAGAGCCGTCGGCCAAGCCCTCGTCATCCGCCGCAGCGAAGTCCCTCGGCCTGGCTGTGAGCGACCTGAGCGAAGCGCAGCGGCGCGAGCTCAAGCTGAAGGGCGGCGTGAAGGTGGATTCCGCCGCAGACGCCGCCGCACGGGCCGGCTTGCGCGAGGGCGACGTGATCCTCGCCGTCGGCAACATCGAGATCGCGAACCTGAAGGAATTCGACAGCGCGGTCGCCAAGGCCGACAAGTCCAAGCCCATCAGCGTGTTGTTCCGGCGTGCGGATTGGGCCCAGTATGCGTTGATCCGACCCACACGCTGAGATCGGATTCCCGTCAAGTGGCCCCACCCCGCAGTCGGGTTTGGGGCCACTTTTTTGATGAAATTCCGACGCTTGGCGTCTACCTTCAAAAAAATATTCCCTCACAACTTTGGCCCAAGTTTGTGGGCAACTACTAACTTAAAAGGTGGCTAATGACACTTTTCAGTAGAATACGGGGGTTGCCCCGCAGGTCCTGCGCATAAAGCGGACAAGCTTGTTCACGATGCGAGATGGCGTGTGACAGTCCACCGGCGCTCCACAGATCGCCCACAAGTTGTCCAGAAAACGCTCCCCACAAATTGTTGATAAGCTGTTGATAAGATCATGTTGCTGACCTGCAACGAGCCTTTCGGACCGTCCTTGCGGCTGTACGCGCCCCCCTTTTTGCCTACAATGAAGTTCCAACTACTGCAGTTGCCATTGCTTGTTGGTTCAGGGCGCGTCTCTAGAGGACGCGCCCTTTTTTCTTGCCCACGACACTCGTGTGCGCGAGCCAATTCAAGTACTTAAGCGTTCCCGTTGATGAATCACATCAGAAATTTTTCGATCATTGCGCACATCGACCACGGCAAGTCGACGCTTGCTGATCGCTTGATCCAGCGCTGTGGTGGCCTTGCAGACCGCGAGATGGAAGCGCAGGTTCTCGACTCGATGGACATCGAGAAAGAGCGTGGGATAACCATCAAGGCACAGACCGCTGCGCTGCACTACAAGGCACTCGATGGCAAGGTCTACAACCTCAATCTGATCGACACACCGGGACACGTTGACTTCTCTTATGAAGTGAGTCGCTCGCTCTCTGCATGCGAAGGCGCATTGCTTGTTGTCGATGCATCGCAAGGTGTTGAAGCACAGACAGTTGCCAACTGCTACACCGCACTCGACCTCGGTGTTGAAGTGGTGCCCGTGCTCAACAAGATGGACCTGCCGCAAGCAGACCCCGACAACGCGAAGGCCGAGATCGAAGACGTGATCGGCATCGATGCGAGTGATGCGATTCCATGCTCGGCAAAGACCGGCATGGGCATCGACGAAATTCTCGAAGCCGTGGTCGCGAAGGTGCCGCCGCCCAAGGGCAATCCTGATGCCGCGTTGCGCGCGATGATCATCGACAGCTGGTTCGACTCGTACGTCGGTGTCGTGATGCTCGTGCGCGTGGTCGATGGCCGACTCGCGAAGGGCGAGCGCATCAAGATGATGGCGACGGGCGCGACTTACAACGCCGACAACCTCGGTGTCTTCACGCCGAACAACGAGCCGCGCGATTCGCTCGAAGCGGGCGAGGTCGGCTACATCATCGCGGGCATCAAGGAGCTGCAGGCTGCCAAGGTTGGCGACACGGTCACGCTCATCAAGGGCGGCAGCGGTGGCGCTGCGTTCACCGCAACCGAAGCGCTGCCGGGCTTCAAGGAAATCCAGCCGCAGGTGTTCGCGGGCCTGTACCCGACGGAAGCCAGCGAGTACGACGCGCTGCGCGACGCGCTCGAAAAGCTCAAGCTCAACGACGCCTCGCTGCACTATGAGCCCGAAGTGAGCCAGGCGCTGGGCTTCGGCTTTCGCTGCGGCTTCCTCGGCCTGCTGCACATGGAGATCGTGCAGGAGCGCCTGGAGCGCGAATTCGACCAGGACCTCATCACCACCGCGCCGAGTGTGGTGTACCAGGTCGTCAAGAGCGACGGCGAAGTGATGATGGTGGAAAACCCGTCGAAGATGCCCGACGTCGGCCGCATGGCCGAGATCCGCGAGCCCATCGTCACGGTGCACCTGTACATGCCGCAGGAATACGTGGGCGCCGTGATGACGCTCGCCAACCAGAAGCGCGGCGTGCAGATGAACATGGCCTATCACGGCCGCCAGGTCATGCTGACCTACGAAATGCCGCTCGGCGAAATCGTGCTCGACTTCTTCGACAAGCTGAAGTCGGTGAGTCGCGGATACGCGTCGATGGACTACGAGTTCAAGGAATACCGCGCGTCCGACGTCGTCAAGGTCGACATCCTGCTCAACGGAGAGAAGGTCGACGCGCTCTCGATCATCGTGCACCGCACCCAGTCGCAGTTCCGCGGACGCGCCGTCGTGTCCAAGATGCGCGAGATCATTTCGAGACAAATGTTCGACGTTGCCATCCAGGCGGCCATCGGGGTCAACATCATTGCGCGTGAGACAATCAAGGCACTTCGCAAGAACGTTCTTGCCAAGTGTTACGGCGGTGACATCACCCGCAAGAAGAAGCTGCTCGAAAAGCAGAAGGCCGGCAAGAAGCGAATGAAGCAGATCGGCTCCGTCGAGGTGCCGCAAGAAGCCTTCCTCGCCATCTTGCAAGTCGAAGACTAAGAAGAATGCCCTTTCTCACCTCCATCATCCTCGCGGCTTTTGCCGGCTACATCGGCGCCTGGTACTTCGGTGCCGTTGAAGGCAACTTCTCCCTCCTGCTGTTCCTGGCCACGGTCGTGACCGGTGTCTACTGGCTGGCAGAGCGCTTCTATTTCCTGCCGCGTCGTCGGCGTGCGGCCGAGTCGCTCGACTCGTCTTTGGCGCAGCGCAAGGAAGAACTCGCAAAGCAGGGCATCACGCAAGTGGACCGCGTGGACACCAAAGCGCGCGAGCGCCTGCTCATGCAGCCGTGGTGGCTCGACTGGACCGCAGGCCTTTTCCCCGTGATCCTGGCCGTGTTCCTGTTGCGCTCCTTCCTCTTCGAGCCCTTCAAGATTCCCTCGGGCTCGATGATGCCGACGCTGCTCACGGGCGACCTGATCCTGGTCAACAAGTTCACCTACGGCCTGCGCCTGCCGGTCATCAACACCAAGCTCACGGACGGCACGCCGCCTGCGGCCGGTGACGTGATGGTGTTCCGCTATCCGCCCAAGCCCAGCATGGACTACATCAAGCGTGTGGTCGGCGTGCCGGGCGACGAGGTGGCGTACCTCAACAAGAAGCTCACCGTCAACGGCAAGCCCGTCAACAAGACGGCCGTGCCCGACTACTTCGACGAGGAGACGATGCGCTACCTCAAGCAGTACGACGAAACCCTGGGCACCAAGGAACACAAACTTCTTAATGACGACACGCGCCGTGCTGGTTTGTCCGAGGTCGAGATCATGTCGTTCCCAAATCGTGACAATTGCCGTTACAGTGTTGAAGGCGTGGTCTGCAAGGTGCCCGCGGGTCACTACTTCATGATGGGTGACAACCGCGACAACTCGCTGGACTCACGCTATTGGGGGTTCGTTCCAGATCAGAACATCGTCGGCAAGGCGTTTTTCATCTGGATGAACTTCGGCAATTTCAAACGGATCGGTCCGTTCCAATAAGCGTTATCAAAAGACGAGGGGCAGCAGGCACATGAGGGTAAATCGGTCGACTTTTGCATCGAGGCAGCGTGGCATTTCGTTCATCGGTTTGTTGTTCGTGGCGGTGGTTCTGGCTTGCGTCGGCGTTGTCGTCGCGCAGGTCATTCCGACGCTGATCGAATACCAGGCGATCGACAAGGCCGCCAACAAGGCCAAGGAGGGCAGCACGGTGCCTGAAGTGCGAGCCATCTTCGATCGGGCACAGGCCATCGACGATTTCCATTCGGTAAGCGGCAAGGACCTCGACGTGCAGAAGGTCGGCGACAAGGTTGTCGTCTCGTACGCGTACGAACGCCAGATCCACCTCTTTGGCCCGGCCTACCTGCTGCTGAAATACCAGGGTCAGTCGCGCTGAGCGATCAGCGTGGGAATCGGGCTGTGTCTGAAAGCGGAACTGCTGCGCTGCAAGCGCGTCTTCAACACAGCTTCGCGGATGCGCACCTTCTACAGCGCGCGCTGACGCACCGCAGCTTCGCGGCCGACCACAACGAGCGCCTGGAATTCCTGGGCGACTCGGTGCTGAACTTGGCCGTGTCGCATCTGTTGTACCGGCGTCTCTCGGAAATGCCCGAAGGCGACCTGTCGCGCGTGCGGGCCAACCTGGTCAAGCAGGACACCTTGCATCAGCTGGCGCTGAAGCTGCAACTGTCGCCGCTGTTGCGCCTGGGTGAAGGGGAGGCCCGTTCGGGTGGCCCCAACCGCCCGTCGATCCTGGCGGATGCGCTGGAGGCCGTCATCGGCGCCGTGTATCTGGACGCCGGTTATGCGGCCGCCGAGGCTTTGGTGCACCGACTTTTCGAGTCGGTCGAGATCAATCCGCGCATGGAAGCGGTCGCAAAAGACCCGAAGACCGAATTGCAGGAATGGCTTCAGGGTCACAAAATGAAGCTGCCGATCTACCGCGTGGCGGCCACCCTCGGCGCCGCGCACAAACAGACTTTCAATGTCGAATGCGAAGTGGCCGAATTCGGGCTGAGCGAGCGCGGCATTGGGGGATCGCGACGGGCTGGTGAGCAGGCTGCGGCCGCAGCCATGCTGATCCGGCTCAAAGCGCGAAATCAGGGAAAGAAATGAACAACGACGCCGACACCACGCATCCCATTCCGGAGATGCCCCCCATGCCCGGCGCGCGCCCCGGGGCTTCCGCGTCCGGAGAACCCGTGCCCGGCCGCCGCTGCGGCCTCGTCGCGATCGTCGGCAAGCCCAACGTCGGCAAGTCGACACTGCTCAACGCACTGGTCGGCCAGAAGATCAGCATCACCTCGCGCAAGGCGCAGACCACGCGCCACCGCATCACCGGCATGCGCACCGTCGCGCAGCCGGATGGCACCGGAACGCAGTTCGTCTTCGTCGACACGCCCGGTTTCCAGACACGCCATGCCAATGCGCTCAATCGTTCGCTGAACAAGACCGTGCTCGGCGCGGTGGCCGACGTCGACCTGATCCTGTTCGTGGTGGAGGCGGGCAGCTTCACGCCGGCCGATGCCAAGGTGCTGGGCCTGCTGGGCAAGGACATTCCGACGCTGCTCATCGCCAACAAGCTGGACAACGTGCATCGCCGCGGCGACATCGCACCCTGGCTGGCGACCATGAACAAGGAGCACGCGTTCACCGAGTTCGTGCCCATGTCGGCCAAGAACGCCAAGGACATCGAGCGCCTGCTCGGCATCTGCGAGAAGTACCTGCCCGAGCAGGACTGGTGGTACGCCGAAGACGAACTCACCGACCGCAGCGAGAAGTTCCTCGCCAGCGAAACAGTGCGCGAAAAACTCTTTCGCCTGACCGGCGACGAACTGCCCTACACCTCGACCGTCATCATCGACAGGTTCGAGGAAGAAGCGCCGAAGAAGAAGGGCCACAAGCGCCTGGTGAAAATCGCCGCCACCATCGTGGTCGAGCGCGACGGCCACAAGGCCATGGTCATCGGCGACAAGGGCGAGCGCATCAAGCGCATCGGCATGGAAACCCGCGTCGAACTCGAAAAGCTCATGGACGCCAAGGTGTTCATCGAGCTGTGGGTCAAGGTCCGCTCGGGCTGGGCGGACGACGAGGCACGCGTCAAGTCTTTCGGATACGAGTAAGGATGCGGCCCCAGCGGGCTTTGATGTGGCCACTCATCGCGTTTCCCACGAGCCAGCCTACGTATTGCATCGCTACGACTGGAGCGAATCCAGCCTGATCCTGGAGACCTTCACGCGGCACCACGGGCGCATTGCGCTGGTCGCCAAGGGCGCCAAGCGGCCCAGTTCCAACTTCAGGCCCGTGCTGCTGCCGCTGCAGCCCTTGCAGCTCAACTACGGCGGCGACGCCGAGATCCGAACGCTGAAGGGCGCCGAATGGATGGGCGGCCACGTGATGCCCACGGGTGACGCGCTGCTTTCGGGCTACTACCTCAACGAACTGCTCATGCGCCTGCTGGCGCGCGACGACCCGCATCAGGCGCTGTTCGACGCCTACGCCGGCGCCGTGGAGGTGCTGGCCACCGACCACGCCAGCGCGCAGAGCGCCGCCCAGACCGGTGCGCTGCGGGCTTTCGAGCTGATCCTGCTGCGCGAGATCGGCCTGCTGCCCAGCCTCGACGCCCAGACGTCGACACTGGCGCCGCTGCAGCCTGACGCCGCCTACGCGCTGGTGCCGGAGGCGGGACTGCGCGAGGCGGCCGACGACGAGACTTCACTGGCGGGCCACGAGTGGCTGGCGCTGCAAGCGGCGCTGGACGACCGGGCGCCGTTCACAACCACGCTGCGCAGCATCGCCACCATGAATCCCGGCGGAAACAGCGCCTTGCGCAACCAACTGCGGGTTCTGCTCAACTACCATTGCGGCGTATCCACCCTGCGCACGCGGCAGATGATGCGAGATCTGCAAGCCCTATGAGCACGTCACCCTCGACCACCCCTTCCTCCGGATCGCCAGCGGGCCACGGCACCGCCCTGTCCGTCAACCTCAACAAAGTGGCGCTGGTGCGCAACACGCGTCATCTGGGCATACCCAGCGTGCTGTTCGCGGCGGCCGTGTGCCTGGACGCGGGCGCCCGCGGCATCACCGTGCATCCACGGCCTGATGAGCGCCACATCCGCGGGCAGGACGTGCACGACCTGTCGGCGCTCCTGGCCAAGGACTGGCCGCGGGCCGAATTCAACATCGAAGGCAACCCGTTCCACAACCTCATGGATTTCCTGCGCGAGTTGCGTCCGCACCAAGCGACCTTCGTGCCCGATTCCGAGGGCCAGTTCACCAGCGACCACGGCTGGACCTTTCCTGAAGACGCCGAGCGGCTGCGCCCGGTCATCGCCGAAGCCAAGTCGCTCGGCGTCCGCGTGAGCCTGTTCATGGACCCGGACCCCAGCATGATGGCCGCTGCCAAGGCCGTGGGCGCCAACCGCGTGGAGCTCTACACCGAGGGCTACGCAGCGTCTCGCGGCACCTCGAAGGCGGACGCCGTGCTGCAGCTCTATGTCGAGTCCGCTTTGGCCGCACAGGCCGCCGGGCTGGAGGTCAACGCCGGCCACGACCTCAACCGCGACAACCTCACCGAATTCCTGCGGGCCACGCGCATCGTGCGCGAGGTGTCCATCGGCCACGCCTTCGTTGCCGACGCGCTGGAGCTGGGCTACGCCGCCACGACGCGCGACTACCTGCGCTGCATCAGCGAGGCGCAGTGATCTACGGCATCGGCACCGACATCTGCGACATCCGCCGCATTGCGGCCACGCTGGAGCGGCAGGGCGAGCGCTTCGCGAGCAAGGTGTTGAGCGATGCCGAGTTCGCCGTGTGGAAGGCGCGCAGCGCGCGTTGGCCCAAGCGCGGCACCCGCTACCTCGCCACCCGCTTTTCCGCCAAGGAAGCCTTCAGCAAGGCGATCGGCACGGGCATGATCACGCCGATGAGCTGGCGCCTGTGCGAGATTGCCAATGAGAAAAGCGGAAAGCCGGTGATCGTGCTGCATGGCCGCCTGAAGGACTGGTTCGAGGCCGAGGGCCTCAGCGCCCATGTCACCGTGACCGACGAAAGCGACTACGCCGCGAGCTTCGTCGTGGTCGAACGAAAAGAATGAAGCAAGACATCGTGCACGCCCCGCTCGTCATCGACGTTGCGGGCACCGAACTCACCCCGGCGGACCGCCGGCGCCTGGCCGACCCGCACGTCGGCGGCGTCATTCACTTTGCGCGCAATTGGCAAGACCGCGCGCAGATGACGGCGCTCAACCGCGAGATCAAGTCGCTGCGTCCGGACCTGCTGATCTGTGTGGACCACGAGGGCGGCCGGGTGCAACGCTTTCGCACTGACGGCATCACCCGCTTGCCCTCGATGGGATCGCTCGGCCAACTCTGGATGCGTGATCCGATGCGCGCCACGCAAGTGGCGACGAATGCCGGCTTCGTGCTGGCCAGCGAGTTGCGCGCCTGCGGCGTGGACTTCAGTTTCGCGCCGGTGCTGGACCTCGACCATGGCGGAAGCAGCGTGATCGGCGACCGGAGTTTTCATCGCGATCCGCGCGTGGTCGCATTGCTGGCCAAGAGCGTGATGCACGGCATGCTGCAGGGCGGCATGGCCAATTGCGGCAAGCACTTTCCCGGCCACGGCTTCGTCAAGGCCGACTCGCACGTGACCATTCCTATCGACAAGCGCAGCCTGAACGCCATCCTCGCCGACGATGCGCGGCCTTTCGAATGGCTGACCGGAACGCTCGCGGCCGTCATGCCGGCCCATGTGATCTATTCCAAAGTCGATGCGCGGCCGGCCGGCTTTTCCGACCGGTGGCTGCGTGAGATCCTGCGTACACGGCTGGGCTTTGACGGGGCCATATTCAGCGACGACCTGAGCATGGAGGCCGGTCGCTACATCGACGGGCAGTTGCTCAGCTACGCCGATGCCGCACTGGCGGCCCTGAAGGCCGGATGCGACCTGCCCATGCTGTGCAACCAGAGCATCGGCGAAGGCCGCCCGCTCGACGAACTGCTCGAAGGTTTCGGCGCCGCTGCCCGCGATGGGCGGTGGACGCCAGACCCCGCCAGCGAGCGCCGCCGCCGCGCCCTGATGCCCGACACGCCCGCGCCGTCGTGGGACGCATTGATCGACTCTCGCCGCTACCATGACGCGGTGCGAACGCTGACCGCATCCTGAGTGCGCACCGCGCGCCTTTGACGCAAAAGGCGCGCGCATCGAACTGCTGAAGGGAAGCCATGCCGTTGTGCCTGAGTGTTTTCCATCGCATGGACGAAGACGTGCTGCGCAACCACGCGCACTACTGTCGTGTCCACGGCTATCCGCATCAAAGCGTGGAGAGCGACGGCATCTTTCATCCAGCACTGCGCGACGCGTGGAAATACAGCCGGATGCTTCGCCACCTGCGCGCCTTGCCGGAAGGCGACTGGCTGCTGTGCCTCGATGCCGACTGCGTGGTGTTCTGGCCCGTGCCGGTCGATGCCATGCTGCAGGCCGGCGAAGTGCTGGCGGTCGAAGGGCCCGTGGTGGGCAACTTTGCCCAGCGCGTCATGACCGGCATGCTCGTTCTTCGCAACACGGATGCCAACCGGCGCATGCTGCATGACCTCGTGGCCGATGCCAGTCGCGTGATTGCGCTGGAGGCCGACGAACTGGACGCGTCGTCGCGCCTGCGCGAAGCCGGCGCGCTGCCCTGCAACGCAATGGTGGCCGACACCTATGTGCACATCAGCTGGCGCACCACGAACTGGCAAGACGCGCGCATCTTCGTCGTCAACCTCGCGCCCTTGCCGGTGGTGGGGCGGGGCGGCGTGGAAGCGGTCGACATCCTGCATGACCTCACGCTCAAGAACCTGCTGGTCCGGCAGGTCAATCGGGGACTGATGCATGGCGAGCGTATCCTGCAGCCGCCCGCCTATCCGCCGCTTTCCGGCGATGCGCTGTCCAGCTACAACGCGGCATCGCGGATTGCCTTCGTCACACTCTACACCGGGCACGTCGCCACCTATGCGCGCGTGGCGGAGCACAACGTCAAGCGCTACTGCGACCGTCACGGGTACGCATTCCACGTCTACCGGTCCGTGCCGGAAGCGCTCGGCCCGCAGGTCAAGGGCAACTGGGCCAAGGCCTGGGTTCTCCAGCAGCACCTGGCGCAGCACGATTGGGTGATCTGGATCGACGCCGACATGCTTTTCGTCAACCCCGCGCAACGCTTCGACGAACTGCTGTCCGGCCGCGACCTTCTGTTTGCCAAGGACATCGGCAACTGGCCGGTCAACTCCGGGCTCATGGCGTTTCGCAACACGCCTTCTAATGCGGCCTTGCTCGAAGAGTTGAACCGGCGCATCCACGAGGTGCCCGACAAGTCCAGCGTGTACGCCAGCATGGGCGACCAGTATTTCGTCAATGCGCTGCTGCGCGAGCAAGGGCTCGATGGCGTGGACAACGTGCTGGATTTCGTCTCCGTCAACACGCCGCACTACCTGCGCACGCCCGGCACGCTGCTCATGCACTTCCTCGGGCTGGGTGAGCCGTATCGGTCGGTCTACATGGCCGACCAGGACTTGGCGTCGCTGCGCGCCGGCTGAAAACCGTCAGTTGCGGTAAAGCGCAAAAGGCCTATCGCGTCAGCGTCAGCGATTCCTGCGGCGAGCTGAGCAGCGACACGCGGCTCGAATTGAGGATTGTGTAGGGGGCTCCGCCCGGCGCGTTGTCCAGGTACAGGCCGCTTCCGCGCACCGTGCCTGTCGCCAGGCGGCCGGAGTTCCAGGCCAGTTCATAGCGATCGTTGCCCAGCGCGCGAACCGTGCAGGTGCCGCGGTGAGCTCCGTTGGGCGCCTTGACCGTGTAGACGCCTTCGGTGACCACGAAGGGCTTGCTCTTGCCGCTGGTATCTGGCAACGGGGGCAGGCCGGCCGCGGCGCGCTCCATCTGGCTGCGCAGCCTTGCCGCGTACTTGGCGCTGTCGGCATGGCCCTTCGAGGCCGCCTGATCGAGCAGGCGCAATGCTTCGTCCGGATTGGCCACGAGCGGTGGCGGACGGGACTGCGCGTCGTACGACGGAGAATAGAGCGCGCCAAGCTGGTAGAGGCACTCCGGCTCCCCTCGCGCGGCGCAGGCCTGCAGCAGTTCCAGACCCATGCGCCGATCCATGGCGCTGGTCGAGCTGCCGAGACAATGGCGCGCCAATTCCCGCGTCGACACGACATCGCCTTGCCTGGCGCCCTGGTAGAACAATGGGCAGGCGTCGTTGCGCCCCACTTCGGTGGGCAGGCCCGTCTTGCCGTACATCAGCTTCATGCCCCATTCGCCGTAGGCGTTTGCGTCACCCGCTTTCATGCGCGCAATGATCTGCTCGGCTTCCTGGCGTTCCTGTGCTGCGTCGCGGTCGGCGATCACCTTGGCGCAGAACGATTCGAGGCCCATCAGCTTCTCGATGGGAGCCATGGCCGGGCTGAAGCTTTTCTGGGCTTCGATCGTGCCGCACAGGAGTTGGTCATGTCTGCGGTTGCTGGCTTCGAGGTCGTTCAACGCAGCGACCAGACGGTCGCGGTCGGCACAGTTTCCGCACGCCTGGATCTGCTGCCTGAGTGAACGGCCTTGTTCCTCGCGCCAGCGCATGTACCGCACATGGTCCTCGGCGTGCCTGTTGATGTCATCGATGTTCTTGCTGAGCTGCTGGTTGAGCTCGAAGGCCCACAGTTCCGATTTCTTCACGAAGACGATTTCGGACTGCGCGGACAAGGCGGTCCAGAGCAGCAAGCAAAGCAAGGTGGCTTTCCACATGGCGGTCTCCTGGCGGGCGGAAAAACGCTGGGCGAGCGATAGCAGGTTCGATGCAGGAACGGGTTGAATTTAATCGACTCTTGCGGAGTTGACGTCCTCCATGCGGGGGGTGGCGTCAGCGCCCCATGCGCGACAGCGCGTCGTGGATGTCCTCCAGCAGCCACAGCCCCAGGCATCGGTCGTTCTGCGGAAACTGCAGGCTTCCATTGGGCGTGGTGTAGACGATCGCCTCCGTCACGTTGCCCTCGATGATGAAGCGCCGCGGCGTCGGGAAGTTGAAGGGCGGCAGTTCAAGGTTGATGGCCGTCCAGCCGCCCGTCGCAATGTCGCCGTTGCGCGGGAGTGCCCGATAGGTGAAGGTCGTCGTCAGCAGCCAGGTCGATCGGCTGGCGATGAAGTTGCGCAGCGCGCGGAACACGTCGGCGTGCGAAAAATGAAAAAGGCAATCGCGGCACAGGATGAGGTCCACCTTGGGCAATGCGTCCGACAGGATGTCGAGCTTGCTGAAGTGCCGTCCCGGGGTGGCAAAGCGTTGCGCGTTGCGCTCCACCAGGACCTCGACGATGTCGGCGCCGTGGTAGTCGATGCCGGCCAGGTCGACGTGCTGCATCCAGTTGAAGTCGCCGCAAGGCGCGTCCAGCATGGACTGCACGCGCAATTCGCGCAGCAGGTGCGGCAGTTCGCGAATGATCTGCGCGGTGTTCTGCAGTTCCGAGCCTGCCCCCGACACGCTCTCGCTCGATCCCCACGTGTTGGCGGTGAAGATGTTCGAGAAAACGGCTTCGGTCGGTGGGGAAGACATGTGCCTGCGCGTCGAGCCAGAGGCGGCAGAAGATACCCCAAAGGGGCGTGAAGCGCTATGTCTGCGGCGGCGGCTGCGCAGCCGTGTCCTGCGAGGGCGCCCACAAGCGCTCGCCGCCCTGGTCCAGATGCGTCAGGTACAGCCGAAGGTCGAACTCGAGTTGATGGTACGCCGGCTCCATGTGCGTGCACAGGGCGTAGAAGGCCTTGTCATGGTCGCGTTCTTTCATGTGGGCGAGTTCGTGCACCACGATCATCCGCAGCCACTCCTGTGGCACTTCGCGAAAAAGGCTCGCCACGCGGATTTCGCGCTTGGCCTTGAGCTTGCCGCCTTGCACGCGCGAGATGGCGGTGTGCGTGCCGAGCGCATTGCGTATCACGTGCAACTTGCTGTCATACGCCACCTTGGCGAGCGGCTCTGACTTGCGCATGAATTCGGACTTGAGGCCGTTGACGTAGTCATACAGCGCCCGATCGGTGCGCACCTCATGCGCGGCCGGGTAGCGCGAGAGCAGTGCCTTGCCCAAACTTCCTTCGGCGATGCGCTGCTGCACTTGCGCCAGCAACGAGGGCGCGTAGCCCGTCAGATACCTCATGCAGGCTGCCGCAAGCCGCGCGACGCCCGGGCCGAGTAAGCCAGGCCCGCCGCCACGCCACCGAACAGATCCCCTTCAATGAGCGGAACGCCGACGAAGCTGCGATGCAGCGCCTGCTGGAACGGACGCAAGGCGGAGGAGCCGCCCGTCAGATAAATTGCATCGAGGTCATTGCTGCGCAACCCGGCGCGCTTGACGCAGGCGTGCGCACAGGCGACGACGGCGGCGAGTGAATCGGCCAACTGGGCCTGCATGTCCTCGGGCGTGAGCGACGCATGCAGCGCGCGTTCGACAAAAGACAGGTCGATGTCCACCGCCTCGCCGCTGACCGATGCGCGGATCTTGGCGTCTTCCACTTCGCTGGCAATGCGATGCCCATAGCCTTCCTTGAGCACCTCCATCAGCCGCTCGTGCAGCCGGCGGTCGCTGTAGTTGGTGCGCAGCGTCTGCGCCTGGGTGATGGCCTGCGGCGTTTGAACCCAGTGGATCAGGTGCCAGGTCGACAGGTCGAAGAACACGCTGCTCGGCACCTCGCGTCCATCGGGGCCCAGATGCCGGAATCCCAGCGTGGGCATCACGCGTTCGAGATTCAGGCGTTGGTCGAAATCGGTGCCGCCGATGTGCACGCCGGTGGTGGCGAGGATGTCGTCGGCACGGTCCGCGTGCGACATGCGGTCCGGCCCGACGCGCACCACGGTGAAGTCGGAGGTGCCGCCGCCGATGTCGACGATGAGCACCAGCGACTCGCGCGTCACGCGCTGCTCGTAGTCGAAGGCCGCGGCAATGGGCTCGAGCTGGAAGGAGATGTCGCGATAGCCGGCAGCACGTGCGGCGGTGCGCAGGCTTTCTTCGGCCTTGTGGTCGCGCTTTTCGTCGTCATCGACGAAGTGAACCGGCCGCCCGATGACGACCTGCTGCGGCCGCTGCCCCAGTTCGACCTCGGCGCGCGTGCCCAGCTCGTGCAGGAAGCGCGCGACGATGTCCTGGAAGCTGATGAGCCCGTCGTACACGGCTGTCGACTCCTGCATCAGCGGGCTGCCGAGCAAGCTCTTGAGCGAACGCATCAAGCGGCCTTCGGTGCCTGCCAGATAGTGCGCGATGGCGTCGCGGCCGAAATGCGTGCTTCGGTCTTCCGAGTTGAAGAAGACGGCGGTCGGCAGGGTCGTCGCATCGCCCTCGATGGGCAACAGGCGCGCAGCGCCGCCCTCGAGCGCGCACGCCACCGCGGAGTTCGACGTGCCGAAGTCGATGCCGATCGCGAGCGTCGCGGGCGTTTTCAAGATTCCCTGCGAAGGGCGGGAAAGAGGATCACGTCGCGGATGCTCGGCGAATCGGTCAGCAGCATCATCAGGCGGTCGATGCCGATGCCGCAGCCACCCGTGGGTGGCATGCCGTATTCGAGGGCGCGCACGAAGTCGTGGTCGTAGAACATGGCTTCGTCGTCGCCGCTGTCCTTGGCTTCGACCTGCGCGTTGAAGCGCGCGGCCTGGTCTTCGGCGTCATTCAACTCGCTGAAGCCGTTGCCGAACTCGCGGCCGGTGATGTAGAGCTCGAAGCGTTCCGTGACCTCGGGGCGGTCGTCGTTGGCACGCGCGAGCGGCGAGATTTCCGTGGGGTGCTCCATGATGAAGGTCGGCTGCCAGAGCTTTTCTTCCACGGTTTCCTCGAAGTAGAGCACCTGCAGGCTGGCGAGGCTTCGGCCAGAAAGACGATGCTTTTCCTCGGTGAGGCCGAGCTTGCGCAAGGCGTTGGTGAGCCACGCCGCATCATCGACCTTGTCGCCGGCCTCGGTGTGCTTCAGGATGGCCTCGCGGATGGTGAGGCGCGCGAAGGGCTGGCTCAGGTCGACCGGCTTGCCCTGGTAGGTGAGTTGCTGCGTGCCGACGGCTTTTTCCGCGATGGTGCGGATCAGTGTTTCGGTGAAGTCCATCAGGTCGCGGTAGTTCCAGTAGGCCGCGTAGAACTCCATCATCGTGAACTCGGGGTTGTGCCGTACCGAGATGCCTTCGTTGCGGTAGCTCCGGTTGATCTCGAACACGCGCTCGAAGCCGCCGACGATCAGGCGCTTCAAGTACAGCTCGGGCGCGATGCGCAGGAACATTTCCTGGTCGAGCGCGTTGTGGTGCGTCTTGAAGGGCTTGGCATTGGCGCCACCGGGAATGGGGTGCAGCATGGGCGTCTCGACTTCGAGGAAGTCGTTCGACACCATGAACTCGCGCAGTGCACTCACCGCGCGGCTGCGGGCCGTGAAGCGCACACGTGCGGCCTCGTCGGTGATGAGGTCGACATAACGCTGGCGATACTTCTGTTCCTGGTCGGCCATGCCGTGGAACTTGTCGGGCAGGGGGCGCAGGCTCTTGGTGAGCAGGCGCAGTTGCGTCACCTTGACGGACAGCTCGCCGGTCTTGGTCTTCATCAGCACGCCTTGGGCGCCCACGATGTCGCCCAAGTCCCAACGCTTGAACTCGGCATAGGCCTCATCGCCGATGGCATCGCGCTGCACGTAGAGCTGGATGCGGCCGGTGGCGTCCTGCACGGTCGCAAAGCTGGCCTTGCCCATGACGCGCTTGAGCATCATGCGGCCGGCCACGCTCACGCTGACGTTCTGTGCTTCCAGTGCTTCCGCCTCGGCCGCGCCGTGCGCCGTGGCCAATGCGGCCGCGCGATGGCCCGGCTTGAAATCATTGGGAAACGCGACGCCCTTGCCTTCGACTTGTGCCGCGCGCAATGCCTTGAGTTTTTCGCGGCGCTCGGCAATCAGCTGGTTGTCGTCGATCGCAGGTGCGGAGGAGGGCGTTTGGTCGGTCATGAGGGGAAAAAGAACGAATTGGTTCGCGCGTGGAAGATGGAGGGAACGGGGCCCGTCGGGCCGTGCGCGGAACCCGCTATTTTAACTGGCGATGCCCTGCGGGGCGCTGCCTTCCAGCGCCAGCGATGCCGCGGTGTGGCGCTATCGATTCAATGGCGCGTCAGGAAACGATGCCATTGCGCACCAGCAGGTCGCTCACGAGTTCGAGGCGCAAGAGGGGGCTGTCGAGTTCCATCAGGCGTTGTTTGAATTCCGTGGGCATCGGCAACAACTCGCACCATCGATTGGCGACCCAGCCGCAGTCGTCGAAATGCCAGGGTGGTTCCAGCGGCAAGCGCATGTCCAGCTTGCCCTCGGCCTGGCGACGCGCTTCCAGGGTGTCGACGACGCGGCGCAAGGCTGTCGCGGCGTTCGCGAGATCGTCGGGGACGCTCAAGGGCACATCGTCGGGCAGCATCTCCACCTCTGCCATCCACAGGCCGTTTTTCTGTTGCGTGCTGACATGTGCGCGGAACCGCTGCGTGCCGATGCATTCAATTTGCAGCAGGCCTGCTTGCGGGGCGTCGAAAAACCGGATCTCGGCCAGCGTTCCGATGGGTGCAAAGCGCTCTGCTTCGGCGCCTGCCACGCGCACTTCTGATCCCTGCGTGAGCCCGACCACGCCGAATGGCGTTCCCGCCTTGTGCGCCTTGCCGATCATGTCCAGGTAGCGCACTTCAAAGATGCGAAGCGGCAGCAGGCCGCCCGGGAAGAGCACGCTTCCCAACGGAAACAATGGGATGGTGGAAAGGAGGGGTGGCGTCATCGGCAGCCTTTGGCGTGGATATCATCGCACTCCCACCCCATATGGCGCGTCATGCTCTACCAGATTCCCTCGTTTCTTCTCGATGTGATCACTGGCTTGTTCGGGGGCGCATGCCTTCTGCGGCTCTACATGCAGTACCACCGCGTGCCGTTCGGCAATCCGCTGGGGCGCTTTATCTTTGCCATCACTGACTGGATCGTGTTGCCGCTGCGTCGCATCGTGCCTGCGTTTCGCAGGTGGGACCTGGCCAGCGGCATTGCGGCGTGGCTGCTGGTCATGTTGAAGTTCCTGCTGCTGTTCTTGCTGATTGGCGCGGGGGGCAAGTTCAGCGTGTTGCCGTTGTTGTCGGTCTTTGGGTTGCTGCAACTGGCGGTGTCGGGGCTGACTGCGTTGTTGATCGTCTATGCGATTTTGTCGTGGGTGCCCAGTGCGTCATCGATGCTGCATGACCTTGTTCAGCGGCTGGCCGAGCCGCTGGTTCGGCCGTTTCGGCGCTTCATTCCGCTGATTGGGGGCGTCGACCTGTCGCCGCTGGTTGCGATCGTGGTGCTGCAGATCGTGGCGATCGTGCTGGGCGACGCGCTGGGTTGGGCGTACGCGATGGGGAGGTAGAGCCTCCCGGCTTTTCACTCCGCTTCGCTGCGTGTAATTCGCCACCTCCCGAGGAGGGGACCCCACCGGCGGCCCGGCGAAGCCGGTTCCGCGGTGCGTGGCTTGAAGGGGATCGGTCGCCGGGGGCGCTTGTCAGACTACTGCGTCAGCGGGCTGGCGTAGCAGCATGGCCAAGGTGTTGGCGATGGTCTTGCGGAGTTCGCGGCGGTCGCTGATGAAGTCGATGGCGCCCTTGGTTTGCAGGAACTCGGCGCGCTGGAAGCCTTCGGGTAGCGTGACGCGGACGGTGGATTCGATGACGCGGGGGCCGGCGAAGCCGATCAGGGCCTTGGGCTCGGCAATGACGACGTCGCCTACGAAGGCGAAGCCTGCGGACACGCCGCCCATGGTGGGGTCGGTTAGCACGCTGATGTAGGGCAGGCCCTTCTTGGCGAGGCGGGTCAATGCGGCGTTGGTCTTGGCCATCTGCATGAGGGACAAGAGGCCTTCCTGCATTCGCGCGCCGCCCGTGGCGGTGAAGCAGATGAAGGGCACCTTCTGCTCGATGGCGGTTTCGACGCCGCGCACGAAACGCTCGCCGACCACGCTGCCCATGCTGCCGCCCATGAACTCGAATTCGAAGCAGGCCACCACGACGTTGATGCTGTGGATCGAGCCGCCGATGACGACCAGCGCGTCGGTTTCGCCGGTGTTTTCCAGCGCTTCTTTCAGGCGCTCGGGGTATTTGCGGCTGTCGCGGAACTTGAGTGCGTCGACCGGCAACACTTCCTGGCCGATTTCGTAGCGGCCTTCGGCGTCCAGGAAGGCGTCCAGGCGTGCACGTGCGCTGATGCGGTGGTGATGCGCGCAGCTCGGGCACACGTTCTGGTTGTGCTCCAGATCCGTCTTGTAGAGCACCGTTTCGCAGCTTGGGCACTTGATCCAGAGGCCTTCGGGCATCTGGCGGCGTTCGCTCGGGTCGGTCTGGGCGATCTTGGGGGGAAGCAGTTTTTCTAGCCAGCTCATTCGGAAATCCTGATTAGCTCCCCTCGCCCGCGAGCGGGAAAGGGGCTGGGGGTGAGGGCGAAGCGCTGATTATCGACCAGCCGCGTTCTTCGGAGTAGCCGCCGGCAGTGCATCCAGTGCCGTGCGGATGCCGGCAAGGAATTCGCCGACGGTCGGCACGACCTGATCGCGCGCCTGGTTTTCGATCAACTGGATGATCTTCGTGCCGATGACGACCGCATCGGCCGCGCTGCCCACGGCCTGCGCCGTGGCCGCATCGCGGATGCCGAAACCCACGCCGACGGGGATCGTCACATGCTCGCGGATGCGCGGAAGCATGCGGCCGACGGCCTCGGTGTCCAGGTGCCCGGCGCCCGTCACGCCCTTGAGCGAGACGTAGTAGACGTAGCCCGACGCGATTCGCGCGACCTGTGCCATGCGTTCCGGCGTGCTGGTGGGCGCCAGCAGGAAGATGAGGTCGATGCCGCTCGCGCGCAGGTCGGCGGCGAAGTCCTCGCACTCTTCCGGCGGATAGTCCACGACCAGCAGGCCATCGACGCCCGCCGCAGCCGCATCGCGGATGAAGGCGCGCTTGCCGTGGATGAGGTCGTAGCGCTCGACCGGGTTCGCATAGCCCATCAGCACGACCGGCGTGGTGTCGTCCTTCTGGCGGAACTCGCGAACCATTGCCAGCACCTGCGTCATGCCGACGCCGAGCGCCAGAGCCGCTTCGCCCGCCTTCTGGATGACGGGGCCATCGGCCATCGGGTCGGAGAAAGGAACGCCGAGTTCGATCACGTCCGAACCCGCGGCGACCATGCCGTGCATCAGTTCGGGTGTGATATCGGCAAAGGGAAAGCCGGCCGTGACGTAAGGAATCAGCGCCTTGCGGCCCTCTGTCTTCAGCTTCGCGAAGGTGGCAGCAATGCGGCTCATGCGTTGCCTCCCTTCACCTTGAGGCCGCGCATCGAGGGGCGGTCATAGAAATCGACACCCGACAGGTCGGCGACGGTACCAATGTCCTTGTCCCCGCGGCCGGAGAGGTTCACGAGGATGGACTGGTCAGGGCGCATGGTCTTGGCGAGCTTGAGGGCGTAGGCCACCGCGTGGCTGGATTCGAGGGCAGGAATGATGCCTTCGGTTCGGCACAGGTAGTGGAAGGCGTCGAGCGCTTCCTTGTCCGTGACGCCGACGTATTCTGCGCGGCCGATGTCGGCCAGGTAGGCGTGCTCCGGTCCGACGCCGGGGTAGTCCAGTCCGGCGCTGATGCTGTGCGTCTCGGTGATCTGGCCGTTGTCGTCCTGCAGCAGGTAGGTGCGGTTGCCGTGCAACACGCCCGGGCTGCCGCGCAGGATTGAGGCCGAGTGCTTGCCGCTGTCCAGGCCTTCGCCGGCTGCTTCAACGCCGACAAGGCGCGTTTGTTCAAAAGGGATGTACGGGTAGAAGATGCCCATCGCATTGCTGCCCCCGCCCACGCAGGCGACGACCACGTCGGGTTGCTTGCCCTGCGCTTCGCCGGTGATCCCTTGCGCCGCCAGCATGGCCGGCATCTGGTCGATGCACTCATCGCCAATGACGCGCTGGAAGTCGCGCACCATCGTCGGATAGGGATGCGGCCCGGCCACGGTGCCGATGATGTAGAAGGTGTCTTCCACATTGGTGACCCAGTCGCGCATGGCTTCATTCAGCGCGTCTTTCAGCGTGCGGCTGCCGGATTCTACCGGCACGACTCTGGCCCCGAGCAGGTTCATGCGATAGACGTTCGGGCTCTGGCGCTTGACGTCCTCCGCACCCATGTAGACCACGCACTCCAGTCCATAGCGCGCGCAGATGGTGGCCGTGGCCACGCCGTGTTGCCCGGCGCCGGTCTCGGCGATGACGCGCGGCTTGCCCATGCGGCGCGCCAGCATGGCCTGCCCGATGGTGTTGTTGACCTTGTGTGCGCCCGTGTGGTTCAGGTCTTCGCGCTTGAGGTAGATCTGGGCGCCGCCCATTTCACGGCTGCTGCGCGCCGCGTGATAGATCGGCGAAGGGCGGCCGACGAAGTGCGCCAGCTCGTAGCGGAATTCTGCGACGAACTGCGGGTCGTCCTTGAACTTGGCGTACGCGTTGCGCAGTTCGTTGATCGCGTGCGTCAGCGTCTCGCTGGCAAAGGTGCCGCCGTAGATGCCGAAATGGCCGGTGGCGTCGGGTTGCTGATAGTCGAACATGGTTTCACAAGCCTCGATGGGTGGTCGGCCTCGCCAACCACTCCGGGGCAGGACGACCGTGGAACTAGGAGGCGAAGGCGTCGGCTGCGCGCACGGCAGCCACGAATTCGCGGATCTTGCCGGCGTCCTTGATGCCCTTGGAGGCTTCGACGCCGGAACTCACGTCAACGGCCAGCGATTTGCACCGCGGCCGCAGCACACGGATGCCATCGCCGACGTTGGCAGGCGTCAACCCACCAGACAAGACGAGGTGAGCGTTTGCGACGTGTGGAAGGAGTGACCAATCGAATGCCTTGCCGCCCCCGCCAAACCCTTCGACGTGCGCGTCGAGCAGAATGGCTTGGGCTTCTGAGAAATCTTGGGCGTATTTTACGAGGTCGAAGTCGATTCCGGCCGCGCCCAGCGGAATCCGGGCCGCACGCAGGAAACGGTGGGCGCCGTTGCCACTGCCGGCCCGGCATTGCTCCGGCGATTCGTCCCC
This sequence comes from Variovorax brevis, assembly GCF_030317105.1. Lineage (GTDB taxonomy): Bacteria > Pseudomonadota > Gammaproteobacteria > Burkholderiales > Burkholderiaceae_C > Variovorax > Variovorax brevis. Next base: position 656,843 of record NZ_JASZYG010000005.1, read on the forward strand.
GTGGAATTGGGCGATGGAACCGGGCACGGCTGCGAGTGCGCGCGACGAAACCGCAGGATCCTCATTGACGAAAAGCAGCACCGGCGTGATGAAAGGGGGCAAGCGCGAAGCCAGTTGCGCCGCGCGCTGCGCTGTGACCGCACGCGGACTCGGGGCATACAAGACGAAACCGATCGCGTCCGCGCCCGCCTCGACGGCGGCGTCCACATCCTGTTCGCGGGTCAGGCCGCAGATCTTGATCCGGGTGCATGGGGCATTCGCGTTCATGGCGGACCATGATACGCAGCCGCCTCGCTGCCGAAGGTGGCCTCTGGCGGGAAACCCCACTCGGCGGCGTATTGCGGCCCCACGAAGTAGAGCCCCGCCGGCGAAAAGGTGGGCGCCGCCACGATGCGGCTGCGCGCCTCCAGCACTTCGCGCATCCACGTCGGATCGGCCTGTCGCTGGCCGATGCGTACCAGGCAACCCATGATGTTGCGGATCATGTGGTGCAGGAAAGCGTCGGCCTCGAATTCGAAGTGCCACCGGCAACGCTCGCCCTCGCCGATGCGGGTGATCTCGATGCGCCGCAAGTCCTTGACGGGCGAGCGCGCTTGGCAGGCCGAGGCACGAAAGGAGCTGAAGTCGTGCTCGCCCACCAGGACCTGCGCGCCTTCACGCATGGCGTCGCCGTCGAGCGGGTACATCGTCCAGCCGACGAGGCCTGCATCGAGGCTGGGCCGCACCGGCGACTGCGACAGCACGTAGAGATAGCGGCGCGTCAGGGCGCTGGCGCGGCAATGGAATGCATCGGGCACCGGCTGCGCCCACTGCACGGCGATGTCGTCCGGCAGGTAGCGGTTGGTGCCGCGCACCCATGAAAACGGCGTGCGTTCGACGCTGGTGTCGAAGTGAACCACCTGCATCAGGCCATGCACGCCCGTGTCGGTGCGTCCGGCGCAGAGGGTGGAGATGGGTTGAGCGGCAAAAGCGGCCAAGGCCGCTTCGAGTTTGTCCTGCACCGTTCGGCCCGAGAGCTGGCTTTGCCAGCCCTCGTAAGCCTTTCCGTTGTAGCGGACGCCGAGGGCCAGCCTCACGGATGAACCCCCATGGAGAACGGTCAGCGCAACTGGCCGAGCAGCTGTTGCGCCTGTGCGCGCAGGTCACCCGAGGTTTCGGCGGCGACTTCTTCCACCAGCGAGCGGGCGCCTTCGGCATCGCCGAGGGCGTGCAGTTCGCGCGCCAGGGTCAGCTTGATGGCGTGCGGGCTCTCGCCGGAATCGTCGGACGGCTCCAGGCGAGCCGGCGAGGTGGCGGTGCCGAGCGGGCCGTTGCGGGTGGTCATGTCGAATTCGACAAAGCCCGAATCGCCCGGCAGGCCGGCGCGCAAGGTAGCCGGCTGCGTGCGCTCTTCGTCGTCGGCCAGGCGAGGTGCCTGGCGGATCATCGGCTCGAGGGCAGCGGGTGCCGTGTCGAAGTCGTTTTCCAGGTCCAGGTGGTGGCCCGTGCCGTTGAGCGGCAGGCGGGACTTGGCGGCTGCCGCGGCGGCAACGGTCGGCAGGCTGGCCGTGAGGGGCGCAGGCGAGGTGGGCTTTTCGAGTTCGAGGTCGAAGTCCAGCGGAGCGACCGACGGCACGAAGGCGGGCGGAGCGGCGGCCGGCGGCGGGGGCGCCACCGGTGCGACGGGCACTGCCACTGCGGGGGCGACAACCACTGCAGGAGCGGCCGCCACGGGCGCCACGATCGGCACCGTGGGCGCCTCGGTCGTGACGTTGGGCGTCGAGCCGGGTTGGTACAACGGGTTGCCCGGATCGAGATCGCGACCCAGTTCGACGACGCGGGCCCATTCGGTGCCGACGCCACCAGTGAGCTTGTGGACGTCCGAGGCGAGGGCTTCGTACGCACGCAGGTCGCGGCGCTTGGCGTGAATTTCCAGCAGCTTGAGGTGGATCGCGGTGCGATCCGGGTTCAGGCGCAGCGCTTCGCGCAGGATTTCTTCGGCTTGCAGGTCGCGGCCATAGGCGAGGTAGACGTCGGCTTCCGCGACCGGATCGACGTCGCCCGCGTCGAGCTGGCTCGGCGAGTACGACAGCGAGGAAATGGCCGAATTGCCCTGGTTCTTGGTGTCCACCGATTCGCCGCCGCTGGAGCCGAAGAAGGAATCCTTCGGTATCCGACTTTCCAGGAACACGCTTTCGCTCGCGTTGGTGCGGCGACGGCCGAGCACGCGGTAGGCCAGGAAGCCGATCAGCAGGAGCAGCAGACCGGCGGCGCCCAGCATGATCGGGTTGTCGAGCAGGTCAGCCAGGAAGCCGCGTTCGACCGGCGGCGCAGGGGGCGCGACGGCAGGCTTGGGCTTGGCGGGCGCGGTGGCTGCAGGGGTGGCGGGTGCGGCCGGCGTGGTGGGCGCTGCAGTGCTTGCGTCGGGCGCGCCGGCGGCCGGTGCCACGGCTGCGGGTGCCACGGCTGCTGCGGGAGCAGCGGCTGCCGGGGTGCTGGCTTCGGCGGGCGCAGTGGCCGGGGCTGGCGTCGCTGGAGCCGGCGCCGCAGCGGTTGCGGCCGGTGCCGTAGCGGCCGGCGTCGTTGCGGCCCCGGATGGTGCGGCAGCGGATGGTGCGGTCACCGGGGCGGCTGCGCCGGGTGCCGCAGCCGCAGCGGGAGCACCGCTTGCGGCCTGCAGCTTGTTCAGGTCGCTGAGGTTCTTCGACAGCTCCGCGACACGCGAACTGGACTCCTGCGCCTGACGCTGCTGCATCAGCTTTTCGTCGGTTTCGCGCTTGGTCGGGCCGCCTTGCGTCACCGTCAGCTTGTCCGGCGACGCGACCGCGGCGTTGCGGTCTTCCACGTTGGCCTGCAGCTTGCCGCCGGCTTGGCGATCGGCGCCGGCAACGCGCGACGTGGGCGCGTTTTCAGCGAGGCGACGGCGGTAGGCGCCGAAGTCCTGACTCTGCGCCGTGACGGTCTGGCGTGCTTCGTCCGCAGGAATGGCGGCGACTTGCGCTGCGGGCGGCACCGCGATCACGGCGCCGGCCTTCATGCGGTTGATGTTGCCGCCAATGAACGCATTGGGGTTGGCGCGCAGCATGGCGACCAGCATCTGGTCGAGCGAGACGTCCGCCGTGCGGTGCGCGCTGGCAATCTTGCTGGCGGTGTCGCCGGGCCTGACCGTGACCTGCTCGCCATCGCGCGAACCGCCGCCGGAGGGCGCTTCCACAGGCGCCTTGGCGGGCGGCGCCGCGCGCTGGCGGCGGACGGGTGCTTCGGGCGCCGCTTCCACCGGGGCCGGGGCGCGCGCAACGCGCGGCGCCGGGCTGACCTGTGGGGCGATCGGGCTGATCTGTGGCGCGGTCGGGGTGATCGGCGCCGTCAATTGGGCCTGCGCCTTGGGGCTGCTCGGCGGGTCCAGAAGCACCGTGTAGTCGCGCACCACGCGGCCCGAACTCCAGTTGGCTTCCAGCAGCAGGTCGATGAACGGGTCGTTCATCGAGCGGTTGCCGTTCAGGCGCACGATGTATCGGCCGTCTGCGCGGCGCTGCAAGCCCACGCGGACATCGGCCAGGGCGGGGTTGTAGGCGACGCCGGCGGCGTTGAAGGCCGCTTGGGACGCGATGTTGATCTTCAGCCCGTCCGCTTCCGCGGGGGTGATTTCAGTGACTTCGATTTCGGCTCGCAGCGGCTCGCCGAGGTGCGACTGAACATTGAGGCGACCCAGCGCCAGCGCGTTGGCTTGCGTGCTCATGGCGCCGAGGGTCAGCGCCACAGCCGCGCTCAATATCGACAGCTGACAACGACCGGGAATCTTCGAACTCGTACGGGTCGCCACAACGGAGGCGGCAGGCAACGAAAGTCTTGTCATGCTGATAGGGGCAGCTCGGCCCAAAAGTGTAAGAGGACGTTAACACCATCACCCGGCAGTGACAAGGCAACTAGGATTGTTAACCCAGTGTGTACGAACTTCGTCGCATTTTCGCCGTTGTTGTGAAGCAACGCCGGGCGCGAATGGCTCACGCCCGTGCAGTACATCACGCTTCCAACAGGATGCGCAGCATGCGGCGCAGCGGTTCGGCCGCGCCCCACAGCAGTTGGTCGCCCACCGTGAAGGCGCCCAGATATTCCGGCCCCATGGCCAGCTTGCGCAAGCGGCCGACAGGGATATTCATGGTGCCGGTGACTGCAACGGGCGTGAGATCTTTCACGGATGCCTCGCGCGTGTTGGGAACCACCTTGACCCATTCGTTGTCCGCGGCAATCAGCGCTTCGATGTCCGCCAGCGGCACGTCCTTCTTGAGCTTGAAGGTCAGCGCCTGGCTGTGGCAGCGCATCGCGCCGATGCGCACGCAGAAGCCGTCAACCGGTGTGGCAGCGGTGCCGAAGCCGGCGCCCTGGCCCAGGATTTTGTTGGTTTCGGCGCCGCCCTTCCACTCTTCCTTGGACATGCCATCGCCCAGGTCCTTGTCGATCCAGGGGATGAGCGAGCCGCCCAGCGGCACGCCGAAGTTGGCCGTTTCCGCAGCCGACAGGTTCTGCTGCTTCGCGAGGATCTTGCGGTCGATTTCCAGGATGGCCGACTTCGGGTCGTGCAGCAGGTCGCGCACTTCGGCGTTGAGCGTGCCGTACTGGGTGAGCAGTTCGCGCATGTGCTGCGCACCGCCGCCCGATGCGGCCTGGTAGGTCATGCTGGTCATCCACTCGACCAAGCCTGCCTTGTACAGGGCACCCACGCCCATCAGCATGCAGCTGACGGTGCAGTTGCCGCCGATCCAGTTGCGGCCGCCCTTTGTGAGCGCGTTCTGGATGACCGGCAGGTTGACGGGGTCCAGCACGATGATGGCGTCGTCCTGCATGCGCAGGGTGGAGGCGGCATCGATCCAGTGGCCCTTCCAGCCGGCGGCGCGCAGCTTGGGGAACACCTCGCTGGTGTAGTCGCCGCCTTGGCAGGTGATGATGATTTCGCACTTCGACAGCTGCGCGATGTCGAGCGCGTCATGCAGCTGGGTCTCATTGCGTGCTTGCGCGGGAGCCTTGCCGCCCGCATTGGACGTGGAAAAGAACATCGGCTCGATGAGCCCGAAGTCGCCTTCGGCCTCCATGCGGTCCATGAGGACCGAGCCGACCATGCCGCGCCAGCCAACGAGGCCGACCAAAGGTTGAGTTGCGTTCGCCATTTGAAGTTGCCCTATAGAAAAAAGAATCTGGTTTCTCTTTGCGCCCGGCTCGTCGAGCCGGGAGGGGCGTGACGAATCGGGCTGCGGTTAGCCGGTAATCGTCTTTTTGGTGATGGCCGCAACCACGGCGTCACCCATTTCACGGGTTCCGACGCGCTTCGTGCCTTCGGACCAGATGTCTCCTGTGCGCAATCCCTGGGCGAGCACCTGCTTGACCGCCGACTCGATACGGTCGGCAGCTTCGGGCTGGTTGAGGGAGAAGCGGAGCATCATGGCTGCAGACAATATTGTAGCCAAAGGGTTTGCAACCCCTTTGCCGGCGATGTCGGGGGCGCTGCCGTGGCTCGGCTCGTACAGGCCCTGGTTGCTCGAATTGAGCGAGGCCGAGGGCAACATGCCGATGGAGCCGGTGAGCATCGCGGCTTCGTCCGAGAGGATGTCGCCGAACATGTTGCCCGTCACGATCACGTCGAACTTCTTGGGCGCCTTCACGAGTTGCATCGCGGCGTTGTCGACGTACATGTGGTCGAGTTCGACGTCCGGATAGTCCTTGTGGACCTCGGTCACGACGTCCTTCCAGAACTGGAAAGTCTCGAGCACGTTGGCCTTGTCGACGCTGGTCACGAGCTTGTTGCGCTTGCGGGCGGCTTCGAAGGCGACGCGGGCGATGCGCTCGACTTCGGGGCGCGAGTAGCGCATCGTGTCGAAGGCTTCCTCGGCGCCCGGGAAGTGGCCGTCAACGGCGGTGCGGCGGCCACGCGGCTGGCCGAAATAGATGTCGCCGGTCAGTTCGCGAATGATGAGGATGTCCAGGCCCGCGATCAACTCGGGCTTGAGGCTGGATGCGTCGACCAACTGCTCGTAACAGATGGCCGGGCGGAAGTTGGCGAACAGGCCCAGGTTCTTGCGCAGGCCAAGGATGGCCTGCTCGGGGCGCAGGGGGCGGTCGAGCTTGTCGTACTTCCAGTCGCCGACGGCGCCGAAGAGCACCGCGTCGGCTTCCTTGGCAAGCTTGAGCGTCGACTCGGGCAGCGGATGACCGTGCGCTTCGTAAGCGGCGCCGCCGACCAGGGCGGTTTCCTTTTCGAACTTGAGGTCGAGCACGTCGAGGACGCGAATGGCTTCCGCGACGATTTCGGTGCCGATGCCATCACCGGGGAGGACTGCGATTTTCATGAGGGTCAATGGGTTGGTTGTTGATCAATGCTCATCGGCAAGCCAATGCGACAGGCGATGTTCGCAGGTCTTGAAGATGACGTAGGCGACCATGCTCAGCACGCCGTTCAGTATGAGCTGCGTCAGCTGCACCAGCGCACCGTCCATGACGGCCTGCCATCCTTGCTCGGCGAGAAAGGTGGCATTGGCCTGGAACAGGTAGACGAGGTTGAGGGATCCGATGCCGAACGCCAGAAAGCTCAAGCAGAGCACCACAAAGGTCAGCCACAGCCGGGACAACACCCAACGCTGAAACAGCCTGCGCATGGCGACGGCTCCGGATCAGCTCACCATCGTGTGGGCGAGCCAGGGCTTGGTCGCCAAGCGCTCTTTCTCGAAAGCCTCGATCTTGTCTTTGTGGCGCAGCGTGAGGCCGATGTCGTCCAGGCCGTTGATGAGGCAGTACTTGCGGAAGGCCTGCACGTCGAAGGCGAGTTCGGTGCCGTCGGGCTTGACCACCACCTGGCGTTCCAGGTCGATGGTGAGCTGGTAGCCGGGGAAGGCGAAGACTTCGTCGAACAGCTTGGCAACCTGCGCTTCGGGCAGCACGATCGGCAGCAGCCCGCTCTTGAAGCTGTTGTTGAAGAAGATGTCGGCATAGCTCGGCGCGATGATGGCGCGGAAGCCGTACTGGTCGAGCGCCCAGGGTGCATGCTCGCGCGACGAGCCGCAGCCGAAGTTCTGGCGCGCGATCAGGATCGACGCGCCGGCATAGCGCGGCTGGTTCAGCACGAAGTCCGGGTTCGGCTTGCGGGTGGCCGGGTCCTGGCCGGGCTCGCCCGTGTCCAGATAGCGCCAGGCGTCGAACAGGTTCGGGCCGAAGCCGGTCTTGCGGATCGACTTGAGGAATTGCTTGGGAATGATCGCGTCGGTGTCGACGTTCTCGCGATCCATCGGGGCGACGAGGCCCTTGTGCACGGTGAATTTCTGCATGGTGTGTGTTCCCTGATCAGGCGAAGGTACGGACGTCGACGAAGTGGCCGTGCACCGCGGCGGCCGCGGCCATGGCGGGGCTCACGAGGTGCGTGCGGCCACCGGCGCCTTGACGGCCTTCGAAGTTGCGGTTGCTGGTCGAGGCGCAGCGTTCGCCGGGTTCGAGGCGGTCGGCGTTCATGGCCAGGCACATGGAGCAGCCGGGTTCGCGCCATTCGAATCCTGCGGCCTTGAAGATCAGGTCGAGGCCTTCGCGCTCGGCCTGTTCCTTCACGAGGCCGGAGCCTGGCACGACCATCGCGAGCTTCACATTCTTCGCGATCTTCTGGCCAAGCTTTTTCACCACCGCGGCGGCTTCGCGCATGTCCTCGATGCGGCTGTTCGTGCACGAGCCGATGAACACTTTGTCGATGAAGATGTCGTTCATCGGCTTGTTGGGCTCCAGGCCCATGTAGGTCAGGGCGCGTTCGATGGCGCCGCGCTTGTTGGCGTCCTTTTCCTTGTCGGGATCGGGCACGCGGCCGTTGATGTCGGTGACCATCTCGGGTGAGGTGCCCCAGGTGACTTGCGGCGGGATCTTCGTCGCGTCGAGTTCGACGACGAGGTCGAAATGCGCGCCGGGTTCGGAATGCAACGTCTTCCAATAGCTGACCGCTTGTTCCCACTCCACGCCGGTGGGCGCGAGGGGACGGCCCTTCACGTAGTTGATCGTCTTCTCATCGACCGCGACGAGGCCTGCACGCGCGCCGGCTTCGATGGCCATGTTGCAGACCGTCATGCGGCCTTCCATCGTCAGGTCGCGGATGGCGGAGCCGGCGAATTCGATGGTGTAGCCGGTGCCGCCGGCGGTGCCGATCTTGCCGATGATCGCCAGCACGATGTCCTTGGCCGTGCAGCCGAGCGGCAGCTTGCCTTCGACCTTGACAAGCATGTTCTTGGCCTTCTTGCCGAGCAGCGTCTGCGTGGCCATCACGTGCTCCACCTCGCTGGTGCCGATGCCGTGCGCGAGCGCTCCGAAGGCGCCGTGCGTGGACGTGTGCGAGTCGCCGCAGACGACCGTCATGCCCGGCAGCGTCGCGCCCGATTCCGGGCCGATCACGTGCACGATGCCCTGGCGCTTGCTGAGGAAGGGGAAGAAAGCTGCAGCGCCGAATTCGGCGATGTTGTGGTCGAGCGTGGTGACCTGTTCCTTGCTGGTCGGGTCGGCGATGCCTTCGTAGCCGCGCTCCCATCCCGTGGTCGGCGTGTTGTGGTCGGCCGTGGCCACGACCGAGCTGATGCGCCACAGCTTGCGGCCGGCCTCGCGCAGGCCCTCGAAGGCTTGCGGGCTGGTGACTTCGTGCACCAAGTGGCGGTCGATGTAGAGGATCGCGGTGCCGTCTTCCTCGGTGTGGACGACGTGTTCGTCCCAGATCTTGTCGTAGAGCGTGCGGGCCATTTCAGTCTTCTTTCGTGGGGATGTATGTCTTGTTCATGCAGCCAGCGCTTCGCGGGCGCCGGCCGTGGAATGCAGGTGGCTGACGAGCGATCGCGCAGCCACGGGCAAGGTCGAGAAATCGCGCGCCACGAGGCGAATCTCGCGCTGCGCCCAAGCGTCGTTCAACGCAATGCTGACCAGCCCGCGACCGATGCCGCCCTGCATCAATTCGAAGGCGCGCAGGGGCATCACGCCGATGCCCAAGCCGTTCTCGATCATGCGGCACATGGCGTCCAGGCCGGTGACGTGGATGCGAAGCTTGATGCTGCGCCCCGCGTCCAGTGCGGCCTGGTGCATGGCGACGTAGATGGAGCTGTTGGTGTGCAGGCCCACGTGGTCGAAGTCGAGCGTCTGCGCAAAGTCGATGGTGGGGTGGGCGGCCAGCGCGTGGCCTTTGGGGACCACCAAGGCTAAACGGTCCTGCTTGTACGCGAGGCTCTGCAGTTCATGCGTGCCGTCGCTGGCGTGGCAGATGCCGAGATCCGCGGCGCCTTCCTGCACGGCCCTCAGCACCTCGCTGCTCAGATGCTCTTCGAGGTCGATCTTGATGGCCTCATGCTCGCGCGTGAAGACGCCCAGGTCTTCCGGCAGGTATTGCACGATGGCCGAGATATTGGCGTGCACCCGCACGTGTCCGCGCACGCCGTCGGCGTATTCGCTGAGTTCACCCTGCATCTTTTCGAGGCTGTAGAGCACCGAGCGCGCGTGGTGCAGCAGGCTTTCGCCGGCGGGCGTCAGGTCGACGCCGCGCGTGTGGCGGTAGAGCAGGGGGGTGTGAAGGGTGGCTTCCAGGTCCGACAGGCGCTTGCTGATGGCTGAAGCCGCAATGAATTCGCGCTCCGCCGCGCGGCCGATGCTGCCAAGCTCGCACACGGCCACGAAAAGCTGGAGCGAGGTCAGGTCGACGCGACGGACGAAATTGCGGTCAGGGAGGGCCATAAAGCGGTGGGCATCGCATTTCGCGATGCATCCCGCCATTTTGCTACGCAAATACCCCCTTCGTCATCGTGATCCGCGATGACCAAGCTGCCGCGTCGCGATGTGTTTTCAAACCGCTGAAGTCTCAGCGGTCACAAAAAAGCGGGCCGCAACCCGCTTGTCGTGAACAGGCCGTGGCCCGAACTTCACTGCTTCTTCTGGGCGGCGTCTTCCATCTTCTGGCCACCCTTCTGGATGTCCTGGCCCGCACCCTTCATGGTGTTGCAGCCGGCGAGGGGAATGACGAACGCAAACGTCACGGCGAGCAAAGCGGCGATCTTCTTCATGACAAGACTCCTTCGGTGAATGTTGAAAAGGCGAGGGAGCAACCCCCTCCGGCCTCAAAAGTACCGTTCGGCGCTCGCTTGTCTTGTCAGCCAAAACGCAAAAAAGCTGCCCAAAGGCAGCTTTCTCGTGTCAGCGCAAAGGAGACGCTGTGTAGTCGATCAGCGCGTGGCGATCGGCTTGACGTCGCGGCGGGGCGAGCCTTCGAACAGCTGGCGCGGGCGGCCGATCTTGTAGTCCGGGTCGCCGATCATTTCGTTCAGCTGGGCGATCCAGCCCACGGTGCGGGCCAGCGCGAAGATCGCGGTGAAGAGCGGCACCGGGATGCCGATCGCGCGTTGCACGATGCCCGAGTAGAAGTCGACGTTCGGGTAGAGCTTGCGCGAGACGAAGTACTCGTCTTCCAAAGCGATTTTCTCGAGCGCCATCGCCAGCTTGAACAGCGGGTCGTTTTCCAGGCCCAGCTCGCTCAGCACTTCCTTGCAGGTTTCCTGCATGAGCTTGGCGCGCGGGTCGTAATTCTTGTAGACGCGGTGCCCGAAGCCCATCAGCTTGACGTTGGAGTTCTTGTCCTTGACCTGCTTGATGAACTCGCCGATCTTCTCGACGCCACCAGCCTTCTGGATGTCGTACAGCATGTTGAGCGCCGCTTCATTGGCGCCGCCGTGGGCGGGGCCCCAGAGGCAGGCCACGCCGGCTGCGATGGCCGCGAAGGGGTTGGTGCCCGACGAACCGCACAGGCGCACCGTGGAGGTCGACGCGTTCTGCTCGTGGTCTGCGTGCAGGATGAAGATGCGGTCGAGCGCGCGCTCGAGCACCGGGCTCACCTTGTACTCCTCGCACGGCGTGGCGAACATCATGTGCAGGAAGTTGCCGGCGTAGCTCAGATCGTTCTTCGGGTACATGTACGGCTGGCCGATCGTGTACTTGTACGCCATGGCGACCAGCGTCGGCATCTTCGCGATCAGGCGGATGGCGGCGATCTCGCGGTGCTTCGGATTGTTGATGTCCGTGCTGTCGTGATAGAAGGCCGACAGGGCGCCGACCAGGCCGGTCATGATGGCCATCGGGTGCGCATCGCGGCGGAAGCCACGCAGGAAGAACTGCATCTGCTCGTTCACCATCGTGTGGTTGGTCACGAGCTTGGTGAAGCCGGCCTTTTGCTCGGGGTTGGGCAGTTCTCCGTACAGCAGCAGGTGGCAGGTTTCGAGGAAGTCGCAGTTCGTGGCGAGTTGCTCGATGGGGTAGCCGCGATACAGCAGTTCGCCCTTGTCGCCGTCAATGAACGTGATGGCCGACTCGCACGACGCTGTGGACATGAAGCCCGGGTCGTACGTGAACATGCCGGTTTGCGCGTACAGCTTGCGGATGTCGATGACGTCCGGGCCCAGCGTGCCCTTGTAGATCGGCAGGTCTACGTTTTGTCCACCGTTGCTGAACGATAGAGTGGCCTTGGTATCGGAGGCTTTCATTTGAGGGTACTTTCAGAGATGAGATAACTGGAGAACTGACAAAAAAGATCGGTGCGTCGCGTTGTCAGGTGCGCATGAGGTGAACAAGCTCCACCACGCCGGCGCCGGCCTCTGCAGGCTCGGGCTCCTTTCGTCGCAGAAGAAGGTCCAGCAGGTCGTTGTCCGACAGATCCATCAATGTCTCCAGTGCCTGTGCCTGCCCATAGGTGAGGGCGGCTTCATGTCGCTCGAAGAATCGGGCGATGAACAGGTCGTTTTCGAGCAGGCCGCGGCGGCAACGCCACTTGAGCCGGCTCAACGTACGCTCGTCGATCGGCTGGTCGTGCAGTGATGTCGCGGCTTGCATGATGGTTCAGATAGCCCGGCGGACCATCAATTCCTTGATCTTGCCGATCGCCATGGTCGGGTTCAGGCCCTTGGGACAGACGTCGACGCAGTTCATGATGGTGTGGCAGCGGAACAGGCGGTACGGGTCTTCCAGGTTGTCCAGGCGCTCGCCGGTGGCTTCGTCGCGGCTGTCGGCGATGAAGCGGTAAGCCTGCAGCAGGCCGGCCGGGCCCACGAACTTGTCGGGGTTCCACCAGAAGCTGGGGCAGCTCGTGGAGCAACTCGCGCACAGGATGCATTCATACAGGCCGTTCAGCTCATCGCGCTCTTCGGGCGACTGCAGGCGCTCCTTTTCGGGCGGCACGGTGTCGTTCTGCAGGTACGGCTTGATCGAGTTGTACTGCTTGAAGAACTGCGTCATGTCCACGATCAGGTCGCGAATGACGGGCAGGCCGGGCAGCGGCTTCAACACGACGGTGCCCTTGAGGGTGTTCATGTTGGTCAGGCAGGCCAGGCCGTTCTTGCCGTTGATGTTCATCGCGTCGGAGCCGCAGACGCCTTCGCGGCAGGAACGGCGGAAGGACAGCGTGGGATCTTGCGCCTTGAGCTTCATCAAGGCGTCGAGCAGCATGCGTTCGTGGCCGTCGAGTTCGATCTCGATGGTCTGCATGTAGGGCTTGGCGTCCTTGTCCGGGTCGTAGCGGTAGATCTGGAATGTGCGCTTCATCGTGGAAACCTTGTAATTTCTGTTTGCTTAGAACGTGCGGACCTTGGGCGGCACAGAGGCAACGGTGAGCGGCTGCATCTTGACCGGCTTGTACGACAGGCGGTTGCCTTCGCTGTACCACAGCGTGTGCTTCATCCAGTTGGCGTCGTCGCGGCCGAGCGGCGCGACCGGATCATCGGCCGGGCGTTCGTAGTCCTCGACCGTGTGCGCGCCGCGGCATTCCTTGCGGGCAGCGGCCGAGACCATCGTGGCCTGCGCCACTTCGATCAGGTTGTCGACTTCCAGCGCTTCGATGCGCGCGGTGTTGAACACACGCGACTTGTCCTTGAGCGTGACGGCGCGCACGCGCTCGCGCACGGCGGCGATCTTCTGCACGCCTTCGTCCATCGAGGCTTGCTTGCGGAACACGGCTGCGTGCTGCTGCATCGTGGCGCGGATCTCGTTGGCGACGTCTTGTGCGTAGAGGCCGTCGGTCGACGATTCGAGTTCGTTCAGGCGTGCCAGCGTGCGGTCGGCCGCATCGGCCGGCAGCGGCTTGTGTTCCTTGTTCTTGTTGTTGAACTCGACGATGTGGTTGCCCGCCGCGCGGCCGAACACCAGCAAGTCGAGCAACGAATTCGTGCCCAGGCGGTTGGCGCCGTGCACGCTCACGCAGGAGCATTCGCCGACGGCGTAGAGGCCGTTGACGATGGCGCTGTTCTCTTCACCCTTCTGGATGACGACCTGGCCATTGATGTTGGTGGGGATGCCGCCCATCTGGTAATGAATCGTCGGCACGACCGGGATCGGTTCCTTGGTGATGTCGACGTTGGCGAAGTTGACGCCGATTTCGTACACCGAAGGCAGGCGCTTGTGGATGGTCTCCGCGCCGAGGTGGTCGAGCTTCAGCAGCACGTAGTCCTTGTTGGGACCGCAGCCGCGACCTTCCTTGATTTCCTGGTCCATCGAGCGCGAGACGAAGTCGCGCGGCGCCAGGTCCTTCAGCGTGGGCGCATAGCGCTCCATGAAGCGTTCGCCGTTGCTGTTGAGCAGGATCGCGCCTTCGCCGCGGCAGCCTTCGGTCAGCAGCACGCCGGCACCGGCCACGCCGGTCGGGTGGAACTGCCAGAACTCCATGTCCTGCAGCGGAATGCCCGAGCGCGCCGCCATGCCCAAACCGTCGCCGGTGTTGATGAAGGCGTTGGTCGATGCGGCAAAAATGCGGCCCGCGCCACCGGTGGCGAGCAGCACGGTCTTGGCCTGCAGGATGTGCAGGTCGCCGGTTTCCATTTCGAGGGCGGTGACACCGACGACGTCGCCTTCTTCGTCGCGGATCAGGTCGAGTGCCATCCATTCGACGAAGAACTGCGTGCGCGCTTCCACGTTCTTTTGATAGAGCGTGTGCAGCATCGCGTGGCCGGTGCGGTCGGCTGCGGCGCAGGCGCGTTGCACGGGCTTTTCGCCGTAGTTGGCGGTGTGGCCGCCGAAGGGGCGCTGGTAGATCGTGCCGTCCGGGTTGCGGTCGAAGGGCATGCCGAAATGCTCGAGCTCGTACACGACCTTCGGTGCTTCTCGGCACATGAACTCGATCGCGTCCTGGTCGCCCAGCCAGTCCGAACCCTTGATGGTGTCGTAGAAGTGGTAGTGCCAGTTGTCCTCGCTCATGTTGCCGAGCGATGCGCCCACGCCGCCCTGTGCAGCGACGGTGTGCGAGCGGGTCGGGAACACTTTCGAGAGAACAGCGACGTTCAGGCCGGCACGTGCCAGCTGAAGGGAAGCGCGCATGCCGGAACCGCCGGCGCCGACGATGACGACGTCGAACTTGCGCTTGGTGATTTGGTCTTTTGTGTAGGTCATTGAATCAGACTCTCCAGAGCACTTGAATGGCCCAACCCGCACAACCGACAAGCCAAACGATGGTGAAAATTTGCAGGGCGAGGCGAATGCCGACGGGCTGGACGTAGTCCATCCAGATGTCGCGCATGCCCACCCACACGTGATAGAGCAGCGATGCGATCACTGCGAAGGTCAGGACCTTCATCCATTGCGCCGAGAAGATGCCGGCCCACTTGTCGTAGCCGATGGGCCCGCGCGTGAAGATCACTTGCGCCAGCAAGATCAGCGTGAAGAGCGCCATCAGGCCGCCCGTGACGCGCTGGCTGAGCCAGTCGCGAAGACCGTAGTGCGCGCCGACGACGGTGCGCTTGGAGCCGTAGTTCACTGCCATGTTCGTGCTCCTCTCAATAGGCGCCGAAGAGCTTCAGGCCGAGCACGACCGTCAGGCCGATGCTCAGGGCGAGCGTGACGATGGCGGAGCTCTTGCCGAACTCCTTGGTCACGGCGGCGTGGCTCACGTCCATCCAGAGGTGGCGCAGGCCGGCGATGAAGTGGTGCAGGTAAGCCCAGATCAGCGCAAGGGCCACGAGCTTCACGAAGAAGCCCGGCACAAAAGAAAAGCCGGTGTTGAACACGGCTTTGAACTTTGCAAAGGAGATTTCAGAGGAGATGGAGGTGTCGAACATCCAGATGATGAACGGCAGCAGCGCAAACATCAGGAAACCGCTGACGCGGTGCAGGATCGACACGATGCCGGCGGGCGGCAACCGATAGGTCCTGAGGTCGGTGAAGGCGTTGATGTTTCTGAATTCGCGGCGCGGCGGCCGGGAGGTTGCAAGCTCTGTCATGGGGACTTTCGTGGCTTTTTTTGGAAGGACGGCTTGTACTTTGGGTAAATGCAAACAACGCAAAATTCTATTGCAATGCACCATCCGGTATCGGTGCGTCGTGCATCGACGCAGTGCATTGCTCAAGTGCTACAGATTCAGGAGCGCCTCAAACCGGCCGCGCGGAATCACTGGGGGCAAGCATTGTTCACCCGAGTTCGTTGTGATAGTGATGCGTGTCCGTGCGATACAAGCCCCGGCGCAGCTCCATGGGCGTGTCGTGGTAAGTGTGCGCCACGCGCTCGACGCTGAGTAGGGGGGTCGCGGTCGTAACTTGCAACAACCCGGCTTGCGCAGCGTCGGGCAGCACGGCACGGATTTTTTCTTCGGCGCGCACCATGCGCACCCCAAATTCGGTCTCGAAGAGCGAATACATCGGTCCATGCCAGTTTTCCAGGCGCTCGGCCGTCAGGCCCTTGAAGGGCGTTCCTGGCAGCCAGAGGTCTTCGAGGATGGTGGGAACGCCGCTGTAGGCGAGCACGCGGCGCACCTGAAGCACGGCGTCCCCCGTCTTGATCGACAGGGCGCGGGCCACATCGGCGGCGGCGCGCTGGCGCCGGCAGTCCACGATGGTGCGTTCGGCGGGGCCTTCGGTGTTCAGGTCGCCGCTGTCGGGCACCAGCTTGAGAAAGCGGTATTGAACGTGCTGCTCGGCGTGCGTAGCGACAAAAGTGCCCTTGCCCTGGCGCCGGACGACCAGGTTTTCGGCCGCCAGCTCGTCGATCGCCTTGCGCATCGTGCCCTGGCTCACCCGGAAACGCGCCGCCAGCTCCATTTCGCTGGGAATCGGTTCGCCCGGCTTCCACTCGCCCGCGTGAAGGCTCTGCAGGATGAGCGTCTTGATCTGCAGGTACAGCGGGCTGTAGGCGGGCGTCGCGCTTTCGGCGAGCTGGCTGGAAGGGGTGTTCATGGTCTGGATTGACGCACTGTGTCAATGCGTACACCTCGTATCTTATATAAGACATAAGACATGCGCCATAAAAAGCACAATTCGGCATAAAATCTCGCTCGTTTTCGCGCCGGGGCGCTTTCGCCCATGACAGGAAGCCCGTCAATACGTGTTTATCCGCCGCCCCGAGAGCCAGTCTTTTTCACCACCCTGGAGTCCCTCCCATGAGCAAGAAGCCCGTTCGCGTTGCCGTCACCGGCGCCGCAGGTCAAATCGGTTACGCACTGTTGTTCCGTATCGCATCCGGCGAAATGCTCGGCAAAGACCAGCCGGTCATCCTGAATCTGCTCGAAGTGCCCGTCGAAGGCCCGCAAAAGGCCCTCAAGGGCGTGATGATGGAACTCGACGACTGCGCCTTCCCGCTGCTGGTCGGCATGGAAGCGCACAGCGACCCGATGACGGCGTTCAAGGACGCTGACTACGCCCTGCTGGTCGGTTCGCGTCCCCGTGGCCCCGGCATGGAACGTGCCGAGCTGCTGGCCGTCAACGGCGCCATCTTTACGGCGCAAGGCAAGGCGCTCGACGCCGTCGCCAGCCGCAACGTCAAGGTGCTGGTGGTCGGCAATCCGGCCAACACCAACGCCTACATCGCCATGAAGAGCGCGCCCAGCCTGCCGCGCAAGAACTTCACCGCCATGCTGCGCCTGGACCACAACCGCGCCGCCAGCCAGATCGCCGCCAAGACCGGCAAGGCCGTGGCCGACATCGAGAAGCTGACCGTCTGGGGCAACCACTCGCCCACGATGTACGCCGACTACCGCTTCGCCACCATCAACGGCGAAAGCGTCGCCAAGATGATCAACGACCAGGAATGGAACGCCAACACCTTCCTGCCGACCGTCGGCAAGCGCGGTGCCGCCATCATCGAAGCGCGCGGCCTGTCGTCGGCCGCCTCGGCTGCCAACGCTGCCATCGACCACATGCGCGACTGGGCCCTGGGCACCAACGGCAAGTGGGTCACGATGGGCATCCCGTCGGACGGCCAGTACGGCATTCCGAAGGACACGATGTTCGGCTTCCCCGTGACCTGCGAAAACGGCGAATACAAGGTCGTCGACGGCCTGGAAATCGACGCCTTCAGCCGGGAACGCATCAACAAGACGCTGGAAGAGCTGCAGGGCGAACAAGCCGGCGTGGCCCACCTGCTCTGATTGCTGCGTGAAAGTCAATGAGGCCGCCGCCGGGCCGCCCCAAGGCGGCCGCGCCTCCCCCTTGGGGGGTGGAGTTACACGCGCGTCGCGCGTGAAAAGCCGGGGGGCCTCATGACCACTGACTGGAACCCCGCGCTCTACACCCGCTTCGAGGATGAGCGCACCCGCCCCGCACGCGACCTGCTCGCGCGCGTGGCGCTCCAGTCGGCTGCGCTGGCCGTCGACCTGGGCTGCGGCCCGGGCAACTCGACCGAATTGCTGGTCGAACGCTTTCCGTCTGCTGCCGTCATCGGCACGGACAACTCGCCCTCGATGCTTGCATCGGCGCGCGAACGCCTCCCTGAGGCCAAATTTCCGAAGGTGCAGTTCGTCCTGAGCGACATCGGCAGCGGGCAACCCGACACGCCGCCCGACCTGATCTACGCGAACGCGGCGCTGCAATGGGTGCCCGATCACCGAACGCTGTTGCCGCGCCTCCTGAACGCGCTGGCTCCCGGCGGCGTGCTCGCGATCCAGATGCCCGACAACCGCGACGAGCCGACGCATCGCCTGATGCGCGAAGTCGCCGCCGAGCCCACGTGGGCCGAGGCGATTGGCGATTACTCGAAGTTGCGCACCGAACTGCTGGGCCTCGACGGGTACTACGATCTTCTCGCACCGCTCGCCGGCAGCGTCGACATCTGGCGTACCGCCTATCAGCACCCGATGGCATCGCCGCAGGCAATCGTCGAATGGGTGCGCAGCACGGGGCTGCGCCCCTTCATCGATCCGCTGACGCCGCCACTGCGCACCAGCTATCTGGCGGAGTACGAGCGCCGTATCGGCGACGCCTATCCGCAACGCGCGGATGGACAGCGGCTGCTGGCCTTTCCGCGCCTGTTCATCGTGGCGACACGCAAGTCATAACTGCAAGTCATGAGCGACGCATCCTCCTTCCATCACCCCCGCGAAGTGCTGCTTGGCGCCCAGGCTGGCGCCATCAGCCTGCCGGTGTGCGACCACTACAGCGGTGTCGAAGCGCGCATGAAAAAAAGCCTCGCGCTCCAGGCCGAGATGGCCCAGGAGTTCGGCGCCTGCGTGTTCGACGTCACGCTCGATTGCGAGGATGGTGCGCCCGTCGGTGGCGAAGCCGAGCACGCGGCGCTGGTGAGCGAACTGGTCCTGAAAGCGGCGCCCGGCATGCGTGTCGGCGCCCGCGTGCATCCCGTGGATCACGCATCATTTGCCAGCGACATTATCACCATTGCCGGGCACGCGGCGAGCCGCCTCAGCCACATCATGGTGCCGAAGGTCGAAACGCTGGCTGACGTCGTGAAAGCGGCCGACACGCTGGACGCGGCAGGTGCCACCTCGCTGCCCTTGCAGGTGCTGATCGAGTCGCCGCTGGCCGTGCACAACGCCTTCAGGATCGCATCCCATCCACGCGTGCAGTCGCTCAGCTTCGGGCTCATGGATTTCGTGTCGGCGCATGCCGGCGCGATTCCCGCCGAAGGCATGGCCTCGGCCGGCCAATTCACGCATCCGCTGGTGGTGCGCGCCAAGCTGGAAATCGCCTCCGCCGCGCACGCGCACGGCAAGGTGCCTTCGCATTGCGTCGTCACGGAATTCAATGACGTCGACGCCATGCGCGCCGCCGCGCACCGCGCCGCCAATGAATTCGGCTACACACGCATGTGGAGCATCCACCCGAACCAGATTCGCCCGATCCTCGATGCTTTTGCCCCGGGCGAAAAGCAGATCGATGCGGCGACGCGGATCATTGCCGCTGCGCTGCGCGCCGACTGGGCGCCCATCAACTTCGAAGGCGTGCTGCACGATCGAGCCAGCTACCGCCTTTATTGGCAAGTACTCGAGCGTGCGCATGCCACAGGCCGCACCATGCCCGCGGAAGCAAAGGCATGGTTTGCCGCGCCCGCTTCATCCTGAAAACCAAACCCTCCAACAAGGAACCCACCATGAAACAGATTGCACTCATAGCGGCGATCGCGCTGGCATTGCCCTTCGCCGCGTCGGCGCAGGATGCGGCCAAGCCGCTGTCCACGGGCAAGAAGATCACCCAGAAGGTGGTGCCCAAGAAGATCATCAAGAAGGTCGAGGAAAAGCAGCCGATCATCGAAGACACCAACGTCGTGCTCACACCCGAAGACATCGCGGTGGCCGACAAGGTGCAGACCGGCAACATCAAGTGCGAGCTGGGCGCCAGCGTCGACATCGAGAAGGACACTGCCAAGCCGGGCTTCTTCAACCTCACGCACGGCAAGGTGAAGTACCGCATGCACCCGGTGAACAGCCGCACCGGCGCCATTCGCCTGGAAGACCCGCGCCAGGAAGCCATGTGGCTGCAGCTGGGCAACAAGTCGATGCTGATGAGCCAGAAGCTGGGCCTGCGCCTGGCCGACGAGTGCCAAGCCGCCGAGCAGGCCAAGTTCGCTGAAGAGATGAAAGCCAACCCGCCCGCCAGCCTGTTCGAAGGTGCAGACGCCCCCAAGAAATAAGCCACGGCGCGGCTCTTGCTTGATTGCGGCGCCGCTGCCCGTCCCAAGTTCCCCGGAGAGAAAACCATGTTGCAAGCCTACGTTGACCACGTTGCCGAACGCGCCGCGCTCGGCATTCCCCCCCTGCCGCTGTCTGCCAAGCAGACCAGCGAACTCATCGAGCTGCTCAAGACGGCAACCGCCAAGGACGGCGAGTTCCTGCTGAACCTGCTCACGCACCGCGTGCCGGCCGGCGTGGACGACGCCGCCAAGGTCAAGGCGAGCTATCTCGCCGCCGTGGCCCATGGCACCGAAAAGAGCCTGCTGATCTCGCGTGCGCACGCCACTGAACTGCTCGGCACCATGCTGGGTGGCTACAACATCAGCCCGCTGATCGACCTGCTGGACGACGCTGAAGTGGGCGGCGTGGCCGCCGATGCGCTCAAGAAGACGCTGCTGATGTTCGACCAGTTCCACGACGTCAAGGAAAAGGCCGATGGCGGCAACGCCCACGCCAAGGCCGTGCTGCAAAGCTGGGCCGACGCCGAGTGGTTCACCAGCCGCCCCGAAGTGCCGCAAAGCATGACGCTGACCGTGTTCAAGGTGACCGGCGAAACCAACACCGACGACCTGTCGCCCGCGCCCGACGCGACGACCCGTCCCGACATCCCGATGCACGCCCTGGCGATGCTCAAGAACGCGCGCCCCGGCATCACGCCCGAGGAAGACGGCAAGCGCGGCCCGGTGAAGTTCATCGAATCGCTCAAGGAAAAGGGCCACCTGGTCGCTTACGTCGGCGACGTGGTCGGCACGGGCTCCTCGCGCAAGTCGGCGACCAACAGCGTGCTGTGGTTCACTGGCCAGGACATCCCCTACATCCCGAACAAGCGCTTCGGCGGCGTGTGTCTGGGCACCAAGATCGCCCCGATCTTCTACAACACGATGGAAGATGCTGGCGCACTGCCGATCGAGCTCGACGTGAACGGCATGAACATGGGCGACGTGATCGAACTGCGCCCCTACGAAGGCAAGGCGTTGAAGGACGGCCAGGTCATCGCCGAGTTCACCGTGAAGAGCGACGTGCTGTTCGACGAAGTGCGCGCCGGTGGCCGCATTCCGCTGATCATCGGCCGCGGCCTGACGACGAAGGCGCGTGAGGCGCTGGGCCTGCCGCCCTCGACGCTGTTCCGCCTGCCGCAAGCGCCCGTTGACACCAAGAAGGGCTTCTCGCTCGCACAGAAGATGGTCGGCCGTGCTTGCGGTCTGCCGGAAGGCCAGGGCGTTCGTCCGGGCACCTATTGCGAGCCCAAGATGACCTCGGTCGGCTCGCAAGACACGACCGGCCCGATGACCCGCGACGAACTGAAGGACCTGGCTTGCCTGGGCTTCTCCGCCGACCTGGTCATGCAATCGTTCTGCCACACGGCGGCCTATCCGAAGAAGGTCGATGTGAAGATGCACCACGAGCTGCCGGACTTCATCAGCACGCGCGGCGGCGTCTCGCTGCGTCCGGGCGACGGCGTGATCCACAGCTGGCTCAACCGCCTGCTGACGCCTGACACCGTGGGCACGGGCGGCGACAGCCACACGCGCTTCCCGATCGGCATCAGCTTCCCGGCCGGCTCCGGCCTGGTGGCTTTCGCGGCTGCGACCGGCGTGATGCCGCTCGACATGCCGGAATCGGTGCTGGTGCGCTTCAAGGGCAAGATGCAACCCGGCGTCACGCTGCGTGACCTCGTGAACGCGATCCCGCTGTACGCCATCAAGGCCGGCCTGCTGACCGTCGAGAAGAAGGGCAAGAAGAACATCTTCTCGGGCCGCATCCTCGAAATCGAAGGCCTGCCGGACCTGAAGGTCGAGCAAGCATTTGAACTGAGCGACGCTTCGGCTGAGCGTTCGGCCGCTGGCTGCACGGTGCACCTCGACAAGGCGCCGATCATGGAATACATCAACAGCAACATCACCTTGATGCGCTGGATGATTGCCGAAGGCTACGCTGACGCCCGCACGCTGGGCCGCCGCATCGCTGCACAGGAAGCGTGGTTGAAGGACCCGCAACTGCTGCAACCCGATGCCGATGCCGAATACGCTGCTGTCATCGAGATCGACCTGGCCGACATCCATGAGCCGATCCTGGCTTGCCCGAACGACCCGGACGACGTGAAGACGCTCTCCGACGTGGCCGGCGCCAAGATCGACGAAGTGTTCATCGGCTCGTGCATGACCAACATCGGCCACTTCCGCGCCGCGTCGAAACTGCTCGAAGGCAAGCGCGACATCCCGGTCAAGCTGTGGATCGCGCCGCCGACCAAGATGGACGCGAACCAGCTCACCGAAGAAGGCCACTACGGCGTGTTCGGCAACGCCGGTGCGCGCACCGAAATGCCGGGCTGCTCGCTGTGCATGGGCAACCAGGCGCAGGTGCGCGAAGGCGCGACGGTCATGTCGACCAGCACGCGCAACTTCCCCAACCGTTTGGGCAAGAACACGAACGTGTACCTCGGCAGCGCCGAACTCGCGTCGATCTGCTCCACGCTCGGCCGCATCCCGACGCGCGAGGAATACATGGCCGGCATGGGTGTGCTCACCGCCGCCAGCGATCAGGTCTATCAATACCTGAACTTCGACAAGATCGACGAGTTCACCGAAGCTGCAGCGACGGTCGCCGCCTGACCTGCGCACCAATCACAAAGACCCGCTTCGGCGGGTTTTTGTTTTTGCGGGACGCTCTCAGTTCATCACGACCCGTGCGTGCTCGCCGATATCTGTCGGCGGGTTGCCGGTCACTGCGGATCGCATCATCTTGAAGAGTTGGGTCAGCTTGCTGTCCTGCACTTCCCAGTAGTCGGCGCTGACGATCTCGACCGCGAGAAGCCCGAGGTTCGGATCGCCCGCGCCGCCAGGAAACCACGCCTTGGCGAAGCTCGTGAAAAGCTTTTCCTTCAACGCGGGGTCGTCGAGCATCGATGCGCGACCGGTCACCGAGACGTAGGTGTCGTCATCAGGGTTGGCATAGGCCACGTTCACCGAGCCATCGTGCGCCACCACGTGCGCAATCTCGCCGTCCTTCGGTATGAAGAAGTAGAGCAGCGCGTCGGCATCCAGGCGCTTGTTCTGCGTGGTCAGCGGATGGCTGTGAAGCAGGCCATCTTCGTGGCGATGGGTCAGCATGCCGTAGCGTGTTTCCTTGATCAGGTCCCACAGCGTCTCGGGGTTGTACGTTTCCTGCACTTCGCTCATGAATGCTCTCCGTTGGGTTTGACAAAGAGAGCAAGCTAAGGGGCAGATGGCGCAGCCTTCGCGCAGCAATGGCGCATGCGCGTGTGGTCCGGCGCTGACGCGCCGCTTTGGCAAGCCTGTGAAGTTCGCCTTCAGCGCGCAGGCCGTTTCACGACTTCGTCCAGCAGCGTCGCGTAGTGCGCAACGAGTTGTTCGTTGTCAGGAAGATAGCGCGCGATCAGCCTGCGCTGCCGATCGCGAAAGGCAACGAACGCGGCGTCGTGGTGATCGATGACTTCGATGACGCGGTCCGCGCCAGCCTGCACGTCATTGCCTTCGTAGCAGTAGCCGAGATCGGTGCAAAGCGTTGCGTTGTGCACCAGCGGAAAGCCTTGCCAGCAGATCTCGAGGTAGAAATAGTTGAGCGGGTTTTCCCATTGATGCGAGACCACGATGTCGGTTCGGTCCGCGAGAAACTGCGGCGTGTCGTGCCGCCCCAAAAAGACCGCCTTGTGCTGCCGAACAAGATCGAGCTGGTTCATCAGCGTGATGAACTCCAGGCTCTCCTTGGCAATGCGTTCGGCGTTGGTCACCTGCAGCAATTCGATGGCGTCCGGCCGTGCCCGATACGCCGTCTCGGCAATGAAGATTGGATAAAGACAGAACTTGACCACGTCGATGTTCGGCTCCATCACGGTCAGGCGGCGCGGTCCGTTGCGTGGCGCATAGAGGCCGTGGTTCGCCATCGACGCGCTGCGCTGCTCCAGGAAAACGGGACTCCATACGAAGGGCACCGGCCTGGCCTTCTGGCGACGCAGCACCTCGAAGTAGGGGCGGCTGATGTTGTCGACCTGCGGCACCATCCAGATGTCGTCATAACGTTGATTGACGAAGAGGTTCGCGCCCCACAGCGCGCGGCCGAAGACGATCGATTCCATCGACGTCACGTACTCGAAGCCGCAGCAATAGGAGACCAGCCGCGCGCCGCGTTGCTTGAGGTAGTCGGTCTGCACCGGATCGATTTGCCCGCCCAGTTCGATCAACACGTCGACGAAGTCTTTTGCGCCGTGCCAATTGACGGTGGGCCAGCGTGCAAGATCCCAAGGCAACGCTGGCGTGATCGGCACCGCCGTGGTGTTCACCAGCACGACGCTTTCGACATTGGGGCAGTTCTTCAACGCTTCCGCCAGGTACACGGCGTTCTGCTTGATGCCGTTGTTCCACAGCGTCTCGGCCGCGTGGTGCAGGCCGATGGTGATGCCGATGCACAGCTTTGCGGAAGATGTCGTCATGCGCGGACCGCCATCGGAGTCGGCGTGGCCACTGCCACCGGGCTATCGGCCCGGCAGTTCGCCTCGAGGTAGGCCCGGTGCGCAGGTAGCCCTTGAACGTAGCGCACCACCTGGTCGCGGATGTCGGCCATCGACTTCTCCAGCGTCGCGGCAGGCAGCGCATCGATCAGCGGGTTGTAGTCGCGTGGCACGAATCCCAACTCGGTCAGCATCACCAGCCAGCTGGTTTCGCCATAGGGTTCGTTCTCGAGATTGAGGTGTCCCCGCACGCGGAAGAGGTCGATGCGCTCCTGCAAGTGCGCGGGTGCTTCCATGTGCCGGCAGTCGTCCCACATCGGCTCGCCATGCCGTCCATTGCCAAGGTAGTGAAGCACGATGAAGTCACGCGTGCGCTCGGTCTCCAGGATGGTCTGGCGGTTGTATTCATCAACGGTCGCCTGCTCGAAGCCGCGGTCCGTCATCAGCTCGAGCAAGCGGAAGATGGCGTTCTGCATCAGACCGATGCTCGATGACTCCAGTGGCTCCAGGAAGCCTGATGCCAAGCCGAGGGCGATGCAGTTCCTGTTCCAGTAGAGCTTGCGGCGGCCGGCGGTAAAGCGCAGCTGTCGCGGCTCGTCGAGGGCGCGGCCATCGAGATTGGCCAGCAACGTTGCCGCGGCTTCATCGTCGCTGATGCGCTCGTTGCAGTAGACGTAGCCATTGCCGATGCGGTGCTGCAGCGGAATGCGCCATTGCCAACCCGCCTTGCGTGCGGTCGAGCGTGTGTAGGGCGTGATGGCATCGACGCCTTCGCAAAGCACGGCCCACGCGCGGTTGCATGGCAGCCAGCGGCTCCAGTCTTCGTAGCCCGTGTGCAGCGCGCCTTCGATGAGCAGGCCGCGAAAGCCCGAGCAATCGATGAAGAGGTCGGCCTCGACCACTTCGCCACTGACCAGCTTGATCGATTCGATGAAGCCATCGCTTTCGCGCAGCTTGACTTGATCGACACGCCCTTCGGTGCGTTGCACGCCAAACGAAATGGCACGGCGTCGCAGGTACGCGGCATAGAGGGCCGCATCGAAATGGAACGCGTACTGGTTGTCGGCGACTTCGCCGTTGGGCCAACGCGCGCGCGCAAAGCGACCCAGCTTTGCCGCGACGGCGTTCTCCGAATACGCGTTGAGGCTGTACGGCGATCCCGCCTTGTGCTGCTTCAACCAGCATTGATAGAAGCGCAAGCGCTCGATCGGCGCGCCATAGCCACCGAACGGATGGAAGAAGCCATAGCCCATGCGTGCCCAGTCCTCGAACTGGATGCCCGCCTTGAAGCTGGCTTGCGTGGCGCGCATGAACTCGTCTTCGTCGATGCCGAAGAAGCGGTTGAACAAACGCAAGATGGGCAAGGTGGCCTCGCCAACACCGACGGTGCCGATCTCGTCGGACTCGATCAAACGCACGGTGCATGGCCCTTCGCGGTGCGTGTAGCCCAGCGCCACGGCCGCCATCCAGCCGGCAGTGCCACCACCGACGATGGCAATGCTTCGTATCCGATTGCGTTGTTCGCTCATGGGTCCATCACTCCGCCGGGATGAGAGCTGCAGGACGGCTATTTTGAGTTCGATGTGGCGCAAACATGTCCGATATGGCGACCGTTTATTACGAACGTTACGGGGTACGCCGATGCGGCAATCATGGTGTCGAACCGTAAACTGCCCGGCGTTCAAGGGACTTGGCGCGCGTCCGCACCGGCGGCCGTGCCGCCATAGAGAGGAGGCCCATGTGAACAGGGTATATCGCTCCGTTTTCAGTCAAGCGACGGGAACATGGGTCGCGGTCTCCGAATTGGTGTCAGCCCGGGGCAAGGCTGGCGGCTTGCGCCACAGCGTCGTTGCGCTCGCAGCCATCACGGCATTGGGAAGCTTCGCGCCGGGGGATGCCGATGCCGCAAGCTTCTATTGGCAAGGCGCTCTCAACAGAAGCGACAGTGGCGCAGGCAACTATGCGTCTTCGAGCAACCTGTCGATGTCCATCTCGGGCGACGACAACGACAACTGCGGCTCGGTCAGCGTCGCTGGCCGAACCAACGCGGCGGGTGCGATCGGCGGTGGCACGCTGACGGCGGCGCAACTCTATGCCAACGTCATTTCCAATGCGCCTGGGCTCAACGGCGTCAACACCACCAACAGGACGGTGTGGGATACCTATACGACGTCGCAGGTCTGGGCGGCGCCGGGCAACCTGGGCAGCGCTGGCGGCTACCCGAATGCCATCACGACTGCCGAGCCGCGCGCTTGGGGCGTGGGCTCCTTCGTGGTGGGTTGCGGCGCGATGGCGTCCGGCAACTATTCGCAGGCGGTCGGCATGGCCGCTACCGCGACGGCGCCCACTGCCATGGCTTATGGCGTGGCTGCGCTGGCGTCGGGCAAGGCCGCGACGGCCATCGGGGTCGGCAGCGAGGCCTCCGCGGAATCAGCGATCGCTTTTGGATCCACGACCAAGGCCGCCGGTGCCTTCTCGGTCGCAATGGGTGGCAATGCCCAGGTCGTCACCGGCGCGGCTGCGGGCATCGCCATCGGCAAGGATTCGGTCGTCAACGCAACGGACGGCATCGCGATTGGCGAGGGCACCAACAGCGGCGCGACAGGCCAGAACGTCGCCATCGGTTCGGCGCTGACCACTGCCAATGGCACCACCGCTGGCGGCGGCTCGGTCGCCATCGGGCGCGCGCAGGCCGCGACCGGCGACGGAGCCGTTGCGATCGGCTTGTCGAATACGGCGCCCCAAGGCGCGGTGGCGGTTGGCAGCAACATCGCGATCTCACAGAACAACGCGGTCGGCATCGGGCAGAACCTGACGCTCGGCGGCATCAGCAGCGTGGCGATTGGCTCCGCTGCCACCACAAGCGCGGTCGGCACCATTGCGATCGGCCTTGCCTCGAAGTCATCGCTGGCGAATTCCGTGGCCCTGGGTTCGACTTCGCAGGCGACTGCGCTGTCACCAACGACCAACTGGACGGGCGCCAGCACCATCATCAAGGGCAAGACCTTTGCCGTGAACCAGGCGCCGACCAACGGTGTCGTGGCGATCGGGTTGCGACAGATCCAGGGCGTGGCGGATGGCGAGGTGTCGGCGACGTCCACGGATGCCGTGAGCGGTTCACAGCTCTATGCAGTGGCGCAGGCGGCGGCCAGCCCGTACCTGGCGGTGAACAGCACGGGCGGACAAGCCACTGCCACCGGCACCGATGCCATCGCGGTGGGCCAGGCAACAGCCATCGGCAACAACAGCGTTGCGATGGGCAACGGCGCGCAAGCGACGCCTGCCGGATCGATTGCGATCGGGCAGAGTGCGAGCGTGAATGCGCTGTCGGGTGATGGCATTGCCATTGGATCCTCGTCATCGGTGCAGGGCGTGGGCAGCATGGCACTCGGCAATGGCGCGGTCACCAGTTATGCGGGCGCCATCGCCCTGGGCTCGGGCAGCACGGCGACGACCGCGCCTGCAGGCACCGGTTTCCTCACCGGCCAGGCCGCACCGGCTTCGGCTGTGTCGATCGGCAATGCCACGGCGCAACGGCGCATCCAGAACGTGGCCGACGGCGCGGACCCGACCGATGCGGTGACGGTCGCGCAGTTGAGCACCGGCATGAGCACGACGACGAGCAGCATCGGCAGCTTGTCGACGGGTGTGAGCACCTTGTCCACGGGCGTGAGCACGCTGTCGACGAGTGTCGACAGCCTGTCCTCTTCGTAGGCGATCAATTAAACGCGTCCTTGCCGAGCGTTCTCGATTTGGACCATGACCCTTCGTTCCCGACGCAGTCACAATGATGAAGATGTCGTCGACCCCGAGCCCCGA
>NZ_JASZYG010000050.1 GCF_030317105.1 Variovorax brevis
CCAGCGGGTAATGCATCCGCATGATCACCTTGTGCAGAGCGTCGATCATCGCAGGGGCTTTGTTTTTCATCTCGCCGCAGCTTACCGTGCGTCGTTACCGCGACAGAACCCGCAGGTTCCCTCCGCGTCGGCCCACAGCGGCGACACGGCTCTCTGCGACCACGTTTGCGGGCTCCGGGTCCAATCCGTGACGATCAGCAGCGCTGGCAGCAGCACGACAAGGCCCAGCCAGGAAGCGTGAAGCCGGGACATCCGCTGCGCCAGCCCTTCAACACAACGGAGCTTGCGGCTGAGCTGGTTCGCCCATCGTTTGGCGCGCCCATTCCCCAGGATGAGTCGAGCCAGCGCCAGCACGGAAAACAAGAGGGCCAGGCTCCCTGCTGCATACAACACCAGCACACCGAAGTGGATCGAGAGCGCCGCGCTGACGATGCTCGCCATCGCCAGCGTCGAAAACAGCAGGCGCAGCCGTGCCGGCTCTTGTCTCATCAGCGCGCGAACGAAAGACACATGAGTGGGCGACCAGGCGAGCGTCCGCAATACACGCCACAGCGCAATCACCGCCATCGCGAACAGTGCTGGCGTGAGTGCTGCCGGCAGCAGCGCAACGGCACACGGGCCGCATGCCATGGCAGAGACCACGGTACCGCCAAGGAAGACACTCGGGCCTGCCAGCGCCAGCAGGAGGACTTCCCAGTCCAAAAGTCGGGAGGCTGCCAGTGCGGCGAGAGGTGCTCCGTGGATGAGCACGAGCACGGCCGCCACTGCCATCGCCATCCGCCGGGGGCCCCCCTCCTGAGTGGTGCGGGTGTGTGCTGCCAAGAGAATCGTCAACGCCACGAAGTCGTAGGCAGTCGCGGCCGGGACCAGGAACACACTCAGAATTACCCAGAAAAAGGACGCGTTGACTGATTGCTCCTTCTCGTGGGCGAGCCGCTCTTCCTTCAGCTTGGGATCGAGGACCTCGTCGGTCGACAGCGGCACGCTTTCGGGAGCGATGTTCAGGATCCAATAGATAGCTGCAGCTGCAGCGATATTCGCCACAAGAGCAATGCCGAAGAAGCGCAGGCCGGCAACGTCGCCGTTTCGCACGAACAACTTGAGCGCCTGTGAAGCGACACTCATGCGGGCCGGCGACTGAGTGTCCGGATCTCCGCCAGCTTGCGGGAAAAAAGGCGTTCGGCGCAAGACCTCCACGGTCAGCGTCATCAAGCAGACAAGCAGCGCGCTGGCGGCAAGAAGTGCGGTAACGGTCTGACGCGCATCCATCGCGGTGGCAAGCCCGGTTCATCCGATAGGTTTCGTAGTGTGCCCCTGACCCTCTCAATTCTCCAAGCACCTCGCTCGACCGGGAGGCGACACAGCCGCTTCAGCCAACGCAGGCGCACCTCTTTGCTTCTCGAGCGGCAGTTCGAAGTCGGCCTGAAGCACATGCCCGAATCGGCCAGGATGAACGGGTCACTCGGGACTTCTTCGCGTAGAGGTCAAAGTCGGCAACGGATGCAGGCAGCGGACGTAGGCCGACTGAGCCGAAATGACGGCACCCCAATCCGCAACGCTGGATCGCGGCTGCCGCTCGCATACTCCTGCGCATCACCGATCTCGGAGTCCGGCGCCAGTGTCGAAAATTCGCTGCCAGTTGAGCGGTACCCGCGAACATGGGAAGGATTTCTGAGCGCAGCAGCGCAGACCTTTGGCCAATCATCAGCAGGATACAAGCGAGATAAGACGATGCTAAATCTTGATTCATCAGCAATGCACTCTCGGCCACGATTAACGTCAACTTCCGGCCAATGATTTTGAGCGGGATGGGTGGTGCAATGCGCTGTTCTTAGAAGGAGGGGCAGAACCTCCAGCAAGCCCTTCGACCAATCACTCGCGAATCCTCAGGCCAACGCTCACGCTAAGTCAAACCCGATTCCATGTTTTGTTGCGGCGGGTCGCACAGAATGAGTTTAATATTTACACACCAGTCGGCTTAAGAAGCTGGCGCTACCGTTACCGGGCTCCGCGCCAGCTGCCGGCGGTCATCCGCCAGCGTCTTGCCACTGAGGCCAAAACCGCTCGAGCTTGAGAGCTTCGATGGTGCCCTTCAACCTCATTGCAGCCGGCTCCTATATGCCGGAACTGGGTGGCTCCATTACGCCGGAAGGTGACATGAAGCGCGCGCCATGCTCGAATGCGTCGCTCAAGCGTGCGGCGAACACCGCGTGACAGATCTTCGTGACGGCGACTCAACTCGTCGCATATCGCGACAGGCCGAATGCCCGGTGCCGCCTGCAGCAGCGGCACGACTTCGGAATCGAAGATGTCAGCCAACTGGTCCGGGCGGCGGCGCCCGCGCGCTGCTCCTTCTTCTGCGACGGCAGGCGTTGATCCTCCTCAATGCGGTACGCCGTGGCAATACTGAACCCCGCCTGCGCTGCCGCCACCGGCAACGACTTGGATAGCCTGAGCTTCATGAACAACCTCATTTGGCGATCGTGGATGTGACGTCCAGGCACAGAGAAGGTTTGGCAAGATCGAGAAACCTCTTCCATACCTGATTCCACCGCGATCACCGACGACGTGCTCCGTGGGCAAACCTCCCGCCCACGCCATCCCTTCTCATCCCGATTGACGCGCCGCAATGAGGAGCGTGGCCGGACAGAAATCGCAAGCTGTGAGGCATGCCCTTCATCGGGGTGATCGTACTTTTCGTGCAGATTGATACGGTTAGGCCTAAAAAGCTCAATCGCGACAACAACTTAGAAATCAAGGTTTCTGCGCAGGGTTGGCCTTTTCATGCAGATTGACACGCTCTTTCAAGCCGACGGGGCTGAGTCTCGCTGTTCGACGCTCACTCGCGACCTACGTCATGTGAAAAGCTTTCAAACTTTGACTGCGGCTCTTGACGCCGCGCCGGGCCGCAGCAGTGCCGAGGCGTACGCATCGATTCTGAAGCGGAAGGTGCCCCGGAAGTTGATGTGTCCGAAGTGCACGGGCCCGATGCGACGCAGCCATGCATCGTCGACGTCAACTCCGTTCGTGCGCATGCGCTCGACCTCATCGTTCATGCGGTTGGTGTTCCAGGCCAGCACGATATTCGTCAGCAGCGCGTGTGCGCCGGAGATTGCCTTCATCTCGTCGCGTCGCCGCCCGCGTTCCGGCGCCACCTTGCCGGTGTAAACGGCGCGCTGCAACTGATGCACCGATTCGCCGCGGCTCAGGAGCATGTGGATCTCGCGTCGGAAGTCGGGAATCGCAACGTAGTCGCACAGGAAGATGCTGCGCAGCAGACGGCCCAGATGGTCGGCCGCTCTGTACGCCGGGTCGCCTTGTGCGGCACTGCCGAGCAGGCGCAGCGCCACGTCGGCGCCGATCTTGCCGATCCGGATCGATGCGACGAAGCGAAGCAATTCGTCCCAGCCTGAGTGAATCGCCTTGCGCGACAGCCGCTGGATCGTCGCGCGCTCGATGCCTTCCGGCACGGCAAAGCCTGATGGCAGGTACAGCTTGCGCTCTGCAAGGTCCCGCAGGCGAGGGCACAGGTCGAAGCCGAGCAACTTTGCGACTGACATGGCCGCGCTCGTGTAGCCGTGCGTATCCACAGCAAGCAGCGACAGTCGGATGCGCTCTTCACTGCGGTTGTGCCGCTCAACGCCTTCGACCGCCACGCCAGCCTGGCGCTCGTTGAGCACGATGGGCTGGTCGTAGACGATACCCCACCGGTCCAGCACGTGGGTATAGATCCCGGCTGCGTAAGTGCGACGACGCGGATCGGTACGCGCACTCCAGAGATGACGCGATGCGTCCAGCGACATCATGTCGGCCGAGGCCTTGGCGCCGTCGCCCCAGAGCGCAGCTATCGGAATGCGGCCCTGGAACTCGACCACGCGTTCATTGGCTCGCCGCAAACGCCCGTGGGTCTCGAGCGCTCGCATTGCCACGGACACGGAGGCTGTGTCCAGACCGGGGATCATCGCCGCAACGCTCTTTGCATCGATGTCGGTGCCGTGCGCGAGCATCGCGGCATACAACGCAAGCAGTTCGGCCACGGTCTCCGCCCGGTGGCCCAAGAGCGCTTCGCTGTAGTTGCACAGGGCATCGATTTCCAGCAGAAGATCGGGGAACTGAACGTCACCGACCTTCCTGTAGATGAGGTCACGCAACCGGCGCGGTTCGCCTTCGTCGGGAAGGGCTGTGACGGCAGGAAGATGCAGCATGCCCTCGGCGTCGATTTCGAGCGAACCTTTTTCGCAGGCTTCGGCGACCGCGGCGACGCCGGCACTCAGGTTGTGGAGGAGGGGGGCGAGGAATAAGTCGGCCGTTGCAGGCATGCCCAACAAGGCGAGGTGGGCCTGCCGGTCGCGCGCCCATTCAGCTGGGGAGATGAGCATCTGCTCGCGCGAGCGGAAGGTCAGCGAATGGTCGATCCAGACACGGCCATTTCTCAGGCTCTTGCGCAGCGACATCATGGTGCACGCCGCGAACGCATGCAGGCCGAAGCGCGGATCGACGTCGTGAACGAGGTCGTGCCATGCGACGCCGACATCGGGAAGGGCGAAGTCGCCGGGCAACTCCGACGCCTTCATGGCCCGCAACTGCTGCCATGCGGCCAACTGCTCGAAGGCCCGGTCCTTCGTGGGACTGCCGAACTCCCGCCCTGACACGTTGGTGGTCGGTCGACAGCGCCTTTCTGACCTCGGACACGAAGCTCTTCGGAGACGCGTCCAGCAAGCTACTCAGGAACCGGTCGGCTTCAAGGCACCGCGCCTGCAAGGACTTGGCAGGATCGCGCAGCACGTCACGCGCAAGGCGCGCCTGGTTTCGTGCAACGCTGTCCGAACGGTCTCGCGTCGCCTTCACCTTCTGCGCGGCTTCCCGAAACAGCTGCTGGCTGCGTCGCAGGTTTTGTTGCACCGCGATGTCCGTGAGTTCAAGCAAGCTCACGCGCAGGAAGCACACCAGTTCGATCGCCTGGCGGGTCTCCTTGAGGTCGCGGTTCTTGGCCGGACGTCGCGCCTGCACCTGCTGTGCGTAGGCGTGCTGCTTGGGCAAGCTGACGCCTGCCAACGACCACTCGTGCACGCCAAGCGCCTTGAGGTAGCTGATCTTCTCCAGCGTTTCGGTCAGGGTGGAAGGGGCGTGGCGCCTGGACGGGGTCTTGATCCACTCGAGATGAGACAAAACGCCATCGGGCCTCTGGCTGTACACGGATTCCCGGCAGCGACGCAATGCGGCGGGAGAGATCTCGGCGGCGATCGCATGACGGATGCTCGCTTCGTTCGTGGCAAACGCATCACGGGCCCAGTCCTGTACGCGGCGCTGGCCGGGAATGAGGATGCGGTGGTCATAGAGCCAATGGCACGCGGACGTGACGAGGTCGTCGGAGTGCACGGCCTCCGCCGCGTGGACCGCCAGCATGGTCACGAGATCGGCTTCTTCGGCCGCATCGAGGTCCTTGAGGCCGAGATAGTTCCTGGCCCACTGTTGATGCTCGTACAGGGTCGGGCGGCGCTCGTAGAGGCTGCGCAGGCTCGCGATGGTCAATGGCGACGCCTCCAGCGTTTCGGCCACGTACCGCAGCAAGTTACGTGGCAAGACGGAAGAGCGGTCCATTGGTCGCCCGCACGCCCGAAGGAACAGCAGTTGCAGCGCGCCTGCGACCCTGCGGTCGGAGCGGAACCGCTGGCGAACAGCGTCCGCGTCGCCAGCGCCAAGCTGGAAAAACTGCTGGAGGTCGAACTCTGTCAGGCGAGCGGGCAGGCTCTCCAGACCGACGAAGCGATAGGCATAGGTGGACATGACCGACCAATCAGGCTCACGACTGTACATCGCCGCCGGCCGCCGCCCACGAAAGCGCTTCCAGCTCCTTGAAACCCGCGCCAGCAAAGGCTCTCAAGGCAAACCGTATCAAACTACACGAAAAGTACGATCACCCCAAAGGCCGCAGCGTGTAGGGCGCGAGAGGCGATGACCAGACCAGGCAAGCCGTGCCGTTGCCCAGCAGATCTGCGGTCAACACGGTCGACTGGTCGTCGAGCCTCGGGCATTGCGACAAGGTGGTGGGCGCTGACCACGCGTTTCCGGCCTGGTTGAAATAAAGGCGAGGACCATCGGGCGCCAGATAGATGATGTCCGCAACGCCGGAGCCGTCGATGTCCGCCAACCGGATGCGCGCCGCATCGAAGGCGTCCTCCGCGTCGAAGCGCGAAATCCCGCCCATCGTGACCTTGGCGCCGAATTTACCGTAGCCCAGGTTCGGCCATTAGCACACCTCGCCGTATCGAATGCGCACGATGTCCGCCAGGCCATCGCCGCTCATGTCGGCAAGAAATATCGACTGTTCCGCTTCCCCGAAGACGCACCGCGGTCCGGCTTCTTCGTCGAGCGCGTGCTGCACGATGTTCGCGGCACCAAAGCCATTTTCTGCCAGGGACGGATGCCACAGCAGCGCATGGTCTTCGGTGATGGCGAGGTCCGCGAGGCCATCGCCCGTGAGGTCGATGAACCTCAGGTGAGGGTCGTTCCAGGCCACGTTGGGCAAAGAGCGAAAGGGGATGAAGGCGTCCCAATTCCTGTCGGGCGTGCGCTCGTGAAATCCGGGATTTGGCCCGTGAAAGTTGACGACATCCAGCGCGCCGTCGCCCGCCAGGTCGCGAAACATCTGCTTGGAGCCCGGCGTCATGGCCAGCGCGGGAAAAGTCGCGACGTCTTGCGCCGGGGCGAAGCGGGCCATAGTCACGCTGTGTCCGTCTTCCTCGACCTGGGCGAGAGGACTCAAGTTGCGCTTGTAGAGCCAGCCGCCGCCTTGCTGGGTGAGGATGCCGGATAGCCCTTCACCATCAAGGTCGACGAAGGCGTAGCGTGCGCCATCAACCCCTTCCGGCAAGCTGATGCCACTGTCGCGATCGAGCGTGCGAACCGGCGTCGCTTCATCGACCTCCGATTCGGAATAGGTGAACTCCAACGGCGGCGTCGACTTTCTGACGTAGGTTCCATTGGCCTGCCTTGTATATCCGCTGTGCGCGACCGATTTGAGGTAGCTCGCGAGCGGTGCCGCATGGTGCGTGAAGTCGGTCGAGGCCACGAGGCAGGGCGTGCTGCCGAGTTCCGCAAACCGATGGAACATCAGCACGCGTTGACACAGCCGATAGGTCCGCACTTCGAAACACGATCGACGAGATGAAAACGGATCGGCTCGCACGGGCCACTTCCGGGTCTCCGTTTCGGGCGTCGTTGTGGAGGTGTCGTGCTCGCCATAGTCGAACACGAGTTCGAAATGCCATTGATTGGCCGCAGGAAGCGCGGGCCACGCCGAGGCCGGCGTCAGCTCGGGAAACCAGGGCGTGCGATTGCCGTACCGGATGCGTTTGAGATAACGGTTGGCGCCTCGGGTCTGAGCGGTGCGATTGCGTTCGTGAACTTGAAGCAGGTCGATGCTGTCGGAGTTCTCTTCCTTGTACTCATACGCCATCGCGTTGCCCTTGTCGTCGTGGGTTTCGCAGATGAGCCAGGTAAAGATACGTGTGGCGTCCTTCGGGTCGACGATGCGGCTGTTGACAGTTTTGCCGTACCAGCTGGTGATGTTGTCCTTGGTGATCGATCGCCAGAAGACATCACCGGATGTTGACTCGCAGGTCCATCGCTCGATTCGCGAAAACAGGCCTTCAACGCGCGGGCGAAAGCGTTCGATTCGATACGTGGCGCCGCCAACGATGCGTGGAGGGATGACTTCAAGCTTCCATTCGCCGCCGGGGGATTGGACTAGCGCGGGCACGAGGTCTTCGTGGCCGGAGAGCATGAACACGTCCGGCCTCCCGGTGTCGCGATGGTCGTCGCGAAACAGGGGCAAGCCCTTGTCGGTCTTTCGCGAGATGCTTGTCACCGAGTGGCGCCAGCCCAATGCGAAGGGTCCATTGCCGGCGCCGGAATCATAGGAGAGCGACAGCTGCGGCCCGAAGCCGGCGCGTCCGGGGCTTGCGAAGATCGGCACACTCATTGTGCCGGTGCCGGTCACAGGATTCGCGCCAAACTTCTCGCCCATGCCGCGGATGGCACCGCCGCCCTTTGGCAACGACAGCTGCGGGGCAGACACGGAAAACGCAGGGTCGCTTGTAGCCTGTTCCTTCGAATCGGGAGGAGGCGCGCGAGAGTGGGCCAAATCGAATTCCCTCTACGCGGATCCGCAAACGGAAGGAGCCCGAACGAATGGCGCTCTCGGCATTCTGCGCCGACTCCCGCGCTTCGCCTCCCCAAATTCGTTGATCTAGGTCGAAAAGGGGCTTTGACGAAATGCACCACAAACGGGCGTGCTCATTTTCCTGCCCCAATCGACCGACAACATCATCGCGGGTGTCGAGAGATGTCTGTTTTCGGTGTTCTATGCAACACTGATCCCGATGCTTTCGAGGGAGTCGACGTCGCTTGGTTCCAACTTGAAATCCAAGCAGGCCATGTCGTCTTTCATGTTTTCGACATTGGTAGTACCGGTCAGCGGAACGATTCCGATCTGGAGCGCAAACCGGAGGACAATCTGCGCGAGCGACCTACCGGTTCGAGCCACCAGCCTTTGGACTACGGGATGCTCGAGTTCGCGTGCGTTGGCGGTGAGCAGCGAAAAGCCCTGATAGAGAATCCCAGTTGATCGGCAAAAAGCCCGAATTTCGCGATCCCACCCGTTGCGAGCACAGCAACGGTTCTGCACGAACGTAGGCCTGATCTCTGCGTATCGATTGAGCTCTATAAGCTGCTTGAGCGTAAGGTTACTCACCCCGATCCATCGTGTCTTGCCTTCCCGCTGCAGGGATTCCAGCGCTCTCCAGACTTCCCAATCCGGGGGGCCCAGGGCACCTGCCCGTGACGGGCCGTGCAAGAGATACGAGTCGACGTAATCCGTATTGAGGTTCAGTAAAGAGCGCTCGAATGACTGACGGACCTGCGTCGCGAAGCTCGCCTTCGCATCATAGGGAATCCGGTCATCGTGCGAGACAGCATACGTGAACTTGGTTTGGAGAAACAGATCGCTGCGAGCGCACCTGCCGCTTGAGACGAAGGCGGAAATCGCCTCGCCCACGCCGGCCTCGTGATAGTGGCGCCGCTGATTCGCCGTGTCGACGCCGATGAAGCCTTGGGCCAGCGCCAGCGCGGTCAGTTCGGTCGTGCGCGCTTCTTTCCACGCCGTGCCATACAGCATGGCGGGGACAAGTGTCCCTTCTGTCAACGCGTTTGCCGCACTGTCCACAGTGATGCGTATAGTACGCGAGCGCGCAGCGGTGGTCGCATGGCTATTGAAAGGAAGGATCGCATGGCTAACGAGAAAGAAAAGAAGCTGGGATCACGGCGCATCGTCTTCAAGAAGCCGGACTTCGAGAAGTTTGCGCGGAAGCTCGCGAAATGGGGCGATTCCCTTTCGCCAAAAGAGCGTGCTCTGCTCATTACCGTGCTGGACAAGGGCTCGCACGGTGTTCGGGCAGCCGGCGACGATGTAGTGCAGACGACCACGACAATTGAAGTTGAGGCGGCGGACTTCAACCTTGAGCAGTTCCTCGTAGAGTTACTCCTAGCACTCGAGGGCGTTTCTGCAGAGGTCGACGAGGACGGCCCCTCGTGGGTCCAAGAAATCACCGCAACAACAAAGACTTGATCGTTGAAAGGTCGGATTTCAAAGAATGCCTTCCTCGGACGACACTATCCGTTCCTTCGCTCAGAAGCTGAGCGCGTATGCGGAAACGTTGCCGCATGAGGAGCGTGCGCTGCTTGAGCACGTTTTTCTAACGGCGATCGGCCCCCATGAGCGTCTGCGTCTCTTTCCGCCTAATGAACTACTGGCGGACGCAGAACGTGAGTTGCTCGACTGCCTCGCCCAGCCCAAGGAATGAGCAATGCACGCCGGTTTCGTCATGAAGGCCACTCGCCGCTGCAATCTTCGTTGCAGCTACTGCCACGATTGGAGGCAGGGCAAAGAGTTCGACATGTCGTTTGAGACCGTCGCTCGAGTAACCGCAGCCATCCTACGCGACCCGGAGGTGGATCGCGCTCAGTTCACTTGGCACGGCGGCGAACCGACGCTGTTGCCGATCGACTTCTACCGGCGGGCGATGCTCGTCCAGTCGCGCCTAAAAAGGGACGGCCAGAAGATTGGTAACGCGCTCCAAACCAATGGGACGCTGCTCGATCACAGGTGGTGTCAGTTCCTAGTTGAAAATCGCTTCGCGGTCGGCGTCAGCATCGACGGGCCGCGCTCGCTCCACGACGTACAGCGTCCGTTCATCTCCGGGCGCGGGTCCGGCGAACGCGTGGAGCGTGGAATCCGGTTGCTACAGGACTGGGGTATCGATTTCGGCGTTCTGATGGTGGTCGATCGTTCGACGCTCGAGCTTGGCCCGCGCGCGCTCTTCGAATTCATCGTGGCCCTCGGCGTGCCAAAGTTTGGGCTCATATCGGCGAATCCGGTCAATGACCCGACGTTCTTCGAACGACCAAGGGCGCTGCGTCTGGCGCCTCCTGAGCACTACACGAACCACACCGCGATGACGCAGTTTCTCATCGGCCTTTACGACGTATGGGAGAGTCACGGCGACACCAACATACAGATTCGCGAACTCGAAGCCCTGCGCCGCCGCATTAAGGGTGAACACGCCGGTGCTTGCACTCTGGCGGGCGCATGCATTGGCAAGCACTTTCTGGTGGAAGCGAACGGCGACTTCGCTCATTGCGACCTTTTCGTTGGGGACCCGTCTTATACGATCGGCAACGTGTACGACGCCGATTTCACCGCCATACGACGCTCGCAGCCCCTTGTCCGTCTGCGTAACAACGAAGAGCGAAGTCTCAAGGCGATGTCGAGCTGTCCGTATTACACGACCTGCAACGGCGGTTGCCCGCATGATCGCTATAGTTCGGTGCGCTACGACCCAAAGCACAGCGCAGATTGTTGTGGTCTGCAGGACCTTATTTCGGCCCTCCGCGAACGAATACTGTCTTCTGCGCCTCTTGGAACTCCGGTGTAGTCTTGCCGGGCGCGATCAGCCGTGAAGGAGAGCGTACAAAAGTGCGGGAGGTCGAGAATTCGGCGCCCTGTTGGCCGAAGCCGGTCTACGCTTTCGGGGCGAAGCAACTCGACTCAGAGGACACCATGCGCTTGATCATCGAAGCTCGAATTGAAGGCGCCGCTGCGGCATCTGAACTGATCCAGCTCGGCGTCGTCGAACGTCAGGACGACGAACTAAACTTGAGCAACCTGGGCATGCGGCTCGAAGAAGGGCGCGAGCTCCTGCGACGGATCCAGGAGGCAGCAGTGTCGGCACAGGTGGCATCCTGGCTGGCTCGCCGCTCCATCTGCGAAGGCTGCGATCTGGCCTTGGCCCACAAGGACAGCGGAACGATCGTTTGCCGCACCGCCTTTGGCAAAGTCCGGCTGGACAGCCCCCGATACTTCTACTGTTGCTGCCGCACCCCTGTGCTCCGCAAAATCTCGTCTGCTGACGCGGGATAGTGACCTTGAACGGTTGATTAGGAAAAGCGAGCGGCTCGGCGGCCAGCCGAGCTCTGCTACAGGGGCGCTGTTG
>NZ_JASZYG010000051.1 GCF_030317105.1 Variovorax brevis
ACAGCGGGCGCCAGGAGCGTCCCCAGCACTGCCAATGCGGTGAGCGAAGCTGCGACTTTCATGGGAATCCCTTTCACGAAGGTTGAGAGAGCATGCCGAGCATGGCCCCATTCCAGGCGTGCCAACTTGACGTACGTCAGTCGCGCTCGAAATTGATTCACCGCGTGTTGAAGCCGTTTGATGTATTTGCGGAGCCGGCGGTGCGTTCCGGACGCGGCGTTATGGCGTCTTTCTCCAGGTGCCGCGTGTGAACGTGCTTGCCATTCGTCAATGCGCCGCGCGCATGCTCATATTGGTCGGGCGAGTGGCGCCTCTTCAGTAGCCCAACGGCGGACGCATGAAACTCGCTGGTCGACGGCCACAAGCCGCTGCAGACTGCATCGCCGACTGTCGACTGTAGATGTGCAGCGTCCAGACAGGCTGCGCGCCCGGATGGAGTATTCGCTCCGAGCGCAAACTCGTCCATGACGGCAGGACGGCCACCCTCTACTTCTCTGGAACCGATGGCTTGACGCCGCGTCATCGTGGCAAGTCGATCGAGATTGGGCCACGTCAAGGCGGCCGGCATCGTGCGCCCGGTGTATGCGCGATCGCTTCAGCAACAAAAAGGTCAAGGCCGCGCAGCGAGGTCGATGGCGCACGATTCAGCGCCAGCGACGCAACGGCATTTCAAGGACCAGATCAAGCCTCGATGCGATGGTCGAGTCGCCCTGATGTTCTTGTTTGCGAATGCCTTTGGGCCTTCGATGCCTCTCAGGCACCGCGCGGTGCGCACATCCTTCCCAGATTCAGCGCCATGCACACGGGCTTGAACTCGGCCTCGACCTTCTTCAGTCCCCACAGGCTGAATTGCCCGAAGCCCGGCACGCACTTGAGCCACCCATTGGGCGCCTCCACGATCCACTTCCTCTTTCGGTTGCCGTCATGTTCGCGCAAGGCTGTCGCCCCGCAGTGGCCATGACACCGCAAATGCAGGCGATATAGTTGCGGCCCAACGTATGGATCATTCATCGAGTGGGGCGAGTGCCTTCGCAAACTGGCTGTTGATGCTGGCGATCGCTTTGATGAGCGCCGGATGCAGCAGCACATCGTATTTCCGCAACCTGCCGATCAAAGCGACGGTCTCGACGGGTGGCTATCGAGCGGACCAGGCCTTCTTCGATCCAGACCAGGCCGATGTCGCCGTCGTGTTGTCGTTCTCTGGTGGCGGCTCAAGAGCGTCCGCGCTGGCATAGGAACTTTCGAAGCACCAGATCACGGTGCGGGGTCAATCGCGCCGGCTTCTGGACGAAGTGGATCTCATCTATGGCGTGTCAGGCGGGGCGGTGACGGCCGCGTATTACGGCGCCTACGGCGACCGGATCTTCTCTGAGTTCATCCCGAGCTTCCTGGGCATCGATTTCCAATGGGCTCTGGGCAGGGAGATCCTCAACCCGCTCGGGCTGGCGAGGCTGCTCGACCGCACGATCGGACGCGGGGACATTCTTCACGAGCGTCTTGACCAGATGCTCTTCAAAGGCGTCACCTTCGCGCAGATGAGAGAGCGGCCCCGCGTCGTGCTCGGCGCGACGAATCTGAACACAGGAGCCAGGTTCGAGTTCACGCAGGACTACTTCGACCTGTTGTGCTCGGACTTGTCGACATTTCCGGTTGCGCGTGCAGTGGCCGCCTCGACCACATTGCCTCTTTGGCTCGCGCCGATCACGATCGACAACTATGGCGGGCAGTGTGGCGAGTCGATGCGGGGCGCACTTCAAACGATGTCGCAGAACCGCTGGAGCCCCCGGGAACAGCTGTTGCTTGAGGACATGCTGAACTACACGAACGGAAAAGATCGCCCGTATCTTCACCTGGTCGATGGAGGGCTCTCGGACAACCTGGGCATTCGTGGCCTCTTTGACTTGGAGCCGCTTTCCCGGGGCAAGGCCCTGAGTGCTTCGCCGATGGAGATTCATATCCGTCGGTTCATCGTCATCACGGTCAATGCGGCCACCGATCCGGGCAGCACGATGGATGAAAGACCGGACATTCCGGACACCTATGCCGTCTTCAATGCGTTGGTGGATCTGCCGATGGCTCGCAAATCGCGCGAAACCGAATTGTTGGTCCGGGGCCTGGAGCGCCGTCATGCCGAGGATCTCGCGAAGGCCAAGGAGTCCGGGCGTCAGGGCATCGAGGACTACTACGCGATCAATGTGTCGTTTCGCAGCGTAGCCGACACGGCCGCCCGGCATTCTCTCCTGTCGCTGCCGACGACGTGGAAGTTGACGCGAGAACAGATTGAACTCTTGCGTGAAACGGGCGCGTCGCTGGTAAGGCAATCACCGGATTTCCAACGCTTGATGCGCGACATCGGAACTCAGCAAGTCGCTGCGCCTCGCTAGCGCGCCGACGCAACCCACAGGGCGCCGCGAGGCAACGGGGATCGCGCAAATCGGCGCAAGTGCCTGAAGCGCCAAGGTGGGGGCCGGGGGCCTTAAAACGAGCGAGGGCCAAACCGTCGCTTGCGCGCAGGGACCAAGCCATGAAGGTTCCACCCTGCGTCTCGCAGCACTGTCGCGCGAGCGTCGGCAGGAGGATTTGATGGGCAAAGGTGCTGGTTCAAAGATTCTGCGGCGATTGACACGCCACTTTGTTGCTTCGCTGCTTCGCTGTTCCAACGTCGCCAGCGCCGCTTCCTGGAACCAATCGAAGGCGAGACCGAGTCGGCAACGTTGGCGCCATGGTTTGCCTTGCGTGCCGGCGTACCCTGCCCTCCGCCCGAGACGGGCTGGACCCCTAACGCAGCAGCCGAAGGCCCCGGGCTTGAGCCCCAACGGGCGTTCTCGAACGGAACGAGGGATTGTGGCGGAGGGCGTTGAAGAAGGTTCCCGCATGACTGCGATCGCCCCACCATCACACAGGAGTGGCGGCCATTTCCATTTTTGGGGTGCTACCGCTCTGGTCCATCTTCCGGGCTTTGTGCCGTGCTTCGAGAGCGACGGTGGTAACGCCGATCCGTGTTTCTTCCGCTTGCCGCGACGATGCTTGCGCTGTGCGCCCATGACCTCCAGGGCAGTCCCGGTGCGTACATCAAGACGGCCATCTCGCTCCAAGTTGCCGGCTTTTCGTGTGCATGTTCCCGGATGGCGAAATGGCGCAGCTTCGACCGGCCACGCGCTGATCGATCACGGCGACATGGTGGTCTTCATGCGAACAAGGGAGTTGTTGCAAAGGCCGCAAACAGCTCGCCGGGATCTGCGCCTGCCCGGCGAACTGGCCAAGCTCGATCGCGTCGACTTGCTCGTCTTGGACGACCTGAGCTACGCGCGGCGGGACCAGGCGGAGACGTCCGTATTGTTCGAGTTCATTGACGAGGGCTACGAGCGAAAACGCATCGCCATTGCCGCCAGCGCGCCGTTCTCGGCGTGGGACGAGGTGTTCCCGGAGAAGGCCATGACCGTGGCCGCCGCCGACCGCCTGGTGCATCACGCAACGCTCCTGGAGATGAACGTGGACAGCACGCTCAATGTCCCCGCCCGGAGTCAACATGGACCCCGCGTCAGGGGGACCCAAAGGAAATTCCCAAGGCACTGAACCCTGGTGAGTCGTCAATGTGGTTGTCGAGCGCATAGCGAATCAGCTCAGCCGTGCTGGAAACCTCAAGCTTTTCCAGGATGCGCGTCTTGTGCGTGCTCACCGTCTTCACTGACAGGTGCAGCGAATCGCCAATCTCCGTGAGTCGGTGTCCGGCAGCGACGCGCCGCAGCACCTCGAACTCGCGGTCTGTGAGCAGCATGTGTCGCGGGGCCGCGGACGTCCCGTTGAACTGCTGCACCATCCTCTCGGCGAGGATCGCGCTGACGTACGCGCCCCCTGCCGCTACCCTGTTCACCGCGCCGACCAGATCGGTTGCAGCAACGTCCTTGGTGACATAGCCGTTCGCCCCTGCCTTGAACACCCTTAACGCGTATTGTTCCTCTGAATGCATGCTCAGGACCAGGACGCGAACGGCAGGAAATTCGGTCTTGATGCGCCGGACGAGATCCAGGCCGTTCATGCCCGGCATCGACAAGTCGACAAGCGCCAGGTCGTACTTGTTCTCGCGCAGGCGTTCAAGGGCCTCGAAACCCGTGGCAGCCTCCGTCAATTCCCAGTTGTTTTGCTGCGGATCGAGTACGCGCTTGAGTCCCTCCCGAACGATCGCGTGGTCGTCGACAAGGAGCAAATGGAGCGCCGGCTTGGCAGCGGCACCAGGTGTCACAGTGCTTTCCATGTGCGCGATCTTTGCCGAGGGCTTGCCGGCCTCGAACGATGACGGCAGATGGTCATGGCCCCCATGGGATTTGGCAAATCAGGTTTTGGCCCCACGACGCGTATTGCCCCGGCAAGCCTGAATCCAGTGCTGCAGCCCCGTCGGATCGACCGAAATCGCGTGACGGCTTGCGGCGGTCGCGGGACTTGCCATTCCGGTTGCCGCACTGGCCGGCCGTATCGTGAGCCGGCGCATGATCTGCCGGCCCACCCCGTACCCTAAAGCGCCTGCTCGCCCGTGGCGCGGATCTCCACGCGGCGGTTCGGCTCCAGGCAGGCGATGAGGGCCGTGCGGTTCTTGGCCTTGCCTTGGGACTTGCATTCGGCTTCGGTGATCCGCAGGTCCGTCTCGCCATGCCCTTCGGTCTGGATCACGCCTGCCGAAACACCCTGGTTCACCAGGTGGTCGCGCACCGCGTTCGCCCGAGCCAGCGACAAGCGTTGGTTGTACTCGTTGCTGCCAAGCGGATCGGTGTAGCCAACGATGACAACCGAGCGCGGCCGGAAGCCCGCGGACTTGTATTCCTGCAGCATGCCGTCGATTCGGGTGCGGCCCGTCGGTGTCAGCACGGCCTTGTCGAACGCGAACGTGCCGTCGGCCTTGATGTCGACGACGCGAGTCGTCTGGGCCGGCGGCGGCGGCGGAGGAGGAGCCGTTGCTGCTGGTGGAGGCGAAGGCGGGGGCGCCTGTGCCACACGCGGAGCCGGCCCGAGGGGGATCTGCAGGCCTACAGAGAACAGCCAGTCGTCCATGTGACCCCCGCTGGCGAGATGACTCCTGTTGTCGTCATAGCGGTAGCGCGCATCGGCCACCAGGCGACCCCATGAGGCAAACGGCCAGACGATGCCTGCCCCGGCGTTGGCCATGAAGCTCGTCTCGCTGACGTCATTGCCCCCCGGCCCCTTGATCTTGTCGTCGATGGCACCGATGCCGGCCACGA
Source organism: Variovorax brevis (assembly GCF_030317105.1). Taxonomy (GTDB): domain Bacteria; phylum Pseudomonadota; class Gammaproteobacteria; order Burkholderiales; family Burkholderiaceae_C; genus Variovorax; species Variovorax brevis. Next base: position 5,235 of record NZ_JASZYG010000051.1, read on the forward strand.
GATAGGGCTGCACACTGCCCGCCTGCCACACCCGGAATCCCTGGCGGCCCATGAAGAACCATTGTGCATCGAGCGAAGCGCTCCAGTTCTTGTATTCACCCGGACCGCCTGAAGTGGCATCGAGCTGCTCGTACTGGGTTCGCAGCTCAATGTTCCAGTAGGGACTGATCGCCTTGCCAATGGACAGCCCCCCACCCCAGCCGTCGTCGGCGCGGCGGGCATTGTCCGAATTGATGTATGTGCCGAAGGGGGTGAGGTACCAGCGGTTGTCGAAGTACTGGTCCGATGTGAAGGTCGACTGTGCAAGGCAGGCGGCATAGGGAACCGCAAGCACACAACACGCTGCAAGGGTGCGTCGTTTGAACATGAGCGCCTCACTTCCTGGTGGGTTGACTTGGCCGAAGCGATTGAAGCCGAAAAAGCATGCGGCCACTTCATGTGTTTGACGTACACGCAACCGACTGTGTCGGTCGCCCAGTGGGAACGAACGTCCGGTTTCAAATCTTTCGGCAGATGCGCTGCACAAGTGGTGCGACGGCAACGCGGAGCGGAAACTCGGGTTGCACGCGTCTGGCGGCGGAGCGGTGCCCTGATGTTCGGGAGGCCCTTATCCAGTGCCCCATGAACGCTGTTGGCGGTCTGACCTTGCCCCGTCGGCGCTGAGCTTCTTCCGCACTGACGGCCCCGGTTGGCGCAAGGCTCAGCGTGGGGCACCTGAGCCTGGGCCAACGCAGAACGACTTGTTGTGCATGCGGCGCTTGCACGTCTGAAGTCAAAGACAAAGTCGCTGAACCGGAAACTGCGATTGGCGAAAGGGTTGAAGAGGCGAAGCTGGACGTTGCGACGCGCGCCCAGCGAAGCGAGCGTCGCATCGAGCCCCGCGGTGTTGGCATCGTCCAGCAGCAACCGGACGCGCACGCCGCGTTCAGGCGCCTCCCACAAGGCCTCCCAGAGCAACTGGCCAGTGGTATCGGCATGCCAATTGTGGTACTGCACGTCGAGCGCGCGCCGGGCCACATGCGCGAGCCCGACGCGCGCAGCAAAGGCGTCCTGCGCAAGCGAAAGCGGATGCATGCCGGACTGCTGCGGGTGCGCATCGGTCCGCCCACGAAGCGCCTGGCCCAAGCTCGTGTTCGCCAAGTTGTGGCTGCATGAAAGCAGCGGAAGCAGCGAAAGCGGCCCGTTGCATATTGAGCGACATCGACGAGCAGGCGGACGCGAAGCATCGCGTTGCCCCTGAAGCGGCAATCCGTGAACGATGGTGTCCGACTTCAGTGCATCCCACAGGGCAGGGCGCCATGCCATCGAGGTCGGTTTGCAGCTCCTGTGTCTTCAAGTGCGCCGCAGCGACGGCGTCTTCGATCGCCAGGCACGCAGGGTCTCCAGCACCCACACCGTTGCCCATGCGTAAAGCGCAACGAGGACGAAGAGAGCGACGCGCGTGAGGGATGCGGTGAAAACGTCCTTGCCGCTGGCGCTGTCCTCGATGGCGGGGCCCAGGAGAATGAACATCGTGATCAGCGCGTTGATCCAGTACGAAGGCGCAAATGAAGTGCGCCGCACGCGAAACAACCTTGCGCCGGCCCAGAAGGCAGCGGCGACGATCCACAGCATCAGCATCCACAGGTTCGGGCGCAGCGACAGACCCATCCACACGACCGCCGCCATGGCGGCGCCCACCAGCGTGGACCCTACCAGTTCACGCCCCGCCGTCCGGGCGTTGGTGGCGCAGGCTTGCTGGCCCAGGGTCACCGTCTTCATGATGGCCGCGAGGTAGAAGGCCGGGTTCGTCAGTGCCAGAACAAACACCGGCATCACCACCAGCGTGGCCCGCGCGGCTGTCCAATTCTCAGACGAGCGACTGACCGGGCCGGGCGATTGCGCCGCCTTCCCGGCAGGCAGTGGCGCATCCGGAAACAGCGCGTGGGAAGCGCTGCTGACAACCACCCCCGTGCACAGGCCGACCGCAAGCGTCACGGCAAGCACGGGAGCAAGCGCCTGCTGCACGATCCCTGCCACCGGAATCAGCGTGACCATGATCACCAGGATCGTTGTCAGCGGACTGGCACTGAGGGCGCCCTTGAAGAACACGCTGTAGAGCAGCGCGGCCGTCAGCACGATGCCGGTGAACGCATAGTTCTCCAGGATCGGCACCATCAACACGCCGGCCACCAGCAGGCCGACGACGACGACGGCCGCGATCAATCCCTTGGCGAAGGGAAGCGGTGGCCCCGGCTTGCACAGCTGCAGCACAGCCATGACACACACCGCGAAAGGCAGCGGCAGCGCCAGGCCATAGGCGACCAGCACCGCCAAGCCCATGCCAACCGCGAGACGCAGCACGGCCTTGTCGCCGCGGTTCATGGCAAGGCCCGTTCAGTACACATAGGACAGGTAGCTCATGAAATGGATGAAAGCCGTGCCCAACCAATTCATCAGCCCATGGTCGCCGGTATAGATCAGCACCTCGGCTTGGCCGCCGAGGCGCACGCCGCGCAACCGGGCGCGCTCCGCTTCTTCGAACTCGACGGCCACCGGGAAGCGCTGCGCCTGTCGCAGCCAGTCGCGGCTGTTCTCGATCGTCGACAGCGTGCCCGGCGGCGGCGGCTTGCCCGAACCCACGCCGCTGCCCACGCTGCGAACCCGTCCCTTGAAGACTTCGCCGGGCATCGCGTCGAGCGCAATGGCCACCCGGTCGCCGGGCTCGACGTTGCCAAGGTTGTTCTCCGTCATCTCGGCATTGATCCAGACATCACCCGTCGCGACCAGTGTCAGCACCGGCGCGCCGGCCTGTGCAAACTGCCCGACATCGGTTCGCAGGTCGGTCACGCGGCCGCGTGCGGGCGCGACGACCTCCGTTCGCTTGACGTCGAGTACGGCCTTTTCGATGGCCGAACGGGCACTGACCAACTGCGCGTTGTTTTCACCGCTCTCGCCCGCGGACTCCTGGGCACGGCGCAGGTCGGCTTCGGCTGCTTTTTCCTGGCTGCCGGCGCGGATGCGGGCGGCGTGCGTGGTCTCGACGCGACGCACGGAAATCGCGCCAGGGTCTTCCTTGTAGATCTGCTTCATGCGCGCGTCGTCCTGCTCGGCGCTCACGCGATTGGCCGCTGCGGCCTGCACGGCTGCCCGGGCGGCTTCGACGGCGGATGCCGACGCGTTGACGGAACGCCTCACCGATTCATAGTCCGACCGGCTTCGCTGCAAGGCGATCTGGTAGGAAGTCGGATCGACGTCGAACAAGCGCTGCCCGGCCTGGACTTCATCGTTGTTCTTGACGTGCACCTTCAGCACCTTGCCGGAAACCTCAGCGGCCACCGGCACCACGAAGGCCTGCACGCGCGCCTGCGAGGTGTAGGGCGTGAGCCGGTCCGACACGAAGTACCACGCCAGGCTCAGGACGATGAGCACCAGCACGACGATGGCACCGATGCGGCTGGCTTTGCCGGCTGGCGACTGGATGGGCACCGGTTCTGGTGTTGGTGTTGACGTCTGCGCTGCTGTGGACGTCGGCATGGACGCCTTCGGTTCGGGCCTTGCGGTTTCCTGGGTCATGGTCTTGCGCCTCCGGGAGGTGTCGTTGAGGCATTGGCGCCGGGTGGCGGCAAGGGGGCCGCCAGCATGTCTTTCCAGTTGCTACGTTGACTCATGGTTTCCTGTGTCTGGTCATCGACCACGGGCCGGCTTCGGCCCTGCTCCCAGCCACCGCCCATGCCCTTGTAGATGGCAATGAGGCTCTGCGTCAGGTTGCCGCGGCTCGTGACCAGCTGGTCTTGCCCGGCAAAAAAGGCTCGCTGCGTATCGAGCACGCGCTGGAAATCGGTCAGCCCTTCGCGGTACTGGATGTTGGCAATGTCGAGCGAGCGCTGCGCGGCCTGCACGGACTGCGTGAGCAACTCGATCTGCTCGCGCGTCCTGGCAAAAGCGACGGCCGCGTCGTCGACCTCGCGAGCCGCGCGCAACACCGCGTCCTGGTACTGCTCGTAGAGCTGCTGGAAGCGCGCGTCCTGCAGCAGCACGGTGTTGGTGAGGCGGCCATGGTCGAACACGTTCCACACCAGGCTGGGGCCCAGCGCCCAATTGAGCGCCCGCGTCGAGGCGCCCAGCGACGTGGCCGAGACACCAATCGAGCCGAGCAGCGAGATCGACGGATAGAGATCCGCCTCGCTCACGCCGATCAACGCGGACTGCGACGCCAACAGCATCTCCGCGGCCCGGACGTCCGGGCGGCGACGCAGAAGGTCGGCCGGCATGTCGACGATGGCGTCCAGTTCGGCCGTGGGGATCACGTCCTTGCCCGTGGCCATCTCGGGCAATGGGCCGGGCGCCCGGGCCAGCAGGGTGCTCAGCGCGTTCTGCGTCTGGCGCAGCGCAATCTCGAGCTGCGGAATGGTGGCCAGCGTGCCCAGGTACTGCGCCCTCGCCTGCTGCACATCGAGCTCGGAGTCGTTTCCGCTCTTGAACAGGCGCTCCGTGATCTCCAGGCTGCGCCGTTGCAGCGCAGCGTTCTCCCTGGCGATGCGAAGTCGCACTTCGAACGTGCGGATCGAACAGTACAGGGCCGCCACCTGCGCAGCCATCAGCACCTGCACGTCGTCGTACTGGGCGATGCTGGCGAAGTAGCCGGCATCCGCGGCCTCGATGCTGCGCTGGAATTTGCCCCAGAAATCGATTTCCCAGCTGGCGCGCAAGCCTGCCGCAAAGGAGACGACCTGGGTATCCCCGCCGCCGGGCCTTCGCTCGCCCACACTCAGCAGTTCGCCCGTCGCTTGCTGCACCTGTGGGTAGCGCGTGCTGCCGGCGATGCCGAGCTGGGCGCGCGCCTCCATGATGCGAAGGCCGGCGGTCCGCACGTTGGGGTTCACGCGTTGCGCCTGCGCGATCAGCTGGTCGAGCACCGGGTCATGGAAGTTGCGCCACCACTCCTGGACCTCTTCACGGCCGGGCTTGGGCCTGGGCGCCACAGCTTCGAGCGAACCGCCTTTCCAGTTGTCCAGCCACGGCACACGAGGCCGCTCGAAATTGGGGCCGAGCGTGGTGCAGCCGCCCAGCAGCATGACGCCGGCCAGGGCGACGAACGCAAGGGGCAAGGGCTTGTCTCGCAACGCGCTCACCATCACTGGAGCAGTGCCGTGGGCGCCGCGATGGGAACGGTGCCCGCCAGCACCCCCAGGGTGGCCGCGCGGCCCTGGTTGCCGCCGGGGCTGGGGACGAGCTTCTGATGCGCCGGTAGCCTCACCGCCAGCATATGGATCGACATGATGATTGTTCCCCTCAGTTCCCCAAAGCGAAGAATGCGGACCTGCTGCGCATGGCGGCCGGGCCAATGAGTATCACCCGGTCGCCGTGACCTCTGCAGCGATTGGCTCGATGACGCGGTCGGTGCCAGCCAACTGTGTCCCGGTCAACTACGGCGGCATGGTCTACCAGCAATGCGGAAGCACCTGGT
>NZ_JASZYG010000052.1 GCF_030317105.1 Variovorax brevis
GCGCACCGAGCCGAGGTAGCGTCCCTCGTCCAGCAGCGTGGCGTGCACCGCCGCTGGCGCGGTATCCACGAAGCGCTCGCTGTTGAGGGTGTCCAGCAGGATCTGGTTTTCTTGGGCGTCCAGGGCCAACGGCGGGCGAGGCCGCGCCGTGCGTTGCACCCGCGGTCCCACCAGCGCCACGCGGTGCACGCGCGCCTGCTGGCGCGCAGGTGCGCCGCGCCACAGTCCCATGGCCCGGCACGCGGCGCCAGCCCCCAAGGCTGGGGTGAGTTCCCGCACGGCCGCCATCACGTCCTCTCGCCGTTGTCGTCGAGTGTGTAGCCCCACAACGTTGCCAGTTTTTTTTGGACTTCGATCACCAACATCGCCTTGTCGAGTCGGCTCTTCAGGCGCTCGTTGTCGCGCGTGAGCTTTGCGATATGCAACGCATCGGCGCGATCGGGATCGGCCTTGGGTCCGCGCTTCTGGGGCGCCAGCGCGGCCAGATCGGCCGCCTCGCGCTGACGTCGCCATGTGCTCAAGGAAGATGCGTACACGCCTTCGCGGCGAATCAACGCGCCGATCTCGCCTGGCCTGGTGCAGCGGTCGGCCGCCTTCACGATGCGGCGCTTTTCCGCGTTGGAGAACTGCCGGCGACGCGCACGTGGAACGACCTCAGAATCGGTCACATGCGGCTTTGCGGGCGCCGCCGATTCGGGTGCATCTCCAGTCGCCCTCCGTGCTCCTTGCAATGCGCCCGAATCGGACGAACTGTTCACTGCGTGCATCGATGCCTTGGGTTGATGGTTGTTCGTCATACCTACCTCGTTGCTCACTGATCTCTCGGGGGTAGGTGTAGCAGGTCATATTGGCACAGGGGGAACCGCCATCACGGCGATGGCGAGATCGTCTCGCGCCGTGTCGAAGGCGAAATTCACCGCTACACCTGGCGCGACGTTGCATCGCGCGCCAATCAGGTGGCCAACGCGCTGGAGGCAGAGCAGCTATTTTTCAGCGACCGCGTCGCCACCTTGGCATGGAACGGCTATCGCCATCTGGAGTTGTTTACGGCGTCAGTGGCAGCGGCCGGGTGCTGCACACTATCAATCCGCGTCTGCACGCTGACCAGATCGCCTGGATCGCCAACCACGCCAAAGACCAGATCTTATGTTTCGACATGACCTTCCTGCCGCTGGTGCAGGCGGTGCATGCGCGCTGCCCCACTATTAAGAAGTGGGTTGCACTGTGCGATGCGGACAAGCTCCCTGTCGACACCGGCGTGGAAAACCTGGTGAGCTACGAAGTCTGGATGCGCAACTGTTCGACTGAATATGATTGGCCGACGTTCGATCAGAACGCGGCGTCGAGCATGTGCTACACGAGCGGCACCACCGGCAACCCGAAAGCTGCACTCTACAGCCACCGATCTACCGTGTTGCATGCGTACGCCGCGGCATTGCCCGATGTCATGGCGATCTCGGCGCGCGATTCGGTGTTGCCCGGAGTGCCGATGTTCCACGTCAATGCGTGGGGCATTCCGTATTCGGCCGCATTGGCCGGATGCAAGCTGGTGTTCCCTGGCGCGTCGATGGACGGCAAGTCGCTTTTCGAACTGATCGAATCCGAGGGCGTGACCTTTGCGGCCGGCGTGCTGACGGTCTGGCAAATGATGCTTGCCCACATGCAGGCCAACAACCTCAAGTTCTCGATGCTCAACCGCACGGTCATCGGTGGCTCGGCCTGCCCGCCGGCGATGATCCATACGTTCCAAGAGCACTACGGCGTCGAAGTGCTGCATGCATGGGGCATGACGGAGATGAGTCCGCTTGGCACGCTGTGCACGCTCAAGTACAAGCATTTGGCACTCTCGCGCGATGAACAGACCGCGATCCGCCTGAAGCAGGGCCGCGCGATGTTCGGCGTCGACATGAAGATCGTCGACGGCGACGGCAAGGAACTTCCGTGGGACGGCAAAGCCTATGGCGACCTTCTGGTGAAGGGTCCTTGGATCGTCAAAGAGTATTTCAAGAGCGAGGACGGCGATCCGCTCGTCTTTGACGAGCAGAACAGCGGCTGGTTTCCGACCGGCGACGTTGCGACCATCGATGCCGACGGCTACCTGCAGATTACCGACCGCAGCAAGGACGTCATCAAGTCCGGCGGCGAATGGATCAGTTCGATTGACATCGAGAATATTGCCGTGGCGCACCCGGCGATCGCCATGGCCGCTTGCATCGGTGTCTTCCATCCGAAGTGGGACGAGCGCCCGATCGTGGCGGTCGTCAAGAAGACGGGCGCAACAGTCACGCGAGAGGAGCTTCTCAAGTTCTACGAAGGCAAAACAGCCAAATGGCAGGTTCCCGATGACGTCGTGTTCGTCGATGCGATTCCCCTCGGCGCCACTGGAAAGATCCTCAAGACCCAACTGCGCGAACAGCTCAAGGGCTACAAGCTGCACGATGAAGGGCTGGCATGAGCTATGCTGCCCCCCTCAAGGACATGTTGTTCGACATCGAGCACCTCGCGGACATCGCGCAGGTGGCGCAGATGCCGGGCCTCGAAGACGCCGGCCTCGAAAGCGCCCGGGCCGTGCTTGAGGAATGCGCTCGCTTCAATCAAGAGGCGATCGGACCGCTGAATGTGGCGGGCGACCGCAACCTTTCTTCGTTCAAGGATAGTGCGGTGACCACCACGGCCGGCTTCAAGGAAGCCTACGCGCAGTACGTTGCTGGCGGGTGGCAGGGCCTGCAGCATCCGGTGGAGTTCGGCGGCCAGGGCCTGCCCAAGACCATCGGCGCAGCCTGCACCGAGATGCTCAACTCGGCCAACCTGAGCTTCGCGCTCTGCCCGCTCCTGACCGACGGCGCGACCGAGGCCCTGCTCACCGCCGGCTCCGACGAGCTCAAGGCCACCTACCTCGAAAAGCTGGTGAGCGGCGAGTGGACCGGCACCATGAATCTGACCGAGCCGCAGGCCGGCAGCGATCTCGCGATGGTGCGCAGCCGCGCCGAGACGCAAGGAGACGGCACCTACAAGGTCTTCGGCACCAAGATCTTCATCACCTACGGTGAGCACGACATGGCCGAAAACATCGTCCACCTCGTGCTCGCGCGCGTCACCGGCGCACCCGAGGGCGTGAAGGACATCAGCCTGTTCGTCGTTGTGCTCCGCACAATCTCATCTGCTGACGCGGGACACTGACCTTGAACGGTTGATTGGGAAAAGTGAGCGTCTCGGCGGCCAGCCATGCTCTGCTACAAGGCGGCTGTTGTCGGCACCAGAGAGTACTCGTGGTGCAATCCACCCAACACGGGCTTTGCGCGCACGCGCCCCCGGCATCCATCGATGCCGAGCTTCGGCTTGTAGTCGCCGCGCCGAGCCACGGGGAGGACCCGGCACGCCCGGGCCCAACGCGCTGTGAGGGCGTCCGCCGTTGTAGTGCGCGACCCACTCGTGAAGGATTGATCTCAAGTGCGGCTCCGATAGCGGGATCACCCAGTCCAGGCACTCGCGGCGAATCGTTCCGATGACCCGCTCACAGATGGAGTTCGCCTTCGGACTTGCGAACGGGGAGCGCAAGACTGCGAGGCCCAACGCCCGGATCGAATCGTCCAGGTGTTTCGCAAAGATGCTGTCCCGGTCATGAAGCAGATATCCGTGGCCGTCGGTGTCCGCGATCAGTTCTCTCATCTGCTGCAGCGTCCAGGCCGCGCTCGGATGCGCGGTGACATTCACGTGCATCAGTCGGCGGCTACCGTGCTCGATGACGACGAACACGTAGAGCAGTCGAAACGTCGCGGTGACGGTCACGAAGAAGTCGCACGCCAGAATCGCCTTCGCGTGGTTCTGCAGGAATGTCGACCAGCGTTCATCACCGCGAGGCTGACCTGGAGGTCGCTTGGGCAGGTACTTGCGGACCGTCCGCGGCGAGACCCGCACGCCCAGCTTGAGCAGCAACTCGTTGGCAATGCGCTCTTCGCCCCACAGCGGGTTCTCCTGTCCCATCCGCCGAATCAGCAGGCGTAGTTCGCGAGGGATCGGCGGCCGACCCGGCCGCGACTTCATCCGCCACAAGAGCCTCCATCCAGCGCGATGCCAGCGCACGATCGTGGCCGGTTTCACGACCACCACCGCATTGCGCCAGTAGAACAGACGCGTCAGAACGGCCAGACTGACTCGGGTTGCGGCATCTACGCGACGAGGCTGGACGCCCCCGCTCGACCAACATGGCCAGTTGGCGACGCAGCACAAGATTCTCGGCGCGGACGGACTCATCCGAGCGCGCCAGCAGCACCAGCCACTGCAAGGCGTCTTCAACCAGGCGGAGCACGATCTGCACGAGCATCACCATGGCACCTCATCGTGCCACGGTGTTCGGTCCAAGCCAACCATCTATCGGCGAGACAACGGACGGAATTTTTGCGGACCACAGGTCGTGGTTGTCATGGCCGCCCTGAATTTCAATAGCGCAGGTCGTACATGGTCAGCAGCGCAAAGGCCAGCAGGGCCACCAGGACGATGATGACGAAGAGCTTGAGGACCTTGTCGGGGTCGTTGTCGAAGTTCATTTCAGGGCGTCCTCCACGTGCGTCACCATCTCCCAGTTTTTTCCGTTGAGATTGTTCAAGGGAGCTCCGACGTCACTCGCATCGATGCCAATGCGCGCGAGCATGAAAAGGCGCGGGAACACGGGGCCGCAGCGATTTGCTCATCGACATAGCCGCTGTCGTCTAGCAGCACCCCCAAAAGAGGGACAACGTCTGCCGTGAAGTGTAATAAAGATGGTTCTTGGGGTAGTCGTATTTTTTCGACAAATTGACACGGTCGTCCGTCCTTCAAGGCCCTGCGAGCTGCGACCCCAAGACACGTAACCGAACACAATAAAGAGGGCGCACAAGGCCCGTGACAGGAGTAGATTCACGGCCCCGACTTCCTGGAGACTCGCCGTGTCGTCGTTTGCCCAGCGCTTCGTCGGCATGGAGGACCTGCCTGCCAGGCTTTCGAGTTCGAAGTCGAGCAAGGCTTTTGCCTGAGCAAGGACGATCTCGCTGCGATCAGCGAACGGTTCCGCCGGGACCGACGCGTTGCGGCCGCCATCCAGATGCTGATATGTCTGTGACGCGCTGCAAACGTCGACCGTAAGGATCGTCACCCTGCGCTCGCTCTACGAACGCCGCCAGATGGATAGCGTCAAGCAGCATGGCCGGTCGCTGTCGCCACTTGTAGAACGTGGCGTCGCTGATGCCCATCTTGCGGCAGATGTCGTCGACGTGCCGAGCTCCGCCTGCTTCAAGGCAAACGCAAATTTGCTCTTCTGTAAACCTGCTTCTCTTCACGGCAATGTCCCCCATCTCAACGGGTGAAAAATCATGCCGGATTTCCTACTTTTGAGCGGTCAGGTTTTCTGGGTCAGGGTCAGTTCACAATACTGTTCGTTTAGATGAAACCGCCGAGCGGATTCGAAGGCGACCAAGGTTCGGGGCGTGTTGTTCTGGTCCGTCGGGCGCTTGACCGAGGCCCGAGTGCGACTGGAGTGAAGTCGGTTGACACACGCGTCGGTGCGCTGCGGTTATGCGGGGCGTACTGTGAGTTTCGTCGCTTGACCATGCGCGGCGAGCGCTTGTCGAGCGTCCTGGTAGCGCGGGTGCTGGCGCTGGCGGCGAGCAGTTCACGAAACCATCGGAGTCTGCGTCGGGGCCGCTCTGGGGGGAAAGGCCCCGGATCGGGGCTGTGTGCGTCGCAGCAGCTCGACATGCCCCTTGAAGGACAGCTCGGCGTGAGACAGTCGGTGTCGTGTCGCGCCCTGGTGCAGCAGCCACCGGACGGCGTAGTGAGCCAGCACCCAGCCATAGAACTCCTGGCGTACCAGCTGCGGGGTCTTGCTGCGCAGCACACGCTTGCTCTGCCGCAGGTGGGTCTTGAGCTCATCGAAGACAGCCTCGATCTCCCAGCGCTGGTGGTACAGCGCAGCCAGCTCCATGGCGGGCGCGACGTTTGGGTCCAGCAGCGTGGTGAGCAACCGGTAGCGCGGCTGCGCATCATCAGCGCCCGGCATCGCGTACTCGATCACGCGCACGGGTATGGCTTGCTCCAAAGCCTGGGCTCGACCGACGCCGGCCGGCGCGATGACACTGAGATACGAGCCGTCCTCGAGCAGGGTGTGCACCGGCAGTTGTCGGGTGTCCGAGCAGCGCCACAGCAAGTGCGCGCCGGTTGCCCTCGCTTGGCGCCAGTGCTCGAATCCGTTGAAACCCCGGTCCGCCATGCAAAGCATGCCCGGTGCGAGGCGCGCCAGCAATGGCACGCAAAGCTCCCACTCACCCGTGCGGTACGGCCCGAGGTGGGCGCCCAGGATGGCGTGCGTCGCGCACTCCACCAGGACGACGCACCGCGCCTGCGGATAGCCGGCATGGCCCACCAGGCTTGTGCGACTGCCGGGGTAGCCGAACGCGGCGGCGTTGTCAGCCTCATCGGGCAATTCGAAGGTGCTGCCGTCGATCGCCACCAGCCTCAGCCCGGCGTAGAACGCCTCAGGATGGGTGTGCGCTTCGGCCAGCGGCACGCAGCACCGCTGCACGAGGTCGCCCAGCGGCGCCGCACCGATTCGAGTTCGCAGGCCACTGATGGAAGACTTGCTCACCAGCGCGGGCTCCGCTGCTGCGCTGGCCCAGGCCAATCCTTGCGCAACCACCGCGAACACTTCCTCGTAGGCAGCTTCCGGGTACAGGCTCAAGGCCATGCAGTAGTACACCCCGGCCACCGCTGGAAAGCTGCGCACACGCTGCGTGTTGCAGCCGTGCTCGTCCAGCACTGCATGCACCGTCTCGGGCGGGACAACCCGAGCGAGCAAGCTTGCCGACAGGAAGTCGCTCAGCCGGGCTCCCGAGCCCAACACCGCCTTGGTTCGTGCCATGCCCGCCACCTGCCGTCGAGTTGCGACGAAGGCGATTGTAGCCCAGAATCATCTAAACGAACAGTATTGGGTCAGTTCAGCCTAACAGACCTGTTAGTTGTCAGAGGCGGCATAGGCGCCCAGGATCTGGTGCATGGGGTACATGGGGTGCATGGGTGCATCACCTTTTTCCACTCGCGCTGGCTGAAGGGTTCCTGCCATGCCTACCATCAAACTCTCGGCTGAAAACTACGCACGATGGAAGACCTTCTTCGTGTGCTACGCAGAGTGGTTCATTCCGGAAATTCAAAAGAGCAAGAATCCTGAGGATCCTCCCTTGTCCTTTCTGGAGGGAATCGAGAAGACCCTTCATTCGAAGGAGGGCCTGCAAGTGGCCATCCATCGCATCGTCGAGATGACATCGGACTGGACGACCGACCAAGTCGACGAAGCCGACGCCTGGTTCGCCGCGGCTGGCGCCTTCACCCTGAGCGAGATCCGGCGGCGCTACTCGAAGAAGTATTTTCGGGTGCTCAAGCGCGGCGCGATCCGCTCCCAGACGGAGTATGACCTGGTCAAGGGCATCGTGGAGGCAGGCGGCATCGAGCCGGGGGCGAAGGAAGAGGCGAAGCTGCGAGGCATGCTCGCTGCTTTCGAAGCGCGGCTTGTGGCCTCGTTGGAAGAAAAATAAAATCCGCCGCCAGCGGCCCCATAGCCGTCAACCGATACACGGATACGTGTTTGAGCCGGGCGATGCGGCTCGATGCACAGCTTGCGCAACGCCACCGCTTGGCCCACGCGAGGCGCGCTTCATTCACGCGAGCCGGCGCCCCCTGCCCCTCAGGGGTCAATCGTCGATGTGGAAGGCCGGAATCATCCCGGGACGGGTGATCTGGCAAGGAAAAGCGCTGCACAAGACAACCCGTGGTTCCAGCAGGTGCGTAGCGATACCGGTGCGGGGACTACACGAGCGGCAGGTGGTTTGTCTTCCGTGCGATGTCTTGGCGTGAGCCATGGGGGTTCGCACGGCGCCTCCGGCCGTCGCGAACCCAACATCTGTGACGAATGGCTGATTACAGGAAAATTTTCGCTGCAGCAATAGTGCCCACCGATCTCGCATTCGAGCGATCAGGGCATTGAGATCGGTGCGAGTCAATTTCCACTCGAAGGGGCGCGCGATGCTCTCGAAGTAGCGCTCGAAGTCCGCCAGCCGCTGAGCGACTGCCTGCAGACAAGGGAAGTCGTTCGGGGTGAGCACCTTGCGTTGCACGATGGAGAAGTAGATCTCGATCTGGTTGAGCCAACTGGCGTGCACGGGCCCGTGCACCGGAACCAATCGGGGATGGGCATGCGTGAGGCGCTGCACGGACGCATCGCCACGATGCGAGGAGCCGTTGTCCGTGACCCAGAAAATGCGCCGCGCGGTGTCGTAGGGTGGTTGGCTCATGACCTGATCGACCAGTCGCTCGAAAGGTGCGATGCCAGTGGCCGCTTCACAGCGGCCGAACGCCTTGGCGCGATGCACATCTAACGCTGCCGTGAAGTGTAATAAAGATGCGACCGTTGCGATCTCACAAAACTCAATGAAATCAGCTATTTAGCGGGAGTCCAAAGGGCTGCGGTCGCAACATTACGCCTTTTTTTTTGGTACTAAAGTTGCGACCGTGTTCATGAAAGTAGTAATTTTGAATCCACACTTGGGTTTCGCACGGTCGCATCTTTACTTCCGCCGACCGCCCTGCCCATGCGGACGGTCCGCGCAGCACTGCTATCAACTTCTGGGTCCCCCTTCGCAATGCGCGACCGGCGAGTTCTGGTTTATCGAGGCCAGGAAGCGATCGAAGACGATGCCAATGCGTCGTTGCAGGACTCCCCTACCCTGCCCGCAATTCGCGATAGGCATAGCGTGATACAACGCGCACAGAATATCGTTGGACGGGATCGTTGCGCGATCATCGCGCACACTAGACCGCGGTCGCATCTTTACTACGCAAAGGACGCAGCTTTTCTACACTTCACGGCGGCCGCGCGGTTGGCGGCGCCGTCGAGGAAGTGATCCGTGCGCGCTGAGCCAATGTCATGCGCCTGCTCGCCACAGGGCTTGCCGCACGGTGTCATTGCGGATCCGGCATCGAGCCTCCGGCGGGCAGCACGATGGTCGCGCGTCCATCCGGGGAAGTGACCGTGTCTGAATCATCCGCGGGTGGCGGCGCGCCGTTCTGGATCACTACCGTCGAACGGCCGTCGGGCGATGTCTCGTCCGCGAAGCGCGAACCACCGCTGGCGCGCGCCTGGTCCAGGGCAATGCCTGCGTCGCGCACGCATGCATCGCGCTCCGGGCGCGCCAGGTCCCCGCTGTTGCAGATGGCGATCTGCTGTTCGTAGCGACGCTGCGCTGCAACCGACTGCGCCAGCGCGGGCGCGCTGGCCTGCAGGGCGGCGCAGGCGATCAGGAGCAAGGTTCGATCAAAGGCCATGATGCGGATCCCCTGCCCTCAATGAAACTTCAGATCGCTGCCCCAACGCTCGCGCGCCTTCGCCAGCAAGTCGGCCGCCGCCTGCGGTGATCCCGCGCCGATGGCCGTCGAATACGCCAGCTGCCAGGCCCGCAGCGTCGGTCGATTCGCGAGATTGATCCGGGCCAGCTCGAAGGCCCTTGCCGGGTCATTGCCGCTGGCGAGATAGAACGCCGCGCCATGGTCTGCAAAGGCAAGCAGGCGGGATTCAAGCAGCCCGTCGAATCCGGCCCGCGCAGCTTGCAGTTGCATCTGCGCCTGCGCCGGGCTGCCCGTCGCGGCCATCACCTCGGCCAAGCGCCATCGCACCTCCGGATCACTCGCGGAGAGCGCGGGCCGCAGCAGCGATTCCGCAGCCTGGAACTGGCCGTCGCGCAGGTGGATCTCGGCCAGGTGCACGCGTGCCTTCACATAGCCCGGCAGGTACGCGATGGCCAGGGCATACCACTGCGCGGCCCGTTGGGGCTGGGGCACGGGAACCTGCTCTCCCCACAGCACACCCAGTTGAAAGCACGCCCAGGCCACGGCGAAGGGCGAAGCATCGCGGTAGCCCGCCAGGGCCTGCTGGTAGATGCGGTCCGCTTCGTCGTAGCCGCCCAGGTCCACCAGCGTTGCGGCCAGCGGCACCAGGTCTTCCAGCCGCCCTGAGCGTTCGGCAACCCTTCGACGCTCCTCCAGCACGACATCGAGCCGGGTTCCGCGTGCCTGGTCGATGCCCAGCAACAGGCGGCTGGCATCGGGCTTCAAGGCGCCGCGTGCGCCCGCTTGCATCAGCAGCGCGCTGGCTTCGGAAAAGCGATGCGTGGCGGACGCCACCTGCGCGCTGACAAGCACGGTTCGCGGCGCGTGGGCGTCGAGTTCAGCAAGCTGCCTGACCAACGCATCGAGACGATCGTACGCGGCCAGATCGCCGAGAAATTGCGCCGCCATCTGCTCCTGCCCGACG
>NZ_JASZYG010000053.1 GCF_030317105.1 Variovorax brevis
ACGCGTGGTCGGCCAGGAGGAGGCGGTGCGCGCGGTCAGCGAAGCCGTGCGCCTGGCGCGAGCCGGCCTGGGCGAAGCAGGCAAGCCGACCGCGACCTTCCTCTTCCTCGGGCCCACCGGCGTCGGCAAGACCGAGCTGGCCAAGGCGCTGGCGGCGACGGTCTTCGGCAGCGAGGAGTCGCTGGTGCGCATCGACATGAGTGAGTATTCGGAGCGGCATACGGTTGCACGGCTGATCGGCGCTCCGCCCGGCTACGTGGGCTACGAGGAAGGCGGCCAGCTCACCGAGTGGGTGCGGCGCCGGCCCTACAACGTGGTGCTGCTCGACGAGATCGAGAAGGCACGCCGAGGTGCACAACATCCTGCTGCAGCTGTTCGACGAGGGGCGCCTCACGACGGCAAGGGCCGCGTGGTCGACTTCACCAATCACCATCATCATCGCCACCAGCAATCTCGGGTCGGAAGTGATCCAGCGCAACCTCAAGGCCAAGGATCGCGAAGTTCTCGCGTACCCGGCGCTGCGCGACCGGCTGATGGAACTGCCGCGCCACCACTTCCGGCCCGAGTTCCTGAACCGGGTCGACGAGGTCGTGGTTTTCCACGCGCTGGGCAAGCCCGAGATCCATGCCATCGTCGGGCTGCAGCTGCAGCATGTGGCGCGCACCGCTGCCGCGCAGAACGTACAGCTCAAGTTGGAATTGTCACGTTGGCGATGGCATAAGCTTGCTGGATGCAAAAGAAGAAGTCGCTGTATCACGGTCATCGGTTTCCTGCGGTGGTGATCAGCCAGGCGGTGCGCTGGTATTTTCGATTCCAGCTGAGCCTGCGCGATATCGAGGAGCTTCTGTTCGAGCGCGGTGTGGTCGTCAGCTACGAGACGATCCGGCGCCGGTGCGACAAGTTTCGGCGCGAGCTTTGCGCAGCGCGCCAAGGGCGCACGCCGCAAGCCGGGATCGACCTGGCATTTGAGATGTTCGTGACGCTGCGCGGCGAGCACTACTTGCTGTAGCGCGCCGTCGATCAGCATGGCGCCGAACTCGATATCCTGCTGCAAAAGCGCCGCGACAAGGCTGCCGCGAAACGCTTCTTCAAGCGCGTGCTCGCTGCCTGCCCGCAGGCACAGCGCAAGTCACCGACCGATTGCGCAGCTACCCGGCGGCCAAGGCCGAGATCGCGACGCTGGCGCGCGTGCGGCACGTGTTCGTGAAGGCCTGCGCGCGCGTGAACAACCGTGCCGAGAACAGCAGCCATCAACCCACCCGTGAGCGCGAGCGGCGCATGCGAGGCTTTCGCGTGCCGGAGCGCGCGCAGGCTTTTCTCCCAAGCTTCGGACCCATCCGCCAGCACTTTGCGATCAAGCGCCATTTGCTGCGCGCATCGCTCTATCGCAAGCAACTGGCTGCGCGCTTCGACGCTTGGCGCCTTTTTTGCCGGCCGCACCCAAAATCCGTCCGCCGCCTTCTGAGCCAGCAATCCTTTGCCACCTTTGCAACCCGTCATCGCCAACGTGACAATGTACCCGGCAGTCCTACTCAAGCTCTACATCTACGGGTATCTCAGCCGCATCCAGTCGAGCCGCCGCCTAAAGCGTGAAGCCCAACGCAATGTTGAACTGATGTGGCTGACCGGCCGCTGACCCCGGACTTCAAGACGATCACCGACTTCAGGCGTCTCAACGGCAAAGGCATCCGCAACGGCAAAGGCATCCGCAACGTCTGCAGGTGCTTCATTGCCATGTGCCGAGAGCTCAAGCTGTTCTCGCAGGCGATCGTCGCCATCGATGGCAGAAAAGGGGCCCGTCAGTATTTATTTGCGTCCGGCCGCGTACCTGCCTCGGGAACAAAATCTGGGCGCACGAGGTGAGGAGGTGGCGATCCGCATAAACGCCGCTTGCCTCACGCAACCGGGCTCTACTGGGATGTCGAGACCATCCGCGTGCACAGGCCGCCCCGCCCCAACAAGGATTTCATCGAAGCCGCACGTGACTTGGCTTCACTCCTGCTGCGCCCTCTATCCCTTCTTGGGCTGCATCTGCTTTGTGAATTGCTGCATGTGCTCGTTGGCTCGCTCAGTCATGTGGGCGATCGCGGCGGACTGCGACTTGCGCGCCATCTCGGCAAGTTCCCTCATGTCGGCAATCACCGTCTCAAAGGCCCTTCGGGCAATCTCGGCCTGCCTCGTAGGATCGGCGCCAGCACCGGCGGCGGCGGCCGCTTGCATTGCCTGCATTGCCCGCGCGAACATTTCAACTTGCTTTTGGACCATTGCCTGTATGCCTTGGTAGGCCAGGCTGTTGGCCTCCACCAGCGCCTCGATGTTCTTGCGTTGTGCTTCCACCATGGACGTCATGTCCACACCCGGCATCCTGAATTGGTCGAGCATCGTCGCCATATTGCCAAATGGATTGATGACACCTGGCATCTTGAACTGCTCGAACATCGTCGCGATACTGCCAAACGGATTGATCTCAGTCGCCATGACCTGTCTCCTTTAGGGGGTTGGGATTGAATGCAGAAGCTGCACCGGCTCGGCAAGATGTTCATTCTTGCACGACACCGGCTACTGTCATACCGGCCGCCGATCTCATCCAAGTGGAGCTGCGTCAGTTGATCGCCGCGCTAACGGCCGAAAATGCGAGCTCGACACATGTGCGAGGAGTCCGTGTCGATGGATCTCGCCGCGCGTTTGATTGCTTCATTGGATAGGCGCGACGGCAAGGGCGCCCATCTGCAGATGGACTGGCGGATCAGCCGCCTGCGGCCGCTGAGGTGTGAGCGGCGAGGCGGTTCGTCACGACCGGGCCGCCGCCTCCAGCTCGGCGGCGCGGGGTGGGTTCACGTTGAGCATCATCCCGCAGCGCCGGCCTTCGCTCACATGGACCAGCGCATCGCGCAGGCCGACTGTTCGGGCATCAAATGCGTTATCGACGCGTGGCCTCCATCGCAGCGACTTTGGATATTTCCCCACCAAGGTGAGCAGGATGGCTTCAACGGTGTGGTCCGTGGCCATGCCGACCGTTCCCCGCTCGGCGCTGTTGATACCGAGCCTCGGCGCGAGACAACACACGGCAGTTCGCCAGTGTCAAAACCGGACACACTGAGATAAATACTGGAAATGCCAAGGAAGGAAGTTGGTCGAAATTAAGGACCAACGAACCACCTGACAAGCAGCCATCGCTTGTACGAATTGATGGTTGCGTGGTGCCTCCGCCACGATGCGCCTGAAGTGCTGCTAGCGGAGAGCTCTTGAGCGTTACGATGGCAGCATGAAAAGCATGCAATGTGGCTCCCTCGCACGCAAGCGAGCCTTTGTCGCGGCCAGCCTCGCGGTCGAGGCGGCGGCGGTTGCCCTGTGTCCACTGGTCGATGCCGGAGCGCAAACGATGGCTCAATTGGACGGCGCGCAGCAGGAAGCTGACTATCGCGTGATCGCTGCGCGCTGCGGCACGCCCGCGTTCGAGAAGTCGTTTAGCCGCCATTCGAGGGCCGCCGTAGCCGCAGGATTGGTGTCCCCCAATCGGGATGCTGCCGCCGTCGAAAAGTCAATCACGGCGCTCAGACGCAGTTCTCTTTCCCTGGTGACGACCTCCACTGATTGTCCGGTCCTGCTCGCGCAACTCGAGGCGGTTCAAAGGCAGCGGAACAGTCTTGTGAAGCGCTCGCGAACGTCTGCATCAAAGCCGTAGGTGCGAAGTGGTGTCGGACTGGGGCAGCAGGAGCGGCAAGGGCCGCCGACGCAGGAAGGCAATCGGATCCCCGGGCTTTTGTCGCGCAAGCAACGCACGGCAAGATCCGGCGAGATGAAAAATTGAGTCCCAGCGAGATTGCCTCTCATCAAAATGGCCCACAAACGACACGCGGGCGGCTTGTCGCAGGGACCGGCTTGCAGCAGAGCCGCGCCCATACACCATTACGCCGCAACTGCAGCGCGAGTGCCGATCGATTGCGATGGCGCGATTGGTCA
Source organism: Variovorax brevis (assembly GCF_030317105.1). GTDB lineage: Bacteria > Pseudomonadota > Gammaproteobacteria > Burkholderiales > Burkholderiaceae_C > Variovorax > Variovorax brevis. The sequence goes on from NZ_JASZYG010000053.1 coordinate 3,964, forward strand.
ATCGACCGACGTTGGACGGGGTGCAGCCAAGGTGCGCACGTGTAGGGCCATTCCTGGACGGCCCGCCGTAGAAATGGTGTTGCGTTTCTCGCTTCACGAACGCCCCAGCGGTCAAAGCGCCGCCCCCCGCTGCCGGGGAAAATCGGACAAGGCCGAAGGGCCCCTTTGCGTCGAACTTTGGGACAGCAATTTTCGCGTCCCCTCCTTGGGCGAGAAAATCAAGGGCCTACTTGTCCCCGACGGCGGTGGATGACTATATGGATAACCTATCAAGGATTTCATCAAGGCCGCTCGTAGCTTGGCTCCCGTTTCGTTGCCCATCGAACGAGCACCGGGGCTCGCGTCTGAAAATTTAACAGGACCGGCGCCTACATGGAGCCGTCGGCACGCGGCAGCGCTTCGGTCAGCACTCCTCCGCCGCACTGTTGTGCGACTCGAAGAGCTCCGATCAAGTCCTTGCGGGTTGCCATGCTGCTTCGACTCGTCACCTTGGTCGTGCTCGCGTCGGACAAGCCGACGGGTAGCAAGTTACGTGAAGCAACAGGTCAGCTCGGGTAGCAATTCCGAGGAGCCATGCTGCTTGACGCCATCCAAAATTGAACAGTTCGTTCTTTCGTGTGCTGTGAGCTTGTCCAGGCAGCGGTACAGCGTGTTTTTCGCTGCGCAGCAGCGCTCTAGCGCGAAGGAGTTTTCGCTCGATAGCCTATGAACTGCGGCGCGATTCGCGCAATGACGGGACCGTCGAAATCCCAGCTCAGGCATTTGCCCATCTGATGGTCGGGCTCGGCGGTCGCAGGGGCCGCTTCACCGCGCAGTCGATGCTGGTGGCGGCGATAGCCTGGAACGGTCTGAAAGGCTACGGTAGCCATCACGCCCAGCAGCTCGCGCAGGTGGGTGCAGCCACGCACGCCGCCCATGGCGCTATCGACTTGCTTGCGCCAGCCCGGTCCAATCCTGGCGCCGACCAGCCCGTTGAATGGGTCGACGGCCGGTGAGCATTCCGCAAAAGGGGTGTTGGGCATGGCCGCCACAGCCGCTCGTACCGTGAGCGTGTCGTCGATCGTCAGGCGGATGCGCATATGGTGGACGGGTTCGCCGGCGGCGCGCGGACGGTCACCATTGCTCGTCGTCGCATAGGCCTTTGTGTCGACCAGTTCGGCCTCGAGGTCCCAGAGATCGTCAGCGCGCAGGAATCCCCGAGTAGTGATGGCGCGGGTGTGCACGGGTTCGCGTGGAATGGGTTCTGGCAGGGTTTGCATGATTTCGGGCACTTCTGGTTGCGGCCCTTCCAGCTTACTGCGTGACGCGCGCCCTCACGGTCGCCGCGTCTAGCGACCTGTCCAAAATGTTCACCGTCGAGCCCATCAAGGCGCAGGACAAGGCGATGTTGGACATGCTCGCCTCATGGACATCGAGAAAAGCAAGCCCTATCAGCCGGAGGAGGCGATGGTGCGCTCAATGCGCGAGGGCACCGTTGCGGCCTGGGCTCTACTGGGCCGATCGCCACTACGCCACGCTGATGATGGCCGACAAGAACAAAAATTCGCCTATGAGTACGAGGCCGCATCGATGTTGTGATCCGCGCTGCGCGGTTCGTCTGGTGCATGTATGTGCCCGAGACGCCGTCCCCGGCTGTACAAGCAGGCCATCCCGGCCGAGATGCCGGTCATGCAGTTCTGGGCGCTCACCGTCTACGACCGGGCCACTTTCGGTTTCATCTACACCGAGTCGGGCGCATGACGCTGTCGTCCTCCGACACGGACAAGATGAAGAGAAACGCCGACGGCTCGCTGACGCTGTACGTTGGCCCCAGGGCCCCTGAGGGCTGGGCATCCAACCTCGTGCCAAGAAGTACAGCCTCTTACTGCCATGCGCTTTTGCGGGCCCATCGACGCCATCAACAAGAAGCTCTTGAGTTGACAGACAGAGTGACTGACCCTTGCCGCCCACTGACTTGCGCTCTTGGACATGCCCGCTTCCTGAAAGCTGGCGACCTGCTCACTCGCTTTTCAGCCCCAGCTTCTTGATCACGGCGGTCCACCGCGAGGTTTCCGAAATCAACAAGCTATTGAACTGCTCTGGCCTGCCAGGCAGGGGATCCGCTCCGAGCAGGGACGGCGCACCGCCGGCCGGCCGGCTACGCGCGTGCGCGTCCCGCTTGGGCCTGTTGCGGTGTTCGCGGCCAGCCACTTCCCCTTTGCTTTTTCCGTCGCCGGCGGCGACACAGCCTCGGGGCTGTCGGCAGGCCGCCCTGTGGTCGCCAAAAGGCCATCCCGCACACCCGGGCCTCAGCCTTCAGGTCACGTCGCTGGCGACCGATGCGTTCGCGATGTGGTTTGCCAGCGAGGCCTCGCTCGCAGCTCGCACCCAGGGCAGTCGATCGCCAGGCCGCAGCATTCCGGAACGGATCAGCTCGGCAATTTCGTTCGCACAGCGTTCGCAGAGGTTCATAGATTCGCGGAAACGAGGCCAGGGGAGGCTGCTCCACATGCACGAGGCGCCGGTTGAATTGGCGCGCATGTGTTGCGGTACGGGCAACAGTACCTCGAACTCACGCCTCGGGCCACCCATCCCGCTGGATCCCGAGTTGCCTTGGTGCCGAGTTCGAAGCAGGTATCGCTTTCCGTGCTGCTTCGCGGACTCCAACGCGCGCCGCTACAACTGGCCCGTTCGGTTTGGCCGCGAACTGGCGCCGCTATGGCGACCACGCCTACACGCCAAGGGCTTGGGCCCCCGGGACTCGGCGGACTTCCGTCGGCGGACAAGGAGGTGGCAAGCCGCAACGTCGACGAAGCCAACGAGGCGTCGCGGGAGCGAGCAGTCTCGTCGCCGTTTCGCGTGGCTCGTGCCACGCGGCGCACGCCGCCTTTGCCCAACCTTGCTGCGGCGTGACACGCACTTGCGGTCCCCGCGCGCAAGCATGCGTCATGTCGATTGCAGACGCAACTGCTCGGCAATCGGCACCGGCTCGGGCGCGAGCGGGCGCATCGGATTGCGGCTACCCCGCATATGTCGCCGTCCTTGGGCAGTTTTCGCAGCAATCGGGAATACCGGCCCCGGCGCGCTGCGTACGCTTGCGGCATCCAACAGGAGGGCCCATGCTGAAAGTCAATTCAAAGGCCACGGTCGATGAAGCGCCAGGCTTTAGTCGCATGTTCCGCGCGGGCCGCCTCACGGTCGGCGTCTTCTTCCCCATCGAGGCCTACACGGGCGATGAGGCGCCGATGCGCGACCAGGAGCGTCTTGCGCAGCGCGCCGAGGCGCTCGGCTACGCCGCGCTGTGGGTGCGCGACGTGCCGCTGCGCGATCCGAATTTCGGCGACCTCGGCCAGATCTACGATCCCTGGGTGTACCTCGGCTGGATCGCGGCACACACGCAAACCATCGCGCTGGCCACCGGCTCCATCGTGCTGCCGCTGCGGCACCCGCTGCATGTGGCCAAGGCGGCTGCCTCGGTCGACCAGTTGTCGGGCGGCCGGCTGGTGCTGGGTGTGGCGTCGGGCGACCGTCCGGTGGAGTTCCCGGCCTTCGGCGTCGACATCGAACGGCGCGCCGGCCTGTTCCGCGAATATTTCGAGATGATCCGCCGCGCGCTGGAGCGCGAGTACCCGATGTTGGCGTCGACGGCCGGCGTGCTCGCGGCCAACGCCGACCTCGTGCCCAAGCCGGTCGGACGCCTGCCGATGCTCGTCACCGGAAACAGCGGGCAGGCGCTGCCGTGGATCGCCGGGCAGGCCGACGGCTGGATCACCTATCCACGCGGCATCGAACGCCAGGCAGAAATGGTGGCGCGCTGGCGCGGCGAGGTCCAGGCCGCCAGGCCGGGCGCCTTCAAGCCGTTTGCGCAATCGCTGTACGTCGACCTCGCCGACGATGCGCACCTGTCGCCGACGCCCATCCATCTCGGGTTCCGGGCGGGGCGGCACTTCCTGCTGCACTTTCTCGACTCGCTGCGCGTCGCCGGCGTCAACCACGTCGTCCTCAACCTCAAGTACGGCGCGCGGCCGGCGTCCGAGGTGCTCGAGGAGATCGGGACCGAGGTGCTGCCGGCCCTCGCCGGCGCGCAGGACGGCAAGCCTGTTGGCAGCGAACTGGAACCCAGCGATGACGAGTTCGACGACATGCTCGCGCCGCAGCATTGAGTTTGAGGCCGTCCGGCAATGGCGTCCTGCGCGCAAGGACGGGCTCCAGGCCTATGATGGCCCATGAAGGACCTGCGATATTTCGACCCTCACCGGCGCGCGACGTGGCTGGAACTGTTCTTCGACCTGA
>NZ_JASZYG010000054.1 GCF_030317105.1 Variovorax brevis
CGCGACGAGGCTGGATGCCCCGCTCGACGAACATGGCCAGTTGGCGACGCAGCACAAGATTCTCGGCCCGGACAGACTCATCCGAGCGCGCCAGCAGCACCAGCCACTGCAGGGCGTCTTCAATCAGGCGGAGCACGATCTGCACGAGCATCACCATGGCCTCATCGTGCCACGGTGTTCGGTCCGAGCCAACCATCTACCGGTGAGACGACGGACGGAATATTTGCGGTCCACAGGCGAGCGAGATCGTTCGGGCCCTTGAGTTCATCTTGTCTCCTTGGCGGTCGCCGACCTACTTAGCTTGCATGTTGACCTTGGTAATCAGGTCTTTCATGACGTCGTGCTCTTTGTCCAGCACCGCCTGGAACTCTCGCCCGTCGGTGAATTTGTAGCCGATGTTCTGCTTCTCCAATGCGGCAGTCATGGCAGGGTCCTTGGCAGTGTCTGCAGCGATCTGGCGCAGCTTGGCGACGACGTCCGCAGGCGTCTTTCTCGACACGCCCAGGTAGCGCCAACTGACGACGGACAAGTCAATCCCCGACTCTTTGGCAGTCGGCGCGTCCATGGCAGCTTTGCTTCGCTGATCGGCCAGAACCAGGATGATGCGAAGCGTCCCAGCCTGAACATGTGACATGACTTCCGGGGGGGTTGCCGTGACCGCCTCGATGTGGCCTCCGAGCAAAGACAGAATGGCCGGCGAGGCACCCTGATACGGAATCGGCGAAAGTTTAGCCCCCGTCTTGTCTACGAGCGCTGCGGCGGCCAGATGGCTCAGCGTTCCGTTACCGGTGGTGCCGATGCGCAGCCCATCCGGCGCGCTTTTAGCCGCAGCGAGAAACTCGCCAACTGTTTTCCAGGACGCGTCCGACCGAACAATGATCGAGACAGGATCAAAGTTCAGTTGTGCAATCGGCTCGATATCCAGGTACGAAAACTTCGCGAGACCAAGCAATGGCGTCGTCAGAATGTCGTTGGTAAAGAGACCCAGCTTGTAGCCATCCGGCTTTGAGTTGATGATGTCATTCGCGGCGATCGAACCCCCGGCACCCGGCTTGTTCACGACAACAATTGGTTGCGACGAATGATTACGGCTGGCATCCGCAAAAGCCCGTCCGAGCGCGTCGGTCGATCCACCGGCTGCGTAAGGAACGACCAGTTCAATCGGGCGACTTGGGAAGCTCTGGGCAACTGCCCCGCCCATGCCGAAGGTGAGAGGCGCAGCAACCAAGCTCACCATCAGCGCGCGACGGCGCAGGAAAAATTTCATCAGCATCTCGTATCTCCTTTAAGTCTTCAATTGATTGGAACTTCCGGCAGCATCTTTCCCGGATTCATGATTCCGCGCGGGTCGAGCGCGGCCTTGAGAGCACGCATCAGCGCCACACCTTCGGCGTGTTCGGCGGCGAGTTGATGGATGCGGTGCAGGCCAATGCCGTGTTCGCCGGTGCATGTGCCGCCATACCGAATCGCCCGCATCGACGCTCGCTCAGCCAAGCCGTCGGCACGCGCGCGCTCATCGGGGCTGGCGGGGTCGAACACGATGCCGAGATGGAAATTGCCGTCGCCGGCGTGGCTGACCAAGGGCGCCGTCAGTCCGCTGAGTCGCACGTCCTCGCGCGTTTCCATCACACAAGCGATGAAATTCGATATCGGAACGCAGGCGTCCGTGCCGATCAGGGCGGAACCCGGCCGTAGCGCAATGTTGGCGTGGTAGCACTCGTGCCGTGCCTTCCAAAGTCGCGTACGGTCTTCCGGACGCTCGGCCCATGCGAAGCCGCTGCCGCCCGATTCCTCGGCGAGCGACTGCATCGTGGCGACCTGCTCGCGAACGGCCGCTGGGGAGCCATGAAACTCAATGAACAGTGTCGGCCATGCCTCGAACTCCTCCAGCTTGGAGTAGCGCTTGCAGGCGTCCATCTGCACTTCGTCCAGCAGTTCGATGCGGGCTACCGGCACGCCGATCTGCATTGCGGCGATAACCACTGACATGGCAGACTCCAGATCCGGGAACTGGCACACGGCGGCCTGCACCATTTCCGGCAAGCCCCACAAGCGCAACTGCACCTCCGTGATGAAGCCCAGAATGCCTTCGCTGCCCACGAAAAGGCGTGTCAGGTCCAGACCAGCGGCGCTCTTGCGGGCGCGTGTACCGGTGCGAACAATACGGCCGTCGGCCGTGACGACCGTCAGGCCGAGCACGGCCTCGCGCATCGTGCCGTAGCGCACGGCTGCCGTGCCGGACGCGCGTGTCGATGCCATGCCACCGAGCGACGCATTGGCGCCAGGGTCGATCGGAAAGAACAGCCCCTGCGTGCGCACGTGGGCGTTGAGTTCTTCACGCGTCACGCCGGCCTGCACGCGGCAATCAAGCGCATTGGCGTCGACGTCAAGAACCGCGTTCATTCTCGACAAATCGACGCAAACACCCCCATGCACGGCAACTACGTGGCCCTCAAGCGAGGTTCCGGTGCCGAACGGAATCACCGGCACCTGCGCGTCGAAGCAGGCACGAGCCACGAAAGCGACGTCTTCGTTGCTGAGGGCATACACCACCGCATCGGGCGGCGCGGAGTCTGGCACCCCTTCACCATGGCCGTGCTGCTCGCACACCGCGCCAGACGTACTGAGCCGATCGCCAAAGCGCTCGCGCAACTGAGGCAACAAGGCCTGCACATCGCGGGCGACCGCATCGCGTGACTTCGGAAAATTCATGACTGGAGCGCGTCGACCATGCGCAGCAGGGCCACCATGCCGGGGTCGTCCATGCCGATCGTCTTGTCTGCAAACATGCGGGCGCGGCCGATGCGGTTGGGCTTGTCGCGGAAGGCGTCGAGTGCGGCACGCGCCGCGTCGCTGGCCACGCGGCACGCTTCGGCGCCTGCGGGCGCTGCGGCAATTGCGAGGTGGACCGCGTTCAATCCGTCTAGCACGGTCTTGTCGCCCAGACTGGCGCCGCCGCGCGCCGAGAGCGTCGCGACTACGTCGGCCAGCAGCGCAGCCAGCTGCGCGTGGTCGAGCGCAGTCACGCCCGCGCAGCGCTTGGCGCTGGTCATCAGCGCCACGGTCAGCAGCGTGCCGAAGCTGGAGCCCGAGGCCTTGGCCGATGCCTGCGCGCAGCGCTTGAAGATGCCTTCCAGGGTGTCGGGCATTTCGGGCAGGGCCTGCTTGACCAGGGTGGCGCATTTGTCCAGCGTGGCGCCCAGGTCGGCGTCGCCCAGGCGGCCGTCGAGCTCGTTCAGTTCGGACGCGGCGGCGTGGACGCCCGCGCACCAGCCGGGCAGGGCGGCCGAGAGAGTGGCAGCATCGAGCATCACCGCACGCTCCAGAACGGGCAGTCTGCCGGCGCGGCGAGCAGGGCCTCCAGTTCCGCGTCGAGCTTCATCACGCTGAGCGACGCGCCTGCCATTTCCATCGAGGTGGCGTAGCGGCCCACCAGCGGGCGCACAATCGTCACGCCCTGGTTCGCCAGCACGCTCGCCACGCGGCGGTACAGGATGTAGAGCTCTTCCGCGGGCGTGGCGCCCAAGCTGTTGACCAGCACGGCGACGCGGTCGCCGCGCGCCAGTGCGAGTTCGGGCAGCAAGTGCGCCAGCATCTCGTCGGCCAGGGCGTCGGCCGATTTCTGGGCCCCGCGCCAGATCCCCGGCTCGCCATGGATGCCCATGCCGAATTCGACTTCCCCCTCATCAATGGCAAAGGAGGCCTTGCCCGATTCCGGCACCACGCAGGGCGCGAGCGCCACGCCGATTGAGCGGCATGCATCGTTGGCCTTGCGCGCCAATGCAGCCACCGCGTCCAGCGGCGCGCCGCTTGCTGCCTTGGCGCCCGCTGCCTTGTAGACCAGCACCAGGCCGGCGACGCCGCGGCGCTTCTCGCGCTGCTCGGCGGGCGCACTCGCCACGTCGTCGGCGACGCGAACCGATGCCACCGGCATGCCCTCGAGCTCGAGCATCTCGGCCGCCATGTCGAAGTTCATGCGGTCGCCGCCGTAGTTCCCGTAGAGCTGCAGCACGCCCGCGCCGCCATCGGCCGCGCGCATCGCTTCGATACAGTCGTCCATGCGCGGGCCTGCAAACACGTTGCCGACGGCGCAGCTGTCCAGCAGTCCGTCACCAACGTAGCCAAGGAACACCGGCAGATGGCCCGAGCCGCCGCCGGTGGCGATGCCTACCTTGCCGGCCACTGCGCCACGGCTGCGGGCTACCACGCGCGGCCACCGTCTCCGCGGCGCTGCAGCTCGGGGTGGGCCAAGCACAGGCCGTCGAGCATCTCGTCGACGTAGGCGTTGGCGTCGTTAAGTATTTTTTTCACAGAGGAATCCATCTCGTCTGGGCGGCATGTGCGCGCCAGTCAGGCAGGGCACTGCCGACGCCCGCTTGCGCGGGCGGCAAGCAAAGGAGTAACCCGGTCAGTCCGCTTTCAGGCGGCCATCTTTGGTGGCCTGCGAGGCCAGTGCGTACTCGGCGTCGAGCAAGCGGGCGAACTCCTGCGGCGTGCTGGAATAGGCGACGCTGCCGAGTTCGCGGGCACTGTTTACCGTCTGGGGATCCTTGACGGCTTGCGCGAGCGCGGCGGCGAGCTTGTCCTGAATCGCCATGGGCGTACCGCTGGGCGCAAGCACCCCGACGTAGGTGGTGCCATCGATCTCGCCGAAGCCAAGTTCCGCGACGGTCTGCACGCCGGGGAGTGAAGGATCTTGCGTCGGCCCCAGCACCGCGAGAGGCTGAAGCGTGCCGCCCTTGATGTGCTGCAGCGAACTGCTGACCTGGTCAAAGTGCACGTCGACCTGTCCGCCGATCAAATCGATCAGCGCGGGGCCCGAGCCCTTGTAGCCGACCACTGTGAACTTGGCCTTGAGCAGGTTCTCGAGCTGAATCAAGGCAAGGTGGTTAGGTGTCCCCGGTCCGGAGTGCGCAGCAATCAGCTTGCCCTCGGCAGAACGCGCGTAGGCGGCGAATTCCTTGAAATTCTTGAACCGGCTTTCGTTCTTGCGCGCGAGCAGCACCATCGAACCTTTGTTCACCAGACCCAGCGGTGCGAAGTTGGAGCGGCTGTAGCTGGTCTTCACCATTTCCGGCACTGTGACCACTACGCCGGCGCCGCAGAGCAGCAAGGTGTATCCGTCCGGGGCGGCGCGGGCAACCTGCATGGCGCCTATTGAACCGCCGGCACCTGCGCGGTTGTCCACTATCACCGACTGGCCTAGCATCTTGCCCAGCGCCACCGCCACCGTGCGCGCCACGATGTCGGTGTTACCGCCCGGCGCGAACGGCACCACGATCGTCACCGGCTTGCTGGGAAACTCCTGCGCCCATGCCGGGATGGCCACTGCGCTGCCTGCAGCGGCAAGTGTTCCGAGCTTCAGAAGCTCGCGACGTTGGATATTCATGATTCGTATGTCTCCAAGACGTCAGATGTCAGATGTCAAAGCGCAGTACGTCGTCGAGCGCGGCCCTGATTCTGGCCAGTTGGGCGTCGCTGGTGGGCGGCATGGGTGCACGGGGAAGGCCGGCGTCGCAGCCTTGCAGCGTGATGGACGTCTTCAGGTTCGCGGGCAGGTTGTCCGCAACAATGGCGTTCCAGAAGGCCAGCATGGACTTGTGCATCTCCAGCGCCTTCACGTGGTCGCCGGCCTGCACCGTGTTCCACAGGTTCACGCAAACCCCTGGTAGTGCGGCCGGTGTGGCAGCGATCGTGCCATGGGCGCCCAGGGCGAATGACGAATACAGCAGCGCGTCCACGGCCGAGTAGACCTTGCAGCCGGCGGGCACGCCCAGCAGCAGATCGGCCATCAGTTTGAGGTCGCCCTGGCTCTGCTTGATGCCTTGTACTCCGGGCAGATCCTTCATCAGGCGGATCATCTGGGCCGGATTCAGGTAGTTCCACGGCACAACGTTGTAGATGATCACCGGGATGTCGACCGCCTCGGTCAGCACCTTGAAGTGGCGGTATGTGGCGTCCTCGTCTGGCTTGAACAGGTAGTGAACCGGTGTGACCTGCAGCGCGGCGATGGGTAGGTGGGAGATCGCCTTGGCGCGGTTGATCGCATCACGTGTGCTGTTGGAAATGATGCCGGCCACGATCGGCACAGCGCCCGCCACCTCTTCCGCGGTGATCTCCAGCAGGCGTTTGAACTCTTCGATCGTCAGCGTGTGGCCCTCGCCGCTGCTGCCGCCGGGGCACACGCCATGGACCTTCTTGTCCAGGTTGAAACGGATCACCTTGCGGAACGCTGCTTCGTCGATGTCGCCATTGGTGGTGAAAGGGGTGACAAGGGGAGGGATGACGCCGGTCAGTTCAAGACTCATGAAAAGTGCTCCATTCGTTGCGGGTGAGTTGGACGGGACGCCACCGATGGCGGCGCTGCGTAGCTAGTGTATAACTACTGACATGTTAGTGTCATGTCAGTGAAAACCCTAGCGCGTTCAGGTCAGCACGGTTGGGCTGTTAGAGCGCGCCACGCGTAGAGTCGTGCATAGTCCGAAGAACAACGCAGCCAGGAAGGCATGTGATGAACGCAACCAAGAGGAAGCCCGCCGCCGTACCACCCCCCGTGTCACAACGCACGCTCGCCTACGAAAGCTTTCGCCGCCAGATCCTCAGCGCCAAGATCCGTCCAGGGCAGTTCGTGTCGCAGCGCGAACTCACTCGCCTTTTGGACCTCCCCCTAGGGGCCATCCGCGAGATGATTCCTCGGTTGGAGGCGGCCCGGCTGATCGTTACCGTGCCTAAGCGCGGCCTGCAGATCGCGCCGGTGGACCTGAAGCTGATCCGCAACGCCTTTCAGGTGCGCAGCATGGTGGAGCGGGAAGCAGTGCGCCACTTCCTGCATTCGGCATCGGACGAAGAGTTGGCTCGCATCGAAGCGCAACACCTGGCGATCCTCGAGCGCGCCAGTTCGGCCCAGCCCGACCCGACCCTTGACGCAGACGCGCAGACGGTGGATTGGGGGCTGCACGACACGATGGTCGACAGCATCGGCAACGAGATCCTGTCCGAGATCTACCGGGTAAACAGTTTGCATGTGAGGCTCATACGCCTCGACGCCGGTCTGGTTCGCCCGATGCGCATCGTTCCCGCAATGGAGGAACACCTGGCTTTCATCGCCGCGTTGATGGCGCGCGATGAGGACAAGGCAATTAAATCCATCAGCGAGCACATCGAGCGCTCCAGGGCACGTGTTCTCGATGCGATGCTAGGGTCAAACCAATCAGGTGCGATGAGTGCGAGTACAAACGCGGCGCTTCAAGTGCTTGAACGCTGACTGTCCGCGCCGAGCATTCGCCGAGGATATCCACGCGTTGGCGGGCCGGCATCAAGGTCGCACGCTGCGTATTTCAGCGATCGTAGCCGGGCATTTCAGTCTGATCGTAGCCAGCGATTCAGCGTGATCGTGGCCGATGCGGGCACACTCGAGTGAGAGGTTGCATGGTATCTCAGTCGACTACGATGGCAGTGAAGCAGCGCGTGTTGTCCACGCTGGCGAGCATCGCCGGCGTGAAGTGTAATAAAGCTGCGTCCTTTGCGTAGTAAAGATGCGACCGCGGTCTCGTCTGCGCGATGATCGCGCAACAATCCTGTGCAACGATACTCTGTGAGCGTTGTATCACGGTATGCATATCGCGAATTGCCGCAGGGCAGGGGAGTCCTGCAACGACGCATTGGCATCGTCTTTGATCGCTTCCTGCCCCTCGATAAACCGGAACTCGCCGGTCGGAGCATTGCGAAGCGGGACTCAGAAGTTGATGACAATGCTGCGCGGACCGTCCGCATGGGCAGGGCGGTCGTCGGAAGTAAAGATGCGACCGTGCGAAACCCAGGTGAGGATGCAAAATTACTACTTTCATCAACACGGTCGCAACTTTAGTACCAAAAAAATGGGCGTAATGTTGCGACCGCAGCCCCTTGGACGCCCGCTAAGTTGCTGATTTCATTGAGTTTTGTGAGATCGCAACGGTCGCATCTTTATTACACTTCACGAGGTCGCAGCGATCAGGAAGGTGTAGCCGTCGGCCGGCGCCTTGGCGACGAAATCGGCGCCGATGTTGGAACCTCCGCCCGGCTTGTTCTCGACGATGAAGGACTGCTT
>NZ_JASZYG010000055.1 GCF_030317105.1 Variovorax brevis
ATGCGAAACCCCTGTGCTTTCGCTCGAGAGGCCCCGCGGAAAGAAAGATGCTCGCACGCGCCGCTGCTGCGGCGCATTTGAGGTCGTTGGGTCGCGACCGCGAAGCGGCCGATCCTCCATCGTCGATTCAAGCGACGAAGAGGCAAGAGGGATGTCTCATAGTCAAGCAGCGAAACTAGGTGGGCCCGCCATTGGATGAGGTGGGACGGGCCTGAGAATCACGTAGTCCAATGGCCGCCTTGTCATCTTTCGATGCGCGCCCCATGAAGTGGCCAAACCGGTCCACTTGGCAGCCCAATGCGTCGATATTTGCAAGCTTTGATACCGCTTCGCCACGGCAAACGACACCGTCCCTTCGCGGATGAGCGCGAGGGCCAGTCCTCGCCCTTATTCAGGGATTGCGGTGTCTTCCCGCCATGCTGGTGTGGCGCTCGCCGTTGGGTCTTTTGACACGACCGGAGGACCACGCGCATTGCACGTGCTGACCTACAGGGACTGCGCGATTGCGCGCGAGATCATTTTCCAACTGGTGCGTGATTTGCGCACCATTCCCCTGTGCCAGGCTACATCGAAAACTGCATGCCTACCCAGAAAGACGTTCGCGCGCGCCCTCTTCCCGCAAGTGCACCGCCGCACGACGAGCTCCCCACCTGACGGCGTCCCGCAACGCCAAGATGACGCGATCGGAACACGCCTGCGTGCGCGGCATCAAGGGCTGCAGTTCGCTCGGGCGCCTGCGCTACGCCGTCTTGATGGATGCAGCGAACAACGTCACGCGCGGCCGGGACTTCTGCCTGCTGGACGTCAAGGAAGCCGTCGCTGCGGTCGCACCGCACGACCGGCACGAAGGGCTGATGCCCGACGACAACGCCGCGCGCGTGGTGCAAGGCGCCCAGTCCATGTCTCCCTGCCCCGGCAGCCGCATGCATGCGGGGCGGCTCTTGCGCCGATCGGTGTCCGTGCGTGGGTTGCTCTCACAGGACCTCAAGCTCGGAGTTCGGTCCGTTGAACGTCGATGAAGCGACGACGGCTGCCTGTTGCCTGGCACGCGTGGTCGGCGCAGCCCACGCACGCCAAATGGACGCGGCAACGCGCAAGGTGTGGCGGAAGGAGCTCTTGTCGAGTCATTCCAAGGTCATCGATGCACCGCCGTGGCCATGGACGAGCGTCGTCGACCTGGGGGCATCGCACGAACGAGGCTGCCTGGACCATTGCCGCCGCCATGCGCTCGAAGCGCCCATGACGTCACCGCGTTGACCGGAACCCGGCCATCCGTCACTGCCAATTTCCAAACTTCCGGAAAGCCCATGGCCACCAAGAAGACACCTCCTGCCCCGCCCCAACCCAAACGCGACCCGAATGCCGGCAAGGCGCCGACATCGACACGATCCCTGTGGAAGGGCGCGATCAGCTTCGGCCTGGTTCACGTGCCCATCGCACTGTATTCCGCGACCGACGAAAGCGACCTGAGCTTCAAGATGCTCGACAAGCGGTCCATGGACCCGGTGGGCTACAAGCGCATCAACAAGAAGAGCGGCAAGGAAGTTGCGATGGCTGACATCGTCAAGGGCATCGAGTGGGAAGATGGGCGCTTCGTCCTGCTCTCGCCCAAAGAGATCGAGGCCGCCTATCCCAAGACGACGCAGACGATCGGGATCGAAGCATTTGTTCCGATCGACGACATCCCGTTCGTCCATCTCGAGAAGCCCTACTACACGGCCCCGGTCAACCGCGGGCAGAAGGTGTACGCGCTGCTGCGCGAAGCGTTGGCCGCGACGCGCAAGGTGGGCGTCGCAAAGGTCGTCATCGCCAACAAGCAGCATCTGGCGCTGCTGATGCCCTGCGGGCCCGCACTCGTTCTCAACCTGCTGCGCTGGGGCGGAGAGATCCGCTCATGGGAGGCATTGCAGTTGCCACCCCAAGGCGTCGAGGCCGCAGGCATCAAGGAAGCCGAGATGGCAATGGCCAAACAGCTCATCGATGAGATGAGCGCAACATGGAGCGCCGATCAGTTCCGTGATTCATTCCAGGAAGAAGTGATGAAGCTCGTCGAATCGAAGGCCGTGGCGGGCCATGTCGAACAAGTGGACAAGACAGACCCCGCCTCTTCCGGTGCGCCGGGCAGCGCGAACGTCGTCGACCTGACGGAGTTGCTGCAGCGCAGCCTCGGAAAGACAGCGGCTGCGGCGCCTGCAACTGCAAGCAAAGCCCCAGCGGCGAAAAAGCCAGGCAAGGCAGGCTTGCGAAAGACCTCGTAGCAAAGACGCGAGCCTGCTGCGGCATCAACTCCCGGTTCCGATTGTTGTACCGGACCGCGAAAGACGTCTGCCCCCGCCGTGGGGCCACCTTCAGGTGCCCGTGTGCCGGTTCGACCGGCAGCTTTGCGGCGGCGAAACCGGGAATGCGGATGTCACTTCAGGGTCGGCGCCAGCCAGTCGCCACACGCTGAACCCGACGTTCGGGACGGGTTCGGGGCCGCCCACTGTCGAGCGTCCCGTCTCAAAATGGTTTCGAGTGCGCTGGTGATGGCCGCGCCCGGCCCCGGGCGCGAAAGATCCGGATGCCCGGAGACCAGGCGCGGAGCAACTCGTTCTCCAGGTCATGAAGATCACCATCGGCAACGATGCCGTCAATCATTGCCAGAAACGGGCGTCGCCGTCCCCGCGCCCCTCCGTCAAGGAGGGGAAAGTTGGGGCTGCCGGCACCCAGAATTCCAGTCGTACCCCCATCCCCGCCTTCGTGCTCCACGCGAGCCGGCCGAGACGCGCCACGCGGAGAACTTCATCGCACCACCTTCGAGGAACACCTTCATGAGCTACCAGGCCCCCGTCAAGGACATGTTGTTCTGCATGACCGAACTGGCCGACATCGAGCGCATCGCGGCGCTGCCCGGCTTCGAGGACGCTGGCATCGACACCGCGCAAGCCGTGCTGGAAGAATGCGCGCGCTTCGCCGAAGGCGTGGTCGCGCCGCTCAACGCCGCCGGCGACAGGCAACCTTCGTGGTGGACCGACGGCGGCGTCACGACGACCCCGGGCTTCGCGGATGCCTATCGGCAATTCGGCGAAGGCGGCTGGCAGGGCGTGCAGCATCCAGTGGACTTCGGTGGCCAGGGACTGTCCAAGACCATCGCGGCCGCGTGCTCCGAAATGATCAACAGCGCCAACCTGAGCTTCGCCCTGTGCGCGATCCTGACCGACGGCGCCATCGAGGCGCTGCTGACGGCCGGCTCGCCACCATTGAAGGCGTTGTATCTGCCGCGGATGGTCTCGGGCGAATGGACCGGCACCATGAACCTGACCGAGCCGCAGGCCGGCAGCGACCTCGCGCTGGTGCGCACGCGCGCCGAGCCGCAGTCCGACGGCACGTACAAGGTGTTCGGCACGAAGATCTTCATCACCTACGGCGAGCACGACATGGCAGCGAACATCGTCCACCTCGTGCTCGCGCGGCTGCCCGGCGCGCCCGAGGGCGTCCAGGGCATCTCGCTGTTCGTGGTGCCCAAATTCCTCGTGAACGTGGACGGCACGCTTGGCGATCGCAACGACGTGCAATGCGTCAGCATCGAGCACAAGCTCGGCATCAAGGCCAGCCCCACCGCGGTGCTGCAGTTCGGCGACGCTGGCGGCGCCACCGGCTACCTGGTGGGCGAGGAAAACCGCGGCCTGGAATACATGTTCGTGATGATGAACTCGGCCCGCTACGCGGTGGGCCTGCAGGGCATCGCCGTGGCCGAGCGCGCCTGCCAGCTCGCCGCGGCCTACGCGCGGGAACGCGTGCAGTCGCGCCCGGTGGACGGGTCGCTTCCCGGCGCGGCGCCGATCATCCACCACCCTG
Organism: Variovorax brevis; assembly: GCF_030317105.1. GTDB lineage: Bacteria > Pseudomonadota > Gammaproteobacteria > Burkholderiales > Burkholderiaceae_C > Variovorax > Variovorax brevis. Next base: position 3,838 of record NZ_JASZYG010000055.1, read on the forward strand.
ACGTGCAGCGCATGCTGCTCACGATGCGCGCGCAGACCGAGGGCTGCCGCGCGCTGGCCATGGCCGCGGCCGCCGCCAGCGATGCGGCACACGCTTATCCCGGCGCGGAGGTGCGTCGTCGCGAACAGGCCCTCTTCGAGTTCCTCGTGCCGCTGGTCAAGGGCTATTCCACCGAAATGAGCCTGGAGGTCACGAGCCTGGGCGTGCAGGTGCACGGTGGCATGGGGTTCATCGAGGAGACCGGTGCCGCGCAGCACTATCGCGATGCGCGCATCCTGACCATCTACGAAGGCACCACGGCGATCCAGGCCAACGACCTCGTCGGCCGCAAAACGGTGCGTGACGGCGGCACCGTGGCGCGCGCCTTTGCGCTGGAGATTGCGGCCGTGGAAGCGGAGCTGCGCCAGCGTCGCAGCGAGGCTGCACAGGCCATGGCCCTGCGGCTGGCGCTGGCACGCGAGGCCTTCCTCGAGGTGGTCGACTGGATCCTTGCGCACGTCCGGTCCGACCCGAACGCCGTGTTCGCCGGCTCCGTGCCCTACCTGCTGCTCGCGGGCAACCTGGCCGCGGGCTGGCAGATGGGACGCGCGCTGCTGGCCGCTGAAGACCGCCTCGCGGCCGGCGAGGATCCGGAGTTCATGCGCCGCAAGATCAGCGTGGCACGGTTCTATGCCGACCACATCCTGACCCGCGTTCCCGGCCTGCGCGACAGCATCGTCGCGGGCGCTGAAGCGATCGCGGACATGGCCCTCGAAGACTTCTGATGCAAAACCCCTCCTGACATACCCCTTCGAGGCGCCGCCATCGCGGGCGCAACTCCCCGAAGTGGCGCCGGACGTGCCCTGGATCCGTATGCCGCTGCCCTTCAAGCTGGACCCCATCAACCTCTGGGCACTGGATGACGGTGACGACCCGGGCGCTGGTCGACACGGGCATGCGCGACGACGGGACCGCCAGCGTCTGGCGCGCGTCGCTCGCCAGCCTTCCGAAGCGCGAGGCGCCGAAAAGAATCTACGTCACGCACCTGCATCCGGACCATGCCGGCATGGCCGGCTGTCTCACGCGCCAACCGGGTGCGCGTTGGTGGATGACGCGCCTGGAGACCTCACCCGCCGCGTGATGGCATCGGACAGCGGACGCAAAACGCCGCCCGAAGCGATTGGACTCCATCGCAAGGCGGGCTGCGACAACGCGATCGAGTCCTCCCGCCCACGCTTTGGCCGCTTCGGCCATCAGATCCACGCGCTGCCCGACGCATTCGAGCGCCTGAGCGACGGCATGGCGCTGCACATCAACGGCAAGGTGTGGCGCGTCGTCACGGGCAAGGCCACTCGCCCGAGCACGCCTGCCTTTGTTGCCCGGCGTTGAAGCTGTTCATCTCGGGCGACCAGGTGCTGCCACGCCTTTCGTCCAACGTGTCCGTGATTCCAGCCGCGCCCAACGCCAATCCAGTGGCCGACTGGCTGGCCTCACTCGCGAAGTTCCGGCGCGAAGTGCCGGATGAGGTGCTGGTGCTGCCGGCCTACAACGACTGATCTTGTGGGCTCCATGCGCGGCTCGACGATCTGGCCTCTTCGCGCCACCGCGCGCTCGAAAAACCCGCGGCGACGCCCGGGTCGCCAACAGCGCGCCGTCGATGTGTTCGCTGCCCTGTCCGGTCGCCCGATCGATGAAGCCCGGATGTCCCTGTTCGGCATGGCCACGGGCGAACCATCGCTTGCCTCAACTGTCTCGTTCATGTCGGGCGGGTGGCCACAACGGTCGACGATGACGCGGTCGCGTGGTACCGCAGGAGCGCATGACGGTATTTTCAGGCGGGGTTCGAACCGGGCGAAGCCGCGACAGTCAGCCAGGCGTCCAGGCTTCGCCGGGTGGGGTCATGCGCGCAGATGGCATCGGCGAGCCCTCTCCTTGCGGCGCGGCGTCAGTTCGATTCCTTGTGCTGGCCAGGCCAGTCGTACTTGGATGCAGCTCGTGATGCCGCCGTCGGCATCGCGCTTCAGTTCAGGCAGCATCGGCGAGTTGTTCAGGTAGCGGTCCAGCTGATTCCTGACGCCGATCGCCAGGAGCTGGACCGCGCAACAGGGCCTCGCCGCCCACGAATTGGCGAACCAAATGCACGAGGCGACGGCTCCACCCGTGAATGCATCGTCGAACCGTTCTGCCGCGACAACCGCCTCAACCCGATCCACGAAGGCATCTCCGGAATCCAGGCGATGGCCCTGCTGGGGCGCAAGACGCGGGTCATGCAAGGCCGTGCCATGCAACTTCTCCCTGCGCGCATCGCCCCGATGCGTCAACGCGCAGTGCGCGTGTCAGCGCCTCAGGCGCACGGCGATGCGCTTGACGCCGCACGGGCAAGGCGGTGAGCGAGCGCGAGACAGCGCCACCCGCTGGAGGATGCCGATTGCAGCTCACCAATGCCGGCCCGTTTGCCGAAGCTTTCGGCCACGTCGTGGCCGGCGGGTTGTCCCTGGGACCAGACCGTCGTGGCCACCGGGCTGCTGAAGAGCCCAGGATGCAGCGTCTTGCATCGCGGCAGGCTCGCCGCCTGCCACTGCTTCTTTCGCTGGGGGATGCCAGGGTCGACGCGTGGCTTGCGGTGCCCGACCCGTCAAACGCACGCCGCCGGACATGCCTGCGCACTGGCTGTGAGCGCAGGACATGTCACGTTGCCGGCGAATACGCCGGCCGACGGTGGCCGCACTGACATCCACGGCCTGCATTCGCGAAACGCCCCGGGACGTGCGGCGTCGCAGACCGCTGACGCGAAATGCCTCCAGTGCGCCTGGACCGGTTGAAGACTCAGCGCTCTCCCAGAAATCCGGATGCCTGGAATCGCCCTTGAGCGTGACTTCACGCCGGCGGGCGCGAGTGACAGCACACGCTGCAGACTTGCTGCACGGAGAGCGGGGACGACACCCAAGACCGGCGACGGCACGAGTCAACCGAGACTCATGACGGCTCGCCACAAGCCGACGACTGGCTACTGCGTCATCTCCCTGGATCGGAACGCTCAGCCGAACGACCGGCCACGAGATGAATGCTGCCCGGCTGACAATCCACAGGAACAGGCTGACCATGTACCGCCTTGTCGCTCGATGCATATGGCCGGACTTGCTGCTCCAGAGGCAGCTGACAGCACCATCGGACATCTCCGGCCCTCACTGCGCAGGACCATGGCGCCAGGCACGCACAAGCGTGGCGCAGGCCAGAGTCACCGGAGCGAGTGGCGCGGCAACCGGATCGTGAAAACGCAACCGGTGCCGGGCACGTCCCGAACGGTCAAGGTGCCAAGGTCGGCCTCGATGCTCCTGCGCGCAATGGCAAGGCCCAGGCCCAGGCCCGACTTGTCATGG
>NZ_JASZYG010000056.1 GCF_030317105.1 Variovorax brevis
CGCAGCATGGATCAACCCACCACCATCGGAGACCGCCGACCCAACATCACCACAGCCCTGCACAGTAAATTCATGAAGCCGGGTGTAGCAAACTCATTGACACGTTCCGCCGGGCGCCGCTCGATGGGTTGTCGTTCGTTGTCGTAAAGACGACAACGGCTGCCGCGCGCTGCCACAACAGCTGGTAGACAGGTAGCTCAGGACTCCTTCAGATGCCGACGGAGAAAGCGCGCGCGAAGGAGTGCTGTGAACCACCAGATCAGGATCGCGTTCCCGAACAGGCCCAGCGAGACGATCAGTGCCGCACGATCTACAAACCCATGGCTCAGATCGACAAGAAGAAGGGCCAGCGACCAAGGGGAGGGCGCACAGGATTGCGACCGCCAGGATGAGGCTCTGGTTGCTCGGATGAAGCGTAGCGGCCGCTAAGGTCAACGCGAGCGCAGACCACGCGCCCGGCAACCACCAGGCGTGGCGATATAGCGGCGGTAGGCGATAGGTGGGCATGGCGAAATTGTGCGTTGCGCGCAGCGCTGGCGCGCGAGCAATTTCATGCGGAAGGCCCAAGGCCAGGAGCCTTGTCGCGCGCCGCCCACTTGAGGGCGGATGGCCATCCGATCGGGTTGACCTACGACCGGATGATTCGACAGGGCTGAATTTTGAATAAACGGCCTCACCGGTCTCCAGTGCCTGCAGCAGCATCAACGACGATCGCCGAGCCGGAGATCTCTGGGCTTTGGAGGTTCTCTGCGCAAGCCGTTGATCTTTTCGTTTTGGGCGCGCTCACGCTGCCGCTACCTCACGCTCGCTTCTTTGGAGAATGGTCTGCCAAAAGAAACCCGTCTGGAATGCAAGGACGAGATTTACCAAGGACAAGTCCCGCTCCCCAATCTGGACCATCAATGACCCGAAAGTAATGACTGAAAACAAGAACGGATAGAAAAGGTCCCAGACGTCCAATGCAATGCCCGTCTTCTTTGAGCGTGGGGCAGCCTTGAGCCTCGCACGCCTCGCCTCGATCGCAAGGCTGAGCGTCCGGGCGAACATGCCGAGAACCATCAGGAGAAACAAGATCAATTCTCTCCAAGGCGATGCGTCGAACCACTTTCCCCCGAGCGTCATCATCTGGACTCCGTAGATGTAGGCCGCAGCTATGACGAGAAGCAGAAGTGCGCACGCAATTTGAAGCCTGGGAAGCTTCCAAGGCTTCCGCATCACAAGCAATATCGCCGCAACGAGAACAGCGATGACGATGTATTCAGCACTCATTGCTTGAAAGCGGTCGAAGGGATGAAGACACTAAGCCCGCCTTGCCCACCATCGTTCTTGCGCGCGATGAAGTAGTCAGGTACTTGGACGACGTTGAGTTCGCGTGCTGCAGCGCGGACCTCTTCCTTCACGTAGAGCGCGAGTTCATCAAACTGAATGACGCCGTCGTGATTGAGATCGCCCTCGCCTTGCAGGCCCCGTATCAACTTTTGAGTGAAGATGCCACCGTCGGGGGCTGCCGCCCGTTGCTGCCCCGTGCCTGCCACGAGAATATTCCTAGCCCGTTGAGTGACCTCGTCGCTCACCACGGACAGCTTGCGAAATCGCTTGGCCTTCTCGATGTCAAAGTCTTCGCTGAGGAACGTCGGTTGCAGTGCAAGCCCTGAAGAACAAGCCTCCAGCATGACGACCACATGCTTGGCCTGAATATGTTCGAAATGCCGGCTGCTCAGATCCTTCATCAGCAATGCGCTTCGCGTGGGACGCTTCCTGTCGAAGTCGTAGGTCACCAGGAATCCAGCATTGGACGTCTCGGCGACATCCCCATGGCCTGCGAAGTAGAACAGCAGTCGGTCCGCGTTTGCATACTTGCCGCCGGCCCAGAACTCTCCGAGAGTCTTATCCAGGTTTTCGGAGGTGACCGCCGCGTCCTCGAACATGAGGATCTGCGCCGCCGGAAAGCCCAGCCCTATCAGCGTCTCACGCAACTTGGCCGCCTGCTCGCGAAGCCCCGTCACTGCCTTATAGCCCGTCGCGCCTCTCTTGAGTGGATCCTTGGCCCTGTCGTAATCTTCAACGACAGCGATAATCGCGAAGCTCTTGCCGTAAGTCGGCGGGAAGAGAGTCAGACGATTGTCTTCAACCCAGACACCCACCCGTTGGCCTAGATTGCCACTCGTGAGGTTGAGCCCCTGTTTCAGGTTGGACGAGTTGGACAGGAAGGTGACCTGCTGGTCTTGCATTTTTTGCACGTCCAGCCGCTGCCCAGCGAGCGACATCGTTGGCTGTGAAGCAATCGCTAGGCCGAGCTCCTCATCCACTGAGTAGCGAACCGCAACTTGTGCGGCCTTCGGCTTTGCGGCCGTCGGCTTTGCAACAGCCCTTGTCAACGCCATGTCACTGGCATCCGTGCCGAAGAATGACGGAATCTGCTTGACAATTCGGCTCTTGCGAAAGTCGTTCTTCATCAGCTCGGTGGCCAAGACGATCGCTTCGGAAATCGATACCAAGCCATCGTCGTCAGTGTCGGCCGCGCTCGACTGAAGTGCGTTCACGAAGTTTCGGGTGAAGTATCCGTCGAATGCCTTCTGGTCATCCGAAGTCCCGCTCACGAGCGAGAATCCAGCGAAGGAATCGACACTCTTGACCAGCGCCGGACCGATTTCACAGGCATCGGTGATGAGAATCCCACGACCTCGCGATGCGGATAGAGTCTTGGCGATGTCGCGCACGACGTGCACTGCGCCGCTCGCAATCTCGTTGTCCAAAAGGCGAGCATCCGCAGCCAGTAGCTGCGAATCGGATTTGTCGGGCAGGGGCATCGCGTGCCCCGAGAAATAGACGACGAAGACGTCTCCCTTGCCAATGACCTTCGTGACTTGGTCCATGGCCTTGAGAATGTTTGCAGCTGTTGCCTCCTCGTTCAGCAGCACCGTCATGTCTTGCGGTTTCACCAGACCGACGGCGCCGTGGCTCAAGATGCGAGACATGGCTTGGGCATCCGACACCGCGAACTCGATGGTGCCGCGGGGAGAAAACTCATACCTGTCGATCCCGATCACCAGCGAAAAGTAACGCGGCACACGAATAAGCGGGTTCGCCGGTGTCAATGTGCCCGGGACCATGATTTCGCCGCGCGCTTTACCCGATCGACTTGCGCTCGGGATGTCGATTTGCGCGGCGGGCGTCGGCGTCGATCCTGTCTGTTCATTGCCCTGTGGTAGCAACAATCCCGACGACGCCGGCGTAGTGCCGACCGCAACGCTGCACACCCAAATCAAAATATGCACAAGACCGCTGCGTCTCATGAGCAACTCCGAAGATGTGTGGCCAAGGCTCGGCGGACGCAGCACGGCTGAAACCACGTCAACACCAGCTTGTACTTTGGACGATCTGGTGTCTACCCTACAAAAGATGTATGACGCGAGAAGTTGGCAAAGGCAGTTGCACGGGCACGAACGCGGGCGTGCCTGTCAAGGCCCTCGACCAGTTGCATCTCCGCGCCAGGAAAGCGCAGCGCACGAGGTTCGTACTCCCGCTCGGCGAGGGTCGGTGCGCGTCGGCTCGCTTCGCGGCCTATTATTCGCCGAAGTTGGTGTGCGCGCGGGTCTGCGTGGCAATGGCGGCAGATCCGCCCGCGATGAAGAAACAAGGGCTTACCATAGGAGATTCCAGCTTCGAGTATGGCGAGGGCAGCGGCAGCGCTGCTGGCAGCAGACGGATCTTGTTTCCCGAGTCCAGCTCAAGGCGAGGCTAGGTGCGCCCCAGGTCGCACAAGTCACGGGACCTCCTAGCCTTGCCGGGGGTCGATCTTTCCGGCGTACACCTTATTCCAATAGCCCGCGGGCGGCTTTGTGATTCCCAGGGCCTTACAGCGCTTGCCCACCGCTGAGTCGCTGATTTCGACGATCTGCGCGATCTCGACGGTTGGTCGATTCCACACCATGCGGCGAAGCTGATCTGCAGAGACGGCCCGCCAGTTCTGAAGATTCGAATTGGTCACGAGTTCGCGCCGAACACGCGCATGATCGACGCTGGATGGGTCTTCGTCCGCAAGGATCTGCTCGATCATCTGCCGTGCTTCGGGCGTGTCGGCGCGCTTGGCTTCTGCGTTAATCCAATCGGACATGGCCTCGATGTGCTTTTTCTTGATCACATTGGCGTAGTTGTTGTTGTGCACGTCCTGCGTGACGTGATTGAGTAGCAGCCGACAGTCGCTGTCGCTCGCTCCAACTTCATGAGCAATGTCGTCAAGGGTCCGTCGCATGGCGTGAGGATGGAGCCCAACCTCAACCTGCTCGGGAAAGAGCGGGTCTGCGAGAAGTGTTCGCACAAGCTGTTCCACCTTGCGGAAGAGCTTATCCGCGTTGTCGATGTGTCCCGTTTTGCCATGTGATCTGAAGACGCGTCCATCGGGCGCGGGGTCATTCGTTCCGGTTGCCGGTAGCGTCGCAAGCCAGCGTTCTCTCTCTTCTGCCAGCAGGTCTCGCAGCAGCCATCCCATGGGAAGGACTAGCTTGCTGTAGTTCTTCCTTATGGGAACGATGATCAACCCGATGCGGAAGTTGATCTGAGACCATTTGAGCGTCCTGCTTTCCCCGCGCCGCATGCCCGTCATTAGCAAGAACAGAACCCACACGGCGGCGGACCGCTCGGCGTAGTTCCATGCACGGTCACGCGCCGCAATGAGAAAATTCCAAACGTGGCCCACACAGGACAACTCGATTCGGGTCGTCCTGGGATTGTGTTGAAGTCAGCTTAATCGGCTAGCCAGGTCAGCGAAATGTGCTAGCCGCTCAATGAACTCTGCTAGCGCGCCCAAGGGAACGTGCCATAGCGAATCTCCCGCTCATTGCGACTCACCAGTGCGAGCAGCTTGTCGAGGTTCGTGCACGCGAGTACCCGCCCGGCACTCAGCCTCTGGAACTTGTCGCCGTGGACCGTGCAGGCCGTCAGGTTCTGGTCGAGCCACTCGCGTCGCCAGATCGGCGCTGCGACGTCAAGAGGGTTCACGAACACACACCGCGCGCAATAGCAGAAGTACCTCCTTGGCCCCTCCCAGGGCGGCGGGACCTCGATGCTCTCGATGCGTTGCCTGCTGATCCGGGTCAAGGCCGCAAGCTGGTCTACCGCATGCTGGTGCAATTGCGGCATCACGTAGAACAAAGCAAATTCGTCACCGCTCCCGTTGGTCCTTTCCCTCTGATGCCGACCGGCGCTGTGACACTTTTACTCGCGAAGGCCGCGAAGCAAATCTGTCACTTTCCCTTTGAACGAAGCAAATCCGTCTCATTGTGGATGTGCGGTGGCGTGGCCGCGCGTATGGTCGTGATCCATGAGGGACTTCCGCGCTCGTTTTCCTGGGCCGATAGAGACGGCCCGACCCCGCGGCGCACGCTTGATCGAGGGCTACAGCGCGAAGCTGCAGCGCCGTGTACGCCTCTTCGATCACTCGAGTTTCGCGCAATGGATTCGCCTGGAGGCGGACCCCGCGGTCATCACGTTTTGTGAACGTCCCACGCGTCTCGGTCCGCAGCGCGATGCGCGCCTGGTCGACTTCTGGGTGCATGCCGTGGACGGAGAGGCCATGCTGCTGCTCGAGTCGCAGCGCTCCGAGGGCGCCCCTTCGCAGCTCGACGACATTGCGGTCCGCACCGTTGGCGCCGCTGAACTCGCTGCGGACAGCGTCTGGATATCCAACTGGTCCTGCATGCTGCCGGTCATCAATGCCACACGGACCTTGATTTCACGCACGCTGCTGCGATCCGTGCGCGACCACGTCTGCGCAGAAGTCCCCCTCGGGCGCCTTGAGCACGAATTGTCGTCGGGCGACCCGTCCCTCGTACGCGGAGCCATCTTCGAGCACCTTCGCAGGGGCTCGATCAGGGCGCCTTCGCTGCGCACGCAGGCGATCGGACTGCACACCATATTGTTGCCGGCATCGTGAGCCTGAGCCGACGCCAACGCATGCGCGTCGTCGATCCGGCGACGTGGCCGGCATTCGATGTGGGCGCGCTACCGGTCGCCGACCGGCATGCCTTTGCCGCTCGCCGACAAGCCATCGAGCTATATGCCGCAGGGCAAACGCTGGAGCAGATCGAGTTGCGAACTGGAATCAACCGTCGCCAGCTCTACCGTCAGCTCGATCGTTGCATGGCCCCACACGAAGACGGGCGCCCGTTCGGCTGGAGGGCAATCACCCCGTACGCGCGCATTCGCCGCTACCAGCGTCGCGCGCGCGTGGCTCCGTCGCGCGATGGCACCGGCCGTGGCGCAGCTGGTGCCTTCGGGCTTCTTCTGGAAGCTTACCCAGCACTTGCCACGTGGATTGTCGATCGCGTACACGCGAAGCGCCTGAGCGTCGTTCAACGCTCGACGGATGACGGATTGCACATCCGGGTGCAGGGCCTGAAGAACGTCCACGTCGAC
>NZ_JASZYG010000057.1 GCF_030317105.1 Variovorax brevis
AGTAAGCGGGCAATAAACCACGCCCTTCCTTCGAGCGCGACGAAGTGTGAGGCTACGTACCCATGTACAAGAACGTGGACACGTAATGTCAGAGTGGATTTCGGATTTGGCCAGGCGCCTGGTTGTCGGGCGCAAGCGTGATGGACGCAGCATCTATGACGCGCGCGCCAAGCGCGAGTTGGTACTGGCGTGTCGCGAGCCCGGGGTATCGATAGCGAAGCTGGCTCGTGATTGCGGCATCAACGCGAACCAGGTGATCAGTTGGGTGCGCTTGTATGAGCGAGAGCTTGCCAGGGGCGCGGCGCCGAGCGCGGGCGTCGTTGCCCAAGCGAAGACACCGGCATTCGTGGCACTGGACATCGCGGCGGCGCGCCAGGAAGAGGCGTCGTCGTCCATGCACGTGCAGGCACGCCTTCCCAATGGTGTTGTGGTCGACTTGCGCGGTTGTGACATGCAGCAGGTGCTGGCCATGATCGAGGCGCTCGGGGGATTGGGATGTTCCGATTCGACGAAGGGCTGAAGGTCTACCTGCACCGCGAGGCCATCGACTTCCGGGTCGGTCTCAATGGCCTGGCAATCCTGGTCGAGCAGGCCCTCGGGCTGGATCCGTTTGCCGAGGCGGTGTACGTCTTCAGCAATCGGCGCCGTGATCGCGTAAAGATTTTGGGCTGGCAGCGAAACGGATTTTGGTTATTGATGAAGCGTCTCGAGGAAGATCGCTTTATCTGGCCTGACGTCGCGACCGTGCCGACGTTGACGGTGGAGCAACTGCACTGGCTGCTCGATGGCATTGATCTGGCGGTGGTCCAGAAGCACCCTCGTCGCTTCTACGAGCGAGTGGCCTGAGCGATCAACGGCAGCTTGCAAAAATAGTTGCCGAATCTTCCTCGACAATGCGATGTTTGAGGAACGCCTGCACGTCATGTTGATCGAAGCAGGCGATGGTTCAAATGCCCACCGCCGAAGAATTCGCAGCCCTGCAGCAAGCCTTGGCCGAAGCCACCCGGCGCAGCGAATCTCTCGTCGGCGAACTGCGTGTGGTGACCACCGAGCGGGATCTGGCACTGGAGCGGCTGCGCTCGTTGCAGCGTCAGTTGTTCGCCGCCAAGAGCGAGGCCCGCGGCACCGACCAGAAGGACCTGTTCCTCAACGAGGCTGAGGCGCTCGCGCCGACCGCGCAAACACTGCCGGCCGAAGTCGATGACGAAGAGTCGACCCCGGTCGCTGGCCACCAGCGCAAGAAGCGCGGACGCAAGCCGCTGGATCCCGCGTTGCCGCGTGACATCGTTCGTCACGAGCTGCCTGAATCCGAGCGCATCTGCGCGCACGACGGCCACGCGTTGGTGGAGATCGGCGCCGAGGTCAGCGAGCAGATGCACGTCATCCCCGAGCAGGTGCGCGTGCTGCAGCACCATCGCATCAAGTACGCGTGCCCCTGCTGCGACCTGAGCCTGAAGGTCGCGCCGACACCAGCGCGCATCATCCCGCGAGGCCTGCTCACCGAGGAGGCGCAGGCTTGGGTCATCACGGGCAAGTATCAGTTCGGCATGCCGCTGTATCGCACGGCCGTGCTGCTGCGCCGCTTCGGAGGCGACATCGTGAGCAACACCCTGGCCGCAGGTGTGGTGCGCATCGGCCAGGCCGTGCAGCCCATCATCAACTTGCTGCGTGACCACCTGTTGGACTCGGACCTGATCTACGGGGACGAGACGACCGTTCAGGTGCTCAAGGAGCCCGGGCGCAAGGCGCAGACGAAGAGCTTCATGTGGGCTCAGATGAACGGCAGCGGCCCCGCGGTGCGACTGTTTGCTTATGCGCCGGGTCGCGGTGCCGTGCACGCGCACAAGCTCTATGCCGGCATCCGGCGCGGTGCCGCGCTCGTGACCGACGGGTATCAGGTCTACGACGGCATCGCCGCCGACCATGGCCTGACGCATCTTGGATGCTGGGTGCATGCGCGCAGGCCCTTTATCAAAGCCGAGGAGTCGATCCCGAATGCCGCCCGGTCACCAGACCAGCTGGCGACACGGTTCGTCAAACTCATCGGCAAGCTCTACCGGGCGGAGGCGCTGGCCAAGGAGTGGACGTCAGAACGCCGGCAGCGGCTGCGCCAGCGCTACAGCGCTGCAGTGGTCAAGCAGATCGAACAGTTGCTGCTCGCGCACCTGCACGCCGTCGCGCCCTCAAGCCTGCTGGGCGAGGCGCTGCACGTAAGCGGGCAATAAACCACGCCCTTCCTTCGAGCGCGACGAAGTGTGAGGCTACGTACCCATGTACAAGAACGTGGACACGTAATGTCAGAGTGGATTTCGGATTTGGCCAGGCGCCTGGTTGTCGGGCGCAAGCGTGATGGACGCAGCATCTATGACGCGCGCGCCAAGCGCGAGTTGGTACTGGCGTGTCGCGAGCCCGGGGTATCGATAGCGAAGCTGGCTCGTGATTGCGGCATCAACGCGAACCAGGTGATCAGTTGGGTGCGCTTGTATGAGCGAGAGCTTGCCAGGGGCGCGGCGCCGAGCGCGGGCGTCGTTGCCCAAGCGAAGACACCGGCATTCGTGGCACTGGACATCGCGGCGGCGCGCCAGGAAGAGGCGTCGTCGTCCATGCACGTGCAGGCACGCCTTCCCAATGGTGTTGTGGTCGACTTGCGCGGTTGTGACATGCAGCAGGTGCTGGCCATGATCGAGGCGCTCGGGGGATTGGGATGTTCCGATTCGACGAAGGGCTGAAGGTCTACCTGCACCGCGAGGCCATCGACTTCCGGGTCGGTCTCAATGGCCTGGCAATCCTGGTCGAGCAGGCCCTCGGGCTGGATCCGTTTGCCGAGGCGGTGTACGTCTTCAGCAATCGGCGCCGTGATCGCGTAAAGATTTTGGGCTGGCAGCGAAACGGATTTTGGTTATTGATGAAGCGTCTCGAGGAAGATCGCTTTATCTGGCCTGACGTCGCGACCGTGCCGACGTTGACGGTGGAGCAACTGCACTGGCTGCTCGATGGCATTGATCTGGCGGTGGTCCAGAAGCACCCTCGTCGCTTCTACGAGCGAGTGGCCTGAGCGATCAACGGCAGCTTGCAAAAATAGTTGCCGAATCTTCCTCGACAATGCGATGTTTGAGGAACGCCTGCACGTCATGTTGATCGAAGCAGGCGATGGTTCAAATGCCCACCGCCGAAGAATTCGCAGCCCTGCAGCAAGCCTTGGCCGAAGCCACCCGGCGCAGCGAATCTCTCGTCGGCGAACTGCGTGTGGTGACCACCGAGCGGGATCTGGCACTGGAGCGGCTGCGCTCGTTGCAGCGTCAGTTGTTCGCCGCCAAGAGCGAGGCCCGCGGCACCGACCAGAAGGACCTGTTCCTCAACGAGGCTGAGGCGCTCGCGCCGACCGCGCAAACACTGCCGGCCGAAGTCGATGACGAAGAGTCGACCCCGGTCGCTGGCCACCAGCGCAAGAAGCGCGGACGCAAGCCGCTGGATCCCGCGTTGCCGCGTGACATCGTTCGTCACGAGCTGCCTGAATCCGAGCGCATCTGCGCGCACGACGGCCACGCGTTGGTGGAGATCGGCGCCGAGGTCAGCGAGCAGATGCACGTCATCCCCGAGCAGGTGCGCGTGCTGCAGCACCATCGCATCAAGTACGCGTGCCCCTGCTGCGACCTGAGCCTGAAGGTCGCGCCGACACCAGCGCGCATCATCCCGCGAGGCCTGCTCACCGAGGAGGCGCAGGCTTGGGTCATCACGGGCAAGTATCAGTTCGGCATGCCGCTGTATCGCACGGCCGTGCTGCTGCGCCGCTTCGGAGGCGACATCGTGAGCAACACCCTGGCCGCAGGTGTGGTGCGCATCGGCCAGGCCGTGCAGCCCATCATCAACTTGCTGCGTGACCACCTGTTGGACTCGGACCTGATCTACGGGGACGAGACGACCGTTCAGGTGCTCAAGGAGCCCGGGCGCAAGGCGCAGACGAAGAGCTTCATGTGGGCTCAGATGAACGGCAGCGGCCCCGCGGTGCGACTGTTTGCTTATGCGCCGGGTCGCGGTGCCGTGCACGCGCACAAGCTCTATGCCGGCATCCGGCGCGGTGCCGCGCTCGTGACCGACGGGTATCAGGTCTACGACGGCATCGCCGCCGACCATGGCCTGACGCATCTTGGATGCTGGGTGCATGCGCGCAGGCCCTTTATCAAAGCCGAGGAGTCGATCCCGAATGCCGCCCGGTCACCAGACCAGCTGGCGACACGGTTCGTCAAACTCATCGGCAAGCTCTACCGGGCGGAGGCGCTGGCCAAGGAGTGGACGTCAGAACGCCGGCAGCGGCTGCGCCAGCGCTACAGCGCTGCAGTGGTCAAGCAGATCGAACAGTTGCTGCTCGCGCACCTGCACGCCGTCGCGCCCTCAAGCCTGCTGGGCGAGGCGCTGCACTACCTGCACGGCCAGTGGCCCAAGCTCGTCCGCTTCCTGGACAACGGGGCATGGCCGCTGGACTCCAACCCGGTGGAAAACGCCATCAGGCCGTTCGTCGTTGGAAGACGTTCATGGCTGTTTGCCGACACCGTTGGCGGTGCGAACGCCAGCGCGAATCTCTACTCGCTCATCGAGACTGCAAAGGCCAACAACGTCGAGCCGTATCGCTACCTCGTCGCCCTGTTCAAGAAGCTGCCGCTGGCGCAGACGGCCGACGACTACGAGGCGCTACTGCCCTGGAACATCGAACTGACCGCCGCGTAGTTGAACCGTAAGTCCGCGAGGACAGGCCTCGACAGGTGAGCACTCAGCAGAACGCCGGGTTCAACAGGTCAATGCCTGCGCCCTTGCACTTGATCCAAGGCCCCGACGGATGCCCATCTCCGTCCCACGCCAAGAGAGCGGCTTGAGCCTCCCCACGCTGTTCATAGCAGTAACGACGTTCGTATCCGACAACATCCATCCCAACGACGATAGCGGTGGTGAAGTTGAATTGCTTTACAGCACACAACTTCCCTCTGAGCATGCGCAGGTCCGTGTATCCGCTTGCCGACAGCGAGTCCATCAAACTGGAGGAATCAGCTGCCATGCGCGGCTGCGCGCCGACTGATCTTTGCGGGTGTTCGGGGCTCGGGGTCGACGACATCTTCATCATTGTGACTGCGTCGGGAACGAAGGGTCATGGTCCAAATCGAGAACGCTCGGCAAGGACGCGTTTAATTGATCGCCTACCGCTGCACTACCTGCACGGCCAGTGGCCCAAGCTCGTCCGCTTCCTGGACAACGGGGCATGGCCGCTGGACTCCAACCCGGTGGAAAACGCCATCAGGCCGTTCGTCGTTGGAAGACGTTCATGGCTGTTTGCCGACACCGTTGGCGGTGCGAACGCCAGCGCGAATCTCTACTCGCTCATCGAGACTGCAAAGGCCAACAACGTCGAGCCGTATCGCTACCTCGTCGCCCTGTTCAAGAAGCTGCCGCTGGCGCAGAC
This sequence comes from Variovorax brevis, assembly GCF_030317105.1. Classification (GTDB taxonomy): domain Bacteria; phylum Pseudomonadota; class Gammaproteobacteria; order Burkholderiales; family Burkholderiaceae_C; genus Variovorax; species Variovorax brevis. The sequence goes on from NZ_JASZYG010000057.1 coordinate 5,453, forward strand.
GGCCGACGACTACGAGGCGCTACTGCCCTGGAACATCGAACTGACCGCCGCGTAGTTGAACCGTAAGTCCGCGAGGACAGGCCTCGACAGGTGAGCACTCAGCAGAACGCCGGGTTCAACAGGTCAATGCCTGCGCCCTTGCACTTGATCCAAGGCCCCGACGGATGCCCATCTCCGTCCCACGCCAAGAGAGCGGCTTGAGCCTCCCCACGCTGTTCATAGCAGTAACGACGTTCGTATCCGACAACATCCATCCCAACGACGATAGCGGTGGTGAAGTTGAATTGCTTTACAGCACACAACTTCCCTCTGAGCATGCGCAGGTCCGTGTATCCGCTTGCCGACAGCGAGTCCATCAAACTGGAGGAATCAGCTGCCATGCGCGGCTGCGCGCCGACTGATCTTTGCGGGTGTTCGGGGCTCGGGGTCGACGACATCTTCATCATTGTGACTGCGTCGGGAACGAAGGGTCATGGTCCAAATCGAGAACGCTCGGCAAGGACGCGTTTAATTGATCGCCTACGA
>NZ_JASZYG010000058.1 GCF_030317105.1 Variovorax brevis
CTGCGCAACCTTTGACTTGCACCGTGCTACGAGTTCCTCCCGATGTTCGGAGAGAAAGTTGCGCATGCTTTGTTGGCTTCCTGGCGTTGGCCGGTTCGTTGACGAATGCAGCCCGCTCTTGCTGCAAAGGCGGACTGCTTCAATCTCGCATTCTTCGCGCAGAAGCAACAATTGTCTGTGCGGTGTCGCACACAAGCCCGGTGCCACAGGCACCAGACGATCAGCGCCCTGGCACGGCCGTTCGGTGCGTCGACGATGCGCCCTGCCGGGGCTCTGAGTTGGCGGCTGTCAGTGCTCAACGGCAAACAACCGCCACTCACCAGATATTCCCTTCAGGCGTGCATTGCACGATCCTGGAATGACAGGCCGGAACCCGCCACCAAGTCCTTGACGTTGCTCGAAACAAGCACTTCGCCCTTCTGAGCGTGAGTCGCCACACGCGCACCGGTGTTCACGGCAATGCCAGCCACCTTGTCGCCCATCACTTCACACTCGCCGGTGTGCAGCCCGGCACGGATCCCGAGGCCGAGCGCGCGCACCTCGCTGGAAAAATGACGCAGGCGCAGCGCACTGCACGAGCCGGCCCATCGAAGGTGGCAAGACAGCCGTCGCCCGCGGTGTCGATCTCGCGCCCCCGAAAGCGCTCCAGCTCACGGCGAACCAACGCATGGTGACTCTCGAGCAAGTCGTGCCACACGCGATCGCCGGGGACCGCGGCGCGTTCGGTCGCCCCCACGATGTCGGTGAACATGGCACGAACGTCGACGTCGGCAGCAACCTCGCGATCACACCCGGCGCTGTGGTCTGTCGCTCTGAACTGCTGGAGTTGATCGAGTACCGGGCCCAGACGCAGCAGGTGCACGGCACGCCGCTGTTCATCGTCAACAAGTTTTGCATCTGGGACCTCGCGCCGGGCCGCAGCCTGATCGAGTACCTGGTCCAGCAAGGCTTCCAGGTCTTCGTGGCGAGCTGGTTCAATCCCGACGCCGGCCAGTCCGAATGGGGCTTGGAGACCTGCGTGCAGGCACTCGTTCAGGCGATGGACGTGACGCGCGAGATTGCGGACACGCAACAGTTGCATGTTGCTGGGCGCCTGCTCGGGCGGCATCACCGCGGCGGCGCTGCCCGCCTACCTTGCGGCCCAGGACAAGGATTGGGCGCGCAGCCTGACCTTGATGGTGTCGATCCTCGACATCGAGGGCATCGCCGACAGCTCCATGGGCCTGTCTGCGCACCTCGAGACGCTGGAACTCGCGCGCACGGGCAGCGGCAGCAGTGAAGTGCTGCAGGGCAAGGGATCACCGTGGCGCGCTTTTATGCCGACCACATCCTGACCCGCGTTCCCGGCCTGCGCGACAGCATCGTCGCGGGCGCTGAAGCGATCGCGGACATGGCCCTCGAAGACTTCTGAAAACGTCTCGGGACAGGCCCGCTGTTACCTCCTTCCCCTCCCTCGAGAAGGGGACCGCGCGAGGGGCCGAACGATAAATTTACGCACAGGCCCGACATACCGTTTCTTCGTTGCCGCAGCGTCGGGCGCGGCCCACCGGAACTGGAGACAGCATGGCTTTCCTGAGAGAGTGTTTGCACGAGTTGCGCGCCACGCGTCGCGATTGGGCGCCTGAAGAAATGGATTGGTTCCTGCGCACCAGTGTGCGTGCCGATCAGTGGCGCAGCGGCTTGTCCGCGGCAAGCGCTCGCGATCCACGCGTGCTGCCGATGCGCCGCCAGGCGCGCTCGGTCGCCGTACACCGCAGTGCGCATGGAGGATCGGCTCGTGGATTTGCTTGACCCGGTGCTGGTACCCAAGGCAGCGAGGAGACGAATCCTTCGCTGGAAGTCGAGGTCTTCTTCGATTTCGTCTGCCGGTGGTGCCTGATCGGAAAGCGCCAACTCGATGCCGCCGCGAGCCGCTTGGCCGTGATACGGCCCGACGTGCGGCTACAGGTCGTCTGGCGCTCGCATCCCTTGCTGCCCGACACGCCGGTGGGCGGGGAGCCCTGTAGGCCTTCTCTGTGGCTCGCCTCGGCAGTCCCAAGCCGTCGCAAAGCGCCGCGCGCAGGTGCAGCACGCAGGCGCGGCCGCGGGTGTGCGCTTCGCCTTCGAACGGATCGAGGTGTTGCCGAACATCGCCGCAGCCCATGCGCTGGTCGCGCAGGCGGCCGCGCAGGGCACCGACGCGTTGCAGGCCCGATTGATCGAACGAATCTTCACGGCGTACTTCACGGAGGGCGAAGACATCGGCAATACGTGCGTGCTTGAGCGACTTGCACTGGAATGCGGGCTCGAAGCCGAGGAGCCCAACGCGCAGCAGCCGCAAGGCGGCAGCGACCGGCACCCACGCGCACGGGTTCGCTGTCCATTCAGCGGGGTGCCTTGCTCGTTCCTGACGGATCGCTGGCGCTGTCGGGCGCTGCATCACCCGATGAACTGCTCGACGTCATGTTGCGGACGCTTGACGCATGGCTCCCATCAGTTGGTGGCGCAATGCGCCACCACCGGGAAGTCCGAGCGGACGTCCCCGCCGACCCCTGCACACTACGTCAAGGGGGCAAGTACAGACGCAAGCGCCGCTGGATCGATCGGCTTCGTCAAGAAGTGGTCCGCCAAGGTGAAGCTGGTGGCGACCCGCTCGTCATCAACGCTGCATGCACTGACCGCGATCAGCACGATGTCGTCCCCATACCGGTCACGCAGACGACGGCAGAGTTCATCACCTCCCATGCCCGGCATGACGACATCAAAGAGGACGCAATGGGGCGGGTCTTGCTCGATCAGGTTCAGCGCCTCTTCGGCGGTATCAGCGGTCCTCACCGCATAACCGTAGAGTCGAAGCAAAATGGCCATCGTGTCCACCGAATCCTTGACGTCATCCACAACAACGACCTGAACCAACTCGGACTTCATACCTCTCCTCCGCGAACGAGCGCAATGTCCACGAATTGGGGACATTCAATTCAGGCGCAAGCTGCCATCGCAGCACATCAGGTGCAACGCGAATGAATGCAGTCAGGTGTCGTTCATATTTGGATGGCGTCTTGCCGAACGGCGTGCGGTTTGCGCGGTAGTTCATTGGGCAAGGCAATCCCGTGCTGGCGCTCGTCTTGCCTGGCGCTCCAGCGTTCGCTTCCAGCAATTTGCCCCCCGCCGTGCACTGCGCGGAACGCAACACAAGCCCCAGCGCCCTGTGCAGTCCGGGATCACCTCGCCATACCTCAAGCTGGGTTTTCGGGAACCGAAACCAACAGCCGCTGTTCCCGGAATCGACCGGAAGCAACTTGGGGGCGCAGAATTTTCATGGGTCGCCGGCAGTCCGCTCCACAAGCGCCCCCGCGTACTACTTCTTCGCAGGCTCGACGGACAGTGCCACCGCCTCGGTGTACACCGCCTGGACCTGGTCGCCCACCTTGATCATCTCCAACTGGTCGGGATCGGGGACTTCCAGTTCAACCGTGTGGTCTGTCCCGCGCAGCGTGATCATGTGCGTCTTCTTGTTGACGGCAATCACGTCGGCGGTGACCTCGACCTTCCCGCCGACCGTGCCGCCGGGGCGTTGGCCTTTCGCCGCCCTGTTGTCGCTCGTGGTCTCGACCTTGCTGCGCAGTTCCTTGCCATCCTTCATCAAGGTCAGCGTCAGTGCCTGCGCATAACGAACATTCACGCGGTCTCCAACCTTGAGCTGCTCGAGGTTTCTGACCTCGGGACCGTAGTCCAGCGGAATCACCTTGCCATGGGAGTCCTTGATGATCACATGGCGCTTGCCGAGATCAATCGCCTGGACGACGCCGGTGACCCGGATGGCTTCCTTGATGGTGGCCTTGCCAGGGTCCGTCGAGACCGCGACCTCGCGGCTGGGTTTGTCTTGGGAGGCAGCGGGCGCCAGGAGCGTCCCCAGCACTGCCAATGCGGTGAGCGAAGCTGCGACTTTCATGGGAATGCCTTTCACGAAGAGTGGGAAAGCGTGCCGGGCATGGGCTATGCGCAAATGCCCGGCGCGTCGGGTTGACTTGCTTCAATCGCGATGCCCGTTCAGTCCAGGCCCCATACCTTGAGGGTGGCCGTCGGCTTGTCGCCAAGGATCTTGTAGTTGACCGTTACGCCTGTGAGACGCCCCTTGCGCCCCGGAGCATCCGCCGGTGCAGTCTGTCCCCCTGCCTTCAGGGTCCCGACATTCTTCAAGGTGTCGTCCTTGCGATTGTCCCAATGCAGGACGAGGTTCGTGATCTGCACGTCCGCGCCCTCTGCAGAGAGCTTCACCTGTTTGACATCCTTGTCCCATCGACCCCCTGCGCTCTTGATGGCCACGCTGGGATCCGCCGACTTGACCGTCTGCTCGCCGAGCACGAACCACTCATCCGCTGCGCTTGCGCTGCTCATGACACCCATGAGCGCGACCGCCGCGACAACGCAAGCGGCCATCCAGGTTTGAATCTTCGTCTTCATGGCAATCTCCTTTGTGAAAGTGATCTCAGGACCGGGAACTGGCTCTGGCCGACGATGCGGGCGTCTGCCAATCGAGGTGGTGCTGTCGATGCGGGTTTGCTGGCGCGTCCCGACTGCTGAAGTGGGCAACGCGGGTGAGGCAGGTTTCATGGCAGATCCTCCGGATCGAAGTGGGCGCTCAGCATGGCCCCAACCCGGGCGCGCCGGGTTGAGGTAACTCAAGCGCGAGCGAAATTGGCCCGCCGTTGCGTCTCGCTGAATCCACGCGAGGTACCGGGGAGTCCGACACTTCGCGTTACTGAATCCGGCGAGGCTCCATGCGCTGCGCGTGCGCATCGCGGTTGATAATCGTCAATGCGCCGCGCGAGGCGAGCGCGCATGCTGCCGTTGTTCATGGTCTGCTGTTCCGGCAGCACCAAAAGGAGCCGACATGAAAGTTGCAGGACTCGCATCGGCCGTGCTGGCCTTGTCGCTGGCGGCGCCTGTCGTCGTCGCACAAACGGCGCCGGCAGGCACGGCGGCGCCAGCCGCACCCGCAGCACCGGCCGCACCAGTTGCACCAACTGCGCCCGCCGCGAATGCCGTCGATCCAGCGTCGATCCAGGCACTCAAGGATATGGGTGCCTACTTGCAGACCTTGCAGCGCTTCCGTACGACGACCTCGCTGACGGGCGAGCGCGTTCTGGTCGACGGCCAGAAACTGCTGCACACCGCGTCTGCCACGGTCGACGTGCAGCGACCGGACAAGCTGCGCGCCCGCATGCACACCATCCGTTCCGAGCGCGAACTCGTCTTTGATGGCAAGACGGCGACGCTCTACTTTCCTGCGCAGAAGTACTACTCGTCGGTGGACTTCGCGGGGTCGAACAGCGACCTGGTCAGCAAGCTGGAAGAGCGCTACGGCGTTGAAATTCCGTTGGCCGACCTGTTCCTCTGGGGCACCCCGGCTGCGCCGGTGGACAAGATCGAGTCGGCCATGAATGCCGGGCCGGATCCCGTCGGCAATGTTCCCTGCGACCACTACGCGTTTCGCCAAGGCGATTTCGATTGGCAGATATGGATCGCAAGTGGCACAAAGCCATTGCCGCGCAAGCTCGTGATCATCAATCGTGCCGACGAGGCTCGCCCCCAATCGGTCAGCCTCATGGACTGGGACCTGCAGCCGCCTTTCAACCAGGCAAGCTTCAAGTTCACGCCGCCGAAGGGGGCAAAGAAGATCGAATTTATTCCGGCGAAGACCAACTAGGAGAACGACCATGAACGGATCATTCGACAAGTTGCTGGCGGTCCCACTGGCTGCCCTCGTTCTGGCCAGCTTCGCACTGACCCCCGCGGCG
>NZ_JASZYG010000059.1 GCF_030317105.1 Variovorax brevis
CCGCAAAGCATGCTCCCGTCGCCCCTATCCCGGTGCGAGCACGATACTCCGCCGAGGCATCGACCCGTGCGCCGGGATGGCGCGCGGGTTAAGCATGCCGGGTAACAACATCGTCGAGCAAGACCGTCGGGCCGTCAAACGCATCGTGAGGCCGATGCTCGGCTTCAAGTGTTTCCGCTGCGCGAGCGCTCCTTGCGGGCATCGAGACGACGCCAGACGAGCCAAGACAGATCGAGAACAGCGTCATCTCCTGGCCGCCGTGCTGCGTGGCCGCTGAGCTGAACGCGCCGCCGACCTTGCCATTGAGCGCGCCGCGTGCCCACAGGCCGCCCGCCTGGTCAAGGAACGCCGCCATCTGCGAGGAGATCCGGCGCGAAGCGCGTGCCGGTGCCGACGATGATCGCGTCGTAGTTCTCGAGTTCGGCCACGGTGACCACCGGTGCCGCTTGGTCCGAGCTTGAAGTGCGCGTTCTTCGCGACTTCCGCCGGCACCGTCTCCGGTACGCGATTGACATCCACCTGGGCGCCGGCGGGCGCTGCGGGCGCCTTCGGCCATCGTCTCGATGTGGCCGTACGAAGAATAGTAGAGGACAAGAACCTTGCTCATGATGAACTCCTGGGTAGCGAATGCGATGCGCATTCAACAGCGTCATCGCGGGGACCGTTTGAAGTCGGCGGCTTGAAGGAAAGCGCGATTTGCGATGACTTGGCCTGAAGGTTAGAAGCCAGAAGTCTCCCGGTGAAGCCTGTTTGTTTCGATGGAATCCATCTGTCCAGCCGATGGATTTCTCAAGGCTCTGTCACCTTGGCGTGTTGGCGGCGTTCATGCGGTCATCCGACTTCCAGCGGATGCGACGAGCGCCTGCTACGTCAGGTCCGGCATCAAGCTGCCTCGGGGCTCTGGAAGGGGGTGCGACTCACCGAGTCGACTTTGCAGCCCATAAAGGATGACGCAGTCCGATTGGCCGGCGCGGCGCCGTACGAGGTGAAGTCCTCCCCTGTGGTTCCAAGGGTCCAAGGTTCTTGCGGCCTGGAACTGGTTGCCATCTGCTACGGTGTTTTTCCGTTCTTCTGAGCCTTACAACGGAAAGGATGCGGTGACACAGTGTTACGCCGCCATCCGTAACTGCGAAGAGGAAGCGCATGCCATTGCAAGCGGCCGACTCTTCGCACGCATGCTCGACACCCCCTGAGCACCTTTTTCACTGTGCTTGCTCGATTGAATTGAGCAATCACCGTAAGGAACGTGCGCGTTTAAATGATTGAAAGCAGTAGCATGTTCAAAACAGGTTTTTCTGGCGCCCTCCTGGGCATTTCGCTCGCCGCGTGCGCGCTCATCGCCGGATGTGGTGGCGGCGGCGGCGGTAAGGCCCCGATTCTGGGGGCTGACGTCAGCAACGCGGTTCTGGTCGCTCCGCCCGGTGCCGTCACTCCGCCCACCGTCCCGCCGCCGCCCGTTCCTGTCCTGGTGCCTGTCGTGCCTCCTGTGGCTGTGCCGCCGCTGTGCCCGGTGACCGTGACGTTCACGGACCCCACTGCCGGCAACCAGGCCGCCTCCACGGCCACCAGCGGTGTCGCCAACGGCGGCAAGCGCATCACTGCGACCCTCAACGGCCCCGTGGACGCCAGCGTCATCAATAGCAGCACCTTCAAGGTCGCCGAACTGGGCCAGCCGGCGATGGTGCCCGCGTCCGTCGGCTACGAAGCCGGCACGCAAATGGCTGCCTACGTCACGTCCTCGTCGCTCAAGCCCGCTACCGACTACCTGGTCGTCTTCGAGCCCAACGGAGCTGCTGCGCCCCCGGCCTGTGCCACCACCTGGACTTTCCGTACCGCCGCCGCCCCGGTCGTGGCGCCGAGCCCCGTGAACTTCGGCGCTGCGTCTTCCTTCGCCATCGCGGCAACCGCCGGTGCAAGCAACACGGCTGCAACGCTCATCAACGGCGACGCAGTACTCAACCCGACGGACACCTGCAACTCCGTGGCGGTTGGCGGAAGCGGAAACTTTGGCCTGTGCGGCGGCGCTGTGCCGAGCATCAACGGCACGGTGGTCACTCCGACCTATCCGAACACGACGCTCGCCCAGCAAGTGACCGACGCCCTGCGCGCGGCCTACCTGAGCATCACCCCGCCGAGCGGCCCCCCGGCAGCAGGTTCGTTGGGTGGCGGCACGACGCTGGCCACCACCAGCATCGGCGCACCGACCGGAAGCCCGGCAGTCGCTGGCCTGAACTACTTCACCCCGGGCGTCTACACCTCGGGCTCGACCATCACCGTGGCCGGTGACGTGACGCTCGACGGCGGGGGCGACGCCAACGCAGTGTTCGTGTTCCAGGCCGGCAGCTCCATCACCGCCACGCCTGGCGCCCCGACGCCGGCTGCTCATGTGCGCATCCTGCTCACCAACGGTGCGAAGGCCTCGAACGTGTTCTGGCAAGCGGGCGCGTCCGCCACGATTGGCAACTACGCCGACTGGAACGGCAACGTGCTCGCCGGCGCGGACATCACGATGCAGACGCTCGCCACCTCGTGCGGCCGCATGTTCGCAGGTGCCTTCACCTCGGGGGCCTTCGTGTTCGACCACAACGTTGTGTCCGTCCCCGGTAGCACCAACGCGCCGGCTGGCTGCCTGTAACAAGAGCTCGAGCCGGCGAGATGCCGGCTCTTGTTCTCCCAAGAAAGTATCCCCATGAAATTCACCCCCATTGCTTCGGCAATCGCCCTCGTGGCACTCGCGGCAGGCACCACTTCGGCCGTGGCCCAAAGCGACAACGCAAGCTCCGGCTTCTACGGCGGCGTCAGCGCCGGCGCCACCAGCGCTCGCGTCGACGAGCCGCGCATCCGCGAGACCCTGGTCAGCGATGGCTTCACCGTCGACAGCTTCGCGGCCGACAACAAGTCCTTTGGTGGCAAGCTGTACGGCGGCTACCAGTTCAACCGGAACTTCGCGGTCGAAGCAGGCGTGTTCAGTCTGGGCAAGTTCGCCTACAAGGCGGGCACGACACCCGCTGGGACGCTGGACGGCCAGACCAAGATGCGGGGCCTGAACCTCGATGTGGTCGGCACGCTGCCCCTGACGGACCGGTTCTCGGTCATCGGCCGCGCCGGCATGACCTACGCTCAAGCACGCGACGACTTCCGCGGCACCGGCATGGTCGTGGTCAACAACCCTAATCCGCGCGAGAGCGCCACCAACTGGAAGGCCGGCATCGGCGTGCAGTACGCCTTCACGCCTGCCCTGTCGGTGCGCGCCGAGCTCGAGCGCTACCGCATCAATGACGCGGTGGGCAACCGCGGCGACATCGACATGGCGTCCGTGGGCCTGGTCTATCGTTTCGGCGCGGCGACGGCGGCCAGCGAGCTGCCTGTGACTGCCGCTGCGGCCCGCACAGTGACCACGGCTGCCGTATCCGTGGCGGCCCCCGTGGCCCAGCCAGCCTCGGCTGCGCCCGCGGTGGTCGTGGCCCCGGTCAGCGAGAAGGTCACCTTCGCGGCCGACGCCCTGTTCGACTTCGACAAGATCGAGCTCAAGCCCCAGGGCCGCGCGAAGCTCGACGAGCTCGCCGCGCGCCTGCAACCCGTGACTCTCGATGCGGTGGTTGCCATCGGCTACACCGACTCGGTCGGCAGCGACGGCTACAACGAGCGACTGTCCGTGCGCCGCGCCGAAGCGGTCAAGGCCTACCTGGTCTCCAAGGGCGTGGACATCAAGCGCATTTACGTTGAAGGCAAGGGCGAAGCGCAGCCGGTTGCCGACAACGGAACCGCACTGGGGCGCTCGCAAAACCGCCGCGTGCAAATCGAGGTCGTGGGTTTGAAGCCCCGCTAGTCGGCGCCTCCCCCAAGAAATTTAGACCCGCTGCGGCGGGTCTTTTTCGTTGGCTCTGTCACCTAAACGTGTTGGAGCTTGGCCTGGCTCTAGCGCGAATTTTCGACGTGGCCGAATAGCCGCGCGAGTGCGCGCCGGTCAGGCCGAAAGCACCGCGTTCCAGATCGCGGGCGCGGATGGGCCTTGAAGGCGCAACCGGCGAAGATTGAACTGTCCCTTGCGAATGGGATGCAGCAACTCGACGCCGGCGATCGTCACCGCCGCTCGATCAAAGACCTTGAAGCCGAGCCGTAGAAGAAAGTAAATCTTTCCGGAAGAGCCAAACCCTTGCTGCATGCGGCTTGGGCCGTGCAAGGGACTCTCCAGCACACAGGCAGTATCACTTTTACCGTTGCGTTTGGAATTGAATCACTTTCTTCTACGCGTCGCTAAAGCCCCAGCCCTGCGTCATGACAGGCTCGACCACCGGTATCGAGATCGCGTCCTCAAGCCCTTTCAGCACACGCGCGATGAGCGTGCGGTGCGCCCAGGGGCAGGCAAGCGTACAGGTGGTAGCGGCCGGGTTCGGCACGGTAGCCGCTCGCACCGCCGGCGGTGATCCAACTGCGGAACCTCGAGGTGGTGCGCACAAACTCGCCCGCGATCTTGCCCGTGTCGTACCAGCCCTCATGCCACTGACTGTCTTTCAGATAGCCGCTCATGCCATGATCCTTTCACGAGCGTAGGTTCCAGCGGGCCGTCAGGTTGCTTCTTATGCGCTCCTTCGCCGCTTCGCTACGCTTGCGGACGCCACCTTGAACGACAGCTTTTCCTGGCAATCGAAGTTCAAGCGTCGCGCGGCAGCACCGTCAGGACCCGGGCGATGAAGGCGTGGAATTCGATCAGGTAGTTACGCAGGAACTCAGCCGTCGCTTCCGAGGTCACTTCGCCCTCAGCGGTGATGAGTCCGGGAGTGAACTGGACGTACGCCTCCACCGTGTTCATCAGCGGCGAATTGCAGAAGCACAGCACTCCGCGCAGGCTCTGCTGCGCTACCGCGGTTCCAATCGAGCCGGGCGAGGTGCCGATGACCCCCGAAGCCTTGCGCGCGAAGGAATTCTGCCCCCAGGGCCGGCTGGCCCAGTCGATCGCGTTCTTCAGGCCGCCAGGGATCGAGCGGTTGTATTCCGGAGTGACGAACAGCACCGCGTCGACATCGGAGATTGCCTGCTTGAAGGAACGCGCCACCGGCGGATAGTCGGCGTCGTAGTCGGCGCTGTATAGGGGAAGGTCCTTGATGGGAATCTCGGTCATCTCGAGTCCCTTAGGCGCGAGCCGCACGAGCGCTTTCGCCAACAAGCGATTGATTGACGTGGAGGACAGGCTGCCGACGAAATATCCCACCTTGAACGTTGTCATGGATGCTCCTTGCCGTCTTGGTTGCGCTGGTGCTCAGCACGCCGCGCCTCTAGACTCGGGCAGTTTACGCGCAAGCCACGCGCTTGCAAGGCCAAGTATTCGACCGCGACTCTTGCAGCCAGGCGGCACTTGCCGGGGAGTGGCTAAATTCGGGGGCGTCTCCTATGAAGCAGGGATCGCGGCTGGAACTCCTACGATTCGACGGTCAGGCGGATACCAGCGCTTGAAATTGCGTATGTCTTGGCC
>NZ_JASZYG010000006.1 GCF_030317105.1 Variovorax brevis
CCAGCGTACGCAGACCCTGCGCGCCAGCCTGGGCGACGCCATCAAGGAAGCCGCGGACCTGCACTTGGGTGCGATGGGCACGTTGCGCGTGGGCGTGTCACCGCTCTACGCAGATCGCCTGTTCGTGCCGGCCTTCCTGCAGTTGCATCAGCAGCGCCCCGCCGCGCGGCTGCGCTTGATGATCAATCTGAACGACACGCTGCTGGCCGCGCTGCGCCTCGGCGACCTGGACCTGAGCATCAACGCGATCCCGCGGACGTTGCCCGATGACCTGCAGGCGCTGTCGTTGATGAAAGACGACCTCTGCATGGTCGTGCGCGAAGGCCATCCGCTGCTCTCGCGCCGACGCGTGCGCTTGCAGGATCTGGTGGATGCGCAGTGGATGCTGCCCGGTCCCGACGTCGCTGCCCGCCGCGGGGTCGAGGCAAGGTTGGCGGAGGCCGGCCTTCCACCCCCCCGTGTCGCGATCGAGGTGAGCAACACGGCGTCCCCGCTGAGCCGGCTGCTCGCGCACAGCGATCTGGTGGCGCTCATGAGCGAAGCCAGCTTGGCAGGGCCGGGTGGCCACGGCTTCTCGCCGCTGCCCTTCGCGGAGGCGCGCTTCACGAGGGCGATCGGCGTGGTCATGCGCAAGAATCACGTGCTCTCGCCGCTTGCGATGCGCTTTCTTGAAATTTTGCGAGAGGGCGTCGAGTAGCGGTCGTCAGTGCTTCGCCACACCACGCCATCGGGCATCAGCGACTTGGGCGGCGTTCACGACCCATCACTCGCCCCTCGCGCTCAGCGGGTCGGCCGGGTTGCGACTCTTTCCCTGCCATCTGGCAACCGCCGCACACACTTGCCATTCCCGTCCACCGAACTGCAACCGGATCGCCGCACTTGCAATGCCCTGAAACCGGCAATCGCCCCCTGAAGGCAGGCGCCGGTCAGTCCAGAACCGGAATCCGGAGATCTTGGGGCGCGAGCGCGCCCTCGGCCACCACACCCTGCCACCGACGGAGATCGTCGTGAACACGCTTGCCCAGATCCTGAGGACGTCCGGGCTCGACCTTGGCGCCTTGCCTCTCGAAACGCGCCACCACTTCGGGCTCATCGAGCACTTCGTTCAAGGCACGGTTGATCCTTGCGACCACGTCCGCGGGCGTGCCTGCCGGCGCAAAAAGGCCGTACCACTGCGAGACATCGACGCCGTCGATGCCAGCCTCCGCCAGCGTGGGGACGTTGGGCAGTGCCCTCAGGCGCGCGGGCGCCGCGACTGCCAACGCACGAAGCCGGCCTGCAAGGATGAATGGGTGCGCCGAGAAGAGACTTGGGAACATGACCTGTGTCCGCCCATCCAGCGTGTCGACGATGGCGGGCGCCGCGCCATCGTAGGTCCGTCCAGTCATCTTCGTCCCGGTGCTCAACTGGAACAGCTCAGCCGCGAAATGCGGAGGCGTCCCATCACCAGCCGATGCATAGCTGATGCTTCCGGGGGCGCCCGTCAATCGCTTGACAAGGCATCGCACGTCGCTGATGCCAGTCTCCTTGTTGGCAACGACCAGCGTGGGCGAGGAGCCGATCAGCCCGATCGGTTCGAAGTCGCTGACCGGGTCGTATGCCAGCTTCTGCAATGCCGGGTTCATTGCATGCGTGCCGACGTAGCCGAACATCAAGGTGTGGCCGTCGGGCTCGGCCTTGGCCACGTACTCGCTGGCAATCGCGCCATTGGCGCCCGCGCGGTTGTCCACCAAAACTTCCTGTCCGAGCAGGGGCTTCAGACGGGTCGCGATGATCCTTGCCATCGTGTCATTGCCACCGCCCGCGCGTGTCGGAACGATGATCGTGACGGGCTTGCGCGGAAACTTCGCGGGCGGCTGATCGGGCGCCTGCGGCCGCGTGAAGACATAGTCGGGCAACTGCATCTCGCCTTGCATGATCTTCCTGGCGGTGCGAACCAGCGCGGCCGCCGTGACTGCCGCCTCGTCACCATGGCCCTCGAGTTCGACTTCGACATCGATCTGACCCGCCGGATGCAAGAGCACCAGGTTGTGCTGGCCAGGTTCGCGTGCGGCGGCACTGGCGACGGTGCCGGGCAGCGCAAAGGCGCTCAGAACGCCGATGGCGCCAGTGACCGCATGCGATGCGTGACAGCGACGCGGCGTGAAGTAGCGTGATGTGATGCTGTCCGGGGAGTCGCCAGGGCTGACCAGGACCGGCTTGGGAATGACACTGCCTGAGACATCACCGAGTCCCATCAGCAGACCGGCCTTCAGGCGCAGGGCTTCCAGGCGCTCCAGCAGCGCAGCGTTCGCATCCAGTGCCGCCGGCTTCTCATTGCCCGCCACGCCGAGATCGCGTGCGCGAACAATCATCAATGGCATGGCCGCATCGATGCATGTCACCTCGATGCCGTCAATGATGTCGATGCGCTTGCCGGTCGGAAAGACCTTGCCGGTCACCGCACCCCAGGCGTCGAGAAAATTCAACAGCACGGGCGCTGCCGTGCCTGCCACGCCATCGATGCGCGCCTCGCCCTCGTAGGTGACCCGGCCGCCGGGCGTCCTGACCGTGACGTCGATGCGCGACCGGGTATTGACGTTGAAGACCCGTACGCAGGTCGTGCCGTCTTGCGCCTCAATGAGGCCCTGCTCGATGGCGAAGGGCGCGACCCCGGAGAGCATGTTGCCGCAGTTCGGCCGTGTGTCGACGGAACGATGACCGACTCCGACTTGGGCGAACAGGTAGTCGAGGTCGCACCCGGGCTCCTTCGAGCGCGAGACGATGGCCACTTTGCTGTTCAGCGTGCTGCCGCCACCGAGCCCGTCCAGTTGAAGCGGGTCGGAGGCACCAATGGCGCCGATGAGTGCCTGGTCGCGTTCTTCTTCGTTCGCGGGAAGCCACTCCTTGAGAAAGAACGGGCCTCTCGAAGTACCTGCGCGCATCAACACGCAAGGAAGTGTTCTGCTCATGTCAATCCGCCGTCAGCTTGGCCGCCTGGACGACCTTCTTCCACTTGACCTGCTCCTGCTGGACGAAGGTGCGCATCTGGTCCGTCGACATGGTCTCGACTTCGGCGCCGTGGTCTTCAAGCTTCTTGATGACCGCCTTGTCCGCCAGGGCTTCGTTGAGCGCCTTGTTCAGTTGCTCGATCACAGGCTTGGGCGTCTTCGCCGGCGCGAACAAGGCGTACCACTGCGACACATCGACGTTGTCGATGCCCTGCTCCTTGAGCGTGGGAACGTCGGGCATCAAGGGCGAGCGTTTGCTGCCGGCAACTCCGATGGCCTTGAGCTTGCCGCCCTTGACATAGGGCATGGCGGTGAAAAGGCTGGGGAACATCACCTGCGTCTGGCCGCCGATCGTGTCGGTGACCGCGGGCGCCGAACCCTTGTAGGGCACGTGAAGCATGCTGGTGCCGGTGGAAAGCTTGAACATCTCGGCGGCGAAATGCGGAGCGGTTCCATTGCCGGCCGACGCGTAGCTGGTCTTGTCAGGCGCGGCCTTCAGCAGCGCAACGACCTCTTTCGCATTGTTGGCCTTGACCGAAGGGCTGACGACCATCAGGGTGGCCGACGATCCGACCATGCCAACCGGCTCGAAATCCTTCACCGGGTCATAGCGCAGCTTTTGCAGCGCCGGGTTCATCGCGTGCGTGGCGATGTAGCCCAGCATGAGCGTGTAGCCATCGGGCGCGGCACGCATGACGGACTCGCTTGCAATGGCGCCATTGGCACCGGCCTTGTTGTCGACGATCACCGGCTGCTTCAAGGCAACCGACATGGCCTGGCCGATGACCCGCGCCATGGCGTCGTTGGCGCCTCCGGCGGCCGTCGGCACGACGATGGTGATGGCCTTTTCCGGGAAGGCGGCGAGCGCGGGCCCGCAAGCGAGTGCGGACGCTGCGGCGATGGCACCCAGGGCGAGGAAATGACGAAACTGCATTGATGTCTCCGATGATGGTTGAAGCTGTGTGTCGAGCTCTCTTGCTTGACCGTGCCCCAATGGTCTTTGGTTTGATCGATGCTGTGAATTGCATGTTTGCGATGGATTGATGCACACTGTCGATCAGTCGATTCCTGCGAGGACGAGCGATGGCCATCAACTTCAACCTCAACGATTTGCAGGCTTTTCGGGCCGTGGCCGAACTCAGCAGCTTCCGGAAGGCGGCCGACGCGTTGCACGTTTCGCAGCCGGCGTTCAGCCGGCGCATTGAAAAGCTGGAAGAAGCACTGGGTGTGCGCTTGCTGGAGCGCACCACGCGGCGCGTGAGCCTGACCTCGGTGGGCCGCGATTTCGACCGCAAGGTGCAACAGTTGCTCGACGACCTCGACCAGACCCTGCTCGGTATCCGGGGTGTCGCAGGCACGCGCATGGGCGAGGTGACGATTGCGTGCGTGCCGTCCACCGTCTATTACTACCTGTCGCAGGTGATCTCGCGCTACCACGAGCGCTATCCGAAGATCCGGGTCAAGGTGCTCGATGACAGTGCCAACGACGTGTTGTCGGCCGTCTCACGCGGGGAGGCAGACTTCGGGCTGAACTTCGTCGGCAGCCAGGAGCCCGACATCGACTTCACGCCACTGCTGGAAGAGCGCTTCGTCGCCGCGTGCCGGCGAGACCATCCGCTGGCAAAAAAGCGCCGGGTGACATGGACCGAGCTGGCCGCATACGACTACATCTCGGTGAGCAAGGTGTCGGGCAACCGCCTGCTGCTGGACCAGGCGCTTGCGAACGTACCCGGCCGTCCTCAAAGCATCTACGAGACGCAGCACGTGACGACGATGCTCGGCCTGGTCGAGGCTGGCCTTGGCGTGGCTGCAGTTCCCTCGATGGCCATGCCAGGAGCCGACCATCCGCTTCTGGTGAGCGTGCCGCTGTCCGAGCCGCTCATCACCCGCAAGATCGGACTCATCAGGCGCAAAGGCCGCTCGCTGTCACCTGCAGCGCAGCAGCTCTACGAATTCTTCCTGGAGATGAAGGCAAAGCGCGGCAAGCCGGCCAAAGGCCGCGCCGCCGCCCCCTCCCACTCTTCTGCGACTCAGTGAGCCGTGCCAGCCGGGCCGAGCGGCAGCGGCCGCATGTCCCCCTCTTCCAGTTCGTGCTCCGTGTTCGCATAGTTGGTCGAAAGCTCGCGCGTCAGGATGTCGTGGTCGCACGCTCTCTCCCACTTCGAGACGACGATGCAGGCCACAGCATTGCTGATGGTGCTGGTCAGGGCGCGGGCTTCCGACATGAAGCGGTCGATGCCGACGATGAGTGCGACGCCAGCCACCGGCAACTCGGGCATCACCGTGAGCGTGGCCACCAGGGCGACAAATCCGCTGCCGGTGACGCCGGCCGCACCCTTGGAGGTGAGCAGCATGATGCCGAGCATCGCTGCGATCTGGCCCCACGACAGGTGAATGTCGCAAGCCTGCGCGATGAACATCGATGCCAATGTCAAGTAGATCGCCGTGCCGTCGAGGTTGAAGGAATAGCCCGTGGGCAGCACCAGCCCGACCACGCCCTTCTTGCAGCCAAGGCGTTCCAGCTTCATCAAGAGGCGTGGCAGCACCGGCTCGCTGGACGAGGTGCC
Source organism: Variovorax brevis (assembly GCF_030317105.1). GTDB lineage: Bacteria > Pseudomonadota > Gammaproteobacteria > Burkholderiales > Burkholderiaceae_C > Variovorax > Variovorax brevis. The sequence goes on from NZ_JASZYG010000006.1 coordinate 5,558, forward strand.
CAGCACCACGAGCAGTTCTTCGCGGATGTAGCGCAACAGTTGCCAGAGCTTGAACCCGTGCATGCGGCACAGGACACCGAGCACCACGATGACGAAGAAGAGACACGCCACATAGAAAGTACCGATGAGCAGGCCGAGCGAGCCGATCGATTGGATGCCGTAGCGCCCCACCGTGAAGGCCATGGCACCGAATGCGCCGATGGGCGCCAAGCGCATGATGATGCTGAAGGCCGCAAACAGCATGTGCGAGAAGCCATCGATGCCGTCGAGCACCGGCTTGGCCGCCGCCCCGATGCGCGTCAGGCCGAAGCCGCACAGCACCCCGCCAGCAGCAACACGGGCAACACCTCGCCTTCGGAGAAGGCACCAAAGAAGGCGTTGGGGATGATGTGCAGCGCGAAGTCCGTGAAGCCGTGGATGTGGATCTGGTTCGCAAACTTCGTCGCCACCGAGGCGTCCAGGTTCTTCGGGTCGATGTGCATGCCAGCGCCCGGCTGCATCAGGAACACGGTGACGAGTCCCGTGATCAACGCAATGATCGTGAGTGCGTAGAACAAACCCATCGCCTTCAACAGCGTCTTGCCGATCTCCTTCGAGTCGCCCAGCGAGGTGATCCCGGTGACGATGGTGCAGAACACCACGGGCGCGATCATCATCTTGACCAGCTTGACGAAACCGTCGCCCAGCGGCTTGAGGCTGGCGCCGAAGTCAGGCCAGTAATGGCCCACGGTGATGCCGAGGACCAGGCCGATCAGGACCTGGACGTAAAGGAGCTTCAAGAGCTTCCTGATGTTCATGGTGTTGTCTCCTGCCGTGCTCAGGCGTCAGCTGCGCGCGGCCAGCACCCGGTCGACCATCACGCCGGCCTGGCCGAGGTTGTTGGCCGGATCGCACATGGCCTCCAACTGCGCGCGATTGACGTGCCGGTTGATCTCGGGATGCGCGGCGAGGATCTCGATCAGCGGCCGGTTCCCGGTGATCGACTCGCGGCACAGGTCGTACACCAGGTCATGTGCGTATTCGCGGCCGATGTACGGGCCCAGCCCCATCATCACCGCCTCGGACATGACCAGTCCGTTGGTGATGTCGATGTTCGCGCGCATGCGTTTCGCATCCACTTCGAGCCCCTTGAGCACGAACCTGGTCTGCTTCAGCGCGCCGGACATCAGGCAGAAGATCTCGGGCAGCGACACCCATTCGATTTCCCACGGGCCGGTGGAGCGCTCGTGGTCAGCCACCATCGCATCCATCAGCGCAGCGACATGCTGGCGCGCCACAGAAACATTCGCATGGATGTAGAGGCACGAGATGGGATTGCGTTTTTGCGGCATGGTCGACGACGAGCCGCGGCCGGGTGCAAAGGGCTCGAACACTTCGGCCACTTCAGTCTGCATCATCAGCTTGACGTCCATCGCGATCTTGCCGAGCGAGCCGCCAACGAGGCCCAGGAAGGCGCCGACTTCGGCGATGGTGTCGCGTACCGTGTGCCATGAGATCAGGGGCTGCGCCAGGCCCAATTCCTTCATCAGGCCGGCCTGCGTTTCCATCGCGCCCTTCTCCAGTGATGAAAGCGTGCCCGACGCCCCACCGAATTCGCCCATCAGAACGCGCGGCTTGAGTTGCTGCAGGCGCTCCCGGTGACGATCGATGCCGGCCAGGATGCTGGCCATCTTGTAGCCGAAGGTGATGGGCGTGGCCTGCTGCAGGTTCGAGCGGCCGATGATCGGTGTGTCGCGGTATTGGGTGGCAAGCGATGCCAGGGCGTCACCGATCTCGTCGAGGTCTTCCTCGACCAGCGCGAGGCCTTCGCGCATCTGCAGCACGGCAGCGGTGTCCGTGATGTCCTGCGTGGTCGCGCCCCAGTGGCAGAACTCGCCCAGCTTGTCGCGGCAGTTGGCATTGATCTGGTTGACTACGGCGATGATCGGATAGCCGATCTGCTCTGTCTTGGCCTTGAGCTTGACCCAGTCGATCTGCGACAACTCGCAGTTGCGGACGATCTCATCGGCCGCATCCTTGGGGATGATGCCCAGTTCGCCCTGCACCTTGGCGAGCGCGCGTTCAATGTCCAGGTACTTGGCGGTGCGGTTCTCGTCAGACCAGACGTCGCGCATGCGCGCGTCGCTGAACATGTCGCCGAAGATTCGTGAGTCGATGATGGTGGAGGCCATGGTGTTGTCTCTTTCTGCTTGGGAAGTTGGGGAATGGGGGTTCAATCGCGGGCCATGGCCAGCGTTCGTTGTGCCTGCAGCACCACAGGCCGGTCGACCATGCGGCCGTCGAGTCGCGCCGCGCCGGGAGACACGGCATCCGCGGCGAGAACACGACGCGCCCAGTCGAGGGCTTGTGCACTGGGTCGCAGCGCCGCATGGATCGGCGGCACCTGCCGCGGGTGAATGCACAGCTTGGCGCCGAAGCCATGGCAGCGCGCATCGGCAAGGTCGCCCAGCAACCGCGCTTCGTCATCGAGTTGCGGCGTGACACCTGCCACCGGTGCTGGCAGGCCTGCGACGCGCGAGGCAATGGCGATCCGGCTCGCGGCATAGGCGAGGCCTGATGCGTCCGTGCTGATGTCCATGTCGAGATCGAGTGCGAAATCGAGCGTCCCGAACACGAGTCGCGACGCACCGGCAGCGGCCACGCTGTCGACCTGGGCCACGCCGCGGGCGCTTTCGATGAGCGCGAGCACGCTGGCGCCGGGCAGCGCTTCATGCGTCGCGGCAATCTGCCCAGCTGACTCGGCCTTGGGAAGGATGACGCTGGCCACACCGGCGTCACGCAAGGCTGAAAGGTCGTCGGCAAACCACGTCGATCCGGCATCGTTGACGCGCACCACAATGCGCGACCGGGCTTCGGGTGACGCGTCGGAAAACCACGCTGCAATCGCGCGGCGAGCCGCTACCTTGTCGTCCGCGGCCACTGCGTCCTCGAGGTCCAGCACAACCGCGTCGGCGCCGCTGGCGAGCGCCTTGGCGAAGCGTTCAGGCCGGGTGCCGGGCACGAACAGATAGGTGCGTGCGGGAGTTGAAGATTCAGACTTCACGGCACTCGCCTCAGACGGCTTTGGACTCGCGCAGCCCGGCGATCTCGGCCGTGCCATAGCCCAGTTCGGCCAGGATCGCGTCGGTGTGTTCGCCCAGTGCCGGCACCGGGTCCATTCGTGGGCCGGTGTCCCAGGTGCCCGGCGGCAGCATCGCCGGCACGGGACCCTTTGCGGTACCGACTTCGGTCCAGCGCCCCCGTGCCTTCAGTTGCGGATGCGACCAGACGTCCGCCATCGTGTTGACCTGCGCATTGGCGATCTGTGCCAGTTCGAGCCGCTCGACGACCTGCGCACCCGTCAACGGCTTGAAAGCGTCCACGATGATCTGTCGCAAGGCGTCGCGCTCGGCGACGCGCTTGAAATTTGCCGTGAACCGCGCATCTGTTGCGAGTGCAGGCTGCTGCAGCACCTTGTCGCAAAAGCTCGCCCATTCGCGTTCGTTCTGCAAGCCCAGCATCACCGTTGTGCCGTCGCCGGCGGGAAATGGACCGTAGGGGTAGATGGTGGCGTGGCTTGCGCCGGTACGCGGTGGCGGTGGTGCTCCTTCGAAGGCGTAGTACAGCGGATAGCTGGTCCATTCGGCCAGCGACTCCAGCATGGAGATGTCGATGCGCTGGCCCTTGCCGGTCTGGCCGCGCTGCAACAGTGCGGCGAGGATGCTGCTGTACGCGTACATGCCGGCGGCAATGTCGGCAATCGAGGGACCGGCCTTGCAGGGCTCATCGGGCGTGCCTGTCACTGAGACGAAGCCTGCTTCGCTCTGGATCAGCAGGTCGTAGGCCTTCTTGTCCCGGTAAGGCCCGGGATGGTCCGCGTCGTCGCCGTACCCGGAGATGTCGCAGACGACCAGCCCCGGCTTGACTCCGGAAAGCCGCTTGTAGCCCAGCCCGAGGCGCGATGCGGCGCCCGGCGCGAGGTTCTGCACGACCACGTCCGCCTTCTCCAGCACCAGGCGTTCCAGCACCTTCGCAGCTTCAGGGTGCTTTACGTCCAGCGTGAGGCTTTCCTTGGAGCGGTTGGTCCAGACGAAGTGCGAAGCCAGGCCGTGCACGCGCTCGTCGTAGCCACGGGCAAAGTCGCCGGAGCCGGGCCGCTCGATCTTGATGACGCGGGCGCCCAGATCGGCCAGTTGGCGTGTGGCAAACGGCGCCGCGATGGCATGTTCCAGCGTGACGACGGTGATGCCCTTGAGTGGCTGCATGTGCTTGTCTCTCTTGATTGAAGTGGGTGGTGGATCAGCGCAGGACCGCGGTGGCGTCCATCGTCAGCCAGCCCTCGTGATCGGAGGCCCAGAGGCGAATCGTCTTTCCGTCACCCTGCGGCTGGCCACTGACATGAAAGGCGTTCAGGTCGAAAGTGGGCCGAACGGCCTTGAAGCGAAAACTTGCGACGTCAGCGTCGGGCAACTGGCGGCGCAGCAAGTCCATCAGCAGCGTCGCGATCAGCGGGCCGTGCACGATGAGGCCGGGGTAGCCCTCGACCTGCGTGACGTACTGGCGGTCGTAGTGGATGCGATGGCCGTTGAAGGTGAGCGCTGAATAGCGGAACAGCAGCACGTCATCCGGCACGATCTGGCGACGCCACGCAGCCTCGGTCGGCGCGGCCAGCGGCGGTGGCGCGACGTCGTTCGGGCCCTGGGCTTCGCGGTAGACGATGTCGTGGAATTCGACCAGCGCCGGCTCGGCGGCTTCGTTGCAACGCAGCTCGTGCCGCACCTTCACGAACACCAGCTTGCCGGTGCGGCCTTCCTTGGTGGTTACATCGTCGATCGTCGAAGTGCGCGCGACACGGTCGCCGACGCGAATCGGCGAGCGGAACTCGAACTGGCTGCCGGCCCACATGCGGCGTGGCAGCGGCACAGGGGGCAGGAACCCGCCGCGCTTCGCATGGCCGTCTGCGCCGATCTCGCTCTGGCGATGCATCGGCAGAAAGTACAGCCAGTGCCACAAGGGTGGGAGTGCCGTGCCGGCGACCACCGGGCTTGCAGGATGGTCGAGCGTCGCCGTGAGCGCGACAACCGGGGTGTGATTGACGACGTCATGCACCGTCTCGCTGCGCCCGATCCAGGCTTGCAGTTCTTTTCGCTGTAACTCCACATTCGTCTCCATCAATTTGCTGCACCGAATGGCGGCAGCTCCGGGACGAAGTGTGGAGTCCGGGCTATTTCAGGAGAAGTGCATTATTTGGACTGATTGATGCATGCGATGCAATACTCAACGATGCGTAAGCTCCTCAGGGCGCGAGCAGCCCTGCGAGCGTGCCCGCTTGAAGTCCTCTCCATCCCCTACTCCGGAACGCCGGCAGCACGAAGAATTTCAGCGTTTCGCTTCCGGAAGGCAGGATCTTTCATCGGCGAGAAGCTCTGGTAGCGCGACGCGGTGAGTTCAGGCGCCAACTCAAGCAGGCGTTGCGCTGCCACCCTGGCTTCGTCCATGCGCTCCATGCGCCCCAGCGCCAACAGCATCAACAGGTGGGCGTAGACATATTTCGGGCTGTCCTGGATCGAACGTTGAACAAACTTCAATGCTTCGTCGTACCTGCCCGCGACGAAGTGCGCCGCGCCGACGCACGCGATGAATCCGCTGGTCCCGGGATCCAGCGGGCTGATTTGCATGGCACGCTGGAAATGTCCGAGCGCCGCGTCTCCGTCGCCCAGGATGTTGCGCACGTTCCCGGCGCAGAACTGCGCGGCAAGCAAGTTCGGACACAGGCTCAGTGCGCGCTCGATGGCGCGCTCCGCTTCGTCGTAGCGAAATCCCAGCACGCGCACGCCCTTCACCCGGTAACCCAGGGTGCCGAGTGTCGCGCCTGCGTAGCTCAGGACTCTCGGGTCGTCGTTGGCATTCAGGAGCGCCTCTTCTGCGTAGCGCAAGCCGGCTTTCACATCGTGCGCCTTGGCGCGGGCGTCAATGACGCGCTCCATGCACGCAAAAGCACCCAGCGCGTTTGCAAGCGCGTAGTGGGGGTCTTTCTCCAGCGCGAGACGAATGAACGACATGGCTTCGTCCCTCGCCGCGCCTGACATGCCTGGCATCAATCCCGCATGAGCGCGAAGCAGGAGGTCGTGGGCCTGCAAGCTGGCTTTCGGCTTGGCACGCGCGCGCTGGACTTCGGTACGCAGCATGCTGGGCTCCATGGCCGACACGATGCCCTCGGCGATCCGGTCCTGCAGTTCGAACACGTCCGCGAGGGTTCCCTCGAATCGCTCGGACCAGACATGGTGTCCGCTTTCTGCCTCGATCAGTTGGCCGGTCACGCGAACGCGGTTGCCGGACTTGCGCACGCTTCCCTCCAGGATGTAGCGCGCCCCGAGTTCCCGGCCCACCTGCTTGATGTCCACCGCCTTGCCCTTGTAGACGAAGCTCGAGTTGCGCGCGATGACGAAAAGCCACCTCATGCGTGCCAGTGCCGAGATGATGTCCTCGACCATGCCATCGGCGAAGTAGTCCTGCTCGGGGTCGCCGCTCATATTGGTGAAGGGCAACACAGCGAGCGAAAGGATTCCGGGACGCGAAAGGCGCTCCAGCGTGGATGTGCCGGCCTGCGGCGTCGCGCTGTCGACGGCGCGGATCGCGAAGGCGCGCACCGGCTGCGGAATGTTCTTGATCTGCTGCTCGCCCTGGTCGACGAAGTTCGCCGCCAGCCTGCCGCGCACCGCCCCTTGCACCGCATCGGACACCATGATTCCGCCGGCCTCGGCCAGCGTCTGCAAGCGCGCGGCAATGTTGACGCCATCGCCGTAGATGGAGCCGTCATCCTTTTCGATGACATCTCCCAGATGAATGCCGATGCGAAAGCGCATCTGCCGGTCTTCGGGCATTGCGTGGCAGGCGTCGTCGAGTTCGCGCTGGACGGCCAAGGCTGCCGAGACGGCGCCGATGGCGCTCTCGAATACGGCCAGCACCGAATCGCCCGCCATGTCGATCACGCGCCCCTGGTTGGCTTCGATTCCCATTCGAAACCTTGCGCGTGCGGCCTCGAGGCCTGCGACTGTGGCATGTGCGTCCGCCGCCATCAGGCGCGAATAGCCAACGCCGTCCGCGGACAGGATCGCCATCAAGCGCTGCCTGAATCCGGATTCAGTCATGACCGCTGGTTCCTTCACGAACAAGGGAGCCGTCATATGCTATCCGCGAACGGGCGCCTGTGCGGGTTTGCGCTCACTGCCGGGGCCTGGCTTTGCCTGATCGCCTCCTTGCAGCGAACCCGGAGCTGGAGCGCAGAATGCAGGCTTGGGCGCATCCTGCAGCCACGCAGGTTGATCGTCCGCATCGAGCAACTATTGCATGCCGGAGGAGTTTCCATGCCACTTCTTGTCGCTGGCCTCATCCTGTTCCTGGGGGTTCATTCGGTCTCCATCGTCGCACCTGCCTGGCGGGACGCGCAGATCGCCCGGCGCGGAGAGCGACTCTGGAAGGGCCTTTATGCCCTCGCATCGCTGGCCGGCCTGCTGTTGCTCATCTACGGCTATGGCGTGGCGCGCCAGAGTCCGGTGGTGCTCTATGCGCCGCCGCAGGCGCTGCGCCATGTCGCGTTGCTGCTGATGGTTCCAGTGTTTCCCTTGTTCATTGCGGCCTACCTCCCCGGTCGCATCCAGCGCATCGCCAGGCACCCGATGCTGCTCTCCGTGAAGCTGTGGGCCACGGCGCACCTGTTGGCCAACGGAACACTGGCGGACGTTCTCCTGTTCGGAGCCTTCCTTCTCTGGGCGGTGGCAGACAGGATTTCGGTCAAGCGCCGTGCCGTGCCGCGCAGCGTCCCTGGAGCCCCTCCATCTTCCTGGAATGACCTGATCGTGGTCGTCGGAGGGCTGTTGGTCTATGCAGTTTTCCTGTTGCGGGTACACGTCTGGATGACCGGGGTGTCACCGCTTGGCTAGTGGGGAGCTGAAATGAGACGAAGCGCAAGCCAGACGCTACGCGCGACGCAGCTCACCGCAATAGATCACCCGATCTCCATCCGCAGGCGCCGAACGAAGCGCGATCGAGAATCGCCCGCTCAACAGCTCGTTCATCGACAGCGGCGCGGTGTGCGCGAGTCGGTAGGGGCCGCGCGGTGTTACGCCGAGGTTGCCTGCATTGTTCGACACGAGCACCCTGTCGTTCAACGCATAGGCCGCTTTGGACGGCAGCGCGTCGCACGCCGCCTCGTAGATGAAGGTATAGACATGGATCGGTGCCGTAGTGCCAGCCGGCACACCACTCAGATCAACACGGACGCTGGTTTCACCGCCCATTGGCAACAAGGTGATCCGACCCACATTGCCCGCATTGACCGGGGTTGCGCGCAGCGGGATCACGACGGAACCCGCAACCACATCTTGCCGCGCAGGCCCGCCTGTCCCGACACAAGCGCAGACGGCCACGTGGGCTGCTGCAAGCACTGCCAGGGAGCGCAATGTCATGATGCCTCCAGGGAAGATCCGCGGGGGCATTGATTGTCGACGATTCCCGAGACAGTGCCGCCAACTGCAACGGCACCCACACCCAGCACGCCAACGTCAGTGGCCGATTCGTCCAAACCGTGAGGCCGCTGCTTCATGCAACCGCCTGCTCACGAGATGTCGCCATGCCGGAAAGTACCTTTGGAAATGGCATCACCGCACATCCAGTCCATCACTCCACCTTCGTCAGCTCGATCTTCTCGAACTGCCATTGCGCATCGGCACCGATCTTGATCCTGTAGTAGTCCTTGCTTCCGTCCGCCGAGCCGTGTACCTGCAGGACGAACACAAAGTGCTGGCCTGCGGTCGTCACCGTCATGCCGTAGTGCGTCGTGAAGTTGGCGCCCGTGGCGGTGCGGTCGCTGGTGGCGAAGAAGTTCAGGGTTCCGGGCGAAGCGCCGAACACGTCGACGACGTAGAAGTGGCCCTTCGGCAGCGTCACATCCAGGATCAATGGCCGCTGGTTGGCCGACACATCCACCGGCAGGACCTCCACCTGCTGCGCATCGAAGTCGATGGTGCCCAGCCCCGGGCCGGCTGTCAGCTTGCCGATGCCGGCATCGTTGGCGGCATGGAATCCCCACGTCATCAACGGCGTGAGGGTCTTGAACAACTTCGAGATGCCGGCCTTGAGGGCGGCTTCGTTGGCGATCTTGAGTTTGGCGCTGGCCGACATGGCCTTGATCGGGACAACGACGTTGGGGCGAATCAGCGTGCTCATCGACAGATCTCCATCGGGTTGCATCTTTACGGTGTACGCAAGCCACCCGGGGCCGACCGGGAGCGCACAAGTGCCTTGCCGCGCAACAGAATGCATTCGCGCCACCCGCTCGTCAACTCGGCATTCCCCATGCGTTGAAGCGCAACCCGCGAGGTTGATCCTGGAATGCCGCTCCTGCTTGACTGAATCGTGCTGCAAGCGTCAAGCTTTCCCGCCATGACACCCCTACCCTTCAAGCTTCACGTGGATGAAACGGCGCTCGGCGATCTGCGCGAGCGGTTGGCGCGAACCCGCTTTCCGGACGCCATGCCCGGCGCCCCCTGGCAGACAGGTGCCGACCTGGAATGGATGCGCGGACTCGTCGACCATTGGCGCAACCGCTTCGACTGGCGCGCGCAGGAAGCGCGACTCAATGCCTTCGCGCAGTACAAGGTGCCGATCGCCGGCATCGACCTGCACTACCTCCACGTCACGGGCAAAGGCGACGCGCCGCTTCCGCTGTTGCTGTCGCATGGCTGGCCGGGCTCGGTGTTCGAGTTTCTCGACATCATCCCGATGCTGACCGACCCCGAACGCTTCGGTGGCGACCCGGCCGACGCCTTCACCGTGGTGGCGCCCAGCTTGCCGGGCTATGGCCTCTCGTTCGCGGCCAACCAGCCGCGCTTTTCCATCGAGCAGATCGCGGACGCGTTTGCGCAGTTGATGAGCGAAGTGCTGGGCTATTCACGCTTCGGCACGCAGGGTGGGGACTGGGGCGCATTCATCTCCTCACGGATCGGACTGGCGCATCCGGACAAGACCATCGGGGTGCATCTGAACTTCCTCCCCGTCGGGCGCGACCTTGTAGCGAATGCGGATTCCAGCCCGGCAGAACTCCAGTACCTCGCCGAACTGAAGCACTGGCTCGCGGAGGAAACGGGCTACAGCTTGCAGCAGGGCACCCGGCCGCAAACACTCGCCTATGCGCTGAACGATTCGCCGACGGGACTTGCAGCGTGGATTGCCGAGAAGTTTCGCAGCTGGTCCGACTGCGGCGGCGATGTGGAGTCGGTGTTCACGAAAGACGAAATCCTCGCCGATGTGAGCCTGTACTGGTTCACCGGCGCCATCGGCTCATCGTTCTGGCCCTACTACGCCCGTGCGCATGGACCGTGGCCCATTCCTTTCGGGCAAACGGTCGACGTTCCGATGGGCTACTGCGAATTCCCCGCGGAGATCATGCGACCGCCGCGCAGCGTTACCGAGCGCACGTTCACCGACATCCGCCGCTGGAGCGTCATGTCAAGGGGCGGCCATTTCGCGGCGATGGAGCAACCCGAAGCGCTCGCGGCAGAGATCCGCGCCTTCTACCGGCCATTGCGCGCTGGATAGGGATTCCTGCACGGTTTGACCGGGCCTATCCCGGAACGCGGCCTTCGCGGCGTGGCCGGCGCGTGTAGTGGAGAAAGAGCAAGGTCGAACCCGCCAGGGCCATGGCGAAGTAGAAGAACACCGTGACCAGGCCGAAGGTCGACGCAATCCATCCGCTCGCCAGTTGATGAAAGGCCGTGCCACAGAAGAACATCAGGTTCAATGCAGCCAGTGCCTTGCCGGACTTCTCCTTCGGGGTCGAAGCCTGACCCATCGCAAAGAGCAAGGGCTGCGTCGAAATGCAGCAGCCGAATGCAAAGAAGATCCACGCGTCGAACGATGCTGAGCCCAAAAAGCCGCCCTGCAGCCAGCCTCCTGGCACTGAAGCGACAACAACGAGCAACAGCAAGCCCGCCACCAGGTGGCTGCCCGCAAGCAGGGCGCGCCGGGCACCGGTCAACCTGTCAATGGCGCCTGCGACCAGTGGCCCGATCGCCAGCGCCAGAGTCAGGGGAATGAGTGCGTTGCCAGCCTCGATCCGCGACAGTCCCTTGATTTCCATGAACCACGGCCCGCCCCAGACGCCGCGCACCGCGAGCGCCGCGGCCAGCGAGGTGAAGGCCAGCAGCACCGGTCCGCGCATGGGCATCGACGCGGTCATGCGCAGCACTTCGCGAAACTCTGCTTTCAGTTCGAGCGAAGGCGCAGTCGCCGTCCTTTTCATGCCCGGCACGACCAGCGCCACCAGCGCGCCGATGCCGACCGCCAGCGCGGCCGAAAACCAGAAGCTGGCACGCCAGCCATGGTGCTCGATGAGCCATGCCATCGGCGTTGCGGACAACAACATGCCGCAGTTGCCGATGCTCAGGATCAACCCCGACCACAAAGCGAAACGGGCTGGTGGCAAGGTCTTGGCGGCCAGGGTGAAGGGGCACAGCAGCATGCCGCAGCAACCGATGCCGAGCAGCGCCTGCGCCATGAAAAAACTGAAGGCGTCGTGCGCAAACGCGCCGGCAGTAGCGCCGAGCGCCGTGATCGCGAACAAGGACAAGGACACGGTCCTGACGCCAAGCCTGTCCAGCATCACGCCGGCTGGAATCTGCCCCAGCGCAAAGAAGAGGTGATAGGCACCCGTGAGCACCCCGAGGTAGCCCGTCGTCGTTCCGATGTCAGCGGACATGACATCGGTGGCGATGGCCGGCAAGGTGCGAATCAGGTTTGAAAGCGTGTGCCCGAACGCGAGGATGACCAGTGGCAAGGCGATTTGCAGCGATGCGGGCAACGGGATGGAGCGGCTTGGAATGGGCACCGGGCGATCTTGCCTTATCCGGATCGAATCATCGCGGCCGACCTCACCCCGGTTCGACGTCCCGGACTTCTGGTAAATATCGGGAATGCAAACCACGACTTCGGGCCCGAATGCGGCCACGCTCGCACCGACGGCGCTGATCGACAGCAACCACCCCGCCGTCGTCGACTTCGCGGCCACGCACGCGCAGGGCGCAGACGATCGCGAGCGCGCGGTGTCGCTCTACTACGCCGTGCGGGATCGCTTCCGTTACGACCCGTACCGCATCGACCTGTCGCCGAAAGGCATGCGGGCGAGCCAGGTGATCGCGCAAGGCTTTGGCTGGTGCGTGCCCAAGGCCGCCCTTCTCGCAGCCGCTGCGCGCGCCGTTGGCATTCCCGCGCGGGTCGGCTACGCGGACGTGCGCAATCACCTGTCGACACAGCGCATGCGCGAGACCATGCAGACGGACGTCTTCATTTGGCACGGCTACACGGAGCTTTGGCTGGATGGCGCGTGGGTCAAGTCCACGCCCGCATTCAACGTCGAGTTGTGCCAGCGCTTCGGCTTGTTGCCGCTCGAATGGGACGGGCGGGCCGATTCGCTCTATCACCCTTTTGACGGCGAAGGACGGCGGCACATGGAGTACGTTGGAGAACGCGGCGCATTCGACGACATGCCGCTCGAGCGCATCGTGAGCGATTTCGCGACCACCTACCCGGGGTGGAAAGGACTCACGAAGGCTGGAGTAAGCTTCGACGCCGACGTGCAGGGGGAAGTGAATCCTGCACGTGAGGCGTGAAGTCGCCCGCCTTCCAGTTACAACTTTTGTTCAGCAGGCGAAGCCGTCGCAAGCCACGTGCGGGTCACGCCGCTTCGAGGAAGCCCCCTTCGCTGGCTGAACTTGCACTGCGATTCCGGATCCTCTGTGCACGATTCAAAATCCGGCGCTTTGTCCGCCACAATTCCGTTTTGCCCCTGACCCCCATGCAACTCAAAAGTTTCTCCCTCATTCCGGTCGCCCTGGCAATTTCCGCAGGCGCCCTGGTTCCCGATTCGGCGTCCTTCGCGGCCTCCCACACCGCCAAGCACGCGACCCAGAAGAAGCCCGCGGCCACCGCGCCGGCCACGCCTCCAGCATCTTCAGATACCGCGGTTGCCGGCGGCGCCCCTGCGCTCCCCGCCAAGGCATGGCTCTTGATGGACTTCGACTCGGGCGAGGTGCTCGCTTCGGCCAACCCCGACGAGCCGCTGCCGCCCGCGTCGCTGACCAAGATGATGACCAGTTTCCTGGTCGAACAGGCACTTCGCTCGGGCAAGCTCAAGAAGGACGACCTTGTGTCGGTCAGCCAGAACGCCTGGTGCCGTGGCTCGGGCACCGAGTCATGCATGTACCTGCCGCTCAACAGCCAGGCCACGGTGATCGACATCTTGCGCGGCATCATCATCCAGTCGGGCAATGACGCGTCCAAGGCGATCGCCGAGCACATGGCCGGCTCCGAAGAGGGCTTTGCCAAGCTCATGAATGCCGAGGCCAAGCGCCTCGGAATGACGCACACGAATTTCGTGAACGCGACGGGCCTGCCCGACCCGGACCACAAGTCGTCTGCGCGCGACCTCGCGATCCTGGCGCGCGCAATCGTCCGCGACAGCTCCGACTTCTACCCGATCTATGCGGAGCGCGAGTTCACGTACAACAAGATCAAGCAGGGCAATCGCAACGCCCTGCTCTATACCGACCCCACGGTCGACGGACTGAAGACCGGCCACACCCAGGAGGCGGGCTACTGCCTCGTCACTTCGTCCAAGCGCAACGGGATGCGCCTGATCACGGTGATCCTCAACACCAACAGCGCGCAGGCGCGTGCCGACCAGACGCGCACGCTGCTCGGCTGGGGCTTTGGCAACTTCGAAAAGGCCACCCCGATCCAGCCCGACGCGGTCGTCGCGACGGCCAAGGTCAGCTTCGGGAAGGCCGATACGGTTGCGGCGGGTCTGGGATCGCCATGGAGTCTCACGGTACCGCGGGGCCAGCAAGTGCGAACCACGGTACAGGTCAAGCCGGACCTCGAGGCGCCGGTGACCAAGGGCATGGTGATCGGCAAGGTCGTCGCGGAGTCGAACGGCAAGCCGGTGGGGGAAACGCCGCTGGTCGCGCAAGCCGACGTGGAACGCTCAGGCTGGCTGCGGCGCATGTGGCAGCACATTCTCAAGTGGTTTGGCAAGTGAAGCGCGGGTGGCGCAAGGACGCCACCTGACCTGCTCCTGGAGATGCGCTTGAAGGGATAGACGCACGATGCTGTGATGCGACCCTTCGCCGGTAGTCGCGCATGGATTTTCGGTCAACCCACCGCATCCAAGCGGTCTCGCACCCGAGGGCGCGTGCGCTGGCGCTGGAGCCATGGATCATGTTGTCGCAACGGCGGAAGCTCCGGCGGCTCGCAGCGCGCCGCCGCAACCCTTGGCCTCTCCCGTACCCACGCCTGCACTCAACTTGTTGGTGATCGAGCCTGACGCTGCTGGCGGATGGCAGCTGGAACTACCTGGTGGACATCGTGCTGCCGCGGTGCAGGCACTGCGCGCAAGCGGCCAGTCCCTTGAGGACGTGTTCACCTCAGCTACGGCGGCAATCCTGCCGCTCGCATCCATTTGACACAGCGCTCGAACACCGGGGCCGACCCTTGGTACTGGGGTGCGCATGCCAGTGTTGCGCTGTAGCCATTGGCCTGAACGCCGAGCGCCGCGAATTGTGCGCGCGCCGCATCGATACCACCCAACTCACCCTCCGCGATGATCATCACGACGCGGCACGGCCGGTACAGCGGCGCCTTGCGCAGGCAGTCCTCAGCCGTGCGCCGAGCTGCTTCGTATTGCTCGTTCGGCCACAACACCTGCGCATGGATGGCGGTGAAGTACACCGGCGGAATCGGATTCATCGCCATCGCGCGTTCGACCGAGCGCAGTGCCTCTGCCGGCGCGCGCGCGCCCAACAGTGCAATGGAATGGAACAACCAGGCTTCCGCATCGCCGGGCCCCAGCTCGATGGCGCGCTGCGCTGCAGCCAGCGCCTGCTCGTTTGCGCCGGGGATCCCGACGTAGGCAACCATCAACGCCTGCCATGCGCCCGATGCGTTGGGGTCCAGCTCAATGCCCCGGTTGATCTGCGCAACCGCTTCCGGCATGCGCTCGAAATGGCCCCATTCACTGGTCAAGCCGAAATGCACGTCGACTGCATTGAGCCAGCCCAGCGCCCACCATGCCGGCCCGTAGTTCGGGTCAGTTGCCAACACCCGCTCAAGGGTGGTGCGAGCTTCGCGCGTCGCTTCGGGCGCGAAGCGATGCTTCAGCGCGTGGCCATTCTGCGTCAGGGCATAGACGTCGAGCGATTTCGGCGACGCCCCGGCAGCACGCTGCTTCTCGCTTTCGCGCACTTTTGAAAACAGCGTCCCCGAGACCTTGCCCAGGACCTCGTCGAGCGCGTGCACCACGCCCCCGCCCTCGGTTTCATGCCTGGACACCCAAAGCACCTTCTCGGCACGGGCATCGATCAACTGGACTTCGAGTTGCAATCGCTCGCCGTTGCGTTCCACGAGGCCGTCGATGAGGTATTGGGCGCGCAACCGACGCCCGATCTCCGTCACCGGCAAGCCCTTGTCGCTGACCGCGAAACTGGAGTGGTGTGCTACCACGTTCAATCCCTGGTTGCGGCCGAGTTCCATGATGATGTGTTCGGCCACGCCACGCGCGAGCATCGCGCCCTCTTCCGTACCGGCCCTGTCGCGAAACGCCAGCACTGCAATCTGTGGCGGCTCGCGCGTCGGTGCCGGCGACTGCTGCACCGCCCAGCCGACCATGACCAGAATCGCAGCAACAGCGAGGCCGCCAGCCCACGCTATCCGGGCGGGTCGGCGCGACGTGGCGATGCGGCTGCTGTCTGAAGCGGCTGTCGGTATTGCGCCGGCGCTGGCGTCATCATTTGCCACCTCTGAGGTCAGCAGGTAGCCGCGCCGCTGCACCGTGCGGACCAGCCTGTGCTCGTTGTCGCCGAGTACGCGCCGGATGTCCGCGATCGCCTGCACCAACGAATCCTCAGTCACGACATCGTCGGGCCAGACGCGCTGCATCAAATCAGCCTTGGTGACGACATGGCCGACATCGGTGGCCAAGGCAAGCAGCACTTCGAGCGCCTGCTTTCGCAACTCAGCCGGGGCGCCATCCGGGCCGCGCAGCTCACCGCGGCGCAGGTCGAGTTCGAATGAAGCGAGCCGCAAGCTTCCCGGCGGATCCGCATCGACAGACAGCACGCTGTTCATGGCGATCTCCAGCTCGACTTTCGTCGAATTCACCGATTGTTCGTCGCGTTTTCGCCAACTGCTCAGGAATTTGGCTATGCACTGGCCGATGGTGATGAAAACGGCCCTCGATGCGAGGTTCCGTCGAGGAACCCCCAAGGAGTCAAGCATGCCATCAGCACATTCTGTGAGAAAGCTCGTTGCCGGCGCCTGTCTGGCGGCCATTGCCAGTTGCGGCACGACGCCGCCCCCGACGCCGCGGGTGCAGTACATGGAGGCAAACGGTGCCCGGCTGCCCTATGTCGACGAAGGCCGCGGCCCGACGGTGCTGTTCGTGCACGGTGGGCTCGGCGACTACCGCACCTGGAATCGACAGCGCAACGCCCTGGCGGCCGAGGGTTTTCGGGCAATCTCGTACAGCCTGCGCTACTTTGGCACCGGGCCATGGGCGCCAAACTGGCCTGCATTCGGGGTGCAGACCCATGCAGACGATCTCGCTGCCTTCATCCGGGGACTGGATAGCGGGCCGGTGCACTTGGTTGGCTGGTCATACGGCGGGTCCATCGTGCTGGCTGTTGCAACGAAGCATTCAGACTTGCTGAAGAGCGCCTTGGTGTACGAGCCCGGCCAAACGAGCCACGTCACCGATCCGCTCGAACTCAAGACGCTCGGAGACGATGCGGCGGCAACGTTTGGACCGGTCATGCTGGCGCTGAAGAGCGACGACAACCCGGCAGCCGCGAAACAATTGATCGATGCCCTCGGCGGGCGCAAGGGCTACTTCGAGGAACAGCCGCCGTTTACCCGCGCGGTACAACTCGACAGCGCACGCGTCATGCCCGCGTTGTTCGCCGACAAGGCACCGCCCATCAGCTGCACGCAGCTGGGCCAGATCAAGCCGCCGGTCGCGATCGGCCGCGGAGCGAGCGGGCGGCCGTTCTTTCGGGTCATCGCTGATTCGGCGGCGCGGTGCATGCCGAACAGCACCCTGATCGTCGTACCGAACGCAGGGCATCTGTGGCCAGGCGAGGATGTTCCTGGCTTCAATGCCACGCTGGTCGGCTTCCTGAAAGGGAAATGACCATTCGCGAATGGGCCCTGGAGGGGAGCACAGGATGTTCGCCGTGCGATGGGTGCCTGATTCCCGACTCGCCCGGATCGGCTTCGACTGCCGGGCGAATGCGAAGAGCCCCCCTATTTCAGCTTGGCCGGGTTCTTCAGCATTCATGCGTTTTCAGGGAGCGACCCCCTGCGGCGTCGCGAAGCGGGAACACGCCCCGCCCATCGAGCGCACCTACAGGTTGCCATCAAGAAACTCGATGACATCCTTGGTCACGGCTTCCTTCTGGGCGATGTTGGTCCAGACCGTCGCGCCGCGCTTGGCGCAGGTCTTGCGCATCTCGGCCAGAAGCCCCACACCAGTCCTTGGGAACGTCTTGTCGTTGAAGGTGAAGCTTCCGTCTGGCTCAAGAATGGAAACACAGTCCATGAAAGTCTCGGCATCGCTGAGCCGAAACATTCGCACATGCGCTGGATCTCCATCGAATCCATGTGCGGCGTTGGGATAGATCCTGGTCTTGACCGATCCACCGGCACTTGCATAGCCGGCAGCGGACTCTAGACATGACCTGGTTCCGACCCAGTCATCCTTCTCCGCCAGAACGAGAAAGAGCTTGCTTGCAGGCTTGGCCTCTCTCGGCCTGGTGGTGCACCCGGGATAGAAGGGAATCGACACCGAAAAACGATCTTTTTGCGCTGGGAGATAGTTGCGATCGGCCGCCTGCATGCTCACCGTGCCGCCGCGCGAGAAACCCATGATCGCTGTCTTGTCCTCCGCGTAGCCTAGCCCCAGCAGGTAGCGGCGCGCAGCAAATGCGTCCTGTGCCTGCTGCAGGGACGCCAGCTTGCCCTGATCGCTGACCGTGCTTCCAATTCCGCGCGGCCCGAAGGTGTCGATGGCCAGCGCCGCATACCCCGCCGCACTCAGCGCCCGCCCCCAATAGCCCTCCCGGCCGTCGCTCCATCCACCGGAGCCGTGCACCAGCACGACAGTGCCTTTGACGGGCCCCGACGGCTTGTAGAGCACTGCATTGATCGTCAGCATTCCACCGGCGAACTGAGGCGACTCGAAGCTCACGGCAGCACCATCCTTTGGTTGTGCATACGCCGACGCACTCATCGCCATGGCGCAAGCCATCAAGAATGCCTGGGGCCATCGCGCCATCATGACCGCTCCTTCGGTGCTGCTGATCAGCCATTGTGGCGGCCTCAACGCCACGCAGGCAAGCTGCCTGGCCCACGCGCGGCCTCAGCCGCACGACGCCAACTCAAGATCAAGCGCTGAAGGCAGCCGCGACGGCGTGCGTGTCTTCATACGATTGAAACGACGTCACCTTTCCGTCACGAAGCGTCCACGCCATCGCCCAGTCGCTTGCGAAAGACTTGCCGGTCGGCTTGGCGCGCGCTGTCCATGCGCCGAGCACCACGACGCGGTCGCCGCTGGCGAAGAATTCCTTCGGTTCAAAGGACTGAACTTCCACGTTGGCGCCAAGCGAGGCAAAAAAGGACTGCACTGCGTCCACGCCCTGCCGACGACGTGCATAGGGAACCGATTCGGGGCCCGCATTGACCCAGGCCACATCGGCGGTGAGTTGACCGAGGATGGCCGGAATATTGCCTTGGCCGAATGCGGCGTAGATCTGTTGCACGGTCTTGATGTTGTCTTGTTCGTTCATGTTCGCTCCTCAAGTGTTTTGCGGACAGGTGGATGGGCAGTGGCAGCAACGTGTCCGCGTGCGTTGCCACACCCGCTTTTACGTACCATCTTTGTCCGCGGATTCACCCATTTCAAGGGCCTCGACGCGTTCCCATTGCGCGCATGGACACGCGGCTTCGCTTGGTGCGGGTTCCCGCCAATTCAACGCAAGGCACGGTCAGATACATTCATTGCTATCCTCGGGGCGGCCCCGCCCGGGAAGGTGCGCCGTGCCATCGAATGGACCAGGATGAAACAAGGTGGTGCTTCGAGCCATGCGTGTTGGAGTGATCGTTGCGTCAGTGGCTTCGCCCGAGCGCGCTGAAGAATCATGATGTCCGATTCAAGCTTGCCAACGACAGGTCGGACCGCCGGCTTCCTGGACGGAGGCGGCGGCATGGGTGCATTGATGCGCTCGCACGACTGGTCGCAGTCAGCGCTCGGCCCGCCGGAAACCTGGCCGCAACCCTTGCGCACGGTCGTCGGGCTTCTTCTTCAATCGCGGTTCCCCATGTTCGTGGCTTGGGGAGAAGCGCTCAGCTTTCTCTACAACGACCCGTACGCCGAAATCCTCGGCGCCAAGCATCCGCGCGCCCTGGGCATGCGCTTCGAGGACATCTGGTCGGAGATATGGCCGGACATCAGCCCGCTGATCGATGCCGCCATGGCGGGCCAGGCGATTTATCGCGAGGACCTGCCGCTCCTGATGAATCGCAAGGGCTACGACGAACAGACGTGGTTCACCTTTTCCTATTCGCCGCTGTGCGACGAGAGCGGCAAGATCGCCGGAATGTTCTGTGCGGTTTCGGAGACGACCCGCAGGGTGCTGGCCGAGCGTGGCCTGCGTGAGCTGAACGAGACGCTGGAACGCCGGGTGAGCGAGGCGCTTGCACAGCGCAAGCTCATGGCCGACATCGTGGAAGGCACCAATGCCTTCGTCCAGGTGGCCGATCTCGACTACCGGTGGCTTGCCATCAACCGGTCGGCGGCGGACGAGTTCGAGCGCATCTTCGGCGTTCGCCCGAAGGTCGGCGACAGCATGCTGGAACTGCTGGCTTCGCAGCCGGCGCACCAAGCTGCGGTCAAGGCCGTGTGGAGCCGCGCGCTGGGCGGCGAGGAATTCGTGGAGACCGGGGAATTCGGGGATCCGGCGAGGGATCGCCGGTTCTACGAAATGCGCTACAGCACCTTGCGCGGAGCCGGTGGCGCACGCGTCGGTGCGTATCAGTTCGTCTACGACGTCACCGAGCGCGTGCTCGACCAGGAGCGCCTGAAAAAGGCCGAGGAGGCGCTTCGCCAATCCCAGAAGCTGGAGTCCCTCGGCCGGCTGACCGGCGGCGTGGCACACGACTTCAACAACTTGCTGGCTGTGTTCGCAAACGGGCTGCAGTTGCTGGAACGCGGAATTGCGGCGGAGCAGCGGGAGCGCGTCCACGCCGCCATGCGCCGTGCCCTGGCCCGCGGAACCGGGTTGACGCACCAGCTGCTGGCGTTCACGCGCCGACAGCCCATCAATCCGACGTCGATCGACCTTGCGACCCACCTCCTTGGCATGCGTGAAATGCTCGAGCACTCGCTGCGGGGAGACACCCGTGTCGAGATGAATTTTGGAGCCGACCTCTGGCCCGTCGAAATCGATGCGGGCGAATTCGAGCTGGCGATGTTGAACCTGTTCGCCAACGCGCGGGACGCGATGCCCGAAGGCGGCGTCATCGCCATCGATGCCACGAACGTCATGCAAGCGGCCGATGAGGGTCCTCCGGCCGCCTGGCTTCAGCTTTCAGTCGCCGACACGGGAAGCGGTATGCCACCCGAGGTGCTGGAACGCGCGTTCGAGCCCTTCTTCACGACCAAGGAGGTGGGCAAGGGGTCGGGATTGGGCTTGCCGCAGGTGTATGGCTTTGCGCAGCAATCCGGCGGCCAGCTCAGGATCGACAGCCGCATCCAGGTGGGCACCACCGTCACCCTGCTGTTGCCTCGCTCGCTGCGCCAGCCCGCCGCGCCGGTTGACGCAACGAGCGCGCTCTCTCTTCACGGTGACGGCAACGGTCGCCAGGTGCTTCTTGTCGAAGACGACGCCGAAGTCGCGGCGCTCACGCGCGAGATGCTGGGCCACCTGGGATTCACTGTCATCCACGCGGCAAGCCCGGCTGCGGCGCTGGGCGCGTTGGCCAACGCGCGAAGCATCGACGTCGTGTTCTCTGACGTCATGATGCCCGGCGGCGTCAGCGGCGTGGATCTCGCTCGCGAAATCAGGCGCCGGCGCCCGGAGTTGCCCGTCGTGCTGACGACCGGTTATTCCGGCGCGGCGGGCGGGATGAACCACGCGGAATTCCGCCTGCTCCTGAAGCCGTACAGCCTCGAAGCCCTGGCCGACGCCCTGAGCGTCAACCCGGAGATCAGCGGGTTCCAGGCTCAGAATACAAACGTTCGCAAATCGTGATAATGGTCTTTTCCCATCGTCGGGCGGACCCACGGGCTGCGCGGCTTTTGCCAAAGGCCCGCACATGTCTGTCGAGAAGCGAAACAACGTCAAGGTCCTCGGGGATGGGCCTGCCACCATGGTGTTCTCGCACGGATTCGGATGCGACCAGCACATGTGGCGGTTTCTGGCGCCCCAGTATTCGGCGCGGTTCAGGACGGTCACCTTTGATCTGGTCGGTGCAGGCCAGTCGGACCTGAGCGCCTACGACCCGGGCAAGTACAACCAGCTGTCAGGCTATGCAGACGACTTGCTGGAAATCGTCGAAGAGTTTGCCCAAGGTCCTGTCATCTTCGTCGGGCACTCCGTGAGCGCCATGATGGGCCTGCTGGCCGGCATCCGTGCGCCGCAGCGCTTCGCGGGTCACGTGATGGTCGGCCCCTCGCCCTGCTACATCAACGATGGTGACTATGTGGGCGGCTTCACGCGCGAGGACATCGATTCGCTGCTGGACACGCTCGAGTCCAACTACCTCGGCTGGGCAAGCAACATGGCGCCTGCCATCATGGGTGCGCCGGAACAGCCGGAGCTTGGTGTCGAACTCACCGACAGCTTCTGCCGGACAGACCCGGAAATCGCGAAGCAGTTTGCACGCGTCACCTTCCTGTCGGACAACAGGGCCGACCTTCCGAAGCTCACCGCGCCAACGCTTGTCGTGCAGTCCAGCGACGACCTGATCGCGCCGCTGGCGGTGGGCGAATACCTTCAGCGCACGCTTCCCGACTGCATGCTTCGCGTCGTCGAGAACGTGGGTCATTGTCCGCACCTGAGTGCGCCGTGCGCCAGTGCCAGCGCCATGGACGAATTCCTTGCAACGCTCGGCCACCGGTGAATGCCGAACACACGCCTGAACTGCCGAACGCCGAGCAACTCTTCGACGAGTTTCCAACCGGCCTGCTCGTCACGAGCATCACGGGCACCATCCTGAAGGTCAACAAGACGTTCTGCACGTGGCTGGGAGTGGACCGCGATGAGCTGGTCGGCAGGAAGCGGCTGCAGGAGCTCTTCACGATGGGTGGGCGCATCTTCCACCAGACACACTGGCTGCCCACGCTGCAGATGCAGGGCTCGCTGTCCGAAGTGAAGCTCGACATGCGGCACAAGGATGGCCACACGATTCCGATGATGCTGAACGCCATCCGGCGAACCACGGCCGCCGGCAGCTATGACGAAGTCTCGATGGTGGTCGCCGAAGAGCGCAACAAGTACGAGCGGGAACTGCTTGCCGCCAGAAAGCGCGCCGACGACCTGGTGACGAAGGAGCGCGAGGCCCAATCGGCCTTGCGGGTGACACAGGCCCGGCTGCGCCAGGCGCTGCGTCTCGGGAACCTGTTTCTCTGGGACATCGATGCGGCGACCGGCGCCCGACGGTACGAAGACGACGTCGCGCGGCTGCTGGGCTACGTGGCCGCGCGGCCGGTGGACGACACGCAATACGCCGCAGCGATCGACCCCGCAGACAGGGACAACGAGCGGCGCGCCATGGAATCTGCCCTCAGCCGCAGCGAAGACGTCTACAACTGCACCTACCGGCTCAACGGCGTCGACGGCGTGCAGCGAACGGTGGTGTCTTCGGGCCAGGGCTTCTTCAACGAGGACGGCGCGCTGCCCTACTTCGTGGGCGTGTTGAGTGACATCACGGAATCGACGCGCGAGCACGCCCGTGCACAGGACAGGGCCCTTTTCGCCGAGCAGATGGTGGGCATCGTGAGCCACGACCTGCGCAACCCGCTGTCGGCGATTCTCATGGGCGCCAAGGTCCTTGCGCACGACGAGGACGCACCGCAGAAGGTTCGCGTCCTCGGCCATGTCACGAGCTCCGCGCAGCGGGCCCAGCGCCTCATCGAGGAACTGCTGGATTTCACGCTCGCCCGCGTGGGGCGCGGCCTGACCGTCGCACCCTCGCCTCTCGACCTGCATGGGTTGGTCGCTGGCATCGTCGAAGAGCTTGCGCTGGCTTTTCCCGGACGCCAACTGGTCCACCGTTCCGAGGGCGAGTCCAACTGCATCGCCGACGCGGATCGCGTGGCCCAGTTGCTGGGCAACCTTGTGGGCAACGCGATGGCGTACGGAGACCCGGAGGGCCTCGTCGTCGTGACCTCGGCCATTCGCGGCGACACGGCCAGCCTGTCCGTTCACAACCAGGGTGAGCCCATTCCACGAGAGTTGCAGGCCACGCTGTTCGAGCCCATGGTGCGAGGGGACCCGGGAGAAAGTCCTGCGCGCAGCGTGGGGCTTGGCCTGTTCATCGTTCGCGCCATCGCGCTGGCGCATGGGGGTGACGTCAGCGTGGCTTCATCGCGCAGTCAGGGAACGACGTTCACCTTTGCGTTTCCGCGGGTGTGAGCGTCGTACACGCGTTGGCGACTCGCGATCATGACAGCCGACGTCAAGCCCGCTAAGGTGTCGCTGCGCGGACGTCACGCGTAGCGACGCGGCTGCGCACCCCAGCAACCCTTCAAAACATTGCACTCATCATGAAAAACCCCTTGAAGGCATCGAGCATCCTTGCTGCCATCATCGCGACCATGACCACCACCCAAGCCCAGCAGGCGACGCCTGCCAGCGTGCCCGTCACTGTCGACAACTTCGTTCGCGCCGAGACTGACACGTACGTCGCGGCGCTCGCCAAGCAGGGCGGCCTCGGCAAGCTGCTGCATCGCCGCGAGCCCGCGTCCATCGACAACCAGACCGTGATCCGCCTCAACCGCGACACTTTCTACAGCTCGGGTGTTTTCGATCTCGATGCTGGCCCGGTCACGGTGACGATGCCCGATCCCGGCAAGCGCTACATGGCGCTGCAGGTCATCAACGAAGACCACTACACGCCGAACGTCTACTACGGCGCGGGCACCTACACGCTCACCAAGGAGAGCGTCGGCACCCGCTACGTGGTGGCGGCGATCCGCACGCTGGTCGATCCGGCCGACCCGAAGGACATCGCGCAGGTGCATGCCCTGCAGGACGCGATCAAGGTGAGCCAGGCGGGCCCGGGCACGCTCGAGTTTCCCGCTTGGGACCCCGTCAGCCAGAAGAAGGTGCGCGACGCATTGATCGTGCTGTCGACCACCATTCCCGATTTCAAGAAGGCCTTCGGCACCAAGGCCGATGTCGATCCGGTGCGTCGCCTGGTCGGCGCCGCCGCGGCTTGGGGCGGCAACCCGGACAAGGACGCAACCTACCTCAACATCACGCCCGCAAAGAACGATGGCAAGACCGTATTCCGTCTCGACGTGAAGGACGTGCCGGTCGATGGCTTCTGGTCGATCAGCGTCTACAACGCCCAGGGCTACTACGAGAAGAACGCGGCCGGCGCGTACACGCTCAACAACCTCACCGCAAAGAAGAGCGCCGATGGCTCGATCGCTGTGCAGTTCGGCGGCTGCGACGGCAGCGTGGCCAACTGCTTGCCGATCGTCGCGGGCTGGAATTACACGGTGCGGCTTTATCGCCCACGCGCCGAGATCCTCAGCGGCGCGTGGAGTTTCCCGGCGCCGCAACCGGTCAACCATTGAGCGGTCGTTGACCGGGTAGTTCACGGAGCGGTTGCAAACTCGGTTTGCCCGCTCACTTCACTGATGAAGCGCTCCGCAGCGACTATCGCGTTGCACTCAGCGCTCGCATGGAACTTCAATTCCGGCATGCGATGGCCGGCGCTGTCGAAGAACTCCACCTGATACTCGTTTTGCGTGGCGTCGAAATAGACGAGAGCCTGCTCGCCAGCCAGCGCCAATCGGGTGGCATGTATCAGGCGACGTGTGTTCGTGCGTGGGACGGTGACGTTTTTCATAAAGCTGCATTCAGGTCGCATGGCGTTCGGCCTGCCGGGACCAGCGCCGCTCCATTTGCGCGCGACGGTCTGGGGAGGACGTTGCATAGGACTTCAATGCTATGAATTGCGGAAGGTTCCATGTGTCTTCCCAGTCCCACTTCGTATCGTCGGATCCCACCCGCCGATGATTGCGTTCATGCGTGAGCGCGGGCCCGCTGAGCGAAGGACACAACCAGATCAGCCGCCTCGCGTCAACCCGCAAATTGTTGATGGCACAACCAATGCAAAGGGTAGGCTGACGTCTTCGCTCGAAGCGACAGCCAGCCGCGCGGCATGCGTTCGCGGTACAAGAAAACACCCGAAGGAATCGCCATGCTTTCTCGCGGAGTTGTGTTGAATCGCGCAGCCTCGACTTGCAGGATGTGGCGCAGCCGCTCCTGGACGCTGGTCCTCGCCGGCGCATTGTCGGCAAGCAGCGCGCTGGCCGATGTCATCTGGATCGGCCAGCCAACGCTTCGCGACTACATGGCCTACAACGTCCAGAAGGCCATCGAAGGATTCGTCCAGATGCGCGAGCAGATGGCGCAGTTCGAGGCGCAGGTGACCGAGGCCCGGCGCGCCTACTTCGCAGCGCCGGCTTCGAATCGAGGTGCCGCTGGAGACAGGTTCGGCCAGATGCTGTTCGAGAAGGACCTGATGATCGCGTGGCCGAAAGTGATCGGCACCGACGAACAGGGGCAATTGCTCGCCAACTTCATGGCCCTGGCCAACAACGGTCGCCCTCCCGACGGAGGCATCGCTCCGAGCGCCCGGCAGGCCTTCAATCGATGGGTCAGCGCGATTCGTTTCAGTACCGGCGGAGGATTTGGCTCGACCCCCGACCCGGTCAAGACGGCCCATGCCTTGCAAAGCAGCGACAGCATGAAGGAGTACGAGGCGTATCGACGTCTTCGCGACCAGGCCGAGTGGGACGATTTCGAGGCCCAGCGTTCAGGCGGAGCGCGCAGGTTGCTCGGGCCCGGCACGACGGTTTCTCCTCGAACCTATTTCGGCGAAACCCCCTTTGCGCAGAACTTTGACGCCCGGATCGCCAGGCTTCCCAACAAGATCCTTCAATGCCTGTATGCGGGCCGTCAGGCGGAAGGCTCGGTCTTTCACTTCTGGCAGGGTCAGCCTCCCGAAGACATCGCCTTCCTCATGGCGATGAACATGAGCGCTTTCACGGCGTTGAAAGATCACGCCCTCGATGCGTGCCCGCCGGACAGCAAGCAGGCAAGCGCGATCGCTTCGTCGCCGGCCAAGGTGGTCATCACGCCGCAGATGGCGAAGGATGCCAGGGCACAGAAGAACTCGATGTATGTCGACCCCGCCCAAGCCGAGGCGAACCGGCAAAGAAACGAGGCAGCGCGCGCGAAGTCCGCAGACAGAAAATCGCTGCAGGAAGAGAAGAGCGCGATGTTCAGGACGTGCGCCGACGAGATGCGGGCGAACATCGTTCCGGCGCAGCAAGCCCGGGACAACAACGCGATCAAGGCGGTCCATGCGAGGTACATGCAGTGCATGAGCATCGCGCGGGCTCGATGACGGACCGCACCCGGCGTCAAAGCGGAGCACTGCGAGTCATCTGGATCAGACGCTGTACTTCTTCTCCAGCACGTCGAGTTCCGGCTTGCCAACCAGCCGCTGGCGCTCAAGAAAAGGCACCACCAGCGCCGGATCCTCGTCGATGCGCTTGGCGTCGCGCAGCACGGTCAGCGCCTTCTGCATGCCCGCCACCGCACCCTGCAGCGCGGCGTTCGCATACAGCACGATGCCGTAGCCCAGCCCGGCCAGTTCCCCGGCGCCAAAGATCGGCGTCTTGCCGCCGATGACCATGTTCATCAGTTGCGGGCGGGAAAGCCGTTGGGGAAGCGCCCGAATCTCTTCGGCCGTGGTCACCGCCTCGACGAACAGCATGTCGGCGCCGGCCTCACTGAACTTCTGCGCGCGTTCGATGGCGGCCTCGAAGCCCTGCGTCGCGCATGCATCCGTGCGCGCGAGGATCAGCAGGTCGGGATCGGTGCGCGCGTCCACCGCGGCCTTGATCTTGGCAACGGCTTCCTCCGTGCCGATCACTTCCTTGCCTGAGAAGTGGCCGCATCGCTTCGGCGCAACCTGATCCTCGAACTGGATGCAGTCAGCGCCAGCCCGCTCGAGTACGCGCACGGTGTGGCGCACGTTGAGCGCGTTGCCGAATCCGGTATCGGCATCGACGATGAGCGGCAAGCTCACCGCATCGCGGATGCGCGCGGTGTGGTCGGCGATCTCGTGCAGCCCCATGAAGCCCTGGTCCGGCAAACCGAACCACATGTTGGTGACGCCGGCGCCGGTGACGTAGATGGCCTCGAAGCCGAGGTCCTCGATGACCTTGGCCGACAGCGCGTTGAAGGCACCCGGCACCAGCACGCCGCGGCGTGCCTCGGCCAGTGCCTTGAGGGTCTTGCGAGTAGACATTGATTGAATTCCTGCCAGTAAGGGAAATGGGCACGGGGTGGCGCCGTGCCACAGGTGTCTTGTTCAGAAACTGTCGCCGGGCACGCGGACCCAGCCTTCCATCAGCACGCGTGCGCTGCGGCTCATCACAGCCTTCGTGACCGTCCATTGGCCGTTGCGCAAGGCGACTTCTGCCCCGACCCGCAGGGTGCCCGACGGATGGCCAAAGCGCACCACCTGCGGCGCCCCGCCCCCGGCAGCCCGGTTCACAAGCGTGCCGGGAACCGCGGCAGCAGTGCCGATGGCGACGGCGGCGGTACCCATCATGGCGTGATGAAGCTTGCCCATGGAAAGCGCGCGCACCAGCAGGTCCACGTCGGCTTCGTGCACGGACTTGCCGCTGGAAGCTGTGTAGCTGGCCGGCGGTGCGACGAAGGCGACCTTCGGCGTGTGTTGGCGTCGTACTGCTTCGTCGAGGTTCCCGATCAGGCCCATGCGCAGCGCGCCATGTGCACGGATCGACTCGAACATCGCCAACGCCTTGGCGTCGGCGTTGATGTCGTCCTGCAGTTCGGTGCCGGTGTAGCCGATGGCTTCGGCGTTGACGAAGATGGTCGGGATGCCGGCGTTGATCATCGTCGCCTTCAGCGATCCGACGCCCGGCACCGTGAGGTCGTCAACCACATTGCCGGTCGGAAACATCGCGCCGCCGGCACCATCTTCTTCGGCCGCTGGGTCGATGAATTCAAGCAGGACTTCAGCCGCCGGAAAGGTCACGCCGTCGAGCTCGAAATCGCCGATCTCCTGCGCCGCGCCATCCGTGACCGGCACGTGCGCAACGATGGTCTTGCCAATATTTGCTTGCCAGATGCGAACCACCGCCACACCGTTACGCGGCACGCGGCCCGGATCGAGGAAGCCGTTGCTGACGGCGAAAGGGCCAACGGCCGCCGACAGGTTGCCGCAGTTGCCGCTCCAGTCGACGAAAGGCGCGTCGATGGCCACCTGGCCGAACAGGTAGTCAACATCGTGGTCGGGCCGCGTGCTCTTCGAGAGGATGACGGTTTTGCTGGTGCTCGATGTCGCAGCGCCCATGCCGTCGATCTGCTTGCCGTAGGGGTCGGGGCTGCCTATGACGCGCAGCAGAAGCGCGTCACGCGCGGCGCCCGGCACCTGCGCCGCTTCGGGCAGGTCTTGCAGGCGAAAGAAGACGCCCTTGCTGGTGCCGCCACGCATGAAGGTGGCGGGGATCTTGATCTGGGGTGGATGTGCCATCTTGTGGAGCCCTGAATCGCTGGGGAAATGCATTGGCGGTGATCAGGCGGCAGCGGCCTGCGTCGATTCGAGGAAGTCCTGCGCAAAGCGCTGCAGCACGCCGCCCGCATCGTAGATCGAGACTTCCTCGGCAGTGTCGAGACGGCAGGTGACGGGCACCGGGACGGACTCGCCGCTCTTGCGGTGGATCACCAGCGTCAGCGTCGCGCGCGGACTGCGCACGCCGATCACGTCGAAGGTTTCGGTGCCATCGATGCCCAGCGTCAGGCGCGTCACACCCGGCTTGAACTCCAGCGGCAGCACGCCCATGCCGATCAGGTTGGTGCGGTGGATGCGCTCGAAGCCCTCGGCCACGATCGCCTCGACGCCCGCGAGGCGCACGCCCTTGGCGGCCCAATCGCGCGAACTGCCCTGGCCGTAGTCGGCGCCGGCGATGATGATCAGGGGCTGCTTGCGTTGCATGTAGGTTTCGATGCCTTCCCACATGCGAACGACCTTGCCCTCGGGCTCAAGGCGCGTGAACGAGCCCTTCTTGACGGCGCCATTGATCACGGCCATCTCGTTGACCAACTGCGGATTGGCGAAGGTGGCGCGCTGCGCGGTCAGATGGTCACCGCGATGCGTGGCGTAGGAATTGAAGTCCTCTTCGGGCAGGCCCATCCTGTGCAGGTACTCGCCCGCCGCGCTGTCGCGCAGGATGGCGTTGGACGGCGACAAGTGGTCGGTCGTGATGTTGTCAGGCAGCACGGCCAGCGGGCGCAGGCCCTTGAGCGTGCGCTCGCCGGCCAGCGCACCTTCCCAATACGGCGGCCGGCGAATGTAGGTGCTCTGCGGGCGCCAGTCGTACAGCGGACTGACCTTCTCGTTGCTCGCCACGCCCACCTTGAACATCGGCTCATACACGCGGCGGAAGTGTTCGGGCTTCACGCTGGCGGCAACGATGGCATCGATCTCCGCGTCGCTCGGCCAGATGTCCTTGAGCGTGACAGGCTGGCCGTCCGGATCAATGCCCAGCACGTCCTTCTCGATGTCGAAGCGCACAGTGCCGGCGATGGCATAGGCCACGACCAGCGGCGGAGAGGCCAGGAACGCCTGCTTCGCATAGGGATGGATCCGGCCATCGAAGTTGCGGTTGCCCGAGAGCACAGCCGTGGCGTAAAGGTCACGCTCGATGATCTCCTGCTGGATCCGCGGGTCGAGTGCGCCCGACATGCCGTTGCAGGTGGTGCACGCAAAGGCCACGATGCCGAAGCCGAGCTTCTCAAGTTCGGGCAGCAACCCCGCATCTTCCAGATAGAGCTGCACGGCCTTCGAGCCCGGTGCCAGCGACGACTTGACCCACGGCTTGCGAAGGAGGCCGCGCGCGTTGGCATTGCGCGCCAACAGGCCGGCCGCGATGACGTTGCGCGGGTTGCTGGTGTTCGTGCAACTGGTGATCGCCGCGATGATCACCGCCCCGTCGGGCATCTGGCCACGCACCTCTTCCCACGGGGCCGCAATGCCGCGCGCGGCCAACTCGGAAGTCGGCAAGCGCTTGTGCGGGTTGGAGGGGCCGGCCATGTTGCGCACCACGCTGGAAAGATCGAAGCGGATCACGCGCTCGTACTCCGCGCTCGCCAACGCATCCGCCCACAGCCCAGCCTCCTTCGCGTAGCGCTCGACAAGTTTCACCTGCTCGTCTTTCCGGCCGGTCAGCCGGAGGTAGTCGATGGTCTGCTGGTCGATGTAGAACATCGCCGCCGTGGCGCCGAACTCGGGTGTCATGTTGGAGATGGTCGCGCGGTCGCCCAGCGTCAACGCGGAAGCACCTTCGCCAAAGAATTCGAGGTACGCACCCACCACCTTCTCCTTGCGCAGGAACTCGGTGAGCGCCAGCACGATGTCGGTGGCGGTGATGTTGGGTTGCGGCTTGCCGGCTAGTTCCACGCCGACGATGTCGGGCAAACGCATCCACGAGGCGCGGCCCAGCATGACGTTCTCAGCCTCCAGTCCGCCCACGCCGATGGCGATGACGCCCAGCGCGTCCACATGCGGCGTGTGGCTGTCGGTGCCAACCAGCGTGTCGGGGAAGGCCACGCCGCCCTTCGCGTGGATCACCGGCGACATCCGCTCCAGGTTGATCTGATGCATGATCCCGTTCCCCGGCGGGATCACCTCGACGTTCTTGAACGCCTTCTTCGTCCACTCGATGAAGTGGAAGCGGTCTTCGTTGCGGCGGTCTTCCACGGCGCGGTTCTTGGCGAACGCATCCGGGTCGAACCCGGCGTACTCCACCGCCAGCGAGTGGTCCACGATGAGCTGCGTCGGCACCACCGGATTCACCTGCGCCGGATCGCCTCCCATGTCGGCAATGGCGTCGCGCAGGCCGGCCAAGTCCACCAGCGCGGTCTGGCCGAGGATGTCGTGGCATACCACGCGCGTCGGGAACCACGGGAAGTCGAGGTCGCGCCTGCGCTCGATCAGTTGCGTGAGCGAGGCGGTGAGGATCGCCGGGTCGCAGCGGCGCACCAGGTTCTCGGCATGCACGCGCGAGGTGTAGGGCAGCCCGGCCCAGGCGCCGGGCTGAATCGCATCGACCGCTTCGCGTGCATCGAAGTAGTCCAGCGTCGTGTGGGGGAGTCGTTTTCGGTAGTCGGTGTTCATGGCGGGCCCATCAGGCGGCTGGCGGAATGGAAGTTACTTGCGGTCGCCGATTGCCACGAAGGCGAGGTCTTCCGGGCCGGTGTAGTTGGCGCTCGGGCGGATGATCTTGTTGTCGATGCGCTGCTCGATGATGTGCGCGGCCCAGCCCGAGGTGCGCGCGATCACGAACAGCGGCGTGAACATCGCCGTGGGCACGCCCATCATGTGGTAGCTCACCGCGCTGAACCAGTCGAGGTTGGGGAACATCTTCCTGGCGTCCCACATCACGCTCTCGAGCCGCTCGGCGATGTCGAACATCTTGGTCGAACCTGCTTCCTGCGACAGCGCCCTGGCCACGCGCTTGATGACGACGTTGCGCGGGTCGCTCACCGTGTAGACGGGGTGCCCGAAGCCGATGACGACTTCCTTCGCCTCGACACGGCGGCGCACGTCGGCTTCGGCGTCATCGGGTGAGTCGTAGCGCTTCTGGATCTCGAACGCGACCTCGTTCGCGCCACCGTGCCTGGGGCCACGCAGCGCGCCGATGGCGCCGGTGATGGCCGAGTAGACATCGGAGCCGGTGCCGGCCACCACGCGGGCCGCGAAGGTGCTGGCGTTGAACTCATGCTCGGCGTAGAGGTTGAGCGATGTATGCATCGCGCGCTCCCAACTCGCGGAAGGCTTTCGACCGTGCAGCAGATGCAGGAAGTGCGCGCCGATGGAGTCGTCATCCGTCTCCACCTCGACGCGCTTGCCCTGCGTCGACCAGTGGTACCAGTAGAGCAGCATCGAGCCGAGCGAGGCCATCAGCCGGTCGGCGATGTCGCGCGCACCGGGCAGGTTGTGGTCGTCCTTCTCGGGCAGCACGCAGCCGAGCGTGGAGGCGCCGGTGCGCATCACGTCCATCGGGTGCGCGCCGGCTGGCAGTTGTTCCAGCGCCTGCTTGACGCTGGCGGGCAGGCCGCGCATGGCCTTGAGGCGGTCCTTGTAGGCGCGCAATTCGGCGGCCGTGGGCAGCTTGCCATGCACCAGCAGGTGGGCGATCTCCTCGGACTCGCAGACCTCGGCGATGTCCAGGATGTCGTAGCCGCGGTAGTGCAGGTCATTGCCTGTGCGCCCCACGGTGCACAGCGCGGTGTTGCCGGCGGTCACGCCCGACAGGGCGACGGACTTCTTCGGCCTGAAGCCGGTGGGTGAAGTGAGGGCGTTCATGCGATCTCCAGTTCTTTTTTCAGGTAGGTGTGGGGGATCCGGGCGGGCTTGCCTTGGGCATCGACCGCCACCATCTCGAAGACGCCATTGAGCGCGACGCCTGGCTCTTCGCCGAGACGCTCCGCGATGCCAGTGACGCAGACGGTCATCGAGCTGCGTCCAACGCGGCTCACGAATGCGCGCAGCCGCAGCACGCTGCCGACCGGCACGCGCGACACGAACTGCGCGTCGCTGCAGCGCGCCATCACCACATCCGATTTCGCGTACTGGCGCGCTGCCAGGAAGGCGGCCTTGGACATCAGCAGGAGCGCATTGCCGCCGAACAGCGTCCCGTAGTGGTTCGCGTGCTCGGGGAACACGATTTCGGCGACATCGATGGCGTGCTTGTCTTCAGTCATGCTTCGCAATTTACGCAAACTCGGCGCCATAATGAAGGACTGAAATGGCGAATGATTGCGAATGAAAGACTTCAAATTTGCGAAGTTTGCGAAGATTGCGAAGATTAGAAACGACATGTGGGGTGGCGACTGATGCGCAAGACTTTCATGGGCGTGCGCCTGCGCAAACTCCGCAGCGAGCGCGGCATGAGCCAGGTGGCGCTGGCGAATGCACTCGGGTTGTCGCCCAGCTACCTGAATCAACTGGAGCAGAACCAACGGCCGCTGACCGTCGCGGTGCTGCTCAAGATCAGCCGCGCCCTCGGCGTCGATGTGCAGCAGTTCTCCGACGACGAGGAGGCGCGCCTGGTGGCAGGCATGCGCGATGCGGTGGCCGACAACCCCGGTGGCGATGCCATCGCGATGCCCGAACTGACGGAGATCGCGTCGCAGATGCCTGCGGTGGGACGCGCCCTCATCGCGCTGCATCGCCGCCATCAGGAGGCACTGGAACGTCTGGAAGCCATGGCTGGCGAACTGGGGGACGGGCGCGGAGACATGGCGCGTGGACGCCCGATGCCCTTCGAGGTGGTGCGCGACTTCTTCTTGGCTCATCAAAACCATTTCGACACGCTGGACGTGGCCGCGGAATCGCTGGCCGGCGAAGCGCGCGCGCATGGCGGACCGTTGGGCGCATGGCTCATGCAACGGCTCATGAAGCAGCACGGCGTGCGCGTGGTGCCGACGGATGAAGGCGCCGAGTTGAGCCAGCGCCGCTACGACCCGGCCAGCCGTGTGCTGCGGCTGTCGTCCAGCCTGGAGCCGGGACAGCAAGCCTTTCAGCTCGCCACGCAACTGGCGTTGCTGGAGCAATCGGCGCTCATCGAGTCACTGGTGCAAAGCGCGGGCCTTGGCGATGCCGCTGCGCACGGCCTTGCGCGCATCGGCCTGGCCAACTACTTTGCGGGGGCGCTGTTGCTGCCCTATGGCGCCTTCCTCGGCGCAGCGGAAAACCTGCGCTATGACATCGACCAGCTCGCGCGGCGGTTCGGCGTCGGCTTCGAGACGGTCTGCCACCGCCTGAGCACGCTGCAACGACCCGATGCGCCGGGCGTGCCCTTCTTCTTCATCCGCGTGGACCGGGCGGGCAACATCTCCAAGCGCCAATCGGCCACGCATTTCCACTTCTCCAAGACGGGCGGCACCTGCCCCTTGTGGAACGTGTACGAAGCCTTCGCGCAGCCGGGGCGCATCCTGCCGCAGCTGGCGCGCATGCCCGACGGCAGGGCCTACCTGTGGATTGCCCGCACCGTGTCGCACGGTCAACGCGGCTTCGGCTCACCCAGCAAGACCTTCTCCATCGGGCTGGGTTGCGATGTGCGCTACGCGCCGCGGCTGGTCTACGCCAAGGGTCTGGACCTGAAGGATCCGGAGGTGCCCACGCCGATCGGCATGGGCTGCAAGGTCTGCGAGCGCGTGGCGTGCCCACAGCGGGCCTTTCCGTTCGTCGGCCGGCCGCTGGACGTGAACGAGAACGAAAGCCGGTTCACGCCTTATGCGGTGGCTGAGAGCCAACCTGCCGCGGCGCCCTCGCGCAAGAACAAGGGCACCGGCTGATCGGCCCGAGTACGTCGCGCAGCAGCCACGCGGCTGCGGCATGTTGGCCAGCGCCGCCCCGGTCTCCGGCAAGCCGCGGGTCTTGAGGCCGGGGTCAGGGTTGATGCATGGATTGGCGGACGGCTGGGATCGACTAAGTATGGTAAGGTAATACCTAGAGATACCTGATGGAGGCTGCCATGGCTGCTCCTGCCGTTCGCCCGGTGGCGATCAAGATCGACGAGGACACCAAGGCCCGCGTGAAGCGGCTGGCCGAGGCGCGCCATCGCACGTCGCATTGGCTGATGCGCGAGGCCATCACCCAGTATGTGAATCGCGAGGAAAAGCGCGAGGCGTTCCGTCAGGACGCGCTCAAGGCTTGGGAAGCGTACCGCACCACCGGCATGCATGTGACCGCCGATGAGGCCGATGCCTGGCTGGCTGAACTCGAAGAGGGTAAAGACATCGAACCTCCGGCATGCCACGGCTGATCTGGGCGCAGCCTGCGCTGCTCGATGTGCAGCGCCTCTATCGCTTCCTGGCTCCCAAGAACCTCGATGCCGCCAGGCGGGCGGTGAAAGCCATCCGCCAGGGCGTCAAGGTGCTGGGGCAGCAACCTGGCATTGGGCGTCCCATCGAGGATCTGCCCGAGGAGTTCCGCGAGTGGATCATCGACTTTGGCAATAGCGGCTACGTGGCCCGCTACCGCCTTGACCCGGATGCCGTCGTCATCCTCGCCGTGCGGCATCAGAAGGAGGTCGGTTTCTGACTGTTGGTGAGGCGATGCCGCGACGCGATGGTGAAGCCGCAAGTTGGTATCGAGCAATGCGATCTGAGCGAACGGCGCTTATGCAGGCTTGTGGGGCTCTCCCGTGACAGCTACCGCAATCCACCCGAAGTCGATCATGGTGGCGATGGCCGCACGCTTGGCCTCTGGGGCCAACGCTTTACCCCGAAGGCGGTGTTCAGCGCGTGAATGTCCAGGTGGGCTTCTGCCAACAGCTTCTTGCGCTTGTTGTTCTCCGCCTCGAGTTCACGCAACCGCTTGGCATCGGGCACGTCCATGCCCCCGTACTTGGCGCGCCACTTGTAGAAAGTCGCGTCGCTGAAGCCGCCTTTGCGTCACAGATCCTTGATCGGAAAACCCGACTCGGCCTGCTTGATGAACCCGATGATCTGCTCCTCGGTGTATCTGCTCTTTCTCATGTCCGTCATTCTCCAAGTTGACGGACTTCACTGCCACTATGCTGGTACGGCTGGGGGGCAGATCACACGGGGAAAAATGGTGCCGCTTGTCGGAATCGAACTGACGACCTTCCGCTTACAAGGCGGGTGCTCTACCAACTGAGCTAAAGCGGCGTGGACTGGCATTCTATCGGCGCGGCGCGCCGCGAATGCCGGCCGGGATTATTTGATGCGCTTGAGTGACGGGCGCGCCCCACCGCCGGCAGGCGGCTTCGGCGGCTCGTCGGTGCCGGGCGAGGATGTCGCCGAGCCGCCTCCGGCATCGTCGGCGGCTTCATCGCCGGTCACGAGATGCACGATGCGCGCGTCGCCCTCCACCCCACCTCGCGGCGCGCCGCGCGCAGGCTGCGTCACCGCCAAGCTGGAGCCCGTGGAGGGGTGGTCCGCCGAGCTAGCCGGTGCAGGAGACGCCACAGGCGCCGGAAAGGCCATTCCCTGCCCGTTCTCACGGGCGTAAATGGCAATCACGCGTCCGACCGGCACGCAGATCTCGCGCGCCGTGCCCGCAAAACGGGCCTTGAATTCGATGAATTCATTGCCGAGCTTGAGAGAGCTGGTCGCATCGAAGCTGATGTTCAGCACGATCTCGCCGTTCTTCACGTACTCGCGCGGCACCTGGACGGTGTCGTCCACCTGCACCGCCACGTACGGCGTGAAGCCGTTGTCGGTGCACCACTCGTACAGCGCCCGGATGAGGTACGGGCGCGTGGACGACGACTCTAACGCGCTGATCATGGACATGCGTGGCTGTGGCCTTCGAGTTGCGCTGTGCTTGCTTGCGATGCGCTTACTTGCGCATCACCTTTTCGGACGGGGTCAGCGCTTCAATATACGCCGGACGCGAAAAGATGCGCTCAGCATACTTGAGCAGCGGCGCGGCGTTCTTGCTGAGGTCGATGCCGTAGTAGTCCAGGCGCCACAGCAGCGGCGCGATGGCCACGTCGAGCATCGAGAAGTTGTCGCCCAGCATGTACTTGTTCTTGAGGAACACCGGGGCAAGCTGCGTGAGGCGGTCGCGGATGTGCGAGCGCGCCTTTTCGAGCGCCTTCTCATTGCCCTTGGCCGTGCGGTTTTCCAGCGTCGACACGTGCACGAAGAGTTCCTTCTCGAAGTTGAGCAGGAACAGGCGAACACGCGCACGGTCGACCGGGTCGCCGGGCATCAGCTGCGGATGCGGGAAGCGCTCGTCGATGTACTCGTTGATGATGTTCGACTCATACAGGATGAGGTCGCGCTCGACCAGGATCGGAACCTGGCCGTACGGGTTCATCACGCTGATGTCTTCGGGCTTGTTGTAGAGATCGACGTCGCGAATCTCGAAGTCCATTCCCTTTTCGAACAGCACAAAGCGGCAACGATGGGAAAAGGGGCAGGTCGTTCCTGAATAAAGCACCATCATGGCGAGAGACTCCTAAAAATCAAAAAGAGTGGGTCGCGTCATCGGCAACCCACTCTGCGAGACCGAAAGCGCTTGGCGCTCCGGCCGGTGATGAAACGAACTACTTGACGTCTTTCCAGTACGCCGCGTTCAGGCGCCACGTAAAGACCACGCCAACCAGAAGGAACAACAGGACCCAGACACCGACGCGCACGCGCGTATTTTGTGCCGGCTCTGCCATCCACTGCATGTAATTGACCATGTCGCCAACGGCGTGGTCGAACTCCTGCGGCGTCATCGTGCCGGGACTGAGTTGCTCGAAGCCGGCAAAAACCTCGACTTTGTGGCCGTGCTCTTCCATTTCCTTGTAGACCGGGCGGCGGTCACCCTGCAGCTCCCACATCACGTGAGGCATCGCCACGCTGGGGAACACGAGGTTGTTCCAGCCGGTGGCCTTGGTGTCGTCACGGTAGAAGGTGCGCAGGTAGGTGTAGAGGTAGTCAGGGCCCGTGCCGCCGTGGCCGGCGCGCGAGCGCGCGACGAGCGTCAGGTCGGGCGGCGTCGTGCCGAACCAGTCCTTGGCCTGGCGCGCGTTGATGTTGGCCTTCATCGTCTCGCCGACCTTGTCGGTCGTGAACAGGAGGTTGTCCTTGATCTGCTTTTCGGTGACGCCGATGTCCTGCAGGCGGTTGTAGCGCATGAAGGCTGCCGAGTGGCAGTTGAGGCAGTAGTTGACGAACAGCTTGGCGCCGTTTTGCAGCGACGCCATGTCGTTCGTCTTGTTCGGCGCCTTGTCCAGGACAACGCCTCCTTCGGACGCTTGTGCACCGGCCGCCAACGTGAGCGCGGCAATGAACGCGAGGATGATTTTCTTCATTCTTGTTTGCTCCGGCTCAATGCGCTGCGAAGGTCACGCGATCAGGCACGGGCTTGAACGTGCCGAGGCGACTCCACCACGGCATCAGCAGGAAGAAGCCGAAATAGAACAGGGTACCCACTTGCGACACGCGCTCGCCGATGGGCGAAGGCGGTTGCACGCCCAGGTAGGCCAACACCACGAAGTTGACCACGAAGACCGCGTACACATACTTGTGCCAGCCCGGACGGTAGCGGATCGACTTGACCGGGCTGTGGTCCAGCCAGGGCAGGAAGAACAGGATGATGACGGCGCCGCCCATGACGACCACGCCCCAGAACTTGGCGTCGATCTGCAGCATGAGCACACAAACCACCACTGCGACCACCACGACGGCGGCCTTGGCGACGTTGATGAGGCGCGTCTTCCAGACACCGAAGACGGCACCCGCGATCACGCAGGCGATGAGTGCATACATCATCTCGCTGGTGATGGCGCGCAGCATCGAATAGAAGGGCGTGAAGTACCAGACCGGTGCGATGTGGTTCGGCGTCTTGAGCGAATCGGCCGGGATGAAGTTGTTGTACTCCAGGAAGTAGCCGCCGGCCTCGGGTGCAAAGAAGATGACCGCCGAGAAGATCAGCAGGAACACCAGCACGCCAAAGATGTCGTGCACCGTGTAGTAGGGATGGAAGGGAATGCCGTCCAGCGGATTGCCGTTGGCATCGCGCTTGGCCTTGATCTCGACGCCGTCGGGATTGTTGGAGCCCACTTCGTGCAGCGCGATCAGATGCGCCACCACCAGGCCGAGCAGCACCAGCGGCACGGCAATGACGTGGAAGCTGAAGAAGCGGTTCAGTGTGGCGTCGCTCACGACGTAGTCGCCGCGAATGAGAAGCGCCAGGTCCGGGCCGACGAAGGGAATGGCGGCAAACAGGTTCACGATGACCTGCGCACCCCAGTAGCTCATCTGGCCCCAGGGCAGCAGGTAGCCCATGAAGGCTTCGGCCATGAGGCACAGGAAGATCGCGCAGCCGAAGATCCAGATGAGTTCGCGCGGCTTGCGGTAGCTGCCGTAGATCAGCCCGCGGAACATGTGCAGGTACACGACCACGAAGAACGCCGAAGCTCCCGTGGAGTGCATGTAGCGGATGAGCCAGCCCCAGGGCACGTCGCGCATGATGTACTCGACCGAGGCGAACGCGAGCGTTGCGTCGGGCTTGTAGTGCATCACCAGGAAGATGCCGGTGACGATCTGGATCACCAGGACCAGCATCGCCAGCGAGCCGAAGATGTACCAGAAGTTGAAGTTCTTGGGCGCGAAGTACTGGCCCATGTGCTCGTTGTAGAGCTTGGACAGCGGGAAGCGGTTGTCGACCCAGTTCAACAACTTTTCGCCACCAGCGGCGTTCGGGGAGATTTCCTTGAATTCAGCCATGTCGTTCTTCCTCAGGCCTTGTCTTCGCCGATGAGAAGGCGCGTGTCGGAAAGGTACATGTGCGGCGGAACCGGAAGGTTGTCGGGCGCAGGCTTGTTCTTGAAGACGCGGCCGGCCAGGTCAAAGGTGGAACCGTGGCATGGGCAGAGGAAGCCGCCTTCCCAGTTGTCGGGCACCGAGGGCTGGGGACCCTTCTGGAGCTTGTCGATGGGCGAGCAACCGAGGTGGGTGCAAATGCCAACAACCACCAGCACGTCAGGCTTGATGGAACGATGTTCGTTTTGTGCGTACTTGGGCGTGAACTCGTCGGGATGACGCTTGGATTGCGGATCAGCGAGTTGGGGATCGAGCTTGGGCAACTCTGCAAGTTGCTCAGGTGTGCGCTTGAGGATCCACACCGGCTTGCCACGCCATTCGACGGTGACCTTTTCCCCCGGCTTGAGAGCGCTGATGTCGACCTCGATCGGTGCACCGGCCGCCTTGGCCTTCTCCGACGGCTGGAAGGTACTGACAAACGGAATGGCAGTTGCCACGCCGCCCACCGCACCAGCACAGCCGGATGCGATCAACCATGTCCTCTTGCTGCTGTCGATCCGGTGATGGCCGACGGGGGTGTCACTCATGTGGGTCCTCAATCTTCTTCGCTGGGGTACTTGACTTGGGTCAACCGGCGATTGTAGCGGAGCGCCAAGGACGTTTTCAACGCGAAGAAGGCGAAGTTGCCCACGCGCAATTGCGATGCGCCTCCCTATACTGGGCGCGTTTTCAAACAACACAAACGGGGAAAGCAACCATGAGCTTCGTATCGGAATTTAGAGAATTCGCGATGAAGGGCAACGTCGTCGATCTCGCTGTCGGCGTGATCATCGGCGGTGCATTCGGCAAGATCGTCGACTCCCTGGTGGCTGATGTGATCATGCCGATCATTGGCCTCGTGTTCGGGAAGCTCGACTTCTCCAACCTGTTCATTGTGCTGGGGACCGTGCCACCCAACGTCGGGCACACGCTTGCGGACCTCAAGAAGGCCGGCGTCCCCGTGCTGGCCTACGGCAACTTCATCACCGTGGCGGTGAACTTCGTGATCCTGGCCTTCGTGATCTTCCTGATGGTCAAGCAGATCAACCGCCTGCGCAACCTCGTGCCCGCCGAGCCGGCAGAAGCGCCTCCGCCTCCAGAAGACGTGGTGCTGCTGCGCGAGATTCGCGACAGCCTCAGGCGTCTCTGATATCGGTACGTTGCGTCTGCTGCCCTGACAGCAGCAGGCGCGCCATGCGGATCGCCTCGATGAGGCTCGACGCGTCGGCAATGCCTTTGCCCGCGATGTCGAAGGCCGTGCCGTGATCGGGGCTGGTGCGCACCAGTGGGAGGCCCAGGGTCACGTTCACGCCCTTCTCGACGCCGAGGTACTTCACGGGGATGAGTCCCTGGTCGTGGTACATCGCAATCACCACGTCGAATTCACCATGCTTGCCGAACGGTGTGCGTGCGCGCATGAAGATCGTGTCAGGCGCATAAGGGCCGCTTGCGTCGATGCCGTCGATGCGAGCAGCCGCAATGGCAGGCGCAATGATGTCGCGTTCTTCAGACCCGAAGAGACCGCCCTCCCCCGCATGCGGATTGAGCCCCGCCACCGCCATGCGCGGCGCGCGGCCCAAGGCATGGGACAAGGCCTCGTGTGCAATGCGCAGCGTCTGCAGCACACCGTCGAAAGTCACGGCCTCGATCGCGTGACGCAGCGACATGTGGATGCTCACGAGGACTGTGCGCAGTTCGTCGTTGGCCAGCATCATCCGCACCGGCACCTGCGCGATGGTGCGACCCAGGTGCGAAGCCGCGGCCGACTGAAGCAGTTCGGTATGACCGGGAAAAGCGAAGCCCGCAGCGGCCAGTGACTCCTTGTGCAAAGGCGCCGTCACGATGGCGGCGATGCGGCCCTGAAGCGCTGCATCAGCGGCCCAACTCACGGCATCGCCGGCGGCGCGACCTGCCGCAGCGCCAATCTGACCGACGACGACGCCCTCGGGCGGCGCAATCACTTGCAGCACCGGCACGCAATGGCCAGGCGCACTTGCCACTTCGCGCGGATCGTCGATGTGCATGGTCGGCAAGGCCGGCGCACCGGGCCGCTCGAGCGCCACGGCCGCACGCCGCATGCACCCCACGTCGCCGGCCACGAAGCAGCCGCGCGTCAGCTCAGGCGCGTCGCCAAACGCCTTGACGATGATCTCGGGTCCGATGCCGGCGGGGTCGCCCATCGTGATCGCGATGGGCCGTTCTGCGTGCTGACTCAAGGACTGCGTCCTCACGCCGGGTTGTCGATGTCGATGAACTCGTGCACGAGCCCCAGTTGCGTTGCCACGTGGGCGGCCACGGCCGGCGCGCCGTAGCGCTCGGACGCGTGATGCCCGCACGCGATGTAGGCCACGCCCATCTCGCGCGCGTAGTGCGTCTGCGGCTCGGAGATCTCGCCGGTGATGAAGGCATCGGCACCCGCGGCGATGGCCGCTTCGAAATAGCCTTGCGCACCGCCCGTGCACCAGGCGATGTTCTTGATGGGACGATGTGCCGTGTCGACCAGCGCCACCGGCCGCTTCACCACCTTCTCGACGTGCGCTGCCAGCTTCTTGCCATTGGCAAAGGTTGAACCGTCTTCCGCCGCGCCCAGGAAGCCGATCTCCTGATCGCCGAAGCGGCCTGCCGATCCCGGATGCGCGAGCAGTCCCAGATGCAACCCCAACTGCGCGTTGTTGCCCAGTTCGGGATGTGCGTCCAGCGGCAAGTGGTAGGCGAAGAGATTGACGTCATCGCCCAGCAGCAGGCCCAACCGCTGCCGCATCCAGCCGGTGACGCAAGCGTCCTGGCCGCGCCAGAACAGGCCGTGGTGGACGAAGATGGCATCGGCCTCGGCATGGATGGCCGCCTCGATCAGCGCTCGGCTGGCCGTGACACCGGAGACGATTTTCCGGACCTTGATGCGGCCCTCGACCTGAAGGCCGTTGGGGCCGTAGTCCTTGAAGCGCTGCGGCGCAAGCAGCAGGTCGAAAGCGTGGAGGAGTTCGTGACGCGTCGTGCTCATCACGCCATTGTGGACTTCCGGGCGCCGGGAATCACCCATGCGCCGCATCCTCTTAAGGGTTATCACCAATTCCCGTGTCATCCCACGCCCATTCCCGATCGTTCCTCCGAGCCTCTGCCGGGGTCATGAGGGACAATCCCAAGCCTCACCACATCCAACTCACATGAAGCGTATCTGGCTGCTGTTTTCCCAGACCGTCACGGTCATCCTGGCGGGCTACTTCGTGGTCGCGACCCTCAAGCCTGACTGGATCGCCAAGCGTCCCACCACGCTGGGCGGCGTCGTCTCGGTCATCGAGGCGCCGGTGCCGGGCCCTTCCCTGCCGGCGCCCGGCAGCCTGAGCGCCGCCGCCAAGCGCGCCGCGCCCGCGGTGGTCAGCATCACCACGAGCAAGGCGGCGCACCGCAATCCGCGCGGCGACGACCCGTGGTCGCGCTTCTTTTTCGGCGACCAGGACGACCAGCCGCAAGTGGGCCTGGGCA
Organism: Variovorax brevis; assembly: GCF_030317105.1. GTDB lineage: Bacteria > Pseudomonadota > Gammaproteobacteria > Burkholderiales > Burkholderiaceae_C > Variovorax > Variovorax brevis. Next base: position 48,733 of record NZ_JASZYG010000006.1, read on the forward strand.
GCGGCGTGATCGTGAGCACCGAGGGCTACATCCTGACCAACAACCACGTGGTCGAGGGCGCCGACGAAATCGAAGTCACCCTCAACGACGGCCGGCACGCAACGGGCAAGATCATCGGCACCGACCCTGACACCGACCTGGCCGTGCTCAAGATCGAACTCGACAAGCTCCCCGTCGTGGTGCTGGGCAACTCGGATTCGCTGCAGGTGGGCGACCAGGTGCTGGCGATTGGCAACCCCTTTGGCGTCGGCCAGACGGTGACGAGCGGCATCGTCTCGGCGCTGGGGCGCAACCAGCTGGGCATCAACACCTTCGAGAACTTCATCCAGACCGACGCGGCCATCAATCCCGGCAATTCGGGCGGTGCGCTGGTGGACGTGGACGGCCACCTCGAGGGCATCAACACGGCAATCTATTCGCGCTCGGGCGGCAGCATGGGCATCGGCTTTGCCATTCCGGTGTCCTCGGCCAAGCAGGTGCTGGAAGACATCGTGAAAGAGGGCAAGGTCACGCGCGGCTGGATCGGCGTCGAGCCCAACGACCTGTCGCCCGAACTCGCCGAGACCTTCGGCGTGAAGGCCAAGGCGGGCGTCATCATCACGGGTGTGCTGCAAAACGGCCCTGCGGCGCACGCCGGCATCCGGCCGGGCGACGTCATCACCGGCGTTGGAGAAAAGAAGATCGACAACGTGCAGGAACTGCTGACGGCCGTCGCAGGATTGAAGCCCGGCAACGCGTCCCGCTTTGCCCTGCAGCGCGGCAGCGACAAGATGGAACTCGACGTGACGCCGGGGCTGCGCCCCAAGACACCGGTACGCCGCTTGCCGCGAAACGAGTAACTGAAAAAAGGCCGCTGCACATTACACAGCGGCCTTTTCCTTCATTCCAGGAACACCGCGGAACCGGCGTTGCCGGGCCGCCGGTGTTGCCCCCGGCAGGGGGTTGGAGGAGCGACACGAAGTGCGCGCATCCTGGGGGCGAGCAACAAGCCCTCGCGGAACCGGCTTCGCCGGGCCGCTGGTGTTGCCCCCGGCAGGGGGTTGGAGGCTACACGAAGTGAGCAAGCCTGGGGGCGAGCCTAAGTTTGTGCCGAGTCCGCTTTTTCCTGCGCCTCTTCTTCCGAATCCGGCGCCTTCGATATCTTCACGAAGTACTTGGCCGAGATGATGCCGATCTCGTAGAGCAGGCACATCGGAATGGCCAGCGCCAGCTGCGACACCACATCGGGCGGCGTGAGGATGGCAGCCGCCACGAAGGCAATCACGATGAAGTAGCCGCGGTATTGCCGCAGCTTCTCGATGGTGATCATCTCGAAGCGCACCAGCAGCATCACGACGATGGGCACCTGGAACGCCACGCCGAAGGCAATGTAGAGCGACAGGATCGACTCCACGTAGGACGCAATGTCCGGCGTCGCCGCCACGCTGGCCGGCGTGAAGCGCTGGATGAAGGTGAACATCTTGTCCAGCACGAAGAACTGGACGAAGGCAATGCCGGCGTAGGCCAGCAGGCTGCCAAAGATGATCAGCGGCAACGCAAACTTCTTTTCGTGGCTGTACAGCCCCGGCGCCACGAACATCCACGCCTGGTACATGAGCCAGGGCAGCGCCAGCAGCACGGCCGCCATCATCAGCACCTTGAGCGGCACGAAGAAAGGCGAGAAAACGCCAACCGCGATGAGCTTGGCGTCTGGCGGCATGTGGTTGCGGATGGGCACCGCGATCATGTCGATCAGACCGGCCGGACCCGGCCAGATGGCCAGCAGCACGCCTGCGACGACAAGGCCGTAGACGCAGTAAAGCAACCGGTCGCGCAGCTCCATGAGGTGCTGCACGAAGGGTTGCTCCGTGCCTGCGAGCTCGTCTTCTTTGTTCTTGTTGGAATCAACCATGGGAGGGGGGCATCGTCGGCCGGAATCCGGCACGCCATCGACGCGGTTTGGTGAACGCCGGACGGCGCGCTAGTTGATTTTGTGAGGGCGAAAACGGGCAACCCGTGCCGCGCCGGAGAGCGCCTTGGTGCGCACGCCGTTTCGGGCCTTGTACCACTGGGGCGTGGCCCCCTGCTTGAGGCGCCACTTCTTGCGCGGATGCTTGTATTGGGGAAAGGATTCGGGCGTGTCGAAAGTCGACAGCGGGGTGTAGGGGTCGGTGCCTTCCAGTTGTTGCTGCACTTCGGAGGCGCTGGTGCGGATGTTTTGCTCGACATCGCGCGCCGCGCTTTCGACCGTGTCTTTCATCTTGCGGAGCTCGTCGAGCTCCATCGAGCGATTGACCTCGGCCTTGACGTCGTTCACATAACGCTGCGCCTTGCCGAGCAGGGTGCCCACCGTGCGTGCGACGCGCGGCAGTTTCTCAGGCCCGATGACGATCAGCGCTACGGCGCCGATCAAAGCCATCTTGGAAATGCCGAGATCGAGCACGTGCGCGGATCAGGACTTTTGACGTGCTTCGACGTCAATGGTCGGCTTGTCGGCGGCGGTTGCAGCGGTGACCTGCTGCGGCGGCGTGGTCGCTGCCGGGTCGGCTGTTGCAGAACCGTCCTTCATGCCGTCCTTGAAGCCCTTGACGGCGCCGCCCAGGTCGGAGCCCATGTTCTTGAGCTTCTTGGTGCCAAACACCATCACGACGATAAGCAGCACGATCAACCAGTGCCAGATAGAAAATGAACCCATGGAAAGCTCCTGAAGAATTGCTGCAATTTTAGTCGGCGCGGGGAATCACCCCCGCAGCCAGGGGCGTGGACCGCCCATGACGTGAACATGGAGATGGTGCACTTCCTGACCACCTTCGGCACCCGTGTTGACCACCACACGATAACCGCCCTCGGGATAAGGACGGCATCCATTGTCGATCGCCAGCTTGGGCGCCAGCGTCATGATCTTCCCCATGAGCGCAGCATCTTCTGGCGTCAGTTGCGCCATGGAGGGGATGTGGCGCTTGGGCACGAGCATGAAATGGACCGGGGCCCACGGTGCGATGTCGTGGAAGCCGAAAAGTTCTTCGTCTTCGTAAACCTTCTTCGACGGGATCTTCCCTTCGATGATCTTGCAGAAGATGCAGTTGGGATCAGACGACATTGGCGGGCTCCACAGGTTGGCCGGCGTTCATGCGCACCATCCCCTTGACGATGCGGTAGAGAAACCAGAGAGAGATGAGGGCCCAGGCGATCCAGCCGGGCACCAGAAGCAGGATCCACAGCGGCGACGTGACGACGTAGAGCACGCCCGCCCACAGCACCGAGCGGATGCGCCAGCTGAAATGCGAGGCCTGCCAGGTGCCGGCCGCGTCGTCGCGCTTGACGAGGTCGATGACCAGCGCAACGAGCAACAGCGCAATCGAGGCCTGCGCACCCGGCAGCACGGCGCCGACGGCAACGACCAGGTGCATGACGTAGCTCACCCAGCCCCAGGTCTTGAGCGAGTCGTCGGCGGGTACAGGAATGATGTCATTGGCCATGGCGTTCTCCTGCTGGTTGGCGAAAAGGGTCAATCGTTGGAATCTTCGCGCGCCTGCGCCTTGCGCAGTGCTTTTTCCTCGATGCCGCTGGTGCCTGCGCGGCGTTCCAGTTCGGCAATGACCTCAGCGGGCGAAAGGCCATAGTGGGCCAGCGCGATCATGCTGTGGAACCACAGGTCGGCCACTTCATAGACGATTTTGGTGCGGTCGCCGCCGTGGTCGGCGTCCTTGGCGGCCATGACGACTTCGGTGGCTTCTTCGCCGATTTTCTTCAGGAAGGCATCGGGGCCCTTGTGCAGCAGGCGCGCGACGTAGCTCGTTTCAGCGTCGCCGCCATTGGCCGGCAGCCGGCTTTCAATCACGGCGGCAAGGCGGGCAAGGGCGTCGGAGGTCATGGTGGGGGTCATTTATAGATGCTGGCGGGGTCTTTCAAGACCGGTTCGGTCGCAACCCACTGGCCATTTTCGTATTTGCTGAAGAAACAGCTGTGGCGGCCCGTGTGACAGGCAATGCCGGGCTCATGCCCGAGTTGCGTCACCTTGAGCAGCACCACGTCGTTGTCGCAATCGATGCGGATCTCATGCACCGTCTGGACGTGGCCGGATTCCTCGCCCTTGAACCACAGCTTGTTGCGCGAGCGGCTGAAGTACACGGCGCGGCCCAGCTCGGCCGTCCTGGCCAATGCCTCACGGTCCATCCAGGCGAACATCAGCACGTCGTTGCTGCCCTGTTCCTGCGCGATGACGGGCACCAGGCCGTTCGCGTCCCATTTCACTTCTTCGAGCCAGTTCATGTCATTTCCTCACCGGAATGCCACGGGCTGCCATGCAGGCCTTGGCTTCGCCAACGGTGTACTCGCCGTAGTGGAAGATGCTGGCCGCCAGCACGGCGTCGGCGCCGCCCTTCTGGATGCCGTCGGCCAGGTCGTCGAGATTGCCGACACCGCCAGAGGCGATCACCGGCACGTTGACGGCATCGCTCACGGCGCGGGTGAGTTCGAGATCGAAGCCGCTCTTGGTGCCGTCGCGGTCCATGCTGGTCAGCAGGATTTCGCCGGCGCCGCGGCGGGCCATTTCGACCGCCCACTTCACGGCATCGAGGCCGGTGTTCTTGCGACCGCCGTGGCTGTAGACGTCCCAGCCGGCGCCGACCGGCTGGCCGTCCGCACCCGCTCGCGTCAGGTCGTCACCCTTGCGCCGCTTGGCGTCGATGGCCACGACGATGCACTGTGCGCCGTATTTGGCCGAAGCGTCCGAGATGACCTGCGGATCGGCAATGGCGGCCGAGTTGAAACTGGTCTTGTCGGCGCCCGCATTGAGCAGGCGCCGCACATCCGCCACGGTGCGAACGCCGCCGCCCACGGTCAGGGGAATGAAGACCTGCGAGGCCACCGCTTCGATGATCGGCAGGATCAGGTCGCGGCCGTCGCTGGTGGCGGTGATGTCCAGGAAAGTCAGTTCGTCGGCACCCTGCGTGTTGTAGCGCGCCGCGATCTCGACCGGATCGCCTGCGTCGCGCAGTTCGACAAAGTTGACGCCCTTGACGACGCGGCCGCCTGTGACGTCAAGGCAAGGAATGATTCGTTTGGCAAGCATGTCGGGTTCAGTAGGGATGTCAGGCGAGGCTCAACTGTTGCCAGCCTTGCCATTGCGCGCCGCCCAGCAATTGCACGGGTTCGTCGATGCGGGCCGCTTCCACGCAAAGCATGTGGCGGTAGCCGTCGTCGGGCATGTCGGCGAGCTTGGCGCTCAGCGCGGCGCCGGGGTTCCAGACCACGGTTTCGGTGCAACTCGCGCTTTGGGATATTTGAAGTGTGCCCGAAGGCTGGACCAGCCGCAGCGGTGCCGCGGGCGCGGCGTAGACGCTGTCGAACTCCGACTCGAAGCGCAGGGCCGGCGCCATTTCGACGTGCCGGTCGTCGCGCACCGCATCCCAGCGATTGGCGCCCTGCAAGCCTTCCAGACGCACGGATGCAATGTCGTCCACGCGCAAATAAGTGTGGAGCGCGGCGGCAAAGGCCCACGGCGCCGAGCCGGTGTTGTCCACCGTCAGCGCGACGCGCAACGAACGGGGTGCCAGGCTGACCTTCAGCCGTGCATGGAAGGCATGCGGCCAGACGGCACGGGTGGCGTCGCCGTCGCGCAGCGATAGTGCGAGTTCAGCGGGAGCATCAGGCCGCGAGGGCTCCGCGTGCCACGCCAGGTTGCGGGCAAAGCCGTGCTTGGGCAGCGAGCCGCGCTGGTTGAATTGCGGAAAGCAGATGGGAATGCCACCGCGAATCGCACTGTGGCCGTCCAGCAGCGCCGCCGGGCTCAGGTAGATGCGCTCAGCGCCGCCGCTCGACCAGGAAAGCACCTGCGCACCATGCAACGCCACCACGGCGGCGTCGCCGTCGGGCAGGGAAAGGCGCAAGGCCGGCTGACCGTGGAAATCGATGGTGTTGACAGGCATGCCCCGATTCTAGGAGCGCGGACAGCACACGCCGCCCCGACGCTTCGTATCTCCCACCTGTGGCCGGCATTTGCGGCTGGTCACGATTCGCCATTGCGGCCGCCAGCAAATTGGCATGAAATGCGGGTGCAACGCGCTCGACGGCACCACGGCGCGATCTCCCGACAAGCCACTTGATGAAGGGGACTCATGATGAGGAAACTGCCATCGGCCGCCTGGATCCTGATTGCGATGGTCATCGGCATCTTGCTGGGATACATGGTCTTCAAGAGCTTTCCGGACAAGAAGACGGCTGCCGAGATCGCTGGCTACATCTCCATCATCTCCGACGTCTTCCTGCGCCTCATCAAGATGCTCATCGGGCCGCTGGTGTTCTCCACGCTGGTCGTGGGCATCGCGCACATGGGTGACGCCGCGTCGGTGGGTCGGGTGTTCGGCAAGGCGATCGGATGGTTCATCACCGCTTCGCTCATTTCGCTCGTGCTCGGCCTCGTCATGGCCAACCTGCTGCAGCCCGGCCACAACCTGGGGCTGCCGCTGCCGGACATCGGCGCCTCGGCCAACCTCGCCACGTCCAAGTTCACCGTCAAGGATTTTGTGAGCCACCTGGTGCCCAAGTCCTTTGCAGAGGCCATGGCCAACAACGAGATCCTGCAGATCGTCGTGTTCTCCATGTTCTTCGGCGTGGCGCTCTCGAGCCTTGGAGAGAAGGCCAAGACGCTGATCGCCGCCATCGACGAACTCTCGCACGCCATGCTCAAGATCACCGGCTACGTGATGAAGCTCGCGCCGCTGGCGGTGATGGCCGCCATGGCCGCCACCGTCGCGGTCAATGGGCTGGAGATCCTGCTGAAGTTCGCCGTCTTCATGGGCGATTTCTACATCGGGCTGTTCCTGCTGTGGGGCGTGCTGGTCTTCGCCGGCTTTGTGTTCCTGGGGCGGCGGGTGTTCAGGCTGCTGGTGCTCATCAAGGAAGCCTTTCTGCTGTCCTTTGCAACGGCCAGTTCCGAGGCGGCCTATCCGAAGATCCTCGATGCGCTGGACCGCTTTGGCGTCAATCGGAAGATCTCCAGCTTCGTGATGCCGATGGGCTACTCCTTCAACCTCGACGGCTCGATGATGTATTGCACTTTCGCCGTGCTCTTCATCGCGCAGGCCTACGACATCCATCTTTCGCTCGGCACGCAGGTCACGATGCTGCTCATCCTGATGCTGACTTCCAAGGGCATGGCGGGCGTGCCGCGTGCATCGCTGGTGGTGATCGCGGCCACGCTCAACCAGTTCAACATTCCCGAGGCCGGCCTGTTGCTGATCCTGGGCGTGGACACTTTCCTGGACATGGGTCGTTCGGCCACCAATGCCGTGGGCAACTCCATCGCCGCAGCGGTCGTCGGCAAGTGGGAAGGGCAACTGTTGCCCGAAAGGGAGGCCGAGGCCAATGCCCTGACCCTCGACACCAACGAACGCGCCGGCTTGCAAGCCGCGCATGGCTGAATACCATGGCGACCCTCGCGACAACCGCTCTGCGCTCAGGTGCCGCTGCCGCGTTCGTGTGCGCCTCACTCCTGATTGCATCGCCGGTCTTTGCGCAGCAAGAAACCGTGGCCGTTCCGGAGGCACCGGCGCAATTGACCGGAACCTTGGCCAAGGTGCGCCAGACAGGCAGCATCGCGCTGGGCTATCGTGAATCGTCCGTGCCCTTCTCGTACCTGTCGGCGCGCAACGAGCCGATTGGCTACTCCGTTGAACTGTGCCGCGCGCTGGTCACCTCGATCGAGGACGCCATCAACAAGAGCCTCATCATCAAGTGGGTGCCGGTGACGCCGGCCTCGCGCATCGATGCCGTGGTCAATGGCCAGGTCGACCTGGAATGCGGATCCACCACCAGCAACGTCGAGCGCCAGCAGCGCGTGGCTTTTTCGCCGACGATGTTCGTGTCCGGTACCAAGCTGATGGTCAAGACGGGTTCGCCGGTGAAATCGTTTCGCGACCTCAAGGGCAAGAAGGTGGTGGTGACATCGGGCACCACCAACGAGAAGACCATGCGCGACTTGAACAGCAAGTTTTCAGTCGGCATGGAGATCCTTGTGGCGCCCGAGCACGCCGCTTCATTTGCATTGCTGGCTAAAGGTGAAGCCGATGCTTTTGCGACAGACGACGTTTTGCTCTACGGGCTGATTGCGCAAAACGCCGCCAAGGCCAATTACACGGTGCTTGGCGACTTTCTTTCGTACGACCCCTACGGAATCATGTTTCGAAAAGGCGACACGCAATTGGCAAAGGTCGTCAATGATTCCTTTCAGGTGCTCGCACAGGACGGCGAAATCGAACGGCAATACAAGCGCTGGTTCCTGCGCAAGTTGCCCTCGGGCACGAGCATCGATTTGCCAATGAGCGCTCAACTGGAATCCATCATCCAGACGATGAGCGTGAAGGCGGAATAGGCCTTCGTCCCGGCGGCAGAAGAGGCCTTGTTGCGCAAGGCCAATTCGGCGACAGCATGCCGATGGCACACACGTCATCGGTGATTGCTCGCATTGCAGCATTCACGTTTTTCAAATGAAATGCCGCCCAGGCGCACAGACTCAAAAGGTCTGTGCGCCTTTTCAATAATGATTCAAAAAGGGATACAAATGAAAAGAAAGCTGCCGCAGGCCGCCTGGATATTGATTGCCATGGCGGTTGGCATCGGGTTGGGCTACATGGTCTTCAAGAGCTTCCCGGACAAGAAGGCCGCCGCGGAAATCGCCGGCTACATCTCCATCATGTCCGACATCTTCCTGCGCCTCATCAAGATGCTGATCGGGCCGCTGGTGTTCTCCACGCTGGTCGTGGGCATCGCGCACATGGGCGATGCCGCTTCGGTGGGTCGCGTGTTCGGCAAGGCGTTGGGGTGGTTCGTGACCGCATCGCTCATCTCGCTGGTGCTGGGGCTGGTCATGGCCAATCTGCTGCAGCCCGGCGTCAACCTGGGATTGCCGTTGCCGGACATCGGGGCTTCTGCGAACCTTGCGACATCCAAGTTCACGCTCAAGGACTTCGTCAGTCACCTGGTGCCGAAGTCCTTCGCGGAGGCGATGGCGCACAACGAGATCCTGCAGATCGTCGTGTTCTCCATGTTCTTCGGCGTGGCCTGCGCGGCGCTGGGCGAAAAGGGCAAGACACTCGTTGCGGCCATTGACGAACTCTCGCACGTGATGCTCAAGATCACCGGCTACGTGATGAAGCTCGCACCGCTGGCGGTGTTGGCCGCCATGGCGGCAACGGTGTCGGTCAATGGTCTGGAGATCCTGCTGAAGTTCGCCGTATTCATGGGCGACTTCTACCTCGGCCTGTTCGTGCTCTGGGGCTTCCTGATCGCCGCAGGCTTCCTCTTCCTGGGGCCACGTGTGTTCAAGCTGATCGTGCTCATCAAGGAAGCTTTCATGCTTTCCTTTGCCACGGCCAGTTCCGAAGCGGCCTATCCGAAGATCCTCGACGCCCTCGATCGCTTTGGCGTCAAGCGCAAGATCTCCAGCTTCGTGATGCCGATGGGCTATTCGTTCAACCTCGACGGCTCGATGATGTATTGCACCTTTGCCGTGCTCTTCATCGCACAGGCCTATGGCATCGAGTTGTCGCTGGGCACGCAGGTCACCATGCTGCTGATCCTCATGATGACCTCCAAGGGCATGGCCGGCGTGCCGCGCGCATCGCTGGTGGTGATCGCGGCCACGCTGAACCAGTTCAACATTCCCGAGGCCGGCCTGCTGCTGATCCTGGGCGTGGACACCTTCCTGGACATGGGTCGCTCGGCCACCAACGCCGTGGGCAACTCCATCGCGACGGCCGTGGTGGCCAAGTGGGAAGGCGAACTGGTGTCGGAGCAGGAAGCTGAAGTCATTGCCAGGGACCTGGACAGCGCAGCGTCTGCCGCGGCCGCCAGGCCCGCGCACGCCTGAGGCCCGCGCATGAATGGCTTTGCGAAAGCATTCGGGCCGCTGGCCCGGGTCATGGCACTGCTGGGCGCGGCACTTCTGCTCGCGTCCTCGTCGGCGCACGCCCAAGTCGGCGGCCTCACCGGAACGCTGGCCAAGGTACGCGCCAGCGGAACCATCACGCTGGGTTATCGGGAATCTTCCATTCCCTTTTCCTACCTCTCCACACGCAACGAGCCGATCGGCTACTCGATCGAGCTGTGCCACGCGCTGGTGAGCGCCATCGAGGACGCGGTCAACAAGAGCCTTGCCGTCAAGTGGGTTCCAGTGACTGCGGCCACGCGCATGGACGCGATCGCCAATGGCCAGATCGACCTGGAGTGCGGCTCCACCACGAGCAATGTCGAGCGACAGAAACGCGTGGGCTTTTCGCCGACGATCTTTGTCTCCGGCACCAAGCTGATGGTCAAGAACGGTGCGCCGGTGCGTTCCTTTCGCGACCTGAAGGGCAAGAAGGTGGTGGTCACGGCGGGCACGACCAACGAGAAGACCATGCGCGACCTGAACGAGAAGTTCGGGGTGGGCATGGACATCGTCGTCTCACGCGACCATGCCGAATCCTTTGCCCTTCTCTCGAAGGGACAGGCGGACGCCTTTGCGACGGACGACGTGCTGCTCTACGGCTTGCTGGCGCAAAACGCCGCCAAGGCGGAGTACACGGTGCTGGGCGACTTTCTCTCGTACGACCCTTACGGCATCATGTACCGCAAGGGCGACGAACCCCTCGCCAGGGTGGTGAAGGACGCCTTTCAGGTGCTGGCCGAAGACGGCGAGATCGACCGGCAGTACAAGCGCTGGTTCATGCGCAGGCTGCCCTCCGGCGCCAGCATGGACCTGCCAATGAGCCCGCAGCTCGAACCCATCATCCACACGATGGCGATGAAGGCCGAGTAGGCCTTCGGCAAGCGATCAGGACGCGTCGGCCAGCGAGTCGGCGCGTGCCTGCGCCGTCGCGAAATCGAGGTCGCCGGAATAGATGGCGCGGCCGCAAATGACGCCTTCGACGCCGTCCGGCTCCACGGCGCACAGCTTGTCGATGTCGTCCATGTTCGACAGGCCCCCCGAGGCGATCACGGGAATCGTGAGCGCCTGCGCCAGCCGCACGGTCGCCTCGATGTTGATGCCCGACAGCATGCCGTCGCGGCCGATGTCGGTGTAGATGATCGACTCCACACCGTAGTCCTCGAACTTCTTGCCAAGGTCGGCCACTTCGTGGCCGGTGAGCTTGCTCCAGCCGTCGGTGGCCACCTTGCCGTCCCTGGCGTCCAGGCCCACGATGATGTGCCCACCGAAGGCGCTGCACGCGTCCTTCAGGAAACCCGGATTCTTGACCGCGGCCGTGCCGATGATCACGTAGCGCAGGCCATCGTCGATGTAGCGCTCGATGGTGTCCAGGTCGCGGATGCCGCCGCCGAGCTGCACCGGGATGTCGTCACCCACCGCACGCAGGATCGAACGGATCGCGCCGTGGTTCTGGGGCTTTCCGGCAAATGCGCCATTGAGGTCCACCAGGTGCAGGCGACGCGCGCCGGCATCGACCCACTTGCGCGCCATGGCGGCCGGGTCTTCACTGAAGATGGTGGATTGGTCCATGTCGCCCTGCTTGAGGCGAACGCAGTGGCCGTCTTTGAGATCGATTGCAGGAATCAACAGCATGGCAAATGCCCCACGGGCGGGGGCTAGGGGTTCCAATGGAGAAAGTTTCGGTAGAGCTGCAACCCGTGGTCCGCACTCTTTTCGGGGTGGAATTGGGTTGCAAAAATATTATCGCGGGCAATTGCGGCGGTAAAGCGGGCGCCGTAGTCGGCCTCGCCAACGCTGTGGCGAGATTCCGTGGGTCGGGCGTAGAAACTATGGACGAAGTAGAAGTAGCTCAAATCGGGAATACCCGCCCACAGCGCATGAGATTGCGCCTGCTGCACCTGGTTCCAGCCCATTTGCGGCACCTTGAAACGACTGCCGTCGGGTTGCAGGCGCCCTTCGAGCTCGAACTTGACCACCCGGCCGGGGATCAGGTCGAGACCGTCCGTGGCGCCTTCTTCGCTGTGCGACAGCAGCATCTGCATGCCCACGCAAACGCCAAAGAGCGGCTTGCTGGCGGCCGCTTCAAGTACCGATTCCTGCAAGCCGGAATCGCGCAGCTCACGCATGCAATCGGGCATGGCGCCCTGCCCCGGCAGCACCACGCGCGTGGCGGCACGAACCACTTCGGGGTCCGAGGTGACGAACACTTCCACGCCGACCTGATCGGCCGCGTGCTGAACCGCCTGCGACACCGAGCGCAGATTGCCCATGCCGTAGTCAACAACCGCTACTGAATTGGCCATGCGTTCTAGAGCGAACCCTTGGTCGATGGGATGACGCCCGCGGAGCGGGGATCGAATTCGAGCGCGCCGCGCAGCGCGCGGGCGAAGGCCTTGAACACGGTTTCGCACTGATGGTGCGCATTGACACCCTTGAGGTTGTCGATGTGCAGCGTGACGAAAGCGTGGTTGGCGAAGCCCTGGAAGAATTCGTAGGTGAGCTGGCTGTCGAAGGTGCCGATCATGCCGCTGGTGAAGGGCACGTCCATGACCAGGCCGGGCCGCCCCGAAAAGTCGATGACCACGCGCGACAGCGCCTCATCGAGCGGCACATAGGCGTGGCCGTAGCGGCGGATGCCCTTCTTGTCGCCCACGGCCTTGGCCACGGCCTGACCGAGCGTGATGCCGACGTCTTCCACCGTGTGGTGCCCGTCGATGTGCAGGTCGCCCTGGCACTCGATTTCGAGGTCGATCAGGCCGTGCCTCGCGATCTGGTCGAGCATGTGGTCGAAAAAGCCGATGCCGGTGGAAAGCGCGGCCTTGCCGGTGCCGTCGAGATTGACGCGCACCCTGATCTTGGTTTCGGCCGTGTTGCGGGTGACTTCCGCGGTGCGGGCGCCGACAGAGGTGACTGCTTCAGGTGCCGTAGGGGTGTTCATAGGGACTGTTCCAGAGCCGCCATCATCTGCCGATTTTCGTCGGGCGTCCCGACGGTCAGGCGCAGGCAGTTGGCCAGCAGGGGGTTCATTTTAGAAACGTTCTTCACGAGTACGCCGCGAGCCTTCATCGCCTCGAAGGTCTTTGTCGCGTCGGGTACACGCACGAGGATCATGTTCGCCTCGCTGGGCCAGCTTTTGACCGAGGGCATCCGGGCCAGGGCCTCGAAGATCGCCCGGCGCTGGGCGCGGATTTCCGTCGCCTGCGCGGCGAACACGTCGGCGTGCTCCAGCGCGAACAGCGCGCACTCGCAGTTGAGCACGCTGATGTTGTAGGGCGGACGCACCTTGTCGATTTCGGCGATGAGCGCCGCCGGACCCATGAGGTAGCCCAAGCGCACGCCGGCCAGGCCGAACTTGCTGAGGGTTCGCATCAGCAGCACGTGGCCGTGGCGGGCGATGCGGTCGAGGTAGCTGCGGCCGGCGAAAGGCTGGTAGGCCTCGTCGATGACCACCAGACCACCCTGCTCACCCTGGGCCGCGATGATGCGGTCGATGACGGCGTCGTCCCACAGGTTGGCGGTCGGGTTGTTCGGGTAGGCGAGGTAAACGATGGCCGGGCGTTCGCGGGAAATGGTTTCCAGCATGGCCGCCTCGTCGAGCTCAAAATCGGCCGTCAGCGGCACACCGATGAAACGCAGGCCCTGGAGCTGCGCGCTCATGGCGTACATCACGAAGCCCGGGACCGGCGCGAGGATCGACGCGCCCGGCAGGTCGCAGGCCATGGCAAGCAGCGAGATCAGTTCATCCGAGCCGTTGCCCATCATGAGCGCGAAGCCGGCGGGCAAGCCGGCGTGTTCGGCCAGCGCCTTCTGGAGGTCCGCGCCGCGATCACCGGGATAGCGGTTGATGGCCAGGCTGCCCAGTCGCTTGCCCAGCTCGGCCTGCAGTTCGGGCGGCAGGCTGAACGGGTTCTCCATGGCGTCGAGCTTCATGAGCCCGCGCGCATCCTGCACGGCGTAGGCGTGCATGGACTGCACGTCGGCGCGGATGCGTTGCAGGGCGGAAGGTCGGGCGTCGGCAGGTGGATTCATTTCGTTCAGCGGGTGCAGCGGAAACTGCTGCGCAAGGCGGATTCGACGACCAGCTCGACCGGCATGTCGGCTTCGTAGCTGTCGGCGTTGCGGGTGAGTTCGGATTGGTAGAGCGATCGTGCCATGGAGGGCTCCAGCCGGCGCCCTTCGACGCAAAAGGTCGGGGTTTGGCCGTTGCGCCTCGCATTGTCGCTGGCTTCGCGCAGGCCCTCCATCACGCCCACGAGGTAGTAGTTGGCGTAGAGCTTGCCGTCTTTTTCGTTGGCTTCGAGCGAGCGCAACTCGCGAATCGACATCGCCTGCGATGCCGTGGCGACAAAAAGCAGGCACAGGGCCACCGGGAGCGCCAGCGCGGCGCGAAGCTTTCGCATGTCAGCGCAGGCGCATCCGGGCGGCTTCCGCGTGCGCGTTCAGGCCTTCGCCTTCTGCGAGCGTGACGGCAATCTTGCCCAGCACCTGCGCGCCGGCTTCGCTGACCTCGATCAGGCTGCTGCGCTTCTGGAAGTCGTACACCCCCAGCGGGCTGGAAAAACGGGCCGTGCCGCTGGTGGGCAACACGTGGTTGGGGCCGGCGCAGTAGTCACCCAGGCTTTCGCTGGTGTAGGCGCCCAAAAAGATGGCCCCCGCGTGGCGCAGCAAGGGCTCCCAGCGGTGCGGCTCGCGGCTGCTCACTTCCAGGTGCTCGGGCGCGATGCGGTTGCTGATCTCGCAGGCTTCTTCCATGCTGCGCGTGTGGATGAGCGCGCCGCGGCCGTTGAGCGAGGCCGCGATGATTTCGGCCCTTGGCATGGTCGGCAACAGCCGGTCGATCTCGGCTTGCACCTTGTCGAGGTAGGCGGCGTCGGGGCTCAGCAGGATGCTTTGCGCCAGTTCGTCGTGCTCTGCCTGGCTGAAGAGGTCCATCGCAACCCAGTCCGGCGGCGTGCTGCCGTCGGCCAGCACCAGGATTTCGCTGGGGCCGGCAATCATGTCGATGCCCACGGTGCCGAACACGCGGCGCTTGGCCGAGGCGACATAGGCATTCCCGGGGCCGGTGATCTTGTCGACGGCAGGCACGGTGGCCGTTCCGTAGGCCAGCGCGGCCACCGCCTGGGCGCCGCCAATGGTGAAGGCCCGCGTCACGCCAGCCACGTGCGCGGCCGCCAGCACCAGCGGATTCTTTTCGCCGCCCGGCGTGGGCACCACCATGATGATTTCGCCGACGCCGGCGACGTGGGCCGGAATCGCGTTCATGAGAACGCTGGAGGGGTACGCGGCCTTACCGCCAGGCACGTAGATGCCGACGCGGTCCAGGGGCGTCACCTTCTGGCCCAGCAGCGTGCCGTCTTCGTCGCGATAGCTCCAGCTTTCGCCCGAGGCCTTTTTCTGCGCGTCGTGGTACTTCCGCACTCGCGCGGCCGCGGCCTCGAGGGCATCGCGCTGCGCCGCGGGCAGCGATTCGAAGGCGGTGCGCAATTCATCGGCGCCCAGTTCGAGCGCGCCCATGCCGGCCACGTCAAGCCGGTCGAAGCGCGCCGTGTATTCGAGCACCGCGGCATCGCCCCGCTCGCGCACGTCCGCCAGGATGTCGGCCACGCGCTGCTCGATGGCCGCATCCGTGTCCGCCGACCAATGCAGACGGGCCTTGAAATCGGCTTCGAATGTGGCGGATGCGGTCGACAGACGCGCGGGAGCGGCGGCGGGTTTCTTCATGGATTCAACGGGCTTCGAGGGCAGCGGAAAAGGCGTCGATGATGTGGCGGATCGGCTCGCGCTTGAGCTTGAGCGCCGCCTGGTTGACGACCAAACGGGCGCTGATGTCCATGATGCGCTCGACTTCCAACAGGTGATTGGCCTTGAGCGTGTTGCCGGTCGACACCAGGTCGACGATGGCGTCTGCAAGCCCCGTGAGCGGCGCAAGTTCCATGCTGCCGTAGAGCTTGATGAGGTCGACGTGCACGCCCTTGGTGGCAAAGAATTCGCGCGCCAGGCCCACGTACTTGGTGGCGACCTTGATGCGCGAGCCCTGGCGCACGGCCGAGGCGTAGTCGTAGTCGCCGCGCACGGCCACGCTCAGGCGGCAGGCTGCGATCTTCAGGTCCAGCGGCTGGTACAGGCCCTGGTTGCCATGCTCCAGCAGCACGTCCAGCCCGGTGACGCCGAGGTCGGCGCCGCCGTACTGCACGTAGGTGGGCACGTCCGAGGCGCGCACCAGCACCACGCGCACGTCGGGGCGCGTGGTCGCGAGGATGAGCTTGCGCGATTTCTCAGGGTCTTCCGTGACCTCGATGCCGGCTGCCGCCAGCAGCGGCATGGTCTCTTCGAAAATCCGGCCCTTGGACAGCGCGAGGGTGATCAATTGGCTTTTCCTGTGACGCGTTCGATGTCGGCGCCGATGCCGCGCAGTTTGGTTTCCATGCGGTCGTAGCCGCGATCGAGGTGATAGATGCGATCGACCAGCGTTTCGCCATCGGCCACCAGGCCGGCAATCACCAGGCTGGCGGAGGCGCGCAGGTCGGTCGCCATGACGGTGGCGCCCGACAGTTGCGGAATGCCTTCGATCACGGCGACCTTGCCGTCGGTCTGGATCTTCGCACCGAGCCGGTGCAATTCATCGACGTGCATGAAACGATTTTCGAAGATCGTTTCGGTGACGGTCGAGGTGCCTTCCGCAATCACGTTCAGCGCCATGAACTGGGCCTGCATGTCGGTCGGAAAGCCGGGATATTCCGTGGTGCGAAAGCTCTGCGCCTTGAGCCGGCCGTTGGACTGCACGCGAATGCCGCCATCGACGGCCGCAACCTGTGCACCCGCTTCTTGCAGCTTTTCGATCACGGCGTCGAGGTGATCCGCACGGCCGTGGCGCAGGAGCACGTCGCCGCCCGTGGCCGCGACGGCGCAAAGGAAGGTGCCGGCTTCGATGCGGTCGGCCACCACCTGGTGCGTGCAGCCATGCAGGCGCTCCACACCTTGAATATGGATGCGGCTCGTGCCGTGGCCTTCGATCCTGGCGCCCATGGCGATCAGCATTTCGGCCAAGTCGCCGATTTCCGGCTCTTGTGCGGCGTTTTCGAGCACCGTTTCGCCTTCGGCCAAAGCGGCGGCCATCAGGAAGTTCTCGGTCCCCGTGACAGTCACCATGTCGGTCGTGATGCGCGCGCCGTGCAGGCGCTTGCGGCCGCCGGCCAGCGTGGCAACCATGTAGCCGTGCTCGACGGCGATGTCGGCGCCCATGGCCTGAAGACCCTTGATGTGCTGGTCCACGGGACGCGAACCGATGGCGCAGCCACCCGGCAGCGATACCTTGGCGTGACCGAATCGCGCGATCAGCGGGCCCAATGCCAACACCGATGCGCGCATCGTCTTCACGAGGTCATAGGGCGCTTCGGGATTCGTGAGGTCGCGCGCGTCGAGGCGAACGGTGCCGTTGTCGTCGCGATCAGCCTTGACGCCCATGTTGCGCAGCAGCTTGAGCATCGTGGCCACGTCTTGCAGACGCGGCACGTTGTGCAGGACGACCGGTTGATCGGTCAGAAGCGCTGCACACAGTTCAGGCAGCGCGGCGTTCTTGGCGCCGGAAACGGTAACTTCGCCGCGGAGCGTGCGCCCGCCGCGAATGAGCAATTTGTCCATAACAATCCCAGATAAGAAGGAGCTAGCGCGGTTGGGATGCCCACTCGGCCGGCGTGAAAGTTTTCATCGAGAGGGCGTGAACCTCGTCGGTTTTGATTTTCTCACCCAAGGTCTTGTAAACCAGTTGATGGCGCTGGATCGAGCGCTTTCCTGCAAACTCTCCGGAAACAATTGTGGCAAACCAATGCCGCCCATCACCCTCCAACGTGATGTGTTCGCACACCAGGCCGTTTTCGATGATGGATTTCAGTTCTTCGGCGGTCATTTCTTATCCTCGAATCTTGTAGCCGATGCGCAGCAAGTGCACGGCAATGGCGCTGATGACGAGCCAGGCGGTCCCGACGATGCCCAGGCTCAGCCACGGCGACGCATCGCTCACGCCGAAAAAGCCATACCGGAATCCGTCGATCATGTAGAAAAAAGGATTCAGATGGCTCACGTGCTGCCAGAAAGATGGCAGCGAGGAAATCGAATAGAACACGCCGGACAGGAAGGTCATCGGCATGATCAGGAAGTTCTGGAACACCGCCATCTGGTCGAACTTTTCCGCCCACAGGCCGGCGATGAGGCCCAGCGTTCCCAGCATGGCGGCGCCCAGGAAGGCGAACACCACGATCCAGAGCGGCGCCACGAAATCGGGCATGGCGAAGAACATCGTGACGACGAACACGCCAACGCCCACCGCCAGCCCGCGCACGATGGACGAGCCCACGTAGGCAAAAAACCAGCCCCAATGCGACAGCGGCGTGAGCAGCACGAACACGAGGTTGCCCATGATTTTGCTCTGGATCAGCGAGGACGAGCTGTTGGCAAAGGCGTTCTGCAGCACGCTCATCATCACCAGGCCCGGAACCAGGAAAGCGGTGTAGCTCACCGTGCCGTAGACCTTCACGTGGTCTTCCAGCACATGGCCGAACACCATCAGGTAGAGCACGGCGGTGAGCACCGGCGCGCCCACGGTCTGGAAGCCGACCTTCCAGAAACGCAGCACTTCCTTGTAGAGCAGCGCGCGCCAGCCGGTGGCAGTGATCATCATGACTGCCCCCTCGCTCGGCACTTCGTGTCCTCGCTGCCCCCCGAGGGGGAGTTCGCTTGCTTGGGGCGGCCCGGCACTGAAGCTGTTGCCCCCACGCTCGGCACTGGCGTGTCCTCGCTGCCCCCCGAGGGGGCGTTCGCTTGATTGGGGCGGCCCGGCACTGCGCTCATCGCGCCACCTCCAGCGGGGTTTGCTCACCAGCCATCAGGTCGATGAAGACGTCTTCCAGGTCAGCCTTGCGCATTTCGACGTCCTCCACGGCCAGGCCCGCCTCGCGGACGGCGGCCAGCAGTTGCTCGACTTCATGGGCGTTCTTGGCGGGCAACTGGACGATGCGCCCGGTAATTCGCGCGTGCTGCGCAATGGCCCAGGGCAAGGTCCCGTCCGTCTTGAAGCGCAGCACGTTGCTTGCGGCGGAACTCAGAAGAGCGCTCGTGCTGTCCAGCGCAATCACGCGGCCCTGCTTGAGCATGGCGATGCGGTTGCACAGCGCCTCGGCCTCTTCGAGGTAATGCGTCGTCAGGAGCACCGTGCTGCCTTGCTTGTTGAGCTTGGCGACGAACTGCCACAAGGTCTGCCGAAGTTCCACGTCGACGCCTGCCGTTGGTTCGTCCAGCACGATCACCGGGGGCTTGTGCACCAGCGCCTGTGCCACCAGCACGCGCCGCTTCATGCCGCCGGAGAGCTGGCGCATGTTGGCGTTGGCCTTGTCGGTCAAGCCGAGGCTGTGCAGCAGCTCGTCGATCCACGCGTCATTGTTCTTGATGCCGAAGTACCCCGACTGGATGCGCAGCGCCTCGCGCACATTGAAGAAGGGGTCGAACACCAGTTCCTGCGGCACCACGCCCAACTGGCGCCGTGCCTCGGCAAAGTGGTTTTGCACGTCGAAGCCGTGCACGCAGACGGCACCGGCCGTGGGGCGCGACAAGCCGGCCAGGATGCTGATCAGCGTGGTCTTGCCGGCGCCATTCGGGCCGAGAAGCCCGAAAAATTCACCGTCTTCGATGTCGAAGCTGATCTCGTCGAGGGCACGCAAACCTTGCTTGCCTTGGGCTCGCTGTTGGCGTGAAGGGGGATAGGTCTTGGAGACAGACTGGAACGAGATCGCGGGCATGGGAGCCCGGGATTTTACGGGCCCGGAGATTTCCGCGCCCTTTAACGGCTGTTACGGGCCGCCGCCCGCGATCAAGGCGCGGCTGGCAGCAGCGCCGCGACGCCGTACAGCGTCGCCAATTCGCGCAGGCGCGCAGGCAGAGCCTTCACCGCAAATCCGCGGCCCGAGGCGTTGGCTTCGCGGCGGCAATCGAGCAGCACCGCGAGCGCCGATGAGTCGAAATGCGTCAGGGCGCTGGCATCGACCACCGTCGCGCTGCCGTTTTGCCCGGCCATGCCCTGTTGCAGCATGCGCATGCAGGCGGGCGCGTCTTCGTGCATGAGCTTGGCGGGAAGAACCAGCATGATGGTGATGAACTCGCCCTGCCCGGTGATCAGCTCTTGGACGCGCTGGACTTGTTGCGCGCGGCCAGCGTGGCGATCAGACCGTCGATGCCCTTGGTGTTGATTTCCTGCGCGAACTGCGTGCGGTAGGTATCCACCAGCCAGATGCCCAGCACATTGAGGTTGTAGATCTTCCAGCCGCCCGCTTCGCCGGGCGTCTTGACCAGGCGGTAGTCGAGCTGCACCGGCTCGCCGCTGCCACGCACCTCGGTGCGAACCAGCACTTCCTTGTCATCGGGCGAACCGCGGAAGGGACGCACGGTGACCTCCTGGTCCGTCACCTGATCGAGCGCGCCCGCATAGGTGCGCACCAGGAGCGTCTTGAATTCTTCCTGCAGGCGCTTTTGCTGCTCGGGCGTGGCTTCGCGCCACTTCGGGCCGACCGTGGACGCGGTCATGCGCTGGAAGTCGACGTTGGGCATGATCATGGTGTCGACCAGGACCATGATCTTGTTCACGTCACCGGCCTTGATGGACTTGTCGGTCTTGAGCTTTTCAAGCACATCGACCGTCAGGCGCTTGACCAGGGCATCCGGCGCCTCGTCCGCCGCGCGCGCCGGCTGAACGAACGCCACTGCGGCGCTGAACAGCATGACGCTTGCCAGCATGAACTTGCCCCAACTGCGGCGTTGAACTGCTTTATTCATTGAAAAACTTTCCCTTGATGATTTTTGAGTGGATATCGAGCCTGCGATTGGGGCCATTGTTGCGCGCAAGGTTCCCGCGCGGGTTTACCGCATGCAACCAGATGCAAAGCTTCAGTAAAGCCCGGCTTATTTGCTTTGATCCGGCGGATTGCCGTCGTAGACGTCATTCAGGCGCCGTTGCAGGAAGATGTCACGCGTGAACGAATACTTGTCGAGCGCCATCTGGCTGAGCATGCGATCGACCTTCAGCAGGTCGGTGCGGGCATCGATCAGTCGCATGCCGTAGAGCGAGTTTCGCACCGGAATGTTGTCCACATTGGAGATCAGGCCGCCCTGATAGTCCACGGGCAATGCGGCCGCGTCCCGCACGGTGGAAGGCCCCAGCAGCGGCAACACCAGGTAGGGACCGCTGGGCACGCCCCAGCGCCCGAGCGTCTGACCGAAATCTTCGCGGTGCCGCTCGATGCCTATTTCGCTGGCAACATCCAGGATGCCGCCCAGTCCAAAGAAGGTGTTGACGTTGACGCGCATGAAGGTTTGCGCGCTTTGCTGCGCACGCAACTGCATCACGCTGTTGGCAAAACTCCAGACGTCGACCAGATTGTTGAAAAAGTTGCCCACGCCGGTACGCACCGTCAGCGGCACGACCTTTTCGTAGGCGATGGCCACGGGACGCATCACCGCATCGTCGATCACGTCGTTGACGCGGGTCACGCCGCGGTTGAAGGGCTCCAGCGGATCGGCCGGATTGGCGTTGGGACCGGTGGCGCAAGCCGCCAGCGAAAGGGCAGCCAGCAGTGCGCCCGCGCGCAGCACACGATTCGCCGCAGGTCGCACGGCTGGCAGATTGGCAGAAAGCTTCATTTCTTGTTGTTGGATGACTCGGGAGACGAACTGCCCTCGGTAGCCTTGCTGTAGAGGAATTGGCTGATCAGATTTTCCAGCACCACCGCCGATTGCGTCGACGTGATCGTGTCGCCGGGTTGCAGGTTGTTGGCATCGGCACCCGCCTCGATGCCGATGTACTGCTCGCCCAGCAGGCCGCTGGTCAGAATCTTGAGCGAACTGTCCTTGGGGAAACTGTAACGGCTTTGCAATGCAAGCGTCACGCCAGCCTGGTAGTTCTTGTCGTCGAAGGCGATCGACTCGACCCGGCCCACGACCACGCCGGCGCTCTTCACCGCCGTTTGCGGCTTGAGGCCACCGATGTTGTCAAAACGCGCGTTGACCAGATAGGTCTTCTGGAAGTTCAGGCTCAGAAGGTTGGCCGACTGCAGCGCCAGGAACAACAGCGCCGCCGCGCCGATCAGCACAAACAGCCCGACCCAGATGTCACTGCGGGAACGTTGCATGGAAAACTCCTAAGCTCTCTTGAACGGGCTCAATTCCGTTCGGGAATCTGCGCGTGTGGGGTCGCGCTTTCATATGTTGAACATCATGGCGGTCAGCAGGAAGTCGAGCCCGAGCACCGACAACGACGACATCACCACCGTGCGCGTGGTCGCCCGCGAAACGCCTTCGGGGGTGGGATTGGCCTCGTAGCCCTGCAGCAAGGCGACGAAGGTGACGGTCAGGCCGAACACCACGCTCTTGATGACGCCGTTGCCCACGTCGCGCCACACATCGACACCGCCCTGCATCTGACCCCAGAATGCGCCCGGATCGACGCCCAGCATGATGACGCCCACCACGTAGCCGCCCATCACGCCGACCGCGCTGAAAACCGCTGCCAGCAGGGGCATGGTGATGACGCCGCCCCAGAATCGCGGCGCGAGGATGCGCTCCACCGGATCGACCGCCATCATTTCCATGGCGCTGAGTTGCTCGCCGGCCTTCATCAGGCCGATTTCGGCAGTCAGCGAGGTTCCGGCCCGTCCGGCAAACAGCAGCGCGGCGACCACGGGACCCAGTTCGCGGACCAGCGCCAGGGCCACGAGCAGCCCCAGTGCATCGGCGGAGCCATAGCGCTGCAAGGTGTAGTAGCCCTGCAGTCCGAGCACAAAGCCGACGAACAGGCCCGACACCGCAATGATGGCCAGCGAGTAGTTGCCCAGGAAATGGATCTGGTCGCGCACCAGCCCAAAGCGACGCAGTGCGCTGGCGCCGCGAAACAGGAGGCGCACGAAAAAGCGCGCGGCGTGGCCGATGTCCGCCAGCTTCGAGCGCACGGCAAAACCGACGTCCGCGGGATTCCAGAAACTCATTTGCCAACCCCCACGCTCGGCACTTCGTGTCCGTCGCTGCCCCCCGAGGGGGCGCGAGCTTGCTTGGGGCGGCCCGGCGCTGCGCTCATGCCCTGCCCCCGCTCGAATTGCCGAAATCATCCTCGACGCTCACGGCGGGATAGTGAAAGCGCACCGGCCCGTCCGGCAGCGCGTTGACGAACTGGTGCACCAGCGGATCGCTGCTTTGCCGCACTTCGCTGGGCGTGCCCTGCGCCGCGACGGTGCCATTGGCCAGCACCACGACGTGGTCGGCAATGCCGAAGGTCTCTTCCAGATCGTGCGACACCACGATGCTGGTGAGCCCGAGCGTGTCGTTCAGGCGACGGATCAGCTTGGCGGCCGTTCCCAGCGAGATCGGGTCCAGCCCGGCGAAGGGTTCGTCGTACATCACCAGGTCGGGGTCCAGCGCAATGGCGCGGGCCAGCGCCACGCGACGCGCCATGCCGCCGGAGACTTCGCTGGGCATCAGGTCGCGCGCACCGCGCAGGCCGACCGCATCCAGCTTCATGAGGACGATGTCGCGCACCAGCGATTCCGGCAAGGGCGTGTGCTCGCGCAGCGGAAATGCCACGTTGTCGAACACGCTCATGTCGGTGAACAGGGCGCCGAACTGGAACAGCATGCCCATGCGGCGCCGCGCCTTGTAGAGCGCGGTCTGGTCAAGGCTGGGGATGTTCTGGCCGTCGAACAGGACTTCGCCCTGCTGCGGGCGGATCTGCCCGCCGATGAGGCGCAGCGCCGTCGTCTTGCCGCCACCCGACGCACCCATGATGGCCGTCACGCGCCCCTTGGGCACGGCGAAGGACACCCCGTCCAGGATGGCGCGCGCGTCATATCCGAACCGGACGTTGCGAAATTCGACGAGTGATGAGGAGGCCAAGGCGTCAATCGAGCAAAAAAAGAGCCGGGCCGCCTCAAAGGGCTCCCGGCTTGCGGATTCTTGATGATAAATGATGCCAGTTGATGCCGGCATCACGCGGTTTCAGCGAGGTAGGTCGCTGAAACCCATCAGGAACTCATCGACTGCGCGTGCTGCCTGACGGCCTTCACGGATCGCCCAGACGACCAGCGATTGACCGCGGCGCATGTCGCCAGCCGCGAAAACCTTGCGAACGTTCGTTGCGTAGCCGCCCACGAATTCGACCGAGGCTTTGGCATTGCCGCGCGCATCCTTCTCGACGCCGAAGGCATCGAGGATGGAAGCGACCGGGCTCACGAAGCCCATCGCCAGCAGCACGAGGTCGGCCTTGAGCGTTTGCTCGGAGCCCGCCACTTCGACCATCTTGCCGTCCTTCCACTCGACGCGAACCGTCTTGAGGCCGGTGATCTTGCCCTTTTCGCCGATGAACTCTTTGGTGGAGATGGCGAATTCGC
This sequence comes from Variovorax brevis, assembly GCF_030317105.1. Lineage (GTDB taxonomy): Bacteria > Pseudomonadota > Gammaproteobacteria > Burkholderiales > Burkholderiaceae_C > Variovorax > Variovorax brevis. The sequence continues at coordinate 73,063 of NZ_JASZYG010000006.1, forward strand.
GCTCGCAGCCCTCTTCATGGCTGGAGCTGGTGCGCAGCTTGATCGGCCAGTAGGGCCAAGTCAGCGGACGGTTTTCTTCTTCCGGGGGCTGCGGCATCACCTCGAACTGGGTGACGCTGGCGGCGCCGTGGCGGTTGCTCGTGCCGACGCAGTCGGAACCCGTGTCGCCGCCACCGATGACGATGACGTGCTTGCCGTCGGCGCGGATCTGGCCCTTGACCTTGTCGCCGGCATTGATCTTGTTCTGCAGCGGCAGGAACTCCATCGCGAAATGGATGCCGTCGAGGTCGCGGCCCGGCACCGGCAAATCGCGCGATTGCTCGGCGCCGCCCGTCAGCACGACGGCGTCGAAATCCTTGTCGAGTTGCTCGGGCGTGACGACTTCCTTGGCCCAGTTCGTGACCTTGGAGCCCTTGCCCAGCGCATCCTTGGCGGCGCCGACGACCACGCCGGTGCGAAAGACGACGCCTTCGGCCTTCATCTGCTCGACGCGGCGGTCGATGTGCGACTTCTCCATCTTGAAGTCGGGAATGCCGTAGCGCAGCAGGCCGCCGATGCGGTCGTTCTTTTCGAACAGCGTCACGTCATGGCCGACACGCGCGAGTTGCTGCGCCGCGGCCATGCCGGCCGGGCCCGAACCCACCACGGCGACCTTCTTGCCCGTCTTGTGGCGAGCTGGACGCGCGCCCACCCAGCCCTCTTGCCAAGCGCGGTTGATGATGGCGTGCTCGATCGACTTGATGCCGACCGGGTCGTCGTTCACATTGAGCACGCAGGCAGCCTCGCAGGGCGCCGGGCAGATGCGGCCGGTGAATTCCGGGAAGTTGTTGGTCGAGTCGAGCACCGCAAAAGCGCTCTGCCAGTCGTTGCGGTAAACGAGGTCGTTGAAGTCCGGAATGATGTTGTTGACCGGGCAGCCGCTGTTGCAGAACGGCGTGCCGCAGTCCATGCAACGCGCGCCCTGGATCTTGGCCTGCGTGGCGTCGAGGCTGACAACAAATTCCTTGTAATGCTTGAGACGCTCCTCGACGGGCTTGTAGCCCTCTTCGATGCGCTCGTGTTCCATGAAGCCGGTGATTTTTCCCATCGTGCTGTCCTCTGTTCTTTTTTATGTGCCGCCGATCAGACGGCTGCCGGCGTGCGCATGGCGTGCGGCTCGAGGCCGACGTGCGCGTTGTTGCCGCTGCTGGTCACTTCCACCTTGCGGTCGTGGATTTCGGCGAGTGCGCGCTTGTACTCGTTCGGGAACACCTTGACGAAACGCGTGCGCGCCGTTGCCCAGTTGTCCAGGATCTCGCGGGCGCGCTTGCTGCCCGTCCAGCGGTGGTGGTCTTCCAGGAGCTTGCGCAGTTGCGCTTCGTCCGTCTGGCCCCCGTGCCAGATGGCGCGGTTGATGCTCGCGGTCTGCTCGGCCGAGGTCAGCACCTTGTCCAGCGAAACCATCGACAGGTTGCAGCGCGAAGAGAACTCGCCGTCTTCGTCGTAGACGAAGGCCACGCCGCCGCTCATGCCGGCCGCGAAGTTGCGGCCGGTCTTGCCGAGCACCGCCACCGTGCCGCCGGTCATGTATTCACAACCGTGGTCGCCGGTGCCTTCGACGACGGCCGTGGCGCCCGAGAGGCGCACCGCGAAACGCTCGCCGGCCACGCCGCTCAGGAAGGCCTCGCCGGTGGTCGCGCCATACAGCGCGGTGTTGCCGACGATGGTGTTCTTCGTGGCTTCGCCGCGGAAGTCCAGGCTCGGGCGCACCACGACGCGGCCGCCCGACAGGCCCTTGCCGGTGTAGTCGTTGGCATCGCCGATCAGGTACAGCGTGATGCCGCGTGCCAGGAAGGCGCCGAAGGACTGGCCGCCCGTGCCTTCCAGCTGGATGCGGATCGAATCGTCGGGCAGGCCCTGCGGATGCACCTTGGTCAGCGCGCCGGAGAGCATCGCGCCCACGGAGCGGTTGACGTTGCGGGCCACTTCCATGAACTGGACCTTCTCGCCCTTGTCGATCGCGGGACGCGAGCGCTCGATGAGCTTGACGTCCAGGCTCTTTTGCAAGCCATGGTCCTGGTTTTCGACGTGGTGACGCGGAACGTCGGCTGGCACATTCGGTTGCGCGAACAGGCGGCTGAAGTCCAGGCCGCGCGCCTTCCAGTGCTCGATGCCCTGGCGGGTGTCGAGCAGGTCGGCGCGACCGATCAGGTCGTCGAACTTGCGCACGCCCAGCTGGGCCATGATCTGGCGGACTTCCTCGGCGACGAAGAAGAAGTAGTTCACCACGTGCTCGGGACGTCCCGTGAACTTCTTGCGCAGCACCGGGTCTTGCGTGGCCACGCCCACCGGGCAGGTGTTGAGGTGGCACTTGCGCATCATGATGCAGCCTTCGACGATCAGCGGCGCCGTGGCAAAGCCGAATTCGTCCGCGCCCAGCAGCGCGCCGATGGCGACGTCGCGGCCGGTCTTCATCTGGCCGTCGGCCTGCACGCGAATGCGGCCGCGCAGGCGGTTGAGCACCAGCGTCTGCTGCGTTTCGGCCAGGCCGATTTCCCACGGGCTGCCCGCGTGCTTGATCGACGACCAGGGCGATGCGCCCGTGCCGCCGTCGTGACCGGCGATCACGACGTGGTCGCTCTTGCACTTGGCAACGCCTGCCGCGATCGTGCCCACGCCCACTTCGCTCACCAGCTTCGTGCTGATGCTGGCGTGCGGCGCGACGTTCTTCAGGTCATGGATGAGCTGTGCGAGGTCTTCGATCGAGTAGATGTCGTGGTGCGGCGGCGGGGAGATGAGGCCCACGCCGGGCACCGAGTAGCGCAGCGCGCCGATGTAGTTCGACACCTTGCCGCCCGGCAGTTGGCCGCCTTCGCCGGGCTTGGCGCCCTGCGCCATCTTGATCTGGATCTGATCGGCCGATTGCAGGTATTCCGCCGTGACGCCAAAGCGCCCCGACGCCACCTGCTTGATGCGCGAACGCAGCGAGTCGCCGTCTTGCAGCGGCAGGTCGACCTCGACGTTGGCTTCGCCGATCACGCTCTTGAGCGTGTCGCCCACCTTGACGGGGATGCCCTTGAGCTCGTTGCGGTAACGCGCCGGATCCTCGCCGCCTTCACCGGTGTTGCTCTTGCCGCCGATGCGGTTCATGGCAATGGCCAGCGTGGAGTGTGCTTCCGTGCTGATGGAGCCAAGCGACATCGCGCCGGTCGCGAAACGCTTGACGATTTCGGCCGCGGGTTCGACTTCGCTCACGGGAATCGCCTTGGCCGGATCGAACTTGAACTCGAACAGGCCACGCAGCGTCAGGTGACGACGGCTCTGGTCGTTGATGAGCTGCGCGTATTCCTTGAAGGTGTTGAAGTTGTTGGCACGCGTGGCGTGCTGCAGCTTCGCGATGGCGTCGGGCGTCCACATGTGCTCTTCGCCGCGGGCGCGCCAGGCGTATTCACCGCCGGCGTCCAGCATGTTGGCCAGCACCGGGTCGTCGCCGAAAGCCGCCTTGTGCATGCGGATGGCTTCCTGCGCGATCTCGAAAACGCCGATGCCTTCGACGCGGCTTGCGGTGCCGGTGAAGTACTTCTCCACCGTTTCGCTGTTCAGGCCGATGGCTTCGAACAGCTGCGCGCCGCAATAGCTCATGTAGGTGCTCACGCCCATCTTGGACATGATCTTCGACAGGCCCTTGCCGATCGCCTTGACGTAGTTGTAGATCGCCTTGTCGGCGCTCATGTCGCCGGGCAGGTCTTCGTGCATGGCGGCGAGGGTTTCCATCGCCAGGTACGGGTGCACGGCTTCCGCGCCGTAGCCGGCCAACACGCCGAAATGGTGCACTTCGCGCGCCGATCCGGTTTCCACGACCAGCCCCGCCGTGGTGCGCAGGCCTTCACGAACGAGGAACTGGTGAACGGCCGACAGCGCCAGCGCCGCCGGAATGGCCACCTGGGTCGAGCTCACGCCGCGGTCGCTCACGACCAGGATGTTGTGGCCGCCCTTGATGGCGTCCACCGCTTCGGCGCACAGCGAGGCCAGCTTGGCTTCGACACCCTCTTCGCCCCAGGCGAGCGGATAGGTGATGTCGAGCATGTAGCTCTTGAACTTGCCTTGCGTGTACTTGCCGATGTCGCGGATCTTCGCCATGTCGGCGAAGTCGAGGATCGGCTGGCTCAACTCGAGCCGCATCGGCGGGTTGACCTGGTTGATGTCCAGCAGGTTCGGCTTCGGGCCGACGAAGGACACCAGCGACATCACGATCGCTTCGCGGATCGGGTCGATGGGCGGGTTCGTCACCTGCGCGAACAGCTGCTTGAAGTAGTTGTAGAGCAGCTTGTTCTTGCTGGAGAGCACGGCCAGCGGGCTGTCGTTGCCCATGGAGCCGATGCCTTCCTCGCCGGCTTGCGCCATGGGGCTCATCAGGAACTTGATGTCTTCCTGCGTGTAGCCGAAAGCCTGCTGGCGGTCGAGCAGGCCGACGGCGCTGTGCGGCACGACCACCGCCTCGGCGTTGACGTTGTCCAGCTTGATGCGCAGGTTCTCGATCCACTGCTTGTAGGGCTTGCTGTTGGCGAGGGTGGACTTGACTTCCTCGTCGTCGATCATGCGGCCCTGTTCCAGGTCGATCAGGAACATCTTGCCGGGCTGCAGGCGCCACTTGCGAATGATCTTCTGCTCGGGCACGGGCAGCACACCCGACTCCGACGCCATGATGACCAGGTCGTCGTCGGTGACGCAGTAGCGCGAGGGGCGCAGGCCGTTGCGGTCCAGCGTGGCGCCGATCTGGCGGCCGTCGGTGAACACGATCGAAGCCGGGCCGTCCCACGGCTCCAGCATGGCAGCGTGGTATTCGTAGAACGCGCGGCGACGCGGGTCCATGGTGGCGTGTTGCTCCCACGGCTCAGGGATCATCATCATCACGGCCTGGCTGATCGGGTAGCCGGCCATCGTCAGCAGTTCGAGGCAGTTGTCGAAGGTGGCGGTGTCGGACTGGCCGGCGAAGCTGATCGGGTACAGCTTGGACAGGTCGTCGCCCAGCACCGGAGACGACATCACGCCTTCGCGCGCCTTCATCCAGTTGTAGTTGCCCTTGACCGTGTTGATTTCGCCGTTGTGGGCGACATAGCGGTAGGGGTGGGCCAGCGGCCATTCCGGGAAGGTGTTGGTCGAGAACCGCTGGTGCACCAGGCCCAGCGCCGAGATGCAGCGCTTGTCCTGCAGGTCGAGGTAGTAGGTGCCGACCTGGTCGGCCAGCAGCAGGCCCTTGTAGACCACCGTGCGGCTGGACATGCTCGGAACGTAGTATTCCTTGCTGTGCTTGAGCTTGAGGCGCTGGATGTTTGCGCTGGCGGTCTTGCGGATGACGTAGAGCTTGCGCTCCAGCGCGTCCTGCACGATCACGTCGTCGCCGCGGCCGATGAAGACCTGGCGCAGGATCGGTTCCTTCTTGCGCACGGCCGGCGACATGGGCATTTCGCGGTTGACCGGCACGTCGCGCCAGCCGAGCAGCACCTGGCCTTCGGCCTTGATGGCGCGTTCCATTTCCTGCTCGCAGGCCAGCCGCGATGCGTGTTCCTTGGGCAGGAAGATCATGCCGACGCCGTATTCGCCCAACGGCGGCAGTGTCACGCCCTGCTGGGCCATCTCGTCACGGTAGAGCGCGTCCGGCAACTGGATCAGGATGCCCGCGCCGTCGCCCATCAACTTGTCGGCGCCGACGGCGCCGCGATGGTCGAGGTTTTCAAGAATCTTGAGACCCTGCTGCACGATCGCGTGGCTTTTCTCGCCCTTGATGTGTGCAACGAAACCGACGCCACAGGCATCGTGCTCATCGGCTCCGGAATAGAGACCGTGTTCTTGAAGGTATTGAATCTCGGCAGCCGTCGTCATGGCGCACTCCTTAAGGTTTTTCTCGCGGGAAGCGAAGGATATTGCGTTGCACAAACAATGCCAAATGCTTTATTTAGGGTCAGATTCCAATTAAATTCCAACTGTTAAAGTCGGACATTAAATGGGGACACATCAAAATCAATAGCGCTGAGGCCGCGTCATAGCTCGCTCACTGGCGCTTTTCTCAGCTCTTTTCGACGCTCGGACGACGTCCCGGGCGGTTCTTCACTAGCCGGCGGTTTGTAGTTTTTTGTAGCAAATCGACAAATTCACTGTCGCCGGCGGCCCATCCACGCAAGGTGGATTCGGTCAAAAGGTTCGTATCGGCTTGCGAAACTCCGGCACGCACCAACTCGGCGTAGGCGGCCTCCCGCGCAAAGGGCGTGTTGCCCAAGGTCCAATAAAGCGGGTGTGGCGTGATCATCTTGTCCGAACGCAAGCCTGCATAGTGGCCATAGCTGGACCACGGGTAGTCGCGCGCCTCGGCGACCATGCCTGCACGCACCGGATTGAGGTCGATGTAGGCCATGCAGGCCAGGAAATAGCGATCGGTCTGGATCAGCGTGGACCGGTAGCGCCCTTCCCAGAGCGTTCCGCTGCGGCCGTGCCGGTCGTTGAAATAGCGCACATAGCGACGCCCGACGGCTTGCATCCATTGCGGCAGACCGTCGCTGGTGGACGGCGTCGCCAGCAGATGAAAGTGGTTGTCCATGAGCACGTAGGCATGCACCGCCACGCCCAGCCGCGCCGCGTGTTCGCCGATCAGGCCCAGCAGAATTTCCCGGTCGGCGCGGTCCACGACGATGAACTGGCGGTTGTTGCCGCGCTGGATCACGTGGTGCGGCTGATCCGCCAAGGCCAAGCGGGGAAGTCGGGCCATGTCAGGCGATGCGAAAGCGGGACTCAGAGAGGGATTGAAGGCCAAACTGCTCGAGCAATCCGGTCAGCCGTGTGGCCGCGCTCGCCTTCTTGTGACCCGTGTGGCGCGCGATGATGAGTTCGTTCTTCATGCTGTGCTCCCACCCCACGAGCTCCGTGACGGTGACCTGGTAGCCGTTCGCTTCCAGGTACAGGCAACGCAGCACGTTCGTGATCTGGCTTCCGATTTCGCGCGTGTGGAGCGGGTGGCGCCAGAGTTCCGCCAGCGGCGTGCGCGACAACGCCAGCGCCTTCGATTCGCGCAGGCAGGCGGCGATTTCCGCTTGGCAGCAGGGCACGAGCACCATGAAACGCGCACGCTTGGCAAGCCCGAATGCGATGGCATCATCGGTGGCGGTGTCGCATGCGTGCAGCGCCGTGACAACGTCAATCTGCGCAGGCAACTCAGAAGAATCCGTCGCCTGCGCCACGCTCAGGTTGAGAAAGGACATGCGGTCGAAGCCCAGCTTGCCGGCCAGCTCCCGCGATCGCTCGACCAGTTCGGCGCGCGTTTCGATGCCGAAGACATGCCCTCCCCCGCGCGCACGGAAGAAGAGGTCGTAGATGATGAAACCCAGGTACGACTTGCCCGCGCCATGGTCCGCGAGGGTGGCGTTGGCGCCCTGTTCCGGCAACTCCAGCAGAAGCTTTTCGATGAACTGGAACAGGTGATAGACCTGCTTGAGCTTGCGCCGGGAATCCTGGTTGAGTCGCCCTTCCCGCGTGAGGATGTGCAGTTCCTTGAGCAGCCCGATCGACTGCCCCGGCCGCAGTTCCTGCAACACTTCGGCCTGGGCCTTGTCGGCCCGGGACGTTTTCAGCGTCGCCTGGCTCATTGCACCGCTCCGTGCGGGCCGACGTCGAGTGCCGCCCAGCCGGCCGCACCGAGCGCCGTTAGAGTCTCGATGTTGCGCTCGAAGATCGCTTCCGCCTCCGGAAAGGCGTCCACGGCGCGGCTCACGCTGTCTTCACGCAGCAGATGAAGCGTGGGGTATGGCGATCGGTTGGTCGCATTGCCGATGTCGTCCGCCTCGCTGCCGGCAAACTGGAAGGCAGGATGAAAGCTTGCGAGTTGCAGCACGCCCTCGTAGCCTGCGCGTCCCAGGCGCCGCTCGGCACGCGCCACGAAGTCGTTGAAATCGAGAAAGTCGGACAAGGTATGGGGCGCAATCAAAAGTGTGGTGTCGCGAACGGCCGCGTCATGGGCCACCAGTTCGGCGGCTTCAAACAGCAACGCGTCCAGCAAGGAGGCGTCGTCATCCGACTGGTAGACGGCATAGTGGATCTGGTGTTTGACGTGCACAGCCTTTGCAAAGGGACAAAGGTTCAGCCCGATCACGGCTTTTTCAAGCCAGCGCAGGGTATCGGCTTTGACGTGGTCGGCGATCTCGGCGGCACGTGACGTAGTTGCGTCCATTTTCAATCACCCTCGCGCTTCGAAACGAAAGCTGCCAACTGCGACGCGGCCAGCATGCCGATCAACGAGCATGCCACCGTACCGACCCACGTCCATTGCCAACCACCGACCTGATGTGCAAGCCACGCCACGGCCGGCGGCGCGATGAACTGGCCGAACGACGACGCCTGCTGCATCAAGCCCACCGTGGTCGACACCGTGGCCGTCGACGGCGCAATCCGCACGGCGAGCATGAACAGCGTGGCCGGAACCATGCCTCCGCCCAGCGAAAAGAGGCACACCGCAGCGTAGCGCAGAGCCGGCGGCAAGCCCAGCGCATCGGCGCCAAGCCCCCACTGCGCGAAAGCGGCGAAGCTGCCACACGCCATCGCGGCAAAGCCCCAACGCAGCAAGCGTCCCGGCGCGACGCCGCGCTGCAGCAGATGACCTCCGGCGATATTGCCGACGATGTTCGTGGCCGCCGCGGCAGAGGTCAACACGGCGGTCCACGTCGCGGCAATGCCCGCGTCCGCGTAGATCGAGGGAAGAAAGCCGATGACGGCCATCCATTGCGAGGAGTACACCGCGAAGGCCAGCGCGAGCATCTGCGGTCCGCGCGCGCCGACTGTCTGGCGCAGGCGCTGCGACCATGCGGCATCATGCGACCGGGCACCGCCGCGTCGTGCGTCCGGCGGGACCACTGACGCCACCCACAGCGCCGCCGCCCCCGACACGGCCGACAGCGCCCACCACCATCCCTCCCAGCCGCTTCGAGCGATGAGCGCGGGGCCCACGAGGAGCCCAAGCGCCACACCGAGTGGCATGTACGCACCCCACATCCCCATGGCTGATTTTTCCGCTCTGGGGGACTCCAACGCGCGGATGAGTCCCGGCCCCGGCATCACGGCCATGAGGAAACCCACGCCTTCGAGTGCGCGCAGCATCAGGAGAAGGGAGACGGCATGGGCACCCTCGCCCACGAAGCCGCCGAGCGCGCTCGCCGCCGTCACGATGGCCAAGCCCGCCAGCATGCTGCGCCGCAGTCCCACGGCATCCGCCACAAGCCCCGCCAGCAGCCCCAGCGTCATGCCCGCGAACTGAACCAGCGACAGGAGGAAGCCTGCTTCGACCAAACCGATGCCCAGGGCGCTCCTCAACGCAGGCAGCGCCGGCGGCAACTTGCCGATGTGGAGCGCCGCGCTGACGCCCGCCACGACGACGGCCAGTGCAGCAACCGGCACCACGCCTGTGCTGCGCACGCTGGAGGGCGACCGCGTGTTCACGCGGTCCACGCCCGCCCCGTCAAGCGTTCGTGCTCGCGCATCGCGAAGCGGTCGGTCATGCCCGCGATGTAGTCGGCGACGGCGCGATGGCCATCCTGACGTTGCGCGAAGGACTCCGGCATTTCGCAGGGCCGGTCGATATAGGCGTCGAACAACTCGCGCACCACGTCCTGCGCCTGCGTGGTGGTTCTCATGACACGCGAATGCCGGTACAGGTTTGCATACAGAAAGCGCTTGAGTTCAACGGATTGGGCGCGCATCGCGTCGCTGAACAGGACCAGCGCCGGCGAGCGGCGTACGGCATCCGCGTCCGCGGGCGCCGCCTCTTCGATCGCGGCACGCGTGGCGTCGATCACGTCGTAGACCTGCGCGCTCAGCATTCGCCGAATGGTTTCGTAGAGCAGGCGCCGACCGGCAAGCGCCGGGTATTCCGCCGTGGCTTCCTGCCGATAGCGCTCGAACAGCTCGATCTCCGCCAGTTGCCCGATGTCGATCAGGCCAGAGCGAACGCCATCGTCGATGTCGTGTGCGTTGTAGGCGATCTCGTCCGCCAGATTGCACAACTGCGCTTCCAGGCTGGGCTGGGTGCGGTCGATGAAACGTCGCGCAACGCCATTGGGCTCCAGTGCCTCGATGCGTTCGGCATTGGCACGCGAGCAGTGCTTGAGGATGCCCTCGCGTGTTTCAAAGCTGAGGTTGAGGCCGTCGTATTGCGGATAGCGGTGCTCGAGCTCATCGACGACGCGCAAGCTCTGCAAGTTGTGTTCAAAGCCGCCGTGCTCACGCATGCATTCGTTGAGCGCGTCCTGCCCCGCGTGTCCGAACGGCGTGTGGCCGAGGTCGTGCGCCAGGGCAATGGCTTCGACCAGGTCTTCGTTCAGGCGCAGCGCCCGCGAGATGGAGCGGCCCAGTTGTGCGACTTCGAGCGAATGCGTCATCCGCGTGCGGAACAGGTCGCCTTCGTGGTTCAGGAAAACCTGCGTCTTGTAGACCAGCCGCCTGAATGCCGTGGAATGAACGATGCGGTCGCGATCGCGCTGGAAGTCATCGCGCGTCGGCGCGGGTGGCTCCGCAAAGCGCCTTCCTCGGGAGGCGAACGGATGGGCTGCGCAGGGAGCGAGGCTCATGTCGCAGCAGCCGAAGCGCAAGGCCGTTTCAGGCCTGGCAGCATTCCGCGAGCACCTCGCGAACGAGTGCATCGGGCGCGCCTCGCACCACCGCCGAACCGGGCGCATCGAGAACGACGAAGCGGATCTCGCCCGCCTCGGATTTCTTGTCGATGCGCATGAGTTCCAGGTAGCGCTCCGCCGTGAGCGCCGGGCCGACGACCGGCAGGCCGGCGCGCTCGATCAGGCGCGTCAGTCGGGCGACGAAGGACGCATCCACGCCGCCCAGGCGCTGCGACAAGTGCGCCGCCATCACCATGCCGCAACCGACCGCTTCGCCATGCAGCCATTCCCCATAACCCAAGCCGGATTCGATCGCGTGGCCGAAGGTGTGGCCGAAGTTGAGAATGGCGCGCAAGCCCGCTTCGCGTTCGTCCTGCCCGACGACCAGCGCCTTGATCTCGCAACTACGGCGCACCGCGTACGCGAGCGCCGACGGGTCGCGTGCAACCATGGCGTCCAGATGGGCCTCGATCCACTCGAGGAAGTCCAGGTCGTGGATCGGCCCGTACTTGATGACTTCGGCCAGCCCCGCGCTCAGTTCACGCGGCGGCAAGGTCTTGAGCGTCGAGAGATCGCACAACACCAGCTGCGGCTGGTAGAACGCGCCGATCATGTTCTTGCCCAGGGGGTGGTTGATGGCGGTCTTTCCCCCCACCGAGGAATCCACCTGCGCGAGCAGCGTGGTCGGCACCTGCACAAAGGGAACGCCGCGCATGTAGCTGGCGGCCGCAAAGCCCGTCATGTCGCCCACCACGCCGCCGCCAAGTGCAAAAAGAACGGTCTTGCGATCGCAGCCGTTGGCCAGCAAGGCGTCGAAGATCAGGTTGAGGGTTGCCCAATCCTTGTGGACTTCGCCATCCGGAAGCTCGAGGACGAACACCTTGCGAAATCGTTCCGCCAAGGTCTTGCGCAAGGCCGCGACGTACAGCGGCCCGACGGTGGTGTTCGTCACGATCAGGGCGCTCGCTGCGTCGGACACACCGGCGAGCTTGCTGGCGTCCTGCAACAGCTCGCTGCCGATCAGAATGGGATAGCTTCGGTCGCCGAGATCGATCTCGACGCGCTCGTGAGGGGCGGTCAATGGCATGGCCGCAAGTTTAGGCGCAGCGCAGGCCCCGTTCAGGCGCCTTGCCAAAAGACACTAAACGGGCGCTTCGCCGGCCGGCGGCACCGCAATGCCGGCGAGTTCAAGTTGCATCACGATCAGGTTGACCAGCATGGCCACGGTCGGCCGGCCGGTATCGACGATGTCGTGCGCCGTCTCGCGGTACAGCGGGTCGCGCACCGCGTGAAGTTCCCGCAGCCGGCCCAGCGGATCTTCAACCTGCAGCAAGGGGCGCTTCACGTCGTGGCGCAGGCGCCGAAACAGATCTTCGGGCGAGGAGCGCAGGTAGATCACATGGAAGTGGTTGCGCAGCTGCTGGCGATTGGCCTCGCGCAGCACGGATCCGCCGCCCGTGGCCACGATGCCCGAGGCCGAGCGCCCCAACTCGGCCAGCACGTCCTGCTCGATGTCCCGGAAGCGCGCCTCGCCTTCCCGCTCGAAAAAATCCCGGATGGAACAGCCGATGCGCTGCTCGATGACCGTATCGGAGTCTGCAAATGGCAACTGCAGTCGCTGCGACAAACGTCGCCCGACTGCAGATTTCCCGGATCCGGGGAGGCCAACCAGTGCTACCGCCACGCAGGTCGGCACGCCACGCGCGTCAGCGCGCGGCGTTGCGGTCGGTAATCATCTTCGGGGTGATAAAGACGAGCATTTCGGTCTTGTTGGCAACGCGATTGCGCGTACGGAACAGTGCGCCAAGGTAAGGCACTTCACCCAGTACCGGTATGCGAGATTCGTCGTTGGTTTCGGTGAGCTCGAAGATACCACCGATGACGACCGTGCCGCCGTTCTCGACCAGCACTTCGGTTTGCACGTGTTTCGTGTTGATCGCGAAGCCCGCCAGGGTTTGCTGGCCCACGGTGTCCTTGTTCACGTCGAGCGTGAGGATGATGTTGCCTTCCGGCGTGATCTGCGGCGTCACCTCGAGCTTGAGGTTGGCCTTGCGGAACGCGATGGAAGTTGCGCCGCTGGACGTTGCCACCTGGTAGGGCAGTTCCGTGCCCTGCTCGATCAGCGCCTTGGTCTGGTCGGCCGTCACGACACGCGGGCTGGACACCACCTTGCCCTTGCCGTCGGCTTCGAGCGCGGAGATTTCAAGGTTGAGAAGTCGCGAGAGGTTCGAGCTGAACAGCGACAGCGCGAAGGTACCCGGCAGGTTGCCCGTGCCACTGGGGCTGACCGCGGGCAGGTTGACGAAGTTGCCGTTGGTGTTCGAGCCGAAGGTGCCCGTGTTGCCGCCGATGCCTGCACCGCCATTGAAGGTGGGCGTTGCGGGCAGCGGACCCGCGGTGACGGTGGGGTTCAAACCGATGGAATTGGTGCCGTTGAGGATGGAGCCACCCAGCTTCACACCCAGCGACTTGCCAAAGGTATCCGACGCTTCGACGATGCGGGCTTCGATCAGCACCTGGCGAACCGGCACGTCCAGCTTCTGGATCAGTTCAGCCACTTGCGCCAGCCGCGAGGGGATGTCCGACACGAAAATCTGGTTGGTGCGCGATTCCGCAATCACGCTGCCACGCGCACTCAGGATGCGGGTAGCGGTTCCGCTGGCCGCGCCGCCGCTCGTGCCGGAACCCGTCAGGCCCTGCGCAATCGCGACAGCCTTCGTGTAGTTCAGCTGGAACGACTGGGTGCGCAGCGGCTCGAGGTTCTCGATGGCGTTCATCGCCTCGAACTCGACCTTTTCCTTGGCGTTGATTTCATCCTTGGGCGCGATCCACAGCACGCTGCCGTTCTTGCGCATGCCCAGGTTTTTGGCCTGCATGATGATGTCCAGCGCCTGGTCCCAGGGCACGTCCTTCAGCCGCAGCGTGAGGGCGCCCGTCACCGAGTCGGAGGTCACGATGTTGAAGTTCGTGAAGTCGGCGATGACCTGCAGCAGCGAGCGGATCTCGATGTTCTGGAAGTTCAGCGACAGCTTCTCGCCGTTGTAGCCGGCACCTTGCGTGAGCTTGGTCGGATCGATCTTGCGGGGACGCACTTCGACGACGAACTGGTTCTCGCTCTGGTAGGCGCTGTGCTCCCATTCGCCCTTGGGCTCGATGGTCATGCGCACCCGGTCACCCTGCTGTTGCGTGGTGATGAGTTGCACCGGCGTGCCGAAGTCGGCGACGTCCAGGCGGCGGCGCAGGCCTTCGGGCAGTGTCGATTTGGTGAATTCGACCACCAGGTTCTTGCCCTGCTGGCGAATGTCCACACCCACCTGGTTGTTGGACAGGTCGACGATCACGCGGCCCGTGCGGTCCGTGCCGAGGCGGAAGTCGATGTCGCGAATCGGCTGCGAGTCGCGGTTGCGGTTCTCGGCAAAGGCCGACGTCGTCGTCGCGGCCTGTGCAGGGCCTGCCACCGGAACCAGCGACACCAGCACCGACTTGCCCTGGAGCTCCGCCTTGTAGTTCGTGGCTTCCTTGAGGTTCATCACCAGGCGCGTGCGGTCACCGGCCTGCACCACGTTCACCGAGCGCAGGTTGCCCTGGTTGACATCGATGGTGGAGCGCCCGATGGCGTTGGTCACGCCGGGGAAATCCAGCGCAATGCGCGCCGGCGTCTGGATCACAAAGCCCGTGGGCAATGCTGCCAATGGTTGCGTCAGGTCAATGCGAATGACTTCGGAGCCCGACTGCATCGAGCTGGTCACTGCTTCGATGGCGTTCTGTGCATGGGCGGCAATGGCCGTTCCCAGCGCAAAAACTGTCGCGCCCATCACGCGTAGCCATTTACCCATCGCGTTTTGTTGTTGGTTCATTTCTTCGACCTCTCTTGCAACTCCAGCGTCGCCGGGCGTTCAATCCACTCACCGGCGGCGTCCTGCACGATTTCACGCAAGCCGAGTTCGGTTTCAGTAATACGGGTGATCTTCCCGTAGTTGAGTCCAAGGTAGTTGCCCACCCGGACTTGATAAAGCAGCTTGTCCACGCTGATGAGCGCCACAGGTTGTCCGCTGCGGCTCAGGCTTCCGACCATTGCCATGGAGTCCAGCGGAAAGGCCTCGAGCGCTTCCTTGCGTCGCGTCAACTCCGGCGCGATCAGCCCGGACATGCTGGGCTGATTGGAGTCGCGGCGCAGCGCCTGCGTCAGCTTCAGGCTGTTGAACGGATCAAAGGCCGCGCCCTCGGTGTACGCCTGCGGCGTGAACTTCTTGGGCTCGGAAATCGGCGGCACGTTCGGGCGCACCTGCGCGCGCTGCTCCGTCATCCATTGCTGGAGTTCTTCGCGATCCGAACCCGAGCAGCCGGCGAGCGTCAGCGTGGCAAGCCCCAGCCAGGCGGCAGTGTGCAGCGCCCTCATGGCTTGCCCTTCTGCGCCGTTGCGCGTTTCTGGGCGGCCTGCTCATCCTGATCGAGGTAGCGGAAGGTCTTGGCCGTTGCATCCATCGTCAGCGAACCATCCTTTTGCGGAACGATCGTCAAGTTGTTCAGCGTCACGATGCGCGACAGGTTGGCGATGTCGGCAGCGAAGGCGCCCATGTCGTGATACCGACCCGTCACGCGCACCGCAATCGGCAATTCGGCGTAGTAGTCCTTGACCGTGACCTGACCGGGACGGAACAACTCGAACTGCAGGCTGCGGCCCAGGCCCGCCTGGTTGATGTCCGACAGCAAGGCATCCATTTCCGCCTTGCTGGGCAATTGCTTTTCCAGGAGGAAGACGTATTGCTGAACCTGCTCGCGCTGTTTCTTGAGCAGGTCGAGGTTGGCCGCTTGCGCCACCTTCTTCGTGTAGTCGGCGCGCAGCGTCACTTCCTTGGCGCGTGCGGCTTCCAGTTCGTCATTGGAATTGGTGAGCCACAGGAACCACAGCGCCACGACGACGGCCGCCATGACCACGATGTAGAGCGCCCAGCGCGGCAGCGGCGGCCACACGGACGGGTCGTTTGGATTCAACCCGCGGAACTGGTCCCCGAAGCGCCGCAAGGATGCAGCGATATCGACTTTTGGAGCGGAGGAGCGTTTGGTTGCCATGCGCTTACCCCTTCGCCGCCGAGGCTGGTGCCTTGACCGCGGGCGCACCCGGCGCGGGCTTCTGCGCGTCCGTCGGACGCTTCAGCCCGATGCGCATCGTGAAGTTGGCCACCCGGCGCTGATCGCGGGCGCTGAGGGCAACGGTCGATGCGGTGATCTCGACCAGTTCCGGCTTCACCAGCCACGGGCTGTTGTTGCCAAGGTTGCGCAGCAACTCGGAAACGCGTTCGTTGGACTGGGCCATGCCCTGCAAGGTGACGGTCTGGTTGTCCTGTTTCATGTTCACCAGATAGACACCATCAGGCATTTGGCGCACGAGCTCGTTGAGCAGGTGCACCGGGAGGTTTCTGTCGCCCTGCAGGTCTTCGACCGCCTGCTGGCGGGCGCGCAAGGCGGCGATCTCGGCTTGCAGCGTCGAGATCTCCTTGATCTCGGCTTCGAGCTTGGTGATCTCGGATTGCAGGTAGACGTTCTTGGACTGCTGGTTCGAGATCTGGGCCTCGTACCAGACGTAGGCCGCACCGGCGATCAGGCCGCCGATGAGTGCCGCCGCGCCCAGCGACGCATAGAAGTTCTCCCGCCGGCGCTTTCGGGCCGCCTCGCGGTGGGGAAGCAGGTTGATCAAAATCACTGCTGGAACCTCCGCATGGCCAGCCCACACGAGGTCAGATAGGACGGCGCCTCGCGACGCACCTTCTTCTCGCGAATCCCGGCGGCGAACTCCATGCCGTCAAACGGATTGACCAGCGAACAGGCAAACGAGGTCTGCCGCGTGACGGCGCTCGTCAGGCCCGGAAGCGATGCCGATCCGCCCGCGAGCAACACATAGTCCACCCGGTTGTAGGGCGTGCTGGTAAAGAAGAACTGAAGCGCACGCGCGATTTCCTGCGCAATGCTCGCCACGAAGGGCTTGAGCACACCGGCGCCATAGTCGTCGGGCAGGTCGCCATTGCGCTTCTTGGTTTCAGCCTCTTCGGCCGAGAAGCCGTACTGGCGAACGATCAGCTGCGTCAGCTGCGCGCCGCCAAACGCTTGATCGCGGTCGTACAGCACTTCCTGGTTGCGCAGCACCTGCATGCTCGTGGTGGAGGCGCCCACTTCGAACAGCGCCACCACGGCATCCCGCCCTTCGCCCGGCAACTGCTCGATCAGGCGCGAGGCAGCCAGCCGCGAGGCATAGGACTCCACATCCAGGATCAGCGCCTTGAGCCCGGCCGCCTCGGCCAGGCCTTGCCGGTCTTGCACCTTTTCCTTGCGCGAGGCGGCAATGAGCACCTCGACGTCGCCGGAAGAGTTGGCGCTCGGCCCCATCACGCAGAAGTCCAGACTCACTTCGTCGAGCGAGAAGGGAATGTATTGGTTGGCCTCGGACTCGACCTGAATCTCAAGCTCCTGCTCGCTCAAGCCGCCGGGCAGGATGATTTTCTTGGTGATGACGGCCGATGGCGGCAAGGCCAAGGCGGCGTTCTTTGTGCGCGTTCCGCTCTTGCGGACCACGCGCCGGACCGCGTCGGCCACTTCGTCGAACTTCTCGACGTTGCCATCCGTGATCCAGCCGCGTTCCAGCGGTTCGATCGCACAGCGCTCGAGCAACAACTTGCCCGACGCGTCGCGCCCGAGCTCGACCAGCTTGACGCTGGACGAACTGACGTCGAGACCGAGCAATGGCCCAGGCTGACGGCGAAACAACGATCCAAAAGCAGCCAAGTTCGATCCCGATTAAGTTGTAACGATTCGAAAAATGTGCATGAAATTTCCGTCTGAGGCACATGCTAGCAGCAAGGTTTGTGACGATCCAAGCTGGAAGATGTGGTCTAGGTCACATTCGTTGTCAAAAGCTGACGTAAATGTTGGTCCGTGCAACTTAGATCACAAATTGGAGTACTTGGGACTTAAGACGCTTTGACGACGCCCGGCACCGGAGTGCGTTTTTATAATGTGCATTGACTTCGTCTGCCTACATGCCCGCCACAAATCGCCCGACCGGGCCCTCGCCCAAGAGCCCCCCACCTCCTTCCAAGCGCCCGACGTGGTTGACATGGCTGCTGCGCCTCGTGATTTGGAGCTTCGGCATTGCCGCTGCCGGTGTGCTCTCGCTGCTGTTCGTCATTGCCGTGGCATTGGCCGTCGCATATCCGAATTTGCCCGATATTTCCGAGATGTCGGAGTACCGCCCCAAATTGCCGCTGCGGGTATTTTCTTCCGAAGGGGTGCTCATTGGTGAGTTTGGTGAAGAGAGGAGAAATCTCACCCCTATTGACACGATTCCCAAAGTGATGAAGGACGCCGTCCTCGCAGCCGAGGACTCGCGCTTCTATTCGCACGGCGGCGTGGACTACAAGGGCGTCATGCGGGCGGGGGTCGCCAATTTGAGCCGCGTCAAGAGCCAAGGCGCATCGACCATCTCCATGCAGGTCGCGCGCAACGTCTACCTCAGCTCCGAGAAAACCTTCACGCGCAAGATCTACGAGATCCTGCTGACCTTCAAGCTGGAGCACGTGCTCACCAAGGACCAGATCCTGGAGATCTACCTGAACCAGATCTACCTTGGCAACCGCGCCTATGGTTTTGCGGCGGCCTCGGAGTCCTACTTCGGCAAGCCGCTCAAGGACATCTCCATTGCCGAAGCGGCCATGCTGGCCGGATTGCCCAAGGCACCGGGCGCCAACAACCCCGTCAACAACCCCAGCCGTGCGCGCGGCCGCCAGTTGTATGTGATCGACCGCATGGTCGAGGCCGGCTTCATCACGGAGGCGCAGGCAGACGTTGCGCGCAAGGAGCAACTCCATTTGCGCGATGGCCAGGACCCGAACAAGCTGCACGCCGAATACGTGGCAGAGACCGTTCGCCAACTGATGTACGCGCAGTACGGCGACACCACCTATACACGCGGCCTGAAGGTCTACACCTCCATCGTCGCCGCCGACCAGACCGCTGCCTACCGCGCCCTGCGCAAGGGCATCATGGACTACGAGCGCAAGCAGATCTATCGCGGCCCCGAGAAGTTCATCGACCTGCCCAACGATGCGCGCGACCAGGACGACGCCGTCGACGATGCGCTGTCCGACCACCCCGACAACGACGACGTGCTGGCCGCGGTCGTCCTCAAGGCGACCGCCAAGCAGGTGGACGCCGTTCGCGCCAACGGCGACGCCATCCAGATCACCGGCGAGGGCCTGCGCCCTGCGCAATCGGGGCTCTCGGACAAGGCGCCGCCCAACATCAAGATTCGCCGGGGCGCGGTCATCCGGGTCGTCAAGACGCCCAAGAACACCTGGGAGATCACGCAGCTGCCGGAAGTGGAAGGCGCCTTCGTCGCCATGGACCCGCGCGACGGTGCGGTCAAGGCACTGGTCGGCGGTTTTGATTTCGGCAAGAACAAGTTCAACCACGTGACGCAGGCGTGGCGCCAGCCGGGCTCGAGCTTCAAGCCTTTCATCTATTCGGCCGCACTCGAAAAGGGCTTCACGCCGTCGACCGTCATCAACGACGGCCCGCTCTTCTTTGACGCAGGCACCACCGGCGGCCAACCCTGGGAGCCCAAGAACTACGGCGGCGGCTTTGATGGCCCCATGTCGATGCGGCGCGCTCTGGCCAAGTCCAAGAACATGGTGTCCATCCGCATCCTGCAATCCATCGGCACGCACTACGCGCAAGACTGGATCACCAACTTCGGCTTCGATCGCGAGAAGCACGCCGCCTACCTGCCGATGGCCCTGGGCGCCGGTTCGGTGACGCCGATGCAAATGGCGGTGGGCTACTCGGTCTTTGCCAACGGCGGCTATCGCGTGAACCCGTACCTCGTCACGAAGATCACCGACCATCGCGACAAGGTGCTCGTCGACAAGCAGCCGCCCCTGCTCAACGAAACGATCCGCGCCATTTCCGCGCGCAACGCTTTCGTCATGGACAACCTGCTGCAGGAAGTCGCCCGCTCCGGCACGGCCGCCAATGCGCAGCGGATGCTCAAGCGCCCCGACCTCTATGGCAAGACGGGCACGACCAACGATTCGCTCGATGCGTGGTTTGCCGGCTTCCAGCCGACGATGACCGCGATTTCCTGGATCGGCTACGACACGCCGCGCAGCCTCGGGGACAAGGAAACCGGCGGCGGCCTGAGCCTGCCCATCTGGATCAACTTCATGGAGACCGCCATCAAGGGTGTGGCCGTGAGCGAGTATCCGGCGCCCTCAGGTGTCGTGAACGTCGGCGGCGAGTGGTACTTCGACGACTACGCGCCGGGCAGGGGCGTTGCAAGCTTGGGCGTTGAAGCCGCCGCCGCGCCCTCAAGTTCGGGCTCGGGTTCCAGTTCCTCGAATGAATCCTCGGGCGGCGGTGGTGCTGCACCTGCCCATGAACAACAACCGCCGCCTGAAGAACGCAATCGGATTCTGGATCTGTTCAGGAACTGACGGGCATCAGGACGGGGCCTGACCCCGTCTTCTTCGCTGCGCTGCGTTATGCCGGCAAGAACTCAAGCGCTTGGCCCGCTTGCGCTGTCGCCTCGCGCGACAGCGTCTCGAAGAACTCATCGCGCGTCTTGGTGTCTCGCCAAGCCTGTCCGTCATGGCGATAGTGGTAGCCGCCCGAACGTGCGGCGAGCCAGATTTCCTGCAAGGGTTTTTGCAGGTTGATGATCAACTGGCTGCCGTTGCGAAAGGTGATCGTGATCATGCCGCCCACCCGCTGGTTGTCGATATCGGCATCGGTCGCGTCGTTGATGCGGTCGCAGGCACGCTCGATGGCTGCCAGCGCCGCTTCAGCGCGGTCCATGTACTCGGGGTCGGTCATTACAATTTCGATATGTTGAGAGTTCGTCAAATTCTAGTGAGCGCCATTGGCCTTTCGGTGCTCGGGGTCGGACTGGCCGGATGTGGCCAGCGCGGCCCCCTGCGCCTGCCGACGGAACCCGCCGCGGCCAATCGCGCGACTTTGCCGCAAACGCTCACCCCTTCCATCCCGGGCACGGGTTCCAAGACTGATTCCACGAAAGCGCCTGCCGGCGCACCTGCGGCTCCTGCGGCCAACGCGCCGGCCGGATCGACTCCATGACCCACCCCTCCCGCCTGCCAGGCCACCCGCACATTGCCCGCCTGGACAACGCACTGAAAGTAGAAGGCGTCTCGCTGGACGCCCTCGCCCGTGAACACGGCACGCCGCTGTTCGTGTATTCGAAGCAATGGATGCTCGACGCGCTTGCCGCCTACCAGCGTGGCTTCGCCGGGCGCGACGCGCTGGTCTGCTACGCGATGAAGGCCAATTCGTCGCTGGGCATCCTGCGCGTGTTCGCCGAGGCGGGATGCGGATTCGACATCGTCTCCGGAGGAGAACTCGGGCGCGTGCTCGCCGCAGGCGCCGTTCCGGCCAAGGTCATCTTCTCCGGCGTGGGAAAGACGCGAGCCGAAATGCGCCAGGCCTTGCTGGCCGGCATCGGCTGCTTCAACGTCGAAAGCGAAGAAGAACTGGACGTGTTGAACGCGGTGGCCGTGGCCGAAGGCAAGCGTGCCAAGGTGAGCATTCGCATCAACCCCAACGTCGATCCCAAGACGCATCCCTACATTTCGACGGGCCTGAAGGGCAACAAGTTCGGTATCGCGCACGACCGCGCGGTGGTGGCGTATCGGCATGCGGCGTCGCTGCCCGGCCTCGAAGTGGTGGGTATCGATTGCCACATCGGTTCCCAAATCACGGAAGCGTCGCCCTACCTTGACGCAATGGACCGCATCCTCGATCTGGTGGAGAGCATCGAGGAAGCCGGCATTCCCTTGCACCACATCGATTTCGGCGGGGGTCTGGGTATCGACTACAACGGCGACACGCCTCCCGCGGCCGATGAACTCTGGAAGCAACTGCTGGCCAGGATCGACGCACGCGGCTTTGGCGACCGCAAGATCATCATCGAGCCGGGCCGCTCCATGGTGGGCAATGCCGGCGTCTGCGTGACCGAGGTGATCTACACCAAGCCGGGTGAAGACAAGAACTTCTGCATCATCGATGCCGCCATGAACGACCTGCCGCGCCCGGCGATGTATCAGGCCTACCACGCGATCGTGCCGGTGACGCAGCGCTTCTCCGATGCGACGGTCTACGACGTGGTCGGCCCGGTGTGCGAAAGCGGTGACTGGATCGGCCGCGATCGCGCGCTGGCGGTGGAATCGGGCGACCTGCTGGCCGTGCTGTCGGCAGGTGCGTATTGCATGAGCATGGCCAGCAACTACAACACGCGCGGTCGCGCCGCTGAAGTGCTGGTCAGTGGCGACGAAGCCAGGTTGATTCGCCGCCGCGAAACGGTGGAAGACCAGCTGCTCGCCGAACGCGTCTGACGCCAGCGCAGGCGTCAGCGCTTATCGCGTCGACGGCTGCGGCGGGCGCGAGACGGAGGGCGTCGACTTCAGCTTCTTGCTCGCGTAGTTCCACACGCGCCACGCCAGCAGCGCACCGATGATCGCGGCGTACACGAACACTTCATTGAAGTTGTTCTTGCCCGCGCGCATCCAGAAGAAGTGCAGCAAGCCCAGGCAGGAGATCACATAGACCAGCTTGTGCAGCAGCTGCCAGCGCTTGGCGCCCATCGCCTTGATGGCGCGGTTGAACGAGGTGGCGGCCAGCGGCGTCAGCAGCAGGAAGCCCGTGAAGCCCACGAGGATGAAGGGCCGCTTGGCGATGTCCTTGGCGATGTCGGCAAACTCGAAGCCCATGTCGAACCAGCTGTAGCTCAAGAGGTGCAGCACGACGTAGAAATAGGCGAAGAGCCCCAGCATCCGTCGAAAGCGCGCGAGTGCATTCCATTTGGTGATGACGCGCAGCGGCGTCACCGCCAGCACGATGCAGATGAAGCGCAGCGTCCAGTCGCCGTTCTTGCGGATCAGGTACTCGGCGGGATTGGCGCCCAAGCCGTTGGTGAAGGCGCCGTAGACCATCCAAGCGAACGGCAAAAGGCACAGCACGAACAGCACCGGCTTCACGGCCGGATGCATGAGCAGCTTGTTCATGGCCGCGCTCAGTAGTTCTTTTTCAGGTCCATGCCCGCGTAGAGCTGGCCGACCTGCGCTTCGTAGCCATTGAACATCTGGGTCTTGGTGCGCTTGGCGAAGAGGCCCGAGCCGTCACCGATGCGGCGCTCCGTGGCCTGGCTCCAGCGCGGATGGTCCACATTGGGATTCACGTTGGAATAGAAGCCGTATTCCTGCGCGGCGGCCTTGTTCCAGGCGGTGCCCGGCTCCTTTTCGACAAAGCGGATCTTCACGATCGACTTGGCCGACTTGAAGCCGTATTTCCACGGCACCACGAGGCGCACCGGCGCACCGTTCTGGTTGGGCAATACTTCGCCATACATGCCGAAGGCCAGCAGCGTGAGCGGATGCATGGCCTCATCCAGGCGCAAGCCTTCGGTGTAGGGCCAGTCGAGAACGCGCGAGCCCACAAAAGGCATCGTCTTGGGATCGGCCAGCGTGACGAACTCGACGTACTTCGCGTTGCCTTGCGGCTCGACCTTCTTGATGAGTTCGGCCAGCGAATAGCCGACCCACGGAATCACCATGGACCAGCCTTCGACGCAACGCAGGCGGTAGATGCGCTCTTCCTGCGCGCTGAGCTTGATGAGGTCCTCGATGCCGTACTTGCCCGGCTTCTTGACCAGCCCTTCCACCTCGACGGTCCAGGGACGCGTCTTGAGCGTGCCGGCATTCTTGGCCGGATCCGCCTTGTCGGTGCCGAACTCGTAGTAGTTGTTGTAGCTGGTGGCGTCCTTGTAGTCGCTGAGCTTTTCCATGGTCTGCGCACCGGCGACCGTCGACGGCACACCCTTGAGCGGCGCCAGCTTGCCCGGAGCAGTCGTCGCCGCCCATGCATCGCGGCCGGCCCAGGAAGCCAGTGCCGCGCCGGCAACGCCGCCGGCCATGAGCTTGAGCATGTCACGCCGGCTTTCGTAGACACCGCGCGGCGTGATTTCGCTCGCAACAGGATGCTGGAAGCCGTTATCGCTGGATCGAATCAACATGTTTGCCTTTAGATCAATGTGTGAACACTACTTCGTGTGTCCCACTGAATTGGTTACGCCGGCAGCCGAATGGTTCAAGCAGCCGGCGCAAAAGGCGATGCTCAGAGCGTGCCGTAGCTGTGCAGCCCGCTCAGGAACATGTTGACCCCCAGAAAAGCGAAGGTCGTCACCGCCAATCCGGCCAGCGCCCACCAGGCCGCGACGGTGCCGCGCAGGCCCTTCACGAGGCGCATGTGCAGCCAGGCTGCGTAATTGAGCCACACGATCAACGCCCAAGTTTCCTTGGGGTCCCAGCTCCAGTAGCCGCCCCAGGCGTCGGCTGCCCACAGCGCACCCAGCACCGTGGCGATCGTGAAAAACGCAAAGCCGACCGTGATCGACTTGTACATCACGTCGTCCAGCACCTCGGGTTGCGGCAAGCGAGCGGCGATGCGCTTGCGGGCCATGAGAATGCCTGCGGCGATCAGCGCGGAAATGGCCGCGTAGAACACCCAGTAGCTGCCGCCCGCCTCTTGCGCACGCTGGCGAAACGCCACAGGGACAAAGCACAAGGCAACACCGAGCAGCCAGATCGGCGTCAGCTTGTGCCAGCGCGTTTCATTGGCCTGTTGCTTGATGAGATAGGCGAAGGCGACCATCGCCGCCAGCGAAAAAGTGCCATAGCCGATGAAATTGGCGGGCACATGCAGCTTCATCCACCAGCTCTGCAGCGCCGGCACCAGCGGCTGGATTTCATGCGCCTCGCGAACGAGGGTGTACCAAAGCAGAAAGCCCACGGCCGCACTGACCACCAGCATGACGAAGGCACCCAGCGAGCGCGTGCCGTAGCGCGATTCGAAGTAAAGATAGAAGGCCGTGGTGATCCAACTGAACAGCACGAAGACTTCGTACAGGTTGCTGACCGGGATGTGGCCGATGTCCGGACCGAGTTGGTGGCTCTCGTACCAGCGCACCATCGTGCCGATCAGGGCCATCGTCACGGCCGCCCAAGCGATGCGCGAGCCGATGAGGTCCATGGCGTCGGCCTGCTTGCCGCCGAAGAAGCCCAGCCAATAGAAGGCCGTGCTCATGAAGAAGAGCACGCTCATCCACAGGATGGCCGACTGGCTCGACAGGAAATACTTGAGCCAGAACACCGTGTCGGCGCGCGCAAGATCACCCTGGTACGACGCGATGGCCAGCAAGGATGCAGCCGCCACCACGATGGCGAGGACACGCAGCGGACGCCAGAAAAAGCCGAGCCAGATGCCCGCCACCATGGCCGCTCCGAGAATCGCTTTCTCGTAGTAGTCCATCGTTCCCGAATAGCGCGCAAACGCAAACAACCCGCCAGCCACGACCAGCGCGGCGAACACCCAGTCGAATGCATTGCGGCGAGAGAGCCAGCTGTCGTTGAGCGTGAGGGTGGTGGTCGTCATGGCGCCGAATCCTTCTTGATGGCCAGCAGCTTGTCTTTGAGATTGTCGAATTCGCGGTCGCTGTCGATGTTCTTGCGATTGACCGACAGCGCCAGCGTGGCGGCCGTCGCGCCGGCCTGCTGTGTGGAGGGCGCCAGCCAGATCCAGAGCCGACGCTCACGCACGTACAGCATGGCAAAAATACCGACGATCAGCAACAGGCAGCCCAGATAGACGATGTTCTTGCCAGGGGCACGGGCCACCTGGAAGACGCTGGCCTGCACCTGCTTGAAGTCGGTCAGCATCATCGCAACGGGCGCGGGGTAGAAATAGGCATCGCTGATGGCCAGCACCGCCTGTGTCAGGAAGGCCTGGCTGGAGTCGGCGGCCGGCAGTGCCGCCAAGCCGGCCTTTTCGCGGCTCAGGTTGAGCACTTCGAACAACACGTCGTTGAGAATGCGCACCAACACACCGCCCGCACGCTCGCGCTCGGCCTCCGGCACGTTGCCTTCGATGAACTCGGCAATCGCCTGCCAACCGCCCGCGCTGGTGGCGTCGGCCTTGGCCCGCTCCGCGCCCGCAAAGAGGGCCAGCGCGCGCGTCGCGGAGGTACGCAATTGCTCGGCCATCTCCGGCCGCTTGGCGTCGGCCATTCGCACGATGTAGCGGTCGACGGCCTGCGAGCGGAGTTGCGGGTCGGACAGCGCATTGCGCATGCGCACGAAGCTGTCCATCGAGCCGTTTTCGTCTGCCGGCACGCGCAGGTAGCGGAAGGGTTCGTCAAGCTTCTCGCGCACACCCAGCAGGAACACCGGGGAGCCGTCGCCGGTGTCGACCGGCACCATGTAGTTCTGGAATTCGCGCGCCTGCCCCGCGGCGTCGCGCAGCTTGTAGCCGATGCTCGGGCCGACGTTGCGCAATTCCTTGGGCTTGTTCGTCTTGTTGGCCGCGCCCAGTCGCGACTCGATGCCATGCGCCAAGTCGACCTTGCGCACGTCCGCCCCGCTGCCGGACTGCGGCGACGCAAAGTTCTCGACGTTGATGGTGCGCAGCGCCGTGTACTCCAGCGTCAGCTGCTCCTTGCCGTTGGTGATTCGCGACGTGCCGCCGATCGTGCCTTCGATCTCGAAGGGCTTGGCGCCCGAGCCAATCGGCACCGCCTTGAGCGTGACCGTCGAGCCGCCATCGTCAAAGCTGGACTGGTAGATCTCCACGCCCTTGTAGCTGGCGGGGTGGTTCACCTCGATGCGCGCGGGGATCTGCGCGCCCGTCTCGCGGTCGTGCAGCACCACTTCGCTCGCGAAGAGCTTGGGCATGCCGGTGGAGTAGTAGTCGACGATGAACTTCTTGAGCTCGATCGAGAACGGCAGGTCTTGCAGCAGCACGCCGTCGGACTGGTTCAGGATGGCAACGCTCGACCGCTGTCCTTCGGGCACCAGGATGTTTCCACGGAAGGTCGGGTTGCCGGGCGACAGTCGATGCTGCGGCGGCACGTCGGCAATCAGGCCGCCGCCTGTGTAGACGCTCTTGCCGTTGAACCAGGTCTGCGCCCGCACGACCAGGTCGCCGTCCAGCAGGCCGCCGATGCACACCAGCACGATGGCACTGTGCGCAGCGATGTAGCCCAGCTTGTGCGCCCCGCCCGCGCGCGCGGCCACCATCCAGCCGGACGCGCCGGTGGCGACGCCGTCGACCATCGACTGCTCACGGCGTTGCAGCTTGACCTTCCAGCCGCCGCCCACCAGCAACTGGCCGATGCGGTTGGCGGCGTTCTCGGGCGACTCCGCCAGCGTCGCCTCGGCCCGCTGGCCGAACGCACGCAGGCTGCTTTCGCGGATGTCTTCCTTGACGGTCTTGAGCTCGTTCAGGATGCGCGGCGTGTTGCGCGCGATGCACAGCGAAGTGCTGATTACCAGGAACAGCAGGATGAGCAGGAACCACCACGCGCTGTACACCGCGTCCAGGTTCGCCGCACGGAACACGACGGACCAGAAGGGCCCGAACTGGTTGACGTAGTTGGAGAAGGGCTCGTGCTGCTTGAGCACGGTGCCGATGATCGACGCGATGCAAATGATCGTGAGCAGCGCGATCGCAAAGCGCATCGACGACAACAGCTCCACCGCGACGCGGACCGCATGGGGGCCGCGATGTACGCGAATGCCGTGGGTAGAAACTGACATGAGGATGTAGGGCGCGCCGGGGACCAAGAAACAAAGGCGGGCGATCCTCCTGGATCAGCCCGCCCTGTTGGGTTTGTTCGTCTGCAGTTAGTTCAAGATTCGCGCCGGTGCATCAACGAAGACCGGCGATGTAATCGGAGACCGCCTTGATTTCGCGGTCGTTGAGCTTGGCGGCCACGTCGTGCATGGGCACGCTGTTGGCGCGGGTGCCGTCACGGAAGGCCGTCAGTTGCGTCACGACATAGTCGGACTGCTGGCCGCCCAGGCGGGGGTACTGGGCCGGAATGCCTGCGCCGTTGGGGCTGTGGCAGCCTGCGCATGCCGCAATTTCGCGATCGGCGACGCCGCCGCGATAGATTTTTTCGCCCAGGGCCACCAGGTCTTTTTCCTTCGCGAAGCCCGGCTTCATTTTCTTGGAGCCGACGAAGTAGGCGATGTTTCGCATGTCTTCGTCGCTGAGCGGCGTCGCGAACACCTTCATGATCGGGCTCTTGCGCTTGCCGGACTTGAAGTCTTGCAGCTGCTTGATGATGTATTCCGGATGCTGCCCTGCCAGCTTGGGGTTTGCCGCGATGGCCGAGTTGCCGTCGGCGTTGTGGCAGGACGCGCAGCTCTGGCTGTTCGTCGGGGTGGCGTTGTAAATCGTGTCACCCTTCGCCGGGTCTGGCTTGGCCGGCTTGGGCGCCGCCGCCGCCGGGGCGGCAGCGTGCTCATCAGCCGCGAAGCTGGCACTGGCACTGAACAAAGCGGACGCGGCCATCAAGGCTGCGAGCAGAGAGTGAGCAAACGACTTCATATCGAGGGGCTTGGTTTTAGGGCGCAAAACCTCACGATTCTACAATGGCCCCCCAACCCGAAAACGCACCAATGACCACCCCGCCATCGAAACCGGCCGCGCCCTCCGCAACAAAGGACGCCGCAGCCGACCGCGCCCGAGTGGCCATGGGATGGCTGCACACAGCGCATTTCCTGACGAGCGCCCCGCAACTCGAACATCTGCCCGCCCTGGACCTGCCCGAAATCGCTTTCGTGGGTCGCTCCAACGCCGGCAAATCGACCGCCATCAATACGCTCACGCAGCAGACGCGGCTTGCCTTTGCCTCGAAGACGCCCGGTCGCACCCAGCACATCAACCTCTTTGGCGTGGGCAAGCAAAAGGTCGACGACGCCGTGCTCGCCGACCTGCCCGGCTATGGCTACGCGGCCGTGCCGAAGGAAGCCAAGCTGCGCTGGCAGCGCGTGATGGGCAACTACCTCATGACGCGCCAGTCGCTCCGGGGTGTGGTGCTGATGTGCGATCCCCGCCACGGACTCACCGAGCTCGACGAAATCCTGCTCGACGTGATTCGCCCCCGGGTCGAACAAGGACTCAAGTTCCTCGTGCTGCTGACCAAGTCCGACAAGCTCACCCGCTCCGAAGGCGCCAAGGTGCTGTCGATTACGCGACTGCAGGCGGGCGGCGGCGAGGTCAAACTCTTCTCCGCACTCAAGCGCCAGGGCGTCGAAGAAGCCGCCGAACTGCTCTGGCAATGGGTGCATCCCGCAGAAAGCACCGCCTCGGAGGAGACCTGAGGCGCCCGTAACAACGGAGACCTCGATGATCGAAACCTTCCAGCGCGACCTGCCCAACGGCATCACCCTCAGTTGCAGGGCGGCCGGCCA
The DNA here is from genome assembly GCF_030317105.1 of Variovorax brevis. GTDB lineage: Bacteria > Pseudomonadota > Gammaproteobacteria > Burkholderiales > Burkholderiaceae_C > Variovorax > Variovorax brevis. Next base: position 102,002 of record NZ_JASZYG010000006.1, read on the forward strand.
GCCGGGAAGGCCGCTGATGGTTTTCCTGCACGGCTTTCCGGAAGGCGCGTTCATCTGGGATTCGCTGCTCGCGCACTTCTCGCAGCCCGAGCACGGCGGTTTTCGCTGCGTGGCGCCCAATTTGCGCGGGTTTGAAAAATCCAGTTCGCCGGTCGAGGTCGAGGCCTATCGTGCGAATCTGCTGATCAAGGACGTGCTGGAACTGGCGGCCCTCGAAACCGGCAACGCCACGGGCAGGATCGACACGCTGGTCGCGCACGACTGGGGCGGCGCCTTTGCCTGGGGCTTGGCCAACCAGCACCCGGACCGCCTCGACAAGCTTGTCATCATCAATTCGCCGCACCCCGGCACCTTCCTGCGCGAACTGCGTGACAACCCGGCGCAGCAGGCGGCCAGCGCGTACATGAACTTCCTTGCGCGCCCGGACGCCGAGCGACTGTTGGCCGAGGACGACTTCAGGCGCATGTGGCCCTTTTTCCTGAATATGGGCGCGGGAGCGGATCGCTTTGGCTGGCTGACCGAAGCGGTCAAGGACCAGTACCGCAAAGTGTGGAATGCCGGTCTCACCGGCGCCTGCAATCTCTATCGCGTGACGCCGCTGAAGCCGGCACGGGCGGGCGAAGCGCCACGCGACTTTCCCGCCGTGCCGCGCGAGCGGTTCACGGTGGATGCCCCCACGCTGGTCGTGTGGGCGCTCGACGATGCGGCCTTGCTGCCGGGCCTGCTGGATGGACTGGAAGACTTCGTGCCACGCGCCGAGATCCACAAGGTGCCCAACGCCACGCATTGGATCGTTCACGAACAGCCGGCCTGGGTGGCCGGCGAGATCGAGCGGTTCATCGGCCGGCACGACCGGCACTGACGCTTCAATAGACCGGCGCTTCGCCGGTCGGACGCGTCTTGAACCGTCGATGCACCCAGTAGTACTGGGACGGCATCGTTCGGATGTAGGCCTCCAGTTGCGCGTTCATGTGCGTGGTGTCGGCCACGATGTCGCCGGTGGGAAAGTCACGCCACGGCGGCAGGAGTTCGATCTCGTAGCCTTCGGGTGTCACGCGCGAGAGCACCGGCATCACGGTCGCACGGCCGAGTTGGGAGAAGCGCGACAACGAAGGCACCGTGGCGGACGTGATCCCGAAAAAGGGCACGAAGATCGACTGGCTCGGGCCAAAGTCCATGTCGGGCAGCAGATAGAGCACCTCGCCCTTGCGCAGGCGGCTGAGCACCGGCTTGACGCCGTCGGTTCGCTCGAGCGCCGTCACGGTGCCGAATCGGGTTCGCCCCTCGCGCGCCCACTGGTCGATCATCGGGTCGCGCTGGGTCGTGTAGATGGTCATCGACGGGCGCGACATGTGCATCGTCAGCGTGGTGGCCGCAGCGTCGAGTCCGTAGAAATGCGGCGCGAAAAGAATGATGGCCTTGCCGCCTTTTTCCAGTTCAGCCAAGTCTTCCGGCGCGCCACGAAGGGCAAGCCGGCGCTCGACCACGTCGCGCGGCGCGTGCCAGAGCCAGGCGCGATCGAGCCAGGATTGCGCGACGTAGACAAAGGTCTCCTTCGCAATGCGCCGTCGCTCGTCTTCCGACTTTTCCGGAAAGCAGACCCGGAGGTTGACGTCCACCACGCGCCGGCGGGGCACCGCGACCACGTACAGCAAACGCCCCAAGCCTGCTCCGAATGCGCGAAGCGCAGGCAGCGGAACATGCGCCAGTACGCGCATCAGCCCGATGCCCAGTCGTGCTGACAGACTCATCTGTTTTCTTCCTGAGTGACTTCGCCGCGCGGCTCCTTGTAGCGCGCGTAGTCCCACACGTATTGACCCGGCAATTCGTGGATGAGCTTGTCGATGCCGATGTTCATGGCGGTCGCGGCCGCTTCGGGCGTGGCCTTCGGGTCATTGAGCGCCGTGCGGTCCAGCGCTTCGAAACGGATGGCGTAACCCTTGCCCGGCGCCAAGCGCTCGCACACCGCGAGAAAAACCTGTGCACCGGTTTGCTGCGCCAGGCGCGGCAGCAAGGTCATGGTGTAGGCAGGCCGACCAAGAAATGGCGCCCACACGCCCTGCCCTTGCGGCGGCACCTGGTCGGGCAGGATGCCGGTGTAGCCGCCCGAGCGCAGCGCGCGCATGAGGCCACGCACGCCGGCGGTGCTGGTGGGCAGCATCTTCAGGCCGCGCCGGTCGCGCGAGCCCGTCACGAGTTCAGTCATCCACGCCTTGCGCGGTGGTCGGTACAGGGCCGTCATGGGGCCATGCGCGTCCACGAATCGCTCGCCGATCGCCTGGCCCAGCATTTCCCAGCTGCCGATGTGCGGGGTGATGAAGATCACCCCGTGTTTGGCTTGCAGCGCCGCTTCCACGGCCTCGACGCCCGTCCAGCTCCTGATGTGCGGCAGCACGCTTTCTCCCTGCGGGCGCAGCCAGAGCCAGGGGAGTTCCGCCAGCGCGGCGCCGGCTGCACCGATGGCAGGCTTGTACTGCGCGGGCGTGAACCCGGCCGCCTCGGCATTTGTCCTGAAACGCGCCCTGTATGTGGATGAGCCCCACCACACCAGCCAGCCCAGAAGCTTGCCAATGCGGTGCATCAGCGGCAGCGGCACACGGGCAAGCAGACGAAACAGCGCAATCATCAAATGAGAAGAGGGAATCAATATCCGGACGATTCGCCGTGAATAGGTGCAGCGGTTGCACGTCGGCGTGGCTCTTATAGAATGCAAATTGTCGCTGAGTTATGGAACTACTTGCAGGGCGACGTTAAACATCACTGCTAAAGCGTTCGCCAGAGCTCCTCCCGGGTTGGCAACGCGCCAATTGTCATAACAGGAGTTTTTTCAACATGGCGAACGACTTTCTCTTTACCTCCGAATCGGTTTCCGAAGGCCATCCCGACAAGGTCGCGGACCAGATCTCGGACGCGATCCTCGACGCGATCTTCGAACAGGACCCGCGCAGCCGCGTCGCCGCTGAAACGCTGACCAACACCGGCCTCGTGGTGCTTGCCGGTGAAATCACCACCAACGCGCACGTGGACTACATCCAGGTGGCGCGCGACACCATCAAGCGCATCGGCTACGACAACACCGAATACGGCATCGACTACAAGGGTTGCGCCGTGATGGTCTGCTACGACAAGCAGTCCAACGACATCGCGCAAGGCGTGGACCACGCAAGCGACGATCACCTGAACACCGGCGCCGGCGACCAGGGCCTGATGTTCGGCTACGCCTGCGACGAAACGCCCGAGTTGATGCCCGCGCCCATTTACTACGCGCACCGCCTCGTGGAGCGCCAGGCGCAACTGCGCAAGGACGGCCGCCTGCCTTTCCTGCGCCCCGACGCCAAGAGCCAGGTCACGATGCGCTACGTGGACGGCAAGCCGCACAGCATCGACACCGTCGTGCTCTCCACGCAGCACAGCCCCGACCAGAGCGAAACGCCCACCAAGATGAAGTCTTCGTTCACCGAAGCCATCATCGAAGAGATCATCAAGCCGGTCCTGCCCAAGGAATGGCTGAAGGAAACGAAGTACCTGATCAACCCGACAGGCCGCTTCGTCATCGGCGGCCCGCAGGGTGACTGCGGCCTGACCGGCCGCAAGATCATCGTCGACACCTACGGCGGCGCCTGCCCGCACGGTGGCGGCGCGTTCTCGGGCAAGGACCCGTCGAAGGTCGACCGCTCGGCCGCCTACGCCGCGCGCTACGTGGCCAAGAACATCGTGGCTGCCGGCTTGGCGCGCCAGTGCCAGATCCAGGTGGCCTACGCGATCGGCGTGGCCCGTCCGATGAACGTCACGGTGTACACCGAAGGCACCGGCGTGATCCCGGACGACAAGATCGCCGAACTGGTGCAGGAGCACTTCGACCTGCGTCCGAAGGGGATCATCCAGATGCTGGACCTGCTGCGGCCGATCTACGGAAAGACGGCCGCCTACGGGCACTTTGGCCGTGAAGAGCCTGAGTTCACTTGGGAAAGCACGAAGGCCGCAGCGCAGCTGCGGGCGGCAGCTGGCCGCTAAGGCCAGTTGAGAGCTGCGAAGCAGATCGTCCGGGTTTCGGCGCAGCCAAAGCACGAAGGCCGCAGCGCAGCTGCGCGCTGCCGCAGGCCTCAAGTAATCTGCGACCGCTTGAGCAGGTCACGGACTTCATCGTCCGAGGTCTGGTCAAAGTCCCGATACCAGAGCCCGACCGCGTGAAAGGGCTCGGGCGTTTCCACGCACACCACCTCGTCCGCTTGCAAGCTCAAGCTGGCAACCGCGTCCTGTGACCCCACAGGCACCGCAACCACCACACGCGCAGGCTCACTCAAACGCACGCTTTGCACCGCCGCGCGCATCGTGGCGCCCGTGGCAAGGCCATCGTCCACCAGCAGGACGACGCGATCCTTGATCGTCGGGCGCTTTCGATCCCCACGGTAAAGCTGCTCGCGACGCGTCAATTCAGCCTGCTCGCGGCGCACTGCTTCTTCCACCGCCTCTTCCGACACAGGCCACATGCCGGCCACATCGGACATCACGCGAATGCCGCCGGACGCAATGGCGCCCATCGCAAACTCCTCCTGGCCGGGATAGCCGAGCTTGCGCACGATCAGAACATCGAGCGGCGCCTGGAGTTCATGCGCGACTTCGGCCGCAACCGGCACGCCACCGCGCGGCAAGGCCAGCACGAGCAGGTTCGGCTGGCCGCGCCATGCCGCCAGTGCCTGCGCGAGACACTTTCCGGCGTGGCGCCTATCGTCGAATTTCATGGGGTCTGAGGCCCCCCCGAAAGAGCCTCAGAAACGATACGCCGCGCCCACCCCTGCTGTCCAGTTCCGGCCCGGCGCGGGCTCGATGTAGCGCCCATTGCCCTCGTTGACGATGACGGAGCCGATGTATTGCTTGTCGAACAGGTTGTCCACGCGGGCAAAGGCGTTGAACTCCCATCTTTGCCACTTCTGGACGTAGCCGGCATGGATGGCCGCGACGGCATAGCCCGGCGCGCTGACGGTGTTGGTGTCGTTCGCGTAGATCTTCGCGACGGCGCGCATTTCAACGCCGGCGCGGAATCCCTCAGGTGGCACATAGCCAAAGGACGCAAAGAACATCTGCGGCGCCACGCCGGGAATCTGGTTGCCGGCCTGCACAACGGCCGGCGGGCTGCCGACCACCGTCACGCAGCAGAAGCTGTCGGAATAGCGCGCGCGCAACCATGTGTAGGCCACTTGAGTCCGCCAATGGCTGGCGGTCTCCTGCGTCCAGGCCAGTTCGGCACCGTCGCGCTTGGTGCTCGGGGCGTTGCGATAGGTCGTGCGGCCGTTGGCGTTGGAATCCACGACGATTTCATTGCTCGTGCGCGTCTCGAACAGGGCCGCGGTGAAGAAGCCGCTCGCGATGCGCGACTTGACGCCGATCTCATAGCTGTCGCTCACGGAAGGCTGCAGCGCGAAGTTGAATCCGGGCACGCCATCCGGGCGATAGGAAAGCTCGTTGAGCGTGGGCGTTTCGTAGCCCCGACCCCAGGTCCCGTACAGCGAGACGTCCTGGGTCGCCGCGTAGCGCAGCGCCACGACGGGCAAGACCTTGCTGTAGTCGACCGTTCCGCTGTCGTTGCCGTTGGGCGGGCGGATGTAGTGGTCCTGCGAATCGAAATTCACCGTGCTGTAGCGCACGCCGGCTTCCAGCGACCACTTGTCGCTCAGGTGCAAGGTGCCCTGCATGTACGGATCGACGTTGTGCACCTTGTTGGTCTCGTCGCGGCGAAGCGCGCCTTGCACACCCAGCGTCGAGCCGATGAAGTTCTGGTAGCCCCTGCGCTGTTCGTTGAGGGTGTCGTAGGCCAAGCCCGTCGCCAGTTCGAAGGCCCGGCCCGCCACTTGCCCGCGCGTGGTCCAGCGCGCGTCCAGGCCGTTGTAGTGGCGCTCCAGATCGATGACGCCGCCGGGGCTGAGCGGCGACGCCTGCTGCGCCACGGGAATCGACTGGAACTGGGTGATGCCGCGCTCGCCGCTGTAGACCAGCAGGCGCAGGTCGTTGTCGGCATTGAGCTTGCGCTCGTAGAGCAGGCCCGCCTGCATCTGGTCGACTGTCTTGCGCGTGTTGAACTGATTGGCTTGCGGCGACGCGGCTCGCGGATTGGCCGCGTATTGCGCCGGCGTGAGCCCCATGGGGTCGTCCGCGCGGACGCGCACGCCGTTCATGACCACGGTGAGCTTGCTGTCCTCGCCCAGCGCGATGCCCAGCTTGCCGTTGACGATGTCGCGTCGGGCCGCACTGTGTTCGCGATAGCCATCCGTCTCGAAGTGGCTGCCGCTGAGCAGGTAGTTGACGGCCCCCGAGGAGCCGCCGATTTTCAGGCTCTCGCGCCAGGTTCCGTAGCTTCCGGCCATCACCGAAAACCCGAGGCGCGGCGGCCCTTCGCCGTCTTCCGTGAAGATCTGCATCACCCCGCCGGATGAATTGCCGTAGAGCGCCGAAAAAGGCCCGCGTAGCACCTCGACCCGGTCGGTCGAGCCAATGTCGATGTTGGACGTCTGCCCTTGCCCGTCCGGCAACGTGGCCGGCACGTTGTCGACATAGATGCGCACCCCGCGCACGCCGAAGGTCGAGCGGGCGCCAAAGCCCCGCACCGAAATCTGGAGGTCCTGCGCGTAGTTCTGCCGGTTCTGGATCTGCAGTCCGGGCACGCTGCCCATGGCCTCCGACAAGTTGACCTGCAGGTTCTGGTCACGCAGCTGGTCGCCATCGACCACGTCCACCGAGGCCGGCAATTGCAGGGGTGAGACGGCGCCGCCGGGCGTCGACACCGTGACCTCGCGCAGCGTCGGCGTCGCGTTGGTTGCGGTGGGCGTCGAGGGGTCCGGCGCGCCCGGAGTCTGGGCCTGCGCCGAGACGGCGATCATCACGAGAGCGGCACTTGCCAAGTGTTTCATCGGGGGAATTCTGCGGTGCAATGCGAAATGGGCACCCCCTCCGCAACCCGAATATCGGACGCGACGGACGCGGAATGGCTACGATTCGCCGCACTTCGATTCCGTTGATGTCATTGAGACTTGCGCATCTGTTGCCGCGGTGGCTGGCCGCATGTGTGCTCATCGCATGGCTGTGCGGCTGCGCTGGCTTGCCGCCGCGTAGCCCGGTGGCGGCCGTGCAGGCGATTGCCGCATCGCCCGACAACGCACTGGGCCGGGCCGCGGCCAGCCTCGACAAGAACCGCGACGGCCTTTCGGCCTTCCGCACGCTGATCCAGGCGAGTTTCGCGCTCGATGCGCGGCTTGAATTGATACGCCGCGCGCAGTCCTCGATCGACCTGCAGACCTATCTGGTCGGCAGGGACAAGACCGGCCTGCTGATCCTGCGCGAATTGCGCGATGCGGCTCGGCGCGGCGTTCGGGTGCGCCTGTTGCTCGACGACTTCTACACCTCGGGGCTGGATCCCGCGCTGCAGGGCCTGTCGGCCGAGCCGAACGTGGAGGTCCGGCTTTTCAATCCCTTTTCGGGCGGGCGCGCGCACTCCGAGACGCGTTTTCTGGAGTTCGTGGGCAACTTCAGCCGCCTGAACCACCGGATGCACAACAAGCTCTTCATCGCGGACGGCGCCATGGCGATTGCCGGTGGCCGCAACCTGGCGGATGAGTATTTCCTGCGCAGCAACGGGCCAAACTTCATCGATTTCGAACTGCTCATGGCCGGCCCGGTCGTGGCACAGTCGGCCGCGATTTTCGACAGGTACTGGAACAGCGACGTCGTCTATCCCTTGCGCCAGATGGCGCCGGCCGATGCGCCGGCGGACGCGCTGCGCGACAGCTTTGAAAGCCTGACAGCCGATGCGTGGGCCAGCCGCCCCGCGCCGCTGACCGACCTCGATTTCTTCGGCGACCCGTCGCTTGGCACCCAGCTCGACGGCGGCGACCTGCCCTGGATTCGCGCACACGCCACGGCCGCCGCCGACAGTCCGACCAAGGCGCTCGGCGACCCACCAACCCGCAAATCCCTGGCCGACCGCTCCTATGAATTGATCGACGCTGCGCGGTCTCAGGTGCTGATGGTCTCGCCCTACTTCATTCCGGGCGACGACGGGATGGAGCGAATCCGCTCGGCGCACCAGCGCGGCGTGCGCTTCACCGTGGTCACCAATTCGCTGGCCGACAGCGACGAACCGCTGGTGAACATCAACTACAACCGCTACCGGGTCGAACTGCTGAAACTCGGCGTGGACCTGCGCGAAGTAAGCACGCGACAGCTCACGCGCAACCCGGAACTGCGCCGGCTACTGCGCAAGGCGCGCGGCCGGATGCACGCCAAGCTGGCGCTCATCGACCGCGAATGGGTGCTGGTCGGATCCATGAATTCCGACCCGCGCTCGGCGCACCTGAACACCGAGTTCGGCGTCAGCATCCAGAGCTTCGAGCTGGCGCACGCCGTGATCTACGGCTACCAGCTGGACGACATCGAAGGGGTGTACCGCGTCGTCCTGGCGCCCGATGGCAAGCGCGTGCGCTGGATCGGCACCGGCGACGCCGAGAACGAAGAGCTCGACGACGAACCCGATTCGAGCCTGCTGACGCGGCTGCAACTGCTGCTGTTCTCGTGGTTCGTACCGACCGACCAGTTGTAACGGGACGCGCTGACGCTGCAGCGCACAATCGCAGGCTTTGGGTGCGCGTGCGCCCCCAAGGCTCTGGAGTTCTTTTGTTGCCCCCCGTTTCGACCCCTCATCCGCTGGCCAGGCGCAGCACCGTCTTTCTGCTCGCGCTGTTTTGCTGCCTGCTCTGGGGAAGCTCCTTCCCGGCCATCAAGAATGGCTATGCGCTCTTTGCCATCGCGCCGGGCGACACGCCCTCGCGGATGGTGTTTGCCGGCTGGCGCTTCCTGCTCGCGGGCGTGGTGCTGCTTGTGTATGCGGTGGCAAGCGGCAAGCGCGTGGGCGGATTCTCGTCCCGCACCATGGGTCAGTTCGCGGTGCTCGGGCTCACGCAGACCACGCTGCAATACGTCTTTTTCTACATCGGACTGGCCCACACGACGGGCGTCAAGAGTTCGATCATGAACGCCACGGGCACCTTTTTCAGCGTGCTGATGGCGCATTTCATCTATCACAACGACCGCTTGAGCTTTCGCAAGACGCTGGGTTGCGTCGTCGGCTTTGTCGGCGTGATGGTGGTGAACCTGGGCGGTGGGCTGGGTGGCCTGATGGCATTGGACTTCACGTTGTTGGGTGAAGGCTTCGTGATCATCGCCGCAGGCGTGCTGGCCGCCGCCAGCATTTACGGCAAGCGCATCTCGCAGGGCATCGACCCGATCGTGATGACCGGCTGGCAATTGACCATCGGCGGCGCGGCGCTGGTCGCGGGCGGCTATGCCACCGGCGGGGTGCTGAGCGGCTTCTCGCTGGCGTCGTCCGCCTTGCTGGCTTACCTGGTGGTGCTGTCTTCGCTCGCCGTCTCGATCTGGAGCTTGCTGCTCAAGCACAACCGGGTGAGCATGATCACGGCCTTCAATTTCATGGTGCCGGTGTTCGGCGCGGTGCTGTCGGCGATCTTCCTGAACGAGAGCATTCTGGAATGGCGCAACGCCGCCGCGCTGGTGCTGGTGTGCTGGGGGATCTGGCTGGTGACGCAGGAGCCGGCGCCTCGCGCGGCGCCCGGCGCCACGCAATCCGGTCTCGGCGCGGCAAACTGATTCGGAAAATATGACCACGACGCCTGCCCTCGCAACGCGCCACCTGGCACGGGTGAACGATCTGTTGAAAGACGGTCGCCGGAAGCTGCTCGGACTGGTCGGGCCGCCCGGCGCCGGCAAATCGACACTGGCACAGGGCCTGTTGAACGCCTTCGCCGACGTCGCCCAAGTGGTGCCGATGGATGGCTTTCACTTGGCCAACGTGGAACTGGCGCGGCTGGGCCGTGCGGGCCGCAAGGGTGCGCCCGACACCTTCGACAGCGCCGGCTACGTCTCCCTGCTCCACCGCCTGCGAGGCCAGCGCGCGGACGAAACCGTCTATGCGCCTGAATTCCGCCGCGAGATCGAGGAGCCCGTGGCCGGCGCCATCGCGGTGCATGCGTCGACGCAGTTGGTGATCACCGAAGGCAACTACCTGCTGCTGGACAGTGGCCCATGGGCCGGCATCGCCGGATTGCTGGACGACGTCTGGTACGTGGAGGTCGACGACGGACTGCGCACCGATCGCCTGGCGCAACGTCACGAGCAGTTCGGCCGCAGCCGGGCCGACGCGCTCGACTGGGTGGCGCGCACCGATGCGCCCAACGCGGCGCTGATCGAGGGCACCCGTTCCAGGGCCTCGTACGTGTTTCGTTGGGACCAGGACTGAGGCGCCCTGCCCCCGACAGCCCGGCCCGCCGCACGGTTTCCCCTTGAAACCGCCAAAAATGCCCTTATCATTAGCACTCGCTGAGGTTGAGTGCTAGCAACGGCACCCGGCCTCCAGCGGACCGGCCCCCGGCGCCACGCCAGGGGCTCCGCCTCTTCCCCGTTTCATCTCTGGAGACTCAATTGAAACTTCGTCCTTTGGCCGATCGCGTGATCGTCAAGCGCATTGAAAGCGAAACCAAGACCGCTTCTGGCATCGTCATCCCAGACGCCGCTGCAGAAAAGCCCGATCAGGGCGAAGTCCTGGCCGTCGGCCCGGGCAAGCGCAACGACAAGGGCGAGCTGTCTGCACTGACCGTCAAGGTCGGCGACCGCGTCCTGTTCGGCAAGTACAGCGGCCAGACCGTCAAGGTCGATGGCGACGAACTGCTCGTCATGAAGGAAGACGACCTGTTCGCGGTTGTCGAAGCCAAGTGATTTTGCGGGACGGACCGCGCCGGTGCGAAGCGCCGGACTGCTCTGTCCCCAGGTGATTAATTAAATTCTGGAGTAATTCAACATGGCAGCAAAAGACGTAGTCTTCGGCGGCGAAGCCCGCGCACGCATGGTCGAGGGTGTCAACATCCTGGCCAACGCAGTCAAAGTGACCCTGGGCCCCAAGGGCCGCAACGTGGTGCTCGAGCGTTCGTTCGGCGCCCCCACGGTGACCAAGGACGGCGTGTCCGTCGCCAAGGAAATCGAACTCAAGGACAAGCTCCAGAACATGGGCGCCCAGCTCGTGAAGGAAGTGGCCTCCAAGACCAGCGACAACGCTGGTGACGGCACCACGACCGCCACGGTCCTGGCACAAGCCATCGTTCGCGAAGGCTTCAAGCTGGTCGCAGCGGGCATGAACCCGATGGACCTGAAGCGCGGCATCGACAAGGCCGTCACGGCCCTGGTCGCCGAGCTGAAGAAGGCTTCGAAGGCCACCACCACCTCCAAGGAAATCGCGCAAGTCGGCTCCATCTCGGCCAACAGCGACGAAACCATCGGCCAACTCATCGCTGACGCGATGGACAAGGTCGGCAAGGAAGGCGTGATCACCGTGGAAGACGGCAAGTCGCTGGACAGCGAACTTGACGTCGTCGAAGGCATGCAGTTCGACCGCGGCTACCTGTCGCCCTACTTCATCAACAACCCGGAAAAGCAATCGGCGATCCTGGAAAACCCGTTTGTCCTGCTCTTCGACAAGAAGATCAGCAACATCCGTGACCTGCTGCCGACGCTGGAGCAAGTCGCCAAGGCTGGCCGTCCGCTGCTGATCATTGCCGAAGAAGTCGAAGGCGAAGCCCTGGCTACTTTGGTCGTGAACACGATCCGCGGCATCCTGAAGGTCGTGGCCGTCAAGGCTCCTGGTTTCGGCGACCGCCGCAAGGCCATGCTGGAAGACATCGCCATCCTGACAGGCGGCAAGGTCATCGCCGAAGAAGTCGGCCTGACGCTCGAGAAGGTCACGCTGGCCGACCTGGGCCAGGCTGCACGCATCGAAGTGGGCAAGGAAAACACGATCATCATCGACGGCGCCGGCGCTGCTGGTGACATCGAAGCCCGCGTCAAGCAAGTGCGCGTCCAGATCGAAGAAGCGACCAGCGACTACGACCGTGAAAAGCTGCAAGAGCGCGTGGCCAAGCTGGCTGGCGGTGTTGCCGTGATCAAGGTTGGCGCTGCCACCGAAGTCGAAATGAAGGAAAAGAAGGCTCGCGTCGAAGACGCCCTGCACGCCACCCGCGCTGCAGTGGAAGAAGGCGTCGTGGCTGGCGGCGGCGTGGCGCTGCTGCGTGCCAAGCAAGCTGTGGGCGACTCGATCAAGGGCGACAACGCTGATCAGGAAGCCGGCATCAAGCTGGTGCTGAAGGCCATCGAAGCGCCCCTGCGCGAAATCGTGAACAACGCCGGCGGCGAAGCCTCGGTGGTCGTGAACGCCGTGTTGGCCGGCAAGGGCAACTTCGGCTTCAACGCTGCGAACGACACGTACGGCGACATGCTCGAACTGGGCATCCTGGACCCGACGAAGGTCACCCGCACCGCACTGCAAAACGCAGCATCGGTCTCCTCGCTGCTGCTCACGACCGAAGCCATGGTCGCCGACGCACCGAAGGACGAAGCCGGCGCTGGCGGCGGCATGCCTGACATGGGTGGCATGGGCGGCATGGGCGGCATGGGGATGTAACTTTCGCTCGCCCCCAGGCTGCGGCGCACGCTGTGCGCCTCCGCCAACCCCCCTACCGGGGGCGACACCAGAGGCCCGGCAAAGCCGGTTCCTCGGTGTCTTGCGAAAAGAAAAAAAGAGGTCGCTTCGGCGGCCTCTTTTTTTTGTGATCGATGATCCGGTCTTCGATGCGGCAATCGGCAACGGCTCAGGCCAAGCGCCCGCGGCCCGAGTCTGGGGGCACATCGCTTTCCGGCCGCCGTTTTAGCGCTTGATCGATGGCATTCACGTCAAGCCCTTGTGCATTCTGTGATACCGACTTGATCAACTCCTGATTCATATTGTTCAGGAGCGGGCGAAGTTCCTTGTTGACTCGTGCGGCAAGCGACAGCCAATCGCCATTCCTTCTCTTCTGATCGTCAATGATCTTTTCGTAGAAGTCGATCTGATCGCGCAGCATGCTTGCGAGGTGAAGGAGTGCGTTCAATCGACTTTCCTGCTGCATTGCGGCCCTTTGGAGCCTCAACTGCCAAAGAGCAACGCCCAGCGCAAAGACGGCAATGGTGAGTTCCATGTGGACACCATCAGGAGGCAGCGCCGCCCGCCAACGCACCCTTGGCGCCACGCGTCACGAAGTACATCCCCACCGACACTGCGAAAGCCAGCAAGCTCAGATAGAGCTGCGAGGCAGTCTCGGGGTCCGCACCCATCTGCACCAGCAGGCCCACCATCGCAGCAATCGTCGCCAGCGTGAGCCAGGGGAAGAGCCACATCTTCACCAGCCGCGTCTTCTTGGGCTCCCGCATCCGCAGGATGAGTTGCGAAAGGGCGATGATGATGTAGACAAACAGGATGATCGCGCCCGACGAATTCAGCAGGAACATGAACACCGTATCGGGCGAGATGTAGGCCGCGATCACGCACAGGAAGCCGCCGATGCTGGAGACCAGGATCGCGGTCGTCGGCACGCCCTTGGCGTTGACGGCCGTGAAGCTCTTGGGCGCCTGGTTGCGGCCCGACAGCACGAAGAGCATGCGCGACGCGGTGTAGATGCCCGAGTTCAGGCACGACAGCACGGCCGTCAGAACCACGGCGTTCATGATGTGGTCGGCGCCGGGTATGCCCATGACCTTGAAGGCGCTCACGAAGGGTGAGGCGCCGAGCACCAGCGAATCCCACGGCAGGATCACGGCCAGCAGGAAGATCGAGCCCACGTAGAAAGTGCCCAGCCGCACCACCACCGAGTTGGTCGCGTGCTTGATGGCCTTGACCGGGTCGTCCGACTCGGCAGCGGCGATGGTGGCGATCTCGGCGCCCACCATCGAGAACACCACCACGACGACGCTGCTGAAAATCGCCAGCCCTCCCTTCGGCAAAAGCCCGCCATTGGAAACGAGGTTGCTGAAGTCCATCTTGTGGTTGGGCCACGCGCCGAAGACGTACAGGCCGCCCAGCACGATGAAGACCACGATCGCCAGCACCTTGATGCCCGCAAACCAGAACTCGAACTCGCCAAAGGATTCGACAGAGAACAGGTTGGTGGCCACCATCACGATCATCAGGCCGAAGGCCAGCGGCCACAGCGGCACGTCGCCCAGCAGTAGGTGAGGATCTTGGCGCCGGCGACGGCCTCGAAGCCGACGACCACCACCCAGAAGTACCAGTACAGCCAAGCCACCGAAAAGCCGGCCCAGCCGCCCAGCGCATCGTTCGCATAGTCGCAGAAGGAACCCGTCGATGGCTTGGTGGTCGCCATCTCGCCGAGCATGCGCATCACCATGACGATGAGCAGGCCGGTCACGGCATAGGTCAGGAAAGCGGCTGGCCCAGTGTTCTTGATGACCGCGGCGGACCCCACGAAAAGCCCCGCACCGATCACGCCCCCGATGGCGATCATGGTGAGATGGCGTTGCTTGAGCCCCTTCTTGAGCTCTGGCGAACATGTACTCATGTCTGTCTCCCTGATGTTGTTGCAGTCGCAGGCATTTCCGTTCGATGCGGAAAATCGATCGTCTGCGACCGTCAAGGGCCGACTCTAAGTACTCTGGGCTTTTGGGCAATATGCCCGGATCTTTTTTACGCGTGCGGTTGTGTTTGACCAAGGCGATGGAATGTCACCCTGGACCGCCCGCCGTGCTCCAGGCGCAAGCGCTGTCAATGCGCGCCGCTGAAGCGACTGTCGGACTGCCGCCGGAATTCGGTGGGCGTCATGCCCTTGATTTCCAGAAAACGGCGATTGAAGTTGGCGACGTTGTTGAAGCCGACCTGATAGCAGATGTCGGTCACGAAGTGATCGGTCTGCATCAGCAGATGGCAGGCGCTGTTGATGCGCACGTGGTTGACGAAGTCGGTGAAGCTGTTGCCCGTTGAGCGCCTGAAAAAGCGGCTGAAGCGGCTTTCGCTCATGCCCAGTTCGGCCGCCACATCCGCCATGCTGATGGGCTCGCCGACGTTGGCGACGATGCGGTTGACCACGCCATTGATCTGGTCGACTTGCGCATCGCCCTCCGCGCCCTGCATCTGCACGTTGGACAGGAGCCGGTAGTCCGTGCATTGCGCCAGGTCGGCAAGGAACTCGCAGAACAGGCCGAAGCGACGCAAGCCGCGCGAGCCCTTCACGTGGTCCCAATGCGCCCGCGCACGTTCGGACATGCCGAAGAATTCGATGCCGTTGCGCGCGCGTTCCAACAGTTGCATTACCTCGCGCAGTTCGGGGATGTCGCCCGCGGCCCGCTCGAAGGGCTGATGATGAAACTGGATGACAAGGTCGCGTTCTGCCACACCGCTTTCGGGCACGTCGAAAGACACCCAGTTGTGCGGCAGCCGCGGACCGCACAGCACCAGATGTCCCGGCTGGAAGGGACCGATCCAGTCGCCAATGAAGGCCTTGCCCGAGGTCTCGGTGATGAGGTGCAGTTCGTATTCGTCATGAAAATGCCAGCGCGCGAGCGGCGTCGGGTAGCCATGCACCAGGCAACGCACGAGGCCGGCTTCTTCCGGCGTTTCGTAGCCCAGCGCAGGCGAGCGCGAACAGTCGCGCTCCATCTCGGGCTGACGCTGGCGGGGCACTTGGCGATGACGCGCGGCGATGGTCATGGATACGACGGCTTTCAGCTCATGACATTACCACCGTCGACATTCAGTGTCTGCGCGGTGATGTACCGGGCCTCGTCGCTCGCCAGGAACACGGCCGCGTCCGCAATGTCGGCAGGCGTGCCCATGCGGCCCAAGGGCACGTCGAGGCCCACCTGGCGCTTCTTCTCGCCGGGCTTCAGGTTCTCGTATTTGGCGAACAGGCCGTCGACCTGGTCCCACATCGGGGTGTCGACCACGCCGGGCGAAATCGCGTTGACGCGGATGCCGTGCGGCGCCATCGCCAGCGCGGCGCTTTGCGTGTAGCTGATGACGGCTGCTTTGGTGGCGCAATAGTGAGCGACCAGCGCTTCGCCGCGCCGGCCTGCTTGCGAGGCAAGGTTGATGATGCTGGCTCCGGCCGTTCCCACGTCGGTCATGTGACGAAGCACCGCCTGCATCACGAAGAACATGCCCTTGACGTTGACGGCGAACAAGCGATCGAAGGACGCTTCGTCCGCCTCCAGCAAGGGCGCCATCTCGAACACGGCCGCGTTGTTGACCAGCGTGTGCACGTCGCCGAATCTTGCGAGCGCCGACCGCAGCATGCCGGCAATGTCCGAAGTGCGCGTCACGTCCGCGGCGATGTAGTGCAGCGCCTCGGGGTACGCTTGCGCGAGCGTTCGAACATCCGGGGGCGCCCCGGCGTTGCGATCGACCACGCTGCAGCGCGCGCCCTCGGCAATGCACGCCCGGGCGATGGCCAGGCCGATGCCGCCTCCGGCGCCGGTCACCAGCACGTGGCGGTCTTTCAGTCGATGGCTCATGGCGCGTCGTCTCCCATCAATGCCGCATTGCGGCGGCTCGCTTGTCGTATGGCGTCCACCAGTCGCGGGTCACTTGCGTTCGCGCCCCACAAGGACGCGTTGGCGCAAAAAGCCGCCACTGGATCCGCCGCTTCGCAGATGGCATGCGCCGCGGCCGGGTCCATGGCCTGGTCTTCATAGGCATAGGGCAGCGCACCGCGATGCCAGCGGCGCAGGAAGGCGAGGAACAGGGCCGGCAGCACCGCGACGCTGGCAACGGATCCACCGGCCGCGAGCCGCTCGCGCACCGTCGGCGCGATGAAACCCGGGATCTTGGAAAAGCCATCCATCGCCACGCGCTGGTTGGTGTCGCGCACGGCGGCGTTGCCGAAGCGTTCGAGCACCACGTCGCGATAGGCCGGCAGGTCGACCGGGCTGGGCGCGCCCGGCACGTTCAGGCAGGGAATCACGTCGTCGGTGACGTAGGCGTACGCGAGCCGCCGGATCGCAGGTGTGAGCGCACCCTCGTGGATGTATTGCATGCCGGCAAGCGTGCCGGCCCATGCAATGCAACTGTGCGAGGCGTTGAGCACCCGGATCTTGGCCTCTTCATAGGGCTGGACCGATTCGACCATCTGCACGCCGACGCGCTCCCACGCGGGTCGGCCGGCGATGAAGTTGTCTTCGATCACCCACTGGATGAAGCTTTCGCCGCTGATGGGCGCAGCGTCGTCCCAGCCCGTGGCCTGGCGAACGCGCTCACGCAACTCGGGCGGTGGCCGTGGCGTGATGCGATCGACCATCGCGTTGGGACTGGTCGTGTTTGTCTGGACCCATGCTTTCAAGGCGGCGTCGCCGCTGCGCTCGATGAACTCGAGCAGGCCCTTGCGGGAGCGCTCGCCGTTGTGGCGCAGGTTGTCGCAGTTGAGCAGCGTCACGGGGCCGCTGCCCGCCGCCATGCGCGCACGCAGGATGGCGCAGATCGCACCGTAAATGGTCGTGCCCGGCTCTCCCTTTCGCGCGCGTTCGATGTCGCCGGCCAAGTCGGCGAAGCTCAGGTCGAGCTGATCCTTGGCGTCGAGGTAGTAGCCCGCCTCGGTGACGGTGAAAGAGATGATGCGCGTGGACGGGTCGGCGCCGCGCTCGATGACGGATGCCAGCGTCGGCTCGAAGGGCAGCACCTCGCGAATCGATTCGATGCGCTGATAACGGAACTGACCCGCGGGCGACACTGTTTCGAGCGTGTACGCACCTCCTTGGGCTTTCAGCGCAGCCAACACATCGGCCATGTCGGGCCGAAGGTTGGCACCGCTGATTGCCCAGGTCTTGTCGCCGGTGTCGCGCAGCGCTTGCACATAGACCGCCTGGTGTGCACGGTGGAAGGAGCCGAGGCCCAAGTGGAGCACCACGGCGTTCGTGTCCGGGACTGCTGGGAGTGTCACTTCAGGCTTTCGTGTGGAGGGTCAGGCGGCGAGCGTCTGGCCTTCGCGATTGAACAGATGCAGCACCGACGGGTCGAGCTCGACCGCCACGTCGTCGCCCACGCGCAGCGGCGTGCGTTCGTTCTGCCGCGCGATGAGCGGCACACCGCCAACGTCGACGTGGATGAGCGTGTCGGCGCCCAGTGCCTCGATCAGGTCCACCTTGCCCGCCACGCCATTGCCGCTTTGCGGATGCACGACGAGGCCCTCCGGGCGCACGCCCAGGAAGCCATCGCTCGGCAGCTTGCCACCGGTTTGCGAAGAGAAGCTGGGAATGGCGGAAGCCGGCACCAAGTTCATCGACGGCATGCCGATGAACTGTGCGACAAAGCGATTCACCGGACGGTCGTAAAGCTCCATCGGCGTGCCGACCTGCTCGATGAGGCCGTCCTTCAGCACCACCACGCGATCGGCCAGCGTCATGGCCTCGACCTGGTCGTGCGTCACGTAGATGCTGGTGGCGCCCAGTGAGACGTGCAGCTTGTGGATCTCGACGCGCGTGTTGCCGCGCAAGGCTGCATCGAGGTTGGACAGCGGCTCGTCGAACAGGAACACCTTCGGCGCGCGAACGATGGCGCGGCCGATGGCCACGCGCTGCCGCTGCCCGCCCGACAGTTCCTTGGGCGTGCGCGTGAGGTACTGCGTGAGGTTCAGCTGCTTCGCGGCGTAGTCGACCTTTTTCTTGATCTCTTCCTTGTTCACGCCGGCCAGCTTGAGCGCGAAGGACATGTTGTCGGCCACGCTCATGTGCGGATACAGCGCGTAGCTCTGGAACACCATCGCGAGGTCGCGCTTGCCGGAGGCGAGGTTCGTGATGTCCTTGCCGTCGAGCATGATCTGCCCGCTCGTCGTCGGCTCCAGCCCGGCGATGAGGCGCAGCAGCGTCGATTTGCCGCAACCCGACGGGCCCACGAACACGATGAACTCGCCCTTCTGGATCTCCAGGTTGACGCCCTTGATGATGTGCGCGTCGCCAAAGCTCTTGGTGATGTTGCGCAGTTCGAGGTAAGCCATGTTGTGTCTCTCCTTGATTTCTTACTTGACCGCGCCGAAGGTGAGGCCTTGCACCAGTTGCTTCTGGCTGAACCAGCCGAACACGACGATGGGCGCGATGGCCATGAGCGATGCCGCCGACAACTTGGCCCAGAACAAGCCTTCAGGGCTCGAGTACTGCGAGATCAGCGTGGCCAGCGTGCCCGCCTTGGCCGACACCAGGTTCAAGGCCCAGAAGGCTTCGTTCCAGCTCAGCACCAGGCACAGCAGGCCGCAGGATGCGAGCCCCCCCACCGACAGCGGCATCACCACATGGCGGAACTCGGTCCAGATGCTGGCGCCGTCCATGCGCGCCGCTTCGAGGATCTCGTTGGGAATGTCCTTGTAGCTCGTGTAGAGCATCCACACCATGATCGGCAGGTTCGACAGCGTGAACACGATGATGAGCGCCGGGATCGAGTCGAGCATGCCGGCGGTCTGCGCCAGCACGTAGATCGGCACCAGTGCGCCGACGGCCGGCATCATCTTGGTCGACAGCATCCACATGAGGATGTCGCGCGTGCGCTTCGTGCGAAAGAAGGCCATCGAATAAGCCGCGGGCGCCGCGATCAGCAGGCCGAGGATGGTCGAGCCCACGCTCGTGATGAGCGAGTTGCGCGCATACAGCAGGTAGTCGCTGCGGCGCTGAACTTCGCTGAAGTTCTCCATCGTCGGCTCGAAGATGAAGAGCGGCGGCACGTGGATGGCCTGCAGCTCGGTCTTGAACGCGGTGAGGAAGAGCCAGCCCAGCGGAAAGAACAGCAGCAGCGCCGCGCCCCAGGCCCCAACGGCGCGCAACACGGTGAACAACGGATTGGGTTGCATGATGTTGTTCTCCGCTCAGTCGAGGTTCTTGCCGATGATGCGGACCAAGAAGGCCGCCACGATGTTCGCCAGGATCACCGCGAACAGCGCCCCTGCCGAAGCCACGCCCACGTCGAAGTTCATCAGCGACTGCTTGAAGATCATGTAGGTGAGGTTGGTGCTCTCGTTGCCCGGCCCGCCGTTGGTGGTGATGGCGATCTCCGCGAACACGCTCAGCAAGAAGATCATCTCGATCATGATCACGACCGCCATCGGCCGGCCGAGGTGCGGCACCGTGAGATAGAAGAAGCGCTGGAAGGCATTGGCGCCGTCCATGCGCGCCGCTTCCATCTGCTCGCGGTCGAGCGACTGCAGCGAGGTGATGAAGATGAGGCAGGCAAAGGGCAACCATTGCCAGGCCACCATGATGATCACCGACAGCAGCGGCACGTCGGTGAGCCAGTCGATCGGCTGCGCGCCGAAGGCTCGCCACACGTCGGCCAGCACGCCGTAGATCGGGTTCATCATCATGTGTTTCCACAGCAGCGCGTTGACCGTGGGCATGACGAAGAAGGGCGAGATCAGCAGCACACGCACGATGCCGCGTCCCGGAAAGGGCTCGTTCACCAGCAGCGCCAGCAGCACGCCGAAGATCACGGTGATGAGGATGACGCTGCCGATCAGCGTCATCGTGTTCGCCACCGCCGGCCAGAAATCCGGGTCGGTGATGAAGTAGTGGAAGTTCTCCAGGCCAGCGAACGGGCGGTCGCCGGGTTGCATGAGGTTGTACGTCACGAAGGAGAAGTACAGCGTCATCACGAGCGGCACGATCATCCACAGGAAGAGCGTGAGCACGGCTGGCGCCATCAGCGCCCGGGGCAGGAGTCTTGTCATTTTTCGATCCCTTGGTGTGGTCTCTGGCTCCTTCCCCCTCCGGGGGAAGGCAGGGATGGGGGCTGCGCGTTTTTTACCGCTGCATCGCATTGGATGCGCAGCGCGCCCCCACCCCGACCCTCCCCCGGAAGGGGAGGGAGAGGGAAGAAGTCGGGCTACTTGTAGTAGCCACCCTTCTTCATCTCACGCTCGGCCGCGGTCTGCGCCGTCTTCAGCGCCTGGTCGACCGTGACCTTGCCCGACAGCGCCGCACTCATCTGCTGGCCCACGGCCACGCCAATCGCCTGGAACTCCGGAATGGCCGCGTACTGCACGCCGACATACGGCGACTTGGGCAGCGTGCTGTCGTTAGGGTTGGCCGAGTCGATCGCCTTCTTCTCTGCATCCGCAAACTTGGCGACCTTCTGGAATTCAGGATTCGCATAGGTCGACTTGCGCGTGCCAGTGGGCACCGTGTTCCAACCGGTTTCCTTGGCAACGAGCTGGATGTATTCCTTCGACGTGGCCCACTTGATGAACTTCTGCGCCGCTTCGTCCTTGGTGGAACTGGCCGGGATCGCGAGGTTCCACGACCACAGCCAGTTCGCACCCTTGGGCGTGACAGCAACCGGTGCCTGCGCGTAGGCCACCTTGTCGGCGACCTTCGACTGCTTGGGATCTGAAATGAACGAGGCCGCGATGGTCGCGTCCACCCACATCGCGCACTTGCCTTCGTTGAACAAGGCCAGGTTCTCGTTGAAGCTGTTGGCCGACGCGCCGGGCGGGCCGTTCTTCTTCATGATGTCGACGTAGAAGGTGATCGCGTCCTTCCACGGCTTGGTGTCGATCTGCGGCTGCCACTTCATGTCAAACCATTGGCCGCCGTTGGTGTTGACCAGCGTCGTCAGGAAGGCCATGTTGTCGCCCCAGCCCGGCTTGCCGCGCAGGCACATGCCGTAGACGCCGGCCTTCGGGTCGTTGGCCTTGTCGGCAAATTCCTTGACCTGCGCCCAGGTCGGCTGGTCGGGAATCTTGATGCCGGCCTTGTCGGCCAGGTCCTTGCGGTACATGAGCATCGAGCTCTCGCCGTAGAACGGTGCGGCGTACAGCTTGCCGTCCATCGACAGGCCACTGCGGATGGCCGGCAGCAGGTCGTCCACGTCGTAGGCGGCGTCGGTGGTGATGGGCTTGAGCCAGCCCTTCTTCGACCAGATCGGCGTCTCATACAGGCCGATGGTCATCACGTCGAACTGGCCGCCCTTGGTGGCGATGTCAGTGGTGACACGCTGGCGCAGCGTGCCCTCCTCCAGCGTCACCCACTTGATCTTGATGTCAGGGTTGGCCTTTTCGAAGAAAGGCGTGAGCTTCTGCATCTCGATCATGTGGCCGTTGTTGACGGTCGCGATGACGAGTTCGGTGGCGGCGTTGGCAGCGAAGCCGGCGCCGGCGATCGCGAGCGCAACACTCGCCTTCAGGAATTGCTTCATGGACTGGTCTCCTTGTTGTCGGCGGCTTCGGTGAACGCCGTGGCCGAATTCTGGAGACTCGTCCTTCAGGATTTGGTACTTACATGGTCAATGCCGATACTTCTATGCACCGATTGACTAGTGAATTCCCTGATGTCAGCAATACAGGATGTGACAAGGGGCATCACGGGGGCAGCGCACCGAAGGCGTTGCCCTCGGCTTGCGCGGGCTGCACCCAGAAATAGATCAGCACCAGGATGCCGATGACCGGGACCAGGTTGATCAGCAGGAACCAGCCACTCTTGCCGATGTCGTGAAGCCGCCGCGCTCCGACCGCCAGCGAAGGCAGCACCAGCGCCAACGCGACGATGGTGTAGATCGCTTTTCCCAGGAAGGAGGCGATGACCAGCACGATGAACTGGAACAACGCGAACCACCAGAACTCGGGCCGGGACGCTCGCCCGGAAAAATCAACGTACTTGCGCAAGCAGGTCTGGACGGCCTGAAGATAGTTCATGTGCCAACTCCTCTTTTTGATTCCCCAGGGGCAAATCCCCCGGGTCATCATATCGGCGCAGACACAATATTTGACAAAGTCTTTAAGCCGCGGCGCAGGCGGCTGCGGCCGGTCAGGCCTTGCGAAGGCGCGCCAGGAGGCCCGCGGTTGACGCGTCCAGTCCGGAGACATCGCCGGAACCCAGCCGCGGCTCGATGTTCGTGGCGAGCACCTTGCCGAGTTCCACACCCCACTGGTCAAAACTGTTGATGCCCCACAGCGCGCCGCTGGTGAACACGCGGTGTTCGTACATCGCCAGGAAAGCGCCCAGCGATTCCGGCGTGAGTTTCTCCAGCACGAAGAAGGTGCTCGGCCGATTGCCGGGAAAGTTGCGGTGGCCGCCTGCGTCGTGCTTCCCGACCATCAGCGCCTGCGCCTGCGCCAGCGCATTGGCCAGCAACTTGGGGTGATGGCCCGGCAGGTCATGCGCGGCGTCTCGCACGGCCACGAATTCCAGCGGCACCACGTCCGTGCCCTGATGCAGCATCTGGAAATAGGCGTGCTGGCCATTGGTGCCAGGCTCGCCCCACAACACCGGCGAGGTGCCGAAGGGCAAGGCATCGCCATTCAGGTCGACGCGCTTGCCGTTGCTTTCCATTTCAAGCTGCTGCAGGTAGGCCGGCAGGCGCTTGAGTGCGCTGTGGTACGGCGCAATGCTGCGGCTCGTGAAGCCGTGGAAGTTGCGATACCAGACGTCGAGCAGGCCCAGGCGAACGGGCAGGTTCTGCTCCAGCGGCGCGGTGCGGAAGTGCTCGTCCATTGCGTGGGCACCAGCCAGCAGCGCCCGGAAGCCGTCCGCGCCAATGGCCAGCGCGATGGGCAAGCCGATGGCGGACCACATGGAATAGCGCCCGCCCACCCAGTCCCAGAAGCCGAAGGTGGTGTCGATGCCGAATTCGTTGGCCGCTGCCACGTTGGTGGTCAGGGCCGCAAAGTGGCGGGCGATGTCGGTGCCGCCCGACTGCTCGAACCAGCGCTTGGCCGAACGCGCATTGGTCATGGTTTCGGCCGTGGTGAAGGTCTTGGAGGCGATGAGGAACAGCGTGTGCTCCGGCGCCAAGCCCTTGAGCACGCCAGCCAGTTCATGGCCGTCGACGTTCGAAACAAAGTGAAAGCGCTTGCCCGGCGCCACGAACTCGTCGAGCGCCAGCACCGCCATCTGCGGGCCCAGGTCGGAGCCGCCAATGCCGATGTTCACCACGTCGGTGATGGTGTGGTCGGCGCGCACCGTTTCCGCGTAGGCCAGCATGGCATCCAGCGTGGTACGCACCTGGGTCAGATCTGCGCCCAGGCTCTTGATCGTGCCGTGGGCGAGGCTCGTCGGAAGGGCCGCCTCGGCGCGCAGCAAGAAATGCATGACGGCACGGTCTTCCGTAACGTTGATGTGCTCACCGGCAAACATGGCGTCAATGCGCGCCTGCAGGCCGGACTGCCGGGCCAGCTTGAACAGCAGGTCTTGCGCCTTGCCGTCGATCAGGTTCTTCGACAGGTCGGCGAAAACCTGGGGCGCCTTCTGGCTGAAGGCGTCGAAACGCGATGCTTCCGCCTTGAAGGCCTCTCGCACGTCAAAGTCTTTGGCCGTTTCATCGAAATGGGCGCGCAATTCTTTCCATGCGGGGGTGCGGTCGCATCGAACGGTCATGAAGCCTCCATCAGCTTTTCAAGTTTGACGGCGTCCGCCGCAAAGGCCCGGATGCCTTCGGCGAGCTTTTCGGTCGCCATCGCGTCTTCGTTGAGCGCGAAGCGGAATGATGCCTCGTTCAGATCGACGCGGGCAATGTCCTGATCCTTGGCCGCCTGCGGGTCGAGGGCGTGGGTCAGGGGCGCGTTGCTCGCCGCCAGTTCCGCCAGCAGTTCGGGGCTGATGGTCAGCAGGTCGCAGCCGGCCAGTGCCGCGATCTGGCCCGTGTTGCGAAAGCTCGCGCCCATGACTTCGGTCGCGATGCCGTGGTGCTTGTAGTAGTCGAAGATCTGGCGCACCGACTTCACGCCGGGGTCGTTGGCGCCGGCGCTGGCCGCTTCGTCCCACTTGGCACCCGCGGACTTCTTGTACCAGTCGTAGATGCGCCCCACGAAAGGCGAGATGAGCTTGACGCCCGCCGCGCCGCACGCCACGGCCTGCGCAAAGGAGAACAGCAGGGTGAGGTTGGTGTGGATGCCCTTCTTCTCGAGCATGCGGGCCGCCTCGATGCCTTCCCAGGTCGATGCCACCTTGATGAGCAGGCGCTTTTGCGTATCGATGCCCTCGGCGCGATAGAGCGCCACGATGCGCTCGGCGCGCGCCATGGTGGCCTCTGTGTCGAAGCTCAGGCGCGCATCGACTTCGGTGGACACGCGGCCGGGAATGATCGAGAGGATTTCGGTGCCGAATCGGACCAACAGGCGGTCGATGATCTCGTCCATCGGCTCGCCGCGGTGTTTCTTGAGCGTTTCATCCAGCAGCGGCCGGTAGTCGGCCTTCTGCACCGCCTTGAGGATGAGCGACGGGTTGGTGGTCGCATCCTGCGGCTTGAAGGCGTCGAGTTGGCGAAAGTCACCGGTGTCAGCAACCACGGTGGTCCATTGGCGGAGGGCTTCGAGCTGGTTCATGCGAACCATTATCCCGCCGCAAAACTACAGCGCGTGTCGTCCCCGGCTGACGACCCTGAGACGGGCCGGCAGATACCTTGAAAGCTTGCATTCACCGGGAGATTGATCCATGCCTTTCTACAAGCAAGACCCCCTGATGCTCGCGCACGACGACAAGCCTGTGGCGCGGGGCGCCTCGATGGGCACGCTGGCCACGGCCTTCGCCGTGGGCGGAGCCGTGGCACTGGTGGCGCTGGGCAGCAGTCGGGCCGCAGCGCGCAGAGCTGTCGACCCCGTGGGCCCCGCCGACGGTTCACCCTTGATGCGGGCACCTCTGCAAGCTGTCGCGCCGGTGGACCTCATCCGCTACGCCGGGCTCTGGCATGAGCAGGCGCGGCTGCCCAATCGCTTCGAAAAGCAGTGCGCAGGGTCCGTGACGGCCGAATACACACCGCTGCCCGATGGCACCGTGCAGGTGCGCAACCAGTGCGTCGTCGATGACGCGGGAACCGTGGACGAATCCGTGGGCGTGGCGCGCGTCGTGCGCGTTCCGGGACAACCGGGCGCAGGCCAGTTGAAGGTGCGCTTTGCGCCTTCGTGGCTGGGCTGGGTGCCGATGATCTGGGGCGACTACTGGATTCTCAAGCTCGACCGCGACTACCAGGTCTCGCTGGTGGGCACGCCCGATCGGGAGTACCTGTGGGTGCTGTCGCGCGTACCTCAACTGGATGAAGCAACGATTTCCGCCGAACTCGAATACGCGCGGACGCTGGGTTTCGACGTGGACAAGGTCATTCGCACGGGTCGATAGCGTTTTGCCCGGCGCTAATGGGCGAGAGTGTCGCCTCCGGGGAACAGGTTAGCCCGCTGCTACGGGTCAGGGCGTCGGCGCAAGTACCATTGCGCCGACGCGGCTACGCGAAAGCTGGAAGCCGGCCCCCTGACGACGACACAACGGATGACCCGCATGAGTTTCGATCTCGTTCTCTTTGGTGGTACCGGCGACCTTGCATGGCGCAAGCTGATGCCGGCCTTGTTCCAGGCCTTTCGCCACGGCAGCTTGCCCGAAGGTGGGCGCATCATCGGCGTGGCGCGCGACGATCTGTCCGACGACCAATACCGCGAGCTGATTCAGTCGCGCTTCAAGGCCGTCGAAGGCTCCAAACGGCCCAGCCCGGAGGAGTTCAAGGCATTCGCCTCGATGTTGTATTTCCTGCGACTGGACGTGACCAAGCCGGAGGACTTCGCCCATCTTGCGGAGATGCTCAACTCGCGCAATGCCGACACGGTGGTGATGTATGTGGCCACCGCACCCGCCTTGTTCACAGCGGTGGTCGAGCAAGTGGCCGCGGCTGGCCTGAACACCGCACGCACGCGCGTCGTGCTCGAAAAGCCGCTGGGCCACGACCTGAGGTCCAACCGCCAGATCAACGACACCGTGCAACGGGTGCTGAGCGAAAACCAGATCTTTCGCATCGACCACTACCTGGGCAAGCCGTCTGTCCAGAACCTGTTTGCCATGCGATTTGGCAACGCCTTGTTCGAGCCCATCTGGCGGCGCGAGCACGTTGCCAACATCCAGATCACCATCGCCGAAGACCTCGGCGTGGAAAAGCGCGGCGCGTTTTATGACCAGACCGGCGCCTTGCGCGACATGGTGCAAAACCACGCGTTGCAGCTGGTGTGCGCGATCGGCATGGAGCCGCCCATCAATTCGCACGCCGATGCCATTCGAGACGAGAAGCTCAAGGTGCTGCGCTCGCTGCGGCACTGGACCCCGGAATCGATTGGCCTGCACGCCATTCGCGGTCAGTACGCGACGGGCACGGCCTACGGCGAGCGCGTGGTCGGCTACCGCGAAGAACCCGGCGTCGATCCTGAAAGCAAGACTGAAACCTTCGTGGCCTTGCGCACGGAAATTTCCAACTGGCGCTGGGCGGGCGTGCCGATCTACATCCGCACCGGCAAGCGTCTGGCGTCGCGCGATGCGCGCATCGAGGTCAACTTCCGTGCGGCGCCGCACGCCATTTTCCGGGTGCCCACGGGCAACGCCAATAAGCTGGTCATCAACTTGCAACCGAAGGACGGACTTGAACTGCACCTGCTGGCGCAAGCACAGGACAACCGGCAACGGAGCGGCCGCAGCGCAACGCCGCCGCTCGCGCCAGTGCAACTCGACCTGGACTTCGACAAGCGCTTCGGCGGCGAGCGCGTGGGCGCCTACGAGCGCCTGCTGCTGGACGTGATCGATGGCCGCCTCAATCTTTTCGTTCGCCGCGACGAACAGGAAGAAGCGTGGCGCTGGGTGGAACCGCTGATCGATTCGTGGGGTGTGGATGGCGGTCCGCGGCCGTATGCGGCGGGGACCTGGGGCCCCAGTGCGTCGAGCGCGATGATTGCGCGCGACGGGTTCGCTTGGGGCGAAGAACAGTAGGACCTGCTGGGCCGCTTGGGCAGACGCCTTAGATTCGGCCTTCTTCCACCGCGTGACAGGCCACGCGAACGCCGTCGATCGTCAGCAACTGCGGCCGCTCGGCTGAGCAGCGTGTGTTCGCGTGCGGGCAGCGCGGATGAAACGCGCAGCCCGTGGGCGGCGACAGCGGATTGGGCACCTCGCCCTGCACGGGCGTCCGTGCCTCGCCGGTGGCGTGCATCTTCGGAATGGCCGCGAGCAGCATGCGCGTGTAGGGGTGGCGCGGCGTCGTGAACAGGTCATTCTTGGCCGCGATCTCGACCACGCGCCCGAGATACATCACGCCCACGCTGTCGCTCACGTGGCGCACGACCGCCAGGTTGTGCGAAATGAAGAGGTAGGTCAGGCCGCGCTCGCGCTGCAGGTCCTTCATGATGTTGAGCACCTGGGCCTGCACGCTCACATCCAGGGCAGACGTCGGCTCGTCGCACACCAGGAACTCCGGCGCCGTGGCCAGCGCACGGGCGATGGAAATGCGCTGGCGCTGCCCGCCCGAGAACTGGTGCGGGTACTTCGCCATGTCCTGCGGGCTGAGGCCGACGGATTTCAACAGCGCGCCCACGCGCGCACGCAGGGCCTCGCGTTCGGTCACCAATCCATGCTCGATCAGCGGTTCCGCGACGATGTCCTGCACCTTCCAACGCGGGTTGAGGCTCGCGTAGGGGTCCTGGAAAATCATCTGGATGCGCTTGCGCAACGCGCGTCCCCTGGGTGACGCAAAGGTTGCATGCGCATCCATGCCGTCGAACTGCACCGTGCCTCTTGATGGCGCGTACAAGCCGACCAGCAAACGCGCCACCGTGCTTTTGCCGCAACCGGATTCGCCCACCAGCGCCAGCGTCTTGCCACGTTCGATGGAAAAGCTGACGCCGTCCACCGCGTGCAGCAAGGCGCGCGGGCGCCGCTCGATCACGCGGTTGAGCCAGGGCGGCGAGACGTCGAAGGTCCTGGAGAGGTCGTCGACCTGCACCAGCGATTGCGCGTTGCTCATCGGGCTCCCACCTGGTTCCCCAGGCTCTCGTGGCCATGCTCCGCATCATGCAGCCAGCACGCCGCGCGCGTCGCGCCGGCGTTCATCAGGTCGGGCCGCTGCTGGGTGCATCGCTCGAAGACGCGCGGGCAACGCGGGTGGTAGGCGCAGCCCGCCGGAATGGCATTGAGGCGCGGCATGGCGCCATCGATCTGGTTGAGGCGCTCACGGTCCACGCCCAGATCGGGAATGGACGCCATCAGGCCTGCGGTGTAGGGATGGGCCGGCGCGTGGATGACCTCGCGCACCGGCCCCATCTCGGCAATGCGCCCGGCATACATCACAGCCACGCGATCGCAGGTTTCGGCGATCACGCCCATGTCGTGCGTGATGAGCATCACCGCTGCGCCGCGCTCGCTGCACAGGCGCTTGAGCAGGGCAATGATCTGGGCTTGGATCGACACGTCCAGCGCCGTGGTGGGCTCATCCGCGACGATGAGCGTGGGCTCGGCCGCCAGCGCCAACGCAATCACGACGCGCTGTCGCATGCCGCCGGAAAACTGGTGCGGGTAGTGATCGACGCGCTGCGCCGCGGCGGGAATGCCGGTGTCCTCCAGCAGGCCGATGGCACGCCGGCGCGCTTCGGCAGGCGTCACCGGCAGGTGGGCACGGATGGTTTCTTCCAGCTGCCGCCCGATGGTGTAGAGCGGGTTGAGCGAGGTCAGTGGATCCTGGAAGATGGCGCCAATGCGCTTGCCTCGGATGTGGCGCATCTGCGCGTGGCTGAGTCGGTCGATGCGCTGGCCTTCCAGCCAGATCTGCCCGTCCGCGATGCGGGCCGGCGGCTCCAGCAAGCCGATGATCGCCGCGCCGGTGAGCGACTTGCCGGCACCCGATTCACCCACCACGCCCAGCACTTCACCCGGCTCGATCGACAGCGAGATGTCATCGATGGCGCGCAAGTTGCCGCGCCGCCCCGGTATGTCGACGACGAGGTTGCGCACTTCAAGCAGGGGCATGGGGACGTGTTCGATGGAGGGTCAGCGCAGGCGCGGATTGAGCGCGTCGCGCAACCAGTCGCCCAGCAGGTTGACGCTCAGGGCGATCAGCACGAGCGTGGCACCGGGAAACACCGTCATCCACCACTCGCCTGAAAAAAGAAACTGGTTGCCATTGCTGATCAGGGTGCCCAGCGACGGCGATGTCGGCGGCACGCCCACGCCCAGGAAAGACAGCGTGGCCTCGGTGATGATGGCCGTGGCCACCTGAATGGTCGAGAGCACGAACACCGGGCCGAGCACGTTGGGCAACACGTGCTTGCGCATGATGCGAAAGGACGAGACGCCGGTGACGCGCGCCGCCTGCACGTACTCCTTGTTGCGCTCCACCATGGTCGAGCCGCGCACGGTGCGCGCGTAGTCCACCCACTTGGTCAGCGAAATGGCCAGAATCAGCACACCGAAAGCCACGGTGTTCGGCGCGTTGGGAAACAGCGCGCGCCCCACGCCCGCGATCAGAAGTGCAACGAGGATCGGAGGGAACGACAGCATCACGTCGCACAGCCGCATCAGGAAGGCGTCGACCCAGCCGCCCCGAAAGCCCGCCAGGAGCCCCAGCGAAACGCCGGCGACCATCGACAGGAGCACAGACACGATGCCCACGACCAGCGAAATGCGGGCGCCGTACATGAGCGTCGAAACGATGTCGCGGCCCTGCTCGTCGGTGCCGAGCAGGTACTTGCGCGAACCTTCGTCGAACCACGCGGGCGGCAGGCGCGCGTCCGACAGCTCGAGCGTCGAGAGGTCATACGGATTGTGCGGCGCCACCCATGGCGCGAACACCGCACAGAACAGGCACACGAAGCCGATCACAGCCGCCGCCATCGCCACAGGCGACGTGCGGAAGCTGTAGCCGATGTCGCTGTCGAACCAGCGAAACAATGCGCCCTTCACCGCAACAAGCCCCGCGGTGAAGTCAGTCCGAAGACTTGATGCTCATCCACTTGAAAGGCATGTAGTTGTCGGCCAGTTGCGTCAGCGAGACCTTCTTGCTCACACCCCAGGCCAGGGATTGTTGATGCAATGGCAGATGGCCCACGTCGTCGGCATGCACGGCGAAGGCTTCCTTGATCATCGCGTTGCGCTTGGTCGTGTCGGTCTCCGACTGGATCTGCCTGGTGAGCGCATCCAGTTTCGGATTGCAGTACGCACCGAGGTTGAACTGCCCCGCACCCTTGTCGTCCACGCAGGCCATCAACGCATTGAGCGCGTTGTGGGCGTCGTAGGTCGAGGGTGTCCAGGCCAGCATGTAGAAGCTCGTGTCGCGACGCAGGATCTTGGGGAAGTACGTGCCCTTGGTCTCCACCACCAGGTTGACCTTGACGTTGATCCGCGCCAGGTTCGCAGCCACCGCCTGGCAGATCTGCGCGTCGTTCACGTAGCGGTCGTTGGGGCAGTTCATCGATACTTCGAAACCTTGCGGATATCCCGCGTCAGCCAACAATTTCTTGGCCGCCTCCGTGTCGAAGGGCAGGCGCTTGTCCTGCGCTTCGGTGAAGCCATTGATGCCGGGGCCCACCATCAAGGCCGTCGGCCGCGAGGCGCCGCGCATGACGGTGCGCTTGATGCCTTCGACGTCGATCGATTGATAGAAGGCCTGGCGAACGCGCTTGTCCTTGAATGGGTTCTTGCCCTTCACGCTGGAGTACTGCAGTTCGTCGCGCTTCTGGTCCATGCCGAGGAACACCGTGCGCAATTCGGGGCCGACGATGACGCGGGCTGTGGTGGTCGCGTTGACGCGCGCAATGTCCTGAACCGGCACCGGTTCCATGACGTCGATCTCGCCCGACAGCAAGGCCGCCACGCGCGTGGCGGGACTGGCGATCGGCGTGAAGATGATTTCCTGTGCGTTGCTTTCGACCTTGCCCCAGTAGCTGGGGTTGCGCACGAAGACCGTGCGCACGTTGGGCTGCCGTTCACGGACGCGGAACGGACCGGTGCCGTTGGTCTTGAAAGAGGCCGTGTTCTCGATGCCCTTGCGGCGGTCGACCGGCTTGGTCGCGCCATTGGCCTCGCACCACTTCTTGCTCATGATCGCCACTTGCGACAGCACATCCGGCAGGATGGGGAACGGCGCCTTGGTCTCGATGTCGACCGTGAGGTCATTGACCTTGCGCACTTCCTTGATGTCGTTGGTGTAGCTGTTCATGTCCGAGCCTTCGCCGGCGGCGCGGGCCAGGCTGAACAACACGTCGTCCGCCGTGAAGGGTGTGCCGTCATGAAACTGCACGCCCTTGCGCAATTCGAATCGCCAGACCGTGGGGCTCGTCTGCTTCCAGCTGGTTGCGAGAAGTGGCGCCAGGCTCAGGTCCTTGTTGCGTCCAGCCAGCGTCTCGTAGACGTTCTGCGTGGAGCTCAGCTGCATCGCCTCGTTGAGGGAGTGCGGATCGAGCGACAGCATGTCGCCCTGGTTCGCGACCCGTATGGTCTGTGCGTGGGCCGCCATGCCGGCGGCGGCGAGGGCTGCAAACAAGGACGCAGCAAACAGTTGTCGCTTGAAACTCATACAAGTCACTCCTCGGGTTGAAAACACGAAAGGCTCAAGTCCCTCGCGCGATCATGCGGGCATTCCTGATGCGTGCGCGTCGGCGTTTTCCTGTGCCTGTGCAGGTGTGCCCAATGGCATGCCCTGCTCGATCAGGCTGGCGTGGATGGCTGCCCCCAAAGGCAGGATCTCATCGTTGAAGTCGTATTTGCTGTTGTGCAGGAAAGCGCCGCCCTTCGCACCCTGGCCGATGCGCAGATACGCGCCCGGTTTCTTCTGCAGCATGAACGAGAAGTCTTCCGCACCCATGCTCGGGTCCATGTTGCGATCGACGTTGCGCCCGCCGACGAGGGCCTCCGCGACGTCGCCGGCGAACATGGCCTCGGTGGCCGTGTTGATGGTGGCGGGATAGATGCGCTCGAACTTCACGGTTGCTGTGGCGCCAAAGCCCGAAGCCACGGCCGTGCACAACTCGTGCAGGCGCCTTTCGATCTCGGCCTGCAGGTTCACGTTGAAGGTGCGCACCGTGCCTACGAGCGTCGCCTTGCCGGGCACCACGCTCATGGCGCCAAGGTCGCCGGCCTGCACGGCGCAAACGCTGATCACCGCCGCATCGATCGGCCGCACATTGCGCGAGACGATGGTCTGGATCGCCGTGATGATGTGCGCCGACACGACCACGGGATCGACGGTGAGATACGCATGCGCGCCATGTCCGCCCTTGCCCACGACCTCGATCGTGACGCGATCGGCCGCCGCCATCATCGGACCCGAATTGATGCCGACGGTGCCCGCGGGCATGGCCGGCCAGTTGTGCATGGCGTAGATCGACTGCACCGGAAAGCGGTCGAACAGTCCGTCTTCGATCATGACGCGGGCGCCGGCAAAGCCCTCTTCGCCGGGCTGGAAGACCAGCACCGCCGTTCCGTCGAACTGCCGCGTTTCGGCGAGATAGCGCGCCGCGCCCACGAGCATGGCGGTGTGGCCGTCGTGACCGCAGCCGTGCATCAGGCCGCCCTTGCCCGAGCACCAGGCGAAGTCGTTGTCCTCGTGCATTGGCAAGGCGTCCATGTCGGCGCGAAGGCCGATCATCCGGCCGCTGGCGGTCGAACGGCCGCGAATCACGGCAACCACGCCGGTCTTGCCGATGCCGGTATGGATCTCATCGACGCCACAGGCCTTGAGCGACTCCTGCACGCGGGCCGACGTGTAGACCTCCTCGAAGCCCAGTTCCGGATGCGCATGCAGGTCGCGCCTGAAGGCCGTCATCTCCGGATAGAAACGCGCAATGTGGGCAAAGGCCCGACCCGAAACCTGCAAGCGTGGCAATGACATCAATGACCTCCCCGCGCCGAGATGCGCAGCCGCGGATCAACGGCGAAATAAAGCAGATCGACGATCAGATTGATCGTCACGAAAATGAGCGCGATGAGGCACAGGTAGGCCGCCATCACCGGGATGTCCGCGTAGTTCACCGCCTGGATGAAGAGCAGGCCCATGCCGGGCCACTGGAACACCGTCTCGGTGATGATGGCAAAGGCAATCAGCGAGCCCAGTTGCAGACCGGTGATGGTGATGACCGGCACCATCGTGTTGCGCAGTGCGTGGCCGAAGTGAATGGCGCGATCCGACAGGCCCCGTGCGCGCGCAAACTTGATGTAGTCAGTGCGCAGCACCTCCAGCATTTCGGAGCGCACCAGCCGCATGATGAGCGTCAGTTGGAACACCGCCAGCGTGATGGCCGGCAGCACCATGTGGCTCCATCCATCGCGCGTGAGCAGCCCCGATTGCCATCGGCCGACGTTGACCACTTCGCCGCGCCCGAAACTGGGCAGCCAGCCAAGCCACACCGAGAAGATGAGGATCATCAGGATGCCGATCAGGAAGGTCGGCAGGGAGACGCCCAGCAGCGAGAGCGCCATGAGGGTCTGGCTGAAGAAGGAGCCGCGACGCAGGGCCGCATACACGCCCATCGGAACGCCCACCGCGAGTGCGAGGACGGCTGCGACGATCGACAACTCCAGCGTCGCCGGCAGCCTTTCGACCATGAGGCGAGACACCTTTACGCCTTGGCGCAGGCTGAGGCCGAACTCCCCTTGCGCCGCCTGCACAAGGAAGTGCCAGAACTGCACATAGAAGGGGCGATCGAAGCCCAGATCGGCCCGCAGCTGTGCGATCTGCTCGGGCTTGGCGTCCTGCCCCAAAAGGAACACCACGGGATCGCCAACGTACTGGAAGAGCAGAAACGCAATGAACGCGACGACCACCATCACGATGACGGCTTGGACCAGGCGACGCAGAACAAATGCGAACATCGCTTCAAATTGTGTCTATTGATGCTAACAGAGCAAGGCTTGTGCCGCGGCCCTTTGACACCTCACGCGTGCATGGAAATGAAAAAAGCCACCCGACTTTCGTCGAGTGGCTTTTGATCATTCGATCTGAACTGGCTAGGCCAGCATCAGATTAGAACGAGTGACGGATACCGAAGTCGTAGCCCCACGACTTTTCGACCGGCAGGCCCAAGGCCGTGTTGGTGGCGATCGCTGGGCTGCCACCGATCGTCAACGTAGCGCCGTTCTTGTTCTTCAGGTAAGCAGCGGTAGCGTACAGAGCCGTGCGCTTCGACAGGTTGTGGACATAGCCCAGTGCGAACTTGTCCGAAGCCGGATCATCAACCACAGCCGAATTGGTGTCGATGTCGGTGTGCGAATACGCCACGCGGATCAAACCAGGGCCGACCGGGAAGGTCGCGCCGATCAGGTAACCACGGTAGGTCTGATCAAGAGCCAGCAACGGCAGATTCGACTTCGCGTCGACTTGAGAATACTCACCCATCAGCTTCATGAAGCCGAAGTCCCACGATGCACCCAGGTTGCCAGTGTTGACCTCTGCCGAACCGCCACCCTGGAAGTTCGAAGCGACCGTGTTCTCGCCGTAGGCAACAGCAACGTCCAGAGGACCGTTGGCGTAGCCGAAGCGGCCACCAGCGTAGCGACCACCGAGGAACACGCCAGTCGGGGTGGCGGAGGCCGGATCGAATTCGGTGCGCTCAGCAAGCCCAAACATCACTTGACCATAGAAGCCACCCAGGTTGGACGGCAGGAAGTAGCCAATGGTGTTGTTTGCGCGAACGTAGTTGGGAGCGTTGCTTGAGCCGCCGGCGGCAACAGCACCCACCGCGCTGGAGATAGCGTTCGTGCCCACGCCGTTCGTGCCGAACGGATCGAAAATCGTGTCGTTCCAGAAGGTCGGCACATAGTCGCGGCCAAGGCGGACTTCACCGAAACCACCCGACAAGCTCACCGTCGAACGACGATTGAACAGCTGACCCGTGATGGGGTTCGTCGCACCCGGATTCGCACCAGCGCCGCCAACGTCATTGGCCAAACCGGCTTCGAGCCAGAAGCTGGCAGCCAAGCCACCACCGAGGTCTTCCGTGCCACGGAAGCCAAGGCGGCTCGAGTTGTAGCCCGAGTTCGACAGAGCCGTCTGGTTGGCCTTCACGCCGTTGTAGCTTTCGTTCGAGTAGTAGCTGACTGCCGCGTCAACAATACCGAACAGCGTGACCGACGACTGAGCCGAAGCAGCACCGGCAACAGCCAGGGCAGCCAGAGCAACTAGAGATTTTTTCATTGCAAGTTTCTCCAAGGTTAAACATAGGGCTCCGGTGCAGAGGGCTCACTGTGACTGGCACTTTTGTGCTCCCACCGGACCCCGGGCCAACCTCCTTTTGGGAAGTTGATGCTATTGCACCAGAGCAGGTGGCTCAGGGCAAAGCAATTCAGCTGAAATATCTATGGGTTGCGGCGTTTCGTTGCAGTGGTGCAACAAAGGGCAGTTATCGACAGATCATTCACGATGTGGAATGCCTCTCGTCTCGAAAATCGCAGCCACGGAATGGGTTCAAATCGCATCATGAACCGCCCGATCGACACCCTTCTCACCCTCGCTGATGAGGCCCTGCGAACTGTTTTTGTGCGGCCTTCAGCCTCTCGCCCGATACCAAGGCCGGAAGCGCGCGATGAACCGCTCAGCGAAGCGCAGCGTCGCGAGGCTGGGGCCCTCATGCGGGTGAATCATGTCGGGGAGGTGTGTGCCCAAGCCCTCTACACGGCACAGGCGGCGGTTACGCGTGACCCGGCGCTTCGAAAACACTTCCTGGAGGCGTCCCGCGAGGAAACGGATCACCTCGCCTGGACGCGCAGTCGGCTCGACGAGCTGGGTGCACACCCCTCGCTACTCAATCCGCTTTGGTACGCGGGAGCATTCGGCGTTGGACTTGTCGCCGGACGGCTCGGCGACAAATTGAGCCTTGGATTCGTCGCTGAAACCGAGCGCCAAGTCGAAGCGCACCTGGATGGGCACCTGGACCGACTGCCGCGTGAAGACCAATCATCCCGCGCCATCGTCCACCAGATGAAACTGGATGAGGCCCGTCACGCCGCCCAAGCATGGAGCGCAGGCGCGGCCGAGTTGCCGGGCGTGGCCAAATCGCTGATGCGCGTTGCCTCCCGAGTGATGACGACGGTCGCGCACCGCATCTAGCCTGGGAAGCACTCGGATTCAGGACTCAATGAGTTCGTAGCTCGTCGTAATTTCAGCGGTTTTACCGAGCATGATCGTTGCCGAGCAATAGGTTTCGTGGCTAAGGGCAATTGCCCGCTCCACTGCAGTGGGGGGGATGCCCTTGCCGGCAACGACGAAATGCATGTGGATCTTTGTGAAGACTTTCGGGTCTTTTTCGGCGCGTTCGCTGGTGAGTTTGACGCTGCAACGCTCGACCTGATGACGGCCCCGCTTGAGGATCAAGACCACGTCGTACGCCGTACAGCCCCCTGCGCCGGCCAGCACGGTTTCCATTGGGCGTGGCGCCAGGTTGCGCCCCCCGTTCTCAGGCTTGACCGTGTCCGGCGCGCCGTCCATGGCCAGGACATGTCCCGTTCCGGTTTCGGCGATGAAGCCCATGGACGATTGGGCTCCGGACGCGCCCGTCCAGCTGACTGTGCATTCCATATTGCGATTTCGTGAGTAACGACGTGGGAAGAGTCGTCGATTTGTTGGCAAAAAAGCACGTGTAACTTGTTGCAATGCAGCAAGCACTGGGTATACTTTATTTCATCGCACAGCCAGTCGCTGTGCCCCAGTTGTCTCCTCCACCCTCCCAATTGGTGGATTTAGCCCCCGAACCGCAAGGTCCGGGGGCTTTTTTCTTGGCGCGCCCGCGTCTATCCCGATGCCTCTTAATATCGCTGGCTCACCATGAAAACTCCTCCCACGAAGAACGCGCCGCAGCCGGTCGATGCCGCGGCACTCACGCCCGCCGACTACCTCAAGAAAATCCTCACGGCCCGCGTCTACGACGTGGCTGTCGAATCACCGCTTGAACCGGCCCGTGCATTAAGTGCGCGCTTGGGAAACACGGTGCTGCTCAAGCGCGAAGATCAACAGCCGGTGTTCAGTTTCAAGTTGCGCGGAGCCTTCAACAAGATGGCGCAACTTTCGGCCGAGCAACTTGCGAATGGCGTGATCTGCGCATCGGCTGGCAACCATGCGCAAGGCGTTGCCTTGGGTGCTCACAAACTTGGCGCGCGTGCGGTCATCGTGATGCCCGTGACGACGCCGCAACTCAAGATTGACGCTGTGCGGGCGCTGGGTGGCGAGGTCCACTTGCATGGCGACAGTTACTCCGATGCATACGTCCATGCGCTCGAGCAACAGAAGCTGCACAACCTCACTTTCGTGCACCCATTCGATGACCCGGATGTGATCGCCGGACAGGGCACGATCGCGATGGAAATCCTGCGGCAACACCAAGGCAAGCTCGACGCCGTGTTCGTCGCCATTGGTGGCGGTGGATTGATCTCCGGCGTCGCCAACTACATCAAGGCAGTGCGTCCAGAGATACGCGTTGTCGGCGTTCAGATGAACGATTCCGACGCAATGATCAGATCGGTCGCAGCAAAAGAAAGAATTTCCCTGGCCGACGTCGGCTTGTTTTCCGACGGTACGGCGGTCAAGCTGGTTGGCGAAGAGACCTTTCGAATCGCGAGCAATCTCGTCGACGAGTACCTCACGGTCGACACCGACGCCGTGTGTGCCGCGATCAAGGACGTGTTCATCGACACGCGCAGCATCGTCGAGCCTGCGGGCGCTCTCGCCGTCGCGGCGATCAAGCAATACGTCGAAGCGCGCGGCACGCGTGGCGAGACCTATGCGGCGATCCTTTGCGGCGCCAACATGAACTTCGACCGGCTCCGCTTCGTGGCCGAACGCGCCGAAGTGGGCGAGGAACGCGAGGCGCTGTTTGCCGTGACGATTCCCGAAGAGCGCGGCAGCTTCAGGCGCTTTTGCGAACTGATCGGCGAGTTGCCCGGCGCCTCACGCAACGTGACCGAGTTCAACTACCGCATCAGCGACGCGTCGCAAGCCCATGTGTTCGTCGGCCTGACCACCACCACGCGCGGCGAGTCGAGGACCATTGCCGACACCTTCACGGCACACGGATTCGGCGCACTGGATCTCACGCACGACGATCTTGCCAAGGAACATTTGCGCCACATGGTCGGCGGGCGAACCGGCCTGGCACACGAAGAACGCCTGCTGCGCTTCGTGTTTCCGGAGCGGCCGGGCGCGCTGCTCAAGTTCCTGAGCCTCTTGCGGCCGAACTGGAACATCAGCCTCTTCCACTACCGCAATCAGGGCGCGGACTACGGCCGCATCCTCGTCGGCCTGCAGGTGCCGCCGGCCGATCACGATGCGTTCACGAGCTTCCTCGAAGCATTGGGCTATCCGTTCGTCGAGGAAACGGACAACCCGGCTTATCGCCTCTTCCTCCAAGCGTGAAGCCCTGCGGGCGCGAAGACCTGCGGGCGTGAAGGCCTGCGGGCGTGAAGGCCTGTGAGCCTTGAGGGTCAGCCCCCGTCCGCAGGCAACGTGGGCGTCGCAGGCACCACAGGCGCGATGGCCGGTCCGACGCCGGGCCCCATGTTCGGCACGACCGATGGCACCGTGCCCGGCGCCATTCCGGGCGCCATGACCGGCGCGAAGTTGGGCACCCTGGGCGGTGACGCAGCCAAAGAGGCCGACGAAACACCCGTCGCCGCAGCGGGCTTGGGCAGCTGAAGCGTCAGCGACGTGGGCGCACCCACGCGCGTGCCGAGCGCAGCTGCACGCTTGTTCACCGATTGCAGCACATAGCCATCGCCTATCACCTGGCCGACACGGAAGGGCCGCGGCGGCTTGCCGTCGACCGCGATCAATGCCGCGCCACGCTGGTCGCCATCGGACACCACGCCCAGCAGGACGAAGCGACTGCCCGCTTCAGGCGCAAGCGCAGTCGGGCCGCGCGTCACCGCACCAAGGCCCTTGGCCACGTCGGCTGAATCCACCGCCACCGGCCCATTCGCCACTGCAGGCGGCGCCGCTGAATCGGGCGGTGCGCCGAGCTTCAGCCCCCAATAGGCGACGCTGGCCGCGGCAAGGGCCCAGACAAACGCCGTCGCAACGGGCGCTGGCCAACGGGCGGGAACATAAGATGCCGACATGGGGCCGGATTATCATTCAGCGCGCCCGGCGCTTCATGCGTCGCCATCACCTTTTGTTGCCTCCCTACCCGCCACCCATGACTTCAGCTACACGCCCACAGCGCCGCACCTTGCAACGCGGCTTCACGCTCATCGAGTTGATGGTGGTGCTGGTGATCATCGGCGTCCTTGCGGCATTGATCGTGCCCAACGTGATCGGGCGGGCTGACGACGCGCGCGTCACCGCCGCCAAGACCGACGTCAACAACCTGATGCAGGCCTTGAAGCTCTATCGCCTGGACAACCAGCGCTACCCGACTTCGGAACAAGGCCTGCAAGCCCTCCTGGCGCGACCCACCACCGGCCCCGCGGCGCCCAACTGGAAGCCCTACGTCGAAAAGCTCCCCAACGACCCTTGGGGCCGCCCCTATCAATACCTGAATCCGGGCATCAAGGGCGAGATCGATGTGTTCTCGTTCGGTGCCGACGGCCAACCCGGCGGCGAAGGCAACAATGCCGACATCGGCAGCTGGCAATAACCATCACCAGCGCTGCGCCCAAGCCCGCGCGAGCGTCTGGCGCGCGCCGCAAGACCCAGCCGGCCCCGGTCGGAAGACGCGCGGTTTCACACTCATCGAACTGCTGGTCGTGATCGCGATCATCGCGCTGGCCATGTCCGGCGTGGGGCTGGCGTTGCGTGACAGCGGTCAGGCCACCATCGACCGCGAGGCCGAGCGCTTGGCCGCCCTGTTCGAGTCCGCCCGCGCCCAGTCGCGCGCCAGTGGCATGCCGGTTCGCTGGCATGTGACGGAGGACGGCTTCACTTTCGAGGGCGTCGACCCGGGCGCGTTGCCAAGCCAATGGCTCGCCAGCGGAATGAGCGCGCAGGCCGCCATGGCCAACGGCCGGCGCGTGCCGGCCATTCAGCTCGGGCCCGAGCCCATCATTGCCGCGCAGCAGGTCGTGCTCACGTCGGACGGACCGCCTGCGCGCACCCTCGTGATCGCCACGGATGGCCTGCGGCCCTTCGCCGTGACGAACCCACCTTGAACCCAAGGCCCATGAACCGCGGCAGGCAATTTGGCTTCACGCTGATCGAGGTGCTCGTGGCGCTTGGCATCGTCGCGATCGCCCTTGCGGCGGCATCGCAAGCCACCTCGGCGCTGGTGCGCAATGCGCAACGCGAATCCGACATGCTGTTGGCCCAACTGTGCGCGGAAAACGAGCTCACCAAGGCGCGGCTGGCGGTGCAGATGCCCGCCATCGGCGAGGCCGGCATGGTGTGCTCGCAAGTCAACACCGACTTCAACCTGACGGTGTCGACCACGCCCACGCTGAATCCGAATTTCCGCCGCGTCGACGTGCAGGTGCGCGACATGGCAGATGCGCCGATCCTGCGCCTGTCGACCGTCGTGGGGCGCTATTGAACATGACGCGCCATCGCCGCAGCCGCACCCGCCTTCGCGGCTTCACGCTCATCGAGCTGCTGGTCGCCATCGCCGTGATGGCGCTGCTGGCGATCATGAGCTGGCGCGGACTTGATGGCATGGCACGGACGCAGTCCCAGTTGAAGGGGCGCGCCGACGCCGTGCTGACGCTGCAAGCCACGCTGTCGCAATGGGGCGCCGACCTCGACGCGGCCGTGCCCTTGGCTTCAACGCTGCCGATCGACTGGGACGGCAGGGCCTTGCGCATCACCCGCCGCGGCAGCGACGGCCCGGCGGCAACCGTCTTCGTCGTCGCATGGACCTTGCGCACGGACGACACTGGCACGCGCTGGCACCGCTGGCAATCGGCTCCGGTGACGACGCGGGGCGATTGGCGGCTCGCATGGAACCAGGCCGCGGCGTGGGCGAACAACAGCGCCGAAAACGCGCAAGGAACCGACGTCGCGCTCATGCCGGTACAGGAGTGGCAGATCCAGTATTTCCGCAATGGGCAATGGGGGCCGGCGCAGAGCAGCGACGCCACGTCGGGCACGGCGTCTGCTCCAGCATCGACCACGACAAACGCCCTGCCCGACGGCATTCGACTGTTGCTCGTGCTCCCACCGGGCCCCGCGCTCAGCGGCACGCTGACGCGCGACTGGGTCCGCCCCACCCTTGCGACTGCAAAATCATGAGGACGTCGCCACCCAAATTGCGCGAGCGCGGCGCGGCGCTGCTGACGGCCATGCTCACCGTCACCCTCGTGGCGACCTTTGCCGCCGCAGCAATGTGGCAGCAGTGGCGCGCCGTCGAGGTCGAGGCGGCCGAGCGCTCGCGCGTGCAATCGGCATGGGTGCTGGTTGGCGCGTCGGACTGGGCGCGCCTGATCCTGCGCGAAGACGGCCGCGCGGGTGGCGCGGATCATCTTCAGGAGCCATGGGCCATTCCGCTGGAAGAAGCGCGCCTTTCCACCTTTCTGGCGGCCGACAAGAACATCGCGAGCGACGCGCTCGAAGGGCTTCCTGACGCCTTCATGTCGGGGCGCATCATCGATGGGCAGTCCAAGCTGAACGTCACCAACCTGGTGGTCGGCGGAAAACCGGTGCCCACGGCTGTCGCTTCATTTACGAAACTGTTCGAGTTGATCGGCGTGCCGACGCAGGAAGTCGCGGTGCTGGTCGCGAATCTGCAGCGTGCGACTGCCGGCCTTGCCCCTTCGAACCCAACTGGCGCCACCAATCCGGCAGCAGGTGCAGCAGTTTCCGGCACCACTCCATCGACCGGCACGCAGACCACTTCCAGCATGTCGGACAGCGATTCCGCCGGTGCGCCGCTGATGCCCCAGCAACTCGAGCAACTCACGTGGCTGGGCCTCTCCGCATCGACCGTCGCGGCCATCACGCCCTATGTGACGGTCCTGCCCGTAAGCACACCGCTCAACATCAACACGGCCACCGCCGAGGCCTTGTCGGCCAGCCTGCCTTCTCTGGACCTCGCGAGCGCGAAGCGATTGGTCGCGCAGCGCACCAACCGTTTCTTTTCGAGCCTGGCAGACGCCCAGAAGCTGATGCCCGAAAGCAGCGCGCAGTTCGCTGAAGGACAGCAAAGTGTGAGCACAAGCTATTTCGAATTGCACGCACGGCTGCGCCTGGACAAGATCTGGGTGGAGGAACACTCGCTGCTCCGGCGTGACGGCATGCAGGTTTCCGTCGTGTGGCGCAACCGTGGCGCCGGCGCCACGTTTACGCAGGCCAAACCCTGAAACTATAGGGAACGGTTCACATTTGTTGAATATATAGGGGCTGCAACGCGCACCCTGCTTGTCGACCACGCTATCAATTCTGTAGCGACGTGAATGGTCGGAACCTACAATAGCCACCCCTTCGCCTGCCAAAAAATGCCCTTGATGCTCGTTTGCCCCCCGCTGTCGCCGGCCTCCTCCGGCGCGGAATACGGCTGGGTGCGCGCCACGGATGACGGCCATGGCGTGGCGGCCCACGGCAGTGCGCCGCTGGCGCTGCTGCCCGCGGCCAGCGAGGTCGTAATGCTCCTGCCGGCCGCCGCGCTGTCATGGCACAGCGTCACGCTGCCGCAGGGCACGCTGGGCAATGCCGT
Organism: Variovorax brevis; assembly: GCF_030317105.1. GTDB lineage: Bacteria > Pseudomonadota > Gammaproteobacteria > Burkholderiales > Burkholderiaceae_C > Variovorax > Variovorax brevis. Next base: position 145,207 of record NZ_JASZYG010000006.1, read on the forward strand.
GCGTGTACGTTCCGTGCTCGACGGCCTGCTCGAAGACCGTTTGCTCGACGAGCCGGAAAGCCTTCACTTCGCGCTCGAACCCGGCGCCAAGGTCAACGAGCCCATCTGGGTGTCGGTGTCCAGCCGCATTGCGCTGCGCGCTGCCGTGCAGGCGCTGGAAGGGTCGGGGCGTCGCGTGGTGCGCATCGTTCCGGAATTCGCGCCGCAGCCCGACGGTGCGCCGGCCCAAGTTTTTGCCACCGGCGATGCGGAAAACGCGCAACTCACGGTATGCGATGCCAATGGCGTACTGAGCTTGCCGCTGGGTGCCGCCAGCCTGGCGGTGGCCGTCAACGCCCCGATCGACACCGTCATTGCCAGCGCCGAGCCCGCGGTCGCGCAGCAGGCGGAAGCGCTGTTGGGCATGCGCCTGCCCATCGTCCAGACGGCAGAGCGGTGGCTGCAGGCCACACGTGGCCCTTGGGACCTGGCGCAGTTCGACTTGGCCAGCAGCAACCGCGTGCGTGCCGGCAAGAAGTTCGCCTCCCTCCTCCAGACGCTGCGTCACGCGCCGCAATGGCGCGCCGCCCGATGGGGCGCGGTGGTGCTGGTGCTGGCGCAACTCATCGGCCTCAACGCGTGGGCCTGGAAAGAGCGAAGCGCACTCGAGTCCAAGCGCAGCACGGTGAACAGCATCCTGACCCAGACCTTTCCCTCGGTGAAGCTGGTGGTGGATGCGCCGGTGCAAATGGCGCGCGAAGTCGCGATGCTGCAGCAGGCCACCGGCGGCGTGGCGTCGCTCGACCTCGAACCCATGCTCGGGGCCTTGGGTCCCCACCTGCCGCCGGGCCGCGTGCCGACAGCCATCGACTACAGCGGCGGCCAGTTGCGCCTTCGCGGGCTTGGCTTGTCGCCTGAACAAATCACCGAACTGGCCACCAAGCTGGCACCGCGCGGCTACCAGGCCCGCGGCGAAGGCGACATCCTGCTGGTGCAATCGGAGGCCGCACGATGAATACCGCGCAACTGCGCACGTACTGGACGGAGCTTGCCCCGCGCGAGCGCCGCATGGTGAGCATTGCCGTGACGGTGATCGTCGTGGCCTTGCTGTGGTGGGTGGCGCTGGCGCCGGCGATTCGCACCCTGTCAGCCGCCCCCGCCGAGCACGCCCGGCTCGACACCCAGCTTCAGCAAATGCGCACGCTGCAGGCGCAGGCCAAGGACTTGCAGGCGCAACCGCGGGCCAACCGGGCCGATGCGGTTCGCGCGCTGGAAACAGCGGTGAGCGCTGGCCTCGGCCCCACGGCGCAAGTCCAGAATTCAGGCGGTGGCGAAGCCGTCAGCGTCAGCGTGCGTGGCGCGTCAGCGGAAGCACTGGCCCAGTGGCTGGCCCAGGCGCGCGGCAACGCGCGTGCGGTGCCGCGCGAAATCCACCTCACCCGCTCGAAAGAAGCGCCAGCTGCCACAGCCAAAGACGCAGCTGCGGATGACAGTTCCTCCTCCAAAGTTCGCTGGGACGGCACGCTCTCCATGAGCCTGCCGGCGGCGCGCTGAACAACGCAAAGATGGCATCGCGCGCTCCACGCTCCTCCGGCACAGCCAGCCACGGCTGGCGCTGGGCTGTCGTAGGCGCCATCGTCGGCGCGCTCGCCACGCTGACGCTCTTCGCACCCGCGCGCTGGCTGGCGGATGTGCTGCGCGAACAAACCCAAGGGCATCTCGTGCTCGTCAATCCGCGCGGCACGGTGTGGAACGGTGTTGCCGGCGTGGTGTTTTCCAGCGGTGTGGGCGGCAATGAATCGATTTCGCTGCCCGGCCTGCTCACATGGAAGCTGCGCCCCGCATGGAACGGCATGTCGGCTGCGCTCGACCTGCCCTGTTGTGCAACGCAGCCCCTGGGCTTCGTGGCGCAGCCCCAAGCCAGCGGCTTGCGACTGGCCTGGCGCGATGGCCAGTCGCGCTGGCCGGCGGCCATGCTGACGGGTTTCGGCGCGCCTTTCAACACCCTCAAGCCCGAGGGCGTGCTCGACCTGTCGACGCGGGCCTTCACGATGCAGGTCAAGGCGGACCAGCTCGCACTGGACGGGCGCGCCACGCTGGACGCCACCGACATTTCCTCCAGCCTTTCAACGCTCAGGCCGATGGGAAGCTATCGCCTCATCCTCGAAGGCGGACCCGCGCCAAGCCTGATCCTGGCCACGCGCGAAGGCAGCCTGCAATTGAGCGGCAGCGGGCAATGGAATGGCAGGGCATTGCGTTTCAGCGGCGAAGCCAGCGCCGCACCGGGCCGCGAAGCGGCGCTTTCGAATCTCTTGAACATCATCGGGCGGCGCGACGGCGCACGCTCGCTCATCACACTGGGTTGAACATGAAGCCTCTGTCACACGGCGTTCGCATCGGCGTTCTCGCACTCGCGGCGCAACTGCTGATCGCCACCTGCCTGCCATCGGCCATTGCGCAGGAACCCGCTGCGGCGCCCCAGCGCGGCGAGCCGATCACGCTGAACTTCAGCAACGCCGAGATCGAATCCGTGGCGCGCACCATGGCGGTGGTCACCGGGCGCGACGTGGTCGTCGATCCGCGCGTCAAGGGCACCATCAACCTGGTCACCGACCGCGCCGTGGCGCCGGCGGTTGCCTTCAACCAGTTCGCCGCCGCGCTGCGCCTGCAGGGCTTTGCCATCGTCGAAGCAGACGGCCTCTACAAGATCGTGCCCGAAGCCGACGCCAAGCTGCAGACCAGCACCGTCACCACATCGACGGGCGCCACGAACCGCGTGGCGGGCAACCAGATCGTCACGCAGGTCTTCAAGCTCAACTACGAATCGGCCAACAACCTGCTGCCGGTACTGCGTCCGCTGATTGCGCCCAACAACACCATCAACGTGAACCCGGGCAACAACTCGCTCGTGATCACCGACTACGCGGAAAACATGCGGCGGCTGGCGCGCATCGTGGCGGCACTGGACGTGCCCAATGCGTCCGACGTGGAAGTGATCCAGTTGCGCAATTCCATTGCCACCGACCTCGTGCCGCTGATCACGCGCCTGATCGAAGGCGGCAGCACGGCGGCACCCGGCGCCCCGGCGCCCGGTCAGGCCGATGCGTCGTTCCGCACCACGCTGCTGGCCGAGCCGCGCAGCAACACGATCATCCTGCGCGCGGCCAACCCGGCACGCGCGCAACTCGTGCGCACGCTGATCGACAAGCTCGACCGTGCACCGCTGGAAACGCCCAACGGCGCGGCGGGCAACATCTACGTCGTGTACCTCAAGAACGCGGACGCGGTGCGCCTGGCCACCACGCTGCGCGCTGCGATGGCCAGCGGCGGCACGGCCGGTGCAGCGGGCGGAGCCGGCGCGACGGCGCCAGGCCAGGCCCAGCAACAACAGAACCAGCAACTGGGCAACCTGCAAGGCAGTGGCGGAACCACGCCCGGCAACACGCCCCTGAACAACGCCAACCAGCCCTCGACCGGCGGGCAGGTGCAGGCCGACCCTTCGACCAACTCGCTGATCATCACGGCGTCCGAGCCGCAATACCGGCAACTGCGCGCCGTCATCGACAAGCTCGACGGACGGCGCGCACAGGTGATGGTCGAGTGCCTGATCGTCGAGGTGAATGCCGACAAGGCGGCCCAGTTCGGCATCCAGTGGCAGGGCTTGCTCGGGGGCAGGTCCAACCAGCTCATTGGCAGCAACTCCAGCGTGACGGGCGCCAATATCCTTGGCGTCACCCTGGGCGCCAATGGCACTCCCGTCGGGCTCGCCCCCGGTTTGAACATCGGCATCACCGCCACGCTCAACGGCCAAACCATCCTTGGCTTCCTGGCCAACTTCCTCCAGAGCAACGACGAAGGAAACGTCCTCTCGACGCCCAACCTGCTGACGCTGGACAACGAAGAGGCCAAGATCGTGATCGGCCAGAACGTGCCCTTTGTGACCGGCCAGTACACCAACACCGGCAGCTCCACAAACACGGTCAACCCGTTCCAGACGATCGAGCGCAAGGACGTGGGCCTGACCCTGCGGGTGCGCCCCACTATCAACGAAGACAACACCGTGAAGATGCAGATCTTCCAGGAGGTCTCGACGATCCAGGCCAACACCACGAACAACATCAACGGCCCGACCACCAACAAGCGCTCGATCGAATCGAACGTGCTGGTCGACGACGGCAACATCATCGTGCTGGGCGGCCTGCTGCAGGACGAATACGGCAACCAGACCGACAAGGTTCCGCTGGCCGGCGACATCCCGGTGGTGGGCGCCCTGTTCCGCAACGAATCGCGCACGCGCAAGAAGACCAACCTGATGGTGTTCCTGCGGCCGGTGGTCGTTCGCGACACCGCCGTCGGCGACACGCTGACCTACGACCGGTACGACACGATCCGCTCGTTGCAGCAGAAGACGCAGCCCGACCAGAACATCTTCCTGCGCGGGGTCAGCGAGTCGGCCGTCTTGCCGCCGATGGTGGGGGCCCCTCCAGCCGCGCTCAAGCCAACGACCCCGGGCACAGGCAGCAGCGACCGCCGCATCGAGGGCACCCGCCTGGTCCCGCCGCCAGAACCGCTGTCGACCGGCGATGTCACGCCGCTGCGCCCCAGCCCGCTCAAGGGCGCGCTGCCGCCCACCGCAGACCCGTCTTCGCGACGCGAACTGCCCTAAAGTATTGGCGATGCGCTATCCCCTGCCCTACGCCTTTGCACGCGGCCAGCAACTGTTGCTCGAACAGTCGGACGACGGCACCTGCACGCTGTGGATGCCGCAGTCGCCGGCCAAGAGCGCGCTCAGCGAGGTCGCGCGCAAGTACAAGGTCACGGCCTTCGAACCCCTGCCGCCCGCGGCCCTGGCACAACGCATCAGCGCCGCTTATGCGCAAGGCGAATCGAACGCGGCCGCCGTGGTCAGCGAGGTGCAGAGCGACGCCGACCTCTCGCGCATGATGCAGGAGTTGCCGGCCGTCGAAGACTTGCTGGAAAGCGCGGGCGACGCGCCCATCATCCGCATGCTGAACGCGCTGCTCACGCAGGCGGCGCGCGACGGCGCGAGCGACATCCACATCGAGCCGTATGAACGCACGTCGTCCGTGCGCTTCCGCATCGACGGCACATTGCGCGAAGTGGTGCAACCCAATCGTGCGCTGCACGCGGCGCTCATCTCGCGCCTGAAGATCATGGCCGACCTCGACATCGCCGAAAAGCGGCTGCCGCAAGACGGCCGCATTTCGCTGCGCATCGGCACCCGCGCGGTGGACGTGCGCGTGTCGACGCTGCCCAGTGCACACGGCGAGCGCGCGGTCCTGCGCCTTCTGGACAAGAACGAAAGCCGGCTCACGCTCGAGGCCGTTGGCATGCAGGGCGACACGCTGTCGCGTTTCGAAAGCCTGATCGGCCAGCCGCACGGCATCATCCTGGTGACGGGGCCCACCGGCTCGGGCAAGACGACCACGCTCTATGCCGCGCTGAGCCGCCTGGACGCCACGCGCAGCAACATCATGACGGTCGAAGACCCGATCGAATACGAGCTGTCGGGCGTCGGCCAGACGCAGGTCAACGCCAAGATCGACCTGACCTTTGCCAAGGCCCTGCGCGCGATCCTGCGGCAAGACCCGGACGTGATCATGATCGGCGAAATCCGCGACTTCGAAACCGCGCAGATCGCCATCCAGGCCTCGCTCACCGGCCACCTGGTGCTGGCGACGCTGCACACCAACGATTCGGTGAGTGCCGTGACGCGCTTGACCGACATGGGCGTGGAGCCTTTCCTGCTGAGTTCGTCCTTGCTGGGCGTGCTGGCGCAGCGCTTGGTGCGCAAGGTGTGCACGGTGTGCCAGGGTGCGGGTTGCGACACCTGCGGCCTGACGGGCTACCAAGGGCGCACCGGCATCTTCGAACTGCTGGTGGCGGACGACCAGGTGCAGTCGCTCATCCACAGCCGTGCGCCGGAGAGCCAGCTCTTTGTCGCGGCCGAGCGTGGGGGGCTGCGATCCATGCGGGAAGACGGCGAGCGGTTGGTGCAGGCCGGCGTCACATCGCGCGCCGAATTGCTCCGCGTCACGCGCGACTGAAACCTGTCTTCACTCCTTCCCCCTCCGGGGGAAGGTTGGGATGGGGGCATGGGCGGTGGATGCGCTGTCGCAGCGCAAAGGCCCGGTGCCCCCACCCCAGCCCTCCCCCGAAGGGGAGGGAGAAAAACCCAGTCAGCGCTGCGCCTTGTCCTTCGCGTTCTGCGCCTCGATGCGTTCACGCGCCGCCTGCCAGTCGGCGTCGTTCCACTCACGCAGCGCATAGAAGTTGCCACCCGTGGCCGCGGCCTGGCCGCCGTCCATCATGATGCTCTGGCCGGTCAGCCAGTCGCATTGACCCGGCGACATGAGGAAGGTCGCAAGGTTCTGCAGTTCGCTCATCTCGCCGGTTCGCGCCATCGGGTTGCTCTCACGCGTGCGCTGCCCCGGCTCTTCACCCGGATTGAGCCGCTTGCTCATGCCTTCAGTCGGAATCTCGCCCGGCCCGACGGCGTTGAGCCGGATGCCATAGCGCGCCCACTCGAGGGCCAGCGACTTGGTCATCACCTCGATGCCGGCCTTGCTCATGGCCGAGGGCACGACATAGGGCCCGCCGTTGTCCACCCACGTCACGATGATGCTCATGACGCTGCGGAAGGGCGATCCGGCCTTCCACTTGCCGGCACGCGCCTCCTCGATCCAGCGCTTGCCCACGGCTTGCGTCACGTAGAACGTACCGTGGAAGACGATGTTGGCAATCGCGTCGAATGCGCGCGGCGACAGGCTTTCCGTCGGCGCGACGAAATTGCCGGCTGCGTTGTTGACCAAGCCCGTCAGGCCACCCGATTCCCACAGGCTCGTCACCATCTCGTCCACGCTCTGCGCGTTGCGGATGTCGACGCCGAAGGTGTCGATGCGACGCTCTGGAAACTGGCTGCGCCACTGCGCCGCGGTCTCTTCGCATACCGACACACGCCGGCCGCAGATGGCGACGTCAGCGCCCAGCCCAAGAAAGCGCTCGGCCATCGAACGGCCCAGGCCGGTGCCGCCGCCCGTCACCAGGAAGCGCTGGCCGGCCAGAAGTTTGTCCTGAAACATCTGCTGTCTCCTCTAAAGTAATGGAAACCCGCCCGACGGCGAAGCTTGCGGACCGTCGACAATGCGGCAGACAGCCATTCTGGCGCCAGATTCCATGCCCGCCTATTCCTTTGAAGCCATCGATCAACAAGGCCAGCCACGCAAGGGCGTGCTCGAGGCCGACACCGCACGCGCAGCGCGTGGGCTGCTGCGCGCGCAGGCGCTGATTCCGCTCTCGGTCGAATCGGTCGGCAGCGAGCGCGACACGGGCGTCAAGCCCGGCGGATGGCAACGCCACTTTGGTGGCGGCCGGGTCTTCAACGCCACGGGCCTTGCCGTCTGGACGCGCCAGCTCGCCGGGCTGGTTTCCTCGGGCTTGCCGCTGGAGCGGGCCCTCACCGCCCTCACGGACGAAGCGGAAACGGAGAACCAGCGAAACCTGGTGGCATCGCTGCGCGCCGAAGTCAACGCGGGCTCGCCGTTTGCACGCGCCATGTCGGCGTTCCCGCGGGAGTTCTCGCCCATCTACACGGCGGTGATCGGCGCGGGCGAGCAAAGCGGCAACCTCGGCCTCGTGCTGGAGCGCCTGGCGGACGACCTCGAACAGCGCCAAGCCTTGCAGCAGAAGCTGGTGGGCGCAGCGCTGTACCCGGCCATCGTCACGCTGGTGGCCATTGCCATCGTCGTGTTCCTGGTGACCTATGTGGTGCCGCAGGTCGCGAACGTGTTCGCCGGAACGAAGCGGGCCCTGCCCTTTCTCACGGTGGCGATGCTGGGGCTGAGCAGCATGGTGCGCAACTACGGCTTCCTGATTTTGGGGGTGCTCATCGTCTTCGCAATTGCGGCGCGCGTGGCGCTGGCGCGGCCCGCCTTTCGCGAGAAGTTCGACGCCGTGTGGCTGACGCTGCCACTCATTGGCAAGCTCGCGCGTGGCTACAACGCGGCACGCTTTGCCAGCACGCTCGCCATGCTGGCCACGGCGGGGGTGCCGATCCTGCGGGCGCTGCAGGCGGCGTCGGAAACGCTGGGCAATCGCGCCATGCGGGCCGACGCGCTCGACGCTCTTGTGCTCGTGCGCGAAGGAGCGCCGCTGGCCTCTGCGCTGGCGCAGAAGAAGCGCTTTCCCGGCCTGGTGTCGATGTTCGCGCGCTTGGGCGAGCAGACCGGCCAGTTGCCGCTGATGCTGCAGCGTGCCGCCAATCAGTTGGGCGCCGAAGTGCAGCGCCGCGCGATGCACCTGGCCACGATCCTCGAGCCATTGCTCATCGTCGCGATGGGCGCGGTGGTGATGATGATCGTGCTGGCGGTGCTGCTGCCCATCATCCAGCTCAACCAGTTCGTCAAGTAACACCATGCCCGTCACCCTGGACGACAAGCTCGTGGTCGCGATTTCCTCGCGGGCGCTGTTCAATCTGGAAGAAGAGAACAAGCTGTTCGAGACCGGCGACAACGAGGGCTACATGAAGCTGCAGCTCGAGCGGCTCGACACACCGGCCGCACCGGGCATTGCCTATTCGCTCATCCGCAAGCTGCTGCGCTTCAACGACGACGGCGTTCAGCGGGTGGAGGTCGTCATTCTTTCGCGCAACGATCCGGTGTCGGGCATGCGCATCTTCAAGTCCAGCGAGGCGGCGGCCATCAAGCTGCAGCGCGGCGTCTTCACGCAGGGCCGGCCGCCTTTCGGCTATCTGCGGCCGTTGCGGGCGCACCTGTTCCTGTCAGCCAATGCGCAGGATGTGACCGAAGCATTGCGGGCCGGCTTTCCAGCGGCACGCGTGCTGGTCGAATCGGTGCACGCCAGCGACGCCTACCCCAACGAAGTGCGCATCGCTTTCGACGGCGACGCGGTGCTGTTCAGCGACGAAGCCGAGCGCGTGTTCCAGTCGCAAGGCCTGGACGCCTTTCAACTGCACGAGTCCAGCAAGGCCGCGCTGCCCTTGCCGGAAGGACCCTTCAAGCCGCTGCTCACCGCCTTGCAACGGTTGCAACAGGCGGGCAATGCCGACATGCGCATCCGAACGGCCCTCGTCACGGCCCGCAGCGCGCCGGCCCATGAACGCGCCATCCGCACGCTGATGAACTGGAACATCAAGGTCGATGAGGCCATGTTCCTGGGCGGCCTGCCCAAGGGCGAGTTCCTGCGCGAGTTCGAGCCCGACTTCTTCTTTGACGACCAGACAGGCCACGTCGACGCCGCGGCGCGGCACGTTCCCTCGGGCCACGTGTCCAGCGGCATCAGCAACCCTTCCTGAGCGCCTTCGCGGCTTTGCCAGCAGCCGGGCAAGTCCTGGAGTTGCGTCGCGCGCCGCAATTTCTTCAGCGCCATTTAAGCGCCACGTCAGCCGCGCCGATACGATCGGCGCACAGCGCCCGGCGCGCGCCAACCCACGCTCACACCCATGAATGCTGTCTACACACGATCCAGGAGCATGCTCGCGACGCTGCGCCGCGTCGGTGCCCTCTCGGCCCCCTACTTTCGATCCGAGGAGAAGTGGAAGGCCCGAGGCCTGCTCCTCGCCGTTGTCGCGCTCAACCTTGGAACGGTGTATGTCACCGTGCTGCTCAACGACTGGAGCCGCGTCTTCTACGACGCCTTGCAGAACAAGGACCAGCCCGTGTTCTGGACGCAACTGTTGCGCTTCACGTACATCGCGATGGCCGGCATCGGCGTGGCGATCTTCAAGTTCTACCTGACGCAACTGTTGCAAGTGCGCTGGCGCGCCTGGATGACGCGCAGCTACATGAGCCGCTGGCTGGAAAACCGCACCTTCTACCGGATCGAGCTCGCGCGCTACACGCAGCGTCCGCAGGAAGGCGGCACCTCGCAGGGTGCCAATCCGGACAACCCGGACCAGCGCATCCAGGAAGACATGCAACTGTTCACCGACTACACGGTGACGCTGTCGATGGGCATCCTGAATTCGGTCGTGACGCTGGTCACCTTCATCGGCATCCTGTGGGGCCTGTCGGGCGCCTTTGCGTTCAACATCAGCGGACACGAGTTCAGCATCCCCGGCCTCATGGTGTGGGCGGCTGTGGTCTATTGCACCGTCGGCACCGTCATCACGCACTACATCGGACGGCCGCTGATCGGGCTGAACTTCCAGCAGCAACGCTTCGAGGCCGACTTTCGCCATCACCTGGTGCGGGTGCGCGAATACAGCGAGGCCATTGCGCTGGACAAGGGCGAAGCCGTTGAACACAAGCAGCTCGACACGCGCTTTTCCAGCGTGCTGCGCAACTACCTGGCCCTCATCAAGCAGCAGAAGAACCTGGTGGCCTTTACTGCTTCGTTCGGGCAACTGGCGGTGGTGTTTCCCTTCTTCCTGGCCGCGCCGCGCTTTTTCAGCGGCGCCATCCAGTTCGGCGAGGTGATGCAGGTCGCCCGCGCCTTCAACACGGTGCAGGACGCGCTCTCCTGGTTTGTCGACAACTACGACCGGGTGGCAGTGTGGCGTGCCACCGCCGACCGCCTGACGAGTTTTGACGACGTGATGCGCGCGCATGCGCAGCCGGAGACCGGCCTGGTCAGGGACGAAGCAAGCGCACTGGAAACCACCGGCCTGAACGTGGAGCTGCCCGATGGCACGTCCCTGCTCGCCAACGCCGCATTGCGCGTGAACCCCGGCGACACCGTCTTGCTGCAAGGACCTTCGGGCAGCGGCAAGTCGACGCTGTTCCGCGCCTTCGCCGGCATCTGGCCCTTTGCGCGCGGCAAGGTGGCGATGCCCGACAGCGCCATGTTCATCCCGCAACGCCCCTACGTGCCGGACGGCAGTTTGCGCGATGCGCTCGCCTATCCGGAGCCCGCGACCGACTACAGCGACGATCAACTTCGCCAGGCCTTGACCGATGCCCTCTTGCCCGACCTGACAGGCCGGCTGGACGACAGCGATGCGTGGAGCCAGAAGCTGTCGGGCGGCGAACAGCAGCGCCTGGCCATCGCGCGGGTGCTGCTCAAGAAACCCGCGTGGCTTTTCGCGGATGAGGCCACGAGTGCGCTCGATGCTGAAGCAGAGCGCACGCTTTACCAGCGGCTGGCGGCACAAGTCCAGGCCGCCGGAGGCGCGATGGTGTCGATTGCGCATCGCGCCGCGGTGGGCGAGCACCACGGCAAGCGCTGGATGCTGGTGCCCGAGCCCGCCGGCTCGGCCTCGCGCTACCGCGTGGCGGCGTCCGAGGCGGCGTAGCGTTCCCAGCCGCGCGCCCGGAGCGCGCAGGCCGGGCAGGTGCCGCAGCCATAGCCCCATGCGTGCAGTTGGCTCCGGTCGCCTTCGTAGCAGGTGTGGGTTTCTTCGACGATGAGTCGCAGCAAGGCCTCGCCGCCCAGCCGCTGTGCCATGGCCCAGGTGTCGGCCTTGTCGATCCACATGAGCGGCGTCTCGATGACCAGGCGCCGGTCCATTCCGAGGGACAGCGCCAGTTGCATCGCCTTCATGGTGTCGTCGCGGCAATCCGGGTAGCCGGAAAAGTCCGTCTCGCACACGCCCGTGACGATGACGTCGAGCCCGCGCCGGTAGGCCAGCGCGCCGGCCAGCGTGAGGAACAGCAGGTTGCGGCCGGGCACGAAAGTGTTGGGCAAGCCGTTGGCCTGCATCGCGAAGGCGATGTCCTGCGTCAGCGACGACTCGCTGACCTGGGCCAGCACGTCGAGCTTGAGCAGATGGTCTTCACCCAGCCGCGCCGCCCACTGCGGGAAGGCTTCTCGAAGTTTTTTCAGCACCACCAGCCGCACATCGAGTTCGATGCTGTGGCGCTGGCCATAGTCGAAGCCGATGGTTTCGACGCGCTCGTACTTTGACAGCGCTTTGGCCAGGCAGGTGGTCGAATCCTGCCCGCCGGAAAAAAGCACGAGGGCGCTGTTGTGCATGGCGTGGGCTCAGAGGAAGCGTTCGAGCAGCTTGCGCGAAGGCCGGTCCAGCTCCGCGGGCTTCGGAACGCGAAACAGCACGCCCGCCGCGCTGGCGATGAGCAGCGATCCATCTTCCAGCCGACGGATGTCTTCCTCGGCCTTGAGCACGAAGCTCGTGTCGCCGCGGTCGGTGCTGACGGTCCAGGTGCTCGGCACGCCGAAGGACGACACCTTGTGCAGCTGGAGCAACGTGGGCGCGAAGTCGCGCGTGGCAAGGAATTCGTCCAGCATGCTGCGCGCATCGGGTGCCAGCCCGTCGAGCCGGTCGATCCACAGGAGCTCCTTGCCATCGGCGCCGACCAGCGAGATGCCGTCGTCAGGGGCCGTGAGCGGAAACGCGCGCACCGGCACCACCGGATGACGTTCACCCGTCTCGCCGACCATCGCCAGGCGGCCCAGGGCGTCGCGTTCAAGTTGCAGGGTCGTGTGCGCCATCATGCGTCTCCGGCCGGGTGGGCGGCATGCGTGGGCGCGGGCACCGAGGGTTGCACCTCGCCGTCGTCATCGACCTGCCGGGCCTGCGCCTGGTACAGCCGCCAGTACGCGCCTTCGCGTTCCATGAGTTCGTCGTGCGGGCCGACTTCGACGACCTGGCCGCGGTCCATGACCACGAGCCGGTCGGCCTTGCGCAGCGTCGAGAGCCGGTGGGCGATGGCAATGGTGGTGCGGCCTTGCACCAGGTTGTCCAGCGCCTTCTGTATTTCCTTTTCGGTTTCGGTGTCCACCGCCGAGGTCGCTTCGTCGAGGATGAGAATGCGCGGGTCGATCAGCAGCGCCCGCGCAATGCTGATGCGCTGGCGCTCGCCGCCCGACAGGCCCTGTCCGCGTTCACCCACCAGCGAGTCGTAGCCGTGCGGCAAGCGAAGGATGAAGTCGTGTGCATGGGCCGCACGCGCGGCAGCCACCACTTCCTCGCGCGTGGCATCGGGCTTTCCGTAGGCGATGTTCTGCGCGATCGTTCCGAAGAAGAGGAAAGGCTCCTGCAGCACCAGCCCCACGTGGCGCCGGTAGTCCGCAACGGCGAAGCGGCGGATGTCGGTGCCGTCGACCTTGATGGCGCCATCCGTCACGTCATAGAAGCGGCAGATCAGGTTGACCAGCGTGCTCTTGCCCGATCCGCTGTGGCCAACCAGGCCGATCATTTCGCCGGGCTCGATGACCAGGTCGAGGTCGCGAATGACCGCGCGGCTGCCGTAGCGGAAGCCGAGATCCTTCATCTCGATGCGGCCCTGCACCGAATCGAGCTTCACCGGATTGGCCGGCTCCGGCACGTTGCTCACGTGGTCCAGGATGTCGAAGATGCGCTTGGCACCGGCGGCCGCCTTCTGCGTAACCGAGACGATGCGGCTCATGGAATCGAGCCGCGTGTAGAAGCGCCCGATGTACGCAATGAAGGCCGTGAGCACGCCCACCGTGATGCGGCCACGCGCTACCTGCCAGATGCCGAAGCCCCACACGACCAGCAGGCCGATTTCCGTCAAGAGCGAGACGCTGGGCGTGAACAGCGACCAGGTCTTGTTGAGCCGGTCGTTGACCTTGAGGTTGTACGCATTGGCCGTGCGGAAGCGGTCGGCCTCGCGCTTTTCCTGCGCAAAGGCCTTGACCACGCGGATGCCGGGAATGGTGTCGGCCAGCACGTTGGTGACCTCGCTCCACACGCGGTCGATCTTCTCGAAGCCGGTGCGCAGGCGGTCGCGCACCACATGGATCATCCAGGCGATGAAGGGCAACGGCACCAGCGTGACGATGGCCAGAAGCGGGTTGATGGAGACCAGGATGACGGCCGTCATCACGATCATCAGCACGTCGGTCGCGAAGTCGAGCGCGTGCAAGGACAGGAACACGTTGATGCGATCGGTCTCCGAGCCGATCCGCGCCATCAGGTCGCCAGTGCGCTTGCCGCCGAAGTAATCCAATGGCAACGTCAGCAAGTGTTCGTAAGTGCTGGTACGCAGGTCGGCGCCGATGCGTTCGGACACCAGCGCCAGCAAGTAGGTGCGCGCCCAGCCCAGGGCCCAGCCGGCCAGCGCGGAAAGCAGCAACGCGCCGAGGAACAGGACAACCTTCTGCACGGCGATCTGCTGCCCGTTCTGGAACGGGATGAGGATGTCGTCCATCAGCGGAATCGTCAGGTACGGCGGCACCAGCGTGGCCGCCGTCGAGGCGAGCGTGAGGATGAAGCCGATGATGAGCTGCTTGCGATAGGGCCGCGCAAAGCGGCCGAGCCGCAACAACACCCAGGTGCTTGGCGGCGTCTGGAGCTCGGTTTCGATCGCTTCGTCGCCTGCCGGCAAGGCTTCGACATCCGTCAAGGCTGTCGCCTCCGCGACAGGCGTGGCGCGCTGACCGAAGAGCTTGAGCAAGCGCAGCGCCGCCGCCTGGCCTGAAAGCGTGTAACGCCAACGTTCCAGAAGCGAGCGACCATCGGTCAGGTCGAGCGTGCCAACACCCGCGTGATCGCTTACATGCAGTTCCAATCCCGGCGTGCCGAGCGGCCAGGCCTGCCATTGTCCTGATGAAGATCCGGAAAGGATGCGTTGATCCGTCAGCGCGACCAGCCCCGCCCCGAAGCAAAGTTTTACATCAAGGTCAACCATGAGCACTGCGAGAACGTTTTCCCCCGCAATGAGCTGGTTTTTCAGCGCTTCCGAAGCGGTTCCTGCTTCGCCCTCCGGGGCGCCGGTTGAATCGTGATGGTGCATGTTTTTATAGATTGCGGGCCGCAAACCGAGACGTGTCGCCAGATGGCAAGGCGTCCCGCAAGCGCCGATTTTGACCGATACCCAAAGGCGTTTTTATTCTTTCCGACGTGCATGAAGCCGCCAAGGAACGCCCTACGAACGTTTCCATGACCCGTTTCGACGACATTCAACTCCTACGCGTTAACTACCTGCGCGGCCCCAATCTCTGGACCTACCGCCCGGTGCTCGAGGTCTGGCTCGACTTGGGCGAGCTGGAGGACTACCCCTCCAACAAGATCGAAGGGTTCACCGAGCGCCTCACCACCTTGCTGCCGGCGCTCATCGAGCACCACTGCGGCGTGGGCGAGCGCGGCGGGTTCATCCAGCGCCTGAACGAAGGCACCTGGTCCGGCCATGTGCTGGAGCACGTGGTCATCGAACTGCTCAACCTCGCCGGCATGCCGACGGGCTTTGGCCAGACGCGAAGCACCTCGCGCCACGGCGTCTACCGCATGGTTTTCCGCGCGCGCGACGAACAGGTGGCGCGCGTGGCACTGACGCAAGGCCACCGGCTGATGATGGCCGCCATCAACAACGACCCCTTCACCGCGGCCGACGTGCAGACCGCCGTCGGCGCCGTCAAGGCCATGGTCGAGGACTGCTACCTCGGCCCGAGCACGGCCTGCATCGTCGGCGCCGCCACCGATCGCGGCATCCCGCACCTGCGCCTGAATTCCGGCAACCTCGTGCAGCTGGGCTATGGCGCCACGCAGCGCCGCATCTGGACCGCCGAGACCGACTACACCAGCGCCATCGGCGAATCGATCGCCAGCGACAAGGAACTCACCAAGTCGCTGCTGGCCAGCTGCGGCGTGCCGGTGCCCGAAGGCCAAGTGGTCGAAAGCGCCGAAGAGGCTTGGGAAGCCGCCGAAGACATCGGCCTGCCCGTGGCCGTGAAGCCTTCGGACGCCAACCACGGCCGCGGCGTTTCGCTCGAACTGACGACGCGCGAGGAAGTCTTGGCGGCCTTTGCGGTCGCCGAGCCGGAAGGCAGCGACGTCATGGTCGAGCGCTTCGTGCGCGGATCGGAGCATCGGCTGCTGGTGGTCGGCGGACAGGTGGTGGCCGCGGCGCGCGGCGAAGTCATCACCGTCACCGGCGACGGCGAGCAGACCGTGGCGCAACTCATCGAGAGCCAGCTCAACAGCGACCCGCGCCGTGGTGCGGAAGAAGAATTCCCGCTGGACGTGATCCTGCCGCACACCGACATCAAGCTGCAGCTCGAACTCAAGCGGCAGGAGCTGGACAGCCATTCCGTGCCGGCTGACGGCCGCGTGGTCACCATCCAGCGCAACGGCAACCTGGGCGTGGATTGCACCGATCAGGTGCATCCTGAAGTCGCGCACGCCGCGGTGCTGGCCGCACGTGTGGTCGGCCTGGACATCGCGGGCATCGACCTCGTGGCGCAGGACATCAGCCGGCCACTCAGCGCGCAGGGCGGCGCCATCGTCGAAGTCAATGCCGGCCCGGGCCTTTTGATGCACCTGAAGCCGGCCGTGGGTTCGCCCCGCCCGGTGGGCCGCGCCATCCTCGATCACCTGTTCCCCGACGCCGACAACGGCGCCGCCGCGGGCCGCATTCCCGTGGTGGGCGTGGCCGGTTCGCGCGACACCGCCGTGCTGGCACGCCTGGTGGCCTGGCTCATCGGCCTGGGCGGCCGGCACACGGGCTTGGCCTGCCGCGACGGCCTCTTCCTGGAGCGCCGCCGCGTCGATGCGCGCAACAGCGCCAACTGGGAGGCCGGCCATCGCCTGCTTGTCAACCGCTCGGTCCAGGCCGTGGTCATCGAAAACGGCGCCGAGGCGATCCTGCGCGACGGCCTGCCCTACGACCGCTGCGAAGTAGGCATCGTCACCGACCTCGAAGGCGCCGAAGCGCTGGCCGAGTTCGACGTGACGGAGAGCGACCAGATGGTCAAGGTGCTGCGCACGCAAGTGGACGTGGTGCTGCCCGAAGGCACGGCCGTGCTCAATGCGGCCGACCCGCGCGTGGCGGGCCTGGCGCCGCTGTGCGATGGCGCCGTCATTCTCTACAGCGTGGATCCGCAGGCGTCCGCACTCAGCGCGCACCAGGCCACCGGCGGCAAGGCCGTGCTGGTTCGCCAGGACCGCGTCGTGCTCGCCACCGGCAGCAGCGAATCCTTCCTGCCGGGGCTGGCCCGCCTGACGATCTGGCGCGCCAGCCATATCGGTGTCAGCATCGAGAGCCTGCTGGCTGCCGTCGCGGCCGCGTGGGCGCTGGGCATTCCGCTGAACCTCATTGGCGCGGGAGTGCAGGCCTTCGAAGCCGACCTCCAGGCCGCGCTGGCCTCGCTGCAACTCACGCAGACTGCGCCGCAAACCGAACAACAACTCGCCTGACCACCGATCGCACAGCGTCGTCGGCACACCCACATCCATGGACGTCACCCGAATCCGCGCCCTTCGCGGCCCCAATCTCTGGAGCCGTCACACGGCCATCGAAGCCATTGTTTCCTGCAAAGGCGCTGAAAACAGCATCGGGCAACTGCCCGGCTTCGAGCCGCGCCTGCGCGCCCTCTTCCCGAACATCGGCGAGCTTCATCCCATCGCGCTGGGCCAGCCGCTCGCACTGGCGCATGTGCTGGAAAACGCCGCGCTGTCATTGCAGACGCAGGCTGGCTGCTCCGTCAACTTCGGGCACACCACGGGCACGACGGACGAAGGCGTCTATCAAGTGGTGGTGCAGTACAGCGAAGAAGCCGTCGGCCGGCTCGCCGTCAAGCTGGCGGAGCAGCTGATCAACGCTGCGCTGAATGACACCGCCTTCGACGCCGCCGACGCGGTTGCACAGCTGCGGGACCTGGACGAATCCGAGCGCCTCGGCCCGAGCACCGGTTCCATCGTCGATGCGGCCGTGGCGCGCAACATTCCGTTCCGCCGGCTGACGCGCGGCAGCCTGGTGCAGTTCGGCTGGGGTTCCAAGCAGCGCCGCATCCAGGCCGCTGAAGTGGACAGCACCAGCGGCGTGGCCGAAGCCATTGCGCAGGACAAGGAACTCACCAAGCAGTTGCTCAACGCCGCCGGCGTGCCCGTGCCGCTGGGCCGCCCCGTGAGCGGCGCCGAGGACGGCTGGGCCGCCGCGCACGAAGTCGGCCTGCCGGTGGTGGTGAAACCGCAGGACGGCAACCAGGGCAAGGGCGTCACCGTCAACATCACGACGCGCGAGCAGTTCAATGCGGCCTACGACTCGGCTGCCGAATACGGCGAAGTCATGGTCGAGAAGTTCCTGCCGGGCTTCGACTTCCGCCTGCTGGTGGTGGGCGACCGGCTGGTGGCCGCCGCACGGCGCGATCCGCCGCAGGTGATCGGCGACGGGCATTCCACCGTTCGGGCGCTGGTGCACACCGTCAACCTCGATCCGCGGCGCGGCGAGGGGCACGCCACCTCGCTCACCAAGATCCGGCTGGATGACATCGCCGTCGGGCGACTCGAAGCACAGGGCCTCACGCCCGACAGCGTGCCGGCCTTGGGCCAGCGCGTGGTGCTGCGCAACAACGCCAACCTGTCCACCGGCGGCACCGCGACCGACGTGACCGACACCGTGCACCCCGAGATCGCCGCACGCGCGGTGGACGCGGCGCAGATGGTTGGCCTGGACATCTGCGGCGTCGACATGGTCTGCGAAAACGTGCTGGTGCCGCTCGAAGAGCAGCACGGCGGCGTGGTCGAGGTCAACGCCGCGCCCGGCTTGCGCATGCACATCTCGCCATCTTTCGGCCGTGGCCGCGCGGTGGGCGAGGCCGTCATGGACACGATGTTCGCGCCCGGCGACGACGGCCGCATTCCCGTGGTCGCGGTCACGGGCACCAACGGCAAGACGACGACGGCGCGCCTCATCAACCACCTGCTCGCTTCCAGCGGACTGCGCACCGGCATGACGAACACCGATGGCGTGTACGTCGACGGCCGCCAGACCGACAGCGGCGACTGCAGTGGCCCCAAGAGCGCGCGCAACGTGCTGCTGCACCCGGACGTGGACGCGGCGGTGTTCGAAGTGGCGCGCGGCGGCATCCTGCGCGAAGGGCTGGGCTTCGACCGCTGCAGCGTGGCCGTGGTCACCAACCTGGGCAGTGGCGACCACTTGGGGTTGAACTACATCACCTCGGTGGAAGAACTGGCGGTACTCAAGCGCGTGATCGTGCGCAACGTGGCGACGCGCGGCTATGCGGTGCTCAACGCGGCCGACCCCAACGTGGCGGCCATGGCGGCAACCTGCCCCGGCGGCGTCATCTTCTTTACGGCGGACCGTTCGCATCCGGTCATGGCAACGCATCGCGCGCAGGGCAAACGCACCGTCTACATCGACCAGGACTCGCTGATTGCGGCCGAGGGTTCGTGGCGCGAACGGGTGTCGCTGCGCGACGTGCCCATCACGCGCAACGGCACCATCGGCTTCCAGGTGGACAACGTGATGGCGGCAGTGGCGGCGGCATGGGCCGTGGGCCTGGACTGGGACACCATCCGCAGCGGCCTGGCCAGCTTCATGAACGACGCGGCCGGCGTGCCGGGGCGATTCAACGTCATGGAATACCGCGGCGCGACAGTGATTGCCGACTACGGCCACAACACCGACGCAATGCGGGCGCTGGTGGCAGCGGTGGACACCATGCCGGCGAATCGCCGATCGGTGGTGATCAGTGGCGCCGGCGACCGGCGCGATGAAGACATCCGCGACCAGACGGCCATTCTCGGCAGGGCTTTTGACGATGTGCTGCTCTACCAGGATGCGGCGCAGCGCGGTCGCGCCGACGGTGAGGTGATGGGGCTGCTGCGCCAAGGGTTGCAAGGCGCCACGCGCACCACCTACATCGACGAGATCCGGGGCGAATTCATTGCCATCGACAGGGCGCTTGCGCGCTTGCAGCCGGGCGATCTGTCGCTGATCCTGGTGGATCAGGTCGAGGAGGCGCTGCAGCATCTGGCGCAGCGCATCGCGCAGGGTTGATGAAAAGTAGAAAAGTCACTGGCGAAGCCGCTGAACGAGGTAGCGGCAATCGCATCGCGCACCACCGGACTGCAATAATCCTCTGAAACCATTTCCCGGTCCACCGGGAGCGATTTCAGGGGGGAATCAATATGTCCGCAATCGGCGCGGCAGCGTCACGCACGCTTCAAGTCAGCAGTCCTGCCATTCCAGTTTTCTTGGGTTGTCCCACCCTCGAGCCTGTTCGACTTGCAGGCCACGAAGGCATCAATAGCCTGTTCGAATACGAACTGCTCCTGAAGACTCCCGACGCTCTGAACCTTGGAGCCAGCGGCGCCGCCGACCTCGATCTTGATTCCTTCATCGGCCGCGAGATACGCTGCTCCATTGACCTCGACGGCATGGGTCAGTTTCTCGCTGGCGCAGTCGGGGCATCGGTGGACCACATCGGCGCAGGCGTTCGCGAAATCAACGCACTCATCACCGAGGCCCAACTCTGGGGCGAAGAAGGCAGGCACATCCAGTACCGGCTCACCCTGCGCCCCTGGCTGCACTTGGCCACGCTTACCATCGACTGCAAGATCTTCCAGAACAAGACCGTCGTCGACATCCTCGATGAACTGCTTGCCGACTATGCCTTCCCGGTGGACAAGCGACTCATTGAGACCTATCCCGTAAGGGACCATCAGACCCAGTACAACGAGAGCGACTTCGAGTTCTTCGTGCGTTTATGCGAAGAGTGGGCCATCAACTATTTCTTCGAGCACAGCGAGGGTAAACACCGGCTCGTCCTCATCGACAACATGGGCAGCCACACGAAGAACCATAGTGCGGCCTACCAGCAGGTCGAATATCACGCCGCTGGCTGGAAAGTCGATGCCGAATACGTCCATGCCTTCGCCCCCAATCATCGCCTCACCAGCGGCCGCTACATCACAAAGGACTACGACTACACGAGGCCCAGAGCCGACCTGACCAGTGGTCGCAAAGATCCGCGACCCACAGGCCACGCTGACGGCGAGGTCTACCAGTGGCACGCCGGAAATGCCGGGAGCCACTACGCTCAGCCTCGAGCAGGCAACGCCGATGCCAACGACCCGCAGGCCGAGGGCGACCAACTTGCCCGCGTGCGCATGGAGGCCCTGCGCACGCACGGAGCCCGGGCGCGCGCCAGCGGCAACCTTCGCGGCATGGTACCCGGCTGCACCTTCAGGCTCAACAAGCACCCACGCGAGAGCGCCAACGCCGAATACCTGATCCTCGGCACTGACTTCACGATTGAAGACGTGGCCCAAGACAGCCAGACGCCCGATGCAACAAGGGCACGCAGGCAGCAGTGGCGCGTAGCCGTGGACTTCACTGCCCACCCGGTCTCAGAGTCCCTGCGCCCAGAAACCACGCGTGGCAAACCCCTCACCCATGGCCCACAGGTCGCACTCGTGGTGGGTCCCGAAGGGCAGAATCTGTGGACCGACGAATTCGGCCGCATCAAGGTGCAGTTCCCATGGGATCGTATCGGCCAGAAGAACCAGCACAGCACTTGCTGGCTGCGGGTATCCAGCCCCTGGGCGGGCAACCAGTTGGGCGGCGTCCACATCCCGCGCATCGGCCAGGAAGTGGTCGTCGATTTCATTGGCGGCGACCCGGATCTGCCGATTTGCACCGGGCGAGTTCACAACCAGTTGAACCTGCCGCCATGGAGCCTGCCCACGCAAAGCGCACTCAGCGGATTTCGCTCGCGCGAACTGACGACTGGCGGCGGTGGCAACAGCGCCGCAGGACGAAGCAACCACCTGCTGATGGACGACACCAGCGGGAAGATCCAGGCGCAACTCAAGAGCGACCACCAGCACAGCCAACTGAGCCTGGGCTTCATCACCCGAGTCGAAGACAACGCCGGGCGCAAAGACCCACGAGGCGAAGGCTTCGAGCTGCGCACCGACGGGCACGGTGTGGTCCGTGCCAAAGACGGCCTGCTTATCAGCACCGAGGCCCGTGATGCGGCTGCGGGCCATGCGAAGGACATGAACGAGACAGTGGCGCGACTGGCGCAGGCGCGCGACCTGCACGAGTCGCTGGGCAGCGCTGCGCAGGAGGCCCAAGCGCAGAGCGCCGGCGATCAGGATGACGTTGCCACGGCCATCAAGCGTCAAAACGATGCCATCAAGGGCGCGGGCAAGCAGACCAATCCAGAAAGCGATGCTTTTCCCGAACTAGACGAGCCGCATCTCCTTGTCGCATCCGCCGCGGGACTCCAGTGCACCAGCACGCAAAGCACCCATGTGCACGCGGGCGAGCACGTGGCGCTCACCAGCGGCGCACACACCAGCTTATCTGCGGCCAAGAGTTTTCTGGCGAGCGCCCGTGAGGCGATTCGATTCTTTGCATACCGCACTGGTATTCGCATGTTTGCGTTCGGCGGTGACATCGACATCAAGGCGCTAGAGGAAAGCATCAGCATTCTTGCCAAGCTGAACATTGTTCAAGTCGCCAACAAGATCACCATCACCGCCAAGGAAGAACTCGTGCTCAACGGCGGCGGTAGCTTCATTCGCCTGAACGCATCGGGCATCGAAGACGCCACTGCGGGACGGCATATCGAATATGCCGCGACCCACATCATGGCCGGACCGAAAAACGCACCGACGCAGGAAGTTAGCGGAACGTCGAGCCTGAAAGACGTCAAGACGAGCCGAACCTTTGTGCTGCGCTCACATCCGGAAGACGGACGCCCCGTCGCCATCGAACCCTACACGCTCTACAAGGACGGCGCCGAAATCGGCAAGGGGGTCACGGACGCGCAGGGCCGGATTCTCATGGAAGACCACAAGCCGGGTACCCGCGCCTACAAGATCAAGCTGAGCAATGGCCATGAATTCGAGTTACCGGTAACCCCCCGCCTTGAAGGCCTTGACCAACACCTGAGCGCCAAAGGCTATCGCGCTGCGCAAGGCGACCCAAAGGACCGCAAGAACCACGCGCAGCACCGCCAGGGCAGCCCTGACGAGATCTGACGCCGCGAATGCCACGAGTCATACTATGTCCACACCTCCCCAAACCCAGCAAAAGTCCGTCATACCGCTGAGCGATGAGACGTGCAGCGCCACAGGCAGCATGCAATGGAAATTGGAGCAGAACATCGATGCGAAGACGCCGGTTTTTCACTTCAACAACCTGTCGGTCTACATCTGCGGGAAAGACAGCTTCAACAAGATCGCCGAAGACATCCGGAACGCCGAGGAAAGCATCGACATCATTGCCTGGGGGTTCGACCCCGCCATGGAACTGGAGAATCGCACACTTGGGCCATGGCCTCGTGGCGCCACATACGGCGACCTACTACGCGATGCGGCCCAAGGCGAGCTCAACAGCGGCAAGAAGGTCCGGGTGCGTCTGCTGTGCTGGCACAGCGACCTCGCCGTTCTTCTCGCGGGCAACAACATGCCGGGCTACAAGCTGGCGTCAAATTACGAAGTCCAGCTCGGGTCATTTGACAGCTTTGGGTCTGCGCTACACCAAGGAAAACCAAACACGTCGCTTCATGTGGCAACTCGTGTCCAAGACAGGCGCGCACTCTTCAACGCTCGCTGGTTCCGTGACGTCGTTGCCGGCAACATCGAGAGCCTTTCCTTGCGCACGCGCGGCGGTGTGCATGCGGACGTTGTGGCTGACTTGAAGAAAGAAGCCGAGCGCGGCATACACGTCTCCGGCATCGAGCGGCTCGGCCTGGAGCTAGTTGCAACCCATCATCAAAAGACCATCGTCATCGACTACGGAGGAAAAAACCCCCGAGCCTACGTGATGGGCCTGAATAGCGTCACCGACTATTGGGACACAGAGGAACATGTCTACAACGACCTGCGGCGCGGCGAGAACTTCGAAGGCGACGACAAGGACCACTCCGTGGGCAAGGACTGGACGCATGCCAGTTCGGGCCAGCCGACATTGAAGCCATACCAGGACTATGTGTGCCGGATCGAAGGCGATGCGGTCGCGGGTGTGTACAAGAACTTTGTCGAAGCGTGGAACAAAGCCGAAGCGAAAGGCAAGGGCGCCGGCAGTCCCGCCGCTGAAGAAGTTAATCTGAACGCACCGTCCAAGCACCTCTCACGCAATCTCAAGGCTGCATGCAGCCGGGCGCAAATCCTGCGCACCCTGCCCGACCAAGAGGGTGGCGAGCGCTCGATCGAGCGCCTCTACTACCAAGCCAGCAGCTTTGCGCGTCACTACCTCTACATCGAGAACCAGTACTTCCAGCACACCGACTGGGCCCGTGCCCTGAAGGCTGCGCGTTTGAAGTTGGTAAATGCCTGCACACAAGGCAAACAGCCTGTGGCGATGGCGGACATACCGGTTCTGCATGTGATGGTCGTCATACCGACCCCCGAACGCGGGCTGATGGTGCCGCGCACACACGACACTGTGGCTGAGTTGGGCTATGGCGATTCGGCGCCCAAACAGGACGCGATGATCCGGCAGGAACTGGAGCAGCACGCCCAATACGAGCGGGATTTTGCCAACTACACGAATACGAACAAGACGCACCGAGTGCGCAAGGAGGTCTACCCTGTCTCACCGCCGAGAACGCCGCCGCCGATGTCTGAGCTTGCACAATCTCACCTGGCGGCCAGCAAGGGCAAGGAGAGCCAAGCCGTGCGTGACACGCTGGCCAGTACCCTGGGCATGCGCACGCTGGTGGCCAGCTTGTGGACCTATGACGGCAATTGGAGCCAAGCCAATCTACCGATTGCCAAACTCATCGAGGAAGAAAAGCAGCGCTACACGCGCCAGACAATGGAGTGGGACCGGCTCTACGCCGGCCAATCCAGGTCCATGCCATCCTCAATGCCGCCCCGCCCTGAGCCGCCGCCCAACCGCAGCCAGAAGCTCAGGAACGCCGTGGCCCAGCGCTATCGCGAGGTCTACATCCACAGCAAGCTGATGGTGATCGACGACAGCATGTTCACGCTGGGCAGCGCCAACTTGAACCTGCGAAGCTTTGCGGTAGACAGCGAGATGAACATCGCCAGCGACGACGCGCGTCTGGCAAGGCGTTTGCGACAGCAGGTGTGGGCGCAGCACACCAAAGGACGGTTTGATGGGGGCGGGACTGCGACGGTGAAAACGGCGATCGAGGGGACATTTAAGGACTGGGAGAAGGAAGCCGCTGCCAATCTCGATAAGAAGATTGGCGGCAAATCCCTCACGAGTTTCCTTGTCCAGTTCCTCGACGAACGCACCAGCGCCATCCGGGGCGGCTGACCATGCGCCCACCATCGCGCTTCCAGCGCTGGCCAACTCACCTTCTGACTCTTTGCTTCCTTCTTCTCAATCTGACCGCCTGCAACATGAGCAACCTGCCCCGCAACATGAACTTGAAGGCCTTTAACCCGCACAGGGCGGAGTTCACATGCCAGTACGAGGCCGACGCCAATCCACCGATCACTGCCGAGGCCGATGCGCTGTTCCAGCATGGTATGGCGCTAACCAGCTATGACTTGCTGCCCAAGCAGCGTGACTACGCGAAGGCGGCCGAGCTTTGGAAGCAGGCTGCCGCGATGGGGCACTGGAGAGCCTCGATGAATCTGGCGGGCCTGTACGAGAGTGGCTTAGGCGTACAGCAAGACAGCGAGCAGGCAGTGTTGGTTGTCGAGGAGCTAATGAAGAAAGGCGTGCCGGCTGCCTTTGACAAGATGGGCACGTACCATCAGCGCGGCATCGGCGTGAAGACGGACACGAGCCGGGCATACGCGCTCTGGCAGCTTGCGGCGGACATGGGGAACGCTGCGGCTCAAGCCTATCTTGGCTCTAAACTGAAGGGGGCCTACGACAACCCTGGCCAAGGCTTTTGGGGGAACCGCGAGGTAGCACTCAAGATGCTCGAATGCGGGCTTGCACAGGGCAACAAAGATGCCGCCTACGAATTGGCGCTTACGCTGGAAAACACCGATGAGTCGCACGCTCGTGCGCTGCGCGTTTTTCACGAAGGCGTCAAGTTGGGCAGTTCAAAAAGCGCGAACTACCTCTCGTCCTCTTTTCGGCATGCCGAACCCCTCACCGGCAACACCATCGATACAACACGCTCGGAGCGCTACAACGAACTAGGCAATGCCTTGGAACGCAACCCCGACCTGCGCTTCCCCAACCTGGACAAGGTGCTGCCCCTGCCACCGGCCGAGTTGCCCCTGTGGGACGGCAAACGCGAGACCTTGGTCGATGCCGCCAAGGCCTTGGTCGCCAAACCTGCCGTCAAACCCACACCGGGCGCACAACGCACCGGCCGCGGACATATCCCGCAAGACCACGTGCTGCGCGCCCCAGACCGCCCGATAGTCGTCGAAGCCACGTCCCTGGTACCCCACAGCGGCTACTGGCTGCCCCATCTGTACAACGTCCACCGCGAACATGAGCGCGCGTGGGAGGCGGCCCAAGTGCCTCAGCGCTACGCCCGGGGCGAAGCGTTCGAGATGGTGGACCGCAGCAGCATGGGCGCCTATGCAAAGGTTGCACCACGCACAGTCTGGGCGTACATGGGCGAAGCCGTGGCCGTCCAGCAGTCCGCGCACCCGCGTGTGGCGCAAGGCCTTGCTCGCCCGACTCGCGTGCCCGAGCCGCTGCTGCGCTGCAAGGGCATGCTGCCGTGTCCACGCACGGGCGTATGGGCTGCCCAGGTAGCTCGGGAGCATCCATTTTCCAGGTCGTACAACCGCTGGGATCGCTTTGCATATGTGGAAAAGGACCAGCCCTTTCCCAATCCGCAGGACCAGCACATCCCCGTCGCGCCAAATGAGGTGAGTTGGCTGTGGCTGGATAACGCCAATCAACGCAGCTGGTCGGGCGACGCGCAGGTGAGCCTGAGCGATCTGCACGACGCACATTTCGAGCCGCTCGCGTGACCTGCGGTCAAGGAGCGGCACCGAGCGCCGAGTCCCAAAGACTCAATACGAAGCAATCGATCGTAGAACCATGTCAGGTCCACCCAGAGCACCAACAAACAAGCTGAACATCTATCGCGTAGAAGACGAGGCACGTTGGCTTGCGACCATCCAGGGCAGCGGTGTCCAGTTGCACCAAAGCTTTGCGGACACCAAACTCGGCGGCAAGCGTGCAGCGTTGAAGGCTGCGATTGAATGGCGAAATGCAATGCGCGCCCAACACCCCACGATGCCGCAAAGCGAACGCATGCAGATGGTGACGGTCGCCAACACGTCCGGCGTTCCGGGCGTCTTCTATTGGCACGACGGCAAGGGCAGGCCGTATTGGAAGGCGCAAACCACCGTCAACCGGCAGACCGTCGCAAAGGCCTTCTCGGTCGCACGCTATGGATATGCCGAAGCTTTCAAACTAGCTGCCGAAGAGCGAAAAAATCAGATCGAACGGATGGCGCGTTCGTAGTGTCTTGTGCCGGATTCGTCCGACAGCGATTCGGCACCTGCAGGCACGGCGGCCCGCCACCCCCGTCCCACACCGGGCTGCTGAAGCCCTGTTCACACTGATTTTCAGCGCGTCGCAGCAGTGCGCGCGCCAATCACAAGGAGTGAACCATGAAAGCAACCCGAATCGTCTGCTCTGCCCTGCTGGCCCTCGGCAGCAGCTTCGCTGCCTCCGGCGCGATGGCGGCAGGACCCACGAGCTACCAGCGTGCCGTGTGTGATGGCGTGATGCAAGACCGTGCCGCCTGCATCCGCGAAGGCGGCGCCGCCCGACAGGCTGCACAGACGGGCGCATTGACGACGCCTTCCCCCGATTCAGCGCTTCAAAACGCGCTGGCACGTTGCCAGAACCAGCCGGCTGAAGACCAGCGCGCCTGCCAGGACCGCGTACGCGGCACCGGTGTCACGGCAATTGATGGGAGCGTACTCGGCGGTGGCGCCATTCGCGAGACGGTAACGCCAGTCCCCGTGGCGGCAACTCCGCTGCCTGCGGCGTCGCCCATCCCGTTGACGCCGACCGTGGCGCCGATGCCAAGGCCGATGCCCCCACCGCCGGTGATCGTGCCAGCGCCGGCCACGGTGATCGTCGTACCGGCGCAATGATCTGAATATGCGCCGCGGGTGCGAACATCGCACCCGCAGGCCGGATCAGCTTCTTGACGCGGACCGCGCGCTGAAGAGCCTCTGCAACAGGCAGAAGACGAAGAGCAGCGCGCCCACCACGATCCGCGTCCACCACGAACTCAGCGTGCCGTCGAAGGCGATGAGCGTCTGGATGATGCCGAGCATCATCACACCGAACAGCGTGCCGACGACGTAGCCGACGCCGCCGCTCAACAGCGTGCCGCCGATGACCACGGCCGCGATGGCATCCAGCTCCAAGCCGACCGCATGCAGGCCGTAGCCCGACAGCATGTAGAAGGTAAAGATCACGCCGCCCAGCGCGGAGCAAAAGCCCGACAGCGTGTACACGCCGATGACGGTGGAGCGCACCGGCAAGCCCATCAACAGCGCGGAGTTCTCGCTGCCGCCGATGGCATAGACGGCGCGCCCAAATGGCGTGTAGTTCGCCACGAAGACCGCGATGGCCACCACCACCAGCGCAATCACCGCGCTGATCGACAGCGACGCATCAAAGCCCACCGGGATCCGGATCTGCGACACATCCGAGTACCACTCGTTCGTGATGCTGATCGAATCGATGCTGATCACGTAGCACAGCCCGCGCGCCAGGAACATGCCGGCCAGCGTGACGATGAAGGGCTGGAGCCGGAAGCGCTCGATCAGGAAGCCCATGAACGCGCCGAACACGGTGCCCATGGCCAGCACCAGCGGAATGACGGCCAGCGGGCTGAATCCGTGCTTCTCCACCAGCGAAGCCGACACCATCGTGGTGAGCGCGATCACCGAGCCTACCGACAGGTCGATGCCACCCGAGAGAATGACGAAGGTCATGCCGACCGCGACCACGCACAGGAAGGCGTTGTCGATCAGCAGATTGAGGAAGACCTGAAGCGAGAAGAAGCCGTTGTAGAACACCGAGCCCAGCGTGCCCATGAGCACGAAGAGCGAGATGGTGGCGGCGAGCGGAAGGTAGCGCGGCTGCAAGCGCGCCGGCTTGTGCACCCGCGCTGGCGTCTTGACCGTGGCCGCGGGCGCTGCAGTCGGCGGCGCAACGGCGCTCATCGCGCCACCTCACCACGCGGCGCGCGAATCACCAGGCTGCGAATCTCCGCACGGAACTCAGGCGACTGCAACAGCATGACGACAAACACCACCACGGCTTTCACCACCAGGTTGATTTCAGGCGGTACGCCCAGCGAATAAATGGCATACGTCAGCGTCTGGATGATGAGCGCCCCGATGACGCTCCCGACCAGGCTGAAGCGCCCACCGGTGAGCGCCGTACCGCCCAGCGTCACCGCCAGGATGGCATCGAGTTCGAGCAGCGCGCCTGCGTTGTTGCCGTCGGCGCTCTTCACGTTCGAGCTGATGATGAGCCCCGCCACGCCCGCGCAAAAGCCGCAGAACATGTAGCAGCACACGATAAGCCGCTTGGCGCGCACGCCCGCCATGTGCGCCGCCGAAGGATTGATCCCGACCGCCTGGATGAACAGCCCCAGCGATGTCCGCGTGATCGCAAGGTATAGCGCAATGAACACGGCCGCCGCGATGAACAGCGAAAACGGCAACCCCGCCAGGTAGCCGCTGCCGATGAAGAAATAAGGTTGGTAGTAGATCGTGATGATCTGCCCGCTGGTGATGAGCTGCGCAATGCCGCGCCCGGCCACCATCAGGATCAGCGTCGCGATGATGGGCTGCATGCCCACGCGCGCGACCAGCAAACCGTTCCACAGTCCGCACACGAGAGCCACCGCCAGTGCGGCCACCACGGCGAGCCACATCGGAAAGCGGCTGACCTGCTCGCTCACGCCCGCCTTCACCACCAGCGATCCACCAATCATGTAGGCCGCGAGCGCCGCGGCAATCGCCACCACGGCACCCACAGAAATGTCGATGCCCCGCGTCGCGATCACGAGCGTCATGCCCAGCGACACGAGGATCAGCGGCGCCGCGCGGTTCAGGATGTCGATCAGGCTTCCATACAAATGCCCGTCGCGCCACTCGATGTGCAGGAACGAAGGATTGAAAGCCGCGTTCATTGCCAGCAGCAGAATGAGCGTGACCACCGGCCACATCAGCCGGTGCTGCGACCAGCGCTTGAGGGAGTCGCTCATGTCTGCGCTGCAATCAGTTCGTACACCGCGTCCTCGGAACTGCCGGCCGGCAGCTCGCCCACCTTGCGCCGGTCGCGCAGCACGGCAATGCGGTGCGACACGCGCACCACTTCGTTCATTTCGGAGGAGATGAAGAGCACCGACATGCCGCCCTCCGCCAGCCGAAGGATCTCGTCCATGATTTCCTGCTTCGCTGCGACGTCGATGCCGCGTGTGGGCTCGTCGAGCAGCAACAGTCGCGGATTCGTTGCGAGCCAGCGTGCGAGCATCGCCTTTTGCTGGTTGCCGCCCGAAAGCAAGCCAATGGGCGTTTCGACGCTCGCGGTCTTGATGCCCAGCGCCTTGACGAACTTCTCGGCCAGCGCGGTCTGCTCGGCGCGCGAGAGGTTGCGCCGCAATCCGAGGCTGGCCTGAAGCGCCAGTGCAACGTTCTCGCGCAGCGAAAGCTCGGCGACGATGCCGTCGGTCTTGCGCTCCTCGGGGCACATGGCAAAGCCGCGGCGCACCGCGTCGGCGGGGCTTGTGAAGTTGACGGGCTCGCCATCAACGCGCAGCGTGCCGCCGTCAGGCTTCGCCAAGCCGAACAGGAGCCGGGCAACTTCGGTGCGTCCGGACCCCAGCAAACCGGCCAGTCCGACCACCTCGCCTGCGCGCATCTGCAGATCGACTGGCAGAAGCTGACCCGTCTGCGCAACCTGCTCGGCCTGCAGCACGACGGCAGCGTTGTCCGGCACCAGCGGCAGGTTGGCCGCCGCGCCGGCCTGCATGTCGAATTCACGCCCCACCATCGCCGAAATCAGCGCCTGCGGGCCCAGCTCGGCGGCTGGCCATTCACCGACCCAGCTGCCATTGCGCAGCACCGTGATGCGGTCCGACACCGCATACACCTGGTTCAGGAAATGCGTGACAAACAGAATCGCCAGCCCCTCGCCGCGCAAGCGCCGCAGCACCCCAAACAATTTCTGCACTTCGTCTTCATCAAGACTGGAAGTCGGCTCGTCCAGGATCAGCACGCGCGACGACACACCCAGCGCACGCGCAATGGCCACCATCTGCTGCACGGCCACGGGATAGCTCGACAGCAGTTGCGTGACATCGATGTCCACGTCCAGCCGCGCCAGCAACTCACGCGCCCTTCGATTGACGGAAGCCCAGTCGATGCGAAACCCCTGCAAGGCACCTCGGCGCGGATAGCGGCCCGAGAAGATGTTCTCCGCCACCGACAGGTTCGGGCACAGGTTCACCTCCTGGTACACCGTGCTGATGCCGAGCTTCTGTGCCTCCAGCGGCGACGCCGGCCGGATCGCCTCGCCACCCAGTTGCATGTCGCCGCCGTCGATGGTGTAGACGCCCGTGAGCACCTTGATGAGCGTCGACTTGCCCGCGCCGTTCTGCCCCATCAACGCGTGGATCTCTCCTGCGCGGAGGCACAGGTCCACGCCCTTGAGCGCAGCCACGCCGCTGAACTGCTTGTGAATGCCGCGCAGATGCAGCGCAATCCGGGCGTCATCGCCGACCGCGACGCCCCGACCCGGATCGACTGCCGCGCTCATTTGTTCTTGTTGTAGACGTCGACGAACACAGCCGCCAGCAGCACCAGCCCCTTGATCACCTGCTGGTAGTCGATGCCGATGCCCAGGATCGACATGCCGTTGTTCATCACACCCATGATGAAAGCGCCAATCACCGCGCCCATGACCTTGCCCACGCCACCCGACGCCGACGCGCCACCGATGAAGCAGGCCGCGATCACGTCCAGTTCAAAACCCAGCCCCGCCTTGGGCGTCGCCGTGTTCAACCGCGCCGCGAACACCAGGCCGGCCAGCGCCGCCAGCGCGCCCATGTTCACGAAAGTCAGGAAGGCAAGCTTCTGCGTGTGGATGCCCGACAAACGCGCCGCTTTCTCATTGCCGCCCAGCGCGTAGATGCGTCGGCCGATGGTCGTGCGGTTCGTGACGAAGTCGTAGGCAATGATGAGCACCGCCATCACGATCAGCACGTTCGGCAGGCCCTTGTAAGTCGCCAGCAGGTAGCAGAAGTAGATGATGACGCCCGCGAAGAACAGGTTCTTGACGAGGAAGAAGGGAAAGGGCTCATCCTCCATGCCGTACTTCGCGAGCTTGGCCCGGCCGCGCATCTTGAAGAACACCAGCGCCGCCGCAGCAATCGCGCCCAGCGCCAAAGAGGCGACGCGCATGCCTTCACCGCCGAAGGGATCGGGAATGAAGCCCGAACTCAGCTTCTGGAACTCCACCGGAAACGGCCCCACCGACTGCCCCGCCAGCAAGGCCAGCGCCAACCCCTTGAACACCAGCATGCCCGCCAGCGTGACGATGAAT
This sequence comes from Variovorax brevis, assembly GCF_030317105.1. Taxonomy (GTDB): domain Bacteria; phylum Pseudomonadota; class Gammaproteobacteria; order Burkholderiales; family Burkholderiaceae_C; genus Variovorax; species Variovorax brevis. The sequence goes on from NZ_JASZYG010000006.1 coordinate 177,375, forward strand.
GACGGTATGCGGAAGTACGCCACGAACCACCCTTGCGCCGCGCCGATCACCGCGCCCGCCGCAATGCAGACGAGGCCCGTCGGCAGGTACGGCCAGTTGTACTCGACCATCAACACCGCAGCCAGCGCCCCTATGAAGCCGCACACCGAGCCCACCGACAGGTCGATGTGCCCCGCCACGATCACCAGCAGCATGCCCAGCGCCATGATCACGATGTAGCTGTTCTGCAAGACCAGGTTGGTGAGGTTGAGCGGCCGCATCAGCGTGCCGTCGGTCAGCACCTGGAACAGCACCATGATCGCGACCAGCGAGATCAGCATGCCGTATTCGCGCAGGTTGCTCTTGATGAATCCCTTGTGTTCTTCCGCGGCGACCTTGGCCGGCAGCACGGGTGCCTGGACGGCTTTCACATCATTCGCCATGGACGCTGCTCCCCGAGTTGACGATGACACGCATGATGCGCTCCTGCGATGCCTCGGCCACCGGCATCTCGGCGACGAATCGCCCTTCGTTCATCACGTAGATGCGATCGCACATGCCGAGCAGTTCCGGCAGTTCCGACGAAATCATCAAGATACTCTTTCCTTCGCTCGCCAACTGATCGACGATCGTGTAAATCTCGTATTTCGCCCCGACGTCGATGCCGCGCGTGGGCTCGTCGAGGATCAGCAGTTCGGGCTTGGCGAAGAGCCATTTGCTCAGCACCACCTTTTGCTGGTTACCGCCCGACAGGTCCACCGTGTGCTGCGCCACGCCCGAACAGCGGATGTTGAGCGCCTTGCGGTAGTCGTTGGCCACCTTGAACTCGCGGCCCACGTCCACGATGCCCGCCTCCGACACTGCCGGCAGATTGGCCAGGCTGATGTTCTTGCGGATCTCCTCGTCCAGCACCAGGCCGTAGCCCTTGCGGTCTTCGGTGACGTAGGCAATGCCGTGCGCAATCGCCTTGCTGATCGAGCTGATGTCGATCGGCTTGCCATGCATGAAGGCGCTGCCGCTGATGCGCTGGCCGTACGACCGGCCGAACACGCTCATGGCGAACTCGGTGCGCCCCGCGCCCATGAGCCCTGCGATGCCGACGATCTCGCCGCGCCGCACGTTCAGGCTCACGTTCTTCACCACCTCGCGGTCGGCGTGCTGCGCGTGGTGCACCTTCCAGTCGCGCACTTCGAAGATGACTTCGCCGATCTTCGGCGTGCGCTGCGGATAGCGGTGCGCCATGTCGCGCCCCACCATGCCGCGGATGATGCGGTCTTCGCTGATGGCGATGCCGCGGCAGTCCATGGTCTCGACGGTGGCGCCATCGCGCAGCACCGTGATCGAGTCCGCCACCTTGGAAATCTCGTTGAGCTTGTGCGAGATCAGGATCGACGAGATGCCTTGCGCCTTGAGTTCGAGCAGCAATGCCAGCAAGGCGTCGCTGTCGCTCTCGTTCAGGCTGGCGGTGGGCTCGTCCAGGATGAGCAGCTTCACGTCCTTCGACAGCGCCTTGGCGATCTCGACCAACTGTTGCTTGCCCACGCCCAGATGCGTCACCAGCGTGGTCGGCGCCTCTTTTAGGCCCACCTTGGCAAGCAGCGTGCGCGTCTGGTTGAAAGCCTCGATCCAGTCGATAACCCCGCCCTTCGCGCGCTCGTTGCCCAGGAAGATGTTCTCGGCAATCGACAGGAGTGGCACAAGGGCCAGCTCCTGGTGAATGATGATGATGCCGAGCTTCTCGCTCTCGCCGATGTCCCGGAAACGGCGAACCTCGCCGTCGTAGTGGATGTCGCCGGTGTACGAGCCGGCGGGGTAGACGCCGCTGAGCACTTTCATCAGCGTCGACTTGCCCGCACCGTTCTCGCCCACCACCGCATGGATTTCGCCGGCGCGCACGGCGAGGTTGACGTTGTCCAGTGCGTTGACGCCTGGAAATGTTTTGGTGATCCCGCGCATCTCCAGGATCGTGTCTCCCTGTCCGGCCATTACTTGACCTGGCTTTCCTTGTAGTAGCCGCTGTCGATCAGCACCGGCTTCCAGTTGGTGATGTCCACGCTCACCGGCTTGAGCAGGTAAGACGGCACCACCTTCACGCCGTTGTTGTAGGTCTTGGTGTCGTTCACTTCCGGCGCCTTGCCGGCCATCATGGCGTCGACCATGGCAACGGTGACCTTGGCGAGTTCACGCGTGTCCTTGAAGATGGTGGAAGTCTGTTCCTTGCGCAGCATCGACTTGACCGAGGGCACTTCCGCGTCCTGGCCCGTCACCACCGGCATCGGCTGCGACGCCGAACCATAGCCCACGCCCTTGAGCGACGACAGGATGCCGATCGACAGGCCGTCATACGGCGACAGCACCGCGTCCACGCGGTCCTTGGTGTAGTAGGCCGACAGCAGGTTGTCCATGCGCGCCTGCGCCACAGCGCCGTCCCAGCGCAGCGTGCCGACCTTTTCCATGCCCATCTGCTTGCTGCGCACCACCAGCTTGCCGCTGTCGATGTAGGGCTTGAGCACCGACATCGCGCCGTTGTAGAAGAAGAAGGCGTTGTTGTCGTCCGGCGAACCGCCGAAGAGTTCAATGTTGAAGGGGCCCTTGGCTTCCTTCAGCTTGAGCGACTTCTCGATGGACTGCGCCTGCAGCACGCCCACCTGGAAGTTGTCGAAGGTCGCGTAGTAGTCGACGTTCTTCGAGCCCTTGATGAGGCGGTCATAGGCGATGACCTTGATGCCCTTGTCCGCCGCCTTCTGCAGCACGTCCGAGAGCGTCGTGCCGTCGATCGCGGCAATGACCAGCACCTTCGGTCCCTTGGTCACCATGTTCTCGATCTGCGCGAGCTGGTTGGGGATGTCGTCGTCCGCGTACTGCAGGTCGGCCTTGTAGCCCTTTTCCTTGAGCGACTTGACCATGTTGTCGCCATCGGCGATCCAGCGTGCCGACGACTTGGTCGGCATGGAGACCGCGACCAGCCCCTTGTCCTGCGCCTGTGCGAGCGAGGCGAAGCCGATGAGTCCGGAAGCAGCAATGCCGGCGACCAGGGTTTTGAGGAAGAGGCGTTTCATGTCAAGAGTCTCCTTGGGTGTGTTGTGTATTGATTGTGGGCGCGAAGTCTTGTGGGAGGAACACCGCGGAGCCGTCTTTGCGACACCGCGGAGCTTTCATGGCGCAACGGCACGACGTGCCGCGGAGGCCGTGTCTCAATATTTGCGCTTCGGGAATTCGGCAGCGGCCACTTCCATCGGGAAGATGCCTTCCTTCGTCACGATGCGCTTGGGCAGCGGCTTGCCTTCCTGGATGTCCTTCACCGCGCTCATCAGTTGCGGGCCCAGCAGCGGGCTGCATTCGACCGACACGTTCAGCTTGCCCGCCATCATGGCTTCGAAGGCGCCCTTCACGGCGTCGATCGAAATGATGACGATGTCCTTGGCCGGCTTGAGGCCCGCTTCCTCGATCGCCTGGATCGCGCCGATGGCCATGTCGTCGTTGTGCGCGTACAGGACATTGATGTTCTTGTCGGCCTTCAGGAAGGCTTCCATCACTTCCTTGCCCTTGGCACGGGTGAAGTCGCCGGTCTGCGAGCGGGTGATCTTGAACTTCGGGTCGGCCTTGATGATTTCTTCAAAGCCCTTCTTGCGGTCGATGGCCGGTGCCGATCCCACCGTGCCTTGCAGCTCGACGATGTTGATCGGGCCCTTGTTGTCCTTCATCTTCTCGACCAGCCAGCGGCCGGCCTTGCGGCCTTCTTCGGTGAAGTCCGAGCCCATGAAGGTGACGTAGAGCGTGTCGTCCTTGACGTTGACCGAGCGGTCCGTGAGCACGACCGGGATCTTGGCGGCCTTGGCTTCGCGCAGCACGGTTTCAAAACCCGTTTCGACCACGGGTGAGAAGGCGATGACGTCCACCTTCTGCGCGATGTACGAGCGGATGGCCTTGATCTGGTTTTCCTGCTTTTGCTGCGCGTCGGAGAACTTCAGCTCGATGCCTGATTCCGCCGCGGCCGACTTGATCGACTCGGTATTGGCAGTGCGCCATTCGCTTTCCGCGCCGACCTGTGCGAAGCCCAGCACGATCTTCTTCTGCGCGAAGGCCGACAGCGGCAGCACACCGGTGACGGATGCCGCTGCAAGGGCGGCGGTAAGGGTGCGACGATTCAGATTCATGATGGTCTCCTATGGTTTGAGTAAGTAAAGGAACGTCGGGAAAAAATCGTCGTCAGGCCTGCAGGTAGCTGGTCTTGAGCGTGGTGTAGAACTCGGCCGCATGGCGGCCCTGCTCGCGCGGGCCGTAGCTCGATGCCTTTCGGCCGCCGAAGGGTACGTGGTAATCCACGCCGGCCGTCGGCAGGTTGACCATCGTCATCCCTACCTTGGCATGGCGGCGGAAATGTGTTGCGTGCTGCAATGACCGCGTGCAGATGCCGGCGCACAAACCGAAAGGCGTGTCGTTGGCCAGCGCAAGCGCGTGCTCGTAGTCGGCGGCGCGCAACACGCAGGCCACTGGCCCAAATATTTCTTCACGTGCCACCCGGTGCTCGGGCTGCGCCAGGAACAGTGCCGGACTCATGTAGTGGCCCGTGCTCGATCGCTTGAGCGCTTCGCCGCCCCACACATGCTCGGCGCCTTCTTCGCGTGCGATCTGCACATAGGCCAGGTTCTGTTCGAGCTGCGCCGCATCGACCACCGGGCCCATCTCGATGCCATGTTCGAGCGCATGCCCGACTTTCAGCGTGGCCACGCGCTGTCGCAGGCGCGCCACGAAAACGTCGTGCACCGGTGCCTCGACGATGATGCGGCTGGACGCCGTGCAGCGTTGGCCCGTCGAAAAATACGCGCCCTGCACCGCGCAATCCACGGCACGGTCCAAGTCGGCGTCGGCCATCACCACGAGCGGGTTCTTGCCGCCCATCTCCAGCTGCACCTTGGCCCGCCGCGCCGACGCCGACTGAAGAATGCGCTCACCCGTGGCGACCGAGCCGGTAAAACTCAAGGCATCGACCCAGGCGCTGTCGACCAGCGTCTGGCCCACTTCGCGCCCGCTGCCCATGACGAGATTGAACGCCCCCGCTGGCAGGGCTGCGCGGCTGATGATCTCGGCCAGCGCCCAGCCGCAAGCCGGCACCAGTTCGGCCGGCTTGAACACGACGCTGTTGCCATGGGCCAGCGCCGGCGCAATCTTCCAGGCCGGGATGGCAAAGGGAAAGTTCCACGGCGTGATGAGCCCGACCACACCGATGGGCTCGCGCGTGACGTCCACCTGCACGCCGGGCCGCACCGAGGCCATGGTCTCGCCCGCCGCACGCAAGGCCTCGCCCGCGAAGAACTTGAAGATCTGCCCCGCACGCGCAGCTTCGGCCACCGCTTCAGGCAAGGTCTTGCCCTCTTCGCGTGCGAGCAGCAGCCCCAGTTCATCCTTGCGCGCCAAGATCTCGCTGCCGATCTGGTCGAGCGCATCCGCGCGGCGCTGCGGCGTGGTGTGGCTCCATGAGGGAAAAGCATCCACGGCAGCGCGGATGGCACGCTCGGCCTGGTTGCGATCGGCCCGCGCATATTCGGCAACGACCTCGCCCGTATCCGACGGGTTTCGGCTGATGCCCGTCGTGACGCCCGTTTCCCAACGGCCGTTGATGTACTGCCTGGCGTTGTACTGGAGGTCACTTCGCTTCAAAGTGTCGCGAGTGTAGGAATGTTACCGATAGCTTTCTAATGAATATTTGGGTCGAATCGATATCAGAAGGTGGATTCACGATAACCCTATGACCAACTACACGCACTGGTTCATCCGTGCACGGCTCAAGACGAGGCAATTGCTGTTGCTCGTCGCCCTCGCGGAAGAGGGCAACATCCACCGCGCGGCCCAGGTGCTCAACATGACGCAGCCGGCCGCCTCCAAACTGCTGAAGGATCTGGAAGACGTACTGGAGGTCTCGCTGTTCGAGCGCTTGCCGCGGGGCATGCGTCCCACCTGGTATGGCGAAACCATGATCCGCCATGCGCGCGTGGCGCTGGCCAGCCTGAACCAGGCGCATGACGAACTCGAAGGACTGAAGGCCGGCCGCTTCGGGCAGGTGGCGGTGGGCTGCATCACCGCGCCGGGCCTGTCGTTGCTGCCGCCGGCCGTGGCCGCGGTCAAGCGCGAGCATCCGAGCCTGCGCGTCTCGCTGGAAATCGAAACGAGCCCGGTGCTGCTGGAGCGCCTGGCGCAAGGCAAGCTCGACATCCTGGTCGCGCGCCTCTTTGCGGAGCACGACAAGACCCAGTTGCGCTACGAAGCGCTGACCGAAGAGCCCGTGAGCGCACTCGTGCGGCCGGGCCATCCGCTGCTTGGCATGACCGGGCTCACGCTGCGCGACCTGGTCGGCAGCGGCTGGATCGTGCCGCCCGCGGGCAGCGTGCTGCGCCATCGCTTCGACCTGATGTTCCAGCAGGAAGGGCTGGCACCACCCATCAACCTGATCGAGACCAGCGCCCTGCTCTTCATCACGCGCATGCTGCAGCAAAGCGACATGGTCGCCATCCTTGCGGCCGACGTGGCGCGCTACTACGCGGCGCACGGCATCGTGTCGCTGCTGCCGGTGTCCATGAACTGCCACATGGACGCCTTCGGCATCATCACGCGCACCGATCGCCTGCTGTCGCCCGCGGCCAAGGTGATGATGCGCGCGCTCAAGACCGCGAGCCTGGACGTGTACGGCGCGCGGCTCGAAATCGAGTAGTCATTGCAATGCAGGGATCGACCGATGCCGCTTTCAGGTCTTTCCAGTATGGGTAGGCGTTGATAGGATCGGCCCGCCAGAACGCCGCCAAAAGCCGCGCACCCTGGCGAAGGAGACACACTTTGACCGCATCCACGTCCTTGCCCATCCCCACCGTTCTCGATGCGCCCCGCTGCGTGTGGGCCGCCGGCGCGGAGCTTGGCGAAGGAACCCTCTGGTCGCAGCGCGAGCAGTCGCTCTACTGGGTCGACATTCTGGGCAAGCAGTTGCATCGCCTGCGCTTGGCCGACGGCGCGCAGTCGAGTTGGCGCTTCGATGAGGAAATCTCGGCTGTGGCCGAACGCGCGCATGCACCGGGTCTGTTCATCACCTTGCGCCGCGGCTTTGCGCTGTTCGACCCCGACGTCAGCGGCGCCAAACCGCGCTACCTTCACCAGCCCGAGGAGCCCGCGACCAACCGCTTCAACGACGGCAAGTGCGACGGCTACGGCCGCTATTGGGGCGGCACGATGGATTGCGCCTGCGAGCAGCCCACCGGCACGCTGTACCGCTACGACGCCGACGGCCGCTGCACGCGACACGACTCCGGGTATCCCGTCACGAACGGCCCGACCTGGTCTGCCGACCAGGGCACCTTCTATTTCAACGACACGGCGCGTGGACGGGTCTACGCCTGGGACTTCGACGCGCCGCGCGGCACTGTGTCGAACAAACGCGAGTGGCTTCGCTTCACGCGCGAGGACGGCTATCCCGATGGCATGACGACCGACGCCGCCGGCCGCCTGTGGATCGCCCACTGGGGCGGCTCGTGCGTGACCTGCCATGACCCGGTGAGCGCGCGCGAGTTGTGCCGCATCAAGCTGCCGACGGCGCACATTACCGACGTCGCATTTGGCGGGCCGGACCTGCGCACGCTTTTTATCAGCAGTGCGTGGAGCGGCCTCAATGCCACGCAGCGCGCTGAACAGCCCTTGGCGGGTGCCTTGTTTGCGGTGACCATCGACAGCCCGGGTGTGCCTGCTGCCCTGTTCGGCGGGTAGCTTGCCCACCCCCGTTTCTTGCTCACTTCGTGTCGCCGGATCCCCACTCAAGGGGGCGCTTCCCCCGCGGCCCACAAAGCTGGTTCCGCGGGCGCTCCCGCACGGGGCCTGACCCTGATCTTCGTTTGCTTCAACCACTGAATTCACATGACTGCTTCTGCACAATATCCCAGCCTTTCCGACCGCAGCGTGCTGATCACCGGTGGCGCCACTGGCATCGGCGCCACGCTGGTCGAGAGCTTTGTTGCGCAGGGTGCGCGCGTCGCCTTTGTCGACATCGATGACGCGGCGGGCCAGGCCCTTGCAACATCGCTGGCCGGTGCGCGCCATGCACCGCTGTTCATTCGCACCGACCTGACCGACATCCCGGCGCTGCAGGCCGCCGTTGCAACGGCACGCGCAAAAAACGGGCCGATCAGCATCCTCCTGAACAACGCCGCCAACGACAAGCGGCACACCATCGAAGAGACGACCATCGCTTCGTGGGACGCCGGCATTGCCGTGAACATCCGGCACCAGTTCTTTGCGGCGCAAGCGGTGGCGCCAGACATGCGCGCGGCGGGCGGCGGATCGATCATCAACTTCGGCTCGATCAGCTGGATGCTCAAGCAGGGCGGCATGCCGGTGTACACGACCGCCAAGTCGGCGGTGCAGGGTCTCACGCGCAGCCTGGCGCGCGACCTCGGGCCGTCGAACATCCGCGTCAACACGCTGGTGCCCGGCTGGGTCATGACGGAGAAACAGTTGCGCCTGTGGGTCAAGGAAGACTCGAAGGAAGAGATTGCCAAGGGGCAATGCATCAACAAGCCGCTGATGGCCGAGCACATCGCGAGCATGGCGCTGTTCCTGGCTTCGGACGACAGCGCGATGTGCACGGCGCAGGACTTCATCGTGGACGGAGGCTGGGCTTGACCCTTGCGCTTGCGCGCATCGAACAGCGCGATGTGGGCCAGCTCGCCGATGGGCGCTTGGTGCGCGAATTCACGCTGCATGGCGCGAGCGGCATTCGCCTGAGTGCGATCAACCTGGGCGGCATCGTGACGGCGCTGCATGTGCCGGACCGCGATGGACAGCTTGCCAATGTCGTGCTTGGCTGCGCATCGCTACAGGACTACGAGACGCGCAATCCGCACTTCGGGACCATCGTGGGGCGCTATGGGAATCGCATTGCGCACGGACGCTTTTCGATTGAAGGTCGCGAGGTGCAGTTGGAAGTGAACGACGGCAGGAACGCGTTGCACGGTGGCTTCAAAGGCTTTGGCAAGCGCTGGTGGGACATCGAGCCGGTGGCGATTGCCGCGGACGGCAGCGTGGCGATCGAGTTGCGCTACACGAGCGAGGATGGCGAAGGCGGCTACCCAGGCCGGCTCGATGCGCGTGTGCGCTACACGTTGACGGCACAGAACGAATGGCGCATCGACTACCACGCGACCTGCGACCAGTCGACCATCGTCAACCTGACGCATCACGACTACTTCAACCTGCGCGGCAGCGGGGATGTGTTGGATCACATGCTGACGATCGGCGCGAGCCGCTATTGCCCGGTGGATGACACGCTGATTCCTGAAGGCATCGCGCCGGTGGAAGGCACGCCCTTTGACTTTCGCGAAGCGCGTCGCATCGGCGAGCGGATCCGGCAGTCGCATGTGCAGTTGCTGCGCGGGCGTGGGTATGACCACAACTTCGTGCTCGACGAAGCGGACCCGAAGGCCCTGCACTTCGCTGCGCGGCTGGAAGATCCTGTTTCCGGTCGCACGATGGACGTGCTCACGACCGAGCCCGGCGTGCAGTTCTATTCAGGCAACTTCCTGGATGGCACGCTGGTGAATTCCGCGGGCCAGGCCGTGCGGCAGGGCGATGGGCTGTGCCTGGAGACGCAGCACTTTCCGGATTCACCGAACCAGCCTTCGTTTCCTTCGACGGTGTTGGTGCCGGGGCAGGTGTTTGCCAGCACCACCGTGCATCGCTTCGGGTTGATGCGTCCGCGCTAGACATTCACCAGCGCCAGATAGTCCAGCAACGTCGACCCGCCCAAGGTCGCAAACGGCAACAACACCGCCTTGAGCAAGGGCTGCTGCCAGAACGGCGCAAACGCGCCTTCATGCAGGCTGTCCATTCGCGCGAGCAGCAGCGAAAGCTGCGCAGCCTTCGGCGGCTCCGGAGGCGGCACATGCTCGCACTTCCCGGGATCTTCGTCAGGCTCTTCGGACTCATCGTCAGGATCGTCGAACTGCCCGACTGGCGCGGCGCCAGCCGCCACCTCCTCCGCCTTCGGCTTCACATCTCCACTCACCCGCACCAGCGCATCCCGCAGCAAATCCATCGCGTGCTCCCGCGACTTCTCCGCCGCAAAGCGCAGCGCCACCGCACACGCCAACGCAATCGACGCCCCCAGCACCGACAAGACGATCCCCGTCGCCGGCATGTACCAGTCATCGAACGCCGCGCTGCGCGACAACAGGAACAGCGACAGCACGATGAAGGGAAAGTAGATCAAGCGCGTCACGCATTTCGTGCGCAGTGCGATGAACTCCAGGTCGATCCAGTTGTCCAGGTACGCGCGCGGCACGTGGAGGTCGTCCTCGAACTTCTCGACCGTTGATCGGGGCCAGTTGGCGCCGTGCACGCGCAGGCCGTGCACGAAGCTCACGCAGAAGGCGGTCGCGTCCACGACGAAGAAAACGAGGAAATACATCGCGAGAATCATGAGCGCGTGCAGCCATCGGTGGATGGAAAGCACGAGCGGGCCTCGCTGCGGAATGAACCAGCCGTCACGCATCGCCAGCCACAGCACGCCGCTGACGCACAGCGCAATGAGCACGCACGCCGTCGTGCGCGTGGCACGCGCGCTGATGCGGTTCTGCACGATGTAGCGGCGCCAGAAGATGATGGTGCCCGAGGTGCCGACGCAGCCCACCTTGCCCGCGCCCTCGGGTTGCGTGAAGCGGAACGAGAACATGTTGGCGACCTTCTTCCACCACGGCAGCCCGATCTCCGCCTTTCGCTGGTCCTCGATCAGTTGTCGCCGTGACTTGCGCAGCCTGAAGCGCAGGATGATGTCGTCGAGGTTCTCGCTCAGCGCCGACCATCCACTGAAGATCATGTAGAGGCACAGCAGCAGGCTCAGGATGCGAATGCCTTCGGTCGGCCAGATGCTGATGCCTTCGAGCATGACAAGGGGCTTGCCTCCGGCCGTGAGCCATTGCGCAAAGCGTTCCCAGTTCGCCGCCAGCGCCATGGGAATCGCCACATGCAGCAAGAAGAGCAATGCGATGAGCCCAACCCAGCGCATGACGCGCTTGTCGCCTGTCACGCTGACGAACATGAAGTTGCGCAGCCGCTTGCGCACCGCCTGGCTGCTCGTGATCACCGGCAGCCACAAGGGCAGGATGAGCGCCGAGAACAGCGCGGCCATCGTGGCGAAGCGCATCTGCGGATAGGCCGGCGACGCCGATGGATGAATGCCGCCGCAGGCGTCCCACCGGGGCCCTTCGCACGGCTGGCGCGGGGCGCCCTTCTGGCCTGCCGTCGGCGCGACTGAGGGCATCACTTCTTGCGTCGGCGTGCTGTAGTCAAAAGCCGTGGTGCGCCCAATCTCAAAGAGCCGCGGCGGCTTGAACCACATGTTGATGCTGTCTTGCGGTGTCGCGGCCGCGTCCGATGCCGACGCATCGTGCGGCACGAGGGCGCGCCGTGCGTCGTCCATCGCAATCCTTGTCGAAAGAAACGCCGAGGTCTGGTAGCTGTCGCGAAACGGCGGCACGCCCGCCTGCAGGCGGTCACCCAGTCGCAAGCCGAAGTTCGAGCCCACGATGAGGTTGCGCGTCCAAGCCCGTTCGCGCGGATGCAGGTAGCGCGCATCGAGGTCGGTGGTGAAGAACATCGCATTGGGAAACTCCGGCTGCAGCGCCTGCAGCACCAGCAGCTTGTCGTGCACGTCCGAACCCAGCACGCCGATGGCGCGCAGGCCCTTGCCGTCGGAACTCGACTCTCGCAGCTGGCGGTCGAGTTCGCGCATGCGCACCGAAAGGCGGCGCAGGTAATCGAACTGGCTTTGGCCTTCCGCAATTTCGACGAAGGTGCCGTCGCGGCGGCGGTTGTCGTCCTTATTGCCGGCGCCGGACTTGTCCGAGGACGACTTCGATGCAGCGCCATCCGCGTTGCCCGCGGGGAGTTGGCCATCGATGCCGCGCACATAGGTGAACCGGTTCACGCAGAAGCCTTCTTCCTGCTTGCCCGCGCGGAATTCGCGGCGCAGCGTGCGGCCGTACAGGGTGTCCCATTCGGCAATCACGGCGATATGGCTGAGCCCTTCGTCGTTGGGATGGGTCCTGTCGCACGCTTCGCCATACGCGGCACCCGAGGCCACCGTGCCCGCCGTGAGGCCGCGCAATTTCAGTTCGTCGATCAGGGCCTTGGCCAGCTTGTCGTCGTCGCCGATGGTGCGCACCAGGTGCACGTTGTTCTGCGCAAGGTAGGCCGACAAGGACAACTTGAGATCCGCCTCCGGCAGGTTCGCGAAGATGCGCTCGTCGGGCGCCGTCGCGGATGCGGAATAAAAACGCAGCGGCAGGTTGGCGAACGACTTCCCGATCGCCTTGTCCGCACCCTGCTGGCGGAGCTCGTCGACCATGCTGCGAAGCTCGTCCGAGCCGCTGGGCCCGAGCACGCGCCAATTCACCTTCACCGGATCGAAGCGCGCGATCAGGTCGCGGATCCGGCCCAGCGGCCCGCCGGCAAAGATATTGCCGTCGAGCCACATCACGAGGATCAGCGGCTGGATCTCGTCGCCCTTGCGGGGCGTGCCGTCGATGGCGGGCTCGAACCACTCGAAGGGCACGATCTCCGGCAACTCCGGCGTTGGCGGGACGTCGACGCCCACGGGAAAGAAGTAACCCAGATGCTCGCTGTCCACCGGCGCGAGGCGGCTCGCGCTCAAGCCCGCGAGCACGGCATAGCGGGTGCGGCGACGACTCTCGATGTTGTCCGAGTAGGGGCCGCCGGGCAGCATCACGGCGAACACTTCCACCTTGCGGCCGCTCGTTGCCATGCGCGCGACGATGTCCTCGCGCAGCGCCCGTGCCGTGTGGCGCTTGTCGGCCTCGGCGGCCTTTTTGGCGTCGCGCTTGGCGGCTTCCTCGCGCGCCCGGGCGATGGCGCCAAAAGGGTCCTGCCACAGGCGAGCATCGACGTCCTGCATCACGCTGGCTTGCTGGATGCGCGGTTCGTTCACCGGGAGCCGCGTGGTCTCCAGCGGCACATCGCGTATGAACAGCACGCCGGCGGTGAGCATCACGATCGCGACGATGCCGCTCGAGGAGAACCCGCCGCCCGCCGACCTGGATTCCTTGTCCATGCCCGATCCCTCCGCCCACGAATGGAGGCATGCGCTCACTCTAGGCGCGCCGGGACGGTGGCGCATCCACCAAATAGCGGACGCGAGCGGCTATTTCTTTTGGACGGGGGCGGCCGCGAGCGACGCTGGCGCAATTCTTCGAGAATCATTCATGCCCACACTTGTCCTGCTCCCCGGCCTCGCCTGCGACGAACGCCTCTGGGAAGCGCAGATGCCCGTCATCCCCGCCAGCCTCGCACCCCGGGTGAGCGACGCCCACATGCGCCACCCCCGCATCGAAAGCATGGCCTCGGCCGTCTTGCGCGAACATGCCGGGCCTCTGGTGCTGTGCGGTGCGTCGATGGGCGGCATGGTCGCCATGGAAGCCGCGCGGCAGGCGCCCGAACGCGTGGCCGGCCTCGCCTTGCTGGGCACCAATGCGCGGGCGGAAACGCCGGAGTACTACGACCTGCGCGCCTCGGCCATCGAACTCTTCGAGGCCGGCGACGTGCGCGAGGTGATCGAGCCCAACATCGCCTTTGCATTCCACCCGCGGCAGGCCGCCAACCAGACGCTCGTGCAGCGCTACCTGGACATCATTCTCGAAGCGGGCGCGCAGCAACTCATCCGCCAGAACCGCGCGCTGATGGAGCGTCCCGATGCCTGCGCCAACCTCCCGTCCTTGCGCTGCCCGGTGCTGGTGATGTGCGGCGACGCCGATCGCTTGACGCCGCCCGAATGCTCACGCGAGATCGCCAGGCTGGTGCCGCATGCCGAGCTGCACTGGGTGCCCGAGTGCGGCCACATGCTGACCATGGAAAAGCCGGCGCTGGTGAATGCGGCGCTGGGCCCCTGGTTGCGCCAGTTCGTGGCGCACTGACATCAGGCGCTGCCGCGCCCGGTGCGGCGATCAGTGCAACTGACCCCCCCCTCGCGGATGTCCTCACGCACTTCGAGCGAAGTCCTGATCGCGATCCGCATCGCCTCGATGGCCGTCGCCTGCGCCAGACTGGGAACGCCGGGCAGGCGCGCCGCCTGCATCGGCAAATACGGGATGTGGATGAAGCCGCCACGCATGCCCGCCACCGGCCGCGTCACGATGCGATGCATCAGGCCGAAGAAGAGGTGGTTGCAGACAAAGGTGCCGGCCGTGTTGGACACCGAAGCCGGAATGCCCGCAGCCCGCAGGTCGCGCACGATGGCCTTGATGGGCAGCGTCGAGAAGTAGGCCGCCGGCGCGCCGTCGATCACCGGCGTGTCGATCGGCTGGCAGCCCGCGTTGTCGCAAATGCGCCCGTCGTCCACGTTGATGGCCACGCGCTCCGGCGAAATCTCGCTGCGGCCGCCCGCCAGCCCGAGGCACACCACGAGTTGCGGTTGCAGGCTGTCGATGGCTTCATCGAGCGAACGCAGCGCCGCCCCGAACGCGCAAGGCATGCGACGCGCATGCACCAGCGCCATCTTGCCGTCGGCGCCCTCCCAGCCCCAGCCATGCAGCGCCCGCGCCACTTCCCACGAAGGGTTGATGGTGTCGCTGTCAAAAGGCTCGAAGCCGGTGAGCAGCACGTTCATGTGGGCTTGACGGCGATGCCTTCGATGGCCAGCCGCTCGCGAATGCGCCGCGCGAATTCGAGCGCATGCGCCCCGTCGCCGTGCAGGCAGACCGATTGCGCGTTGACGGCGACGGTGCTGCCGTCGATGGCCCGGACCTTGTGCTCGCGCACCAGCGAAAGCGTTTGCGCGAGCGACTGCTCTTCGTCCTCGATCAACGCGCCCGGCTGGCTGCGCGGGACCAGGCTGCCGTCGGGCATGTAGCCGCGGTCGGCAAACACTTCTTCCACCGGCTGCAGGCCGGCGCGCTGCGCGGCGGTGATCATGCCGCTGCCGGCGAGGCCGAAGAACTTCAGGCCGGGGTCGAAGCGGCGAACGGCCTCGCAGATGGCGTCGGCCAGCACCGGATCCTTGACGGCCTGGTTGTAGAGCGCTCCGTGCGGCTTGACGTGCGCCAGCGCGCCGCCTTCGGCCTTGACGATGGCGGCCAGCGCGCCGATCTGGTAGAGCATCCCCGCGACAATCTCCTCGGGCGGCAGGTGCATCGTGCTGCGACCGAAGTTCTCGCGGTCCGGAAAGCTGGGGTGCGCGCCGATGGCGACGCCATTCTTGAGCGCCCATTGCACGCACTGGCGCATGGTCTGCGCGTCGCCGGCATGCCAGCCGCAGGCGATGTTGGCCGAACTCACCAGCGCCAGCAGCGCCTCGTCGTTGCCGGCGCCTTCGCCCAGATCGGCATTGAGGTCAATCTGCATCCTGCTCTCCTTCGGCTTCAGCTTCTTCTGCTTTCCCGGGCGGCGGGGCGATGGCAGCGGCTGAAGCCCAGTTCATGAGCGCGAGCCCCTGCGCCATCATCGAAAGATAGCGCTGCTGGTCATTCCATGCGGACAGTGCGGCTGCGGCATCGACTTCTTCGAGCCGCAACTCGCCGCCCAGCGGCGCCTGCGCCAGCTTCCAGAGGTCGGCGCGGATGACCACCGCAATGCGCGGATAGCCGCCCGTGGTCTGCGCGTCTCCCATGAGGATGATCGGCTGGCCCGAAGGCGGAACCTGGATGGTGCCGGGAATCACGCCCGCCGACAGCATGTCGGCCGAGCGCTTGCGCTTGAGTTCCGGGCCGGCCAGGCGGCTGCCCATGCGATTGCTTTGCGGCGTGATGCGCCACGTCTCGGTGCACAGCTGCTTGCGCGCCGCGATGGTGAACTGTTCGTTCTCAGGCCCCGGCAAGATTCGCAGGGTCGTCGCCGTACCTTCGCCGCCGCCGTCGGGGGCAAGAAGGCCGAAACGGCGGCGCTCCAGTTGTGCCGGCGTGAGCGCACTGGCGCCGACGGGCAGGCGGTCGCCTTTGCGCAGCGCCCGTCCTTCATGGCCGCCAAAGCCAGCTTTCAGGTCGGTGCTGCGCGAGCCAAGAACGAGGGGCACGTCGATGCCGCCGGCCACCGCCAGCCAGGTGCGAAGGCCCGGCCTTTGCACCGTGCTCGCGCCGCCGAGCCTGAGGGTCTGGCCCGCGCGCACCGGCACGCTCCAGTAAGGCCACATCAGTTGCCCATCGAGCCGCGCACCAAAGGGGTCGCCGGCCAGCGCGATGCGGGTGGCTTCCTCGAAACGGATTTCGCACATGCCCATCGTGAGCTCGATGCCGGCCGCGCCATCGGCGTTGCCAACGAGCCGGTTGGCCAGCGTGAGCGCCATGACGTCGAGCGCGCCACCCGGACACACGCCCAGATGCCGATGGCCGTGGCGCCCCAGGTCCTGCACCGAGGCCAGCATGCCGGGCTTGACGACGACGATCACGCTTCCACGCTTTCTGCCACGAAGCGCACGCGGTCACCGGCCTTCAGCAGCGTGGGGCTTGGTGCCAGGGGATCGAATAGGGTGAGCGGCGTGCGACCGATGATTTGCCACCCACCCGGCGACATCGAAGGGTAGATGCCTGTCTGCTCACCGCCGATGCCCACCGAGCGCGCCGGCACCGCAAGTCGCGGCTCGTTGCGCCGGGGTGTGGCCAGTTCGGGCGGCAGTCCACCCATGAATGCAAAGCCCGGCAGGAAGCCAAGAAAGTAGACGACGTATTCGGCCTCGCTGTGGCGCCGCACGACCTCGAAAGGCGTGAGGCCGGTGTGCGCCGCGACGTCGGCGAGGTCGGGGCCATGCTCGCCCCCGTAAGCCACCGGAATCTCGATGAGCCGGCCCTCCATCGGCACCGCCTCGATCGTGGGCCAGATCGCCAGCACGCGCAATTCAAGCTCCTGCGCATCGAGCAGCAGGGGGTCGAACATCAGCGTCAGGTTGTTCATGCCCGGCAGCAGTTCGCCCACGCCGGGCCAGGATGCCGCCTGCGAGGCCAGTGCCCAGAGTTTCTGTTGCGCCTCGAGCGTGGCGGGGCCCGGCAACTCGCAAAGCAGGGCCGCATCGCCCAGCGAATGAAGGCGAGGCAGGCCGTCTTGCGTCATTCTCGCCCGAGGCTGCGCACCTTGGCGGCGAGCCGCGCCTGCACATGGGGAGAGACGAACTTGTCGGTTTCGCCGCCGAGCACGGCGATCTCGCGCACGAAGGTGCTGGAGATGAACTGGTACTTGTCGCTGGGCGTGAGGAACACGGTCTCGACGGCCGGCATCAGCGAGCGGTTCATGCCGGCCAGCTGGAACTCGTAGTCGAAGTCGGTGACGGCGCGCAGGCCCCGCACCATGGCCTTGCCGCCGCGCGCAACGACGAAGTCGCGCAGCAGGCCGGAGAAGCTTTCCACCGTGACCTGGTCGCTGTAGGGCGCAACGACATCGCGCGCCATCTCGATGCGCTCCTGCAGGTTGAACAGCGTCTTCTTGTGATGCCCTGCCGCCACCGCGACGATGACCTTGGCAAAGAGCTGCGTGGCCCGTCGCACGACGTCCTCGTGGCCGAGGGTCATGGGGTCGAAGGTACCGGGATAAACCGCGATCACGCTGGACATGTTGTTTCCTCCTGGGGCTGTCACGCTGCTGGCATGTTGTGTTTGTCGGCCGGATTATGTACGCGCAATAGATGCGCGTGTACGGCTCCCGCTTTCAGGTAGCGAAAGACGGCCAGGCCCAGCGGGCCCAGCTCCTCGTCGGTCCAGCGGCGAGGCGATTCCAGGTAGACGGCGCCGTCTTCCCGCAGGGCGCGGGCGGCCGCCCGCAAGGCGGGTGCATAAAGCGCCAGGTTGTCGAAGGGCGGATCGATGAACACCGCATGCTGGCTGCGCGGCTCGGTGCGCTCCAGCGCTGTGAGGCCGTTGCCGCGCTCGACGCGCACGGCCTGCGCGCCCAGCTTGGCCTGCACTGCCTTGAGTTGCGCGACCAGGGCGGCATCCTGTTCGCACAGAAGCACCGAGGTGGCACCACGCGAAGCAGCTTCGAATCCCAGCGCGCCGGTGCCGGCAAAGGCGTCGATGCACTGCCAGCCCGGGAGGTCGCCGCCACCGGCAGCGGCGATGCTGGCGAGCCAGTTGAAGAGGGTTTCGCGCACGCGATCCGGCGTGGGGCGAAGGCCCGGCTTGTCGGCAACGGCCAGGCGCGTGCGCTTCCATTCGCCGCCGATGATGCGTACTTCGTTGGCGTGCGCCGGGCGCGGTGGTCGGGGCTTGGCGGGGGCCTTGGGTTGTGTGGCGGTGGGGGGAGACTTGCGCATGCCCGCAAGCTTAAAGGCAACGCCGGAAGGTCAGGCGCCGGCCATGGCCCGTTGCGCCAGCAGGTAGGCCAGCAACAGCATCGTCGCGCCGATGAGCGCGTCGAGCACGCGCCAAGCACCGGGCCGCGCAAAGACCGGCGCGAGCATCCGCGCGCCAAAACCCAGCCCGAAGAACCAGACCACGCTGGCCAGCGAGGCACCCGCCACGAAAACACCCTTCAGCATGCCGGCGAACTGCGCGCCCACCGTGCCCACCAGCAGCACCGTGTCCAGGTACACGTGCGGATTGAGCAAGGTAAATGCCGCCGCCTGCGCAAGCGCCGCCGCCACCGAAAAGGATTGCTTTCCGTTCGCCGCGTCGAGCGCTCCGGGCCGCCGGCTGCGCCACAGCGCGCGCAGGCCGTACACCAGCAGGAAGACCGCGCCGGCCACCGTGAGCCACTTGGCCAGTGCCGGACGGTCCCCGAGCGCTTGCGCCATGCCCGCCACGCCCGCGGCCATCAGCATCGCGTCGGCCAGAGTGCAGAACACGACGACCGGCAGCACGTGCTCGCGCCGCAACCCCTGGCGCAGCACGAACGCGTTCTGCGCGCCGATCGCCACGATCAGCGCGAAGCTCATGGCGAAACCGGTGCCGAACGCACCGGTCATGGCTCCAGCGCCGAAGCTCAGGGCTTGGCCCCCACGATGACCGTCACCATGTCGTCGGGTTTCAGCTTGCGCGCGAAGGCGGCCTTGACGTCGGCCACGGTGACGGCGTTCATGCGCGCCGTCCACGTGTCGAGGTAGTCCAGCGGCAGGTCGTTCCACGCGATGTTCGCGACGTTGCCCAGCAGCTTGCGGTTGCTGTCGAGCAGCAATGGAAAGCCGCCGATCAGGTTGTCCTTGGCGGCCTGCAGTTCGGCCGCGGTGGGGCCGTCGGCGACGAATCGGGCCAGCACGTCGCGCGAGACCTTGACCGCTTCGTCCGCCTGGTCGGGCCGCGTCTGGAAGCCGATGGTGAACGCGCCGGCGTGCAGGCCCGGCGAAAAGCCGCTGTAGACGCTGTACGCCAGGCCACGTTTTTCGCGCACCTGCTCGGTCAGGCGCGACACGAAGCCGCCGCCACCGAGGATGTAGTTGCCCAGCGTCAGCGCAAAGTGGTCCGGATCGCGGCGCGGGTAGCCCGGCTGGCCGATGAGCACATGCGCCTGCGCCGATGCAAAGGGAATGCGGTCGATCTTGGGCGCCGTGAGCGGCGCCACCTCGGGCACCGGCGGCAAGGGACTGCAATCGGCTTGCGCAGGCAGCCGCGCCAGCAGGGCCGTGGCGATGCTGTCCGCCTGCGCACGCGTGACGGCGCCCACGATGCTGAGCTTGGCGCGGCATGGTGCGATGAGGCGCGCGTAGGCCTTGCGTATCGCGTCGACGTCGATCTGCGCCAGCGTGCCCTCGGTCGTCTCCTGCCCGTAGGGATGCTGGCCGTAAACGTCGTGCGCATACGCGCGCCCGACGATCGTGGCCGGCTTGGTGTTCGCTTCCTTGATCGACGCATTGATGCGCTCGCGCTCGCGTTGCCAGATGTCTGTCGGAAAAGCGGGCTCGCCGATCTCGCGGGCCGCGAGCGCCACGGCCTTGTTCAGCAACTCGGGCTTGGCGAGGGTGCGCAAGGTAAAGCTCATGCGGTCGGTCCCCGCGCCCACGTCGAAGCTGGCGCCCAGGTCGGCCCATGCCTCTCCCAGTGCGTTCTCGTCCATGGCGGGGTCCGATCCCCTGGCGAGCACGCCCTTTTCAACCATGTCGGAGATGGCAGCTGCCAATCCCGCTTGCGCGGGTGGATCGCGGCGGCTGCCGGCGTCGAAATCGATCTCCACGTCGACGATGGGCAGCGCGTCCGTGGCAACGAGGTAGATCTTGGCGCCACTGGGCTGCGTCCAGTGCTCGATGGGCAGCGCGGCGTGCGCACCCAGCGTGGCGAAGGCGACCCATCCGGCGGCGAGCAGGCGCAGCGATGCGGCCGCGAGCTTCATTTTGTTGTTGATAGCGGGCATCAGCGCATCTCCCCTTCACGTCCTGCCGCTTCGCGCGGTCTGCGATTCTTCTCGGGTGGCAAGGGTCGCAAGGTGGCCACGGTGAGCTGGTCGTCGCCGAAATAGCGTGCGGCCACGGCCTGCACCTGTTCGGGCGTGACGGCTTGGAGGCGCGCCATGATCTGTTCGCTGGCATTGAGCGGCAGGCCCTGGATCCAGTTGGCGCCCAGTTCGCGCGCCTGCGCCATCACCGAGTCGAGCTTGTAGGTTTCGCTGGCCTCCCATTGCGTCTTGACGCGCGCCAGTTCGGAGGCCGCCACGCCCTCCTTTGCGATGCGGGCAACCTGCGCGCGCAGCGCCGCCTCGACGGCTTCGGGCGTCTTGCCTGCGGCGGGAACACCGTCGAGCCCGAAGAGCTGCGGACCGCGTCCGACGAATCCTGCATAGGCGCCCACCGAATCGGCCACCCGGTCACGGCCTTGCGTGAGCGAACGATCCAGCCGCGCGCCGGCATAGCCGTCGAGCACGGCGGAAAGCACCACCAGTGCGTACGTATCGCTTGCTTCGTCGAGCTTGTCGAACTGCGGAATGCGAAAGACCAGCGACACATAGGACTGCTCGGCGGGCGCCTTGAATTCGACGCGGCGAATGCCGCGCTGCTCCGGCTCGGTGCGGGGCTTGCGCGCGGGCACGGCGCGCGCCGGAATGCTGCCGTAGTACTTCTCGGCGACCTTGCGCACCTGCGCGACGTCCACATCGCCGGCGACGACGATGGCGGCGTTGGCGGGCACGTACCAGCGCTTGTGGAAGTCGCGAACGTCCTCGGGCGTCATGGCGTCCAGGTCGCTCATCCAGCCCACGATGGGGCGGTGGTAGGGCGAGGCGACGAAGGTGGCGGCGTTCTGCAGTTCGCCCAGCAGCGAGCGCGGCTGGTCTTCGGTGCGCATGCGGCGCTCTTCCTTGACGACCTCGATCTCGCGCTTGAACTCGTCGTCCGGCCACTGGTTGTTGGCGAAGCGGTCGGACTCGAGCCGCATCACGTCTTCGAGCTTGCCGGCGGGAATCTGCTGGTAGTAGCCGGTGTAGTCGCGCGTGGTGAAGGCGTTTTCGCGTCCACCCAATGCCGCCACGCGGCGCGAGAACTCACCCGGCTTGATGCGCGCCGTGCCCTTGAACATCATGTGTTCGAGCGCATGGGCGACGCCGGACGTGCCGTCCACTTCCTCCACCCCGCCGGCGCGCACCCACACCATCTGCACGGCGGTAGGGGCGCGACGATCGGGCTGCACGATCAGCGTCATGCCGTTGGACAGCGTGAACTGCTGGGCGCGCGTGGGCGCTGAAGGCAAGGTCGTGGTGACGACGGGGGTGTCGGTCGGCTGCGCGACAGCCGCGACGGGTGCCAAGGCCCCGAACGCTGCCGCCATCACCGCGGAGGACAAAAAAGCGGCCGCAAAGGGCCGCCGGACCGCTGTGCGGTGTGGCGAGGGCTGTTTCATAGAATGGTTCGGATTCTAAGAACCCCCCAATGTTCAGTTTCTTCAAGAAAAAACCACCGACGGACGCAACCGCGCCTGCGGAGCCCGCGCTTGCGCCGCCTGCAGAGGCGCCTGCAACGCCGCCTGCGCCACCCGAGAAATCGCTGTTTTCGCCTTCGACGTGGTTCGGGAACAAGTCGGCGCCGCCTGTGGAAAGCGCGGAAGTGCTTGCGCCCGTGGCCGCGCCGGCGCCTATGGAATCCCCGACGCCGTTGGCGCCCGCCGCCGCACCCGCAGCACTGGCGCCTATACCGCCGACTGTCGCGCCCGCACCCGCACCCGCACCCGCACCCGCGCCTGTCGCGTTCGTCGCACCCGTCGAGGCGCCTGCACCCGCCTTTGCGCCACACCGGCCGCCAGCAGAAGCCCCGGTGTCGCCCCCCGTGTGGGCGCCCGCGCCGGTCGTGGCCCCGCCGGTTTCCGCGCCCGCGCCCCGGCCCGCCGCACCACCACCGCCACCTGCCGAACCCGAGCGCAAGCGCTGGCTCGACCGGCTCAAGAACGGCCTGAAAAAGACCGGCACCAGCATCCAGGCCGTCTTCGTCAACGCGCAGATCGACGAAGACCTGTACGAGGAACTCGAAGCCTCCCTGCTGATGGCCGACACGGGCGTCAAGGCCACCGAATTCCTGCTGGAAGACCTGCGCCGCCGCGTGAAAAGCGCGATGGCGACCGACGCCGCGCAGGTCAAGGTGCTGCTCGCCGAGGCGATCGCGGACCTGCTCAAGCCGCTGGAAAAGGCGCTGGTCATCGGCCAGTTCACCCCGACCGTCATCATGGTCGCGGGCGTCAACGGGGCGGGCAAGACCACCTCCATCGGCAAGCTGACCAAGCACCTTGCCAACGAGGGCTGCTCGGTGCTTCTGGCCGCGGCCGACACCTTCCGCGCCGCGGCGCGCGAGCAACTGGGTATCTGGGCGGACCGCAACACGGTCGAGATCGTCAGCCAGGAAGGCGGCGACCCCTCGGCTGTGAGTTTCGACGCCGTGAACGCGGGCCGCGCGCGCGGCAAGGACGTGGTGCTGGTCGACACGGCGGGCCGCCTGCCGACGCAGTTGCACCTGATGGATGAACTCAGGAAGATCAAACGCGTGGTCGGCAAGGCCGACGCCACGGCGCCACACGAGGTGCTGCTGGTCATCGACGGCAATACCGGCCAGAACGCCCTCGCCCAGGTGCGCGCGTTCGACGACGCGCTGGGGCTCACCGGCCTTGTTGTCACCAAGCTCGACGGCACCGCCAAGGGCGGCGTGTTGTGCGCCATCGCCCGCGAAAAGCCGATTCCGGTTTACTTTATCGGCGTCGGTGAGAAACTAGAGGATCTGGAAACATTTGACGCCCGGGAATTCGCACAGGCACTTCTGGGCTGATTTTCTCTGGGGCGCACCACGATGAGCGACACCGCATTTCACGCATTCGAATCAGAGGGCCGCAAGGTCGACCGCCTGCTGGCGCACTATGGCGAAAGCCACCGCAACCACACCAATGAGCTGATCCACGTGGTCGCCATTCCGGCGATCATGGTGAGCATCGTCGGACTGCTGTTCGCGCTGCATCCGTGGGTGGCCTACGCCTTCGTGGCGGCCAGCATCGTCTATTACGTGCGGCTGCGCTCGCCGGTGCTGCTGGCGGTCATGGCGGCGTGGACGGTCGTCATGTTCGCGCTGGTGTACGCCATGGGCGACAAGGTGTTGCCGATTTCGGCCGGCATCTTCATCGTGGGCTGGATCTTCCAGTTCATCGGGCACAAGATCGAAGGCAAGAAACCTTCCTTCTTCGAGGACATCCAATACCTCTGGGTCGGCCCGCTCTTCGTGGCAGCCTGGCTGCTCCAGCGGCTCGGGATCCGCTGGTAGCTCCGTTAGTAAATTTCTATCGACCAGATAGAAGTCCTCGGGAACCCTTTGTTTAGCACTCCCTCTAATCGAGTGCTAACATCAGTGCCAACCAAGGAGTTTCCCCAATGACAAGTCTGTCTGGAGCCTCTGCCAATCAACTCGCCGTCGCCAATCCATGGTCGATGGTGCCGCCGCTTGGCAATCTGGACGCGTACATCTCGGCCGCCAACCGGCTGCCGCTGCTCACCCTCGAGGAAGAGCAGGGTTTCGCGCGCCGATTGCGCGACCACAATGACCTTGAAGCCGCCGGTGCGCTCATCCTGTCGCACCTGCGCCTGGTCGTCTCGATTTCCCGCCAGTACCTGGGCTACGGGCTGCCGCACGGCGACCTGATCCAGGAAGGCAACGTTGGCCTGATGAAGGCCGTGAAGCGTTTCGACCCCGACCAGGGCGTGCGGCTCGTGAGCTACGCCATGCACTGGATCAAGGCCGAGATCCACGAATACATCCTGAAGAACTGGCGCATGGTCAAGGTCGCGACGACCAAGGCCCAGCGCAAGCTGTTCTTCAACCTGCGGTCCATGAAGCAGGGTTTCAAGGCCGACGCAGCCGCTGCCGACAGCGACACGCACCGCGACACCCTGAGCGCGAGCGAAGTCGACCAGATGGCAACGCAGCTCAACGTCAAGCGCGAGGAAGTGCTGGAGATGGAAACGCGCCTGTCCGGCGGCGACATCCTGCTCGACCCGAGCCCGTCCGATGACGGCGACGACGCCTTCGGGCCCATCGCCTACCTGGCCGACGCGTCGCAGGAGCCGACGGCACAGCTCGAATCGCGCCAGCGCGACCGCCTGTCGAGCGACGGCATCTCGACGGCGCTGCTGGCGCTGGACGACCGCAGTCGCCGCATCGTGGAAGAGCGCTGGCTCAAGGTGAACGACGACGGCTCGGGCGGCATGACGCTGCACGAACTGGCAGCCGACTACGGCGTGAGCGCCGAGCGCATCCGCCAGATCGAAGTCGCGGCGATGAAAAAGATGAAGAAGTCGCTGGCAGAATTTGCCTGAACCAGGCCCACCCCCGACTCTTGCTCACTTCGTGTAGCCGCATCCCCCCTCAAGGGGGCAACACCAGCGGCCCGGCGAAGCCGGTTCCGCGGTGTTTCCCGAACAGGCTTCGCGGAGCTTGCCCTTGAATTTTGGGTCCCCAAAAAAAAACCGGTGCTTGTCACCGGTTTTTTGTTGCGGTAGTCAAAACCGTGGCATTCCGCCGCCACCGCCCATCCCGCCGCCACCCATGCCCGGCATGCCCTTCATGCCACCCATGCGCTTCATCATCTTCATGAGGCCGCCGCCCTTCATCTTCTTCATCATGCCCTGCATCTGCTCGAACTCGTTGAGCAGGCGGTTCACTTCCTGAACCTGCACGCCGGCGCCGGCGGCGATGCGGCGCTTGCGCGTGGCCTTGAGCAACTCGGGCTTGCGGCGCTCCAGCGGCGTCATGCTGTTGATGATGCCTTCCTTGCGGCGGATGTCGCGTTCGGCGCGCGTGAGGTCGGCGTCGGTGGCCTTGGCGGCCATCTGCTGGGGCAGCTTGTCCATGATGCTGGCGAGGCCGCCCATCTGCTTCATCTGCTGCAATTGGCTCAGGAAATCGTTGAGGTCGAAGCCGCCGCTCTTGACCTTGGCGGCGAGCTTCTGCGCCGCAGCCACGTCGACGCCGGCTGTGACCTGCTCGACCAGCGCCACGATGTCGCCCATGCCGAGGATGCGTCCTGCGTGGCGCTCGGCGTCGAACACTTCCAGCCCGTCGATCTTCTCGCTGGTGCCGGCGAACTTGATCGGCACGCCTGTGACATGGCGCACCGACAGCGCTGCACCGCCGCGCGAATCGCCATCCGTCTTCGTCAGGATGATGCCGGTGAGCGGCAGCGCTTCCTTGAAGGCCTTGGCGGTGTTGATGGCATCCTGGCCCTGCATCGCATCGACCACGAAGAGCGTCTCAACCGGGTTCAGCGCCTCGTGCAGCTGCTTGATTTCGGTCATCAGCACTTCGTCGATGGCCAGTCGTCCTGCGGTGTCGACCAACAGCACGTCGAAGAAGTGGCGGCGCGCATGGTCGATGGCCGCGCGCGCGATGTCCAGTGGCTTCTGGTCCGGCGTGCTCGGGAACCATTCGGCGCCGGCCTGCTTCGTCACCGTCTTGAGCTGCTCGATGGCCGCGGGACGATAAACGTCGCCCGACACCGTCAGCACCTTCTTCTTGCGCTTTTCGATCAGGTGCTTGGCGAGCTTGGCCGTGGTCGTGGTCTTGCCGGCGCCCTGCAGGCCCGCCATCAGGATCACGGCGGGCGGCTGCGCGGCGAGGTTGATGTCGGAAACCCCCTCGCCCATGGTCGCGGCGAGTTCGCGGTTGACGATGCCCACCAGCGCCTGGCCCGGCTTGAGCGACCCAAGCACTTCCTGGCCGAGCGCCTTGTCCTTGACGCGGGCGACGAAGTCGCGCACCACGGGAAGCGCCACGTCGGCTTCGAGCAGCGCCATGCGCACCTCGCGCAACATGTCCTGCACGTTGGCTTCGGTGATGCGGGCCTGGCCGCTCATCTGCTTGACGAGCCGGGAGAATTTTTCGGTGAGGGCGGTGGCCATGAGGGGTTGCCTTGTTGCCCGCGGCAGCAGGCGCAATGAGACGAGAAAGAAGCAAGCGCAGTATCAACGAATCGGGACGCCCTTCGCAGAACGCCGTGGAACCGGCTTCACCGGGCCACTGGCGTTGCCCCCGGCAGGGGTTGGCGAAGCGCAACGCAGTGCCCGAAGCCTGGGGGCGAGCCCTTATGATCCGACCAATGATTTTAGCGAGCCCCTCCCCACTCGGCGTGGCACTGGGCATCGCCACCGCGGTCGCCTATGGAATCACCGCCGCCGGCGCATCGCGGATGAGCCGCTCGGCAACGCAAACCCTTCTGGGCCTGGCCTGGCTGCTTCACGCCGTCGCGCTGGCGTGGGGGCTGACCGGCGGCGACCCGCGCTTCGGCTTTGCACCCGCGCTTTCGGTCACGGCGTGGCTGGTGCTGACCGTCTACGCCGTCGAAAGCCGGCTCTATCCGCACCTGAACGTGCGGCGCGTGCTGGCCCTGCTGGGTGCGGCCGCGGCTCTGCTCGCCGTCTCATTTCCCGGAACCCCTTTGCACGTCAGCGCATCGCCTTGGCTGCCGCTGCATCTGGCGCTGGGCATCGCGTCTTACGGACTCTTCGGCGCTGCGGTGGTGCACGCATGGCTCATGTCGCGCGCCGAAAAGCAGATTCGCCGTGCCGACTCTCCCCCCGGCGGCCTGCCGCTGCTCACGCTGGAGCGCCTCACCTTCCGCTTCGTGACGGGCGGCTTCGTGCTGCTGACGGCCACGCTGGTGGCGGGCCTGCTATTCAGCGAAACGCTCTACGGCACGTCCGTCAACCACTGGAAGTGGGACCACAAGACCGTGTTCTCGGTGCTGGCGTGGCTGACCTTCGGCGTGCTGCTCATCGGGCGTGCGCGTTTCGGCTGGCGCGGCCGCAGCGCGACGCGCGTGCTGTATGCGGGCACCACGCTCTTGCTGCTGGCCTATGTGGGCTCCCGATTCGTCCTTGAAGTGGTCTTGCACCGAACGCCATGAAGTATTTGCTGGTCATCGCGGTGGTGTGGATCGCCTTCCTGATCTGGCGCCAGCGCCGGCGTGACGAGGCCCGTGCGGCCGCGCCGCCGCCCGCTGCGCCGCCACCGTCCATTCCGGCGCCGCAAGCCATGCTGCGCTGCGCCCATTGCGGCCTGCACCTGCCCGGCACCGACGCCATCAAGGGAAGCGACGGCCGCGACTACTGCAGCGCCGCCCACCGCCAGGCGGCCGAGGCATGACCCCGCTGTTGTGGTCGCGCGGCGAGTCCGCGACCGACTGGGGCACGCTCGGCGCCAACACCGGGAAGAGCTCGGCACTGCTACGGCTGTGGCGCGGTTTCATGACCGCGCGCTGCTTCGTGGCAGCCGTGCTGGTGACGCTGCAAGCCCTCACCATCGGCATCGCCCATGCCACGCCGCCCGCGCCCTTGTGGGTGTCCGGCGCATATCTGGTCGTGGCGCTGCTGGGCGCACGCTTCTTGCGCTTTCAACCGCCGCTGCGCAGCTTCGGCCTGGCGTGGATCGTCACCATCGCCATCGATCTCAGCGTGTTTGCGCTTCTGCAGTTGCTGCAGGCCGGCAACATCAACTACACGCCGCTTTTTGCACTGCCTGTGCTGATGGCGGCCGTGCTGGGCACCGTTTCGGTGGGCTTGGGAACCACCGCCGCCGCCACGCTCCTGCTTCTGGGCGACGCCAGCTGGCACTGGATGCAGAGCCCGGGCGATTCGTCCGCGCGATTCGTCCAGGCGGCCCTCACCGGCACGGGCCTTTTCGTGGTGTCGCTGCTCGCGCACGAGCTGGCGCTGCGGCTGGCGCGCGAGGAAACGATGGCCCTGCGCAGCCGCACCACCGCGCGCATGCACGCGCTGGTCAACGACCTGGTGATCGAGACACTGAGCGAAGGCGTGCTCGTGGTCGATGCCAACGGGCTGGTGCATGCGGCCAACCCCGCTGCCGGCGACATCCTCGGCAAGGACCTGGCCAACCTGCCCCTGCCCTTTGCGCTCGACGCCCATCCCGCGTGGCACGCATTGGCCGCACTGGCCTTGCAGACTTTTTCGCGAGGCAAGGGACAGTCCAAGGAAATCCCGATCGCGCAGATGCACGGCTCGCCCCTCGAAGTGCGCGTGCGCACGCGGCTCACGCCCGCTTCCGATCAACGCATCGATCGCCTGTGCGTCATGTTCCTGCAGGACCTGCGCGAACTGGAAGCGCGCATCCGCACCGAAAAGCTCGCCGCGATGGGCCGCATGTCGGCCGCCGTGGCGCATGAAATCCGCAACCCGCTGGCCGCCATCACGCAGGCCAGCGCGCTGCTCAGCGAAGACCTGCTCGAGCCCGGACAGCGCAAGCTCACGGAGATGGTGCAGCACAACGCGCAACGCCTCGCCCGCATCGTGGACGACGTGCTGGACGTCTCCCGCGCACGCCAGCAGCGCATGCTTCCGCTGGGCGAACAGGTCACGCTCGACAGCACGGTGCGCACGCTCGCCGGTGAATGGGTGCAGCAGACGCAGCGCCAGGGCATCCTGCTGCAGCTCGACGCCGCCGGCCGCGACGTGCGCTTCGACGGGGAGCACCTGCGCCGCATCCTCGTGAACCTGCTGGACAACGCGGCACGCTATGCCGGCGACCGTGAAGGCTCCATCCAGATCGCCACGCGCCAGTTGCCCAACGGCCGCGCCACGCTGCAGGTCTGGAGCGATGGCGCACCGCTCGAGGCCGCGGTGCAGCGGCACCTGTTCGAGCCCTTCTTTTCATCGGAGAGCCGCTCCAGCGGCCTGGGCCTCTTCATCTGCCGGGAACTGTGCGAAAGGCACGGCGCCACCATCGGCTATGACCGCCGCGCGCTCACCGCCAACGGGCCCGAAGGCAACGAGTTCCATGTCTCCTTCGCCTCCGCCGAGATGCGACTGACACAATAGCGCCGTGAGCACTGCCCAACCTTCCACTTCGCGACCCGCCCAGATCCTTGTCGTCGACGACGAGCCGGACCTGCGCACGCTGTATGAACTGACACTATTGCGTGAGGGTTACCGCGTCGAGGCGGCAGGGACTGTTTCCGAAGCGTGGCAACACCTGGAAGCCAATCGCTTCGACGCCGTGATCACCGACATGCGCCTGCCCGACGGGTTGGGCATGGAGTTATTGCTGCGCATCCAGCAGGCCCAGCGCAGCGAGCGCTGCGTGGTCATGACGGCCTATGGCTCCGCCGAGAACGCGGTGGAAGCGCTGAAGGCAGGCGCTTTCGACTACCTGACGAAGCCGGTCGACCTCAAGCAGTTTCGCGCGGTGGTTGCCTCCGCCGTGCAAGAGCAGGTGCAGACGGCACTGCCTGCCAAAACGCCCTCGCCCGTGGCCGACAGCGCCAAAGGCGACGTTGCCAGCGCCACCAGTGGGGCAGCGCTCGAACGGCTTGTCGGCAACTCCGAGGCCATG
Organism: Variovorax brevis; assembly: GCF_030317105.1. Taxonomy (GTDB): domain Bacteria; phylum Pseudomonadota; class Gammaproteobacteria; order Burkholderiales; family Burkholderiaceae_C; genus Variovorax; species Variovorax brevis. Next base: position 207,115 of record NZ_JASZYG010000006.1, read on the forward strand.
CGTCTGGTGAAGGCGCGCATCGCCAAGGTGGCGCGCGGCATGGCGCCGGTGCTGGTGCGCGGCGAGTCGGGCACGGGCAAGGAGCTGGTGGCGCGTGCCGTGCACGCCTGCAGCCAGCGCAGCGAAGGGCCCTTTATCGCCGTCAACTGCGGCGCCATTCCAGAGAACCTGCTCGAAGCCGAATTCTTCGGCGCGCGCAAGGGCTCGTACACGGGTTCGGCCGCCGACCGCGACGGCTACTTTCAGGCGGCGCGCGGCGGCACGCTTTTCCTCGACGAAATCGGCGACCTACCGCTTGCGATGCAATCCAAGCTGCTGCGCGCCATCCAGGAGCGCAGCGTGCGGCCCATCGGTTCGACGCAGGAAGACAGCGTGGACGTGCGCATCGTCAGCGCCACCCACAAGGACCTGCAGGCCGAAGTGCAGGCGGGCGGCTTCCGGCAAGACCTTTTCTATCGCCTCAACGTGATCGAGATCGCGGTGCCCGCGCTGCGCGAGCGCCGCGAAGACCTGCCCGCCCTGTGCGACGCACTGCTCAAGCGCATCGCCCGCGACAGTGGCATGCCGGTGCCCACGCTCTCGCATTCCGTGCTGCAAAAGCTCGCGGCGCACCCGATGCGCGGCAACGTGCGCGAACTGGAAAACCTGCTGCACCGCGCGGTGGCGCTGACCGACGGCGATGAATTGCACCTCGACTTCGAAGCCTCCGATAACGCCATCGCCGACGAGACGGCCCAGCAGCTCGAAGCGGCGCTGGCTTTCGCTTCGGCCGAAGTGCCCAAGGCGGTGGAAGCACCTGCCGCGCAGGCGCGCGTGACGACGGTGCCCTCCGACCTGCAGGCCTACCTCGACCAGCAGGAGCGCGAGATCCTCGTGCGTGCGCTGCAGGAAAGCGGCTTCAATCGCACGGCAGCGGCGGCGCGCCTGGGCTTGAGCCTGCGGCAGATCCGCTACCGCATCGCCCGGCTGGCAATCGCCACGCCCAACGGCGATGACGGCCCGGTCGGTGGCCCCGATGACTGACCCTGCGCCGAAGGCCCAGGACGCCTTGTGGCAGTCCGGCTGGTACCGATTCGCCAAGCACCTGCCCTCTCCGAATTTCGGGCCGCGCCCCGCCGGCGCGCAGATCGACCTGATCGTGCTGCACTCCATCAGCCTCCCACCCGGACAGTTCGGCGGTGACGAGGTGCAGCAACTTTTCACCAACCAGCTGGACTGGGACGCGCACCCCTACTTCGGCCAGATCCGCGGCATGGAAGTCTCATCGCACTTCTACGTGCGGCGCGACGGCGAGTTGTGGCAGTTCGTCGATTGCGACGAACGGGCATGGCACGCGGGCGCGTCGGCATGGCGCGGGCGCAGCAACTGCAACGACGACTCCATCGGCATCGAACTTGAGGGCATCGAAGGCGGCGTGTTCGAGGCCGCGCAATATGAAACGCTGGCCAGCCTGATGCCGGCGCTGGCGCAGCGCTACCCGATTTCCTTCGTCGCCGGGCACGAACACATCGCGCCGGGCCGCAAGTTCGACCCCGGTTCCGGCTTCGATTGGCGGCTACTTCGGGAACATCTGGCGTGGCGTTCTGAGGTCTTTCCCGAAGCGTCGATAATCGCCCGCTGAATTTTCTTAATCGATGCGCCGCAGGCGATGGTTCACCAGCACCTCGTGTGCGCCGAACCTCAGATTCGCCGGGCAGAGCAACCATGCGGCTTGCGCGCCCAAATCGGCCGGCAAGCCCCGTCATCCCTCACTTCAATTACCGTAATCGAGACGTGGCGTGCGTATTTCCGATACGCCGCGATAAGGGTGTTCCATTGAATCATTGAAAATTGTCAAAAACACTACATCTAGTGATTGTGTGGCCCTTCGCACACCAGATATAGTGCTTGCACCGCACGGCTATGGCATGTAACCGGCAGCCTGCGCAAGCGGCGTTTTTGATGCCGTCAATCACAACAATAGTCGCAAAGAGGACCAACGAATGCAATCTTCCCAGAACACTTCATCATCGACGGCGCGTGCCGTTTCGACTCCGAACGCTGCGCAGCCGCGCGACGTGGCCGGCTCGCCCAATGTCGCGGCGCTCGCCAACTACCAGATCATTCGCCGCAACGGCGCCGTGGTGCCGTTCGAGCCGAACAAGATCGCGATCGCGATGATGAAAGCGTTCCTGGCCGTTCATGGCACGCAAGGCGCGGCTTCGGCCAGCGTGCGCGAAACGGTCGACGGCCTGACGCAAGGCGTCGTGCGCGCCATGGTGCGCTCGCGTCCGGGCGGCGGCACCTTCCACATCGAAGACGTGCAGGACCAGGTCGAACTCGGCCTGATGCGCGGCGGCCACCATGAAATCGCCCGCGCCTACGTGCTGTACCGTGAGCGCCGCTCGCAAGAGCGCACGCATCAAGTCGAACAGCAGGCGCCCGCTGCGCCCGCACTGCACGTGCTGGACAACGGCGAGCGCGTCGCGCTCGACCTGGGCGAGCTCAAGGCGCTGTTCGTGTCGGCCTGCGAAGGCCTGGGCGACAGCATCACGGCCGAGCCGATCGTGTCGGAAACGATGCGCAACCTGTACGACGGCGTGCCGCTGGACGAGGTCTACAAGGCATCGATCCTGGCCGCCCGCACGCTGATCGAAAAGGATCCGGACTACACCTTCGCGACCGCGCGCCTGCTGCTGCACACGATCTTCAAGGAAATCATCGGCCGCGAAGTGGCGCCGGCCGACCGCGCGCAGACCTACGCCGACTACTTCCCGCACTTCATCAAGAAGGGCGTGGACAACGAACTGCTGGACGAGAAGCTGCTCCAGTTCGACCTGCCGCGCCTGGGCGCCGCCCTGAAGGCCGAGCGCGACAACCAGTTCGACTACCTCGGCCTGCAGACGCTCTACGACCGCTACTTCCTGCACGTGCGCAAGGCGCGCATCGAGTTGCCGCAGGCTTTCTTCATGCGCGTGGCCATGGGCCTGTCGCTGAATGAAATCGACCGCGAAGCCCGCGCCATCGAGTTTTATGAAGTGCTGTCGTCCTTCGACTTCATGTCGAGCACGCCGACGCTCTTCAACGCCGGCACGCTGCGCTCGCAACTGTCGTCGTGCTACCTGACGACCGTGCCGGACGATCTCGACGGCATCTACGAGTCGATCAAGGAAAACGCGCTGCTGTCGAAGTTCGCCGGCGGCTTGGGCAACGACTGGACCCGCGTTCGCGCGCTCGGCAGCCACATCAAGGGCACCAACGGCGAATCGCAAGGCGTCGTGCCATTCCTGAAGGTCGTGAACGACACGGCCGTCGCGGTGAACCAGGGCGGCAAGCGCAAGGGCGCCGTCTGCACCTACCTGGAAACCTGGCACCTCGACATCGAGGAGTTCCTGGAGCTGCGCAAGAACACCGGCGACGACCGCCGCCGCACGCACGACATGAACACGGCCAACTGGATCCCTGACCTCTTCATGCGCCGCGTGATGGAAAAGGGCAACTGGACGCTGTTCTCGCCCTCCAACGTGCCCGACCTGCACGACCTGTTCGGCACCGACTTCGAGAAGGCCTACGTCGCCTATGAAGAGAAGGCAGCCCGCGGCGAGATCAAGCCGAGCCGCACCGTGGCGGCCAGCGACCTGTGGCGCAAGATGCTCACGATGCTGTTCGAGACCGGCCACCCGTGGATCACGTTCAAGGACGCCTGCAACGTGCGCTCGCCGCAGCAGCACGCCGGCGTCGTGCATTCGTCCAATCTCTGCACCGAGATCACGCTCAACACCAGCGACACCGAAACCGCCGTCTGCAACCTCGGCTCGGTGAACCTGCTGCAGCACTTGAAGGACGGCAAGGTCGACCAGGCCAAGCTGAAGAAGACGATCTCGACGGCGATGCGCATGCTCGACAACGTCATCGACATCAACTACTACGCCGTGAAGAAGGCGCGCGACTCCAACCTGCGCCACCGTCCGGTGGGCCTGGGCCTGATGGGCTTCCAGGACGCGCTGTACGAACTTCGCATTCCCTACGCGTCGCAGGAAGCCGTGCAGTTCGCCGACGAGTCGATGGAAGCCATCTGCTACCACGCCTACTGGGCCTCGACCGACCTGGCGCGTGAACGCGGCAAGTACTCCAGCTACAAGGGCTCGCTGTGGGACAAGGGCATCATGCCGATCGACACGCTCGACCTGCTCGAGAAGGCACGCGGCGGCTACGTCGAAGTGGACCGTTCGTCCACGCTCGACTGGGACACGCTGCGCCAGAAGATCAAGCAGGACGGCATGCGCAATTCGAACTGCGTCGCCATTGCACCGACCGCAACAATTTCCAACATCATCGGTGTCGATGCCTCGATCGAGCCTTGCTTCGGCAACCTCTCGGTCAAGTCGAACCTCTCGGGCGAGTTCACCGTGATCAACCACTACCTGGTGCGCGACCTCAAGCGCCTGGGCCTGTGGGACGACGTGATGGTGATGGACCTGAAGCACTTCGACGGATCGCTGCGCCCCATCGACCGCGTGCCGCAAGACATCAAGTCGCTCTACGCCACCGCCTTCGAGGTCGAGACGACGTGGCTCGTCGAAGCCGCATCGCGTCGCCAGAAGTGGATCGACCAGGCGCAGTCGCTCAACATCTACATGTCGGGCGCATCGGGCAAGAAGCTGGACGACACCTACAAGCTCGCATGGCTGCGCGGCCTGAAGACGACCTACTACCTGCGCACCATCAGCGCGACGCACGCCGAGAAGTCGACGGTGCAATCGGGTCGACTCAATGCCGTGTCGTCGGGCGGTGCACCGACACAGCAGATGAGCGCACTCGAAGCGGCTGCGCAAGCAGCGCAAGCGCAGATGAATGCGACGCCCGCAACGGATATCAAGTTCTGCGCGATCGATGATCCAGGCTGCGAAGCCTGCCAATAAGACGACTGTGATTCGCTGCATCGCCTGACACAACGCGATGCATGCGAACAACATAAGAACAAGATAAATCGAGCTCGATGTGAACGAGCACTTTTCAACTCACATCGTTGCTCACATAATTTGAGCATTGGATTTTTTATGTTGACCTGGGACGACGAAGTCAAGCCCTCCTCGCCGAAGGACATGCAACTAGGATTGCAGCATTCATCGAACAGCGACGCGCCGATCAGCCGCTCGATGGAACTCCCGACTTCGCAAATTGCCCCCGCCGTGCGTGTGCTGGACGACGGCGCAACAGTTGCACAACACCCCGTCAGCACTTCGGCTTCCACGCCAGTGGCTGCACAACCTGCCGTTGCACGCCGCGTGCGCGCAGACGACAAGCGCATCATCAACGGCCAGACCGACGTCAACCAGCTGGTGCCCTTCAAGTACAAGTGGGCCTGGGAAAAGTATCTCGCCACCTGCGCCAACCACTGGATGCCGCAAGAGGTGAACATGACGCGCGACATCGCGTTGTGGAAAGACCCGAACGGCCTCACCGAAGACGAGCGCCGCATCGTCAAGCGCAACCTCGGCTTCTTCGTGACCGCCGACTCGCTGGCCGCCAACAACATCGTGCTGGGCACCTATCGCCACATCACGGCGCCCGAGTGCCGCCAGTTCCTGCTGCGCCAGGCCTTCGAGGAAGCGATCCACACGCACGCCTACCAGTACATCGTCGAGTCGCTCGGCCTGGACGAGAGCGAGATCTTCAACGCCTACAACGAAGTGGCGTCGATCCGCGAGAAGGACCAGTTCCTGATCCCCTTCATCGAGGCGATCATGGACCCGAACTTCCACACCGGCACGCCCGAGAACGACCAGACGCTGCTCAAGTCGCTGATCGTGTTCGCCTGCCTGATGGAAGGTTTGTTCTTCTACGTCGGCTTCACGCAGATCCTCGCGCTCGGCCGCCAGAACAAGATGACGGGTGCCGCAGAGCAGTACCAGTACATCCTGCGCGACGAGTCGATGCACTGCAATTTCGGCATCGACCTCATCAACCAGCTCAAGCTCGAAAATCCGCACCTGTGGACCGCCGAGTTCAAGGCAGAGATCAAGGCCCTGTTCCTCAGGGCCGTCGAACTCGAATACCGCTACGCCGAAGACACCATGCCACGTGGCGTGCTCGGCATGAATGCCTCCATGTTCAAGGGCTACTTGCGTTACATTGCGAACCGTCGCGCAACGCAGATCGGCCTCGAAGCGCTCTTCCCGAACGAGGAAAACCCGTTCCCCTGGATGAGCGAAATGATTGACCTGAAGAAAGAGCGCAACTTCTTCGAAACCCGCGTGATCGAGTACCAGTCGGGTGGCGCACTTTCTTGGGATTGAGTTTCGCGACAAACGACAAGAAAACGAATTCAGGAATTGCCCTTGGCGCCGATCGCACCGAAGAGTGTGGCGTCCGGGGTTCAGGTGTTCATGGCGCTGGGGCAAAGATCCCAACACCATGAATCGCTTCACGGCTCACAAGAAGTTGTGGAGTGCTTCAAGAGGTTGATTTTTCAACTTGATCAAGGAGAAAGAAATGGCAACTGCAAAGAAAGCGCCGGCTAAGAAAGCCGCTGCGAAAAAGGCTCCGGCAAAGAAGGTCGCTGCGAAGAAGGCTCCGGCCAAGAAGGTAGCAGCCAAGAAGGCGCCGGCCAAGAAGGTCGCTGCCAAGAAGGCTCCGGCCAAGAAGGTAGCGGCGAAGAAGGCTCCGGCGAAGAAGGCCGCAGCGAAGAAGGCTCCCGCCAAAAAGGTAGCGGCCAAGAAGGCGCCTGCCAAGAAGGCAGCAGCCAAGAAGGCCCCTGCGAAGAAGGCTGCGGCCAAGAAGGCGCCGGCGAAAAAGGCAGCGGCCAAGAAGCCCGCTGCCAAGAAAGCTGCGAAAAAGCCTGCTGCCAAAAAGGCCGCGAAAGCGCCCGCTGCTGCAGCCGTCGCCCCTGCCCCTGCGGCACAGACGACGCTGAACCCCCAGGCAGCATGGCCGTTCCCGACGGCCAGCAAGCCCTGAGTCGTTCAACGGCTGAAAAGCAAAAAAGCCCGGCACCGCAAGGTGTCGGGCTTTTTTTTGAGCTCGCGCGCGACTACAGGTCGAGTTCGCCGCGATTCACTTCATAGTTCTGCGGACCGCGCTGCGCGATCTTGAGCGCGCCGATCTTGTTGCCCAGCGCTGCGCACTTCTCAAGCGGCCAGCCTTGCTCGAGGCCATAGAGCAACGCACCGCGCCAGGCGTCGCCGCAACCCGTGGGATCGACGACCGCCTTGGCCTTGACCGCCTGCACGCGCGTCATCTCGCCGCCCACCCACACTTCGCAGCCCTCGGCGCCGAGCGTGACCACGAGGCCACGCACGCGGCGCGAGATCTCCGCGCTGTTCCAGCCGGTGCGCTCGCTGAGCATCTTGCCTTCGTAGTCGTTCACCGTGACCCAGTCAGCCAGCGTCACGAAATGCGCGAGCTCGTCGCCGTCGAACATCGGCAGGCCCTGGCCCGGATCGAACACGAAGGGAATGCCGGACGCCTTGAACTGCTCGGCGTGCTGCAGCATCGCGTCGCGGCCGTCGGGCGCGATGATGCCCAGGCGGATGTCGTCGCGCGGCTGGATCTTCGTGATGTGCGCCTGCTGCATCGCGCCGGGGTGAAAGGCCGTGATCTGGTTGTTGTCGCGGTCCGTCATGATCATGGCTTGCGCGGTGTAGGTGTCGCTCACTTCGCGCACGAACTCGGTGGAGATGCCCAGGCTGCGCATGCGCGCGAGGTAGTCGGCGCCGTCGCTGCCCACGGTCGCCATCGGCAAGGCGCGACCGCCCAGCGCATTGAGGCTGTACGCGATGTTGCCGGCGCAGCCACCGAAGTCCCGCCGCAGCGCGGGCACCAGGAAGGACACATTGAGGATGTGGAGTTGTTCTGGAAGGATCTGGTCCGCGAACCGGCCTTCGAACGTCATGATGGTGTCGAAGGCGAGGGAGCCGCAAATCACTGTTGCCATGAGTTAAGCCCTGGTGTGAGTGGGTGAGGAAAATTGAGCCGGCGCGGTGCGCGTGCTCAAGGATAGAAAGCAATCAGGCGATAGCCGGAAACGGGTGGCAAGGCGGCTGCATCGCCGCCGCCAAGTTCCACCGACAGCGAAGCCGTGCGTTCGGCGCTCGCGCCAAGAACGGGCGGTGCGCCGAACTGCGCCGGCGTCAGCACGCGTCGCACGACCGCACGCTCGTCGGTGTCGAGCAAGCTCAGTTCGATGGCAGGCATGGCCAGCGGCACACGTGCGCCATTGCGCAAGGTGAACAGGAGCCGGTAGCCATCGCCCTCCTTCTCGCGCGTGAACGATGCACCTTCGATGGTGATGGAGCCGATCTGCCGCAAGGCAGAAAGCTCGCAGTTCGTCCAGCGGCACAGTTGCTGAAGCGCGGGCCGCAGTTCCGGTTGGCTCGCAGCGATGGCATCGCGCTCGTGGCGAACGATCTGGAGAAGCAAGGCCACGAAGGCGACGACGCACAAGACCGCCCACGCCACGCGCATTCCGCGGGCACGCCTGGAGGAATCCGCAACGGGCGGGTCCGCGAAAGACACGGGCGCCGAAGGTTCGTCGAGCGCCGGCGTGACGGGTTCGTCTTCGTCTTCAGCCGCCTTCACCAAGCTGTGGGCAGCGCCTTGCACCTCGCGTTCGCGCTCCTTTTTCTCGGCCCGCTCCTTGCGCAAGGCCTTGACCCGCTCGCGCCGCAGCGCCTTTTGCAACTGGGCGTTGACCGCGTCGTCGATGGGCGACGGCACGAGCAGTGGCGGCGGCTCGGGCGAATCCATGTGCGGATCGACACGGGCCGTATTGCTGGGCACTTCGAGCGCGGTCCACTCCGAGATCAGGGGCTCGCCGCTCCACCAGGGCTCTTCATCGTCCTTGGAACGGGCCGGCCGCGCCTTGTCTTGCGTCGACGAAGCTTGGCTGCCCGCGAGCGCATCCTGTGCCGCAGGTGGCGCAACGGTTGGCAGTGGCGAGGGCTTGGGCCCGAGGTCGAGGATGTCCGCTGCAGGCCACGACATGGCCGGCAGCTTCATGCCGGTCGAGAGCGAGGGTGCGGGCTCCGGCGCTGGCAGCGGCGTCTGTTGCGCAGGCTCGGCTTGCGCTGCTTCGCGCGGCGCAGCAGGTGCGGACGAAGACGGCGTCGGGGCGATGGCCATTCCTTCTTCGTCGGCCTCCTGCAAGTCGGCCGTGGCGTCGAAGACCTGGCTGCAGCGCCCGCAGCGAACCCAACCATCGGAAATGCGAAGCTGGTCCCGGACGACCTTGAATGCAGTCGCGCAGGTGGGGCAGCGGGTAACAAGACTCATCTGGCGCAAATTGTAGAGGCGCCTTCCGGTGCCGCGCACGCGTCGGCCGCGTGCGGCAAGGCCGGCGAACTCACTTGCGCGCCGTCATGAGGATCCAGCCGTCCTCGCTGTCGCTGACTTCCAGTTGAACCCAGGGGGCGTACGCGGCCTTCAACTCGTCGGCTTGCCGCTCCAGGATGCCCGCCAGCACCAGCGCGCCGCCTTGGGCGACGTGGTTGCACAGCAAAGGTGCGAGGACCTTGAGCGGCGTAGCGAGGATGTTGGCCAGCACGGTGTCGTATTCGCCGTGGGCGGCCTCTGGAAGGCCGGGCGAGAGCTGCACGTTGTTGGCATCGGCGTTCAGGCGCGTGGACTCCACCGCGGCTTCGTCGATGTCGACCGCGTCGATGCGCGTCGCGCCGTACTTGGCTGCGCCGATCGCGAGGATGCCGGAGCCGCAGCCATAGTCGAGCACGCTCTGGCCCTGGAGGTTGCCGCGCGTTGCGATCCAGCGCAGGCACATGCGCGTCGTGGGATGCGTGCCGGTGCCGAAGGCCAGACCCGGATCGAGCCGGATCACCTGGCGCGCCTGCGCGGGCGGCTCGTGCCACGTGGGCACGATCCAGAAATCAGGCGTGATCTCGACAGGCGCGAACTGCGATTGCGTGAGTCGCACCCAGTCCTGCTCGGGCACGTTGGCCACGCCGAGCAACTGGCAACCCTCGAAGAAGTCCTGCACTTCCAGCACGTCTGCTGCGCCACACGCCTCCGATTCCGTCGGAAACAGCGCGATGACGCGCGAGCGCTCCCAGCCGTCCTTGGGCGGCGGCATGCCCGGCTCGCCAAACAAGGCGTGCTCGGCGTCGGTCTGCGCGTCGGCGTCTTCGACCGAGACGCTCAGGGCGTCGAGCGCATCCAGCGCATCGCTCAGGATCTCGATGCGGTCTTCAGGCGCCAGCAGACGCAGTTCAAACACGGTGGGGCCTTGCTGTTCAGCGGTTGTGGGCCGCCAGCCACTCTTCCAGGTAGTGGATGTTGGTGCCGCCGCTCATGAACTTGGCATCGACCATCAACTCGCGATGCAGCGGGATGTTGGTCTGGATGCCTTCGATCACGGTCTCGTTGAGGGCCGTGCGCATGCGCGCCAACGCCTCTTCGCGCGTGTCGCCGTGAACGATGATCTTGCCGATCATCGAGTCGTAGTTCGGCGGCACGAAATAGTTGGTGTAGACGTGCGAGTCGACCCGAACGCCCGGACCACCCGGCGGATGCCACATGGTGATGCGGCCCGGCGACGGGGTGAACTTGTACGGGTCTTCCGCGTTGATGCGGCACTCGATCGAATGGCCACGCATCTGGATCTGGCGCTGCGTGAACGGGAGCTTCTCGCCCGCCGCCACCATGATCTGCGTCTTGACGATGTCGATGCCGGTGGTGAACTCGGTGACCGGGTGCTCCACCTGCACGCGCGTGTTCATTTCGATGAAATAGAACTCGCCGTCTTCATAAAGGAACTCGAAGGTACCGGCGCCGCGGTAGCCGATCTTCTTGCAGGCGGCTGCACAGCGCTCGCCGATCTTGTCGATCAGCTTGCGAGGAATGCCCGGCGCCGGCGATTCCTCGATGACCTTCTGGTGGCGCCGCTGCATGGAGCAGTCGCGCTCGCCCAGGTAGACCGCGTTCTTGAACTTGTCGGCCAGGATCTGGATTTCGACGTGGCGCGGGTTCTGGAGGAACTTCTCCATGTACACCGCGGCGTTGTTGAACGCAGCGCCGGCCTCGGCCTTGGTCATCTGGATGGCATTGACCAGCGCAGCCTCGGTGTGCACCACGCGCATGCCGCGTCCGCCACCGCCGCCCGCGGCCTTGATGATGACGGGGTAGCCAATGGCGCGCGCGATGCGCTTGTTGACCGCCGCGTCGTCCGACAGTTCGCCTTCGGAGCCGGGCACGCAAGGCACGCCGGCTTTGATCATGGCCTGCTTGGCCGAGACCTTGTCGCCCATGATCCGGATGGATTCGGGCGTGGGGCCGATGAACTGGAAGCCGCTTTGCTCGACACGCTCGGCAAAGTTGGCGTTCTCGCTCAGGAAGCCGTAGCCGGGGTGGATCGCCTCGGAATCGGTCACTTCGGCCGCCGAAATGATGGCCGGCATGTTCAGGTAACTTTGACCCGAGGGGGCGGGGCCGATGCAAACGGCCTCCTGGGCCAGCTTGACGTACTTGGCTTCGCGGTCGGCTTCCGAATACACCATGACCGCCTTGATGCCCAGCTCGCTGCAAGCGCGCTGGATTCTCAGGGCGATTTCGCCGCGGTTGGCGACAAGGATCTTTTTAAACATGGCGTCCTCCGCGGCTCATCGCCCGCGTGCTGGCGCACGCCAGTGCAATTTGCCGGGCTTCGCCCGTCCGCGCCGGGGCGCGAACTCCCCGATTCGCGACAAGGATCTTCTTGAACATGCTTACTCGATGACGAACAGCGGCTGGCCGTATTCGACCGCTTGACCGTTTTCGCCGAGGATCTGCGTGACGGTGCCCGACTTGTCGGCTTCGATCTCGTTGAGGATCTTCATGGCCTCGATGATGCAGATCGTGTCGCCTTCCTTGACCTGCGCGCCGATTTCAACGAACGGTGCCGCGCCGGGGCTGGACGAACGGTAGAAGGTGCCTACCATCGGGGACTTGACGATGTGGCCGGCGGGGGCGGCTGGTGCCGCGGCCGGTGCCGCCGCGGCGGGCGCTGCTGCCGCAGGCGCTGCGGCCGGCGCAGCCAGCGTTTGCACGTACTGAACGGGGGCCGCTGCACCGCCACCCTTCACGATGCGAACTTTGCCTTCGGCCTCAGTGATTTCCAGTTCGGAAATATTGGATTCAGACACCAGGTCGATGAGTGTCTTGAGTTTGCGCAGATCCATGGGACTCCATCGCCGGCTTGACGCCGATCATTATTTAACTCGCCTGAAAATCGGCTTATTTCGGCGTACGCACGCCAAATGCCTGACTGGTGGAGTCGGATTCTAACCGTGAAAAAGCTCACGCCGCCACGTGTCCAGGTCGCTCTGCTCCAGCTTCCCCATTTTACGGGCCGTAATCTTGCCGTCCGCGCTGACGACCAATGTGAATGGAAGTCCGCCGCCGGTATTTCCCAACTCGCGCAGCAGTTCCGTGCCTTCAAGCCCCGCCAATCCGATGGGATACGAAACGGGCGTGCGCTGCAGGAACTTGCGCACCGAACTGGGCTGATCGATGGCAAGACCCACGATTTGAACGCCGTTGCCGCCACTTTCCTTGAAGAAGCGGTCAATCATGGGCATTTCTTCAACGCAGGGGGCGCACCACGTCGCCCAGAAGTTGATCAGCAACGGCTTCATGCGCAGCGATGCCAGGGCGATTTCACCGCCCTCGGGCCGCTCGAACTTCTTGTCCCAGAAATCGCTCGCCACGGAATCCTTGCCGCCCGCGGCCTCACCCTTGCGGCTCCACCAGGCACCGCCGGCACCCGCCGCAGCCGCCAGCACCGCAACGGCGCCGAACAGCCAGTTTCGGCGACTTGACGGCGAATTCACGAATTTTCCTTTTCGATCAGCCGGCGCAGCGCTGCCAGATTTCCGCGCGGGACGCGGCCTTGTGCGTCCGGCTTGAGGGCGCCGCGCAGGTCGTCCAGGTCGTACACCAGCAGGTGCACGCCGATTTCCTCGCCCAGTGCACGGCTGGCAACGTGCATGCTCAGGGCTTCCACCTGCTCGCCATGAAAGCCCGTGACCATGCGCGGTTCGTAGTCCACGTGGTGATCGATGAGGGCAATTTCCGCCGATTTGGAGTCGTCGCAGAACAACTGGATGTAGATATCCGACAGGCGCGTGGCCGTGCCGTGCCATACCGCGCCGCCAATGTGGGGCCGGAAGGCCGCCATGTGCTCCATCCACTCCAGCGCCAGCACGCGAAGCGCGTGGAGCTCCTGCGGTTGCGAGTCGGCGCAATACAACGCAATGTAGTCACGCACTTCCACCTCGACCTCGTCGTTGTTGGGCAGGGCGGTACGGCTCGAGAGGCCCAGGTCGCGCAGCGCGCGCCGCTTGGCCGGGCCGTATTCCAGCCCCTCCTCAACGATGAGGCGTGCAGCGCATGCGGCGATTTCCCGCTTTGAGGAATTGTCCATCGGGCCATTTTGCCCGTGACGCATCAATCACAGAAGGCCGCGTGCTTTGCGCGGGCCCGTCGCCCATGCCAACGCTCGCGTGGCGAGGCCCTGGTTGGTGACCAAACCCAGCAGAACGCCGGCTGTTCCCAGCCATTGCGCGGGCGTTGGCTTTTCGCCGAAGCAAATGGCCGCCGCCGCGAGCCCGACCACCGGCACCAGCAGGGAAAAGGGAACGATGCGCCCCGCCGGATGCCGCTGCAAGAGCCGCGTCCACAGGGTGTACGCGAGCAGCGTGGCGAACCAGGCGAGGAAGAGCACGGCCAGCACTGCCCGCCCATCGAGACTTGCCAGCTGGTGAAGCACGCTGGACGGTCCGTCCATGGCCAGCGCCAGCGAGGCAAAGGGCAACACCGGAAAGATGCTGCTCCACACGATGAAGGCGAACGGGTCGTAGCCCGGCGCAGCGCGCACCGCAAAGCGCACCACCACGTTGGAGCTTGCCCACATGAACGCGGCCGACAAGGTCAGGATGAAGCCGATCAGCGTCATCTGCCCCGGGCCGTCCCCGTGCGCCATGGCGATCACCAGCAAGCCAGCGAGCGCAACGGTGAGGCCCAGCCACTGGTTGCGGCCCGCCTTTTCGCCCAGCAACGGACCGGCCAGCAGCAAGGTGAAGAAGGCTTGGGTCTGCATCACGACCGAGGCCATGCCTGCCGTCATGCCCAATTGCAAGCCGAGGAACAGGAGCCCGAACTGCCCGAGCCCCTGCGCCAGGCCGTAGCCGGCCAGGAAGCGCCAGGGCAATGCTGGGCGCGAGACGAACAGCAGCAATGGAAAGGCCGCGGCGGCAAAACGCAACGCGCCGAGCAGCATCGGGCCCAGCGTGTGCAGCCCCACCTTCATGGCGACGAAATTCAAACCCCAGATCAACACCACGCCCATCGCGCGGAATGCGTCGCCGCGGCTCAGGCCGCCTGTAGCGCTCACTGGGAAGCCTCCGCGCTACGCGCTGCGGCGCGATCGCCTTCGGGCGGCCGGGCGGCGATCATGAAGCGATCTGGCCCATGCGCAGGCTGTGCGCCTTGCGTGCCGCCTTGAAAGCCAGGAACGCCTCGAGGCTGGACTTGCGGGGCACGTAGCCGAATTCCGTCTTGAGTCGGTAGTTCGACAGCACCGGCCGGTAGCGCAGGAAGTCGAGCTGTTCCGGTCCGTAGCGGCTGACGCGAAGGCGCGAGCCCACTTTCAGCGCCAGTCGCAAGACGGGTGCAGGAATGGAGAGCATGGGCTTGCGCAACAGCGCTGCAATCTGCGGCAGCGTGAGCGCGCCGTCGCCGGCCACGTTGAAGCAGCCCGCGCGCCCGCTGGTGATCGCATGCACGATGCAGCCGGTGACGTCTTCGTCCCAGATGAACACGAAGGGGCTGTCGCTGCCGCGAATGGCCAGGATGCGCGGCTTGTCGAACAGCGCGGTGATCTGGTTGTTCACGTGCTCGCCGAGGATGGTGCCGATGCGCAGCACCGTCTGGCGCAGCGCCGGGTGCTTCGTGCGGAAGTCCGCCAGCATTTCCTCGACCAGGCGCTTGTGATGCGAATAGGCAAAGGCCTCATTGCCGCGCAGCGCCTGGCTCTCGTCGATCCACGCGGGGTTGTCGACGTGATAGCCATAGGCCGCGCCACTGGAGGACACGACGATGTGATGAACGCCCGTGGCCACGCAGGCCTCGAGCACGTTCTTCGTGCCCAGCACGTCGACCGAATACTCGAACTCGCGCGTGCTGCCCGCACCGGGCGTGACGATCGAGGCCAGGTGCACCACCGCGTCGATGCGGTGCTGCGCCATCACCTCGCGCACGTCGGGCGCGCGCACGTCACCCACGGCATAAACAACGCCGGGAACGCGGCGCACCGCGGGAACCTCACGCACATCGAGCGCGACGACGGAATCGATATCGGGCAAGCGCGCCAGTGCGGAAACGACCGTGCGTCCAAGAAAACCATCGGCACCCGTGATCAACACGCGCCGGGCCAAAACAGGCAAAGAGAAATCCATTGAAACTCAGGCCGAACGAGCGGCAGACGAAGATGAAGAAGGTGTGAGCGGACGACGCGCCCACCACGCAGCGAGCCCGAGGCCCGCGATGATGTCCCAGAAGCCCCAGACGCCGGCCACCACGGCCATGCCACCCAGTCCTCCGAAGAAGCTGAAAATCAGGACGAGTCCCAGGCCCGCATTGCGAATGCCGACCTCGAAGCTGACGGCCCTGCGGTCGTACTCCGCCAGGCCCGTCACCGTGGCACAGGCGTAGCCGGTGGCAAAGGCCAGTGCGTCATGCAGGATCACGGCCAGCAGCACCAGCGTCACGTAGTCGAGAAAGTAGCGCCAGTTGCCCGCCACCGCGCCCACGATGAAGCCGACCAGGCACAGGAAGCTCAGGATGCGCACCGGCTTGGTCACGCGTTTGGTCAGCGCCGGCCAGTAGTGCGCCACCGCCAGGCCCAGCACGAAGGGCACGCCGATGATCGCGATGATGTGCATGACCATCTCCGAAGGGTCGAGCGCAATCGTCTTGAGCAAGGCCGACGCCGTCGGATGAATGCCGCCCCAGAACGCGAAGTTCAGCGGCATCACGAAGATCGAGATCAGGTTCGAAATCGCCGTCATCGACACCGACAGCGCCACGTTGCCCCCTGCCCGGTGCGTCAGGATGTTCGACACGTTGCCCGGTGGGCAGCACGCCACGAGGATCATGCCCAGCGCAATGCTGGGCGCCGGCTTGAGCAGCAGCGTGAGGCAGAACGTGACCGCAGGCAGCACCAGGAACTGCGCTGCAATGCCCGCCGCCATGGCCACCGTCATGGTGCCAAGCCGCTTGAAATCCGCCACGCGCGTGTCCAGCGCAATGCCGAACATCAGAAAGCCCAGCACGGCATTGAGCGCAACCAGCGAAGCCGGATTGAAGTTGAGGCGCACCTCGTCGACGGGCAACATGGGTTTTTCTTTCTTGTGATGGGATGGGTTGCGGCTTCAGGCCAGCGCTGCCGAAGCCTGGCGCACCGCCCGACGGTACGCGTCCTTGTTGACGTAGTACGACATGCGCTCGAGCTTGAGGTAGGTGTAGCCGCCCGAGAGGTCAGGCGTCGGACCCGCCTTGGCCGCCTTCAGCGCAGCGGCTTGGGGCTTGCCTTCGGCCTGGGCCTTGAAGTAGCGCGCCACCAGTTCGGCCTGCTCATAGCGGCCCTGCCAGCCGATGCCGCTCGCCTCGATCATGCCGAGCACCGCGAGGTTGTCGAAACCCGGCGCGAAGATGTTCAGGTAGAGCTTGGGCGCCATGCCCTCCCAATTCAACCACGTGCGGTCGATGAAAGGGTAGTGCAGCTTGTAGCCCGTCGCGCACAGGATCAGGTCGTAGTCGCGCGCGCTGCCGTCCTTGAAATGCACCGTGTCGCCATCAAGCCGCGCCACGTCCCCGCGCACGTTGATGTCGCCGTGGCCGATGTGGTGCAGGATGAGCGAGTTGACCACCGGGTGCGACTCGTACATGCGGTAGTCCGGCTTCGGGAAACCAAAGCGCACCGGGTCGCCGGTGAACCACTGCAGCACCTTGGCATCGAAGCGCTGCTTGATCCACGCCGGCAGCGGCCGCTTGCCGCCGAGCGTGTCGGCCGGCTTGCCGAAGATGTACTTGGGCACGAAGTAGTAGCCGCGACGCACCGAGATGTCGACGCTCTTGCCGTAATGCACGGCGTCCACCGCAATGTCGCAGCCGCTGTTGCCGGCGCCGACGATCAGCACGCGCTTGTCCTGGAAAAGACTCGCATGCTTGTACGCGGAGGTGTGCATCACATCGCCGTTGAAGTAGCCCTCGAAGCGCGGCATGCTGGGTTCCGACAGGGTGCCGTTGGCAATGATCACGCCCTTGTAGTCCGCGCTTTCCACGCGGCCGTCGCCCACGTCGATGCTCACGCGCCACAGCGTCGACGCGCCTTCGGTCACCGGCTCCACGCGCACCACGCGAACGCCGAAGCGGAAGTGCCGGCGCAGGTCGAAGTGGTCGGCGAAGTCGCTGAAATAGCGGCACAGCTCGGTGTGGCTGGGGTAGTCGGCCACGCTGTCGGGCATCGGGTATTCGGCGAACTCCGTGGTGCGCTTGGACGAGATCAGGTGCGCCGACTGGTACACCGTGCTGCGCGGGTTGCCGATGTTCCACAGGCCGCCGACGTCGTCGTAGGCCTCGAATCCCTGGAATGGAATGCCGAACTTCTGGAGGTTGCGCGCACCCGCCAGGCCCGAGGGGCCGGCGCCGATCAACGCGATTTGCTGGTGCGTAGGCACAGGAACAGACACAGGGGTAGTCACGAGAAACGAACTCCGGGGGGAAGACAACGAACTGCGCGCGTTCAGCGCGCAGTCGACTCAGTTTGTGAGGCGGCGCGCGGAGCGCCATGAGTGCTTGGCGTGGCAAGGCCAGGAAGACCGGGAATGGGCGTTGCGCCCGCTTCCCCGGGCCGCGGTTTGCGCGGCTGACGCAACAGCAATGCGTCATGCCAGCGCTCGGGCAACAGATCGAGCGCAGATGAAAGCCAGCCGATTTTTCGTGGAAGCACCAGTTGCTCGCGCCCTTCGGCCAGCGCACGAAGAATGGCTGCCGCTGCCTGTTCCGGCTCCATCAGGCCGGGCATGGCGAAATGGTTGCCAGCCGTCAGGGCCGTGCGCAGGTAGCCGGGGCTTACCGTGCACACGCTCAGGCCGGTGGGACGCAGTTCGGCGCGCAGGCTCTGCAGGTAGCGGATCAACCCGCCCTTGCTGGCGCAATAAGCGCCGTTGCCCGGCATGCCGCGTCGGCCAGCAATGCTGGCGATGCCTGCCAGCACGCCATGGCCCCGCGCACGCATCGGCTTCAGGAAGGGTTGGAAGGTGGTGGCGACGCCGAGCAGGTTGATTTCGAGCATGCGCCGGAACACCGCCAGGTCGGACGCCTCGGCCGTGTCGAAGCCGCCGGCAACGCCAGCGTTGGCGATCACGGCATCGGGCACGCCGAAGGCTGCCATCCAGTCCGCCGCCATGGCCTGCATGGCCGCGGCATCACTCACGTCGGGCGTGTAGACGGCGCAGCGCGTGGGCGCCGTGGCAGCCAGTTTTTCCAGTGCGGTGCGGTCGAGGCCGACGAGCGCAACTTTGGCCCCGCGCGACAGCGCCGCCGACGCCATGGCACGGCCCAAGCCGCCACATGCGCCTGTAATAACGAGGTTGTCGAGTGTCAAATGCATCAAAATGTGTACCGCTAACCACCGATTTTAACAATTTTGAGAGACAATCTCGGAATATTTATTAGTTTTGTTCCGGATTTCGAGATAGACAATGGATTTTCCCGAATCAGCCAGCATTGATGAAGTCGAAACGGCCGCCACGCCCGGTCTTCGCTTACTGAATTTGCTCGAATTGGTTGCCTCTTCCGGCGAACCGCAAACCCTCGCGGAAGTCGTTCGAAGCAGCGGCCAACCCAAGCCATCGGTGCACCGGATGCTCCAGCAGCTGGAGGTCGGAGGCTTGCTGGCCCGCGGCGTCGATGCGCGGCGCTATGCCATCACCCCGCGCCTCATTCGTTTCGCCGAAACGGTTCTGCGTGGCAGTTCCGCAACAGGTGTGCGTCATTCAGTGCTTCGCCAGCTTGTTTCCGATGTGGGCGAAACCTGCAACCTGACGGCCCTGTCGGGTGCTGAAGTGATCTACGTGGACCGCGTCGAAACTGCGTTCCCGCTGCGTCTTGAGTTGCGGCCGGGCTCGCGAGTTCCCCTGCACTGCTCGGCCAGCGGCAAATTGTTCCTGGCCAACCTGCCGCGCGCCCAGCGCGAGCGGCTGCTCGACGGCCTGTCGTATGAGCGATTCACCGCCCACACGCTCGATAACCGCGAAGCGCTGGAAGTCGAACTCGAACGCATCCGCGAAGAAGGCCACTCGGTCGACGCGGAGGAATTCATCGACGGACTGGTGTGCGTCGCCGTGCCGGTGCGTGACGAACCGGCAGGCCCCGTACGCTGCGCCGTTGCACTGCAGGCGCCGGCCGTGCGCATGCCGCTGCCCAGCGCACTGCTGCAACTGGACAAGCTGCGCAATGCAGCACAGGGAATCGCACGGGCGACTCGCTGAGGCCGGGGGCCTGAAGGCCGACTTTTAGAATCGGCCGATGCACATTCATATTCTCGGCATTTGCGGGACCTTCATGGGCGGCCTGGCCGCACTGGCCCGCGAAGCCGGCCACCGCGTCACCGGTTGCGACGCGGGCGTCTACCCTCCCATGAGCGACCAGCTTCGCGCCTTGGGCATCGACCTCATCGAAGGCTTCGGCGCCGACCAGATGGCGCTCAAGCCCGACGTGTACGTCATCGGCAATGTCGTCTCGCGCGCGCGCCTGGACGACGGAAGCCCCAAGTTTCCGCTCATGGAAGCCATCCTCGACGCCGGCGCCGCGTACACCAGCGGTCCGCAATGGCTGGCGGAGCATGTGTTGCAAGGGCGCCATGTTCTGGCCGTGGCCGGCACCCATGGCAAGACGACCACGACGTCGATGCTGGCATGGATCCTTGAGAAGGCCGGCCGTGCGCCGGGATTTCTGGTGGGTGGCGTGCCGCTGGATTTCGGTGTGTCAGCGCGGCTCGGAAGCGGCGCCTGCTCGAGCGCAGTGCCGGGCCGCCCCAAGCAAGCGAGCGCCCCCTCGGGGGGCAGCGAAGGACACGAAGTGCCGAGCGTGGGGGCACCATTCGTCATTGAGGCAGATGAGTACGACACGGCCTTCTTCGACAAGCGCAGCAAGTTCGTCCACTACCGTCCGCGCACTGCGATCCTGAACAACCTCGAATTCGACCACGCCGACATCTTTGACGACCTTGCAGCCATCGAGCGCCAGTTCCATCACCTGGTGCGCACGGTGCCAAGCTCGGGGCGCGTCGTCGTCAACGCGAAGGAAGAAAGCCTTCGTCGCGTGCTCGCGCAGGGTTGCTGGAGCGAAGTGGCCGGATTCGGCGGCAGCGGCGAATGGCAGGCGGAAGGCGCGCACGACGCATTCGACGTGATGCATGCCGGCCGCCTCGTGGGCCGCGTCGAATGGGCCTTGTCCGGCGAGCACAACCAGATGAACGCGTTGGCCGCCATCGCAGCGGCGCAGCACATCGGCGTCGATCCGGCCGAGGCGGCTGGCGCGCTGGGCACCTTCCGCAATGTTCGCCGACGCATGGAACTGCGCGGCACGGTGGAACGAGCCGGCGGCGCCATCAGCGTGTACGACGACTTTGCGCACCACCCGACGGCGATTCGCACCACGCTCGACGGCCTTCGCCGCAAGCTGGACAACGAACATCGCAAGGCCGAGCGCATCGTTGCCGTGTTCGAGCCGCGCAGCAATACGATGAAGCTCGGCGCCATGGCGGCCCAATTGCCGTGGAGCCTGGAAGCGGCCGACCTGGCCTTCTGCCACACGGCGGGGCTGGGCTGGGACGCGGCGGCTGCACTCGCGCCGATGGGTGCGCGCGCTCACGTCGCGGACGGCATCGATGCGCTCGTGCGTCAGGTCATCGAGGCCGTGCGACCCGGCGACCACGTCGTGTGCATGAGCAACGGCGGCTTTGGCGGCGTGCACCAGAAGCTGCTCGACGCGCTGGCCGCCAAAGTCTAAAGTGGGCGTCCATGCAGGCGCGCGAACTCATTGACACCCTGCGGCTCGAGCCGCATCCGGAAGGCGGCTGGTACCGCGAAGTGTTTCGCTCCAGCTCAAGCGTCGCGCCCGTCGATGGCCGGCCGGCGCGCGACGCGCTCACCACCATCTACTTCCTGCTCGAAGCCAACCAGTTCTCGCGCTGGCACCGGGTGCTGTCGGACGAAGTGTGGGTTCATGTTTCGGGCGCGCCCTTGGCGCTGTACGTCTGCGATGCCGCATTGCGCACGGCGCCGGGCCTCTTCAAGATCGGGCCGGTGGATGTGCACGGCACGCATCCGCAGCATGTCGTGCCGGCCGGCCAGTGGCAGGCGGCGCGGCCGATCACTGCGCGTTCCGCCGACGACTACACGCTGGTGACCTGCACCGTCGGCCCCGGCTTCGACTTCAGCGACTTCTCGATGATGGCGCCCGACAGCGACGAAGCACGGTCGATGCGTCACCACTGGCCGGATCTGGCGGCGTTGATCTGAAAGTTGGGTTCAGCCTCGGCGTGCCCTGACGGCGCGCGACAGGGTATCGAGCATCTGCACCGAATCATCCCAGCCGATGCACGCGTCGGTGATGCTCTTGCCGTACTCCAGGTCCGCGACCTTGTTCTTGCCCGGCGTGAACTTCTGTGCGCCGGCGACCAGGTGGCTTTCGACCATGACGCCGAACACGCTCTTCGACCCTGCGGCGATCTGGCTGGCGATGTCCGTCGCCACTTCCATCTGCTTCTGGTGCTGCTTCGAACTGTTGGCGTGGCTGCAATCCACCATCAGCGTGGGCGGCAGCTTCGCCGCCGTGAGGTCCGCGCAGGCCTGCGCCACGCTGGTCGCATCGTAGTTGGGCGCCTTGCCGCCGCGCAGGATGACGTGGCAATCGGAGTTGCCGTTGGTCTGCACGATCGCCACTTGGCCGTTCTTGTGCACCGACAGGAAATGGTGCCCGCGCGCCGCCGCCTGGATCGCATCGGTGGCGATGCGGATGTTGCCGTCGGTGCCGTTCTTGAAGCCTATCGGCGCGGAAAGACCGGACGCCAGTTCGCGGTGCACCTGGCTCTCGGTCGTGCGCGCACCGATGGCGCCCCACGCGATCAGGTCGCCGATGTATTGCGGGGAAATCACGTCGAGGAACTCGCTGCCGGCCGGCAGGCCGATGCGGTTGATGTCGATGAGCAGCTGGCGCGCCATGCGCAGGCCTTCGTCGATGCGATAGCTCTCGTCGAGGTACGGGTCGTTGATGAGGCCCTTCCAGCCCACCGTCGTGCGCGGCTTCTCGAAATAGACGCGCATCACGATTTCCAGCGTGTCGGCGTACTTGTCGCGCTCGACCTTCAGGCGGCGGGCGTAGTCCAGCGCCGCAGCCGGGTCGTGGATCGAGCACGGGCCCATGACCACGAGCAGGCGATCGTCCTTGCCCGTCATGATCTTGTGGATCGATTTGCGCGTGTGGGTGATGAGCGACTCCACCGGCGTCCCGCGGATCGGGAAGAAGCGGATCAGATGTTCCGGAGGGGGCAGCACGTTGATGTCCTTGATGCGTTCGTCGTCGGTCTTGCTGGTCTTTTCGACTTGCGCATACCAGGCGTCGCTGGCGGAGGCGGTGTTGTGGCTCATCGGATCGTTCCTTCTTCGGTGTCGTCTTGCTTGAAATGAATGGGGCAAAAAAAAACCGCCGGGGCTTTTGGCACCGGCGGTTTTGGGAGGTTCTTTTGTCTGCTTGCTTTACGCGCGCGCCTCTCGTCCGCCGGATACCGGGAACCAAAAGTACGAAAAGAAAAAGGCACGAAGGGCTGACATGAGCCGCGAATGTAGCACGGGCTTCGGCTTGAGATCGCAAATGCTTGTAACGCCCGACGGCAAACCACGGCAATCTGCCGTGCCCGCCCCGACCGCGCGCAAGGCGCTCAAGCCGTGCCGCCGACGGTCAGGCCGTCGATGCGCAGCGTCGGCTGGCCCACACCCACGGGAACGCTCTGGCCTTCCTTTCCGCAGGTGCCGACACCGCTGTCGAGCGCCATGTCATCGCCGATCATGGTCACGCGCTTCAACGCATCGGGACCGTTGCCCACGATGGTCGCGCCCTTGACCGGGTACTGGATCTTGCCGTTTTCCACCCAGTAGGCCTCGCTCGCAGAGAACACGAACTTGCCGCTGGTGATGTCGACCTGACCGCCGCCGAAGTTGGTGGCGTACAGGCCCTTCTTGATGCTGGCAACTATTTCCTTGGGGTCCTTGTCGCCGCCGAGCATGTAAGTGTTGGTCATGCGCGGCATCGGCACGTGGGCATAGCTTTCGCGGCGGCCGTTGCCGGTTGGCTTGACCTTCATCAGGCGCGCGTTGAGCGAATCCTGGATGTAGCCCTTGAGAATGCCGTCCTCGATGAGCACGTTGCGCTGGCTGGCGTGGCCTTCGTCGTCGACGTTGAGCGAGCCGCGGCGGTCGGCGATCGTGCCATCGTCGAGCACCGTGACGCCCTTGGCCGCCACGCGCTGGCCGATGCGGCCGGAAAACGCACTCGATCCCTTGCGGTTGAAATCGCCTTCCAAGCCGTGGCCCACCGCTTCGTGCAGCAGGATGCCGGGCCAGCCCGGGCCGAGCACGACCGTCATTTCGCCGGCAGGGGCGGGACGCGATTCGAGATTGACCAATGCAGCATTCACGGCTTGGTCGACATAGCTCGCGATGTGCTCGTCGTCGAAGTAAGCGAGGCCGAAGCGCCCACCGCCACCGCCCGATCCCACTTCGCGGCGGCCGTTCTGCTCGGCGATCACCGTGACCGACAAGCGCACCAGCGGCCGCACATCGGCGGCCAGCGTGCCGTCGGCGCGGGCCACGAGCACCACGTCGTATTCGCTGGCCAGGCCGGCCATGACCTGCGCCACGCGCGGGTCGCGCGAGCGGGCGAGCTTTTCGACTTTTTCGAGCAGCTTGACCTTGGCAGTGCTGTCCAGCGTCGAAATGGGGTCGATGCCACCGTAAAGCGAGCGGCTCGACGCGATCTTGCGCGTTGCCATCTTGGCCTTGCCATTGCGGCCCGCCGACGAAATGGAGCGAACGGTGCGCGCCGCGTCCAGCAAGGAGGCTTCCGAGATGTCGTCGGAATAGGCAAAGGCCGTCTTTTCGCCGCTCACCGCGCGGACACCCACGCCTTGGTCGATGCTGAAGCTGCCCGTCTTGACGATGCCCTCTTCCAGGCTCCAGCCTTCGCTGCGCGTGTACTGGAAGTAAAGGTCGGCATCGTCGACCTTGTGCGCGGTGATTTCCGCGAGCGCCTTGGACAGGTGCGACTCGTCGAGTCCGAAGGGCGTGAGCAGGAGTTGCTGCGCCGTGGCCAGGCGCTCGATGGTGGGTTCGCGAGAGATCATCGGTCCATTGTAGGGACCGCGTCCAATTCGCGCCTAACTCAAGTGATCGGGGCTTTTCGCCGCCATTTTCTTCGCGCGCGAGATCGACATCAGGATGCCCAGCCCCAGCCCCAGCGTCACCATGGCGGTGCCGCCATAGCTGATGAAAGGCAGCGGCACGCCCACCACGGGCAGGATGCCGCTCACCATGCCCATGTTCACGAAGGCGTAGGTAAAAAAGATCATCGTGACCGCGCCGCCGAGCAGGCGCGAGAACAGCGTCGGCGCGTCGATGGCGATGAACAGGCCGCGAATGATCAGGAAAATGAACGAGGTGATGAGGAACAGGTTGCCCGCCAGACCAAATTCCTCGGAATAGGCCGCAAAGATGAAGTCGGTGGTGCGCTCGGGAATGAACTCCAGGTGCGTCTGCGTGCCCTGCATGAAGCCCTTGCCGCCCACGCCGCCCGAACCGATGGCGATCATCCCCTGGATGATGTGAAAGCCCTTGCCCAGCGGGTCCTTGCCCGGATCGAGCAGCGTGCACACGCGCTGCTTCTGGTAGTCGTGCAGGATGCGCCAGTCGAAGCCGTCCGCGCACAGCGTGGATTCATAGCCCACGATCAATGCCACGGCGATGATGCCGAGCACGAAGGGCGGCACGATCAGCTTCCACGGCAAGCCGGCAAAGAAGATTACCGACATGCCCGCCGCCAGCACCAGCAGCGAGGTGCCCAGGTCGGGCTGCTTCATGATGAGGCCCACCGGCACCGCCAGCAGCAGCGTTGCCACAATGAAGTCGAGCGGCCGCAATGCGCCCTCGCGCCGCTGGAACCACCACGCGAGCATGAGCGGCATGGCGATCTTGAGGATTTCGCTGGGCTGGATGACCACGCCCACGTTGATCCAGCGTTTGGCCCCCTTCTTGGTCAGGCCGAACATCGCCACTGCAATGAGCAAGGCCACACCCACGGTGTACAGCGGCACCGCAAAGGCCATGATGCGCTGCGGCGGCACCTGCGCGACCACGAACATGAGAAAGCCCGCGATCAGCATGTTGCGGCCGTGGTCGGCAAAGCGGGTTCCGTGGTCGTAGCCCGAGGAATACATCGTCACCATGCCGGCGCAGGCGAGCAGGAAAACGGCAAAGGCCAGAAAGCCGTCATAGCCCTGGAAAATGGGCGCAATTCGACGCGCGAAAGAAGGCTGGTTGAACACGGCTGACATGGGCCGGAATTATCGGCGCCCTGCTGGCATGCCTTGGAGACATGGGGCGAATTCATGCGTTGCGATGCAGATGTTTCGCGGCCGACTTCACACCAAAGTTCACACATTGCTTGCCAGACCGGGATCGACGTTCCGTTCAAGCCACCATGGCGCGACGCCAACGCGCGATAGCATCGCGTCCATGCCGACCACCCACCTGCTCTACCTCCACGGATTCCGCTCGTCGCCTCACTCCGTGAAGGCCAGGGTCATGGCGGCGCGGATCGCGCAGCAGCATCCTGCGGTGCACTGGTGGTGTCCGCAGCTTCCGCCCTCGCCGCAGGAGGCGATGGCCCTCATCGAAAACGGCATCGCGGACTGGCCGCGCGAGTCGATGGCGGTGGTCGGCTCGTCGCTCGGCGGTTTCTACGCAACCCATGTCGCCGCGCAAACGCAGTGCCGCGCCGTGCTCCTGAACCCCGCCGTGTACCCGGCACGCGACCTGGCGCGCTACATCGGCGACCAGACGCAGTGGCACGACCCCTCGGAGCACTTCTATTTCAAGGCGGAGTACATCGAAGAACTGCGCGCTCTCGAAATCGACACCCTGGCCCGGCCCGAGCGCTGCCTGGCCATCATCGCCAAAGGCGACGAAGTGCTGGATTGGCGCGAAATGACGGCCCGCTACCCCGGCAGCCGGATCGACCTGCTGCCCGCCGGCGATCACGCCCTGTCGGATTTTGAAACGGCCCATCTGGCGCAAGTCATCGAGTTTCTGGACCTCGCCTGAGGCCAAAACGGACCGCCGTCTGGCGCCGGAAACTGGCCGGGCCGCATGTGACAATCGCGGAATGTTTGTATTGTTCGAAGAAGCCGGCAAGTACCTGGGTGGCCGCGTGCTGTCGGAGGCGGAAGCCTCCGCGCAGGTGGAGCTTGAGACCGGCAAAAGGGTCAAGGTCAAGGCAGCCAACATCGTGCTGCGTTTCGAAAAACCCTCGCCTGCCGAGTTGCTTGCCGAGGCGCGAACGCTGGCCGCCGCCATGGACCTCGACCTCGCCTGGGAGTTCGCGCCCGAAGGGGAGTTCGGATTCGGCGATCTCGCCTCCGACTATTTCAGCGCCAAGCCGACGCTGGCGCAGCAGGCCGCCGCCCTGCTCGCCCTGTTCGAGGCGCCGCACTATTTCCGTCGCGCCGGCAAGGGCCGCTTCAAGAAGGCGCCCGAGGAAATCCTGCAGCAGGCGCTGGCCGCCATCGAAAAGAAGAAGCTCGTCCAGGCGCAGATTGCCGAATGGGCCGCGCAGCTGAGCGAGGGCACCTGCCCCGCGCCGGTGCGTGAACAGCTCTACAAGATCCTGTTCAAGCCGGACAAGAACGCCGCCGAATACAAGGCCGTGGTCGAGGCGTCGCGCGCATCGCACCGTCCGCCGCTGGAACTGCTGGAACGCGCGGGCGCCATCGACTCGGCCTACCAGTTCCACTGGCGCCGCTTCCTGTTCGAGAACTTCCCCAAGGGCACCGGCTTTCCGCAACTGGCGGCACCAGCCATCAACGACGCATTGCCGCTCGCCACGGTGCAGGCCTTCTCGATCGACGATTCGCACACCACCGAAATCGACGACGCGCTCTCGGTGCAGGGCCTGGGCACCGGCACGATCACGGTCGGCGTGCACATCGCGGCGCCCGGCCTGGCGCTGACGCCGGGCAGCGCCATCGACCAGGTGGCACGTTCGCGCATGTCGACCGTCTACATGCCGGGCCACAAGATCACGATGCTGCCCGACGATGTCGTGGCGGCGTACACGCTCGAAGAAGGGCGCGATTGCCCCGCCGTGTCGCTCTATGCGCGATTCGACGAAGCCACGCTGGCGCTGCAAGGCACCGAAACGCGCTTGGAGCGCGTGCCGATCAGCGCCAACCTGCGGCACGACAAGCTTGACGCCCACGTCACGCAGCCGTGGTTGGAAGACGCGTCCCACGCCGTCGACGGCGTGCCGGAGCCGGCCGCCAGCCTGCGTGAGCCGCTGTCCTTCCTGTACCGGCTGGCCAAGCACCTCAAGGCGCAGCGCGAAGTGGTGCGCGGCAAGCCCGAGAGCTTCAACCGGCCCGACTACACCTTCCGCCTCGTCGGCAACGACGGCGAGCCCGATGGCAGCGAGCAGGTGCAGATCGGCACGCGCCAACGCGGCGCGCCGCTGGACCTGATCGTGTCTGAAGCCATGATCCTGGCCAACAGCACCTGGGGCGGCTGGCTCGGCGAGCTGGGCGTGCCCGGCCTGTACCGCAGCCAGGCCAGCCTGGCGCCCGGCATCAAGGTGCGCATGGGCACCAAGGCCCTGCCGCACGCGGGCCTGGGCGTGAAGAGCTACGCCTGGAGCACCTCGCCGCTGCGCCGCTACACCGACCTGGTGAACCAGTGGCAGATCATCGCGGCCGCGCGCCACGGCAAGACGGCCGCGCTCGCCGCACCCTTCAAGCCCAAGGACGCGGACCTGTTCTCGATCCTCTCCGGTTTCGACGCGGCCTACAGCACGTACAACGGCTACCAGGGCGCGATGGAGCGCTTCTGGACGCTGAAGTACCTGGCGCAGGAAGGCATCACCGAGCTGGACGCGACCCTGATGAAAGACTTGCCCAATGGCGCCTTGGCGCGCGCCGACTCGTTGCCGCTGGTGTTCGCCGTCACCGGCACGCAGGGCCTGGCGCGTGGCGCGCACGTGCGCGTGCGGCTCGGCGAGATCGATGAGATTTCGCTGGACGTCCACGGCACCGTGATCGAGCGCCTCGACGCCACCCCGGCCGAAGCTGCCGCCGAAGACGACAGCGGCGAAGAGGAAGAAGTCGCCGGCCCCATCGCCATCGCCGTGGACCTGGCGGATGGTGAAGGCAACGAAGCCACCCCCGAGAACGCACCCGCATGAACCTGCGCGACTTCAGCACATTGCAGATTGCGCTGGGCGTCTCGATCCTGGCGCATGCGGCCCTGCTCGCGGTTCGCTTTGCCGATCCGCAAGCCTTCAACCGCGTGTTCGAGGACACGGCGCTGGAAGTCATCCTGGTCAACGCCAAGACCAACGAGAAGCCCGACAAGGCCAAGGCGATTGCGCAGGCCTCGCTCGCCGGCGGCGGCGACCTGGAGCGCGGCCGGGCCACCAGCCCGCTGCCGCCCTCGGCATTCACCGCCGTTGGCGATTCGATCGACGACGCGCAGCGCCAGATCGAATCCATGCAGGCGCAGCAGATGATGATGCTGGCGCAGATCAAGAAGCAGCTCGCCGCCCTCCCCCCACCGGACCCGCGCAATCCGGGCAACCCGGCCGAGCAGTCGGCGCAGGAAGAAAAGCGCAAGCAGCTCGTCGAACTGCTGGCCGAGATCGAGCGCCGCGTGAACGAAGAAAACGCGCGTCCCAAGAAGCGCTACGTGAGCCCCGCCACGCGTGAAGCGGCCTATGCGGTGTACGTCGACTCGCTGCGCCGGCGCATCGAGGCGCGCGGCACCGAACACTTCCCGGAAGCGGCGGGCAAGAAGATGTACGGCGAACTCACCATGCTGGTGACGGTCAATTTTGACGGCAGCGTCCTGGGCACCGAAGTGGTGGAATCTTCGGGCAACACGCTGCTGGACCGGCGTGCGCAAGCCATCGTGCGCAGCATCGGCAACTTCGGCAAATTCACGGATGCGATGCGGCGGCAAACCGACCAGATCGTGCTGCCCTCGCGCTTCAAGTTCACGCGTGACGAAACGCTCGAGGCACAGCAGCTTTCGGCGCGATAAACAACAGAACACAGGGAGACGGGGCCATGGACCTCTATTGCGTGATGGGCCATCCTGTGGAGCACAGCCGCTCGCCCTGGATCCATGCCCGCTTTGCCGAGCTGACAGGCCAGCGCCTCGAATACGGCCGCCGCCTGGTGCCGCTCGATGGCTTCCGCGAAGCTATCGAGGCCTTTCGCGGCGAGACGGCGGGCAGCGCGCGGGGCTGCAACATCACCGTTCCCTTCAAGTTTGAAGCCGCCGAAGCCGCCCAGCACCTGAGCCCGCGCGCCGCGCTGGCGCAGGCGGTGAATTGCCTGTCCTTCCGCGACGATGGCATCCACGGCGACAACACCGATGGCGTGGGGCTGGTCAATGACATCACGCAACATGCAGGCGTTTCGCTGAACGGGCGCGACGTGCTGTTGATCGGCGCCGGCGGCGCGTCGGCCGGCGTGCTCGGACCGCTGCTGGAATCGGGCGCCCACCGCGTGGTGGTGGCCAATCGCACACTGTCCAAGGCCATCTCGTTGGTGCAGCGACACGCGGCGGTGGCGCTGCCGCATCACGCGGACCTGGAAGCGCAGTCGCTGCAGACCGTGCAGGGCAGCTTCGACGTGGTCATCAACGCGTCGGCATCCAGCCTGTCGGGCGGCGAGGTGCCTGTGGCGGCCAGCGTGCTCAAGCCGGGTGCATTGGCCATCGACATGATGTACGGCCCGGCTGCGGCCGGGTTCCTTGCCTGGGCGCGCGGGCATGGCGCCACGCCGCGCGACGGACTGGGCATGCTCATCGAACAGGCGGCCGAGGCCTTCTTCATCTGGCGCGGCGTGCGCCCGCCGTCCGCCCAGGTGCTGGCCGAGTTGCGCGCAATCGTGGGCTGATCGACGAACTCTCCATCGGATGCGGGCCATTTTTCGTTGGGTGCTGTGCCTGTTGCTGGCAGCGATCGCGCTCGAAGTCTTCTTCGTGGCGCGCATCGCGGTCATGGCGGCCATCGACCCGGAGTCGACCGCGTTCCAGCGCTCGGAAGCCTGGCAGATTGCGACGAACGGCCGCGCCAACGGCGACAAGGCGTGGGCGCAACGATGGGTGCCCTACGACCAGATCTCGGACTCGCTCAAGCGTGCCGTGATCGCCAGCGAGGATGGTGAGTTCCTGTATCACCAGGGCGTGGAATGGGAGGCCATCGAAAAGGCCCGTGAACGCAATGCCAAGGCCGAAGAACTTGCCGCACGGCGCGCTGCGCAAGCCGCGCGCACCGGCAAGCCCGTGCGTGCGCCCAAGCTGCGCGGCGGCTCGACCATCACGCAGCAACTCGCGAAGAACCTGCTGCTGTCGGGTGAACGCACCATGGTGCGCAAGGGGCAGGAGCTGGTGTTGGCCACCACGCTCGAACTGCTGCTGAGCAAGCGGCGCATCCTGGAGATCTACCTCAACAACGTCGAATGGGGCGAAGGTGTGTTCGGTGCCGAAGCCGCGGCCCAGCGCTACTTCAGGAAGCCGGCGTCGCGCCTCAATGCAGGCGAGGCGGCGCGCCTTGCCGTCATGCTGCCGAGTCCCAAGTTCTTCGAAGGCCGACCGGGTTCGGCTTATCTCGCGAGCCGCACCGCCACCATCGTGGCGCGAATGCCATCGGCTGACTTACCCTGATCGACGCGTGGGCCTTGGCCCGTATCATCGCGGCCATGCTTGCGAAGATTGTCGGTTGGATATTGTTGGCCCTCGTGCGATTGCTGACCGGCGCACAAGCGAGGTGGTGGGGCTGCCCGCCCAAGGCCGAACGTCGCATCTACTTCGCCAATCACCAGAGCCATCTCGATCTCGTGATGATCTGGGCGGCCTTGCCTGAAGAGCTGCGCAGCATCACGCGGCCGATTGCAGCGCGCGACTATTGGGCCAACACGCCCGTCAAGCGCTGGATCACGACCGAAGTCTTCAACGCGATCTATGTGGAACGCGGTGGCAGTGCGCCGGTGCCCAAGGATCTCGACACGCCGCCGCCGGTGCACGCCGCGCCGAAGGAGCGTATCGACCCGCGTTTCGATGCCGAGGCCTTCGCGCCGGAGGCTGCGATGACGGAGTCGGTGGCGAACGGAACGGCGGTTTCCGGCTCGCCCGCCTTCGCGCCGGCCGAATCCTCTTCCGGTGTCTTCCAGGCTGAACTGCCGCTGTCGGCGCCCGCTGAAAGCATCGAGCCCATCGCCACACCCGGCACCGCCGAGGCGCTGTTGCCCTTGCAGCCCTTGATCGACGCGCTGCAGAGCGGCGACTCGATCATCATCTTTCCCGAAGGCACGCGTGGCCACACGGGCGAGCCGCAGAAGTTCAAGTCGGGCCTGTTCACGCTGGCGCAGATGTTCCCCGAGGTCGTGCTCGTGCCGGCCTGGATCGACAACGTGCAGCGCGTCATGCCCAAGGGAGAAGTGGTGCCCGTGCCCATCCTGTGTTCCGTGACTTTCGGCGCGCCCATCCAGCTGGAAGAAGGCGAAGAGCGGCGGCCTTTCCTCGATCGCGCACGCGAGGCAGTCATCGCGCTGCGGGACGTGTAGGCGCACACCATGAACCAGTACTTGCGCAGCCTCACGCCGACACAGCAGGTCGGCGCCCTCTTTCTCATCGTCTTCGGCTTGCTCGCGCTCGTGAGCTTGAGCACCCTGCTGCTTTCCCTGCGGGAACGCCGCAATCCCATCCATGACGAAGCATGGCAACTGGAGCTCGACCATTCGCGCGCCCTGTCGCGCACCACCTGGTTCATGGTGATCGTGTTCTGGGTCGGCTGGGCGCTGGGGCCGACCGTCGCGACGATCCTGTTCGCGCTGCTGTCCTTCTTTGCCTTGCGCGAGTTCATCACCCTTTCGCCCACGCGGCGCGGTGATCACCGCAGCCTGCTGCTGGCTTTCTTCGTGATCCTGCCGATCCAGTTCTGGCTGGTGGCGACGGCGAAGTTCAATCTCTTCACGGTGTTCATCCCCGTGTACGTGTTCCTCGCGATTCCCGTGGTGAGCGCGCTGGCGGACGACCCGAGCCACTTCCTGGAGCGCAACGCGAAACTGCAGTGGGGCATCATGGTCTGCGTGTACGGCCTGAGCCACGTGCCGGCCCTGTTGCTGCTGGAGTTTCCGGGCTACGAAGGCAAGAGCGCGTTCCTGGTCTTCTACCTGGTGGGTGTGGTGCAGACCTGCATGATCGTGCAGCACCTGCTGGCCCGGCGGATGGACCGCAAGCCTTTCGCGCCCAACGTGAGCCGCAGCTTCAACTGGACGACTTGGGGCATTGGCCTGGCGGTGGCCTGCGTGGTGGGCGCGCTGATCTCGTTCATCACGCCATTCAAGTTTGGCCAGGCCATGGCGATGTCACTGATCGCCTGCGTGTCGGGCTCGATGGGCCATCTGGTGATGAAGGCGCTCAAGCGCGACCGCGGAATTCCGAACTGGGGACGGCGCGGCGTGGGCGTGACCGGTGCCAACGGCTTGCTCGACCGCGTCGACGCGCTGTGCTTCGCGGCGCCGATCTTCTTTCATTCGGTTCGCTGGTACTTCGGGGTTTGAGGCATTCATGAGAATTCTCGGCATCGACCCCGGCCTGCAAACCACCGGCTTCGGCGTGATCGATGCCGATGGCCATGCGTTGAACTACGTGGCCAGCGGCACCATCAGCACCAGGCACATGGTGGGCGGCGAACTCGCGTTGCGGCTGAAGGTGCTGTTTGACGGCATCGGTGAGATTTCCGAGCGCTACCGGCCCGACGCGGCGGCGGTCGAGATCGTTTTTGTGAACGTCAATCCGCAGTCCACGCTGATGCTCGGGCAAGCGCGCGGTGCGTGCCTGACGGCGTTGGTGATGAACAAGCTGAGCGTGGCCGAATACACCGCTCTGCAGATGAAGCAGGCCGTGGCGGGGCACGGCAACGCAGCGAAGGCGCAAGTGCAGGAGATGGTGAAGCGCTTGTTGAATCTGCCCAAACCGCCCGGCGCGGATGCGGCCGACGCGTTGGGCATCGCGATCACGCATGCGCATGTGGGCAAGTCGATGGCGCGCTTGGGGGCGGCGGTGACGCGTGGATCAGGTGGGGGTTACCGCCAAGGCCGCACCCGCTGACCGGATTTTCTCCCTCCCCTCCCGGGGGAGGGCCGGGGTGGGGGCGCTGGGCGGTGGAACTATTGGGGCGATTGAAACGCTGCATGCCCCCATCTCAACCTTCCCCCGGCGGGGGAAGGAGCAAGACCAAGACTCAGGCGACCCGCTCGGCGGCCGATGCGCTGGGCATTGCGATCACGCATGCGCATGTGGGCAAGTCGATGGCGCGCTTGGGGGCGGCGGTGACGCGTGGATCAGGTGGGGGGTTACCGCCAAGGCCGCACCCGCTGACCGGATTTTCTCCCTCCCCTCCCGGGGGAGGGCCGGGGTGGGGGCGCTGGGGGGTGGAAAGTGCTGGAGCGATTGAACCGCTGCCGTGCCCCCATCCCAACCTTCCCCCGAAAGGGGAAGGAGCAAAACCACACGTCAGGCGACGCGTTCGGCGATCAAAACTGCAAAGAACCCAAGCGCCGCCAGCAACGTCCACTTGAGCACAACCCACCCAAATCGCCGGTACCTGACCTGCCCCGTGCCCACATAAAAAACAAAGGACACGCCCGCCACCAGCAACAGCAGCAGGATGGCCCAGCGAAAAAGGAGCATGTGCGGGTGATCGGCCCTACCAGGCCTGTGCCACTTCAGCGAAGCCGCGCGGCGCATCCGCCTCGTCTTCGAAAGTCACGATCTCGTAGGCGTCTGAATGCGCCAGCAGTTCGCGCAACAGCAGGTTGTTCAACGCGTGCCCCGACCGGAAGGCCGTGTACGCCGCAAGCATCGGCTTGCCGATGATGTAGAGGTCGCCCATGGCGTCCAGGATCTTGTGCTTGACGAACTCGTCGTCATAGCGAAGCCCGCCGGCATTGAGGACCTTGGTGTCGTCCATCACGATGGCGTTGTCCAGACCACCGCCCAGCGCCAGCCCTTTGGAACGCATGTATTCGACTTCCTTCGTGAAGCCGAAGGTGCGCGCACGCGCAATGTCGCGGCTGTACGAACCGCTGCCCAGATCGAACTCCACGCGCTGCCCCGTCGAATTCACGACGCGGTGATCGAACTCGATCTGGAACGTGAGCTTGTAGCCGTGAAAGGGCTCCAGCCGCGCCCATTTTTCATTCGCGCCCTCGCCCTCACGCACCTCGACGGGCTTGAGCACCTTGATGAACCGGCGTGGCGCCTTCTGCAGCACGATGCCCGCGCTCTGGAGCAGAAACACGAATGACGACGCCGACCCGTCAAGAATCGGCACCTCGTCCGCCGTGATGTCGATCAGAAGGTTGTCGATCCCCAAGCCGGCACATGCCGACATGATGTGCTCGACCGTCTGCACCTTCGCCCCACCCCGCGAAATCGTCGAGGCCAGCCGCGTATCGGTCACAAACTCCGCTTCCATCGGAATCTCCACCGGCTCCGGCAGATCCACGCGACGAAAGATGATGCCCGTATCCGGCGGCGCCGGACGCAAGGTCAGCTCCACGCGCTGCCCGCTGTGAAGCCCCACGCCCACGGCGCGGCTGATGGATTTGAGGGTTCTCTGTTTCAGCACGGTCCCGATTTTAGGAGCCCGCGCCATCCAGCGCACCCTTTCCCTCGCTATGACCCCCATAGCCCCCCTTTCACACCCCCCAGCCGATTGATGGTGCGAAAAGCGTAGCGAGCGCCCCGAGGTCGCACCGAGCAGCGCAGCCGTACTCTTGTACGGCGAGCAGCACAGGTGCGAGATCGGGGCGCGCAGTAGCTTTGCGCGCCATCAATCATTAGTCAGCTTGGCGGCGGAGGAACGCGGGGATCTCGAAATCGTCCATGCCGCCGGACGACAACGCATCCACCTTGGCCGCAGCCATGGTCCGATTCGTGCGCCAAACGCTAGGCACCGACATGCCGTCGTAGTTCGGCTGGCCGCTGTTCGCCGCCGCCCCCGAAGCCGCGCCCAAAGCCGGCATCACGTACCCCACGTTGTCCGTGCCCGTCTTGCGGATCACTTCCAGCTGCGGCGCACGGTTCGCGCTTTGGCGCGACAGCCCGGTGGCCACCACGGTCACGCGCATTTCATCGCCCAGCGTTTCGTCGTAAGCCGCGCCATAGATGACGTGTGCATCCGGCGACGCATAAGCGCGAATGGTGTTCATCGCCAGCTTCGATTCGCTCAGCTTCAGCGAGCCCTTCGATGCCGTCACCAGCACCAGCACGCCCTTGGCGCCCGACAGGTCGATGCCTTCCAGCAGCGGGCAGGCCACGGCCTGCTCAGCCGCAATGCGCGCGCGGTCCGGGCCGTTGGCCGCAGCCGTGCCCATCATCGCCTTGCCTGGCTCGCCCATGACGGTGCGCACGTCTTCGAAGTCGACGTTCACGCCGCCGTACTCGTTGATGATTTCCGAGATGCCGCCGACGGCATTCTTCAGCACGTCGTTGGCGTGCGCGAACGCTTCATCCTGCGTGACGTCTTCACCCAGCACGTCGAGCAGCTTTTCATTGAGCACCACGATCAGCGAATCGACATTCGCTTCCAGTTCGGCCAGGCCCTGGTCCGCGTTGGTCATGCGACGGCCGCCTTCCCAGTCGAAAGGCTTGGTCACCACGCCCACCGTGAGGATGCCCATTTCCTTGGCCACGCGCGCGATCACCGGTGCCGCACCGGTGCCCGTGCCACCGCCCATGCCGGCCGTGATGAACAGCATGTGCGCGCCGTTGATGGACGCGCGGATTTCATCGACGGCGGCTTCGGCGGCATCGCGGCCCTTCTCCGGCTTGCTGCCGGCGCCCAGGCCACTGGTGCCCAGCTGGATCACCTTGTGCGCATTGCTGCGCGTCAAGGCTTGCGCGTCCGTGTTGGCACACACGAACTGAACGCCCTGCACCCCGCGTTCGATCATGTGGGCCACAGCGTTGCCGCCACCGCCACCGACACCGATCACCTTGATCTGCGTGCCTTGATTGAATTCTTCGACTTCGATCATTTCGATGCTCATCTGTAACTCCTTGAATTTGCAGTTGCCGTTATTGCTGTGAATCAATTGCTTTTTGTTGCTCTACTACTACTTCCGAACCGAACCCGGTTGACCACTAAGGCGGACCCGTGCGCCGCCATCGTTCGTTGAAATGCAGCGGGGGACTGCCACGCGCAAGCCAGAGTCGGTGGTGGGTGCGGAACATCGTCAGAAGTTCCCCACGATGAAGTCCTTGAAGCGGCCGAAGGCGGTCTTCACGGAGCCGCTCTTTTGCGCCACCTTGTAGCCGCGCATGCGCGCAAAGCGCGCCTCTTCGAGCAGGCCCATGACTGTCGCCGCACGGGGCTGGGCCACCATGTCGGACAAGGCGCTGGAATACTTCGGAATTCCGCGGCGAACGGGCTTGAGGAAGATGTCTTCGCCCAGCTCGATCATTCCCGGCATCACCGCGCTGCCGCCGGTGAGCACCACGCCGGAAGAGAGCACTTCTTCGTAACCCGACTCGCGCACCACCTGCTGCACGAGCGAAAAGATTTCTTCGACGCGCGGCTCGATCACGCCCGCCAGCGCCTGCTTGCTCAGCATGCGCGGGCCGCGATCGCCCAGGCCCGGCACTTCGACCTGCGTGTCCGGATCTGCCAACAGTTGCTTGGCATAGCCGTTCTCGACCTTGATGTCTTCCGCGTCCTTCGTCGGCGTGCGCAAGGCCATCGCGATGTCGCTGGTGATGAGGTCGCCCGCGATCGGGATCACGGCCGTGTGGCGAATCGCACCGTTGGTGAAGATGGCCACGTCGGTGGTGCCGGCACCGATGTCCACCAGCACCACGCCCAGTTCGCGTTCGTCTTCGGTCAGCACCGCCTGGCTCGAGGCCAGCGGGTTGAGCATCAACTGGTCGACTTCCAGGCCGCAGCGGCGCACGCACTTGATGATGTTCTCGGCCGCGCTCTGGGCGCCGGTCACGATGTGCACCTTGGCTTCGAGCCGCATGCCGCTCATGCCGATGGGCTCCTTCACGTCCTGCCCGTCGATCACGAATTCCTGCGGCTCCACCAGCAGCAGCCGCTGGTCGCTGGAGATGTTGATGGCGCGCGCCGTCTCCACCACGCGGGCCACGTCCGCCGGCGTGACCTCTTTGTCTTTCACCGCGACCATGCCGCTGGAGTTGATGCCGCGGATGTGGCTGCCGGTGATGCCGGTGTAGACGCGGCTGATCTTGCAGTCGGCCATCAGCTCGGCCTCCTTGAGCGCCTGCTGGATGCTTTGCACCGTGGCGTCGATGTTCACGACGACGCCACGCTTCAAGCCATTGCTCGGGGCAATGCCCAGCCCCGCGAGCTTGAGTTCGCCGTTGGGCAGCACTTCGGCCACCACCGCCATCACCTTGGCGGTGCCGATGTCGAGGCCAACAACCAGATCTTTGTAGTCTTTGGGCATGAATGAGAGGTCCTCGGTATTCGCTTATTTCTTCTTGGGGTCGGTCTTCTTGGGGTCGACCACGACCGTGGTGACACCGCGCAAGCGCAGTGCGTACGCATCCTTGTGGCGAAGGTCCGCGCCTTCGACCGAATCCAGTGTTCGGCCGTACTGGCCGGCCACTTGCCGCACCGACGTGAGGAAGCGCTGCGTGCGCGCAGCCACCTCCTCCGCCTGGCCACGGCCCAGTTCAACCACCGCACCGGTGTCGAGCTTCGCTTCCCAACTTCCGCGCGAGGACAGCGTGAGCTCGTCGATGGCGAGGTCGTAGGGCTTGAACAGCGGCTCCAGCACGCGGTACATGCCCAGCACCTGGCCGGCCTGCTCGGCCGGTCCGTCCAGGCGCGGCAGGGCATCGTCCACCTCGGCCACGTTGGCTTCGAACACCTCGCCGAAGCCGTTGATCAGTTTCGATTCCGACTCATCGCCCCAGTGCGCGACCGGCACCTGCTCGGTGAGCGTGGCGCGCAGCTTGTTCGGGAACTCGCGGCGTACCACGGCCTTGCGCACCCACGGCACGGATTCGAACGCGGCGCGGGCACGCGCCAGGTCGACGGTGAAGAAATTGCCCGTCAACTGCGGTGCCACGTTGGCGCGCAGCGTGACGGCGCTGTTGTGCGTGACTTCCCCATCCACCTTGATGCTGGTCAACGGGAAGAAGGGTTGGCGCAAGCCCCACCACACGCACGCCGCCAGCAACATGAGACCGCACAACGCAAACAGGAGCGTTGCCACGATGTTCATGAGCCTGACGTCGAACGGGACGGGGATGCTGTCGGCCATTTTCAGTTGCCGCCTCCACTGGTTTCGGCCGGCGATGCGGAGTCCAGCGTCGCCGAGGCCAGCACCCGCACGCACAGGTCTTCATAGCTGATGCCCGCCGCGCGCGCCGACATCGGCACCAGCGAATGGCTGGTCATGCCCGGCGAGGTGTTCATCTCGAGCAGGAAAGGCTTGCGATCGCTCGCGCGGATCATCACGTCGGCGCGGCCCCAGCCGCGGCAGCCGAGGGTGCGGTAGGCGGCCAGCGAGATGTGCTGGATTTCGCTTTCGAGTTCGGGCGCGAGGCCGCTCGGGCAGTGGTACTTCACGTCGTCTGTGAAGTACTTGTTCTGGTAGTCGTAGGCGCCTTCGGGTGCGGCGATGCGCACCACCGGCAGGGCTTGCGCATACTGGCCGGAGCCCAGCACGGCGCAGGTGACTTCCTCGCCTTCGATGAACTCCTCGCACAGCACGTCGGAGTCGAACTGCGCGGCGAGCGCGACGGCGTCCTTCATCTCCGAATAGCCGTTCACCTTGGTGACGCCGATGGATGAGCCTTCGCGCGGCGGCTTGACGATGAGGGGCAGGCCGAGCACGTCCGGCACCGCGCGCACCTGCTCGATGCTTTGCTGGTCGAAGGCCAGGCGCGCATAGCGCGGCGTGGGCAGTCCGTCCGCCACCCAGATGCGCTTGGTCATGACCTTGTCCATGGCCACGCTGGAAGCCATGACGCCCGAGCCGGTGTAGGGAATGCCCAGCAATTCCAGCGCACCCTGCACCGTGCCATCTTCGCCGTGACGACCGTGCAAGGCGATGAAGCAACGCGCAAATCCCTCGCGCTTGAGCTCGACCAGGTCACGCTGCGACGGGTCGAAGGAATGCGCATCCACGCCCTTGGCGCGCAAGGCGCCCAGCACGCCGGTGCCCGACATGATCGAAATTTCACGCTCGGCCGAGCTTCCGCCCATCAAGACGGCGACCTTGCCAAAACGACTGATATCCACGGCGCTCACGCTGGCGCTCCTTTTCCTGCATTGACATGAACGGCGGGTGCAACCCCGCCCAACTCGACGACCCTGGCGGGTACGGCACCGATCGAACCTGCGCCCATGCAGATCACGACATCGCCGTCGCGGGCGTTGTCCAGGATGGCCTGGGGCATTTCGGTGATGTCATCGACGAACACCGGCTCGACCTTGCCTGCCACGCGCAGGGCGCGCGCCAGCGAACGGCCGTCCGCGGCCACGATGGGCGCTTCGCCCGCCGCGTAGACCTCGCCCAGCAGCACGGCGTCGGCTTGCCCGATGATCTTCACGAAGTCCTCGAAGCAGTCGCGCGTGCGGGTGTAGCGGTGCGGCTGGAAGGCCAGCACCAGGCGTCGCCCCGGAAAGGCGCCGCGCGCCGCCGCGATGGTGGCGGCCATCTCCACCGGGTGATGGCCGTAGTCGTCGATCACCGTGAAGCTTTCGCCGTTGCGCTGTGGCACGGCGACGTCGCCGTAGCGCTGGAAGCGGCGGCCGACGCCCTTGAAATCGGCAAGTCCGCGCTGCACGGCTTCGTCCGCGATGTTGAGTTCGACCGCCATCGCGATCACCGACAGCGCGTTGCGCACGTTGTGCTCGCCCGGCAGGTTCAAGGTGATGGGCAGGTCCGGCAGCGTGACGCCGTTGCGGCGCTGCACGGTGAAGTGCATTTGTCCGCCCACGGGGCGCACGTCCACGGCGCGAACCTGCGCGTCTTCGTTGAAGCCGTAGCTCGTGACCGGGCAGGACACGTGCGGAACGATCTCCCGCACCGCTGCGTCATCGGTGCACAGGATGGCCACGCCATAGAAGGGCATGCGGTGCAGGAAATCGACGAAAGCCCGCTTGAGCCGCGCGAAGTCGTGCCCGTAGGTTTCCATGTGGTCGGCATCGATGTTCGTGACCACGGCCATGACGGGCAGCAGGTTCAGGAACGAGGCGTCCGATTCGTCGGCCTCCACCACGATGTAGTCGCCGCTGCCCAGTTGCGCATTGGTGCCCGCGCTGTTGAGCCGGCCGCCGATGACGAAGGTCGGGTCGAGCCCCGCCGCCGCCAGCACGCTCGCCGCGAGGCTGGTGGTGGTTGTCTTGCCATGCGTGCCGGCGATGGCGATACCCTGTTTCAGCCGCATCAGCTCTGTCAGCATCAGCGCACGCGGCACGATGGGGATGCGTTTCTCGCGGGCCGCGAGCACCTCGGGGTTACTGCCCTGCACGGCGGTGGAGGTGACCACTGCGTCCGCGCCGGCGATGTGCGCGGCGTCGTGGCCGACGTGCGTCGTGATGCCCAGGCCCGCGAGTCGGCGCAGCGTCGCGCTGTCGGCCAGGTCGGAGCCCGAAATCTTGTAGCCCAGGTTGAGCAGCACCTCGGCGATGCCGCTCATGCCCGAGCCGCCGACACCGACGAAGTGAATGTGACGAATCGCGTGCTTCATTTGGCCAACTCCTCGCAGGCACGGACGACCTCGATAACCGCTTCGGTCTTTTGCAGGCTCTTGGCCTTGATGGCGCGCTCCAGCAGGGCGGCCCTGTGTGTCTTTTGCAGCAAGTCGGAAAGCAATTCAGGAGTGAGTTCGGACTGTTGAACGAGCCAGCCGCCACCGTTGTCGACGAGAAATCGCGCGTTGGTGGTCTGGTGGTCGTCGACAGCCGACGGAAAGGGAACGAACAGCGCCGCCGCGCCCACCGCCGCGATTTCGGTCACGGTGCTGGCGCCGGCGCGCGCAACGATGAGGTCCGCCGCGGCATAGGCGTCGGCGGTCTCCTCGATGAAAGGCGTGAGTTCGGCTTCGACGTTCGCGGCCGCATAGTTGGCGCGCAGTTCGTCGATCTGTTTGGCGCCGCTTTGATGCAGCACGACGGGGCGCTCACCGGGGGCGATGCGCGCCAGCGCCTGGGGCACGATGCTGTTGAGCGCCTTGGCGCCCAGGCTTCCGCCGACCACCAGCAGCTTGAGCGGGCCGGTGCGGCCAGCAAAGCGCGCAGCCGGATCGGGCTGCGAAAGGAAGGCGGCGCGCAGCGGGTTGCCGACCCACTTGGCGTTCTTGAGCACGTTGGGGAAAGCCGTGAACACGCGGTCGGCCACGCTGGCCATGACCTTGTTGGCCAGGCCGGCCACCGAGTTCTGCTCGTGCAGCACCAGCGGCTTGCCCAGCAGCACGCTCATCATCCCGCCCGGAAAGCTGATGTAGCCGCCAAGGCCAACCACCACATCAGGCTTGACGCGGCGAACCACGGCAATGCTCTGCCAGAAGGCGCGCAGCAGGCGCATCGGCAGGAAGACCAGCGTCGTGAGGCCCTTGCCCCGCACGCCGCCGAACTGCACCGCCTCGAATTCGAAGCCGCGCGGCGGCACGAGTTGCTGCTCCATGCCCGTGGGCGCGCCCAGCCAGTGCACACGCCAGCCGCGTTCGCGCAGGGCTTCGGCAACGGCGAGGCCCGGGAAGATGTGTCCCCCGGTTCCGCCCGCCATGACAAGGGCCGTTTTCACACGCGCCCTCCCCGCATCAACACCCTGTTCTCGTAGTCGATCCGCAGAACGATCGCGAGCGCAATGAGATTCATGATGATGGCCGAGCCGCCAAAGCTCATCAGCGGCAGCGTCAGCCCCTTGGTGGGCAAGGCCCCCAGGTTCACGCCCATGTTGATGAAGGTCTGGAAGCCGATCCACAAGCCGATGCCCTGGGCCACGAGACCAGAGAACACGCGGTCGAGCGCAATGGCCTGGCGGCCGATGTGCATGATGCGGCGCGTCATCCAGAAGAACAGGATGATGGCCGTCAGCACGCCCACCAGTCCGAACTCCTCGCCGATCACCGCCATCAGGAAGTCGGTGTGCGCTTCGGGGAGCCAATGCAGCTTCTCGACGCTGCCGCCGAGGCCCACGCCGAAGATCTCGCCGCGTCCGATCGCGATCAGCGAATGCGACAACTGGTAGCCCTTGCCGAGCGCGTTGTGCTCGCTCCACGGATCGAGGTAGGCAAAGATCCGCTCGCGCCGCCACGGCGAAGACGCGACGATCATCCCGAAGGCCACCACCACCAGCGTGGCGATCACGAAGAACATCCGCGCGTTGACGCCGCCCAGAAAGAGGATGCCCATCGCGATCACCGCGATGACCATGAAGGCGCCCATGTCCGGCTCGGCCAGCAGCAGCATGCCGACCACCACGACCGCCACGCCCATTGGCAGCACCGCGCGGAAGAAGCGCTCCTTGATCTCCATCTTGCGCACCATGTAGCTGGCGGCGTAGAGCACCATGGCGAGCTTCGCCAACTCGGAGGGCTGGAAGTTCGTGATGCCCAGCGGAATCCACCGGCGCGCACCGTTCACGCTGCGGCCCACGTGCGGAATCAGCACGGCCACCAGCAAGAGCAGCGAGGCGACGAAGAGCCACGGCGCGGCGCGTTCCCAGGCGCGCATGGGCACCTGGAAGGCCAGCAGGGCTGCGATAAAGGCTGCCACCAGGGAGACCATATGGCGCGTGAGGAAGTACGCCTGTCCGTAGTTCTGACGGGCGAAGCGCGGGTTGTCAGGAATCGCGATCGAGGCCGAATACACCATCACCAGGCCCCAGGCCAGCAGTGCGACCGCCACCCACAGCAAAGCCTGGTCGAAGCCGAGCACACGCATGGGCGCGGCCTTGGTCTGTGTGACGCCGGCTCCGCCCAGATGCACGGGCAGGTGCACCGGCAAGGCGTCGATGCTCTTGCGCGCGCGGCCGAACAGGCGCCCGAACCACGCGCGGGCATGGCTGCTGTTCTCCTGGGCGGCGAGCGCAGCGCTGTTCATGCGGCGTCTCCATGGCCGGGGCGCGGACGGTCGGCCAAGGCTTCGACCGATTCGCAGAACACTGCCGCGCGATGCGCGTAGTCCTTGAACATGTCGAAGCTCGCGCACGCCGGCGAAAGCAGCACGGCGTCGCCGCGCTGCGCGTTGTCGGCGGCGAGGTTGACGGCTTCGGCCATCGACGGCGCGTGCAACAGCGGCACGCCGGTGGATGCGAGCGCCTGCTCGATCAGCGGCGCATCGCGCCCGATCAGCACCACGGCGCGTACATGCTGGCGAACCGGTTCTGACAGCGGCGAGAAGTCCTGGCCCTTGCCTTCGCCACCCAGGATGACGACCAGTTTGCGATCCACGCCCAGGCCGTTCAGCGCGGCCGCGGTCGCGCCGACGTTCGTGCCTTTGCTGTCGTCGAAATATTCGACCTCGTCGATGATCGACACCGGCTCCACGCGATGCGGCTCGCCGCGGTATTCGCGCAGTCCGTAGAGCATCGGCGCGAGCGCGCAGCCCGCGGCCGACGCGAGTGCCAGCGCCGCCAATGCGTTGAGCGCGTTGTGCTGGCCGCGGATGCGCAACGCATCGGCAGGAATGAGTCGCTGCAGGTGGATTTCTTCTTCGACCACGGCGCCGCGCTTGCGCTTGATGGTTTCGTCGGCTTCGTGTGCACGCACGAGCCAGCTCATGCCGTTGACGCGTTCGATGCCGAAGTCCCCCGGCCGCAGCGGCAGCGCCGCGCCAAAGGTGAGGTGCGTGCGCACCTGCGGCCGCTGGAGCTTGACGCGGACGGGCGGCGGCAGCATGGCCATCACGCCCGCGTCGTCGCGGTTGAGCACCATCAGGCCCTTCTTGCCGAAGATGCGCGCCTTGGCCGCCGCGTAGGCTGCCATGTCGCCATGCCAGTCCAGATGGTCTTGCGTGAGGTTGAGCACGGTCGCGGCCGTGGGCTCGAAGCCCTGCACCGCGTCGAGCTGGAAGCTGGAGAGTTCCAGCACCCAGACGTCGGGCAGTTGCTGCGCGTCGATGCGCGCCGCCAGCGTGTCCAGCAGCGTGGGGCCGATGTTGCCTGCCACCGCGACGGTCTTGCCAGCGCGCTCCACGAGTTGACCGGTCAGGGAGGTGACGGTCGTCTTGCCGTTGGTGCCGGTGATGGCCAGCACCGCGGGCTCGTAGCCGCGCGCTGGCGGGGCTTCGGGGATCACGGGCGCGGGGACGTCTTCTTCGTCGTCGGCGGCGTCTGTCGCGGGCTCGGCATCTGCCGGTTCGCTCGCTTGCAACGTCGACGGGGCTGTGGCGTCGGTGGCCTCGCCCGCCGCAATGGTCGCAGCGTCACCCGTCGCGTCATTCGCAGGGTCACCCGCCGCGTCAGTCGTCATGTCGCCCGTCGGCTCATTCGTCGCGTCGTTCGCCGCATCGGGCATCGCCGCATCGGGCATCGCCGCCTCGGCCGTCGATTCCTCGACCGCCTCAACAAT
This sequence comes from Variovorax brevis, assembly GCF_030317105.1. GTDB lineage: Bacteria > Pseudomonadota > Gammaproteobacteria > Burkholderiales > Burkholderiaceae_C > Variovorax > Variovorax brevis. The sequence goes on from NZ_JASZYG010000006.1 coordinate 252,030, forward strand.
CTCCGGAGGAATCCGCAGATCCGCCAACGCCTGCGCGAACAGATCCAGTTCACCGCCCACTGCCAGCCCGACGGCACGCGCGCTCGACACCACCGGCGCCACCGTCTGCGGCGACAGGCCCGGCGAGCAGTACACGGCGCGGATGGGCGTGCCGTCGACCAGCGCCGCGCTGAAGGCGCCGCCGACGAAGGCCACGTCCGGCAGTTCCTGCTTCAGTACCGCCAGTTGCGGCGGTGCTTCGCGCGTATCGGCCACGGTCACCACGGCGCCGTTGCGCGCGCACCAGCGCGCCATCGCCAGGCCGGACGCACCGAGGCCCAGGATCAGCACGTGGAGTTGGTTCAGATGCTTCACTGCGCCTATCTCAGCTTGAGTGTCGACAGGCCCACGAGGCACAGCAGCATCGTGATGATCCAGAAGCGCACGACGACCTGCGTCTCGCGCCAGCCGCTCTTTTCGAAGTGGTGGTGCAGCGGCGCCATCTTGAGCACGCGCCGCCCTTCGCCAAAACGCTTCTTGGTGTACTTGAAGTACATCACCTGCGTCATCACCGAGATGGCCTCGACCACGAAGATGCCGCCCATGATGAAGAAGACGATTTCCTGCCGCACGATGACGGCGATGGTGCCCAGTGCTCCGCCGAGCGCCAGCGCGCCGACGTCGCCCATGAACACCTGCGCCGGGTGCGTGTTGAACCACAGGAAGGCCAGGCCCGCGCCGGCCATCGCCGAACAGAACACCAGCAGTTCGCCCGAGCCGGGAATGTGCGGAAACAGCAGGTAGCGCGAATACACGGAGCTGCCCGTCACGTAGGCGAACACGCCCAGCGCCGAGCCCACCATCACCACCGGCATGATGGCCAGGCCATCGAGCCCGTCCGTGAGATTGACCGCATTGCTCGCACCCACGATCACCAGGTAGGTGAGGATGACGAAGCCCACGCCGCCGAGTGGATAGCTGATCTCCTTGAAGAAAGGCACCAGCAGGTTGGTCTTGGGCGGAAAGTTCAGGTCGAAGCCCGAGCGCACCCACGTGTAGAACAGTTCCAGCACGCGCCAGTTGGAGCTTTCCGAAATGCTGAACAACAAATAGAAAGCGGCCAGCAGGCCGACGATGGATTGCCAGATGTACTTCTCACGCGAAGGCATGCCTTCGGGGTCTTTCTTGACCACCTTGCGCCAGTCGTCGACCCAGCCGATGGCCCCGAAACCCAGCGTCACCCACAGCACGATCCACACGAAGCGGTTGCTCAGGTCGAACCACATCACGGTGGCCAGCGCAATGGAGAACAGCACCAGCACGCCACCCATGGTCGGCGTGCCGCTCTTGACCAGGTGCGTTTCCATGGCGTAGCCGCGCACGGGCTGGCCGATCTTGAGCGCCGTCAGTCGCCGGATCACGTACGGGCCGGCGATCAAGCCGACCAGCAAGGCCGTCAACGCGGCGCCCAGCGCACGAAAGGTCAGGTACTGGAACACGCGCAGAAACCCGAACTCGGGCGAGAGCGTTTGCAGCCATTGAGCCAGGCTCAGCAGCACGTCGTATTGCGCGGCTCATGCAGCATGACCGGCCTCCTCGTTGTTGGTCTGGATCTGTGCGGCAATGGCCTGCACGACGCGCTCCATCTTCATGAAGCGCGATCCCTTGACGAGCACGCTCGAAGCCCGCGGCAGCTTTGCCAGCACGGCCGCGTTGAGCGCGTCGATGTCGTTGAAATGCCGGCCTTCGCCGGCGCCCATGCCTTCGGTGGTGAAGGCGTCGATACCGTGCGCCGATTCGGCGCCCAGTGCGTAGACGGTCTCGATGCCGCGCGTGGCCGCCCACGCGCCGATCTCCGCGTGGAACTGCGGACCCTGGTCGCCCACCTCGCCCATGTCGCCGATCACCAGCAGGTGCGGTGCGGGCAGGCCGGCGAGCACGTCGATGGCGGCGCGCATCGAATCCGGATTGGCGTTGTAGGTGTCGTCCACCACGGTGATGGCCTGTCCGTCGGCGCGCGTGAGCACGCGGGCGCTGGAGCGGCCCTTCACCGGCTGGAACGCGGCCAGGCCCTGCGCGATCTTTTCGAGCGAAACACCTGCCGCGAGCGCACACGCCGTGGCCGCCAACGCGTTGATGACGTTGTGGCGCCCCGCAATGCGCAACTGGCAAGCCATCAGGCCCAGCGGCGTCTGCACTTCGACGTCCCACGCACAGCCATGCCACACGGCCTCCAGCAGTGCGATGTCGGCGTTGGGCTGCTCGCCGAAGGTGAGGCAGCGGCGCGACGCGCCGCGTTGCGCGAGCCGGGTCCACAGCGCGGTGAACTCGTCGCCGTGGGGAAACACCGCCGTGCCATCTTCGGGCAAGGCCGCGAAGACCTCGGCGTTCTCGCGCGCCACGGCCTCCACCGTCTCCATGAATTCCTGGTGCTCGCGCTGCGCGTTGTTGACCAGCGCAATGGTCGGCTGCGCAATGGCGGACAGCCGCGCGATCTCGCCCGGATGGTTCATGCCGAGTTCGACCACGGCCAGTTGATGCTGCGCGCGCAGGCGCAGCACGGTAAGCGGCAAGCCGATCTCGTTGTTGAAGTTGCCGACCGTGGCCAGCGACCGGTCGCCACTGCTGGCGGCCAGGATCGCCGCGATCATTTGCGTGACGGTCGTCTTGCCGTTGCTGCCGGTCACGGCGATCAAGGGCAACTCGAACTGCGCGCGCCAGCCCGCGGCCAGTGCGCCCAGCGCGGCCAGCGTGTCGGGCACTTCGAAACCCGGCAGGCTCGCCGCTTCCAGTCCGCGGTGGGCAATGGCCGCCGCGGCGCCACTGGCTTTGGCATCAGGAAGGAAATCGTTCGCATCGAAGCGCTCGCCCTTGAGCGCCACGAACAAGTCACCTGCGGCCAGCGTGCGCGTGTCGGTGTGAACACGGTCGATGCGCGTCTTGCCGTCGCCGACCAGCCGCGCACCCGGGATCCAGCCCACGGCCTGTTCGAGAGTCATCATGTCGAAGTCCTTTGCGTCAGCGCGTCGGCCGCGTGCGCGCGGTCCGAAAAGGCGATGCGCTCGCCCGCGATTTCCTGCCAGGCTTCGTGGCCCCGGCCTGCCAGCAACACGACGTCGTCCGGTGCCGCCTGTGCGATGGTTTCCGCGATGGCGCGGCCCCGGTCGAGTTCGACCTGCGCCGCTTCGGGGCTGGCCAGACCCAGCAGGATCTGGCTGACGATGGCGCCGGGCTTTTCGCTGCGGGGGTTGTCGCTGGTGACGACGACGCGGTCCGCCTGCATCTCGGCCACGGCGGCCATCATGGGCCGCTTGATCGGGTCGCGGTCGCCACCGCAGCCGAACAGGCACCACAGCTTGCCGCCGCGCTGCTGCGCCAGCGGGCGCAGGCCCACCAGCGCCTTGTCGAGTGCGTCAGGCGTGTGGGCGTAGTCGACCACCACCATCGGCCCTTGCTCGGCCGGCACGCGCTCCATGCGGCCCGGCACGCTGCTCAGGTTGGCGCAGGCCGCGACGGCTTGCGCCAGCGTGAGGCCCAGTGCGCGCAGCGCGCCCAGTACGCCCAGCAGGTTGGCCACGTTGTACTGGCCGATCAGCACCGTGGCCACATGCTCGGGCGCAACGCCGGACTCCACCACCGTGAAGCGCAGGCCTTGCGCGTCGTAGCCCACGTCGTGTGCGCTCAGGCGGGCACGCGCGCCGGCGGCAGAGACCGTCCAGACGTCGAGCGCGCCCGCGGCGCCGTTCGCCCGCAGGTTGCCCACGAGGCTGGCGCCGTGCACGTCGTCGATGTTGACCACCGCCGCGCGCAGGCCCGGCCAGCGGAAGAGTTCCGCCTTGGCCTGCCAGTAGGCGTCCATGCTGCCGTGGTAGTCGAGGTGGTCCTGCGTGAAATTGGTGAACACGGCCACCGCAATGCGCGTGCCGTCCAGGCGCCGCTCGACGATGCCGATGGAGGACGCCTCGATGGCGCACGCGCCGAATCCGCGGTCGGCGAAATCGCGCAGGTAGCGGTGCAACATCACCGGATCGGGCGTGGTGAGGCCGGTGTACGTGAGGTTGGGCGGCGCGCCGATGCCCAGCGTGCCCACCACTGCGCAGGGGCCGCGCGCGGCAGCGGGCGCGCCTGCCGTGCCCGCCAGTCCCGACAGCGCTTCGGCCAGCCACCACGCGGTGGATGTCTTGCCGTTGGTGCCGGTGACGGCCAGCACGTCGAGCCGCTCGGAGGGGTGTTCGTGGAAAGCGGCCGCAATGGGCCCGGTGGCAGCCTTCAGGCCCGCATAGCTGGCGATGGCATCGCCTTCGAAGCCGAAGGCCTCGACGCCCTCGCGCTCGACAAGGCACGCCACGGCACCTTGCGCCAGCGCGGCCGCCACATGGCGGCGTCCGTCGGTGGCTGCGCCTGGCCAGGCGATGAAGCCGTCACCCGCGGACACCGCACGGCTGTCCGCGTGCAGTGCGCCGCGCACCCGTCCGCGCAACCACTGCGCGGCTTCGGTGGGGGTGTGCAAGACCATCGTCATCAGAAGCTCTCGTCCACGCCACTGGTGACCACCAGCGGCTTCACTGCGAGATCGGGCGGCACGTTCATCATGCGCAGCGTCTGCTGGACGACTTCGCTGAAGACAGGCGCCGCCACCAAGCCGCCGAAATACTGCCCGGCGCTGGGCTCGTCGATCATCACAGCCACGATGATGCGCGGTTTGTCGATCGGTGCCATGCCCGTAAACCAAGCGCGATACTTGTTACTCGCATAGCCCTTTCCAACCTGCTTGTGGGCCGTGCCGGACTTGCCGCCGACCGAATAGCCGATGGTTTGCGCCAGCGGCCCGGTGCCGCCGGGGCCCGCCGCCATTTGCAGCATCTTGCGCACGGCCAGAGCGTTCTTCGCCGAGAAGACCTTGACGCCGACGGCCGGCTCCGGGCTCTTGAGAATGGTCACCGGGATGATGTCGCCGTTGTGCGCAAACGAGGTGTACGAATGCGCCATCTGGAACAGCGACGCCGACAGGCCGTAGCCGTAGGCCATGGTGGCCTGCTCGACGGGCTTCCACGACTTCCACGGACGCAGGCGGCCCGTGACCGCGCCGGGAAACTGCACCTGCGGCTTCTGGCCGTAGCCCAGCGAGGTATAGGTGTCCCACATCTCGTGCGGTGTCATTTTTTGCGCGATCTTGAGCGCGCCGATGTTGCTCGACTTCTGGATGACGCCTTCCACCGTCAGCGAGCCGTAGTTGTGGGTGTCGCTGATGGTGAAGCCGCCAAGGCTGTAGCGGCCGGGGCCGGTTTCGATGATCGTCTGCGGCGTGATGCGACCCGCTTCGAGCGCCATGCCCACGGTGATCGGCTTCATGGTCGAGCCCGGCTCGAACACGTCGGTGAGCGCGCGGTTGCGCAGTTGCTCGCCGGTGAGGTTGGCGCGCTTGTCGGGCACATAGCTCGGGTAGTTGGCCAGCGCCAGAATCTCGCCGGTGACCGAGTCGAGCACCACCACGCTGCCGGCCTTGGCCTTGTTGGCCGTGACGGCGTCGCGCAGCTTCTGGTAAGCAAAAAACTGCACCTTGCTGTCGATGCTCAGCTGGATGTCCTTGCCGTCGAAGGGCGGCACCTGCTCGCCAATGCCTTCGACCACGCGGCCGAGCCGGTCCTTGATGACGCGGCGCGAGCCGGCCTTGCCGGCCAGGTCCTTGTTGAACGCCAGTTCAATGCCTTCCTGCCCGTTGTCCTCGACGTTGGTGAAGCCGACCACGTGCGCGGCCGCTTCGCCTTCGGGGTACTCGCGCTTGTACTCGCGGCGCTGGTAGATGCCCTTGAGGTTGAGCGCGGCGATCTGCTTGGCGATGGGTTCGTCCACCTGGCGCTTGATCCAGACGAAGGTCTTGTCCTCGTCTTCGAGCTTCTTGTCGAAGTCCTTTTGCGACATGCCCAGCAGCTTGGCCACCTGCTTGAGCTTGGCGCGTGTCTCGGGATCGTTGCGCTCCACGTCTTCGGGAATCGCCCAGATGCTGGGCGCCACCACGCTCGATGCCAGCAGCAGTCCGTTGCGGTCGAGAATGCGGCCGCGGTTGGCGGGAAGCTCCAGGGTGCGCACAAAACGCACTTCGCCCTGACGCTGGAAGAAGGTGTTGCCGAACACCTGCACGTAAGCCGCGCGTGCGCCCAGCACCACGAAGCCCAGCGCGATGCCCGCGACGATGAGCTTGCTGCGCCAGACAGGCGTCTTGCTCGCGAGCAGGGGGCTCGTCGTGTAGCGGACGCTGCGATTGCGGCTCAATGCGTGCTCCTTGCCGCGCCGGCGCCGCGCGCCGGAGCACCGCCCGGCGCGGGTGCCGCCACGGGGGCGACGGCGGGAATGACGCTGCCGTCCTGCCGCACGTACTGCGTGATGGCCGGCGTGGCCGTGCGCATCTTCAGTTGGTCCTTGGCGAGCTTTTCGACGCGCAGCGGGGTGGCCTGCGCGCGCTTTTCAACCTGCAGGCGCTCGTAGTCGAGCTCGAGGCGGCGCGCCTCCTGCTCGACCCGGTGCATTTCCGTGTAGAGCTGGCGTGCCATGTACTGCGTGTGCACGACATAAAGCGCCGAGGCCAGCACGGCGACCAGCAGCAGCAGGTTGAGCCGGCTCATGCGGGCGCCCCCGTGCGCTCGGCCACGCGCAGGATCGCGCTGCGCGAACGCGGATTGCCCTTGACCTCCGCCTCCGACGGCTTGATGCGCCCGATGGAGCGCAGCTTCATTTCCTGGGGCACGGCAAAGGGCGCGCGGCGGTCGAACACCTCGCGCGAATGCTTTGCGATGAACTGCTTGACGATGCGGTCTTCCAGCGAGTGGAAGCTGATCACGGCAAGCCGGCCCTGGGGTTGAAGCACGGAAAGACTCGCCTCTAGCGCCTGTTGCAGCTCTTCAAGCTCGGCATTGATGAAAATCCGAAGAGCCTGAAATGTGCGCGTTGCAGGGTTCTGGCCCGGCTCGCGGGTTTTGACCGCGCCAGCCACGAGGTCGGCCAGTTCGGTGGTGGTTGAAATTGCGCCCCGTTCTTGTCTGCGAGCAACAATCGCCTTTGCAATCTGAACAGCAAACCGTTCTTCGCCATAGTCACGGATGACCTCTGCAATCTGTTGTTGTTCTGCTGTTGCCAGCCACTCGGCCACGCTTTCTCCGCGCGTGGTGTCCATGCGCATGTCCAGCGGGCCGTCGAAACGAAAAGAAAAACCCCGCGCGGGGTTGTCGATTTGAGGAGAGCTGATTCCGAGGTCCATCAACAGGCCGCCCACGCTGGCCGGCGGCAATTCGCCGATATGCCTGAACCCCTGGTGACGGATGGAAAAACGCGCATCCTCGATGCGCGCTGCTTCGGCCACCGCTTCCGCGTCCTTGTCGAACGCGATGAGGTGGCCCTCCGGCGCCAATCGCTCCAGGATCGCCCGGGCGTGGCCGCCCCGCCCGAAGGTGGCATCGACGAAGGTGTCGCGCGAGCCATCGGCCTGGAGAGCAGCAACCGCTTCTTCCAGGAGGACGGTGGTGTGGGTCCATTGGTTGTCCACGCCGACTCTCAGAAAGAAAGGTCCTGAAGGGCGCCCGATGCCAAGCCCGCCTGGATGGCCTCGGCCTCCTTGGCGTCGTGCGTGGCCTTGTCCCACAACTCGAAGTGGCTGCCCATGCCCAGCAGCAGCGTGTCGCGGGCGATGTTGGCCGCCGCGCGCAGTTCGGGCGACACGAGGATGCGGCCGGTGGAATCCATGTCCACATCCATCGCGTTGCCCAGGAACAGGCGCTTGAGCCATTGGTCTTTCAGCGGCATCGCGGCGATGCGCTCGCGGAACTGCTCCCACGCGGGGCGCGGAAAGATCATCAGGCAGCCATGGGGGTGCCGAGTGATCGTGAGTGCACCGCCGGCTGTAGCAGCCAGCACATCGCGATGCCGCGTAGGGACGGACAAACGCCCCTTGGCATCCAGACTCAGCGATGAAGCGCCTTGAAACACGACCACGAAACCCCGTTGACGGAACGTGACGCGCACCCAAAACAGGCACTGACCGACACTATTTCCCACTTAAATGCACTTTTTTGCACTGTAGCAGGAATCAAGGGGTGCGCAAGGGTGGGCCTTGTCTATTTTTTGTAATGGAATCAAGGACTTAGCCGCGTTTTCAAAAATCAGGACGCGGCGAAAAGTCCTTTATAAGTAAGCACTTAGCAAAGGCACTGAATGTGCTTTGTGAAACACAGGCCTTGTCAGGAGACGCTAGAGGATGTAGCGCGAAAGGTCTTCATCGTGACTTAGTGCCTGCAAGCGAGCATCCACATACGCCGCGTCGATGCGGATCGTCTGACCCGAAAAACGGGTTGCATCAAAGCTTGCTTCGTCCAGCAGGCGCTCCATCACGGTGGACAGGCGGCGCGCGCCGATGTTCTCGGTGCGCTCGTTGACGTCGAAGGCAATGCTCGCCAGCCGCGTGATGCCGTCGGGCGTGAAATCGAGCGTCACGCCTTCCGTGGCGAGCAGCGCCTGGTACTGCTTGACCAGCGATGCGCGCGTTTGCGTGAGGATGCTTTCGAAATCCGCCACCGAGAGCGACTGCAGCTCGACGCGAATGGGAAAGCGCCCCTGCAACTCCGGAATCAGGTCGCTGGGCTTGCTGAGGTGAAAAGCGCCGCTGGCCACGAACAGGATGTGGTCGGTGCGCACCACGCCGTACTTGGTGCTGACGGCCGTGCCTTCGACCAGCGGCAGCAAATCGCGCTGCACGCCCTGGCGCGACACGTCGGCGCCCTGCGCGTCCGTGCGGGTGGCCACCTTGTCGATCTCGTCGATGAAGACGATGCCGTTCTGCTCCGCATTGGTGATGGCCTGCGCGCGAATCTCGTCCTCGTTGACCAGCTTGGCGGCCTCTTCGTCGATGAGCAAGGTCATCGCCTCGGCGATCTTGAGCTTGCGCGTCTTGCGCTTGGCTTGGCCGAGCTGGCCGAACATGCCGCGCAGTTGCTCGGTCATTTCTTCCATGCCGGCCGGACCCATGATTTCGAGCGGCTGGCGCGCTTCGGCCAGGTCGATCTCGATTTCCTTGTCGTCCAGCAGGTGCTCGCGCAGCTTCTTGCGGAAGGCCTGGCGCGTGGTGTTGCCGCTGTCTCCGGCGGTGGCGCCATCGGCCAGGCGCGCGGGTGGCAACAGCACGTCGAGGATGCGTTCCTCGGCGGCGTCCTCGGCACGCATGCGCACCTTGGCGCTCTCATGCTCACGCGTCTGCTTGACGGCGATTTCCGCGAGATCGCGAATGATGGAATCCACGTCCTTGCCGACGTAGCCCACTTCGGTGAACTTGGTCGCCTCGACCTTGATGAAGGGCGCATCCGCCAGGCGCGCCAGGCGCCGCGCGATCTCGGTCTTGCCCACGCCCGTGGGGCCGATCATGAGGATGTTCTTGGGCGTGATCTCGGAGCGCAGCTTGGCGTCCACCTGCTGACGGCGCCAGCGGTTGCGCAGGGCAATGGCGACCGCGCGCTTTGCGTCGACCTGGCCGACGATGTGGTTGTCGAGTTCGGAGACGATCTCCTGTGGGGTCATGGACATGGAGTCACCTCCCGCCGGGCCGCCCCAAGGGAGGTGAGCGCCCCCTCGGGGGGCAGCGAATACACGTAGTGATGAGCGTGGGGGCTCACAGTGCTCCGCCGGGCCGCCCCAAGGGAGGTGAGCGCCCCCTCGGGGGGCAGCGAATACACAAAGTGATGAGCGTGGGGGCGCATGTTCAGAGCGTCTCGATCGTGTGGTTCATGTTGGTGTAGATGCACAGTTCCCCGGCAATCTCCAGCGATTTCTTGACGATGTCGGTGGCCGACAGGTCGGTGTTGTCCAGCAGCGCCTTGGCTGCCGACTGCGCATACACGCCACCCGATCCGATGGCCACGATGCCCTGTTCGGGCTCCAGCACGTCGCCATTGCCGGTGATGATGAGCGAGGTGGTGGCGTCGGCCACCGCCAGCATGGCTTCGAGACGGCGCAGGACGCGATCCGTGCGCCAGTCCTTGGTCAGTTCAATGGCCGCGCGGGCCAGTTGCCCCTGGTGCTTTTCGAGCTTGGCCTCGAAGCGCTCGAAGAGCGTGAAAGCATCGGCCGTGGCGCCTGCGAATCCCGCCAGCACCCTGCCGCCGTAAAGCCGGCGCACCTTGCGCGCCGTGCCCTTGATGACGACGTTGCCCAGTGTCACCTGGCCATCGCCACCGATCGCGACCTGGTCGCCCCCTGGGGTCTTGCGACGAACGCTGACAATCGTTGTTCCGTGAAATTGTTCCATCGAAGCAATTTGGGGGCAGCGGCGCCCAAATGCAAGGCCAATTACGAGACGAAAACTATTTCGCCCGAACGGCCACGGTGGCGTGCTCGGTGATGCCGACCACGTGGAAGAAGGTCGCCACCAAACGGTGCGCTTCGACAAACTCAATGCGCATGCCCTTTTCCTCGTGATCGGCCACCCAATCCACGAGGGCGCGAGCCGCTTCCAGATCGACGCGCACCAAGGCGGCGCACGAGACGATGGGCGTCAGCGCATGCGACAGCTCGAAATCCAGCCTGCGCAACAAGTTGCGGCAATCGCCACTCAACTGCCCGACCAGCAACGCGCGGCTCGGGAAGGAGATGTTGGTGTTGGGCGGTGGCACAGGCGCCGTGAAATCGCTGTAGGTGCCGCGCGGCTCGACCCACGGTGGTGGCGACACCTCGTAGGTGATGCAGTAGTTGAGCGCGGCCAACTCGTACATGTCGGGCTCGTGCAGCGTGCGCAATACCGCCATGCGCAGCTGCCACCACACGACGTCGACACTGCGGTCGCCGGTCGGCGCGGCCTGCGCGAGCACGGCCAGCAACTGCTCGGCCCCCGTAAAGCGCAATTGCACCGGGGAATCGGCCCAGTGATTGAAGAGCGCGCGAAGCGGCGGCGCGGCATCCGGCTCGATGCTGCCCAGCCCATGCCAGTCGAACTCCCACTCGGCGCCTGCGGCGCTCAGCGCGCGGGTGAGATCGCCAAGGCTTTCACGCGTGATGCGCGCGGGGCTGACCCAGTCGGCCTTTTGCACGGGCACGCTGGGCGTGATTTCGGCCGGCAGCGAATCGAAGGCGGTCTGGGCGTCGCGCACCAGGGACCTCAGCGATACCCACTCGGGGCCCGGCCGCCTCAGGCGCTGCGCATAGCGCGTGCTGGCGGCACCGAACTTCTCGGCATCACCTGTGGCGCGATAGAAGTCCAGCAGTGCACGCCAGACTTCGTTGTGATCGGCTTGCGGGCTGTCCGGCGCCACGAGTTGCAGCAACACGGTTTCCGCCCCTGCATCGTCGCCCTGGGCAAAACGGATTGCTGCGTCTTCGAGCCCCGTGGGGTGGCTGTGCTCGCGAATGGCGGGGTCAGCAGCCGCCGGGGCCGCTGCCGCGACTTCAGGCTGCGGCGGCGCCACGCCCGGCTCGGTGTCGGCGTAGGCACGCGCGCGCTGGTCCGCCAGAACCGCCTCGCTGGGCGGCTCATTGCTGTCGGCGGGTGGCGTCGCGTTGGGGCCGCGCCCCTTCCACCATTGCTGCGACATCTGCTCTTCGATCTCGTCGATCTTCTTGAGCGTGAGCGCGCGCCCTTCGGACTTGCCCGAGGTGCTCATGTTGAAAGAGGAAATGGCTGCCGCCCCTTCCGCGGTGCCGCCGCTGGCTTCGCGCTGGCGGAGCTTGCGCAGCATGTCGAACTCGCGGCGGCGCACGAAATCGTTGCGCTGCCGCCGCTCGATCATTTCCTTGAGCATCTCGCGGCTGTAACCGTTTTCCGCGGGGACGGACTCCGGAGCGTCGAGCTCGTTCCAGTCCTTCAGCGGATTGCGGACGAACTTGGCCACCTTGGCCAAGAGGCGGCCGGTTTCTTCCTTGGCCATGTCGTGAGCGCTTTTATCCAGGGAGGTGCAGGAGGAATCAGTCCCCGAACATCTTCTGCTTGAGTTCGCGGCGCTGTTGCGCTTCGAGCGAGAGCGTCGCCGTGGGGCGGGCCAGCAGGCGACCGACGCCGATGGGCTCGCCGGTTTCGTCGCAGTAGCCGTAGTCGCCGGCGTCGATGCGCTGGATCGACTGCTCGATCTTTTTCAGCAGCTTGCGCTCGCGGTCACGGGTGCGCAGTTCGAGGGCGTGTTCTTCCTCGATGGTGGCGCGGTCGGCCGGGTCGGGCACGACCACGGTGTCTTCGCGCAGGTGCTCGGTGGTTTCGCCGGCGTTGTCGAGAATGCCCTGCTTCAGCGCCATCAGCTTGAGCCGGAAGAACGCCATCTGCTTGTCGTTCATGTATTCCGACTCGGGCATGGCGATGACTTCGTCGTCGGTGAGCTGTTCGGCCGACTTGGTCTTCCAGTTGTTGGCGAGCTTGGGATCTTTCTTGATCGCGACGGGCGGTGGGGGGACGAGAACGGTAGACATGATCTTCGTAAAACTGGACTTGGCGGCCGTGGAGGCCACCGTTTGGGGCATGGAAGGAACTGTCAGCGATGACAAGCGCGATGAAACGCGTCCGCTGCGCGCCGGCATGGCCGAAACGTGCGCTGGCGCAGCAGGCGCTGCGACTTTCACCGGAACGGCGGGTGACGCCACCGGTGCGGCTACCGTGGTGGCCTTCTTGGCGGCCACGGGCGCCGGTGCCTCAGCCTTCTTCGCTGCGGGATGCACAGCGGCGGCGGCCTTGGCAGGCGCTTCGGAACTGGCGGGGCTGTGCGTCGCCGCAACCTTCTTCGCAGCGGGCGCAGCCTGCTTGGCGGCCGGTGTCTTCTTGACGTCCGGCTTGGTAGCAGGCTTGGCCTTGGCGACGGGTTTGTTCACGGTGACGGGCTCCTTCATTGAATATGACGCGCTTCCACTGGTTGTTTTCACCCGTGGTTTCCACAATACCTCGCAGTATTTGCAGACCCCACGTTTATAGGGTGCTCGCCAGTGACAATTCGTGGGGTTATACCCCTGAATTTGAGCCACAAACGCGCTCTCTTGTATGCTGAAAGTCACACCAAGCCTTCAAAAAGACAAGGCACGACCCTCGAACAGGGGCGCGATTGTATAGAGAAGTAGCGCGCGTGCGCGTCTGACGTCAGCGCTGTCTCAAACCAGGCACTGATCCAGGCCTTGTTCGAGGATTTCCCGGGGCAAATCAATGCCGATGAAGACCATGCGGCTGTTGCGCGTTTCGCCTTCGGCCCACGCCGGGCCCAGGTCGCTGCCCATTAGCTGGTGCACGCCCTGGAAGATCACCTTGCGCTCGGTGCCCTTCATGTTCAGCACGCCCTTGTAGCGCAGCATGCGCGGGCCGTAGATGTTGACGATGGCGCCCAGGAAGTCTTCCAGCCGCGCCGGGTCGAAGGGGCGGTCGGCCCGGTAGACGAAGCTCTTGACGTCGTCGTCGTGGTGATGGTGGTGGCCATGGCCTTCGTGGGCGTGCGACGGGTGGTCGCAGTTCTCGCCGTGCTCATGGTCGTGGTCGTGCTCGTCTTCCTTGAGGAAGTCGGGGTCGATGTCCAGCTTGGCGTTCAGGTTGAAGCCGCGCAGGTCGAAAACGTCCTTGAGCGGCACTTCGCCGAAATGCACCTTCTGCTGCGGCGCACGCGGGTTCATGTGCTTGAGGCGGTGGATCAGGGCATCCGTCTCTTCCGCGGCGACAAGGTCGCTCTTGCTGATGAAGATCTGGTCGGCAAAGCCCACCTGGCGGCGCGCTTCCTGGCGGTCGTTGAGTTGCTGGGGCGCGTGCTTGGCGTCCACCAGCGTCAGGATGGAGTCGAGCAGGTAGCTTTCGGCGATCTCGTCGTCCATGAAGAAGGTCTGGGCGACGGGGCCGGGGTCGGCCAGGCCGGTCGTTTCGATGATCACGCGGTCGAAGTCGAGCAGGCCCTTGCGCTTCTTGGCGGCCAGCAGTTGCAGGGCTTCGCGCAGGTCTTCGCGGATGGTGCAGCAGATGCAGCCGTTGCTCATCTGGACGATCTGCTCCTTGGACTCCGTCACGAGGATGTCGCTGTCGATGTTCTCTTCACCGAACTCGTTTTCGATCACGGCGATCTTCTGGCCGTGGGCCTCGCTGAGCACGCGCTTGAGCAGCGTGGTCTTGCCCGAGCCGAGGAAGCCGGTGAGGATGGTGGCGGGAATAAGGGCCATGACGTGCTCCGGAAACCGAAAGAAAAAGAATGGATCGGGAAAACCCGAAAGTTTAGCCAGCGCGCAATGCACGCGCTCAGCCAAGGTTGAGGGTGCCTCAGGCGGCCTTGCGCACCACCACCAGCCCCTTGAGGTATTCGCCCTCGGGGAATTCGATGGTCATCGGATGGTCCGCCGCGGCGCCCAAGCGCTCGCTGATGTAGCCGTCCACCCCCGCATCGATTCCGGCGGAGGCGACGATCTTGTGGAACAAGTCGGCGCTGATGCCGCCCGAGCAAGAGAAGGTCAGCAGCACGCCGCCCGGCGCCAGCAGCTTGAGCGCCAGGCGGTTGATGTCCTTGTAGGCGCGAGCGGCACGCTCGGCGTGCGCGATGGTGGGCGCAAACTTCGGTGGATCGAGCACGATGGCGTCGAACACCTGGCCTTCGTCCAGGAAGCGGCGCAGCGTCGCGTTGACGTCGGCGTCGAGGTAGCGGCAGTCGGCGCCTTCGAAGCCGTTGAGCGCGACATGGGCCTTGGCGCGGTCGAGCGCCGGCAGCGATGAATCAACCGATGTCAGCTCGGCGTCCTCAAGCGCACCCGCCGCCCGCAGACCCGACAAGGCGGCCACCGTGAAGCCACCCGTGTAGCAAAAGCAGTTGAGCACCTTGCGGAAGCGCCTGTGCTGCGCCAGTTCGGCAAAGCGCTTGCGGCTGTCGCGCTGGTCCAGATAGAAGCCCGTCTTGTGGCCGGTGGCGACGTCGAGCGTCAGCTTCCATTCGTGCTCGGTGATCGTCAGCTCGGTCGGGCGGCCTTCGCCGCCGCGCAGCCAGCCGGTGACCGGCTTGAGGCCCTCGCGCTCCCGGCCGCTGGCGTCCGAGCGCTCATAGAGGTGCGTCAAGCCCGTCGCGGCCAGCAAGGCATCGGCCAGCACGCCCTTCCAGCGTTCGACGCCCGCGCCGCTGAACTGGGCGACCAGCGTGTCGCCATAGCGGTCGACGATCAGGCCGGGCAGGCCATCGGCCTCGCCGTGGACCAGGCGCACGCCATCGCTGCGCAAGTCGAACAGGCCTCGCGCCTGGACGGCCTGCGAAACGCGCGCCTTGAAGAAGGCCGCATCGATGCGCTCGCCCTCCTTGAAGCTCCAGGCACGCGCCCGGATTTTGGACTCCGGGCTGAACGCCGCCCACGCGAGGAACTGGCCTTCATGGGACTCGACGCGCACGGTTTCGCCTGCGTCGGCGCCACCCTTGGCGATGGCCGAATCGAACACCCACGGGTGACGCCGCAGCAGCGAACGTTCCTTGCCGGGCTTGAGACGAAGCGTCTTCATTTTCTGGTTTTCGCTTTCGCGTCGTTGTGAGGGTCGGGACGCAATTGCGCCCGCGGATGTGCGGCGTCGTAGGCCTTGGCCAGATGCTGGAAGTCCAGCCGCGTGTAGACCTGCGTGGTGGAGATGTTGGCGTGGCCCAGCAGTTCCTGAACGGCCCGCAAGTCGCTGCTCGATTGGAGCACGTGGCTGGCAAAGGAATGCCGCAGCATGTGCGGATGAACCGGCGCCGCCAGGCCCGCCTTGAGGCTGCGCTGCCGCAGTTGCCGCCAGATCGCCTGCGCGGTGATGCGCGTGCCCCGGTTGCCGATGAAAAGCGCTGCGGCCGACGGCGCATCGCGCACCGTGGCGGCGGGCAGCGCCGCGCAGTCGCCGCGCACGGCCAGCCACGCGAGCAAGGCCTCGATGGCCTTCGCGCCCACCGGCACGCTGCGGCGCTTGTTGCCCTTGCCGAGCACATGGGCCTCGGTGGCGTCCAGGTCCACCCAGCCGCGCGCGTCTTTGCCGGCGTGCACGTCCAAGCCGACGAGTTCGCTCACGCGCAGGCCGCAGCCATAGAGCAGCTCGACCATCGCGCGGTCGCGTGCTTCGCACCATGGGTCGGCGTCGACATCGTGCAGTTCGGCCAGCCGGACGGCGTCATCGACCGCCAGCGCCTTGGGCAAGGGCCGGCCGGCCTTGGGGGCGTGCACGTCCTGCACCGGGTTGGCGCTGACTTTGCCCTGTTGGCCCAGCCAGCGATAAAAGCTGCGCCAGCACGACAGCACCAGCGCGATGCCGCGCGATTCATGGCCTGCGCCGTGCAATTGCGCCATCCAGCGCCGCACGTGCGCGGGCTGCGCCGCTTCGAGCGGCAAGCTAAGTTCAGCCGTCTTTTCCGCGAGTGTCCTGAGGTGGATCGAATACAGCTCCACCGTGCGCGCCGCGAGCCGTCGCTCGACGCGCACGTACTCCAGGTACTTTTCGATCCAGTCAGGGTTCAAGGGGTGGCTCCATCGGGTCGTGCCAGAGGTAACCGGACAAGGCATTGTTGATGATGGCCAGCGGCTCGCGCAACACGCCCTTGTAGAAGAGAAAGGGCCGACGCCCGCAGAATTCCGGAGCGGCGGCGTACTGAACCTTGAAAGCACGGTCAAATCCACTGGCGCGCGCCAGCCGCTCGATGCGCCAGAGGTGATAGGGGTCCGACACGACGATCACGCGCTTGACGCCCGCCGCGTCCAGCAATGGCCAGGACATGGCCAGGTTCTGGCGCGTGGACGAGGACAGCGACTCCTTCATGACCACGCCGGTGTAGCCGGACTGCCGGGCATGGACTTCCATGACCTCCGCCTCGATGCGCCCGTCCTCCCAGTCCTCGCCGCCGGACATGACCAGGGCGCTCACCTGTCCGGCACGGGCCAGTTCGACGCCGCGATCGACACGGTTGGTCAGGCAGGGGTTGGGCTGGCCGCCCAGATAGGCACGGTTGCCAAGGACCAGCGCCGCATCGGCCTGCTGCGTGGGCGGGTGCGCGAGCCGATCGCGTGCATGCCGCCAGACGATGGTCGCCAGCGTCGCATGCACCGCGCACAACGCCAGCGCGACGGCCAGCCAACGCCAGCGCCATCGCCAGAACGCGGCGAGGCGGCCTGACCTCAAGTGCGCAGCCGCGACAACGCCGCCGATGCCAGATCAGCGATGCGTTCCAGGAAGTCGGTGCCCATTTCGGAATTGAAGCGCTGCGCGTCGGGCGACGCCAGCACCAGCAGGCCGAAGGCGGGCGCATCGGCCTCCGCACGCAAGGGAATCATGGCCATGGACACGGCCGCGCGCGCATCGCCCAGCCAGTTGGCCGCCTCGAAGCCCGAATTGAGTCCGCAATACGGCGAGGTGAGCGAAGTGGCCAGCGCCTTGACGTCGTCGCCCACGCCCTGTGCGTAGCCCTCGCCCGCAAACGCTTCGTCGACGCCCCACACCTTGATGGCAGCTTGCGGCACCATGAAGATCGCCTGCAAGTCGGCGGCGATTTGCCAGGGCAGGCCGCGCGCGTCGCGCGTGGTCAGCAGGCCGCGGGTCCAGCGCTGCATGCGGTCGGCGGTCACGACGTTCTCGGTGCCGTGGCGCACCATGTCCATCACGCGATGTTCCAGCGCCTTGATCTTTTCGCGCAGCATCTCGGCTTGCCGCTCCTGCAGGCTCACGGCGCGCGAGCCGTGCGGGCTGGTGAGTTGCACCTGCGCCAGCAATTGCGCGTGGCGTTCGAAGAAGTCCGGCGTGTTCGCCAGGTAGTCGGCGATGTCGTCTTCGGTGATCGGATTCATGGCGTCTTTGTTGTGGGATGAATTCATGGGAGCTGCTCTGGAACCTCGATGTCGCCTTCAAAAACGGTCACGGCCGGGCCGGTCATCAGCACGGGATGGTTGATGCCCTGCCATTCGATGGTCAGGACGCCGCCGCGCGTTTGCACGTCGACACGGGAATCGAGCAGGCCCAGGCGAATGCCCGCGACCACCGCGGCGCACGCGCCGGTGCCGCACGCCAGCGTTTCGCCGGCGCCGCGCTCGAACACGCGAAGCCGGATGTTCTGGCGGTCGACCACCTGCATGAAGCCGGCGTTGACCCGCTGCGGAAAGCGCGGGTGGCTTTCGATGAGCGGGCCCTGCTCGGCGACCGGTGCGGTGTCCACGTTGTCGACGATCTGCACCGCGTGCGGATTGCCCATCGACAGCACAGCCACCGTGATGATGGCGCTGCCGGCGCGCGTGCCCAGGGCCAGATGCCACTGGAACCAGCCGCCGTTGGCCACCGAACTCAACCCGGCGTCGTCGAACGGCACGCGCTCGATGTCGAAGATGGGCGCACCCATGTCGACCGTGACGCGGCCATCGGCGCTCATGCGTGGCTCGATGACGCCGGACAGCGTCTGAACGCGCAAGGTGTTCTTGTCGGTCAGGCCGCGTTCGCGCACGAAGCGCATGAAGCAGCGCGCGCCGTTGCCGCATTGCTCCACTTCGCCGCCGTCGGCGTTGTGAATGACGTACTGGAAATCGATACCCGCCGCGGGCGAGGGACGCACGTTCAGGATCTGGTCGGCCCCGACGCCGAAGTGGCGGTTGGCCAGGAAGCGGTATTGCCCGGCGCTGAGCCCCAATGAGCCACGGGTTTCATCGAGCACGACAAAATCATTGCCGGCTCCTTGCATCTTGGTGAAATGGACACGCATGCGGCGATTATCCGTGTCCCTCGTGCGGCCCGATCAGATGCCCCTTTCCACCATGTCGAGCAAGCGCTGGCCCATCACGTCAGCGGCTTGACGGGGAAGGCCACGCAATGGCCCGTCGATCATGAGCATGGCCATTCCGTGCACCGACGACCACGCCAGGAATTCCGCGTTGGGTCGCCGCTCGAGCGGCAGGACGCCGGCTGCAACCAGCTGGTCCAGCGCCGCACCGAGCAACTCGAAAGGATTGAGGCCACTGCGCCCGGCGCGCGCCGGATCGGCATTGAGTTCGGCCACGTCCGGCGACGCGAAGCCCATGCGAAACAGGCCTGTTTCTTCCAGCGCGAATCGCAGGTAGCCGGTGCCAATGGCGCGCAGGCCGTCGCGCGCCCGATCGGCCGCCCGGCGTGAACGGCGAACGCCCGCCAGTTCCTTTTCCATGGCCTGGGCCACGCCCGACAACGCGTGGGAACGCACCGCTTCCAGCAGCGCCTCGCGGTTGGCGAAGTGCCTGTAGGCCGCGTTGGGCGCCACGCCCACGCGCCGCGTCGCCTCGCGCAGCACGACGGCTTCAGGCCCGCCTTCGCGTGCGAGTTGCACGCCCGCCTCGAGCAGCGCGCGGCGCAAATCGCCGTGACGATAGGTGTCGCGCACAGGCGCGGTCTTGGTGCTCTTGCCCGTCATCACCCCTCCATGTGGACACTGTCCATTATCTTTGCTATTGTTTGTGGACGGCGTACACAAACGTCCGTATCAACCCTTCCTGAAAGGACGAACCATGAAAGTTGAGCCCTACATCTTTTTTGACGGCCGCTGCGAAGAGGCGCTGGAGTTCTACAAGAAAGTGCTCGGCGCGGAAGTGACCATGCTGATGCGCATCAAGGACAGCCCCGAGCCGATGCCCCCCGGCATGGTGCCGCCCGGCTCGGAAGAAAAAATCATGCACTGTGGCTTTCGCATCGGCGAGTCGCAACTGATGGGGTCGGACGGCAACTGCAAGGGCCAACCCACGTTCCAGGGCTTTTCGCTGAGCGTGACGGTGCCTGACGAAGCCAAATGCAAAGAGGTGTTTACCGCCCTGTCGGACGGCGGACAGGTCCAGATGCCGCTCGCGAAGACCTTCTTTTCGCCCCAGTTCGGAATGGTCGCCGACAAGTTCGGCGTCGGATGGATGGTCATCGTCGACGCGTGATCGCGCAGAGGAGGCAACCAATTCGGGAAACACCGCGGAACCGGCTTTGCCGGGCCGCTGGTGTTGCCCCCGGTAGGGGGTTGGAGGCCACACGAAGTGGGCAAGCCTGGGGGCGAGCAACAGTTCTCCGGGCCGCTGGTGTTGCCCCCGGTAGGGGGTTGGAGGCCACACGGAGTGGGCAAGCCTGGGGGCGAGCAACAGTTCTCGGGCCGCTGGTGTTGCCCCCGGTAGGGGGCTGGAGGAGTGACACGAAGTGCACGGAGCCTGGGGGCGAGCAACAGCACGCATACGATGGTTCGCTTTTCTCCCCAAATGTGTTGGTGATTTGTGACGTTTTTCAGGCTATGCGAAGCGAAATTTCCGATGCGGTATAAGCTTTGGCGCGTCCGATAATCAGCCCATGGTCCGTCCCTCCCAACAGTTGCACCCCACCCGCGAACCCGTGCCGACGCGGCCCGCCGCGACGGTCTTGCTGCTGCGCGACGGCCCCGAAGGCCTCGAGGTGTTGATGACGCGCCGCTCGGACAACGCGAGCTTCGCGCCCGGCGCCTACGTGTTCCCGGGCGGCCGCATCGACGACACCGACACGCGGGCACGCACCATCGCGACGCGCCGCCGCACGCAAAGCCGCGTGCAACTCACCCAGGCCATTGCCGCGGTTCGAGAGACCTTCGAGGAACTCGGCGTGCTGCTCGCGCACCACGCCGAAGGCGGCGCGCCGGTCAGCGCCGCCGAGGTCGCGGCCATGGACCGCTCGACCACGTCGACCACTTCCTTTGCCGACCAGTGCGCCGCACGCTGCCTGCGGCTGTCGACGGATCAGGTCTACACGCTGGCGCACTGGATCACCGACCGGGACATGCCCAAGCGCTTCGACGTGCCCTTTCTGGTGGCACGCATGCCCGCCGACCAGGTGCCGGTGGCCGATGACGCCGAGCAGTTCGAGCCTGTCTGGGTGCGCCCGGCGGATGCGCTGGCGCGTCATGCCAAGGGCCGCTTCTTCATGATCTTCCCGACCGTGCGCACGCTCAAGCGGCTCACGGTGTTCCAGAACGTCGATTCGGTGCTGTCCCTGTGCGCGCAGGAAAAGCCGCTCTGGATCAGTTGCCCGCGCGCCGGCCTTCTGGGCGGCAAGGACGCGCGCTTCATGGAGCATGAGGCACCGTACGGCGAACTGGCCTTGGTCTGTCCGGACGGCCAGACCGGCCACGCACTCGACTGGCAAAGCAAGGAGCCGGTGCCGCTGCTCAAGAACGTGCAGCGGCTGACCGCGCCCAACCCCTCGGCCATGACCGGCCCCGGCACCAACAGCTACGTGATAGGCGAGAAGGCGACCGGCTACGTCGTCGTCGATCCAGGCCCGGCCGATTTCGACCACGTCGGACGGCTGTGGCGCGCCACCGGCGGCGACATCCGCATGATCGTGTGTACCCACTCGCATTCGGATCATTCGCCCGGTGCGTCTCCGCTGCAGGCCTTGTGCCCGCACAAGCCGCCGATTCTCGGCCTGCCCTCGGCGCCGACGGCTCGCCCCGCTGCCCGTTTTACCCCGGACCGGTCGCTGGCCGACGGCGAGCGGCTGGTGTTGAGCGGCCTCGAAGCCGAAGGCGGCGCAGGAATCAAGCACACGCTGCGCGTCATCCACACGCCCGGCCATGCCGCGAACCACCTGTGCCTCGTGCTGGAAGAAGACGGCCTGCTCTTCTCCGGCGACCACATCCTGAACGGCAGCACGACCGTCGTCGATCCACCGGACGGCAACATGACGGAGTACCTCGATTCGCTGGACGGGCTGGACGATGCCTGCGCCGAAGGCAACATCGAGTTCATCCTGCCGGCGCACGGCTACGTGATCGGCGAAGCGCGCGGCGCCATTGCCAAGCTCAAGGCGCATCGCCTGCAACGCGAATCCAAGATCGCCCGCGCCATGCGCAAGGTGCCCATGGGCACGCATGAGGATTGGCTGGCCATCGCGTATGACGACGTGCCCCAGCAGTTGTGGCCCGTCGCGGCCCGCTCGCTGGCCGCGCACGTCGAACGCATCCGCGAACTGGCGTCACGGCCCGGCGCCCTGCCCTCGGCCCTTTCCACGCTGTAGTAACGAAGCGCGCGCCGGGCGCTGCGCGACAATCGCAGCGTTCAACACAGGGAAAAGATGACTGACGATCCGCAAGATGGCGTGCGCCTCGCCAAGCGCGTGGCGGCGCTGGCCGGTTGTTCGCGCCGCGAAGCCGAACTGCTGATCGAAAACGGCGCCGTGCGCGTTGACGGCACCGTCACGCTGCTGCCACAGGCGCGCGTGCAGCCTGCGCAGGAGGTCAGCATCGAGCCGGGCGCCAAGGCCGTGCCGGTGGAACCGGTCAGCCTGCTCCTGCACAAGCCTGCCGGGCTGCGCATGGAAGACGCGCCCGCGCTGCTGGTTCCGGCCAATCTGCATGCGCCAGACCATCACGAGGCATCGCGAATGCTGCCGCGCCACGTGGCGGGCCAGCGCAGCATGACCCCGCTGGAGAGCGGCGCCAGCGGCTTGATCATCTTCACGCAGGAATGGCGGATCGAGCGCAAGCTCCAGGAAGACGCTGCTTTCATCGAGCACGAGGTGATGGTGGACGTCACAGGCGAGGTGAACGCACAAGCCCTCGCGCAATTGAACCGTCCGCCGGCCAAGGTGAGCGTCGGGCGCCAGTCCGAAGCGCGTACGGGATTGCGCTTTGCGCTGAAGGGCTACCACCCCGGGCAGATCGCGCAGCAGTGCGACCGGGTCGGCGTGACCATCGAGGCGATGAAGCGCATCCGTATCGGACGCGTGCCGCTGGCTGGACTGCCGCCCGGCCAGTGGCGATACCTGCAACCCCACGAGCGCATCTGAAATAAGCGGTTCGGGGGGCAATTGAAAGTGTGAAGCACGCCTGTAAGCCGGATTCTGTGCACTGAGGTTGCCCCCAGCGTGACCGCCATTACTCTGGGCCGCCGGTCACCCGGACGGCTCGATGCCACCTACCCGCCAGCTCAGCGGAACCACCTCGATACTGGCCTACTTGGTGTTGCTGCGCGCAGAGATTGCCCGTTTCACCCGATGCCGGGTTGCCCCGTCACCGACTCGTCTCTGTTGCTCTGATCCTCACCTCGCGGTGGAGAGCCGTTAGCTCCTGCGCTGTCCTGTGCAGTCCGGACGTTCCTCCAGTGCGCTCTTTCGAGACTTGCACCAGCGGCGGTCCAGCGTGCTTCACGCCTCGATTATCGCCACAATGGCGCTCCGCATTTCTCGAAATCGAACGACTGTCCAGGAGCCTGCATGAAAGCCCAGAACGTACTTGAGACCATCGGCGGCACGCCGCACATCCGACTGCAACGCCTGTTCAAGGGCGCAAGCCAGCAAATCTGGATCAAGTCGGAACGCGCCAACCCGGGCGGATCGATCAAGGACCGCATCGCCCTGTCGATGGTGGAAGACGCCGAGAAATCCGGCGCGCTGAAGCCCGGCGGCACCATCGTCGAGCCCACCTCGGGCAACACCGGCATCGGCCTGGCGATGGTTGCGGCCGTCAAGGGCTACAAGCTGGTGCTGGTGATGCCCGACAGCATGTCGATCGAGCGCCGGCGCCTGATGCTGGCCTACGGCGCGACCTTCGACCTGACGCCGCGCGAGAAAGGCATGAAGGGCTCCATCGCCCGCGCCGAGGAAATCGTGGCCTCCACACCGGGCGCGTGGATGCCGCAGCAGTTCAACAACCCCGCCAACGTCGAGGTGCACGCGCGCACCACGGCGCAGGAGATTGCGGCCGACTTTCCGGATGGCGTGGACGTGTTGATCACTGGTGTCGGCACGGGCGGCCACATCACGGGTTGCGCGCAGGTATTGAAGAAGAAGTGGCCCAAGCTGAAGGTGTTTGCAGTGGAGCCGGTGGCCTCCCCCGTCATCTCGGGCGGCCAGCCTTCGCCGCATCCGATCCAGGGCATCGGCGCGGGCTTCATTCCGAAGAACCTGGACACCTCACTGCTCGACGGTGTGATCACCGTTGATGCGGAACCAGCACGCGACATGGCGCGCCGCTGCGCGCGGGAAGAGGGGCTGCTCGTGGGCATTTCCTCCGGCGCGACGCTGCAGGCCATCATGCAGAAGCTGCCGGAACTGGCGCCCGATGCGGTGGTGCTGGGATTCAACTACGACACGGGCGAGCGCTACCTGTCAGTGGACGGCTTCCTGCCCGCCTGAAACGCCCTCAAAACCCGGCGCGGCGGCCGGGCGGTCCGGAAAATTACAATAGAGCCTTCTGCCCGATCGACACGGGCCGCTCGAACATGATCCGAATCTCCGAACTCAAGCTTCCGCTCGACCACGCGCCCGACGCCCTTCTGCAGGGCGTTGCGGGCAAATTGGGGGTGTCGCCGGCCGACATCGCCTCCCACAAGGTCTTCAAACGCAGCTTCGACGCACGCAAGGTCGAGCTTCTGCAGGTGTACATCGTCGATGTGCAACTGGCCGACCCGTCGCGCGAGGCCGCACTGCTCGCATCGCACGCCGCGAACCCGCACATCCAGCCTGCGCCCGACATGGAATACCGCCTCCCGGTGCATGCGGGCGATGGCTCGGTGCCCCGTCCCGTGGTGGTGGGCTTTGGTCCGTGCGGCATTTTTGCGGCGCTGTTGCTGGCGCAAATGGGCCTCAAACCCATCGTGTTGGAGCGCGGCAAGACGGTTCGCCAGCGCACCAAGGACACTTGGGGCCTGTGGCGCAAGAGCGAACTCAACCCTGAATCGAACGTGCAGTTCGGCGAAGGTGGCGCGGGCACGTTCTCCGACGGCAAGCTCTACAGCCAGATCAAGGACCCGCGCTTCCTCGGCCGCAAGGTGATGGAGGAATTCGTCAAGGCTGGCGCGCCGCCCGAGATCCTGTACGTGGCGCATCCGCACATCGGCACCTTCAAGCTGGTGAAGGTGGTGGAGAACATCCGCGAGCAGATCGTCGCGCTCGGCGGCGAGATCCGTTTCGAGCAGCGCGTGACCGACGTGCTGATCGAAGACGGCCATCTTCGCGGGCTGACCGTGCTCGACCAACGCACCGGCACGTCGAGCGAACTGCGCGCCGACCATGTCGTGATGGCGCTGGGCCACAGCTCGCGCGATACCTTCGAGATGCTGCACAAGCGCGGCGTCTACATCGAGGCCAAGCCTTTTTCGATTGGGTTTCGCGTGGAGCATCCGCAAGGGCTCATCGACCGCGCGCGCTGGGGACGCCACGCCGGCCATCCGCTGCTCGGTGCGGCCGACTACAAGCTTGTGCATCACGCGAGCAACGGCCGCTCGGTGTACAGCTTTTGCATGTGCCCCGGCGGCACGGTGGTCGCCGCCACGAGCGAGCCGGGCCGCGTGGTGACGAACGGCATGAGCCAGTATTCGCGCAACGAGCGCAACGCCAATGCGGGCATCGTCGTGGGCATCGATCCGCGCGACTATCCCGAGGGACCGCTGGCCGGCATCGCCTTCCAGCGCCGGCTCGAGTCCAACGCCTTCGTGCTGGGTGGCGGCGATTACCGCGCGCCCGGGCAACTCGTTGGGGATTTCGTCGCCGGACGCCCTTCCGTCGCGTTGGGCGACGTTCAGCCGTCGTACAAGCCCGGCGTGACGCCCGGCGACCTTCACCAGGCGCTGCCGGACTACGCGATTGAAGCCATGCGCGAAGCCTTTCCGGCCTTCGGCAAGAAGATCAAGGACTTCGACCTGCACGACGCGGTGCTGACGGGCGTCGAGACGCGGACTTCTTCGCCCATCCGCATCACGCGCAACGAGCACTACCAGAGCCTGAACGTGCGCGGCCTCTACCCGGCCGGAGAAGGCGCCAGCTACGCGGGCGGCATCCTGTCGGCCGGCGTGGACGGCATCAAGGTGGCGGAGGCGGTCGCGCGACAGCTGACGGCCGACATCGCCTCGGCGGAAGCCATCGCATGACACGCGTCGTCGCATTCCCGCCGCCCACCAGGGCCCAGTTCTCGCAAGGTGTGGCCGCCATGGTGGTGGTCGTGCTCGCCTCCAACTATCTGGTGCAGTTCGCCATCAACGACTGGCTCACCTGGGGCGCCTTCACGTATCCGGTGGCCTACCTCGTGAGCGACCTGCTCAACCGCCGCTTCGGCCCTGAGGTGGCGCGCCGCGTGGCGTGGTTCGGCTTTGCGGTCGCGGTGGCGGCCTCGCTGGCGCTGGCGCCGGCGCGCATCGCCGCTGCGTCGGGGCTGGCTTTCATCGCTTCACAGTTGCTCGACATCGGTGTGTTCCACCGCTTGCGCCGTGGCCGCTGGTGGCGCGCGCCGCTCGTGGCGACCGTGATCGCGGCGGTGCTCGACAGCATCGTGTTCTGGGGCATTGCCTTTGGCGGCACCGACGGTCCCTGGCTCAGCTGGGCCGTGGGCGACCTGGGCATCAAGCTGGCCGTGGGCGTGTTCATGCTCCTGCCTTTCCGATTGTTAATCGGGCGCACGGCGCCACCGGCGCAAGCCAGTGCCGCCTGAAGCCCGCACACTCCGCCGATTTCCGCGTGTTTTTTGTTTTCTACCCGTAGACCCCATCCAGATGACTGACGCCATTGACACCGTCGCCGCCAACGTGGCCACCGCACCCGAGGCGACAGCACGCCCGAAGGACGACACCGCGCCCCGCAAAAAGCGGGGCCGCGGCGGCCGTGGCGGTAAACGCGCCAACCCGAACCCCAACACCGGGGCGAACGCCAACGCCACCGATGCCGACGCCGGCGCATCCGGCACCCCTGCGAATGCCGGCAAGCCCGGTGCACCCGCCCATGCAGGCGCGCGCAGCAAGACCCAGCCGCGCAAACCCCATCCGGTTCTCGAGAAGCTGTTCGAGCTGTACCCCGGCCTCTTTGGCGCGCGCTTCCTGCCGCTCAAGCGTGGGGTGTACGAAGAGCTGATCGCGCGGCACCCGGAAGTCTTCAAGGCCGAGGACCTGAAAGTCGCGATGGGCCTGCATGCCCGTTCCACGCGCTACCTCGAAGCCGTGGCCGCCGGCCATCCGCGTCACGACCTCGAAGGCAATGTGGTCGAGCCCGTGGCGCCTGAGCACGTGCACCACGCCATTCTGGAAATTTTCCGCCGTCGCAAGAACGGCGCGCCCGAAGAGATCGCGGCACAGCTTCGCAAGCGGATTGCCGCCGCCATCGAAGCGTCGGGCCTGCCGCGCGACGAATACGCCGCACTGGTGCGCTCGCAACGCGATGAGGCAGCCAATGCAGCGCTGGACGATGCCGTGGCGGAACTGGCCACGCAAGCGGCCAAGCGCGAGGCGCTGCTGCGTGCTTTCGAAGCCAGCGGCCGAAGCGAAGCCGAGTTTGCCGACATGTACGGGATGTCGCCTGCCGACGTGGCGCGCACCCTCAAGCGTGCGCGGTCAGACAAGGCAGCGGCGGCGACCAGCGCCGCTACTTGACCGGCAAGGCCACCGCCCGATCCACCGCCACGGCGGTGATCGAGTTCTTGGGCGAGCCGTCGACGAGCTGGTCGGAATAGGTCAGGTACACCAGCGCATGGCGTTTGACATCGACCATGCGCACCACGCGCAGGCGCTTGAACATTACTGACTGGCGCTCGCTGAAGATCTCTTCTTGCTGGCGCAAGGGCTGCGGCACGCTGATCGGCCCGACCTGCCGGCAGGCGATGGACGACTCGGCCTTGTCCTCGGCCAAACCCAGTGCGCCTGAGACGCCGCCGGTGCGCGCACGCGAGACATAGCAGGTCACGCCGCTGACCTTCGGGTCGTCATAGGCTTCGACCACCACCTTGTGGTCGGGGCCGATGAGCTTGAAGGCGGTGTCGACGTCACCGATGCGCTCGGCCTGCGACAGCATCGGGACGAGCGCCGCCGCAAGGGCGAACGCGAGGCAGGCCGCGCGCCGCATCAGCGCGCGTTCTGCAGCGCAGCGATGCGCTCTTCGATCGGCGGGTGTGTGGCAAAGAGCTTGCCCACGGCGCCGGTGATGCCCATGGCTTCGACCGCCTTCGGCAACTCACCGGCCGGCAGGCCGCCCAGGCGGGCCAGCGCGTTCATCATCGGTTGCTTGCGGCCCATGAGCTGCGCCGCACCGGCGTCAGCGCGGAACTCGCGCTGGCGCGAGAACCAGGCGACCACGATCGCGGCGGCGAAGCCGAGCACGATGTCCAGGACCAGCGTCGTGATCATGTAGCCGATGCCCGGGCCCGAGCGGTCATCGCCACGGCGCAGGAAGGTGTCGACCGCATAGCCGATCACGCGCGACAGGAACACGACGAAGGTGTTCATCACACCCTGGATGAGCGTCATCGTGACCATGTCGCCGTTGGCGATGTGCGCGACTTCGTGGCCGATGACGGCCTCGACTTCTTCGCGCGTCATGTTTTGCAGCAGGCCGGTGGAGACGGCCACGAGCGACGAATTCTTGAAGGCGCCGGTGGCGAAGGCGTTAGGCTCGCCCTCGAAGATGCCGACTTCGGGCATGCCGATGCCAGCCTTGTCGGCAAACTTGCGAACGGTGCCGACGATCCACGCTTCGTCGGGCGACTGGGGCGAATCGATCATGCGCAGACCCGCCGTCCACTTGGCCATCGGCTTGCTGATGAGCAGCGAGATGATCGCGCCACCAAAGCCCATGATCAGCGCGAAGCCGAGCAGCGCCGTCAGGTTCAGGCCGTTGGCGGTGAGGTAGCGGTTCACGCCGAGCAGGCTGGCGACGACGCCCAGCACTGCAACCACCAGGACGTTGGTGAGAACGAACAGAAGAATGCGTTTCAAGTTGGAATCTCCGTGAGGCGAAACTGACGATCAGATGGGGGCCGGGCGGCTCGCTTCAAGCTGAACATCAACGCAGGTCACTGTTGTTTATGGCTTTTTCTGGCGCCCTGCGGGACGAAATACGTCGGAATCATCATAAAAGGAAAAGTTCTCGCTCTCGCCGTTCCAGCCGGGGATGCCCATGACCGGCAACGGGGAGAAGGGCTTGGCGGCGAACCACTCTGAGTGGAGTGCGCTGGCCAGCGATGCGTCGAAGTCTTCGCGCCACGGGGCGCTGGGTGGCGTGAGGAGCACGTGGGCCGTGAGTGCCTTTCTCGGCGCAACGGCGAGCTTTTCGAGCAGGGCATGGCCGAAAACGACGACGCGTGCTTGTGCCCACTTCGCGC
Source organism: Variovorax brevis (assembly GCF_030317105.1). Classification (GTDB taxonomy): domain Bacteria; phylum Pseudomonadota; class Gammaproteobacteria; order Burkholderiales; family Burkholderiaceae_C; genus Variovorax; species Variovorax brevis. The sequence goes on from NZ_JASZYG010000006.1 coordinate 281,018, forward strand.
GGTGCTGGATGAACAGCGATTGCCAATCGCGCGCGATCAGCGCGTCCTGAAGCACGGGCGGTGCATCGAACAGTGCGCCGTTTTCGTCAAAGAGCGTCAACGCGTCGCGCAATGGTCCGCGGGAAGCGCCGATGCCCATGCGTGCGATCTCTGCAGCTTGCAATTCGTTGAGGCGACGCTTGATACGCGGAAAGCGCAGCCACGCGAGCCCGTTGAACAGGTCATGCAGGTTGTCGCGGGTCGGCACGCAAGCCGTTCGCGCGATGAAAGCTTCGTACGCTTCGTCGGCCGGTGCACTGCCGGGAGGAACGAAGCGCAGCACTCCGGCCGCCAGTTCGATGCGCGCTGCTTGCCCGTTCAGCGCCTCACTGACGGACGCGCCACGCGCGACGGCGTCGAACACGTCGGGCGCGTGAGACGCATACGGTTCAAACCACGGCTGGCGCAGGTCCGGCACGGCCCACTCGCCGTGCGGAGCTGCTTTCATGACAAATCAGGACCGATGTACTGGACCTTGCTGGGCTTGGCAGACGGGCTCAGGTCGAACCAGTCCGGATGCTTGCGAAACAGCTTGAGCGAGCTGGCGCTCTTGCTGAGCAGCTTGCCGGCGCGCAGCCATTCGACCGCCTGGTTCAGCTCGATCTTCTCGCCTGTCCTGAACTCGGGGACCACTTCCAGAATGCGCACCACTTCATCCGGCAGCATCGGCGCCTTTGGCGGCGGCGGAGGTGCAGCGGGTTTCGCCTTGGCGCGGCTGGCGCGCGGCGCGCGCTTGGCGGCCGACTTCGCCGTGGGCTTGTCGGCCGGCTGCGACGACGCATGGTGCTGCAAGTCGGTGAACTGGTCGTAGACGGTGGTCGTCTCATCGCCCGTCTTGCCCTGCTGGCCGATGCCGCACACGCGGCAGCCTTTTTCGCGCAGGCGAATCACGAGCGGCGCGAAATCGGAATCGGAAGAGACCAAGTAGACGACGTCGGGACGCTCGGCAACAGCAAGGTCCATCGCGTCCACCGCGAGCGCGATGTCGGTGCTGTTCTTGCCGGCGGCAAGGTTCACCATCGGGCGCACGCCCAAGCGCTTGAACAGCGACTGCTGCTTGAGCGCCGTCTCGGCGTTGCAGTACGCGCGGCGCACATGCAGGTGTCCGTGCTCGCCGAGCACCTTGTGGACGGCTTGCTCGATCACGTCGGCCGAGACGTTGTCGGCGTCGATCAGCAGCATCACGCGCATGTCGTTGTTCATACGAGCTTCCAGCCAAGTTGCTCGCCACCGCGCAACGGCTTGAGCGTGGCGTCGCCGTAGGGCACGGTTTCCGGAACCGTCCACTCCTGGCGCCTGAGCGTCACGGTGTCCTTGTTGCGCGGCAAGCCGTAGAAGTCGGCGCCGTGGAAGCTGGCGAAGCCTTCGAGCTTGTCGATGGCGCCGACGCTGTCGAAGGCCTCGGCGTACAGCTCCAGCGCAGTCAGGGCGGTGTAGCAACCGGCGCAGCCCAGCGCGTGTTCTTTCAGATGCGCGGCGTGTGGTGCGCTGTCGGTGCCGAGGAAGAAGCGTTCGCAGCCGCTCGCGGCTGCTTCAACCAGCGCGACGCGATGCGTTTCGCGCTTGAGCACCGGCAGGCAGTAATAGTGCGGCCGGATGCCACCGGTGAAGATGGCATTTCGGTTGTAGAGCAGGTGATGTGCCGTGATGGTCGCGCCAGTGAAGCGGTCGGCATCGCGAACGTAGTGTGCGCCCTCTTTCGTCGTCAGGTGCTCGAAGACCACCTTCAGTTCGGGGAAGTCGCGGCGCAGCGGAATCATCACGCGGTCGATGAACACGGCCTCGCGGTCGAACAGGTCGATGCCCGGGTCCGTCACTTCGCCGTGCACGAGCAGCAGCAAGCCGTGCTTTTGCATCGCTTCCAGCGTCTTGTAGGTCTTGCGGATGTCGGTCACGCCAGCGTCGCTGTTGGTCGTGGCGCCGGCCGGATAGAGCTTGAGCGCGCGCACCCCGGCTTCCTTGGCATGGGCAATTTCTTCGGGCGGCAGCATGTCGGTCAAGTAGAGCGACATCACCGGTTCGAAGCTTTGGCCCTGCGGCACGGCGTCCAGGATGCGCTGGCGATAGTCGAGCGCCTGCTGCGCCGTGGTCACGGGCGGGCGCAGGTTCGGCATGATCAGCGCGCGGCCCATTTGCGCGGCGCTGTGCGGCACGACGGCCTGCAAGGCGGCCCCGTCGCGCACGTGAAGGTGCCAGTCGTCGGGGCGGGTGATCGTGATGGTGTCTGTCATGGGCGCGAATTGTCTCACCGGGCTTGCCGTGCCACCTTCAGTGCATGGCATCGCGAGTGCCCACACTCAGTAAAGACCCGATGCCGCGAATGGATACCCGTCGGTAACATTTGTGCGTGCCTTCCGACGCGGCGTGCCCTCCCCGAGCCGCGCCCGACATCTGTGGCGCGATTGCGTCCAGCCTTGCCGACATCTCCCGTCCATTTCTCTCTATGTCCCAACCCGAACCCGGCGCACTGCTGGACAACACCAGCCCGGTGCCCGAAGACCTGCCCGTTGCCGACGAACCCACGCGCGTGCCGCTGGCCATCGAGGACTGGGCCACCGTCGTCATCATGGGCTTGCTCGCCTGCATCACCTTTGCCAACGTGCTGGTGCGCTACTTCACCAACAGCTCCTTCGCGTGGACCGAAGAGTTCTCGGTGTTCCTGATGATCCTGCTGGCGATGGTGGCCGGCTCGGCCGCGGTGGCGCGCGACCGTCACATCCGCATCGAGTACTTCGCCGAAGCCGGATCGATGGCACGCCGCAAGCGCCTGGCGCAATTCGGCGCGCTGATGGTGGCGGTGCTGTTCCTGATCGTCGCGGCCCTGAGCGTGCGCGTGGTGTGGGACGACTATCGATTTGAAGAGACCTCGCCGGGCATCGGCGTGCCGCAGTGGTGGTATTCGGTCTGGCTGCCGATCTGCTCGCTGGCCATTGCGGGACGTGCGCTCGGGCTGTTCGTGCGCCGTGGCCGCAAGACGAACTACGGCGGCGGATCGCCCGAATGATCCCGACGCTGCTCTTCGTCGCCTTCGTCGCGATGATGCTGCTGGGCGTGCCGATCGGCGCGGCGCTCGGGCTGGCCGGCGCGGCCTGCATCGCGCTGGCCAATGCGGATACGCAATGGTTCGGTTTGCTGGCGGTGCCGCAGAACTTCTACGCGGGTTTGGGCAAGTACCCGTTGCTGGCCATTCCGATGTTCGTGCTGGTGGGCTCGATCTTCGACCGATCGGGCGTGGCGTTGCGGCTGGTCAACTTCGCGATCTCGATCGTGGGGCGCGGGCCGGGCATGCTGCCCCTCGTGGCGATCGTGGTGGCGATGTTCCTGGGCGGCATCTCGGGCTCGGGTCCGGCGAATGCCGCCGCCGTGGGTGCGGTGATGATCACCGCCATGTCGCGCGCCGGCTACCCGGCGGCGTTCTCGGCCAGCGTGGTGGGGGCGGCCGCCGCGACGGACATCCTGATTCCGCCTTCGGTGGCTTTCATCGTCTATTCGGTGCTGGTGCCCGGTGCATCGGTGCCGGCGCTCTTTGCGGCTGGCATGGTGCCCGGCATCCTCGCGGGTCTGGCGCTGATCGTGCCGGCCGTGTGGATGGCGCGCGCCAACAAGATGGGCGCGCTCGAATCGAGCCTGCCGCGCCCGCCGTTCTGGAAGAGCTTTCGTGAAGCGACCTGGGGCTTGGCGGCACCCGTCCTGATTCTGGGCGGCATGCGCGCGGGCTGGTTCACGCCGACGGAAGCCGCCGTGGTCGCGGTGTTCTACGGGCTGTTCGTCGGCATGGTGATCTACCGCACGATCAAGGTGCGCGACCTGTTCGTGATCTTGCGCGAATCGGGCGAGTTGTCGGCGGTGATCTTGCTGGTGGTGTCGTTGGCGGGCATCTTCGCGTACTCGCTGTCGACGCTGGGCGTGATCGATCCGGTGACGCGCGCCATCGTCAACTCGGGGCTGGGCGAATACGGCGTGCTGTCGCTGCTCATCGTGCTGCTCATCACGGTCGGCATGTTTCTGGACGGCGTGTCGATCTTCCTCATTTTCGTGCCGCTCTTGTGGCCCATCGTGCAGCACTACCAGTGGGACCCGGTGTGGTTCGGCGTCATCCTCACGCTCAAGGTGGCGCTGGGGCAGTTCACGCCGCCACTCGCGGTCAACCTGATGGTGTCCTGCCGCATTGCCAACGTGCGCATGGAAGAGACTGTGCGCTGGGTCGGCTGGATGCTGTTCGCGATGTTCCTCGTGATGGTGGCCGTGATTGCATGGCCGCAGCTGGCCCTGTGGCTACCCCACAAGCTTGGCTATTGAAGCGCTGGTGTTTCGTTTATTCAAAAGGAGACTGACGTCATGAAATTTCGCCGCAAACTGCTCGGCCTGCTGGCCGTGGCCACCGCACTCACCACCTTCTCGACGGTGGCACCGGCGCAAGCGACCAACTACAAGCCCGAATACAAGATGTCGCTGGTCGTCGGCACCGCCTTCCCCTGGGGCAAGGGCGGCGAGATCTGGGCGAACCTGGTGCGCGAGCGCACGCAGGGCCGCATCAACATCAAGCTGTACCCGGGCGTCTCGCTGATCCAGGGCGACCAGACGCGCGAGTTCAGCGCACTGCGCCAGGGCGTGATCGACATGGCCATCGGTTCGACCATCAACTGGTCGCCGCAGGTCAAACAGCTGAACCTGTTCTCGCTGCCCTTCCTGATGCCCGACTACGCGGCCGTCGATGCGCTCACGCAGGGTGAAGTCGGCAAGACCATCTTCGCCACGCTGGACAAGGCGGGCGTGGTGCCGCTGGCCTGGGGCGAGAACGGCTATCGCGAGATCACGAACTCCAAGCGCCCGATCAAGACGCCGGACGATCTCAAGGGCCTGAAGATCCGCGTCGTGGGCTCGCCCCTGTTCGTCGACACCTTCACCACGCTGGGCGCCAACCCCACGCAGATGAGCTGGGCCGACGCGCAGCCGGCCTTTGCCAGCGGCGCGGTGGATGGGCAAGAGAACCCGATGTCGATCTACACCGCGGCCAAGCTGCACACCGTCGGGCAGAAGAACGTGACGATGTGGGGCTACGTGGCCGATCCGCTGATCTTCGTGGTCAACAAGGAAGTGTGGGCGTCGTGGACGCCGGCGGACCAGGCCATCGTGCGGCAGGCCGCCATCGATGCCGGCAAGCAGGAGATCGCGATTGCTCGCAAGGGCCTGGCCGAGCCGGGTCAGCCGCTGCTCAAGGAGATTGCGGGTCTGGGCGTGACGATCACGCAGCTCTCGCCGGCCGAACGCGATGCTTTCGTGAAGGCAACGCGTCCGGTGTATGACAAGTGGAAGTCGCAGATCGGCAGCGATCTGGTGGCGAAGGCTGAGAAGGCGATTGCCACGCGGGCGAAGTAGGCCAATCAGCGCCACCCAAAAAGCCCCGGATTTCCGGGGCTTTCCTGTTTTCACTCAGCGAAGACTTCTTGCAATGTCGTGAGCGTCGCCGCCAGGGATTTCGGCGAAACGGCTCCGAGCCGCTTTGCCAGGCGGACCTTGTCAACGGTCCGTACCTGGTCCAACAAGATCAAGCCCCTGGTCCCGCCGTGCGTCACCGCGACACGGAATGGCGCCGCGAACCCCTTGGAAGTCATGGGCGCAACGATCACGGTGCGCAGGTGATCATTCAGCTCAGCCGGCGAAACCACGACGCAAGGACGTGACTTCTTGATTTCGCTGCCGACGGTGGGGTCAGGATTGGCGAGCCAGATCCCAACGCGCTTCACCAGGTGAGCTCCGAATCACCAGCGTTGCCGAACTCACCCATCACCAGTTCGTCATCGCCGTTGGCCGCCAGCGCTTGCGCAGCCTCGGCCCAGCCTGCGCGAGCGGGCCGCACCGCCTTTCGCAAGACGATCGCACCGTCTTCCACGGTCATTTCTGCCGCGGCTTCGTCATCGAGCCCTGCTTGCGCGAGCACGAGTTTGGGAAGAACAACGCCTTTGCTGTTCCCGAATGGCTTGATGGTGACTCGCACGATATCTCCCGTTGCAACAATGCTATTCCTTCAGATACCCTGAGTCGATCACCGGGACTTGCAGCGGTTCCATGCAGCCCCTTGGTGCGGCAACGACTACATTCGCGTTGATTGAGTGTTCGCCGCGACCTTGTCCGCCTCCCAGCCGCCACCGAGTGCGCGCACCAGCCCAACCGTCGCCTGGTATTGCAGCGACTTCACGAGCAAAGCCTGACGCCGGTTGCGCAACTCACTGCGCCGCGCGTCCAGCAGATCGAGTTGGCTGATCACGCCATTGCGATAGCGTGAATCCGACAGCACCGTCGCGCGCACCGCCGACGCTACAGCCAAGTCCTGTACCTGCGACTGTTCGGCCAACAGGCGCAATGCCGCCAACTGGTCTTCCACTTCCTTGAACGCAACCAGCACTTGCGCGCGATAGCTCGCCATCGCGCCATCGAACTCGGCATTGGCCCCTTGCACGCCGGCTTCGCGGCGTCCGCCGTCGAGCAGCGGAAGCGAGAGCAAGGCACCGATGCCCCATGAGCGCGCGGACCATTGCAAGAGGTCGCTGAGGTCCGTCGATGCATAGCCGCCCGAACCCGTCAGCGAGATGGTGGGGAACCACGCGGTCTGCGCAACGCCGACCCGCGCCTGCGCGGCCAACACGGTCTTTTGCGCAGCGAGCACGTCGGGGCGGCGTTCGAGCATCGTCGACGGCATGCCAGCAGGAATGGCTGGCAAGGCGGTCTGCCAGTCTTGCGCTTGCAGGCTGAAGTCGGAGGCGACATCGCCCACCACGACGGCGAGCGCATGTTCAAGCAGCGCGCGTTGGCGATCAACTGCGAGCGCTTCGGACTCCGTCGACGCCAACTCGGTGCGGACGCGCACGACATCGAGCTCCCCGAGATCGCCGGCCCGCTGGCGTCGCTCGGTCAGGTCCAGCGTGTTGCGGTACGCGGCAACGGTGTCCCGCATGATCTGGCGCTCCGCGTCGAGTGCGCGCACGCCGAGATAGGTCTGCGCGACCTCGGCCTGCACGAGCAGTCGTGCGCTTTGCAGCAAGGCCTCGCGCGATTGCGCATCGAGCGAGGCGGCCTTGCTCGCGCCAGCCAAGCGGCCGAACAGGTCGACTTCATAGGACACGCCCAAGCCGGCCGTGAAGAGATTGGCCGGACGTGTGCTCTGCACCTTGTCCACGCCGGCACCGCGCGAGCCTGCAGCGCCGAGCCCGACCTGCACCGAGCGATCCGAATCGACCGTGCGCGCAATTGCGCGGGCCGCTGCGAGCCGCGCCGCCGCCTGCTGGATGTCGGTGTTGTTGACCACTGCGCGCTCGATCAGCCCGTCGAGCACCGGGTCGTTGAAGACGCTCCACCAGCGCGCGTCCGCCGGCACTGGCGCATTCGTTCGAACTGCGCTCGCCTGCTGCTCCTTGAACTGCGCTGGCGTTGCCAGGTTCAAGTCAGCGGAAGGCGGCGTGGCACAGCCGGCGAGCACCAGTGCGGCCACCAGCGGCAACCAGGCCCAGCGGCGCAGGCCGCCGGATGAAAGGACATTCTTGTTCATGGCTTCACTCCATTGCGCGTCGTCTTGCGAACACGCTCATTCATTGGGACCGCGCGGCGCGGCAGGCAGCGGGCGCAGCGAGCCGCCACCCGAAGCGGCAGGCAGCGTTGGCGTGGGGGCATGCGCGAAGTCCTCGCCGTGCGGCACTTCGCCATGCAGCTTCAGCGGCTTGTTGCCCGTGAGCGCGCGCAGTGCCACGTAGAACACTGGCGTCAGGAACAGGCCGAAGGCCGTCACGCCAATCATTCCGGCGAACACCGCCACGCCCATCGCGCTGCGCATCTCGGAGCCCGCGCCGGTCGCAAGCACGAGCGGCAGCACACCCATCACGAAGGCCAGCGAGGTCATCAGGATCGGCCGCAGACGCAACCGGCTGGCCTCGATCGCCGCCTGCATCGGTGTGCGCCCTGCAAACTCCAGCTCCCGCGCAAACTCCACGATCAGGATCGCGTTCTTCGCACTCAGCCCGACCAGTACGATCAGCCCGATCTGCGTGAAGACGTTGTTGTCCCCATCCGAGATCCACACGCCCGTCATCGCAGCGAGCAGGCCCATCGGCACGATCAGGATGATCGACAGCGGCAGCGTCAGGCTCTCGTACAGCGCGGCCAGCACCAGGAACACCAGCAGGATTGCGATCGGGAACACGAGGATCGCAGAGTTGCCCGCGAGGATCTCCTGGTACGTCAGGTCGGTCCACTCGAAGCTCACGCCCTTGGGCAGCGTCTCGGCGGCGATGCGCTCGATCGCGTCCTGCGCTTCGCCGGACGAATAGCCCGGTGCGGCCCCGCCGTTGATGTCGGCTGCGAGGTAGCCGTTGTAGCGCATCGCGCGTTCCGGCCCGAAGGTGGCATTGACCTTCATCAGCGCCGACAGCGGCACCATCTCGCCCGAGGTCGAGCGCACCTTCAACAAGCCGATGTCCTCAGCCCGCGCACGGTACGGCGCATCGGCCTGCACGCGCACGCTGTAGGTGCGGCCGAACTGGTTGAAGTCGTTCGCGTACAGGCTGCCGAGGTAGATCTGCATGGTGTCGAAGATGTCCGTCACCGGCACGCCGAGCTGGCGCGCCTTGGTGCGGTCGATGTCGGCATAGAGCTGCGGCACGTTGACCTGCCAGCTGCTGAACATGCCGGTGAGCTCCGGCGCCTGCCGCGCCTTGTTCATGAAGGCCTGCACGGCCGCGTCCATGCCGTCGTAGCCGACCGATCCGCGGTCTTCCAGTTGCAGCTTGAAGCCGCCCGTGGTGCCCACGCCCGCCACCGGCGGCGGCGGGAACATGACGATGAAAGCGTCCTGGATGCCCGCGAACTGCTGGTTCAACTGGCCCGCGACGGCGCCACCGCTCTGGTCCTTGCGCTTGCGCTCCTCGAAGGGCTTGAGCATCGCGAACACGATGCCGGAGTTGGAGCTGTTGGTGAAGCCGTTGATCGACAGGCCCGGGAAGGCCAGCGTGCCTTCCACGTTCGGGTTCTGCTCCATGATCTTGCCCATGCGGCGGATCACCTCATCGGTACGGTCGAGCGTGGCGCCATCGGGCAGTTGCGCGAAGCCGATCAAATATTGCTTGTCCTGCCCTGGCACGAAGCCGCTGGGCACCGCCTTGAAGAGGCCGAAGGTCACGCCGACGAGCGCCAGGTAGATCACCAGCATCAGCGTTTTGCGCGAGATGACGCGCTTAACGCCGCCGCTGTAGGCATTCGAGCCGCGGCTGAAGAGCTTGTTGAAGCCGCGGAAAAGCCAGCCGAAGGCGCGGTCCATGCCGCGCGTCAGGGCGTCCTTGGGCGCATCGTGGCTGCGCAACAGCAATGCAGCGAGTGCGGGCGACAGCGTCAGCGAATTGATCGCCGAGATCACCGTTGAGATCGCGATCGTCACCGCGAACTGCTTGTAGAACTGGCCCGTGAGCCCGGTGATGAAAGCCAGCGGCACGAACACCGCGACCAGCACCAGCGCAATGGCGACGATGGGACCGGACACCTCGCGCATCGCCCTGTAAGTCGCGTCGCGCGGACTCAGCCCCGCCTCGATGTTGCGCTCCACGTTCTCCACCACCACGATGGCATCGTCCACCACGATCCCGATGGCAAGCACCAGCCCGAACAGGCTCAGCGCATTGATCGAGAAGCCCAGCACATGCAGCACCGCAAAGGTTCCGATGACCGAGATCGGCACCGCCAGCAGCGGGATGATCGAAGCACGCCACGTCTGCAGGAACAGGATCACCACCAGTACAACAAGCGCAATCGCTTCGAGCAGCGTGTGGATCACCGACTCGATCGACGCGCGCACGAACTGCGTCGGGTCATAGGCGATGCGGTACTCCACGCCTTCGGGCATGTTCTTCTGCAACTCGGTCATCGCCTTGCGCACCTGAGAGGAGATCTCAAGCGCATTGGAGCCCGGCGACTGGAACACGCCGATGCCGACGGCCGAATCGTTGTTGAGCAGCGAGCGCAGCGAGTAATCGGCCGCGCCGAGTTCCAGCCGCGCGATGTCGCGCAGGCGGGTCACGGCGCCATCGCTGCCGGTCTTGACGATGATGTCGCCGAACTCTTCCTTGCTTTGCAGGCGACCTTGCGCGTTGATGGACAGTTGCACGTCCACGCCCGGCAAGCCCGGCGATGCACCGACAGCGCCGGCCGCAGCCTGCACGTTCTCGCCACGCACGGCAGCCACTACATCGCTCGCTGAAAGCCCACGCTGCGCCACCTTCTGCGGATCGAGCCAGACACGCATCGCGTACTCGCCGCCACCCCAGATCTGCACCTGCCCCACGCCCTGGATGCGCGCCAGTTGGTCCTTGACGTTGAGCACCGCGTAGTTGCGCAGGTAGTCGATGTCATAGCGGCCGTTGGGCGACACCAGATGCACCACCATCGTGATGTCCGGCGAACTCTTGACGGTGGTGATGCCCAGCCGCCGCACCTCTTCCGGCAGCCGTGGCTCGGCTTGCGACACGCGGTTCTGCACGAGTTGCTGGGCCTTGTCCGGATCGGTGCCGAGCTTGAAGGTGACGGTGAGCGTCATCACGCCATCGGTCGTCGCCTGGCTGCCCATGTAGAGCATGCCTTCGACGCCGTTGATCGACTCTTCCAGCGGCGTCGCCACGGTCTCCGCGATCACCTTCGGATTCGCGCCGGGGTACTGCGCGCGCACGACCACCGAGGGCGGCGCGACGTCGGGATATTCCGAGATCGGCAGCCCGCGCAGCGCGATCAGGCCGGCGATGAGCATCAACACCGACAGCACGCCGGCAAAGATCGGCCGGTCGATGAAGAACTTCGATAGATTCATGATGAGCTTTCTTCAGGCGCGCAAGGCGCTCATATCAGGTGTTCGACGCGACCTTGCTCGCCGCCGGCGTCGCGGCCGGCGACTGCGCGGTCGCATCCATGGGCACCACCTGCGGCGCCACCAGCGCACCCGGGCGCACGTGCTGCAAGCCATTGACCACGACGTTCTCGCCTGCCTTCAGGCCGCTGGCGACGATGCGCAGGCCATTGGCCGGCGCGCCGAGCGTGACCTCGCGGTACTCGGTCTTGTTGTCGCCGTTCACCACCATCACGAACTTCTTGCTCTGGTCGGTGCCGATGGCGCGCTCGCTCACCAGCATCACGTTGCTGCTCTTGGCCTGGCCCATGCGGATGCGCGCGAACTGGCCGGGGATCAACTCGCCGTCCTTGTTGTCGAAGGCGGCGCGCACGCGCACCGTTCCGCTGCGCGCGTCCACCTGGTTGTCGATGAGTTGCAGGCGACCTTCGAAAGGCGTGCCATTGCTCGCGGCCGTGCCCATCTGCACGGGAATCTTGCCGATCAACGCACGGGCGCTGGAACCGCCGGGCATGTCCTTGAGGGCGCGTCCGATCACGTTTTCATCCACGTCAAAGCTCGCGTAGATCGGGCTCACCGACACCAGCGTGGTCAGCACCGGTGCGCCGGGACCGGCGGCGACGAGGTTGCCGACCGTCACCTCGAACTTGCCGATGCGCCCGGAAACGGGAGCGCGAACCTGCGTGTAGCCCAGGCTCAGCCGTGCCGTTTGCAACGCAGCTTGCGCGGCGCGCAGGTTGGCTTCCGCTTCGCGCTTGGCATTGCCGCGCTCGTCGAGTTCACGTTGCGCGATGGCTTGCTCGTCCCAAAGGCGCGTGGCACGCACATGCTCGCTCGTGGCTTGCGACACGCGGGCCTGCGCGGCAGCAACCTGCGCTTCGGCGCGATCCACTTCCGCGGCGTAGGGCGCAGGGTCGATGGTGATGAGCAACTGGCCCTGCTTCACCAATGAGCCTTCTTCGAAATGCACGGCCTGCACGGCGCCTGCCACGCGGGAGCGCACATCGACGCGCTCGACCGCTTCGAGGCGGCCCGAGAACTCGTCCCATGCGGTGATGTCGGTGGTGGCCACCGTGGCAACGGAGACGGGCGTGGCTTGCGGCGCGGGCGGCGGGCTGCTGGCCTCGGCCTTCAGCGTGTTCAGTCCGAACACCGCAGACGCAATCGCCAGCACGGCCGTCAAACCCGTCAACGTGGGCCACAGGCCCTTGCGTGCTGCGGAGGAAATCTGTTGCTTGGTCATGATGATTCTTCCTTTTGGGTCAATTTCGGGATGCAAGGGGCCATCCGGCGCGGGTAGCGCCAGAAAGCGTTGTTTTCTTCTGGAAAGGCCGAGGTCTCCGTCGGCGGGGAAAGCGTTGGCTGGCAACAGTTGCCAGCTGGAACGTCAGCGCTTAACTCGTCGCGGGCGGCGGTGTGGCCGCGCTGAAAAACTCGCGGAAGTGCTGCTTTACCGTCACGGCGCAAGGACACTCACCGCTCGCGCCCTGCGACAGCGATTCGGCCCACTGCGATGCCGGCGGCAGCACGATGCTCGAGACCTCGTTGCCGGCCTGCCTCAAGCGGCCGGCATAGGTCATGGCCTCGTCGCGCATCGCATCGTCCTGCCCGACCAGAACCAGCGTGGGCGCCAGTTGGCTGAGCCGAAGCGATGCGCTGGGCACGGCATAGGGATGCAGCGCATCCTTGGGCCGCCCGAGGTATTTGGCCCAGCCCGTCGCCCATTTGCACTGCGTGCCGTCGTCGGTCGCCTTGCGCAGCGACGCGGTGCCGGTGCAGGGGTCAAGCATCGGCGACAGCAGGATCTGCCCTGCAATGGGCGGATGGCCCCGGTCGCGGGCGATCATCGCCACGGCTGCTGCGAGGTTGCCGCCCGCCTCTTCGCCCGCCAGGAAGACGCGGGCGCCCTTGCCGGCCAGTTTGACCCGGTTCTTGTAGAGCCACTCCAGCACATCGAAGCCCACTTCGATGGCGCCGGGGAAGGGGTTCTGCGGTGCCAGCGGATACGCCAGCGACACCACCAGCGCGCCGGCGTCCGCCAAGAGGGTGGCCACCATGCGACCGTCGTCGAGTTCGCCGCAGGCAAAGGTCCCGCCGTGGAAATGCAGGATCAGCGGTGCATTGGCAGCACCCGACCGCTCCCCGTAGATGCGCGCCTTCACCGCATCACGCTTGGGCAAATCAATCGTGATGTCGCATTCCGCGATGCCGCTGGACGCTGCTTCTTCTTCAGCGTTGGCGGCGGGCTGGGACGGACGGGGTGACATAGGGGCGTACCTGCGAAGGGTAATTGCAAACAGTGCGATGTGGAAATGGTGCGATGGTTGAATATTAGGACGCATCGCCGCCAAGGAAACAGGCCCGAACAGCCCACTCTGTTTCCAAGGAGCGAACAATCGCGGGTTTCTTGCGTGTGAGAATCCCGCTCCCCCGGGGTATACCCGGGCACGAGGAGTTGAGATCCATGGACCCCATCCACGCGATGCGTGCCTTTGTTCGCGTCGTCGAAGCCGGCAATTTCACCCGGGCCGCCGAGTCGCTCGACCTGCCCAAGGGCACGGTCACCAAGCAAATCCAGTCGCTGGAGGAGCGGGTGCAGGCGAAGCTGTTGAACCGGACCACGCGCCGAGTCACCGTGACGCCGGACGGCGCCGCGTACTACGAGCGCGCGGCGCGATTGCTCAATGACTTCGACGACCTGGAGTCGAGCATGACCAATGCGCAGGCCAGTCCCAAGGGGCGGCTGCGCGTGGACGTTGGCTCCTCGACGGCCAAGCTCATCATCATTCCGGCGCTCCAGTCCTTTTGCGACCAGTACCCGGACATCCAGCTCGATCTGGGCGTGACCGACCGGCCGGTGGATTTGATTGGCGAGAACGTCGATTGCGTGATTCGCGCCGGCGACCTGGCCGACCAATCACTGGTGGCGCGGCGCATCGGCAACCTGCCTTTCACGACGGTGGCGTCGCCGTCGTACATCAAGCGCTACGGCATGCCCGCGCATCCGCGCGAGCTGGACAAGCGGCACCACGTCGTTGGCTTCTTCGGCGCCCACTCGCGGCGCAACTACCCGCACGAGTTCAACAAGGATGGGGAGCATGTTGAGTTGTCCGTGAACTACCGGGTGTCGGTGAACGAGAGCAACGCGCACTTGGCTGCTGTGCTGGCGGGGTTCGGGATCTCGCAGTGCGTGACTTTCCAGGCGGCGCCGTATCTTGAAAGCGGCGAACTGGTGGAAGTGCTGCCGGATTGGTCGCGCGATCCGCTGCCGGTTTATGTTGTGTATCCGCCGAATCGGCATTTGAGTCCGAAGGTGCGGGCGTTTGTGGATTGGGCGGCGGAGTTGTATGCGGGGCATCCGAATTTGCAGAGGTCCTGAAAAACCGCACAGCCTTGGCGTCACTGCCAATAGTCGGCGGGCGGGCGGTCCAAGGGATCATTTGAATAGACTTCCAAGTACTTCGCGGTCGGCAGCACGCCCTCTGTTGATGCCCGGCAATCGACGAACCACACCCGCGCCACCAACCCCTTTCGCAGGCTGTTTATTTTGTCGTCGCCACCAAAAGCCGTGTAATAGACACCCGACTGAGGTGGCCTCACTCGCTTGATTTGGCCGCTCGATGTTTTGAGTGTGATGGTGGAAATCTTCGATGCCGTTATGGTGCCAACTAGATTTGGCGGGCTCGGGTTGGTCACTCCACCGTCAGGGGCGGGCAGCCGACATGCAGCGTTCGCGATCATCGCCATCGTGAAAATGACGATAAGCGCCAACAGCCTGAAAATTGATTCGAAGTGCATTCCCTTTACAGCCTCAAACTCCGCTCTCCATAAACACCTCAACAGCCTTCACCGTCCGCGCCGGATCTTCTTCCTGCGGAATATGGCCCAAGCCATCAAACACCTGGACCCGGCTCCCCGCAATGTCCCGCGCGAAATACTGCGCCTGCGCCGGAGGGATCAATCGATCCAAAGCGCCCCACAAGATGAGCGTCGGCTGCTTGATCTGCGCGATCTGGGCGGAGTAGTTCTCCCCCTTCAGCGTCCGGAAGCGTTCGACCAGCGCCTGGCGATTGCCCGCGCGCAAGGTGAGTTCGTAATAGCGATCGACCAGTTCGGGCGTGACCTTGTCCGGATCGCCATACACATTGCGCACACTCGATTCGATCATTCCGCGCGGCAACAGGTTGCGCATCACCGGTGCCAGCATCGGAATGCCCGCCAATCGAAAGCCCAGCGGCACCGATTGCGATTCATAGGGATAGCCTCCTGCATCCACCAGCACCAGCTTGCTCACACGCGCAGGAAAGTCCACGGCCGTCTTCCACGCGACCGCACCGCCGAGCGAATTGCCGGCCAGCACGGCTTGCTTGATCGCCAATTGGTCGAGCACATCGACCACGAAGCGGGCGTAGCGCGGCAGCGAATAGTCGGCATCGGGCGCGGGGCCGGTCAGGCCGAAGGCAGGCAAGTCCATGCGCACCACGCGATGCCTGGCCTTGAGCACATCGACCCAGCCATCCCAGGTGTGCAGGCTCGCGGACGTACCGTGGATCAGGACGATGGGTTGCGGATCATCGCGCGGGCCTTCGTCGCGCAAGTGCACATCCATGCCCTCGATGGCCACGAATTGCGAAGGCGGCGGCGCCCAGCGCGCCTTGAGCGTATCGACCGGACGATCCGGTGCCCAGACTTGTGCGGTGCCGACGCCCGGCAGGGCGAGCAAAAGGCAGGCGGCGAACGCAAGCGACTTGAAGAGACCCATCGATTTTTTCCAGCATTTCAAACCCCGCCAGTATTGCGCGAGGCCTGCCCTGCCCGATGGCATCGTGTTTCGACCGACACGAATTGCACACCCTTCGCCATGGCGCCGACATGAAAAAGCCCCGCGTTGCGGGGCTCGGTGCGGGGCGAAATATCGCTCAGTGCGCCAGGATCTTGTTCAAGAAGTCCTTCGTCCGCGCCTGCCGATTTTCCGGATGCGCAAAGAACTCCTCCTTCGAGCAGTCTTCCAGAATCCGCCCACCCACGTCGATGAAGATCACGCGGCTGGCCACCTTGCGCGCAAAGCCCATTTCATGCGTGACGACCATCATCGTCATGCCTTCCTTGGCCAGCGCCACCATCACGTCCAGCACTTCGCCGACCATCTCGGGGTCGAGCGCCGAGGTGGGCTCATCGAATAACATCACGATCGGGTCCATGCTCAGCGCACGCGCAATCGCCACGCGCTGCTGCTGGCCGCCCGACAGCTGGCCGGGGAACTTGTCCTTGTGCGCCATCAGGCCCACGCGGTCCAGCATCTTCAGGCCACGCGTCTTGGCTTCGTCCGGGCTGCGGCCCAGCACCTTGATCTGCGCGATCGTGAGGTTTTCCGTCACCGACAGGTGCGGGAACAGCTCGAAGTGCTGGAACACCATGCCGACCTTGGAGCGCAGCAGCGGCAGGTTGGTCTTGGGGTCGTGCAGCGCAATGCCGTTGACGGTGATCTCGCCCTTCTGGAAAGGCTCCAGCGCGTTCACCGTCTTGATGAGCGTGGACTTGCCCGAGCCCGACGGCCCGCACACCACCACCACGTCGCCCTTGGCGATGCTCACCGAACAGTCGTTGAGCACCTGGACCGAGCCATACCACTTGGAAACGTTCTTGATTTCAATCATTTTTCAACTCCAGTGCGAGTACCAGATTTATTCGATTCGAAGTCGTTCATCGAATGATGGCGATCTTCTTGTGCAACATCTTGACCAGGTAGGACAGCGTGTAGCAAAGGATGAAGTAGACGACCGCGGCCAGCAAATAAGACTCCACCGGACGGCCGAAATTCTTGCCCGCCGTCTCGAAGCCCTTGAGCAGGTCATAGGCGCCAATCGCATACACCAGCGAAGTGTCCTGGAACAGGATGATGGTCTGCGTCAGCAGCACCGGCAGCATGTTGCGAAACGCCTGCGGCAGGATCACCAGCTTCATCTGCTGGCCGTAGGTCATGCCCATCGCCTGCCCCGCGTAGACCTGCCCGCGCGGAATCGACTGGATGCCCGCCCGCATGATCTCGCTGAAGTAGGCCGCCTCGAATGCCACGAAGGTGATGATGGCCGACACCTCCGCGCCAATCGGCCGGCCGATGATGAAGGGCACCAGCAGGAAGAAGCCCAAAATCACCATCACCAGCGGAATGCTGCGCATGCCGTTGACGTAGATGGCGGCCGGCATGTCCAACCACTTCTTGCCCGACAGGCGCATCAGCGCCAGGATCGTGCCGAAGAGCACGCCGCCCAGCGTTGCGACCACCGTCAGGAACACGCTGAAGTAAAAGCCCTTCAGGATGAAGGCGCTGACGACGTCCCAGTTGTAGAACGTGAAGTCGAGATTGAGGTTCATGTCAGTGGCCTCCCATTCCGCCAGCAGCCACGAAGCCCGGCACGCGCACCTTCTTCTCGATGTAGGCCATGATCCGGTTGATCACCATGGCCGAGAAGATGTAGAGCAGCACCACGCCGATGTAGATTTCCATGTTGCGCGCCGTCTCCTCGCCAGCCTGCAGGTAGAACTGCGTGAGTTCGGCAATCGACACCGCAAACGCCACCGACGAATTCTTGAAGATGTTCATCGATTCGCTGGTGAGCGGCGGCAGGATGATGCGGTAGGCCATCGGCAGGATGACGTAGCGGTAGTACTGCAGCGTCGTGAAGCCCACCGCCATGCCCGCGTAGCGCTGGCCCTTGGGCAGCGCCTGGATGCCCGAGCGAAGTTGCTCGGCAATACGCGCCGAAGTGAAGAGCCCGAGCGCAATGACCACCAGCACGAAGGGCGGAAAGTCGCGCATCACCGGGAAGATGGCGGGCACCACGTGGTACCAGAGAAAAATCTGCACCAGCAGCGGCACGTTCCGGAAAATTTCCACCCACACGTTGCCCAGGCGCACGAGCCAGGGGCTGTCGGGCAGCGTTCGGATGATGCCGATGAGCGAACCCACGATCAGGGCGATCGCCAGTGCGCACAGCGACACCGACACCGTCCAGCCCCAGGCCGACATCATCCAGTTGAGATAGGTGTAGGTGCCGCCGGAGCCAAAGCAGCCCGGCACCAGGTCACCGTCGATCGTGTCTTTGCAGAAAACCTGCCAATCCCATGCCATGGGCGACTCCTCGCGATTTGTTGTGTTGTTGTCGATAAAACAAACGCCCGCCACAAGGGGCGGGCGTTTGTCGTTCATCCATGCGGATTATTTCTTGACGTAGTCTTCCATCGGCTTGTTGTTCGGAGAGGCCCAAGCCGCCTTGGTGGCATCCGACAACGGCAGGTTGAGCGCTTGGTTGGTCGGCGGGATCGGCTGCATGAACCACTTGTCATACAGCTTGGCCAGCGAGCCGTCCTTGATCTGGCGTGCGATGGAGTCGTCCACGGCCTTCTTGAAGGCAGCGTCGTCCTTGCGCAGCATGCAGGCGATGGGTTCGACCGACAGTTCCGGGCCGACGAGCTTGAAGCCCTTGGGATCCTTGGCCTTGGAAATGTTGGCCGCCAGGATGGAGCCATCCATCACGAAAGCGTCGGCGCGGCCCGACTCGAGCAGCAGGAAGCTGTCGGCGTGGTCCTTGCCCATGACTTCCTTGAAGTCGATGCCCTGGGCGCGCTCGTTCTTGCGCAGCGTCTGGACCGAGGTGGTGCCGGTGGTGGTCGCCACGGTCTTACCGTTCAGGTCCTTCAGGTCCTTGATGCCCGAGTCGGCCTTGACGGCGATGCGCACCACTTCCACATAGGTGGTGTAGGCGAAGTCGACGTCCTTCTGGCGCGTGGCGTTGTTGGTGGTCGAGCCGCACTCGAGGTCCACGGTGCCGTTTTGCACCAGCGGAATGCGGTTTTGCGAAGTCACCGGGGTGTAGGTGATGGCGAGCTTCTTGCCGGCGGTCTTCGACAGGTCGTCGATGATGCGTTCAGCCATCTCGGTGTGGAAACCGGCGTACTTGCCGTTGCCCAGCGTGAAAGAGAGCGCGGAGGAGTCACGCACCCCGAGGCTGATGGCTCCACTGGCCTTGATCTTGGCCAGCGTGTCGGTGGCTTGCGCGAACGCGCCGCCAGCGGCGAGCGCTGCGATGGCCAGTGCAAAAACTTGCTTCTTCATGCGAAAACTCCTGAATTAACTAACAGAAACCAATCCCAAATTCTAATCACCCGCTTTATTGGGGCGTCTTAGGGCCAATACGGTGCATTTAGCCTCATTCGGCAAACCCTCTTCAAGAGGGCGCGCCCGAACAGGGCACTTTGCCCGCACCGCCTTGTATCAACTCTTAAGCAGCCTTTGTGCCTGAGGGCACGGCCGCAGGGTGCACAGGTGCGGACAATCGCACGGGTTGCGTCAGTTTCTCGGGAACGAGCAAAGCTTCCATTTCGGCGCGGGTCATGATGCCCAGCGCCTCGGCCACCTCGTCGATCGGACCGCCGGTGGCCAGCGCGGTCTTGGCGATGAGCGCGGCCTTCTCGTAGCCGATGAGCGGATTGAGCGCAGTGACCAGCGTGACCGACTCGCGCACCCGCTTCGCCAGGAATTCGCGATTGGCCTCGATGCCTTCGATGCAGTTCTTCTGCAGCGTGACGCAGGCGCGGCTCAGGTGCTGGATGCTCTTGAACACGCTCCACCCCATGATCGGCTCGAAGGCATTGAGTTGCAGTTGCCCCGCCTCGGATGCCATCGTCACGGTGACGTCGTTGCCGATGACTTCGAAGGCCACCTGGTTCATCACTTCCGGAATCACCGGGTTGACCTTGCCCGGCATGATCGACGAGCCGGCCTGCCGCGCCGGCAAGCGGATTTCGCCAAAGCCCGCCTGCGGCCCGCTGGACAGCAGGCGCAGGTCGTTGCAGGTCTTGCTGAGCTTGGTCGCCACGCGCTTGAGCACGCCCGACAGTTGCACGAAAGCCCCCGTGTCCTGCGTCGCCTCGATCAAATTGGCGGCCTGCTTGAGCGGCACGCCGGTTTGCTCAGCCAGGTATTGGCACGCGAGGTTGGCGTAGCCGTGCGGCGCGTTGATGCCGGTGCCGATGGCCGTTGCGCCCAGGTTGATTTCCTCGATGAGCGAGCGCGCCTCACGCAGCCGCGCTTCGTCTTCCTCGATCATCACGGCGTAGGTCAGGAACTCCTGGCCGAGTGTCATGGGCACGGCGTCCTGCAACTGGGTGCGTCCGATCTTCAGGATGTCGCGAAACTCCAGCGCCTTCACCTCGAAGCTGCCACGCAGATTGGCCATCGACTCGAGCAGCCGGCCGATGGCGAACCACAGCGCCAGCCGCACGGCCGTCGGATAGACGTCATTCGTGCTCTGCGATGCATTGACGTGGTCGTTGGGGTGCAGGATGTCGTAGCTCGCCTTGGGATGCCCCATCTTCTCGAGCGCGAGGTTGCAGATGACCTCGTTGGCGTTCATGTTGGTCGACGTGCCCGCCCCACCCTGGATGACGTCGACGACGAATTCGTCGAGCAGCTTGCCTTCGATCAGGTCGTCGCACGCCGCCATGATCGCGTCCGCGCGTTCGCGGCTGATGGCACCGAGATCGGCGTTCGCCCGTGTCGCCGCCTTCTTGACGAAAGCCAGCGCGCGAACAAGATCGGGCATGGCGGAGATGCGCGTGCCGGAAATCGGAAAGTTCTCGACGGCACGGGCGGTGTGAACACCCCAATACGCGACCGCCGGGATCTTGCGTTCCCCGAGAAAGTCGTGCTCGATCCTGAAGTGGGATTCCATGGCGCTCTCCAGCTAAAAAAATGCACGCCACGTGGCGTGCATGAAGAGATTGCGTGACAGCGAAACTGCCGCAACTGTATGCCTCAAGTGCCCGGCAATCCAATGCTGTTTGTAAGCGTCGTTATGCACATGACTCATAGTTTGTGCAGCGCACAAAAATCAGGCCGTGGGTTGCGTCGAGACCAGATAGGACCACAGCGCATCGACCGAGTTTTTCGACGCAGCGCCTGCGTCCGCAGTCGCCCTGCCCGCAGACCGGGCACCCTTGCCGCCGCTGGCCTCGGCGGGCCGCTCCCGGTAGGCGCGGATTTCCATCGTGGCTTCCAGTGCATGCGCCGATCCCGGCGGCAAGGCGCTCACCAGCTTGCGGGCACGGCCTTCCTTGCGCACCGCGCTTTGCGGCAGAAAGGCGATGCCGTGGCCTTCCAGCGCCATCGCTTTCAGGCCTTCTGCCATGTCGGTTTCGTACACGCGGTCCAGGTGCATGGGCACCGGCGAGTCCTTGAGGATCTGATCGACGATGCGGCTCAGGTAGGCGCCGGGCGCATAGCCCAGATACGGCAGCGGTTGGCCGGGGCGGCCCGGAAGCTGGTAGCGCGCGGAGCCGTCCGGCTCGGCGCGCACCCACGGCGCCACCACTTCCTGCCCGAGCGTGACCATTTCATAGCGTGTTGAGTCCAGCTCCAGCGGCAAGGAAGGATGGTGATATGCAATGAGCAGGTCGCAACCTCCTTCGACCAGTCGCGTCACGGCGTCGTGCACGTTGAGCGCGATCAGCCGGCTTTTCATCGGGCCGAAGTGCTCGCGCAGGCTCGTGGCCCACAAGGGAAAAAAGGTGAAGGCCAACGTGTGGGGCACCGCAAACTCGATCACGTCCTGCCCGGCCGTCGTGTGGCCGCGCAGCATGGCGCGCGCGCTTTGCAGGCCTTGCAGCATTTCGATGGCCTGCCCGTAAAGGGTCTGGCCCGCGGGCGTGAGCCGCGTGGGGTACGAACTGCGGTCGACGAGGTCGGTGCCAGCCCAGGCTTCCAGCGCCTGGATGCGACGGGAAAATGCGGGCTGCGTCACATGGCGAAGCGCGGCCGAACGGCTGAAACTGCGCGTCTCCGCAAGGCTGACGAAATCTTCGAGCCACTTGGTTTCCATGCGCCGGATTATGTCCACGCGATCCGGGGTTCAATCTTGCTGCATTGCCGCAAAGGCAGGCTGCGACATACTGGCCGCCCCTCAAGACCCAAGTCGTACTGCGATGTCGAACGCCGATCTCCTCGAACTCCACGCCACCGAGCTTGCCCGCCGCATCGCCGCGCGCCAGGTGTCGTGTCTTGAACTGATGCAGGCCACGCTGGCGCGCATCGATGCGCTCAACCCGCGCTTCAACGCCATCGTTTCCATGCGCGATGCGGATGCCTGCCTTTCTGACGCACGCGAGCGCGACGCGCAGTTGGCCCGCGGCGAACGCATGGGCTGGATGCACGGCTTTCCGCTGGCCGTGAAAGACCTGAGCCACGCCGCGGGCCTGCCTACTTCCATGGGTTCGCCCCTGGCGCCCAAGACCCCCGCACGCACCGACAGCCTGCACGTCGCCCGCGCCCGCGCCGCCGGCGCCATCGTGATCGGCAAGACCACCACGCCTGAATTCGGGCTGGGCTCCCACACCTACAACAACGTGTTCGGCATCACGCGCAACGCTTGGGACCCGGGCAAGAGCGCGGGCGGCAGCAGTGGCGGTGCGGCCGTCGCGCTGGCGCTCGTCATGCTGCCGGTGGCGGACGGCAGCGACATGATGGGGTCGCTGCGCAACCCGGCCGCGTTCAACAACGTCATCGGCATGCGCCCCTCGCGCGGCCGGGTGCCGGGCGCGCCGGAAGACGATCTGTTCTTCCAGCAACTGGGCACCGAAGGCCCGATGGCGCGCACCGTCGAGGACGCCGGGCGGCTGCTGTGCGTGCAGGCCGGCTTTGACCCGCGCGTGCCACTCTCGATGACGGACGCCCTGCCCTCGCCTGACGACTTGCAACTGGACGGCGACGCGAAAGGCCTTCGCATCGGCTGGCTGGGCAGCATCTGGCCCGACTTGCCGCTGGAGCCCGGCGTGCGGGAACTGTGCGAATCGGCGCTGGAGACCTTTCGCACCATCGGTTGCGAGGTCGAAGCCTGCGTGCTCGACGTGCCGCGCGAGCAGAACTGGACGGCGTGGCTGCGCCTGCGGCAACTGCTCGTGAGCGGCAAGCTCGGCGCCCTGAATGCGGATCCCGCGCTGCGCGGGCGCATCAAGCCCGAGGCGCTCTGGGAAATCGAGCAGGGCGGGCATCTGGACGCAGGCAAGCTGTACGAGGCGTCGATCTTCCGCTCCAACGTTTTTCGCGCCTTCGCGCGCCTGTTCGAGCGCTTCGATTTCGTCGTCGCGCCCACGGCGCAGGTGTTTCCCTTCGATGCCGAACTGCACTGGCCGGCGCAGGTGGCCGGCGTGCCAAGTGACACCTATCACCGCTGGATGGAGATCGTCTCGCCCTTCACGCTGGCCGGCTTGCCGACGCTCAATGTGCGCGCCGGTTTTGGCGCGACGGGACTGCCCATGGGCCTGCAATTGGCCGGGCCGGTGAACGCCGACCTTGCCGTGCTGCGCGTGGGCCATGCGTACGACCAAGCCTGCCCATGGAGCGCACTGCGGCCGCCGGCACTGGAGCAGGTTCGGTCATGACCAGCCGTCAAGTCAAGTAGGTCTCCGCCAGCATCGACCAGTAGGCCGCGCCCAACGGCAGGTTGCTGTCGTTGAAGTCGTAGGCCTGGTTGTGCACCATGCATGCGCCGTGTTCGTCGCCGCGGCCGTTGCCGATCATCAGGTAGGCGCCGGGGCAGCGCTCGAGCATGAAGGCAAAGTCCTCGCTGCCGGTCGATGCCATGCCTTGCGGCTCGACGTGCGCATCGCCCACCAGCGCGCGCCCGATGCTGCGTGCAAACTCGGTTTCCTCCGGCGTGTTGACCAGCACGGCGTAGCCGCGCCGGAAATCGATCTCCGCCCGAACGCCAAAGCATTCCGCCTGACCGATCACGATCGACTTGAGCCGCTGCTCCAGATGGATTCGCATCTCGCGCGTCAGGGCGCGCATGCTGATTTCCATGGTCAGCGTTTGCGGAATCACGTTGTTGGCCTTGCCGGCATGGATCGCGCCCACCGAGACGATCGCCGCCTGCTGCGGATCGGCGTTGCGTGAAACGATGGTCTGCAGCGCCATGATGATGCTGGCCGCCGCCACGATCGGGTCGCGACACAGGTGCGGCATGGCGCCATGGCCGCCGATGCCGGTGAGGGTCACCGTCGCGTAGTCCGAAGACGCCATCGCCGCACCCTCGCGAAACACGAAGTCGCCCTGCCGGCGACCGGGCATGTTGTGCATGGCGTAGACGCTGTCGCAGGGATATTTTTCGAAGAGCCCGTCATCGATCATGCGCAGCGCGCCGCCCATGCCCTCTTCGGCGGGCTGGAAGATCAGGTTGAGGGTGCCCGAGAACTCGCCTTCTTCCGCAAGGTACTTGGCGGCGCCCAGAAGCATGGCCACGTGCCCGTCATGGCCGCAGGCGTGCATGATGCCGGGGCGCCGGCTGCTGTAGGCCAGCCCCGTCTTCTCCTCGATGGGCAAGGCATCCATGTCTGCACGGATGCCGATGCGCTTCTTGCCCCTGCCGCGCTGGAGCCGGCCCACGACACCCGTGCCGCCAATCCCCCGCTCCACCTCGTAGCCCCAAGCCGTCAGCCGTTGCGAGACCAGCGCGCTGGTCTCGTGCTCTTCAAAGCCGAGTTCCGGGTTTTGGTGGATGGTGTGTCTCACCGTTAAAAACTCCGGGGCGTGCTGGTGCATGTACCGCAGGTACTGCGCGGCGCTCTTGGGCATGAACTCCTCCTGACTCTTGTTTTATGGTGGGATCGCGAAAGTCTCGAGGGCTCAGGGGCCCAGGGCCATGGTCGCCGGCAACCGGGTCCACGGCAGGTCGGCCGGATCGGCCGCCATCGGGCCCTTCGCCTTGGCGACCAGAATCGCCTTGGCGATCGGCGCGAAGTCGGCGCGAAAGTGCACCGAACTCTTGTTGACCAGGATCTTCATGTCTTCGGGCGCAATCCCCAGGTAGCGGAAGTGCTCGCGGTCGAGCACCTGCGTTTTCTGGCTGCAGATGGCGATGAGCACCCCCTCCACTTCCACGCAGGCGCTCTGACCGAGGGAGACCGTCATGCCCGCGCCCATCGGCCCTTTCAGAGCCACCTCGCCGTTGCTCAGTTGGCGCACGGTCGCGCGCACGACGACGGGAGGATCGCTTTGCTGCCCGCCCCAAGTCGCGACGGCCTTGCCCACTTGGAGTTGCAATTGCGCACCCAGGCCGGCCGCATGCGAAGCCGCCGCGGCCTCGGGGTCGGCGATCAAGCCAATGGCAACGCGGCCCGGAAAGCACTCGCCGGCCTTCAACGCGAGCAGCGCGCGCAGCATGCCGGTGGTGTTGCCGTCGGCACCGGCACCGGGGTTGTCCTGCGTGTCCGCGATGACCACGGGCCCGCCATCGCCCTGCGCCAGTACCAGCGCTTCGGCCACAGCCGACTCGGGGGTCTTCAGGTCCAGTCGCCATTGGCTGCGTGGCTGGTCGACACGGTCGAAGAGCGCCTGCACGGCGGCCTGCGCCCCATCGCCGTAGCCCCAGATGACCGGGCCGCATTCGGCGATGTCGGCCGCCGGAAAGCCCATCGCAAAACTCAGCACGCAGCCGTGGCGCGCATCGAGTGCCTTCAGCTCTTCGTACACGGCATCGGCCGGCGCCGCCATGGTGCATTGGGCATTGAGGGGCAGCAGAAAGCCCAGGCGCCGCACGGCCAGGCGCTCACGGCCGCCGCGCGCAAGGCGCCGCTGCAGCAAGGTGGCGGCCAGGCGCCCGGTGTCGACCATGTCGACGTGCGGGTAGGTGCGGTAAGCCGTCAGCGCGTCGGCCTGCTCGAGCATGCGCTGCGTGACGTTGGCATGCAGGTCCAGGCTCCCGACGATGGGCACCTGCGGTCCCACGAGCGAGCGCACGCGCACCAACAGTTCGCCCTCGGGGTCCTCCAGATGCTCGGTGACCGCTGCGCCGTGCATGTCGAGATACACCGCGTCGACGCCGCCCTGCGCAATGGCGCTGCGCAGGTCTTCTTCCACCGCCGCGGCGATGCGCTCGAAGGCGTCGCGCGTGACGTGGGCCGAGGGATTGGCGCCCGCCCACGCCGAGGGCACCAAGGTCCATCCTTGGGCGTCGGCCGCGGCGATGAAGCCGCCAAGCGGCAGGATGCTGCCGCGATACGCATCGAGCACCGCCTGTCCGCGCCGGTAGGGCGGGTAGCCCGAACCTTCATTGAAGGCCGCCCACCCCGCCTTGGTCGGCGCGAAGGTGTTGGTCTCGTGGTGAAAGCCGGCAACAAAAACCCTCACGACCGGCCCTCCCGCTGAACGGCCGCCGAGCTGCAAGCCCGACTTTCCTGACGTTGTGATGACCGGATCGCGATGGCACTGCCCCTCAAGTGAAGCGCGCCTGCGCGTTCTCGGCGTCGAGCTCGACCTGGGCCGTCATTTTGGCCAGGCAGTATTCGAACTGATCGATCTGCGCCGGGGTCAGCACGGAGAGCATCGACTTCTCCATCTTGCGGCCCAGGCGGTTGGATTGCTTGACCACTTCCCGCCCGTCGTCGGTCAGGAAAAGATGCACCCAGCGTGCGTCTTCCGCGCCAATCTGGCGCACCAGCAACTTGCGGCGCGCCAGGGCCGTGACGAGCTTTGAAACCAGCGTCTTTTCGAGGAAAGACTGCGCAGACACTTCGCCTTGCGTGATTCCCGGCTCGTGATAGGCCAGGCGCAGCACACGCAACTCTCGCAAGGTGACGCCACACGTCTGTTCATAAATGCCCGTCGCCATGTGCTTGGCCTGTTCGCTGAGTACATCCAGCCGGAAGTTGAGGAAGTCGATGGCAGCACGCGGCATGCAGATCTCCTGTAGTTATCTATTGGAAACAGTTGCCCATTGCAACCATGTCAAGGTTACGATATCAGCATGGGTCGTGTCTACGATGCTCGCTTGCACGGATAGCGCATGCGCGACTTCTCCTGGCGCGACACGCCATTGGAAGACTTGGGTGCGGTGGGCGTCAACACCCACCGTACTCACGAAGTACGGAACAATTCTTTATATTGGTGAAACAACACCATGGCCTGAGAAATGCCCTTCGGCATTGGCCAGGAAGCGATCGACACTGGCCTGCGTCGCTTCCGGAGACCAGCCCGCCATGTGCGGTGTGAGCAACACGTTGTTCATGCCCACCAGCGATTCGGGGCGCTGGGGTTCGCTTTCGTAGACGTCCAGCCCGGCGCCGGCAATGCGCCCTTCGCGCAGCGCCGCGGCAAGGGCTTCTGTGTCGACCACGCTTCCACGCGAGATGTTGATCAGGAAGCCTTCAGGCCCCAACGCGTCGAGTACCCCCGCATTGACGACGTGACGCGTGGCCGGGCCACCCGGTGTGGCGCACACCAGCACGTCGCACCACTTCGCCAGGTCGGCCAGGCTGTCGAAATAGCGGTGCGCCACGCCTTCGCGCGGCTTGCGGTTGTGATAGCCCACCGGCATGTCGAAGCCGCCTGCGCGCTTGGCGATCTTCTGGCCGATGGTGCCCAGGCCGAAAATGCCGATCTTCTTGCCGGACACGTTGGGCGGATGCGGAATCTCCTCGCGCCACACGCCGGCGCGACACTGGATGTCGAGCGTGCGGATGCCGCGCATGATGCCGATGATCAATCCAAAGGCGTGGTCGGCCACGCAATCGTCGTTGGTGCCCTGCCCGTTGGCGGTGACGACGCCGCGCGCCCGCAAGGCATCCATCGGCAAGCCTTCGAATCCCGCGCCCATGCAGCACACCAGTTCAACGGCCGGCATGGCGGCCAGTTCCTGAGCGGTGATGCCGATCACGCCGATGGTCAGCACCGCCCGAAAGCTCTCCCCTTTCTGGGCGATGGCCGCGGCCCGCGCATCGGGCGTCGGGGCGTAGGTGATGTCGTAGACCGCGCCGATCTGCGCCTGATGCGCGGGTGAAAGGCTGTTGAGGATGAGCAGGGGAATCTTGTCGGACATCGAAAACGGCTCCTGGATCGGTGTGGGGCCCGCCGCCTGCACGGCGCAGGCGGCGGGCGCGGGGTTTCAAAGAATCTGCGGCGCTTCGATCTTTTGCAGTGCCCACATCTGGGCGTAGCGCCCCTGGCGGGCCAGCAGTTCGGCATGCGTGCCGCGCTCGACGATCACGCCGGCTTCGAGCACCAGGATTTCGTGCGCGTCGACCACCGTCGACAGGCGGTGCGCAATCACCAGCGTGGTCTTGTTCTGCGACGCGCTTTTCAGCTCGGCCTGGATGGCGCGCTCGTTGGCGGAATCGAGGGCCGAGGTGGCTTCGTCGAAGATCAACACCGGTGGGTCCTTGAGCATCGTCCGGGCAATCGCCACACGCTGCTTCTCGCCGCCCGACAGCTTCAGCCCCCGCTCGCCCACCGTCGTTTCATAGCCCTTGGGCGTGGCCATGATGAAGTCGTGAATGCGCGCGGCCTTGGCGGCGGCGACCACCTCCTCATGCGTCGCGCCGGGGCGGCCGTAGGCGATGTTGTATTCCACCGTGTCGTTGAAGAGCACCGTGTCCTGCGGCACGATGCCGATGGCCTCGCGCAGGCTGGATTGCGTCACGCGGCGGATGTCTTCGCCGCCGATGGTGATGCGGCCGTGCTGCATGTCGTAGAAGCGGTACATGAGCCGTGCCAGCGTCGACTTGCCGGAACCCGAAGGGCCCACCACCGCCACCGTCTTGCCCGCCGGAATCTCGAAGCTCACGTGGTGCAGGATGGGCCGCGCCGCCTCGTACGCAAAGCTCACGTCCTCGAAACGCACGGTGGCGTCGCCCGATTCGCGCCAGCGAAGGGGCGTGGCGCCTGGCGCGTCGGCCACTTCGCGGTCGCGCTCGAGCAGCACGAACATCTTGTCCAGGTCCGTCAGGTTCTGCTTGATCTCGCGGTAGATCACGCCCAGGAAGTTGAGCGGGATGTAGAGCTGGATCATGAAGGCGTTGACCATGACCAGGTCACCCAGCGTCATGCGGCCGTCGACCACGCCCTGCGTGGCGCGGTACAGCATCGCGACCAGGCTCACGGCGATCAGCATCTGCTGGCCGGTGTTGAGCAGCGACAGCGTGGTCTGGCTCTTGACGGCGGCGCGGCGGTAGCGCTCCAGGTTTTCGTCGTAGCGCCGGGCCTCGAACTCCTCGTTGTTGAAGTACTTGACGGTCTCGTAGTTCAGCAGCGAGTCGATGGCGCGGCTCTGCGCCTTGGAGCCCAGCTCGTTCATCATCCGGCGAAACTGCGTTCGCCATTCGGTCACCGTCACCGTGAAGACGATGTAGATGACCAGTGCCGAACCCGTGATCACCGCAAACCACGGATCGAACTTGACCGAAAGAATCGTGAGCACCAGCACCAGCTCGATCAAGGTCGGCACGATGCTGTAGAGCGAATACGAAATGAGCGAGTGCACCGCCGCCGTGCCCCGTTCGATGTCGCGCGTCATGCCGCCCGTCTGGCGCTCCAGGTGGAAGCGCAGGCTCAGGGCGTGCAGGTGACGAAACACCTCCAGCGAAATGCTGCGGGACGCGCCCTCCGTGGCCTTCGCAAAGATGAGCTCGCGCAGCTCGGTGAACAGCGAGGTCGAAAAGCGCAACAAGCCGTAGCCCAGCAGCAGCGCGATCGGGACGACCAGCAGCGCACGCGCGTCGCCCGGCTTGAGCGTCATGGCGTCCACCAGGTTCTTGAGCAGAACCGGCACGCCGACGTTGGCGACCTTGGCGCCGACCATGAAGGCCAGCGCGAAGATCACCCGCCATTTGTAACGCCAGAGGTAGGGAAAAAGACGCCGGAGCGTGGCCACGTCGGAGCGGTCGCTGCGCGCGGGCGGGTGGGCACCCGTGGTGCCGTGAGGGGGTGAGGAAAGGGCTTCGCCGCTGCGACGCATGAGGGACAATCGTGGGTGTTTGTTTCCACAGATTGTGCCCATGTCCACTATTTCCAGCGCCAACGTTGCTGCGACCCTCAAGAGCCTGCCGGCCGATATGGAGCTGGTGCTCAAGGTCATCCCCATGCCGGCCGACTGCAATGCCAACGGCGACATCTTCGGCGGATGGGTGATGGCGCAGGTCGACCTGGCCGGTTCGGTGATCCCGGCGCGCTACGCCAAGGGGCGTCAGGCGACCGTCGCGGTCAATGAATTCATCTTCAAGCAGCCGGTGCGGCTGGGCGACATCCTGTCGTTCTATTCGTCGCTGGTGCGCGTGGGCCGCACGTCGATCACCGTCAAGGTCGAGGTGTTTGCCGAGCGTTTCCGCAAGCAGGGCGAATACATCAAGGTGACGGAGGCGACGCTGACCTACGTCGCCATCGACGAGAACGGCCGGCCGCGGCCGATCGAAGCCGACGCGGCCTGAACCTCTTGCTGGTTCGTCAGGCGTCTCCGGAGGATTGCGCGGCCATTGCGCGCGTGCACGTTGCGTCGTGGCAGTCGGCGTACCGCAATCTGCTGCCTGCGGAATTTCTCGCGGGGCTTTCTGTCGAGGATCGCGAGAGCCTGTGGCGCAAGGCGATCCAGCAAGGCGCACCGCAGCTTCTGGTGGCGTGCGACGGCGGCGAGGTGCTTGGTTTTACGGCATTCGGCGCCACGCGCGACCGGGACGCCGCGCCTTCGTGCATGGAACTGTGGGCCATCTACCTGCGTCCGGACGCCTGGGGCCTTGGCATGGGCCGGGCACTCTGGCTCGACGCCAGGGAGCGCATACGCGCCTCGGGTGCGACAAAGGCCAGCTTGTGGGTCATCGAGGGCAACGCGCAAGCCATGCGTTTCTACGAGGCAGCAGGATTCACACCCGAAGCCAGTTCCAGACAAGCTTTCGAACTTGGCGGCGTGACCCTGCACGAGCTTCGTTACGTACAGGCGATCATTCCTTCGAACAACGCTGAAAAAGCTCCCCGTTGAGGCCGCAACGCATCCATTAGAGTTGCGGGCAAACAATCGGGGAGGATTCATGCTGAACAAGCATTTGAAGGAGGTCGCCGCGGCCAACGCCGCAGGGACGGCCAGCGTTGCGTTGCCGCAGACACCGTGGCCGGACTACATGCCGACGCTCAACGTCGGCCTTTCTGGGAGCCCCATCGCCGCCGTGCTGCCGACGGACATCTGGGTGACGCCACCGGCTGCCGAGGTTCCGCGCGACAAGGCCCGATGGAGCGGCATCTGGAACGGATGGGCGCGTTTTGCCCGGCAATGCGACGTCAAGATTGCGGTGGAGCACGTCACGCCGCACGGCGCGGCGATTGCCTATGCCAGCGCCAGTGCGGCCAAGGTCATCAGGGAGCGCGCCGTGGGGGAATTCGTCGGCGACGAACTGCACGTGCGCCTGCAAACGGGCGGCGTGAAGCTCATCTTGCGACTGCGAAACGCCGGCGTCATGGAGATATCACTATGGAAGCCGGACACCGAGCTTGTGTCCGCCGGCGTGCTGAGCCCGGCATCGCCAGACCCAGCGCTTCGTGACGCGCCCTGACGGGCGCCACTTTCAGACCTTCGAGAAGTCCGGCTTGCGCTTTTCCATGAAGGCCGAGAAGGCTTCCTTCGCGGCCGGCGAGCGCATCGCGCTGGCGAAGCTCACGCTTTCCACGCCGATGCGCTCCTGCACCGCCGACTGCTGACCCATCTTGAGCAGGCGCTTGGTCTCGACCAGTGCCGACAGCGGCTTGCCGGCGAGCTTGCGGGCTTGCGCTTGCGCAATGCCATTGGCTTCGGTCGGCGGCACGACGCGGTTCACCAGGCCCACTTCGAGCGCGGCTTCGGCCATGAAGGGCTCGCCGAGCAGCAAGGCTTCGGCGGCGCGGTGGTAGCCGAACATCTGCGGCGCCAGGATGCTCGAAGCCGCCTCGGGCACCAGGCCCAGGTTGACGAAGGGCATCGAGAAGGCCGCGTTGTCGCCAGCGTAGACCAGGTCGCAATGGAACAACAAGGTGGTGCCGATGCCGACGGCCGGGCCGCAAACGGCCGCGACGATCGGCTTCGGGAAGGCGGCGATGGTGCGCAGGAAGCGGATCGCGGGCGATTCGCTCTCGGCTTGCTGCGCCGGTGCAGCAGCCTGTGCCATGAAGTCGTTGATGTCATTGCCCGCGCTGAAGATCGTCGGGTCGCCCTGGATCAGCACGGTGCGCACGGCTGCATCGGCGCCGGCCTGCTCGAGCGCGTCGGACAGCGTGTTGTACATCGCGCCAGTGATCGAGTTCTTGCGATCGACGCGGTTGAAAGTCAGGGTCATCACACCGGCTTCGGTGTGGACAAGGATGTCGCTCATGATGTTCGATTCAGTTGGTTGGTAAATGGTCGGGCTGGGTGCGTGAAGAAATCGTAGCGAGCGGCCCGAGGTCGCGTCGAGGACCGCAGTCGTACTCCCGTACGACGAGGACCACAGATGCGAGATCGGGCCGCGCAGCAGATTTATTCATGCACCCAGCGATTCGCGGACGAAGTCCAGGCGGTCCTGGCCCCAGAACATCTCACTGCCGACGAACATGGTGGGGGCGCCAAACACACCACGTTCCACGGCTTCCTGCGTCACGGCTTTCAGTCGGTCCTTGACCTCCTGCTCGGCCGTCAGGGCGAGGATTTTGCCCGCATCGAAGCCCGCGCCCTGCAGCACGGCACCGACGGTGGCCGGGTCATTCATGTTGCGGCCGTCAGCCCACATCGCCTGGTACATCGCATCGACGTACGCGCGAAAGCGCTCGGGCTCGCGCATCTGCACGCCGGTGGCACCGCGCATCATGAGCAGCGTGTTGATCGGGAAATGCGGGTTGTGCTGGTAGGGAACGCTGTAGCGGCGGGCAAAGCGCTGGAGGTCGTCCACCATGTACGGCGCCTTGGCGGGAATCTCGGCCGGCGAACGGTTGCCCGTGGCCTGGAACACGCCGCCGAGCAGCATCGGCTTCCACACCAGTTCGGCGCCCGTGTCGGCGCAGATGTGCGGCAGTTGCGTGTACGCCAGGTATGCGGCGGGGCTGCCGAAGTCGAAGTAGAAGTCCACCTTTTTTGTCATGTTGTCTCCTTGTCGGTGCGACGGCTTCAGAACTTTTCAGACCACGGGCGCAGGTCGAGTTCGTGCGTCCACGCGTCGCGCGGTTGGCGGTGCAGCATCGCGTAGGTGTCGGCGATGTGCTCGGGGTTCAGGATGCCGTCCTGCGACTTGAGTGCATAGCGATCCGGGAAGTTGCTGCGGATGAACTCGGTGTCGATGGCGCCGTCGACGACGACGTGCGCCACGTGGATGCCTTGCGGGCCCAGTTCGCGCGCCATGCTTTGCGCCAGCGCGCGCAAGGCCATCTTGGCGCCGGAGAAGGCACCGAAGTTCGCGCCACCGCGCAGCGATGCCGTGGCGCCGGTGAAGATGATGGTGCCGCGATGGCCGCTCTCGGGCATCGGGCGCGCCACCATGCGCTTGGCCACTTCACGCGCGTTCAGGAAGCCCGAAAGGCAGGCCATCTCCCACACCTTGAAATATTTGCGCGCGGTCTCGGTGAGGATGCTCTCGGGCACGTTCGCGCCGATGTTGAACACCATCACCTCGATGGGGCCGACGGTCGATTCGATCTTGTCGACCAGGGCGATGACTTCTTCTTCCTTGCGGGCGTCGCTGGCGAACGCGTGGGCCACGCCGCCTTCGGCTTCGATCTGCGCGACCAGCGGTTGCAGCTTGTCGAGGCTTCGGCGCGTGACGCAGGTCGCGTAGCCCTCCTTCGCGAAACGGCGCGCGATGGCGCCACCCGTGGCGTCACCGGCGCCGACGATGAATGCTGACTTTTCGGTGTTTGCCATGCGGGTCATTCCTTGAAGTAGACGATCTGGTTGCTGGTGGCGAGCAGGTGACCCCTCTCGCTCCACAAGTGTGCGCTCTGATCGAAAAATCCGTTGCGAAGGCGCTGTGCAAACGCACGGCCCAGCAGGTAGCCCGTGCCGACCTCGGCCATCTGCGCCGCGTCGGTATGGAAATAGGTCGTGATCGACACCGTGCCGGCCGGCACACGCTTCGCGCGGCGCAACCACACGCGCGGAAAGAACATGTCGCTCATGGCCGTGAGCGACGCAAAGTCGAGCGGGCGCGGTGTCGCGTCACGCATCCACAGGCGGGTTTCGCTGTGGGTGCCGCTGCCATCCCAGGTGGAAGGAACCACGCCGCTGATCGGGCGCATGTCGTATTGGTCCAGCCACTTCACGCCCGAGGGGCCGAAGCTCATGCGTGCCACGTCCGAAGGGCGCGGCACGTCGGGCATCGGCACATCGCTCTCGCTCCACGTCTCGCGGCGGGCGGCCGTGACGACGGTGGCGGTGGTGTTGACCTGCGGCACGCCGTTGGCGTCCGGCTGGGTGATCTGCACCGTCCAGTGTTGTGTCGAACGGTTGGTGCGCACGGCGGTGGTCTGCACGTCGAACGGTCCGGCTTCAACGGCAGCGGCGAAGTTCACCGTCAGCGAAAGCGGAGTCCCGAGCAGGTCGGGATGCTTCAGCACCGACTGCAGCGCGATGGCGGTAGTGGCACCGCCGAAGGGGCCCACCATGTTCCAGAAATGCGGACTCGTGGCACCGGTGAAATGGCCCGTGCGGATGTCGCTGGGCGCCAGTGCAAGGGCTTGGTCGAAGGGGTGTTGCATGCTCGTCATGATGGGCAGTGTGCCTTCGTTGGAGTGCATCACGCAGTCGTGTGCGTGACGCCGGATGGATGTGCGGAAGTGAGCGCGGCAAGGCGCTGGAGCTTGTCGAGCGTGCTAGGCCACAGGCTCTGGCTGAACTGCTCGCGGAAGAAGCCGAAGTGGCCGATGCGCTTGGCCTTCACGTCGGCGGGTGCGATGCGCTCCAGCGCGGTCGGCGCACCGGAGTAGAAGCTCAGCAGGCTGTGCGTGCCGGCCAGCGTCATGAGTTCGTCGTCGGTCATCGACAGCGCGAGCACCGGAAAGCGCACGCGACCGTAGCTGCGCGCCGCGTGTTCGCCCTCGGCGCCGACGCTGTAGCGCGGGTTCAGGCACCAGCGCCGCCATTGCAGGACCACGCCGCGCGGCAAGTCGCCCACCTTCCTGAGCTTGCGACCCGGGAAGTAGCCGAACAGGCGCGTGGCCAGCGGCACGAGCACAAACCAGAAATACAGGACGCTGCGCCGCAACTTCGGCGCGTTCTCGCGCCAGTAACCGCTGCCCGCGGCGATGCTGATGAGGCCATCGACCTGCTCGGGACGGCACAGGAAACCCGGCAACTGCGCGCCGAGGCTGTGGCCCAGGAGGTACAGCGGCTGATCGGGCAGCGTCGCCTTGGCGGCGTCGATGACCGCTTCGTAGTCGCGCGCCCAGTCAAAAAGATCGGCATCGACGTCGCGAAGCGACGCATCGCCGAGCGAATCGCCCGCGCCGCGGTAATCGAAGGTCCAGACGCGCAGGCCTTGCTCGGTGAGCCACTCGGCGAAGGGCTGGTAGAACGATTGCCGCACGCCCATTGCACCGCCGATGACGATGCTGGCGCGCGGAGGGTCGGCGGGTTCGTAGCGGCGCACCGCGATCTGCGAACCGCCGCTGACCGCGAGCTGTTGTGTCTGCATACCTTGTCTCCTCGTGTTTGCCGACACGCGTTCGCGGTGTCTTTTTCTTCTGAAGGCGCTTAGACGCGTTCGAAGATGCCTGCAGCGCCCTGGCCCATGCCCACGCACATCGTGACCATGCCGTACTTCAGGTTCTTGCGGCGCAGCGCATGCACCACGGTCGCCGAACGGATTGCGCCGGTCGCGCCGAGCGGGTGGCCCAGTGCAATGGCGCCGCCCATCGGGTTGACCTTCGAGGGGTCGAGGCCCAGCGTGTTCATCACCGCGAGCGACTGCGCGGCGAAGGCTTCGTTCAGTTCGTACCAGTCGATGTCGTCCTGCTTCAGGCCGGCGTAGCGCAGCGCGGCGGGGATCGCCTCGATCGGGCCGATGCCCATGATGTGCGGCGGCACGCCCTTGCTCGCGAAGCTCACGAAACGCGCCAGCGGCGTGAGGCCGAAGCGCTTGACGGCATCGCCGCTGGCCAAAATCAGCGCGCCGGCGCCATCGGAGGTTTGCGAGCTGTTGCCTGCCGTGACCGAGCCCCGTGCGGAGAAGACCGTGCGCAGCTTGGCCAGGCCTTCGATGCTGGTGTCCGGACGCGCGCCTTCGTCGAGCGAGACGATGCGGCTCTTGGCGATGGCTTCGCCCGTTTCGAGGTTGGCCGTGCGGTCGGTCACTTCGATAGGCGTGATTTCGTCGGCGAACTCGCCGGCTTGCTGAGCGGCGATGGCCTTCTGGTGCGATTGCAGCGCGAAGGCGTCTTGCGCCTCGCGGCTCACCTTCCACTGCTGCGCCACCTTCTCGGCCGTGAGGCCCATACCGTAGGCGATGCCCACGTCACCGTCGCGCTCGAAGATCGAGGGCGAGAGCGAGGGCGAGTTGCCCATCATCGGCACCATGCTCATGCTTTCGACGCCGGCCGCGATCATCACTTCGGCTTCGCCGACGCGGATGCGGTCTGCGGCCATCTGCACGGCCGAGAGGCCCGATGCGCAAAAACGGTTGACGGTGATGCCACCCACGCTGGTCGGCAGGCCCGCCAGCACCGCGCCGATGCGCGCGACGTTCAGGCCCTGCTGCGCTTCAGGAATCGCGCAACCGCAGATGATGTCTTCGATCGCCTTCGGATCGAGGTTGGGCACCGCGGCGAGCGCCGCCTTCAGCGTCGTCGCCAGCAGGTCGTCAGGACGGGTGTTGCGGAAGAAACCGCGATGCGAACGGCCAATCGGCGTGCGGGTGGCGGCGACGATGTAGGCGTCTTGAACTTGTTTCATGGAAAGCTCCTGGTATTTACTCCTTCCCCCTCCGGGGGAAGGCCGGGATGGGGGCAGACGGCACTCAACTCACCGAGTCGATTCAAGATCGTCTGCATCACCCCTTCAAAATTGATAAACGGCTCGTTGGACGCGAAGCGCAAGACCTCGAACCCCTGCGCATTGAAAAACGCCGTGCGCTTCGCGTCGTAGCCTTGCTGCACCAGATGCTGAGAACCGTCGAGTTCAACGATCAGCTTTGGTGCAAGACATGCGAAATCCGCGATGTAGCTGCCCAAGGGGTGCTGACGGCGGAACTTCACGCCCAGTTGCTCGCTGCGCAGGCCGGTCCAGAGCTTGCGCTCGGAGTCGGTCATGTCGCGACGCAATGTTTTTGCGTTGCGTTGGGCGACTGGGGTGGATTGGTTGCGCATCGGCGTTATTGAGGCTGCTTGCCCCCATCCCGGCCTTCCCCCGGAGGGGGAAGGAGGAAGACGGGGTCAGTTGCGCACGGGCTTTCCGGTGCTCAGCATTCCCATGATTCGCTCTTGCGTCCTGGGATGGACGATGAGCGAGCAGAAGGCCTTGCGTTCGAGTGCCATCAGGTATTCCTCGGTGACCAGCGTGCCGGCATCCACGTCGCCGCCCGTCACCACGCCGGCGATCAGGCTGGCGATGTGGAAGTCGTGCGCGCTGATGAAGCCACCGTCGCGCATGTTGACCAGTTGGCCCTTGATGGTCGCGGCGCCGCTGCGGCCGGCCACCGGGAACTTGCGCTTCAGCGGCGCGCGCCAGCCGGTTTCGCTCATCGCCTTGACCTGTTGCAGCGCGACGTAAAGCAGTTCGTCCTTGTTCGGCACGATCACGTCGCTGTCCAGCAGGTAGCCGAGCTTGCGCGATTCGAGCGCGCTGGTGCCGACCTTGGCCATCGCGGCAGCCGTGAAGCCTTCCGTGAGGAAGGGCAGGATGTCCGTGCCCGTGGATGCAGCGGCGTTTTCCGCAGCGCGGCGTGCGATGTAGGTCAGGCCGCCGGCGCCGGGAATGAGGCCCACGCCCACTTCCACGAGACCGATGTAGCTTTCCATTGCCGCGACACGCGCCGCCGAGTGAATCGCCAGTTCGCAGCCGCCGCCCAATGCCATGCCGCGCACGGCCGACACCACGGGCACGCCGGCATAGCGGATCTTGAGCATGACGTTTTGCAGCTCGTGCTCCGCGCCTTCGACCGCGCCGATGCCCGCGACCACGAAGGCCGGCAGCATCGCCTGCAAATCGGCGCCGACGGAGAACATCTCATCGGGCGACCAGATCACCAGGCCCTTGTATTCCTTCTCGGCCAGTTCGACCGCAGCGCCCAGCGCCTCGGCCACGTCAGGGCTGATGGCGTGCATCTTCGACTGGATGCTGGCGATGAGCACTTCGCCGTCCAGCGTCCACACGCGCACGTCGCCTTCATCGCTGATGGTCGTGCCGGCGTCGTTGGCTTCCAGTGCCTTGGAACCGTAGACGCTCTCGGGGAAGAGTTGACGCGAGTGAACGGGCAGGCGGCGCAGCGGCACGAAGCGGCTCTCCGACGCGCTCCACGAACCTTCAGGCGTGTGCACGCCACCGGCCTTGGCGACCGGGCCCTCGAACACCCACTTGGGCAGCGGTGCGCTCGACAGCGCCTTGCCGGCGTCGATGTCTTCCTGGATCCAGGTCGCGACTTGCGTCCAGCCAGCCTGTTGCCAGAGTTCGAAGGGACCTTGCTTCATGCCGAAGCCCCAACGCATCGCGAAGTCCACGTCGCGTGCACTCTCGGCGATGTCGCCCAGATGGATGGCGGCGTAGTGGAAGCTGTCGCGCAGGATCGCCCACAGGAACTGGCCTTGCGGGCCTTCGCTCTCGCGCAGCAGCTTCAGGCGTTGCGCAGCCGGCTTCTTGAGCATGCGGCCGTACACCTCGTCGGCCTTGGCACCACCGGGCACGTACTCACCCTTGGCCAGGTCGAAGCGCAGCACGTCGCGGCCGGCTTTCTTGTAGAAACCGGCCTTGGTCTTCTGGCCGAGGTTGCCCATTTCGATGAGCTTCGCGAGCACCGGCGGCGTTGCGAAGTTGGGGTAGAACGGATCGCTCTTTTCGTCGAGGTTGTCCTGCAGCGTCTTGACGACGTGGGCCAGCGTGTCGAGGCCCACCACGTCGGCGGTGCGGAAGGTGCCCGAGCTGGCGCGGCCCAGCTTCTTGCCCGTGAGGTCATCCACCACGTCCGGCGTCAGGCCGAACTTCTCGACTTCCTTCAGCGTCGCCAGCATGCCGGCGATGCCGATGCGGTTGGCGATGAAGTTGGGCGTGTCCTTGGCGCGCACGACGCCCTTGCCCAGCGTGCTGGTGACGAAGGCTTCGAGGTTGTCGAGCACCTGTGGCTGCGTGGTCGGCGTGTTGATCAGCTCGACCAGGAACATGTAGCGCGGCGGGTTGAAGAAGTGGATGCCGCAGAAGTTCGCCTTCAGCGCTTCGGGCAGTGCTTCGCTCAATTTGGTGATCGACAGGCCGGAGGTGTTCGAGGCGAGGATCGCGGTCTTCGACACGTGGGGCGCGATCTTCCTGTAGAGGTCGAGCTTCCAGTCCATGCGCTCGGCGATCGCCTCGATCACGAGGTCGCATTCGGCCAGCTTGTCGAGGTTGTCGTCGTAGTTGGCGACTTCGATCAGCGATGCATCGGCCGCATTGCCCAGCGGCGCGGGCTTGAGCTTCTTGAGGTTGTCGATGGCGCGCGTGACGATGCCGTTCTTCGGGCCTTCCTTTGCGGCCAGGTCGAACAGCACGACCGGCACGCGGACGTTGACGAGGTGGGCCGCGATCTGCGCGCCCATCACGCCTGCGCCGAGCACGGCGACTTTTTTCACTTGGAATCGGGACATGGTGTTGGGTATGTTGGTTGGGGGCCGCGTCTTACTGAACGCGGGTCCACGTTTGCGTGCGCCAGAAAGGGCCGAGGTAGCCGCGCACCTCCAGCTTCTTGCCGCCGTCGATGGGCGTGAAGCTGGCGCGGTATTCCTTGCCGTTCTCGGGATCGAGGATCTTTCCGTTCTCCCAGACGTCCTTACCCTCGGCCTTGCTGCCGCCGCGGATGATTTCGAGGCCGGCAATGGGCTTGCCCTTGCGGTCGTCGGTGCACTCGTCGCACACGGCGTCGGGCTTGGCGTCCTTGCGCAGGGTCTTGACGATGTTGCCGGCGAGTGCGCCGCCCTTGTCCGCAATGCGGATCTCGGCCTTGGACTCGCCCGTCTTGTCATCCACGCTGCGCCACAGGCCCGTGGGAACCATCTGGGCCATGGCGCCACCGGCGGCGGCCAGAAAAACTGCTGCTGCGAAAACACGCTTCATTGAAAGTCCTTGAAAGAGGAAAGGCAGCCGCCGCCGGGCCGCCCCAAGGCGAGCCGCGCTTCCCTTTCGGGAGATGACGAAGCACACGCAGTGGCAAGCCGGGGCGCAGACATGATCAAGCGAGTGCTGCGTCGGTGTCCATCAAGGACTTGCTGCCGGCACGGGCCGTGCGCATCAGCGTTGCCGTTTCCGGGAACAGCTTGGCGAAGTAGAAGCGCGCGGTTTGCAGCTTGCCCAGGTAGAACGGGTCGTTGTTGCCCGCGGCGATTGCGCGCAGCGCCACTTGCGCCTGGC
The DNA here is from genome assembly GCF_030317105.1 of Variovorax brevis. Lineage (GTDB taxonomy): Bacteria > Pseudomonadota > Gammaproteobacteria > Burkholderiales > Burkholderiaceae_C > Variovorax > Variovorax brevis. The sequence continues at coordinate 321,275 of NZ_JASZYG010000006.1, forward strand.
GCGCAAACAGGTAGCCAAACACGAAGTGACCGGCCACGCGCAGGTAGTCCACCGCGGCAGCGCCCACTTCGTCGGGGTTCTGGAAACCCTTGAAGCCGATTTCCGTCGTGAACTTGGTGAGCTGTTCGCCCAGCACGGCCACGGGCGTGATGAACTCGCTCATCTTCTCGTTCACGCCTTCTTCTTCCACCAGCTTGCCCACGAGCTTGCCGAACTTCTTGAGCGACGCGCCGTTGTTGCCCAGGATCTTGCGGCCCAGCAAGTCCAGCGACTGGATGGTGTTGGTGCCTTCATAGATCATGTTGATGCGGTTGTCGCGCACGAACTGCTCCATGCCCCATTCCTTGATGAAGCCGTGGCCGCCGAACACCTGCATGCACGCGTTGGTCGCGATGTGGCCGTTGTCGGTGATGAAGGCCTTGACGATCGGCGTCAGCAGCGCGACGAGTTCGCCCGATTCCTTGCGGACCTTTTCGTCGGGGTGATTGTGTTCCTTGTCCAGCAGCAGCGTGCAGAAGATCTGCAGCGCGCGGCCGCCTTCGGCATAGGCCTTGGCCGTGAGCAGCATCTTGCGCACGTCGGGGTGCACGATGATCGGATCAGCGTCCTTGTCCTTGGCCTTCACGCCCGACAGCGAGCGCATCTGCACGCGGTCCTTGGCGTAGGCCAGTGCGTTCTGGTAAGCCACTTCGGTCAGGCCCAGCGACTGGTTGCCCACGCCCAGGCGGGCGGCGTTCATCATCACGAACATCGCGGCGAGGCCCTTGTTGGGCTCGCCCACCATGGTGCCGATGGCGCCTTCGATCACGATCTGCGCCGTGGCGTTGCCGTGGATGCCCATCTTGTGCTCGAGGCCGGCGCAGAAGATCGGGTTGCGGCTGCCCAGCGAACCGTCGGTGTTCACGTTGAACTTGGGCACGGCGAACAGGCTGATGCCCTTGCTGCCCTTGGGCGCGTCCGGCAGGCGCGCGAGCACCAGGTGGACGATGTTCTCGGTGATCTCGTGCTCACCGGCCGAGATGAAGATCTTGCTGCCGCTGATCTTGTAGGTGCCGTCGGCTTGGGGTTCTGCCTTGGTGCGCAGCAGGCCCAGGTCGGTGCCGCAATGCGGTTCGGTCAGGCACATGGTGCCGGTCCATTCGCCGCTGGTGAGCTTGGGCAGGTAGGTCTTCTTCTGCTCGTCGGTGCCGTGGGCGTGCAGCGCTTCGTACGCACCGTGCGAGAGGCCCGGGTACATCGTCCAGGCCTGGTTGGCGCTGTTGAGCATTTCGTAGAGGCACTGGTTGACCACGTACGGCAGGCCCTGGCCGCCGTAAGCCGGATCGCACGACAGCGCGGGCCAGCCGCCTTCGATGAACTGTGCGTACGCTTCCTTGAAGCCCTTGGGCACCGTGACGGTGTGCGTCGTCTTGTCGAGCGTGCAGCCTTCTTCGTCGCCCGAGATGTTCAGCGGGAAGGTGACTTCGGCGGCGAACTTGCCAGCCTCTTCGATCACGGCGTTGACGGTGTCCGCGTCGGTCTCGGCATGCTTGGGCATCGCCTTGAATTCTTCGGCGACGTTGAGCACTTCGTGCAACATGAACTGCATGTCGCGAACGGGCGGGTTATAGGCTGGCATGCGTAAAGCTCCTTGGATCGATGGGATTGGAAAAAACGAAGAAAACGGGGCTCAAGCGACGGGCTTGAGCTGGTGTTGGGCAGTGGTGGCTTCTTGTGCGGTGCTGCGCGCGATGATGTTGGCGAAGCCGGCGTTGGCACGGTCCAGCGATTGCGGCATGCGCAGGAAGCGGGCTTCGTAGTGCAGCGCAAGAATCAGCGCGTGGATCTCGAAGGCGATCTGCTGGGCGTCGGCGTCGGCGCACAGATGGCCTTCTTCCTTCGCCTGCTCCACGGCACGCAGCATGGCGGCCAGCCAGACGTTGACCGAATCGGCCAGCGCGTCGCGCACCGGTCCCGGCCGGTCGTCGAACTCGACGGCGCCGCTGATGTAGATGCAGCCTGAGTCGATTTCGGCGGAGGTGCGCTTCATCCAGTTGGCGAACATGGCGCGCAGGCGCGGCAGGCCGCGCGGCGCCGTCAGCGCCGGGTAGAACACTTCCTGCTCGAAACGGGTGTGGTACTCGCGCACCACCGAAATCTGCAGTTCCTCACGCGAGCCGAAATGGGCAAAGACGCCCGATTTGCTCATCTGCGTGATTTCCGCGATGGCACCGATCGAAAGCCCTTCCAGCCCGATCTGGGCGGCCAGGTTGAGCGATGCGTCGATGATGATGGCCTTGGTTTGCAACCCCTTCTGGGGCTGGCGGGAAGCCTTGGCGGAGACGGCGGTGGCTGGCATGCGTGGGCTTTGGAATAAAACGAACGGTCGTGCTATTTTGCGTTACTTTCATGTCAATCGGAAGACCAAAGACCCGAAAGTTTTGCGGGGCTTTGCCGGTTTCACCTGTACGGTGGCGCGCCCGAAAACGCCCGACTTCGGCCCTTCACGCAAGCGCCGTACATTGCGCGAATGCGCTCACGGATTGCCCACCCGCCGACCGTTGCCCGTCGCATGGCCTGCCTCGCGGCATGCCTCGTGTTTTCGATGTCATGCGCCGCCCAGGAGATTCGCTGCCATGCGCCGGCCCAGATGGACGACGGCTGGGAAACGGCATCCGCTTCAGCCTCCGGCTTCAATGCCGCCGCCCTGTGTAGCACCCTCGATGCGGCGGCCGCGGGGCCCGACAAGCTCCATGGACTCGTCGTGGAGCGTCACGGCCGGCTGGTGGCGGAGCTGTATCGCGACGGGCCCGACAAGCCGATCAACGTCCTGTTCGGCGTGGGCCGGCCCTTTGCCAAAGACGCTCATTTCGGTCCGGACGTCCGCCACGACGCGCGCTCGGTCAGCAAGAGCGTCGTGGGCCTGCTGGTCGGCATCGCCAGGGACAAGGGGCAACTGGGCGGCTTGTCATCGCCCGTGCTGGATTTCTATCCCGAAGACCCGGAGCTGCTGTCGGCGCGGCACAACCGCGTCACGCTGGACAACCTGCTGAGCATGACGAGCGGTTTGCAGTGGGACGAAGGTTCGCTGCCGAACGATGAAACCCGCCTTTACTGGACGACGAGCCTCCTGCCCTTTCTCTTCAACCGCCCTGTGGTGGCGCAGCCGGGCGAGGTCTTTCACTACAACTCGGGCTCAACGGCCGTGCTGGCCGACATCATCACCATGGCGCAAGGCGCCAGCCTGACAACGCTGGCCCGGGAACAACTCTTCGAACCGCTGGGCATCAGCGACTGGGAATGGGTGACCGACCTGCGGGGCCGCGAACTCGCCTTCACCGGGCTTCGCATGCGCCCGCGCGACATGGCCAAGCTGGGCAGGCTGGTGCTGGACCACGGCCAGTGGCGCGGACGACAGGTGGTGTCGCCGGAATGGGTGCACGCCTCCATCACGCCACACATCGCCACGGACATCCGCTTGCCGCCCACGGCGCCGGAACCTCTGGGCTACGGCTACCAATGGTGGACGGGCACGACGCGATGGAATGGCCGCAACCTGGCGTGGAGTGCCGCCTTCGGCAACGGCGGCCAGCGCATCTTCGTGGTGCCGGAACTGGACATGACCGTCGTGACGACTGCGGGCGCGTACGGCGACGGCAAGATCAACGTCATGGTCAACGGGCTGTTGGACCGCATCGTGGCGACGGTCCTGGACCCGGATCAAAACCCGAGCGCAGCCGCTACCGCGGGCGTGACCGCAACGTCTGAATCCACGCCGACGTCGCGACCGCTTCGTTGAAGCGCCCGGGACGCCGGACGTTGACCCCTACGCGATCAAAGCTTGAACGGCACCACTTCCTGCCGCTGGTCGCCCAGGCCCTCGATGCCCAGCGTCATCACGTCGCCCTTCTTGAGATAGAGCGGCGGCTTCATGCCCAAGCCGACGCCGGGGGGCGTGCCGGTGGTGATGACGTCACCGGGCATCAACGTCATGAACTGGCTCAGGTAGCTCACGATCTTGGCAACGCTGAAGATCATGGTCTTGGTATTGCCGGTCTGCATGCGCTGGCCATTGAGGTCAAGCCACATCGAGAGTTTTTGCGGGTTGGGCACTTCGTCGCGCGTGACCAGCCAGGGGCCGATGGGGCCGAAGGTGTCGCAGCCCTTGCCCTTGTCCCAGGTGCCACCGCGCTCCAACTGGTATTCGCGCTCGCTCACGTCGTTGATGGTGCAGTAGCCCGCCACGAAGTTGAGCGCGTCCTTTTGCGACACGTAGCGCGCACGCGCGCCGATGACCACGCCAAGCTCGACTTCCCAATCGGACTTGACCGAGCCCTTGGGCAGCATGACGGGATCGTTCGGGCCCTGGACGCAGGAGTTCGCCTTCATGAACACCACGGGCTCGGCGGGAATGGGCAAACCCGATTCGGCCGCATGGTCCGCATAGTTCAAACCGATGGCAATGAACTTGCCGACCTGCCCGATCGGGCAACCATAGCGCGGCTTGCCCTTGACCAGCGGCAGCTTGTCGGTCTTGAGCTTGGCGATCCTGGCGAGAGCCGCATCGCTGAGTTGCTCCGGACCGATGTCCTTGACCGCGGCGCTCAGGTCGCGCAGTTGCCCGTTGGCATCGATGAGCCCCGGCTTTTCCTTGCCCGGATTTCCGTAGCGAACCAGTTTCATTGTTGTGTTCCTTTTTCAGTGAGAGGGAATCGTCCAGAAGACGGATCAGTAGGTGCTGCGTCCGCCCGAGAGATCGAAGGTGGCGCCGGTCGAGAACGAGCAATCCTCCGTGCAAAGCCACGCCACCATCGAAGCAATTTCATCGACCTCGCCAAAGCGCCCCATCGGGATCTTCGAGAGCATGAAGGCGATGTGCTCCTGCGTCATCTGGTCGAAGATGGCCGTCTTCACGGCCGCGGGCGTCACGCAGTTCACGCGGATGCCGGTGTCGGCCAGTTCCTTGCCCAATGACTTGGTGAGCGCGATCACGCCGGCTTTGCTCGCGCTGTAGGCGCTGGCGTTGGGGTTGCCTTCCTTGCCCGCCACCGAGGCGATGTTGACGATGCGGCCCCAGCCGCGTGTGCGCATGTGCGGCACCACCTCGCGGCAGCAGATGAAGAGGCCGGTGAGGTTCACGTCCATCACCTGCCGCCAGGCGTCGACCGGGTAGTCCCACAGCTTGGTGTTCGGCCCGGTGATGCCGGCGCTGTTGATCAGCGCGTCGATGTGCTTGCCATGTCCCAGCGTGGCCGCGACGGCCTTGGCCACCGACGGTTGCTGCGACACATCAACGGGCAACGCAAAAGCCTTGGCGCCCAGCGTCCACGCCGCCTTGGTGGCCGCCTCGCCATCGCGGTCCCAGATGGTGACGCTGCCGCCCGATGCGATGAGTCGTTTGGCGATGCCGTAGCCCAGCCCCGTGGCGCCGCCCGTAACGACGGCGTGCCGACCGGCAAAGTCGAGCTGGTTCATATGGTCATTCCGCCATCGGCCGCGTAGGCCTGGCCGGTAACGAATTGCGCTTCGTCGCTGGCCAGGAAGACGATGAGCGGCGCAATCTCCTCAGCCTGCGCGAGGCGACCCATCGGCTGGCGGGCGATGAAAGCCTTGCGCGCTTCCACCGGGTCCGCGTTGGCGTTGATGCGTTCGGCCAGGGACGGCGTGTCGACCGTGCCGGGGCAGATCGCGTTGCAGCGGATGCCCTTGGTCACATAGTCGGCTGCAACGCTCTTGGTCAGGCCCAACACGGCCGCCTTGGTCGTGCCGTACACGCAACGGTTGGGCAGGCCCTTGATACTGGAGCACACGCTCGCCATGTTGATGATGCTGCCGCCGCCCTTGGCCAGCATGCCGGGAAGCACCGCCTGGATGGCCCAGAACTGCGCGCGCACGTTCAGGCTGAAGGCAAACTCCAGCTGATCGTCCGTCGCGTCTTCGATGGAGCCGTTGTGCACCACGCCGGCACAGTTGAAGAGCACGTCGATGGGCGGCAGGCCCTTCACCAGCGACGTGATGGCCAACTTGTCGAGCACGTCGAGCCTTGCGGTGGTGACGTTGGCCACGCCGGCGTATTGATCGAGGAGCTTCTCGTTGACGTCGGTCGCCCAGACCTGCGCGCCCTCGGCCGCGAATGCGAGCGCGGTGGCGTAGCCCATGCCCTGCCCGGCCGCGGTCACGAGCGCGGTCTTGCCTTTGAGTCTCATGCGTGTGTCTCCTTTGGGAGTGTCTTCTGACGGAATCAGGGGTGCTCGGTCGGGTTCGGGTTAGGCCCGATGGGACCAATTGTCAGCACATCGTATTCTGAATTGGCCTTACCACTTGTCCAATTCAGGGACAACCCTTAACGCCGGTCCAACGCCTCCTTGCCCGTGCCGCTGCAGATTGTCGAACCGCAACGCCTCTATCGCCAAATTGCCGACCAGCTGCGCGCGCTGATCGCCAAGGGCGAGTTCGCCGTGGGCGATCGCTTGCCGGCGGAACGCGACCTGTCGAAGCAGCTCGGCGTGAGCCGTCCTTCCGTGCGCGAGGCGCTGATTGCGCTGGAAGTCGAAGGCTGGGTCGAAGTGCGAACCGGCTCCGGCGTGTACGTGCTCGACCGCTCGCGCCGGGCGGCTGCCGCACCGGTGGCCGCCGCCGAATGGGGGCCGCTGGAGTTGATTCGCGCGCGCCGCGTGGTCGAGGGCGAAACGGCCGCGCTGGCCGCACAGCTTTGCAAGCGCAAGGACGTGGACGCCATCTCGCGCGCCATCGACGTCATGCGCGATTTGGCCGATCGCATGGTGATGCCGCTGGAAGGCGACCGCGCCTTTCACCTGGCCATCGTCGACATCTGCGGCAACGCGGTGCTGTCCGAAACGGTGGCCAGCTATTGGGATTCACGCAACGGCCCGATCTTCACGCGGCTGGGCGGCTACTTCGAGAACGTGAAGTCGTGGCGCACCGCCATTGCCGAGCACGAGGCCATTCGCGACGCCATCGCCGCACACGACCCCGACGCCGCACGCGCAGCGATGCACGAGCACATGGACAAGTCACACCAGAGATTCAGCGCGAGCTGGCGCCGCGCGAAGACCGCCTGAAACGCGCCAGCAGCTTTCGTTTTCCGTATCCGTTTCAACATCAACATGGAGACCAACCGATGACCAGCAAACGTATCGCCCTCAAGACCATCGCAGCTTGCGCCATCGCAGCAAGTTCACTCGGCATGCTGGGCATCGCGCAGGCGCAAACCAAGCTCAAGTGGGCTCACGTGTACGAGACTTCGGAGCCTTTCCACAAGTACTCGGTGTGGGCGGCGGAAGAGATCAAGAAGCGCACCAACGGCAAGTACGACATCCAGGTGTTCCCGGCCTCCAGCCTGGGCAAGGAGTCGGACATCAACCAGGGCCTGACGCTGGGCACGGTCGACATCATCCTGACGGGCGCGAGCTTTGCGGGCAACACCTACAAGCCGCTGGCCGTCACCTATTTCCCGTTCATCTTCCGCGACTCGGACCACCTGCTGAAGTACGCGAAGAGCGAAGTTTTCGCGGAACTGGCCAAGGGCTATGACGAGAAGAGCGGCAACCACATCGTGGCGCTCAACTACTACGGCGCACGGCACGTGACCTCCAATGCCGCGCATCCGGTCGCCAAGCCCGAGGACATGAAGGGACTGAAGATCCGCGTGCCGGATGCGCCGGCCTACCTGGCCTTCCCGAAATCGCTGGGCGCCAACGCCACGCCCATCGCCTTTGCCGAGGTCTATCTTGCGTTGCAGAACGGCACCGTCGATGCCCAGGAGAACCCGCTGCCCACCATCGAGGCCAAGAAGTTCTTCGAGGTACAGAAGAATATTTCGCTGACGGGCCATATCGTCGACTCGCTGCTGACGGTGGTCTCCGGCCAGCTGTGGGGCAAGCTGTCGGCTGACGAAAAGAAGATCTTCAACGAGGTGATGCAGGAGGCCGCGGAGAAAACGGGCCGCGAGATCATCGCGTCGGAAGTGCGGCTCACGGAAGAGTTCAAGAAGAAGGGCAACAACGTCATCACGGTCGACAAGGGCGCCTTCCGTGAAGCGGTGCTGAAGAACACGAAGCCGACGGACCAGGGCTATCGCCAGCAGGACTACGACCGCATCCTGGCCATTAAATAACTCGCCCCCAGGCTCCGCGCCACTTCGTGTCGCTCCTCCAACCCCCTGCCGGGGGCAACACCAGCGGCCCGGCAAAGCCGGTTCCGCGGTGTTTCCCGAAAAGTGAAGTCCATGCAATGACGAGCTTTCAATGACTGAACAGAAAATCATCGATGACGAAGGGCACTTCCATGCCGAGGACGAGGTCGTCGACCTCTCGGGCACCATCGCCGAAGGCTGGATCGCCCTGGCCATCTTCTGGATGCTGGGCCTCACGGTGTTCTATCAGTTCGTCACGCGCTATGTGATGAACGACTCCGCGGCGTGGACAGAAGAGGTGTCGCGGTACATGCTGATTGCCGTGGTCTTCATCGGCGCGGCCATCGGCGTGTCGAAGAACAACCAGATACAGGTCGACTTCTTCTACCGCCACCTGCCCGCATCCATGGGCAAATGGATGTCGAAGGCGGTCGACGTGATCCGCATCGCGTTCTTCGTGGCGGCCGTGGTGATGACGGTGCAGATGATGCTCAAGATCGGCAACCGGACACGCATGACCATCGTCGACCTGCCGATGAACATCGTCTACGGCCTGTGCCTCTTCGGCTTTGCCGCAATGGCGTTTCGCTCGGTGCAGATCCTGCGCATCCACTGGCGGCGCGGCTACAGCGTGCTCGAGCGGCCGGAATCGGCGCTCTCCGACCACTGAAGACCCACGACAAGAAGAACCACAACATGCTCAAGATCTTCTTCCTGATTTTCATGGCCGGCGGCATTCCGGTGGCCATCGCAATGGCGGGTGCCTCGCTCGCCTACATCCTCATGTCGGGCAGCCTGCCGCCCTTCGTGGTGATTCACCGCATGGTGAGCGGCATCGACAGCTTTCCGCTGCTGGCGGTGCCCTTCTTCATCCTGGCCGGCAACCTGATGAACAACGCCGGCATCACCACGCGCATCTACAACTTCGCGCTCGCGCTGGTGGGCTGGCTCAAGGGCGGCCTGGGCCACGTGAACGTGCTGGGCTCGGTGATCTTTGCGGGCATGAGCGGCACCGCCATCGCGGACGCCGCGGGCCTGGGCACCATCGAGATCAAGGCGATGAAGGAGCACGGCTATTCGACCGAGTTCGCCGTGGGCGTGACGGCCGCGTCGGCCACGCTGGGCCCCATCATTCCGCCGAGCCTGCCCTTCGTGATCTACGGGATGATGGCCAACGTGTCGGTGGGTGCGCTCTTCCTGGCGGGCATCCTGCCGGGCGCGCTGATGGCCATCCTGATGATGCTCACCGTGGCGTACTACGCTCACAAGAACAAGTGGGGCAGCGACGTCAAGTTCTCCAGCACGCGCCTGTTCAAGGCACTGAGCGAACTGGCGGTGGTGATCGGCTGGCCGCTCCTGGTGTGGGTGCTGGTCGACAAGCTTGGACTGCCCGCGCAGCTCACCGTGTTCGGCGCGCTGGCCGCCCTCTTCGTGCTCGACAAGATCTTCAAATTCGAGGCGCTGCTGCCCATCATGACGCCGGTGCTGCTCATCGGCGGCATGACGACCGGCCTGTTCACACCCACCGAAGGCGCGATTGCCGCGTGCGCGTGGGCCATGATCCTTGGCTTTGCGTGGTACGGCACGCTCTCGTGGAAGATGTTCGTCAAGGTGTGCCTGGACACCATCGAGACCACGTCGACGGTGCTCTTCATCGTCGCCGCGGCGTCGATCTTCGGCTGGATGCTGACGGCCACCGGGGTCACGGCTGACATCGCCGCATGGGTGCTGGGCTTCACCAAGGAGGCCTGGATGTTCCTGCTGCTGGCCAACCTGCTGATGCTCTTCGTTGGCTGCTTCCTGGAGCCGACTGCGGCCATCACGATCCTGGTGCCGATCCTGCTGCCCATTGCAACGCACCTGGGCGTGGACCCGATCCACTTCGGGCTGGTGATGGTGCTCAACCTCATGATCGGCCTGCTGCATCCGCCGATGGGCATGGTGCTCTTCGTGCTGGCGCGCGTGGCGGGCCTGAGCTTCGAGCGCACGACCATCGCCATCCTGCCGTGGCTCGTGCCGCTGCTGCTCAGCCTGGTGGTGATCACCTACATGCCTTCGCTGGTAATGTGGTTGCCGAAAATGTTCTTCTGATGCTCCGCGCGGCTTCGCGCTGGAGCCCCAACAAGAGGTGACACGATGAATCCCTTTATTCGCCTGCATCCCGCCGATGACGTGGTGATTGCGCGGGCGCAGCTCGTGGGCGGCACCGAGGTCGAAGGCGTGGCGGTGCGCGGCCTGATCCCGGCCGGGCACAAGGTCGCGATGCGCAACATTGCCACCGGCGAGCCGGTGCGGCGCTACAACCAGATCATCGGTTTTGCCAGCCGGCCAATCGCGGCCGGCGAGCACGTGCACACGCAGAACCTCGACATGGGCCCCGACAAGGGTCACTTCGAACGCGACTACGCCTTTGGTGCGGACGTGAAGCCGGCGCCAGCGAAACGCGAAGCCACCTTCATGGGCATCAAGCGTGCCGACGGTCGCGTGGCCACGCGCAATTACATCGGCGTGCTGACCAGCGTGAACTGCTCGGCCACGGCCGCACGCGCCATTGCGGATCACTTCTCGCGCAAGACCAATCCGGCGGCGCTGGCGGACTATCCCAACGTCGATGGCATCGTCGCGCTCACGCATGGCACGGGCTGCGGCATGGACACGCAGGGCATGGGCATGCAGATCCTGGAGCGCACGCTCACGGGCTACGCCACGCATCCCAACTTTGCCGGCGTGCTGGTGGTGGGCCTGGGCTGCGAGGCGAACCAGATCAACGCATGGCTGGCCACGGGGCATCTGGCGGAGGGCAAGAACTTCCGCACCTTCAACATCCAGGACACGGGCGGCACGCGCAAGACGGTGGAAAAAGGCATCGCGCTCATCAACGAGATGCTGCCGCGCGCCAATGCGGTGAAGCGCGAGCCGTGCAGCGCGGCGCACATCACCATCGGGCTGCAATGCGGCGGGTCGGATGGGTATTCGGGCATCAGCGCCAACCCGGCGCTGGGCGCGGCGGTCGATTTGCTGGTAGCGCACGGCGGCACTGCGATCCTCAGCGAGACGCCCGAGGTGTATGGCGCCGAGCACCTGCTCACGCGCCGCGCGGTCAAGCGCGAGGTCGGCCAGAAGCTGGTCGATCGCATCGCGTGGTGGGAGCACTACACCGAGATCAACGAAGGCGAGATGAACAACAACCCTTCGCCCGGCAACAAGGCGGGCGGGCTGACCACCATTCTTGAAAAGTCACTCGGCGCGGTCGCCAAGGGCGGCACCAGCAACCTCGAAGCGGTGTACGAATACGCCGAACCGGTGACGGCGCACGGCTTTGTCTACATGGACACACCCGGCTACGACCCCGTCAGCGCCACGGGCCAGGTGGCCGGCGGCGCCAACATGATCTGCTTCACGACAGGCCGCGGCTCGGCCTACGGCTGCGCACCCTCCCCTTCGCTCAAGCTCGCGACCAATTCGACCTTGTGGAAGCGGCAGGAGGAAGACATGGACATCAACTGCGGCGAGATCGTCGACGGCACGGCGTCGATCCAGGAGATGGGGCAGCGCATCTTTGAACTGGTGCTGGCGACGGCGTCGGGCGAGTACAGCAAGAGCGAACGGCATGGCTACGGGCAGAACGAGTTCGTGCCGTGGCAAGTTGGCGCGGTGATGTAGGGGAATTCATGTCACTCACACTCCAAGCCTCCCACCTGCGCGCGCAGGTCGCGTCGATCATCGCTGCGGCCGGCAGTTCCGCTGCCGAGGCCCGGCAGGTGGCGGACAACCTCGTGCTCGCCAATCTCAGCGGCCACGACTCGCATGGCATCGGCATGGTGCCGCGCTACATCGACGCGGTGGCCGAAGGCGGGCTCACGCCCAACGCGTCGGTCAAGGTCAACCTCGACATCGGCACGATGCTCTCGCTCGACGGGCAGCACGGCTACGGTCAGATCGTGGGCGTACAGGCGATGGACCTCGGCATCGCGCGTGCGAAGCAGCACGGCAGTTGCATCATGTCGCTGGCGGGTGCGCATCACCTGGGGCGCATCGGTCACTTCGCGGAAATGGCGACGGCGCAGGGGCTCGTGTCCATGCACTTCGTCAACGTGCTGTCGCGGCCTGTCGTCGCGCCCTGGGGCGGCGGTGACGGGCGCTTCGGCACCAACCCGTGTTGCATCGGCATTCCGCTCGCGGGTGTGGAGCCCTTCCTGCTCGACTTTGCGACCAGCCGTGTGGCGCAGGGCAAGATGCGCGTCGCCTACAACAAGGGCGAGCGCGTGGCGCCCGGCCATCTGATCGACGAACATGGCGCGCCGACGGACGATCCGGGCGTCGTCGTGGTGCCGCAGTCGAACGGGCTGTTTGGCGCGCTCATGACCTTCGGCGAACACAAGGGCTACGGCATGGCGATGGCCTGCGAACTGCTGGGTGGCGCGCTGACGGGCGGCGGCACATGGCACCGACCGGCCGACACGGCGCGCACGGTGCTCAACGGCATGCTCACCGTCTTGATCGATCCGGTGAAGCTGGGGACGCAGGCGGTCTTTGAGCAGGAGGCAAAGGCTTTCGTGCAATGGTTGCGTCAAAGTCCCGCGGGTCAGGGCTTCGACGCGGTGCAGATCGCGGGCGAGCCGGAGCGCACGGCGCGCACGGCCCGCGAGCGCGAGGGCATCTGGGTGGACGATGCGACCTGGGGTGAAATCGTTGCGGCGGGGGCGAAGGTGGGGGTGACGGTGGAGGCGACGCGTTAGTTGGCCTTATCCGCCGCTGCGTCCGGTCAAAGGCCCGGTGCCCTCACCCCGGCCCTCTCCCGGCGGGAGAGGGAGTAGAGACGGACTTGCTCCTCTCCCCTCCGGGGAGAGGTTGGGTGAGGGGCACCGGGCCCATGCAATGACCACGCGCTGTTGACCGCCCAGTGCCCGCTCCCGGCGGGAGAGGGAGTAACAGCCGTCAGCGGGTCTGCTGGCGCCACTCGGCTTTCCACAGCCGCTGCAATTCCGCAGCCACGGCGGGCGGCGGATTGCCCACCAGCGTGTCGCGGTTCACGCGATGCACAAAGCCGAAGATCTGCCCGGAGTCCGGCGCATAGAGCTGCACCGCGCTGTTGTCATAGCAGTCGTGCGCCTTGCAGAACCCATTGAAGGCATAGCGCGCGCCCGCCACATTCACCCAGCGCGGCGGAGGCGCGGGGCCGTTCATTTGCGCCAGCCAGGGCTCACGGGCGTCGGCGCCGAGTGCCTTGCGCCATGCCGCACCGAACTTCGGCGAAGCGACCACCACGTCGACACTGCCGGCCGCAGGCGGCGGTGAAGGCGCGGCGACGTAGGGTTGAACGGCATCGACCTTGCAGGCGAAGAACTGCACTTTCAACAGTTGGCTGCCCAGCGCAGCAGCGGTCTTGCCGTCGGCACTGAGCTTGATGTAGCGATTGCGCTTGTCGCGGTAAACGATGAACAGGAGTTCCGATCCGCCACGCACTTCGCTGAGCAGCGCCATCTCGTAGTTCTCCGGCGGCGAATTGCCGAAGTACGAGGCCGCCGCCTGCGGCTTGATGCCCGTCAGGCGCTGGCCGTCACGTTCGACCATCAACGCGTCTGCCTCAACTTTGAGCTTGGGGGCATACGGGTTGGCGCAATTCACCGACCACGTGCCGCCGTACATCGCGAGAACGTCAGCCGGCAGGCGCTGCGCCAGCGCGGACGCACCGGCGGCCACGCAAAGCCACGCCATGACCCCTGCCTGAAGGACGCGCCGCGTTGCCAATGGAGCCACAGGAATCTCCTGAAGAGCCGTGCCAGTGCACAGGGTACACGCCGCGCAGGGTGATGCCTATCCCGGCCCGTCCCGGCGCAGGCTGTTGCTCAGCGCAGTCTTGCGCAAAATCACAGCGAACGACTGCACATGCATCGGCTGCGCCTCGCCGAGCCGCCACAGGATGCCCGGCGTCCGAACGGGCGTCGGGCTTTCCAGCGGAATCACCGCCAGGCCCGTCATCGACTCGGTCACCGCGTTGATCGCCACGATCGATCCGATCTGCGTGCGCGCCACCAGACCCAGCATCGGCGCCACGGTGGACATCTCGGCCACGACGACCGGCTCGGCACCACACGCCCGAAAGCACTCGTCCAGCATGGTGCGCGTGGAGAAGTTGGACGACAGCAGCACCAGCGACTGCCGATGCAGCTCCACCATGCGGATGCGCTTGCGGCTGGCCAGTGGATGGCTTTGCGACACGACCAGCACCATCTCCTCGTTGTAGAGCGGCTCGAACCACAGGTCTTCCGGGTCGTTCGGCCGGTAGGCGATGCCCAGGTCCAGGTCGCCGGACTTGAGCCGCGCGCCGATCACCTCCGCCGACAGTTCCTCCACGCTGATGCGCACCGTGGGATGGCGCGCCAGCAACTGCGCCACGCACTCCGGAATGAGCCCGATGTTGAAGGTGTGCGTCGCGCCCACGCGCACCGTGCCGCTCAGGCTGCTGGTGCCCGGCTTGAGGAGCGCGATGCCCTGGTCGACCTCCTTGAGTGCGCGCGACGCATAGCCGCGCAGCAACTCGCCCGCCTCGGTCGTGACCACCTTCTTGCCGATGCGCTCGAACAGGGGTTGGCCCAGCTCGTCTTCGAGCTGGCGAATCTGGTGCGACAGGGTCGATTGGGTCACATGCACCCGCTCGGCCGCACGCGTAAAGCTCAGGCAATCGGCCAGCGCCACGAAGTAGCGCAAGTGCCTCATCTCCATGGAAACCCCTGTGAATGATCGATGGTGTCGATGATATCCATGGAAATTCATCATTTGCGACGGAATGTTTCAGGGTCTATTGTCCGGACTCATCAAGAAGCGCCCGCTTCGGGTGCAAAGCAGGAGACCACGCAATGTCCAACACACAACAAGATGCGATCACCCAGGATGTCCTCAAAGCCTTCGCGGGCACGCCGGACGCCCGTCTGCGCCAGCTGATGACCTCGCTCGTCAAGCACATCCACGCCTTTGCGCGCGAAGTCGACTTGACGCCAGAGGAATGGATCGCCGGCCTGAACTTCCTGAATGCCACGGGTCAGATCTCGACCGACAAACGGCCCGAATTCATCCTGCTGTCGGACACGCTGGGGCTGTCGATGATGGTCGTCGCGTTGGCCCAAGCCCGCGCCAGTGCCGACGCCAAGGGCGCGACCGAAGCGACCGAAGCGACCGTCGAAGGCCCCTTCTACTGGGCCGGCGCGCCCGAACTGGCATTGGGCAGCGACATCGGCGAAGGCGTTCCCGGCGAGCCGACCTTCTACATGGGCCGCGTGACCGACGTGCACGGGCAACCGCTGGCCGGCGCGCTGCTGGACGTGTGGTCCGGCGACGGCGACGGCAAGTACGACATGCAGCTGAGCGCCGAGCCGACGATGCGCGCGCGCGGTCGCTTTCGCACCGACGCGCAGGGCCGCTACTGGTTCTGGTCGATCCTGCCCACCTACTACCCGGTGCCCGACGACGGCCCGGTGGGCGACATGATGCGTGCCACCGGCCGCAACATCTACCGGCCCGGACACATCCACATGCAGATTTCCGCGCCGGGCCACGTGATGCTGACGACGCACCTGTTCGTTGCCGGCAGCCCGTACCTCGAAGAAGACGCCGTCTTCGGCAAGCGCGACAGCCTGGTGGTGGACTTCGAAAAGCACGCAGCCGGCAAGGCCGTCGACGGCCGCGAGATGGCCGTCCCCTATCACTCCGCGAGCTACGACTTCCGGCTCGCGCCAGCCGCGTGACAGCGGCAGCAACCACCCATCAAGGACTCCCATGAAGATCGGCAAGGCCACCGTGCCGCGCACGTCCATCAGCACATCGGACGAACACACCATCGTCATTCGCGGGCAAGACCTGTCGAAGGACCTGATCGGCAAGATTTCCTTTGTCGACCATTTCTTCCTGCTGCTCACCGGCCGGCACCCGAGCGCCGGCGAGACGGCGGTGCTGAACGCCACGCTGGTGGCCATTGCCGAGCACGGGCTGGTGCCCAGCGTGCAGGCGGCGCGCATGACCTTTGCCGCCGCGCCAGACGCGATGCAGGGCGCCGTGGCCGCGGGCATCCTGGGTTGCGGCTCCGTGGTGCTGGGCTCATCGGAGACAGCCGGCCGCTTCTACAGCGAGATCGACGCACAGGCGAGCACCGGCCGGCCGCTGGCGGCTGCAGCGCTCGCCGTGATGCAGGAGTGGCGCGCGGCCAAGCGCTCGATTCCCGGCTACGGCCATCCGCTGCACAAGGAGCGTGACGAACGCGTCGGCGCGCTGTTCAAGACGGCGAAGGCAGCAGGCACGAGCCTTCGCTTCGTCGAGATCGCCGAAGCCGTGGAGGCGCTCATGCCCGAAGTGCTGGGCAAGCCTCTCAAGCTCAACGTGTCGGGCGCGATTCCCGCCGTGCTGCTGGGCGCGGGCTTTCCGGTGGAGGCGCTCAAGGGCGTGCCCATCCTGGCGCGCACGGCCGGCCTGATCGCCCACATGTACGAGGAGATCCGTCAGCCGATCGGCTTTGCCTTGTCGTACCAGGCCACGCGCGAGATGGAATACGACGGCGCGCTCCCGGCGCATTTCGGACAGCACAAATGATTCCAGTCCTCCAGGGCCTGAAGGTGGTCGAGCAGGGCACCTTCATCACCGGACCGGCGGCGGGCATGCTGCTGGGCGACTTGGGGGCCGACGTCATCAAGGTGGAGCAGCCGGTGACGGGCGATCCGTTCCGCGCCTTCAAGAACGGCCTCTACAGCCCGCACTACCAGACCTACAACCGCAACAAGCGCAGCATCGAGCTGGACACGAAGAAGGCCGAGGACCTCGCGGTGCTCGACGCTTTGATCGCCGATGCCGACGTCTACATCCAGAACTTCCGCCCCGGCGTGGCCGAAAAACTGGGCGTCGGCGCGGAGCGGTTGCAGGCGCTCAACCCGAAGCTCATCTATTGCTCGATCAGCGGCTTTGGCTCTTCCGGGCCGGCCGTCAGCCGACCGGCATACGACACGGTGGCGCAAGCGGCCAGCGGCTTCCTGAACCTGCTCATCAACCCGGCGAACCCGCGCGTCGTGGGTCCGGCCATTGCGGATGCGCTCACCGGCTTCTACGCCACCTACGGCGTGCTCGGCGCCTTGTTCGAGCGCAACCGCACGGGCGTCGGCCGCAAGGTCGAGGTGTCGATGCTGGAGGCGATGACGCACTTCAACCTCGACGCATTCACACACTTCCTTCAGGTCGACGAGGTGATGGGGCCGTACAGCCGGCCGAGCGTGTCGCAGTCCTATGTGCTGCGCTGCGCGGACGACAAGTGGATCGCGCTGCACATGTCCTCGCCCGAGAAATTCTGGCGCGGCCTGGCCGTCGCCATCGAGCAGCCGGACATCTTCGAAGACCCGCGCTTTGCCACGCGCGAGGCGCGCATCGACAACCAGGAAGCGATCATCGAACTGCTCGGCGAGCGCTTTCTCACGCGACCACGCGACGAGTGGTGCCAGCGCCTGCAGCGCGAGGACGTTCCCAACGCGCCGATGTACGACACCAGCGAGGCGCTCGAAGACCCGCAGGCCAAGCACCTGCAGCTGATGACCTCCGCAGAGCATCCGGTAATGGGCCTGTTTCGCACCGTGCGCTCGCCGGTGAGCTTCGACGGCCAGCGCTCGCTCGACGTGCGTCCGCCCCCCACGTTGGGCGAGCACAACGACGAGATCCGCGCCGAGCTGCGGCGCAACAAGACACAAGGGAACAAGGCATGACTTGCGCAACAACGACATCCCCGGCGCGGCGGCGCCACCTGGCCACGCTCGCGCTGCTTTCATGCGGACTGCTCCTGGGCGGTGCGGCCGCGCAGGCGCAGGACCGCGGCCCGCTCAAGATGATCGTCCCCTTCGGCGCGGGCACGACGACCGACACGGTGGGCCGCGTCGTTGCCGAAGCGCTGGGCAAGAACCTGCAGCAACCGGTGATCGTCGACAACCGCGCCGGCGCGGGCGGCTCGACCGGCTCCGACATGGTCGCCAAGTCGGCGCCCGATGGCCGCACGCTGGTGATGGGCACGGTGGGCACGCACGCCATCAATGCGTCGCTGTTCGCGAAGCTGCCCTATGACCCCCTGCGCGACTTCGCGCCCGTCGCCTTCATCGGCTACACGCCGACGTTGCTGGTGGTGGCGGCCGATTCGCCCATCAAGTCCCTGAAAGACCTGGCCCTGGCGGCACATCGGCCGGAGGGCGTGACCTTTGCCTCGGCCGGCAACGGCACCTCGGGCCACCTGGCCGGCGAACTGCTGGCGCAGCGGCTGGGCGGCAAGATGATCCACGTGCCCTACAAGGAAGGCTCGGTCGCCCTGACGGGCGTCATGGCTGCGCAGGTCGACTTCATGTTCTATCACCCGGCCGCCGTGATGCCGCAGGTCAAGTCAGGCAAGCTGCGCGCCCTGGGCGCCAGCAGCGCGGTGCGAAGCGCAGCGGCGAGCGATGTGCCGACGCTGATGGAGCAAGGCGTGGCGGACTTCGATCTGGTTGCCTGGTTCATGCTGTACGCGCCGGCCGCGACACCGCCGGCCACGCTCGCGAAGCTGCGTGACGCCAGTGCCACCGCCCTCGCCCAGGCCGACGTGACGACGCGCCTGCGCGACCAGGGCATCGAGTCGCGCGCGATGCGCGCCGAAGAGATGCAGCCTTTCAACAAGGTCGAAATTGCGAAGTGGGCCGAACTCGTGAAACGCTCCGGCGCACGCGTGGACTGATGCGCTCGCCACCACGGCATTCCCCGATTTGATCCCGGCATGTGCAACTGAACCAAAACCAACGAGGAGACAAAGACCATGAAGACGCAGAACTTTTCCGGCATCGGACGGCGTACCGCCATGACGGCCATCGCACTGGCTGCCGCAGGCATCGCGGTGGCGCAGCCGGCCGGCCAGCCCATCCGCATCGGCAGCACGCTGGCGCTGACCGGGCCGCTTTCGGCCACGGCGCAGATCCACAAGCTGGTGGGCGACATCTACATCGAGCAGGTCAACAAGCGCGGCGGCCTGCTCGGGCGGCCCGTTGAATGGGTGGTGAAGGACGACCAGTCCAAGCCCGACCTGGCGCGCACGCTGTACGAGCAATTGGTGACGGCCGACAAGGTCGACCTGCTCATGGGCCCCTATGCCACGGGCGCCATCCTGTCGGCCATGGGCGTGGCGCAACGCTACAACAAGGTGCTGGTGCACCACACGCTCGGCATTCCCTCGCTGGCCAAGTACGACATGCAGTTCCCGGCCTGGTCGATCGGCTCGGACCCGGCCACCACCGTGCCCAACACGCTGTTCGATGCGCTTGCCGCTGGGCCCAAGCCGCCGAAGACCGTAGCTGTGGTGACGAGCAAGTTCCCCTCGATCCAGTTCATGAGCGCGGGTGCGCGCGAGGTCATCAAGAAGCGCGGCCTGACGGAAGTGCTGTTTCTCGAATGGGACTTCGGCAACCGCGACTTCGGCCCGATTGCCAACCGAGTGAAGGATGCCAAGCCCGACTTCGTGTGGGTCGGCGCCATCGGGCTGGAAGGCAACCTGCTGCTCGACGCGATGAAGAAAATCGACTACCTGCCTCCGCAGCACTTCTACCTGTACCCGGCGCCCGGTCCGCTGCTCGCATCGCCGGACGCGAAGCTTGCGCTGTCGGCCACGATCTTCGAAGACCAGCCGCCCTTCACCTCCAACTTCGGCGCGGCCGAGTTCGTGAAGATCTACAAGGAACGCGCGGCCAAGGCCGGCTTCACCGACACCGCGGTCGAAACGCAGGCAGCGGCGTCGTACACGGCGTGGCAGATCCTCGAAGCCGGCGTCACCGCCACCAAGAGCCTGGACGACAAGAAGATCGCCGACTACCTGAAGACGAACAAGGTCGACACCATCCAGGGCAAGCTGCGCTTCGATGGCACCGGCAACTTCGGCGACGACCTGATGCGCATCAAGCAGATCCAGGATGGCAAGTGGGTCGTGGTCTGGCCGAAGGAAGTGACCTCCGGTGGCGCCAAGATGCTGACGCCCTGAGATGCCGAGCTTTTCGCTGCTCTCGCAGTCCATTCTTTCGGGCATCTTCGTTGGCGCGCTCTATGGGTTGATGGGTCTGGGGCTCAGCCTCAGCTGGGGCCTGCTGCGGCTCATCAACCTGGCGCACTTTGCATTCGCCTTCCTGGCGGCCTACCTGTGCTACCAGATGGCGACGATGGGAATGGACCCATTGCTGACCATGGTCGTCATCGTGCCGCTGTTCTTTGCGCTGGGCGCCGGCCTGCACTGGGTGATGGCGCGCTTCGCAGTGACGCCCTTCAACTCGCTGCTGCTGACCTTCGGTCTCACGGGCATTGCGGAAAGCGTGATCCAGTCCATCTGGACCGCCGACTTCCGCAAGCTCGAATCGAGCTATGCGCAGCAGAAGTTCAAGGTGGGCGAACTGTTCGTGCCGGTGCCGGAGTTCATCACGCTGGTGCTGGCCGTGGGCCTGACCTTCGCGGTGTGGGCGGTGCTTCGCTTCACCGACATCGGAAAGGCGATGCGCGCCGCAGCGCAGGATGCACCCGTGGCCGCCGCGTTCGGCGTGAATGAAAAAGCCTCGGGCCTGCTGCTGGCCGGCACCTGCGCCGCGCTGGCGAGCATCGCCGGCGTGTGCCTGGCCCTGGGCCACACGCTGACGCCGTCGCAGATGTATTCATGGGTCGGCGTGGTGTTCGCAGCCGTGATGCTGGGTGGCTTGGGCAGCGCGCTGGGGCCGCTCATTGCGGGCACCGTGATCGGCGTCAGCGAGGCCATCACCATGGCCGTCACGGCGCCGTCGTGGGCACCGATCGTGTCCTTCACCCTGTTGATCCTGATCCTTGTACTGCGGCCCGGAAAGGCCTCCTGACGATGAAGCGCACCCCTTTTGTCATTGTGTTGGCAGGCGTCGCGCTGGCCTTTTTGCCGCAACTCGGGCTCCCGGCGTTCTACGACTCGCTGCTGTACCTGATGCTGCACTGGATCGTGCTGGCGACGTCGTGGAACATCCTGTCGGGTTACTCGGGCTACTTTTCTTTTGGCCACGGCGCGTTCTTCGGCGCGGGCATCTACACGAGCGCCAATCTCATGTCGCGCTACGACTGGCCCTTCCTGTGGACCTTGCCGGTGGCGGCGCTGGTGGCCGCGGTGCTCGGCGTGGCGCTGGGCGCGGTGGTGTTCCGCGTGAAGGGCGTGCGGGGCGAACTGTTCGCGCTGCTCACGCTGGCCATCACCTTCGTGATCGGCACCATCGTGGTCAACACGCCGCTCGATGGCGGCAATGGCGTGTCGTTGGCCGCGGTGCCGGTGCCGAAAGTCGGGCCGACGCCGTCGTCGACTTTCTATCTGCTCGCGCTGGCGGCCGCGGTGCTCACGCTGCTCGTGGCGTGGGGCATCCAGGTCTCGAAGTTCGGCGCGGGGCTCTTCGCCATTCATGACGATGAGGATGCGGCCGAGGTGATGGGCGTACCGACCTATCGCTACAAGCTGATGGCATTGGCGATTTCGTGCGCGCTGGCGGGCGTGGCGGGTGGCATCCATGCCCTCTTCCTCTCGTATGTGACGGCAGGCGAGGTCTTCACGATCACGGTGCCGCTGACGGTGGTGCTGATGAGTGTGCTGGGTGGCACGCGCCATTGGGCGGGGCCTGCCATCGGCGCGGTGGTGATCACGGCGCTGCTCTACAGCTTTACCGCGGCCGACCATGCGGTGGCCGGCAAGGCGCTGATCGGCGGCATCCTGATCGTGGCGATCCTGTTCATGCCCGAAGGGATCCTGGAGCGCGTGCGGCGCTTCGTGCGGCCGGCTGGCAAGGCGGCGCCTGCTGCGTCATCGCACGATGCATCGCCGCCTGCTGTGGCTGTGAGCACCGCGCCTGCGACGTCGACCTCATCCGTCATGTCGCAAGGCGACGTGCTGCTGCGCGTGCAGGGCTTGAGCAAGTCCTTCAAGGGCGTGCGTGCACTGACGGGCGTGGACGTGGAAGTGCGGCGTGGCGAAATCCTCGGCCTGCTCGGGCCGAACGGCTCCGGCAAGTCGACCTTCATCAACGTCGTCAGCGGGCACTACACGCCCACGGCGGGCGCGATCTACTTCGAGGGGCGCTGCCTCAATGGCCTGGCGGCGCATCGAGTTGCCGGCAGCGGGATTGCGCGCACCTACCAAATCCCCCGGCCCTTCGCGCACCTGAGCGTGTTGCAGAACGTGGCGATCGCGACGATGTTCGGCGGCGCGGTTCGCGACCCGGCCACGGCGCAAAGGATGGCGATGGAGTGGCTCGAATTCACCGGCCTGCAGGACAAGGCCCATGCACGGCCCGATGACCTGAACCTGCACCAGCGCAAGTTCCTGGAGCTTGCGCGTGCGCTGGCCTCGCGGCCGCGGTTGGTGCTGCTCGACGAAGTGCTGTGCGGCCTGACGCCCAGCGAAATCGACGACGCCGTGGCCCTGATCCGGCGCATTCGCGACCAGGGCTCGAGCATCGTCTTTGTCGAACACGTGATGCGCGCCGTGATGGCGCTCACCGACCGGATCGTCGTGTTCAACCACGGCGAACTGCTGGCCGAAGGTGCGGCCACCGATGTGATGCAACGGCCCGATGTCATGACGGCCTACCTGGGAAAAGCCCATGCTTGAAGTGCGCGATCTGAAGGTGGCCTACGGCGCCGCACCGGCCTTGTGGGGCGTGTCGCTCGACGTGAAGCCGGGAGAACTGCTCTGCGTGGTGGGACCGAACGGCGCCGGCAAGACGACGCTGATCAACACCATCGCCGGCGTGCTGCGCGCGCGCAGCGGCAGCATTGCCCTGAACGGCAGCGAGATCACGCACTTGGCACCACACCGTTTCTGCGAGGCGGGCATCGCGCTCGTGCCCGAGGGCCGGCGGCTTTTCACCGGCATGAGCGTGCTCGAAAACCTGGAACTGGGCAGCTACCTGCCGCAGTCCAGGGCGAAGCGCCGCGAAACGCTTGACCAGGTGATCGAGTTGTTTCCGGTCATCCGCGAAAAGCTCGCGAGCCTCGCGGGCGACCTGTCGGGCGGCCAGCAGCAGATGGTGGCCATCGCGCGGGCGCTGATGGCGCGCCCGCGCCTGCTGCTGCTCGACGAGCCTTCGCTGGGCTTGTCGCCGCTGATCGTGCACGACATGTTCGCCGCCATCCGGCGCATCAATGCCGAAGGCATGTCGGTGCTGCTGGTCGAGCAGAACGTGGTGATGGCGATGGAAATCTCGCAGCGGGCCTACGTGCTGGAAGAAGGCCACATCGTGGCCGAAGGCGAGCCGAAGGAACTGCTCGCGCGACCTGAGATCCAGCGCGCCTACCTGGGGGTGTGAGCGGCCACGAAGTGTTTCAATGTCGTCGCCGTGGTGCCTTGCGCTTGGGCTAAGGTCTGAAGGACTTTTTCCAGATCACAAGGAAGCCGGCATGACCACTTCATCGAGACATTTCGCCCGCGCGGGCATCGTTTTTTCGCTGCTCGCCGGCCTCTCGGCCGTGGCCGGCGCCCAGAGCCTGGACTCGCTCAAGGGCATGGCAGGCGGCCTGACCGGCGGCGGTGGCGGCGCGGGCATGGGCTCGCTTTCTTCCGGCTCCATGGGCAACGCCGCCGGCGTGCTGGAGTTCTGCATGAAGAACAACTTCCTGGGCGGCGGCGATGCTTCGTCCATCAAGGACGGGCTGATGAGCAAGATTCCTGGCGGGCAGCCCGCCAAGGACCCCGGCTATACCGATGGCGCCAAAGGCCTGCTCACCAGCAGCGACGGCAGCAAGATGGACCTGTCCAGCGGCATGACAGGCCTGAAGAAGGAAGCGACCAAGCAGGCCTGCGACATGGTGCTCAAGCAGGCGAAGTCGATGCTGTAGCGCGCCAGCCCGGCAGCCGCGAGCGCTGCCGGCGTCAGGCTGCTTGTGTCAGCCCCCTGAGGTCTGGACTGGGGCCGCTTCGCAAGCTCGCACGAGGCCTGGATTCAAAGCATCAGCGAAACAGACGCGTCCAGATGCTCGGACGGCAGGCGCCGGAAGCCGGAGCGCGCGAAGCGTTGCAGCCGGCCGACGGCGAATGCCGTCAAGGTGGAGGCCCGCACCTGCGCATCGACGGTGGGCGTGGCGGAGCCGTCCGCCGCAGCCGCGCCGCGCAGGGCTTGGCGCAGCGTCGCCTCGATCTTGTCGAAGAACTGGTTCATCCGGTGCTGAAGGCGCTCGTTTTCGAACACCAGCGCATCGCCGACCATCACGCGCGTCATGCCGGGGTTCTTTTCCGCGAATTGCACCAACATGGTGACAATGCGCGCCGCCTGGCTGGCGGCCTGTTCGCGCTCGTTGGTGGCCGGATCGAGCGGCGTTTGCTCGAGAATCTGGTTGACCAGCGTGAAAACGCTCTGCTCGATGAAGTCGATCAGGCCCTCGAACATCTGCGCCTTGCTGGCGAAATGTCGGTAAAGGGCCGCCTCGCTGACTTCCAGCCGTGCGGCAAGTGCCGCAGTCGTGACGCGTTCCGCACCCGGTTGCTCAAGCATGGCCGCCAAAGCCTGCAAAATCTGCACACGTCGCTCGCCCGGTTTGGGCCGCTTTCGGGCAGGGGTGACGCCATCCTCCGATGCCGGATGGGTGGGGTCAGGTGTATCGTCGTTCTGCATGGGCGACCACAAAAGTGTAATTAATTGATTCTCGCATGTTGCAGTAAGCACGCGCCTACCGGGAGAACCCCGTGATGGCGCGCAAAATCTTCTACTTTTTGGGAGGGCCTGAGGGCTAAAAATGAAAAATTGCGTATTAGTAACGGGCGGGGCCGGTTACATCGGCAGCCACACCGTTGTTGCGTTGGCGGCAGCTGGCTATGAGCCCTTGATCCTCGACAACTTCTGTAACAGCGATCCGCGGGTTGTCGAACGCCTGTCAAAAATCATGGGTATGGCGCCCCGCTTGATCGAAGGCGACATTCGCGACCGCGCCCTGCTCGACCGCATTTTTCGCGAGGAGCGCATCACCGCGGTGATCCACTTCGCGGCGCTCAAGGCAGTGGGCGATTCGGTGTCCGACCCGCATTCATACTATGAGAACAACGTGAATGGCACCTTGGTGCTGACCGCTGCGATGGCTGCGGCAGGCGTCAAGACGCTGGTGTTTTCCTCGTCCGCAACGGTGTACGGCGTGCCCGAGCGCACCCCCATTGCCGAGGACGCGCCCTGCGGCCCGACCAACCCCTACGGCCAGACGAAGTGGATGGTCGAGCAAATCCTTCGGGATTTGGAGCATGCCGATCCCGAGTGGCGCGTGGCCTTGTTGCGCTACTTCAACCCGGTGGGCGCCCACGAAAGCGGACTGATCGGCGAGCAACCCAAGGGCCGGCCCAACAACCTGATGCCCTTTGTGAGCCAGGTGGCGGTGGGGCTGCGCGAGTGCCTTTCGGTGCACGGAAGCGACTACCCGACGCCGGACGGCACCGGTGTCAGAGATTACGTTCATGTGTTGGATTTAGCCGACGGTCATGTTGCAGCATTGCAACATCTTGAGAAGCAAGCGGGGGTTCTGACCGTCAACCTGGGTACCGGACAGGGCGCCTCGGTGCTGCAACTGGTCGCGGCTTTCGAGCGCGCCAGCGGCAAGGCCATCCGCTACGAACTGGGGCCGCGCCGACCGGGCGACGTGCCCACCACGGTGGCCGACCCGACATTGGCGCGCACCCTTTTGGGCTGGCAGGCCAAGCGCGGGCTGGACCAGATGTGCGAGGACAGCTGGCGCTGGCAGAGCGCCAATCCGCGCGGGTACGAAGAGGCTTGAGCCACACCGCGCCGCCTGCTGGCGGGCGGCGCACGCCCCATGAAACCGCTCAGCGGGCGCGAATCATCGTGCCGTAGGCCTGATCGGTCAGGATTTCCAGCAGCATCGCGTGCGGCACGCGGCCGTCGATGATGTGCACCGCGTTCACGCCGCTCTTGGCGGCGTCGAGCGCGCCTTCGATCTTGGGCAACATGCCGCCGGAGATCGTGCCGTCGGCAAACAGCTCGTCGATTTCGCGCGCTGACAGGTTGGTCAGCAGGTTGCCGTTCTTGTCCAGGACGCCCGGCGTGTTGGTGAGCAGCATCAGCTTTTCGGCCCGCAGCACGGTGGCCAGCTTGCCGGCGACGACGTCGGCGTTGATGTTGTAGCTCTCGTTGTCTTCGCCGAAGCCGATCGGGCTCACGACCGGGATGAAGGCGTCGTCCTGCAGCGCCTTGACCACGCTGGGGTCGATGGAGACGATATCGCCCACCTGCCCCACGTCGTGGTGCGTGTTGGGGTCGTTGCGGTCCGCCATCTTGAGCTTTTGCGCGCGGATCAGGCCGCCGTCGCGCCCCGTGAGGCCCACGGCCTTGCCGCCGGCCTGGTTGATGAGGCCCACGATGTCCTGCTGCACTTCACCGGCCAGCACCCACTCGACCACTTCCATGGTTTCGGCGTCCGTCACGCGCATGCCCTGGATGAAGCTGCCCTTCTTGCCCAACCGGTTGAGCGCCGATTCGATCTGCGGGCCACCGCCGTGCACGACGACCGGGTTCATGCCCACCAGCTTGAGCAGCACCACGTCTTCGGCAAAGTCGGCCTGCAGGGCCGGGTCGGTCATGGCATTGCCGCCGTACTTGATGACGATGGTCTTGCCGTGGAACTTGCGGATGTAAGGCAGCGCCTGGGCCAGGATCTCGGCCTTGTCGCGCGGCGGAATGTTGAGTACGTGGTCGGTCATGTGCAGTCACGCTCCAGAGCGTTGAAAGAATGGTGATTGTGAGAGCGCATCAGCCCGTTAGTTCGCGAAGCCAGCGCGGCACCTTGAAGCGCACGATCATGAGGTACGCGGCCACATAGGTTGTGACGAAAAGCAGGCAAAAGAACATCAGCACCCAGGTGCGGTTCCAGAACAGGACGGCCGGAACGATCGACAGCGCCGCAAAAACCCAGAGGTAGGGCGAGGTGCGGTTGTTGCGCGCCAGAAGCTGCCGCGCCTCGTCGTCGTGCACCACGGCGCGCACCAAGCGGCGGAAAATGAGCTGGTGAAAGTGCAAGGCGTCCGCCATGCCGGGCGACTGGCCGCGGGCCAGCTTGCGATAGATGGAGAACATCGTTTCCCACACCGGGTAGATGAGCAGCAGCATCGGGAACCAGGGCGAGACCTGCGGGTGGCGTTGCACCAGGGTGACGCAAGCCACGGCGATGACCATGCCCCACACGTAGGCGCCGCCGTCGCCGGCAAAGATCTTGCCGCGGGGGTAGTTCCACATGAGGAAGCCGAAGGTGGCGCCGACCAGGCACATCACCATGGCGGCGAGTTGGCGGTCGCCCACTTGCAAAGCGACGTGGGAGATGGCAAGGCACACCAGCACGGCGACCGTGCCGGCGAGGCCGTTGTAGCCGTCGATGATGTTGAAGGCGTGCGGCAGGCCGCCGATGGCGAAGGCCGCAAAGATGACGCCAGCGAACGGAATCGCGATCAGCCAACCGTCGAGCACGGGGATGCCGGTGCGCTCCAGGCTGAGCCCCGTCACGAAGCAAAGCAGAAACGCGGAGCCGATGGTCAGCCCGAGGCGATAGCGCACCGAGACGCGCTGCGTCACATCTTCGGTGATGCCACCCAGCACGGCGGGCGCCATGCACAGGAGCGTCAGGCCCGATGCCTTCAGCGACCAGGAGACGTTGATGGAGGTGATCAGGCCCGCACTGAGCCACGCGACGCCCATGCCAATGAAGATGCCCGCCCCACCCAGCCGTGGCACATGCCCGGCGTGAAAGCGCTGCGGCATGTCCTTGCCGTAGCGTCTGGCATGGCGGCGCGCACGCCGCATGAACGCCAGAACCGAGAGGGCGGCAAAGAGAAAACTAATGACGATCAGTGCAAGCATGTGGGGCCAATTGGAAGGAACCCTAGAATTCCCGGCGAAATTAGACCATGCGCAGCAACACTTCCCCTCAAAAGCCAATCACGGTGTCGATCGTCAGCCACGGTCAGCTTGAACTGATCCGGCCGTTGCTGGAGCAACTGGACCAGTTCAGCGCGGAGGTGGTGGAGAAGGTGGTGTTGACGATCAACATCCCGGAGGCGGACGCGATCGCCGGGCTCCAGTTGGGCTATCCGATCGAGCGGATTGAGAACGCTGCGCCCATGGGTTTTGGCGCCAATCACAACCAAGCCTTTCGACGCTGCGCAACCGACTGGTTCTTGGTGTTGAACCCGGACATCCGCTTCGACGACGACGTGCTGGCGCCGCTGACCGTGCAGGCCACGCCTGATGCAGGCCTGTTGGCGCCGCGCATCATGGAACCGGACAAGGTGACGCCCGAGCAGCATCGCGCGCTGATCACACCGCTGGAAATCCTGACGCGCCGGCGCCCAGGCTACGCAATCCCGGCGGTGCCGGACTGGATTCCTGGGCTTTTCATGATGTTCCGACGCCAGGCTTTCGCGGCCATAAATGGCTTTGACGAGCGGTTCTTCATGTATGGCGAAGACTTCGATATCTGCGCCCGAACGCGGCTGGCAGGGTGGAAACTGCAAATTGCCGAAGGGCTGAGAACGCGGCATGACGCGCAGCGGGCGAGCCATCGCAGCAAGAGACATTTATGGTGGCACGCGAGCAGTTTGCTGCGGGTATGGGGTTCCGGTGCGTTCTGGCGCTACCGGCGCTTCCTGGCCTACTCGGCTTCCAACAAATCTCGCAACACGCCTTCCAGCCCGTAGTCGAACGCCTGGTATCGCCCGGTTCGTATCTCTCGCGCAATTGGAAACCACCGAGCCACCCGGTTCGCCGGGAGTGCTGCGCGCAGGCGTTGATGCTCAAGCTTGGAGCGTGCCTTGGCGACTCGGTCGGCAGGGAGTTTGTCGCCCAAAGCGAGTAGTCGCGTCAGGAGAACCTGTGCCTTGACTCGACGCCGCTCGGGGTCCTGACCGCGAGACGCAAGTGCCTTGCGAATCTTTGCGCCGAGGGTGATGCGCTGCGCGCCGACCTGATTCGACCCGTGCTGCCGATATTGGATCAGTTGTGCGTTCAACAAATCAGCCTCGCTGGTCGCTGCTGCAATGATGGCAAGCCATTCGTCATGCAGCCACTCCGTCGGGAACGGCAGCGCATCATCGAGCAAA
The DNA here is from genome assembly GCF_030317105.1 of Variovorax brevis. Classification (GTDB taxonomy): domain Bacteria; phylum Pseudomonadota; class Gammaproteobacteria; order Burkholderiales; family Burkholderiaceae_C; genus Variovorax; species Variovorax brevis. The sequence continues at coordinate 350,521 of NZ_JASZYG010000006.1, forward strand.
GGCCGTCGAAAGGCAGTCGTTGCTCCTGTCACCAAGTTGCGGCGCAGGTAGACATCAAAAGCCTGCCCTTCGTGGATCTGGGCGAACTCGCTCGTCGACACGCCCAGCGCTTCAAAGAGAGATTGGGGGAGGGGTACCAATGCATCGTCGACCAATTGGGCATCCGTGTGCAGTAGCACCAGGTCTGGGCGTCTCTCGAATTCGCTGGACAGGCATGCAAGCTTGTCGGATCGCCAGACGTCATCCTGGTCGCACAACGCGATGACGTCGCCGCAGCACACCCGAACGGCCTGCTCGAAATTTCTTGTGATGCCCAAGGCTGCCGAATTTTGCAGGACTTTCAGCGCCGGCATTTGACGCGATGGCGCCTCGGCGACGCACTGCGCATGCGCGTTGCGTGCGATATCGACGCACCCGTCGCCCGAAGCGTCGTCGGACAAGACAAGCTCGAACGGCAGGCGTGTCTGCTGGCAAATACTGCGAACCTGTTCGGCGATATATGGGGCGCCGTTGTGCGTGCAAATAGCGACCGAGATCGTGGGGCTCGTTGGAGCCACGCTCTCAGGAAACTGAACTGCGGAGTTGAAGGGATGCAACAAGGGGGCAGGCGTGCAGGGGATGCGGCGGATTATCACAGCGGGGCATCTGTCTCAAAAAACGACACCCAATGTCTTGGGACACGGGGAAAACCCCGGCCCCGCTCGTGCCGCCAAGTAAAATTGGCTGCCTTGAAACCTCTTAGGTGAATGATGCACGTTGTTTCTGTAGTGCTCTCAGGCGGCTCCGGTTCCAGACTTTGGCCCGTTTCCAGACAGTCCGTTCCGAAGCCTTTCATGAAGTTGGGTGGGTCCACACTTCTTCAGCAGGCCATTGAGCGTGGACAAGCGTGTGGCACGGATGACCTTTTCATCGTCACCAACAAGGACCATCAGTTCCTGACGAAGGACGTCTTGCGGCAGATGCCCGATCCGCCCAACACGACGCTTCTTCTCGAGCCCAAGGGGCGCAATACGGCGCCTGCGATTGCCGTCGCGGCCCTACGTTGTATTGAGCAATTTGGCGGCAGTTCCGTCATGCTGGTCTTGTCCGCCGACCATCTCGTTCCGAACGTGGAGGCCTTCGTCGCGAGCGCGAGCCAAGCATGCCGCTTGGCTGCGCAAGGAGCGCTGGTTGTCTTTGGCGTCAGCCCTGTCAGTCCGGACACGGGGTTCGGATACATCGAGGTGCCTCGCATTTCTCGCGACAGCCAGCAGGTCACGCGCTTCGTCGAAAAGCCCGATCTGGCGACGGCACAGGAATTCCTCGCGACTGGCCGCTACTACTGGAACAGCGGCATGTTCTGCTTTACCGCGGATGCCATCGTGGATGCGCTCGGGCGCTGCGCACCTGAGGTGCTGGCCGCTGCACGACGCGCACTGGCGTCCTCCACGAAGACCAGCGACATGGTGCAGTTTGCGGTGCATGACTTCGGGCGTCTTCCAGACATCAGCATCGACTATGCGGTTTTGGAGCAAGCCGACAACGTGCACGTAGTGCCTGCCAAGTTCAATTGGAGCGACGTCGGCTCATGGCCATCCGTGGCAAAGACGCATGCCGCAGACGCGAGCGGAAACACAATGCCCCGAGATGTTGTGGCCATCGATACCACGGGCACCCACGTTGAAGTCAGCAGCCACGGGCCGAAGGTTGTCGCCACCCTCGGGGTCCACGACTTCGTCATAGTCGACACGCCGGACGCACTGTTGGTGGCGCACAAGGACAGCGCACAGCACGTGAAACAGGTCGTGGAAGTCTTGAAGTCGCGCAATCACGAAGCAGCCGTGATGCCGGCGGTCGTCCATCGGCCGTGGGGCACCTATGCATCCCTGAAGGAAGAGCACGGTTATAAGGTCAAGCGCATCACCGTAAAGCCGGGTGAATCCTTGTCACTACAATACCATCACCAGCGCGCAGAGCACTGGGTCGTCGTCCAAGGCACTGCCATCGTGCAGATCGGCGACGTCGAACACAAGACTCTTCCCGGCGAATATCGCTACATCCCCCTCAAAGAAAAGCATCGCTTGACCAATGTCGGCCAAGACGAACTCGTGCTCATTGAAGTGCAGTGCGGCGCCTACCTAGGCGAAGACGACATTGTCCGTCTAGCGGACACCTACGGACGCGCATGAGCCAAGCCCATTCCAACCTCCACCGCAGCGCATGGGCTGACTGGTGGGAGGGAACCCGACGCACGGATATCTGGTGGACCCTCGCATGGTTCGACATCGTGCTGCGGTACCGACGATCGATGCTCGGCCCTCTTTGGCTCACCCTGAGCATGGGGGCGATGATCGGCGGCATGGGCCCGCTGTACAGTTCGCTGTTCGGCACCGTGCTGTCCAAGTTCTTCCCGCACCTTGCGCTGGGCATCATCTTCTGGGGATTTTTCTCCAGCATGGTGACGGATTCGTGCAACGCCTTTGTCAGTTCGTCGAACTACCTGAAGCAGGGGTACTTTCCCATCAGCCTCTTTGTGTGGCGGAGCATGGCGCGCAACCTGATCCAGTTTGCACATCAGATCGTGCTGTACATACCGATCGCCATCTGGGCGCATATTTCACTGGGCTGGGATGCGCTGCTGGTCGTGCCAGGCTTCATCTTGTTGCTGGTCAACGCGCATGCGCTGGGTCTCTTCCTCGGTCTGATCTGCACGCGGTACAGAGACGTCGCGCAGATCGTGATAAGCGTCATGCAGATGCTGATGTTCCTGACGCCTGTATTCTGGTTTCCTGAAAGTTTGCCGGGTCGCGCGCAGTACATCCTATGGAACCCGTTTGCGCAGATGCTGGACCTCGTACGTACTCCGCTGATGGGTGGCGTTGCCGAATCCCATAACTGGTATGGGATCCTCGCCTGGACGGCGTTGAACCTTGTCGCTTCGGCCTATCTCTTTTCCAAGTACCGTCGCCGCGTCGTCTACTGGCTGTAACCTATGCCATACATTACTCTCAAGAACGTCGCGGTCAATTTTCCGATCTATGGCGCCGGCGCAAACTCGCTCAAGAAGACGATTGCCGCGTCGGTGACGGGCGGGCGCTTTGGCAGCGAAACCGGGGTGAAGGTGGTCCAGGCGCTGAGCGACATCAACCTGGAACTAAAAAGCGGTGATCGGCTGGGCCTGATCGGGCACAATGGTGCCGGCAAGTCGACCCTGCTGCGTACGCTCGCAGGCGTCTACGAGCCTTCTTCGGGCGACTTCGAGCGCCGCGGAAGTCTGGCCAGCCTGATCGATCCTTCCTTGGGCATCGAGCCCGATGCAACCGGCATCGAAAACATCATGCTCCGCGGCCTAGTGATGGGCATGAGCAAGAAGCAAATCGACGACCTGACGCCCAGCATCTGCGAATTCAGCGGGCTTGGCGAATACGTCAACATGCCGGTGCGGACCTATTCCACCGGGATGATGATGCGGCTGGCCTTCTCAATTTCGACCAGCGTCGAAGCTGACATCCTGTTGATGGACGAGTGGCTTTCGGTGGGGGACGCGGAGTTCACCGAGAAAGCCGAGCAGCGCATGAAGGACGTGGTGGCCAAGTCCGGCATCTTGGTGCTTGCTTCACACTCGCCCGACCTGATTGCCAAGGAGTGCAACCGGGTGATCCACTTGGAGCACGGGCGAATCGTGGAAGTCAGTTGACGAAGGCAATGAAGGAGCGGCCGCCTTGCGCGGGGTTTGGCAGAGCCAACTTGCACGTGCAGTGCGGCAAAGTGAAAGAGGCCGGCTGACGGACATCGAAGGTGCAATGGGCACTAGCAACGAGGCACTGGCTGCGACCATCTGCCAAAATTGCCGAACCTGAAACGGCGAGCACTGCGGCGCCACTAACTACTGGAATGTGATTGCCCATGACCACGAGACTCGAGGACGAAGTCAATTCAGTGTCTTGGTTTCACCGGATCCCCCTCGGCAACGGACTAGTCACTCCGGGAATAGATGACACGCCTTTCAAAATGGCCAAGTTGCACCTGCCGGCAAGTCTGGCCGGCAAAAGCGTCATAGATATCGGCGCGTGGAATGGCGCCTTCTCATTCGAATGCGAAAGCCGCGGTGCCAGCAGGGTGCTCGCGACCGATTGGTACTGCTGGCAAGGCGAAAGCAAGAAGGGCTTTGACCTTGCCAAGCGAACTCTTGGCAGCCAAGTCGAAGAGATGGAAATCAAAGTGGAGGCGATATCCGCCGACACCGTCGGGGCATTCGATCTTGTCCTCTTCCTAGGTGTTCTTTACCACTCGCCCGATCCAATCGGATACTTGAGACGAGTCCGGGACGTCTGTTCGGGCATGTGCATCATGGAAACCCTGGTGGACGCCATGGACTGCCCGCGACCAGCACTCGCATACTACGAGGGCTCGTCCGAAAACAACGATGCCTCGAACTTCTTTGGCCCCAATCGCCTTGCCTGCGAGGCAATGATGCGAGACGTGGGATTCAAGCGCGTTGAAATGGTGGACGAGTACTACGGAAACAGAATGGTTTTCCACGCATACGTTTAGACTCGATTTCGGAGGCTGCCGTATCTTGAGCGCCAAACGCGTCAGCCACCACATCTCGTCTCCAGGCACCACGGCACATCAAGGCGTGCCAGCCAGCCCGAGCAACTCAAGATTGGCTTAGCTGACGACTGTGCGGGTCGCTCGAATCTCCTCCAAGCACTTGGAAAATCGTTGTCCCGCAGCCTCCAGAGAGAGGTTGGCCTCCGCGCTTGCCTTGCCCTTCTGACCCACTTCGCGCGCCCATTCTTGATTGTCGTTGACGCGGCGCATCTGTTGTGCGGCATGCTTGATCGAGGGCTCCGCCCACTCTAGGTGTGCGTCGTAGGGCGGGATGGGCCAGCCCAGCTTCACCAACTTGTAGTCCACAGGCAGGCTGTTGCTTTCATCCATGAAGTCCACGTTGCCCGAGAAATTCGTGGCAATCACCGGCTTCCCCAGGAGCATCGCTTCGGCGATCGTCAGACCCAAGCCCTCGCTGCGATGCAGCGACACATACGAGTCGCAAACATCCATCAACGCCAGAACGTCGGCGGGGCTGTAGACGGCGTCGATGACCTTTATATTGGCGCCTTCGGCTGCCTCACGCAGTTCCTGCAATTGGGCCGGATAGCGCTCGCCATATGAAGTCTTGAGAACCAGACACGGCCCGTCATTCGCAGCAAAGGCCAACTTGAAGGCGCGGATGAGGCCCAAGGGATTCTTTCGTTCCATGACGCTCATCATGTGGAACGTAAAAAGGAACGTGAACGGGCCATTGTCCAGGCCGAAATAGTCGCGTCCGCGCCGCTGGAAGGGAGCCAGCTTGACACCCGGAAAGAGCGTTCGCACCGGGATTTTCAGGCGGTCCTTCAGGCCTTGCGCGACAAAGTTCGTCGCGGCCCACACCTCATCGGCATTCTTGGCTTTCGCTACCCAAGAGTCGGGAATCGACGCAAACTCCCAGTACCAATATGCGATCCGATAGGTGCGAGGCTCGCGCGCTTCAAGCTGTGCCCGCTCGTAGGCCGCATCGAAATGGGGCTCCGGCTGAACGTGGATGATGGTGGTGTCAAAGCACTCCACGCCATGAAACTCAGCATGCTGGGGATCGTCCTTCGGGTCCGTGAGCACATCACGCAAGGACGTGGAAACGCCGGCCGAGCGCATGGCCTGGGTCATGGACTCCACAGAGACGCGAAGGCCCGACGGATAGCAAAAGTGACCAATGACGTTGACCCCGGGTTTTGTCAGCATCAGGGAGATCGCGTCTGCGTCAAGCGCTGCGCACCACTCCCGTTGGTCCGCCTCCAGTCCTGCGTCAGCTGATGCCAGCCACCGAAGGAAAGCTCGCGCCTGTTGCTGATCGGAGAGCGCCATGGGATAGGCACGTCTCCATTGCGGGCGCGCCCAGTAGCCAATTCGAACTTGCGTTGTCTCGTCGTGCCATTTGGGCCAGCGGTGTGGATCGGTCCACGACCCGGCGGTGCCGTACTCGGCCGCAAACCAGGCAGCGAAGGATCTGCGCCCGAAGATCGTCAGGCCCTCGGGGTGCTGCTTCTGCCACTCAGGGGCAAATGAATGGGCCAGCAGCAGTTCGTGCGGAGCTTGCTGTGCGGCTTCCAGGAACAGCCACCAGATCTCTTCCAGGCGCAATGCTGCCTCGTCCTTGCCCCATTGCATGAACCAGCAAAAAAGCTCCGTGTGACCAGCAGGCGTCAAGCCGTGAGGCAAGACAGCAGCCAAGCGGATGTTCGCCAAAAATGCCTGCCTGGCACGAGCGCCAAGCCGGGCATCGAGGGCGGCGAGCGCGTGCGCCGTGGCCCCCGAGCTCAACCCCAACTCAGAGGCACCACCTTTTCGCAACCAATTGCCGAAGCCACCCGCACTTCCCGCCGAGAGCGCATCGGGGAAGCGGTTTCGAAGGTCTTCGCGGCGCCTCCACAGTTCGATGAGAAAACGCGACGCCGACCACAAATCAGACACGTCCTCAAGGGGCGCGGGAGGCCAAAGAATCTGATGTGCGGGAAGTCCCGCAGCCAACGCAACCGCCTCATCATCGAACAGGTCCAAAGGCGCAGGCGCAGGAGCCGGTAGGCCTCGCATCCGCAGCGCGGAGCGCTCTCGCTCCCGTTGCACCCACCGCGCCAACCTGGAACTCGTCTTTCGGGATGCAAGGTTCTGCCGCAGTACCTTCACGCGTTCGCGCACGGGCCATGGCAACACGGTCCAGTAGAGCCCCTTGGCGGCGCGCGTCAGGAGCTTTCTCATGGATTGACCTTAATCATGGACTCGGTACTTTTCGACTTTGGAGTTGAATGACAGCCCGCATTGGAGCCGAAGTTGAAGATTGGTCCCTTGAATCGAGACAAGCTCGCGAATTGGTGGCGCCCTCTAGAATCCGAGCGCTCCACAGCAGCACGCCCCGTCTGCGTGAAGTACGGCGCCGCAAAATGATACAGAAAACACCAGCCATCCTGGACAGCAGCAAAGCCTGGACGACCGCCACGAAGCGCGCCGCAAAGTCCGCATTGCGTCGCGTGCTGGGCGGCATCGCACGGCGTCCCTTGCCCAAGAAGCTATTGATGAATGCCATAAAGTGGATCCCTCCACTGGACCGGCGAGTGCAACTCTCGATGCAATCGTTCGAAGAATCCGCTGTCGACGCCGTCACGGGGCCCGAGGCACTCTCCCCGAGCGCCATGGTGGTCTATCGACGCCTCCAGCAATACGCCTCACAGGCCGATGCCGAAGGGAGCCATGCGCGTCGTCATTGACCTACAGGGCACCCAGTCAGCCGATCTCCGCAGTCAAGGCATTGCGCAGCACACTGCCGCACTGACGCTGGCGATGGCGCGCGCGCCGCGAGGGCACGATCTGATGCTCGCACTCAATGGGCGCTTCAACGGCACCATCGAAGCGGTGAAGCGCCGGTTCGGGGGCCTGATCGCTCCCGGTAATCTTCGCATCTGGCATCCAGCGGCGCTGCCTGGATTGTCTGCGTCAGAACGCGTGGCAAGCGCCAACGCGAAGCTGTACGAAGCGTTCTTGGCAAGCCTGCGACCTGACGTGGTGCATGTGATGAGCTTCTTCGAAGGCTGGCGCGACCCGGCGGTAATCAGTGTAGGCGCCTTTGCGCGGCTTCCGACCGCCGTGAGCGTGCACGATGCCGACCTGAGCGCCTATGTCACAGACCCCACCTTCAGACACTGGGCCGAGGGGAAGATCCACGCGCTGCGCCAGAGCGATCGCTGGTTCGCCGCATCGGACGCTGCACGGAAAGGGGGGATCGCGCATTTCGGTCTGGACGCGGCCCGATGCATCGTCATCTCGCCGGATGCCGACAACCACAGCAACCGCCGGCGCGAAGGAGTCGACTGGGATGAAACCGCCCGCCGGATTTGGGAGGGCCTCGAGGACTTGCGCAGCGCGGGTGCTCGCCTCCGGCAATCCCGGCCCGACACTTTTCGACCTCTGCTGGCATACATCTCTGCGCCTTCGCCGGAGCACAACGCCATCGCCCCTCGCGATGCCGAGTTGGTTCCCCATCTTGCGCCACACTACGACATTGAACTGATCTCCGATCAGCCTGTCGACGACCCAAGGCTGGCGGCCTTTCCGACGCGATCGGTCGAATGGTTTCGACGGAACCTCAGCGCATTCTCGCGGGTGCTTTACAACATCGGCACTGGCGAGAGACCGCTTGCATTGGACCTGCTGACGGACATCGCTGGCATCGTTGTCCTGCAGGATTTCAACCTGAGTCCGGCGCTGGCCCGCCAGGAAGCGCAGGCTGGGCACGAGTTCCCATGGGCGCGCGCGCTTTACGCCTCCCATGGCTATGGCGCCGTACAAGAACGCTTCGACGGCCATGACGCAACGCGGGTTGCCCTGAAGTTCCCCGCCACCTTCATTGCGATTGCCAACGCGCAAGGCGTCATCGTGAGTTCAGATGATGCGGTGGCATCAGCCAGGCAATGGTTTCCAGCCTCGGACACCGGCGGCTGGGCGGTGATCCCCCATCAAGCGACGTGCACGATCGACGCGACCCATCCGAGTGGCGACGAAGCCGACCGTGCGCTCACGCGTCGCGCCTTGGCGTACGTCGCAGCGATCGAGCGATTTGCCGCCGCGGCCCTGTCCGGACGAGATGGGTTGATCAAGTCCATTGGGCTGGACATGCAAGGAGCGCTCAATCCTGAGCGCAGCAAAGATCTTGCAGCGATCTCCCAAGCCATTGTGGACAGCCTGCCGTCGCCGCTTGCGCAGTTGCAGCTATTCCTTGACGTTTCTGAACTTGTGACCCGGGACGCCGGCACCGGCATCCAGCGGGTGGTGAGGAATCTGCTGCGCGAATTGCTGACACGCCCTCCCGCGGGCTACCGGATCGAGCCGGTGCTTGCTGTGCGCGGCCGAGTTGGATACAGGTACGCGCGCCGCTTTACGCTGGAATTCTTAAGCTGTCCTGGTGATGTGCTCGAGGATGAGCCGGTCGACATGCGAGCCGGCGATGTCTTCGTCGGTCTCGATCTCGTACCTCGCATTGCGATTGAGCAACGCGATTTCTATCAACGCATGCGTCAAGCCGGCGTGCGTGTTGAATTCGTCGTGTACGACTTGTTGCCGATCCAGCTTCGCAATCGGTTCATGCGGGATGCGGCCGAACTGCACGAAAAATGGCTGGGTGTCGTGGCAGAAAGCGATGGCGCCATTTGCATCTCGCGGTCCGTCGCCGAAGAGCTTCGTTCGTGGGTGCAGGCCGAACACCGCGGGGCCCGAGCACCGGATCTTCGAATCCAGTGGTTTCACCTCGGGACGGAGCCGTTGAAGGGATCAAGCCCAGCCCTGCCGAGCGCTGCAGAAGCCAGCACGCTGCAAGCCCTGGGCGACCGACCCACCTTCCTAATGGTGGGCACGATCGAACCGAGAAAAGGGCATGCACTTGTGCTGGATGCCTTCGACCGAATGTGGGCCAGCGGTTTGAACGCGAACCTCGTCGTTGTGGGCAAGAAAGGGTGGATGGTCGAAGCGCTTGCCGCCCGGCTACGCAAGACAGCATCGGTCCGCTCGCATCTGTTCTGGATCGAGAATGCGAGCGACAGCTTTCTGAAGCTGCTGTATGCCGCGTCCAGTTGCCTCATCGCAGCATCCGAAGGCGAGGGCTTTGGACTGCCCCTGATCGAAGCGGCCCAGCATGGTTTGCCGCTCCTGGCGCGAGACATTCCAGTGTTTCGCGAGGTCGCGCGCGATCACGCGAGCTACTTCGGCGATGAGCCCGCCTCGCTTGAAAGCGCGGTTATGGCCTTTCTCAACGGCAAGCGGCGCGGCAAGCCCGCTCCGACAGGGGCCCTGCCCTACCTGACATGGGCCGAGAGCGCCGACAGCTTCGCTAGGGCCTGCGGCCTGCCACATCTCCAGGGGAATTGAGCCTTGCCCCTGCGCTCCCACCTGCGCGCGCCGGCAGCTGAGAGGGAAAGCCCTTACATTCAGGCAAAATCAAATTTTGTTTCGCGGACTCCGCGTCGATGATCGTCGCCGGGCCGTCTTTAGATCGAGGTCTTCATGGGAAAACGAGCCGTCGTCACCGGCATCACGGGCCAGGATGGCGCCTACCTGGCGCAACTTCTGCTAGAGAAGGGCTACACCGTCTACGGTTCTTTCCGCCGGACAAGTTCCGTCAATTTCTGGCGGATCGAAGAACTGGGCATCGAGTCGCATCCCAATCTGCACCTGCTGGAACACGACCTGACGGACTTAGGGAGTTCGCTCGCTCTGATGGCGAAGACGGCGCCGGACGAGGTCTATAACCTTGCCGCTCAGAGCTTTGTTGGCGTCAGCTTCGACCAGCCTGCGGCGACCGCCCAGATCACCGCCGTCGGCGCTTTGAATCTCTTGGAGGCAATCCGAATCACCAATCCGAAGGTTCGCTTCTACCAAGCCAGCACATCCGAGATGTTCGGGAAGGTGCAGAGCATTCCGCAGACCGAAGAAACCCCATTCTATCCGCGCAGTCCCTACGGCGTCGCAAAGCTTTATGCGCACTGGATCACGGTGAATTACCGGGAAAGCTACGACATCTTTGGCAGCAGCGGCATCCTTTTCAACCACGAAAGCCCGCTGCGCGGGAGGGAGTTCGTGACGCGAAAAATCACCGACGGCGTCGCGAAAATCAAACTCGGCAAGCTCGACGTTCTGGAACTGGGCAACCTCGACGCCAAGCGCGACTGGGGCTTTGCAAAGGAGTACGTCGAAGGGATGTGGCGCATGCTGCAGGCCAAGGAACCCGACACCTTCGTGCTGGCAACCAACCGGACCGAGACCGTCCGGGATTTCGTGCAAATGGCCTTCAAGGGCGCAGGCATCCAGGTCGAATTCAAGGGCACGGGCGAAACCGAATCCGCGGTCGACACCGCGACTGGCAAGACGGTGATGCGCATCAACCCTAAGTTCTATCGCCCGGCCGAGGTCGAGTTGCTGATCGGCAACCCCGAAAAAGCCTTCGCCAAATTGGGATGGGAACCCAAGACCACGTTGGAGCAGCTGTGCCAAATGATGGTGGATGCAGACCTGCGACGCAACGCACAAGGGCATTCGTTTTGAAGATACTGCTCACCGGTTCAGATGGATTTACGGGCAAGCCCTTTGCCGAGTACGCCGTCTCTCTGGGTCACGAAATTGTCGCGCTGCAATCGAACTTGACCAGCCGCGAGGAATTGTTCAATGAGATCAAGGAAGCCACACCCGACGCGGTCGTTCATCTGGCGGCCATCAGCTTTGTGGGGCACGCGGACGAAAAGGAGTTCTACGCGATCAACGTCCTAGGCACGACCAACCTGCTGGATGCCTTGGTGCAACTGAAGGTCGCGCCCAGCAAGGTGCTGCTGGCAAGCAGCGCCAACATTTACGGCAACACCGATCAGTCGCCCATTGTTGAAACCCTTTCGCCGGCACCGGTGAACCACTATGCCATGAGCAAGCTGGCCATGGAATACATGGCCCGGACGTACCAAGATCGCCTCAGGCTGGTGATCACACGCCCCTTCAACTACACCGGTCCTGGGCAGGATCGCAACTTCATCATCCCGAAGCTTGCGTTCCATTTCGCTCATCGAAAGCCATCCATCGCGTTGGGCAATCTGAATGTCGAGCGGGAATTCAATGACGTTCAGCTCGTCTGCAGCGCCTACATGGAATTGCTGAACCATGGCGAGCCGGGAGAGACCTACAACGTTTGCTCGGGACAGCCTTATGAGCTTCAAAGCATCATTGACAAGTTCTCTAGTCTCACGGGACATTCTCTCAAAGTGCGCATTGACTCAGCCTTAGTGCGCGCCAACGAAGTGCATCGTCTGTGCGGCAATCCGGCCAAATTGACGGCATTGCTGGCCAAACGCGGCCGCTTGCTGGACGCTCCGCCCATTGAATCAACCTTGAGGCGGATGCTACTGGCCGAAAATGCGTCGGCGCTGAGCACCGCCGCCCAAGAACCATGAAGGCTTCGGAAAACACCGACCGGCCCGCCTCGCCAGAAGGGCGCACCCTGCCAATTCAAGTGTTCGTGCCCCCCAGCTTTGCTCATCGGGGAACACGTTGCCTGTTGCAGCCTATTTCACTTTAAAGAAATTTTGGCATAACAGAGGCAACTACCATGCGCTATCTAAAAGACCGTGTCGCGATCGCGCTTAGAAAAATATCCTCGCTGTCGCGGAAGCTGCCATTGCTTCGAAGGATGGCTGGCGCCGTGCTTCGTCGCTCCCCCTCGTGGGATGCTCGCATACGGCGAGTGATTCTTGCGGGCCAAATGAAGCGCGTCATCCGCGAACCGTCGAACCCCAAATCACGCGCCGTCTTTGAACAACTCACCCAGAACAAGCCTTGACGGAAACGCAGGGGTCGCCATTCCATACATGAGAATCGTCATCGACATGCAGGGGGCTCAGAGTAGCTTCTCCGCGCACCGGGGTGTTGGGCGCTATACGCGCGAATTGACGGCAGCACTACTGCGCCTAGGCTCTCCGCATGAAATCGTTCTTGCCTTAAACGGCGCATTTTCCGAGTCCGTGCTCGCATTGCGCAAGGAATTTGGGCAGTTGCTTCCGCAGTCTCGCATCAAGGTGTGGCACCAACCCCTGAAAATTGCTGCACACGCGCGGCCCAATGCCGAGCGCATGAAGGCAGCGCAACTGGTCAGGGAGTCCTTCCTGATGAGCCTGGAACCCGACGTGATCATTTCGACCAACCTGCAGGAGGGCCTAGTCGACGACGCATGCACCAGCGTCGGACTCATTGAAAGCAAGGTCATCTATGTCTCGACCCTGCATGACGTCGTCCCTCTGTTTGAGCCGGAGAAATACCTCTCGAATCCCGAGGTGAAGAAGTGGTATGAGGAAAAAATAGCGTTTGCGACGGCGTCCGACCTTATCCTGACCGTCTCGGAGTCTTCAAAACGCGACATCGTCAGCAAGCTCGGGGTTCCACCCGGAAAGATCGGCGTCACCTACAACGCCGTGGACACCAAGCTGTTTCGTAAGCGTGAAATCGATGACTCAGAGAAGGCGAAATTCCTCTCGCGCCTTGGAATCGAGGGACGCTTCATTCTTTATTCTGGCGGCAATGACGACCACAAGAACCTGAATGCGCTCTACAAGGCTTTCGCACAACTGCCCTCTGCGCTGCAATCCACGGTGCAGCTAGTGATGGTGGGTCGAGAACTCAAAGCCCAGGAACCTATTGGCCGAAAAAAGCTGCGTAGGCTGGGTTTGCCCCCCGAAAGCGTGTCCCGGATCGTGTACCCGGGCTATATCAGCGACGAGGATCTGGTGCGACTCATGAACTTGGCGTCCTTGTTCGTCTTTCCGTCGCTGCGTGAAGGATTTGGCTTGCCGCCCTTGGAGGCCATGGCTTGCGGCGCGCCGGTCGTTACGTCCGACACCTCCAGCCTACCGGAAATCACTGGCCTGAAGGAGGCAATGTTCTCGCCTCATTCCGTCGATCAACTGAGCACCATGATTGGGAAGGCACTGACGGACTCTGCGTTCTCAGACCGACTGCGCGCCAACGCCGAAAATCGCGTGCAGTTCTTTTCCTGGGCAAACTCCGCAAAGCATCTCATCGAGCTACTCGAGTCGGTCACAACAAACCGGCCCGCTGCAACGTTGAAATCCCCAACGCCCGCCGCCGCTGCTGTCGCGGCCAGGATTCGTGGCGCCGCGCTCACGCTTTCCAGGGAAGATCTCTACGGCGTCGCCCAATCCATTGCCGAGTCCTTTGACAACGGAAGCGGTGAATCGACGGTGTATCTGGACGTGAGTTCGATCATCCTTGCCGACGATCGGTCCGGCATCCAGCGGGTGGTGCGGGCGCTTGGCAGCGAGCTCCTCAGGCGGGGAGGCTCGCGCTTCGTGCCCGTCTATACGACACCGGGCGACTACGAGCACTACATCGCACATCGGTTCATGGCGGAGTGCCTCGGGGCAACCGACGAGCCCGTTCAGGAGTCGCAGCCGACATGGGTCGACCTGCGACCCGGAGATGTGCTGATTTACCTCGATCTTCACCCCGCGGTAGCAATTAACCACCAAGAGAAAAATGAATACTTGCGGGAGAAGGGTCTGTCCGTTCTCCATGTCGTCTACGACCTGATCCCTATTCTTCGGCCGGACTTCTTCTGGCCGGAGCTTTGCGCGGAATTCTCGAATTGGATGAATGCAATGGCGCATTCTTCGGGTGCAATTTGCATTTCGAAATCGGTGGCCGACGATGTTGCTGCGTGGATCCGAGAAAACGCGCCAGACCGGGTTGACGATTTCAAGATCACCTCGTTCCATCTGGGCGCCGACATCGACAACTCCGTCCCTACCAGAGGTCTTCCGCCAAATGCGTCGGAAACGCTTGAGAAAATGCGTTCGCGACCGACATTCTTGATGGTGGGGACGATCGAGCCCAGAAAGGGATACCTGCAGGCGCTCGCCGCCTTCAATATGCTGTGGGAGCGTGGCCACGACTGGAATCTCGTAATGGTCGGACGCAAGGGATGGCAAATCGACGCCTTTAGCCGCGAGGTGCTCAATCACCCGAAATTCGATCAGCACCTCTATTGGCTCCAGGGGTGCAGCGATGAATACCTAGGTCTGGTTTACAAGTCGGCCACCGGCGTTCTCGCGGCGAGTGAGGCGGAAGGCTTTGGATTGCCATTGATCGAGGCCGCACGCTACGGAACCCCAATCATCGCGCGTGAGATCAAGGTCTTTCGGGAAGTTGCGGGCAATGCAGCCTTTTACTTCTCGGGAGGGCAGGCAAGAGACCTTGCGGATGAACTGGAGGCATGGATGGCCTTGCGCGAGGACGCTCAGGCGCCCGATTCGAGCACGATGACAATCCTCAAGTGGGCACAAAGCGCCGAGCAGTTCGCGCAGTGCATCGGCCACTGCGCGCGGGACATTCTGGATCGGCCATTGGCACTGATCCAAAGTTGATCGGCAGATGCCCTCCCTTCAAATACGAAAGGATGTACGGGCGCCGGGGCGATACTTGAGGCCGACCGGCAACGCGGTAGCTAAGCTCGAGTAGGCAGCCTTGATGCACCGCACATAGAGCTGCAGCACTAGGACCATTCTTGAGAAGGGTGACACTGCAAATCGGCCAGGCCAAAACCTCGCAAGTATCCACGGCGCCTCTTGAAGTGGGCGAAATTTAATCGCCGGACAAGGGTTCTCAGGTAGAGTCCGAAAATCAACCCTTTCCCACGAATTGGAAATAGTCAAGGGGCGCTCCACCGATAGACGCCAAATCATCTGCAGGGAACCGCCGGAGGTGCGGTAGCAGAGCAAGGCGGTCTTGCATCAAGGGTTGAGGAGTATCCGAACCTTGGTTTTAGGTATGCCATTCAAAAGCACTCCATTTCGACAGATTGAGCGCCTGTATGCATCGGTGCTGCAAGCGGCCGCCTCCCTTGCAAACCTGAGATCTAGCAGCGCAGAACAAGAACGACTTCTTCGAATCACCACTGATGCTGTTGACAAGGCGGTGTCAACCACGAGAGATTCGATGGCAGTGCTCATTGCAGCGAATGCAACAGAAATCAGGAAGGCGACAGACGCATTTCAGCGCCTCTTGCCCCCACCCACGGCGCCCACCGAGATTGAGCGCTCGCAAGAACTGGCTCTTCTTCGGGCACAAGCGAATGCGTCGACGCCGCGCAACCCCGTCGTCCACGGTTGGTCTTCCTATTCTCAGTGTGACGAGGATGGAATCATTCGAGAGTGCTTGGCAAGGATTTCTCAAGTGGCGACACTGTCTCGAACATTCATCGAAGTCGGATGTGCTGATGGCCTTGAGAATAATACGCATCAGCTTGCACTCGACGGATTCGCAGGCTGCTGGATCGACGGTGACCTCAGAAATGTTCACTTCATAGATGAGGCGCTAGGAGGCCTCCAGTTCCCCGCGTTGATGATTCGACATTCCTTTGTAACGCTCGAGACGGCCGAGCAGACCATTAAAGATTGCCGTTTATTTCTCGGCACAGAGGAGATTGACCTTCTGTCTTTCGATGTCGATGGAAACGATACGCACTTGATTCGCAAAGCGCTGCTGGCTGTTCACCCCAAATTGATCGTTGTCGAATACAACGCGAAATTCAGGCCTCCTACTCGACTTGAAATGGACTACGTGGCCGAGCATAAATGGGGCGGCGACGATTACTTCGGCGCGTCGCTTCAGTCCTGGATGGATGTCCTGTCCGATTACACCCTGGTTTGCTGCAATATCAGCGGTGTGAATGCATTTTTCGTCCACAACGATTTGACAGTCCCATTCACCAAATACGGGGTTGAAAGCCTGTACCAACCTGCGCGCTATTGGCTGACACGAAAATCCGGCCATGCTCCGAGCCTAAGATGGCTGAGGCAATGCGCGCCGATTGCCAAAATTGACAGACCGTGGATCATTGAGGCGAAAATTCCAAATTTTCCGCCTTTCAATTTCGAAATTCATCGCCATATCGATCAATTCATCTCAAGCGATCTTGCCCGCGATAAAATCTGGGAACCTTTCGAAACCGATGTATTTCGGCGACTGTGCCACCTCGATGATTTTGTGCTCGACATCGGTGGAAATATTGGCTGGTATTGCGCGGTGGCTTCCAGAATCATCGGGCCGGACGGTCGGTTGATGGTCTTCGAGCCTGACCCGGAAAATTTTGGTCTATTGACACGAAACGCGTCGCGCCACACCGATGGGTCGCCGAGTTGCGTCGAACTCAAGCAGCAAGCCGTGGGCGATATTGTCGGCACCATCAATCTTTTCCGCTCTGAAGAAAATCTGGGAGATCACCGACTCTTTGACGATGGATCGGCGCGCAGTTCGATAGAGGTTCGAATTGTCACACTCGACTCTGTCCTGGCCCGCGAGACGCGGCTTCCGGACATTGTGAAGTCTGACACGCAGGGTTCGGAGGCCCGCATTCTGAGGGGCGCGCAAGGCCTCTTGGCCGCGGGCTGGCGGCCCATCTTTCTGCTTGAGTTCTGGCCCTTCGGTTTGACCCGTTCAGGTAACGAGCCGCTGGAGATGTGGCACATCCTTAGCGACCTCGGCTACCAAATGTTCGAGGTATCTGAGGAAAACCCAACGCTGACACCACTCGTGGCGGAGCAGCTTAAGCAGCGCATCGTCGACGACCTGTCTCCTACTTTGGGACGATTCATCAATATCCTCGCCGTGCCGCACGGCAGCAATCGCATTGCGGACTTGCGCGGCCTGCTTGATTGACTGCTGCGCGTGGTTGTCACCATATCGGCAATCGCAAATCACAACGTCACAAGGCGATCAGTCGTGTCGATATTGCATCGCCATAGCCGGCCCAATCCTGAATGTCGCGACCGATGGCTTCGAGCGAAAGCTTGCTCAGCAAGCCTGATTCTGTCGCCAAGCGCTCCATCGATGCAGCAACCGCCTGCGGATCAGTCATATCCGTAGTCAGACAGCCACCAGGCGCAGCCAACTCGGCCATGACTCCGCCATAGTGGCAAATACAAGGCTTGCCCATCCACAGGCTTTCCATGATCGGTAGCCCGAATCCTTCCACTACCGAGGGATACACCGTGAAGGCGGCGCGCTCGAATTCACTTGCCAAGTCGCAGTCCGGCAACAAGCCCGACCAGACAATGCTCGCGTCTTCTCCTACGACTCTCTGCAACCACGAAGCCAGATCGTCGGCCTCTGCAAATCGATGCCCCACCAGCACCAGTTTGAGTGGCAAATCGGGGCGCCGGCTTTTCAGCAATTGATAGGCTTGGACCAAGGTCCTGTGATTCTTGCGCGGCTCAATGCTGCATACGCAAAGGATCGTGATGACATCGCCGGCGGTTAACTCTGGCCGGCGGTAAGAACTCCTCGCCACAGCGCTGAATTGCCCGGGGAGTTGAACCGCCTCTCCCGCCGGTTTGGGGAGGCCGCTGCGCCGGGCATATACCCGAAACTGCTTCAGACTCTCATTCGAGATGGACCAGACGGCGTCCGCCGAGGCGAGCGCCTCGAGATACTCTGGAAAGCGTTCGACGACCTCTCTGGCGCAGAACAAAGGGTGCGACATGGGAATCACGTCGTAGAGCAAGCCGGCGACGGCCAAACCCCTGGCACGCGCCCACAAGAAGCGCTTTTGCACGGCACCGTCGAGGATGACTTCGGGAAGCAACAAAACGGCACGCTTTTGATGGCCGAACATGGAGAGGCAACTGTCCAGCGTCGAGAACGCCTGCTGTAGTTCACCGCCGTTGGGGCCATCGAATGTCGCCAAGACACCGCCTTCCGAAGCCGACAACAAGCGGTAGTAGTCCAGTGCAGGATCCCAGCGTACGAAGACAGGGAAGATCCCGCGTATTTGCTGCAGCGCCTGACACAGTCTGCGGGTTACGCGGATGACGCCAGGGTTTGCGGGGTCGATGGACGAGCAGGTGCAATCGATGATGACGAGTCTTGGAAGCTGTTCCAGCCAGCGTTGTGCATCTACGTCAATGGGCACAGCGGGAAGGGCAAGGACTCGCGCAAGTGCTTCATCGTATTTGATGAGAGTCGCTCGCCAGCTGAAGGCACTCCGAAATCGCTCAAGCCGGCCTTCGACCTTGATATGCGGGGGCCACCCTTCCCGAAGGATGCGGACAGCCTTGGACGCCATGTCGTCCGGGCGCGCACACAGCATGCAAGGATCGAGGACGACTTCAGCGTGTGCGGCCAGGCTGAACGCAAGAGCGGGTATCCCCAACCACTGCATTTCCGCCAGAGGAAGGTTGAATCCTTCCCACAAAGAGAGCGACAACCCCAATTTGCACTGGCGCATGATGCTTAAAAGGGCCAAGTCGCTCACGAAACCAAGGAACACGACGGCATCCGCAATTGCCGGAGGTATCGTGAACTCGCCTTCGCGCGCCAAGACCAGCATGCGCGCCTCGGGAACCTGAGCGTGAATCCTCTCGAAGACCTCCAGCGCCGCAGGACTGTTCTTGTAGCCAGTGGCCTCATAGCGCCCCAGCAACATGACGAACTGCTGTCCAGTTTCAGCCATTGCTTGAATCTTGGCGTTTGCAACATCATCGACGTCCCCACCATCCGGTGATTCGAACATCGGGGTTTCCAGATGATCTGCCCCGAGCAGGATGGTCTCGACTCCATGGCGACTGCCTCGATCGGGAAGTGTTTGACTCTCGGCGATGAACCCGCTGATCGGGAATACCGCGCTGAATTTTGGCAATGCTGCGGCACGAATCCGTCGGAGTTCACGCTGCGTCGGCAGACCGAGCGGCGTCATCCCATCGTGAGGTACGGCTCCGGCATCAATGAATACTGATCGAACATTGCGATCGGCACAGACGGACGCTGCGGAGAAAAATGGCCATCCACCACTGATGAGAACGTCTGGCGCGCCATCAGCAAAGAGTTCGCGACTCCAACCCGCTCGTAGGAGATCGGCTGCGCGCGCTTCTGCCTCCTGAATCGAGAGACTCCCTATCCCGTCTAGGATGTGCAATTGCGGTGAAATCCTTTCGACCATCGACCTGTCGCAACGCAGACAGACGAAGGTCACGCGGTGGCCCTGGCGCACAAGACTTTGCCCAAGGAGCAGCAAAAGGCGATCGACACCAAAACGCGGCAGGAGCCTTTCGTTGCAGATAACGAAATGTCGAACGCTCCCGATATTTACCAGGGCTGAAGTCATGGCCAGTTGTCGGGACACCGAAGGTGAAAAGACTCTTGGGGGGCGAGCGCAGTCAGCATTTCCGCACCACCCCGTGCATTTTTTGAACGCGCAATTGGCATCGGATCTGCGGCCATTTTTGCGAGGACCCACCGCATCTCGATTTCCTGTTCGACGGTCGTCACACCACCAAAGAGTCGACCCACTGCCACGATTGGTCCGCAAGCGCTTGAGGAGATGATCGGAATTCCCCATCGCAAGGCTTTCGCCGCGGGAGCGAAGGCTGTGTCCGCCCCCCAATTCCAGAATGCAGCGGCCTCCTCCCACGCCTCGGCCGGCAACCACTCATGCCAAGCCAATCGAACGCGGCGCCCGCCGGCGACCGCGTCTTCAGCCTGATGCAAATTCTCACAGGCCGAATACGCGTCCAAGTCCGGCACAGGGCCGGCGCAGATGATCAATGGATCCGATGGTGCCGTAATGGGCTGGGACAAAACTTTCTTGTACTCCGCCAGTATTGCCTCTGTCGTGACCTCTTCGTCGAAATGATTACGTCTAGCGAGATTGGCGTCCCCTTCCTTCACCGCTCGTTCAGGGTCTTCCACGTAGCCCCGCATGGCGCTAGCCAACTGCTGGGGAGCGGATGGCGGAACGAGCATGCCTGTTCGGCCCTGCTCGACGAGGGCGCCGACCCCGCCAACGTCTGTCGCGAGTTGTGCAGTGCCTGCAGCAATGGCCTCCAGCAGCGAAACCGGCTCGTTCTCGGGCCAACGCGAAGGCAAGATCACGACATCACTTCGACTCATCAGTTCAAGGACGCGCGCGCGTGGCACGCGGCCCACGCACTTCACGAATTCGCTAAGTCCGAATTCCCTGATCTGGGCTTCAACAGTCGGCCTCAAATGACCATCGCCAGCAATAGTCACCTCCCAACCAAACGCCAGTTGTGGCATCGCGGCCAAGCGCCTAGCCGCCTCGATGAGGTCCGTGATGCCCTTGTGCTCGCCGAGATAGGCAACGCACAGGAAGCGGACGACGGAGGTGCGCGATCGCACCATATCCCTGAACGGACTTAAATCAATGCCATTTGAGATGACAGAGAGACGATTCCGCTTGATCACGCCCGCCTGCACATACGAATTAGCGAGTGCCTGGCTCGGCGAGATCACTCTCGAAGCGTGATTGAAACACCATGCTACAAAATCTCGTCGCAGACGCATCGGAAGTGCGTGGTGCACGTCATGCGGACGAATTGCTCTGTCGCAATGGGTCCCACACTCTTCGGTATTCCTGCACGTCGTGCCATCGACCCGCAGCATCGTGCCGCGATAGCACAGCCCCCACAAGTCATGCAACGTCAACACCGTTGGAATACCCCTTCGGCTAGCCAAGGGAACAAGATCGGCGCCCAAACCGGCCACGTTGTGAAAATGAACAAGATCAGGCCGTGCGGCGTTCAGCACCGCCTTGAATTGCTCGGCCGTACGCGCGTTTCGAAAATTTTCTTCTGACGCGAAGGATGCGATGGAAGTTCGCCAAACGACCAGGCCATCTGCGCACTCCCGCTCGAGCCGCCCCAACCCGGCTTCATCCTCCTCAATCCGTCCAGCAAAGACGCTGACATCGTGGCCTAGCGCCCTCAGACCAAGCGCTTGACGTTGCGCAACAACTTCCGCACCCCCGATAAAATACGGTGGAAAGAGATTGCTGACGATAAGAATTCGAAGCGGACGCCCAATCGGACCGGAATGGTTCACAGGCCGGGCTCTCAGTGCGGCTGGCCGCCCGCTGTCGCACCGTGAAGTGCCCGTACCGTATCGGCCGCACCCGCAGAAATGCTGAGTTCGCCGTGTCGAGGGCTGGAATTCAGGTAAGCCAGCCCCAAACCACCCCAGACTTCCCCACCCCTAATCTGGCCCGGAACAAAATCAAGCTCCACGGCATGGACATACGGACAACTCGCCCAGTCCGCGCTCGCCATCCCGCGACGGCACTCTGGATTGCCACTATCATGCATTACGATAAACATTGGCCCAGCCGGCAAAAAGCGTCTGTGAATTATCCGTTCAATGTCTCGCCGAACGCCCGCTGCGCTGTGGTCCGCGTCAATCAGGACCAAGTCGAGGCCAATGCTCTTCGCGTCGAGTTCACTTAAGAGATCGGTCAGCACCGTCTCCGGCGCGCCGATGCGAAGATCAACATTTTTTG
This sequence comes from Variovorax brevis, assembly GCF_030317105.1. Taxonomy (GTDB): domain Bacteria; phylum Pseudomonadota; class Gammaproteobacteria; order Burkholderiales; family Burkholderiaceae_C; genus Variovorax; species Variovorax brevis. The sequence goes on from NZ_JASZYG010000006.1 coordinate 372,428, forward strand.
GCACGGCAAATCGCCCGGGCACCTCCGGATCGATATCACACGCCCATACATGTTGAGCAAATTTTGCAATCAGAGAAAGGCTGCCTCCATGGTAGACGCCAACTTCTAGGACATTCTTGGGGCGCACTTGAGCCAGCAGCCCCATTAACGCCATGCGCTCACTATTGAGCATCTGCCAATTGGCAGTCGGAAGGCCCGGGTATAGCACTTCTTCCAACATTAGTTGGGCTCCTTATAACTCATCAAAATGACTATTGACTGATTTTCTCAGCGTCTCGCCGAAATCTCAAACTCGAAACATCGACCATTTCGACGGCCTCTAACGGGTATTTCGATACTTTCAAAGCCGGCCTCGTGAATAAGCGATGTCAGACTATCAGGAGTTAGCAAGTTAAAGTGGAAGTCACCGCCATAGTCCTGGCTTCCAAAAAGGACTTCGCGAAAGTCTTCAAATGCGTAGGCACCTTCGGTCACTGCCTTCAACATTGCCTCACCGTCCGGCACAATGGCACGAAGGGTGCCGCCAGAGCGTAATAGACCACGCCAATGAGGGAGCAACCGTCGGCGCAACTCTTCTTGCGGAAAATGTTCAACGAGGTGGGATGAAAAGACTTCATCGACTGTCCCAGGCTCAAATGGAAGCGAACCTACATCCGCAACGACATCCACACCAGGGACATCGCGGGCGTCCACATTGACATAGTCCGGCATGGCAATGTGCCCGCATCCAAGGTTAATCTTGAATTTCCCATTTTGCAGGGCTTGTTCCACTTTTGTTGGATTGAGAACATTAGCAACAACCTCTCCCGAGACGCCGGTGGTCCGTACCGTTCGACCGACCCCATAGTTCAATTCAAATAAAAATTCGCGCCGTACGAATTCGATGCGATCCAACACGAATCGCAGAGTGTTGTCCACCTGAGCATCCCGCGCTGCCAGCTCCTTGCGCAGTGGACCCGTCGAATCCGCAACAACCTTCAACCGCTCCGGATTCGCTACTTCGGAGGTGCGTTCCTCCACATGTTGGAGTCGCACAGTCAAGTCCTCGATCCTAAATGCCCGAGACTCAGCCGTTTCAAGTCGAGACCGAAGCTCTTCAACGCCCCGCCATCGACCAACCAAATCCTTTAAATGCGTCGCATCTTTTTCAATTCCTTCAAGTTTCTCCAGCAATTGCTCAACTTTGTGAAAGCGTGCATCAGCTCTTTCGACACGCGACTCGAGTTCCATGAGGTGCTGCACACGTCTTTCAGATGACTCAACCTTCACAGCCAGTTCGTCGGCCTTTTGCACGCCTTCTTCAATAGTCGATATGTCGTTTCGCACGCGCAACCACACGCGTGCCAAATCGTCGATCGTGCGCTGACGACGATTTCCCTCCTGCTGAAGTTGGCTGATTTGCAACTGAAACTGTCCCAGCCTGCCATCTAGTTGACCGATCTGCGGCTGTAATAGTGCAATGGGGCGATTGAGGCGAAATAGCAATGGACGCAACACGGGTCGTGCAAGCGCCTTCAACGACTGCTTGAAAGTAACGCGCGTCATGGATAGCCCTTCAGTGAACTACCAAGCAGCACGTGACCGACGACTCGCATCGAAACTGACCAAGCTTTCGGGAAACGTAGCACGAAAAACCCCTTTCCTTCGGAGAACAACGGACTGCAATCACGAAGCAATGCGTCCTTGTAGTTTGCAGTAAGTGACAACCATATACTAAGTTGCGAGGCGAAGCGGGCAGTCCACACAGACTTTTCGTTGCGTAAAGTCTTCGCTTGGCGAAACAGAAAGCTTCATTTGAATCCTTTTGTATCACAGAATTTAGTCGTCTGTTGTAGAACAGATCAACTAAGGAAAGAGAAACCATGTCGACCTCCGATACCGTCTCAGCCGCCTTGGACAAAATGTTTGAGCGTCCGGAAGGGCTTTATGGGGCATTTGATGATCTGCCCGTGATAAGTCGAATGGGTCATGAGCGCCGAATGGAACTACTCGAGCAACTCAACATCGGCTCCCCAAGCTCCATGAAGATCGCCGACTTTGGCATGGGCAGTTGGGGATTTGCCGCTGTCTATCCGCGTTTGCATGACTGTGCGGCAGCCATTGGCATGGACATCTCCGCCTCCGCGATCGAACAGTCTTTGCGACTCATTGCAGAGTCAAAACCAAAGTATGGGCCTGTATTTTCCGCACTTCAATCTGATGGCATGGATCTCCCGCTGCCCGACTCAAGTATAGATCTATTCTTTTCAGGAGAAAGCATTGAACACGTCAAGTTTCCGCTCAAACATCTTGGTGAAATATATCGAGTTCTCAAGCCTGACGGCCAACTCGTAATCACAACACCGAATCGGGACGCAATAAAATACAAAGAAAAATCCGAAGAATATTGCACCAGCCCAGAGCATTTCTGGCTATTCAATTACGAAGAACTGATCGTGGCGGCGTCCCGCTTCTTTGAAGTAGTGGAGGCGTACGGTTTTAACGGAAGCTTTGGAAGTCATGAAGAAGATCGATCAATAATGGACGAAGCAACGGCACGGGAATGGAGTCAACGTTTCAAAGACTCGCCGCAGCTCGCGACAGGAATCGTCCTCCGACTTATAAAGCGGCCAGGTATCCGCGAACGCTACGAGTTAATTGACGTCCCGAAGGAGGACATTTTAATAAATGCACCGGGCACGTATCTCGATCTCGAGTTTGGCCTCAAAGGTCTCCTTCTCGACAAACCAGAACAATCAGTTACAATTTCGCGCCCGCCGAGCGATGGTTTTGTATGCCGTTTTTGGAGCCACCGCTGGAGTGGGATTACCTACATTCATGCAGACAAGCGCCGCCAAGAGGTTGACCTTTATACAAACGTTCCAGGCTGGAAAAATTGGACTTCAGACCAGCGGACGATAACTCGGTCCGAAATTACCATTTCGCCAAGCCAACGCAAGAACGCAAAATCCGAGGCGGCGCAAACGTTGTTTTTTGAAGCGTTTGGCTGGAATGTAGTCAATACACCAATACCGCTCACCCCAGCCCAGCCGCTCAAAACAACTCCCACATCGATGGCCGGCTATGGATTCGACAAATTCCAGCCAATTGTCTCAACCACAGTATTCCATTGGTTTTCACCCAACGAGGGCAACGTTCGGGGACCATGGCAACCAATTGAAGGAAGAAAAAATTGGACAGGAGAATGCGAATTTTGGCGGACGCAGATCAAGCAAATAATGCTGGCCAATATTGATTCCATCTATTTGCACTGCATCGACCTATACGAAGATGCCAGATGTGAATTTTTCAAAGCATACGCAGAATTGCGCCGCGAAGGGTTTGATGTTCCTAAAATAGCTCCGTTCCTTGATCCAAATATACTATTTGGCCAGCCGGGACGATCTCCAATAGATGTCGAAACCGACGCAGGCAAGGACGCATTCACGAATCATTACGTTCGGTTTTTTGACCAATACTTTGCAGAAAACAGAGATGATGATGCCGCAAGCTTCTTGCTTACGATTGACGGAAAGTTAACTTTGGCCACTTGGTGGGTCTACTCGCTTCTGCACAATCTTCACACATTGACGCGGGAAGACGTGGAGCGACGTTTGTCAATCGCGTTCGGAGCGAAAATACCGCAGCTCCGCTCCGGCATCCACATGGTCACCACCGCGCTCATCGATCCTGATCTTTCATTTTCAGATGAACGCATTATTGCATTTTCCGGCTACGCCTACGCAATTCACTGCGTGCATCATGGCATTGACTCATGGCATGTTCAACCTGGCTATTGGGACCAAAACATTAGGAAGCCGGGCTATCTTCTGCCGCGCGGCGGCGGAAAAAATTATCGAAGCGCATGGGATGCTGTGATTGCCGCCGCTCCGCATTTGCATCGGGTTTACGTTGAGAGTTGGAATGAATATGACGAAGGCTCCGGAATCTACGCGGCAGATCCGGCTGCGCCATGGACCGATCCTGCGATGAATTCCGGTGTGGACTCATTTTCTGATGACGGAGATCCCTTTGAATACATCCTCACGACGAACCGGGGGGCATCAAAAATAAATGGACGCCCCGCTTGGGATTGCAAATTCTTGTGGCACGACATGCCCGCACTCGCAAAACCAGGGCAATCGATGCAGATCTCAGTCACAGTGCGCAATCTAGGAAACACCCGCTGGGCCACAGGTGAAGACATTGCGCTCGTTCTGCGTGGCGAAGGAGGCGCTGAGCTTTCAAGGGTTCACCCGTGCGAAGGAGTTGAAGATCACTGGCCACATGGGGTCTATCGGGGGGGAGCAGTCGAAGTCAAGTTCATGGCCGTCGCAACCCGGCGGACAGGCCGGTCGCAGTTCACGGTCGAACTACTGCATGGAGAGCATCGCATCGGGAAGGCCATGCATTTGTCAGTTGATGTGATTTCTTAGTCTGCAATGGCCGAGCCCCAGCGCACCCAATGCTGAAACAAAGCTTGCTTCGCGCACACCACTCGGCACATTCCGGTCACTCACCCGTCAGTGCGACCCGCATGACCGCGCGAAAGAGAAATTGCACATGGTGCCCCCTTGTGGGGCGAGGTCTGCGCCGGCCAGTCGGCGCCCTGTGTTTGACGAATATGGTCTGTTTGCACCACACTACGACGGCTCCATCCTTCATTCTTACCGTCATTTTTGCGATGGCCGACAATGTCACAGTCGATGCGCGCGCTCTGCGGCGAAGGGGGCTTCTCGCCATGGCACTCCTAACGCCAGTGGCTGCGGCGATGCCGCCGCTTCGCGCAACTCAACCAAGCTCATTCAGCACTTACCACTTCGTCGACGGATGGTACATCTCCAGTTTGGAGGCTCAAGAAGCCCTGAATCGGGGTGATCCACATGCTGATTGATGCTGCAAAAGACCCCGGCCTGCCTCAACACCTGGATTTTTGTGTCATCGGAACTGGTCCGGCTGGCCTCGCGGTGGCCTTCGAACTAGAGACCGCCGGCTTTGACGTTGGCCTAGTTGAAGCGGGCGATCTGAATCCATCCCGTTCCAGCCAATTCTTCTATCAAGGCATTGACGGTGGGATAACATACGCCTTGGATGGCAGCAGAATAAGGGCACTCGGTGGCTCATCAAATTGTTGGGGTGGCTGGTGCAGACAGCTAGAGCCCATCGAGTTTGAAAAACGCGAATGGATGCCTGCATCGAGTTGGCCCATCCAGCACCGATCCATTGCAAAATATTATGGTACCGCCGGCAAGATTTTGAACGTTGATGGAAAGAATTTTAATCCCGACTTCTTGAAAGAAAAGGCCAGTAGGCAAGGCATCTATCTAACCAAAGAGTCAAGAATCTTCTCGCCTCGCATATGGCAAGTCAGCGTCAATCGCAGACTTGCCGAGGTATATCGCGATCGGCTGGCGTCGAGCCAAAAGATATTCCTCATCTACAATTGCACCATTACGGATATTCTGTTCAACGGCCTCAAGGTCAGCGCGCTGAAGTACGTCACCGCAATAGGAAAACATGGCGAGCTCAGTAGTCGCAATTCTTTTGTGCTTGCGCTGGGAGGCATCGAAACATCTCGTCTGCTGCTCATTGCAAGATCAAGAGGACCATCTGCTTTGCAGTCAATAAGCCCTTGGCTGGGAAAAGGATTCATGGAACACCCAGCGCGAATAAATGGCTGGCGAATGTATGTGCCCTATCGCAGCGTCCCTTTTGTCGAAGAGGATGGCGGCGCGTTGCAGCCCATTCCAGGCCAAGATTTTCGCATCGCCTTTGGCTTTGGTGCATCTGAAGCGGCTCAACGCAAGTATCGGCTTCCTGGTTTCTGGGCAGTGCCCGGTGCCGCACAAAAGATCACTGATGAAAAAGAGGAGGCAGCCGCAAGACTGTTTGTTCAAAACATGCAGCGCCTCGATAAAAAGCCAGAAGTTCGTTCAGTTGACGTCACATGGGCAATCGAACAGTCGGTCAATGTGAAATCACAAATTAGACTGTCCCACACGGACGACTCGATGGGGCAGCCAAAAGTGCTTTTGGACTGGGAAATCTCCGATTCGGATGCGAGGACCGTAAAGGCTTATGAACATCTTATTGCAAAAGATTTTTTAGATCGAAAAATTGCTCGCTTTCGTATTCTCAACAGCATAAACACGAGCGACAAGGTCATTGACTACGGCAATCACCACATGGGTGCAACGCGAATGGCCGCCAGTCCAAAAGATGGGGTCGTTAATTTTGACTGCAAAGTTTTCGGCACGAGCAATCTCTATCTTGCTGGTTCCGGCGTCTTCCCCACGTCGGCAGTAACGAATCCAACGATGGCTTTGACGGCACTGGCGCTTCGACTCGGAGATCACCTAAAACGCTCTGTTTGAGCCTAACTCGCTCCAGCAGGGTTGCCGCGATTTTTCACAGTGCCACCATGTCGAACGAACGAGGTAGCCGCGCTCTCAACGCGTTGCTTGTGCAGCCTAGACCTGCCAATCACGCCTCACTCACTCCATTGCGCTTGTCCCGCCCGGCGAACAGGTCGGGCGCGCTCAAGCGTACAGTGCACATTCAGTGAAAGCCGCCCCAAGCAAGTCCTTCGCGGAGAGCACTGGTGCTGCGCGAAGATCTGGCCAAGCAATCCCGAGCGTCGGATCGCTCCACAAGATGCACCGCTCATGCTCGGGAGCGTAGTAGTCCGTGGTCTTGTACAGAAAGTCTGCCGACTCGCTCAGCACAAGGAACCCGTGTGCAAACCCTTCGGGCACCCACATCTGCCGGTGGTTTTCAGCAGACAGTTCCATGCCGACCCACCTGCCAAATGAAGAACACGACCGGCGAATATCCACCGCCACATCGAAGACCGCCCCGCGCGCCACGCGCACGAGCTTGCCTTGCGCTTGCTGGATCTGATAGTGCAGACCACGCAGTACGCCCTTGGCGGAGCGCGAATGATTGTCCTGGACGAATTCGACGTGGCGCCCCACGGCATCATCAAAGACCTTCTGGTTGAAGCTCTCCAGGAAAAAACCGCGCTCATCGCCAAACACTTTCGGCTCGATGATCAACACATCGGGAATCGCACTGGGCGTGATCTTCACAGGCGAGCCTCCTCGGTCAGCAATCTCGCCAGGTACTTGCCATATTCGTTCTTCTGCAGCGACGCTGCCAGCCGGGCGAGTTGCTCGTTGTCGATAAAACCGTTTCGCCACGCAATCTCTTCGGGACAAGCGATCTTCAACCCCTGGCGATGCTCGAGCGTTGCAATGAACTGCCCGGCCTCGAGCAAGCTCTCATGCGTGCCCGTGTCCAGCCAGGCATAGCCACGCTTCATGATCTGGACGTTGAGCCGATCGCGCCCCAGGTAAGCCCGGTTGACCGCGGTGATTTCAAGTTCTCCACGGCCGCTTGGCTTGACGGCCTTAGCGATCTCGATCACGTCGTTGTCATAGAAGTACAAGCCGGTCACCGCATAGTTACTCTTGGGCTGCGCCGGCTTTTCCTCGATGCTACGCGCCCTGCCCTTTGAATCGAACTCGACGACGCCATAGCGCTCCGGGTCATGCACGTGATAGGCGAACACCGTAGCGCCCGCCTTGTTGTCATCGGCCTTTGTCAGCAGTCCTTCAAAGTCGTGCCCATAGAAGATGTTGTCGCCAAGCACAAGCGCACTCGATGCGTTGCCGATGAACTTGTCGCCAATGATGAAGGCTTGCGCCAACCCGTCCGGACTCGGCTGCACCGCGTATTGGAGGCTGACACCCCAACGGCTGCCATCGCCCAGCAGTTGCTGGAATCTCGGGGTGTCCTGTGGCGTGCTGATGATGAGGATGTCGCGCATGCCGCCCAGCATCAGGGTACTCAGCGGGTAATAGATCATCGGCTTGTCATACACCGGCAGGAGCTGCTTGCTCATGGCAAGGGTGGCCGGGTGCAACCGCGTACCCGAGCCTCCCGCCAGAATGATTCCTCTGCGTTGAGTCATGTTCTTGATGCCTATTTTTGGTCCAACACTTCCCGCAACATCCGCGCCACGCCAGTTTGCCAATGCGGCAGCGTAAAGCCGAAGGTTGATCGAAGCTTGGTAGTGTCCAATCTTGAGTTGGCGGGGCGCCTGGCAGGCGTAGGAAAAGCGCTCGTCGGCACTGCTTCGACAGCCGAGGGCGCTGCTTTGAGCGCCACCCCGGCAGCCCGTGCCTGTTCGAACACATAGCTCGCATAGCCGTGCCAACTTGTTTCGCCGCCCGCGGCCAAGTGATAGAGGCCCGCCTTGCCGGGATCGCGCAGGACATCGCGGATCGCCTGGGCGGTGACGTCCGCGAGCAGCTCTGCACCGGTCGGTGCGCCGAACTGGTCATCGATCACGGTCAGGTGGTCGCGCTCCTTGGCCAGACGCAACATCGTCTTGGCGAAATTTCCGCCACGTGCCGCATAAACCCAGCTCGTGCGAAAGATAAGGTGACGGGCGCAATTGGCAGCAACCAATTTCTCGCCCTCGAGCTTGGTCTGCCCGTAGACGCTCAAGGGTCCGGTGGGGTCGCTTTCTCGCCAAGGCTGCGTCCCGCTGCCGTCGAATACGTAGTCGGTCGAGTAATGCACTACGAGTGCGCCGATCTGCTGCGCTGCCTGGGCCACCACGCCCGGGGACGTCGCATTGAGCATGCGCGCGAAATCAGGTTCGCTCTCGGCCTTGTCGACCGCCGTGTGCGCAGCAGCATTCACGATCACATTTGGCCGCACCTTCAGGACTGTCTCTGCCAAGCGCTCTGGCTGACCAAAATCCGCGAGGAGGTCGTCACTGTCGAAATCCAGCGCCACGAGCTCACCCAATGGCGCGACGCTGCGTTGCAGTTCCCATCCCACCTGCCCACCTTTGCCAAACAGAAGCACCTTCATCGGGACTTTTCCTCGAGGCCGGTCGCATATTGCTTTTGAACCCATTCGCGGTACGCACCGCTTTGCACGTTTCGCACCCAATAGCCATGGTCGAGGTACCACTGCACGGTTTTACGGATGCCGCTTTCGAAAGTCTCCGCTGGCTTCCAGCCCAACTCACGCTCAAGCTTGCGCGCGTCGATGGCATACCGGCGGTCGTGCCCCGGCCGGTCGGGCACAAATGCGATTTGCTCGCGGTAGCTCTTGCTGTCATTGCGCGGCCGAAGTTCGTCAAGCAATGAACACACTGTGTGGACGATCTCGATGTTGGGTTTCTCGTTCCAGCCGCCCACGTTGTAGGTTTCACCAATCGTCCCGGCTTCGAGCACGCGGCGGAGCGCGCTGCAGTGATCCTTTACGTAGAGCCAATCGCGCACCTGCATGCCGTCGCCATACACCGGCAGGGGCTTGCCAGCGATTGCGTTCACGATCATCAGCGGGATGAGCTTTTCCGGAAAGTGAAAGGGGCCGTAGTTGTTCGAGCAGTTGGTTGTCAGCACCGGCAAGCCATAGGTGTGGTGCCAGGCACGCACAAGGTGGTCGCTCGCCGCCTTGCTGGCCGAATAGGGGCTGTTGGGCTCAAACTTGTTGTCTTCGGTGAAGGCCGGGTCGGTTGCCGCTAACGAACCATAGACCTCATCGGTAGAGATATGCAGCAAGCGAAACGCGCTTTTCTCGTCGGGCGCCAGACCATTCCAGTAGCAACGAATCGACTCCAGCAGCCGAAAGGTGCCGAGCACGTTGGTTTGGACAAAATCCTCGGGGCCATGGATGGAGCGGTCCACATGCGACTCTGCCGCGAAGTTAACGATCGCCCGGGGCCTGTGCTTGGCCAGCAGGGCGCCAAGCAGCACGCTGTCGCCGATGTCACCACGCACGAAAGTGTGCTTCGGATTGCCAGCGAGTGACGCGAGCGTTTCAAGATTGCCTGCGTAGGTGAGTTTGTCGAGGTTCACCACCTCTTCGCCGCCGTGAGCCAGCCAGTCGAGGACGAAATTTGCGCCGATGAAGCCGGCGCCGCCAGTCACGAAAATCACGCTGGATATCCCAATGTTCTTGTGAAGATGTGATCGCCAGCCGACGACCGAAAGGGGCGATTATCCACATCAGAGCAAAGCGCGAGGTGCTGCCATCAACTCCGTGGCTCGTCGCAATTTCCTCACTCCAAGAAAGGTCGGAATCACCGGGGAAGCCTGCCTTTCTCTTGCTCGGCGTAGGTGCACCAGTCGTATACAACCTCACTTCCGCGCGAGGTCTCCGCAGAAAGACATCCTTGCATCTTATACGGCCACCTTATGATCAGGCATTTCAGAAAGTGCTCCTTCATCGACGCGGCATCCGCGCCGCCCGCACACCCACGGCGAGCTAAGACATCACGCACTTTATGGACGTACCCACGTCGGCGTCAACACTCGTGTCAACACACATCGGGATGATGTGGCACCTAATAGGGATCGTTCACCCCTGTGACGTTCGCCAGTTCTCCTCGTCGCGCCCGTGCATAGAGTCCTTTGACATCGCGTCGTTCGCAGTCCGCCAGCGACGCCTGCACGTGGACCTCAAGAAATGGCGAGACAACGATTCGACGCGCCAGACTTCGATGGACCTGCAAAGGCGAGATGACCGCGACAATGACGGTCACACCCTGCTTGCTGAAAAGTCGCGAGACTTCAGCGATGCGGCAGATGTTCTCCGTGCGATCTTCCGGGCTGAAGCCCAGCCCTTGACTCAGCCCTTGCCGAACCTCGTCCCCATCGAGAATCAAACAGGTTGATCCACAAGCGATCAATCGCTCTCGTAGCCGTCTGGCAAGTGTCGCCTTCCCGATCCGGAAAGGCCCGTCAACCAGACTACGAGAGGCCCCACCTCTTGGCCTGCAATCCCGAACGAATTGCTTGCTTCATCGGCATGACGCGCGATTTTGACGGTGGGTGTTGAATTCACAGTGATTCGGATTGCGTTCGCAGGAGTTTCGCGAACTGAGGAAGCGCCCACACGAACGCTTTGCAAAGTTTGTACGAGACTGAAACAACTCGCTCGCCTGGAAAGGTCGCCGCTTGAATCGATGCGTGTCCCACCAAACGCTACGTTACCTGTTCTAAAGTAACGCAACTGCATCGGAGACCTCATGGACAACCCCAAAGACGAAAAACCCGCAGACCGCATCAAAGACTCCGCCCAACAAATCTGGCTAGCCGGCCTCGGCGCCTTCGCCAAGATGCAGGAAGAAGGCAGCAAAGCCTTCGAGGCCTTGGTCAAAGACGGCACGGGCGTCCAGAAGAAAACCCAGCAAGCCGCCGAAGAGACCCTCGCCCAAGCCCAGGCCCGCATGGCCGGCTTCGCCAGCGAGTTCAGCACCAAGGCCGCCGGCGGCTGGGGCAAGCTCGAAAACATCTTTGAAGAGCGCGTCGCACGCGCCCTGGAAAAGCTGGGCATGCCCTCGGCCAAGGATCTCACCGCCCTGCAGGCCAGGGTCGACGCGCTCGAAGCCGAACTCGCGCAAAAAAGCAAGGCCACCGCCCCCGCGAAGTCGCCCGCCCGCAAAACCACCGCACGCAAGGCCGCCGCCCCGACCACGGCAGCCACCAAGCCTTCCCGCCGCAACAAGACCAGCGGCACAAGCTGACCCCCACCCTCGTCACGCCCGGCCAGGAACAAAATCCACCGGCCGCGGCGTATGCCATTCGGGCAGCCCCCGGCCGTCCGGCCTGTTCACACTTGAGCTAGAGTGTCGGCAAGAGACAACACGAAGCCCGACATGGCCAAGAAAGCGCCACGCCGCACTGCGCAACGCATCCTGGAAGCCGCACTGGACCTGTTCAACCGGTTCGGGGAACCGAACGTCTCGACCACCCTGATCGCCGCCGAGCTGAACATCAGCCCGGGCAACCTTTACTACCACTACCCCGCCAAGGACGAACTCATCAACCGGCTGTATGCCGACTACGAAGCCGAACTCGACAACCTGCTGCAGGCCAGCGTTGGCGTGCGCGACGTGGAAGACGCCTGGTTCTTCATGCACACGCTGTTCGAACTCATCTGGCGCTACCGCTTTCTTTATCGCGACCTGAACGACCTGCTCAGCAAGAACCGCAACATCGAAACGCAGTTCCAGCTGGTGCTCAAGAACAAGGTGGGCGCCATCCGGGCGCTGGTGGCGGGGCTGGGCGAAGCCGGGAACCTGCAGATCGACGCGCGCGAAGTGTCCACGCTGGCGCACAGCATGGTGGTGGTGCTGACTTACTGGCTCAGCTTCGAATACGTGCGCAACCCGCGCGAGGCGCTGGAGCCCGAACATGCACAAGGTGCCCTGCTGCGCGGCGCGCATCACACCCTGCATTTGCTGGCTCCCTACCTCGCGCCGGACCAGCGGCAGCACCTTTTAACGCTGAGTGAAGCCTATGCAGGCGAAAATTCACCGGCGCTCTTGCCGACGACTTGAGATCTTTTAATAACAGCATGTCCGAACCCAAGATCCAACCGCTCTCGCTTTTCGCCTCCGGCGGCGCTGCGGCGAAAAGTGATCCGTGGACCCGGATTCCCTACGCCGACGTGCCGCGCTTCGACGCGCGCACCGTGCTCGCCAAATGGACCCGCCTGCAGGCCGGCCAAGGCAAGCCCGCCCAGCCCTGCGCAGACCTTGCGGAAGGGTGGGCGCTCTATCACAGCGGCGATTTCGAGCAGGCCGCGGCCATTGGGCTGCAACACGGCCCGGAAGGCCTGGCACTGGCCAACCGCGCCGTCGCGATCTACGCCAACTACCTGGAACCGCGCGAGGCCGTGCGGCTGACCCTGTTTCGCCAAGTGGCCGACCGCACGGCCGCGCAGATCGCCGCCGAGCCGGACAACTGCCAGGCGCTGTATTGGCACGCCTATTCCCTCGGCCGCTACAGCCAGGGCATCAGCGTGGCACGGGCGCTGGCGCAGGGCCTCGGCGGCAAGGTCAAGGCCACGCTCGAGCGCGTGATCGCGCTGCAGCCGGAGCATGCGGATGCCCACGTATCGCTGGGCGTCTTCCATGCCGAAGTCATCGATAAGGTGGGCCCCCTCGTGGCCCGGATGACCTACGGCGCGCGGGCCGACACGGCCGTGGCGCTGTTCGAGCGCGGCCTGGCACTGAACCCCGACGCACCCGGCAACCTGATGGAATATGCCAACGGGCTGCTCATGATTTATGGCGATTCGCGCCAGGCCGAGGCCAAGAGCCTGTTTGAAAAAGCCGCTGCCTTTACGCCGGCCGATGCCCGCGAACGGCTCGATGTCGAACTGGCCAAGGCCGGGCTTGCGGATTGAGCCGCCTTCAAAATCTCGTCACACTTTGAAGCACAATCAGCCCTTTTTCGCGCCCACCCCATGTCCGACCTGCAAAGCCAATTCGAAGCCGCCGAAGCCAACTCCAAGCTCCTCACCGAGAAGCCCGACAACGTCACCCTGCTGAAGATCTACGGCTACTTCAAGCAAGCCACGCGCGGCGACAACACCGAAAAGAAGCCCAGCTTCAGCGACTTCGTGGCCCGCGCCAAGTGGGACGCCTGGACGGCGCAAAAAGGCCTGTCGGCCGACGAAGCCAAGCAAAAGTACATCGACCTCATCGAATCGCTGCGCGCCTGATGGCAACGCAGTGACCTGACCCAAAACGTCAGGCCACGATGCCGCGCTGCCTGAGCGCGGCGATCTGTTCCGCGGTCAATCCCACTTCCCGCAAGACGGCATCGGTGTCCTCGCCGAGCGCCGGCGCATTGCGCCGATGGCTCGCCGGCGTCGCCGACATCTTCGGCACGAAGCCCGGCAGCGCCAGGGTGCTGCCATCGGCCTGCGCCACGGCCTGCAGCATTCCGCGCGCCGCAAAGTGCGGGTCGGCGGCGATGTCGGCAATCGTATAGATGCGCCCTGCCGGCACGTCAGCCGCAGCCAGCGCCTCGAGCACTTGCGCCACCGTGCGCGCGGCCGTCCACGCGCCGATGGCGCCGTCGATCTTCTCGACCTGCGCCACGCGGCCCGTGTTGTCCGCCAACGCCGGATCGGCCGCCAAGTCGGGCCGTCCGATGCACTGCATCAGGCGCCGGAAAATGCTGTCGCCATTGCCGGCGACGATGGCGTACCCGTCAGTGCAGCGATAGGCATTGGTCGGCGCAATGCCGGGCAAGGCGCTCCCCGCCGCCTCGCGCACCGCCCCGAATGCGCTGTACTCCGGCAGCAGGCTTTCCATGCAATTGAAGACCGCCTCGTAAAGCGCCACGTCGATCACCTGCCCCACGCCCCTGGGCGCCTGCGCGCTCACCGTGGCATGTCGATGGTGCAAGGCCATCAGCACGCCGATCACGCCATGCAGCGATGCCAGCGTGTCGCCAATGGACACGCCCACCCGCACCGGCACGCGTCCCGGCTCGCCCGTCAGGTGGCGCAGTCCGCCCATCGCCTCGGCGACGACGCCAAAGCCCGGCCGGTCGCGGTACGGTCCCGTCTGTCCATAGCCGCTGATGCGCAGCATGATCAGCGCCGGGTTGATGGCATGCAGCGCGTCCGGCCCCAGTCCCCAGCTTTCCATGGCGCCGGGGCGAAAGTTCTCGATCAGCACGTCGGCTTCGCGCACGAGGCGGCGCACCACGTCCTGCGCCTCGGCCTCGCGCAGGTCCAGCGCCAGCGAGCGCTTGTTGCGCGACTGCGCCTGCCACCAGACCGAAGTGCCGTCCTTGAGCAGCCGCCACTTGCGCAACGGGTCGCCGTTGCCCGGCGGCTCGATCTTGATGACTTCGGCGCCAAAGTCCGCCAACGTGCGCGCGGCGAAAGGCCCGGCAATGAGCTGGCCCAGTTCGATGACGCGCAGGCCCGCGAGTGCGCCGGTCGGGCGATGGGTGTCTGAACCGCTCTGTGCGCCGTCCATCACGCCTTGGTGGCCGGCTTGGTCTTTTTCGCTGCAGGCGACGGCTTGGCGGCCTTCGTCGACTTGGTGGCCGGTGCGGCGGCAGCCTTGACGGGCTTGTTAACCGGCTTGGCCGCCTTGACCGCTGCCTTGACAGGCTTGGCCGCCGCTTTCAAAGGCTTGCCCGACTTCCCCGCAGCGACCGGCTTGACCGCCTTCTCCTGCTTGGCACCCGGCGCCTTGGCCCCACCCTTGGCCGATTTCTCCGGCTGCGCAGCCCCGCCCGCATCGCCCAGCAATCCATCCAGCACGCGCGTCACGGCGTCCGTGATGCGTTGGCGGAACAGGCCCAGCAGGAAGCCCAGCTTGGCCTCCAGCACCACCGTGTGGCTGGTCACCGTGACCGTCCCGTTCAAACCCGGCTTGGCGAACGCCGTGACGTCTTCGGTTCGGCCCCGCGTGAGCGTGCAGGTAAGCCCGTGCTCGCGCTTGACCTGCTCAGCCCATTGCTCCGCCACCTTGCGTGCGCGCGTCATGCCCAAATCGTGTTCGCGCTTGATATGAATGTCAGGCACCGTTTGTCCCCTTCTCTTTCTGATCTTTGTTCTGGTTCTGGTTTCCATGTGCCGACAGCGGCTCCACGCGCAGTACGCGATCCCGCTCCGCCTTTGGCTGCGCGGCCAGCTTCTTCACCTCGGCGTAGAAGCGGGGCCACGGGTCGCCGCCTTCGCGGCTTTCCCGCGCAAACAGCGCCTCGAAGCCGGGCACCTGCTCATCGTAAGCGGCCTGCGCGCCAAACAAGGCATTGTTCGCGCGCGCAACCCAAGCGTCGTAGGCATTCTGGCGCGGGCCGGTCCAGCCCGCGCGCAACTGGGCAAAGCGTGCACGGAAGTCATCCATCACGGCGCGCTTCATGCTGTCGACGGCCGGCCAGTCCTGCGCCTGCGCCTCCTTGGATTCGTACACCGCCTGCAGGCGCTTGCGCGTGTCCAGCGTCAGCTCGCGAAACTGCCGGCGCCGCTCATCGAACTGGGCGTATTCGGTTCGGGCGGCATCGCCGGCCTGCGTCGCCAGCCAGCGCTCACCGCCCATGCGCTCGACCGAGGTGGCGTAGGACTCGTTGAACATGGTGTCGCCCTGCACATAGACCACTTGGTGCGCCAGTTCATGAAAGATGATGCGCGCCAGCTCGCCCTCCGGATAGCCGATGAAAGTCGACAGCAAGGGGTCGCCGCCCGCCCAGTTCATCCAGCCCAGCGTGGAGTAGGCCGGCACCGGATACACCGACACCTCCAGTCCCTGTTCGCGCAGCGCGGCGGCTTCGGCCTGCGCGTCGGCCTCGACGTAGTAGCCCCTGTAGCCCACGCAGCCCGCCACCGGAAAGCACCAGGTCTTGAGCGTGAGCGAATGCGCCGGCGCCGCCACCACGTTCCAGATGGCGGCCGGGCGGTGCAGGTCCGCGTAGCCGGTGTAGCTGTCGTTGTCGGGCAGGCCCAGTTCGGCGCTCGCAAAGCGGCGGATTCGCTGCGCCAGCTCCAGACGCGTCTTGAGCCGCTCCGGCGTGGCCGGGTCTTGCAACCATTGCGACACCGGCCGGGCGGCGCGCATCACATCGACATGGCCGGTGGCCGATTGCAGGTAGTAGCTGATGTTGGTGCAGCCCGCGCAGCCCGCAATGGCCACGGCCCCGATCGCCGCCGCGGCGAGGGTCCAGAACACGCCGCGTCGCCGGGTCATGACGCGACGGCGCTGGCTTCCGTGGCGGCAGCTGCTGCAGCGGCCGGCGCGACCATTTCGACCTGCACCAGGCAGTCGTAGAAGGTCGGCCCGCGTCCGATGTCGGTCAGCCGCTGGCTGGTGAGCTGGTTGACGTTGGTGCCGTCCAGGCCCAGCTTGCGCCACCAGATGCCCAGACCGTGCACCACGCCGGGCCGTGCACGCCGCGAGACCTCCGCGCGGCAGCGGTGCTCGCCGCGGTCGTTGAACACGCGCACCACGCTGCCGTCCTCGATCCCGCGCGACGTGGCATCGGCCACGTTGATCTCCAGCAGCGGTTCGCCCTCGATGGCCCGCAAGCTGGTCACGTTCACGAAACTCGAGTTGAGGAAATTGCGCGCCGGAGGCGAAATCATGGCCAGCGGATAGTCGGCCGAACTGCCCGCGACCTCGTGGTTGGGCACGTGGTCAGGCAAGCCGTCCTGCCCCATCGCGGCCAGCCGCGCGCTGAACATCTCGCACTTGCCCGAGGGCGTCGGAAAGTTGCCTTGCGCATAAGGCGTATCCGGCAGCGCCAGCGTCGCGAAACCCCTGGACTGCAATTCCTCGAAGCTGACGGCGCTTTGCGGAAAGGCGCTGCGGCACAGGCTCAGGTCGTCGTCCGCAAAGCAGGGTTCGTCGAAACCCATGCGCCGGGCCAGTTCGCGAAACACCCAGGCGTTGCTCCGGGCCACGCCGCGCGGCGCCACGGCGGGCGTGTTGAGCAGCACGTCGGTGTGGCCGTAGCTGAAGTGGATGTCCCAGTGTTCGAGTTGCGTGGTGGCCGGCAACAGGTAGTCGGCGTAGTCGGCGGTGTCCGTCTGGAACTGCTCCATCACCACGGTGAACAGGTCTTCGCGCGCAAAGCCCGCCACCACCTTGCTGGAATCGGGCGCCACGGCCACCGGGTTGCTGTTGTAGACCACAAGAGCCTTGATCGGCTTTTCGGTGTCCAGCAGTGCATCGCCGATGGTGACCATGTTGATGGTCCGTGGCGTGCGGCCGGCCAGCAGGTCGGGCCGCTGCAAGGCGGCACGATCGACGGGGTAAAGCCCCGAACTGCTCAGCAGCACACCGCCCGCGCGGTGCCGCCACGCGCCGGTCAGCGCCGGCAGGCAGGCCACGGCACGCGCCGCGTTGCCGCCGCCGTGCACGCGCTGCATGCCGTAGTTCAGGCGGATGGCTGCCGGCTTCGTCGTGCCGTAGTCGCGGGCCAGCGCCACGATCTGCGCCTCCGGCACGCCGCACACCTGCGCGGCGCGCGAGGGCGGCCACTGCAATGCGCGCTCGCGCAGTTGCGGCCAGCCGACGGTGTATTGGTCGAGGTAGTCCTGGTCGAGCCATCCGTTCACGATGAGCTCGTGCATGAGCGACAACGCCAGCGCGGCGTCGGTGCCCGGCAGCAGCGCGACATGCTCGTCGCACTTGTCGGCCGTCTCGGTCTTGCGTGGGTCGATGCACACCAGCCGTGCGCCCGCGCGCTTGGCCGCTTGCGCATGGCGCCAGAAATGCAGGTTGCTGGCAATCGAGTTGCTGCCCCAGATGAGGATCAGCTTCGCTTCGGCGAAAAATTCGACCCGCATGCCGACCTTGCCGCCCAAAGTAAAACCAAGGGCCTCACCGCCTGCCGTGGAGCAGATCGTGCGGTCCAGGAGCGACGCGCCGAGCTTATGGAAAAAACGACGGTCCATGGATTCGCCCTGCACCAAACCCATCGTTCCTGCGTAACTGTAAGGCACAATTGTTTCAGGATTGATACGTTTGAGCTCGCTTAACCGGGACGCAATGTCGTCGAGCGCCTCATCCCATGACACGGGTTCGAAGCGCCCGCTGCCCTTGGGGCCACTGCGGCGCATGGGCTGCACGAGCCTTCCGGGGTGGTTGTTGCGCTCGATGTAGCGCGAGACCTTGGTGCACAGGACGCCCGCCGTGTGCGGGTGCTCGGCATTGCCCTGCAGCTTGGTCGCCACGCCGTTGTCGACGGTGGTGACGAGCGCACACGTATCGGGACAGTCGTGCGGGCAGGCGCCCAGCACGCGAAGAGGGGAAGTCACGGAAGCATCCGGGGCGGAAACCATTGGCAAGTCTAGTGATGCGACGCAGAGGGCGCGAAAGGGTATTTACGATGATGAATCGCAGGCAATTCTCCACGGTGGTGGGTGCCACGATGCTTGGGGGGTTTCAAATTGCGCGCGCGCAAAGCGAAACACCGATTGTGCTGGGGCAATCCGCGCCCTTCAGCGGCCCGGCGGCGCAACTGGGCATCCAGTTCTACGAAGGCGCCAAGCTGATGTTCGACCAGCACAACGCACAGCCCGGCCGTGACGTCGAAATCAAGTTCCTGGACGACGGCTACGAGCCCGACCGCTGCGCCGCCAACACGAAGAAGCTCCTCGAAGAAGACGTCTTCGGCCTGTTCGGCTACATCGGCACGCCGACCAGCCTCGCGGCCCTTCCGATGGCGGTGAAGGAAAAGGTGCCCTTCATTGCGCCCTTTACCGGCGCCATGTCGCTGCGCGACCCGTTCCAGAAGAACGTGTTCCACCTGCGCGCCTCGTACAACGACGAGACGGCCGTCATCGTCAGGCAGCTCACCAACCTGGGCCTCACGAAGATCGCCGTCTTCCATCAGAACGACGCGTACGGCAAGGCCGGGCTGGACGGCGTGACGCTGGCACTGTCGCAGCTCAATCTCAAGCCGATCGCGCAGGCCACGGTCGAGCGCAACTCGGTGGAGGTGACTGCCGCCGTGCAGGCGCTGACCGCGGCACGCCCCGACGCCATCGTGCAGATCGGCGCCTACAAGGCTTGCGCCGCCTTCATCCGACAGGCGCGCAAGAGCGGCTACGGCGGCACCTTTTACAACGTGTCCTTCGTCGGCACGCAGGCGCTGGCCGACGAACTGGGCAAGGACGGCGCGGGCGTGGTCGTGACGCAGGTCGTGCCCTCGCCCTACTACGCGGCCAACGGCATCACGCGCGAATTCACGGATGCGGTGAAGAAGGCCGGCAAGGGGAGCGTCAACTTCTCGAGCATGGAGGGCTACCTGGCGGCCAAGGTGTTCATCGAAGGCATGCGTCGCGCGCCGGGACGGGTGACGCGTGAATCGCTGATTGCGGGTCTGGAGAGCATCGACCGCCAGCAGTTCGGTGGCTTCGAGGTGTCGTTCTCGCCGAGGAACCATGTGGCGTCGAAGTTCGTGGAGCTGTCGATGCTGACGGGGGACGGTCGGATCCGCACCTGAGCCTGACTTTCTCCTCTCCCCTCCGGGGAGAGGTTGGGAGAGGGGCACCGAGCGGTTGATGAGTGCGTGGTTGATCCAAGGCCCACGCCCCTCACCCCAACCCTCTCCCCGGAGGGGAGAGGGAGCAAGTCAAGCCCTCATCCACAACGTTACGGTGTGGATGATCAACCCCACCAGCCCCCCCACCAACGTGCCATTGATCCGTATGAACTGCAGGTCACGCCCCACGTTGCGCTCCAGCTCCAGCGTCATCTCCCCGGTATTCCACGCATTCACACGCTCCTCGATGTAGCGGCGGATGTCTTCGCGGTACCGGTCGATGGCCATCGGCGCGCCCGAGGTGATCTGCTCGTTGATCCACTGCCGCATCCGTTCATCGGCTTGCAGGCGCTGGCCCAGCGCGGCGGCCATCTCCGCGATGCGCAGGCCAATGGCGGAGTCGGGCCGCCCCAGATCGGCGTGCAGCCACGCCAGCAATTCGTCCCACAGGCCGTGCAGGTAACTGCCCAGCGAGGGATGGGCCAACACCTCGGCGCGGATCTTCTCGCCGCGCGCCTGGAAGTCCGGGTCATGCTGCAGGCGTTCGATGAACTCGCGCGTGAAGGTGTCGAAACGATGGCGCAGCGGATGGTCCGGCTGCGTCGCCAGGTCGCCGATGGTGTTGGCCACCGCTGCCACGATCTTGCGCGTCGCCATGCGTGCCGCCACCTGGTCCAGGCCCACGTAGCGAAGCGCCTTGATCTCGCGGGCGATGGCCTCGGTGATGTGCTCCTGCACCGCCTCGCCTTCGACCACGCCGGCCACCTGCCGCAAGACGTCATCCAGCAAAGCCTGATGCCGCCCGCCCTCCGTGAGCGCATCGAGCGCCTGTCCCGCCAGCCGCGAAAAATCGATCTTCGCGATGCCGGCCGCAGCCGCCTCGCCAAGGAATGCGCGCACCCGCGCATCGTCGAAGGCCGACAAGGCATAGCGCGCCGCCGCCACGCCAAAGCCGCCCAGCCGCTCTGCATTCGCCGGTTGCGCCAGCCAATGCGCCAGGCGCGACGCGGGATCGTATTTCTCCAGCTTGGCCAGCACCTGCGGCGTGCTCAGGAAGTTGTTGCAGATGAAGCCTGCCAGGTTGGCGCCGATGCGGTCCTTGTTCGCCGGAATGATGGCGGTGTGCGGAATCGGCAAGCCCAGCGGGTGTCGGAACAGCGCCGTCACCGCGAACCAGTCCGCCATGGCGCCGACCATGGCCGCTTCGGCAAATGCGGCGACGAAGCCCCACGCCATGTGTCTGCTCTCCATCACCGTCGCGAGCGCATACACGCACGCCGCCACGACCAGAAGGCCGAAGGCGAGCCGCTTCATGTGCGCCAGCCGGCGCGCCTGGATTTCCCTTGCGTCTTGCATCCGGACCGAGTGTCGCTCAGTCCAGGGAGCGCGTGAGTGCCAAGCCGCGAATGAAGACTTCGCAGCGGGCGAGCTGGTCGAGCGTCACGTATTCATCCGGCTGATGCGCCTGCAGGATGCTGCCCGGCCCGCACACCACGGTCGGAATGCCTGCGCCCTTGAAGATGCCCGCTTCGGTGCCGAAGGCGACCTGCGTCGTCGTGGCCTGCCCTGACAACCTTTGCGCCAGCCGCGTGATCGGATCGCGCGCAGAGCCCAGGAAACTCGGGATCTCGCAGATGGTCTCGAAGCTCACGCCGGTGTCGGGCGCGACCTTCTTCATGCGTTCCTCCAACTGCAGCGCATACGCCTCCACGTCGCGCTGCATCAGCGTGGCGTCGGCCGTGGGGAGGTTGCGGAATTCATACCGAAACTCGGCGTCGCGCGGCACCACGTTGTCCGCGATGCCGCCATGGAACTGGCCCACGCTCGCGGTGCTGAAAGGCACGTCGAAGCCGGCGTGGCGCGGCTCGTTGCGCTCGAAGTCTTCCGCCATGTCGCGCACCTTGCCCACGATGCGCGCTGCCATCTCGATGGCGTTGACCGACTGCGGCGTGAGCGATGAATGCGCCTCCTTGCCGCGCACGCAGCAGCGGTAGCGGTACACGCCCTTGTGCGCGATGGCCGGCACCATGTTGGTCGGCTCGCCGATGATGCAGGCCATGGGCTTGATGCCCGAGTCCTTCATGTCGGCAATGAGTTCGCGCACGCCGAAGCAGCCCACTTCCTCGTCATAGCTGAAAGCGAAATGCACCGCGAAGGGTGCATCGTTTTCCATGAAGCACTCCGCATTGGCGAGCGCGACGGCAATGAAGCTCTTCATGTCCGCCGAGCCGCGGCCATACAGGCGCGGGCCGCTTTGCTCGAAGCGCCCGTCCTCCCCTTCCTCGCCCGGCCAGTCCTGCACGCTGGCGGACAGCGGGTCCACGTTCCAGTCCTGCCCGTCCCACGGCACCGTGTCGGTGTGGCCCGAAATGATGACCCCGGCGCGCCTTCCGGCGCCCAGCGTGGCAAAGAGATTGGCCTTGGTCTTGTCGGCGTTGTAGGTCAGGCGGCTGCGGATGCCCAAGCCAGCCAACTGGTCGCGGACAAAGTCGATCAGCTCCAGATTGCTGTTGGCGCTGACCGTGTTCATGCGCACCAGGGTCTGGGCCATCTGGAGCGCGCGGGTAGAAAGGACGTGTGACATGCCGCGCTATTTTCATGTAAGTCGAACGGGTTCTTGCAGGCTCCGAGGAGCTATGCATGTCAGCCAGTAACGGGCATGGCGGCGCAGGACATCGCCCGCACGAGGCGCGTGAGTAATGGCATACATCGCCGGCCCGCGCCCCAAAAGTCTAGACTGTGCGCCATGAAACTCATCGACTCCCTCGTCAACCAGGCGGCGGGCATCGCCGCGGTGCGACGTGACCTGCATGCCCACCCCGAGCTTTGTTTTCAGGAAGTGCGCACGGCCGACGTGGTCGCCGCCAAGCTCACCGAATGGGGCATTCCCATCCATCGCGGCCTGGGCACCACCGGGGTCGTCGGCATCGTCAGGAACGGCACCAGCAGCCGCGCCGTCGGCCTGCGCGCCGACATGGACGCCCTGCCCGTCACGGAGCTCAACACCTTCGAGCATGCCAGCAAGCACCCCGGAAAGATGCACGCCTGCGGCCATGACGGCCACACGGCAATGCTGCTCGCGGCGGCGCAGCATCTGGCAAAGAAGCGCAACTTCGACGGCACGATCTACCTGATCTTCCAGCCCGCCGAAGAAGGCGGCGGCGGCGCGCGCGAGATGATCAAGGAAGGCCTGTTCAAGGAGTTCCCGATGGAGGCCGTGTTCGGCATGCACAACTGGCCCGGCATGAAAGCCGGCCAGTTCGCCGTGAGCCCCGGCCCCTGCATGGCGTCGAGCAACGAATTCCGCATCGTCATCCGCGGCAAGGGCGGCCACGCGGCGCTGCCGCACACCGGCGTCGACCCGGTGCCGATCGGTTGCGAGATGGTGCAGGCCTTCCAGACCATCCTCACCCGCAACAAGAAGCCGACCGACGCAGGCGTGATCTCGGTCTCCATGTTCCACGCCGGCGAAGCCGCGAATGTGATTCCCAACACGGCCGAGCTGCGCGGCACCGTGCGCACCTTCACGCTGGAGGTGCTGGACCTGATCGAATCGCGCATGAAGCAGATTGCAGAGGGCCTTTGTGCGGTGCACAACGCAGAGTGCGAATTCGACTTCTTCCGCAACTATCCGCCCACCATCAACACGGCCGACGAAGCCAACTTTGCGCGGCGCGTGATGGCCGGCATCGTGGGTGAAGAGAACGTGCTGCCGCAAGACCCGGCCATGACCGCTGAAGACTTCTCCTTCATGCTCCAGGCCAAGCCGGGCGCCTATGCCTTCATTGGCAACGGCGACGGCTCGCACCGGGCCATGCACCACGGCGGCGGACCCTGCATGCTGCACAACGCGAGCTACGATTTCAACGACGACCTGATTCCGCTGGGCGCGACGATGTGGGTTCAGTTGGCCGAGCAGTTTCTCAACGACCCGGCCAGCGCGCCGAAAGCACGATGATCGGAAATCCCCAGGCGTTTTCGCCCATGTACGCGCAGGCGCGGCAGAAGTTCCTGCAAGCCTGTGTCGCAGCCGGCATCACGGTGCAGGCGCATCCGCATCCGCTCAAGGGCCGCGAGGGAGAAGATCTCTCGATGGACGTGGCGCTCGACGGGCCGGCGGACGCCCGTCATCTGCTGCTGGTGACCAGCGCCTGCCATGGCGTGGAAGGTCACTGCGGCAGCGGCGTGCAGGTGTTTGCGCTGCACGACGACGAATGGCGCGACAAGGCACGGGCTGCCGGCGTGGCGGTGATGTACATCCATGCGCTGAACCCGCACGGCTTTTCCTGTGGCCGGCGCGTCACGCACGAGAACGTCGACATCAACCGCAATTTCGTCGACTTCACACAGCCGCTGCCGGTCAATGCGGCCTACGCCAAGCTGCATGCGCTCTTGCTGCCCGACGCCTGGCCACCGACGCCTGCCAACCAGGCCGACATCCAGGCGTGGATCGAAAAGCACGGCATCAAGGCCTACCAGGCGGCCGTCTCCGCCGGCCAGTACCAGTTTCCGGATGGCGTGTTCTACGGCGGTGGCGCGCCCACCTGGAGCAACCGCGTGTTCCGCCAGGTGCTGCGCGAACACGCACAGCACGCCAGCAAGCTCGCGTGGATCGACCTGCACACCGGCCTGGGGCCCAACGGCATCGGCGAGCGCATCTTTTCCTGCCGGGACGACAAGGACGCCTATGCCCGAGCCAACGCGTGGTGGGGTACGCCAGAGGCGCCGGTCACGTCGATCTACGACGGCTCATCGACCTCGGCCGTGCTCACCGGCATGGCTTTTGCCGCGATCTATGAGGAATGCCCCAAGGCGGAGTACACGGGCATTGCCATGGAATACGGCACGCAGCCCATCCTGCAAGTGACCGGTGCGTTGCGCGCCGACCACTGGCTGCACAACCACCCCCAAGCCGCGCCGGAGTTGGCCGACGGCATCCGCCAGCAGATGCTCGACGCCTTCTACACGGACACCGATGCATGGAAGGGCCAAATCATCAGCCAGGCCCGGCAGGCGATGTTCCAGGCGGTGGATGGGCTGACAGGCTGAACGCAACGCGCGGCCCGGAAGCGCTGCGACTCAGGCGTTGAGCAAGCGCTGCTCGGCAATCACGAGCAGCCCGTCCATGATCAGGCTCTCGACCAGTTCAAAGCTGGTGTGCATCGACGGCGCCATCTTCCAGCCCGCCCCGCCCGTCATGTAGCGCACGGGCTCCATGCCGCAGTGTTCGCGCACGTGGTGCACCATGCGCTCAACCGCACCGGCGATCGCATAGGTGCCGCCGCTGGTGAGCGCGTCGCTGGTGTTGGTGGGAAAGGGCGTGACCTCGCCGGTGGGCACGTGCAGGCCGGCCGTGCCGGATTCGAGCGCGCGCAGCATGATCCCGTGCCCCGGAAGAATGAAGCCGCCCAGGAACTTGCCATGGGTGTCGACCGCCTCCACCGTGACCGCCGTGCCGATGAGCACCACCACCATCGGCCGCGGCGGCCCTTCGGCCAGCATGCGATGTCGCGCGCCGATCATGGCCACCCAGCGATCGGCACCCAGGCGGGTGGGATGGTCGTAGCCGTTGATGACGCCGGCTTCGGCCAGCGTGGGCACCACCCAGCGCGCGGCGCAGTCGAAGCGCTCGTGGATCTGCTCCTCGGCGCGCCGCCTCACGGCGTCGCCGGCAACCACGCAGCCCAGCATCGACGCGGGTGGCGGCAGGTCGGCCCATGGGCCCTCGGCGAGTTTCTCGATGTGGTCCAGAAACTCGGCGCCATGCGCCAAAACCGCCGCACCAGGGTGCGGCGCGCCGTAAAGCGCCCACTTGAGGCGGGTGTTGCCGATGTCGATGGCGAGGAATCCCATGCGCCGCATTATGCGGACCCACCGTTTGCATTTGCTTGCGTACCCATCCGAAACGTGACGTCCGGCCTTCATGTTTCGCCGCTAAAGTGGCCCGTCGAACCATCCACACACCCTTTGAAGGAGAAGTCACATGGGTTTGCTCAGCTTTATCAAGGACGCAGGTGAAAAGCTTTTTGGCGGCTCGTCGGCCCATGCGGCCACGCCCGCTGCCGACCCGGGCGCGGCCAATGCGGCAGCCGGCACGGCCATCAAGACCTACATCGACAAGCAGAACCTGGGCATCACGAACCTGGCGGTGGCGTTCGACGGCGCATCAGGCCAGGTCACGCTCACGGGCGACGCGCCCAACCAGGCGGCCAGCGAAAAAGCGACCCTTTCCGCGGGCAACGTGAGCGGCGTCGTTCACGTGGAAAACAAGCTTGCCGTGGCAGCCCCGGCTGATGAGGCGCAGTACCACGACGTGGTGAGCGGCGACACGCTGTCGGCCATCTCCAAGAAGTACTACGGCGACGCCAACAAGTACAACGCGATCTTCGAGGCGAACAAGCCGATGCTTTCACACCCGGACAAGATTTACCCCGGCCAAAAGCTCCGGATTCCGAAGCTCTGATCCGTTCAGTTCTGCTTCCAGGGGAGGCCGCGAAAGCGCCAGCCTCCCTTTCGCCCCCGATGGCCTTCTGAATCGGCATCGCCCTCGAATCCTTCGAGGATGTTGTAGGCCTGCACGCCCAGTTCGGTGGCGCGCTTGGCCGCGGCGATCGAACGCACGCCGCTTCGGCACAAGAGCACGGCCTTCTGGCCGGCGGGCACGGCCGCGCGGATGCCTTCGTCGAACGCGGGGTTCGGGGCCATACCCGGCCACTGCTTCCAGGCCAGGGGCACCGCGCCGGGCACGAAGCCGACCCACTCGCGTTCGGCGTCGCTGCGCACGTCGACCAACACTGCCTCGCCGGAGGCTTGCCAGCGGGAGGCCGTGTCAGGGGTGATGTCGCCCGCGTAGCCTTGGGCGGGACGGACGCTGTCAGACGCCGAAGCGTCGATGGAAGGGTTTTCGGCTTTCATGGGTCAAAGATAGCAGCACGCCTTTCCTGCGGCAGCGCAGCACGCGCGCCGCCACGTCGCCAGGCGTGTCTTCTGCGACACAGGCCGACCCGCCACGCACCAAAACTTTCAAAAACTTTGCATTGGCTTGACACCGCTTCGCGGGGGTCATGCGTTGAGTGGGTAGTCTCCGGACAAAGCCCGCCCTACATGAACTCGACACTTCACTTTTCCGGCCTCTTCCATCGCGTCTCGCGCATCCTCGTGGCCCTGGCCACCGGCTTGGCGCTGCAAGCCTTCGCGCAGGACGAAGATCCGCCCGGCCGCGTGGGCCAGATCAACCTGCAGCAGGGCACGGTGAGCATGTCGCCGGCCGGTGACGACACCTGGTACGACGCCATTGCCAACCGCCCCATCACCACGGGCGACAAGCTCTGGACCGACCGCGGCGCTCACGCCGAAGTCTTCGTCGGCTCCGCCGCCGTGCGCATGGACGGGCAAACCAGCGTCGAATTTTCAGAGCTCACCGACCAGACGCTGCGCCTGACGGTGCAGCAAGGCGTGCTGCAGGTTCGCGTGCGCGACGACTTGGCCGGCCAGCAGGTCGAGGTCGACACCGGCAACCTGGCGTTCGTCGTGCGCCAGCCCGGCGACTACCGCTTCCTGGTCAATCCGCAAGCCGACACGACGCAGGTCATGGTCGCCCACGGGGCCGGTACCGTCTACGGCGACAACGGCGAGGCGCAGGAAGTTGGCGGCCAGCAGCAATCCGTGTTCACGGGCCGCAACCTCGAGGCCGCCGGGGCGCCGGTACAACTGTCTGCCGCCTTCGACCGCTGGCTGGCCGATCGCAACCAGGTCGAAGACCAATCACAGTCTGCCCGCTACGTGTCGCGCGAGGTGGCCGGCTACCAGCAGCTCGACAACTACGGCCAGTGGCAAAACGACGTGACCTACGGGGCCGTCTGGTATCCGAACAACGTCGATGCCGACTGGGCGCCCTACAGCGACGGCTACTGGACCAACGTGGCGCCTTGGGGCTGGACCTGGGTCGACCGGGCGCCCTGGGGCTTCGCACCTTTCCACTACGGCCGCTGGGCGCGCTTTGGCCCCCGGTGGGGATGGGTGCCGGGCCGCCCGCAAGGCAGGCCGGTGTATTCGCCGGCGCTGGTGGGCTTTGTCGGCGGGCGGCCGGGCACCCCGGGTGGCGGCTTCTCGGTGGGCAGCAATCGCCCTGCCGTCGGCTGGTTCCCGCTCGCGCCCGGCGAGGCGTGGCGACCGGGCTATCGCGCCAGCGACCGCTACGTCGATCGCGCCAACCGGAACGTGTTGTTCAACAACCCCATCAACGTGCCCAACCCCAGCTACGCCAATCGCCGCGTGCCGAACGGCGTGACGGCCATGCCGGCGGACGCATTCGGCCGCGGACCCATGGGCCGGCGCGACTACATGCGCCCGCCCGAGCAGGCGGTGGCCGGCACGGCCGTCGTGAACCGTCCGCCGGTGCAGTGGCCTCCCATGGGTGGCACGGCGGGCGCCGGCGGCGCGGGCGGCGCCTTCGGGTTCATGGGGCGTCGCGCTTCGTCGGCGCCAGCCGAGATTGCGGCGCGGCAGCAAGCGATGCCATCGCAGCAGTTCCAGCAGGGACAGCACATTCCGCCGATGAACGATCAGGTCATGCGGCAGCGGGACATGTTGCGCGAGCAACGCGCCATGCAAGTGCAAGGCGGCGCTGGCGCCGGCGTTCAGGGCCAAGGCCAAGGACAGCAAGCGGCGGAGCAGGCTCGGCTGCAACAGCAGCAAGGCTTCCAGCAACGGGCGGCGCGCGAACAGCAGGATTACCAGCAGCGCGGCCAGGAGCCTTGGGCACAACAGCGGCAACAGGGCCAGTCGTTGCGCGAGGCGCAGGAGCGGCAGGGTCAGCAGATGCGGGACGGACAACAGCAGCAGCGTCAGCAATTCCTGCAGCAACAGCAGAACCAGCAACAGCAACAGCAGCAAGTGCAGATGCAGGCACAGCAACAGCAAGCGGCACAGCAGCAGGCCGCACAACAGCAGGCCGCTCAGCAACAGGCCGCGCAACAGCAGGCGCAGCGTGCCCAGCAAGAGGCAGCACAGAGCCGCATCGCCCAGGCCCAGCAACAACAGGCGGCGCAGCAACAGGCTGCACAACAACAGCAGCAGCGCGCCCAACTGGAAATCCAGCAACGCGCACAGCAGCAGAACCTGGAATCGCAGCAACGCGCCATGCAGGCGCAGCAGCAACAACAAGCCCAGCAACGCGCCCAGCAGATGCAGCAGCAGCAACAGTTGCTCAACGAGCAGCAGATCCAGCGGCAGCAGCAGGCCGCGCAACAACAGCAACAGCAGAACGCGGCGCAACGGGCGGCGCAGCAGCAACAACTGCAGCAGCAGCAAGTGCAACAACAGGCCGAGCAGCAAGCCCGCCAAGCGCACCAGGCACGCCAGGCGCAGCAACAACAACTGCAACAGCAGCAGCAACAGCAGCAGTTGCAACTCCAGCAACAACAGCAGGTGCAACAGCAACGCGTGGTACCGCGTCCGCCGCAGGGCCCGGGTGAGCCGGGCCAGTTCCGTCAGCGGCCCGGCGGCCGCCCCGACCCGCAGCAGAACTGAAAGCGAACGCATCCGCGCCCGCATGCGGCTACATTGGCCGCCTTGGGGGTACGCGATGCGTTCATCAACATCATTCGACTTTGACCTGTTCGTGATCGGCGGCGGCAGCGGCGGCGTGCGCGCCGCGCGCATGGCGGCCGCCCGCGGTGCGCGCGTGGCGCTCGCCGAAGTGGCCGAACTGGGTGGCACCTGCGTCAACGTCGGCTGCATTCCCAAAAAGCTCTACAGCTACGCGGCCGGCTATGCCGAAACCTTCGAGGAACTGGCCGGCTACGGGTGGAGCCTGCCCGGCGAGCCGCGTTTCGACTGGAAGCATCTGAAGGCACAACGCGCGAAGGAGATCGGCCGCCTCAACGAGGTGTATCGCAAGCTGCTCGAGGGGCCGGGCGTGACCATGCTGCCGGGCTGGGCGCAGTTCGTGGACGCGCACACCATCGACGTCGGCGGCCAGCGCCACAGCGCGCGACACGTCATCATCGCCACCGGCGGCATGCCTTTCGTGCCCGAGTTTCCCGGCCGCGAGAACGCTGTGGTGTCCGACGCCATGTTCGATCTCGACCCATTTCCCGAGCGGCTCGTGATCGTGGGCGGCGGCTATATCGCGTGCGAGTTCGCGTCCATCTTCAACAGCCTGGGCGCCAAGGTCACGCTGCTGCAGCGCAAGGGCCACGTGCTGAGCGACTTCGACGAAGACTTGCGCCATTTCGTGGCCAACGAAATGGGCAAGGCGGGCGTGGACATCCGGCTCAACGTACAGGTGACGTCGATGCGGCGCGACGACAAGGGCATCACCGTGGTGCTCGACCGCGGGCAGGACCTGTGCGCCGACACGGTGCTGTGCGCCACCGGCCGCGTGCCGAACACGCAGGGGCTGGGGCTGGAGACCACGGAGGTGGCGCTCGATGAAAAAGGCGCCGTGCGCGTCGACGCGCATTTCCGCAGTTCGGTGCCATCGATCTACGCCCTGGGTGATGTGTCCACGCGCCTGCAACTGACGCCGGTGGCGCTGGCCGAGGCAATGGTGGTGGTCGATTCGCTTTTTCCGGACCCGAACCGCCGCAAGCCCCGACAGCCGCCGGACTACGACTTCGTGCCGACGGCCGTGTTCACGCATCCCAACGTGGCCACCTGCGGCTTTACCGAATCACAGGCTCGCGCGCACTTCAAGAAGATCTCGGTGTTCGGCACGGAGTTCAAGGCACTGCGGCATACCTTGTCGGGCCGCACGGAGCGCACTTTCATGAAGCTGCTGGTGGACGACGCGACGGATCGCGTGGTCGGCCTGCACATGGCCGGCGCGGAGGCCGCCGAGATCGTGCAGGGCTTTGCGGTGGCCATGCAGGCCGGCGCGACGAAGGCGCACTTCGATCGCACCATCGGCATCCACCCCACGTCGGCCGAAGAGTTCGTCACGATGCGCGAGCCGATCGCGGGGTGAGTCGGGGGAGCTTCTGATGGCGTCTGTGCCACGGCGCGCGGCGCTCTCATGCACATTGTCACAAGTGCGTTGCACAATGGGCCATGTCCCATATGCCCGATTTCATCGCACCCGCCCGCTTCAACGATGCTGATGCGGCGCTCGAACAGGTCAAGCTGATTTATCGCACCGGTCTGGACCATTTACGCAACGCGATGGTGCGCTTCGTGGCCGGCGAAACGATGCCCGGCCGCGTGCGTGCCTGCTACCCCTTCGTGCGCGTGCACACGCACACCGTGTCGCGCCAGACGGTGGCCGCCAATGCGGGGCTGAGCTATGGCTTTGTCGCCGGGCCCGGCCGTTTTGAAACCACGCTGACGCGCCCCGACCTGTTCAGCGACTACTACGCCGACCAGTTCCGCCTTCTGCTGGAAAACCATCGCGTCGATCTGGAGATCGGCACCAGCACGCAGCCGATTCCGATCCACTTTTCCTTTGCCGAGAACGACCACATCGAAGGCTCGATGAGCCTGGAGCGCCGCGCGTTGATGCGCGACGTTTTCGACCTGCCCGACCTGGCGTCGATGGACGACGGCATCGCCAATGGCACGCATGAAGCGAAGCCGGGCGAAGCGCAGCCGCTCTCGCTTTTCACGGCGGCCCGGGTGGACTATTCGCTGCACCGGTTGCGCCACTACACGGGCACGGCACCGGAGTGGTTCCAGAACTTCGTCCTGTTCACGAACTACCAGTTCTATATCGATGAGTTCGTGCGGCTGGGGCGCGAGGCGATGACGGATGAGAACAGCGAATACATCGCGTTCGTCGAGCCGGGCAACGTGGTGACGCGGCGCCGTGGCCTTTCTCCATCGTCGCTGACGGGCGAGTTCGCCGAACTGCTCGACGGCACGCAGGGCACGCCGCCGCCGCGGCTGCCGCAGATGCCGGCCTATCACCTGGTGCGCGAGGATCGCGGCGGGATCACGATGGTCAACATCGGTGTGGGACCGGCCAATGCCAAGACGATCACGGACCACATCGCGGTGTTGCGGCCGCATGCGTGGATGATGCTCGGCCACTGCGCGGGGCTGCGGCCCAGTCAACAGTTGGGTGACTACGTGCTGGCGCATGCCTATGTGCGCGAGGACCACGTGCTCGATGAAGAGTTGCCGCTGTGGGTGCCGATTCCGGCGCTGGCCGAGATCCAGTTGGCGCTGGAGCAAGCGGTAGAGCAGGTCACGCAGGTCAGCGGGCCGGACCTCAAGAAGTTCATGCGCACGGGCACGGTCGCGAGCACCGACAACCGCAATTGGGAACTGCTGCCGGGCAATCAGCCGCAGCGCCGCTTCAGCCAGAGCCGCGCGATTGCGCTGGACATGGAAAGCGCCACGATTGCGGCGAACGGCTTTCGCTTCCGGGTGCCGTATGGAACGCTGCTGTGCGTGAGCGACAAGCCATTGCACGGGGAGATCAAGTTGCCGGGGATGGCGAATCACTTCTATCGCGAGCGGGTCGAGCAGCATCTGCGCATTGGCATTGCGGCGATGGGGATCTTGCGGCGCGAAGGGTCGAGTCGGTTGCACAGCCGGAAGTTGCGCAGCTTTGCGGAAGTGGCGTTTCAGTAGCGTCTTGTTCCGTGCTCGCCGCGGCGTCCCCGCTTTCCCCCTCCCCTACCGGGGGAGGTCCGGGGTGGGGGCACACCCTCCGCACCGCTAAACCGCATCCCCCACGAACTGCTCCCGAAAGGCCTCGCAAAAAGCCTCTGTGCCACTGATCGACAAGGTGAAACATCGGCGCGGCGGCTCGCCTGGTTCGTCGATGACGCCGAGGTCACTGTCCCAATCGCCGCCTTCTTCAACCGGACCACGTCGGCCCGCGAAGTCTTCGCTCGCCCAATTCAGCACTCGGGCGATTTCGGCTTCCACATCGGCGGCATATTTCAACTCGACCGACGCCATCGCATCGAACACACCCGTGTCATCCGTGCCTTCGCTGTAGTCGAACTCGAGCCAGCGCAGCGCCGTCATGGCTTGGCCACTGCGGCCGCGCGTGCAGCCGCAGCGCGCAGCTTGTCCTTCTTGCTTGGCCGCTTGCCCTTGATGCCCCCCGTAGGCGACTGAACGCCTTCAATCACAGGCACAGCCACTTCCACCGGCTCAAAGCCCGCGATGCGCTCGCGCGGCACGTGCAGACCCTGCCGCTTCTCGATGATCCTGAAGTGCGCCTCGCTGTCGGCAGGAATGAAGCTCACCGCCAGCCCGCTTTCACCCGCCCGGCCCGTTCGACCGATGCGGTGCGTGTAGTCGCTGGCCGAGCGCGGCAGGTCGTAATTCACCACCACCGGCAGCTGCGCGATGTCGATGCCTCGCGCCGCCAGGTCGGTGGCGACCACCACCTGCACGCGGCTGGCCTTGAAGTCCGAGACCACCTGCGTGCGCTTGCCCTGGCTCAGCATGCCGTGAAAAGGCTCGGCATCGATGCCGACCTTGCGCAGCTTGTCGGCCACGATTTCGGCGGCGTGCTTGGTGGCGACAAAAGCGAGCACGCGGGTCCACTTCTGCTCCTGCACCAGATGCCGCAGCAACTGGGTGCGGCGTCCGGCGTCGACTTCGATGGCGCGCTGTGCGATGTCGGGCTCGGTGGCCTCGGTGGCTTCAACTTCGATGCGAACGGGCTCGTGCAGCAAACGGGTGGCCAGCGCTTCGACGGCCGGCGCGAAGGTGGCCGAGAAGAAGAGGTTCTGGCGCTTGGGCGGCAGCACGTCCAGGATGCGTTGCAGTTCCTCGGCAAAGCCGAGGTCCAGCAGGCGATCGGCTTCGTCGAGCACCAGCGCCGACACGTTGGCGAGCTTGAGCGCGTTGTGGTCGAGCAAATCGATCAGCCGGCCCGGCGTGGCGACGACGATGTCGGCGCCACCACGAAGCGCCATCATCTGCGGATTGACGGAAACGCCGCCGAACACAACGGCAATCTTGGGGCGCTCATGCAGTTGCTGGGCCAGCAGGCGCAGCGTTTCACCGACCTGCGCGGCGAGCTCGCGCGTGGGCACGAGCACCAGCGTGTGCACCGCGCGACGCGAGCGATGGCGTGGCGCCTCGTTCCAGCGTTGGAGCAAGGGCAGCGAAAATGCGGCCGTCTTGCCCGAGCCGGTCTGGGCGAGGCCAAGCACGTCCTGCCCGCGCAGGACGGCCGGAATGGCCGCCTCCTGGATGGGCGTCGGCGTGAAGTAGCCCACGTCGGTGGCGGCGTGCACGAGGGCGGGCGTGAGACCGAGCGATGGAAATGGCATGAAGGGCAACGATGACGATGAATAAAAAGGGCGAAGGCAGCCGGCTGGTGTACTCCACCGACACCGGCCGGATCTGCCCTGACTGCGGCCAACCTGTCGCAGCCTGTAACTGCAAGCTTTTGAAGAAGGCAATGCCCGTGACGGACGGCATTGTGCGCGTGTCATTGGACACCAAAGGGCGCAAGGGCAAGGGCGTGACGGTCATCAAGGGCGTCGCGCTCGATGCCACGGCCCTCGCGCTGCTGGGCAAGCAGCTCAAGTCCGCCTGCGGCTCCGGCGGCACGACGAAGGACGGCGTGATCGAGATTCAGGGCGATCACCGGGATGCCGTGATGGCGGCGCTGCAGAAGCAGGGGATGACGGTCAAGCGCGCGGGTGGGTGAGCGTCCGCGCGAATTGGCGCCTCAAGTCCAACGCGTACGCCAGTGCGCGTATTCACTCGGCCGCAAGCGATAGCGGGCAATATTCCCCTCGTGCAGGCTCAAGGCCTCTGTTTCCGCCACCTCGATGAAGCGGGGTCGATCCAGCTCAGGCACCGAGTCTTGCGCACGCTGGTGGATATGAACGATGGCCTGCTGCTTGTCCATGCCGCCGCGCACCAGGGCAGATACTGTTTCGTATAACAGATCGCGATAGCGCAGTCGAAACGGATCGGGTTCACCCAACGATTGCCGCACCGCTGAGTAACGCGCGCATGAGCGACGGTAGGCCCAGGCAAATACATCACGCAGCAACTCAACGCGCTTCAACTCATAGACGCTGAGCGTGGCGCTGGTATAGAGCGATTGCGGAACATCCACGAATGAGAGCGGACACAGGTTGCTGCGAATGAACGGAATGTTGGCCGCAAGACGTGACACGCGCTTGTTGACGTCCTCGAAAGGTTGCAAGTACGGCAGATGCACCATGGCGAAGAAGGCCTGCTCGAAAGGATCGATGATTGCCGCGGCCGTATCGAGCACCTGTTGAAAACACTCCTCGATCCGCTGGGGCCCTTCGAGCGGCACAAACTCTGAATGGCTGATGCCGACCGCGATGCGGCGCAAGCGGCCGCTTGCCGTCGGGTCATCCAGCAGGTTGTCTGCCAGAAGTGCATGCAGGTTCAACACCGTATAGCGATTGAAGCCAATGTCGCTTGCCGATTCAACGAGGAACTCGATAGCCGCCTTGTGGTTCAGGATCATCTGCGCTTCAAGCGCATCCTTGCCCGCGGCAATTTGACCTTCAGAGACCAGGCGCTCGGTTTCGAGCAGTGAATAAGTATTTCCTTCAAGCCGGCTGGAGTTCCAGGACAGGTCGATCAACAGCCTGTTCAGCAACTGACGTGCATACGTGCCCGCCGGCTGGCCGACACTTGCGGCGGCTTGACCCACCGCTCGCAACTCGGCGCGCAGTGACGCGGACAAGTAGAAGGTGTTGTTCGGTCGGTATGCGTCGAGAAAGTCACGGTCGTAGCCCACGGGAGCGCGTTGCGTCTGCGGTCGCTCGACGGCGCCCTTGAGCTGCCCGGCCTCTGGCGACAGATCAATCGTGGAGCCGGTTTGTCCATCACCGGCTGCGAGGTCCGCGCTCGCCTCGACGATCCCGCCAAATACATAGCGGGTTGCCCTCCCCGAGCCTTCTTTGCGTAGCCGCCCCTCCGCTTCCAATTGCAGCAGCCACCGTTGAACCGTGCGACGAGTGGGCGGGTCTGCAAGCGCAGCCTGGATGTCGCGCAAGGCTGCGCCATTCGGGTGGGCACGGACGACCCTCAGTACATCGTTGAGATCGTGAGATGAACTGGAGGGCACTGCATCCTTTGAAATTGCGACATAAAACCGGGCTTTCGCGACATTTTATGTCGCGATTCCGGAATTGCGACATTGCATGCCAGCAGCAGAATGGCGCGTTTTTGCCTTTCAGGCGCCCCCGAACAGCTCCGGCATCTCACGCTTCGCCTTGGCCGTGAGCGTCAGCGCACGGCTGTCCAGATCCTGCCGCACCCAGCCGCGGCGCAGCGACAAGTCCAGCCACGCCGCCCCCAGCGCACCGCCCAGATGCGGCCGTCGCTCGCTCCAGTCGAGGCAGGCGCAGGCAAAGCGGCGACGCCGGCCGCGGGCGGCTTGCACGTCGAGTCCGAGCTTTTCCATCGCACGCGCACCCACGGGCGTCAGGTCGTACGAGCTGTCGTCGATGGCGCTGAGCCAGCCTTGCTTCTGGAAATGGTCGTGCAGTGCGACACCCGCGGCGCCGGCGATGTGGTCGTAGCAGGTGCGCGCCGCCCGCAGGCGGGTCGGCGTGCTGGGCCGGAAGGTGGCGCGCGCCGCGCCGGCCACCGCCAGCAAACCTTCGAGCGCTGCGGCCACGTCGCTGCCAGCAAGGCGGAAGTAACGATGCTTGCCCTGGGCGAGCGAATCGATCAGGCCCTGGTCGCGCAGGCGCGCCAGATGCGTGCTGGCGGTTGAGGGCGCGACTTCCGCGACTACGGCCAGTTCGGTGGCAGTGCGCGCATGGCCGTCCATCAGGCAACACAACATCCGGGCACGCGCCGGCTCCGCGATGGCACCGGCAATGCGGGCGAGGTCAGCATCCATGCTTCGATCGTAGACGAAGCGTGCAATCCATGCACGGGCAAACTGCGGACATGAACGACGCAAGCCTTCCACGCGATCCCATTGCCGCCGTGACCCATGCGGACCCCTATCCGTACTACGCCGGGCTGCGCGACGGGCCGCCACTCATCCACGACGCCGGGCTGGGCCTCTGGGTCGCAAGCCGCGCGGAGGTCGTCGCGGAGGCGCTGAACTCCCGTGCGCTGCGCGTTCGGCCAGTTTCAGAACCGGTGCCCAAGGCGATTGCCGGCACCACGGCTGGCAACCTCTTCGCGCAGTGGGTGCGGATGAACGATGGGCCATTGCACACCGTCCACAAGCCCGTGCTGCAGCAGGCGCTTGCGGGCATCGACCGCGAGACCGTCCGTGCCACGGCCAGGCGGGTCGCCGAGCACCTCGAACAGGATGCGCTCGATGACTGGTGCTTCGCCCTGCCCGTGTGCACCGTGGCCGCCCTGCTCGGATTCGACGACGACCAATTGCCGCACCTCGCCGCGTGGACGCGCGACTTCGTCGCCTGCCTGACGCCCCTGTCGACCCCGGCGCAATTGCGCGATGCGAGCCAGGCGGGCGACGCGTTGCTCGCGCGCTTTGACGCGATGCTTGAAGCACCACGTGCCGGCAGCCTGATGGCATCGGCGCGAGACGAAGCGCGACGCGCACCCTCCGCCGAGCGGCGCGTGCTGCTCGCCAACCTGGTCGGACTTCTGTCCCAGACCTGCGACGCCACCGCCGGATTGCTGGGCAACTGCATCGTCGCGCTGAAGCGGGAGCCCGGCCTGCTCGCCGCCTTCGCCGCCGGGCAGGTCGACACGAGCGAACTGGTGGCCGAAGTCGCGCGTCACGACCCTTCGACGCACAACACCCGGCGCTTTGTCGCGGAAGGCACGACCCTGGCCGGAACCCCGCTCGCACCGGGCGACGCTGTGCTGCTCATCCTCGCCGCTGCCAATCGCGATGAAGCGTTGAACCCGCTCGCCGAACGCTTCGAGCTCGCACGCGCGCAGCGCAAGATGCTCGGCTTCGGCCATGGCCCGCACGCCTGTCCGGGCCAAGCGCTGGCCTTCGACATCGCGGGCGCGGCGCTCGAATCGTTGCGCGACAGCGGAATGACCCGCGCCGACAAGCTCCCGCCGCATCGGGGCTATCGCCCGTCGATCAACGTGCGCATTCCGTTTTTCGGCGACTGACGCTTCCTTCGATGCGGCCGCCGGCGGGCGCTGCCGTCCGTATGTCGATTCCTGATCGCTCGCATATAGTTGCTGGCGTTTGGCACTTGCCGGGACTTTGTGTTCCGCGCGCGTGCTCATGCGTCGGCCGCGATCAACAAGAATCGAATGCAAAGCCCGCTCCTTCAAGCCACGTCCCTGCGCAAGCGCTATGGCGACCAGGTCGTTGTCGATGACCTCTCTTTCGAGATCGCACCCGGCGAATGCCTGGGCGTGATCGGCCCGAACGGCGCGGGCAAGACCACCACCATCCGCATGTGCCTGGGCCTCACCACGCCCGATGCCGGCACCATCCAGGCGCTGGGGCATTCGATGCCGCGCGACGCGCGGGCCATCAAGGCGCAGCTGGGCGTGGTGACGCAGTTCGACACCCTCGATCCCGACTTCAGCTGCGCCGAGAACCTGACGGTGTACGGCCGCTACTTCGGCATCGGCAAGAAGGAAATGCTGACGCGCGTGCCGCGGCTGCTGGAGTTCGCGGCGCTGTCGCACAAGGCCAATGCGCGGCCGGCCGAGCTGTCGGGCGGCATGCGACGGCGGCTCTCGCTCGCGCGCGCGCTGGTCAACGATCCGAAGCTGCTGCTGCTCGACGAGCCAACCACCGGGCTGGATCCTCAGGCGCGCCACCTCATGTGGGAGCGATTGCAGGTGCTGTTGCAGCAGGGCAAGTCGATCCTGTT
The DNA here is from genome assembly GCF_030317105.1 of Variovorax brevis. Lineage (GTDB taxonomy): Bacteria > Pseudomonadota > Gammaproteobacteria > Burkholderiales > Burkholderiaceae_C > Variovorax > Variovorax brevis. Next base: position 410,967 of record NZ_JASZYG010000006.1, read on the forward strand.
GACCACGCACTTCATGGACGAAGCAGAGCGGCTGTGCGCGCGCCTGATCGTGATGGACCACGGCAAGAAGATTGCCGAAGGCCGGCCTCGCGAACTGATCGGCCAGCATCTGGAGCCGGATGTCGTGGAGGTCTATGGCAACGGCGCACTGTCGTTGGCGCAATCACCGCTCAAGGAATTCGCGGCGCGCGTGGAGGTGAGCGGCGAGACGGTTTTCTTCTACACGCAGGACGCGCGCCGCTTGCTCGATGGGCTGGCGGCGCACAGTGGCTTGCGCACATTCCATCGGCCTGCGAACCTCGAGGACCTGTTCCTCAAGTTGACCGGCCGACAGATCCGTGAGGATGGCTAGAAATGTGGCTCGCCCCCAGGCTGCGCGCACTTCGTGTCGCTTCGCCAACCCCCTACCGGGGGCAATACCAGCGGCCCGGCAAAGCCGGTTCCGCGGTATTCCTGAAAGGAGAACATGATGCCGTCGGGCGTTGAACTGAATTTGGCTGCGCCGTCCCCTTGGCGCCCACCGGAACTCACGGCCCGCTGGTGGCCGGTGTTTTTGCGCAACCTGCTCGTGTGGCGCAAACTCGCCATCCCCAGCCTGATCGGCAACATCGCAGAGCCGCTGATCTGGCTCGTGGCTTTCGGCTACGGCATGGGCGCGCTGGTGGGCCAGTTGAACGTCGATGGCACCAACGTGCCCTACATCCTCTTCCTCGCGAGCGGCTCGATCTGCATGAGCGCGATGAACGCTGCTTCATTCGAGGCGCTGTATTCCGCCTTCTCGCGCATGCACGTGCAAAAGACCTGGGACGGCATCATGAACGCGCCGGTGGGTCTGGACGACATCGTGCTCGCGGAAATGCTGTGGGCCGGCTTCAAGGCGATCTTCACGACGACGGCGATCCTCTTCGTGATGCTGGCGCTGAACATCAGCCACAGCCCCAAGCTCATCGTCGCGTGGTTCGTGCTGGTGGGCGTGGGGGTGGCGTTCTCATGCATCGCGCTCATCTTCAATGCGCTGGCCAAGGGCTACGACTTCTTCACCTACTACTTCACGCTGTTCATGACGCCGATGATGTTCTTGTCGGGCGTGTTCTTTCCACTGGAGCAGTTGCCGCCGGTGGTGCGCGCGGTGTCCAACTGGCTGCCGCTGACCAATGCCGTGCAACTGGTGCGCCCGCTCTTCATGGACCAGTGGCCGCCCAATGCGCTGCGCCACACGTTGGTGCTCGTGGTGTATACCGTCGTCGCGTTCTGGATCGCCCTGGCGCTGACGCGCAAGCGCTTTCGCATCTGACAATCCGGGCTCACAACAAACCTGACACTGCCGCATGCTGCAAAACCTGACCCCCTTCCTCCTTCACTGGGCCATCACGGCCTTTTCGCTCTGGCTCGCCAGCGTGGTGTTCAAAGGCATCAAGTTCGACACGAAGTCGGCGCTGATCGTCTCGGCCCTGCTGCTGGGCTTCGCCAATGCCGTGGTGAAGCCGTTGCTGATCGTGCTCACCCTGCCGCTGACGCTGGTGACCTTCGGCCTCTTCCTCTTCGTCATCAACGCGCTGATGGTGCTGCTGGTGTCGGCCATCGTGCGGGGGTTCAAGGTGTCGGGCTTCTGGACGGCCTTGTTCGCCAGCGTCTTCATCTCGATCCTCAGCATCATCATCGGCGGCTTCTTCGTCGGCGGCACGCCGGAAACGACCATCCGGATGCCCAGCAGCGGCACCTGGCTTTGAAAGGACTCACATGACCACCAACCTCCAACTGCGTTCCATCATCACCCAGGGCGGCGAACTCGAGCTGTCGCTCACAAACATTCCCATGCCCACGCCCGGCCCCGACGAGGTGCTGATCCGCGTCGAGGCGTCGCCGCTCAACCCGTCCGACCTGGGCTTGCTCTTCGGCGCAGCGGACATGAGCACGGCGAAGGCGTCCGGCGCGGCAGAGCGCCCGGTGGTCACGGCCGGCGTTCCCGAAGCGGCGATGCGCGCCATGGCCGGGCGGCTGGACCAGTCCATGCCCGTGGGCAACGAAGGTGCCGGCGTGGTGGTCGCGGCCGGCTCATCGCCCGCCGCGCAGGCCCTGCTCGGCAAGACGGTCGCGGCCATCGGCGGTGCGATGTACACGCAGTACCGCGCGGTGCATGTGGCGCAGTGCCTGGCCTTGCCCGAAGGCGCGACGGCGACGGATGGCGCTTCGTGCTTCGTCAATCCGCTCACGGCCTTGGGCATGGTCGAGACGATGCGCCGCGAAGGGCACAAGGCCCTGGTGCACACGGCAGCAGCGTCCAACCTCGGCCAGATGCTCAACCGCATCTGCATGAAGGACGGCATCCAGCTGGTGAACATCGTGCGCAAGCCGGAGCAGGCCGAGTTGCTCAAGGGCATCGGCGCGAAATACGTGATCGACTCCAGCACGCCGACCTTCCTGCAGGACCTGACGGATGCTCTGGCCGAAACCGGCGCCACCATCGCCTTCGACGCGACGGGCGGTGGCAAGCTCGGCGGCCAGATCCTCGGCTGCATGGAAGCGGCCATCAACCGCACGGTCAAGGAATACAGCCGCTATGGCTCCAACGTCCACAAGCAGGTGTACCTGTATGGCGGCCTGGACACGCGACCCACCGAGTTCGTGCGCAACTTCGGCATGACCTGGGGCATGGGCGGCTGGCTGCTGTTCCCGTTCATGCAGAAGATCGGGCCGGCCGCCGTGGAAACGCTCAAGCAGCGCGTGGCGTCGGAGCTGAAGACGACCTTTGCCAGCCACTACTCGAAGGAGATCTCGCTGGCCGAGGTGCTCGACCTGGACACTATCGCCGTCTACAACCAGCGCGCCACGGGAACCAAGTACCTGATCAACCCCAACAAGGGGCTTTGAAGGCTACTTCTTGCGCGCCGCAGGCTTGGCGCCCTTCTTCTCATCGGGCGTCAGGAAACCGATGGACCGCTTGGCGGGCGGCTCGGGCTGCGCCGCCAGCGCGCGCAAGGCATCGAAGAAGTGCCTCAACTGGATGCGCGTCTGCTCGCTGAAGGTCTCGTGTTGCACTGCGATGAGTTCCGTCTTCGCTTCCAGTGCATCGAGACGCTTGGCCAGTTCGCGATGGCTCGACGCCAACTCGCGCAGTTGCACGAAGGCCCGCACCACGTAGACACTCACCTCCACCGCCCGCGGGCTGTTCAGCACGGTGGCAGCCATGATGGCGCCGTGCTCCGTGAAGGCCATCGGCAAGCTTCGTCGGCCGCCCCAGCTTGAGGTCGCAGATTGCGACTTCAAGTGCGTGGCCTCTTCAGCCGTCAGCTCGAACAGGAAGTCTTGCGGAAAGCGCTCGCGGTTGCGCTTGACCTGTTCGTTCAGCCGGCGCGTTTCCACGCCGTAGAGCGCAGCAAGATCGCTGTCGAGCATCACCTTCTGGCCGCGCAGCACGACGATGCGCTGCGTGATGGCTTCAAGTGCCACGGAAGGCGAAGAAGGCTCGCTCATGGTGGTTGAACACTATAGCGCGCGGCGCAGTTCCGTTGCGCACAGCGCCACCGCCGTGTTGGCCTCGTCCAGCGCCTTGCCCATGAGGACGAAGCCGTGAATCATCCGCTCGAAGTTGACCAGCGTCGAACGGCTGCCCGACTCCGTCAGCCGATGCGCGTACTGCAGGCCTTCGTCGCGCAGCGGATCGAACCCGGCCGTGAGCACCAGCGAAGGCGGCAGGCGCGTCAGGTCCTTGTGCAGCAGGGGCGAGGCGCGCCAGTCCATGTCCAGCGCCGCATCGGTGATGTAGTGGTCGTGGAAGTAGGTGATGCTGTCGCGCGTCAGCACATAGCCTTCGCCGTTGGTGGTGTGCGACGCGGCGCAGCGGCGCATGTCGGTGGCCGGATAGATGAGCAGTTGGAACTTCAGCGGCAGGTCGCCCGCGTCGCGGGCGGCAATGGCCACGACCGCGGCAAGATTGCCACCCGCGCTGTCGCCACCCACGGCCAGGCGCGATGCATCGAGCCCGAGCCGCGCCGCCTCGCGATGCACCCAGCGTGTCGCGGCGATGGCGTCATCCACCGCCGCGGGAAAGCGATGCTCCGGCGCCATGCGGTAGTCGACCGACACCACGGCGCATCCCGCCTGGATGGCCAGTTGCCGGCAGAGCGTGTCGTGCGTGTCGAGATCGCCGATGACCCAGCCGCCCCCGTGAAAATACACGAGCACCGGCAGCGCCTTGTCTTCGGTCGTTGCCGCGTAGAGCCGCAAGGGAATCGGCCCCAGCGGCCCCTCGGCCTGCAACTCCTCGACGCGCGCGATCGGCGGCGGCTCGGGCTGCGTGAAGCTGCGCCGCTCACGGTAGAGACGGCGGGCATCGTCGGGCGTCAGGGTGTGCGTCGGCGGCACGCCACGCTCCACCATCAAATCGATCAACGCGCGGGCCTGGGGGTGCAGCATGTAATCTCCTTTTGACTTGGACATCTGCGCTAGCTTACTTGACACCGTTAGTGATGCGCCGATGATGCCAGCGAACATGCCCCACAGCCTTTCCCTCCTCCAATCCTTGCTCCTGTGCCTGCACGCACTCGCGGCCGCCCTGTGGGTGGGCGGCATGGCGACCATGCATTTCGCGGTGCGCCCGGCCGCCGTGCAAACGATGGAGCCGCCTGCGCGCCTGCGCTTCATGCACGCGACGCTCGCACGCTTTTTCTCATGGGTGTCCGCCGCCATCGCGCTGCTGCTCGCCACCGGCTTTGCCATGATCGCGATGGCAGGCGGCTTTGCCGCGGCGCGATGGAACGTGCACGCCATGATGAGCATCGGCATCGTGATGATGGTCTTCTTCGCGCGCATCCGGCTGGGCCACTACCGGCACCTGTCGGATGCCGTCACAGCCACCGACTGGCCGGCCGCCGGCGCTGCGCTCGGCAGCATCCGGCAACTGGTCTTCGTCAACTTGTGGCTGGGCGTGGCGGTGTTCGTCGTGGCCCTGGTGGGCCGCTCGATGTGAGTCCGGACGCCACGCATCGCACCATCGACGGTGTCTGGCCCATCGAGTCGGCCAGAATCATTGCCACCGTTGCGCGCATGGTGCGCGACATCGGGGTGGCCGAGGAACTGGCGCAGGACGCATTGGTCGCCGCCTTGCAGCAATGGCCGCGCGACGGCATTCCCGACAACCCCGCCGCATGGCTCACCGCCACCGCCAAGCATCGCGCGCTCGACTGGCTGCGCCGCAGCAGGCTCATCGCCGAAAAGCACGAGGAGATCGCCCACGAGATCGAGGCCATCGGCGAGCCCCTGGCGCCCGACCCGAGCGAGGTGCAGGACGACGACATCGGCGACGACCTGCTGCGGCTCATCTTCACCGCCTGCCACCCCTTGCTCTCGCGCGAGGCCCGCGTGGCACTCACGCTGCGCGTTGTGGGCGGGCTGACGACCGACGAGATCGCGCGCGCATTCCTCGTGGCCGAACCCACGATTGCGCAACGCATCGTGCGCGCCAAGCGAACGCTGACGGACGCCAAGGTGCCCTTCGAGATTCCCCGCGCCGACGAACTCGCGCCGCGCCTGGCGTCCGTGCTCGAAGTGATCTACCTGGTCTTCAACGAAGGCTATGCCGCAACGGCCGGCGACGACTGGATGCGGCCCACGCTTTGCGCCGAGGCGCTGCGGCTCGGGCGCATCCTGGCCGAACTGACGCCCGGCGAATCGGAGGTGCATGGGCTGGTCGCGCTGATGGAGATCCAAGCCTCGCGTTCGGCTGCGCGCGTCGACAGGACGGGCACGCCCATCCTGTTGCTGGCACAGGACCGATCGCGCTGGGACCAGCTACTCATTCGCCGCGGGCTCGCCGCCTTGCAGCGGGCCGAGGCGCTGGGCGGCGCGCTGGACAACTACGCGCTGCAAGCCGCCATCGCCGCCTGCCACGCGCGGGCGCGGGAAGCGAAGGACACCGACTGGTCGCGCATCGCCACGCTGTATGGCGAACTGGCACAGGTGGTGCCCTCGCCTGTCGTGGAACTCAATCGCGCCGTGGCCATTGCCATGGCCTTTGGCGCCGCGCCTGCGCTGCAACTTGTCGACGGCCTGATGACCGACCCCGCGATGCGCGACTACCACCTGCTGCCGACCGTGCGCGGCGACCTGCTGGAAAAGCTCGGCCGCAAGGAAGAAGCCCACCACGAATTCGAACGCGCCGCCACGCTGACGCGGAACACGCGCGAGCGTGAGTTGCTGCTGGCGCGCGCGGCTGCCTGCTAGTCAGCGTGGCGCGTGCGACGCCCTCATTTCGGCGATTGCACAGCGGTGGCCCGGCGATCGAAGTGGTCCAGGACCGATGCCAAAGCCGTCTGGCGGATCGCATCGGACTCAATGAAAACCGCGTGCTGGGCGTTGGGAATGACGAAGCCCGTGCAAACGGCAGGCGCCTTCCGGTTCGCATTGCTGCAAAACTCGGTCTGCGCTTGAGGATTGACGATCTTGTCTTCGCCGCCCTGAATCAGCAGCACTGGAATGCGGATCCTCGCGGCGTCATCTCCCCGCACGCGCAAGGATGCAGCGCATGCTTGATTCAGCCACCGCACGGTGGCGCTGGCCACCTTGGCGCTGGGGCTGCCGCAGTACGCCCCACCGTCGCACGCGGCCTTGCGCGCCGCCCAGTTGCGCGCATAGCGCTCCTTGCTGCTCGTGATTCCGTTGCCTTCGAACCTGTCGTTGCGCAGCAATTCATCGAAGTCCTTGCCACCGGGCACGTAACGCGTGGACAGCCACGGGATGGTAAAGGGCGGCTCCCAAGCGGGGTCATCGCAATACTTTTGTACCGCCGCTTCCAGGTGGTCAGGGTTTTCTCCTCCGGCAGCCCAAGGCTGCATCATCGGAGTGACCAGCGCAGCCGCGGCAAAGGCGTGACTGGCGTCGTTTTCCAGATACCGGGCCGCGATGGCGCCGCCCATGGAATGGGCCAGGAGATACAGCGGCCTCTTGTCAGTACCACGGCTGGCCCTGACGAGTTCGACAAAGCGGTCCAGGTCCAGGACGTAGTTGTCGAAGTCATCCACATATCCCTTGTCGTCGTCGAGCAAGCGGCTTGAGAACCCCTGCCCGCGATGGTCGTGAACGTAGACCGAATAGCCGTTCCTCACAAGATCGTGGATCAGCTCCTGGTACATCGACACGCCTTCGGTGCGCCCGCTGGAGATCACGATCCCACCTTTGCTCTCCCGTCGGTTCACATACATGCGGTAGTGGATCCTGATGGGCTTGGAGCCAAACCAGCGATTCACGGACACTCCGTCGAACGAACCGATCTTGAGCGTCGCCAGCTTTTCAGTCTGTTTCTGGACGGCCTGCCAGTCTTTGCCATTCAGATCACCCGAGGCAGAGAACTTGTAGGACGTCGCCGGAAGCGACTTCGCCTCCAGCCTGCCAAACACTTCAGTCTGCTCGGCCCAAACCGCCGGCGCCGCCAGCGGGAACGCGAACAGGGCGAACAAGGCGCGACGGAGCAACGCGCGTCGCAAAGAGTGCGAAGCAACCGGCCTCACGGCAGGTCCGGGGCTGAAGATGACCGGCATGATGACTCCCCTCGGCTTGATCGAAGGGTTCATATTGGCCTTCTGGACGCGGCACCGCATCCGCCATCGTGATGACGACAGGCCGTTGACTGCGGCCGTGACCCGCAACGAACCTGCAGCCTCCCACCGCGCAAAGCCGCCGCTGCGACCTGCAGACGATTTCGAAAGCCGCCAGCTACTTCGGAAACAGGAAAGTCACCACAAAGCGAAAGCCCAGGTCATGCGGCCCCGAGTCCGGGCTATCCGCCCAGTAGCGCAGTCCGCCCGTGAAGCTCACCGGCTGCGTGCCGAACTTCACCAGCTTGCCGACCATGAGGTTGATCGGCACGGACCACTCCTTGTTCTTCCAGTCGTAGGTCGACTCGGTGTTGAGCGTGTAGGTCCACGCGTCCTTGGTGGTGAACGAGAGAAATGGCTGGAGAAAGGTGTTGCTGATGTCCGGCCGCTGCGAATCGCCACCGCCGGCCCAGATGTGATTGACCAGCGCGCCGTAGGTCCAGCCGCTTTCCTGCTTCAGGAACACCGCCGTCGGGCCGATGCCCCACTTGCGCGCGCTCAGTTGCGAATCGGTGCCGGTGGGCAGGTAGAACACCGGGCCCACGCCCCAGATCCAGCCACTCGCAGTGGGCGCCTTCGGCGAGAAGAACAGGCTCTGCGTGATGTCGCCCAGACCCGACTGGCTGCTGCCCGGAATGACGTCGTGCTGGTCGACGATCGGCAAGATGGTGCGGCTGATCACGTTCCATTGCGGGTTGATTTCGAACGGAATCACCGGCTGGACGTTGAGCACCGACTTGTAACCCGTGTCGTTGGTGCCGTAGTGGTGGTCGTAGTTGTATTGCAGCGGCACGCTGATGAGCGCGGCGACCGGGTTGGAGAGCTTCTTGGCCAGCTCCTCCGAATCGTCGGCCGCCCGGGCTGCCGGGCCCACCAGGGTTGCAGAAGCGGCCAGGCAGGCCATGAACGAGGCGGGCGTGGGCTTGAAGTTCATCGATTCATCTTACAGACAGCACCTCGTTTTGTGAGCCCAAAAGACAGGAAATTCCTGAACGGTTAGATTGCAGACATGGAGCAACTGTTGGCACTGGCTACCCAGCACGGCGTACTCGTCGTGTTCATTGCCACGCTCGCCAAACGGCTGGGCGCTCCGCTGCCGGGCTCGGCGATCATGGTGGTGGCCGGCGGGCTGGTGGCCAGCGGTGCGCTCTCGCTGCCGGCCATCGTGGCGGCGGCGGTCGTCGGCAATGTGCTGGGAGACGCGGCCTGGTTTTACCTGGGCCGGCACTTCGGCTACCGCGTCATGCGGCTGCTGTGCAAGGTGTCGCTGTCGCCGGACTCCTGCGTGCGGCGCAGCGAAACCCTCATCACCGACTGGGGCGGCGTTTCGCTGATCGCGGCCAAGTTCGTGCCGGGCGTGTCGGTGGTGGCGCCTCCCATGGCCGGGGCGCTGCACATGCCGCTGCTGCGCTTTGCAGCCTTCGACGGCCTGGCCGCGCTGATCTGGACGGGCGTGTACCTTGGCCTGGGCTGGGCCTTCAGCGGCCAGATCCAGGCGGTGCTCGAAGCCCTGGCCGACGCCGGCGTCGTGGGCGGCGCGATCCTGGCCGTGCTGATCGCCATCGGCCTGGCGGTGCGCTACTGGCAACGGCGGTCCGCGTTGCGCGACCTCGCCATTCCGCGGATTGGCATCGACGAATTGCGCACGCTGCTGGAGGGTGAACCGATGCCCGTGGTCATCGACGTGCGCTCGGAAGCCTCCGCCGCCATCAAGCCGCATCGCATTCCCGGTGCCATCACGATCCACCCCAAGGGCATCGAGCAGCACGTGGGCGACCTGCCGCACGACCGGGACATCGTGCTGTATTGCGACTGCCCGAACGAGGTGACCGCTGCCAAGGCCGCGACGATCTTGACGCGGCATGGCTTTCATCGGGCACGGCCGCTCGCGGGCGGGCTGGAAGCATGGCTGGCGTCGCAGGCGCCGGGCGAGAGCGTGCAGCCCGTGGTGGCGGGCATCTCCTCTTCTTAGGGAGACTCTGATCAAGTCCTCCGCGGACCGCTCATCCTCCGCCGGGCGGTCTGCGGCGTTGCAAATCCTCGCCATAGCTTGGGCTATGGCTGTGGTTTGCGCCTTGCATCCCATCCCGAGCCGAGGCGCGCGGCCTCGCGGGAACTTGATCAGAGTCTCCTTAGCCAGTTATCGCAAGCGCCCGACCGGGGCGGCGCATAGAGTCTGCCAAGGCCTCCTGCCTGCAGACCCATGCCCGTCATCGAATCCCGCCTTCAAACTTCCAGCGACCTGTTTCAATCGCAGCGCGCCAGCATGCTGGCACTGCTGGGCGAAGTGCGCGCGCACGAGGCGCGCGCCGTCGCCGCGTCGCAAGCCTCGGCCGCGCGCTTTGCCAAGCGCGGGCAGCTCCTGCCACGCGAGCGCATCGCCCTGCTGCTGGATGCGGGCACGCCTTTCATTCCGATCTCGACACTGGCCGGGCTCGGGCGCGACAACCCGGACCTGAGCAAGAGCGTGCCGGGCGGCGGCATCATCGCCGGCATCGGCTTTGTGTCGGGCATCCGCTGCGTGGTGAGCGCGTCCGACTCCGGCATCGATGCGGGTGCGCTGCAGCCCACGGGGCTGGACAAGCAATTGCGCGTGCAGGAAATCGCCCTCGAGAACAAGCTGCCCTACGTGCAGTTGGTGGAGAGCGCCGGTGCCAACCTCATGGCCTACCGCGTCGAGGACTTCGTGCGCGGCGGCAACATCTTTCGCAACCTCGCGCGCCTGTCGGCGGCGGGCCTGCCGGTGGTCACGGTGACGCACGGTTCCTCCACCGCGGGCGGCGCCTACCAGACGGGCCTGTCGGACTACATCGTGATGGTGCGCGACCGTTCGCGCGCCTTTCTCGCCGGGCCGCCCCTGCTCAAAGCCGCCACCGGCGAGATCGCCACCGAAGAGGAACTGGGCGGCGCCGTCATGCACACGCACGTGTCGGGCTTGGGCGACTACCTGGCCGAGGACGACCGCGATGCGATCCGCATGGCGCGCGACATCCTGGCCAGCATCGACTGGGAGCGCGGCGAAGCAGCACGCCCCTTCGCGCCGCCACGCCATTCCGCGGAAGACCTGCTCGGCATCATGCCGACTGATGCCAAACGGCCGGTCGACATGCGCGAGGTGATCGCGCGCATCGCCGACGGCTCCGAATTCCTGCCTTTCAGCGAGAACTACGGCAGCGCGACCGTGTGCGGCCACATGCGCCTGCACGGGCACGCCGTGGGCGTCATCACCAACAACGGGCCGATCGACTCGGACGGCGCGGTGAAGGCCACGCATTTCATCCAGGCCTGCTGCCAGTCGCGCACGCCCCTCTTGTACCTGCAGAACATCACCGGCTACATGGTGGGCGTGTCGCATGAAGAGGCCGGCATCATCAAGCACGGCTCCAAGATGATCCAGGCCGTGACCAGCGCGACGGTGCCGCAGATCACGCTGTACTGCGGGGCCTCGTATGGCGCGGGCAACTACGGCATGTGCGGGCGCGGTTTCGGGCCGCGCTTTTGCCTGTCCTGGCCCAACGCGCGCACCGCCGTCATGGGCGGCGAACAGGCCGCTCGCACCATGGCCATCGTGATGGAAGCGGCCATGGCACGCAAGGGTGCGGTGGACCAGGCGAAGCTCGACGCGATGCAACAGCAGATCATCGAACGCTTCGAGCAGCAGATGAGCGTGTTCACCACCAGCGCGCTGCTGCTGGACGACGGCGTGATCGACCCGCGCGACACGCGCGCCGTGCTGGCCGAGTTGTTTGCCGTGTGCCGCAGCGCCGAGCGGCGCGAGCCGCAGGCCATGCAGTTTTCGGTGGCACGGCCATGAGCGCACCACGCACACCGTTCCGCAACGTGCTCGTCGCCAATCGCGGCGAGATCGCGATGCGCGTGATGCGCAGCGCGCGGCAGATGGGACTTCGCACCGTGGCCGTCCATTCCACCGCCGATGCACGTTCGCCGCATGTGCAGCGGGCGGATGAATCCGTGTGCATTGGCGAGGCGCTGCCGGCGCAAAGCTACCTGCGCATCGACGCCATCGTCGAGGCGGCACGACAGAGCGGCGCGGACGCCATCCACCCCGGCTACGGCTTCCTGGCCGAGAACGCCGACTTTGCGCAGGCCTGCCGCGACGCGGGCATCGTCTTCATCGGCCCGTCGCCCGAGGCGATTCGCGCGATGGGCGACAAGGCGGGCGCCAAGCGCCTGATGGCGGCGGCCGGCGTGCCGTGCATCGCAGGCTATCAAGGCGAAGACCAAGGCGCAGCCACGCTGGCGCGTGAAGCGGCGCGCATCGGCTGGCCGGTGATGATCAAGGCGACTGCCGGCGGCGGAGGACGCGGGATGCGGCTGGTGCCCGCCGCGGCGCAGTTCGAAGAGAGCTTGCGCAGCGCGCAATCGGAAGCGCTGCATGCCTTTGGCGACGCCACCGTCATCCTGGAACGCGCCATCGTCGCACCGCGCCACATCGAGATCCAGGTGATGGCCGACCGCCATGGCCATGCGATTCACCTGGGCGAGCGCGACTGCTCGGTGCAACGCCGCCACCAGAAGGTGATCGAGGAAGCGCCCTCGCCAGCCGTGTCGCCCGAATTGCGCGAGCGCATGGGCGCGGTGGCCGTGGCCGCCGTGCGGGCCATCCGCTACGAAGGCGCGGGCACGCTGGAATTCCTGCTCGATGGCGACGGCCAGTTCTGGTTCATGGAAATGAACACGCGGCTGCAGGTGGAGCATCCTGTGACGGAGGCGGTGACGGGGCTCGATCTGGTGGCCATGCAACTTCGCATCGCGGCCGGCGAGGCGCTGTCGTTGAAGCAGGAAGACGTGCGTTTCAAGGGACACGCCATCGAGGTGCGCCTTTGCGCGGAAGACCCGTCGCATGACTTCATGCCGCACAGCGGAACGCTCTCGCTGTGGCAGCCCTCGGCGGCGCTGCGCGTGGAGCACGCGCTGGTGTCCGGCGCCGAAGTGCCACCCTTCTACGACTCGATGATCGCCAAGGTCGTGGCGCACGGCGACACACGCGCTTCCGCGCGGCAGCAGCTCCTGGCAGGCCTGGAAGACACCGTGGCGCTCGGCGTGTCGACCAACCAGCACTTCCTGCAGCGTTGCCTGGCGCACCCGGTATTCGCCGCGGGCGACGCGACCACGGCGTTTATCGGCGCGCATGGCGATGAACTGCTGGCGCGCGACGCAGCCGCCGAATCGCTCGCGGCGCAGTTGGGTGCCGTGCTCCTGCAAGCGGGAACGCGCGTGCTGCCTTCGCCCCTTGCGCATGGCCTGACGGCGCCTTTGCGCTTCACGCTCGATGGCGCCGCCCACGAAGCCCGCGTGACCTTGCAGGGCGCGGGCGTGTATCGCGTCGAAATGCAGGGCGCGCCCGTCGCAGGGATCGGGCTTGACGACATGGGCCACAACGGCGTTCACTTCAGCTGCAACGGCGTGCAGCGGCGTGCGATCGTCATTCGCGACGACGACCGCCTGCTGATGCACCTGGCCGGGCGCCCCTTCGAATTGCGCGACCTGTCCCTCGCGCCGCGCGAGCGCGAGGGCGCCACGGGCGGCGACGGCTTGTTGCGTGCGTCCATGAACGGCCGCGTCATCGCCCTGCTCGCGGCGGAAGGCGATGTCGTGGCGGCAGGACAGCCCATCGTCACGCTCGAAGCGATGAAGATGGAACATCTGCACTGCGCGCCGCACGCGGGCCGCGTCCATGCGCTGCGTGTGTCGGTGGGGGAACAGGTCGCAGCGCGGCAGGTGGTGGCAGAAGTGGCCGCCATCCATTCATGATGAAAGGGAGCTTGTGATGCACGACGACAACACGCGCTATCGATCCGTCTTCGCACCCGGCCTGTTCGAAGGCCAGGTCGCCATCGTCACCGGGGGCGGCTCGGGCATCGGCCGCTGCAGCGCGCACGAACTGGCCGCGCTCGGCGCGCATGTCGTGCTGGTCGGGCGCAATCGCGAAAAGCTCGTTGCGGTACGCGACGAAATCGTGCGCGACGACGGCAGCGCGAGCTTCGAGGTCTGCGACATCCGCCAGGAAGACGCGGTGCGCGCCACCGTCGCCTCGGTGCTGGACGCGCACGGGCGCATCGACGCGCTGGTCAACAACGCGGGCGGGCAATACATCGCGCCGCTCGCCTCCATCTCGGCCAAGGGCTGGGCGGCGGTGATCGACACCAACCTCACGGGCGGTTTCCTGATGGCGCGCGAGTGCTACGTGCAGGGCATGCAGGCCCAGGGCGGCGCCATCGTCAACATCGTGGCCGACATGTGGGGCTCGATGCCCAACATGGGCCACAGCGGCGCGGCGCGCACGGGCATGGTGAGCTTCACCGAAACCGCGGCGCTCGAATGGGCGGCCAGCGGCGTGCGCGTCAACGCGGTGGCGCCGGGCTACATCGCCTCCAGCGGCATGGACCACTACCCGCCCGAAGCGGCCGACATGCTGCGCGCCATGCCGCGCACCGTGCCGGCCGGCCGCTTTGGCACCGAGGCCGAGACCTCCGCGGCCATCGCCTTCCTGCTGAGCCCGGCGGCCGCTTTCATCAGCGGCGCGGTGCTGCGTGTGGACGGCGCGCGACCGCAGGTGCGCATGGGCTGGCCGATGTCGATGCCCAAGCCCGATGTGCGCGAACGCGCGGCGGTGCGGCCCTTCAATGGATTCCATCGGGCGCAGACGCCGCGCATCTTCGACGAGCGCAAGGACTGAAAGAAGAGAGAGAAGGACGAGAGACACCATGCACTACACCCACGAGCACCTGGAAATCCAGAAGACGCTGCGCCGCTTCATCGACGACGAGATCAACCCCCACGTCGACGAATGGGAAGAAGCGCAGATGTTCCCCGCGCACGAGGTCTTCAGGAAGCTGGGCAACCTGGGCCTGCTGGGCCTGAACAAGCCCGAAGCCTATGGCGGCGCCGGCCTGGACTATTCCTATGCGATGGCACTGGCCGAGGCGCTCGGCCATGTGCGATGCGGCGGCGTGCCCATGGCCATCGGCGTGCAGACGGACATGTGCACGCCCGCATTGGCGCGCTTTGGCAGCGACGAACTGCGCCGCGAGTTCCTCGTGCCCGCCATTGCCGGCGACACGGTGGGCTGCATCGGCGTGAGCGAACCCGGCGCAGGCAGCGACGTGGCCGGCCTCAAGAGCGTGGCGCGCAAGGACGGCGACGACTACCTCATCAGCGGCCAGAAGATGTGGATCACCAACAGCCTGCAGGCCGACTGGATGTGCATGCTGGTCAACACCGGCGAGGGGCCGGTGCACCGCAACAAGTCGCTGGTCATCGTGCCGATGGATTCGCCCGGCATCGAAGTGGCGAAGAAGATCCGCAAGATCGGCATGCATTCGAGCGACACCGGCCTCATCTACTTCGACAACGTGCGTGTGCCCCAGCGCTATCGCATCGGCGAGGAAGGCCAGGGCTTCGTCTACCAGATGCAGCAGTTCCAGGAAGAGCGCCTGTGGTGCGCGGCCAGTTCGCTGGAGCCGATGGAGCAATGCATTGCCGACACCATCGAATGGGCGCAGCAGCGCAAGTTGTTCGGTGGCACGCTGGCGGACCAGCAATGGGTGCAGTTCAAGCTGGCCGAACTCAAGACCGAGGTCGAGGCCTTGCGCGCCCTCACCTACCGTGCGTGCGACCTGCATGTGCAGGGGCAGGACGTGACCGAGCTGGCATCGATGGCCAAGCTCAAGTGCGGCCGGCTCACGCGCGAGGTGGCGGACACGTGCCTGCAGTTCTGGGGCGGCATGGGCTTCACGTGGGAGAACCGCGTGTCGCGGCTCTATCGTGACGGCCGGCTGGGCTCCATCGGTGGCGGCGCGGACGAGGTGATGCTCGGCATCCTCGCCAAGACGATGGGTATCGCCAAGCGCCCGCCACGGGAATGACGCGTTGATGGACGACGAACTGCGCGCCGAGCGCGAGACGCTGGCCGACGCGGTCGCACGCTTTGCGCGCACCGAACTGGCGCCCCACATCACCGCGTGGGACGACGCCGGCATGTTTCCGCGCGAGCTTTACCACCGCGCCGCCGAACTCGGCTTGCTGGGCATCGGCTACCCCGAATCGCTGGGCGGCACGCCGGCCTCCCATGCGCTGAAGCTGCCCATGTGGGTGGCGCTGGCGCGGCACGGCACCAGCGGCGGCGTGTTCGCCAGCCTGTTCTCGCACAACATCGGCCTGCCGCCCGTGGTGGCGCACGGCAGCGATGCGCTGTGTGCCGAGGTCGTGCCGCCCGTGCTGCGCGGCGAGAAGATCGCGGCGCTCGCCATCACCGAGCCGGGCGGCGGCTCCGACGTCGCGGCGCTGCGCACCACGGCCCGGCGCGAGGGCGACAGCTACGTCGTCAACGGCGAGAAGACCTTCATCACCTCGGGCATGCGCGCCGACTGGCTGACGGTGGCCGTGCGCACGGGCGAGTCGCGCGGCGCGGCGGGCATCTCGATGCTGCTGGTGCCGGGCGATCTGCCGGGCATCACGCGCACGCCGCTCGCAAAAATGGGCTGGCAATGTTCCGACACGGCGCAGCTTCACTTCGACGCGGTGCGCGTGCCCGCGCGCTTCCTCATCGGCGAGGAAGGCGCGGGCTTCCGCATGATCATGGGCAACTTCAACGGGGAGCGCCTTGCCATGTCGGCGGGCGCCCTGGGTTTCGCGCAGGCGTGCTTGGACGAAGCCTTGTCCTGGGCCCGCCAGCGCCGAACCTTCGGCGCCGCGCTCATCGAGCATCAGGCGGTGCGCCACAAGCTGGTCGACATGCAGATGCGCATCGCCTCGACCGAGGCATGGCTCGAAGCCGTCGCCGCGCAGGGCGACGCATCGGAGGCGCGCGGCATCGTCAACGCATCGGACTGGGTGGCGCAGGTCTGCCTGCTCAAGAACCACGCGACGCAGACCATGCAGTTCTGCGCCGACACGGCCGTGCAGGTCCTTGGCGGCATGGGCTTCATGCGCGGCACCATCAGCGAGCGCATCTACCGCGAGGTGAAGGTGATGATGATCGGCGGCGGTGCCGAGGAGATCATGAAGGAGCTGGCGGCGCGGCAGATGGGGTGGTAGACGCCCCGCCGTTCGTTCGCAGCGCTTTTCGGGGAGATCTTTCAGAAGCAGTGATTGCGTCCGCTTCCTCCCCAAAATTGAGGAGGCGGCTTGGCGGTATCCATTTGTATCGTCGGCCCATGCAACCTGCCGTCGAAATCACCAAGCGCGGGGAAACCAGCTTCGACGCCCAGGTGGGCATCGGCAGCGGCGCGCCACATTACGAGCGCGAAGGCCTGCCGTCGCTGGCCGCCTGCCTGCGCGACGCCGCCGAGGCGCTGGGCGATGAGTTC
Source organism: Variovorax brevis (assembly GCF_030317105.1). Taxonomy (GTDB): domain Bacteria; phylum Pseudomonadota; class Gammaproteobacteria; order Burkholderiales; family Burkholderiaceae_C; genus Variovorax; species Variovorax brevis. The sequence continues at coordinate 427,891 of NZ_JASZYG010000006.1, forward strand.
CCCGTCGTCACCGTGGTCTACCAGCGCATCAAGGTGGGCAGCTTTCCGGTGGCTGCCATTTCGCACCGCGCCTGCGAGGTGGCGGAGGAACTGCTGAGCCGCACGGCGGGGCATCCTGCCTGAGCGTGGTCGGGGGCGACCCGCACCCTACCACCCAAAAACCTCGAGGCCGAAGCGGGTCGCGTCCGCCGGAACCGGACCGCCTTCCGCGAAGGCCTTCCCCAAAAGGTACACCTGCGGCTCGAGCACGAGGCCGCGATGCAACAGGCCGCGTCGCTGGGGGTTCGCAAACAAGGTCGCATTGCGCAAGTCGCGTGGCCACGCAGGCAACAGCTTGCGTGCCCGCTCGGGCGACACCTGGTGCACCGGCAAGTCGCCACGGCGCTTGGCGAAGGACTGCAGGTACGACTGCCAGTCGCCATAGGCTTCGGACGACTTGAGCTTGCCATCAGCCTCGTCAATCACGACGAGCACGAACGCACGATGCGCGCGCAAGTCTGCTTCGGGGCTGGCACCTGCCGCCACGCTTGATACCGGGCTTGAAACCAGGCTTGAAGCAGGCATGGCGCCCGCGCCAGCCGAAGCGTGCGCACATGGCAGCAAGGCCGCGACAAGGCCGGCCAGCAGCAGCGCCCGCAGCCCCAGCAGGAACGCAGTGGCCTTCCTCATGCGCGTCGCAAGGGGTGATGGCGGTCGTACGAGCGCTGGGCGAAGTAGAACGAGTTCAGGTACTCGTCGCTGGTGTGCAGCACACGCTTGTCGAAGTGCGGCGGGTCCTTGGGGCTGAAGTCGCCGCCCCAGCGCAACCCGATGTCCTTGGCCGCCTTCACAAGATCCTGGGCAGCCTGGGTCGCCGTGCCGGCGTTGAACATCGGCGAGGTGTTGACGGTGCTGCCATCGACGATGTTCACGTCGAGCGCGTGCCCGATCAGGTGCTGCGAGCTGGAAGCCGGCGGCACCACTGCGCCCGATACCGGCAGGCCCTGCACCCGGAACGCCTGATTCACGCGGAGCGTCACCTTGTTGTCCTTCGCCTTGGTGTTCATCGATTCCAGCCAGGGCACGAAGTCCTGGTGCACCAGTATCTCGTCGGCACCCGCCGAAGGATAGTCGAGCACCTCGAAGGTGGACGATCGCACGATGTTCGATAGCTTTCCCACGCTGTAGGCCACCAGTGGACTGGCGAGCTCGAAGCCGCCGTCACGCCAGCTCACGACTTCGGCAAGCGTCGTCAGGCGAACGAAACCGTCCAGCAGAACGCCACTGGGGGCGGTGTAGGCCTCGATGCTGCCATGCAATGAGTCTCCGGTGCCGGAGATCCGCAGGCGGTGGGCAATGCGCCTTAGATACCACTGGAAGCGCTTGACGGCCTCCTGGGTCTTCTTGCCGAAGTCGCCGTCGGGGGTCGCGCTCATCGCGCCGATTTGAACGAGCGCCTCCTGCAACTCGCGCACAGGCTTGCCACCCGGCGACGCACGATCCTTGCCGCCCCACCTTGATCGCGCGTCGTTGTCCCCGCGCTGCAGGATGATGCCGGGCTGGGCCAGCAGGCTTTCCAGCGTCAGCGTGGCTGTCGGCGGAGTGGTCGACATAGCGGTTGCTCCCGTAGATCGTGTTCTGGAACAGGCTACCACCTGCACTCGTGACGTACATGAGCAATATTGGGGAGGTCGACAAGACCCTCTTGACGGCAAGAGCGGCTGGCGCGATCCCTTCGGCGTCAACGCGTCCCATGGGATACACCGCAAATGGAAGGCCCCACGTGGGCCGCCCTATTCGTTGCGTTCCATCATCTCCGTGTAAGCCCCCTCGCTGGCCGCGCTGTTCAGCCACGCCCGCTTGAGCAACGCATCCTGGCATGGCCCTCCATTGGCAGGCTCCCCCTTCCACGCCTTCATCGCCGGATCCTGCAGCGCGCGGCCGTAGGAAAAGCTCAGGTGCCACGGCTGCGGGCCGAGCCGGTTGAGCGCATCCAGGTTCGCCGTCGCCTCCTCCGGCGACTGGCCACCAGACAGGAAATTGATGCTCGGCACCGCCGCAGGCACCATGCGCCGCAGCACGCGAATCGTCTCCGTGGCTACTTCAGCCGGCGTCACACGCTGCGCGCTCTCCTTGCCCGGCAGCACCATGCCGGGCTTGAGCAGGATGTGCTCGAGCACCACCCGATGCCGATGCAGCGCAAGAAAAACCTCCAGCAGAACCGCCTGCGTGACCTCGGCGCAGCGCGCCATCGTGTGGTCGCCGTCGATGAGCACTTCGGGCTCGACGATGGGCACCACGCCGTGCTCCTGGCAAACCGCCGCATAACGCGCCAGTGCCTCCGCGCTCGCCTCGATCGCCGCCCGACCCGGCAGCACGTCGGAGATGTTGTACACCGCACGCCACTTGGCAAAGCGCGCGCCGCTTTGCTTGTACTTCTGGAGCCGCTGGGCAAGCCCGTCCAGCCCCACGGTGATCTCGTCGCCCGGCGACAGGGCCAGAGGAATCTTGCCGGCGTCGACCTTGATGCCAGGCACGATGCCGTTGCGCGCCGCCAGTTGCGGCAGGGCTTCGCCGTCATCGGCGGATTGCGCCAGCGTTTCTTCGTAGAGGATCACGCCGCTCACGTACTGCCCGAGCCCCGGCGTGGACAGCAGCAGGCTGCGATACGCACGCCGGCTTTCCCCGGTTGATTCCACGCCGATGGCCTTGAAGCGCTTGGCGATGGTCGGGCCGCTTTCGTCGGCGGCGAGGATGCCCTTGCCTTTTTGTACCAGTGCCTCGATGGTCGCTTGCAGCTCGCTTGCAGTTGTCGTCATGTCGGTCTCCAGCAACGCCCCAGTCTGATGCGGCGGCGCGCCCCTGCGTTGCAAGCCCCTTTTGCAGGTGATGTCATGCGCCAGACGGCAGCCCGGTGGCATGGCGCGCGGCCGGCACGGCAGCCCGCTCAGGAGTACGCTGCAATTTTCAGTGCACCCCATGCCTGTGATGTTGCCTCGCCCCCCGCGCGCCTGGTTGATCTGCGCGTTGGTGCTGCTTGGCTTTTTCTCGCGGATGGCGTCGTGCGGGGCGGCGACGGGCGATGCGGCGCCGCCGGTGTTCGTCATCCCCATTCAAGGGGCCATCGGCCCGGCCACCGCCGACCAGATCAAGCGCGCACTCGAGCGAGCGGCGCGCGAGCATGCGCAGCTGGTCGTGCTGCAACTGGACACGCCCGGCGGACTGGACACCGCCATGCGCAGCATCGTGCAGAACATCCTGGCTTCGCCGGTTCCCGTGGCCGGGTATGTGGCGCCGCAGGGCGCGCGCGCGGCGAGTGCGGGCACCTACATGCTTTACGCCTGCCACGTGGCGGCCATGGCGCCGGCCACCAACCTGGGCGCGGCCACGCCGGTTGCCATCGGCATGCCGACGCCGGGCGCGCAGCCGTCCGCACAACCACCCGGAAGCGCATCGAAGCCCGACAAGTCCGAAGACACGATGAGCGCCAAGCGCATCAACGACGCCACCGCCTACATCCGCAGCTTGGCGCAACTGCGCGGCCGCAATGTCGAATGGGCCGAGCAGGCGGTGCGCGAGTCGGTGAGCCTGCCGGCGAACGAGGCGCTGTCACGCAAGGTGATCGACGTCGTCGCCACCGATCGCGACGACCTGCTGCGCCAACTCGATGGCCGCTCGCTCAAGCTCGGCGCAGCGGGTGCAGCGCCCGTGAAATTGTCGACCGCCCACGCGCCGGTGGTCGTCCTGGAGGCGGACTGGCGCGACAAGCTGCTGGCGGCCATCAGCGACCCCGGCATCGCGCTGGTGCTACTGATGATCGGCGTCTACGGCCTGATGTTCGAGTTCATGAACCCCGGCTTCGTGGCGCCCGGCGTGATTGGCGGACTCTGCCTGCTGCTGGCAATGTGGGCGCTGCAAATGCTGCCCATCAACTACGTCGGCCTGGGCTTGATCCTGCTGGGCATCGTCTTCTTCGTGGCGGAGGCCTTCGTGCCGAGCTACGGTGCGCTGGGCATCGGCGGCGTCGCCGCGTTCGGCCTGGGCGCGCTCTTGCTCATCGACAGCGACGTGCCGGGTTTCGGCGTTCCGCTGCACCTGATCGGCGCCCTGATGGCGGTCTCGGCGGTGTTCGTGATTGGCGTCGCACGCATGGCCGTCAAGGCGCGATCGCGGCCGGTGCGAAGCGGCATGCAGCGATTCATCGGCGCATCGGCCGAAGTGATCGAGTTTGCGGATGGCGAAGGCTGGGCGCTCATCGACGGTGAACGTTGGCGCATCCGCTCCACTCACGCATTGCGCGCGGGCGAGAACGTGCGCATTGCGCGCGCGGATGGCATCACGCTCGAAGTCAACGCGGTCAGCGCCACAAGGTCCACGACACAAGAAGCGAGAACAACATGATTACGTCTACCGTGATTGCGTTTCCGGTCTTCATCGTCCTGCTGGCGGTGCTGGTGGCAAGTTCGCTGCGCATCCTGCGCGAATACGAGCGGGGCGTGGTGTTCCAGCTCGGGCGCTTCTGGCGCGTCAAGGGGCCGGGGCTCGTGATCCTGATTCCGGGCATCCAGCAGATGGTGCGCATCGACCTGCGCATCGTGGTGCTCGACATCCCCTCGCAGGACGTGATCTCGCGCGACAACGTCACGCTCAAGGTCAACGCGGTCCTGTATTTCCGCGTCGTCGATCCGGAGCGCGCGGTGATCCAGGTCGAGCATTTCCTGGCGGCCACCAGCCAGCTCGCGCAGACCACGCTGCGGGCCGTGCTCGGCAAGCACACGCTGGACGAGATGCTGTCCGAGCGCGAGCGGCTGAACCTGGACCTGCAGAAGATCCTCGACAGCCAGACCGATGCCTGGGGCATCAAGGTGACCAACGTGGAGATCAAGCACGTCGACCTGAACGATTCCATGATTCGCGCGATTGCGCGGCAAGCCGAGGCGGAGCGCGAGCGGCGCGCCAAGGTCATCCATGCCGAGGGCGAATTGCAGGCTTCCGAAAAGCTCGCGCAGGCCGCGGAGATCCTGGCGAAGCAGCCGCAGGCAATCCAGTTGCGCTACCTCGAGACGCTGACGGTGATCGCGGCGGACAAGAATTCGACGATCGTTTTTCCGCTGCCGATGGACATCGTGGCGCCGCTGCTGGAGAGCCTGAAGCGGCATTCATCGACGACGCCACCTTGATGCATCAGCGTTGCTTGCCCGGCGCAGTCTCCTTCAGCGAGAGCGCCACGAAGAGGCCCACCGCGAGCGCCACGGCCGCCAGGTGCATGATGTACTGGATGCCGAAATGCTGGGCGACATAGCCCGCGATGACCGGCGCAATGCCGCCGCCGAAGATCTCGCCGGTGCCGACCACGATGCCCGAGGCCGTCGACATCAATTTCGCAGGAACCGACTCCACGCTCAGCGGGCCGACGGTCAGGCAGATCATGCTGAAGATGAAGAACAGCGTGACGAACAACCAGATGAACAGGCGCCAGGGCTCGGCGCCGGTGTGCATGAGCAAATACAGCCCAACGGCTGCGCCGAGCACCGACAGGATCATCACCGGCTTGCGCCCGATGCGGTCCGACAGGGCCGGCATGACCAGCGTGCCCATCGTGCCGCCAAAGCCGATGGCCGACAGCACCAGGCCCATCTGTTCCAGCGACAGGTGCAGGTAGTCGATCAGGTAGCTCGGCAACAAGGCACTGAGCACGACGAGGTTGGTGAGCCAGCACAGCATGCCGATCATGTTGAGCGGGATGTTGCGGTACTTGAACACGTCGCTCCATTGGTGCGGCGATGCGTCATGCGTGGTGGTGTGCGCTGCGGCGACGGCCGCGGGCGTATCACGCAGCGTGCGCCACAGCAGGTAGGCGATCAGCAGGCCGGGGATCGACACCATCGCAAAGATCCAGTGCCATTCGACCACCTTGAGCAACTGCGTGACCAGGATCGGCGCGATGCCCAGTCCGAAAAGCGGCAACGCAGCCTGCTGGATACCGATGTTCATGCCCTGCCGCGAAGGCTTCGACGCATCGAGCGTCGCGACGATGCTCGAAGGCGTATAGGCGCCTTCCGCAAAGCCGATGAGCGCGCGGATGAACATGAGGCTCATCACGCCGGTGGCCAGGCCGCTGAAGCCGGCCAGCAGCGAGAACACGATGATGGCGGGAATGATCACCCTGCGATGGCCGAAGCGGTCGGACAGGTTGCCCATGAAAAGGGCCGCCACGCCCCAGGCGATGGCCAGCACGCCCGTCACCTGGCCAAGGTCCTGGTAGCCGAGGTGCAGGTCCTTCGCGATGACCGGGAACAGCGGCAGGATCATGAAGCGGTCGATGCCGACCAGGCCGAAGCCCAAGCACAGCAGCGCAACGGCTTTCCACTCGTAGCTGACGTCCCGGCGGGACTTGCCCGAAGCGAGGCCCGGGTTGATTGCGACATGGGTGTTCATGGTGCTTGTCCTTGGGTTGGATTCGTTCAGGCGGCAAGCGCCTGCGGCACTTGCGCGCAAGCCACGTTCACGCCATGGCGCTGGAGGTCGGCCGCGAGGTCGTCGACGAGTGCGTTGACGTCGCCGTCGCCGGTGGCTGCGCCGTAGAGGTAGAAGTCGGGTCGCACCAGCATGGCCCGGATGCCATGCCGTTCCATGAACGGCAGGTACTTGTGATCGACGTCGACGAATGCGCCGTTCGTGGCCTTGTCCGCGATGACCACGCGCTTTGCACCGATGGCATCGAGGAAGGCACGCTGCGACGCGCCCAGTGGCTGCGCCGTGCCGCGGGAGACCAGCACGAAGCCGAGTCCCACGACTTCGTCAAAGCGGCCTTCGCGCCCACCGCCGCGCACCGTGCCATGCGGACTGAGCAAGCCGGCAGGTGCCTGCACCGCACCGTCCGCGTCGCGGCGCAGGATGCCGTCCGTCAGCGATGGGAACGCCGGCGGTGGCGGCACCTTGCCGCTGAAGAAGGCTTCATCACGCTCAGCCGCCAGTTTCGCGTCGGGAATGCAGATGATCTTGCCGAGAAACATCGACAGGTCGATCACGTCGCTCACATGCGGGCGGCGCTCGGGCTGGTAGGTGTCGAGCAGTGCGTCGTCGGCCATGCCCTTGAGGATCAGGTCGAGCTTCCATGCGAGGTTCCAGTCGTCGCGCAGGCCGGCGCACATGCCCTGGCCCATGAAGGGCGGCATCACGTGCGCGGCGTCGCCGGCGATCAACAGGCGGCCCTTGCGCCAGGTGTTGGCCAGCAGCGAGCGGAAGGTGTAGACCTTGTGGCGCACGATGGTCGCCTGGTCGCGCTGGACCCACGGCGCCAGCAGATCCCATGCGACGCTCTCGTGTTCCAACTCTTCGCGCGTTTCATGCGGCAGGCGCATGAACTCCCAACGGCGGAAGTAGCGGCCGTCCTTGACGCCGGCGGGGACGATGGTGGTGGGGCGGATCGGGTTGCAGTACTGCGCGGCCGGCGGAATGTCGAGCGTCACGCCTTCGTTGGGCAGCACGTCGATCACCAGCCAGTCGGCTTCGAAGCCGCGGTCTTCCTGCGTCGATCCGATGGCTTGGCGCACGAGGCTGTTGGCGCCGTCGGCACCGATCAGGTATTTGCAGCGAACGGTGCGCGTCTCGCCCGATTCCGTGTCGCGCACCACGAGTTGCGCGTAGTCCGCGGTTTGCGTGGCCTCGATGGCTTCCCAGCCGAGGTTCAGCGTCACTTCGGGGCGGGCTTGCACGACTTCCTCGAACATTTTCTCCAGCGTTGGCTGGTGAACGAAGTTGACTTCGGGGCCTCCGGAGATCGACTCGGACTCCCAGTCGATGGAGAGCAGTTCCTTCCACTCGGCGTTGAACCACTTGTAGTGCGGGCCGGCGTGGCTCACGGCCGGGAGCGTGCGGCTCATGCCGAGGGCCGACAGCACGCGGTACAGCTCGTGGTCGATGCACACGGCGCGCGGCAACGCATAGCGCTCGCGCCAGCGTTCGAAGATGGCGACCTTGTGACCTTGCCGGGCGAGCGACAGGGCCATGATTTCGCTGACCGGGCCGTAGCCGATCTGGACGACGTCGTAGAAGGGAATTGCGCTGCTGGTCATGGCTGATCTCCTGGTGCTGCGCCGCTCAGCGGGCAACTGTTTCGTGGTTGACGATGAAATCCCCGGGAAGCGATGGGCCCCAGACGTAGAGCGAGTCTTCGCCGGGGTGGTCGGCCGCAGGCCAGGTGTTGCCGGCCTCGACGTAGTCGATGTCGAAGGAGTACTCCGCATAGCTGCCCCACGGATCGCGCACATAGCGGAAATAGTTGGAACCCAGCACGTGCCGGCCCACGCCCCAGCCTTGCGCGTAGCCCGCTTGCGCCATCTGCTGCGTGCCCTGCCCGACCGCGTCGAAAGACGGCACGCACCAGCTGCTGTGGTGCAGCCCGCCGCCATTGGACTTGGCCAGCGCGATCAGGTGGTGGTCGCTGCCGTGCGGCGTGTGCAGGAAGGCGATGACGGAGCCGGACTTGTCCGAGAGGCGCAGGCCCAGCACGTCTTCGTGGAACGCGCGAGCCGCATCGACATCGGCGCTGAACAGCAGGATGTGCGAGAGGTAGAGCGGGCGTGTCGGCTGCGCCTGGCTGCGGCTCGGCGAACGGCCGGTGTTGGCGTTTTCCGGCGGAAACTCGCGCGGCGCGGGCTGCGAAGGCGAGGACTTGTCCGCCACGCGCAACTGCAAGGGCAGCGAGTCGGGCCCTTCGATCCAGATGCCGCTCGCGTCCGCGCCTTCTGGTGGTGCGATGCGTGCGATTTCGCGCTCTGCCAGATGGCGTTCGAATCGCGCTTCGTCCGCGGCATGAATGCCGAGGCTGATCCACAGCAAGCGCTTTTCGCCCTCGCGTTGAACAACGCGCGCCCAGCGGTGCGGATGGCTGTGCGTGTAGAGCGCCAGCGCATCGCCTTCATCGCGAACGTCCAGCCCGAAGCTCGTGTAAAAGTGTCTGGCCTCTTCCAGCGCGGGCACGCTGAAGACGAATTCATCCACCGAATGCACGGCCAGGAAGTTCGCCTGCCGGGCTGTTTCTGAAGATGCTGTTGCTGTTGCGTTCATCGTTGTCTCCTTGAAGTCCGTTGGTTCGGGGCAAAGCTGCGCCCGCGCTGCGAGTTCGCAGCGTTGTCCTTGGCGATGGGTCGGTCGGGGTGCGGGCGGGGTCAGACGACCTGCTGGCGCTGCGTGCCCAGCGGGCCGGCGCTCAGGGTCATGACGTCGCCGCGGCGCAGGAACTGCGGCATCGGCTTCATGCCCAGTCCGACGCCTTGCGGGGTGCCGGTGATGACCACGTCACCGGGCAGCAGCGTCATGAACTGGCTGAGGTAGGACACGACTTCGGCCACCGGAAAGATCATGTCGGCCGTGTTGCTCTGCTGCATGAGCTTGCCGTTGACGGCGAGTTCGAGCGGAATGTTCTGCGGGTCGGGCAGTTCGTCGGTCGTCACGAGCCACGGGCCGATCGGGCCGAAGCCGTCGAAGCTCTTGCCCTTACCCCATTGGCCGTTGCGCTTGATCTGCCAGTCGCGCTCGGACACGTCGTTGGCCAGGCAATAGCCGGCGACGTGCTTGAGCGCATCGGCCACCGACACCTTCTTGCACTGCGTGCCGATGACGAAGCCCAGTTCGATTTCCCAGTCACCGGCTTCCGAGCCTGCGGGCAGTTCGACGTCGTCGTTCGGGCCGGCCAGCGAGGTGAGCGCCTTAGTGAACACGACCGGCTCCTTCGGAATCTCGAGGCCGGACTCTTCGGCGTGCTTGCGGTAGTTCAGGCCAATGGCGACGAACTGGCGAACGCCCGTGACCGGCGTGCCCAGCCGGGTGCCTTCGGGCACCAGCGGCATCTTCGAGAGGTCGATGGCCGACAGCGCGTGCAGCTTGGCGGGCTGCATCCATTCAGGCGTGAAATCATCGACCAGCAGCGCAAGGTCGCGGACCTTTCCGTTGGCGTCCAGTGCACCGGGCTTCTCTGCCCCGACGGGGCCATGGCGTAGCAGCTTCATTGGGAGGTCCTTCGTTGAATTAGACGATTTGTCTAAAACGAAATGTAGTCGAACTGACGTTTTCGTCAAGATGACAAATCGGGCAAAGTCATAGGGAATTCCCTATTCACCGACGGCGTGTTTTTCTTCCCGAATTCGTCGTGTACCCTCTGGCCCGATGGCAACGAAACAAGTCGAAGCACCACTTGAAGACCACCGCGTGCGGGTGGGCGCGCAGCGGCGCGAGAAGACGAAGCTCAAGCTGCTCGAAAGCGCGTTGACCGTGTTCGCCGACAAAGGTCCGGACGTGGCGGTGATCGACGACTTCATTGCCGCGGCGGGCGTGTCGCGCGGCACCTTCTACAACCACTTCCGCACCACCAACGAGTTGATGCTTGCGCTGGCTGCCGCCATGAGCGACGAGGTGCTGCAAATCGTCGACCCCATCGTGCTCAAGCTCGACGACCCGATCGCCCGCGTTGCGGCCGGCACGCGCATGTACATGCAGATGGCGCTGCGCTACCCGCTGTGGGGCGGCTTCATCACGCGCGTGGGCACCCGCATTGCCACGCGCGGACAACTCATCGACGAGTACCTCTCGCGCGACCTGGAAGCCGCGCGAAAGGCCAAGCGCATCCAGGTCGACAGCGTGACTGTGGCACGCGACATCGTGCTCGGCTCCATCTTCTACGGCATCGAGACGATGCTGACCGAGCCGACGCAAAGCCACCACCCGGAGCACATCCTGCGAAGCGTGCTGGTGGGCTTCGGGCTCGACCCGAAAGAGGCTGAAGCGATTGCCTACATGCCGCTCGCGGTGCCCAGCTCGGTGGACGGACCGATTTTTTCCGGGATGAAACCCCGGAAATCCGGCGCGCGGGCGGCCCTTCGCGCCTGAAAAGCGGCACATCACAACGGACTGCTACCACCGGCCGGTCGTACTTCTGAAAAATGGGGCTGCCACGCGTGAAGCACTTTCGCTTCGCGAATTGCAGCCACTTTTTACGGAGACGACCTTGAGCAAGATCCTGATGCTGTGCGGCGACTACGCCGAAGACTACGAAACCATGGTGCCCTTCCAGGCGCTGCTGGCGGTGGGCCACACCGTGCATGCGGTCGCACCCGACAAAAAGGCCGGCGACTGGATCCACACCGCCATCCACGACTTCGAGGGCGCCCAGACCTACAGCGAAAAGCCCGGTCACCGCTTCACGCTGAACTTCAACTTTGCCGACGTGAAGCCCGAGGCCTACGACGCGCTGGTCATCCCCGGCGGCCGTGCCCCCGAATACCTGCGCATGAACGCACGCGTGATCGAGATTGCGAGCCACTTCCTCAAAGCCGACAAGCCGCTGGCCGCCGTGTGCCATGGCGCGCAACTGTTGGCAGCCACCGGCCTCATCAAGGGCCGCAAGCTGTCGGCCTACCCCGCCTGCCAGGTGGAGGTGGAGCTGGCCGGTGCGGAATACATGGGCATCGCCATCGACGCCGCAGTGACCGACCGAAACCTGGTGACGGCGCCGGCGTGGCCTGCGCATCCGGCGTGGATTGGCCAGTTCCTCAAGGTGCTGGGCACGCGCATCGAGATCTGAGCCGGCTCGATTCAGAGTCTCCCCAAGAAGGCTCTGATCATGTCCACCGTGAGGTCCGCGGCGTTGATCAAGAGTCTCCCCAACACTGGCGGGTGAACGGGTGCGGCCTCACAATGGCTGCATCTGCCCGCCAACCGAGGAGAGCACGCATGTGCGAAGTCTTCATCAGCGCCGACCCGCAAAGCTACGACAGCCGCACACGCTCGGTGCGGCTGCACGGCGTGGTCACCAGCATCCGGCTCGAAAACCTCTTCTGGCAGGTGCTGGAAGAAATTGCGCAACGCGACGACATGGGCGTGGTGCAGCTCATCGAAAAGCTGTATGACGAACTGGTCACCGCCCGCGGCGACGTTGGCAACTTTGCATCCTTCCTGCGGGTGAGTGCGCTGCGCTACGAGGCGCTGCTGGCGCAAGGGCGCATTCCCACCGACACGCGCGTGTCGATCGGCTCGCTGGACGCGCAAGCCGTGCTGCGCGCCCTGCCGCGCGGCTGGGTCAGCACGCAGCGCGCCGCCGTCCCGTCCTGAGCTTTTGCGCTTGCAATGCTTGCCGGCTCAGTTGGAGACGGCCGCAGAAACCAGCGACTCATCCACTTCGACCTCGAAGGGCATGCGGTCCAGCACGTCGGCCTGGATGTCCACTCCCGGCGGCACTTCGATCAGGCGCAGTCCGTTGGGCGTCAGCCGGAACACGGCGCGCTCGGTGACGTACAGCACATCCTGCCCCTCCGCGCGCGCACGCAGACCGCTGAAGGTGATATGCCGCACCTTCGGCACGAGCTTTGAAACTTCGCCGTAGCGACGGATCCGCACCTCCTCACCTTCGTGCTCCACCACCAGCCCCTTGGCCTCGAAGGTGCCGCAAAAGACGACCTTCTTCGCGCGCTGCGTGATGTCCACGAAGCCGCCCGGCCCCACGATGCTGTCGCCCAGCCATGAGACGTTGACGTTGCCCTGCGCGTCGAGTTCACCCATGCCGAGAAAGGCGATGTCGACGCCGCCGCCGCTGAAGAAATCGAACTGCTCGGTGGACTTGACGATGGCGCTCGGGTAGCGCGTGGCGCCGAACAGGTGACCACCGAGCAGTTCGCCGTTGTGCGGGCCCTGCTCGATGGTGGTCCAGCCGATCTCCAGCCCTTCGGCACGCGCAACCGCGGGCACGCCATCCGGCAGGCCGAAGCCGAAGTTGACGCAGGCATCGGCGCGCAATTCCCGGGCCGCGCGCCGTGCGATGAGGTAGCGCACGCCTTCGGGCAAAGGCATGGCCGCGCGATCGGCGGGCGCGCGCAACAGGCCACTCATGCTGAGGTCGTAGGCTGCCCCCGTGGTCTGCGTTTGCGCGGCGAACTCGCAGACCATGTCCACCAGCACGCCCGGCACGCTGACGTCGCGCGCCGGGGCGATGGATTCGTCCAGCACATCGCGCACTTGCGCCAGCACCTTGCCGCCGCAGTTGTGCGCGGCCATCGCTGCGGCAAACGCGTCCATCTCCGAGGGTTCTTCGCGCGAGGTGAGATTGCCCTGCGGATCGCAGGCGGTGCCGCGGATCAACGCGAAGTCGATCTGGATGGGCTTGTACCAAAGCAATTCCTTGCCGCCGAGATGAATCAACTCGACCAGGTCTTCAGTGGCCTTTGCATTGCAGCGGCCGCCACCATGTCGCGGATCGGCAAAGGTGTGCAGGCCGATGTGCGTCACCAGGCCGTGTCGCCCCGCACCCGTTTCACGCAGCAGCGTCTGGATCGGGCCGGCCGGCAGCGTGTACGCCTCGATCTCGTTGTCGCGCGCAAGGTCTTGCATCGCCTTCGACCAGGTCCAGTGCCCGCCGATCACGCGCTTGACCATGCCCTTGTGCGCAAAGCGCGTGATGCCCGAGACCACGCCGTCGCCGATGCCCAGGCCATGGATCAGCGTGAGGTCGCGCGGATGGCCCGTCGCGAGAAAGCGCTTCTCGATCGCCTGCGCGATGTGGTCGGCCTCCTGCAAGCCACCGCCGGAGCCGCTGAGCACCACGGTCGCGCCATCGAACACTTCGCTCGCCATCTGGTCCGCGTCAACGATTCGTACTTTTTTCATTGCAACTTCCTTGTGATTGCGCTTGCCGAAATGCAAAACGTCTGCCATCATTCTAATAACTAACCAGTTACATACATACGGGTTTGACCCTAACTTCGAAGGAGACAGACATGAAATTGACGATGGAACACACCCAGGTCGCCGACATGGCGAAGCGCTTTGCGAACGAGGTCATCCGCCCGCAAGCGGAGCGCCTGGACCGCGAGGAAGCCTTTGCCGGCGACATCTACACCGCCATGGGCGAGAGCGGCCTCTTCGGCATCACGGTGCCCGACACCTGGGGTGGCGCCGGCCTCGATTGCCTGGCCTACAGCATCGTGATGGAAGAACTGAGCCGCGGCTACGCCTCCATCGCCGACCAGTGCGGCCTGGTCGAGTTGCTCACCACGCTGCTGTGCAAGCACGGCACCGACGCGCAGAAGGACCAGTGGATCGCCCCGCTCATCCGCGCGCACAAGCGCGGCGCCTACTGCATCACCGAAGCGGGCGCCGGCTCGGACGTCTCCGGCGTCAAGACGACTGCGGTGCGCAAGGGCGACGGCTGGGTGCTCAACGGCGCCAAGCTGTGGATCCACAACGCGCCCGTGGCCGATGTGGCCTTCGTGCTGGCGCGCACCGATCCGGCGGCGGGCAAGCGCGGCATGAGCATCTTCATCGTCGATTGCGCATTGCCCGGCGTCTCGCGCGGCCCGAAGGAGCACAAGCTGGGGCAGCGCTCATCGCAGGTTGGCGAACTGGCGTTCAACGACGTGGTGCTGCCGGCGGATGCGCTGCTCGGCACCGAGGGCCGGGGCTTTCACATGATGATGAGCGTGCTGGAAAAAGGCCGCGTGGGCATCGCGTCGCTGGCCGTCGGCATCCTGCAGGCAGGGCTCGATGCGTCGGTCGAGCAGGCGAAGATGCGCAAGCAGTTCGGCTCGCCCATCTCCGAATTCCAGGGCATCCAGTTCATGCTGGCCGACATGGCCAAGGACACCGAGGCGGCGCGCCTGCTGGTGCGCTCGGCCGCCTCGAAGATCGACGCCGGTGAAGACGCCACGGCCGCTTCGTCAATGGCCAAGTGCTTCGCCGGCGACGCCGCCGTGACGCACAGCTCCAACGCCATCCAGATCTTCGGCGGCAGCGGCTTCATCCGCGGCTACGAGGTCGAGCGCCTGTACCGCGACGCCAAGATCACCCAGATCTACGAAGGCACCAACCAGATCCAGCGCGTGATCATCGCGCGCAACCTCTTGAAGGCCTGACACCATGAACAAGACAGCCATCGTCACCGGCGCCTCGCGCGGCATCGGACGCGCCACCGCACTGGCACTCGCAGCAGAGGGCTTCGACATCGCGGCACTCGCATGGAAGGACGCCGACAAGCTCGCGCAACTCAAGTCAGACATCGTCTCCACCGGCCGGCGCTGCGAGACCTGGGACATGGACATCGCAGACCGCGCCGGCCACCAACCCTTCGTCGATGCGGTGGTCGCCGGGTTTGGCCAGATCCATTGCCTGGTCAACAACGCCGGCGTCTCGGTGCTGCAGCGCGGCGACCTGCTCGAGGTGAGCGAAGAAAGCTATGACCGCTGCTTCGACACCAACACGCGCGGCACCTTCTTCCTGTCGCAGGCGGTGGCGCGGCACATGGTGCAGCAGCCACGCGACAGCGACATTCCCCGCAGCATGATCTTCGTCACGTCGTCCAACGCGGCGGCCGCGACGGTGGAACGCGGCGAGTACTGCATGTCGAAGATCTCGCTGCACATGGCGTCGCGCCTGTTCGCCATGCGCCTGGCGCCGCTGGGCATCGGCGTCTTCGAAGTGCAACCGGGCCTCATCCTCACCGAGATGACCGCGCCTTCGAAGGACAAGTACGACGGCCTCATCGCCAAGGGCATGACGGTCGACCCGCGCTGGGGCATGCCCGAAGACGTGGCCCGCGTGATCCGCACGATGGCCGCCGGTCTGCTGCCCTACACCGTGGCGCAGGAGGTTCGCGTGGATGGCGGCCTGCTGCTGCAGCGCTTCTGACACATCAGGAGGAATAGCGACATGAACGAACTGAAGCTTCCCGGCGACGATGGCCGCCTCACGCCCTACAAGTTGCAAGGCACGCCGTGGGCACCGCAAGCACCCGCCTGCCCCTTCAACCGCGTGGTGTTCTCCGCGGCGCACGTGGTGGCCGACCCCTTCGCCGATGCCGCGCCCTCGAGCGGAGGCGCCATCGACTGGGACGCCACGCTGACCTATCGCCACTACCTCGCGAGTCTCGGCCTGGGCATTGCCGAGGCCATGGACACGGCGCAGCGCGGCATGGGCCTGTCATGGGCCGACTCGCTCAAGCTCATCGGCGAGACGCACAGGGCCTTGCGCGGCACCGACGTGCCCATCTACAGCGGCTGCGGCACCGACCACCTCGACCTGGCCAGCGTGCGCACGATCGACGACGTGATCGGCGCCTACCTCGAGCAGATGGACGCCATCCAGCAAGCCGGCGGCCGCCTGATCCTGATGGCCAGCCGCGCGCTGGCACGCGTCGCCAAAACGCCCGAGGACTACCTGCGCGTGTACCGCCGCGTGCTCGCCCAAACGGACCAGCCCGTGGTGCTGCACTGGCTCGGCGCCATGTTCGACCCTTCGCTCGCCGGCTACTGGGGCACCGACGATCTCGGCGCCGCACGCGACGTCGCGCTGCAGGTGATCGCGGAATCCACCGCCAAAGTGGACGGCATCAAGATCTCGCTGCTCGACAAGCAACGCGAGATCGACATGCGCCGCATGCTGCCGGCCAGCGTGAAGATGTACACCGGCGACGACTTCAACTACCCCGAACTCATTGCCGGCGACGAAGTGGGCTACTCGCACGCCCTGCTCGGCATCTTCGACGCGATCGCGCCCGCCGCGTCGCACGCGCTCGTTGCACTGGCGCAAGGCGACAAGCAGCGCTTTCTCGACATCCTCGAACCCACGGTGCCGCTGTCGCGCCGCATCTTCGGCGCGCCGACGCAGTTCTACAAGACGGGCGTGGTGTTCCTGGCGTACCTGAACGGGCACCAGTCGCACATGGTGATGCTCGCCGGCCACCAGTCGATGCGCCCGCTGCCCTACTTCGTCGACATCTTCCGCATGGCCGACCAGGCCGGGTTGCTGCGCGACCCCGAGTTGGCTGCGTCGCGGATGCGCCAGTTCCTCGCGCCCTACGGCGTGCAGGCCTGAAGGAGCCATCGCCATGGGCGAGATACTCTCCTCGCGCGAAGGCGCGGTGCTGACCCTTCAGCTGTCGAACCCCGGCAAGGCCAATGCGCTGGACCTGGCCATGCTGGCGCAGCTCGATCAGCACCTGAAGCAGGTCGAACAGGACACCACCGTGCGCGCCGTGGTGCTGCGCGGCCAGCCGGGTGGCGTGTTCTCCTCGGGTGCGGACATCGCGCAGTGGGCGCCGATGACGCCGTCGCAGTTTGCCGAGGAATGGATCCGCTACGGCAACCGCGTCTTCGCGCGACTGGAGCAACTGCGCTGCCCCACCGTCGCAGCGGTGGAAGGCCTGTGCTTTGGCGGCGGCTTCGAGCTGGCACTGGCCGCTGACCTGCGCGTCGCCTCCGACGCGGCGCGCCTGCACTTCCCCGAAGTCGCCATCGGTGCGATGCCCGGCTGGGAAGGCGGCAATCGGCTGGAGCGAATCGTCGGCCGCGGCCGCGCGCTCGAAGCCGTGCTGACCTGCCGCCAGCTCGATGCCGCCACCGGCCTGCAGTGGGGCGCGCTGAATGCCGTGTGGCCCGCGCGGGTTTTCGAGGCGGGACTCACGGAGTTCGTCGCCACGCTGACGCGCGTCTCGCCCGTCGCGGCCCGCTGGGCGAAGGCCGCCATCGTGCGCGGCAACGACCCCGCCGCCGCCGACGGCGGGTTCTACGCCGAGGCCGGTCACGCGGTGAAGGCCAGCGCCGACGCGGCCATCGGCATCGCCGCCTTCAAGGCGAAAACCACCGCCATTTTTTGACCCGCAGGAGGAGACAACAACATGCACAAGCACACGCTGCCAGCCACGCCCCGGCGCTTCCAGATGTTCATCGACGCTCGCTGGACCGACGGGTGCGGTGGACAGTTCATCACCCGCAACAGCCCCGGCCACGGCACGCCCGTGGCCCGATGGCCCGCGGGCAACGCGCAGGACGCGCAAGACGCGATCCGCGCCGCGCGCAACGCTTTCGACAGCGGCCCGTGGCCGCGCATGCGCGCCGCAGACCGCGCCAAGGTGCTGTTCGCGGTGGCCGACCTGATCGAGACGAACGCCGACGAACTGGGCCTCATCGAGTGCCTGGAAACCGGCAAGCCGATCACCCAGGCCACCGGCGAGATCCGCGCCGCGGCGGACGTCTGGCGCTTTGCCGCGGGCGCCTCGCGCACCCTGGCGGGCGAGACGCTCAACAACCTCGGCGACCGGCTGATGGCGCTGGTCCTGCGCGAGCCGCTCGGCGTGATCGGCGTCATCACGCCCTGGAACTTTCCCTTCTTCATCTTGGCCGAGCGCCTGCCCTTTCTGCTGGCGGCCGGCTGCACCGCGGTCGTGAAGCCCTCCGAGGCCACCAGCGGCACCACGCTGCGCCTGGGTGAACTGCTGCAGTTGGCCGGGCTGCCCGATGGCGTGGTGAACCTGGTGAGCGGCCACGGCGCCGCGGTCGGACAGGCCATCCTCGACAGCGATCAAGTCGACATGGTCTCCGTCACCGGCTCGACGGCGACCGGCCGCAAGGCCATCCAGGCATCCGTGGGCACCATCAAGAAGCTCGGGCTGGAGCTGGGCGGCAAGAACCCGCACATCGTGTTTGCCGACGCCAACCTGGACGACGCCGCCGATGGCGTGGCCTTCGCGATGTCCTTCAACGCGGGCCAGTGCTGCGTGGGTGCGAGCCGGCTGGTGGTGCATCGCTCGGTGGCGGAAGACTTCACGCAGCGCGTCGCGGCCAAGCTGCGCCGCGTCGTGGTCGGCGATCCGCTCGACCCCGCCACGCAGGTGGGCGCGCTGTTCGACGAGGCGCACATGCGCAAGGTGCTCTCGTACATCGACGGCGGTGTGGCGCTCGGCGCAACGCTGGTGCAAGGCGGTGGCCGCACCGGATCGGACAACGGCTTCTTCGTGCAGCCCACACTGCTCACGGACGTGCGGCCCGACATGCCGCTGCTGCGCGAAGAGATCTTCGGGCCGGTGCTGGCGGTGCTTCCCTTCGACACGCCGGAAGAAGCCATCCGCATCGCCAACGACACCGAGTTCGGCCTGTCCGCCTCCATCTGGACGCAGGACGTCAACCTGGCGCTGCGCACCATGCGCGAGGTGAAAGCCGGCCGTGTGTGGATCAACACCACGTTGGACAATGGACCCGAAGCGCCCATGGGCGGCATGAAACAGTCGGGCCTGGGCCGCGACGCGGGGCTTGCGGGCATCGAGGAATACACCGAGGTCAAGACGGCGCACATCAACCTGCAGCCGCGCGTTCACTGGATTGCGTCGTAGGAGCAACGGCAATGGCATATGACTACATCGTGGTTGGTGGTGGTTCCGCAGGCTGCGCGCTGGCGGCACGGCTGTCGGAGGATGCGGACGTCCAGGTCCTGCTGCTCGAAGCGGGCCCGCGCGACACCAGCCCCTGGATCCACATGCCCGTGGGCTTCTACAAGATGACGGCGGGCCCGATGACCTGGGGCCTGAAGACCGCGCCGCAAAAGCATGCGATGAACCGCGAGATTCCCTATGCGCAGGGACGCGTGCTGGGCGGCGGCGGGTCGATCAACGCGGAAGTGTTCACGCGCGGCTGCGCGCAGGACTACGACGCCTGGGCCGGCGAATTCGGCTGCAACGGCTGGTCGTTCAAGGACCTGCTGCCGCTCTTCCTGCGCTCGGAAGACAACGACAGGCTGTCGGGGCCCTTGCATGGCGTGGGCGGCCCGTTGGGCGTTTCCAGCGGCGCGCCGCATCGCATGACGCAGGCTTTCGTGCAGGCCTGCCAGCAGATGGGCATGCCCCACAACCCCGACTTCAACGGCGCCACGCAGGCGGGCACCGGCGCCTACCAGACGACCACGCGCGGCGGCAGGCGCTGCTCGGCGGCGGTGGGCTATTTGCGGCCTGCGGCGGGCCGGCGCAACCTCACGGTGCGAACCGGCGCGTTGATCAACCGCATCGTCATCGAGAAGCATCGCGCGGTGGGTGTGGAAGTGATCGAGGCGGGCCAGCCGACCATCGTGCGGGCGGCACGCGAAGTGCTGGTCACGGCCGGCGCCATCGGCTCGCCCAAGCTGATGCTGCTGTCGGGCATCGGCCCGGCCGATCAGCTGAGCTCGCTCGGCATCGAGGTGGTGGCCGACCGGCCGGAGGTGGGGCAGAACCTGCACGACCATTTCGGCATCGACATCGTCTACGAGCTCAACGGCCCGCACAGCTTCGACAAGTACGCCAAGCCGCACTGGATGGCGTGGGCCGGCCTGCAATACGCGCTGTTCAGGAAGGGGCCGGTGGCTTCCAACATCGTGGAGGGCGGCGCGTTCTGGTACGCCAATAAAAGCGAGCCGACGCCGGACCTGCAATTCCACTTCCTTGTCGGCGCGGGCGTGGAAGCCGGCGTGCCGAAGATCGAATCCGGCTCGGGCGTGACGCTGAACTCCTACGCGGTGCGACCGCACGCGCGTGGCTCGGTGACGCTCGGCAGTGCGGATCCGCGCGCCATGCCCATCGTCGATCCGAACTTCCTGGGCGACGAGCGCGACGTGAAGACGTCGGTGGAAGGCGTTCGCATCAGCCGCGAGATCTTCCGGCAATCGGCGCTGGCGAAGTACATCCGCAAGGAGCACTTTCCCGGCGATCGCGTGGCGACGACCGCGGACCTGGAGACCTACGCGCGGCAATACGGCCGCACCTCGTACCACCCCGTCGGCACCTGCCGCATGGGCGGCGACGCTGCGTCGGTGGTCGATCCGCAATTGCGCGTGCGCGGCATCGATGGCCTGCGCATCTGCGACAGCTCGGTGATGCCGCGGCTGGTCAGCTCCAACACCAACGCGCCCTCGATAATGATCGGAGAAAAGGCGGCCGCGCTGATTCGCGCACGCAGCGTGGCACGTCCTTCACAACAACTACAGGAGGCATTGACTTGAACCCCTCGCACAAACGCAAGCTCGGCCGCGTCGAACTGGACGTTACGGCCTTCGGCTTCGGCACGGCGCCGGTCGGAAACATCTTTCGCGCGGTGCCGGACGCCGACTCGGACGCCATGTTCCGGTCGGCCTGGGACGCGGGCGTCCGCTACTTCGACACGGCCCCCATGTATGGCCACGGGCTCTCTGAACTGCGCACCGGCCACAGCCTGCGATGGAAGAACCGCGACGACTACGTGCTGTCGTCCAAGGTCGGGCGCGTGCTCAAGCCGGCGCGCCGAGCGGACATCCGGTTCGCGCCCTGGGTGGACGCGGCGCCGTTCACCATGCACTTCGACTACAGCTACGACGGCACGATGCGTTCGTTCGAAGACTCGCTGCAGCGCCTGGGCCTGGAGCGAATGGACATCTGCTTCATCCACGACATCGACGTCTTCAGCCGGGGCACCGAACAGCCGGCCGTGTTCAAGCAGGCGATGGACGGCTGCTGGAAGGCGCTGGAAAAGCTGCGCTCCGAAGGCGTGGTCAAGGCCATCGGCGTGGGCGTCAACGAGTGGGAGGTGTGCCATGAGGCGCTGCGGCAGCGCGACTTCGACTGCTTCCTGCTGGCGGGCCGCTACACCTTGCTCGAGCAGGAAGCGCTCGACGAATTCCTGCCCCTGTGCGAGAAGCGCGGCGCTGCCGTGGTCGTCGGGGGCGGCTTCAATTCCGGCATCCTGGCCACGGGTGCCAGGCCGGGCGCCAAGTACAACTACGCGCCGGCGCCGGTGGATGTCATGCAGCGCGTGGCTGCCATCGAAGCGGTCTGCACGCAGTACGAGGTGCCATTGCCGGCGGTCGCCTTGCAGTTCGTGGTGGCGCACCCGGCCATACCGTCCTTCATTGCCGGTACGCGCAACGTCGAACAACTGGAGCAGAACCTGCGGTGGTTCAGCCAGCCGGTGCCGGCGGACTTGTGGCGCGACTTGAAGCGCAAGGGCTTGCTGCGCGAAGACGCGCCGGTGCCCGCGGCTGCTTGACCTTGCGCAGGGGACGGCATGCGCGCCCCTGTCTCATTTACTGCCCGATGACGATCTGGGCGATGAGCCCCGTGGCGATCGCGGCCAGGGCGAATTCGCTGCCCACACCGACCCACTGGTAGCCGCGCGGCGGCGCATTCAGGTGGTAGGCGCGGTAGTCGTTGACCACATAGCCGCGGCCGCGGTATTCGTTCGGCACGCGGCCACCACGATGCCATTCGGCGTGGGGTTGCGAGAAGCCGCGGCGGTCATAGTGGCGACCATCCCGGTAGTCGTTGCGGTAGTCGCCGCGGTAGTCGCCGCGGTAGTCGTTGCGATGGTCGTTCCCGCGCCAGTTGTCCTGGCGGCCGTCGGGGCGCTGGTCGTGCTGCTCGTACCGGCCGTCGCGTCCATCGCGGTCCGGGCCGTGGTTGCGATCCTGTGCAAATGCACTGCCCACGCTGGACAATGCGAGGGTCGCGGCGATCACGGCGATGGTCTTGGAACGGATGGTCATTCTGAACTCCTTGTTGGGATGACGAGTTCAGTGTCGGCCTTGCTTGTATCGCGGACGTGCAGCGCGCGTGCTGCAATGTAAAGACGTCGAAAAGGCCTGCATCGCATGAAGCGCCCACCGTGAGCGCGTGGCGTCGGCGCAGGCTGACGAGGGCATCGGTCCCGTCCGACAATGCGGCTTGCCGTGATGGCGACGATTGCGGTTTGGACGACGGCGCATGCGGCGCGCCAACAGCCTGTCAACTGTTCAGGAGACATGAATGACCAGTAAGAACACCATTTGCCTGTGGTACGAGAGCGGCGCCGTTGACGCCGCCAACTTCTATGCCAGGACATTCCCCGACAGCTCCGTCGGCGCCGTGATGCGCGCACCGGGCGACTTTCCCAGTGGCAAGCAGGGCGATGTGCTGACGGTCGAGTTCACCGTCGCCGGCATCCCCTGCATCGGGCTGAACGGTGGCCCGGCGTTCAAGCAGGACGAGGCCTTCTCTTTCCAGATCGCGACCGACGACCAGGCCGAAACCGATCGCCTGTGGAACGCGATCGTCAGCAATGGCGGCCAGGAAAGCGCGTGCGGCTGGTGCAAGGACCGCTGGGGCGTGTCATGGCAGATCACGCCGCGCGTGCTCATCGAAGCAATGGCCGACCCCGATCGCGCGATGGCCAAGCGCGTGTTCGACGCGATGATGACCATGAAGAAGATCGACATCGCGGCGCTCGAGGCGGCGCGGCGGGGCTGAAAAAAGGCGCCTGCCCGCCGGTTGAATGCGTGCCCTTAAAAAGGGGCGCGCATTGCCACCGTCAGGCCATTCCGCTCCAATCGGCGGAATGGATGCCTTGTCCGAAATCCTGAAGGTCGTGCAGCTCAACGGCGCGATCTTCTTCAACGCGCACTTCACCGCGCCTTGGTGCGTCCAGTCGCCTGCCGCGACGTCGCTCGCGCAAACCTTGGGCGTGGGCGAGGAGCGCGTGCTGCTCTACCACTACATGGTCGACGGCTCCTGCCTGGTCACGATGGAAGACATGGCGCCGGTGCGCCTCCATGCGGGCGACATCGTCGTTTTTCCTCATGGCGACGCGCACACGATGGCGTCGTCCACCGACGTTCAGCCGTTGCCGATGGACGCTCAGGCCGTCCTGCGCGAGCGCCCCAAGGTGCTGCACTTTGGCGGCGGCGGCGAATCGACGCGCTTCATCTGCGGCTACATGGTGTGCGATCCGCGCCTGTTCCACACGGTGCTGGCGGCGCTGTCGCGCGTGGTCACGGTGAGCCTGCTCGGCCTGGACCAGGGGCGCTGGCTGCAGGCCTCGGTGCAGCACGCCGTGGAAGAAGCGAGCGCACCCCGGCCCGGCACCGAGGGCCTGCTGGCCAAGCTGTCCGAGGTGATGGTGGTGGAAGCCTTGCGCCTGTATGTGGCGCAGCTCTCGCCCGAGCACACCGGCTGGCTCGCCGGCCTGCGCGACCGGGTCGTCGGCAAATGCCTGGCACTGATGCACGAGAAGCCCGCGCACGCGTGGACGGTGGACTCCCTCGCCCGCGAGGTGGGCGCGTCGCGTTCTGTGCTGGCCGAACGCTTCACCCATTTCGTGGGCCAGTCGCCCATGCAGTACCTCGGCCGCTGGCGCATGGCACTGGCCACGAACCACCTGCGGCGCAGCTCGCTGAGCGTGGCCCGCATTGCCGAGGAAGTGGGCTACGAAACCGACGCCGCGTTCAGCCGCGCGTTTCGTCGTGAATTCGGCGTGCCTCCCGCTACTTGGCGGCGGATGCAGGGCGGGCGGCCATGAAGTAGAGCACCGGGATGACGACCAGGGTCAGCAAGGTGCTGATGGAAATGCCGGAGATCAGCGAGATGGCCAGGCCGTTGAAGATCGGGTCGTCCAGGATGAACAAGGCCCCCAGCATCGCCGCCACCGCGGTCAACAGGATCGGTTGCGCACGGGTGGCGGCCGAGCGGATCACCGCCTCCTTCAATGGCATGCCTTCGATGCGCTTGCGCTGGATGAAGTCCACCAGCAGGATCGAGTTGCGCACGATGATGCCCGCCAGGGCGATCATGCCGATCATGCTGGTGGCGGTGTATTCCGCGCCCAGCAGCGCATGGCCGGGCAGGACGCCGACCACCGTCAGCGGAATCGGCGCCATGATGATCAGCGGCGTCAGGTACGAACGGAAATGCGCCACCACCAGCAGGTAGATCAGGACGAGTCCGAAGGCGTAGGTGATGCCCATGTCGCGGAAGGTTTCCCCGGTGATCTTCCACTCGCCATCCCATTTCAGGCTGTAGCCGCGGTAGGGGTCGCCCGGCGGCCGGATGAAGTATTCCTCCAGCGTACCGCCGCCCGGAGGCTTGAGGGCAGCGATGCCGGCGCGGGCCGCGAACAGGCCGTAGAGCGGGCTGTCCACGCGGCCGGCCACGTCGCCGATGACGTAGTTCACCGGCAGCAAGTCCTTGTGATAAGCCGGCTGTTCGCGAAGCGTGTCGGTGACGGTGACCAGTTCGCCAATCGGCACCAGTTGCCCCATGCCGCCGCGCACATGCAACTGCAGCAGCGCATCGAGTTCGCCGTGGCGCTCGGCCGGCAGTTGCAGCAGCGCCGGTGCGGGGTACTTGCTTTCGTCGTGCAGCCAGGCCGCATCCTCCCCGGCCAGGCCGGCGCGCAAAGTGCTCACGATGGCGGCCTGCGACACGCCCAGCATCGCGGCCTTGCGACGATCAATGAGCAGCAGCTTGCGCGGCGCGGCGGCGGCGCTGCTGTCGTCCACGTCGACCACGCCCGGCGTGTGTTCCAGCACGGCGCGCACCGCCCGCGCGACCTGCAGCCGGCCATCCGCATCCGGCCCGTAGATCTCGGCGACCAGGGGCGACAGCACCGGCGGCCCCGGCGGCACTTCGACCAGCTTCACGTTGGCACCCAGGCGCCGGCCGATGGCCTGCAGGCCGGGCCGCAGCCGCTTGACGATGGCGTGGCTCTTCTGCGCGCGCTGTGACTTGTCCAGCAGCGTGACCTGCAAGTCGCCCACCTCGCCGCCGCTGCGCAGGTCGTACTGCCGCATCAGGCCGTTGAAGTTGATGGGCGAAGCCGTGCCGGCATAGGCCTGGTAGTGGCTCACCTCCGGTTGCTGCGCCAGGAACGCGCCGAGTTCATGCAGCACGCCCGCCGTCTGCTCGAGCGGCGTGCCCACGGGCATGTCGACCACGACCTGGAACTCCGACTTGTTGTCGAAGGGCAGCATCTTCAGCACGACCAGTCCCATCATCGGCAGGGCGAGTGCGCCCGCGATGAGCACCGCCACGCCGGCCGCCAGCAGGCGCCGGTTGCGTTGCCCGCGACCCTTGTCGAGCAGCGGCGCCAATACCCGTTCGAACAGGCGGTCCAGCCAGGCCGCGAACCTGCCGCCGCCCCGGTGGTCGTGGACCCCGGAAGGCCGCATCCACAATCGCGACAACCAGGGCGTGACACTGAACGCGATGCCCAGCGACAGCAACATTCCCATGCTGGCGTTGATCGGGATGGGGCTCATGTACGGCCCGGTGAGGCCGGTGAGAAAAGCCATCGGCAACAAGGCCGCGATGACGGTGAGCGTGGCCAGCACCGTCGGGCCGCCCACCTCGTCCACCGCGGCGGGAATCAGTTGCGAAAGCGTCCGCTTCGGATGCGCTTGTTGTTGCCGGTGGATGTTCTCCACCACCACGATGGCGTCGTCCACCAGGATGCCAATGGAGAAGATCAGCGCGAACAAGGACACGCGATTGAGCGTGAAGCCCCAGGCCCACGAAGCGAACAAGGTGCCTGCCAGCGTCAGCACCACGGCGACTCCGACGATGGCCGCCTCGCGCGGCCCCAGCGTGAGAAACACCAGGGCCACCACGCAGGCCGTGGCGAAGAGCAGCTTCTTGATCAGCGTGTGTGCCTTGTCGTTGGCCGTGACGCCGTAGTTGCGGCTCTGGACCACCTCCACGCCGTGGGGAATCACGGTGTTGCGCACATCATCGACGCGCCGCAGTACGCCCTTGGCCACGTCGATGGCGTTCTCGCCCGGCTTCTTGGAAATCTGGATGGTCACCGCCGGGTATTCGGCCGCCTCGGCGCCGCCGGTGCCGTGCCAAACGTAGTGCCTTGCGGGCGGGACGCCCTCGCGCACCGTTGCCACCTCCTGCAGGTAGACGGGCTTGCCATTGCGCACGCCGATCACCAGCTCGCCCAGTTCGCGGGCATCGTGCAGCCAGGGCCCGGTCTCGACCGCGACGGCGCGGTTGCCGCCCAGCAACTCGCCCACCGGTGCGCCCATGTTGGCCGCTTGCAGCGCCTGCCGCAGTTCGACGATGGTGACGCCGGCGCTGGCCATGCGCTGCGGATCGATCTCCACCAGCGCCGCACGGCCGGGCCCTCCCAGGGTGCTCACTTCGCGCGTGCCGGGTACGCGCTGGAGGTCGATCTCCAGGCTGTGCGCCACGCGCTCCAGTTCCTGCGGCCCGATGCTCCGATCCCGCGAGTACAAGCTCAGGGCCACGATGGGGATGTCGTCGATGCCCACAGGCTTGACCATCGGCTGGCCCACGCCCAAGCCGCGCGGCAGCCAGTCGGCATGGGCGTTGACCGCGTCGTACAGCCGCACCAGCGCCTCGGTGCGCGGCACGCCCACCTTGAACTGCACCGTCAGCGCTGCCACGCCCGGCTTCGAGACCGACATGACGTGCTCGACGCCCGTGATCTGGCTGAGCACCTGCTCGGCCGGCGTCGCCACCATCTGTTCCACGTCACGCACCGACGCCCCGGCAAAAGGGACGAACACATTGGCCATCGTCACGCTGATCTGCGGCTCTTCCTCGCGCGGGGTCACCAGCACGGCGGTGATGCCCAGCAGCAGGACGACCAGCGCCAGCAGCGGCGTGATCTGCGCCGCCTGGAAATACGCGGCGATCCTGCCGGGCAGGCCAAGCGCTTCGTTCGTCATGATCGACCTCAGCGAATCCGCGCGGCCGCCTGCGGATCGAGCGCCACGCGTTCACCGGCCGTCACGCCGCTGAGGATCTCGATCTGGCTGCCTTCGCTGCGCCCGGGCCGCACCTGACGCAACAGGGGCTTGCCGTCCTTGCCGATCACGTAGACGGCTGCGAACTCCGGGCGGCGCACCAGCGATTGCGAGGGCACGAAGAGTCGTGCATCTGCCGCGCCCGAACCAGCACCGGGCAGCCAAGCGCGGGCGAACATGCCGGGTGCGGCATCCGTATTGGCTGGCAGGTCCATGCGCAACTCCAGCGTGTGGCTGGCCGCATCGACCGTGGGCATCAACTGGACTTGGACCGGCTTGATCAGGCCCGCTACCGCGCCGGGGATCTCGGCTTGGGGCGCCAGTGGCCCACCCAACCTTTCTGCAGCAGTCTGCGGGATCGCGGCAGTGACGCGCAATGCCGACGGGTCGTACAGCGTCAACAGCGGCCGTCCCGGCATGGCCATATCACCCAGCACGACGGACACGCTGGCGACCACGCCGCCGTAGGGTGCCTTGACGACGTAGAACCCAGACTGGATCCTGGCGGCCCCGGCGCTGGCGAGTTGCGCTGCGGCTTCGGCCTGCGAAGTCTTGAAGCGGGCATCCGCATGGTCGAGCGCTGCGTGGCTGATGTAGCCCTGCGAGAAGAGCTGCTGCTGCCGCTCGAAGTCGCGGGTGGCCATGTCCATCGCAGCCCGTGCGGCGCGCGCCTGGGCCGCGCCGGCGGCGGCCGTCTGCTCCGCCGCCCGCGCGTCGATGCGCATCAGGACCTCGCCGGCGCGCGCCTTGTCGCCGGCGCGCACCTGAATGGCGATCACCGCGCCGGGCACCTGCGCGGCGACGACGGTCTGGCGCAGCGCCTCGACCACGCCTTCGTACGGGGTGTTCGCGGAGCTGTCCCGGGCGGCGACCATTGCTGTGGAAAGGGCCGGCAATCCATCGGCCGGCGCCGGCCCCGGCGGACTGGCGAGCGCCGCAGTCGCCGCGATCGCCAGGACGGCGTGCAGCGCGCGGCGAGCCAAGCGAGTCGGCAGCCGGCGCATCGATGGACGCTTCGTCATGGCCGTGTCGTCCTGACGATTGGGCCAAACTCTCAGGCCAGCGCCGCCATGCGCGAAGCATCGGCCGGCGCGGCATACAGCAGCGGCGCGAGCGCACCATTCACACGCTCGATCTGGGCGGGACTCATCGTGCCGAACAGGACCTTCTGGAAGCGCGGCTGCATGACGCCCGAAACGATGTATTGCCACCTGTAGGCCTTGAGGAAGGTCGCCGCGACCATCTCCCGCTGCGCGGCCGCGAAGTCGCCGTGCGCAACGTCCAGGAAGTACGCCGCATCGGCAGCGGCCTGGGCCTGCAGGATCTGGTCCACCGCGACGACGAGTTCAATCAATTCACCGATGGCCATGTCGCGCTGCGCTGGCGTCAGCTTGGCGTCGGCGCTCATGAACTCGAGTTCGTCGAGCACCGCGTGCTGCGATTCCTCCTTCCAGTGGAACAGGAACACGTCGCGCCAGAGTTCGCAGATGTCGGCCTCGGCCGCGATGCTGGCGCGGTAGTGCGCCTGCGTGAACAGCTCGATGTCCAGGGTCAGCGCCATCACGGCCCAGGTGCTCTTGCCGAGCACCGCCACGGCCACGGCGTTCGGCTCGGCTGCCGGCCTGTAGCCGGCAGGCATGTCGGCGTCCATCATGGCCTCGAGGCGGCGGAACAGTTCCTGGTGCTTGATCTCCTCGCCGGCCATGCGCACCAGGGCTTCCAGCGCGACCTGGTCACCCAGCGCGTGCGCGCCGCTGATGTCCAGCACCTTGGCGCTGATGAAGCGCTCGACCAGGCCGAAGATGTACGCATAGCTGCGGCCCTGCACCTGGCTGAACAGGCGGCGGTCAGCGCCCTGGAGAAACGGAAGCTCTCCTGCGAGTGACAAAGCGCCCGGCAGGAAGGGCTTGCCCAGGTCGAAGCGGCGGCCGCGCAGGACATCGCGGTCGATGTCCCAGCGCACGCGTTCCGAATTGGCGATGACCTTGGCGTACGAAGCTGTGGTGGTGGAAATGCCTTGCATGATGTGCTCCTTGAATGAAAGTTGGCAGGAGCAATTCTTCGCGCCGGGCCCCGCGCTGAACATGGCAGGCGCTCGGTCAAAACTGTCAGAGGCTCCGGATCGGCTGGCTTGCGCGCTGGATTCCGGCGGTTTCGAAGCGACAACGTTGCCGAAGGCTAACCGCAGCCTGCGGCGGCTTGTGATTCTTCAGAGCGAGCGAGCACAGCCTCATCAGACCGCGCCGCGTTGGCATCCGCCACCGTGAGCGCCGTCATGTTGACGATGCGTCGTACCGTCGCGCTCGGCGTCAGGATGTGCACCGGCTTGGCGGCGCCCAGGAGCACCGGGCCGATGGCGATGTTTCCGCCGGCCGCAGTCTTGAGCAGGTTGTAGGCGATGTTGGCAGCGTCGAGGTTGGGGAACACCAGCAGGTTGGCGTCGCCCTCCAGCGCGCTGCGCGGCATCACGGCGGCGCGCTGCTTGCCGTCGAGCGCCACGTCGCCGTGCATCTCGCCGTCAACTTCGAGCCAGGGGGCTTGCTCGCGCAGCAACGCCAGCGTGGTGCGCATCTTGAGCGCCGTTGGCAAGTTGCTCGTCCCGAAGTTGGAGTGCGACAGCAGTGCCACCTTGGGCTGGATGCCAAAGCGCAACATCTCTTCGGCCGCCAGCACCGTGATCTCGGTCAATTCCTCGGGCGTCGGGTCGTAGTTGACATGGGTATCGACAAGGAACACTTGTCGGTCCGGCAACAGCAGGCCGCTCATGCAGGCATAGATCGGCACGTCCTGGGCAGTACTTTCTGCACCGCCCGGTCGCTTGCCGATGACCTGGTCGATGTACGGAAGGTGCAACTGGGTCGTGCCCCAGGTGCCGCAGATCATTCCATCGACATCGCCGGTATGCAGCAGCATCGCGCCGATGAGCGTGAGTCGCCGGCGCATTTCGATCTTGGCCGTTTGCATCGTCACGCCCTGCCGCTCGCCCATGCGGTGATAGGCTTGCCAGAACGCGCGGTAGCGATGGTCCTGCTCGACGTTGACGATGTCGTAGTCCAGTTCTTCCTTCAGGCGCAAGCCGAACTTCTCGATACGCTGCGCGATGACGGCCGGGCGCCCGATCAGCGTCGGTCGCGCAAGACCTTCATCGACGACCACTTGCGCTGCACGAAGCACGCGCTCCTCCTCGCCTTCGCAGAAGGCCACGCGCTTGTTCACCGCACGCCGGGCTGCGTCGAAGATCGGCTTCATGGTGGTTCCCGATGCGTAGACAAAGCTTTCCAGCCTGGCGCGATAGGCGTCCATGTCGGTGATCGGCCGCATGGCCACGCCGCTGTCAGCCGCCGCCTGGGCCACGGCCGGCGCGATGCGCGTCATGAGGCGGGGATCGAAGGGCTTGGGGATCAGGTAGTCGCGGCCGAAGCTGAGCTTTTCACCGGCATAGGCCGCGGCGACCCGCTCGCTCTGCTCGGCCTGCGCCAGGTCGGCAATGGCGCGCACCGCTGCGATCTCCATCTCGTCGGTGATCGTTGTCGCGCCTGCATCGAGCGCGCCGCGGAAGATGTACGGAAAGCACAGGACGTTGTTGACCTGGTTCGGGTAGTCCGCTCGCCCGGTGGCCATGATGATGTCGTCGCGCACCGACCGGGCGTCCTCCGGCGAGATCTCGGGGTTCGGGTTCGCCAGCGCGAAGATCACCGGATTGGCGGCCATTGTCGCGACCATGGCGGGCTTTAGCACGCCACCGGCCGAAAGGCCGAGAAACACGTCTGCGCCGTCGATGACCTGCGACAACGTTCGCTTGCCGGTCTTCTGCATGTACTGGCGCTTGTCTTCGTCCATGAGCGCTTCGCGGCCTTCGTAGACCACGCCGGCCAAGTCGGTCACGAAGACGTTCTCGCGCTTCAGGCCCACCTTGAGCAGCAGGTTCAAGCAGGCCAAGGCCGCGGCTCCGGCGCCCGAGGTCACGAGCTTGACCTCTTCAATGTTCTTGCCAGCCACTTTCAGTGCATTCAGGATGGCCGCCGCCACGGTGATCGCTGTTCCATGCTGGTCGTCGTGGAACACAGGGATCTTCATGCGCTTGCGCAGTTCGCGCTCGACGTAGAAGCAATCGGGCGCCTTGATGTCCTCGAGGTTGATGGCGCCAAAGGTCGGCTCCAGCGCGGCGATGACCTCAACAAGCTTCTTCGGGTCCTTTTCGTCGATCTCGATGTCGAACACATCAACGCCGGCGAACTTCTTGAAGAGAACGGCCTTGCCTTCCATCACCGGCTTGGACGCCAGGGCGCCGATGTCGCCCAGACCCAGGACGGCGGTGCCGTTCGAGATCACGGCCACGAGGTTCCCGCGTGCGGTGTACTTGAAGGCGGTGGCGGGGTCGCGCACGATCTCTTCGCATGGCGCCGCCACGCCAGGCGAGTAAGCGAGCGACAAATCCCGCTGATTGAACAGCGGCTTGGTGGCGGTGATCGCGAGCTTTCCAGCAGGCGCCTGGGAGTGGTAGTCGAGGGCGGCTTGTCGAAAGCCGGTGTTGTCGGGGGTGGTCATGGGAGTGGCAGGCTGTTTGTTGAATGTTGGATCAGGCCGTGGGCTCGGGCGTGATGGCGCCGGCTGCTGAGTCCGCGGCGACGCGAGGGGCCTTGGGCGTTCTCGTCTTCTTTGGCAGTGGGGTCTTGTCGCCGGTGACCTCGCGCCAACGAACTTCATCAAACGCTCGCTCCCATTTGGCGACTGCGATCGTGGCCAGGCCATTGCCGACCAGGTTGGTGATCGCTCGCGCCTCGTTGAGGAAGCGATCGACGCCCAGCAGCAGCACAAGTCCCGCAACGGGAATGGAGTGCATGCTGCCCAAGGTGGCTGCCAGCGTCACGAAGCCGGCACCGGCCACACCGGCGGAGCCCTTCGATGTCAGCATGAGCACGCCCAGGATGACCAGTTGCTGCATCCAGCTGAGTTCCGTATTGGTGGCTTGTGCGACGAAGATGGCCCCGATGGTCAGGTAGATCGCCGTGCCGTCGGGGTTGAAGGTATAGCCCGCGGGCAGCACCATGCCAACGACCGTCTTCTCGCACCCGGCACGCTCGAGCTTGGACATCATCTGCGGCAGCACCGATTCGGTCGATGCGGTACCGAAGGTGATCAGGAGTTCGTCCCGTATGTAGCGCAGGTAGGAAAAGATCGAGATCCGGCAGATTCGCGCCACGGTGCCGAGCACCACGACGATGAACAGCACGCAGGTGCCATACACGGCGATGATCAGCTTGCCGTAGGAGGCCAGCGATCCCACGCCGTACTTGCCGATCGTGAACGCTATTGCGCCGAATGCACCGATCGGCGCGAGCACCATCACCATTTTCACGATGCCGAACAAGCCGTTGAGGAACAGGTCGATCATGTCGATGAAAGGCTTGGCACGCGGCCCCATCTTCGACAGCGCGGCGCCAAGCAGAACAGCAAAGAAGATGATCTGAAGCACGTTGCCATCCGCGAAAGATCCGACGATCGTTCTCGGGATGACATTCATGATGAAGTCCACGGCCCCAGCGTGCTGGGTTTCCGCAGCGCTGGTGTAGGCCGAGATGGCCTTGCCGTCGAGCGTCGCGGCATCGACGTTCATGCCGACGCCTGGCTTGAGGATGTTCACCACGAGCAGGCCGACCACCAGGGCGATGGTCGAAAGCACTTCAAAGTAGAGGAGTGCCTTGGCCCCTACCTTGCCGACCTCCTTCAGGTCGCCCATCCGGGCAATGCCTACGACGATGGTCCCGAAGATCACCGGCGCCAGCAGCATCTTGATGAGCTTGATGAACCCGTCGCCGAGGGGCTTCATGTCGGCGCCCACGGTTGGATAGAAGTGGCCGAGCGCGACGCCGACCAGAATGCCGATGAGGACCTGGATGTACAACCGGCGAAGAAGTGGCACCTTCGCGGAAGAGGAAGCAGTGGGGGTCATGTTGTCTCCTTGAAGTGGCGCGTGCCGTCCACGGCAGTGCCACCGATGGCTGAATGTTTCGACCGGAAAGGTGTGAAGCGCAGCGCGCCTCATGGATGCCGACGACAAGGTCGTCAGCGTTGGCAGATCCGCCCCGCCTGCCGTGTCGCCTGGATGAAAGACGCGCGCTCTATCGGCGCGCTGTCGTTCTCCTGCTTCAGTCGGCGTATTCGCCCGCGTCCTTGATCACCTTCGACCAGCGTGTCTTTTCGGCTTCGAGGTATTTCTTGTGGCCGGCCGGATCGAGACGCTCGTCGGTGACCACGGTGAGGCCGAGCGCCTCTTCACGCTTGATCAGGTCGGGGTCTTTCAATGCGACGCGCAACGCCGCATTGAGCTTGGCAAGCACCGCGGGCGGTGTGCCGCGCGGCGCGTACAAGCCGTGCCAGACCTGGACGTTGAAGTCCTTCAACCCGGCTTCAGCCAAGGTCGGTGCATCCTTGAGCGCGGGCAACGAAAGCCGTTGCAGGCTGGTGACGCCGTAGACCTTCACCTTCTTGCCCTCGATCTGCGGCACCGCGTTGGTTGCCTGTTCGCACATCACATCGACCTGACCGCCGATGAGGTCCGTCATCGCCGGTGCGGTGCCTTTGTAGGGCACGGGCGTCATGGAGGTCTTCAGTGCGCTCTGGAACATCAGGCCGCACAGGTGCGACGCCGAACCCAACCCTGCGTTGGCGAGGTTCACCTTGCCGCCGTTTGCCGCAATCCACTGTCGCAGTTCCCCGAAGTTGCCTGCCGCCAGCGTCGGCTTGCCAATGAGCACCGAAGGCGCCTCGTTGATGAGCCCCAGCATCTCGAAGTCGTCCGGCACCTTGTAGGCCAGCTTGCGGTACAGCGCCGGCGCGGTCGCCATGCCGATGTGATGCACCAGCAGCGTGTAGCCATCCGGCGTCGCCCGCGCCACCTTGGCCGAGCCGATCGTCCCGCCCGCGCCGCCCGCGTTGTCCACGATCACGGTCTGGCCGAGGGGCTTGCGAAGCGCCTCGGCCAGGTCCCGGGCGATCTTGTCGCTGGGGCCGCCGGCCGCAAAAGGCACGACCAGCGTGACCGGCTTGTCGGGAAACTCCGCACAGGCCAGCGTGGCCGCCGCGAGCAGGGCGATACCGGCGCCGCAGCGCCAAGGATTGATCATGGTCTTGTCTCCTCGGGGTTGCGGAGCGTCAGGCCGACAGCGCCTGCATCTCGCGATACAAGTCCGCCTTGCCCTCGAAGCCGATGCCGGGCAGGTCGGGCAGCGTCACGAAACTGTTCTCCACTTTCACGCCGTCCGGGAAGCCGCCAAAGGGCTGGAACAGGTCGGGGTAGGACTCGTTGCCGCCCAGGCCCAGGCCCGCGGCGATGTTCAGCGACATCTGGTGCCCACCGTGCGGGATGCAGCGGCTCGCCGACCAGCCATGTTCCTTGAGCATGTCGAGCGTCTTCAGGTACTCCACCAGGCCATAGCTCAGCGCGCAGTCGAACTGCAGCCAGTCACGGTCGGGGCGCATGCCGCCATAGCGGATCAGGTTGCGCGCGTCCTGCATCGAGAACAGGTCTTCGCCCGTGGCCATCGGGTTCTTGTAGAAGTTGCGCAGCGCGGCCTGCAGTTCGAAGTCCAGCGGGTCCCCCGGCTCCTCGTACCAGAAGAGGTCGTATTGCGACAGGGCCTTTGCATAGGCGATCGCGGTTTCGAGGTCGAAGCGGCCGTTGGCATCGACGCACAGCTTCTGGCCGTCCTGCAGCACTTCCATGATCGAGTCGATGCGGCGCAGGTCTTCGTCGAGCGAGGCGCCGCCGATCTTCTTCTTCACGACCGTGTAGCCGCGGTCGATGTAGCTGCGCATCTCGTCCTTGAGCTTGTTGTGGTCCTGGCCGGGGTAGTAGTAGCCACCAGCGGCGTAGACGAAGATCTTGCGGTTGGGCTTGCCGTCGCCGTAGCGGTCGGCCAGCAACTGGAAGAGCGGCTTGCCTTCGATCTTGGCGACCGCGTCCCACACCGCCATGTCGATGGTGCCAATGGCCACCGAGCGTTCACCGTGGCCGCCAGGCTTCTCGTTGGTGAACATCGTGTTCCAGATCTTGTGCGGGTCGAGGTTGTCGCCGGTGTCGTCCACCAGCGAGGTCGGATCTGCTTCCAGGATGCGGGGGATGAAGCGTTCGCGCATCAGCTTGCCCTGGCCATAGCGGCCGTTCGAGTTGAAACCGTAGCCGACCACCGGCTTGCCGTCGCGGATCACGTCGGTGATCACGGCGACCAGGCTCAGGGTCATCTTGCTGAAGTCGATGTAGGCATTGCGGATGGGCGAGCTGATGGGGATGGTCTTTTCGCGGATTTCGACGATCTTCATGGTTGTCTCCAGGTGGGTTTAAATGGGAGACTGAATGGTCAGCGTTGCCGACTTTTTCGGCCAATGTTCAATTTCTCAACTTCCATGCGCTGGACGAACCGCACATGAACCTGATCTGGCTGGACGACTTCCTGGCGCTGGCGGCCACGGGAAACTTCTCGCGTGCGGCAGACGATCGCCACAGCTCCCAACCCGCGTTCAGCCGGCGCATTCGCGCGCTGGAAGAGTGGCTGGGCGCCGACCTGTTCGACCGCAGTTCGCAGCCGGCCACGCTCACGGAAGCCGGTGAGTGGTTTGTCGGTGTCGCGCAGGAATTGAATGCCAGGGTGGCACGCATTCCCGGCGACGCCAGGAAGGTCGCCGAAGCCAGCTCGGTCACCTTGCGCATCGCGTGCACCCATGCGCTTTCCATGACTTTCCTGCCGCGATGGATTCGAAGCCTCGAGTCCAGCATCACGCTGGGGCCGGTGCAGCTCATGTCGGACGTTCTCGAGCGCTGTGAGTCGCTGATGCTGCAGAGCAAGGTCCAGTTCGTATTGAGCCACGCGCATCCCCAGGCCCTTGGGGCCCTCGATGCACAGCCGTACCAGTCGTCGTGCATCGGCGAGGACGTGCTGATTGCGGTGTCCGCACCCGACCTCGGCAAGGCGGGCAACCCGCGCCATCAGCTCGCGCGCCAGGATGGGCCGGCCGTGCCGGTGCTTCTGTACACCGATGAGTCAGGACTGGGGCGGATCATGCGCGCGCTGGTCAGCCGCAGGTTGGAGGCCGTGCCGGTGCAGGTCGTCTTCACGGCGCATCTCGCCTCCGTGCTCCGGACGATGGCGCTCGACGGCAGGGGCATCGCGTGGCTGCCGCAGACGCTGGTGGAGGAAGACATCGCGCAGGGCCGGCTTGTGGCCGCCGCAAGCAACGATTGGAATGTCCCGCTTGAGATCCGCCTCTACCGCGACGGCGAGCTTTTGGGGAAGTCGGCCAACGCATTCTGGAACACCGCCATCGGGGCGTGATTCCCCTGCGCCTCACCAACCCCAACCCGGGTCGCCGGAATCCCGATGCGCTTCAAAGCGCTTGAGCATGAAGTCGACGAACACACGCGTCTTGGCGGACATGTTGCCCTTGTTCGGAAAGAGCAGGTAGATGTCCGCGTTTGGCAGCGACCAGTCCGGCAACACGGGCCGCAGGCGACCCGATCGCAGATAGGGCGCCGCATCCCACAGGGAGCGCATGAGGATGCCGTGTCCCTCCAGCGCCCACGACAGCGCGCAGTCACCGTCATTGCTGCTCAGCGGTCCGCGCACTTTCACGGTCTCATGCCGGCTTCCTGAGCGCAGGTGCCAGGTGCCGTAGGTGTCGTCGCTCTCGCGGATGAAGAGGCAATGGTGCCGCTGCAGTTCGCCAGGCAGCGTCGGCTCGCCCGCGCGACGCAGGTACGCGGGCGCGGCGCACAGGATGCGCTTGTTGCGTGCCATGAGGCGTGCGGTCAGGCGCGCGTCGGGGAGTTCGCCGAACCGGATCGAGGCATCAAAGCCCTGCTCGACCAGGTTCACCGGCCGCTCGGTCAGGCTCAGCTGCACCTCGACCTCCGGGTAGGCGCGCGCGAATTTCGACAGCGCGGGCGCGACGTGGCGCCGGCCAAAACCCAGGGTCGCGCTCAGCTTGATCTGCCCGCGTGGAACGGCCTTGGCACCGGCCACCCGCCGTTCGAGTTCGTCCATCTCGGCCAGCACACGCGCGCCCTCGCTGACGTAGGTCTCGCCCTCGGGCGTGAGGCTGATGCGCCGTGTCGTGCGGTTGAGCAATCGCACGCCCAGGCGCGCCTCCAGGGCCGCCAGGCGCTTGCTGACGGAAGGTGGCGTGACGCCCATCTGCTGCGCGGCGGCAGCGAGGGTTCCCAGCTTGATGACCAGCGTGAAGAACGCGAGATCGGAGAAGGTATCCAAGACGCCCATTCGTTCGTTGAAGGCAACTATGTAGTTTCCCACGCGCTATTCATGTTGTCACGACCCATCAATAGACTTCACGCATCAACCCCACCGCCTCGGCCCCACTTCAAGGAGAGACCGCCATGACGTCTCGAACCCTCTATCAAAAGCTCGTTGACTCGCACACCGTCACGCGGCTCGACGAACAGAACGTGCTCTTGTTCTGCGACCTCCACTTGATGAACGAGTACACCAGCCCCCAGGCGTTTGCGGGGCTGCATGAACAGGGCCGCGAAGTGTTGATGCCTGCGCAGAACGTCTCGACGGTGAGCCACGTCATTCCGACGCACCCGGTCGCGAACCGCATCATCCAGAACCCTGCCGCCGCCCTGCAGGCGAGCAACCTCAAGCGCAACTGCGTGCGCCATGGCATCCCGCTGTTCGACACCAACGACGCGCTCCAGGGCATCGAGCACATCATTGCGCCCGAGCACGGAATGATCCGGCCCGGCATGGTGGTGATCTGCGGCGACAGCCACACCACGACCTACGGTGCGCTGGGAGCCTTGGGCTTCGGCATCGGCACCTCGGAGGTTGAGCATGTGCTCGCCACCCAGACGCTGGTCTATCGCACGGCCGATGACATGCGGATCCGGGTCGACGGGCAACTGCCGATGGGCACGACCTCGAAGGACCTCATCCTCATGATCATCAGCCGCATCAGTGCGCAAGGCGCGCGGGGGCATGCGGTCGAGTTCTGCGGCAGCGCCATCAATACACTGTCGATCGAGGCGCGATTCACGCTGTGCAACATGACCGTCGAGGCCGGTGCGCGCGGCGCGCTCATTGCGCCTGACCAGGCGGCCATCGACTACGTGCTGGCGCGCGCGCCGGACATCAGCGGCGACATTCGCGAGCGCGCGCTGGCGCACTGGGCAACGCTTTACAGCGATGACGACGCTGTGTTCCACATCGAGCATCGCTTCGACGCCAGCGACGTGGCGCCTTATGTGACCTGGGGCACCAGCCCCGACCAGGCGATTCCCATCACCGGCAACGTTCCCGCGCCGGAAGGCTCGCAGCGCCTCAGCACGGAGCAGGCCCTGCGCTACACCGGCCTCGAAGCGGGCATGTCGCTCGAAGGGCTGAAGGTGGACCACGTCTTCATCGGCTCGTGCACCAACGCGCGCATCGAGGACTTGCGGGCGGTGGCCAAGGTCGTCCAGGGGCGGCACGTGTCGCCGACGCTCAGGGCCATGGTGGTTCCCGGCTCAGGCGCGGTCAAGGTGCAGGCCGAAGCCGAGGGGATCGCGCAGATCCTCATAGACGCCGGCTTTGAATGGCGCCAGCCCGGCTGCTCGATGTGCCTGGCGATGAACGACGACATCCTTTCGCCGGGCCAGCGCTGCGCATCGACCACCAACCGCAACTTCGAAGGGCGCCAGGGACGCGGCGCCGTCACGCATCTCATGAGTCCCGCCATGGCCGCTGCTGCGGCCATCACCGGCCACATCACCGACGTGCGCCACATGGCCGTCGAAACCCTCTGAAAGCGCCGCATGACTGAACTTGCCCACCGTATCGAAGGCATCGCCGCCCCCATCGAGATTGCCAACCTCGACACCGACCAGATCATGCCCAAGCAGTTCCTGCACGGCATCGACAAGTCGGGGCTCGACAAGGGACTGTTGTGGGACCACCGCTTCACCGGCGACGGTGAAGTGAAGCCGGATTTCATCCTGAACAAGCCGGCGTATGCGGACACGCGCGTGCTCATCGCCGGCCCGAACTTCGGCTGCGGCTCGAGCCGGGAACATGCCGTGTGGGGACTGCAGCAATTCGGCGTGCAGGCGGTCATTGCGTCAGCGTACGGCGAGATCTTCTATTCGAACGCCATGAACAACCGCCTGCTGGCCGTCATGCTCGCTGAAGAGGAAGTGCAGGCGCTGCTCCGCGAATCGCGGCAAGGCGAGACGCCGTTGCAGGTGGCCATTGATGTGGACAGCATGACGGTCACGTCGCCGCAGCACCGCTTCGCGTTCACCATGAGCGCGCGCCATCGCACGATGTTCCTGCAAGGGCTGGACATGATCGGCGCCTCCCTGAGCCACAAGGCCGGGATCGAGGCCTTCGCTTCGCGGCACTGGGCAAAGCAGCCGTGGGTGAAGGACGTGGCGGGACGAACCAAGGCGCGTCTCGACGGGCGCTGAAACCCGCCCACCACACATCCAAATACCCCGGCCTCTTCGCTGCTCACGCTTTTATCGACAACAGGAGACAAGACTCATGCAACGCCGTCACGCACTTCTTTCGCTTGCGCTTTCCATCGGGGCAGCTTTCGCATGCCAGGCGCAGGCCCAGACCCAAGCCTGGCCGCAACGGCCCATCAAGCTCATCGTGCCCTACGCGCCCGGCGGAAGCGCCGACATCGCAGCACGGCTTGTCACCGATGAATGGGCCAGGAAGCTCGGCGGCGTCATGGTGGTGGACAACCGGGCCGGAGCCGGTGGCAACTTGGGCGTGGATGCGGTTGCGAAAGCCGCGCCGGACGGCTACACCATCGGCCTGCAAACGGTCTCGCTGGCGATCAACCCTGCGCTGACGCCCAAGATGCCCTACGACACGCTGAAAGACCTGGCGCCGATCGGCATGGTCGCGAGCTCGCAGCACGTGCTGGTCGTGACGAACAACCTGCCGGCCAAGGACGTGAAGTCGCTGATTGCGCTGCTGAAGGCCGAGCCCGGCAAGCACAACTACGCCTCCGCGGGAGGCGGCAGCACCTTTCACATGGCAGCCGAACTGTTCAAGGCCAACGCGGAGGTTCCGCTGGTGCACATTCCCTACCGTGGCGGTGGACCGGCACTGGTCGACACCATCGGCGGCCAGGTCAGCCTGAGCTTTCCCGTGCTGTCTGCGGCCTTGCCGCAAGTGCAAGGCGGCAAGCTGCGTGCGCTCGGCGTCACCGGCACCAAGCGCTCGCCCTTGATGCCCGACGTGCCGACGCTCGCTGAAGCCGGCCTGCCCAAGTACAGCTTCGAGACGTGGTTCATGGTTTTCGCACCCGCCGCCACCCCCAAGGCCATCATCGACAAGCTGAACGCCAGCCTGAACGAGGCGCTCGCCTCTCCCGCCGTCGCGGCGCGCATGACCAAGGAAGGCTTCGATCCGATTCCATCGACGCCCGAGCAGGCACGCGCCCGGCTTGAGAAAGAACTGCCGCAATGGGGCAAGCTGATCAAGGAGCGCGGGATCAAGGCGGATTGAGTTCAACCGTCGTCAGCGCCGGAACGGGTCCTGAGCGAAGTCACTGGAAGCTCACGCGATGTGCCACCAGAACGCCTTTGACAACGCGCTCACCCTCGATGTTCACGCGCACGCCATTGCCCAGGCTGGATGCGGTGCCGTTGACGAACTCGACACCAGGGTCCGTCGCATCGACGGGCTGTCCCCGCACCTTGAAACTTGAAGGCGAGCTGAAGGCACCAATGTTCCCCACGAGCTGGAAGGCCGAAGGCCCTCCGGTGCCAGGCACTGATCGCGTCTTGAGCTTCGTGGCCTTGAGCACACCGTTGGCCCATGCGCCCGCGACTTCCACCCTGACGCCAGTGCCGACGCTGCCGGCTGGCCCGCCCGTGATCTTTGCGGTAGAGGCGTCCACCTGAAAGCCCAGGACCTTCAGGGACGCGGGCCCGGCATAGTCGGTCACAACGCCGGCGAGTTGCACCGGCAGGGCGTCCACGTTCGGCACCGGATACCACCACTGCACGAGGGTCGCGACCAGGCGGCCCGATTCCACCGCATTGGCACGCACGCGCACCAGGGTTCCGTTGGCCAGCGGCTTCCCGTCGGGGCTGCCGGACAAGGTGGCCTGGCCGTAGTCGATGACGGATGCGCCGAGCACAAAGCTCTTGCTTGCGAAGTCGAGTTTTTGCACCGTGCCGGAAAGGATCGGCGTGGAAGCGACGTGTTGCTCGACCCGCGTGGCGAGCAGAACGCCCGGCGCCGCCGGCAGGCCCCAGACCTGCAGCGTCGTGCCGGATGCCACGGCGCCGAGCCCTGTCAGATCGGCCCATACCGTGGCGTCGTCGGTCGTGATCGTGGTGCCCAAGATGGTGAAACGCCCCTGCGCCAGATCCACCGAAGCCACGGGGCCTCGAACGTCCGCGGCCGACTCGATGCGGCGTGCCACCCCCGCGGTGAAATCCGCATTCACCGGCCCCGTGACTTTGGCGGTCATGCCAAGCTGCAGCGCGGGTGCATCCTCGATGCTCACGACCACGCCCGCCGTGTCGTAGCGCAGTCCGTTGACGATGATGCTGCCCGCGCCGTCCACCGCGCCGACGCCGGTGCCGTCGGCCGACGCGCTCACGCCGGTGCCGCCGGAGCCCACGCCGGAACCGTCATCGCCGCCAGACGAGGCCGCGGTCGATGTACTTGCCGTGCTGGTCGCGGCCCCGTCCGTGTTGCCGCCTGGCGAATCGGCCAACAGACCAGTCCTGGTCGTGCTGGTTGCAGTTTCCGCACTGGTTGTGATGGGCGTCCGCGCCACACCTGCGCCATTGCCGCCGCCACCTCCGCCACCACAAGACAGCAGGAGTCCGACCCCCAGCGCGATCAGGCCGCGGCGCAGCAAGGTGCTTGTCATTCTTCTCTCCCAGGCGTTTTGACGGACTCGGCGGCACCGTCTTCGTAGTAGGTATAGATCCCGACGCGGATGCGGCCCGTGGCCGATTTGTCCGCGCCCTCGAAAGCGCGCGTCATCTCGTGTGTGAGCTCGTGGTGAAGGGCGTCCCACCGAATGCGCGCCAGCTGATGGATACGCTCGCATTCCTCCATCGAAATGCCGGCTGCGAAGACAGAACGTTCCAGCAGCTCTGGCTTTGCGCCGAGTGCGTTGGAAACGCCCGCCAGAAGATGATCGCCGGCGTTGGTGCCCAGAAATGCAAGCATCCCTTTCATGTCGCTCGACGGAACGAAGGCCGTGGCATTGAGTTGCGCGCGACCGTCCTGTTCGACGGCCATGTTCAGACGCACCAGTTCGTCGAGGATGGCGCGATGGTGCACGTTGCCCCGACTCGCGCGATGGGCGATGCTCTCGAACGAAACTGCATTCGCCTGCGTGACGACAGGCAAGGTTTGAAGGCCGGGATCGTCCCTGCACATCTGCAGCCACAAGGTCAGGACCTTGGACGCCGCCGACATTTCTGCGTCAAGCGACGGCAAGTCGGCGACGCGCACCCTGTTTGTGAGGGCCTTGCGGTTGAGCCCGGTCGTCACTGAGAGCTGACTGATGTTCGGCTCGCTGCCCTTGCTTTGTCGCCACGCGCGGCGTGCTTCGTCCAGCAACAACTCCCGCAACAACCGTTCGAGATGCGCGTGCTTGACGCCCAGCGCCAAGGCCAGCCTGACCAGGGGCCGCATGACGCGTGCACACGTCGCGAGCGCCCAGGGGAGCCGCCCTTGCGGCGCTTCGTTTGAGTTGACCCCAGCAGGTTCGGTGTTGTCCATGGCCGTATGAGTGGAACGCAAACGCGCACTTCCCGGCGTCTGTTTTTTGCCCCGCCTTGCGACAAGGGTGGTTGCTGTCCCGACAAGACAGGGGCGCATGCCGGGCATTCATGGCCGATTACGGCTGCTCTGGACTTTGTCCTACGACAAAACGCCCTCCTTCAGGTAAATGTGATCTTTTCACATTCAACTCGAGAGGTGGACAGTGCAAGGCGATCATGAAGACGAGTTCTGGGGGCACAGCGTAAAAAGATCCCTGGAACTGGAAAGGCAGATTCGCAGGGAGATCCATGCGCGAGACTGGCGCCGGAATCTCGCTGTTCTCGCCTTCACAGTGGTGATCTCCTTCGGCGCCTTTGCCGTCTGGCGCTGAACGCGAGCGTTTCCACACGACGGCGCCTTGCCCCTCGCGGGCTGCGATGCCGTCCCGCTCAATCGGGCGCGAGGGCCACACGGCCCTCCCGGTCCGTGTCGGCGACGGCTCCTCAAGCCGGCGGAAGGATCACCTTGTCGCAAACGTGAACGACGCCATTGGTGTTGAGAACGTCCGCCCTCGTCAGGTTGCAGACGCGGCCACGTGAATCGATCACCTGGAAGCTCGCGTTGACCTTGATGGTCGTTCCCTCGACGGTGGTGACGGGTGCATCGGTCACGAATTCCTTCTTGAACTTTCGCGAAGGCACCATGTGGCAGCTCATGACCCTGCGGCATTGCGCCGTGTCGGCCAGGAAGGCCTGGAACGTGATGTTCAGTTCGACCAGCACCGCGGTGAAGGCTGCGTCCGTCGGGCAGAAGAAGGTGTAGGGCCCAGGCTGCTTGAGCGTATCGGTCAGCCCGCAAGCATCGATCGCCTGCACGCACATGCTGACTTGCGGCGTTGTCTGGCAAGTCACCACGATGTCCTTGTCGGCCGGCAGCATCACGCGGTCGAGCGTATGCAAGACGCCGTTCAATGCCACGATGTCGGTGCTGAGGAGCGTACAGACGCGGTTGCGGCCGTCGGTGGCCTTGAACACGTTGTTTTCCTTGTCGATCTTGAAGAAGCCTCCTCCGATCGGCTCGATGGCGTGGCCTTCCACAATGGCCTCGGTGAATTGCGCCTTGCCCAGGATGTGGAACTTCAGGATCACGGTCAGCGTCGCCTTGTCGGCAAAAAGCTGGTCCTTGCTCTTGCCCATTTCGCCCAACAGCGCTGTGAAGGCATCGTTGGTCGGCGCGAACGCGGTGTTGGTGCCCGAGGCTTCGAGCGTCGAGCGCAGGCCGCAGGCGTCGA
This sequence comes from Variovorax brevis, assembly GCF_030317105.1. GTDB lineage: Bacteria > Pseudomonadota > Gammaproteobacteria > Burkholderiales > Burkholderiaceae_C > Variovorax > Variovorax brevis. The sequence goes on from NZ_JASZYG010000006.1 coordinate 472,240, forward strand.
CTGCCTCGACGAACACGCTGAGCTCCGGCTTGGATTCGGCCTGGTTCATGATGTTCTTGCGCTCGTTCAGCTGGGTGCCAACGGTCTTGTCGGAACTTCCCCCGCCACAACCGGGCAGTAACAGGGCACCGCCCAATGCGGCGGCTCCGAAGGTAATGAGTTGGCGGCGGTTCGACATGTTCAACATCGCAATGCTCCTGAGTTTGATGAGACGGTGGAAAACGGGGTTTTCCGATGCAAGCAATCAGTCAAAGCTGCGGATCAATGGGAAATATTCCCATTGGTCCCGCTAAGCTGCTTTTGCGTCAGGGCATGGCGGTCGCTTGTAAGACGATGGCTCTTGTTCTTGTCCAGTGGTGTTGAGGGATATCCTGACCTTCCCCCTCCTTCGGGAAGGGGGTGGCGCGGCTTGCCACGGTGCAGCATTGGCTCCCGAAGCATCTTCATCAACTTCCGGTAAATCGAATGCCTCCTCATTTCGCAGTCAATCCCGTGCGCCGCGCCTTGTTGGGCATGTCGGCATCCGCCGCAGCGATGGCAAGTCTCGGTCCCTGGAGATCGGCGTTCGCACAGGAAGCCCGGCCGTTGCCCGCCTTCGCGGCGTGGAAGGACGCGGGCGCCATGATCGTGCACAGCCCGAACACCATCGAGCTGCGCCGCAGCGCCATGGGCGACGGCGTGATCACCCCGGCCAGGCATCTCTACGTGCGCAACAACATTGCGCCGCCAAGCGCCGACATCCTGAACGACAGGGACGCCTGGGAAGTGCGGATCGACGGCGTGCGCCGCCCGCGCGCCTACAGGCTGGCCGACCTGAAGAAGATGCCGACCGAGACGGTGACGATGGTTCTGCAGTGCAGTGGCAACGGTCGCGGGATGTTCCCTTCCAGGCCTTCCGGCACGCCGTGGCAGGTTGGCGCCGCAGGCTGCGTCATGTGGACCGGCGTGCCGCTGCGTGACCTGGTGCATGAACTTGGTGGCATGGAGGCCGGCGCGAAGTTCCTGACCGGGACTGGCGGCGAGGTCATTCCCGCAGGCCTCGATCCAAAGACACGCATCGAGCGCAGCGTGCCCATCGTCGCTTTGGATGACGCGCTCCTGGCGTGGGAACTCAATGGCCAGCCGATCCCCCTGGCGCACGGCGGACCCCTGCGTCTGGTCGTGCCTGGCTTCACCGGCGTCAACAGCATCAAGTACGTGAAGCGCGTCGCGTTCACACAGGCGGAGTCCGACTCGTCGATCCAGCAGACCGACTACAGGATGAGTGCGCCGGATGCCAAGGCCATGAATCCCGCAGATCCTTCGGTGTGGCAAATGCCGCCCAAGTCTTGGATCAATTCGCCGCTGCCTGAAAGCGGAACGCTGCGCCCGGGCGCAGCGGTCATCAAGGGCGTCGCGTTTGGAGGGACGAATGCGGTCAAGCAGGTCGAGGTCTCGACCGATGGCGGCGCGACGTGGAAGGTGGCGGCGCTGGTCGGCCCCGATCTGGGCCGATTTGCGTGGCGCGAATTCGCAGCCACGGTTGACCTGCCTGCTGGCACCCACCGCTTGGCCAGTCGGGTGACCGACGTCAAGGGACGCACGCAGCCAGAGACGCGCATCGAGAACAAGGCCGGCTATCTCAACACCAGCTGGCGTGACCACGCCGTCACGGTGACCGTCGCATGAGCCGGCTGACGTTTCGATCCGGCAAGCTTGCCGCGCCGGTGGCTTTGGCGTTGGCGTGCATGGCGATTGCCGCGCCGTGTCTTGCGGCCGATCCAGCCTTGGCGGAAGGGCGCCAGATCTTCAACAGCGGTGCAGCATCCGCCCCGGCCTGCGCGCTTTGCCACACGCTGAAGGACGCCGGAGCGACCGGACAAATCGGGCCGGACCTGGACGATCTCAAGCCCGACGCGGCCCGCATCGCCCGGGTCATTCGAAGCGGAATGGGCGCCATGCCCGCATTCACCGCACTCACCGACGCCCAGGTCGCTGCGTTGGTGCGCTACGTCTCTGCGGTGACGCAAGCGAATCCCTGACTGCTTCAGGGACGATCGGATCGCAGGGTGCTTGCCCTTCACCGCTTCAGTGGTCGCTCCTCCAGGGCGAGGCGCCGGCCGGCCAGTCGATCTTTCCGCTCGCTTCGAACGCATGGCCGCCCAAGCCACCGCCCAGGCGGCCCCTCAGCACGTAGTCGAGCGCCCTGTTGCTGCCGGAGGCCATGCCGAAGATCTGGCGCAGCGCGGCCACCGCGCTCACCGTCACGGGGATCTCGATGAGCTGCTCGCCGAAGCCGGGTACCGAGCCGGCTTCGGGGCTGACGCCGCTGGCCAGCGTCGAGCCGCGCAGGTTCAGCGTCACCGAGACACCCTGGTAGTCAATCGCTCCCGTGTTCGGGTTTTGCACCCTCAGCTTCAGCCGCAGTCGCATCTCCATGCCCTCGCCGGACAACGGCTCCACACCTGCGAGCGTGACACGCAGCGGCTCGCTGCCGGGCCAACTCGCACATCCGGCAACCGCCATCGTGAAAAGTCCGGCAAGGCGGACGAGTGTCGATCGCCGGTTGCCCATGAGCATCATCCCTGCGCACGTGTGCCGCTGGCCAGCAGCGACGTGAGCACTGCACGGATGCCGGGTATCTTGCGACGGTTCACAGCATTCTCCTTTTCAGGTGTCATGAGGCCCCAGCCGAAGGCGGCAGGTTGGAGGCACGTCTCCCCAAGCTATCTCACCACCTTCACCGCTTGTCCCGGCTTCGGATCCGCGCCGCCACTGTAGGCGCCGTTCATCAGCTTCAGTTGCGCTTCCGCCTTGGCGGCGGGCAGCGGTGATGACTTTGCCAGTTCGCTGAAGCCTCCGCGGGGGTAAGGCACGGTTTGCACAGTCCACGCCTTGGCCGCCGCCCTGTCGGCCTGCGACATCGGTCGAAAAGAGGCCTCGGCCTCCTTCAAACCCGCCTGTGCGCGTTGACGGGCGTTCTGATCCCTGGCCACGTATTGCAGCCAGTAGGTGTGATCTTCCGGTCCGGCGACGAGCGTCAGCGCAAGTGCCCGGGACTGCCCTTGCTGGGTGCGAACCGTTCCGTCGAAATGCGTGGCGGTCAGGCCGTGGAGCGTGCGCTGTTCCGTGCGGCCGTCGATCGGCTCGAGCACATTGCGGATCACTTCGTTGTGCGTGCTGCCGGCCTTCGGTGGCACCAACCGCACCACCAAGCCTGCATCGCCCGCGCCGTTGACAAGCATGATCGCGTCGGACGCATTCTGGATCTGCCAGCCCTGTGGCGCCGTCATCGCGATACCCAGGCCCTCGTGGTAGAAGTTGCGCCCGCGAACGAGTCCCTGTTCGGCGCCGTCACCGAAAGTCATGCCGGTGATGGCCTGCAGGTAGCGCGCGCGTCCCTCATCCGCGTAGCCATCCTGGCCTTTGTACCTGGCGGCGTAGACCTTGATGTCGGCGAGCCGCTTGTCGTTGGCGGGATGAGAAGCGAGCCAGTTCGATCCCGATGGCCCCGGCTTGCCATCGGCCTTGGCCATGTCGGCGGCGAACTGTTCCTGGCTCTTCAGCGCCTGGATCACGTCGACCATGTTCTGCGGGTTGTAGCGCACGCGCGAGAGGTACTCGGCTCCCAGCTCGTCCGCCTGGGATTCCTGGTCCCGGCTGTACGAGGCGATGTATCCCGATGCGGCCGTCTGCGACAACTGGCTCGCCAGGTTGGTGGCTCCGCCCACCCCTCCAACCTCGAGCACGGCGCCAAGGACGGTGGCGGCGATCACGCCGATGCCTGCGGTCTGCTGGCGCGTCGCGCGCTGCGCGCCGTGGCGTGCGGCGACATGGCCAATCTCGTGGCCCATCACCCCCGCCAACTCCGCCTCGCTGTCAAGGTAGGCCATGATGCCGCGCGTGACGTAGACATAGCCGCCGGGCAATGCAAAGGCATTGATCTCCGGGCTGTCGAGGACCGTGAAGGTCCATTTCAGGTTGGCCCGCTGCGATTGGCTGGCGAGCTTCTGGCCCAGGTCGTTCACATAGGCCTGCAATCCGGGATTGGCGTAGACGCTGTACTCCTTCAGCACGCCTTCATGTGACTTGGCGCCCTCCCTGATCTCGGAGGCCTCGTCCATCACCGAGTACTCGGCGCGGCCGGTGACGGGGTTGACCACCTGGGAGCCGCAGGCCGACAACAGCAGCATTGCAAGCACCAGCAGCGGACGAATGGACCACGTGCTCATCACAAACCTCCATCGCGTTCTGCCCGGGTCGGGCTCGGCGCATGAGCATGGATCGTAGCGAACAACAGCGCCCGCGGAGCCACAGGGCGTTGGCAGGCGCGACGCCTCGACGCACAGGTCTTGCGCTGGGCGCGCTGACCCGTCCGCCCTCAGGCCGCCTTGCGCAGGAAGCCCTGGTGCGCGCCGTTGCGGTTCGGCGCGAAGCCGTTGGCCAGCAGCGATTCCTCGACGGTGTCGTAGAACACGCCGATCTTGCTGATCTCGCGTGCCTGCTGTGCGGTGGCGACCGGACGGCCGAACTCGCGCGAGATGCGCACCAGTTGCTCGACCTGCTTGACCGTGCTCATCTTCTCGGTGCGGGCCTGGTTCCACAGGTTGTCCTCGATGCCGCAGCGCACGTGCAGGCCCATCGCGATGCCCATCATGTTGACCGGCAGCACGTTGCGCATCGAGCTTTCCACCGTCAGCACCGCGCCGTCCGGCGTGGCACGCACGAAGTTGGCCAGGTTGTAGATGTTGGGCTGGTCCATGCCGCCGCTGATGGCGACCCAGTTCATGACCAGCGGGCCCTTGTAGACGCCACGGCGCATCAGGCGCTCGACCGACTCGAAGCTGTTGATGTTGTAGCACTGGAAGGCGCTCTGGATGCCCGCGTCGTTCAGGCGACGGATGTGCTCCTCGGCCCAGCCGGGTTGCGCCGGAACGGTCATTTCCTTGTAGGCATTGAAGACTGCCGGGTCTTCCATCGAGGTGCCCTTGTAGTCCTCGTATTCCCAGTGCTCCACCACGTTCATCTGCGAGGTGTTGATGGTCACGGTGACCTGGTCCGGCTTGGGGTCGAGCTCGGCCAGCATGTGGCGCGTGTCGTCAGAGAGCCACTTGGCCGCGGCGCCTTCGGTTTCCGGGGCGAAGCTGATCGAGCCGCCGACCTGGATGATCATCTCGGGCACGGCATTGCGCACGCCGGCGATGAGTTCGTTGAACTTGGACAGGCGCTTGCTGCCCTTGCCATCGAGTTCACGCACGTGCAGGTGCAGCACGGTGGCGCCGGCGTTGTAGCAGTCGACCGCCTTCTGGATCTGCTGGTCGATCGTGACGGGGATGTCCTCGGGGAAGTCGGAGGGCACCCACGACGGCGCGTACGGCGCGGCGGTGATGATCAGGGGTTGCTGGTTTTCGGGGAACAGATGTCCGTCAAGAAAATGCATGATGGCCTTCCAGTCAGGAGAAAAAAAAATTCGCCGGGCCGCAGGGTGCCCGGCGTCCCCGGGTCAGGGCGTGTAGTTGATCGAGCGCAGCATCTGGCCGGTGCGCTCGTTGTCGCGACGCAGCTGCTTGTCCAGCTCGTCGATGCTCTGCGCAGGGTCACCGGCCTGCATGCCAAGTACCTGCAACTGGCTCTTCACCTCCGGCGCGGCCATGGCCTTGAGCAAGGCATCGCGGAACTTGCGCCGCACATCCTGCGGCACGTCCGGGGTTGACCAGACGCTGGTGCCCATGATCTGCGTCAGGTCCGGGTAGCCCTGCTCGGCCAGCGTCGGCACGTCGGGCAGGTAGGGCAAGCGCTGGGCCGAGGTCACGGCCAAAGCCCGCAGCTTGCCCGCCTTGATCATGGGCAGCGACGTGCCCATGCCATCGAACATGAACTGCACCTGGCCACCCATGATGTCCTGCAGGGCCGGTGGCGAGCCCTTGTAGCCCGCATGTTCCATGTCCAGTCCCGCAGCCTTGTTGAGCTGCATGCCCTTGATGTGCGACAGCGTGCCGGGGCTGTACGAGGCGTAGCTGACCTTGCCCGGGTTTCCCTTGACGTAGGCCACCATCTCGCTGAGGTTGCGTACGGGCAGCTGCGGGTTGGTGACCAGCACCAGCGCCACGCTCGCCACTTCGGCCACGGGTGCCAAATCCTTGAAGAGGTCGATCCGGTACTTGTAGCTGTACGGGTTCTCGGTCACCAGCGAGTTGGGCGACACCACGAAGGTGTAGCCGTCTCGCGGCGCGGACAGCAGGGCATCGACAGCAAGGATGCCGCCCGCGCCCGGCTTGTTGTCGACCACGACCGCCTGGCCCGTGCTCTTGCGGATGCTTTCGCCGAGGGTGCGCGCGATCATGTCGGACGCGCCACCGGCGGGGGCAGGGACGAGCAGCCGTATCGGGTGGTTGGGCCAGTCGTTCTGGGCCTGCGCGCCGGCGCAGGCCAGGCAGGCGGTCAGCGCGATCAGGCAGGCGCGGCGCGATGGAAGCTTGGAATGTGTGTTCATGGGGATTCGCTTTTGTGGGGTGGTGGGGGGGCGGTTGCTCAGCCCTCGCTGACGTCCTTGAAGGCGCCGCGCCGGTAGTTATCCATCTCCTCGAACAGGATCGGTGCGCCCAGGCTCATCGTGTGCAGGCCCAGCGTGCTGGTCAGTTGCAGCACGGCCGTGATCTCTTCCGGCGTCACCCCCAGTGCAAGGGCGCGGCGGATGTGGCGACGCACACCGGGGCCGAACATGTGCGTCACCGAGGCGTCGACGGCGATGGCAATCAGCTCGAAGGTCTTCGGATCGATCACCCCCGAGTTGAGGGGCGCGCTCACCATCGCCATGAACTTTTCCGTCCAGTCGGCGTCGAGTTGCGCCATGGGCTCCCAGTTGTTGTTCCATTGACCGCCAGCGCGCATGGCGTCACAGATGGGGGTGGGGGAAGCGGTCGCTTGCATGGTGTCTCCTGAAGGCAGAAAAAAGGGGCGAAACGGCGTGTGCGCCATGGAGCGAACTCTAGGATCAGGGCGGAGTCCATGGTTGACAATCCGGGGCAGTCGCTTGACCATTTGAGACAGGCAGGGAAAACACCGTGACGTCCTATCTACGCAGCGCGAGCCTGAGCAACTACGGCGAATTGGCGCGCAGCCTGGGCCTGGATCCCACCCTGATGCTGTCGCGCGTGGGGCTGCCCCCGGGCTGTCTCGACAGCGCCGACCTGCGCTTGTCGGCCGACGCGGTGATGGCGCTGCTGGAACTGTCGGCGCGAGAGTCGGGGGAACAGGCCTTCGGGCTGCGCCTGGCGCAGACGCGGCGGCTGTCCACCCTGGGGCTGGTGGGGATGCTGGCGCGCGACGAGCCCACGCTGCGCGAGGCCATCGCCACCCTGGTGCGCTATGGCCGGCAGCACAACGAAAGCCTCGTCGCCCGGCTGGAAGAGTCGGGCGAAGTCGCGGTGATCACCCAGGAACTGCTGCATGCGCCCAGCGCGGGCCGCCAGTCCATCGAGCTGGCTGTCGGCGCCATGCACCGCATCCTTCGCCTGTTGCTGGGGCCGGAGTGGTCGGCCCGCGCCGTGTGCTTCATGCATCCGGCGCCCGCCGTCCTGGACATTCACCGACGGCTCTTCGGGCGCAGCGTGCGCTTTTCGCAGGAGTTCAATGGCATCGTGCTGCGAAGAACCGACCTGGACACGCCGATGGCCATGGCCGACCCGGTGATGCGAGGCTATGCCCATCAAATGCTGGCCGAGGCAACGCCGTCGGAGCGCACACGCACGCGCCATGAGGTGCAACACATGATCCTGGCCCTGCTCTCAACGGGACGGTGCAATGCGGATCAGGTCGCGCTCCACATGGGCATCGATCGGCGCACCGTCCATCGCCGGCTGGCCCGGGAGGGTTGCAGCTTTTCGGCCCTGCTTCAGCAGATCCGGCAGGAACTCATGGCACGCCACCTCAGCGGAGGCCGCCTCCTGTCGGAAATCGCTCCCCTTCTCGGGTTCGGCAGCCTCAGCGCCTTTTCAAGGTGGCGCAGGACCCACTGAGGATGCGCTGTCCACGTCGCCCCACCCCTGCGCCAGATTGGCAGGTGGCATCCAGCTCTCCATGGAAAACGCAGCGCGATCCTGCGCCTCGCCACGCAGTTGCTCGGTGAAGCTCCTCGCGGTTTGCGGCTGCAGCGCTTCCGGGTCCACGTTGGCCGAGCCACCCTCGCCAGGAATGATCATCTCGGGCTCCGGTGCAAAGAGCGAGGGAGCATCCAGCAAGCCATCGGCGCTCAGGTTCACGCGCCCTTCGCGGCCCAGCAAGCGGGCCATGCTGAGTTCGCGGTCCACGCGGCCTTCCGCCACGGCGCGCGCCACGAATTGCCCGTTCACCCGTCCCAGGCCTGCGCCGATGGAGGGAAAGCCGAAGTCGTCGGCCAGGGGTGCCAGCACGCGCGTGCCGTCGGAGCGCCATGACGAGAACTCCAGGCCGCGCGCAATGTCCCGCACCACCGGTTGCACGAAGATGGCCGGCTGTAGCTGTGGCAGCGGTTCGTTCTGGAAAATTGATCGATCGCGCTGCGGGAAGATCTGGTCGCCTGGCGCCGGCACGAAGGGTGCGGCAATGTCCAGGAGAACCGTGAGCTGCGCCTGGTCGGTGGCGCCCCTCAGGTCTGCCACGGTATAGGTGAAGTAGTCATTGAGCACCTGGCCCCTGCCCGCCGCCGCCAGCACGTCCGGGTTGCTTTGGTCGATGGTGTAGGTGTAGCTGCCATCCGCGTTGATCTCCAAGGTACCGTAGCGGCCCGACAGTGGCTGGCCAAGGCTTCCGGCCGCGCCGGTGCCGTTCCCGGCGCCCGCGCGAATGGCCACCACCGTGCGCGCATCGCCGCCATCCACATCGCTGTCGTTGGGCAGCACGTTGCCCGTGGTCTGCGGCGCAGCCACCTGGTCGGAGGCGTCGGTCGTGTCGTCGAGAGCCACCGGGTTGTCGTTGGCCCCCTGGATGGTGATGATGAAATTGGCTCTGGACGTGGCACCTGCGGTGTCCCGCATGAAGTAGCTGAACCGCTCGGTCAAGGTTTCTCCGGCAAGGCGCAGCGCCTGGACGACGGGGTTGTCGTTGTCGACGTCGTAGGTGTAGCTGCCGTCGGCGTTGAGCACCAGGCGACCGTAGAGACCTTGCAACGCGGACCCGGCTGTGGCGCTCTTGCCATCGCTGCCCGCAAAACTCAGCACCTGCCGGGTCTCGCCATTTGCCGCGCTGTCGACATCGCTGTCGTTGTCCAGCACATTTCCTCGCGGGTCGACGCCTGGCGTCGCGTTGGCGATGCCCCCGGCTTCCACCGCGGTGGCGGTGTCGTCGGCGGCGATGGGGGTGTCGTTGCGGCCGTCGATCACCACGCGCAGTTCCGACGTGGCGCGTGCGCCCCAGGGAAAGTCGGTGATGGTGTAGGTGAACACGTCGGTCAAGGTCTGGCCGCTGATGCGCAAAGCCTCGACCGCAGGCAGGTCGTCGTTGACCACGTATTCCCACGCGCCGTCGCGCTGCATCGTGAGGGTGCCGTACAGGCCCTGCACCGTCGTGCCGAGGCCGCCGACCGCAGCGCCGGCGGAGGAGTCTCCGGGCCTGACGCCCACGACGAAGCGCTGATCTCCCTCGACGTCGGTGTCGTTGGCAAGGGCATTGCCGTTCGGGGACGGTTGCGTGTCGACGTTGTGCAGTCCCCCGGCCTCGATGGCGTCGCCCTGGTCCGGCACTGCAATGGGCGCCTGGTTCACGCCACGAATCACCACGGTGAGCTGGGCCAGGTCGGTGAGGCCGCCCAGGTCCTGCGCCGCATAGGTGAATCGCTCGGTCACGAACCCGAGGGGTCCCAACGCGAGGATGGCGGGGTTCAGGCTGTCCACCTCGTAGAGATAGCCGCCGTCGGCACCGACGTTGAGCCAGCCGTACTGGCCCGTGATGCGGACGCCGCTTGCGAGCGTGCTTCCCGCGGGCACCGCCGTCATGCCGCCGGGCCCATCCGTCTCGGGGCCGGCGCGCACCGCGCTCACATGCAGCACGTCGCTGTTGTCCACATCGCTGTCGGCGCCAAAGACGATGACGCCCAGGAAGTTGTCGTCGGTGAGCAGGTTGCCCTCGGGGTTGATCGCCGTCCTGAAGGGGTTGTTTGCCACCGCGTAGGTGGCGTTGTCCCGGGCCACGGGGGCATCCCAGGCGCCATTGATGGTGACGTCCAGTTGCGCGGAGTCCGCGGCGCCCGCCAGGTCCTTCAATGCGTAGGTGAAGCTCTCCGACAGCGTCTGGCCGGGCCGCAAGGCATCCACCGCGGGATTGCCGTTGTCGACAACGTACTGGTAGCTGCCGTCGTACGAGATGACGAGCGAGCCGTAGGTGCCTGCGATCGTCACGCTGCCGTTCAGCGGCACACCGGTCAACGGGCCGCCCCTTGTTTCGCCGCCGCTGCGCGCACCGAGCACGAAGCGCTGGTCGTTGGTGTCCACATCGGTGTCGTTGACGAGAACGTTGCTGACGGGATCGATGCCGGCCGTGCCGTTGCGCGTGCCACCCGCTTCGGTCGCCTGGATGGTGTCGTTCACCCCCACCGGGTTGTCATTGCGCCCGTGGATCACCACGACAAGCTCGCCCTTGGCCGAGAGGCCCTGGCCGTCGTCGACCGTGTAGGTGAAGTACTCCTGGATGCGGTCGGTATCGAGCAGCAGGGCCTGCACCGCGGGATCGAGGTTGTCCACCCTGTATTCGAAGGCGCCGATGGCGGCGACGAACAGCGTGCCATACGTGCCCCTGATGACCGTTTCGCCAGTGGGCGACACAGGTTGATCCGTGCCGGGCACGTTCGGTCGGCCGGGTCGTACGAACGTGAGCGTGATCACATTGCCGTCCGGGTCGAGCGCGGGACCACGGACGTCGCTGATCGGGTCCACGCCCGCGGACTGGTTGTTGAAGCCACCGGCTTCAATGGCGAGTTCGTTCACGTCGCCGGCGACGGGAGGGTCGTTGACGCCCTTCACCTGCACCACCAGTTGCGCCAGGTCGGTCAGGCCACCCGTGTCCGCCAGCCGGTAGGTGAAGACGTCGTTCAGGGAACCGCCTTCGGGCAGCGCGTACACCAGGGGATTGGTGCTGTCCACGTCATAGGCATAGCTGCCGTTGGCGCCGATGGTCAGCGTGCCATACAGGCCCTGCAGCACCGTGCCGCCGCTGGCGCTGGAACTGCCCGCTGCGACCGCGCCCAGCGCGCCGCCCGCGGCTTCGGTGCCAGTGCGGATGCCGTTGACCTGCAGCACCGTGCTGGGCTGGTCGGCCCTGTCGATGTCGCTGTCCACGCCATTGCCGTTGTTGTCGGTGATGACGTTCCCGCCGGGGTTGATCTCCGGCCGGCTCAGGTCGGAAGGAGCGGCCTGCGCTTGCGCGGCGTTGTCCGTGGCCACCGGGTTGTCGTTGCGGCCGCGAATGATGATCGTGAGGTTGGCCAATGCATCCAGCGCACCCACGTCCGTCACGCGGTAGCTGAACACCTCGGACAGGATCTGGTTGTCGTTCGACAGGGCTTGCACGGCCGCGTTGTTGTTGTCCACCACGTAGCGGTAGCTGCCGTTCGACCCGATGGTCAGCGTGCCGTACAGGCCCGTCACGACCAGACCGCTGCCGCCGCCCGTGCTGCCGGGCACCGGCAGGATGGGGCCGGGATTGGATTCGGGAATCAGGCGGATGCCGGTCACGGTCAGCGCCTCGCCGACCACATCCTTGTCGTGGTCGCCCGTCAGCGGATCGGTCAGCACGTTGCCAGTTGCATCGCTGCCGGGGATGTTGTTGGCAACGCCGCCGGCCTCGACGGCCGTGCCCTCGTCATCGACCGGGATCGGCGTGTCGTTGGCGCCGTGGATGGTGACTGTGAGGCGGCCGATGTCGGTTGCCCCTGCGATGTCGCTCACCACGTAGTCGAAGCTTTCCTGCAGCGTCTGGTCGGGCGTGCGAAGCGCCTCGACGGCCGCGTTGCTGTTGTCGACGATGTACTGGAAGAGGCCATTGCGGTCCACCACCAACCGGCCGTATTGACCGACGATCTCACGCAGGCCTGTGGGCGGCACCGGCTGCCGGGCCTGGTCGGCCAAGCCGATCTCGGTCACGCGAAGAACGTCCGGCGGGATGTCGTTCAGGTCCGGGTCGACGTCTTTGCCGAGCAGCCCCCCCGGCGGGTCGAAGCCAGGCTGCTGGTTGTCGGTGCCCCCGGCTTCCCGAGCGTTCGCATTGTCGTCCACCGCCACGGGCGGATCGTTCACCGGCGCCAGCACGATCAGGAAATCTGCCGAGGCACTGAGCGCGTCCTGCGCTTCGCCGGGAATGCCGTTGCGATTGTTGGCATCGCCGAAGTTGCCGTTGTCGGACACCACGAGGAACAGGCGGTCATTGCCGTTGTAGTCCCGCCGGCCCTGGTACAAGAGCATGTCCAGCGCCGCGTTCAGGTCGGCCAGCGCCCCGGTGAGAAACAGCGTCCCGGTGCCCGAACCGCTCACCGTCACGCCGGTCGGCACGCCGGACAGCGAAAGCGTGCCTTGGCCGACGTTGAGTCGCACCGTGAGCGGGCTTGCCGGGTTTGGGTTGCGCTGTGCGTCCGGGTCCGCCACCACGATGCCGTGGATGGCCAGCGGCACGTCTTCCAAGCCGTTCTGCGTGCCGGGCACGGCAAACGTGGGTGGATCATTGTGCTCGACGTAGCCGGCATTCGCGATCACGGTGACCACGCCCTCCGGGGTGCTGGCGTCGATCGCGAAATCCACCTGGCCGAGCGTGCCCGCATCGGTATCGATGCGCACATCCATCAGTCCCGCGGCAGCATCGTTGATGTCGGTGATGGGCCCCGTGGGCATCGTGATGCGGTAGACACCCGTGGGCAGCAGCGTGAAGTGGTAGGCCCCGGCGAGGTCGGTGATGGTGGTGAACGTGCGGTTGTCAGCGGTGGTAAGCAGGTCGTTGTCCACGCCACCCCAGGTCAGGGTCACGGTCTTGCCTTGCAGCAGCGGTTCGGTGAGCGCGGGCGCAGGTGTGGAATTGGCGGAGAAGGTGTCGTTCCACAACACCCCGGCCACGCGGCCCAGGCCGGCCGCCGTGCGCAGCAGGTAGCCGTTGGGACCGATCCCGGTGCCGATGCGCTCGCCATCGCGCTGACCGTCGCTGCCGACGATGTCACCGCCCCATTCCGTGAAAGTCTCGGGCAGGCTGGTCCAGGTCAGGATGGTGTTGACCGGCAGCACCGCCTCGTCGTTGAGCAATATGGCCGTGTACACCACCTGCACGCTGCTGCCGATGTTGATCTGATCGAAGTCGATCGCTACACCGGAGGGTCCAATGAATGTGCTGATGCCCGGCGGCAGATTGCCCGGCGTATAGGTATTGCCGTCAACCTTGATGCTGACCAACTGGTAGTTGATGGCCCGCGGGTAGTTGACCGCCAGGCGCGTGTTGAAAGCCGCCACGCCGCCGTTTTGCGTGAAGTCCACCTGGAACGTGGCCGTGCCGCTGTTGCCCGAGGGATTCGGGTCGAAGTCGATCACCCGGTTCAACAGGCTGTTGAAGGAGGGCTCGACAATGCTTTCTGTGAGGGTCTCGGTCCCCCCGAGCTGGACGCCGTTCGAGAATTCATGAACGGTGGCATTCAGCTGCGCGCCGGTCCGCACCGCGGCCACGTTGGCCACGCGCACGTTGAACTCGATCACGATGCCTTCCAGGTCGAGGTCGTTCGGCGGATTGGTGATGGTGCCCAGGTTGAAGGTGATGACCTGCCGCCCCTGTGCATTCGTGGTGACGGTGATGCGCGTCGGATCGAAGACGCCCAGCGGCGCCGGGCCGGTCAGGGTGGGGGTGATGAGTTGCGCTTCCGGGCTGTTCTCATTGCCGTCGACATGCACCGGCGTGAGATTGATCGTCAGCGTGGCGTCGCTGGTCATCCAGGCACTTTGCGGGCCATTGGAGACGAGGCCGACACGGATGTTGTTCAGCACGTCGGTGGGCACGATGAAATCGAGCCCCGCATCCAGCGTGATCTGCAACTGGTAGTTGGGTGTGACGCCTTCGGGCATCAGCACCGCGGCGCGATAGCGAATGATTTCGCCGACCGTGACGTTCTCGACCGGGTTGTCGGTGGGCGTTGGCGCGATCGTGTTGTCCAAGCCGCCGACGCGTGAGAAGCGCATGCCCGAGGCCACGGGTATGTTCAGCGTCGTGGTGAGCCGGTAGTCGTTGAGCACGCCGCTGTTCAACGCGCCGTTGACGCCGGTGCGCTCGCCGGCCGGGTCGGCCGCGCCGCCGACGGTGCCGTCCAGGCTGGTCCATTGCACCGTGGCACTGTTCGGAATGGCCGGCACTGCGGCGGCCGTGGCGTTGATCACGCCGCTCAGGTGCAGCGTGATCGTGCCGCCCCTGGCGACATCGATGTTGGCAGTCAGGGCCGTGGCCAGCGAAGTACCGCTCAGGACGAAGTCCGGGCCGCCATGATTGGTGGCGCCTGCGCCATAGACCACGCCGGTGAGCGCGATGTTCGACAGCTGCGTCGGCAGCGGGTTCAGGAAGCTGATGTCGAAGGCGTCGAAGTCCGTTGCGCCGGTGCCGTTGGTGATGGTGATGTCCCACTGGACCACATCCCCCTCGTCGAAGCCCAGGCCCGGCGGCGTGACCAGGGTCTGCGCGATCTGCAGCGTGGGCTCGCGCACCGTGATGCCCGGCGCGCCACCTGACAGTGCCACGTTGCGCGTGATGGCGGTGCTGCCGTTCGCAGTGTCGCCGTCGAGGTCCGAATAGCTCAGCTGCGCGCTGTTGGTCCGCGTCTGGCCCGCCTGGTTGGCCAGGGTGTTGCTCGCTACCAGCCGCAAGCGGATCACGAAGCTGTTGTTGTTCAGGACGTTGTCGCCCGTGACCTGTGCGCTGCTGAAGGTAAAGCGCGGGTCCACGCCGTCGTCGCCCAGTACGCCCGAGACGGCGCTCACGCCGCTGATGACCACCGTGCCGTTGAGGCTGGCGGGGAGCGAACCGGTCTGGACGTTGCTGGTCAGCAGTTGGTAGCCGGTGCCGTTGTTGAAGCTCATGTCCAGCCGCAGCCCGGTCGGAACCAGGTCGGTGAGCACAAGCGAAGGCGCGACGCCTTCGGGCAGCGTCACGACGATGTCGTAGAGCATGCTCTCGCCGATCACCAGGTTCGAGCCGCTGGTGTGCGTGGCGCTGGAATCGCCGTTGTCCAGCGAGCCGTCGGCGTAGGACTTCGTCACGGATGGGGCGGCCACCTGCTGGGCGGCGATGTCGCTCAGGTCGGTCGGCGTGAAGTCCGTGCCGCCTTCGGCACTGGCGTAGCGGTTCAACGTGCCGGTGCTTTGCAAGGTGCGGCTGGCTTCGATGCTTTGCGCCACCACGGTGTCGTAGGTGATGACCACGAGGTTGCGGCCAGCGGTGTCGGCTGCCGAGCCTGGGCGTCCCGCGAGCAAACTGCCTTGGTTGCCCGCGTCCAGGAATGTGATGGCGTTGCCCGAGACGGCATAGTCGGTGCCGAGCACCAACTGCGACCCGTCGCCGCGGAAGACGAGCACGTTGGCAGTCGCCAGGCTGCCACCCACGAAGCCGATGCCAGCCGGCAACGCAATGCTCGTGGCCACATCGAAGGCATTGCCGCCGCCCGTGTTCTCGATGGCGGTGGCCATGCGCACCGTATCGCCCGCATCGATGCCTGAAACGCTGCCGTCGATGGCAGCCAGGCTGTTCACGCTGCCGGTGAACGGCACGCCGGAGGTGCCGGGCGCGCTCCAGCTGCCGGTCGTGCCCGTCACGGTGCCGTGGGTGGTCGACACCACGCCGTGCGTGATGTTCAGCACCGGCTCGGCGATCGACGCAATGCGCGTGACGTCGTAGGAGATCAATTGCTGGTCCGTCAGCGTGGTCAACTGCCTGGACTGACCCAGCACGCTCAATGAGCGCTGGTCGGCAAAGGGCTGGTCGCCGACCCGCAAGGTGAACGCCACGACAATGCGGCTTCCGTTCGCCGGGGTGGCGTAGTCAGGGAAGGTGAAGACCACCGAATTGCCGGCACCGCTCGACACCGTGGGTGGGGGCCCCGGGTTGGTGTTGCCCGTGTCCAGCTCCCACTGTCCCGCTTCATCGCCGTTGCTCCAGGCGATGCCGGCCACACTGAACAGCGGCAGCGGCAGGTACGCCCTCAGGCTGAAGGACTCGTAGTCGCCCGTGACCAGGTCGTAGCTCAGCTGGAAGGTGACCAGATCGCCCGGACGCAGTTCGCCATTCGCGGGCGGCGTGCCGTTGTTCACGGACACGAGCTGGATGTCGATCGTGCTGGTGGGCACGGTGGACGTGGTGCCCGAACCGTCGCTCTGGTTGCCCGCGACGCTGGCAGGCGCGTCCAGGATGGTGGCGGTGACAACCGCGTTGTTGCCCACCGAGTCGCCTTCGTTGATGTCGCTGTGCGGCGCCCCCGCCGGCGGCTTGTAGCTCTGGCCGATCGTGGCGGTGTAGCTGATCCTGGCGCGGGTGGCTCCAAGCTGGCTGGAGTCCATGGCGAGGTCGCCATTGAGGTAGGCGCGCAGCGGGTCGTTGTTGCGCAGCGATTGGGCAATATCGAAGGTCAGCGAAGTCGAACCGTCGGGGTTCACCACCGGGGTGGCAACCAGCGCAATGGTCTGCGTGGCGCCGCCGATGCTGAAGCTCAGCGTTGGCGTTCCGGCCAAGGTCTGCCCGTCGGTCAGTTGGTCCTTCACGACGAACTGGCCTTCCTGCAGGATGTTGCGGCCGAACACGAAAAAATCCGAGATCGTGATGTCGAACTGGTAGGCCAGCGTGTCGCCTGGCGTCAGGCCCGCGTGCCCGGTTTCCGTCTGCAGCGTGGCTTGCTTGATGAGCGCGATGGACCTGGCCACGAAGCTCGTGTCTTCGCCGCTGGCCGTGAAGTCGATGGAGGTCGCGGGCGGCGTGAGGTCACGCGGATCCAGCGGCACCCATCCGCCCCTGGCTTGCGCCGCCGCCACCGTGATCGTGCGCGGATTGCCGGTTTTCGGATCGAGGATGGCCGCGGCCTCGGCATCGGCATCGGGCACGTAGAACGCCACCACGGTGTTGGTGGCGACCGACAGCGAGGCGTAGGTCACGGTGAACGAGTCGATGAAGTCGCCGGCCGCGATGGCCCGGGCAATGTCGTTCGGGTCGGTCAGCACGGTGCCGCTGTGCAGTCTGATCGACGTCAGCGTGCCGCCGGCGCCCGGCGTGATGGCGGTCACCTGGATGGTGATGGGCAGATCCTGGACGACCTCGACATGGGTGAGCGTCTGGCCGAGCGCGGGCGTCGCGGTGACCGTCAGCGTGCGACCGTAGTTGGGGCCGGTGGCGGTTTCGCCTTCGGGCGCGTTGATGGTCTCGTCGAAGGTCAGGACCGTGGGGTGGACCTTGTATTGGACAAGTCCCGTGCCGATCAGGCTGGGGTCCTGCTTCGGGTTGAAGAGCGCGTCGTTGCCCAGTTCGAAGCCGCCGCGCACCGCAATGCCCAGGTCGGGGTTGCCGTTGGAATAGGCCGTGTCGGCCAGGTTGCTGAGGTTGACCGTCACGTTGACCGGAATGACCGGCTGGTCGTTCGCCACGCTGCCGTAGGGCAGGGAGATGACGACCATCAGGTCACCCGCGCGCATGCCAACGCTGGCCGCCGTGACGATGACCGGGTTGCCGTTGGCATCGCGGGCAAACGGGTGTGTCGCGTTTCCATTGGCATCGAAGGTGACGACGTTGGCGCCGAGCGTCTGGCCCAGGTAGGTGGCCGAGGCGAAAGTCACGCCGTCATTGCCGTCCTTGCCGGTCGCCGGCAGAAACACGTCGATGAACGGCGCGTAGCCGACCTGGGCGGAGTTGTTGGAGAAGTTGACCGTGAAGCTGGCCTGTTCGCCCAGAAGCACGTCACTGCCGCCACTGTCCAGCGCGACGGTGGGTGCTGCGTTGGCCAGCAGACCTGCATAGGCGGCAGACGCTTCGGCACCGATCGCCAGGGGTTTGTCGATGACGCCGCTGACCACTTCCAGGTTCCAGTTGCCGCCTGCCGCGGTGCTTCCGGTTGCGTCGCTGGAGGCGCCCACGTCGGCGCCGGTGAGTTGGGCCAGTTGGGCGACCAATGCCTGGCCGGCGGGGCCCGCGCCGATGTCGCAGCCATACAGCTGGATGTCGGCGCCTGCATTGAGTTGCGCATGCCAGCTGGAAAGCACGGTTGCGGCATCCCTGAGCGCGTCGCGGTCCAATGTGGCGTTGCCCAGCGTGAACTGGCCGGAGGCGCCGTGCGAGAAGATCTGGATGGAATCCACATGGCCCAGTTCGGCGAGCGCGGCCGAGATGGCGGCCAGGCCATTTGTCCGGGTGTCCACGACCAGCACCTTGGTGTCGGTGGGGGGCTTGGCGGTGAGCTGCTCGCGGTTCTCGACGCGGGAATCGACCACCACCAGGTTGAGGGTGGGCGGCTGGACAGTCGGTGCTGCCGCAGGCGCCGCAGTGGCCGGCGCACGGGCAGCCAGGTCGACCGGGCCGGCCGGTGCCGTGGCGCCCGCGTCATTGTCGTGGTGATGGTCGACCGCCGTGGCCGCAGCACCGTCGAACATGATGCGCGGCTCCAGCGCCAATGCATGGGAACGCGGTCGCAAGATGGATGTACTGCGAGCTTGGGACGGAGTGGCCATGCGGTGGTCCAAAGTACGTCTGACGAGCGGGCCATCATTGCAGGCAGCGGCGCGTGGCTCAAGCAAAAAATAACGCCGCGTTTCGATTGGTTACATCGAATTGCGATCGCGGCCGGCGTCCTCGTGCCCAAGCTGCCGATTGCGTGGCAACAGTCAGGCATTGCGGGTGAGGCGACTGGCTCGGAACTGCCCCGTGCCCCCTGCAGGCCCTTGCCCGGTGCGTCGATTCGCTGCACCCTATACGCATGGCATCGCCCATCATCGTCAGCATTCCACATCAACTCGGCCGCGCCGAGGCGCGACGTCGCATCGAGGGCGGTTTCGCGAAGATCATCAACCTGTTGCCCGGCAGCAGCGGGGCCCCCAGCGAGCGCTGGGAGGGCGACCGGCTCATCTTCAGCGTCGCGGCGCTGGGCCAGACTGTCTCCGGCGCCATCCAGGTCCTCGATGCCACGGTCACGATGGAGATTGAACTGCCCGGCGTCCTTGGCGTCCTCGCGAGCGGCCTCAAGAACAGGCTTCAGAAAATGGGACAACTGCTACTGACAAAGCAGTAGCGCAGGTTGTGCAGCGGTGCAGGACGATTTCCGGGCGCAAGTCATCTGGTTTGCATGGCGGCGTATCGGCGTTCCTGAGCGGGAAACCTCGCGCCGCTGCAAGGCTGCTCGCTGCCTCGCGCAAGCTTGCAAGCGCGTCGGCAGGAAATTCATGCCTGACCCCTGCTCATGGCCAGTTCCATGCGCAAACCGTTCCACGCGTGCACGCCAGCCTCCCTGCTGCAGATGTGCATCGGCTACGCGAGGAAGGCCAGCGAATGACCGTTCAGGCTGCCCTCGCCCATGCACTGGGCGATTGGGCTGACTGAGCCGAGGTCACGCAAGAAGATTTGACAGCCAATCGCAAGAAAGGGATCAGGCCGCAACGGCCGGATCGAACATGGCGAAGAAGGCCTTGACCTTGGCGTTGTCGTCCGCCTTGGCGGCGCCGCTCTGCAGGGCCGCAGCAACCGTCGTCTTGCCCGTATAGATCTCGGCCCATGACTGGTGCGACAGGCGCAGTTCCGCATCGGCCTTGCCTGCAATCGCACTCTCGCCTTCGCGGAACTCCGCCACGCCGTGGCGCACGGCGAGTGCAAAGGCTTGGCCCTTGTCCTCGATCACGATGCGCAGCGTCACTTGCTGGTTGCCGGCCTTGGCCGGATCCAGGCGCACACGCTGGAACGACACGAAGCGGCCCGGCTCCGCGGCCAGCACGTCCTGCACGCTGGGCAGGATCGCTGTCGGGATCTGCAGCTTGCCTTCCAGCTCCAGCGCCTGGGCCAGGCAGAAGTGACGCGCAATCGTGCCCGAGGCACGGTACGCCATCTCGCGCAGCGCCCTGGCCTTGAGCAGGCGCAGGGCCTGCACGTCGGCACCTTCGGGATCGGCGCTCAGCAGCCAGTTGATCAGCTGCAGCGACCACAGCACTTCGTCGTTCTGCTCCAGCGCCTCGCGCGCCTGGCGCTCGACCACGGCCGCGCCGCCGAAGCCGCGCACAATGCGGCGCGCTTCCTCCTGCGGCGGCAGGCGGTGGATGTTGGCCGCATCACCGTCGAACCAGCCGAAGATGTGGTTGTAGATGTGCGAGGGGAAGTAGTTGAACTCGCCGTAGATCTCCGCGTTGTGCGGCTCGTCGCGCAGCACGTCCGGCAGGCGCACGAACTCGCGCAGCTCGCGCGGTCCCAGCCCCTTGTTGATGCCGCGCATGGTCTGGTCGATCAGGAAGCTGATGGCGTCCATGTAGCGCTCCAGCGTGCCCTGCACCTCTTCCTTGCCGACGACAGGCAGCGCGTGGGTGTTGACCAGGTACGTGGCGCCCAGGTCGCGCAACACGCGCACGCCGGCCATCCACTCGTGCGGCGTGCGGAACACGTCGCCGCGCAGGGTGTAGAAGTTGGGCAGCGTAGGCCACACGAAATTGTTGAGTGCCACGCCCAGTTCCGGGATCCACACGCTCAGCGTGTCTTCGGAGTCGGAAAAGTATTTGGTGAAGAACTGCATCTTCAGACCGGCCACGTCGAAGGTCTCGCCGTCGTGGGCCACCAGGCGGTTGGCGAGCACGGTGCCCTTTTCGCTGATCTTCGGGATGCCGCCCAGGAAGCGCGAGTCCGGGCCGTCGGCCGGCAGGTACGAGCCGAACTGCAGCATGAAGCGCGAAGCCAGCACCGGGGCTGCCTCGGGGAAGGTGCCGCCCGTTGCGAAGCCGGCGCTCAGCACCTCGAAGTTCTGGTTGACCGACGGATGGCCAATGATCATCACGTCGCCCTGCCCTTCGATGATGGGCCTGGTGCCGTGGGCATAGTGGTTGTGGCTGTAGATGACGGCCTTGATCGGCTTGTCGCTGATCTGGCGGATCGCCACGAGTGCGCGCTCGCCGTCCTCGATGTCGTCGCCCGTGTCGTAGATCACCAGGCCTTCGGGCGCCTCGATGATCGTGCGGATCACCAGGCTGCCGCCGACGAAGCAGTGCACGCCCTCGCGCACCTTGATGATCTTCGGCTCGGCGGCAACGGTCTTGCCGATGAGTGAAGTCATGTCCTTGGCGACAACGGCGCCAGTGCGGGTGCTCACGCGTTCGGGCGCGGGGCCCATGTAGCGGGCGACGGTGGTGCCGGAAAGATCGGTCATGTTCTTGTCTCCTGTGGATATTTGCGTTGAATGTCATGTCGCCCGGCGGGTCGGCCCCGGGGCGTGGCGCAAGTGTCGAGGCGCACCCGCTGGCGTGCACATCCGGGCGCTGCAATACTGTCGTGATGCCGACAGATTTCGAATCCAGCAGCGCTTACCGCGTGCTTGCCCGGCGCTTGCTGGAGCAGGCACCCGGCTTCGACCAGTGCCCCGCGCCGACCATCGATGCATTGCTCGAAGGCGCCGGATTCGTGCGGCTCAGGAAGAACGAGGTGCTGTTGCGGCGCGGCGATCCTTGCGATGCACTCATCCTGCTGGTCGAGGGCGCGCTCGAATCGAGCATCGCCTCCGGCAAGGGCCGGCGCCATCTGCTGACCTTCATCCTGCCCGGCATGCTGGTGGGCATCCTGCCCTTCGTCGACGGCGGGGGCGTGGTGCACGACACGGTGGCGCACGTGCCTTCGGTCGTTCTCAGGATGCCGGCGCAGGTGGTGCGCAGCCAGCGCGCCACCGACCCGATGCTGCACATCGCCTTCGAGGTCCAGCTGGCCTCACGTTCACGGCGCCTGTACGACCTGGTGGCCGAAGGCATGCTGCATTCGTTGCGCGAGCGTCTGTCGCAACAGTTGCTCGAGCTCGTGAACTCCTTCGGGCTCCAGCGCGGCAAGGAATGGACGATTGCCCTGCGCCTGCCGCAATCCGACCTGGCTGACCTGCTGGGCGCCACGCGGCAGAGCGTCAACAACGAGCTGCGCGACATGGAGGATTGCGGACTGATCCGCATCGAGCATTCGCACATCGACGTGCTGGACCTCGCCGCGCTGCAGGCGGAGTGCAGCAAGATGCTGGACGGTCCCTGAGGGCTTGCCGGCGTGCCGCGCGGGCGCTCAGCTCAGATCAGCGCGCTGGCGTGACGCGCCAGGCCGCCGGGGTCGACCACCACGACCTTGGCATGCGCGATGCGGATCAGCGCCTGGTGCTCGAGCTTCTTCAGTTCCACGCTCAGGCTCTGTCGGCTCACGCCGAGCATGTCGCTCAGTTCGCTCTGCGTCATGAGGATCTCGATGTCGCGCTGCGCCGCCGCATGCTGCTGCGATTCGACGTTGGCCAGGATCATGATCAGGTGAACCACCCGGGCATGCAGCGACAGCAACTGCTGGAACGCGAACATCTCGTAGAGCTGGCGAGAGCGTCCGCACAGCAGGTGCAAGAGGCGCAAGGCCAGCGATGGCTGCGTCTGCAATTCCGACAGCAGCACCTCACCTGAAAGCTGCAGCAGTTCGGTCGGCTCGTGCGCCTGCGCGTCATGCACGGCGCCGCCACCGTCGAGCGCCGGGATCAGTCCATACACCTCGCCCGGCATGAGGCAACGCGTGACGTGCCGCTTGCCGTCGCGGCCGTGAATGCCGATCTCGAGGCTGCCGGAGCGCACGAAATACATCTGCGTCTGCGGGTCTCCGCGGCGCGCCAACGCCTCGCCGGTGCGCAGGTGGCAAGGCCGGCAATGCTCGGCGAGCCGCTCGACCACCACGGGGTCCAGGTCCGCGAACCACGACACCCGCTGGATGGTCTCGATGGCGGCCAATAGTTGCGATGTCATGGTTTTTTACTAGAGCACTTGTCGGATTTTGGACAGACGCCAAAGGGTCCGGAAATTCAAACTTCGCCCCATTCACAGGACGCCAGAACTATGACAGACAACTTATTGAAAGACCACGCGGTGCCGGCATCGGGCTGCATTGCTGCGTTGCGGCAATGCGGCGTCGGGCACGTGGTGACCGTGCCCGACTGGGTGCAACTCGCCATGCACGCCCGCCTCGAAGCAGGCGAAGAAGGCTTCTCGCTCATCAACACCTGCAACGAGAACCAGGCTGTGACCATTGCGGCCGGCCTCACGCTCGGCGGCCAGCGCCCCGTGGTCGTGATGCAGAACCAGGGCTTCTACAACTGCATCAACACGCTGCGCGCGGTGTGTCTCGATTCCGGGATTCCGCTCGTGCTCATGGTGGGCCAGTTCGGCCGCGAGTTCGACAACTTCGGCGAGCCCGCCACGTCGTCGCGCAGGACCATGGTCCGCCTGATGGAGCCGATGCTCGACACCTTGGGCATTCCCTTTCACCGGCTCGATTCCGCAGCCGACCTGCCTTGCATCGAGAAGGCGTACGCGCAAGCCACCGAGACCGGCAACGCCGTCGTCGTGCTCGTTTCCGCACCTTTGGCCTGGAGCTGAACCATGATGAACATGATCCAAGCCTGCGGCGCCATCGCGCAGCTGCGCCCCGCCGATTCGCTCCTGGTCTCGACCATGGGCGCCATGTTTGTGCTCGACCGCATCGAGGCCAGCCAGGGCCTGCCCAAGCCCGCCAACCGCATCAATGCCGTGCCGCTGATGGGCGGCTCGGCCGGCATTGGCCTGGGCCTGGCACTGGCGCAACCGCATCGCCGCGTGATCGTGGTGGACGGTGACGCGAGCCTGCTGATGGAGCTGGGCATCCTCAACGCCGTCGCGGTGCAGGCGCCGAAGAATTTCCTGCACATCGTGATCCACAACGGCACGCAATTCACCGGGCTGGCGAACATCAACTCGCCGCACTCGGGCTTTAGCTTCGCCCAAGCGGCGCGCAATGCCGGCTACCACCACGCCGAGACGCTGGAAGACCCGGCGGCGTGGCCCGAACGCTTCAGCGCGTTGCTCGGCCATGACGGCCCGGCACTGGTCGACCTGATGGTGGACCCGATGCCGCAACAGACCGGCCCCGGTTTCGAGCAGGCCGAGATGCCGGACATGCAGTTCCAGCGCATGGGCCAGGAAGCCCGCGCCTTGCAGGCCTATCTGAAGGGTTGAGCATGACGCCCGCTGAATACGACTACATCGTCGTCGGCTCCGGCTCGGCCGGCGCCGTCGTCGCCACCCGCCTGAGCGAAGACCCGAACACCCGGGTCTTGCTGCTCGAAGCCGGCGCAGCCAACCACAAGGACTTCTGGGTGCGCACGCCCGTGGGCGTCGCGAAGATCCTCCAGGACCCGCGCTATGTGTGGCCGTCGAAGACCGTGCCACAGAAGGGCCTCGTCGGCCAGCAGGTCTATTGGCCGCACGGCAAGATGCCCGGCGGATCGAGTTCGGTCAACGGCATGATCTTCGTGCGCGGCGATCCGAAGGAATACGACAACTGGGAAAGCCAGCACGGCTGCGAAGGCTGGTCGTACAGGGACTGCCTGCCCTACTTCAAGCGCTTCGAATCGACGACCGCGGGCGACGACAGCTATCGCGGCCGCTCGGGCCCGATCAGCGTCACCCCGCTGATCCACCAGCCCGATCCGCTCTCGGATGCCTTTGTCGCGGCCTGCCAGGAAGCAGGCATTCCGCGCACCGACGACTACAACGGTGCGCAGTTCGAAGGCGTCAACTATTTGCAGCTGTCCACCCGCAAGGGCCAGCGGTGCAGCACCGCGCTGGGCCACCTGGCCACGGCCGAAGGCCGCACGAATCTCGACCTGCAGGTTGAAGCGCATGCCACGCGCGTGCTGTTCGAAGGCACGACGGCTGTCGGCATCGAATACCGCCAGGGCGGGCAGCTCAAGAGGGTCCGCGCGCGCCGTGAGGTGATCCTGTCCGCCGGCCCGATCAAGTCGCCGCAATTGCTGGAGCTGTCGGGCGTCGGCCAGGCCGATCGCCTGCAGGCACTCGGCATCCCGGTGGTGCACGACGCGCCCGAGGTGGGCGAGAACCTGCGCGACCACCTGCAAGCGCGCATCACCTTTGAATGCACGAAGCCCATCACGCTCAACGACGTGCTCAACAGCAAGGTGAAGACGATGATGATGGGCGCGGGCTACCTGCTGACGCGCAAGGGCTTCATGTCCACGCCGTCGACCTCCTCGCATGCACAGGCGCGCACGCGGCCCGAGCAGACGCGGCCCGAATGCAAGATCCAGATGCACTACCTGAGCGCGGGCGATCGCTACGCCAACGCCAAGGGCATGGGGCTCGATCCCTTTCCGGGCTTCTCGGTCGGCTTCTTCCCGCTGCGCCCGCAATCGAAGGGCTGGCTGCACACCGCCGGCACCGACGCCATGGTCGACCCCGTGATCGAGCCGAACTACATGACGCATGAAGCAGACATCACGTCCATGCTCGAAACGCTTCGGCTGGCGCGCAAGATCGTGTCGCAACCGGCCTTGCAGCCCTTCACCAAGCGCGAGACGCGGCCCGGCATCGACATCCAGGACGACGCCGGCCTGCTGCAGTACATCAAGGAATGCGGCCAGACCTCGTGGCACCCGATCGGCACCTGCCGCATGGGCAGCGACGCAACATCGGTCGTCGATCCGCAACTGCGCGTGCGCGGCGTGCAGCGCCTGCGCGTCATCGACTCATCCATCATGCCGACGATGCCTTCGTCGAACACCAATGCCGGCTCGATCATGATCGGCGAAAAAGGTGCGGACCTGGTCCGGGGCACGCGCGGCGCATGACAGAACAAAAACCCGGAGACTTCAAATGACCCATATCCATCGCCGTCAATTCATTGCCACCGCCGTTGCTGCGGCCGCCGTGCCGGGCCTTGCGTTTGCGCAGGCTGCCTACCCCAACAAGCCCATCAAGATCATCGTGCCGCTGCCGGCCGGTGGCGCTGCCGACGCGGGCACGCGCATCATTGCCGCGGCCCTGCAAACGAGGCTGAACCAGCCGGTGGTCGTCGACAACAAGCCGGGCGGCAGTTTCGTCATCGGCGTGCAGGCCACGACCAGCGCGCCTGCGGACGGCTACACGCTGATCGCCCTGAACACCGGCATGCTGGCGGCGCAGGCGGCCTCGAAGCGCTATGACCTGCTCAAGGCCCTGACGCCCATCACGCAGACGGGTCTCACGCCCAGCCTGCTGGTGGTGCCCGCCAAGTCGAGCTTCCAGTCGATGGCCGATCTGGTGGCCTATGCCAAGGCCAATCCGGGCAAGCTGAACTACGGCTCGGTGGGCATCGGCAGCCTGGAGCACCTGTGGCCCACGCTGTTCTGCAAGAGCGCCGGCATCGAGGCCACGCACGTTCCTTTCAAGGGCATGCCCGATGCGATGACTGCGCTGGCGCAAGGCGAAGTGCAGTTCATCTCGAGCGTGTTGCCCGCGGCCACTGCATTCATGCAGAAGGGAATGGTTCGCCCGCTGGGCGCGATCTCGGACCAGCGCCTTGCCAGCATGCCCGACCTGCCCACGCTCAAGGAACAAGGCTTCAAAGTGCCGCCGCTCGAGTTCTGGAGCGGCTATGCCGCGGCGGCGGGGACGCCGACCGCCATCGTCGACCAGTTGCGCAAGGAACTGGCCGCCGTGGCCAACGATCCCGCCGTGCGGGAGAAGTTTGCCGGCCTGTCCACCACCATGGTGGTCAGCGACGGTCCCACGGCCTTCGCCAGGCTCATCGGCAACGACCTGGGCTGGATGAACGAGACCGTCAAGGCGGCAGACATCCGCCTCGAATAAGCGTTGCTTGCCGCGGCCGGATGCCACCACGCCGGCCGCGGCTGAATTCCATGTCCTCCACATTGCACCCGCAACGCACGGGCGAGCACGCGCTCGTCAGTGCCATCGAGCAGGCCTGCTTGCGCAGCGCCGATTGCCGCCCGCGCGTCGAACCGCTTGCCCGGCAATTCGGCTTGTCGCTGCGCACCCTGCACAGGCGCTTGGGCGAAGCCGGCACCAGCTACTTCGAGATCGTCGACGGCGTGCGTGGCCGAGTGGCCATCGAGCACCTCGAACAGACCGACTTGAGCGTCGAAGAGATCGCCCGGCGCCTGGGCTTCTCCGACGTGTCCAACTTTCGCAAGGCGTTCAGGAAATGGACGGGCCAGCCCACGTCCTGGTATCGCACCCGCACGCGCAAGGCGCGGCCTTCGAACTCCTCCAATGCCTTCTCCGCGCGGATGACGTCCGCACCAGCCCCGTCCCGGGATTGAACTTCGCCATGAACAACGCACCCTTCCATACAGCCGCTTCGCACGAAGCCAACGAACGCGTCGCGCGTCTCTTCGCCACGCAGCAAGCCGCCTTCCGGGCCGCGCCCTCCCCCAGCCTGCACGAGCGCCTCGACCGCCTGAAGGCCATCAAGCGACAGATCTCGCGCTACCAGGACGTGCTCGCCGACGCCATGAGCCGCGACTTCGGCCACCGCGTGCACTCCGAATCGAAGATGCTCGACCTGCTCGGCTCGATGATGGAAGTCAACCACAGCATCTCGCACCTGAAGCGCTGGATGAAGCCGAGCCGCCGCTCGACCGAACTGCTCTTCATGACCAACAGCGTCAAGGTGATGTACCAGCCCAAGGGCGTGGTCGGCGTGGTGACGCCGTGGAACCTGCCGATCTACCTGTCGCTCGGTCCGTTGATTGCCGCGTTGGCAGCGGGCAATCGCGTGATGATCAAGATGTCGGAGGCAACGCCTGCGACCAACGCTGTCCTGAAGACTTTGCTCGCCGAAATCTTCCCGGAAGACCTGGTGGCCGTGGTCGGCGAAGAACTGCTCGACCCGAGCGGCTTCACGACATTGCCCTTCAACCACATCGTGTTCACCGGCTCGCCTGCCGTGGGCAGGATCGTGATGCGCGCCGCAGCGGCCAACCTGACGCCTGTCACGCTGGAACTCGGCGGCAAGTCGCCGGCCGTGGTCACGCGCAACTACCCTGTTGCCGATGCGGCCAAGCGCATCACGCATGGCAAGACGACCAACGCCGGCCAGATCTGCGTGTCGCCGGACTATGCGCTGGTGCCGCGTGAGCACGTCGATGAATTCGTCGAGGGCGTGCGCCGTGCGTTCAAGCGCTTGCACGGGGAACAGGCCACGGGTCATGCGGACGTCACCCAGATCGTTGACCAGCGCCAGCACCAGCGCATCATGCGGCTGCTGGACGATGCACGCGCCAAGGGCGCACGCGTCGAATCGTGCGGCCCCGCGCCGGCAACAGGCAGCCGCGCACTGCCGCTGCAGGTCATCACGAACGTGACGCCCGACATGCTGGTGATGACCGAAGAGCTCTTCGGTCCACTGCTGCCCGTCGTGCCCTACGACACGATGGACGAAGCCATCCACTACATCAACGAGCGCGAGCGGCCCTTGGCCCTGTACTGCTTCAGCCACGACCGCGACGAGCGCGAGAAACTGCTCACGCGCACCCACTCCGGCGGTGTCTCCATCAACGACTGGGGCTGGCACGCAGTGAACCACGACGCGCCTTTCGGCGGCATCGGCAACTCCGGCATGGGCAACTACCACGGCGAGGAAGGCTTTCGAGAGCTGTCACATGCGAAGACGGTGTACAAGCGCCACCGCTTCTTTCCGGTCGACCTGTTCTACCCGCCCTACGGCAATCTCGCGCAGCGTCTTTCGATGAAGTTCTTCCTCGGCAAGGCCGATGACAGCCTGCGAGGTCCCGGGCAAAAGCACTGAAATTCCGCGGATGCCGGGCGCGCTCCAAGGGCCGCCCGTCATGGTTTTTCAGTAGGGCACTTGTCGGCTTTTTAACAGACCCAAAAGCCCCCGGAATTCAAACTTCAGCCATGTTCTGAAGGGCAGCACCAGGACACAAAACCAGCGTCATTGCACGCTGGACGCAGGATCCCCCAAGCAGTGCTGCCAGCTTGAAACCCACTCAACCCCGATGGCGCGCGACGAATGCAATGCGCGTCCTCGATCAACGCAGAGACACACGCAATGAATGCAATCGACAGCGCCATCGACTGGCGCGAGGACCATGCCTATCACCTCGGCATGCAGGCCTATGCCTACGGCTTCCCGGCCATGTACTACGCCAAGCTGCGCTTTGGCATGGTGATGCGCCCGCAGGGCCAGATCGACACGCCGCTCAACACCTTCTTCCACATCACCAAGCTGGGCGACCACACGCTGCAATACGGCGGATCGCCCTATCGCGACGGCCTGTATTCCATCGCCTGGATCGACGTGAAGGACGAGCCCGTGGTGCTCAGCGCACCGGCCTGCGGCGACCGCTACGTGAGCATCCAGCTCGCCGAGTTCCATTCCGACCTGCTGGGCTATGCCGGCGGCAGCGTCAACGAGGGCGCAGCGCAGACCTGCCTGATCGTCGCGCCTGATTGGCAAGGTGAAAAGCCCGCCGGCATCGATGTCGTGATCCGCTCGACCACGCCCGGCGTGTTCGGCGTCGCCCGCGTGGCCACGCCCGGTGGCGACGACCTCGAAGCCGCGCAGGCCATCCAGCAGCTGTGCAAGCTCACGCCCTTGTCGAACTGGCTGGCCGGCACCGAGGCCGCGCCGCGCCGCAACGTGCTCGTGCCCACGGCCCCCGACAAGCCGCTTGCGGACTTCCACACGATGCACGCCGCCCTGTGCGAAAACCCGCCGCCGGCAAGCCACGACGTCGTGATGCGGCAGTTCGGCCGCATTGGCCTCGGCCCCTTCGCCCGCATGCCGCTCAACGAACTCGACGACGCCACGAAGCGCGGCCTCGAGCGCGCGCTGAAGGACGGCCCCGCGCTGCTGGCCAAGGTGGCCAAGTCCGGCGGCGACACGCCCGTGATCAACACCTGGTTCTGGGGCGACAAGAACTGGGGCCGCATGGGCGCCGTGGGCGACTACCTCGGCCGTGCCGCGCCGCAAGCCTTCTCCGGCATCGTCGAGCACTGGATCGAGCAATCGACCAAGTTGCGCACCTTCACCGACGCCACCGGCGCCGAGCTCAACGGCGCCAACGACTACGTGCTGCGTTTCGAGCGCGAGCAGATTCCGCAAGCGCGGGCCTTCTGGTCGATCACGCTGTACGACGAGCGCTTCAACCTCGCGGACAACCCGATCGGCCGCTACTCGATCGCCAGCAACACCGCCGGCCTGCAATACGGCGCCGACGGCTCGCTGGAGATCTACCTGCAGCACGCACAGCCCGAAGGCGATCGCGTAGCCAACTGGCTGCCCACGCCGAAGGGTGCCTTCAACCTGTTCCTGCGCACCTACCTGCCGGGAGCCAACATGCTGGACCAGAGCTATGCGCCGCCTGCCGTACGCCGCGTCTGAAGCGGCGCCGGCCGCAAGCCGGACCCCGACACCCACAACAAGAAATAGAGACAACAACGTGACGACTCAAGAGTATCGGCCGGTGCGTGCATGGAGCATCGCGACCATGCTGACGCTGTTCATCCTGGTGAACTTCGCCGACAAGATCGTCGTGGGCCTCGTGGCCGTGCCGATGATGGAAGAGCTCAAGCTCAGCCCGACCGAATTCGGCCTCATCGGCAGCAGCTTCTTCTGGCTGTTCGCCATCTCGGGCATCGTCGGCGGCTTCCTCGCCGATCGCCTGAACACCAAGTGGATGCTGCTGGTGATGGCGCTGGCGTGGTCGGTGTGCCAGTTGCCGATGGCGCTGAGTTCGTCGATGGCCGTCATCATCGTCGCGCGGGTGCTGCTCGGTGCGGGTGAAGGCCCGGCATGGCCCGTGACGGTCCATGCCGCCTACAAATGGTTCCCCGACAACAAGCGCAACCTGCCGGTCGCCTTGTTCTCGCAAGGTGGCGCCATCGGCCTGCTGATCGCCGGCCTGGCCGTTCCGCTGATCACGGCCAGGTACGGCTGGCGCGGGAGCTTCTACGCACTCGCCGCCATCGGTGTCATCTGGGCATTGGTGTGGGCCGTGGTCGGTGCCGAAGGCAAGATCGGCAACAAGGACAAGGCCGCGCTGGCCAAGGCCAAGGCGACCGACGCACCGATGGGCCGCGTGCTCAGGGACCCGACCGTGCTCGGCAACTTCATGCTGCACTTCGTGGGCTACTGGGGCCTGGGCGCTTCGCTCACCTGGTTGCCGGCCTACTTCCAGAAGGGCCTGGGCTACGACAACGTGGCATCGGGGCGTCTCTATGGCGTGGTCGTGGCGGTCAGCATTCCGCTGGTGCTGCTGGTGTCGTGGTGGTCGCAAAGGTTGCTCGCCAAGGGCTGGAGTTCACGCGATGCCCGTGCGCGCTTTGCCAGCATCGCGCTCATCGTGGGTGGCGTGCTGATGGGCATGATGATGCTCGACGGTCCCAGCAACGCGATGCGCATCGGCTTCTTCGCACTGGCCTTTGGCCTGACCACGGCCATCTACTCCCTTGGTCCGGCCATGCTGGCCCAAGTGGCCCCCGAGTCCCGTCGCGGCGCCGTGCTGGCGCTGGACAACTCCATCGCTTCGCTCGCCGGCCTGCTGGCGCCCGCCATCTCCGGAAGGCTGATCCAGGCGACCACGGGAGCCGCCGGCTTCGAGCACGGCTTCGCACTGACCGGCGCCCTGATGGCCATCGGTGGAATCATCGGTTACTTCATCCTCGACCCCGAAGCCTCCGCGGCCAGGCTGCGTCGATAAAAGACATTCAAGGACAAGCATCATGAACACAACTCTCTCTCCCTACATGGGTGGCCCGGTCGACGTGGTCACCGGCAAGCGTGGCGACGTCGCCAACGCCAGCTTCGCCAGACACGCCGCGCAATTCGAGCGCAAGGTCCACACCGTGGCCAAGGGCGTCTGGTGCCACGTCGGCTCGTGCCTGGGCAACAGCACGATGATCGAAGGCAAGACCGGCACCATCGTGATCGACACGGGCGACTGCATCGAGCAGTCCGTGACGCAGAAGGCCGACTTCGCCGCCGTGTGCAGCAAGCCGCTGGCCGCGCTGGTCTACACGCACAGCCACTACGCCTTCGGTTCGCGCACCTGGGTGCCGGTCGAGATGGAAGGCAAGGTGCCGGTTTGGGCGCACCCCGACCTGCTGGTCAACCTGAGCCGCAACGTGGGCGACCTCTCGCCCTTCATCATGCGCCGCATCGCCATCCAGTTCGGCCTGCACCTGCCGCCGGAAGGCCCGGATTCGATGGCCCACCACGGCCTCGGCCCCTTCTTCTACGAGCTCGACAAGTACAAGCCGACACCCGGCTTCGTGCGCCCGACGCACCAGGCCACCGATGGCCTCAAGACCGAGATCGACGGCGTCAAGTTCGAGTTCTTCGACTGCTGGGGCGACACCGACGACACGCTGCTGATCTGGCTGCCCGAGAGCCGCACGGTCATCAACAACATCGCGTGGCCGGCGATGTTCAACATCTACACGCTGCGCGGTGAAGTCTTCCGCAACCCGATCGAGTTGCTGCGCGGCCTGGACAAGATCCTGGAGCTGCAGCCCGAGCACCTGATCGGCGTGCACGGCGTGCCCATCAGCGGACGCGAAGCAGTCGCCCAGGCCATCACCGAGTACCGCGACACCATCCAGTACATCTACGACCAGACCGTGCGCGGCATCAATGCCGGCCTGTCGCCCGATGAACTGGCGAACACCATCGAACTGCCGGAGTCCCTGCGCAACGGCCGCCTGACGCAACAGCACTACGGCGAGATGAGCTACCACGTGCGCCAGGTCTATTCCGGCATGGTCGGCTGGTTCGGCAAGGACACGGTCGAACTGCATCCGGTGGCCGAGCCCGAGGAAGCACGCCGCGTCGTGGCATTGGCCGGTGGCGAAGACAAGTTCTTCACCGCCGCGCAAGCTTCGATGGACCAGAAGGAATACGCCTGGGCCGCGCAGATGGCGACTTGGGGCCTGCGCAACGGTGGCGCGCGTGCGGCCGGGTTCCGCCAGCTCAAGGCCGACGCATTGCGCGCCATGGCCCGGGCCACCACCGCGGCCAACACCCGCAGCTGGTACCTGACGCAGGCCCGCGAGCTCGAAGGCCTGTGCGACACCAACGTGACGCCGGTGACGCTGCTGAACCCCACCATGGTCAAGCAGATGCCCCCGCGCACCTACGTCAACGGCCTGCGCTTCAAGCTGCCGGCCACGCTGAGCGCCAATGGCGCGAAGGTGCTGCACCTGCACTTCACGCAACCTGAGCTGGACTTCACGCTGCTGCTGCGCAATGGCGTCGTCGTGGTCAAGGACGGCGCACCCGCCAACGGCACGAACGCAGACGCGACGCTCGACATGAGCTTCGATACGTGGGCCAGGCTGGTGGGCCGCGAAGCAACAGGCGCCGCGTTGGTGGCCAGTGCCGACATCCAGGCGAGCGGCGACGAAGCGCTTGTCGCTGCAGTTCTGAAAGGCTGAAGAAAATGGCCCGGAAACATTGGCTCGCCTCCTACGGCAGCGTTCCCCACGACATCAACCCCGACGCGTACAGCTCCATCGTCGACATGCTCGAGCAGGCGATGAAGCAGTACGCGGGCAAGACGGCTTTCCGCTCATTCGGGCAGCGCCTGAGCTATGCCGACGTGGACCGCCTGTCGGC
>NZ_JASZYG010000060.1 GCF_030317105.1 Variovorax brevis
CCAGCGCATCGATGCCGGCGACTACGGCTACTGCGACGAAACCGGCGAGCCGATCGGCGTCGGGCGCCTGCTGGCGCGGCCCACGGCGACCTTGTCTTTCGAAGCGCAACAACGCCGCGAGCTGAAGCAGAAGATGTTCGGCGACTGAGCGGCGGCAAAGAGGAGCCGGGCTCGAGGTCTCAGCGTTCCGTTGACGCTTACGGATGCCCATCTGTGCGCAAACAATGGCCCCGGCGTAAGTTGTTGATTTTCAAGTGAACTCTTCGAGCGACCGTATCAAGCCGCGGAGAAAGTTTGATTGCCCCAGATCTTGCTCGTCCAGTTCCGCCCATTCCTTGAGCGGAATGCGGACGAACTTGGCTACCTTGGGACGACCCGTGCCATGGACTGGCTGTGTTGGTTTTGCCAGCGATCAGTGCTTTGCCCACCTTGCGGGAACTGGAGTCTGCATAGGCGAATTTTCCCGCACATTTGCACGCTCTCCCTCACGCCACGCGGCCGGACGCCGGAGGCGCTCGTGGAAACCGTGAAGGGCAAGGTCGACGCCTGGGCCGCGGCGAACAAGGTGAAACTGGAGGTCAGCTGCGACCAAGGCAACTGGATGGCGCGCGATCCGAGGAGCGCGTGGCTGTCGACGCTGCTCCGCGACGCGCGGCACCGGTTGTGGCAACCCACGCCGGTCGTCACACAAAGTGCGGAAGATCCGTCTTGCTACTTCACGGCGGCAGACGCGACGTGAGTATCCCCGTGTTTGGCGTGTTCAGCGCCGTGACTGTGCGAGACGGTGTATTGCCAGGACGCCCCGGCGCGATCAAACGCCGGCTGAACTTGGCGCTTTCGTTGCTGTCTAACACGTGTCGCCGCGAACCTGGCATTCACGCGACGACAGGAGGTAAACATCATGAAGCACGTGAAGCACTGGCAGGATCCCCTGAACGCGGGGCTCGGCGTTTGGTTGTTTCTCTCGCCCTGGTTGGTGGGCTTTCAGGACCAAGCGACCCCGACAATGAATGCGGTGGCCGCCGGGATTTTGCTGGGCGCGGCTGCACTGGGCGCCACCTTCGTGCCCCGTGCGTGGGAGGAATGGACCGAAGGTGCGTTGGGCTTGTGGATGGTCGTCTCTCCGTGGGTGCTTGGCTTTGAAACGATGCGCGCGCCGATGATGAACGCCTTGGTCACGGGTATTGCCGTGATGGGGCTGGCTCTCTGGGTACTGGTCACCGACAAGGACTATGTCCTTTGGCGCAAGCCAGCACATTGATGGGTTGACGGCGGGGGGGCCAACGTCAGCGTCGGCATGCCGAAGGCGGTGAATGCCGGGCGCGATGCCTGATTCATTAGCGGCCCCTGCTTTTGGCCTACCTTCATTGCGGGAGAGCGTTGGACTACTGGCTTGACGCGGAACTTCTGGACGCGCCGTTTCGCTGCCGGCACTGCAGAGGGCACTATGGGTCAGGGCCTCTGTGCTGCCATGCGTGCCCCTGACGCGCAGGCGACGCTTCGCTGTGACGCGAGCGGTACTTGGGTAGGGCAGGGGATGGGAAGGCTCTGTGGCTGCGGGATATCGGTGACACATTTCCTTCGCCGCCACGCCGACCGACGCCAGTGAGGCAAATTTGCTTCGCGGACCGCGCCGTGCGAGGCTGGATGCGACATTGCAGCCGGCAGGGCAGTCCCGAAGAGGCGCAATGACACATTTACCTGCGCAGGAGTGTCAGATTCGCTTTCTTCTACGGCTTACCGCTGAGTGCCACTCTCTTGCGACTTGCGACACGAATGTCAGCTGACGAGCCTTGGCTTCGGCGGCACAGCTACAGGTCGATTTCTCGGTGAGACGCCCTTTCGGGTCCCGCAGCCGGAGAGCGCCATTACCGGGCCATTCCGCTATAGCAGGGGCAGCACACGCAGGCGCGAGCGCTTGAGGTCGATGGTGAAGAGGGCGCCATCGAGCAACTCGTCTTCCATCTGCTTGAGGGCCGTGATCACGCGCGCGCCGATGACTTGGGGACTCACGTCCTCGCCCCTGAGCTGCACGACGCTCGGCTTGTGCTGCTGCGTGGCAGCCAGGATCATTCCGAAGTCCAGATCATGCGTGAGAACGATCATGCCCTCATGGGCCGCGTGCTCCATCAGGTCGGTGTCGGGCGCGTTGGGGGCGCCGATGGATGACCAGTTGGGCGGTGATGCCGGCGTCCACGAGCAAGTCTACCCATCGTGGCGACAGGTTCACGTCGACCAGGACTCTCACGCGGCCAGCTCGACCTCGTGACCTTCGGCCAGGCGCGCGGCGTATTGCAAGGCCTGGACGATGTCCTCGCGCTCCAAGTACGGATAGTCCGCCAGAAGGGCGTCGAACCCGTGGCCAGCGCCAATCTGGTTCACCAGCATGCCGACCGTGACGCGGGTGTCGCGCACGCACGCTTTTCCACCCATGACACCGGGCGTCTGCGTGATGCGGTTGAACTCTTGAGGCATGAGAGCACTTTATCAGCTATGCCCCGAGAGGTGTGGTCGACCTGGTCCCCCAGGACGCTGGGCGCCGCAGACTATATCGAGATGGTGAACAAGGAGGAGGATCGAGCTCCAAACGTCCGCCTGCGAATACCCTGATCAGGCTACGCCTTGCCCCGTCGAACGGACGGCTTCCGTGACCCCGCCGTCTTGCGCACGGCAAGCGCGCCAGGCGAGCAACCCGCGCGTGCTCTCGTGCGATGTCTTTTCTTCATTGAGTTGCCCCTGAACGTCGCACAGGCGCTGCTGCAGCGCTGCGCCTTCTGCCTGTGCTTGCGCGAGCAGGCCTGTCTGGCCCGTGACCTGCCGCGAAGCTCACGCTCGAGTTGCTGGGCCGCCTGCTGTGTCTCTCGCAGCGTCCTGCGCCCGGCCTCCAGTGTCTGGGCCGCGGCATCCTCACTTCGCAGACGCTGTTGCTGTTCCCTGGCCAGTGCGGCCTCCGACTGCTTCGCGGCCTGACGCGCGCGGTCGACCTCCTCATGTGAGCGGCGTTCGTGTGCTGCGTGACGCTCTTCGGCCTCGCGAAGGTGCTTGTCGCGGGCGAGCAGCGCTGCCGCCTGCTCCTGACGCAGCACCTCCTTGCTCGCATGCGCCTCCTGGAGGAGGGCGTTCAGCCGGGCAATCTCCTGTTCGGACGCAGCCCGCAGTCGAGCGATCTCTGCAGCTTGTTCGCCCAATTGACGCTCAAGGGCTTCGCGGGCCTGCTGCGAAGATGCCAGAGCCGCGTCAAGGCTCACCCGAGCCTGTTCGAAGGCGGCTTCGCGCTTCGACAGTTCGGCCTGTCCAGCCGCCAGCACATTGCCTCGAGTTGCGCTCGGGCGCTTTCCAGTTCCTGCCGCTGAACATCCTCGGCTTCGCGCCGCGCCGTCTCCCAGAGCAGCCGCGTCGCATTGCGCACCGAGACCGGCACACCGTCCGCATCGTTGCAGGGGTGTGCACCGCAGCAAGTTTGAATAGGCGCGACTTGGTACTGCGCGCGCAGTACCGACCACGTCCACGGCAGAGCTCTGTTGCACTGCACACCCCTCGGATCTGGCTACGCTCGAATGACAGCGCCCTCTTGGCTGTCCATTCCCACCGGCGACTGGCCGCTGTCGCCGCCTACGGATCTCCTCGATGCCTCGATGCCTCGATGCCTCGATGCCCCGATGCCCCGAGGTTGGGGGTTATGTCGATTCATCCCCTCCCGCCTGAAAAGCCAGACCCGCCAGGGAGCAGGTGAGGGCCGCGCAGCCGCGCGACAAGTTGACACGACCCAGTGCTGATCGGCGCGGTGGCCGCCGCTCCCCTCAGGAGGTTCTGCGCCAGGAGGTTGCCATGGGATTTCTTTGTCCGTCGGGGGCGCGCCTGCCGCCGCTGGCCTCTTTACTGGCCGACCAGGTCGAGCCGCGCGAGAACATCGCGTGCCAACTGGCGTGAGCCTGCGCACCCTGCAGCGCTACATTGCCGCCGGCCACCCGCCGCGCGCGGTCCAGCTCGCGCTGTGGTTCGAGAGCCGCTGGGGCATGTCGGCGCTGCACGAGCAGGCCTTCAACGAAGCCCGGCACGCGCGCCTTGGGTCGCTTCACTCGAGCGCGAGTGCGAGCGGCTGAGAGAAGTCATTCGTGCCTATGAAAACGCCGAGGCGCAACCGGCGGCCAACGCGCCGGCCTTCACGTCGATCTAGCCCCGTGGGCTTGTCGCCAGCAAGCCTGGCTTTGCGTTGCAGGTCGACTCGAAGGCCGAAGCAGCGTTTGAAATCCGCGGCTGGCCTGTAGATCGTCGGCTCGTTGTGCCGACATTGGGGCGCTTTTGCGTCATACCGCCGCGGTCCACGGCGCTTTGAATTTGAAGGCGGGCGCGCTACAACCAATAGCGTTGGACCTCAGAACCTCCTGCCAGATTGTCAGCGACGAGAGCACGGCCGGGCTCGCCACGTATGTCTCTGTTGGGCCCCTTCCGGCCCTTCGGATTCGCTCTGCCAACTTCCGCGGCCATGCCAAAGCAGTCGTCACCAATCCAATTCGTCTTGCCCTTAGCTCGTTTTCGTTTGATCCCGGCGTCGTTGCATTGGCTGAGCTTCATTTCTCCTGCTCTCACTTCCGCTCAAGAGCATTTGATGGAACAGGCGGGCGGCTGGCATCAGTTCGCGCCCGCGTCGGCTGATCAGCCCGATCACCCTGGTGATTTCTGGATCATCCAGCGGGATGCTGATCAGTCCCGATGAATGCCCTTTCGGCGGCATTGCGAGGCGCGGGACGACGCCTAAACCCAATCCTGCCTGGACCAGACTGACGAGCGCTGGTACGTGGCGCACCTCGCAAATCCACTGCGGTTTTGTTTCAACCTGACTGATTGCTTGATCGATCAAAAATCGATTCCCGCTTCCTTGAGCAAGTGTCAGGTATGCGTGCTGCGTCAAGTCCGCCCAGGTCAGGCGCTTCCTCTTTGCCAGAGCATGGTCCGTAGGGCACGCGACGACAAACCGCTCCTCCAGCAGTGGTTCGAAATTGATGTCGGCTTCTTGCGTGCCGATGTACGTCAACCCGAAGTCCGCGTCTCCTCTTGCG
>NZ_JASZYG010000061.1 GCF_030317105.1 Variovorax brevis
GGCGAACATTGACCACCCGCATGTTGTCCTCCACGTTCGGTGCACCGCGATTCACTGCGCCGTGACGTTGGTGGTCTTCATCATCTTCTCCGTCAACGCAATCTCCGATTCGAGGCTTTGAGCGTATTCCTCGGACTTGCTGGCCACGACAGCGGCGCCGTTGGCTTCGAGCTTCGCACGGACGCCGGGATCAACCAACGCTTTCTGCAGCGCGTCAGAGACGCGTTGCACGATGGGTGCGGGTGTTCCGGCCGGCAACGAAAGGCCCCCGTAGGACACCAGCATGACATTGGGTATGCCTGCTTCCGCGAGTGTGGGAACTTCGGGCAGCCGCGGATTGCGCGTAGGCGCCGTCACCGCCAGCGCCTTCAGTTTCCCGCCGGCAACGTGGGGCAGCGATACCGAACTGATGGTGAGCGCGAAGTCCACCTGCTTGCCCAACACGGCATTCGCCGATTCCGAGGCGCCCTTGTAGGGAACGTGAAGCGCCTGTGTCCCGGTCGTCTTGAGGATGAGTTCGGCGCCCATGTGCGCCGGGGTACCCACGCCGCCGGATGCATAGGACAATTTGCCCGGCTGTTGCCGCATGCGTTCAACAAGCTCCTTGGCGTCGCGGATGCCGCTATCTGCTGCCACGACCAGCACGACGTCCGAGCGTGTGATCCCGCCCACATGGATGAAGTCCTTCATCACGTCATAGCCGGGCTTGCGGTACATGCGCATGTTGGTCGCCATGGGCGTCGCGGAGTAAACCCACGTGTACCCATCAGCTGGGGCGCGGGCCGCGAGCTGCGCACCCAGATTGCCGGCCGCGCCGGCCTTGTTTTCGACCACCACCGGCTGCTTGAGGATCTGCGACATCGCCTCGGCAGTGATGCGCACCGTCGTGTCAGGGGCGGTGCCGGCGAGGTAGGGCACGACCCATTTGATCGGCCGTGCGGGGTAATCCTGCGCCAGCGCCGCACCGTGCAGTGCGAGGCCGGCGGTGGCCAGCAACAGGCTGCGTCGGGTGATTGTCTGCATGCTTGTCTCCTGATCTGTGATTTAGCGCACCGCGTGACCGAGAAGTTCGCGCGCGATGGTGTTGCGCTGGATTTCGCTGGTGCCGGTCAGCACGCGGTACATGCGCAGCAGCCGGAAGAGGAATTCGACGCGGCTGCCCTGCACGATGCCTTCGCCGCCGTGCACCTGCACGGCGCGATCGGCGATGCGGAAGGCGGTCTCCGAACAGAACAGCTTCGCCATCGAGGCATCGGCGCGTGCCTCGCCGCCTGCGTCAAGGCTGCGCGCCACGCTGAGCATCAGTGCCCGTGCTGCGGCAAGTTCGGTCGCCATGTCGGCCAGCATGTGCTGCACGGCCTGGAAGGCGCCGATGGGCTGGCCGAACTGGCGCCGACTCGCGGCATGCGCCAGCGAATCCTCCAGTGCCAGCCGGGCCAGGCCCAGCATCGCAGGGCAGTGCAGAAGCCGGTTGACGGTGATGCGTCCCAAGGCCAGCGCCAGTCCGCGGCCACGCTCGCCGATCTGGTTGGTGGCTGGAATGCGGCAGTTGGTCAGGACGATGTTGCCTGTATGGGATTGGCCTGCCATGGTCTTGTAGCCTGCTTCGACGCGAAAGCCTTCGCGATCGCGCTCGACGAAGAAGGCCGTCGTCTCGCGCACCGCCGGGTCATCGCTGGTCGAGCAGATGATCACCGCGACGTCGCAAAACGGGGAGCCCGAGATGAAGCGTTTGATCCCGTTCAGCACGAAGCTGTCGCCGTCGCGCACGGCACGCGTTTGCAAAGCGCCGGCATCCGATCCGGCCTCGGGTTCGGTGATCGCGAAGCAGATCGCCTTTTCGGCGCGCGCGACAGGCAGGATGAAGCGTTCCATCTGATCCGGCGTCGCCTGCTTGGCCAGGGCGCCGACGCGCGGCGGCCCCGTCAGCTCACCGAGGACGTGCGGCGCGAAGGGGGAGCCACTGGCGTAGATGAACTCCTTGATCAGCGCATGGTCGACGATGTTGAAGCCGGCGCCGCCCAGCGTCCTGGGCAGCGTCATGCCATAGAAGCCGAGGTCGCGCGAACGCTTCCACACCCGCTCCAGCAATGCGCGTGGCGCGCCATTCTCCGAAGTGATGTGGTGCTCGGTGGCGAGCGGCTGCAACTCATCGCGAAGAAAGGTGTCGAGTCGGGCGATGAAATCTCGCGCCGCGTCGGAACCCTCGAATGGAGGCAACGGCATGCGCAGGGCCAAGTGAGTGGTATCCATATCCATATCGACGTCCTCAGTTCACGCGCCGCTCGCGGCCGCGCCAGTAATGCTCGCGTACGTCCTTGCGCGAGAGCTTGCCATTGCCGTTCTTGGGCAACTGCGGCACGAAGTCGACCGAGCGCGGCCGCTTGAAGTCCGCCAGTCGACCGCGGCAGAAATCCATGATCTCGCCGTCATCCGCCTGGGCACCCTCGCGCAGCACGACCACCGCCTTGACCGTCTCGCCCCAGTGGTCGTCGGGCACGCCGACCACGCAAACTTCATAGATCGCAGGGTGCTGGGCCAGCACCGACTCGATCTCGCTCGGGTAAACGTTGAAGCCGCCGGAGACCAGCATCTCTTTCTTTCGATCGACGATGTAGATGTAGCCTTTGTCGTCTACGCGCGCCAGGTCCCCGGTGTGCAGCCATCCGTTGGCATCCAGTGCTTGCGCGGTCTGTTCGGGCTCGCGCCAGTAGCCGGCGAATACGTCGGGGCCGCGCACGCAGATCTCTCCGATCGCGTCGCCGCCGACGGGCCGGCCTGCGTCGTCCAGCACCTGGACATCCGACTCACAAAAAGGACGCCCGCACGCAGACAGCAGCGCGTCCTTGCCGCCCTCGATGGCCGCCGCGTGATCGGCGATGCCAAGACCCACGACGCCGCCGGTGGTCTCGCCCGCGCCGTAGCCTTGCGCCAGCACAGGGCCAAATGCAGCCCAGGCTTCGCGGATGCGCGCCGGCGACATCGGTGCAGCGCCATAGCTCAGGAGGCGCAGGCTGGAGAGGTCGCGCATGCGGATGCTCGGCTCGGCCAGCAGCGCGTAGATCATGGCCGGGACCAGGAAGGCCATGGTGACGCGGTGCTTCTCGATGGCCTCGAGGTACTCGGCGGGGCGAAAGCCCTCCATCAGCAGGATGGTCGCGCCCTGGAACAGCATCGGCTGGATGAACATGCCGCTGGCGTGCGTGATCGGGCCCGACAGCATGAGCACGTCGCCTGGGTCGGCGTGCATTCGGCCCATCACGTTCTTGCGCAGCGACGCGTAGCGATTGCCCACGGTTTGCATCGCGGCCTTGAGCTTGC
This sequence comes from Variovorax brevis, assembly GCF_030317105.1. Classification (GTDB taxonomy): domain Bacteria; phylum Pseudomonadota; class Gammaproteobacteria; order Burkholderiales; family Burkholderiaceae_C; genus Variovorax; species Variovorax brevis. The sequence continues at coordinate 3,322 of NZ_JASZYG010000061.1, forward strand.
CAGTCGAACCGGAGGTGTAGTGCAGCACGGCCAGTTCGTCCGGGCGCATTTCCTCGTGCATATGGGTGTCGGGAGCGCAGGCCAGGAGTTCTTCATACGAGAGCCAGCCGCTCTCGTCGTTCGCGGCTCCGGCATCGAAAGCAATTCGGTGCGTCAAGCACGGCAGGCTTGCAGCGGCCTGTGCGACCATGCCCCGGTGCTCGGGTCCGGCAAGGCAGGCCACCGGCTCGGCGTTGGCGAGCGCGTCCGCCAGTTCCTGCGGCGCGAGCCGCGAGTTGAGCGCCACTTTCACAAGGCCGGCCTTGTAGAGCGCGCACTCGAGCTCCACGATTTCCGGCCGATTGGGCGACACAACCGCCACGCGGTCGCCGCGCTGCAGACCGAGCGCCTTGAGGGCATGGGCGAGCCGGTTGGAGCGCAGTTCCAGATCACGATAAGTGAGAGCGCCGTCGCGAAACAGGACGGCAGGACGCTCTGCCCACTGGCGGCCGCTGCGCGCGAGGTACATGCCGAGGTTCATGGTTGGCGCTCCGGGCTGCAAGGGCTGTGGTTCATCTGTGGTCTCCTGAAGTGAAGTGATGCGGAAGTCTAGGAAGCGGTGACCCTGTTGCGGATAATCCAGTCGCGTTATCCGATAACGGGCGGTTATCGGAGCGCGTACGCCCGCGTGCAGCGGGAATCTTCACGGAGGTACGCCATGGCCCTGCGGCTGGACGACATTGACTATTTCCTGGCGGTGGCCCAGCACGGGCAGGTGCGTCGCGCCGCCGCGGCGCTGGGCTTGTCGCAACCTGCTCTGACAAAGGGTCTGCAGCGCCTTGAAAAGGAACTGGGCTTTCCGCTGTTCGAGCGAGGCGCGCGTGGCATGACGCTCACGCCGGTGGCCGAACAGTTCCGCCAGCGTACGCAGACCCTGCGCGCCAGCCTGGGCGACGCCATCAAGGAAGCCGCGGACCTGCACTTGGGTGCGATGGGCACGTTGCGCGTGGGCGTGTCACCGCTCTACGC
>NZ_JASZYG010000062.1 GCF_030317105.1 Variovorax brevis
CGCATCTGGCTGCTGGTCATCCTCGACGTCTTCAGTCGCGCGGTTCTTGGCTATCACGTCAGTCTCAACCGCGAGTACTCGCGCTACGACGTGATCCGCACCATCGAAGCCGCCCTGGTGCCGCACCGGCCGCGCACCTTCACGTTACCGGGCGTCGGCTACGGCGCGCAGGGTGGGTTTCCTTCGGGCAAGATGCCGGAATTGGGCTATGCAACCTGGCGCTGGTTCAAGCTCGACAACGCCAAGGCCAACCTCGCCGATGACGTCAGGCATGCACTGGCGGAATTCATCGGCTGCTTCATCGACGCCGGCCCCGTGCATGTCCCGGACGATCGGCCCTACATCGAGCGCTTCTTCGGATCAATCGCCGCCAATCTGTCGAGCCGGCTACCGGGCTATACCGGAACGGGCGTCCGTGACGTGCGCCGCGCCTTGTCGGACCCCAAGGGCAATCTCCGCCTGTACGTGTCGCTCGACGAGATTGACGAACTTTTGGAGGCAGCCATCGCCACCTATAACGCGTCACCCCATAACGGCCTGAACGGCCGCACGCCGCTGGAGGCGGCGGCACTTTCTATCCGGGGCAACGGCGCAATGCTGAACTGGCTTCCCGAAGCCAAGCGGCGCACCTTGTGCCTGATGCAGACGCCCAGGCGGGCGACGGTGCGCGGCTACCTGGATCAGGGCCAGAGACCTCACATCAACTTTCACGGCGTTCGCTATACCAACACGCTCCTGGCCAGCAGCGCGGCCTATCTGGGCCAGACGCTACGCATCTACTACAACAGCCAGGACGTGCGCGCCGTGCGCGCCTTCACGGCGGAGGGCGCCGAAATCGGCGTGCTCAAGGCACAGGGTGCATGGGGAGAGATCCTGCACGACCTGAAGCTGCGCCAGGAGGTACTACGAATGCGCGCACGCAAACACATGAATGCTGCCATCTCTCAGGAGTTCCTGGAGACATACATCAAGAGCAAGCTGCTCCAGGCCAAAGGCTCTCGCCGGGCCGCCAGCGATGCGGCACGCACATTGCGCACCTTGGCGATGCAAACAGCGAGTCCTATGGCGCCGTTCCACGCAACGGTCGGCTCGGTCCCGCAGGGCGCAACCGCGTCCAGGACTGAAGGGCATGCAGAGCCAGAACGGCTGACGATTGGCAGCGGCTTCGTGGGTGCGATCTGAAGGACGCAACGGGAGTTCACCATGTCATCTGAAGGTCAAGCCACAGCGGCGTCGGCGCCACCTGCTCCCGGCCCCCGACCGATTGATCCGGCCTTGCACCCGATCGAGACCGGTTGCTATCGGATCGCCACCCCCGCCATTCAGGCGTTCTCGGATCTGGTCAACCGGTGCCTGCGCTATCACATCACCGGAGCCTTGACGTATGGGCCCTCGCGCATCGGCAAGACCCGTGCGATCGAGTATCTGCGGCTCCTGCTGGCTCAAACGCACCCCAGGATCACGACCTATCATGCGCAGGCGGAGCACAAGCCGCGCCACGCCGAGGGCCCGTTCCTGGCGAACTTGCTGGAGGCGGTGGGCTACCCGGATCCGGCCAGCGGCAACAATTCGACCAAGCGCATGCGTCTGATCAACAAGATCAAGGAAGCATGCTCGCGAAACGGCAGCGGCACCGCGGTGCTGTTTTGCGACGAGGCGCAGCGTTACGACGAACATGAGTACGAGTGGTTGCGCGACGTGCACGACCATCTTGACCGACTCCAGATCCGGCTGTTCACCTTCCTTGTCGGCCAGCAGGAGCTGCTGGCGGTCAAGACGGCGATGCAGCATGCGAGGAAGACGCAGATCGTCTCGCGTCTGATGGTTGAAGAACTCGCGTTTTTCGGCATTCGAAACGTGCGTGATGTGGCAACGTGCCTGAACGGTTACGACGAGACTCGCTTCCCGCGCGCGAGCGAATGGAGCTTTACCCGTTTCTATTTGCCGCGCGCGGTCCAGGGCGGCTACCGACTGGTGCACGATTCCGAATTGCTGTGGTCGGCGTTCGAACATCTTCACCACAAGCATGGCTTGCCAGGTGCCTTGGAGATTCCCATGGAGTCGTTTACGCGCGCCGTGGAGATCGTGCTCAAAGACAGCGAGCTTCGCGACAGTGCCGGCTGTCAGCCGGACGCTGCGCTGTGGAATGTGGCCGTGCGCAACTGCGGATACATCCAAAGCCGTCAGGCGGTCAGCGCTGAGTTGATGACAAGCCCCGCCTGACGCCCCCGAAGTCTCACGCGAGTCGAGCCATGTCGCTGCCAATCCTCACGCTTGAAGAGAATGCGTTGAGCCCGCGCCTCGGCTATGTGTTCCATCGACGCTGGGTGCAGCCCTACGAATCCGTGGTCGGCATACTTTGGACGTTCGCCCGGATGAATCTGCTGCCCGGCGCGACGCTCGTCAGGCAGTTGTGTGGGGATGTAGTGGATCCCTACGAGGGAATCGGCATGCAGGACTTGGACGTGAGGACGGTCGCCCGGCTCCTGGACGTACCGCAGCGCAGCATTCGCGCGGGCCTGGTGTCAAAGTCCGAAGGTTGCAACTCCCTTCGCTTCTGTCCACTGTGCATGTCTCTTGGCTATCACGGCGTGGTGCATCAGCGCGAACGCCAGGCGCGATGCCCGATTCATCAGCGGCCGCTGCTTGTGGCCTGCCTTCATTGCGGGAGAGCGTCGGACTACTGGCTTGACGCGGAACTTCTGGACGCGCCGTTTCGCTGCCGGCACTGCAGAGGGCACTATGGGTACAGGGCCTCTGTGCTGCCATGCGTGCCCCTGACGCCCAGGCGACGCATCGCTGTGACGCGAGCGGCACTTGGGTAGGGCAGGGGATGGGAAGGCTCTGTGGCTGCGGGATATCGGTGACACATTTCCTTCGCGGCCACGCCGACCGACGCCAGTGAGGCAAATTTGCTTCGCGGACCGCGCCGTGCGGATGCGGCATTGCGGCCGGCAGGGCAGTCCCGAAGAGGCGCAGTGACACATTTACCTGCACAGGAGTGTCAGATTCGCTTTCTTCTACGCCACGCGGTCGCCCTTCCCGAGCACGTCGAGTTTGGGGGGGAGTTTGGTGGTTCTTGGGAAGCAAAACAGAACTCCGACAAGGACTTAGCGGAACTTTGGGAGGAGTGAACCCCAAAAGAGCCCCAAACTTCCCCGGTCCGGCTGCTACGTCATTTTCCTGACCGCCGAGCCGGCGTCCGCCGCCGGACTTGCGCTTGCCGGTGAGGGCAGCGGCCAACAACACACGCGTGCCCTCGTGCGATCTCTTTTCTTTGCTGAGTTGCCGCTGCAGGTCGTCCAGTCCCTGCACCCGAGCTGCGCCCTCCGACTGCACTTGCGCGAGCAGGCTCGCCTGGCGGGTGAGTTGATCGCGAAGTTCACGCTCCAGTTGCTGGGCGGCCTACTGTGTCTCGCGCGGCATCCGGCGGCCGGCCTCCAGCGTCTGGGCCGCGGCCTCCTCGCTGCGCATGCGCTGTTGCTGCTCCCTGGCCAGTGCGGCCTCCAGCTGCTTCGAGGCCTGGCGCGCACGGTCGACCTCCTCATGTGAGTGGCGCTCCTGGGCTTCGTGACGTTCCCGCTCCTTCCTCACATCCTTGTCGCGCTCGGCCAGCGCCGCCGCCTGCTCCCCTGCTCCTGCCGCAGCACCTCCTTGTTGGCATGCGCCCGCTGGAGGAGGGCGTTGAGCCGCGCGATTTCGTCGTCCGTCGCAGTGCGCAGCTTCGCAGCTTCGCCGTCTGGTTGGGTACAGGGCCTCTGTGCTGCCATGTGTGGCCCTGACGCCCAGACGACGCATCGCTGTGACGCGAGCGGCACTTGGGTAGGGCAGGGGATGGGGAGGCGCTGTGGCTGCGGGATATCGGTGACACATTTCCTTCGCAGCCACGCCGACCGACGCCAGTGAGGCAAATTTGCTTCGCGGACCGCGCCGTGCGAGGCTGGATGCGGCG
>NZ_JASZYG010000063.1 GCF_030317105.1 Variovorax brevis
GTTTCTACAATCCGACGCGTCGTCATTCAACGCTCGGCTACGTCAGTCCGATAGAGTTCGAGAAAGCTCAAAAAGCTTAGGCCAGTGTCCACGAAACCGGCAGCAGCCCAGGTGCCACCACCGCCGCTCGCTTGGCGCAAACGCCAGGACCTGGTCTTCGAGCCATCGAGGTTGGGCCTGCCCTGACGACCTCCGACCAACAAAACTACCAGGATTCATTCGCACGTGGCGCAAAGCAACGGGCAGTGCGACGAAAAAGAAGTAGTTGCGTCGACCGGCCACAGTTTGCCCACCGGAAGCGTAGGGTCGTCTACGACCGCTCAGTGCTATGCGCGCTGTTTACCTATGGCGGCTGCTTGCGTAGTCACAGAGTTACCGTCATCAGAAGGAAAGTAAATCTGGTACTTCGCAACCGCGCAAAGCAAATTCGATGCTTCGCGAATCCAGTGCCTCGAGGGCTGCGTAAGGTGTTGAATCATGAGGAGTTTTGCGCCACGCTTCTCGACACCCCTGGACGCACCACGGCCGCGCGGTGCCCGGCTGCTCGAGGGCTTCAGTCCCAAGCTGGGCAGGCGGGTTCGCCTATTCGATCGTGCGACCTTCGATCAGTGGATTCGCCTGGAAGGCGATCCCACGGTGCTGTCCTTTTGTGAACGCCCTCTTCGCTTGAGTCCCACACCAGGATCTCGTCTCGTCGATTTCTGGGTTCAGCGTGACGATGGCGAACAGTTGCTGCGGCTCGTCAATGACGATGAGGATAAAACCCTGTCCCTCACCGCGAGCGACATCCCGCTGAGACGCGTCGCAGCTGCTGAGCCTGCTGCGTCCGCGATGTGGATCACCAACTGGCAGCGGATGTTGCCGACGATCGTTTCCACGCAAGCCTGGCTAAGCAAACTGACGCTCTCAATACACCAGTACGTTCATGAACCAGTGTCCCTGTCCGGCCAATTCTGTTGAAAAACTCGCCTCGAACACTGGCCCGCCCGCGATACGTGGCATTGGCCCTTTTGGTCTCGAGTCCATGAACGAATTTCGTGCTCCTCGCCAAGGGCGATGAGTTTGCGATCAAGTGCTGTCTTCTTCGGATCGTCTGCCATAAAAGTTTTCCAAGTTGTGAATGCGATCACAAGCGCGGCCAATTTGGGCGAGCCGCTGCACACGTTGAACCCAGAATCCACGAGACGCCCTCTGGTGTGCGCATTTTGCTGACAGATAAATGCCCGTTCGGAGACCATGTATGACGCTAAATGACTTCCCTCCGATGCTGCTGGACGAGCGCCCGCTCAACCTCGATGAGCCAGGTTGGATTTACGAGATCAAGTTCGATGGTTACCGGGTCACTGCGATGTTCGGGGACGGGAGATGCACCCTGCGTACACGCAAAGGTGCTGACGCCGCGCAGTGGTTCCCGGAGGTTGCTGAGCGTCTGGCCAAGGTACCTGGAGGGCCCCACGTCACGGATGGTGAGGTGTGCTTCCTTGACGATGTGGGTCGCAGTGACTTCGACAAGCTTCAGGAGCGGGCCAGAAGGCGCCGGTGGGTGCCTGAGCTCCCTGTCGTTTACTGCGTCTTCGACCTGTTGGTGGATGACGGTGATGTGATCATTGGCGAGCCACTGCACTCACGCAAGGCCCGACTGGTTGGTTGCATCCACCCAACGCCGCCGAACGTGCTCTTGGTAGGACACTTCGACGAGGGTGGCCGGAGGCTCTTCGATGAGGCGGTGCACCAGCTCAAGCTGGAGGGCCTTGTCGCCAAGCGTTCGGGAAGTGGCTACCGGCCAGGTGTGCGGTCGGCTGATTGGGTGAAGGTAAAGCGGAATGGTGCAATCCCACCAGAACGATTCAAACGCACCAAGGGATAAGGCAGCGCAGAAGTGCGTCACGAAGCGAATGACGCGCCTGGGCCCTGTGGCAACCTCCGGCCCGGCTATCGAAGGTCTGCAATGCGCCTGAGAGTGGGTTGGCCTGCGAACCATGGAGCAAGGCCGGCCAGGATATCTTCAGGGAAGAGTTCAATAGCGCCGTCCATGTAACGTGTCTCGACGTCAGCAAATTCTTGCAGTAGCGTCTAGGATGACCACGCCCACACCGGCCAGTTGGCAAGGAGAAACCTCTAATGCGCTTAGCGGATTTCATTGAGGAAAACGCGGAGCCGATTCTGGCGGCCGCGGAAGCGTTCGCCAAAACGCAGCTGCCCGCAGCCTCCTACTTGGATTCCGCTGCGTTGCGCGACCACATACCCATGATCTTGACGGCTGTGGCCAAAGACCTGCGCTTGCCGCAGTCGGCGCAGAAGCAGCTTGCTAAATCGCTCGGGCACCAGGCCGGTTTGGAGGGCGCGCCCGAAACAGCGGCCCAGACGCACGCGTTGTTGCGCGCGAAGGCCGGCTTCGATATTGCTCAACTCATAGCAGAGTACCGGGCGCTGCGCGCCTGTACCCTTCGACTGTGGTTCGATGCAGGCATGGCCATGGGGCCAGAAGTCGTCGGCGACCTCATCAGGTTCAACGAAGCGATTGACCAAGCGGTCGCCGAGTCGGTCTCACATTTCGCCGCCGAAGTGGATCGGTGGCGACACGTGTTTCTCGGCGTCCTAGGCCACGACCTACGCGGTCCGCTCAATGCAATTCTTCTTACAGCCGAAGTGCTTGCGCGGATGACCACTGAAGCGCCACTTAGCAATCACACGCGGCGGCTCATTCAGAGCGGCAAGCGCATGACGGAGCTGCTCGACGACCTTCTGGATTTCAGCCGTGCCTCACTGGGACAGGGCATTGGAATTGCTCGCGCGCCAGTCGATCTGGCAGCGGCTTGTGGTGAAGAGGTTGATCTCCTGCGGGCAGCCCTCCCCCAGGTGAAGATCGAATACGACTCGGCCGGCGACACCTCTGGCGATTTCGACGGATCTCGTGTGCGAGAAGCCTTGGGCAATCTGGTAACCAACGCCGCGCGGTACGGGACATCGGGCGCCGCCATCAAGGTCGGGCTTTTCGGCGACGCCAGCCGGGTTCGGCTTTCGGTGGCAAATAGCGGTTCGCCGATTCCTGACGAAGACATCAATGACCTGTTTAAACCGCTACGGCGAGGCCGTCTCAAAGACGAGAGCGTGGACAGCGCCAATCTCGGACTTGGCCTTTTCATCGTGCGAGAGATCGCCAAGGCCCATGGAGGCGAGATCCAAGTCAACTCCACCGCCGAAACCACGGTTTTTGCAATGGTGCTGCCGCGCTCCGGCAGACATCGTCCGTAGCGAAGGGTATCGAGCTCTTAAAGCCTGCAGCCTGTTGGCGCCGGCCGAAAAATGATAGACATCTAGCGCGCGAGGTCGGGCTCCGTTCACAGGCCTATCGTTTGGATTCCCGTTCAACCGATTGAACCCACGAAGGAGACCGACATGGAACTTTATGCGGGGATTTATTTGCACTCCAACAACAGCGTTGTGACCGTGCTTGATGAGCAGGATCGAACGGTTTGCGCGAGGCGTCTGCCGAACGATCTTGATGCCATCGTTTCGGCGCTACTGGCGTGCGCGGGTTCTGTGCGCGGCGTGGCGGTGGAGTCCAACTTCAACTGGTACTGGCTGGTCGACGGACTTCAGGCCGCGGGCTTCACTGTGCACTTGGTCAACACCGCCGCGGTCAAGCAATACGACGGGCTCAAGCACAGCGGCGATTTCAGCGACGCGCGTCATCTTGCGCACCTGTTGCGCCTGGGCATCTTGCGGGAGTGGCTAAATTCGGGGGCGTCTCCTATGAAGCAGGGATCGCGGCTGGAACTCCTACGATTCGACGGTCAGGCGGATACCAGCGCTTGAAATTGCGTATGTCTTGGCC
>NZ_JASZYG010000064.1 GCF_030317105.1 Variovorax brevis
CTGTTCACTGCGTGCATCGCTGCCTTGGGTTGATGGTTGATCGTCATACCTACCTCGTTGCTCACTGATCTCTCGGGGGTAGGTGTAGCAGGTCATATTGGCACAGGGGGCGGTGTTGCTTTGCGTCGAATCGGTGAGCCTGATCACCGATCCCGATGTGTCCGGGCGGTGTTTTGATCACGTAGCGTGATGTAGGCGGTAAGGCCCCCCTCGGGGCCCTTGAATAAAGGAGCCCTTTGGGGGAGTCTCTGGTTTACCAAGACTAGAGACGATCCCAGTGTGCCATGCCCTATTGCAAGACCCCCGGTTTTTCGCCCTGCTGCTCGAGATTGATCGAGACCAGGCAGCCCAGACTCAAGCCGCGGGATGCGCCTGTGAAGGGCGACTGCATTGCGCGAACTATCCGCGCAAGCCACGCGGTTGCCTGCCCGAATTCCGATCGAGCTTCGAGCAGCGTTTCAGCTTTTGCTGCGCCTCGTGCCGCAAGCGAACGACGGCGACGTCGGTGCGCTTTTTAGGGCGGCGCGTGTATTTGGCGCTGATGGTGGTGGTGAGTTCGAGCCGGCATGCCGGCTCGAACTCAAGCGCCGCGCTGCTGGCCGGGCTGGCGATTCCGCTGCGCACCCTCGAGCGCTGGCGAACCTGATGGGCGGACGCGTTTGTTCGCACGCCGCTGTGGCGCGGCGCGTGCGGCGCCTTCATGCCCCCGGTCGACCTCGGCCATCTGCCAGCCAGCTTGCTCGAGCGCTTCATCGGCGCCGATGCGGCGGCCCGCCTGAGCGCGTGTCTGCGGTTTCTCACGCCGCTGACGGCTCGCACCCGTGAGGGAGAGTGAGCCAAACCGTGGGAGGCGAAAAGCAGCAGTCAAGAAGCCCGATGAGCTGCCTTCGCGAGGTGGCACGCACGCTTTGAGGTTGCTTGCGAGGCCCTCGCCAATGCACTCAGTCGCGACGGCGATAACTCACCATTGAGAGCGGCGACACGGACCTGCACCAGGCATTGGGCGCCTTCGTCGGTCCAGCGCATGTGCTGCTTCTTCGCCATTCGATGGCTGACGACCAGGTTGACCGCCGACTCGGCGATGCTGCTGCTGATCGGCAGGCCTTTGCGGTAGCGCGCACCGTAGTTGACCAGCGTGGCGGCGTTGTTCTTGATGTAGCCAGACGCGCGCTGGAGATTCCACCAAAGTGTCGAGTATTCATAGCCCTTCCTGGCCATCAAAGCGTCATCGAGCGCCTTGATACGCGCCACGGACTTGCCGCCCTTGCCGTGCCAAGCAAGCCATTTGGCGCTGCGGATTTCGTTCATCACCACGGTACGCTCCAGGGGTTCGATCACCGCGCTGCCAAACACCGAGTTTTCCGCGGCCTTGAACTTCATTGCGATGTGAAACCAGTCGAGGATCCTGCCTCTGGCGAGCTGGCTACCCGCGCCCGCCTTGACGAATTCGCCCGCGTCATCGCTGATCACGCTCACTCTCTCATTGGGCTCGACGCCGTGTCGGGCAAGAAACTGGTCCAGTCGCGCTGCTGCCGAGGGCACTTCCTTGTGCACGTATGCGTACACGCGCGGAGCGCGACCCACGAAGGTGGCCCGCCCGGCGACGATGTTCACGTGGCGCTCCTGAATCGATGGCCTCGACAACGGGGAGCACAGGAGCGCCCGGGCGCGCGCAGCGTCGCGGCCTTTGGGGCTGCTGTGGTGGCCTATCCATGCCGAATCGACACAGACGGAGGCGACGCTGGCAGATTGACGAATTTGATCGCCCGCAACGGTCTTCGGCCGCCAAGCTATTTCGCATTCGATTTCTGCGTCGAGCGCCTTGCCGACGGAGCGGACTGTTCGTCGCGTGCTGCTATGCGAAATCGCTTTCCCCAGCGGCAGCACCTCTTTCAGCAGCGCAGTGGCTTGTCTGTAGGGCAAGTACGCCGCCCACTTCGCCTGTAGGTACTGCAGTTCCGGCGTCGTGCGCGAAGGCAACGCCTTGCACAAGGGACTCGAAGAGCTACGCGGGGCGCTCGGCTTTCGTGAAGTGTAATAAAGATGCGACCGTTGCGATTTCACAAAACTCAATGTATTCAACTACTTAGTACGCCTCCAATGGCCGGCGGTCGCAACATTACGTCTATTTTTTTGGTACTAAAGTTGCGACTGTGTTGACGAGAGTAGTAATTTTGAATCCTCACTTGGGTTTCGCACGGTCGCATCTTTACTTCCGCCTGGCGCCACTGCCCATGCGGCCGGTCTGCGCAACACTGTCACCGACTTCTGGGTCCAGCTTAGCAATGTTCCGAACGGCGAGTTCAGTTTGTCGAGGGAGGAAGCGATCGCATGACGCTGCCAATGCGTCGTTGCAGGACTCCCCTGCCCTACCCGTATTTCGCGATGTACACCGCGCAATACAACGCACACAGAATATCGGTGGACGGGATCGTTGCGCGATCATCGCGCAATCTAGACCGCGGTCGCAGCTTTACTACGCAAAGGACGCAGCTTTATTACACTTCACGGATGCCGCCGGCTTCGCTGATTCGGCGATCGCGGATACGGCGCTGGCGAGGGCGGTGGCCGATCACAAGAGCATCTTCTTTGCGGAGAAGCGCCCGGATGGCGAAGCGATCGACTACCACGCTGCCGTCTCGGGCGGTCTGCGCCTCGTGCCCGACGATGGTGCCTTGGCAAAGTTGGCCACCGACTACCAGCACATGGTTGATGATGGTCTGTTCCTAGACGAAGTTGAATCCTTCAACGCCCTCCTCCGTCAATGCCAAGCCATTCAACAGAGGGCGAATGCGGCATGAGACGACGACGATTGGGCAACCTACCTAGAGGGCGTCGACGCGTGGACGTACGGCATGGCCGACATCTCCTCGATAAGGCGACTGGTGGCGCAAGAGGTCACGAAGCAATGGTGCAACGCCCTTAGCTGCCTCAGCGAGCGCCGAAGTCCCCATCGACCGGCTCGGATGCCATGGCTTCGCCGCCCTGCCGGGTCGAATCGAAAGCGGCCAGCGTTTGCCCCAACGTCGCCTGGTTGATTGGATGCCAGTGATGCACCTTGCTGGCGATGCGCTGCACCCATTGCGCGAAGGCCTCCACCGCCATGGTGCTCTTCGCGGTGTTGCATGTGCGGCAGCAGGCGACGAGGTTACCGGGTGCGTAGCCTTGGTCGTTATGCAATCGGTCGATGCCATTCCACAGGAACGGGCCCAGCGTGGTCTTCTTGAGCGTGGCCGGCGGTGTGCCGCAGTAGTGGCAGTCGCCCACGATAAGCGCGGCCAGTTGCTCGCGCGTGAGGTCCCAATCGTGGCCGCGCCGGAGCGCGCCGCGCCTGTATGCGATGAAGATGTAGGTGATGGCGCTCTCAGCGCTGCCTCTCAGGCGGGTGCGTGATCCCCGTTTCGCGCACCCGCAGCTGGAGGTATTGCCGCTCTTGAGGTTGTCCTCGCGCACGGTCTTGATCGTGCCGCACTCGCACTGCACGTGGTAATGCCAGATGCCCTGAGGATCTCGCTTGTAGACACCTGTCACAGTGAGGCGACCGTGTGTGCTGCCGACCGGAACGTGTCAATGAGTTTGCTACACCCGGCTTCATGAATTTACTGTGCAGGGCTGTGGTGATGTTGGGTCGGCGGTCTCCGATGGTGGTGGGTTGATCCATGCTGCG
>NZ_JASZYG010000065.1 GCF_030317105.1 Variovorax brevis
GCACTCGCGCGGCTATTCGGCCACGTCGAAAATTCGCACCAGAGCCCTCTATCCTCGCCAATCGGAGCATCCTATCCACTTTGCAGCGTGTTCAAATTTGCGCGGCTGGCTCTGTATCAATAGGTGTCGGTGATTTTGGAGTGGCCCAGATACGCCGGCTAAGATCAGACTAAAATGACTGGCTACGATCGCAGTAATCCGCACACAAGATATTCAATTACGTGCGATTCCATTCTAGGAGGCTCATCATGTGCGATCCCCTGACTCGCGAACAAACTCTGACAATCTTTAAGCTGTACGAGGATAAGGGATGGGCAGTGAAACAGCAAATGCTTGCAACATTCGGCCTACTGACCCCGATTGTATTCGGCCTCTTGGCATTCTGTGCGAAGGACTATCTTTCACACACAATCTCCACAACGACGATTGCAGCAGGCTGGGCAACCTTCTCATTATCTTTGCTATTGGCATTCTTGATTATCCTGAGTCTAATACATGCCAATAAAGACTACACCCGATCGCACCAATTGTTGGATCATGCCAAGGCCAATGGGATTTTTCCACAGGAAACCATGAAGATTCTTCAGGGTGAGGACACGAATCGCCATCCCTGCTTCCGATACATTGGAGGGCAATTCATTGCCATACTGAGTTTAGGTGTCCTTCTCGTTGTCGTTTCCTTACTCTTCGCGTTGGCGATAACTCTACGCTCTTAGGGCGGCCCTCGCCCGCCCGTACATCTGACGCTTGCGGAACTTCAAGCGATTGGCATGGCCCTTCGGCTGGCCATTGCTCCACGGCAGCGTGAAGGCCGCCCGCACGGCTGCCAGTCGTTGCGCAAGCTGCGCGCGAAGCTTTGCATCTCAGGCGCGCTGCACTTCGACAAACGCTCAAGCCAACGATCGAACTCCCGAGGACGCCGCCGGTGCATGAGTCCAAGGAACTCACGCGCAAGGCTGCGGGCCTCGGCGACTACCGGTTCGATCTTGACCAGCGTCTGGACGAACCGCTCGTGATCGACATGCCGGGGCTCGTTGAATGCCAGCTTTCTCCATCCCACCAGCCAGCCGAAAGCGCGCCGGGCCGACGGGCACGGCAGGGTGCGAACAGGAGCGATAGCCGACGCGGGCTTGCATCGGGGCTCACATTCCGCACATCGAATGAGTCAATAAACCCGAATTTCCGCCGCGGCGGAAGGCGGCTTCAGGGCTTGGCGAGATAGGCTGATGTGGGCACTCCCAGCAAGCCGAGGACTTGGCGTTGCAGTTCGGTGAGTTCTGGCGGGAAGACTCGGATGACCTTGCCATCGGCCAACACCGACACGCGCTCGGCGAGGCTGAACAGCCGCAGGATGTGTTCGGTGGTGGGCCGCCGACAGGCACGGGCCTCGGGGTAGAGGGGGAGCTGTTCGATGTTGGCCGCCTGCCTGGCGCAGTTCGCGCTCGATGAAAAGGATGGATTGCATCCGGTTCTTCAGCCGCGTCGTCTGCGACACGAGCTGGGCGCGCTCGGCGATGCAGCGCCGCTGCAGCACGACGTCCTCGGTGGGCATCCACACCTCGGGCAGGAACTGCGCCGCGTGCTGGCGGGCGAGCGTCGCGGCGTCGATCTTGTCGGTCTTCACCTTGGCCCAGGCGATTGCCCGAACTTGCATGGGGTTGGCGATGGCCACGCGATGTACGAAGGGCATCAGCAGCCGAACAATGACCGCCGTGTTGCCGGTCGCCTCCAGCACGACGTCTTCCTCCTGGTCAGCGTCGCGGCAAACGTGAGCACCGCCTGACGGTCCATGGCGAAACGACCATGATTCTTCATCAGGCCGTTCTCGAGGATCGCGACCTGTGCAAAGTTGCGATGAACATCCAAACCGATGACTCTCATAGGCGTCTCCTACTGTGATGGACACACGGCGGAAGCTCGCGGACAACACGACACTTACGGATTCGCGCTCGCAGCGCAACCGGGCAGATCGAAGGGGCAGCCAGTTAACAACCCGAGCTCGCAGCTCATGAGGTACTCCGACCCGCCCGCAATACATGCTCCCGTCGCCCCTATCCCGGTGCGGAAACGATACTCCGCCGGAGGTACCGACCCGTGTGCCGGAAGGCGCGAGAGACAAGCATGCCGGGTAACAACATGATCGAGCAAGATCATCGAGGCGTGAAGTCGCGCATCAAGCTCATGCTCGGCTTCAAGATCTTCGACCGCGCGGCCGTGACGATCGCCGGCGTCGAGCTGCTGTATCGCATACGCAAAGGCCAGTTCAATCTCGGCAAGCTGCGTCTTCGAGGCCAAGCTGCGCCTGCGGTTTGGAATGCCGTACTCTTGGCCTGACCTGCCCGGCACTCTGGAGGGTGTCACTCAAGCCACGTCAAAAGTTTGCACCAGAGCCCGCAGGAGCAACTTCGACTCTTGTCAGCCCAACCCTAAGGGTGTCCAATGCGCGTTGTTCCCGGCGCCCGCCTTCTCATACCCTTTTTCGAGATTCGCTCCAACGTGTTTGTGTATGAGTTCGCCACATCGGCGAAGGAGATTGCAATGCTGGATTCTTGTGGGTTTTTCGACCAGCCGGAATGATGGTGAGCCGTCGGGATCCCGAATTGGACCTCAGCGTTTAGCGGCTCTCTGAGGTCAGCGCATCAGTTCTTCATCGGCGATGGTTCCGCTGCGCTCCCTGATTCAGGTGCGGCTGTGCGCCGGCATTAATCGCCATCCTCAACGTAGAAAGAGAGAATTATGGCACAGAAATCGCTAGTTGCTGTTGTGGGAACCGGTGACGACACCCAAGCGGCCCAACCTGCTATAAATAACGCACGCGAACTTGGTGAGCTCCTGGCAAAAGAAGGATGGGCTATTGTGAGCGGCGGTAGAGATGCAGGCATAATGAAGGCGGTCAACGAAGGCGCTAAAAAGGTTGTAGGAAGTCTTACTATCGGGATCATCTCCAACAAATCATCTCGCATTGCTCAAAACATTGACGTTGCAATCATAACCGACATGAATAATGCCAGAAACAATATCATCGGTTTATCAAGTAAAGTTGTAATCGCATGCGGAGTAGATGGTGCCGGCACCGCTTCTGAAGTTGCACTCGCGTTAAAAAACAAGAAGAAGGTGATATTATTGGGGACTAATAAAGCTACAAATGATTTCTTCCAAAAGCTCGACGGGAAAAATGTAATTACTGCTCAGACGCCTGAGGCTGCGGTTCAAACCATCAAGGATGAGAACTTGTGTTGACGTGGCCGAATAGCCGCGCGAGT
>NZ_JASZYG010000066.1 GCF_030317105.1 Variovorax brevis
GCCCTGAGCTTTCCGTCCTTGATGAACGGAACCGCCGTGACTACCGTGTCGAACGTGAACGAGAGCGTGCCGCCAAGCAGGTCGGCAAGTGCTGGGGCTGCACCCTTGTAAGGCACGTGCGTGAACTCTGCGCCGCTCATCAGACCGAACATGACGCCCGCCAGATGTCCGCCGCCGCCCACGCCAGTCGAGCCGTAGCTCAGTTGCCCCGGCTTCGCCTTTGCTGCGGAAACCAGATCCGGCACGGTCCTGATCGGAGATGCCGCTGGAACCGTCAACACGTACTGGTAGCTCGTCAACAGGCTGATGGGTGCGAAGTCCTTGATGGGGTCGTACGGGACTTTCGCATAGAGCACGGGGTTCACCACGAGGGGGCCGCTCGCGAGCAAGACGAGGGTGTACCCATCGGGCGCCGCCTTTGCCACTGCGTCCGTCCCGATCATGCCGTTGGCGCCGGGCCTGTTGTCGATGATCACGGGCACGTGCAAGCCTTCAGCCATCTTCTGGCCGACGATCCTCGCCGTGATGTCCGCGGCGCCCCCTGCCACGTAGGGGACAACGATGCGGATGGGCTTGCTTGGATAGGCCGGTTGCGCCTGCGCAGCACTGCCCGCCGCTGCCGAGAGAAGCATGGCGCATAGGTGAACTATCTTCATTCGAGTCTCCTTGTTCTTTCAGATTCCCGGGCGCTTGCAGACGTCGCCCGGCTTGCGCTCATGCCTTTGCTGCGTGCTCTTCGAGCAAAGCGAGCACCGTGGGATCCAGTGCAAGCCCCTCACGCCGATGCCGCGCAAGGTTGTTCAGTTCGATTTCCCCGGGCACAAGAACTGGACGCGCTGCCTCGGCGGGAGGGCTGTCGTGAAGGATCGCCGCGAAATCGTTCATCCGCTCCGTAAGCCATGCGGTGGAACCGAGGCGCCGCGTGTCGATGAGAATGAAGAAATGGCCGAGATTCTGCGGCTCGTCAGGCGCATCCACCCAGGACTTCACGTGCGTGAGGTAGGCGGCGCCCGATAACAGTCCTGCGAACAGGTCCACAAGCAAAGCAAGCCCGTAGCCTTTGTGTCCGCCAATCGGAAGCAGGAAGCCATCAAGGGCCGCAGCGGGATCGGTCGTGGTCCGGCCGCCTTTGTCCGTCGCCCACGTGTCAGGAATGGATTCACCGCGCTTGAGTGCGTTGCGGATTTTTGCGCGAGCGGCAACGCTGATGGCCATGTCCAGCAGAAAGGGCTTGCCGCCAGGGTTCGGCACACCAAAGCCGACTGGACTGTTCCCGAGACGGGCATCGCTGCCGCCCCACGGTGCAATCGTCGTGGTGGCGTTGCTCCCGATGATGCTGGCAAACCCGGCCTCTGCGGCAATCAGCGAATAGGGCGAGACAGGACCGAAATGGTTGCTGCCACGCGCAAACGCGACACCCACGCCTGTCTGCCTTGCCGTTTCCATGGCGGCCTCCAACGCGCGCATTCCAACGAGCGGACCGACTCCGTTGTCGCCGTCGATGCTCACGATGGCGGGCGCTCGCTGTTCCACCTTGATGTCCGGTCTGGCCTTGATGCCGCCGACGCTCAGTCGCTCACCGTAGGACTCGATGCGACTGAGGCCGTGCGTCGACAGGCCGAACAGGTCAGCGGTTACCAGGATCCTGGCGACGTCTTGTGCGTCTTTGTGATCGAGGCCAAGGCCCTCGAAGGCCTTGGCACCGAGCTCAAGCAGTTCGGACTCCAGCAGGACGCGTTTTTCAATGATGGCGGTGTTCATGGTGTCTTTCAATGGGAAGTGATGATGGGTGGCTTCATTCGGCCTTGAGGCCGGCCTTGCGAACAACGTTGCCCCAACGATCGCGCTCGGTCTTGATGAACTTGGCGAATTCCGCAGGCGCCATGGGAGACGCAGTGCTACCGTCTTCTTCAAGGCGCGCACGTACCGCAGGCACGCTCAATGCCTTGACCGCGGCGTCATACAGGCGGGCGACGATCTCCGGCGGCGTCTTGGCCGGCGCGAGGATCCCGAACCATTGCGAGCTGTCGAACCCGGGATACCCGAGCTCGGCCACCGTGGGGACGGCAGGCAGTGCGGCCAGCCGTTGCGGGGAGCCGCTTGCGATGATCTTTATCTTTCCCGCCTTGGCCTGTGCGATGAAGCCGGGAGGGCCTGCAGAAGCGGCGTCCGTGTTGCCCGCCAGCAGATCGTTGAGCTGGGCACCAGTGCCCTTGTACGGGACATGGGTGACATCGATGTTGGCCGTCACCTTCAACATCTCGAATGCAAGGTGACCTGCGCTGCCGTTGCCTGCAGAGCCATAGTTCAACTTGCCGGGCTGCGCCTTGGCCAACGCGACAAACTCCGGCAACGTCTTCGCCGGAACCTTCGCTCCGATCGCAAACACCATCGGCACCTTGGCCAGCAAGGCAATGGGCGTGAAGTCTTCGTCGCCATACGGCAGCTTGGGAAACATCGCCGGGTTGACCGCCAGGGTGCCGACATGCCCGAGAACGATGTTGTAGCCGTCAGGTGCCGCGCGTGCCACCTCCTGCATGGCGATGATCCCGGATCCACCTGCCTTGTTGTCGACGATCACGGCCTGCCCCAGCGTCTTTGACATCTCGTTGGCAATCAGGCGTGCAATGACGTCAGAACTGCCACCGGGTCCGTAGGGCACCACGAGGCGAACGGGCTTCTCGGGCCAAGCTGCATGCGCCACGGGCATCGCGGCCGCCGTCACAACGGCAACAAGAACGCCGATAGCACGGCGAAAGGTTGGGCGAAGCGAACTTCGGTTGCTGTTACCGACGCAGGGCGAAAAGCTCATTCAATGTCTCCTTGTTGATGCAGCCTGGGATATGGCCGCGAGTCATGGGGTGAATGATCGCGAGCGGTTGGTTCGGTGTAAATTGCAAATATTCGACCTACTTTTGCGTGAAACGCATGAATTTCGATCTCGCAGATCTCCGTGCCTTTCTGGCAGTTGCAGACTTCGGCACTTTTCGGAGTGCTTCCGAGAACTTGCACCTGTCGCAGTCAGCCCTGTCTCGTCGCATCGACAAGCTCGAGTCGGCGCTTGGCATCAAGCTGTTCAGCCG
>NZ_JASZYG010000067.1 GCF_030317105.1 Variovorax brevis
TGACTGCCTCAAGCTTGAACTCTCGGCTGAATTGCCTTCTCGTTCCCATAAACCACCTCCGGTTTCATTTCACACCTTAACAAGGTGTCTTTGAAACCGGCAGCAGCCCAACCATCAACGTCGTCACGTACGGCATAGAGTCCAGCTTGGTTCGCGATGATTGTTTGCCCGCGCTTGGAGAGCACGTAGTCCACCCACAGGCGAGCGGCGTTCGGATGCGTGGCTTTCTTGCTGATAAGTTGCAGGCGTGACAGCACCAGGGTGTAGTCCGTCGGGAAAACCACACCTATGCTTGGATCGTTGCGAGCTTGAGCTAACGCGTACGAACCGACGACGTTATATGCAATAGCCGCTCGGCCTGACGACAGTTGCTTCAGCATCGCGTCGGTGGTCAAGGTGTAGCGCGCGTCGACCTTGCCGTTGCTGCTTATTCTTCAGCCGGCGCGTCTCCCTCTGCGGCCGCAACTGCTGACGGCATCCTGTTTCATTGCGAACCTGAGCAGGCGCGAGTGCTGGGACCTGCTCTGGAAAGCTATTTCCGGCAGCTCGGCATCGGCCCCGAGCTATACGCTCGGACGCTAAATACTTCGGGCACAGAGGTGTCGTACACGCTCACGACAGCGCCCGGTGACACTAACACCCTGGACTTCAAGTACCGGCCCACCTACGCCGTGAAGAAGGAAATTTTTTTCCGGCGAAGGGCGGCAAGACCCGAGCGGTCGACACGGTTTCTCGCAAGGAGATTGCGCTTGCGCTGATGCAGCACGGCCGCATGACGAAATTTGATGGCAAGGCCTGCTCTCTCGAGGCATTTGTCGACCACGTCACCTGCGTCGGGCCATGGTTGCCTGGTCGGAGGTGCTTGAATGGAACTGGCCCAATGGCGGACCCGCGAAATGGAACCCACGGTTCTGGGACCATGGAACCCCGAGGCGCGAGATTGCTGAGGCGCTCATGGACGCGATCACCCGGCAGGAGCGGTATACCATCGGCTGCTATACCGCCGTAAAGATGGTCATCTTCCATGCGGTGGTCGACGACTACGGGCGCATGAAGACCTCTAGAGAGCAGTTCGCTGAGGTCAAAAGCCGGCTCTGGGCGGACGAGGACCCCCTCGTCAACATCGAGCCAGCCCGCACCTGGAAGTTTGAGGTGGAGTTCGACCGCGCACGTCAGAACGACCTTGGCAAGCTGCTTCGCATTGAAGAAGGCGTGGCTGCTGGCAACTTTGTGCCCGGCGACTGGGCCTACATCCTCAACACCGACCACGCTCGTTCGCTCAAGACCGGCTACGAAGGCTCAAACGCCATATACATGGGCCAAAACCGCTTCAGCGACTACTACAACGACAACGACCACTCGTACGCCTTCCGTGAAAAGCTCGAAGCGGTCTACCAGTGGCGCCATGGCGTTTTCAGCCGTTCCCGCCACGCGGCCAAACTGGTGCCGCTGAGCTTGCAGGACTATGAGCATTTGGGCAAGACCCCAGAGGAGGGCGGCTTGGTGCTGAACATTCGCTTGGTCCCGCATCTGTTCGGGTACGAGGACCTTCCCGCTTGGGTGTCCCCGCCATTTCCGAAACCGCCCCGGGGTCAAGACATTGTCCTGGAGCAAACGCCTTAACTTGAGCGGCGATGGCGTCGGGCACGGGCGCGCGCAACAGGTCGATCACCTGCTGCGCAAACGCCGTCAGCTTGTACGCCAGCGCTGTACCCCGATCCTGAGTATCGAAAACCTGATGGCGCGCAATCTCGGCTCACGAGCAGAACGTGGCTGCTGCGAACTCGGCCCAACAGCAGCAGTCAGCGGCCACGCAGCAAAAGCAGGCTTCATTTGCCAAGGCGCGCGCCGCACGCCTCGAGGGTCGTGGCTACACGTTCAAGTAGTGCCTGGACCAGACGCGCCGACCCGCTGGGTCCGGTCCTGTTCGTGGCCTGCCCGCCTGGCATGAACGCCGCGGCTTGCCTTTAGTTCACCGCACCTCGACGGTAACCTTCTCGATCTTCCCGGTAAAGCGGCTCTTCATGCCCGCCACGTAGTGGCCCGAGACGGGCGTGTCATCGTCCTCGCCAACATCGGCGGCCTCGTCGGGTGAGATGAGGAATGGTATTGTTCTCTCAATTCGGCCCTCGGTCACCTTCTGTCCGCCGACCGAAAGTGAAGCGATGCCACCTTTGCCGGGCCCGCCGCCGTCATACGCGAAGTCCAGCTTGATGGTTGCCTTGCCGGGCGGAAGCGCTTGGGGAGAGGCAACTGTGTATCGTTCGAGGCCGACCCAGTTGTAGGTGTACGTAGGCTTGCCGACCTTCAGGTACAGGCTGAAGCCGCCGAACCGCCCTCTTTAGACCACGCCCTCCGCGCCGCCCTGTGGAACGTCGATCTCAGCGGTGATCGTGTTGGAGCGGTTCTTCAGGTTGATGAACGTGTTCTCCATCATGCCTGTCATACCCGGGTAGAGCGTCATCGAAGTACGCGGTCCCATCAGGTCGGGCCGCCCGGCGATCGCCGCATTGAAGCGCTCTACGCTGCGGTCATCAATCGGTAGCACGTTGTACTTCACCGCCTCTTTCAAGAAGACGGCCTGCATCTGCTTCAGCTTCGCGGGCTGCGTCGCAGCGAGACCGGTGGCAAGGCTGTAGTCGTTGCGCGCATCGATCGGGATTGGTCCGGAGGTGCCCGTGACTGTCTTGTCCGACGGCGGCGACGACATCAGCTTCGCCTGCAAGCTACCGTCCGCGACCGCACGCGTACTGGACTGGTT
>NZ_JASZYG010000068.1 GCF_030317105.1 Variovorax brevis
GATCGAAGCCATCGGGCAACTCTACAGGGACCGTGCTGACTGCGAGAACGGCTTCGACGAATTGAAGAACCAGTGGGGCATGGGCGGCTTCACCACGCAGGACCTCAGCCGTTGCCAGACCACGGCACGGGCCTGTGCATTGGTCTACAACTGGTGGAGTTGGTACTGCCGGGCGGCCAAACCGGGCGCGCGCATGGAGGCGATCACGAGTCGCCCGTTGATGCTGGCGGCGGTGGGCAAGACGGCCAGCCATGCGGGACGAACGACGCTGTACCTGACGCTGCTGCACGGAAAGGCGCACGTCCTCAAACCGCTGATCGCCAATATCCGCGCGGCTCTGGAGCATGTCAGGGCAATTGCGGAGCAGTTCAAAACGCAGGACCCGTGGGCGGCGATGCTGCGCTATATCAGCCACCGTATCGCACCCACCATCGGCCCCTTCAGACCCCCGTATAGGCTCGCGGGGACCGGGTAACTGCCGGATTTAGGGTCAATCGATCACATTCGCCCAGCCAGCGGTTCAACTGCTTCAACAGAGTTTCGCGCTCGCCCAGTTGGCCGCGCGTCGAGTTCCAGGTTCAGCAGCGGCAGCAAATCGGACTCGCCAGCGCCAGCGGAAATGGCAGGACCGATTTTGATCGGTGCAGCACGGTGGGCCTACACCGTCCCCCCCGCGCTCGGCACTATCGCCATAGCGCCGGTGACCCTGAACCCCCGCTGCGGTGTTCTCCGCAGTTTCCTCCCTCGAGGCTTGTGCGACACCCGCCCTCCGGTTCTCGTCGAACAACGCGCTGCGCCAGTAACCGGGCAGCCATCTCACACCCCTAAACAAACTCCGACTATGGATGTATCTTCTGGGTAGGGGCGACGCCCTCACAACGCCGTCGTGGTGGACGTATTCGATATACGGAATGGAGGAGCCAGATGAGCAACGACGCAACCGGAGAAAGCACATCTCGGTGGTGGACACGTTATGTCCTCGTCCCCGTGATTTGCGCGTGTATCGGTGCCTTAGTGTACTTCTTCGGGAAGTCGCCTCAGGCATCCGGGGCGATCGACCAGCCGCAGCGATCGACGAGCGACGCTTCGGCATCTGGGTCGGTTCCGCGAATTGGACGCAGTGAGGGGTGCGATGCTAAAACCAATGTCAATGGTTCGGTCTCCGCGTCTCAAGGGGGGGTGGCGATCGGATCTGTGCAGTGCACCGATACATTATCGGTTAATCGTACTCGATAGCTGGTGCGCCAAATGTTTCCTAGGACGATTTGTTTCTTTGGCGTCCTCATTGCCCTGGCTTCGCCCTCATTCGCTGCAGAATCGGCAAGCCCGCAAAGCAAATCGATTAGCGCAGTCGAAGGAGGCGTCGCCGTTGGGGAGGTCTCCGGGAAAACCGTCTCTATAACAACCTATCGAATTACAAATATCAATCGAATAGCTGTACCCGTGCGCAAACCTGCCGTAGAGCTAGACCGTGAACTTCAGGCGGTGGAAACGCTTCGAGCCGCTGGCTACCAGCGAGAGGCGGAAGAGAAACTAGACGCGACCTACCGTAAATTTTTCACCTACTCGGAATTACTGGGAGATCGCGATGGCCGCAAGTTGCTTGCAAGCATTCACATTTTGCGCGCCAAAGTTTTGTCGCCGGCCGGAGCCTCGGAAGAATATCTCCGACCGCTTAAGCTGTTGGAGAGGGATGGTGCGACGTACGTTAAATATAAGGAGGCGATTCTGAGGCTCTCAGCAATCACCGCATCGCAGAACGGTCGACTGTTTTATATTACAGAACGCTGCTCTGCTGGATGGAGTTCCTGTTTCGACGTTCGTCTTGCCGAATTAAATTACAATTTGATAAACGACGAGACCCTTGCGAGGCAACGCCTATCCGAACTGGGTGATCAGAACACCAATGATCCAGATTTATATTTAAAATATTTGCTAATTAGATGGCAGGCTTGGTCGAAACTCGCAGTGCCGTGGTATTTTGTCCGCGATGCTCAAGCTTTGGAGGAATCCGTTCGTGCGGCCGATTTACTACTTGAGTTCTCCAAGCGTTTCGCCTCGCCGCCGCCTAATGTAGCATCTAAGTTGGAGTTCTATAAGCTCTTCGTTATTGCCAATGGCATGAACATTCGTACGACTAGTTCTAAGGGTTTGGAGACCACTGAAGGATTAGTTTTTTTGCCGCCTGGTAGCAACAGAGTCGTAGTGGACTGGAATCGCTGGCGAGAATTATTTCCAGATTTGGCTCAAAATAAAGAATTTGAGAATATCGCGCGAGACGTGTTGTTTGAAGTATGGGCGTGTCAAAACGCGTATCAGAATTATAACAAAAATGGATATGGTGCTTATGAAACCGGCGGCCTCTCTTATCGGTGCCGATTGATGTACCCTTCCGCAAATGTTGACCTTTCAACAATGCGAGTTGATCCAAACGTGGATATGAGCAATTTCCAAAAAATTGAGCGGCTACGCTCCTGAAGCACTGCCCGGAAACCGGACCTTCGTGGGCGGTAGCTAGTCAGTTCAGCGTGTCGCCGGTGTGGTCCGCAAAAATTCCGGCCGTCGTCTCACCGATAGATGGTTGGCTCGGACCGAACACCGTGGCACGATGAGGCCATGGTGATGCTCGTGCAGATCGTGCTCCGCCTGATTGAAGACGCCCTGCAGTGGCTGGTGCTGCTGGCG
>NZ_JASZYG010000069.1 GCF_030317105.1 Variovorax brevis
ACAGCGGGCGCCAGGAGCGTCCCCAGCACTGCCAATGCGGTGAGCGAAGCTGCGACTTTCATGGGAATCCCTTTCACGAAGGTTGAGAGAGCATGCCGAGCATGGCCCCATGCCGGGCGCATCGGGTTGACGTACGTCAATCGCAATCGGGTATTTGGCCCGTCGATGCGTCTTTGCCCGGCACGGCACCCAAACGGTGGGAAGTTACGCCGGCATTCACGTCGATGGCGCCAATCGCTGGATTGTGTGGCGCTTGGGCCTTCTTTCGAGGGGCTGCATCTGAAACAAAAGAATGCTGGCGCCTGCCGATGTAACTTGATCGCAAAGCGCCAGTTCGCACGATACGACGTTGAATCGGCCGCCGCAATGGACTGCCGCCAGCGCGCGCAGTCTGCCGGCAGGTCTCCCGCATTTCCGCGCCATCCAGCGGGCCCACATTGGCCGCTGCTTTACCAAACGTTGACGTGCTTGGGGCCTCCCCCATCGGAGTCCGCAAGTCGCATTGGATCCCTCTCGCGATCGTCCACCTCGCAGCACGAAC
This sequence comes from Variovorax brevis, assembly GCF_030317105.1. Classification (GTDB taxonomy): domain Bacteria; phylum Pseudomonadota; class Gammaproteobacteria; order Burkholderiales; family Burkholderiaceae_C; genus Variovorax; species Variovorax brevis. The sequence goes on from NZ_JASZYG010000069.1 coordinate 542, forward strand.
ATCAGCTTCGCGGTAGAAGCGATCGGCGTCACTGCGTGCGTCTTCGATCCGCTACCTCCGCCGTTGCGCTGCAGGAGTAAGCTTCGCATCCCAAGGAGAGGTCCATGTTCAAACGCATTCTTGTTACGACGGAAGGTTCGCCGCGGTCCGAGACGGCCGTCAACAAGGCGATCGAGCTGAGCTTGTTGTCCGGGGCCGAACTACGTGTGTTCACCGTGGTACCTCTGGAACCGTTCAGCCTTATGGAAGGTACGCCCGTGTATGCCCAGAAGCAGCAGGTCGAGACATATCATCAAGCGCTTGCGGTCGCCCAGGCATTGCTCGACGCAGCCAAATCCGCTGCTCTGGCAAAGGGTGTTCGCAATGTGGAGGCCGTTGTCAAGGGCTCGAACGAGATCGGCGAATCCATCATCGAATTCGCCAAGAGCGAAGGGTGCGACCTGATTGTGATGGCGTCTCACGGGCGCCGCACCGTCGCTCGCCTTCTGATGGGCAGCGAGACCCTGCACGTCCTGACCTATTCACACATTCCGGTGCTGGCTTATCGTTGAGACTTCGGTGCATTTTAAGGGGCCACCTCGACACTGTGACCTGTTCGGCGCCCGAGTCACGCCCACGAGGTTGAGGGTGGCGCGCGTGCTCACGGGTTCCGAAGCCTTGAAACGCATCACGATCCCGGAGCGCAGGTTATCGCCCAGCTCCCGCACACGGGGCGCTGATTGCTGTGGGGCGCAATCCAGGCCGACGCACGGCGGGGTTGGAAGGTGGCATGCGCCTGGCCGCGCCAAAGTGTCTTCATGACCAGCGAACAAAGGGTGGCTGCCGTCCAACGTCAGTGCGGGCTGGCCCCGACGGCGGACGTTGCCATTTCCAATGCGCTCCACTGAAGCGGGCGCGACGGTGTGACGGGGGCTGGGTCCGGGTGCTGGATATCGCGATGAAGTCACCGCCTGGACAGATGGGGGCCCGGGAGCGCATGCCTTTCAATCTCGAGGAGGTCATTGCCCACGATGAGGCTGCTGCCGCGCAACTCTATGGTCGATCCGGTCAGCGGCAGGCCCAGACGCCTCATCATGGCGCAATGCGACGAGCCGCTGTCGGTCCCTGCTGTGGGCAGGCAAGTCAGTGCGAGCGGGCGCAAGCTGAACTACTGCGTTCAGGAAGTGCTTGGGGCGACCCCGGTCTCCCGCGTGCGGGCGATCCGGCTCAACAACGTGCGCCGTGCACTGCGCAAGTGCACGGACTTGGTCAAGGGCACCGATGACATTGCAGTGCGCTGGGGCTTCTGGCACTTGAGCCAGTTTTCTTCGGACTGCAAAGCGCAGTTTGCGGACTTGCCGTCGGCAACCCTGCGTCGTGTCCGCGCTGCGTGGATTAGAAACTCACAGCGAGCCCGACGGCCCACCCCGGATGTCGTTGCCGAACATGTAGCGCAGCAGCAACCGCATGCGCGTGATGAAGACGTCGTGCGCACTCGAATCGAATTCCAGCCCGGCGTCGAGGGAGCTTCGGTAGGTAAAGCCGAGGATGCCCGCCTGGTCACCGTAGCAGCGCGTGTGGGCGGCCTCCAGCACATAGCAAGCTGGAGTACGTGTCCGGCGGCGACGCGCGTGTTGCAGTGCTTGCGTCGCAAGATGCGCGCGTCAAGACCGAGTTGTGGCTCAACGGCAAGAAGATCGAAACAGTGCTCGCCTCGAGCACCGACCGGGCTTGAAGACCTGGTCTCGGGACTCGCGCACCGCGACACCGTTCTGGAAGTGCCCTACAAGACGCGTGGCAAGCTGAAAACACTCAAGCTCAACAGCCACCCCATCACGGCTGGTGTTTGCGGGCCTGCAGCAGGAACCCCCCTGTGCCAATATGACCTGCTACACCTACCCCCGAGAGATCAGTGAGCAACGAGGTAGGTATGACGATCAACCATCAACCCAAGGCAGCGATGCACGCAGTGAACAG
>NZ_JASZYG010000007.1 GCF_030317105.1 Variovorax brevis
AACGACTCAGCGCCGATGATAGTGCGGGTTCCCGTGTGAAAGTAGGTCATCGTCAGGCTCTTACAGCCCGAAAAGCCCAACCTCCCTGAGGTTGGGCTTTTCTTATTTATGTAAGCACCTCAAAAGTGCGAGCGCCAAGTGTGCGAAGCAGCGATCCTCTGGATGCTGTGGGCACGAGCTCCAGGGGCCAGGCGCCCCGCAAGGGACGGTCAGGCGGCAGGAAGCGAAAAAAGTCCTTCGGACTTGACGAAGATGAGAAATCTGAGTCATAATCGAAGGCTTCGCTGAAAACGCTTCAGCGCCAGGCAGGGATCGCAAGACGGTCGTTGCAAGACGCGGGGAGATGAAGAAAGCGAAAAAAGTTTGACCGGCTTGGAAAAATCGTGTTAGACTAGCAGGCTTCGCTGATCACAGCGGGCAGCGCGAAACGAAGCAGAGATGTGGAAGTTTTGCGAGGATCCTTAAAAACATACAGCCGATAAGCGTGGGCGTTTGAAGGTAATTGCCAAGTTCTTCGGAACTAAGTCGCAAGACTTTAAACGCTCATGAGAATGGAAGTGAAGTTCACTTCAATTTCTTTTTTTATGAGTTTTGCTCAACCGCGAGGTTGGGCGCAAATCAAGATCGAACTATAGAGTTTGATCCTGGCTCAGATTGAACGCTGGCGGCATGCCTTACACATGCAAGTCGAACGGCAGCGCGGGAGCAATCCTGGCGGCGAGTGGCGAACGGGTGAGTAATACATCGGAACGTGCCCAATCGTGGGGGATAACGCAGCGAAAGCTGTGCTAATACCGCATACGATCTACGGATGAAAGCAGGGGACCTTCGGGCCTTGCGCGAGTGGAGCGGCCGATGGCAGATTAGGTAGTTGGTGGGGTAAAGGCTCACCAAGCCAACGATCTGTAGCTGGTCTGAGAGGACGACCAGCCACACTGGGACTGAGACACGGCCCAGACTCCTACGGGAGGCAGCAGTGGGGAATTTTGGACAATGGGCGCAAGCCTGATCCAGCCATGCCGCGTGCAGGATGAAGGCCTTCGGGTTGTAAACTGCTTTTGTACGGAACGAAAAGCCCTTCTCTAATAAAGGGGGGTCATGACGGTACCGTAAGAATAAGCACCGGCTAACTACGTGCCAGCAGCCGCGGTAATACGTAGGGTGCAAGCGTTAATCGGAATTACTGGGCGTAAAGCGTGCGCAGGCGGTGATGTAAGACAGTTGTGAAATCCCCGGGCTCAACCTGGGAACTGCATCTGTGACTGCATCGCTGGAGTGCGGCAGAGGGGGATGGAATTCCGCGTGTAGCAGTGAAATGCGTAGATATGCGGAGGAACACCGATGGCGAAGGCAATCCCCTGGGCCTGCACTGACGCTCATGCACGAAAGCGTGGGGAGCAAACAGGATTAGATACCCTGGTAGTCCACGCCCTAAACGATGTCAACTGGTTGTTGGGTCTTCACTGACTCAGTAACGAAGCTAACGCGTGAAGTTGACCGCCTGGGGAGTACGGCCGCAAGGTTGAAACTCAAAGGAATTGACGGGGACCCGCACAAGCGGTGGATGATGTGGTTTAATTCGATGCAACGCGAAAAACCTTACCCACCTTTGACATGTACGGAACTTGCCAGAGATGGCTTGGTGCTCGAAAGAGAACCGTAACACAGGTGCTGCATGGCTGTCGTCAGCTCGTGTCGTGAGATGTTGGGTTAAGTCCCGCAACGAGCGCAACCCTTGTCATTAGTTGCTACATTTGGTTGGGCACTCTAATGAGACTGCCGGTGACAAACCGGAGGAAGGTGGGGATGACGTCAAGTCCTCATGGCCCTTATAGGTGGGGCTACACACGTCATACAATGGCTGGTACAAAGGGTTGCCAACCCGCGAGGGGGAGCTAATCCCATAAAACCAGTCGTAGTCCGGATCGCAGTCTGCAACTCGACTGCGTGAAGTCGGAATCGCTAGTAATCGTGGATCAGAATGTCACGGTGAATACGTTCCCGGGTCTTGTACACACCGCCCGTCACACCATGGGAGCGGGTTCTGCCAGAAGTAGTTAGCCTAACCGCAAGGAGGGCGATTACCACGGCAGGGTTCGTGACTGGGGTGAAGTCGTAACAAGGTAGCCGTATCGGAAGGTGCGGCTGGATCACCTCCTTTCTGGAAACCGCAATTTAATTTGAACGCCCACACTTATCGGTTGTTGGAAGGTTGTCGCCCGGCGACTTGAGCGCAAAGGCTTGAGTCCGGCGCGTTCCGGCTTGGGTCTGTAGCTCAGTTGGTTAGAGCACCGTCTTGATAAGGCGGGGGTCGTTGGTTCGAATCCAACCAGACCCACCATCCATCCAATCCTGGGGGATTAGCTCAGCTGGGAGAGCACCTGCTTTGCAAGCAGGGGGTCGTCGGTTCGATCCCGTCATCCTCCACCAATTACCAGATACACCAGTACCTGGTGCTTGTCAGTTCAACACCAAAGCGGCTTCGTGCGAAAGCGTGAGGCTTCTTTGTTGTTGATCAAGATCTCTTGATCAATCGGCTGTTCCTTAAAAATTCATAGAGTCGAATCAGCGTTGCTGATGGAAACCGCACATTCGTAAAGGTTTAGTGCGGACCGTGCCATCAGCAACATAGAATTTTTGATTGCGTCAAAAGAAACTTCAATTTCGAGTCAAATCGATAATTGGAAGTACGGCATAACGCGCCAGGTGAAAGACCTGGCAGACATTCCTTGAAAATGATTTTGGGATCTCGCAAGAGAGATCAAAGTTATAGGGTCAAGTGAATAAGAGCACGTGGTGGATGCCTTGGCGATGATAGGCGACGAAGGACGTGATAGCCTGCGATAAGCTTCGGGGAGCTGGCAAATTAGCTTTGATCCGGAGATTTCCGAATGGGGAAACCCACCGAAAGGTATCGCATGCTGAATACATAGGCATGCGAGGCGAACCGGGTGAACTGAAACATCTCAGTAGCTCGAGGAAAAGACATCAACCGAGATTCCGAAAGTAGTGGCGAGCGAAATCGGAAGAGCCTGCAAGTGATAGCACAAGACATAACGGAACGCTTTGGAAAGAGCGGCCATAGCGGGTGATAGCCCCGTACGTGAAATGACCTGTGTGGTACTGAGCTTGCGACAAGTAGGGCGGGACACGAGAAATCCTGTCTGAACATGGGGGGACCATCCTCCAAGGCTAAATACTCATCATCGACCGATAGTGAACTAGTACCGTGAGGGAAAGGCGAAAAGAACCCCGGGAGGGGAGTGAAATAGATCCTGAAACCGCGTGCTTACAAAAAGTAGGAGCCTCGAAAGGGGTGACTGCGTACCTTTTGTATAATGGGTCAGCGACTTACATTCAGTGGCAAGGTTAACCGAATAGGGAAGCCGTAGAGAAATCGAGTCCGAACAGGGCGATCAGTCGCTGGGTGTAGACCCGAAACCAAGTGATCTATCCATGGCCAGGATGAAGGTGCCGTAACAGGTACTGGAGGTCCGAACCGACTAGTGTTGCAAAACTAGCGGATGAGCTGTGGATAGGGGTGAAAGGCTAAACAAACTTGGAAATAGCTGGTTCTCTCCGAAAACTATTTAGGTAGTGCCTCAAGTATTACCGTCGGGGGTAGAGCACTGTTTTGGCTAGGGGGTCATGGCGACTTACCAAACCAAGGCAAACTCCGAATACCGACGAGTACAGCTTGGGAGACAGAGCACCGGGTGCTAACGTCCGGACTCAAGAGGGAAACAACCCAGACCGCCAGCTAAGGTCCCTAAAATTGGCTAAGTGGGAAACGAAGTGGGAAGGCTAAAACAGTCAGGATGTTGGCTTAGAAGCAGCCATCATTTAAAGAAAGCGTAATAGCTCACTGATCGAGTCGTCCTGCGCGGAAGATGTAACGGGGCTAAGCCAGTTACCGAAGCTGCGGATTTGCAATTCATTGCAAGTGGTAGGAGAGCGTTCTGTAAGCCTGTGAAGGTGCGTTGTAAAGCGTGCTGGAGGTATCAGAAGTGCGAATGCTGACATGAGTAGCGTTAAAGGGGGTGAAAAGCCCCCTCGCCGTAAGCGCAAGGTTTTCTACGCAACGTTCATCGGCGTAGAGTGAGTCGGCCCCTAAGGCGAGGCAGAGATGCGTAGCTGATGGGAAACAGGTCAATATTCCTGTACCGATTGTTAGTGCGATGTGGGGACGGATCTTAATAGGTCATCCGGGTGTTGGATATCCCGGTTTAGTGGGAAGTAGGCGTACGTTAGGCAAATCCGGCGTACATATACCGAGGCCCATGATCGAGCGGACTTGTCCGTGAAGTGACTGAACGAGGTTCCAGGAAAAGCCACTAAGCTTCAGCTAACAACGACCGTACCGCAAACCGACACTGGTGCGCGAGATGAGTATTCTAAGGCGCTTGAGAGAACTCAGGAGAAGGAACTCGGCAAATTGACACCGTAACTTCGGAAGAAGGTGTGCCCTATTAGTGTGAAGTGAACAACGGAGCATGAATGGGTTGCAAAAAATCGGTGGCTGCGACTGTTTATTAAAAACACAGCACTCTGCAAACACGAAAGTGGACGTATAGGGTGTGACGCCTGCCCGGTGCTGGAAGATTAAATGATGGGGTGCAAGCTCTTGATTGAAGTCCCAGTAAACGGCGGCCGTAACTATAACGGTCCTAAGGTAGCGAAATTCCTTGTCGGGTAAGTTCCGACCTGCACGAATGGCGTAACGATGGCCACACTGTCTCCTCCTGAGACTCAGCGAAGTTGAAATGTTTGTGATGATGCAATCTCCCCGCGGAAAGACGGAAAGACCCCATGAACCTTTACTGTAGCTTTGTATTGGACTTTGAACAGATCTGTGTAGGATAGGTGGGAGGCTTTGAAGCAGGGTCGCTAGATCTTGTGGAGCCAACGTTGAAATACCACCCTGGTGTGTTTGAGGTTCTAACCTGGGTCCATTATCTGGATCGGGGACAGTGCATGGTAGGCAGTTTGACTGGGGCGGTCTCCTCCCAAAGCGTAACGGAGGAGTTCGAAGGTACGCTAGTTACGGTCGGACATCGTGACGATAGTGCAATGGCATAAGCGTGCTTAACTGCGAGACTGACAAGTCGAGCAGATGCGAAAGCAGGACATAGTGATCCGGTGGTTCTGTATGGAAGGGCCATCGCTCAACGGATAAAAGGTACTCTGGGGATAACAGGCTGATACCGCCCAAGAGTTCATATCGACGGCGGTGTTTGGCACCTCGATGTCGGCTCATCTCATCCTGGGGCTGTAGCCGGTCCCAAGGGTATGGCTGTTCGCCATTTAAAGAGGTACGTGAGCTGGGTTTAAAACGTCGTGAGACAGTTTGGTCCCTATCTTCCGTGGGCGCTGCAGATTTGAGGAAGCCTGCTCCTAGTACGAGAGGACCGGAGTGGACACACCTCTGGTGTATCGGTTGTCACGCCAGTGGCATTGCCGAGTAGCTAAGTGTGGAAGAGATAACCGCTGAAAGCATCTAAGCGGGAAACTCGTTTCAAGATGAGATCTGCCGGGGCCTTGAGCCCCCTGAAGAGTCGTTCAAGACCAGGACGTTGATAGGTCAGGTGTGGAAGCGCAGTAATGCGTTAAGCTAACTGATACTAATTGCTCGTGCGGCTTGACCCTATAACTTTGATTCAAATATCGAATCAAGGCTGTTATGCCAAGTTGACGCATTCAAAATACATTCAAGCCAGCTCAAGACAATTGAGCGCTGATTCCAGACTCCATGAATTCGTTGTGTTGATCACGTGATCAGCACGACAACCAGTTATGCCTGATGACCATAGCGAGTTGGTCCCACTCCTTCCCATCCCGAACAGGACAGTGAAACGACTCAGCGCCGATGATAGTGCGGGTTCCCGTGTGAAAGTAGGTCATCGTCAGGCTCTTACAGCCCGAAAAGCCCAACCTCCCTGAGGTTGGGCTTTTCTTATTTATGGAACGGATTTCAGCGCGTTCCGCTTACGGTGCAGTTGCTGTTTGCGCTGTCCAATTGTTCAGTGCGCGAATCAGCGAATCAGCGAATCAGCGAATCAGCGGTCAATCACGTATCCGTCTTCGACCGTCGCAGCGCCCGTGCGGACGAGATCCGCCAATAATTCCTGACCCAGCTCGGCCACTCCCAAGCCGGGAAAGAAGCGGTCTTGAACCCAATGGATATAGGGCACCCCCGCCCACCATGACATCAGCTCCGCCTCGGTGAGTCTCTTGGCATCAAGCAACTTGAACTTGATCAACACCTTCAGCGCGTGTCGTGCGTGCTTGACGGGTGATTGAACAAAGGCGTGCAACCGCTCGCGGGCATTGCCAAGAACGTCGGGCCGAAAATCAAAGATGGGTCCGTGCCCCGGTATGACCACCAAAGGCGAAAGCCGCTCGATCAAGTCAAGCGTGGCCGCGACCTCCGCAAATGATGGCTCGCCAAGCAACTCGGGAAACACCACGCCGAAGCCATGCTCCCAAAGCGAGTCCGCCGAAATGAGGGTGCGCGAAGACGCCTCGAACAAGATCACGGAATGCGGATCGTGCCCCGGAGCCGCATGGATCTGCCACGCCGACTCGCCCAGGACCACGCTCTCCCCGGGAATCAGCAGGCCGTCAAACCTGAATCGCGGGCATTCCTGCCCAGTCGCGCGGTAGCTCAATACGTCTTCATCCCACCGACTGACGGCTTGAGCCTCACCTGGTGGAATCAAGGTGCGGACACCCTGATCCTGCGATTGCAGCGCAGCATTCCCTCCGCAATGATCACTGTGCAAATGCGTGTTCAACAGCAGTTCAAGCGGACGGCCGTTCAACGCGTTCGCAACCAGCGACAGCGTCTGCGGAGAATGCGTGCAATACCCGCTGTCCACCAGCGCCGTCCGTTCACCGCTTGAGAAGACAACGTTGTTGGACGACAGCCACCCGCGCTCCAGCACGTGGACGCCGCGGGGCAAAGGGCGGGAATGGCTCAATGGGCAGTTGGTCTCAATTCGCGCCGAAGGATCTTGCCGACGTTCGTCTTCGGCAGCGCCTCCCTGAACTCGATGTGCTTGGGCCGTTTGTAGCCGGTCAGACGGTCCTGGCAATACTGCAGAACGGCATCTTCACTGAGCGACGCATCCTTGCGCACGACAAACACCTTGATGGCTTCGCCCTGCCGCTCGTCCGGCACGCCGATGGCAGCGCACTCCACGACACCCGGACACAGCGAGATCACATTCTCGAGCTCATTCGGAAAGACGTTGAACCCGCTGACAATGATCATGTCTTTCTTGCGATCGACGATCCGGCTGCGACCGTCGTCCTGCATCACCGCGATATCGCCCGTGCGCATGAAGCCGTCAGCGGTAAACGCCGCCGCCGTCTCGGCCGGCTGGTTGTAATACCCCTCCATCACGTTCGGCCCCTTGATGCAAAGCTCCCCGGATTCGCCATTCGCGACGGTATGACCCGCATCGTCCTTGATGGCGATCTCGATGCCAGGCAATGGCAAGCCGATGTTGCCTGAATAGCTCTTGCTGTCCACCGGATTGTTGGTTCCGATGGCGCAGGTCTCGCTCATGCCCCACCCCTCGATCATCGGGCAGCCCGTCACTTCGAACCAGCGCTTGGCCGTTCCCTCCGAAGCTGCCATACCGCCTGCTTGAGAAACAAATAGCGTCGAAAAGTCGAGGTTCTTGAACTCGGGGTGCATCAGCAAGCCGTTGAACAAGGTGTTGACCGCCGGAAGCATATGGAACGGCCGTTTCTTGAGCACTTCGACGAACTTGGTCATGTCGCGCGGATTCGGTATCAGCGTCATGTGCGAGCCCTGCCGAATGACGAGCAGGCACAGCGTGAGCGCGAAGATGTGATACAGCGGCAAGGCCGCGATGCTGTTGACCTTGGACAGGTCTCCGGCGCGCGACAGGGCCGGCGTGAACCAGGCTTCTGCCTGCAGCGTGGCGGCGACGATGTTCCGATGCGTCAAGACCGCGCCCTTCGACAAGCCCGTGGTGCCACCGGTGTACTGCAGGAAGGCGATCGAATCGAGCGTGGTGCCCGACGGCGCCAGCTTCATGCCACGTCCGGCGGATACGGCCTTCGAGAACTGCGTCACCGTCCGACCCTTGTCGAGGGGGAGCTTGTAGGCCGGCACGACACGCGCCAGATTGCGCACCGCGAACGTGATCCACTGCCCGTACAAACCACCGAGCAACTCTCCCACCGACGTCACCACGACGTGCTCGATGGCCGTCTTGTCGATCACCTGTTCCAGCGTGGACGCGAAGTTCTCAAGGATAACGATGGCGGTCGCGCCAGAGTCCTTGAGTTGATGCGCCAACTCGCGTGCGGTATAGAGCGGGTTGACGTTGACGCAGGTGTAGCCCGCCCGCAGAACGCCCGCCATCGTGACGGCGAACTGCGGAAGGTTGGGCAGCATGATCGCCACGCGCGCCCCCGGCTCAAGGCCCCGCGATTGCAACCACGCGCCCATCGCGACGGAAAGCTCATCGAGCTCGCGAAAGGACATCCATCGCTCCATGCACACCGAGAACGGGTTGTTGGCATGACGCTGAAAAGCTTCCTGAAGCATGTGGTCGAGCGAGCGATACTGCTCAGGGTGGACCTCGTGCGGTACGCCCGCCGGATAGTTTTCAATCACTGATTTCTGCATTCGACTTCCTTTGCGGCGCATTGTCAGAGGGCAAGCGCGTGCGTTGCCCCCGTGCTTGTCCTACTCGGGCGCGCTGCGGTGTCGCACAGGCGATATGTCCTTGGTGTAGTGAAATGAATAGACGTAATGACGTGTGCGAGGCCCCCCGCATCGAACAATGGCCGCGCTTGACACTTCGCGACTCAACACACGCCGCATAGCGCAGCCAAGGCGCGAAATCGGTGCGCAAGCCAAAGATGGCGCCCGTTAGGGCCCGCGCACAACAGTTAACAGTTTGAACGGCTCGCCCCTGCGACTTTGATGAGCATTCCGATGCCGACGAGATATAACCCGGTGAAAATGTTGTGATCCACTGCTCATCGTTATGAAGTATTGAAAGCGGCGGCCATCCTTCGGCGCGCAGCCGGGAGTTCCACAGTTCGCACGTAACTAGAGTCCTCCTCCAAATCCCCTCCATTTGCGCCTTTTGTCCTTGATTCCTAGGTGAAAACCCTTACATTGGAGCCATGCTCCCCGCTCTGACCATTCTCAAAGCGTCACTCGGAGCTGGTTCTTTCTTGAAGGCGCCAGTGACTGAGTCGCGCCCCGCAGCAGCTGCCCCCCAGGTGCAGCCTGTCCTCATTCCCATTCGCTCCGTTGGCCCGGGCGAGCGCGATCGCATCGCGCGCCACCTGTTGGCCCTCGAAACGCACGACCGTTACTTGCGCTTCGGCTATCCCGCAACGGACGAACAGATCCAAACCTACGTCGATGCGCTCAACTTCGAGCGGGACGAGATCTTCGGTATCTACAACCGGAAACTCGAGATCATCGCGATGTCGCACCTTGCCTTTCCGCCAGCGGACCAGGCGCGCGATTGCGCTGAATTCGGCGTCTCGGTCTCCACCCATGCCCGCGGCCGCGGCTATGGTGCGCGCCTGTTCGAGCGCGCTGAAGTGTCGGCGCGCAATGAAGGCGTCGGCATGCTCTTCATCCACGCGCTGAGCGAAAACGCCGCCATGCTCCACATCGCGCGCAAGGCAGGTGCGTCCGTCGTTCGTACCGGGTCCGAATCCGAAGCCCATCTGCGGCTGCCCGAAGCCACGCTCGATAGCCGCATCAGCGAAATCGCGCTCGACCAGTTCGCGGAGTTCGACTTCCGGCTGAAGTCCCGCGCCAAGCAGTTCTGGGACTTTCTCGCCGGCGTACAGGAAGTGCGCCGTGGCGTGCAGGAGTCGCGCGCCAAGAGTTCGGCCTGACCGCAGGCAGCATCCTTGGTCGGCATCCGGTCGAAAGTGCCGGATCGCCGGGGCAATCCGTTATCCTCGGGGCTCCCCAACTCCCGCCCTCCCGCAGTGGCCGACCCTCACCCTGAGCGCCCATCCGTCGAACGAGAAGACAAGCGCAGTTTTCTCCAGAAGCTCGTCGAATTCATCAATCCCGGACCCGATTCCCGCGACGAGCTGATCGAAACCCTGGCTGACGCCGAGGACAACGACGTGATCGGCGCCGAATCGCGCGTCATGCTCGAAGGCGTGCTGCGCATGGCAGACATGACCGCGGGCGACGTGATGGTCGCTGCGCCGCGCATGGACCTGGTCAACATCGACGATCCGCTCGACACCTTGATGCACACGGTGATCGATACCGCGCACTCGCGCTTTCCGGTCTTCGAGGGCGACAAGGAAAACATCATCGGCATCCTGCTGGCCAAGGACCTGCTGAAGCTGCAGCGCTCGCCGTCGTTGAGCATTCGCGCCTTGCTGCGTCCGCCAACCTTCGTGCCTGAAAGCAAAGGCCTGAACGACCTGCTGCGCGAGTTCCGCGGCAATCGCAACCACCTGGCCATTGCCATCGATGAATTCGGCCGCGTGGCCGGCCTCGTGACCATCGAAGACGTGCTCGAGCAGATCGTTGGCGAAATCGAGGACGAATTCGACATCGCCGAAGACGAGGGCGACATCTTCGGCCTCGCCGACCACACCTATCGCGTCTCCGGCGACACGCCCATCGAGCGCGTCGCCGAGGCCTTCGCGATCGAATTCGACGAAGAACAGATGAGCGAGGATTTCGACACCATCGGCGGATTGATCGCGCACGAGATGGGCCACGTGCCCAAGCGCGGCGAGCACCACACGATCGGTGGCTTCGACTTCGTCGTGCTCCACACCAAAGGCGGCGCGGTTCGCTGGTTCAAGGTCTCGCCGACACGTGGCGGCGACGCGGCCGATTGAGCCTCTTCGCGCGCGTTTCCCGCTTCGTGCTGCCCGTGGTGGCCGGCCTTGCGCAGGCCGTGTCGGTCGCCGCGCCGTGGAATGGCCAAGCCGTCTGGTGGCTCCAATGCGTGGCGCTTGCTGCGCTCGTCTGGCAACTGGATACGTTGCGCGCTGGCGGCGGGCGGCAAGACTGGAAGCGCGCCGGACTCATCGGCTGGCTCTTTGCCACGACATGGCTGTGCGGCACCTTCTGGTGGCTCTTCATTTCAATGCACACCTATGGTGGCCTGGCGGCGCCGCTCGCAGCCATTGCCGTGCTGGCACTGTCGGCTGCGCTTGCCATCTACTACGCGCTGGGCTGCGCCTTCTACTTTGCATTTGCTCCCGGAAACCGCGCCGCGGCGGCGGTGCTGTTTGCGGCGATGTGGACTTTGGCGGAGTTGTTGCGCAACAGCTGGTTCACCGGCTTTCCGTGGGGCGCCATCGGCTATGCCCACGTGGACGGGCCGCTCTCGACCTTTGCGCGTGACGTCGGCGTGTACGGCGTCGGCGTGCTGGCGGCCATCGTGGCGGCCCTGCTGGCCCAGATTGCCGTCCAGGGTCTGCGGCGCCCGGTTGCATGGATCACGCCACTTACATTGATCGTGTTCCTCGGCTATGGGGCCGTGTCCTCGCAATGCCTCGTCAGCGGATGCGGCGGCAAGCCCGCAGGGCCGGATGCGGCCAGCACGGGCCGCATCACCGTGGCCTTGCTCCAGGGCAACATCCCGCAAGACGAGAAATTCGTTCCCAGCGGCGGCATTCCCACCGCGCTTCGCTGGTACGGCGAGCAGTTGCGCGATGCCACCGCCCCGCTGGTCATCACGCCGGAAACCGCTCTTCCACTGTTGCCCTCGCAGTTGCCGGCTGGCTACCTTCAGGCCATCGCCACGCGCTTTGAAAGCAGCACGCAGGCGGCGATCGTCGGACTGCCGATGGGCGACGGCGATGTCTACACCAACTCGGTCCTGGGCTTCGGACCGGGCGCCAAAAAGCCCTATCGCTACGACAAGCACCACCTCGTGCCCTTCGGCGAGTTTGTGCCGTCGATGTTCCGCTGGTTCACCGACATGATGCAGATCCCCTTGGGCGACTTCCGCCGAGGCGGCTTGGCGCAGGCACCCTTCGAATGGCAGGGCCAGCGCATCGCGCCGAACATCTGCTACGAGGACTTGTTCGGCGACGAGATCGGCGCGAACTTTCGGGACGAAGCGCGCGCGCCCACCATTCTTCTCAACGTCAGCAACATCGCGTGGTTCGGCGACACGGTGGCCATCGACCAGCATCTGAACATCTCGCGAATGCGCGCCATCGAGTTTGATCGGCCGATGGTGCGCTCCACCAACACCGGCGCCACGGTCGTCATCGACCACCGCGGCCGCGTGACGAACTCGCTGCCGCCCATGACGCGTGCCGTACTGACGGCCGACGTCGAAGGGCGCACGGGCATCACGCCCTATGCGCGCTGGGTCTCGCGCCTGGGCCTGTGGCCCCTGTGGATCGGCACGCTGCTCATCGGTGCAGCCGCCGCACTGGCCACGCGCCTCAGGCGCTGACCGGCCAGTCGCGCAGCTTGCCGGGGTTGAGCAGGCCCTGCGGATCGAAACGCCGCTTCATCTCGACGATTTCCGGCGGCAGCGGTCCGCCCGCCTTGCCGTCTTCCACCACGAACACATGCGGGTTGTTGATGCGCACGCCGCTTTCGCGATGCAGGCGGATGATCTCGTTGAGCCGCGCTTCCGTCGTGAAGCGCACGAGTTGCAAGGCGCTGCAGGTGACGAGCCCGTCCAGGCCGCGAAGGAACTCCGCGTGCATCATGATCTCTCCGGCAAAGCGCTGTTCCATCTCCGTGATCTGGCGCACATGCTGTCCGGGCACGAAGCTGCTTTGCAGATAGGTCAGTGACTTGTCGATCTTGAGCGCGTGCAGCGTGGTGTGGTTCCAGGTGAACTCCATCAGGGTGCGGTTGCTCTTTTGCACTTCTGCCGCCGTCTTGCGGTAGCTCACCGTGCCGTCATGCGTCGCGACAAGCTGCACCAAGGGATCTTCGCTCGACTCGGCCACCAGCGAGAGCACCGCGTGGCAGCCGCGCGGCAAGTGCTCGGCGAGTTGGCCCAGGTGGTCGGCCACCGGGCTGCCAAAGAAGGCCACCTCGCGCTTCACAATGCCCGGCGCATGCGCCAGCGCATCGCCAAAGGCCAGCGCGCGATCGAAGTCGTCGAACACCACCAGCGTCTCGAGCCACGGGTGTGCAGGCGCCAGCGCCACTTCGATCTCGAGCACGAGTCCATTGGTGCCCCACAAATGGTGCATGCGCAGGGCCTCCGCGCCGCGCAGCTCGATGACCTGCGGCTCGGGCTCAATCGTCATGGCGCGAATGCCCAGCACATTGCCGCTTGCGGCCAGCGGACCGTAGTTGATCGAACCCACGCCGCCGAAGCCACCGCCAAACAGACCGCCCAGCGTCGCGCTGCGATAGGTGGAAGGCACGCATCGCAACTCCTGCCCCGTCGGCCGCGTCTGCTTTTCGAGTTCGCCCAGCCGAATGCCGGCCTGCGCGCGCGCCACGCCAGGGCGCACCCAGCACGTCGCATTGAAGCCGGTCATGTCGAGCACGACGCCACCGGCCAGCGGCGTGGTCTGCCCGTAGTTGCCCGTGCCGCTGCCCCGGATGGTGATGGGCACCTTGCGACGCGCGCAGGCGGACACCAGTGCGCGGATTTCGTCTTCCGTGCGCGGGCGCACGACGGCGTCGGCGCGCTTGTCCTTGAGTTGCCGGTTCAGCACCGGGCTGAACCATGCAAAGTCCTGCGACAGCCGCGCCACGCGGCTCGGATCGGTGATCCAGTCAAGATCGGGCAGGTCGTTGAACAGGCTTTCAACGGGCGAATCAGAAATCGTCAGTGTGGTCATTGCTGTTGGTCACGTTGTGGGGTCAGCCGCAGCCTGGGGGCGAGCCAAGCTAATCCTGGGAAAGTTCGCTGGCGTGCCACGAGCCCAGGGCGAGCTTGGTGAGCCAGGCCATGAGCACGAAAAGCGCGACACCGGTGAGGGAAATCAGCAGCAGCGCCGCAAACATGCGCGGGATGTTGAGCTGGAAGCCCGCTTGCAATATTTGATAGGCCAGCCCCGCGCCCTGACCGCCCGTGCCCGCGACGAACTCCGCCACCACCGCGCCGATCAGCGCAAGCCCGCTCGAGATCCGCAACCCGCCGAAGAAGTAGGGCAGCGCACTCGGAATGCGCAGCCGAATGAGCTGCTGCCAGCGCGATGCATGGTTGAGCTTGAAGTAGCTCTGCAAGTCCGGGTCCACGCTGCGCAGGCCCAGCGTCGTGTTGCTGATGATGGGAAAGAGCGCGACCAGCGCCGCGCACACCACCATCGCGCCGGTCGGGTTCTTCACCCAGATGATGATCAGAGGCGCAACGGCGACGATGGGCGTTACCTGCAACAGCACGGCGTAGGGAAAGAGCGCCGTCTCGATCCGCTTGCTCTGCACGAACAGAAAGGAGATCAGCACGCCGACGACGGTCGCGACCACAAATGACAGCACCGTGATCTTCAGCGTGGTCAGCAGCGCCGCGCCCAGAGGCGCCCAGTCGGTGATGAGGGTCTGCATCATCAGGATGGGCGAAGGCACCAGGTACGGCGGCAACTCCATCACGGTGACCATGGCCTGCCACAGGCTGACGAGCACCACGCCGACAAGCACCGGGTAAAGCACGCGCTGCACACGCGGCTGGGCAAGGAGCGGCACCCGCGAGGCAGGCGTCTTGGAAGAGGGCGCGACGACGGCGCCCGATGCAGTCAGGGCGTTCATGCATCCACCTCTTCGCTGTAGCTGCTCGCGCGCAGCAGGCTGTCCTGCAGCTTCTTGGCGTAGCGGCTGAATTGCGGCGAGACCATGAAGTCCGCGCTGCGCGGATAGGGCTCGTCGATCTGGAACTCCTCGACCACGCGGCCGGGGCGGGCGGCCATCATGACCACACGGTTCGACAGGAACACGGCTTCGTGGATCGAGTGGGTCACGAAGATGACCGTGAGCTTCTTCTTGCGCCACAGGTCGAGCAGGTCGGCGTCGAGCTTGTGTCGCGTGATTTCATCGAGCGCACCAAAAGGCTCGTCCATCAGCAGCAGGTCGGGCTGCGTCACCAGGCCGCGGGCGATCGACACGCGCATCTGCATGCCGCCCGACAAGGCACGCGGCAGTGCATCGGCAAACCTGCTCAGGCCCACGAGTTCGAGCGATTCGGCCACGCGCGCGTCGGCTTCCTTGCGCGGCACGCCGGCGAGGTCGAGGGGCAGGCGCACGTTGGTCTGCACGCTGGCCCAAGGCATCAAGGTGGGTGCCTGGAACACGAAAGCCATCTTGCGACCGCTTTCGTCGATGTGCTGCACGGGCTTGCGCCACACCATCAGCCGCCCGTCGGTGGGGTCCAGCATGCCGGCCACCATCTTGAGCAGCGTGCTCTTGCCGCAGCCCGAGGGGCCGAGCAGCGTGACGAACTCGCCCTCGGCGATCGTCAGGTCCACCGGCAGCAGGGCCTGGGTGCCGTTGGGATAAGTCTTTTCTGCCGAGAGGATCTGCACCGCCGGGATGGCGGCCGCCGCATCCGGTACCGGCGCGAAGACTTCGGGGTCGATTCGGTTCATGTCGATTCCTTTGGCCCGGGGCTTCCTGTCGGGAGACACCACGCAGCCGGCTGTGCCGGACCGCTGGTGTCGCCGCCTAAGGGGATCCGGGCTACACGTAGCAAGCGGGATTCGGGTCGGACTACGGAAGAACCTTCGCGTCCTTCACGAACTCGGTCGTGTAGGTCTTGGCCAGTTCGACCTTGCCCGGGTCCAGCAGCTTCGCGGCCACGAGGAAGTCGTAGTTCTGCTTGCTGCGCGCATCCGTGATCACGCCGATGCCCAGCTTCGTGGCATCCCCGCTGGCGACGATGCCCATCTCTTTCAGCTTGGCGACGCTGTAGGCGAGCTGATCGTCGGTCATGTTGGGGTTGTCCTTCTTGATGAGCGCGTTGCCCGGCGCCGGGTCGGCCAGGTAGCTCTTCCAGCCTTCCGCCGATGCCTTCACGAAGGCGGCGACGGCCTTGCTGCGCTCCTTGAGCGTCTTGTCCATGCAGGACACGGTCGTGGCGTAGGCGGTGTAGCCGTGGTCGCTCATCAACAGCGTCGTCGCCTTCACGCCTGCCTTCTGGATGGCGTAGGGCTCGGAGGTCAGGTAGCCCTGCTGCACCGTGTTCTTGTCGGCCACGAAGGGCTGGATGTTGAAGGTGTAGGGGCGCGTTTGCGAGTCGGTCAGGCCGAACTTCATCTTGACCCACGGCCAGTAGCCGCGGTTGGCGCTGTTGGCAATCAGGATGGTCTTGCCCTTCAGGTCCTCGAAGCTCTTCACGTCGTCGTGCGCGATGAGCACTTGCGGGTCCTTCTGGAAGAAGGCTGCCACCGTGGTGATCGGCAGGCCGCCTTCGCGCATCTGCATGGCCTGGATGTCGCTGGAGCCCATGATGCAGTCGGTCTGGCCGGCGGCCATCATCTGCGCGATGTTGACTTGCGGTCCACCCATCTTGATCGTGACGTCCAGGCCGTACTTCTTGTAGATGCCCGTCGCCACCGCCTGATAGAAGCCGCCATGCTCGGCCTGCGCGTACCAGTTGGTCATGTAGGTGAAGGCTTCATCGGCCGCATGCGCGGGCGCGATGGCCGCCAGTGCCAGCGCGGCGGCGCCGGCCAGTTTGGCGAGACGGAGGGTGGGGGCTTGGCGCATGGCTTGGTTCTCCTGAGGCGCGGTGGTTGAAATCAATGAAGCGAAGCGGTGATGCAAGGAGCGAGCCTCGTGTCGCTCAGCCGGCGAGCGGTGTGCCGCGGGCGGACTGGATGAAGCCGGTCTGGTGGCCACGCTCCCAGGTGGCTTCCTCGCGCACGACCCAACGCAGGGCGTGCAGCTCGCTCAGCGCCTGCACCCAGCTGTCGGCCAGCGTGTCGAGAATCTCGAAGCCTTGCTCGCGGGTGGCCGTGGTCGGGTCGCCGATCACGCCGCTGGGGCCGAAGTCGCGTGCCGTCCAGGCGCAGGCGGGACGGCCGTCGCCCGAGAGCAGCTTGATGGGGAAGGGCGGCGGGTAGTTGGCAACGGCACGTTCCATGTGCACCGTGTCGGGCGCCAGTGCCAGCATCAGTGCGGTTTCGGAATGGCCGGCGTGCATCGCGAGCTTCTTTTCCTGCTCGCTGATCTGCTTGCCCGATGCATTGGGCAGGCGCGACACGCCGTGGGGCACCACCACGAAATCGCCGTGGCGCAGGCGCAGTTCTCGCGCCGCCATCTCCAGCACCTGCGGCTGGCCGCCGTGGCCGTTGGCAAACAGGAGCTTGCGAAAGCCCGAGCGGTACACCGACTCGCCGATCTCGATGACGGTCGAGAGCAGCGTCGTGCCCGTCAGCGTCATCGTGCCGGGGAAGTGCAGGTGCTCTTCCGACTTGCCGTAGGTGATGGTTGGCAGCGCAAAGGCGCGCACTTCGGCGGGCAGGCGCTCCAGCGCCTTGCCCATCACGCCCGATGAGATCACGCTGTCCACCGAACACGGCAGGTGCGGCCCGTGCTGCTCGATGGCGCCGCAGGGCAGCACGATGACGGTGTTCTCCTTGTCCGGCAGCGCGTCGATCTCGGTCCAGCTCAGGTAGGGCAGAAAGCGGTGAGGCGGGATGTAGCCGTGGAGCATGGTGTTCCTTTGCTTGGGATTTCTGTGGTTCGGCGGCGCTCAGGCAAAGCGCGCCATGGCCTGCCCCACGCGCTGCATGAAGCGCTGCAGTTGCGAGGGCGTCGCCACGTTCATGTGGTAGTGGGCGTGGTAGTCCACGCGGGCCTGCTGGCCGGTCAGGCGCTTCATGTAGCGCGTGATGATCTTGCGCGGCGGGTCGCCCATGTACCAGGCCACCCAGCGCGGCCGGCCGTAGGTGACGACGGCCGAGATGCGCTGGATGTTGGTGAGCATCGGCTTGACGTTGGCCGGGTCGCTGATGTCGAAGGCCACGCCCGGCATGAAGAGCCGGTCGAAGTAGCCCTTGAGCATCGCCGGCAGGCCGAAGCACCATGTTGGAAAGCAGAACACGAGCGCCTCGGCCCATTGAAGGCGCTCGACGTAGGGCTTCAGGGGAATCTGGTTGCCCGGCACCTCGTGGTAGCCGATGCGTTCCTCGCGGGAAAGCACCGGATTGAAGCCTTCGGCGTAGAGGTCGCAGTCGTCGACCTCATGGCCCGCGGCGCGCAGATTGCGCAGCACTTCCTGGTGCAATGCGGCGTGAAAGCTGGTTTCCACCGGGTGGCAATAGATGACAAGCACGCGCATGGATTTGTATTTGACCGCTTAATCAGAGCAAGTGGTCAGGTTATGCAAATGGCATGCCAGCACATTGGGACGCCAATGTGGCGAATTCGCACCGTCGTGGGGAATCCGGAGGCGCAACGCCCCAGAATGTGAGCGCGAGCTCCTAAGTCTTGATGCCGCAGCCGCCCAGCACGAACTCGATCAGGTCCTTGGCAATCGGCTCACGCTCCAGCGGCGCGTCGGGCGGCAAGCCCAGCATCACGCGCGTTTGCAGCGCGTAGTCGGCATAGCTCTGGGTCATGGCCCAGATGTGCATCAAGAGAAGGCGCGCGTCGAGCGGCCGCATCTGGCCGCGGGCGATCCAGCCATTGATGATGTCCACCTTCTTTTGCGTCCACATCCGGGCGTTGGGCCAGTAGCGCTCCAGGTTCCGCCCGCCATCCAGCACCTCGCGCGTGAAGATGCGCGAGATCTCCGGGTTGTCAAAGGCATGGTCGAGCTTCTTGCGGATGTAGTCGGACAGCACCCGCGCGGGCTCGTTGGGATGCTCCTCGAAGTCGAAGACGACCTTCCAGTCGTGCAGCACCTGCATCAGCAACTCTTCGTAGAGCTCTTCCTTGCCGGCGATGTAGTAGTGCAGCTGCGGCTTGGTCAGGCCCGCCCGCGCCGCAATCGCCTGGGTGGAAGTGCCCTTGAGCCCGTGCAGGCTGAATTCGCTGATCGCCGCCTCGCGGATCGCCGCCATGATGCGTTCGCGCCCCGGCCGGGCGCGCGAGAGCGGGCCGTCGGGCGCGGGCATTTGCTGCGCATGGGTCGCGGGGGTGGTGGCGGAATCGACGTTCATTGCAGGGATCGGAGCGGGCGTGGACGATGGTAATGCGTCTGGTGGCAAAGGCGTTTCAATCGGTGGCGGCCCCCGCGCAAGTGCAGTTTTGCGCGACCCGCCAACGCGGTGCCGCATCTGGCCGGCATGGCGGCATGCCACCTTGGCATCGCAAATGTCTCGAAAAGCGGCACGATTCCTGTATCTTTGCTCGCCCGAAAACCATTCATAGCCAGAGGACGCTTCATGTACTTGTCTGCCCGTTTCCGTGCATTCGCCGCCGGCGCTGCACTGCTTGCAGCCAGCGCCATCGCGCAGGCCCAGAACCTGCCCAACGTGGTGATCCTCGCCACCGGCGGCACGATCGCCGGCGCCGGGGCCTCGGCCCTCAACAGCGCGACCTACGCGGCAGCCAAGGTGGGCGTCGAGAAGCTCATCGCCGGTCTGCCCGAACTGGAAAAGGTCGCCAAGGTGCGCGGCGAGCAGGTGTTCCAGGTGGCTTCCGAAAGCCTGACCAACGAAAACCTCGTCACGCTGGCCCGCCGCGTGGCGGCGCTGGCCAAGCAGCCCGACGTGGACGGCATCGTCATCACCCACGGCACCGACACGGTGGAAGAGACCGCCTACTTCCTGACGCTCACCGTGCGCACCAACAAGCCGATCGTGATGGTCGCCTCGATGCGCCCCGGCACCGCCCTGTCGGCCGACGGCGCGCTGAACCTGTTCGACGCGGTGAGCGTCGCCGGCAGCAAGGACGCAATGGGCAAGGGCGTGTTGCTCACCATGAACGACAGCATCGAGAGCGGCCGCGACGTGAGCAAGAACGT
Organism: Variovorax brevis; assembly: GCF_030317105.1. Classification (GTDB taxonomy): domain Bacteria; phylum Pseudomonadota; class Gammaproteobacteria; order Burkholderiales; family Burkholderiaceae_C; genus Variovorax; species Variovorax brevis. The sequence goes on from NZ_JASZYG010000007.1 coordinate 19,878, forward strand.
CAACATCAAGCCCAGCGCCTTCACCAGCCAATGGGGTCCTCTCGGCATGGTGGTCGAGGGCAAGAACTACTGGTTCCGTGCGCCGGTCAAGCGCCACACGATGAACTCGGAGTTCGACATCAATGAAATCGGCACGCTGCCCAACGTGGAAATCGCCATGGGCTACGAAGGCGTGAGTTCCGTCGCCATCGACGCGCTGGGCAAGAGCGGCATCAAGGCACTCATCCACGGCGGCCCCGGGAACGGCTCGGTGGCCGACCGCATCGTGCCGAGCCTGCAGAAGCTGCGCTCGGACGGCATCATCGTGATCCGCTCCTCGCGCGTGCCCGACGGTTTCGTGATCCGCAACGCCGAACAGCCCGATGACAAATACGACTGGGTAGTGGCGCACGACCTGCGGCCACAGAAGGCGCGCATCCTGGCGATGGTCGCGCTGACCCGCACGAGCGACACGAAGGAACTGCAACGGATCTTCTGGGAGTATTAGGCCTCCCGGCTTTTCACTCCGCTTCGCTGCGTGTAATTCGCCACCTCCCGGGGAGGGGACCTCACCTGCGGACTGGCAAAGCCAGATCCGCGGTGTGGGGCTTGAAAAGTCATATTGGCAGCCGCCTTGGTCAGGAGCTTGGACGGGTCTGGCGGCGGCCGCGTCCGGAAGCGGCAGCCCCTGCGGCTTTTTTCATGGGCACGGCCCGTAAAATCAAGGGCTGCCCGCGCTGCGGGCCGCCTCTTGCGGGTTCTACATGCTGACCTTCCAACAAATCATTCTCAAACTGCAGTCGTACTGGGACGCCCAGGGCTGCGCCTTGCTGCAGCCCTACGACATGGAAGTGGGCGCGGGCACTTCGCACACGGCCACCTTCCTGCGCGCGCTCGGCCCGGAGCCCTGGAAAGCCGCCTACGTGCAGCCCAGCCGCCGCCCCAAGGACGGCCGCTATGGCGAGAACCCCAACCGCCTGCAGCACTATTACCAATACCAGGTCGTGCTCAAGCCGGCGCCGGCCAACATCTTGGAGCTGTACCTCGGATCGCTCGAAGCGCTGGGCTTCGACCTGAAGAAGAACGACATCCGCTTCGTCGAGGACGATTGGGAAAACCCCACGCTCGGCGCCTGGGGCTTGGGCTGGGAAGTCTGGCTCAACGGCATGGAGGTGACGCAGTTCACCTACTTCCAGCAGGTCGGCGGCATCGACTGCAAGCCGATCACCGGCGAGATCACCTACGGGCTGGAGCGCCTGGCGATGTACCTGCAAGGCGTGGACAACGTCTACAACCTCAAGTGGACCGAAGGCCTGTCATACGGCGACGTCTACAAGCAGAACGAGGTGGAACAGTCCACCTACAACTTCGAGCACAGCGACGCCGACTTCCTCTTCACCGCCTTTGCCGCGCACGAGAAGCAGGCGAAGAACCTGATGGAGCAGCAGTTGGCCCTTCCGGCGTACGAGCAAGTGCTCAAGTCCGCGCACAGCTTCAACCTGCTGGACGCGCGTGGCGCCATCAGCGTGACCGAACGCGCCGCCTACATCGGCCGCATCCGCAACCTGGCACGCGCCGTTGCGCAAAGCTACTACGACAGCCGTGAACGCCTCGGCTTCCCCATGGCGCCCCGCGAGTGGGTGGCCCAGATGACGAAGAAGGCGGCCTGACCCCATGACAACGAAAAACCTCCTCGTCGAACTCTTCGTCGAAGAACTCCCGCCCAAGGCGCTCAAGAAGCTGGGCGACGCCTTTGCCGGTGTGCTGCGCGATCAACTGGTGGCGCAGGGCCTGGCCGATGCCGGCTCGGTGCTGACGGCCTATGCGTCGCCGCGCCGCCTGGCGGCGCATCTCACGCACGTGTCGTCGCAAGCCGCCGACAAGGCCATCTCGCAAAAGCTGATGCCGGTGGCTGTGGGCCTGGACGGCTCGGGCCAGCCCACGCCCGCCTTGCTCAAGAAGCTGGCGGCACTCGGCGCGGATGGCTCGGCTGTCGCCGGCCTCAAGCGCGCACAGGATGGCAAGGCCGAAGCCCTCTTCTTCGAGAGCACCGCACGCGGCGCGACCCTGGCGGAAGGCCTGCAGAAGGCATTGGCTGAATCCATTGCCAAGCTGCCGATCCCCAAGGTCATGAGCTACCAACTGGAAACCGGTGACCTGCCGGGCTGGAGCAGCGTGAGCTTCGTGCGCCCCGCGCACGGCCTCGTGGCCTTGCATGGCGCCGAGGTGGTGCAGGTGGAAGCTCTCGGCTTGCGTTCGGGACGTGAAACGCACGGCCATCGTTTCGAAGCCGCGGTCGACCCCGTCGCGCTGCGCGATGCCGACAGCTATGCGCTGCAACTCATCGACGACGGCGCCGTCATCGCCGGCTTCGAGGCACGCCGCGCGGAGATCGCGCGCCAACTCGCAGCCGCTGCTGTGAAGGTCGGTGCCGGCTCGGTGCCGATCGACGACGACGCGCTGCTCGACGAAGTCACCGCGCTGGTCGAGCGCCCCAACGTGCTCGTCTGCGAATTCGAGCGCGAATTCCTCGACGTGCCGCAGGAATGCCTCATCCTCACGATGAAGGCCAACCAGAAGTACTTTCCGCTGCTCGACGCGCACGGTCGCCTGACCAACAAGTTTCTCGTCGTCAGCAACATCCGCCCGGACGATGCGAGCGCCGTCGTCGGCGGCAACGAGCGCGTGGTGCGCCCGCGCCTGGCCGACGCCAAGTTCTTCTTCGACCAGGACCGCAAGAAGTCGCTGGCCTCGCGCGTCGAATCGCTGGGCAAGGTGGTCTATCACAACAAGCTCGGCACGCAGGGCGAGCGCGTGACGCGGGTCATGCACATTGCGCGCGGCATCGCCGAAGCGATGGGCAACGCCGAACTGGCCGCACGCGCCACCCAAGCCGCGCAACTGGCCAAGGCCGATCTCGTCACCGACATGGTCGGCGAGTTCCCCGAACTGCAGGGCACCATGGGCCGCTACTACGCGCTGCACGACGGGCTGGACCCGTCGGTGGCCGACGCCATCGAAGACCACTACAAGCCGCGCTTTGCCGGCGACAGCCTGCCGCGCGGCAACGTCGGCGTGGTGGTGGCGCTGGCCGACAAGCTCGAAACGCTGGTCGGCATGTTCGGCATCGGGAACACGCCCACGGGCGACCGCGACCCCTTCGCGCTGCGCCGTCATGCGCTGGGCGTGATCCGCATGCTGGTTGAAAAGAAGCTGCCGCTGGAATTGAAGACCCTCATCGCCAACGCCGCAGAGCAGTTCGCAGGCATTGAAGGCTTCGATGCCCAACGCGCTGTCGATGGCCTGCAGACTTTCGTCTTCGACCGCCTCGCCGGCAGCCTGCGCGAGCAGGGCGCCAGCGCGCAGGAAGTCGATGCCGTGCTGGCGTCGATGCCGCAGCGCCTGTCGACCGTGCCCGAGCTGCTCGCGGCCGTGCGCGCCTTCGCTGCACTGAGCGAAGCACCCGCACTGGCGGCCGCCAACAAGCGCATCGGCAACATCCTGAAGAAGTCGCCGGAAGCCGACGCCCATGTCAACACCGCGCTGTTCCGCGAGCCGGCCGAGGGCGCGCTGTACGAAGCCATGCAGCAGGTGGTGCCGCGCGCCGACGCGCAGTTCAAGGAAGGCGACTACACCGGCTCGCTGCAAACGCTGGCCGCCTTGCGCGCGCCCGTCGATGCCTTCTTCGACGGCGTGATGGTCAATGCCGAAGAGGCCGACCTTCGCCTGAACCGCCTCGGCCTGCTGTCCTCGCTGCACACCGCCATGAACCGCGTGGCGCAACTCGAGCGGCTGGCCGTTTGATCGCCGCCGCATGACGCAGGGCAAGACCATGAAGATCGTCATCCTCGACCGCAACGGCACCATCAACGTGCATCGCGAAGACTTCGTGAAAAGCGATGTCGAGTGGACGCCGCTGCCCGGCGCGCTGGAGGCGATTGCGCGCCTCAATCACGCCGGCTGGCATGTGGCGATTGCTTCCAACCAGTCGGGCCTGGGCCGCGGGCTGTTCGACATGGCCTCGCTCAATGCGATGCACGCCAAGATGCACAAGATGCTGGCTGCCGTCGGCGGCCGGGTCGATGCGATCTTTTTCTGCCCGCACAGCCCCGACGAAGGCTGCGAATGCCGCAAGCCCAAGTCGGGCCTGTTCCATCAGATCGGCGAGCGCTACGGCGTCGAGCTCAAGGGCATGCCCACGGCGGGCGACAGCCTGCGCGACCTGCAGGCGGGCTATGCCGCAGGCTGCGAGCCGCACCTGCTGCTCACCGGCATGGGCTCCATTTGCCGAGGTGTCGATCCGCTGCCGCCCGAGTTTCCGCCGGGCACGCGCGTGCACGAAGACCTGGCCGCCTTTGTCGAGTTCCTGCTGGCGCGCGAAGCGCAAGCGAGCCTGACGCTGGCGGTCTGACAATAACCACCCATGAAGCCGCTTGAGGGGAGGGCCGGCGCCCACCAGAGCCGGCTGGAGATCCAATGTCACTGATTCGTTCCATCATCCACGCGCTGTGGATGCTCATCACCGTCATGCCCTGGGGCATCATCATGTGCGTCGCCTCGATCTGGCGCCGCAGCGAGCCGCTCTACTGGATGGCCGTGCGCTGGCTCAGCTGGGCCATCGGCGGTGCCCGCGTCATCCTTGGCATCCAGGCGCGCGTGACCGGCATGGAGAACCTGCCGCAAGACAAGCTCGCAGGCTGTGTCCTGCTGGTCAAGCACCAGTCGACCTACGAGACCTTCCTGATGCCGACGCTCATGCCGCATCCGCTGGCCTTCGTGTTCAAGCGCGAACTCATCTACGTGCCTTTCTTCGGCTGGGCGATGGCGCGGCTGGACATGATCCACATCGACCGCAAGCAGCGCGCGCAGGCTTTCAACAAAGTGGTCGACCAGGGCAAGCGCTTGTTGGCCGAGGGCATCTGGATCATCATGTTCCCTGAAGGCACGCGCATTCCGCGCGGTCAGAAGGGCCAGTACAAATCAGGCGGAACGCGCCTGGCGGTGGAAACGGGTGCGCCGGTCGTTCCGGTGGCGGTGACGTCCGCCAAGGTCTGGCCGCGCAAGGCCTTCATCAAGCGCCCGGGCGTGGTCGACGTGTCGATTGGCCCGGCCATTTCGAGCGTCGGTCGAAAGCCCGACGAGTTGATGCGCGAGGTCGAGGCGTGGATCGAAGCCGAGATGCGGCGACTCGATCCCGAGGCATACCGCTAGAACGCGAGACGGGGACGGAAAACAGCAACATGCGCAGCCTGCTTCAGTTCACCATGGATCTGTTCGACGAGCTGGCCGCGCCGGTGCCGACGGCCGGACAGGCGCCGCGCAAGAAGCGTGCGGTGCCAAAGAAGCCGCCTGTCGTGACACCCGTTCAGAGCGACACGGCCCAAGCGCCGGCAGCCATCGATGCGCCACCGCTTGCGCTGCCGGCCATGCCGGCCGCCCTGCTCGCCGACACCATCGCGCCCGCTGGCTTCGTGCATCCACGCGCCACGCGCGAAGTTCGGCTGGGCAATGCGCGCGTCGCCTACGAATTCACGCGCGCCAAGCGCCGCACCATCGGCTTCGTCGTCGGCGCCGAAGGGCTCAGCGTGCGGGCGCCCAAGTGGGTGGCGCTGCGCGACGTCGATGCCGCGCTGCTCGAGAAAGCGGACTGGATCGTGCGCAAGCTCGGCGAAACGCGCGAGCGCCAGGCGCGCATGGAGTCCTCGCGCATCGAGTGGAAAGACGGCGCGAGCTTCAACTTCCTCGGCGAGCCGGTGACGGTGCAACTCGATCCGCGCCACGCCTTCGTGGGCGCCGGCGCGATCCTGGACGCCGGCATCGACGGCCGCCCGCATGTGCTGCGGCTGGCGCTGGCCAACAACGCCAGCAGCGCGCAGGTTCGCGACGCCGCGCAGGCTTGGCTCATGCGCCAGGCGCGGCGTATTTTCACGGAGCGACTGGACCACTTTGCACCGCGCCTGGGCGTCAAGTGGACGAAGCTCTCGCTGTCGAACGCTTCCACGCGATGGGGCAGCGCGAGTGCCGACGGCGCGATCCGCCTGCATTGGCGTCTGGTGCACTTCCGCATGACGGTGATCGACTACGTGGTGGCGCATGAGCTGAGCCACCTGCGCGTCATGGACCACAGTCCGCGCTTCTGGGAAACGGTGGAAAGCGTCGTGCCCGACTACCACCTGCTGCGTCGCCAGCTCAAGGAAGAATCGGTTCCGCGCTGGTCCTGAGTTGTGTCGTCGCGGCTGGCGCCGCCGACAACGCCGACGCCATCTCGCCCAGCCGACGCAGCGCCGCGTCAACCTCCGGCGAATACGGCCAGCCGCAGTTGATGCGCATGAAGTGCTCGAAGCGCGCGGAGTTGGAAAACAACGAACCTGGCGCAAAGGCGATCTGCTCCGCCAAGGCGGCGTCAAAAAGCCGGCTGGCCGACAGCCGGTTCGGCAATTCGACCCACAGTTGCAGTCCGCCCTGGGGCACGTTCATCCGCGTGCCGGGCGGAAAGTAACGTGCGATGCCCTCGGTCGTCTTCTCGCGTTGCGTCGCCAGAAAGCTGCGCAGCCGGCGCAGGTGGCGGTCATACGCACCCGTCGCCATGAAGGTCGCGGCACCCACTTGCGACAAGGACTCGTTGTTGCGCGTCTGCGCGTACTTGAGCATCTCCACGCGCGCCTGCCATCGGCCTGCCGTGATCCAGCCCAAACGCAGCCCCGGCGCCAGGATCTTGTGCAGCGACGCGCAATGAATGACGTTGCCGCTGCCATCCCATGACTTCAGCGCGCGCAGCGGCGTGTCGGTGTCGACGAGTTCGCTGTAGGTGTCGTCCTCGATCAGCGCCATGCCGCGTTCTTCGCACAGGCGCACCAGCCGTTCCTTGTGGGTGTCAGGCATCACGCTGCCCAGCGGGTTCTGCAGGTGCGGCACCACCACGACGGCCTTGATGTCGCGGTAGGTGTCGGCCGCGAGTTCCAGCGCTTCGATGGAGATGCCCGTCTGCGGGCTGGTGGGAATTTCGAGCGCGCGCAGGCCCAGGCTTTCCAGCACTTGGAGCAGCCCGTAGAAAGTCGGCGATTCCACCGCGATCGTGTCGCCTGCCTGCGCCACGGCGCGCAAGGCGATGTTCAGGGCTTCGATGCAGCCGTTGGTCACCAGGATGTCCTCGGGCGACAGCGTCATGCCGCTGGCGAGCGCGCGGCGTGCAAGCACGGTGCGAAACGCCGGGTCGCCGCGCTGCTGGGGCGCGACGGTGAGCTGATCGGGCCTCAGCCGCAAGCCCTGCACGACGGCCGCGCGCAAGGCTTCGCCGGGATACAGCTGCGGTGCCGCGCGGGCAATCGAAAAGTTCGCCTTCAGCGCATGGCTGCGCCGATTGGCCACGAATTCGGAGACGCGCGCGTGAATGCCCACGTATTGCGCCGGATCGGCTGCGAGCCCGGGTGCCGGTTCTTCGACGCGCGCCATGCCGGTGCGCGCCGGCGTCCTGACGAAGTAGCCCGAGCGCTCCCGCGCCTCGACCCAACCACCGTTCTCCAGTTCGCGGCACAGCTGCAAGGCCGTCGACAGGCTGATCTCGTGCTGGCGCATCAGTGCGCGCAGCGAGGGCATGCGTGCACCGCGCTGGAGCGTGCCGGAGCGAATCGCGCCAATGTAGTGGGCGGCCAGCCGCTTGTAGAGGGGATGCGTGTTCGTCACCAGTCGATGCTCCCGGATCACGGACCCACGGAACAGATGCAGATCGAGCCAAAACGACCATAACAGACGATGGGCGCGACCGTCTGCTGCGCCTGAAATAGCGCTTGGCTGTGCCTGTTTTTCAGGGGGCCCGATTCCTACGATGAGGCTTCATTCCAGAAAGGCCCATCATGCGTTCATCGACAGGATCCATCTCCCTTCAAAGCGGCCAGATGCACCGTGCGACCGTTCCCGCGGGCACTGTGGTTCAGGTGATCTTCGGCACCGTCAGGCTTCAGGAGCCCTTGCGCTGGCTTGGCGAAACGGTGTTCTCGCCCGCAACGCTCTTGCGGCAAGGCGAGGCGTACACCTTCCTCGACGGCGGCTGGCTCGAGCTGACGGCCACCACCGACGCGCAGATATTGCAGACCCAGCCGGTCCCGGCGCTGCATGCGCTGGGCCAGCGGATCGTGGACCGCATCGCCCGCTCGGCGCCTGTGATGGCTTTCGTCAATAGCCTGCGCCGCGCGTGGAGTTGAATAATGTCCGGGCTCGATCAACACGCCATCGGATGGCCCGGAGACAAGTGCAATGAAAAGAACCTACGTGCTGGTGCACGGCGCGGTGCATGGCGGCTGGTGCTGGCGCGAGGTCGCAGCGCGACTTCGATCGGCCGGGCATGCGGTCTACACGCCGACGCAGACGGGCCTGGGCGAGCGCCGGCACCTGATGAGCCCGGACATCACCATCGACACCTTCGTCGACGACATCGCCAACGTCATCGAGGCCGAGGAACTGACGGACGTGTACCTGGTCGCCCACAGTTTTGGGGGCAATGCGGCCATCGGCGTGGCCGACCGCATGCCGCAGCGCCTGCGGCATCTGGTGCTGCTCGATGCGCTCATCCCGACGCCGGGCAAGAGCATCTTCGAAGGCCTGCCGCCCGACGTGGCGGCGTCACGAAGCCAGTCCGCAGCGCAATCCAGCGGCGGCCTGAGCATGCCGGCGCCGCCTGCCACCGCGTTCGGCCTGGTGCCGGGGCGCGACAGTGCGCAAGACATTGCATGGGTGGACCGCCGGCTCACGCCGCATCCGTGGAACACCTTCCTGACCGTGCTCACGCTGAAGAACCCGGTCGGCAACGGCGTGCCCGCGACCTACATCCGCTGCACCGACCCGCTCTACGCCGTGGTCGGCCCGAGCGCCGAGGTGGCCAAGGGCCGCGCCGACTGGCGATACGTCGAGATGAAGACGGGTCACGACGCGATGGTGTCGGCGCCTGATGAATTGACGCGGCTGCTTGCTGAACTGGACTGAGCGCGTCAGCCGGTGATCAGCCCCTTGCGTGGGTGACGCCACCGTCCACGATCAGCGTGGAGCCCATCACGTAGTCGCCGGCGCGCGAGGCCAGGAAGATGGCAGCGCCAGCCATGTCTTCCGGCGTGCCGATGCGACCGGCCGGAATGCGGCTCCTGACTTCGTCGGCGTGGTCGCGCGCATCCTTGTTCATGTTCGACGCAAAGGCGCCCGGTGCGATGGCGCTCACGACGATGCCGTCTTTGGCCAGTCGCAGCGCCATGCGGCGCGTGAGGTGGATCAGGCCGGCCTTGCTCGCGGCATACGAATAGGTTTCCTGCGGATTGACCGACACGCCGTCGATCGACGCGATGTTGATCACCTTGGACAAGTGCTCCGTCGCAGCCGCGCGCAGCATCGGCGTGAGAGCCTGCGTCAGGAAGAAGGGCGCCTTGAGGTTCAGGTCCACCACCTTGTCCCAGCCGCTTTCCGGAAACTCGTCATAGGGCGCGCCCCATGCCGCGCCGGCGTTGTTGACCAGGATGCCGAGCGAGCCTTCGTGCTTCGAATAGGCGGCGACCAGCGCCTGTGCGCCTTCCAGCGTCGACACGTCTGCCGGCAGCGAAGCGCAATGGCCAAGCGCCGACAGCTCCTTTGCCGTCTGGTCGCAGGCCTCGGCCTTGCGTGCCGAGATGTAGACGCGCGCGCCCTGCGCCAGAAAGCCCTCGGCGATCATGCGGCCGATGCCGCGCGAACCGCCGGTGATGAGGGCGGTGCGGCCCTTGAGCGAAAAGAGTTGTGTCGTGTCCATGCGATGTCTCCTGAAAGAGAGCGCAGCTTATTGCAGGACGCTGGCCGACGCCGTCACCTGCGCGCCAGCTCCCTCCCGCTCGTGCTCGGCCACCACTTCCTGCAGCACCTGGGCGAGCAAGCCTCCGACGACCGGCTTGTGCAGCACGCGCGCCGCCACGCCGGAAAGCTCCGCAAAGCGGTCGGGCGCCGTCTCCCCGGTGACGATGACCGCGACAAGTCCGGGCTGATGCAGGCGCAGGCGCGCGAGCACGTCCAGGCCAGTCTCCTCCCGAAGCCGATAGTCCACCAGAAGCACATCGGGAACAAAGCCGCACTGCAGCAGGCGCGCGGCCTGTTCGCCGTCCGCCGCGGTCTCCACCGGCCAGCCCAGCTGCTGCAGGTAGGTGCTGAGCGCTGCGCGTCCATCGACTTCGTCGTCGACCACGAGCACGGCGAGAGGCCGTCCGACCGGCGCAGGTCGGGGCACGCGGGTGGGCGGCGCCTCTTGCGGCGGGGCAACGGCTGCATCGACCTGCAGTTCGAAGAGGGTGCCAAAGCCGGGCACGCTGTCCAGGCGGATCTTGTGCTTGAGCAGGTTCGCGGTGCGCTGCACGATGGCCAGGCCCAAGCCCAGTCCCTGGCTGCGGTCGCGCGATGCGTTGTCGATCTGGTAGAACTCCTCGAACACCCGACCGCACTGGTCTGGCGCAATGCCGGGACCGGTGTCGATCACGCACACCAGCACGCAATGGCCCGGCCCCTTCGCCGCCGACAGCGTGACGCCGCCGATGCGGGTGAACTTGATGGCGTTGTTCACCAGGTTGCCCAGGATTCGCATGAACTGGTCGCGGTCCGTCCAGCCCCACAACGGCTCCGGCGGCACGCGCAGCTCCAGCGAAAGTCCGCGCTGGGCGGCCAGCGGCGCGTAGTCGTCACGCACCGCTCGCAGCAGGGCGCACATGTCGAAGGGCGCAAGGCGCGCATCGATCGCCTGCGCGTCGAGTCGTGAGATGTCGAGAATGCCGTCCAGCAGGCTCGCGCTGTGCCGCAGCGCGCTGCTGATGCCGTGGCTCACCTGCTTGAGGAGTTCGTCGTCGGTGCGCCGCACGAGGATGTCCAGCGTCGTGGCATTGATCGACAGCGCATGCAAGGGTTGCCGCAAGTCATGGCTGGCCGCCGCAAAGAAGCGGGTCTTGGCCTTGCTCGCTGCCCTGGCCCGGTCGCGCTCCAGTTCAACGGAAGTGGACAGCTGCGCGTTGTCTTCCACCGCCCCCATCAACACCCACATGGTGCGGTTCTGGTCGCGCACGCTGACGAGGAACATGGCCCACGCAAAGAGGATGCCGCCGCACGCAAAGTAGCCGATTTCGTCGCCGCGAATCAGCCAGCCACCCAGCAGGCACACGACCGTGGGAGTGCCAAAGCCCACGAAGGCCCTCATCGAGGCGGCGACCGAGGCGGCGCTCACGGCAAGCGCACCGATCAGCATGACGCTCATGGCAAAGGTCCCGATGAGCGTGGGCGTGAAGAACGACATGACCGCAAGCGGGCAAGTCGCCAGCCCATTGACGGCAAAGCCGCGGATGAGCCGGGGCAACGCATCCACCTGCTGCCTTGCCGACAGCTTCTCGATGGAGCGTGCAAGGCAGATGCGATAGACCGTGACCATGGCGATGCCAAGCAGCCAGAGGCAGGGCCATATGCCCAGGCCGTGCCAGGAGCCGATGCAGGCCATGATGCCGAAGCCCATGAAGATGCCTGGCAGGCGCCGCGAGTAGCGCAGCATCATGGCCGTGCGGCGCTCTGTGATGCGCCTTTGAATGCGTGCGTCCCGCGATGCGTTTGCGAAGTCGGGCGGCAGCGAATCAGCCAATGTCAAGGCCCTCGCGCGATGCCTGGTAGGCCGCTTCGGTGCGGTTGCGCACGCCCAGGGCGCTGTACACCGCGCTCAGGTGCGCCTTGACCGTCGATTCGGCAATGTCCAGTTGCCGCGCAATCAGCTTGTTGGACAGGCCCCGCGTGGCGGCGCGGTACACCTCCATCTGGCGGCTGGTCAGTTCGGCCAGTCGCGCGTCGGTGGAGGGCGCCTCCCGCATGCGCGGCGGTGCCGCTTCGGACGGAAGGAAAATGCGGCCGGCAAGCACCTGCTGCACGGCCTCCACCATTTTCTCGGAGCTGTATTCCTTGGGGATGAAGCCGGCCGCGCCAAGCTCGATGGCATCGTGAATGAGCGCCGAGTCAGTTTCGCCCGACAACACCACGATGCGCGCCATGCATCCGGATTCGCGAAGGCGCCGAATGGCCTCGGCTCCCTTGCAGTCGTTGAGATGCCAGTCGAGCAGCACGACATCGAACGCAGTCTCCTGCACAAGCTGCGATGCGCGCCCGATGTCGCGCGTGGTTTCGACGCGCAGTTGCGGCGTCAGCACGTTCAGCAGGCCTTTCATGCCTTGCAGGAACATGACGTGGTCGTCCACCATGAGTACATTCATTTTTTGTACCTCTCCTCCCTCAGGGCGCCATGTTTACCACATCGCTCGCGCGCAAAGGTGCAGCCAAGGGCATAGTTTGAGCGGCGTGTCAACGCTACGGTTGGCGGACGCAGAAGGCGGCGCAGACTCATAAGCTGTCAAGGATGAAACAAGCAGCAGAGGTCATGGAATGGCCTGGGGAGGCGCGCAGCAATCTGCGCGCGACGGGACACTATCCAACCCATCTGATCGATGTGCGTTCGCTGGGCAACAGCCGGCGCCTGATGCTGCGGCCCGTGCTGCCGCAGGACAGCGAAGCGCTCGCCGACATGGTCAACAGGCTGTCGGAGCCATCCAGGAGGCGCCGCTTTCCCAACGCAGCGCTACCGGCATCGGCCGACGCAATGCGTGCCCTGACCTGCGTGGACCATGCGCGCCATGTGGCGCTGGTGGTGGCGCTGCAAGAGGGGCAGTGCGAACACCTCGTGGCGGATGCGCGCTACAGAATCGACGAGAGCGACGGCAGGGCAGAGCTTGCGCTCGTGGTGGACGACGCGTGGCAGCGCCGGGGCGTTGCGACCTGGGCATTGCTTGCATTGGGTCGCGCGGCCTGCGCTGCCGGCATCGATCGACTGCACTGCGACGTGCCCGCCGAGAACGAACCGATGCTGGCGCTGATGCGGCACTGCCGGTTTCGTTGCATGGGCGACCCCGCCGATCCGGGCATCGTGCACGTCGAAGCGCCGCCCCACGAGCTGATGGCACGCCGCTCCCCGCGTGATACCAAGGCTTCCGGATGGATTCATCGCCTCCTGGGCGACGCGGGGCCGGCGTCACTTTCCCGCGGTTGAATGCGCCGGCGCCTCGCCCCGCCTCAGTGGGCCGGCGCGCCGAAGCGATAGATACCGTCCTCGCCCAGCGTGCGCTTCAACTGGCGGTTGAAGCGAAGGTAGTGCAGGTGGGCCACGGCCTCGCCCATGGCAAAGGTCATCTGGTGCAGATCGAGCTCGCGCTTGAAGAGGATCGGCAAGGCATCGGCCGCCGAATGCGGTCGCGAAAGGCAGGCATCGAGCAAGGCCGCGAGGTGGTCGCGGTGATGCATTTCCAGCTGCTCCACGCGCCGATGCACGCCCGTGAAGGGCTTGCCGTGCGACGGCAGGCCCAGCACATCCACCGGCAGGCTGCGAAAGCGCGCGATGCTTTCCAGGAACATGCGCAGCGGGTTGGCCTCGGGCTCGCCCGCGTACACGCTCACGTTGCTGGAAATGCGCGGCAGCATCATGTCGCCGCCCAGCAGGGTGTTGAGTTCGGCGCAATACAGCGAGATGTGCTCCGGCGCATGGCCGTAGCCGCTGATGCAACGCCACGCGCGGCCACCGATGACGATGTCGTCGCCATCCATGATGCGCACGAAACTCCTGGGCACGCCTGCGACCAGGTTGCTGTAGTAGCTGGTGCGCGCGCGGAGCTTGGCCAGGGCGTCCGGGTCCACCAGTCCATGGGACGCAAAGAAGTCTGCCGCCGCGTCGCCGCCGGCCGCGCTGTCGCCGTCGTCGCAGAGCATGCGCGCCACGTGATAGTCGGTGGAGCTCATCCACAGCGGCACATTCCAGCGCGTGCACAGCCAGTTGGCCAGGCCGATGTGGTCCGGGTGCATGTGCGTGACGATCACGCGCAGCACGGGCAGGCCTTCAAGCTGCGTGGCAAACACCTGCTCCCACTGCGCGCGCGATTCCTCGCGCGAAATGCAGCAGTCCACAATGCTCCAGCCCTGCACGCCGTCGATTTCGTCGCGCAGCAGCCAGAGGTTGATGTGGTTGAGCGCAAAGGGCAGGACCATGCGGATCCATCGAACGCCCGGCGCAACTTCCATGGAGGAACCCGGTTCGGGCAGCGCGTCGCCCAAGGGGTAATGCAGTTCGCGTTCGAGGAGGTTCATGTACAGTTGACGTTTACGTTAACGTCATATGAGAATCGTGCATTGTAGGCACTGCGGCCAAAATCCGCTGTCGCGCCCGCAATCCGGCCCTTGAAATCCCTTGACTTCCATGCCCACGCAGACCTTCACGATCGGAGAACTCGCCCAGGAGTTTGAACTGACCACCCGGGCGATCCGCTTCTATGAGGACATGGGCCTGCTCACGCCCGAACGCCGTGGCCCCGGGGGACGCCAGCGGGTGTACAGCGGCCGCGACCGTGCGCGCCTGACGCTCACCCTGCGCGCCAAGCGCCTGGGCCTGAGCCTGACGGAAGCCAGGGACATCCTGGACATGTACGACAGTCCGCGCGACACGGTGCCGCAACTGGAGAAGTTCCTGGCCATCCTGGGAGAGCACCGCAGCCAGCTCGAAGCGCAACTGGCCGAGTTGCAGGCCAATCTCGACGAAGTCCGCGAGCATGAGCGCAAGGCTCGCACCACATTGGCGCGCGCCCGCAAAGCCGCCTGAATTCCAACCCTCACCGACAATCCAACCATGCCAAACAGCCTCAACGACCTCTTCGCGCACAACCGGGCCTGGTCGGCCCAGGTCGAGCGCGACCGCCCCGGCTTCTTCACCAGCCTGGTCAAGCAACAGACGCCGAAGTACATGTGGATCGGCTGCTCCGACAGCCGCGTGCCGGCCAACCAGATCACTGGGCTGGAGCCCGGCGAGGTGTTCGTGCACCGCAACGTGGCCAACATCGTCGTGCACTCCGACCTGAACGCGCTCTCGTCGATCCAGTTCGCCGTCGAGCGCCTGAAGGTGGAGCACATCATGGTGGTGGGCCACTACGGCTGCTCGGGTGTGCAGGCCGCGCTGGAAGGCGCGCGCATCGGCCTGGCCGACAACTGGATCCGCCACATCCAGGACGTGCGCGACCGTCATCGCGTGTTGCTCGAATCGCTGCCTGAAGCGACGCGTGCCAATGCGCTGTGCGAGCTGAACGTGGTCGAGCAGGTGGTCAACGTCTGCGTGAGCACCGTGATGCTCGACGCCTGGGGCCGCGGCCAGAAGGTTCGCATCCACGGCTGGGCTTTTGGCGTGCACGACGGCCTGCTCAACGACCTGGAGATGACGGTGAGCAGCAGCGAAGCGCTCGAGGGACTTCACCAGCGCGCCGTCGAACGCATTCAGGCCAAGTGGCGGGACGCAGCGGCGCCCGGACAAGCCGCAGCCTGAACGCACGGGATTTCAATCAGGGGGAGAAAAAAGAAAGATGTTTCCGCAACGACTCGATTCGCCGCTGGCCTATGACATCGCGAAAGCGATGGCGGATGGCTTCAACCGGCATTACCGGCTTTTTCGCGCGGAGTCGGCCCGTGCCAAGCACCGCTTCGAAACGGCGGACTGGCACGGCCAGCAGCGCGCCCAGCGCGAGCGCATCGAGTTCTACGACCTTCGGGTGAGCGAGGCGGTGGCCCGGCTCGAAAAGGAATTCAAGGCGGGCGAACAGCCCATGGACGTGTGGCACCAGGTCAAGCTGCACTTCATCGGGCTGCTGGTGAACCATCACCAGCCCGAACTGGCCGAGACTTTCTTCAATTCGGTCACGACCAAGATCCTGCACCGCGCGTATTTCCAGAACGACTTCATCTTTGTGCGTCCTGCGATCAGCACGGAGTACATCGAGCCGCGCGACGCGCCGACCTACCGCTCTTACTACCCGCCGCACGACACGCTGGACGACACCATCGTGCGCATGCTCGAAGACTTCGGACTGCAGGGCAAGTACGCCAACCTGCACCGCGATGCGACGCGCGTGGCGCACGCCATCCTCGGTCGCTTTCACCAGGTGAAGCTGCGCGCCAACTTCCAGGTGCAGGTGCTCTCCAGCCTGTTCTATCGCAACAAGGGCGCGTACGTGGTCGGCAAGATCATCAACGGCTTTGTTGAGTTGCCCTTTGCGCTGCCGATCCTGCACGACAGCAAGGGCCATTTCTACGTTGACGCGATCCTGTTCGGCGAAGACGACCTGCAATTGCTCTTCAGCTTTGCGCGTGCTTACTTCATGGTCGAGATGGAAGTGCCCTCGGCCTATGTTCAGTTCCTGCGCTCGCTCATGCCGCGCAAGCCGCGCGCCGAGATCTACAACGCGCTGGGGCTGGCCAAGCAGGGCAAGACGCTGTTCTATCGCGACTTTCTCTCGCACCTGAATTACTCGAGCGACAAGTTCCGCATTGCGCCCGGCATCAAGGGCATGGTCATGCTGGTGTTCGACCTGCCGTCGTTCCCCTTCGTGTTCAAGCTGATCAAGGATTTTTATCCGCCGCAAAAGGACACGACCCGCGAGCAGATCAAGGGCAAGTACATGCTGGTCAAGCAGCACGACCGTGTGGGGCGCATGGCCGACACGCTCGAATACAGCGACGTGGGTTTTCCACTGGACCGCTTCGAGCCCGACCTGATCGAGGAGATCGAGAAGTTCGCGCCCAGCCAACTGGCCATCGGAGACCGCGACGGCAACGGTGAGATGGAGGTCGTGCTCAAGCACGTCTACATCGAGCGACGCATGATTCCGCTGAACCTCTTCCTGCAGGAATCCTTTGACCAGATCGCGAACCCCGACAACGAAGCGCATGCCAAGCGCGCGCAGGACCAACTGGAGCACGCCGTCGTCGAATACGGAAACGCCATCAAGGACATGGTGGCGGCCAACATCTTCCCGGGCGACATGCTGTGGAAGAACTTCGGCGTCACGCGCGGCGGCAAGGTGGTGTTCTATGACTACGACGAAATCGAATACCTCACCGACTGCAACTTCCGCAAGGTGCCCGCGCCACGCAACGAGGAAGACGAGATGAGCGGCGAGGTCTGGTATTCGGTCGGCCCGAAGGATGTGTTCCCCGAAACCTTCGAGCCCTTCCTGCTGGGCAACGACCGGGTGCGAAAGGCCTTCATGGCGCACCACGCGGACCTGCTCGACGCCGCCTTCTGGCAAAGCCACAAGGAGCGCATCAAGGCCGGGCAAATGCTCGATGTCTTCCCTTACGACGAAGCGCAGCGCTTCGTCCACGACGGCCACGCGGCTTATTTTTGAAACCTGAAGGAGAACTCCATGCCTGAATCCATCGTCATCGTCGGTGCTGCCCGCACGCCCATGGGCGGCTTCCAGGGCGACTTTTCTTCCCTCTCCGCGCACGACCTCGGCGGCGCGGCGATCAAGGCCGCCGTCGAGCGCGCCGGCATTGCGCCTGATTCGGTCGGCGAAGTGCTGTTCGGCAACTGCTTGATGGCAGGGCAGGGCCAGGCGCCCGCGCGCCAGGCGGCCTACAAGGGCGGCCTGCCCGACAGCGCCGGCGCCGTGACGCTCAGCAAGATGTGCGGCTCGGCCATGAAGGCCGCGATGCTGGCGCACGACCTGCTACTGGCCGGCACGCACGACGTCATGGTCGCGGGCGGCATGGAAAGCATGACCAACGCGCCCTACCTCATGCTCAAGGGCCGCGGCGGCTACCGCATGGGACACGACCGCATCTTCGACCACATGATGCTCGACGGCCTCGAAGACGCCTACCAGCCCGGCCGCTCGATGGGCACCTTCGGCGAAGACTGCGCCGCCAAGTACAAGTTCACGCGCGAGCAGCAGGATGCGTTTGCCGTGGCCAGCGTCGAGCGCGCCAAGCACGCCACCGCCGACGGCTTGTTCAAGGCCGAGATCACGCCCGTGACCGTGAAGGGTCGTGGCGGCGACACCGTCGTCGCCATCGACGAAGGTCCGGGCAAGGTCAAGCTCGACAAGATCCCGACGCTCAAGCCCGCGTTCAAGAAGGACGGCGGCACCATCACCGCGGCATCGAGTTCGTCCATCAACGACGGCGCCGCGGCGCTGGTCATGATGACCGAATCGCACGCGAAGAAGATCGGTGCCAAGCCGCTCGCGCGCCTGGTCGGCCACGCCACGCACGCGCAGCAGCCCGAGTGGTTTTCCACCGCGCCCGTCGGTGCCGTGCAGAAGCTTTTCGCGAAGACCGGCTGGAACGTGAAGGACGTCGACCTGTGGGAAGTCAACGAAGCCTTCGCCGTCGTGCCGATGGCGCTGATGGCGGAGATGGGCGTGGCGCATGACATCGTCAACGTGCATGGCGGCGCTTGCGCCCTGGGCCATCCGATCGGCGCGAGCGGCGCCCGCATCATGGTGACGTTGATGCATGCGTTGCAAGCGCGTGGTCAAAAGCGCGGCGTGGCCACCTTGTGCATCGGTGGCGGCGAAGGCACGGCGGTCGCCATCGAACTGATCTGAAGTCTTCATCGTCGCGGTGGCGCGCACTTCGCGCGTCGCCGCTCTTGCGTCCAACAAGAATCAAAAGGGAGTTTTCGAGCCATGCCTTTCGCCATTCCCCGCGCTTCACTGTTCACCTTGCTGGCCGCCGCCATCGCGACGCCGGCGGCCTGGAGCCAGACCCGACATGAAGCGCTCTTCGCGGAAGCCACCGCAGAGAAGCCAGCCGTCATCAAGACGCTGGAGCGACTCGTGAACATCGAAACCGGCACCGGCGACGCCGAAGGCCTTGCGACATCGGGCAAATACCTCGAGGACGAACTCAAGTCGCTGGGCTTCAGCACGTCCCGCAGCAAGGCGGCGGGCAACGTGGTCGGCGACAACATCATCGGCAAGCTCAAGGGCAAGGGTGGCAAGAGCTTGCTGCTGCTTGCCCACATGGACACGGTCTACCCCCGCGGCATGCTCGCCAAGGCGCCCTTCAAGATCGAGGGCGACAAGGCCTACGGCCCCGGCATTGCCGACGACAAGGGCGGCATCGCGGTGATCGTGCACACGCTCAAGCTGCTGAAGGCGCGCGACTTCCAGGACTTCGGCTCGATCACGGTGCTGTTCAACACCGACGAAGAGAAGGGCTCCTTCGGCTCGCGCGACGTCATCCAGGAAGAGGCGAAAAAGGCGGACTACATCCTGTCCTTCGAGCCCACGTCGGCGGGCAAGGAGAACTTCGTGCTGGGCACCTCGGGCATTGCCTACGTGCAGGCCAACATCACCGGCAAGGCGTCGCATGCGGGCGTGGCGCCGGAGGCGGGTGTCAACTCGCTGGTCGAGGCATCCGACCTGGTGCTGCGCACCATGGGACTGGACGACAAGGCCAAGGGCCTGCGCTTCAACTGGACCATGGCCAAGGCCGGCACCGCCAACAACATCATCCCCGACAGCGCAACGGTCAACGCCGACGTGCGCTACGAACGCAACGAAGACTTCGAGGCGGCCATGAAGACGCTGGAAGAAAAGGCGCAGCAAAAGAAGCTGCAGGCCGCCGACGTCAAGATCGTCGTCACGCGCGGTCGCCCGGCCTTCAACGCCGGCGCAGGCGGCAAGCTGCTGATCGACAAGGCCGTGGGCTACTACAAGGAGGCGGGCGGCGAGCTGGAATTGGTCGAGCGCACCGGTGGCGGCTCCGACGCCGCCTACGCCGCGCTCTCGGGCAAGCCCGTCATCGAAAGCCTCGGCCTGCCGGGCTTTGGTTATCACAGCGACAAGGCCGAGTACGTCGACATCAGCGCCATCCCGCGGCGCCTGTACATGGCAAGCAAGATGATCATGGACCTCGGGCAAGGCAAGTGACACCATGATCGGCACCACACCCCAGTTGCGCACGCTGTACGACGAACCCGGCGAGCGGGCCGTGCGCAAGCAGATGGCGCAGTTGGATGTGCACTGCCGGCGCTTCATTGCGTTGTCACCGTTCTGCGTGGTCTCCAGTGCCGGCGTGGCGGGGCAACTGCTCGACGCATCGCCACGCGGCGGCGCGCCGGGCTTCGTCAAGGTGGCGGACGACCGCACGCTGCTGCTGCCCGACAGCGGCGGCAACAACCGGCTGGACACGCTCGAGAACCTGCTGGCCGATCCGCGCATCGGCCTCCTCTTCATGGTGCCGGGCGTCGACGAGACGCTGCGCGTCAACGGCACCGCTCGCTTGCGCGATGAGGCTGCGTTCGTCGACGTCTTCGCGCAGGAACGCCAGCGCCCCAAGCTTGTCATCGAGGTGCAGATCGAAGAGGCCTACCTGCATTGCGCGAAGGCCTTCATGCGCTCCGAACTCTGGCAGCCGGCCACGTGGCCATCGCGCGACGCCTTGCCCACGATGAACCAGATGATCCGCGACCAGACGCAGGGCCAGACTGCTGCCGAATCGCAAGCCGGGATGCTGGCGCGCTATCGCGAGCAACTGGACCAGGAACGCCAACCCGCGCCATAAGACATCAACACGAGACAGGAACCACCCCATGCTGCTGACCCCCGACCAGGAATCCGTTCGCGAGGCCGTGCGCGCCTTTGCGCAAGCCGAACTGTGGCCGCACGCCCCGCAATGGGACCGCGACCACAGCTTTCCGAAAGAAGCGCACACCGGCCTCGCCGCGCTGGGCGCCTACGGCATCTGCGTGCCGGAAGACGACGGCGGGGCAGGGCTGGACTACGTCACGCTGGCCATCGTGCTCGAGGAAATCGCGGCAGGCGACGGCGGCACCAGCACCGCCATCAGCGTGACCAACTGCCCCGTCAACGCCATCCTCATGCGCTATGGCAATGCGCAACAAAAGAAGAAGTGGCTGCAGCCGCTCGCGCAAGGCCAGATGCTCGGCGCGTTCTGCCTGACCGAGCCGCAGGCGGGCAGCGATGCGTCGAGCCTGCGCACCACCGCGCGGCGCGATGCCGACGGCTACGTGATCGACGGCGTCAAGCAATTCATCACCAGCGGCAAGAACGGCCACGTCGCCATCGTGATCGCGGTGACGGAAAAGAGCGCAGGCAAGCGCGGCATGAGCGCCTTCCTGGTGCCCACCGATGCACCGGGCTACAACGTCGCGCGCCTCGAAGACAAGCTCGGCCAGCACAGCAGCGACACCGCGCAGATCAACTTCGACGGCTGCCGCATTCCCTCCGAGAACCTGATCGGGCAGGAAGGCGAGGGCTACAAGATTGCGCTGGGCGGGCTCGAAGGCGGGCGCATCGGCATCGCAGCGCAAAGCGTGGGCATGGCCCGCAGCGCCTTCGACGTGGCGGTGGCCTATGCCAAGGAGCGCCAGGCGTTCGGCGGCGCCATCTTCGACCAGCAGGCGGTTGGCTTCCGATTGGCCGAATGCGCCACGCAACTCGAGGCGGCGCGCCAGCTCATCTGGCACGCGGCTGCCATGCGCGACGCAGGCCTGCCCTGCCTCAAGGAGGCCGCCATGGCCAAGCTCTTTGCCAGCGAAATGGCCGAGAAGGTCTGCAGCGCCGCCATCCAGACGCTGGGCGGCTATGGCTATGTGAACGACTTCCCGCTGGAACGCATTTATCGCGACGTGCGTGTGTGCCAGATTTATGAAGGCACGTCCGACATCCAGAAGCTGTTGATCCAGCGCGCACTCGCTTGACCGCCGACGCCTGCCCCTGCGGACGCGGGTTGCGACCCGGCAAGCCGCTCACCTATGCGCAATGCTGTGGTCGCTTCATCGACGACTTTGCGAACACGCCGGCGCCCGATGCCGAATCGCTCATGCGCTCGCGCTACACCGCTTTTGTGCGCGAGCGCGGCGACTACCTGCTCGCCACATGGCACGCCAGCACGCGGCCGGCGACGATCGATTTCGAACCCGACATGCGTTGGCTCGGCTTGGCCGTGCGCTCGCACATGCAAGTTGATGATGGCCATGCCGAAGTCGAATTCGTGGCCCGCATGCGCGACGCCTCGGGCCGCGCGACGCGGCTGGAAGAGCGCAGCCGCTTCCTGCGCGAGGCCGATGGCGACCTCTGGCGTTGGTACTATCTCGACGCCGTCGTGCATGTCGATGACGAAGCCTGAAGCCCTCTCTTTGCAATGACACCTTTCCCCTTCGATGCCGTGCTGTTCGACTGCGACGGCGTGCTGGTCGATTCCGAACCCATCACCAACCGCGTGCTGCGCGACATGCTGGAAGAACTCGGCTGGTCGCTCACGCTGGAAGAGTGCATGCGCACCTTCGTGGGCAAGGCGGTCATGGACGAGACGGCATTGATCGAGGCCAACACGGGCGTTCAGCTGACGAACGAGTGGCTGCTGAGCTTTCGGGCCCGGCGCAATGAAGCGCTCGACCGCGACTTGGTCGAGATCGACGGCGCGCCCGCGGCGGTGCGCGCGCTGCACGCGAGCCTGGGCGGCCGCATTGCCTGCGCGTCAGGCGCGGACCGGTTCAAAGTCGAACTCCAGCTGGAAAAGATCGGCGTGCTCGACGCCTTCAAGGGCCGCATTTTCAGCGGCCATGAGATGCCGCGTTCCAAGCCTGCGCCGGATGTCTATATCGCGGCGGCGCGTGCGCTGGGCGTCGAGCCTGAGCGGTGTGCGGTAGTTGAAGACACGGTGACGGGCGCGATGGCGGGTATTGCCGCGGGTGCGACTGTGTTTGGCTACAGCCCGGGTGGGTTGAGTCACAGCAGTGCGGATGCGCTCCGGGCGATTGGGGTGGCGCAGGTTTTTACGGAGATGGGGCGGTTGCCGGAGGTGCTGGCGGGATACGGGGCGCCGCTTGCACGGCGTCCAGCGGACTGAGCAGGCCGCGCCCTGCCTGAGTGGTGTCGCATTGCCATCAGTTGGAGCGACCTGCTACGAGCCAACTGCTCGCGCCCCGCAGTTGGGGCGGCGGCTCACCATTCGTCAGACGCCAAGGAGACGCAATGACGGTCAAACGCATGGACAACGTCGGCATCGTTGTCGAAGACATCGATGCTGCCATTGAGTTCTTCACCGAACTTGGCCTCGAGCTGGAGGGGCGCGCGCCAATCGAAGGAGACTGGGCAGACGGCGTCACGGGATTGCGCAACATGCGCGCCGAGATCGCCATGATGCGTACGCCCGACGGTCACAGCCGGCTCGAGATCTCCCGATTCCTCGCGCCGCCTGTGGCCGCCGATCACCGCAGCGCCCCGGTGAACGCGCTCGGTTACCTGCGCGTCATGTTCACCGTGGAGGACATCGACGATACGCTCGCCCGGCTCGTCAAGCGTGGCGCGAAGCTCGTCGGCAAAGTGGTCCGGTATCAAGACAGCTATCGGCTCTGCTACATCCGGGGGCCCGAGGGAATCCTCATCGGGCTTGCCCAGGAGCTTGGGTAGCCATGGCCATTTCCGGATCTCAAGCGCTCATCGTTGGCGGGGTGCTCAGCGCCGCGGCTGCGGTGGCTCATTTGGCTTGCATCTTCCTGGGCGCGCCTGCATACCGGTTCATGGGCGCAGGCGAGAAGATGGCGCGCGCCGTTGAGGCCCGGAAACTCCGGCCTGCTTTTGTGACGCTGTTCATCGCAGCCGTGCTCTTCATCTGGGCTGCTTATGCGTTGGCAGGCGCTGGCGTCATTCGTGGTCTGCCGCTTGCAAAGCTCGTGCTCCCCGCCATCTGTGCCGTGTACTTGCTCCGCGCAGTTGCATTCCCTGTGCTCAGGCCAGCCTTTCCCGAGAACTCCCGGACCTTCTGGCTCGTTTCTTCTGGCATTTGCCTTGTCATTGGGCTGGTTCACGTCTACGGCGTTGTCTTGCGATGGTCAGTGCTGTGATGTCAAACTGTGCGTTGTGGGGCAATCGATTGCAAAGAAGGCATCGCGATGAACATGAAGGCGAAAAATGAACGAGAAACGCTGATCCATACCCTGAAGACGCGTTTCGAGAAGAACATGCACCGACATGCCAAGGTCGCATGGGCCGATGTGCAGGAGCGGCTCGAAAGCCATCTCGATGCGCTCACGTCGCTAGGCCACATGGAAGCCACAGGCGGTGAGCCGGATGTCATTGGCCACGACAAGGAGTCCGGTCACTTCATCTTCTGTGACTGCTCCCCGGAAAGTCCCTCAGGACGCAGAAGTACCTGTTACGACGAAGAGGCGCGCAACGCCAGGAAGGAGCACAAGCCCGATTCCAGCGCAGTCGAAATGGCTACGGAGATTGGCGTCGAGCTGCTGACGGAAGAGCAGTATCGAGCGCTGCAGACGCTTGGTGAATTCGATACCAAGACCTCCAGCTGGATCAAAACGCCATCGGACGTGAGAGCACTGGGCGGCGGCCTCTTCTGTGATCGGCGATATGGCAAGGTCTTCGTCTATCACAACGGCGTGCAGTCTTACTACGCGGCCAGAGGTTTTCGTGGATTGCTTCGGGTTTGAACTTTGCCGAAGCGCAGCGCCGGGGAGCCTTGCCGGTCGCTCGGGCCGACGCCCTCGGCAAGGCGCTTGGTCCGTTGCTCAACTTCAACGTTTGGGGGCCGACATGCACAGGTTCAACGTGTTCGGACACATCGTCGGCATCGAGCGGCAGGGCGATCGATGGCAGGCCTTCGACATGGGTGCGGAGGGCAAGCGCCGACCTGCTGCGTTCGTTGTCCCCGAGTTCATCCCGGAGCATGAGCTCGAGCAATATCTTGCCGATCTCTTCCACGAAAGCGCAACGCCCACCAATGGCGAGGTACGAAGAATTCCATGAGTTCAAGTGCCGCGCCTGCAAGTGAGTCAGCGCGGCCACCCAGCGCTTGCCGTTCGCGGCGCACACCTTCCAGCTTTCCGTCGTCCATCCTGGTCAGGTCTTCCAGGATGAGGTTGTTGGAGCTCGCCTCGACATAGTTGGGGTCCACCCACGTGCCAGCAAGCTCGAATTTGATCTTGACCTTGCTGTTGATGAACCCCTGGTTGCTTTCTGCAATGGCCAACTGTGCCGTGGCCTGGAGATCCGTTATGAGCGACTTCATGGCCTCGTTCGTAGCGACTACGAGGACGCGCAATGTGGTGATGTCGTCGGCGCTTGGTGCAGGTGGCGGTGGCGGTGGTGGTGGTGGTGGTGGTGGTGGTGGAGGCGGAGGAGGTGCTGGTGCTGGTGCGGGCGCCGGCGCTGGTGCCGTGCTGCAATCGCCCAGCGGTGTCCACGCGCCCCAAGGTCCGGCGGCGCTCGGGTCGTCACCCTTCGTCCACCACTTGCTTTCATAGTTCTTGCCTTGCCAGGTCACTTTGGCACCGGCTCGGTCGTATGTAGTCGCCGCAGACCAGGTGGGGTTGCATGATGACGAAGGCGGCGCCGGCGCCGGTGCCGGAGTCGGAGTCGGAGTCGGAACAGGCGTCGGGGCTGGAACTGGCGCCGGAGCCGGAACTGGCGCCGGGGCCGGCGGAGGCGGCGATGGCGCCGGAGCCGGGGCCCCGGCACCACAAGCCCCTACCGATGCCCACGCACCATACGGACCGCTTTGCGTTGGATCGTCGCCTCGCGTCCACCACTTGTTCTCGTAGTTCTGGCCGTTCCGGCTCACGCGTTTACCGGGCGTGTCGTAGGTCTGGTCAGCGCTCCACGCAGGCGTGCACAG
This sequence comes from Variovorax brevis, assembly GCF_030317105.1. GTDB lineage: Bacteria > Pseudomonadota > Gammaproteobacteria > Burkholderiales > Burkholderiaceae_C > Variovorax > Variovorax brevis. Next base: position 45,357 of record NZ_JASZYG010000007.1, read on the forward strand.
GAGTGCTGCACTGGCCGCGCTCACCCTTGCTTCAGGTGGCGGTGGAAGTTCGTCACCGACGAGCGTCGGAAGCTTTGATTCATCGACCTCGACAAGCGCATGCCCGCCGCCGGCCAAGGGGGTGATGTTGAACAACTGACCGTTGTAGCGAACTGTCCCCGTGATCCTGTCGCCATTGCGCACGATGGTGACTGCGTTCTGGTCATCGGCTGGCGCCTCCGCTGCGGAGCGGCTGCGCCCCGGCGAAAAATTGCCGTGCCAGACCTGCGTGCCATCGTTGAGCGTTTCAAACTTCTGCTTGAGCGCCAGGCGCCCGTCTGCACCGGGCAAGTCAATGGCAATCGTCGGCGTATCGTTGGCGACCACGCCCGGGTTCGGGCTGATCACCTCGAAGCTGCGCGTGGATGGCAATCGCGCGACGGGCTCGGCGCTGCGTGCTGCCCTTTGCGCGGGCTGGCGTGCAAAAAGGGAGTTGCCTTGAATCTGCGCAACGCTGGAATAGCCGAAGCCACTTCCCAGCAGCGCAAGAAGAATGGCTGATTGACGATGCTTCATCAGAACCTCCCGAAGTGCCCGCAAATGGGAGGTCCTTATATCTGCATGGAAGGGCCTATTCCCTTGCACGAGGAGGCTGCGTTACGCTGCTTGCATGAACCTGGGGGCGATTACCCGTTCGACGCACTCATTGCATTGAATTTACCCCGTGTGTACGCCTTTCCCATGGCCGTTGAGCGAGGCACTGGTGTATCGCTGACGATGCTCGTATCCAGCAAGAAATCGCGGAGCAACATGAAGACCCAGTACTACACCGCATCGAGCCTCGACGGATTCATCGCCACCGAAGATGACTCGCTCGAGTGGCTCTTCCCCCTCGGCGACATCAACGACACGAGCTATCCGGCTTTCATCAAGGAGGTGGGGGCGCTCGCCATGGGCTCGTCCACGTACGAGTGGATGCTGCGTCATGTCGTCAAACCCGGAACCGGTCAAGCTGCGCCGTGGCCCTATGCACAGCCGACCTGGGTGTTCTCGTCTCGCCACCTTGAACCCATACCGGGAGCGGACATCCGCTTCGTACGCGGCGAGGTTCGACCCGTGCACGACCAGATGCAGCTGGCAGCATCCGGCAAGAACCTGTGGATCGTTGGCGGCGGGGACTTGGTGGGTCAGATCTACGACGCGGGGTTGCTGGACGAGGTCATCGTTCAGGTCGGTTCCGTCACCCTGGGCAAAGGCAAGCCGCTGTTGCCGCGCCGGATCATGGGGGCAGCTGCGCTGCGACTGACATCCGTTCAACAGGTCGGGTCCGGTTTCGCGGAGCTTCGGTACGAAGTGCCCCGACCTCGTTAGTTTGGAGGATGCCCGCCGGATTCGCCTGGCTATAGATTGCGCAGGTCACATACTCAACTGGAGCCCGACGATGTCAGAACAGAGGCCGGTTCACGTTCTTCAGCCGGGGCAGCAGTTGTACAGCCGCTGGCGCGAGGCGAATGGCCAGGTCATCAAGAACCTGAAGGCGATGCGCCTGACGCCGGACGGAGGCAATCCCGATCCGATGGTGCATGCCACGTTCGTGGATGACCTCGGGTTGTCGCTCTACATTGCCCGCAGCTCGCTTTATGGAGGCGACATGGAGGCCTTCTTGCCGCGGGACCTGGTGATGTGGCAGAGCTACTTCAATCCGCTGCAGGCTTTCAACCAGAGCTACGTGCGGTCCCGCCACTACACGAAAAGGTTTCCGATTGATTTTGTCTGAGGCCTTGACGCGGCGACCGCAGTTGCGGGAAATTCAGGCGGCCCATGTCCGCTCATGCTCCACAGTCAAAGCCGGATTCGAAACGCCGCGCCCTGCTGGCAGCTGTCACGTGCCCCCCGCTCATTGGCGCATTCACCCCGGTGTGGGCAGGCAACACGTCTGCACATCCTGATCCCAAGTGGTACGAGGCGGCGCTGTCCATGCGCCGACAGGCCGAGTCGTGGGGCGACCAGCCCTATGGTGCCGTGCTGGTGCTGGAAGGCACGCTGGTCGGTGAGGGGCCGAGTCGCGTCGTCAAGAACCAAAGCATGGATGCGCATGCGGAGCGCGAGGCGATCCGGGACGCGCAGCGCCGGCTCGGTCGAAAGGAATTGCCAGGCACGATCCTGTACTCGACGTCCCGGCCTTGCAGTTTGTGCGAGGCGGCAGCGGCCGAGGCGCAGGTGAGCCAGATGTATTTCGGGTCCGGATTGACCGACGCCGGTGTGCCGCGCCGCACACGCGATTGACCATCAGCGGCGCGCCTTCCACAGCAGGCCCGCCGACACAAAAAAGGAGCTGCCCATGTTCGCCGGTCATGTGGGTGCAGCCTTGGCGCTCGGGCGAGCCGAACGACGGGTGAACGTGGGGGCGTTCGTTGTCGCGGCCCTTCTTCTCGACATCGTGCTCTGGCTGCTGGTGCTTGCCGGGTGGGAGTCCCTTGTCATTCCCGCCGACTTCGCCAGCACGCATCAGCCGGAGTTCGTCTTTCCGTACTCGCACGGGTTGCTGGCGAGCATCGCCTGGTCCTTGCTCGCCGCGGTGGCCACCGCCATCGCCTGTGCCCGCCTTGGTGCCGCGCGCTGGCGTGCCGCTGCACTCGTCGGCGCCGCGGTGTTCTCGCACTGGATTCTCGACGCGCTTGTTCACCGACCTGAATTGCCGCTGGCCGGTACCGGCTCGCCTCACGTGGGTTTGGGCTTGTGGCAGAGCATGCCTGTCGCGTTGATCACTGAGGCGGCTGTCGTGGCCGCCGGCCTGTGGCTGTTCGTGTCGGGGAGCCGCCTGCCGCGCGGCAAGCTGATTGCGATGGTGGTTTTCACGCTCACGATCCTGGTCTTCACGGTGGCTGGGATGACAGTCGCGCCACCTCCGCCGTCGGTGCTGGCCATGGCCGCGAGTTCACTGGCCTCGCTCGTCATCGTCTGCGCGCTGGTCTGGTGGCTCGGCAGGCCACCGCAGTAGCTCGGATGGATGCGCAGCGACGATCGCTAGCGAGCAGTCACTTGCACCATGCCGATGCAGAACCCGGCCAGCAGCAGGACATTGAGCAGCATGCCCCCGATGTGGAGCCGGCGGAACCGTCCGATGGCCGCTGAATCGTCGGCAGTCATGGTGCTGCGCAGCGAGTCCATGCGCCCCACGATCGAGCGGCGAGCCGCGAAACCGAGCAGGGCGATGCAACCCAAGGCCAAGCCAATGCCGGGCCTTCCGGCCAGGACATAGCTCACGGCACCCACCGTCGCCGTGGTCATGAGCGCCATGTAGTAGACGTTGAACAGTCCACGGATGAAGCGCGAATCCAGGGGCGTGTCGTGCTTGAGGATGAGCAGCGGCAAAGAGCCCATCATGAAGAACCCCATCCAGACGAGCAGCGCAACGGTCGAGATCAACGCAATGATCAGCATTGAAAGGTCCTGGGGCAGGGCCGCTGGCGCGGCGCTTTTGACAATGAGATGGGATCAAATTCTAGCGGTGCGCATAGCTGACGAACGTGTCTGATTCAACGGCATGTCTGCGGGCTAAAGTAGGCGGCATGCAAGCATCAGATATCCCGTTTGGAACGACCCACCGGCCTTGCGCCGAGTTAAGGAACAGTCGAATCTTCACCTTCCTGCCACGCATGCGCCACCAAGTCGCAGACCACAACGCATGAGGCGGGCTTGTCTATTGCTGGCGCTGGCGTTTGCTGGCGCGCCAGCCTTGACCCAGCCGGTCAGCGCATCGAAATTCCCTGCGGCCGCCGTTGCTTTCCTCGACGCGGAATTGCCAAAGATGGATGCTGCGGTCTTGGCAAATGACCAGACCTACTTCGGTGGCAGCAGCGAGCGCATGCAGCAGTTCCTTGACGCCTGGGGACTCAAGTCGGACAAGGCGGCGCTGGTTGCGCATCCCGTGTGCACGGATGCCGTCACGGACTTCCAGGTCGTTGGCCTGTGCCGGATGCTTCCGGCCGGCCCGATCTGCGACCCTGGGACCTTCATTCCGAAGTTTGAAAGGAACCTCGCGCAGTGCCGTGCCGCAGCGAAGACAGATCGACCGCTTGAGCTGAAGCCCGTGCCCCAGCCTTGATCGATGCAATCTCGCAGCCCCTCAACCATCCAGGACAACGCATGACAAACATCGCCAAGGGAACATTTGAAGTCAAGGTTCTGCCGCTCGCCTTCGAAGGCCAGGCGGAGGGAAGCAAGCTGGGAAGAATGTCCATCGACAAGACGTTTTCCGGCGATCTGATCGCGACGACAAGGGGTCAGATGCTCAGCGCGGGCACGGATGTCAAAGGCTCCGCGGGGTACGTCGCGATGGAGCAGGTGGAAGGCACGCTGAACGGGCGTAGCGGAGCCTTCGTCCTTCAGCACTCGGGCACCATGAACAAAGGCTCGCCGAGCTTGTCCGTCACCGTGGTTCCGGACTCCGGCACGGGCGAGCTTGTCGGTCTGGCGGGTGAACTGAAAATCATCGTTGCCGAAGGCAAGCACAGCTACGAGTTCAGCTACGTGCTGGCATGGAAAGGATCATGAAAATGCAAGGTCAATGCCTGTGTGGTGCAGTCAGCTTCACGTCGCCGCCTGCCACGGAGATCGGGGCGTGTCATTGCGGCTTCTGTCGCAAATGGGGTGGGGGACCGATGCTGGCGGTCCATTGCGGACCCAAGGTGGAGTTCCAGGGCGCCGAACACATTGGGGTCTATGCCTCTTCGGACTGGGCGGAGCGGGCCTTCTGCAAGCAGTGCGGCACCCATCTCTACTACAAGCTGCTGTCGACCGGCGAGTACTTCGTGCCCGCCGGCGCTTTCGATTCGACCGACTTCAAGCTGGCGAGCCAGATCTACATCGACAAGAAGCCGCCGTACTACAAGTTTGCCAACCAGACGCCCATGCTCACCGAGCAGGAGGTGATCGCGCAGTACGCGCCGCCGGCCGATGGTGCGGCGCCTGAGAAGCCTTGATGCGTTTCGTCAGCAGGGATTAGCCGATGGCGCCCGCAGTGCCCGGTGGCGCGGCCGGCAGCGTCAGCGCCGCTCGTAGACTCCGCGCATGACCCTCCCTGACGACACCGCCACCCTCGCGCCCCTTGCCGAAATCGCCGCCCGCGTGGGCGCCGCCTTGCGGGCGCGTGGCGAGACGGTCGCGGTGGCGGAATCCTCGGCGGGCGGGCTGTTGTCTGCCGCGCTGCTCGCCGTTCCCGGCGCGTCCGCGTACTTCCTGGGCGGGGCCGTCGTCTACTCGCGGCGGGCGGGGCGCAACCTGCTCGGCATCACCAAGGAAGACATGGTCGGCATGCGTGCCGAAACCGAGCCCTATGCCCGCTTCATCGCAGGCCGGATGCGCGACACCCTGCACGCCAGCTGGGGCATCGCCGAGAGCGGCGCGGCCGGCCCCACGGGCAGTCCCTACGGTGACGCGCCGGGCCACGTCTGCGTGGCGGTGGTGGGCGGTCAGCAAACGCGCAGCCGCACCATCGAGAACGGCGGCACGGATCGCGCCGCGAACATGGACCTGTTTGCGCGCCAGTTGCTCGCCGTGTTCGAGGAAGTGCTGCGCGCGCAGCCGGCTCCCACGGAGCGTGCGCACGGTGCGGGCGACCCGCCGCCGCTCACGCCTTGAGCGCATCCTCCTGCCATTCACCCACATCCGCGCCGGGGTCGGAAATCGGGTGCAGCTTGTCGCTGCGGCAATAGCAGGTCCAGCCCTCGAACACCACGTCGTAGTAGGTGCCGGGCATGTAGCCGGGGTCGGGCGCCTGGTAAGGCGCCGACACCACCTCGACGATCCGGCCCACCGCCTTGCGCGTGGCGGGGCTGGCCTCGCAACTGCTGTCCACGTAGCACAGCGTGCCGATTCGGATGATGGTCACCGCAAATCCTCCGGATGGAGAAAAGACAAGGACGTGATTTTGCGGCGCAATCGTCAAGGCTGCTTGTGCCCGCGCGCATACGCGTTGCACAGCTCGAAGAAAGCCTCCAGTTCGGTCGACTTGTCGAACACCGCGTCCGCGCCCAGCGCGACGCAGCGCCGCCGGATGTCCGGCGTCGCGTAGTTGGTCAGGATCACCACGTGCCGACCGGCCGGCCGCTCCTGGCAGGCGCGAAGGATGGACAGGCCCGAACCTTCCTTCAGGAACAGGTCCACCACCGCCAAACGCCAGGAGTCCTTGAATTCCTCGAAAGCCGCGGCGGCCTCGGAAGGGGTTTCGGCCGTGGCGACAACTTCCACTTCGGACAGCTCGGCCATCGCCGCCATCAAACTGTCCCGGATGGTCTTGCTGTCTTCGACAAGAATGGTGATGAGCGGCATGATGGCGAAGCGCCGACGAAACTTATACATGGTGGCCGACACGTTCTTGTAGGCCAAGAGCGCATCCGCACAAGGCTTGCAGGCCACGTGCGGGAAAATTCCGCAAAGGAGCCACCAGGATGCCCAAGCCCGATCCCATGCTCGCCACACCGCCCGCCGATCCGGCGCCGGCGATCGCCGATGCGCTGGAAAAAAACAAGCAGGTGGCCGAGGAAATCAAGGACGCCGCCGACGACCTGCTGGTGGTGCACACCGTCCTTGAATCAGAACTGCCCGAAGGCACCCGGCAGGCGGAGATCGACCAGGCGGTCGAGCAAACGGGAGAGATCGAAAAGCGGCTGGCCAAATCCGCCGAGGTGCTGGACCAGGTGAACGAAGCGCTTGAACGCGCAAGCGAGGCGGGAAAGGCGTCGTAAGAAGTCGGGCGGCCCGGCCGTCTCCGCTTCTGCCCCCAAGCGCATTCGAACCCGATTCAGCCTTGCCCGGCCCCCCGGCGAAACTCGCCCGGCGTGGCGCCCGTCCACTGCCGGAACGCGCGGGCAAAGCTCTTCTCGTTGCGAAACCCGACCGCTAGCGCCACCTGCTTGATCGGCTTGGCGGTGCGCCGCAACTGGTCGATGGCCTGCTCGCGCCGGACCTCGTCCTTCAGGGCCTGCAGCGAGGCGCTTTCTTCCAGCAACTGGCGGTGCAGCGTGCGCGCCGAGATGTTGAGGAGGGCCGCCAGCGCCTGCGCGTTCGCCGTTTCATGGGGCCGCGTGCGCAGCAGCTCGCGCACGCGCTGGCCCAGCAGCCGGTCGCGGCGGTACTGCAGCACGGTCAGCGGCAAGGCGCGCTTGAGCATGGTGCGCAAGGCGCGCTCGTCGCGCTGCAGGGGCAGGGCGAGGTAGCGCTCGTCGAAGCTGTAGCTGGCGCCGGTCGCGCCGAAGTGCACCGTGTCGCAGAACATCAGCGGATAGGCGTCTGCATGTTGCGGCGCGTCAAACGGAAAGGCCGCCTCGCGCAGCGACAGCCGCGAATCGATGGCCCAACTCGCGTAGCCGTGCAGGAAGCGCAGCATCGACACCAGGCAGAACTCGCGAAAGGCGCCAAGGTCCCGGTGCTCGGTGACGGCCACGGTGGCCAGGCCCGCGTGCGTGGTCAGCCGCAAGCTGACGTCTTGCGTCAGCAGGCGATGGTGCCGGCACCACCGCTTGATGGCCACACCCAGGTCTGGCGCGGTGAGGGAGGCGCGGCACAGCATGCCGTAGCTGCCCCAGGGCAGGCGGCGCGTGAACCAGCCGAGCGCCTCGTCGTCGAGTTCCTGCATCGCGTGGGCGTTCAGCACCTCGAACTGCGCCGCCGTCACGCGGGCCTTGGGGTTTCGCAGTTCACGCGGCGCGATCTGTGCCTCGCTCAGCGCCTGCGCGGGGTCGCGCCCGTAGCGCCCGTAGGCCAGCACAATCGCCTGCACGAAGGCCATGGGGGTGGCGGCGCGGCTGCTGCCGCGGAGGGCGGGCGTGGGCATGGGTCAGTTGTGTCGATGTGGCGCAATTTGCAACCATTGTGGCGCCAATTGCGCCACGGCTGGGCGTAAGCTGCGGTCTTCGTGCGCTTCCAGCCGCATCGGCAAGCGCCGCATCGACGACCCTGAAGGAGACACCCCCCATGCACGATCCCGGCCTGAATTTCGACCTGGGCGAGACCATCGATTCCCTGCGCGACGCGATCCAGAACTTCGCCGCCAACGAAATCGCACCCCGCGCTGCCGCCATCGACAGCGAAAACCTCTTCCCGCACGACCTGTGGAAAAAGCTGGGCGACCTGGGCTTGCACGGCATGACGGTGAAAGAGGAATACGGCGGCACCGAGCTGGGCTACCTGGCGCACATCGTCGCCATGGAAGAAGTCTCGCGTGCATCCGCCTCGGTGGGCCTGTCTTACGGCGCGCACTCCAACCTGTGCGTCAACCAGATCCACCGCAACGGCAGCGAAGCGCAGAAGAAGAAATACCTGCCCAAGCTGGTGAGCGGCGAGCACGTCGGCGCACTGGCCATGAGCGAGCCCAACGCCGGCTCCGACGTCGTCAGCATGAAGCTGCGCGCCGAGAAGAAGGGCGACCGCTACGTGCTCAACGGCGGCAAGATGTGGATCACCAACGGCGGCGATGCCGACACGCTGGTCATCTACGCCAAGACCGAGCCCGAGATGGGCGCGCGCGGCATGACGGCTTTCATCGTCGAGAAAAGCTTCAAGGGCTTCTCGGCCGGCACCAAGCTGGACAAGCTGGGCATGCGCGGCTCCAACACCTTTCCGCTGTACTTCGACAACTGCGAAGTTCCGGAAGAGAACGTGCTGGGCGGCGAAGGCATGGGCGCCAAGGTGCTGATGAGCGGCCTGGACTACGAGCGCGCCGTGCTCTCCGGCGGCCCGCTGGGCATCATGGCGGCGTGCATGGACGCGGTGCTGCCCTTCATCCATGAACGCCAGCAGTTCGGCCAGAGCATCGGTGAATTCCAGCTGATGCAGGGCAAGCTGGCAGACATGTATTCGACGTGGCAGGCGACGCGTGCCTACGTCTACGCCGTGGGCAAGGCGTGTGACCGCAACGACCACGCGCGCACCTTCCGCAAGGATGCGGCGGGCGCGATCCTGTACTCGGCCGAGAAGGCGACGTGGATGGCCGGAGAGGCGATCCAGGCGCTGGGCGGCGTGGGCTACACGAAGGACTTTCCGGTGGAGCGCCTGTGGCGCGACGCCAAGCTGTACGAGATCGGTGCGGGCACGAGCGAGATCCGCCGCATGCTGATCGGGCGCGAGCTGTTCGCAGAAACCGCCTGACGGTTTTCACTCCCTCCCCCTCCGGGGGAGGGCAGGGGTGGGGGCACCGGGCTTGCGATCTGGACGCAGCCCCCCATCAAGTGCAGCATGCCCCCATCCCAACCTTCCCCCGGCGGGGGAAGGAGCAAGACAAGACACAGGAGACGTTGGACCATGAACACGACTGTTGCTTCGAACCAGAGCTACGCCAGGGGCGCCACCGACGTCCCGCTCATCGAGCAGACCATCGGCGACTTCTTCGACGACATGGCCGCACGGCATCCCGAGCGTGACGCGCTGGTCAGCCACCACGAAGGCAAGCGCTTCACCTACCGCGCCTTGCAGTCCGCTTCCAGCCAGCTTGCAAGCGCCCTGCTGGCCACGGGCTTGGCACCGGGCGACCGCGTCGGCATCTGGTCGCACAACAACGCGGCGTGGGTGCTGATGCAGATCGCCACGGCCAAGGCGGGCCTCATCCTGGTCAACATCAACCCGGCCTACCGCACGGCGGAGGTCGAATACGCGCTCAACAAGGTCGCGTGCAAGGCGCTGGTCACCATGTCGCGGTTCAAGACCAGCGACTATTTGGGCATGCTGCGCGAACTGGCGCCTGAATTGGCCGACGCGAAGCCGGGCGCGTTGAACTCGGCGCGCCTGCCGCACTTGAAGCGCGTCGTGTGGATCGACACGGAAGGTCAGGGCGCGGAGGAGCCGGGCATGCAGCGTTTTTCGGCGCTGCTCGCCAGTGGCAAGCCCGACGACTCGCGCGTGGCCGAAGTGCAGAAGACGCTGCGCGCCAACGACCCCATCAACATCCAGTTCACCAGCGGCACCACGGGCTTTCCCAAAGGCGCCACGCTGACGCACCGCAACATCCTGAACAACGGCTTCTTCATCGGCGAGTGCATGAAGCTCACCCCTGAAGACCGGCTCTGCATTCCCGTGCCGCTGTACCACTGCTTCGGCATGGTGCTGGGCAACCTGGCCTGCATCACGCATGGCTCGGCCATCGTGTATCCCAACGACGGATTCGATCCGCTCACGGTGCTCGAAACCGTGCAGTCGGAAAAGTGCACCGGCCTGCACGGCGTGCCGACGATGTTCATCGCCGAACTCGACCATCCGCGCTTCAAGGAATTCGACTTGTCGACGCTGCGCACCGGCATCATGGCCGGATCGCCATGCCCGACCGAGGTGATGAAGCGTGTGGTCGAGCAGATGCATTTGAGCGAGATCACCATCGCCTACGGCATGACGGAAACGAGCCCCGTGAGTTGCCAGAGCTCCACCGACACGCCACTGGTTAAGCGCGTGTCGACCGTCGGGCTGGTGCAGCCGCATATCGAGGTCAAGATCGTCGACCCCGAAACGGGCGAGATCGTGCCCCGCGGCACGTCGGGCGAGTTCTGCACGCGCGGCTATTGCGTGATGCACGGCTACTGGGAAGACGAAGCCAAGACGCGCGAAGCCATCGACGCCGACCAATGGATGCACACCGGCGACCTCGCGACGATGGACGCCGAGGGCTACGTCAACATCGTCGGCCGCATCAAGGACATGGTGATTCGCGGCGGCGAGAACATCTATCCGCGCGAGATCGAGGAATTCCTGTACCGCCACCCGAAGGTGCAGGACGTGCAGGTCGTCGGCGTGCCCGACAAGAAGTATGGCGAAGAGCTGTGCGCGTGGATCATCGTCAAGCGCGACCACAGCGCGACGGAAGACGACATCCGTGAGTTCTGCAAGGGCCAGATCGCGCACTACAAGGTGCCGAAATACATCCAGTTCGTCACCGAGTTTCCGATGACGGTGACCGGCAAGATCCAGAAGTTCAAGATTCGCGATGCGATGAAGGAGCAGTTGGGCTTGAACGAGGAAAAGACCGCATGAGCTGCGCTTCTTCAATGTCCTCATCTTGTCCCCTCTCTCCTTCTTGTTCCCTCTCCCTCCGGGAGAGGGCCAGGGTGAGGGCTCCGGGCCTTCGCAAGCGTACTGCCTTCACCACCGCCCATGCCCTCACCCCAACCCTCTCCCGGAGGGAGAGGGAGGAAGACACACGCCTCCCCAATGGGTGAAGCAGGAACACAAACAATGAGCAAACTCGAAACCAAACTCAACGCCCGCTCTGCCGACTTCCAGTCCAACGCCACCGCCATGCGCGCGCTGGTCGACGACCTGCACGCGCAGTTCGCCAAGACCGAGGCCGGCGGCGGCGAGGCCGCACGCGCCAAGCACACCGCCCGCGGCAAGCTGCTGCCACGCGACCGCGTCGCGCAACTGTTGGATCCCGGCACGCCCTTCCTCGAACTCTCGCCCCTTGCCGCCCACGGCATGTACAAGAACGATGCCCCTGGCGCAGGCCTCATCGCCGGGATCGGCCGCGTGAGCGGCGTCGACTGCATGATCGTCTGCAACGACGCGACCGTGAAAGGCGGCACCTACTACCCGATGACGGTCAAGAAGCACCTGCGCGCCCAGGAAGTGGCCGAGCAGAACCGCCTGCCGTGCATCTACCTCGTCGATTCCGGCGGCGCCAACCTGCCGAACCAGGACGAAGTGTTCCCCGACCGCGACCACTTCGGCCGCATCTTCTACAACCAGGCCAACATGAGCGCGCAGGGCATCGCGCAGATCGCGGTGGTCATGGGATCCTGCACCGCCGGCGGCGCGTATGTGCCCGCGATGAGCGACGAATCGATCATCGTGAAGAACCAGGGCACCATCTTCCTGGGCGGCCCGCCATTGGTGAAGGCTGCGACCGGCGAAGTCGTCACGGCCGAAGACCTGGGCGGTGGCGACGTGCACACCCGCCTGTCGGGCGTGGCCGACCACTTGGCGCAGAACGACCTGCACGCGCTGGCGCTGGCGCGCGCATCGGTGGTCAACCTCAATGCATCGGCCGCGACGAAGAAGACGGCAACCGACCACACGCCGCAGCAACCCGCTTACCCGGCCGAGGAACTCTACGGCGTGATCCCCACCGACACACGCAAGCCCTTCGACGTGCGGGAGATCATCGCGCGCATCGTCGATGGCAGCGAGTTCCACGAGTTCAAGTCGCGCTTCGGCACCACGCTGATCTGCGGCTTCGCGCACATCGAAGGCATGCCGATCGGCATCGTCGCGAACAACGGCATTTTGTTCAGCGAATCGGCGCAGAAGGGCGCGCACTTCATCGAGCTGTGCTGCCAGCGCAAGATCCCCCTGGTGTTCCTGCAGAACATCACCGGCTTCATGGTCGGACGCAAGTACGAGAACGAAGGCATCGCACGCCACGGCGCCAAGATGGTGACGGCGGTCGCCACGGCCAACGTGCCGAAGTTCACCATCATCATCGGCGGCAGCTTCGGCGCAGGAAACTACGGCATGTGCGGTCGCGCGTATTCGCCGCGCTTCCTGTGGATGTGGCCGAACGCGCGCATCAGCGTCATGGGCGGCGAGCAGGCGGCGAGCGTGCTGGCCACTGTCAAGCGCGACGGCATCGAGGCCAAGGGCGGCCAGTGGAGTGCCGACGAAGAAGAGGCATTCAAGAAGCCGATCCGCGACCAGTACGAAGTGCAAGGCCATCCGTACTACGCGACGGCGCGCCTGTGGGACGACGGCATCATCGATCCGGCCGACACGCGCCGCGTGCTGGCGCTGGGCTTGGCGGCCACGCGCAACGCGCCGGTGCCCGAGCCGAAGTTCGGCATCTTCCGCATGTAACGGCAAGGGCAGGCTTCCAATGCAATTCGGGCAGTACTTCGCCGGGCTCTCACGCTACCACGCGTGGGCGACGGCACGTCTGCTGGATGCCAACCTGTCCTCGCTCACGGACGAGCAGTGGCATCGGCACTGCGGCCTGTTCTTCGGCTCGATCCACGGCACCGTCAACCACCTGCTGGTGACGGACAACATCTGGTACGCGCGCTTTGCCGAGAACCATTCGCTGCGCATGGCGCTCGACACCGAACTGCATCGCGAGCGGGCATCGGTGGTCGATGCGCTGACGTCGGCGGTGCAACGCTGGTCGCCATGGATCGCCACGCTCGACCCAACGCGCTTCGACGGCGACCTGCACTACACCCGAAACAACGGCGAGACGGTACAGATTCCATTTGCGCCCGCGCTCGGCCATGTCTTCAACCACGCGACCCATCACCGCGGCCAGATCTCGGCCGCGCTCACGGCGATGGGCCGCCCGGGCCCGGAACTCGACTGGGTCTATCTCCTGCAACAAGAGGCACGTTCTGCATGACTGATCAATTCACCACTCTCGAAGTGCAAGTCGATGGGCCGGTGGCCCGGATCTGGCTCAACCGTCCCGACCTGCGCAATGCCTTTGACGACGTCGTCATCGGCGAGTTGAGCGCGGTCTTCACCGCGGTCACGGCCATGCCCTCGGTGCGGGTGATCGTTCTGGGCGCGCGCGGTCCTGCCTTCTGCGCAGGCGCGAACCTCAACTGGATGCGACGCGCCGCCGACTTCACGCGCGAGCAAAACACAACGGATGCGGCTGGGCTTGCGGTCATGCTGCGCGCCATCCACGAAAGCGCCAAGCCGGTCATCGCGCGCATCCAGGGCGATGTGTATGCGGGCGGCATGGGTCTGGTCGCCGCCTGCGACATGGCCGTGAGCGTCGACACCGCCTGGTACTGCCTGAGCGAAGTCAAGATCGGCCTCATTCCCGCGACCATCAGCCCCTATGTGCTGCGCGCGATGGGCGAGCGTGCGGCGCAGCGCTACTTCCTGACGGCCGAGCGCTTCACGGCGGCCGAGGCGCATCGCATCGGCTTCATCCACGAAGTGGTGGCAGCGGACGCGCTCGACGCCAAAGTCGATGAACTGGTCAAGGCGCTGTGCAACGCAAGCCCTGCGGCCGTGCGTGCCTGCAAGAAGCTGATCGCGGACGTGGCCGGGCGCGAGATCGATGACGCGCTCGTGGCACAAACCGTGCGGGGCATTGCCGACATCCGCGCCAGCGAGGAAGGCCGTGAAGGCGTGCAGGCCTTCCTGCAAAAGCGCAAGCCCAGCTGGTTGCTCGGCTCCTGATCAAAGGCCCGCCATGAACGCACTCGACACCCCTCAATTGCTCGCACTCGCCGGTGCGCTGGGCTGGGCGAGCGGCGTTCGTCTCTATCTCGTGGTGCTGCTCACGGGCCTGGCGGGCTACCTCGGCTGGATCCAGTTGCCCGCTGGCCTGCATCTGCTCGCGCATCCGGTGGTGCTGGCGGCCAGTGGCTTCATGGTTTTTGTCGAGTTCTTTGCCGACAAGATTCCGGGACTCGACTCGCTGTGGGACATGGTGCACACGGTGATTCGCGTGCCCGCCGGTGCGGCGCTTGCTGCTGCCGTGTTCGGCGCTGACAACGGCGTGATGGCGGTCGTTGCCGGCTTGCTCGGCGGCGGCTTCGCAGCCACGGCGCACGCGGCCAAGGCCACGACGCGCGCCGCCATCAACACCTCGCCCGAGCCCTTTACCAACGTCGGCGCTTCGCTGGTCGAAGACAGCATGGTGCCCGCCGGCCTGTGGCTTGCCATCGCGCATCCGCTGGTGTTCGGCATCGTGCTGGTGGCGGTGCTGGTGCTGAGCGTGTGGCTCATTCACAAGAGCTGGCGCTTTCTCAAATCGTTGTTCGCCCGCGTGGCGCGCATATTCAGCGGACGGCCCGACCCCGGTGTGACGTCGGCGTTCCAGATCAAGAAAAACTCCTCCGGAGATTGACCCTCATGTTCAAGAAGATCCTTATTGCCAACCGCGGAGACCAGCCGCAGAGCGGCGCAGCGGCGAAGCCACATTGCCTGGCACGCGCAGCGTGCGAAGGCGATTTCACCGCGGAGACGCACCATGTTCAATAAGATCCTCATTGCCAACCGCGGTGAAATCGCCTGCCGGGTTGCAGCGACTGCGCGCCGCATGGCCGTCCAGACCGTCGCTGTGTATTCTGACGCCGATGCACACGCCAACCACGTGCGCGCTTGCGACGAAGCCGTCTACCTCGGCGGCAGTGCGCCCAAGGACAGCTACCTGCGCTGGGAAAAAATCCTCGAAGCCGCCAAGGCGACCGGCGCACAAGCCATCCATCCGGGCTACGGCTTCCTCAGCGAGAACGAAGAGTTCGCGCAGGCCTGCGCCGACGCCGGCCTGGTCTTCATCGGCCCGCCGCCTTCCGCCATCAAGGACATGGGCCTGAAAGCCGAATCCAAGCAATTGATGGAGAAGGCCGAGGTTCCGCTGGTGCCCGGCTATCACGGCAGCGACCAGAACCCGGCACTGCTGCAGCGCGAGGCCGACCGCATCGGCTACCCGGTGCTCATCAAGGCCAGCGCGGGCGGTGGCGGGAAGGGCATGCGCGCGGTCGACAAGGCGGAAGACTTCGCAGCGGCTTTGGCATCGTGCCAGCGCGAGGCCATCAACAGCTTTGGCGATGACGCGGTGCTCATCGAGAAATACGTGCAGCGCCCGCGCCACATCGAGATTCAGGTGTTCGGCGACACGCACGGCAACTACGTCTACCTCTTCGAGCGCGATTGCTCCGTGCAGCGCCGCCACCAGAAGGTGCTGGAAGAAGCGCCCGCGCCCGGCATGACCGAGGCAATGCGCAAGCAGATGGGCGAGGCGGCTGTTGCTGCGGCACGCGCAGTGAAGTACGTGGGCGCGGGCACCGTCGAGTTCATCGTCGAGCAGCGCGAAGGCGGCGAGATGAACTTCTTCTTCATGGAGATGAACACGCGCCTGCAGGTGGAGCACCCGGTGACGGAAGCGATCACCGGGCTTGATCTCGTTGAATGGCAATTGCGCGTGGCGTCGGGCGAGACGCTGCCACTCAAGCAGGAAGAACTGAAGATCCACGGCCACGCCATCGAAGCGCGCATCTGCGCCGAGAACCCCGACAACGGCTTTTTGCCCGCCACCGGCACCTTGCACGTCTACCGCAAGCCACAGGCCAGCGCCTTTGAACGCAGCCCCGTTCGCATCGACGACGGCGTGCGCGAAGGCGGCGTGATCTCGCCTTTCTACGACTCGATGATCGCCAAGCTCATCGTGCATGGCAGCACGCGCGCCGAGGCGCTGGCCCGGCTCGATGCGGCGCTGGCGCAGACGCACATCGTCGGCCTGTCGACGAATGTGCAGTTCCTTCGCAAGGTGCTGCACACCGATTCCTTCGCCAAGGCGAACCTCGACACGGCGCTCATCGAGCGCGAGAAGGCGGTGCTCTTCAACCAGGAGCCGATCGGCTTCGCGCTCGCTGCGGCAGCCGCCATCGCCAACACGCTGCTGAGCGAAGGCACGCAGGCCAGCGCCGACCCCTTCGACCGCCGCGACGGCTGGCGCACGCATGGCGTGACGGTGCGGCCCTTCGAGTTCGAGTTCAACGGCGAGAAGCAATCGGCCGAACTGCGCTACCTGCACGACGGCGCGCTGGTGCTGCAGGCCGGCGACAGCGGCGGGCCACTGGTGATTGGCCGGCTGCCCGATGGCGACACCGAGGTCGGTTTCAACGGGCGCCGCTACACCTTCCGCATCTACGAGCAAGGCGGTGTCACCAACGTGTTCGGCTCGCAAGGCGCCACCCGCATCACGACCATCGACCGCCTCGCGCACGCGGGCGACACGCAAGCCGAGGGCGGTCGGCTCACGGCGCCGATGCCGGGCAAGGTCGTGTCCTTTGCTGTCAAGGCAGGCGACAAGGTCACCCGCGGCCAGCCGCTGGCCGTGATGGAGGCGATGAAGATGGAGCACACCATTGCCGCTCCGGCGGACGGCACGGTGCAGGAACTGCTCTACGCTCCGGGCGACCAGGTGGCGGAGGGCGCAGAACTGCTGAAAATTGCGGCCTGAAAGCCGGGAGAGCTCATCTGCCGCAAAATGCCGACTGCCGACAATTCCGGCTAAATGCAAACACTTGCGCAAGAAGCCTCCGCCCTCGAATGGTTCGAGGCGGCAAGCAATGAAAGCAGTCTTGATGAGCAATGTCCCGTTCCTGGCGCGCGTAGTGCTGCGAAACTACAAGAGCATCGGCGCGTGTGATGTGCGCCTTGGCCCACTGACTTATCTCGTTGGAGCCAACGGTTCTGGAAAGAGTAATTTCCTGGATGCGCTTCATCTTGTACGTGATGCATTGTCGACGTCACTCGACAATGCGTTGAATGAACGCGGAGGCCTTACCGAGGTCCGTCGACGCTCTAGCGGACATCCGACACACTTCGGTGTTCGTCTCGAATTTGTACTGCCAGATAGAAGAACCGGCCACTATGCCTTCAATATTGGCGCATTGCCCGGTCGTGGCTACGAAGTCCAGCGCGAAGAGTGTGTGATTGGAGGCGGCGTCGGTGGAGGCCCCTTTTATCGCGTTGAACGCGGCACGCTCCAGGCAAGCAGTGAAACTACTTTTCCTGCGGTTACTTCCGATCGACTGGCGCTGGTGAGCGTTTCGGGCCTCGCTGTGTTCCGTCCAGTCTTTGACGCGCTTACCGCCATGGGCTTCTACAACCTCAATCCAAAGCTGATGCGGGAGCCTCAAAAGCCGCAAGATGGTCGCATGCTCAGGCCCGCTGGCGAGAATGTAGTGAGTGTGATTGGTCATCTGGAGCGGGTTGCGCCGCAGAGCATGGTCACAATCCAGGAATACCTCCAGACAGTCGTCCCAACGGTGCAGGGCGTCGAGCGCAAGCAGATGGGCCCTTTGGAGACCTTGGAGTTCAGGCAAGACATGGCTGGATCCAAGCACCCCTGGCGATTCCCCGCGCAAAACATGTCCGATGGCACTTTGCGTGCTCTGGGAGTCTTGACCGCGCTGTTTCAGGCCAATCGCGATCATGCGCCTCTGCTCATTGGCATCGAAGAGCCGGAGACTGCGCTGCACCCGGCGGCAAGTGCCGCACTGCGAGAGGCATTGTTGAAGGCCTCGAGGGGCACGCAAGTCATTGTGACCAGCCACAGTCCAGATTTATTGGACGATCGGAGCATCAAGCCAGAGCATTTTTTGGCAGTTATTTCCGAAGGGGGCGAGACGAAGATCGGCTCGCTTGACCAAGCCTCCCTGTCGATGATGCAAAAACAACTCTTCTCAGCTGGCGAACTTCTACGGCTGAATCAGCTTGAACCGGATCGCGATGAGATCGATGCACAGGCCCAAAAGCAAGCGGAGCTATTCGGAAGTTGAGCGCAGTGATTACCGTTGCTTCAATTGTTGAAGGCGATGGCGAGGTGGCCGCGCTGCCGGTCTTGCTTCGTCGCTTGCAAGCTTGGCGGACACCTGAAGTTGCTGTTGACGTGCTGAGCCCCATTCGCGTTCGTCGGGACCAATTCCTGAACAGGGAGACGGAGTTCAGTCGTCACCTTCAGTTGGCGGCTGCAAAATGCGGGGATGATGGCTGGATCCTGATCCTGATGGATGCAGACGATGACTGCCCTGCAGAAAGGGGAGCCGAAGTCGTCGCACGTGCACGCAACGTAGTGCCTCATAGAAGGGTGGGCGTCGTATTCGCGAATCGGGAATACGAGGCGTGGTTCATTGCAGCGGCGCAATCGCTGGATGGCTTCCGTGGGTTTGCGTGCCGGCCGGAAGATCATCTCGTTGACGCCGAAGTGCCTCGCAATGCGAAGGGCTGGATCAATGAACGGATCCAGAGTGGCGCCTACGGAGAAACGACAGATCAACCGGCTTTCTCCCAACGCTTTGACATGGACATCGCGTGCGCGCGGAGTCGGTCATTTCGCAAGCTCTGCGATGAATGGTCAAGAAATAGTGTGGTCTCGAAAGCCGAATAGTCATGCGAATCACCGTCTGCCTCACCGACAACCGCCCCGAACCCTGGGTGAAAGAACTGCGCGCCGCCTTGCCCGACGCCGAAATCGACGCCTGGGTGCCCGGTGCGCCCCAAGCCGATCACGCCGTCGTGTGGGCGCCGCCGCAGCAGTTCCTGGACGAGCAGCAACAGTTGCGCGGCGTCTTCAACATCGGCGCCGGCGTCGATGCGTTGCTCAAGCTGAAGATGCCGCCGCAGGCCAGGCTCGTGCGCATCGACGATGGCGGCATGGCCGTGCAGATGGCCGAATACGTATGCCACGCGTTGATCCGGCACTTTCGGGAGTTCGACGCCTACGAGGCCGAAGCGCGCGAGGGCCAATGGGTCTACCGTCGGCCCCGCAACCGCATCGACTTTCCGGTGGGCATCATGGGCATGGGCGTTCTCGGCCAGCGCGTGGCCAAGGCCATCGGGCAGTTCGAATTTCCCATCAATGGCTGGAGCCGCACGCCCAAGGAAGTCGAGGGCATTCGCGGCTTCGCCGGTGACCAACAGCTGGGCGATTTCCTGGCCGCCAGCCGTGTGCTCGTCTGCCTGCTGCCGCTCACGCCCGACACGCGGGGCATCCTGTGCAAGGACACGCTGTCGCAGTTGCAAGCCGGCGGCTACCTCATCAACGTGGCGCGCGGGGGCCATCTGGTGGAGGAGGACCTGATTCCCCTGCTCGATTCAGGCCACCTTGCCGGTGCAACGCTGGATGTGTTCCAGGTCGAGCCGCTGGCGGAGGAACACCCCTTCTGGCGCCATCCGCGCGTCACCGTCACGCCGCACGGGTCGGCGCGCACGGTGCGCGAGGAAACCGTGGCGCAGATTGCCGCAAAGATTGGTGCCATGGAACGCGGCGAGCCAGTCGCCGGCGTGGTGGATGCACGGCGCGGGTACTGACACCCGCATCCAAAAAAAAGCCCCGGAGCGCCGGGGCTTGTCGTCTTGAAGTTTCGCGCGCTCAGTTGCCGCCGGGCATCGACAGGTTGAAGCCGTCCTTCGCAAGGCTGTCGCGCAGATGCTGGAAGCGCTCGTACTGCGTGATCGTGAGCGGGCCGCTGTAGGTCTCGCTCTGGATCTTGCGCGGTGGGTATTTCACGTAGGTCTTCATCAGGTCCTTGACCGCGGCGTTGATCGTCACGAGCGTCCACGTGCGTTCGGTGACGTTGCTCATGAAGATGTCGTAGCGCTCCTGCGGGTCGGCCCACAGGTCGAACATCTGCGGCACGGTGGCCACGTACGATTCCGGGCCTTTCCAGCCGAGGTTGGTGTCCACGGCCAGGCCACCCGTCTGCGCCCCGTTGTCGCCGCGCAGGTTGAACACGGCCTTGTAGTTGCCCACGCGCGCAGCGCCCGGCGAGAGTTCGTTCTCGGTGAAGTAGAACCACGACTTGCGTGCCGACTTGCCGTTGCCGAAGAGAACCGGCGCCATGTCGATGCTGTCGAAGATGATCGGCTTGTTGGCGCGGTCGTTCTCCGGCAGCTTGACGTTGCCCACCGCGGCAAAGGTGGCCATCAGGTCGAGTCCACCCGTCAGTTCGTGGCTCTTGCTTCCGGCCGCGATCTTGCCCGGCATCCACGCGATGGCCGGCACGCGGTTGCCGCCTTCGCGCACCGTGCCCTTGGTGCCGCGGAACGGGGTGTAGCCGGCGTCGGGATAGACGTCCTGCCAGGCGCCGTTGTCGGTCGTGTAGAAAACCAGCGTGTTCTTGTCCAGGCCCAGCTCGCGCACCTTGTCCATGATCCGGCCGATGCGCGCGTCGAGCTCGACCACCGAGTCGGCATATTTGCTCCTGGACATCGACTTGCCGATGTAGTCGGGGTCGGGCATGTTCGGCTGGTGCACCTTCATGAAGTTGATGTTCATGAAGAAGGGCGTGCTCGACCTGGCGTTTCGATCGAGGTAGTCGAGCGATGCCTTCTCGACATAGCGGTCGAAAAATGGAATGCCCACGACGCCAGGCTTGCCGTCCACCTGCGGCTTGTCGACGTATTGGCCGTTGACCTTGAATTCCTCATGCGGTTTTTCGCCCGCATTGCCGGACATGGCGCCTTTGGTGACCTGCTGGAACATGGTGCGCAACTCGGGTTCCATGTCCGGAAACCAGGTCGTGTCGGCATAGGTGTACGCATTGAGGTGATAAAGCCCCGCGTATTTCATTTCGTCATAGCCCTGCGCATTGGGCAGCGCGTAGTCGGCCTCGCCCAGATGCCATTTGCCACTGAAAAAGGTCTTGTAGCCGCCCTTTTTCAAGACGGAAGCCAGCGTCCATTCTTCCGCCGGTAGCCCGCCGCCCTGGCCCTGGAAAGCCACGGTCGTCATGCCGCTGCGATTGGGGATCCGGCCGGTCTGCATGGCCGCGCGCCCGGGAGTGCAGCTGGGCTGCGCATAGAAGGAAAAGAGCGTCATCCCCTCATTGGCGAGACGATCGATGTTCGGGGTCGGCATGCCGCGACCCGCGCCACCGCCATAGGGGCCGAGATCGCCGTAGCCGGTATCGTCCGAAACAATGAAGATGATGTTCGGCTTTTGCTGCTGTGGTTGCGCAATCGCTGGCGTCGCAGCGATGGCCGCAAGCGCAAGAATTGCTGGCGCAATGAGCGCGAGCTTGCCCTTTGCCTTCATGGCATTTCCTCCCCTTTTTTGTGAGTTTTTCCGCTCCCGGGTGCGCGTTACACGCCGCGATTGGAACTAAACCATAGCATCAAAGATCCCGCCTCGCCGGGTCAGTTCGCCAATTTGGGTGGCTGTTGTCGCTGGCAAAAGTTAATTAAGGTGAATGGCCAATTTGCGTTCGCCGGTCAATTCGAGTCGTCAGAAAGGGGCGCCAAATGGTCTCGTTCCCGGCACTCGGCCGGCGCGCGGGACGTCGCGCTTTGCCATGCCGCAGCGCCGGGACTTCATCGAAGTTGTCCCCGCCACTGGACCCATTCGTCGGATACTTGCAAGCTCATTCCAGAGACACGCCATGAAGCTACCCCCACGAGTGAAGATCGTCGACGTCGGACCGCGCGACGGATTGCAGAACGAAAAGCAGCATGTGCCTGCCGAGGTCAAGATCGGCTTGGTGCACCGCCTGCAGGACGCGGGCCTCAAGGAGATCGAAGTCACCAGCTTCGTCTCGCCCAAATGGGTGCCGCAGATGGCCGACAACGCGCAGGTGATGCATGGCATCCAGCGCAAGCCCGGCGTGCGTTACTCGGTGCTCACGCCGAACATGAAGGGCTTCGAGGCGGCCATCGCCGCGCCGCGCGAAGAATGGCCTGACGAAATCGTCGTGTTCGGCGCGGCGAGCGAAGCCTTCAGCCAGCGCAACATCAACTGCTCGATCGCGGAAAGCATCGAGCGCTTCCGGCCGGTGGTCGAGGCGGCGCGCGAGAAGGGCATCTACGTGCGTGGCGCGATGTCGTGCACGGTGGGTTGCCCCTACGAGGGCGAGATCGCGCCGGAGCGTGTGGACATGCTGGCGGGCCTCATGAAGGGCATCGGCGTGCAGCACGTCGGCGTGGCGGACACCATCGGCGTCGGCACGCCGGTGAAGGTGCAGCGCGCGATCGAAGCCACCCTCAAGCACTACGACATCAACGACGTGTCGGGCCACTACCACGACACCTACGGGCAAGCGCTGGGCAACACGCTCGCCAGCCTGGAGATGGGCGTGTGGCAATACGACACCTCGTCCGCGGGGCTGGGCGGCTGCCCCTACGCCAAGGGCGCGACCGGCAACGTCGCGACCGAAGACGTGGTGTACATGCTGCACGGCATGGGCATCGAAACGGGCATCGACCTGGACAAGCTCATCGACGCGGGCGCGTACATCAGCGAGGCGCTGGGCCGCAAGCCCAACTCGCGGGCATCGACGGCGATTCTCAACAAGAGGCAAGTTGCGTGATGTGCGGAGCTGAACTCCTTTCATTTCCCGAAGGCGTGCAACGGGTTGCACGCCATCTGCAGGACAGCGCGCACCCGCACGCCCCGCAGATGCTAGACGACGCCGCGCGCACGGCGCAGCAGGCGGCCGATGCCTTGGGCATCCACGTCGGGCAGATCGCCAAGAGCATCATCTTCCGCCGCAAGAGCGACGACGTGGCGGTGCTCGTCGTCACCTCCGGCGACCGACGCGTGGACGAAAAGAAGGTCGATGCCATCGTCGGCAAGACGGGCCGTGCCGATGCGGAATTCGTGAAGTCGAAAACAGGCTTTTCTATCGGCGGCGTGTCGCCCTTCGCCCATGCGACGCCGCCCGTGACGCTCATCGACCGCGAGTTGTTCCGCTTCGACGAAGTGTGGGCGGCGGCGGGGCATCCGCACGCGGTCGTGCGCCTGGCACCGCAGGATCTCGAACGGCTCACCGGCGCGCCGGTGGCCGACGTCGTCGTGGTGGCCTGACGCCCATGACCCAGGCGCTGGCTGCCCGCGCTGCGGCAATCTGCGAGATCGCCGCCGACGATGCGTCGATGGCCGCCGCATCGCCCTGCATCTCGGTGTGCAAGATGAGCGAGGCCAGCGGCCTGTGCGAGGGCTGTTATCGCACCATCGATGAAATTGCCCGCTGGGCCAGCATGAGCGACGAAGGCAAGCGCGACGTGTGGCTTCGCATCGAAGCGCGACTGTTCGAAGATCATCCAACGTGGAGTTGAAGACGCCATGAAGCAGATCACCTTCTATTTCGACTTCATCTCGCCCTTTGCCTATCTCGCCTTCGAGAAATTGCCCGAAACGCTGGCGGGCCTGACCTACAACATCAAGTACAAGCCGGTGCTGCTCGGCGCTTTGCTCAAGCATCACGGACTGCTGGGCCCCGCCGAGGTGCCACCGAAGCGCGTGTGGACCTACAAGCACGTGCTGTGGCTGGGCCATGCGCACGACATCCCGATCGACATCCCCGCATCGCATCCCTTCAATCCGTTGCCGCACCTGCGCCTGGCGCTCGCGACCACCAAGACCGGCGAGACGAATCGCTTCGTGACCGAGACCATCTTTCGCGATGTGTGGCGCGGCGGTGGTGAAGCGACGGACCCGGCTCGACTGGCCGAACTGGCCGCGCGACTGCACGTCGTGCGCGACGGCAGCGGCGACGAGGCGAAGGCGCAGTTGCGTGCGAACACCGACGAAGCCATTGCGGCCGGCGTGTTCGGCACGCCCATGCTGGAAGTCGACGGCCAGTTTTTCTGGGGCTTCGATGGCCTCACGGTGCTGCGCGATTACCTTGATGGCGACCCGTGGTTCAGCGAGCCGGCGTGGGGCCAGGCGGCGGAGCGTCCGGGGATGGTGCAGCGCAGCAAAAATTGAGTGTCTCGCGCTCGATACGCCGTTTTTTACATTCTGAAACCGGGCGCGCGGGTTTCACTCTAATTCGTCAGCGTCGATTCAGTTTGGTGAAAGGTGTGGGTCAGTCGAAGCTCCAAGAATGATGGACGGCCTCGTTCGGGGTCGCATTCTTAGGAGACGAAGCAATGGCAGCCACACTAGACAACCGGGGAGTGCCCGCAGCGCCCCGGCCCATGACAGCCGAGGAGAAGAAGGTCATCTTTGCCTCTTCACTCGGCACGGTGTTCGAGTGGTACGACTTCTACTTGTACGGCTCGCTCGCGGCGATCATCGCCAAGCAATTCTTCAGCGGCCTGGATGCCGGCGCGGCCTTCAT
Organism: Variovorax brevis; assembly: GCF_030317105.1. Lineage (GTDB taxonomy): Bacteria > Pseudomonadota > Gammaproteobacteria > Burkholderiales > Burkholderiaceae_C > Variovorax > Variovorax brevis. Next base: position 69,890 of record NZ_JASZYG010000007.1, read on the forward strand.
TTTCGCGCTGCTGGCCTTTGCGGCGGGCTTCCTGGTGCGACCCTTCGGCGCCATTGTGTTCGGCCGTTTGGGCGACATGATCGGCCGCAAGTACACCTTCCTGGTCACCATCCTGATCATGGGCTTGTCGACCTTCATCGTCGGCTTGCTGCCCACCTACGCGACGATCGGCGTCGCGGCTCCGGTCATCCTCATTGCACTGCGCATGCTGCAAGGCCTGGCGCTCGGCGGTGAGTACGGCGGCGCGGCCACCTACGTGGCAGAGCATGCCCCGCACGGCAAGCGCGGTGCCTACACCTCGTGGATCCAGACGACCGCCACGCTGGGCCTGTTCCTGAGCCTGCTGGTCATCCTGGGCGTGCGCACGGCCGTGGGTGAAGAAGCCTTCGCCGCATGGGCATGGCGCATTCCGTTCCTCGTTTCCATTGCGCTGCTGGCCATCTCGGTGTGGATCCGCTTGAGCCTGAACGAGTCGCCCGCCTTTCAGAAGATGAAGGCCGAGGGCAAGACCTCCAAGGCGCCGCTGTCCGAATCCTTCGGCCAGTGGAAGAACCTGAAGATCGTCATTCTGGCGCTCGTCGGCCTGACCGCCGGCCAGGCCGTGGTCTGGTACTCGGGCCAGTTCTACGCGCTGTTCTTCCTGACGGCCCAGCTCAAGGTCGATGCGACCACCGCCAACCTGATGATTGCCGCCGCGCTGCTGCTCGGCACGCCTTTCTTCGTGGTCTTCGGCACGCTGTCGGACAAGATCGGCCGCAAGCCCATCATCATGGCCGGCTGCCTGCTGGCCGTGGTGACCTACTTCCCGGTCTTCAAGATGCTGACCGAAGCCGCCAACCCTGACCTGGCCAAGGCCCAGCAGACCGCTGGCGTGGTGGTCACGGCCGACCCGGCGACCTGCTCCTTCCAGGGCAACCCGGTGGCACGCGAGATCGACTTCAAGAGCTCCTGCGACATCGCCAAGCGCTATCTGGTGCAGAACTCGGTGAGCTACGACAACGTCGCTGGCCCGGCCGGTTCCAAGGCCAGCGTGAAGATCGGCGACAAGGTCGCCGAGGCGCCTGTCGGCAACGTGGTCAACCTCAAGTTCGACGAAGCGTCGGCCAAGGAAATCGCCGCCTTCAAGAAGGTGATGGGTGAAGACCTCAAGGCGGCCGGCTACCCCGGCAAGGCGGATCCGGCCAAGATGAACAAGGTCATGGTGGTCGTGCTGCTGTTCTGGCTGGTGCTGCTGGTGACCATGGTCTACGGCCCGATCGCCGCGATGCTGGTGGAAATGTTCCCGACGCGCATCCGCTACACCTCGATGAGCCTGCCGTACCACATCGGCAACGGCTGGTTCGGCGGCCTGCTGCCGACCACCGCCTTCGCCATCGTGGCCAGCACCGGCAACATGTACAACGGCCTGTGGTACCCGATCATCATCGCGGGCATCACGCTGGTCATTGGTACCTTGTTCATCAGGGAAACCAAGGACGTCAACATCTACGCAAACGACTGAACCAAGGCTCTCCCCCAGGCTCCGCGCACTGCGTGCGCTCCTCCAACCCCCTCACCGGGGGCGATACCAGCGGCCCGGCCAAGCCGGTTCCGCGGTATCCCCGGCGAAGAGCCTTGGCTTGGGGTTGGGGTTCAACAAAGAGGCTTCATGCCGGCTTCGTGCGGGCTGAGGCCTTTTTCTTGAGCACATTTCATTCAAGGAGGACTCGAATCATGTGGAAACTCGTCGTCGGCTTCGTCATCTTTGCCGCCATCTCGTTGTTCGTGATCATGAAGGCCGGCGACAAGGTCGACATGTCCGGTGAAAAGCATGGCGGCGACAGCACCACGCACGCGCCGGAGCCCGCGAAGGCCGCGAGCGAGCCAAAGTAAAGGAAGGAAAAGGCATCACCCGCCTGCGTGGTTGTTGCCCTTCCCTTGATAGCAAGCTACCTTTCTTCCCGCTTGGGCAGTCGCCAGTTCTTGCGCGGGAAGTGGCAGGTGTAGCCGTCGGGACGGAGTTCCAGATAGTCCTGGTGCTCGGGCTCGGCTTGCCAGAAGGTGGGCGCAGGCGTCACTTCCGTGACCACCTTGCCAGGCCACAGACCTGACGCATCGACGTCCTTGATGGTGTCGGCCGCGACGGCCTTTTGTGCGTCGCTGGTGTAGAAGATCGCTGAGCGGTAGCTCGTGCCGATGTCATTGCCCTGGCGATTCTTCGTGCTGGGGTCGTGGATCTGGAAGAAGAACTCCAGCAGTTCGCGATAGCTGATGCGCTCGTTGTCAAAAACGATCTCAATGCCTTCGGCATGCCCCGGATGGTTGCGGTAGGTGGGGTGATCGTTGCTGCCGCCCACATAGCCCACGCGCGTTGCCTGCACACCCGGCAGCTTGCGAATGAGGTCTTGCATGCCCCAGAAGCAGCCACCCGCCAATACTGCGGTTTCGGTCGTCATTGAACTTTTCCTTTCCTGGAGTTGATGGTGGTCGGCGCTGTAGCCCACTGCTGATCGCATATGGTGCCTTGAGTTTGAATATCCAGTGCCGGAAGTGCGGTTCAGCAGCATTGGCTTGTGCCCATCCTTAACACAATTCCGCACACAGGGTGAGCGCCCCTGCGCCCCCGGCTGACGGCATGGACTCCCTAGAATGTTGCCCCTTGTGCCCTCACATCGGCAGACATGACCTCTGGCTCCATTCGCATTCGCGGCGCGCGACAACACAACCTCCAGAATCTTGACCTTGATATTCACACCGGGGAGATGACGGTGGTCACCGGGCCGAGTGGCTCGGGCAAGTCGAGCCTGGTGTTCGACACGCTCTATGCCGAGGGCCAGCGGCGCTATGTCGAGACCTTCTCGGCCTATGCGCGCCAGTTCCTGGACCGCATGGACAAGCCCGCAGTCGACAAGGTGGAAGGCGTGCCGCCTGCCATCGCCATCGACCAGACGAATCCGGTGCGCTCGTCACGCTCCACCGTCGGCACGATGACGGAGCTCAACGATCACCTGAAGCTGCTGTTTGCACGCGCAGCGCAGCTTTTCGATCGCGAGACGGCGCTGCCAGTGCGCCACGATTCGCCGGACTCGATCTACGCGGAGATGGCGGCGCGCGCTGCGGCGGCCGGCGATCCGCGCGTGGTCGTGACCTTTCCGGTCGAGCTGCCTGCGAGCACGACGGCGGAGGAAGTGACGCAGTGGCTGTCGGCCAGCGGCTTCACGCGCGTTCAGGCGGAGCGCGAAGTGGCGACGCCGACGGGACCGCGCAAGGTGCTGGACGTGGTGGCGGACCGCTTTCGCATTGCCGGGGCGGAGCGGGCGCGCGTTGTGGAAGCCATTGAAGTCGCGCTCAAGCGTGGCACAGGGCGCCTGACGGTGTACGCGCTCGCGGCCGAAGAGAACGTGGCGCCCGAGATCTGGAAGTTCTCGACCGGCCTGCATTGCCCCGAAAGCGACATCCGGTATGCGGATCCGCTGCCTTCGATGTTTTCGTTCAATTCGGCCGTCGGTGCGTGCGAGACCTGCCGCGGCTTCGGGCGGGTGATCGGCGTGGACATGGGCCTGGTCATTCCCAACGACAAGCTCACGCTGCGCGCCGGCGCGATCAAGACGATCCAGACGCCCGCATGGAAAGAAGCGCAGGACGATCTCATGCGCCACGCCGAAGCGGCCGGCATTCCGCGCGACACGCCGTGGATCAAGCTGACGCGCGAGCAGCAGCACTGGGTGATCGAAGGCTCGCCCAACTGGAAGGGCAAGTGGAATCAGCAGTGGTACGGCGTGCGGCGCTTCTTTGCGTATCTGGAGAGCAAGGCCTACAAGATGCACATTCGCGTGCTCTTGTCGAAGTACCGCAGCTATACGCCGTGCCCGACGTGTGCGGGCGCGCGGTTGAAGCTGGAGAGTTTGCTGTGGCGCATTGGCAGCAAGGAAGATGCGGATGCGGTGCTGGAGCCGGCGAAGCGGTTCATGCCGGAGGGAGCCAAGTGGTCGCGTGAGCAGCTGGAGGCGCTGCCGGGGTTGTGCTTGCATGACTTGATGCTGATGCCGATTGAGCGGCTGCGGCGGTTCTTTGACCGGCAGACACCCTCACCCCGACCCTCTCCCGCAAGCGGGAGAGGGGGCCATTCACTCCCTCTCCCGCTTGCGGGAGAGGGCGGGGGTGAGGGCAAGGAGGTTGAAAGGGGCGCCGGCGAGTCCCAAGCCCTCAAACTCCTCTTCGAAGAAATCACCACCCGCCTGCGCTACCTCCACGACGTCGGCATCGGCTACCTCACGCTCGACCGCCAGAGCCGCACGCTCAGCGGCGGCGAGGTGCAGCGCATCAACCTGACCACCGCCTTGGGCACCTCGCTGGTCAACACGCTCTTCGTGCTCGACGAGCCCAGCATCGGCCTGCATCCGCGCGACATGAGCCGCATCACCGAGGCCATGCTTCGCCTGCGCGACGCCGGCAACACGCTGGTGGTGGTCGAGCACGACCCGGCCGTCATGCTGGCAGCGGACCGCGTGATCGACATGGGCCCCGGCCCCGGCGTGCGCGGCGGGCAGATCGTGTTCGATGGCACCACGCATGACCTGCGCAGCGCCGACACGCTCACCGGCGCCTACCTCGGTGGCCGCAAGCAGATCGGCATGGGCTTCAAGCGGCTGGTCACGGATTCGACACCGCGCCTCATCCTCGAAGGCGCGCGCGAGCACAACCTGCGCGACATCACCGTCGAGCTTCCGCTGCAACGGCTGGTGTGCGTCACCGGCGTGAGCGGCTCGGGCAAGTCGACGCTGATCCAGGACGTGCTGGCGCCCGCGCTGATGCGGCACTTCGGCAAGGCGACGGAAACGCCGGGCGCGCATGACCGGCTCCTCGGCGCCGATCACTTGAGCGACGTGGTCTTCGTCGACCAGTCGCCCATCGGCAAGACGGCGCGCTCCAACCCGGCGAGCTACGTGGGCGCGTGGGACGCGATCCGCGAGATCTTCGCGACCGCCACCTTGTCGAAGCAGCGCGGCTACACCGGCTCGAAGTTCAGCTTCAACAGCGGCGATGGCCGTTGCCCCACATGCGGCGGCTCGGGCTTCGAGCACGTCGAGATGCAGTTCCTTTCAGACGTGTACCTGCGCTGCCCCGATTGCGACGGCAAGCGCTACCGGCCGGAGATCCTCGAAGTGACGGTGGAGCGCGCGGGCCGTGCCCTGAACGTGGCCGATGTGCTCGACCTCACCGTGGCTGAAGCCGCGTCAGCATTCGCGGCCGACCGAGAAGTGCTGCGCGTGCTTCAACCCATCGTCGACGTCGGCCTCGACTACGTGAAGCTCGGCCAGCCGGTGCCCACGCTCAGCGGCGGCGAGGCGCAACGGCTCAAGCTCGCGGGCTTTCTCGCCGAGTCGTCGAAGAACGGCAGCGCCAGCAAGCAACCGCTGGCGCGCAAGGGCACGCTCTTCCTGTTCGATGAGCCGACGACCGGCCTGCACTTCGACGACATCGCACGCCTCATGCGCGCGTTGCGCAAGCTCCTCGACTCGGGCCATTCGCTGGTCGTGATCGAGCACAACCTCGACGTGATCCGCGCCAGCGACTGGTTGATCGACCTGGGCCCTGAAGGCGGCGAGGGCGGCGGCCAGATCGTGACCGTTGGCACGCCGGAAGAGGTGCGCGAGAACCGCGCCTCGCTCACCGGCGCGGCGCTGGCCGACTATGAACTCGCCATCGGGCCCGGTGCCTTCAGGGTCGCGGAAAAGGCGAAGCGCGCGTACGCGGCGCACGCACTGCCGGTGGCCGGGCGCGACGCCATCGAGATCGTCAATGCACGCGAACACAACCTGAAGAACCTCTCGGTGAACATTCCGCGCGGCAAGTTCAGCGTGGTCACCGGCGTGAGCGGCTCGGGCAAGTCGACGCTGGCATTCGACATCCTCTTCAACGAAGGGCAGCGGCGCTATCTGGAATCGCTCAACGCCTATGCGCGCAGCATCGTGCAGCCGGCAGGGCGGCCCGAGGTCGACGCGGTCTACGGCATTCCGCCCACGGTGGCGATCGAGCAGCGGCTGTCGCGCGGCGGCCGCAAGAGCACGGTGGGCACTACGACCGAGGTATGGCACTTCCTGCGTTTGTTGTATGTGAAGCTGGGCATCCAGCATTGCATCCACGACGGCACGCCGGTGCAGCCGCAAACGCCGGAGAGCATTGCGGCGCAAGTGCTGAAGAACTTCAAGGGCCAGCACGTGGGCCTTCTGGCGCCGCTCGTGAGCAACCGCAAGGGCGTCTACACCGAACTTGCCGACTGGGCGCGTCCGCGCGGCTACACGCATCTGCGCGTGGACGGTGCCTTTTTGCCGACGACGAACTTTCCGCGCATCGACCGCTTCAAGGAGCACAGCATCGAACTGCCGGTGGCCAGCCTGGACGTGCTGCCAACGAACGAAGCGGAACTGCGCGAGGCGTTGGCCAAGGCACTGGAGCACGGCAAGGGCGTGGTGCATGTGCTGAGCGATCTCATCGGATTGCGCGGCGCCATGATGGCCGGCAGCACCACCGCCGGCATCGGCCGCGCGCACGTCTATTCCACGCTGCGCGCCTGCCCCGTGTGCAGCACCAGCTATGCCGAACTCGACCCGCGCCTGTTCAGCTACAACAGCAAGCACGGCTGGTGTCCCGATTGCGTGGGCACGGGCGTCAAGCTCACCAGGGACCAGCGCAAGGTGTACGACGATTCGGTGCTGGCCGATGACAAGCGCGGCCGCGAGCAGACCTTTGCCGAGCCGGAAGCGGAAGACGTCGGCGACGTGGCCTGCCCGACGTGCGAAGGCACGCGGCTCAACGCCACCGCACGTGCGGTGAGCTTCGGCATTTCGCGGGCCGACGGTGTGAGTGGCATCTCCATCACGGAGATCGCGCGCATGAGCGTGAGCGACATCCGCGTGTGGTTCGACACGCTGGCGCTCACGGGCCGTGAAGCCGACATCGCGCGCGACCTGGTGCCCGAGATCAAGAGCCGCCTCGAGTTCCTGGAAGAAGTCGGGCTCGGCTACCTCACGCTCGACCGCGGCGCACCGACCCTCTCCGGCGGCGAGGCGCAGCGCATCCGACTGGCGGCGCAACTCGGCAGCAACCTGCAGGGCGTTTGCTATGTGCTGGATGAACCCACCATCGGCCTGCACGCACGCGACAACCAGATCCTGCTGAACGCGCTGCACAAGCTCGGCGACAAGGGCAACACGCTCGTGGTGGTCGAGCACGACGAAGACACCATCCGCCGCGCGGACCACGTGATCGACATCGGCCCGAGCGCCGGCAAGCGCGGTGGACGCGTGGTGGCCGAAGGCACGCTGGCGGACGTTCAGGCGTCTGCGGATTCGCTGACGGGCCGCTATCTGCGCGACGCCATCCGGCACCCGCTGCAGCCCCGTCGCAACGTCTTGCCCCCTCTCCTTCCGGGGGAGGGCCGGGGTGGGGGCACCGCGCCCTTGAAAAGCCAGCCGGTCCCGGCAAACGCCGCAAGCCCCCACCCCAACCCTCCCCCGGAAGGGGAGGGAGCCGGGACGTGGCTCACCGTGCGCGGCGCCGACATGCACAACCTCCAGGACATCACCGCAAGCTTGCCCCTGCATCGCCTGGTGGTGGTGACCGGGGTCAGCGGATCCGGCAAGTCGACGCTGGCGCGCGACGTGCTGCTGGCCAACGTGCAGGCCATCGTGCAGCAGCGCACGACCAAAGCCGGCCGCGAGGCCGACGCCGCCGGCAAGCGGCCTGCGTGGACGGGCTGCAATTCCGTCGAAGGCTATGAAACCGTCGACCGCGTGCTCGAAGTCGACCAGACGCCCATCGGCAAGACGCCGCGCAGTTGCCCCGCCACCTACATCGGCTTCTGGGACACCATCCGCAAGCTCTTTGCCGACACGCTCGAAGCCAAGGCGCGCGGCTACGGCCCGGGTCGCTTCAGCTTCAACACCGGCGAAGGCCGCTGCCCCACGTGCGAAGGCGCGGGCGTGCGCACCATCGAGATGAGCTTCCTGCCAGACGTGAAGGTGCCCTGCGAGGCCTGTCACGGCGCACGCTTCAACCCGGAGACGCTGGCCGTCACCTGGCGCGGCAAGAGCATCGGCGATGTGCTACAGATGGAGGTCGACGAGGCGGTCGAGTTCTTCGCGAGCATGCCGAACATCAGCCACCCGCTGAAGTTGCTGGAGGACGTGGGCCTGGGCTACCTCACGCTCGGCCAGCCTTCGCCCACGCTGTCAGGCGGCGAGGCGCAACGCATCAAGCTGGTGACCGAGTTGAGCAAGGTGCGCGACGACGTCACCCGCCGGGGCAACAAGGCGCCACACACGCTCTATGTGCTGGACGAGCCGACCGTCGGCCTGCACATGGCGGACGTCGAGAAGCTCATTCATGTGCTGCACCGGCTGGTGAATGGCGGGCACAGCGTTGTCGTGATCGAGCACGACCTCGACCTCGTTGCCGAAGCGGACTGGATCATCGACTTGGGGCCGGAAGGCGGACACGCCGGCGGGCGCATCGTCGCGGCAGCGCCGCCCGAGGAAGTGGTGCGCATCGGTACACATACCGGCGTTGCGCTGGCGCCGGTGCTGGCGCGCTGACGCAAGGAGATCTGATTAAGTCCCCTGCGGACCGCGCATCCGCGGCCTCGCGGGAACTTGATCGGCGTCTCCCAAACTATCGCATCGCAATTTCCTTGACGATCTCGTTGGAGATGCCGCGAATCTGGTTTTCCGTCATGGGAGAGAAGACGCCTTGCATCATGGAAGATGTCGTCGCGTAGTTCCGGGTGCCCACCGGCTTGGGGCCTGGCAGTTCGGCAAAGGCAACGTCGGTGTTGATGTAGGCATCGCCCGTGATGATGCCGACCGCGACGCGCACGACCTGTGTGACGTACCGGTAGTCGTTGATCTTCAGGGTGACCAGCGTGGTGGGCGCGGCGTGCGGCGAAAGGGCTGCCTCGAGGGGCACATACTTCATGCCGGCGGCTGTGGCTGCCTCGGCCATGCCCACTTGCCATTCCGCACGGAATTTATCCCAATCATCGGAGGCCGCCATCGCTTTGCTGCCTTGGACGTCGACGGCAATGCGCTTGGTGGCGACAGGCGACAGCGGCAGCCTTTCAGCCGGGGTGGTGTGACGTGTGACGTTGGCTGCGCAACCCGTGAGGGCAACGGCCATTGAAACGAGAATGAGCTTGAGCGCTTGAATCATTGTGTCCCTGAGCAGGTCGTGAAATAGGTGAAGCGCGGATTCTTGTCGGCCGCTGTGCGATCTGGATATGTATTCGTTCACGGTCCAGTTCCGGGCAACATGCGCTTTACAACATCCATTCAGCAGCGAGCGAAATTGCATGATCACCTTCTATAACGACCGTCACGCGCTGCACCACGGCAAGGTCGAAATGTTCCGCGGCGATCTCGTGCCGTGCTTCGAAGTGCCGGCGCGTGCTGACTTCGTGCTGCAGGAATTGCAGCGGCGCAAATTGGGCACCATTGAGTCGCCATGTGAATTCGACGATGCGGTCATCACGCGGGTGCATTCGCAGCGCTATGTCGACTTCCTGCGCGGTGCCTGGGACGAATGGGTGGCGATGGATCCTGCCAACGCGCAGCGCGATGCACTGCCGTCGTATTGGCCGATCCGCACATTTCGCAGCGACGTGCTGCCCGCGAGCTTTCCGGCGCGACTGGGTTTGTTCTCCTACGACGCGGGCAGTCCGCTGACTTCCGGCACATGGGCCGCGGCGCACGCCGGTGCGGGCTGTGCCATCGCCGCCGCACAGCATCTGGTGAGTGGTGGGCGTGCAGCTTTCGCGCTGACGCGTCCTCCGGGCCACCACGCGGGCATCGATTTCTTTGGCGGCTACTGCTTCCTCAACAATGCCGCCATCGCAGCGCAGACGCTGCGCGATGCGGGCATGGCGCGCGTCGCGGTGCTCGACATCGACTACCACCACGGCAACGGCACGCAAGCCATCTTCTACGATCGCGCCGATGTGCAGTTCACCAGCATCCATGGTGATCCGCACACCGAGTACCCGTACTACCTTGGCTATGCGGACGAACAGGGCGCGGGTGCAGGGCTGGGCTTCAACCGCAACCTGCCCTTGCCGCGCGGCACCGGCTTTGCGGCGTGGCGCGAGGCGCTGCGCACGGCGCTGGAGGGCATCGCCCGATTCAGGCCCGACGCAATGGTGGTGTCGCTCGGCCTGGACACCTTCGAGGGCGATCCTATCGCGGGCTTCACACTGCAAAGCGCGGACTACCTTCGCATCGGCGAGGACCTGGCGGATGCTGGCCTGCCGACGGCTTTCATTTTCGAAGGCGGATACGCAGTGGCGGAGGTCGGTGTCAACGCCGTCAACGTGCTCGAGGGTTTCGCCTCACAGCACGGTGACTGACGCCTGTGCGACTTTTCCACGGGACTTCACGGATTGCTGGGTGATGCCGGAAGCGGCCCAATGGCCGGCTCTCTCATCCATCATTCGATTCTGTTCAAGGAGGACTCCCTGATGTTCAAAAAGCGTTCCCTGTTGCTGCGCACTCTGGCGCTCGTCGCCCTCGGCGCCGCGGCGCCTCTCGCCGCATGGGCGCAGGGCTTTCCGGTGAAGCCCATCAAGCTGGTCATTGCCTTTCCCGCTGGCGGCCCGACGGACATCACCATGCGCCAGTTGGCGGACAACGCGTCGAAGATCCTCGGCCAGCCCGTCATCATCGACAACAAGCCCGGCGCGGGCGGCACGCTGCCCGCGCAGTCGCTGCAAACCTCGGCGGCCGACGGCTACACCATCGCCCAGATCCCGCTCGGCGTGTTCCGCCTGGGCTACACGACCAAGATCAACTGGGACCCGGTCAAGGACATCAGCTACGTCATCAACCTCACCGGCTATGCCTTCGGCATCGTGGTGCCGGCCGACAGCCCGTTCAAGACATGGGCCGACTTCGTGTCATACGCCAAGGCCAACCCGGCCAAGCTGACCTATGGATCGACGGGCACGCTGACCAGCCCGCACCTCACCACCGAACTGATCGCGCAGCAGGCTGGCATCCAGTTGCTGCACGTGCCCTACAAGGGAAGCGCGGACCTGTCGCTGGCCATCGTCAGCGGCCAGCTCATGGCGGCAGCCGACAGCACGGGCTTTGCGCCGCAGGTCGAAGCCGGCAAGCTGCGCGTGCTCAACACCTGGGGCGAGAAGCGACTGGCCAAGTTCCCCGATGCGCCCACGCTGAAAGAGCTGGGCTACAACATCGTGCAGAACTCGCCCTTCGGTATCGGCGCGCCCAAGGGCACGCCGCCCGAGGTGGTCAAGAAGCTGCACGACGCCTTCAAGCAGGCGATGGAAGAGCCGAGCTACGTCGCATCGCTGGCCAAGTACGACATGCTGCCGGACTACATGAGCTCCGCGCAGTACGCCAAGTTCGCGCAGGACACGGTGGCGCGGGAGAAGGTCTTGATCGAGAAGCTGGGGTTGGCCAAGCCGCCGACGAACTGAGGGCAGGACGACCCAGGCGCTGCAGGCCTGGGTTGCGGGCGAGCGAGGCTCGGGATCTGTTGCCAAATGCGCAATGGTGCTCACTCTCCGCACCTCAACAACTACCGCGCGTAAACCAAAGGATGTAACAATAAATGACATTCTTTGGAGTGCTCCATGGTCAGAAAGCTCGCGGCGTCGGTGTGTTTCGCATTGCTGGCCGGCATCGCTGCCGCGCAAGCGCAAGATCCAGCCCCCGGAACGGTCGACGTCGTCGCGCACCCATGGGTGACCACGCCGCCCAATTGGTCGCCGGAGGCTTACTTCACCAACCTGAAAGACGGCGCCACGCTGGAAGCGCCCTTCGTGGCGCGCTTCGGCCTCTCGATGCGCGGCATCGTTCCGGCAGGCAAGACGGCAGGCAATGCGGGCCACCACCATCTGCTCATCAACCAGCCGCTGCCGCTGGACTTCAAGAAGCCGCTGCCCTTCACCGAGCAGTACATCCACTTCGGCAAGGGCCAGATGGAGACGGTGGTGGACCTGCCGCCGGGGACCTACACGATGCGGCTGGTGCTGGCGGACCAAGGGCACATTCCGTACTTTGTCTATAGCAAGCCATTGCGGTTCACGGTGAGCAAGCAGAACAAGGGCGTGAACAAGGCGAGCTTGCTTGGCAATCCGCGCATCGAGCTGCTGAACCCGCGCGACCATGCCGCCGTGCAGATGCCGCTGCGGGTGCAGTTCCATGCCAGCGGCTACAACGTGTCGCACGCCGGACCGAAAGTGGCAGACACCGGGCACTTCCGGCTGACGCTGGAGCGCCGCGGTCAGAAGCCCGAGGTCATCGACCTGGACGGTGGGCAAACCGAGCTGTGGCTGAACCTGCCCAAAGGCGACTACAACGCGCGGCTGGACCTGCTGAACAACGTGGTGGCCGACAACACGCTGGCGCGCGCAACGCCCGTGTCCTTTACGGTGCCTTGAGGGCTGCGCGCGTTTCCAGGATGCTGGCCGCCACCTCGGCAAAGCCCGCACCGCGCTCGCTCGGCGCGACGTAGCGCGGCAGGTGCGGCAAGGCCGCCTCGAAGCGGCGCACGTTGGCGACGCCCACGCTGTATTGGAAGTGCTGGAACATCAGCGCATCGTTGGTCGAGTCGCCGACATAGGCCCAGCGCGCCATCTCGTCGTCGAGCGGACGACCCCAGAGCTCGCGCACGATCCAGCGTGCGCCCTCCAGCTTGTTGTGCTCGCCGTACCAGCCGTTGACGTGGATGCTGCTGACCGTGGCATGCATTCCCTCGCTTTTCATCAAGGCGACGACGGCCGAGATTTGCGCATCGTCGAGTTGCACGAATTCGCTGTGGTCGATGGCGATGTCGCACTCGCGGCCGGCCGAGTCGGTCGCGCGTCGGGCGCCGTGAATCTCGCGTTCGATGCGGTCGAGCACAGCCTGCATGCGCGCGAAGTTGCGCGCGCGCGTTTCCGCGTCCTGCTGGTAGCGCTTGGTGAGGCGCCCGTCTGCAGCGCGAACGAGCGCGACGGCGCCGTTCTCCGCCACGATCGAATCGACAGGCCACGCTGCAGCGAACGGCTCGCTCCATCCCACCGGCCGGCCGGTGATGGCCACCAGGTGAAAGCCGGCCGACTTCAGGTCCGCGAGCGCCTGCAAGGCATCGGGGCTGATCGCGCCTTCTGTCGTCAGCGTGTCGTCGATGTCGGTGAAGACGCCGTGAATGCCGCGTCGCTCTTGCTCAGGCCACGCACTGAGCGGCAGCATCGCGCTGCTTTCAGCCATTCGCGGTTTGAAGCGCGAGGCCGGCGTGTTCGCGCAGCGGATGAAAGTGGATCTTCGGAAAGCGCTCTTGCGCCAAGCGCACGTCATACGGCGACGTGCACAGGTAGGCCAGCGTATCCGCCGCATCCAGCGCCATGCGCGCCGGGTAGGCGTTGACGAATTCGCGCAGTTCGGCTGGCGTGTCGGCGGTGATCCAGCGCGCGCCGGTGTATTGGCAGCCTTCGAGGCGAACGTCGGCGTCGTACTCGGTCTTCAGGCGATGCTGCACGACTTCGAACTGCAATTGGCCGACCGCGCCGAGCAGCATCGGGCCGCCGACTTCGGGCTTGAAGACCTGAATCGCACCTTCTTCGCCCAGTTGCGCCAGACCTTGCTGGAGCTGCTTGGTGCGCAGCGGGTTCTTCAGGATCACAGTCATGAACAGTTCGGGCGCAAAGAAGGGCAGGCCCGTGAACTGCAGCGACGCGCCATCCGTGATGGTGTCGCCCAACTGCACGCCGCCATGCGTGGTGAAGCCGACGATATCGCCCGCATAGGCTTCCTCCACGGCTTCGCGGCGCTGGCTCATGAAGGTCACGACGCTGGTCGGCCGCAATTCCTTGGCGGTGCGCTGCACCTTGAGTTTCATGCCCGGCGTGTACTTGCCCGAGGCCATGCGAACAAAGGCGATGCGGTCGCGGTGGTTGGCGTCCATGTTCGCCTGCACCTTGAACACCACGCCGGCGAAGTCCTTGTCCTCGGGCTGGATTTCCTTGACGACCGGCTGGCGGTTGACCACCGTGGTGCTGGTGCGCGGCTGCGGCGAGGGCGCCAGGTCGACCAGTGCGTCCAGCACTTCCATCACGCCAAAGTTGTTCACGCCGGAGCCGAAGAACACGGGCGTCTGCTTGCCGGCGAGAAAGGCTTCGCGGTCCCAGCTCGGCGAGGCGCCGGTGGCCAGTTCCATGCTTTCCATCGCGTGCTCGAAGTCGGCGCCGAAGCGCTTGGTGAGTACGTCGCGTTCGGTCAGCGGAATGGTCTCGAAGTCCTGCGGCAGGCGTTCGCTGCCGGACTCGAACACCGTCATCGACTGCGTGCGCAGGTTCATGATGCCGCGGAAGGTCTTGCCCTGGCCCACGGGCCAGGTCATGGGCACGCAGGGCATGCCCAGTTCGCGCTCCACCTCGTCGAGGATGTCCAGCGGCTCGCGCACTTCGCGGTCCATCTTGTTGACGAAGGTGATGATGGGCGTGTCGCGCTGGCGGCAGACTTCGATCAGCCGGCGCGTCTGCGCTTCCACACCGTTGGCCGCGTCGATCACCATCAGCGCGGAGTCCACGGCGGTCAGCACGCGGTAGGTGTCTTCCGAGAAGTCCTTGTGGCCTGGCGTGTCGAGCAGGTTGATGACGTGCTCGCGGTAGGCCATCTGCATCACCGACGAGGCCACCGAGATGCCGCGCTGCTTTTCGATTTCCATCCAGTCCGAGGTGGCGTGGCGCGAAGCCTTGCGCGCCTTCACCGAACCGGCGATCTGGATCGCGCCGGAAAACAGCAGGAGCTTTTCCGTCAGCGTGGTTTTACCGGCGTCAGGGTGGGAAATGATCGCAAAGGTGCGGCGGCGGCGGGTTTCGGAGGCGTAGGACATGGCGGTGAACCCGTGGTGCGCCGACGGGCGCGGGCTGCTGGAGGCAAAGCCCGCAATTTTAACGACCGTCGCCAGATCGCGTCACATCGGGGGCGCGAAGCCGTTCCGGCCGACCAGCATTCGCAGCGCCGTGGGCTTGCCGTCCTTGACCTGGGCGGTGATCACGACCTTGGCACCCGGCACCACAAGGGCCGCCTGATCCTGGTCGCCCGGCTTGAAGGTGACGATGGGCGTTCCCGGCGGGACGATGACGGTTTGCTCGCCACCCTTGTACTTGAGTTGCAGCTTCTGGCCGCCCGGCACCGACGACGGCGCTGCGGAGAGGCCGGAGACGGTCGCGTTGGTCATGGTGCTTTCAGGCAGCAGGTCCCACGGGCGGAAGCCTTCGCCGGTGCCACGGGCGGATTCGGGAAAGATCAGGACTTCGAGGGCTTTTTGCGTGCCGTCAGGCTGCGGCATGCCGCCGACGCCGACGAAGCTGTCGGCCTTGATGTCGGCCATGGTCACGGGGATGACTTCGGACACCCCCATGTCGGCAGGGCGGACCATGACCACGGTTTCGCCGCTGCGGTCCTTGACGGTGAGGGAGGTGGCATCGACCTTTTCGATGACGCCGCGCACGCGCACGGTGGGTTGCGCCGGAGCTTGCGCGAAAGCTGCAACCGAGGCCGCTGCAGTGAGGACGACGAAGGACGACGAAAGAAACTTTGCTTTGAGCATGACGATCGCGACCGGAGCTGCCATTGGGCGGGAGTGCAGTCTAGGACGATCGGTGAACCCTTGCTGGCGATGCTTCGCGTCGGGCACGGGCTGATGGGTTGCACAAGAAAAAAGCCGCGGGGCCGAAAAAACGGCCCTGCGGCTTCCTCAGCGTGCGCTTTGACGACGCGTCACACGGCATGTGGCTTTCAATCGATGAGCCCGATGTGCATGTAGTCCTGCGTGTTTGCATTCACGCGTGCGCCGACGATGACCGCCAGGTGCTTGCTTTGCATCGACACGAAATGGTCGTTCGCGTTGGTTGTGCTGGTCGCGAAACGCAGGCCGACGGGGTCGGCGGGATTCTGGGCGCGAAGCTGGAGAACTTGCGTGCCAGTCGCGCCATTGGGCTGCACAAACTCCGTGCTGTAGCGCAGGGTGTCGATGCTTGCCGCGCCGTAGGTTCCGCGCGTGGATGCCCCGCGGGCCATCACGCTGGGCCACGAGGTCACGTCGGGTAGTCCGATGCGGAACACCTGCGCTTGTTCGTTGTCATCGAAGCCGAGCCGGAAATACACGTTCTGGCCGCCGATGCGTGCCATGTAGAAGGGAACGTCCTTCACCGGTGCGGCGCTCGTTGAAAACAGGGCAGTGACCGTCCAGGTTTCGGGGTTCGCGCCGGGCGCGATGGCGAACTTGCGCCGGTATTCAGCCGGGCACTGATCGATGGGATAGATCACCCAGCTGTTGCAACTCTCCAGCAGCCTGCCACCGTCATGGATCTTGAATGACAGCATCGATGTATCGGCGACGCCTGCCGTGCTGCGCATGGCGCTCAGGCGGTTGAAGGTTCCATCCAGGTCCGCCTGCGTCGTCACGAAAGTGCGGACTGCAACGAAGGGCTGCACCGCGTAGGTCGATGGGTCCGGGAAAGGAACCGCAAAGGGAAACCCTCCAACGATGGTGTCCGCCGACACGCGGAATTTCGCGGTGTTCGTCGTGCCCGTGACGCGGTCGCTGACAAAGGAGAAGGTGCTGCGATCGCTCGCGTCCACCTCGATCTGGCCACTGGCGACGCTGCCAGTCTCGTCCGCCATTTGATAGGTCCTGGCATCGAAGTCGATGGTCAGTGTGTGCACCGTTCCGTTCGTGGCCAACACCCGGTATTTGCCGTTGAGCGGATTGGAAGGCGCGAAAGTGAAGTTCACTGACTGGCTTGACACTGCATCGCCCGAAGGCTTGGCCGTCACAGATAAGCTCGTGCCCTGCGCGACAGTCTTGATGAACTGCGACGACCATTTGCCGCCAGTCACGACGGGGCTTCGCAGGGTGATCGCCCCGGCTGTCGCGCTGCTTGTGCTCCAGTCGGCAGGCACATTGGGGACGATATCCACCTGGTCACCGGACTTGACGGCGATTTGTCCTGACGCATCCGGGGTGGTCCCCACGCCGTTGATGAAGACGCTCACGGCCAATTTCACAGGTGTTGCGGGGGGCGCCGGCGTGACGGGAGTCACTGGCACCCCGGGCGTCACGGGCGTCGCAGGCGTCACGGGCGTCACGGGCGTCACGGGCGTCACGGGCATCACGGGTGTTACGGGTGTCACGGGCGTTGTGGGCGTTGTGGACCCCCCAGGTGTCGCCGCCTGCGTCGTGGGCGCCGAAGACTCAGCAGTGACTCCTTGGGCTGGGCCTTCGCCGCTGCTGCCTGCCCCTCCGCCACCGCCGCCAGCGCCGCCACCGCCACCGCCGCCAGCGCCACCGCCGCCGCACCCCGCAAGGGCGATGCTCACCATCACTGCTCCAATGAGCGGATTCGAATACTTCATGTCAATCCCTGCCTGTTTCGCGTCTCTGTTGGCGCTTGTCGCGCGGATGGACTCCCCACGCGAGGAGTCCGACGCTCAGGGTAGGGACGGCCAGGACGTCGACGCGTAGGCGAAATCTCGCTGGCTCGCGAGATTTGCGGAAAGCAGCCCGCCGACGTGCATTACTGCCGCCTCGCCTACAATGCCGCTTCCGAGGAGCGTTGCAGCGCCGTCAGGCGTGAGGCTCGGACCACATCGCAACCACGCTCGCCCGCTGTTCCCGCGGGGAGTTTTCCCCCTGATTGCAGCGGCCTCTTTCAAACTTGCTTTGGAGCCGTCATGAGCGCAATTCTCAAACCCACCCCTGTAGCCACCGCCGACCAGGCGATCGCCGACCTGTCGCTTGCCGCTTGGGGTCGCAAGGAAATCCGCATTGCGGAAACCGAAATGCCGGGCCTGATGGCCATCCGCGAGGAGTTCTCGAAGGCGCAGCCGCTCAAGGGCGCACGCATCACCGGCTCGCTGCACATGACGATCCAGACCGCGGTGCTGATCGAGACGCTGCAAGCCCTTGGCGCGCAAGTGCGCTGGGCCTCGTGCAACATTTTCTCGACGCAGGACCATGCCGCCGCCGCCATCGCCGCCGCCGGCACGCCGGTGTTCGCGATCAAGGGCGAGTCGCTGAAGGACTACTGGGACTACACGCACGCGATCTTCGACTTCGGCCCCAAGGGCACGAAGGCCGAGGGCCCGAACATGATCCTGGACGACGGCGGCGACGCCACGTTGTTGATGCACCTGGGCCAGCGCGCCGAGAAGGACCTGGGCGTGCTCGCCAACCCGACCAGCGAGGAAGAGCGCATCCTCTACGCCGCCATCAAGGCCAAGCTCGCTGTCGACAGCACCTGGTACACCCGCAAGTCGGCCGAAATCATCGGCGTGACCGAAGAAACCACCACCGGTGTGCACCGCCTCAATGAAATGTCGGCCAAGGGCACGCTGCTGTTCCGCGCCATCAACGTGAACGACTCGGTCACCAAGAGCAAGTTCGACAACCTCTATGGCTGCCGCGAATCGCTGGTCGACGGCATCAAGCGCGCCACCGACGTGATGATCGCCGGCAAGGTCGCCTGCGTGGCCGGCTATGGCGACGTGGGCAAGGGTTCGGCGCAGGCGCTGCGTGCCCTGAGCGCGCAGGTGTGGGTCACCGAGATCGACCCCATCAACGCGCTGCAGGCCGCGATGGAAGGCTACAAGGTCGTGACGATGGAATACGCCGCCGACAAGGCCGACATCTTCGTGACCACCACCGGCAACAAGGACGTCATTCGCCACGAGCACATGGCCGCGATGAAGGACCAGGCCATCGTCTGCAACATCGGCCACTTCGACAACGAGATCGACGTCGCGTCGATCGAGAAGTACGAGTGGGAAGAGATCAAGCCGCAGGTCGACCACATCACCTTCCCCGATGGCAAGAAGATCATTCTGCTGGCCAAGGGCCGCCTGGTGAACCTGGGCTGCGGCACGGGCCATCCGAGCTTCGTGATGTCGTCTTCGTTCGCGAACCAGACCATTGCGCAGATCGAGCTGTTCACCAAGCAGGACGCCTATCAGGCCGGCAAGGTCTACGTGCTGCCCAAGCACCTCGACGAAAAGGTCGCACGCCTGCACCTGAAGAAGGTCGGCGCGATGCTGACCGAACTTACGGACGAGCAGGCCGCGTACATCGGCGTGAGCAAGAACGGTCCCTACAAGGCCGACACGTACCGCTACTGATCGGCAAAGCACGGCCAACGTGCGCGCAGATCAACTACTTGTCGAACGCGGACTCGCCGCATCCCGCTCGCAGGCCGCAAGGCTCATCGCGGGCGGCGTGCGGTGGCGTCTCGCGCGCGCTGCGGTGCAGGACGATTCGCCCTGGCGCACTGTCGCCAAGAACGGCGACGACGTGCCTGAAGCGGCCCAGCTCGAACTGGTCGACGCCGCGGAGGCGCGCTATGTGTCGCGCGGTGGTCTCAAGCTCGAAGGCGCGTTGCGCGCAAGCGGGATCGATGCTTCAGGCAAGCGCTGTCTCGACGTGGGCCAGTCCACGGGCGGCTTCACCGACTGCCTGCTCCAGCACGGGGCAGCACACGTGGTGGGCGTCGATGTCGGGCACGGCCAGCTGCACGCGCGGATTCGCGCCGATGCACGTGTTACGCCAATCGAGAAGGTGAACGCCCGCGCACTGCGCGTGGAAGATTTAACGTCTGCCGGCGATAGCGGCGCGGGATTTGATCTGGTGGTAGGCGATTTGTCGTTCATCTCCCTCACACTCGTGCTCCCCGCGATCGCGCCACTGCTGGCGCCGCGCGGAGCGCTCCTGATGCTGGTCAAGCCGCAGTTCGAACTGCAGCCGGCGCAGGTCGGCAAGGGCGGCATCGTGCGGGACACGACGCTGTACCCGCAAGTCGAGCGCCGCTTGCGCGATGCCTGCAAGCAATCGGGATTGAATGTGGCGGGCTGGCACGACAGCGCCATCGTCGGCGGTGATGGAAACCGCGAGTTTTTTATTCATGCTGTCCCACGAGGCAGCAACTGAGGAGGTGCAAGTGCAACAAATTCCATTGAGCTTCGAGTTCTATCCGACCAAGACGCCTGAAGGCGCGGTCAAGCTTCGTGCAGTGCGCCAGCAGCTGTACGCCATGCGGCCGGAGTTCTGTTCCGTCACCTATGGCGCTGGCGGCTCCACGCATGCGGGCACCTTTGGCGCGGTCGGCGAGATCCTGTCGGAAGGCGTGGACGCGGCATGCCACTTCTCGTGCGTCGGCGCGACGCGCGCGACGGTCCGCACGCAGCTGGCCGAACTCAAGGCCATGGGCGTCAAGCGCCTGGTCGCCTTGCGGGGCGATTTGCCCAGCGGCTATGGCCTGGGCGGCGAATTTCACTTCGCAAGCGATCTGGTGGCCTTCATCCGCGCGGAAACCGGCGATGAGTTCCACATCGAAGTGGCGTGCTATCCGGAAGTGCATCCGCAAGCACGTTCGCCTGAGGCGGATCTGCAGGCTTTCGCGGCCAAGGCCCGGGCGGGTGCCGATTCCGCGATCACGCAGTACTTTTTCAGCCCCGAGGCCTACTTCCGGTTCATCGACGATTCGCGCAACATCGGCCTCGATCTGCCGATCGTGCCGGGCGTGATGCCCATCACGAGCTCCACGCAGCTGATGCGCTTCTCGGACGCATGCGGCGCCGAGATTCCGCGCTGGATCCGCTTGCGGCTGCAAGGCTATGGCGACGATGTCGAGTCGATCAAGGCCTTCGGCCTGGACGTGGTGACCGCACTGTGCGAGCGCCTGGTAGCGGGAGGCGCCCCGGCGCTGCACTTCTACACGATGAATCAGTCGGTCGCCACGCTGGGCGTGTTGAAGCGACTGGGCTGGAAGCCATGATGTCCATTCGCTGCGCCTTGAAGGCTGCAGCGGTGGTGGTCGTGGCGGGCTTCTTGAGTGCTTGCGGCATGCAGGGTCCGCTGGGCACGGGCGAGGAGGGCGGGCAACCCAAGTTGCGGCCCTTGGCCCAGCAGCCGGCGGTTCCGGCCGGCGCCCCCCGCTCCCGCGTGCCGGCGGTCAACTACGAGTTGACAACCCCGGGTGCCGGCGAAGACATGCCCGACGACGGCGTTCCCGGCGACAAGGAGCCGCGCGAAATCTTCGAGCGTGGCGGTGCTTCCTGGTACGGCATCCAGTTTCACCAGCGCAAGACCGCCAATGGCGAGCGCTTCGACATGGGCGCCATGACGGCCGCCCACAAGACCCTGCCCTTCAACACCCGCGTGTGCGTGCGCAGCCTCGTCAATGGACGCGAGGTGCTTGTGCGCATCAACGATCGGGGGCCTTACGCCAGCGGGCGGATCATCGACTTGAGCCGCGCCGCGGCGGAGGAGCTCGGCATGATCGGCCTGGGCATCAAGCAGGTGGCACTGTCGATCGTTGATCGCGAGGGCATGCGCTGTGGCGGCGAGGCCGCCGCGCCGGCCGAACTCACGACCGTGGAGCCGGGTGGCCCGCGCACGACCCGGAAGAAGGTGTTTGTAAATCCCCGGCAACGGCGCTGAATCAGCCCCCGGAATCCAGCGAGAAGCTGGCATTGCGATCCTGGCCGAGGACCGCGACGAGCTGCGGAAGCGCCTCGGCCAGCTGCGCCTTCAAGGTGAAGGGGGGATTGATCAGGAACATGCCGCTGGCCGGCAGCCCCGGTCGGCGTGTTTCGCCGGTGGGTGCCGTCGTGATCTTGCTGGACTTCACCGTCAGCGTGGCATGCAGCCACGATTTCCCGGCCTTGGTCGCGAGTGTCTTGAGCCGGCGCGGCAGGTCGTGGGCCTCGGGTCGCGGAATGATCGGGTACCAGACCGCGTAGGTGCCCGTCGCGAAGCGCTTCAACGCTTCCGCGATGAAGTCGGCGACGCGGCCGTAATCGATCTTCATCTCGTAGCTGGGGTCGCACAGCACCAGCGCGCGACGCGAGGGCGGCGGCAGGAATTTGGTTGCACTGCCAAAACCGTCTTCCCTGAGGATCGCGATCTGTCGTCCCGCTTCGAGTTGCGCGATGTTGGCGTCGAGCGTGCGCGCGTCGGTGGGATGCAGTTCGAAAAGCTTGAGCTTGTCATGGTCGCGCAGCAGGTGATGCACGATGAACGGCGAGCCCGGATAAATGCGCGTGCTGCCCTTGGGATTGAAATCGCGCAGCACCTCCAGGTAGCGCTGGATCGCCGGCGCAAACTCCGCCGGCGCGCCTGGCGAACCCTTGCTTGCCAGCAGGCGGGTGATTCCCTGGGCCGCTTCGCCACTGGTGCCGGCGTAGTCGCCGTCCAGCCGGTACAGGCCCGCGCCCGCGTGCGTGTCCACGACGGTGAGCGCTGCATCCTTTTCGAGCAGGTATTCGAGCGTGGCGATCAGCACCGTGTGCTTGAGCACATCGGCGTGGTTTCCGGCGTGGAAGGCGTGACGGTAGCTAAACATGATGGGAAATAGTGCCTCGGCTGGTGCGAAGGAGACCTCTACATTTGACGTTCAACAAAGAGAGTCAAAGGCAGTGGGGAATGGGCAGGGAGAACTGGCGATTTTGGGGCCTGGGCATTTGCGTGGCCGCACTGTCTATTTTGACGGGCTGCGCGTCCGTCACGCACGGCACTACGCAATCCGTGAAGATCGACACCCGCACGCAGGGCGGCGAAGTGATCCAGGGCGTCGAGTGCCGAGTCAGCAACGACCGGGGCGGGCAAAGCACCGCATTGTCCGGGCAAAGTGTTCAGGTGCGGCGCTCTGGTGGCAACCTGAGCATCGATTGCGCGCAGGCCGGCCTGCCGCCGGCCAAGGGCACGGTGGTGTCGCACATCAACGCCGGAATCGTGGGCAATGTGCTTCTTGGCGGCGTGGTGGGGGCCGCCATTGACGCAGGCACCGGTGCAGGTTTCAGTTATCCCGGCTGGCTGCAGCTGGTCTTCGGCGAGATCCGGCGGTTTGAAGGGATGGGTCCCTCGGGCAATGCCGCGATGTCGGGCACCGTGCAGGGCACGACGACCCTGGCCGACGCCGCCCCGGCAGCCGGCACCAAGGCCTCATCCGGAGAGCCGAAGCTCGGCGCCGCGCCAGCGTCGGTGGATGGCCCGGGAATCAAGGCACCCTTGCGTCGTGGCGATACCCTTGAATACGAGCTTGTCGATGAAATGACGGGCAATCGCGCGCCGGTCCTCTACCGGCTCGACCGCATCGAGGGAGATCAAATGGTCTTCAACATGGGCGCGCGGGTGGAGCAGGCCAATGGACGTCTTGTTTCAATTCGAACGCCTTCCGCCGGCCTGTTCGACTCGGCGTCGCCGCCGGGTGGATGGGTTTCGACGGGCGGCTTGCGTGCAGGAACGTCGTGGAATGAGGAATATCCGAAACACCGCTTCAACGCGACGGTGGTCGGCGAAGAATCGACAAAGGTCGGTGGAGAGATGCTGCAAGTCGTGCGGATCGACTACGACGGGTGGATGGCAACTTCGCCGGGGACCATCGCATTGCGAAATGTGCCCATGGCGGCAACGGCCTGGTACTCACCGGATTTGAAGCGGGTGGTTCGCTTCGACATCCAGGCCATGAACTCGACGGCGCCTTCAAAAGAGTCGCTTCAGCTGAAAAGAGTCCTGCGATACTGATTTCGTGTCAAAAATCGCCGAGCGGGCTATAATCGAGGGCTTCGCAGCGCTTTTGTGGCCCCGCGGCGAAGATGCCTGCAGCCATCCCGCCAACGGCAACTCCCACCTAAGAGATTCCCAAAAGAGGAACACCGACCGTGGAAAAGGGCCCGCCAAACCCTCTTTTCAAGAGAAAAACTCATGACCAAAACGTTCAGCGCCAAACCCGCTGACGTGACGCACGAGTGGTTTGTGATTGACGCGACCGACAAGGTCCTCGGACGAGTAGCCAGCGAAGTTGCTCTCCGTTTGCGCGGCAAACACAAGGCCATTTACACGCCTCACGTCGATACCGGTGACTTCATCGTCATCATCAATGCAGCCCAGCTGCGCGTCACCGGCGCCAAGTCCCTGGACAAGGTGTACTACCGTCACTCGGGCTACCCGGGCGGTATCACGGCGACCAACTTCCGCGACATGCAATCCAAGCACCCGGGCCGCGCCCTGGAAAAGGCTGTCAAGGGCATGCTGCCCAAGGGCCCGCTTGGCTACGCGATGATCAAGAAACTCAAGGTGTACGGCGGCGCAGAGCACCCGCATACCGCCCAACAGCCCAAAGTGCTGGAACTGTAAGGAGCCTTGAGAATGATTGGTGAATGGAACAATGGCACCGGCCGTCGCAAATCCAGCGTCGCCCGCGTGTTTCTGAAAAAGGGCACCGGCCAGATCACGGTCAATGGCAAGGACATTCAGGCCTACTTCGGCCGCGAAACCTCCATCATGATCGCGAAGCAGCCGCTGTACCTCACGGGCAATGCCGAAGCTTTCGACATCCAGGTGAACGTGCATGGTGGTGGTGAATCCGGCCAGGCCGGCGCAACCCGCCACGGCATCACCCGCGCCCTGATCGACTACGACGCGGCCCTCAAGCCGGTGCTGAGCCAGGCTGGCTTCGTCACCCGCGACGCCCGCGAAGTCGAGCGTAAGAAGGTCGGCTTGCACTCCGCACGCCGTCGCAAGCAGTTCTCGAAGCGTTAAGCTTCGCTGCTGCCAGCAAAAGACCGCCTTCGGGCGGTTTTTTTATGGTTGGAGTAGCATCTGTTCATTGGCCGAACGTTTCCAGCGGATTGGCCCCCTCACAGGAGTCCCTCGCATGAGTGCTGTTGCCGAAAATATCCAGACCCAGATGCCCGAACCGATCCTCTTCACCGACAGCGCTGCTGCCAAGGTGGCAGACCTGATCGCCGAAGAAGGCAACCCCGACCTGAAGCTGCGCGTGTTCGTGCAAGGCGGCGGGTGCTCGGGCTTCCAGTACGGTTTCACCTTCGATGAAATCACCAACGAAGACGACACGACCATGACCAAGAACGGCGTGTCGCTGTTGATCGATGCCATGAGCTACCAGTATTTGGTCGGCGCCGAGATCGACTACAAGGAAGACCTGCAAGGCGCACAGTTCGTGATCAAGAATCCGAATGCGACCAGCACCTGTGGCTGCGGCTCGAGCTTCTCCGCCTGAGCTTGTTTTCCACCCGTTTCCTGCCAAAGCCGCCTCCGGGCGGCTTTTTGCTGCCTGCTCTGACGGTGGGGCGGCACTGAGATGGCCGAGGGCACCGTCAAGACCCAAAAGAGCCTGTTGTGGCTTGTTGCCGTCGGCTTCTTCATGCAGACGCTGGACGGCACCATCATCAACACCGCGCTGCCGGCGATGGCCGCCAGCCTGGGCGAAAGCCCGTTGCGCATGCAATCCGTCATCGTGGCTTATGCGCTCACGATGGCGATGCTGATTCCTGCGTCAGGCTGGATTGCCGATCGTTTCGGGACCCGGCGCGTGTTCTTTGGCGCCATCGTGCTGTTCGTGATCGGGTCGGTCCTTTGTGCCGCGTCGCGGGGGCTGGGGCAGCTGGTGGCGGCGCGCATCCTTCAGGGCCTCGGCGGCGCCATGCTCTTGCCCGTGGGTCGGCTGGCGCTGCTGCGTTCCGTGCCGCGCGACGAGTTTCTGCCGGCCATGAGCTTCGTCGCGATTCCGGGGCTCATCGGGCCGCTGCTCGGGCCGACGCTGGGTGGCTGGCTTGTGCAATACGCGTCGTGGCACTGGATCTTCCTGATCAATGTACCGGTCGGGCTGCTCGGCTGCCTGGCGACCCTGCGCTTCATGCCGGACTTGCGAAGCCCCGTGCGCAGCCGCTTCGATGGGCTTGGCTACGCCATGCTCGCTTTCGGCATGGTGGCCATTTCATTGGCGCTGGACGGCGTCTCCGAGCTTGGTTTGCGCCAGGTGAGCGTCCTGGTCCTCCTCGTTTTCGGCTTTGCCAGCCTCACGGCGTATTGGCTGCATGCGGGGCGCACGCGCGAGCCACTGTTCACGCCTGCGCTGTTTTCCGCACCGACGTTCAATGTCGGCTTGCTCGGCAACCTGTTCTCGCGCCTTGGCAGTGGCTGCATGCCCTTCCTGGTGCCGCTCCTGCTGCAGGTCTCGATGGGATATTCGCCACTGCGTGCGGGCATGATGATGTTGCCCATTGCGCTCGCGGGCATGGCCATGAAGCGCTTTGCGACGCCGCTCATCCTGCGATGGGGCTATCGGCGCGTGCTGGTCGTCAACACCGTGCTGGTGGGCTTGACGATGGCAAGCCTGGCGCTTTCCAGTCCGGGCCAGCCGGTGGCCCTGCAGGTGGTCCAGCTCATGTGCTTCGGCGCCGTGAATTCGCTTCAGTTCACGGCCATGAACACCGTCACCCTGCGCGATCTGGATGCCGGCATGGCCAGCAGCGGCAACAGCCTCTTCTCGATGGTGCAGATGCTGGCCATGAGCCTCGGCGTGGCGGCGGCGAGTTCGGTCCTGTCGGGGTACACGGGGGTGTTCGGACCGGCGGCGCCAGACACCTTGCGCGCGTTTCAGGCAACCTTTGCGACGATGGGCTTCGTCACCGTGGCGTCAGCGCTCATCTTCTGGCATCTGCCGGCCGAGGCGCGGGCGGTGCAGCCTGAGCCGCCAGAGGTGTCCGGGCAGGGCTGAGATGCCTGCCGGTGCCTTGCTGTTCAGGCGCGGTAAAGGCCGCCGAGCACGCGTTCGCCACGCGCGCCCGTGACGCTGGCAAGGTTGCCCGGCTTGCGGTTGACGGTCGCTTGGGCGAGCCACGCAAAGGCGGCCGCTTCGACTTCCTGCGGCGGCAGGCCGCTCAGGGCAGACGACTCGACCTTGACCGACGGCAGCAACGCCCGCAGGCGCGCCATGAGGTGGTCGTTCATGGCGCCACCTCCGCAGACGATCAGTTGGCTGCTCGCCGGCGCGTGGCGCGTCAGGCTCGACGCGCAGGTGGTGGCCGTCAGTTCAGCCAGCGTCGCCTGCACGTCCGCCGGCGCGCCGTACGACGATCCCAGACGCGACGCGAGCCAGGTGGGGTTGAACAAGTCCCGTCCGGTGCTCTTGGGGGGGGATTTGGCAAAGAAGGGTTCGCTCAGCAGGCGCGCCAGCAACTCCGGCATCACCTTGCCGCTCGCGGCCCACCGACCTGCCGCGTCGTAAGGCTGGCCCAGATGGCTCTGGCACCAATGGTCCATGAGCGCGTTGCCCGGGCCGCAATCGAAGCCCAGGACAGTCGATGCGCCTTGCGCGGAACCCGGCGGCAGCAGGCTCAGATTCGAAATGCCGCCAATGTTGAGGACGGCAACCGCTTGGTCCGGACGGGAAAACACGGCGCGGTGAAAGGCCGGCACCAGCGGCGCACCTTGACCACCCGCGGCGAGATCGCGGCTCCGAAAGTCCGCGACCACGTCAATGCCCGTCAATTCGGCCAGCAAGGCGGGATTGTTGATTTGCAGCGTGTACCCGACGTCGTCCATTTCCAGCGGCCGATGGCGCACCGTCTGGCCATGTGCGCCGATCGCGATGACGGACTGGGGCGCTGCCTTCGCATGCGCGAGCAACTGGTGAGTGACCTCGGCATACACCCGCGCAAGCGCGTTGCCCGCCAAAGCTGCGCGGTGCAGTTCGTCGACGCCGCCCGGTGAATTCAACGCCAGCAGTTCGGCGCGCAAGCCGGCCGAAAAGGGCGCACTTGCATGGCCCAGCACGGCAATGCCCGAATCGGAGAAATCCGCCAGTACCCCGTCGACACCGTCGAGCGAGGTGCCAGACATCAAGCCGACGTAGAGCTCAGCCATGTCGGGTGCGTCAAACTGCGCTGGAGATCGCGCCAGGCGCTTATTCGGCCTGGGCCTGGGTGACCGAGAAGGCCGCCGCCAGTTCGGACTGCGCGTTGCGCGCAATCACTTCAAACGCTGGTCGGGCCGAGGCGCTGATGGTTGTCGCGCCATCCTGCTGGGCAATCAACGACGGGTCCTGGTATTCGCCGTTGACCCGGAATTCGAAATGCAGGTGCGGGCCCGTCGCCCAGCCCGTGGAGCCCACGGCGCCGATGAACTGGCTCTGCGTCACGCTTTGGCCCAGCTTGACGTCGATGCTGCTCAAATGCGCATAGACGGTGCTCTGGTTGTTGGCGTGCTTGATGATCACGATGTTGCCGTAACCGCTTTGCTGGCCTGCGAATTCGACGACGCCATCGCCCACGCTGCGAACGGGCGTTCCGCTGGGTGCCGCGAAATCGACGCCGTTGTGCTGGCGCCAGGTGTTGAAGATGGGATGCGTACGCATCTCGAAACCGCTGGAAATTCGCGAGAACTCGACGGGCGAGCTCAGGTAGGCGCGGCGCAGGCTCTCGCCATTGGGGCGGAAGTAGCCGCCCTTGCGGCCCGGCTCCTGGAACCACACCGCGCGCGCCACCCGGCCACCGCTCTCGATTTCGGCCGACAGCACGCGCCCGGTGCGCAGCGTCTGGCCTTCAGCTTCGAAGGTCTCGTAGACGACGGCGAAGCGGTCGCCCTTGCCCAGCTTGCGGAAATCGACGCCGTCCGAGAAAACGTCGGCCAACTGGCTTGCCACGGCGTCCGGAATGCCGGCGTCGTCGACCGCCGCGAAGAACGAGCCGCGGACCACGCCGCTGGCCAGGCGCGAAGAACTCGTCAGCGCATCGACCTCGGTGCGAACGGCGAAAGCGCCATTCTTGCGCTCCATGACAATGCGCTGGAATCCGCCGTTGCCGTCGGGAATCCAGCGGGCGCTGATGCGTTGGAGCTTGCTGTCCTGGGTGGCCTCCGCCGTGACCGTGCGTCCGGCGCGGCTCAGGATGCCCGTGCGCGCCTGCGCGTTGGAGCGCAGGAAGGCCACGGCCTGCGCATCGGAGATGCCCAAGCGCTTCAGCAGGGCTTCAGCCGTGTCGCTGGAACGCGTGACTTCACTGCGAAAGAGTGTGAAGTTGAAGGAATCGAGCGCATCCGTTTGTGCGGCGATCGGCAACGTGGGCACGGATTCGAGAACGCGACGCACAGGCACATCGGCGGTGGCGGGACCCAGCGACGCCACAGCAAATGCGCCACCACCGGCGCAAAGCAAAAGCGCGCCAATGGCAGCGGTGATGTGACGCGGGTAGGTCTTGACCGCGTGGGCGAAGCGGGCAGCGAGCAACTCTTCGGCAGCGAGAATACCGTTGATCAAACTAGAAAATCCAGATTCGGTTTGGCAAACCCGTGAGGCAATGGACCCGGAAACAACGGCCCCCAGCACGGCGTGAGAAGGAGCGCCGCTTAGAATCCAGCGCTCGAAAAGAGAGGCCAAGTATAGCTTTGGCTGTAAGTGAAATTAGACAAAACGTCTGGTAAAGGTCAAATGAAAGCCGATTCAGCTAGCGCAAAAGCCATTTCCGACGGGGTAGGACAGGCGCTCGAAGTAACGTTGCGCGGGACTGACGAGCTTTTGCCGCAAGACGAGTGGGTTCGCAAGCTCCAGCGCTCGGAAGCCACGGGGCAGCCGCTTCGCATCAAGCTCGGGCTGGACCCTACCGCGCCGGACATCCACGTCGGTCACACGGTGGTGCTCAACAAGATGCGCCAACTGCAGGACCTCGGGCACACGGTCATCTTCCTGATTGGCGACTTCACGACAACCATCGGAGATCCGTCCGGGCGAAATTCCACCCGGCCACCGCTCACCCGCGAGCAGATCGAAGCCAACGCCCAGACCTACTATCGACAGGCCAGCCTGGTGCTGGACCCGTCGAAAACCGAGATTCGCTACAACTCCGAGTGGAGCGATCCGCTGGGTGCGCGCGGCATGATCCAGCTGGCGGCCAAGTACACCGTCGCCCGGATGATGGAGCGCGACGATTTCAGCAAGCGCTTCAAGGCCGGACAGTCGATTTCCGTGCATGAGTTCCTTTACCCGCTGATGCAGGGCTACGACTCGGTGGCGCTCAAGTCGGACCTGGAACTTGGCGGCACCGACCAGAAATTCAATCTGCTTGTCGGCCGCCATCTCCAGCAAGAGTATGGCCAAGAGCCGCAGTGCATACTCACTATGCCCCTGCTGGAAGGGCTCGATGGCGTCGAGAAGATGTCCAAGAGCAAGAACAACTACATCGGCATCAGCGAAGAGCCGAACAGCATGTTTGCCAAGGTGCTCTCGATTTCCGACACGCTGATGTGGCGCTGGTACACCTTGCTCAGCTTCAGGTCGGTCGCCGAAATTGCCGCGCTGAAGGCGGAAGTGGACGGCGGACGCAACCCCAAGGACGCGAAGGTGGCCTTGGCCAAGGAAATCACGGCTCGCTTTCACAGCGCGCAGGCGGCGGATGCGGCCGAGCAGGACTTCATCAATCGCAGCAAGGGCGGCGTGCCCGATGAAATTCCTGAGGTGGCACTCGGCGGCGCTCCGCTGGGCATCGCCCAGTTGCTGAAGCAGGCGGGACTTGCGCCCTCCACTTCGGAAGGCAACCGGCTGATCGACGGCGGCGGTGTCCGCGTCGATTCGGGCGTGATCTCGGACAAGGGGCTCAAGCTGCCACCTGGCACCTATGTCGTGCAGGTCGGCAAGCGAAAGTTTGCCCGCGTCACGCTCGGCGCCTGATCCCTCAAGCCCCGGGCGTCGGGGCTTTCAGGTTCTTCTCAACGAACGACGATCACGACGCGCCGGTTGCGCGGTTCGTCCACGTCGGGGCCGGTGGGAACGGCCAGCTCACGCTGGCCGCGGCCAATGGCCTCGACCCGCTGTGCTGGAAACCCGCGGTTGACCAGCAGCAACCGGATCTGTTGTGCACGCCGCAAAGACAGCGCGTCGTTCTGGTCGGCGGTGCCCGTGGTGTCGGTGTGACCCGTGACCGTGATGTCGGCACCCGTGCGGGAGACAGCGGTCGAGAGCACGTTGTCGAGTGCGCGCTGCGAGTCGCTGGTGAGCGTCGTGCCGCCGGCGTCGAAGTACAGGTCGAAGCTCTGCGCCTTGGGCGGGGCCAAGTCGAAGAGCTCCTTGTTGTCGGTACGAACCTTGGCAGCGTCCACACTGTCGACGGTGGGCGCGTTCGCAGTCTTGTTGACCAGCGCCGTTGCACGCTGGTAGGGCTGAGAAATCAGTTGTTCTCCGCCCTTGGTCCGCACGACGACGGCCGACGGCGATCCATCAGGCTGCGGCAACAGCACGACACGCGTTCCGGGCGACGAACAACCGGCCAGCAGCGCTGCGACCAACGTGGCGCAGGCAATGAGCAAACGATGGGTCATCACAGCTTGTCGTCCGCCGTGACGATGAAGTCGGTTCCACGAATTCCGATGGTTGCAGTCTGCGTATCAACGCGGATCGCGTCCGGATGCGTCTTGCCGATGAGGCCCGTGATCATGCGCATCGAACCCCGCAGCAACGCCACGAAGAGGCCGCCATCCTGCGTCCTGGAGTCGAAGTGAAACTCCTTCAAGTCCAGTTGCGACGACGGGCCAACGACCATCGTCGTTCCATCGCGCAGCACGACGCTGGCGCCGCTGTCGGCATCCGTCACGACGCGGTCGATGGGCGCGACAGGGTCGCCGGCCTTCGCATAGCGCGCCTCGCCGGAAGGGCTCAACAGTTGCACCTTGCCCTGTACGGACTTGATGAAACCGGCATGTGCAATGGGGGTGGGCGCTGCAGCCGCCGCTGCTGCAGCCGTGGGCTCGGCGGGGGCCTGTGCAAGCGCAGGAGCGCTGATCAGCAATGCACCCGCGAACCCAATCAATGTATTTTTGTTCAGTTTCAAGATTCCTCCTTGGCTCGCTCAGCCGGGATCAATGGTAAGGCAATCGGCCTCTTTGAACGTCCTTGGATAATTCGGAAATGGCTATTTCCCAGGTGGGTCTTTTCTGTGACATTTGAATCCGCGCCATACAAGATTCCATACGCGAGTCCGCAAGCATTGCTACGACTTTCGATCGCGGTGGCGATTGCGACCATCGTGCTCAAGAGCCTCGCGGGCTACCTGACGAACTCGATGGGTTTGATCTCGGATGCAATGGAATCCTTTGTCAATCTCGCGAGCGCGAGCTTCGCGCTCGCGATGGTGACGATCGCCGCGCGCCCTGCCGATGCAGACCATCCCTACGGCCATCACAAGGCGGAGTACTTCTCGTCAGGGTTCGAAGGCATCCTGATCATCGGCGCGGCGATCGCCATCATCTGGTTCGCCGTGCTGCGGCTCTTGTCGCCGCAGCCTTTGGAGCAGCTAGGCTGGGGCCTGCTCTTGTCCATCGTGAGTTCGGGCTTCAATGGCGCGCTGGCCTGGCTGATGTTCAAGGCGTCCCGCGCGCATCGGTCGATTGCATTGGAGGCGGACGGTCGTCACCTGCTCGCGGACGTGTGGACTTCGGCGGGCGTCGTGGTGGGTGTCGTGCTGGTTGCGCTCACCGGCTGGCTGTGGCTCGATCCGCTGATCGCGATGGCGGTGGGCCTGAACATCATGCGCGAGGGTGGGCGCCTGGTGTGGCGGTCATCGCAGGGCTTGATGGACGAGGCGCTCGAGCCGCAATCGCTGCAGGCCTTGCAGATGACGCTGGACCGCTTTTCTGCGTCCTTGCCCGATGGCACCAGGCTGCGCTTTGACGACATCGTCACGCGTCGCGCGGGCCAGCGTCTGTTCGCCGACTTGCACATGCATGTGCCCGGCGAGTGGACACTCGAGCGCGCTGCCGATCTGCGCGACGCCGTCGAACTGGCGCTGATGGACGCGGTGCCCGGCCTGCGTGTGACGATCCAGTTGCTGCCGCTGGGCATGGAGGCGCGGGCAGTGCAATTGCAGGAACATGAAGCATGAAAGCAGTGGTGCAGCGCGTCCGCCGGGCGCATGTGGAAATCGAAGGTGAGACCGTGGGCGCGATCGGCGCCGGCCTGCTGGTGCTGCTGTGTGCCGAACGCGGCGATACCGACGCCATGGCCGAGCGCGTGCTTGCCAAGTTGCTGAAGCTGCGCATCTTTTCGGATGACGCGGGCAAGATGAACCGCAGCGTGCAGGACATCGCGGGCGGCCTGCTGGTGGTCAGCCAGTTCACGCTGGCGGCGGACGTGAGTGGCGGCAACCGGCCGAGCTTCACGGGCGCCGCCGCGCCCGACGAAGGCCGCAGGCTGTACGACTACTTCGTTGCACAAGCGCGTGCGGCGCATCCGGTGGTCGAAGCAGGCGTCTTCGCCGCGGACATGCAGGTCCACCTCGTCAACGACGGGCCTGTGACGATCCCGATCCAGATGAGCTGAATCGCGCGCACCGCTCAGTAGGGGTTGCGGATGCCGAGCCCCGCGAGGATCTCGATCTCGCGCGCTTCCATTTCCTCGGCGTCCGCTTCGCTGGTCTCGTGATCCCATCCTTGCGCGTGCAAGGTGCCGTGCACCAGCAGGTGCGCGTAGTGCGCGGCCAGGGTCTTCTTCTGCTCTTTGGCTTCGCGCGCCACCACCGGCGCGCACAAGACCAGGTCGGCCATCACCATCGGACTTTGCGCGTAGTCGAAGGTCAGCACGTTCGTGGCGTAGTCCTTGCCGCGAAACTCGCGGTTCAGGCGCTGGCCTTCTTCGGCGTCGACGATGCGCACGGTGATCTCGCCATCGAGCGCAAGCGCGTGGCGAACCCAGCGCTTGACGCTGTGTCGCGGCAGGGCAGTGCGGTGGCGCGCCACGCCGTCGAAGCGGCCGAACTGCAATGAAAGGGACAGGTCTGGAAGAGCCATGGCGGGTTCAGGCCTTGGTGGTGCGCGCGTCACTGCGCTTGCGTGCGCCGTCGTAGGCGTCGACGATGCGCGCCACGAGCGGATGCCGCACCACGTCGCCGCTGTTGAAGTGCGTCACCGCGATGCCCTTGACGCGCCGCAAGATGCGCTCGGCATCGACCAGTCCGCTGAGCTGCGTCTTGGGCAGGTCGATCTGGCTCACGTCGCCGGTGACCACGGCCTTGGCGCCGAAGCCGATGCGGGTGAGGAACATCTTCATCTGCTCCGGCGTGGTGTTCTGCGCTTCGTCGAGGATGACGAAGGCGTTGTTGAGCGTGCGCCCGCGCATGAAAGCCAGCGGCGCGATCTCCAGCGCGTTGCGCTCGAAAGCCTTGACGACGCGGTCGAAGCCCATGAGTTCGTACAAGGCGTCGTAGAGCGGCCGCAGGTAAGGATCGACCTTCTGCGTGAGGTCGCCCGGCAGGAAGCCCAGCCGCTCGCCTGCCTCCACGGCAGGGCGCGTCAGCACGATGCGCTGCACCGCGCTGCGTTCCAGGGCGTCCACTGCGCAGGCCACCGCCAGGTAGGTCTTGCCCGTGCCGGCTGGTCCGATGCCGAAGGTGATGTCGTGGTGGGCGATGTTGTCGAGGTACACGCTCTGGTTGGGCGTGCGCGCTTTCAGGTCGGTGCGCCGGGTCGCCAGCGTGATGGCGCCGTCTTCCGCCTCGGCCAGCGCGCCTTCGCTGGCGAGCGTCAGCTGCACCATGGCGGCGTCGATCGGGCGCTTGGCGATTTCATAGAGCGCTTGCAGCACTTCCATCGCGCGTTCGGCGTTGGCCTTGGGGCCGTCGACCTTGAACTGCTCGTGGCGGTGCGCGATCTTGACACCCAGCGCCTCCTCGATGCGGCGCAGGTGCGCGTCGAGCGGTCCGCACAGGTGGCCCAGGCGCACATTGTTGGGTGGGGCGAAGGTGTGTCGCAGAATCACGCGATTCAATCAGTCGAGAAAAAGGGCACCCATGATAGGCAAATTGACCGGCACCCTGGCCGAACGCAACCCACCGCAGGTGGTGGTGGACTGCAACGGGGTCGGTTACGAGGTCGACGTGCCGATGAGCACCTTCTACAACCTCCCCGGTGCGGGCGAGCGTGTTTCGCTGCTGACGCACTTCATCGTGCGCGAGGACGCGCAGATTCTCTTCGGCTTCGCAACGCACTCGGAGCGCGACGTTTTTCGGCAGCTCATCAAGATTTCCGGCGTGGGGCCGCGCACAGCGCTGGGCGTGCTGTCGGGCATGAGCGTGGCGGAACTGGCGCAGGCCATCACGTTGCAGGAGGCCGGCCGGCTGGTGAAGATTCCCGGCATCGGCAAGAAGACGGCCGAGCGCCTGTTGCTGGAACTCAAGGGCAAGCTGGGCGCCGATATCGGCGTGCCCAGGCATCCGGTGTCCGACGCGCAGGCCGACATCCTGCAGGCGCTGGTCGCCCTGGGTTACAGCGACAAGGAAGCGGCCGCCGCCGTGAAGGTGCTGCCGGGCGATGTGGCGGTGGGCGAAGGCATCAAGCTGGCGCTGCGTGCGCTGGCGAAATAAGTCCTTGCCCTTTGCAGGCCGCTACGGCTCGATGACAGCCACATGACGCGCGCCGTCAGGCTGGCCTTTTGCCAACGCGCAACGACTAAACTTGACAAGCAAATAAACAACTTCCGATGAGCATCCAGACCGACGATTTCGCTCCTGCTCCGTCCCGTGTGGTATCGGCGGCGCCGGCATCGCCCAACGAGGAGGCCATCGAACGCGCGTTGCGCCCCAAGCTGCTCGACGAATACGTCGGCCAAGCCAAGGTGCGCGAGCAGCTGGAAATCTTCATCGGCGCGGCGCGCAAGCGCGAAGAGGCGCTGGACCACGTGCTGCTCTTCGGGCCACCGGGCCTGGGCAAGACCACGCTGTCGCATATCATCGCGGCGGAGCTGGGCGTCAACCTGCGCCAGACCAGCGGGCCGGTGCTGGAAAAACCCAAGGACCTGGCCGCGCTGCTCACCAATCTCGAGAAGAACGACGTGCTCTTCATCGACGAGATCCACCGGCTGAGCCCGGTGGTGGAAGAAATCCTCTACCCCGCGCTGGAGGACTACCAGATCGACATCATGATCGGCGAGGGCCCGGCCGCGCGGAGCATCAAGCTCGACCTGCAGCCCTTCACGCTGGTGGGCGCCACCACGCGCGCCGGCATGTTGACCAATCCCCTGCGCGATCGCTTCGGCATCGTGGCGCGGCTGGAGTTCTACACGGCCGAGGAACTCGCACGCATCGTTCGCCGCAGCGCCGGCCTGCTGAACGTGCCAACGGACGAGGCGGGAGGCTTCGAGATCGCCCGCCGCTCACGCGGCACGCCGCGCATCGCCAACCGGCTGCTGCGCCGCGTGCGCGACTACGCCGAGGTCAAGGGCACGGGCCGCATCACCGAGGAGATCGCGCACAAGGCGCTGCTCATGCTCGACGTCGATCCCCAAGGATTCGACCTGATGGACCGCAAGGTGCTCGAGGCCGTCATCCATCGCTTCGACGGCGGGCCGGTCGGCCTGGACAACATCGCCGCCAGCATCGGCGAGGAGTCCGGCACCATCGAGGACGTGATCGAGCCCTACCTCATCCAGCAGGGCTATCTGCAGCGCACGCCGCGCGGACGCATCGCCACGCTGGCGGCTTACCGGCACCTCGGCGTGGCGGCGCCTCAGCGCGACGGGGACATGTTCGGCAACTGATTCGCGTCTTGCGCGTGGGCGGGCGATGTTCGCTTGCTGTTGCGCAGGATCAGCCACTGCGCCGCGTAGTACGTCGCCAGCACCCACAGCGACGCCAGCGGTAGCGGCGTCACGAAGCGGTTGATGGCCAGCAGCGTGTCGCTGACCATGAAGAAGCACGCGCCCAGCGCCACGGCGCGCGCCCCCGGATCGCCCAGCACGCTCGCCCGGCCAATGGCTTGCCCCGCCATGCAGGCGATCACCACGACATAGAGTCCCACGGGCGCGCGCAGCCCGATGGGAAGGCCGCCCCACCACAGCACGGCGTACATGGCCACGCCCACCGCCAGCGTCGCCGCGAGTGCCTTGCGGCGCGGGAACAAACCCACGCCCATCGAGAACAGCGCGATGTAGGCCAAGTGGGCGCACAGGAAGCACACGAGACCGGGCACGAAGAATTGCGGCCACATCAGGAACACGTCGCCCGCGAGCGAGGCCACCAAGCCCGCCACGAGCAGCAGTCCGAATCGGCCCGACGCATCCGCTTGCCGCATGCGCGCCGCTGCGATGCCAATGCCGATGACCAGGGTCAGCGGCTTGAACAGCAGGTGAAGACTGCGAATATCAAGAGCCCCCGTGGCCGCAGCCAGGGCAGCCGTATCGATGAACAGCACGTCGGCCACCGACAGCCGGCCCTGCAACACGGCGCCCGTGGCCCACAGGCCGATCGTCAATGCGCTGAGCCACACCAGTGAAGTCGCCAGCGGCAGTGTTTCCGCAAACCAGAGATAGGCCGTGGCGCCGCCCAGCAAGGCCACGAACTGCGCTGCCGCAAAGGCCTGGACTCCGTTGGACGCTTCCGGCTCATAGCGTCGCACCTGCGAGATGTCGAAGGCCGGCTTCGGATCGCTTTGCGCCACGTCGGCTGGCCGCCAGCCCGGTGGCTTGAGCCACACGCGCAGCTTGTCGCCCCAGCGGCGGGTGCGCCACGAATCTCGCGCCAATGCCCAGTACACCTCGGCGTTGGCCCACAGCGGGTCCCAACTGTTGAGTGCCGTGCGCGTGCCGTACACGCAGCGCTCGCCTTCTTCCTTGAAGCTGCCGAAAAGGCGGTCCCAGATGATCAGCACGCCGCCGTAGTTGCGGTCCACGTACTGATCGTTCACCGCGTGATGAACGCGATGGTTGGAGGGCGAGCAGAACCAGCGGTCGAACCAGCCCAGCTTGCCCACCTGCTCGGTGTGCACCCAGAACTGGTAGAGCAGGTCGATGAGCCCCACCACCACGAAGACCAGCGGCGGCACGCCCGCCAGCGCCATCGGCAGGTAGAAGACCCAGTCGAATAGCACGCCGCTGGAGGTCTGGCGCAGGGCCGTCGACAGGTTGTAGTGCTGGCTCTGGTGATGCACCACATGCGCCGCCCACAGCACCGCGCATTCGTGGCCCAGGCGATGCAGCCAGTAGTAGCAGAAGTCGTAGAACACCAGCGCCAGCAGCCAGCCATACCACTGCGTCCAGAAGTCGGTGTCGCGAATGAGCGCAAAGGCCGACCAGCACGCCGTGTAGATGCCGATGCGCACCAGCCCCGTCAGCACGGCGCTGATCTGGCTCAGCATGCCCAGGCCGATGCTGTTGAGCGTGTCGGCCAAGCGATAGGTGTCCTGCCCCGTTCCGCGTTGGGCGCGCAGGCGGCCAACGAGAAACTCGATGCCTATCAGCAGGAAGAAAACGGGTGTCGCAAGAACAATGATCTGACCGGGTCGCATGGCCGGCATTGTCGGCGCGGGGACGCTCGATGAGAGGGCGCGCCGCTCATGGTTTGCCCGCGTTCGACACACTGGTGTGGCGTGATGCAAACCTTCGATGTACTCCGAAGGTTGCACCACACCGGATGAACCGTACCTATTTGGTCAAGTGACAAGCCCCTTGCCATTCGCAAGACTTGGACGGCCTATAGACTTGATTTGCCCAAAGGGATTTGAACGCATGACATTCCGAAGTCTTCGCATCACCGGCCCCAACAAACGGCCGTATGTGCTCGGCGAGCCGATCGACGTGTACGACGGGAACGAGCACGTGGGCACGCTGCTGTCAGTGAGTGTGAGCGCCAACGGCAACGAAGTGCGGCTCGAAGATTTCCTGACCGCCAGCCTGCCGGACTTCCGCTCGAAGGGCATTGCGACACTGGTGACGGCCGAGATCGTGACCTTCATTTCCGAGCGCTTTCCGTCCGTGCATGCCATCGGCATCGTGTTGAGCCGTGAGATCGAAGGCTTCGAGACGCGGGGGAACAAACTCGCGAGCTTTCGCTCCGACATGCTGCGCAGCATCGGCGCGGACGGCATCCGTGTCACGCCCAAGCCGCATGCCGAACACGCCGGGCACTTCGTGGTGAGTGGCATCTGGCAATACAACCGGGCCAACGTCGAGGCCCTCGCGGCGGTGCTCGAGCGCGAACGGGCAGCCTATCGCGAGAGAAAGCTGGCAACAGCCGAGGCGCAGAAGCAGCGCTCGGTGCTGGGCCGGCTTTTCACGAGAAACTGATTCCAGTTCGACGTTCGCGCAAGGCGAACGCAGGGCATCGGCCCGTTCCCGGGTAAATTGCAGCACCGCCGGATGGCGGCAATGCTGCGTCGCCGATACCCACGATTCATGAACCTCTTCGTCTCGCTCAAGTACCTCGTCGCCCTGGACGACCACAAGCACTTCGGCCGCGCCGCGCTCGCCTCCAGCGTGACGCAGCCGGCCCTGTCCAATGCCATCCGCGCGCTGGAAGTGAGCTTCGGAACCACCATCGTCAAGCGCGGCCGGAACTTCGCCGGCTTCACCGAGGAGGGCGAGCGCATCCTGGCGAGCGGCCGCAAGATTCTTCGCGAGTACGAACTGCTGCAGCAGGACCTGCGCAGCGCCGCCGATGCACCGGCGGGCAACCTGATGATCGGCGCCGTGCCCACCGCCATGCCGATTGCGGCGCGTTTCGTCGCCATGCTGCAGGCACGCTTTCCGGGCATCACGCCGACCTTGCGATCGCTCAGTTCGGTGGAACTCGAAACCGGCCTGGAGAGCCTCGCGCTCGACATGGGCCTGGGCTACACGGAGCGCATGGACAACAGCCCATCGTCCGTTCGCGTCATTCCGCAGTACGCCGAGCACTACTTTCTCTTGCGAAAAGCATCGGCCGCGGGCGCAGAAGGCTTGCAGATCGGCCCCGCCATCTCCTGGAGCGACGCCGCGCAGCTGCCGCTGTGCCTGCTCAGCGCCGAAATGCACAACCGCACGATCATCGACCGCGCATTTGCCGAGGCCGGCGCGCATCCCAAGCCGGTCATCGAAACCAATTCGATCTCGACGCTGGCGCTGAGCGTTCGCGCAGGGAACGTGTGCAGCATCATGCCGGGCGCGCTGGTGGACGACGTGCAGGGCTACCACGACATCGAGGCCTTGCCGCTCGTGAGTCCGCAGGTGGAAGTGCCGATCGCGTTCATGGTGCACGACACCAACCGCCCGTCGCGCACGCTGGAAGCGGCCCTGGCCTTTGCCGCCCAGCCGGAGTGGCTGAACGAGGTGGCGCAGCACGCCGGCGCGCTCAAGCGCTGAGGTCTCCCAGGTCCATGAAGCCCATGGGCAAACCCTGATTCGCAAAACGCATCGACCGATTCCCCGAATAAATTGGACCGCCTGTCTCCTGTTGCTGACACTTCGCCGAACCCGATGAAGTGTTCGACAAAACAAGGAGACCCGGATGTCAGTCGTTCAGGACCGCACGCAGGCGCTACCGCCCCACACGCCCGACATTGTTCGCGACGTGCTCGCGCGACGTGCCCACATGCCAGGTGCGCTGCTCCCCATCCTGCACGACGTGCAAGACGCGCTGGGCTATGTGCCCTCGCAGGTGGTGCCCGACATTGCCGATGCGCTGAACCTCTCGCGCGCTGAAGTCCACGGCGTCGTCACCTACTACCACCATTTTCGCGCCGAACCTGCGGCGCGCCACGTGGTTCAGATCTGTCGCGCAGAGGCCTGCCAGTCGATGGGCGCCGATGCCCTGATGGCACATGCGGAACTGCGGCTGGGCTGCAAACAGCATGGCACTTCGAAGGATGGCGCCTTCACGCTGGAGCCCACGTTTTGCCTCGGACTGTGCGCCTCGTCGCCGGCCATGATGGTGGATGACGAACTGCATGGGCGCGTCACACCGAAGGCCTTCGACGCCCTGATTCAGGAAACGAGGGCCGCGGAATGAGCGTCAGGATTTTTGTTCCCCGCGACTCCGCGGCGCTGGCCGTGGGTGCCGACCGTGTGGCGCGTCGCATTGCCGAAGAGGCCGCTGCACGCGGGCTGGACGTGCAACTGATTCGCAATGGATCGCGCGGCATGTTCTGGCTCGAACCACTCGTGGAAGTGGAAACACCCGCAGGGCGCATTGCCTACGGCCCGGTGACGGTGGGTGACGTCGCCGGCCTGTTGGATGCGGGTCTGGCTGAAGGTGGTGCGCACGCACTGAACCTCGGCCTGACGGAAGAGATTCCTTACCTGAAGAAGCAGGAGCGCCTCGCATTTGCGCGCATGGGCATCACCGATCCGCTATCGCTCGCCGACTACCAGGCCCACGAAGGCTTTGCCGGCCTTCGCCAGGCCCTCGCCATGCCATCGGCGGACATCGTGCAACAAGTGCTCGACTCGGGCCTGCGCGGACGCGGCGGCGCGGCCTTTCCGGCCGGCATCAAGTGGAAGACCGTGCTGGGCGCGCAGGCCGCGCAGAAGTACGTGGTCTGCAACGCCGACGAAGGCGACTCCGGCACCTTCTCCGACCGCATGACGATGGAGGGCGACCCCTTCATGCTGATCGAAGGCATGACCATCGCAGGCATCGCCACGGACGCCACACAGGGCTACGTCTACATCCGCTCCGAATACCCGCACGCCATCGCGACGATGAACGAAGCGATTGCGCGTGCCGAGGCTGCGGGCTTCCTGGGCGTCGACATCCTGGGCTCGGGCAAGACCTTTCGGCTCGAAGTGCGCAAGGGGGCCGGTTCCTATGTGTGCGGCGAGGAAACGGCGCTGCTGGAAAGCATCGAAGGCAAGCGCGGCATCGTGCGCGCCAAGCCGCCGCTGCCGGCCATCACGGGCCTGTTCGGCAAGCCGACGCTCATCAACAACGTCATCACGCTGGCGAGCGTGCCGGTGATCCTGGCGCGCGGCGCGCAGTTTTATCGCGACTTCGGCGTGGGCCGTTCGCGTGGCACGCTGCCGATCCAGTTGGCGGGCAACATCAAGCATGGTGGGCTCGTCGAACGGGCCTTCGGCGTCACGATGCGCGAACTGCTGTTCGACTATGGCGGCGGCTCGGCCTCGGGCAGGCCGATCAAGGCGGTGCAAGTCGGTGGCCCGCTCGGCGCCTATGTGCCGGAATCGCAGTGGGACGTGCCGCTGGACTACGAAGCCTACGCAGCCTTCGGCGGCACGGTGGGCCACGGCGGCATCGTGGCGCACGACGACACGGCCGACCTGTCGAAGCTGGCGCGCTATGCGATGGAGTTCTGCGCCATCGAGTCCTGCGGCAAGTGCACGCCTTGCCGCATCGGCTCCACGCGCGGCGTCGAAGTGATCGACAAGATCCGCGCCAACCAGAACCGGCCGCAGCAGGTGATCTTGCTGCGCGACCTGTGCAACACGATGGTCAATGGATCGCTGTGCGCGATGGGCGGCATGACGCCGTTCCCGGTGCTGTCGGCGCTCAACCACTTCCCGGAAGACTTCGGCCTCGAAACCCCGGACCGCCAGGCCGCCTGAAAAGAACAAAAGGAATCAGACATGCTCGACCACCTCAAGGAACTCGACTACGGCACCCCCAAGCGCGAGTCGACGCAGGAAGTCACGCTGGAAATCGACGGCAACCAGGTCACGGTGCCGGCAGGCACCTCGCTGATGCGCGCTGCCGTCGATGCCGGCATCCAGGTGCCCAAGCTCTGCGCCACCGACAGCCTCGAGCCCTTCGGCTCCTGCCGACTGTGCCTGGTCG
This sequence comes from Variovorax brevis, assembly GCF_030317105.1. Lineage (GTDB taxonomy): Bacteria > Pseudomonadota > Gammaproteobacteria > Burkholderiales > Burkholderiaceae_C > Variovorax > Variovorax brevis. The sequence continues at coordinate 112,249 of NZ_JASZYG010000007.1, forward strand.
AGATCGACGGCCGCAAGGGCTTCCCCGCATCGTGCACCACGCCCGCCGAAGCCGGCATGAAGGTGCGCACGCAAACGCCGAAGCTGCAGGAACTGCGCAAGGGCGTGATGGAGCTCTACATCTCCGACCATCCGCTCGATTGCCTGACCTGCTCGGCCAACGGCAACTGCGAGCTGCAGGACATGGCCGGCGTCACCGGCCTGCGCAACGTGCGCTACGGCTTCGACGGCGCCAACCACCTGAACAGCAAGAAGGACGAATCGAATCCGTATTTCAGCTACGACCCGTCGAAGTGCATCGTCTGCAACCGCTGCGTTCGTGCCTGCGAGGAAACGCAGGGCACCTTCGCGCTGACCATCAGCGGCCGCGGCTTCGACTCGCGCGTGTCGCCGGGCCAGGACGAAGCCTTCATGGATTCGGAATGCGTGAGCTGCGGCGCCTGCGTCGAAGCCTGCCCGACCGCGACCTTGCAAGAGAAGTCCGTCATCTGGCTCGGCCAGCCCGAGCACAGCGTCATCACCACCTGCGCCTATTGCGGCGTCGGTTGCGGCTTCAAGGCCGAGATGAAGGGCAACGAAGTCGTGCGCATGGTGCCGTGGAAAGATGGCAAGGCCAACGATGGCCATTCCTGCGTCAAGGGCCGCTTCGCCTGGGGCTACGCCACGCACCAGGACCGCATGCTCAAACCCATGATTCGCGCGAAGATCACCGACCCGTGGCAGGAAGTGAGCTGGGAAACGGCGCTCAACCACGCGGCCAAGGAGTTCCGCCGCATCCAGGGCAAGTACGGCAAGGAATCGATTGGCGGCATCACCTCGTCGCGCTGCACGAACGAGGAAACCTACCTCGTGCAAAAGCTGGTGCGCGCGGCCTTCGGCAACAACAACGTCGACACCTGCGCCCGCGTTTGCCATTCGCCGACCGGCTATGGCCTGAAGCAGACGCTGGGTGAATCGGCCGGCACGCAGACCTTCAAGTCGGTCGAGAAAGCCGACGTCATCATGGTCATCGGCGCCAACCCTACCGATGGCCATCCGGTGTTCGCCTCGCGCATGAAGAAGCGCCTGCGTGAAGGTGCGAAGCTGATCGTGGTGGATCCGCGCCGCATCGACATGGTGAAGTCGCCGCACGTGCGCGCCGAGCATCACCTGCAACTGCGTCCGGGCACCAACGTGGCGCTGGTCACCGCGATGGCGCACGTCATCGTTACTGAAGGCCTGGTGGCCGAGGAATTCGTGGCGGAGCGATGCGATGCCAAGTCTTTCGGCGAATGGCGCGAGTTCGTTGCGCGGCCCGAGAATTCGCCCGAGGCGATGCAAGCCGCCACCGGCGTGCCGGCCGAAGAACTGCGCGCCGCCGCACGCCTTTACGCCACAGCCGGCAACGGCGCCATCTACTACGGCCTGGGCGTCACCGAACACAGCCAGGGCTCGACGACCGTGCTTGGCATTGCCAACCTCGCGATGGCCACGGGCAACGTGGGACGCGAAGGCGTGGGCGTGAATCCGCTGCGCGGCCAGAACAACGTGCAGGGCTCGTGCGACATGGGCTCCTTCCCGCACGAACTGCCGGGCTACCGCCATGTGTCGGACACCACGGCGCGTTCGGCATTCGAAGCCGCATGGAACGTGGAGATCAGCCCCGAGCCGGGCCTGCGCATTCCCAACATGTTCGACGCCGCGACCTCGGGCACCTTCAAGGGCCTGTATTGCGAAGGCGAGGACATCGTGCAGTCCGATCCGAACACGCAGCACGTGGCCGAAGCCATGATGGCGATGGAATGCGTGGTGGTGCAGGACCTGTTCCTCAATGAAACCGCGAAGTACGCGCATGTCTTCCTGCCGGGCTCTTCGTTCCTGGAAAAGGACGGCACCTTCACCAACGCCGAGCGCCGCATCTCGCGCGTTCGCAAGGTGATGCCGCCCAAGGCCGGCTATGCCGACTGGGAAGTCACGGTGAAGCTGGCGCAGGCGCTGGGCTACCCGATGGACTACGCCAACCCAGAAGAGATCATGGACGAGATCGCCGCGCTGACGCCCAGCTTCCACGGCGTGAGTTACAAGCGCATCGAGCAACTCGGCAGCATCCAGTGGCCCTGCAACGACGACGCGCCCGACGGCACGCCGACCATGCACGTCGACGCCTTCGTGCGCGGCAAGGGCCGCTTCGTCATCACGCAATATGTGGCGACGGACGAGAAGGTCACGCGCAAATTCCCGTTGATCCTGACCACGGGCCGCATCCTGTCGCAGTACAACGTCGGCGCGCAAACCCGCCGCACGCCCAACAACGAATGGCACAGCGAGGACCGCCTCGAAATCCATCCGCACGACGCCGAAGAGCGCGGCATCAAGAACGACGACTGGGTCGGCATTCAGAGCCGCGCGGGAGAGACGGTGCTGCGTGCCACGGTGTCCGAACGCATGCAGCCGGGCGTGGTCTACACCACCTTCCACTTCCCCGAGTCGGGCGCCAACGTCATCACCACCGACAACTCCGACTGGGCCACCAACTGCCCCGAATACAAGGTGACGGCCGTGCAGGTGATGCCGGTGATGCAGCCCTCGGCGTGGCAAAAGGAATACAGCCGCTTCAACCGCGTGCAGCAGGAACTGCTGGATGCGCGCAACGAGACGGTGCCGGCGAAGTGAGGAGCTGATCGACATGCAAACATCAACGCCCGACGACGTCGACGCCATCAGCTTCTGCGAAGGCGCGCGCTCGCTGCCGGTGCGCGGCGTGCGCGCAGGACGCCGCTTCGACGTGCAGGACTGGGTCGCGGACGAAGTGCCCGTGGCGCTGGAGTTCAATGGCATCTCGCACGCCGTGATGCTGGCCACGCCGCTGGACCTGGAAGACTTCGCGCTGGGCTTCTCCCTCAGCGAAGGCATCCTCGACGCGCCGCACGAGCTCTATGCCGTGGAAGAAGAGCGCTCGGACCTCGGCATCACCTTGCATCTGCACGTGGCCAGTGGCGCCTTCGCACGACTGAAAGAACGCCGCCGCTCGATGACCGGCCGCACCGGCTGCGGCCTGTGCGGTACCGAAAGCCTGGAGCACGTGTCGCGCAATTTGCCGGTGCTGGTCGACACGCAGCCCTTCAGCCGCGCGGCCATCAGCCACGCCATGTCGCAGTTTTGCGAGTTCCAGACGCTGCAGCAGGCCACGGGCGCCGTGCATGCTGCCGCCTGGTGTTCGGCCGATGGTGAAGTGCGCTGGCTGCGCGAGGACGTCGGCCGCCACAACGCGCTCGACAAGCTGATCGGCGCACTGGCCACGCAGGACGTGGACGCATCGACCGGCTTCATCGCGGTGACCAGCCGCGCGAGTTTCGAGATGGTGCAAAAGACGGCGATGGCCGGCGTCGGCCTGCTGGCCGCCGTTTCCGCGCCCACCTCATTCGCGGTGGCGACCGCGCAGCGCGCGCGCATGACGCTGGTCGGCTTTGCGCGCAAGCAGGACCTGGTCGTCTACTGCGACGCCGACCGCCTCACCCTGGACCCGATCGCCGGAGCAAGCGATGCACATTGAATCCCTCGTTCGCATGGCCAACCAGATCGGCACGTTTTTCGAGGCCATGCCCGACCGCGCGGAGGCCATGCAGGATCTGGCGACGCACATCCGCAAGTTCTGGGAGCCGCGCATGCGCACGGAATTGCTGGCGTATCTGGACAGTGGGGGTGAGGACGTGCGCGGCATCGTCGCCGATGCCATCAGCCATCACCGGGCGATTTTTTGAACCCGTGTCAGGTCCGGTACCTTGATGCCCCCGAACATCAAACGCATGCCGTGGCCTCGAGCGGCGTGCCGGAAAGAAAACGCCGCGCCAGCAGTACCCAGTAGGCGGCGCCAACGGGCAGGGCGAGGTCGTTGAAGTCGTAGTTCGGGTGGTGGACCTTGCAGCCGCCCTCATTGCCCGCGCCGTTGCCCAGCATCACATAGGCGCCCGGCCGCGCTTGCAGCATGAAGGCGAAGTCCTCGCTGCCCATCGTCGGCGGGCGTTCGTGCACCTTGTCGGCGCCGAGCAAATCGATGGCCACCTGCCGCGCGAAGGCGATTTCGCGCGCTGGGTTGACCAGCACCGGGTACTGCTGGCGATAGTCGATCTCGCAGCGCAGCCCGTAGCTCTGGGCCTGCGCATGCACGAAGGCCTGCAGGCGCTGCTCGATGAGTTCGCGCACCTTGGGGTCCAGCGCGCGCACGCCGATCTTGAGCACGGCCCGCTCCGGCACGATGTTGTAGACCTCGCCGGCATGCACCGCGCCCACGGTGATGACGGCGGACTGCTGCGCGCTGACCTCACGCGAGACGATGCTCTGCAACCCCAGCACGATGCTGGCCGCGCACTGCATCGGGTCGACGCCGTGGTGCGGCATGGCGCCATGCGCGCTGACGCCGGTGAGCGTCACGGTCACACGGTCGAATGATGCCATCGCAGGCCCCTGTCGCCACGCGATCTCGCCCACCGGCAGGCCCGGCGCGTTGTGCAGCGCAAAGACCGCGTCGCAGGGGAACTGATCGAACAGCCCCTGTTCGATCATCCGCCGCGCGCCGCCTTCGTTTTCTTCGGCGGGCTGGAAGATCAGATGCAGCGTGCCGTCAAAGTCTTTCGACTGTGCCAGGTAGCGCGCCGCGCACAGCAGCATGGCGGTGTGGCCGTCGTGGCCGCAGGCGTGCATGCGGCCGGCGTATTGGCTGGCATGGGGCAGGCCGGTCGCTTCCTCGATGGGCAGGGCATCCATGTCGGCACGGATGCCGAGCCGGCGCGTGCCCGAGCCGGCGCGCAGCGTGCCCACGACGCCGGTGCCACCCAGGCCACGATGCACCTCGTAGCCCCATGCGGCGAGTTTTTCCGCGACCAGCGCACTGGTCTGGTGTTCCTCGAACGCGAGTTCCGGATGCGCGTGCAGATGGCGGCGCAGCACCACCATCTCGGGCACCAGCGGCTGGAGGTCCGCCAGAAGCCGGGCCGCCGAGGGCGTGGCATGGGTCGATGGGGATTCCAAGTTCTTTCACCTGTTTTGTGTAGTACTCCGAGTCCTCGCGAATCAGCGCAAGCGCATCGGCGAAGTCCACGCCCTTGAGCTTGGCGCCGTCCTTCACCGGGGTCAAGTTGGCGGGAACGCTTGCGGTTAGCATCGGCGCTAGACACAGTCGGGCAACAATGCGGATTCTCCTCGTCGAAGATGATCAGGTGCTGGCGGATGCGCTGTCGCGCGCGCTGGTGCAGTCGGCCCATGCGGTCGATGTCGTCTCCACCGGCGAGGAGGCCGACCGTGCCCTGGCGCTGGGCATCTACGACTTGGCGATCCTCGACATCGGCCTGCCGGGCCTGAGCGGGCTGGAAGTGCTCCAGCGCCTGCGCGCGCGCAAGGCCATGACGCCCGTGCTGATGCTCACCGCCTTCGACACCCTGGCAGACCGCGTGCGCGGGCTCGACATGGGGGCCGACGACTACCTGGCCAAGCCCTTCGACCTGCCGGAACTCGAAGCGCGCGTGCGCTCGCTCCTTCGCCGCAGCACCCAGTCGACGCCCTTCCTCGAACACGGCCTCTTGCGCTTCGACACCGTGGGCCGGCGCGTGTTCTACGACAAGCGCCCGCTGGATTTGTCGCCGCGCGAACTGGCCGTGCTCGAACTGCTGCTGTTGCGCGCGGGGCGCGTCGTGAGCAAGGAGCACATGGTCAACCACCTGTATGGCTGGGGCGACGAGGTGGGCGACAACGCCATCGAGGTCAACGTCTACCGCCTGCGCAAGAAACTGGAGCCGCTCGGCTGCGAGATCCGCACCGTGCGCGGCATGGGTTACCTCATCGACACCAGCGATGTGGAAAGCTGAGCCCCGGCTGCAGCGCAAGCTGCTGGCCTGGTTGCTGGGGCCGCTGGCCGTGTTGCTGGTGCTCGACACCGCCGCGGCCTACTGGAACTCGCTGCGCTTTTCCAACCTGGCCTACGACCGCGCGCTGCTGGAGATCGGCCGCGAGATCGCGCTGCACGTCAAGACCGACGGCACGCACCCCCGGCTCGACATCTCGGAGGCGGCCGCCAATGTCCTGCTGCTCGACCAGGACGACCAGCTCTTCTACCGCGTGGTCGCCGAAGACGGCAGCGCGCTGGGCGGCGATGCGCAAATGCCGCAGCCGCGCACGGCCAACGGCAAGCCGGACTTCTATGGCGACGCGGTGCACGGACAGCCGGTGCGAATGATGGTGGCCTGGATGCCCGTCGGCGCCGACGCCGGCCCGCCGATGGTGATGGTGCAGGTGGCCGAGACGCTCAACAAGCGCTCGCGCCTCACGTGGGAGATGGTGGCCAGCGTGGTGGTGCCGCAGTTGCTGTTGATCGTCCTGGCGGCGGCCGTGGTGTGGTTCGGCGTGTCGCGCGGGCTCGAACCGCTGCAGCGGCTGCGGCGCGCCGTGTCCGACCGCTCGCATCTGGACCTGAGCCCCATCGACACGCACGACGTGCCGGGCGAAGTGCGTCCGCTGGTCGACGAGGTCAATGATTTGATGGGGCGCCTGGGCCGCACCTTCGATTTCCAGAACCGCTTTGTCGCCGACGCCGCGCACCAGCTCAAGACGCCGGTCAGCGGCCTGAAGGCGCAGATCGAGCTGGCGCTGCGGGAGACCGATCCGCAGCGGGTGCGCCACTCGCTCGCGCAGCTCTACATCAGCGCCGACCGGCTGTCGCGGCTGGTGCGGCAACTGCTGTCACTGGCGCGCAACGAGCCCGGCGCGCTCGACTCCATGCAGCTGCAGCCGCTGGACCTGAACGCCCACGCGCTGGAAGTGAGCATGGACTGGGTGCCGCAGGCCATCAAGCACAACATCGACCTCGGTTTCGAGGGCGCGGAGCAACCGCTGATGATCGATGCCGACCGCGACCGCCTGCGCGAACTGGTCAACAACCTGATCGACAACGCCATTCGCTACAGCCAGTCCGGCGGGGTGGTGACGGTGCGGGTGAGCCAGACCGACGGCGACCAGTGCCGACTGGCCATCAGCGACGACGGCCCGAGCATTCCCGTCGAGGAACGCGCCCGGATTTTCGAGCGCTTTCACCGCCTGCTGGGCACGCAGGAAGACGGCAGCGGCCTGGGCTTGGCGATCGTCAGCGAGATCGCCACGCTGCACGGCGCGCGCATCACGCTGGAGGAGGACACGGACGGCGTGGGCAATACCTTCAGCGTTTTCTTCCCCTTGCGGCCCGCGTGAGCAAGCTTTTGTAAGCTGGCTGACAGCTGGCAGACAACCGGCTGTCAGCGCCACGGCAGTAAGGTGACAGCGCAGGTCCCTAAGCTCGGAGTGAACGAAGCCACGGTGGTTTCGAATCATTTCCCAAGGAGACCCCGTGTCGTTTTTGACCAGTCCGGATTTCTGGATCGCCCTGTCGCAGATCATTCTCATCAACATCGTGCTGAGCGGCGACAACGCCGTGGTGATCGCGATGGCCTCGCGCTCGCTGCCACCCGCGCAGCAAAAGAAGGCGATCATTTTCGGTAGCGTCGGCGCCATCGTGCTGCGCGTGATCCTCACGTTCTTTGCGGTCTACCTGCTGACCTTGCCCTACCTCAAGCTGGTGGGCGCGGCGCTGCTGTTCTGGATCGGCATGGGCCTGCTGAAGGAAGAGGACGAGGAAACGGACCTGGAAGGCCATTCAGGCCTGGCGGGCGCCATCAAGACCATCGTGGTCGCCGACCTGGTCATGAGCCTGGACAACGTCGTCGGCGTTGCGGCTGCTGCCAAGGGCAACGTGCCGCTGCTGGTGTTCGGCCTGGTCATCAGCATTCCGCTGATCATCTTCGGCAGCACGCTGATCCTGAAGTTGATGGATCGCTTCCCGGTCATCATCACGCTGGGCGCGGCCCTGCTGGGTTGGGTGGCCGGCGAAATGGCGATGTCGGACCCGGCCATCGCCGGCTGGGCCGCCGAACAGCACACGCTGCACACGGTGGTGCCTGCGCTGGGTGCCGTGCTGGTGGTGCTCGTTGGCAAGTGGCTGAACAGCCGCCGTGCAAAGCGCAGCGAGGCGCTGGAACCAGCGGCAGCGGCCGCCAAGCCCAACCAACCCGCTGTCTGAATGAGAGGTGCCGGCGTGACGCGCATTCTGGTACCCATCGACCCGGACGAGCCAGCGCGCACGCGCTCGGCCATCGAGCAGGTGCTGCGCATGCGCCTGCACGAGCCGGTGACGGTTCGCCTGCTGCGGGTGCAGCCCAAGGTGTCGGGTCATGTGGCGATGCTTTTCGGCACGCGCGAATTGCAGGAGTTGCAGGAGAAGGCCGGCGCCGAGGACCTGGAATACGCGCGCAGCCTGCTGGACCTGGCCGGCGTGCAATACGCCACCACCGTGCTGGTGGGCCGCAGCGCGGAGACGATCGTCATGGCCGCGCGCGACTATTGCTGCGACCGCATCGTCTTCGGCCGGGATGAACCCGGCATGGCCGGCCGGATCTTCGGCTCGCTGGCGCAACAGGTGCGCCAGCACTTGGGGGCGAGCGGCGATCCTCAGGTGATCGGGTCCTGAAGGCCCGAGTCAGGATTCAGCGTGGCAGGTCCAGCACCTGTCGCGCCAGGATGTTGCGCTGGATCTCGTTGGTTCCGCCATAGATCATCGCGGAGGGCGCCAGCGCATTGAAGCGCCCTGGCGATCGTCCAGCCGCCGTTCAACTGCCCACCAGGTTCTCCGCCGGCACCCGCACGTTGTCGAAGCACATCTTCCTGCCCGTGCCCGCCTCGGCCAGCGACGCGCAGCGGCGTTGATGCGCCGTCACGGGCGCGCGTCATCAAGGTCGAGCGTGGCCCGTGCCATCGCAAGCCTGCCAGCGGTCCGGGCGATGGCGCTTCGTCATTTCCGAAGGGAGCGTTCGCCACGCTGCGTGGTCATCGGCCGAGCCCTGCCGGAGGCACCGTCTGACTTGGCGGCGCGCCGTCCGCCCTCATGAGCCCTGGGGGCATATCGCGGATCGTCTTGCGAGACGTGCTGCGTTCCATTTCTGCCGGTCGTGGGTGCAGCCGCGTTTTCTCCAACTCAATGAACCAACAGGAGCATCGCCATGCAAACCATACTGAGACGCCGTCAAATGATTCTGTCCGCTGCCGCCCTGGGTGCCAGCGCCTTCCTGCTGACCGCTTGCGGCGGCGGTGGGGGTGGCACCCACCTCGACGATCGCCGCAACCTCATGGAGCTGAGCGAATCGAAACCGGAGCTCAGCGTGTTTGTGGAAGCGGTCAACTCGGCGGGCCTGCGGGACACCCTGACCGCTTCCGGCACCAATACCGTCTTTGCGCCGAACAACGACGCCTTCAATGCGCTGCTCGCCGAAATGGGCACGACCAAGGATGCGCTCTTTGCCAACAAGCCGCTGCTGACGGCTGTGCTCAAGTACCACATCCTGGGCAAGGTGATGACCAAGGACATCTTCCCGCTGGGCGAAGCCGTGGAGCCCATGGCGGGCGGCTTCTTCAAGATCGAGAAACAGGGCGATGCCTACCGGGTGACCGACGGCCGCAACCGCGTGACGAACATCGTGAGCACCGATTCGGTGGCCCTCAACGGCGTGCTGCATGTGCTGGACCGCGTGCTGTTGCCCGCCGACAAGGACATCGTGCAAACCGTGCAGGTCACGCCGGGCCTGACGACACTGGCAGCGGCCATTGCCGCGTCGGACCTGACGGACACCCTCAAGGGGGCCGGTCCCTTCACGCTCTTCGCGCCCACGGATGCGGCCTTTGCCGCGGTGCTGGCGGAACTGGGCATTACGCAGGCGGCACTGCTGGCCGACAAGGCCATGCTGCACAAGGTGCTGAGCTACCACGTGCTGGGCACGCGCTACCTGAAGAAAAATCTGCCGCCGAACCTGCCCCTTGTGACATTGGAAGGCTCTTCCTTCAGCCTCAACGGCCTGCAGATCACCGACGAGCGCGGCCGCCTTTCCAACATCACCACGACGGACATCTTCAACACGAATGGCGTGATCCACATCATCGACAAGGTGCTGTTGCCGCTTTGATGAAGCGCTGAACGATCTGGATGACAAGCCGCGCAAGGCGGCGCAGCATGGGGGCCTTGATGATTCCCTGAAGGATTCGCAATGCCCCCATGCGTGCGCGTGCCGCCTGTCCGGCTTCCGGTTTTTCTGCTGTGCGCCGCTGCGCTGGGCCTGCCGGCGCAGGCGCAAGCTCCGGCGCCACTGGATCTCGCCACGCTGACGGCGAGCGAGGCGGCGCAGCGCCTGTGCGCCGGCACGCTGGGCAGCGAGCAACTCGTGTCGGCCTATCTGGCGCAAGCCAAGGCCAAGCCGCAACTCAATGCGTTCATCACGCTGGATGAGGCGGGTGCCCTCAAGGCGGCACGTGCGGCTGACGCGGCGCGCAAACGCGGTGGCCTGTGCAAGCCGCTCGCCGGACTGCCGGTGCTCATCAAGGACAACATCGAGGTTCAGGGCTTGCCTTCCACGGCCGGCACGCCCGCGTTGAAGGGCTTCGTGCCGCGTGCCGATGCGCCGGTGGTCTCCAAGTTGCGCGCTGCGGGCGCCATCGTGCTGGGCAAGACGCACATGCACGAGCTTGCATTCGGCGTCACAGGCTACAACCCGGCGTTCCAGACGGGGCCGGAGGTCGGCGTGCGCAACGCCTATGACGTGACACGCATCGCAGGCGGATCGTCTTCGGGCAACGGCGCGGCACTGGGCGCGCGCATGGCGCCTGCGGCGCTGGGCACCGACACGGGTGGCTCGGTGCGCATTCCCTGCGCCTTCAACGGATGCGCTGCGCTGCGGCCGACGATGGGACGCTACTCGCAGCAAGGCATTGCGCCAATCTCGCACACGCGCGACACCGCGGGGCCAATGGCGCAGTCGGTGGCGGACCTGGTGCTGCTCGATCGCGTCATCGTCGGTGGCACGCCGCTGGTGGCCGCCAACTTGAAGCGGGTGCGGCTCGGCGTGGTGCCGGCGTTCTATGCCAACCTCGATGCCGATACGAAGGCCGCGACCGACGCCGCGCTTGCGAAGCTGCGTGCCGCCGGCGTCACGCTGGTCGATATCGACATGCCGAAGCTGATGGAACTCAACGGCGCCGTCGGATTTCCGGTCGCGCTGTACGAAGCGAACGACGACATGGTCGCGTACCTGAAGAGGTCCCGCACGGGCATCGACATCGCGCAACTGGCGGCCGGCATCGTGAGCCCGGACGTCAAGGGCACCTTCGATGGCTTGGTCATTCCGCGCAAGCTGCCGACCGCCAACGGTGTCGTCGACGCCAAGCCTGCCTACGACAACGCCATGCGGGTTGCGAGACCGGCCTTGCAGAAGCTCTACGTCGACACCTTCAGGAAGAACAACCTGGACGCGCTGGTGTTCCCGACCGTGCCGCACGTTGCGCTCGCGGCCACGCCAGAAGCCAGCAGCCCGCAGAACTTCGGCCTGCTGATCCAGAACACCGATCCCGGCAGCAACGCCGGCATTCCGGGGCTTCAATTGCCTTCGGGCCTGGGCGCGTCGAGCGGGCTGCCGATCGGGCTGGAACTGGATGGACCCGCGGGCAGCGACCGGCAGTTGCTGGCGATTGGCCTGGCGGTCGAATCGGTGCTGGGGCGGTTGCCGGCGCCGACGAAATAGCGACACCGCTAAAGAAAGAAGACTGGATGCGTCTACAGGGGGAGCTTTATGGGACAATTTGTCCAGTTTTATTCCCAGACCATGAAGAACCCAATCCTGCCCGCACAACTCCTGCTCCACGTCATGGAGCGCTTCAACAAACAGGAACTGGCCGACGAGCTTGAAATTGCGCCCAAGACGATCTCTCGCTGGGAGGACGGCAATTCCATGCCGCGCCGCTATGAACTGGCGCTGCGCGGCCTGCTGGCTGAAATGGGCGAGGTGGCACCGCCAGAACTGCCAACGGGCGAATTCCGCTTCATCGACCTCTTCGCGGGAATCGGGGGCATACGACGGGCCTTCGAGGACATCGGTGGCGCATGCGTTTTCACCAGCGAATGGGACCGGTACTCCCAGAAGACCTATCGTGAAAATTTCCCCGGCGGCCACGAACTCAACGGAGACATCACGCAGATCAAGGCCGAGAACGTGCCAGATCATGACGTGCTTCTCGCTGGCTTCCCATGCCAGCCGTTTTCCATCGCTGGAGTCTCCAAGAAGAACGCGCTTGGCCGGGCCCACGGGTTTCACGACGAGACGCAGGGCACGCTGTTCTTTGACGTCGCACGCATCATCGAGGCGAAGCGCCCGAAGGCGTTCCTCCTGGAGAACGTGAAGAACCTTGCTTCCCACGACAAGGGACGCACGTTCGACGTCATCATGCGAACCCTGCGCGAGGAGCTTGGTTATCACGTCCAATACCGCATCATCGATGGCGCGCACTTCGTGCCGCAGCATCGCGAGCGGATCATCATCGTGGGCTTCCGTGATCCGGTCGAATTCGACTTCGATGCAATAGAGCTGCCGCCCAAGGACCGCCACCGCATGCGGGACATCCTGCACAGGACCGATGGAACGGAACCGTTCCTGCCGTGGGACGCCGACAAGTATTTCGACTTCGGGGCCCGCGCAGTCCAGGGCAAATACACGCTGACCCCCAAGCTATGGGAATACCTTCAGGCCTATGCGGCCAAGCACCGTGCTGCAGGGAACGGCTTCGGCTTCGGCCTTGTGAAGCCTGACAGCGTTGCCCGTACGCTTTCGGCGCGTTATTACAAGGACGGCTCCGAGATCCTGGTGCATCAGGGCGGCAGAAAGAATCCCCGACGACTGACGCCCCGGGAATGTGCCCGGCTGATGGGTTTTCCTGACTCGTTCCGGATTCCCGTTTCCGACACGCGTGCCTACGAGCAGTTCGGAAACTCCGTGGTGGTCGATGTGATGCGGCATGCGGCGCAACTCATGAAGCCCGCGATCATGTCCCCATCGATGAAAAACCCCGCAACGAAGCGGCGTCGATTGCGCCCTGCCGCCTGAATCCCCAACCGTGACGGACGTCGTTTCCAGGGAAGTCAGAAGCCGGATGATGTCCGGCATCCGCTCGCGAAACACGAAGCCGGAGGTCACGCTGCGTAGCGTTCTTCATGCAAGGGGTTTTCGGTTCCGCATCCATCGCAAGGATCTGCCCGGGCGGCCGGATATCGTGCTGCCCAGATACCGGGCCATCATCCAGGTGCACGGTTGCTTCTGGCACGGACACGGTTGCGAATTCTTCAGGTACCCCGCCACCAATCCCGATTTCTGGCGCGAAAAGATCGCGCAGAACCGTGCGCGCGACGAGCGTACGACCGAAGCCCTGAAGGTACTCGGCTGGCGAGTGCTCACCGTCTGGGAATGCGCCGTACGCGGATCCGACCGTGAGACACTCGCCGACGCGGTCACCGGATGGATCGTATCCGGCAAGGCGGGGGGCGAGCTTGGAAAGAATGGCCATGGAGTTGCCCCTGCAGGGGCTGACGGAGATCCTTGAAAAGGCGGGGGTTGTCCGGTTGCTGGCCAAGCCTTTGGCGCAGAACGACAACTCGAAGCAGCAGATCTACCTTGGCGGAAGCTTTGACGTCCTGAATGTGCTTCCGTTCGGACATGTGTCTCCGGACGATCGCGCAAAGGTGCCGACCTTCAAGGCGCCTGTCGATTTCCACTGGCTGACAGAGACGGGTGAGTTCCAGAAGGCGCCCGGCGCCCAGGTGATCCTTTACCCGCAGTACCCCGAGGTCAGGCTCTCGGGGTTCCTCAAGGGATGCGCTGCGGCCCCCTCGCAATACATGCGACCCGTTCCAGGGGAATTGCGTGGCGAGAAGAATGCTTGGGATGGCCGTGTCCTGTTCCTGGGGGTGACCAGTGACAACAGGGTCCTTGCTTTCCTTTCATTGCCCGGTAGCGCAGCCAGCCAGGACTTCGACGCGTTGCGCAAGGGCGGCACCTTGGGCACCGCCGGAATGCTGTACGTATTGCCACCTCCGGGACCGCTGGCAGGCTCGCCCGAACAATTGCGGGCTGCGCTGCTGGCAGCACTCGCAAGCGTCGCACGACTTGGGTGGACACCATCGGTCCGGATGTATGGAGATGGAACGACAAGACCCTATGCGGCGACCAATGGCGGCGGTTACACCCTTGAGGCCCTGCTCGGAATCCAGCCGAACGGACGTTCGGAGCCGGACTATCTCGGCTGGGAGGTCAAGGCGATTGGAAGCGACCGGGTCACGCTCATGACGCCCGAGCCCGATGGCGGCTTCTATGGTGAAAAGGGTGTGCAGGCATTCCTGCGCAAATACGGACGCGCGCGTGGGGACGATATTTACTTCACGGGCACGCACCGTGTCGGCGTGCCAGGCACCAGCGGCCACACATTGCAACTTGCGGGCTTCGATTCAGGCAAGCAGAAGATTGAAGACGTCAACGGCGGCATCCTGCTGACGCTCGATGGCAATGTCACGGCGTCTTGGAGCTTCGCCGCACTGCTTGAGCACTGGGGCCGCAAACACGCACAGGCTGTCTATGTGAAATACGGGGCTCAGCCGGGCACAGCCCCTCAATACAGCTTTGCCGGTCCTGCAATGCTGGGCACTGGCACGGACTTTGGCATGTTCCTGTCGGCTCTTGCATCAGGGCTGGTCGTATATGACCCTGCACCCAAGATCAAAAGTGCGAATGGTCCGAGGCCAACCACCAAGGCACGCAGCCAGTTCAGGATCCGGGTCAACAGTCTGGCGGGCCTTTACCACGCCTTCGACACAGTGGCTCTGCTGACGCCCACCCCAATTTAGCGCCATGGAGAACGAATGAATACACCTTGGGGCGAGCTTGGAGCCCTCGATTTGAACGACCATGACCTCGCCGCCGAAATTCTCAGCGCAGACAAGCATCAGTTGATTGAGGGGTTGGTCGTCGAATGTTTATTCGACCAGATTGTGGCGAACGTTCCTGCCGCTGACAGTCAGGATGTCATTGCCCTTGATGTTGATTCGGTCGTGGTGAACAGCAGACAGGGCGAAAACCACGCGCCGACAAGGCTCTTGAAGCAAAAAAGCCCGCTATCAATTCGATAGCGGGCTTTCCTTGCGATACTTGGTGGCTCTTCACGGACTCGAACCGCGGACCTGTGGATTATGATTCCATCGCTCTAACCGACTGAGCTAAAGAGCCGAGCCTAAGATTATAGCCCAAGCGCGCGGGGGCTTCATCAAGCGGGCGAAAGTTTCTCCAATTCTTCGCGCACCAGGCGCACGATCAGGCGGTCGAGCGTTTGCACCGAATAGTTGGACACGTCGTGCACGGTCTCCCGGCCGGGCCCGCTGGCGGGGTTGCTGCCGTCCTTATAGGTCAGGAAGACAAAGCGCCCGCCCGTGTACTGCGCGATCTGCCGCTGGATGTATTCGCCCTGCTTGTCCAAGCCGCTCGCGCCCACGCTGAACACCTTGATGCCTTTGCCCAAGGCCGCCACCATGTCGTCGTCGTATTGCGGCCCGCCGTAGTCCAGGTGCGGCGGCGCGTCCGCCAGCAGTACGACCAGACGTGTTGCGCCAGCGCCGCGCCAGCTGATCTTGTGGACGGTGTCGTGAAACGCCTCGTTCATCGCTTCCGGATAGTCGCCGCCGCCGTCGGCCTGCAGGGCGTTGAGCACGCTCTGGAAGCCGGACAGGTCATTCGTCAGGTCGTGCCGGCGCAGCAGGAACGCGTCGCCGCGGTCCCGGTAGGCGACCAGCCCGAAGCAGGTGTCAGGCCGGCTCGGCAGCCGCGCGACTTCGTCGGCGATGGTGCGCAGGGTGGCTTTCAGCTTGCCGATTTCATCGCCCATCGAGCCGGTGGCGTCGACCAGGAACACCAGGTCGAGCTTGGCGCGCGCCGGTGTCGCACGGGCGTCCAGCGTCAGGTCGACGGCGCTTTTCTGGCCGCGGCGCAGGTAGCTGGTCGCTTGGAGGCCGTTCTTGCGCGCCGCGATTTCATACATCTGGCTGCCCGAAGGATCGAAGGCGTTCGGGTGCAGCCACACGCGGCCGGCGGTGTCGGTACGTGCCCACATGGCCGCGCCATTGGCGGAGCGGACCGCGACTTCGGCGTCAGCCACCGTCGCACCTGCCGCGTTGCGAACCTGAAGAAGATAGCGCTCACTCACGTCACGGTCGCGATGTGCAATGGATGCGGTGCGCTGGCGGAACTGCAGGTAGGCGGGAAAGTCGCCGTTGTCGTCCACCATGCCGGCGGTGACGGTTTCGCGCCGAGGTGGCTGCACCTGCACGCCCGGCGGCGGCGCCGAGGATGACTTGGCGACGCTTCCCATTGCCGCTGACGCACTCTCGGCGAGGCGGGACGGAGCCGATGAAGGCGAAGGGGCGAGCGCCGCGGCAGGCGGTGGCGCAGCAGCAACCGCCACGTCGGCGCGATCCTCGCTGGCCGCCCCGGTCGCCTCCGAAGGCTCGCCCCTCGCCAGTTCGCGCCCGGCACGTCGGCGGCCGCCGCCCTGTTCGGGCAGGTTCGAGCGGCCGGGAATCTCGACGGTTTGAACCGGCCGCGCGCAGTTCACGGCGGACGGCGCTTCGAAGTTCGGCGCCGTCTGCATCGCGACCTGCGCCGGCCACGTCACGCTCGTCGGTTCCGGCTGAGGCACGGGCGTTGGCCAGCGCATGCCGTCTGGCACCCGTTCGCTGGCACTGCACGCGCACATCAACAGCGACATACATAGCAAGGTTGCCAGAGGGTGTCGCAGGGACTGTCTTCGAAGTGTTGTCATCGGTAGGCTCCGGGTTGTGGATGAGCCTGATACGGCCGCGCCGGCGCAAAAGGGTTAGACAAAAGCTTTATTTTTTGGCCGTGCTAACCCCGAACGCCGCCGTCGTGCGTAGAAGGTGAGGTGAAAATCTGCCGATGCCATCGCCCCGAATCGAGCTCGAATCCCTGCACGAATCCCTTCCGGACCACGAATTGATGTTCGCCTATGCCTCCGGCGACACGGCCGCTTTCGACGTTCTGTACGGCCGCCACGAAACCGCGCTCTACCGTTTTGTGCGGCGCCTGATGGGCGCGCGCCATGCGCCCGACGTGGATGAGGTGTTCCAGGAAACCTGGACGCGGATCGTCGCGGCGCGAGAAACCTTTTCGCTCCAGGGCGCAACCTGGCGCACCTGGGCCTTCACGATTGCGCACAACCTGGCCATGGACCGGCTGCGCGTCGGCGGGCGCGAGGTGGCTTACCACGCACACGAGGCTGATGTTGACGGCCTGGAATCAGCGATCTTCAGCCGGGACGACGCTGCCTCGGAGGACGACGCCGCGCATCCCTCGGCGGAAGAGGTCGCCTTCTGGCGCGCCGCGGGTCGCCGCATGCTCGCGTGCCTGGACGAACTGCCCGATGAGCAGCGCAGCGCCTTCCTGCTGCACAACGAAGATGGTTTCACCATCGAGGCGATGTCCGCGGCGCTGGACGTCAACTTCGAGACCGTGCGCAGCCGCTTGCGCTATGGCCTGAAGAAACTGCGGGCCTGCATGGAAAGCTATTTGCCTCACCTGGAGGGCCGATCATGAGTGGCGTGCATCCGTCGCCCGCCAACGACGAGTCCGACGAACTTCGCGACCCGGCGCTGCGCAAGGCGCTGGAGAACGCGCCCGATGACAACGCGCTGCCCGACTGGCGCCTGCGACAGGCCATCCTGCAACAAGCCCACGATGCCGTGGCAGCGTCCGAGGAGTTGCTGGTGGCCGACCGCCAAGGTTCGTCGTGGTGGTCGCTGGACTTTTGGCTGCGCAAGCTCACCAGCCGTTCGGCCATGCCGTGGAATGCCGGCTTCGCCACGGTGCTGGTGGCGGTCCTGGCGACGTTGATGTGGCACCGCGAGCCTGTGCCTGACGCGCGTCTGGAGGAAAAGGCGAGCGAGTCGGTGAGAGCGGAAATGGCGGGCAAGGTGGCGTCAGAGCCTTCCCGAGATTCCGTGCCGTCCGGGCAAGTCGCTCCGGCTGCGCCACCTGCGACTGCCGGAGCGCCAGTGTCGGCGTCGCCGCAGTTGAACCGGCAGGCCGCCGCACCTGCGCCCGCTGTGCCAGCCGTGCCGCCTGAGCCACCGCCGACGCCCGTGGCGGAGCCTCGTGTGGCTTCAGCGCCTGTGCCGGCGGCGCCTTCGGCAGCGGCAGTGTCACCGCCGGCGCCACCTTCGGCAGCGTCACCGTCGGCGCCAAAGGGTGCGACTTCGACACCGCCCGTGGCGCCGTCCGTCGCCCCATTCGCAGCGCCGTCCGTCGCGCCGCCCGGATCTCCGCCCGCGGACATGCGGGCCGCGCCAAGCGCAGAGACCGAGCTTCAGAAATCCCGCTCCGCGCTGCAGGGCGCTGGTGCGCCTGCACAGCCCGCTGCCGATGCCGCTGCATCGGCAGCCAATGCGAAAGCGGCTGCGGAATCCCCGGCCCGCAGCCGCGGCGCCGAATCCGCCGCCAAGGCGCCCGCGCCGGCGGAGTCCGCCGCGGGTGCACCTGCTCCGGCTGCAGCGGCAGCAGCGCCTGGAGCGCTTGGAGCGCCGTCAGCCAAAACTCGAACCGACGCGACGCCACCACCGAGTTTTGCATCGCTCTCGCAATGGACGGAGATGCGCATTGCCAACATCAACGGCGATGTCCGCGTGCTGTCGCGCGCCGAAGGGGGCGAGCTGAATCTTCTGCTCACGTCGGCGGCCATCATGGCCGTCGGACCGCAGCCGCTCAAGGCGCTGCCGGAGTGGCGCGTGGCGCTGGAAAGAAAGGGAGGCGTGCTGGCCGTGCTGGAACTCGCGCGCAACCAGGTGCGCTGGACCGAGGGCGGCGGCCCGCCTGCGACCGGCGTCCCGCCGCCTGGCTCGCTCGATGCACTGCGCGCCGCCTTGGCCGAAGCCGTCAAGGCGCCAGCCAAGGCGCCGGCGGCGCAGGTGCGCAGGCAACAGCGGCGTGACCCCGCAGAAGCCGCGCCGGCCGAAGCGCCGCCCGAGCCGGCTGCTCCCGCCAACAAGGAATAGCTGCCGACTCTGGCAAGCGGCAAGCGGCAAGCGGCAAGCACGCGACACGCAAGCGGCAGACGGCAGACGGCAGACGGCAAGCATGTAGCAGTCAAGCCGCAGCCCAACCGCGGCCAACCCGCAGCCAAGCTGCAGCCAAGCAGCGCCCTTGCCGCCTGGCCCTACTGATTCTTGAAATCCGGCGCGCGCTTGTTGAGGAAGGCGTCCATGCCTTCCTTCTGATCCTGCGTCGCGAAAAGAGAGTGGAACAACCGCCGCTCGAACATCACGCCGTCCGACAGGCCGGATTCGAAAGCGCGGTTGATCGATTCCTTGGCCGCCATTACCGACATCGGCGAGAAGCCGGCAATGATGAGCGCGGCGCCGAGCGCCTCGTCCGCGAGCTTTTCGTAAGGCACGACGCGGCTCACCAGTCCGGCGCGCTCGGCTTCCTGCGCGTCCATCATGCGGGCGGTGAGCGCCATGTCCATTGCCTTGCTCTTGCCGACCGCGCGCGGCAGGCGCTGCGTGCCGCCGGCGCCGGGAATCACGCCGATCTTGATTTCGGGCTGGGCGAACTTCGCGGTGTCCGCCGCGATGATGAAGTCGCACATCATCGCCAGCTCGCAGCCGCCGCCCAGCGCAAAGCCCGCCACGGCCGCGATCACCGGCTTGCGGATCGAGCGGATGGTTTCCCAGTTGCGGGTGATGTAGTCGCCCTTGTAGACGTCCTGGAAGCTGTACTTGGCCATGGCCGCGATGTCGGCGCCGGCCGCAAAGGCGCGCTCGCTGCCCGTGAGGATGATGCAGCCGATGGCCTCGTCCGCATCGAAGGCCTTCAGCGCCTGGCCCAGCTCCGTCATGAGCGTGTCGTTGAGGGCGTTCAGGGCCTTGGGCCGGTTGAGCGTGATGATGCCGACCTTGCCGGCTTCAATGCGCACTTCAATGGTCTCGTAAGTCATGGTCGTCTCCTGGAGTTCAAGTTCTGGACGGCGAGGCGCTTGCGCCAAGCCAGCCCGAAAGTTTGGCGGCGTCCTGCGCCACGAGGCGCAGCGTGGTGGAGCCGCTGGGCAGGTGCAGGGGCAGCCGCAGCAACCTGCGGTCGCGCGCCACGAGCGCCATCATCTTCTTCTGCGCGCCGAGGTAAAGCGCCAGGTCGTCGAGCTTGGTGATGCGCCAGCCCTGCGCGGGCTGCGATTTCGTGGCCGCGAGTTCGATGCCGATCCATTCGTCGTTGGCGCAGAAGCCGGCCTTCTCGGCTGCACCGCCGCGCAGCACCACTTTCACCTGCACGCTTCCGCCTGTTTCGGTGACGCGAAGGCCCAGTTCCTGTGCCCGTTGCGCCGGATCGTCGAGCACCGCCACGCCATGTGCGCGCAGCAGTTCGGGCAGCGGCAACTCGTCGGTGGAATGAACCCAGCGCGCCAGCTCGTTCGCGTAGGAGCGTCCGCCCACCGCTTCTAGTGCGGCGGCGATGTCGGCTTCGCTGATCGGCCCGCCGGCGCTTTGCTTCCAGAGCAGCCGCATCACGTCGTCCAGCGAACCCTTGCCTTCCTTGCGAAGGGTCAGGTCGAAGCACATCGCGACCAGCGCGCCCTTGGTGTAGTAGCTCACCGTGGCGTTGGGCGTCTGCTCGTCCTGGCGGTAATACTTGACCCAGGCGTCGAAGCTGGCCTGCGCCACCGATTGAACTTGCCGCCCCGGCGTCTGCAACACCTGGTTGATGGTCTTGTTGATGAGGCGAAGGTAGCCCGCGTCGTCCACGCGGCCGGCGCGGCGCAGCACCAGGTCGTCGTAGTAGCTGGTAAAGCCCTCGAAGAACCACAGCAGCTCGGTGTAGTTCTCGCGGTCGTAGTCGTATTGCGCAAACTCCGCGGGCCGCAGGCGCTTGACGTTCCAGGTATGGAAGTACTCGTGGCTGATGAGCCCCAGCAGCGTGGTGTAGCCCTCGGCCTGGCGCTGCGATCCGTGGCGCGGCAGGTCGCGGCGCGCGCAGATGAGCGCGGTGCTGTGGCGGTGTTCGAGGCCGCCATAGCCATCGTCCACGGCATTGAGCATGAATACGTAGCGGTCATGCGGTGGCTTGGGGCCGCCGCGCTTGCCCACCTTGTCGCCATGCCACAGGCGCATTTCCGCCTCGCAGATGGCACGCGTGTCGGCCACCAGGCGGTCGCCGTCGAAGGAAGCGGGCGCGCCCGCCACCACGAAGCGATGCGGCACGCCGCACACGTCGAAGTCGGCGCTCCAGAAGGCGCCCATTTCCACCGGGCTGTCGGCCAGTTCGTCGTAGCCTGACGCGAGGTAGCTGCCGAAGCCGTGCTTGTCGACGTCGGTGGGCGCCAGCGCGGTGGCGCAAGACCAGCGCTCGCGGCCTGCCGGCGTGGGCGGCGCAACGACTTCCAGCGCGTGCGGCGTGCCGGTCTGGCCCTCGACGCGCAGGCACAGGCTGGTCGCGTTGAAGAAGCCGCGGCTGTCGTCCAGCCAGGCGGTGCGCACCGAGTTGTCGTAGGCGCAGACTTCGTAGCTCAGCACCAGCGGCTTGCCGGGCGTGCATTCGATCTGCCAGCTGTTTTTTTCCAGTTGCGTGACCGGCAACGCGCGGCGGCCTTGGCGTGCGCGCAGGTTCTGCAGGTTCTTGGCGAACTCGCGAACGAGGTAGCTGCCGGGAATCCACACCGGCAGCGCCACGTGCTGACGCTGCGCGGGTGATTCGATGGTGAGGGTGACGGCGAACAGGTGCGCGTGCCGGTCCGCGCAGGCGACGCTGCAGCGCACGCCAGGAAGCGTGCCCGCCATTACTTGATAGAGGCCAGTTGCTTTTCGACTTGCGCCGCCGGAATGGCGCCCGGTGCCCGCGTGCCGTCGCTGAAGATCAGCGTGGGCGTGCCGGTGATGTTGTACTTGCGCCCGAACGCGACGTTGCGATCCACCGCCGCGCTGTCGCAGCCGGCGGTAGCGGCATCGGGCTTGACTTCATTGAGCATCCAATCGTTCCACATCTTCGCGCGGTCCTTGCCGCACCAGATGTTGCGCGCCTTCACGTTCGAATCGGGGCCGAGCACCGGATAGAGAAAGAGGTACACCGTCACGTTGTTGACGTTGCGCATGTCCTTTTCAAAGTGCTTGCAGTAGCCGCAGTTGGGGTCTTCGAAAACCGCCAGCTTGCGCTTGCCGTCGCCGCGCACCAGCTTGAACGCGTCCTGCAGCGGCAGCTTGTCGAAAGCCACTTCGCTCAGCTTGTCGACCCGCTCCTCGGTGAGGTTGCGGCGCGCCTTCACGTCGATGAGGTTGCCCTGCAGCAGGTAGTTGCCCTGCTCGTCCGTGTAGTAGATGTCGAAGCCGTTCACGCGCACTTCGTACAGGCCCGGCATCGGCGACTTCGTGACCTCGTCGATGTTGGCGAACTGCGGAATGCGCGCCGCCAGGTTCTTGCGGATTTCGGCTTCGCCGGCCGTGGCGGCAACGGCGGCCGCGCAAGCGAGGGCGGCAAAGAGGAGACGGACGTGTTTCATGGTGGGTCGTGTTCGACGTGGCGAGTTGGATGGCGATGGGTGGAAAACGTTCAGTTCAGGCCCATGGCCTGACGCGTGATCCAACCCTTGATGAAATTCGTCCGGTCAAAGCCGAGCATGCCCCAGTTGCGAAGGCGCGGCAGCGGCTCGGTGCGGTGGGCGAAGAGTTGCTGCAGGCCATCGGTGGCCAGGCTCATGGCCAGCACGTCGGCTCGGCGGGCGCGCTCGTAGCGGCGCAGCAGTTTGCCGTCGCCCACGGGGCGCCAGTGTTCGCGGTCCTTGAGGACGGCGGCCAGCGCCGCGGCGTCGGCCAGACCGAGGTTCAGGCCCTGTCCGGCCAGCGGATGCACCGTGTGCGCGGCGTCGCCGGCCAGCGCCCACGCGCTGCCATCGGCGAAGTTGCCGGTCCAGCGGTCGGCAATGGCTCGCTGCAACGGCCATGCGGCGCGTTCGCTGGTCAGCGCCAGCGTGCCCAGCGCACCGCGACATGCCTCGCGGACCGATTCCGAAAACGCTTCGGGGCTTTGCGCCAGCAACTGCGGCGCACGTGCCTGTTCGACCGACCACACCAGCGCCACCGTGCGGGCGCCGGGCCCTCCCAGCGGCAGCAGGGCCAGCACTTCGCCGCGGTCGTTGAACCACTGGCGCGCCACGTCGCCATGCGGCTCCGAGGCCTCGAAACGCGCGGCAATCGCATGCTGCGGGTAACGGGTGACGTCGTAACTCACGCCCAGCGAATCGCGGGTGGTGCTGGCCTTGCCCTCGCACACCACGGTCAATGGCGCTGCCACCGGTTCGTTCACCACGTCGACGAAAGGCTGAAAGCGCACGGCATCCGCCAAGCGCTGCGTCAGGGCCGGCACGTCGACGATCCACGCCAGCGCATCGACCTTTTGTTTCGGCGCACTGAAATGGACCTGGCCGCCTTCGTCGCCGTTGACGAGCATTTCGAGCACGGCGGTGGCGTGCTGCGCGTCCGGCCATGCGCGCAGCGACTCGAGGAGCTGGCGTGAAGCGGTGTTCAGTGCGTAGGCGCGCACGTCTTCGCGTGCGGCAGCCAGCGGATCTGGCTCAGGGGCCACGAGTGCGACGCGAATGCGTGCGCCGGCGAGCAAAAGCGCCAAAGTGCGGCCGACGATGCCGGCGCCGCGAATGCAAACCTCGGGGGGAAGGGCCATCGGGCCATTGTAGAAGGAGCTTCGGACTCAGGCGGCTCAAGGCCAAGCGGCGCAAGGTCGTGTGGCCTGCAAGCTTCCCGTTCAAAGGTTGCCTCGCATTGGATGCATGACAATCGCCTTTCCTTGCAATGGATTCCTGGTTGTGAACGCTTCTGAATTCGACCTCCAAGCCACCGTCGCGCGGCTTTTTGTATATCCCATCAAGTCCTGCGCGGGCGTCGAGCTCAAGGAGAGCCTGCTCATTGAAACCGGCCTCGAATTCGATCGCGCCTGGATGGTGGTCGACGCGCATGGCGAATTCGTCAGCCAGCGCGAGCTGCCGCGCATGGCGCTCATCCGCCCGACCATGAAGCACAGCGAAATGGTGTTGCGCGCGCCGGGCATGCTGGCGCTGCACATCGCCTTCGACCGCGTCGAGGAGCCCGTGCGGGTGCGCGTGTGGGACGACGAAGTGGCCGCCTACGACATGGGCAACGTCGCCGCGCAATGGTTCAGCGACTTCCTGTCCGAGCCGGGCAAGCCGCAGACCCTGCGCCTGGTGCGATTCGATCCGGAACAAAAGCGCCTTTCCAGCCGCAAGTGGACGGGCGACGTGGAAGCGGAAAACCAGTTTGCGGACGGCTTTCCGCTGTTGGTGATCGGCGACGGCTCGCTGGCCGAACTCAATTCGAAGCTGGTGGCGGCCGGCCACGGCGCTGTCGCCATGGAGCGCTTCCGCCCCAACGTCGTGCTCTCGGGCCTGGAGGCGCACGACGAAGATCGGGTTGGCGAACTTCATGTCGGCGCCGGGGAGGATGGCGCCGTCGTGCTGCGCCCCGTCAAGCCTTGCCCGCGCTGCCCCATCCCGGACATCGACCCTGCGACCGCCCTGAGCAGCCCTGAAGTGGGCGACATGCTGCGCACCTATCGCGCCGATCCGCGGGTCGACGGCGCGATCACCTTCGGAATGAACACCATCATCATCGAAGGCATCGAGCAGACCCTCAAGGTCGGTCAAGCCGTCGGGGCAAATCTGCGATTCGAGTAAACCCGGGGCGGGGCGCCTAAAATCCCCGGTTCCCCAGATACATCGAAAGTCCCCGCCATGAGTCTCCAGTGCGGCATCGTCGGCTTGCCGAACGTCGGCAAGTCCACCCTTTTCAACGCATTGACCAAGGCAGGCATCGCGGCGGAAAACTATCCCTTCTGCACCATCGAGCCCAATGTGGGCGTGGTGGAAGTGCCCGATCCGCGCCTTGCGCAGTTGAGCGACATCGTCAAGCCCGAGCGCGTGGTGCCGGCGATCGTCGAATTCGTTGACATCGCGGGCCTGGTCGCCGGCGCCAGCACGGGCGAAGGCCTGGGCAACAAGTTCCTCGCGCACATCCGCGAGACCGACGCCACGGTGAACGTGGTGCGCTGCTTCGACGACGACAACGTGATCCACGTGGCCGGCAAGGTCGACCCGATCTCCGACATCGAAGTGATCCAGACCGAGCTCTGCCTGGCCGACCTGTCGACCGTCGAGAAGGCGCTGCACCGTCACACCAAGGTGGCACGTTCGGGCGACAAGGACGCGCAGAAGCTGGTCGGCCTGCTCGAGCGCTGCCAGAAGGCGTTGAACGAGAACATCCCTGTGCGCGCATTGGAGTTCTCGAAGGAAGAGCAGCCGCTGGTCAAGAGTTTCACGCTCATCACCGCCAAGCCGGCGATGTTCGTTGGCAACGTGTCGGAGACCGGCTTCGACAACAACCCGTACCTCGACCGCCTGCGTGAATACGCCGCCAAGCAGAACGCGCCGGTCGTCGCCATCTGCGCCAAGATCGAAGCCGAACTTGCCGACATGGACGACGAGGACAAGAAGATGTTCCTCGCCGAGATCGGCCAGGACGAGCCGGGCCTGAACCGCCTGATCCGCGCGGCCTTCAAGCTGCTCGGCCTGCAAACCTACTTCACCGCCGGCGTGAAGGAAGTGCGCGCCTGGACCATCCACATCGGCGACACCGGCCCGCAAGCGGCCGGCGTGATCCACGGCGATTTCGAGAAGGGCTACATCCGCGCCCAGACCATCGCCTTCGACGACTACATCGCCTTCAAGGGCGAGCAGGGCGCCAAGGACGCGGGCAAGATGCGCAGCGAAGGCAAGGAATACGTCGTCAAGGATGGCGACGTGATGAACTTCCTGTTCAGCTCGTAGCCTTGCACGCGCGTCGCGGCCGTGGCGCGCGTCAGATCGCTTCAGCGTCTTCCTGAGGCGCCGACGCCAGCCGCGTCTTCATCCGTTCGACCAGGCCGGCCATGAAGTCCGGCAGGGTCCGCCCCGCCATCGTCTGGATCTCGAGGTGGCGCTCCGTCATGACCCGGTCGCTGATGGGTATCAGCACCGCCTCGCCCTTGGCGACAAAGGGGCGTGCCGACACTTCAGCGCAGAACGTGATGCCAACCCCCTCCAGTACGAAGGCGCAAAGCGCCTGCGCGGAGTTGGACGTGAGGGCCGGCGCGATGTCGAGCTTTGCGGCGCTGCTCGCCAGTTCGATGAGCTGCCGCAGCGTTGTGTCGCTCGACGGCAGTGCGAGCGGAAACTCCTGCAAGCGCCTGAGCGTTACGCGCCTCGAGCCCGCCAGCGGATGACCTGATCGCATCAACGCCATCACTGGCGCAGCCTGGCGATGGACCACTTCGATGCCTTTCTCGGCGATGCGGCTGAAGGACATGCCGATATCCGCGTCGCCTTCGCGCACCCGCTGCGTCACCTCGGCGGGCAGCGCCATCTGCAGGTCGACCATCACGTCCGGGTTCTCGCGCTGGAACTGCGCCACGGTTCGTGGGAGAAAGTCGGTGGCAAAGCCTTCGACGCCGCACAGCCGGATGAGGCCGCGGCGGGCGCCTCGCAGGCGTTCGATCTCGAACACGACGCGCTCGGTGTCCAGCGCCATTCTTCGGGCATGCACCATGAGCAGTTCGCCGGCGGCCGTCAGTTCCATGCCGCGACGCCGGCGGTCAAACAAGGACACATCCAGCGCCTGCTCCAGATTGGCGATCTGCCGGCTGATCGCGGAGCCCGCCACGTGCAGCCGCTGCGACGCCGCCTGGATCGAGCCGGTGCGGGCGACCTCGGAAAAGTAGCGCAGGGAGGTCTCCTGCAAGGCGCGGGAAGGCAAGAGCGACACTCCGTTCATGAATTGCCGTTTTGGCAACGAAGGGAGATTATTTCTCTGCTTCAGGGAATGACGAAGCAGCCTTAGGCTCAGCCCATGTCCACCAGCCGCCCTGCGTCATCTGCTGCGACGACGCCCACACAGGCGCCGCTCGCCCACAGTGCGTTCGAGGATGCACTCGCGATGGCGATCGGTACGCTGTTCATTTCCTTCGGCGTTGCGATGTACACGCAGGCGAGCCTGCTGACAGGCGGCACGGCCGGCATCGCCTTTCTGCTGCACTACGCGACCGGCGCTCCGTTCGGCTGGCTGTTCTTCGCGGTCAACCTGCCTTTCTACTACCTGGCATTCCGCCGCATGGGCCTTCGATTCATGTTCAAGACCTTCGCCGCCGTGGCGCTGGTGTCGGCCTTGTCGGGCGTGCATCCCATGTTCCTTCCGCTGCAGGGCGTGCCGCCGTTCTACGCGGCGGTGATGGGGGGCTTTGTCATGGGCACTGGTTTCGTCATTCTTTTTCGGCACGGCGCGAGCCTGGGCGGCATCAACATCGTCGCGCTCTATCTGCAGGACCGCTACGGATTGCGCGCGGGCCAGTTGATGCTGGGCGTCGATCTGCTGATCCTGGCCATCTCGTATTTCGTCGTCGGGGCGGCGGCCTTGTTGCCGTCGGTGGCCGGTGCGGTCGCACTGAACCTCGTGGTGGCGCTGAACCACCGCAAGGACCGCTACGTGGCCATGTAAGGCCCACGCCGCATCGATTTCATTTCAGACTCCTGGAGCTCATCGTGTCTTCTTTCCGGATTTCCTGCGCCCGTCGCCTGGCCGGCGCTTCGATGGCGCTGGCGCTTTGCGCAACGTCGCACGCGCAAGCCGTGCTGTCGCCTGCCGATGCGGAGCGCTTCGCGAAGGCGTCATTTCCGGAATACCTGGAACTGCTCGCCATCCCGAGCGATGCCGCACAGCCTCCCGACATCCAGCGCAATGCCGCCTGGCTGGAGAAGGCATTCCAGAAGCGTGGCTTCCAGACCCGCACACTCGCCAACGAAGGCAAGCCGCTGGTCTACGCCGAACTGGGCCCGCAGGTGCCTGGACGCAAGACGGTGCTGTACTACATGCATTTCGACGCGCAGCCGGTGAAGGCGTCCGAGTGGAAGACCGATCCTTGGCAGCCCGTGCTCAAGGCTCGCGATGCTGCCGGCGAGTGGGCCGTGCTGCCGATCGAACGGCTGCAGCAATCGCCGATCGACCCGGAATGGCGCGTGTTCGCGCGCGCCTCCGCCGATGACAAGGGCCCGATCGTGATGTTCCTCGCCGCCATGGACGCGCTCTCGGCGGCCGGCCGCAAGCCCGACATCAACGTCAAGGTGCTGCTCGATTCGGAAGAGGAAAAGGGTTCGCCGAAACTTCACATCGTGATGCGTGAGCACGAGGCGCTGCTCAAGAGCGACGGCATGGTCGTGCATGACGGCGCGATGCCCGCCAGCAACGAGCCGGGCATCAACTTCGGCAACCGTGGCTCGGTCGCGGTTGACCTGACCGTGTTCGGTGCCACTTCGGCCGCACACAGCGGCACCTATGGCAACGTGGTGCCGAACCCCGCATTGAACCTTGCAAAGCTGCTGGCCAGCATGAAGGACGCTGACGGCAAGGTCACGGTGGCGGGCTACTATGACCGCGTGAAGATCAGCGAGGAAGACCGTCGCCAGATGGCGCCGCAGGCACCACCGGCGGGCAGCCTGGAAAAGCGGTTTGGCGTGGCGCGGTTGGACCGCATCAGCTCGAACCCGGTGGAGTCGGTGCAGTACCCGTCACTCGACCTGCTCGGCATCCAGTCCGGTGGCACCGGACCGACCGCGGCCAACGCGATCCCGGCCACCGCCGTTGCGACGCTGAACATGCGCACCGTGCCGGAAACACCGCCGGACTACCTGTTCGATCTGCTCCGGCGCCATGTGCAGGCGCAGGGCTATCACGTCATCGAGGGTAAAGCACCGACGGCCGAGGAGCGGGCGCGCTACCCGCTGCTCGCATCGATGAGCCTGATGGCATATCCGAGCACCGCCACGGCGGCACGCATCGACATGGATTCGCCGCTCGCCACATGGGTGGTCAAGGGCGTCACCGCGCCGCGCAACATCGCGCCGCAGAAGTCCCGCATGGGCGGCTCCACGCTGCCCATGAGCGGCGCTGTGGACGTGCTCAAGACCGGCTATGTGGTCGTGCCGCTGGTCAACGCGGACAACAACCAGCACGCCTTCGACGAGAACCTGCGATTGGGAAACTACCTGGAGGGTGTGCGCACGGTGTATTCGATGCTGACGACGCCGTTCTGAAGACCTTCTGATGAAGGGCCGCTACACACGAGCGGCCAATCGGTTAGGGTCGCCTCCTTTTGCCCCATCGATGATCACCGTCCACCACCTGAACAACTCGCGCTCGCAGCGCGTGCTCTGGCTGCTTGAAGAACTGGGCCAGCCTTACGAGATCGTGCGCT
Source organism: Variovorax brevis (assembly GCF_030317105.1). Lineage (GTDB taxonomy): Bacteria > Pseudomonadota > Gammaproteobacteria > Burkholderiales > Burkholderiaceae_C > Variovorax > Variovorax brevis. Next base: position 141,524 of record NZ_JASZYG010000007.1, read on the forward strand.
ACGAGCGCGACGCCAGGACGATGTTGGCGCCCGCGTCGCTCAAGGCGGTGCATCCGCTGGGCAAGTCGCCCGTGGTCACGGTGGATGGACTCACCCTCGCCGAGTCGGGCGCCATCCTCGAAACGCTGACCGAGATGTATGGCGGTGGCAAGTTCTCGCCAGCCGTGGGCTCGCCCGACGCATTGCGCCATCGCTACTGGATGCACTTCGCCGAAGGCTCCGCCATGCCGCCCCTGCTGCTCAAGCTCGTGTTCGACCGCATGGAGAGCGGCAAGATGCCCTTCTTCGCCAAGCCGATCGCCAAGATGATTGCGGGCAAGGTCAAGGCGCAACTCGTCACGCCGCAGATCGCACGGCAACTCGACTTCATGGAAACGGAACTCGGCAAGAGCGAATGGTTTGCGGGCGACACATTCACCACCGCCGATATCCAGATGAGCTTTCCCATCGAGGCGGCACGCATGCGCGGGGGCCTGGACGAAAAGCATCCGCGCCTCATGGCCTATCTCGATCGCATCCATTCGCGGCCCGCTTACAAACGCGCCATCGAACGCGGCGGACCCTACGCTTTTTCGCGCTGATCGCGAAGCGGCGAGAATCGGGGGGTGGCTCCCAAACCGGAGCCCGTGCGAATCCGCATTTATTTTTTTCACCACCCCTCTCACAGGAGCACCCTCATGGGCAACAAGATCGTTACCGAAGCCGACCGCAAGGCCACCCCCGCACCGAAGCCCGTCAACGGCATGGCTTCCGCACGCTTGGGCACCGGCCAGCGCCGCAGCCTCGAGCGCGGCCCGGCCACGCGCAGCAAGAAGAACGTCGGCAAGCGCGCGCACAAGGGCGGCTGATCGCCATGCATGGATGGGCGCATCGGCGCGCCCGTCCTTTTTCAGCGCTGCACCGCAACGGGCAGCGTGAGGCTCTGCCTCAGGCGTTCGGCCAGATGTAGAGCAGCGCGACGGTCATCGTGACGTAGCGCGCAAACTTGCCGATCGCCATGTAGAGCACGCATGGCCAGAACGGCAACTTGAGCCAACCGGCCACCGCGCACAGCGGATCGCCCACCACGGGCAGCCATGCCAGCAGGCAGGCTTTCGCACCCAGGCGTTCGAGCCAGTTCAGCACCCGCAAGTGGTGCTTGGAATGGTCGTACTTGTCCACGACCTTGTGCGCGCCATAGCCCATCCACCAATCGACGATGCCGCCCAGGGTGTTGCCCGCGGTCGCGACCAGTACCGCTGGCCAGAACATGTCGGGGTTGAGCTTGAGCAGGCCGAACAACGCAGGCTCGGAGCCCAGCGGCAACAAGGTCGCTGATATGAAAGCAACGATGAAGAGCGTCGACAGGCCGAATTCCGGCAAGGCCAGAAGTGCCAGGAGGGAGTTGAGCCAAGCCTGCATGTGGCGCGGAGTATAGGGACCCGCTCGCGAAATACTTGTAGGGCAATACTGGAGGAATCCCGCGTGCGTTGCGCATCCGCTTGTCAACCACCGGTGTTGTTGTTCAGGGTGTAAAGGTGCAAATGGTTTCAGCCGCGTGGGTCCGCCGTCGCTACAATCGTGCCTCATTTTTCGGCAGCCGAGTCTGCGCAAACCCTTATTCATGACCTTGCAGATCGGCAACATTTCGCTGGAAAACCGCCTCTTCGTTGCGCCCATGGCTGGCGTCACGGACCGGCCGTTTCGCATGCTGTGCCGCGCGCTCGGCGCGGGCTACGCAGTCAGCGAAATGGTGACCTCGCGCAAGGATCTGTGGAACTCCCTCAAGACCTCGCGCCGTGCCAATCACGACGGCGAGCCCGGCCCCATTTCGGTGCAGATTGCCGGCACCGATGCGGACATGATGGCCGAGGCCGCGCACTACAACATCGAGCGTGGTGCGCAGATCATCGACATCAACATGGGTTGCCCGGCCAAGAAGGTCTGCAACAAATGGGCTGGCTCCGCGCTCATGCGCGACGAACCGCTGGCCCTGGAGATTGCCGAAGCCGTGGTCAAGGCGGCGCAGCCGCACGGCGTGCCGGTGACGCTCAAGATGCGAACCGGCTGGAGCGTGGACCACCGCAATGCCGTGGCACTCGCGCGCCGCTTTGAATCGGCCGGTGTGCAAATGCTCACTGTGCACGGACGCACGCGCGAGCAAGGCTACAAGGGCCATGCCGAATACGACACCATCGCGGCAGTGAAGGCCGCGGTGCACGTGCCGGTGGTGGCCAACGGCGACATCACGAGCCCCGAGAAGGCGCGCGATGTGCTGGCCGCGACGGGCGCCGACGCCATCATGGTCGGTCGCGCGGCGCAGGGACGGCCGTGGATCTTTCGCGAGATCGCGCATTTCCTGGAGACCGGCACGCATCGTGCACCGCCTTTGGTGGCCGAAGTGCGCCGGCTCCTGCTGGACCATCTGCAGGAACACTACGCCCTTTATGGGGACTACAGCGGCGTTCGTACCGCCCGCAAGCACATCGGCTGGTATGTGCGCGGATTGCCGGGCGGCGAAGCATTTCGCGGCGAGATGAACACCATCGAGGATTGCGACCAGCAGTTGCTTGCGGTCGGCGAGTTCTTCGAACGTCTTGCCGCGCACACGGACCGCATGCCCATTGCGGCCCCGGACCGGATTGAAACCGAGGAAGAAGAAGCAGCGGCCTGAGCGGCTGTCTGACCAGAGAGAGAAGAAGAGAAGAGCATGAGCAAGAAACAAATCGAGGACTGCGTGCGAAGCAGTCTGGAAAGCTATTTCCGCGACCTTCGTGGCACCGAGCCCGACGGCATGTACGAGATGCTGGTGAGCGTCGTGGAAAAACCATTGCTCGACGTGGTGATGGCGCGGGCGGAAGGCAACCAGTCCCGGGCGGCGCAATGGCTGGGACTCAACCGCAACACGCTGCGCAAGAAACTCGTGGAACACAAGCTATTGAAATAGGCGCACCTCCAGGCGGGGCGCACGTCGTGTGCTCCGCCAACCCCCTTGCAGGGGGCAACACCAGCGGCCCGTCGAAGCAAGCTGCGCGGTGTCTCCCGAATTGATCGCTGACGAACCAACCTCCCCTACCCAATGGCACTGACCGCACTCATTTCCGTCTCCGACAAGACGGGCATCCTCGAATTCGCACAGGCGTTGCACGCGCTCGACGTCAAGCTGCTGTCGACCGGAGGCACGGCCAAGCTGTTGGCCGACGCGGGCTTGCCTGTGACCGAAGTGGCCGATCACACGGGCTTTCCGGAAATGCTCGACGGCCGCGTGAAGACGCTGCACCCCAAGGTGCACGGCGGCCTGCTGGCGCGGCGCGACCTGCCGGCCCACATGGCGGCGCTCAAGGAACACGGCATCGACACCATCGACCTGCTTGTCGTGAACCTCTACCCCTTCGAGGCGACCGTGGCCAAGCCCGGCTGCACGCTGGAAGACGCCATCGAGAACATCGACATCGGCGGCCCCGCCATGGTGCGCAGCGCCGCCAAGAACTGGAAGGACGTCGGCGTGCTGACCGACGCGGCGCAGTACCCCGTGGCGCTGGAAGAACTCAAGGCGTCGGGCAAGCTCAGCGACAAGACGAAGTTCGCCTTCTCGGTGGCCGCGTTCAACCGCATCAGCAACTACGACGCCGCCATCAGCGACTACCTCTCGCGCATCCAGGAAGACGGCACGCACGCGATCTTCCCGGCGCAGAGCAACGGCCGCTTCGTCAAGCTGCAGGACCTGCGCTACGGCGAGAACCCGCACCAGCTCGCCGCGTTCTATCGCGACCTGTATCCTGCCCCCGGCTCGCTCGTCACGGCGAAGCAGCTGCAGGGCAAGGAGCTGTCGTACAACAACATCGCGGATGCCGATGCGGCGTGGGAATGCGTCAAGAGCTTCGACGTGCCGGCGTGCGTCATCGTCAAGCATGCCAATCCGTGCGGCGTGGCGATTGGCGCCAACGCATTCGAGGCTTATTCAAAAGCCTTCAAGACCGACCCGACCTCGGCCTTCGGCGGCATCATCGCCTTCAACCGGCCCGTTGACCTCGCCGCGGCGCAGGCCGTGAGCAAGCAGTTCGTCGAAGTGCTGATGGCGCCGGGCTACACGCCCGAAGCGCTGGAAGTCTTCAAGAGCAAGGTCAATGTGCGCATTCTCGAAATCGAACTGCCCAAGGGCGGCAAGACCGATTGGGAAAACGGCCGCAATGCCGTGGACGTGAAGCGCATCGGCTCGGGCCTGCTCATGCAGACCGCCGACAACCGGGAACTCTCCATCGACGAACTCAAGGTCGTCAGCAAGAAGCAGCCGACGCCCGAACAGCTTCAGGACCTGCTCTTTGCCTGGAAGGTCGCCAAGTACGTCAAGAGCAACGCCATCGTGTTTTGCGCAGGCGGCATGACGATGGGCGTGGGCGCGGGCCAGATGAGCCGGCTCGATTCCGCGCGCATCGCCAGCATCAAGGCCGAGCACGCGGGCCTGTCACTGGCCGGCACGGCCGTGGCGAGCGACGCCTTCTTCCCGTTCCGCGACGGGCTCGACGTCGTGGTGGACGCCGGCGCGACCTGCGTCATCCAGCCGGGTGGCTCCATGCGCGATCAGGAAGTGATCGACGCGGCCGACGAGCGCGGCGTGGCGATGGTGCTCACGGGCGTTCGGCACTTCCGCCATTGATGTCGGCGCCCGCCGCCGCCGGCGGTGCCGCCGCGGCAGGCGCAGCGCCCCCAAAACGGAACTTCAGCTGGAAGCTGATGGCGCCGTGCAGGCGGTCCTTGATGTCGGGAATCAGCGCGATGTTCAGTCCCCAGTGCTGGCCTTCAATGGCCATCGTGGGGATCACGGCTGGAAACCAGCCGCCGTCGTTCGCATTGGGGTAGCCGTTGAAGCCGCCGATGGCGGCGCCGAACTTCATGCCCTTCCACTCCAGCGGCATCCAGAATGCGCCCAGGTAGTGGGAGGTGCGCCGTTCGCTGTTGTTGAACACGCCGGCCGTCAGCGACCAAGCGTTGCCCAGTGGGTACTCGAATCCAATGCCGGGGTTCTCGTTCTTGAGTCCCTCGCTGCGGTCGAAGTGGGCCGAATAGAAGCCGGGGCTGATCCACAACTGGCCCAAGTCCACCTGCGCAACGCTCAAGCCTGGCAACAGGCCGAACAGCGGCAGGAGGACGCGGCCCTTCATGACTCCTGAAGCTGCCTGAAGATCTGCCGCGTGGCCTCGATCGTGACGGCAATGTCCGCATCGGCGTGCGCCGCGCTGACGAATCCCGCCTCGTACAGTGCCGGCGCGATGTAGACGCCCCGATCGAGCAGGCCATGGAACAGCGCGTTGAACTTCGCGCCGTTGCTCTTCATCACGCTCGTATAGTTCTGCGGCAGCGTGTCGAGCAAGAAGAAGCCAAACATGCCGCCTTCGCTGTCGGCACTGAACGGCATGTCTTCTTCGGCTGCCGCCGCCTTCAACCCATCGACCAGCATGCGGGTCTTGGCCGACAGCGCTTCATAAAAGCCGGGCTTGGAGATCTCGCGCAGCGTCGCCAAACCGCAGGCGGTCGCCACCGGATTGCCCGACAAGGTGCCAGCCTGGTACACCGGCCCTTGCGGCGCGAGCTGCTCCATGATGCTGCGCGGTCCGCCGAAGGCCGCCAGTGGCATGCCGCCGCCGATGACCTTGCCCATCACGGTGAGGTCGGGCGTGATGCCCAGCACGCCTTGCGCACCTTGAAGGCCCACGCGGAACCCCGTCATCACTTCGTCGAAGACCAGCAGCGCGCCGTTTTGCGTGCACAGCTCGCGGCAGCGCTTGGCGAACTCGGGCGTCGCGCGCACGAAGTTCATGTTGCCGGCAATCGCCTCGATCATGAGGCAGGCGATCTCGTGGCCGTGCAGCGCAAAGGCTTCGTCCAGCTGCGCGAGGTTGTTGTATTCGAGCACGAGCGTGTGCTGCACCACTTCAGGCGGCACGCCGGCGGAGGTCGGGTTGCCGAAGGTCGCCAGGCCCGAGCCCGCCTTGACGAGCAGGGCGTCCGCATGGCCGTGGTAGCAGCCTTCGAACTTGATGATGTACTTGCGTCCCGTGGCGCCGCGCGCCAGTCGCAGCGCGCTCATCGCGGCCTCGGTGCCCGAGCTCACGAGGCGCACCATTTCCATCGACGGCATGAGCGCGAGGATGGCTTCGGCCAGTTCGATCTCGCGCTCCGTCGGTGCGCCGAACGAGAGCCCCTCGGTCACGGCCTGTTGCACCGCCTCGATCACGGCAGGGTGGCCGTGCCCCAGGATCATCGGACCCCACGAGCCGATGTAGTCGATGTATTGCTTTCCCGCCGCATCCCACATGTAGGCGCCCTGCGCCCGCGCGATGAAGCGCGGCGTTCCGCCCACGGCCTTGAAGGCCCGAACGGGCGAGTTCACGCCGCCGGGAATGACAGCGCGTGCGCGCTCGAAAAGTGTGTCGTTGCGATCAGTGTTTGGCATGACCGGATTGTGCCGCTGCCGTCGGTCCGCGATTCCCTTCGCGAAACACCATGGAACCGGCTTTGCCGGGCCATTGGTGTTGCCCCCGGCAGGGGGTTGGAGGCCACACGAAGTGGGCAAGCCTGGGGGCGAGCAACATGTCAGTGCCGCGTCTCGTGTGGCGGCAGCGCAAAGTCCGCACCGCCTTCAGGCACCTCGCCATCGTCGTCCTCGTCTTCCGGCTGCGCCCAGAAAAGACGGTCAGGCACGATGTGGCCCATGCCTGGCCGAAAGCCCGCATCCAGGCAGCGGTCCATGTAGCTGAGCGCCTCGGTCGTCGCTGCGACAAGATCGGTGCCACTGGCCAGCAACGCCGCGAGCGTGGCCGACAGCGTGTCTCCGGCGCCGGAGAACACGGCTTCGAGTCGCTCGTATTTCTCGCTCGCCAGCACGGCCTGCGGTGACGCCAGCACGTTGTCGATGTACTGCTCGGGCAACACGATGCCGGTCACCAGCGTGTAGGGCACGCCCAGTTCACCGGCCGCGCGCGCGATGTCGCGTGCCGTCGGGTTGCGCTCGCCGGTCCAGTCCGGCAGCAACCAGCGCCACAGCGTGCTGTGGTTGCCCACCAGCACCGTCGTCTGCGGAAGGATGAGTTCGCGAAACGCATCCAGGTAAGCCTCGATCTGGTTCTCGTCCCACCACGACAAGTTGGGCATGTAGGCAACCACCGGAACGTCCGGATAGTCGCTGGTGGTCTCGGCGATCTCGCTCAGGATTTCCGGCGTGCCCACAAAGCCGATCTTGATCAGTTGCACTTCGACGTCTTCAAGAATCGTGCGCGTCTGTTCCGCAACTGCTTCTTCGTCGAAGGGAAAGTGATCGAAAATCTCGGCGGTGTCGCGCGCATAGGCTCCGGTCACCACCGGCAGCATGTGCGCACCCACCGATGCGATGGCCAATGCATCGCTTGCCAAGCCACCGGCGCCACTGGGATCGCTTGCGTTGAAGACCAACACGCAAGGCAGTCCCGCAACGCTTTCCTCGCCCTCGTCCTCATTGGAACGGGCGCCAGTAAGATCGTCTGTTTGGTCTGAATCGCTGGAGGGTAGTAAAGAAGTTGTCATACACCAGAGAGAGTCACCAACATGGTGGCATATGTGAGACGCAAGTCACGAGATATCGTGTGACGTCTCGATACAATCGTTGCATTCTATGAACAGGGAACGTAAGCTGCGATGAACAAAAAAACCTGGATGTGCCTGATTTGCGGGTGGATCTACGACGAAGCGGTGGGAGTACCGGAAGACGGTATTGCGCCTGGTACTGCGTGGGCTGACGTTCCAATGAATTGGACGTGTCCTGAATGTGGTGCGCGCAAGGAAGACTTTGAAATGGTTGAAATCTGAAGCATGGCATAGGGCCACGCTTCCTGCGACGGATTTGAGTCGCAGCGGTCATTGAAAGTGTCTTACAGGAGCGTGTGCCAATGAGCACCAATGGATCTGGTTACAAGGTGCTCGTCATCGACGACAGCAACACCATTCGGCGCAGTGCCGAGATCTTCCTCAAGCAAGGCGGCCACGAAGTGCTGCTCGCCGAAGATGGCTTCGACGCTCTTTCCAAGGTCAACGACCACAAGCCGCATCTGATCTTTTGCGACATCCTGATGCCGCGTCTCGACGGCTATCAGACCTGCGCCATCATCAAGCGCAACGCCACTTTTTCCAACGTCCCTGTCGTCATGCTGTCTTCGAAAGACGGCGTGTTCGACAAGGCGCGCGGCCGCATGGTCGGCTCGCAGGACTACCTCACCAAGCCTTTCACCAAAGACCAGCTGCTCCAGGCCGTGGAGCAGTTTGGCGTTCTTCAACCGGAAGCTCTCTAAATGGCCATTCATAAAGTTCTCGTCGTCGACGACTCCAAGACGGAGTTGATGTTCCTGACCGATCTGCTGCAGAAAAACGGCTTTGCCGTGAAGACCGCGGAAAACGCTGACGACGCCATGCGCCGTCTTCAGGAAGAGCGTCCCGACCTGATCCTCATGGACGTTGTCATGCCCGGCCAGAACGGCTTCCAGCTCACGCGCGCCATTGCCCGCGACCCGCTGTACGCGGCCGTGCCGATCATCCTGTGCACCAGCAAGAACCAGGAAACCGATCGTGTGTGGGGCATGCGCCAGGGCGCACGCGACTACATCGTCAAGCCGGTCAGCGCGACCGAGTTGATGGCCAAGATCAGCGCGCTGAACTAAGAGAAATCGAGCGACCGTCCATGGCCAATCGCGACGCTCTCCGCGCATTCCAGTCCCGGCTTGCCGGCCGGCTGCAGGCGGCGCGCACGTCCGGCGTGTCCGCTTCGTGGCTCGCCGTTGAAGCGGGCGACGCCAAGTTCCTGTTCCCGCTCGGCCACGCCGGCGAGATCTTTCCGTGGACGCCGCCGCAGCCCGTGCCTTACACGGAGCCGTGGTTCCTGGGCGTTTCCAACCTGCGCGGCGGCCTGTACGGCGTCGTCGAACTCGCCACCTTTGCTTCCGGGCGCGGCACCGGCTCGGTGGCCGAGACGGCCCGCGCGCAATCGCGCCTCGTCGCGCTCAACGAGTTGCTCGAAGTCAATTGCGCCCTGCTGATCGACCGCCTGGTCGGCCTGCGCGGCGTCGAGGCCTTCGTGGCTTCGCAGCCGCCGGCCGAGGACGCGCCGGCGTGGATGGGCCACGCCTATACCGACGAGGCTGGAGAGCAATGGCAGGAAGTGAACCTGCAAGCGCTTTCCCAGCAACCCCAGTTTTTGAGCATCGGCGCCTGATCGGGCTGCCGGAAACCGACATCAACCTGAAGGACCGACCGTGAGCTCGATCGCCGACAAGTTCAAGAGACTTCTCCCTGTGCGTGGCGCCAACGTCACCATGACCGCCGACAACGGCGCCGCCGCCCTTTCATTCGACAGCTCGGATACGGTCCAGCCCATTGAAGACAAGGCCCAGGTCATGCGCCGTGAAGCCATCACTCCCGCCGCCAACGAACCCCAGCCGGTGGACGTCGCCGAGCGCGAAGCCCTGCCGGAAGGCGAGGGCGAACCGGCGCCCGTGGCGCAAGCCGCACCGGTCGCGCAGCGTTCGGGCCTGCAGCGCCAGCAGCGCGTCCTGTCCATCGCGCTGGCCGTGGTGGTGTTGCTGCTCCTGCTCATCGCCGGTTCCGCCATTCTTCGCGCCGACCGCATCGCCCAGCAAGTGGCGGCCAGCGGCCAGGCGCTGATGCAATCGCAGCGTCTTGCCAAGTCGGTGTCGCAGGCGCTGGTGGGCAATGTGCCTGCCTTCGCTGAAGTGAAGGACAGCGCGGACGACTTGTCCCGCCGTGCCCATGGCCTGGCCAGCGGCGACGACGGCCTCAAGCTCGAACGCATCGGCAGCGACTACGACAGTGAAATGGCCAAGATCGTGCCGCTGGTGGATCGCGCCGAAGCCAGCGCCAAGGCCGTGCTCGGCCAGCAACAGATCCTGACGCAGGTGGGCGCCGCGCTGCGCAACATCAACCGCCAATCGTCCGACCTGCTGGAAATGGCCGAAACCGTTGCATCGCTCAAGATGCAGCAGGGCGCCACGACGCCGGAAATCTCGGCTGCCGGCCAGCTCGTCATGTTGACGCAGCGTATCGGCAAGTCGGCCAACGAATTCCTGACCGTCGAAGGCGTGAGCCCCGACGCGGTGTTCCTGCTCGGCAAGGACTTGAACACTTTCCAGGAAGTCGCCAAGGGCCTGCTCGACGGCAACGCGCAACAACGCCTGCCGGGCACGCGTGACACGCAAACCCGCCAGCAACTCGAAGCCATCCTGAAGACCTACGAGCAGACCCGCACGCAAGCTGGCGCCATCCTGGGCAACCTGCAAGGCCTGGTGACGGCTCGCGAAGCACAGTCCACCATCCTGAACGACAGCGAGCCGCTGCGCCTGGCCATGGGTGACCTGCAAGAGAAGCTCTCCGCACGCACCGGCCTCGGTGGCGGTACGGTGGCGATGCTGTTCCTGCTGTCGCTGACGGCACTGGGCCTCGCAGGCGCCATCGGTTACGCACAGGTTCGCGAAGGCCGCGAGCGTGCAGCCACTGCCGAACGCGAACGCGTCGAAGCCGACCGCATGCACGAGGAAGCTGCCCGCGTGAACGTCGCCAACCAGGCCGCCATCTTGCGCCTGATGAACGAACTGCAAACAGTGGCCGAAGGCGACCTGACGCAAGAAGCCACCGTGACCGAAGACATCACCGGCGCCATCGCCGACTCGGTGAACTACACGGTGGAAGAACTGCGCTTGCTGGTGGGCAACGTGCAGAACACGGCAACCCGCGTGGCCGCCACGACCTCGCAGGTGGAAAGCACCTCGACCGAACTGCTGGCCGCATCGACCGAACAGCTGCGCGAAATCCGTGAAACCGGCCAGTCGGTGCTGACGATGGCCGAACGCATCAACGGCGTGTCCTCGCAAGCGCAAGAGTCGGCAACTGTTGCTCGCCAGTCGCTGCAAGCCGCATCGTCGGGCCTGCAAGCGGTGCAGAACGCCATCGGCGGCATGAACTCGATCCGCGACCAGATCCAGGAAACCTCCAAGCGCATCAAGCGCCTGGGTGAATCCTCGCAGGAGATCGGTGAAATCACCGAACTGATCTCGGACATTACCGAACAGACGAACGTGCTGGCCTTGAACGCCGCCATCCAGGCCGCGTCCGCCGGTGAAGCCGGTCGCGGCTTCTCGGTGGTGGCGGAAGAAGTTCAGCGACTGGCTGAACGCTCCGCAGACGCCACGCGCCAGATCGCGGCGCTGGTGAAAGCCATTCAGACCGACACGCAGGACGCGGTGGGCGCCATGGAGCGTTCCACGCAGGGTGTGGTCGAAGGAGCCAAGCTGTCCGACAACGCCGGTACGGCACTGTCCGAGATTGACCGCGTGTCACGTCGACTGGCCGAGCTTATCGAGCAAATTTCACAGTCTGCCTCGCGTGAAGCCAATTCGGCGAACGTGGTGGCCGCTAACATCCAGCACATCTTCGCCGTGACCGAGCAAACCGGAGAAGGCACGCGTACCACTGCACAGCAGGTGCGCGAGCTTTCGCACATGGCCGACGAACTCCGCCAATCGGTTGCCCGATTCAAGATCACCTGAACGCCGAGCACTCAACGTGACCCTCGCCCCCGCAAACGCCCCTGTCGCCGGCAACGCGCCGGGCGCCGAAGACCTCGGGCCTTTGGCCTGGGTGCTCGGAGAAATCCAGAAGACGCTCGAAGCCAGCAGCAAGTCGCTGCGCCGCTTCGCGCGTGAGAGTGCCAACACACCCGACATCGACGCCGGCCCGCTGCGGCTCGTGCGCCAGCAACTGCACCAGGCCGTCGGCGCCCTGCAGATGGTCGGCCACCCCACGCCGGCGCTCGTCATCGGCGCCATGGAGTTCGCCGTGCAGAGCTTCGTGCAGGAGCCTGTGCGCTGCGATGAAGCCGCCGTCCAGAAGATGGACCGCGCGGGCTTCGCCGTCGGCGACTTCCTGCATGCCCTGCTGGCTGGCAAGACGGTGTCGTCGGTCGCCATGTTCCCGCAGTACCGCGAAGTGCTCGAACTGGTGGGCAACGAGCGCGTGCACCCCGCCGACCTGTGGGCGCTGCAGTGGCGCTGGGCGGATATTTCCCTCACCAGCGCCAAGCCGGCGCTGATCTACGACCCGGCCGTTCGCTCCAAGTTCGACCGCGAAGTGCTCAAGGTCGTCAAGACCGGCGACGACGTCGCTTCGCGCCGCCTGCAGGAAATCTGCGTGGGCCTTTCGCGCGGAAGCGGCTCCGCACGCGCCCGCAGCTTCTGGGCGCTTGCGGGTGCCTTCTTCGAAGCGCTGGGCCTGTCGCTCATCACGCCCGACGTGTATGTGAAGCGCGCCGCATCGCGCGTGCTGCTGCAATACGCCACGTTGGCGCGCGGCGACGAGACCGTCTCCGACCGCCTCGGCCAGGACCTGCTGTTCTTCTGCGCGCAAGCCGCACCGAGCCCGCGTGACGAGGCCATCACGCTGCGCGCCGTGCGCGCGGCCTGGGGCATTGCCGACGAACGTGCGGTCGACTACACCAGCGAGCAGTTCGGACGCTTCGATCCGGTCGTCCTCGCGCAGGCGCGCAAGCGCATCGAAGCCGCCAAGGAAATGTGGTCGGCGCTTTCGGGTGGCGACGTGGCGCGCGTGCGCCAGGCGGCCGACACCTTCGCGCAGCTGACCGAGTCGCTGCAAAAGCTGCATCCGCCAAGCCTGCCGATGGCGCAGGCGCTGAACAACGCCGTGGACGCTTCGATGCGTTCCGGCAAGCCGCCGTCCACCGAACTCGCGATGGAAGTCGCGACTTCGGTGCTGTACCTCGAAGCCGCATTCGAAGACCTCGACCCGCGCGACCGCCAGTTGACGGCGCGCACCGTCCAGCTTGCTGGCCGCATCGAGCGCGCACGCGAAGGCGGCCGCTCCGAGCCGCTCGAGCCGTGGATGGAAGAGCTCTACCGCCGCGTGAGCGATCGCCAGACCATGGGCACCGTGGTCGACGAACTGCGCAGCCACCTGAGCGAACTTGAAAAGTCGATGGACCAGTTCTTCCGTCGTCCGACGGAAAAGAGCCTGCTGCGCACCGTGCCGAGCCAGCTCATGCAGATGCGCGGCGTGTTCTCGGTGCTGGGCCTGGACCAGGCGTCGCAGACCGTCCAGCGCATGCGCGACAACGTCGAAGAGCTGATGGGCCGCGCGGAAAGCGTCGATGAAACCGGCGCCTTCGATTCGCTCGGCAACAACCTCGGCGCGCTGGGCTTCCTGATCGACATGCTGGGCTACCAGCCGGCGCTGGCCAAGCGTCTCTTCGTGTTCGACGCGGCCGCAGGCGAGCTCAAGCCGCTGATGGGCCGCCAGGCTGAAAGCGCCGCTGCCCAGGCGCAGGCTGAAACCGCTTCGTTCGCGCAGCCTTCTCAGCCCGCCGCGCTGTCCGGGACTGTGCTCACGCCCGAGCAGATCGACGCGCAGATTGCCGCCAAGCTGGCCGCACTCGCCTCGCCGTCGAAGAAGGCCGCTTCGCCCATCGAGGAATTCAGCCGCGCGACCGACAGCTGGACCGCCAAGATCACCGGACCCGCGCCGCTGGAGGCGCTGCCCGAGACCTTCGTCACCGAGCTCGAAGAAGACGACCTCCAGAACATCTTCCTGGACGAAGCGCGCGAGGTCGTCCAGAACGGCCTGGTGGCCGTCGAGGAACTGGAGCACGATCCCACCGACGTGGGCGAGCTCACCATCCTGCGCCGCGCCTTCCACACGCTCAAGGGCAGCTCGCGCATGGTCGGCCTCAGCGACATCGGCGATGCCGCCTGGTCGCTGGAGCAACTGCTCAATACGTGGCTGGCGGACCAGCGCTCGGCGACGCCGGAGCTGCTCAATGGCTGCAGCACCGCCTTGCGCGATTTCGGCGCATGGGTCGAGGCCATTGCGTCCGGAGAGCCGCATTCGTGGCAAGCCGCACCGTTCCGCGACTTGGCGGACTCGATGCGCACCGGCGAGCCCACTGTGGCCAAGGCCCCGCATCACGTGAATGCGGAATCCCTTGCCGTTGCGGCGCGCCAGATTGCGGCCGAAGCCCCGCCGGCGCCACTCGTGCCGTCCTTGCCCGACCTGCCGGCGCTGGACCTTGCGCCTGCAATGGAAACGGTCAAGCCTGCCGAGGCGCCGCGCGTTGCGATGGAGCCGGTGGCCGAGGCCGAGGCCGAGGCGGACGCTGCCATCGACGAATTCCATTCGAACGACTTCCCGTCGACCGATTTCCTGGACTTCGATGAGCCGGCGAAGCCGGTGACCGCTGCGCCGGTTGCGCCGGTTCAGCCAGTTGCGCCGGTTGTGGCCGACCCCAAGGCCTGGACGGAGATCGAGGTCGAGGGCGTGCCGCCTGCCGAGCCTTCGCGCGACTTCATGGGCGCGGACATCGATTTTCTGTCCACGGCCAGTGCACCGCTGGAGCCGGCCTTCGAGCCCACGGCGCTCAGCGATCCCTACGATTTCCGCACGGACAGTGCACCGCACGACACGCCGACCTACGACCACGCCGCCGCCCAGCCTGCGAGCGACGAAGCGCTGCCGCCGCTCGAATTCGAAGCCACTTTCGCACTCGAAGCCGAAACGGCGCTGAAGCAGGAAAACGAATTCGCGGCCTTCGACGCCGCCATGCTGGAAGCGCAAAACGCGGCGCCGGTCGCGATTGCCCATGCGCACCAAGCCGCATGGGTGGCCGCTCATTCACTGACGTCGGGCGAGGAAGCTCCTGCGGAGCCCGCGCCGGTCGAAGCCGACGCAGTTGCGGCCGCGGAGCCTGAGCTCGTGGACGCGCAAGCGCCTGCTGAGCCGGAAGCGGTGGCTGAGGCTTCGGTGCAAGCGCCGCAAGCCGAGGAAGAGCCGGTCGTCGCCGAGGCCACTGAAGCAGTGGCGCAAGCCGACGAGGAAGTGGCTGCGCAAGTGGCTGAAGAACAGCCGTCGGCCCAAGCATTGGAAGCTGCCGACGAAGCGCAAGCCGCCGACGCGCTGCAATCGTTCGAAGCGCTGCAGTCGGCCGAAGCGCTGCAAGCGGCCGAAGCATTGCAATCGACCGAAGCACCGCAAGCCGCCACGCCCGCCGAACCCACTGCCGCCCAAGAACCCGAAGCACCAGCCCCCGTCGCCA
The DNA here is from genome assembly GCF_030317105.1 of Variovorax brevis. Lineage (GTDB taxonomy): Bacteria > Pseudomonadota > Gammaproteobacteria > Burkholderiales > Burkholderiaceae_C > Variovorax > Variovorax brevis. The sequence goes on from NZ_JASZYG010000007.1 coordinate 156,639, forward strand.
TCGACGACTCCGTCAAGGCCATCGGCCCGCTGCGCATCGGCATCGCGCTCTACAACGTCTACCTCAACGAGGCCGACGAGTGGTCGCGCCAACTGGCGCACGAGGTGGGCGAATGGGCGCTCGAACCCCACGTCCGCGTCGCCGATTCGACCATCGCCATGGCGCATTCGCTGGCGGGCAGTTCGGCGACGGTCGGTTTCCAGAGCCTGTCGGGCATGGCGCGTCTTTTCGAAGCCGCCCTGACGCACCTGCAGATGCAAGGCCGCGGCACGCATGAGCAAGGCACCATCCTCGTGTTGGCCGCCGATGAACTGCGCCGCCTGCTGCACCAGTTCGCAGCCGGCGTGCTGAAAGACCCGGCCGGCGAAACGCTGGAAGCGCTGCGCGAAGTCGCTGCCTCGCCCATGCCCGTCGAGTCGATGGAGGTTCGCGTGCAGCCAGCGCCCGCGCCGGTGCTGCACATGCCCGCCGACGTCGTGCTGGAAGACTCCGACGACGCCATCGACATGGCCGACGCGGTGGACGCCGACCTGTTCCCCATCTTCGAGGAAGAGGCGGCCGAACTGCTGCCGCGCCTTGCTGCCGCGCTGCGTGCCTGGGTCGAAACGCCCGGCGACCTGTCGCAACGCGCCGTCACCTTGCGTGCGTTGCACACCCTCAAGGGCAGTGCGCGCCTGGCCGGCGCCATGCGCCTGGGCGAACGCGCCCACCGCATGGAATCGGACATCGAAGCCATCGGCACCGAGTCGATCGAGCGCCGCGCCATCGAGCAGGTGGTCGGGCGCTTCGATGCGCTGCAGGCCTCTTTCGACGGATTGCGCGAGGCCGACAACGCCACGCAGGCCGAACTCGCGCAGCGCGCCGCTGCGGTCACGGCGGCTGTGCCTTCTGTGCCATCCGTGGTCGTCGCGCCGATCGCGCCCGTGGTGCCACTGGATGTGCCGGAAGTTCCGGCAGCGCAGGCGCCTGCCGCCGAAGCGGTGCAAGCCGCTCCTGTTGCTCGCAGCGACGAGGCGAAGCCCGCCGTCGCCGATGCCGCAGCGGCTGACAACACGCCAGCCGCCAAGCTCGCGCGGATTGCCCTTCCGACCCCCTCGATGCTCACGCCGTCGCGCGCTGCCGCGAGCCAGGTCGTTCGCATCCGCACGCACCTGCTGGACCGACTGGTCATGCAGGCCGGCGAGGTCATCATCACCCGCTCGCGGCTGGAAGGGGAAATCGCCCAGCTGCGCAGTTCGCTCACCGACCTGACCGGCAACCTTGACCGCCTGCGCCAGCAATTGCGCGACATCGAAGTGCAGGCCGAAAGCCAGATGCAGTCGCGACTGGCGCAAGCCAAGGATTCGCAGCAAGGCTTCGACCCGCTGGAGTTCGACCGCTTCACCCGCGTGCAGGAACTCACGCGCATGATGGCCGAGTCGGTCAACGACGTGGCCACCGTGCAGCGCACGCTGCAAAAGACGGTGCAGGCCACGGAAGACGACCTGAGCGCCCAGGCGCGCCAGACCCGCGAACTGCAACGCGGCCTGCTGCGCACGCGCATGGTGGAGTTCGAGGGCATCTCCGATCGCCTCTACCGCGTCGTGCGCCAGGCATCGAAGGACACCGGCAAGCAGGTGCGCCTGGACATCACCGGCGGCTCCATCGAAATGGACCGCGGCGTGCTGGACCGCATGACGCCCGCCTTCGAACACCTGCTGCGCAACTGCGTGGCGCACGGCATCGAAGACGCGTCGGTTCGCACGCAAGCCGGCAAGGAAGCCAGCGGCCTGATCGTCATCGACCTGCACCACGAAGGCAACGACGTGTCGGTCACCTTCCGCGACGACGGCGCCGGGCTCGACCAGGCCCGGATCGCCGAGCGTGCCTACGCGCTGGGTCTGGTGCCATCGGGCCAGGCCATCTCGCCGCAGCAATGCGCGGAACTGATCTTCCAGCCGGGCTTCTCGACGGCGACACAGGTTTCCGAACTCGCAGGCCGCGGCATCGGCATGGACGTGGTGCGCGCGGACGTGGCGGCGCTCGGTGGCCGCATCGAAACGCAAAGCACTGCAGGCCAGGGCACCAGCTTCAAGCTCGTGCTGCCGCTTACCACTGCCGTGACGCACGTGGTGATGATGCGTTCCGGCGACCGGTCGATCGGCGTGCCGTCGAACCTGGTCGAACTCGTGCAGCGCGCGGGTGCGACGGATCTCGAAGCGGCCTACGCGTCGGAGCGCTATCCCTTTGGCGGCGAAGAGGTGCCCTTCTTCTGGGCGGGTGCCTTGCTGCAGTCTTCAGCGCGCAGCGAGCGCGCCCTGGGCAAGGCCAACACGGTGGTCGTGGTGCGAAGCGCGGCACAACGCGTGGCGCTGCACGTCGACGAAGTGCTGGGCAACCAGGAAGTCGTGGTCAAGAACCTCGGCCCGCAACTCTCGCGGCTGCCGGGCATGGCCGGCATCTCGGTGCTCGCATCGGGCGCGGTCGCGCTGATCTACAACCCGGTGGCGCTGGCAGCGGTGCATGGCGACGAAGCGCGTCACATGCAGTCGGTGGCTGCGGCCAACGCGGCGGCGAACATCGCATCGGCCGATGGCACGGCGACGACGCAGGGCTCGGCCGAATCGGTTCCACCGGTGGTCGCCGCGGCGCGCGCTCCACAGATTCCGCTGGTGCTGGTCGTCGACGACTCGATCACCGTGCGCCGCGTCACGCAGCGTCTGCTGCAGCGTGAAGGCTATCGCGTGTCGCTGGCGGCGGACGGCTTGCAGGCACTCGAACGCCTGCAGCAGGAGCGCCCGGCGCTCGTGCTGTCGGACATCGAAATGCCGCGCATGGACGGCTTCGACCTGGCGCGCAACATCCGCGCCGACGAAGCGCTGGCCGACCTGCCGATCATCATGATCACCTCGCGTATCGCCGAAAAGCACCGCGACCACGCCAAGCAACTGGGCGTGAACCATTATTTGGGCAAGCCATATTCGGAAGAGGAACTGCTGCGACTGGTGCGCAGCTACACCTCGGAAGTGGTTCCGCTCGAAGCCTGATCTCCAAGGCTTCAGCGCCCGCCGCGACAAGCGTCGGGCGCTTTTTTTTGTTCAGTCGGAACGCCTTGCCGGCGTCCTTTCCAGCAACAGTTGCTGCGTCGCGTACGAAACCCACACCTTGCGTGCGCGAAGGAAGTCCAGGCCCAGCAATCCGTCATAAGGACGCACGTCGATTTCGGAGATCTTGATCCTGGCGGTTCCGTGCCTGACGGGTCCGACCTGTACGTTCTCGAAACGCATCGAGTAGTTCGACATCGTTGCGCCGGTGCTGCTGTAGCTGCTCGAGCGTGGCGCTTCGGCTTTCAGTCGCTCGACGTCGATGCCCACCCGCGCCGCGGCGTCCATGGCGATCTTGGTGCTCGTGGCGCCGGTGTCCAGGGCCAGCTCCAATGTCTTGCCGTCGAGGGTGACGGGCAGCGAGAGGATGTGCATGTCGCTCACTTTCAGCGGAACGGTGTCGTAGGGCTGCAGCCACGGCAACAGCAGCGCACGGCTGCCCTTGCTGCAGTCGCTGACGCGGTACAGGTTCAGGCGCTTGCCGGGAAAGTCGAACTCGACGTCGTAGCGGGACAGCAACTCCGCGCCGATGATTCCCCGGATGCCATTGGGACGGCCGCCGGAAAGCTCGCTCACCGCCATCCGCACCGCACGCTGGGTCATGTCGGCAAAGGCGAAGCGGTCCGCCGTGACGTCGAAATACGCGCGCCCCGGCACCCCGTCCGTGCCTGTCATCCGCCGGGGCTGTTCGCCCAGTTTGGGCAGTTCCAGTTGAGCGGCAACGTCCGCATCGATGGCACTGCGCTGCGCGCCGGTGTCGGGCAGGAAGGGCACGGGAGACTTGCCGTTGATGAGCGCGGGCACGACGAAGTGGCCGCCTTGCACCACCAGATCGGTTGATCCGACGCGCTCGATGCCACAGCTGTCGGCTTGCGCCGCGCCCAGCGCAAAAGCGGCCAGCCAGCCGATCGCCCATGGCTTGGCCTTGGCTGCCGTCGAACGGCGCGGCCACGAACGGATCGACGACGGGCGCGCAGGCGGCGTCACAACATTCATTTTTCCCTCCCTGAAGACTTGTTTTCTTCAGCTGATTTTGGAGGGAGTTCAGGGCGCGGGCTCCCGGAAGCGTCCGGCATCCGCGCTCAGGATTCGCGGCAAACGCTTGCGTCCGTCAGGTTTTGCGCGAAATCGCGTTGCGAACCACGGCGTAGCGCTGCAAAGTGCGTTCGCGCGCCTCGGCGTGGTAGACGATGGGCTTCGGGTAGGTTTCGCCCAAGCTCACGCCAGCCGCCTCCAGTTCGACCGGCGAGGCCGTCCACGGCGCGTGAATCGCCTGGTTCGACAGCCCCGCCAGCTGCGGCAGGTAGCGCCGGATGAATTTGCCTTCGGGGTCGAAGCGTTCGCTCTGCGTCACGGGGTTGAAGATCCGGAAGTAGGGTTGTGCGTCACACCCGCTCGAACTCGCCCACTGCCAGCCGCCGTTGTTGGACGCCAGCTCGAAGTCATTCAGGTGCAGCGCAAAGTACTTTTCGCCGCGCCGCCAGTCCAGCCCCAGGTCCTTGCACAAGAAGCTCGCCACCACCATCCGAAGCCGGTTGTGCATGTAGCCCGTCTGGTTGATCTGCGCCATGGCGGCGTCCACCAGCGGGTAGCCGGTCTGGCCTTCGCACCATGCGTTGAACAGCCCGTCGGCGTGCTTGCCGTGGTGCCAGACGATCTTGTCGTACTCGGGTTTGAAGCTCTTTCCCTTCGCCATATCCGGGCGGTGCGCCAGCACCTGGAAGTAGAACTCGCGCCAGATCAGCTCGCTCATCCAGACGGCTGCGCCGGGATTGCCCTGCAGCGCCAGCCGATGGGCGATGCCGGCGACCTCGCGGATCGAGACCGTGCCAAAGCGCAGGTGCACGCCCAGGTAGCTGGGGCCACGCACGCCGGGGTAGTCGCGCGCATCGCCATAGCGGTCGATGCGCTCGAAGAAGTCTTCGAAGAGCACGGCCGCGCCGAGGGCCCCGGGTGGAATCTCCAGCTCCCCCAGGTTGGTGACCTCGAAGCCGATGTCGGCAAGCTGCGGAACGCCGCCGCGAAAGGGGGCAGGCGGCGGCGCCAGCGCGTCGGCATAGCGCTCGACCGGGTAGCCCTTGAGGTAGAACTCGTCGACCTTGGCCAGCCACGCCCGCTTGTAGGGGGTGAACACGGAAAAGGGCTGGCCGGCCTGCGTCAGCACCTCGTCGCGCTCGAAAACAGCACGGTCCTTGTGGGTATGGAAGCTGATGCCCGCGTTGGCCAGCGCGCCGAACACCTGCGCGTCGCGCGCCAGCGCATCGGGCTCGTCGTCGCGGTTGGCAAACACGGCCTGCACGTCGAGCGCGCGGGCCAATTGCGGGATTTCGTCCTGCGCCACGGCGTGCCGCACGATCAGCCCGCCACCGTGGGCGAGCAGCGCTTCGGCCAGGTCCACCAGCGATTCGCGGATGAATTCGACACGCCGGTCGGCGCGCGGCAAGTCGTCCAGAATGGCCTTGTCGAACACAAAGACACAAAAAACCTGACGGCAGCTGCGCAAGGCGTGGAAGAGCGCGGCGTTGTCCGCGACGCGAAGATCGCGGCGGAACCACATCAAACCCTTTGGATAAGTCTTGTCGACGGCCAGTAAAATCGGCGGCATGTCGTCCGATTCTGCCCGCATGAACCTCACGCATCATTTCCTGATCGCCATGCCGGGCCTTCAGGATGAGGCCTTCGCGGGTAGCGTCGTGTACCTGTGCGAGCACAGTGAGCGGGGCGCGCTGGGCCTGGTCATCAACAAACCCAGCGACATCAACCTGCGGGCCCTCTTCGAAAAAGTCGAGTTGCCGATGACCAGCGGCGCGATTGGCGATTCCCCCGTTTTCCAGGGCGGCCCCGTCAAGACCGAGCGCGGTTTCGTGCTGCACGAGCCGGTGGTGGCGAATGCGCCGGACAGCGCGGAGTCGGTCTACGCCTCGACCATGACCATTCCGGGCGGGCTGGAATTGACCACGTCCAAGGATGTGCTGGAAGCGCTCGCAACCGGCTCGGGGCCGCGCAAGGTGCTGGTGTCGCTCGGCTATTCCGCCTGGGGCGAAGGCCAGCTCGAATCCGAACTGGCGGAAAACAGCTGGCTCACGGTCGATGCCGATCCGGCCGTGATCTTCGACACCCCCATCGAGCAGCGCTACGCCAAGGCGCTGATGCTTCTCGGCCTCGAAGCCTGGAAGTTGTCCCCAGACGCGGGTCACGCATGAGCTTGGCGGCGATGCCTCCCGACGCTTCAACCTCCGTCCCAACCCGTTTCCAAAGCTTCCTGGCCTTCGACTTCGGTCGCAAGCGGACCGGGGTGGCCAGCGGCAACCGGCTGCTGGGTGCTGCAACGCCGCAAGCAACGATTGCCGCCGAAGGCGATGCACGCTTCGCGCAGGTTGAAAAGCGCATCAAGGAATGGCAGCCGGACGCGCTGGTCGTCGGCGTGCCCTATCACCCCGACGGCGCCCCGCATGAAAACACGCGCTTGGCCAAGCGCTTTGCGCGCCAGCTCGAAGGCCGCTTCGGCCTGCCGGTGTTCGAAGTCGATGAGCGCTACAGCACCACCGAGGCCCTTGCCAATGGCGCGCGCGATCCGGATGCGGCGTCGGCCTGCATCATCCTCGAGCAATTCCTGAGGAGCCTCGCGTGACCGCGAACACACAAAACCAACTGGAGGAACTATCTTGAACCCCGTCGTGCCCGACGCCGAAGCGCTCTATGTGGAGTTGCTTGCCGGCGTCAAATCCCTGATGCGGCCGGCCACCAGGCTGGTCGGCGTGACCTCCGGCGGCGCGTGGCTGGTGGAGCGCCTGCAAAAAGACCTGGGCCTGCCCGGCGCGCCCGGAATCATCTCCTCGGCGATGCACCGCGACGACTTCGCGCGGCGCGGGCTGTCTGCCAGCGCGCAGACCGTGCTGCCCTTCGACGTGAACGGCGCCGACATCCTGCTGCTGGATGACGTGCTCTACACCGGCCGCACGATTCGCGCGGTGCTCAACGAGCTCTTCGACTTCGGGCGGCCGGAGTCGGTGCGACTCGCGGTGCTGGTCGATCGCGGTGGGCGCGAGCTGCCGGTGGCGGCGAATTTTGCCGCGGCCCACTTCGAGCTGCCCGCTACGCAGTCACTGGCCCTGGCGCGTGACGCGGCAGGCGCGTTTGCCCTCCAAATCGAAGGAAGTCTGTGAACCCCCACGCTCATCACTTCGTGTATTCGCTGCCCCCCGAGGGGGCGCAGGCCTCCCTTGGGGCGGCCCGGCGGGAGTCCTGATCGATGCTCTACAAGCGCAACCCCCAACTCAACAAGCACGGCGAGCTGATCCACCTGTTGTCCATCGAGGGCCTTCCCAAGGACATCATCACGCACATCCTCGACACGGCCGCGAACTTCACGAGCGTGAGCGACCGCGAGGTGAAGAAGGTGCCGCTGCTGCGCGGCAAGAGCGTGTTCAACCTCTTCTTCGAGAATTCGACGCGCACGCGCACCACCTTCGAGATCGCAGCCAAGCGGCTGAGTGCGGACGTCATCAACCTCGACATCGCGCGCTCCTCTGCGACCAAGGGCGAATCGCTGCTCGACACCATCGCCAACCTGAGCGCGATGGCGGCTGACCTGTTCGTGGTGCGGCACAGCGAATCGGGCGCGCCGTACCTCATTGCACAACACGTCGCGCCGCATGTGCACGTGGTCAACGCCGGTGACGGGCGGCATTCGCACCCGACGCAGGGCCTGCTCGACATGTACACGATCAGGCACTACAAGAAAGACTTCAGCAACCTCACGGTGGCCATCGTCGGCGACGTGCTGCACTCGCGCGTGGCGCGCTCCGACATCCACGGGCTCACGACGCTCGGCTGCGCCGAAGTGCGCGTGGTCGGCCCCAAGACGCTGGTGCCCGCCGACATGGCGCAGATGGGCGTGCGCGTGTGCCACACGCTCGAAGAAGGCATCAAGGACTGCGACGTCATCATCATGCTGCGACTGCAGAACGAGCGCATGAGCGGCGCGCTGCTGCCTTCGTCGCAGGAATTCTTCAAGACCTTCGGCCTGACGCCGGAGAAGCTGCAACACGCCAAGCCGGACTGCATCGTGATGCATCCGGGGCCCATCAACCGCGGCGTGGAAATCGATTCGGCCGTCGTGGACGGACAGCAAAGCGTGATCCTTCCCCAGGTCACTTTCGGGATCGCCGTGCGCATGGCGGTGATGAGCATCGTCGCAGGCAACGAGGCATAACGGACGATGAACAAGCACATGAACATCCACATCGCCAACGCCCGCGTGCTGGACCCGGTGTCGGGCTTCGACGAACAGGCGGACCTGGCCATCGCCAATGGGCAAATCGCAGCACTCAAGGAGATCCCGGCCGATTTCAAGGCCGACTGCACCATCGACGCCGAAGGCTGCGTCGTCGTGCCGGGCCTCGTGGACCTCGCAGCGCGCCTGCGCGAGCCGGGCTACGAGCACGAAGGCATGCTGAGCAGCGAGATGGCCGCGGCCGTCGCGGGCGGCGTGACCAGCCTCGTGTGCCCGCCGGACACCGACCCGGTGCTCGACGAATCGGGCCTGGTCGAGATGCTGAAGTACCGCGCCGAAAAGCTCCAGTGCGCGCGGCTCTACCCGCTGGGCGCCATCACGCGCGGCCTCGCAGGCGAAGTGCTGACGGAAATGAACGAGCTCACCGGCGCCGGCTGCGTCGGCTTCGGCCAGGCCGACGTGCCGCTGACCAACACGCAGGTGCTGCAACGCGCGCTTCAATACGCGAGCACCTTCGGCTACACGCTGTGGCTGCGTCCACAAGACCGCGATCTGGGCAAAGGCGTGGCCGCGAGTGGACCGCTGGCCACGCGCCTCGGCCTTTCCGGCGTGCCGGTGGCGGCGGAGACGATCGCGATCTTCACCATCGTCGAACTGATGCGCAGCACGGGCGCGCGCGTTCACCTGTGCCGCCTGTCCAGCGCTGCCGGCGTGGCGTTGGTGCGCGCGGCCAAGGCCGAGGGCTTGCCGCTGACCTGCGACGTCAGCATCAACTCGCTGCACCTGTGCGACACCGACATCGGTTATTTCGACAGCCGTGCGCGACTGAACCCGCCGCTGCGCCAGCAGCGCGACCGCGATGCGCTGTCCGCCGCGCTGGCCGACGGCACCATCGACGCGCTGGTGTCCGACCACACGCCCGTCGAGACCGATGCCAAGACCTTGCCGTTTGCGGAAAGCGAAGCCGGTGCCACGGGCCTCGAACTGCTGCTGCCGCTCGCGCTGCAATGGGGCGAGCAGAGCGGCGCGGGAATGAAGCGCGCCATCGAAGTCATCACTTCGGCGCCGGCGCGCATGCTGGGCGCCAACGCGCCAACGCGCATCGTGCCCGGCGCGGTCGCCGACCTGTGCATCTTCAACCCGGACAGCGAGTGGCAGGTGACGCCCGACATGCTCAAGAGCCAGGGCAAGCACACGCCTTTTGCCGGCTACGCCATGCGCGGGCGCGTTCGCGTCACGCTGGTGGGCGGACGCTTCGTCTACCAGGCCTGAAGGGGATGCGCTCGCTGCTTGCGTGCTGGAAATTGTTGCGTGCCATCGCCTGCGCGTTTTCCGGGTGGTGCACGATCCGCTTCACTTTTGCGCGGCTCACGCCCGAACAGCGCGCCGAGCGCGTCCAGAGCTGGGCGCGCGACATGCTGGGCGTCTTTGGCATCCAGGTGGTGGTGCAGGGCACGCCGCCGGGGCATGGGCCGATGCTGGTGGTCATCAACCACCTGTCGTGGCTGGACATCCTCGCCGTGCATGCGGCGCAGCATGTGCGCTTCGTCGCCAAGTCCAACATCCGGCACTGGCCGATGCTGGGAATGATGTCGACTGGCGCCGGCACGGTCTACATCGAGCGCGAACGCCCGCGTGACGCGCTGCGCGTGGTGCACCACATGGCCGAGGCGCTGAAGCAGGGCGACCTGATCGCCGTATTTCCTGAGGGAACAACGGGTGACGGAAGGGAATTGCTGCCTTTTCACGCCAACCTGCTGCAAGCAGCCATTTCGTCGGGCGCTCCGGTTCTGCCGGCGGCATTGCGCTTTGCCGAAAGCGCCACCGGCCAGACAAGCTTTGCGCCGAGCTACATCGGCGACGAAAGCCTGCTCGACTCCGTCTGGCGCACCCTTTGCGCGCCGCCGTTGACGGCTTTCGTGCGCTTCGGCGAGCCGCAGGATCCGCAGGGGCGAGACCGCCGGGTGTGGGCGCAGAGCCTGCACGCCGACATCGACCGGCTGCGCAGCCTGACGATGTCCTGATCGCCCAGACGATTCCCTGATCCCCAAAAAAACAGCGCCCCTAAGGGCGCTGATTAACGACGCCATTGGGGCGCCGGGAGGAGGGTAACGGTTTTCCCGGAAGGGAATGACTGAACAATAGTTGCGCCACAGGGCGAGGCTTGCCAGAAAATTGTTGTGATGCCTGTGGGTTTGGGCCTACAACAGCCGGGCCCGGCCAAAGGCGCGACACTGCTGACTTATGAAATCCACCGCAGAACTCGAGGCGTTCGTGCGTCGGCATCCCCGTCTGTTCGTGCTCACCGGCGCAGGTTGCAGCACCGAATCGGGCATTCCGGACTATCGCGACGGCAACGGCGACTGGAAGCGGCCGTCGCCGGTGACCTACCAGGCGTTCATGGGCGACGACCTGACGCGCCGGCGCTACTGGGCGCGCAGCATGATCGGCTTCCCCGTCATGTCGGGCGCCCGCCCGGGGGCCGCGCACCGGGCGCTCGCGCAGCTGGAGGGCGCAGGCCATGTCGGGCTGCTGCTCACGCAAAACGTCGATGGACTGCACCGGGCGGCCGGCAGTCGAAGCACCATCGACCTGCACGGCCGCATCGACACGGTGCGCTGCATGGCCTGCGAGACCCGCAGCCCGCGTGCCGCATTGCAGGCGGAGTTGCTGCGGCGCAACCCGGCGTGGGCGGGCTTCGAGGCGCGCATCGCGCCCGACGGCGACGCCGACCTCGACGGCCGCGACTTCGCCAGCTTCGACGTGCCGGCCTGCCCGCACTGCGGCGGCGTGCTCAAGCCCGACGTCGTGTTCTTCGGCGAGAGCGTGCCGCCGCAGCGCGTGGCGGATGCGCGGGTCGCCCTGGCGGAGTGCGACGCGGTGCTGGTGGCGGGCTCATCGCTGATGGTCTATTCGGGCTTTCGCTTCGTGCAGTCCGCGGCGGCCGCCGCCAAGCCTGTGGCGGCGGTGAACCTCGGCCGCACGCGGGCGGACGACTTGTTGACGCTCAAGGTGGAGCAGCCGGTGGGTGAGGCGCTCGCGCAACTGGCGGCACGCCTGGCGCCGGTCGCAGCGGGCGTCTCAGGACAACGCGGCCCACAACTCGACGTCCACGGTTGATGGACGGCTGTGTGCTCGCGCGAGTTGCGATGCAAAGTCGCGCGCATCCGCGTGTTGACCTGCGTCGGCCCGCCGGCCATCCCGATTCGGCGCGGCTTCTGATCGCTCGTGCAATTCGCCGGCGCCAATGTCGATATCGACCGTGTGCGAGCGCGCTTCGCCGTTGTGCCGGATGACGGTGATGCGCAACCCGATGCGCTCGGTGCCGGCCGGCGCCTCGACCAGGATCAGGCCGCTGGCGTCCACGTGAATCCACCTGGGCAGCGGCCGGCCATCGGCGAGCGTCACGTCCACGCGCCGGATCGGCGAATGGCGCGAATCGATGTCGTCGACGCCGATCCAGGCTCGGCCGTCGCTCACCTGCATCTGCAGGACCACGTCGGTTTTGCCCGGCGCCGCGAAGAGGCGCAGTGACGCGCCGGTCGAGAGGGCGCTCAGCGGATCCTGATGGCCTTCGTTGAAGAGGCTTGCGTGAAGCCGGTCGATGGGCGTGCGGCTGCTGCTGGCGTGCGACACCGCGTTGAAGCCGGCGCTGGCGCCGAGTGCATCGTGCGGCGTGGGCAGCGTCGTGCCGTTCAATGGCGCCACGCCGTCAACGGCGGCCAGCACCACGCCATGCGCGCCGAGCGTCACGCTGGCCGGTGGACCACCCAGCGCTGCCACCGCACCGAGCACGGCGCCGTGGACTCGGAGCGTCGCGTCGCCTGTCGCCACGCGCTGCGGGTCATCGTCGGGGCGCGCCACGAACACGAAGTCTGTGTGCACCGGCACGTCGTCGGCAGGTTCTGCGGGCGGCGCCACGACGTTGAGCGAAAGTTCGCCCGTCGCGATGCCGCCGTGGCCGTCGCTGATCACGAACGTGACCGCCGGAAACGCTCCCGAATAGCCGCTCGCCGGCACGAAGCGGTAGCTGCCATCGGCGTGGATGGTGAGCGCCCCGACGCCTGGAATGTCGGCAACCGTGCCCGCCGCGAAGGGCTGCGCGATGCCGCCGATCGTGAAGCTGACGATGGCCAGCGCGTCGCCGTCGATGTCGCGGGCATCAGCCAGCAAGCCTTCGTCCGCGGGCACATCGCTGGGTTCGCCGCCCGGCACGTCGATGGTCGTGTCGGGAACCACGGGCGCATCGTTCACCGCGTCGACGTTCAGGCGCAGGGTGGCTGTCACGGTGGTGATGCCGTCGCTCACCGGCCCGTGGTAGCCGGGTGCGGCGGTGAAGGTCAAGAGCCCATCGGCGCGCATCGTCAGTTCGCCAATCGCGTGCCCATCTGCATCGGTGATCGGCCGCGCTACGCTGGTGCTTCCGGACGGCACCGTGACAACGACCTCAGTCGTCAACGGGTTGCCATCGTGGTCCACGCTGAACTGCGTCACCGACAACACATCACCATCAGCATCCGTGCCCGGCGGAGGCAGCACATCGACCGTGTTCACCTGGTTCGCCTGCGTCGTCGCATCAGCGATCACCGGCAGCACCGGCGCGTTGTTCGGCACGTCGGAAAAGCCCACGACGCCTTCAACGCTGTGCGTGCCATCGGTGACCGTGTAGGTCACGTCAGGCACCGCGCCATGAAAGCCCGGCACCGGCGTGAAGGTCAATGTGCCATCAGCGCGCATCGTCAACTCGCCGATCGCATGGCCGCCTGCATCGCTGATCGGCAGCGACGCGCTGGAACCGGTCGAGGGCACGGTCACGACAACGGGCGCAGTGGCCGGATCGCCATCCGCGTCCACGCTGAACTGCGTCACCGACATCACGTCGCCATCGGCATCCGTACCGGGCGGCGGCAGCACGTCGACGGTGGTCGGTTGATTGGCCTGCGTGGTGGCATCCGCAATCACCGGGAGCGCGGGCGCGTTGTCCGGCACGTCGACAAAGCCGACGCCGCCCTCCACGCTGTGCGTGCCATCGCTGACCGTGTACCGCACATCGGGCACTTGGCCGTGGTAGCCCGGCGCGGCCGTGAAAGTGAGCGTGCCGTCGAAGCGCATCGTCACCGAGCCGACCGGATGGCCCGCCGAATCGGTGATCGCTTGCGCCACGCTCGTGCCGCCCCGCGGCACCGTCACGAGCGCTGGCGGCGTGGCGGGATTGCCATCGTGGTCCACGCTGAACTGCGTCACCGACAACACATCGCCATCTGCATCGGTGCCGGGTGGCGGCAGCACGTCGACGGTGATCGGCTGGTTGGCCAGCGTGGCGGCATCGGGGATCAGCGGCAGCACCGGCGGATTGTTCGGCACGTCCGCGAAGCCCAGCGTGCCCTCGACGTCATGGCTGCCGTCGGTGACGGTGTACGTCACGTCGGGCACCGGGCCGTGCCAGCCGGGCGCGGCGGTGAAGGTGAGCGTGCCGTCGGCATGCATCGTCACCGAACCGACCGCATGGCCCGCGGCATCTGTGATCGGTTGCGCCGCGCTGGTGCCGCCCGGGGGCACCGTGACGACTGCCGGCGGCGTGGCTGGGTTGCCATCGTGGTCCACGCTGAACTGCGTCACCGACAGCGCATCGCCATCGGCATCGATGCCGGGTGGGGGCAGCACATCGACGGTGATTGGTGCGTTGGCGAAGCTCCACGTGCCGTCGTCACCCACCGGTGCTTCACCAATGGGTTGTCCGTTGTCGAACACGGTCACTGTGTTGCCAGGTTGGCCTTTGCCAGAGAGGGTCGCCAACCACGACGGGCCGGCCGACCCAGTCGCGCGGATCGCCGAAGAGCGCGACGCCCGGCTGCTGCGCCTTGATGACGGCCTTGTCGAACATGGCTTGCGCATAGTCGCGTTCGGCGCGCGCCACCATCTCTTCGGTCTGTGCAATCGCCAGCTCGCGCTTGGCGGTGTTGTCCTCCATCGAAGCTTGTTGAAGGCGAAGCATCTTGGCGCGCGCGACTTCGAGCTTTTGCTGTGCGACTTCCGAATCGCTGCGCAGGGTGGTGTCGACGAGCTGCACCAGCGGGTCGCCTGTTTTGACCTGTGCGCCCGGATCGACCAGGATGCGCTCGACCACGCCTTGCACCGGCGCAGCCACGACGAAGGGGTCCCTGGGCGTGACTTCGACGGGGGCCAAGGTGGTGAGCGGCACCGGCACGAAGGCCAGCACGGCCGCGATGATCGCGAGCCCGAGGGCCAGCCGCCGCAAGCGACGCGGCCAGTCGCGCGAGGGCATGGCGCGGCCATCGATGGCGCTGGCGCCGTGCGCATAGGCCTGCGCGAGGCGCGTCGCGAGCTTGCGGTGCCCGTCTTCCCATTCGGTGTCGCGGGCCAGCAGCCAGCCCGCGGAGGCTGCCTTGCCCGCTTCGGCGATGGGCACCCACATCAAGTGGCGCAACCCGGCCTCGGCCGTGCACGGATCCTGCGGGTCGGCATGCGTGGGCAGCGTGAAGCACGCGATGGCGGCGCGGTCTTCGCTCGCGGACCAGAGATTGCTGGCCAGGTCTTCATACCAGCGCAGCATCGGCGCATCGCGATTGACCGTCGCCAGTGCCGACACCGCCACGGCACGCCAGCCGCCCGAGGTGTCCTTGTGCAGGTCGCCCGGCCTGGCGCGTCTTGCACGATGGCGCGGCTCGAAGACCAGCGCCTGGCCGAAGGGCAGCAGCACGACCGGCTCGTTGGCCAGGTGCGTCCACAGCGCCTGGCGCGTCGCGCATTGACGCAGGCTGCCTTCGATGGTGATGAGGTGCAGCAGCCCGCCGCCGGGCGCAGCCTGCGAGGGGGCGGGGCTCGTGGCGCCGAGCGGACCCGCGCTCGTGGCATGCGTCGGCTTGCCCTCGCTCGCCACCAGTCGCGGCTTGACCGTCTTGCCACCCTCGATTGCCACCGTGTTCCGGACTTCCTCGTTCTGGCTCACGATGTGTTCAGCGACCCGTGCCGCCGCTCCCTGTGGTTGGCACGATCGCCGGCTTCGCGTTGGCGGCAGGCACGGCGGTGGCGGCGGCTTCCTGCAGGCGCGCCTGCCCGCTCATGCCCGGCAGCACCGAGGCGGGTACCGTGGGCACCTTGCAGATGATCTTCACGGTCTGGCTCACGGCATCGACCGCGCCCGAGATGCGATCGACCACCGCCTTCACCGTGTCGCCCGTCTCGTCGACCTTGAAGTCGAAACTCGATCCCACCTTGAGCCAGCCCAGCCATCTGGAAGGGACGACCATGTGCAGTTCGAGCGGACCGTCGCTCACGATGCGGATGAGCTTTTCGTTCGCGGGCGGCGCTTCGTGCGCACGCGCCATCGTCTCCACCACGCGGCCGGCAAAGGGCGCGATGACCTTGCAGCCCGTCATGCGCTCCTGGATGGTCTGTGCCTGTGCGGCTCGCTCTTTCTGCTTGAGTCCGGCGATGTCGGCCTCGGCCTTGCCGGTTGCGCCCATGCCGAGCAGTTCGGTCTGCACCGACGCGTTGCGCGCTTCGGCCGCCTCGCCGGCGCGGGCCGCTCGCAGGTCCGCTGCAAAGCGGCCGCAGTCGAAAGTCACCAGCGCCGCGCCCTTCGGAAAGCGATCGCCTTCGCGGAAGGGCATGGCGGTGATCCGCTCCGACACCGTGCTCGACAGCACGGCCT
Organism: Variovorax brevis; assembly: GCF_030317105.1. GTDB lineage: Bacteria > Pseudomonadota > Gammaproteobacteria > Burkholderiales > Burkholderiaceae_C > Variovorax > Variovorax brevis. The sequence goes on from NZ_JASZYG010000007.1 coordinate 172,633, forward strand.
CCTTTTCTGCGCGCAACACGCCGCGCGCAATGCTGGTGTCAGTGCCGCCCGCACCGCCGGCGCCCTGCGCCGCAGCCGAGGTGCAGGCGCCCAGCACCACGCCAAGCACCGCGAGTGCGCGCCGTGCGTTCATTGCGTTCATTGCGTTGCCGTCGTTGTGGCCGAGGCGAGCGCGTCGTCGCGCTGCGCCCAGAGCTTGCGCAGCTTGTCTGACAGCACGTTGACCGGGTCGCTGCTGCTCATGCTCGAATCGATCGGGTCGATGCCGATGGAGGCATAGACGTTCGCGTAGGCGTTCTGCAAGTCGGCCAGGGCGACATCGAGCCGTACCTCCGAGACGACCGTGTTCATCTGCTCGCGGATCAAGGTCTGGCGGCTCAGTTTCTCGGCCTTGAAGCCGGCGTTGAACTGCTCTTCGATCTTGCCCTGCACGCCCAGATAGCGCGAAGCGGTGTCGAGCTCGCGCAGGCGGAATTCGTAGCGCGCCCGTGCCACCTGCACCTGCGTCGCCACGGCCATGGTGAGGGCCTGTGCGCGTTCGTCCAGCAGGTCTCTTTGCGCCTGCACGCGTGCGCGGTCGACCGGCAGGCGGAACACGTTCAGCAGGTTCCAGCTGGCGCGCGCGCCATAGGCACCCCAGTTGTTGTTGAAGAGGTAGCTGTTGGAGCTCCAGTCCGCGCCGACGAAAAGCCGCAGGCTCGGCAGCATGCGAAGAATGGCCGCCGTGTCTTCGCGTTCGTTGCTGCGAAGCTGGTAGGCCACTTCGCGCAGTTCGGGCCGGTTCTCGATGGCCATGCGCAGCATGTCCATGTTCTGCATGCGCACCGGCGTCCAGGTCGTCGTGCGCGATGGCAGCACGACCTTGAACGGGGTTTCGGGCGCCAGGTTCATCAAGGCAGCCAACTGTTGCTTGGCGACGCTGAGTTCGCGCGCCAGCGTCTGCGCCTCGCGCCGGATGCTGAGCAGTTCGCGCTGGTAGCTCAGTGCCGCGAGCGGCGCGGTCTGGCCGGTGCTCTGCTGACGATCGGCTTGCGCGAGGGCTTCCTGCGTCACCGTCTCAAGTTCGGCGATCTTGCCCAGGAGGCGCTCGGCGCTCACCGCGCGCCAGTAGGCGGAGCGCACGTCTTCGACGATGCGGTTGATCACCTTGCGCTTGCGCTCTTCGGCCAGCATCACTTCGTCGGCGGCCTGCTGCGCGCGTACGTATGAGAGGCCGAAGTCCAGCAAGTCCCAGCTGAGCATGAGGTCCGTCGCGAGCACTTCGCGATCGCTGGAGGTCGAAGGCTCCAGGCTGATCCTGCCGGTCAACAGCGAACGGCTGATGCCGCCGGACTCATTGGTGCGGCCCGCGTAGTCGAGGTCGATCAACAGCTTGGGCAGCATGTCGAAGCGCTTGAGTTCCAGGTCGCGGGTGCGCAGGGCCTGGTCCATCACCTCGACGCGGTAGTCCAGGTTGTACTTGATGGCGCGTGCCATCGCTTCATAGAGATCGATGGGCACCGTGACCGGTTCCTGGTCCGCGGCCATGCGCGAGATCAGCGAAGCGGTGCGATCTTTCTGCTTCTGCTCATCCAGCGGCGCGGGGGTGATGGCGCATCCACCCAGCGCAATGAAGAGCAGCACGGCCCCCAAGGTTCGCATGGACGGGGGATGCACCGAACACGGGCCGGTCTCGGGTGTCCTCTGGACGTTCATTGCTCACTCCCCATTGTTCTGGTGCGATGGCATGTGCACCTCCTTGAAGGCGCGGCCGCGAGAGTACTGCTCGCTGCGTGTTAATGAGGCAAGCAAAGAAACTATTGAGTGACAATTCCCTACGCGGAATTTGCACGGCTTGCGAAGCCGCACAGCGGGGAGAGCGCATCGCATGACCGACCGCGTGAAACGGGTCGGCCATTTGGTTACTGATGTGTCAACTGGGCCGCTTTTGGTAATCCTCTTGAAGCGCTTTCTTCTCTTCCATCTCGCGGCCGAGGAAGTAGTTCAGGAACGTCCGGATCACGGCAATGGCGCCGAGATGTCCCAACTCCTCCCAGGTCGGCGAGAAGGACGTGTTGATCACGTCCGCGGCAAGCTGGAACGTGAGCGCCGCGACGAGCCAGTGCGCAAAAGACAGCCATACGCCCCGCCGCATGTGGCTGCGCATCTCGTGGGTTTCATGGCGCAGCTCGAACCATCCCGTGACGATGCGGTACAAGGCCGCGATCGCGCCCACGGCGATGAACAGCACCGCGCACGCCTCGACGGCGAGCGCCACGAAATGCGCGAATTCGTGCAGTGAGGCTTCCAGGGCTTCGAGGTCCATGGATGTTCCCAAGCTAGTGAAACGGGCCCACGTCAAAGGTCATGCTGACAACCGCCAGCACGCCCAGTGCGAGCAACAGCAGGGCGATGATCAAGGTCAGCGAAGTCGGAAATCCGCTTTCGGCATGGACCAGCCCCTGCGCATGCATCTGCTCGCGCTGCAAGCGCAAGCCGCGCATGAAGCGCACGTGATAGACGATGCCGAGCACCAGCATCGCGATGCCCAGCCACACCAGTGCTTCGCCGAAGTGGCGCGGCGCCGTGCTGCTCTTGAGCACGTCCGCGGCATGCAGCTTCTGGAACACCTGGAAGAGCGTGAAGCCGAAGCCGATGAGCGACAGCGAGGTGCGGATGACCGACATCAGCGTCCGGTCCGCGCTCATGCGCGTGCGCTGGAACGACATGCCGGTGCGGCGCGACGACAACTCGGTCGACGGGTCTTCGACAGCGCCTGGATCCGCCATGAAGCTTTCCCCTACACCGGCCCCGCCGCGTGCAGGACACACCGAAAGCCGAGATGGCAGGTCGACGTGTCGATCTCCTGCGGCATGCGCGCGGCCGGCCGATAACGGCGGCAGTAGTTCGGCGCGCACAGGTACGAGCCGCCCTTCATGACCTTGCGGGGAATGCGCAGCGTGGTCGCGCGCGGGTTGTGGCTTTGCTCGATGCTTCCGCCGCGGGGATTGTCGAGCGTGCAGCAGGCGTGCTCGATCTTGCCGTGGTCCTGGTACCAGTCGGTGGTCCATTCCCAGACATTGCCTGTCATCTCGTAGAGGCCGTAGCCGTTGGGCGGAAAGGAGCCCACCGGGGCCGTCCATTCGTAGCCGTCTTCCAGCTGGTTCTGCCAGGGGAACTCGCCTTGCCAGGTGTTGGCCATGTGGCGCCGGCCGGGCGTGAATTCGCTGCCCCATGCGTATTCGGCGCCGTCGAGCCCGCCGCGCGCGGCAAACTCCCATTCGGCCTCGGTCGGCAGTTCCTTGCCCGCCCACTTCGCGTAGGCCTCGGCGTCTTCCAGGGCGATGTGCACGACAGGGTGCTTCCACAGGCCCTGGAGCCCGCTCTGCGGACCCCGCGGATGACGCCAGTTCGAGCCCGCCACGTAGGTCCACCAGTTGTGGTGATCGCTGAGGTCCACGCGCTGCGAGGCCTTCTGGAACATCACCGATGACGGCACCAGCATGGCCGGATCCGCGCCGGGATAGTCGGCGGCATTGGCCGGGCGCTCGGCCACGGTCACGTAGCGCGTGGCGTCGACAAAGCGCTTGAATTCGGCATTGGTGACCGTATGGCGGTCGATCCAGAAGCCATTGACGGCCACGCGGTGCGCAGGCGCTTCTTCCGGGTAGTGGTCGTTCGATCCCATCAGGAAGGTGCCGCCCGGTATCCAGGCCATGTTGTCGTTCGAAGCGTTGGGAGTCGTCGAGGTCGGTCGTTCCGTCTGCACAGGTTCGTTCACGTCAGGATCCTGATGGCCGATGTGGTGGAAGGGCGGGGAGCGGCGTAGATTGCCGCTTGCGCTCCATATCGTCAACAGTTCTTGAACACGACCCTGGTTCCAGCGCAGGCGCAGACCCGGACTTTGCTTCGAGTCGCGCAGCTTGGCGCACGAAATCCGTGAAAGCCCAATGACAACGGGGACTTGAACCTTTCGGTCCAAGTCCCCGGTAGCGGCTGGTGTCAGCCGGCGACCGATGCGTGCGCACCGGCCGCTTGCAAAGCCCGCTATATCAAGGCGTCACGACGTTGAAGTACGGGTCGAAGGTCTCGACGTTGGCAAACACACCTGCGAACACCTTCGGGTCGCCTTCGATGGTCATCATCTTGGCTTCGACCAGCTCAGGCACCTTCTTGCCTTGCAGCAGCATGGCCAGGAAGGCCTGGCGCGTAAGCGTAAGCTTGACGTCCGGGTTCTTCAGCACGCGGCCCTTGGTGTTGTTGAGCACCGAATTCGACAGTTCAAGCGCCCAGGTTTCCTTCAGGTCGGTGAACTCCATCTGGATGTTGGCCTTCATGCCGTCGGTCTTTTCGTGGTTCAGGCGAAGCGCGATGTAGTCGAACAGCAGTTCGTTGTCCATGCCGCGCACCACGTCCGGGCCCTGCGCTGCGACGCGTGGCTTGATGATGCCCTCGCGCAGTTCGCGTGCGCCCACCAGGTAGGCGTTGCGCCAGGTGCCGGCTTCGGACTGGTAACCCAGTTGCTCGAAGGTATCGGCCGTCAGTGCCTTGGCGGCGGCATTGTCCGGGTTGGCGAACACGACGCGGTTGGAGACTTCCGCAGCCCAGCGGTAGTCGCCCGCATCGAAGGCCTTCTTCGCGATTTCCAGCGCCTTCTTCTCGCCGCCCAGGGCCGCGACATAGCGCTTGGACAGATCGACCGGGGGCAGGCGGTTCAGGTTGGCGGGGTTCGCGTCGTAGAAGCCCAGGTAGAACTGGTAGACGGCGCGCAGGTTGTGGCTCAGCGAACCGTAATAGCCGTGCGTGCTGGAGTCTGCGGCCAGGCCCTTGGGGAAGAACTTCTGGTCGCCGATCTCGTCCATCGTCATGCCCTTGTTGGCCATGTTGACCGCGTGGTCATGGATGAAGCGATAGGTGTCGCGCTGGTTGACCATGAACTTCTGGATGTTGGCCTTGCCGAAGGTCGGCCAGTGGTGGCTGCCAAAGGCCACTTCCGCATCGGGGTACAGGTCGAGCGTCGCGTTGATGTACTTGCTCCACGCCAGCGAATCACGCACCTTGGCACCACGGATGGTGTAGATGTTGTGCATGGTCTTGCTGAGCACTTCCGACACGCACAGCGCCTTCTTGTCGGGGAAATAGAACATCATTTCCGACGGCGCTTCGGAGTTCTGCGCCATCTGGAACACGATGCGCACGCCGTCCACCGTCATTTCCTGGCCGGTCTTGGTGATGTGGTCGGTCGGCGGAATGAGGCTCATGGTGCCCAGGCTGAGTGCCTTGCCCAAGCCGCCGCCCACGGCCTGGCGTTCGTTGGCGTCCAGGCCCGCGCCGAACTGGTAGGTCGCGCGGCGCGTCATGGCGGTACCGGCGAGCACGTTTTCGGCAATGGAGTTTTCCATGAAGGCTTCAGGTGCGATCACCTTGACCTTGCCGGCCTTGATGTCCTCTTCATTGATGACACCGCGAACACCGCCGAAATGGTCGGCGTGGCTGTGCGTGTAGATCACGGCGGACACGGGCTTGTTGCTGCCCAGTTTTTCGATGGCGAACTTGAGCGTTGCCTTGGCCATCTCGGTGGTCAGCAGCGGATCGATGAGGATCCAGCCGGTATTGCCTTCGACCAGCGTCATGTTGGCGAGGTCGAGACCGCGGATCTGGTAGATGCCGTCGGTGACCTTGAAAAGGCCGCTGATGTTGTTGAGCTTTTCCTGACGCCAGAGGCTGGGGTTGACCGTCGCGGGCGCGTCGCCCTTCATGAAGCTGAAGCGGTTTTCATCCCATACGGTTTGCCCCTTGGCGTCCTGCACCACAGGGTTGGGCAATTGCGCGATGAAGCCGCGCGATGCTTCCTCGAGGTCTGTCTTGTCGTCCATGGCCATGGTCTGCGCCACGGCCTGGTTGGCGCGAATCGTGGCCTGCGAGGCGGGCTTTTGCATCGGGCCATGCTGGGCAAATGCCTGGCCTGCGAATGCCACTGCAACGACTGCAGCGATCCATGTGGGCTTGAGGTTTTTCATAGAACTGACGTCTCCTTGATGTAATGAGTAGTTGGATGCGGTGAAAGGAAAAAGGAAAAAAGGTCAGGCCCGCGCATCGGCACGGATCAGGTCCGATGCCTTCTCGCCGATCATGATGGTCGGTGCGTTGGTGTTGCCGGCGCACACCTGCGGCATGACCGACGCGTCGACCACGCGAAGGCCTTCGAGGCCGCGCACGCGAAGGCGGGCATCGACCACGGCCATCGGGTCGCTGTCCGGTCCCATCTTGCAGGTGCCCACGGGGTGGTATTGCGTGTCCGCCCGGTTGCGGATGTCTTCGGCAATGCCCTTCACGTCGTTGCGCTGGACGGCGTAGTTCATCTTGCCGCGATACGGGTCGAAGGGGCTCGATTCGAGGATGTCCATCTGCATCTGCACGCCCTTAACCAAGGTGTGAAGATCGCGTTCGTCGTCCAGGATCTTCGGGTCGATGATCGGATCGGCAAAGGGGTCACGGCTCGCCAGCCTCACGTTGCCGCGGCTGTGCGGCGCCAGGATTTCGATGTGGCACGAATAGCCGTGACCCATGTGCATCTTGCGGCCGTGGTTGTCGACGATGGCGACGACGAACACCATTTGCAGGTCGGGCCGCTCCATCTCCGGCGACGAACGGATGAACGCGCCGGACTCGGCGTAGTTGGAGGTGATGACGCCCTGCCGGTTGAATCGCCAGTTGGCCATTTCACCGGCCAGCCGCACCGATCCGCCGACCGACAGGCCGAAGGTTTCCTTGGTGCTTTTGGTCTTGTAGCTCTGGATGTGGTCAACGTGGTCGTGCAGGTTTTCACCCACGCCAGGCAGGTCTTGCAGCACGGGAATGCCCAGCCGCTGCAACTCGGCGCCGGGGCCGACGCCCGACAGCATCAGGAGCTGAGGCGAGCCGAACGCGCCGGCCGTGAGGATGACCTCGCGACGCGCGCGCACTTCCTTTTCGGCGCCGCCCTGCGAGTAGGCCACGCCGACCGCGCGCCGGCCTTCGAAGAGGATGCGCGATGTGCGGGCTTCGGTCTTGATCGTGAGGTTGGCCCGCGAAAGATTCGGCGTGATGTAGCCTTTGGCCGCACTGCAACGCTCGCCGTTCTTCTGCGTCACCTGGTACATGAAGGAGCCGAACTGCTCGTCGCCGTTGTAGTCCGGGTTGTGCGGAATGCCGTTCATCTCGCAGGCCTTCAGGAAGGCCTTGTTGATCTCGCTCGGCGCGCGAAGCTCCGCAACGTTCAGCGGCCCGCCGGTGCCGTGGTAGGGGCTGTTGCGATGCGTCTCGTTGTTCTCGGAGCGCTTGAAGTAGGGCAGCACTTCCTCATACGACCAGCCCGGGTTGCCAAGGTCTGCCCAGTGGTCGTAGTCCCAGCGGTGGCCGCGCACGTACAGCATCGCGTTGGTGGAACTGGAGCCGCCGAGTACCTTGCCGCGCGGCTGGTAACCGCGGCGGCCATTCAGTCCTTTTTGGGGAACCGTCTGGAAGGCCCAGTTCTTGTACTTCGTCGGCATCATGGCGATGAGGCCGGCCGGCGCATGGATGAAGACGCTCTTGTCGGCCGTGCCCGCCTCGAGCAGGCAGACGCTCACGTTGGGGTCTTCGGTCAGGCGTGACGCGACGACGCAACCACCCGAACCACCACCCACGACGACGTAGTCGAACTCTTCGGTGCTCATTGGGATACCTCCGTGCTGCGCGCTGCATTGCAGGCTCGCCTGAAGCTTCGGGGCGCGGCGTCGATGCCGCATGTGCCCTTTGTTGGCAGTGCCGCCGCAGCAGCGGCGGCGGATCTGCCAAACCATGCAAGATGGTTCTTTTTCAACTTGACTCCTCCCCTTTGTGTCTACTTATTCTGGCAAGGCAGTCGTGGAATCAGGACGCCCCGCCGGAGCGGATCATATCGACTGCCTTTTCAGCAATCATCACAGTTGGTGCATTTGTGTTACCGCCGCAAACCTGCGGCATGATCGATGCGTCCACCACGCGCAGACCTTGCACACCGCGCACGCGCAGTTGCGCATCGACGACCGACATCGGGTCGCCGTCCGGACCCATCTTGCAAGTGCCCACGGGGTGGTATTGCGTGTCGGCGCGATTGCGGATGTCTTCTGCAATGGCCTTCTTGTCGTTGCGATCGACCTTGTAGAGCATCTTGCCGCGGTAAGCGTCGAAGGGCTTGGCTTCGAGGATGTCCATCTGCAATTGCACGCCCTTGACCAGCAGGTCGAGATCGCGCTCGTCGCCCAGGAAGTTGGGGTCGATCAAGGGCGCGGCCTTCGGGTCGCGGCTCGCCAGCTTGACGTTGCCGCGGCTGTGCGGGCGCAGCACTTCCATGTGGCACGAGTAGCCGTGGCCCATGTGCAGCTTGCGGCTGTGGTCGTCCACCAGCGCCACCACGAACACCATCTGCAAGTCAGGCACTTCGACATCCGGCGAAGAGCGCACGAAGGCACCCGACTCGGCGAAGTTGGACGTCACCAGGCCCGTGCGATTCTTCTTCCATTCGGGAATGGCGCTGGCCACGCGCGCACCGCCGCGCGCCGAGACGCCGAAGGTCTCGTTGACGGACTTGGTGCGGTAGCTTTGCACATGGTCGATGTGGTCGTGCAGGTTCTCGCCCACGCCGGGCAGGTTGTGCACGACGGGGATGCCCATGCGCTGCAGGTCCGCAGCAGGGCCGATGCCCGACAGCATCAGCAGCTGCGGCGAGCCGAATGCGCCGGACGCAAGGATGACTTCGCGGCGTGCACGCACTTGCTTTTCGACACCATCCACCGTGTAGGCGGCGCCGATGGCGCGCTTGCCCTCGAAGAGGATGCGCGAGGTCAGCGCGTGGGTTCGCACCGAGAGGTTCGTGCGCGAAAGGTTCGGCGTGATGTAGCCCTTGGCGACGCTGTGGCGTTCGCCATTCTTTTGGGTCACCTGGAACATGAACGAGCCGAACTGTTCGGCGCCGTTGTAGTCTTTGGTGACAGGTACCCCCTTCATCGTGGCTGCCTCGAGGAACACCTTGTTCATGGCGCTCGGGCTGCGCACTTCGGCCACGTTGAACGGGCCGCCAGTGCCGTGGTAGGGGTCGTCGCGATGCGTTTCGTTGTTCTCTGCGCGCTTGAAGTAGGGCAGGACTTCTTCGTACGACCAGCCGGGGTTGCCCAGCGCCGACCAGTTGTCGTAGTCCCAGCGGTGGCCGCGCACATAGACCATCGCGTTGATGGAGCTCGAGCCACCCAGCGTCTTGCCACGCGGCTGGTAGCCCTGGCGCCCGTTCAGGCCTTTTTGCGGGACGGTCTTGTACGCGTAGTTGTTGAACGGGACCGGCAACATCGCCACCACGCCGATGGGCGCATGGATGAAGATGCTCTTGTCCGGGCCGCCGGCTTCCAGCATGCAGACCGTCACATTCGGGTCTTCCGTCAATCGCGATGCGACGACGCAGCCGCCAGAACCCCCGCCGATCACGACGTAGTCAAATTCCTCAATGCTCATTTTTCGATTCAGTGTTGCTTTTGCAGGGTTGCGCTCGCGGGCGCGCCGTGGGCGGCGCCGGGTTGACCCAGGCTGGGGTCCGGGCTGCCGAGGAAGAACTTCAGGGCGAAGCGCTGGATGAAGGTGCCGTAGGGCGGATAGAACAGGTCAATCGGGAAGAAGCGATGGCGCTTGAACACCGTCTTGGCGTGCGACAGCTCGCGAAAGCCTTCCTCGCCGTGGTAGTTGCCCATGCCCGAGTTGCCGATGCCGCCGAAGGGTGCGTCGTGGTTCACCACATGCCAGCCCCAATCGTTGATCGAGACACCGCCCGAGTGCGTGCGGCGCAGCAGGTTGTCGCGTTCGGCGCTGTCGTGGCTGAAGCAGTACAGCGCCAGCGGCCGGTCGCGCTCGTTGATGAAGTTGATGGCGTCATCCATCGTGTCGTAAGGCACCACGGGCAGCACGGGGCCGAAGAGTTCTTCCTTCATGACGAGCATGTCGGGCGTGACGTTCGAGACGATCTGCAGCGGCAGCGTGCGATCCTTGCCCACCGGCACCGGTCCGAGCGACTCGACGGTCGCGCCCTTGGCACGCGCGTCGGCCAGCAGCGCGTTGATGCGCTTGAACTGGCGCTCGTCGACGACGGACGTGTAGTTGGGGTTGTCCGCCGTCTTGTTGTCGTAGAAGCTCTTGAAGGTCTGGCGCACCCCGACGATGAATTCCGCCATGCGTTCGCGCGGCACCAGCGCGTAGTCGGGCGACACGCAGATTTGCCCTGCGTTGGTCGACTTGCCGTGCGTGATGCGCTTGGCGGCGTCGGCCACTGAATAGTTGCGCGTGACGAGCGCGGGCGATTTGCCGCCGAGTTCCAGCGTGACGGGCGTCAGGTTGGCGGCTGCCGTGCGCATCACGATCTTGCCCACCGCCGGCGAGCCGGTGAACACGATGTGGTTGAAGGGCTGCGAGGTGAAGACGTTCGGGTCAAGCAGTTCTTCACCGACCATGGCGACCAGGTCTTCCGAAAAGACTTCGGCCAGCAGTTTCTTGAGGACCGCATTGGTGGCCGGCGTGGTCTCGGGCATCTTGATCATCACGCGGTTGCCGGCAGCGAGCGCAGCGACGGCCGGGCCCAGGGCCAGGTAGATCGGGAAGTTCCAGGGGGTGATGACGCCGACGACGCCCTTGGGCTGGTAGATGACCTTGACGCTGTTCGTGATGAACAGCAGTTCGGTCGAGCGGCGGCTGGGTTTCATCCAGCGCTTGAGGTGCGAGATGGCGTGGTTGACTTCCATCATCGAGCCGAGCAGGTCGAGCATCTTCGACTCGGCATGGGCGCGATGTCCGAAGTCCTGGCTCATGGCTTCCGCCAGAACGTCCTGGTAGCGGGTGATCTGTCGCTTGAGGGCCTTGAGGCGGTCCAGGCGTTCGCTGGCGCTGGGTGAGGGGGCGGCAAGGAATGCGGCCTGCTGCATGGCGAAGATGCGTGCGACGCGCTCGTTCGCAGCGTCTCCAGTTGCAGATTGCAACGTTTGTGTTGGGTTCATGATTTGTCTCCAGGTGCGTCTCGCGAGCCGGATCGGCAACATTTCGCGTTGTCGAGAATTTAGGTCGTCAACCGGGTGCCGCCTAGGTTCAACTTCGACACTTTCGGGTGAAAATCCGCCAAAACATCATTCGTGAACTACCGTGCTCCAAGAAGCGGTTACAAGCAAGTCACCCAACGCCAGGGTCGTGGGCCGTTATGGCAGCGACGCGCAGTCACCGCTGCACAGCATGCTGGGGCTGCGTGCGTTGGTGGAAACCATGGCCGACTTCGGCGTCGGTGCGGAAGCGCTTTTTTCCGGCACGGGCATCACGCCGAAGTCCATCGTGGACAGCCAGGCGCGCATCTCGCACCGCCAGAAGATCGCCCTCTTTGAAAACGTTCGTACGCTCACGCCCGAGCCCGCCGTTGCATTGCTGGCGGGACAGCGCCAGCGCATGTCCGACATGGGCGTCTTCGGGTACGCCATCCTGAGCAGCGCCACCTTCGCGGAGGCGATCGAGTTCGGCATGCGGCACCTCCGGCTGGCGGGGCCGGTGCTCGAAAAGTCCTTTCGAGTCGAAGGCGATCTGGCCATTTTCGAGGGCCACGAATACGCCGCGCTCGGCCCGCTGCTGCCGGTGGCCACCGAGTTCTGGTTCAGCTCGATCCAGGCCATGCTCAGCCGCACGCTCGACCGACCCTTCGAGGCACGGCGACTGCTTTTGCCTTATGCGCCGCCCGAACACGCCCACCGCTACGAGGAGATCCTGCGCTGCGCCGTGGAGTTCGATGCGCCGATGATGCAGTGGGAGTTCGACGCTTCCCTGCTGCCGCTGCCCCTGCCTGCGGCCAATCCGATCATGGCGGAAGTCTCCGCCGCGTTTTGCGGGCGCATGCTGGAAGAAGTCGAAGGCGAACAGCCGCTGGTCAAGTCGATCAAGGAGGCTTGCCTCAACAGCGTGGGCGGCATTCCGCGTGCGGAGCAGATGGCTGAGCGGCTGCACCTGTCGACGCGAACGCTGCACCGCCGCCTGGTCGAGGCGGGCACGAGCTACCAGGAGATCATCGACGGCGTGCGCAGCCGCCTGGCCATCGAGTTCCTGGAACGCACGGACTTGTCGGCCGACGAGATCGCCGAACGTGTGGGCTTCTCGGACGTCTCGAATTTCCGCAAGGCGTTCCGCAAGTGGACGGGGCAGACGACGACCTTCTACCGTACGCGTCGCCACTGAGCCGGCGAGGAAAAAAGGGTGCCACCCTCGCGGATGGCACCTCGTGCGTGACAGCGAATTCATTGCAGGTCAGTTGCTGCTGCCCTTGGCGTTTTCCATCTTCTTCATGGCCATCTCGATGTTCTTCTTCATGCTGAGCGTGTCGGCGCCCTGGCTTGGCGGGTAGTCCGCCAGGCTCTTGAGATGCTCGGCCAGGAAGGGGCCGGCGGCGCTGGGTGCCCAGAGTTTTTGCGCGACGAACTTGCGTGCCGCGTATTGGTTCTCCTCCGAATCCGGTGTCACCTTCTCCATCGGGTCCATCAGAAGGTTCACGATGTAGGGCACGCTGGGGTAAGACTTCTCGTCGAACCAGTTGCCGTGGTGCTTGACGCCGATGTGCATCTTCCAGCCATCGACGCGGATGGCCATCAGGTCGGTCTCGTCGTAATAGAGCATCTCGCGGCGTGCCGACTTCTCGGACTTGCCGGTCCAGTAGTCCAGGTTGTTGTAGCCGTCCAGGTGCACCTTGAACTTCGAGCCGCCGAGGGTCGCGCCCTTGAGCAGGTCATCCTTGATGTTGGGCATGCCCGCCGCGGCGGCCAGCGTGACATAGAGATCCTCATGGCTCTGGATGCCGTTGCCCACGCGGCCGGCCGGGATCTTGCCGGGCCATTGCACCAGCATCGGCACGCGCAGCCCGCCCTCCCAGGTCGTGCCCTTCTCGCCGCGGAACGGTGCATAGCCGCCGTCGGGATAGAACATGAACTCGTTGCCGTTGTCGGTGCTGTAGACAATGATGGTGTTGTCGTAGACGCCGGTGTCCTTGAGCTTCTGGATGAGGCTGCCGATCTGCGCATCGTGCTCCAGCATCTTGGCGCGCACCACGTCCTGTTCGGCGCGGCCTTCGTCAACGGCCTGCTGCAAGTACTTGTTCTGCGGGTGCGACCACACGTGGATGGCGGTGGAGTTGAACCAGACAAAGAAGGGCTTGTCCGCCTTGGCGTTCTTGTCCAGGTACTGGAGCGTTGCGTCGGTCACTTCCTGGTCGAAGGTTTCCATGCGCTTGCGCGTCAGCGGGCCGGTGTCCTCGATCTTCTGCTTGCCGACCTTGCCGAACTTCGGGTCGTTGGTGGCGTCGTCGCTCGTCGTGGCCCAGGCATGCAGCACGCCGCGCGGGCCGAACTTCTTCTTGTAGTCGGGGCTCTTCTGGCCGGGGTAGTCCATCTGCTCCGGCTCTTCCTCGGCGTTCAGGTGATAGAGGTTGCCGAACCATTCGTCGAAGCCGTGCGCGGTGGGCAGGAACTCGTTGCGGTCACCCAGGTGGTTCTTGCCGAACTGCGCCGTGTTGTAGCCGGCTGACTTGAGCACTTCGGCAATGGACGGGTCGCTCTTCTGGATGCCGCGCGGCGAGCCCGGAATGCCGATGGTCGTCATGCCGGTGCGAATCGGCAACTGTCCCATCACGAAGGCGGCGCGGCCAGCCGTGCAACTGGGCTGGCCGTAGTGGTCGGTGAACAGCATGCCGTTCTTCGCGATCGAATCGATGTTGGGCGTGCGGCCCATCATGCCGTGCGTGTAGGCGCCGACGTTCCACATGCCGATGTCGTCGCCCCAGATCACGAGGATGTTGGGTTTCTTTGCCTGGGTTGCTTGGGCCTGTGCCTCGGCCGGCGCCACAGCGCCAAGGAGCGCCGCACCCGCCACAAGAAACGGCAGGAGGCGATGCAGAAGCTTGGGTCTCATGTCCATGAAGGATGCCTTTGTTGAAGAACGGGTTGTCCTGTCGAAAGTTCAGCGGTTGTACCGTTGCGCCATCACCGCGGAAACTAGTCTTTGGTTAAGGTGACGCCGCGTCCCGTCCGAGCGCTTCGCGCACGGACTGCAGCAACTGCTCGCTGGAAAAAGGCTTGTGCAGCAGATCCACGGCGCCGACGTCGCGTCCGAAGCGGTCCAGCCCGGCGTCGTCACTGGCCGTGATGAAGATGACGGGGATGCGCAAATGCGCCGCGTCCATGCGCAACTGCACTTCAAAGCCCGACAGGCCCTGCATGTGAATGTCAAGGATGGCGCAGGCCGGCAGTTGCGTGTTCAGGGAATCCAGGAACTCCTCGCCCGATGAAAAGGCAGTCACCTGGTAGTCGGCCAGCCTCAGCACGCGGCGCAGCATCGTCCGCATGGGCGATTCATCATCCACCACGGCGATGTAGGTTTCGGCGTTGACCACAACTCGCAAGGTACTGCGCGCCTGCACCCGGGGCGACTGGCCTTTGGTTTAGTCGGGCGCGGCTTCGATGCCCAGCCGGGCCGCAATGTGCATCAGCTCGGCGACGGTGCGCGCCTCCATGCGCTGCATGATGCGGGCACGGTGGAACTTGACCGTTTGCTCGACGATGCCCAGGTCGGCGGCGATCTGCTTGTTGAGCCGCCCGTTCACGATGCCCACCAGGACTTCGCGCTCGCGCGGCGACAGCTTTGCCAGCCGCTGTTCGAACAGGGCGACTTCGGCGTTGGCCTGGCGCAGCGCCTCGCCTTTGGCGAGCGCGGTGCGCACCGCGGAGATCAGGGTGTCCGCGGTCGTCGGCTTCTCGAGGAAGTCGATCGCGCCGGCCTGGATGGCCTGCACGGTCATCGGGATGCTGCCCTGTCCCGTGAGAAACACGATGGGCATGTCCCGCCCCGCATCGGAGAGCCGTTGCTGCAGTTGCAGCCCGTTCAGCCCCGGCATCGACACGTCGAGCACCAGGCAGCCCTGCGGATGGGGCGTCGGCCTCGCGAGAAAAGCCTCGGCCGACTCAAAGACCTCGACCGTCCACCCGTGGGCACGCAGCATGCGCGCGTGCGCCGTGAGCACCGACGGGTCATCGTCGACGAGATAGATGGTGTCGGTGTCGGCGTTCATCTTGGCTCGCCGGCCGGATCTGTGCGCAGCACGGGGAACGTGGCACAGAAGGTGGCACCGCCCTCGGCATTGTTGACGGCCGTGATGCTGCCGCGGTGCGCGGTCACGATGGACTTGCAGATGGCGAGGCCCACGCCGGTGCCCCCCGCCTTGGTGCTCCAGAAAGCGTCGAAGATGCTCTTGAGGGCGTCCGGCGCAATGCCGGTGCCATGGTCCTCGACGCAAAGCCGCGCGCCTGTGCCCTCGCGCTGCGTACGCACCAGCAGCCTGCGCGCGCTGGCATTGACGTTGCTCATGGCATCCGCGGCGTTGAGGATGAGGTTGAGCAGGCACTGCTGCAACTGGATGCGGTCGCCCTCGATGAGCGGCAGGGACGCCGCAAGCTCGGCGCGCGGCGTGACCTGGCGCGTGGCGAGTTCCGCTTGCACCAGGTCCAGCGTTTCGCGCACGACCTGGTTCAGGTCCAGTGGCGCCATGCGCATTTCGCCGCGCTTGAACAGGGCGCCCAGGCTGCGAATGATGGCGGCGGCGCGGACGTCCTCGGTCACGATGTCGTCGCAGATGGTCCGGATTTCCACCAGGTCGGGATTGGCGTGGCTCAGCATCTTGCGGGCGGCTTCGGCGTTGCCCAGGATGGCGGCCAGCGGCTGGTTCAGCTGGTGCGCGATCGACGCGGAGAACTGACCCACGACGGAGACGCGCGTCATGTGGGTGAGGGCAGCGCGGTCCTTCTCGGCCTGGAGCTCGGCCGCCTTGCGTGCCGTGATGTCCAGGGTGACGCCCGTCACGCTCTTGCCGGCGCTCTTGTCGACGCGCCCTCGCGCCACCATCCAGCGCAATTCGCCGTCGGGCTCGATCACGCGGTATTCCAGGTCCACCTCCCGGTCGGTGGCGACGGCCTCCCGCACGGCGCGGTCGAGCTTTTCGCGGTCTTCCGGGTGCAGCGCCTCCAGCGCCTCCTTGATCGGAACCGGGGCGGACAGGTCCGGGCGCTTTGGAATGGGCGTGAGCGGCCAGGCCCTGTCGCGCCCGACGTCCCACATCCACAAGGACAGCCGCGCTGCGCGCGCTGCGAGGGTCATGCGCTCTTCGCTTTCCATCAGCGCCTGGGCGGTGCGCAGGCGCTGGCGCCGCCCGACGAGCAGGGCCACGATGAGCGCGGCCTGGAGCAATATCGCAGCCGTCAGGGCCAGCGCCTGATTCCGGTAGGCCTGCCACAGGGTCGGTTGCTTGAATTGCACGATCGCGTCCGCGGGAATCATCGACTCGTCGATGCCCCACCGGCGTACCTGCCGCCAATCGACATTCCATCGGGCGGGCACGGTTTCCGGCAAGGTCAGGGTCGCGGGCGTGGCGCCGTCCAGCAGGGTGTTGACGGAGAGTGCCGCCTGCCGCCCCATCTCCGCGAACGTGGGCACGCGTCCGCCGACCGCGCCCGTGCCGATGAAGGAGCTGAAGGGGCCGTAGATGGGGGCACCCGACACTTCGGCCATCTCGACGGCAATGTCGCGCGGCGCCGACTGGCGGCCGGCCCCGTCGACGTAATAGCCCGGGGTGAAAACGACATCGTTCCTGTCCAGTTCGGCCACCCGCTTCATCACTTCTTCGGTGCGCAGGCCGGCGAGAAATTCGACCTGTGGAGGCTTCGGGAGCTTGGCCACCCCTGCGCGCGTGTCGGCCTCGTAATTCCGGTCGGTGTAGCTGGCGCCCGTGACCACCACCAGGCGCCGCGCGTTCGGGTGCCACGACAACGCCTGCTTCATGGTTCCCAGGTAGTCATACTCGACCGGCACCCCGGCGAAGTTGGCGGGCAGCGGCTGGATCGACTCGATAAAGCGCTTGTCGATGCCCAGGTGGATCACCGGGACATCGGGGAACAGGCTGGCGCGTTGGCGCAACCAGAATTCCAGCGCCGGCTTGCCGCCGAGGATGATGACGGCCGGCGGGCGGGTGTTGTATTTTTCGATCAGGAACCTGGCGAAGGTCTGCTCGAAGGGGTTGCCCGTAAAGGTCGGCGTGTCCAGGAATTCGGTGAACATCGCGACGTGGCGGTCCGCGGTGCTCACGATGGCACCCCGCAGGCCGGTGTCGATCTCGATGTTCGAGGGCAGCAGGCGATTGTTGGAGAACAGCACCAACACATTTCGCGTCTCCATCGCCTGCACCGAGGGCGCCGCGAAGAAGCAGCACGCAACCAGGAGCCAGACGAAGCGCATGACCATCCGCAACCATCCCGTGAGTGGTGCCCTCGACAGGAATCGAACCTGTATCTGAGTCTTAGGAGGACCCCGTTCTATCCATTGAACTACGAGGACTGGGCGCGGGCAACTTTACCAGCTTGGCTGCACGTTTCACTTGAAATCGGGCGTCTCCAAGGCGCTATGCCGAATGAGGGGTTGCCAGGCCAGCGGTAATTGTCCATTGAAGCGCCGCGGCCCCGTGGCAGCGTCACCCCAGATAGCGCTTTTCCCACCAGCTGAACAGCACGTCGCGCAGCATCGCGCCCTGGTTGCTGCCGTAGAACTGGTGCAGGCCGAAGGAGCTGAGCGTGTCGACCTCGGCGGCGCTCAATTGCACCTCGACTTCGCGCTCGACGATGGGCACGTTGGTGAATTGGGGCACATAGCTGGCGTCGCGCTCGAGTTCGCGTTCGACGCGGATGTTGGGCTGGCGAAATTGCGCCGGCGTGCGTTGCGTCCCGTACGCGGCCATCTCGGGCACGGCGGCCAAGTCGGCTTCGGAAGCGCTGAAGACCTCGACCTTCAGCGGCTTGAGCGAGAAGTTGCTGGTGCGCATGATGTCGGCGCCGCAGACATTGGGCACGGCCAGCACGTCCATCAACGCGAGGAGTTCGACATGATCGCCGGCCTTGGAGGTCTGGCGCTCGATGCGGCCGCGGTCACCGACGATCGCGGTGACCATGAAGAGGTTGAACGAGTCGTGCACGTCGTCGGGCGTGAGGCCGTATTCGCGCTGCGCCTCCGACTGGATGTCGTGGCAATTCGTGTGCTTGTGAAAGCCGTAGGCCGACTCGTAGAGGTTGGCGCTGCAGCGGGGAAACATCACGTCGTTGGCGCGCACCGTGTCGGCCAGCATGTACATCATGGCGCGCTCGCGCGGCGGCGCCGACCACAGGAAGTCGCCGGGGCCGGGGTTCAGGCCGTGCAGCGTGCGCGTGCGGCCCACATGCATGAACTCCTTGTAGTCGTGCAGGTTGAAGCAGTTGAAGTCCGCGCACTGGCCGCCTTCCACCTGCTCGATGCGGATCACCTGGCTCTTGAGCACTTCGAAAGCCTTGCCGGTGCCGGGTTCGATGACGTAGCTGGTGAGGAGCGTGCGCTGGGTCGAGAGCACCGAGGTGTCGGGCTTCGCTGCGGGTGCCGGCTTTGCCGAAGGCACCCCGTCTTTCCATTCGCGCACGGCCCGCTGTGACAGCGACTGGATGTCGGTGGCATCGCCCAAGGCGATGCAGCGGTCGATGAGTTCGATCTGCTGCTGGTTCAGGCGGAGGCGGATCGTCTGCGAGGTCATGGATTCAACTCCTGATGTGTACGTGATCGATGCGTTCAGGTATGCAAGTTGCCTGCCAACAGTTGTGAGTCAACCGACGTACACGAAAGGTGCAAACACCCCAAATTGGCGCATGAACCATGGGCTTGTCGCGTATTCCGGGACGTCCGGCTGAGTCAAATCGGTGCATCGAGCCCTTTGGCCGCCAGAACCGGGCTGGCCCGGTTTTCGCATACGAGGTGTCATGAACAGGAATACCTGCGCTGTACACCATGACTGAACCGAGCAAATCCGAAGCGGCCTACCTGGCCATCAAGCACGCCGTGATCGAGCAGGCCCTCACGCCCGGCACCAAGCTGCCCGAAGACGTGCTGGGCACGCACCTGAACGTCAGTCGCACGCTGATTCGCGAAGCCCTTGCGCGGCTGGCCGCCGAAGGCCTGGTCGAGGCCGGCCGCAAGCGCACGGCCACGGTGGCGCAGCCTACGCGCGCCGAAGCGCAAAGCGTGTTCGAAGCGCGTGCCTGTCTTGAACGCGAAGTGGTGCGGCTGGTGATTGCACGCTGGACGCCCGCGATGGGCGCGGCACTCGAAGGCCATGTGCTGATCGAGGAAGAAGCTGCCCGCGAGGATTCGCCCGCCGTCTGCGCGCGGCTGGCGGGCGAGTTCCACATCAAGCTCGCGCAGCTGAGTGGCAACCCGGTCATCGAGCGCTACGTGTCCGAACTGGTGTCGCGCTGTTCGCTCATCCTGGCCATCTACGGCAACCCGCATTCGTCGCAGTGCGGCATCGACGAGCACCGTGCGCTCATCGAGGCGTTCCGTCGCGGCGACGAGAAGAGCGCCGTGCGCCTGATGGTCTCGCACCTGAACGGCGTGCAGGAGCGCGCGCTGATGCCCGACAGGAAGCCCGTCGATGACGACCTCGGCAGCGTCCTCGGCCGCTATGCCGGCGCGCAGGCAAAACCGCGGCGCACGAAGGTCGCCTGACGCCACCCCATCCCGGATTTCTCCCGTTCTCCCACTCGACCACCACCAAAAGGAAAAACCTCATGTCCAACACCAACTGGAACCGCCGCCGCTTCATGGGCACCGCATTGGGTTCGGCCGTCGGCACCACGCTGGCCGGCACCGCCATTGCGCCAGCCATCTTCGGCGCCACGGCAGCGCAGGCCCAAGGCAAGAGCGTGACGGTCGGCCTGATCTATGTCGGTCCGCGCGATGACTACGGCTGGAACCAGGCCCATGCGGTGGCTGCCAAGGCGTTGAAGTCGGTGCCAGGCGTGAAGGTCGTCGAGGAAGAAAACGTGCCCGAGACCGTGGCTGTGCGCAAGACCATGGAAGGCATGATCCAGAGCGATGGCGCCTCGCTGATCTTTGCCACCTCCTTCGGCTACTTCGACCCCTTCATGGTCGACATGTCGAAGAAGTATCCCAAGGTCGAGTTCCGTCACCCGACCTCGCTGTGGTCCGCCGACAAGCACCCCATGAACCTCGGCGGCTACTTCTGCTACCTCGACCAGGCGCACTACGTGAACGGCATCGCTGCTGGCCTCTCGACCAAGTCGAACAAGATCGGCTACGTCGCGGCCAAGCCCATTGCCATCGTGCTGCGCAACATCAACGCCTTCACGATGGGCGTGCGCAAGGTCAACCCGAACGCGACCGTGCAACTGGTGTTCACGGGTGACTGGTCGATGCCGGTGCGTGAAGCCGAGGCGACGAACGCGCTGATTTCCGCCGGCAACGACGTGATCGCCTGCCACGTGGACAGCCCGAAGGTCGTGATCGAGACGGCCGAGAAGGCGGGCGTCAAGACGCTGGGCCACAACGCCTCGCAGGCGCAGCTCGCGCCCAAGGGTTTCATCACTGGTGCCGAGAACAAGTGGGAGACGGTCTACAAGGCCTTTGCCGCGGACGTCGGCGCCGGCAAGAAGCTGCCCAACCAGTTCTTTGGCGGCTACGACAAGGACATGGTGCTGAGCACGCCTTTCGGCGCCGGCGCGAGCGACAAGGCGCGCAATGCCGCCACCGCGGCGATTGCCGACCTGAAGGCCGGCAAGCCCATCTACGTGGGCCCGATCAAGAGCAACACCGGCAAGCTGGTGATGGACAAGACCTACAACAACTACGACCCGGTCCTCGAGAAGATGGACTACCTGGTGGAAGGTGTGAACGGCACGCTGGCCTGAAGCGCCCGCGCCAATGAAAAAAGCCACCCGGTTGGGTGGCTTTTTTTTGACTTGTTGGTCGTGAGCGCTTACGCGGCCCACGTTACGGCATATTCACTTGCAGGAGGCACCTGTTGTTTTTCTCGTCGATGGTGTCTCTTGGTCCGACGTGCCGCTGTGAGATCCGGCTTTGCCTGCGCAGGCATTTGCCCGGCTTGAATTCGGGCAACCGCGAATTATAGCATCCAGGATCATGCAGTCAACTTTTTCAGTCGCGGGCGCCCTCAACAGCCTCTCAAACGACCGTTGCGCGAACGGCCCAGGCGCGTGCGCTCAGTTCGATGGCGCCGTCGGCGCGCTGGGGCAGCGTCTGTCGCAGGCGCTCGCGCAGCATCGTGCGTTGCCCTTCATTGAGGGACATGACATAGGTCGGCGCCGACCCTTGCCCGCCCAGGAACGGCGACCAGTAGTCGTCAAAATCGCTGAAGGGCGTGGCGATGTCGATGGCGCGCAGCTCCACGTTGTCCATGCCCGCATCGACCAACAGTTGCTCCAGCGCCGCGGGCTGGCACAGCGGAAAGCGCGAACCCTCGTCGAGTTCGCGGGCGCCGGGATTCAACTCGACGGCTGCCTCCCAGAAATGGCGCATGAGCTGCATGCGGCCGGCGTAGTCCCATACGTAGGCGGCGACCGTGCCGCCGGGCTTCACGACCCGCGCCATCTCGGCGGCCGCCAGCGCGGGCTGCGGGACGAAGTTCAGCATCAGGCCACCGACGGCCACATCGAAGCTGTCTGAATCCAGCGCAAGCTTTTGCGCGTCGCCGCCTTCGAAGGACGCCCGTGGATCCGGGATGTTCTCCTGCGCATACTGGACGAAGCCCCGCGAAGGATCGACGGCCACGACCGAGGCAGGCTTCGCTTCCAGCAGGATGGTCTCGGTGAGCGCACCCGTGCCGCAGCCCACGTCCAGCCATTCCAGGTCCGGCGCCAATTCGAGCCACGCCAGGAACTGCGTCGCCACCTTCCGGCTCCAGCGACCCACATAAGGCTCGTAGAGCTCGCCCACGCCCCAGTTGTCCTTGAGTCCTGCCATTGCGCTGCTCCTTTGCGTGAAAGTGCGGCCCGCTCGTGCGGACGGGGGGAAACGGGTCAGTCGTACTTGATGGTGTAGATCAAGTCAGCACCATAGTGCTCGCCGGCCTGTCCGCGCAAGGTCAGGCTCTTCGTGAGGTCGTAGAAGATGTAAAGGGTTCCCATCGTGCTTGACAGGCTGCGCTCGTAGCTGACGTAGAAGTCCTTCGACAGCCGCTTGCCCAGCGTGATGGCGGACTGGTCGAGCTCGCTGTTGCTGCCCGGTCCCTTGAAGCCGATTTCATCGAGGCCGAAGCGGTTGGCGAGGTTGCTTGAACTCGAATCCGCGCCCAGTTTGCCCAGCAAAGCAAGCGCGGCCTGCTGCATCAACACCGCCTCGCCGCCGTTGGCCGCCTGCCCGCGGCCCAGCATGACCCAGGACAGCGTCTCGGCGTCCGACAAGGGAGGTTCCGAATACAGCTTGACGCGCGGCGCGTGGGCCGTGCCGCTGATCTGCACGCCCGCGCGTTGCGTGATGTTGGGGCGGATCGCCAGGATGTCGAGCGCCGGGTTGTCGTAGGGGCCGTTGAAGCGGGCGATGCCGGTTTCCACGTCGAGTTGCTGCCCATAGGCCCGGTACTGGCCGCGCACCGTCTTGACTTCGCCGGTGATGCTGGGCGGACTGCCAGGGCCGGTGCTGCGGATGTCGAGCAAGCCCTCCAGCCGCGTGGTGATGCCGCGGCCCTGCACCGCGAAATCGTTGCCCAGGTCGAATGAAATGAGGATGTCTGGCGGCCTGGAGGTTTCCGGTTGCGTGATGCGGTCGCTGGTGCGTTGGGCTTCGCGCTCGGCCGCCTCTTTGGCGGCGCGGTCCCGAACGGCGGAATGGACGACCACGTCGGTGCCCAGGCTCGGCGCCGTTTCGGCGGGAAGGATGATCACGGCCCGGTCGGTCTTGAGCTTGCCGCGCACGGTGATCTGCCCGCCCTCGAGCCGGGCCTGCAGGTCGCCGGAGAGCGTCACCTGCCGGTCGCTGCGCACCAGCACGCGCAGCTTGCGCACTTCGCCCTGCATCACCATGCGGATGCCGGCGCTGCTCTGCGTGTTTGCCGACAGGGCGCCCCAGCTTGCCGCGCCGCTCACCGTGAGCGTGCCCCCATCGCTGGCCGCTTCACTTTCCTTCGTGCTGATGTTTCCGCTCTGGCCGGCGATGCGCACGCTGCTGCCGGCGCCGCCTTTCAGCGTAAATTCCTGGACCGTGAGCGTGTCGCCCGCGAGGGCGGCGCGCAGCTTGCCGTCGCGCAGGTCAAGGCCTTCCACCGCGGCGCGAAGGGCGAGTTGGTCCGCGGCAAGCTGGCCGTTCCAGCGCGGGGCCGTGCGGCTGCCGGAAAGGGTGGCGTCGGCATCCAGCGTGCCGGCGATGCGCCAACCGGGGGGCGCCAGCATCGACCACACGCCGAGGTTGGGCAGCTTGGCCTGCACGCGTCCCGCCAGCGGCGCATCGGTGGGCCACTGCCAGCCGCCGGCACTTCGGGCAAAGCGCGTGGACGCGTCGGCCTGGACCTGGCCCGCGCGCTCGCTGTCCCACGCCAGCGCGGCGCGCACCGCGTCGTCTTGCGCGTCGACCACCAGCTCGGCCTTGCGCAAGCCGGCGGGCGTGCTCGGGGCGGTGCCGGAGGTCGTTGCATCCATCGTGATTTCGCTGGGCGAGCCGCTGCCGGTGCTGCGCAGGCGGGCGACCAGCGCCGCTTCGCCCGCCTGCACGCGGATGTCGCCGCTGGCGCGCGCCAGCCGTGCGTGTGCGCGCAGCTTGTCGCCGGCGTCGATGTCCCAGTCGCCATCGAAGAGCAGGTCGCCGGTGATGCCCATGTCGCTCAAGGTGCCCGAGCGGCCCAGGGCCTCCGACCACGCCATCGGCAGGCCCTGCATGCTGCCTTTGGATTGCAGCCGGAACCCGCGCTGGTTCGATGCGCCACCCAGGCTGAAGCGCACCGGTTCCCAGTCCAGGCGCACGGTGCCGGGCACCGGGCCGATGAGCGTGGCGGCCCCGCCCGAGCCTTCGAACTGCAGGTTGGCAGCGGCGCCTTTGGCGGTGCGGATGGTGCCGCTCAGCTCTTTCTTGAGTTCGAAGGTCCAGGGCGCGGCGCTTGTCCTGGCCACAGGGCGCATCTGCGTGCGGAAGGCAGCGAGGGCGACGCGCCATTGGTTGGCCCTTTCCAGCCCGCCGCTGCCACGCGTGTCGAGCGTGATCCGGCGCTCTTCCACCACCGCTTCGCCGACCAACGAGAACTGGGCATGCGCGATGCTGCCGGAGACTTCGGCGCGCACGCCCCGAAGCTGGACCGTGCTGCCCGTGGCGGTGGTGCCGTTCGCTGGCGCTCCCGCTGCCTTTGCCGTTGCCGTTGCCGCTGGTGCTGGTGCTGGTGCTGGTGCTGGTGCTGGTGCTGGTGCTGGTGCCGCCGTGGCAGTGCGCAGGTCCAGGCGCGGCACGGTCAGCGTGGCCTGCAGCGTCGGTTCGGCGCCGCGTGCGGGCGTATTGATCTCGGAAAAGCGGCGTTGCACGGCTTGCCATCCACCGTTCCAGCTGGCGTCCAGGTCGGCGCTGCCTTGCACGCTGGCGCCGCCGAAGCTCGCGGCCAAGCCGGGCAGGCGTTCAATCCATTGCTGCAATGCTGCTGCGTCGGCGATTTGCGTCTTGAGCGTGCCGCCTCCCTTGGCGGGCGCCACGCTGCCCTGCACCTGGACGCTGGCGCCCGGCACCGTGAGCTGCAGCTTGGCGCTCGCGGCTTGTTCGGCGATCCGGGCCGTCAAGTTTCCTTCGAGCAGCGCGCGCGCCGCTTCGACGCGCAGGGTGCGCAGCTCCAGCACCTGGTCTTTCCATTGCCCGCGGGCGGCGACGCGGTTCAGGCGCAAACCGGCCAGTGCGTCGCGCGCAGCCGTGGCGCCGGCGCCAGCGCCGCCCTCGGCCTGCAACTGCACGTCGAAGCTGATCGGTTCGCCATCCTGCGCCGCCGTGATGCGCCCGCTGACGGGGGCGCCCGCCAGCGCGGAGTGCAGCGCGCCGGGACGCACGCCTCGCACGTTGGCCTTCGCCTGCCACGGCGCGGGTGCGGGGCTCCAGCTGCCTTCGGCATCGATGGTTCCGCCGCCGACGCGGATGTCGCCCTGCAGCAGGGTCCACGTGCTGCCGTCGTATTCGACGCGGGCCTGCACGCCTTCGACCGGCAGCTTGTGCGCGTCCCACGGGCCTGGCGCGTCGTTTTCCAGATCGACGCTGGCTTGCCAGCCCAGGGTGCCGGCGGCGTTGATCTGCGGCCCGGCCTTGACCTCGCCGGACAGCAATGTCGTGGGCGCCTGCGGCCACAGCGAGGCGACATCCACGTTCTGCAGCGCGGCATCGGCCTCCAGCAGCGGTTGGGTGTTCCACGGGGCGACAGTGGCGTTCAGGCGCGCCTGCATCGGCGCGCCTTCGGCTGTCTCGGCGCGGGCGAGTTCGGCGCTGACCTTCAGCTTCGCGTCTGGGCCGGACAGCGTGCCGGTCGCCGTGGCCTTGGCGTTGACGTCGATGCTGCGGTCCTGCGCCAGCGGCGCGCGCACGCGGCCTTCGAGCTGGACTTCCAGGGCCATCGGCGCCAGCCCCTGCAGGCGAACCTTTGCGGCGTAGTGGCCGTCGGCAACGTCGACTCCGTCGATGTCGAGCAGGTGGTGCGAATCCTTGTAGCGGTAGTGCCCCTTCAGGCCGGTGGCGGCCAGCGCGGGCGGGCCCGCCCAACGCAGTTCGTCAACGCGGAAGGGCAGGTCGACCTCGATCGGCAACACGATCTGATCGAGCGGTTCCGTCGGCTTGTCGCTCTTGGGACCGCGCGGCTCGATCAGGATCTGCGCAGCATGCACTTCGCCCAGTTGCAACTGGCGCTTCCACAGTGGCGGCAGATGCCAGCCGATGGTCGCGTCGTGCACTTCGACGGCCAGCGTTGGTCCTTGCCAGCGCAGCGAGCCGATGTGCCCGCCCGCCAGCAGCGAACCGGTGACGTCGCTCGACGTCAGCGTCTGGCCCGCGGGCAAGTAGCGCGCCGCCTGCGTCAACGCGAAGGCCAGCGACTGGTTGGAACTCAGCCACCACCACGCTCCCCCGAGCAGCAGCGCAAGGAGCACGACGAGGGATGCCAGCGTCCACATCAACCCACGCCACGCACGGGCGGCGTGCGACCGGCGCGGCGCCTGGGCGGTGGCCGCGGTGGCTTCGTTGGGTGCTGGCGTGGGCGTGTCCATTGCGCTTGCGCCTCAGAAGGTAAAGCCCAGCCGCAGATGCAGCCGGAAGCTCTTCACGTCCACCCCATAGGCGATGTCGGCTTGCACCGGCCCAACCGGGCTTTTCCATCGCACGCCGACGCCCGTGCCGATCTGCAGCCGCAGCGCACTGGGCTTGTCCGCGACGCCGCCGCTGTCGACGAAGACCACGCTCTCGAAATCAGTGAGCTTGCCGTCATACACCACGGGACGTTGCCACTCGATGCTGGCCACGCCCAGGTAGCGCCCGGCGACGATCTGGTTTTGCGGCGTGACCACGCCGATCTGCCGGTAGGCGTAGCCGCGCACAGTGGTGTCGCCGCCGGTCAGGAAGAGTTGAGGCTGCGGAATCTGTGCTTGGTCCTTCGCCGTGACGGCGCCCAGTTCGGCACGCAAGGCGAAGCGGCTGCGTCGGGCGGCGCTCTCGGCCGAATCGGCAGAGCCGAGCGGGACGATGCCGAGCCAGCGGCCGTAGGCGCGCAGGTAGGGCAGGCGCTCGCCGAGCAGGGTGTAGCCGGCGCCCAGTTCCAGCGCGAGGCCGTTGCCCTTGGTCGGCATCACGGTGTTGTCGAAATAGCGGCCCGTCCAGCCCCAGTTCAGGCTCAATGCGGCGGCAGAGGGCGGCGGGTCGATGCCCTTGCTCACCGAATAGTCGTACTGCAGGAACACGCTGCGGTCGATGTGGTCGCCCGCCTGCGCGCGGCCGGTGCGGGCCTGCGCGCTGTCCACCGTGTAGCTGCCCGCGTTGTTGTCGCGCTGTATCTTGGCGGAATTGAACAGGCGCCAGCCCGAGTCGTCGGGCAGGT
This sequence comes from Variovorax brevis, assembly GCF_030317105.1. Lineage (GTDB taxonomy): Bacteria > Pseudomonadota > Gammaproteobacteria > Burkholderiales > Burkholderiaceae_C > Variovorax > Variovorax brevis. The sequence goes on from NZ_JASZYG010000007.1 coordinate 199,583, forward strand.
CGCTCCATTCGGTGCTCAGCAGGTGGGTGTTCTTGTCATACGAGAACTTTGACACCGCGCGCCAGCCCAGCAGCGGCATCTTGTTGTCGATGTGGTCGACGCTGACGCGCGGCCCGCTGTCCGAGGTGTAGCCCAGGCCGAGCACCACTTTTTGATACGGCGATTCGCGCACCGTCGCGAGCACGGGGGCGTTCTGAGGGTCGATGCCGTTGGAGGTGTCGAGCGTCAGGAAAACCGAGTCGTAGTAGCCGCTGCTGGCCAGGCGTTGCTGCGCATCGAGCAGCTTTTGCTGGTCGTAGTCGGTGCCGGTCGGCACGCGGGCGATGCGCCGCGTGGCGTCGGCGTCGTAACGCTCGTTGCCACGCACCACCAGCGGACCAAAGCGGTAGGCCGGACCGGACTCGTAGCCCACGCTCAGCTTCGCGATGTTGGCATCCGCGTCGATATCCGCCTTGCTGCCGGTGACGCTCGCCGTGGGAAAGCGTTTGGCCGCGAGCGAGCGCAGCCCCACGGACTTGGCGTTGTCCCAGCCCTCCTGCGTGAAGATCTGGCCCGGGGGCAGCTTCCAGTCGGCGCGGATCGCGTCGCGGTGAGCCCTGGATGCCTCGTCCGTTTCAATGGGGCCGGTGAAGTCGATGATGGCCGAGTTGACGCGCGTGGGCTCGCCCGGCTCGACGGTGATCACTACTTCGCGGGCGGCCTGCTTGCCCTCCGGCGTTTCGTGCAATTCGAGCGTGATGGTCGGCCCGAAATAGCCCAGCGTGTTGAGCAACTCGCGGGCGTTGGCCTCGGCCGCGACCATGAGCCGGGACAACTCGCCCGCGCCCAGGTCGTCGAGCTTGCGATAGCGCTGCATCTCCAGATGGGTCTTGAGGTAGTCGCTGATCTTCTTGTCCGGCGTGTTGACCTCGAGCGTGAAGGCGTCGCGTGCGTCGGTGCGTTCGGGGCCGGCCACCGGGGCGGCAGTGGTCGTGCTGGCTTCGGCCGGATCTTTTTTCGGCAGCAGGCTGCACCCCTGCAAGAGGAGCGCGCAAGAAAAAAACAAAGCCGGCCAACACGCCGGCATTCGCAGTGGGACCCCCTTGAGCATCGGCCCATTCTGACATCGCATCGCGACGATCAGAACGGGCGGGGTCCTAAATACGTCTACTTGGTGAGCAGGCGCATCGCTTCTTCGAGCCCGCGGATGGTCAGCGGGTACATGCGATGCGACATCAGTTGCTGCACGATGGCAATGCTCTGGCGGTACTGCCACACGCCCTGCGGCTCGGGGTTGATCCACGCGAACTTCGGAAAGGCCTGCGTGAGGCGCTGCAGCCATTCGGCGCCGGCTTCCTCGTTGTTGTATTCGACGCTGCCGCCCGGCTGCAGGATTTCATAAGGGCTCATGGTCGCGTCGCCGACGAAGATGAGCTTGTAGTCCTTGTTGTACTTGCGAAGGATGTCCACCGTCGCGAACTTCTCCGAGAAGCGGCGGCGGTTGTTCTTCCACATGAAGTCGTACACGCAGTTGTGGAAGTAGTAGAACTCCAGGTGCTTGAACTCGGTCTTGACGGCCGAGAAGAGTTCTTCCACGCGCTGGATGTGCTCGTCCATCGTGCCGCCCACGTCCATGAGCAGCAGCACCTTGACGTTGTTGTGGCGCTCGGGCCGCATCTTGATGTCGAGGTAGCCCGCGTTGGCGGCGGTCTTGCTGATGGTTTCGTCCAGGTCCAGCTCGTCTTCGTGGCCTTCGCGCGCGAACTTGCGCAGGCGGCGCAGCGCGATCTTGATGTTGCGCGCGCCGAGTTCCTGCGTGTCGTCGTAGTCCTTGTAGGCGCGCTGGTCCCACACCTTGACGGCGCTCTTGTTCTTGCCGGCACCGCCGATGCGGATGCCTTGCGGGTTGTAGCCGCCGTGGCCGAAGGGCGAGGTGCCGCCCGTGCCGATCCACTTGCTGCCGCCTTCGTGGCGTTCCTTCTGTTCTTCGAAGCGCTTCTTGAGCGTTTCCATGAGCTCGTCCCAGCCCATCTTCTCGATCTTGGCTTTTTCCTCGGCCGTGAACTCGCGCTCCAGCGTCTTGCGCAGCCAGTCGAGCGGCACTTCCTTGGTGAAGTCGGCCAGCATCTCGACGCCCTTGAAGTAGGCGGCAAAGGCGCGGTCGAACTTGTCATAGTGCTTCTCGTCCTTCACCAGCGCGGTGCGGCTCAGGTAGTAGAAGTCGTCGAGGCTGAAGGCGTCTTCGGAATTGGGGCCGACCACGTCGGCTTGCAGCGCTTCGAGCAGCGTCAGGTATTCCTTGACGGACACCGGCAGCTTGGCCGAACGCAGCGTGTAGAAGAAATCGATGAGCATGTCCGATTCACTCCTTGCGCGGGCTCGCGTCGCGCGGTTTGTCGAGCAAATAAAGCAATTGCGCCTTCACTTCGGGCCATTCGCCCGAACGCAGGCTGTACATCACGGTATCGCGAATCGTGCCGTCGCGCCGCATGGCATGGCCGCGGATCACGCCGTCCTTGCGTGCGCCCAGCCGCTCGATGGCGTTCTGCGATGCATGGTTGAAATTGTCGGTGCGCCAGCCCACCACGTTGCAGCCAAGGGTATCGAAGGCGTGCGACAGCATGAGCAGCTTGCAGGTGGTGTTGACGTGCGTGCGCTGGCAGCGCCTGGCGTACCAGGTGTAGCCAATCTCCACGCGCTTCACCGCAGGCAGGATGTCGTGAAAGCTGGTCGACCCGAGCACGGTGCCCGTGGCCTCTTCGACCACCACGAAGGGAAAGCGATGGCCGGCTTCGCGTCCTTCCAATGCCGTCTGGATGTAGCCGCGCGTTTCCTGCGGCTCGGGCACGGAGGTCACGCGGATCTTCCACAGTTCGCCGTCAGCGGCGGCGGCGCGCAGGCCCTCTTCGTGGTCCAGCGTCATGGGCACCAGCTTCAGGCCGCGAGCGGCCAGGGTCACGGGTTCGACAAAAGCCATTTCTTGTGCGTCTTCAAACTCTTGGATCGCCATAGCGGCGGATGTACCACTTGCGCGCCAGTTGCACGCCGGCCCCGCCGCCCAGGCCAATCAGCAGGATGCCGACCATCGAAGCGGCCGAATAACCGCCCGGTCCGAAGGCATCGCAGCCAATGAGCAGGCCGAAGTAGCGGCCCAGCACGGCGCCGACAAAGAACCCGCCGGCCTGCGAAAGGCCGAGGATCAGCAACTGGCCGAACGGTTGACCGGCTTCGCCCTTCATCGCCTGCGCCTTCTCAGCGGTTGTGGCGTTGCATGAAGACGAGCTTTTCGAAGAGCGTGACGTCCTGTTCGTTCTTCAAGAGCGCGCCGACCAATGGCGGCACCGCGACCTTGTCGTCCTTGCTTTGCAGCGCTTCGAGCGGGATGTCTTCGGCCACCAGGAGTTTGAGCCAGTCGAGCAGTTCAGACGTCGAAGGTTTCTTCTTCAGGCCGGGCAGGTTGCGCACGTCGTAGAAGGTCTTCATTGCCGAGGCCAGCAGTTCCGCCTTGAGATTGGGGAAGTGCACGCCCACGATGCTCTTCATCGTCTCCGCATCGGGGAACTTGATGTAGTGGAAGAAGCAGCGGCGCAGGAAGGCGTCCGGCAGTTCCTTCTCGTTGTTGGAGGTGATGAACACGACCGGACGATGCTTGGCGCGGATGAGTTCGCGCGTCTCGTAGCAGTAGAACTCCATGCGGTCGATTTCGCGCAGCAGGTCGTTCGGAAACTCGATGTCGGCCTTGTCGATTTCGTCGATGAGCAAGGCCACCGGCTCGTCCGAGGTAAAGGCCTGCCACAGCACGCCCTTGACGATGTAGTTGTGGATGTCCTTCACGCGTTCGTCGCCGAGTTGCGAATCGCGCAGGCGGCTCACCGCGTCGTATTCATACAGGCCCTGCTGCGCCTTGGTGGTCGACTTGATGTGCCATTGCAGCAGCGGCAGGCCGAGCGCGGTGGACACTTCCTCGGCCAGCATCGTCTTGCCGGTGCCGGGCTCGCCCTTGACGAGCAGCGGACGCTTGAGCGTGATGGACGCGTTGACGGCGAGCATCAGGTCTTGTGTGGCGACGTAATTGTCGGAGCCCTTGAATTTCATGGAAGGCGTTGGCAATGGAGTGTTGATGGAACGACACATTCGATGGGTGTCGCGTGGCATGACAGCTCGGGCCACCCGGGGAGTCTAAAAGCCCCCCATATAATCGAACGTTGCTGTTTGAGAAAACCTGGATCTCCACGAGATTGTGCGCGCAAAATGAACAAGTTGTTGACCACGATGTTTGCCCTTGCTGTCGCTTGCGTGACGGTGTCGGCCCAAGCCCAGAAGATCACGGGCAATGCTGAAAACGGCTCCAAGAAGGTCGCCATGTGCGTGGGTTGCCACGGCATCATCGGCTATCAGGCCAGCTTCCCCGAGATTCACAAGGTGCCGATGATCGCGGGCCAAAGCGCCACCTACATCGTGGCTGCGCTCACCCAGTACAAGGGCGGTGACCGTCGTCACCCCACCATGCGCGCCATCGCCGACACGCTCACCGAGCAGGACATGGCCGACCTGGCCGCCTACTACAGCACGCTCGGCCTGAAGGAAGGCGACGCGCCCCCGGCCACCGCCAAGGCCCCGAGCGACGCCGTGCAGGCCATCATCACGCGTGACAAGGACAACGCCTGCACCAAGTGCCACGGCGCCAACTTCAATACGCCCAACGACGGCTCGGTGCCCAAGCTGGCCGGCCAGCACGCCGACTACCTCACGGTGGTGTTGAAGGCCTACCAGGTCGATGGCAAGCACGGCATCGTCGGCCGCTCCAACGCGGTCATGAGCGGTCAGGCCAAGAAGCTCAGCCACACCGAAATCAAGGCGCTGGCCTCTTACATCAGTTCCTTGCCCGGCGAACTGAAGACGGTGCCGGAGTCGCGCATCCACCGCGCCGACTGAGCACTGCGCTCCCCGCAAGAAGACCCGCCCCGAGCGATCGAGGCGGGTTTTTTCATGGGCTGATGGCAGGCGCCTGCGACCGGGCGTCACGGCGCAGTTTGGCAAACACGGCAGGCTCCCACTCGCGCGTGGCCAGCAGCACACCCGTTCCGCGCTTCTGACTCAGCGGCGCGCCCGCCGATTCCTGATGCAGCGCCGCGAGCCGGACGCGCAGACGTCGCAGTTCCACCTGGAACTCGGCCTGCGCCGGTCCCGTCAACATGCCGTGCGCAAAGTCCAGGCTTTCTCCGGGGCGTTCGAACCGGCAGTCCAGGAAGCTGCCCAATCCCTGGGTGAGAAAGAAATGGCGGATCGGCCCATCGGGCAGCCAGTCGAAATCCCGTGCCACGCGAAGCCGGATTCGATCGCCGGGCAGCAGGTCGATCACGCCCATGCGGTCGAGCACCAGCACGCGCTTGAGGCACTCCGCCTTGGTCATGCGGTAGGCCACCACGATCTCCATCACCGTCCAGTGGTTGAACACGCACACGGCCACGAGCAGCAGGTGGATGTCCGACACCAGTTGCTGCTCCTGCTCCAGCGTCATGGTGCTCAGGCGCGGCAGGGAGGCGCCGGCTTCCTGCAGCAGCTCGGCCATCGTGAAACCCAGCAGTTCGCTGATTTGCGCCAGCCGCTCCACCGTGAGGCGCTCGCTCGCAAAGAGCCGCTTGACGCTCGGCTCGGAGAGGTCGAGCGCGCGGGCGACATCGCGGTAGGTGAGTCCCTGGCTCTTGAGTTGGCGCTTGATGGTGGAGAGGAGTTGAACGACTTCAGACATGGGCGGTGGTATTGAATAGCGATCCTTTTCGTCGCAGTCTAGACGACTGTTTCAGGCTCAGGTCGCGCATTTCGCTACCTGCTGGCAATCTTCGGGCCTTCTTCACAACCCGAATCCGCGAACCATGAGCACCTTCAGACAGACCCTTTGCCGATGGACCGGCGTCCTGTGGGCCACCGCCTTGCTGGTACCGCTCGGCGCACAGGCCGCGAACGCGGCCAGCGCCACCACAGCCACCATCGCCTCGCTGGCCTCCGACCTGCAGGTGGGCGACGTGGTGTTCATCCGCATCGGCGCGAAGCCCTTTCGCGAGGTGGCCGACGCCACGGATTCATGGACCAACCACGTGGGCGTGGTCGTCGACACGCAGGGAGCCGAGCCCCTGATCGGCGAAAGCGCGGTGCCGTGGTCGGGCACGACAACCCTGTCGAAGTTCGTCGCGCGCTCCGAGGGCGGTCGCGTCGCGGTCATGCGCCTGCACACGGCCTTGACGCCGGCCATGCAGCAAAAGGTCGCCGAGGCCGCTGGCAGGCGATCCGGCATCCACTACGACACCGGCTTCAACCTGCATTCGCGCGGACAGTTCTGCTCGCGGTACGTGCGTGAGGTGCTGATGGAAGCCACGGGAAAGACCGTGGGCGAGGTCGAGACCTTCGCCCATCTTCTTTCGCGCAAGCCGGATGCGAACCTGGGCTTCTGGAAGCTCTGGTACTTCGGCCGCATTCCATGGGACCGCGAGACCGTCACGCCCGCCAGCCTGCTCAACAGCCCCGAACTGCGCCCGGTGTTCGACGGCGTGGCGACGGCCTCGCCCTGAAGTTCAAACGTCGAAGAACGCCGTTTCCTTTGCACCCTGCATGTGGATATCAAAGCGGTAAGTCACCTGTCCGCCTTCTTCGCTGCGCTGGGCAATCAGCGTGTCGCGCCGCTCGGCAGGCACCGAGTTCAGCACCGCATCTTCGGCATTCGCCCGCACCTCGTCGCTGAAGTAGATGCGCGTGAACGCATGCAGCAGCAGCCCGCGCATCGTCACGATGGCGTTGATGAACGGTGCCTCGCCGGGCGAGTTGGCGCCGGGCTTGACCGTGTGGAACACGAAGCGGTTCTGCGCATCGGTTCCCGTGCCCACGCGGCCGAAGCCCCGGAAGCCGCGCGCCCTGGCGTCCTCCACCGACTCCGGATAGCGGCCTTCACCGTCCGGCTGGCAGATTTCGACCATCGCGTCGTTGATGGCCTTGCCGTCGCCATCGATCACGCGGCCTTCCAGCCGGATGCGCTGGCCGCGGGCGCCGTCGAGCGCGACCTGCGCGTCGAAGGGCTGGTTGAAGTCGTAGCCGTATTGCGTGGCCGTCAGGCCGTAGGCGAAGTAGGGGCCGACCGTCTGCGAAGGGGTCTGGCCGAAATTGGATTCGAGTGCGCTCATCATGATGGGTGTCTCCTTGGCTGGCGGCTCAGCGGTTTTCAAAAGGCGTTTCGTCCGCGCCGCGCAGCACGATGTCGAACTGGTAGCCCAGCGCGTAGTTCTCTTCGGTGATGTCCAGGCTGAAGTCGGCCACCAGGCGGTTGCGGTACTTCTCTGGCGTGCCCGTGACCATCGGGTCGTATTGCAGCAGCGGGTCGCCGGGGAAATACATCTGCGTTACGAGGCGGCTGGCGAAGTGCTCGCCGAACAGCGACAGGTGAATGTGCTGCGGGCGCCAGGCGTTGGGATGGTTGCCCCAGGGATAGGCGCCGGGCTTGATGGTCAGGAAGCGGTAGCGGCCTTCGTCGTCGGTGAGGCAGCGGCCGGCGCCCAGGAAGTTCGGGTCCAGCGGCGCGTCGTGCTGGTCGACCTTGTGCACGTAGCGGCCGGCGGCGTTGGCTTGCCACAGTTCCACCAGCGTGTTGCGCACCGGGCGCTTGCGCTCGTCAAGCACCTGGCCCGTCAGGATCATGCGTTCGCCCAGCGGCTCGCCGTTGCGGCGGGCATTGCGCGTCAGGTCGTGGTCGAACTCGCCGATGCTGTCGTGGCCGTACACCGGCTGGCGCAACTCGGCCATCGACGCCTTCATGGGAATCAGCGGCTTGGTCGGGCCGCGCTTCATGGTCGACTTGTAGCCGGGGTAGAGGTACGCGGGGTGGCTGGGCCAGTCGCGTGGGTCGAGCGTCGTGGCGGTGGGGCTTGCCTTGGTCAGCATGTGGGGTCTCCTGGGGGATTTCGCTGTTCTGGAGCCCGAACTTTATGGCCGGCGTTAGTTGATGTAAATTGAAGAATCGAACGATTTACATGAGCATTGGTAATTGAAACTTTCGACCTCTCCCGCGCCGGGCCCGGTCCCCGCTTTTGCGAGAAACGTGCAGCTGCGGCACCTGCGCTGCTTTGTCGCGGTGGCGCAGGAAAGGCACCTCGCGCGGGCGGCCGAACGGCTGGCGCTGAGCCAGCCGGCCATGTCCAAGACCCTGACCGAACTGGAAGAACTGGCCGGCACGCGCTTGGTGGAGCGCGGCAGCGCCGGACGACGCGGCGTGCAGGGCCTGACCGCCGCCGGCGAGCAGTTGCTGACGCATGCGCTGCGCGTGCTGGAGGCCATCGACGCCAGTGCGCAGGCGGTGGCTCCCGTGTCCGGCGAGCGGCCGGAGCGCCTGCGCATCGGCGCCCTGCCCAGCGTGGCGCCTTCGCTGTTGCCGCAGGCGCTGGCGGGCCTGCGCGCCCATTGGCCTGCGCTGCAGATCCTCGTCAAGAGCGCGGCCAATGCGGTGCTGCTGGACGAACTGCGGGCAGGGGAGCTGGATGTGGTCGTGGGCCGCATGAGCGATCCGCTGCTGATGGGCGGCCTGAGCTTCGAACTGCTGCACACCGAGCCGCTGGTTTTCGTGGCGCGGCAAGGGCATCCGCTGGCGCGGCGGGGCGCGTCCGCGCAGGCGGCGCTCGGGTTTCCGCTGGTGGTTTATGGCGAGGGCACCATTCCGCGGCACAACACCGAGAGCTTCCTGTCGTCGCTGGGGCTGAGCCTGCCGCAGAACGCACTGCAGACGCTGGACGTGTCGGTGGCGAGCGCGCTGGTGGCGGCGTCGGATGCGATCTGGATCACCCCGCTGGGGGCCGCGCGCAACGATCTGGCCAAGGGCGAGTTGGTGCGGCTGCGCATCGACACGCCGGGCACGGAAGAGCCGGTCGGGCTCCTGCTGCGCAGCGAGGCCGAGCCGACGGCTGCGCGCACGGCGCTGATCGGGCTGTTGCGTGAAGTGGCGCGGCGTTTCGCCGCGACCACCCGGCGCCGGGTTCCCGCTCCCTCTCCCGCCGGGAGAGGGCTGGGGTGAGGGCTCCGGGCCTTTGAGGAGGCGGGGTCTTGCATGCGCCGCAAGCCCTCACCCCAACCCTCTCCCCACGGGGAGAGGGAGCAATTCAATCCCGCGTCGCGCGGCGCTGCACGCAGGCGATGTAGGCCTCGCCATCCGGCGGCCGGCCCGCACGCTGGCTCTCCCACATCATCTGGCCCAGGCACTCCATCGCCTCGTGGTGCGCATCCAGCAGCGAATCGCGCCGCGCGGCCAGCAGTTCGACGGCCTGGCGGATCCCGCGGGGCTGGTCGATGGAGCACTGCTCGCTGATCGACAGGTGCATCGACAGGTGCAGGAACGGGTTCTCGCGCCCGTCCTTGCCGTCATACACGCGGGCCACGGCGGCGTCCGCGTCGGCCAAGTCGGCGTGGTATTCGGGGTGCGCGTCGATCCAGCCGGCGGCGATGGTTTCGAGCGCCTCCATCGGCAGGCCCTGGCGGCTCTTGGCATACACGTCGCAGAAAAAACGACGCACCTCTTCTTGGGACGGATTGAACATGCGGGAAGGGTATCACCGGGTTCCTTCACGGCGTAAAGTGTCGGTATTACGCGTTTTCCTGTCTCGGCTCGCTGTCCTCACGCAAGATCAGGGCACCGCACTGTCGATTTGCCCACTTGCAAGGATCAGCCCGCCTCATGCCCATCACACCGCCGCGCGCGCCATGGACCGTCGAGATCGGGGAGCGGTTGCGCAGTCATTTGCTGCTGAAGCTGGTCGGCACGACGGCGTGGATCTGGGTGTTCTTCATCGGCTACTTTCACCTGCTGCGCTATCCGGTGGGCGCCGTGACGGTGATGCCGCTCACGCCGCTGGACGCGCTGGTGCCCTTCCACGCCCCCTGGCTCATTCCGTATTTCTCGCTCTGGGTTTATGTGGGCGTGGCGCCGGGGCTGCAGCGCAGTTTTCGCTCACTGCTGGTGTACGGCCTCTGGGCCGCGGCCTTGTGCCTGGCGGGCCTGGTGCTCTTTTTCATCTGGCCGACCCGCATTCCGTCCATGCCCTATGACGCCGGCGGCTTTCCCGGCTACGCCATGCTGCAAGGCATCGACGCGGCGGGCAACGCCTGTCCTTCGATGCATGTGGCAATTGCCATCTTCACCGCGTACTGGATCGAGCACGTGCTCAAGGGTGCGCGCGTGCCCGTGGTGCTGCGCGCGGTCAACCTGCTGTGGTTCCTGGCGATTGCCTATTCCACGCTGGCCACGCGCCAGCACGTGGTGCTGGATGTGCTGGCGGGTGCGGTGCTCGGCAGCGTCTTCGCATGGGCGTCGTTTCGCTGGCGTCCCAGTCCTCGCGGCACGGCGGGCGCCGCGCGCTCCGTGGCCGTCCTGAATCGGCGCTAGCCAGGGCGCTACTACAGGCCGCTCGTTGCAGCGGCCCTGAACGATCCGGCCCCCGGGCGCCGGATCCGCATTCGCACGATTGTTTTTTCGATGCGCCAGGCGTGTAATGGCGCCGCCCCATGACCGAAATGCGCCCAGCGCACCCGTGTTCGCAGGACGCAGAACAACGAGGAGACACGTCCCATGGCTTCACTGACAGTGAATGGAGCGTCGCGCAACTTCGACGGCGACGCGTCGATGCCCCTGCTCTGGTATCTGCGCGACGAGCTGCAGATGACCGGCACCAAATTCGGTTGCGGCATGGCCCTTTGCGGCGCCTGCACCGTCCACCTCAACGGCGCGGCGGTGCGATCTTGCAGCACGCCCATGAGTGCCGCGATGGGCAAGAACGTGACCACCATCGAGGGCCTGGACCCCAAAGGCATGCACCCGCTGCAGGTCGCCTGGCGCGAGGCGGGCGTGCCGCAATGCGGCTACTGTCAATCGGGCCAGATCATGCAGGCGGCCGCGCTGCTGGCGGAGAACAAGCGACCGTCCGAGGCGCAGATCGAGGCCGCCATGTCGGGCAACATCTGTCGATGCGGCACCTACACGCGCATCAAGGCCGCCATCGTGCAGGCCTCGAACATGAAGGGAGCGTGACATGAACTACGCAGCCCTTCGACAAGAACAGCAGCAGCTTTCACAACCGCAAGTCTGCAAGCTCTCGCGCCGCGGCCTGCTCGCCGGCGCTGCCGGTGGTGCCGTCGGCGGCTTCGCGCTGGGGCTCGGCTGGCCCGGGCAGGCCGATGCGCAAGACGCGCCCAAGAAATACGGCGCCTACGGCATGCCCAATGGCGTGGTCGAGAACCCGCTGGTCTTCGTCGCGATCGCCGACGACGGCATCGTCACCATCACCTGCGCGCGCGCCGAGATGGGCCAGGGCGTGCGCACGGGCGTGCCGATGATCGTGGCCGACGAGTTGGAAGCCGACTGGGCCAAGGTGCGCGTCGTGCAGGCGCCTGGCGACGAAGTGAAATACGGCAACCAGGACACCGACGGCTCACGCACCACGCGCCACTTCTTCATGCCGATGCGCCGCTGCGGCGCCTCGGCGCGGCAGATGCTCGAATCGGCGGCCGCTGCCAAGTGGGGCGTGCCGGCATCCGAGGTGACGGCGAAAAACCATCAACTGTTGCACCGCCCGACCGGCCGCACGATGGGCTTCGGCGAGGTGGCGAGCGCCGCCGCCGCGCTGCCCGTGCCCGCCACCGCCGACCTGAAGCTCAAGAAGCCGGCCGACTTCCGCTACATCGGCAAGGGCAATGTGCCCATCGTCGACGGCTTCGACATCACGACGGGCAAGGCCCAGTTCGGCATCGACGTGGTGCAGCCGGACATGCTCTTTGCCGTGGTTGCGCGCAGCCCGTACTACGGCGGAACCTTGCGCGGCTTCGATTCCGCGGCCGCCATGAAGGTGCCGGGCGTGGTGAAGGTGGTCGAGATCAAGGGCTCGCCCGTGCCCAGCGCCTTCCAGCCGCTGCCGGGCGTCGCCGTCATCGCCACCAGCACCTGGGCGGCGATGAACGGCCGCAAGGCCCTGAAGCTCGATTGGGAGGGTGGCCCCAACGGCACCTATTCCTCCGACACTTACCGCGCCGACATGCAGGCCGCCGCCGCCAAGCCGGGCAAGGTGATCCGCAACACCGGCGACGTCGACGCCGCGATGAAGTCCGCCGCCAAGGTGGTGAAAGCGGAGTACTACATCCCCCACTTGACGCAGGCGCCGATGGAGCCGCCGACCGCGACCGCGCGCATCAAGGACGGCCGCTGCGAGGTGTGGGGCCCGTTCCAGAGCCCGCAGGCGGTGCGCAACGACATCTCCAAGCGCCTCGAGTTGCCACCCGAGAAGGTGACCGTCAACGTCACGCTTTTGGGTGGCGGTTTCGGCCGCAAGAGCAAGGGCGACTTCGCCACCGAGGCGGCGCTGCTGGCGCGCGAGACCGGCGGCAAGCCGGTGAAGGTGGTATGGACGCGCGACGACGACCTGCACCATTCCTACTACCACACCGTCTCGGTCGAGCACCTCGAGGCCGGCATCGACGCGCAGGGCAAGCCCACCGCATGGCTGCACCGCAGCGTGGGGCCGACGCTCATGGCGCTTTTCATGCCCGACCCCAAGCAGGAGTCGCCCATCGAACTCGGCATGGGGCTCACCAACGTGCCCTTTGCCGTGCCCAACATGCGCGTGGAAAACCCCGAGGCCGCTGCGCACACGCGCGTCGGCTGGTACCGCGCCGTGTCCAACATCCCGCATGCCTTTGCCATCCAGTCCTTCGTGGCCGAGATGGCCACCGCCGCGGGGCGCGACCCGAAGGACTACCTGCTCGAACTGATCGGGCCGCCGCGCAAGATCGATCCGCGCGACATCAACGACACCTGGAACCACGGCGAAGACCCGACGGCCTACCCCATCGACATCGGCCGCCTGCGCCGCGTCGCGATGACGGCCGCCAAGGAGGCCAACTGGGGCCGGCCGATGGGCAAGGGCAAGGGACTGGGTATTGCGGCGCACTACAGCTTCACGACCTACGTGGCGGCGGTGGTGGAAGTGTCCGTGGATGCCGACGGCGTGCTGACGGTGCCGCGCGTGGACATCGCCATCGACTGCGGCGCCATCGTCAACCCCGAGCGCGTGCGCTCGCAGATGGAAGGCGCCTGCGCCATGGGCATCGGCAATGCGCTGTCGGGCGAGATCACCTTCAAGGACGGCCGAGTGCAACAGGACAACTTCCACCAGTTCGAAGTGCTGCGGATGAACGCGGCGCCGAAGGCCGTCGTGGTCCACCTGATACCGGGCGACTACGACGCGCCGATGGGCGGGGCGGGTGAGCCCGGCGTGCCACCGATTGCGCCGGCGTTGACCAACGCGATCTTTGCAGCGACAGGCAAGCGGATTCGCAGCCTGCCGATCAAGGATCAGTTGCGGGCCTGACAGGCGATGCGGGCACGGTTGCCTGCGCTGGCGCAGGCACCGTGGCAACCATTGCTCGCCAGTTCCGCCAGCAGCTGTTCAGCGGCCGGGATGAGGTCGGCGCCCCGCGCCGGGTCCGCGACGTGAAGGCTTTGCCAAGGCGCGATGACGGCCTCGCTGGCGGCATGGCCTTGCGTCGGCGATGCGCAGGTCACGGCCTGCCTGCGACCCTTTTCTGGCCCATGAAGGCAGTTCGTATTTCATGATGACCTCCGTGGATGGGCATCCTGTCGATCGGATGCGTTTCCCACTGTCGGTTGTCAGGTGCTCGCCGTCTGTTCGGTGCCGCGCATAGCCCCATGGCCCGTTGGCGCGCGCTGCTGCTCCATCAGTTGCGGCGGTCGCTCGCTTCGTCGTCGATCTCCCTGCAAAGCATCTCGCAGAGCACGGGCGTTTCACCTGCCCTCAGCCGCGACTCGGCCAGCTGCACCACCGCCATGCGGATGAACAATGGCAACGTGCGTCCGTGCAGGTAGTCCTGGACGAGGCATTCAGCGGCAAAGCGGGAAAGGGCCATGGTGCGTTTGATGTCTGATAGGGCACAAACCACGATACGCCGACGGAACGCCAAGTCTGTGCGACAGCGCACATAGCGGAACTGGCGCGACGCACTCCCACCTGCGCCATGACGCCTCGCCTGTCGGTGCTCTACCGCACCGACAGGACACGCGCTTCGTTGATACACAGGAAGTGGCCCCAACGTCCTGTCCATCCCGCAAGGAAGATTCCAATGAATGACCTCACCCAACCCTTCGTCAAGCTGTCCACGGCCAACGCCGAACTCATGACGCGCTTCGCACAGTCACCGGAGGTCGCCGAACTGGTGAACACCAACGCGCAGAAGTATCTGGAGCTGGCGCAGAAAGCCTTTGGCGGCGCAGCGGCGTCCAGCGCGCATGCCGATCTGGTGCGCAGTCTCGCCGAGAACTATGCGACCTTCGCGCGCGAGCACGCCGAGAACCTCATGGGCATCTTTGCCGGGGGACAGGCCGCCGTGGCGCAACAGGTGCAGGCCGCAAGCGAGCGCATGGCCGAAGCGACGCACGCCAAGACGCGGTAGTCCAGACCGGAACGCGCGTCATGACGAATCAACCGTACTTTCATGACGCGTCGGGCTCCGTGCGCTTTTGGGTGCTCATCGGAGGGCAGCAAATCGGCGCGACCATCGGAAAAGAGATCCTGCACTATCTCTACCGGCCGGTTGCGACCGACGACATGCCGATGGACACCTATGCGCAGCACGCACCCGAACTCGACGCAGCCGTCCGCAGGCGCGTCGCGGCGGGTTCCTTCCAGCCGGTGATGCTGCGCGAGTTCGATCTCAAGTAGACGCTGGGCGCGCTCTCACCGGCGTTCACCCTCATTGCGCGCCTGACACGCCGCGTTACAGTCCCGCGGGTGGATCGCCTCCAAAGCATCGAAACCTTCGTGCGCGTTGCGCAGACACAGAGCTTCGCCGAGGCAGCGCGGCAGTTGCGCGTGTCCAGCTCGGTCGTGACGACGCGCATCCGGCAGCTCGAGGAATTCCTGGGCGCGCCGCTGTTTCATCGCAGCACGCGCGTCGTGCGCCTGAGCGACATGGGCCAGGCTTTCCTGCGTGACTGCGTCGAGCTGGTCGGCCGCGCCAACGACATCGTCGACCAGATGCGCGACGTGCGCGGCAAACCGGCGGGCACGCTTCGCGTTCATGCGCTCACCGGCATGGTGCTGGGCCACTTTGCGTCGCTGCTGCGCGTGTTCCAGACCACGTACCCGGACATCCACCTCGAGCTGATCGTGAGCGACGCTGTCGTCGATCCGGTGAAGGCTGGCGTGGACTGCGCGTTGCAGATTTTCCCGGCGGCTTCGCAGGAACTGGTGTCGCGCCCGCTCTTTCCGGTGCGCCGCGTGTTCTGTGCGACGCCCGCCTATCTCGAAGCGCATGGCACGCCGGAGAACCCGCGCGACCTGCACCGGCATGCGCTGGGCCTGTATTCGGGCTACCCGACGCGCGACCGGTGGACCTTTCACCATCGCGGCGAGCAGATCACGATCTACCTGTCTGCCGCGTTGCTGACCAACAGCGTGCATCTGTTGCGTGAGTACGCGCTGGAGCACGCCGGCATCGTCTGCCTGCCGACGCTGGTGGCGGGCGATTCGATCCGGCGCGGCGAGTTGAAGGTGGTGTTGGGGCAGCACCAGCTGTCGTCCTTTCCGCTCTGCGCCGTGTATGCGGGCACCTCGCGCAACGCTTACAAGCTGCGCCTGTTCATCGAACACCTGGGCACCGAGTTCACGCGCGATCCGCCGTGGGACGCGGCCTTGATCGGGATGGGGCTGATTCAGGCGGAACTGATCGAGGGTTGACGCCGGGGCCCGCTTGCGGTGTCGACGAACGAGCCACTCAGGAGCGCCACTGCGGCTGCCGCTTCCCCAAGAAGGCATCGATGCCTTCACCCGCGTCTTCTTCCATCATGTTGCGCGCCATGACGTCGCTGGCGTATTCGTAGGCGTTGCCCAACGCCATCTGCCGTTGCCGGTAGAACATCGCCTTGCCGTAACGCACAGCGGCCCGGCTCTTGGCGAGGATCGCATCCGTCTTTCTTGCAATGGCAGCGTCGAGTTCATCCTCGCGCACGGCTTCGTTGATCAAGCCCCAATCCGCCGCCGTGGCCGCGTCGATGAAGCGGCCAGTGAACAGCATGTCGAACGCGCGCTTGGCAGAGACGTTGCGCGACAGCGCCACCGACGGCGTGGCGCAGAACAGGCCGACGTTGATGCCCGAGACCGCGAAGCGCGCCGCCTCCGATGCAATCGCCATGTCGCAACTGGCGACGAGCTGGCAACCCGCCGCCGTGGCAATGCCGTGCACGCGAGCGATCACCGGCACCGGCAGCGCCTGGATCGCCTGCATCACGCGGCTGCACTGGGTGAACAAGGCCTGGTAGTAGGCCAGTTCGGGGCGCCCGCGCATCTCGCGCAGGTCATGGCCGGCGCAAAAGGCCTTGCCAGCAGCTGCCAGCACCACGCAGCGCACGCTGTCATCCACGGCGATGCGGTCGACTTCGCCTTGCAGCGCTTCGAGCATCGCTTCTGACAGGGCATTGAACTGCTCCGGCCGGTTCAGCCGCAGCGTGGCGACGCCGCCGTTGTCCTCGCGCTGCAGCAAGGGGACGGGCGTGGGCGCAAGAGCAGACATGGAATCACTCCTTCGCAGGCGGTTGGTGCTGGCGCTTCTGCAAGCGATTCTGCCCATCCATCCGCCAGGCCGCCGCAGGCCATTGTTCGGGGTAAACCCTGCGGATCATTCTGTTTTACCGAAGAATCCTCTTTCCGATTGGCCTCTACCGCCGCACACCCCCTCTCCCTACAGTCCACCCATCGCAGCAACGACTGCGCCGCTGATGCAACGGACCCAAGGAGAACTTTGATGAGTGCCACCTACCAGACCCGCTTCGGTTCCCTCAAGAATTACGAGAAGGGCCGCGTCGAACCGATTGACGACGACGTGCGCCACTACGCCTTCTCCAATTGCTTCGAGATCGCGAGCAACAGCAAGCCCTACGAGAAGGTCGTGTTCGGCCAGAACCAGATCTATGTGCTGGAGACGCTGCGGGCCGAAGGCAGCTCGCCCTGGTACACCTGTGCCCACGACGAGTTCGCCCTGGTCATGGACGGCGAGGTCGAGGTGCACCTCGTCAAGCTCGATGCCGCGCAGACCGTGGCCGACACCGAAAAGAACGGCGCCGTGCTCGTGCAGGGCGAACCGCGCGGCCAGAAGATGGGCTGGATGAAGCTCTCGCGCGGCCACCAGGGCCTGCTGCCCAAGAACACCGCCTACCAGTTCCGCTCCGCACAGCCCGGCGTGATCGTGCTGCAAAGCTGCAAGGGCGATCTCTCGGTCGAAAAGTGGTCCGAGATCTGCCAACTGAACTGAACCCGAGGAGACACGACATGAACGCCCCCACCGAACTCGCCAAGGTCATCGCGTCGCAACCGCACGCCACCCTCGGCTACAAGGACTTCACCCTCGGAAGCTTCGGCTTTCGCCGCGACGAATACTTCGCGCACATCACCTGGAAAGCGCGCGACGGCCGCCCGATGAGCCACACGATGGACATCGGCTACTACCTGCGCGCCCTGATGCGCGACGTGGCCTGGGGCTTCTTCTACGGCTGGGTCAATTTCGACGACGTGTTCGGCACCGTCAACCACTACCAGTCGGTCGACCTGTACGCCGGCAGCTACAACGGCACCATGAAAGAGGCCGGCATCGACCTGCTGGAAAACTTTCCGACCGCGCAGATCCGCGCCACCTTCGAGGCGATGCTGGACGACTGGACCAACGAGACCTTCGACCCGTTCTCGGCGCCGCAGGAAACCGGCACGCCGTACGGGCGCAAGAACGGCAACAACACAGCCAAGATCACGCGGGCCAGGGAATTGGCCAAGCGTTGCGTGGGCCTGAAGGACGACCTGAACCTGCGCACCGATGAACGCGGCGCGCCCGTCAACCGTGCCTTTGCCGATGTGCCGCAAGAGCAGCCCGAACTGCACGCCGAGCCGGGCTTCGAGAACGAGGTGCACGCCTTCAACCTGTTCGGCTTCCTGAGCCGCTCGCAGGTCACGTGGAACCCGAGCTTCACCTCGGTCGTCAAGCACAGCTTCATGTGCCCGACGACGGAAGAACACATCCTGCCGATCATCCATGGCAACGACCGCGTCGAGTGGTTCTTCCAGATGACCGACGAGATCCACTGGGACTGCGGCGACAAGAACACGGGCAAGCCGATGGCCCGCGTGATCATGAAAGCCGGCGACATGGCCGCCATGCCCGCCTACTGCCGCCACCAGGGCTACAGCCCCAAGCGCTCGATGCTGCTGGTCTGGGAAAACGGTTCCCCGACGCTCGTCTACGAGATCCAGAAGGGCGAAAGCCCCGAGATCCCGGTCCAGTTCTAGGCAAACGAAATCTTTGAGGCGATGCGGCAGCGCCGCTCGCCTCTCGCAAGGAGACAGACATGGCAGACCTCATCCGGTCCGGTGCCGGCGCAGCTTCGCGCCGACGTTTTTTCCAGCAGGCAGGTGCAACGTCCGCAGTCGCTGCGGCCGCGACCCTCGGACTTTCCGTGGAGGCCGCAGAGCCCGCGAAGAAGTTCGACGAGACCTTCGACATGGTGGTCTGCGGCAGCGGCTGCGGCGGCCTGGCCTCCGCGCTGTTCTCGAAGTGGCAAGGCAACAGCGCCGTGATCCTCGAGAAGGCCGGCAGCATCGGCGGCACCACCGCCAAGGCAGCCTTCTGGTACTGGGTGCCCAACAACGAGGCCATGAAGAAGGCGGGCATCGTTGACCCGAAGCCTGACTTCCTCAAGTATGTGGCGCGGCTGTCGAACCCGCAGAACTACGATCCCGCGCATCCTCGCCTTGGCCTCACGCAATGGGAATACGACATGTGCGCGGCCATCTATGACAGCGCCTCGCCGGCCGCCGAACTGCTGGCCGCGAAGGGCGCGTTGCCTTATCGCCATTGCCCGGACGTGCCCGACTACTTCGCCGAGTTGCCCGAAGACAAGGCGCCGAAGGGCCGCGTGCTGGTGCCCGCCGGCGCGATCCCCAGCATGTCCGATGGCGGTCTGGTGGCGGTGCGCACCATGTCGACCAAGGCGCGGCAGGAAGGCATCCCGATCCGCACCGGCATGCGTGTCGTGAAGATCCTGCAGAACCCGGCCGGCCGCGTGATCGGCGTCGAGGCGCAGGACGAACTCGGCGCGACGGTGCGGCTGCGTGCGCGCAAGGCCGTCATCTTTGCGACTGGCGGCTTCACCCACAACGTGGAGCTGCGCAAGAACTTCCTGAACGGCCCGATCTACGGCGGCTGCGCGGCGCCCAGCAACGAAGGCGACTTCGTGAAGATGGCAGGCCCGCTCGGCGCGCAGCTGCGCAACATGAACTACGCGTGGAGCTGCCCCATTCCGCTGGAAAAGGCGGTGGCCCGCGACGGTTCGATGTCCGGCATGTTCTCGGTGGCCGGTGACTCGATGCTCTTCGTCAACAAGTACGGCAAGCGCACGGTCAATGAGAAGCTGCAATACAACGAACTGGCGCAAAGCTTCTTCGAGTGGGATGGCGCGAAGGCCGAGTACCCGAACCTGGTGCGCATCGCGGTGTGGGACCAGCGTTCGCAGCAGAACTCCGCCAGTGCCGAGTACGGCCGCCTGATCGTGCCGCCGGGCACGGACGACCGCCACGTCATCAAGGGCAACACGCTCGCCGAACTGGCACGCAACATCGACGAGCGCTTTGCGAAGTACGCCAGCGTGATCGGCGGTGCGCGTCCTTCGGCGGACTTCCTGCAAAACCTGCAGGCATCGATTGCGCGCTTCAACGGCTTTGCCAAGACCGGCAAGGACCTGGATTTCAAGCGTGGCGAGCGTACCGTCGAACTTCTCTTCAACGGCGACGTGAAGGAAGAGCCCGGCCGCAGCAATCCGACGATGTGGCCACTGTCCGATACGGGGCCTTACTACGCTGCGCTGGTGGTCTCCGGCACGTTGGACACCAAGGGCGGGCCCAAGACCGATACGCACGGTCGCGTGCTCGATGGCAGCGACAAGCCCATCGCCGGGCTGTATGGCGTCGGCAACTGCGTGGCCTCGGCATCGGGCCGCGCGTACTGGGCGGGTGGCGCCACGCTGGGGCCGATCATCGCCTTCTCGTATCGCACGGCCAACGCGGCGAATGCGGAACTGGGGAGCGCGGCATGAGCCGTTGGTTCACAGCGGCCTGTGTGCTGGCGCTGGCCGCGTTGGGCGCGCACGCGCAGTCGCCGGGCGAGCGCCTGGCGCAAAGCAGTTGCGCCCAGTGCCACAGCTTCGGCAAGGGCGAGCCCAACGGCGTCGGCCCCAACCTCTACGGCCTGCTCGGCAAGCAGGCCGCCAGCAGCCCCGGCTTCACGTATTCGAAGCAGTACGTGGACGCCATGAAGGGCAAGACCTGGGACAAGGTCCTTCTCGAACGCTGGCTGACCGACACGCAAGCCGTGGCCGCCGGCAGCACGATGGTCTATTTCCAGGACGACCCGAAAAAGCGCGCGGCGCTCATCGAGTACTTGCAATCACTCAAATGAAGGAGACAGCACCATGGCCCTCACCAAACTCAGCATGACCGACGAGCAACGCAAGTCCGTCGCGCTCGAATACCTCAAGGCCTACGACCACGGCGGCGTGACCTCCACCGGCGGCTCGATCCTCGACCTTTTCGCGGAGGACGCGCAGGTCTACTTTCCCAAATGGGGCCTGGCCAACGGCAAGGAACAGATCGGCCGCATGTTCGGCGACCTCGGCAGCCGCGGCAAGGCGATCACGCACGACTACGCCGGCTTCAACTGGATCATGACCGGCAGCGACATGTTCGCCTGCGAAGGCACCAGCTTCGGCGAGCACGTGGATGGCCCGTGGCGTGCCGGTTCGCCCGAGTGGGCCGCGGGCCGCTGGTGCGATGTGTTCGAGGTGCGCGACTGGCTGATCCAGCGCTGCTTCATCTACCTTGATCCGGACTACGCCGGCAAGGACACCGCCCGCTATCCATGGTTGGCCGACGAGGCCAACGCACGCTGATCCATGGCAATCCAGGGAGCCCCTTTCATGACGCTCGCACACATCCAGCAGGCCGCCGGCTTGACCTCGCCCATCCGGCACCAGCTATTCATCGATGGCAAGTTCGTCGATGCCGAGTCCGGAGAAACGCTGGCCACGCTGAACCCGCACGACAACTCGACGATTGCGGAGGTGGCGCTTGCCGGCAAGGCCGACGTCGACAAGGCCGTGGCTGCGGCCAGGCGCGCCTTTCCGGCGTGGAGCCGCATGGCGGCCGCCGACCGCGGCCGAATCCTGCTCAAGCTGGCGGACCTGATCGAGGCCAACGGCGAGGACTTGGCGAGGCTCGAATCGCTGGACACCGGCCACCCCATCCGCGACTCGCGCAATCTCGACGTGCCGCGCACGGCCGCTTGCTTTCGCTACTTCGGCGGCATGGCCGACAAGTTCCAGGGCGAGACGATTCCGGTGGAAGCGGGCTTCCTGAACTACACGCTGCGCGAGCCGGTGGGCGTGGTGGGGCAGGTGGTGCCGTGGAACTTTCCGCTGATGTTCACGAGCTGGAAGATGGCGCCCGCGCTCGCGGCCGGCAACACCATCGTCATGAAGCCGGCCGAGATCACGCCCCTCACTTCGCTGCGCATCGCGGAGCTGATGGCCGAGGCCGGCATGCCGGATGGCGTGGTCAACATCGTGCCGGGGCTGGGCAGCGTGGCAGGGCAATACATCGCCGAGCACATGGACATTGCGAAGGTGGCCTTCACCGGCAGCACGGCGACGGGCCGGCGCATCGTGCAGGCGAGTGCGGGCAACCTGAAGAAGGTGCAGCTCGAACTGGGCGGCAAGGGCGCCAACATCGTCTTCGAAGACGCGAACCTCATGGCGGCAGTCAACGGCAGCGCGTGGGCGATCTTTCACAACCAGGGGCAGGCCTGCATTGCGGGCTCGCGCCTCATCCTGCACGAGAGGATTGCCGATGCCTTCCTTGACAAGTTCGTGGCGCTTGCGCGCTCAGTGCGCCTGGGCAATCCACTCGACGACGCCACCGAGATGGGTCCACTCACGAGCGCGCAGCACCGCGAGCGCGTGCTGGGCTATGTCGACGTGGCGCGCACGCAGGGCGGCGAAGTGCTGGCGGGCGGCAAGTCGCCCGCGGGCGAACTGGCCAATGGTTGCTACGTGGAGCCCACCATCGTGCGTGCGGCCTCTTACCTCGACCGCATTGCGCAGGAAGAGGTGTTCGGGCCCTTCGTCACCGTGCTCACCTTCAAGACCGATGAAGAAGCATTGCAGATCGCCAACGGCACCGACTACGGCCTGGGCAGTGGCCTGTGGACTTCGAACCTGCAACGCGCCCACAAGTTCGCCCGCGAACTGCACGCCGGGATGGTCTGGATCAACAGCTACAAGCGCGTGAATCCGGGCTCGCCTTTTGGCGGCGTCGGGCAGAGCGGCTACGGGCGCGAGATGGGCTTCGACGCCATGCGCGAGTACACGCAGGTCAAGAGCATCTGGGTCAACGTGGACGCGCAAATACCGCCACACTTCGCGCGTTGAACCAAAGGACCCTTCCATGCGCGATTTCATCTTTGCCGGCCAACCCTCCCGCGTCATCTTCGGCGCGGGCTCGCTCGCGCACCTCGGACGCGAGATCGATCTGCTCGGCGCGCGACGCGCGCTGGTGCTGTCCACGCCCGAACAGCGTGCGCAGGCCGAGCGGGTGGCCGACATGCTGGGTGCGCAGGCGGCGGGCATCTTCGATCGCGCGGTGATGCATGTGCCGATCGAATCCGCGCGAGAGGCGAGGGAGGTTGCACGCCGGCTCGATGCGGATTGCGCCGTGGCCATTGGCGGCGGGTCCACCACGGGCCTGGGCAAGGCGATCGCGCTCGACTCCGGCCTGCCCATCCTCGCGATTCCGACGACCTATGCCGGCAGCGAGATGACGCCCATATACGGCATCACCGAAGGCGGCCTCAAGAAGACCGGCAAGGACGCACGCGTGCTGCCGCGCACCGTCATCTACGACCCCGAACTCTCGCGCTCGCTGCCGGTGGAGATGAGCGTGACCAGCGGCATCAACGCCATCGCGCATGCGGCCGAAGGCCTGTATGCGCAGGACGGCAATCCGATCATGGACCTGATGGCGCAGGAAGGCATCCGCGCATTGGGCCGCGCCTTGCCCGCCATCCATCGCGACAAGCACGACATGGACGCGCGCAGCGATGCGCTGTATGGCGCATGGCTGTGCGGCACGGTTCTTGGCAACGTCGGCATGGCGCTGCACCACAAGCTGTGCCATACGCTGGGCGGCAGCTTCAACCTGCCGCACGCGCAGACGCACACCGTCGTGCTGCCGCATGCGCTGGCCTACAACGCGGCCGAGGCGCCCAACGCGATGCGCCGCATCGAGCTGGCGCTGGACGCCGGCATCCTGGTGAGCGCCGCGCAGGCCGTGTACGACCTGGCGCGCGACACCGGCGCGCCGGTGGCATTGCGCGACATCGGCATGCAGGCCGCAGACGTGGACCGCGCCTGCGACATCGCCATGCAGAACCAATACCCCAATCCGAGGCCGCTGGAGCGTGAAGCCATTCGCGACTTGCTCCAGCGCGCCTTTGAAGGAATCCGGCCCGATTAGCGGGCGGTAGTTGACCCACCCACAACGAGGAGACAACAAGATGACCATCGATCGCAGACAGTTCACGCAAGCCGCCGCCGCACTGGCGGCCCTGGGCATGGCGCCCCGCGCCTTCGCCGCGGACACGCTCAAGATCGGCTATGTCTCCCCGCAGACCGGCCCGCTCGCGCCCTTCGGCGAGGCGGACAAGTGGGTCATCGACCAGATCAAGACGGCGTTCAAGGGCGGCATCACCGTGGGTGGCCGCAAGTACGACGTGGAGATCGTGCTCAAGGACAGCCAGTCCAACCCCAACCGCGCCGGCGAAGTGGCGAACGACCTCATCCTCAAGGACAAGGTGGCGCTGGTGCTCACGGCCGGCACGCCGGAAACCGCCAATCCGGTGAGCGATGCCTGCGAACTGAACGAAGTGCCCTGCGTGTCGAGCGTGGTGCCGTGGCAGCCGTGGTTCTTCGGGCGCAAGGGTGATCCGGCCAAAGGCTTCAACTGGACGTACCACCTGTTCTGGGGGCTGGAGGACGTCATCGCCAACTTCACCAACGGCTGGAAGCAGGTGCAGACCAACAAGAAAGTCGGCGGCCTGTTCCCCAACGATGGCGACGGCAACGCGTGGGGCGACAAGGAACTGGGCTTTCCGAAGCCACTCGCGTCGATGGGCTTCACGCTCACCGACCCCGGACGATTCCAGAACGGCACGCAGGACTTCAGCGCGCAGATCGCGGCCTTCAAGAAGGACGGCGTGGAGATCGTCACGGGCGTGGTGATTCCGCCGGACGCCAAGACCTTCCTCACGCAGGCGCGGCAGCAGGGCTTCAAGCCGAAGGTCATCACGCTCGGCAAGGCGCTGCTGTTCCCGGGTGCCATCGAGGCGTTGGGCGATCTGGGCGACGGCCTTACGACGGAGGTGTGGTGGAGCCCGTCACATCCGTTCACGTCGAGCCTGACGAAGCAGAGTGCGAAGGATCTGGCGGGCGCCTACGAGGCCGGCACGAAGAAGCAATGGACACAGCCGATCGGCTTTGCGCATGCGCTGTTCGAGGTCGCATCCAGTGCGCTGTCGCGTTCCAGGTCGCTCAAGCCCGCCGATGTGCGCGATGCCGTGGCGGCCACGTCGATCAGCACCGTGGTCGGCCCGGTGAAGTGGGGCGGCCCGGGACCGATGAAGAACGTGAGCAAGACGCCGCTGGTGCTGGGTCAATGGGGCAAGGGCAAGACCTACAAGTACGAACTCACCATCGTCAACAACGAAGCGGCGCCGAACATCCCGACGGGTGGCGCGATTCGGCTCATTGCGGCGGCGTGACGATGACGCTGCTGGCACTTCATGGCGTGTGCAAGTCCTACGGCGCGCTCAAGGTCACGGACGACATCCACCTCGCCGTGAACGAGGGCGAGACGCTGGGCATCCTCGGGCCGAACGGCGCGGGCAAGACCTCGCTGTTCAACCTGATCTCGGGCGATGCGCGGCTGGACGCGGGCCGCGTTGAATACGCAGGGCGCGATGTGTCGAAGCTTTCGCCGCACCAGCGCTGCCGCGCGGGCATCGGGCGCAGCTACCAGGTGCCACAGCCTTTCGGGGCGATGAGCGTGTTCGAGAACCTCGTGACCGCGGCGTGCTTCGGTGGCAAGCAGAGCGAGCGCGAGGCGTGGGAGACGGCGCATGAGGTGTTGAACCAGACCGGGTTGATGCCGCATGCCAACAAGGCTGCGGGCGGGCTCACGCTGCTCAATCGCAAGCGTCTTGAGTTGGCGCGTGCGCTGGCTACACGCCCGCGCTTGCTGCTGCTGGATGAGATTGCGGGCGGGTTGACGGAGCATGAGGCGCGTCAGCTGGTTGAGGAGTTGCAACGCATCAAGTCGCGTGGTGTGACGATGATCTGGATCGAGCATGTGGTGCATGCGTTGCTGTCGCTGGCGGATCGGTTGTTCGTCATCAACTTCGGGCGAAGGATTGCGGAAGGCGAGCCGAGGGCGGTGATGGAGGATGCGGAGGTGCGGCGGGTGTACATGGGAGTTGAAGCATGAGCGCGGCCTTTCTCTTTTCCCCCGATTTTTCCCCTCTCCCTCCGGGAGAGGGTCAGGGTGAGGGCACTGGGCGTGTCCATCGTCTCATCTTTTCAAAGGCCCGGAGCCCTCAACCCAGCCCTCTCCCGGAGGGAGAGGGGGCAAGACACGGCGTCCGGTATTTGTTCCCTCTCCCTCCGGGAGAGGGTCAGGGTGAGGGCACTGGGCGTGTCCATCGCCTCATCTTTTCAAAGGCCCGGAGCCCTCACCCCAGCCCTCTCCCGGAGGGAGAGGGAGCAAGAGGCGGCGTTCGGGATTTGTCCCCTCTCCCTCCGGGAGAGGGTCAGGGTGAGGGCACTGGGCGTGTCCATCGCCTCAACTTTTCAAAGGCCCGGAGCCCTCACCCCAGCCCTCTCCCGGAGGGAGAGGGAGTAAGAGGCGGCGTTCGGGATTTGTTCCCTCTCCCTCCGGGAGAGGGTCAGGGTGAGGGCGCTGGGCCTGTCCATCGCTTCATCTTTTCAAAGGCCCAGTGCCCTCACCCCAGCCCTCTCCCGGAGGGAGAGGGAGCAAGACACAGGGAGTGGGTGACATGCTGACGACGCACGAACTCACTGCCTTCTACGGCGACGCACAGGCACTCTTCGGCATCGACTTCGAACTCGCCAAGGGCGAACTGGTCGCCATCATCGGTGCCAACGGTGCCGGCAAGTCCACCTTGCTGAAATCGCTCACGGGCCTCGTGCGCGCCCCCCGCGACGCCGTGCATTTCAAAGGCGAAGCCATCGGCGGCATGCCCCCAGGCGACATCGTCCGCCGCGGCCTCGCGATGGTGCCGGAAGGAAGGCGCCTGTTCCCCAGCCTGAGCGTCGAGGAGAACCTGTTGATGGGCGCCACCGCGCAACGCAGCGGCCCATGGAACCTGCGCCGCATCTACCAGATGTTCCCCATCCTGCAGGAGAAGCGCCACAACCCGGGCACCTCGCTGTCGGGTGGCCAGCAGCAGATGGTGGCGCTGGGCCGTGCGCTCATGAGCAATCCCGAGGCGCTGCTGTGCGATGAACTCTCGCTGGGCCTGGCGCCCATCGTCATCAAGGAAATCTACGACGCGATGCCGACCATCACCGGCGAAGGCATGTCGGTGGTCATCGTCGAGCAGGACGTGACGCTGGCGCAGCGCGTGTCGCAGCGCCTGTACTGCCTGCAGGAAGGGCGCGTGTCGCTGCAGGGAACGTGCAATGCACTCTCGCGCGAGCAGATCTCGCGCGCTTACTTCGGCCTGTGATGCTGCAAGAGGAATGCTGACGTGATCGAAACCCTTCTCCAGGGCATCCTGCTGGGTGGCCTCTACACGCTCTTTGCACTCGGGCAGTCGCTGATGTTCGGCGTGATGCGCCTCACCAACACGGCGCAGGGCGACTTCATCGTGCTCGCGGCGTTTGCCGTCATCGCGGGGCTCGGCGTGTTCGGAAATTCGGCCTGGCTCGCGACGCTGGCCGTGCTGCCCATGGCCTTCGTCTTCGGATACGCCTTGCAGCGCTACGTGCTCAACGGCACGCTTGGCAAGGACCCGCTGCCTTCGCTCGTGGTGACCTTCGGGCTCGCCATCGTGATCCAGAACCTGCTGCTGGAACTGTTCTCCGCCGACCCGCGCTCCATCGACACGGGAGGCTTCAACACGCAGGGCATCGCGCTGGGCGAATCGATCTCCGTGGGCGTGTTGCCGCTGGTCATCCTCGCGGTAGCGGTGCTCGCGACGGGCTCGCTGCAATGGCTCTTCGGGCGCACGGCCCTGGGCCGCTCGTTCCGCGCGGTGTCGGACGACGTGGAGATCGCCGGCCTCATGGGCCTGAACGCACACAAGGTCTACGCGCTGGCCACGGCGATTGCCTTCGCGCTGATCGCGGTTGCCGGCGCCTTGCAGGGCATGCGCACGACGGTGTCGCCAGCGGACGGCCCGTTGCTGCTGCTCTTTGCCTTCGAGGCCGTGATCATCGGTGGCATGGGCTCCTTCTGGGGCACGCTGGCGGGCGCCATGATCCTGGGTATCACGCAGCAGATCGGCTTCCGGCTCGACCCCGGATGGGGCATCTGGTTCGGGCACATCGTGTTCCTGCTCGTGCTGGTGTTGCGGCCCCAAGGGCTCTTTCCCAAGATGCGCGGGTGAAACCATGGAGCAACTGATGCAAGCTGGAAAGTTCGAAGTGGTTCGCGGCACGGCGACCGGGCGCAGCGCACTCGTGGCCGCCGCGGCGATGGTGCTGGTCGCGGTCAGCCTGCCCTGGTGGGGCGAGTCGAGCTGGATGCGCGAGTTCGTGCAGATCGCCTGCTACTTCATCTTCGCGATGATGTGGAACCTGCTCGCCGGCTACGGCGGCATGGTGAGCATCGGGCAGCAGGCCTTCTTTGGTTTCGGCGGCTATGTGATGCTGATGCTGGGCAACTTCGCGGGCATCAATCCCTTCGTGGCGATCGTGCTGGGCGCGCTGGCGGCGGGGCTCATCGCGGTGCCGGTGTCCTTCGTCGCGTTTCGCCTGTCGGGCGGCTACTTCGCCATCGGCACCTGGGTCATCGCCGAAGTGTTCCGCTTGAGCTTTGCCAACGTGTCGGCCGTGGGCGGCGGATCGGGCACCACGCTCACGGCCCTGCGCGGCATCGACAAGGCCACGCGGGAAAGCGTCACCTACTGGATGGCACTCGCCTGCGTGGTGGCGGTGATCGCGCTGGTCTACCTTTTCTTGCGCGGCAAGCGGGGCCTGGCGCTGCTGGCCATCCGCGACAACGAGGTGGCGGCGGAGTCGCAAGGCATCGCCGTGCGTTCGACCAAGCTGGCGGTGTACGTGGTGGCGGCCTTCGGCGCCGGGCTGGCGGGTGCGCTCTATTTCGTTGGCAACCTGCGCATCAGTCCCGACGCGGCCTTCAGCGTGAACTGGACCGCGTTCGCCATCTTCATGGTGGTGATTGGCGGCATCGGCCGCATCGAGGGGCCGATTCTTGGCGCCGTCATCTTCTGGGCGCTCAACAAGTTCCTGAGCGACTATGGCACCTGGTACCTGCTCGGCCTGGGCATGCTGGCGATCGTGGTCACGCTCTTCTTCCGGCAAGGGTTGTGGGGCTACGCCCAGCAGCGCTGGGGCTGGTCGCTCTTTCCCACGCAGCGCCGGCTGGTGCTGCACGATGCGCCTGCCGCAAGGCGTGCCGCGCCATCGCCCCAACGTCTGACTGAACTGGATCTGCAAGCCAATGCAAAACATCAATGAACACACCATCACCGCGGCAGTGCTCGAGAGCATCGCGGGTTGCGAAGACGCACGCTTGCGGGACGTGATGTCCGCACTGGTGCGCCATCTGCACGACTTCGCGCGCGAGGTGAAGCTGACCGAGGCCGAGTGGATGCGCGGCATCGAATTCCTCACCGCCACTGGCCAGAAGTGCGACGACAAGCGGCAGGAGTTCATCCTGCTGTCGGACACGCTGGGCCTGTCGATGCTGACAGTGGCGCTCAACCATTCCAAGAGCGCGCAAGCCACCGAGGCCACGGTGTTCGGCCCCTTCCACGTGCCGGACGCTCCGCAGGTCGCCTTGGGCGCCGACATCTCCGGCGGTGCGGTTGGCGAGCCCTTGTACGTGCGCGCCACCTTGCGCGGCCGCGACGGCGAAGCGGTGGCCAACGCGCGCATCGACGTGTGGGAGGCCGATGCAGAAGGGCTCTACGACGTGCAGCGTGCCGGACTCGAGCATCCGCAAAACCGGGCGACCTTGCGCACCGACAGCGAAGGCGGCCTGCGCTTTCGCGCGGTGATGCCGGTGGCCTATCCGATTCCGGTCGATGGCCCGGTGGGCGAGATGCTGCGTGCGACCAAGCGCCATCCCTGGCGGCCGGCGCATGTGCATTTCATGATCGAGGCGCCGGGCTACGAGACGCTCATCACCCACGTGTTTCGCGACGGCGACGCATACCTCGACAGTGACGCTGTGTTCGGCGTGCGCAGCTCGCTCATCGGCGACTTCCAGTCGCACCCCGCGGGTGGCAAGGCGCCGGATGGCAGCGTGCAGGCGCAGCCTTTCCACACGCTGGACTTCGACTTCGTGCTGGAGCCGGCCGTGGCGCATCATTGAGGGGATGGTCGCTTCGGTCGAATTCATTCCAGGCAGGGCAGGGGAGCCAAGCCCCGAGGGCCAGCCTTCGTTTGCGCGCGCGGCCTTTGCTGGGCGTTTCGAGCCTTGGCGACCCGACTGGAACAGG
Organism: Variovorax brevis; assembly: GCF_030317105.1. Classification (GTDB taxonomy): domain Bacteria; phylum Pseudomonadota; class Gammaproteobacteria; order Burkholderiales; family Burkholderiaceae_C; genus Variovorax; species Variovorax brevis. The sequence goes on from NZ_JASZYG010000007.1 coordinate 229,454, forward strand.
CGTGTGCTGCTGTCGGAGGTGGTGCTTCGATCGGTATCGCTGCCGCTGGCCGATGCGGTGTATGCCGGGGCGGGACCCGGTTCCTTTGCAAACGGGGAGACGGTGCTGCTCTTCGAAGCGCCGGATGCCTTCCTGATCGTGCGGGCGGATTTTCACACGCGCCTGCTCTTCACCGAGCCACGAATCCTCGACCGACGCGTAGAACTGCCCGTCGTCGGCACCACCTCGCTGGCCGAGGTGCTGCAACACCACCGGCATCCCGCCGACCCGTTATGGGCTGCGGTCGGACTGCCCGGCGTGCCGTTGGCCATCGGCGTCAACGGCTCGGTGCGCACGCACGACAACGTGTGTGAACTGCTCGCCCGAAAGGGTGCGAACGCGCAGGGCGAGATGGCGTGGACCGTGGGGCCGCCGGTGTCGGCCGGTGCGAACTTCGAGCCCGACGCGCTGGACCTCGATCAGCTCACGCTTGGCGCCTTGGTCGATCACGCGATGCGTGTCGCCGCGGCGCGCGAACTGGCGCCTTGCCCATCCCCCGCATGGGTGCGGCGTGCAGCGTGGCTCGATCGGCGGCGTGGGCACAAGCCGGAGGTGAACTACACGGCGCTGATTTCGCCGTCGATGCTCGACGCACATGCGCGTGCCGTGAGCCAGACGCACGCCGGCTGCGTGGTCGCGCGTGGACACCTGCACGAAAACGGCACCCTCAAGGACAGCGCGGTCAACGAACTCGAACGATGGGGCTTGAACTTCCAGGCGTGGATGCTGTGGGAGCCTGCGTAGGTCTGCCCGCGCCTGATCGCGCGCGTCAGATCTTCGAAAGCGGAAACTCACCCGACGGCGTCTTCACCGTCACCCCCGTGACCCGTCCTTCATCCATCGTGAATGCGTAAATCACATTCGAGAAACTGGGCGAGCGAAACGCCAGGTCGCGATAGAGATTCAATGGCCGATCGATCGAGCCCGGCTCGACAAAGTACAACTGGCCCGCCTGCTTCTGCACCACCTTGCACTTGAAGCCGCTCGCAGTTTGATAGGTGCCGACCAACAATTGCGCCGTGGCAGCGTCAACGGTCGGCGCCCGCCGCCTGAACATCGCCTCGGCCTCGTCCAGCGTCACGGTCAGGCTCTCGATCGCGCCCTGCGGGTCCACGCTGAAGTTGACGGACCACTTGCCATGCACCTCATCGTCCGCCGTATCGAAGCGGTTGTAGTGAACGTGCGCCAGGGGCAGCACGGCGTCGCGAAAGGCCAGCGTCAATCCGGCGTCGCTTCGGCCGATCTTCAGCGCGGGGTAGACAGCGTGCTCGAAGCCGCCTTCATAAGCGTCGAGCGAGTGCGTGGGTCGCGTGCCGGGCACGTGGTCATGGGTCGCCTTGGTTCGCGCCACGGTCGCCGACTGCTTGGCCGTCTGCATGATGGGCAGGAAGCGCTCGCTCCACGGCGTTGTGTCGAGGCCAAGCAGCCGCTCGTGGAGGTTGTAAGTCAACAGGTCCGCCAGCACCGCGCAATGGTGGCCCGTGACGAAGGTGATGACGCCCGTCTTCTCATTGGGCAGATACGAAACCTGCGAGTAGAACCCGCCCAGCGAACCGCCATGAAAGGTCATGAGGTGGCCGCGATAGACAGACGTGTGCCGGCCCATGCCGTAGGTGGAATTCAACAGTTCCTTGAAGCCCCGCATCTCCAGCATGTGGTTGGGAATGGCCATGGACGGCGCGAGCGTCGCCTTGAGCACGGAAGCCGGAATGACCTGGCGATCGCCGAGCTTTCCGTCGCCCATCAAGCAGATCAGCCAGCGCGCCATGTCCTGCAAATTGGAGTTCAGGCCACCTGCCGGGCCGGCGCCGATCATGTGGCGATAGGGCGGCAGCTCGAACAGTTCGGTGTGGTCGCGCCGTTCGGTCCAGGGCACGGCAAAGTCGCTCTTGCTGCGCATCTGCTCCAGCGTGAACACGGTGTCGCGCATGCCCAGCGGGTCGAGCAGGCGCTGCTGCACGACTTGCTCCCAGCTCTGGCCGGTGAGCAGTTCAATGATGTGGCCCACGGCCGCATACATGACGTTGTTGTAGACAAAGTTTTGCCGCAGCGGGTCGCTGGGCGCCATGAATTTCAGTCGCTCGAACAACTCCTTGCGCGAGAGCTCCGAGCGGAACCACATGGAGTCGTGCCGGTTGATGCCGGTGCGATGCGCCAGCATGTCGCGCAGCGTGACGGTGCTGTTCAGCAGTTCGGTCGAGAAGCGGATGGAAGGCACGGCCTCGCGAATGGGCGTGTCCCACGCGAGCAAACCCTCTTCAACCAGAAAGCCTGCCGCCACCGCGGTGAACAGCTTGGTGTTGGAGGCGATCGGAAAAAGCGTCGACGGTGTGAACGGCAACCTGGCGCCGTAGTCCCTGAATCCGTAGCCTTTGGCGAAGACCAGTTCATCGTTCTGGACGACGCCGATGCCGATGCCCGGCGCGTTCCAGTCCGCGAGCGCCTTCTCCATGAAGGCGTCGAAACCTTCGAGCTTTTCCCCAGTGGTCATTGAGCACTCCTTTGCCCAAATCGTACCGGGGCCGGCGCCCACCCGTGGGGCGCCCTTGCTTCAACGCCCCCAGCGCAACACCAGCGGATCGAGCCGCTTCGCCGTGGCCAGCAGGCCTTCGCGCACCGCCGGGTTCATGGCGGGGAAAGGGTGCCGTGGCGCCTCGCAATCGATCACGCCGCCAGCCTTCATCAGCGCCTTCGCCGTCAGGATGCCGCCTTGCCGGTTCTCGTAGTTGATGAGCGGCAGCCACTGGTAGTACGCGGCCGCGGCTTCCTCGCGCTTGCCGGCTTGCCACGGATCCATGATCTTGCGGATGCCGTCGGGATAGCCGCCGCCCGTCATCGCGCCCGTGCAACCGGCCTCCAGATCCGGCAGCAAGGTGATGGCTTCCTCGCCGTCCCATGGCCCTTCGATGGCGTCGCCTCCGAGGCGGATCAGCTCGCGCAACTTCGACGCCGCACCGGCCGTCTCGATCTTGAAGTAGCGCACCTGCTTGATCTCCTTGGCCATGCGCGCGAGGAAGGGCGCCGTCAGCAGCGTGCCGGCCATCGGCGCGTCCTGGATCATGATGGGGATGTCGATGGCGTCCGACAACTGCGAGAAGAACTCGAAGATCTGCGCCTCTGACGCGCGCAGCGTGGCGCCGTGATAGGGCGGCATCACCATCACCATGGCCGCGCCCAGGTCCTGCGCGCGGCGGCTGCGTTCAGCGCAGATGCGGGTGCCGAAATGCGTGGTCGTCACGATCACCGGCACGCGGCCGGCCACGTGTTCAAGGATGGTCTTCGTCAGCGTCTCGCGCTCGTCGTCCGAGAGCAGGAACTGCTCCGAGAAATTGGCCAGGATGCACAGCCCGGTCGAGCCCGCATCAATCATGAAATCGACGCAGCGCCTCTGGCTGGCGAGGTCGAGTTCGCCCTGTTCGGTGAAGGTGGTCGGCACCACGGGGAATACGCCGCGATAGGGGGTGGCTTGGGTGGCAGTCATGTCGTCCTCATTGTTCTTTGGCGGATGAGAGGCGCAGCGTACGGCATCGCGCGCTGGCGGCGTGGGGCGATTATGTAGTCATACTTAAAGCGGCGAAATATGAGACGTTTAGGGGTTATCCCGAGGAAACGATCAAAATAAGTATGACTATATTTCGTCCCTCGCGAACCGCAGGAAACACCGCCCATGTCGAAGCCCCCCGTCAAACTCCGATCCGCCGAATGGTTCGGCACCGCCGACAAGAACGGCTTCATGTACCGGAGCTGGATGAAGAACCAGGGCATTCCGGACCATGAATTCCAGGGCAAGCCCGTCATCGGCATCTGCAACACCTGGTCGGAGCTGACGCCCTGCAACGCGCACTTTCGCAAGCTCGCCGAGCACGTGCGGCGCGGGATCATCGAAGCGGGTGGTTTCCCGGTGGAATTCCCGGTGTTCTCCAACGGCGAATCGAACCTGCGCCCCACGGCCATGTTCACGCGCAACCTTGCGAGCATCGACGTGGAAGAGTCGATCCGCGGCAATCCCATCGACGGCGTCGTGCTGCTGGTGGGTTGCGACAAGACCACGCCGGCGCTGCTGATGGGCGCGGCCAGCGTCGACGTGCCGGCCATTGCCGTCAGCGGCGGGCCGATGCTCAACGGCAAGCACCAGGGACGCGACATCGGCTCGGGCACGGTCGTGTGGCAGCTGTCGGAGCAGGTCAAGGCCGGCACCATCACGCTGCATGAATTCATGTCGGCCGAGGCGGGCATGTCGCGCTCGGCGGGCACCTGCAACACCATGGGCACCGCGTCCACGATGGCCTGCATGGCCGAGGCGCTGGGCGTCACGCTGCCGCACAACGCGGCCATTCCGGCGGTCGATTCGCGGCGCTATGTGCTCGCGCACATGAGCGGCATCCGCATCGTCGAGATGGTGCGCGAAGACCTGCGGCTTTCGAAGCTGCTGACGCGCGAGGCCTTCGAGAACGCGATCCGCACCAACGCGGCCATCGGTGGCTCGACCAACGCGGTGATCCACCTGAAGGCGATTGCCGGACGCATCGGCGTCAAGCTGGAGCTCGACGACTGGACGAGCATCGGCCAGGGCACGCCGACGCTGGTTGATTTGATGCCCTCGGGCCGCTTCCTGATGGAAGACTTCTACTACGCAGGCGGCTTGCCCGCGGTGCTGCGGCGCCTGGGCGAGGCGGGCCGGCTGCCGCACCGCGATGCGCTCACCGCCAACGGCAAGACGCTGTGGGACAACGTCAAGGACGCGCCCTCGTACAACCCGGAAGTCATCCGCGAATGGGACCAGCCGCTGGTGCCCGACGGCAGCATCCGCATCCTGCGCGGCAACCTCGCGCCGCGTGGCGCGGTGCTCAAGCCCTCGGCGGCCACGGCGTCGCTGCTGCGGCACCGCGGCCGCGCCGTGGTGTTCGAGAACCTGGACGACTACAAGGCGCGCATCGCCGATCCGGACCTGGATGTGACTGCCGACTCCATCCTCGTGCTCAAGAACTGCGGCCCGCGCGGCTACCCCGGCATGGCCGAGGTCGGCAACATGGGCCTGCCGCCCAAGCTGCTGGCGCAGGGCGTGACCGACATGGTGCGCATCTCCGACGCGCGCATGAGCGGCACCGCCTACGGCACCGTCGTGTTGCACGTCGCGCCCGAAGCGCGCGCTGGCGGCCCGCTGGCTGTGGTGCGCGAAGGCGACTGGATCGAACTCGACGCCGACAGCGGTCGCCTGCACCTGGACGTGAGCGATGAACAGATCGCCCATCGCCTCGAAGCCTGGGCCGCCGCGCAGAAGGCCGAGCCGGCGGACGGTTCGGGCTATCGCAAGCTGTATGTCGAACACGTCATGCAGGCCGACCAGGGCTGCGACTTCGACTTTCTTGTGGGCAGCCGCGGCGCGGGCGTGCCGCGTCATTCGCATTGATTCAGACGCAACACAGGGGACACCAGTGGGCAGCATCAACCCCATCGGCATCGATAGGCGCTACGGCAGTGTCGACATGATCAAGAACTCGGGCTCGCATCACCGCGTGACTCAAGCCGGGCTCGTGGAACGTGATCGTGGTGTCGAACGCCAAGGCATCGTGAATCTCCCGAGGCGCCGCCCGAGGGGGTTGAATATCCTGTGAGAATCGCACTGGCCTCCTCACAGGACCTCCTTCGCATGAAAGCGCCGCACCCCGACCCCGGCTACCACCAACCGCCCGACCGCAAGAGCATGCATGCCCGCATCGTGCGGGAGCTGGGCATGCGCATCGTCTCGGGCGAGTACAGGCCGGGCGACCGGTTGCCGCCGGAGGCTTCGCTCAGCGCCTGCTACGACGTCAGCCGGCCGGTGCTGCGCGAGGCCACGCGCGTGCTGGTCGCCAAGGGGCTGGTGGTGTCCAAGCAGCGCGCCGGCGCCATCGTGCGCCCGCGCAGCGAATGGCATCTGCTGGACCCCGACGTGTTGTACTGGGTGATCCAGTCCAAGCCGCAGCCGGAGTTCGTCGAAACGCTGCTCACGGTGCGGCGCATCTTCGAGCCCGCGATGGCGGCGCTCGCGGCGCGCACGGCCACGACAAACGATCTGCAACGCATCACCGAGGCCTATGCCGGGATGGAGGCCGCCAGAACGCCGGAAGAGCTCATGGAGCCCGACCTGGCTTTCCATCGGCGCATCGCGGAGGCCACGGGCAACGACCTGCTGGCCTACATCGGCAACATGCTGTCGCTGGCGCTGCGCGAATCCATCAAGCTCAGCAGCCAGGACCCCAACACGCATGCCCTGTCGCTGCCGCGGCACAAGGCCATCCTCACCGCGATCGTGAATCGCGACGCGCTGGCCGCGCGCCAGGCGACGCTGGTGCAACTGGAAGAAACGCGCGAAGACATCTCGCGCGTGCTGGGGTCGGGCGTCGACCTGATGTAGTGGCGTCTCAGCGCTGCCGCGGATCCAGCGCGTCGCGCAGCCCGTCACCGAGCAGGTTGAAGGACAACACCAGCACGAAGATCGACAGCCCCGGCCAGATGGCCATCCAGGGCGCGTTGTCGATGAAGTTCTTCGCCGTGTTGAGCATGCTGCCCCAGCTCGGCGCCGGCGGTTGCTGCCCGAGTCCGAGAAAGGACAGGCTGGCCTCGGCAATCACGGCCGCGGCAAAGGCGAGCGTGGCCTGCACGATGAGCGGCGCCGTCACGTTCGGCAGCACATGGCGCAGCGCGATGCGCAAGGGCGAATTGCCCACTGCGCGGGCGGCCTCGATGTAGTCTTCGACCTTCAGGTTCAACACCTGCGCCCGCGTGAGCCGCACGAAGATCGGCGTGGCCGAGATGCCTATGGCGACCATCGCATTCGACAGGCTCGGCCCGAGGAAGGCCGCGAGCGCAATCGCCAGGATGAGGAATGGGCAGGCCAGGAAGGCATCGGTGATGCGCGAGATCAGCGCATCCACGAAGCCGCCCAGAAAGCCTGCGGCCAGGCCGATGGGCACGCCCAGCATCAACGAGATCGAGACCGACACGACCCCCGCCATGAGCGAAGCGCGCGTGCCCCAGATGACCCGCGACAGCACGTCGCGGCCGATTTCGTCCGTGCCGAACCAGTGCTCCGCGCTGGGCGCCTTGCGGATGGCGCCCCAGCTGGTGGCGATGGGGTCCTGCGGCGAGACCCACGGCGCAAACACCGCGAGCGCCACGAAGATCAGCACGACCACCAGGCCCAGCAAGGCGCCACGCCGGCGCCGCAGTCTGCGCCAGGCGCGACGCCACGGTCCGGCTTGCGCAGGCTCCGCAGAAAGCACGGCCGGCAGGGGAGAAAGAATGCCAGCCATCAGTTGCGCAGCCGCGGGTTGACGGCGAAGTAGGCCAGGTCGGCCAGCAGGTTGAGCAGGATGTAGGCAGTGGCCGTGACCAGCACCACGCCTTGCACCACCATGTAGTCGCGGTTGAACACCGAATCGACGATGAGCTTGCCGAATCCCGGAATGGTGAACACCTGCTCGGTGAGCACCGCGCCCGAGAGCAGCGTGCCCAGTTCCAGCGCGCCGAGCGTGATGACGGGCGTCAACGCATTGCGCAGCGCATGCCGCAGCACGACGGTGCGCTCGTTCAGTCCCTTGGCTCGCGCGGTGCGCACGTAGTCCGCCGAAAGCACCTGCAGCATCGCGCTGCGCGTGTGCCGCATCAGCACGGCGGCAATGGCGTTGCCGAGCACGAAGGCCGGCATGATCATGGCGGCGAGGTTGGCGCCCAGGTCTTCGAATGGGCTCACATAGCCCGACGCGGGCAGCCAGCCCAGCTGCACCGAAAACAGCAGGATGAGCAGGATGCCGAGCCAGAAGTTCGGCGTCGAGATGCCCCACAGCGCGAAGACGTTGGCCGCGTAATCCCAGACCGTGCCGCGTCCCACCGCCGAGACCACGCCGGCCGGGATGCCGATGACCAGCGCAATCGCGAAGGCCAGCAGCGCGAGCTCCAGCGTGACGGGCAGCTTCTGCAGCACCAGGTCGAGCACCGGTTGCTGGGTGCGAACCGATTCGCCCAGGTCGCCGCGCAGCACGCCGCCGATCCAGTACGCATAGCGCACCGGCAGCGGCTCGTCCAGGTGCAGCTTGGTGTGCAGGTAGGCGATGACGGTGGGGTCCTGGTCCTCGCCGGCCAGCATCTTGGCCGGATCGCCAGGCAACAGTTGCTGCAGCCCGAAGATCAGCATCGAGACGAAAACGAGCGTCGGCACGATCGTCGCAATGCGCCTGGCGAGGTACTCGAACATGGCGAAAGTGGATCAGTTCGCCAGCTTCAGGCCGCTCACGCGCAGCAGGCCATCGGGCACGTTGCGCACGCCGTTCAGCTTGGGGCTGTAGGCCCACAGCCAGTTGCGGTGGTAGAGATAGATGATCGGGCGTTCCTTCAGCACCTTGCCGGCGATCTGCTCGTACACCTTCTTGCGGTCGGCCACCTCGCGCAGTTCACGTGACTGGGCGAGCAGCTTGTCGGTGTCGGCGTCGCAATAGCCGGCGTAGTTCAGCGGTTGCTTGCAGCCGTGGAAGCTGAAGGCGTTGCCGTCCGGGTCGGCGCGGCCGCTCCAAGCCAGGAGGTAGGCCTCGAAGTTGCCCTTGTCCGCCATGTCCAGCGAGGTCGCGAATTCGGCGGACAGGATCTTCACGTCGAAGCCGGCCTCGCGCGACATCGCCTGAACCACGAGGGCCAGTCGTTGCGCGTCTGAGGTCGTCGGTGTCACCAGCGTGAAGCTGGGGTTGGTCACGCCGGCTTCTTTCAGCAAGGCCTTGGCGCGGTTCACGTCGCGCTTGGGCAGCGGCACGTTCTTCGCGTAGTAGCTGTTGCCTGGCGCGACCCACTGGTTGCCCACCGTGGCTTCGCCGTCCATCACCACTTGCGCCAGGCCTTGGCGGTCCAACGAAAGCTCCAGCGCCTCGCGCACACGTGCATCGCGGCCCAGCGGCGTGTTCTTCGCCTGGTCGCTCTTGCCGACATTGATGGTCAGTCCCTGGTAGCCGATTTCGGTGATGCGCGAGATCTTGAGTTTCTTTTCCGACTCGATCTTCGCCATGTCGCTCGGCGCCACGCGCTCGATGAAGTCGAGCTGGCCCGAGCGCAGGTTGGCGAGCCGCACCGACGCATCGGGGATCGGCGTGTAGATCACCTTGTCGAAGTGGATCGCGTCCTTGTTCCAGTACTGCGCATAGCGCTCCAGGACGATCTTGTCCTGCGCCACGCGCTCGACGAACTTGAAGGGGCCGGAGCACACGGGCTTGGCGCCGAACTTGTCGCCCTCATCCTTCGCAGCCTTGGGCGAGACCATCATGCCGGCGCGGTCGGCCAGTTGCGCGAGCAGCGGCGAGAAGGGCGCCGAGAGGTTCAGGCGAACGGTCGACGCATCGACCACGTCCACGCTGGCCACGGGCGCCAGTTCGCCGCGGCGGTTGGAGCCGGGAATCGTCTTGTGCCGTTCGATGTTGAACTTGACGGCCGCCGCGTCGAACTTCTCGCCGTCGTGAAAAGTCACGCCCTGGCGCAGCTTCATCGTCAGCGCCTTGTTGTCGGCCGACCATTCCCAGGAGGTGGCGAGCTGCGGGACGATGTTGAGCTTCTCGTCGATGTCGAAGAGCTTGTCGCACAGGCCGGCGAACACCACGCGCCCGACGAAGCTGCGCGCCAGCGAGGGGTCGAGCACATCGGGGTCTTCGGCCAGTCCCACCCGCAGGGTTTGCGCCTGCGCAAGAAAGGGGGCCAGCGCCAGCAGCAGCACAGGCCGGCGGAAGAGGGCGTTCAGTTTCATGGCGTGAATCTCCGGGGATGGATGGAATGGGGTGGTGGGGGCGTCATCGCGCCGCCGCTGCGGCCAGTGATTCGACGGGACGCACGAAGGCCGATTGCAGGCGTTCGAGCCGCGCCCGCAGGGGTGAGGCAACTGTTGCGCCGCGGAGGGTCTTCGGCGGCGCGATCTCGCGCCAGAAGTGGCAGGCCACCGAACGCTCGCCATCGCTTTCCAGCACAAGGTCTTGTTCAGCGCATACCGGCCGCGCGTGCGGGCATCGCGTGTGGAAGTGACAACCGCCCGGCGGGTTCAGGGGACTGGGCACGTCGCCGGCCAGCAGCACGCGCTCGCGCCGAAGGCCGGGCTCGGGCAAGGGGATGGCCGACAGCAGGGCCTGCGTGTAGGGATGGCGCGGCGTGGCGAAGATCGCGTCCTTGTCGCCGACCTCGACGATGCGGCCGAGGTACATCACGGCGACGCGCGTCGCGATGTGCTTGACCACCGCGAGATCGTGCGCAATGAACATGTAGGCCACGCCGAACTCGCGCTGCAGGTCTTGCAGCAGGTTCACGACCTGCGCCTGCACCGAGACGTCGAGCGCTGACACTGCCTCGTCGCACACGATGAGCCGGGGTTCGCCCGCCAATGCCCGTGCGATGCCGATGCGCTGACGCTGGCCGCCCGAGAACTCGTGCGGATAGCGTTGCGCATGCGACGCAGACAGTCCCACGGTTTGCAGCAGTTCCGTCACGCGCTGGCGATGCCGGCCGGTGTGCAGGCCGTGCAGCATCAGCGGCTCGGCCAGTGTCTGCCCCACGGTCATGCGCGGATTGAGCGAGGCGTAGGGGTCCTGGAAAATCAGCTGCATCGCGCGGCGGCGCGCACGCAGCGCGCGGGCATCGAGCGTGCCCAGGTCCTGCCCTTCGAAGTGCACGTGGCCCGCGCTGGGTTCGATGAGCCGCAGCACCAACCGGCCCAGCGTGGACTTGCCGCAGCCCGACTCGCCCACGACGCCGAGCGTTTCGCCGGCGGCAATGTGCAGGTCGACGCCATCGACCGCGCGCACCGTGCCCTGCACGCGTCCGAACACGCCGCGGCGAACGGGGAAGTGCTTGGTCAGCCCTTGGGCCTGCAGCAGCATCTCGCTCATGCCGTGACCCCCTCGGTCATGTCGGCACACAGGGTCACCGGGTCCAGCGGCGCGCGCCAGCAGGCCGACTTGTGGCCCTTGCCCACCTCGCGCAAGGGCGGCGATTGCTCGAGGCATTGCGCCACCGCAAAAGGGCAACGCTGCGCAAAGCTGCATCCGGGCGGCGGCTTCAGCGGATTGGGCACCTGGCCTTCGATGGACGCGAGGCGCTTGCGCCTGGAATCGAGCCGCGGAATCGAGCCCAGCAGGCCGACCGTGTAGGGATGCTGCGGCGATTCGAACAGCGCGTGCACCGGCGCCTGCTCGACCACGCGGCCCGCATACATCACCACCACGTCGTCGGCCACCTCCGCGACCACACCCAGGTCGTGCGTGATGAGGATGATGGCGGCGCCGCTGTCGTCCTGCAGCGTGCGCATCAGTTCGAGGATCTGCGCCTGGATGGTCACGTCGAGGGCAGTCGTGGGTTCGTCCGCGATCAGCAGGCGCGGCTCGCAGGCCAGCGCCATCGCGATCATCGCGCGCTGCCGCATGCCGCCCGAGAGCTTGTGCGGATACTCGTGAAAGCGTTGCTCCGGCGCCGGGATGCGCACCTTCTCCAGCATGGCGATGGCGCGCACCTTCGCCTCGACGCGGCCCATGCGCCGATGCCGCAGCAGCCCCTCGACGATCTGCTCGCCGATGGTGAAGGCGGGGTTCAGCGACGACATCGGCTCCTGAAAGATCATGCCGATGCCGTTGCCGCGCAGGTCCTGCAACTCGCGCACGGGTGCGCCCACCAGCTCGCGTCCCTCGAAGCGGATGGAGCCGCCCGCGATGCGTCCGGGCGGCGAGGGCACCAGCCCCATGATCGACAGCGACGTCACGCTCTTGCCGCATCCCGATTCGCCCACGATGGCCAGCGTGCGGCCGGCATGGACGCAGAAGCTCACGCCATCGACCGCGGCGAATTCGCCGTCTTCCGTCTTGAAGTGCGTGCGCAGGTCGCGCACCTCCAGCAGTGCGGTCATGCGGCGTTCAAGCGCCGGGCTGCGTTGAAGCTTTCAATGCGCGATTCGATCGCTTCGCGGTCGATGAGTCCGGTGGGATCGTGCCGGCCGGCAAGGCAGGCGGTGAAGGGCTGGAAGCGCATCAGGCTCACGTCATGCAGACGCTGCAATTCGACAAAGGGCTCGGGGTGGTCGTCCACGCGCAGGTCGAGTTGCGGGTAGTCCTGGTCGCCGTGGATGCGAAGCGCGGCGGACTGCTTGCCGCGCTTGTCGCCGCCGGCGGCATCGCCTGCGGCCAGCGCGGCAAGCAGGCGCTCGGCCAGCGGGCGGCCCTTCGACGACAGCCAGGCTTGCGCGGTCGCCATGATCACTTGCGGCCCGGCGAGCATGTTGCCGGCCACGCTGAAATCCTCGCCGACTTCGTGGCCGCACCAGTCGACGCATTGCGCGCCGGTGTACGCCGCGGCCGCGCCGCGCGCAGGCAGCACGTGGACTTGCCGATGCGCGCGGCCTTCGTCCGCGTCGACCAGCGAGCGGACAACCGCGTCGGCGGGTTGGCCGGCGCTCAACAGCTCGAGGCCCGCGGCGCCATACAAGGGATTCATCAACGCTTGCGTCGCAAGAACGCCGCTGGCGCGGCGGCTGTGCACGCACAGCGCGCCGACGGCAAAGAAGCGGCTGGCTATTGCCACGCCGAGGTTTCCGTCATCGTCGCGCGCCAGGATCGACCATGTCATCGCATTCGAACTCACCCGTTGAAACTATGGTTCGCAGTGCAAGGGTTGTGCCAAAGCAATGCGCTTGCACAGGCAGGGTGCCACTGCAAGCCAGCCGGAGGCTATGCCATGCGGGTTGGTCGGCGCAAGGGATGTAAATACCGAGTCAAAAAGTGGAACGGCCCCGAAGGGCCGTCGCTGTGTGGCGCTGAGGCAATTGAACCGTGGCCGGCGCCGCGGCGGCTGTTGTCTCAGGCGACGTGCTGTTGCTTGCCGGACTTGTGGGCCGCCTTCTGAGTGGGCTTGGCAGTGGACTTGTGGGCCTTGCTGGTCTTTGTGGCTGCAGGCTTGGTGGAACTGTGGGCAGGCGCCTTGGCGAAGGACGAGCCGGCGGCCAGGGCGAAAGTTGCGGCGACGAGAGCGATGAGAGGACGTTTCATGTTGGCGTTTGATATTGAAGAGTGGTCCGAAGGAGGAGGTGCTTTGATCGAACGCCGGAATCGGCGCCGGTCATGACATTCAACGCGCCGTTTTCATTCGGGATGACACATTTCTTAGTACTATTTTCGGCGTTGAACCGAGGCGTTGCGCCATGGAATCTTGTTGCGCGTCACGCTCGCCGCGCAAGAGAATGCAGGCCCTCTCACCGCATCCTGACTTCCAGTGATTTCAAGGGCGCGTCGAACTTCGAGCGCCAGACCTCGCCGGGCTTGACCGGCCACGCGTCCGTCCAGGTGCCGGTGGTGACGAACTCCCCGGGCAGCAGCGAGGGCGCGCCGGGGCAAGCCTGCATCTCCTTCACGAAATGAAGCAGTGCGTGCAGGGGGCCATCCAGCACGTTGATGCCGGTGCCTTCATCCATCACGCGGTCGCCATGCAACAGTTGCACGTGCGTGGCGGCCAGCAGGGCGTCGAGTTCGGCGCCGCTCGCTGCGAACTCGCGCACGGGTGTCGTGCGGCCGACCAGCAGGCGGCCGTGCAAGGCGCCGTCGGCCACGGTGTCGGCCGCCACGAATTTCCAGTTGGCGCAATGCGAGTGGACGATCTCGAAGCCCGGCGCGAGCCAGTCGACGCAGGCGAAAAGCTGTTCCAGCGTGGGATCCTGAGGCGGGGTGGCCGCGATGCCGAACACGATCTCCGGCTCCAGGCGCGGTTGGCTGGTGCCGGTGAGGTCGATTTCGCCTTGCGCGTCGCCGCGCGTCACCGTCGTGTTCCACACCGGTCCCCAGATGGGCGCATAGACGCCGTAGCGTTCCCAGATGGTGCGGTTGGTGAAGCCGATCTTGTAGCCCAGCGGCTTCTCGCCGCGCTGGATGCGCAGCGTGCGCACCGCGAGCGCGTCCTGGTAGGCGGCACCCACGTCCGGCCAGCGCGTGCCTTCTGGCTCGGCGGGCCACAGCGTGCCCTCGTCGTAATGCTTCAGGAGCGTCTGCGGTGTGAGGAGCGTCATGGTCCGCAGTCTAGTGACGCGACAAGCGGATGAACAGGCCCTTGCGTCCTGTTGCCGTGTGCCGCGTTAGCGCGCTATCGAAGCGCGCGCGGCCGCACCAGCAAGCGTCGGCCGGCGCCCCAGCCACTCACCGCCATCGCCACCGCGAGCACGACCATCAGGATTGCCGAGGATTCGAAGCTGCCCGTCCATCCGCGAAGCAGGCCCGCCAGCAAGGGCCCGCTGGTCGCCAGCACATAGCCGCCGCCTTGCGCCATCGCCGAGAGTTGCGCCGTCACGTTCGCGTCGGGCGAGCGCATGACGATGAGGCTGAGCGCCAGCGCGAACGCGCCGCCCTGGCCGCAGCCGAGCAGCACCGCCCACACCCAGCGCCCACCCAGCGGCGCGAAGATGAAAGCCAGCATCGCCACCAGGATGATCGCCGCCATGCCCACGGCGAGCGCGCGCTGGTCGCGGCAGCGCGCGGCGATGGATGGCGTCACCAGGCAGGTCGCGAGCTGCACCAAGATCGACACGGCCACGACGTAGCCTGCCTCGGCGCCGTCGAGGCCGCGCTCGCGCAGCAAGGGCGCCAGCCAGCCGAGCACGATGTACGCCAAGGCCGATTGCAGCCCCATGAAGCAGGTGACTTGCCATGCCAGCGGGTCGCGCCAGAGGCTGCCGACACGCGCGTGCGCGTGGCTGGGCAGCGCGTGCGCGGCCAGCGCCTGAGGCGCCCACAGAAGAAGGACCACGGCCGCGGGGATGGCCCAGGCGGCGAGCGTCGTCGTCCATGAGCCGTGGAACACATTGCGCTCCAGCGGCACCGTGAACGCGGTCGACCCCGCTGCGCCGGCGCACACGGCGAGCGTGTAGAGGCCCGTCATCATCGCGGCCCGCGTCGGGAAGTCGCGCTTGACCAGGCCTGGCAACAGTACGTTGCCCACGGCGATGCCCGCACCCGCCAGCGCGGTCGAGGCAAAGAGCAGTGGCAGGCTGCCGGTGCCGCGCAACACGGTGCCGATGCAGATCAGCAGCAGCGCGCCAAAGAGCGTGCGTTCCGCGCCAAAGCGCCGCGCCAGTGCCGGCGCGGGCACGGCGAACACGCCCAGGCACAGCAAGGGCAAGGTGGTGAGCAGGCTCGCGACAGAAGGGCTCATGCCCGTGTCCCGCATCACTTCCGGCAGCAACACCGAAAGACTGCCGAACACAGGCCGCAGGTTGAACGCGATCAGGATGAGGCTCAGGCCCAGGAGAACTTGGCGCGCGAGGGTCGGGGAGGGGGACGCTGGCGCGGAAAGCGCGCGCGTGTTGGAGAACGAAGACATGGGCCGCCGACTCTATTCCTGTCGCGCGGCCGGCGCTGCCTCGCGCCGGAAAGCCCCCTAAACTCATCGAATGCCTTCGACTCGGCCCGCGGAAGAGAAAGCCGGTTTGCCGGTTCTTGCCTTTGCCAGCGCAAAGGATTTCGGGCGCTGGATTTCCAGGCAACCTGCGGCGTCGAAGGGCCTGTGGCTCAAGATCGCCAAGAAGGGTTGCAGCGAGAAAAGCGTGTCGCGCCAGGATGCCATCGCCACGGCGCTGTGCCACGGCTGGATCGACGGCCAGATCGACAAATACGACGAACACTGGTGGCTGACGCGCTTCACGCCGCGAACGCCGCGCAGCAAGTGGTCGCAGATCAACTGCAACACGGCCCTGCGGCTGATCGACGAGGGTCGGATGCTGCCCGCTGGCTTTGCGCAGGTAGAGGCAGCCAAGGCGGACGGGCGCTGGGATGCAGCCTACCCCGCGCAGAGCAAGGCTACCGTGCCGCCCGACCTGCAGGTTGCGCTCGACGCCAATCCCGTTGCGAAGCGCTTTTTCGCGAAGCTCGACGGCGCCAATCGCTTCGCCGTGCTCTATCGCGTGCAGGAACCAAAGCTGGCCGCCACCCGCGCGCGGCGCATCGAGAAATTCGTGGCGATGCTCGAGCGCGGCGAGACCGTCCACCCGCCCACGAAGAAGAGCCAGTCGCCTGACTCAAAGGAGCCGTGAAATCTCCTGCGCCGAGGCGAGCAGCGACGGCAGGATCGTGTCCTGCATCACCTTCGCGCTGGTGCGATTGGCCTGCCCGCTGATGTTGAGCGCGGCAATCGTGCGGCCCTGGCGATTCACGATCGGTGCGGCAATGGAGATCAGCCCTTCTTCCAGTTCCTGGTTGACCAGGCACCAGCCCTGGCGCCGCGCCTGCACGACCTTGGCAACAACAGCATCGACCTCCGTCAAGGTGTGCTTGGTGAAAGGCTCCAGCGTCGACGCGGCCAGCCTGGCGCGAAGCTGCGCGTCGTCCAGATCAGCCAGCAGCATGCGACCCAGGGAAGTGCACCAGGCCGGCAGGCGCGAACCGACGCCCAGCGTGATGCGCATGATCTTGTGTGTGGGCACGCGCAGCACGTAGACGATATCGGTTGCATCCAGCACCGCGGCGGAGCACGATTCCTGCACCTGCGCGACCAGCGTTTCCATGATGGGTTCGGCGCGGCTCCAGATGGGCATCGACGAGAGGTAGGCAAAGCCCAAATCGAGGATGCGCGGCGTGAGGCCGAACAGCTTGCCGTCGCTCTCCACATAGCCCAGCGTTTGCAGGGTGAGAAGAATGCGCCGCGCACCGGCGCGCGTGAGTCCGCTGGCGGCGGCCACTTCCGACAGCGTCTGGCGAGGCGCCTTCGCGCTGAAGGAGCGAATGACCTCCAGCCCCCGCGCGAAGGACTGCACGTAGCTGTCGCCCGGACGTGGTGTATCGGTTTGTGTCGCAGTGGTTGTCATGGCGTTTCGATTCCTCTAGAATTCATTATACGAACAAATGTTCTGTATGCGAACAAATTCCCAACCTCAGGAGACAGATCCAGATGATCGACAAGATCGCCAGCTCGGTCGCCGATGCCATGGCAGGCATCCAGGACGGTGCCACCGTCCTGATCGGCGGCTTCGGCACCGCCGGCATTCCCAATGAACTGATCGACGGCCTGATCGCGCAGGGCGCCAGGGACCTGACCGTCGTCAACAACAACGCCGGCAATGGCGACGTCGGACTGGCAGCGCTGCTCAAAGCGGGCCGCGTTCGCAAGATCATCTGCAGCTTTCCGCGGCAGGCGGACAGCTACGTGTTCGACGAGTTGTATCGCAGCGGCAAGCTGGAGCTGGAACTGGTGCCACAAGGCAACCTGGCCGAGCGCATTCGCGCAGCAGGCGCGGGCATCGGCGCCTTTTTCTGCCCGACGGGCTTCGGCACGCAACTCTCGGGCGACCGCGAAGTGCGCGAGATCAACGGCAAGAAGTACGTGCTCGAATTCCCGATCCACGGCGACGTGGCACTCATCAAGGCCGAGACGGGCGACCGCTGGGGCAACCTGCTCTATCGCAAGGCGGCGCGCAACTTCGGTCCGGTGATGGCGATGGCGTCGAAGAAGACCATTGCGACGGTTCACGAGATTGCCGAACTCGGCACGCTGGACCCCGAAGCCATCGTGACGCCCGGCATCTTCGTGCACAAGGTTGTGAAAATCGAACGCGTCGCCACGCAAGCCGGCGGCTTCAAGAAGGCAGCATGATGACTTACCAACGCCGCACCAAGGAACAACTCGCCAAGCGCGTCGCCCAGGACATCTTCGACGGGGCAGTCGTCAACCTCGGCATTGGCCAGCCGACGCTGGTCGCCAACCACCTGCCCGCGGGCCGCGAAGTCATCCTGCACAGCGAGAACGGCATCCTCGGCATGGGCGCCGCGCCCGCTGAAGGCCAAGAAGACTACGACCTCATCAACGCCGGCAAGCAGCCCGTCACGCTGTTGCCGGGCGGCGCCTACTTCCACCACGCCGACAGCTTCGCGATGATGCGCGGCGGTCATCTGGATATCTGTGTGCTGGGCGCCTTCCAGGTGTCGGCCACCGGCGACCTGGCCAACTGGCACACGGGCGAAAAGGACGCCATTCCCGCCGTCGGCGGTGCCATGGACCTGGCCATCGGCGCCAAGCAGACTTGGGTCATGATGGACCTGCTGACCAAGAAGGGCGAGAGCAAGCTGGTCGAATCGTGCACCTATCCGCTCACGGGCATCGGCTGCGTCAAGCGCGTGTATTCGGACATCGCCACGCTCGAATGCACCCCCAAGGGGCTGAAGCTCATCGACATGGTGGAAGGCCTGACGCACGCAGAATTGGAAAAGCTGGTCGGCCTGCCGATCGCTGCCTGAAAATCCGCATTCATCACGACGAAGAGACATTGACATGATCAACGAAGCCTTTATCTGCGACGCCATCCGCACCCCCTTCGGCCGCTACGGCGGCGCGCTGTCCAGTGTTCGCGCGGACGACCTCGGCGCAGTGCCGCTGCGGGCGCTCATGGAGCGCAACAAGAATGTCGATTGGCAAGCGGTGAGCGACGTGCTCTACGGCTGCGCCAACCAGGCCGGCGAAGACAACCGCAACGTGGCGCGCATGTCCTTGCTGCTGGCAGGCCTGCCGCAGGAATTGCCGGGCGGCACCATCAACCGACTGTGCGGTTCGGGCCTGGATGCGCTGGGCACCGCTGCTCGCGCCATCAAGGCCGGTGAGGCCGGGATGATGATCGCGGGCGGCGTGGAAAGCATGAGCCGCGCGCCCTTTGTCATGCCCAAGGCCGAAAGCGCCTTCAGCCGCGCCAACGCGGTGTATGACACGACCATCGGCTGGCGCTTCGTCAACAAGCTCATGAAAGCGCAATACGGCGTCGACTCGATGCCCGAGACGGCGGAGAACGTCGCGACCGACTACAAGATCGAGCGCGAAGCGCAAGACCGCATGGCGCTCGCGTCGCAACAGCGTGCCGTCGCGTCGCAGAAGTCCGGCTTCTTCGACGCCGAGATCGTGCCCGTGAGCGTGCCGCAGAAAAAGGGCGACGCGGTCATCGTCAACAAGGACGAGCATCCGCGCGAAACCAGCATGGAAGCGCTGGCCAAGCTCAAGGGCGTCGTTCGGCCTGACGGCACCGTCACGGCCGGCAATGCCAGCGGCGTGAATGACGGCGCCGTGGCGCTGCTGCTGGCGAGCGAAGCGATGGCGGCGAAGCAGGGCCTGACGCCGCGCGCGCGCATCGTCGGCATGGCCACGGCAGGTGTTCCTCCGCGCGTGATGGGCATCGGCCCGGCGCCAGCCACGCAAAAGGTGCTGGCGCTGACGGGCCTCAAGCTCGACCAGATCGACGTGATCGAACTCAACGAAGCCTTTGCAGCGCAGGGCCTCGCCGTGCTGCGCCTGCTCGGCCTGAAGGACGACGATGCGCGGGTCAACATCAACGGCGGCGCGATTGCGTTGGGCCATCCGCTGGGCGCCAGCGGCGCCCGCCTGGCCACGACGGCGGTGAACCAACTGCACAAGAGCGGTGGCCGCTACGCGCTTTGCACCATGTGCATTGGCGTGGGGCAGGGCATCGCGGTGATCCTCGAGCGCGTCTGAGTTTTTTCCCCGCTCCCTGAAACGACAAAAGCGCCTCGCGGCGCTTTTGTCGTTCCGGGTTGACGCTCACGCGCCTCCGTCCTGAAGGCGCGGCTGCGTCCGCCGATCAGCGCTTGCCCTGCCTGGCCAGCACCCTCGCGCGTTGCACCGAGTGGTGCTGGCCGTAGCCAAAGTAGATGGCCAGGCCGATGGCGAGCCACACGACCAGACGAAGCCAGGTGTCGCCCGGCAGCGCGCTCATCAGCACCAGGCAGAACAGGATGCCCAGCACCGGGATGAACGGCACGCCCGGAACGCGGAACGGACGGAAGGTGTTCTTTTCGCTCTTGCGCAGGTAGATCACCGCGCCGCACACCAGGATGAACGCGAACAGCGTGCCGATGCTCACCATTTCGCCAAGGATGTGGATCGGCACCAGGCCGGCCACGATGGCGCAGACGATGCCGATGAAGATCTGGCTCATGTGCGGCGTGCCGTGCTTGGGGTGCAGCGTCGAGAAGAACTTGGGCAGCAGGCCGTCATTGGCGATCGTGTAGAAGATGCGGCTCTGGCCGTACAGCAGCACCAGGATCACGGTGGTCAGGCCGGCGAGTGCACCGAACTTGATGAGCAGCGACAGCCAGGG
Source organism: Variovorax brevis (assembly GCF_030317105.1). Classification (GTDB taxonomy): domain Bacteria; phylum Pseudomonadota; class Gammaproteobacteria; order Burkholderiales; family Burkholderiaceae_C; genus Variovorax; species Variovorax brevis. Next base: position 249,618 of record NZ_JASZYG010000007.1, read on the forward strand.
CTTGCCGATGACGTCCACGCCCAGCGCGATCGGGTCCGGCACGTTCAGCTTGGCGAAGGGCACCAGGCCGGTGAGCACGGCAGCCACGGCCACGTAAAGCGCCGTGCAGATGATCAGCGATCCGAGAATGCCGATGGGCATGTCGCGTTGCGGATTCTTGGCTTCCTGCGCCGCGGTCGACACGGCGTCGAAGCCGATGAACGCGAAGAACACCACCGACGAGCCGCGCAGCACGCCGCTCCAGCCGAAGTGACCGAACTCGCCCGTGTTCTCGGGGATGAGCGGCGACCAGTTGTCCTGGTTGATGTAGCCAAAGCCGAAGCCACCACGACGATGAGCTTCACAGCCACCATCAAGTTGTTCAGGCTGGCCGATTCCTTGGTGCCGCGGATCAGCAGGAATGTCAGCGCCATGATGATGAGCGCCGCCGGCAGGTTGAACAATGCTGTGATCGTCGAGCCATCCTTCAAGGTGACGGTGCCCGGCGAATGCATGAGCGCGGGCGGCAAGTGAATGCCGAACTGCCCCAGCAGGCTGCCGAGGTAGCCCGACCAGCCGACCGCCACCGTGGCCGCTCCCATGGCGTATTCGAGCACCAGGTCCCAGCCGATGATCCAGGCGGCGAGTTCGCCCAGGGTGGCGTAGGTGTAGGTGTAGGAACTTCCGCTGACGGGAATCAGCGCCGCCAGTTCGGCGTAGCAAAGACCCACGAAGGCGCAGGCGAACCCGGCCAGGATGAAGGACAACATGATGCCGGGCCCTGCGTACTGCGCGGCCGCGGTGCCGGTCAGGACGAAAATGCCGGCGCCGATGATGGCCCCCACTCCGATTGCTGTGATGCTGAAAGCGCCGAGCGATTTGGGCAGCGTGTGGCTGCCCTCCCCGCCCGCAACGATGTCGGCCACGCTTTTGCGCGCCGTGTATTGGCTTTGTGCCATCCCTGTCTCCCTGTTTATTTGAAGTACTGAAAGCGGGCTATCCCGCCTGCAGGCGCGCGACGTTATCACGCGTCTGCGCCCTTCCAATGCCAAGATTTGCGCAGGACACAATGCCTCAAGACTTCGTCGCGCGGGAGCATCGAAAGCTTCGCCAAGGCCGGGCTCGACGTTGACAATGAGCCGACTTGATTTCCGGTCTGGACCGTCTTGAAGGGGGATGGTGACCAGCCGTCAAAATGCTCTCCCAACCCTCAAATGCCATTCACGCCATTCACGAATTCACATGACCGCATCGCACCTTGTCATCCTCACCGGCGCCTCGCGTGGCATGGGCCGCGCCATGGCCGAGCAACTGTTGCGTCGCACGGACCACGCGCTCGTCTGCATTTCGCGGCACAGCGATCCGTCGCTGGCGGCGAGCACGCCGCCGTCCGGCACCACGATCGACCAGTGGCAACAAGACCTGTCGGATGCGGCATCGGCCGCGGCGCGCCTCGGGTCCTGGCTGGAGGCCGCGCAGGAAGGGCGCTACGCCAGCGCCACGCTCATCAACAACGCGGGCGTCATCGCGCGGCCGGCGCCGCTGTCGGATGCGAGTGCGGACGACCTGCTGCGCGCGCTTCGTGTGGGGCTCGAAGCGCCGCTGCTGCTGAGCAGCGCCTTCCTGAAGGCCACGCGTTTGTGGGGCGTGCCGCGCAAGGTGCTCAACATCTCATCAGGCCTTGGCCGCAGTGCCATGGCCAGCCAGTCGCCGTATTGCGCGGCCAAGGCGGGCATGGATCACTTCTCGCGCGCGGTGGCGCTGGAAGAGGCGCAACTGCCGGGCGGCGCGCGCATCGTGTCGCTGGCGCCGGGTGTCATCGACACCGACATGCAGGCGCAACTGCGTGGCGGCGATCCAGCCAGCTTTCCGGATCGCGGACGTTTCGAGCGCTTGAAGTCCGAGGGTCTATTGGATTCGCCGGAGACTGCGGCGAAAAAGGTGCTGGCCTGGCTGGACCGGGAGGATTTCGGCAGCAAGCCGGTGGCCGACGTGCGCGAAGCCTGAATTTCAGCGCTCGTGTGCGGGCTCGGCCTCGCTGCTGACGAGTTCGGTGTCTTCGAAGGGCCGCAGGAAGGCCGAGGTTTCCTCCACCGGGCAATTGAGCCAGTCGTCCAGCCACGCGTCATGCAGCAGGGCCACCATGCGCCGCTCGGGCGCATCGTCCTGATCGGCATGGACCGTGAGGATGGCGAAGCTCTCCACGCACTGGCCTTGCGGCGAGCGCCATCCATTCCACAAGCCCGCCATGGCCAGCGCCTTGCCGTCGGCGCGTGAATGGCGAATCACGGCTCCCGTGGCGGAATCGGTCTCGAAGATGGCTTCAGCCAGCACGACGCAACGGTGGCCGCGTTTCCACGGCTGGTAGAAGTTGCGTTCCTCGAACGCGGTTTCCGCCTGCGCTTCGAACAAGGGGTCTTCGCCGTCCTTCGAGAACAAGGGGATCAAGCCCCATCGCCCGGTGCTCGCCTCGTACTGCGACAAGCTGCCGCTGCTGCCGGGGTGGTCCGCGCGAGGACGTCGAACGAAAGTTCCTGTTTGCCGTGGCCAGATCGACGCCGGCGTTGGCAAGAGGGGCACGGAATCGATACCAAAGCGCGAGACGTATTCGTCCCGATCGCGCACGCCTTGATAGTGATGAATCATCTGCCCACTGTAGGAAACCCGGCTTTGATTCGTCAATCAGCCATTGGTATGCAGATCGGCCAGGGTCTGTGCACTAATTGGCTAAAGATATAGTTTTTGAAGAAGGCGAATTAATGTTTCCCGTTCGCGTGCAGTGAGTTTGGCGCTGGCGTCCATCTCGAGTTGTGTCACCGCCTGCTCGGCTTCGCGCGTCAGCTTTTCGCCCGCGGGCGTCAGGTGCAGGCCGACGGCGCGACCATCGCGTGGATGGGCGCGGCGCTCGATGAGGCCGCGGCTGTCCAGCGCGGCAATGAGGCTCACGAGGTTGGGCGGAAGAATGTCGAGCGTGGCGCACAGCTGGCGCGACGTGGCGCCGGGGTTGTGGGCCAGCAGGCACAGCACCGAGAAGTCGACCTGCTTCAGGCCGTAGGGCGCCATGCGCTCTGCAAAGATGCCGCTGATCACGGACCATCCGCGCCGGGCGTTGTAGCCGACCAGCGTTTCAAGAAAGCCGTTGTCCAGTGCCTCGCCTTTGCCGCCACTTGCGGGGGGCGTGCTGGCGTTGGTTGATTTTTTGGATTCACGCATGCTGCAAGCTCGTTGCGGTTCGAAGACCTTTCACTCCGGGGCTTGGGACTTCGCATTCGCGGCCTCTTCGCAGGCGCGCTTGATCATTCCCAGCCGCATGTCGAATTCTGGCAAAACCCAACGCCGAAATGCCTCAGACGGCGCACGCCAGCGTGCATCGCCTGCCGGCGCCACGGTGTCGATGCGGGCCCATGCCCACGCGAGCAGTACCAGCATGACGACACGCAGGTAGTCGTCCGCCACTTCATGCGCCAGCGCGGGACTGGCGTGCGTGGCCATGGCGATCGATGTGCTCAGGTAGCGCAACTGCGCCATGCGGCGCTGCACGTCGGCATCGACGTCGCGTGACGCGTCGAGTTCGTCGCGCAGCTCGAGGAGGGTGGCGGCGAAGGCGGCGCCGGCGTCGGGCAGCACCTTTCGCACGAGCAGGTCGATGGCCTGGATCTCGTTGGTGCCCTCGTAGATCATGGCGATGCGCGCATCCCGCAGCACCTGCTCGATGCCCCATTCGCGCACATAGCCGTGTCCGCCGAAGACCTGCAGGCAGTCGCTGGCGCCGGCAAAGCCCTGCTGGCTGCAGGCGGACTTGAGCACCGGAGTGATGAAGCTGCACCAGCGCTGCGCGCGCTCGCGTGTCTTTGCATCGCCGCTGTGTTTCGCGACATCGAGCATCAATGCGGTGCGGTAGGCGACCAGGCGTGCGCCGTCGATCCACGCGCGTTGCGTGTCGAGGATGCGGCGGATGGCGGGGTGCTCCACGATCAGGTCGGCCGCGTCGTTCTTGCTACGCGATGCCGGCGGCACGGGCGCGCGCATCTGGCGGCGCTCGTGCGCGTAGGCATGTGCTTTTTGCCATGCCGCATCGAGCAGGCCGATGCCTTGCAGGCCGACGAGCAGGCGCGCCGCGTTCATCATCACGAACATCGCGTTGAGGCCGCGACCGGGCTCGCCGATGAGCCAGCCGGTGGCCGCGTCGAAGCGCATGACGCAGGTGGGGCTGGCGTGAATGCCCATCTTTTCCTCGATGCGCTCGCACTGCGCGCCGTTGCGCGTGCCATCGGCCAGGAACTTGGGCACGAGCACGAGCGACAGCCCCTTGGGGCCCGCCGGCGCATCGGGCTGGCGCGCCAGGACGAGGTGGACGATGTTGTCCGTCAGGTCGTGCTCGCCACCGGAGATGAAGATCTTTTCGCCCGATACGCGCAAGCTCCCGTCGGGCTGCGGCACCGCGCGCGTTCGCACCTGGCCCAGGTCGCTGCCTGCGTGCGCTTCGGTCAGGCACATGGTTGCGAGCCACTCGCCGGTGGCGAGCTTGCCGAGGTAGCGTTCGCGCAGCGCGTCGCTTCCGTGGTGCTTGATGCATTCGTACGCGCCGTGCAGCAATGCGGGCGCCATGGTGAAGCCATGGTTCGCGGCGCTGAGCCATTCGTAGAACACGCACTGGAGCACGGCGGGCAGGCCTTGTCCGCCATCTTCGGGCGGCGCTGCCAGCGCCGGCCAACCGGCCCGCACGAAAGCCCCGTAGGCTTCGCGAAAGCCCGGTGGCATGCGCACCGCCCCGGATTCGAAGCGGGCGCCGCTTTCATCGCCGATGCGGTTGAGCGGCGCGATGACTTCGCCAATGAATCTGCCGGCTTCATCCAGCACTTGCGTCATCAGCGCGTCGTCGACTTCCGCGAAGGGCGCGAGCCCGCGAAGCGTCGGCGTGGCGGACAGGACGTCGTGCAGCAGAAAGTGGACGTCCTCGGGGCGCGGCTGGTAGTCCATCGTCAGGAGCCTTTGGCGGTCTTGCAGGCAAAGCTGCCGGCCTTCTCGGCGTCGCCGCCTCCATAGACGGCCACGCGCGGATAGGGGCACAGGGGGCGGGTGCGGTCGGCGGCCCAGTTGGCCGGCACTTCAGCGTTCGCCACCTTGGCGCCGGCGCCGCGGCTTTGGGCGACGACCGATTCCGGGGCCTTGCCCGCTTCGACCCAATCGACGAGCGCACTGAGCATGTCGAATTGGTCGGTGGCCGGGCCGCCCGAGCAGTGGTTCATGCCCGGCACCGGAAAGTAGCGCGCGAAGGCGTCGGCCTGTCCGCCGTTGGCGGCCTGGAGTCCTTCGTACCACGCGGCCGTGTCGTCGGAAGAGAAGACCGGATCACTGGTGCCGTGATAGACCATCATCTTGGCGCCACGGTCGCGCAGTGCTTCGAGCCTGGTGGGGTTGGGCGGCGTCATGAAGGACATCGCGGATTCCGAATACACGCCGCTGGTGGCGAAGATGCGGGGCGCATCCTTGTCGAGATCGAAGCCCAGTGCGTACGCCAGGCCACCGGGCCGATCGGCCAGCGGAGGCGAGGAGAACACGAAGGCGCTGGCTGCCGGGTCGAGCGTCTGCGCGTTGATGAACTTCCATTGGCGCCAGTTGGCACCGTTGATGCCGGCGTCGAAGGGGAAGGTGCTGTAGAGCGCGGCGCCGCTGCTGTTGCGCGGGCCTGCAAAGAGCCTGGACAACGCGGTCTTCTGCGCAGCACTCAAGCAACTGCCGTCGCGTGCGCCCGTGCAGGTCGGCACCGCGGTGGCGAGGTCAAAGCGCGCCTGGCATGACTTGACGTCGGACACGATGCCGTCGGCCAATCCGTCCAGTGCATCGCATTTCGCGAGCACCCCGTCTGCGAGCAACTTGAGTTCAGCCGACGTGAAGGCGCTTTGCACGTCGGGCAGCCCGGCCGGTGTCTTTGTTGTCGCGACCGTGGCCAGTTGCTGCACGCCGTACATTTCGCCGATGGCCGCCTTCGGCAGGTTGAAGCCAGGGTCGCCCACGATGATGCCGTCGTACTGCTGCGGCAGACGCGCGGCAGTCACCATGGCGTGGCGGCCACCGTTGGAGCAGCCGCCGAAATAGGAGCGATCGGGGCCGCGGCCATAGGCCTTGGCGATGAGGTTTTTCGCCATCGGCGTGAGTTGCGCAACAGCGTTGTAGCCGTAGTCCAGGCGCGCTTGCGGGTCGACGCCGAAGCGCGGGTTCTGCGCGCCGGTGTGGCCTGCGTCGGAGCTGATCACGGCAAAGCCCATCTCCAGCGCACTGCTTCTTGGCGCGCCACCGCCAACGCCGCCGACGGCCGGCACGACCGCGCCGTCGAGGCCACCATTGGCCTGGTAGAAGAAACGCCCGTTCCATTGCACCGGCAAGCGCATCTCGAAGCCGATGGCGTAGGTGGCCCCGTCGACCGGACTCACGCGTTCGTTCACCTTGCCCTGCACCAGGCAGTGCGCCGGCGCCGCCATGGCAAGCGTGCCGACCGTGATGGTGCCGGCCGGCTCTGCGCTCAGCTTGGTGTAGACCGTGCCGGGCAGGGCTGCGCGCGCCGCGAGATCGGTGCATGCCTGAAGCGTGCCGGGCTTCGCGGCGGCAAGGCGTGGAAGCTCTGCGGCCGAACGGCCCATGCTGCCGCAGGCGGCAAGGGTAGCCGCGGCGGCAGCCGTCAGCATCAAGGCGGGCAGGGCGCCGCGGAAGGGCAATCTCATCGTGTCTCCTGGCCAGTCAAAAGATGCTTCGCTCAGGCGGCGGCGCGTGCGGCGCCGAGGTAGGTGTCGATCACGCGCGAATCGCCTGCGAGCTGCCTGGCTTCGCCCTGCAGGCTCACGCTGCCCATCTCCAGCACGTAGCCGTGATCGGCCACTTCCAGTGCAGCGCGCGCGTTCTGCTCCACGAGCAGGATGGTGACGCCGGTGGCGCGCAAGGCGCTCACGGTGCGGAAGATCTCCTGCACCACCAGCGGCGCCAAGCCGAGACTGGGTTCGTCGAGCATGAGGAGCGATGGGCGCGACATCAGCGCGCGGCCGACTGCCAGCATTTGCCGCTCGCCACCCGACAAGGTGCCGGCCTGTTGCACGCGGCGCTCCTTCAGGCGCGGAAAAAGCGCATACACCGCGTCGAGCTGCTCGCGCCACTTCGGGTTGCGCAGTCGCACCTGGCGGAAGGCGCCCAGCACGAGGTTGTCTTCCACCGGCATGGTGCCGAAGAGCTCGCGCTTTTCGGGAACGAGCGAAATGCCGAGCATCACGCGTTCCTCCAGCGAGAGACCGCCGATCGGCTTGCCCCGGTATTCGATGGCCCCCTTGGACGGCAGCACGCCCATCAGCGCGTTGAGAAGGGTCGACTTGCCTGCGCCGTTGGGCCCGATGACGGTGATCACGCTGCCCTCGGCCGCTTCGAGATCGATGCCATGCAGCACCTCGGCGCGGCCGTAGCCGGCGTGCAGGTCGCGGATCCGGAGGAGGGGAGTGGTCATGCTGGGTGCGCTCTCAATGTTCGGTGCCCAGGTACGCGGCGCGCACCTTGTCGCTTCGTTGCACCTCAGCTGGCGTGCCTTCCATGAGGTGCGTGCCGAACTCCATCACCACGATGTGGTCGCAGACGTCCATCACCAGTCCCATGTCGTGTTCCACCAGCAGGATGCTCATGCCTTCGCCGCGCAGGCTGCGCAGCACATCGGCAAGCGCCTGCTTTTCCTTGTGGCGCAAGCCGGCGGCCGGTTCGTCCAGCAGCAGCAAGGCCGGATCGGCGCAGAGCGCACGGGCGATTTCCAGCAGTCGCTGTTGTCCCATGGCGAGATTGCCGGCCTGTTCGTGCAGCAACTCGCCCATGCCGACGCGCACCAGTTGGCGTTCGGCTTCGCGAAACAACTGGCGCTCTTCCGCACGGTCGATGCGCGCCATGGCCGACAGCGCACCCTTGCGCCCGCGAAGATGCGCGCCCAGCGCCGCGTTCTCCAGCACCGTCATGTCCGGCACGAGCTTGACGTGCTGGAAGGTGCGCGACATGCCGCGCTCAGCGATGTGCCGCGATGCCATGCCGTCAACCCGGTCGCCCCGAAAGCGCACGGCGCCACCCGACAGCGTGAGCACGCCGGTGATGAGGTTGAAGGTGGTCGACTTGCCAGCACCGTTCGGGCCGATGAGCCCCACGATCTGCCCGGCGCGCGTCTGGAAGCTGATGTCGTTCACCGCCACCAGTCCGCCGAAGGTCTTGCGAACCGCCTGCACGTCGAGCACCACCTCGCCGGCCGCGGGCTTGGCGCGCGTGGGCAAGGGTGCTGACGCGTGCCAGTCGACGGCGCGCTGCGAACGCGGCAGGCGCCTGTCGATGAAGGACCACAGGCCGTCCGGCAGGTACTTGAGCACCAGCACGATCATGATGCCGAAGACGATCACTTCGTAGCTGCCGCTGGTGCCGATCAGCTTGGGAAGCAGCACTTGCAGCTGGTCTTCCAGGATCTTGACGATGCCCGATCCGGCCACAGCACCCCACACATGCGCCGCACCGCCGAGCACCGCCATGAACAGGTATTCGATGCCCATCTTGAGGCCGAAGGGCGAAGGGTTGACCGTGCGCTGGAAGTGCGCAAACAGCCAGCCCGAGACGGAAGCCAGCATGGCCGCCAGCACGAAGATGCCGACCTTGTGGCGAAGCGTGTTCACGCCCATGGCCTCGGCCATGAGCTTGCCGCCTGCCAGTGCGCGAATGGCGCGGCCGCTGCGCGAATCCAGCAGCCGGATCACCGCAAACGAAGCAGCGAGCACGAAGGTCCACACCAGGCCGTAGAACACGCGCCGCTGTCCGATTTCAAAGCCGAAGATCGACAGGCCCTTGACGCCCAGGATGCCGTCGTACTTGCCCAGCGCGTCGAGGTTGCCCATCAGGTAGTAGAGCGAGAGCGCCCACGCAATGGTTGCCAGCGGCAGGTAGTGGCCCGACATGCGCAGCGTGATGGTGCCGATCACTGCCGCGCTCACGCCCGTGATGGCCAACCCGATGAAGAGCGTGAGCCACGGCGAGAGCCCCGTGTTCACCGTGAGGTAGGCCGTCGTGTACGCGCCAATGCCCACGAACGCCGCCTGCCCAAAGGAGGTAAGCCCCGCCACGCCGGTGAGCAGCACGAGGCCGAGCACCGGCAATGCATACAGGCCGATGTAGTTGAGCTGGATGATCCAGAAGTCCGGGACCGGCAGCAGTGGCAGTGCGATCAGCACTGCGATGAGGGCGAGCGGCCCCCACTTGCGTACGGTGCTGCCGTTGGATGCTGCGGGCACGGGAGCCGAAACGATGGCGCTCATTCAATGCTCCTCGTCCGAATGGCCGCTGGCGAGCGAGCGCCACAACAGCACCGGCAGGATGATGGTGAACACGATCACTTCCTTGAACGCGCTCGCCCAGAACGAGCCGAAGGCCTCGATGACGCCAACCGACAGCGCACCGATGAGCGCACCCGGATAGCTCGCCAACCCGGCAATCACACCCGCCACGAAGCCCTTGAGCCCGATGAGGAAGCCTGAGTCATAGAAGATCGTGGTGGTCGGCCCGATCAGCAGACCAGACAGTGCGCCGATCAAAGCCGCCAATCCGAAGGTGAGCTGACCCGCGTTCTGCGTCGAGATGCCCACGAGCCTCGCTCCGAGCCGGTTGACCGCCGTTGCGCGCAGTGCCTTGCCATACAAGGTGCGCTCGAAGAAGAGCCACAGCATCACGATGAGTGCCGCCGACATGCCGAAGATGATCAGCGCCTGCCCGCTGATGTTGAGCGGCCCGAACGGAATCCGCACGTCCCAGAAGGGAGCGTTGCGAAACCCTTCAGCGCCGAAGAAGAGCAGACCGAGACCGGTCATCGCAAAGTGCACGCCCACCGACACGATGAGCAGCACCAGCGTGCTGGCACCCGCCAGCGATTGATAGGCCACGCGGTACACGAGTGGGCCGAAGGCGCTCACGATGCACACCGTCAACAAGGCCTGCACCGCCACCGGAAAGGCGCGCGGCGCCGCCCAGGCCGACACGGCCGCGATGACGGCGGGCACGATGAACATGCGCAGCGCCGCTTTCGCGCCGGCCACGACGCTTTCGCGATGGCGCCAGATGGTGACGAACTCCATCAACGCCGCGACGCCCGCCAGGATCAACAGCAGCCACACGGTCCCCGGCACCTTGCCCGTCTGGAAGATCGCCAGCGTGAGCGCGCCGTACGCCACGAACTCGCCCTGCGGAATGAAGATGACGCGCGTCACCGTGAACACCAGCACGATGCACATGCCGAGCAGTGCGTAGATCGCGCCGTTGGTGAGGCCGTCCAGCATCAGGATGCTGGCGATCGAGAAGTCCATGACAGGGCGGTCTCGTGGAGATGGGGCTTACTGGATTACCTTGAATTCGCCGTTCACCACTTGCATCATCACGCCGGTTTCGTTGGTGTAGCCCCAGTGGTCTTGCGCCGTCCAGTCGAGCACGCCATGCGCGAGCACGGTGCGGCCCATCGTTTCGAAGGCGTCGCGCAACGCGGCGCGGAACTCCGGCGTGCCCGGTTGCGCCTTCTTGAGCGCGATCGGCACGGCCTTTTCGAGCACCGTGAGCGCGTCCGTGCCGTGGCCGGCGAACTGGTTGCGCGAACCCGGGCCGTAGGCCTTCTCGTAGCCTTCGACGAATGCCAGGGCCGACTTCTTGGACGGGTTGCTGTCCGGCAGCTGCGTGCCGAGCATGGCGGGGCCGGACACGACGAAGGCGCCATCGGCGTCCTTGCCGGCGGTGCGCATCAGGTCAGGCGTCGCAGCCGCATGCGTTTGATAGACCTTGCCCTTGTAGCCGCGTTCCATGATGGCTTTTTGCGGCATGCCTGCGCCGCTGCCCGATGCCACGATCAGGATCGCGTCCGGGTTGGCCGAGGTCAGCTTGAGCGCCTGCGCCGTCACGCTGGTGTCGGCGCGCGCAAAGCGCTCGACACCGACGATCTTCATGCCGTTCTTCGCCGCCTCTTCGTTCATGGCCTTGAGCCACAGCTCGCCATAGGCATCGGTGTAGCCGAGGAAGCCGATCGTCTTCACGCCTTGCTTCTTCATTTGCCCCGCCACGGCATAGGCCATCACGCCATTGGATTGCGGCAGGCGGAAGAACCACTTGTCCTTGCCCGGCGGAAGGCCTGCCGGAGAGGTCGAGAGTTGCGGCGTTTGCGCTTCGGCCGTCACGTCGGCCATCGGAATGGCCACGGGCGTTGCAGAAGATCCCACGATGACGTCGACCTTGTCGTCGGTGACCAGGCGTTGCGTGGCCTTGACCCCGGCGGTCGGGTCGCTGGCGTCGTCCAGCACGATGAGCTTGACGTTCTGCCCGGCGATGGTCTTGGGCCAGATCATGATGGCGTTCTTGACCGGGATGCCCAGGCCCGAGGCGGGGCCCGTCAGCGGCTGCACGACGCCGACGGTGAGGTCGGCATGGGCAGCCGCCATCAGCGCGAACGAGAACAGGGTCGCAAGAATCGTCTTCTGGAACTTCATCACTTGTCTCCTCGGAATTGTTGGAAAGGCACGGGGGAAAGGCTTCAGCGCGGCGCCATGCGCAGTGCGCCGTCGAGTCGGATCACTTCGCCGTTGAGGTGGCCGTTGGTCACGATGTGGCAGGCCAGTTCGGCAAACTCCGAAGGCTTGCCCAAACGCGGCGGGAAGGGAATGGACGCGGCAAGCGATTGCTGGATCGGCTCGGGCAACTCCATCAAGAGCGGCGTGGCGAACAGGCCCGGCGCGATGGTGCACACGCGAATGCCGTGCTGCGCCAGATCGCGTGCCATTGGCAGCGTCATGCCGACCAGGCCGCCCTTGGATGCGCTGTAGGCCTGCTGGCCGACCTGTCCGTCCATGGCGGCGATCGATGCGGTGAACATCATCACGCCGCGCTCACCGCCTTCGTTGGGTTCGAGCTTGGCGCAAGCCGCGGCAAAGAGCCGGCTCGCGTTGTAGGCGCCGATCAGGTTCACGGTGACGACACGCACGAAGTCTTCCAGCGGCGCCGGTGTGCCGTCCTTGGCGACGACGCGCTTGGCCGAGCCGATGCCGGCGATGTTCATCAGGATGCGCGCGGTGCCGTGCGCGGCCGTCGCCTTGTCGAGCGCGGCGCTCAGGCTGTCGGTGTTGGTGATGTCGCACGGGCAGGCGATGCCGCCGATTTCTGCCGCGACCTTTTCCGCCAGTTCGGCATTGCGGTCGAGCACCGCGACCTTCGCGCCCAGGCGCGCCAGTTCGCGTGCGGTGGCTTCGCCGAGGCCCGATGCGCCGCCGGTGACGAGGGCGGCTTGTCCTTCGATCTTCATATGCTGTCTCCGTGAATCGTCGGGATGCTGTTGGGGTTGCTGTTGCTCAGGCGTACTTGTCGCCCACTTCTTCGCGCAGGGGGTGCGTGTCGTAGACGATGGTCATGCTGGCGATGCGATCGCTGCCGGGCCTGAACTCGAACACGTCCACGCAGGTGAAGGTCACGACCTTGCCATCTTTCAAGGTCCAGTCGTAGCGGAAATACGCGGCCACCCGCTCGATGCCGCCACCGGGCTCCACGCTTTCGAACAGGTCGATGGGCGTGATCACACTTTGCGATGAGGCACCAGCCAGCCGCGGAAAGAATTCGCTCGCCACCATCGAGCCGAGGAAGGGCGACTTGACGATGCCGTCAGGCTCGAACGTGGCGACGAGACCGGGCACGTCGGTGTCGTGCAGGCATTTCAGGTAGTGACGGATGGTCTTGATCCTGTCGATGCTCATGGCTGTCCCTGCGTGCGCGGTTGAAGGGTGAAGGGCAGTGTTCCCGCGTGCAGCGCATCGACCATTTCGGCGCGGTGCTTGAGCACGGCGCGCTGGTTGATGGAGCCCTTGTCGGTGACTTCGCCCTTGTCGATGGATGGCGGTGTGTGCATCAGGTGCGCGCGCGCAATGCGGCTGGCGCTGCCCGTCGCGGATGCCGCGAGTTCGTCGAGCACTTTCTGGAAGTGCGCTTGCACGGCATCGCTTTCGAGCACGCTTTGCAGCGGTGCATCCGCCGGCAATCCTGCGAGCCTGCGAACGGCTTGCGTCGGAAAGATCAGCGCGCCCACTTCCTTCAGGTTGATGCCGGTGAGCACCGCGTCCTGCACATAGGGCGCGCCGGCTGCGATGACCTTGGCGCGCAGCGGGCCGACGCTCACGAAGGTGCCGGTCGCCAGCTTGAAGTCTTCCGCAATGCGTCCGTCGAAGCGCAGGCCGCGATGGATGTCCTTCGGGTCGATCCACGCCACGGCGTCGCCGGTGCAAAAAAAGCCTTCCTCGTCGAAGGCCTCGGCGGTGGCTTCCGGTGCGCGCCAGTAGCCTGGCGTGACGTTCGGGCCGCGATAGCGCACCTCCGTCTTGCCATCGACATCGACCAGCTTGATCTGCAAGCCGGGCGTGGGCAGCCCGAGGTCGCCCGAGGTCACCTGCGGGCTCGAAATGTAGAGCGCGAAAGGGCCCGACTCGGTCATGCCCAGGCCTGTGCCCATGACGATGCGTTCGCCGATCTCGGCCTCCTGCGTGCGATGCAGGCTGTCCCACACCGGCTGCGGCAGGGCGGCGCCCGCGTAGAAGAACATCTTCACGCGCGACAGCAGGGTCTTGCGCAGCAGCGCGTCGGTTTCCATCGCGTTGGCAATGGCTTCGAAACCCGTCGGCACGTTGAAGTAAGCCGTCGGCGCGATCTCGCGCAGGTTCCGCAGCGTTTCGCCGATGCCGGCGGGCGTGGGCTTTCCGTCGTCGATGTACAGCGTGCCGCCGTTATTCAGCACGATGCCGACGTTGTGGTTGCCGCCAAAGGTGTGGTTCCACGGCAGCCAGTCGACCAGCACCGGCGGTTCGTCCGTGAGCGCGGGAATCGACTGGCGCAACTGTTGCTGGTTGGCGCACCACATGCGATGCGTGTTCATCACGGCCTTGGGCAGCTTGGTCGAGCCCGAGGTGAAGAGAAACTTGGTGATCGTGTCCGGGCCGGTGGCCCGCATTGCGGCATCGACGGCGGGCGTGGGTTCGGTGTCCAGCAATTGCGACAAGGGTGTGGTGCGGCGGCCTTCGATGGCGCCTTCCGCGAGCACCACTTCGATGTCGGCGGGAACGGCCTGCGCAATCGCACGGCCATAGCGCGCCGCATCGCTGGCCATCACCAGTCCGGGCGTGAGCGTGGACAGCACGTGGCGCAGTTTCTCGTAGTCCTGGCTCACGGTCGAATAGGGCGGCGAGACCGAGCAATGCGGCACGCCCGCGTAGAGACAGCCGAGCACCATCAGCGCATGCTCGATGCTGTTCTCGCTGAGGATGGCGACGGGCCTTTCGGCGTTCAGGCCGCGGTCGAGCAGTGCCTGCCCGATGCGCCGCGCCTGCTCGAGCGCCTGCGCGTAGCTCACGCGCAGCCAGTCGCCGGTGCTGCCGTCGGTCAGTCGTTCACGGCGCGCAACGAGCGTGCGTTCGGGCGCGACCTGCGCCCAGTGCACCAGCCGGTCGGTGATGCGCTCGCCAAAGGGTTCGAGCGGCATTTCCGCTTCCAGGTAGCGAACACCCGGCGCGCCGTCGCGCAACACGCCGCGCGTCACGCCAAAGACCAGCGGCCGGTAGCGCGCGGGCTGGGTCATTCCTTGCTCACCTTGGCCGCGCGGCCTTCCAGGAAGTCACGCAGGCGTTCCTTGGCTTGCGGAGCGCTTTGCGCAATGCCGGCCACGAGCGATTCGGTGAAATAGCCTTGGTCGGCCGACTGCTCCGCGATGCGCGGCAGGGCGTGCATCAGCGCGTAGTTGGTCATGGGCGCGTTTTGCGCCACGCGCTTGGCCAGTTCGATCGCCTTGTCGAAGGCCGTGCCCTCGGCAACGAGGTATTGCGCGAAGCCCAGTCGCTCGCCTTCCTCGGCGCCGTACACGCGGCCGGTGAGCATCATGTCGGTCATGCGCGGCACGCCGATCAGCTTGGGAATGCGCACCGAGCCGCCGCCGCCCACGAAGATGCCACGCGAGCCTTCCGGCAGCGCGTAGAAGGTGGTCGAGTCGGCCACGCGGATGTGGCAGGCGCTTGCCAGTTCCAGTCCGCCGCCCACCACCGCACCGTGCAGCGCGGCGATCACCGGCACCGGGCCGTATTGCACCCGCTCCAGCGCCGCGTGCCACATGCGCGAATGGTGCAGGCCCTCGACCGAATCGCGCTCCTGAAGCTCCGAAAGATCGAGGCCCGAGCAGAAGTGCGGACCCTCGCCGTCGATGACGGCGGCGCGCACGTTCGTGGGCAGGTTGTCGAAGGTGTCGCGAAGCGCGAGGATGAGCGCATCGGACAGTGCGTTGCGCTTGCCGCCCCGCATGAGGCGCACGACGGCGATGTCGTCGTGCAATTCCAGGTGGAGGTCAGGGTGGGTCATGATTGATTCCGCGGTGTGAATCGATTATGGTTATGAAAAATAACCAATTCAAGCTCGGATCGAGCCTTCGGCCCTAGTACATACCCGAACACGGAGACGCAGCATGGACATTGCCAATCTGATCGCCATTGACACCCACACCCACGCCGAGGTGAGCTGCTGGAATCCCTTCGACAACTACGGCGAGGAATACGACCGCGCGGCGGACAAGTATTTCCGCTCGAGCCGGCGGCCCTCCATTCAGGAAAGCATCGACTACTACCGCGAACGCAAGATCGGCTTCGTGATGTTCGGCGTCGATGCCGAGGCCAACATGGGCCGGCGCCGCATTCCCAACGAGGAGATTGCCGAGGCCGCGCAGAAGAACCCGGACGTGATGATTGCCTTTGCCAGCATCGATCCGCACAAGGGAAAGATGGGCGCGCGCGAGGCGCGGCGGCTGATCGAGGAATACGGCGTGAAGGGCTTCAAGTTCCACCCCACCGTGCAGGCCTATCACCCTTATGACCGCATGGCCTGGCCCATCTACGAAGTGATCGCGGAGTTCAATTTGCCGGCGGTTTTTCACACCGGACACAGCGGCATCGGATCGGGCATGCGCTGCGGCGGCGGCCTGCGGCTGGAGTACAGCAACCCCATGCACCTTGACGACGTGGCGATCGACTTTCCGGACATGCAGATCATCATGGCGCACCCCAGTTTCCCGTGGCAGGATGAGGCGCTGTCGGTGGCCACGCACAAGCCCAACGTGTGGATCGACCTGTCGGGCTGGAGCCCCAAGTACTTTCCGAAACAACTGGTGCAGTACGCCAATACGCTGCTGAAAGACCGCATCCTCTTTGGCAGCGACTATCCGCTCATCACGCCCGACCGCTGGATGAAGGACTTCGAGGAGGCCGGCTTCAAGCCCGAGGTGATGCCCGGCATCCTCAAGGGCAATGCGGTCAGGCTTTTGAAACTGGGCTGAAACCCGTTGAAACACGATGAGGCGCTAGACTGACTCCCCGAATTTCGACGCCGGCGGCTCTTATGAAACTGACGCTTGTTTCCCTTGCCTTACTGCTGTTGGCTGGTTCGGCGAGCGCTGCCTCCTCGTGCGAAACATTGCAGTCCGAGATCGACGCGAAGATCCGGAGCTCTGGCGTGACCCGATTCACCCTGAGCACGGTCGACGCCAACGCGAGCGTTGGAGGCAAGGTGGTCGGCACCTGCGAGATGGGGGCCAAGAAGATCATGTATGTCGCATCGGGAGAACCGACGCCTGCCGCCAGTGGCGCTCCGGCACGCGCAGCCTCGCCTGCGCCGCCGCCACGTCCGAAGAAGGGTGCCGTGGTGACCGAATGCCGCGACGGCACGGTGCTGATCAACGCGGATTGCAAGAACTGATCGGCGCGCGGATTACGGCGCGCGTTCGTCCTCTCGCGTTCCCCATTCGCCGCGCGAGCGCTTGCGGCGTTCCTCGCGCTCCTTGGCCATCTGCTCTTCCATCTGCTGGCGGCCCGCCTTGGCGGCACTGATGAGTTGCGCGCGATCCTTGTAGAGCGGGTGCGATTCCTCGGCGAACTTGATGTTGAGCTGGCGGAATCGCATCGCGCTTTCGCGGGCCTCGTGCGGCGGCCAGCCCAGGATCTCCAGCACTTGCCGCGCGCTGCGCAGCGATGACTCGAACACCTCGCGTTCGGCCAGGTGCACGTCGCGGTCGCGCAGCTGATACCAGTGGTTGAGGTTGCGCGCCCGCGCCACGATCTTCGTTTCCGGGAAATGCTCTCGCGCGAGGTCGACGATGGCCAGCGATTGCTCCACGGTGTCGACCGCCACCACGAGCACCCTGGCCGTGGCGGCGCCGGCGGTGCGCAGCAGGTCCAGCCGTGTCGCGTCGCCGTAGAACACCCGAAAGCCGAACTGGCGCAGGCCCTCGACCGTGTCGGGGTCATGGTCGAGCACTGTCACCTGCAGGCCCTGCGCGCTCATCATGCGGCCGATGATCTGGCCGTAGCGACCGAAGCCGCAGATCACGACGTTGGCGTTCTGCTGCTCCGAGATCTCTTCCAGTGTGGTGGCGTCGCGTGCGTAATACTTCGGCAGCACCCACTTGTCGAGCGCGACCAGGAGCAGCGGCGAGAGCAGCATCGACAGCGCGACGGCGCCGATCAGGAAGGAGGCCACCTCCGGCGGCATCGCCCGCCCATTGGCGGCCTGGAACACGACGAAGGCAAATTCGCCGCCCTGCGCGAGCAGCAGCGTGAAGATCGGCCTTTCCTGCACGGGCAGGCCCATCAGCTTCGCAAGCCCATAGATGGCCAGGGATTTCACCAGCATGAAGCCGACCACGACCACGGCCATCCAGCCCGGATGCGCCAGCAGCACGCCGAAGTCGATGCTCATGCCGACCGCGATGAAGAACAGGCCCAGCAGCAGGCCCTTGAAGGGCTCGATGTCGGTTTCCAGCTCGCGCCGGTATTCGCTTTCCGCGAGCAGCACCCCGGCCAGGAAGGCACCCAGCGCCATCGACAGGCCAACGAACTGCATGAGCGCGGCAATCGCGACCACCAGCAGCAGCGATGCTGCCGTAAAGATTTCAGGCGTGTTCGAGCGTGCGATCCATCGCAGCACCGGCCGCAAGAGCAGCCGCCCGCCGAGGATGATGCCGCCGATGACGGCAACGATCTTCAGGCCCTCGATCGCGCGATCCAGGCCGCTCAGGGTGTGTGCCGCATCGCCGCTGGTGGCCAGCAGCGGCAGCAGTGCCAGGATCGGAATGGCAGCGACGTCCTGGAACAAAAGGATGGAAAAGCCCGCCTGTCCGCTCGCGGTCGGCAGCAGGTTGCGTTCGCCGAAGACCTGCAGCGCGATGGCGGTCGACGACAGGGCCAACCCCAGCGCGGCGACCAGCGACACGCGCCAGTCGAGGCCAGCCGCCATGCCCGCCGCGAACAGCAGCGCCGCGCAGCCCAGCACCTGCGCCGAACCCCAGCCGAAGATCGGACGCCGCAGGCTCCACAGCCGCTTGGGTTCCAGCTCCAGACCGACCAGGAAGAGCATCAGCACCACGCCGAACTCGGCAAAGTGCAGGATGTCTTCCACGTTGCTCACCAGCCCGAGTCCCCAGGGACCGATCGCGATGCCGGCGGCCAGGTAGCCGATGATGGCCCCCAGCCCGAGCGCTTTTGACAATGGCACCACCAGCACGGCAGCACCCAGGTAGATCAGGGAGTTCGTCAGCCAGACCGGCGCGTGACCCATGTTCAGGCTTCCTGCGCAGCTTCGACGGGGCGGTCCGTTTCCGGCACGATGCAGCGCGGGCAGGGCTCGATCTCGTCCATTTCGGGCCAGTTCGGGTAGGTGGCCAGGCGCTCGACAAAGACATCGACATGGGCGGCAATGTCCCTGGCCGATGCGCTGCGTGCGCCGTGCAGGATCATCGGCGGCAGGAAGCGCATGCCGCAAAGGGCTGCAGTCTGCTCGTAGGGCGGCAGGAAGGCGTCGAAAAAGTAGCGGTTGTAGCTTTGCGGGTGATAGCTCGATTCCGGCCCGCCGGTGGTCGCGGCCAGCCAGAAGTCCTTGCCCAGCAGCGCGGTGCCCTCGGTGCCATAGGCCCAGTCGTAGGTGAGTACCTCGTCGAGCCACAGCTTTTGCAGCGGCGGCATCGAATACCACTGGATCGGATGCATCAGCACGAGCATGTCCGCCCGCGCCAGCCGCTGCTGCTCCGCCTCGACGTCAATCGAAAAGTCCGGGTAGCTCGAATAGAGGTCGTTCAGGTCCACGTTCACCACGGTTTGGGCTGCGTCCAGCAACCGGCGGTTGACCCGCGAATCGCGCCAGTGGGGATGCGCTGCGACAAGATAAATGCGGGGCGCATCGGGCGTGGGGTTGGGCGTGGACATGGGCGCGAACATAACGCACTCGGCAATTTCCCGCGCGCACGCCAGGCGGGAATGCGTCGACACTGGCGACCCGGCGGGCTGTCACGCGGTGAGTGCGTGCAATCTGTAACAATTCGCCAGTCCAATCTTCCAAGCAAAACAAAGGAGCCCGTCATGCCGGTGGTCCTGGTCGCCAATCCCAAGGGGGGCGTCGGAAAGTCGACGCTCGCCACCAACATTGCGGGTTACTTTGCCAGTCGCGGCCACGCGGTGATGCTGGGCGACGTGGACCGGCAGCAGTCCGCCAAGCTCTGGCTGGACCTGCGCCCGCCGGCGGCCCGGAAGATTTCGACCTGGGACGCCGTGGAAGACAACAGCGTGGTGCGACCGCCGCGCGGCACGACCCATGCCGTGCTCGATACGCCCGCGGGGCTGCACGGCTGGCGCTTCAAGGACGTACTGGCGCTGGCCGACAAGGTCATCGTGCCGCTGCAGCCCAGCATCTTCGACATCTATGCGACACGCGATTTCCTGGACAGGCTCCTGGCGCAGCGCAATGCCGCCAAGACGCAGATCGGCCTGGTGCCCATGCGGGTGGACGCGCGCACGCTGGCGGCAGACCGTTTGCACGAATTCATCGCCGGCCTGAGCGTGCCGGTGATCGGCGAAGTGCGCGACACGCAGATCTATGTGCAGTTGGCCGCGCGCGGGCTCACGCTGTTCGACATCTCGCCGGGGCGGGTGCAGCGCGATCTGGCGCAATGGGCACCGATCTGCGAGTGGCTGGACGCCTGAGCTGACGCGACGCCGCACATGCGGCGATGTCGCTTGCCCGACACGCGCCTGACGGCGGCCCGGCTAGAGTGCCCCGCATGAAAAAGACCTTCCAAACCCTTCAGGATCTGGCTGCCTGCGTCGGCCAGGAAGTCGCCGTCAGCGACTGGATCGAGATCACCCAGCAACAGGTGAACCAGTTTGCCGAGGCCACCGGCGACCACCAGTGGATTCACGTGGACGTGGAGCGGGCCAAGGCTGGTCCGTTCGGCGCGCCCATCGCGCATGGGTTCCTGACCCTGTCGCTGCTGCCGCGCTTTTTCGGGAACGCGGTAGAGGTTGTCGAATCGCGGATGGGCGTGAACTATGGGCTCAACCGGGTGCGCTTCATGGCGCCCGTTCCGGTGGGCAGCCGGGTGCGTGCGCGCATGAAGCTGCTGTCGAGCGACGCGATCGACAACAACGGCCAGCAAATGGTGTGGGAAGTGGCCATCGAACTGGAAGGCGCGACCAAGCCGGCCTGCGTGGCCGAATCGGTGGTTCGGCGCTATCCCTGAGCGTCCGCGGCGCCGGCGAAGCCGCACTGGCGCCACGCTTCGAAGACAGTCACCGCCACCGCGTTCGACAGATTCAAGCTGCGCTGGCCGGCGCGCATCGGCAGGCGCAGCCGCTGCGCCGGGCCGAAGCTGTCCCGCAGTTCAGGCGCCAAGCCGCGCGTTTCCGAGCCGAAGATCAACCAGTCGCCCGCATGGAAGCTGACCTCATGGACGGGCCGGCTGCCGCGGGTGGTCAGGGCGAACATCCGGTCCTCTGGGGGATGCTCGGCGTCGATCAGCGCCTGCCAACTGGCGTGGCGACGCACTTCGGCGTATTCGTGATAGTCCAGCCCCGCCCGGCGCAGAAGCCGGTCGTCCATGGAGAAACCCAGCGGCTCGACCAGGTGCAGCGTGCACCCCGTGTTGGCCGCCAGGCGAATGACATTGCCCGTGTTGGGCGGGATTTCGGGTTCGACCAGGACGATGTGAAACATCCCGCGATTGTCGCGGTCTGGGACTTATGACTCCGGCGGATCGGTGCGGGCGAACACGATCGCCGCGATGTGCGTCGCGCCCGCCTCGCGCAGCACCCGGGCGGCGGCGAACAGGGATGCGCCGCTGGTCATGACGTCATCGACCAGCACTACCCTTTCTCCGCGAATCGCCCCGGCACGCATCGGGTCCAGCGCGAAGGCCCCGGCGAGATTCGTCAGGCGTTCGGCGCGGCTCAGGCCACTTTGCGCGGGGGTGTCGCGTGTGCGCAGCAACAAGGAAGCGTCCGTCTTGTCGGACGCCAGGCGCCTGGCCAGTTCCAGCGCCTGGTTGAAGCCGCGTTCGCGCAGGCGGCGTGGGCCCAAGGGCATGGGCAGCACGCGTTGCGCCGCATCGAGCGCCGGTTCCGCCCACGGTGCGCTGCGCATCAGGGTGGAAAACGGCTTCGCCCAGCCCGCCTCGCCGCGAAACTTGAACCGGGCCACGCGCTCCGGCCACGGCCAGACATAGCTGCAGCTGGCGACGCAGGCGTCCAGCGGCGGTGGGCCGGTCGTGCATTCGCCACAGCGCTCGGCCCCTTCCGGCACGGGCAGCGCACAGGTGCGGCAGCGCGAGACCGGCGGCGCAAAGCGCGCCACACAGGCGTCGCACACCGGCCGCGAGGGCCAGCTGCGGCAGATTGCGCACTGGCTGGCGAGGCGATCGCGCCAATGCGGGAAAAGCAGGGCTGTCCGTGCGGCGAGCATCGCCTCAATATACTTGCCGGCCCATGCTGAACGAGTCCACACGGCGTCCGCCGACCATCGATGCCGTTGCCGCCGCACGTCTTGCGCGTTCCGCACCCGGGGAGGGCTCGCCCTGGCTGCACGAGGAAATCGGTCGGCGGATGGAAGAGCGCCTGCAATGGATCAAGGCGCAGCCACGGACCTGGGCCGACTGGGCGCCCCTGCATGGCGGCCTGGAGGCCCATGCCCGCGTCGCCCGCCGCTACCGCGACGCCCGCGCTTTCGTCGTCGAGCCCGAAGCCGCTCTTCGGCCCCGGACCGAGCAGGCTTTGACCATGCCTTGGTGGAACGCCCGCCGCTGGGGCTCCGCCGCCACGCGCTTCGGTGGCCCTGCGCTCCCGGAAGAAGGCGTCGACCTGCTGTGGGCCAACATGTCACTGCATTCGTCGGCCGACCCGCAGGGCCTCATCGAGCAGTGGCACCGCATGGTGGCGACGGACGGTTTTCTGATGTTTTCCTGCCTCGGTCCCGACACCCTGCGTGAGCTGCGTTCCGTCTATGCAGCCCGGGGCTGGGGCCCCGCCGGACACGAAGTCACTGACATGCATGACTGGGGCGACATGCTGGTGGGGGCGGGTTTCGCCGAGCCGGTCATGGACATGGAGCATGTGGTGCTCAGCTGGAGCACGCCCGACGCGCTGATCGCCGAATTGCGCCAACTGGGCCGAAACCTGCATCCTGCCCGATTCTCGGCCCTGCGCGGCCGGTCTTGGCGCGACGCCTTGCGTACTGCGCTGGCCGCGACGCCGGCGGCCAGCGAGACGGATGGGCGCATTTCGATGACCTTCGAGATCATTTATGGCCACGCCTTCAAACCCGCGCCCCGGGTGTCCCTTTCCGCCGAAAGC
This sequence comes from Variovorax brevis, assembly GCF_030317105.1. Classification (GTDB taxonomy): domain Bacteria; phylum Pseudomonadota; class Gammaproteobacteria; order Burkholderiales; family Burkholderiaceae_C; genus Variovorax; species Variovorax brevis. Next base: position 272,309 of record NZ_JASZYG010000007.1, read on the forward strand.
GCGGTGTCCCTGCGCGACATGCGCACCATGCTGCAGCGCGGACGCCCCAACCCGTGACGGAGTGCGCGAATCCACCGGCTACAATTCTTCGTTGCGCGAATTTTGTCCGTGTTCAAGGCCCGAGTGACGACAGTTTTGAAGGCCGCCAACGCACCGATCAACTGAGCTCGCCCGTGCCGAATTCCGTGTTTCGTTTTGCCACCGTCTCAGGCCAGAACATCCACTGGTTCCTGAAGAGAAACTGCTCGGTCACGCCGGGCCAGTTGGGCTGGCTCTACGCATCGCTGTGTCTGGTGTCGCTGGGAATCGGTGCAGGCTTCTGGGTGCACGGGGCACCGCTTGTGCTGCCGTTTGCATGGGTTGAGATCACGGCGGTCGGGATTGCCTTTCTGCTGTACGCCAGGCATGCGACGGACGGCGAGAAGATCGCCCTGGAGGAGGGGCGGCTGATCGTCGAGCTGGAGAACGGCGGGCACTATGAGCGCACGGAGTTTTTGCCGCACCAGGTGCGGATCGAGCCTCAGGCCAGCGATCGCTCGCTGATCGAGGTCTCGGGTCAGGGTCGAAAAGTGAAGGTGGGCCGCTATGTGCGGCCCGAGCTTCGTGCGGCGCTGGCGCGGGAGATCCGCATGGCGTTGCGTGGTGCCTAGTGCGCCATGTGGCTGCCGCAAGCCGACGGAACGGCCGATGGGTTAACTGGAAAATGAAGAAGTGAACACGATGAAGAGCAATTGGTACAAGCTGGCAAACCTGCTGCTGGCGACCGGCGCGGCGTTCAGTGGCGCTGCGCACGCAGTCAACGACCTTGCCGGCGGCCCGACCGTGCGTCAGTTGAACCTGCCCGTCGGCGTGACCAAGATCGCGCAGGAGCAGTACTTCCTGCACAACGCGATGATGATCCTGTGCACGGTCATCTTCGTTGCCGTGTTCGCGGTCATGTTCTATTCGATCTGGAAGCACCGCAAGTCGGTGGGCCACAAGGCGGCCAACTTCCACGAATCGGTGGTGGTCGAAGTGGTCTGGACCATCGTTCCCTTCATCATCGTGATCCTCATGGCGCTGCCCGCCACCAAGGTGCTGGTCGCCCAGAAGGACACGACCAACGCCGACCTCACCATCAAGGCCACCGGCTACCAGTGGAAGTGGGGCTACGACTACATCAAGGGCGAGGGCGAGGGCCTGGGCTTCATCTCCACGCTGCTGCCCGAGCACCGCGCCTTCTCCAACGCCGGCGCCAAGGGCGCAGTGCCCGACAACTATCTCTTCGCGGTCGACAACCCGCTGGTGGTGCCGGTCGATCGCAAGGTGCGCATCATCACCACGGCGCAGGACGTGATCCATGCCTTCGCGGTGCCGCAGTTCGGCATCAAGCAGGACGCGGTTCCCGGCTTCGTGCGCGACACCTGGTTCCGTGCCGAAAAAGTGGGCGACTACTACGGCGAGTGCCAGGAACTGTGCGGCAAGGAACACGCCTACATGCCCATCCACGTGAAGGTCGTCACCGCTGCCGACTACACCGCCTGGGTCGACGGCAAGCGCAAGGAGGCCGCCGCCAAGCAGGACGATCCCAACAAGGTGTGGGCGCTGCCCGACATGCTGGCGCGTGGGGAAAAGGTCTACGCCGCCAACTGCGCGGCCTGCCACCAGCCCAACGGCAAGGGCGCCGGCCCGATCAAGCCGCTGGACGGCTCGGCCATCGTGCTGGACGCCGATCACAACAAGCAACTGCACGTCGTGCTCAACGGCGCCGGCAACGGTGCCATGCCTGCGTGGAAGGCCTTGAACGACACCGACATCGCGGCAGTCGTCACCTTCACGAAGAACAGTTGGTCGAACAAGACGGGTCAACTGATCCAGCCGGCTGAAGTGCTGGCGCAGCGCGGCAAGTAAGCCAGACGCCCCACGACGAAGAAATTGCAAGGAAGATCGACATGAGTGCAGTCCTCGACAACCACGGGCACGCCGGCCACGCGCACGACGACCATCACGACCACCACGCCCCCACGGGCTGGCGTCGCTGGGTCTTCGCGACCAACCACAAGGACATCGGCACGCTGTACCTGCTGTTCAGCTTCACCATGCTGATGGTGGGCGGCATCCTGGCGCTGCTCATTCGCGCCGAGCTGTTCCAGCCCGGCCTGCAGCTGGTGAACCCCGAACTGTTCAACCAGTTCACCACCATGCACGGCCTGATCATGGTGTTCGGTGCCATCATGCCGGCCTTCGTGGGCTTCGCGAACTGGATGATCCCGCTGCAGATCGGCGCATCCGACATGGCCTTTGCGCGCATGAACAACCTCAGCTTCTGGCTGCTGATTCCTGCGGCGCTGATGCTGGTCGGCTCGTTCTTCATGCCCGGCGGCGCACCGGCAGCCGGCTGGACGCTCTACGCACCGCTCACGCTGCAGATGGGCCCCTCGATGGACGCCGGCATCTTCGCGATGCACATCATGGGCGCCTCGTCCATCATGGGCTCGATCAACATCATCGTGACCATCCTCAACATGCGCGCCCCCGGCATGACGCTGATGAAGATGCCGATGTTCTGCTGGACCTGGCTCATCACCGCCTACCTGCTGATCGCCGTGATGCCCGTCCTGGCCGGTGCCATCACCATGACGCTGACGGATCGCCACTTCGGCACCAGCTTCTTCAACCCCGCCGGCGGCGGCGACCCGGTGATGTACCAGCACATCTTCTGGTTCTTCGGCCATCCCGAGGTCTACATCATGATCTTGCCGGCCTTCGGCATCGTGAGCCAGATCGTGCCGGCCTTCTCGCGCAAGCGCCTGTTCGGCTATGCCTCGATGGTGTACGCCACCTCGTCGATCGCCATCCTGTCCTTCATCGTGTGGGCGCACCACATGTTCACCACCGGCATGCCGGTGACGGGCCAGCTCTTCTTCATGTACGCGACGATGCTGATCGCGGTGCCGACGGCCGTGAAGATCTTCAACTGGATCGCCACCATGTGGCAGGGCTCGATGACCTTCGAGACCCCGATGCTGTTCGCCGTGGGCTTCATCTTCGTGTTCACCATGGGCGGCTTCACCGGCCTGATCCTGGCGGTGGCACCCATCGACATCCAGCTGCAAGATACCTATTACGTCGTGGCCCATTTCCACTACGTGCTGGTGGCCGGCTCGCTGTACGCGATGTTCGCCGGTTACTACTACTGGGCGCCCAAGTGGACGGGCGTGATGTACAACGAAACGCGCGGCAAGGTGCACTTCTGGTGGTCGCTGATCTCTTTCAACGTCACCTTCTTCCCGATGCACTTCCTGGGCCTGGCGGGCATGCCGCGTCGCTATGCCGACTACCCGATGCAGTTCGCCGACTTCAATGCCGTGGCGTCCGTGGGCGCGTTTGCCTTCGGCCTGGCGCAGGTTTACTTCTTCCTGTTCATCGTGGTGCCCAACATGATGGGCAAGGGTGAAAAGGCTTCGCAGAAGCCGTGGGAAGGTGCTGAAGGCCTCGAATGGGAAGTGCCGTCGCCGGCACCGTTCCACACTTTCGAGACGCCGCCCAGGCTCGACCCGACCGCAACCCGCGTCATCGGCTGAAATTTGTGCACACCATGACGCCTGAGCAAAAGAAGAACAATCGACGCATGGGGCTCGCGCTGGCCACCATCGCGCTGGTGTTCTTCGTCGGTTTTGTGGTGCGCATGGTGGTGCTGCGCGGCTGACCGGCGGCATTCAAAGCAGCATGGGCATCGCTCAACGCACCCGACGCAACAACGCCCGCATGCTCGGCAAGCTTGCCGTCGTGGCGGCAGGCATGTTCGCCTTCGGCTATGCGCTGGTGCCCATGTACCGCGCCATCTGCGAATTCACCGGCATCAACATCCTCGCGCTCTCGGAGCTCGAAGTGCCCGGTGGCGCCAAGGGTGGCAGGGACGTGCGCGTGAACAACACGCAGGTCGACACCAGCCGCACCATCACGGTCGAATTCGACTCCAACGTGCGTGGGCTGTGGGACTTCAAGCCCGCGCAGCGCTCGATGCAGGTGCACCCGGGCGAACTCAACACGGTCGTGTACGAGTTCCAGAACGTGCAGAACCGCCGCATGGCCGCGCAGGCCATCCCGAGCTATGCGCCGCAACAGGCGGCACCGTACTTCAACAAGCTGGAATGCTTCTGCTTCAACCAGTACACGCTCGATCCGGGCGAAAAGAAGCAGTGGCCGGTCGCCTTCGTGATCGACCCCAAGCTGTCGAAGGACGTCAAGACCATCACCCTGTCGTACACCTTCTTCGAGGTGGGCTCAGGCACGCCGCCGGCACCGACGGCGGGTGCGGCCCAGCTTCCGGCGGAGCCGCGCTCGTGATGGCCGCACCGGACACACAACAAGAGACGCCGGCCGGGGGCTCGCTGTGGCGAACCGTCAAGGCCGTCGGATGGGGATTCTTCGGGGTGCGCAAGGACAGCGCCTTTCGGGAAGACATCGCAAAGCTCTCGCCTTTGCACATCGTCGGCGTCGGCCTGGTGGCCGTCGTCCTGCTGGTGGTCGGCCTGATTGCGCTGGTGAAATTCGTCGTTGCGCCCTAGAAGATCACCGTCCGTCGCAGAGAATACAAAAGTAGATTGAGAGAGAAAGCCAGGAGCTGATATGAGTTCAACCACCCACGGCACTACGCCCTACTATTTCGTGCCGGCCCCCTCGGCCTATCCGGTCCTGTCAGCGACCGGATTGCTGCTTGTGATCTTTGGCGCCGCGCAATGGATCAATGGCCATGACTGGGGCAAGTGGTCGCTGTTGATCGGCATGGTCTTCTGGCTCTCCACGCTCTTCGTCTGGTTCCGCACGGCGGCCCGTGAGAGCGAAAGCGGCCAGTACGGTCACAAGGTCGACCTGTCCTACCGCTGGAGCATGAGCTGGTTCATCTTCTCGGAAGTCATGTTCTTCGGCGCCTTCTTCACGGCTTTGTGGTGGGCGCGCACGCACTCGCTGCCGGCCCTGGGCAGCCTGGACAACGCGCTGCTCTGGCCCGACTTCAAGGCTGTCTGGCCCACCATGGCGGCCGGCGCGACCGCTTCGCCCGCCAACATCGTCGAGCCGTTCACGACGGTGGGACCGTTCTGGCTGCCGACCATCAACACGGCGCTGCTGCTGAGCTCGGGCGTGACGATCACCATCGCCCACCACGCGCTGCGCGCCAATCACCGTGCGCAAACGATCCGCTTCATGTGGCTCACCGTGCTGCTCGGCTTCACTTTCCTGTGCGTGCAGGGCTACGAGTACTACCACCTTTACACCGAGTTGAACCTCAAACTCAGCTCAGGCACCTACGGCTCGACCTTCTTCATGCTGACCGGCTTTCACGGCTTGCACGTGTTCATCGGCATGTTGATGCTGTTCTTCATCACCATGCGCCTGCGCGCGGGGCATTTCACGGCAGAGCGGCACTTTGGTTTCGAAGGCGCGGCCTGGTACTGGCACTTTGTCGACGTGGTGTGGCTGGGCCTGTACATGCTGGTCTACTGGCTTTGAAGCAACACGACGGCACAACAAAAAAGCGCCGCAAGGCGCTTTTTTCATGGATGGAACCGCAACGGCCCGAGCTATTTGCCGACCGGAAGGCCCCCTGGCTGGATGTAGCCGAGTTTCCAGGCTACCAGCATGCACAGGAACAAAATCACCGACAAGCCAATCCGAACCGTCAGCGCGCGCGCCATGCCTCCACTTTTGGCGCGGCCGTCGCGACCGTCCTTCAGCATGAAGAAAAGGGCCCAGCCCAAACTGGCCAGAATGCCCACGAACACCAGGGCAACGATGTATTTCATGACACCAATTATCGACCTGCCGCGTCGTCCCGTCCTGTGAGCGCCGAATCCACCATGGCTGCCGTTCCGCTTGCCCGGCGAGGACACCGCTGGATCTACGCGGTCGCTGCGTTCGCGCTGGTGGCCACCGGCGTATCGCTGGGGCGCTGGCAGCTCGACCGGGCAGCGCAGAAAGAAGCGCTGCAGGCCGAAATCGAGGCGCAGGGCAAGTTGCCTGCGCTCGACCAGGCGGCCTTCCTGGCGCTGCAAAAGCCAACGGAAGCATTGCACCGACCGGTGCGCCTTCGCGGCCTCTGGCTGGCGCCCCAGACGGTTTACCTCGACAACCGGCAAATGCACGGCGTGCCGGGCTTCTATGTGCTGACGCCGTTCGCGCTCGAGGGCAGCAACCAGACCGTCATGATCCAGCGCGGCTGGGTGCAGCGCAATTTCACCGATCGCACGCACCTGAAGCCTGTCGAGACGCCGACGGGCCTGGTCGAAGTGCAGGGGGTGGTGGCCACGCCGCCCGCGCACCTGCTGGACTTGGGCAAGGCCGATGCGCCCATGCCCGCGGCATCCGCACCGGATGCGCCCGCCGCCACGAAGACCTCCGCACTCGCTGCCGCGGGGTCTTCGGCCATCCGGCAAAATCTCGATCTTGAAGCGTTCCGCGCCGAAACGCGTTTGCCGCTGCGCACGGACGTCACCTTGCAGGAAACAGGCGCCGCTTCGCAGGGTCTGCAGCGCGACTGGCCGGCGCCGGCGCTGGGTGTCGAAAGGCACTACGGGTACGCATTTCAATGGTTTGGCCTCGCGGCCCTCGTCGCAATTCTCTATGTCTGGTTCCAATTCATTGCCCCCCTCCGCCGTGCAGGCCGCGCGCGCAATGGCTGACGAGCCCCTGGGCCTGACGGTGCATTCGATGCCGTCGCCGCAGTCGCTCGATGCTGGCGACGTGCAACGCACGAAGGTCGGCCGCTGGAAGATGCTGCTGGTCATGCTGATGTGCGCGGCGCCGGTCATCGCCTCCTATTTCACCTATTACGTGATCCAGCCCCAAGGGCGCAGCGCGTACGGCGAACTGATCGACCCGCAGCGCCCCTTGCCGGCCCTGACTGCAACGGCACGTGACGGAGCGTCCGTCGACATGCGCTCGCTCAAGGGCCAATGGCTGCTCGTGGTGGTGGCCAATGCCGCTTGCGACGCACGCTGCGAGCAATTGCTCTACTTGCAGCGCCAGTTGCGCGAAACCCTCGGCCGCGAGAAAGACCGCGTGGATCGCGTCTGGTTCGTGAGCGACAGCACGCCCGTCCCCGAACGCCTCGACAACGGCCTGCGAGGCGCCACGGTGCTGCGCGTCCCCACCGCGCAGTTGGCGCAATGGCTCCCTGCAGCGTCCGGACACCCCATCGACGACCACATGTACGTCGTCGATCCGATGGGCAACCTGATGATGCGTTTTCCCGCGGGCATGGACGCGGCGGGCGCCGCCAAGGCCAAGCGCGACGTCGAGCGCCTGCTGCGCGCCTCCGCTTCGTGGGACGAGGCAGGCCGCTGACCGTGCACCCGCTCTGGCCATCAAGATGAACGAGCAGCCCCTGTACGACCTTGCACCCATCTTCTGGATGATGGGCGCGGGGGTGCTGATCGCGCTGGGCCCGCTTGTCTGGATCTGGCGCCGCCATGCCGGTGGCGGTGCAGCGCGGCGCCTGCAGGCGCTGACGGTGCTCACGCTCTTCCTGACTTTCGACCTGACGCTGTTCGGCGCCTTCACGCGCCTGACGGATTCCGGGCTGGGCTGTCCCGATTGGCCTGGCTGCTACGGCAACGCCAGCCCATTGGGCGCGCGCCACGAGATCGCGATGGCACAGGCGGCGCAGCCGACCGGACCAGTGACGCACGGCAAGGCCTGGGTCGAGATGGTGCACCGCTACCTGGCGACGGGTGTGGGCTTCCTGATCGTGACACTGGCGGTCGCCACCTGGATCGTGCGCCGCCGGCAGCGCATGTCACCGCCGCCAGCGCAGGGCGGTCGTGCCTCGCTCAGCGCCTGGTGGCCGGCAGCGACGCTGGTGTGGGTTTGCCTGCAGGGGGCGTTCGGGGCGCTGACGGTGACCTGGAAACTCTATCCAGCCATCGTGACCCTGCATTTGATGGGTGCCATCGTCCTGCTTGTCTTGCTGTGTGTTCAGGCGCTTCTCTACAGCCAGGCGGCCGGATCACGGCAACCGGTGGCCTTGCCTTCATCCCTGCGCACCCTGTTGTGGTGGACGGCGGCCGTGTTGGCGCTGCAGATCGCGCTCGGTGGCTGGGTCAGCACGAACTATGCGGTGCTCGCTTGTACGCAGTTCCCGACCTGCCAGGATAGCTGGTGGCCGCCCATGAACTTCGCGCAGGGCTTCGAGATCTGGCGCGAACTGGGCGTCGGATCCAACGGCATGTCGGTTGAATTCGCGGCGCTCACGGCCATCCACTACGTGCATCGGTTGATGTCTTATGTCGTCTTTGCGTCGATTGGTCTGCTCTGGTGGAAGCTGGCGCGCATTGAGGCATTGAAAACCCAGGCCCGCTGGCTCGCCGGCCTGGCCTTGATGCAGCTGGTCACGGGTTTGGGCAATGTTCTACTGGGCTGGCCGCTGGCGGCCGCCCTGCTGCACACGGGGGGCGCTGCGGCACTGGCCGTCGTGCTGACCTGGGCGCTGTGCGAAAGCCGTCGCGCCCGGATCGACGCGCCGTCGCGGCAGGCCCGTCGCGCGCCGCAAGCTGCCGGCGCTGGAAAGGTTTTTGAATGAGCACGACATGGGGCCGCCCCCAGCCAACTCGCGTCGCCCTGTGCGCCTGTGAGGTTTCGACATGAGTACGCCCCTGTCCGCGCAGAGCGCATCCAGCGCGAGCGTACTGCGCCAGTTCTATGCGCTGACCAAACCGCGCGTGGTGCAACTCATCGTGTTCTGCGCCTTCATCGGCATGGTGCTGGCCGTGCCGGGACTGCCGACGCTGGCCGAAGTACAGCGGGGCGTGTTGGCCTGCCTTGGCATCTGGCTGGTGGCGGGCGCTGCCGCGGCTTTCAACTGCCTTGTCGAAAAAGGCATCGACGCCAAGATGAAGCGCACCGCGTGGCGACCCACGGCGCGCGGGCAGCTGAGCGACACGCAGGCCTTGCTGTTTTCGGCGGGCCTTTGCGCACTGGGCTCCGCCGTTCTGTGGTTCACTGTGAACCCGCTCACGATGTGGCTGACTTTCGCGACCTTCGTGGGCTACGCGGTGATCTACACCGTGGTGCTCAAGCCGCTGACGCCGCAGAACATCGTAATCGGTGGCGCATCGGGCGCCATGCCGCCGGTGCTGGGCTGGGCGGCCATGACGGGCAGCGTTGATCCGGAAGCGCTCATTCTTTTCCTGATCATCTTCCTGTGGACGCCCCCGCACTTCTGGGCGCTGGCGCTCTACCGGGTCGAGGACTACCGCAAGGCCGGCCTGCCGATGCTGCCCGTGACGCATGGCAACGAGTTCACGCGGCTGCAGGTGCTGCTCTACACCTTCATTCTCTTCGCCGCCTGCCTGATGCCGTTCGTCTACGGCATGAGCGGTTGGCTCTACCTGGTGGTGGCCATCGGGGTGAGCATCGGATTCACCGGCTATGCATTTGCCCTGTGGCGGAACTATTCGGACGCGTTGGCGCGCAAGACCTTCCGCTTTTCGCTGATTCACCTGAGCGTGCTTTTTGCCGCGCTGCTGGTGGACCACTATGTCTTCTGAACCATGACCGCATCCATGAACAAGCGCAGTGCCCTCAAGATCCTCGCCTCGACGGGCTGGCTGGCCGGGGCATCAGCCGTGGGCCTGGGCCTTTCCGGCTGCATGGAAAAGAAGCAGAACTTCAACGCGGTCGACATCACCGGCGCGGATTACGCCAAGGATTTTTCGCTGAAGGACGTCGATGGCAAGACGCGCACGCTGGCGGACTTCAAGGGCAAGGCGGTGGTGCTCTTCTTCGGCTACGCGCAATGCCCCGACGTGTGCCCCACGACCATGGCCGAGATGAAGCAGGTCAAGGAGCAACTCGGCAAGGATGGCGACAGGCTGCAGGTGCTGTTCGTCACGGTCGATCCGGAGCGGGACACGCCCACCATCATGAAGGCGTACATGGAGGCTTTCGACCCCGCCTTCGTCGCTCTCATTCCAACGCCCGATCAGCTCGTCGCGCTCGCGAAAGACTTCAAGGTCTACTACAAGAAGGTCGAAGGCAAGACCCCAACGAGCTACTCGATGGACCATTCCGCAGCCAGCTTCGTGTACGACCCGCAAGGCCGGCTGCGCCTCTACGCCCGCTACGGCGCCGGTGTTCCGCCACTGGTGTCAGATCTCAAGACGCTGCTGGGCTGATCGGCAGGGGCCGGGGGTGGTGGAGCATCTCAAGTCGCGCAAGGGCGCATTCCGCATCGCGCTCATTGCGCCGGAGGTGCTCGACGGCCTCAACGAAGGGCTGCTCGAAACCGTCAATCTCAACGAATTCCTTGCGCTGGAACTGCCACGGCTTGCCCGCAACGTGGCGGGGCATGTCGGGCTCGACGCCTCGGCCGAGCGGCTGGTCGACACGCTGGCCATGCTCGGCGCCTTCAAGCCGATGCAGCGGCACGGTCACGTGGCCCGCGCGCTGTACGACATGACCGCAAGCCACGCGCAACGCGATGCCGTCGCGCATCGGCTGGCCACGCACGCCAGCGACGTGGCGCGCTGCTGGGCGACGCAGTGGGTCACGCTTTCGGGGCTGCCACTCGCCGGCCAACTCGAAGCCGTGCGGCGATTTGCCGCCGACCCGCATTTCGGCGTGCGCGAGTTCGCGTGGATGGCGGTGCGCGACGCCGTAGTGCGCCAACTCGACGAAGCCATCGTGCTGCTGCAGCCGTGGGTGCGCGATGGCGATGCCAACATTCGCCGCTTTGCCAGCGAACTGACCCGCCCGCGTGGCGTGTGGTGCGCGCAGATTGAAGCGCTCAAGGCTGAGCCGTGGCGCGCGCTGTCGCTGCTCGAACCCTTGCGTGCGGACGGAAGTCGCTACGTGCAGAACTCCGTGGCCAATTGGCTCAACGATGCGAGCAAAACGCAAGGCGAGTGGGTCGATCAGCTTTGCGCACGCTGGGAGCGCGAAAGCGACCAAGCTGCCACGCACTACATCGTGCGGCGGGCCTCCAGAACCTTGCGCAAGGGCGCATAGCCTTCGAAGACGAATAGCAAAAAGCCCGCATGCGCGGGCTTTTTGCTTGGAGAGCGTCGACCGATCAGACCGTCGCAAACGCACCCGGCCTCGACAGATGCAGGGCATGCATCCACGCACGGCGCAGCACCGCCGGCGAACGCGACTCTTCGGGAATCAGCAGGAAGCCGCGTTCACGAAGATGGATGCCCAAGCCGATCTGGCTGGTGACAACGGTCAGCGGGATGGCCAGCAGCAAGGGCAGGCCGACCGGCATGAGCCACATCAGCGCGCTGGCGTCGATCAGGGCGATGCCAACCGCCAGCAGGGCGATCACGGCGCTCATCGGAGCCAGCGAGGCGGCTGCGTCGCGCCAGCCCACAGCAGCGGCTTCCCGCGGAGGCGACTTCCATTCCAGCTTGATGCCCGTGACGGCGACCAGCACGAACAGCGAGTGGGCCAGCATGCGCACCGGCGCCTGGACGACGGCCATGGCGCTTTCCAGCACGGAGCTCTTCAGGATGCCCCAGATGCCGCCGTATTGCCGCTGCTCGCCGCGCATCACCACCGCAAGGATGCCGAGGAAGCGGGGAAGGAACAGCAGGCACAGCGTCCACAGCCACAGGCCGGCCAGTTCCATCGGAAGGGCGTCGATGCTGGCCAGCATGTTGGAGCCGGTAAGCCACAGGGCCGTGCCCAGCGTAAGAAACGCCAGCCACAGGGGAGCCGAAGCGTAGGCCATCGTGCCCGTCACGAACATGGCGCGGTGGACCGGGTGGATGCCCGGCTCGGCCATCAGGCGCGCGTTCTGCATGTTGCCCTGGCACCAGCGGCGGTCGCGTTGCAATTCGGCCAGCAGGTCCGGCGGTTGCTGTTCGTAGCTGCCGACCAGGTCTGCAACCAGCCACACGTGGTAGCCGGCGCGGCGCATCAGCGCGGCTTCGACGAAGTCGTGCGACATGATGCCGCCCGACATGCCGCCCGTGCCCTTGATGGGGGCCAGCGCGCAATGTTCCATGAAGGGCTCGACGCGGATGATCGCGTTGTGGCCGTAGTAGTGCGACTCGCCAAGCTGCCAGTACTGCATGCCCAGCGTGAACAGGCGACCCGTCACGCGGGAAGCAAACTGCTGTGCACGGGCGTGCAGCGTGACATGGCCGATGGCCTGCGTCGCGGTCTGGATGATGCCGGCCGTGGGGTTGGCTTCCATCAGCTTGACCATCGAGGTCAGGCAGTCACCGCTCATCACGGAGTCGGCGTCCAGCACCACCATGTAGCGGTAGTCCTTGCCCCAGCGGCGGCAGAAGTCGGCCACATTGCCGGCCTTGCGGTGCGTGCGGCGGGTGCGCAGGCGGTAGTACACCTCGACCTGCGGCTGGTTCTCGTTCTCTGCGAGCGCAGTGCGAAGACCTTCCCAGGCGGCGCGTTCGGCGGCCGCGAGTTCGGGGTCATAGCTGTCCGACAGCACGAAAACATCGAACTGCCTGGCGTGGCCGGTGGCGGCCACCGATTCGCAAGTTGCGCGCAGGCCGGCAAACACGGTTGCAACGTCTTCGTTGCAGATCGGCATGATGATTGCCGTGCGCGCTTCCGGGTTCATCGGATGGCTGGCGACCTTCTTGGCCGACAGCGCGTGCTTGTCACCGCGAACGGAGACATAAAAGCCCATCAGCGCCGTCACGAAGCCCGTGACCACCCAGCCCGACAGGAGGGCGTACAGCGAGATCTGGCCGTATTCGAGCCAGAGGTTGTCGTAGTCCGGCTGGATGCTGGCAAACAGCGTGGCGGCAATGGCCGTGCTCAGGATCGTGAGCATCAGGAACGCAAAGCGGCGTTGCTCCGCTGCGCGTTGCCACGGTTGCTTGACCTGCGGCGTGCCTTGGGTTGCCTTGACGGCCTTTCGACCGCCGCCGGCACCCAGCCTGACCAGCACGGCCGTGCCGATGCTGTTCCAGAAACCACGCCAAGGGCGCGGCACCATCGACCCGCGGTTGACGGGCGGTGCCGTCACCGAATTGGGGTGCCGTTCTTCGCGCACCAGGCTGCGACCGGCAAATTCGGTCTCATCCAGCACGCGAAGCTGGGAATAGTCGTTTGGCTTCATGTCGGCTTACCAGCGTTGCTTGTCGCGAACGGGGGTGTCGCCGATAGCAGGAAGGCGTTTGAAGACGCTGTCGGCGGCCATGCCGCTGCCAGCTTCCAGGGTGCCGAGTGAATGGCTCGTGGAACGGGTCCGCGAGAGGGAAAACTGCTTTTGACGCAGGCCATCGCGCTGTGCGCGCATTGCAAAGGATGGGCTTGTGAGTGCTGTCATGCCTCTACAGGGGCAAGCACTGTGCCAGCTTGGGAAAACGCTTTGGAATCAACGACTTGCGGCGCTTTTTCCTTGGTCGGAAGCGGTCTTCGCCCGATTTGCCTCTCAAACCCCCTGATTTTGTCGCCGGATCACGACAAGCATGGGGTCGCCGGAAAATTACTCTATATAAATCAACGATTTAACCCTGTCGCTCGTCAGCGACGCCGTCGCCGGGGGCCGTTCCGCCGTCCGCCTTGAAGAGGCCCGGCGTGAGTTCATGCTTCTGCAGGAGCCGGTAGAACTCCGTGCGGTTGCGGTCGGCAAGGCGGGCCGCGTCGGCCACGTTGCCGTCCGTGAGTTTCAAGAGGCCCACGAGGTAGTCGCGCTCGAAACGCTGCTTGGCCTGCGCATAGGTCTGCACCTCGACCGAGGGCACGCGCAACGCCCGCTGCACCAGCGCCAGGGGAATCAGGGGCGAGGTGGACAGGGCGCACACCTGCTCGACCACATTGAAGAGCTGCCGCACGTTGCCGGGCCACGCCGCCGTGGCCAGCGCCTTGAGCGCCTCGGGCGCAAAGCCCGACAGGCGCTTGCCGTACTTGCCCGCCAGCTTGTGCAGGAAGTGGTTGGCCAGCAGCGGAATGTCTTCCCGGCGCGCCGCCAGCGGCGGCAGGTTCAGCGTGACGACGTTGAGCCGGTAGTACAAGTCTTCGCGGAACTGGCCGGCTTCCATCGCTGCGTCCAGATCGCGATGTGTCGCAGAAATGATGCGAACGTCGACGTTGATCGACTGGCTGCCGCCCAGCGGCCGCACCGCGCGCTCCTGCAACACGCGCAGCAACTTGACCTGCAGGGCAGGCGGCATGTCACCGATTTCGTCCAGCAGCAACGTGCCGCCGTCGGCCTGCTGGAAAAGTCCCTTGTGGTTGGCCACGGCGTCGGTAAAGGCGCCCTTCATGTGACCGAAGAGCTCGGATTCGAGCAGCGCCTCCGGAATCGCGCCGCAGTTGACGGCGACAAAGGGCTTGTCGGCCCGCGCGCTGGCACGGTGGATGGCGCGCGCCAGCAACTCCTTGCCGGCGCCGCTGTCTCCGCGCAGCAGCACGCTGGCGTCGGATTTGGCGACCATGCGCGCCTCGGCCAGCAGTTCGGCCATGCGATTGCTGCGGCTGACGATTTCGGCGCGCCAGCTTTCGTCGACGCCCTTGCTCGGCGTGCTCGCGGGTGCGGCCAGCGCCAAGGCCTGGGCAATCTTGTCGAGCAGCTCGCGGGCGTCGTAGGGTTTGGTCAGGTAGGTGAACACCCCGCGGGCCGTGGCTTCGACGGCATCGGGAATCGTTCCGTGGGCGGTCAGCAAGATGACCGGCAGCGTGGGGTGGCGCTGGCGGATTTCGTCGAACAAGGCGAGGCCGTCGCGTCCAGGCAGCCGAACGTCGCTGAGCACCAGCTGCGGGTGCTCGATTTCCAGTTGCGTGAGGGCCGATTCTGCGGAAGTGACGGCCGTGACGTGGTAGCCCGCCCCGGTCAGTCGCATCGACAGCAGGCGCAGCATGTCGGGATCGTCGTCGACCACCAGCAGGCGGGCGCCGCGAACGCTTTGGGGCGTTTCGCTCATCGTCATTTATTTGCCATTCGCCGCCGGAGCGGCCGGTACGGGTGAGGGATTGCTCGGCCGCGTAAAGCTGCGTTCGATGGCGCGCAGGGCTTCGATGCGGTCGTTGAGCTGGTCGATGCGCCGGGCGCTGTCGCGCAACTGTTGCGCTTGCTTGTCGCGCTCGTCTTCGACGCGGCGTTGTTCGGCGTAGCGCGTCGCGAGCGTGCGGGCCAGTGGCTGCAGGGGCTGCGCGTCCGGCGACTGGCTGGTGGCCACACGCTGCATCAGGCCGGCGGCGCGGGCCAGATCGGCGGTTTGCTTCGTCTGCGCGAGTGCAAGCGCAAGCTGCATCTGGATCAGGGGAATTTCCCCGGGCTCGCCAATGCGGCTGATCTCGGCGTTGATTTCAGGCGGGCCCAAGGGGCGAACCTTGTCGGCATAGGCCAGCACGGCAGCCACCGGGCCGGCCGTTGCCGCCATGAACTGCAGGGCAGGCTGCGTTGCCGGCGCGGTGGGTTCCGCTTCGACGGGAACCACGCGCGGCGTGGCCGGCACGACGGGCGGCGGTGGCGGCGGCTGCACGACAGGCCGCGTGATGGGCGCACTGCTGCAGGCGACAAGCAGCACGGACGTGGCCACGACCCAGACGAAGGCGGTTCTGCGAACAGGGGATAAAAACATTGACAAAGGAAATCGGGGGCGCGTGAGGGGGACGGGTCAGGCGGTGCGCGGCAGTTCGATCCGGAAATGGGCGCCTGGACCGTCGGCCAGCAGTTCGACACTGCCGCCATGAGCTGCAATGTACTCCTGCACGATCGAAAGACCGATACCCGTTCCCTTGACCGCATGAACCGGTTGCCGTTCACCGCGAAAGAAGGGCTCGAAGATGCGTTCGCGATCGTTCTGCGCAATGCCGGGGCCAGCGTCGGCGACGTCGATGCGCGCCACGCCGGGCGCGCTCGACACCTTGACCGAGATGGTGCCGCCGCGCTCCGAAAAGCGGATCGCGTTGGACAGCAGGTTGGCGATTGCGGTGCCCACTTTCGTGGGATCGATCGTGACGTTGATGTCTTCGCCTTCGGCCTTGACGGACAGGCCCTGGGCCTGCCATTGCAGCCGCTGCGCGTAGATCTGCTCTTCGACCAGCGGGAGCAGGGTGGTGCGTTCGCGCCGCAGCTGCCGCGCCTCGAAGGCGGCCGCGTTGAAGCGCAGCAGGGCTTCGATCTGGCTTTGCAGCGTGACGGTGTTCTGTTGCAGGATCTGGGCGACCTCGCGCTGTGCCGGATTCAGTGCGCCTGTCACGCCGTCTTCCAGCAATGAAACACCTTCGCGCAGCGCGGCCAGGGGCGTCTTGAGTTCATGCGAGACGTGTCGCAAGAAGCGCGCCTTGTCGGCGTCGAGCTCGGTCAGGCGCAGGCGTAGCCATTCGAGCTGCTGCGACACCCGCCGCACGTCGGCCGGGCCGCGGATGTCGATGACTTCGTCGAGCCGGTTTTCGCCCAGGCCGATGATGGCGCGCTCCAGGCGCTTGAACGGGCGTGCCAGCCACACGCCGAAGGCCAGCGCCAGCGACACCGCCAGGCCGCTGGCGGCAAGCACCTGGCGCATCAGGCGCGTGCGGGCGCTTTCAATGCGCTCGGCCAGCTCCTTGTTCTGCGTCTCGATGAGCATCTGCGCCTGCTGCGCGACGTTGGTGTTGAGCGCGTCGAGATCGCGGAACTGCAGGGCCATTTCGCTTTCGCGCGCGAGGGCGGTTTCCTGCGGGCCGCTCATCAGGCCCTCGATGGAGGCGATCTGGGTGCGCCACGCATCGGCGGGCGCTGCGAGCAGGCCGTTGTCCACGAGCCGGTCGACCACCCCGTGCGCGTCACGCGCCGCGTCGTCGAAACGGCGGCGCAGCACGGCGTCGTTGAGCACCAGCGACTGGCGACCGGCACGCTCCATGGCGGCGCTGCGTTCGGCCAGCGTCTGGGCGGCGCCGGACAGGGTCAGCGCCCGTGCGGCCGCGTCGCGGCTTTGTGCCATGAGCGCGTCGTACTGAAACACCGAGCGCAGCGCCACGCCCACCAGCAGGGCGGTGATCAGCAGGAACGCAAAAAGCAGCAGCTGCTGGAACGAGCCGCGCGAGGATTTGAGCGGCGCCATCAGGCGGCGAGCGGAACTTGTTGTTCCCCGAAGGCCGCCGGTTCGCGCGTGGGCACTTCGCCGCGCAGCGTGTACGCCAGCGAGCGGGTGATGCGCAGGTCGATCATCTGGCCCACCAGCCGCGGGTCGCCTTCGAAGTTGACGACACGGTTGCACTCGGTGCGGCCCATCAGCTCGTTGGCGTCCTTGCGCGAGGCGCCTTCCACCAGCACGCGCTGGATGGTGCCCACCCGGCTTTCGCCGATGCGCTTGACGTTGCCGTCAATGACCCGCTGCAGCTGGTGCAGGCGCGCCAGTTTCACGTCATGCGGCGTTTCGTCATGCAGCGCCGCGGCCGGCGTGCCGGGGCGCGGGCTGAAGATGAAGCTGAAGCTGGCGTCGAAGCCCACGTCGTCGATGAGCTTCATCATCCGCGCGAAGTCGTCGTCGGTCTCGCCGGGGAAGCCGACGATGAAGTCGCTCGACAGCGCCATGTCGGGCCGGATCGCGCGCAGCTTGCGGATCGTGCTCTTGTATTCCATGGCGGTGTAGCCGCGCTTCATCGCCATCAGGATGCGGTCGCTGCCGTGCTGCACCGGCAGGTGCAGGTGGTTCACCAGTTGCGGCACACGGGCATAGGCCTCGATCAGCCGGGGGGTGAACTCGTTCGGGTGGCTCGTCGTGTAGCGGATGCGCTCGATGCCCGGGATCTCGGCGATGTATTCGATGAGCAGCGCGAAGTCGGCGATCTCGGCGGTGTCGCCCATCTTGCCGCGGTAGGCGTTCACGTTCTGGCCGAGCAGCGTGATCTCGCGCACCCCCTGGTCGGCCAGGCCGGCGACTTCGACGAGCACGTCGTCGAGCGGACGGTTCACTTCCTCGCCGCGGGTGTAGGGCACCACGCAATAGCTGCAGTACTTGGAGCAGCCTTCCATGATGGAAACGAAAGCGGTCGCGCCTTCGACACGTGCCGGTGGCAGATGGTCGAACTTCTCGATCTCGGGAAAGCTGATGTCCACCTGCGGGCGGTCCTGGCGGCTGCGCTGCGCGAGCAGTTCCGGCAGGCGGTGCAGGGTCTGCGGGCCGAACACCACGTCGACATAGGGCGCGCGCTTGATGATGGCGTCTCCTTCCTGGCTGGCCACGCAACCGCCCACGCCGATCAGCACGCCCTTGGCCTTGAGATGCTTCACGCGGCCGAGGTCGGAGAAGACCTTTTCCTGGGCTTTTTCGCGCACCGAACAGGTGTTGAAGAGGATCAGGTCGGCCTCGTCCACGTCTTGCGTGGGCTCGTAGCCTTGCGCGGCGTTCAGTACGTCGGCCATCTTGTCCGAGTCGTACTCGTTCATCTGGCAGCCGAAGGTTTTGATGAAGACTTTCTTGCTCATGGTGTGCCCGTCAGGGGGATGGCGGGGCGAACGGGTGTTGCGGTCATCGCAAACGCCGTCCGGGTCCTGCCCGTCAAAGGAAAAAGAGCGACACCGGCACTTTGCCGGAATGTCGCATCGAATGGGTCTCAAGCGTGGCGGGCGACCCGCTCACGTGCAGTTCTTACTGGCCGTAGCGCGGCAATTGGTCGAAGGGCGTGTTCCCGTCGTCGCGCGGTCCGGTGTTGGCCACGAAAGGCCAGAAATTGAAAAAGGGCCGCTCCGCGCTCTGGCGCTCGGTCCGCGCCTCGTCAGTCGACAGGAGCCAGACGCTGCTCACCAGCCCCATCGTGTCTTTCATGTAGTTCACGACGTAGGTTTGGCCCACCAGCGCCGCCGGCATCACGAGCATGCGCTGCGCGCTCTGGACGCGCGAGCCGGGCGACAGGCGCGCCGGCTGGCCGTCGAGCAGGACCTGTTGGGCGTTGACGAAGGTGATCTGGCCGCGCAGCGTGCCCACCGGGAAGTTGCGACCGCCAACGGCCGCTTCGTTCTGGGTCTGGATGGATTGATCCTGCGCCTGCGCAGGCGCGTGGAGCCACAGGGCCGAGGAGACGAGCAGTGCGTAGCCGACAGCTATAGAGGGAAGGTTTTTTGAAGGAAACTTGACGCAGCGATTCATGGGGTATATCCAGAGGCTGAACAGCCGATTTTAACGGTGCACCCGCGTCCGGCGGCCAATTGGCCCACGTGCCGCGCTGCACAGCGCTTTACATTTCTTTGCGGAAGCTATGGACCTTCTGGGGGGTTCGCTGGTCCAATAGTTTCCGCTGGTTACAAGTGTCCTCACAATACTGCGTTCCGTCGTCCCCACTGTTGTTTTTGCTCCATGAAGAAAAAAGTTGTCCTGCCCCTGCTGGGCGTGCTCGTTGTTGCAGCCGCGGCGGGCTGGTGGTGGAGCGGATCTTCGGCGCGGCAAGCCGCAACAGGGGCGAGTAGCTCCCAAGGCGCGGCCAACGGTTCTGCCAGCGGAGCGGGCAATGGTTCGGCGACGGGCGCCGCGGCATCCGCCCTGGTGACGCTTGCGCCGGCCGTGCGGCAGGACGTGCCCGTTACCGTACAGGTCAACGGCAGCGTGGTGTCGCTCAACAGCGTCGACTTGCGGCCGCTGGTGACCAACACCGTGCGCGAAGTGCATGTGAAGGAGGGGCAGTTCGTCAAGGCCGGCCAGTTGCTGTTCACGCTGGATGACCGGCCTGACCAGGCCAATCTGGCCAAGGCCCGTGCGCAACAACTCAAGGATGAAGCCACGCTGGCCGATCTGGATCGCCAGTACAAGCGCAGCCAGGAGCTCGTGGCGCAGAACTTCATTTCGAAGAGCGCCGCCGATTCCACCCTGTCGCAGCTCGACGCGCAGCGCGCCGCCGTGGCGGCCGACCGC
This sequence comes from Variovorax brevis, assembly GCF_030317105.1. Classification (GTDB taxonomy): domain Bacteria; phylum Pseudomonadota; class Gammaproteobacteria; order Burkholderiales; family Burkholderiaceae_C; genus Variovorax; species Variovorax brevis. The sequence goes on from NZ_JASZYG010000007.1 coordinate 292,096, forward strand.
GCCGCCGTCCAGTCGGCGCAGGTGGCGCTGGGCTATGCAACCTTGCGTGCGCCGATTGCCGGACGCATCGGCACCGTCGCGATCTACCCGGGCAGCCTCGTGCAGCCGACGACCTCGCTGGTCACCATCACGCAGCTCGATCCGATCGCCGTGAGTTTCCCGGTGCCGGAAGGCCACTTGCAGGATCTGCTGGCCGCTGCGCGCACCAACACGAAGGTCGAGGCCATCGTGCAGGGCCGCAAGCCGGTGACCGGCGCGCTCAACTTCGTGGACAACACGGTCGATCCGCAAATCGGCACGGTCCGCGCCAAGGCCGTCTTCGAGAATGCGGACCAAAGCCTGTGGCCCGGCCAGTTCGTGGAAACGCACGTCACGGTGCGCACCCTCAAGGACGCCACGGTGATCCCCGCGGCGGCCATCATGATGCTGGCCGATGGCAGCTCGGTCTACGTCGTGGACGCCGAGCGAAACGCCGCCCGCCGCAAGGTGCAGACCCTCCATTCCTTCGGCTCGCAAGTGGCCGTGAAGGGGCTGGAGCCGGGAGAGCAGATCGTCGTTGAGGGCAAGCAGAACGTGCGGCCGGGCGGCAAGGTGCGCATCGATCCCGCGTCGGCACCGTCGGCGCCTGCAGGTCCGGCGGGCCCCTCTCCGGCCGCCGTCCCCACCGGCCCCAACGCCGCCATCGCGACGCCGGACAAGGTCGCCCCCTCGAAAGTTCGGGAGCAGACATGAACATCTCCGAGCTGTGCATCCGTCGTCCTGCGATGACGGTGCTGCTGTCTGCCGCGGTGGTGGTCATCGGCATCTTTGCCTACTTCAGCATTCCCGTCGCGGCGCTGCCGAGCTACAACACGCCGGTCATCAACGTGTCGGCGCAGTTGCCGGGCGCGAGTCCCGACACCATGGCCTCGTCGGTGGCGCTGCCGCTGGAAAAGCAGTTCTCCACCATCCCCGGCCTGTCGACGATCAGTTCGGTCAACACGCAGGGCAATACCTCGATCACGCTGGAATTCGTGAGCAGCCGCGACATCGATGCAGCGGCCGTGGACGTGCAGGCTGCCCTGTTGCGGGCCCAGCGCCAGTTGCCGGCCGAGCTGACGCAGCTGCCTTCCTACCGCAAGGTGAATCCCGCCGATGCGCCGGTGCTGCTCATCGCGATGATTTCGGACTCGATGACGCCGTCCGAGCTCAACGACTATGCCGAAAACCTGGTCTCGCCCACGCTGTCGACCATCGACGGCGTGGCGCAGGTGGCGGTGTTCGGGCAAAAGCGCTTCGCGGTGCGCATCAAGGCCAATGCCGATTTGCTCAACGCGCGCAACATCACGCTGGACGAACTGGCCAACGCCGTTCGCATGGCCAACGCCAACACGCCGGTGGGCGTGCTCGACGGTCCGCGCCAGACCTTGACCATCCAGGCCAACCAGCAAATGCTCAATGCCGAGGCTTTCACCAAGGTGATCGTCGGACAGCGCAATGGCGCGCCGGTGCGGCTTGACGAGGTGGCCACGGTCGAGGACAGCTACGAATCCGTCAAGACCGGCAGCAGCTACAACGGCAAGGCCTCGGTCACGCTGGCGGTGCAGCGCCAGCCCAATGCGAACACGGTGCAGGTGGTGGATGCGGTGCGCGCACTCATGCCCCGCTTCCAGCAGCAGTTGCCGCAGTCGGTCGAGATGCACCTGGTCAACGACCGGTCGCTGTCGATTCGCGCGGCCGTGCACGATGTGCAACTCACGCTGCTCGGGACGATCGCGCTGGTGGTGATGGTGATCTTTCTTTTCCTGCATCGCCTGGTGGCCACGCTCATTCCCGCGGCGACGATTCCCATCTCGCTCATCGGCGCGGTGGCCTTGCTCTACGCCTTTGGCTACAGCCTGGACAACGTGTCGCTGCTGGGCATCACCCTGGCGGTCGGGCTGGTGGTGGACGACGCGATCGTGGTGCTGGAAAACATCATGCGCTACGTCGAAAAGGGCATGGAGCCCATGGCGGCGGCTTTGCGGGGCGCGCGCGAAGTGGGTTTCACCATCGTGTCGATCTCCATTTCGCTGGTGGCGGTGTTCATCCCGATCTTTTTCATGCCGGGCGTCATCGGCTTGCTGTTCCACGAATTCGCGGTGGTGGTGGCGCTGGCGGTGCTGGTGTCGGCCATCGTTTCGCTCACGCTCGTGCCAATGCTGGCCAGCCGCTTGCTGAAACACACGCCGCGGGCGGAAACTGCCGGCGACGAGCCCGCAAGCGGCGAAGCCTTGGCGCATCTGGACCACGAAGAGCAGCACCCGGAACCCGGCACTGCGGTGGGTCGGGCCTTCGAGCGCGGCTACCGCTGGGTGCACGCGTCGTACCTGCATTCGCTCGACTGGACGCTGCGCCATCGTGGGCTGATGCTGTTGCTCGCGGGCGCCACCTTCGTGCTCACGGCGTGGTTGTCCATCACCATCCCCAAGGGCTTCTTCCCCGAGGAAGACATCGGGCAGATCCAGATCACCACCGAGGCGTCGGAAGACATCTCCTTTGTCGCGATGGCGGCGCTGCAGGAGCGCGTGGCGCAGGCAATTCAGGCCGACCCGAACGTGCAGGACGTCAACTCCTTCATTGGCGTGGGCGGCGCCGCCTCGACGCAGAACACCGGGCGGATGTTTGCCGTGCTCAAGCCGCGCAGCGAGCGCCAGCCGATGACGCAAGTGCTCGAAGGCTTGCGCAAGCGCTTCCGCGACATCCCCGGCATCGCCGTCTACATGCAGCCGACGCAGAACCTTCGCCTGGGCGGCCGCGCCAGCAAGGCGCGCTACCAATATTCGCTGCAGAGCGTGAGCGCCGGCGCCCTGAGCGATTGGGCCGGCAAGCTCATGGAACGCATGCGCACCGATCCGGCCTTCCGCGACGTGACGAGCGATTCGCAGAACCGCGGCCTGCAGGCCACGCTGGACATCGACCGCGACAAGGCCGGCGTGCTGGGCGTGGCCATCGGCGACTTGCGTACCGCTCTCTACAACGCCTATGGCGACCGGCAGATCGGCAGCATCTATGGCGCCAGCAACACCTATCAGGTGATCCTTGCAGCGGCCGACAGCGATCGTCAGTTCGAGGAAGACATGGCGCGCCTGTCGGTGCGCAACAAGGCGGGTGCGCTGGTGCCGCTGTCCGCGTTTGCGACCGTCAAGCGAACCGTCGGGCCGACGGCCGTCAACCATCAGGGCCAGCTGCAGGCGGTGACGGTGTCCTTCAACCTCGCGCCCAATGTGCCGCTGGGCGACGCCACGGCCAAGATCGACCGTTTCACGGCGGAGCTGAAGATGCCCGCCTCGATCATCTCGAGCTACGGCGGCGATGCGGCCGTGTTCCAGAGTTCGCAGGGGAGCCAGGCGGCGCTGCTGATCATCGCGGTGCTGGTCATCTACGTGTTGCTGGGCGTGCTCTATGAGAGCTACATCCATCCGATCACGATCCTTGCGGGCTTGCCTTCCGCAGCCATTGGCGCCTTGCTGTCGCTGAAGCTGTTTGGCTTCGATCTCACGTTGATCGCCACCATCGGCATCCTGCTCCTGATCGGCATCGTGAAGAAGAACGCGATCATGATGATCGACTTCGCCCTCGACGCGCAGCGCACGCAGAACCTCGCCCCGGTCGACGCGATCCGCGAGGCCTGCCGGTTGCGCTTCCGCCCGATCCTGATGACCACGCTCGCGGCCCTGATGGGTGCCTTGCCGCTGGCATTGGGGCTGGGCGCTGGCGCGGAACTGCGCCAACCGCTGGGTGTTGCGGTGGTGGGGGGCTTGATCTTTTCGCAGGTCATCACGCTCTACATCACGCCGGCGATCTACCTTGCGCTGGATCGCTACAGCGGCAGCGGGCCGCTGCAGACGCTGCCCGGCGCAGCGCCTGAGCACAAGGTTGCTTCGGCCCAGGCGTGAATGGCAAGCGGGCCACTGCTGAAGGCCCGTTCGTTGTCAGCGAGGGGTAATCAGGCCGCCAGTCGCGCGTCGATGCGGTGTTCGGCTGCCAACGGTTGCGCCGGCGTGCCGGGAGTCGCAGTCCGGCGTTCGGTGGCGCCTGCGGCTGCGTCCCGAGGTTGCTTGGCCGCGACCTCGACCGCCCACTTTCGCACCTCGTCCAGCAACTTGCGTTGCGCCGCGAGCGTGGTGATGGTGTGGTCGACATCCGGCCAGAACTTGTAGCGAATACGCTGCAGGAAGGGCGGATTGCCCAATCCCTTCAGCAGATCGCGGTTGTGGTCGACCGAATGCAGCGTGGCTGAATACATGAGGTACATATCGACGCCGCGATCGACCAGCTTGGTCATGTCGCGTGTGAAATCAGCGGCTTCGTATTCCGGCGATCCGTCTTCGAAGATCCCGGTTTCCTCGGTTGACTGGGGTGCTGCGCGTCCCGCGAACCGACTCAGCACCTTCTGGCGCGCCGCTGCATCCAGCGGATTGGAAGCCCACTCCGTCCAGTCCACCCAGCCACGGAAGCTCCGGCGGATCGACGGGTTGAAGGGAAAAGCCAGGAGCCGGCGAATCTTTCGCTCGAGGCGCACCGCCTTCGTCAGGAAGATGTAGCCGTCGAACTTGGCCAGCCCCACGATGCGCGGGTCGGCCAGGGTCAACGCCATGCCGTTGGCGGCGCCCGAGCAAATGCCGAACACAATGAATTGCCGAAGGCCTGTGGAAGCCTGCAACTGGTCGATGGCCGCCTGCATGTCCAGCAGGGCCTGCGTGCGAAAGTCCGCGCGGCCACCGGAGGCGCGACTGTCCCCAACGCCCGAAAGGTCGATGCGCAGCGACGGAATGCCGACCGAAGCCAGCTCGCGCGCGGCCTTGACGTTGATGCGGCGCGGACCCATGCGTGGATTCACGCCGACGTTGAGCAGCAGGCAGCCCACGGAACTGGTGGGCGTGTTCACCGGTTGCGTCAGGACGCCGACAAGCGTGCCGTCCGGCCCGAAGGTCAGTGGTGTTTCATTGCTTTCCATTGAGCTCCCCCATCATTTTTTGCAGGGCCTCAGCTGGAACCATCTCATTGTTGGCAAACGGATTCGAGGTCCAGATCAGCGGATGCTTGAACGAAGCGTATTCGATTTTTGCGCCTGCGTGCTTGGCACCAATGGTCGATGCCCATCGCTTTGCTGCGTCGTCGTCGGGGTCAGCCATCAGGCTGATGTGGTTGGGAGCAAATTGCGCCGGGGAAGACGTGTCGAGGCCGGCCATCTGCTGACGCAACTTCGGCGAGATGGCAAAGCCCAGGCATTCCCCTTCGAAGATTTTCGTGTCGCGCGTGAGGGAGCTGCGCCACGCGGGGTCGGGAATGTTGTGGCTGAGTTCCAGCTCTTCGACTTGGGCGCGGTGAAGTTCCTTGAGGTAGGTGGTGCCGTCAAAAATGGCGTCCCATAGCACCAGCTTCTGGACGCGCGGCATGGATTGGGGTGCCGCTGCCAATGCCAGGTTGGCGCCCAGCCGAGCGCCGAACCAGGTCACTTGCGATGCGCCCGAGCGACGCAACAGTTCCCGGTGCGCCTCGCAGATGTCTTGCGCCCAGCCGGTCATCTCGCCCTGTTCGTCATCGCCGGGTGAATCGCCTGTGGCGTGATAGTCGAAGCGCAACACGGCGACGCCCTGGCGCGACAGGCGCTCGGCCATCAGTCGATAGAAACGGTGAATGCGCAAGGCTTCGTGGCCAAAGGGGTAGCACAGCAGCACCGCCGCGTTGGTGACGCGACGCTCCTCGGCGGGATGGAACAGGCCGAACATGCGGCGCTGCGAAGGGCCAAAGTTGATCGGTGTCATGGCGTGGCTTCGGTTGGGGGTTGCGCGAGCGCGCCACTCGATCGTTCGGATGGAACGGCCAGCAGAGCGATCGAGGCGATGGCTTTCACTGAAGCGAGTTCAAACGATTGGACGTCGGCCATCATCTCACTCGCCTCCGGCCACGGGAAGCGAACAGTATGGCAATTCTTCACGATTCCGGTCGCAGGCATGGGCCCCGCGGCAAAACCTGTTCCCAGTGCCTTCAGGCATGCTTCTTTTCGCGTCCATCCGACGAGGAATGCATGGGAGCGGGCAACATTTGCAAGCGAGCCCAATGCCTCGAGTTCCTGGGCATCGAAATACTGTTGGGCCATGTCCATGGCGTCTGGAACGTCCCGTGCGACTTCCACATCGACGCCCACGGGACGCGCGTCAGCTCCAATGGCGATCAGTCCGATCGCGTCGCTGTGGCTCATGTTGAAGCGGCAGGCGGGCACATCCAGCAGTTCGGGCTTGCCGTGCTCGCCGTAGCCAAAGCGTAACGACCCTGCCGTCAAGCCCGTGTGTTGTGCGAGTACGTGACGCAGCGCCAAGCGCGCCGTCACAAAGCGATGGCGATGCGTCGCGAACATGAATCGGGCGGCACGTGCGCATTCATCGGCAGACAAGCAGGCGCGATCCAGTTCATCGACTGGCGCGTCCAGATCCACCAACCACAATGCGCAACCTGCCTCCGATGCAATTTGCTGCGGTTGCTGCACGAAGATTTCTAACCCTCCGGCCGTTTAACTTATTTTCGACCAAACGCCGACATCATGCGTCCCAGAAGGCCGCGAGGCGCCGTTTCGTCTTGCACCGTTGCCGTTGCCAATTCTTCGACCTTTGCACCGGCGTTCGATGACAGTTGCGCCAGGCTCTCGAAAAGATAGCGCCGTGCCTCGATGCGAAATCCCATGGACTGCTCGGCCTGTTGCACCGCGCGCATGGCCAGCAGTGAATCGCCGCCGAGGTCGAAGAAGTTGTCCGTCGCGTGGATCTCATTGACGTCGATGCCCAGCACGCCGGCCCAGACCTGCGCGAGCCGGGCCTGCTCCGGCAGCAAGAGCTGTCGTGCGTTGGCGCGTTGAGCGGCCAGTCGGAGTTGGGCGTCGGTTGCCTGAACGTCGCTCGCATTCAATCGTTGCAGCAGGGCTCCCGCTTGCGAATCGTCGTTGGCCGCAAGGACGTCGAGCTTTGCGTCGGGCATCGCGGCAAGCTTGTGCAGCAATTCCACATAGCGGTCACGGAACGCTTCACCTGTCTCGGGCAGGTAGATTTCCGCGTTGTACATGAAGGCGCCTTCGATGCCGTTGGGCTTGTCCAGGAGCCACACGCCCAAGTCGTCCGTCGCGCCGCTTTGCAGCAGGTGGATCTGCTGATGGCGCAGTGCGCCCACCTGCTGGGGGCGGTCACGTGCGTCCTGGTACGAGAACATCGCCTGGTACATCGCGCTGCGTTGCGCGCGCTGGGTGAACTCCGGTTCGGACGCAAGGCGTTCAAAGGGAACCTGCTGGCTGTTCATCGACGACACCACTTCCCGCTTGATGCCGGCCAGGAATTGACCGAGCGAGAGCTGGCCATCAACCTCGAAGGGCAAGGGCAGCAGGTTGTTGAAGAAGCCCATGACCGATTCGAGTTCGGGCGCCTCGCGTCCGCGGACAGGCGTTGCAATGACGACCGAAGGCGAGCCGGTAGCCTGGCTCATCATCAGCACCAGCACGGCCAGCGTGAGCATGTTCAGCGTCACGTTGTGGTCGCGCGAGATGTCCCGCAACCGCTCCGTCGTGGCCTTGTCGATGTGCATCAGGTAGCTGCGCCCTTCGCCCGTCATGCCCGCGCGGCGCGGCATGTCGGTGCGCGGCGAAGGCGAAGGCCGCGCCTTCGCAAAGCGCTGCTTCCAGTAGCCCAACTGTGTGGTGGCGTCTGCGCTTGACAGCCAGCCCTTGTACCAACTTGCGTAGTCGCCGTAGGTCACGGCAAGTTCAGGCAAGGGGCTCGGCCGGCCATTGGAGAGGGCGGCGTAGATTGACGACAACTCGCTCAGGAAAATGGCGAACGACCAGCCGTCCCAGATCAGGTGATGCGGAACAAAGGCAAGCGCATGCTCCTCATCGGCCAGCTGATACAAGGCCAGCACAAAGAGCGGGCCGCGGTGAATGTCCATGGGCGCGTCGGACACCGCTTGCAGGCGTTCGCGCAATGCCGCTTCGCGTTCGCCGTGCGGAATGTGGCGCAGGTCTTCGAAAGGCAGCTCGACGTCGAGCGTTTCCTTTACCAGTTGCGCCGGTGCGCCGGTTTCGGGGTCGACGCCCATGTAGCTGCGCAGGGCCGGCTGACGGCGAACGATTTCCTGTAGCGTGGCTTCCAGCGCTTGCCGGTCGAGCGGGCCTGTCAGGCGATGGGCCGAAGGAACGTTGTAGACCGACCGCCCCGGATGCAACTCTTCGAGGAATCGAATGCGCTCCTGCATCGGCGTGAGCGGCGCGCTGCCCTGGCGAGCGCGACGAACGACGTTTTCGCCGGACTTGATGTTTCCTCGTTCCTTGAGCTGGTCGATGGCAGCCGAGAGACGCTGTGCGCTGGGTGCTTCGAAGAGCAAGCCCAGCGGCACCTTCATGTCCAGCGCACGGCTGAGTTGCGAGGTCAGTCGCGATGCCAGCAGCGAGTGGCCGCCCAGCGCGAAGAAGTCGTCGTCCATGGAGAGCTCTGGAAGATTGAGCACTTTCTCCATCAGCGACACGACGAGGCGCTCCATGGCGCTCGACGGTGCGATGCGGGCCGTGCTTACCGCCGAGGCGGCGCGCACGTCGGGCGGTGGCAGCGACTTGCGATCCAGCTTGCCATTGGGCAGCTGCGGCACGGCGGCGAGTTCGACGAAGTGCGCCGGCACCATGTAGTCGGGCAGGAAGCCCGCGAGATGGCGCTTGAGATCCGACGCGGCCGGCATGGCGCCGCGGGGCACAACGTAGGCCACGATGCGCACATCGCCGGGCACGTCTTCGCGCGTGATCACCAGGCTCTGCGCCACGCCGGGGTGCTTGCCCAGGTTCGATTCGATCTCGCCCAGTTCGATGCGGTAGCCGCGCACCTTGACCTGGTGATCGGCACGGCCAAGGCATTCGAGCACGCCGTCCTTGCGCCAGCGACCCAGGTCGCCGGTCTTGTACCAACGCTGCTGTGCATCGGCAGATGTCGGATCGGGCAGGAAGCGCTCGGCCGTGAGGTCCGGCCGATTGAGGTAGCCCAGCGTCACGCCGGCACCGGCAATATAGAGCTCGCCCACCACGCCGACCGGCAAGGGTTGCAACTGCGCATCCAGCACGTGGAATGCGGTGTTGGCGACAGGGCGGCCAATCGGAACCACGGTGTCGACGTAGTCGAGGCGATGGAAGCTGGACCAGACGGTGGTTTCGGTCGGCCCGTAGCCGTTCCACAGGGCGCCTACGCAATGCAGCAGCTTCCGGCCGAGATCGGGCGGAAGGGGCTCGCCGGTGCAGATGGCCACCAGGTCCTGGCGGCCGGGCCAGCCGGCATCCAGCAGCAGGCGCCACGTCGACGGCGTCGCGTCGATGAAGTTGACGCCTTCGCGTTCGACGAGTTCGCGCAGCCTGTCGCCGTCGGAGGCTTGCGCCTTGTCGGCGACGACGATGCGTGCGCCAACGCTCAAGGGCATGATCACTTCCGACACCGCGATGTCGAAGGACAGCGTTGTGACGGCGAGCACGGTGTGCTTCGCCTCCATGCCGGGGGCCTTGCGCAGGCTGGTCAGCAGGTTGACGACCGTGCGATGCGGCACGCGCACGCCCTTGGGCTGTCCTGTGGAGCCCGAGGTGTAGATGACGTACGCCACGTCCTCGGCGGTGCCGCGCGATACAGGCGCCGCATTCGTGGCCGCCACGCCATCCGCGAGCACGATTTCGACCGGCTTGTCCGCCCAGGAGGCTTGCGTGCTCTCGTCCGCGACGAGCACGCGAAGTCCGGCATCCCGCGCCATGAAGGCCAGACGCTCTTGCGGAAAGGACGGATCCAGCGGCACATAGCCGGCGCCCGCCTTCAGGATGCCCACGAGCGCGACGAGCATGTGTTCGCTGCGCGCGCAGCAAAGACCCACCAGCTCGCCAGCACCCACGCCGCGCTCTTGCAGCACCAGTGCGAGCGCGTTGGCGCGTTGGTTCAGTTCGCGATAGCTCAGTTGCTGCGCGCCCGCCACGATGGCGATGGCGTCGGGGGTGGCGGCTGCCTGATCGGCGATCAGCGATTCGATGCGTGCCGCGCGGTCGTACGGCGCTTCGGTTGAATTGAACGCGGCCAGCAGGTTCCGGTCGGCGTCGCCCAGTGCAAACGCCTGTGTGACGCTGATGCCCGCGTCTGCGACGAAACGCTCGAGTGCAGTCTGGAACATCTCCAGCCAACGGCGCACGCTGCATTCATCGAAGAGGCCGGTGTTGTACTGGCACTCAAGCCGCAGGCCCTGTGGCGTCGGCGCGCAATTGACGAACAGCTCGAAGTTCTCGAACTGGCGCGGATTGACGCTGAGGTCGACCTCCAGACCCGGGTAGGCGCTGGCGGACATCGCTGCATCGCGATCGAGGTTGAACATGACGCTGACCAGCGTCGGGCGGCTCGGATCTCGTGGAAGCGCCAGCTTTTTCAGCAGGGTGCCATAGGTCACCGTGTTGTGCTCGAAGGCGTCGAGCAGCGTTGTGCTCGACTGCCGCACCAGGTCCTTCATGGAGAGGCTGGAATCGACGTTGACGTGGATCGGCAAGAGGTTCACGCAATGGCCGACGAGGTTCGGCATGTCGTTCACGGCCTGCCCGGCGGAAGGCACGCCGATGATCAGGTCGCCTTGCTGCGTCAGGCGGTGCAGCGTGCCGGCGAATGCGCCGAAGAGCGTTGCAAAAAGGCTCGCGCCGCAAGTCCCGCCCTGCTTGCGCACTTTCTGGATGAGGTCGCCGTCCAGCATCACGTCCAGGCGATCGGCCTGGAAGGTTCGCATCGCAGGACGCGGACGATCCGTTGGCAGGTCGGTCAGTGGCGCATGGCCACCGAATCGGTCCAGCCAGAAGCGCGTGTTCTCCTGCGCTTCAGCAGAACGCGACAGGTCGCCTTCCTGGCGCACAAACTGCTCGTAGGTTGCCGGCGGATCCAGCTCCGGTGCGAGACCCAGTTGCTGTGCATAGAGCAGGCCGATGTCTTCCACCACCAGGCCCCAGGACCACCCGTCGCAAACGATGTGGTGCGTCGTCAGCAGGAGCTCGTGCTGTTGCGGCTCGCAGCGGTAAAGCGCTGCGCGAAAGAGCGGGCCGTTCTCGAGGTCGAAGCGCGTCGCGACGGATTCGGTGCGCGCCCGCGCCAAGGCCTCGGCGCGAGCGGCTGGCTGCAGCGCGCCGAGATCGTGCCTGGCGAGTGCAAATGGCGTGGGCTCGTTGATCATGAGCTCCATGCCGTCGGCGGCCACGGTCGCACGCAGGGATTCATGGCGCGCGACCACTTGATTCACGGCCGTTTGCAAGGCCTCGAAATCAAGTTCACCGCGCAGCGTCAGGCTGATGGATTCGTTGTACGCCAACGAAGCTTCGGGTGAAAGCTTGTCGGCGAGCCAGATCTCGCGTTGCGCCTCGGTCGTACCGATGACGCGTTCAATGGCACCACAGGCAAAAGGATCAAATTCGGGCGTTATTGATGGGAGTTCTGCAGTTCTCATCGGCTCTTTTTTTATACCTCGACGCGCCTGAACTTGCCTGGCGATGCGGGGTCGGGGATGAACCACGCGGGCTGTCCGTCCTTGTCGCGGCCAAGGCGCGCGTTGGGCAAGGGCGGGCGCGATGCATCCATGCTGGTGTTCGACGCCGGGACATTGCGTGGCAGGAATTCCGCCTCTTGCATCTCGGCCACAGACTCCTTGAACGCCGACTTGATCAGCGCGATGTCTTGTTGTGTGTGGGCAGTGGTCATGAAGCAAGGGAAGTTGTCGAGGATGTGGACTCCTCGGCTTCGCATCATCGCAAAGAGCAGGTCTTGCAGGGGGTGGTCCTCGAGCCACGTCACGCGCCAAAGCGAGGAGAAATACCGGATCTCTATGGGAGCGCCTACTTCGCGGCAAAAGGCCGTGAGCTCGTCCGCCATGGCTGCCGTATGCAGGTTAAGAGTTGTTTGCAATGCATCACCGGCTTGCTTCAAATGATCCAGCGAAACCTTGCATGCGGACAGCGCCAACGGATGCCGAACGAAGGTGCCGGCGAAGTAGGTGACGCCCACGGTCGGCATGGAATCGTCGCCGTATTGCCAGCCGCCGCCGTCCAGGGAATCCATGTACTCGCGCTTGCCGGCGATGACGCCGACCGGGAAGCCGCCGCCAATCACCTTACCGTAGCAGGCGAGGTCTGCACGAATGCCGAAGATCGCCTGCGCGCCGCCGAGGTGCGAGCGAAAGCCCGTGATGACCTCGTCGAAGATCAGGCAGCTGCCGGCCTTCTCGGTGATGGCGCGCACTTCGCGCAGGAACTCGCGCGGCTGGAAGTCGGGGCGACGGCTCTGCACCGGTTCGACCAGCACCGCGGCCAGGTCGTCGGCATTCGAGCGAATGAACTCCAGCGCCTCCGGCGTGCCGTAGTCCAGCACGCGAACATCGCCGAACATGCCTTGCATCACGCCGGGCGCGGCCGACATGCCCTTGGCGTTGCGGCCGGCACGCACCAGCACTTCGTCGAAGGTGCCGTGGTAGGAGCCGGTGAAGAGCACGACGGTGTTGCGACCCGTGACGGTGCGTGCGATGCGGATGGCGGCCATCACCGATTCCGAGCCCGTGTTGCACAGCGCTGCGCGATCGAAGCCCGTGAGGTCGCAGATCTGCTGCGTGACTTCGGCCGCCAGTGGATGCTGCGGGCCGATCTCGTAGCCCAGGTCCAGCTGCTTGCGCACGGCATCGTTGATGAAGTCGGGCTGCCAGCCGAACAGGTTCATGCCGAAGCCATTGAGCACGTCGACATATTCGTTGCCGTCCAGGTCCCACAGGCGCGAGCCCTTGGATTTTTCGACCACCACCTGGTAGACGATTTCCTTGGTCGCCGGCCGGAAGCCGTTGACGACGCGCGGATCCGCCATGTGCGGGCGATTGGCGGCGGTGAATTCCTTGCTCTTGCGCGTGCGCTCCACATAGCGGCGAATGAACGCCGCGAGCCGCGCCTTCTGGCGCTCCGTCGGTTCCTTGGCCTGCGTATGGATGCGGGCAATGGCGCCAAAGGCCTTCTTGACGTCGTACTTGATGGGGCCTTGCGGTGCGTCCGATGCGTCTGCCGGGGCGGTTTGCTGTGCGGCAGTCGGCGTTGTGACCGCGGGTGCGGCCGGCGTCTGGATGACTGCGGGCGCACTGGCCGTCGCGACTTGCGCGACCGGCGTCGCAACAGGCGCCGCCATCGGTGCACTCGCGCCGGACAGCAGCGCGAGTTGCTGCTGCATCAATTGCATTTGTTGCGCGATGACCTGCTGGACCAACGTGCCCGCGCCGGCCGGCACCGTCATCGTGGGCACGGGCATCGCGACCATGGCGGGAGCCGCCTGCTGGGCCACCGGCGCGACAACGGGGGAAGCCACGGCCACGGGTGCGACCGCCGCCACTGCCACAGGCGCCGCCACCGGTTCGGGCGGGAGCGTCGCATCCAGGAACTCACCAAGCGAATCAAAGCTGCGATAGGTTTCCATCAACTGGCGGAAGCTCAGGTTGACCTTGAATGTCTTCTTCACCTGAAGCGCAGCCTGCGTGAGCGTGAGCGAGTCCAGGCCCATCTCGACGAAGGGCATGCTGCCTTCGGCTTCGGCGAGGTCGATGCCCGAGATGTCCTCGAACAATTCGCGCAGGCGCGAGGTCAGCGAGGGGAGGCGGGCAGGTGTGGCGGTGGTCATGGTCGGCTCCGGAATGGCGGGGGTCGGCAAGGTTGGAACTGGCAGGGCTTCGACGGCCGGGGCGGCCACCGTTGCAGGCGCGGCAGCGGTGGCGATCTCCACCCACAGGCGCTTGCGTTCGAAGGGATAGGTTGGCAGGCACAGCCGAAGCTTGTGCAGGCGTGGGTCGAGCGGTGCGAGGTCGATCTCGGCGCCGAGTGCCCACAGGCGTCCGGCAGCCAGGCGCGATGCGCGTTCTTCTTCCGCGGGAGAATCGGCGAGCAACGAGAGCGACGTGGCAGGTTGCGCCTTCGTCCCGTGCTGGCGAACCAGCGTTGCAAGCGTGTTGCGCGGGCCGAGTTCGACGAACAGCGGATTCGAAAGCTTGGCCAGCACTTCGCGAACCGCCGGCGAGAAGCGCACGGTCTCGCGCAGGTGGCGGGCCCAGTAGTGCGGATCGGTGGCTTCCTGGTCGGTGAGCAGGCGGCCGGTGAGCGTCGAATAGATCGGCAGCGTCGGCGCTTTCAGTTCGATGTCGCGCACCAGCGCTTCGAAGGCCGGCACGGCCGGATCCATCATGGCAGAGTGGAAGGCGTGCGAGGTTTGCAGCACCTTGGCGACCACGCCGTCGGCTTCGAGCACAGCGCGCAGCTTTTCGATTTCATCGGCCGGTCCCGCCGCCACGCAGGCCGTGGGGCCGTTGTCCGCGGCCAGCGAGACGGTGGCAGGCAGGCGCGGCAGCAGATCCGATGCGGGCAGCCGCACCGACAGCATCACGCCAGCCGGCAAGGCTTGCATCAGCGCGCCGCGCCGTGCCACCAGGCGCGCGGCGTCGTGCAGGCTCATGACGCCGGCGAGCACTGCGGCGACGAACTCGCCCACGCTGTGGCCGATGAGGGCTTGCGGTTTGATGCCCAGCGACAGCAGATGCTTCGCCAGCACATATTCCAGCGTGAACGTGGCCGGTTGGGTGACGGAAGTTGGCGCCAGCGCCGCGGGGTCGGGCGAGAACATGCGCTCACGCAGATCGAAGTCGAGAACGCCTTCGAACCCACGCAAGCAATCATCGAACGCCGCACGGTGTGCGCGGCCGCTGGCATAAAGGGACTTCCCCATGCCGGCGTACTGCGCGCCTTGGCCGGGGAACACGAATACGGGTTGCGGCAGGCGCGCGCTTGTCGCACCCGCGGTGCGCGCGGGCGAGTCAGCCTTGCGCAGTGCCTCGACGGCTGAGGCCACCGAGTCGGCAACGACGCAGGCGCGCTGCGCGAAATGCTTGCGGCCGATGCGCAGTGTGTGCGCCACGTCCGCAAGTGAAATGTCGGGATTGGCTTCGAGGTGGTCCGCCAGGCGCGTGCTCGCGGCGGCCAGCGCTGCGGGGCTGCGTGCGGACAGCATCAGGAGCTGCAGGCCCACGCCGGGATCCGATGGCGCGCGCAGGGGCGCTTCTTCCACGATGACGTGCGCGTTGGTGCCACCCACGCCGAAGGAACTCACGCCGGCGCGGCGTGGCGCATCCGAACGCGGCCACGGCGAAAGCCGGTCGTTCACGCGGAAGGGCGTGGACGCAAAGTCGATGGCCGGGTTGGGCGCCTCGAAATGCAGGGAAGCCGGAATGTGCCCGGTGTGCAGCGAGAGCGCCGTCTTGATCAGGCCCGTGGCGCCGGCCGCCATGATCAGGTGACCGACATTGCTCTTGACCGAGCCGATGCGGCAGAACTCCGTGTCCGCGGTGTGCCGCGCGTAGGCCTTGGTGAGCGCCTCGATTTCCACCGGATCGCCCATCGGCGTGGCCGTGCCGTGCGTTTCGACGTAGGAGATGCTGCGCGCGTCCACGCCGGCGCTGGCCAGTGCCGCGCCGATCACCTTGCTCTGGCCGTCGACGCTCGGCGCGGTAAAGCTCGCCTTTGCGCCACCGTCGTTGTTGATGGCCGAGCCGCGCAGCACGGCGTAGATGGGGTCGCCATCGGCCAGCGCGTCGGACAGGCGCTTGAGCAGCACCACCGCCGCACCGTCGCAAAACACGGTGCCCTGCGCGTTCTTGTCGAAGCTGCGCGTATGGCCGTCCGGCGACAGCATCGCGCCTTCCAGGTACATGTAGCCACTGCGCGGCGGGCAGTTGATGGCCACGCCACCGGCCAGTGCCATCGTGCATTGGCCCGTGCGCAGGGCGTGAAAGGCTTCGTGCACCGCCACCAGGGACGTGGAGCAAGCCGTGTGGATGCTCACCGCCGGCCCCGTCAGGTTGATGCGGTTCGCCACGCGCGTGGCAATGAAGTCCTTCTCGTTGGCCAGCATGACCTGGAACTCACCCACCGCCTCGACTAGGTCGGGCCGTGTGGACAGGTGCTTCTGGAAATAGGTGGCGTTGTTCATGCCGCCGTACACGCCCACCGGCTCTTCGCAACGGTCGGGTGCGTAGCCACCGCGTTCCAGGCATTCCCAGCAGATTTCAAGAAACACGCGCTGCTGCGGATCCATGAGTTCGGCTTCCTTCGGGTTGATGCCGAAGAAGGCCGCGTCGAAATCCTCGATGCCGTCGATCACGCCGCGGGCCCGCACATAGGCCGGGTCGGCGCGCAGGGCGGCGCTCACGCCGGCATCGAGCGTCGTGTCGTCAAAGAAGGTGATGGATTCACGGCCGGCCACCAGGTTGTTCCAGAAGCCTTCGACATCGTTGGCGCCGGGAAAGCGGCCGGCCATGGCGATGAGGGCGATGGGCTCTTGCTGGTCCGCCGGTTGCGATGCGGCGCGCGCACCGGGTTGGTTGCCGGCGCGGGGCGCCTCTTCGTCGGTGGCTGCAGCCAGCGCCTGCGGCGTCGGCTGGCGAAAAAAGAGATTGGCCGACAGCTTGCGCGCACTGCCTTCCTGCAGGTCGGCCAGCACGCGATGCACGCGCAGCGAATCGCCGCCCAAATCGAAGAAGTTGTCGAGTCGGCCGACTTGCTCGATGCCCAATGCCCGGGCAAAGGCGGCACACACGCGCAATTCGGTGGGCGTGCGGCCTTCCTCGTAGGCCTGCGCCAGTTCAGGCCGCACGCGGGGCGGCGCGGGGAGGGCACGGCGGTCCAGCTTGCCGTTTTCCGTCATCGGCAGCGCGGCGACTTCCACGAAAGCGGAAGGGACCATGTACGCCGGAATGCGGTCGCCCAGATGCGAGCGCAGTTCAAGCGCCGAGATGGAAGCATCGGCCTGCGGCACCACATAGGCCACCAGGCGCGGCTCCGTACCGCCATCTTGCCGTGCCACCACGGCACAGCCTCGCACGCTGGGGTGGTGCAGCAGTTCGCTTTCGATCTCGCCGGTCTCGATGCGAAAGCCGCGGATCTTTACCTGCTGGTCGATGCGACCCATGTATTCCAGATCGCCGTCGGGCAGGCGCCGGGCCAGGTCGCCCGAGCGGTAGGCGCGCAGCACCTGGCCGCTGGCCGGGTCGGTCCAGGCGATGAATCTCTCTGCCGTGAGTTCGGGCCGGCGCAGGTAGCCATTGCTCACGCCACCACCGCTGACGATGATTTCGCCCGCCTCGCCCACCGCCACTGGCGTCAGCGTGTCGCTGACGAGGTCGATGCGCAGGTCGGGAATCGGCTTGCCGATGACGCTGCCACGTCCGGCTGCGACGTCGGCGGCGTCGATCGGCCGGTAGGTCACGTGCACCGTGGTTTCTGTGATGCCGTACATATTGACCAAGCGCGGCTGCGTGTCGCCATGACGGTCGAACCAGGGGCGCAGCATCTGCAGTTCCAGCGCCTCGCCGCCGAAGATGACGTGCTTGAGGCGGAAGTCTTCGGCAGGGCGACGTTGCTGGCCGTCCGCATCGATCAGCGTGCGGAAGGCCGAAGGCGTTTGATTGAGCACGGTGACGCCTTCGCGCACCAGCAGATCCAGGAACTCTGAAGGCGAGCGCGTCACGGCCTGCGGCACGACGACCACGCGACCGCCGTAGGCCAGGGCGCCCCAGATTTCCCACACCGAGAAATCGAAGGCATGCGAATGGAAGAAGGTCCACACGTCGCTGGAATCAAAGCCGAACCAGGCATGCGTGGCGTCGAAGAGCCGCGTCATGTTGCCGTGGGTCACCAGGCAACCCTTGGGCGTGCCGGTCGAGCCGGAGGTGTAGATGACGTAGGCCAGCGAGGCCGGATCGGCGTCGCCAGTATCCTGCGCGGACATTTCGGCAAGGCTTTCGTCGTCCATGAGGATGATCGGCGCCGCGACCGCTGGCAGTTCCGCCTGCGAAGCGCTCGATGTCAGGATCGCCACCGGCTGCGCATCGCCCAAGACGAACTCCAGACGCGCCCGCGGGTAGGCCAAGTCGATGGGCAGGTAAGCGGCGCCCGATTTCAGGACCGCCAGCAACGCGACCACCATGTCGATGGAACGCTCCATGCCGACCGCCACGAGTTGGTCGCGCCCCGCCCCGGCCGCGCGCAGGCGATGTGCGATGCGGTTGGCGCGCTGGTCCAACTCGCCGAAGCTGATCGTCACGCCGTCGCACGTGACGGCAGGCGCGTCCGGCCGCGAGGCCGCCTGCTGCGCTATCCGCTGGTGAATGGGGGTAAAAACCGCCCGATCGTCACTTTTGGATTGAATTGCCGGATTTTCCATGCCATGCACCCCTGGTTGCGACGTACGCTTTGGACAACAGCCGCAACACGATGTATCTGCCGCGGCGGGAAATTGATGTCGCGTTCCCTACGCGGTCCAGTCCATATTGCCCTCTGGTCTCACCCAACGCCATTCACCAAACGCGCTGCCCAAAAGGCATAGACACAATCTGTTGACAGCAACAATCGAAGCAATTCGTTGCGATTCATCATTTGACAAACCACTTGCTGGACGGGGTTTGGATGATTCTGCGTGAGTTTCGCGGGATTGAATACTAAACGGTGACAGAGATAGTTGCTCTTGTTACCAAAAAGTTCTCGTTTCCCTCAAGCAAGGGAAATGCCAACCGGTGCGGAAGTTGGCACGAGCCCGCGGGGCTCGTCAGGCGCTGGTTTCGTCGAGCGCGTCGTCGTCCAGATGGGCCTCATCGGCCCAGCCCACCAGCGTGAGGCCTTGGGGCGTCCAGAGCATGCGGTTGATGGAGGCGTTGTTGAGTTGCCACGTGCGTGGCGCCTGCAACTCCTGGCGGGTGGCAGCTCGGTAGAGCACGTCCATCACGCCGCCGTGGGCCACCAGCACCACCAGCTCGCCAGGGTGGCGGGCGGCCAGTTCCTCCGCGACGTGGGTCACGCGCTCGCGGAATACCAGCAGGCTTTCGCCCCCTTCCGGTGCAAATTCGGGATCGCGCTGGCGCCAGCGTTGCGCTTGCTCGGGCAATTCGCTCTGGATGTCGTGAAAGGTCCGTCCCTCGAAGAGGCCGAAGCAACGCTCGCGCAGGCGCGGTTCGGCAATCACGGGCAGTTCGCCCTGCCGGGCGATTTCCTGCGCCGTCTGCCACGCACGGGCGAGGTCGCTGGAATAAATGACGGAGATGGGTTCGTCGGCCAGCGCCTGTCCCAGGCGCTTGGCCTGCCATTGGCCCCGGGCGTTCAGCTCGATGTCCAGCTGGCCCTGGATGCGTGTGTCCACGTTCCAGGCGGTTTCACCGTGGCGGACGGCAATCAGTCGGGTCGGCTCCATCCGTGCTGATCTTATCGGGCCGCCGGTGGGGCAGCGGCGGCCGCCTGAGGCGCGATGCTCGAGGTACTTGCCGTCGGAATCTGGATGTCCACGCGCCTCACGCCCGCCGGCGGATTGGGAAAGCCCTGCATGGCGGCCTGGAACATCACGGCAAAGACGGGGCCGCTGAGGTTGTAGGGGCCGTCGTTGTAGGCCCGCGTTTCATAGACGATCTGGTTGGCCGGCAGTTCGCGCAGAACGACGCTTACCTCCCGCGTGTACCAGGGGTTGCTTGCATAGGCGGGTCCGTACCAGCCGGCCCAACCGCCGCCGTACCAGCCGGGGCCGTAGCCGCGACCGTAGGGCCAGCCGCGGCCGTAGCCCATGCCGCCATAAAAATAGGGAGCGCCCCACCCGGGGTAGAACCAGGGGTCGGCCCAAGGCGAAATCTCGACCGAGACGCGGGCGGCAATCTGCGCGGAATAGCGGGGCGACGCGTCGTCGCGCGTGAGCCCGACGCTCTGCAGCGCGGCGCTGGCCATGGCTTCAAGCTCTTGCTGGGTCGCTTCCTGGGCCTGTTGCGAGGGCAGGCGTTCGAAGCGGTAGGTCGCTTGCGCGGGCGAGCCCTGAAGCTTGGAGAAGGTCGAGACCTTGCTGTCGACAGTCCAGCTGGTGGCGCAGCCAGTCAACAGCGCTGCAGCGGTGAGCGGCAGGAAAAGGGCGGTCAGCGTGTGCTTCATGGGTTCCCCCTCTCAGGTGACGACCAAATGCTGCAAGACCGCATCGCTCATCAGCCCTGGACGATCCGCATGGGCGACGAGGGCGCCGGAAATTCGGGTGCGTCGAATGCCTGGTCGCCATTGGCGTCCGGCACGCCCGTTGCCCTCAGACTCTTGAAATCGTGAAGCGTTCCGTCGAGCAGGTGCGAAGGTGTCACGTTCTGCAGCGCGTTGAACATGTTTTCAAGGCGCCCGGGGGTTTTTCTTTCCCACTCGCGCAGCATTTCGCCGACCTGCTTGCGTTGCAGGTTCTCCTGGCTGCCGCACAGGGTGCAGGGAATGATCGGGAATTCGCGGTGCTGCGCCCAGCGCACCAAGTCTTTCTCCGCCACGTAGGCCAGCGGACGGATCACGATGTGCTTGCCGTCGTCGCTCACCAGCTTGGGCGGCATGCTCTTGAGCTTGCCCGCGAAGAACATGTTGAGGAAAAAGGTTTGCAGCATGTCGTCGCGGTGGTGGCCCAGCGCGACCTTGGTGGCGCCAAGCTCATCGGCGACGCGGTACAGGATGCCGCGTCGCAAGCGGCTGCACAGGCCGCAGGTGGTCTTGCCCTCGGGAATCACGCGCTTGACGATGGAATAGGTGTCCTGCTCCTCGATGTGGAAGGGCACGCCCAGGGTAGTGAGGTAGGTCGGCAGCACCTCTTCCGGAAAGCCGGGCTGCTTCTGGTCGAGGTTGACGGCGACGATGTCGAAGTGGATCGGCGCGCGAGCGCGCAGCTTGAGCAGGATGTCGAGCAGGGCGTAGCTGTCCTTGCCACCCGAGACGCACACCATGACCTTGTCGCCGTCCTCGATCATGTTGTAGTCGACGATGGCCTTGCCGACCTGGCGGCACAGGCGCTTTTCGAGCTTGTGGGTTTCGCGCTCGATCTTCAACGAGTTGTTGGCGGCTGACGATGAATCGTCGATCCACACCGCATCGATGCGTTCTGGCATCACGGCGCTCATGATTTGCTCCGGAAGACTTCCACACCGACGGACTCGCAGTCGGGGTAGACGTCAGGCTTGGCAGTGGAAACGCGAGCGGCTTTCACCTTGGGATGCTCCAGTACTTGCGTCAGGATGTCATCGCAGAGCGTTTCCTGCAACTGCACATGCCCCTTGGAAAGGCGCGTGGCGACGGTGCGGCGGATGAAGTCGTAGTCCACCACTTCGTCCAGGTCGTCGGCGATGGGGGTGGACACTTCCAGCGGCACGTAAAGGTCGACGTTGATGATGACGCGCTGCTCGGCGCGCTTCTCGAATTCGTGCACGCCGATGTTGATCCAGACCTCGTAGTCGCGCAAGAAAACGCGCCTGCAGGTCAGCAACAAGGGGTCGAGGGCGGCGGTGGTCATGGGTTGGAATCTGAAGATGATGCGTTGAGCAGTTCGTCGACGACGAACATGATGTCGCGCGGCGACGGCACGAGGTGCTGGCCGTTGTCCACGCTGAGCGTCGTCCCGGTGATGCTGGGCGTGTCGGCCAGGAAGACGCAGCTTCGGGCGACATCTGCCGGGTCGATCGGGCGGCGCAACAGGTTGGCGCTGGCCGCCTTGCTGAAATTGTCGCCGGTCTGCGGTCCGCTGGCATACAGGATGCCCGGCGCGACACCGCAGACGCGCACCGCCGGAGCGAGTGCTTGCGCCTGCAGCGACACCGCGCGCTCCAGCGCCAGCTTGGAAACGGTGTACGAAAAATAGTCCGGGTTGAGGTTGAAGACCTTCTGGTCGAGGATGTGAATGGCGCAGCGATCACCGCCGCCCGCGCTTCGCGCCAGCAGCCGGGCGAAGGACAGGGGCGCGATCAGGTTCACGCCCAGTTGGCGCTGCGCCGAGTCGACGTCGAAGTCCAAGCCGCTGTCCGGCTCGAAGGCGGACGCGTTGTTGACCACGCAATCGAGGCCGCCCTGGGCCGCGATCTGCTCGACCAGCGCCTGTCGCCCGACTTCCAGCGTGATGTCGGCCTCGATGGCGATCGCTGAAAATCCCTGGGCCCGCAGTCCTTCGCACAGCGCCTGCGCCGCCGGTCCGGACGCGCGGTATTGGCACCACACCTGCCAGCCGGCTCGCGCAAAGGCTTCACAGATGGCGGCGCCCAGCCGCCGTCCGCCGCCGGTGACGAGTACCTGTCGCGCAATGGAAGCACTCACCTGATAATTTCCCGTATGAATTTGGAGACTGGCGCCCAGCGCGCCGACCCGTTGACCCGGATTATCGATGCCACGCTGGAGCGCGCCGGCGGCTGGCTGCCCTTTGACCGCTTCATGGCGCTGGCGCTGTACACGCCCGGCCTGGGCTACTACGCCAACAGCTCCGCGAAGTTCGGTCACATGCCGGCCTCGGGCAGCGACTTCGTCACCGCGCCGGAACTGTCGCCACTGTTCGGCCAGACCCTGGCGGTCGCGGTGACCGATGCGCTCGAGCACACCGGCACCGGCGAAGTCTGGGAATTTGGCGCCGGTTCAGGCGCGTTGGCCAGGCAACTGCTGGCGGAACTGGGTGATCGCATCACGCGCTACACCATCGTCGATCTCTCCGGCACCTTGCGCGAACGCCAGCAGCAGGCGTTGGCTCCTTGGGGCGACATGGTGCAGTGGCTGAGCGAACTGCCCGCTTCGATGCAAGGCGTCGTGGTGGGCAATGAGGTGCTCGACGCGATGCCTGTCAAGCTGCTGGCGCGCGTGTCAGGCGAGTGGTTCGAGCGCGGCGTCGCGCGCGGCGGCGATGGCGTCTTGACCTATGCGGACCGGCCCACCGACCTGCGTCCGCCCATTGAGATCGAGGGCCGACACGATTACCTCACCGAAGTCCACCATCAGGCCGAGGCCTTTGTCGCCACGCTCGCGGATCGCCTGAAAAAGGGCGCGGCCTTCCTGCTCGACTACGGATTTCCGGAATCCGAGTACTACCACCCGCAACGCCACATGGGCACCGTGATGTGCCATCGCGGGCATCAGGCGGACGGCAATCCGCTGGCCGACGTGGGCGACAAGGACATCACGGCGCACGTCAACTTCACCGGCATCGCGCTGGCCGGCCAGGATGCGGGGCTGCAGGTGCTGGGTTACTGCAATCAGGCGCGCTTTCTCATGAATTGCGGGCTGGTGCAGAAGATGGAAAGCGCCGATCTGCCGCAGCGCACAATGGCCGCCCGGCTGATCCACGAGCACGAAATGGGCGAACTCTTCAAGGTGATCGGGTTTGCCGCCGGCGAAGCTTGGGACGCTGTCGGCTTTCGCGAAGGCGATCGATCGCACACGCTCTGAGCCGCTGAGTGGGCTCCTACAGGATGAACGGCACCAGCGCGGGGACTTTCTTGCTGTACGCCACATACTTGTCGCCGAACTGCTCGCGCATCCAACGCTCTTCCAGCCGCAGCTTGCGCCACAACGCGAGCGCCGCGATCAGCACGGCGAGCGCGCCGCGCCATTCATCGACAGCCACCGCGGAGCCCACGAAGGCCAGCAGCAGCCCCGTGTAGATCGGATGCCGGACGATGGCGTAGGGGCCGGTGCAGATCAACTCATGGTCCTGCTTGACCGTGACGATGGCGCTCCAGTTCCTGCCGAGATGGCGGCGTGCCCAGACGGTGAAAAGCAGGCCGGCGGTCACAAGAACCGTGCCGGTCAAGAAGAGCCAGGGGGACCGCGGGGCAATGGGAGCGTCGAGCCATGCGATCTGCACGCCCGGCGCCCACACCAGCAGCACCGCAATGCCAAGCGGAACCACATGCGTCAAGCGCGACGACAGCGACTCGCGCTTCGCCGTGGCTTTCACGTTTCCGGACATCAGCCACCAATAGACTGCCCATGCCATCCACATCGCAGGGATGAGACAGAGCCGGGCAGTCGCCATCACGAAGATGTCGAGGCGACAGGCTCAAAGCGCGGCACTTGGCGCCCGTTGACTTCGATCTGCCCGAAGAACATGGCATGCGGGCGCACCCACAGGCCCGTGGCGTTGTACAGCGGCCGGTAGACCACCAGCGGCTCCAGCGTTTCGCTGTGCCGCGCGACGCCCACGACCTCGTATTCGTTGCCCTTGTAGTGGCGGTAGCGGCCCAAGGGCGTCGGTGGGAGGGGAGGAAGATCGCTCATGCCGGCTTCATGCGGTCACATTGCGAACTTCGGCCGCGAGCCGGTCGAGGTTCTGCTCATTGGCCTCGGTCACGATCGGCGCGATGCGCTGGACTTCGGCGGCGGTGTCGAACACCTGTCGCCAGCCGACGAGCGTCTTCTCGCCTTGCGCCTCAAAGGTGATCGTCATCCAGAAATGATGGCCCAAGGTGTGTTCAAAGACGACGCGCTCCTGCGGCACCACTTCCTTGAATATGGATTCGTTGGGGTAGTTCTTGCCGTCAGGTCCGTGCAGGATGAATCGCCAGGCGCCGCCGGCACGCAGGTCGAACTCATGAAAGGTGCTGGAAAAGCCCTTGGGCCCCCACCAGCGCGCGAGATGCGCGGGGTCGCTGAACGCCCTGTAGACGCGCTCGCGTGGCGCATCGATCAATCGTGAGTGAACGAACTCGCGGTCCGCGGTGGACCCGGATGGATCAGGTTGCTGCGTGCTCATGCCGCCATGGTACGGCTGCCGCCAGCGTGCGTGTCAAACCCGCGAAATGATGCGAACGACTGCCTGCCGGTAATCAGCGAAGCCCATTCGAAGGTAAAGCCGGTGTGCGCTTTCGTTGCTGCACATGACGTGGAGAAAGGGCACTTCGTTGCGCTGCAATTGGCGGCGAATGAGCTTGTCCATCAGCCGACGCGCCAAGCCGCGCCCCTGAAAATCCGGATGCGTGCAGACGCCGCTGATCTCGTGCAGCGCCCCTGCGCGTGTGCGCTCGCCGGCCATGGCGATCAGTCGTTCGACTTCGAGGAGGCCGAAGTATTCGCCCAACTCGATGGTCCTGGGCCCGAACGGTCCCGGGCGCGTCAGGGCCGCCAGCTCGACCGCCTGCGCACTGTGCTGCGGACCGAGCGGGACGGCTGCGAGTGTTTCGTCCTCTGCGGGCATCGACGGGGACTGCCACACCATCTTGTGCATGCTGGCTTCCGCGTCGATCTGCCAGCCGGACGGTGCGGCGCCTGACCATCCGTCGCAATACAGCTGCTCACCCGGCGCGCAATGACGCGCCAGCGCGTCGAGGTTCGGCTGCGCGGGGACGGCGAAGCCGACGATGGGGGAGAAACCTTGCGCGTAGCGGCGCACGTCGTCTGAACCGACGGCGTACCTCGCGTGTGGCCCGGCGAGGCAGTGCCAGAAGATGTTGTCGAGGAGTTGGGTCATCGAGGGACCATCTGGGCAATTGTGTTCATGGGGCGTTCCGTCCGCGCCATTGTGCAAAACCCCGGGCCGCTACCGCTTGCGCGCGACCAGCACCATGCTCTTCCAAAGATACGGCACACGCCCCACGCCCGAGAATCCAATGACCTCGAAGCCGTTGTCCTCCAGCAGCTGGCTCAGCGTCCT
Organism: Variovorax brevis; assembly: GCF_030317105.1. Classification (GTDB taxonomy): domain Bacteria; phylum Pseudomonadota; class Gammaproteobacteria; order Burkholderiales; family Burkholderiaceae_C; genus Variovorax; species Variovorax brevis. The sequence goes on from NZ_JASZYG010000007.1 coordinate 317,607, forward strand.
GCGGCTCCAGAACTTGATGTGCCCACCGTGCCAAAGCGGGGTGTGATGCTTGTCCCACTTGTCGAACAGGGAGAGCGCCATGTTCTTGAGGTAGCCGTGATAGGGCGTCGTGATGACCAGGTGGCCTCCCGGTTTCAGGCAGCGCTTTGCATACGTCGGCAGCAAGTGCGGCGAGAAGAGATGTTCGATGACTTCGGTCGAGACCACCGCGTCGAAGAGTTCCTCATGCGCCATCAACCTTGCGGGATCGTCTTGCACGCCGAAGTTGTAGAAGGCAAGGCCGGGGTGCGATCGTTTCGCGACTTCGACGCCCTTGCGGTCGTACTCGACGCCGACCGCCTGATAACCGCTGGCGGCGAGTTCGGCACACAAGGCGCCGTTGCCCGATCCGAGGTCCAGCACGCGCCGAACGGAAAGCGTCTGCAGCACTTCAATGATGCGGGGGCCGATGTAGTCGCACGAATGCGGCCCTTGGGGCGTGGACCACCCGAAGTCATCGACGACGTTTTCAGCCGCCGTTCGCCCTCGTTGGATTGATGAAGGTGATCCTGACCTGGCGGTCGCCGGCCCACGGTGCGGCCGAACACGACGGCGTCCTGCTTCTGACATTTTTCAAGCTCCCTGACTCAATGGTTTGTTTTTTTGAGCCCGCGGACTCTACCACCGTGTGAGCCAGCATTTCGTGGCGATGCGTGGCGTTGCACCGCGCCACCTTGCGCAGGCTATGGGAGCGTGCGCGTCATGAAGACGCTGTGCGGATCATCGACGTAGTCGGCGAAGGGAGCGCAGGCTTCAAAGCCGAAGTCGGCGTACAACCTGCGCGCCGGCTCAAAGGGATCCATAGACCCCGTTTCCAGGCTGAGCCGTGCGTAGGAACGCCGGCGCGCTTCTTCAAGAATGTGCGCCAGCATCGCCCTTGCCGCGCCCCTGCGTCGATGGGTTTGCGAGGTTCGCATGGACTTGATTTCGCCGTGCGAAGGGTCCAGTTCCTTGAGCGCGCCGCAGCCCAGCAGGTCGCCGCTCTCCGACCAGATCGTCCAGAAAGTAACGTCGGGACGGCGCAAGCCCGTGAGGTCCAGCGCATGAACACTTTCAGGCGGCGAGTGTTCAGCCATGTCGCGCAAGTGTTCCTCCAGCAGCGCATGAACCTGCGGGCCTGAAAGATCGTCGAGTCGGATGTGCATCGATTCCATGGGGCAACTTTAGCGGCCCCCTGCAACCGGGCCAGTCGGCACTTCAGAGTGCGTGATCGACGGACGCAAACACGCGCAAGCCGTCAGCGGTACGGACCAGGATGTAGGACTCGCGCCAGAAGCTCACGACGGTGTCGTCCTGGCGGCAAAGTTCCCACGTGACCGTCGCCAGCGCGCTCCTGGTGCCCAACGGCATCAGCTCCAGATCCTTGTACCGGCAGGCGCGGACGCCAAGGGCCAGGTAGTCGTCCATCATGCTCTGGAAGTGGCTGGCCATCTCCGGTGCGGAGTCAAAGTATTTGATGGCCCCGTCTTGCCGGAGCGCGCTGTAAGGCGTGAGGTATCGACGCGCGATCTCGGGACCATCGAAGGTCTTGAAGACGTCGACGCACTCTTCAAAGTACGTAACGACCTCGTTTCGCATGGAAGCAGCATCGGGTGCTTCCTGGGGTTCGGAACTGACCGGGAACGTAGGCGGATCCTGGCGCCAGGACAGCGCCATTGGCTGGACGAAACTCATCGTTCGAAGTCTGCCGCCCGGTCGGGAGCCAGGCAAGCGTCAGTCCGTCCGTTTGACCGTTGGTGACAGTGTCTCCGAAGGAAAACTGTAACGTTGCCGAATTTCCGCGTTCACCGCCGCCTCGACGCTAAGCGAAGGGCGGCCCCTTGAGTTCGACAACGTTGCCTTCGGGGTCGGCGAGGTAGACCGAGGGACCCAGGCCCTCGGCACCGTACCTCGACTCCACAGGGCCGGCCTTGATGCCATGGACGGCCAGATCGCGGCGAATGGCCGCTTCGTCGAACGGCTCCACGCGAACGCAGAAGTGATCGAGGTTTCGCGCCTCCCGTCCGGGTGCGGCGCCGCCGGCGCGGCCGAGCGCGCCGTCAACGGTGACCAGGTCGATGATCGAGCGTCCGGCGCGCAACTGGATCAGGCCGATCGCGTCCTGTCGCCGCTCCAGCGTGCAGCCCAGAACGTCGCAGTAAAAGCGCATCATCTTGTCGAGGTCGACCACGCGCAGCACGAGATGGTCTATTTCGCGGATGTGGATCATGCGGGCGTCGCAGGAGTGTCGTGGTCGATGGAAGCAAAGACGCGCAATGCCCTGCTCACGCGCGCCAGGTTGTACGACTCGCGCCACGTGCTCAGCACGCTGCCGTCGTCGCGGCACAGGTCCCAGGTGACCGTTGCCAAGGCGCATTGCGTGCCGATGGGCACCACCTCGAGGTCCCGGTAGCGGCAGGACCGGCAGCCCTGGTCGTGATAGCCGTCCACCACACGCTGGAAATATCGTGCGGTGTCAGCGCCGGACGCAAAGCAGTCGATGCTTCCGTCGGCATGCAGCGCTGAATAGGGCGAGAGATAGCGCTGCGCAATCACGCCACCGTCGAAGCTGCGAAACGCTTCGACGAAAGCATCGAAGAAGGCTGCGGCTTCGTCTTGCACGGTGCCGTCAGTCGAACTCGCGCGCATAGCTGTGGGTCAGGATTTCCCATTGGTGACCTTCGGGCTCGTTCCAGTAGATCATCCTGCCGCCGTAGTGGGTGTTGACTTGCTTGTCGACCGGGCCGCGGACCGAACTGCGGTAGTCGATGTCGGCAGCCTGGATCCTGCCGAGGATCTGGTCGAACTCGTCTTCCCCGACCCGAAAGCAGAAGTGCTCGACGGGGAAGGGCTCGTCGGTGCCATAGAAGTCCAGCGTCAGGCCGTCGTTGATGTAGACGGCGAAGAAGGGCCCTTCACGTGCGGGGCCGCAGCGCACGCCGAGCAGCTCAGCCAGGCGCTTTGCCGACGCGTCGCGGTCGTGGGCGGACACGATGGCGTGGTCGAGATGAATCGTCATCTGGCGTGCTCCTTTCAGGAATTCGACTCGCGGGCAGGCGCCATGTTCTACCTGAGCTCCTTGCGGATGACCAGCTTCAGGCCGGACCAGATGTCGCTCACGGCGCAGACTTTCACATCGACGAAGCCCAGCGGCAGGGCCACTTCGCGAACGGTGTCTTCGGTGATGTCGGTCGGCACCTTCGCCGTCTTCTTGGGCCACGACGCCCAGACGGTGGCATCGGGGCGGATCGCGTGTCGCAAGCCCTTGAGTTCGGTCTCCAGCGTGGAGCGGCGGTACGCGAAGACGTGGATGAGATCGGTCGCCCCGGACACGGCTGCATCGAAGTGGACGTCCGCCGGAAGCGGTTCGAGGAGGTGCGCGTAATCGCTGGGTGCGTGCATCGTCACCACCCGGCTGCCAGCGACGATGCCGAGCTTCTTCGCCAGGTGCGTGCCTGAGTAGCCAGCGGGTTTGATGTCACTCATGAGTTCAACGCGCGTCGAAGTGGGGGTGCGGGTTGTCGAACGCCACAAGGATAGCGTCCAAACCGATATCAGGGGAGCGCTGGATCCATGGCCTTTGTCGTGACGGATGCCTGCATTGGATGCGATGGCTTGGACTGAACCGAAGCTAGCCATCGTGCGCGATGGCGGCCAGAAAGTTCGCCGCAGGGAGCGCCCTACAAGGGTGGGCGCGCTTGCCGCACCCATTCCTGCACCGACGCACGCTCCCACTGGCGACGCGCGTAAACCGCCAGCTTCTCAGGCACCGGTTCGCCATGCATCGCCAGCCGGTTGAGCATCAGCGCTAGGTCGACGTCGGCAATGCACCACCGGTCGAACAGGTGCTCCGACGCGTCCGGCAGCAGGGCGTTCGCAAACGAAAAGAGCTTCCCGGCGGCCGCCTGGGCGTCAACTGAAAGCGGCGCCAACTTCTTGCCGTAGAAAACGACCTCGGTCGGCCGCTCCTGGCGGATCGGCATGAGATCGCTGCGCAGCCAGGCCTGGACCTGACGGGCTCTCGCCCGCTGCTGGGCGCCCGCAGGATAGACAGACGTTGCCGGAAAGACTTCGTCGATGTACTCGGTGATGGCGGAAGACTCCGACAGGGTGAATCCGTCGTGGATCAGGGTCGGAACGCGCCGCGTCAGCGAGGTCGCAGCGTAGGCCGGCGCTTCATGGGCCCTGGCTTCAAGATCGACGGTCGCGAGTTCGAAGGGCAGCGACTTCTCGCGCAAGGCCACGAAGACCGACATTGCATACGGACTCGTGAACTGCGAGTCGACATGGAGAAGAAGTTTCGTCTGCGGCATGCGTCTCCCGTCGCGTTGTTGAGAACTGCCCATGATAGGCAATGCGATACGGCGCGCCGCCTACCGCCACGCATTTCCCACCTGGATGTACACCACGTTGTCCTCCGGCCCCTTGGCGTAGTCGAGCCCGACCCACAGGCCCAGTCGCTTTGCGAGCAGGTAGCGGAATCCCACTCCCTTCGACACCACGTTCGAGGCCTCGTTGAACGTCGTCTGCCGGCCCCACGCGCGGCCCGCGCCGACGAAGCCGATGGCGGCCCAGCGCGGCGTGAAGTCCCAGCGGATTTCCGTTTCCACCACAAAGGTATGGTCGTCCTGATAGCGCGCCGCCGGCACGCCGCGCAGGTCGATGAAAGGCAACTGATAAAAGGGCACCCGCCCGCTCGCGCTACGCGCATCCAGTCGCCCACCGATGATCAGGTTCTTGAGCACGGGCCAATACCCGAACGCGTGGCCCCGATACGCCTGGAAGGTGGTGTCGCTGCCCCAGTCCGGGTTGTAGAAGGTCGCGTCGAGGGCGCCGGTCCAGCCCTTGCTGGGCGTGAAGATGTTGTCGCGCGAGTCGTATTCCAGCGTCAGCCCCAGGCCGGAACTGCGCCGCGACATTTCGTCGGGTTGCAGGCGCGCGTTGGGGTCGTTCAGGTCCAGCTTGCTGCCGAGGTCCAGGAAGATCCATCGAAAGCCCAGCCAGCTGTTGCTGTCGCCCAGGCGGCGCAGGATCTGCTGGCTCGACATCCAGCCGTCCAGCGAGTAATTGATGCTGCGCGTGCCGCCGCCCAAGTCGCCGCCTATCCCGTAGAAGGCCAGGTTGACGTCGGTGCGCCCGATGCCGCCGCGATAGCGCCAGCGGTCGTCGTCAAAGCTCGTCATGCCACCGGCGAAGGCGGCCTTGGTGCCGTTTTCGGTGGCCGCGGCGCCAACGACCCAGATGTCGGGCGGCGTCATGTGTCCGGTTTCCGCGGCCCTCTCGGCGCTCTCGCGCAGCGAATTGCGCACGAACATCAGCGCCACGCCGCCGCCATAGCCCACGGCCGGCTCGGTGATGACGATGGGAATGGGCAGGAAGCCCTTGCGATCGACAAGCCAGTTCGACAGGTCTGCATGCCCATCGTCCTGGTCGATGAAGCCATCCATGAACGCGTGACCCGGTTGGCTTAAACCCGCAAGAAGCATTGCGGTGGCGGCAATCTGGCGTACGCGTTCCTTCCAATGCATCGGGTCGGCCTCCGGAGGATTGACCGGGCATCCTAAGTCAGCAACCGTCAAGCGCCAACTTGCGCGGCCCGAAACTTCGCGTCTAATTCCGACCATGACCCACGCCATTCCTGACGACGTCCTGTCCATTGCCAATGCGCTCGCCGATGCGGCGGCGGCGCAGTCGATGCGCTATTTCCGCACGCCGCTGGACATCATCACCAAAGCCGACGAAAGCCCCGTCACGCTCGCGGATCGCGCGGCGGAAACCGCGATGCGCGACATTCTTTCTGCGCAATGCCCGGCCGATGGCATCTATGGCGAGGAACACGGCCGCGAACGGCTGGAGGCTGGCCGCATCTGGGTTCTCGACCCCATCGACGGCACGCGCAGCTTCATCACCGGCTCTCCGCTGTGGGGAACGCTGATCGGCGTGCTGGAGGCCGGCCGCGTTCGCTTCGGCATGGTCGACATGCCGGTGCTCGGCGAGCGCTGGCATGGCCTGCAGGGCGCCGGCGGCAACGTGGCGATGCGCAACGGCCAGCCCGTGCACGCCAGCGCCTGCACCGGGATCGGGCAGGCGCGCATCGTGACGACCTCGCCCGACATCTTCAACGCCGACGACTGGAAAGCCTTCGACAGGCTGAGCCGCCAGTGCGCCATGCGCCGCTTCGGTGGCGACTGCTACGGCTATGCACAACTCGCCGGCGGCACCATCGATCTGGTCGTGGAGACGGGGCTGCAGCCCTATGACTACCTGGGCCCGGCAGGCTTGATCGAGGCGGCCGGCGGCGTGATCACCGACTGGAACGGGCAGGCGCTCGGCCTCGAATCCGACGGTCGGGTCGTGGCCGCCGCCACACCCGAACTCCACCGGGCTGCATTGGCAATGCTCGCGGCCTAAACTGCATCCATGATTCGCTGGCTGCTCGTCGTCATCCTCGCGCTGCTGCTGTTCAACGGGCTGGCGGCGTGGTTGCGCCGCTTCGGCTTCGGCCGGCTGCCGGGCGATTTCGTGTTCCGCGCCTTCGGCCGCGAATGGCATTTACCGCTGGGCAGCACCATCGTGCTGAGCATGATCGCCGCCGCGATCGCGCGCTGGATCTGATGACGACAACCATGAACCCCCGACAAGGAAAGCCCACACCATGAGAGCCTGCGTCGACATCGGCGGCACCAAGGTCGCCGTGAGCCTGTCCAGCGACAGCACGACGCCGCTCATGGCGCGCCGCAGCGAGCCCACCGCCAAGACCGGCAACAACGATGCAGTCGCCGTGCAGATCCTGCGGCTGATCGACGAGGCCTGCGCAGAGCAGGGCATCGACGCCGACTCCATCGATTGCGTGGGCGTATCCACCTGCGGGCCCTTTGAACTGCATGGCGGCATGGTCGAACTGGCGACGCCCAACATCTGCGGCGGCATCGCCGGCCCGGCGCGCGGGCTGCCGAATCAATGGCGCACGGCGCTGCTCGAAGCGCCCCTGGCCAAGCGCTTTCCCCGCGTGCGGGTCGAAAACGACGGAGTGGCCGCGCTCGAAGCCGAACGCCGCTGGGGTGCCTTGCAGGGGTTGGACCACTGCGCCTACGTGACGTGGAGCACGGGCGTGGGCGTGGGCTTGTGCGTCGATGGCCGCATCCTTCGCGGCAAGAACGGCAACGCGGGCCACGCAGGACACAGCTTTGTGGTCGACGATGCCAGCGGAGCGCTGTGCGGCTGCGGCAACATGGGCGACGTCGAGGCGCTCATCGCCGGCAATTCGATCGCCCGCCGTTTCGGGCAGCCGCCGGTGGATCTCTTTGCTGCCGCGGCGAAGGGGGATGCGAACGCGCTGAGCATTACCGACGCGTTGTGCCACGTGATGGGCCGCATGCTCTACAACCTGATTGCCACGCTCGACCTGCAGCGCATCAGCCTGGGTGGCAGCGTGTTCTGGAACAACCGCGACTTTCTCTTGCCGCGCCTGCAGGCGCAGATCGCGGGGCACCTGCCGCCGCTGACGGATGGCGTGGTGCTGGTGCCGGCGGGGTTGGGCGACAGGGTGGGCGATCTGGCCGCGCTGGCACTGCTCGATTAGCGCTCGCTTTCTGCGGACTTGAGCGCCTCCAGGAAGGTGTTGCGCCACCAGTGCACGTCGTGCTGGCGAATGCGCGTGAGGAGCTTTTGATGGCGCAACCGGCGCTCCTCGATCGGCATGCGCAGGGCGTGCTGCACGGTCTCTGCGGTGCCGTGCGTGTCGTAGGGGTTCACCAAAAGCGCTTCCTTCAGCTGCTCGGCCGCGCCCGCGAATCGTGAGAGCACGAGCACGCCCGGGTCTGCCGGATCCTGTGCGGCGATGTATTCCTTGGCGACCAGGTTCATGCCGTCGCGCAGCGGCGTCACCAGCCCCACGGCGGCGGCGCGGCACAGGCCGGGCACGCGTTTGCGCGCGACCATGCGGTGGATGTAGCGCACGGGCATCCAGTCGAGTTCGCCGTAGTCGCCGTTGATGGCGCCACACAGCGATTCCAGTTCGCGTCGAATGTCGGCGTAGGCGTCGACCGTCTCGCGCGTGGGCGATGCAATCTGGATCAGCGTGGCGCTGCGCCGGTTCTCGGGATAGTTGGCCAGCAGTTCGCGAAAGGCCCGCACGCGCTGCGGGATGCCCTTGGAATAGTCCAGCCGGTCGATGCCCAGCAGCAAACGTCGGCTCGAATACTCGCGCTTCATCGTCTCGTACATGTCGCGCGCTTCCTTGGCGTGCGTGAGCGCGGCGAACTCGTCAACGTCGATGCCGATGGGAAAGGCGCCCGCGCGCACCGTGTGGCCGTAGGCGCGATACAGGTCCTGGCCCACCACCTCGCCATGCGCTTCGTTGCGCACGTAGTGCTCGAAGTGCTGCACGTCCTGCTTCGCCTGGAAGCCGATCAGGTCATAAGCGAACAACGAGCGCATCAGCCAGTCGTGCTGCGGGATCGCCGCGATGATGATCTGCGGCGGCAGCGGGATGTGCAGGAAGAAACCGATTCGGTTCTTGCAGCCCATCGCGCGCAACTCGGCCGCGAGCGGAATCAGGTGGTAGTCGTGGATCCAGATGATGTCGTCTTCTTTCAGCAGCGGCATCAGCTTGCGCGCGAACAACTGGTTCACGCGCCGATAGCCGCCGATGAATCCGGCGTCGAAGTGCGCCAGGTCGAGGCGGTTGTGAAACACTGGCCATAGCACGTCATTGCTGTAGCCCAGGTAGTAGCTGTCGTGGTCGTCGCGGCTCAGGTCGATGGTGGCCAGCGTTACCTTGCCGGCCTGCTGCTTGTGCAATTCACCTTCGCCGGTCGGGCCGTCCTGCACGATGGTGCCGCTCCAGCCAAACCACAGGCCGCCGCTTTGCTGCAGCGATTCGCCCAGTGCGACGGCCAATCCACCGGCCGCCGGCTTTCGTGGGTCCGCGAGGCGGTTGGAGACAACAACCAGCCGACTCATGCAGGACCTCTGCGGCCGCCGCCGGGCCGCCCCAAGGCGAGCCGCGCCTCCCCCTCGGGGGGTGGAGTTACAGGAGCGCAGCGAGTGAAAAGCCGGGGGGCCTTCATATTGCCGTGTCCCAGGGGGCGGACAGGCGCACGGCTGCGTTGATGATGCCGACCATCGAATAGGTTTGGGGGAAGTTGCCCCACATCTCGCCCGTCACCGGATGTGTGTCCTCTGACAACAGGCCCAGTGGGTTGCGCGCCGCGAGCATGGTTTCGAAAATCTGCCGGGCCTCGGCCTTGCGTCCGATCTTGGACAGCGCGTCGATGCGCCAGAAGGTGCAGATGTTGAAGGCCGTCTCGGGCTTGCCGAAGTCGTCGGGCGCTTCGTAGCGGCGCATGTAGGGGCCGTCGCACAGCGACTTTTCCATGGCGTCGACGGTGGAGATGAAGCGCGGGTCGCGCGCCTCGATGATGCCCACCTCCACCATCAGCAGGATGCTGGCATCGAGTTCATGGCCGCCGAAGCTTTCTGCAAAAGCCTGCCGTTCCTCGCACCAGGACTTCTCCAGGATTTCCTCGCGCATGCGGGCGGCGTGGCCATGCCAGTAAGCGGCGCGTTCGGGCTGGCCGATGGTGCGGGCAATCTTGGCGAGCCGATCGCACGCGGCCCAACTCATCAGTGCGGAACTCGTGTGCACGCGGGCGCGCGTGCGCAACTCCCACATGCCGGCATCCGGCGTGCCGTAGACGCGGATCGCGTGCTCGCCCACCCGCTCCAGATGCGGAAACTCTGCAGCGCCAGCGCGCCGCAGCAAGCGGTGGTCGTGGAAGGCCTGCGCCGAGCCCAGCACGATGTTGCCGTACACGTCGTGCTGGAAATGCTCCTGCGCCTGGTTGCCCACACGCACCGGCCCCATGCCGCGGTAGCCACTGAGGCCTTCGACGAAGGACTCCGGCAACTGGCCCTCCAGCCCGATGCCGTACAGCGGCTGGATATGGTCGCCGTGCGAGCCGATCACGATGTTGCTCAACCATCGCAGGTAGTCTTCCATCGTGCCGACTTCCGACAGGCTGTTGAGGGCGCGCACCACAAAGAAGGCGTCGCGCAACCAGCAGTATCGGTAGTCCCAGTTGCGCTGGCTGCCCGGCGCTTCGGGAATGCTGGTGGTCATCGCCGCGACGATGGCGCCCGTGTCCTCGTAGAGCGACATCTTCAGGGTGATGGCGGCGCGGATCACCGCATCCTGCCACTCGAAGGGAATGGCCAGTCGCTTGCTCCAGGTGCGCCAATAGGACAGCGTTTCCTGCTCGAAGTGGCGCGCCGTGTCGGCAATGCCGTCGGTCAGGGTTTCGTCCACGCCGAAGATGAAGTTGTATTCGCGTGTGACCACGAAGGGCTGGCGCCCCAGGATGTACGAGACCGACGCGTCGGTGTTCAGGCGCAGCGTGAAGTCCGGGCCCACGTAGCGGATGTGATTGCTCCCGCGCGTCAGCGTCGGCTCGAACTCGCCCCACTGGAAGCGCGGGTCCAGCGCGACGCGGATGCGTGGCGCGCCCGAGATGGCCTTGACCCGACGCACGATGGTCAGCGGCCGGAAGTAGCGCGAGCGGGAATAAAAGCGCGGCGCGAAATCCGTGATCTCGATGCCCTGGCCTGCGCTGTCGAAAAGACGGGTGCGCAACACGGCGGTGTTGGGCTCGTAGCGCTGTTCCGAGGAAGCGAAGTCCTCGAGTTCGATCGCCCAGGCGCTGGCCTTGTCGCCATCGTGCAGCAAGGCATTGAACACGGGCTCGCCGTCAAAGCGGGGCAGGCAGGACCACACGATGCGCCCGCGCTGGTCGACCAATGCGCTGAAGGCGCAGTTGCCAATCACGCCCAGCGAGAGCGACGCCGCAGCCGGCGGCGGGAAATTCCCGCGTGCGACCGGCTTGGCCAGCGCCGAGTCATCGACGGATTCACTGTGTTCGGGGCCGGCGGCGGCCGCGAGGGCTTCGCCGGCGCGGGTGTCGGATTCCTTCAGCGCTTCAGTCATACCCAACTCCTCGGACTATTTCTTGTTCATCTGAATTTGCTTCTGCGCCGCCGCCAGCCACTCGAACACCGCCAATGGCGAATCGAGGCGATGGCGCGCCAGGCTCGGCCCCGTGCCCACCTTGATGGCAATGCCGCCGCGTGGCTGCACCACCGCAAAACCGCTTTCGTCGGTGGTGTCGTCGCCTGCGAACACCGGAACGCGGCCCACGAAGGGCGCTTCGTGCATGAACGCGTCGATGGCGACGCCCTTGTTGATGCCCGCGGGCTTGACCTCGAACACCGACTTGCCATGCAGCAACTCGAACTGCGGCTGGTTGGCGATGACGCGCGTCAGCGCGTCGCGGCACAGCCCTTCCAGGTCCGGCGCGCGCCGGTAGTGCAGCGCGACGGCGGCGTGCTTGCGTTCGACCAGCAGGTCAGGGTGTTCGCCGGCCAGGTGGTTGGCGGCGTCGAGCACTGCCAGAAGATCGGGCGCGCGGTGTTCACGCATTTCGCCGGTCGGGTCGCGTCGCTGCACGCCATGTTCGCCTGCGGCCGGCAGCCGCAAGGGCGCGAGAAAGCGGTCGAGCACGTCGATCTGCCGCCCGGAGACGACCGCCAGCGCGCCGTCCAGCCACTCGTGAAGATCGGTCAAAAGGCCCACAAGGCCCTGCGGTACCTCGATGGCCTCAGGCGTCTCGGCGATGCCGACCAGCGTGCCGTCGAAATCGAGGAACAGTGCGGCGTCGGGAGTGAGGCGAGGAGGCGACTGCATCGTGAAAGACCTTAGCAGAGTCGTGTGATGCCATACGTCGGCCAATGCCGTCAATTGCGCTCACGGCCGGGTCGACGACAGCGCATGCAAAACGGCAGCCGTCCGTGCGCGATGGATGGCTGCGCCGATTTCCGGTCCCTTCGCACCGCTTTGCTGCGCGGCCAGTGCGATGGGTTCGGTGGCCACATCTTGCGCCGCACGCAACGCGGCTTGCAAGCGTTCGCGCGGCGGGTAGTGACTGGACGCATCTTTTGAGGCGGCGCGCGCGATGCATGCGCAGGCCAGCAGAGTCTCGTCGAAGCGTTCAGGCTTGCGGATGGCGTCGCAGCGCTCCAGCAGGCGCATGAGCTCGCTGGCCTCGAAATCGCCGCTGCGGTCGATGTGGCCGTGCTCGCGCGAAACCACCTCGGCCAGTTCACGGACCTCGACCGGCACGCGCCATCGCTCGCACAGCGCGTGCAGGGGCTTGGTGTGCAGGCGGTGGACGAGGCAGGCGAAGCGCACGGCCAGCGATGTGCCCATGTGCGCGGCCATGTCGATCACTTGCATCAACGCGGTGTCGGCATCGATTTCGGGCAGCATCACACCGAGCGCGCCGCAGTCAACCAGCACATCGAACATGCGCGAGGGCTGGGCTTCCATCAGTCCGCGGGACAGTTCTTGCCACACGCGCTCTGCCACCAATGCGTCAATCTCGCCGTCCTTGACGATTTCACGCATCAAATTCCGTGTCTCGGCGGCGACAGAAAAATCTGTAAAACGTGCCGCAAAACGTGCCACGCGCAGGATCCGGACGGGGTCTTCGCGGAACGCGTCGGTGACGTGCCTGAGAACTTTGTTCTGAATGTCCCGTCGGCCGTGAAACGGGTCGATCAGGTCTTCGGATTTGAACGCTCCATCGCCCAGGGCCGTTGCCAGTGCTTCGGGAAGTGCTATCGAATTGATAGTAAGGTCGCGGCGGCTCAGGTCCTGTTCCAGCGTCACGTCCGGTGCGGCGTGAATGGTGAAGCCCCGGTAGCCCGGCGCGCTCTTTCGTTCGGTGCGCGCCAGCGCGTATTCCTCGTGCGTCTGCGGATGCAAAAAGACGGGAAAATCTCTTCCTACCGGCAAGAATCCTTGCGAGATCATTTCTTGGGGGGTGGCGCCGACCACGACCCAGTCCCGATCCATGCCCGACAAGCCGAGCAATCGGTCACGCACTGCGCCGCCAACGAGGAAGGTTTGCATGCGATGAGAGTTTAGGGGTGCTGCCCCTTCGGTAGCCGGTTTTCCCCACGAGAGCGCGAGCGCAGGCTTTTTGGACCTGTCGCAATCGCCATTTTCAACAACGGAGTTTCTTCTCGATGAAAAAGAGTTTTGTAGCGCTGGCTGCCTTGGCCGCGCTGGGTTCAGGGAGCGCGTTCGCGCAAAAGGCGGGTGACTGGGTCGTTGGCGGAGGCTGGCTGCACATGGCACCGCAAGATTCGAGCGAGCCGCTGACCGTCACGTCGCCGGTGCACAGGGTCGTGCCGGATTCGGGCGCCAGCGTCACCGATTCCGACACGCTGGGCCTGACCGCAACGTACTTCATCGACGGCAACTGGGCCGTTGAAGGCGTGGTGGGCATTCCGCCGAAGTTCGAGCTCAACGGCGAAGGCTCGCTGGCGCGCGTCGGCGAGCTGGGCACGGCCCGGCAGTGGAGCCCGACCCTGTTGGGCAAGTACTACTTCGGCAGCGGCCAGGATGCATTCCGCCCCTACGTTGGCCTTGGCGCCACCTATGTCTGGTACAGCGACGTGCAACTGTCCCAGGGCCTGCAGAACACGCTGGGCGGCCTGGCCAGCCAGATCGCACAGCGTCCGCTCGCCACCGTCACGACCGCCAAGCTGGACAGCAAGCTGGCTCCGGTGGTGAACATCGGCGCCGCCTACCAGTTCGACGCGCACTGGGGCGTGTCGTTCTCGGTCTCCTACATTCCGTTGAAGACCACGGCCAAGCTGACGACGACCACCACCACGGGCGTGCCGGTCGCAACCAGCGAAGCGAAACTGAAGCTCAACCCGATCGTGCCGTTCCTGGCCGTGACCTACCGCTTCTGATGCGGTAGTGACGAGCCTTGCCGCCCGCGCTGCTGCTGCTGCTCAGCGCGCGAGCCGGTAGGGCTCTTCGAACTCCCGGAAGTCCTTCTCGGCCAGCGCGGCATCGATCCACGCCTTGACGCCGGGCAATGCCTGCAGGCGCTGCATGTAAGCCGTGATCTCGGCCGGAACCGGCAGGGCAAAGCGCGTAAGGCGGATCATCACCGGGGCGTAGTAGGCGTCGGCAATGGTGAAGCGCCCGAAGAGCATGCCGTCGGCATGGCTCGAAGCATTGGCCGCCAGCAATTCACTCCACATCTGGACGATGCGTGCCACGTCGGCGCGCACGGCGGCGTTGTCGCGCCAGATCAATGCGCCTTGGTGCGCCAGATCCGCCTCGACGTTCATGGCGCAGGCGCTGCGCAATGCGCCAAAGCCGGCATGCATCTCGGCGCAGATGCTGCGGGCGCGTGCGCGCTGCGCGACGTCGGTGGGCCACAACTGCTTGTCCGCGCAGCTTTCCGCGAGGTGTTCAGCGATGGCGAGCGTGTCCCAGATCACGAGGTCGCCATCCACCAGCACCGGCACCGAGCCGGTCGGGCTCCCGATGGCCGCCATCGTGCGCTTGAAGCTCGAATCCGCGTCGAAGGAGTCGAAGCGCACCGTCACTTCCTCGAAGTCGATGCCGGCTTGCTTCATCAGCACCCAGGGGCGCATGGACCAGGACGAGTAATTCTTGTTGCCGACGTAGAGCTTTCGCATGGCACAGTTCTTTCGAAAAAAGACAAGGACAGCCTGCGATGCTATCGGCGTCGTGCCCGCGCCGTCATGACGAAATCAGGGCGAATTGATGCGCGCGCAGCGCTCGTCAGCGCTTCGGATCGCCGCTGTGGTCGTCGTCTGTCTTGCGCGGCTGACCCAGCATGGCTCGCAGTCCGTCCGAGATGGCGGGCACCAGCGCCAGAACGGCCAGCGCCAGCAGCGCGCTGACAATGGCCGTGACCTCGCGGCCCAACCCGCACGCCAGGCCGATGGCCGCCGTCATCCACAGGCCGGCGGCAGTGGTCAGGCCTTGCACGCTTTGTTCGTCCTTGCCGTGCTTGAGGATGGCGCCCGCACAAAGGAAGCCCACGCCGGCCACCAGTCCCTGGATGACGCGGCTCATGTCGGCCGGCTGGATGCCGGCCTGCTGCGGCACGAGCACGAAGAGGGCCGAGCCGATGGCCACCAGCATGTGGGTGCGCGTGCCCGCCGCCTTGCCTTGCGTCTCACGCTCGAAGCCCAGCGCGAAGCCGAGCACGGCCGCGAGCAGCAGGCGCAACACGATACGCGTGAGCTGGGCGACATCGCCCACGTCGGAGAACTCGCTGGCGACCGTCTCGGCGACGGCGTTCCACCCACTGCTCAAGGCAGATCCTTGTTGACCTCGGGAATGCGTTCGTCGCGCGGGCCGACATTGCCCAGGCGCGCCTTGATCGACTGCGGCTTCCCGCTCAGCAGCGCGGCGTAGTTGGTGGTGTTGGCCAGCACCTTCTTGACGTAGTCGCGCGTTTCCGTAAACGGAACGTTCTCGGCCCAGATGGCAGCTTCCATGGTCGGGCCGTTGCGCCACGAGCGCGGCCGGCCCGGGCCGGCGTTGTAGGCCGCGGCGGCCAGCGGCATGGAGCCGTCGAAGTCGTCGAGTGCGAGCTTCAGGTAGTTGGTGCCGATGGTGATGTTGGTTTCGCGGTCGTTGATCTGGTTGGGCGAGAAGTCGGACATGCCGATCTTGCGGGCCGTCCATTTCGCGGTGGCGGGCATGACCTGCATCAGGCCCGAAGCGCCGACACCGGAGCGCGCATCCATGATGAAGCGGCTTTCCTGCCGGATGAGCCCGTAGACGTAGGCCGGATCGAGGCCGATCTCGCGGCTCTTGCGCACCACCGTGTCGTGGTAGGGCATGGGGAAGCGCTGCTCCACGTCGATCACCCCCTTGGTGCGTTCACTTGTGTTGATGCAGCGGTCCCACACCTCGCGCTGGCAGGCAAAGTCGGCGGCGGCAAGCAACTCGCGGTCGTTCATGCCGCCCTTGGTGTGCAGGTTGGTGGCGTAGTTCCACTCGCGCGTGCCTTCGGGCCGAAGGCCGATGGCGATGGCGTAGAGCGCACGGTTGAGCGCGGGGTTTTGGCGGGCGGCGCCCTTTTCCTCAGCGGTGAGCGGCGCGGGACGCGTCGGCACCACGGCGGGCTGGCCGAGTTCCTCGAGTGCAAGCAGTTCGTAGAAGCCGCGGGTGCCTGCAATGCTCTGGTACAGCGCGCCAGCCTGCGCACGCCGCTCGTCGCCGCCGTAGTTGGCGAGTGCCCGTGCCTTCCAGTAGACCCAGGTCGGGTCTTGTTGCGCGTCGTCGCTCATGGCGTCGATGGACGCCTGCACTTCCTTCCACTGGCCCATGCGCAGAGCCGAGCGCGCCTTCCACGCCAGCATGTCGTCGCTCAGGTCGCTGCTCTTGGTGACGTTGGCAAAGTAGCCCGGCGCCATCGGGGAGAGCTTGTTGGCGGCCTGCCGCCCGATGGCTCCCCACAACCAGTTGCGCTCCTCGGCGCTGAGCATGGGGCCCCACTTGTTTTCCAGCTGCTGGGCAGCCATGTCGGGATCGGCAATGGCGATCTTGACGAGCGCGAGCACCACCATTTCCTTGCGCGACTTGGCGGCGACCACCGCACGGCCGGCGAGGAACTTGGGCGCGCTGGCGTTGACTTCGTCGAACAGCGGCACGGCGTCAGGCGCCACGAGGTTGATGGCGTCGCGTGCGGCGCGGGGGCGGTTCGCCTCGATGGCCAGCCGCGCCTTCTTCCAGGCGTCGTTCGGCGACATCACCTGCGCGGCGATCATGCGGTCGGCGGCGGTGAGGCAGCCGTCGTCGGCTTCGCGCTGCGCCAGCCAGCTGCGGCGCACTTCGTCGGCCTGTGCCTTTGTGACGCTGCCACTGCTCGAGGCCGCGGCCAGCACGGCGTAGCAGTTGACTTCGCGGTCATCGCCCATGCGGTAGCCGGGGTGCATGGCAAGAAAGCTGTTCCAGTCGCGCATCTTGCCGAGCTGAAGAAGCCAGTCGTTGCGCATCCGGTCTTCCTGGTAGGTGCCGGGGTAGCGGGCCAAAAAGTCCTGCACCTCGCCGGAGCTGGCTTCGGGCAGGCGGGCCTTCAATTCCCAGTAGGCGGCCCAGGGTTCGAGCACGCTGCCTCGGGCTTGGGGCAGCAGGGTGGTGAGCCGTGCCTTGTCGCCGCGCTGGAATGCCTGCTTCATTTGCAGCACGGCATCATCGCCAGAGGCTTGCGCCAATGCGGATTGCGTCAGCGCGCCGGTCAATAACAGGGTAAAAAGGGTTGCGCCGCGAGGTGCAAAAATACGTCGAAACAGCATCGGGGGATTATGGACAAACCACAGGGCGCCGATACCTCGGCCACCGCCACATTTCTCAAGAAACAGTTGCGTAGTGCTCTTGTTGAGCAGCGCCTGCAAATGCCGGATCGACAAGTGCGCGCAAACTTGTTGCAGCGGGTGATGCGCATCTGGCTGGTGGGCCGGCCAGATACGGTCATTGGCGCTTATTGGCCGATCAAAGGTGAATTCGACCCCTTGCCGGCGTTGCATCGGTGGAAAGAAGACGGCGAATTGCAGGGAAATCCCACGCAACGCCGAATTGGCCTGCCGGTCATGAACCGGCAACACAAGACGCTGACTTTTCACGCCTGGTATCCGGGATGTCCGATGGAAGAAGACGCCTACGACATTCCCAAGCCCAAGGACACCGAACTGATCGTGCCGACGCTGCTGTTCGTGCCTTGCGTGGGCTACAGCGCCGGCGGCTACCGCCTGGGCTACGGCGGCGGTTTCTATGACCGCACGCTGGCCGCGCTGGAGCCTCGCCCGTTCACGGTGGGCCTGGGCTTCTCCAACGGCCTCGTGGAGAACTTCGAGCCGGAGGCGCACGATCTGCCCCTGGACGCCATGCTGAACGACGAAGGCGTCGTCTGGCCCGCCGGCTGAGCTTGGGTTGCAGAGACCGCTGATCCGCAGTCCGCGCAGCGCGCCTTCGCAGCGGATCTGATCAGGGCCTGCTTAGTCGAGGTCGACCAGATCGGGATCAGGCACCTCGCCAATGGTGGTGCGCGTGAGCTGCGCCTGCGCTTCCAGCCAATCGGAAAAAGCGCGCACCTCGGACCGCATGCCACTGCGCGGTCCGGTCAGCAGCCAATAGGACATGGGCGAATCCATTCGACTGGTCGGCAGCACTTCAACCAAGTCGCCGTTGGCCAGGCTGTCCGACACGAGTGAGCTGCGAGCCAGCACCACGCCCTGGCCGGTGAGCGCCGCCTGCACCATCTGATAGGCGTAATTGAAATAGAGCCAGCGCTTGGGTTGCTGGCGGCCCATGCCGTTGCGTTCGAACCAGCGCCGCCAAGTGAGCCATTCGAGGTGCGTGCGGTGCGCGTCGCCGGCCTCGATGAGCGTGAACTGCGCAATGTCCTCCGGCTTCTGGATCGACGGATTGCTCTTGATGAGCCAGGGACTCGCCACCGGCGTGAGCGTTTCGCCAAACAGGCGCACCGCATCGGCTGGCATGTTCGTCGCGGGGCCGTAGCGCAGGGCAATGTCCACGTCCGCCACGTCCAGGTCGACCGCGACGTCGCTTGCGTCGATGCGGATGTCGATGTCGGGGTTGTCGCGCTGAAAGGCCTCCAGGCGCGGAATGAGCCACATCGAGGCAAAAGACGCAAAGGTGGTCAGCGCCACGCTCTTGCGGCCGGCGCTCTGGCGGATCTGCCGCACCGCGCCGTCGATGCGCGGAAGCGATTGCTGTACGGCGAGCAACAGTTGCGCGCCTGCGCTCGTGAGTTCCACGGCGCGCGTGTGGCGCAGGAACAGCGACACGCCGACTTCTTCCTCCAGCGACTGGATCTGCCGGCTCACCGCCGACTGCGTGAGCGCCATCTCCTCCGACGCAGCACGGAAGTTCAGGTGGCGGGCCACGGCCTCGAAGGCGCGCAGGTGCCCCGCAGAAATGGGCCGGGAGCGCAGGTGGGTCTGGGAGTGCTGCATGGGCATTGATGCGGAAACGGAATCATTAGGCTACCGCGTTTTCATTGGACCGGGAAGGCGGTCGGCGAGATCATTCATTCCCGAAACGCGCTATTGCCTTTCGCAGCTACGTACCAAGGAGTACCTCATGTCTGCCACCTGCACCGCTTCCTCGATTCCCGCCCTGACCCGGCCCCTGCCGGTGCCCCCGGCCGTGCGCCGTGGCGCATGGCAGCTCGCGGCCAAGCAGGCCATGACATTGCGCGCCGGTTCCCGCAGCGTGCTCAAGATCCGCCAGGGCCGTGTGTGGATCACGCGCGACGCCAGTCCGCAATGGGGCAGCGAAGACATCGTGCTCGGCCCGGGCGAGTCGCTCACGCTGGCCAAGGGCGAGCGTCTCGTGATGGAGCCGTGGGACAGCTACGGCGTGACCTACACCTGGGACGCTGCCTGACATCCGGGCGATGGGCCGACCCCGTGCCGGCTCAGCCCTGAATGTCGAACTGCGCGCGCAGCGCCAGGAATCGCTGCAGCGCCGCTTCTCCCATCAGCCCGCCGAGGCTGTCCACGTCCTCGGTTTCGGGCGGTTCCGCAAAACCCATCTCGAATCTCTTGTACCGCCGCTGCGCCAGCACGCCGCGGTAGATCACCCGGACGTCGGTGTGACGCGGGTCGCTGGCAATGCGCTCCCAAAGGCGCCCCACGTTGGCCGGTGGCCCTTCGATGTGCTGCAAGAAGCGCATTCCATCAAAAACCAGAAGTCCGGTGATGCCGTTGGCGGCGTTCGCGGCGCGCGCGCGGGCAAGAATGGCTGGAACCACGGCCGGCGTTTCATGGGGGGCGATGACGCTGCCGTAAATGACTTCGTAGAGAGACTCGGGCATGCAGGTCGAAAGAGTGATGGCCGGGAAAGTCTATGAAGCGCTTCAGCATCGTGAAATGTGAAAAGACACTTCCCGGCCGCCCCGCGCGCCTATAGTGGGCGCGTGAAGTCCGGGGAACCACTGGCCGCCGTCGCGCCACCGCAAGTCGAGAACCCGTGCGCGCACTGCCTGCTGCGTGCGAGCGGGGAGTTCCTTCCCGTTTCGCGCGCGGAGCGCGAGGCCATCGAGTCCTTTCGCAAAGGTGCCCGCGTCGTCAAGGCGGGCCGCGCCATCATCGATGAGCACCGTGCCAGCCGTCAGCTGTTCACGCTTTATTCGGGATGGGCATTCCGCTACAAGACCTTGAGCGACGGACGCCGGCAGATTCTCAGCTTTCTGCTGCCGGGCGACTTCTTGGGGCTGCAGGACGAGTTCGCGGATGGCCAGACGCATGGCGTGGAGGCGGCCACCGACGTTTCGCTGTGCGCCTTCGAGCGCGGTGAACTGTGGGAACTGTTCCGCTCGCAACCGAAGCTGGGCTACGACATCACCTGGCTGGCCGCGCGCGAGGAAAAAATCGTGGACGACAACCTGGTCAGCACCGGCCGGCGCAACGCCTCCGAACGCGTGGCGATGCTCTTGATGCACCTTTACCGCCGCGCACAGCGCGTGGGCATGGAGCGGGAGGGCTGGGTCGAGTTTCCTTTCAACCAGCAGCACATTGCGGATGCGTTGGGTTTGTCGCTGGTGCACACCAACAAGACCTTGCGCAGCCTGGCGCGACAGGGCCTGCACCGGATCGACAGTGGCTGGCTGCGCATCCTCGACCCGCAGGCCCTGGAGACGCTGGGCGACTATTTCGAACGGCCTGTGCGGCCTATGCCACTGATCTAGGGGCTTTCGCCCGCGCTGCGGGGCTGGATGGCGGTGGCTTCGCTTATTGTCGGGGCGGCATTTGCCATATCACTCGCGATACCAGCGCCCACTCCTTCATGAGCCTCATTGCCCGACTACGCCAGATTGCAATGGTCAGTGGCGTCGAAACATTCGGGGTGGCGATGGGCGGGGTGTCTGGCCTGCTCATCGTCAATGTGCTGCCCAAGGAGCAGTACGCGATCTACACGTTTGTGCTGGCATGCGTCACCCTCATGGCGGGCATCAGCGAATTGGGACTGTCGCATTGCGTCCTGCCCGTGGTGGGCCAGCGCGCCAGCGACCAGCATTGGGTGGTGGGCGTGTGCCATCAGATCTTCAGGCGGCGGTGGATGCTCATGTCCGCCGGCGTCGTGATCGTGTTGCCCTACTGGTTCTACACCTCGCAGGAGCATCACTGGCACAGCGCGCCGCATTGGGTCTCGGGGCTGCTGATGCTGGGGGTGGTCCTGCTCACGCTGCGCGAGAGCTTCCTGCACGTGGTGCTGCTCATCATGCGGCACATCCCTTCGCTCAACCGCATTGCGTTTGCCTCGCACACGGTGCGCTTTTCGCTGGTGGGCGCGGTGCTGCTCTTGCCGCTGGCAGCGTGGTCGGTGCCGGCATTGTTCGCGGCGACGGTGCTGGCCCTTGCAGTGTCGGTTCAGCTTCTGAAGCGGGCGTTCGCGCGCCACGGCATCGAAGACTGGCGCCTGAACGCCGACGAATGCCGCGTCGTCGACCGCGAGGCCTTGCGCGTGGCGCTGCCGCTGGTGCCCTCGGCCATCTTCTTTCATGTGCAGGGTGTCATCACGGTGCTGATCGTCTCCATCTTCGGAACGACGGACATGATGGCCGAGGTGGGTGCCTTTGGCCGGCTGGCGCTGGTGCTGACGGTGTTCGACCGCGTCACCAACATGTTGTTGTTTCCGGCCCTGGCGCGTTCGCCGGCGGGAGCGCGCTTTGTCTCGCGCCTCACGCGCATCCACGGTGCCTACCTGGTCATGATGTTCATGGTACTGGCCACCGCCGTGGCCTGGCCGCACTACTGGATGCTGCTGCTCGGACGCCAGTACGCCAGCATGGAGCCGTACCTCTGGATGGTGGTCGTGTCCTCCATCCTCATGAGCGCGGCGGGTTTTGCATTTCGCACGCTGGCCGTTCGCGGCGCCACGCAGAGGCAATGGGTCACGATTCCCCTCGTGATCCTGGTGCAGATCGTTTTTGTTGCGCTGGTGGGCGTCGACAACCTCAAGCTGGTGCTGGCCTTCAACCTCGTCACGAGCTGCACGCACTTTGCCTACCAGTACGGCATGTTGATCGCCAGTTTGCCCGGCTGGCGCAAGGAGCCTGCCGACGTGGCAACTGAGGCGAGTCAGCCCAAGGCTGACTGAGGAGACGTCGTCGAACAAGCCCCTCGTTGGGGCGGCTTCAGTGATGCCTCATGAACCGGGCGACGACGGAAGCAGCGTCTCCTTGTTTCCGCTCGAATTTCTAGGATTTGCGGTAGAAGCGCCCTATGGCTGCGGCCACGCCCAAGCTCATGCGCCGCAGCGCGAAGTGCAGGTCCGAATAGATGCGAATCGGCTGGTTGGCATATTGGTAGTACGCCTTGGTGGCAGGCGTGGGCGGCCGCCCCTTCAGGGCCCGGCGGATGTGCCGGCCCAGCCAGGGCTTGTTTGACCCGATGGCGTGCGAGAAGTAGTAACCGCCCTGCTGAAAGTCCATGGCCTCGGGACCGGCAGCGTTCAGTGGTGCGTGGTGCGCCATGAGCGCGAAGTTCATCGCGTCCTGGTCGGTCGAGTGGAACATGTCGTGCGCATGCCCGCTCTTGATGTGCTTGAGGCCGTCGTTGTACTCCAGCACATGCTCGCAGAGGTGACTCCACAGCGGCAGGAAGTCGGCGTACTGGCGTGGCACGCTCAGGAAGCCCGAGTTGAAATAGTGCGCGAGCTCCCGGCAGACACGAACTCCCCGATTGGCAAACCAGTCCGCCCACATGAGGCGCTTGGGGTGGCGCGGGGGCAGGGACCAGTTGATGTCTTCAATGATGCCGATGCCGCCGGAGAACCAGCATTCGATGTCGGACCAGCCGCACTTGACCACGATGTCCGGGTCCACATAAGCGACGGTGTCGCAGTCGGGGGACAGGTCTTCGAGCACGCGCAGCATGAAGGCGGGCTTGTAGTAAGCGAAGAACATGGGCGTCTCGAGCTTGACGAAGCAGATGCTGAATTCGTCGGTGATGCCAAGGCGCCCGGTTGTCGCGTCGAAGGAAGGGGACGTGACGATCCACTGCGCCAGGTCGCCCCGATATCCTGCCCACAACTCGCCGGCATATCGGGACGCTGCGAGCGAATTGGCCAGCGCTGCCACGCCGTAGTGGTAGTGGCCCTCGAACAGGGTGCAAAGTGTCGTTTTCATCAAGTGCGTTTGACCATGGATGCCGCGGCTCGGGTAGCGGGCCAGTGTAATCAAATCTGCCTCATGGCTACATGAAGTTACGGAGGTAAACATCAAGTTACGCACGGTCAGGGCCCGTTTTTGGCGAGTTTTGTTGACCCGGCGGCGAGTTCCGAAGGGTTTGTGCGTTCAAGCAAGCGTCGCGCCCGGAATGACAGCGCAGGCGCATCGATAATTCCCGCCAGTTTGCGAAACAGATCTGGAACAGAAACGAATGGCACCCATTCCCCAAGAAATCGACGGCCCCGTTGACGTCGTCGTGATGGCAGCCGGCAAGGGCACCCGCATGAAAAGCAGCCTGCCCAAGGTGCTGCACCGCCTGGCAGGCCGCGCGCTGGTGTCGCATGTGATCGACACCGCCATGCGGATTCATGCGCGCAAGGTGGTGGTCATCACCGGCCACGGCGCCAACGAAGTGGAAGCGGCCCTGGGTGGGCCCACGGACAAACCCATCGAATTCGCCCGCCAGATGCCCCAGTTGGGCACCGGGCACGCCGTGCAGAAGGCGCAATCGCACCTGCCCGATGACGGCACGGTCGTGATCCTGTCGGGTGACGTGCCCCTCATCGGCGAAGACACGCTCAAGGGCCTGATTGCCGCCAGCGCCGGCCGCCACATGGCCCTCTTGACCATCGATTTCGACGACCCGACGGGTTACGGGCGCATCGTGCGCGACGGCGAGGCCGTGCAGGCCATCGTCGAGCACAAGGACGCGACGCCCGCCCAGCGCGGGATCCGCGAGGTGTACAGCGGCGTGATGGCCGTGCCCGCCCGGCTGCTCAAGCCCTGGCTCGCGCGGCTGGACAACAAGAACGCCCAAGGCGAGTTCTACCTGACCGACATCGTCCGCTTCGCGACGGTCGACGGGGTCTCGGTCGTGGCCTATCGCACCGACGACGCGCTGCAGGTGGCGGGCGTCAACGACCCCGCCCAGTTGGCGCAACTGGAGCGTGCCTTCCAGCGGCGGCAGGCCGACGCCTTGCTCAAGCAAGGCGTTCGCATGGCGGATCCGTCACGCTTCGACCTGCGCGGAACATTGGCCTGCGAGGCCGACGTTGAAATCGACGTCAACTGCGTCTTTGAAGGCGCCGTGTCCCTGGGCGCGGGTGTTCGCATCGGCGCCAATTGCGTGATTGCCAATGCGCGCATCGAAGCCGGCGCCGTGATTCATCCCTTCACGCACATCGACGGCGAAAAAGCTGGCGTGACGGTGGGGCCGGCCTCGCTCGTGGGGCCGTTCGCGCGGCTGCGTCCCGGCGCCCGCCTGGGGGCCGAGGTGCACATCGGCAACTTCGTCGAGGTCAAGAATTCGACCCTGGCGGCCGGGGCCAAGGCCAACCACCTGGCCTACCTGGGCGACGCCACGGTCGGTGCGCGCGTCAACTACGGCGCGGGCAGCATCACGGCGAACTACGACGGCGCCAACAAGCACCGCACCATCATCGGCGATGACGTGCACGTGGGCAGCAACTGCGTGCTGATCGCGCCCGTCACCATCGGCGCGGGTGGCACGGTGGGCGGTGGATCGACGGTGAGCAAGAGCACCGAGCCGGGCGGCCTGACGGTGGCGCGCGCCCGGCAGGTGAGCTTTCCGAACTGGCTGCGTCCGGTCAAGAAGAAGCCCTGACGGACTTCAAGGTTGCGGCGGAAGCTGCACCCTGGACTGGAACTTCGCCCGCTTGACGCTGAAGAAGGCCTTCACGTTGCGCACATTGGCGTCTGCCGTGAACAGGCGCTGGGCGAGCTCGAGATAACCGGGCATGTCGCGTGCGCCAACGATGAGGACGAAATCGGGCCCGGGCGAGACGCGGTAGCACTGTTGCACCGACTCATCGGCGATGACGCGCGCCTCGAAGGCGTCGAGCGCTTCCGCCCCCTGTCGGTCCAGCGACACCTCGACCACCGCCTGGATGCCGTGCCCGACCAGGGGCGCCAACTTGTCGGGTGACAGGATGGCCACCTGACGCTCGATGACTCCCGACTGCCGCAGACGCTGCACCCGGCGCAGGCAAGTAGGCGGAGACACGTGAACCAGTTGCGCAAGTTGCTGATTTGTTCTGGACGCGTCTTCCTGAAGTGCGTCCAATAGGCGCAAATCGATCACGTCGATGATCAAAGATTCCATGGATCTTAAAAAAACGGAATAAATGAAAAATTCAACCTCATGCTGAAATTTTATTCCGAAACGACCACGAAAGAGAAAGCATTGTTCGCGGCCGGCGGCCTACCATCACCGCCTTCCCCAAAAGTACTTCGAAAGACATCCCATGTGCGGCATCGTTGGCGCAGCCTCCCATCGCAATATCGTCCCGGTCCTCGTCCAGGGTCTGCAACGCCTTGAATACCGCGGCTATGACTCCTGTGGCGTGGCAGTCCATGCGGGCGCATTGACCCGCACGCGCACGACCTCCCGCGTGGCCGACCTCGTCGACCAGGTGCGCGACGACAAGGTCGAAGGGCTCACCGGTATTGCGCACACGCGCTGGGCCACGCACGGTGCACCTGCAGTGCACAACGCACATCCCCATTTCAGCCACGGCCCGAACGCGCCGGTCGACAGCGACAAGCCGCCGCGCGTGGCCATCGTGCACAACGGCATCATCGAAAATCACGAACCCCTGCGCGCGGCGCTGCAGGCGCGCGGCTATGTGTTCTCGAGCCAGACGGACACCGAAGTCATCGTCCACCTCATCGACAGCCACTACGACGGCGATCTGTTCGAAGCCGTGAAGGCCACGGTGCAACAGTTGCAAGGCGCCTACGCCATTGCCGCCATCTGCCGTGACGAGCCGCATCGCGTCGTTGGTGCGCGCGCGGGTTCACCCCTCATCCTGGGCGTGGGCAAGGGTGGCGAAGAAAACTTCCTGGCGAGCGACGCCATGGCGCTGGCCGGCGTGACGGACCAGATCGTCTACCTTGAAGAAGGCGACGTGGTCGACATCCAGCCGGGCAAGTACTGGATTGTCGACCGCGCGCACAAGAGCGTGACGCGCCCGGTGCGCACCGTGCACGCGCACAGCGGGGCGGCCGAACTCGGCCCTTACCGCCACTACATGCAGAAAGAAATCTTCGAGCAGCCGCGCGCCATTGCCGACACGCTCGAAGGCATCGAAGGCATCGCTCCCGAATTGTTCGACGGCCTGTCGAGCGACGGCGCCACGAAGGCCAGCGCGCACCGCGTGTTCCAGGACATCGACAACGTGCTCATCCTTGCCTGCGGCACGAGCTACTACAGCGGCTGCACGGCCAAGTACTGGCTCGAATCGATTGCGAAGATCCCGACCCAAGTCGAGATCGCGAGCGAATACCGCTACCGCGAATCGGTGCCGAACCCCCGGACGCTGGTGGTCACCATCTCGCAATCGGGCGAAACGGCCGACACGCTGGCGGCCCTCAAGCATGCCCGCAGCATGGGCATGGAGCGGACGCTGACGATCTGCAACGTGTCGACCAGCGCGATGGTGCGAGAGTGCAAGCTGGCCTACATCACGCGCGCTGGCGTCGAGATCGGCGTGGCATCGACCAAGGCCTTCACCACGCAGCTGGCGGGTTTGTTCCTGCTTACGTTGGCGCTGGCCCAAGCCAAGGGACGCCTGAGCGCAGAAGACGAGGCGATGCACATCAAGCAGATGCGCCACCTGCCCGTCGCACTGCAATCGGTGCTGGCGCTGGAGCCGCAGATCATCAGCTGGTCGGAAGACTTTGCACGCAAGGAAAACGCGCTCTTCCTCGGTCGCGGCCTGCACTACCCGATCGCGCTCGAAGGCGCGCTCAAGCTCAAGGAAGTGACCTACATCCACGCCGAGGCCTATGCCGCCGGCGAACTCAAGCACGGCCCGCTGGCGCTTGTCACCAGCGAAATGCCGGTGGTCACCGTGGCGCCGAACGATGCCCTGCTGGAAAAGCTCAAGAGCAACCTGCAGGAAGTGCGTGCCCGCGGTGGCGTGCTGTACGTGCTGGCCGATGCGGACACGCACATCGAGAGCAGCGATGGCATTCACGTCATTCGCATGCCGGAGCACTACGGTGCGCTGAGCCCGCTGCTGCACGTGGTACCGCTGCAGCTGCTGGCGTATCACACGGCGTGCGCGCGTGGGACGGATGTGGACAAGCCCCGGAACCTGGCCAAGTCGGTGACGGTGGAGTAAGCACTCAACCGCCGCCGCCGCCGCCGCACGCGCGGGTGCGTGCGGCGGCCAATCTTGACGGGCAGTAGCCAGTCTTCGAACGCCATTGCCTTCGGGCGCATCAGCGCCTGAGGTACGCAACGCCCGTGTGTCCCTCGTATGGGAGGTTTCGCCCGCGACGACCTCCGCACACAATAGGATAGGCGCCTTGATCGGGACCATGACGTCTGCTGCGATGTGCAGCGCGCGCGTTTCCACCTTGAGCAGGCTTCGATGACCTCTTCTTCCCATTCGCTGTGGGCTCCTTTGCGCCTGCCCAGTTTCCGGGGCCTCTGGGCCGGCAGCGCCATCTATTTCACGGGAAATGCCATGCAGGTCATGGCGGCTTCTTGGCTGATGGTGGAGCTGACAAGCTCCTCTTTCCTGGCGGCCCTGGTGCAGACGGCCGTGTTCTTTCCGATGTTCCTGCTCGCGATGCCGGCGGGGGTGCTGGCCGACACCATGGATCGACGGCGGCTCATTCTCAATGCGCTGCGCGTCCAGGTGGGCGTCCTCCTGATCTTGTCGCTGCTCGCGGTGTTGGGGTGGGCGGGGCCCGCGACGCTGCTGGCGTTCACCTTCGCCGCAGGCTGCTGCACGGCGCTGCTGTCGCCCGCCTGGAACACAAGCCTCGCGGACACGGTGCCCCGCGCGGAAATGCCGCAAGCCATCACGGCCATGTCGATTGCATGGAACAGCGCACGCGCGCTCGGACCATCGATTGCCGGCTTCGTCTTCGCTTGGCAGGGTGCGGGGTGGGTGTTCGCCATGGCGGTGATGAGCGCCGGGGCGTTGATGTTGGCGGTGCGGCGCTGGCCGCCCGCCCCACATGCGAAGTCGCTGCTGCCGCCCGAGCGCCTGTGGAGCGGCACGCTCGCCGGCCTGCGCTATGCGCGGCATTCCCCAGTGATCCTGGCGCAACTATTGCGCACCATCGCCTACAGCGGAACGGGTTCGGCGTTGTGGGCTCTGCTGCCGGCTATCGCGGCACAGCAGCTGCAACTGGGCGCCACGGGTTTCGGCTTTCTGATGGGCTGCCTGGGAACGGGCGCGGTCGCCACCGGGTTGGTGCTTGGCAAGCTGCGCGCACGCCTGGGCTTGGAGCGACTGGTCGCGACGGGCTGCCTGGTGTTCGCCAGCGTGATGCTCGTCGCGGCGCTCGTGCGCATCCCCGCCGTGGTCTTCGTGGCATTGGCCATCGGGGGCGCCGCATGGATGGCGGTGATGGCCACCTTCAACACGGCGACCCAGTCCAGCACCCCGCCGTGGGTCCGGTCTCGTGCCGTCGCGTTGCACACCCTCAGCGCGCTGGGCTCGTTCGCCATCGGCTCGGCGTTCTGGGGCGTGGTCTCCGGCGTGGCCGGGCTGACGGTTGCGCTGATCCTCGCCGCCCTGGCCATGACGGCGGGCATCCTGCTCGCCCGCTGGTTTCCGCTGCGCATGGGGGAAGGGCCGGAGATCACGCCTGTCGCGTTCTGGGAAGACATGTACATCAAGGAGCAGCCGCTTCCGGACGATGGCCCGGTGGCCGTGGAACTGAGCTATCACATCCGCGCCGGCGAAGCCGACGAGTTCCTGCGTGCGGTGACACAACTGCGCGCTTCGCGAAGACGCGATGGCGCCATCATGTGGCGTGTGTACCGCGACTTGGGCGATCCGTCGCTCTACCTGGAGCGCTTCATCGTCGCGTCCTGGGCCGACTATTTGCATCAGCGCGCACGGGCCACGCTGGCGGACCAGGAGCTTGAACGCCGCGTGCGCGAATTCCTGGAAGAGAGCGAGGCGGTGACGACCCAGCACTACATCGCGGTGCGGTGAGGCAGGAAGGCGGGTTTGGTCTTGTCCGGGCGTTCAGGGCAATGTGCGCTCGCGGGACGCAGGGCAAGCTGTGTGATCGCTTCGCGTGGCTCGTCCCGGCCTCCCCAATTTTGAGGAGGTCAAGAATGTAACGCGTCGTTACATTTGTTTTGTACTTTCCCCTGCGCCAAGAAGCCACCGATGACGAAACGCCAGCATCCGACCGTGACCCTGCTACAACAGCGCCTGGAGGAGGCGCAGGTGAATGGCGATGCCGAAGCAGCGAGCGAGATCCGCGCCCAACTTGCGCGCATCGAAATACGCGAACTCAGTCCAAAGCAGCTTGCGGCCCAAGCGCAACATATCGCAAGCCAGTGCGAATAGGGGCGACGATTCCTGTCCTTGCAGGCTGAGGCGCGCAATCGCGGCCGGCCCTGCGTGCCTTGGGTCGCGGAGGATTTCACCATTTGACGCTGTGATTTGACGGTGTGCCGAATCCGGCTAACGCCTCGCCTCGCCGCTGCCTTACCGTTCGCCCTCATCCCCTGATCACATCAAGACGAGAGGAGAGCAGCAATGCGCCATGTTTGGACGGCGAGCAGCGCCGCGAGGGCGAACGGGATTCGCCGGGCCAGCCCATGACGCGTTCCGGTCACCTGCAAGCTCCGGGGCGAAGGGCCTTTCTGGCAGCGCTGCCATGCGTGGCGATGGTCGCTATTGGCGCGCCGAAGCTTGCGACGGCTCATCCCGGTCACTCGCCGCCGGCGCCAGGGAGCACTCCGTCGAGGCAGACGATGGTGCAGCCCACGCGGCCGCTCGCGCGCATCGCGCTTCGCATGGCCCGCGGCGGATCGTCTGATCTGCGCTCGCTCCTCGACGGGCGGGTAACGGCCGTGCAGCTCATGTTCACAGGCTGCGGTACGACCTGCCTGACGCAAGGCGCGCTCTTTGCGGCCCTGCAGGACAGGCTGCTGTCCGGCAAGCCCCGCGACCATCGTTTGCTGTCGATCAGCATCGATGCGCTGGGTGACGATCCGAAGGTGTTGTCCGATTGGTTGGGGAAGTTCAGTGCGCAAGGCGCGCTTTGGACGGCCGGCGTTCCTTCAGTACGGGAGACGGAGAAGCTGCTTGCCGAGTTCAGCATCGAGTCCCGCTCGGTCAACGCGGCCGAACACCTGAACCGCGTCTTCGTGGTCGATCCGCGCGGCTTCCTCAGGGTGGTGACGGCCCTGGATCCGTCTGCCGACCAGGTGATGCAGGCCATGGATCTGGCGCGGGCCTAACGTTCGTCACTCACGACCGCTGTTGGGCGGGCGAGCCACGGCTACATGGCAGGCTGGCAGACGGGGCACAGGCGCCCGGGCACCTTGCGCTCGCCGACACAGGCCAGCTAGAGTCGCCCGCGACGCTGCTCATTCTTCAATCGGAAGCCGCCATGCCACTCACGCTGCTGCTGCGATGCGACGACCTCGAAGCGACGAGGGCGCATTACCGGGACGTGCTCGGATTCACCACCTCCGATCCCGCGCAAGGCATTCTGACGGTCGCCAAGGAGGATTGCACCCTGATCTTCACGCCGGACGACCTGTGGAAGTCGCCGCCGGTTTTCTCGGGGACGGTCTATTTCGCCATCGCGGACGTGGACGGTTATTTCGACGCCGTCAAGAACAAGGCGACGATCGCGTGGCCGCTCCAGGACATGGACTACGGCACACGGGAGTTCGGCGTGCGCGACTGCAACGGCTATCACCTCGCGTTCCGTCGGAAGGCGTGACATCGCGACGGCAGTCGCGTTGCCGATAGCGGGCGCACGACCTCCTTCATCCCCCGCGCTGCGGAATCTTCGGCAGGTACGACAGCAGCGCCTTCACCAGCGGTGAATCGTCCGACTTGCGCCAGACGGCGACGGTCTCGACCACCGTCTTCTCGCCCTTCATGCTGCGATAGACCACGCCTTCGCGGTGCAGGGCCTGCACGCTGCCGGGCACCAGCGCCACGCCGATGCCGCCGGACACCAGACTGACGATGGTGTGCATCTGCCTGGCTGGAAACAGTTGCGGGCTGAAGCCGTGGCGCATGCAGGTGGCAACGATGGCGTCGAACATCATCGGGCCCTGATGCCGCTCGAAGCCCAGGAAGCGTTCGTTCGATAGCTTTTCCAGCGCGATTCGCGTACCGCCCGCCATCGGGTGCGACGCGGGCAATGCCACCACCAACGGCTCGGTGTGAACCAGCCGCGTGTTCAAGGCCGCCGGCAGGTCGGGCGTGCGAAACACCAATCCCACGTCGAGCCCGCCGCTTTCGACGTCGTGAATGATCTGGTCGGTCGTGCCTTCCTGCAGCGAGATCTTCACGCGCTGGTAGTCCTCGGTGAAGCTGCGCATCGTGGGCGGCAGGAAGGAATAGGCGGGCAGGCTGATGAAGCCCAGCGAAAGCGTGCCCATCAGGCCCTGCGCCGCCTCGCGTGCACGCTTGCGCATGGTGTCGGCCGCGGCGAGCACGGCGCGTGCGTCGCGCAGTGCGTCTTCACCGGCGCGGGTGAGGGCGATGCGGCGCGAGGTTCGCTCCAGCAAAGTGACGCCCAACTCCTCTTCGAGTTCCTTGATCGCCAGGCTCACGGGCGGCTGTGTGAGGTGCAGTCGTTCGGCCGCGCGCCCGAAGTGCAGCTCTTCGGAAACGGCCACGAAACAGCGCAGGTGACGCATGTCCATCTATTTGCCCTTTGTATCGATCGATCTGAATTCTAAATTTCTTTAAATCAAAGTGCGAACCTAGACTGCATCCATACCGGACATGCAAACCACGCGTTGCCGGGAAAGCTTCCACAAGTAGCAGCAGGAGACAAGACCCATGTCAGATCGCATGCCGGGCCCGCCCCGGTCCCGGACCTTTGTCCATCCCGGCCCCTTCGGCGCCGTGCGCATCGAAACGCTGTGTGCCGGCCAGGGCCGCCACTTCCGTCTTGCGCTTCCATCGGGCTCCTCGCTCTACGACGGCATCGTCGATGCGTTGGCCAGCGTCGACGTGCAGAACGCTTCGATGACGCTGATCGACGGCGACCTCGACGCGCTGAGCTTCTGCCTGGCACGCGCCGACGTCACCAAGCGGGTGGTCGCTGCATATACCAAGCCGCAGTCGGTGCGCGGCGCACGCTTCATCTTCGGCAACGCCACGCTGGGCAAGTCCCCTTCAGGCGCACCGGTCGTGCATTGCCACGCGGTCTTTCGCATGGCGGACGGCAAGGTGCGCGGCGGCCATTTGCTGACCGAGCAATGCATCGTCGGTGCGCATCCAGTCATGGTCGTTGCGACGTCCCTCGACGGCTTCGACCTGCGCATCAGCTACGACGAAGAAACCCACATGCCCCTCATGCGCCCCCAATCGGAGATCCAGCATGCCTGACATTCGCACGGTCGAAAGCGGCCAGATGGGCCGCGTGGCTTATGGCCGCATTGCCCCCAACGAGGACCTGGTGCAGAGCGTTGAAAAGCTCTGCCTGGCCCAGGGCTTTCGCAACGCCTTCGTGCGTGGTGCGCTGGGCAGCCTGGTCGATGCCTGCCTCTCCAATTCCGACGGCTCCTGCCTGGTGATCCGCGGCCCCGCCGCCGAGATCGTGAGCCTGGCCGGCGAGGTCCGCGCCCAGCCGGATGGTTCACTGCAAGCGTCGCTGACCGGCGTTGTCGTCGATGCCGACGGCCTGGTCTATGGCGGGCCCTTTGTGCCCGGTGCGAACCCGGTCTGCGTGACGTTCGAGGTGACGCTCGAAGAGTGGCTGCCGGCTACCGAATCCTGATTTCCTTTTTCAACCCCAACAAAGACACACATCATCATGAGCACCCCAACACAAGCCCGCATCGCCGTCGTCACCGGAGGTGCCCGGGGCATCGGCCGCGCTGTCGGCGAATGGTTTCTTCGCCACGACTACAAGGTCGTGCTGCTCGACCGCGACACGGCCACGCTCGACAGCGCGATCACCGAGATCGCACGCCCCGACGACGTGGTCGGCGTCCATTGCGACGTGTCCGATCCTTCGCAGGTCGACCGCGCCGTGACCGCCATCATCGGCCGCTTCGGCCGTGTCGACGCGCTGGTCAACAACGCCGGCGTGGCCGTCTTCAAGCCGGTGCTGGAAACGTCGTTCAAGGAATGGCGCGAGGTGATGGCGACGAATCTCGACGGCGCATTCCTTTGCACGCAGGCCTTTGGCGCCGTGATGGCGAAGAACGGCGGCGGCGCCATTGTCAACGTGGCCTCGATCTCGGGTCTTCGCGCCAGCACGCTGCGCGTGGCCTATGGCACCAGCAAGGCGGCGCTCATTCACATGACGAAGCAGCATGCCGTCGAACTCGGCGATGCCGGCGTGCGCGTGAACGTCATTGCCCCCGGCCCGGTCGAGACCGAGATGGCCAAGCTCGTGCACAGCGTGGCGATCCGCTCCGACTACTACGACGCGATTCCCCTGAACCGCTATGGCACCACGGATGAGATGGCCAACGTCATCGGCTTCCTGTGCAGCCCGGAGGCGAGCTTCGTCAACGGCCAGGTCGTGGCCGTTGACGGTGGCTTCGACGCGGCGGGCGTCGGCCTGCCCACGCTGCGCCTGCGCAAGACCGAAGCCGAGCCGATCGCCGCCTGACCCGGCCTCACCCGATCACTTATCTGCACCCAAGGAACCAAGACATGACACAGCAACCGCACATCATCGGCTGGGGCCACACGCGCTTCGGCAAGCTCGACGCCGCCGAGCCGGAGCAACTCATCCGCGAGGCCGTCGAGCCGGCATTGCAAACAGCTGGCCTGCAAGCGAGCGACATCGACGGCATTTTCGTCGGGCATTTCAACGGTGGATTTCTTCCGCAGGACTTCACCAGCTCGCTGGTCGCGCTGGCCTTCCCCGAGCTGCGCCACGTGCCTGCCACGCGCACCGAGAATGCATGCGCAACGGGTTCCTCCGCCATCTGGGCGGCGCTGGATGCCGTGCAGGCCGGGCGCGTCAAGCGCGCGCTGGTGGTGGGCTTCGAGATCATGAACGCGGTCTCCACGCCGAAGGTTGCGGAGACGCTGCTGCGTTGCTCCTACGTCAAGGAAGAAGGCACGACGCCCTCCGGTTTCGCCGGCGTGTTCGGCAAGATCGCGAGCAGCTATTTCGAGCGCTTCGGCGACCAGAGCGACGCGCTCGCCTCCATCGCCGCGAAGAACCACGCCAATGGCATGCACAACCCCTATGCGCACATGCGCCGTGACTTGGGCTTCGACTTCTGCCGCAACGCATCGGACAAGAACCCGTTCGTCGCCGGACCGCTCAAGCGCTCGGACTGCTCGCTCGTGTCCGATGGCGCCGCTGCCTTGGTCATCTCGGCCGATCCGAATGGCAACGCCACGGTGACGCCGATTCGCTGGCGTTCGCGCACGCAGGTCAATGAGTTTCTGCCGCTGTCGCGCCGCGATCCGACGCGCTTCGAGGGTGCAGCCCTCGCATGGCAACGAGGAATGGACGCAGCGCAGGCCAAGCTCGATGACCTGGGTTTTGTCGAGACGCACGACTGCTTCACCGTGGCCGAACTGCTCGAGTACGAAGCCATGGGCCTGGCACCGCACGGCCAGGGCGCACGCGTCATCCTCGACGGCGTGACGCGCCGCGACGGCAAGCTGCCCGTCAACCTCTCGGGCGGACTGAAGTCGCGCGGCCATCCGATCGGCGCCACCGGCGTGTCGCAACACGTCATGGCCGCCATGCAACTGTCCGGCACGGCCGGCGACATGCAGGTCGGCAATCCGAAGCTCGGCGCGGTGTTCAACATGGGTGGGGCGGCGGTGGCGAACTACCTGAGCGTTCTGGAGGCTGTGTGAGCCACCATCAGGTCGCGAACCTCGCGTCGCTGCTCTCGCAGACGGCGGCGCTGTTCCCGGAGCGCGCGGGGCTGATCCACGGCGAGCGCGTCTGGACGTGGCGCGAGATCGATGCGCGCGTCAACGCACTGGTGCAAGGCCTTCGCTCGCTCGGCATGAAAGCCGGCGACAAGATGCTCGTGCAGTCGCGCAACAACGCGGCCCTGTTCGAGAGCTGCTGGGCTGCCTTCCGCCTTGGCGCGGTCTGGGTGCCGACCAACTTCCGTCTCACGCCGCCAGAGATCGCCTACCTTGGCAGCTCCAGCGAAGCGACCGTGATGCTGGCCGAGGACTGCTTCGCCGGCCACGTCGATGCGGTGAAAGAAGCTTCTTCGCTTCTGCAGCACGTCGTCACGATCGGCAAGGCACGCGACGGCGAGATCAACTATGAAAGTCTGGTCGCCGACAACCTCGGTGCGCCACACGACGCAGCCGAAGTCGAAGCCGACACCCCCCTCTGGTACTTCTACACCTCCGGCACCACCGGCCGCCCGAAGGCTGCGATGCTGACCCACGGCCAGATGGCTTTCGTGGTCACCAACCACCTGGCCGACCTGATTCCCGGCACCGACGAGAACGATCGCTCCATCGCGGTCGCACCGTTGTCGCATGGGGCCGGCATCCACGCCCTGCTCAACGTCGCACGCGGCGCTGCCACCGTGCTGTTGCCTTCGGACAAGCTCGAGCCCGAGGTCTTCTGGCAACTGGTTGAAGAGCACCGCGTGAGCAACGTCTTCACGGTGCCGACCATCGTCAAGATGCTGGTGGAAGACCCGGCTGTGGACCGCTACGACCACAGCTCGCTGCGCTACATGATCTACGCCGGTGCGCCCATGTACCGCGCCGACCAGAAGCGCGCGTTGCAGAAGCTCGGCAAGGTGCTGGTGCAGTACTTCGGCCTGGGCGAGGTGACGGGTTGCATCACGGTGCTGCCGCCCTCCATGCACTCGGCGGAAGATGCGGATCCGAACGCCAACGTCGGCTCCTGCGGACGCCCGCGCACCGGCATGCAGGTTGCCATCCTCGACGAACAGATGCAGCCGGTGCCAACCGGCACGGTCGGCGAAATCTGCTGCCGCGGCCCGGCGGTCTTCGCTGGCTACTTCAACAACCCCGAAGCCACGGCCAAGGCCTTGCGCTGTGGCTGGTTCCACACCGGCGACCTCGGCCGCGTGGACGAAAGGGGCCTGCTCTACATCACGGGCCGCGAGTCCGACATGTACATCTCGGGCGGCTCCAACGTGTACCCGCGCGAAGTGGAAGAAGTGCTGCTCATGCATCCGGGCGTGGCCGAGGTTGCCGTGCTCGGCATGCCCGACGAGAAGTGGGGCGAGATCGGCGTCGCAGTCATCGTCGCGAGCCAATCCGGCCTCACCGCCGAGGAATTGCTCGCGCACCTGGACGGGCGCTGCGCCAAGTACCGCTGGCCGCGTCACTTTCTCTTCTGGGACTCGTTGCCCAAGTCCGGTTACGGAAAGGTCACGAAGAAAGACATCCGCACTCGCCTCATCGAGCGCGGCGAACTGCAACCAGCCGTTCTCGGCTGAGCCCGATATCCATCGCCACACACCCCCATAACGGAGACAAGACATGACCATTTCACGACGCACCCTTCTTCGCAGCGCCGCTGCCGCCGCCGTTGTCGCAGCCCCGCTGACCAGTGCCTTCTCGCAGACCAAGGCCGAGTTCACCTACAAGTACGCGAACAACCTGCCGGTCACGCACCCGATGAACCTGCGTGCCAAGGAAATGGCCGACGCCATCCGCACCGAGACCAACGGTCGCGTCGACATCCAGATCTTCCCGAACAACCAGCTCGGCTCCGACACCGACGTGCTCAGCCAGCTGCGTTCGGGCGGCGTGGAGTTCTTCACCTTGTCGGGCCTGATCCTGTCGACGCTCGTGCCGGCCGCGTCGATCAGCGGCGTGGGCTTTGCCTTCAACGACTACCCCAGCGTGTGGAAGGCCATGGATGGCGACCTGGGCGCCTACATCCGCGCGCAGATCACCAAGGCCGGCATCGTGCCGATGGACAAGATCTGGGACAACGGGTTCCGCCAGATCACTTCGTCGAGCAAGCCGATCGCGACGCCTGCGGACCTGAAGGGCTTCAAGATCCGCGTGCCGGTGTCGCCGCTGTGGACCTCGATGTTCAAGGCGCTCGACGCGGCGCCTGCGTCCATCAACTTTGCAGAGGTGTATTCCGCGCTGCAGACGAAAATCGTCGACGGCCAGGAGAACCCGCTGGCGATCATCTCGACGGCCAAGCTCTTCGAAGTGCAGAAGTACTGCTCGCTGTCCAACCACATGTGGGACGGCTTCTGGTTCCTGGCCAGCCGCAAGGCCTGGGAGAAGCTGCCTGCCGACCTGCGGACCATCGTTGCCAAGCACATCAATGGGGCCGCCCTCAAGGAGCGCGACGACGTTGCGCTGCTCAATGCCGGGCTTCAAAAGGAACTGGCCACCAAGGGCATGACCTTCAACCAGCCGGACGCCGCCGCCTTCCGCGACCAACTTCGCAAGGCTGGCTTCTACGCGGAGTGGAAGGGCAAGTATGGCGACGAGGCTTGGGCTCTGCTAGAGCGTTCTGTCGGCAAGCTGGCATGAGCGCCGTGACGGGCCGCCCCGAGCAAGCTCGCGCCCCCTCGGGGGGCAGCGAAGGACACGAAGTGCCAAGCGTGGGGGCGACAGCTTTCGCCGTGACGGGCCGCCCCGAGCAAGCTCGCACCCCCTCGGGGGGCAGCGAAGGACACGAAGTGCCAAGCGTGGGGGCGAGAGCTTCCGCTGTGACCCACCCCACGCGGGCTGGACGTAAGGTCCAGCCAGACACCGGGCCTGCCACGGAAGCGGCCCCTCTGCACGCGCACGGCCACGGCCTGCAGGCGTCGTCGTCGGTGAACCCTGCTTCGCCGGCCGCTCGCCTGGACCGCATGCTGGGTCGCGCCGTTGAATTCGTTGCGGGCGGGCTCGTGCTGGCGGACATCGCCGTGTTGCTGGCCGGCGTCGTGGCGCGCTTCGTGTTCCACAAGCCGCTCATCTGGTCTGACGAACTCGCCTCGATGCTGTTCATCTGGCTGGCGATGCTCGGCGCCGTCGTGGCCCTTCGGCGCGGCGAGCACATGCGCATGACGGCGGTGGTCTCGCGGCAGACGCCCGCGCGCCAGCAGTTGTTCGATTCCATCAGCGTGTGCGCGTCGCTCGCCTTCCTGGCGATGGTGGCGTGGCCGGCGTGGGAATACGCGTCGGAAGAACGCTTCATCACCACGCCGGCTCTTGAAATCTCGAATGCCTGGCGGGCCGGCGCACTGCCGGTCGGCATCGTGTTGATGATGTTGTTCTCGGTGCTGCGCCTGTTCAAGGATGGGCAATGGCGCACGAGCACGAAGGCCGTGGCCATCGTCGCGATTCTGGTCGGCGCGTTTGCGCTCGGCCACGGCGTGTTCCAGGACCTGGGCCGATTGAACCTGTTGATCTTCTTCGTGGGCGTGGTGGCTGCGAGCGTGTTCAGCGGCATTCCCATTGCCTTTGCGTTCGGGCTCGGCACCTTCGGCTACCTGGCACTCGGAACAGACACCGCGCTGCCGGTAATCGTCGGCCGCATGGACGAAGGCATGTCGCACCTGATCCTGCTGGCCGTGCCGCTCTTCGTGTTTCTCGGGTTGCTCATCGAGATGACGGGCATGGCCAAGGCCATGATCGCCTTCCTCGCTGGCTTGCTGGGCCATGTGCGCGGCGGCCTGCAGTTCGTGCTGGTCGGGGCGATGTACCTTGTCTCCGGCATCTCGGGCTCCAAGGCCGCCGACATGGCCGCGGTGGCGCCCGCGCTCTTTCCTGAGATGAAGAACCGGGGCGCCAGCGAAGGCGACCTGGTGGCGCTGCTGTCGGCCACCGGTGCGCAGACCGAAACCGTGCCACCGAGCCTGGTGCTGATCACCATCGGCTCGGTGACGGGCGTCTCGATCGCGGCGCTGTTCACCGGCGGCCTGCTGCCTGCGGTGGTGCTGGGGCTCACGCTGTGTGTCGTGGTCTGGTTCCGTGCCCGGGGCGAGGATCTGAGCCATGTGGTGCGCCCCTCGTGGGCACAGGTGGGCAAGCTGGCGGCGATCGCGGTGCCTGCATTGGCCTTGCCTTTCATCATCCGTGCGGCGGTGGTCGAAGGCGTGGCCACGGCCACCGAGGTCTCGACCATCGGCATCGTCTACGCGGTGTTGTCGGGCCTGCTGGTGTATCGCCAGTTCGACTGGAAGCGCGTCGGGCCGATGCTGGTGGCGACCGCTTCGCTGTCGGGCGCCATCCTGCTGATCATCGGCACCGCGACGGCCATGGCCTGGGGACTGACCCAGTCGGGCTTCTCCAGTTCGCTGGCGCAGATCATGGGCGGCTTGCCGGGCGGTGCGCCGATGTTCCTGGCCGTCTCGCTGGTCACCTTCGTGATTCTCGGCTCGGTGCTCGAGGGCATTCCGGCCATCGTGCTCTTCGGGCCGCTGCTGTTCCCGATTGCGCGCCAGCTCGGCATCCACGAGGTGCACTACTCGATGGTGGTCGTGCTGTCGATGGGCCTGGGCTTGTTCGCTCCGCCGCTGGGCGTGGGCTACTACGCGGCATGCGCCATCGGGCGGATCCATCCCGACAAGGGCATTCGTCCCATCATCGCGTACATGCTCGCGCTGCTGGTCGGCACGATCGTGGTCGCGGCGGTGCCGTGGTTGTCGATCGGTTTCCTTTGAAGCCGGCGGCACCATGAGCGTCATCACCTGCGTCGAAGACCTTCGCGTGCTCGCCAAGCGGCGGGTGCCCCGCATGTTCTACGACTACGCCGATTCGGGCTCGTGGACCGAGGAAACCTATAGGCGCAACCAGAGCGACTTCCAGTCGATCCAGTTGCGCCAGCGCGTGGCGGTCAACATGGAGAACCGCAGCACGGCCACGACCATGGCGGGCCAGGTGGCCAGCATGCCGGTGGCGATTGCCCCGGTGGGGCTCACCGGCATGCAGCACGCCGATGGCGAGATATTGGCGGCGCGCGCGGCCGAGAAGTTCGGCGTTCCCTTCACCTTGTCGACGATGAGCATCTGCTCCATCGAGGACATCGCCGAGCACACGAGCGCGCCCTTCTGGTTCCAGCTCTACATGATGCGCGACCGCGTCGCCATGGCGCGGATGATCGACCGCGCCAAGGCCGCGAAGTGCAGCGCGCTGGTGTTGACGCTGGACCTGCAGGTGATCGGTCAGCGCCACAAGGACCTGAAGAACGGCCTGACCGCACCGCCGCGGCCCACGCTGGACAACCTCATCAACCTCGCCACCAAGCCCGGCTGGTGCCTGGCGATGGCGCGCACGAAGCGACACACCTTTCGCAACCTGGTGGGCCACGTCGAGGGCGTCAGCGACATGCGCTCGCTTTCGGCATGGACCGTCGAGCAGTTCGACCCGCGCC
The DNA here is from genome assembly GCF_030317105.1 of Variovorax brevis. Classification (GTDB taxonomy): domain Bacteria; phylum Pseudomonadota; class Gammaproteobacteria; order Burkholderiales; family Burkholderiaceae_C; genus Variovorax; species Variovorax brevis. Next base: position 358,007 of record NZ_JASZYG010000007.1, read on the forward strand.
TGTCGTGGGCCGATGTTGCGTGGGTGCGCGCGCGCTGGGACGGCCCGCTCATCCTCAAGGGCATCATGGAAGTCGAGGATGCCGAACTCGCGGTGAACGCCGGCGCCGACGCGATCGTCGTCAGCAACCACGGCGGCAGGCAACTCGACGGTGCGCCGTCCTCCATCAGGGCACTGCCCGCCATCGCCGATGCCGTCGGCGCAAAGACCGAGGTGTGGATGGACGGCGGCATCCGTTCAGGCCAGGACGTGCTCAAGGCCTGGGCGATGGGCGCCCGCGGCACGATGGTCGGACGGGCCATGGCCTATGGCTTGGGTGCGATGGGCGAGGCAGGCGTCACGCGCATGCTGCAGATCCTGCACAAGGAGCTGGACATCAGCATGGCCTTTTGCGGGCACACCGACATTCGCAACGTGGACCGCCGCATTCTGGTGGCGGGCACTTATCCATTGGCACCTTGAGACTCAGGAAACAGACATGGCCATCTTCAGCCTGCCCCCTTATGAAACCCGGATCGACGAGGGCGCCTGGGTCGCACCCGGCGCTGCCGTCATCGGCGCCGTCACGCTCGCGCGGCGTGCCAGCGTGTGGTTCAACGCCGTCATCCGCGGCGACAACGAGCGCATCGAAGTCGGCGAGGACAGCAATGTGCAGGAAGGTGCGGTGCTGCACACGGACATCGGCTTTCCGCTGAAGATCGGCAAGCGCGTGAGCATCGGGCACCAGGCCATGCTGCACGGCTGCCAGATCGGCGACGGATCGCTCATCGGCATCCAGGCCGTCATCATGAATGGCGCCGAAATCGGCCGGCATTGCATCGTGGGTGCGGGCGCGGTGGTGACCGAGGGCAAGGTGTTCCCGGACAACGTGCTCATCGTCGGTTGCCCGGCGAAGGTCGTGCGCGAACTGCGCAGCGAGGAGATTGCGGGTCTGGGGAACAACGCGCACGATTATGTGGAGCGTGCGCAGCGCTACAAGGTGACGCTTCAGCCGGCGGGTTGATTGCCGGCGGCGGTACTCGATGAGCGCGGGTACGCTGGCGCGGCCTTTGGATTTGGCCGCTCCATCGTTGAAATCAGGGTCGCCCTATACGCGCTTGCGACGGCTTCCTACGCCGCCGGCCTGGCATCGCAACAATGATGCGGCATGGCCGAGCTTCATGCTTCCTTCACGTTGCGACATCGAGCGCTTCGCGTCGTTGCCGTCCTGACCGGCATTGCGTTGTTGACGGCGTGCTCGGGCAGCCTGCAGCTTCTCGATGGCGGCAAGAGCTACCCCGGTACGTGGAACAGCGCCACGGGCCAGATCGAAGCAACGATCGACGGCACGCACTACGCCGGCAACTACAGCGATCCTCCCAATGTCGGCATTGGCCTTGGCGTCGGCAGCTTTGGTTGGGGCGGCACGGGCGGCGGCGTCGGCCTGTCGACGGGCACCGGCGGCGGAGGCGGGCGCGCGATCATGACCTCCAGCGACGGCCGCGCCATCCAGTGCTTTTTCGCTACCTCGTTCGGGAAGGGACAGGGCGAGTGCCAGGGGACGGATGGGCGGCGCTTTCTGTTGATGATTGGCGGGTAGGGGATGGAAGTGGCGCAAGGGCTTGGCCTCGATCTTCGTCGGCATGCCGCGGCTCTTTTCATGAGACCCAAGGATTGGCGTCGGCGCTCCAATTGCATGGAGCATCGCCGCGCGATGAACCATGCTTAAGCTGAAGACCGACTCCCGCTGCCGCGCAATCGATAACCGCCCTGGGTGAGAGCGAAGCTGGTGTCATCGATGGCCGTGCCAGGCACTCCAACCCGGCGGGCGCGCAGGACCAATGCGCTATACGCAAGGCGTTCCATTTCGTGCTCCTCGTAGTGCGTGTTGATGTTCAGGGGTTGGCATGCCCGGATAACGAATGCCGTCCCGCAATTTCCAGGGCGTCTTCGAAACAAAACGCTTCTGAACGGCCCGCACTACTTGACGTTCAGGATGTTGCGGTACGCCGGCTGCAGCTCCCACGTCATGCCGTCGTCAAGATTCGTGTCCACCTCCAGCAGGTCGGGCCGCGCCTCGAAGGTCACGAACTCCGGCACCGCCAGCGACGTCTTGCCGGCGTTGTTGCCGTTGATGAAGCCGCACTTGAACAAGAAGCGCGCCAACTGCAGGCTGTCGCGAAAGGGCACGCCATCGACCAGGGGAATGTTCTTCTCGCCCGCCTTGCCCACATAGCGCTCCTCGATGCGCTGCAAAAGCTCCGTGGTGGTGTAGCGCCTCGACCCGCCCGAAAAGCATTCAACCAGCCGCCGCATGTCGCCGAACTGGTACTGGTGTTCCTTGTAGAGGTCCGCCAGCCGCCGCTTGCCGAACTCGCCCATCACCTGCGTGACGTGGTGGATGCCGACGCGCTCCTTGTTGTCGCGCGCGGCCAAGGCGCCCGCCATGCGGCACAGTTGAGCGATCCAGCGCGGGCGCCCGCCGGCGAGCACGCGCAGCACATGCTCGGCCGGCGCGGTGGCCTGCCCCCATTTCATGCGGCTGACGAAAGCGAGCGCAATCAGCGCCTCGGCGTCGTCGCGGCTATTCCATGTGCGGGCGATGTCTGAATCAGGGTCCGTGCGCTGCAGGTACGCGAGGATCCGGTTGGCCAGCAGCATCTTTTGCTGCGTCGCGGACCAGACGATTTCGGTGCGGTATTGCTCGACCTTGTCCATGTCCTCGGCCGAGGTCAGGCTGGCCCACACGTCGGTGCGGACGCTGGCGCGAATGCCGATGCCAGTGGTTTCCTTCACCAGGTTGCGGCAGGCCGAGAAAAAGGAAGAGGTGAAAGCCTGCTGCGCCGGCGAGTTCTGGAACTTGGCGTCCAGGTCGTCGAGCAGGAACCACACCGGCCGCTTCAAGCCGTCTTCGCGGTCGACGCGCTGCAGCAGGCGCTCGTGGTTGGCGGTGGGGCGCGGCGTGGGCGTCAGGTCGAGCACGCCGCCCACGTTGATCTTGCCGACCAGCCGCGACAGCAGCGCACCCACCAGGTTGCGCCCGGCAAAGCCCGCCACCTCGGCCGATTCGACCAGGGCCATCTGGTTGTCGTTCCATGCAAAGCCGATGTCGCGCGCCAGCTCCACGTTGATGGCACCGCAGATCACCTGCTTCCAGTAGTTCTCCAGCAGCGTGTGGTTGTCCGTTGCCGGCGGCTCCTTCATGGCCACCAGTTGCGATGGCACGACCGACAGCACGATGGCACGCTGGTCGGCTGGCGCGCTGCGCAACTGATGCGCGAAGCGCACGATGAGGGCCGACTTGCCAGTGCCCTTTCGGCCGTTGGCAATCCACAGGCGATGCCGGGGGTCGAGGAAGTCCGCGAAGGCGGGCTGGTCGACGAAGTAGGACATCAGCACCGACTCGTCCTCGTCCTCGCCGGCGTCGTTGCCGAAGAGCGTCTTGTCGTCGAGCGCGATCTTCATGAGGGCCACATCGGTCGGGCGTGAAGTGGCTCATGATATTCGTGATGGGCCGCACGCGGCACGCGATTCGGATACAGCGCATGGCCTATTGCATTTCGCTTGAGCGCTGCCGCCGCGGGGCAATGCGTTCAGGCCAACTCCGCTATCAGCCGCCCCAGCGACGCCATCGCCTTTTCGCTGCGCGCGTCCCACACGTGGCCGTAGTTCAGGCGCAGGCAATTCGTGAACCCACGCGTCGCCGAAAAAATCGGACCCGGCGCCACGCTGATGCCCAGTGCCAGCGCGCGCCGATGGACCTCCAGCGCATCCACCTGCCTCGGCAACTCGACCCACAGGAAGTACCCGCCCAGCGGACGCGTGGCGCGCGTGCCGGCCGGAAAGTGATGGCCCAGTGCCTGCATGAACGTGGTCTGCTGCGTCGCGAGCGCATGGCGCAGTTTGCGCAGATGCCGGTCGAAGCCGCCGCTTTCCAGATAGCCCGCCAACGCCGCCTGGGTGGGCGCGGAGGTGCTGAGCGTGGTCGTGAGTTTCTGGTGCGCGACCTTGCGCGCGAACTGCCCCGCCGCGACCCAGCCCACACGGTAGCCCGGCGCGAGCGACTTCGAAAAGGAGGAGCAGTGCATGACCAGCCCTTGCGCGTCGAAGGCCTTCGCCGGCAAGGGACGCTTGTCGCCGAAGTAAAGCTCCGCATACACGTCGTCCTCGATCAGCGGAATGCCGTGCTGCGCCAGCAGTTGGACGAGCGATTGCTTCTTGTCCTGCGGCATCGAGCTTCCCAGCGGGTTCTGGAAGGTGGTCATGAGCCAGCACGCGGCGGGCTTGCGACGCACGATGGCGCGCTCCAGCGCGTCGAGGTCGATGCCCTCGCGCGCATGCGTCGGTACCTCGATGGCCTTGAGGCCGAGGCGCTCCAATGCCTGCAGCGCCGCATAGAAGGTCGGCGATTCGACAATGACCGAATCCCCCGGCCGCGTCACCGCCGCCAGGCAGAGGTTGAGCGCTTCCAGCGCACCGTTGGTGATGACGATCTCATCGGTGTGCACCTGGAATCCATCCGCCAGGTAGCGCAGCGAGATCTGGCGGCGCAGTGCGGCGCTGCCGGGCGTCAGGTCATCGACGGTGCTCCATGGATCAAGTGACTTTGCACTGCGGGCCATGAACTGCCCAAGCCGCTCCAGGGGAAAGTGCACAGGGCTTGGAAAGGCCGAGCCAAAAGGCACGACCTTGCGCGTCATGCTCGCTTCGAGGATTTCGAAGACATGGTCGCTGACGTCCAGCGGCACGGCGCGTTCCACGGGGCGCGAGGTGGCCTCGGCTTCCGGCAGCGCTTCGCGCTTGCCGCCGCGCGCAACGTAGTAGCCCGAGCGGTCCCTGGCGCGGATGAGGCCGCGCGCCTCCAGCAGGTAGTAGGCCTTGAACACGGTGGATGCGCTCACGCCGCGGCTTTCGCCGGTGTGGCGCACGGAGGGCAGCCGGTCGCCCGTTCGCAGCGTTCCGTTGCGGATGGACGCCTCCATGTCGGCGGCAAGGGCTTCGTATCGCTTCATGTCCCGGATTGTGCTGCGCACGCTGAGATCTGATACGCAAAATTCTCAGGAAACTGAATCTGTTTTTTTGAAGGGCAGGGCGGCATAGTTGGGGCATGTCCATCTTCCTTCGTACCCTGCGCGCCGTCTTGTGGAGCTTCATCGGCCTGGGCGGCCGTCGTGCCGATGCGGAAGTTCGCACGGCCAATGTGGGCCTGTTGCCGCTGCTGGCGGTGGCGTTCGTGCTGGTGTTGATGTTCGTCGGGACTCTCATTGCGCTCGTGCGCTTTGTTGTCGCGCCGTGATGGCGTACCGACTGCTGCAACGGGCGCTGGTGACCGTGCTTGTCGCGTTGAGCGCCGGCGCGGCGTGGGCACAGGGCGCCGCCAACAGCGCCATGGAACCCAAGGTCGCTGCGTGCATTGCTTGTCATGGCCGCGAAGGTGCTGTGAGCGCAGCCGCCTACTTTCCGAGGCTGGCCGGCAAGCCGGCGGGTTACCTCTTCAATCAACTGCAAAGCTTCAGGGACGGACGTCGATTGAATTCGGACATGGCCCATCTGGTGCGCAACATGACGGACGACTACCTGAAGGAGATCGCTCAATACTTTGCCGATCTCGATTTGCCTTATCCCACGGTCGCGCAAACATCCGATGCGTCCACTGCCATGCTGGCGCGGGGTGCGCAACTGGTGCGCGCCGGTGACCCGGTGCGCGGAATTCCCGCATGCGCCAGTTGCCACGGCGCCGCACTCACGGGCGTGCAGCCCGGCATTCCCGGGCTTGTCGGCCTGCCGCGCCTGTACCTGGCATCGCAATTGGGCGATTGGCTGGACGACAACCGGCATGCCAAGGCGCCGGACTGCATGTCCGAAGTGGCGCGAAAGCTGACGGCCGCCGACGTGAACGCCGTCGCCAGCTGGCTCGCGCTGCAACCCGTGCCCGCCGACGCCAAGGCCAAGCCTTTGAACAGCGTGCCGGCGTCGCTGCCGATGCCATGCAGTGCGGTGCAACCATGAGGCGCTCTGCCATCTACGCGCTGGCAGCCTTGGCGGCATTGCTGTCGATCGCAGTCCTCGCTGTCGTGATGCTGAACGTGCAAGGCGAAGACGAACTCCCAAGCCACGCGGCCGCCTTTGAAAGCTCACCCGCCATGGTGGAGCGAGGACGCTACCTCGCCCTGGCCGGCAACTGCGCGGGTTGCCACACGCCCCGCGGCGGTGTGCCCTACGCAGGCGGCGTGGGCATCGACACGCCCTTCGGCGCGGTTTACGCGAGCAACCTGACGTCGTCCAAGACGCATGGCATTGGCCAGTGGTCCGCAGCGGAGTTCTGGCGTGCCATGCACAACGGCCGTTCCAGGGATGGACGCCTGCTGTATCCCGCCTTTCCCTATCCCAGCTTCACGACGGTGACGCGTGGGGATTCCGATGCCATCTACGCCTACCTCCGCACGGTGCCGCCCGCGGAGACGCCGAACAAGGCGCATGCCCTGCGATTTCCCTACGACACGCAGGCCGCGTTGGCGGTGTGGCGTGCGGTGGCCTTCCGGCCGGGCGGCTTCGAGCCCGCGCCGACCGAGTCAGCAGCGTGGAATCGAGGGGCCTATCTGGTCGGCGGGCTGGGGCATTGCATCGCATGCCATGGCGCGCGGGATTCGCTGGGCGCCACGGTGAAGAGCGTGGGGCTCTCGGGTGGCAACACACCCGTCGATGCGTGGTTGGCGCCATCGCTCGTGTCCGCATCGGCTGATGGGCAAGTGCATTGGTCGCAGGGCGAGTTGGCCCAGTTCCTCAAGACCGGCAGTTCGCCACGCGGTGCGGCAATGGGTCCCATGGCGGACGTCGTGTTCAACAGCACGCAGCATCTGGCGGATGCCGACGTGGACGCCATCGCCACCTACCTCCAGCGCTTGCCCACGGCTGCCGTGCCAGCACCTGCGCCGCGGCCTGCTTCAATGCGGCGCGACGCCGCCACGATGGCGCGCGGCGCAAAGGTCTATGACCAGCAGTGCGCCTACTGTCACGGAGACCAAGGGCAGGGCAAGGCGGGCGACTTTCCGCCGCTGGCGGGCAACCGGGGCGTGACGGCGGCCCATCCGGCCAACCTGATCCAGATCGTTCGGCTCGGCGGCTACCCACCCACGACCCAAGGCAACCCACGCCCCGCCGGCATGCCGCCATTCGGATCGCAACTCGACGATTCGCAGATCGCCGCCGTGCTGACCTATGTGCGCGCTTCGTGGGGCAATGACGCGCCCGCCGTTACGTCGGGCGACACCCTGCGACGTTGAGCGCACGGCGTCGGTGCGCCTGCCGGTCGGAAGGGATCGTCCTGCGTCCAGGATCTATAAACTTGTGCCGAGCGTTCAACCGCGCCGCAGTGCCTTGCACCCACGGCGCTCCACAGGAAGCACAACGTGAAATCACTTGGCAAGAGAGCGCAAGGCGAGCGGCTTGAACGCGTGAAGGCGTCGCCGCGCTGGAGCGGTGAGAGCTTTCGCAACGTGCATCCGATTGCCCCAGGCCTGCGGGATCCTGAGGCGAAGATGCCCTCCATCAGCGAGTTCATCTGCGGCGGTGAAAGGACGGTGCCGCGCGGTCCGCTGCCTTCGATGGATCCCTTGCCGGCTTGGGCCAAAGCACCCGAAAGCGGCCTGCGCGCCACATGGCTTGGCCATTCGACGGTGCTGATCGAGATCGAAGGCTTGCGCCTGCTGACCGATCCGGTCTGGGGCGCGCGGGCATCGCCCTCACGGCTCGTCGGCCCCAAGCGATTCCAGCCCATGCCGGTGTCACTGCGCGCGTTGCCGCCCATCGACCTCGTGCTTGTTTCGCACGACCACTACGACCATCTCGACTATCCGACCATTCGCGAGCTGGCCAAGCGCGACGTGCCCTTTGTGACCTCGCTTGGCGTCGGCGCGCACCTCGAGGCGTGGGGCGTGCGGGCCGAGCGCATCGTGGAGCTCGATTGGTGGGAGTCTTACCAGCTGCCGCGCAGCGAGGTTACGGTGACTGCCGCGCCATCGCAGCATTTCTCCGGCCGCAGCCTGAAAGACCGCAACGCCACCTTGTGGTCCTCGCTCGCCATTCGCTCATCGCGACACAGCGTGTTCTTCAGCGGCGACACCGGCCTGACGGATGAATACCGCACGATCCGCGAGCGCCTCGGTCCGTTTGACTTGGTGATGCTGGAGGTCGGTGCTTTTCATCCCGCCTGGGGCGACATCCACCTTGGTCCGGAAAACGCGCTCAAGGCGCACGGGCTTCTCGGCGGCGGCGCCTTCCTGCCGGTGCACTGGGGCACGTTCGCCCTCGCCACGCACGACTGGGACCAGCCGCCCGAGACCTTGCTGCGCCTTGCTCCCACCACGGGCGCGCAGCTCGTCATGCCGCGCCTGGGCGAGGCGTTTGAACCGGCGCATGCGGACGGCAAGGTCGAGGCTTGGTGGCGCGGCGTGGACACGGGCGCACCGCAAGCCGGCCGCGAGACGCCCGAGGTGCCAGTGTTGCCGAAGGCGATGTCGTGGCCGCTGGATTGAACCTGCCCAATCACCATCGGATGGGCGATCACCTTGGCCGCCCCAATCATCAACCCGAGCAGGCCGTCGTTCCGTTTTCGGAAGTGATCAATCCACACTGAGGTTTCGACCAGCACATTTATCGAGTGGGTGCCTCAGGGCGGCGCCGTGGTACTTCCAGCAAGTCCGGTTCGGTTCCGCCCAGCGCGGCAAGGCGCTTTCCGGCCTGTACGCGAATGAAGGTCTCAACGGCTTCGCGCAGCAGGTCGGACGGACTCATTCCGGGGTCGGCAACTTCCACAGCCCTCTCAAAGAGTGCGTCGTCAATCGTCAGCGTGATACTCATGCGGGCTCCTTGGGCATTCAAGACCGATGCCACAGGTGCCGATTTTGGCGCTCAAGCCCGTTGGTATTCAGAATTTCCTGCACCTTCGCAGCGTGTCTCCGGCGTCGGACAACGCGACGCGTCGCCTACTTCAACCCCACCCACCACCGCACATTGCTGCGCGCCTGCCCGATGGTGACCACCTCGCCGAACTCCGGCGTGGCCAGGTCGACCTTCTTCGCTGCCGCCTGCTCGGCAATGCCGTCCAGCGGCGCGTGCCATGTGTGGAAGGCGAGGTCGAAGGTGCTGTTGTGCACGGGCAGCAGCAGCCTGGCGCGAAGGTCTTGCGATGCCTGCACGGTCTCCGCCGGCGTCATGTGCACCGAAGGCCACCATGCGTCGTATTCGCCGTTCTCGATCATGGCCAGGTCGAAGGGGCCCAGGCGATCGCCGATGCTGCGAAAGCTCGCGCTGTAGCCCGAGTCGCCGCTGTAGAAGATGCGCTGCCCGCCGCCATCGATCACCCACGAGGTCCACAGCGTCGAGTCGCGGTCCGACAGGGTGCGGCCCGAGAAATGCTGCGAGGGTGTCGAGGTGATCTGCACCTCGCCCAGCCTGGCGGACTGCCACCAGTCGAGCTCGGTGATGCGCTCGCGCGGCACACCCATGTCCACCAGTCGCTGGCCCAATCCGAGCGGTACGAAAAAGCGCTGCGCTCGCGTTGCCAGAAAAGCGATGGACGCTTCGTCGAGGTGGTCGTAGTGGTCATGCGAAACGATCACCCCGTCGATGGGTGGCAGTTGCTGCAATCCGATCGGCGGCGCATGAAAGCGCTTGGGCCCCATGAATGAAAAGGGCGATGCACGCTCGCTGAACATCGGATCGGTCAGCCAGTAGCGGCCGCCCAGCTTCAGCAGCGTCGTGGAATGCCCGATCCGCACGACGTGGTTGGCCTTGGGGTCCAGCGACTCCAGCTGCGCGGTCGTCAGCGGCCGCACGGGGATGCGGTCCACCGGCTCGGTCGCCGTCTTGGTGCCGAAGACGAAGCGCGACCAGATCTTCATCGCGTTTTCCGTCGGGCGCGCGTCCGGGTTGGGGATGTTGTGAAAAGTGCAGCCCTTGAACTGGGGCGAAGCCGCAAAGGGCGATTCGCAGTGACCGCCCGTGTTGCCGCAAGCCGCGATTGCGAGCACCGTGGAAGCCAGGAGGAGGCGCATGCCGGTTTTCATGCGCGCGAGCTTAAGCGGGATCGGGCGATTCTTGAAACGGTCGTGCTTACTGCCGGCGGACCATCTTCGCGGCATCGACCATCCTGTCGTAAGTCGCTTCGTCGAGCAATCCGAGCGACAAGGCGGCCGCTCGCGGGGAAACTCCCTGCTCGAGCGCCTCTGCGGTGATCCGTGCCACCTTGTCATAACCCAGCAGCGGATTGAGCGCCGTCACCAGCAGCAAGGCGTTCTCGACATTGCGGGCCAACTGCGGGCCGTCGACTTCGAGACCATCGACCAGCCGATGGGCAAACACGCGCGATGCGTCTGCGAGCACGCGGATCGATTGCAGCAGGTTGGCGATCAGCACCGGCTTGGCGACGTTCAGCTCAAAGTTGCCCGATGCGTTGGCCAGCGTGATGGTTGCGTGATTGCCCACGACCTGCATGCAGGCCTGCGCCAGGGCTTCCGCGATCGTCGGGTTGCGCTTGCCCGGCATGATGGAACTGGTCAGGCCGTCGTCCGGAATCTTCAGCTCCCCCAATCCGCAACGCGGACCCGATCCAAGCCAGCGCACGTCGTTGGCAATCTTGATGAGCGAAGTCGCAATGACGTTGAGCGCGCCTGACGCTTCGACCAACGCGTCGTGTGCGGCCATGCCCTCGAACTTCGACGGGTTCGGAGCGAAGGTTTGGCCGGTGAGCGCGCTGATCTCCTCGCAGAAGAACACATCGAAATCGGGCGGTGCATTCAAGCCGGTGCCTGCCGCTGTTCCGCCCTGTGGCAACGACAGGAGCCGCGGCATCGCGGCGTCGATGCGGTCGATGCCGTGGCCGACCTGGCGGGCAAAGGTGTCGAAGGCCTGGCCCATGGTAATGGGCACCGCGTCCATCAGGTGGGTCCGCGCGATCTTCAGCACATCGGCAAAGGCCGCGGCGCGCCCGTTCAGGCTGGCCCGCAGCAATTGCAGCGAAGGCTTCAGCCGCTCTTCGAGTTCCAGCACCGTCACGACATGCATGACCGTCGGAAAGCTGTCGTTGGATGACTGCGATGCGTTGACGTGGTCGTTGGGATGCACCGGGGACTTGGTGCCCAAGGGCTGGCCCAGCAGTTCGTTGGCCCGGTTCGCGACGACCTCGTTCGCATTCATGTTGGTCTGCGTGCCCGAGCCCGTCTGCCACACGGTGAGCGGGAAGTGGGCATCGAATCGCCCATCCCGCAACTCGTCGGCGGCCGCCACGATCGGCTCGGCCAGATTCGGCGCCAGCGTTCCGCAACGCAGGTTGGCACGCGCCGCTGCCATCTTCTGCAAGCCGAAAGCGTGGATGAGGCATGCCGGAAAGCGCTCTTCGCCGATCAAGAACACGCCCAGCGCGCGCTGCGTTTGCGCGCCCCAATACCGGTCGCCGGGAATCTCGACCGGGCCGAACGCGTCGTGCTCGATGCGTGCCGGGCCCATGTTCAGTCCAGCGAGATGTTGGTCTTGGCTGCCACGACCTTCCAGCGTGCGACTTCGCTTTCGGTGTGCTTGCCCAGTGCGGCGCCGGTGTATTGCTCGGCCGGCAACAGTTGAATGGCCTGCTCCGCCATCTTGTCGGTGAAGGCCTTGTCCGTCATGACTTTCTGGTAAGCCGCCTGCACCTTGTCCAGCACCGGTTGCGGCGTGCCCTTGGGTGCGTAGATGCCGTACCAGGTCGAGGCCTCGAAGCCGGGCAGCACCGTCTCGGCGAGCGTGGGCACGTCCTTGAGTTGCGGCAGCCGCACCTTCGATGTCACGGCCAGCGGGCGCACCTTGGCTTCCTTGATCTGGGGCAGGGCGGTGTTGGTCTGGTCGAACATGCCGTCGATCTGGCCACCGATGACATCGATGAGCGCCGGCCCGGCGCCTTTGTATGGCACCTGCGAGATCTTCATGCCGGCGGTGGAAGCAACGAGCGCCGCGATCAGGTGCGAGCTGGAGCCAACGCCTGCGTTGCCGATGAAAAGCTTGTCGGGGTTCGCCTTGCCGAAGTCGACAAGCGCCTTGATGTCCTTGGCGGGATGCTCCTTGCGCACCATCAGCACCAGCGGCGTGTCGGGAAAGCGGAACACGGGCGCGAAGTCTTTCACCGGGTCGTAGTTGAGCTTCTTGTACAGGGCCGGCGCTGCGCCCATGTAGCCCATGTGGCCCACCAGCATGGTGTAGCCGTCCGGCTGCGCACGCGCCGCCTTGGCCGCGCCCACCGTGCCACCCGCGCCGGGCGAGTTGTCGATGATGATCGGCTGGCCGATCTCGCGCGCCACGCGCTCGGCGATGCTGCGCGCCAGCGCATCGGTCGGCCCGCCTGCCGAAAAAGGCACGATCCAGGTGACGGGCTTGGTGGGGTAGCTTTGCGCCATCGCGCTGCCTGCGGCCAGCATCAAAGACAGTGCGGCGAGTTTCCAGTTCGGCTTCATGATGAATTCCTTGGAGAGTTGAATGGGGGCTTAGCGGGCCGGAGCCGGCGCGTGCATGTCGATGCCGGTGGGATGCGGATTGGCGTCGCTCATGTCTTCCGGCAGCAGGTTGCCGTCGTCCAGTTGCGCATCGGCAGCGGCAGTGGCGGGGTAGCGCTCGGGGTACAGGTGGCGCTCCGCAACCTTCGGGTCGAAGGTGCCGGACCACTTGGCGACCACCACCACGGCGACGCTGTTGCCCACCGTGTTGCAGGTCGCAATGGCCATCGACAGGAATCGGTACACGCCGAAGATCACAGCGAGGCCTTCGACCGGAAGAATGCCGGTGGAAGTTACCGTCGCCGCGAACACCACGAAGGAGCCGCCCGACACCGTCGCCGCGCCCTTGGAGGTGAGCAGCATCAGCAGCAGGATGCCGATCTGGTGGTCGAAGGACAGCGGCACACCCCAGGCATGCGAGATGAACATCACGCCCATTGCCATGAAGATCGAGGTGCCGTCCAGGTTGAAGGCGTAGCCGGTGGGCAGCACGAGGCCCACCGTCTGCTTGGCGCAGCCCAGGCGCTCCAGCTTGATGAGAAGGCGGGGCAGGGCGCTTTCCGAGGAAGCCGTGCCGAGCACGATGAGGATCTCGTCCTTGATGTAGCGCAGGAAGCGCCACAGGCTGAAGCCCGCGATCTTCGCGATGAGGCCGAGCACCACGAAGATGAACAGTGCGATCACCGCATAGAAGCTCAGCACCAGTTCCGCGAGCGCCACCAGCACTGCACTGCCGTTGCTGCCCACCGAATACGCCACCGCGCCGAAGGTGCCGATGGGCGCGAGTTTCATCACGAGGTTGATGAAGGAGAAGAGCACTTCGGAGATGTAGTCCAGCCCACCGTTGACCTTCTCGCGACGCCCTTCGGGAATCGCCAGGATGCCGATGCCGACCATGACGGCCAGCACCACCACCTGCAGCAACTCGCCCTTGGCAAAGGCGCCCACGAAGTTGTCCGGCACGATGTGCGCCATGAACTCCAGGAAGCCTTGTGGCGCCGCTGCGGCTTTGGCGATCGGTGCGGCTGAGCCGCCTGCGACCGTCGTCATGCCCTTGCCGATCTCCAGCAGGTTGCCGGCCAGCATGCCGACGCACAGCGCAATGGTCGAGATGATCTCGAAGTAGACGATGGAGCGCCATCCCACGCGCCCGGCGCTCTTCACGTCGCCGGCCGACGCGATGCCGTGCACGATGGTCAGGAACACCAGCGGCGCCACACCGGCCTTGATGAGCGACAGGAACATGTCGCCCAGCAGCTTGAGTTGCGATGCGAACTTCGGAAATGCAAAGCCGACCACGATGCCCAGGATCAGCGACAGCAGCACCTGCATGCCGAGCTTGCGATACCAGGGCAGCTTTTTCGCGGGCGCCGTCAGCACGGCCCCGGGCGTGGATGTGTTCGTCATGGTTGTCTTTCCGGTGCGGGGCTTCAGGCGCTGACTTCGGCGGACAGCGCCAGCGCGCGGTCGACCATCTGCGGCGCCAGGCCGAGATAGTTGGCGGGGTCGGTGAGGCGGTCGATGGTGGCGCGGTCGAAGTGCTTGGTGACTTCGGGCAGGGCCGCCAGCGCTTCGGCCAGCGTGCCGCCCTTTTCATTGACCGCGCGGCAGGCGTCGTAGACCACGTCGTGCGCCTGCTGGCGGCCGATGTGCGGCGCCATGCCCATCATCACGGCCTCGGCGACGATCAGGCCCTTGGTGATGCCGAGGTTGTGCGCCATGCGTGCTTCGTCCACGATCAGGCCGCCGAGTGCGAACTTGGCCTGGTGCAGTGCGCCGGAGGTGAGGATGAAGCTCTCGGGAATCGCAATCCATTCCGCATGCCACGGCCCGGTGGCGCGCTCGAAGTCCTGCACCATTGCATCCACCATCAGGCCTGCGTGCTGGCGCACTGCCTTGGAAGCAGCCAGCATCAGTTCGCTGGAGATCGGATTGCGCTTTTGCGGCATCGTGCTCGATGCGCCGCGCCCCTTGACGAAGGGCTCGTACACCTCGGCAAATTCGGTGGACGCCATGATCATGATGTCCAGCGCGATCTTGCCGAGCGAGCCCGTGACCAGCGCCAGCAGGTTCACCGCTTCTGCAAAGCCGTCGCGTGCCACATGCCAAGTCGTGGCCGGCACACCGAGCTTCAGTTCCGCGGCCATCGCCTTCTGCACCTCGAATCCCTTGTCGCCCAGCGACGCGAGCGTGCCCGCGGCACCGGCAAATTCGACGACCGCCACGCGAGGACGAAGCTCTGCGATGCGCTGCTGATGGCGGTCGAACATTGCCAGCCAGATCGCGACCTTGTAGCCGAAGGTCACGGGCAAGGCTTGCTGCAAATGCGTGCGTCCGGCCATGGGCGTGTCGCGATGCTTTTTCGCGAGCGATGCCAGGATGCCGCGCAGTTCGCGGATGTCGCTGTCGATGCTGTCCAGCGCGTCGCGCACCTGGAGCGCGACGGCCGTGTCCATGATGTCCTGCGTGGTCGCGCCCCAGTGCACATAGCGGCCGGATTCGCCGCACATCGCGACCATCTGGTGCACCAGCGGCAGGATGGGGTAGCCCACGATGTCGGTCTCTTCGCGCATGTGGTCGAAGTCGATGCGCTCGATCTTCGATTCGCGTGCAATCACGTCGGCCGCTTCCTGCGGGATGACGCCGCAGCGCGCTTCGGCGCGGGCCAAGGCAATCTCCGCGTCGATATAGCGCTGGATCAACGCGCCGTCGGAGAAAATCGTGCGCATCTTTTGCGTTCCGAAGGCATCCCGGAACAGGATGGAATCAACGACCGTGCTGGCCATGGGAAGCGATGAAGTCGACATGGGGTGCCTTTGGAGAAGTGAAGAGAGAACAATATGTTCGGACATATAGGACTGTAATATGTTCGGACATAACCACATCTGGGGTATACCCTGACGCCTGCCCATGACTGAACTGCTGGATCCCGCCCCTCAAAAGGCCAACTTCACGAACATCGCCCGTCACCTGACGGAGGCGATCAGCTCCGGGCATTTCGCTGTCGGCGCGCTGTTGCCCACCGAACTGGAGCTGTGCAAGCACTACGGCACCAGCCGCCATACCGTGCGCGCAGCCTTGGCGGAGTTGCAGCAGCTGGGCCTGGTCACGCGGCGCAAGAACGTGGGCACGCGCGTGGTGTCCGCCAAGCCGCGGGCGAGCTTCAGGCCTTCATTGGCGTCGGTGGACGACCTGGTGCAGTTCGGCGAGGAGCACCTGCGGGTGGTGCAATCCATCGAGCAGCAGACAGTGGCCGGCGAACTCGCCCGCGAACTGGGTTGCGCCGATGGCACGGCATGGCTGCGGATCTCGAGCCTGCGCATGGTCGGCGACGACGGCGGCGCACCCATCGGATGGACCGACGTGTACATCGACCCGGCCTATGCGGACATTGCGGACGTGGTGAGGGATTCGCCCGACACGCTCATCAGCTCGCTCATCGAGGAGCGCTATGACCGCCACATTGCCGAGATCCATCAGGACGTGCGCGCGTTCTCCATCGAGGACGCGGCGATGGCCAGGGCGCTCAAGCTGAAGGTGGGCTCATCGGCCCTGAAGATCCTGCGCCGCTACTTCGACGCGCAGGGGCAGGTGTTCGAGGTGTCGGTGTCGGTGCATCCGGCCGACCGGTTTTCGGTGTCGATGCGGCTGCAGCGCGCGCCGGTCTGAGCGATCAGCGGCCGGCAGTTCTTCAGCGCCCCGCGCGACGCCACCAGGCGCGCGTCCACACCGCCAGCGGAATGAGGGCCAATGCCGCGCACAGCATCCAGCTGCGATCACCGTTTTCAAGGTAGGGCATCAACGCATGGCCCAACCGGGCCGAACCTGCGCCGCCCACCCCACGCACGAGGACCTCGGCCACAGCCTCGATCATCATCTGCGTGCCCAGCACAAAGAGAATCACCGCGGACAACCTGAACGCCCAGTGCGTGCCGCGGCGCACCTCCAGTGCCCGCCACGCCAGTGCCAGCAGGGCGCATGCGGCCAAGCCCAGCGCCACTCCCCCTGCCACATCCGCGAGCGGCTCCTGCGCCGAGATGAAACGGATGAGCAGAACTGCCTCGAGCGCCTCGCGCAATGCGCTGAAGGCTGCAAAGGCGAGCACGGCCACGCCCGTTGCGCGCTGCGAATACCAGGATTCCAGCACCCGCGTGGCGTGAACGCCGATGCCCGCCACCGATGCCATCGTCCCGCAGGACACCAGCGCCAGCGACAGTCCGAAGCCAAAGGTGAGCGCGATGTCGAACCATTCGTTCATGCCGGAAGGCGGCAACGCGGCGACGATGCCCGCGGCCGCTGCCATGCCGCACGCGACGCCCGCGAGCGCCCAACGAATCAGCTCGGGCCTGCCGCCGTGGCGCGCTGCGCCCGTGAGCGCAAGGATGACCAAAAGCAGTTCGCACGACTCTCGGGTGATGACGACAAAGGCCTCGAACATGAACGAATGCTGTGTAAGGGAGGAGACCCCGGGCAGCCGGATTGGCGTGCGTATTTTGCCTTTGGCGGGTCACAAAGTTTCCCGGAATGCCAAGAGGCCGGGGGAGTGGCCGGGGCATGGCGGCCTGGCTCGCTGCGTGGCGCGAGCCTGCCGCGCGTTCAGCGTGGATCCGGTTCCGTGCGGCAGGCGTCGGATGTGATGCTCGCGCCGCAGCGCGTGCAAACCGCAATCGCGTGGCCGTCAAGCGCCGCCTCGGCACGACGCTCGATCGCGAAGTAGACGCTCCGAACCCGCCCGTCGCCCGGCATCCAGGCCCGCTGCACCACACCGGCGTCTTCCAGTACCTTGAGCGCGCGGTACACCTTGGACATGGGCATGTCCCGGCCTGCATCGAGCAAGGCCCTGTAGATGCCGTGCACATCCGGCGCCGCCACCTTCATGGCCAGCAGGGTGGCCAGGACGTCGGCATGGTGCGGGCCGACCCTGCGCCGATCCTGCCGTCCAAGGCCCGTGCGAATCCTGGCGATGAGTTCGGCCTTGGCGAGCGACTGGTCCACGCCCTTGCTCTCGCCCGACGCAATGTCCTGTCGCGGCCGCAAGGGGGCGCTGAGTTCAAGCATGGATTCTCCTGAGGCGGCTGCAAGACATCGTCGTTGACATACTGAAGTAGGACGGCAGCGTACTACGATTTGTATTGAAAACGACGGATTCACCTGTGTTGTGTTCAGGAAACAAGCAACGAATGAAGTAGAAGTCAGCGTGCTACTTTTGTAACGAGTCGATATACTCCGCGTCGATCTTTTCATCGGCGAGCCAATCCGGAACTCCGGACAGCCAGCCTTCCACCCTTCGCGACACGGTCGCGTCCACTGGAGGCCAAATTGGCTCGAACTTCTCGCCGCCGCGTGGCGGCGCAGCGCACCGCTGCAACCGTCCGTCCCCTGTCCACCGAAACCGCGTCAGCGGCGGCGCCTGCAGCCTTCGCGGCATTTCCGCTGGGCGCGATGATGCTGGCGGCCTCCGTCAGCAGCTGGGCCCAGACGCCCGCCGCGCCGGCACAGGGCGGCTCGCTCGCCACCATCACCGTGGAAGAGCAGGCCGACATCCAGAGCAAGGACAGCTTCCAGACGAAGAAGACCAACATCGGCAAGGGAAACCAGGACATCCGCGACATCCCCCAGTCGATCAACGTCATCACTGAAAAGCTGATGGAAGACGCCAAGCTCGACACCCTGAAAGACGCGCTGCACTACTCCGCCGGCATCACCTTCGCCGCCACTGAAAACGGCACCGACCAGGACATCCGCCTGCGCGGCTTCCCCGTGGCCACCGTGGGCGACCTGCTGATCGACGGCATGCGCGACCCCTCGCAGTACGACCGCGACACCTTCAATCTCGACCGCGTGGAAGTGCTGCGCGGCTCCGCCTCGATGATCTTCGGCCGTGGCTCCACGGGCGGCGTGATCAACCAGGTGACCAAGAAGCCCTGGCTGGCAGACGAGACGGACCTGATCGGCACCGTGGGTTCCAACGGCTTCTACCGCACGACCGCAGACCTGAACAAGCGCGTGGGCGAAGACTCGGCCTTGCGCATCAACGCCATGTGGAACAAGGCGGACAACGACGGCGCAAAGATCGACAAGTACGGCGTGGCGCCCAGCTACAGCTGGGGCATCGGCTCGCGCGATGAATTCCTGATCGGCGCCTTCTACCTGAACGTCGACAACGTGCCGATGTCGAGCCAGCGCTACCTGCAGAACGGCACCTTCAAGGATGGCGTGGCGCAAGGCACCATCCCCGACATCTCGCCCGGCAACTTCTACGGCACCCAGAGCGACTACCTCAAGGGCAAGGCCGCCTATGGCAACGCCTACTGGATCCACCGCTTCGACGACGCCGGCGAGTTGAAGACGCAGATTCGCAGCGGCCAGTTCGACCGTTCGCAGTGGAGCACGACGGGCGCTTTCTGCAACCGGATTCCCACGACCAACGCAGCCGGCCAGCAGGCGGCGTGCCCGGCCGCCGGCACCGTCAACGCGTCGAACCTGTCGCAGGGCACCTACGTTTACGGCCTGGGTCTCGCGCCGCGCAAGGACCAGTACAACGGCACCTACCTGCAAAGCGACTACAGCAACGCCTTTAACTGGGGCGGCATGCGCCACAACATCCTCACCGGCATCGACGCGTCGCACGAAACGGCGGACCGCTTTGGCGCCTGGGGCATCGTGGGCACCAACTACTACAAGGGCTACACGACAGTGGGCAACCCGAACGACGGCCGCACCTTGCCGGTCAGCCCGGTATACCGCCCGACCAGCGACTACTCGGCCAACAACTTCGGCGCCTACTTGCAGGACCTGGTGCAGGTGTCGCAGGACTGGAAGATCCTGGGCGGCGTGCGCTGGGACAACTTCAAGGGCGACTTCTCGCAGATCACCTACCCGAACACCAACACCACGACGCCCGGCGCCATTGCGCAGTCGCACCTGTCGGAATCGCCGTGGAGCTACCGTGCCGGCGTGCTGTACCAGCCGTCGCCCACGCAGTCGTACCACTTCTCGTACAGCACCTCGTTCAACACCGCGGCCGACACCTACCAGTACGTGCAGCCGAAGGACGCGAACACGCCGCCTGAAGAAAGCCGCAACATCGAACTCGGCGCCAAGCTGGACTGGCTCGACGGCAAGCTCTCGACGCGCGCAGCCCTCTTCCGCACCGAGAAGTACAACGAACGCACCACCGACTCCGATTTCGCCAACACCAGCTACCTGCTGTCAGGCAAGCGCCATTCGCAGGGCCTGGAATTCGAGATGGTCGGCCGCCTCACGCCGCAGTGGGAAATCTACGTGTCGTACGCCTACATCCCGGAAGCCAAGATCGACAAGATCGGCAGCACGAACGCCAACGTCGTCGGATCGGATGTGGGCCTGACGCCCAAGCACAGCGGCGCGACCTGGATCAGCTACCAGGCCACGCCCAAGCTGCGCATGGCCGGCGGCTTGCGCGGCGCATCGCAGAACCGTCCGCTGCAAGGCGTCACGGGTGCGGCGTCGACGACCAACTACGTGCCCGGTTACCTGGTGGGCGACGCGATGTTCGAATACAAGTTCACGCCCGACGTGTTCGCGCAGTTCAACGTGACCAACATCACCAACCGGCTCTATGGTGACCAGCTGTATCCGGGCTTCGTGATCGCGGGCCAGCAACGCACCTACCAGGCGACCGTCGGGGTGCGCTTCTAAGCCATAGACTTGCACCATGCTGCTGCGAATCCCAGAGGTCCTGACCCGCGACGAGCTTCGTCGTGCCAACGAGATCCTTGCCAGGGCGCCCTGGGAAGACGGTCGCCTCACGGCCGGCGAGCAGTCGGCGCGCGCCAAGAACAACGAGCAGCTGCGCGAAGACTGCGACGAAACCCGCGCCGTGCAACAGTTGCTCCTGCACGGCCTGGAGCGGCACCAGATCTTCTTCTCGGCCGCCTTGCCCAAGCAGATCTCGCCGCCCTTGTTCAATCGCTACGGCGGTGCGTCCAACAGCTTCGGGAACCACGTGGACAGCTCGGTGCGCTTCCTGCGCAACGGCGCAGGCCGCGTGCGCACCGACGTGTCCTGCACCGTGTTCCTGAGCGATCCGCAGGACTACGACGGCGGCGAACTCGTCATCGAAGACACCTTCGGTGAGCAGACCGTCAAGCTGGCGGCCGGCGACATGGTCATCTATCCGGGCACCAGCGTGCACCGGGTCGAGCCCGTGACGCGGGGCTTTCGGGTGGCGAGCTATTTCTGGATCCAGAGCATGGTGCGCAGCGACGAGCAGCGCAGGCTGCTGTTCGACATGGACAACCACCTGCGCCATTTGCGCAGCACCTGCGGCGAGACCGATCGCGGCGTGATCGGCCTCACCAGCACTTATCACAACCTGCTTCGCATGTGGCTCGACACCTGAGTCCGGCGCGGCATTCCTCGCATCGAGGTAGAACTTTCATGATCCAACGATTCGTCTCCGTCCTGGCCGCCGTTGCGGCGCTTTCCCTGGGCCTGTGCGGCGCTGCCTTCGCGCAGATCGTCAACCACGACACGGTGCGCTGCGACCCGGTCCCCAAGGAAGAAATGAAGCCGCAAATGGAATTGCAGCAAAAGCTCAAGGACGAGGGCTGGAAAGTTCGCCAGGTCAAGAACTTCAACGGCTGCTACGAGGTCTATGGCTTCGACAACACCGGCCGCCGCGTGGAGGCCTTCTTCCATCCCAAGACCTTCGCCAAGATCGGCGAAGTGAAGCAGCCCGAATAGGCGCAGCAGCAGCACGGCGCGCGATGTCGCAGGCCAACGGCAGCGTGAAGGTGTGGGACCTGTTGCAACGGGTTCTGCATTGGGGCCTGGTGGCGTCCATCGCCCTGTGCTGGTGGGCGGGCGAAGAGAGGTTGTCGCTGCACATCGCCTGTGGCTATGTCGTGCTCGCCATCGCAGGTTCGCGCAGCGCATGGGGATGGATCGGGAGCCGACACGCCCGATTCGCAAGCTTTGTGCACGGGCCCGGCGTGGTGCTGCGCTACATGCGGGACATCGCACGTGGCGAAGAGCGTCGCTACCTGGGCCACAACCCGCTTGGCGGCTGGATGGTGCTGACGCTGCTGCTGTGCATTGCGGTCGTGTGCACAAGCGGCATCCTCTACACGACCGATCGGTTCTGGGGGCTGGCGTGGGTCGAGATGACGCACCGCGTTTCGGCATGGACGCTCGTGGGGCTGGTGGCATTTCACCTTGCCGGCGTCGTGTTCACGAGCTGGCGCCATCGCGAAAACCTGGTGGCGGCGATGGTCTGCGGTCGCAAGCGCACGAGCGAGCACGACAAGCCTGTTGCGCCCTGATGGCGCGACCCCGCGCGCCATTCACGGTGCTTTACCATTGCGCACCTATGGTGCAGTGCAGGAAGTTCCCCCGTGGCAATGACAGATGATCAGATCCTGAAGATCGTCGATCGCGCGGTCGACGGCTTTCAGGGCGAGCTGAACGATCTCGAAAGCGCCATCGGCATGCTGCTCATTGGCCGGCACTACGGCTGGCGCGTGATCTTCCTGATCCACAGTCCGGCCACCGTGCGCAAGTACACCAAGCTGCTCGGCCTGAAGAACCTGCGCGACGTGCTGCCGGAAGTCGGCGTGCTGGCGCATCGCTCCAACGCATGGCGCCTGCTCGACGACAGCAAGAATTTCTGGAAGGTCGTGCGCGGGCAGATCGCCGGCATCCGCAGCGCCAAGGCGGAAACACCGCCGCGCTGAGCGAATTGCGGGCGCAGGCCGGAACCTTCGGGGCTCACGCTGAACGAACAAGGTCCCTTTAACCGGAGAGACCGCACCGTGACCCCATCCGAAACCAAAGCCATCGTGACGCTGAGCCTGCTGGCCGCCTTCGTCGATGGCGACAAGCACGAGCGCGAGCGCGCCGAGATCAAGCGCATTGCTGAAGGCTTGTCGCAGGCCGACGGCGTGCATCTGCCGACGCTCTATCAGGACGTGCTGATGAAGCGCGTGTCGCTCTCCTCCGTGGCCGCGGACCTGCAAGGCACGGACGCCAGGCAACTGGCCTATGAGATGGCGGTGTGCGTGTGCGATGCCGATGGCACGCAGTCCGAACCGGAGCGCAAGTTCCTGGCGGAAGTGCGCAGCACGCTGGGCCTCGACGCCGCGGCATCGACAGCGTTTGCGCAGCAGGCGGAGGCGATCGCCGCGGTGCCGCTGACGCCGGCGGTCGTTGCGGCGGCAACGCCTTCCGTCGTGACGGCGGCGCCTTCGGCCGCTGCGCCGGTCGCACCGGTCAACGCGGTGAACGAGGCCGAACTCGACCAGGCCATCCTCAACGCGGCCATCCTCAACGGCGCACTGGAACTGCTGCCCGAAACGCTCTCGACCATGGCCATCATTCCGCTGCAGATGAAGCTGGTCTACCGCATCGGCCAGGCGCACGGCTACGAGCTCGACACCGGCCACGTGAAGGACTTCCTGGCTACGGTCGGTGTCGGCTTGACGTCGCAGTATCTCGAGCAGGCCGGACGCAAGCTGCTGGGCGGCCTGTTGGGGAAGATCGGCGGCGGACTGCTTCGCGGTGTCGGCAACCAGGCCGTCAGCTCGGGACTGAGCTTTGCGACCACCTATGCGCTGGGCCACGTCGCCAAGCGCTACTACGCCGGCGGCCGAACGTTGTCGACGCAGATGCTGAAGGACGCCTACGCGAGCGTGACGCAGGAGGCGCAAGGCCTTCAGGCGCGCTACCTGCCCGCGATGCAGGAGAAGGCGCGCACGCTGGACGCGAGCAAGATCCTGTCGATGGTTCGCGGCGCATAAGGTGGGGATAGTCCGTCTCGGCGAGAGCCGAAACGGGTTCGCTGCGCACAAAGAACAAGCCGCGCGTGCGGCCGCGCAGGGGCTCCCCGGCAAGGGCGGGTGCCCCGATCAGCAAAGGCTTTGAAGCCTTGCATGCCGACTCATTTCACACGGCGCGATTTCGGCGTTCCGGCAGCAAATCGAACCGCTTGAGCGCCATCCCCGGCGTTCCCCCAAAACGTAAACGAACGTAAATCTACGGGTTAACCCCCATCAGATTTGGCCTTTACGCGCCTATTCTTCGTCCATCGTTTCACAAATAAAACGCTGTTTCTTTAGTGAAACGTCGAAGCAGCAGATCGAAGCAGGTTCCAGCGCCCCGGACTCCTTCAGATCGGCGCCCAGTCCGCATCTTTTTTTCGCACAAGAAGCACACCATGATGAAGCACTCTCGTCGACAGGTTCTCGCTCTGGCGTTGTCCGCAGCCGCAGCCTGTTCCACTGCACCGGCCTGGGCCCAGGCCTACCCCGCCAAGCCCATCACGATCGTGGTGGCCTATCCGGCCGGCGGCGACACCGACGCGCTGGCGCGGGTGTTCGGCGAAAAGCTGTCGGCGCGCATCGGACAGCCCGTGGTCATCGACAACCGTCCCGGCGCCAGCGGCGTGATCGGCTCGGCATTCGTCGCCAAGGCACCCGCCGACGGCTACACGCTGCTGCTGGCGCCCAGCACCTTCTCGATTGCGCAACTGGTGCTCAAGACCAACGGCTCGGGCTACGACGTGCTCAACGGCTTCACGCCCATCATCGAAACCGGCACGCTGCCGCTGTTCCTCGTGGCGGGCGCGGGCGCCAACATGAAGTCCTTCAAGGACGTGACCGCCGCAGCGAAGGCGCAGCAACTGTCCTATGCCAGCCCCGGCAGCGGATCGCCCATGCACATCCTGGGCGAACTGGTGAACAAGGCAGCCGGCATCGAACTGCGCCAGGTTCCCTATCGCGGCGTGGCACCCGCGGTGAACGACGTACTCGGCGGCCACCTGCCACTCACCTACATGACGCTCGGCCCCGTCGCGCCCTACATCCCCGGCGGCAAGATGGTCCCACTGGCCGTGGCCGACACCAAGCGCTCGCCGCTCGCACCCAACGTGCCGACATTTGAAGAGCTGGGCCTGAAGGGCGTGGAAGTCGGCGCATGGCACGGCCTCTTCGGCCCCAAGGGCATGCCGGCCGATGTGGTGAAGACGCTCAACGGCCACTTCAACGAAATCCTGAAGATGCCCGACGTGGTGTCGCGCATGACCACGCTCGGCGCGATCCCGCTCGGCGGCGCGCCCGAGGTGCTGGCCAAGACCAACGCCGCCGACTTCGAGCGCTTCGGCAAGGTCATCAAGGAACTGGGCATCCAGGCCGACTGATTCACACAACACCATGACCGACGTCAACACCACTCCCGATCCCGCCGCCCTGCAGGCGCTGCTGGCCGAACTGCCCGCCAACCTTTTGGCCGGCCGCCGCGTGCTGGTGACCGGCGCGGCCCGGGGCCTGGGCCTCGCCTTTGCCAAGTGCATCGCCCAGTCCGGCGCCAGCGTGGTGCTCGCCGACATCCTGGCCGACCTTGCGCACAGCGAAGCGCAAGCGCTGCGCGATGCGGGCTTCAAGGCCCACGCGGTGGCGGTCGACCTGTGCGATCCGCAATCCATCGACGCTTGCGCCGCGGCTGCCGTCAAGGCGCTCGGCGGCCTGGACGGGCTGGTCAACAACGCCGCCATCACCAACTCGGGCGGACGTGACGCGCACGCCCTGGACATCGCCACCTGGGACCGCGTGATGGACGTCAACGTGCGCGGCACCTGGCTCATGAGCCGCGCCTGCCAGCCGGCACTGGCGGCCGCGGGCCGCGGCGCCATCGTCAACCTCGCGTCCGACACGGCCCTGTGGGGCGCGCCCAACCTGCTCGCCTATGCGTCGAGCAAGGGTGCGGTGATTTCCATGACGCGCTCGCTGGCGCGCGAATGGGGTGGCGACGGCATCACGGTCAACGCCGTGGCGCCCGGCCTTACGCTGGTCGAGGCCACCGAATACGTGCCCATGGCGCGCCACCAGAAGTATCTGGAAGGCCGCGCCATCCCGCGCGAACAGCAGGCGGTCGACGTCTGCGGCGCGGTGCTCTTTTCCCTTTCAAGCCTGTCGCGCTTCGTGACCGGCCAGTTGCTCGCCGTCAACGGCGGCTTCGTGATGAACTGATTTTTAGCCCCAAGGAGTTTTTCGATGAGCGATTTGTCCGAACAACAAAAGATCGACGCAACGGCCGGCAGCACGCTGTTGCAGCCCGAAGGCACGAGCCTCGAAGCGTGGATGAACACCCGCATCGCGCGCTACTCGACCCGCAAGTACGACTGGGACGCGCTGAAGTTCCAGGCCGACTACGACCCCAAGTTCCGCCGTGCGCAGATGCGCTATGTGGGCACCGGCGGCACCGGCGTCGCGAAGGACGTCAACACCGTGCCGGCCGAGAACTTCACCTTCTCGACCATGGTGATCCCCGCCGGCCATGAAGGCCCGCCGCACCTGCACACCGACGTGGAAGAAGTGTTCTTCCTCATCCGCGGCAAGCTCAAGGTCGTCATCGAGAAAGACGGCGAGCGCTTCGAGACCATCATGACCGACCGCGACCTGATCTCGGTGCCGCCCGGCGTGTACCGCGAAGAGATCAACATCGGCGACGAAGACGCGCTGATGTGCGTGATGCTCGGCGCGCAGAAGCCGGTCACGCCGACCTATCCCGCGGACCATCCGCTGGCCAAGATCAAGCGCTGAGCGAGGCTGAGATGAACGACGCCGCCGTGAACCCACCATCCGCACTTGCGCCTTCGGAACTGGCACGCCTGGATGCGCGCTTTCCGGCGCGCAAGCTGCCGGTGCGCGGCGGCGCGGTCGTCAGCATTCGCGAATGCGGCAGCGGGCCGGCCATCGTGTGCCTGCACGGCATCGGATCGGGCGCGGCTTCGTGGCTCGACACGGCCTTGCTGCTCGAAGCCAATGCGCGCGTCATCGCCTGGGACGCACCGGGCTACGGGGATTCCACGCCGCTCGACGCCAAGGTGCCCACGGCCGCGGACTATGCGGACCGCCTGCATGCGCTCGTCGATGCACTGGCCCTGGATTCTTTCGTGCTCGTCGGGCATTCGCTGGGCGCCATCACCGCGGGTCGTGCGGCGCGCACGGATTCGCCGCTCGCCGCACGCATCAAGCAACTGTTGCTCATCAGCCCCGCGAGCGGCTACGGCGCAGCAGCGCGCACCGACGCCGGTGTGCGGGTTCGCGCGCAGCGCTTCGCCACGCTGGAAGAGATCGGCATTGCCGGCATGGCCGCGCAGGCCCACGCCCGGCTGCTGTCCGCCAATGCGAGCGAATCGGCACGCCAATGGGTTCGCTGGAACATGGCCCGCCTCAATGAAGCGGGCTACAGCCAGGCGGTGGAACTGCTCTGCGGCGCCGATTTGCTGGCCGACCTGCCGCCCCCCATGCCGGTGCGCGTGGCCTGCGGTGCGCTCGACGTCGTCACCACGCCGCAGTCGTGCCGCGAAGTCGCCACGCAATGCGGCGTGAAGCTCGAGCTCATCGAAAAAGCCGGCCACGCCAGCTACGTCGAACAACCGCAAGCCGTCGCCGCACTCCTGCGCGGCGTGCTTGCCGCATAAGAAAAGAAAGACACCATGACGAACGAAGTGATCGAAGAAGGCGCAGATCGCTACAACGTGCCCGCGCTCGAACGCGGCCTGCGCGTGCTGTGCGAATTCAGCCGCGAGAACCGCACGCTCTCCGCACCCGAACTCTCGCGCCGCTTCGACCTGCCGCGCTCGACCGTGTTCCGCCTGCTCACCACGCTGGAGAACATGGGCTTCGTCGAGAAGACCGAAGGCGGTCGCGACTATCGCCTGGGCCTGGCGGTGCTGCGCCTTGGCTTCGAATACCTGGCCTCGCTGGAGCTCACGCAACTGGGCACGCCCTTGCTGCAGCGCCTGTCGGAAGAGCTGCACACGCCCTGCAACCTGGTCGTGCGCGACGGCCGCTCCATCGTGTACGTGGCCAAGGTGTCTCCGCCTTCGGTGTTCATGAGTGCGGTGACGGTGGGTACGCGCTTGCCGGCCCACGCCACGGTGCTCGGCCGCGTCCTGCTGGAAGACCTGACGCTGGTGCAACTGCGCGCGCTGTTCCCGGAAGACAAGCTCGAGACCTTCTCGCCGAGCACACCGAAGACGGTCAACGAACTCTTCGACATGGTGCAGGCCGACCGCCAGCGCGGCTATGTGCTGGGCGAGGGCTTTTTCGAATCGAACATCTCCAGCATCGCGGCGCCGGTGCGCGACCACAGCGGCCACATCGTCGCGGCGCTGGGCACGACGATCACCGCCGACCACATCGAGGCGAGCCAGATCGACGCGATGGTGCAGCGCGTGCGCGACACCGCCGATGCGATCTCGGGCCTTCTCAACTATTCGCCCAGCGGCAAGGTGGTGGCACTGCGCGGCGGCGAGCGCGCCTGACCCGCATCGAGGCAACGACCATGAGCACGCCCATCATCTCTTCCACCTTCTTTTCGCCGCATGCGCTGGCAGGCCGCGTCGCCGTGGTGACCGGCGGTTCGTCCGGCATCGGGCTGGCAACAGTCGAACTGCTGCTCGACTGCGGCGCCGCCGTCGCCCTGTGCGGCCGCAATGCCGAGCGCCTGGACAGCGCGGTGGCCGGCCTGCGTGCTGCACGCCCGCAAGCCAGGCTGTTTGCACGCACCTGCGACGTGCTCGACGCCAACGCGGTGCGCAGCTTTGCCGCGCAATGCGAAGCCGCCCTCGGCCCCGCGTCGATGCTCATCAACAACGCCGGACAGGGCCGCGTCTCCACCTTCGCCGACACCGACGACAAGGCCTGGACCGACGAACTGCACCTGAAGTTCTTCTCGGTCATCAACCCGACGCGCGCCTTCCTGCCGCAGCTCACCGCACAGCGCGAGGTGCTCGGCGATGCGGCCATCGTCTGCGCCAACTCGCTGCTGGCGCGCCAGCCCGAGCCGCACATGGTCGCGACCTCGGCGGCACGTGCCGGCCTGCTGAACCTGGTGCGCTCGATGGCCACCGAGTTCGCGCCCCAGGGCGTGCGCGTCAACGGCATCCTGATCGGCCTCATCGAATCGGGCCAGTGGCGCCGCCGCTTCGAGGCGCGCGACGACAAGTCGCTCGACTGGGCGGCGTGGAGCCAACAGCTCGCCCACGACAAACACATTCCGCTGGGTCGCCTGGGGCTTCCGTCCGAAGCCGCGCGCGCGATTCTTTTCCTGGCCACGCCCCTGTCTTCCTACACAACAGGCAGCCATCTCGATATCTCTGGAGGTCATTCC
This sequence comes from Variovorax brevis, assembly GCF_030317105.1. Taxonomy (GTDB): domain Bacteria; phylum Pseudomonadota; class Gammaproteobacteria; order Burkholderiales; family Burkholderiaceae_C; genus Variovorax; species Variovorax brevis. The sequence goes on from NZ_JASZYG010000007.1 coordinate 386,661, forward strand.
CGTCATGCGTAATTCATCCAACCCCGTGACCGTCGGCGCAGTCGTCGCGGCTTTTCTCGAACAATGCGGCGTCAAGGCGGCGTTCGGTGTGATCTCGATCCACAACATGCCGATCCTCGATGCCTTTGCACAGCGCGGCGCGATCCGCTTCGTCTCGGCGCGTGGCGAGGCCGGCGCGGGCAATATGGCCGATGCGTATGCGCGTTCCACGGCCAGCCTGGGCGTGTGCGTCACCAGCACCGGCCCGGCGGCAGGCAACATCGCCGGCAGCATGGTCGAAGCATTGACCGCCGGCGCACCCGTGCTGCACATCACGGGCCAGATCGAGACGCCTTATCTCGACAAGGGCATGTCGTACATCCACGAAGCGCCGGACCAGCTGACGATGCTCAAGGCGGTGTCGAAGGCGGCCTTCCGCGTGCGCAGCGTGGAAACGGTGCTGGGCACGCTCAAGCGCGCCGTGCAGGTCGCGCTGACGGCGCCCACCGGCCCGGTCAGCGTGGAGATTCCGATCGACATCCAGTCGGCGCTCACCACGATGCCCGAAGACCTGTCGCCGCTGCCGGTCGAAGCCGCTGTTCCCTCGGCTGCCGCACTCGATTCGCTGGCGGCGCGGCTTGCGCAAGCCAGGCGCCCGATGCTGTGGGTGGGCGGCGGTGCGCGCCATGCCGCATCCGCGATCAAGCGCCTGCAGAAGCTGGGCTTCGGCGTGGTCACCACCACGCAGGGCCGCGGCACCGTGCCGGAAGACGATGCCGGCTCGCTGGGCGCCTACAACATCCAGAAGCCGGTCGAGGCCTTCTATCAAAGCTGCGACGCGATGCTCGTGGTCGGTTCGCGCCTGCGGGGCAACGAGACGCTCAAATACGAACTCAAGCTGCCGCGCCCGCTCTATCGCATCGATGCCGACGGCGCTGCCGAAGGCCGGGGCTATGCCACCGAAGCCTTCGTTTGCGGTGACTCGGCGCTGGCCCTCAACGGCCTGGCGGATCGCCTCGAAGCCGCGAAGTACAAGGCCGACCCGGCGCTGCTCAAGGACCTGCGCGCCGCGCACGACCAGGCAGTCGCCACCCTGCGCGATGGCCTTGGCCCGTACGCCGAGCTGGTTCAGCAGATCCAGGCCGTGGCCGGCCGCAAGTTCAACTGGGTGCGCGACGTGACCGTGTCCAACAGCACCTGGGGCAACCGCGAACTGCGCGTGTTCGAACCCAGCGCCGGCGTGCACGCCACGGGCGGCGGCATCGGCCAGGGCATGCCCATGGCAATCGGCGCGGCCATCGGCGCGACCGAGACGGCATCGGGCCGCAAGACCTTCTGCCTGGCAGGCGACGGCGGTTTCATCCTGAACCTGGGCGAGCTCGCCTGCATGGTGCAGGAGCGCGCCGACATGGTGATCGTGCTCATGAACGACAAGAGCTACGGCGTCATCAAGAACATCCAGGACGCGCAATACGGCGGTCGCCGCTGCTATGCCGAACTGCACACGCCCGACTACGCGCTGCTGTGCAAGTCGCTGGCGCTGCCGCATGCACGCGTGCAGAGCCTGGAGGAACTGAAGGGCCAACTGGCGGAAGCCGTGGGCACGCCAGGCCCTTTCCTGCTCGAGATCGACATGCTGGCCATCGGCAGCTTCAAGACGACCTTTGCAGGCCCGCCGACCAACACCATCACGCAGATTCCGGCGCTCGGCGCGGCGGCAGTCGCTGGCAAGTGAGCACAGGACCATGTTGAACGTTGCACTCATCGGCTGCGGTGCCATCGGCACGGCGATGCTGAAGCTGGTCCAGGACGATGCGTCGCTGGCCGTCGTGGCCATCGTCGTCCCGCCCGAAGGCGTGGCAGCGGCGCAGGCTGCGGCCCGGACGCTCGCGGCGCGCGCCGAGGTGGTCACGCAAGTGCCCGCCACCGGCATCGACCTGATCGTCGAGACGGCCGGCCATGCCGCGATCGGGCAGCACGTGCTGCCGGCGCTGCAGCGCGGCACGCCCTGCGTCGTCGCTTCCGTCGGCGCGCTGTCCGAACGCGGTCTGGCCGAAGCGCTGGAGCGCGCTGCCGTTGAAGGCCAGACGCAGGTGCAATTGATCGCCGGCGCGATCGGCGCCATCGACGCGCTGGCCGCCGCCCGCGTGGGTGGGCTGGACACGGTGCGCTACACCGGCCGGAAGCCGCCGAAGGCCTGGAAGGGCACGCCGGCAGAGCAGGGCCGCGACCTGGACACGCTCACCACCGAAACGGTCATCTTCGAAGGCAGTGCGCGTGAAGCCGCCTTGCTCTATCCCAAGAACGCGAACGTGGCGGCCACCGTGTCGCTCGCGGGCCTGGGCCTGGACCACACCTATGTGCGCCTGATCGCCGACCCGGCAGTGGCCGAGAACGTGCACGTCGTCGAGGCCGAAGGCGCCTTTGGCAGCTTCGAGCTGACCATGCGCAACAACCCGCTGGCGGCCAACCCCAAGACGTCGGCGCTGACGGTCTACAGCGCGGTGCGCGCACTGCGCAATCGCGTCGCCGCCCTGGCCATCTGACAGACAAGAAAACGAGAGCCCCCATGATCTCTTCCCAACTCCTTCCCATCAACGTGGCCGGCGAATGGCGCCTGGGCGGCGGCGATGCGTACGAGAGCCTGTACCCGGCCACGGGCGAGCCCATCGCGCAACTGCGCGCTGCCAGCCTGGCCGACGTCGACGAGGCCATCACGCGTGCGCACCATGCCTTCCTCACGAGCGGCTGGGCGCAGAAGCTGCCGCACGAACGTGCTGCCGTGCTGCATCGCGTTGCGCACCTGATTCGCGAACAAGCTGAGACGTTGGCGCAGAAGCAGCGCCTGGACAACGGCAAGCCGATCAACGAAACGCGCGCCCTGGTGGCGAGCGCTGCGGGCACCTTCCAGTTCTTCGCAGCAGCACTGGAAACGCTGGAAGAAAGCATCACGCCTTCGCGCGGCCCCTTCGTCACGATGAGCGTGCACGAGCCCATGGGCGTGGTCGCCGCGATCACGCCATGGAACTCGCCGATCGCGAGCGAAGCGCAGAAGCTGGCGCCCGCGCTGGCGGCCGGCAATGCGGTGGTCGTCAAGCCGGCCGAAGTCACGCCGCTGATGGCGCTGGAACTGGCGCGCATCTGCGAGGAAGCCGGCGTGCCCAAGGGCATCGTCAGCGTGCTGCCGGGCAAGGGTTCGGTCATCGGCGATGCGATCACCAAGCATCCGCTGGTCAAGCGCGTGTCCTTCACCGGCGGCACGACCACCGGCAAGCACATCGCGCACATCGCGGCCGACAAGATGATGCCGGTGTCGCTCGAACTCGGCGGCAAGTCGGCGACCATGGTGCTCGAAGACGCGGACCTCGACCATGCGGTCAGCGGCGTGCTCTACGGCATCTTCAGTTCCTCGGGCGAATCGTGCATCGCGGGCTCGCGCCTCTTCGTCGCGCGCAGGGTCTACGACGAGTTCGTCACGCGGCTGGCCGAAGGCGCGAACGCCTTGCGTGTCGGCGACCCGGCTTCGGAACAAACGCAGATGGGTCCGTTGATCACGGCCAAGCATCGCGAAAGCATCGAGCGCTATGTGGCGCTCGGCGTGTCCGAAGGCGGCCACATCCGCACCGGCGGTGTGCGCCCGCATGGCGACGGTCGCGACAAGGGCTACTTCTACACGCCGACCATCCTGGAAGGCCTCACCAACAGCGCACGCACCACGCAGGAAGAGATCTTCGGCCCGGTGCTGGTGGCGATGCCCTTCGACAACGAGGACGACCTCATCGCGCAGGCCAACGACAGCATCTACGCACTGGCCGCCGGCGTGTGGAGCCGCGACTTCAAGCGCGCATGGCGCATCGGCCGCGCGGTGCAGGCCGGCACGGTCTGGGTCAACACCTACAAGCAGTTCTCGGTGTCCACGCCCTTCGGCGGCTGGCGCGACAGCGGCCTCGGCCGCGAGAAGGGCCGCGAGGGCATCTTCCAGTACATGGAGCAGAAGAGCATGTACTGGGGCACCAACGAAGAGCCGCTGCCCTGGGCCGGCGTCACGCATCGCGCATGGAGCAACTGACATGAGCGTCCTTGGAATCGACCAGATCACCTACGTGTCGGACGACCTGCCGACGTGCAAGACCTTCTTCGCCGACTGGGGCCTCACGCTCCAGTCCGAAGCCGGCGACGTGCTGAACTTCGAATGCCTCAACGGTTGCCGCGTGGTCGTCGCGTCGCTCGACAAGCCCGGCCTGCCGCCCGCGATGGAAGACGGCCCGACCTTGCGCGAAGTCGTGTGGGGCGTGGAGAGCGATGCGGACCTGGACCGCTACGCCGCAGCCATCGCGAAGGAGCCCGGCTTCTTCGACGAGGTCGTGGATGGTGCACGCCGCATCGGCTGCATCGACCCGAACGGCCTCGCGGTTCGCCTGCAAGTCTCGCGCAAGCACGACGTCGAGATCGACTGCGGCGCGATGAACACCTGGAACAGCAAGACGCGCATCAACCAGCCCGCGCCGATCTACGAACGCGCCACGCCCATCGAAGTCGGCCACGTCGTGTTCTTCGTGACCGATGTGCTGGCGACCAGCGCCTTCTACCGCGACAACTTCGGCTTCGTCTCCTCCGACAGCTATCCCAACCGCGGCGCCTTCATGCGCTGCGCCCCGGACGGCGGCCATCATGACCTGTTCCTGTTGCAGCTTCCTTCGGGCAAGCGCGGACTTAACCACGTGGCCTTCACCGTGCGCGACATCCACGAGGTGTTCGGCGGCGGCCTGCACTTCTCGCGCCGTGGCTGGGAAACACAACTCGGCCCGGGTCGTCATCCGGTGTCGTCGGCCTACTTCTGGTACTTCAAGAACCCGGCCGGCGGCCTCATCGAGTACTACGCCGATGAAGACCAATTGACCGCCGACTGGCAGCCACGCGAGTTCGAGCCGGGCCCGACGGTGTTCGCCGAATGGGCAGTCGACGGCGGCCTCGACGGCAACACGCGCCGCCAGAAAAACGTCGAAGGCCCACAAGGCAAGTTCCTGACGGAAAAGAAGTGACCACCATGCAACGCCGCTCGACGCTCAAGGTCCTCGCGACCACGCTGGTCGCCTTCGCCGCCGTGGCTTCCACGCACGCCCAGGCCGACGCGCAGGCGGATGCCCAGAAGCAGCTGGCGTCCGACCGCTTCACCATCGTCTCGCCCTTCCCGCCCGGTGGCCCGGTCGACACGCTGGCCCGCATCCTCTCGGACGGCCTTGCCAAGCGCTACGGCCAGGCAGCCGTCGTGGAGAACATGGCGGGCGCCGCCGGCAACATCGGCATCGACAAGGTCAAGCGCGCGAAGGCCGATGGCCACACGCTGCTCGTGGTGCCGGCCGGCAACCTCACGATCAACCCGACGCTGATGCCGAACTTCCCGTTCAACATCGAAAAGGACTTCGCGCCCGTCACCATGCTGGCGAAGGCGCCCAACGTGCTGGTGGCATCGCCCACCTCGGGCATCAAGAGCGCGAAGGAACTCGTGGCGATGGCCAAGGCCAAGCCCGGCACGCTGTCGTATGCATCGCCCGGCGTTGGCAGCGGCCTGCACCTGGCGGGCGAGCTGTTCAAGCAGCAGGCCGCCGTCGACCTGCTGCACGTTCCCTACAAGGGCACCGCCCCTGCCATCAACGACGTGCTCGGCGGCACGGTGCCCTTGATGTTCAGCAACCTGCCGGCCACGCTGCCCTTCATCAAGAGCGGCAAGCTCGTGGCGCTGGGCATCACCGAAGCAAAGCGCAGCCCGGTCGCACCCGAGATCCCGACGCTGGCGGAGCAGGGCATCCAGGGCGTGAACGTGACCTCGTGGTATGGCCTGCTGGCACCCGCTGGCACGCCGCCCGCCGTGGTCGAGCAACTCGCCAGGGACGCCGCCGCGATGCTCGCGCAGCCGGACGTCGCCGAACGCCTGAAGGCGCAAGGCATGACCGAGGCCACGATGAAGCCCGCCGAATTCGCCGCCGCCATGCGCGAAGAAACCGCCGTGTGGGCCCGGATCATCAAGGCCCGCAACATCGTCGCCGAGTAAGCGACGCACCCCCTACACCCACCACCTCACCTCGATGGAGCGAACCATGACCGACCGCTATCTCGATCCCCACCAGGCGCGCACGCGCACCCCCACCACCTACGAAGACCTGCTGGGCGACGCCATCGAGCGCGCCTACGCCGCCGGTGTCCATGACCTGGCTAGCCTGGTCGAACGCCTCAACGACAGCGGCCTGGCCAGCCCCACCGGCGCGCCGTGGACCGAGGCCAATTACCGCGAAGCGATGGCCGCACTCGGCGTCTGAGCCTGTCCCCAACTTTCTTCCCAATCAAGAGGAACACCATCATGACCCCCACCCACGATGACCCGGTCGACAAGCTGCTCGAAATCGGCCTGAAGGATCTCTGGTACCCCATCTGCCCGACGGGCTTCATCAAGGACTCGCCGGTGTCGCTGCGCCGCCTGGGCCGCAAACTGGCCCTGTGGCGCGACAACGCCGGCAAGCTGCACGCACTGGAAGACCGCTGCCCGCACCGCGGCGCACCGCTGTCGCAAGGCGTGGTGCTGGGCGACCGCCTCTCGTGCCCCTACCACGGCGTCGAAGTGCGCCGCGATGGCGTGGTGATGCGCGTGCCCGGCAGCCCCGGCTGCAAGCTCGAAGGCTCGCAGGCCACGCGCTTCTTCCACGTGGAAGAAAAGGCCGGTGCCGTGTGGCTCTACAACTCGAAGGAATCGGTCGAGACGCCGCCGCCGCTGGTGCTGCCCGAGCAGCTGACCAACGACGATGAGTACTCCAGCTTCCTGTGCTACGCCGAGTGGAAGGGCGACTACCGCTACGTGCTCGACAACGTGATGGACCCGATGCACGGCACCTTCCTGCACAAGCAGTCGCACTCGATGGCCGAGGGCGACTCCACCGCCAAGTTCGGCGTGCGCCAGACCGACACCGGCTTCTTCTTCGAAAAGGAAGGCCAGCGCAACGTCAACTTCGACTGGACCGAATGGGCCGACACGGGCGTGCACTGGATGCGCCTGGAAATCCCGTATCCGAAGACCGGCGGCCCCGGCGGCAACTTCATCATCGTCGGCAGCTACACGCCGGTTTCGACGTCGCTTTCGTGCGCATTCCATTGGCGCGTGCGCAAGCTGGCCAAGGGCTGGGAGCGCGACACGTGGCGCTTCCTCTACAAAAACCGCCTCGAAGCGCGCCACTGGCACGTGCTGGAGCAAGACCGCGTGCTCATCGAGAACATGGAGCCCGATGCCAACCAGCACGAGCAGCTGTACCAGCACGACCTGGGCATCGTTCGCCTGCGCCGGCATCTGCGCAACCTGGCTTCGGAGCAGCTCGAAGGAACGACGGCCTGACCGCCGCGCCTGCCGTCGTGCGCACCGCCCCCTGAATCCGACTTTTCCCGAGGTTCCGCCATGTCATCCCCCACGCTGAACGCCCTGGTGCACACGATGCGCTACGAAGCGGACGGCATCGTCAGCGTCGAGTTCCGTCCGGCCACGCCGGCCGAGGACTTCCCCGCCTTCGAAGCCGGCTCGCACATCGACCTGCACCTGCCCAACGGGCTGGTGCGCAGCTACTCGCTGTGCAACCCCGCCACCGACCGCCAGCGCTACGTCGTCGGCGTGCTGAACGACCGCAAGAGCCGCGGCGGCTCGCGCTATGTGCATCAACAGTTGCGCGTGGGCATGACCTTGCCGATCTCGGTGCCGCGCAACAATTTCAAGCTGCAGGAAGACGCGCCGCGTTCGGTGCTCGTGTCCGGTGGCATCGGCGTCACGCCCATCTGGTGCATGCTGCAACGCCTGGTCGCGCTCGGCCGGCCGGTGGAAATGATCTACTGCGCCCGCGCCCGCAAGGAGGCCGCGTTCTGCGAAGCCATCACGACATTGGCGGCGGAGAAAGGCATCACGCTCACCTGGCACTTCGACGAAGAAAAGGGCGGCCCGCCCAAGCTCGCCGAACTGCTGGCAGGCAAGGGCGCCGACAGCCACTACTACTGCTGCGGACCCACGCCGATGCTCGACGGCTTCGAGAAGACCTGCGAAGAACTCGGCTACCCGAACGCCCACATCGAACGCTTTGCCGCAGTGCACGTGGAGGCGCCCAGCGCCACCGAAGCCTACGTGGTTGACTGCAGGAAGAGCGGCAAGAGCGTCGAAGTGCCGCCGGGCAAGTCGATTCTTGACAGCCTCATCGATGCCGGCATCAACCCCGACCACAGCTGCAAGGAAGGCGTGTGCGGCGCCTGCGAGACCAAGGTGATCTCGGTCGGCGAGATCGAGCACCACGACGGCATTCTCAGCAAGGCCGAACGCGCCGCCAACAAGACCATGATGATCTGCGTGTCGCGCTGCAAGCGCGGGCCGCTGGTGCTCGACATCTGAAAGAAAGCAGCCCATGCAGCCCAAGGCGTTTCGCTGGTATGGCGTGATCACGCTGTTCGTGATCGTGGCCATCTCGTACATCGACCGCATCAACATCGCGGTGCTGATCACCGACCCGCATTTCCTGCAGCACATCGGCATCGGGAAGTCGGACCGCGTGAGCCAAGGCCTGCTGGCAACGGCCTTCATGGGCGGCTACGGCATCTCGGCCTTCGTGCTGACGCCCTTCTGCACGGCCCTCTTCGGCGTGCGCAGGAGCCTCATCTACGGCCTGATCCTGTGGGGCCTCGTGACCTTCATGACGCCGTGGTTCAGCGGCTACGGAGAAGTGCTGGCGTCGCGCATCCTGCTGGGCGTGTCGGAAGGGCCGCTGTTCTCGCTGGCGTCCGCGTACATCAAGGCCCATTTTGAAAGCCGCGAGAACGGCAAGCCCAATTCCTTCGTGAACATGGGCACCGGCCTCGGCCTGGCGATCGGCTATCCCTTCATCGGCTATCTGCTCGCCACGTTCCACTGGGACACCTCGTTCTACGTGCTGGGCCTGGTGAACATCCTCATCGGCATTCCGCTGGTGCTCGCCTTCGTTCGCATGCCGCAGAGTGAAGTGGCCGTGAAAAAGCCCGAGTCGGTCGGTGCTGCGCTGTCGCAGGTCGGTGACATCGTGAAGGGCGCACTGCACACACGCTACCTCGTGCTGATCACGGTGCTGACGGCGGCGGCGCTGGCCTATCTCTGGGGCAGCAGCAACTGGCTGCCGACCTATCTGAAGGAGGCGCGCGGCTTCTCGCTCAAGGAAATGGGTTGGCTCGCGTCGCTGCCGCAATACGCGACGGTGCTCGCGGTGCTGCTCGGCGGCGTGATTATCGACAGGATCGAACGCCGGCACGTGCCCTTCATCTTCATGGCAGCGAGTGCGGGCGTGGCGCTGGCGGTGCTCACCGCCATCGAGGTGACCAACCCCTACGCCGCGGCCTACAGCCTGATCGCCGCCAACTTCTTCTGGGGCCTGATGAGTCCGGCCATTCCGAGCACGGTGCAGTACTGCTCGCGTCCGGAACACGTGGCCAGCGCCTTCGGCGTGGTCAACGGCACGGGCAGCCTGGTGGCGGGATTCATGCCGGCGCTGATGGGCGGCGTGATCGGCGCGGTGTCGGCCGGCGGCGCCGCGGGCAGCACCGCATCGGCGTCGGGCTTCTTTGCGGGGTTTGCGCTGCTGATCGGCACGCAACTGGTGGTGTTCGTCTGCGGCTTCATCCTGTGGGTGCGTGAGCGCCATCCGGTGGCGCCTGGAATGAGCGCAACGCCGGCCTGACGCATTCCTCGCTGAACTGCCGCGCCGTTCACGCAGGAGGCGCTGCCAAGTTCACCAACCAAGTTCACCATCCAGGGGCCGGGCGGGTCGCGGTCCCGCGGTATCTCAGTACGGCGTTCCGTCGTTCGGCCGCAGCTTCATGACGAACCAGTCCGAATGCACGGTGTTCGGATTGGGATTCGGCGTGCCGAATGTACCCAGCACCTCACCGGCGACGAAGACGTCGCCGTTGCCGTCCAGCGCGATGCCATGGCCGCTGTCGGGGTGGGTGCTGCCGACCGCCTGCGTCCCGCCGAACTGCTTGACCCAGACGCGCGTGCCGGTGGGCTCGTAGCGCGCCACGAAGATGTCCTGCGCGCCCCTGGAAGTGTCGCCCGGCATCACACCCAGCGTGAAGCCGGTGACGAACACCGCGGAGCCGGTCGCGTTGGTGGTGATGCCGCGCGTCTCGTCGCGGAAGTAGGTGGGACCGGGCTGGGTCACGGACGACAGGTTGGTGGCCCACTGGATCGCACCGTTGCCGTCGAGCCGGACAACAAAAGCGTCGTCGTGGCCGCAACACAGGAAGTCCAGGCTCGGGTACCCCGGCAGGTCGAAGTTGCTGTTGGTCTGGCCGGTCAGGTAGATCGAGTTGCCGTCGGCTGCCGCGGCGATGGCGAAGCCCTCGTCATGGTGCTCCCCCGCGACGCGTGAAAACCAGACCTGGTTGCCGCTCGTGTCGTACTTGGCCACGTAGGCATCCGTGTTGAGATTGCGCCGGGGCGAACTTCCGTAGTTGTGACCGACCCGACCCGTCATGTAGGCGTTGCCAGCCGCGTCCAGCGTAACGCCATTGGCGCTGTCGCTGGTGCCACTGCTCGTGCCCGACTGGCGGATCCACAACAGATTGCCGTTGGTGTCGAGCTTGGCGATGTAGAAGTCCAGGCCTTGGTTCGGCGCCTGGCCAGGCAACTGGCCGCCCGAGTTGCCCACCACGAAAGCGCTTCCTGACGCATCCACGGCAATTGCGTTGCCGGAGTCGTTGTTCGCATCCGAGCCGAACTGGCGCTGCCACAGCGGGTTGCCGGCAGGGTCGTACTTGACGACGATGATGTCCCGCCCGCCGGCACTGGTGTTGCCCGGCAGTGCACCCACCGTGTCGCCGACACCGTAGATGTTGCCGGCGCTGTCGGTCGCGACGCCCCGGATCGCGTATTCGCCGCTCAGCGCGCCGTGGTCGAACACCTGCCGCACCCACAGCAAGCTGCCACCGGCGCTGTATTTGGCGATGAACGGGTCGATGCCGACGCGGTTCTCCGGCGCGTTGAACACACCCTCGGTGTGCCCGCCGATGACCACGTTGCCCGAAGGATCGGTGGCCACGGCCAGCGCGGCGTCACGGACCAGGCCGACTGCGCCGTCCTCGCGGATGCCCGTCCATTGGCTGACCACCGTCAACGTGGCAGCCGCACTGGTGGCGGACGCGGGATGCGCGTTGCTGACCACCACCCTGAACAGGCTTCCGTTGTCGCCGATCACGGCGGGGGCAGTGGTGTAGCTCGCGGCGGTGGCGCCGGGGATGTCGACGCCGTTGCGTTGCCACTGGTAAGCCAGCGGGGCGGTGCCGGCGGCCAGGACGCTGAAGGTCGCGCTGTCGCCGATGCCGATCGATGCATTGGCCGGCTGCGTCGTGATGCCCGGCGCGACCAGCGCGGCCGTGACCGTCAGCGTCGCGCCGTTGCTGCTTGCGCTGGCGGCCGAGGCGTTGCTCACCACCACGCTGAACACCGCGCCGCTGTCGGCCAGCGTGCTGGCGGGCGTGGTGTAGCCGGCCGCGTTGGCGCCTGCGATGTTCGCGCCATTGCGGCGCCACTGGTAAGTCAGAGGCGCGGCGCCGCTAGCGACGACCGCGAAGCTGGCGGCCTGCCCGACGATCACGCTCGTGTCGGCAGGCTGCGTCACGATCACGGGCGGCTGGATCAGGGGAGTGACCGTCAGCACGGCCTCGCCGCTCTGTGCAGTGGTGCCCGAGGCATTGGTGACTTGCACACTGAAGACCGCGCCGCTGTCGGCATCGACCGCGGGCGCTGTCGTGTAGGTGGCGCCGGTGGCGCCGGTGATCGCCACGCCGTCGCGATACCACTGGTAGCCGAAGGGTGCGCTGCCGCCGGCGTCGACCGTGAAGGTGGCGGCCTGTCCGGCATTGACGGTGATGCTGGCCGGGTCGTTGACGATGCTCGGCGGCAGCACCGTGTCGGTGACGGTCAGCACCGCTTCGGCGCTGCTCGTTGCGCCTGAGGCATTGCTCACCTGGACCGCGAAGCGCGTACCGCTGTCGCCCAGCGCCGTTGCCGGCGTCGCATAGCTGGCGTTGGTGGCGCCGGCGATCGGCGCGCCGTTGCGCAACCACTGGTAAGCCAGTGGCGCCGTGCCGGTGGCCACGACGCTGAAGCTGGCACTGGCCGGCGCTGTCACGCTCACCGAAACCGGCTGCGTGGTGATGACCGGGGCCGCGCCGACCGGCGTGACCGTCAGCGTGGCGGCAGCGCTGGTGACGCGGTCGACCAGATTGCTGACGACCACGCTGAACTGGGCGCCGCTGTCGGCGGCAGTGGTGGCGGGCGTGGTGTAGCTGGCGCCGGTCGCGCCGCCGATGTCAACGCCGTTTCGCCGCCATTGGTACCTCAGCGGTGCGCCCCCGCTGGCCCTGACGGTGAACGATGCCGCCTGGCCGGTCGTGACGGTGGCGTCGGCGGGTTGCGACGTGATGGTTGGCGGCGAGAGCGGCCCGGAACTGCCTCCGCCACAGGCTGCGAGCACCATGACCAGCGCCGTGAAGAACGCTCGCGCGGTGGAACGAAAGCAAGTTGCCGGTGCGGCAGCCAGGGCATGGACCAGACCATCGACGTGCATAGCACCCCCGGCTTGATGATGACGACGCGTTCATGCTCGCGGACATGAACGGAAGCTGAAGTTGCGTAGTCTATAAGTATTACTTCTGTTGCGGTGCAGCGATTACGAAGTGACACAAGTCCGACGTGAGCCATTCGCGTGCGACTTGGGCAAAGCGGGCATGAATTCGATGCAGACCTGAAAGCCTGGGCCGCGCTGGGGGAGAGCAAAAGCCCGAAGTCCCGGCAGGGGCCATCGCGTGCATGATCCGGGCATCCGAGCCCGTCATTTCGCTTCTGATGGAGAGACCGTTCATGAAGTCCAGGCCCCGAGCCAGCACCTCCGTCACGCCGCAGCCGCCGGTCAAGCCCCTGATCGGCAACCTCGGAGAGATCGACTCCAAAGCGCCCATCCAGAGCATGATGCGCCTGGCCAGGGAGTACGGGCCGTTCTTCAAGCTCACCCTGGCGGGCAAGGACGTGCACGTGGCCAGTTCACAGGAACTGGTCAACGAGCTTTGCGATGAAACGCGCTTCGTCAAGCGCATCAGCGGCCCGCTCAAGGAAATCCGCGACTTTGCCGGCGACGGCCTTTTCACCGCCTACAACAGCGAGCCGAACTGGGCCAAGGCGCATCGGTTGCTGATGCCCGCTTTTGGGCCGCTCGGCGTGCGCTCCATGTTCGACCGCATGGTCGACATCGCGCACCAGATGTTCGTGAAGTGGGAGCGCTTCGGCGCTTCGGCCGTCATCGACGTGGCGGACAACATGACGCGGCTCACGCTGGACACCATCGCGCTGTGCGCGTTCGACGTGCGCTTCAACAGCTTCTACCAGAACGAGATGCATCCTTTCGTCGCGGCCATGGTCGACGCGCTCGAGGAAGCGGGGCAGCGCGGGCGCAGGCCCAACGTGGTCTCCGGCCTCATGGTGGGCACCAAGCGCCGCTACGAGGCCGACCAGAAGCTGATGGCACGCATCGCGGAACAGCTCATCACCGAGCGGCGCAGCGATCCAAAAGGCGCAGAGCGCAAGGACCTGCTCAACGTCATGATGAATGGCGTGGACCCGGTCACCGGCGAAAAGCTGTCGGACGAGAACATCCGCTACCAGCTCGTCACCTTCCTGATCGCGGGGCACGAGACGACCAGCGGCCTGCTGTCCTTCGCCTGCTACCTGCTCCTGAAGAACCCCGAGGTGATGCTGCGCGCGCAGGCCGTCGTCGACGAGGTCCTGGGCTCGGAGATGCCGCGCGCACAGGACCTGGCCGGGCTGCGCTACATCGAGCAGATCCTGATGGAGTCGCTGCGCCTGTGGCCCACCGCGCCTGCTTTCTCCGTGAAGCCGGTGGCGGACACGGTGCTCGGGGGACGCTATCCGCTCACGACGCGCGACACCGTGCTGGTGCTGGCGCCCACCTTGCACCGCGACCCGGCCGTGTGGGGCGACGATGCCGAGGAATTCCGCCCCGAGCGCTTTGCGCCCGAAAACGCCGAGAAGCTGCCGCCCAACGCCTGGAAGCCCTTCGGCAACGGTACCCGCGCCTGCATCGGCCGCCCCTTCGCCATGCAGGAGGCGCAACTCGTCATCGCGATGATGCTGCAGCGATTCGACATCGTGCTGGACGACCCGTCCTATCAACTCGAAGTGGCCGAGACGCTGACCATCAAGCCGCACGGCCTGATGATCCGCGCGCGCAGCCGCGGCGGCGACAGCTTTGCGATGAAGAGTGCGATTCCGTCCGTGACGCAGGCGCTGGTCAAGGACGCGCCCGAGGCCGTTCAACTGCAGGCCGATGCGCCGCGGCTGGCCGTGCTCTACGGCAGCAACACGGGTTCGAGCGAGATGTTCGCGCGGCGCATCGCCGCCGACGCGCCGCGGCAGGGCTATGCCGCGACGGTGGCCACGCTGGATGAACTGGCGGGCACGCTGGCGCCGGGCATGTCGGTCATCGTCGTCACCGCGTCGTACGAAGGGCAGGCGCCGGACAACGCGCGCAAGTTCCTGTCGTGGATCGAGTCGCGCCCGGCGGGCGAGTTGACCGGCGTCAAGTTCGCCGTGTTCGGCTGCGGCAATCGCCAATGGGCGCGTACCTATCAGGCCATTCCCCGGCGCATGGACGATGCCTTGGCCGCAGCGGGCGCCGCGCGGTTCCGGCCGCGCGGCGAGGCGGATGCGGGCGGTGATTTCTTCGGTGCGTTCGACAGCTGGTACGAGACGCTTTGGGAGGACGTGGGCCAGGCGCTGGGCCGCGAAGTGGCCGACAAGGCGCCCGCGCCCACCTTCGAGGTGGAGGTGCTCAAGTCGGCCCGCGAGAAGGCGCTGCAGCTCAATGAACTCGAACAGGGCGTCGTCGTCGAGAACCGCGAACTGGTGAACATGGCGCACCCCGGCGCGCGTTCCAAGCGGCACCTGCAGATCGCGCTGCCGCAAGGCATGAACTACCGCGCCGGCGACTACCTCGCCGTGCTGGCGCGCAACCCCGAGGCCAGCGTGGCGCGGGCGCTGACGCGCTTCGGCCTGTCCAGCGACACGCAGATCGTCATCCATCGGCAGGCCGGCGCGGCGACGTCGCTGCCGGGCGACTATCCGATCACGGCCTATGAAGTGCTGTCGGGTTATGTGGAGCTGGCCCAGCCGGCCACGCGCGCGCAGGTCGGCCAGTTGGCGCAGGCCACGCCGTGTCCGCCTGAGCGCAAGGAACTGGAGCGGCTCGCCACCGAGGAGACTTATGAAAAGGAAGTGTTGGGCCGGCGGGTCAGCGTGCTCGACCTGCTGGAGCGTGCGCAGTCCTGCGACATCAGCTTTGCGCGCTTCCTGGGCATGCTGCCTTCGCTGCGGCCGCGGCAGTATTCGATCTCGTCATCGCCGCTGGCCAACGAGGCGGAGGCCAGCCTGACGATCGCGGTGGTCGATGCGCCGGCGTTGTCGGGGCAGGGCACTTTCGAGGGTGTCGCGTCTTCCTACCTGGCGCGGCTCGAAGCGGGCGACCGTGTCTCGGTGGCGGTGCGGCCTTCGCAGACCGGTTTCCATCTGCCGGCGGATCCGCGCACGCCGATCGTGATGGTGTGCGCCGGCACCGGCGTGGCGCCGTTTCGCGGCTTCCTGCAGGAGCGTGCCGCGCAAAAAGCCGCGGGCCGCGAGGTGGGTCGCGCGCTGCTGTTCTTCGGTGTGAACGATCCGCAGGTGGATTACCTCTATCGCGATCAGTTCGCCGGCTGGGAGGCCGCCGGCGTGGTCGAGATGCGGCCTGCCTTCACGGACCGGCCGGATGGCGACGTCAAGTTCGTGCAGCACCGGGTCTGGCGCGACCAGGACGACGTGCGGGCCCTGTTCCTCGAAGGCGCGCAGTTCTATGTTTGCGGCGACGGCAAGCACATGGCGCCAGCCGTCAGGGAGACCTTCATCCGCATGTACCAGGGCGCCACGCAATGCGACGACGCGACCGCCCAGGCGTGGGCCGATCGCATGGAGCACGAGCGTGGGCGCTATGTGTCGGATGTGTTTGCCTGAGTGCTCAGTCGTGCGCCTTGAGCAATTGGCCTGACACGTAGATCGCGACGTTGACACCTTTGGGCTTGCAACTCAGCTTGAATGCAATGTCGCCCACGGCCTCGCCATGCCACTCCAGGTGCACGACCGGGTCGGTGCCGAAGGCGGATTCGTCGATGAGGCTGTGTCGGGTGAGATCCATGGTCACCGAGAGTTCTGTTCCGCTCTGGTGGATTTGCCCTTTGAAGAATTGAAGCGCGTCGGCGCCGAACACGGTGCCATTGCTGATCAACACAGCGCCCGTCCCCAGGATCCCTTGATCGGTCGTGAAATGGGCTTCGTAGATTCCGTTGCGCATGCTTGTTGTCCTGGTCGGTGAGCTTGCAGTCTCTACCAATGTGGAGGGGGCTGCAACCTGACAGGTTTTCGCGGGGGGGGCGCCGCGGCAGGTGGTCTGCGGCGCGGGCTCATACCGGGGCGGTCGATGCTGCGCATCGACTGCACTGCGGTGCTCGGTCGCGGGGCGCGGTGCAGAACTCACTGCGCGCGCCTTCGGCGCGCTCCGTTCAAACAGCTGCACCGAGTCAGTTTACGAAGCGCGTGTCCTTCGGCACGCGCCGCCCCGCGCCCTGCGCTCCTCATCGCCCCGGAAATCGCCCGCGCCGCAGACCACCTGCCGCGGCGAGATACGTCGTGCGTGTTCAAAGAAGGGGGGAGCGGACACCGCGTCGCCACGGCCGTTGCGGCGCTCGGTGCGGGCGTCGCACCCCACACCGTTTCCAGAGCAAAGGCGCCTGCGGGCCCGGCGTAACGCGCCTCTGCAGCGCCGAGAAGCGCAGCGCGACCGGCCTGCACGCGTGCCGAAGGACACGCGTGCTTCGTGATCTGACTTGCCGCGGCTGTCCGAGCTCAGTGAACGCAGTGAACGTCGCGAGTTCCGCGGCAGGCTGGTCGCGCGAGCATCGGAGGGAAGTCGGTGCGCAGCACCGACCGCTGCAGTGGCGCGTTACGCCGGGTCCGCAGGTGCCTTTGCGTCCGGCGCGAACTCAGCAAACAACGGACCCTCAGATGCCTTTGCGTCGCGCGCAAACGCAGCCAACAACGACCGACGCTTGCCCTTCAACCGCCAGCTGGGATCCCAACCGTCCGGATGCCCCAGCCACAGACCTCAAGCCGCCAACACAAAAGCCAACGCCGCCGACGCGTCGTACTGCCCCTGTCGACCCCATCCGTTGTTGATGGTCGTCGCCACGTACAGATACTCCGCAAAGCCCGCCACCGTGCACGCGCCCAGCAGCGTCGCGACCGGCGCCGTCACAGGCGCGGCCGGCGCAGGCACGGCCCCGCCCGTGCTCAGCACCTGATTCACGCCCTTGATGAGCGAGAACGACCAGTTCGCATAGTTGGCCGGATGCGTGGCCGACAACGCCATCGTCACCGGATTCGGGTTCGACGCGACGCCGTAGTGCAGCAGTCCGCAAACATTGTCGGCACCCACGCCGCCAATGGTGGGCGCTGACAGCGAGGCCGTGCACGACTGGTTGTTGACCATGATCGTGAGCGGCGTGCTGCTTTCGATCACCGCGCCCGCACTGGTGGTGAAGTCGATCGTGATCGTGTGCAGCCCGTTGGAGAGCGTGGTCGAGTCGGCCAGCATGCCCAGCGACGGATTCATCCACAAGAAGAGCTCCGCGATCGGATGCACCGGATAGAAGTTCGGATTGCCGCCCACGCTCACCGGACCGATGGTCTGCAACACGTAGGTCGTGCCGTTCCACTTGTAGTCGGTCCAGGTGTCCGCGCGCAGCACGCCGTCGATGCGCACGCGGTAGAACTTGGCCCCGTTGTTGGCCGCGCGCTGGAAGTTGATCATCAACGGCAGGGTGCCGCCAAAAGGCACGTTGGTCACGGGGTAGAAGTAGCCCGGGTCGGTGGTCGCCAGCCCGCTGGCCTGCACCTTGTCGAAGGGAATGAAGCCGATGCCCATCAAGAGCGGTCCCGCCGGCTGGAAGAGCACGAAATCGACCTTCTCGACGACTTGGTCGCTGCACACCAGCATGCGGCTCGACGAGATCATCGCCACCGACGACGGCCGTGCGGGCACGCCCCCCACCACCAGCGCCGTGCCGCCGTTGACACCGATGCTGGTGATGCGATTGGCCGGGTCGCGCTCGGCCACCAGCAGCGTGTTTTGCGAAGCGTCGGACCAGGTCAGGTGGAAGGGCGCGACGAGTCCCGTCGCGATCTTCGTCGTGGCGCCGTCGCTGATCTGGATGCGGCTCACACGGCCCTGGTCGGGTCCGGCGGTCTGCTCGCTCACATAGGCGAACTGCAGGTCGGCGCTGAGCACGACACCCACGCCGTTCTCGAGATTCGACACCACGGCCGTGCGCGCCCCGGTGCCGAGGTTGACGCGCCACAGATGGCCCGGCGAGGCGTATTCGATGACATAGGCCACGCCGTGCGCTTCATCCAGGAAGATCTGCTGCGGCGCGCTCATGCCCGTCGTCACCACCGTGGCCGATGCGCGGTTGGCGCTGGTCAACGTCACGCGCAGCAGGGTGCCCGTGCGCTCGGTAACGTAGGCGTGCAGGTTGTCGATGCTGACCTTGACGTCTTCGGGATTGGTGTAGCCCGTGCCGATCACCGCATACGCCGGGCTCGGCTTGTAGGTGATCCACTGGATCGTCATGTCGTAGCCGTAGCTTACGACCTTGACCTTGGCGAAGTTTCCCAGGCTCGTGCGCACGCAGAACACGTCGCCATTCACCAGCTTGTTGGTGGCGTCGTTGTTGCCCGGAATGGGCGCGGTGCCGTAGGTGAGCGTCTGCAGCGCGCTGGCCGTGACGCCGGTGAAGCTGACCACGCCGAGGTTGACGATGCGCGCGGTGTTGCGCACGGCCATCTGCCGCGCGGTGGTGGTCATCTGCTCCCACCAGATGTCGTAAGCCGAACCCGTGCCGCCCTGGACCCCCGTGTCCAGGTCGAACGTGAAAGTGCCCTTCAGCACCGTCGTGCCCTGCGACACGATGGTGGCCGAGGGCAGCAGGTTCAGCCGCGAGAGCTTGCCGGCGTACTCCACGAAAACGAGTTGATTTTGCGGACTGCGAAAGCTGCACCCAATGGCGCCGCCCAGCCCCGAGACGAGGGGTGTTTGTGTGGTCATGATGGCCTCCTTGATGAATTTGCTTGTTCGTCGGCATTGCGCCTGACGTGTTCGCAGAAGCTTTGTAGTCCTGCGTGCCCGCGCAGACCATCCACTTGAAGGCATAGCGTGGGCTCACTGGCGGCTTATTGGCCTAAGCCGTGGGACAAGAGCCGGTGAGCGATGGGTCGCAACATGGCGCTGACGCATTGGCGACGCGGGCGGCTTCGGCTTGCGGTTGTGCACGTCGCGACCGCGACGCACACTGCGCCCTGCGCGCCCCTATCATCCGGCTTGCCGAAGGCACCCAGTGCGAATGCGCGACACAACACCTGGAGACAAACCATGGACCACCTGAGCGGGCTCGACGCAACCTTCCTGCATCTCGAAACACCCGAAATGCCGATGCACGTGGGCTCGCTCAACGTGCTCGACCTGCCCGAAGGCTACGAGGGCGACTTCTACGAGGATGCCAAGGCCTTCCTGGGCCAGCGCGTCCACCTGGCCGACGTGTTCACGCGCAAGCTCGCGCTGATGCCCTTCGAGCTGTCGAACCCCGTGTGGGTCGACGAAGAAGAGCTGGACCTCGACTACCACGTGCGCCACATCACGCTGCCCAGGCCCGGCACCAATCGCCAGCTTCAACAGTACGTGGCGCGCTTGCATTCGACCCTGCTCGACCGCAGCCGGCCGCTGTGGGAATTCTTCATCATCGATGGCCTGCAGAGCGGCCAGGTCGCCCTCTACACCAAGGTGCATCACGCAGGCATCGACGGTCAAGCGGGCGTGGCCGTGGGCAAGGCCATCTTCGACCGGGAAGCGACAGGCCGCGTCGTCCATCCGCCGCGGGCGCGTCCGCGCACCAACAAATACCAGCTCGGCATGGCAGAACTCGCCGCTGCCGCGATGCGCAACACGGCGCAGCAATACGTCAAGCTGTTCAAGATGGTGCCGGCGGTTGCCAAGGCCATCGGCAGTCTCGCGCGGCCGGACGAGAAGGCTGTGGAAACACTTTTGTCGAAGGCGCCCGCGAAGTTCAACCTGCTGGCGCCCAAGACGGTGTTCAACGTGCCGATCACGAACCAGCGCAGCTTTGCGGGCCGCACGATCCCGCTGGCGGAAACCAAGCAGATTGCAAAGCACTTCGGCGTGACCCTGAACGACGTCGTGATGGCCACGGTGGCCGGCGCGCTGCGCCACTACCTGAAGGACACCAACGACCTGCCCGACAAGCCGCTGGTGGCCGGCGTGCCGGTGAGCCTTCGCGAAGCGGGCGACGAGACCGCCAACAACCAGGCGAGCATGATCCTGGTGGGCCTGGCGACCGACATCAAGGATCCGGTGGAACGCCTCAAGGCGATCAATGCGTCGTCGACCCGCGCGAAGTCGACCATGAGCAAGTTCAAGGCGGCCATACCGGACGACTTCCCCATGTTCGGGGCGCCATGGTTGATGTCTGGCGCCGCGTCGGCCTTTGGCCGGTCGAACATCGTGAAGCTGATGCCGGCGGTGGCCAATGTCGCCATCTCCAATGTGGCGGGCGCGCCGTTTCCGATGTATTTCGCGGGTGCGATGGTCACCTGCTATTACCCGGTGTCCATCGCCAGCCACGGCACGGCGCTCAACGTCACGGTGCAGAGCTACAACGGCCGGATGGACTACGGCCTGATCGCCTGCCGACGTGCGGTGCCCGACATCACGGAGATCGGAGACCACCTGCTGGCGGAGCACAAGCTGCTGCTGGGGTTGGCCGGTGGCGCGCATGCGGCGGAGGCCGCGCCTGCGGAGACGGCCGGTTCCGTTGTTGCGCAGGTGCGGGAAGAGCCCGTGGTCGCGCGCAAGAAGGCGGCGCCGCGCAAGCGTGTGGCAAAGGCAGTGGCATCCCCCGTGGCCAAAACAGTCGCCGATACACCCGCCAAGACTGGCGCCAAGACATCCGCCAAGACACCTGCCAAGCCTGTCCTCAAGACGGTCGCCAAGCCCGCGGCCAAGCCCACAGCCAAGACGGCGAAAAGCCCGACCGGGCGCGTACGCGCCACAGGCACCACCACCACTGCCAAGCGCACCGCCCGCCCGAGCGGTAATCAAGGCAAGGCAGCACCGTGATGGCTTCCGCGACCACGCACGATGCGGAGGGCGACAAGCTCGCGCCGCCCTCGCGTCTGCTCCTGCTGGCCGAATGGCGCGCGCTCTGGGAACTGGGCGCAGGCATTGCCGCCTGGCCGTTGTTGCAATTGGCGCCGCGCGGCGACGGGCATCCAGTCCTGGTGCTCCCCGGACTTGCCGCGGGCGATGCGTCGACCGGGCTGCTGCGCCGCTATCTCAAGAGTCGCGGTTACGACGCGCACGGTTGGGGCCTGGGCCGCAACCTGGGACCGCGCAAGGGCGTGGAACAGGGCATGTCCAGCGCATTGCGCCGGCTGCACGATGACAGCGGCGCGAAGGTGAGCTTGGTGGGCTGGAGCTTGGGAGGCGTGTATGCCCGCCTGCTCGCATCCAGGCATCCGGAACTGGTGCGCAACGTCATCACGCTGGGCAGCCCTTTTGTCGGTCACCCCCGGGCCACCAACGCGTGGCGCCTGTATGAATGGGTGAGCGGCCAGAAGTCCGATGACGCCAGGCGCAGGCAGCACGTGAGCCCGACACCTCCCGTGCCCACCACCTCGATCTTCAGTCGCTCCGACGGCATCGTCGCCTGGCGCAGCAGCATCGAGAAAATCGGGCCGCAGTCGGAGAACATCGAGGTCATCGCCAGCCACATCGGCCTCGGCGTGCACCCCGCGGTGCTCTATGCCCTGGCCGATCGGCTCGCGCAGCCCGAAGGCCAATGGAAACCGTTCAACCGACAGGCGTTGGCGCTCCTCTATCCAGACCCGGGCCGCGCCGGCTGACATCGGCCAGTCGACGGGTCAGGTCGCCGCAACTCACCGTTCGGCCGAGCCATCGACGTAAACGGATAGCACTTTTGCTTTCCAAATAGTGGATCCCACAGGGGGCACCTTCGCCTATGCTGGCGGCGGATGTCAGTGCCATTGGTTGCTGGCTTACATGCCCATACACCTTGCCATGGAACCATGTCCCCATGAGCCAATACCTACTTGTAGCAAGTCTTGCCATCGCATCTGCCACGGCGTTTGTTCTTGTGGCGCCGGCTGATGCCGCGTCCGTGCAATGGGAGGTGCCGGCGCTCGCTTCGACGAAGTAAGCAAAAGCTGAAAGCGTGACGGCACAATCCGTTCAGGATGCCCACCACGCGAACAACCACCGCAGCTTCCGCTCCATCCTTCGCAGCCCTGCGCCATCGCGGTTACTTGGCCCTCGCCGGCACTTATCTGCTGGCGATGATGGCCGACAACGTCGAGCACGTCATCAGCTACTGGATGGCGTTCCAGAAGTTCCAGTCGCCCGCGCTCGGCGGCTTTGCGGTGGTGTCGCACTGGCTGCCTTTCCTGCTGTTCTCGGTGCCGGTGGGCGCGCTGGCCGACCGGGTCGATCCGCGTCGGCTCATCCAGTGCGGCATGGCGCTGTTCATGATCGCCTCGGCGGGATGGGCCTTTTTCTTCATCACCGATTCGCTGCAGATGTGGCACGCGATGGTGCTCTTGGTCATCCACGGCTGTGCCGGCGTGCTGTGGCAGGGTGCCACGCAATTGTTGCTGCATGACGTGGTGCCGCCGGCGGACCTGCCCAGCGGCGTGCGTCTGCTCGCAACGGCGCGCTATCTCGGTGTGCTGGTCGGCCCTGCCGTGGGCGGCGCCATCATGCTGACCATCGGGCCGCGCTACGGCTTGCTGCTCAACACGCTGTTCTTCCTGCCGGCCTTCCTCTGGTTGTGGCGCGCGCCGTACGGGCCGCGTTTTCGGGCCGTGGCCGCGGCGCCGGCGCGTGCGGTTCGCGGGCTGGCGGACATCGTCCAGACGATCGTGGAAGTGCGCTCCAACCGCGTGCTGGCTTCGATGATCCTGCTGGCCGGGATGGCGTCTTTCTTCGTGGCCAACAGCTACCAGGCGCTCATGCCCGGCTTTGCCCGCGACCTGGGCCACGGCGACCCCGGCACGACCTACAGCATGCTGCTGGCCGCCGACGCAGCCGGCGCACTGATGGCCGGCCTGTTGATGGAAAGCCGCGGCGGCCTGCTGCGCGCCGCGCCTTCCACGGCGCTGGGGCTGTGCATGCTCTGGTGCCTGGCGCTTGCCGGCTTCGCCATGACCACGGCCTATCCGGTGGCGTTGCTGTTGCTGTTTGCGGCCGGCGTGTTCGAGCTGTCTTTCAGTGCGATGGCGCAGACGCTGGTGCAGCTCAATGCGCCGGCCGCATCGCGCGGGCGGGTGATCGGCCTGTTCAACATGTCGGCGCTCGGGCTGCGGGCCTTTGCCGGCGTCACGGTGGGGTTGGGCGGCAGCGCGATCGGCATTCATGCCTCGCTGGCGGCCGCGGCCATGAGCCTGTTCGCCTTGCTGGTGTTGCTGCATCTCTGGCTCGCGCGACGGGCACGCGCCTGACGGGTCTGACGGGCAACAGCCCTGTCGGGCCATCGGTACCGAAACATCCCGAGCGCCCATCCCTTGGGGCGATTACCAAGAGCGAAGTAAGACGAACGTAGTAAGCTTTGAGCGAGCGCGCTCGGCGCTCACATAAAAAATTCAGGGGGAGACAAATCGTGCAAGCCTTCATCGGTATTGAACGCGTTCGGCTTGGAAATCTGCGCTGTGCAGCGCACGGCCGACTTCAAACGGGTGCCTTTCTGGCGCACCCACACCACGACTTGGCGCCGTCAGTGCGCCTGGTTCCCCGAGTCGATCGCTGAGTCTTCTCACCGCGTCTTCAGCCCGCTTGCCAAAAGTTTTTGGCCTCAATGTTCGCGAATGCTTTGCAGTTTGCAAACGCGATGGGCCCGTGCGTTACATCGCGACCTGCATGAGCAGACGCAAGGCAGCCACGATGCCAGCATTCTTGCGACAGCGCGCCCATTGAAGACGCCTTCTTGTCCTTGCTGAAATTGCCGATGCGTATCTGGTTTAACCGCCCCTTTGCCCTTGCCTACCGTGTGTTGTCCCTGATTCGCGAGGCCGATGCGGCCCGGCAATTCACGCTGATCTGTACCCACAAGCAAGCCTTTTTCACGGGCTATGCGGCCGCCGACGAATGGCAGGTGGAACCCGCCGACCTGGACCTGGATGCTGACGCGTATCGCGACTGGTGCCTGGATTTCGCTGTCCGGCAAAAGATCGATGTCATCGTTCCCGGCCACGAAACGGCCGCACTGGTGCGTGCAGGTGACATGTTTGCCGCTCACGGCATTCGCCTGCTGGCGCCGGCCCATGCCGAAACGCTGCCCAAGCTGCATGACAAATCATGGGTGTATGGGCAGTTGGCAGATCAGCATTTCCTGGCAAGTTCCGTGGACCTGCACCACCCCGGCCAACTCGCTGAAGCGGTGGAATCGATATGGGCGCAAGGCCACCGCGCCTGCATCAAGCCCACCGTGTCGGTGTACGGAAAGGGCTTCTACCGGCTGATGCACCCCGACGACACGCGCAGGCCATTGCGCGGCTTGTCACTCGACGAATGGATGCGGAAGTCGGTCGCCGAAGACGGCACTTGCGCTGCGCAGCAAGTGCTGGAGTATTTGCCGGGCCACGAATTCAGCGTGGACTGCGTTGCGGACCAGGGTCATTGGGTGGCGGGCGTCGTCAGGAAAAAAGCCATTCTCAGCAACACCCAATTGCTGGACGACAACCCGCTCTTGCTGCGATACGCGCAATGCCTGATCGAGCGTTTCGGCCTGAACGGCATGATCAACGTGCAGTTCAAGGAAGACGCCCAGGGCATGCCCAGGCTGCTGGAAATCAACCCGCGAGCCTCCGGTGGCATCGCCATGAGTTGCCTGTCCGGCATCAACTTGCCGTACCTGGCCTTGCGCGGCTTTGTGGATGGCTACGCCGGGCTTGCCATTCCCCCGGCCCGCCTGGGCCAGCGCGTGACCGAGATCGGCGTGGCCATCAGCCTGCCGACGGACCATGCGGGATAAGGGGCAGGCCGTCATGCAAGAAGACGCGATGCGCGCGCAGGTCGAACTGCCGACCGGCTGCCTGAAAATTTCCCTGGACCGTGCGGACTGGCCCTTGCACGAACTCTGCGGCTTCGCTGCGCGCCACAACCCCAAGCGCGGCTTCCTGTTCGTCAGCAAGGTGTTGGGCAAGCACTGGCCCTGCAAGCCGTCCGTGATGCGCGCCGCGCACTTCGCGCTGGCAACCAAGCTGGCTGCACCAGGCGATGCGCCTGCCTTGTTCATTGGCCTTGCCGAAACGGCGACCGGCTTGGGGCAAGGCGTGTTCGAACAGTACCTGGAGCGATTCGGGCAGGGGAGTGCGCTTTATGTACAGACCACCCGCTATCCGTTGTCCGGCGCCCAGATGCTGCCCTTTCTGGAGCGTCACAGCCACGCGCAGAACCTGCGCCTGCATGTGCCCGAGCGTGAGGATTGGGCAGGCATGTTCAAGCGGGCCCGCCTGTTGGTGCTGGTGGACGATGAACTGAGCACGGGCGACACCTGCCTCAGCCTGATTGCCGCCTATGGCGCACAGAATCCAGCGCTTGAAGAAATCGCCGCGGTGTCGCTCAGCAACTTCATGGGCGAGGCGGGGCAGGTCCGCTTTCGCGAGCAACTGGCGCTTCTGGATGTTGCGGGTGCAACGCCCAGGAAGGTGAGCTTTCCCGCATTGGTGGAAGGCCAGTTCAACTTCTCGCCCAACGCGAGTTTTTTTCAGGCGCCACCGCCGCCTGCGGCCCAAGCGGACATGGGGTGCCGTCGCGCGTACAACAGCGCGGCAAGCGCACGTCTGGGGAGTGATTCATTCCTGGCATTGCCGGAGTCGCTGGTTGACGGGTTGGCAGAAACGCTGCCTCGCGACAAACCGGTGCTCGTGTTGGGCAGCGGCGAGTTCATGCATCCGGCCTACGTGCTGGGCACTGCACTGGAAGAGGCGGGCCTGGACGTTCGCATCCAGTCCACCACGCGCTCACCGGTGCTGATGGGCGCCAGCATCGGCTCGCGTCAGCCCTTGCCGGATCTCTATGGCGAAGGCATCCCCAACGCGCTCTACAACTTCAAGGCCGACGATTACGGCGCCGTGCTGCTGTGCCATGAATGCCCTGAGGGTGCCGACGACGGCAGCCTCGCCACCAGCTTGCAGCTTCTCGGCGCACGCGGCATCGCCTTCAACCGGGGGATTGACGCATGAAGGATGCGCGCCATCTGCCCTTGTTCGTGTTCAGCGACCTGGACGACACGCTGTTTTGCAGCGTGCGCAAACGTGCGCTCACCGCCGACTCGCAGCCCGCCGCCTTGCTGAAGAACGGCGACGTCATTTCGTACAGCAATGACCGCCAGCGTGCATTCTTGAACTGGTTGATGCGCGATGCCCGGTTGGTGCCGGTGACCGCTCGCAGCGTGGAAGCCTATCGCCGTGTCTTGATGTCGTTCCCGGGGCCTGCCATCGTGAGCTTTGGTGGTGTGCTGCTCGACGCCGATGGCCGCGAAGACGCGCAATGGGCTGCCCACATGGCGCAAGTGTTGGCGCCGGCCGAACCTCAATTGGAGGACGCCTGCACGGTCTTGCAAAGAGGGATCGAAGCACGCGGATTGAACGCCTGGGCGCGCGTGGTGCGCGAAGGCGGACTGGCGCAATACGTGGTCGCCAAACACCGCGACCATGACGTCCATGCGTTGACGCAACTCAAGGTCGAGGTGCTGCAACCGTGGTTGGCGGCACACCCCGGCTATCGCGCCCACCAGAACGACAACAACCTCGCATTGCTGCCCCCCGGGCTGGACAAGGCTCAAGCCCTGGAATTCCTGTTGGCCCGCTTGCGTCAGGAGCATGGCGCCATCGTGACCGTCGGCTTTGGAGACAGCTACAGCGACGCCGATTTCATGGCCCTGTGCGACTACGGCCTGACGCCTGGCGGTACCCAACTGGGGCATCGGCTGGCAGGCAGGGGAGGGATTGGCCATGCTGGATGACCGCGTGCCGCTGCATGGCAGCTATCTGGCGGATGACGTGCGCTTTCTGCTGAAGCCCCTCACGTTGGCGCCGATCTCGGACACCGCGGAAAAGGAGCGCCTGATTCAAACAGGGCAACGCCACTACAGCGAAGTGATCGGCCGCGAGCAGTTGCCGTCGCCACATTATTTTTCGCTGTTCGAGCAGGCCGTGGAAATGAACGCTGCGAGCATGGCGCGCGATGTCATGCTGCTCGCGCGGCACATCGTTGGCGCCCGTGGCAAGGGCATCACGCTGGTGTCCTTTGCCCGCGCCGGCACGCCGGTGGGTGTGCTGTTGCGGCGCACGCTGGCCCGATACTTCGGCATCGACGCGCCTCACTATTGCGTCTCCATCATTCGTGATCGCGGCGTCGATCCCGTGGCGCTCGACTTCATCTTGTCCAGGCATGCGTCCGAGTCGCTGGTGTTTGTGGATGGCTGGACCGGCAAAGGCGCCATTGCGCGCGAGCTGGTGCGTTCGCTGGAGGCATTCAACGCCAGCCGTCAACTGAACATTCCCGCGCAATTGTTCGTGCTGTGCGATCTGGCCGGGCAGGCCTGGGCTGCTGGGTCGTCCGATGACTACCTCATTCCTTCTGCCGTGCTCAATTCGACGGTGTCTGGCCTGGTGAGTCGCTCGATTCTCAACGAGCACATTGGACCCAAAGATTTTCATGGCTGCCTGCTGTACACGCAGTGGCAGGCGCAGGACCGGTCTCAGTGGTTCGTTGACCGCATTGCGCAAGCCGTGCACGCCAACGCGTCTCTTCACTTGGCACAACCATTGCGCGTGCATGAGCCAAATCGACTCCGGCAGCAGTCGCAAGCCCTGCTCGACCAGCTTGCCCGCAACTACGACATTGCCAACGTCAACCTGATCAAGCCGGGCATCGGCGAAGCCACCCGTGTTCTCTTGCGCCGTGTGCCTCGGATGCTGCTGTTGCGCGATCGCGCCGCGCCCGCCACGGCGCATCTGGTGTGGTTGGCGCAATCGGCCGATGTGCCCATCGAGGTGGACCCGACACTGCCGGTGCATGCAGTGGCCGTTATCAAAACATTGACTGAAGACTGAGTTCCCTTTTATGAAACCTGCCACTGCCTGCGCGCTGCATTTGGGAGCATCGCTTTATGTGCCGGCGACCCGATCCAAGTTGGCTGCGGTGTTGTCCGGCAGCGAGATACCGGCCTTGCGCTCGGTCATCGCCTGCACGGAGGATGCTGTGTCCGATGGCGAACTGGAAAGCGCGCTGGCCAATCTGGCTGCTGCGCTTCGGGTGCTGGACCCGGCTGTCATGCGGCGCAATTTGCTGCGCTTCGTGCGCGTGCGAAATCCGGCGGTGATGGCGCGCGTCCTGGCGATGCCGGGCGTCGAAAAGCTGCACGGCTTTGTGCTGCCGAAATTCACTCTCGATGTTCTGCCCGAATACCACGCGTTGCTCCATGGCAAGAATTTCTGGCTGATGCCAACGCTGGAAACATTCGAGGTGTTCAACCAGGACGCCATGCGCGAACTTTCGCTGGCGCTGAGCCGCGACGAATGGAAGGCGCGCATATTGGCGTTGCGGGTGGGCGGGAGCGACTTGCTGCGCTTGCTCGGTTTGCGCCGCACGCGTGGAATCACCCTGTACGACACGCCGCTGGGCAGCTTGCTGTCGCAGTTGATCCTCACCTTCAAGCCGCTGGGATTTGCGCTGACCGCACCCGTCTTCGACTTCATCGAAGACGAACACCTGCTGGCTCAAGAGGCCAAGCGCGACGTGGCTTTCGGCTTTTGCGGCAAGACCGCCATCCACCCCGCGCAGATCGCAACGATCGAAGCCGCCTTTCACGTCAGCGCCAGCGAATTGTTCGCCGCGCGCAGGTTGATGGAGCCCGATTGCCCTGCCGTTTTCAAGCACGACGGCACGATGTACGAGGCCGTGGTGCATCGGGACTGGGCGAGGCAAGTGATCGCCAAGCGCGAGATGTTGGCGATGTAGTTTGTCGATTCCGTTCGCTTGACCGCACGCGCAGAGGCCCGCGAGTGGAGGGAGCATCGCAGCAGGCCGACAATGGGCGGCATGCATCGACAAACTGGATCTTCTTTCCGGCTGCGACAGCCGCGCCTCCACATCTCGGCCCTCTGTGCACTGGCCGCCGCGCTTGTGGCGGGTTGCGCCTCTGCACCGCCGACCGAGCCTTCAAAGCCGGGCGTGCCAACCACGGCTCCCCGGACATCGACGGCGACTCCGGTGCCTGCCGGCACCCAGGATGCGGGGCGCCAACAGGCCTTCGCACAATGGGTCGCGGCCTTCCGCGCCTCCGCGCGCAGCGAGGGCATCAGCGAAGCGGCGCTCGACAAGGCTTTCAGCAACGTTCAATACCTGCCGCGCGTCATTGAACTCGACCGTGCGCAACCGGAGTTCACGCGCCCGGTGTGGGACTACCTCGACAACACCGTTTCGTCACAACGCATTGCAGCGGGCCAGGAGAAGCTTGCGCAATACCGTGCCGAAACCGACGCTGCGGCCGCGCGCTACGGCGTGCCGCCGGCGATCGTCGTCGCCATCTGGGGCATGGAAAGCAACTACGGCGGCAACTACGGCAACACGCCGACCATCGATGCGCTGGCAACCCTTGCCTTCGACGGCCGCCGTGAAGACTGGGCCCGGCGCGAGCTGCTGGCCGCGCTGAAAATCATCGACAAGGGCGACATCGACCACGACCACATGATCGGCTCGTGGGCAGGCGCCATGGGCCAGACCCAGTTCATGCCGTCGAACTTCCTCGCCTACGCAGTGGATGCGGATGGCGATGGCCGCCGCGACATCTGGGCCAGCATGGCGGACGTCACGGCCTCCACGGCGAACTTCCTGGCGCGAGCGGGCTGGCGTGCCGGACAGCCCTGGGGCGTCGAAGTGCAGTTGCCGGCCGGCTTTGACCTTTCGCGTGCGGACGACGCCTTGCGTCAAACCTCTTCGCAGTGGGCCGCCGAGGGCGTGCGCACGATGAACGGACAGCCCTTGCCGGAACTCGCGGACGCCTCGATCCTGCTGCCTGCCGGTGCACGCGGCCCGGCCTTCCTGACCGGCCAGAACTTCCGTGTCATCCTGCGCTACAACAACTCGACGAACTACGCGCTTGCGGTGGCCTTGCTGGCGCAACAGATTGCAGGTGGGCCCGGTGTACAGGCGTCGTGGCCGCGTGACCTGAAGCCGCTCACGCGCAGCGAACTGATGGAACTGCAGACGGCGTTGAACCAGCGGGGCTTTGCCAGCGGCACGCCCGATGGCGTGATGGGCCCGGCGACGCGCAATGCCATTCGCAACTATCAGCGCAGCGTGGGCATGCCGGCGGATGGCTTTCCAACGACCAGCATCCTTGAGCGCTTCAGAGCGCCGTGATGAGTTTCTCCCTCTCCCTCCGGGAGAGGGCAGGGGTGAGGGCTCCGGGCCTTTGAACGCGTGGGGCGGTGGATAGGCCCGGCGCCCCTCACCCTGACCCTCTCCCGGAGGGAGAGGGGATGAATACCGAAGGGACGAATACCGAAGGAATGAAGACCGAGGCCATCACACCTTGATCGCAAGCAACTCCTTCAACGTCGCATCAATCTGCGCCGTGCATTCCGGATCCGCGCCGAACAATCCCAGGTGCCCATCGATGCTCCGGATCGGCCGGAACTGGCTTCCCGGAATCATCTTCTGCTCTGCCTCGCAGTCGCGCGGGGGAAAGAACATGTCTTCGCTGATCGGCATGACAAAAGTCTTGGCCTTGATGCGGCCCAGCGCTTCCTTCAGGTCGCCGCCGGTCAGGCGGCTCACGTCGCCGCGCTGCCATTTCCAGGCCATGCACAGCAGGTCGTTGGGATCCATCGGCGCAAAGTAGCCGGTCATGAAGTTGTCGATGAACTCGCGCACCGACGCGAAGCCCAGCGCGGCGGGGCGTCCCTGCTTGTAGAACTCGGTGCTCCAGCCCATCACCGCCCACATCTTGGCGTGGCGCTTCAGGCCCGCGTGCACGTCCGCGGACTGCGCGTAGTCGCCGCCGTTGAAGGCCGGGTCGGACGTGATGGCTTCCACCAGCGTCTCGGTAAAGAGGAAGTCGTGCTCGGTGTTCTTCGCGGTGCCGGCGATGGGAGCGGCACGCTTGACCATGTCGGGATAGCGCACCGCCCATTCATAGGTCTGCTGCGCACCCATCGAGCCGCCCACCACCAACGCAAGGCTCTGGATGCCGAATTTTTCCGTCAGCAGCCGGTGCTGAGCCCGCACGTCATCGCCGATGCGCACCTTGGGAAAATTGGCCATGCCGTCGCGCCCCGGCGTGTTGTGCGGCGAACTCGACAAGCCGCTGCCAATCTGGTTCACCACCACGATGAAGTACTTGTCGGGATCGAGTGCGTGCGTGTTGCCGATGTAGACCTGCTCCAGCAGCTTGCTGGTGCCCGAGTACCAGGTGGGCATGAGGATCGCGTTGTCTTTGGCGGCGTTCAGCTTGCCGTGCGTGGCGACGGCCAGCTTGCAGCCGCGCAGCACACCGCCTTCTTCGAGGTCGAGGTCGCCGATGTCGTGCAGTTCATAGGGGCCGTGGCCTTCTTGCGAGTAGTAGCTGTTGGTGATCATGCTGTCTCCAGTGCTGGTTTGAATGGTGCTTGGGTCACGCGGACAGTGAGAATCCTTCGTACCCCTTGGCGGCGACTTCATCGCATTTCCTGCGATACCCGCCCACCCCTTCCGGCCCCAGGTAGGGCAGGAAGCGGCGCGGCTTTCCGGGGATATTGGCGCCCATGTACCAGGAGTTGGCGCCGGGCATCAGCGTCATGTTCACGATTTCGTTCACGTGCCCGACCCATTGCTGCTGCGCCTGCGGCGTCGCTTCGATGACGGTCAGCTTGTTCCTTCGCATGTGGTCGATGCAATCGGTGACCCACTCGACGTGTTGCTCGATGGACACCGGCATGTTCGACAGCGCGGAAGGGCTCTGCGGCCCCGTGATGGTGAACAGGTTCGGAAAGCCCGCCACCATCAGGCCCAGGTAGGCCTGCGGACCGTCCTTCCATTCGTCGGCGAGCGCGCGGCCCCCGCGGCCCCGGATGCCGAGCTGCTTCAGCGATCCGGTCAAGGCATCGAAGCCCGTGGCGAACACGATGATGTCGAGCTCATGCTCCTTGCCGCCGGCACGGATGCCCCTGGGCGTGATCTCCTCGATGGGCCCGTCGGTGCTGGCATCGACCAGCGTCACCGTGGGCTTGTTGAAGGTCTCGAAGTAGTTGGTGTCCAGCGGCTGGCGCTTGGTGCCGTAGGCGTAGGTCTTGGGAATCAGCTTCTCGGCGACCTCCGGGTCCTTGACGGT
This sequence comes from Variovorax brevis, assembly GCF_030317105.1. Lineage (GTDB taxonomy): Bacteria > Pseudomonadota > Gammaproteobacteria > Burkholderiales > Burkholderiaceae_C > Variovorax > Variovorax brevis. The sequence continues at coordinate 419,250 of NZ_JASZYG010000007.1, forward strand.
CGCGCGGATCTTGCGCTTGAGGTAGTCGGCAATGATGTCGTTGGCTTCCTTGCTGAAGAGCATGTCCTGGTAGTTGGAGAGCCAGAAGTCAAAGCCGCCGTTGCCCCACATGCGGTCGAACTCGGCCTCGCGCTCTTCGGGCGTGGTCTGCAGCACCGACTTGGGAATGAAGTTCAGCTCGAAGCCGAAAAAGGATCCGCGGATGTTCTGCACGATCTGGTCGTAGCTGGCCTTGCGCGCCTTCGTCACCTCCGGATTGACCTTGCCGTTGCGCGCCGGCACACAATAGTTGGGTGTTCTCTGGAACACCGTCAGGTGCCTTGCCTGCTGCGAGATTTCGGGAATGGCCTGGACGGCCGTCGCGCCCGTGCCGATGACGCCAACGCGCTTGTTGGTGAAGTCCACGCCGTCATGCGGCCAGCGGCTGGTGTGATAGGCCTTGCCCTTGAAGGTCTCCAGTCCCTTGTAGTCGGGGAGGTTGAGCATCGACAGGCTGCCCACGGCGGCAATGACATAACGCGCCGTGATGACGTCGCCCTTGTCCGTGCGCACGGTCCACTGGTTCTTCTTGTCGTCGTAGACGGTCTCGGTGACGCGCTTGCCGAAGAGGATGTCGGGCTTCAGGTCAAAGCGGTCGGCGCAGTGTTCCAGGTAGCGCAGGATCTCGCCCTGCTCGGGGTAGCGCTCGGACCACTCCCATTCCTGCAGCAGGTTCTTGTCGAAGGTGTAGCAGTAGATGTAACTGTCGGAGTCGCAGCGGGCGCCGGGGTAGCGGTTCCAGTACCAGGTGCCCCCGACGCCGTTGCCGGCCTCGATGACCTTTACCTTCATGGCGAGCTTGTCGCGCAATTGCCTGAGCATGTACATCCCCGAAAAGCCGGCGCCGATGATCACGGCATCCAGGTCGAGGTCCACGCTTGCGCTGGACGCCGGAGCGTCCCGGGTCGATGTCGTCATGTGCATGTCTCCTGTGTGCCTGGCACTCGCGTCTTGTGGTGTGCGGCCGGAGAGCGAACGATAGGCTTGGGCCTGCTCGCCGGGCACAGCGAATTCGGCGATTTCAACAACAGTTGTTACAAGGCGGTACAGGGCGTGACTGGCAACTGTTGCCAGCCCGGGTCGCCTTGGCGCGGCGGCCTCAGCGCAGGAACACGCCGACGAGCATCACCACCACGCCAGCGGCGAGAACGCCGAGCCAGCGGTATTCGATCCGGGCACATTGCCGGGCTTCGCGCTGAAGCTCGGCGCAGGCGTGGCGCACGGTGTCGCCGATCTGCTCGGCCAAGGCGCTGTCCTCGTTCATCACACTGTCGCCGAATCCACCCGTGGTCGCGGACTGAATCGGAGATGTGGAACGACGGCGCATGGTCGGAGCCTCTGGTGGTGGGATGACTGCGAGAAGTAGTAACTTCTTCTCATAGACGAATTTATGCGCCACCTTTGGTTTAAACGATCAACCAGTGCACAGGCTCGATGTGACTTTTTTCACATCGCTGGCGAGTTCAGGCCGGAATCGACGTCGGCAAGGCCCGGACCATGGCCCGCAGGTAGGTGGTCAGCTCGGATTCGTCGGTGCGGCGCCGGTTCATGACGACCGGCGTGGTCACGTCTTCGTCGCCCAGGGGCAGGTAGAGCACGCCCTCCCGATGCAGGTTCTGCACCGAATGCGGCACCAATGCGTAGCCGAGGCCGGCGACCACGAGCCCGATGGCGGTTTGCACCTCGTTGGCCTCCAGCGCAATGGTGGGCTTGAGGCCGCGTGACTGGAACATCTCCAGCACCTGGTCGGCATAGCTCGGCCGCGGCTTGGCGGGATAGAGCAGCAAGGGCTCGGCCGCCAGCTTGGCCAGGGTGATGCTCTTGTGCTTGACCAGGCGATGGTTCACAGGCAACGCCACCACCACCGCTTCGTTTCGCACCAGTTCGCCGACCACGTCATCGTCGTCGGGGAAGTGAAGACGGCCAAAGCCCATGTCGATGCGGCCGGCCTTGAGCGCTTCCATCTGCTGCACCGTCGTCATCTCGTAGAGGTTGAGCTCGACCATCGGATGCGCTTCGCGGAACTGGCGGATCACGTCGGGCAACTTGCCATAGAGCGTGGAGGGCGCGAAACCGATGGCATACCAGGTGCGCTTGCCGCCGGCAATGCGCATCGTCGCTGTCTGGATCTCGACCATGCGGTCGAGCAACTGTTGCGCCTGGATCTGGAAGAAGCGACCGGCCGGCGTGAGCCGCAGTGGGCGTGATGTCCGGTCGAGCAGTTCGGCGCCGAGCTCGTCTTCCAGCGTGCGGATCTGCCGGCTCAGCGGCGGCTGCGCGATGTGCAGTTGCTCGGCTGCGCGGCTGAAGCTCAGCTCGCGGGCGACGGCGCAGAAGTAGCGCAGGTGGCGCAGTTCGAGGTGCATGGCAACTTCCCTCGTGGAGTAGGGGTGGCTAGTGGAAACCCGATGGCTCTATACCTTGAAGGTATTTTGCCGGACCCAATCGATATTGGACCGCAAGGCGCGTGAAGAGGACCATTCAGTCCATGAACACGAGCCCCACCATCCACTCCATCGAGGCCATCCTGGTCGACCTGCCGACCATCCGCGCCCACAAGCTGGCGATGACGACCATGATGCGCCAGACGCTGGTGATCGTGCGCCTTGCCTGCAGCGACGGCTTCACCGGCATCGGCGAGACCACGACCATCGGCGGCCTGGCCTACGGCGACCAGAGCCCCGAGAGCATCAAGAGCGCAATCGACAACTACATCGCACCGCTGCTCGCCGGCACCGATGCCACCCGCATCAATGCCGCGATGCAGCGCGTCGCTGCGGCGGTGCAGGGCAACTCCTTTGCCAAGTCGGCCGTGGAGATCGCCTTGCTCGACGCACAGGGTCAGCGCCTCGGTCTGCCGGTGCACGCCCTGCTGGGCGGCGCAATGCGCAGCGCGCTGCCGGTGCTGTGGACGCTTGCCAGCGGCGATGCCACCCGCGACGTCGATGAAGCACTCGCCCTGATCGAAGCCCGTCGCCACAAGGTCTTCAAGCTCAAGATCGGCAGCCACCCGCTGGCCGAAGACATCGCCCACGTGCAAGCCATTCGCCGCGGCTTGGGCGATGAGGTGATGCTGACGGTGGATGTGAACCAGGCGTGGGATGAAACCACCGCCGTGCAAGGCATCGCGGCGCTCGAAGCCATCGGCGTCAGCCTGATCGAACAACCCGTGGCGCGCCGCAATCGCCGCGCCCTCAAGCGCCTTGCCGCACGCTTCGACGTGGCCATCATGGCCGACGAAGCGGTGCATGACGCCATCGATGCATTTGACCTTGCCGCGGACGCCGCAGCGGATGTCTACGCGCTGAAGATCTCGCAGGCCGGCGGCCTGTGGCCCACCCTGCGCGCCGCCGCCGTTGCCGATGCGGGCGGCATGGGCATCTACGGCGGCACGCTGCTCGAAGGCAGCGTCGGCAGCATCGCCGCGGCGCATGTGTTTGCCGCCTGCCCGACGCTGGCCTGGGGCACCGAACTGTTCGGCCCGCTGCTGCTGAAGGACGACATCGTCGTGCAGCGTCCCGAATACCGCGACTTCGAACTGCAGCTGCCGCAAGTGCCAGGGCTGGGCGTGCAGCTGGATCCCGACAAGCTCGCCTTCTATCGCCGCGACCGCGCGTCGCAGGCCGTCGCCGTCACCGCCTGAGGACCACCACCATGCTGTTCCACGTTGAAATGACCGTCAACCTGCCGCACGACATGACGCCGGCGCTAGCCGACCAGCTCAAGGCGCGCGAGAAGGAAATCGCCCAAGGCCTGCAACGCGATGGCGTGTGGCGCCACCTGTGGCGCATCGCCGGCCGCTATGCCAACGTCAGCATCTTCGACGTGGCCGACAACGGAATGTTGCACGACACGCTGATGACGCTGCCCCTGTTTCCCTACATGGACATTGTCGTGCGGCCCTTGTGCCGCCACGGCTCGTCCATCCGCGACGACGACCGCTGATACCCATCCTCGCCTCTTTTTTTCAACCCCACGATCCCAAGGAAGACAAAGCCATGAACGAACTCACCCAAACCCAACTGCTGGAACGCGTCACGCTCGCCAATCGCCCCAACGGCAATCCGCGCGTGCAGAAGATCACCGCGCGCATCGTCGGCGACCTGTTCCGCGCCATCGACGAACTGGACATCCAGCCCGACGAGTTCTGGGCCGGTGTCGACTGGCTCTCGCGCCTGGCGTCGAGCGGGCAGGCCGGGCTCATCACGGCGGGCCTGGGCTTCGACCGCCTGCTGGACATCCGCCTGGACGAAGCCGATGAACGCGCCGGCCGCAACGCCGGCACGCCGCGCGCCATCGAAGGGCCGCTCTACATCGCCGGCGCGCCGTTGTCCAAGTACGAAACGCGTGTCGACGAAGAGGGCGACGAACAGCGCGGCGAGACGATGGTGATGGAAGGCCGCGTGCTCGACGTCAACGGCAAGCCTGTGGCCGGTGCCATCGTCGACGTGTGGCACGCCAACGAACTGGGCCGCTACTCGCACTTCGACCCGGACCAGGCCGAGTACGCGCTGCGCCGCAAGATCGAGACCGATGCGCAAGGCCGCTACCGCTTCCGCAGCTTCCTGCCGCCGGGTTACGCGATCCCGCCGAACAGCCCGACCTCGGAACTGTTCAGCGCCATCGGCCGCCACGGCAATCGTCCGGCGCACATCCACTTCCTGGTGGTCGCGCCGGGCCTGCGCACGCTGACGACGCAAGTCAACGTGCCGGGCGACAGCTTCATCGACGACGACTTTGCCTTTGCCACGCGTGACGGGTTGATCCTGAAGCTCGAGCGGAACACGCCGCCCAAGGGCTACGAGTCGCTTGGCGTGACGACGCAGTTCACGCGCGTGCCGTTCGACTTCGTCATGCAGCCGGCCGTGGACGAAAGCGAAGCCGATCCGCAAGCCCGCGTCGCGCGCGCACTCGCCTGAACTGAGTCAGGCACTCCTGCGCCGGCGTACAGCCCGGCCAGGAGCTCTCTCCCGAAACCGATCGTCGACAGGTGAAGCAGGGTGCTTCGGCTTTGCGACGACCTCCTTTCAGCAAATCGCCATTCCGCAGCCTTTCCGGAGACACAACATGATCCCCATCTACCCCGTCAAGTCCACGCCGAACCTCGCGAAGCTCGACGCCTTGCTCGAAGACGATCCGGTCGAGCACAAGTACCGTCTCGACCGCTCGGTGTTCACCGACGAACAGTTGTTCGATCTGGAGATGAAGCACATCTTCGAAGGCAACTGGGTCTACCTCGCGCATGAGAGCCAGATCGCCAACGTCAACGACTACCTGACCGTGTACGTGGGCCGCCAGCCGGTGGTCATCACGCGCAGCAAGGACGGCAAGCTCAACGCGCTGGCCAACACCTGCACGCACCGCGGCGCGATCCTGTGCAGGCATAAGAAGGGCAACAAGTCGAGCTTCACCTGCCCCTTTCACGGCTGGACCTTCAACAATGCGGGCAAGCTGCTCAAGGTCAAGGACAACAGCGCCGAGGCCGGCTACCCGCCCAGCTTCAATTGCGAAGGCAGCCACGACCTGGCGAAGCTCGGCGCGTTCGAGAACTACCGCGGCTTCCTGTTCGGCAGCGTCAACCCCGACGTCGTGCCGCTGAAGGAGCACCTGGGCGAGGCCGCCAAGATCATCGACATGATCGTCGACCAGTCGCCCGAAGGCCTGGAAGTGCTGCGCGGCGCATCGACCTACACCTTCGACGGCAACTGGAAGCTCGGCGCGGAGAACGGCGCGGACGGCTACCACGTGTCGTCCGTGCACTGGAACTACGCGGCCACCACCAGCCGCCGCAGCGTCGACGGCAAGGTCGACACCGTCAAGGCCATGAACGCCGGCAAGTGGGCGCAGCAAGGCGGCGGCTCCTACACCTTCAAGCACGGCCACCTGCTGCTGTGGACCAACTGGGCGAACCCGGAAGACCGCCCGCTGTATTCGAAGCGCGACGAGTGGATCGACAAGTTCGGCGAAGCGAAGACCGACTGGATGCTGGGCAAGTCGCGCAACCTTTGCCTGTACCCCAACGTCTACCTGATGGACCAGTTCAGCTCGCAGATCCGCATCGTGCGGCCGATCTCGGTCAACAAGACGGAAGTGACGATCTACTGCATCGCGCCCAAGGGTGAGGCGCCCGAAGCGCGCACGCGGCGCCTGCGCCAGTACGAGGACTTCTTCAACGCCACCGGCATGGCCACGCCCGACGACCTGGAGGAGTTCCGCTCCTGCCAGCACGGCTACGGCGCACGGGCCGTGAAGTGGAACGACATGAGCCGCGGTGCCACGCACTGGATCAAGGGGCCCGACGCGACGGCCGACCTCATCGACCTCAAGCCGGACATGAGCTGCGTGAAGACGGAGGACGAAGGCCTGTACATCGGCCAACACGAGTACTGGCTCGACACGATGAAGAAGGCCGTGGTCGCCGAGTCGGAAGGAGCGCTGTGATGATTTCCTACCAGGCCATCCAGTCCTTCGTGTTTTCGGAGGCGCGCGCACTCGACGAGCATCGCTGGGCCGACTGGCTCGCCCACTACGCGGACGACGCCGAGTTCTTCATGCCATCGTGGGACGACGACGACAAGCTGACCACGGACCCGCAGAACGAGGTCTCGCTCATCTACTACCCCGACAAGCAGGGCCTGGAAGACCGCGTGTTCCGCATCCAGACCGAGCGCTCCAGCGCCACGATGCCCGACACGCGCACCGGCCATGCGATCAACAACCTGGAGGTGCTGTCGCAGGACGACAAGCAATGCGTCGTGTCCTTCAACTGGACCACGCACAGCTTTCGCTACGACATCGTGGACGTGTACTTCGGCAGCTCGCAGTACACGCTGGACACGAGTGGCGAGAGGCCGCTGATCAAGCGCAAGTACGTCGTGCTGAAGAACGACTACATCCACCACCTGCTCGACATCTATCACATCTGATTTCAGGGACAAGGAGACAACACCATGACGTACAACATCGCCTTGCAGTTCGAAGACGGCGTCTCGCGCATCATCCCGTGCGAGCCCAACGAACTGGTCGCCGACGCGGCCTACCGCGCCAAGATCAACATCCCGCTGGACTGCCGCGACGGCGCCTGCGGCACCTGCAAGTGCCACTGCGAAAGCGGGTCCTTCACGATGGGCGACTACATCGAGGATGCGCTCGCCGATGACGAAGCCGCCAACGGCTACGTGCTGACCTGCCAGATGAAGCCGACCTCGGATTGCGTGGTGCGCGTGCCGGCTTCGTCGGCCGCGTGCAAGACGGAAGTGGGCGCGCATGCGGGCAAGCTCACGAAGATCGAGCGTGATTCGGCGACGACGGTTTCATTCGCGCTGCAAGCCGAAAGGCCGCTGGCTTTCCTGCCGGGGCAGTACGTCAACCTGATGGTGCCGGGCAGCAAGGAGACGCGCTCGTACTCCTTCAGCTCCGCGCCGAACACATCGGAGTTGGCCTTCCTGATCCGCGACGTGCCCGACGGCCTGATGAGCACCTACATGCGCAAGCAGGCGCAGCCCGAGGACTTCATGATGTTCACCGGGCCGTACGGCAGCTTCTACCTGCGGCCGGCCGTGCGCCCGATCCTGATGCTGGCCGGCGGCACGGGACTCGCGCCCTTCCTGTCGATGCTGCAGTGGCTCAAGGACAACCCGACGGACCATCCGATTCGCCTGGCCTACGGGGTGAACACCAACGACGACCTGGTCGAACTGGAGACGCTGCACGAACTGAAATCCACCCTGCCGGACTTCGAGTTCTTCACTTGCGTGGTCGACCAGGAGAGTGGCCATCCGAAGCAAGGCTACGTGACCAATCATCTCTCGGGCGACGACCTGCACGACGGCAATGTCGACGTGTACGTGTGCGGCCCGCCGCCGATGGTGGAGGGCGTTCGCAAGTGGATGTCCGGCGTGGGCGTTACGCCCAAGAGCTTCCACTTCGAGAAGTTCTCGTCGGCCAACGAAGCGGTGGCAGCATGAGCCCCGGTCGCTTCAACAACAAGGTCGTCATCGTGACGGGGGCGGCGCAGGGCATCGGGCGCGGTGTCGCGTTGCGGGTGGCAGCCGAAGGCGGGGCCGTGCTGGCCGTGGACCGCGCCGACATCGTCAGCGAAGTCGTGGCGGAAATCGAGGCGGGCGGCGGAACGGCTGCTGCCTTCCAGGCCGACCTGGAAACTTTTGCCGGCGCGCAGGCCATGGTCGCGCAATGCCTTTCCGTGTTCCAGCGCGTCGACGTGTTGATCAACAACGTCGGCGGCACGATCTGGGCCAAGCCCTATGAGCACTATGAAGAGGCGCAGATCGAAGCGGAGATCCGGCGCTCGCTGTTCCCGACGCTGTGGTCTTGCCGCGCGGTGCTGCCTTTCATGGTGGAGAAGCAGCACGGCGTCATCGTCAATGTGTCGTCGGTGGCCACGCGGGGCGTGCATCGCGTGCCCTATTCGGCGGCCAAGGGCGGGGTGAATGCACTGACCGCCTCGCTGGCGATGGAGCACACGCACAACGGCATCCGCATCAACGCCACCGCGCCGGGCGGCACCGATGCGCCACCGCGTCGGATCCCACGCAACCAGTCGCAGTCCACGACAAGTGCGCAAGACGCGCAGTGGTACCAGGGCGTCATCGACCAGACGGTCGCTTCCAGCCTCATGCATCGCTACGGAACCATCGACGAGCAGGTCGCGCCGATCCTGTTCCTGGCCTCCGACGAGTCGTCCTACATCACCGGGACTGTCGTTCCTGTTGGTGGCGGTGACCTCGGCTGATTCCTTCGTTCATCCAACCCACGAGAGACAAACATGCGCCACATCGACCTGCACAAGCTGTCAGACGAAGCCCGCTTCAACCGGTTCCACGCGGGGGTGCTCTTCTGGTGTGCCCTCATCATCATCTTCGACGGCTACGACCTTGCGGTCGCCGGCATCGCCTTGCCGTCGATCATGAAAGAGATGGGCGTGAGCCCGACCAACGCGGGCTTCATGGTGAGCTCGGCGCTCTTCGGCATGATGTTCGGCGCCATCTTCCTGGGCACCATTGCCGACAAGATCGGCCGGCGACGGGCGATCGCAATCTGCATTGGGCTCTTCAGCGTGTTCACCGCGGCCGCGGGCCTGACGCATGAACCGGTGACTTTCAGCGTGATGCGCTTCCTCGCGGGGCTGGGCATCGGCGGCGTGATGCCGAACGTCGTCGCGCAGATGACCGAGTATTCGCCGCGCAAGATCCGCAGCACGATGGTGACGCTGATGTTCAGCGGCTATGCCGTCGGCGGCATGCTCGCCGCGCTGCTGGGGAAGGGCTTGATCGAAGCCTATGGATGGTCGTCCGTCTTCCTGGCTGCGGGCCTGCCGGTGCTCTTGATTCCCGTCATCCTGCGCTCGATGCCGGAATCGATGCCCTTTCTGATCAAGTCGCAGCGCATTGACGAATTGAAAGTCATCGCATCCCATCTCGACCCCAGCTATCGCGCCGACGCGGCAGACCGCTTCGAGCTGCCGCGCGAAGACAAGGCCCACAGCGCGCCCATCGGTCGGCTGTTCCAGGAGGGCAGGGGCTTCAGCACCATCATGTTCTGGGTCGCCTTTTTCATGTGCCTGTTCATGGTGTACGCGCTCAGTTCGTGGCTCACGAAGCTGATGGCGGGCGCTGGCTACAGCCTGGGCTCGGCACTGACCTTCGTGCTGGTGCTGAACTTCGGCGCGATGATCGGTGCGGTGGGCGGCGGCTGGCTGGCGGATCGCTTTCACATCAAGTACGTGCTGGTGGGCATGTATGCGTTGGCGGCGGTGTCGATCACGTTGCTGGGATACAAGGTGCCGCCCGCCGCGCTGTTCCTGCTGGTTGGCCTGGCGGGTGCCTCGACCATCGGCACGCAGATCGTGACCTATGCCTATGTGGGGCAGTTCTATCCGCTGGCGGTACGTGCCACGGGCATTGGCTGGGCATCGGGTGTGGGGCGCAGCGGGGCGATCCTTGCGCCGATTGCGATTGGTTCGCTGGTGGGCATGGCGCTTCCGCTCGAACAGAACTTCATGGCGATTGCGATTCCGGCGGTGATTGCGGCGGTGGCGGTGGCTTGCATCCGGCACGGGCTTTCGAGCGGGGCGCAGCGCGTCGAAGACAACACGGACGTCGCACCTGCGCATATCCGTACGGCGATCTCCGCGAAGTGATGAACATCATGCGCCGCGCATCGCATCGCCTGACGCACTGGCTCGCAACCATTGCAAGGCGGATCGATCGCGGCGTGACGGCATCCGGTGCGCTGATCGACGCCGGCACGCCGCATCCCGGGGAACAACGCTGAAGCACTCCCCGCGCATGCACGACGCACCAAGGTCTATTTCAGCGTTGCCCCCGATCACTCCGGCAACGGCAACGAACTCGTGCACTTGAACTCATCCAGGCAAACGCTCGAGCGCACGCCGTCCACCCCCGGCAGCCGCATCAGCTTGTCGATCAGGAACTGCGACAGCGCTTTCAAATCCTTCGCGATCACCTTGATGACGAAGTCGTAGTCGCCGGTGATCGAGTAGCACTCCAGCACTTCCGGCAAGTCCACCACCACGTCGGTGAACTTCGACATTTCGCGGATGTGCCCCTTTTCCATTGCCACGTGAATGAAGGCGACGACGTTCAGGTCAAGCCTTCCGGCCGCCAGGCGCGTTTCGTAACGGGCGATGAAACCCGCTTCTTCCAGCCGTTTGTGCCGCCGGTGGCATTGCGCCGGCGAGAGGCCCGCAGCCTCGGCCAATTCGAGGTTGGAGGCGCGTCCGTGCTCCTGCAAAAACGCCAGGATTTTGCGGTCGATGCGGTCGAATTCAACGTCGTACAACATCGTCTCCTAATGTGACTTTTCGGCGCAATCATATTTCATGCATGAGGGTTCCTCCTGGCCCCGGATGAAAGCAGATTGTTCGTGCAAAAGTTCACACTTCTCCTCCTCGAAAGCAGTTCGGCGACGGGAATCACAAGCTTCCTCATTCGGGCGGCGTTTTCGACTTCGAGCCATCCGCTCCCAATCACATCAGGACCTCAACGTGAAATTTTCTTTCTTGCGTACCCCTCTGTCCCTGTTGGCCGTCGCACTCGCTGCCAGCGTCACCGTTTCCAGCCATGCCGCCGAAAAGTCCGTCGCCGTGACCTCGATCGTTGAACACAAGGCCCTCGACGCGGTGCGCGACGGCGTTCGCGACGAACTGAAGGCAGCCGGCTTCGAGCCGGGCAAGAACCTGAAATACGAATTCCAGAGCGCCCAGGGCAACAACGGCACGGCCGCGCAGATCGCCCGCAAGTACGTCGGCGAGCGTCCGGACGTGATCGTGGCCATCGCCACGCCGTCGGCGCAGGCCGTGGTCGCGGCCAGCAAGGACATTCCGGTCGTCTACAGCGCAGTGACCGACCCGGTCGCCGCCAAGCTGGTCAAGAGCTGGGACGCTTCGGGCACGAACGTGACGGGCGTGTCCGACCTGTCGCCGCTGGACAAGCACCTCGAACTCATCAAGCGCGTGGTGCCCAACGCCAAGCGCGTCGGCGTGATCTACAGCCCGGGTGAAGCCAACTCGGTGGCCATCGTCGATTCGCTCAAGAAGGCGATGAACGGCTCCGGCATGACGCTGGTTGAAGGCGCTGCCGCACGCACGGTGGACGTGGCGAGCGCGGCGCAAAGCCTGGTCGGCAAGGTCGACGTGATCTACGCGCCGACGGACAACAACGTGATGTCGGCCTTCGAAGGCATCGTCAAGGTTGCGCAGCAAGCGAAGATTCCGGTGGTCGCAGCCGACACCGACGCCGTCAAGCGAGGCGCCGTCGCGGCGCTGGGTCTGAACTATTACGACATCGGCCAGCAGACCGGCAAGATCGTCGTGAGCATCCTGAAGGGCCAGAAGCCCGGCACCATCGCCTCGCAAACCAGCAACACCTTCGAACTGCACGTGAACCCGGCGGCCGCGCTCAAGCAGGGCGTGACGCTGTCGGACGAACTCGTGAAGTCGGCCCAGGTCGTGGTCAAGTAAGCAACGCGGCAGGAATCCCCACATGTCGCTCATCGCCTCGCTTGGCGCCATCGAGATCGGTCTGATATTCGGACTGGTCGCGTTGGGTGTCTACCTCTCGTTTCGCATCATCAACTTTCCGGACCTGACCGTTGACGGCAGCTTTCCGCTCGGCGGCGCCGTTGCGGCGGCGCTGATCGTCGCGGGATGGAATCCCTTTGCCGCCACCGCCGCTGCCATCGTGGCCGGTGCGCTCTCGGGCTATCTCACGGCGTGGCTCAACGTCAAGCTGCGCATCATGCAGTTGCTCGCCAGCATCCTCGTGATGATCGCGCTCTATTCGGTCAACCTGCGCATCATGGGCAAGCCGAACGTCGCGTTGATCAACGACCCGACCGTGTTCACGATGCTCGACGCCGGTGGCGTGCCCGACTACGTGCTCAAGCCGCTGGTGCTGCTGGCCATCGTGGCCGTGGTCAAGCTGCTGATCGACCTGTTCTTTGCATCGGAGATCGGCCTGGCGATGCGTGCCACGGGCGGCAATGCGCGCATGGCGCGTGCCCAGGGCATCTCGACAGACCGGCTGACGGTGTGGGGCTTGGCCATTTCCAACGGGCTGGTGGCGCTGGCCGGTGCGCTGTTCGTGCAGTCGCAAGGCGGCGCGGACATCTCGATGGGCATCGGCACCATCGTCGTGGGCCTGGCGGCGGTGATCATCGGCGAGACCATTCTCCCTGCCCGCAGCCTCGTCATCACGACGCTGGCCTGCGTGCTGGGTGCGGTGCTCTACCGCTTCTTCATCGCGCTGGCACTCAACAGCGACTTCATCGGCCTGCAGGCGCAGGACCTGAACCTGGTGACCGCGGTGCTGGTGGCCATTGCACTTCTGGTTCCCAACTTCAGGCGCAAGCTCGCGGGCTTCTTTCCCGGCGTGCGCAACACCCCTTCAGCAGCAGCCATCAAGGAGGCCAAATAATGTTGCGCGCAAAAGGTCTGGAGATCACTTTCAACCCCGGCACGCCGATTGAAAACCGTGTGCTGCGTGGATTGAACCTGACGATTCCCACGGGGCAGTTCGTCACCGTCATCGGCTCCAACGGAGCTGGCAAATCGACCTTCCTGAATGCCATCAGCGGCGACCTGATGGTCGACCGCGGCAGCATCAAGATCGATGAGGCCGACGTCACGCGCCGCTCGGCGTGGCAACGCTCGGATCTGGTCGCACGGGTCTTCCAGGACCCGATGGCCGGCACCTGCGAAGCGCTGACCATCGAAGAGAACATGGCGCTGGCCTTCAAGCGCGGCGCGCGTCGCAGCTTCGGATTCGCGGTCAAGCGCAGCCTGCGCGAGTTCTTCCGCGAGAAGCTCAGCATGCTCAACCTTGGGCTGGAAAACCGGCTGGCCGACCGCATGGGCTTGCTGTCCGGCGGACAGCGCCAAGCCGTCAGCCTGCTGATGGCATCGCTGCAGCCTTCGCGCATCCTGCTGCTCGATGAGCACACGGCGGCACTCGATCCCAAGACGGCGGCCTTCGTGCTCGAACTCACCGCCAAGATCGTCGAAGGCAGCAAGCTGACGGCCATGATGGTCACGCACAGCATGCGCCAGGCGCTGGACTACGGCACGCGCACCGTGATGCTGCATGAAGGCCGCGTGATCCTCGACGTCGAAGGCGAAGAGCGCGCCGGCATGGACGTGCCCGACCTGCTCCACATGTTCGAGAAGACCCGCGGCGAAAAGCTTGACGACGACAAATTGCTGCTGGCCTGAACCCAACACCGAAAGATTGAAATGAGAGAACTCCTGAATCGCTTCGAAAACAAGGCCCCGGAAATCGTGTTCGAGTGGCACGACGCCGAGACGCCAGCCAAGGGCTGGGTGGTCATCAACTCGCTGCGCGGTGGCGCGGCCGGTGGCGGCACGCGCATGCGCCCGGGCCTGGACCGTCGCGAGGTCGAATCGCTGGCCAAGACCATGGAAGTCAAGTTCAGCGTCTCGGGTCCGGCCATCGGCGGTGCCAAGTCGGGCATCGACTTCGACCCGGCCGATCCGCGCAAGGCCGGCGTGCTGCAACGCTGGTACAAGGCCGTGACGCCGCTGCTCAAGAGCTACTACGGCACGGGCGGCGACCTGAACGTGGACGAAGTGCACGAGGTGATCCCGATCACCGAAAGCTATGGCCTGTGGCATCCGCAGGAGGGCGTGGTCAACGGCCACTTCCAGCCGAGCGACAGCGAGCGCATCCAGAAGGTGGGCCAGTTGCGCATGGGCGTGGCCAAGGTGGTCGAAGACGGCCGCTTCACGCCGGTGGGCGCCAAAAAATACCTCGTGGCCGACCTCATCACCGGATGGGGCGTGGCCGAGTCGGTGCTGCACTACTACGGCCTGTATGGCGGCGAAGTCACCGGCAAGCGCGTGGTCGTGCAGGGCTGGGGCAACGTGGGCGCCGCAGCGGCGTACTACCTGGCGCAGGCCGGCGCGAAAGTGGTGGGCATCATCGACCGCCAGGGCGGCCTGCTGAATCGCGAGGGCTTCAGTTTCGAAGAGATCCGCACGCTGTTCCTGAACAAGAACGGCAACCAGCTTTCAGCGAAGGGCATGCTGTCTTTCGACGACATCAACCGTTTGGTGTGGAGCGTGGGCGCCGACGTGTTCCTTCCGTGTGCCGGTTCGCGCCTGGTCACGCAAGAACAAGTTGAGCAGCTCATCGACGGTGGACTCGAAGTGGTCTCCAGCGGCGCCAACGTGCCCTTTGCCGACAAGGAAATCTTCTACGGCCCGATCTATGAACACGCCGACGCGCGCGTGGCGGTGATCCCCGACTTCATCGCCAACTGCGGCATGGCGCGTGCGTTCGCTTTCTTGATGGAAGGCAGCGCGGAGATCTCCGACGAGGCGATCTTCGGCGACGTGTCCAGGACCGTCGCCAGCGCGCTCGAACGCTGCCATGCGCGCTCCAGCGCCCGCACCGCCATCGCGAAGACTGCGTTCGAGAATGCGCTGACGCAGCTGGTCTGAGGCACTGCTGCGGCGCGCCGGGTTCCGCGGGGGCGCGGGGCCGGATGTAACCAATCCGAAACCCGGCCTTTCAGGTGCGGTCAAAATGTCAATCTTCGTGACTTTTTGGGCGCACCCTTTCCGCGCGGCGCAGCAGCAGCATCCTCATGAAAAGCTTTTTCGATTTTTCCGCGGCCAGCGTGGCCGAACTGGCGCGTGCCGATGTGCGCCGTGCCCTTGAAGAAGACGCCGGCGACGGCGACCTGACCGCCGCCCTGGTGCCCGCCGCGCGAAAAGCCAGGGCCCGCGTCATCGTGCGCGAGGCCGCCGTGCTGTGCGGGGCACCGTGGGTCGAAGCCGTCGTGGCACAACTCGATCCGCGTGCGAGTGTGACGTGGCACTGCGGCGAAGGCGCGCGCTGCGCCCTCGACCAGGCCGTGCTCGAGATCGTGGGCGATGCGCGCAGCCTGCTCACCGCCGAGCGCACGGCGCTCAATTTCCTCCAGATGCTCAGTGCGGTGGCGACACGCACCGCCACCTACGTCGATGCGGTTCGCGGCACGCGCGCGCAGATCGTCGACACGCGCAAGACGCTGCCGGGCCTTCGGCTCGCGCAGAAATACGCGGTGCGCACGGGCGGCGGCACCAACCACCGCATCGGCCTGTACGACGCCATCCTCATCAAGGAAAACCATATCGCGGCGGCTGGCGGTGTCGCTGCCGCACTGCGGGCCGCGAGCGAAGTGGCATCGCAGGCGAAGTTCGTCGAGATCGAAGTCGAGACGCTGGCGCAACTCGACGAGGCGCTGGCCCACGGCGCCCGCATGGTCCTGCTCGACAACATGGACCTGCCGACCTTGCGCGAGGCCGTGCGCCGCAACGACGCGGCCGGCGACGCACGCGCCGTGCTGGAGATCTCCGGCGGCGTGACCCTGGACAGCATTCGCGCCCTGGCTGAAACGGGCGTGGACCGCATCTCCGTCGGCGCGCTCACCAAGGACGTGAAGGCGGTCGATTTCTCGATGCGCTTCCTGGAGGACTGAGATGGAATCCGCAGTCATCGACGTCGACTACGAACAGCCCGTCGCCTTCATCAAGGGCGATGGCGCCGCCTGCGACACCCGCCACGCCTGGGCACGCGTGCCGGCCGAGCCGACGCCGGCCGAACGCACGGCCCTGAAGGACCGCATCCGCCGCCTGCTGCGCGAGCGCAACGCGGTGATGGTGTCGCACTACTACGTGCACCCTGACCTGCAGGACCTGGCCGAAGAAACGGGTGGCCTGGTCAGCGATTCGCTCGAAATGGCGCGCTTCGGGCGCGACCATGCGGCGCAGACGCTGGTGGTGTCGGGCGTTCGCTTCATGGGCGAGACGGCCAAGATCCTGTCGCCTGAAAAGCGCGTGCTCATGCCCGACCTGGACGCGACCTGCTCGCTCGACCTGGGCTGCCCAGCCGATGCCTTCAGCGCCTTTTGCGACCAGCACCCGGACCGCACGGTGGTGGTCTACGCCAACACCAGCGCCGCCGTGAAGGCGCGCGCCGACTGGCTCGTCACGTCGAGCTGTGCGCTCGATGTGGTGCGCGCCTTGCACGCCAACGGCCAGAAGATCCTGTGGGCGCCCGACCGGCACCTGGGCGACTACATCCGCCGCGAGACCAGCGCCGACATGGTGAGCTGGCAAGGCGCGTGCATCGTGCATGACGAGTTCAAGGCGATCGAACTCGAACTGCTCATGAAGGACCATCCGAAGGCCCGTGTGCTCGTGCATCCGGAATCGCCGGCCGATGTGATTGCGCTGGCGGATGCGGTGGGCTCGACCTCCGCCATCCTGAACGCCGCGCAGCGCATGGACGCGACCGAGTTCATCGTCGCGACCGACAGCGGCATGCTGCACAAGCTGCGTACGCTCAACCCCGGCAAGACCTTTATCGAGGCACCCACGTCGGGCAACAGCGCCACGTGCAAGAGCTGCGCGCACTGTCCGTGGATGGCGATGAACGGGCTGGCCGATCTGGCACGCGTGCTCGAAACGGGTGCCGGCGAAATCCATGTCGATCCTGCACTGGGCTTGCGCGCACGCGTGCCGATCGACCGCATGCTGGCGTTCACGGCGGGGCTCAGGAACGGCCAGGCGCCGGGCAGCCTCGTCGCGGGCATCGGTGCAGCCTGATTGCGCGCGGCCGCTGTGATCGAGCCCGCGGATCTAAATCAACGAATGAGCAACGCACTCCGCGCAGGTCAAGCTGGAAACTTCAGCCGTTCGACGAAGGCCGTGAACCTGGGGTCGTCGCGAAGCGTTTTCCAGCGCGGGTCCAGCCGCAACCAGACGAGCCAGTTGGAGCGTTCCTCGAACGCCTTGTCGAGCCATGCGAAAGCTTCATCTTTCTGGCCGAGTCCCGCATGCACGAGCGCCACTCCGTAGGCGGTGACGAAGCGATGCGTTGACAGGGCCTGCATCTCCAGCAGCACGGATCGCGCTTCATCCCTGCGTCCTGCCACGCCGAAGGTGTAGCCGCGGGCAGCAACCAGCACAGGCCACTCGCGTGCCACGCGTTCGGCGCTGGCGGTCTCCGCAAGCGCCTCTTCATAGCGGGCCGACTCGACAAGGGCGCGCGCCATCCAGAGATGCGCCGGCAGGAAATCGCCTTTCATGCCGAGCACTGATTGCAATTGCGCAATCGCCTGGGCCTCGCGGCCGTTGTAGTAATGGTGGAATCCAATGTCGGTGTTGATGGCGAGCGACAGCGGATCGAGGCGCTGCGCGATGCCGATCTCGCGAGAGGCTGCGTCGGGGTCGCCTGTCGCCAGCAGGTACACCGCATGCCACTGGTGTGCAAGCGGATCTGCAGGGTTCAGGGCAATGGCCCGGGTGAATTCCTCGCGAGCTCCCGCCCAGTCCCAGTCGAAGTAGAACTTGATGTAGGCCAGCGACGCGTGCGCCTGCGCCAGCGAAGGGTCGAGTTCAAGCGCCTTCAGGGCATAGGGGCGGGCGACGGGAAAGGTGCCCACGGGCGCCACGTAGCTCAGGTATCCCAGCGCGGTGTGCGCATCGGCCAGTGCGGCGTACGCGAGCGCGAAGTCCGCGTCGAGTTCGATCGCGCGGTGGAAGTGTCCGATGGCGCGTTGAAGGCCGTCTTCGCTGCGTTCGTTCCACAGGAAGCGGCCCTGCAGATAGGCGCGGTACGCCGCGTCATTGGTGGTGGGCCTGTTGCCCAGGGCGTTGATCTGCGCGTCGGCAGGATGTACGCGCAGTTCGCGGAGCAGGTCTGCGGCGAGGCGAGCCGGCAGATTCGGGAGGTCGGTGGCCGGAATTTCGTAGGTCGACTTCCAGACGCTGTGCTGGCGCGCGACATCGAACAACTCGAGCTTGAGTTTCAGGTCTTTCCCGCGCTCCTCCAGCGTTCCAGTGACGACGGTTGCCGCATTCAGCCTGCGCCCGGCATCCCTTGCATCGATGAGCCTCCCCTTGAAGCCCAGGGTGGAGGCGCGTGGCGTGACGCGGAGCTCGCGAACCAGCGTCAGCCTGTCGATCAGGCTGTCCGAGATCCCATCGGCGAGGTATGCGCTTGCGGGTACATCGACGGAGAAGGGCAACAGCGCGACCGAATCGTAGGGGGCGGATCGTCCAGCCGCCTGCCAGGCGATGAAGGCGGCCACCAGCACTCCCAGCGCACCCGCAAGCACCCAGGCGAGTGTCCGACGCGACGACCCCGTTGCCACTGGCGCAGGCGCCGCAGTCACGGGTGGGCCTGCGCTCACACCACCGCGCAATTGCGCGAGGTTCAAGGTCGCGATGTCTTCGAACTCGACGGGGCCGACGAAACGGTAGCCCTGGCGCGCAACCGTTTCGATCCAGCCGGCGCCACCGGTCGATCGCGCCAGCACCTTGCGGATCGCCGATACGTTCACGCTGAGGTTGACTTCTTCGACGACCAACCCCGGCCAGACCTGCTGGAGCAGTTGATCCTTGCTGACGAGGTGCCCCGGATCGCGCATCAGCGCCGCCAGGATGTCGAAGGCCTTGCCGGTGATCTCGACCGCCTGGCCGCCTTGCAGGAGCAGGCGTTCGCTGGGCACCAGCAGGATGTTGCCGCATCGAAAGATCGACTCTTCGTGACCCTTCATGTCGCCTGTCCCCGTGCCTCAGGGCTTTTGCAGGAGAAATCCAGCCCTTGTGCAGGGACTGGCGCGAGCGAAACGCGAACCATCGTAGCACCGGCATCTGCCGGGGCCTGACGATCCAAAGGAGTTGTTCATGAACATCCTGCCCAGACCCTGTTCGATCGCGTTGCTTGTCGCCGCGGCCATTTGTTACGGCGGCGCAGCCCAGGCTGCCGCAGAAGACGAGGTGAGGGCGAGCTTCGAGCGATTCGTGCAAGTGCAGAACGAGCACGATGTCAAAGCGCTGGAAGGCTTGCTCGCCGACTCGCCCGGATTCTTGTGGATCACACGCGGAACGGTCATCTGGGGGCGAGACGCAGCGTTGCAGCAGTTCGCAAAGCTCTATGCGGGCACCTGGCGGCTGGACCCGGAGTACGGCGGGCTTCGCGTCGTGCCGATCGGCAACGACGTCGCCGAGGTCCATGTGCCGGTCCAGTTCACGACCGGTCCGGCCGGGCAGGCACCGCAGTCAACCCGACTCTTCCTGAACCAGGTGCTTGTGAAATCGGGGGGCGCATGGCGCGTGTTGTCCATCTTTCCGATCGCAGCGCCGGCGCCTTGACTCGATCGTTGAAGGGTGCTGCGCCTGCGATCGGGAAGGAGCAGCAACCCAATGGGCGCTCATCGCCCTGTCCTGGTCGGGTCGGGCGGATGCAGTCTCCTGCTCCATCCGCTCAAGGGTGATGACCGACGTCGCGTCCTTCCCATCCAGGAGCTTGTGCGGCGGCGACTTCCAGGTGAGCGTCTTGCCTGAAACCTGCATCTCTGCCTTCCGTTCCGTGCCGGTCCATATCTGGTGCGACGCGACTAAGCCGCGCCTGGAACCGACCTTTGCGGTTCGCCGTCGTAGCGCCAGATGTACTCGCGTGGAATCGGCCCTTTGTTGCGCCCGCCCTGTTGCGTCTGTTCCCACGCATGGGCCAGGATGCCGACCGAGCGCGACAGGCAGAAGAGGCCGCGGGCCAATGGCGCGGGGAATCCCAGTTCGGCGTAGATCACAGCCGTGGCCCCGTCGATGTTCATGGGGATGCGCTTGCCGTTCTTCCGCGCCGCCAACTCGTCTTCAACGCCTCGCGCAATCAACGCGAAGCGCCCGCCGACGTGACCCGCCTGAGCGGCTTGGTCGACCAGTTCCAGCAGCCGCGGTGCGCGAGGATCGACTGGATGAAAGCGGTGGCCAAAACCCGAGACGAACTTCCCGTGCAAGGCGATCGCATCGTCCAGGCCCGCACGCACTGCGGTGGCAAATACCTCGCCGGCGTCGATGCGCGCCGCGATGTTCTGGTACATCTCGACCGCCTGCTCGCCCGCGCCGCCATGGATGTCGCCGAGCACGTTGAGGGCCGAGGCCATCGCATTGTTGAGGCCGACGCCGCAGGTGGCCGCCATGCGGGCGATGGCGATGCTCGGCGCCTGCGGGCCGTGGTCCACTGCGGAGACC
>NZ_JASZYG010000070.1 GCF_030317105.1 Variovorax brevis
GGCGCTGTGGCTGCGGGATATCGGTGACACATTTCCTTCGCAGCCACGCCGACCGACGCCAGTGAGGCAAATTTGCTTCGCGGACCGCGCCGTGCGAGGCTGGATGCGGCGCTGCGGCCGGCAGGGCAGTCCCGAAGAGGCGCAGTGACACATTTACCTGCGCAGGAGTGTCAGATTCGCTTTCTTCTACGGATCCCCAACACCTCAACGCGCTCATAGGCGCTGCGTAGTAAGCGGGCTCTACCGGTTCACGGCCTGACCATTCTTGCCATCACTTCATGATCGCCTGAAGCAATCGGTGTCGTAAATCTCCTTGCGTTCCTCGGATCTTCGAATTCGGTCGACCTCGCCTGAACTACGCGTTCAACGTGGCGGGCCTATAGTCGATTTGGAACCTACGGTCGTGCCTGAGCAGTGCCCACACGATGCGCGCGTTCTTGTTGGCCAACGCGACGGTGGCCACGTTTTTGTTTCGCCGTGCGAGCAGGCCGCCGATCCACCCATCGATTTGATTCTTCTTTCGCTGAGCGGCATTGATGACGGCGCGTGCACCGTGAATCAGCAATGTGCGCAGGTGAGTATCTCCGCGCTTGCTGATGCCCAGCAGAACGTTCTTGCCGCCGCTGGAATGCTGTCGGGGTACCAGGCCTAACCAGGCCGAGAGCTGCCGTGCGTTGTCGAAGTTCTTCGCATCGCCCACAGTCGCAACCAACGCGCTGGCAGTGATGGGTCCGATGCCCGGGACCTTGGCCAGTTTGCTGCTGATCTGGTGATTCCGATGCCAGGCAATGATCTGTACCTCGATTTCGGCGGCTTCACGGTGGAGGTCCTTCAATTGTTCAAGCAAGCGCTGCACGAGCAATCGGAATGAGCCAGGCAACTCGTTGGAGGCATCTTCGATCAACTCCGGCACCTGCCGCGCAAGGTTGCCAAGACCGTTCGGCACGACCAAACCAAATTCACCCAGCAGGCCGCGGATCTGGTTGCCTTGCGCAGTACGTGCCTTCACGAATCCTTGTCGTGCGCGGTGCAGCGCAAGCACGGCCTGTTGCTCGGCATTCTTGATCGGCACGAATCTCATGTTGGGCCGTGTGACCGCCTCGCAGATCGCCTCGGCATCGGCCGCATCGTTCTTGTTCGTCTTCACGTAGGGTTTGACAAACTGTGGAGCCATGAGTCGAACCGTGTGGCCCAGCGCCTGCAGTTGGCGCGCCCAGTGGTGAGCACTGCCGCAGGCTTCCATGCCAATCAGGCACTGCTCCATATTGGCGAAGAACTCGAGGACCTGATTGCGCTTTAGCTGCCTCTTGAGCACGGCCTTCCCGCTCTCGTTCACGCCGTGGACTTGCAGCACGTTCTTTGCCAAATCGATACCAACTGTCGCGATCTTCATGACGGACGCTCCTTCAAGGGTTCAGGCGGTTGAGTAACGCTTCAACTGTGGCACATCCAATGTCGCCGCTCGGCTGTTAGGTGGGGGCGTCCATTCCATTACCTCACGCCACGCCATTTGCGCAAATCCATCTTTTCTGCATTCGCAGCAGGAGCTCAGTGTTTAAGGTGTTATAACTATTTCTACCCGCCGATTCTTCTTGCGTCCCTCTTCTGTTTGATTGCTTGATATTGGGCGCAATTTTCCATAGCCTTTAGTCTCCATTGATATACTGGCTAGCCTCCCACTTGACTTGAAGAAAGCCTCTACAGCAGCTGCGCGGGATTCGGAGAGGGTCATGTTGTAATCTGGAGGGCCAACATTATCTGTGTGCCCTCCGATCAATATCTTTGTGGCAGAGAACCGCTCGATTTGCAAGATTGTCTTGCTTAGCATTTCTTTGGCTTCGTGCTTAAGCGTACTCTGATTGAAGTCAAACAATACGGAAGCGTCTAATCTGAAGTTCCCTGAAGCGAAGAACGAGATTCCCTTGTGACTCAAGCACTTGCTTGAGTTGGTGAGGGAGTTTTCTGTCTACGGCTTGATGTTTTGCACGAGCGCGAGGGC
>NZ_JASZYG010000071.1 GCF_030317105.1 Variovorax brevis
CACGCGTGGGCGCTTGTGGAGCGGACTGCCAAGGTGCCCACATCGCCCCGTGTTTCCTTGAAGCCAGGATATGGATTGCTGCGCAGCACGAGCATTTGCGACCTGGTCCGGAAGCCCTCATCGTCCAGGCGTTCTCCATTGGGACACTCGCAGAGACGACACATGGAAGGAGGTGGGATCCCTGCAGTCAGGTGGCCAACGGCTCCGGCCGACGCCCCGAGGCACAAGGGCGTCTCACCGGCCCACGGTCAACTACAAGATCCTTGGCGATAAATTGACGGTCAACGTCAAGGTCTGCGGCCTCGACTGGGCGTCCCGGCCGCCCGGCGAACCATACGCTCTGAGCTGCAAGCGGATCGCTCTTCAATCAAGAGCACGAGATGCACTACTGGACCGGGATCCCCGGTTGTGGAGCAGCAACTGAGAAGGGCCGTGGACCCTGTCGGCGACGCAACCCGGGACGTGCGCGATCGCCCGGGCCAGGAGCGAAATTCCTCACTCCCCAGAATCCTCTGGGGTTCCCGGCCGCCAATAGGCGGCCTTCTTTTTCGGTCGCGCGCTGTGCCGACGGTGTTGCCGCCGCCGTGGATTGACGCACCATTACCAGACGCTACTGCGGCCGCGTTCCGACCTCGCAGCCCACGACGTTGTGCCCGATGCCGAACTTCGCTCACGCCCGCGCGAGATCGTTGCGACCAATCGTGCCCAGCGCACGTCGAGCCTCCAGCGTCGGTCACCGGCAAGGGCGGATCGGTTATAACCCGCCACGGGTTCTTGGGGCGGGGACATGACAATCGGCCGGGCGCGCACGACTCTCGCGCACGTGTTCTACCAGCGCTGCTACTATCTCTTCGTCACGATGCTCGCGCTCATCATGGCGATGCTGCTGCTTGAGCCCACGCCGCGCGGACGGATCATGCTCAACGGCGCCAACCTCCTGGTCGTGGTCGCGGCGGTCGCCGCAATAGGGCGCACTCAGCTGTCATTCGTGATCGCGCTCCTCCTTGCGGCGCCGGCCCTGCTCTTTCAACTGCTCGCGATGGACGGCGGCGACTCGCGGTTCCTCCTGCACTCCTGGGCGTTCGGCGCCGCGCTTTACGCGGCAACGATTGCATACCTGCTGCGCTACGTCTTCAGCATGACGTCATGACGGCCGACAAGCTCTATGGCCCGCGGCCGCCTACCTCATCCCCGGCGCGCTGTGGGCTTATCTTTACGCGATCGCGAGCCATATTCAGCCGGGGTCGTTCGCGTTCGGCGGTGCCGCCGTTTCGCCACCGATTGGCGACTTGCTCTATTTCAGTTTCACCGTGCTGACCAGCACCGGCTTCGGGGACGCCGTGCCGGTACAGCGGTACGCGCGCGGGCTGTGTGTCCTCGAGCAACTTGTGGGGGGGCTTTTCCGGGCGATCCTGATCGCCCGCCTGGCCGGCGTCTACCCGCCGCGCAGTGAAGATGCGGGGACGTAGTGGCGGTCCAAGCCGCAACCACAACCAGCCTCCAACGTGCGAATCCTCCAGCCGCGGGCTCGCCCAGACGCCGCGCCTGAGGCAGTGGCGAAGCGACATCAGCAGGCCTCGAAGGCACGATACCCTGACCCTTGACGCGTGGTGATGCTCCGGGTGCAGCCGGCCAAGCTCCGCGGGCCATCGGCGTTCCTGACTTCAGCACCTCATGACATGCATCGCCAACCCTGATTCAGGTTGCGGCATCTTCTATTGGATCCCGGTTGATTTTTCAACAATCGGGAGCACTCCCTTGTTTGGCTGGCGACAACATTTGGACCACGCTGCAGATCCCGGCGCCGTTCAGCTGTGCAAGGAAAAGGTGGCGATCTGCATGCGTGCTCGTTCACTCGCAAGCGCCCCCGCGTA
>NZ_JASZYG010000072.1 GCF_030317105.1 Variovorax brevis
GTTCGCGGCGCGTGGGCGTCGAGTTCAGCAAGCTGCCTGACCAACGCATCGAGACGATCGTACGCGGCCAGATCGCCGAGAAATTGCGCCGCCATCTGCTCCTGCCCGACGATGGACTCGGCGATGCCGGGCAACTGTGGCGCCTGCTTGAAGCGCGACCACGATGCCTGCCGCGCGCTCTCCAGGTTCAGGGCGGCGATCTCGCCGTTGGTTGTCGGCGCCACCTGCATCGCAAGCTCCGGCGCCATTGAATCCGCAGGGCGTGCCGCGGCCAGCGAAGGAAGAGCGCCAAGCACCGGGCCCATGGCGATCCATCCGCCTGTGACCAGAAGGAGTTCTCGACGACCGATAGTCATGCTGGTGCTCCTCGCGCATCCGGAATGGGCCGCTGCCCTGATCACTTCGGCGTGCCGAAGCGCGCCTTGAGGCTTGCAAGGCCGGCGCCCAGCAACTGCGAAACGACGGTCTTCACCGCAATGGTCGGTTGCCCGTTCGCCAGGTACTGGACGTTCCACGCCACCGAACTGCCGGCGTCCTTCGGCTTGACCTCCAGCGTGCCCGTGTAGCCCTCCGCCGGCATGCCGCTGACGTTCGAATAGCGATAGAGCCGCTGCGCATCATCGAAGGCCTCCAGCCGCTCGACGATGCGCTTGCCGTCGATGGTCTCGATACTGCGCAACTGCCCGACACCGGAGCCCGTCAACTCGATCCTTGCAATCAATGGATGCCACATGCCGCCGAAGGCACCGACGAGCGCCCAGACCTGATCCGGCGGCGCCAGCAAGTCGACGCTTTCCGCCACGGTCTGCACCTGCGCATTGGGCGGCGCGAAATAAGGAAAGGTCTTGATGCCGCGCTGGGTCGCCTGCGTGGCACCGCCCTGGAGGAACTCGCGGTCATGGTTCACCATCCACGTGACCATGATGTCGATGACATCGGCGTCGACGGTGCGCCCGCCACCGGTGCGGTAGGGAACGCCCTTGAGCGTGCTCTTCTCGATCTCCAGGAAGCTTTCGTCGGTGGTCGGCTTCGACACATCGAACAGCAGGAAATCGTCGTTGAAGACATTGGCGCTGGCCTCCATCTCCGCGCGCTTCCAGTCCGTCTTGCCATCGCGGCTGTCCCATTTGCCCAGGCTGTCCATCATGCGCTGGTGAAACAGGGGCTTGAGCTTCGCTGAAATCGCGAATGGCGTCTGCTGGTTCCACAGGTCGCGAAGGTCATCCGTCCCTGCCAGCGCGGAGTTGTTGAGCCGCATGTTGGTCTGCTCGGGCCGGCCGACCCAGTCGAAGCGCGGCGGGTCGTGTCCGATCAGCGCGCCCGGCTTGTGAATCGGGCTGGTCTCCGCAATGACCGCGAAGAGCGAACCCCGTCCGGCATCGAATGCCCGGCGCGCATCCAGTTCGATGACGATGCACAGCGCGTTGTCGTGCTGCAGCAGGTTGGGCGCCTTCTTGAGGGTGGCGAACACCCAGGCCAGGTAGAAGGGATCGGAACGCAGGCCCGCGAAAACGCGGTACACGCCATCGGGCGTGGACGCCCCTTTCACGTCGTTGACGACGAGCGCAAGCGTCTGGCCGTCGGGCAGCGTGCAGGTGCCGCGCTGTGCGCGTGGCGCAGCGCCCGATGCGGGATCCAGCACATCGAAGCGACAGCTGAAGCGGTATTCCTTTTCATCGGTCTTGAAGCGCGCGGCGTTGCCCAGACCCGCAACGCTCGCCCGCCGCACGACGAACGAGTGATTCACCACGTTGGAGAACAAGGCGTGGGTTCCCGCGAAAGGAAAGACGAACAGGCCCAGCACGGTCCG
>NZ_JASZYG010000073.1 GCF_030317105.1 Variovorax brevis
GTCACCCATTAGCCGTCTCCGTCAATAGGGAAGTCCGCATCCTGCGACTTTCCCCGCATGTTCCTGCCTCGCACCGTCTGCGAATCACGCGTACCGCCGCACACTTGGTTCTCGAATCTCGGTTGCGCCGATGCGCACCAGTCACCCATCAGGATCAAGGCTGTGGCACCTTGCGGTGCGTGGCCCCTGGCTGCATCCGCAGCCCCAGAAAACCCTCTGTTCCCCAGCGTGTCCATTCACAGCGAGCGCATGGGCTCGCACAAGTCTATGGTTTGACCGCCTGGGCGGTGATCCAACCCCTTGTGGCTCGCGCTGCGGGCGCAACGAAACTTGCATGATCCGGGCGGGATCGGCAACGGCGCGCAATCAAGTTTGATGGGTGTACCAACCTCCGATGCGGCGCTGCCGTTGCCGACCCCAAATCTCTATCAGCGCTGCGCTGCGCCGGCATCGCGCCACCACGCTGTTCGTTGTGGCCGATGCGGCGCGATGCCGCATTGGCCATGACGAACGATGGCGATGTTCGCGTGCATGCCGGCGTCTTGCATGGCCGCTCCTATCCGAAGGCCCTTGCCGCGTCGAAGGGCTGGCCGCTTTTGATCACGTGGTAGCAGGCGCGCGCCAGCTTGTGCGCCACCGCCTTGATTGCTACCACCGACAGGCTGTGCGCGGACTTCTTCTGGTACCACCGCTTGATCGTGGCGTCATAGCGTATGGCGAAGTGCGCTGCCTCGATGAAGGCCCAGGCCAAGTGCTTGTTGCCACACTTGGCATTGCCTTCGCCTTTCTTCTTGCCATTGGATTCGCGCCGGCTGTCCACCGTGCGCGCGTAGGAGGCGAAGTTGCCGGGGCCGGGGAAACGACCAATGTCCCCCGTCTCCAGCGCAATCGTCAGAGCCAGCACTTCACCGATGCCGCTGACCGTCTTGAGTGCACGGTAGTCCCCGCGCAGCTTCACGCGTGCCAAAATGCTTTTCTCCAGCGCCTTGACCTGCGTGTCCAGGCATTCCATCACAGCCAAGTTGGCATGCAGCGCCAGCTTCTGCTCGTCCAGCAGCGCCATCACCTCGATGGACTCCCTGGTCCAGCGCTTGATCTCGTTGCCGCGGGCATTGGCTCCCAGGTTGCGTGCCACCAGGTTCTGCATGCTCAGGATCTGCGTGCTGCGCTGGCGAACGAGCTGGCCGCGCTTGCGCAGCAGGTCGCGCACTGCGCGCTCCTCGCGCGGATAGATGTGCCCTGTGGGCAGAATGCCCAGGCGCAGCAGATGCGCCAGGTGGCGAGCGTCGCTGAAGTCGCCGGTATGTTTGAGCCCGTCGTACTGCCTGACGGCAGCGGTGTTGACCAAATGCACGGTCATTCCCGCATCCTGCAATCCATCGACCAGCCAGTACCAGTTGTAGGTGGACTCCACGGCCACGCCAACCAACGCTCCTGCACATGCCCGCAGCGCGCCAATGATCGCCGTCAGATCATTGGGCAGGCGCTTGGAGAACACCACCCTGTCATGCTCGTCGAGCACACACAACACGCTGTTGTTGGAATGCAAGTCAATCCCCGCGTACAGTTTCATGTCGGCCTCCTTCAATGTGGACCATCGGTTGAACTGGAATCCAAACGATAGCCCCGTGAACGGAGGCCGACCTCGTGGGCTAGATGTTTATCA
>NZ_JASZYG010000074.1 GCF_030317105.1 Variovorax brevis
GCATGCTCTCCTTCTTGCACCACCCCGGCCATGACGACGCCTCAACTGCCCGCTCTCCATCGCCTCGCATGGTGGTTGCCAGGCGCGCTGACCGCGCTGGCAGCAATCCTCGCCGTTGCAACGTGGCGGCCGAACGAACAGGGCCTCCTGCCCATGGTTGCGATCCTGTGCGCCCTGCCATGGTCACTCGCCCTGGTTCCCGTCAACTTTGGTCCAGGATTCGCAGACCATGCGGCCCTCATCGTCACGGCCGGCCTGTTCGTCAACGCCGCCTTGACATGGTGGTCGACGGCTGTATTGCGAGCGCGCTGCCTGCGCCGTCACTTCGCGGACAGGCAGGAGGGCTGACCATCCGTCATTTGAAACGCACTCACACCGGGGTAAGCGCCGTCTGCGCATCCCACGCCTGAGCGCGACGCGGCGGGCTTTCCTGCCATGACGATCCGGTTTGCAAGTCGCCTGCTCGCCCGTTCGCGGCGGCGGGGCGCCGGATCTCACCGCCAGCACTGACCGCCGCCACGATCTGCCCGGGCACCACGTAGTGAACCATGTGGCCCGCAGCAGGCACCTCGATCAACGTGCTTTGGGGCAGGTCGCCGTGCAGTCGCCTCGAATGCGCCACCGGGTCGACCACCTTGTCGTCCGCGCCGGCGATGATCGTGACCGGCATCCGCAGCTCCCCGTGGCGCTTGCTGCTTGCGAGTGCCGCCGGCACCATGAAGACTGCATCTTCCGCATTGGCGCGCAACTGCACGGGGCGCAGCATCATTTCGCGCGAAAGCGCCGGAAAGAAATCCGCCGGGACGGCGTTCGGTGAAAACATCGCCTTGACCGCCCCATTCATCATCGCGCGGCTTGCCATCGCCGTGACCGTGTAGCGCATCACGTCACCCAACACGGGCAGGGCCACTGGCGTTGTGAGAAGTGCGTCGAGACGCGCGGTCGGGTAGTAATACCCCCCGAGCAATACCAGGCCTCCCACGTCGTCAGGGTATTCAAGGGCCATCGCCATCGCGACCATCGTGCCCATGGAATGACCGAGAACAACCGGACGCTCGACACCCAGCTTTGCGAGTGCGGCACGAATCAGCTTTGCTTGCGCTGCCGGCGTCCACAGCCTGTTGCGCGATCGATCGCTGTGCCCAAAGCCTGGTCGATCGATGGCGATCACCCGGTGCTCTTTCGCGAGTCGCTCGATCAGGCCGCTCGCATGGAAGTCGTCCAGCGTCACGGCGTTTCCGTGGAGCAGCACAACAGGAGGTCCTGCACCCCGATCCACGTAGTGCAGCCGGATCCCATCGACGTTCGCAAAAAGTCCCTTGGGCGGATGCTCGCGTTCGGCGCGGCGCGCCTTGAACGCTGTCCACGCCGCGGTCGCGGTGGCCAGCGCCACGGTTGCCAATGCGCCTCGGGAAGTGGCCAGGTCTTTGAGGTGGGAAGAAGTCATGGGAAGGTCCGGTATGCGAAACCCCTGTGCTTTCGCTCGAGAGGCCCCGCGGAAAGAAAGATGCTCGCACGCGCCGCTGCTGCGGCGCATTTGAGGTCGTTGGGTCGCGACCGCGAAGCGGCCG
>NZ_JASZYG010000075.1 GCF_030317105.1 Variovorax brevis
ACCCACCGGCACGCCACCCGAAGCCATCGAGAAGATCAACAAGGCCATGAACGCCTCACTCGCACGCCCTGAGGTCATTGCGCGCCTCAAGGAAGAAGGCAGCGTGGCCCGAGGCGGTTCGGCATCGGAACTCGGCGCATTCATGAAGAGCGAATACACCCGTTGGGGTGCCGCCGTACGCGACTCGGGCGCCAAGCTCGACTGACATCCATCCATCCGATTTCAAGAAAGAGACACCATGCAGTTCGTCCCAACCCGCCGCGCGACGCTTGCCTTGGTCGGCGCCGCCTGCCTGCTCGGCACTTCGGCCTTTGCGCAGAACAAGCCCATCACCATCATCGTCCCCTATGCGCCCGGTGGCAGTGCCGACCTGGTCACGCGCGTCATCGCCCAGTTCGCGGCCCCCGGCATCGGTTCTGCCGTGATCGTCGACAACAAGACCGGCGGTGGCGGCGTGGTCGGATGGAGCGCCGCAGCGCGCGCCGCACCCGACGGCAACACGCTGCTGACGGTCGAGTTGTCTTACGCGATTGCCGCCGGCCTGATCCCGACCCTGCCCTTCGACCCGAAGAAGGCATTCACGCAAATCACCACGGCGGTGAAGGTGCCTCACGTGCTCGTCGTCAACCCGTCGGTGCCCGCGAAGACCGTGCAGGAATTCATTGCGCTGGCCAAGGCGCAACCCGGCAAGCTCAACTACGGCTCGGGCGGCAACGGCACCAACACCCACCTGGCCGGAGAACTGTTCAAGAGCACGACGGGCACGGATATCGTTCACGTCGCCTACAAGGGCGCGGGTGCGGTCCTCACCGACCTCATGGGCAACCAGGTGCAGGCGCTGATCACTTCGGTGCCGACCGCCTTGCCCCACATCAAGAGCGGGAAGCTGAAGGCCCTGATGGTGACGGGCTCCGAGCGCAACGCGATGCTGCCGGATGTGCCGACTGCAAAGGAGGCCGGCATCCCCAAAATGGACATCGACTACTGGATCGGCATCGGCGCGCCGGCCGGAACGCCGCAGCCGGTCATCGACAAGCTCAACAAGGAGTTCAACGCCGCGCTCGCGCAGCCGGACGCGAAGAAAAAGATCGCGGAGATGGGCCTGACCGTGGTGGCCAATACGCCGGCCCAAGCGACGCAACTGGTCAACAGCGAGATCCAGCGCTGGAGCGCCGTGATCAAGCAAGCCGGCATCAAGGCCGATTGAAGGCGCCAGACATGTCGAAACCACTTCGCAACATCCGCGTCCTCGACCTGACGAACGTCCTGGCCGGCCCCTTCGCCTGCCACCAACTGGCACACATGGGCGCCGACGTCATCAAGGTCGAGACCCGCAACGGCGGCGATCTTGCGCGCCAGCTCGGCGCCGATCCCGAGCTGAACAAGCGCTACATGGGCGTCTCCTTTCTCGCCCAGAACCCGGGCAAGCGCTCCATCACCATC
>NZ_JASZYG010000076.1 GCF_030317105.1 Variovorax brevis
GATGGTGATGGAGCGCTTGCCCGGGTTCTGGGCGAGAAAGGAGACGCCCATGTAGCGCTTGTTCAGCTCGGGATCGGCGCCGAGCTGGCGCGCAAGATCGCCGCCGTTGCGCGTCTCGACCTTGATGACGTCGGCGCCCATGTGCGCGAGCTGGTGGCAGGCGAAGGGGCCGGCCAGGACATTCGTCAGGTCGAGGACGCGAATGTTGCGAAGTGGTTTTGACATGTCGGGCGCCTTCAATCGGCCTTGATGCCGGCTTGCTTGATCACGGCGCTCCAGCGCTGGATCTCGCTGTTGACCAGTTGCGTCGCCTGCGCCGGTGTGTTGGCCACCACGGTCAGGCCCATCTCCGCGATCTTCTTCTTCGCGTCCGGCTGCGCGAGCGCGGCGTTGAACTCCTTGTTGAGCTTGTCGATGACCGGCTGCGGCGTTCCAGCAGGCGCGCCGATGCCGATCCAGTAGTCGATGTCCATCCTGGGGATGCCGGCCTCCTTTGCAGTCGGCACATCCGGCAGCATCGCGTTGCGCTCGGAGCCCGTCACCATCAGGGCCTTCAGCTTCCCGCTCTTGATGTGGGGCAAGGCCGTCGGCACCGAGGTGATCAGCGCCTGCACCTGGTTGCCCATGAGGTCGGTGAGGACCGCACCCGCGCCCTTGTAGGCGACGTGGACGATGTCCGTGCCCGTCGTGCTCTTGAACAGCTCTCCGGCCAGATGGGTGTTGGTGCCGTTGCCACCCGAGCCGTAGTTGAGCTTGCCAGGTTGCGCCTTGGCCAGCGCGATGAACTCCTGCACTGTCTTTGCGGGCACCGCCGGGTTGACGACCAGCACGTGGGGCACCTTCACCGCCGTGGTGATTTGCGTGAATGCCTTCTTCGGGTCGAAGGGCAAGGTCGGGATCAGGCCGGCGGCAATCGCGTAAGACAACTCGACCGTCAGCAGTGTGTTGCCATCGGGCGCGGCACGCGCTGCGGCGCTCCACCCCACCACGCCGCCACCGCCGGTCTTGTTGTCGACGATCACGGCAGAACCGATGCCGGGGGCGGCGAACTGGGCGATGACGCGCGTGACCAGGTCAGCACTGCCACCGGGCGCATAAGGAACGATGACGGTGATCGGCTTGTTCTGCGCAAAGGCCGAAGTGCCGAGCAGGCAGGCGGCGCCGACCAGGGCAAGCGTCGCGCGGCGGGTTGGGACGAACTGCATG
Source organism: Variovorax brevis (assembly GCF_030317105.1). Lineage (GTDB taxonomy): Bacteria > Pseudomonadota > Gammaproteobacteria > Burkholderiales > Burkholderiaceae_C > Variovorax > Variovorax brevis. Next base: position 1,207 of record NZ_JASZYG010000076.1, read on the forward strand.
GTGTCTCTTTCCTGGAATCGATGGATGCATGTCAGTCGAGCTTGGCGCCCGATTCGCGTACGGCGGCACCCCAACGGGTGTATTCGCTCTTCATGAATGCGCCGAGTTCCGATGCCGAACCGCCCCGGGCCACGCTGCCTTCTTCCTTGAGGCGCGCAATGACCTCAGGGCGTGCGAGTGAGGCGTTCATGGCCTTGTTGATCTTCTCGATGGCTTCGGGTGGCGTGCCGGTGGGT
>NZ_JASZYG010000077.1 GCF_030317105.1 Variovorax brevis
CCCTTCGACGAAATCGCCGTCGAAGAGGCGGTTCGCTTGAAAGAAAAGGGCGTTGTCACCGAAATCATCGCCGTCTCCTGCGGCGAAGCGAAGTGCCAGGAAACCCTGCGCACCGCCATGGCCATCGGTGCCGATCGCGGCATCCTGGTCGAGACGACCGAAGAACTCCAGCCGCTGGCCGTGGCCAAGCTGCTGAAGGCCTTGGTGGACAAGGAACAGCCCTCGCTCGTCATCCTGGGCAAGCAAGCCATCGATGACGATGCGAACCAGACCGGCCAGATGCTGGCTGCGCTGGCTGACCTGCCGCAAGCCACCTTCGCCTCGAAGGTCGAAGTCGCTGGCGACAAGGTCAACGTGACCCGCGAAGTCGACGGCGGACTGGAAACCATTGCCCTGTCGCTGCCCGCGGTCATCACGACCGACTTGCGCCTCAATGAGCCGCGTTACGTGACGCTGCCCAACATCATGAAGGCCAAGAAGAAGCAGCTCGACACCGTCAAGCCCGAAGACCTCGGCGTGGACGTCAAGCCGCGCCTGAAGACCCTGAAGGTCAGCGAGCCCCCCAAGCGCGGCGCCGGCATCAAGGTGCCCGACGTGGCCACGCTGGTGGACAAGCTCAAGAACGAAGCCAAGGTGATCTGAGGAGAACAACAACATGACCGTACTTGTTATTGCTGAACACGACCACGCCACCGTCAAGCCGGCGACCCTGAACACCGTGACCGCCGGCATCGCCTGCGGCGGTGATGTGCACGTGCTGGTGGCGGGCGCCAATGCGGCCGAAGCAGCTGCTGCTGCTGCGAAGATCGCAGGCGTGGCCAAGGTGATCGCTGCCGACAGCCCCTCGCTCGCTGAAAACCTCGCAGAAAACGTCGCCGCGCAAGTGCTGGCGATCGCTTCCAACTACACCCACATCCTGTTCCCCGCCACGGCCAACGGCAAGAACGTCGCCCCGCGCGTCGCTGCCAAGCTGGACGTCGCACAGATCTCGGACATCACCAAGGTCATCAGCGCCGACACCTTCGAGCGTCCGATCTACGCGGGCAATGCGATTGCCACCGTGCAATCGGCAGACGCCATCAAGGTCGTCACGGTGCGCACGACCGGCTTCGACGCCGCAGCCTCCACCGGTGGCAGCGCCAGCGTTGAAAACGCAGCGGGCGTGGCCGACAGCGGCAAGTCCAGCTTCGTCGGCCGTGAAGTCACGAAGAGCGAACGCCCCGAACTGACGGCCGCCAAGATCATCGTCTCCGGTGGCCGCGCGCTGGGCAGCGCCGAGAAGTTCCAGGAAGTGATGGCGCCGCTGGCCGACAAGCTCAACGCGGGCTTGGGCGCCAGCCGCGCCGCCGTCGACGCAGGCTACGCCCCCAACGACTGGCAAGTGGGCCAGACCGGCAAGATCGTCGCACCGCAGCTCTACATCGCCGCCGGCATCTCGGG
>NZ_JASZYG010000078.1 GCF_030317105.1 Variovorax brevis
AGCACGTTGAGGGCCGAGGCCATCGCATTGTTGAGGCCGACGCCGCAGGTGGCCGCCATGCGGGCGATGGCGATGCTCGGCGCCTGCGGGCCGTGGTCCACTGCGGAGACCAGTGCGGCATCGAGCAGCCGTGCCTGCCCTTCGCTCGGCAGGTCGCCGCGGGTCATGAGCCAGATCATTTGCGCGAAGCTGACGCGGCCGGTCAGTTCCTCGATGGGATAGCCGCGGTAGCGGATCTCGCCGGGCGCCATCTCGATGATCGAGGTGTGCCACCAGTCGCGCACGCCCTGCTCGACACTTTCGACGGTCTTGCTGCTCATATCGCTTTCTCCACCTTGAGGGCTTCGATCTCCTGTTCGGAGTAGCCGAGGCTGGAGAGGATTTCGTCGGAATGCTGGCCCAGCGTGGGCGGCGGTGATTCGACACGCGGCGCCTGCCCGTTGACCTTGAAGCCCGTGCGAACAAGGCGGATGTCGCGACCGACGCCCGGTGCATCCGCGAAGGTGCCCACCATCCCGCGATCTGCCACCTGTGGATGCTCGAGGGCTTGCGGCACGCTGTACACAGGGCCGGCCGGAACGCCGGCCTGGTTGAACAGGCGCCACCACTCGTCGGTGGACTTCGAGGCCATCGCATCCTCCAGCACGCCCTTCAATTCGAAGCGATGCTGCAACCGGCTCTGGCGGTCGTTGAAGCGTGTGTCGTCGATCAGGTCCGGCCTGCCGACCACGCGGCACACCGCCTCGAACTGCTCCTGCTTGTTCGCCGCGATATTGAGCAAGCCGTCGCCAGTGCGGAAGGTGCCGGACGGACTGGCCGTGACGTTCTCGTTGCCCATCGGTTGGGGTTCGCGACCTGCGATCAGGTGGTTCGAGACCGCCCAGCCCATGGTCGACATCACCGCTTCCAGCATCGAGACGTCGATGAAGGTGCCACCCTCGCGCCGCGGGTCGGCCAGAGCCGCGGCGATGGCAAATGCGGCGGTGATGCCGCCAATGGTGTCGGCCATCGGATACCCCACGCGATACGGTGCGTTCTCCGGCGCACCCGTGATGCTCATGACGCCAGACATGCCCTGGATGATCTGGTCGTAGGCCGGCAAGTCACGCAGCGGGCCCTCCTGTCCGAAGCCGGAGATCGCGCAATAGATGAGGTTGGCGTTTTCGTTCAGCAGTTCGTCGTAGCCGAGGCCGAGTCGTGCCATCACGCCGGGCCGGAAGTTCTCGACCAGCACATCGGCGGTCTGCACCAGCTTGCGAAACACTTCCTTGCCGGTGGGGTGCTTGAAGTCGATGGTGATGGAGCGCTTGCCCGGGTTCTGGGCGAGAAAGGAGACGCCCATGTAGCGCTTGTTCAGCTCGGGATCGGCGCCGAGCTGGCGCGCAAGATCGCCGCCGTTGCG
>NZ_JASZYG010000079.1 GCF_030317105.1 Variovorax brevis
TTGGGCTGCTGCCGGTTTCAAAGACACCTTGTTAAGGTGTGAAATGAAACCGGAGGTGGTTTATGGGAACGAGAAGGCAATTCAGCCGAGAGTTCAAGCTTGAGGCAGTCAAGCTGGTCAAGGAACGAGGTGTGTCGGTGGCGCAAGCCGCACGCGATCTCGATGTGCACGAGAACGTGCTGCGCAAATGGGTACGCGAGGCGACGGCCGACCCGCGGCAGGCATTTCCCGGCCAGGGCGTCATGAAGCCCGAGCAGGCCGAACTGGAGCGCCTGCGCAAGGAGAACGCCAAGCTACGCATGGAGCGTGACTTGTTGAAAAAAGCGGCGGCCTACTTCGCCAAGGAGTCGATGTGAAGTTCGGCTTTATTGCGAAACACCGAGGGGTCTGGCCGCTGAGGATGATGTGCGAGACGCTCGGTGTTTCGCGAAGCGGGTTCTATGCGTGGCTTGACAGGCCCAGAAGCCGGCGCAGCCTGGACGACGAGAGACTCGGTAACCACGTGCGCCAGAGCTTCCTGGGCAGTGATCGCACCTATGGCGCTCGGCGCGTCTGGCATGACGTGCTGGAGCTGGGACAGCGTTGTGGCTTGCACCGCGTGGAGCGACTGATGCGCGAGCAAGCCCTTCGTGCAAGGCCGCGTCGGCGAGGGCTGCCTCAAGACCGAGGAGCGCGCAGCGCCGTTGCCGACAACGTGCTCGATCGGCAGTTCAAGGCCGATGCGCCCAACCAGAAATGGGTGGCCGACTTCACGTACATCTGGACGGCCGAAGGATGGCTTTACGCAGCTGCTGTGCTGGACCTTTACTCGCGACGCATCGTGGGCTGGTCAATGCAAGACAGCATGACATCGCAGCTCGTTGCCGACGCATTGATGATGGCTGTGTGGCGTCGTGGCAAGCCGATCGCACTGCTGCACCATTCGGATCAAGGCAGTCAGTACACCAGCGAGCACTTCCAGCAATTGCTCAAGGAGCAAGGCATCACGTGCAGCATGAGCCGCGCAGGCGAGGTCTGGGACAACTCGGCAATGGAGAGCTTCTTCAGTTCATTGAAAACCGAGCGCACGGCCAGAAAGGTCTACAGATCCAGGGAGGAGGCTCGCGCCGATGTCTTCGATTACATCGAGCGTTTCTACAATCCGACGCGTCGTCATTCAACGCTCGGCTACGTCAGTCCGATAGAGTTCGAGAAAGCTCAAAAAGCTTAGGCCAGTGTCCACGAAACCGGCAGCAGCCCAG
>NZ_JASZYG010000008.1 GCF_030317105.1 Variovorax brevis
GTTGCGAGGCTCGGTCGTACGAGCAGTACGACGCTTCGCCTCGCGCCTACCATCAGGCCCTTTCTCTCGCAAACGCGACCCCGAAGCGTATTTCAACAGCCTGCTAGCCGCCGTTGAAGCGGTTGAACCAGTTCTCCAGCCGCTCCTGCTGACCTGAGCGCGGCGGCTCATCGACATTGCGCGCCAGCGCGTGCGCCGCGGCGTCGGCCAGGCTGCCGGCCAGCAGCTTCGTTCCGGTGCCTTCGCGCCAGCCGGCATAGCGATCGGCCAGGAAGCGCGCGTGACCACCGTCGTTGATCATCTGCTCGGCGGCGAGCAATGCCCGCGCGCACAGGTCCATGGCGCCGACATGGCCGTGGAACATGTCTTCGGGGTCGATGGAGGGGCGCCTCACCTTGGCGTCGAAGTTCAGGCCGCCGGTGGCGAAGCCGCCGCCGCGCAGGATGGTGTACATCGCGAGCGCCATCTCGCTGAGATTGTTCGGAAACTGGTCGGTGTCCCAGCCGCACTGCATGTCGCCGCGATTCATGTCGATGGAGCCGAAGATGCCCAGCGCCTGCGCCGTTGCGATCTCGTGCTCGAAGCTGTGGCCGGCAAGCGTGGCGTGGTTGGCCTCGATGTTGACCTTGATCTCCTTTTCGAGCCCGTTCTTTTGCAGGAAGCCGAACACCGTGGCGACGTCGAAGTCGTATTGGTGCTTGGTGGGTTCGCGCGGCTTGGGCTCGATGAGGATGGTGCCCTTGAAGCCGATCTTGTGCTTGTGCTCCACCACCATCTGCATGAAGCGGCCCAGTTGCGAGAGTTCCTGCTGCATGTCGGTGTTGAGCAGGGTTTCGTAGCCTTCGCGGCCGCCCCACAGCACGTAGTTCTCGCCGCCCAGGCGCTTGGTGGCTTCCATCGCCTCCTTCACCTGCAGGGCGGCGAGCGCGAACACTTCGGGGTTCGGATTGGTGGCCGCACCGGCAATGAAGCGCCGGTGGCTGAACAGGTTGGCCGTGCCCCACAGCAGCTTGACGCCCGCCTCGGATTGCTTCTTTTCAAGCACGTCGACCATGCGCTTGAACAGTTCCACCGAATCCTTGGGTGTCGCCCCTTCGGGCGCCACGTCGCGGTCGTGAAAGCAATAGAAGGGCGCGCCCAGGCGGCGGAAGAACTCGAAGGCGGCGTCGGCCTTGGCGAGTGCCGATTCCCACGGGTCGGAAATCTGGTGCCACGGACGCTTGAAGCTGCCGTCGTAGCCGAACACGTCGAAGCCGTTCCACGCGAAGCTGTGCCAGTAGCACACGGCAAAGCGCAACTGGTCTTCCATGCGCTTGCCCAGCACCATGCGGTTGGCGTCATAGTGATGAAAGGCCAGCGGGTTGTTGGAAGCCGCGCCTTCGAAGCGGATGGGCTCGACGGTGTCGAAGATGGTGGACATGAAGTGACCTCGGATGAAATCAGGGGTTCGTCGGCGGCTGCATTTCGGCGCGCAGGGCCTCGTACAAGCGCTGGAAGCGGGCGTGGCGTTCGGCAAAGGCGGAGCTTCGCGACGCGTCGGGATGGAAGCTGTCGGTCACCGGTGGCGGCGTGCACACCGATGCAACGGATTCGTTCGTGCGCGCGAGTCGAGCCAAGCGCGCCGCACCCAGGGCTGCGCCCACTTCGGCGCCGCTGCGCCGGTCCAGCGCGCGGCCCAGCACGTCGGCCAGCAGTTGGGCCCATGGGGCGCTGCGCGATCCTCCGCCCACGAGCGTGACGCTGTCGATGCGCGCGCCGCCGTCGATCAGCGCCTGTTGGCCATCGAGAAACGCAAAGGCCACGCCTTCCAGAACGGAGCGCGCCAGATGGCCGCGGCCATGGTCGTGCGTGAGGCCGAAGAAGGTGCCGCTCGCGTAGGGGTTGTTGTGCGGCGTGCGCTCGCCGGAGAGATAGGGCAGGAAGATGGGCAGCGATGCGTTTGGCGGCAGTGCCTCGGCTTCAGCCACCAGTTGCGCCTCGCTGTCCGCATGCGTCGCGGTGCGCAGCCAGCGAAGGCAGCTTGCGGCGGCGAGCATCACCGTCATCTGGTGCCAAGTGCCGGGAAAGGCGTGGCAGAAGGCGTGCACCGCCCGCGACGGGTTGGGCGAGAACGCCTCGTTGGCGACGAAGTACACGCCCGAGGTGCCGAGCGACAAGAAGGCGGTGCCCGGTGATGCGACGCCGATGCCGGCCGCGCTCGCCGCGTTGTCGCCGGCGCCGCCTGCCACGATCACGCCCGGCGACAAGCCGAGGCGCGCGGCTACATCCGCGCGCACGGTGCCGCTGGATTCGCTACCCTCGACCAGTCGCGGCATGTGCGACGCGTTCAGGTGCGTGGCCGCCAGCATCGCATCGGACCAGCGGCGCGCGGCCACGTCGAGCCACAGCGTGCCGGCCGAATCGGACATGTCCGAGACGGCTTCGCCCGTGAGTTGCAGGCGCACATGGTCCTTGGGCAGCAGCACCAGCGCGGTCTGGCGAAAGATGTCGGGCTCGTGCTTCTCGACCCACATCAACTTGGGCGCGGTGAAGCCCGGCATCGCGATGTTGCCGGTGATGCGGCGGCTGTCCGGTTCGCGTTGCTCGAGTTCGGCGCACTCGGCGTGGCTGCGGCCGTCGTTCCAGAGGATGGCGGGCCGCAGCACGCGGTGCTGAGCGTCGAGCAGGGTCGCGCCGTGCATCTGGCCCGACAAGCCAATGCCGCGCACCGCGCCATATTCCTTGGGATGTGCCGCGCGCAGCTTGCCCAGCGCAGTCTCGGTCGCGCGCCACCAGTCCTGCGGGTCCTGCTCCGACCACAAAGGGTGCGGCCGCGAAATGTCGATGGCGCAATGCGCCTGGCCCACGACGCTCTGCGCGTCGTCGACGAGCACCACCTTGACTTCGGAGGTGCCGAGATCGATTCCCAGATCCATTCCGTCCCTAAAGTTGCAAGCGGGCGTCCACCCAACGGCCGTCCGCACGGCTCGATTCGACCACGGCTTCGATGAATTTCATACCGCGTGCGCCGTCTTCCACCGTCGGCACCGAGCAGGCTTTCGGGTCCGGCGCGCGCGATTCCCAGCGTGCGTGCAATTGCTCGGCGACATCGCGGTAGAGCTGTGCAAAGCCTTCCAGATAGCCCTCGGGATGCCCGGCAGGGATGCGCGTGGCATGGCCGGCCGCCGCGCCTGCGGCCGCGCCACCGCGCGTGATGAGCCTCGGCGCCTGACCCAGCGGCGTGAACCACAGGTGGTTCGGCTGCTCCTGGCGGAATTCCAGGCCGGCTTTGGTGCCGTAGACGCGCACCCGCAACCCGTTCTCGTTGCCCGGTGCCACCTGGCTGGACCACACCATGCCGCGCGCACCGTTCGTGTAGCGCATCAGCACGTGGGCGTTGTCGTCCAGGCGGCGGCATTCGACGAAGGTCGTGAGGTCGGCGCTGACGGCTTGCAGCTCAAGGCCCGAGATGAACCGTCCCAGATGTTCCGCATGCGTGCCAATGTCGCCCAGCGAACCGCCCGCCCCCGCCTGCGCCGGATCGACACGCCACGACGCCTGCTTTTGCCCGGTCGATTCGAGGTCGGTGCTGAGCCAATCCTGCGGGTACTCGGCGTGCACGAGGCGGATCTCACCCAGCTCGCCGGCCGCCACCATTTCGCGCGCCTGCCGAACCATCGGGTAGCCGCTGTAGTTGTGGGTCAACGCAAACAGACGCTTGCTTTCGCGCACGCGCTGCACGAGGTCGATCGCCTCGGCGAGCGTGGTGGTCACGGGCTTGTCGCAGATCACGTCGATGCCCGCATCCAGAAAAGCGCGGGCGATCGGCGCGTGCAGATGGTTGGGCGTGACGATCGACACCACGTCGATGCCGTCCTCTCGCGACGCCTCGGCCTTGGCCATTGCCGCAAAGTCGGCGTAGCTGCGTTCCGGCGCGATGTGCAGCTCGGCCGCACTCGCCGCGGCCCGCGCGGCGTCCGACGACAGTGCGCCGGCCACCAGTTCATAGGCGTCGTCCAGCCGCGCCGCGATGCGGTGCACGCCGCCAATGAAGGCGCCCTGCCCTCCCCCCACCATGCCCAGTCGAATGCGGCGTGGCGCTGCGCTTGTCTTGCTTCCTTCGATGGTCATGGGCGCGCCCCTTCGCGGTTCAGGCGACGCCCAGCATCTTCTTGTTCGCGGCAGTGTTCACGCCGCCCCCCGCGAAATCGTCGAAGGCGCGCTCGGCCACGCGGATGATGTGGTCGGCGATGAAGGTCGCGCCTTCGCGGGCGCCGTCTTCCGGATGCTTGATGCAGCACTCCCATTCCAGCACCGCCCAGCCGGGGAAGTCGTACTGCGCCATCTTCGAGAAGATCGCCGCGAAGTCGACCTGCCCGTCGCCCAGCGAACGGAAGCGCCCTGCCCGGTTGATCCACGACTGAAAGCCGCCGTACACGCCTTGCTTGCCGGTCGGGTTGAACTCCGCATCCTTCACGTGGAAGATCTTGATGCGCTCGTGGTAGTTGTCGATGTAGTCGAGGTAGTTGAGTTGCTGCAGCACGAAGTGGCTCGGGTCGTACAGCAGGCAGGCGCGTGGGTGATTGCCCACTCGCTCCAGGAACATCTCGTAGGTGACGCCGTCGTGCAGGTCTTCACCCGGATGGATCTCGTAGCAGACGTCGACGCCCGCGTTGTCAAAGGCATCGAGGATCGGCTTCCAGCGTTTGGCCAGTTCGTCGAAGGCTTCTTCGATCAGGCCGGCCGGGCGCGGCGGCCATGAATAAAGGTAAGGCCACGCGAGCGCGCCTGAGAAGGTGGCGTGTGCCGTGAGTCCGAGGTTGGCGGAGGCTTGCGCGGCGAAGCGCATCTGCTCCACCGCCCACTTCTGCCGCGCCTCGGGGTTGTTGCGAACCTCGGGCGCTGCAAAGCCATCGAAGCCCGCGTCGTACGCCGGATGCACGGCCACCAGTTGGCCCTGCAAGTGCGTCGAGAGTTCGGTGATCTGCAAGCCATGCTTTGAAAGTGTGCCCTTCACTTCGTCGCAGTAGGTCTTGCTTTCGGCGGCCTTCTTCAGGTCGAACAGGCGGCCGTCCCAGCTCGGCATCTGCACGCCCTTGTAGCCCAGGCCCGCGGCCCACGCGGCGATCGAATCGAGGGCGTTGAAGGGGGCCTGGTCGCCTGCGAACTGGGCCAGGAAGATGGCGGGGCCCTTGATGGTTTTCATGTGTTGTCTCCTGCGGTGAAAACGCGAGCGACCGTCGCGCGAAGCACGTGCGCGGTGCCCGAAATCCGGCGCGATGATGCGACCCAAAAAATTCAATGTCAACATCTGGTCTGACCAGTTGACACTCGTTTCTCAAGCTCCTATTCTGCGCTGGTCTGACCAGATGCAGGTCGGCACCACAAGCGGGAAACCGCACTACAACGGAGACAGGAGACACGCATGTTGAAGACTTTCTCGAAGGTCATGGCAGCGGCTGCGCTGCTGACGTTTGCGCAACTGGGTCAGGCGCAGCAGAAGCTCACGATCTTGTGGGCGGAGTGGGACCCGGCCAACTACTTGCAGGAGTTGGTGAAGGACTACGAAAAGCAATCAGGGGTGAAGGTGGTCGTCGAAACCACGCCATGGCCGGACTTCCAGAACAAGGCCTTCAAGGAGTTCACCGCCAAGGGCTCGGCCTACGACATGGTGGTGGGTGACTCGCAATGGTTGGGTGCCGGATCTACCGGCGGCCACTACGTCGACCTGACCGACTTCTTCAAGAAGAACAAGGTGGGCGACCTGATGGCACCCGCCACAGTGGCGGGCTACGCCGAGTACCCGGGCAAGAGTGGCAAATATTGGGCCATTCCGCTCGAAGGCGATGCCAACGGCTTTGCCTACCGCAAGGACTGGTTCGAAGACCCGAAGGAAATGGCCGCCTTCAAGGCCAAGTACGGCTATGACCTGGCGGTGCCCAAGACCTGGAAGGAACTGGGCGACATCGCCGAGTTCTTCCACCGCCCGAAAGAAAAGCGCTACGGCCTGACCATCTACACCGACAACGCATATGACGCGCTGGTGATGGGCGTTGAGAACGTGACCTTCGGCTACGGCGCCGACCTGGGAGACTTCTCCACCTACAAGGTGCAGGGCATGATCAATTCCAAGGAAGCGATCGAAGCGCTGAAGTTCTACAAGAAGCTCTACGGCTACACGCCGCCGGACTGGGGCAAGACCTTCTTCCAGGAAGCCAACCAGGCGATGACCGAAGGCCTCGTGTCGATGAGCATGAACTTCTTCGCCTTCTTCCCGGCGCTGGCCAACCCGGCGACCAACAAGTACTCGAAGGTGACGGGCTTCTTCCCGATGCCCAAGGGCCCGAGCGGCAAGCAGTTCGCGGCGCTGGGCGGCCAGGGCATCTCGGTGGTGTCGTACTCCAAGAACAAGGACGCCTCGATGAAGTTCCTCGAGTGGTTCATCAAGGACGACACGCAGAAGAAGTGGGCTGCGCTGGGCGGCTACACCTGCAGCACCGCGATCCTGAAGTCGGATGAGTTCCGCAAGGCGACGCCCTACAACGAAGCCTTCTACCAGTCGATGTTCATGGTGAAGGACTTCTGGGCGGTGCCTGAGTATGCGGAACTGCTGACCGCTGCGAACAAGCGCTGGCACCCGTTCATCGTCGGCGGCAAGGGCACGGCCGAGGAAGCGGCGAACGGTCTGGCCAAGGACTGGGAAGCCACCTTCAAGAAATACGGCCGCACGAAGTAGCAGGTTCTCTTCCTCTCTCTCCCTCCGGGAGAGGGTCGGGGTGAGGGCACCGGGCGGTTGAACAGGCTGCAAGTCATCCACCGCCCATGCCCCTCACCCCCGCCCTCTCCCCCGAGGGGCGAGGGAGCCAATACCGGAATCCCGACATGAGCACCATCATTTCACCCGCACTCAAGCGTGCCGGGCCGGCAGCGCCACGCCGCGGCCTGAGCGATCTGGCGATACGCAACCTGTTCATCATCCCGACGATCGCCTTCCTGATCATCTTCAACATCTTTCCACTGCTCTATTCGCTGGGCTATTCCTTCACCGACTACCGCGCGTCGATGAACGACCCGGTGAACTTCGTCGGGTTGCAGAACTACCGCGAGTTGCTCGCCGATGAATACGTGTGGGCCAACTTCACGCTCACCGCCAAGTACGTCGTGATGTCGGTGACTGGCCAGGTGCTGGTGGGCTTCGGTGCAGCCCTGCTCCTCAACCGCGCAATCCCGGCCAAGGGCCTGCTCACCACGCTGCTGATGCTGCCGATGATGATGTGCATGGCCGTGGTGGGCCTCTTCTGGCAACTGCTCTACAACCCGTCGTGGGGCATCATCAACTACGTGTTCTTCACCGACGGAAAGGTGTGGCTGTCGGACCCGGACACCGCGCTGATGGCGATCGCGATTACCGACATCTGGATGTGGTCGCCATTCGTGATGCTGCTGTCGCTGGCAGGGCTCTCGGCCATTCCGCCATCGCTCTATGAAGCGGCCGCCATCGACCGTGCCTCGCGCTGGTTCGTGTTCAGGCGCATCACGCTGCCGCTGGTGGCGCCGCTGCTGCTCATCGCCATCATCTTCCGCACGATGGAAGCTTTCAAGACCTTCGACATCGCCTACGTGATGACCAGCATGGACGAGACCGAGCTGGTGGCGATCAAGCTCTACAAGATGGCGTTCCAGGAATGGCAGACGGGGCGATCGTGCGCGTTGGCGTACATCGTGTTGCTCGCGGTCCTGGCCATCACCAACGTGTACGTGAAGTACCTCAACCGTTTGAAAGAACGCTGAGATGGCCATCGTCCAATCCCGCGCATCCCGCTGGTGGAACCGCGGCGCCATCGTGCTGGCGCTGGCGCTGCTGGTGCTGATGATGATCCCGCTCTACTGGATCGGCTCAACCGCGTTCAAGGCGCGTGCCGACGCGACGACCGTGCCGCCCACGGTGATCTTCGAGCCCGAACTCACGCCCTTCATCAAGCTCTTCACATCGCGCGTGCAGCAGCGTGGCGCCATGGACCAGGCGGCTTACGACAAGGCGCCCTGGTGGGAGAAGCGCGTGATGGAAGGCGGCGACCGTTTCCTGCGCGACGACAAGGGCAACGTCGAATCGTCGGGCTACATCTCGCGCTTCATCAACAGCATCATCGTCGCGGTGATCAGCACCTTCCTCGCGGTGGCGCTGGGGACGGTGACGGCCTACGGCTTCTCGCGCTTCAAGATGCCGGGCGAGGATGACTGGCTCTTCTTCATCCTCTCGACACGCATGCTGCCGCCGGTGGTGGTGGCGATTCCGATGTTCCTGATGTACCGCGCGGTTGGGCTGGTCGACACGCACATCGGGCTCATCATTCTTTACACCGCCTTCAACCTCTCCTTCTCGGTGTGGCTCATGAAAGGCTTCATCGACGAGATCCCGAAGGAGTACGAAGAGGCTGCGCTGGTCGACGGCTACACGCGCATGGAGGCCTTCTTCAAAATCGTGCTGCCACAGGCAACCACCGGCATCGCGGCGACGGCCGTGTTCTGCTTCATCACTGCCTGGAACGAATACGCCTTCGCGCTGATGATGACCAACAAGAACGCGCAGACGGCGCCGCCCTACATCCCCTCGCAGCTCGGCTCGGGCATGACCGACTGGACCGTGATCGCGGCGGGCAGCCTGCTGTTCCTGATTCCGGTGGCGCTCTTCACCTTCTTCCTGCGCGCGCACTTGCTGCGCGGCGTCACCTTCGGCGCCATCCGCCGATGAACCCGATGTTCTTCAAGCAACACGCCCGCCGACTCGAATTCGCCAGCATGGTTCTGATGGTGCTGGGCATCGTCGCGCTATGCCAGCCGTGGAGCGAGTTCTTCCACAGCTACAGCGTCCTGATGATCATCCTGGGCCTCATCGCATTCAACGTGTTCTCGCGCATCAAGTCGCCGGACGAGCCCGCAGCCGATCGCGTGATCCCCCGGGGAGGCGCGCACTGATGGCGGACATCGAAGTCATCGACGCCGAAAAGCGCTTCGGCAGCAACCACGTCATCCGCAAGCTCAACCTGCACATCAAGCACGGCGAATTCGTGGTGCTGCTCGGGCCGTCGGGATGCGGCAAGACGACGACGCTGCGTGCGCTGGCCGGCCTTGAAACCATCGACTCCGGCGAGATACGCATCGGCGGAAGGCGCGTCGACCACCTGCCGCCGCAGCAGCGCGACACGGCCTTCGTTTTTCAGCTTTATTCGCTCTACCCGCACCTGACGGTCTTCGACAACATCGCCTTTCCGCTGCGTGCGGCCAACGTGCCCGAGGCGAATGTGAAGGAGCAGGTGAATGCCGCGGCGAAGGTCCTGCGCATCGAACACCTGCTGAAGAAGCGGCCGTCCGCGCTGGCTGGTGGCGACATGCAGCGCGTGACCATCGGTCGCGCCCTCGTTCGCCGTCCCGAGGCCATGCTGATGGACGAACCCATCGGCGCGCTCGACGCCAAGTTGCGCGAAGAGATGCGCGCCGAGCTGCGCCGCCTTCACATCGAGAACGATTCGACCACCGTGTACGTCACGCACGACCAGGTCGAAGCGATGTCCATGGCCGACAAGATCGGCATCATGAACGACGGCGTGCTGCAGCAGTACGACACACCGACGCGTGTGTACGACCATCCGGCCAACCTCTTCGTTGCGCAGTTCGTCGGCAGTCCCATCATGAACGTGGTGGACTGCACCGTGGCCTCCGCCGCAACCGGCACCTCCATGTGTCTCGCGGGCATGAAGACGCCCTTCATGCTGGGCCCACGCGCCAACGCCACGCTTCAAAGCAACGGCGAGCGCGGGGAAATCGCGCTGGGCATCCGGCCCGAAGCCATCTCGGTATCGAAAGCGCCCATCCCGGGTGCCGTCACTGCGCACGTGCACCTCATCGAGCCGATGGGTGCCTACGACATCGTCGACATCGCGATGGGCGCAAGCGCCGGCGCGACCTTGCGCGCACGTACCGCCAGCCAGTTCGTGCGCGTGCAGGGTGAGCCGATCTACGTCGCGCTCGACGACGCCCGCACGCATCTGTTCGACAAGCGCAGCGGTCTCTTGCTGCAAGCAGGAAGCTGAGCGCCATGGCACAGATATCCCTTCGTGGCGTCGACAAGCGTTATGGCGCGGTGCACGCCCTCAACGACCTCACGCTGGACATCCGCGACCGCGAGTTCTTCGTGCTGCTCGGCCCCACCGGTGCCGGCAAGAGCACGACGCTGCGCTGCATCGCGGGGCTGGAGCAGCCTGAATCGGGCGACATCGAGATTGCCGGCGAACGCATCAACGACTGGAGCGCGGCGCAGCGCGACGTGGCGCTGGTGTTCCAGCAGTACTCGCTCTACCCGAACTACACGGTGCGCGAGAACCTGGCCTTTCCGCTCAAGTCGAAGCTGCGCAACTTCAGCGCGCAGCAGATCGAGGAGCGCGTGAACAAGGCGGCCAGCACGGTGCGCATCACGCATCTCCTCGACCGGCGCACCGATCGCCTGTCCGGTGGCGAAATGCAGCGCGTGTCGATCGGCCGCGCCATCGTGCGCGAGCCGCGTGTGTTCCTGATGGACGAGCCGCTGTCCAATCTCGACGCCAAGCTGCGCGAGTTGCTGCGCGCGGAACTCAAGGGCTTGCAGCAGCGCCTGGGCACGACGCTGGTGTTCGTCACGCACGACCAGGTCGAGGCAATGACGATGGGCGACCGCATCGGCGTTGTGCATGAAGGCCGGCTCATCCAGGTCGGCACGCCCTACGAGATCTACAACACGCCGAAGAACACCTTCGTGGCCTCCTTCGTCGGCACGCCGGCGATCAACCTGCTGGACCTGACCATCGACCTGTCCAACAGCGAAGCGCAAGGCGACGCCATCATCTTCAAGCTCGACGATGGAACGCGCAACAGGCTGGCCGCGCTCGCGCTGCCCGAGGGCGGCACGGTGCGTGTCGGCGCGCGGCCCGAGGACGTGCGGCTGGTGTCGTCCGGCGGCATTCCCGGCGTGCTGTATGGCGCGGAGAACCATGGCGTGGAGATCATCGCCATCATCCAATGCGGCCCGCACATGCTGCGCGCCACCATCCCTGCCGATTCGCGCGTCGCCGTCAACGACCCCGTGCAGTTCGCCTTCGCACAAGACAAGCTGCACTACTTCCATCCCGACACCGGCGAGAGCCTTCGCGCCTGAGTCGACTCCCTTCAACCGCACTTCAACCCCACCCAAGGAGACACCGAATGCTGCAAACGATCGCCACCCACAACTGGATGCGCCCCGAGACCATCAAGCGCACCATCGAGCGCATGAAGCAGACGGGCGTGGACGCCATCGAGATCTCGGGCGAGCCCGACCAGTTCGACACCAGGGAAGTGCGCGCGCTGCTCAAGGAAAACGGCAAGACCTGCTGGGGCTCGGTGACGCTCACGCTCGGCGACCGCAACCTCGCGTCGAAGGATCAGGCCCAACGCGAGAAGACGGTCGACTACATGAAGCGCGTCGTCACCTTCGCCAAGGAATTGGACGGCCAGATCATCACGCTCGTGCCCGCCACGGTCGGCAAGGTCGTCGCCGACGGCACGCCCGACGAAGAATGGAAATGGCTCGTGGAAGGCATCAAGGAGGTCTACGCGCATTCGGAAAAGGCCGGCATCCGCATCGCCGTCGAACCGCTCAACCGCTTCGAAACCTACCTCATCAACCGCGGCGACCAGGCGCTGGCGCTGGCCGATGCGGTCGGCCCGAACTGTGGCGTGTGCCTCGATCTCTTCCACATGAACATCGAAGAGAACGACATCCACGAAGCCTTCCGCAAGGCCAAGGGCCGCATCTACGACATCCACATCGCCGACAACAACCGCTTCGCGCCGGGCATGGGCACGCTGGACTTCAAGGCGATTGTCGAAACCATCAAGTCGGTCGGCTACACGGGCGCGCTCACGCTGGAATTTGTTGCGACCATCGACCGCACGCCCGCCAGCCCCTACGGCGCGCAGGTGGAAACGAACCCGGTGGACGTCACGCCCGAACAGATGAAGTTCATCATCGACCACGGCTCCAACCTCTTGGCGGACAAGTTCTATACGGACCTGTACCACCAGTCGGTGAAGGTCCTGCGCCCATTGATGTAGGCATCGCCATGCTGTTCGGCAAACTCTTCCACACGGCCATCAAGACCGCGAACCTCGATGCCACGGTGCGCTTCTATACCGAGGTGCTCGGCATGATCGTGGCCGACCGTCCGCCCATCGGCTTTCCGGGCGCGTGGCTCAAGCCCGCGCAGCCGGGCGCCGACGCGATCATCCATCTCTACGCGGGCGATGCGGCCAAGGAGGCGGACGGCTCGGTGCAGACCGGCACCAACGCCATCGACCACGTGTCGGTCGTGTGCCAGGGTTACAGCGACTTCAAGGCGCGCTTCGAGAAATTCGGCCTCGCCTACCGCGAGAACCTCGTGCCCGCCACGCCGCTGTGGCAACTGTTCATCTACGACCCGAACGGCGTGCAACTGGAACTCACCTTCCACTCGGCCGCGGAGCCCGAAGCCGTGCCGGTCATCCCCGACGAACGCCGCTACAACGCACGCGAGCGCTGGTTCCAGCCAGCGCTGTATCGCCAGTTCGAATCCACGACGGCCTGACGCATCGAACGAAAGCATCGCGATGAAAATCACCCGCGTCGAGGCCGTCTGGCTGCAGGTTCCCATTCCCGAGGACCGGCAGCACGTGAGCGACTTCGGCCGAGCGACCACCTTCGACACGGCCCTGGTCCGGATCGATACCGACGCGGGCATCAGCGGCGTGGGCGAGGCCAAGGTGTCGGCCGGCAGTCCGGGGGACTACCACGGCGTGGTGGCCATCATCAATCACGAGTTCGGCCCCTCTCTGATCGGCGAAGACCCGCGCAACATCTCGCGCATCTGGGAGCAGCTCTACAACGGCACGCGCGGGCACTACGCCCTCGCCCGCGGCCATGTGTTTCCCGCGATGAGCCGGCGTGGCGCGTCGATCTCGGCCATCTCGGGCATCGACATCGCGCTGTGGGACATCCTGGGCAAGTCACTCAACGCGCCGGTGTGGCAACTGTTGGGTGGCCGCAAGGCCGATCGCATGCCGGCCTATGCCTCGGGCGGCTGGGCCAATGCGCAGGACATCGGCGCGCAGCTCAACAGCTACATCGCGCAAGGCCAGTTCGGCGCGGTGAAGATGCGCATCGGCGTGTTCGACGGCTCGCCGGCGGCATCGGCCCGGCGCGTCATCGCCGCGCGCGAGGCCATCGGGCCGGACGTGGACCTCATGTGCGACGCGCACGGCACCTTCACCGTGTCGGAAGCCAAGCAGTTCTGCCACCTCGTGCGCGACTGCAACCTGGCGTGGTTCGAAGAGCCCGTCACCGCCGACGACAAGCGCGGCTTGGCGGAGGTGCGCGCCGGCACGCACATTCCCATTGCAACGGGCGAGAGCGATTGCACGCGCTTCGACTTCCGCGACATCATCGACCTGCGCGCCGCCGACGTGCTGCAGCCGGACCTGGCGATCTGCGGCGGCATCACCGAGGCCATGCGCATCTCGGCGCTGGTGAGCGCCGCCAACCTGCGGCTGGCGCCCCACCTGTGGGCCGGTGCGCCGGCCTTCGCGGCGGGCCTGCATGTGGCCGCCGCATCGCCCGCCACCCACATCCTCGAATACTCGCTCGGTGCCAATCCGATGATCCACGACCTGGTCGAAGAAGGCTTCCCGGTGGAAGGCGGTACGCTCGCGATTCCCGAGCGACCCGGACTCGGCATCGCCGTGCGGCGAGAGTTCGTCGAGACCTATCGGAAAGACTGAAGCCATGGAAGGCCTGGAGCAAACCGCGAAGTTGCTGGAGCTGATTCGCGAGCGCGGTTTCAAACCCGGCGACAAGCTTCCGTCGGAGCGCGACCTGGCCGCCCTCTTCGGCATGAGCCGCAGCGCCGTGCGCGAATCGCTCATTCGCCTGGACACGCTGCGCATCGTCGAAAGCCGCCCCAAGTCGGGCGTCTATCTGCAGCCCTACGGCGCCGAACGCAGCATCGAGGCGATGGTGCTTTTTGCGGAAACGAACACGCCGCTGACGGCTGCGGAAGTCGTGCAGTCGGTCGAGCTGCGCAGCGTGCTCGAGAGCGAGGCCTTGAAGCTCGCGTGCCTGCGCCGCACGCAGGAAGACCTGGACGCCATGCAGCAGATCCTGCGCGACAGCGAGGCCGCCATGGCCCGGGGCGAGACCCTGGCGGAGTACGACCCGCTGTTCCACAAGGCCATCGTCGCCGCGACCAAGAACGATGTGCTGCTGCGCTTCATCAACGTGTTCTACCGGATGTCGCGCAAGCGCCGCGAGCTGTACTTCCACGAGCAGGACCAGAGCAAGCGGTCGCATGCCCAACATCTACAGCTGTATGCTGCCATCAAGGCGCAGGACGGAGAGCGGGGGCAGCAGATCCTGCGGCGGCACCTGAAGGGCGTCGACACCTATTTCCGCATGTTCTTTTCGGAGGATGAGGAAGCCGCGCCGGGCAAGGCCGTGCCGAAGCTTGCCCATCGCGCCGTGGCCAAGACTGCGGCGAAGCGGGCCTCTTCTGTGAAGGCGTCCGCGCCACGCCCGGCCGCCACGCCGGCGTCCCGGCGCGGCGCCAAGGCCTGAAGAGCGCGCGGCGATGGCAGCCATCCTGCTGACGCAGTCCATCCATCCACAGGTGCAGGCGCGGCTGGCGCAGCTGGGCGAGCTGCGCATCGCGCCCGACACCTCGCCCGACAGCCTTCGCCGCAGCGCCGCCGGATGCGACGTCATCATCGTGCGCGCCCAGTTGCCTGAAGACATCTTCGATGCCGCCCCCAGCCTGGTGGGCGCCGTGCGGCACGGCGCGGGCGTCGACATGATCCCCATCGATGCGGCCAGCGCGCACGGCGTGCTCGTGGCGAACGTGCCGGGCGTCAACGCCAACGCGGTCGCCGAGCATGTCGTGCGCAGCATGATGCAGCTTGCGCGCAAGAGCAGCTTCATCGCCAACCGGTTGCGCGAGCGCACCGCGGGCTGGGCTTCGGCACGCGCCTTCTCCGACGAAGGCGTGGAGCTGGCGGGCCGAACGGTGGGCATCGTCGGCTTCGGCAACGTCGGCCGCGCCATAGCGCGCATCTGCGCAGCGGGGCTGGGCATGAAGGTGCTGACGCATACGCGCACGCCGATCGATGCCGGGGCAACCGCTGCCGAACGCGTGGCGCTTCCCGCACTGCTGGCCGCCAGCGACTTCGTGGTGCTGGCCTGTCCCCTCACGGCCGAAACGCGCAGCCTCATCGGGGCGGCGCAACTGGCCACGATGCGACCGGGGAGCTGGCTCATCAACGTCGCGCGCGGACCCGTCGTGCAGGACGCGGCCCTGATCGACGCGCTGCAAGCTGGCCATCTCGCCGGCGCAGCGCTCGATGTGTTCGACGCCGTTCCCCTGCGTGCCGATCACCCGTACTGGACCATGGAACAGGTGCTCCTTACCCCGCACATCGCTGGCATCACGAACGACAGCATGCTGGCGATGGGCCACGGCGCCGCGTTGGCCGCCGAGCACCTGCTGGCGGGCCGGGTGCCGCCCCACTGCATCAATCCCGAGGCCGTGCCGGCTTTTCATCGCAGGCGGGCGGCGTGAAATCCGGCGCAGTCGAAAGCCTGAAGCCCAAGCGCAATTCAACGCATCGCGCCACAATGTTCGCTTGAATGAACTCCAGGGGCGCGCGGAGGAACGCGGCGTCCCTTACCCGGATGTCACAAACCGTTGCAAGCCGACTCAAGATTGGTCTCTCGGCCTGCTTCCAGCACGCTGATCCCAGTCGATCGCTGTTCACCAACAAGACGCTGCAGTACGTCGAGCAATCCATCGCGCATTGGCTCATGTCGGCCGGTGCCATGGTGGTGATGGTGCCCTGCCCCACGGGCGAGACCGCGCGCGGCGACACCAAGCTCTCGCACTATGCCGAGTGGCTCGATGGCGTGGTGATGCACGGCGGCGCCGACGTGTGGCCCGGCAGCTATGGCGAGATGCCGCTGCGCGAAGCATGGGTGGGCGACCGCATCCGCGACCTGTACGACCTGGCGCTGGTCGAAGCCTTCGAGCAGGCCGACAAGCCAATCTTCGGCGTGTGCCGCGGGCTGCAGCTCATCAACGTCGCCTTTGGCGGCACGCTGTACCAGGACATCGCCACGCAGCACCCCTATGCACTGCAG
The DNA here is from genome assembly GCF_030317105.1 of Variovorax brevis. GTDB lineage: Bacteria > Pseudomonadota > Gammaproteobacteria > Burkholderiales > Burkholderiaceae_C > Variovorax > Variovorax brevis. The sequence continues at coordinate 16,208 of NZ_JASZYG010000008.1, forward strand.
CATCGCGATCCGGTGAGCTACGACCAGAACTTCCACGACATCGAACTCGTGCCCGGCACGCGGCTGTCGAAGATGTATCCGGGTCTTGCACACGTGCGCGTCAACAGCATTCACCACCAGGGGATCAAGCACCTCGCGCCGGGCTTCGAGGTCGAGGCGTGGAGCTATCCGGACCACGTGCCCGAAGCCATCCGGCGCGTGGGCGGAAAGGGCGGGCGCGGCTACATCGCGGCCACGCAATGGCACCCGGAATTCCATCGCGAAGGCAGCCCCGTCAACACGGTCGATGACACCGCCATCCTCAACGACTTCCTGGGTGCTTGTTCGGCCGCGCGTGCGCACAAGAACACCTCGCACCACACCCCCGGAAAGATCCGCGACCGCGCAGGGCGTTTGCTGACGCAGGCCTTGTTGCGTCGCTGACGCGACAAGAAGCGGGCAGGAATGCCGCCGCCCTAGGGGTTTGCCTCAGGGTCGTGCCGGTGCATGATAGATACCCTGAAAAAAGCGTTGTCGGGGGCAGTCTTGGGCGTTCGGTCCGCTGCATACCGCGCGCACTTAGTGAGGAGGCTGCAAATTGAACTCAGAGTTTTCCATGGCAACCCTGGATTCCTTCGTCGGAAAGGAACTGGGGGTTTCGGAGTGGGTCCTGGTGGACCAGCAGCGCATCAATGAGTTTGCGCACTGCACCGGCGACAAGCAATGGATCCACGTCGACGTGGAGCGCGCCAACAAGGAAAGCCCATTCGGCGCACCCGTGGCGCATGGCTTCCTGACCCTGTCGCTGCTGGCGCCCATGGGCATGGAGATTGGCCTCGTGCCCAAGGACTCCATCGCCTCCTTCAACTACGGACTCAACAAGGTGCGCTTCCTCGCGCCGGTCAAGGTCAATTCGCGCCTTCGCGCCCGCGTCAGCGTGACTGCGGTCGTTGACCAGGGCGGCGGACGAAAGCTCGTCACGCTGACGAACACCATGGAGATCGAAGGCGCCGACAAGCCTGCGCTCATTGCCGAGACTCTGGCCGTTCTGGTGGGGGCTCCATGAGCGAAACAGCCACAGCCACAAAGAAGAAGCCAGCAGCGCCTTCCAAGCGCGCACGCGCTGCTTCAGCAAAGGCGGCACCTGCGGAGAAGACAACCGCGAAAAAGGCGCCTGCGAAGAAGGCGTCTGCCAGCGTGCCGGCGGTTGCGCAGGCAAAGCCGGCCAGCAAGGTGGCAAAAAAGGCCGTAAAGGCGGCGGCGCCCGCGAAGGCTGTCAAAACCACCAAGGCGACCGCGGTGCCCGGGAAGAAAGGCGTCGCGGCCAAGTCGGCCAAGGCCGTTGCAAAGCCAGCACCCAAGCCCGCGCCCAAGGCCGCATCCAGGCCCACCGCCGAGAAGCCGGCGGCAGCGCCCGCGCCAACTGCCAAGGGCGTCGACACCGCCGCCATGGTCAATCGCCTCGCGGACGACGCCGCAAGCAACACCCTGGCCCTCAACCCCATGGTGGGCGTTCGCGTCGAGGATCTTGGCGAAGCCGTGCAAGCGCTCATCGGCGCTGTGACCAAGCAGCCGGCCAAGGCCATGTCGGCTTGGGGCAAGTATGTGGTCGAGGTCACCAAGGTGCTGGCGGGCAAGTCCAGCATCGAGACCGATCCGAAGGACAAGCGTTTTACCGATCCGGCGTGGCGCGAGAGCAAGCTGCACAAGGGCCTGCTCCAGACGCACACGGCAACGGCGACCGAGTTGCGCCGCTTCATCGATGCATCCGGACTGAACGATCGCGACAAGGCGCGGGTGCATCTGGTGGCGTCGATCTACATCGACACCATTGCGCCGAGCAACGCGCTCATCAACCCCATGGCGATCAAGCGTGCCCGCGAAACCGGCGGCAAGAGCCTGGTCAAGGGTTTCAAGAACCTGATCCACGACATGCGCCACAACGGTGGTCTCCCGTCGTCGGTCGACAAGTCAAAGTTCGAGATCGGGCGCAACCTGTGCCTGAGTCCAGGCAGTGTGGTCTTCAAGAACGAAGTGCTGGAACTCATCCAGTACAAGCCGCAAACCGACAAGGTCTACAAGCGGCCCCTGGTGATCTGCCCGCCGCAGGTCAACAAGTTCTACGCGCTCGACCTGTCGCCCGAAAAGAGCCTGGTCAAGTTCGCGACGGAGCAAGGCGTCCAGATCTTTGCGGTGAGCTGGCGCAACCCGACCGGCAAGCAAAGCGACTGGGACATGTCTACCTATGTCGAGGCGCTGGATGCCGCCGTGGACGCCGCGCGCGAGATCACGGGAAGCGACGACGTCTCGCTATGGGGCGCCTGCTCCGGTGGGATGACCGCTGCGTCGTACGTCGGCTGGCTCGCGGCCACTGACCAGAAGAAAGTCGTCAACGTGATCAGCCCGGTGTGCACGCTGGATCCGGAAAACGTCCGGGACACGAGCATGGGCCTGTTCATGACGCCCGAAAGCGTGGCCGCCATCAAGGCCACAGTGAAGCGCAAGGGCTTTGTCGATGGCGCCGAGATGGCACGCGTGTTTGCGTGGCTGCGGCCCAACGACCTGATCTGGAACTACTGGGTCAACAACTACCTGCTCGGCTCCGATCCGCCGGCCTTCGACATCCTTTACTGGAACGCCGACACCACGCGCCTGCCAGCGGCCTTCCACGCCAACATCCTGGACATCATGTCGGAGAGCCCCTTTGTGCATCCGAACAAGATGAAAGTGCTGGGCAAGCCCATCGACATGCGCAAGGCCAAGGTCGATGCGTACATCGTGGCCGGCATCACCGACCACATCACGCCGTGGAAGGCCTGCTATCCCACGGCGCGAATCTATGGCGAGAACAGCGTGTTCACGCTGGCCAACGCAGGGCACCTGCAAAGCCTGCTGAACCCGCCCAGCTCGGCCAAGTCTTTCTTTCTTTCAGGCAAAGCCACCAGCGCCAAGCCCGACGACTGGGCCACCGGCGCCCCGCGTCAGGACGGAAGCTGGTGGCCGCATTGGATCAAGTGGATGGATGAGCGCTCAGGCCCCGAGGTCGCGGCGCCCACCACTCTCGGCAACTCGAAACACAAGCCGGGCGCAGCCGCGCCCGGGGACTACATACACGAACCATGATGAGTACTGCCGTGCAACGCCTCGGGGCGTTTCTTCCCTGTTCAACTTCGCTCGCACGCTCCTTGCAGAAATCGGAAGCCATGACTGGCGCTCCGCAAGATCGCCTGAAGGACGTGCGCGTCGATCCCGGGACTGGATTGCACATCGGAACCGTCACGATCGACGGTCAATTGCTGCGCGTCGGGATCCATCCTGCGCCGGATGGGGCTGGCGCGCTGGCGCCCCTGCTGATGTTCAACGGCATTGGCGCCAACCTGGAGCTGGTGGGCCCCTTGCTCGGCCAGCTGGAAGGTCGCGGTGCAGTGATCTTCGACGTGCCCGGCGCGGGCCAGTCACCGCCGCCCAAGCGGCCCTATCGCCTGTTCTGGCTTGCGCGGCTGACCGCCAAGTTGCTCGATCTGCTCGGCTACAAGAAGGTCGACGTCATGGGCGTGTCCTGGGGTGGTGGCATGGCCCAGCAGTTCGCCATGCAATACCCCAAGCGGGTCCGGCGCCTGATCCTTGCTGCCACGGCGATGGGCGGCTTGACGATGGTGCCCGGCAAGCCCAGCGTGCTGATGAAGATGGCCAGCCCCGAGCGCTATCTGGACAAGGGCTACATGAAGCGCATCGCGCCGGACATCTACGGCGGCATGTTGCGGACCGACCCTGAAGCCATCAAGCTCTTCACCGACCATGCGCGCGGTGGCGACCCGGTCGGCTACCGCTACCAGCTCATGGCGATGATGGGCTGGACCAGCCTTCCGTGGCTCTGGCGCATCCGCCAGCCGACGCTGGTGATGGCGGGGAACGACGACCCGCTGGTGCCGCTCATCAACGCGCGCATGCACGCCTTGCTTCTGCCCAATGCGCGCTTGCACGTGGTGGAAGACGGCCATTTGTTCCTGTTGACCAAGGCGCGCGAAATCGCGCCGGTGATCGACGCCTTTCTGAACGAACCGACCAAGGGCTGAGGCGGCGGCGTGCGGAGCCCGAGGCTCCCGCACGCCAACGCGCTCGGCCCAAACTGCTCGGCACTCACGCGCTGACGCGCGCAGGCGCTCACGCGCTCAGGCGTCGGGCGCTTGGCCGATCAGGGCGCAGAAGCGCTCAAGATCGACATTGCCACCGCTCACCAGCACGCCGATGCGCTGCCCGGCGAGTTGCGTAGCCGCCAGCCTGCGCGCGGCCGCGAAGCCCAGGCAGCCGGTCGGCTCGACCAGCATCTTCATGCGTTCCGCAAAGAAGCGCATCGCATCCACCAGCTCCGCATCCGTGGCGGTGTAGATGTCATCCACCTCGCGGCGGATGATGGCGAACGTGTGCTCGCCCAGGTGCTGCGTCTGCGCGCCGTCGGCGATGGTGCGCGGCGTGTCGATGTGCACAATGTGGCCCGCGCGGAAAGACTGCTGGCCATCGTTGCCCGCTTCGGGCTCGACGCCATAGATCTTGCAGTTCGGTGCCAGCGTGCGCGCCGAGAGGGCCGAGCCCGACAGCAAGCCGCCGCCGCCAAGGCAGACGAACAGCGCGTCGAGCGGACCGGTTTCTTCCAGCAGCTCCTTCACCGCCGTGCCCTGCCCCGCAATGATGTGGGGATGGTCGTAGGGCGGGATCAGCGTCAGTCCGCGTTCTTCGGCCAAGCGACGGCCAATGGCTTCGCGGTCTTCGGTATAGCGGTCGAACATCACGACTTCGCCGCCATAGCCCCGCGTCGCGGCGACCTTCATGGCTGGCGCGTCCTGCGGCATCAGGATGGTGGCCGGAATGCCGAGCATGCGCGCCGACAGGGCGATGGCCTGCGCGTGGTTGCCCGATGAAAACGCCACCACGCCCGCTCGCCGCTGCCTTTCATCGAAGCACGACAGCGCGTTGAAAGCACCCCGGAACTTGAAGGCGCCCATGCGCTGGAAGTTCTCGCACTTGAAGAAGAACTGCGCGCCGCCCGTGGCTTCGTCGATCGTGCGCGAGCGCAGCACCGGCGTGTGGTGCGCGTGGCCGGCGATGCGAGCCGCCGCAGCCGCGACGTCGTCGTAGGTAGGCGTGGCGAGCATGGCGTCAGCTCAGGTGCTTGCCGACGATGCCGGCGAGTTCGAACATGGTGACCTGGTCCTTGCCGAACACGGGCTTGAGCTTGGCGTCGGCGTTGATCGCGCGCTTGTTGGCGGCGTCCTGCAAGCCGTTGGCCTTGATGTAGTCCCACAGCTTCTTGATGACCTCGGTGCGCGCAACCGCCTCGGCGCCGATGACGGCGGCCAGCGCGTCACTCGGCTTCAATCCGGCAGCCGTCTTGCGTGGCGCCTTGGGCTCGGCCGCCTTCTTCGCTGCGGGCGCTTTCTTGGCGGCGGCCTTCTTCGCGGTCGCCGCTTTCTTCGCAGCCGGCGCGGCCGCTGTCTTGGCACCGAAGGTCTTGCGCGGCGGGAACTTGGAGGTGCGCGGCTCGAACTCGAAAGTCACCTTGCCCTCCTCCTTGTTCCACACCAGGAAAGCCTTGAACGCGCGGCGGGTTCGCATGGACACGAACTTGTCGAGCAGGTCGGTCTTGCCTTCGCCCAGCAGCTTTTGCAGCTGCTCGGGCGTCACCGGCTGTTGCAGGATGACCTTGCCGGTCTTGAAGTCGCAGCTTGGCGTGGGCTGTTCCGCGGTCGGCACCGACTTCTCGCAGACGTAGTTGGTGCCGAACTCGAACACGCGCGCCGCGCATTTCGGGCACGGGCCGAGCGAGGTCTGGCCGCTGAAGTCGACGATCTCGCCGGTCTCGGCCGGGTCCTTCTCGTCGCCGAAGTCGAACTCGAGCTTGTAGTTCTTCGTCTCCTCGTCGAACTTCAGGATGATCTCGGACACGAAGGGCCAGCCAGCCTTCGAGCGGAAACCTTCGAGCGGGCCGATGTGCTTGTCGCGCAAAAGCGCCTCGGCTTCCTGCACTTCGAAGGTGCGGCCTGCTGGTGATTTGCCGAAGGAGAAGCCGCAGGGCTCCTGCCCCGGTTTGCCGGTGCAGGTGTAGCGGCGATAGTTCTCTTTCACCACGCCGCCGCAGTTGGGGCATGGCGTCGCCAGCGTGGCGTAGTCGCCGGGGACGGTGTCGCGGTCGTATTCCTTCGCCTTCTTGACGATGTGCTCCGTCATCTTGGCGATCTCGCGCATGAAGGCGTCGCGGCTGAGCTTGCCGTGCTCCATCTGGGCGAGCTTGTATTCCCACTCGCCGGTGAGTTCGGCCTTGGACAGTTCCTCGACGCCCAGGCCGCGCAGCAGCGTCATGAGCTGGAAGGCCTTGGCCGTCGGGATGAGCTCGCGGCCTTCGCGATGCATGTATTTCTCGGCGATCAGGCCTTCGATGGTCGCCGCGCGCGTGGCTGGCGTTCCCAGGCCTTTTTCCTGCATGGCCTCACGCAGCTCGTCGTCGTCGATCATCTTGCCGGCGCCTTCCATGGCGCCCAGCAAGGTGGCTTCGGAGTAGCGTGCCGGCGGCCGGGTCTTGAGGCCCTTCACGTCGCAGGATTCCACGCCCACCATCTCGCCCGGCTTCACCGGCACGAGGTTCTTGCCGTCCTTTTCGTCGTCGTCGCTCACGGCTTCCTTGCCGTAGATGGCGAGCCATCCCGGCTTGACCAGCACCTTGCCGTCGGAGCGGAAGGCGTAGTCCTTGCCGGCCTGCGCGACGGTGCTGATGCGCGTCGTCACCTGGTATTCGGCACTGGGAAAGAACACCGACAGGAATCGGCGCACCACGAAGTCATAGAGCCGTTGCTCCGCTTCGGACAGGCCGCTGGGCGCCTGCAGCGTCGGGATGATCGCAAAGTGGTCGCTGACCTTGGCGTTGTCGAAGACGCGCTTGGTCGGCTTGACGTAGTTGCCGTCGATGGCCTGCTGTGCGAAGGGCGCGAGGTGGCGCATGCCGCTCGTGGCCAGCATGCCCATCGTCTGCTTGACGACCGGCAGGTAGTCTTCGGGCAAGGCACGCGAATCGGTACGCGGATAGGTCAGCGCCTTGTGGCGTTCATACAGGCTTTGCGCAAGCGCCAGGGTCGTCTTGGCCGAGTAGCCGAAGCGGCTGTTGGCTTCGCGCTGCAACGAGGTCAGGTCGAAAAGCAGGGGCGAGGCCTGCGTCGTGGGCTTGCTCTCCTCGGTGACCGAGGCGGTCTTGCCGCGGGCGGCCTGTGCAATGTCCAGCGCGTCGCGTTCATTCCAGACGCGATCGGCGCGCTGCTCGGCGTCGGGCTCGCCGCTGGGGAGCAAAGGCGCGTTGGCCTTCTTCCAGGCGGGATCGAACCACTTGCCCGGGTACTGGCCGGCTTCGGCCTGGAAGACGGCGTGGATTTCCCAGTAATCGCGGCTCACGAACTTGCGGATCTGCTCTTCGCGCTCGACCACGACGGAGAGCGTCGGCGTCTGCACGCGCCCGACGGTCGTCAGGAAGAAGCCGCCATCGCGCGAGTTGAAGGCCGTCATGGCGCGCGTGCCGTTGATGCCCACCAGCCAGTCGGCTTCGGAACGCGAACGCGCTGCGTCGGCCAGGCCCTGCATCTGCTTTTCGCTGCGCAGCGTGGAGAAGCCATCGCGAATGGCCTGCGGCGTCATCGACTGGAGCCACAGGCGCTGCACGGGCTTGCCCAGCGGCTTGGCGCCACCGGCGTATTGCTCGATCAGGCGAAAGATCAGTTCGCCCTCTCGCCCCGCGTCGCAGGCGTTCACCAGTGCCGATACGTCCTTGCGCTTGGCCTGCTTGACGACCGCGTTCAGGCGTGTCTTGGTCTTGTCCACGGGCTTCAGGTCGAAGTGCGGCGGGATCACCGGCAGGTTGGCAAAGCTCCATTTGCCGCGCTTGACGTCGTATTCCTCCGGCGCCTGGATCTCCACCAGATGGCCGACCGCGCTGGTCACGACGTACGTCTCGTTCTCGAAATGTTCGTCGTGCTTGTCGAATTTACCGGCCACGGGCGTGAGCGCGCGAACGATGTCCTGGGCCACCGACGGCTTTTCTGCAATCACCAATGTCTTCGTCATCACGGGTCTCTCTACAATCTGGCGCTTCTCGCGTGCGCACGCACGCGCATGTGTGCTTATTTAAATTAACAGACTTCGGCGATGCCTTCCAAAATCCCTTCGTCCACCGGTCGCCGCATCCAGACGCGCCGCTCTGGAATCCACGGTAACGGCGTGTTCGCCCTGAGCGACTTCGCAGAAGGCGAAACCGTCGTTGAATACAAGGGCGAGGTCATCAGCTGGGAAGAGGCCCTGCGCCGCCATCCGCACGATCCGTCGCAGCCGAACCATACCTTTTACTTTCACATCGATGATGAAAACGTCATCGACGGCAAGATCCACGGCAATTCGGCCAAGTGGATCAACCACTCCTGCGACCCGAATTGCGAAGCCGATGAGGTAGACGGCCGGGTGTTCATCAAGGCCCTGCGCAACATTGCGGCGGGTGAAGAGCTGAACTACGACTACGGCCTCATCATCGACGAAGAGTACACGCCCTCGCTCCTGGCCGAGTTTCCATGCTGGTGCGGCGCCGAAAACTGCCGCGGCACGCTGCTCGCGCCCAAGGAGGACGAGGACACTGGCAAGAAAAAGAAAAAGAAGAAGAAAGCCAAGAAGAAGAGCAAGGCCAAGAAGGCAAAGAAAAAGGATTGAGCGCCGTATGTCGACCGACCCCTGGCCCGTTGAAGCGCTGCGCGGACAGCTGGACGCCCTGCTTCCGGGTTGTGGCGTGGAAGTGGTCGACGAAATCGATTCCACCAACACGGAGCTGATGCGCCGCGCTCGAACCGGCGCCGGTGAACCCGTGCTGCTCGTGGCCAGGCGCCAAACGGCGGGGCGCGGGCGCATGGGGCGAACCTGGGAGAGCGGCGCTGATGTCGAACGCCCTTCCTCCCTCACCTTTTCGCTCGGCGTGCCGCTGGCGCCGCGCGACTGGTCCGGCTTGTCGCTGGCGGTGGGCGTGGCCGTTGCGCAGGCACTGGATGCAAACGGCCAGATCGGCCTGGCCCTCAAGTGGCCCAATGACCTGTGGGTGCATGACCGCAAGCTCGGCGGCATCCTCATCGAGACAGCGATTCCGCAATCTGACGCGACGCAATCGGCCGGGGCCGATCCGGCTTCGCGCTATGCCGTGATTGGCGTCGGACTCAACCTGGGTCCGCGCGATGCCCAAGGCATGAGCACCCCGCCGGCATGGCTGCGCGAATGGCAGCCGGAGGCCAGCCCGCAGGGCGTTCTCGATCAGGTCGCCGCGCCGCTATTGAGCGCGGTGCTCGAATTTGCCGACCACGGCTTCGCACGCTTTGCCGAGCGCTTCATCGCACGCGATGCCTTGCGCGGGCGCGACGTGCAGCTGAGCGACGGCACCCTTGGCCGATGCGAAGGCGTGGGCTGGGGCGGCGAGTTGCTCGTGCATACTGAAGACGGCATGAAAACCATCAGCAGTTCAGAGGTCAGCGTACGTCCCCGTCGCGAGGCGACTTGACGATGCTGCGCGCCGTCTTCTTCGTCCTCGTGCTGGCCAACGTCGTCTACTTTGCGTGGACGCGAGGCGCGCTGGCGGCTTTCGGCACCGAGCCCGCCGGCATGACCGAACGCGAGCCCCAGCGCATGGCGCAGCAGGTTCGTCCACAGGCCGTGCAGATCAAGCCGGCGTCGCAAGCGTCTTCTCAAAGCGCACGCTGAAACGCGCGCCGGGCGGTTGCTGGCCGGGGCGTGCGTCTTCGAGGGTGACACGCGCGTGGTGCTGGCGGGCAATCTCCAGCACGATCGGCAGGCCCAGCCCGGAGCCGTCGGCCTCGTTGCCCAGCACGCGATAAAAGGGCTCGAAAACCAGTTCGCGCTCTGACAGCGCGATGCCCGGCCCCGAGTCTTCCACCTGCAGCACCACCACCCGCCCAAAGGGATCGGCCAGCACCCGCGCCGTGATCACGCCCGGCCGCTCGGCCGACGAAGGCGTGTACGCAATCGCGTTGTCCACCAGGTTGCGCACCAGTTCCTTGAGCAGCGTCGGATTGCCTTCCAGCGCGACGCCGGGCGATGCGGGCTGGTTGCCGTCGTAGCCGAGATCGATCCGCTTTTCGATGGCGCGCGGCACGGCCTCGCGCACCACCTCGATGGTGATGCGGGCCAGGTCGCAGGGCTGCCGTGTCAGCGCGCCGGCGCCGCCTTCCGCCCGCGCGAGGGCGAGCAGCTGGTTGACCGTGTGCGTGGCGCGGATGCTGGAGCGCCCGATCTGCTTGAGCGATTGCTTGAGCTCGTCGGCATTGGCGCCTTCCCGCTGCGCGAGGTCGGCTTGCATGCGAAGGCCCGCAAGCGGCGTCTTGAGTTGATGCGCCGCATCGGCCAGAAAGCGCTTTTGCGTGGCGATCGACTCCTTGAGCTTGGTGAGCAGGCCGTTGACCGACATCACCAGCGGCGCGACCTCCACCGGCACGGCGCTGTCGTCGAGCGGACTGAGGTCGTCAGGCCGGCGTTCGCGGATGCGGTCTTCCAGCTCGGACAACGGCTTGATGCCCCGCACCAGCGCGAGCCAGATCAGCAGGATGGCGAGCGGCAGGATGGCGAACTGCGGCAGCAGCACGCCCTTGATGATTTCGGCGGCCAGCACCTGCTGCTTTTCGCGCGTTTCGGCGACCTGCACCTGCACCAGCATCGGCGGGCCGGATGGCGCTTCCAACTGAACCCAGGTGGCCGCGACGCGAACAGCTTCCCCGCGCATCTTGTCGTCGCGCGTGGAGACGGTGTTGGGCGTGAACGAGTCGTCGACGGAAGGCGGCGGCATGTCGGCTTCGCCGCCGAGCAACTCCTTGTTGGCACCCAGCACCTGGTAGTAAACGCGGTCGGTGTCGTCCGCACGAAGAATCTCGCTGGCCGGCTGCGGCAGGTAGAAATGCGCCCTGCCGTTCTGCATGGTGACCAGCTTGGCCAGCGTCTGCACGTTGTATTCGAGCGCCCGGTCGAAGGGACGGTTGGCGATGCCCTGCGCCACCAGCCAGGTGACGCCAATGCTCACCGGCACCAGCAGCAAGAGCGGCGTGAGCATCCAGTCCAGGATCTCGCCGAAAAGCGAGCGCTGGCCGCGTTGGAAGAGTCTCAAGTGTTTGCTACGCCTGGATCTTCTCGAGGCAGTAGCCCAAGCCGCGAACCGTCGCAATGCGGATCGGGCCCTTCTCGATCTTCTTGCGCAGGCGGTGGATGTAGACCTCGATGGCGTTGAGGCTCACTTCCTCGCCCCACTCGCACAGCCGCTCGACCAGTTGGTCCTTGCTGACCAGTCGGCCGGCGCGCTGCAAGAGCACTTCGAGCAGGCCCAGTTCACGGGCCGACAGCTCCACCATTTTTCCGTCGATGGTTGCCACCCGGCCCGCCTGGTCATAGACCAGCGGGCCGTGTTTGATGGCGTTGCTGGTGCCGCCCATGCCGCGCCGCGTGAGCGCACGCACCCGCGCTTCCAGCTCCTGCAATGAAAACGGCTTGGCCATGTAATCGTCGGCGCCGTAGTCGAGGCCCTTGACGCGTTCCTCGACGCTGTCGGCCGCGGTGAGCACCAGCACGGGCAGTTGCGAGCCGCGCGCACGCAGCCGCTTGAGGATGTCCAGCCCATGCATGACGGGCAGGCCGAGATCGAGGATGAGCAGGTCGAACTCGCTGTTCGTCATGAGCGCGGCGTCGGCCTGCGAGCCGGTCGCGACGTGGTCCACGGCGGCGCCCGAGGTGCGCAGGCTGCGCAACAGGGCATCGGCCAGCACCTGGTCGTCTTCGGCAATCAAAATCCGCACGCTGCGCATCTCCGGAATGTGGCTGCTTGATGCATTGGCCACGTCATCTCCCCAAGGAGAATTCTAGGCCGCGGCATAGGCTTCGAGACCAATGGTTAGCACGGTGGCGATCTCGTCGCCGACGCTGGCGCGGAACTCGCGCTCCGCTTGCTCGACGGCGTGGCGGAAGGCATCGAGCCACGCCAGTCCGTCGGTTGTGAAGAGCACTTGCCGGGCCCGCGCGTCGAGCGGATCGGGGCCGCGCGTGACCAAGCCCCATGCCTCACACTGGTCAACCAGCGCGCCCATCGCCTGCTTGCTCATGCCGGCGCGCCCGGCCAGTTCGGTGAGGCGCGAGCCGTTGCGTGCCAGGTGGCGCGTGATGTGGATGTGGGCGGCGCTCACCTGCTGGCGCGCGGCCAGGTTGGACAGGGCCAGTGGCACATCGACGTCGTGCGCCATCAATTCCAGAACACGTTCGTCGAAGCGGCGCATGGCGTGGCCGAGCAGGCGCCCGAGGTGCGTTTGGCGCCAGGCGTCATCGGGTGTGTCGGTCATCCGCAAATGGTAAAGCAAACTGACTAAAAAATGGCTTTACGCATTCATACAGCCGCATACACTACTGTTCAAGCATCCAGCCTGTGATTAAACGCAGACGGATAAACAGAACACAACCCGTTGATATTCAAGGAGATTTGCAACATGGACGCACTCGTCAAAGGCACCAGCATTTCGGTTCCCAACAGTGAAAAGGCCAAGGCCCTGCAAGCCGCACTGGCGCAGATCGAAAAGCAGTTCGGCAAGGGCACGATCATGCGGCTGGGTGAGGGCGAAGCGCTGGAGGACATCCAGGTGGTCTCGACCGGCTCGCTGGGCCTGGACATCGCGCTGGGCGTCGGCGGCCTGCCGCGTGGCCGCGTCATTGAAATCTACGGCCCGGAATCGTCGGGCAAGACCACGCTCACGCTGCAAGTCATCGCCGAAATGCAGCGCCAAGCCGGCACCTGCGCATTCGTCGATGCCGAGCACGCGCTCGACGTGCAGTACGCCCAGAAGCTCGGCGTCAACCTGTCGGACCTGCTCATCAGCCAGCCCGACACCGGCGAGCAGGCGCTGGAAATCGTCGATTCGCTGGTGCGTTCCGGTGCGGTGGACCTGATCGTCGTCGACTCGGTCGCCGCGCTCACGCCCAAGGCTGAAATCGAAGGCGAAATGGGCGATTCGCTGCCCGGCCTGCAGGCCCGCCTGATGAGCCAGGCGCTGCGCAAGCTCACCGCCACCATCAAGAAGACCAACTGCATGGTCATCTTCATCAACCAGATCCGCATGAAGATCGGCGTGATGTTCGGCTCGCCCGAAACCACCACCGGCGGCAATGCGCTGAAGTTCTACGCCTCGGTGCGCCTGGACATCCGCCGCATCGGCACCATCAAGAAGGGCGACGAAGCCATCGGCAACGAGACCAAGGTGAAGGTGGTGAAGAACAAGGTCTCGCCACCCTTCAAGACGGCCGAGTTCGACATCCTCTTCGGCGAAGGCATCAGCCGTGAAGGCGAGATCATCGACATGGGCGTGAACGCCAAGATCGTCGACAAGTCGGGCGCCTGGTATGCCTACAACGGCGAGAAGATCGGCCAGGGCCGCGACAACGCCCGCGAGTTCCTGCGCGAGAACCCCGAGCTGTCGCGCGAGATCGAGAACAAGGTGCGCGAGTCGTTGGGCATTCCGCTGCTGGCCGCCGATGCAAATGCTGTCGCCGTTGAAGCGCCTGCGGCCAAGCCGGCCAAGGCGGAGAAGGCTGACAAGGCCGAGAAGTAAGTCGGGCTGTTTTGCGCGGCGCCTGCTGTCGACAACGGCAGGCATCGCGCGCTCGACGTCTTCTTCTCCGATCGCACATGGCTTTTGCAGCCCCCTCACTCAAAGGCCGGGCGTTGCGCCTCTTGAGCCAGCGCGAGCATTCACGCGCCGAACTCGAACGCAAGCTGGCCAAGTACGAAGAAGAACCCGGCACGCTGGCGCAGGCGCTGGACGAACTGGCGGCCAAGGATTTCATCAGCGAGGCGAGGGTGGTTCAGTCGGTCGTGCATCAGCGCGCGTCGCGAATGGGCGCGATGCGCGTGCGGCAGGAATTGCAGCAGAAGGGCATTGCGCCCGAGGCCATTGCCAGCGCCGTGGCGAATCTGCAAGCGAGCGAACTCGACCGGGCTCGTGAAGTCTGGCGCCGCCGCTTCGGCGAGCCACCGGCCGACGCCAGGGAGCGTTCGCGGCAAACGAGGTTTCTGCTCGCCCGGGGCTTTGCCGGCGCCACGGTGAGCAAGGTGATCCAAGGAGCTTTCGATGACGATGAATGAGCATCCCGCTTCGGCGACCTCCCGAGTCATCACGCAACGCGTGGCCTGCCCCTGGCGACGCGCCTACGCCCTGGCCGCCGATCCGATGCGACTGCCCGATTGGGCCAGTGGCCTGGCCAAGAGCACGCTCACGCCGGTGGGTCATCAATGGGCGGTAGAAACGCCGCAAGGCAGGGCGCGGCTTCGCTTCGCGCCCGCCAACGAGCTCGGCGTGCTTGATCACTGGGTTGCCCCGGAAGGTGCAGCGGAGCTCTACATGCCGTTTCGGGTGATCGATGCGGGCGAGGGGGCGTGCGAGTTCCAGTTCACGCTGCTGCGCCAGCCGCACATGGACGATGCGGCGTTCGCGCATGACGCGGCGTGGATTGCCAAGGATCTGCAGGCGCTCAGGAACTTGCTCGAGGGCAGCTGAGCGGGCTCGGGCTGCGCCGCGGTTTTCGGTCGATCAGCTTTGCAGCAAGGCGGCGCCGGTGAGGGTGAGGGCAGGGTGGTACGGCTTGCCCTCGACGCTCGTCAGAGCGACAGCATCAGCTTCAGGTTTTGAACTGCCGCACCGCTGGCACCCTTGCCCAGGTTGTCCAGCCTCGCGATGACAACCGCATGCCGATGGTCCTCGTTCGGAAAAACACGGATCTCAAGCACGTTGGTGTCGTTCAACCCCAGCGGATCGAGCTTGCCGTCTTCCGTCGGCGGCAGCACCTTCACGAACTGCTCGGGCGTGTTGCTGTTGGCATAGTGCGCCGCCAGCGCCTCGTGCAGATCAGCCGCGCGGGGCTTGCCCGGCAGCAGGTCGAGGTGCAGAGGCAGATTCACCAGCATGCCCTGCTTGAAGTTGCCCACCGAAGGAATGAACACCGGCCGCTGCGTGAGGCCCGTGTACTTCATGATTTCGGGAATGTGCTTGTGCTTGAGCCCCAGCGCATAGGTTTCATACGCTGGCGCATTGCCACCTTCGTACGCTTCGATCATGGTGCGGCCGCCGCCCGAGTAGCCGCTGACCGAGGGCAGGGAGATCGGAAAGTCCGCCGGCAGCAGGCCCGCATCAATCAGCGGGCGTACCAGCGCAATGGCGCCGGTCGCGTAGCAGCCGGGATTCGCCACGCGATTCGCCGAAGCCACCGCCTTCGCATGGCCCGCCACCAGTTCCGGAAAGCCAAACACCCATCCAGCCGCCGTGCGATGCGCCGTCGACGCATCGATGATCTTGGGCTTCTTGCCCTGTAGTTCGTCGATGAGCGCCACCGATTCCCGCGCCGCATCGTCGTGCAGGCACAGCACCACAAGATCAACGCCCGCCATCAGTTCGCGCTTGGCCGCCACGTCCTTTCGGCGCTCCGGCGCGATGCTCACGAGTTCGACTTGCGGCATCGTTTCGAGCCGCTCGCGGATCTGGAGACCGGTGGTGCCGGCCTCGCCGTCGATAAAGACCTTGGCCATAATGGTTAACTACAGTTGATTTCCGTACGTGTTAGCCGCAGGCCGAGGCCCGGGGTTGGTGCAGCGCACCATGATACAGTCCCGAATTGTCCTCCGCCCGCGCCGAATTGTCCGACGCAGTGGGCCCGCGGACAACAGCCCATTTCAGCTTCCCTGTCCAACCTCCGCCCGAGAGAAATCCTCATGAAGATCCACGAGTACCAAGGCAAGGAAATCCTTGCCAAGTTCGGCGTGCCTGTCCCCCGTGGCATTCCCGCATTCACGGTTCAAGAGGCGGTCGAAGCCGCCCAGAAGCTTGGCGGCCCCGTGTGGGTCGTCAAGGCCCAGATCCACGCCGGTGGCCGTGGCAAGGGCGGCGGCGTCAAGGTCGCCAAGTCGATTGAAGACGTCAAGAAGCTGGCCGGCGAAATCCTCGGCATGCAGCTCAAGACCCACCAGACCGGCCCTGAAGGCCAGAAGGTGCGCCGCCTCTATATCGAAGATGGCGCCGACATCAACAAAGAGTATTACGTTTCCGCAGTGACCGATCGCGCCACGCAGAAGGTCGCGTTCATCGCTTCCAGCGAAGGCGGCATGGACATCGAGGCCGTCGCGCACGACACGCCCGAGAAGATCATCACCGTGATGGCCGACCCCAAGGTGGGCCTGACGGACGCGCAAGCCAAGGAAATCGCCGACGGCATCGGCATGCCGGCCGACTCCACCGCGCAAACGGTCGACATCCTCAAGAAGCTCTACGCCTGCTACATGGAGACGGATGCCTCGCTGGTCGAGATCAACCCGCTCAACCGTGAAAGCAAGGGCAAGGTCATGGCGCTGGACGCCAAGTTCAACTTCGACAGCAACGCGCTGTTCCGCCACCCCGAGATCGTCGCCCTGCGCGATCTGGACGAAGAAGACGCGGCCGAAGTCGAAGCGTCGAAGTTCGACCTCGCCTACATCAGCCTGGACGGCAACATCGGCTGCCTGGTGAATGGCGCCGGCCTGGCGATGGCGACGATGGACACCATCAAGCTGTTCGGCGGCGAGCCGGCCAACTTCCTGGACGTGGGTGGCGGCGCCACCCCCGAGAAGGTCACCGAGGCCTTCAAGATCATGCTCAAGAACAAGAACGTCAAGGGCATCCTGGTCAACATCTTCGGCGGCATCATGAAGTGCGACACCATCGCCACCGGCGTGATCGCAGCCTGCAAGGCCGTGAACCTGCAAGTGCCGCTGGTCGTGCGCATGAAGGGCACCAACGAAGTCGAAGGCAAGAAGATGCTGGCCGATTCGGGCCTGCCGATCATCAGCGCCGACACGATGGCCGAAGCGGCCCAAAAAGTGGTTGCAGCGGTCTCGAAGTAAGGAATAGTCATGTCGATCTACATCAACAAAGACACCAAAGTCATCACGCAAGGCATCACCGGCAAGACCGGTCAGTTCCACACTGAGAAGTGCCAGGAATACGCGAACGGCAAGAACTGCTTCGTCGCGGGCGTGAACCCCAAGAAGGCCGGCGAGTCGATCTTCAACATCCCGATCTTCGGCTCGGTCAAGGAAGCGGCCACGCAAACCGGCGCCACCGTGTCGGTGATCTACGTGCCGCCAGCCGGCGCTGCCGCCGCCATCTGGGAAGCCGTCGAGGCCGACCTGGACCTGGCGATCTGCATCACCGAGGGCATTCCGGTTCGCGACATGCTCGAAGTGCGCAACAAGATGAAAGCCAAGGAAGCGGCCGGCGGCAAGAAGACCTTGCTGCTGGGCCCGAACTGCCCCGGCCTCATCACGCCCGACGAAATCAAGATCGGCATCATGCCCGGCCACATCCACCGCAAGGGCCGCATCGGCGTGGTCTCGCGTTCGGGCACGCTGACCTATGAAGCCGTGGCGCAACTCACCGAAATCGGCCTGGGCCAATCGAGCGCAGTCGGCATCGGCGGCGACCCGATCAACGGCCTGAAGCACATCGACGTGATGAAGGCCTTCAACGACGACCCCGACACCGACGCCGTGATCATGATCGGCGAAATCGGCGGTCCGGACGAAGCCGACGCCGCCCGTTGGTGCAAGGACAACATGAAGAAGCCGATCGTCGGCTTCATCGCTGGCGTCACGGCGCCTCCCGGCAAGCGCATGGGCCACGCCGGCGCGCTGATCTCCGGTGGCGCCGACACGGCTGAAGCCAAGTTGGCCATCATGGAAGAGTGCGGGTTTACCGTCACGCGCAACTTCTCGGAACTCGGCAAACTGCTGAAGTCGCGGCTTTAAAACCGCCTGCGTTGCAGGGAATCCGGAGCGCTCGCAATGTTGATTGCGAGCGCTTTTTCAATGAGCGGTAGAAAAAGGAAACCGGGAAAAACAGCCCATGGCCTTGCTGCAAAGCGTTGATTTCTGGATTGGTCTGTTCAAGATCATCTGGATCAACATCCTCCTGTCGGGCGACAACGCGGTGGTGATCGCGATGGCGGCCCGCGCGCTGCCGGACGCCCAGCAGAAGCAAGCGATTGCTATCGGTTCTGGCGCGGCGGTGGTGTTGCGCATCGCGCTCACGGTGGTGGCAGCCGCGCTTCTCTCCTTGCCGTTCCTGCAGATCGTCGGCGGCTTGCTGCTCCTGTGGATCGGCGTGCAACTGTTGGGCGAAGAGGAAGAAGACGGCGGCGAGTCCAGGGAATACAGCGGCCTGCTGGCGGCCATCCGCACCATCCTCATCGCCGACCTGGTCATGAGCCTGGACAACGTCGTTGCGGTCGCTGCGGCAGCGCAGGGCGACATGACGCTCCTCGTGGCGGGGCTGGCCATCAGCATTCCTTTGGTGATTTTCGGCAGCGCGCTCATGATCAAGCTCATGGAGCGCTTTCCCATCGTCGTCATGCTCGGCGCCGCCTTGATCGGCTGGGTGGCTGGCGAGACCATCGTGAGCGACGTGTCGCTTCACGAGGCGCTGGAGGCCAACCCGTGGTTGCACCATGCCGCGGCCGTCGCCGGTCTCGTGTTCGTGATGTTTGTGGGACGCTTCATGCAAAAGCGCTCCATGGCCTCGGCCCATTGAGTTGCCGGACGTCTGACCTATGGCAAGCTCTGGCGCATCCTCATTGAACGGATCCGCTGTGCAGCCTTGGGACTTTGTCGCGTTGACCGATGCCGGTCGCGTGCGTGCCAACAACGAAGACGCCATCGCCTTTGACGCGTCGCTGGGACTGGCCATCCTGGCCGATGGCATGGGCGGCTACAACGGCGGCGAAGTTGCCAGCGGCATGACCATCGCGCTGCTGCAAGCGAGCTTCGGCCGGTGGCTCGCCCACGCGGGCCAGCAGGCGAACACCCGTGGCATCCGCCGCGCCATGCAGGCGGGCGTCGACGAGGCCAACCTTGCCATCCTCGAGGCGGGCATTGCCAACATGCAACTCCAGGGCATGGGCACCACGCTCGTCGTCGCCGTGTTCGGGCCCAAGCGCGTCGTCGTCGGCCACATTGGCGATTCGCGCTGCTACCGTTTGCGGGGTCAAACCCTCGAACAACTCACGCACGACCACTCGCTGTTGCAGGAGCAACTCGACGCGGGCGTCATCACTTTGGAGCAGGCCGCGCGCTCGCCGATCCGCAATCTTGTGACGCGCGCTGTGGGCATCGAGCGACAGGTCACGCTCGAAATGCACGAGTACGACACCGTTCCCGGCGACGTGTATTTGCTCTGTTCGGACGGTCTGAGCGAGATGGTTTCCGACGAGGATCTTTTCACGGTTTTATTACAAGATATCGATCTTTCTCAGAAAGCAACACTTTTGGTTGCACTTGCAAACGACAATGGCGGCAGAGATAACATTTCTGTCGTTCTAGCCCGAGCCAGTGTCAATTCAGGCCCGGAGATTGCGGAAGTGCAGGTCTAGATGGTTCCAGGGAAGGTCAAATGTTCCGAAGGGGCCGGAAAA
The DNA here is from genome assembly GCF_030317105.1 of Variovorax brevis. Lineage (GTDB taxonomy): Bacteria > Pseudomonadota > Gammaproteobacteria > Burkholderiales > Burkholderiaceae_C > Variovorax > Variovorax brevis. The sequence continues at coordinate 35,729 of NZ_JASZYG010000008.1, forward strand.
AGATAAAAACAGGGATAGATTGAGGAGCTGGCCATGCCGAAATTGATCGTTTCGATTGACGGGGTCGTCATCAAGGAAGTGACGCTCGCAAAAGACCGCACGACGCTGGGTCGTCGGCCGTACAACGACATCGTGATTGACAATCTGGCGGTCAGTGGGGAGCACGCCGTCTTGCACATGATCGGCGGCGACGTCTATATCGAAGACCTGCACAGCACCAACGGGACCTATGTCAACGCTCAAGCCGTCAAGAAGCAGGCGCTGGAGCACCACGACCTCATCGAGGTCGGCAAGTACAAGATCCGCTACCTCGCACGCGGCAGCTCGACCGAGGCGGTCGACCCGGCCTATGGCGGATCGCCGGCCACCACCCCCTCGGGCAACGTCCCCCTGTCCATGGCGCCCACGGCGCAGATGCCGCTCGGCGGCTCGACTGGCGCGGCCGTGCTGCGTGTGCTCTCGGGCGTTGGCGCGGGCCGCGAAGTTTCATTGCAAAAGGTCGTCACCACCGTCGGCAAGCCCGGCGTCGCGGTGGCCGCCGTTACGCGGCGGCTGCAAGGCTACGTGGTGGCGCCCATTGACGGTGGCACCTTGCTCAACGGCGAACCCTTGGGCACCGAAGCCGTCGCGCTGCAAGACGGCGACATGCTGGAACTCGGCGGAACAAGGATGCAGTTCAACTACGCCTGAGCGCGGAGTGCGATGGGCAGGCTGCTGAGGCATTGGCAGCGCATCCTCATCACGCTCGTTCCGGTGGTGCTGGCGTTGTTGCACGCCGTCAGCGCTCCCCTTCGGCCCATTGACGATGGGCTGGACTTCTTCATCTACGACCTGCGCCTGCGCGCCACGATGCCCGAGCGGCTCGATCCGCGCATCGTCATCGTCGACATCGACGACGCCAGCCTCCAGGCGGTGGGTCAATGGCCGTGGGGACGCGACAAGCTTGCGCACCTGACCGACGAAATCATGGTTCGCCAGCAGGCGGCGGTGCTCGGCTTTGACGTGGTGTTCGCCGAGGCCGACCAAAGCTCGGGCCTGGCCCAACTGCAGAAATTGTCGCGCGGCCCCCTGCGCGACAACGCGGACGTCGCGGCTGAAGTCGAGCGACTGAAAGCGACGCTGGACTACGACGGCATCTCGCCAAGTCATTGGCCGGGCACCGGGTGGCGCTCGGCTACTACCTGACGCAAGGCAGCACGCCGCTGGCCCGGGGGGTCTTGCCACCGCCCGTGCTGCCGCCCGCCGCGTTTCCCAAGGGCGCCTTCTACGCGACCCAGTGGAACGGGTTCGGCGGAAACATTCCGGCCTTGGCCAAGGCGGCAACGACGGCGGGATTCATCAACGCCGCCATCGGCCCCCGCAGCGACGGACTCTTGCGCGCCGCGCCGCTCATTGCCTACTACGACGGGAGCGGCGGCCCGGCGGGCTACTACGAATCGCTCGGACTTGCGGTGTATCGGCTCGCGACGGGCAAGTCCGGCATAGCGCCGGTGTTTGCCTCCGCCATGGGCGATTCCGTCAACGGTCCGCCCCCTGTGGAAGCCCTGCTGCTCGGGCATGGGGACAACGTCCTGCGCGTGCCGGTCAACCAGCGCGCCAGCTTGATCGTGCCCTATCGAGGAGCGGGCGGCACGCTCGGCGGATCGTTTCAATACCTCTCGGCAATGGACGTGCTCAGCAAGGGGCTCGCGCCGGGGGATCTCAAGGACAAGATCGTCCTCGTCGGCACCACCGCACCCGGCCTGCAGGACCTGCGTGCGACGCCCGCGGGGGCGACCTTTCCGGGTGTGGAAGTGCACGCCAACGTGGTGTCCGCCCTGCTCGATCAGCGGCTTTTGACGCTGCCCGACTACTCGATTGGCTATGAGGTGACGGTCTTGCTGCTCGCAGGCGTCATCCTGGCGGTGGGCCTGTCGCTGTTGTCGGTCACCCGCGCCGTGGCGCTGTTCGTAGCGACGCTGGCGGCGGTGATCGGGCTCAACACCTGGCTCTTTCTGGCCCATGGCCTCGTCTTGCCGCTGGCCTCCGCCCTCGTCAGCATGACGGTGGCCTTTGGCGTCAACATGGGGTGGGGCTACCTGGTCGAGGCTCGCGCCCGGCGTGGCCTGGCCAACCTGTTTGGCACTTACGTGCCGCCACAACTCGTCGAGAAAATGCTCGAACGCCCCGGCCGCTACAGCATGCGCGCGGAAAGCAAGGAGCTCACGGCCATGTTCTGCGACATGCGCGGATTCACGGAGCTTTCCGAACACCTGGCGCCGGTGGTATTGCAGGAGTTCCTCAACACCGTGTTCAGCCGGCTCACCGAAGTCATCAGCCGCCACGGCGGAACGGTGGACAAATACATGGGCGACTGCGTGATGGCCTTCTGGGGCGTGCCCGTGGACACGCCCAACCACGCCTCGCTGGCAGTCCAGGCCGCGCTGGAAATGGCCCGATCCATGGCGGAGATGAGCGAACAAAATCGCGCCGCGGGCCTGCCGGAAGTGAGCGTTGGCATCGGCATCAACACCGGCGTCATGAGCGTGGGCGACATGGGCTCGGCCGTACGCCGCAGCTACACGGTGATCGGCGACGCGGTCAATCTGGCTTCACGCCTGGAGGGGCTCGGCGGCATCTACGGTGTGTCCATAGTTGCCAGCGCCACCACGCGCGACGCCTCGCCGACTTTTGCGTGGCGGGAGCTCGATCGGGTGCGGGTCAAGGGCCGCAAGCAAGTGGTCACCATCTCCACACCGTTAACCTTTGTGGCTGCACAAAGTGCCAAGGATTCTGCAGAACTAGCACAATGGGAGAAAATGTTGGCGGCCTATCAGGCGCAGCGGCCCGACGACGCGCAGGAGTTGCTGGATGTGCTGATGGCTCGAGATGCCAAAAAAGTCCTTTACCGCTTATATACAGAGCGTATAGCCTCAATGAAGTTGCGGCCCTTTGACCCGGAGTGGGACGGCGCAACGCGGTTCGAATCCAAGTAGAAATCAAGATAAGGGCGCTGCCAAATGCAGGTGCGTGTGTTGGGGTGCTCTGGCGCCATCGCCAAAGACTGCCGGACGACTTCGTTCCTGATCGACCGCGACTTGCTGGTAGACGCGGGCACCGGCGTGGGCGACCTCACCCTGTGCGAAATGGTTGACATCGACGACGTGGTGCTGACGCATTCGCACCTCGACCACATCGCGGCCCTTCCCCTCATGCTGGACGCCGTGGCCACCCGCCGCAAGCGCCCGCTGCGCGTACATGCGCTGGCCGCCACCATCGAAGCGCTGCGCAAGCACGTCTTCAACAACATCATCTGGCCGGATTTCTCGAACATCCCCAGCCGGGACGCGCCCTTTGTGACCTTTCATGAAATGTCCATTGGCCAGACCTTGCGGCTGGGTACGCAGGCACCGAAGAACGTGGAAGTGCTGCCGGCCTTTCATACCGTGCCGGCCTGCGGCTTTGCCGTGAGCTGCGCCCAAGGCGGACAGCAGTGGGTGTTCAGTGGTGACACCGAGCGCAACGAGCACTTCTGGAACCGTGTGAATCAGCTCGACGTGGGGATGTTGGTGATCGAGACTGCGTTCAGCAACCGCGAGCAGGCGCTGGCGGAACGCAGTCGGCACCTGTCGCCATCCACGCTCATCGGGGAGCTGGCGCGTATCGGGGCGGACAAGCACTACCCGATCTACATCACCCACACCAAGCCCGCTGAAACGGCGGAAATCATGAGCCAGATCGGCGGCATCGCCCATCACGACATTCGTTGGCTCGAAGCGGATAACGTCCTCCACCTGTAGCGACAATTTGCGCTGACGATTGACAATAATTGTCAGCCGGTGCGGCAGGCTAGCAACGGAACTTGTCACATGGTGTAACCGGAACGTGAACAAAGTCGCGACCAATGGTCAATCAGTAACTTGCTAGTTGGTTGGCACAGATGGTGCGGAAGACGAGACAGCTCCGGGGAGGTCCCGGGGTCTGACAAACCAACCTGGAGTTTTTGACATGAACCGTCGTTCCATTGCACGCAAGGTGCAGAAGGGTTTCACCCTTATTGAATTGATGATCGTTGTGGCGATCATTGGTATCTTGGCTGCCGTCGCACTTCCGGCCTACCAAGATTACACCGTCCGTGCGAAGGTGTCGGAAGGTCTCACGTTGGCCGGCTCCGCCAAGGTTGCCGTGGCAGAAAATGCCGCGAACGGCAAGGGTTATAAATCTGGCTGGAATGCGCCAGCAGCGACGAACAACGTTGCGTCGGTTGACATTGTGGATGCTACTGGCGTCATTACTATTACGTACGCAACCGCCATTGACGGCGGCAACAAGACGATTCTTCTGACCCCTAAGTCGGGTGGAATTGCTTTCACCGGTGGAACTACCACCGCAAGCAGCATCCCCACGGGTGGCTCCGTTGAATGGGACTGCACCGGTGGCTCTTTGCAGGCAAAGTATCGTCCTGCCGCCTGCCGCACCTAAGCGACATTCCCGCGCCTGAGAGAAGCCGCCTTCGGGCGGCTTTTTTGCTTGAAATCTGCAATGCAATTCAGGCGCAAATCAAGATCCAGAAATTACTTGCCGAGCATAAGCGAAATGCGCCCTCACAATGCCTTGACTGAACGCCCAAGGAATTCCCTCTAAAATAAAGAAACAGAGCCTTGGGCCTATCGCCGGTGAAAGCCATATCGGCAATTAGAAATCTGCGCGATTCATCGGCCTAAGGAAATTGTGAGAATCCAAAGTCAAGTGGCGAAACACGCGCCATGCGCTGCCTTCAAGGGTTTCTCCCAGCCCCCGGCTGGAAGCAGGCAGAATCCAACCATTGCATCACCCAAAGATTCAGCGGTGCTTGATGGGATTACCATCTAACCCGGGCACGTCCAATTTTGGGCGCTCAATTGCGCCATTTAGTGCGACCACTCAAACACCTGACCGAACATCGGAATAAGCATCTTGTTTCCGAATTCGCTAAGGTGATCGTCATCGTAATAGAGGGGGCGACCGTCCTTTGCACCATGACAGCGGTTGCCATTGCACAAATAGGGCAGGGGATCAAGAATACTAGCGCCGCAGCGCTCATGAGCGGCATCTTGCGCTGCTAATACCGTGAAATGGCGCTTGTAATAGTCTGCAAGAGAAATTGAAACGTTATCTGTCTTGCCTTGCATAATCGCCCGCGCCATTGTCCTCGGAACGTCGACGCCCATTTCCGGAATCGGCCGCACGAGGAACACGGGTCGATCCTTTGCGAACTGGCACGCTGTGGCGATCAGATGTTCCGCGTATTCCGAGAGGAATTCTGGCGAAGCAGCCTCATAGGGTTTGCTGAAATACACCGATGGTTGATTTTGATCATGGGCAGTTAACTCGTTGTGCCCGATGGCGTACACCGAACTTCGATTGACGATGACAATTGGAATGTTTTTGGGCATGGCGGCAAGTTTGCTGACGGCCCAGTCCAGAAAGGTACGACATTCTGGATTGAAGGTTGGATCTATGAACCTGAACCCCAAAAGAATCGGGCAACTCGTATAGCTCCACTCCATGACCCCATCATCGGCCTCGGGCGCAGCAGCGGCCAGCCCGGTGACCAGCGCGTTGGCGTGGCTGTCTCCGATCATGATGGCGCGCAGCCGTTCACCGCCGTAAACGCAGGAGGGGGACTCGACGCCTTTCATCGCGTGGCAGGCTTCGCGACGCGGATTCATGTTGTCGGTCTCTCTGGCCGCTAGCTCGGCCGGGGAAGGGAACCGATCAGAGATGCCTTGCCTCAGATATGCCGCGGCGCCTGGCCCGGCTACCGCAAGCATCGCGACGCATAACGTCAAGATTATCCAGCGCATCCGCAATCGACTGAGAAGAGTTCGAGATGGCCGTTCCACCATCACGTACGACAGATGACCCGCCACTAGCGTCCACACAAGGCCTCTGGCAATCACCTCTGGCGGCATCTGTCCGTCTGGGCCATTCAGCGCGACCATGATGGGCCAGTGCCACAGGTAAAGTGAATACGAGCGCGTTCCGAGCCATTGGGCAATCGGCAGGCCGGTCAAGATGGAGTCATGCCGTGAGGCCAGCAGTACGGCGACGGTGCCGATCACTGGCAGGAGAGCGCGCCAGCCGGGCCAAGGGGGCGAGGAATCCAAGCCAACAACCATGCTTGTGATGATTGCCAGACCTCCGGCCTCAAGCCATCTTTGCTGTTTCAATGTCGGCGACCACCGCTGCCCCAGCAGGTTTACAAGTCCGCCGGCCAATAGCTCCCAACCTCGCGCTGGGAGCAGGTAAAACGCCGCGGAAGACCACCACGGCGTTAGCGCAACGCACACGAGCAACGACGCTACAAAGCCTGCCGCCATCACCTGTGTGACGGAAGTGCGATCAGGTCGCCATCTCCACACAACCAGCAGGATCACCGGAAGTAGCAGGTAGAACTGCCACTCCACAGAGAGCGACCATGTGTGGAGCAGCCACTTCTCGTGCGACGCGGCGTCGAAGTATCCGGCTTCGAGCCAAAACTTGAAATTAGAGAGAAATGCAAGACTCAGCGCTACATCACTGCTCAAATTTCGAAGGTCCGCTTGAAGCAGGACCGGCCAACTCAAGGCCAAGACCACAGCGCAAAGCGCGATCAATGCCGGAAGAATGCGGCGCGCTCTTGCAAGGTAGAAAGACAGTAGCGAGAATTTACTGCCATCGCGCTCCAATTGACCGACAACTATGCCGGTCATTAGAAATCCAGACACCACAAAAAATGCGTCAACCCCAATAAAGCCGCCGCCAAATCCTGGAACGGAAAAGTGGTACAGGATGACGGCTATGACGGCCCATGCACGCAGGCCGTTGATATCACGACGAAAAGTTGAAAATTCAGGCGTATGCATCTCGGATGGTCGCCATGCTGTCAGCGAAAAGTCGTTTAAGCGATCTCGCACCGGGCCCGGCCCACTGCAATCGACCTCGGCGCCTTTTTCTCTCTAACTTCGCCTGCTGCGCTCACTAACCGACGCAATGTCGCACACGGTGCGCGGCAGCATCGATCGACACACAGGCTGGGGCCTTCGAACGCCTGATTTGGCATTCGTCTCGCTGACCACTGATTAATACGCTAGGCAGCCCATGAGGGCGCTTCAACTCCCGCTACCGGTGACGCGTAAAGCACGAGGTCATAGTAGTAGCTGCCGTTGTGCTGGCGCAGGCGGAAGTGATAGTCGTCAACACTCTTGTCGAATTGATCCATGACGTCCAGCAGGTCATGAGCGTAGTGATAGACGCACGCAGCAACGCGGGGGCGTTGACTATTCAACAACCGCGCGCCCCCTTGCAGAGTTTTCGCCTCGAAGCCTTCGACGTCCATTTTGAGGAACGTTAAGTTCTCAAGTTCGTCATCAAGCTTTGTGGTTTGAACGGCGACCCCGCCATCCGCAGAGACGTAGCTTGACATCGTTCCCGTTTCCATAAAACGCAATGTCTGCCGGCGGCTCGAAACGGCCTTGTTGACTGCACGAAAGTTTGGCAGCGGCAGCGGCCTGACTTGCTGGAGCGCTTCAAAGTTGGGCCGGTCCGGTTCAAACGCCGTGATGCTGGCGTAGCGGTGGCGGGTTGCGCCCAAGAATTTCGAAACAATGGGTCCTTGATAGGCGCCACAGTCGCAAAAATGCTCGTTGCTGCCGAGCCTGAAGGTAGACGGGGTGGCGTAGGTCGAAAAATATTCTTCAATCGGGTTGGCCCACGTCGCAATCATGTGGGAACGATCGTAGGTGATGCGAAACAACAGGTTCGCATAGAGCGTGGCGCGGCTATGGTCGTCCGAAAGCCGATCCGCCAGACGCAAGAAGTCATCCATGCGCTCAAGCGTCTTGCGGCGATATTCGGCAGCAGGCTCGTATACCGACACCAGGCCAAGTTGCGCTTGGGCCACGACGCAATCCTTGCGCTCAACGCCTGCTCGCTCGCAGAGATCCGCGAACATGGCACGTGCACCCGGTTCGCACGAAAAATCAATCGCGACCGCACCTCGGTGTTGACCGGCGCGTTGCATGAATTGTTCGCTCGTCCATCGTTCAACGCCATGAATGGTCGATGCCGTTGAAAAGTCATCCACCACGGCAACAACTCCTTTCGCGGCGGCTACGATAGCGGGACCATGAATATTTCCCAGCAATGATTGCGGTGCAAGAATAAATACAGGGCGGCTATTCAGCTCGGAAATGGTGGCTTCTGAACCCTCCGCGCTCGCCTCCATGAGTTGAGCTCTTAGTTTTTCAGAAAGTGTTGAGTACATCATTTATCTCGTGCAATGAGTTCAGCTAGTAGAAATGGCGCCTCCGCCATCAACGACGACGATGCCGGTTGGGAAGGCGGTGGTAATAAACGTCTTGTCTGGTAGTGGGGAGCTACGTCTGCCAGGTAGGTCCAGCACACACTGACGGCCGATGGATACACCATCGTCCACAACGACGCTGCGTCCGAGCGAGGCATTTGCTCCGATCTTGGCGTGCACGCCGAGCTGTGCGCCATCCGCGATCCAGGCGGACGTGCCAACAATCGAATGGTGGCCAATGATTGCTCCGGCCCCGATATGACTGTTGAATCCGATCTTGCACCCGCTACCGACAACAGACGCTGCGCCAACTGCGCAGTTTTCGCCGAGCGTGGCAGATGAGCTCACGATTGCACCCTTACACACCAGCGGAGGCAGCTTGAAGCCGCGCGCCTTTAACTCCCCCATGAGTTCGAGTCGGCGAAAGTTCAAAAACTGGGAGCCCCATACAACAAATGCTGTCGCGTCCTGAGGCGAAACGTCGTCGAGGGCGCCGAGCTCGAATCGGTAGTCGGCATCCTGGCCAACGTCGATAGGAATCAGTAGCTCTTCTGGTGATACCTCGGCCCAAGCGGACACTGCCCAGACAAGAAGGCTCCCGGTGCCGATGACGAACTTCTTAGAGGGCATGGCGCCCCTCCATGACGTCCATGTACCAACGCTCGACTGCCGAGTTGGCGTATTCGTAGTCGCCCAATGTTGCGCGCGGTGAGCCGGGGCGCAGGCTGGATTGAACCCTTTCCATGACGTCAATATCCTCGCGAAGCACCTTTTCGGCGCCTTCAAGGTGCGCGAGCAAAACGGCAGCCGAAGTTGCGTAGCGGCGCGTCTTGCGGGCGGTGACGTAGTAGACGGTGAGTTCGGTGCGCGATGCAGACACCGGTTGGTGATGCTCGATGATGAAGGAGTAGCCGCCCGAGCCCGAAGCGACGTGTAAGTTGGGAAAGACCAACCAGTTGAGGTACCAGTCGTCCTTGCCGTAGCGCGCTACGTTGTCGTGCCAAGCGTAATGCCGTAGTTGTCCAAGGGGTTCGTTGAGTCCACCGCTGCTGAAGCCTCGCAGCGTCTCAAGATGACCTTCGAGGTTGGGGCTTCCTTGGGCGCGGTAGGCGCGAGAGGCCGCGATCCCAGCCTCGTCCATTCCCACTTGAAACTTCACTTGCTGGTAAAGCGTACGCGAATGCACGAAGCGCGGATGCATGCTGTCGCGCAGGTTCTCGTAAGCGAGCTTCCAGTTGCAGCGCATTTCAAAGGTGGCGATAAGGACTTCATCGTCGAACTGCTCAGATGCTGCGCGCAAGCTCTCGAGCGCCTCCATCGAAAATTGCGCTTCAATGGGTATTGGCTGCTCGCTGAGGTTCACGAAAACCAAGCTTCCGATGCACGCCAATGCATAGCGCTTAAGCTTGAGGCACGCGCGTTCTTCCTGCGGCAATCGGTATGCCTCGTCGTGGAACGGAATGTTCTCCACCGCGCCGTCGGCTCGGTATCCCCACCCGTGGTAACTGCAAACGAGTGGGCGAACGCCTTGTGGTTGTTGTTGCAACGGATTCTGGCGGTGCAGGCACACGTTGTCGAAAGCGCGAAGCTCGCCGTTGAAGTTCTGCACCACCACATCCACGCCACAAATGCTTCGGCGCAAGAAGGAATTGTGCTTCCCCAGCAGCATGCGTGGACCGACAAACTGCCACAGCGGGCGCATCAGCAACTCGCGCTCGCGCGCGAACCAGGATTCATCAGCGTATGCCTCTGCCGGCATCAGGGAACGCATGTCAGGATCTCTTTAGAAAGTTGTAGCCCGCGCCAACTACCTGCGCAAGGCCGGGCATTTCCGGCTCGACAAAACTGCCATCGGCCAGTGAGCGGGTCCAAGGACCCGGATGGTCGATGGTGCAATGACGCCCTATTTGAAGGCCTGCACGGACATGGACGTCCGCACCAATCGCACTGTGCGTGCCGACCTGCACACAGGCGCCCAAAGATGCGCCTGAGCCAATCCAGCCGTGTGCGTGAATGCGAGCCTTCTCGTCGATGCGGGAACTCACATTGATCATCACGTTACTGTCGATCCGACAGCCGGTGGCCACGCGCGCGCCTGGGCCCACCCAGACGTTGTCGGCAAGGCGGGCTCCGGGGGACACCCATGCGGTGGGGTGTACAAGCGTCGCCATCTTCAGTCCGGCCAATCGCGCAACGCCGTACAACTCCAATCGAGCGTAGTTGAGAGCTTGCGCATCGACCGCAACAAACAGCAATGTCGTCGTCGGATCGATGCCGGCAAGCAACGCGCTTGCTGTTCCAGCAAGTTGCGCCACTCCGGCGGCAGGACGCATCTCCCAGCCGGCATCTGCCCCGTACGCATGCGTCTCGGCCGCAATCGCGTCAAACACGCTACCAACGCCGACCAGGCAATACGACATGGACGCGCTCATAGGCATCCCTCCGGACCCAAAAGGTCAAGGTAGGCGTCGGCAGCAGAGCGCAGACTCGCCTCGTAGCGCCCTTGCTGCGCACGCGGCGCACCGAGATGCAGGTGCGACTGCAGCGCTTCAAGGTAGGCAATGTCTTCGTTGACCACGGCAGCCTCGCCTTTGAGATAGGTCCGCAATAAGGCCGGTAGTCCCGGCATGCGGCGCTTCTCGCGCGCGAGGGTCAAAGTCATGCGCAGTTCTGTTTGGCCGGGCGCCACGGGTTCGAACTGCTGGGCGATAAAAGTCAATCCACCTGGTGAGATGAAGTTGACGTTCGGAAAAATGGAGAAGGTATGAAATAGGTCGCCGTCGCCATATCGTTCAACGGATTCGTGCCATGGCCAGCTCTCCACGCGAAATGGGGTGCTCTCCAGACAACTTTGCGCCTGTAATTTGGACAAAGCGATCGACTCGCCTGCCGGCAATGCATTGCGCGATGCGGGCGCTGTTGTCGGCGACAACTGCTTGTGCGCGGTTGCACCTTCCCGCAACAAGGGCTGAAAACTCTTGGGATGAACGTATGGAACGTGATTGCCGTCCAGCACGTTCTCGTAGTTGAACTTCCAGTTGTACCGAACGGGAATGTTGACGTGAACCGCCTGCGACGCAAAGTGGGACGAGGCTTCTGCCAATGCTGCCTGAAATCCGCGCGTGAACTGATCGTCCACAGACATCGGCGACACATCGAAGTTGATAAAGACCAAGTTCCCGATGACTGCGACGGCATAGCGCCGCAAACACAGTCGTTCGCGTTCCTCCGCCGGATAGGCGTAGAGCGTCTCTTCGTGGGGGATGGATTTGACTTTGCCTTCGTCATCGAAAACCCAGCCGTGGTACGGGCACACCATTCGCGCCTGCCCGAAGGCTTCCCTTTGCAGCGGCATCTGGCGATGTGGGCAAAGGTTCTCGAAGGCGCGGATGTCTCCCCCGCAGTTTTGAAGCAGCACCGGAAGGCCCGCCATCGTTCGCGTCACGAACGCACCCGGTTCGGCCAACGACGTCCGAAAAGCGGCGAACAACCAGAGCTTGCGAAAAATCCGCTCGCGCTCAAGGTCGAAGATGGCCTGGCTCAGATAGTGAGCAGGCGTGAGTCTGGATAACACCGTGAGGGCCTGAACCTAGCGAAAGTTGAATGGTTTGGCAGGATTGCCCATGACCGTGGTGTGAGGTGCAACATCGCGTATCACCACACTGCCTGCGCCGATGACGGCGCCATCGCCGACGCGGACGCCGGGAAGAATAGTTGCATGGGGATGGACGACAACGTCGTTGCCAATCTGCGCGCCCCCGCCAATGAAAACGAAGCTGCCAATCTGGCAGTAGTCGCCGATGCGAACGTCGTAGCCGACGATGGTGGTCGATAAGATGGTGACGAATTCACCGAGGTGCACATCAGGGCCCAGCGACACCTTTCGCTCGAAAATGCAGCCGCGCGAGATATGCGCCCGTTCGCCGACGTGCATGTCCGTCTGCAAGCGGATGAAATCGGCGCCCTTTGCGCTCAGGGGCGCGGAGTAGTGACGACGTTGGGCGGGGTCTCCCAAGGCGCAGATAAAGATGTCGCCGTAAACGATTTCGTACGTGAGGGGATCACCCAAGATCGGAAGGTCTGATGGCGTAGTGATATCCGGTCGGTTGTCCAGAAAGCCCTTGACGTCCCAATGCACGCCGCATGCGACGTCGGACCTGGCGAGGCTGGCCATGGCGCGTCCAAAGCCGCCTGCGCCGATCACGATGAGGTGGTTAGGGACTTTCGGAGTCGGCGTTGAAGTCACGTGTATTCGACGCCCCCGTCAAGACTGAACACGGTGCCTGTGATCTTGCTACTGGCATCCGACAAGAAAAACAAGCAGGCCCACGCGACGTCTTCAGGCTGCCCGACATCAAGCGGATAGCGTTTGCGAATAGAGTCGAACCAGTCCGCGTCGATTGTGGTCAATGGAGTCTCGACGATCCCAGGCGCCAACGCATTCGCTCGAATACGACGCTTTGCAATCTCCAGGGCCAAGGGGCGCATCGTGCCGATAAGAGCCGCCTTTGAGCCGGCATACGGCCCGAGGCCCACTGTTCCGGTCACAGCTGCAATTGACGAGAGAAAGACGATTGAGCCGCCCGGCTTGATGAATGAACGACTAAGCAAATGACGCGTCAGCATCATCGGCGCGATGTAGTTGGACTCCATGACCTCGCGCAGGAAGTCATCGCCCACCATTTTCATGGGTGAAAGACCGCGGATGCCTGCACTGTGTACGACGCCGTCAATTGGCCCGCAGTCGAGGGCCAACTGACGTAGCGCGCCCATGTCGGTCAGGTCTGCAGGCAGCGCCTTGTGGCCATGACCTGGAAGGCTTTCGAGCGTTGCCCGAAGTCGTTCGCGGTCGCGTCCCGATAGTACGAGTCGCGCTCCAGCTTCGGCGCAACTGCGAGCGACCGCCTCGCCGATCCCCCTCGAGGCGCCGGTGATTAGTACAGTCTTGCCTTCAAGGCCGAATAGATGGCGCGCGACCTGACCAGAGCTCTCCGAAAGTGTTGTCATCATTTCTAGATCCGCATCGGAATGCCCAAACCGCCGTCGACCGTCAGCGTGGAGCGAGTAATCCAGCGACTGGCTGCGGAAAGCAGGAAGCAGACGGATGATGCGACGTCCTCTGGCGCAAGCCTGCCCAACGGCGTGAGATCGATCTTTTCATCCATTCCCGCCTGAGCGCCCAATCCTTTCAGCATGGGTGTTTCGACATACCCTGGCGCAATGCAATTCGATCGGATGCGAAGCTTTGCTTGTTCGAGCGCCAGCGTACGCGACGCTGCTTCCAGAGCGGCCTTCGAGGCGGCATAGCCCGCGGCGGCCTGTGGAGCCGCGTTGGCCGAGAGAGCAGTCACGAACACAAGTGATGCGCCAGTACGCAAACGCTTCTTGTAGAGCAGGCGCTGGGTCAACGTGATCGGCGCGAGGTAATTCACCGACAGCATTTTTTGCAGGTGCGTTTCGTTCGCCATGCGAAGAGGCACGAGTGCCGCGACCCCGGCGCACGAAGCCAAGCCGTCATACTCCGCGGCTTCAACAAGGGCCTCTCGTGTTTCGACAAGGGAAAGATCGCCCGAAATTGCCACGTGGCCATCGCCGGCGAGCGCGCCACGTACAGCTTCAAGGCGCTCGGTGTCACGACCATTTAGCACTGTTCGTGCGCCCAGTTGGGCGCACAGGCGCGCCGTCGCGGCACCAATGCCCGAAGACGCGCCAGTCACAAGGATGACGCGACCTTCCAGCGAAAACGCATTGGTTGATGCAACTCGCCGGTCCGGATTTGAGACGGGAGCGTCGAAGGGCAGCGTCATGAAATCAGCAAGGGCGGAAACTTGGCACCATCAATTTCCAGCACACATGTGCCCCACGAGAGGCCTATTCCAAATCCACCCAACACAAGTCGATGACGCCCCTTGCTCAACGACTCCTGGATGCGCGCTGTCATCGTCACTGGCAGCGATGCACCGCTGGTGTTGCCAAAGTCGTGTAATGTCGAGGGCACCTTTTCTGCGGGCAGCGCCAACTTCTTGCGGATGGTTTCATTGATCATCCGGTTGGCCTGGTGAAAGATGAAGTAGTCGATGTCGTCCGTCGTGGCGCCTGCAAATTCGAGCACACGGCGCACGGAAGGCGGCACCTGCTGGGTGGAAAAGCTGAGGACGGCCGGACCATCAAGGATCAATTCCGCGGGCCAATGGAGGACGCCGTTCTCGTCGCGCGTGGGAACAGCGTGCTGCGGACCGAAGGGCTCACGATGCCCACCGACAGGCAGCATGATCGCGCGATAACCGGTCCCATCGCTGTTCAAATCAAAATGCATCGGCGCAGCGTTCGCGTCGAATTCCAGGGCCGTCGCCGTGCCCGCATCCGAAAAGAGTGGGTCATTCACGGTGGCGCAACGGTCACCCACCAGCACGAGCCCCTTCTTCACAGCACCCGACGCGATCATGCTGCCCAAGATGTGGATTCCGAAAGGATAGCCGGAGCATCCCAGGTTCACGTCGAACGCAATGGTGGCGCTGGACAATTTCAGGCGGTCTTGCAGGATGATCGCCGTCGCCGGAATCAGGTAGTCAGGCGACTGCGTCACAACGATCAGCGCGTCGATTTCGTCGCGCCGCCACTCCAGGTCTGCCAACAACCGCTCCGCAGCATCGAATGCCAGATCCGAAAAGCACTGCCAGTCCGCGCAAATTCGTCGGTTCTGGATGCCTATGTTTCGAACGAGGCGTTCGCGCTCAGAACGCATCTTGGGCGCGCAGTCGTCCAGGTTCGAAAGGACTCGCTTGGGAACGCAACTGGCCATGCCAGCGAAACGAACGTTGTGTAGCGTCGACAGGCCCATGGCACCTTACCCCAGCAACTTGTACAGGTCGGCGATCGTGACGCAGTTCTTCAGGTCGTCACCGACGATGGTCTTGCCGTAGTCGACGTCGAACATGACGATCACGCCCAAGGCCGCGAGCGAATCCCATTCAGGCAGGCTGCGCAGCTCGGTGCCAGCCTCCACTTCGACCGGATCCTGAAAATCGACGGCAATCAGGAAGTTTTCGATGAATTGCTCGATGGTCGGCAAGCTTTGCTCTGTGAGTGTTTGCATGGGTGTAGTAATTGGTATTAAGCCGTCGCGTGAATGACGACTTAGTGGTTGAACGAAACGATGGCTATCGCCTGGACGCTGTAGTGATCGAGTTTACGGTTGTTGAACTATGTTGATAACGCGTCCAACATCCTGAGCGCTCAGGTCGGCATAAATTGGCAGACACAGCACTTTTTGTGCCGCCTCTCGGGCAGTCGGCAGGTTCGAAGGGTGTGCCGACGGCATTCCGCGATACATCGGAAAGTCTGCGATCAAAGGGTAGAAATAGCGCCGCGCATAGATCTCGTTCTCCCTCAGCCTTTGATACAAATCGTCCCGGCTCAGCGGGTATTCGGGCCCCACCAGTATCGGAAAGTAAGAATAGTTCGCCGTCAGCTCTTTGGATCCGCTCAAGCAGCGTATGCCGGGTACTTCGGCAAGTTGCCTTCGATAAATGGAATCGATGTCTCGGCGCTTGCGCAGCGACTTGTCGATATGGGTGAGCTGCAGCATGCCGAAGGCCGCGTTGATCTCACTCATTTTGCCGTTGATGCCGGCCTCAACGACGGTGGTTTCATTGACGAAGCCGAAATTCTTTAGATGATCGATGTGCCGCTTCGTCTCCGCATCAGGGCAAATGATCGCGCCGCCTTCAAAGGTGTGAAAAACCTTGGTCGCATGAAAGCTGAGAACCGACAGGTTGCCGTGCCGCAATATGCTTCCGCCGGTGTCCCGTACGCCGAAGGCGTGCGCCGCGTCGTAAATGACCTTGAGATTGTGCTTGTCAGCGATTTCTTGGATTGCCTCGACATCACACCGATGCCCATAGCAATGCACTGGCAGGATCGCGGTCGTGCGCGATGTGATGGCTGCTTCAATCTTGGCAGGATCTAGACCGAGCGTCTCAGCCTTGATGTCTACGAAGACGGGTTGAATTCCGTTCCATAGCAATGAATGGGCACTGGCAACAAAAGAATAAGGCGTGGTAATGACTTCGCCACTCACCCCCAGTGCCTGCAGGGCTGTCACCAGCCCCAAGGTGCCGTTCGAGCATAGGGCCAGATGTTCGACGCCGAGGTATTCACACAGCGCCGTTTCCAGCTGCTGATGGAATGGACCCCCGTTCGTCAATATCTTGTTGGCCCATATCTGCTGCAAGAACGGAAGAAATTCTTCCAGCGGTGGCAGATCTGGCTGGGCGACGTAAATCGGCGTCATTGAGTGATTTCCAAGACGTGCGCCTTTTCACAGTACTCTTTCCAACATCCTTCAATGGCTTTTTCCAGTGAAGTCGTGACCACCGACGTGAGTTCTCCGGTCACATCAGCCATTTTTTCGCGAAGCATCAGACGAACTTGGCTAAGCTCGTCAAGGTGCTCAGAAAAGTAGATTGCGTTTTCGACATAGGCCGCTGCAGTGTCTCCACAGAAGCGACCAAGCCCAAAGCCCTTCATGACGGAAGACCCGACATTCGAAAGAGAAGAACTGCCGTCGAGCGCGACAATGGGAACACCCATCCAGAGTGAATGAAAAGTCGTCGTACCGCCGTTGTAGGGGAAGGTATCGAGCGCCAGATCAATTTCATGATGGAGCGCAAGGTACTCCTGGAGCGAGACCTTGGGATGAAAAATCAATCGTGTCGGTTCAATACCTCGACGGGAGAATTGAGCCGATAATTTTTCAATCAGGTCCGGCGTGGCATTTCCAAGCATGAGCCTTGACGATGTGTTCCTTCGCAAGATCTCAGCCCACAAGTCAATAACGTCATCCGTGATTTTAGATGGGTTGTTCAGGCAGCCAAAGGTAAAGGGGGCGCCGCTGAGCGCGGGCAACTCATTCACCTGAGGGCTATCCGGCGCAGGGTTGAAGGTGCCGCAAGCGGGAAGGCGCAGCAGAGCTTCAGTGTGGAATTTCTCGGTCGCACCAATAGGGTCGAGCGCTTCATCCGTGATACGAAAGTCGATCGCACGAAGTCCAGTCGTGGCCTGATATCCCAGCCAAGTCATCTGAACTGGCGCCGGCTTGCGCGCGAACACAAGCAACCGGTTGTGCGCGGTGTGGCCGGACAAATCGATCAGCACATCGATTTCGTCAAGGCGGATTTGCTTCGCAAGGTCTTCGTCCGTCATCCCATGGCAGGGCGTCCATTGATCTGCCATTTCCTTGATCCGCTGGGAGGTCGCATCGTGGACGGGATGGGAGTAATAACAATAAATTTCGAACTTTGTCCGGTCGTGGCGGGCAATGATGGGCGCAATAAAAAAGGACAATGCGTGAGCGCGCAAATCGCCTGACACGTAACCGATTCTAATCCTCTGTCGAGCTAACAGGGATCTCTCGTAATTGCCCCATTGCGCCTTAAGTGGGTTCTCAAATAGCGATGCGAACTCGACATGCGCCTCGAATCGCTCCTGATGCGAGAATTTGTTGCTATATTGGATGCAAAACAGATAATTGCTGAAAATTGACGCTACATCAGGTGCGAGGTGCCGCGCCTTTTCCAAAAACTCTGCGGCCTTTTCGAGGTCCCCTGTTTGCATTAACGCCGTGCCGTAGTTCGAAAGTACATTCGGCGAGTTTGGTTGCAATTCGATGGATCGTGGGTAAATTTCCGCCGCCCGCGCGTAGTCCCCGCCTTCTGCGTACAGATTGCCCAAGTAGAACAGGAAGTTGGCATTTTGAGGGTAATGGGACAGACCCGTCTCGATAAGCCTTCTCGCTTGGGGCAACTTGCCTTTGTTGAACAGCAAAAGGCAATAGTCAAGATAGAGGTGCTCAAATTCAGGCGAAAGGGCGTGTGCCTTGTGCCACGCAAGTTCTGCCATCTCGAAGTCGCCTGTTTCGAAATATACTTTTCCAAGCATGTAGAAACCATCGATGCTCTTGGAATCCAGCGCAACTGCTCTTTGCAGGGCGTCAATCGCCTCCTTGAATTGATGTGTCTCCAGCAGGGCAAATCCAAGACCAATGAGCGCTGAAAGGCTCTTGGGGCGTGCGGCGGCAAACCGTTTGTAACACTCGATCGCCTTGGGAAAATCCTCGTTTTGAACCGCAATATTGCCTTGCCGCAAGAGATCTTCCAGCGCAACCGCCTCTGCCACTTCGGAAGGGCGATCGGCACCTGCGAAGAATTTTTGCAGGCTATTTTTGAGGGAATTGAACATGCCTATTTGCACTTTAACAAGAGCCAAGTGGTTGTCTTGTCCGAGAATTCCTGATCGTAGCCGTTGTCGAGGAGTGTATATTTGAACGCGCTGCCCAATTGTGCCTTGGAGAGGATGTTCAGGCGATTTATTTTCTTGAATTGATCCAGGTGTTTTTCAATCAGGAGGAGTGTGCCTTCATGACGTTTTTCGCTTTTCTTGATCGACTTTGCTTGCGCGTGCTTTTTTGTTTCGTTCTCCGCCCTCTCGATCAGGAGCAGCGCCATTTCGGTGCCGAATTGTTTTGCCGCGGCAGAGCCGAACAATTTTCCAAACATGATTTGTAGTCAGACTCTGAATTTAGGTGGTAAATAGGCCCGGACCTAACTCCCGGCGCCCAAATAGCGAGTGTAGCCCGACGTCAATTGGGGAGGGCTGCAATTTTGGTGGCAGACATGGACAGCCGTTAGAGGCTATCCACGCGCGCAGGCCCATCAATTCATCGTCACGCGCCGCCACATGATCCGTGTGGGAGTCGTCGACGATGGTATCGCTACGTCATACACCTTCGTCTTGCCATCCGACGTCCGCACCAGGCTCTTGACGGAACCATTCGGCAGGCCTTCAGGCTGCACGCGGCTGGCCAGCACATTGCCCACGTGGCGGCTGGGCAGGTTGGGAATGGCCCCGCCGGTGGAGTAGTTCAGGAAGTAGAGATTGGAGCTACCCCCCGGCGAGCAGGCGTCGCTCGAAGGGACGTTCGTCGTGAATGCAATCACACCTTGGAAGAGGACGGGGCTCGTGTACGAGCGCTCTCCTTGCGGCGTCGTTGCAAAGTCGAGCACCCAACCCTTCTTGGTCGTGAGGCTCACGGGATTGGTCGTCACATTGATGGCTGCACCGTCGGCGGTGCCCGTGGCCGTTGCCGTCTGGGCGACCAGTTGCGTGCGCAAGGGCGTGATCGTCGGCGTCGTGGTCTTGTCATCCTTCAGGCCATAGAACGATTGCCGCTGGGTCGCACTCGCATTGGCTCCCGTGGCACCCGGAATGTCCTTGCCGCCCAAGTATTGGCCGGTGCCGACGTAGATCATCCGGTTGCCATCCACAACGCCCATGTCCGGCGCGCCGGTGATCGGTTGGGCGGTGCCGCTCGCGTCCACCAGCGTGGCAAGACGCTTGACGTTCCAGTTGGTGACTGCATCGCCCGACAGGTCGAAGCGCCACACATTGCCCAGCAGGTCGCCTCCATAGACAAAGTCCGCCGTGTCATCCACGCCGGGGTTGACCAGATACGCGCTGACTTTCGCGAGGCCGCTCGGCGCCGCGCCAGAGCCCGCCGTCGTGGGAATGTCCTTGATCAACGCGCCGGTGGCCGTGTTCAAAACAAAGAGGTGGCCCTTGCCATCTCCGCCGGTCGTGTCGGTGCCGTTGTTGTAGCCCGAGGTCACCAGCGTCACCCAGCCCGCGGCCTTGGTCTTGACGGTGAGGGGCGTGCCGTAGGTGTTGCCGACGTTGGCCTTGACGGTGCTGTCGGTGCCTGCATTGGGAAACTCCCACATGACCTTGCTGGCCACGTCAGCGTCCGAACTGGCGTCGGGGTTGGTGACGTTCAACGCATAGTAGCCGCGGCCGCCTGCCCCTAGCCCGCCCACGAGCACCGTGGCCCAGTTGACACCGGAAGGCGTGGGCTGGTTGGCGTAGGTGTTCGTCAGGTCCACATCGGTCGCAGAGGGCGTGCCGTTCACGTAGAAGCGGTGCTGGAAGGTCGGCGGAGATTGCGTCAAGCCGACCAGGGAACTGAGGCCCGTGCTGCTGGTAGAGAGGTTGGCGTTGACCACGCCGCCTGGCACGTAGGCCCACAGCTCATTCCCGCTCGTCGCGTTGAAGGCGTGGAGCATGCCGTCGTTGGCGCCCTGGTAGACCACCTTGGTTCGATTGGCAACCGTCGTGCCGCCCTTGAAAGTGGCATAGCCCGAATCCGTATAGGCGGAACGCGGTGCCGACACATAGGTCGGCTCTGCATCGACGATGTCGCCCAGCACATGGAGGCGCGTGCGATACGTGCCTGTCGGCTCGCTACTGCGGTCGCCTCGCAAATAGCTGATCACCGCTGCGTTGTCTGTTGCGGTCGAAGACGAGTTGAGCCGCGACGCCAGGGTGCCCAAGCCAGTCGCCGTAAAGGCCACGCCGGCCGCGCCATCGAAGCTGCCGATATATCGCGAGCCGAACGCCTTGTCGTCCAGCAGGGATTGGGCGGACCATAGTGCTGCGGAGGACAGCAGGCCGGTGTTCAGGTCGATGGAGTAAGCGTTGAGGTCTCCGTACCAAGCGCCCGAATTGAAGCTGGACGCGTAGGCCGTGTTGTCGCCCGACTTGACGTTGGGGTTGCTCACCGCCACCGAAGCGGAGGACGCAGTGCGGTTGACGATGTCGTTGAGGATGGATGCCAGCGCAGTCTGCAGCTTGGCTGGGTCCTTGGTGTCGAAGTACTTGCCGTGGCCGTTGAGCGCTGCATGCCAGAGGTCGTCGATCGCCGTGGCAGAGTCTGCCGACGGTGCGGGCCAGCTAGACGTGCCCGTCGGCGGCGTGCTCAAGGTTCCGCTTGCACCCAGGCCAATGGTGTACGTCACCATGTGCTGCCAGGTGGCCGGGTCGAAAGCATTAGAGAGGACGCTGCCCGCCGAGCTACCCGCGAGGTCTGAGATCCAGTATTTCATGGCCACGTCCGAGAGCGAACTGGACGTCGAGGTGCCGTCATAGAAGGGCGCCGGGAAGTTGTTGCCCGCCTTCAATGGAACGCCGGCGATCGGATCATTGACGTCTAGGCCCGTTTCAGCGTCTCGATAGACGTTCGCTGGCAAGGTCGGCACGGTCTTGTCCTTGTTGCCCACGCTAGGAAGGTCCCCGTTCCAATAGCCGTCCGTTGAAAGGATTGAATAGTTGGGCGTGCAGGCAAGGGGAACCGTCGTCGAGCGATTGGTCGTGTCCGCCCCGGGCATGGTCCCCGTCTGGAAATACTGCCCCGCCCGGTCGAGCGCCGCAACCAGCGGTGTGCCGCCACTTGGATTGATGGCGTAGAGCTTCGAATACCAGGTTGACTTCTGCGTGCTGTCGAAACTCGCCAGAGGAACGAAGTTGCTGTTAGGGCTGTTGATGGTCGCAAAACCGACGCGCGACTTGGCATCAAGGGCCGAAAACGCGAGGCCGAGCGTGGTCTTGGCCGTCAGGATGCGGGTTCGGTAAAAGGCAAACCAGTTGGCGAAGTTCTGGATTTCCTGGTCGTAAGTGCAGGTCGTTCCGGTCCCGCAATCTGTTCTTGAGGCGGCCTTTGAATAGGTGGTCGTCGTCGGAAGTATTTCTACGCGGTTGTAGTTATCGTCGCTGTCCTGGCCACCGCTGCCGCTTTCAGTGGTGCTGCTACTGCCTTTCCACACGTAATAAAAGGCGTAGCGCGCGTATTTGGTCGTCTTGGTGCCGCTTTGACTGCCAGCGCAAGTGCTGTTGGTCGAGAAGTCGCTTTCATAGCGCGGAAGACCGGGTGGCGTGGAGGTGTTGTAGCAAACGGTTGTCAGGTCGACCGTATTGGTGTTGCCACTGAGGTATCGCTCGATTCGAGCTGCCGTCGTCGGAGTGTTGGACCGTTGCGTGGTGTATGTCGGCGCGGTGGAGTCGTATCTGACGCCTGGGGCATAGGTGATCGCCGGGTTGTAATACAACTTATTGAAGGTGGGCGAATAGTAGGCTCGCCGGCCGTTGTTGTATTCGTCAGTCGCGTCGGTCCCGGTAATGGATCCCCATTCCATGCTCCCGGAATTGTCCAGCGTGAACAGGATGTTCGGCTGCACCTGGCTCTGAACCACCAACGGAACGTTCGTCAAATCGGTTGTTGCCGCCAACGCCAGAAATGGCTGGAAAACCATCGACGCAATCAAAGTGGAAATGATTGCCGTCGGTTTTTTTCTGAAATTTGGATTCATGGTGAGTTTTTCTTGTGGCCGAAATCAACCGAATGGCAATTCAATGGTTGTCTGGACGATGCTGCTGGTGTTGCGCGGACCTTGGACACGCACGGTCACCCGGTAATGGATCGTCGGGCGGGTCGCCGGTGGCGGCGTCAAGCTGCCGAACACGTTGGTCGTCTGGGCGTGGCTGTCCTTGTCATCGCCGACGGAGCCGCCCACGGCAAAGGGCTGCCCGGCCACGCATTTGCTCGTGAGCGCCGTGAGGGCATCGGTCGCCGACGGGGCGGTGGAGCACAGGCGATCGATGACGTACTGCACGCGATACAAGGACTCGTCCGTGCAACTGATGGCGGTGGTGCCGCCCACCGTGTCGTAGCAGGGCACGTTCGCCCAGGTGATGGTGCTCGGCACGCCGTAGGAGTCGGTCGCCTGCATGAGGCGGTAGTACTGGTTGGCAACGTTGACATCCGCCGCTGCCAGCGCTGGCAACGCATTGAAGGCGCGCTCTGCGCCCGTATCCGCCGCCGTGGTCGTGGCTTGCGCGAAGGCCACGTTGCCGGACACGACCCCGGCCGTGTCGGTCGAGCGCACGAGCGAGAGCGCAGCCAGCGAAAGGATCAGCAACGCGATGAGCGCGATAAAGACGATGACCCCGCGTTGGGCGCCGGCCTGGCCGCGAGAATGCCGTGCCTTCGGCACAGGCTCGGGAACGAATTGGACTTGTTTCATGACAGGTTGGCCCAGAGCACGTTGCGCAGGGGGATCACGGTTTCAAAAGACCGATAGCGATAGCAGCGCCAATCGGAGTCGTTGCTCAGGTCCACGGTGGGGCCGCCCGGCCAAGTCGTCGGTGCGACGGTCGTCGTGTTGCATGCCGTGGCGCCGTCGGCCAGCCTTTCCTTCAAGGGGCTGCGAACCACGACGGCAACGCGGATCGCCTTGATGCGCTTGAAGTCGGTTGCAGAGGGGGTGGCCCAGCTGCCGGTCGCGCTCACCCAGTTGTTGACGATCTGGCTGCCGGCGTCACTGACGCCGTACTGCGCCTTGAGGGCCACGACGTTGTTGGCCACGCGTGCGGTGTCGGTCGAGCTGAAGTAATCCTGCGTGGTCAAGGATCCACTCGTCACCAGATAGGTGCGTTGCGTCAGCACGCCCACGTCGAAGATCCGGGGGTTCGTGTTGTAGACGGTGGGCCAGCCTGCGGTCGTCATGTAAGCGCCTGCCGGGTTGTAGCTGGGCGCTGCGGCGGTGGGCGAGCCGGAAGGCGGGTCGTGGGACAGGGTCTGCGTCGACGTGCTGGCGGGGTTGGTCACGGCGGCCGTGATCCGGGTGAGTGCGCAGTTGCCCACGTCGTCGGTTAGCCAGACGAATCCATTGACGCCCGACGACATCCCCACCATCGTGGTGGGCTGCAATTGGGAAGCCGTGGTGCCCGTCGGATTGGGCGTGACATTCTGCAAGAGCGGATTCTTGACGTTGGCACGCACCGAGGAGCCCCACAGCACGGTGATGCTGTCGGAATTGCCCGCTGCCGAGCCGCCATCGGCGATGCGCACGGGCGCCCTGGGAAAGTTGGGGACCGCACCGGCAGTAGTTCCGTTGTTGAAGTAAGTGAAGTACGCGGAGCACTGCATCACGTCCGCCGTGGGAATGCCCCAGCCGGCGGCCTGTGCGTCGCGCTCGATGACCGAGAGTGCGTAAAGCCCGTTTTGCTGCGTGTCCGCGACCGCGGTGGTCGAACGCTTGACGCCTTCATTGGCCGCGACGACCTGGTAGATGATGATCGAGACGACCAGGCCCACCAGCATGCCCACAAGGATTTCGACAAGGCTGAAGCCGCGCTGGCGACCAGCTCGCTGAAGTGATGACATGTCTCAGCCTTGGATCTTCGTCGTAAGGGTGAAGTTGTGGGGCGTCGCGTCTTGCGGGGCTTGCCAGCACAGGGTCAGGGTGACGGTGTTGTCCGTCGCGACGACGATCTTTTGCTGCAAAGCGTCCGCGCCGGGCAACGAGCCCGGGTTGCTTGAGTCGCCCAGGCCGCTGAGCCAACTGGTGACCGACGCGTTGCTGCTCGAGTTGGTGCCGGTGGCGCAAGTGGCTGCGTCGGCATTCAATGCATAGGTCGGGACGTTGAAGCGGTCGACCCACATCCGCCCGACGATCTGGCTTGCAAAGAGGCTTGCTTTTGAGCGGTAGTCCGCGTCTCGCGCCGTCCGGATGGCGGTGGCTTGCAGCCCCATGATGCCGAGGATCGCGAAAGAGAAGATCGCAATGCCGACGAGCGCCTCGATGAGCATGACGCCGCGCTGCAGTCGTGAGGGCTTGCGGCTGCCTTGGGAGAAGCGCTTCTTCATCATGAGCACCCTTGGGGGTTGGCCGACAGCGCGAATGCGGGGTCGCAAAGTCGCACGTCGCCGCCGGGCGCGATCAGCACCCTCAGATTGCGGGTGCCCGAGGCGCCAGTGAAGTCCAGCTGCTGGATGGTGGTGGTGGTGCGCCCCATGCCCGTGAAGGTGATCGTGGCCGGCATGCCCGCGCCTGCTGTCGCCACAGTGGCGCTTGCCGTGGTGGCGGTGCCCACGCGCGCCTTGGAGGTGGCCGAGCTTTCGTATCGGGTTTGAACCGTTTGATCGAACACCGTAGGGGTTGCTGCCGCGGCACTCACGACCGACCAGTCCGTTCCGCCGCCGCCCGTGACGGTGCTGGTCGCGGAGGTGTTGAGCAACTGGAACTGCACGTTCTTGTTGCCACGGATCGCTTCGGCGCGGGCGATTTGCAGACCGCTCACCACCGATTCAGCCGCCGATCGGATCTGGGTGTTCTGGATGAAGTTCGCGTAACTCGGGTACGCGAACACCGACAGCACACCCAGCACCGTGATGGTCACCATCAACTCGATGAGGGTGAAGCCACGCACCCCACTTCGTCCTGCGTGGCTCATGGCTTGCGCAACACCCAGGAGTTCTGGGCGCTGAAATTCCAGGCGCAGCTTGTGCAACTCGACGCTTGGGTGTTGAGCTGGTCAATCGTGTAGGCAAAGCCGCTGACCGCGCCACTCGAGCCCGTCGCCGTCGCCGTGTAGGTTTGACCCGAGTTAGCGGTGGCGCAGGTGTAGGTGAAGTACTTGGCAGTGGGCGTGGCAGGCAGCGTGACGCCGCAGTTGCTGCCCGACGCATAGCTGCGGTTGTCCTGGTAGTACTGCTCCATCCGCGTGCGGTAGTCGGCCAGGTTGGTGGGGGCTTCCTGCAACTGTCCGCGCCGCATGTAGTCCGCGTAGCTTGGGTAGGCGATTGTGGAAAGGATCGCGATGACGGCCACGGTGATCATGAGTTCGATCAACGTGAAACCGGATTGGGCCCACTGGGCTGGGGCACTCTGCTTGGAGTCCTGTGGTGAATGCATGAGAACTTTGGTATTGCTGCAACGAAAGATCGCAGCAAATGTGACGACGGTGACTAATTGTCACAAGCCATTTCCAAGCTTCACAAGCCATTCGACCTTCAAGCACAACCGTTCGTCAGGCCTTCAAACAGTGCCCGCAAAATAAGTCATGAAAAGGTATTGGATGGGGAGGTCGATGCGGATCCGCGTTGCGCGAACCTCTTGCCCCACCCTTGCTCCGTCAATTCCTCGTCACTTCTCGCCACATCACCCGCGCAGGCTCCGTAGACGACGGCACCGTCACCCCAAACACCCGCGTCCCCCCATCCGAAGTCCGCACCAGGATCTTCACCGCCCCACCCGGCAACCCCTCAGGCTGCACCCGGCTGGACAGCACCTTCCCCACAAAGCGACTCGCCAGATTCGGAATCGCCCCGCCATTGGCGTAATTCAGAAAGTAAAGATTCGAACTCCCCCCAGGCGTGCACTGGTCGCTTGACGGAATGTTGGTCGTGAACGCCAGCACCCCCTGGAACAGCACCGGGCTCGTGTACGACCGCTCCCCCACCGGACTGGTCGGAAAGTCCAGCACCCATCCCCGCTTGGTCGCCAGGTTCACCGGATTCGTCGTCACGTTGATGTTCGTCCCCGCCACCGTGGCCGCCTGCGCCACCAGGTTCAGCCGCAGCGGCGAAATCGTCGGGGTGGACGACAGGTCATCCATCAGCCCGTAGAAAGATTGGCCCTGCGTCGCACTCGCGTTGGCGCCCGCTGCGCCCGGAATGTCCGTCGCGCCAAGGTACTGCCCCGTGCCCACGTAGACCATCCGCTTGCCGTTCACCAAGCCCAGCTCGGGTGATCCCGTGATGGGCTGCGCCACGCCGTTCTTGTCCACAAGCGTGGCCACCTTCTTCACGTTCCAGGTCGATGTGGAGGTGCCCGTCAGGTCGAAGCGCCACACGTTGCCCAACAGGTCGCCGCCGTAGACAAAGTCCGCCGTGTCGTCCACGCCGGGGTTCACCAGAAACGCGCTGATCTTCGCGAGCCCGCTCGGATTGGCGCTCGACCCCACCCCGGTACTCAGGTCCTTGATGATGGTGCCCCGGTCCGGGTTGAGCACATACAAGTGGCCCGTGCCGTCGCCGCCCGTGTCGGCGCCATTGTTGTAGCCCGAAGTCACCAGCGTCACCCAGCCGGCCGCCTTGGTCTTCACGTTCAGCGGAATACCGTAGGTGTAGCCGATGTTGGCCGCGTCGGTGGCGGCCGTGTTGGCGTTCGGAAACTCCCACATCACCATGCTGGCGACCGTCGCGTCCGAGTCGGCCGCGGGGTTGGTCACGTTCAGTGCGTAATAGCCCCGTCCGCCCTTGGCCAAGCCGCCGACCAGAAGGGTGATCCAGTTCGCGCTGGCAGGATTGGGCGGCTGGAAGGCCGCGGTGTTGCTCAGGTCGATGTCCGTGGCAATGGGCGTGCCATCCACATAGAATCGATGCTGGAACAGTTCCTGTTGGGTCAGCCCCACCAGTGAACTGGTGCTGCTGTAAGTCGTCGACAGATTGGTGTTGACCAGCGCGCTCGGCACATAGGCCCACATCTCGTCGCCGGTCACCGCGTTGAACGCGTGCAGCATGCCGTCGTTGGCCGCCTGGTAAACCACCTTGGTGCGGTTTGCCACCGTGAGATTCGCCTTGAAGGCGGTGTAGCCCGCATCCGTGTAGCTGGCGCGCGGTGCAGGTATGTAGGCGGGTTCCGCATCCACGATGTCGCCCAGCAGGCGCGCGCGCAGGCGGTAGGGTTGTGCAGGATTGCTGCCGTTGCCTTCGCCCGTGCGGTCGCCGCGCAGGTAGTTGATGACGGCCGCGCCGTCGATGGGCCCCGGCGGCGAGGTCGGCGAGTTGAAGCGCCCGAGCCTGGCGGCCAACCCCGTGGCCGTGAACGGCACGCCAAGGGTGCCGTCATAGCTGGCGATGTAGCGTGTGCCCAGCGGCTTGACGTCGAGCTTGGCCTGCGCGGACCAGTTGGGCGTCGATGCCAGCTGGCCGGTCGTCGTGTCGATGGTGAAGGCCTGCAAGTCGCCGGCCCACGTACCCGAGCTGAAGCTGGATGCATACGCGTTGTTGTCTCCTGCCTCGACGTTGGGATTGCTCACCGCCAGCGATGCGGCCGAACCGGTGCGGCTGACGATGTCGTTCAGGATGGCCGACAGCGCCGTCTGCAGCCGGACCGGGTCCTTGGTGTTGAAGTACTGGCCATGGCCATTGAGCGCGGCGTGCCAGAGGTCGTCGATGGTCGTGGGATCGTCCGCGGTCGGTGCCGGCCAGAAGCTCGAGCCTGTCGGCGGCGCGGTGAGGGTTCCCTTGGCGCCCAGGCCGATGGTGTAGGTCACCATGTGCTGCCACGTCGCGGGGTCTGACGGGTTCGCCGCCACCTTGCCGGCCGAAGGCGCGTTCAGGTCCGAGATCCAGTACTTCATCGCCACGTCGGCGAGTGTGTTGCGCGAGCCGCTGAGCCCGCCGTCGTAGAAGGGCGCCGGAAAGTTCTGCGCGGCCACGAGCGGCACGCCGGCAATGGGGTCGTTGACGGTGGCGCCTGTGTCAGGGTTCACGTAAACGTTGGCGGGGAGGGTGGGCACCTTCCGGTCCTGGGTCGTTCCGCTCGTGGGGTCCGACCCGTTCCAGTAGCCATCCGTCGAAAGAATCGTGTAGTTGGGCGTGCAGGCCAGCGGCACGGTTTGCGCGCGGGTCGTGCTGGTGCCTTGCATCTTGCCGGTCTGGTAGTAGGTGCCGGCGCGGTTCAGCGCATCGACGAGCGGCGTGCCGCCCTTGGGCGTGACGGCATACAGCTCGCTGTACCACGTCGACATCTGGGAAGTGTTGAAGGACGACAGCGCCACGAAATTGCGCGCCGTGGTGTTGGTGTTGCCGTTGTCGTCGTTGATGGTCGCAAAGCCGACCCGGGACTTGTTGTCCAGCACGGAAAACGCAATGCCCAGCGACGACTTGGCGGCCTGCAGGCGTGTGCGGTAGTAGGTGAACCAGTTCGCAAAGTTCTGGATCTCCTGCGCGTAGGTGCAGTTGGCGCCGGTGCCGCAATCCGTGCGCGTGGCTGCCCGGGCATAGAGCGCCGTGGCAGGAATGATTTCCACGCGCGTGTAGTTGCTGTCGAGGTTCTGCGCCGTGCTTCCGTCTTCGGTGCCCGTGCCTTTCCACTTGTAATAGAAGGCGTATTGCGCATACAGCGTCGTCTTCGATCCGGAGGAGGGAATGACGCAATTGCTGTTGTTGGCAAAGGGGGCGCTGTCGAAAAGGGGCAAGGTGATGGACGCCGTGCTGAAGCACATCCTCGTCAGGTCGACCTTGGCACCGGAAGGCGCCGGCGCCAGGTAGGGGTCCACCAGCGCCGTCGTGCTGACGCTGTTTCCCATGGACGTGGTGAAGTTCGACGCTGTTGCCGTCGCGTCGTACTTCACGCCGGGCAAGTAAGTCGTGGCGGGGTTGTAGTAAAGCTGGTTGTAGGTGGGCGAGTAGTAGGCGCGCATGTTCTTCGCGCCATTGGTGTATTCAGCCTCGATGTCCGCGCCGGTGATCGACCCCCACGCCATGCTGCCCGAGTTGTCGAGCATGTAGAGCACGTTGGGCTGCACCTGGCTTTGCACCACCAGCGGCACGTTCGTCAAATCGGTGGAGGCTGCCCACGCGGCCACAGGCTGAAGCACCATCGAGATGATCAGCGCCGAGGCAATGGTGGCCTGGGTTCGTTTCGGGGCTGCGTGCTGCATGTTGATGCTCTTGTCTTTCCCGATCGAATCAGCCAAACGGCAGCTCAACGGTTGTCTGGACGATGCTGGAGGCGTTGCGGGGGCCCAGCACCCGCACCGTGATCCGGTAATGGATGGTGGGCCGCACGGCCGGCGGCGGCGTCAGTCCGCCGAACACGTTGGTCGTTTGCGCGTGGCTGTCGGTGTCGGCGCCCACGGCGCTGCCGGCGGCAAACGGCTGGCCGGCCACGCACTTGCTGGTGAGCTGCGTGAGCGAATCGCCGGCCACCGGCGCGATGGTGCACAGCCTGTCGATGACGTATTGCACGCGATACGTCGACTCGTTGGAACAATCGATCGGTGTGGCGCCGCCGGCGTTGTCGTAGCAGGGCAGGTCTTCCCACTTGAAGGGCAGGGTGGGCACGCCGTCTGCATCGACGATCAGCATCGTCCGGGAGTACTTGTGCGGCGTGCTGGTGTCGACGTCCGCCGCTGCCAGGGCTGGCAGTGCAGTGAATGCGCGCTCCGCCCCCGTGTCCGCCGCGCTCGTCGCTGCCTGCTTGAAGGCGACGTTGCCGGAGATGACGCCCGCCGTGTCAGTGGAGCGCAGCAGCGAGAGCGCCGCCAGCGAAAGGATCAGCAGCGCAATCAGCGCAATGAACACGATGACGCCGCGCTGCGGCTGAGCGGCGGCAAGGCGTGATGGAGTCCAGGCAGTCATGACAGGTTGGCCCAAAGAACATTGCGCAGTGGCACCACCGTCTCGAAGGTGCGATAGCGATAGCACTTCCAGTCGGGGTCGTTGCTCAGGTCGATGACCGGGCCGCCCGGCCAACTGGTGGGCGCGACGGCCGTGGTGGCGCAGGTGGTCGTGCCCGCGGTGGGCCGTTCCTTGAGCGGGCTGCGAACCACCACCGCCACATGAATGGCCTTGATGCGCCGCAGGTCGTTGGCGGTGGGCAGGGCCCAATTGCCGGCGGCGCCATTGGTCGCGCGCACCCAGTTGTTGACGATCTGGCTGCCGGCGTCGCTGATGCCGTATTGCGCCTTGAGGCTGACGACGTTGTTGGAGACTTGCAGCGTGTCCGTCGTGGTGAAGTAGTCCTGCGACACCAGCGAACCGTTCACGACGGCGTAGGTGCGTTGCGTCAGCGCCCCCGCGTCGAAGATGCGCGGATTGGTGTTGAAGGTCACGGGCCACGCGTTGGCCGTCATGTAGGCTGCCGGCGGGTTGTAGCTGGGCAGTACAGGCGTCGGCGAGGCGATGGGGTCGTGCGCCAGCACCACCGTCATCGTCGCTGACGGCGGCGTGGTGGGCACATCGGTTGAGGCCGTGATGCGCGTGACCACGCAGTTGCCGATGTCATCGGTCAGCCACACGAAGCCACCGATAGACGACATGCCCACCTTGGTGGTCGGTCGAAGGCTGGCCGCCGCGGTGCCGGTGGGGCTCAGCGTCACGTTCTGCAGCAACGCATTGAGCACATTGGCGCGCACGGAAGAGCCCCAGAGCATGGTGATGCTGTCCGATGCACCTGGCGCCGTGCCGCCGTCGTTGATGCGCACCGCCGTGCCCGGAAAGTTGGGCACGGGGCCACTGGTCGCACCGTTGTTGAAGTAGGTGTAGTAATTCGCGCAGGGCATCGAACTGGCCGCAGGAATGCCCCAGCCGGCAGCACGAACGTCACGCTCGATCGTCGTGAGGCTGAAGATGCCGTTTTGCTGCGTGTCCGCACCGGAAGTCGTCGAACGCTTGACGCCCTCGTTGGTGGCCACCACTTGGTAGATGATGATGGTGACGACAAGCCCCACCACCATGCCCACAAGAATCTCGACGAGGCTGAAGCCTCGTTGGCGGCTGGTTCGAAGAATGGGCATCGTCGTTCACCCCAGGATCTGCGTCTTGAGCGTGAAGTTGTGCGGCGCCGTGTCTTGCGGCGCTTGCCAGCACAGCGTCAAGCTGACGGTGTTGTTCGGCCCGACGATGATCTGCTGCTGCAGATTGGCCGCGCCCGGCAAGGCGCCGGGGTTGGTCATGTCGGACATGGCGTAGATCCAGTCGTACACGGCCGTCTTGGTCGTCGTGTTGGAGCCCGGGGCGCACGCCGCCTCATCGGCGTTCAGGGCATAGGTCGGTACATTGAATCGATCGACCCACATCCTCGCCACGATCTGGTTGGCGAAGAGGCTGGCCTTGGACCGGTAGTCCGCGTCGCGCACCGTGCGAATGGCGGTCGCCTGCAGGCCCATGATGCCCAGGATGGCAAAGGAAAAAATGGCCATGCCGACGAGCGCCTCGATCAGCATCACGCCGCGTTGCAGGCGCGTGGAATGGGGGCGGGGTCTGGATGTCATGCGCAACCTTGTGGGTTGGTCGCCATCGACAGGGCTGGGTCGCACAGCCGCACGTCGCCGCCTGGTGAAAGAACGATCGACAGTGTGCGACTGCCCGCGGCGCCGGTGAAGTCGATCTTGCGCACCGCGGTCGCCGTGCCCAAGCGCCCCATGCCGGTGTACAGGATGTTCGCCGGCATGCCCGCACCGGGGCTGGCCACGGTGGCGCTCACGGCGGTGGCGGTGCCCGCCCGTGCGTTCGAGGTCGAAGAGCTTTCCAGGCGGGTCTGCACGTTCTGGTCGAACGTTGTCGGCGTTGCCACCAATGCGGTCATGACCGACCAGTCCGTGCCGCCGCCCCCCGTGACCGCCACGCCGCGGGACGTGTTGAGCATGCTGAACTGCACGTTGCGGTTGCCGCGAATCGCTTCGGCCCGTGCCAGTTCCAGGCCGCTCATCACCGACTCGGCCGACGCGCGGACCTGGGCGCTCTGAATGTAGTTGGTGTAGCTCGGGTACGCGAAGACGCTGAGGAGGGCAAAGAGCGTGATGGTCACCATCAGCTCGACGAGGGTGAAGCCCCTTTGGAACTGACCGCGGCGGCATTGGCGCGACTGCAGGCGGTTCATGGCTTGCGGAGCACCCAGACGTTCTGGGCGCTGAAGTTCCAGGCGCAACTTGTGCAGGTCGTGCCTTGGGTGTTGAGTTGATTAACGGTGTAGGCCAAGCCGGCCACCTGTCCGCCCTTGCCCGTCGCAGTCGCAAGATATGTCTGGCCGGTGGCGGCGTCCGAGTTACATGTGAAGTCGAAGTACTTCGCCGTCGGTATCACAACGCCGCAGTTGCCGCCCGTGCCGTAATTGCGATTGTCTTGGTAGTACTGCTCCATCCGCGTGCGGTAGTCCGCCAGCGCGCCCGGCGCCTCTTGCACCTGGCCGCGGCGCAGGTAGTCCGTGTAGCTCGGAACGGCAATCATCGACAGGATGGCCACCACGGCCACCACGATCATCAATTCGATGAGCGTGAAGCCGCGCTGAAGCCTTGACGCTTCGCGCCCGCTTGTCGATGGAACCCCTGCCGATTTCATGAAGACGCCCTTGGCTTTGTGTGACGCTGAAGCACACAAAAATTACAGTCGTCACAGAGTGCCACTTGAAGAGGTCGGACTCCAAACCACTGAGCCCCGGCGCAGTGCCGTTCGTCAGTAGTTGCTCACTCTAGTTGCGTGAGCGCATCGGATTCAGCCTCAATTCGTAACGTGTGAAACGAAGTGGGAGGGCGGGTGCCGCCCGTCGCACACGACGTGGCGGAACGCGCCTCCTAGCACAAGTCACATCTCGAAACCTGAAATGGGCGTTTACTGGCGTTCCACGGTGCGAGGCCGCGGGAGCTCCATTTCGCGGAAGTTCGCACGTTTTCAGGCCTCAAAGTCGCGAAAACCCTTGGTTTGCGCTCACTTGCGAAAACTGTAGGACAGTGCCTGCAGTTGCTTTTTTCCCGACGAACGGTTGCTCAGAGGGTCCGATCGGGTTGCGCAAATGCATCGAAAGTAAACACACTTCGTAACATCTGCAACCAACTTGGTGCGAGTCATGTTTCGTTCTCGTTCCCAAAGACGCTCAAGGGTGATGGGCTTCACGATCATCGAGTTGATGGTCGTGGTCGCGATGCTGGCCGTCCTGATCGCGATCGCAGCGCCGAGCTTCGGAGCGCTCATGAGCAACTCGCGCGTTTCGAACTTGGGCAACGAGTTCGTCCTGGGGGTCGGTTATGCGCGCGGCCAAGCCATCACGCGCAACAAGTGCGTCACGATCTGCGCCGCGGACGACATCAGCGCGGCCACGCCCGCCTGCGTTGTGACCAGCGGCGAATGGAATGCCGGGTGGATCATCTTTTCCAACCCCAAGTGCGACAGCGATGCAACCGACAGCACGGCCGAACTGCTCAAGGCCTACGTCGGTGACCCCAACGGGCCATCGCTGACCGGCACCAACACGCCGCGCACCATCCTGTTTGACTCGCGGGGTCGCGCCACGCTGGCTGCAGCGGTGTCGCTGCGCGTGTCACCTCCCGGCGAATCCGCCACCAAGATGATCTGCGTGGACATGCTCGGGCGTGCGCGCATCGGCAATGCCGGCAGCATCAGCTGCGACGGCACCAATCAGAACTAGGCGCCTCATGATCACGAAGCTCCACACCCAAGCCGGCGCCACACTGATCGAAGCGCTCGTGGCCCTCCTGATTTTTTCGATCGGCATGGTCGGCATCGCCGGCCTGATGTCCTCGGCCATCAAGTACCAGACGGGCAACGAGGCCCGCTTCAATGTGAGCGCCGCCCTCAACGACCTGTCCGAGCGCTTGCGCGTCAACGTGGCCGGCGCCAACGGATTCGCAGCCGTCGTTGGCGGCGTGACCACCAAGGCGACGGGCTACCAGCTCTCCAGCACCTACACCGCGCAGGTCAGTGCCGTGCCTTCCACGCCCACGGTGGATTGCGCCAGCGCGTCCTGCACTCCCGCCCAGATGGCGGACTACGACATCGCCCACTGGAAGAACCTGCTGCGCGCCACCCTGCCGGGGGGCGCGGGGTACATCGTCGGCGACGTGGTCAAGGGTTTCGACGTGAGTGTCATGTGGGCCGACAAGAGTGCGGTCGATGCCAGCGACACCTTGATCGCCGCACGCTCGTGCAACGCCGCCGACAGCGACACCTCGGGCAAGGCGCGCTTCTGCTGCCCCTCGGACGCCGAAGTGCCGGACGGTGTGCGCTGCTACACCGCGAGGATCGTTCCATGAAGACGAAGCTGCCTCGGCGCCAGCGCGGCGTCACGTTGATCGAGCTGCTGATCTCCATTGCCATCGGCTTGCTGCTGGCTGCCGCGGCCAGCTACCTGTTCCTGTCGACGCATCGCATCTCGCAGGTGCTCGATGCCAAGTCCCAGCAGCAGGAGACGGCCAGCATCGTGCTCGACATCATCGGGCGCGACCTGAAGAACGCCGGCTTCTACCCTGCGGGCTTTCCGACGACCACAGCGTCCGCGAAGTTCCAGGGCGCCTACAGCAACGCCGTTTCGGCGGCAGTCCCCGCTTTCGACCAAGGCGTCTTCGGCTGCGTTGGCGGCATCTTCAATGTGACCACGGGCACCTGCCCGACGCCTGACGCCAACGAACCCGATTCGCTGGTCATCAACTACTTTTCGTCGGACACCTTCTCGGTCAAGGGCGTCGGCACACGGCAGGATTGCCTGGGCCAGAACGTCGAGCTGGCTGCGTTCAGCGGCACCACCTACAACGCCGCACGGGCCGGCGCGGGCTCCGCAGGCGTCGGCACGGTGTCGCTGCCGCTGTTCATCAGCAATGCCTATGGATTGGGGGCGAGCTACACCTACCTGCAGGGGGGGCAGTCCATCCAGACGCGCAGTTTCCGCTGCGCCGGCAACGGACCGAACGCCAACCCCTACCAGCCGCTCCTGCCCGGCATTTCGCAGCTCCGCTTCCGCTATGGCGTGGCATCGGCAACGTCGATGGAGGCGCCCGAGCGCTTCTACACCGCCACGGAGGTGAGCGCGATGGCGGCGATCGATATCAACGGGCAGCCCAGGACCGGCTGGCAGCGCGTGAGCGCCGTGCAGGTGTGCGTGCTCGCCAAGACGCTGGACCCCAGCGTCCGCCAGACGACCACGGGTTCGTACATCGATTGCGACGGCGTCCCGGTCAACTACTCCGCGACGGACCGCGCGATCTACCAGCAGCGCACGCGCGTCTTCGGCGTTCGCAACAACCTCACGCAGACGTTCTGACCCAACCATGAATCGCCTCACATTGCAGCGCGGCGTCTCACTGATCATCGTGCTGATCTTCCTGGTCATCCTCTCGGGTGTCTCCGCCTTTGCGGTTCGGCGCGTGCTCTTTGGCGAGGGCATGGCCAGAAACATGCTCGACGTCGAGGTCGCGCGCCAGGCCGCCGAGTCGGCGCTGCGCGACGCCGAGCGCGACATCATGCTGGCCGACAGCGT
Organism: Variovorax brevis; assembly: GCF_030317105.1. Lineage (GTDB taxonomy): Bacteria > Pseudomonadota > Gammaproteobacteria > Burkholderiales > Burkholderiaceae_C > Variovorax > Variovorax brevis. Next base: position 71,702 of record NZ_JASZYG010000008.1, read on the forward strand.
CGTTGGCGCGAAGTGTGCCCGTGGCGCTGACCGACCCATCAAGAGCGCCTACAGCGAGCCCAATTTCGGCGCCACCTGCCCGCGCGGCCAGTGCCGCTTCGGCGAGCAGACACCGGTGAACTACTACGCGCAAAGCAATGCCGCCACATTTACCAATCCGGAGCCGTGGTGGCCCGGCGGCGTCGGATGGAAAGCCGCCCCTCCAACGGCATGCGACTTCTCCGGTGGCGTTCCCATCGGGACCTTCACCAACAAGCCGGGCGTGCGCGGCGTCGCGCGCCAGCCCGAGTACCTGATCGAGTACATGCAGCGCGGCGACGACATCTATTTCCGCAACACGGCGCGCGGCTGGGGCCTGGACCCCAACACGGAAGTCGTCTTGCAGACCTACTTCAAGCGAGGCTGAAGAGAACACCATGAAATCACTTGTGCTGAAAGTTGCCCTGGCACTTGGGGTGGCGGTGTCGATCCTGCTGGCCTTCAAGTCGCCGGTGGCCGCGCCGACGATTCCGCTGATTCCCGCCCTGCAGGCGGTGCCGCCGAACGTGAGCCCCGATCCCAACCTGCCGATGGTGATGCTGAACGTCTCCAAGGACTTCAGCATGTTCAGCCGGGCCTACACCGACTATGAAGACCTGAACTTCGACGGCGCCGTCGACTACACCTTCATGCCGGACTTCAAGTACTACGGGTACTTCGATTCCACCAAGTGCTACACCTACAGCACGGCCGACAACGGTCTTTACGTGCCTGCGGCGCCCGCGACGCTGGAAGGCGGCAAGTACTACTGCGCAGCGGGCAATTCGTACTGGAGCGGCAACTTCCTGAACTGGGCGACCATGTCGCGCATGGACGTGCTGCGCAAGATCCTCTTCGGCGGCTTGCGTTCCACCGACACGGCAGGCACCGACGGCAAGACGGTGCTCGAGCTTTCCTTCGTGCCGCGCAACAGCCAGGCCTTCGTCAAGTACTACAACGGCGCCGACCTGAGCCGGCTCACGCCCTTCAGCTATGACGATGGCATCACGCTGTGCCGCCGTCACCAGAATCCGTCTGGCGACAGCGCATCACAGAGCACCACGCTCCTGCCCGTGATTCGCACGGCGCCCGGCAACTACCTGCTGTGGAACATGACGGAAGTGCGCACCTGCAACTGGACGCAGGAGATCGGCTACAACTGGAAAACGCCGACCGTCAATTTCGTCAGCGCCAACTACCAGGGCGTTGGCGGCACGCTGACAACGCACAAGGGTGGAACGCCACCGTCGCCCAGCGTTGACGCCAATTCCCACGAGTACACCGCGCGCCTGGAGGCCTGCAACGCATCCATGCTCGGCGACGAGAACTGCAAGCAATACTCCGCCGGCAATCCATACAAGCCGCGCGGCCTGCTCAACGAATTCGGCGAAAGCGACAACTTCGGCAACAAGGCTGCCAAGGCTGAGTTCGCCATGCTGCTGGGGTCCTTCGATTCCAACCTCGATGGCGCCGTGTTGCGCAAGAACATGGAGGAAATCAACAGCGAGGTGGACCAGGCGACAGGTCAGTTCCTTGCGGCTTCCGCCAACGGCAGCATCATCCAGGCGCTGAGCAGGTTGCGGCTGTACGGATACAACCCCAACAACGGCAACTACTCGCAAAACTGCAACTCCCGGGACATCTCGAACGGCACCTGCCCGTCATGGGGCAATCCCATCAGCGAGATGGTGGCCGAGGGGCTTCGCTACTACGCGGGCAAGGGTGCTTATTTCAGTTCGAACGGCGCCAAGGATGCCGAGTTCGCGCTGCCCACGCCTGCATGGAGCGACCCGCTGACAGCGAGCCGCACCTATGCCAACAGCACCAAGACCCGCGCGGCCCTCTACGGCAAGAACGTCTGCCGACCGCTCAACATGGTCACCATTTCCAGCGGCGTCAGCTCCTTTGACAACGACAAGGTCATCAATGCCTTTTCTGCCTTGTCTTCGACGGCAGCGAGCCTGACGACCAGCATCGGTACGCAGGAAGGCATCACGTCCACGACGCGCCTGATCGGCAACAACGGCGACATCACGACGCCGGACAACAACGACCTGTGCACAGGCAAGACCATCACGGACCTTGCGACGCTGACCGGACTGTGCCCGGAGGCGCCCAACATGAAGGGCAGCTACCTGGGAGCGGGCGCAGCCTATTGGGCCCATACCAACCAGATCCGCACCGACCTGACCATTCCCGGCAAGGCGGACCCGGAGGTCCTGAAGGTTCGCCAGTACGCCGTTTCAATGGCGGGCGGCTCTGCGTCGATCCAGATCCCGGTCCCCGGAACGTCGCCCACCAAGTACGTCTACATCACGCCGGCAAGCATCGACTCGCTGATCTCGACGACCAACCCGCTCGCGGGGAACATGGTGGACTTCAAGGTGCTCAACCGGGCGGCGGATGGATCGTCCGGCAGCTTCCTTGTGCTCTGGCAACACTACATGCTCGGCGAAGACCAGGACCAGGACATGCTGGGCAGCATCCGCTACGAGTTCGACAGGAGCACCTCGCCGCCAAAGCTGAAGATCTACACGCAAACGCTCGAATCCGACACCGGCTCGCAAGTCCCCTTCCTGTTTGGCTACACCCTCGTCGGCACGTCAAGCGACGGCTTTCATTCGCACAGTGCCATCAACAACGGGTACGCGCGTGACAACGACGCGGTCTACGACGCCACGACCCAGGTCGCAACCGGCTCCGGCAGCGGCAATTGCAACGATCCGCGCAAGTGCGTGCGTTTCACCAAGAACGGCAGCGACGTCTACGTCTTCGGCGAGACCCTCAAAACCTACGACATGACGGGCAGCCTGGACGCCGTCATTCGCGATCCGCTCTGGTACATCGCCAAGTACGGCGGCTTCAAGGATTCGACGACGGCGCCTACCCAAAAGCCCGATGCAATCACGAAGTGGGACACCAAGCGCGCGGACGGCGCACTGTGCGGTGCGTCGGGTCAGCCGGCATGCAGCGACGGCATCCCGGACAACTATTTCCTGGCGCGCCGGCCCGACCTGCTGGAAGAGTCGCTTCGCCTCGTGTTCGCGGACCTCACCGCCAATTCGAACTCGGCGCCGGCGGTCTCGCGGCCCGACTTGCGTGATGGCGACTTCAAGTACATCGCCACGTTCTCGCCGCAGGATCTGCACGGCGAACTCACGGCGTACAAGCTGGACGACAAGGGCAACTTCGAACTGTCCGCCAGCGCGAAGGGGCACGAAAACCTGACCAGCACGCTGCCGTCGTCGCGGCGGGTCATCACGAACACCAGCAACAAGCTCGGCGTGGCCTTCAATTCGACCGCAATCAGGACGGATACGACGGCAGGACAAGGCTACCTCGACTCGCTGGAGAGTTCCAGCACCCGCCAGGACGCCCTCATCGACTACATGCGCGGATCGCGTGTCAACGAGGGCACGCTGCTCAACTTCCGCGTCCGCAATGCCACGTCGATCATGGGCGGTGTCATCAACTCCAACCCGTGGTTGCAAGACCGGCCGGGCGCGAATTTCTTCGGCAGCAAGTTCCCAAGCTACGGCACCTTCAAGGCCGGCCAGTCCAAGCGCGATCGCATGATCTGGGTGGGCGCGTCGGACGGCATGCTGCACGGCTTCACGTCCGACACCTTGACGCCGATCATGTCCTATGTGCCCCAACCGCTCGTGCCGCGGCTCAAGGAAACGGCCAACGCCGGCATCACCGACGTCAACGCCTACATGGACGGATCACCGTTCAGCGGCGACGTGATGGTGGGTACGGGCACCACCGCAGACGCGTGGAGAACCTATCTGTTCGGCACGCTCGGTCGCGGTGGCAAAGGCATCTTTGCGCTCAATGTGACGGCGCCGACCGACAGCACGTCCAACGCGTTGACCGAGGCCAATGCATCGTCGATCTTTGCCTGGCAATTCACCTCGCAAGACGACGCCGACCTGGGCTACATCATTTCCGAAGGCGGAACGCACCCGATCACGAACCAGGCCGCGCAGATCGCGAAGATGCCCAACGGCAAGTTCGCCGTGATCTTTGGCAATGGCCTGTCCAGCACCAACGGCAAGGCCGTGCTCTACGTTCTTTTCGTGGACGGGCCCGACAGCGGCGGCGGTTGGGGGATCGGGCGCGGACGGTACTACAAGAAGATCGTCGTGGACTCGTCCGGCGGCAACGGGCTCATGCAGCCCTCGTGGATCGACACCGACGAAGACGGCCTGGCCGACACCATTTACGCCGGCGACCTCAAGGGCAACATGTGGAAGTTCGACGTGTCCGACACCGATCCCGACAACTGGCACGAAGCCTATGGCAAGCCGCTGTATTCGGCGAAAGATGCCACCGGCACGGCGGCCTTGCCGATCGCCGCAGCCCCGGCCATCCGCTTTCATCCGGGCGGCGGCCAGATCGTCGTGTTCGGCACGGGCAAGTCGGTGGTGTCGGGCGACTTCCCCGACACGGGCCGCAGCCAGCGCATCTTCGGCATTTGGGACAAGCCCGCCTATGCATCGTCTCCATCGACCATTCCGTCGGGGGTTTCCGACCTGCAGCAACGATCCTGGACGCTCAGCTCTGATTCGAAGGCCATCGTTCAGGGGAGCGTCACGCGCATCAACTGGACGACGCAGAAAGGTTGGTACCTGGACATTCCGCTGTCCTCCGGCATGGTGCTCAGCAACCTCCTGTATCCGTCGGTGACCAAGGACGTCGGCATTCCCATGGTCTACAAGCAGGCGACGACCACTGACGTGTGCAACGACAACGCCGAGGGGGCCTATGTGCAGATCAGCGCTGTCGACGGGACGGCCACCGTCAACATCTTCGGAACCACGAGCACGTCGGGCATCGTCGTGGGCATCGCCAAGCTGGACCAGCGCTTCCGCGTCACGGAAGACTCGACGGTGCGCTGCGAGGCCGGCTTGAACTGCCAGCGCATCCTGGGCCAGAACACCGACGAGGAAACCAAGCGCAACAGCACGCAGTCGCGCATCTTCTGGCGCGAGATCCCGGGCCTGAAGACCACCACGGAGAGCCATTGATGAACACGAGATCCCAGCGCAAGAACGCCGGCTTCACGCTGATCGAACTGATGATCACGGTGGCCGTGGTGGCCATCCTGGCTTCCATCGCCTACCCGAGCTACCAGGAAAGCGTTGCCAAGGGCAAGCGCGCACAGGCCAAGACGGTGCTGGCGAGCGCGCAGCAGTGGCTGGAGCGCCACTACAGCGAGAACTACCGCTACGACCAGACGCTGGCCGGCACCAATATCGACAACACCGCGGGCGGCATCTTCAATTCACAGTTCGGCGTAGCGCCGCTGGCGGGTGAGGGCAATGCTGCCTACAACATCACCCTCACGACCGAGAACGCCGGCCGGAACTACACCCTGACCGCCGCGCGAATATCACCGGGTTCCATGGCCTCAGACCGGTGCGGCGACTTCGTGGTGACGAGTACCGGCAGAAAGTCGGTGGTGAATCACACGGGCTTCGGGACTGGCGCCGTCGGCAACCTGGCGGCCGCACAAAAGTGCTGGAATTAGCGATAAGCCTCGCACGCAAGGGCGCGGCGCGTTAAAGGCTGCACGGCAGCGCGGCGAGCCAGCATCGCCGATCCCGCACAATTCCGGCCATGAAGGACGGCGTCGGAGTGCGGGGATGGGAGCAACAGCAGCAGGCACGGATGCGCACGCTCGGCGTTGCCGCGTTGATCGCCCTGCCCTTCGTTTTTCCGTTCGCTGGCGGACCTTCTCCCAGCGCCTGGCAGCTTCTCGTGTGCTGGGCGTGCGTGGCGCTCTTGCTCATGGTGCGACCCGTCGGGCGGCCTGCATTGCGCGTCGAAGGATGGCTTGCGCTCGCCGCGGGGGGTGGTCGCCCTTTCCGGCAGCGGCGACCTCGGCCAACGGCTCGCCGCTCCGGCCGCCATCTGCGTCGTGGGGCTCGCCGCCTCTGTGGGCGCCGGCATGGCGCGCGCCGATCCCTTGCCGCTGGCATGGGGCCTGTTTGCCGCGGCCCTCGTCAGCGCGGCGATCGGGCTGCTGCAATACAGCCGCCTCGGCGGATCGCTGGCCCCGTGGATGGCCGCGTCCGACCACGGCCAGGCCTTCGGCAACCTGCGACAGCGCAACCAGTTCGCCACGCTGATCAGCATGGGCTTGATTGCCGCGCTCTGGCTGCATGCGAAGAGTGACGGAGCGCGGCTTCGACTGGCGTTGAAAGCGGCCGGCGTGCTGCTCGTCCTCGCACTTGCGGCAAGCGGCTCGCGCACGGGGTTTTTCCAGTTGCTGCTCATCGTCGTGGCCGTCGGCGTGCTGCTGCGGCGGCGGACGGCCACAACGGTTGACCATCATTCCAAGGGCTTTCGGTGGCCGCTGGCCTTGCCCGCGCTGATGGCCGCCTATGGCTTGGCCCTGTGGGCCTTGCCACGGGCCACCTCCGGCAGCCCCCTGCGCATGCTGCATCGGCTGCGCGACATCGCCTCGGACAGCCGCACGGCGCTGTGGAGCAATGTGCTCGACCAGATCGAACAGCACCCGTGGCGCGGCTGGGGTTGGGGCGAGTTGAGCTTCGCCCATTTCGACACCCTCTATGCCGACGCGCGTTTTCCGGGCGTCCTGGACAACGCCCACAACCTGCCGCTGCATCTGGCTGTGGAGTTGGGCGTGCCTGCGGCGCTGCTGCTGTGCGGCTTCTTCGGCTGGCTGGTGTGGAGGGGCAAGCCATGGGCCGAGCGCGACCTGAACCGGCTGGCGGTGTGGGGGTTGCTGGGCGCCATCCTGGTCCACAGCATGGTCGAATACCCGCTCTGGTTCGGGCCATTCCAGATGGTGTTCGGGCTCTGCCTGGGATTTCTCTGGCCGCGCGAGGCGTCTGCAGGCCATGCCGGCGCGCAAGCGCCCGCCCCTCGACGCGCGGCATCGGCCGCAGTGGCTGCCCTGATGCTGTGCGCCCTCGGCTTCACCGCCTGGGATTACACACGCGTCAGCCAGATCTACCTCGACCCGGCCAGGCGCCTTCCCGGCTTCCAGCAAGACACGCTGGCCCAAGCGGAGGAGTCAGCTCTTTTTGCCAACCACGCGCGCTTTGCGCAACTGACGCTCACTCCGCTGACGAACGCCAACGCACGCGAAATCCACGCACTTGCCCTTCACCTGCTGCACTTTTCGCCCGAGCCGCGCGTGATCAGCAAGGTGATCGAAAGCGCCGAAACGCTGGGGCTCGATGACGAGGCTGCGGCCCATACGCTGCGTTTCCAGCGCGCATTTCCGGCGGAATTCAAGCGCTGGAGCGCTCGCAAACCGCCTGCTCCGGCGAAACTGCCGGTCGCAACGGAACGGGCTGACTGAAAGAAGTCAGTCCGCCACGTAGCTGCCGGACTTGCCTCCGTGCTTTTCCAGCACCCGCACGCCGGTGATGGTCATCCCCCGGTCCACCGCCTTGCACATGTCGTACACGGTGAGCAGCGCCACCTGAACGGCGGCCAACGCTTCCATTTCGACGCCGGTGGGCCCGACGGTTTCCACCGTGGCCGTGCAAAGCACCTGCGGCACGTCGCCCGCCGTGGCGTCCAGCGTGGCGAATTCGACCGCCACGCGCGTCAGCGCCAGCGGGTGGCACAGGGGAATCAGGTCGCTGGTTTTCTTGGCGGCCTGGATGCCGGCAATTCGGGCAATGCCGAGCACATCGCCCTTCTTGGCGGTGCCCGATTCGATCAGCGCGAGCGTTTCAGGCAGCATCTCGATGCGGCCGGTGGCGATGGCAACGCGGTGCGTGGACGGCTTGGCGGCAACGTCCACCATGTGGGCTTGCCCGCGGGCGTCAAAATGGGTGAGGGAACTCATAAGCGATTGTTCGACACGAAAGCCCATCATACGGGGCTGCCGGATGCCACGAGGCGGACGGGCCCATGAACGAGGAATGCTGCGCTTGACTCTTTTGTCCAGAAGATCCGGGCGGACGCTCATGTCCGCGCTGCGTGCCCTGTGCGTCTCGGTGGTCGTCGCGTCGCAGGTCTTCGTGCCGGCCGCCGTGCATGCCCAGCTCCCCGGCATGGGCGACGGCGGCGAAATGACGGCCAGCGCCGAACGGCAGCTGGGCGACAGCATTGCGCGCGAGCTGTACCGCGACAACTCGTACATCGACGACCCGGTGGTGATGGAATACGTCCAGGACATCTGGCAACGCCTGATCGCCGCGGCCAAGATTCGCGGCGAACTCACGCCCGAACTCGACGAGCGCTTTGCATGGCAAATCCTGCTCATGCGCGACCGCGACATCAACGCCTTTGCGTTGCCCGGCGGCTACATGGGCCTGAACCTCGGGTTGATCGCCGTCGTCGGCAGCCACGACGAGCTGGCCACGGTCATGGGCCACGAGCTCTCCCACATCACGCAACGGCACATCTCGCGGATGCTCTCGCGCCAAGCCAAGCAGATGCCGCTGATCATCGCCGCCATGGTGCTGGGCGCGATCGCAGCATCCAAGAGCAGGAGCGGGGACGCTGGCCAGGCTGTGATCGCCGGCTCGCAGGCGCTGGCCATGAACAGCCAGTTGAGCTTTTCGCGCGACATGGAGCGCGAGGCCGATCGCATCGGTTTCGGTGTCATGACGCAAGCGGGCTACGCGCCGCAGGGCGCGGCCGCCATGTTCGAGAAACTGCAATACGCCTCGCGACTGAACGACAACGGCTCCTATCCCTACCTGCGCAGCCACCCGCTGAACTCGGAGCGCATCGCCGACATGCAGGGCCGCTTCCAGCTGACGCCCGGCACCGAAGCGGCCGTGCCCCTGCGCATGGACCACGCCATGATCGCCTCGCGCGCACGCGTGCTGACGCGTCCGGGCGTTGACGTGCTGCGCCTGTGGGTCAATTCGGTGGACACCGGCGAGTTTGCGAAAAGTTCACCCGAGCAACAGGCCGGAGGCCTCTACGCTGCCGCGATGTCCGCGAGCGAATTGCATGACTACAAGGTGGCGCGCGACATGGCCGCGCGGCTGGTCACACGCACTGCGAACGACCCGGTGTCCTCGCGGCTGGCGCGCCTGCTCTCGGCTGAAATCGAAGTCGCCGCCGGCACGGCGCCGCGTGCGGTGCAACTCCTCAATGCCAAGGCCAAGGATCGACCGGAGATGCTGCTCGCGGCGCAGGCCTCGGTCGCTGCCCGCGCCGGTGCCGCCCAGATGGCGCCCATCACCGAAGACCTGCGCGACTGGGTGGCGACGCACCCGCGCGATGCGGGCGCCTGGCGCACGCTTTCCACGCTCTACAACGCCCAGAACGATCCGGTGCGTGCGATTCGCGCCGACGCCGAAGCCAATGTCGCCATCCTCGACTTTCCGGCGGCGCGCGACCGGCTCAAGGCCGCACAGGATCTGGTGCGCACCATGGCCGCCTCCGGCAAGACCCCGGTGGACCACTACGAGGCGTCGATCATCGACACCCGCGCACGCGAGGTCGATGCGCGCATCCGGCAGAACATGCTCGAACAGAAAGACCTGCCGCGCTGAGCAGCAAGTTCAGCCGCCCTGGTTTTTCGACAGCGCCGCGTCGATGAGCAGTCCGAGCAGCGAATAGATCAGCGAGCCAATCAGCGCAGCCGTGAAGCCGTTGACGTGGAAGCCCTCCAGCAGCCCTGACGCAGCCCAGAACATGAGCGCGTTGATGACGAACAGGAACAGCCCGAGCGTGACCACCGTCACCGGCAAGGTCAGCACCACCAGCACCGGTCGCACGACCATGTTCAAGAGGCCGATGACCGCCGCGGCAATCAGCGCCGACGTGAAGCTGACCACCTGCACGCCGCTGTAGATGTAAGCCACCGCCAGCAACGCAAGGGCGCTGAGAAGCCATTTGAAGAGGAGTCGCATCAGGTCAGGATATCAACAAACCGGCGCGCGGACCGGTCCGTGAAGGGAAAGGCAAACGCTCGGGGAACACCGCGGAACCGGCTTTGCCGGGCCGCTGGTGTTGCCCCCGGCAGGGGGTTGGAGGAGCGACACGAAGTGCGCGCAGCCTGGGGGCGAGCAACAGTCAATCGCCCAGTTCATTGGCCAGCACGAGCAGCGCGCCCATGCCAACCACCGCGCCCGGCAAGGCCCAGCCCGACGCATGCGGCGGCGTCTGGTCCGGCGCAACGGGCTCGAGATCCACACCCACCTTGGGCCGGCGCATGTCGACGACCGTTGCCGCGCCGTGCGTCATGCGCAGCTGCTGCGTCAGCTCCGTGAGCGGTCCCTTGGCCAGAAGCATGTGGATCTGGTCGCCATTGCGCCTGAGCACCGGTTGCAACTGCTCTTGCGTCTTGGCAAACCACTTGGCGCGCCAGTTCTCGCGGGCGCTGTGGCTGACCCATTTGCTGATGCGATGCGTCATGCGCGGTGCGCAGGCCACCACAAGCCAGTGAACCGCCGCCTTGCTCGCCTCCGGCTTCGAAGCGATGTCGGCAAGCAGACTGGCAAGGCGCTCGCGCGCAAAAGCTGCATCGTCGACATACACAATGATCTTTTCCATGAGACGCTCCTTCAGATTGTTTGAGTGGTTGTGACGGAACCAGGAAACGGACAGGGCCTGTCAGGCTTCGCGCGACGAGGGCTCGCGGTTGGCCGACAACGCTTCGACTTCAGGCTTCTTGCCGCGCGTTGCCAGCCACGATAGGCCAAGCACCAGCGCGATGGAAGCCACCTGAACCCCAATACGCAGCATGGTTTGCGGTGCGTCCTTGGTGCCGAAGATGTTCGACAGGAACGGCTCGTTCACGATCATGGTGGCGGCCGTGTAAGCCAGCACCGCTGCGCCGATGTACATGATGGCGGGGAAGCGGTCGACCAGCTTGAGCACCATCGTGCTGCCGAACACCACGATCGGAACGCTGATCAGCAGGCCGATCACCACCAGGTCGAAGGCGCCATGCGCCGCACCGGCAACGCCCAGCACGTTGTCGATGCCCATCAGCGCATCGGCGACGATGATGGTCTTCATGGCGCCCCAGAACGTGGTGACGGCCGGGCCGTGTTCCTCGTGGCCGTCCTGATCGGCGATCAGCTTGTAGGCAATCCACAGCAGCCCCAGGCCACCCACCAGCATCAGTCCCGGAATCTTGAGCAGCCAGACCACGCCGACGGTCATGCTCGATCGCACGATGATGGCGCCGACCGTGCCCCACACGATGGCCTTTTTCTGCAGGTGCTTGGGCAGGCTGCGCGCGGCCAGCGCAATGACGATGGCGTTGTCGCCCGCCAGGACGAGGTCGATGAGGATGATCGCCAGCAGCGCGGACCACCATGGGGCAGAGAGGAATTCCATTCGCAAGATTCTCCAAGGACAAGACTCGTATAGCCTGCGCAAGGATCGAATGGATGATTGCCTGGAGACCGAAAAGCCAACGGCTTTCGGGAATGGCACATGCTTCGACAGAACCGCGCGCAGGTTCAAATCGAAGGTCTTGCCCGGTCGCCCGCTTTCGCGCGCCACCCCGACAGACCGGAAGCTTTAGTTATGTGCTTCGTGTTGACGGCCTGCCGATTGCCGGCCCCCCTGAGACGCCGGTCGGGAGCTACTCCCCTTCGGAACCCGGATTAAATCATCGCGACCGGGTCGCGGCAACCGGGAATTCCACGAGCCTGAATGAAAGGCGCCCGCAGGCGTTGATGCGCAAGGCCCGGCTGCTCTCTTTTTTGTAGCTGGGATATCCTTGTGTCTTCGTGGGGATTGCTCCGTCTATCATTCCCGCCCGCATTCAATTCGCACGCATGGCCGCCATTCACATCACCGACATCGAGGCCGCCATCAACTATTGGCGCGAGCGCAAACCCTCTCCGGACGGCGTCACGCTGGCCGCGGAAATACGCGCGCTGGCCGAGGTTTACGCGCTGATGGTGTTTCACCACGAAGACGAAGTCGACGAGGTCGGCTTTCCCGCCAAGGCATGGGATGCGTGGATGACGTGGTACCAATCAACGCCGGACACGCCTTGCATTGCCATCTGCTCGACGAGCCAGGGCGACGACGAATGCAAGGGCTGCGGGCGCAGCTTCCACGAAGTGCAGCACTGGCCCGCGATGAGTGCGACCGAAAAGCGCGCCACCTGGCGGCGCATCACCATGCTCGACACCGCGTGGCGCTTCAACAAATACGCCGAACGGGCACGCGAGTCCGACCGGCTGGTGTCGCCCGCCATGTCCTGAGATCATGCGGCGACTGGCGCAAGCACCCAACCTGGCGATCGCGACGCTGTGGGTGCATGCGCTGCGTGAGGAGGGCGTCAATGCTTTGGTGCAGCGTGAATTCCTCGCCGCCGCCGCCGGGCAACTGCCGCCCGACCAATGCCTTCCCGAGATCTGGGTCGCCGATGACGATCAGCTCGCCTTGGCTACGCGCCTGCTCGATGCCTTGCAACATCGCCCGCAGCGGCGCTGGCATTGCCGCTGCGGCGAGGTGGTGGAAGGCGGCTTCGAGCAGTGCTGGCGCTGCGGCGAGATGATGTAGCGGCCGTTTACTTCCAGCGGATCGGCTCGATGTCGATGCTGCGGTCGCCGTCGCCCAGCATCAATGCGCCTTCCTGGATCGTCGCCTGGAGCTGCATGCTGCGCTGGGCCAGCTCGGCCAGCGATTGCGACGACGCGGTCGGGATGCGAAACACGTGCAGGTTGTCGGCGCGGGTGAGCTTGGTCTCGATGCCGCGCCACCAGATTTCCGCCGCGTGGTTGAAGCAGTACAGAAGTACCTCGTCGGCCTTGCCGCAGGCCTTGATGAGCGGCTTTTCTTCCGGCTGGCCGACTTCGATCCAGACGCGGGTGCGGCCGGTGAAGTCGCGCAGGTAGGCGTCCGGATCGTCCGGGTTCGACAGGCCGGCGCCAAAGCTCAGCGTGCCGTCGCCATCGCAGACGCTCTGCAGCTTGTGCGCGTTGAGCGCCAGCGCAACCAGCCGGATCATCATGCGCTCGTCGGTTTCGCTCGGGTGGCGGGCGAGCGTCAGCTGATGGTCCGCGTAGTAGCCGTTGTCGATGTCGGCAACGGCTAGATTGGCTTTGAAGATCGTTGATTTGAGGGCCATCAGATTCGCCGCCGGGCCGCCCCAAGGCGAATCAGCCCCCTCGGGGGGCAGAGAGGACACGAAGTGCCGAACGTGGGGGCTGTGATTCGCCGCCGGGCCGCCCCAAGGCGAATCAGCCCCCTCGGGGGGCAGAGAGGACACGAAGTGCCGAACGTGGGGGTTCTCATACGCGCCGCGCCAGTTCGGCGGCTTTGCCGGTATATGACGCCGGCGTCATCGCGAGCAAACGCTCCTTCTCCGCTTCCGGTATCTCCAGCGAGCGAATCAGGCCATGCAGCGCCTCAGCCGTCACCGTCTTGCCGCGCGTGACTTCCTTGAGTTGCTCGTACGCGCCCTGCACGCCGAAGCGGCGCATCACCGTCTGGATCGGCTCGGCCAGCACTTCCCACGAGGCGTCGAGGTCAGCCGCGAGCGCTTCTTCATTGAGCTCGAGCTTGCTCAGGCCGGTGGCCAGGCTTGCATACGCGAGCGTCGCGTAGCCCAGCGCCACGCCCACGTTGCGCAGCACAGTGCTGTCCGTCAGGTCGCGCTGCCAGCGGCTGATCGGCAGCTTTTCGCTCAGATGGCGCAGCAGGGCGTTGGCCAGTCCGAGATTGCCCTCCGCGTTCTCGAAGTCGATCGGATTGACCTTGTGCGGCATCGTGCTGGAGCCGATTTCGCCCTTCTTGAGCCGCTGCTTGAAGTAGCCCAGGCTCACATAACCCCAGATGTCGCGTGCAAAGTCGATCAGGATGGTGTTGACGCGCGCCAGCGCGTCGAACAGTTCCGCCATGTAGTCGTGCGGCTCGATCTGGATGCTGTAGGGCTGGAAAGTCAAACCCAGGCCCAGCGGCGCGGGCGTTTCCACCACTTTGCGGCTGAAGGCTTCCCAGTCAAACTCGGGCCAGGCCGCCAGATGCGCGTTGTAGTTGCCCACGGCGCCGTTCATCTTGCCCAGCAAATCAACGGCCGCCACGTGCTCGCGTGCCTTGGCAAGGCGCACGGCGACGTTGGCGATTTCCTTGCCGACCGTCGTCGGGCTGGCGGTTTGGCCGTGAGTGCGCGCCAACATCGGCACCGAGGCAAAGTTGTTGGCCATGGCCCGCAGCGTGGTCAGCAGCCCGTCGATGGCGGGCAGGATCACGCCTTCGCGCGCCGCCTTGATCTGCAACGCGTGGCTGGTGTTGTTGATGTCCTCGCTGGTGCAGGCGAAATGCACGAATTCCGAAGCGGCCACCAACTCCGGACGCGCCTCGAACTTCGACTTGATCCAGTACTCGACGGCCTTGACGTCGTGGTTTGTTGTTTTTTCGATCTCCTTGATCGCCTTGGCATCCCCCTCGGAAAAGTTCGTGACCAAGCCCAAAAGGTACTTTCGGGCGCCACCGGTCAGGGGCTTGAACTCGGCAAAGCCGACGTCGGACAAGGCGATGAACCACGCGACTTCCACCTGTACGCGGCGGTGCATGTAGCCCTGCTCGCTCATCAGGGGCCGCAGGGCGGCCAGTTTGGGCGCGTAGCGGCCATCAAGGGGAGACAGTGCGGAAACAGTGGAGAGACTCATTCGTGAATTTTAAGTTGACGCTCGATCGGCAGGTCTTCCCCCTAAAATCAAAGCGCTACTTCGATGACACCGTGAGAGAAATGACCGCATGAAATTGATCGGATCCGCCGCCAGCCCTTATGTCCGCAAGGTTCGTGTCGTCCTGGCCGAAAAGCGGCTTGACTACCAGTTCATCAGGGAAGACGTTTGGGCCGACGACACGACCATTGGCCAGTCCAACCCCTTGGGCAAGGTGCCCTGCCTCATCATGGAAGGCAGCGAAGCGATGTTTGATTCGCGGGTCATCGTCGAATACCTCGACACCCTGTCGCCCGTGGGCAAGCTCATTCCCCAGCAAAGCCGCGAGCGCGCCGAAGTCAAGACTTGGGAAGCTTTGGCCGACGGCGTCATGGACGCCGGCATCCTCATGCGCCTGGAAGCCACCTGGGCCAAGCGCGCTGACAACGAGCGCAGCCAGGCGTGGATGGATCGCCAGCACGTCAAGGTGATCGCCGGCGTCGACGCCATGTCCAAGGGATTGGGCGACAAGCCCTTTTGCAGCGGCATCCACCTGAGCCTGTCCGACATTGCAGTCGGCTGCGCGCTGGGCTGGCTCGGCTTCCGCTTTCCGGACATCGACTGGCGCGGCAAGCATGGCAATCTGGCCAAGCTCTACGACAAGCTCATGACGCGGCCGAGCTTTGCGGACACGCAACCCGGCTGATCGCTTCGTCCCACTGGAAACAAAAAAGGCGCCTTGAGAAAGGCGCCTTTTTCATTGGTCGACGAAGAATACAAAAGTGCTGCGAAGCGCCCCGAAACGAAGGAGGGAGGGAGGGAGGAGGAGAAGAGTCGTTTCAGGATTTCGTCTGGGCAAAAAGGCCCGGAAGGCTTCGCAGCACATAAACCGTTCGGGGCAACTATGCCACTCGAAACGGTATGAGCGCGCTCCGCTTTTCCCGGTTCCCGGCGTGAAGGTAACAAATGGTGTCTCACCCACGCGCTCCCTCTGGTGAGGGGGCCTTCACCCGTCTTGCTTCGTTGCAATTTGCCGTTCAATTTCACGCACGAAAGCAGCGTCGTCCGGACCCGTCATGCTCGAATAAGAAGCCACGAGCTTGCCGTCGCGGCCGATCAGGTACTTGTAGAAATTCCATTTGGGCGCGGTGCCGGACTGCTGCGCCAATTCCTTGAACAAGGCATTGGCATCGGGGCCGCGCACCGAGGACTTGGCGAACATCGGGAATTTCACGCCGAAGGTGTTCTCGCAGAAATCTGCGATCTCCTTGTTCGAACCTGTCTCCTGCGAAAAATCGTTGGAAGGAAAGCCCAGCACCACCAGGCCCTTCGCGCGATATTTGCTGTCCAGGGCCTCCAGCCCTTTGTATTGGGGCGTGAAGCCGCAGAAACTCGCGGTGTTGACCACGAGCACCACCTTGCCGGCGTACTGGCACAGCGGCTGGGGTTTTTCGTCCTGCAGGCGGTCGAAGGTGTGGCGCAGGAGGGGCGGGCAGGACGCGGGAGTAGCGGACGCCGACGGCGAAGACCCCGAAGCGGCCGGCGCGGCGTTCTGGGCGGGCGCAGGGTTGGTAGCCAAGGCAAGCACCGCTGTCACAGCGGCGGCGCCGACCGATGAAACAAGGAAAAGCCGCATGGAAATCTCCTGCGCGAGCCGCAACATGATCGCAATCATCGCGCGGTTGTCGGTAGGGTGCAAAAGCGGGCGTTTAAAATCGAAAGCCTAACGAAAGACAAAGATGCTGTATCCGGAACTTTTCAGACAACTCGAATCCGTGCGGTGGGACATGGACCGGGATATTCCATGGCAGTCTTTCGACGCGACAAAGCTCTCCGACGAGCAGGCGCAAACCATCAAGATGAACGCGATCACCGAGTGGTCGGCCCTGCCGGCCACCGAGATGTTCCTGCGCGACAACCGTCATGACAGCGACTTCTCCGCCTTCATGTCCATCTGGTTCTTCGAAGAGCAAAAGCATTCGCTGGTGCTCATCGAATACCTCAAGCGCTTCAGCCCGCAGCACGCGCCCACCGAGCAGGAACTGCACGAAGTGCGCTTCGACTTCGACCCGGCGCCGCCGCTCGAAACGCTCATGCTGCACTTCTGCGGCGAGATCCGGCTGAACCACTGGTATCGCCGTGCCGCCGAGTGGCACACCGAGCCGGTCATCAAGCACATCTACACCACGCTCTCGCAAGACGAAGCGCGCCACGGCGGCGCCTACCTGCGCTACATGAAACGGGCGATGGAAAAGTTCGGCGACGAAGCGCGTGCCGCCTTCACCAAGGTCGGCGTGCTCATGGCGAGTGCCCGCCGCACGGCGCAGGCGCTGCATCCCACCAACCTGCACGTCAACAAGTCGCTGTTCCCCAACGACACCATCCAGAGCCGCATGCCCGACCCGGACTGGCTGGAGCACTGGCTCGACAACCAGATCAAGTTCGACAGCGTCTGGGAAACCAAGGTCGGCGAGCGCATCCTGCACAACCTGAGCCTGCTGATGAACCGCAGCTTCAAGACTGTGCAGGAGCTCAACCGCTACCGCAAGGAACTGGCCGCGACCCTCGCGCCCAAAGCGGTCTACCAGGGCGCCTGACGCGCCGCCCCCGCATCGCGCTCCTACCGTCGCTCGACGACGATGGGCGCGAGCTGCATCCCGTTGCGAATCTGGTCCGCCGTTCCGCCCGCGTCCGTGCGCGAAGCGTATGGTCCGGCCTGCACGCGGTACATGCCGCGTTCATTGAACACGTAGACGTCTGATCCGAGCGAAGGCATGTTGCTCGTGACACGCTGGCGCAAGGCCTGTGCGCCCTCGCGCTGGCTGAAGGCACCCAACTGGATCCAGTAGCCCGGCGCGGGCGAGGCAGGCTGCGCGTCCGCAGCAACTGATGTGGGCGCGTTGCCCGTCAAGCCAACGGCAGGCGGCCCGGCCGGTGGCTCGACGCCCGCCGGCAGCGGCATCGCCACGATGGGCCTTACTTCGGGCTGCGCAGCGCTCACGACGGGCATCACCATGACCGATGGCACGGCCACTTCGCCGTTAGTGGGTGCGCTGGGTGCGGATGACGCCACAGGCGCCGCCGTTGACGCAGCGCTTGTCGTGCTCGCCGCCGCCAGCGCCGTTGCACTCCCATCGCGCCGCCACGTTCCGGCGCGGATGTCCTGGTTGGTGATGCGCTCGATTTCCACCGGCGCCACGCCGCGCAGCAGATCGAGCTTTGCCGCCGCCGCATAGCTCAGGTCGATCACGCGCCCTTCCACGAAGGGGCCCCGGTCGTTCACCCGCACGATCGCTTCGCGGCCGTTGGCGGGGTTGCGCACGCGCACATAGCTCGGCAAGGGCAGCGTCTTGTGCGCCGCCGTCATCGCGTACATGTCGTAGGGTTCGCCGCTGGCGGTCGATTGGGCGTGGAACTTCTTGCCGTACCACGAGGCCAGCCCGCTTTCGCGAAACGACCTGTCGTCCGTGATCGGCGCATAGGACACGCCCAGCACCGTGTAAGGCTTGCTGGTGCCGCCACTGCTGCGGATGGTTTCAACGCGCGGCTCGGCGTCCGCTGACTGAGACAGGTTCGACGGCGGATTCGATGGCGCGCCGTCGCGGGGACTGCTCGCGCAGCCGGCGAGGAACAAGAGGCTCAGCGCGAGCGCGCTGCCCGCGGCCGAATGCAATGCCGCTCGCTTAATCAAACACCGCCTTCCACAATGCGAGCATGGCTTCGCGCTCATGCACCAGTGAGGTCATGGGCACCTGCGTTGGTTCTTCATTGAGCCGCGCCTTGTGCTGCGCACGCCGCAATTCGCGATAGGCCGCACCCGCCTGCTGGCCCACGCCGCTTGGCAACAGGCCCGCCTGTTCCGCACGCTGCAGCAGCGCAATGTTGCCCACGTTGGCAATGAGCGAGGGAAAGCGCGCCGAGGCCGAGAGCACGAGGTACTGCACCGCAAACTCCGCATCCACCATGCCCCCGGGGCTGTGCTTCACGTCGAAGCGGTCCGGCTTGACCGGATGCGCCGCGCGCACCTTCTCGCGCATCGCGACGATCTCGGTCTTGAGCGCGTCCAGATC
Source organism: Variovorax brevis (assembly GCF_030317105.1). GTDB lineage: Bacteria > Pseudomonadota > Gammaproteobacteria > Burkholderiales > Burkholderiaceae_C > Variovorax > Variovorax brevis. The sequence continues at coordinate 90,372 of NZ_JASZYG010000008.1, forward strand.
GCGGATGGAGGTGATCGTCGCCTCACGAACGCGGTCGAAGCGTTGGCCCAGTGCGGCGTCGCCCAGCACGAAGCGTGCGCGCGTCATGGCTTGGTGTTCCCAGGTCCATGCGGTGTTGCTGCCGCGTCCGAGCTGGTACTTTTCGTAGGACTCGAAGGTGGTCGTGAGCATGCCCGAGTTGCCGTTGGGCCGCAGGGCAGTGTCGATCTCGAACAGGTCGCCTTCGCGCGTTTTCACCGTGAGCCAGTTGATGAGCTTGCGCACGAAGGCCGCGTACACGTCGCCGGCGCGCTCGTCATCGTCGTCATACACGAACACGATGTCCAGATCGCTGCCGTAGCCCAGCTCTTTTCCGCCCAGCTTGCCGTAGCCAATGATGGCGAACTGCGGCTCTTCGCGGTGGCGGCTGCGCAAATGACGCCAGCTCCAGCGCGCGGTGGTGCGCAGCACCGCATCGGCCAGTGCGCTCAGGTCGTCCGCCACTTCCTCGACGGTGATGCGGCCTTCGACGTCGCGTGCCAGCGTGCGGAACACTTCCGCGTGGTGCGCCCGGCGCAGGATGTTGAGTTGCGCCTCTTCGTCCGCTTCGCCCGTGCTGTGCAATGCGGAGCGGCGGCGCTCCAGGTCGGCCTCGAACTCGGCCGCGTTGAAGCGGCTGGTCAGCATTTCGTTGTTGGCCAGTTCGTCGATGACGCCCGGATGCATCATCAGGTAGCGCGCGGGCCACTTGGCCGCACCCAGGATGCGCAGCAGGCGTTCCTGCACCGCGGGCCGCTCCACCAGCAGGGCCAGGTAGCTCTCGCGACGGAACAGCGGCTCGATCCAGTCGGCCCAGCGCAGCGCCGCACCGATGTGGTTGGGCGTCTGGCCTTCCAGGTCGCCGTCGGGTTCGTTGAGCCATTGGCCGGTGCGTCGCACCAGCTGACGCAGGCGCGCCTGCGTTTCCTCGCGCATGGCGGTGACGCGCGGGTTGTCGCACCACGACTTCACGCGCTCGGCAAAAGGCAGCGGCAGTTCCGGCAGCAGGTCGGCGAGGTCGGAGGGCGTGGCCGCGACCGCCTTGCCATTGCACTTGCCGTTCTGGCACTTGCCGTTTTTCTCGTTGCCGCCCAGGAGCTTGTCGAACTCCTGCGCCACGAACTCGCGGTGCGTGTCCAGTTGCCCGAGGAAGTCGCAGCAGTCGACATAGCCGAGCGTGGAGGCGATCCAGTGCTGGTCTTCGTCGCTCACTGGCAGCACGTGCGTCTGCTGGTCGTCCAAGTATTGAATGCGGTGCTCCACGCGTCGCAGGAAGCGATAGGCATCGGCCAGTGCGTCGGCAGTGGCCTGCGGCATGAGCCCGGCGTTGGCCAGGCGCTGCAGCGCATCGAGCGTCGGACGCGTGCGCAGTTCAGGAAACTGGCCGCCGCGCACCACCTGCAGCAATTGCACGATGAACTCGATCTCGCGGATGCCGCCGCGCGAGAGCTTCACGTCGTTGGCGCGCTCGGGCCGGCCCGCGCTGCGGCGGGCCGCCTGCTCGCGGATCTGATGATGCAGCGTGCGAAGCGATTCGAACACCGCGTAGTCCAGATAGCGGCGGAACACGAAGGGCAGCACCACGGTGCGCAGCGCCTGCGCCGAGCCGTCTTCCACGCAATTGCGGGGCGCCACCACGCGGCTCTTGAGCCATGCAAAGCGCTCCCATTCGCGGCCCTGCACCTGGAAATATTCTTCCAGCGCGTCCACCGACACCACGCTCGGGCCCGAATTGCCGTTGGGCCGCAGGGCCAAGTCGACACGGAACACAAAGCCGTGTTCCGTCGAGTCGCCCACCAGCGCGTAGATGCGCTTGACGATGCGGCCAAAGTATTCCTGGTTCGACAGGCGATTGCGGCCTTGTTCGTTGCCCGCCGTTTCGCCGGCCTGGTCGAACACGTAGATGAGGTCGATGTCGCTGGACACGTTCAGCTCGCGCGCACCCAGCTTGCCCATGCCGATGATCCACAGGCGAGCGCGCTGGCCGTCGGTGCCCACGGGCATGCCGTGAAGCTCTTCAAGCTCCTTCTCGGCCTGGTGGCAGGCGGTGTCGAGTGCGAATTCCGCCAGGTGCGTGACGGCCGTCGTGATCTCGGACAAGGGCGCGTCGCGGTCGCAATCGAGCGTGACAAGCCGCTCCATGACCAGCTGGCGAACCACGCGAAGCGCGTCGCCGACGCCGTAGCCGCGTTCGAGCAATGCGGCATAGGCCTGCGCCATGTGTTCGCGCCCTGGCGCGCCGGGCGGAAGCAGTGCAAGCTCGCTGGCATAGCGGCGCCGCAAGCGCTGCACGAAGCGCGAATAAGAAGAAAGCGGCGGAGGCCCCTTCTTCTGGGGGGCTTCGGTGGAACCCGAACTTGAGCTGGCAGTCATAATTCCCGGCACAGCGCGATCCTCAATGAATGTCACGGCGTCCTCCCCTTCACGTCTGCTCAAGATCACCGCTGTGACGGCGCGCTGGCTGCTGGGTCTGCTGGTCGCAGCATGGCTCTTGTTCGCACTTGTGGTTGTTGTCCTACACGGCTGGATTGTGCCGCGAATCGGCGAATACCGTGGGGTGCTGGAAGCGCAGGCCACGCGCTCCATCGGGGTTCCCGTGACGATTGGCGCAATCACGGCGAAGTCGGAGGGTCTGCTGGGCAGTTTCTTTCCCACCTTCGAGCTGCGCGACGTCGTGCTGCACGACGCCCAGAATCGAGATGCATTGCGCTTGGGCCGCGTGGTTGCCGGCTTCTCGCCGCGCTCGATGTGGCGCCTGAGCTTCGAGCGCCTCTTCATCGAACGGCCCGAAGTGGAGGTGCGGCTTGACGCGCTGGGCAAAATCCATATCGCCGGGCTGGACATGTCGACCGAGACCAGCGGTGAATCGCGCGGTGCGGACTGGATCTTCTCGCAGCGCGAGGTCGTCGTTGAAGGCGGCACCGTGCGCTGGACCGATGAGCGCCGCGCCGCGCCGCCGCTGTTGCTCACCGAGGTGCACTTCACCGCACGCAACCGCGGCCGCACTCATGAACTGGCGCTGGAGGCCACGCCGCCACAGGGCTGGGGCGAGCGCCTTGCCATCCGCGGCGAGTTCCGCCAGCCCTTGCTGTCGGTGCGCAGCGGCAACTGGCATGAATGGGACGGCCAGATTTACGCCGACCTTCCGCACGTCGACGTGAGCCGCATCGGCAGCTATGTGTCGCTGGATGTGGTCGTGCGGCAAGGCAGCGGCGCACTGCGCGCCTGGGGCGACGTGCGCAAGGGCCGGCTCGTTTCGGGTGTGGTCGACCTGGGACTGGACGCCATCGACGTGTCGATCAACGAGAAGCTCGAGCCTCTGGCGCTGCGCGCCGTCACGGGCCGCCTGGCCGCCAGCAAGATCGACAACACCCTCGAGTTCTCGACCACCAACCTGCAGTTCAACACCAGCGACGGTGTGCGCTGGCCGGGCGGCAACCTGTGGTTCAAGCACACGCTCCCCACCGGACGAGCGGTCGAACGCGGCGCCTTCCGTGCCGACAAGCTCGACCTGGCCATGCTCGCGCAGATCGCCAACCGGCTGCCGCTTGGCGACACGCTGCACCGCGAACTCGGTGCGCGCGCGCCCCGCGGACTGGTCGAGAAGATCGAGATGTCGTGGGACGGCGCCATGGAATCGCCCACCCACTACGACGCACGCGGCAAGGTGAGCGGCATGTCCCTCGCCTCGGAACCCGGCGACCATGCCGGTGCGGTCGGCAAGCCGGGTGTGTCGGGCGCGACTGTCGAATTCGAGGCCTCGCAGGACGGCGGCAACGCCACCCTGGCGATCGCCAAGGGCGCGCTGGACCTGCCGGGCGTGTTCGAGAACCCGGTCGTGCCCATCGATGAACTCTCGACGCGCGCCCAATGGAAATTCGACGGCGACAAGACGCAAGTGCAACTGTCGAACCTTCGCTTTGCCAATCCGGACGCACAGGGCGAAGCAAAGATGACCTGGCGCACCAGCGACGCCGCCACCTCGCCGAGCCGCGACCGCTTTCCCGGCGTGCTCGACCTGGAGGGCAAGCTCACGCGCGCCGACGGCACCCGCGTGTTCAGGTACCTGCCGCTTCACATCCCCCAGCACACGCGCGACTATGTCCACGAAGCCATCACCAAAGGGGTGGCCAGCAGCGTGGACTTCCGCGTGAAGGGCGACCTGTTCGACATGCCCTTCATGGACCCGCGGCAAGGCACCTTCCGCATCGTGGCCAAGGTGTCGGACGTGACCTATGCCTACGTTCCCCACGTCAGCGGCGCCAACGGCGGAAGTGGCGCGGCGCAGCCGACGTGGCCCGCGCTGACGGGCGCGTCGGCGGAACTCATCTTCGAGCGCGCCGGCATGCAGGTTCGCAACGCCCGCGCCCGCCTGGCCGGCGCACAGGGCATCGAGATCACCAAGGGCGAGGCCGAGATCGCCGACATGTCGCACCGCACGCCGCTGCTCAAGGTCGATGCGCAGGCCAGCGGGCCGCTGGCGGAAGTGCTTCGGGCGGGCGCGCCGCTGGCGGGGCAGGCCAGCGACATCGCGGCCCATGCCCGCGCCACCGGCAATGCGGACTACCGGCTGCGCCTCGACCTGCCGCTGGAGACGCCGGACAAGGCCAAGGTGCAGGCCAGCATCACGCTGAACGACAACGAACTGCAGATCGCCCCCGACATCCCCGCTTTCACGCAGGCCAAGGGCGTTCTGAACTTCACCGAAAGCGGCTTCAGCCTGACGGCGCTGCGGGCGCGGCTGGCCGGTGGCGACATGCGCATCGACGGCAAGGGCCGCTACGCCGGCACCAGCCACGACCTGGGCTTTCACGCGCAGGGCATCGTGAGCGCCGAAGGACTGCGTGCGGTGCGCGAAGTGGGCTGGCTGTCGCGCCTGGCCCGCAAGATGAATGGCAGCACGGCCTACACGGCCGACTTCAGCTTGCGCGACGGTGTTTCGGAGTTCCTGGTGACCAGCAGCCTGCAGGGGCTGGCCTTGCAACTGCCGGCGCCCCTCATCAAGCCGGCCGAAGACGTGATGGCGCTGCGTCTTGAAAAGAAGATCGTGCTGCGCGAGAAAGCCAGCACGCAGGAACGCGTGCAGGACCGCCTCTCCTTCGACCTGGGGCGCATGGCCTCGGCCACGTGGCTGCGCGACATCTCGGGGCCACAGGAGCGCATCGTCAACGGCGGCATCGGCGTGGGCCTGGCGACGGGCGAAACCGTCGTCTCGCCCGAGCGCGGCGTGCTGGCCAACATCAACCTTGCGCGTTTCGACGTGGGCGCCTGGAAGGCGGCCTTCAGCGAAACCACCGGCGTCGCGACCAACGTTCCTGCGGGTACCGCCAGCGACGATGCCTCGCCCTATCTGCCCAGCGCCATCGCCGTGCGTGCGCAAGAGCTTCGCTTTGCCGGCCGCCGGCTCAACAACGTTGTGCTCGGCGGCAGCCGCGAAGGTACGGTGTGGCGCGCCAATGTCGACTCGGACGAACTCAGCGGCTACATCGAGTACGGCCAGGCACAGGCCGGACGGCTGCACGCGCGGCTGGCGCGCCTGAAGATTGCGCGCGGCGAGGCGTCGGAAGTCGAGTCGCTGCTCGACGAGCAGTCGGCTTCGCTGCCGGCGCTGGACATCGTGGTCGATGACTTCGAGCTGCTCGGCAAGCGGCTCGGCCGCGCCGAGATCGAAGCGGTGAACCGTGGTGGCCCCACGCGCGAATGGCGGCTGAACCGCCTGAACCTCACGGTGCCCGAGGGCAGCTTCACCGCGCTGGGCGCCTGGGCCACGCCCAACGGCATCGCCGGCGAGCCCCGTCGCACCTCCTTGACCTTCAAGCTGGACATCAGCGATGCGGGCGGCCTGCTCAACCGCTTCGGCATGAAGGACGTCGTGCGGCGCGGACGCGGCCGCCTCGAAGGCGACGTGGGCTGGCGCGGCTCGCCCTTTTCCATCGACTATCCGAGCATGGACGGCAAGCTGCACATCGATGTGGAGACGGGCCAGTTCCTCAAGGCCGATCCGGGCCTTGCCAAGCTGCTGGGCGTGCTGAGCCTGCAGGCACTGCCGCGCCGCCTCACCCTGGATTTCCGCGACGTGTTCAGCGAGGGCTTTGCCTTCGACTTCATTCGCGGCGATGCCAACATTGCCAAGGGCGTGGCATCCACGAACAACCTGCAGATGAAGGGCGTGAACGCCGCGGCCCTGATGGACGGCTCAGCAGACTTTGCGCGCGAGACGCAGAATCTGCGCGTGGTCGTGGTGCCCGAGATCAACGCCGGCACGGCTTCGCTGGTGGCCACCGCCATCAACCCGGCCATCGGCCTGGCGACCTTCCTGGCGCAGATGGCCTTGCGCAAGCCCCTGAGCGCGGCGGCCACGCAGGAGTTCCAGATCGACGGGACCTGGACCGACCCGAAGATCACGAAAATGCCACGCAGGCCCGCGCTGGATGTTCCCGTTCCATCCGCACGGCAGGAAGCACAAACGGAGACCAAACCATGAAAGTCGCAGCCATCCAGATGGTGTCCAGCATCGAGCGCGCAACCAATCTTGCGCGCGCGCATTCGCTGCTGGCGCAGGCCGCGGAAGAAGGCGCGGAGCTGGCGGTGCTGCCGGAATACTTCTGCGTGATGGGCCGGCGCGACACCGACAAGCTGGCCCTGCGCGAGCACGCCGAGGGCGGCGTCGTGCAATCCTTCCTGGGCGATGCGGCGCGCGAATTCGGCATGTGGATCGTCGGCGGCACACTGCCCCTCGAAAGCGAGGAAGAAGACCACGTGCTCAACACCTCGCTCGCCTTCTCGCCCGAAGGCCAATGCGTTGCGCGCTACGACAAGATCCATCTCTTCTATTTCGACAACGGCACCGAGCACTACGACGAGCGCCGCGTCATCACGCCGGGCACGAAGCCGGTCGCCTTCGATCTGCCTTCGCGCGATGGTCAACGTTGGCGCGTGGGCATGAGCGTGTGCTACGACCTGCGTTTTCCCGAGCTGTATCGCGCCCTGGCCCGCGACGGCGCCGAGCTGCTGCTGGTGCCCAGCGCCTTCACGCGCACGACGGGCGCCGCGCACTGGGAAGTGCTGCTGCGCGCCCGCGCCATCGAGAACCTGGCGTGGGTCGTCGCGCCGGCGCAGGGCGGCACGCATGAGAACGGGCGCCACACCTGGGGCCAGTCGCTCATCGTCGATCCCTGGGGCACGGTCGTCGCGCAGCAGGCGACGGATGAAGCCGTGGTGATGTTCGACCTCGACGCGCGTCACGTGGAGCGCGCGCGGGCGCAGTTGCCCGCGCTGTCGCACCGTGTGTTGTAGGGCCTGTCGACACATGAGCCAGCCCCGCGTGAGGCACTAGCGATGGCCGCAGGCGCTCCACCCGGCACGGCCGGCTTTCGTGCGCTGCTGGCGCTTCGTACGAGCCACGACCTGCTGGCGTTTCTGCGGGCCGCATGGAAGCGGTGGTTCCTGTGGGTGCTGCTGGCGGTGCTGGTGCTCTTGCTGGTGGCCGTCGTTGTCTGGCTCGCCGGGCGGCATGAAATACAACAGGTGCAGGACTCGCTCGATCGCGACACGGCCGATGCCGTGGCCGACCTGCGCAACGGCCTGCAGCGCAATGCGCAAAGCCTTCGGGCACTGCAGGCCGACCAGCATCACCAGGAGTTGTGGGAAGAGCATGCGAAGACGCTGCTGCGCGGGCACCGCGAGTGGATGCGCCTCGAGTTGCGCGACCGTCAGCTGAACCCCATCGCGACGGCCGAGTCGCCCTACCACCCGCGCTTTTTCGACACCGCCAGTCGGGGGCCCGCGCAGGCCGACGTGGGGCTCGCCTGCGCGTCGGCGCGCAAGCTCGCCAGCGTCGCCTACTCGCCAAGCCACTATGCGGTGATGACCGAAGGCGCAGGCCTGGAGGTCATCGAGATGTGCCTGCCGCTGGAAGGCGGCAACGTCGTGGTGGCCGTGTATTCGCTGCGCGATGCGCTCATCGAACTCGTGGCGCCGTCGCTGCGCCGGGGGCAGGAAGTGGCGCTGTCGGAAGTCGACGGCACGCGCCTGGCCGTGGTCGGATCGCCCCGCCGGAGCGGCACCCGCGTGTTCACGTCGCAGCAACTGGTCGACCTGCCCGGCGTCGCGATGATGTTGCGCATGGACGGCTGGCGTGCGGAGCCCGATCTGTTTCCCAACGTGCTCACCGGCCTGGTCACCGGCATCTCGATCGCGCTGGTGTCGGTGCTGGTCCTGCTCGCTAGCGACACACGCCGCCGCCTCAAGGCCGAGAGCGACCTGGCCGACGCACTGGCCTTTCGCAAGGCGATGGAAGATTCGGTCATCACCGGCCTGCGCGCGCGCGACCTGCAGGGCCGCATCACCTACGTGAACCCCGCGTTCTGCGAAATGGTGGGATTCAGCGCCGACGAACTCACGAGTGGCACTTCCGACGCGCCCTATTGGCCGACCGAGCTGGCGCATGAATATCAGATGCGGCAGGCCACGCGGCTCGCGGGCGACGTGCCGCCGCGCGAAGGCTTCGAGTCGGTCTTCATGCGCAAGGACGGCTCGCGCTTTCCGGTGCTCATCTTCGAGGCGCCGCTCATCAACGCGCACGGTGTGCAGACCGGGTGGATGAGCGCGTTCCTCGACGTCAGCGAACAGCGCCGTGTCGAAGAGCTCTCGCGCGCCACGCAGGAGCGCCTGCAGGCCAGTGCGCGCCTCGCCACCGTCGGCGAAATGGCGTCACTGCTCAGCCATGAACTCACGCAGCCGCTGGCAGCCATTTCCAGTTATGCCAGCGGTTCACTCAATCTGCTGCAAGACGGTCAGGCGACCACGATGACCGAACTGGTCATGGCCCTGCAACGCATCGCCGAGCAGGCCGGGCGCGCGGGGCAGGTGATTCGAAGCGTTCACGACTTCGTGCGCCGCCGCGACCGCACGCGCGAGAAGTCCTCTGCGCAAGGCCTCTTCGATGCGGTGTTGCCGCTCGTTCACCTGCAGGCGCACAAGCTGGGCGTGCGCATCGAGGTCAATGTCGAGTCGCGCCTGCCGCCGGTGATGTGCGACCGCACGCTGGTGGAGCAGGTGCTGCTCAACCTGGCGCGCAACGCGATGCAGTCCATGGACCTGCCAGAGATCAAGCGGCGCGAACTGCGCCTGAGCGCGGCGCTGGCCGCGCCCGGTGCCGCGGGTGGCGAGGCGCGTCGATGGGTGGAGTTTTCCGTGGCGGACTGCGGCGTCGGCATTGACGATGCGGTGGCGGCCCGCCTGTTCACGCCTTTTTTCACGACGCGCAGCGACGGCATGGGGCTTGGCCTGAGCCTGTGCCGCACGGTGGTCGAACAGCACGGCGGCGTGTTGCTGCACGGTCCCAATCGCCCGCGTGGCACGATATTCCGGTTCACGCTGCCGGTGTCCGAACCGGCAGCGCCCTGACGCTGGAGACATATCCCATGCAACCCCTGATCGACGCACAGATCTTCATCGTGGACGACGACGCCAGTGTGCGCGAAGCACTCGCGTGGCTGCTGCGCTCACGGCGCCTGCAGAGCGAACACTTTCCGAGCGCGGAGGCTTTCGAGGCACGGCTGGCGGAAGAAGAATCGCCCGCCACGCCCAGCCAGCCGCGCTGCCTGTTGCTGGACGTGCGCATGCCCGGCACCAGCGGGCTGGTGTTGTTTGATCGACTGGCCGAGCGTGGCCTTCTCGACGCCATGCCGGTCATCTTCCTGACGGGTCATGCGGACGTGCCGACGGCGGTCGACCTCGTCAAGCGCGGCGCTTTCGACTTCTGCGAAAAGCCGTTCTCGGACAACGCGCTGGTGGACCGCATCGAGCAGGCGCTGGGTGCCTCCCTGCGGGCCATCGCGGCGCAACGCGAACGCCAGACCATCGCGAGCCGCGTGGCCGAGTTGACGGAACGTGAACGGCTGGTGATGAAGCTCGTGGTCGAGGGCTTGCCCAACAAACTCATTGCCGACCAGTTGAACATCAGCGTGCGCACGGTGGAAGTTCACCGCGCACGCGTGTTCGACAAGATGGATGTGAAATCGGCCGTTGAACTGGCCAATCTGCTTCGTGGCGCCTGAACGTCAGAGCGTCCCGGCGCCACGCATGAAGCATCAGCCCTGCGGACGCTCGCCCACGTAGATTTCAACGCGGCGGTTTTGCGCGCGGCCTGCATCGGTGCCGTTGTCGGCGATGGCCTCGCGCGAGCCGCGGCCTTCGATGCGGATGGCGGTCGTCTTTACGCCCTTGGCGACGAGATAGTCGCGTGTGCTGGCGGCACGGTCCATCGACAGGGGGTTGTTGATGGCGTCGGTGCCGGTGCTGTCGGTGTAGCCGATGATGCGCACGTCCGCGTTCGGGTTGTTGCGCAAGCCATTGGCGAACTGATCAAGGATCGGTGCGAAGTTCGGCTTGATGTTGGAGCGACCCACGTCGAAGGAGACGTCGCTCGGGATTTGCAGCTTGAGTTCGTTGTTGGCCGTCTGCGTGACGGCAACACCCGTGCCTTGCGTGACCTGTTCCATCTGCTTCTTCTGGTTCTCCATGCGCTGCGACCAGAAGTAGCCACCCGCGGCGCCTGCAGCAGCACCCAGTGCGGCACCTGCTGCAATCGACTCACGATTGCCGCCGGTCAACGAGCCGATGGCCGCGCCGGCCAGAGCGCCGGCGCCTGCGCCGATGCCCGTGGTCTTTTGCGTTTCGGTCATGCCACCGCTGGCGCAACCGGTTAACAGAATGGCGACAGATGCGGCCGTTGCAATAAGTTTTTTCATGATGTTCCCTTTCGCGAAACTAAGAGCGTGCTGAACGTTCAGTGCGCTGATTATGTTGACGCAAAGGGCCGCAATGAGCCCATGAAAGTGATTCGGCGTGATGGCCTACACCGGAATGCGCACGAGTCACACGTGCTGTCAATCCTTGCGATTCGTTGCCTCGCGCGACGCGCTGTCATCCGCTTCGTCGGCATGGTCCGGCTCACCGCCCTTGCGACCGGAAAACATGGTCCACCAGACGATGAGGATCAGCACGACCAATGCACCGAGCGCTTCAAGCAAAATCAAACCCATGAGAAATGGACTCCTGTGGTGGTCGGGGCTGGTGATGTTAGCTGCGCTGGCAGGTTGCGCGACGAGCCCGCGGCCCATCGACGTGCCCGTGGCACAGCCACCCGTTGACGCGCGTCCCGCACTGCCGCCGCTCACGGGCTCGCTCACGCATCCCAAGAGCCGATGGGTGCCTGTGACATGGGGCGAGCTGCCAGGCTTCAGCGATGACCCCTTGCACGAAGGCTGGGCCGCGCTGGTCTCCAATTGCGCGCGTCCCAACGCCGCATTCGCACCCTTGTGCGGCGAGGTGCGGCAGCTGTCGCTCGCGGACGCCAACGAGCAGCGTGTGTGGATGACGCAGCGCCTGCAGCCGTATCGCATCGAGTCGCTGGCGGGTCAGGTCGATGGCCAGCTCACCAGCTACTACGAACCGGTGTTCGATGCGACGCGGCGGCCCACGGCCACCAACAACGTCGCGCTCTATCAGATGCCTGCAGCCGCGGCGCAGCGCAGGCCTTGGTACACGCGCCAGGAGATCGATACGCTTCCTGAAGCACAAGCCGCCTTGCGCGGCCGCGAGATCGCGTGGCTGTCCGACCCCATCGATGCATTGATGCTGCACATCCAGGGCACGGGGCGGCTGCGCATCACCGAGCCCGATGGTTCGAAGCGCACGGTGCGCGTGGCCTTTGCGGGATCGAACGACCAGCCTTATCGCAGCGTCAACCAGTGGTTGCTGAGCCAGGGCGTGACACGCATCAACCCGTGGCCCGATGCGACCAAGGCCTGGGTGGCGCAGAACCCGCAGCGTGTGTCGCAACTGCTGTGGAGCAATCCGCGCTACGTGTTCTTTCGCGAGGAGCCGCTGAACGAAGTCGACGCCGCTTCAGGCCCCCGGGGAGCGCAAGGCGTGCCCTTGACCGCTGGACGTTCGATTGCGGTCGATCGCGACAGCATTCCCTATGGCACACCGGTCTGGCTCGCTTCCAGCGGACCGGCCGTGCAGTTGCAGAAGCTGGTGGTGGCCCAGGACACGGGCAGCGCCATTCTGGGCGCCGTTCGCGCAGACTATTTCGCCGGGACGGGCGCGGAGGCGGGGCGGCTCGCGTCCGCTGTGAATCAACCTTTGCGCCTTTGGGCGCTGTGGCCCAAGGCTGCGGCCAACTGAGGAGACTGCAAACACGTCCTGCGCGGACCGAGCTTCAACGGCCCGCTGTTGTCGAGCCGGCACAGTCATCGTTCCTTCACGCGGATTGCATGCCTGCGTCATGTGGGCTTTCTAAGGTTCGGGCCTCCTGAGTCCAACAAGCAGAACCCCACATGTCTGAATCCGTGATCGAATTCCGTGCCTCGCGTCGCCAGGCGCTCAAGCTGTTCACCGCACCCCTGCTGCCCCTTGGCGGCGCCGCATTGCTCACCGCCTGCGGTGGCGGCAGCAACGCTGCAGCGCCCGCCCCGGCGCCTGCACCCGCGCCTGCTTCGGCCAAGCCCAACTACGTCTCGGCCACCTTCTCGAACATGGCCGCACCGAGCCTTGCGGACGCCGCGGCGATGGCCACGACAACGGTCGGCTCCACCCTCAAGGTGAGCTTCGACGACGGCAGCAGCAAGGAATACAAGCTCGCCTACCACCCCTTCTTCCTCACCGGCGACAAGGTGCCGGATGGCAAGGGCGGCACTGTGCTTGCGGGCGGCTACTTCGACGCTCAGAACCAGCCCATCATCGACAAGTCGGTGGCCGGGCAGGAGCGCCAGTTCTTCTCCGACAGCCCGGACGGCACCTCGCTGTTGTCGCTGGCCAACCCGACCGTGCCGGGCATCAAGGGCAAGGCGGTGTTCGCCGTGGTGCAGTTCGAATACAACTCGCGCGACCTGAGCGGCGCCGACACCTACGGCACGCTGCCTTCACCCATCGCCGTGCTCACGCTCGACCAGGACCCGACGACCGGCAAGCTCACGCTGGTGAAGTACCACAATGTCGACATGTCGAGTGCGCATGGCCTGTGGATCACCTGCGGCGCAAGCCTTTCGCCGTGGAACACGCACCTGTCGAGCGAAGAGTACGAGCCCGATGCCTTCACCGCGGCCAGCAGCGCGCAGTTCAAGGCGTTCAGCAAGAACACCTTCGGCGACGAAACGACCGCGCGGCCTTACCACTACGGCCACCTGCCCGAGATCACCGTGAACCCCGATGGCACCGGCAGCGTGACGAAGCACTATGGCCTGGGCCGCATCTCGCACGAACTGGTGCAGGTGATGCCTGACAACCGCACGGTGCTGATGGGCGATGACGCCACCAACGGCGGCCTCTTCATGTTCGTGGCCGACAAGGAGAAAGACCTGTCGGCCGGCACGCTCTACGTGGCGCACTACGACGCGGGCCTGTCGCTCGACCCGGCCGCCGCCGCGGCGAACATGAACTGGATCAAGCTCGGCCACGCCACCAGTGCCGAGATCGAGGTGCTGGCCAACACGCTGCAGCCCACGGACATCATGGACGTGCGCACCGCCGACCCGCTGGACGCCAGCTTCACGAAGATCTTTTTCGGCGGCGTCGCCAACTGGGTCAAGGTCGTGCCCGGGCAGGAACTGGCCGCGGCCTTCCTGGAAACCCATCGCTACGCCGCGCTCAAGGGCGGCAGCATGGCCTTCACCAAGATGGAAGGCACGACCGTCAACGTGAAGGACAAGGTGGCGTACTCGGCGCTCGCCAACATCCAGGACTCGATGGTCTCCGGCGGCAAGGGTTGGTATGCCGACACCAACATCGCATTGCCCAAGGCGCTGAAGGCTGGCGGCGTGCTGGCGCACAAGATGGGCGGCGGACGCACCGACACCACCGGCGCCGCCATCGTGAGTGAATGGGTGCCGGCGTCGAGCCAGATGCTGCTGGTCGGCGAAGACGTCGCCGCCGACGCGCTGGGCAACACCGCCAACGCTGACAAGGTGGCGAGCCCGGACAACCTCAAGTTCTCGGAGCAGATGCGCACCCTGTTCATCGGCGAGGACAGCGGCAACCACGTCAACAACTTCCTGTGGGCCTACAACGTGGACACGAAGACGCTGTCGCGCGTGATGTCCACGCCGGCCGGTGCGGAATCGACCGGCCTGCATGCCGTCGATGAACTCAACGGCTGGACCTACATCATGAGCAACTTCCAGCACCCCGGCGACTGGAGCTCGCTGCATGCCAAGGTGCAGGCCACGCTCGATCCGCTGGTCCGCGCCAACTACAACAACCGCTACAGCGCGGCGGTGGGCTATCTCACGGCCGATCCGATCCAGCCTTCGCTGAAGGGCTGAGTCTCGTCAGGAAGACGGCGTTGCCGGCAAGGGCAGCGCCGTCTTGTAGCGCACCTGCTTGAGGGCAAAGCTCGAGCGGATCTTCTCGATGCCCTCGATGGGCGTGAGCTGTTCGAGGATGAACTTCTCCAGCGCGGCAATGTCCGCGACGGCCACGCGGATCAGGTAGTCGCTGTCGCCGGTCATCAGGTAGCACTCCATCACTTCGTCGTGCTCGGCAATGCGTTGCTCGAACGCAGCGAGCGAGGCCTTGCTTTGCGAGGTCAGGCTGATGGAGATGAACACGTTCAGGCCCAAGCCCAGCGCCGTCGCATTGGCAATGGCGACATAGCGGTCGATGACCCCCGCGGCTTCCAGCGCCTTCACGCGCGCCAGGCAGGGCGACGGAGAAAGGCCGATCCGGCGTGCCAACTCGACGTTGGCGAGCGCGCCGTCGCGCTGCAATTCATCGAGGATTCGCAGGTCGATGGCATCGAGCTTCATGGCATTCCGTAAATCGGGGGAATTGCGGCAGATTATGCTGTCGAGGCACCGTCAAAGATCCCGCATCCGCACCCGATTCTGCGCGCGACGGCCTAAAGTGCGGGTCATGAACGCCCCGATCACTCCCGGACATTTGCGCACCTTGCTCGACATGTCCTCGCACGACCCCGACCCGCAGGAGACCGCCGAATGGCGCGAAGCCTTTGCCGCGCTGGTCGACGCGCAAGGCCCCCAGCGCGCACGCTGGATGCTCGAGGAACTCGCCCGCCTCGCGCGCGAGCGCCGCATCGGATGGCAGCCCGAACTGTCGACGCCGTACGTCAACACGATTGCGGTCGATGCGCAGCCCGTATTCCCCGGCGACCTCGCCATCGAGGAGCGCATCGGCTCGCTCATGCGCTGGAACGCATTGGCCATGGTGGTGCGCGCCAACCAGGCCTACGGAGAACTCGGCGGCCACATCGCCAGCTATGCGAGTGCGGCGGACTTGTTCGAGGTGGGCTTCAACCACTTCTTTCATGCAGGCGAAGGCCAGCATGGCGGTGACCTCGTCTTCTTCCAGCCGCACAGCGCACCGGGCGTTTACGCACGCGCCTTTCTCGAAGGGCGCCTGAGCGAAGACGACCTGAAGCACTACCGCCAGGAGCTGGACGTGGCCGAAGGCGCACGCGGCCTCAGCAGCTATCCGCATCCCTATCTGATGCCGGACTTCTGGCAGTTCCCCACCGGCTCGATGGGCATCGGGCCGATCAGCTCGATCTATCACGCGCGCTTCATGCGCTACCTCACACACCGCAACCTGCTCGATTGCGGAGACCGGAAAGTCTGGGGCGTGTTCGGCGACGGCGAAATGGACGAGCCCGAATCGATGAGCGCGCTCACCCTTGCCGCGCGCGAAAAGCTGGACAACCTCGTATGGGTGGTCAACTGCAATCTGCAGCGCCTCGATGGTCCGGTGCGTGGCAACGGCCGCATCATCGACGAGCTGGAAAAGCTCTTTGCGGGCGCGGGCTGGAACGTCATCAAGCTCGTGTGGGGCAGTGACTGGGATGGCCTCTTTGCGCGCGACACCACGGGCGCATTGGCGCGCGCCTTCGCCGACACCGTCGACGGCCAGATGCAGACCTTCGCGGCGAAGGACGGCCGCTTCAACCGCGACAACTTCTTCGGCCAGAACGAGGCGCTGGCCCGCCTTGCACAAGGCATGACGGACGAACAGATCGACCGCCTGAAGCGCGGCGGACACGACATCGTGAAGATTCACGCCGCCTATGCCGCAGCCGCTGCGCATCGCGGACAACCCACCGTCATCCTTGCCCACACGAAGAAGGGCTACGGCATGGGCAGCGCCGGCCAGGGCAAGATGACCACGCACTCGCAAAAGAAGCTGGACGACAGCGACGTGATCGCGTTTCGCAACCGCTTCAACCTGCCGCTCAGCGATGAGCAGGCGACCTCGCTCGCCTTCTACAAGCCGGCCGACGACAGCCCCGAGATGCGCTACCTGCATGAGCGGCGCGCCGCGCTCGGTGGCAGCATGCCGCGCCGCGACACCCATTGCGACGTGGTGCCCAAGCCCGACATCGAAAGCTACGCGCAATTTGCCGTCGCGGCCAACGGAAAGGAGATGAGCACCACGATGGCCTTCGTGCGCATGCTCGGCAACCTCATGAAAGACCCTGCCCTGGGCCCGCGCATCGTGCCCATCGTGGCGGACGAGGCACGCACCTTCGGCATGGCCAATCTCTTCAAGCAGGTCGGCATCTATTCCAGCGTGGGCCAGCGCTACGCACCGGAAGACATCGGCTCGGTGCTGAGCTATCGCGAAGCCACCGACGGTCAAATACTGGAAGAGGGCATCAGCGAAGCCGGCGCCATCGCGAGCTGGACGGCCGCAGCCACGAGCTACAGCGTGCACGGCATGGCGATGCTGCCCTTCTACATCTACTACTCGATGTTCGGCTTCCAGCGCGTGGGCGATGCGATCTGGGCTGCTGCCGACCAGCGCTCGCGTGGCTTCCTGCTCGGTGCGACCTCGGGCCGCACCACGCTCGGCGGCGAGGGCTTGCAGCATCAGGACGGCAGCAGCCACCTCGTGGCCGCGACCATTCCCAACTGCAAGGCCTACGACCCGGCCTTCGCGGGCGAGATGGCCGTCATCGTGGATGCGGGCATTCGCGAAATGGTGGTGGAGCAGAAGGACGTTTTCTACTACGTCACGCTCATGAACGAGAACTACGCGCAGCCGGATTTGCCGTCCGGTGCGCAGGCGGACGTGCTGCGTGGCTGCTATCGCTTCGGGGCTTATGGGTCCGGAGCGGAAGGCGCCAAAAGGGTGACGCTGCTGGGCTCCGGTGCCATCCTCAACGAAGTCATCAAGGCCGCCCGGATGCTGGTTGAAGAAGGCATCGATGCCGAGGTCTTCAGCGTCACGAGCTGGAGCGAGCTGGCGCGTGATGGGCAGGCTTGTGAAGCGCGTGCATTGCAGGGCGACGCGGAACCCGGCACGGCCTTCATCGCGCAACAGTTGGGCACATCGCCCGAAGCACCCATCGTCGCGGCGACCGACTATGTGCGCGCGGTGCCGGAAAGCGTCCGCGCGTTCCTGCCGCAGGGACGCCGCTACATCACGCTGGGCACCGATGGCTTTGGTCGCAGCGACACGCGCGCGGCGCTGCGCAAGTTTTTCCACGTCGATGCCGAGAGCGTCGCGAACGCTGCACGCCGCGCATTGGGTTGAGTGCCGCCGCCGATAGTGCGGCGCCAGTCAGTGCTTGCTGCGCAGCTCAGGCCCGCTTGCGCAGGAAGACGTGGTTGGCCCGCTCGCCGGCCACGGCCTCCGTGGCTTCGTAGCCGAGTGCGGACAGGTCCATTCCCTGAAAAAGATGCTCGCCCGATCCCAGCAGCACCGGCGGCATGGCGAGATGCACTTCGTCGACGAGGCCCGCCGCCAGATACTGCCGAACCGTCGCGACGCCGCCTCCGAGTCGGACGTCACGCCCACCGGCCGCCTCGCGCGCCTGCTCCAGCGCGGCGTGGATGCCCTGCGTGACAAAGCGGAATTCGGTGCCGCCCGCCATGGCCAGCGGTGCGCGCGGATGGTGCGTCAACACGAAGACCGGCGTGTGGTAGGGCGGCTCGTCCCCCCACCAACCCTTCCAGTCGTCGTCGGGCTAGGGGCCGCGCACGGGGCCGAACATGTTGCGGCCGAGGATCCACGCGCCGATGTTGGCAAAGCCTTGTTCCGCGATGCGGTTGTCGATGCCCGTCTCGCCGCCTTCGCCCTGGCCGTGCATCGCCCTGAACATGCGCGTGTGGAAGACCCACTCCATCATTTCCGGCCCGCGCACGCCCAGCGGGTTCTGCAGGTCCTGGCGCGGACCTGCGCCATAGCCGTCGATGGAGAGCGAGAAACTTTGGACTCGAAGCCTGGACATCGCATTCCTTCCGCATTGCGTGATCGCGCAATTCTGAAGCACACCGGCGCATGATGCACATTGGACTGCGCAACCCATGGGTTGCGTGACGACGTGGTGGGTGCTACAAATACGCAACCCGGAGGTTGCTCATGAGCACAGATCGCATTGAAAAGAGAGTGGTCCTGAAGGCATCGCGCGAGCGTGTGTGGCGTGCCATCAGCGACGCCAGCCAGTTCGGCAGCTGGTTCGGCGTCCGCTTCGACGCGCCTTTCACGGCAGGCGCGAAACTCACGGGCAGGATCACCCCCACGACCGTGGATCCCGAAGTCGCGAAGATGCAGGAGCCACACACCGGCATGCCCTTCGAGTTTTCGGTGGTCGCCATCGAACCGATGCGCTTGATCTCTTTCCGCTGGCATCCCTTCGCCATCGAGCCGGGCGTGGACTACAGCCAGGAACCCACGACGCTCATCGTGTTCGAGCTTTCGGACGCACCCGGGGGCACGTTGCTGGTCATATCCGAATCAGGCTTTGATCAGATACCGCTTGAACGCCGCGCCAAGGCCTTTGCCGCCAACGACGGCGGCTGGACGCACCAGGCTCAACTCATCGCGAAGTACCTGGCGTTGCAGCCGGATGCGTAGTCTTTCGGGCGGCAGCCTCGACGGCGCTGCACCGCTCTTTGCGGCCCTGGGCGATGCCACCCGCCTGCAGATCGTCGCCCGGCTGTGCAATGCGGGACCGCAGTCGATCGTCCGGCTGACCGAGGGCGGCGGGGTGTCGCGCCAGGCTATCACCAAGCATCTTCTGGCGCTGGAGGGCGTGGGGCTCGTGCGCAGCGGTCGTTCGGGCCGCGAGCGCGTCTGGGAACTCGAGGCCGCTCGGCTGGCGCAAGCGCGCCGGTACCTCGACCAGATTTCGGGGCAGTGGGATGAGGCTATCGTGCGTCTGCGCGCCTTGGTGGAAGCGGAGGGGGAAGAAGCGTCGCCGCGTAACGCCGGTCGC
Source organism: Variovorax brevis (assembly GCF_030317105.1). GTDB lineage: Bacteria > Pseudomonadota > Gammaproteobacteria > Burkholderiales > Burkholderiaceae_C > Variovorax > Variovorax brevis. The sequence goes on from NZ_JASZYG010000008.1 coordinate 109,627, forward strand.
GCGAGGGCGCAACGGAGCGCCGGAAAGTCGTCGGCGCGCTGACGATCCCCTCAACCCGCCGGGCAGTTGGACGCCGGACGGCCAGAGGCGCCGTGACGCGGGCTGGTGTCGACTGGCGTTGCTCAGTGCCTCGAGCCGTCGATGTTTCGCGCCGTGCCGAGCAGCGTCGCGCACAGCGTTTCTGCCGTGCCATCCACTGCGTAGACGTCCGCCGCGCACACCGTCAGCAATCGGGCGGCATCGACCACGCGGCCACGGGCGCGCAGATGGGTGCCGCGGGCCGGCGCCACGAGCTTGAGCGTGCCGTCGATGGTGGCGTTGATCCAGCCCGGTTCCAGCAGCGTGCCGGCAGCGGCCACGGCGGCGAAGTCCGCGATGGCGAAGACGGCGGTCGCCTGAAGCTGTCCCGGCCGAAAACAGAAGGCATCGAGCACGGGCATTTCCAGCTCGACGTGTCCAGGCTCGATGCGCAGGAACGATAGCTGAAGCGTTTTCGCCATGGGCATGGCGAGCACGGCGTTGCGCAGGAAAGCGATGTGGGGGGTCATTTGCGAAGCTCCGGAAAGTGAAGCGGCAGGCTATCGACCCTCGCACTGTGCGAGGGTTGTGCGTGGTGTCGCGCAGGGCGCAGGCGGCGCGAGTGGCGCAAGTCGCGCAAATGGCGCAAATGGCGGCCCCTATACTCGCGGCGCGCCGTGCATGCAGCGCGGCAGTGAGTGGACTTCGGCAGCTTTTTGAGGAGACAACATGCTCGGTTTCTCGGGTCGGCGAACAGGACGAATCAGCGTCGCAGGTGCTCTATGCGCGGGGCTTGCGGCAGCGCTCTTGAGTGCCGGCTGCGCCAGCGACGCAAAGCAACCTGGCGCCACCGATGACTGGAAGCCAGCCACACCCAACGCCGCGCCTCCCTACCCGGCGGAATCACGGGTCAATGGCGAGCAAGGGCAGGTCCTGCTGCACGTGCTCACCGGCCCGGACGGGCGGCCGACGCGGGTGGAGGTCAAGAAGTCCAGTGGCTACGTCCGGCTCGACGACGCGGCCGTCGCGGCGGTGCGCAAGTGGCAATTCAAGCCGCTCAAGGACGACGGCACCATCACCTGGCGCGAAGTGCCGATCAACTTCATGCTGTCGGCTTCAGGGGCTGTGTTTCCGCGATAGCGGTCAACGGGTGCGGCCCGTCAATACCGCGTGGGAGCGAGTTGTGGAATCGGCAGGAAATCAAGTGCCGTCGGTTCCCGCTGACACGCGTTCTGCGTGGTGGCCTGTAGGTCAGCTGCCGCGCTCGGCCATAGCGTGAGGCTCACTCACACCCAGGAGCACCGCATGCAAGCCCCCACCTCCAAGCCCCAGGCGCCTTCACCCGGAAGCGGCGCGAAAGAAGAGCCCGAGATCACCCAGGAAGAGTCCATTCCCAGCGATGGCAAGGATGAAGAAGGCGAAAAGATGATGGAAAAACTCGGCCAGGAGCGACGCGAGGGCGACAAGCCGTAGACCTTGCGCGGTACTAAGATCGCCGCGCATTCAACACTCGCGCGGAGGTCGTGCATGGCTGATTCATCGTCGATGGCCCTCGGCACGCTTGACACGCCGTTACCCGCGACAGGGCAGCGACATGTCCATGTGGCGTGCAAGGCGCCTTGGTACACCGTCGAAGACGCCTTGCCACAGAGCCAATGAAGGTCTCGGAGCTCTCGCTTGCCACCGGCGTATCGGTTCATCGTCTGCGACGCTACGAGGAAATCGGCCTGCTCAAGGCCACGCGCAAGCCTTCGGGCTACCGCGAGTTCGAGGCGCGTGCGGTGCGCGACGTGATCTTCGTGTCGATGGCGCGCGAACTCGGCTTCTCCCTTGCGCAACTGCAGGACTGGCTGCCGCGCTACCGCGCAGGCACCCTGCGCTTCGACGACCTGCGCGAGGAGTTCGATCGGCGCATCGTCGCTGTCGACGCCGAAATCGAAGCCCTGCGCCGCCTGCGCAAGAAGCTGGTGGACCACATCGCGTGGGTGCAGCGGCAGAAAGCCGCGGCCCGGCGCAAGGCCGCGTCGGCGCCGCGTGTTCCGTCGGTCTTCGACCTGAGCCGCAGGCGCGCAAAATAAGCCACTGGCCACGCATGGCGGGTAATCCTGCTGCAGGCCGATCGGTGGCGTTTCTATGATGGCAGCCATCCTTCAGGAATCCACATGAAAAAAGCAGGACTCATCGGGTTGGGCGCCATGGGCGCGGGCATCGCCGCCACGCTGCGCCGCGCCGGCTACGAGATGCATGTGTGCGACGCACGACCCGGTGCCGCGGCAAGCTTTGCGCAGGACGGCGGCGTCGCGCACGCCAGCCCCGCCGAAGTGGCCGCGCAATGCGATCTCGTGGTGAGCGTGGTGGTCAACGCGCAGCAGACCGAGTCGGTGCTTTTCGGCGACAACGGCGCGGCCGCGGCCATGAAGCCCGGCAGCGTGTTCGTGATGTGCTCCACCGTCGATCCCAACTGGTCCATCGCGCTTGAAGCACGCCTCCATGCCGCCGGCATCCACTACATCGACGCACCCATTTCCGGTGGCGCCGCCAAGGCGGCCAGCGGGCAGATGACCATGATGTCGTCCGCCAAACCCGAGGCCTACGCCAAGGCCGGCGATCTGCTCGACGCGATGGCCGGCAAGGTCTACCGCCTGGGCGACTGCGCAGGCGCGGGCAGCAAGGTGAAGATCATCAACCAGCTGCTGGCCGGCGTGCACATCGCCGCGGCGGCCGAGGCGATGGCGCTGGGCCTGCGCGAAGGCGTGGCGCCCGACGCGCTCTACGAAGTCATCACGCACAGCGCCGGCAACAGCTGGATGTTCGAGAACCGCATGGCGCACGTGCTCGCAGCCGACTACACGCCACTCTCGGCTGTCGACATCTTCGTGAAAGACCTGGGGCTGGTGCTCGACACGGCGCGCGCCAGCAAGTTTCCGCTGCCGCTCGCATCCACCGCGCACCAGATGTTCATGCAGGCGTCCACCGCAGGCTTTGCGAAGGAAGACGACAGCGCGGTGATCAAGATCTTTCCGGGCATCGAGTTGCCCACCAAGCCGGCGTCGTCGTCATGAGCATGGTTTTGGGCTGCATCGCCGACGACTTCACCGGCGCCACCGACCTGGCCAACAACCTCGTGCGCGCCGGCATGCGCGTGGTGCAGACCATCGGCGTGCCGGCTGCGCCGCTCGCCGCCGAGGTCGACGCCGTGGTGGTCGCGCTCAAGTCGCGCACCGTTGCACCGGCCGAAGCCGTGGCGCAATCGCTCGATGCCTTGCGCTGGCTTCAGGCACAGGGCGCGCGACAGATCTACTTCAAATATTGCTCCACCTTCGACAGCACGCCTGAAGGCAACATCGGCCCCGTCACCGAGGCGCTGATGGACGCGCTGGGAACCGACTTCACCATCGCCACGCCCGCCTTTCCGGACAACAAGCGCACGGTCTTCAAGGGCTACCTGTTCGCGGGCGACGTGCTGCTCAATGAAAGCGGCATGCAGAACCACCCGCTGACGCCGATGACCGACGCCAACCTCGTGCGCGTGATGCAGGCGCAGACGCGGCGCAAGGTCGGGCTCATCGACCACGTCGTGGTGGCGCGCGGCGCCGAGGCGGTGCGCGAGCGAGTCGCCCAACTGAAGGCCGAAGGCGTGGGCGTTGCCATCGTCGATGCGGTGTCGAATGACGACCTGCTGCGGCTCGGCCCCGCGCTGGCCGACATGCCGCTGGTGACGGCGGGCTCGGGCGTGGCGATCGGGTTGCCGGCCAATTTCGGCCTGGCGCCGTCGTCGCAGGCCAGTGCGTTGCCGGCGGCGCCGGGGCGGCAGGCCGTGGTGTCCGGCAGCTGCTCGCTGGCCACCAACCGGCAGGTGGCGGATTTCATCGGCTCGGGGCGGCCGGCGCTCGCGATCGATCCGCTGCGCATCGCAGAAGGCGTCGACGTGGCGGCCGAGGCGCTGGCTTGGGCCGCGCCGCTTCTGGCGTCCGGGCCGGTGCTGGTGTATTCCACCGCCGAATCCAGCGCAGTGAAATCGGTGCAGGGCCGCCTGGGCGTCGAAGCGGCGGGCGCCATGGTCGAACGCACCATCGCCGCCATCGCGCTCGGCCTCGTGGCGCAGGGCGTGCGCCAGCTCGTGGTGGCCGGCGGCGAGACGTCGGGTGCCTGCGTGCAGGCCTTGGGCATCGCGCAATTGCAGATCGGCCCGCAGATCGATCCCGGCGTGCCCTGGTGCCATGCGTTCGCCAACGCCGCCGGCGGCGCGGGCGTGCGCATCGCCCTGAAATCCGGCAACTTCGGCACGGACGATTTCTTCTCCAAGGCCTTTACATTTCCTGCATGAACGAAAGCCAAGCGCGGGAAGAAATCTGCCGGGTCGGGCGCAGCCTGTTCGAGCGCGGCTATGTCCACGCGACGGCCGGCAACATCAGCGTGCGGCTGGACGACGGCTTCCTCATCACGCCCACCGACGCGTGCCTGGGCTTCCTGGACCCAGCGCGGCTTGCACGCCTGGATGCCAAGTTGCAGCCCGTCGGCGGCGACCGCGCGAGCAAGACCATCGCATTGCACGCCCGCATCTACGCCGCTGCCACGCGCTTCGACGCCGACACGCGCTGCGTGATCCACACCCATTCCACGCATTGCGTCGCACTCACGCTCGATGCGCCTGGCGCCGAACTGCTGCCCGCGCTCACGCCCTATTTCGTCATGAAAGTCGGCCACGTGCCGGTGATCGGGTACGAACGCCCCGGCGCCCCGGAAGCGGCCGAAGCGGTGGCCAGCGCCATCGAGCGCTACGGCGCACAGGGCACGCCCATCCGCGCCGTGATGCTCGAGCGCCTGGGCCCCAACGTCTGGCACGACACGCCAGGCGCTGCGATGGCAGTGCTGGAGGAACTCGAGGAAACCGCGAGACTCTGGCAGATGAAGCCCGACGCGTCGCCGCTGGCCCCGAACCACATCGAAGAACTGCGCCGCCACTTCGGCGCCCGCTGGTAAGAGAGATATTCGACCTATGCCCCAATTCGCCGCCAACCTCTCGATGCTCTACCCGGAGCTCGATTTCCTGGACCGCTTCGAGGCCGCCGCGCGTGACGGCTTTCGTGCGGTCGAATACCTCTTTCCCTACGCCTATGCGCAGCGCGACCTGAAGGCGCGGCTGGCCGACAACGGCCTGCAGCAGGTGCTCTTCAACGGCCCGCCCGGCGATTGGGACGGCAACGACCGCGGCTTGGCCTGCCTGCCCGGCCGCGAGGCCGAGTTCCGCGACGGCGTGCTCAAGGCGCTCGACTACGCCGTGGCGCTCGACTGCCCGCGCGTGCACTTCATGGCCGGCCTCGTGCCCGAAGGCGTGGAGCGCGAAGTCGTCCAGCCCACCTACATCGACAACCTGCGCTGGGCCGCCGCCGAGGCCGCCAAGGCCGGCAAGGACGTGCTCATCGAACCCATCAACACGCGCGACATTCCGCGCTTCTTCCTGAACCGCCAGGACCACGCGCACGAGATCGTGAGGGCCGTCGGCGCACCGAACATCAAGGTGCAGATGGACCTCTACCACTGCCAGATCGTCGAAGGCGACGTGGCGATGAAGATCCGCAAGTACCTGCCCAGCGGCAATGTCGGCCACTTCCAGATCGCGGGCGTGCCGCAGCGCCACGAGCCCGACCTGGGCGAGCTGAACCACGACTACCTTTTCGCGGTGATCGACGAAGTGTCCGCCGCCTGCGGTTGGCAAGGCTGGGTCGGCTGCGAATACCGGCCTGCCCGCGGCCCGGCGCCGCGCGGCACGTCGGACGGCCTCGGCTGGCTGCGAAAGGTGCAGGGCGCTGCGTGAAACTCGAATCGGTACGCATTCCGCGCTGCCTGCGCGCCACGGATCTCGGCGATGCGGATGTGTTCGACGTCCAGATCGTCAACCACCACGTGGGCGTCATCGAGCCGGCCGCTGATGCGGTGGCGCGCGGCACACTCATCAGTTGCACGGTCGACGCGCACACCCACATCGACAAGAACTACACCGTGCGCGAAGTCGGCGCGGCGCAGGGCGACCTGTTTGCGGCCATCCAGCGAATGCATGCCGCGCACTGGACGGGTGAGGATTTCGCCGCACGCATGGACCGCGCCGCGAGCGATGCCTGGCGCTGCGGCACGCGCGCTCTGCGCACCCATCTGGACTGGCGCGAGCCGCAGGCACCGCTGTCGCTGGCCGCCTTCGAGCGCTTGCGCGAAGCCTGGCACGGCAGGGTGGAACTGCAGTTCGTCTCGCTCACGCCGCTGGACGTGTTCGCGGATGCTCAGGCAGGCGAGCGCATTGCGCAAGCGGTGCAGCGCGCCGGCGGGGTGCTGGGCGCCTTCGTCTATCGCAACGACGGCATCGTGTCCCGGCTCGGGCGGGTGTTCGACCTGGCGCAGCAGTACGGCCTGGCGCTCGACTTCCATGTCGACGAAGGGCTGGATGTGGATGCCACGGGGCTGCGCACCATCGCGCAGCTGGCGCTCGCACGCGGCATCCACGGGCGCATCGCCTGCGGCCATGCGTGTTCGCTCTCGGTGCAGGAGGACGCCCAGGCCCTGGACACGCTGGACCTGTGCGCACAGGCCGGCATCGACCTGATCTCGCTGCCCACCACCAACCTCTACCTGCAGGGCGAATGGAACCGCACGCCCGTGGCGCGCGGCATCACGCGCATCCGCGAAGCGCAGGAGCACGGCTTGCACCCGAGCCTCTCCACCGACAACGTGCAGGACGCCTTCTATCCCTACGGCAGCTACGACCTGCTGGAGACCTTCGCCCTCGGCGTGCAGATGGCGCACCTGGCGCCGGCGACCGATTGGCTCGGCACCATCACCGTGAACCCCGCCGCCGCGCTGGGCCTCGCGTGGGATGGCCGCATCGCGCCGGGTTGTCCGGCCGACCTGATGCTGCTCGCAGCCACCGACGAACATGAACTGCTGGACGCGCGCGGCCGTCGCCGCACCGTGATCCGCAATGGAAAAGTCCTGGAGAACCACACGCCATGAGCATGGGCAAACCAATGGCCAACTACGCCGCCGCCAAGCGTGTCGGCGACTTTGTCTTCATGAGCGGTGTCGTGGCCGTCGATCCGGCGACGAAGCGGGCGGTGTCCAGCTACGACGACATCCCCGACATCGCGCGCACGGCGCTGCAGGGCGTGGGCTACGCGACGGGGCAAATGTCCGTCGACGTGTTCGAGGCGCCCATCGTCGCGCAGAGCTGGTTCGTGCTGGAGCGCATCCGCACGCTGGCCGCCGAGCACGGCGGCACCATGGAAGACGTGGTCAAGCTGGTGCAGTACTTCCGCCACCTGCACCACTACGCGCCCTACAACCGCGTGCGCGGGCTGTTCTATCCGGGCGAACCGCCGGTGAGCACGGTGGTGGAGGTGTCGCGATTCCTGCCCGGCGATGAGGTGCTGGTCGAGGTCGAGGCGACGATGTACTTGCCCGTCGACTGAGCATTCAGCGCCCTGCTTCGAGAATCGCCTTCAGCTGGCGCACCGCCTGCGCCGATTCGTTTTCGACCTGCTGCCGCACGCTGACCGCGTTCAGGAAGGCGAACATCAGGTTGGGCGCGCCGTAGCTGAACTCGCGCACGTAGTGCGTGCCCGTCGGCGTGGCGGTCAGTGAATAGCTGACGACGCCGGCATCGTGGCCGTTGATCTGCCCGGCGATGCGCCACAGGCGGCCGGGCTCGCGCGCGGTGACGGTCCACGTCACCGTGCCTTTCCTGCCGGCCACCAGATAGTCCTCGACGACGGCCTCGCCCATTTGCAGCGGATGGTCCACCGCGCCGCTGACGGCGAGCGACGAAGGGTGCCACTTCGGCCAGTTGCCCGGCGTCGTGACGTAGGCGAACACGTCGGCCGGCGGGCGCGCGATGTCTGCCTCGGTGACGATCCGCGTGACGCCGGCCTTGATCGGCAGGAACAGCACCACCCCCAGAAGAGCCAGGACGACGACGACTCCGAGCCATCGTTTCCAGGTGCGGGTCGGCGGGCGGTTTTGCATGATCGACCTCCGTGCGCGCGGGCGGCGGCGCTGCCAGAATAGGCGCCAGCGCGGCAATGCTTTTTGCGATGTGACGACGACAACGCATTCTGTTCCCGTCTCGTGCGATGTGCTCGTGGTCGGTGCGGGTCCGGCCGGCAGCGCCTGCGCGCAGCGGCTGGCGCGCGCGGGCCTGAGCGTGGTGCTGTGCGACCGGCAGGACTTTCCGCGCGACAAGGTCTGCGGCGATGCGCTCATCCCCGATGCGCACCACGCGCTGGCTCGGCTCGGCGTGCTCGACGACGTGCTGGCGCGCGCTGCGCCTTCAGCGCACATCGCGTGCATCGCACCGCGTGGCGGAAGGGTCGAGGTGCCCGGCCGCTTGGCGGTGCTGCCGCGACGCGAACTCGATGACATCCTTCGCCGCGCGGCGATGGCGGCCGGCGCTGCGTGGCTTGCGCCTGCGCGCTTCGAGGCGGCGCTGCTCGATGCCGACGACCGCGTGATCGGTGCACGCCTGCACCTGTCGAATGGCCAGCACCATGAACTGCGGGCGCACTGGACCGTGCTCGCCACCGGCGCGGATTCGCCGGCGCTGATCGCGGCGGGCATGTGCGAGCGACGCGCGCCGAGCGGCGTCGCGCTTCGAGCCTACGTCCGGAACGACGCGATGGCCGCGCGCATCAACAGCCTCGAAATCGTCTGGCACCGCGGCCTGCGCCGCGGCTATGGATGGATCTTTCCGTGCGGGCGTGGCGTGTTCAATGTCGGCGTGGGCCTCACGCACGGCCGAGCACATGCGCAGGGGCCGGCAGCGGCACGCGAGCCGGGCTTGCGCGAACTCTTCGCCGACTTCGTGCAGGTGTATGCCCCGGCGCGCGAGTTGATGCAAGGCGGTGTGTTGCAGGGCGAACTCAAGGGCGCGCCCTTGCGTTGCTCGCTCGACGGCTCGCGTTGGTCGCGTCCCGGATTGCTGGTCGCGGGTGAAGCGGCGGGCAGCACTTACCTGCTGACGGGCGAAGGCATCGGCAAAGCGCTGGAAACCGGCATGCTCGCGGCGCAGGCGCTCTGCGAGGCGGCACTGCAAGACGACGGCGCGGTGCGCGCCCGGTATGAAAGCGCATTGACGGCGCTCAAGCCGCGCTTTGCCACCTACGCGCAAGCCAATCGCATCAACGAACGCCCGTGGATGGCCGACCTGCTGGTCTGGCGCGCCAGCCGGAGCGAGCGCGTGCGGCGGCGCCTGGTGGGCGTACTGGAAGAAAGCTACGACCCGAGCCGGTTCGTCGATGCCAAAGGGCTGCTGGGCCTGGTCTTCACTTGACCCCGGCGCCGCGCAGCAGGAAGTCCGTCACCTGCTCGATCAGGTATTCGCGCTCCCTGGGCTCTTCGAGCGAGCCTTCCCGAAAGTAAGTCACCTGCGCCGCATGGTCGGCATAGAACTGCGTCACCGCCCACAGGTGAAACAGGAACAGCAGCGGATCGACCGGCCCCATCTGACCCTGGTTCATCCAGTTGCGGATCACGGCGGTCGCCTGCTCGGTGCGGCGCTTGCTCGCCTGCTCCATCATCGGCCGCAACTCCGGTGCGCCGCGCATCATCTCCGCGGCGAAGATGCGCGAGCGCAGCGGCTGCTCGAAGGAGAACATCATCTTGCGCCGGATCAGGTCCGAGAGCACGCGCCTGGCGCCGAAGGCCTCGTCGCTGAAACCGAACACCCCGATCCAGTCGTCGATGATGTCCTGCAGCACCTGGCGGTACAGCGCTTCCTTGCTGTCGATGTAGTAGTGCAGCTGCGCCTTCGACAGCCCCGCCTTGTCGGCGATGGCCTGCGTCGTGGCGCCGTTGGGCCCTTCGCTGGCAAACACCTCGATCGCCGCCTGGTAGATCACGGCCAGCACCTGCGTGTACTTGCGCGAGCGGCCGCGCGTGGGCGGCGCTTCGGCTTCGTCGCTGGCCGTGGTGGCCGTGCTGGCGATGTCGGTCTCGGGGGTGGTCATCGAAGTCAATGGTGCCAGAGAAGTTCGCTCATGCAGGTGCGCTCTTGCAGGTGCGCGCTCAGAGTTGCACGACCAGCTCGCGGTCCTTCGCGCGCGAACAGCACAGCGCGACCTTGTGCAGCCGCTCGCTGCCGGTGAGGCAGAAGTCGCGGTGCTCCGCGCCACCGCCCTGTGCGCCGACCACGCAGGTGCCGCACAGGCCTTGCTCACAAGACACGGGAATGTCGATGCCGAATTCGTGCAGGGCGTCGACGGCGCTCTGGTCGGCCGCGACCGGCACCGTGATGCCGCGCTGTGCCAGCCGAAGCGTGAACGGGCGGCCGGCTGGCAGGGCCGAATCGGTGGGCGCCGCGAAGTACTCGGCGTGAACGGCCTCCTCGGGCCAATGCGCCGCAGCATCGCGCACCGCTTTCATGAAACCGCCGGGACCGCACATGTAAAGGTGCGTGCCGGCTTCGTGCGTGGCGAGCAGCGTGCGCAGGTCGATACGCTGCGACGCGTCGCCCTGGTCCAGATGCAGCCTGACGTGCGGCGCCAGTGCCGGATCGTCCAAAGCCTGCGCGAAGGCCACGTGCTCCCGGCTGCGCACGAACAGGCACAGCGTGAAGTCCGCGCCCTGGGCAGCCAATGATTGCGCCATGGCCAGCAGCGGCGTCATGCCGATGCCGCCCGCCAGCAGCAGGTGCCGCCTGGCTTCGGCGCGAACCGGAAAGGTGTTGCGCGGGGCGCTGATGGCGAGGAGGTCGCCTTCTCCCACTCGCTCGTGCATCGACGCCGAACCGCCGCGGCTCGCCTGTTCGCGCTTGACGCCGATCACGTACGACGAACTTGCGTCGGCCGAAGGTGCCCGTGCCAGCGAATACTGGCGCGAGAAGCCGCCGGGCATCTGCACGTCGATGTGCGCGCCAGCCTCGTAGCCGGGCAGCGTGCGCCCCCACGGATGGGCGAGCTCGAAAGACAGGATCTCCGGCGTCTCGCGCACGATGCGCGCCACGCGCACGGTGAGGGTACGCTCCAGCATCGTCGTCGGCCTCAGTTCTTGGCGAGCGTCTTGCGCAGGTCCAGGCCGGTGCCCTTGTTGACGAACTGAAGCGTGTACGCGTCCTGGTAGTTGAAGTCCGTGGGCTTGTACAGGCCGGCCGACACCGCCTTGTCGTGGAAGTCCTTCATGCGCGCGTCGGTCATGGCGCCAATGCCCTTCGTCGCCGCGTCGCCGATGTCGATGTGCGCGCGCAGGATCGGGATCGACTTCCCGATGTAATCGTCGCTGATGTCCGGGTTGATCTTCTTGATGAGGTCGTCGGCCGCCTTGCGGTCGCCGTACAGGTAGTTGTAGTAGCCGATGTTGGTGGCCTCGACGAAACGGCGGACCACGTCGGGCTTGGTCTTGACCAGGTCCTGACGCGTCTCGATCACCATGCCGTAGGTCGACCAGCCGGCGTCGGCGAGCGACAGCACCACCGGCTTGAAGCCCGCCTGCTTCTCGACCGCCAGCGGCTCCGAGGTGGCATAGGCCTGCTGAACGGCTTGCTTGTCGGCCAGGAACTGCGAAAGGCTGTAGTTGTAGGGACGCACCTGCTCGTCGCGCATGTTGTAGGCCTTCTTCATCCACTGCCAGTAGCTGATCTGGCCGTCCTTGGCCAGCAGCACCGTCTTGGCCTTGGCGAGGTCGGCCAAGGTATCGAAGCCCTGGCCGGGATGCGCAATGATGGCCTGCGGGTCTTTCTGGAAATAAGCCGCCACGACGACGGTCGGCACCTTCTGCTTGATGTTGTCGAAGGCCATCAGCATGTTGCCGGTCATCAGGAAATCGACCTTGCCGGCCGGCAGCATCGGACGGTTGTTGACCTGCGGGCCGCCTTGCTGGATGTCGACGTCCAGCCCGAACTTCTTGTAGGTGCCGTCGGCCAGCGCCTGGTAGAAGCCGCCGTGGCCGGGCTGTGCGCGCCAGTTGGTGGCCATGACGACCTTGTCCTGCGCCAGTGCGGAGATGGCGGTGCCGGCGAGCAGCGCGGCGATCAGGCCGCGGGCAATGAAGGGGGCTTGAAGTCTCATCGGGGTTCCTTGGGTGCGGGGTCTGGTGGTGTGGTTCGGGTCAGGCGTCGCGCGCCATGTCGGCGGTCCAGCCCCGGGTCTTGCCGGGGTTCATCAATCCGTTGGGATCGCTGCGCTTCTTGAAATCGATCTGCTGCGTGTCGATGGTCTTCATGCCGCCGTCTTCGATGGTCACGACGTGCGGGTTGAAGATCTGGCAGCCGCCTTGCGATTCGATCTCGCGCATCACTTCGTATTGATGTGCCTCGCCCTTCCAGCGAACCAGCAGGATCGAGAAGGTGCCGTACTCGCCGCCCGCGCGCGCGAACTCGTGGTGCTGCAGCACGTCGTCACCGAAGATGGCGATGTGGCGGTCGACCACGGCAGGGTCGAAGGGCTGCGCGTAGGCCACCTGCAGGTAGGTCCAGGTGCGATCGATCTTGAGCGCCTGCAGAGTGGTGTGGTTGTAGGCGCATTCATAGGCGGGCGGCAGGCCGCGCGACAGCAGCTCGGGCTCGGTGCCTTCGAGCGACATCGACCCGCCATGCGCCGCGACCAGTGCGCGGAACGCGGCCATCGACCCGGGCGCCACCATGGCGAACATCGCGTGGCGGTCGGCCGGAAAGTGCTCGCCAAGATTCGCGTAGTAGGGCGAGAAGCGCGCATCCACCGCCGAGAGCAGGAAGAGGTCGATGGACGGCGTGCAGGCCGCCACGCCGAAATCCATCACCCGCCGATAGGTGTCGAAAAGGGCGATGCAGTGCACCCACTCGACCGCGGGGCTCAGCGCAAGCTCGACGTCGAGGATCACGCCGTTGGTGCCATAGGCATGGTGCACCTGCTGGATCTCGTCGCCCTCCAGTTCGATGATGCGCGGCTCGCGCTCCACCGTCATCACGCGGGCGCGCAGCAGGTTGCCGGTGTCGCGCAGGATGCCGTGGCGAATCGATCCGATGCCGCCGAAACCGCCTGCGATGAAGCCGCCGATGGATGCCACGTGCCAGGTCGAGGGCCACATGCGCAAGGCCTGGCCCGTCTCGGCGACGGCCATCTCGATGTCGTGCATGCGCGCGCCGGCTTGCACGCGCACGCGGCCGTCGGCGATGTCCAGCACGCGGCTCATCGGCGTCACGTCGAGCACGATGCCGCCTTCGAGCGGCACGCACTGGCCGTAGTTGCCGGTGCCGCCTGCGCGCACGGTGAGCGGCAGCTTCCACCGGGCGGCCACCGAGGCCACCTGGCGAACGTCATCCTCGGTCGACACCTTCACCACCAGGCCGGCGACGCAACCGGCGAGTTGTTCGGTGAGGATGGGGCTGTACCAGTAGAAGTCCCTGGACAACTGCTTGCGCGAACCCGCTGCCGTGATGAGGTTGAGACCGTGCAGGTCGCGCCGCACGGCGTCCCAGTCGACCGCCTTCGCGGGCGCTTCGCGTTCCATCAAGACTGCGTTCATCGTTCCCTCTTCATTTCGCTTTCGTGCCAGTGGCCCAGGACCATGCGCGAAAGGGCGGCGAACACGATGAAGATCGCGATGCCCAGCAGCGAGACCAGCAGCAGGGCCGCGAACATCATCGGAATCTCGGTGCGGAAGCTCGATTCGAGAATGCGCGAGGCCAGGCCCGTTTCCCGGCCTGCGGTGCCGGCCGTGAACTCCGCCACCACGGCGCCGATCAGGCTCAGGCCACCGGCGATCTTCAGGCCCGCCATGAAGTAGGGCAGCGCGCTCGGCACCAGCAGGTAGCGGAAGGTCTGCCAGGGCGAGGCCTTGTACAGCGTGAACAGGTCGCGAAGGTTGCTGTCCGCGCTCTTGAGCCCGATGACCGTGTTCGAGAGGATCGGAAAAAACGCCACGATCCATGCACACAACAACAGTGCTGCCGTGGTGCTCGAAACGTAGATGAGGATCAGCGGCGCAATCGCCACGATGGGCGTCACCTGCAGGATCACGGCGATGGGAAACAGGCCGATCTCCACCCACTTGAACAGCGCAAAAGCCACGGCCAGCAGCACCCCGCCGACGATGGCGGCCGCGAGCGCCAGCAGCGTGAGCTTGACGGTGAACCACAGGGCCGGCGCGAGCGTTTCCCAGTTCTCGAACAGCGTCGAGAGGATCAGCGAAGGCGCGGGAATGATGTAGTGCGGCACGTTGTTCACGCGCACCAGCAGTTCCCACACCAGCAGCAGCCCGGCCACCACGGCGGCTGGCACGGCGATGCGCATCAGCGATTCGCGGCGGCGCAGCCGGCCATCGCGCGCCTGCAGTTCGGCGGCAGAGGGGGCGTTGTTGTCCTGCACGGCCGCGAGCGTGGTGGGGTCAGTGATCGATGTCGACGCCATGGAGGGCTCCGTGCAGGGATTGCGACACCGCCGTGCAATGCGCGTTGTAGCGGCTCGAGGTGCGGAAGGCTTCGCCGCGGGGGTAGGGTTCGTCGATCCGGATCTCGTCGATGACGCGGCCGGGACGTGCCGCCATCACCACGATGCGGTTGGACAGGTACACCGACTCGTAGACGCTGTGCGTCACGAAGATGACCGAGAAGCGATGCTCCTTCCAGATGGCGAGCAAGTCGTTGTTGAGCTTGATGCGCGTCATCTCGTCCAGTGCGGCAAAGGGCTCGTCCATGAGCAGCAGGCGTGGCCGCGTGACCAGTGCGCGCGCAATCGACACGCGCATCTTCATGCCGCCGGACAGCTCGCGCGGGTAGACGTCGGCGAAGCGGGACAGGCCCACCATTTCGAGCACCTGTTGCACCACGGGCGCGGCGGCGTCGCGGCTCACGCCGGTGAGCTTGAGGGGAAGCCACACGTTGTCGAAGACCTTGGCCCACGGCATCAAGGTCGGCTCCTGGAACACGAAGCCGAGGTCGCGGTCGCTCTTGCCTTGGCCGCTGTTCGCGCCGCACCAGGCCATCTCGCCGGAACTGATCCGGGTGAGGCCCGCGATCAGCCGCAGCGCGGTGCTCTTGCCGCAGCCCGAAGGCCCGAGGAAGCTGATGAAGTCATGCTCGCCGCAGTCGAGCGACATGCCCTGCAGTGCGAGCGTTCCGTTGGAAAAGCGCTTGCTGACGTTGCGCAGGCGGACCAGCGGGGCGGTGGATGGCGTGTTGCTTTCCATGATGGCTCCCGGTGGGGCGGAGTTCAGTGCCAGGCCGGCTCGTTGGCCAGGCGTTCGAGCGAAAAGCGGTCGACTTCCTGCAGCAGGTCGACAAATCGGCGGCCGACGTGGTCGAGCACGGCGGCGCCCTTGTCGGCCGTGGCGCGCGTGGCGTCGCCGGCCGCGCCTTGCGGATTGATGTCGTGCATCTGCCAGCCCAGCTTGCCGCTGGGCGTGATCGACAGGAATTTGTTTTCTGCCGCGAGGTCTTCCGTCATCGAGTGGAAGTTGCGGAAGTTCTCCTTGCGCACGTAGTCCGGCGTCAGGTGCAGCATCACCGAGCTTTCGAGGTCGCCGGCGTGCACGCCGTGCTTGCCTTCGTGCGCGGTGAACAGGCCTTCGGGCAGGCCCAGCGTGTACCAGTTGGCCGCCACGACCATCATGCCGTGCGCTTCGCGCAGGTCGCGCGCCACGATGTCCATCACCGACATCTGGCCGCCGTGGCTGTTATAGAGCACGAGCTTTTTCACGCCGGCGCGCGCGACGCTCTCGCCGATGTCCTTCCACAGCGAAATGAGCGTGGTCGCAGAGACGGTGAGCGTGCCGGGGTAGCGCGAGTGCTCGTTGCTCTTGCCGTAGGCGACGGTGGGCAGGAAGAGCACCGGCAAGTCGTCCGGCAGGTGCGGCAGGGAGGCCTGCACCATGCCGTCGATGGTGGCGGTGTCGGTCGACATCGGCAGGTGGGGACCATGCTGCTCGGTGGCGCCGACCGGCAGGACGGCGATCAGGCGGGAGCGGTCAAGGCGGGAGAACTCTTCGCTGGTCAGGTCAGACCAGAAGCGGCTGCGCAGGCGGACCGAATTCATCTTGGCAATCCTCATTCCTGTGGGGTGGGATGCCTAAATTATCCATATGGTCAAAAAAGAGTGCCTAGTGATTACCCGTGATCCTTGGCTCAAATTGCAAGATTTCGTTATTTGCAGCAGCGCGGAGCGCGCGTTGACCCGCCGCGCACCAGGCTTGCGCGACGGTCAAATTCAGATGGTTGGTAAAAGAATCAGCGGCGAACGATGTACCGCGTCACCACTGGCAGCCCCTCGCCCAAGTGAAAGGCCAGGCGCCGTTCGCGCAGCGCGATGTCGGCGGCGGTGGCGCGTCTGAAGCGGCGCAGGTGCTCCGTCCACGACTCGTCGACGATCTGCTCCACGTAGCGGCCGGGGTCGGTGATGTCGTGCAGCAGCGCCCATTCGATGGCGCCCTGGCTCAGGCGCACCCGCCGCGTCTGGTCCATGACGATGAAAAAGGACGCCGTTCTGGCCGGGTCGATGATGTATTCGATGGTGATGACCACGCGCCCTTCTTCATCGGGCGCGACCGCGGGCGGCCCGGCGGCCCAGCCTTCGTGCGCGGGGCTCACGTCGTCTTCCTCGGGCCCGTCGTTGACGAAGCGCAGGGCCAGCAGCATCAGCACCACGCCGCTGGCTGCCGCCAGGCCGAGGCTGATTTGCAGCGACGTCACCGTGGCCACCTGGCCCCACAGCGCGGCGCCGAAGGCGCTCGATCCCATGATGCCCATCTGGTACATCGACATGCCGCGCGCACGCACCCAGTCGGGCAAGGCCATTTGCGCGGACACCGAAAGGGAGTTGGCCGTCGTGATCCACGCCATGCCGCCCGCGAACATCGCCGGCACGGCGACCCAGGCGTTGGGCGCCACCGCCATCACGGCCGTGGCGGCGCCCTGCACCAGCGCCCCCGCCAGCACGAGTTGATCGCGTGCCAGCGCCTGGCGCAGCCGCGGAAGGAACAGCACCACCACGATCGCGCCCGAGCCCATGGCTGCCAGCAGCAGCGTGAAGGTGCCGGCGCCCCCGTCGCGCAATCCACGGGCGAGCAGCGGCAACAGGGCCAGCAACGCCGTCGAATGCAGGAAAAAGATCGCGACGCGCAACAGCACGGCGCGCATGCGCTGCGACTGGCGCACGAACTGCACGCCCACCCGCATCGCGCTGATGAGCTTTTCGCGGCCCAGCGGATTCGGCGTGTGCTCGCGCCGCCAGCGCAGCACCACGAAGCCCGACGCCACCGACAGCACCGCGTTGAGCCCAAAGACCCACACGCTGCCCGCGCTCGCAATCAAGGCGCCGGCCACCAGCGGCCCGATGATGCGCGAGGCGTTCATGGCGATGCCGTTGAGCCCGAGCGCGGCCGGCAGGTGCGTGCGCTCCACCAGTTCCGGCACGATGGCCGAGAACACCGGCCAGCGCAGCGCCAGCCCGATGCCGTTGGCAAAGGTCAGCGCCAGCAGCAGGGGCGCCGTGATGATGTCCAGCGCAATGGCGGTGCACAGCACGATGGCCGTGCCCGCCAGCCAGAACTGCGTGGCGACCAGCCAGCGCCGCCGGTCAAGAATGTCCGCCAGCGCGCCGCTGGGCAGGCCCAGCAGGAACACCGGCAGCGTCGAAGCCGACTGCACCAGCGCCACCCAGATGGGCGAGGAGGTCAGCGAGGTCATCATCCACGCCGCCGCCACATCGTTCATCCACATGCAGATGTTGGCGATGAGCCAGGTCGTCCAGAGCATGCGGAACACGGGAACGCCCAGCGGCTCGAGGGCGCCAACGCGCCGCGGCGCCTGGGTGGGCGTGACGGGGGTTTCTTCAGTGGAGATGGGGGGCATCAGATTCCTTGCACCCGGCCTGCCGAAGTCATTTGTCTCCGCGGTGCGGAGACATTCGCCTCGTCAGTGACACCCAGCGCGTCGCAGCAGACCGCAATGAATGGGAGAAGCCCAGATGTCGTGATGGCCATGGTGCCGGGGAAATTCTATGTCCCTATGTCCGCGAGCCCTTGGGCGACATGTGCGTCAGCGGCAGCGCGCTGCTCGCCTTGACCTCGCCCAGGGAGAAGCTGGTGTGCAGGTCCTTGACGTTCGGCAGGTTCATCAGGTGCTGGCGCGCAAAGCTCGAGAAGCTGTCCAGGTCCTGCGCCACCACCTGCAACTCGAAGGTGCCGGTGCCGCTGATGTAGTGGCAGGAGATCACGTCGGGCAGCTTGCGGATTGCATCCTCCAGCTTGCGGGTCGGCTCGCCGGCAACGCGCTCGGCGTCGACGCGCACGAAGGCCAGCACGCCCAGTCCGATCTTGTGCCGGTCGATCTCGGCGTGGTATCCCTTGATGTAGCCGCCGGCCTCCAGCGCGCGGACTCGCCGCCAGCATGGGGCCGCGGACAGGCCCACCCGCTGCGCCAATTCTGCGTTGGTCAGGCGGGCGTCGGCCTGCAGTTCTTTCAGGATCGCCAAGTCGAACTTATCAATGCTTTCCATCAGAGCCTATCTTGAGCATGATTCTTTCGTCATGGTGCCATTTTGGAACAAAGAACGCAAACACCTATCAACCGAGCAGGCATACACTTTGCGTGAATTCATGGCGAAATGTGTCTGATCAAGACACGATCCCTGCCACAGCCCACGAGGCTCAGCCAAATCGGAGACCGGAAAAATGAACGCCCCACTGCCAGAACACATTCGCAAGGCCCTTGAGACCGTCACGCTCGACGATAAATATTCGCTCGACTATGGGCGGGCCTTCATGAGCGGCGTCCAGGCGCTGGTCAAGCTGCCCATGCTGCAGCGCCTGCGCGATCAGGCGGCGGGCAAGAATACCGCCGGTTTCATCAGCGGCTATCGCGGCTCCCCGCTGGGCGGCTACGACCAGGCGCTGTGGAAGGCCAGCAAGTTCCTGAAGGCGCAGAACATCGTCTTCCAGCCGGGCGTGAACGAAGAACTCGCGGCCACGGCGCTGTGGGGCACGCAGCAACTGGGCTTCTCGCCCAAGGGCACCAACAAGTTCGACGGCGTTTTCGGCATCTGGTATGGCAAGGGCCCCGGCGTGGACCGCTGCTCGGACGTGTTCAAGCACGCCAACATGGCGGGCACCACCGAGTACGGCGGCGTGATCGCGGTGGCGGGCGACGACCACATCTCCAAGAGCTCGACGGCCGCGCACCAGAGCGACCACATCTTCAAGGCCTGCGGCTCGCCGGTGTTCTTCCCGACCAACGTGCAGGAGATCCTGGACCTGGGCATCCACGCCTTCGCGATGAGCCGGTTTTCGGGCGTGTGGTCGGGGTTGAAGACGATCCAGGAAATCGTCGAATCCAGCGCCACGGCCATGATCGACCCCGAGCGCGTCGAGATCATCATCCCCACCGACTTCCAGATGCCGCCCGGCGGCCTGCACATCCGCTGGCCCGACCACGCGCTGGAGCAGGAAGCGCGCCTGATGCACTACAAGTGGTATGCAGCCTTGGCGTACATCCGCGCCAACAAGCTCAACCACAACGTCATCGAAGGCCCGAACGACCGTTTCGGCATCATGGCCAGCGGCAAGGCCTACAACGACACGCGCCAGGCCCTCATCGACCTGGGTCTGGACGACGACGCCTGCCGCCAACTCGGCATTCGCGTGCACAAGGTGGCCGTGGTGTGGCCGCTCGAAGCGCAGCTCACGCGCGAATTCGCGACCGGCCTGCAGGAAATCCTCGTGGTCGAGGAAAAGCGCCAGGTCATCGAATACCAGCTCAAGGAAGAGCTCTACAACTGGCGCGCCGACGTGCGCCCGAACGTTCTGGGCAAGTACTCCGAGCCGGAAGGCGATTTCAGCGGCGGCGAATGGGCCATGCCCAATCCCACGGCCAACACGCTGCTGCGCGCCAACGCCGATCTGAACCCCGCGCTGATCGCCAAGGCCATCGTGCAGCGCCTGAAGAAGACCGGCATCCTCGCCGCGGCAGGCGCCGACATGACTGCGCGCGTCGAAGCGCAAATGGCCATCCTCGAAGCCAAGGAGCGCTCGATGGAAGTGCTGCAGGCCGGCGGCGTGACCGACGCTCGCCAGCCGTGGTTCTGCTCGGGCTGCCCGCACAACACCAGCACCGTGGTGCCGGAAGGCTCGCGCGCCATGGGCGGCATCGGTTGCCACTTCATGGCCACCTGGATGGACCGTTCCACCATCGGCTTCACGCAGATGGGCGGCGAGGGCGTGCCGTGGGTCGGCCAGCAACCCTTCACGACCGACCAGCACATCTTCGCCAACCTGGGCGACGGCACCTATTTCCACAGCGGCCTTCTGGCGATCCGCCAGAGCATCGCCGCGGGCGTGAACATCACCTACAAGATCCTCTACAACGACGCCGTCGCGATGACGGGCGGCCAGCAGGTCGGTGAGCGGCCTGAAGGCCATTCGGTGATCCAGATCGCCGAGAGCCTCCATGCCGAAGGCGCGAAGAAAGTCATCGTCGTCACGGACGAGCCGGAGAAGTACGAGGGCGTGAAGATCCCGGGAGACAACGTCGCTGTGCGCCACCGCGACGAGCTCGACACGATCCAGCGCGAGTTCCGCGAGATCCAGGGCACCACGGCCATCATCTACGACCAGACCTGCGCGACCGAGAAGCGCCGCCGCCGCAAGCGGGGCACGGCCGTCGATCCGGCGGTGCGCGTGGTCATCAATGATCTCGTGTGCGAAGGTTGCGGCGACTGCAGCGTGAAGAGCAACTGCTTGTCCGTCGAGCCGCTGGAAACCGAATTTGGACGCAAGCGCACCATCAACCAGAGCACCTGCAACAAGGACACGAGCTGCCTGAAGGGCTTCTGCCCGAGCTTCGTCACCGTCGAAGGCAGCACGCTCAAGAAGAAGGCCAAGGCCAAAGCCGCGACGCCGGTCGAATTCGGCGCGGTGGCCGAGCCTACCCTGCCCGTGCTGGCGGCGGGACAGGTCTGGGGCATCGTCGTTGCGGGCGTTGGCGGCACCGGCGTCATCACCATCGGCCAGTTGCTGGGCATGGCTGCGCACATCGAGGGCAAGGGCATCGTCACGCAGGACGCGGCGGGGCTGGCGCAAAAGGGTGGCGCGACCTGGAGCCACGTGCTCATCGGCGACACGCAGAACGACATCCGCACCACCCGCGTGGGCACGGCGGCCGCCGACCTGATCCTGGCCTGCGATCCGCTCGTGGCCGTCAACTACGAAACGCTGACGCGCATGCGCGAAGGCCGCACGCATGTGGCGCTGAACACGCACGGCGCCCCCACGGCAGCCTTCGTGCGCAACGCCAACTGGCAGAACCCGCAGGATTCGTGCGCCTCCGAGATCGCACAAGCGGTCGGCGTCGACGCCCTGGGCACCTTCGACGCGGACGCCTTTGCCGCCGCATTGATGGGCGACACCATCTACGTCAACCCGATGATCCTGGGCTACGCTTGGCAAAAGGGCTGGGTACCGCTGGAGCACGAGTCGCTGATGCGTGCCATCGAGCTGAACGCCGTCGCGATCGAGAACAACAAGACCGCCTTCGAATGGGGCCGCCGCGCCGCCGCCAACTTGGCCGCGGTGCAAAAGCTGGTGACCCCCGGCCAGGTGATCGAGTTCAAGAAGCGTGAGACGGTCGAAAGCCTGGTCACGCGCCGGGTCGAGTTCCTGACCGGCTACCAGAACGCCGCCTACGCCGATCAATACCGCGCCTTCGTCGGCACGGTGCAAAAGGCGGAAGCCGAGGCCACCGGCAAGTCGAGCCTGACGGAGGCGGTTGCACGCTACCTGTTCAAGCTGATGGCGTACAAGGACGAATACGAAGTCGCCCGCCTGCACACCGACACCGCTTTCCTCTCGCGCGTGGAAGGCATGTTCGAGGGCGAGATGGGCAAGGACTTCAAGCTCAACTACCACCTCGCCCCGCCCATCATCGCCAAGCGCAATGCCAAGGGCGAGTTGCAAAAGCAGAAATTCGGCCCGGCGATGCTGACCGGCTTCCGCTTCCTGGCCAAGCTCAAGGGCCTGCGCGGCACGGCGCTGGACATCTTCGGCCGGACGGAAGAACGCAAGATGGAACGTGCCTTGATCGGCGAATACCGCGCCAGCATCGAGGAAGTGCTGCGCGGACTGAACGCCGCCAACCACACCACCGCACTGGAAATCGCAAGCCTGCCGGAGCAGATCCGCGGCTACGGGCACGTCAAGGAGCGCAATGTGGCGGCTGCGCGTATTCGCTGGAATGATTTGATGGCGAAGTGGCGCAATCCGGGGGCGGAGCGGGCCGTCGCCTGAGTCTGGATTCAGCGCGCAAGTCCCGTCGCCAGATCCCTGAACGAGGCCCGCGCGGCCTCCCGGTGATCGATGATGTCCCGCTGAAGGACGTCAGGCGGCTTCATCCGGATCCGCACGCGGCAGACGCGCCCGAGCGTTTTCGATTGCGGCTTGCAAGCGCTCGTGCAAGGCTTCGCGTGATGGCAGCACTGTCAGGTATTCGGCCACGTGAATGCCCGAGGCACCCAGTTCCAGCAGCTCGATCTGCTCGTCATTCTTTTCGGCGCAAAGGATGATGCCAAGTGGCGGCAACTCGCCGGGCGCGCGCTCGTATTTGTCGAGCCAGCGCAGGTACAACTCCATTTGGCTCTTGTAGGCGTGCTTGAAGCGTCCCAGCTTGAGCTCGACGACCACCAGCCGCTTGAGCAGGCGATTGAAGAAAAGCAAGTCGATGTAGAAGTCGTCCCCGTCAAGCTGGATGCGCTTTTGCCGGGCGATGAACGAAAAGCCAGCACCCAGTTCCAGCAAGAAGTATTCAAGCTCCCGCAGGATGGCGTCTTCCAGTCCCTTCTCGAGGTAGCGATCTCAAGCCGAGGAAATCGAGCAAGTAAGGGTCCTTGAGAACCAGGGCCGGGCTCAGCGTCCCCTTGGCGCGCAGGTCAACCAATTCTTCTTCAGCCCGCGCCTCTGGCTTGCGGGAGAGTGCGGTGCGCTCATAGAGCATGGAGTCGATGCGCTCATTCAGGGCGCGAACGCTCCAGCCCTCGATACGGCACATCTCGGCGTAGAACTCGCGTTGCAGCGGCTTCTTGAGTGGCAGCAACGCGCGAAAGTGCGACCAGGTCAATTGTCGCCACAGCGTGGCGACAATCTGTTCGTCCGGGAACGCCTCGGCAAACTGCACCATGCGGTGTACGTTTTTGGCCTCGAAGCCGCGCCCGAACTCCAGCACCAATTGTCGCGACAGCGTGGCGACAATGGCCTCCCCATAGTCTGCACGGGCCTGCCCCAGGACTTCGTCCCGGATGCGTTTGCCCACATGCCAATAGAGTGCGGTCAAGCCGGCGTTGACGGCTGCGGTAACCCGGTGCCGGGCGTCGCTGATCAGCGTGCGCAGGTCGGCGAGCAAGGTTGCGGGCACGGCTGTGCCGGTCGCGGGCAGACCGTCCGGCCTTGAATTCGTTGTCGTCCTGCCCTTTGTCATTGCGTTTCCTTGAACTTCATTGCCTTGTGGCCTCGCCCGTCGCGGGCCCCGCCTGCCACGGCTCGGTGCGAATGCGCTCCAGGAGCACGCTTGCGTCGGCCAGCTGGTCGACCGTTGGGCTGCTTTGGTTTCAGGCGTCTTGTGAATCAAGATTGTCGGTGAGTGGAACGCTCAGCCCGAAAGGCTGGGCGGACAAGGCATGGACTCTTCACTCCGGGCGCCTGCATTGCGTCCAAACCCCATCGAATGATCCGCATCCGGGTGCTCTGGCGTATGCCCCGTGAAAACCCCGCCCACCTCGGCGGGTTAGCCCCCGGCAGGGCAGACCCCGCGCAATACAATGCGCGGTGTTGTGCGCGGCCCAAGTCCGCGCCGCGTGGCCACGTCCCGTGGCCGCCAGTGTGCGGGCCAAGCCTGCGACCTGTCTTCCCCCTGTTGGAGAACTCCCTTGTTCATTTCCTCTGCTTACGCTCAAACCGCTCCGGCCGCTGCTGGCGGTGACATGATGTCTTCCCTCGGCAGCATGCTGCCGCTGGTGCTGATGTTCGTGGTGCTGTATTTCGTGATGATCCGCCCACAGATGAAGCGCCAGAAGGAAGCCCGAAACATGCTCGCGGCACTGGCCAAGGGCGACGAAGTGGCCACGGCGGGTGGCGTGCTGGGCAAGATCTCGGAACTCGGTGACCAGTACCTGACTCTTGAAATTGCCAACGGCGTCAACGTGCGCATGCAGCGCAGCGCCGTGGTTCAGGTGCTGCCCAAGGGCACCGTCAAGTAATCCCTTAGTTCCTCTCTGTCTGGCGGCCTTGGCCGCAACATAAGCGCGATCATGAACCGTTACCCGGTCTGGAAGTACGCGATCATCGTGATCGTGCTGCTCGTGGGGCTCATCTACGCCCTGCCCAATTTCTTCGGCGAAGCGCCTGCAGTGCAGGTGTCGACCGCCAAATCGACCGCCAAGCTCGACGCCACCACGCAGGATCGCGTCGAGGCCGCGCTCAAGGCGGCGAATCTCTCGCCCGACATGGTCACGCGCGACGCCACGTCGCTGCGCGTGCGCTTCACCACCACCGACGACCAGCTCAAGGCGCGCGACGTGGTGCAGCACGCGCTGGTGCCCGATCCCAGCGATCCGCCTTATGTGGTGGCGCTGAACCTGGTGTCGCGTTCACCGGCATGGCTGTCGTCGCTGCACGCGTTTCCGATGTACCTCGGTCTCGATTTGCGCGGCGGTGTGCACTTCATGCTGCAGGTCGACATGAAGGGCGCCATCGACAAGAAGGCCGAGACCTTTGCCGGCGACGTGCGCGCAGCCCTGCGCGACAAGACCATCCGCGGCGTCGTGAGCCGCAACGGCCAGGCCATCGAAGTGAGCTTCCGCGATCCGGAGAGCCTCCAGGGCGCGACCAACATCATCCGGGACCAGTTCCCGGATCTGGCCGCCGTCGCCACGCAGAACGGGGCTGACGGCAAGATCGTTGCCACCATCAAGCCCGAGGCCGCGCGCCGCCTGCAGGACGCTGCCCTCAAGCAGAACATCACCACCCTGCACAACCGGATCAACGAACTCGGCGTGGCCGAGCCGGTGATCCAGCAGCAGGGCATCGACCGCATCGTGGTCGAGCTGCCCGGCGTGCAGGACACGGCCAAGGCCAAGGACATCCTGGGCCGCACCGCCACGCTCGAAATGCGCATGGTCGACGAAACGGCCGAAGGCCGCGCCGCCGAAATGGGCACGGGCCCGGTGCCTTTCGGCTCCGAGAAATTCCTGGACCGCCAAGGCCGTCCTGTCATCGTCAAGAAGCAGGTGCTGGTCACCGGCGAGAACCTGACCGACGCGCAACCCGGCTTCGATTCGCAGACCCAGCAGCCCAAGGTCGACCTGACCATGGACGCCAAGGGCGGGCGCATCATGCGCGACGTCAGCCGCGAGAACTTCCGCAAGCGCATGGCGATGTTGATCTTCGAAAAGGGCAAGGGCGAAGTGCTCACGGCCCCGTCGATCAACGGCGAACTGGGCAACCGCTTCCAGATTTCCGGTTCCATGACCGTCATCGAGGCCAACGACCTGGCCTTGCTGCTGCGTTCGGGCTCGCTCGCCGCGCCAATGGAAATCATCGAGGAAAGCACCATCGGCCCGAGCCTGGGGGCCGACAACATCACCAAGGGCTTCCACAGCGTGGCCTGGGGCTTCGCGGCCATCGTGGTCTTCATGTGCCTCTACTACGCGCTCTTCGGCGTGTTCTCGGCCATCGCGCTGGCGGTGAACCTGCTGCTGCTCATCGCCGTGCTGTCGATGCTGCAGGCCACGCTGACCTTGCCGGGTATCGCCGCCATGGCGCTGGCCATCGGCGTTGCCATCGATTCCAACGTGCTCATCAACGAGCGCGTGCGCGAAGAGTTGCGAAATGGCGCGGCGCCGCAGGCGGCCATCAACGCGGGCTACGAGCGCGCGTGGGCCACGATTCTCGACTCGAACGTGACCACGCTGATTGCCGGCATTGCCCTGCTGGCCTTCGGCTCGGGCCCGATCCGCGGTTTTGCCGTGGTGCATTGCATCGGCATCGTGACCTCGATGTTCTCGGCCGTGTTCTTCTCGCGCGGGCTGGTGAACTTCTGGTACGGACGCAAGAAGAAGCTCAAGAGCGTGTCGATCGGCACGGTGTGGCGTCCGGCAACGGACGGCGCTGTCGCCGGCGGTAAGTAAGGAAAAGAACACGCCATGGAATTCTTTCGTATTCATCGCACCATTCCGTTCATGCGCCACGCGCTGGTGCTGAACGCCATTTCGTTCATCACCTTCGCCCTGGCGGTCTTCTTCCTGTTCTCGCGCGGTTTGCACCTGTCGGTCGAGTTCACGGGCGGCACCGTCATGGAGGTGAGCTACCAGCAGTCGGCCGATCTCGGCAAGGTGCGCGAGGCCATCGGCAAGGCGGGCTTCCAGGACGTGCAGGTGCAGAACTTCGGCACCTCGCGCGACGTGATGATCCGCCTGCCCGCCAAGAAGGGCGTGAGCTCGTCGCAGCAAAGCGACCAGGTCATCGAGGCGCTCAAGACGGTCGACCCGAGCGTCACGCTGCGGCGCAACGAATTCGTCGGCCCGCAGGTGGGCGACGAACTCACCACCAACGGGCTCAAGGCCCTGGGCATGGTGGTGGTCGGCATCATGATCTACCTGGCCTTCCGCTTCGAATGGAAGTTCGCCCTGGCCACCGTGCTGGCCAACATGCACGACGTGGTCATCATCCTGGGCTTCTTCGCCTTCTTCCAGTGGGAGTTCTCGCTGGCGGTGCTGGCGGCGGTGCTGGCGGTGCTGGGCTATTCGGTGAACGAGTCGGTCGTGATCTTCGACCGCGTGCGCGAGAACTTCCGGCGCTACCGCAAGCTGAACACGCACGAGATCATCGACAACGCGATCACCTCGACCATCAGCCGGACCATCATCACCCACGGCTGTACGCAGCTGGTGGTGCTGTCGATGTTCTTCTTCGGCGGCCCGACGCTGCACTACTTTGCGCTGGCCCTGACCATCGGCATCTGCTTCGGCATCTACTCGTCGGCTTTCGTGGCCGCGGCCATCGCCATGTGGCTGGGCGTCAAGCGTGAAGACCTGATCAAGGGTCCCGTAAAGCGAGACGGCGACCCGGACGATCCGAACTCCGGCGCCGTTGTTTGACGGGCCCGCGCGACGTTGGGGTTGCCGAGCATGCCGCAACACTTGTGCGGATACATTTCACAAGGCAAGCTCGCCACTGCGCACAGTTTTTGCGTTCCTGACCCCAAATGAGCCCAGAGCGTTCTCACGCATCGTCCCTTCAGCTGGCACGCGAAACGCGTGAGCGCTTCGTTGCGGCGACCGAAGGCGTGATTGCACCGACCGCGCTCGCCATCCGCGAGCGCCTGAGCTCGCTCGCCGCGCAGACCGGCAACGCGCGGGAGATGTACCAGAACCGTGACGACTTCGTGGCATTTCGCGAGCAGGAGTCGCGTTGGGTCACGCTGGCGCAATCGGGCTGGCGCAAGGCGCTGACGGTCGCGCAATCCGCCCACAACACCTCTCACAACTCCATCTCCAACCTCGAGCTCATCGGCGACGAGGTGGTCGAGAACAACATCCTGTCGTCGCGCCTGGCGCTGGTGATCCAGGACAAGGCGAGCTTCGAACTCAACGACCTGCGCCTGCGCATGCAGCACCTGGAGGGCGTGAGCGAGTTGAGCAGCAAGGACGTGCTGCGCCCCGAAGTGCTGTCGCGCCTGCTGGTCGACCAGTGGCTGGCGGCCGGCCTGACCCGACCCATGTGGACCAAGGTCCAGGAAGTCGTCCAGAACCGCATCCTCGATGCCATTCTCGCGGCCTACAAGGACGCCAACGCCTTCCTGATCAGCAAGGGCGTGATGCCCGAGATTGACCTCAAGGGCTTCGTCAAGCGCGCACACGGCGCGCCTTCTTCCGCGCCCATGCAGTTCGGCACCGGGGGTGGTGCAGCAGGCGGGGTGGGCGTGCGCGGCGTGGCCGCCGACGGTTCGATTCCCGGTGGTTTTGCACCGGCGGCCATCGGCTTGACATCTGCCGGTGGGCGCGGTGGCGATGGCGGTGGTGGCGCAGGAGTCGTCGGCGGTGGTGCCGGGGGTGGCGGTGGATACGGCGGAGGCGGTTCCGGCGGCAACGGTGGTGCGGGCACTCGCGGCATCCCGGGCAGCGAGTTCTTCGCCCTTGGAAGCTCGCCCTTCGTGGTCGCGCGCCAACGCGCGCAGGGTGTCCTGACGAATCTCAAGCGCTTCGTGACCGCGCGCATTGGCGTCGACGCTGCCGGCAGTGGTGGCTTCGGTGTCGCGGGCGGCGGACATGGCGGCGGTGGCGCGGGTGGCGTGGCCGGCAGCATGCGCGGTGGCGGTTCGCCCGCCTTCGTGCAGGCCATCATGGATGCGGAAGTGGCTTATCAGGTGGCGGCGTCGCAATACATCGTCGGCGACGAGGCGACCGCCATCCAGCAATCGGCTGTCGACCTGCGCCGTCGCACGGCCGACCTCAAGAAAAAGGCGCCGACCACGGCCGACAAGGCCACGGTCGAGATCGTGGCGCTGATGTTCCAGGCCATCCTGGCCGAGGAGCGCATTCCATTCTCGGCGCGCGTGTGGTTTGCGCGCCTGCAGATGCCGGTGCTGCGCGTGGCAATCGCTGAACCGGAGTTCTTCGGCACCTTGCAGCATCCCGCCCGCATGCTCATCGATCGCATGGGTTCGTGCGTGATGGGCTTCGATGCGGCCGCCATATCCGGCAGCGCGCTCGAGGCGGAAATTCGCCGCGTGGTGCAGGTCATCGAGCAATATCCGGAAACCGGTCAGCGCGTATTCAAGCTGGTGTTCGACGAGTTCGTCGCCTTCCTGTCCAAGTACCTCACGCAGAGCGACGCGACGCAGCGCCTCATGAGCGTGGCGCAGCAGGTCGAGCAGAAGGAGACGATGGCGATCCAGTACACCATCGAGCTTCGCAAGATGCTCAACGACATTCCGGTGCGCGAGGAAATCCGCGAGTTCCTGTTCAAGGTGTGGGCCGAAGTGCTGGCGCTGGCCGCGCTGCGCTACGGCGCGCAGGACCAGCAAACCGTCACGCTCAAGCGCGCTGCTGCCGATCTGGTGTGGGCCGCAAGCGCCAAACCCAATCGCAACGACCGCACGCGCGTGATCCAGGACCTGCCCAATCTGCTGCAACGCTTGCGCCAGGGCATGACGCTGCTGGGCATCAACGGCGAGCCGCAGGAAACGCACATCAAGATCATCGGCGAAACGCTGGCCGACGCTTTCATGTCCAAGACCGACGCCATTCCGGCGGCGCAGATCGAGGCCATGGCCAAGCGACTGGCCAACCTCGAAGACTTCGTGACCGATGAAGGCGGCGCCAGCGACCTGCCGCTGGACGCGGCGAGCATCGAACTGCTGCTGGGCGTCGACGCCTCGTCGATCGAGGTGGTGCCCGACACGGGCAACAAGGTCAGCGAGGAAATGCTGGCCTGGGCGCACGACCTGCAAGTGGGCAACTGGTTCATGCTCGACCACAACAGCCGGGTGACGCAGGTGCAGTTCGTCTGGCGCAGCGACCGCAAGCAATTGCACCTCTTTGCTTCCGCCGACGGCCGCAGCTTCCTGATCCAGGCCGGCCGCCTCGCGTCCTACCTGCAGGCCGGCCTGCTCGTTCCTGCCGAAGAAGAAACCCTGACCGTCCGCGCGACGCGTGAAGCGCTCGCCAAGCTGGACGCGAATCCCGAGCGCCTCCTGAACTGACCCAATCTCCGTGGAGGGCGGTCTTCACCGGGAGCATCGCGGAGCCGGCTTTGCCGGGCCGCTGCTACTGGCCCCGGCAGGGAGTTGACGAAGTGACACGAAGTGCACGGAGCCTGGGGGCGAGCAACAAGCTCCGGGCCGCCGGTGTTGCCCCCGGTGGGGGTGGCGGAGCAACACGAAGTGCGCGCAGCCTCGGGAGGCGTTAAGGTACGCAGCGCCACCACTCGCTGCGAAGGGCATCGCCTTCTTGTTCGATCCAGCCCAGCAGCAGACCGTCCGGGCCCGCACCGTGCAAGGCCGCGCGCATCAGCAATGGCCTGTCGCGGCACACCATGAAGCTCGCGTCGCCCTGCCACGCCAGCCCCTTGGCCAACGCGGCGAGCATCAGGCCCGGCTGGCTTTGCATGAATTCGAAAGGCATCGGCAGGCCGCTGCGCAGTTGCACCAGGCTGGAACGCGTGGCACTTTGCGGGCCACTCAGGCTTGCCACCCGCAGACGGGCACCCGGAGGCAGCGCAGCCTCGCCCGCCGCGTCCAGGCACTGCCACGCGCCGTGCAGCGCCAACTCGGCCCACACACCGATGCGGCGGGGTCGCGCACCGAGCCGCGCGGCCAAGGCTTCGCGCCAACCGGGAGGCGGCGGGTCGGCCACGACATGCGCGACAAGCCGCCAGCCGTCAAGAATGGATTCGGCCTCGCCGTTTGTCATCCGCCGCAGTCTTCCAGCACCAGCGCCGCATGCCCGCCGCCAAAGCCGATGGCATTGAAGAGGATGTGCCGCAGTCGCGCCGGCGCCCGATTGCATAGCGCTACGTCCAATGCTGAATCCAGCGCGTGATCCGCGGCCGGCCATGTGCCTGTTTCGATGCACGCCGTGAGCAGCACGAGTTCCGCCGCGCCCGCAGCGCCGAGCGTGTGACCGATCCACTGCTTGAGCGCGACCATTGGCGGCATCTCGGACCACAACTGGCGTAACGCGGCGGCTTCGATGGCGTCGTTGCCGGGGCTTCCTGCGGCTTGCGGCTTGATGAGGTCGATGTCTTGCACGCGCAGGCCCCCCTGGAGCAGCGCGGCTTGGCACACGGCGACGACAGCATCCATGTCGGCGCCGGTCGGCGTGGCACCGCCCACCACATTGGCACCGCCGGCCAGGCGCCAACGCGCTTTTGTGGCGCTCAGCACCACGCCGGCCACGGCCTCGCCAAGAACCAGTCCGTTTCGTTCCGCGCCGAAAGGCAGTGCGCGTTCCGGCGACAGCAACTGCATGCCGCCGAAACCGGCCAGCGTGAGACGGTTGCGGAACTCGACGCCCAGCACCAGCGCCTGCGCCGCAGCGCCACAGCGGATCAAGTCCGCCGCGGCCAGCATCGCATTGACGGCCGACGTGCACGCCGTCGACACGGTGAACACCGGGCCGCGCCAGCCAATCGCTTCGGCCACCACATCGCCAAAGGTTTGCACATCGCCGGCGAAGCAATGGACCTCTTCTTCGTAGCCCACGTCGAGCGAGGAGGACGCGACGAACAGTGGCATGCCCGAAGTTGCCGCGTCGTCGGGCAAGGCGCATTGCGCAACCACATCGCGCACCGTGCGACGCAATCGCTGCAACCAGTCGCCTTCGTCGTGCGGCAGTTCGAACACCGGCCAGGTGAAGCCTTCAGCCACCGTGATGCGTGTTGGCGAAACACCGCCGTGACGCAAAGCCGCCAGCGACGCCGGCAAGTCGCGGCCGAGTGCGCAAGCCAGGCCAGTGCCCGCCACATACACCGGAAAGTTCATGGCCCCCACGCTCGGCACTTCGTGTCCTCGCTGCCCCCCGAGGGGGTGCGAGCTTGCTTGGGGCGGCCCAGCGCGGCGCTCATGCTCATGCCCGTCCAGCGCTCAAATGCTCCGCCAGATGCGCAATGGACACCAGCGCGCGCCGCGTCTCCTTGCTGTCGGGCATGCGCACGCCGTAGCGCTTCTGGATCGCCATCGACACCTGGAGCGCGTCGAGAGAGTCGAGGTCGAGTCGTGCCTCGGGGCCGAACAGGGGCTCGTCGTCGCCGAGGCCTCCTTCGGGTGCGGGTTTTTCCACGGCGTCCAGCACCAGCGCCTTCAGCTCGGCGATCAGGTGAGGTAGTGAGAGGGGCTCGTTCATGCTGCAGCACGTCTTTGAAACAACAAGGCGGCCAGCGCGAGCATGACTGCGGAAAAAACGACAAGCCGAATGATGTCCGGCAGCATGGCCGCCAGGCCGCCGCCGCGCAACACTGCGGTGAGCAGCGCCTCAAGCCCCCAACTCATCGGGGACCACTCGGCCACGCGTTGCATGAACACGGGCATCACGAACTTTGGCACCATGATGCCGCCGACCGCCGCCATCAGCACGTTGACGATCGGGCCGACCGTCGCCGCCTGTGCGTGCGTGCGGACCGCGCAGGCCAGTGCCAATGACAGGCTGACCGCCGCCATGCTGATCGCGGCCAGCGCCGCGCACAGTGCCCCCCAATGGATGCCTGCAAGCGACAAGGCGTCGCCACCGAGCAGCGGCATCAGCCACACGCCCACGGCCAGCATCAACGCGGCTTGCAAGGCGTTGACGCCCAGGTATGGCAGGGCCTTGGAAACCAGCAGCATCCCGGTCGACACGCCCAAGCTGTGGAGGCGCCCCAGCGTGCCGCTGGCGCGCTCCTGGATGAAGAGGCTGGACATCGACGCGACCACGAAGAACATGCCGAACACCAGCCAGGCCGGCACGCTCTGCTGCACGGCGGTCGGCCGGGGGCCGCTGGGGGCAAAGCGCTCGGCCTGAACCAACGCGGTCATCGACGCACCAGGTGGCGGCGGCGGGCCGCCTGCCACGGTGAATTCGAGGCGTCCCTTGACCTCGCCGGCCGCACCCACCAACTCGGCACGCAGCGCGTTGAACAGGTTGCCGTCGATGCCGGGCTCGGCCAGCAATTGCATGCGCGCTTGCGTGGGCAGGGCGTTTGCGTCCAATGCATCGGACAAGCCGGGCTGCAGCACGATCACGTACTTGAGTTGGCCGTTGAGCAGTTGCGCTCGCCAGTCGGTCGGCAGCGGCCGGGGCGCGCCGTGGGCGTTCTTCCACGCAGCGAGCACCAGTTGCGCAGGGGCGCCGTGGTCCTGCGGGTCCACCGCGTAGTGCAACGCCGCCATCGGCGGGTTGTAGTAGTCCTTGAGCGCCAGCGACATCACCACGATGAAGATCACCGGCATGAGGAACAAGGCGGCCAGTCCGTGCAGGTCGCGCCCGAGGGCAATGAGTTCCTTCTTGATGAGCGCGATGAGCATCGTCGTTCGACTTCAGGTATCGCGCAGCGAGCGACGGGTCAGCGCCATGAAGAGCTGCTCCAGGTTGTAGCGGCCGAACTCGGCCTGCCGCACCGACGCGCCGGAAGCGTCGAGCGCGGCCAGCACCTCGGCCGGGCGTGCATCGTCGGCCAGTCGCACGCGCCAATGGTCCGGCCCCTTTTCCACGGCGCCGAAGCGCGCGAGAAGTGCCGCGTCCACGCCGTCGCCGCGCACCGTCAGGACCATTGCGCCTTCGGACAACAACGCCTCCAGCGTGCCGTTGCGCAGCACCCGGCCGTTGTCCAGGATCGCGACACGGTCCGCGATGGCCTCGACCTCTTCCATGTAATGCGTTGCATAGATCACCGCCGCGCCTTCGGCCGCCAGCGTCTTGATGGCGTCGAGCACGAAGGCGCGCGATTGAGGATCGACCCCCACGGTGGGCTCGTCGAACAGGAGCAGTTCGGGCTCCGGCAGCAGGGCAATCGCAAGGTTGAGCCGCCGCTTCAATCCGCCCGACAGGCGCTCCGCCCGGATCGACGCAAAGGCTTCGATCTGCGCAAAGCGCATGCATGCAGCGATGCGCGTTTGCTTGCGCGCACCAGTCAGTCGGCCGGCCGATGCAAAGCACGCGAGGTTTTCAGCCACCGTGAGCATGGGATAGAACGCGTATTCCTGTGGCGCCACGGCAATTCGCGTGGGCATGCGCGCACGCATGGCCAGCAAGGGCTCGCCGTCCACCGCCACGCGGCCGGACTGCACAGCCAGCGCGCCCGACACGTGCGAAATCAGCGTGGTCTTGCCGGCACCGTTCGGGCCCAGCAGTCCGAGCACGCTGCCGCGTTGCGCCGTCAGCGACACGTCGTCCAGCGCAGCTTGCGCGGCACCGGGGTAGCGGTAGCTCAGATGTTCCAGCGCCAGCATGCGTGGCCTACACGACGGCGCGCTTCAGGTCGCGAAAGAAAGCATCTTCCTGGTCGGCCTGGCCGCGCAGCATGTCGGCCAGCGCCGGCGGGTCGACGGCCTCGCGCCCCTTGACCATGCGCGCCGCCTTGAGGGCGTAGCCGCGCCAGCCGTCGCCGATGTCGGTCAGCCGCGCCGAAAACGCGCCCAGCTCCGGCATGGCCGCGAGTTGCGCGGCTTCCTCCAGGAAGGCCGCGTAGATGAAACGAAAGCCCGCGCCGCCGGTGCCGATCTCTTCCTGCATGCGCACCATGTGGCCGATCCAGGCGACCGTGTGCGCGTCGCCCGTCGGCAGGCGCGTCAGCTTGTTGGACAGCGTGCGCATGCCCCGCACGCCGATGAGGGGCACCGGCGCCTGCATGGTGCGCACGGTCTTGCGAATGGCCTTGCGCACGGCCTGCGCATCGATGGTCTTGCGCTCGATGGCTTGCGGGTAGTACAGCAGCCCCTTGGGTGCCAGCACGCCCTTGGCGAAGCGTGCGCGCGAAAGGTCCGCGCTGGCGCAGCGCATCGGCGTTTCGAACACCGGGTCGCTGACCAGGTAGTCGTCGCCCTCCTTGCCGTAGATCAGCAGATTGTGCGCGTTGAAGTGAAAGCGCATCTGCGGCGGAAAGTACGGCAGCCAGTACACCGAGGTCTGCAAGCCGACCAGTTGCCCTTCGGCCAGCAAGGCATCGAGCCGCGCCTGCCCCGCCTGCGGGCTGCTGAAGGTCTCGAAGCGAAAGCGCGCGGCCAGTGGCGCCAGCATGCCCTTGATGATGGCCTTGGGCGGCATGCGGAACGAAATGAGCGGCAGCCCCGACAGCTTGATGAAGGGAAAGTACGCGAAGGTCAGCGCCGACGACAGACCGAAGGCAAGGCTCTCCGTCATCGGAACGCCGTGATGGCGAAGCATGTTGGAGATGACGCCGCTTTCGCAGTGCGCGGCGTGCTGGTGTTCGAACTTCATGGCAGTCGTTGGAGCGCCTGGACCGACAGGCCCAGCGCATTCGCATAGCGCGACAGTTGAGCGGCGGAAAGCTGGGCGAAAGCGCGCGGCTGCAAGTGACGCCGCACGCGCCACTGCCAGAAGCCACTGGTCTGCGACAGCAGCGCCACGTCCATGCGGCGTTCGTACATCCAGTATTCGAGCGTTGATGCGGTGCCCGCCAGCACGCGTGCGCGCGCATCCTCCGCCTGCGCAACGAGCGCATCGACCGCATGCGTGGTGACGATTTCCTCGGCCTCCCAGCCGCGCGAGCCGACCGTGACGCAGTGGCCCGCGGCGTCGCGCGCATACATGAGCTTGCGATGCCCGTCGAGCGTCGCGTTGCCCTCTTGCGGAACGGCGTCGACGTTCATACCGCCTCCATGTGCACGAAGCCGCAGGAAAAGCGACCGCTCTCGGGCACGAACATCAACAGCTTGTGCCCCTTGCGCACACGGCCCGACCGGAACAACTCGTCGAGCATGATGAAAGGCGAGGCCGCGCCGGTGTTGCCCTTGTGCGCCAGGTTGCTGAACCAGCGCTCGCGCGGAATGGGCAAGCCGACGGCTTCCAGGCACTCGTACGCCGGTTGTTCGAAGTAATGCGACGACAGGTGCGGCAGGAACCAGTCGATCCCGCTCGCCTTCAAGCCGCGCCGCGCGATGAGTTCGCGCAAGGGATCTCCGAGCGTGGCGCGAACGATGTTCTCGTTGAGCAGGCGCACGTCCTGCTTGATGGCGAAGATGGACTGCGCCTGCCACTGCCCGGGCGGCGTTTGCATCCAGCCCTGCAGTGCGCCGTCTGCGTCACGCTCCGTGCCCGCATACATGCAGGCCGGCAGCTCCTGCGCGGCAGAAGACAGGTCGATCCAGTCGATGCGCAGCGACAGCGGCCCGCGCGGCGCGCGCTCGAGCAACACGGCGCCGGCGCCGTCGGACAACATCCAGCGCAGGAAGTCTTTTTCAAAGGCGATCTCGGGCCGTTCTTCGAGTGCCTGCACCTTGTGTGCGACTTCGGCCTCGAAGTTCGCGGCCATGAGCAAGGGCGAGACCAGCTCCGAGCCGGTTGCCACCGCGCGCCGTGCCTCGCCTGCGCGCACCGAC
Organism: Variovorax brevis; assembly: GCF_030317105.1. GTDB lineage: Bacteria > Pseudomonadota > Gammaproteobacteria > Burkholderiales > Burkholderiaceae_C > Variovorax > Variovorax brevis. The sequence continues at coordinate 145,670 of NZ_JASZYG010000008.1, forward strand.
AGCCATGCGTGCTTCAAGGCTGCGGTGCCGGAAAGGCACACGCCGGCGCACGACACGGCCTCCAGGCGCGGCCAGCCAAGCTCGCCATGCACCATGACCGCATGGCCCGGGACGAGTTGATCGGGCAAGGACGTGCCCGTCGCCAGGCAATCCACCGCGCCAAGGTCGTCCCCCAATGCGCGAACCGCATGCGCCGTGAGTTGCGCATTGGTCATGGCCGCCTTGCCGGTGGCGCGGTCGATGGCGTAGTGCCGCGACACGATGCCGTTGTTGCGCAGGATGACCCGGCGCGCACGCGACGGCTTGGCGCCCACCATGCCAAGCACATCTTCGATTTCGTCGTTGGAGACGGCCGCAAACGGCAGGTGGGCTGCTGTGCGCGTCAGGAAAACTTCAGCTGTCATAACGGTGGCATCGGTCAGTGGCTGACCCGGAAGGCAGCTCGAAGTAGTTCTTGATTCCAGTGAGCCGCTTCTTGAACAACGGCCGCAGCAAGGCTTGCAGGGCCAGGCTGACCGGCATGACGGTGACGATGAGCATGAACAGGAAAAGCACGTACACCACCACCAGCGGCTGACGCCGTGCACTGCCCGGTCGCCCTGCGGCCATGATCAGCTTGCCCCAGAGATAGAAGCTGCGCGTGCCGGCTTTCTCGCCCACGATGAGGCGTGGCTCAGCCACCACCGCGCCCAGGCCGGCAAGCAATGGTTGCGTGCCGCGCTCTGCGTCGTCGTGCAAGCCGTCGCGCAGGGCCAGCCCGAAGCGTCGCGCACTGGCAATTTGCGCAGTCGTCAGTCCCGCATCCGGCATGCCCCAGAACCCGCGCTTGCGGCCGAACAACAACCACGCCGGTGTCGTGATGAAGGTGGCGAGCGTCGGTCCCGGGTCTGTGAGGACCACGTTGTCGATCAGCCTTGCGCCGAAGGCGCTCAGCATCGCCTTGAGCTTTTCGTGCGCCATCATCCACATGTTGCGGCAGCCGATCACCGTGACCACCGGCTTGCCCTTCAGCAGCCGAGCCGCCAGCGGGTGCTGCAGGAAGGCCGTGATGGGTTGCGATGGCGCCAGGAACCACACCTGGTAGGGCAGGATGATGAGGTCGAAGTCTTCGTCGCCCGCCAGCGTCAGAGGTTCAAGCGGAGGTGGCCGCATGTGGGCCGTCTCGGGGAATGCGTCGAAGAAATCGAGAAAGGGCCATGGGAATGGCAGCGCGTGCTGCGGCCGCAGGGTCTCGATGTGCACATGGATGCCGGGGTCTGCCAGCAGCGGTGCCAGGATCTGGTCCGCCACGGCGTCAAGTTGCCCCGTCTGGGAAAAACGAATCGAGAGCACGCGCTTGGGCTGCACGTTCTCACTCTTGGGAAGTGGAGTCACAGGATCAATGGGCAATCAGGCGCGCAAGTGTAGGGGATGGCCTTCTTGCAAGATTCGACCGCGCATTGCGCGGCGTAAGGCCGTGTAGATTCGGTTTCATGTTCCAGGCCTTCACCCATGCCGCTGTCTTCGTCGGCGGATCTGCTGCGCTGCTGTATGCGTCGCGCAATGCGCTGCGGCGCCCCGGCTCGCACGGCTTCTATCGCTTCTTTGCGTGGGAGTGCATCCTGGGGCTGATCCTGCTCAATCTGCCCGTGTGGGACGACGAGCCGACGGCGCCGCATCAACTGGTGTCCTGGGCGCTGCTGATCGTATCGGCATGGCTGCCGCTGCATGCCGTGACCTTGCTCAAGCGGCTGGGCAAGCCCACGGCGGCGCGCGAAGACGCGGCCCTGTTCGGCTTCGAGAAGACCAGTGTGCTGGTGACCAACGGAGCCTTCCGTTACATCCGTCACCCCATGTACACGGCGCTCATCTGCCTGGCGTGGGGCGCATTCCTCAAGCAGTTCACATGGATCGGCCTTGCACTGGTGCTGGCGGCCACGGTGCTTTTGATCATCACCGCGTTGCGCGACGAACAGGAATGCCTGCATCACTTCGGCGAGGCGTATCGCGCCTATATGCGCGGCACGCGGCGCTTCATTCCATTCGTTGTGTAGCAGGCGCTGCAAGCTTGGGGGCAAGCAGCAATCAATGCGCGACGCGCTGCGCGGTGTCGTCGCAGAGCTCATCGAGCATCAGCGCATCGGGCTCGATGCCGGTGCTCCAGTGCACCATCAACACGATGATCTTCAACTCGTCGAGCGACACCGGCCCACCCGTGGCGGCCATCGCACGGTCGACGACGATTTCGCGCATGCCGGGCGGCAGTCCGTTGGCGGATTCCAGGAAGCTGAGAAAGCCGAGGCATTCGGCGCCCAGGTGGTCCTGCTCGGCCGTCGAATAGACGCGCATGGCGCCGGGTGACTGCGCGAGCGCCGTATCGCCGATGCCGCGCTGGGCGATGGTCACGATGCCATCGTCGTCGGCATGGCGCGTCAATTGAATGCCCTGGGTCGCCAGGCTGAGCCCGTCGAGCCACTGCAAGGCGTCGCGGATTTCATCGGCGTCGAACCCGTGCGCGCTGAGCTTGCGGCCCAGTTGCTCGGGTTCGGGGCATGCATCGCCACGCCAATACGTTTCATAAACGAACACGAGCACTTCAAACATGCGTCCCAATATAGCCGACGCGCCCTTTGTAGCAATCGGTATCAGCCTTGCGCGATGCGTTGAAACAACCCACCGGGCAATCGCGCCACATGATTGTCGAGTTCAAGCTCCAGCAATCGGGCCTGAAGTTCGGCGGCTGGCCAGCCGGTTCGGGCCACGAGGGCGTCCAGGCTCACGGGGTCATGGCCCAGCGCCGTAAGCAGCGGATCGCCATGCGAAGAGGCCGAGGGCGCATCACGCCCGGGTGCTGTGGACCCACTGGCCGCAGCCCGCAGATCGAGGTCCTCGAAGATGTCCTGCACCGTCTCCACCAATTTGGCGCCCTGGCGAATGAGCGCATGGCACCCGCGTGCCTGCGGCGAATGGATCGACCCCGGAATCGCGAACACTTCCTTGCCCTGCTCGACCGCCAGCCGCGCGGTGATCAGCGAGCCGGATTTCAACGCCGCCTCCACCACCAGCGTGCCGCGCGCGAGCCCGGCGATGATGCGGTTGCGCTTGGGGAAGTTCTGCGTCAGCGGCGGCGTGCCCAGTGGAAGTTCGCTCACGATCAAGCCCTGGTTTGCAATGCGATGGGCCAGGTCGCGATGCCGCGCCGGATAGACGCGGTCCAGCCCCGTGCCCACCACTGCCACCGTGGCCAGTCGCGAGGCGTCGGCCTGCGCCGCTTCCAGCGCGCCTTCGTGCGCTGCGCCATCCACGCCCAAGGCCATGCCCGAGACGACGGTGACGCCCGCTTCACCCAATGCGCGCGCAAAGCTGCGCGCGTTCATCTCGCCCTGCGGCGTGGGGTTGCGGCTGCCGACGATGGCCAGGCTGCTGCCCAGTTGCGTCAGGTCGAATTGCGGCGAGCCCATCACGTAGAGCAGCAGCGGCGGATCGACCATTTCCAGCAGCGAGGCCGGATAGCCGGGATCGCCCAGCGTGACGATGCGGCGCACGCCCGCGCCGGCATCGCCGGCGTCGAGCCATCGCAAGCTGTCGTCGATGAAGGCCTCTTGCTCGCGCGAGCGCAGCAGCAGGGCGTCGGCTTGCGCGTCCGACACCACCTGCTGCAAGGCAGCGCGCGATTGTGCGAAGACCGCCCCCGGCAATCCGAAGGCGGCGAGGAGTTTGCGTGCGGCGGTGTCACCGACGCCGGGTGTCAGCGAAAGGCGGAGCCAGTCGGCAAGTTCAGTACGTTCGGGACCCAAAGAAAAGTGAAGATTTGTGGCCTATGGATTGACCAGCAAGTCTCCGGCTTTGGGCACATCGCTGATCTCGAGGACCAGAGCGTACGACACCTTGTCGAAGGGCCTGAAAACCATCAAAAGCCCGATGCGTTCGTTCGGCAGCTTGAGCGATTCCTTGACCCCGTTGGTGCGATCCACGATGGTCTGGCCGTTCTTCAAAATGGCCAGCACGGTGCCGTTCTCGATGCCGTCGCGCAGGCCCTTGTTGATCGAGACCACCTGGTTTTGCGCGGCGAATTGCACCGCATTGCCGTAGACCGAGATGATGCGCCCGCCCACCACTTCGCCCACCGGCGCGTGCGGCGCGTAGCTCAGGAGCTGGCGTGTCGGCTCGGGCAGCAGGCGGTCGCCGGCGCGAATCTCTTCGCGGGCGGCCACGAAGTCGATGGTGGCCGGCACATTGGCGCGCACTTCCTTGCCGCCCACCACTTCGCTCACCGTCGTTTCACCACGCGCCAGTTGGGCGCGGCCAAGGTACTGGGCCTCATAGCCGAGGATTTCGCCGGTGTTCGGATCGGCCAGCGGCGTTGCATCGCGGAACACGCGGAACTGCTGGATCGGGCCGCTCATTTCGATCAGCGGCGCGTCCGGATTGCCACGGACGTAGGCCCGGTCGCCGCGCGCCATGATCACGCGATCGTCGTTGCCGGCGACGATGCGCGGCGCGGCAGCGAGCGTGTTCTGGTCGACCACGATGGGTTCGCTCAGGAAGGGCTCGATCAGCGCGGGGCGCAGCGTCGGCAGCGCCATGCCGGCAAGCGACTCGTAGCGCGTGCGTGGCGACAGCTTGATGGTGCCGCCCGTTCCGCTGCCGCCGGCGCGCGTGGTCAGGCGCGCCCGGCCGTTGGACTTGTCCAGGTACAGCACTTGACCCGGATAGATCCGGTGCGGGTTCTTGATGTCGTCAAGATTCATGCCCCACAGCTCGGGCCAGCGCCAGGGGCTGCGCAGGTACATGCGCGAGATCGCCCACAGCGTGTCGCCGGACTTGACGGTGTATTCGTCTGGCGCAGTGGGTGCCAACTCGCTCACCGGAATGCCGGCTTGGGCAACCTGCTGCGCCGTCGCGCGCTGCTGGGGCGTGACCGGATAGTTCTGCGCATGGGCTGCCGCACCGGCGCCGAGCACCGCGACGGTCGCCACCATGGCGAGCAGATTCGGACGGGGGCGTTGAATGGTTCGGAGTGTCTTCATGGTTTGATGGTGAGCACGCGCTGACTGGCCGCGCCCGGCGAACAAATCCTCACAATTTGCAACGAATTCTGCGCTGAAGCCCTTGAGGGGGCAACGTTTATCAGGCTTTGCAAGCGCGGCTAGTCGCGGAAATGGCGAAAATAGCCACAACTGCGCAACTGTCTCATGGCGAAACGAAACATTCTTAGTTACCCCGATGCGCGCCTGCATACGGTGGCCAAACCGGTGCAAGGCATCGATGCCCGCATCAAGACACTGGTCGCCGACATGCTTGAAACCATGTACGCCGCCAACGGAATCGGCTTGGCAGCCACCCAGATCAACGTGCACGAGCGCGTCGTGGTGATCGACGTTTCCGAGGATCGTAACGAGCCGCTGGTGCTGATCAACCCTGAAATTGTCTGGGCGAGTGACGAAAAGGTGCTGAACGAAGAGGGCTGCCTCTCCGTTCCCGGTATTTATGACGGGGTAGAACGCTCGACCTCGGTGCGCGTGCAGGCGCTGGACGCCGAAGGCGAACTGCGCACGGTGGAGGCCGAGGGCCTGCTGGCGGTCTGCGTGCAGCATGAACTCGATCACCTGCTGGGCAAGGTGTTCGTGGAATACCTGTCGCCGCTCAAGCGGAACCGGATCAAGAGCAAGCTGCTCAAACAGCAGCGCGAGGACCAGCGCGACGAACAACGCAGCGGAAGGAGTTGACCATGTCGATCCGCCTCCTGACGGTCGCAGCCGCGGCGGCGGCACTGACGGCCTGTGCCAGCGACCCCACCAACATCGACCTCGGCGCCACGCGCGCCGACACGCTGGGGCGCCTGGGGCCGCCCACCGCCATCTACCCTTGGGGTTCGGGCGAACGCCTTCAGTATTCGCGCGCGCCCATGGGCTTCCAGGTGACGAACATCGACCTGGACGCGTCCGGCAAGGTTATTTCCGTGGGGCAGGAACTGGACGAGAAGTATTTCGGCAGCACCATCCAGGTCGACAAATGGAACCGGGACGACGTGATGCGCACCTATGGCCGGCCCTATGAAATCACCAAGGTCACGTCCTTCAACGGCGACGTGTGGACCTGGCGCTACCTGCAGATGAACAACCGGCGCTTCCTGTACATCTACGTGGACCCGCAAGGCATCGTGCGGCGCTACAACGTGGGCGACGACTACGCGTCTGATCGCGTCAAGCGCTGGTGAAAGTCGTTTTCGCCGGCACGCCCGAGTTCGCCCGCTCGGCGCTGGAGGCCATCCACAGCGCGGGTTTCGAGATTGTGTTGGTGCTCACTCAGCCGGATCGCCCGGCAGGACGTGGGCTCAAGCTGCAAGCGTCTCCCGTCAAGGCCTTTGCGGTGCAGCACAGCTGGCCGGTGGCTCAACCGCGCAGCTTGCGTCTGGATGGCAAGTACCCGGAAGACGCCGCCGCCGCGCGGGAAGCCCTGTTGGCCTCGCAGGCCGACGTCATGGTCGTCGCAGCCTATGGACTCATCCTGCCCCAATGGGTGCTGGACACGCCCCGTCTTGGCTGCCTGAACATTCATGCCTCGCTGCTCCCGCGCTGGCGCGGCGCCGCGCCGATTCACCGCGCCATCGAGGCCGGCGACGCTGAAACAGGCGTGACCATCATGCAGATGGACGCCGGCCTGGACACCGGGGACATGCTGCTGGAAGAGCGCCTCGCCATCGGCGACGACACGACAGCCAGGCTGCACGACCGGCTGGCTGCGATGGGCGGGCAACTGATCGTGCAGGCACTGCGCGATGCGCAGGCCGGCCGCCTGAAGCCGGTGCCGCAACCGTCCGAAGGCGTCACCTACGCCCACAAGATCGAGAAACACGAAGCCAGGGTCGACTGGACACAGGCGGCCGCCGCCATCGTCCAGCGCATCCGGGCTTTTGATTCCTTCCCCGGCGCGGTCGGCACGCTCAACGGCGAAGTCATCAAGCTTTGGGCCGCGGCGCCGCGGCACGACGCGGCGCCCGCCTCACCGGGCACGGTGCTGGACGTGGCGCAAAGCGGCATCGCCGTGGCCACGGGCGAGGGCGCGGTCGTGGTGACCGAGCTTCAGCGCCCCGGCGGCAAGCGGCTGCCAGCAGCGGAGTTCCTGCGCGGATTCGACGTCAAGGCCGGACAGGTCTTCGACGCCTGAGGTTCCATGTTTTTCCTTCCTTCCATCCGGCGTCAGCCGGCCTTTCGCGAGGGCGTGCGCGACATGATGCCCGTCGCGGTCGGCATCGGCGCCTGGGGCCTGATGACCGGCGTGGCGATGGTCAAGTCGGGCATGAGCGTCTTCGAAGCGGTGGCGATGACGCTGCTGGTGTACGCGGGCAGCTCGCAACTGGCGGCGATTCCGCTGCTGGTGGCCGGTGCGCCGGCGTGGGTCGTGCTCGCCACCGGCTTTTGCGTGAACCTGCGTTTCGTGGTGTTCAGCCTGCACTTGCGGCCTTATCTGATGCATCTGCCGCGCTGGCGCCGCATGACGCACGGCTACCTCACGGCCGACATGAGCTACGCCATGTTCACCGCCCATTACCCCGAACCGCCCACCACCGACGCGCAGCGCACCGGGCAGGAGGCCTACCTCACCGGCGGCTACTACGTCACATGGTGTGCGTGGATGGGCTTGAGCCTGCTGGGTGTTGCGCTTGGCAATCTCATTCCGCAGTCGTGGGGGCTGGGATTCGCGGGCGTGCTGAGCCTGGTGGGCATCCTGTGCTCCATGGCGACGTCGCGCCTGCGGGTGCTTGCGGGGATGATTGCGGGCGCCACCGCCGTGGCCGCCTACGCCTTGCCGCTCAAGCTCAACATCGTGGTCGCCATCGGGGTGGCGGTGTTGCTGTGCTTCTGGATCGAAAAGGGATTTGTGCCGAATCCGGCGGCGGAGGATGACACATGAGCGAAGCGCTGCGGGAGTGCGAATGAACCCGGTTGCGGGCGTCACGGACTGGTGGTCGCTGGGCGTCATCGTCGGCTTGGCGGCGGTGAGCGTGATCACGCGCTGTTTCTTCTTCATTCTCGACCGGCCCTGGGGCCTGCCCGACTGGGCGCATCGGGCGCTGCACTACGCGCCCATCGCGGCGCTGGCGGCCGTGGTGATTCCCGAAATCGTGATGACCAGCGGCCATCTCGTCTCCAGCCTGCACGACGCGCGCATTTACGCGGCGCTGGTGGGCGGGGCCTACTATTTTTGGCGGCGCGGCGTGCTTGGCACCATGGTGGTGGGCATGGCCGTGTACTTGCCGATGCACCTGGGCATGGGCTGGTAGTCGAACCCGCCGGTCAAGGCGCGCGGCACACGGCGGTCCTGACCGCTTCTGCGATGGCGTCGGCCGTCGCCCCTTCAAGGCGCATGGCGGCATAGGCGTCCGGCCGCACGAGGACGAAGCTGCCGGCCGGCGCGTCGCCAAATCGGCGGGCCAATCCATCGTTTGCTTCCAGCGTCGGCAGCGCGCTATGGCCACCGACCGCGATCAGGCGCAGCGGCAGGTCGGCGAGCGCATGTGTGGCGTCCAGCGCTTGTGAGGCCGAAGGGTCGAACCAGAAACCCACGAATCGCGAGTCCATCGCCAGCAATTCCATCAGGGTGGTCGCCTCACCGCCGCGCCATTGCAACGGCAGGTTCTGCACCGTCTGCGCGCCTTGAGGCAGGCTTTCAGAGGGCGGGTAGGCATTGGCCACCGACATGCGCCCGGTGTTGATCAGCGTGCGGCCGAAGGCATGGCGCGAAGTCAGCGCGATCACCGCCTTGCGAAGCAGGTGTTCCGCCTCGCTTTGTGGCGCCAGGAAGCGGGCGGTGCGACGCGTCACCTTCAGGTTCTCGGCCGCGGCGTGCTGGCGTTCGCTGCAATAGGTGTCGAGCAAGGCTTCGTCCGCTTCGCCGGCGGCAACGAGCGCCAGCTTCCAGCCCAGGTTGGCCGCGTCCTGGATGCCGCTGTTGCCACCCCGCGCGCCAAAGGGGCTGACGACATGCGCGGCGTCGCCGATGAAGAACACGCGGCCGTGACGGAACGTGTCGAGCAGGTGGTCGCGGTAGCCGTAGGGGCCGATCCAGACGAACTCGAAATCCACGCCCGGTCCGAGTTGCTCGCGCAGGCGTGCGCCGGCGACTTCGGGCCGGCTGATGTATTCGATGTCGCAGTCATGCGCCATCTGGTAGTCCATGCGCCACACACCGTCGGCCATCAGGTGTTGCCACACGGCACGTCCTTCGTTGAAGGGCGCATCGATCCAGGTCCAGCGCTCGACGGGCAGCGGTTTCTTGAAGCGCACGTCGCTGATGCACCAGCGGTCGGTGCTGCGCGACGCATGCGCATCGAGCCCGAGTTGCGTGCGGATGGGGCTGTTGGCGCCGGTGGCGTCGATGAGGCGACCGGCTTCCAGTTCGTAGCTGCCCTCGGGCGTCTCGACGTGCAAGCGCACGCCATCACCGCGCGGCTCGACATGCGTCACACGGCTTTTCCAGCGCAGGTCGACCACGCCGAGTTCATGGATGCGGTCCACCAGGAACCACTCGACGTAGAACTGCTGCAGGTTGATGAAGGGCGGTTGCTTCGACAGGTTGTCGGCCTGCAGGTTGAAGTTGTAAACCTCGCGCTCACCCGAGAAGGTCTTGCCGATGGACCAGGTGATGCCCTTATCCGCGATGCGCTCGAAGATGCCCAGTCGGTCGAAGATCTCCAGCGTCTTTTGCGCGTAGCAGATGCCGCGCGACGAAGCGCCGCGCACGCCGACGGTGTCGTCTTCGTCGAGCAAGAGCGCGGGCACGCCGCGTTGCGCGAGATCGCACGCGAGCGTCAGGCCGGCGGGGCCGGCGCCGACGATCACGATCGGGTGGTGTGAGACATGGCCGCTGCCCAGTTCTGGCGGGCGCCTGAAAGGCCAGCGCGGCAATTCATAAGGCGGCGCGAAGCTGAAGGTCTCCATCGACGACAGCGCCTTCCCGCGGCATCAGGGCAGGATCACAGCGCGTTCGCCCATTCCGCGATGGCGTCCGCCGCCTGCGGCACGAGGTGCGCCTGGCCTGCCAGGTAGTGGTTCCCGCCAACGATGTTGACGTTGCGGATCCGCTCGCCACCGGCTGCAAGCCACGCATCGCGCGTGCTCGGAAAGGTCGACTGGTCGGCCGTGTAGGTCAGCAGCAGCAAGGGCACCGAGGTGCGCGCCAGGTTCGTCGGGCCATCCGCTTGCGAGCGCGAGGACCACTGCGAAAGAAAAGCCGTCAACGAGGTCGTGCGGCCCATCGCATTGGCCGAATAGTTGACGGCGCGTGCTTCGCCCCACACGCTGCCGGGCGCGCGATCGTTGGGGTCGAGCGAAAGGTCGACGCAGCGCGGATCGGCATGCGTGCGGTACACGATGAAGGTCTGGTCGCGCGGGGCGCCGGGCGTGCTGCGCAGTTGCTCGAGGCGCGCCAAGGCCCAGTTCTCCAGCCGGTCCAGGCGCGCCTTCTGCGCGGCGCTGAAGCGCGCGAGAAAGTCCGCGTCGTAAGGCACCGGATGGCGGGCGTCGTACATGTCCAGCGCGGTGTCGACCGACATCGGGTCGTGCTCGTCCGTCACCGAGGGGTCGATCCAGTCACGCAGCAGCCGCGAACGTCCCAGGTGCGCAGCGCACAGCGCAATGCCATCCACCGGCGGAAGGTCGTCCGGATGCAGGTGCGTCGGATCGCCATCGGCAAAGCGATGCGCCGTGAGCTTTTCGGCCTGCGCTTGGTAGAAGCTCGCCAGCGCGGCGCCGCCGGAGTTGCCGATCAGCAGCACCTTTTCGTAGCCGGCCGCGCGAAGGTATTTGACGCCTGCCCCCAGGTCCTGGATGGCGCGTTCCATCAGCAGCACAGTGTCGTTGCCGGCGTAGCGCGAGTTCAACCCCATGCAGCAGATGCCGCGTGCCGCGAGCGGTTCGATGAGGTAGTGGCCCATGAAGTTGCTCGTCGGATGCATCACGATCGCGGCGGTCTTCCTGGGGCCTTGGGGCTGCATGTAAGCGCCGTAGATGCGCGGGCGCAGCATCTGCAGGCCCGATTGGCTCTCCAGCGCCGCGCCGGGCTTGACGTCGATGACGGCCAGTTGCAGGTCAGACATGCGAAGCAGCCTCCGCGTCCTGGCGCAATTGCGTCTTCAGTTCGGTCCATGCTTGCAGGTCGGCGTGGGCGTGGCGGGCGTGCTCGTCCATCGTGGCCGCCGGCACGGTCGGCGTTGTGAACTCGAGGCGAATGCCGTTCGGGTCGAAGAAGTAGATCGATTGAATGATGTGGTGGTCGGTCACGCCGATCACTTCCACGCCCGCCGCTTCGAGACGCGCCTTGGCCGCCAGCAAGGCGTCGACCGAATCAACCTGCAAGGCGATGTGGTTGACCCACGCCGGCGTGTTGGGCGAAGGCAGCGCGCTCACGTCGTCGCCCAGGTCGAAGAAAGCGATGTACGAGCCGTCCGTCATCTGGAAGAAGATGTGCACATAGGGGCAGTATTCGCCCGTGCTGGGCACGTTGTCCGCCTTGATGACGTGCACCAGTGGCAGGCCCAGCAGGTCTTCATAGAAGTGGCGGGTTTCTTCGGCGTCGCGGCAACGCCAAGCGAAATGATGCAGGCCGCGCACCGGAACCGGCGCGGGAGCGGAAGAAGTGGTGGGGGCGGTCATGGTGGTGGATTCTCGCCGCGGCGCCATGCATCGGGCAATCGAGGACGACCACGATCGACAACCCGGATTTCTCCTGAACAGCGGCACGGGCTGAATCCTAGAATGCTTGATTCCGTCTCATACTGGCTCGCTGCCCGACACCCCCATGAACGTCATCCGTTTCACCGACTTGTGCGCCCAAGGCAAAGCTGCCGGCCAGCGCGTTTTCATCCGTGCCGACCTGAACGTGCCGCAAGACGACACCGGCCGCATCACCGAAGACACGCGCATCCGCGCCTCCGTGCCCTGCATCAAGGCCGCGCTGGACGCCGGCGCGGCCGTGATGGTCACGTCGCACCTGGGCCGTCCGACCGAAGGCGAGTTCAAGCCCGAGGATTCGCTGGCACCCGTTGCCAAGCGCCTGGGCGAGCTGCTGGGCCGCGACGTGCCGCTGGTGGCCAACTGGGTCGACGGCGTCGACGTCAAGCCCGGCGATGTGGTGCTGCTGGAGAACTGCCGCGTCAACAAGGGCGAGAAGAAGAACAACCCCGAACTCGCGAAGAAGATGGCCGCGCTGTGCGACATCTACGTGAACGACGCCTTCGGCACCGCCCATCGCGCCGAAGGCACGACCTACGGCATCGCCGAATACGCGAAGATCGCCAGCGCCGGCCCGCTGCTGGCCGCCGAGATCGACGCCATCAGCCGCGCGCTGAGCGCCCCGACGCGACCGCTGGTCGCCATCGTGGCCGGCTCCAAGGTGAGCACCAAGCTCACGATTCTCAACAGCCTGGCCGAGAAGGTGGACCAGCTGATCGTCGGCGGCGGCATCGCCAACACCTTCATGCTGGCCGCCGGATTGGGCATCGGCAAATCGCTGGCCGAAGCCGATCTGGTCGACCAGGCCAAGTCCGTCATCGAGAAGATGCGCGCACGTGGCGCCGCGGTGCCGATTCCGGTCGACGTGGTCTGCGCCAAGACCTTTGCGGCGGATGCGCCGGCCACGGTCAAGGCCGCCACCGACGTGAAAGCGGACGACCTCATCCTCGACATCGGCCCCAAGACGGCCGACATGCTCGCCGCCCAGCTGCGCGAGGCCGGCACCATCGTCTGGAACGGCCCGGTGGGCGTTTTCGAGTTCGACGCCTTTGCCAAGGGCACCGAAACCATCGCCCGCGCCATCGCCGAAAGCAAGGCCTTCTCGATCGCCGGTGGCGGCGACACGCTGGCGGCCATTGCCAAATACGGCATCGAAGACCGCGTGGGCTACATCTCGACCGGCGGCGGCGCCTTCCTGGAAATCCTGGAAGGCAAAACGCTTCCCGCCTTCGAAATTCTCACGAAACGCGCGGCCGGCTGAACCCGGCGGGGGGTATTCTCGCAAGGAATGACAGTTATCCCACATGATGCAACGTCATATTTCCATGTGAGAATCGAGTAGAAAGCCAAAGTCACACAGGAGACAACGTCCATGGCCACCGCCCGCCTTCCCCGTCACGCCACCAAGATCGTCGCCACCCTCGGCCCTGCCACCAACACGGTAGAGCTGATCGAGCAGATGATTCATCACAAGGTGAGCGTGATGCGGCTCAACTTCAGCCACGGCACCGCGCAGGACCACATCGACCGCGCGGCCATGGTGCGGGAGGCGGCACGCCGCGCCGGACGCGAGATCGCGATCATGGCGGACCTGCAGGGCCCGAAGATCCGCGTCGGCAAGTTCGCCGAAGGCAAGGTGCATCTGGAGCCCGGCGCCAAATTCGTGCTCGACGCGTCGCGCACCGAACTGGGCGACGTGAACGCCGTGGGCCTGGACTACAAGGACCTGCCGCGCGACGTGAAACCGGGCGACAGCCTGCTGCTCAACGACGGCCTCATCGTGCTCACCGTCGACGCCGTCAAGGGCGACGCGGTGCACACCACGGTGCGCCTGGGCGGCGACCTCTCCAACAACAAGGGCATCAACAAGCAGGGCGGCGGCCTCACGGCGCCGGCCCTGACCGCCAAGGACATGGAAGACATCAAGACCGCGATGAGCTTCCAGGCGGACTACGTGGCCGTCAGCTTTCCCAAGAACGCGACCGACATGGAAATGGCACGCCAGCTGTGCAACGTCGCGGCGGCCGAGTTTGGCCACAAGCCGGGCCTGATCGCCAAGATCGAGCGCGCCGAGGCCATTCCCAAGCTGGAAGAAATCCTGAGCGCCAGCGACGGCATCATGGTGGCCCGCGGCGACTTGGCGGTGGAAGTCGGCAATGCGGCCGTGCCTGCGCTGCAGAAAAAAATGATCCGCATGGCCCGCGAGATGGACAAGGTCGTCATCACCGCCACGCAGATGATGGAGTCGATGATCACCAACCCCGTGCCGACGCGCGCCGAGGTGAGCGACGTGGCCAACGCCGTGCTCGACGGCACCGATGCCGTGATGCTGAGCGCCGAGACGGCCTCCGGCCGCTTCCCGCTGGAAACGGTGCAGGAAATGAGCCGCATCTGCGAAGCGGCCGAGGCGGCGGAAGACCTCAAGCTCGACGCTGACTTCAGCGGCCAGTCCTTCAACCGCATCGACCAGACCATTGCCATGGGCGCGCTCTTTACCGCGCAACGACTGGGCGCGAAGGCCATCGTCGCCTTGACCGAGTCGGGCTCCACGCCGCTGTGGATGAGCCGCCATCGGGCGCACATCCCGATGTATGCCCTGACCTCGCGGCTGTCCACGCAGCGCAAGATGGCGCTCTACCGCAACGTCCGCCCGCTCCTGATGGACTCGCAGACCGACCGCGACACCGCGCTGGAACAGGCCGAGGCGCACCTGAAGCGCCGCGGCATCGTGCAGGCGGGCGATGTCTACGCCATCACCTGCGGCGAGCCGATGGGTGCGCCCGGGGGCACCAACATGCTGAAGATCTGCACGGTCGGCTGATTCCGGGGGCTTGCCCTGTGGTCTGAAGGGGCTGCGCGTGCGTATCGCTCGCATGAACGCACGCCAGACCTTTCCGCGGCTTGTTTCCGCCGCCCTGCTTGCAGGCTCGGCACTTCTCGCTGCCTGCTCGCCGCTCAAAATCCTCGACGCGCTGGTGCCCAGCGACACCTACAGGCTGGAGCAGGGCGTGGCCTATGGCTCGGCGCCGCGCCAGCAACTCGACGTCTACCGCCCCTTGGGGGGGCGAATGCCGGCGGAAGGCACGCGCCCGCTGGTCGTTTTCTTCTACGGTGGCACTTGGTCCAGTGGTGAGCGGGCGGAATACCGCTTCGTGGGCGAGGCGCTGGCGTTGCGCGGCGCGGTGACCGTGATCGCGGACTACCGGCTGTCGCCCCAGGCGACGTACCCCGTCTTCGTCCAGGACAGCGCGCTCGCCGTGAAGTGGGGCATCGACAACGCCGCCCGGCTCGGCGCAGACCCGAAAAAGGTCTACGTCATGGGCCACAGCTCCGGCGGGTACAACGCGGCCATGGTCGCGCTCGACGCGCGCTGGCTCTCCGCCCTCGGGGCAAGCCCCAGTCAACTGGCAGGCTGGATTGCGCTGGCGGGGCCCTATGACTTCCTGCCCAGCGATAACCCCAAGGTGAGGGTGGCCTTCAACTGGCCCCAGCTTCCCCGCGAATCGCAACCTCTGGCGCATGCGTCCGCCGCGTCCCCGCGCGCACTCCTCATGGCCGCCCGGCCGGACAAGGTGGTCGACCCCGACCGGAACACCGGCCAGATGGCCGCAAAGCTGCGCGCCGCGGGCGTCGAAGTGCAGTTGCGCGAGTTCGACGACCTCAACCATATGACGCTCATCGGCGAAGTCGCCGCGCCCCTTGAATGGATCGGGGGACCTGTGCTTCCGCCGATCCTGGACTTCATCGGTCTCGAATCATCCCTTTCCGACAAGGGGGCTCGGTAGAATCGCCTCAGTTGTCCCCCATTTGTATCCAAGATCTCCACGAGGTATATCCATGGCACTCGTCTCGATGCGCGAACTGCTCGACCATGCTGCAGCCAACGGCTACGGCATCCCGGCCTTCAATGTCAACAACCTGGAACAGGTTCAGGCCGTGATGGAGGCTGCCAAGGAAGTCGGCGCTCCCGTCATCCTTCAAGCCAGCGCAGGTGCCCGCAAATACGCCGGCGAAGCCTTCATCAAGCACCTGATCATGGCGGCCATCGAGGCCTATCCCACCGTGCCGCTGGTCATGCACCAGGACCACGGGCAGAGCCCCGACGTGTGCAAGGGCGCCATCGACCTGGGCTTCAGCTCGGTCATGATGGACGGCTCGCTCGAAGCCGACGGCAAGACCATCGCCAGCTACGAATACAACGTCGAGACCACCAAGAAGGTCTCGGACATGGCCCACCGCGTGGGCGTCACCGTCGAAGGCGAACTGGGTTGCCTGGGCTCGCTGGAAACCATGAAGGGCGACAAGGAAGACGGCCACGGCACCGACGCGACCATGACGCGCGAGCAACTGTTGACCGACCCTGAGCAAGCGGCAGACTTCGTCAAGCGCACGCAGATCGACGCGCTGGCCATCGCCATTGGCACCAGCCACGGCGCCTACAAATTCACCCGCAAGCCCACCGGCGACATCCTGGCGATCGACCGCATCAAGGAAATCCACCGCCGCATTCCCAACACCCACCTGGTGATGCACGGTTCGTCGAGCGTGCCGCAGGAGCTGCTGGCCATCATTCGCCAGTACGGCGGCAACATGAAGGAAACCTACGGCGTGCCGGTCGAGGAAATCCAGGAGGCCATCAAGCACGGCGTGCGCAAGATCAACATCGACACCGACATCCGCTTGGCCATGACCGGCGCGGTGCGCAAGTTCCTGGCCGAGAACCCCGAGAAGTTCGACGCCCGCGAATGGCTCAAGCCTGCACGTGAAGCGGCCAAGCAGATCTGCAAGCAGCGCTACCTGGAATTCGGTTGCGAAGGCCAGGGCCTGAAGATCAAGGGCGAGACGCTGCAAGTCGTGGCGGCCAAGTACGCCAAGGGCGAGCTCGCGCAAGCGGTGGTCTGATTTCGCGACCATCTTGCAAAAAGGCCGCCCGCCCGGGCGGCTTTTTTATTGCCACAATCTGTGCCTACCCAGCCCTTGCGGCCATCGAACCCCGTCTGACACTGCCATGACCACCGTACACACGTCCTCCATCAACAGCCTGCCTCTGCTTGCGCGCGGCAAGGTGCGAGACAACTATGCAGTTGGCAACGACCGCATCCTGATGGTGGCGAGCGATCGCCTGTCGGCCTTCGACGTGATCATGGGCGAGCCGATTCCGGGCAAGGGCGTGATCCTCACGCAGATGGCGCTGTGGTGGTTCGAGCGCTTGGGGCACCTGTGCCCCAATCACCTGACCGGCGACGCGCCCGAAAGCGCCGTCACGCCCGAGGAAGTGCCGCAGGTCAAGGACCGCTCGATGCTGGTCAAGCGCCTGAAGCCCCTGCCCATCGAGGCGGTGGTGCGCGGCTATCTCGCGGGCAGCGGCTGGAAGGAATACCAGGAAAGCCGCTCTGTGTGCGGCGTGCCCCTGCCCGAAGGCCTGACCAACGCCAGCAAGCTGCCGCGCCCCATCTTCACGCCGGCGGCCAAGGCGCAGGCCGGCGAACATGACGAGAACATCTCGTATGACCGCGTGGTCGAGGTCGTCGGCCCCAAGCTGGCCAACGAGATCCGCGAGACGAGCATCGCCATCTACGAAACAGCAGCCGAGATCGCGCTGGCCAAGGGCATGATCATTGCCGACACCAAGTTCGAGTTCGGCCTGGACGAAAACGGCACGCTGGTGCTGATGGATGAGGTGCTGACACCCGACAGTTCGCGCTATTGGCCCGTCGAAGGCTACGAAGCGGCGCTCGCAGCCGGCGCCAATCCGCCCAGCTACGACAAGCAGTTCGTGCGCGACTGGCTGGAGGCCGTGCGCCTCAATGGCAAGCCCTGGGACAAGACGCCCCCCGCGCCACGCCTGCCGGCGGATGTCGTCGAAAAGACCGCCGCCAAGTACCGCGAAGCGCTGCAACGCCTCACCGATTAACTGCGCGTCCGGCCGCTGGCGCCGGAAATGTAAATAGATCACAAAGCGCGCGGCAATACTCACCGCCCATTTAGGCAACACTTTTCCATACTTTCATCATCTTTCTTGATGAGGAGAGCGTGATGGAAATAACAAGCGAAATCCGGGTTCCCTCCACCCCTGTCGCCGCGGCGCCGCAGGTCACGACCCTGCCGCCCGACGGCCTGATGGCTGGCATCTTCGCCCGCGTGCTCGACGAGATTGACCACGGCCTGCTGCTGGTCGATCTCACGGGGCGAATCCTTCACGCCAACCATCCGGCCCGCTGCGAACTGGCTTCCGCGCATGCGCTGTGCAACGTCGACGGCCTCCTCGCGGGCAGCGACACCGGCCGGCAATGCCAGATCCGCCAGGCGCTCAAGGACGCGGCGCGCGATTGCCGCAGCATCGTGGAGCTGGAGCACGACAGCAGCCCGCTGTCGCTCGCCTTCATTCCGATGGCTTCGTTCCATGGCGGCCCGATCGACAGCGTGCTGGTGATGTGCAGCAAGCGTCAAAACTGCGCGACGCTGACCATGCAGATGTTCGCCCGCGCCAATCGCCTCACGCGCGCCGAGCAGGACGTGCTGCGCCAGCTGTGCGACGGCCACCGTGCCGAGGAAATCGCGGGCCTGCAGGGCATCTGCGTTTCCACCGTTCGCACGCACATCAAGAGCGTGCGCGAGAAGACGGGCGCCAACAGCGTGCGCGAGATCGTCCATCGCCTGGCGCGCATGCCGCAGGTGGTTTCGGCGCTCAGGATCAACGTGCGCGACTGACAGCGGGGCCGAACAGGTCGCGGCGAGGCCGGGCACTTCAGGGTGCCCTGCGGCCTTGGCCGCGTTCGGGTCAGCCCCAACGGGGTGTTTGCGGAGGCCACGGCGCGCAAGCGGGCTATATAGTCCGCGCATGCCGTCGCTTGCCTTGCGTCTCGCCGCCGCGGCCTCGCCCGCGCCGCCTCCTGCACTTTCGCCACCCGTCGATCGGCTGGCGGCCCTTGGGGTTCAGCGGCGCTTTCGCACCAACACCGTGATCATCGAAGAGGGTGAGACGGGCGACGCCATCTACGTCGTGCTCTCGGGCCGGCTGCGTGCCTTCGTGTCGGATTCCCGCGGGCGCGAGATCACGCTGGGCCTGCACGGGCCGGGCGAATACGTCGGCGAGATGTCCCTGGATGGCGGCAAGCGCTCGGCGAGCGTGCAGGCGGTCGAGCCCACCCTGTGTGCCGTGGTCACGCGCGAAACCGTGCTGCACCACATTGCCAACGACCCCGACTTCGCCTTGGCGCTGGTGCAGCGGTTGATCCGGCGCGCCCGGCTCGCCACCGAAAGCGCCCGCAGCATCGCCCTGCTCGACGTCTACAGCCGCCTGCGCGCCATGCTGGAGCAACGCGCCCAATTGCGTGAAGACGGCGCGCGAGTCATTGCCGAGCGCCTGACCCATCAGGCCATTGCCAGCGAGATCGGCTGTTCGCGAGAGATGGTGAGCCGCCTGCTCAAGGACTTGGAGGCCGGCGGCTACCTGGACGTCGTCCAGCGCCAGATCGTGTTGCTCAAGGATCTGCCGGCCCGCTGGTGACCGTTGGCGGGCTGTCCAGCGCCTGTCAGGTTCAGCGGGCGCTGCCGTCCAGCTTGGCCAGCGTCTGCCCGCGCGCGTCGAGCAGGATCAACTCGTTGCCGGAGATGCTGTAGCTGGTCGTGGCTTGCAGCGCGGCAAGAAAGCGGGCCTCCAGCTGGCCGCGCCCGGCATCGATGCAGGCCATGCGCGTGGACGCCAGCGGTCCGATCTTGAGCTGGGCGCCGGTGCGAAGGTAGCTGCCGGTGATCCGGTTGCAGCCACCCGAGCCGGTCACGCGCTTGTTGGCGCCATCGAAGGAGATCTGCGCGCTTTGCTGTGGGTCCTGGCTCGGAATGACAGGCTGCTCATCGATGCTGGCCAGCCGCCAGGTGCGCGCTTCGATCGGCTCATCCAGGCTCACGCTGCTGCACCCGGAAACGGCGAAGGCCAGGACAAGGGGCAGTGCCGCGCGGCAGAAGGCGAAGCGTGCGAGGAAGTGCATGGCATGTCCTTGTCCAACAATGGCTGTTTGGGCGCCATCGTAGCGTCAGACGGCCGCGGGCATGGGCAAAGGCGTCGTCCATTGCCCTGGACCGGGCTCGTTCAGGACTACCGGATCAGCTCAGGACCACGCTGCTCAGCCGGCGCCTGTAGGTCGACACGACTGGGTCGGCCGGCGGGATCTGGCCATCGGCAACCTTGACCTTGGGCGGCTCGATGATTTCGAGGATGGCCACGCAGGTCTTTCGCGCGAGTTCCTCGCTCCAGCTCTTGTCGCGCATCAGGATCTCGAGCAGTTCGTCCATGGCGTCGGTCCATTGCTGCGATGCCATCAGCAGGCGGGCGCGGTCGAAGCGTGCCTGGAAGTCGCGCTTGGCGGCGGCGATCTTCGCGTCGAGGTCGGCCAGCACAGGCGCGGCGCCGGTCACCGGATGCGCGAAGTCGATCGCGTCCATCCAGCGCTGCAGCGCGTCGAACCTGCGCACCAGCGACGTCTTGCTGATCACCGGCGCGAACGCGACCTTGGCGTCATCGTCGCGGCGTTCCTGCAGCAGCAGCTTGACGTAGTCGAAGCGGGTGTCATCGTTGGCCGGATCGGTGGCCACGGCTTGCTGCAGCCTTTCGAGGGCGCCTTCGGTGTCGCCTTCGGCCAGCGCAGCGGTGGCTTCGTCTTCCACCTGGGCGGCTTCGGCTTCATTCGCGGCGGGCACATGCTTGTCCAGGAACTGGCGAATCTGGTCGGCCGGAATGGCGCCCACGAAACCGTCCACGGGCTGGCCGCCCACGAACATGACGCAAAACGGAATGCTGCGCACGCCGAACATCTGCGAAAGCTGCTGCGAAATCTGCGGCACCTTGTCGGCGTCGAGCTTGGCCAGCGTGAAGCGGCCGGCGTATTCGACTTCCAGCTTTTCGAGCACGGGACCGAGCTGCTTGCACGGTCCGCACCATTCGGCCCAGATGTCCAGCAGGACCGGCGTCGTCGCGGAGCCGTCGATGAGATCGGCCTGAAAGTTGTCGAGAGTGATGTCAATCATCGGACGCAGCGGAGGGTGAAACGTAAAATTGGGACCATGAACCAAACAATTCAGGTCGGCGTCGTGATGGGCTCGAACTCCGATTGGGAGACGATGCGCCACGCGGTCGAGATTCTCCAGCAATTCGGCATTGCCCACGAAGCACGCGTTGTGTCGGCCCACCGGATGCCCGACGAATTGTTCGCCTACGCCTCCCATGCGGCCACCCGCGGCCTCTCGGCGATCATCGCCGGTGCCGGCGGCGCGGCCCACCTGCCCGGCATGCTGGCCTCCAAGACGACGGTGCCCGTGCTCGGCGTGCCGGTCGCAAGCCGCCACCTGCAGGGCGTCGATTCACTCTACAGCATCGTCCAGATGCCCAAGGGCGTTCCGGTTGCGACCTTTGCCATCGGCACCGCGGGCGCGGCGAATGCGGCGCTGTTTGCAGTGGCCATGCTGGCGGTTGGCAACCCGGCGCTGCGCAAGCAACTCGACGCATTCCGCGCCACGCAGACCGCGGCGGCAAGCGCGATGACCTTGCCGCCCCCCGGTGAAGACAATGTCTCGCCATTCACGCCGCAAGGCGGAGGTGCCTTGTGATATCCAAACAGCCGCTGCTGCCCGGCTCGACGCTGGGCGTTCTGGGTGGCGGCCAGCTGGGGCGCATGTTCGTGCATGCCGCGCAGCAGACCGGCTACTTCACCGTGGTGCTCGATCCGGACGCGGACAGCCCCGCGGGCCGCGTGAGCCACCACCACATCCATGCCGACTACCTGGACGGCGACGGTCTGGCGCGGCTGTCGCGCTTGTCCGATGCCGTGACCACCGAGTTTGAAAACGTGCCGGCCCGGGCGCTCGCATCGCTGTCGGGTGACCTGCCGGTGTCGCCGTCGGCCGAAGCGGTGTCCATCGCGCAGGACCGCGTTCGCGAAAAGGCGCATTTCCAGAGCTGCGGCGTGCCCTGCGCGCCCTATGCCGTCATCGAAACGGCGAGCCAGCTGTCGGCGGTGGAAGACCAGCTGTTGCCCGGCATCCTCAAGACTGCGCGCATGGGCTATGACGGCAAGGGCCAGCAGCGCGTGGCAACGCGTCCCGAGTTGTCCGCCGCATGGAAATCAGCCGGCGAAGTGCCCTGCGTGCTGGAAAAGCGCCTTGCCTTGTCCTATGAATGCTCGGTGATCGTGGCGCGTGGCCGCGACGGCTCCGCCGTCCACTTCCGGCCGCAGCGCAACCTGCATCGCGATGGCGTTCTTGCCGTGACGCAGGCGCATGAAGAAAACATGCCGCCGGACGTGGCCCAGCGCGCGGTCGATTCGGCCATGGCACTGGCCAAGGGCCTCGACTATGTCGGCGTGCTGTGCGTCGAATTCTTCGTGTTGCAGGACGGCTCGCTGGTCGTCAACGAAATGGCGCCGCGACCGCACAACAGCGGGCACTACACCATCGACGCCTGCGACCTGTCGCAGTTCGACCTGCAGGTGCGCACGCTGGCCGGGCTGCCGCTGATGGCGCCGCGCCAGCACAGCCCTGCGATCATGCTGAACCTCATGGGCGACCTGTGGTTTGCCAAGGGCCCCAACGCGGTGGTGCCGCCGTGGGCAGAGGTGCTGGCGCTGCCCGGCGCTCATTTGCATCTCTATGGCAAGGAAGATGCGCGCCGCGGCCGGAAGATGGGGCACCTCAACATCACAGCGCCCACCATCGACGCCGTGCGCGCCACGGCCGAGCGCGCCGCCGACTTGCTCGGCCTGCCGTCGCCTTTCGTGGCCTGAGCGTCATGATTCTTGACGGGCAGTCGCCCGGTGCCATCGAAGAAGCAGCACGCGTGCTGCGTGCGGGCGGGTTGGTCGCCTTTCCGACGGAAACCGTCTACGGGCTGGGCGCCGATGCGACCAACGACGCGGCCGTCGCCGGCATCTTCAAGGCCAAGGGCCGGCCGAGCGATCATCCGCTGATCGTGCATGTGTGCGCGGGCGAGAAGGGCGACGAGGCGCTGTCGCGCTTTGCGCTGCCCTTGCCGCCCTTTGCAATGGACCTGGTGCATGCCTTCTGGCCCGGTCCGCTCACCTTGATCGCGGCGCGCCAGTCCGGCGTGGGCGCGGCGGCTGCCGGCGGACAGGACACCATTGGCCTGCGCTGTCCTTCGCATCCGGTGGCGCAGGCGCTCCTGGTGGCGTGCGCCGAGCATGGCGTGGCGGGTGTGGCGGGTCCGAGCGCCAATCGCTTCGGGCGCGTGAGCCCGACCACGGCGGCGCACGTGCACGACGAGTTCGGCGACGAATTGCTAATCGTCGACGGTGGTGCCTGCGAAGTGGGCATCGAATCGACCATCGTCGACTGCAGCCGCGGCGTGCCGGTGCTGCTGCGCCCCGGCGTGATCACCCGCGAGCAGATCGAGGCGGCGTGCGGCGAGAAGCTGCGCGACAAGAACGACCTTTCCGCGCCCGATCCACGCGCTTCCGGCACGCTCGACGCGCACTACGCGCCAAGCGCCAAGGTGCGCCTGATGGACGCCAAGGCGATGCAGACTGGGCTGGAGGTGCTGGGTGCCAATGCCGCGCACATCGCCGTGTGGTCGCGCGCACCGCTCAAGAGCCGCTCGTCACGCGTGGTGCTGCGGCGCATGCCGGACGATGCGGCCGCGACTGCGCAGCTTCTTTTTGCGGTGCTGCGCGACTTTGACGCGCAGGGCGTCAAGCTCATCTGGGTCGAGACGCCGCCCGACACGCACGACTGGGAAGGCGTGCGCGACCGGCTGCAACGCGCTGCTGCGTCCTGAAGAAAAGCGACTCGTGCGCCCCGTCACTGCGATCGAATGACGCAACTTCGAGGCCTTCGAGCGCGCCGATCCTGCTGTTTCGCAAATTGCGCGCGCCGCCGCGAGGCATAGCGGCGTGGCCAAGGAAGTGGCCGATCAGTTGTCTTGCGCCGTCCAGTCCACCAGCGCATCGAAGGCATTGCGCGCTGCGGCTGCATTGGCGTGGTTGGCGATGGCGACGAGCACGTAGCGCCTCCCACTGGCACCATCCACATAGCCGGCGACCCCGGCCACGCCCGCTTCGGGCATCGTCCCCGACTTGAGATGCGCCGCCGCGCCCGAGCGCAGCGCGCGCTTTCGCAGCGTGCCGTCGACGCCGACGATGGGCAGCGAAGACATCAACTCCGGCATCGCCGGCGAGCGCCAGGCAACCTGCAGCATCCGTCCCAATCCCTCGGCAGTGACGCGCCCCTCGAGCGACAGGCCCGAGCCGTTGTCGATCACCGGCTGGCCCTGGCCGGTGCCGATGCGGTCGTTCCACCACTGGCGCACGGTGGCGCGCGCACTGTCGAAGTTGCCCTTGCGCTTGCTTTGCAGCCCCAGCGTGAGGAAGAGCTGGTCGGCCATCACGTTGTTGCTGTATTTGTTGATGTCGCGGATCACTTCGGCCAGCGGTGGTGAGCTTGCTTCGAAGACGGCCGTCAACCCGGCAGGGACGCGGCCTTCGCGCACCTGCCCCTTGATCTGGCCGCCCATCTCGCCCCACATGCCGCCGATGGCACGGGCGGCAAAGCTGCGCGGCTCGGGGTACGCCAGCGCCCAGGTCAATTCACCGCAGCCAGAGGGAAAGCTGCCGCCGAACTGCATGCGCGTCGCCTTGAAATCGGCACGCAACTGCGTTCGCCAGTCGCCGCAGCCGCCGCTGGCAGACGGCGCGATCGGCACCGTGGCCTGCGTCGTGACGCCGGCCAGCGGCGGATCGTAGGTCACGTGCGCCAGTTGCCCGTTCGGATCGGGCATGAAAGTCATCACGACCGACTTGAAGTTGATCAGCAGCGCGTCGGCGCCCGCGTTGTACGACTTGAGCGGCCGGCCGTCGAAGGCACCCGGATCGGGCTCGCCGGTGTCGAAGGCACTGCGGTCGAGCACGATGTCGCCGTTGATCGTCTTGATGCCCAGGCCCTGCACGCGGCGCAGCAAGAGCCAGAGGCGCTCGAGCACCAGCGTGGGATCGCCGCTGCCCTTGATGTAGAGGTTGCCTTCGAGCGTGTTGCCCTGGATGGGCCCCTCGACGTACACCGGCGTCGACCAGGTGAAGGCCGAGCCGAGCAGGTCCAGCGCCGCATAGGTGGTCACCAGCTTCATCACGGAGGCCGGGTTGACCTTTTCCTGCGAGCGCCAAGCCAGGCGGGGCGGGCGTTGCTCATCGACGTCGGCCACCAGCATCGTGACGGCCTCGCGAGGCACCTTGGCGCGGGCCAGGGCGGCATCGACCTCGCGCGGCAAGACTTGCGCCTGCGAGAGGCTTGCATGGCTGAAAAAGCCGAGCGCCAGCGCCGCGACGGCGCGCCGCGTGAATTGCGCAAACCGGGCAAACCGGGCAATCGGGTCAGACGGGGCAAACAGGGAATAGGCCGTGGGCATGCGCCGGATTATCCCGGCCTCGATAATCGGCAGGATGCCCGCCACCCCTTCGTCGACCCGCCTTTCGCCCCGCGCTATCGGCATCGGTGCGGCAGTCATCACCGTCGTGGTGTGGACCGCCTTCATCGTCATCGCCCGCGCATCGGCCGCCCGATCGCTGACGCCCTTCGACATCACCTTTGCGCGCGTCTGCGGCGCCAGCCTGTTCCTGCTGCCAGCAGGCTTCTGGCTGGTGACGAAGGCGCGCCGGACCGATCCTGCGGCGGGCTCGCTCTTCGGCCTGTCGCCGCTGCCGCTTCGCATCACCGCCATTGCGGGTGCGCTGGGCGGCGTGGCCTATGCCGTGTTGGCGTACGCCGGTTTTTTCTACGCGCCGGCGGCGCACGCTTCGGTGCTCATGCCCGGGAGCCTGCCGTTGTGGACCGCCTTGCTGGCCGCATGGTTCCTGCGCGACCGCATCACGCCTGCACGGGCGCTGGGCCTGGCCCTCATCGTGGCGGGGGATCTGCTCGTGGGTGGGCGCAGCCTGCTGAACGCCTTTGAGGGCGGCGAGGTATGGAAGGGCGACCTGCTTTTCATGAGCGCTGCCTTTTGCTGGGCCTGCTACAGCGTGCTGGCGCGGCGCCACGGGCTCGACGCGGTGCGCGCCACCATCGCGCTGACCGTTTTTGCTTTCATGACCTATGTGCCGGTGTACCTGCTGATCATCGCGGCGGGATGGGTCAACTCCCACATCGGCACCGCGCCCTGGGGTGAGTTCGCCTTTCAGATGTTCTTCCAGGGCGTTGGCTCGGTGGTGATTTCTGGCATCACGTTCACGCGGATGATCCAGCACTTCGGGCCGGTGCGCTCGACCATGATCACGGCCGTCGTTCCGGGCCTTTCGGCGCTGGGCGCGGTGATTTTCCTGGATGAGCCGCTTTACTGGAACCTGATCGCCGGCTTGCTGCTGGTCACGGCGGGCATCCTGTTCGGGGTGCAGAAAGCTGCCGCCGGCAAGGTTGCGGCGGCCGCCAGCGTGCCGCGCGTGGCGGGGCAGGCCGACGCATGACGGCCGTACGGCTTCTGGCCTTCGACACCAGCACGGAAACCCTGTCCGTGGCCTTGCGCCATGGCGACGACGTCGTCGAACGCAACAGCGCCGGCGGCGCGCAGGCGTCCAGCACGCTGATT
This sequence comes from Variovorax brevis, assembly GCF_030317105.1. GTDB lineage: Bacteria > Pseudomonadota > Gammaproteobacteria > Burkholderiales > Burkholderiaceae_C > Variovorax > Variovorax brevis. The sequence goes on from NZ_JASZYG010000008.1 coordinate 171,965, forward strand.
CCCGCAATCCAGTCGCTGCTGGCCGAGGCGGGCCTGCGACTGCGCGACCTCGACGCCATCGCCTTCGGGCGGGGACCGGGCTCCTTCACCGGATTGCGCACGGCCTGCTCGGTGGCGCAGGGGCTGGGCTTTGGCGCGGGCGTGCCGCTGCTGCCCATCGACACGCTGCATGCCGTGGCCGAAGATGCGCGCCATCGTTTCGGCGTGGACCGCGTGGTGGCGGTGCTCGATGCGCGCATGGATCAGGTCTACGCGGCGCCGTATGACTTCAGCGGAGATGGCGCTTGCGACGCCGAGCCCCGACTGCTGGCGCCGGAAGAGGTCCAGGTGCCGGCAGGCTGGGTGCTGGCCGGCAACGCCTTCGATGCCTACGGCGAGCGTCTGCCGGCTGCGGCCGCGCGCCATCCGGCCCTGCCGGGCGCGGCGGCGATGCTGCGGCTGGCCCCCGCCCTGCTGGCCGCCGGCTGCACGGTGGCGCCGTCGGATGCATGGCCTCTCTACGTTCGCGATAAAGTGGCGCAAACCACGGCAGAACGGGCCGCGGCCAAGCATCCAGCAGCATGAGCGCCATCCTCCAGTCCTTCGAAGCCCGCCTCGAGCCCATCACCATGGATTGGCTCGACGCCGTCTGCGCGATTGAAAACAGCGCCTACACCCACCCGTGGACGCGCGCCAACTTCACCGATTCGCTGAGCGTGGGCTACCACTGCCAGATGCTGATCGCCGGCGACACCCTGCTGGGCTATTTCGTGGCGATGAAGGGCGTGGACGAGGTGCACCTGCTCAACATCACCGTCGCGCCGGCGCACCAGCGTCAAGGCTGGGCGCCCCTGATGCTCGAAGCACTTGCCGGCTGGGCGCGTTCGCAAGCTGCCCTGTGGCTGTGGCTGGAGGTGCGCGCCAGCAACCAGCGCGCCATCGACATCTACACGCGCAACGGATTCCGCCGCGTGGGCGTTCGCAAGGGCTACTACCCCGCGCTGGAAAACCGCCGGGAAGACGCTGTCGTCATGAGCCTGCGGCTGGACGAGACCGGAACCGCCTGGGGCGCACTGAAATGACAGACCTCGTGACGGCCCCGAATACGCTGAACCTCGACAAGCGTCAACGCGAGATGCTGGAGGCGATGGGCATCAAGGTCTGGTGGCCGGAGACGCCGACCGCCTTTGCTGCGACAGAGCCGCCCGTCAAGGAGCCTGAACCGCGCCCCGTGCCCGTGCGCGATCCGCCTGCGCCGTCGAGGCCCGAACCGGTGGAGGAGCCCAAGGCGCCGCCCGCACCTTCCGCTGCACCAACCCGCCAACCCGTCACAGCCGCGTCGCAAGGCGCCTCCGGCGTGCTGGTCGATGCGCCGCGGCGTCTCTACGGCGGCCAGGACGAAGCAGTCCGCGGTGGCTGGCTGATCGTCGCCGACATGGCGCCGGACACGCTCGGCCGTTATGCCGCACCCTTCGACGGCGACGAAGGCCGCTTGCTGGACAACATGCTGCGCGCCCTGCAACTCCACAGTGGCGCCGCGCCTGTGCATCTGGTGCGGACACACCGTGGCACCACCTCGGCGGGCGACGGATTGCCACGGCCCTTCGAAGAGGCATTCGCGCCGCAAATGGAACCGCTCTCGCCGCGCGTGGTACTGGCCCTGGGTCCGCTGGCTGCGCAGAGCCTGCTGCAGCGCGCCGGGCCGATCGGCAAGCTGCGCGGCGAAGTCGTGCCGCTGGCGTTGCTGCCGGGCGCCCACGTGGTTGCGACTTACCACCCGGCGTACCTGCTGCGCGCCGGTGCGGACAAGTCCAAGGCGTGGGCCGACCTGTGCCTTGCGGCGGCAGTGTTTGAGCGCGGCGCGAGTTAGAGCGTCAACAGAGCGTCCGACGGCGCCGCTCGAAAAAGGGGTGCCGCCTAAAATCCCGGCATGACTTTCCTTGAACAGCTGCGCGGTGCCGCCCAGCAAAACCGCTCGATGCTGTGCGTCGGCCTCGATCCGGAACCCACGCGATTTCCGGGTGCCCTCAAGGGCGACGCGACCCGAATCTATGACTTCTGCGCCCGCATCGTCGATGCCACCGCCGACCTGGTGATCGCCTTCAAGCCCCAGATTGCCTACTTTGCGGCGCACCGGGCGGAAGACCAACTGGAAAAGCTCATGGAACACATGCGCCGCAACGCACCGCATGTGCCGGTCATTCTGGACGCCAAGCGCGGCGACATCGGGTCCACCGCCGAGCAGTACGCCATCGAGGCCTTCGAGCGCTACGGGGCGGATGCGGTCACGCTTTCGCCCTTCATGGGATTCGATTCGGTGTCGCCCTATCTCAAATATGAAGGCAAGGGCGCCTTCCTGCTGTGCCGCACCAGTAACCCGGGCGGCGACGACCTGCAGGCGCAGCGCCTGGCCAGCGTGCCGGGCGAGCCCTTGTTGTATGAACATGTTGCCCAATTGGCGCAGGGGCCGTGGAATCTGAACGGCCAACTGGGCCTCGTCGTGGGCGCGACCTACCCTGCGGAGATCGAGCGCGTGCGTGCGCTGGCGCCCACGTTGCCGCTGCTGATCCCCGGCGTGGGCGCGCAAGGAGGCGATGCGGTCGCCACTGTCAAGGCCGGCTGGCGGCCGGATGCGCCGATCATCGTCAATTCATCACGCGCAGTGATTTATTCGTCGTCGGGCGACGACTTCGCCGAGGCCGCCCGCCGCCAGGCAACGCGCACGCGCGACGAACTCGAAGCGGCGCGCGCCTGATCCTGGCGTTCGGGCCCGCGCGGGCCTGTACTGTGTGTCAGGGACTGTAAAAGTCACTGGGCCTTACAGACCCCGAATTTCTCCCACTTAGAGTCGCCGCCGAGGTCGGTCAGCCACCCACGTGGCACCGGCCTCAAGCGTCGGGGGTGCCTTCGCACCCGGTACCAAAGGGAGTCCATGGTGGAGTTTTCCGAGACCGATCGTGCCTGCACGATCGAAGCGCAAGTGCGCGCCTTCGAATCGCAAGGTGCAGGTGAAACGGGCAGTCGCATGTCGCTGAGCGCCATGCTCGGGGCGTCCGCCGCGGTGCTGACTGCGTGCGGCGGTGGTGGCGGTGGTGGTGGTGGCGGCACCGGCAGCGGTGCGGCGGATGGCGCTCACGCAAACACTGCCGGCAAAACCGGGCAGCCGACCCTTTCGCATGCGCTGGCCGAAAGCAGCGCCAATGCCGGATCGCTGGCGCCGCTGCACGATACGCACACGGCATCAACCTACGCCTATCTCACGCCCCGCAACGATGAGGAGGCGGCGCGATTCCTGCTGCAGGCGCAGGCCTGGGCCACTGATGCGGACATCGCAGCGGTGCGCAGCCAGGGCTACCTCCCTTGGCTGGCGATGCAACTGGATGCGCCCAAGACCCAGACCGGCTGGGACTGGGTCGCCAGCAAGGGCTACAAGACCGTCACCTTTGACAACATGGTGTGGTCGCAGCTCATGGCGTCGCCCGATGGCCTGCGCAAGCGGCTGGCGTTGGCGCTCAGCGAGATCTTCGTGGTCTCGGGCGCCGAAATGGTCACGAGCTGGCCGGAATACCTCATGGCGCAGTATTGGGACACCCTGGTGGCGGGCGTGACTGGAAACTTCCGGACGCTGCTCGAGGACATCACGCTCAACCCCGCGATGGGCCACTACCTCAACACCAGGGGCAACCAGAAGGAAAACGCGCAAGGCCGCCAACCGGACGAGAACTTCGCGCGCGAACTCATGCAACTGATGAGCATCGGGCTGCATCAACTCGACGCCAAAGGAAACGTGCGGCTCGGCAGCGACGGCGCACCGATCGACACCTGTACCCAGGACGACGTGATGAACCTGGCGCGCGTCTTCACCGGCTACGACGTCGACATTGCCGCGGCCGAGCGCAGCGCCTTCACGCTGCCCGGCCAGACGACGAAGATCGATTCCAATGGCTGGACCACCCGGCCGATGGCGCTCAATGCGGCGAAGCATTCGATGCTGGCGGCGAATTTTCTCGGGGTCACCGTGCCCGCCAACACCGAGGGCAAGGTGGCGTTGAAGATCGCACTCGATGCGCTCTTCCACCATCCCAACGTCGGCCCCTTCATCGGCAGGCAACTCATCCAGCGGTTGGTGACGAGCAATCCCGGTGCGGAGTACGTGGGCCGCGTGGCGGCTGTTTTCGCGGACAACGGCAAGGGTGTGCGCGGCGACATGAAAAGCGTCTTTGCCGCCGTCCTGATGGACAACGAGGCGCGCGGGCCTGCAGGTCTCACCGATCCCCACTACGGGCGACTGCGCGAGCCGATGCTGCGGCTGGTGCAATGGGCGCGCACCTTCGGGGCCACCTCGGCCAAGGGCCACTGGCACGTGGGCAACACCTCCGATGCCAGCGCCAGGCTCGGGCAGAGTCCGCTGCGCTCGCCCTCGGTCTTCAACTTCTTCCGGCCCGGCTACACACCAGCATCGGCCGCATTCGCAAGCACAGGCCTCGCGGCGCCGGAATTCGAACTGGTGAACGAGGTCAGCGTGAGTGGCTACCTCAACTACATGCAGAGCGTGCTGCTCAACGGCATCGATGCGAAGGACATCACGGCGAGCTATGCAGCCGAAAAGGCGTTGGTGCTGGACCCGTCGGCCCTTGTGGCGCGGCTGAACCTTGTCCTGTGCGCCAACCAGCTTTCAGCCGCCACGCAGGCGCTCATCGTCAATGCGCTGGCCACGCCTGCGGTGAATGCAGCGAGCACCGATGCCACCAAGCTCAACCGCGTCTACGCCGCGGTGCTGCTGGTGATGGCCTCGCCCGAATACCTGGTCCAGAAATGAGGAGCGCACCATGCATTTGATCGACCCCCAAGGCCACACTCGCCGCGCCTTCCTGCGCCGTTCGGGCCAGCTCGCCATGGCAGGCACAGCGCTGCCCTTCGCGCTCAATCTTGCCTCTGTCGCTGACGCGGCGGCGCAGACCGCCGACAGCGACTACAAGGCGCTGGTCTGCGTGTACCTCTATGGCGGCAGTGACTACGCCAACACCGTCATCACGTACGACGACCCCAGCTACAACGCCTACAGCATGATTCGTGGCGGCGGCGCTGGCCAAGGCGCCGGCGGCATCGCAATCGGCAAGGCCGCCCTGGAGGCCACGCGGCTGGATCCGACGACGCCGCTGCCGGAGGGGCGGCAATACGCACTCCACCCTTCGATGACCTCGCTCGCAAGGCTCTTCAACAAGGGCCAGGTCGGCGTGCTGCTCAACGCGGGGCCACTCGTCGAGCCCATCACGCGCGCCCAGTTTGTGGCCGGGTCAAGAAGAGTTCCGCCAAAGCTGCTGTCGCACATCGACCAGCAGGCCGTGTGGCAGGCTTCGTCGCCGCAAGGATCGAAAGTGGGATGGGGCGGCAATATGGGCGAACTCGCCCTTGCTCAAAACACGGGCGCGCTCTTTACCTGCATTTCCGTCACCGGCAACACCGTTTTTCTTTCGGGGGATACCGCGGCGCACTACCAGATCGGCACCAATGGAGCCATCGCAATCAGCGCGATGAAATATGTTCCCTTCGGTTCGTCGTCCGTGAAAGCGGCCATGGCGCAATTGGTGCAACAGGCGAGCGGCCATGCGCTGGAGAACGAATACAGCCGGGTGACCCGGCGCTCGGTCGCTGCGGAAGGCACGGCCACTTCGGCCATCGGGGCGCCCCATGCTTCGGGTGCCTTTCCAGCCGGCAACAGTCTCGCGTCACAGCTGGCGATGGTTGCGCGCCTCATTCGTGGTCGATCGGTGTTGGGTGTCAAGCGCCAGGTTTTCATGGTGGGAATGGGCGGCTTTGACTTGCACGACAATCTCGTCGCCCGACAGGCTGGCCTGCTTGGCAGCCTGAGCGACGCGATGTCGGCATTCCATGAGGAGATGGTGGCCCAGGGGCTGGCGGATCAGGTCACGCAGTTCACGGCTTCGGACTTCGGCCGCACGTTGACCTCCAACGGCGATGGCTCCGATCACGGTTGGGGTGGCCATCACTTCATCGTCGGCGGTACGGTCAAGGGCAAGCAAAGGATCTACGGTCATGCGCCGGTGGTGAACATCAGCAACCTGCCGAACCATGAAGGCTACGAGGGGCACATCGGCCAGGGCCGCCTGATTCCGACGACGTCGGTCGATCAATACGCTGCGACGCTGGCAAGGTGGTTTGGTGTGTCGGCCGCGAATCTGGCGGATGTGGTCCCGAACCTGAGGACCTATGGCGGTACGGCCAACGGTCTTGCCTATCCACGGGATCTGGGCTTCATGGCGTAGCCAATGAATTGCGGCGCTCCATGCGGGTGCCGACATTTCTCGTCAGTCACGCCTTTAGTGTCGGCGTTTGTGACCTGAATGGTCGCAAATCCCGCATCTCGCTGGCAAAAGCCGGCCAGGAAATGAACGAACTCGCCTCGGCACGGCGCTTGCCTATTCAAGGCGAGTGCTGCGCACAGGGGAGATTTGGTGTTTCAAAAGAAAAAGAGCGACCGCCTCAACGCGGTCGAGGACATTGCGCGCGCGCAACCACTATCGGCTGATCAACCGGTGCCTGCATCGACCGGCGGGTGGCTTGCGCCGGCCACGGTGGCGGCCACGTCAGTGGCCATGGCGGCGTGCGGTGGTGGTGGCGGAGGCAGTGGCGACAGCGGCGGCGCCAGCGATGAATCCGACGCCCGCGCCGATGCGCTGAACGGCTCCGGAGTCAGCGGCCCCAAGGCCTCTGGCAGTGCGACCGTGTTGGCTCCATTGGTCTCCACGCCAACTGGCCGAACCTACGCCTACCGGACGCCCGCATCCGACGCCGAAGCCGCCCGCTTCCTGCTGCAGGCGCAGATGTCCGCCTTGCCGGCTGAGATTGCTGCGGTGCGTGCCAAGGGCTACGCGGCTTGGCTGAGCGAGCAGTTCTCCATCCCGAAAACACAAGGCGGCTGGGACTGGATCGCGAGCAAGCCCTACAACGCGGACGTCGGCGACAACATGCTGTGGGCGCAGCTCATCGCGTCCAGCGACGGGATGCGCAAGCGCATGGCACTCGCGCTCAGCGAGATCTTCGTGATCTCGATCGGGAGCATTGCCGTCAACTGGATCCGCCACGCGGTGGCGCACTACTGGGACATCCTGGTGGCGGGCGTGACAGGTAATTTTCGTTCCCTGCTGGAAGCCGTCACGCTCAATCCGGCCATGGGCGCCTTCCTCAATACGCGGGGCAACCAGAAGGAAAACGCGCAGGGGCGCGAGCCTGACGAAAACTTCGCGCGTGAAGTCATGCAGCTCATGACGATTGGCCTTTACCAGCTCGACGCCAAGGGCAACGCCAAGACAGCCGCCGATGGCGTGACCAGGCTGCCGAGCTACACGCAAGACGATGTCAGCAATCTGGCGCGGGTCTTCACGGGGTACGACCTCAACATTGCCAGCGGCGAAAAGAATGCCTTCGCGGTCCCCGGCCAATCCATCCGTATCGAGACGAACGCATGGACGCGCCGGCCGATGTCTTTCGACGCCTCCCGGCATTCGACGCTGGAAGCCAGGTTCCTGGGTGCCACGGTGCCCGCCAACACGGATGGCAAGACAGCGCTCAAGATGGCCCTGGACACGCTGTTCAAGCATCCCAACGTCGGTCCGTTCATCGGCAAACAACTCATACAACGCCTCGTCACGAGCAACCCGAGCGCTGACTACGTCGGCCGCGTGGCGGCGGTATTTGCCGACAACGGTGCCGGCGTGCGCGGCGACATGAAGAGCGTGTTCGCCGCCGTGTTGCTGGACAACGAAGCGCGCGATCCAAAAGGCCCGACTGACCCGAAATTCGGGCGACTTCGCGAGCCCATGTTGCGGATGGTCCAGTGGGCGCGCACCTTTGGTGCGACGTCCTTGTCTGGCAACTGGAACATCGGCAACGCGTCCAACGCAGCGTCCCAGCTCGGTCAAAGCCCGCTGCGCGCACCATCCGTGTTCAATTTTTTCCGACCTGGCTACGTCCCGCCATCCACCGCCATTGCGCGTGCCAGGTTGGTGGCGCCAGAGTTCCAGTTGGTCAACGAAACGACCGTCGCCGGCTACATCAACTACATGCAGCGCGTGGTGCTGGGTGGCCCCTACACCGGAGATGTGATCGCCCGCTATACCGCCGAAAAGGCGCTCGTGCTCAATGCCGGGGCGCTCGTGGACCGGCTCAACCTGCTGTTGTGCGCCAACCAGCTCTCCGCAGCCACGCGCGGGCTCATCGTCAATGCGTTGGCGACGCCCGCGCTGAACGCGGCGAGCTCCGACACGCTCAAGCTCCACCGCATCTGCTCGGCGGTGCTGCTGGTCATGGCTTCGGCCGAATACCTGATCCAGAAATGAGGCGCATGCCATGCAGTTGATCGATCCTCAAGACCAATCACGTCGAGCCTTCCTTCGCCGCACGGGCCAGTTCGCGATGACGGGCGCGGCGCTGCCCTTCGCCCTCAATCTGGCTGCGATGGCAGAGGCGGCCGCGCAGACGGCCACCGACTACAAAGCCCTCGTCTGCGTCTTCTTGCTGGGCGGCAACGACCAAGCCAACACCGTCGTCACCTACGACGAACCCAGCTACAACGCGTACAGCCAGATTCGCGGCGGTGCCCCGGGTCAAGGCGGCATCGCCATCCCCCGATCCGCGCTCACGCCAACGCTCCTCAAGCCCACGAATCCTTTGCCCGATGGACGGCAATTCGCGCTGCATCCGTCGATGGCTGACATGGCCCATCTCTACAACAACGAAGGCAAGGTTGCGGTGCTGTTGAACGTCGGCTCGCTGGTCGAGCCGATCACGCGCAGGCAAGTCCGCGACGGCTCGCGGGACGTTCCGCCCAAGCTCTTCTCGCACAACGACCAGCAGTCGATCTGGCAGTCCTCCTCGCCGGAGGGATCGACCATCGGTTGGGGCGGCAACATCGGCGACCTGGTGCTGGGCCAGAACACCAACGCGCTGTTCACCTGCATTTCCGTGACCGGCAACGCCGTGTTCCTGTCCGGCGACACCGCCATGCAGTACCAGCTCAGTTCCGCAGGGGCCGTGGCGATCCATGGCATCAAGGACGGGGCCATCTTTTCCTCACGATCCGTGAGTGCGGCGTTGGCGCAGATCGTCCAGCAGCAGCGCACCCACCTGCTTGAGAACGAGTACAACGCGGTCACGCGGAGATCGATCGCCACGGAAGGCATCGTCACGGACGCCATGGGCCAGCCATACCCCGCCAACGCTTTCAGCGCGGACAACGACCTGGCATCCCAGCTCGAAATCGTGGCCCGCCTCATCCGGGGCCGCTCCACGCTGGGCGCCAGGCGGCAGGTGTTCTTCGTGTCCATGGGCGGCTTCGACCTGCACGACAACCTCATCGCCAAGCAACCACGACTGCTGGGCAACCTGAGCACCGCCATGACGCAGTTCCACAGGGAAATGGTTGCGCTGGGCCTGTCGAACCAGGTGACGCAGTTCACCGCCTCGGACTTCGGCCGCACGCTCGCTTCCAACGGCGACGGATCCGATCACGGCTGGGGCAGCCACCACTTCGTCGTCGGCGGCGCGGTGAAGGGCAAGGACAAGATCTACGGCACGCCGCCGGTGGTGAGCATCAACAGCAACCCCGCGCTGCCGGGCTACGAAGGCCACGTGGGCGGCGGGCGCCTGATTCCGTCCACGTCCGTCGACCAGTACGCAGCGACGCTCGCCAAGTGGTTCGGCATTTCGGAAGCGAACCTGCCGGGCATCCTGCCGAACCTCAAGAACTTCGGCGTCACCGCCAACGGCATCGACTACCCGAAGGACGTCGGGTTCATGGCCTGAGGCTGTTCGGACCTCGCGCGCTCAACTATTGCGCGGCTGCAGTGCGCCCAGGCGCTGTGACACCTCGTCAGCGCAACGCTTGAGGGCACGCGCCAGCTTGCCATCCCACGCCGTGTCGAAAATGCCCGCCGGCCCGATGCCGGTGAGGGCCAGCACGATGGCGCCGGTGTGGTCGAACACGGGCGCCGACATCGCGTTGATGCCCGGAATCACCTCGCTTTCCGACCGGCTCAGGCCATGCTTGCGCACTTCCTGCAACTGGGCTTCGAAAGCCTTCCATTCCGGCAGGGCGGCCCGTGGCGGCATGCCCGGCTCGCTTTTTTCATGATGGGCGTCTTCGCGCTGGCGCTCCCCTTCGAGCAACCTCCGAACCTCTGAAGCATCCAGGTAAGCCCCGAACACCCGCCCCGACGCCGTGTTGGTGAGCGAGAACACCGTGCCATGCCGCATGTTGACGTGCACCGGCGCGGGCGACTCTGCAATCCGCACGATGGTCGCGCCGCGCGCACCCCACACAGCGATCGCCACCGTCTGCCCGATTTCCTGCGCCAGCTCCGCGATGAGCGGCGTCGCCACGTGCACCGGGTTGGCCTGCTGCAAGCTGATGAGCCCCAGTTGCAGCGCCAAGGGCCCAAGCTGATAGTGGCCATTCGAACGGTCTTGCTCGATCAAGCCCAATCGGCCGAAACTGACCATGTAGGGATGCGCCTTGGCGGCCGACATGTCCGCGTCCCTTGCGAGGTCCTTGAGCGCCATCGGGCGGCCGTGATGCACCAGCGCGCGCAGCAACTGGCCGCCCACCTCGATGCTCTGGATGCCGCGTTGCGCACGGTCGTTGTCATTGGCCATCAAGCACCTCGTTTATTCGCGTATGGAAAAAGCATTAGACATTATCTGATCTTCGGCCTACACTCCGTCCATTCGTTCAGTGCAAATTCATTTTGTTTAGACGAACGCCAAAACCCCAACGCAGGAGACACGCACGATGAGCCAGCCCGCCAAAGCCTTCGCCAGCCAAGCCGACCTCGAAGAGAAAAAGGTCAGCTTCACCAAGCTTTCGGACAACGCGTACGCGTACACGGCCGAGGGCGACCCGAACACCGGCGTCATCATTGGCGACGACGCGGTGATGGTCATCGACACGCAGGCCACCCCGGTGATGGCGCAGGACGTGATCCGCCGCATCCGCGAGGTGACGGACAAGCCCATCCAATACGTCGTGCTCAGCCACTACCACGCGGTGCGCGTGCTGGGCGCCTCGGGCTACAAGCCGCAGCACATCATCGCCAGCCGCGACACCTACGACCTGATCGTCGAGCGCGGCGAGCAGGACAAGGCGAGCGAAATCGGCCGCTTTCCGCGCTTGTTCCAGGCCGTGGAATCGGTGCCGCCGGGGCTCACCTGGCCGACCATCACCTTCTCGGGAACGATGTCGATCTGGCTGGGCAAGCTCGAAGTGCAGCTCATCCAGCTCGGCCGCGGACACACCAAGGGCGACACGGTGGCGTGGCTGCCGCAGCAAAAGATCCTGTTCTCCGGCGACTTGGTCGAGTTCGACGCCACGCCATACGCCGGCGACGCCTACTTCAAGGACTGGCCGCAAACCCTGGACAACATCGCCGCGATGAATCCCGTGGCGCTCGTGCCCGGCCGCGGCGACGCGCTGACGACGCCCGGGCAAGTGGCCGCCGGGTTGGCCGGCACGCGCAGCTTCATCGCCGACATGCATGCGGCGGTGCAGGCCGGCGTGAAGAACGGCAAGGACCTCAATGCCGTCTACAAGGACGTCTATGCCGCGCTCAAGCCCAAGTATGGCCACTGGGTCATCTTCGACCACTGCATGCCGTTCGACGTGTCACGCGCCTTTGACGAAGTGACGCGGCACGCCGACCCGCGCATCTGGACGGCCGAGCGGGACGTGGAAATGTGGAAGACCCTCGAATCCTGACCGGCGGCTGACGCAAGAAGCGAGTCCAGCATGCACATCAAGGAACTGGCGGCGGCTGCCGCATCGCCGCTCGACTACCAGGCGCTCAGCTTCGACTACGTGCGCCACGCGGACCAGGACGCGTTGACGCCCGTGAAGCATCCCGTGGTCGTGGTCGGCGCCGGGCCTGTCGGCCTCACGTTGGCCATCGACCTGGCGCTGCAGCAAGTGCCGGTCGTGCTCCTGGAGGCCGGCAACCAGCTTTCGAGCGGGTCCCGCGCGATCTGCTTTGCCAAGCGCACGCTCGAAGTCTTCGATCGCCTGGGCTGCGCAACGCGCATGGTCGACAAGGGCGTGTCGTGGAAAGTGGGCCGTGTTTTCTTCGGCGCCGACGAGGTCTATCGCTTCGACATGCTGCCCGAAACAGGGCACGAACGCCCGGCGTTCATCAACCTTCAACAGTATTACGTCGAAGGCTTCCTCGCCGAGCGCGCTGCCGGCTTGCCGAACGTCGACCTGCGCTGGAAGAACAAGGTGGTCGGCATTGCGCAGCACGCCCAGCATGCGGTGCTCACCATTGAAACCCCCGACGGCCCCTATGAACTGGCGGCCAGCCATGTGATCGCCTGCGACGGATCGCGCTCGAACCTGCGTGCGCTGCTCGGCCAGGAAAGCAAGGGCCGCATCTTCCGCGACCGCTTCCTGATCGCCGACATCACGATGGACGCGCACCTGGACGTGGAGCGCCGCTTCTGGTTCGCGCCGCCCTTCCATCCCGGGCAAAGCGTGCTGTTGCACAAGCAGGCCGACGGCATGTGGCGCGTGGACTTCCAGCTCGGCTGGGACGCCGACCCGGTGGAAGAGCGCAAGCCCGAGCGCATCGCCCCGCGCATGCGCGCGCTGCTCGACAGCATCGGCCACGAGGGCACGCAGTTCACCATCGGTTGGGCCAGCGTCTACACCTTCGCCTGCCAGCGCATGCAAAGCTTTCGGCACGGCCGTGTGCTGTTCGCCGGCGACTCGGCGCACGGCGTGTCGCCATTCGGAGCGCGCGGTGCGAACTCCGGCGTGCAGGACGCGGAAAACCTCGCATGGAAGCTCGCCGCGGTGTTGCGGGGCGACGCGCCCGACGCATTGCTCGACAGCTATGCAAGCGAGCGCGAATTCGCGGCCGACGAGAACATTCGTCACTCCACGCGCGCCACCGACTTCATCACACCCAAGAGCGACATCAGCCGCTTGTTCCGCGATGCGGTTCTGGCGCTGTGCAAGCAGTACGCCTTTGCACGCACGCTGGTCAACAGCGGACGCCTGTCGACTGCGACGACCCTGCGCGATTCACCGCTGAGCACGCCCGACGCGGATGCATTTCGCGGTGCCATGGTGCCCGGCGCGGCTGCCATCGATGCGCCCTTGCTGCGAGCCGACGGCAAGCCCGAATGGCTGCTGCGCACGCTGTCGCCACACCGGTTCAACCTGCTGGTGTTCGGCGATGCCAGGGACGCGGTGGTCGATGCCTTGGCGCCGCTCGCGCACGTCGTGCAGGTGCCGCTCGACGACGCCCATGCCCTTGCCGCCGCGCGCTACGACGCGCAGCCCGGCACCGTCTACCTGCTGCGCCCGGACCAGCACGTGTGCGCACGCTGGCGACGCGCCGACGTGGACGCCGTCCGCACGGCGATGGATCGCGCCTGCGCCCGCGCCGCCGCGAACGTGATGGCAACGGCCTGAAAGAAACATCGCGATGCAAGCACTCAACACCCAACCCAACTTCGAAGCGCCCGACGATTTCTACGAAGCGCTGATCGAAACGCACCAAGGCCTGAGCAACGACGAGAGCAACGCGCTCAACGCGCGCCTCGTGCTGCTGCTGGCCAACCACATCGGCTCGATGTCCGTCCTGCGCGAAGCGCTGCAGGCGGCGCGCGAGAGCTGATCCATTTCCTTGTCTGGAGTCCATGCCATGAGTTCATCCCACACCACGGAGCGCAGCTACCAGAGCGGCTTCGGCAATGAGTACGCGAGCGAGGCCGTGCCGGGTGCCTTGCCGCAAGGGCGCAACAGCCCGCAGCGCGCGCCGTTCGACCTTTATCCCGAGCTGATCTCGGGCACCGCCTTCACCGCGCCGCGCCACGAGAACCGCCGCACGTGGATGTACCGCCGACAGCCTTCGGTGGTGGCCGGTCGCTATCAACCCTACGCACAGCCGAACTGGACGACGGGCGGCGATCGCGCCATTCCGATGCCTCCGGAGCCGCTGCGCTGGGCGCCCATTCCGCTCGACGACAAGGCGGACGTCGACTTCATCGATGGTGTGCACACGCTGGCCGCCAATGGCGATGCGGAAGCGCAATCGGGCGTTGCGGCGCACATCTACTTGGCCACGCGCTCGATGGAGCGCCGCGCCTTCGTCAATGCGGATGGCGAGATTCTTTTCGTGCCGCAGCAGGGCCGCCTGGTCATCACCTCGGAGATGGGCGTGCTCGAAGTCAAGCCGGGCGAGATCGCGCTGGTGCCGCGCGGCGTCGTGTTCAAGGTGGCGCTGCCCGACGGCCCGTCGCGCGGCTACCTTTGCGAGAACTACGGCGCGCAGTTCCGACTGCCCGAACTCGGGCCCATCGGCTCCAACGGCCTGGCCAACTCGCGTGATTTCCAGGCGCCGGTGGCTGCGTACGAACACGACGGCGGCGAGTACGAACTCGTCAAGAAATTCAGCGGCCGCTTCTGGTCCGCGCCGACCAGCCACTCGCCCTTCAACGTGGTGGCGTGGCACGGCAACCTCGCGCCGGTGAAGTACGACACCGCCAACTTCATGACCATCGGCTCGATCAGCTTCGACCATCCCGATCCATCCATCTTCACCGTGCTCACCGCGCCGAGCGACACGCCCGGCACCGCGAACTGCGACTTCGTGATCTTTCCGCCGCGCTGGCTGGTGATGGAAGACACCTTCCGTCCGCCCTGGTACCACCGCAACCTCATGAGCGAATTCATGGGACTGGTCTACGGCGAATACGACGCGAAGCCCGGCGGCTTCAAGCCCGGTGGCGCGAGCCTGCACAACTGCATGGTGCCGCACGGGCCGGACGAAGAAGCCTTCGACAAGGCCAGCCACTCCGATCTCAAGCCGCAGAAGCTCGACAACACACTCGCCTTCATGTTCGAGAGCCGCATGCGCTTCATTCCCACCGGGTTCGCGCTGAACAGCCCGGCCCTGGACACCGCCTACGCCGACTGCTGGGCAGGCCTGAAAGACCAATTCAAAGCATCATGAACAACGCACAACTCAACGCCACCCACGATCCGAAGCTGCGCAGCTGGGTCGCATCGGCCAACGTCGCAGGCTGTGACTTCCCGATCCAGAACCTGCCCTTCGGCACCTTCAGCCAGGGCGCGGACGGCGAACGCCGAATCGGCGTGGCCATCGGCGACAAGATCCTCGACCTGCGCCGCGCCAAGCTGGTCGACACCGACGACTTGAATGTGTTGATGGCCGCCTCGCCGCAAGCGCGCAGCGCACTGCGCGCCGCGATCTCGCAAGGCCTGAGTGAAGGCAGTGCCAAGCGGGCTGAATGGGAAGACGCGCTGGTCGACGCATCGGCCGTCACCCTGCACGTGCCTTGCCGCATCGGCGACTACACCGACTTCTACACGAGCGTGCATCACGCGACGACGGTCGGCAAGCAGTTCCGCCCTGACAACCCGCTGCTGCCCAACTACAAGTGGGTACCCATCGGCTATCACGGACGCGGATCGTCCATCGGCGTGAGCGGGCAGCAATTCAAGCGACCCAAGGGGCAGATCAAGGGCGCCACCGATGTGCCGGCATTGGGCCCGACGCAGAAGCTGGACTATGAACTTGAACTGGGCTTCTTCATCGCGGGCGGCAACGAACTGGGCGAGCCGATTCCGATGGAGCGCGCGGAAGAACACCTGTTTGGCGTGACGCTGTTCAACGACTGGTCGGCACGCGACATCCAGCCGTGGGAATACCAGCCGCTCGGGCCCTTCCTGTCGAAGAATTTCGCGAGCACGGTGTCGCCGTGGATCGTGACCACCGAAGCGCTGGCGCCTTTCCGTGCGAAGTTCGAACGCGCCGAGGGAGACACGCAACCCTTGCCGTACCTTGACTCACCCGCCAATCGCGAGAGTGGTGCGCTCGACATCACATTGGAAGTCTGGCTGCAGACTGCAAAGATGCGCGAGGCCGGTGAAGGGGCCACGCGCCTGACGCGCGGCAATGCGGTGGAGGCGGCTTATTGGACGGTGGCGCAACTCATCACGCACCACACGGTGAATGGGTGCAACCTGCAGCCTGGTGATTTGCTGGGGTCCGGGACGTTGTCGGGGCCGAAGGCGGATCAGGCTGGATCGCTGCTTGAGCTGACGACCGGCGGGAAGAATCCGATCACGCTTCCCAATGGGGAACGCCGTGGGTTTCTGGAGGACGGGGACACGCTGATTCTGCGGGGCTACTGCGAGCGGGATGGGGCTGTGCGGATTGGATTGGGTGAGGTGAGTGGGACTGTGGTCGGGAACGGTTGAAAGGGGCGGTGCCCCCACCCCGGCCCTCCCCCGGAGGGGGAGGGAGCAAGACAGCAGCCACTGCATTCCGGGCGCTCCCCGAAGAGCCCCGAACACTGCGCTGTCAAACGCGCTATCCGCCCCCGGCCGCCCGGCTCGCCTCCAGGTGATTCTTCGCCCGCTCAGCGAGCGCCATCTCCCCCGGCGTAGCCGGCGTGAACGAATCCACCGGCAACGGCCGCCCATGCGAATCGACCGACACGAACACGATCAGGCACTCGGTCGTCTTGTTCATCGCGCCGCCTTTCATGTCGCCGCTGCGCACTTCCACCGAGATGTTCATGCTCGTGGAGCCGGTGAACACCAGGCGCGCCTCCACCTCCACCAGGTCGCCGATCATGATCGGCCGGTGAAAGCGGATGCTGCCGATGAACACCGTCACGCAATAGCGCTTGGACCAGCTCGTGGCGCAGGCGTAGCCGGCCTCGTCGATCCATTTCATGACGGTGCCGCCATGGACCTTGCCGCCAAAATTGACGGTGCTGGGTTCAGCCAGGAAGCGCAGGGTGATCGAGGACATGATGGTCGTTCGCGAGCCGTGGAATTGGAAACAATTATGCGTTTGACCGGCCCGTGCGCGCTCGCTTCCTTGCGGATTCCAGGGGCGCGGGCGGCGATGCCGGCGCCGCTGACGCGTGGCCGGAGAACAACTGCGCCATCGTGCGCCGCAGCCACACATTCCCCGCATCGGCATGAAAGCGCTCGTGCCAATGCTGCTTCACCGCATAGGCCGGCAGCTCAAAAGGCGGCTCGATCAGCTTGACGGCTTCTTGCGTCGAAAGCACCTCGCCCAGCACGCGCGGCACGATCACAATCAGCTCGGTGCGCGCCACGATGCGCGCCACGCCCAGGAAGCTCGACAGGTGCGCCACCACGTTGCGCTCGATGCGCTTGCGCGCGATCGTCTTGTCGACGATGGCGTGGCCAGTGCCCGAGGACGACACCACCGCATGCGCCTCGGCTGAAAAGCGCTTGATCGACAAGGTAGCGCCAATGCGCGGATGGTCCCTGGCGACCAGGCACACGAAGTTCTGCTTGAAGAGCGTCTGCTGGTAGAAGCCCGCGTCGAGCTGCGGCATGAAGCCCACCGCCAGGTCGACCTCGCCATCTTCCAGCCGCCGCGCGCTGCCGTTCGACACGATCTCCGTCTCGATGCGGATGCCCGGCGCCGCACGGCGCAGATGGTCCAGCAGCGCAGGCAACAGAACCACCTCGCTGATGTCCGTCAGGCAGATGCGAAACCGCCGGTTCGCCGTGGCTGGATCAAAGCTAACGCCGCTGCCGCGCGCCCTGTCGAGTTGCGCAAGCACTTCGCGCAGGGAAGGATGGATTTCCTGCGCCCGTGGCGTCGGCAGCATGCCTTGAGCGGTGCGCACGAACAGCCGGTCATCAAAGTGCGCGCGCAGCTTGTTGAGCGCGGTGCTCGCCGCCGACTGCGAGAGATCCAGCCGGTCGGCCGCCTTCGACACGCTCCCGCTCTTGTAGACCTCGTCGAATACCGCGATCCATTCCAGGTCCAGTCCTGCCATGCGTGCCACCACTATTGAAATAGAAGATTCTGCGTATTGTCGCCATCGCTTGAGCAAATAGTGGGGGCGGCGAACAATGCCCTCCAACGCAGGAGACAAATCGATGAACACCGCCCCACGGGCCGCAGCAGCAGCATCCGATCGCGCCGCCGAACGCCGTGACTACTACGCCCGCATCCGCCCCTTGAGCCTCACGCCGCTGTGGGAAGAGCTCCACGCCCTGGTGCCGCGCGAACCGCAAACGCCCTGCGTGCCGGCCCTGTGGCGCTATGACGAAATCCGCCCGCTGCTGATGGAATCGGCAGAACTCATCACCGCCGAAGAGGCCGTTCGCCGCGTGCTCGTGCTGGAGAACCCGGCGTTGCCCGGCCGTTCGTCGATCACGCAATCGCTTTACGCCGGCCTGCAGCTCATCATGCCCGGCGAAGTGGCGCCTTCGCACCGCCACGTGCAGTCGGCGCTGCGCTTCATCGTCGACGGCAAGGGTGCCTACACCACCGTCGGCGGTGAGCGCACCACCATGTACCCCGGCGACTTCATCATCACGCCGTCGTGGGCCTGGCATGACCACGGCAACGAAGGCATCGAAGGCGTGAGCGAACCGGTGGTCTGGCTCGACGGGCTCGACATCCCGATGGTGCGCTTTTTCGATGCCGGCTTTGCGGAGAACGATTCGTCCAAAGTGCAGCACGTCGCGCGCCCCGAGGGCCACAGCTTTGCGCGCTTCGGCCACAACATGGTGCCGGTGCGTCACGACCACGCATCGCCGACATCGCCCATCTTCAGTTACCCCTACGCACGCAGCCGTGAAGCGCTGGCGCAATTGCAGTGCAGCGAAGCGCCGGATGCATGGATGGGCCACAAGCTGCGCTACATCAATCCGCTGACGGGCGGCTCCCCCATGCCGACCATCGCCACCTTTTTGCAACTATTGCCAGCCGGCTTCGAAGGCAAGGCGCATCGCGTGACGGACGGCAGCATCTACAGCGTGGTCGAAGGGCGCGGCACCGCGCACATCGGCAACGAGCGCTTCGACTTCGGCCCGCGTGACACCTTCGTCGTGCCCTCGTGGGCGCCCCTGCGCCTGGAAGCGGGCGAAGACGCGGTGCTCTTCAGCTTTTCCGATCGTCCGGTGCAGCAGGCCATGGGTGTGCTGCGCGAAGCCTTTCCCTGATCCGCGATTTCGCCGGCGTGTCCGGTCTTCCTTTCAACCTGCGCCGCAGCTTGCGGCTGGAGCCTTCATGTCCTATGTCGTTTCACCGCCCGCCGTCGTGGGCCTGCTCATCGCCGGTTCTGCCGACTTGTTCCCGGTGCGCCGCGTCTACTGCGTCGGCCGCAACTATGCGGCGCATGCCCGCGAGATGGGTTTCGACCCCGACCGCGAGCCGCCCTTCTTTTTCTGCAAGCCGAATGACGATTCGTCCATCGTGCCGGTGCCGGCCGGTGAAACCGCGCGCATTCCGTACCCGGCGCTCACCACCAACTACCACTTCGAAGCCGAACTGGTCGTGGTCATCGGCAAGGGCGGCCGCGACATCGCCGCGGGCGATGCGGCTCAGCACATCTACGGCTACGCCGTCGGCCTGGACATGACGCGCCGCGACCTGCAGATCAAGATGCGCGAGCAAGGCCGGCCGTGGGAAATCGGCAAAGCCTTTGACCATTCCGCGCCCATCGGCCCGATCCACAAGCGATCGGACATCGGCGAATTACTCCAGGGCGCGATCACGCTCGAGGTCGATGGCAAGACGCGCCAGTCCAGCGACGTGAGCCATCTCATCTGGTCGGTCGACGAAGTGATCGCCAATCTTTCGACGCTCTTCGAACTGCAGCCGGGCGATGTCATCTTCACCGGCACGCCGGACGGCGTGGGCGCCGTCCAGCGCGGCGAAACCATCGACGTGCGCATCGCGGGGCTCACCCCGCTGCGCGTGGCCATCGTCTGAACGCAAGCAAGGAAGCACCACCATGAACAAAGCCTCCCCAACATCCGTCCTGCTGATCGGCGGCGGCATCGGCGGTCTCGCAGCGGCGCTGGCCCTCGCGCGGCTGGGCATCGCGGTCGAACTGCTGGAGCAAAGCGCGAGCATCGGCGAGATCGGCGCGGGCCTGCAGCTCGGCCCCAACGCCTTCGCGGCACTCGACGCGCTGGGTGTCGGCGCGCAGGTGCGGCGCAAGGCCGTGTTCACCGAGCGGCTGGTGATGATGGATGCCGTCGATTGCAGCGAAGTCGCTTCGGTGCCGGTGGGCGAGGCCTTTCGCAAGCGCTTCGGCAACCCCTATGCGGTCAGCCATCGCGCCGACCTGCACGGCGCGATCTACGAAGCGGTGAAGCAGCATCCGCTGATCCGCTTTCATACCTCGGCGAGCGTCGAGCACCTGGAGATCGGCGATCAGCGCGTGGAAGCCATCACGCGCGACGGGCGCCGGTTTACCGCCGCGGCGGTCGTTGGCTGCGACGGCGTGAAGTCGGTCGTGCGGGCCAACCTGCTGGGCGATGCGCCGCGCGTTTCGGGCCACGTCGTGTACCGCGCCGTCGTACCCGCCGCCGACATGCCAGCCGACCTGCGCATGAACGCCCCGGTGGTGTGGGCCGGCCCCAATTGCCACCTGGTGCACTACCCGCTGCGCGACGGCGAGCAATACAACCTGGTCGTCACCTTCCACAGCCGCGACAAGGAAGAATGGGGCGTGAGCGAAGGCAGCAAGGAAGAGGTGCTGTCGTACTTCGAAGGCATCCACGCGCGTCCGCGCCAGTTGCTGGACCGCCCCACGTCGTGGCGCCGCTGGAGCACCGCCGACCGCGACCCGGTCGCGCAATGGGGCCGCGGACCCGCCACGCTGCTCGGCGACGCTGCGCATCCGATGATGCAGTACCTCGCGCAAGGCGCCTGCATGGCGCTGGAAGACGCCGTGACGCTCGGGGCCGCCGTGCAGCGTTGCCGCGATGAAGATGGCGTCGACGACCTGCCCCGCGCCTTCCGCCTCTACGAAGAAGCGCGGGTTGCGCGCACGGCACGTGTCGTGCTGTCGGTGCGCGAGATGGGCCGGCTCTATCACGCCCAGGGCGTGGAGCGCCTGGTGCGCAACAGCCTTTGGGTGGGCCGCACCCCGGAACGCTTTTACGACGCCGTCGAATGGCTCTACGCGTGGACACCTGAGCGCTGCCTGGATGACGCCAGCCCGGTGTCCGGCACCCCGCCTGTTTCCGCTTCCAACACAACGACCACCACCAGAGACCTCGCAGGAATCGCGCAATGACGAAGAAACTCCGCCTCTCGCTCGCCGGCCTTGCCGCTGCACTGTTGACCGCCTCCGCGTTCTCGCAACCCGCGGCGGGCGACTACCCAGCCAAGCCCGTCACCATCATCACGCCCTTCGCCGCCGGCAGCGGACCGGACGCCGTGCTGCGCCTCGTTTCCGACAAGCTCGGCCGCCTGTGGAACCAGCGCGTGCTGGTGGACAACAAGCCGGGCGGCGGCGGCTTCATCGCCATCGACCAGGCCAAGCGCGCAGCGCCCGACGGCTACACCCTGCTGCAACTCGACAGCGAACACATCGCCGCCTTGCCGCACCTCTACAAGCAAAAGGGATTCGTGCCGCTGCAGCATTTCGACCCGGTCGCGTCCCTCTTTCGCACGCCCTTCTTCGTGGCGGTGCCCACCGATTCCAGCTGGAAGTCGATGACCGACCTCATTGCCGCCGCGAAGGCGAAGAACGGCGAACTGGTCTACGGCTCGTGGGGCGTCGGCAGCCCCGGCCACCTGGGCGCGCAACAGCTGGAAGCGCTCACTGGCACGCACATGCAGCACGTGCCGTACAAGGAGGTGTCGCAGCTCTACGCCAACGTGGGTTCCGGCGAAGTGCAGTGGAGCTTTGCAAGCCTGCCTTCGAGCCAGGGCATCTACAAGGCGGGCAAGCTGCGCTACATCGCCGTGGCCACGACGAAGCGCGTGCCGCAGATGCCCGACGTGCCCACCATCGCCGAGGCCGGTGGTCCGGCCGGGCTGGAGGTCAACTCCTTTGTCACCTTGTTGACGCCCAAGGGCGTGCCGGCGGCAATCAAGGCGAAAATCAACGCCGATGTAGCCAAAGTGATCGCCGACCCCGACATTCGCGCGCGCTTCGACACCTTTGCGTTCGAGCCGCTCGCCTGGTCGCCGGAAGAGATCGCGCGCAACGCCGAAGCCAAGTCGAAGGTCTATGGCGAGTTGGTGAAGCGGGGCAACATCAGCCTCGACTGACGCCAACTCCCATGGGACCACGATGCCTTTGCTGAACAACAAACGAGCTTTTCTCTTCACCCTTTGCGCCGCCTCTTTCGGCGCGCTGCTGCCCGCCGCCGGCGCTCTTGCGCAAGGCGCGGCAGCGTGGCCCACGAAGCCGGTGCGCATCGTCGTCGGCTTTCCTGGCGGCTCGACACCGGACATCGCCGCGCGCACCATCGCCGAGCCGCTGGGCAAGGCACTGGGCCAGCCTGTCGTCATCGAGAACAAGCCAGGCGCTTCCGGCAACATCGCCGCCGACTATGTCGCCAAGGCCACGGACGATCACACGCTGGGCGTGGTCATCAACGGCAACCTCACCTCTTCGAAGTTGCTCTTTCCCAAGCTCCCGTACGACCCGGCCAAGGACTTCACCTACCTCTCGCTGCTGACCACGGCACCTTTGATCCTGGTGGCGCCGGCAAACCTGCCATCGGGCACCGCTTTCCTGGATGCGGCGCGCAAGGGCGGCAACACCTGGAACTACGGCTCCGTCGGCGCCGGTTCGGTCGGCCACCTCGGCATGGAATTGCTCGAGAGCCGCGTGCCCGGCATGACGGCGATGCACGTGCCCTACGCCGGCAACCCGCAGGTCGTGACGGCCATGCTGGGCGGCCAGGTGCAAATGGCGCTGATTCCGCCCGGCGTCGCGATGCCGCAGGTCAAGGCCGGCAAGCTCAAGGCCATCGGCCTGACCAGTGGCCGCAGCGCGCTGGTGCCTGAAGTGCCGCCGCTGTCGGACATCGGCGTGCGCGACTTCAACCTCGAGGTGTGGACCGCGCTGCTCGGCCCGGCCAGCCTGTCGAAGGCCGCGCAGGAGCGCATCAGCCGCGAACTGGCGGTGATCATGAAGACGCCCGAAGTGCGCCAGCGCCTGTTGGATCAGGGCTGGCAGGCGGTGGGCACCTCGCCCGATGGCATGCGCACGCGCGTGAAGGAAGAAGCGGCGATCATGGCGCGCATCATCTCGACGAAGGGCATCAAGATCGAATGACGACGACCCGGCCGCCCATCATCGAGCCGCAGCGCACGCTGCCCGTCTTCGGCGAGTTCGACGTCGTCGTCATCGGCGGCGGGCCCGCGGGCATCGCCGCCAGCGTGAGCGCGGCGCGCCACGGTGCGCGCACCCTGCTGGTCGAGCGCTACGGTTTCCTGGGCGGCATGGGCACGGCTGGCGGCGTGACCAACTTCGCCGGACTCTACGGCCGCAGGAACGGCGAGATGACCCAGCTGGTGCACGGCGTGGCCGACGACCTGCTGGCGCGCATCGACGCCCTTGGCGGCCTGAACAAGCCGCAGGACGGCATGGGCGGGCGCATTCGCGTGCGCTCCTACGACGTGTCGGCGTACAAGTGCGCGGCCGACCAACTGTTGCTCGCTTCGGGCGTGCAACTGCTCTTTCATGCGTGGGCCGCGGCGGTCGTCAAGGACGGTGCGCGCATCGAGGCACTGGTGGTCGAGACCAAGTCAGGGCGGCAAGCCATCCGTGCCACCGCTTTCATCGACTGCTCGGGCGACGCCGATGTCGCAGCCTTTGCCGGCGTGCCTTTTGAAGTCGGCGATGGCCACGGCAGCAGCCTGTTTCCGACCACGATGTTTCGCGTGGGCCATGTGGACGCCGGGCGCGCACTCGCGGCGGTGGGCGAGTTCAAGGCCATCAACGACTTCATGGACAGGGCGCGGGCACGCGACCCCGAGGCCTACGACTTTCCGCGCGAAGGCGCCATCCTGCGGCCACAGATCGATCCGCGCGAGTGGCGCGCCAACGTGACGCAGATCCGCAATGCGCAAGGGCAGGCGATGAACGGCGTCGATGCGCGCGAACTGAGTGACGGCGAAGTGGAAGGGCGCCGCCAGATTGCCGAGTACTTCCGCTTCCTCAAGGCCGAGGTGCCAGGCTTCGAGAAGTCCGCCATCGTCGACATCGCGCCGCAAGTGGGCATCCGCGAGACGCGGCGCATTCAGGGCGTGTATGCGTTGAGCGGCGAGGACATCCTGTCATCAGCGCGCTTTGACGATGCCATCGGCGTGAACGCATGGCCCATGGAACTGCACGCCGACGGGCGCATCGAATGGCGCTTTCCGCGCGATGAAGCCAACAGCTTCAACCAGCTGCCGTGGCGCATGCTGGTACCCCATGGCATCGACAACCTGCTGGTGGCCGGGCGCTGCGCTTCGATGACGCACGAGGGGCAGTCGGCTGCACGTGCGAGCGGTGGCTGTTTTGTGATGGGGCAGGCGGCGGGGACGGCCGCTGGTTCGCTGGGGAGTGCGACTTTCGCTGGTGCGGATGTTGGGGCACTTCAGGCCAAGCTGGCGGCTGATGGGGTTTGGGTGGGTTGAGCTTTTCTGCCGGGCTGCGTGGGTGCGTACGCTCAGCGCAGTCGCCCTTGTGCTTTCAGCTGATGCACGTACCAGATCACCACGGCCCAGTACGCGACGTTCACCAGGAACGGCATCCACCATCCGAGCATGGCCCACGTCGAGGCCGTTTTTTCCATGAACATCAACTGCAGGATCGACGCAAACAAGCTCGTGCCTGCATGGACCCAGAGCACGTTGACGGTCCACACGCTCAGGTTGAAAAGCAGCCAGGCCAGCGTGATGCTGCATCCGACGCCGAACAGCCTGACGGCGAGGTCGAAAGTCGTCGGATGGCGAAGGAGGTCCTGAACCACCGCCGGTGCATTGGCCGGCGCCGACATGCCAGCGGCCAGGTGCCACATGCCTTGAAGCGCGCCTGCCACGAACAGGCCGACGAGCACCCACGTGCCCATGCTGTGCCGCTTCGCAAGCGAAGACGCGGGCTGCAGCGCTTGACGCCGTGGTTGGCGAACGATGGCCACAGCGGCGTCCGGCGCGACGGAAGGGTAATCGCACGCCGAACACACGTCGATGCTGGCGGAGCTTGAGGCGCTGCATGTAAGGCAGGACATATCGGATTCTTGGTTCGTTGAAAGGGTGGCAGTCCGTGTGTGAACTGACGAATCTCAATTGGAATCGTTTGTCAACCAAACGTATGCGAGGCGCGACCGATGCGTGCCGGGAACGTTTCGAAGCCATGCGCAGGAATTTTCTGCCCCTGCGAGCCCGCCGCCCGCCGCCCGCCGCCCGCCGCGCCACCGGGCATCGCCGCTGACCACCAAGCGACAACATTCAGAGCAGATCTTTGCTAAGGTGCATCCTCCAAGAAATCAGCGCCACGATGACCGATTCCGCCGCCCCCGTCCTTGATTCCGCCTCTGCGGCCCGCCTTGTCGCCGAGCTCGTGTCGCTCATGCACCTCGAATCCACTGGCGAAGACCGCTTCCGCGCCCAAAGCGAAGACCTCGGCTCGCCGGCCGTGTTCGGAGGGCAGGTGCTGGGCCAGGCGCTTGTCGCCGCCAGCCGCACCGTCGAAGCCGACCGCGCCGTGCACTCCATGCACGCCTACTTCCTGTTGCCCGGCGAGCACGCGCCCATCGACTACGAAGTGCATCGCGCGCGCGACGGGCGCAGTTTCACCACTCGTCACGTCGTCGCCCGCCAGGAAGGCCGCGAAATCTTCGAGATGACCGCGTCCTTCCAGACGAAGGATGACGGCGTCGAGCACCAGATCGCGATGCCCGACGCGCCGCCGCCCGAATCGCAGCCCACCGACCTCGAACGCCGCTTTGCGCTGGGCGACAAGCTGCCCGAACGCTGGCGTGCCAAGGGCCTGCTGCCGCACGCGCTCGAAATGCGAACGGTGAACCCGCCCGACCTGCTCGCACCCAAGCCGCGTCCGGCCCACTCGCTCATGTGGATGCGCTGCATTGCGCCGCTGCCCGACGACCCCGTCGTGCACCGTGCGATCCTCGCCTACGCGTCCGACCACAGCCTGCTGCGCGCCGCGATGAACCCGCACGGCCTGACTTTCATGAGCGGCAAGGTGCGGCCCGCGAGCCTGGACCACGCCATGTGGTTCCACCGCGACTTCCGCATGGACGACTGGCTGCTCTACGCCGTCGATTCGCCCAGCGCCGGCGGCGCGCGCGGACTGTGCCGCGGCAGCATCTTCACGCGCGACGGCCGGCTCGTCGCATCCACCGCCCAGGAGGGCATGATCCGCGTCAGGCGCTGATGCTTTTGCAGCGCTCGCCGGGTCGCCAGTGCTTTTTCAGAGGAACTGACTTGTGAGCGCCCTTTTCTCCCCCTTCGCCCTCGGCCCGCTCGCGCTGCCCAACCGCATCGTGATCGCGCCGATGTGCCAGTACACCGCCGACGACGGCAACGCGGTCGACTGGCACATGATCCACCTCGGCCAACTGGCGCTGTCCGGCGCCGGTTTGCTGATCATCGAGGCGACGGCGGTGGAGAAGCCGGGGCGCATCACGCCTGGCTGCCTGGGCTTGTACTCCGACGACAACGAAGCTGCGCTGGCCCGCGTGATCGCCGCCATCCGCCGCCATTCGGGCATCAAGGTGGCCGTTCAACTGGCGCACGCGGGGCGCAAGGCGTCGAGCCACGTGCCGTGGGACGGCGGGCAAAGCCTGCGCCCTGAGGAAGGCGCGTGGGAAACTGTTGCCCCTTCCGCGCTGCCCCACGCACCGGGCGAGCCGCCGCCGGTGGCGCTCGATGCCGACGGCCTGGCGCGCGTGAAGGCCGCCTTCGTCCGTGCCGCGCAACGCGCCGACGCACTCGGACTCGACGGCATCGAGCTGCACGGCGCGCATGGCTACCTGCTGCACCAGTTCCTGTCGCCCATCAGCAACCGCCGTGACGACGCCTACGGGGGATCGCTCGACAAGCGCATGCGCTTTCCGCTCGAAGTCTTCGACGCGGTGCGCGCCGCCGTGCCGGCGCAACGCATGCCGGTCGGCCTGCGCCTGTCGGCCACGGACTGGGTCGATGGCGGCTGGGACATCGAGCAGGCCATCGTGTTTGCCAAGGCGCTGCAAGAGCGCGGTTGCAGCTTCATCCATGCGTCCTCCGGCGGCGTCTCGCCGCAGCAGAAGATTCCGCTCGGCCCGGGCTACCAGGTGCCGCTGGCCGAACGCCTGAAAGCTGAGCTCGACATCCCCGTGGTCGCAGTCGGCCTGATCACGGAGCCGTCGCAGGCCGAGGAAGTCATCGCCAAGGGCCAGGCCGATCTGGTGGCACTGGCGCGTGCGATGCTGTTCGAGCCGCACTGGCCGTGGCGCGCCGCCGCCGAACTGGGCGCGCAGGTCGAGGCGCCGCCGCAGTACTGGCGCTCGCAGCCGCGCGACCAGAAGTCGTTGTTCGGCGACGTGCAGATCGGCATGCGCTGAGCCGCGGCGAGCACATCAGGCAAAAGGGTTCGCCGTCGCGAACCACAGCGCGATGCCGGTCGCGATGATGAAGGCGCCGTCCGTCACACCCGCCGCCAGGAAGAAGGTGGTCTGCAACTGGTCCTTCAGCTCGGGCTGGCGGGCCGTGCCTTCCAGCAGCTTGCCGCCCAGGTTGCCGATGCCCAGGCAGGAACCGAGGGCGGCGATGCCGATGAGCAGTGCCACTGCGAGGGGGAGGATGTTGATGCCGTTCATGGTGCAAGTCCTTGGCCTTTGTATGTCGGCCCGGTGGTTGCGGACACCGCCCGGTGCCCGCTTGCATCCAATGTCGTGCACGCGCTGGACGGCGTCGATGACCTCGCAGGTCATGCCCTGACGCCACGGAGCAAAGCCATCGCGCGCGCCATCACGCGGACCTGTTCAGCGCTGTCCCCGGTTCCGCCAGCACCGCCCGCAATCCACTGAATCGCCGCCGGTATTGCGCCGGCGACAGGTTCACGCTGCGCCGGAACAGGCGGCTGAAGAAGGCCGCGTCGTCATAGCCCACTTCCCCGGCCACCGCCTCGACCGGATCGGCCGTGGTCTCCAGCAGGTGCTTGGCTTCCTCGATGCGCAAGGTCTGGATGTATTCCATCGGCGTCATGCCGGTCGCGAGCTTGAAGCGGCGCTGGAAAGAACGCTCGGCCAGGCCGCTGTGCTCCGTCATCGCCGCGACGGGCGCGGGGTGCGTGTAGTGGTCGGCAATCCACGCCTGGCAGCGGCCGATCACCGCGTCGTCGACCTGGCGCGCGCAGGCCACGCGCGCAAAGGGTTGCTGGCCCACGTGGTGCCAGTCGATCAGGTTGAGCTTGGCGACCTGCATCGCCGCCTCGATGCCGGCAAGGCGCGCGATGAGGTACAGCGCCAGGTCCATCCACGAACTGCCGCCGCCCGCCATCACCAGTCGCTGCCCGTCGCCGGCCGCGACCAGCGCGCGCTGCGGGCGCACGCGCGCGAGCGGGTAGCGGCGCTGCATCGCGTCGCAAAAGGCCCAGTGCGTGGTGGCGTCCTCGCCATCCAGAAGGCCGGCTTCGCCCAGCAGCATCGCGCCCGAGCAGGCGGTGGCGAGCAGCGCGCCCGTGGCGTGGCTCTGACGCACCCAGGCGGCTTCCGCGTCGAACAGGCCGTCGAGCGACCCGTTTGGCGAGATCAGGAGTTCGGGCACGCAGACCACCGTCGGCGCCGGCATCTCGTGCAGGCTGCGGTGCGCCTCGATCGGCACGCCGTTGGCCGCGCGCACGATGCCTGCCGCGCGGCTCACAATCACCGGATCGAGCAGCGGCGCGCCGGGTGGGCCGCCGGCCACCATCGGCCAGTCGCGCCCCGCGCACTTGAACAGGTCGTACATGCCGTACACCACCGAGGCGGCGCTTTCCGGGGTGACGAGGATGGCGACGACGGGAATCGCGACGCCGGGGATAGCGGTTTCGCTGGACATGGTGCCCTCGCTGGCGGAAACGTCAGGTTGCTTGCGGGAATGGCTGCGGTGCAAAACGCCGCCCGAACTTACGCTGGCGCTGCCTTTCATTCAAGGAGTGACCATGACACTGCATGACGCGCGCGGTGAGGCGCTTTCCACCGACAGCCCGGCCGCCGTGGCCGCTTGTGAACACGCGCTGGACCTCTTCAACAGCCTGCGCACCGAGCCGGTTGCCGTGCTGCAACCGGCGCTGGACGAAGACCCCGACTTCATCGCCGGGCACCTGATGATGGCCGGCTTCATGCTGAGCGCCATCGACGGCCAGGTGCTGCCGCTGGCGCGCCAGAGCCTGGCTGCCGCGACGGCGGCGTGCGAAAGACGCCGACCGACTGCGCGCGAAGCCTCGTTGCTGCGCGCGCTCGCGCCCTGGACCGGGGGCGACATGGGTGGCGCCAATCGGCTGCTCGACCGCCACCTGATCGACCATCCACGCGACCTCTTCGCGCTGCAACTCACCCACATGGCCGACCTGGTGCTGGGCCAGCCCACCCTGTTGCGCGACCGCATCGGCCGCGCGCTGGGCCAGTGGGGCGAGGGTGACGCGGGCTACAGCTACGTGCTGGGCATGCACGCCTTTGGCCTGGAGGAGTGCAACGAATACGCCCGCGCCGAAGCCCTTGGCCTGGAAGCGCTGGACCGCAACCCGCACGACACCTGGGCGGTGCATGCCGTGGCGCATGTCTACGAGATGCAAGGCCGCGTCGAGGAGGGCATCCGCTGGCTCACCCACGGCAACACGCTCTGGCAGTGCGACAACGCGCTGGCCGTGCACAACTTCTGGCACCTCGCCTTGCAGCACCTGAACAACGACGACGAGCCCTCCGCACTCGCGCTGTACGACCGCGCCATCGCACCCGGCCCGGCGTCGATGGCGCTGGACCTGGTCGATGCCAGTGCGCTGCTGTGGCGGCTGGGCTTGCGCGGCGTCGATGTCGAGGGACGCTGGCACGCACTCGCCGCCCGCTGGCGCGACCAGGCGACGTGGGGTTGGTCGGTGTTCAACGACACGCATGCGCTGCTGGCCCAGGTCGGCTCGGGCGACCGCGCGCACATGCAGGCCGCCAGCGATGCCATCCACGCCGCGCCGGCCGCGTCGCCCGCGCCGTGGTGGCTGCATGCGCCGACGCTGTGCGACGCGGTGATGGCCTTTGGCGACGGCCGCTACAGCGATTGCGCACGCCGCTTGCTGCCTTTGCTGCACGCCAATCTCGGCTACGGCGGCAGCCAGGCGCAGCGCAGCCTGATCCAGCTCACTGCCATGGAAGCGGCGCGGCGCGCGGGCGATTCGGCGCTGTACGAGGCCTTGCGCAGCGAAGGCGCAATGCGCAAGGCCGGTGGCGCGGCGCTGCGGCGCACCACCGGCAGGCCACCCGAACTGCGCGCCGCCTGAGCCAGCAAAGAACGCCGTCGCAGCGCACGCCGTGGTGACACCGCGGCGTTGGCGCGAAAGGTCTCATGGGGCAAGCACGGAGCGGAAGAGTGCCCTGCACTTGATACATTGCTTCG
Organism: Variovorax brevis; assembly: GCF_030317105.1. Taxonomy (GTDB): domain Bacteria; phylum Pseudomonadota; class Gammaproteobacteria; order Burkholderiales; family Burkholderiaceae_C; genus Variovorax; species Variovorax brevis. The sequence goes on from NZ_JASZYG010000008.1 coordinate 202,369, forward strand.
ACGCGGCACGACGATGGCCGCAAATCAAGGCCATAAAAAAGGGGAGGCCTCGCTCCATGAGCAATACCGATCGCACCGGCCGCTGGCCGGCGCATGGCGGCGAATGCGCCGAACTGATACGCAAGCTCGGCGCGGAATCAACACCGCTCGGCCCAACCGATCAATGGCCGCGGGCGCTGCGCAACATCGTCGACCTGATGCTGCGTTCGTCGGCCGAGATGTCCGTCTACTGGGGGCCGGACTACATCGCCATCTACAACGACGCGCACGCCCGGACCATCGGCAACAAGCACCCCGCCAACCTGGGGCGTCCGTCCAGGGAGTTCTCGGTGGAGATCTGGGACGAACTCAAGCCGAAGTTCGACAGTGTTTTCCATCGCGGCGAAACCGTGAGCGGTCGCGACTGGCCCTTCGTTCTCAATCGCACAGGCCAGCCCGAGGAACTGTTCTTCGACTTCTCATGGTCGCCGGTGTTCGACGACGATGGCCGCGTCGGAGGAATTCTTTGCGTCACCACGGAAACCACCGAGCGCGTGCGGGCTGCGAGAGCGCTGGCGGAAAGCGAAAAAAAGGTGCGTGAGCGCAGCGAGCAGCTGCAAATGGCCCAAACGGTCGGCGGCATCGGGGTGTTCTCGCACGACATCGAGACCGACACGCTGAGCGCGTCGAGCGAGTTCTGCAACATCTTCGGCGTGCCGGTGCGCGAGTCCTTTCCGTTCTCCGAGATCGAGCGCCTGCGCATCAGCCAGGACGACAACCTGCCCAGCCGCGAGAGCCGCGGCGATGGCATCTCCCCGCTGGAGACGGACTACCCGATCCGCCGCGCCGACGATGGCGCCACGCGCTGGATATCGCACCGTGCCGAGCTGGTCTTCAACAACGCCGGCAAACCGGTGCTGCTGCGCGGCGTCGTGCAGGACATCACCGCCCGGAAGCTGGCCGAAGCCACGCTGCAACGCAGCGAGGCGCGTTTTCGCTTGCTGGCGCGCCAGATGCCCAACCAGGTGTGGACGGCCACGGCGGATGGCCTGATCGACTGGGTCAGCGAGAGCATGAGCGCCTATGCGGGGCTCGGCCATGACGACCTGCTGGGCGACGGCTGGGCCCGCGTCGTGCACCCCGACGACCTGCCGCGCGCCGGCAGGCTCTGGGCCCAGGCCCTGGACACCGGCGCGGCCTACATCAACGAAGGCCGGCTGCGCCGGCACGACGGCGCCTGGCGCTGGCATCTCTCGCACGCCCAGCCGCTGGAAGGCGGCGACGACCTGAATCCGACCACTCGCTGGGTCGGCATCAACACCGACATCCACGACCAGAAGATGGCGCAGGATCGGCTGGCGCAAAGCGTGGTCGAGCGCACGCGCGAGCGCGACCAGCTGTGGCAGCTGTCGGCCGACATCATGCTCATGGCCGACCTTTCCGGATGCATCGTGGCGGTCAATCCGGCGTGGGAGGCGCTGCTGGGCTGGACCAAGGCCCAACTGATCGGCAGCTCGTTCACCGCGCTGATGCATCCCGGCGATGTCGCGCCCACCAACGCCGAGCTGCACCGCCTCCCGCGCGGGCAAAGGCAGCTGCGCATCGAAAACCGCATGCGCCATGCAGATGGCGGCTACCGCACCGTGGCATGGACCGGCGTGCTCGGCACGCGCTTCCTGCAAGCGGTGGGGCGCGACGTCACGGCGCTGCGTGAATCCGAAGCGCAATTGCGCCAGAGCCAGAAGATGGAAGCCATCGGCCAACTCACCGCCGGCATCGCGCACGAGTTCAACAACCTGCTGCTGGGCATCACCGGGCCCATCGAGCTCATGCGCCGGCGCCTGGGACGTCGCCGCTTCGACGGCCTGGAGCGCTACGTGGACGCCGCCAACCAGTCGGCCCAGCGGGCTGCAACGCTGGTCGGGCGATTGCTGGCCTTCTCGCGGCGCGAGGCGCTCGACCGCAGGCCATTGAACGTGAACGCCATCATCGGCGCCATGGGGGAATTGCTGCATCGCACGCTCGGCGAAAGGGTGCGCCTGACGGTGGCGGCGGGCGCGGATGCCGGCGCTGCCATGGGCGACATGGCGCAACTCGAGAGTGCGATCCTTCACCTGGCGATCAATGCGCGCGACGCCATGCCCCACGGCGGCGAGTTGTGCATCAGCACCGCCACCGTCCTGCTCGGCGAGGAGGACACGCGCCACCACGACCTCGCGCCCGGCCGCTACTGCGCCATCACGGTGACCGACACCGGCACTGGCATGACCGCCGAGGTGATGGCCAAGGCCTTCGACCCGTTCTTCACCACCAAGCCCATCGGCGAGGGAACCGGCTTGGGCCTGTCGATGGTCTACGCCTTTGCCCAGCAGTCGCGGGGCCTGGTGCGCATCCAGAGCCAGGTGGGCGTGGGGACCACCGTCACGCTGTACCTGCCGCGCACCCGCTTGTCGGCCGAGGGTGTGCTCGTGGCGGATGCCTTCCCCGACGCACCGCTGCCTCCGGGGAGCGGCGAAGTGGCGCTGGTGGTCGAAGACGACCCGGCCGTGCTGTTGCTGGTGCTCGACGTGCTGGCCGAACTCGGCTTGCGCACCCTGCATGCGCGCGACGGCAACACTGCGGTGGCCTTGCTGCAATCGGTCGAGCGCATCGACCTGCTCGTGAGCGACGTCGGCCTGCCCGGCCTCAGCGGACGGCAGGTCGCCGACATCGCGCGCCAGGGGCGTCCCGCCCTTCCTGTGGTGTTCATGACCGGCTACGCCGAGCAGGTTCGCGCGCGCGCCGAGTTTCTCGCGCCAGGCATGCAGATCATTGCCAAACCCTTCGCCATCGATGCACTCGCGCACCTGGTGGAGCGGGCCATGCGAAACGCCGTCGCGCCATGAGCAATGACGACCCGGTCGCCTGCTGGCCGGCGTGCGGCGGCGAAATTGCCGGGTTGATACGCAACTTCGGCCCGGATTCAACGCCCCTCGGCCCGCCGGATCGATGGCCGCGGGCGCTGCGCAACGCGGTCGATCTCATCCTGCGATCGGCGGCCCAGATGTCCGTGTTCTGGGGCCCGGACTACCTCTGCCTGTACAACGACGCCTATGCGCAGACCATGGGCGAAAAGCATCCTGCGACGCTGGGTCGCCAGGCCGCCAGGCTCTCGCCCGAAGTGTGGAGCGACCTGCTGCCGATGTTCGAACGGGTTCGCGTGCAGGGCGAGACCATCAGCGCACGCGACAGCGCGTTCACCCTGTTTCGCGACGGTGCGCTGCAGGAACTGTATTTCGACTTTTCGTGGTCTCCGCTGCTGGACGACGACGGCAGCATTGGCGGCATGTTCTGCACCGTGACAGAGACCTCCGAACGCGTTCACGCGATGCGCGCATTGGCCGCCAGCGAGAGAAAGGAGCGCGACAGCAGGGAGCAACTGCAGATGGCCCAGGCGGCCGGAGGCATCGGTGTTTTCACGCTCGATGTCGAATCCGACGCCATGAGCGTCTCGGGCGAGTTCTGCCGCATCTTCGGCGTGCCGGTACGCGAGGTGTATCCCTATGCCGAGCTCGAGCAGTTGCGCACGACCCGCAACGATCGCATGTCCACGCGCGACAGTCGCGTCAATGGAACGGCGCCGCTGGAGGTGGAATACCAGATCCGGCGTGCCGACGATGGCGCCGTGCGCTGGATCGCGCGCCGCGCCGAGATGGTGCGCAACGAATCGGGCAAGACCGTGCTCATCCGCGGCGTGGTGCAGGACATCACGGCGGACAAGCACGCCGAGGCCACGCTGCGCCAGAGCGAAGCCCGGTTCCGCGCGCTGGCACGGGAGATGCCCGGCCAGGTCTGGACGGCGGATGTGGACGGCCTGATGGACTGGGCCAGCGAGAGCTTGTGCGCTTACACCGGCCTCGACATGGCCGAACTGATGGGCGAGGGCTGGACACGAATCATGCACCCCGAAGAAATGGCGCGCGTCGGCCAACTCTGGGCGCACGCGTTGGCCACAGGAAATGCCTACGTCAACGAAGTGCGCTTGCGCCGCCATGACGGGGCTTGGCGCTGGCACCTGGCACGCGCGCAGCCGCTGCAGGGCGGCGACGACACGGGTTCGGCACTGCGCTGGGTCGGCATCAACACCGACATCGATGACCAGAAGACCGCTCACGACCGGCTGGCGCAAAGCGTGGTCGAACGAACACGCGACCGCGATCGCCTGTGGCAGCTGTCGTCCGACGTCATGCTCATGGTCGACATGAGCGGGCGGATCGTGGCGGTCAACCCGGCTTGGCAGGCGCTGCTCGGCTGGAGCGAAGCGCAGCTGCTGGGCAGCCGATTTGTCAGCTTGCTGCATCCCGATGACGTCGGGCCCACCGTGGCCGAGTTCCGCCGGTTGCGGGGCGGGCAGTTGCAGTCGGGCATCGAGAACCGCGTGCGCCACCAGGACGGCGGCTACCGCACGCTGTCATGGACGGCCGTGCCCGACGAACGGCTGATGCACGCGGTCGGCCGCGACGTGACGGCGCTGCGCGAGTCGGAAGCGCGCCTGCGCCAGAGCCAGCGGATGGAAGCCATCGGCCAACTCACCGGCGGTATCGCGCACGACTTCAACAACCTGCTGCTGGGCATTACCGGGCCCATCGAACTCATCCGCAGGGGCATCGCGCAGGGCCGGTACGACGGGCTGGATCGCTACATGGGCGTGGCATGGCAATCGGCGCAGCGCGCCACGTCACTGATTCAACGCCTGCTGGCCTTCTCGCGGCAGCAGACGCTGGACCCGCGGCCAACGGACGTGAACGAGCTGATCGGCTCCATGGGCGAGTTGCTGCATCGCACGCTGGGCGAGCACGTGCGGCTGGCACTGTCGCTGGATGCGGGTGTCGGCGCGGCATTCGGCGACGGGGCCCAGCTCGAAAGCGCGATCCTCAACCTGGCCATCAATGCGCGCGATGCCATGCCCCATGGCGGCGAATTGCGGATCCGCACCTCGGCGATGTATTTCGATGAGGCGCTCGCGTCTCAGCACGAGTTGGCGCCCGGCCACTACTGCGCCATCTCCGTGACCGACACCGGCAGCGGCATGTCGCCCGAGGTGCTCGCCAAGGTCTTCGAGCCCTTCTTCACGACCAAGCCGACGGGCCGCGGCACGGGCCTGGGCCTGTCGATGGTGTACGGCTTTGCGCAGCAGTCGCACGGCCAGGTGCTCATCCAGAGCGAGTTGGGCGCAGGAACGACCGTCACGCTCCATGTGCCGCGTGCCAGGGTCGACGACAGCCCGGCGATGGCGCGGACTTCCAGCGCGCCTGCACTGCCGCTGGGCAAGGGCGAGGTCGTCTTGGTGGTCGAAGACGATCCCTCCGTGCGCCTGCTGGTGCTCGACGTGCTGGACAGCCTGCGCTACCGGACCATGCACGTTCATGACGGAACGTCGGCGATACCGATCCTGGAATCGACTGCGCGCATCGACCTGCTGGTCAGCGACGTTGGCCTGCCCGGGATCAACGGACGCAAGGTCGCCGAGATTGCGCGCAGGAGCCGACCGGCGCTTCCCGTCGTGTTCATGACCGGCTATGCCGAGCATGTGCGCACACGGGCGGAGTTCCTGGGGCCGGGCATGCGGATGATTGCCAAGCCCTTCGCCATCGACGACTTCGCGCAACTGGTGCAGCAGGCCATGGGCAGCCATCCGTAGAGGACGCCCGGATGCGCTTGCCCCGGGCGGCGCGCCTACGCGCCGGGCAGCAGCCGCTTCAGGTAGTGCCCTGTATGGCTCGCCCCGTTGGCGGCAATCGCCTCGGGCGTGCCCTCGCCCACCACGGTGCCGCCGCCCGCGCCGCCTTCCGGACCCATGTCGATGACCCAGTCCGCCGTCTTGATCACGTCCAGGTTGTGCTCGATCACGACGATGGTGTTGCCTGCATCGCGCAACTGATGCAAGACCTTCAGCAGCAACTCGATGTCGGCGAAGTGCAGGCCGGTGGTCGGTTCGTCCAGGATGTAGAGCGTGCGACCGGTGTCGCGCTTGCTCAGCTCCAGCGCGAGCTTGACGCGCTGCGCCTCGCCGCCTGACAAGGTCGTCGCCGCCTGACCGAGCTTGATGTAGCTCAGCCCCACATCCAGCAGCGTGTGCAGCTTGCGCTCGATGGTCGGCACCGCTTTGAGGAATTCATGCGCGGTCTCGACCGTCATGTCCAGGATCTGCGCGATGTTCCTGCCCTTGTACTGCACCTCCAGCGTCTCGCGGTTGTAGCGCTGGCCATGGCATACCTCGCAGGGCACGTAGACGTCGGGCAGGAAGTGCATCTCGACCTTGACCACGCCATCGCCCTGGCAGGCTTCGCAGCGGCCACCCGCCACGTTGAAGCTGAAGCGCCCGGGGCCGTAGCCACGTTCGCGTGCGGTGTTGGTCTCGGCCATCAGTTCGCGGATGGGCGTGAACAGGCCCGTGTACGTCGCCGGGTTGCTGCGCGGCGTGCGGCCGATGGGCGACTGGTCGACGTTGATGACCTTGTCGAAGTACTCGATGCCTTCCACCGCTTCGTGCTCCGCGGGCTCTTCGTGCGCGCGGTACAGCGTGCGCGCGACGGCGGCATACAGCGTGTCGTTCACCAGCGTGGACTTGCCCGAGCCGGACACGCCCGTCACGCACGTGAGCACGCCCACAGGGAACGCAACGTTCACGTCCTTCAGGTTGTTGCCCGTGGCGCCGACCACGCGGATTTCCTGCAGGTCGCCCTGGCTGGCCAGATGTGCTGCTTCGCGTGCCGCACGGCGTTCGGCCGCCGGGCTGGGGGGAAAGCGCGAGGGCTTCCTCTTTTCTTCCTCGCCCGCCTTGCGCACCACCGGCAGCCACGGCGTGCGGCGCGCCGGCACGGCGATCTTGCGCGTGCCCGACAGGTACTGGCCGGTGAGCGACTCCGGGGTCGCGGCCACTTCCTGATAGGTGCCCTGCGCCATCACCTGCCCGCCATGCACGCCGGCGCCGGGCCCCATGTCGATCACGTGGTCGGCGGCGTGGATCATGTCTTCGTCATGCTCGACGACGATCACGCTGTTGCCGATGTCGCGCAGGTGCTTGAGCGTGCCGATCAGCCGGTCGTTGTCGCGCTGGTGCAAGCCGATGCTGGGTTCGTCGAGCACGTACATCACGCCCGTCAGGCCCGAGCCGATCTGCGAGGCGAGACGGATGCGCTGCGCCTCGCCGCCCGACAGCGTTTCGGCGCTGCGGTCCAGGCTCAGGTAGTTCAGGCCCACGTCGTTCAAAAACTTGAGCCGCAAGCCGACTTCGCGCACGACCTTGTCCGCGATATCGGCCTTGGCACCGCGCAGGCGCAGCGTCTGGAAGTAGGCCAGGCTTTCGCGCAGCGTGAGGTGGCTGATCTCGTAGATCGCCTTGCGCGTGGGCTCCAGGCCTTCCTGCGTCGGCTCGTTGACCAGGAACACGTTGCGCGCCTCGCGCCGCAAGCGCGCGCCGCCGCAGTCGGGGCAAGGCTGCACGTTGCGGTAGCGGGCCAACTCTTCGCGCACCATCGTCGAGTCGGTTTCGCGGTAGCGCCGCACCATGTTCGGGATGATCCCTTCGAAGGGGTGCTTCTTCGTCAGCTTCTTGCCGGCCGACGCGCCCGACTCCATCGTGTAGCTGAACTTGATGTCTTCCTCGGCCGAGCCATGCAGCAGCACCTGCTGGACGCTCGCGGGCAACTGCTCGAAGGGCGTATCCACGTCGAACTTGTAGTGCTTCGCGATGCACTCGACCATGCTGAAGTAGTAGCCGTTGCGGCGGTCCCAGCCCTTGATGGCGCCGCTGCCCATGCTGAGCGACGGAAAGGCGACGACGCGCGACGGGTCGAAGAACTCGCGGTGCCCCAGGCCGTCGCAGGCCGGGCAGGCGCCCACCGGCGAATTGAAGGAGAACAGGCGCGGCTCCAGTTCGGCCAGCGAGTAGTGGCAGATGGGGCAGGCGAACTTGGCGTTGAAGAGGTGTTCCTTGTCGGCCACGCCTTCCGCACCCAGTTCGAGGGCAATGGCCCGGCCTTCCGCCAGGCGCAGCGCGGCCTCGAAGCTTTCCGCCAGGCGCTGCTGCATGTCAGGCCGCGCACGCAGGCGGTCGATGACGACGTCGATGTCGTGCTTCTCGGTCTTCTTGAGCTTGGGCAGGTCCGTGACTTCATAAGTCTGCCCGTCGACCCGGAATCGCACGTAGCCGGCGGCCTGCATCTCGGCGAACAGTTCGACGAACTCGCCCTTTTTCTCGCGCGCGACCGGCGCAAGAATCATCAGGCGCGGCTCGTCTGGCAGCGCCAAGACATGGTCCACCATCTGGCTCACCGTCTGCGCCTGCAGCGGCAAATGATGGTCGGGGCAATACGGCGTGCCGGCGCGGGCGAACAGCAGGCGCAGGTAGTCGTGGATCTCGGTCACCGTGCCCACGGTGGAGCGCGGGTTGTGGCTGGTGGCTTTCTGCTCGATGCTGATCGCGGGCGAGAGGCCTTCGATCATGTCCACGTCGGGCTTGTCCATCAGTTGCAGGAACTGGCGGGCATAGGCCGAGAGGCTTTCCACATAGCGCCGCTGGCCTTCCGCATACAGCGTGTCGAAGGCCAGGCTCGACTTGCCCGAGCCCGACAGGCCGGTGATCACCACCAGCTTGTTGCGCGGAATGTCGAGGTCGACGTTTTTCAGGTTGTGCGTGCGGGCGCCGCGGATGCTGATGCGCTGCTGCGCGAGCACTGCGCCAAGGTAGGCGTCGTCAATGGGGGCGTTCACGGGCGGGAGCTTCTTGAGGGCAACCGGACATGATAGACGCCCGACGCTTTCACTGCTTTGGCGGGACTTCGGGGGAATCCGGCGGGGCGGGTGCGGCGACGGGCCCGACCGGCGCCGGCGTGCTGACGGCCGAGGCCACCATGTGCTGCGCCAGCGTCTCGTAAAGCGGGCGGCTGATCATGCGCGACACCAGGCTGGCCAGCATGGCCGAGGCCATCAGGCTCAGCACCATCGAATGGCCGTCGACCATTTCCATCACGATGATGAAGGCGGTGAGCGGCGCCTGTGTCACGGCCGCCAGAAAGGCTGCCATGCCCATGGCAATCAGCGCGGGCGCCAGATCGGCTTGGGCGACATGCGACACGGCGTGGCCCAGCCCCGCCCCGATGGACAGCGAAGGCGCAAAGATGCCGCCCGGCGCGCCACACCATGCCGTGAGCCAGGTGGCCATGAACTTGAGCAACGAGTAGAAGGGCGTGAAGTCGCTTTCGCCCGCCAGCATCTGCTTGACCGCCTCGGAGCCCGCGCCAAAGGTCGCGCCGCCCGACGCCAGCCCGATGATGGCAATGGCCACGCCCCCCGCCGCCGCGAATCGCACGGGCCAGCGTGCGCGCCAGCGATTCAGCCGCTCCGGCGCGCCGGTGAGCGACAGCGACAGCAGCCGCGAGAAAAAGCCGCCCGCGACGCCGCTGCCGAGCGCCACGAGCAGGCCGGGCAGCAGCAGGTCCCACCCGAGCCGCTGCACCTTGATGACCCCGAAATACGACTGGTTGCCAAAGGCCGACACCGCCACCAGGCCGGCCAGCAGGATGGCGGTGATGATCAGGCCGCTGGAACGCGCTTCGAGCCGGCCCGACAACTCCTCGATGGCGAACACCACGCCGGCCAGCGGCGCGTTGAAGGCGGCGGCGATGCCCGCTGCGCCGCCAGCCACCAGCAAGGCCCGCGCATCGATGGTGCTGCCGGGCGACAGCCAGCGCCGCGCGTGCTGCATCACCCCGGCGGCCACCTGCACGGACGGCCCTTCGCGCCCCACGGAAAGCCCGGCCGCAAAGCCGGCGACACCCAGCACGATCTTGGCGACCGTCAGTCGCAGCGACACGAACGCCGGGCGCCGCTCGGGCGGCAAGGCCGGGTGCAATGCCGCCTTGATCTGCGGGATGCCCGACCCCGCCGTGCCCGGAAACCAGCGCCGCGTGACCCAGACGATGGTGGCAGTCAGCGCAGGCGTCCAGATGAGCACCGCCCACGGATAGGGACCGGCGGAGATGCGCTGGAACAGCGCGAAGGCCCAGTCGCTCGCGATGGTGAAGCCGACCACAAAGAGCCCCGCCGCCACCGCGTAGCCCAGGACGATCGCCCGGTCGATCCAGAGTCGCCAGCCCGAGAACTCGGCGCGCAGGTTTTCGAGGAAGTCGGGCTCGCGGTTCATCGTTCTGGCGCATTCTGACATCGGGGCAGGGGCGCGCGGGTCCGGCCGAAAAGGGTGGCCGGCATCGGGCACAATGCTCGGTTTCCTACTCCTTCACCCATTTATCAGGGGCAGTGCACATCATGGCATCGGTCAACAAAGTCATCCTCGTCGGCAATCTCGGCCGCGATCCCGAAACCCGCACCTTTCCAAGTGGCGACCAGCTGTGCAATGTGACCATTGCCACCACCGACAAGTGGAAGGACAAGCAAAGCGGCGAAATGCGCGAAGCCACCGAGTGGCACCGCCTCGTCTTCAACGGCCGCCTGGCTGAAATCGCCGCGCAATATTTGCGCAAGGGCTCGCAGATCTACGTCGAAGGCTCGATCCGCACCCGCAAGTACACCGACAAGGACGGCGTCGAAAAGTACGCGACCGACATCCGCGTCGACCAAATGCAGATGCTGGGCAGCCGCCAAGGACAGGGCGCCCCGTCGGGTGGTGGGGATGACGATGGTTATGGCGGCGGTGGTGGCGGCGGCAGCGGCTACTCGCGCCCCCCGGCTGCGGCGCCGCGCGCTCCCGCACCCGCTGCGCGCCAGGCACCCGCCAAGTCGTCGTCGGGCTTCGACGACATGGACGACGACATCCCGTTCTGAAACCGGCTTTTCCACGTTGTAAAAAGAGCCTGCAGCTTCGCGCTGACGGCTCTTTTTCCTTGTGGAACGTCGCACCGACCAGGCTGTCGCGTAGAGTCCGGCAATCGATCGATTGGCGTGCCCGAGACAGGGTCTCCCCATGAAGAACCTTCCACTCCTGCTCGTGCTCCTGCTTTCCTGCACGCTCGCCCAGGCCCAGTCGACGCACCGCTGCGCCGCAGATGCGCTGAAGCAGGCGAAGCTGCTGCTGCTCTTTCACGCAGGCGCCGGCACGAACGAGGCCGATGTGGGCGTGGACGACACGGTCAAGGTTCTCGCGCCCTTGCGCAATCCCGTCAATCAGCGGCAACTCTTCGATGTGCTCGAGGTCGCCGGCTATGTTTACCGCGCCAACTACCGCATGCGGCTCATCTATGCCAGGGTGCCCGGCACATGTGCCTTGATGGGGCAGGAGATCATCGAGCGCTCCAGCCCCTGAATCGCCGCGGCAAGCGCGGGCTTCAAGGCAGGGCGGCGATGTCGCTTTCGATCGCCGCCAGCGTGGCGGAATCGTTCTGGCGACCGTTGGATGGCAGGCCGTGGCTGTGCTGAAAAGCCATCAGGGCGTCGATCGACTTCTTGCCGAATGCCCCGTCCGTCAAGAGAACGGGGTTGGCGCCGAGCCGGTTCAACGCTTGTTGCAGCAGCGCGTTCTTCCACTGCTCCAGCTTGAGCTTGCGGTCCTGCAGGCCGATCTGGCCGCCGTTGATGCACTTCGTCACCGCTCGCACGTCGTCGTCCTGGGCGGGCGCCACGCAGCCGCGCAGGACGAACATCGCAACGCCGCATTCCAGGGCATGCTGGGGGTGGGTGACCAGCTCCGGCTGGCCGACCAGGTCGAGGCCCAGTTGATTGCCCAGCGTCTCGTAGTTCGCACGTCCGGTGACCTGCGCCAGGCCGCGGCCGATGTATTTGGAGCCGTCGCTCGTTCCGGGCCTGTTGCCATTGCGCTTGCCATACACCAGGTCCATCAATCTCGTCGGAAACGCCGGGTCTGCGCCGCTGCATCCGACCTTGGCCTCGCAATCCGCCGCGCTCGAAAAACGCGTAGGCCACACCGCCGCCGCGCGCGCCGGGCTGTAGTTGATGTTTTCCGTCATCGTGCGGCCGTTGCCGCATTCGTGGCTGAACTGGGACATGGCATGGGCGACCAGCCTGTCGTTGTTCAAGCCGTGCCTGGCGAAGATGGTGGGCGCGTCGACGGCGATGCCCTGGAGCAATTGCGCGTCAGGCCTGCGGGGGGTGTCATTGTTCTGCGGCCACATGGTCTGCATCATCGTGAGAGTCACCATACCGTCCTCCGTGAGTCTTCAAGGTATGAGTCAATCTACAACGCGACGTCGTTTTCCGGCTCGCCCTGTTTGGGGAGACAGACCCCGCTTCGCGTCGGTCACGGCCGCTTCGCTTGGACGCCGCGCAGCCGCGCCCACAGCGCGCGCAGCCTGCGGGCGCGGTCTTCAAACAAATACGAACCTGCCAGCGCGAACAGGCCGGAAACGACACCCGTCACCACACCCTCCAGTCCCGGCATGAAGTAGTGGCCTGGATGCGAGAACCAGTCGCCGATCATCGTCAGCAAGCCCACGAGCAAGGCGTTGCCATAGCGATTCGCGTAGAGCTTCATGGCCGGCGTGAAGCTCAGCAGCAGCGCGAGAATGCCGGTCAACAGCCCGGTCTGCAACGCGATCGTCCAATGGGCGGTGCTCAAGAGGTTGCCGAGGCTTCCCGGCATGCAAGTCATGCAGGCGCTGGTCGGCTGCCAGAAGCGCCGGATGAACAGCAGGAAACGACGCTTCCATGGGTTGGGCATCACGCTGACCTCATCATCAATGCTCCGATGGCCATCCTCGCACATTGGCGCCCCTCACTGCTCCCCGCGCACATCCGCCACCATGCGCTCCAGCAATTGCACGTCGTGCAGGAGCAGCGCACGCCCTTCCTTGCCCAGCACGCCCCGCGCGACCAGCGCGTTGAGTTCGCGCGTCACCTGCTCGCGGTTGGTGCTGACGCGGCTGGCCATCTCGGCATGCGTGGGGGCGGGGTCCAGGCGCGCGCGGTTGCCTTCGCAGCCGGCCTTGCGTGCCAGGCGCAGCAGCTCGGCATGCACCCGGTTCTGCACGCCCAGCGTGCTCAGGTCGATCACGCGTTCGGACACTTCGCGCACCAGCCGGCACAGGCCGCGCATCACGCGGTCGGCCACGATGGTCTCCTCGCGCACCAGCGTCATGAAAGTGGCGGCATCCAGCGACGCGACCACGCTCGGTCGCAGCGTGAGCACGTCGGCCGAGCGGGGCGCGCCGTCGATAGCCGCGATCTCGCCGAAGTGCCCGCCGGCGCCCACTTCCCGAAACGTGAGCTGTCGTCCGCCCAGCGAAAAGATGGTCACGCGAAGTTCGCCCGAGATCACGAAGTGCACGTCGGTCTCGGGCTCGGCCCGCTGCACCAGCGTGTGCCCGGGCGGCAGGCTGCGCCATCGGCAGGCCTGCGCCAGGGCATCGAGCCGTGCGGCAGCCAGCCCCTCGAACAGGCGCACCGACTGCAAAGCCAGACTGGACCGTGTAACCGACGACATGGCACCGACTCCGTTCGATGTGGCGACAACACACTCACGCCACCATCACAAAGGTGTGCGAAAACGCACTGCCAGATTGAGTGCCGAAGCGGACAGTACGTTCCGTGGTGGCGCGAATTCACGCTGCCAATCCACATCACACACAAGGCATAGGAGATTTCATCATGAATCGCAAGCAAGTCCTGGGCATCGTCGCTCTCTCGCTGTCCGCTGCCGTCGCTTCGGCGCAGACCGTTCCGGCTGAACAATGGGTGGGCCCGCCCATCACGTTCACCAGCACCCAGAGCCGCGCCGCGGTGACGGCCGCCTACGTGGCGGCGGGCCCGGCCACGGCGCCGCAGGAGTTGCGTGTCGGCCCGGCCGATGCGGGACCCGGCGCCGTGAGCCGCGTCGAGGTGGCGGCCGACCGCAACCTGTGGATGCGCGCCGGTCTCGGCCTGACGAACGACTACGACGGCATGTCGGGCAATCCGGGTTACGCACAGCGCATGGCGAACTACACCCGCATGCGCAACGGGCCGGAATACATGGCCGAAGTCAACCGCATCGAAAGCGGGCGCTCCAGCAAGACGGCGATGAGCTCGTTCTTCAAGCCTGCGCAGTGACGATTGGGCGCCGGGCCGCATGGCCCGGCGGCCTTCAAGGTGAACGTGCGTTCAAGCGCGAGGTGCTCGCCGGCGTGCGACCACCAGCGACGCGATGGAGGGATACTACCGGCCGATCCGATCGCCCGGCCCATCGATGTCCCTCACCCTCCTTTTCCTGCAGCTCACCGTCATCCTGGTCACCGCCCGCGTGTGCGGCCTGGCCCTTCGCGCCTTGGGCCAGCCGATGGTGATCGGGGAGATGGCGGCCGGGATCCTGCTCGGGCCGATCGTGTTCGGCGCGCTCTTCCCGCAGTGGCACCAGCAGATGTTTCCGCCGGCTTCGCTCGCCGGCCTGTCAGCGCTGGCGAACGTCGGCGTGGTGCTCTTCATGTTCATCGTCGGTGCGGAGCTTCGTGCGCCCGGCGGCATGGGTTCTCCGCTGAAGGCGGCGGGCTGGGTGGCCGTCTCGAGCATGGTGCTGCCCATGGTGCTCGGCGTTGTCATCGCGCCGGTGCTGCATGCTGAACTGGCGCCGCCTGGCGTGGCCTTCTGGCCCTTTGCATTGTTCGTGGGCGTCGCGCTGTCGATCACCGCTTTTCCGGTGCTGGCGCGCATCCTCAAGGACCGCAAGCTCACGCGCACGCGCATCGGGCAACTGTCGCTCGCCGCCGCCGGCGTGGTGGACGCGCTGGCGTGGCTCCTGCTGGCGCTGGTCGTGGCGCTGGCCAGCACCGGCGCCGGTGGATGGAGTGGCTTCGGGCGCATCGTGCTGGGCCTGCTCGCGATGGTCGGCGCGATCCTGCTGGTGGTGAGGCCCTTGCTCGCAAAGTTTCTGCGCGTTCATGCGCCCGATGGGGTGCCTTCGCCGATGGTGCTGGCCGTGCTGTTGATCGGCGTGTTCGTGAGCGCCATGCTCACCGAACGGCTGCATCTGCACGCCGTGTTCGGCGCGTTCCTGTTCGGCATCGCACTGCCACGTGACGACCGCCTGCTCCACGCGCTGACGGATCGCATCGAACCGCTGTCGGTGGTCGTGCTCATGCCCATCTTCTTTGCGCTGGCCGGGTTGGGCACGAGCGCAGCCGCCTTCGGCCATGCGGGCCTGGGCATGCTCCTGTTGATCCTGCTGGTGGCGAGCGTCGGAAAAATCGCGGGCGGTGCGACGGGTGCGCGCCTGTGCGGCTACGGATGGCCCGAGAGCCTGGCGACCGGGTCGCTGATGAACTCGCGCGGGCTGATGGAACTCATCGTCATCAAGGTGGGACTGGACGTCGGCCTGATCGGTCCCGAACTGTTCACCATGCTGCTGGTGATGGCACTGGTCACGACGGCCGCGACGGGGCCGTTGCTGGCATTGATTGCCTGGCGCAGGCCGGGCGTAGTGGACGCCGCGCTGCGACCCAACGACCCCGGAACCGCGCGCAGGTGAAACCCACCACTGCGACGGTGTGAGCCGTCGCAGTGTCGGCCGTGCATCGCCTCAGTGACCGCCGCCGCTCGAGGCCTCGGACATCTTCTCCATGACATGGTCCAGGCTGAAGCTCGCTGACTTCTGCCGCGGTGGAAACTCCTTGAAAGTCGCCAGGAACTCCGCGACGACGGCCTGCGCCGGCACCAGCAGGTAGATGTGCCTGAACATCCAGTCGTAGAACGTGTTCGACGTGATCTGCGCGCGCTCGTACGGGTCCATCCGCATGTTGAAGATGTAGGGCGTCCGCAGCACCACGAAGGGCTCCTGCCAGATCTTCAGCGTGCCGGTCACGCGCTGCTCCATGAACAGCATCTTCCAGTTGTCGTAACGCAGCGCCGCGACGTCGCCGTCGTCGGTGAAATAGATGAAGCCGGGGCGCGGACTCTTCTTTTCCTTGCCCGTCAGGTAGGGCACGAGGTTGTAGCCGTCGAGGTGGACCTTGTAGGTCGTCTTGCCGATCTTGTGGCCCTTCTTGAGCTTTTCCTTGATGTCGGGTTCGCCGGCGATCGCGAGGATGGTCGGGAACCAGTCCAGGTGGCTCACGATTTCATTCGACTCCGATCCGGCTTCGATCTTGCCGGGAAAGCGCAGCACCAGGGGAATGCGGTAGGCGCCTTCCCAGCTCGAGTTTTTCTCGTTGCGGAAGGGCGTCGTGCCCGCGTCCGGCCAGGTGTTCATGTGCGGGCCGTTGTCGGTGCTGTACTTCACGAAGGTGTTGTCGGCAATGCCGAGTTCGTCCAGGAAGTCGAGCATCTCGCCGATGTGCTTGTCGTGGTCGATCATCACGTCGTGGTACTCGGACTGCCAGCGGCCGGATTGCCCCAGGCTCTCCGGCTTCGCGTGCGTCCACGCGTGCATGTGCGAGGTGTTGAACCAAACGAAGAAGGGCTCGCCCGCATCGTGCGCGGCCTGGATGAACTTCTTGGCCGCAGCCATGAACTCCTCGTCGCAGGTCTCCATGCGCTTCTTCGTCAGCGGACCGGTGTTCTCGATCTTCTGGCCGCCCTTGCCGTCGGCATAGCAGTGCAGCACGCCGCGCGGGCCGTACTTCTTCTTGAAATCGGGGAAGTCCTTCGCGTTGGGGTAGTCGACTTCCTCGGGCTCTTCCTCGGCGTTCAGGTGGTACAGGTTGCCGAAGAATTCGTCGAAGCCGTGCATGGTCGGCAGGTGCTCGTCGCGGTCGCCCAGATGGTTCTTGCCGAACTGGCCGGTGCGGTAGCCCAGCGGCTTGAGCGCCTCGGCGATGGTGATGTCCTCGGCCTTGAGGCCCAGCTCCGCGCCGGGCAGGCCGACCTTGGTCAGGCCGGTACGCAAACCGCATTGGCCGGTGATGAACGAGGCCCGACCGGCCGTGCAGCTTTGCTCCGCATAGGCGTCGGTGAAGATCATCCCTTCCTTCGCGATCCGGTCGATGTTGGGCGTGCGGTAGCCCATCATCCCTTTCGTATAACAACTCAGGTTGGATTGGCCAATGTCGTCGCCCCACATCACCAGAATGTTCGGTTTCTTGCTCTTCGCCATACGTAAAGCTCCAAAGGTTGTCGAATTCGTCCCCGCAAGGACGGGCTGAATGACGCGGCACCCACCAAGGCGCCGACATCAGCGGGCGATGTTGCACGTGCCGCGACGTATCGCCACTGGCTTTTTGTACAGACAGTGGTTCCAAATCGTTTGTGCGGATCCAGGCCTGTAAGCGCATGCGCATGAACGCGCCCGGCGCCCGAGCGCAGCCCTGCGATGCACGCCGGCGAACAACCCCGTAAAGTCTGCAGCGGTGCGCGCCCGCACCCCGAACGGAGACCCATTGCATGAATGACGAATCGCCCTACACGCCACCTTCGGTGTGGACCTGGAACAAGGCCAACGGTGGCCGCTTCGCGAACATCAACCGGCCCATCGCCGGCCCGACCCACGACAAGGACCTGCCGGTGGGCCGTCACCCCTTGCAGCTGTATTCGCTGGCCACGCCCAACGGTGTCAAGGTCACGGTGATGCTGGAAGAGTTGCTGGCGCTGGGCCATCGCGGCGCGGAGTACGACGCCTGGCTCATCCGCATCAACGAAGGCGAGCAGTTCGGCAGCGGCTTCGTCGCGGTCAACCCGAACTCCAAGATTCCGGCCCTGCTGGACCGCAGCGGTGCGACGCCTGTTCGCGTGTTCGAATCCGGCGCCATCTTGCTGCACCTGTCGGAAAAGTTCGGCGGCGCTTTCATGCCGGCCGGCGGTGCCGCGCGCGCCGAGTGCCTGTCGTGGCTGTTCTGGCAAATGGGCAGCGCGCCCTTTCTCGGTGGCGGCTTCGGTCACTTCTACGCCTACGCGCCGGGCAAGATCGAATACGCCATCGACCGCTACGCCATGGAGGTCAAGCGCCAGCTCGACGTGCTCGATCGGCACCTGGCCGACAACGCCTACCTGGCAGGCGATGAATACAGCGTCGCCGACATGGCCGTGTGGCCGTGGTACGGCACGCTCGTCAAGGGCCAGATCTATGAAGCCGGCGAGTTCCTGCAGGTGCAGGAATACAGGAACGTGCTGCGCTGGACGGATGAGATTGCCAGGCGGCCCGCCGTGCAGCGCGGGCGCATGGTCAACCGCACTTGGGGCCAGCCCGCGAGCCAGTTGCACGAGCGGCATGACGCCGCCGACTTCGACACACAGACGCAAGACAAGCTGGCCGAGCCGGCAGACGGACCATGATCACCCTCTACGACTGCGCCACCGCGCCCAGCCCGCGCCGCGCCCGCATCCTGCTCGCTGAAAAAGGCATCGTTCATGAAACGGTCGAGGTCGACCTGCGCAACGGCGAGCAACTGGGTGATGCCTTTCGCCAGGTGAACCCGCTATGCACCGTGCCCGTGCTGCTCACCGAAGAAGGCCTGCGGCTGACCGACAACGCAGCGATCACCGCGTACCTCGAGGCCCGCTACCCCGAGCCGCCCTTGCTCGGCAGCACGCCGCAAGAAAAAGCCGAGATCGCCAGCTGGAACTGGCGCGTCGAGTTCGAAGGGCTCGTCGCCATTGCCGAAGCGATGCGCAACAGCGCGCCGTCAATGGCCAACCGGGCGCTGCCGGGGCCGGTGGACTATGCGCAGATCCCCGAGTTGGCGCAGCGCGGCCTTGCGCGGGTGCAGCAGTTTTTCGTGACGCTGAACGAGCGCCTGGCAGGGCGTGACTTCATCGCGGCGGACAGGATGAGCATTGCCGACATCACCGCGGTGGTGGCCGTCGACTTTGCGCGTGTGGTGAAGGTCAAGCTAAGCGAAGAGCACCCGCATCTGCAGCGCTGGCGGCTTGGCATGGCGCAGCGGCCCGCGATGTCGCGGTAATCGGTTCTGTGCAGTGATGCTGACAGGAACACCACCGCGTCGCACCTTCATCGCCGGCAGCGTGGCCGCTGCTGCGGGGCTGCTGCTTCCATCCGCTGCAAGCCTCGCCAGCGAAATCGACGCCAGGGAGTGGGTCACGCGCCCGCCGGCGGACGAAGGCATCGACGGCGTCGCGCTTCAGTCCATTCTTGAGGACGCCAGATCCCTGGGTGTGATCAGAAGCCCTCTCGTCGTGCGGCATGGCGCGCTGGTTGCCGAGGCGTACTACGGCGGTGCTTCGGCCGGCGATCTGCAACCGGTCCATTCCGCCACCAAGAGCGTGGCTTCGATGCTCGTCGGCATGGCGCTGGCGCAAGGCAGGATCGGCAGCATCTCGCAGACGGTCGACCAGCTCCTGCCGACCGCGGTGGACAAGGCGCCGGGCTCGCCCGCGCATGCGATCACGCTCGAACAGATCCTCACCGGCACCAGTGGCTTGCGCTATGACTACAGCACGCAAATGGCCGAACTGGAAGCCGCGCCTGATCCGGTCGCCTACGCGCTCGGCCTTCCCGTGGATGCGAGCCACGCGGCCAGGAAAACCTGGGTCTACAACGACGCTGCGGTGTCGCTCATTTCCCCGATCCTCGTTCACGCGCACGGCATGTCCATCGAGGCGATAGCCAGGCGCGACCTGTTCGGCCCATTGGGCATCGAACGCTATGCCGGTGAGCGGGACAAGGCGGGCCATGTCATGAGCTACAGGGGCCTGCGCCTGCGTGCCCGCGACATGGCCAGGATCGCCTGGACGATGGCCAACGACGGCCGATGGGGCGACAGGCAGGTCGTGCCGGTGGAGTGGGTCAGCAACAGCCTGCGCACGCATGTGCCGGCGACGTGGAGCGCCGCGCCGATGACGAAGACAGGCTACGGCTACCTGTGGTTCACGGGCACGCTGGGCGGCCATCCTGTGGCTTGGGCGTGGGGCTACGGCGCGCAGTTTGCGCTGGTGGCGCCCACGCTGAGGCTGGCCGTGACGACCACGGCGCGCATTCCGCCGCCTTCCGGGTTGGTGGCGCAGAACAACGCAGTGATGTCGCTTGTGGCGCGCATCGTGGCGCTCGCGAAATAGCGCAAGCGAAGACCTGGCCCAGATCCGCGCTCACCGGCGCATGGATCGCCATGCCCGTTGTTCATCCTCTCCCGGACCATGGCCTTGCAGCCGGCACTGGACCGCCGTATCGCGCTCGGCCATCATCGCCCAACGATGATCACGCCCACGGTCCGTGCGATGGCGGCGGCGCTTTTCCTGGCATGCACAGGAGTCGTTGCCGCGGGCAGCCAGGACTTCGCATCCGAGCGCCGCCGGATGACGCAGGAGATCGGCGCGATGGCCCGCCAGACCCACGCCGACGTCGGCAAGCCCGCCTTCGACGCGCGCGTCATGGCCACCATGGACGAGGTGCCGCGGCACGAGTTCGTGCCCGCCGACCAGGTCGCCCAGGCCTACGCGAACCGGCCCTTGCCGATCGGCCATGGACAGACCATCTCGCAGCCCTACATCGTGGCCCTCATGACGGACCTGGCCCAGGCGCAGCCGGAGCACAAGGTGCTGGAGGTCGGCACCGGCTCGGGTTACCAGGCGGCGGTGATGGCGCGGCTGGCCCGCGCGGTCTACTCCATCGAGATCGTCGAGCCGCTGGGGCTGCAGGCCACGCAACGCCTTCGCAACCTGGGCTACGGCAACGTGCAGGTGCGCCTGGGCGACGGCTACCACGGCTGGGAGGAACATGCGCCCTATGACGCCATCCTCGTCACCGCGGCGGCGAGCCACATCCCGCCGCCGCTCATCCGCCAGCTCAAGCCCGGCGGCCGGATGGTGATTCCGGTGGGCGCGGCCTTCATGGTCCAGCAACTGATGCTCATCGAGAAGAACACCGATGGAACGGTGTCGACGCGGCAGATCCTGCCGGTGACCTTCGTCCCGCTGACCGGCAAGCGTTGAAGCGCGGAGCGACGATGTCCTCCGCGCCGCTGATCGCCGTGGCCCTGGTCTCGGCCGCCGCCCTGGCCTACGAGATCCTGCTGATGCGGCTGTTCTCGATCATCCTGTGGCACCACTTCGCCTACATGATCATCAGCCTCGCGCTGCTCGGCTGGGGCGCCAGCGGCGCGTTGCTGACGCTGGCGCACCGCACGGTGCAGGCGCACTTCGCGCCGCTGTTCTGCGCGGGCGCGGCGGCCTTCGGGGTCACGGCGATCGGCTGCTTTGCATTGGCCCAGCGCGTGCCCTTCAATCCGCTGGAGCTTCTGTGGGACCCGCGCCAGCCGGCGTACCTGCTGGCCGTCTACCTGCTGCTCTTGCTGCCCTTCCTGTGTGCCGGCGCCTGCGTGTGCATGGCGCTGTCGCGCTTTCGTGGCCAGTTGTCGCGCATCTACAGCGTCGACATCCTCGGGGCCGGCGCGGGAAGCCTGGGCGTCGTGGCCTTGCTGTTCGTGCTGCCGCCCGACGATGCCCTGAAGCTGATCGGTGCATTGGGGTGCGTTGCGGCGGCGATCGGGTGGTTCGAATGCGGCGGGCGGCCACGCTGGCCGGCACTGGCGATGATCGTGCTGGGCAGTCTGCTGTTGCTGTTGCCGGCATCGTGGGTGACGCCGATCATGTCGCCCTACAAGGAACTGTCGCAGACGCTGCGCATTCCGGGTGCGCGGGTGGTGGCTCAGCGTTCGAGCCCGCTGGGGCTGGTGAGCGTGGTCGAGAGCCCGCGCATTCCGTTGCGACACGCACCGGGCCTGAGCCTCACCGCATCGACCGAGCCACCGCCGCAATGGGGCGTGTTCACCGATGGCGAAGGGCTCAACGCACTGACCCACTACGACGGGCGACGCGAAAGCCTGGCGCATCTGGACCAGATCAGTTCCGCGCTGCCCTACCACCTGTTGCGCCAGCCGCGCGTGCTGGTGCTGGGCGCCGGTGCCGGCACGGACGTGCTGCAGGCGCACTTTCATGGCGCGAGCCGCATCGACGCGGTGGAGTTGAACCCGCAGGTGGTCGACCTGGTGCAGGTCGGGTTCGCGCATGCAGCGGGCGGCGTCTACGGGCCCATGGCGCAAGTGCACGTGGCCGAGGCGCGCGGCTTCGTGGCGGCCAGCACGCAACGCTACGACCTCATCCAGGTGGCGCTGCTCGATTCCTTCAGTGCGTCTTCAGCGGGCCTGTACGCGCTCGCCGAGAACTACCTCTACACGGTCGAGGCGTTGCAGGAAAACCTGCGCCACCTGCAGCCCGGCGGCCTGCTGGCGATCACGCGCTGGGTCACACTGCCGCCGCGCGATGCGCTCAAACTCTTTGCGGCTGCGGTCGTCGCGCTGGAGCAATCGGGCATCGCCGATGCCGGCTCGCGGCTCGCCTTGATACGCAGCTGGAAGACCAGCACGCTCCTCATCAAGAACGGCGCGTTCGACAGCGCGGACATCGCTGCCATCAAGGCCTTCTGCGTGGCCCGCTCCTTTGACGTGGACTTCTACCCCGGCATGCAACGCCTTGAGGCGAATCGCTTCAACGTGGTGCAAGGCCCGGACCTGTTCGATGGTGCGCAAGCGCTGCTCGGCGCGCAGCGCCAGGAATTCATGCAGCGCTACAAGTTCCACATCGAACCGGCCACCGACGACAAGCCGCACTTCTTCCACTTCTTCAAATGGCGTTCGCTGCCGGAACTGTTGTCGCTGAAAGGGCAAGGTGGACTGCCGCTGCTCGAATGGGGCTATCCGGTGCTCGTGGCCACGCTGGTGCAGGCAATGGTTGCGAGCCTGGTGTTGATCGGCCTGCCGCTGGCATGGGTGGCGCGCTCGGCCGCCAGGCGTGGCGAGAACCTGCCGGGCACCGGGTCGCGCGGGCGCGTGCTGGGTTACTTCCTGGCGATCGGCTTTGGCTTCATGTTCATCGAGATTGCGTTCATCCAGAAGTTCGTCTTGTTCCTGAGCCACCCGCTGTATGCGGTCGCCGTCGTGTTGTTCGCGTTCCTGCTGTTCGCGGGCATGGGCAGCCATGTATCGGGTCGACTGGGAAAGGGGTTTCCGGTGGCGGCGGTGATGGGGGCCATCGCCGTGTCGGCGGCGTTGTGCCTGTGGGTGCTGCCCTGGCTTTTCCAGCACGCGATGGGTTTGCCCGATGCGGTGCGCATCCTGATCTCGGCGGGCCTCATCGCGCCGATGGCGTTCTTCATGGGCATGCCCTTTCCGCTGGGCCTGGCGCGCGTGGAGGCGGTCGATGCGCGGCTCATTCCGTGGGCCTGGGGCATCAACGGCTGCGCATCGGTCACGGCGGCGGTGCTGGCTACATTGCTGTCGATCCACATCGGCTTCGCTGCGGTGGTCGTGGTGGCGCTGCTCCTGTATGGCGTGGCGGCTGTGCTGCGCTCATGAGGCCTTCTTCCACAAGGAACATTGATGATGAAACCCGCCTCGGTCATGATCGTGCTCGCCACTTGCTGCGCCTTGGCGCTGGCTGCTGCGCCCGCCATGATCCAGGACCGCCTGCTCTACTACCCCGCCAAGGCGCAAGTCGCCGAGATGCAATCGCCCGGACTCGTGGCGTGGCCGGCTGGGGGTGCGTTTCGTGGGCTGGTGGCGGAGCCGTCGGGCGCGGCGCGCGGCACAGCCATCGTGTTCCACGGCAACGCGGGCCATGCTGGGCATCGCGGTTATTACGCTTCGGCATTGGGACGTCTGGGGCTGCGCGTGATCCTCGCCGAATACCCGGCCTACGGACCGCGTGATGGTGCGGTGGGCGAATCGAGCTTGGTCGATGACGCTGCGCAGACCATCGCAATGGCCCATCGAATGCACGGCGCGCCCTTGCTGGTCGTCGGCGAATCGCTGGGCGCCGGCGTGGCGGCCGCGGCGGTCGCGCGGCAGCGTGAGCAGGTCACGGCGCTGATGCTCATCACGCCGTGGGACCGGCTTGAAAACGTGGCGGACTATCACTATCCGTGGTTGCCTGTAAGTTGGCTGCTGCGCGACCGGTATGACAGCGCCGCGAACCTCGCGTCCATCGGCCGGCCCGTGATGGTGGTGGTCGCCGAGAGTGACCGTGTCGTTCCCGCCCGCTTCGGCACGGCGCTGCATGAATCGCTGCATGATCCGAAGCGGCTGGAAGTGCTGCGGGCCGCCGGCCACAACGACTGGATCCGGCAGGTTGACGATGCATGGTGGCGCGGTGCCGTGGCGTTCCTGCTGGGCGATGCCGCTGCGCGCTGACGGCTCCGAAGCTATTCCTTTCGGCAAACGCCGCGCAGTGCCAACGGTAAATTGCCAAGCGCACCGCGTTGCGCTACTGTGGATTCGCCTTGGCCTTTGGCCTCTGGAGGCCCTTCATGCCGCTTTACCTCATCGAGCGCAACTTCGCGGAGCAGCTCGAACTCAACGTCGATGGTGTCACCGCCATCTCGAAGATCAATGGCGAGGAGGGAGTGAACTGGCTCTTCTCCTTCCTCAGCGCAGACAAGCGCAAGTCCTACTGCCTTTACGAAGCCACCAATCCGGAAGCGATCCGCGAAGCGGCGCGCCGGGCCAACGTGCCCGCCGACGTGATCATCGAAGTCTCGAAGTTCCAGCCTGAGCTGATGCTGGCCGCTGGTTAGAACTGACTATTCCCCCGGCTCGGGGTGACGCCTACAACGGAAAGCGTGGAATTGCGTTCAACCGGACGCACCACCTTACCGGAGAACCACCATGCCGAGCACCGAATCCATTGTTCAACTTTCCGCAGCGCTGCGTGGCCGCATCGTCGCGCCCGGCGATGCCGACTACGACGCAGTGCGACAGGTCTACAACGCGATGATCGACCGGCGACCGGCCCTCATCGCGCAAGTGCGCGACGTCGCCGACGTCATGCGCTGCGTCGATTTCGCGCGCGAGCACGCGATGCTGCTGGCCGTGCGTGGCGGCGGCCACAACGGCGGCGGGCTCGGCACCTGCGACGACGGGTTGGTGATCGACCTGTCGGGGCTGCGCGGCATCCGCATCGACGCGAAGGCGCGCACCGTGCGTGTGGAAGGTGGCTGCACCTGGGCCGACGTGGACCACGCGACCCACGCCTTCGGCATGGCCACGCCCTGCGGCATCATCAGCAGCACCGGCGTGGGCGGCCTGACGCTCGGCGGCGGCATCGGCCATCTCACACGCCAATACGGCCTTGCGGTGGACAACCTGCTGCAGGCTGACGTGGTGCTGGCCGACGGCCGCATGGTCAGCGCGAGCGCCGAAGAGAACCCCGACCTGTTCTGGGCGCTGCGCGGCGGCGGCGGGAATTTCGGCGTGGTGACGTCCTTCCTGTTCAGGCTGCATCCCGTGTCGACGGTGGTGGCCGGGCCGACCTTCTGGCCGCTCGAACAAGCCGGCGAAGTCATGCGCTGGTATCGCGATTTCATCGTTAACGCGCCGCACGAGCTCAACGGTTTCTTTGCCTTCCTGACGGTGCCGCCGGCCCCGCCGTTTCCTGAAGCGCTGCATGGTCGCAAGGTCTGCGGCGTGGTGTGGTGCTACACCGGCAACGAGAAAGATGCCGACGCCGTGTTCAAGCCGGTGCAGGAATTCGGCCCGCCCCTCATGCACGGCGTGCAGCCGATGCCCTTCCCGGCGCTGCAGGGCGCCTTCGACGGCCTGTATCCGCCGGGCCACCAGTGGTACTGGCGTGCCGACTTCGTCAATGAACTGCCGGACGCCGCCATCGCCGAGCACGAGCGCTTTGCCGCCAAACTTCCCACCGGGCAATCGACCATGCACCTCTACCCGATAGACGGTGCGGCGCACCGCGTCAAGTCGGCCGACACGCCCTTTGCCTACCGCGAGGCCAAGTGGGCCGAGGTGATCGTCGGCGTGAGTCCCGATCCGCAGGAGCGCGAAGCCATCACCGCCTGGACCAAGGACTACTTCGATGCATTGCATCCTTATTCGGCCGGTGGCGCCTACGTGAACATGATGATGGACGAAGGCGAGGAGCGCGTGCGTGCCTCCTACCGCGACAACTACGCGCGGCTGGTCCAGGTCAAGCGCCAGTACGACCCGGACAACTTCTTCCGGGTGAACCAGAACATCAGGCCGCAGTAGCGTTGGAGCGGACCTACTCTTTCAGCAGGCCCTCGCGCCGTGCAAAGGCGGCGGCTTCGGTCCGGTTGGAGGTGTAGGTCTTCTCCAGGATGCTGCGCACGTGGTTGGCCACGGTGTTCGGGCTGATGGCCAGCACCTGGCCGATGTCGCGGTTGTTGCGCCCCATGGCCATCAGGCGCAGCACGCCGACTTCGCGCTCGGTCAGCCCGCAAGGCAAGGCCGGTGCCGGTGCCGACAACACCCCGGCCAGCGCGGCGATGCGCGGCACCAGGGCGTTCATGCCGAGCGCGGCAGCCTCCTCGCCGGCGGCCGCCAGCAGCGTGCTGGCCAGTTCGTGATCGCCAGCCAGTGCGCGCCGGTGCAGCATCGCGGCATAGGCGTAGCGGCTGTGTGCCAGCCACACGCGCGCACCGGTCTTCTCGTCCATCGTCAGCGCTGCCTCGAAGTGGCGTTGCGCCACCACCCACTGCCGCATCACGCCGGCCAGGCTGCCCAGCAGGCGATCGGCCGAACCCAGGCAGGGCCCGCCCGAGTCGGCCAGCAGGTTGGCGCCGGCATGTCCCTTCAGCAGGGGGTACAGCAGCGCGGCGCGCGCGGCGTCGCCCAGGTAGACGCACACCTCGGCAGTGAACATGATCACCGTCATCGTGCTGGCGTCGCGCGGTGCCTGCAGGCGGTTCCAGGGCAGGCTCTCGTACTGCGCCTCGCATTCGGCGCGCATGTCCAGTTCGGCGTACAGCAGGGTCAGCCCCGGGATCCAGGTCTGCGCCTGGGGCGTGGTGCGCACGAAGTGTTGCAGCAGCGGCAGCGTCTCGCGCAGGCGCCCCTGCTCGCGCCGCAGGCAGAACATCTGTGTGCCATAGACGCCCATCGCCTGCTCTTCGGCGACGCGCCGTCCCAGGGCCAGTGCCTGCGTGGCCCAGCGCTCGGCGTCGGCGAAGCGTCCTTCGTTGATGGCCACCACGCCCTCGACGCAGTTGCAGATGGCACGGTAGTGCACCCAGCCCGTGCGCTCGGTCAGGCGCAGGCCCTCTTCGCGCAGGCGCCGCAGCGTCGGCACGTCGCCCACGCGGATCAGGTCGATCAGGTAGTAAGGCAGCAGCTCGGCCACGAAGAGCGGCTGCTCGTGGTCGCCCGCGATGCCCCACGCCTCGTTCGCTGCGGCCAGGCGTTCGCGCAGCATTTCGGGCCAGTAGACGGCCGATCCGATCGCCGACAGTGCCACCCGCAGGGCGCTCATGTCGCCAATGCGCCGCGCCAGCATGACGGCATTGCGGTGGGCCTCCCTGGCCTCGTCGGCGAGGTCGCAGTAGACGTAGGCCCGGCACAGGCGAGCCAGAAGCTCGACGCGCAAGGCATCGTCGTCGCGGTGCAGCGTGATCGCCTCCAGCAGCAGGACCACGGCCGGCGCGCCCGAGCGTCCCCCGGCCGCATTGTTCTTCTCGTAACCCAGGGCGGCGCGCGCGAACTGCAGCACCAGTCCTTCCTTGCGCGCCAGCTGCGCCGCCTCCTGGAAGAGCGTCTTGGTGCGCTCGGTGGCACCCAATGGAGACTGGACTTCGCCCAGGCTGAGCAGCAGGCCGCAGCGACCGCCCACATCGCCGGCGAAGTGCTGTTGCTGTAGATGAAGCGCGAGCTGGTACAGCCGCGCCGCTTCCTCGAAGGCCAGCACCTGGGCCGCGCGCCCGGCGGATTGCGTGGCACAGGCGAGTGCCTTCTGCGCCGCGCCGGGTCCGGCCTCGCTGAAGTGATAGGCCAGCTGCGGCAGCACGGTGGGGTCTTCGGTGCCAAAGCGCTGCTCCAGCAACTCGCCGATGCGCAGGTGCAGCCGCGCACGGCGCAGGCCCAGCATCTCGTCGTAGATGCATTCGCGCACCAGGGCATGGCTGAAGCGGAATTGCTGGCTCTGCGGCACCTGCTCGACCAGCTGCACGGCCATCGCTTCCTCCAGCGCGCCCAGCACCTCGTCCTCGGACTTGCCCGATTCGATCTGCGCGAGCAGGTCCAGTTCGAAGCTGCGCCCGATGCACGAGGCGATCGAGAGCACGCGCAACGCAGACTCCGACAGGCGGTTGAGCCGCTTGCCGATGACCTCGCGCACCCCGGCGGGAATCTTTTGCAGCAGCCGCAAATCGTCCTCGTGCGCCTCCAGCGGCTGCGGACCGCCACCCGTGTCCAGCATGAAGCGCAAGGTCTCTTCGAGAAAGAGCGGATGGCCTTCGGTGCGGGCGTGAATCGCGTTCGCCAGGCGCGCGCTCGCGTTGCCGCCGCTGGCCGCGTCGATGAATTCCCCGGTCTCGCGCTCGCTCAGTCCGGACAGTTCGATCCGGCTGAACACCGGCAGGCGCCCGAGTTCGGCGAGGGTTTCGAACAGGGGATGCTGGCGCGACAGCTCGGTGTCGCGATAGCTGCCGATCACCAGCAGGGCACTGTCTTCCAGTTCCGCCGCCAGGAAGGCGAACAGCCGCAGCGACGTGGCGTCGGCCCAGTGCAGGTCCTCGAAGATCAGCACCAGCGGCACCCGCTGCGCGGCACGCCGCCAGAATCCGGCGACGGCGTCGAACAGGCGAAAGCGCGACTGCGCGGTGTCGAGCTCCGGTGGCTGCGGCGAGGTTGCAGTGGAAAAGGCCTCGCCCAGTTCGGGAATGATGCCGGCGATGTCGGGCAGACCCGCGCCGAAGGTGCGCGCCGGGTCCGGGTCGCCGCTTGCGCGCAGGTAGGCGCGCACCAGCTGGCGCCAGGGCCAATAGGGCGGCGCGCCGGGCTCCTCGAGGCAACGCCCCCACAGCACTGGCACGCCATCGCGCGCGGCACGTGCGGCCATCTCCTGCGCCAGGCGCGTCTTGCCCATGCCGCCCGAGCCGGCCAGCAGCACAACCTCACCGCGGCCGGCGCGCGCAGCGGCGAGCGCCTTGTCCAGCTGCGCCATTTCGCGCCGGCGCCCGACGAACAGGCCCGCGGGGCGCCGCGCCAGTGTGTGCGCCTCGGGCGGCTGAAAGGGCGCAGCCGGGATGCTCCTGATGCCGCCAGCGGTTTCGATGGCGAAGGCGTGGATCGGTGCGGCGATGTTCTTGAGGCGCTGCTCGCCCCGGTCGGCAAAGACCGCGTCGATCCGCCCAATGACGACGCCGCGCACCGCGTCCGAGACGGTGATGCCACCCGGATCGGCCAATGCCTGCAGGCGCGCCGCGACGTTGACACCGTCGCCGTACACCGTGCCGTCCTCTTTCTCGACCAGGTCGCCCAGGTGCACGCCGATGCGAAAGCGCATGCGCCGCTCGGGCGCAACGGCGCCACCCTGTGCGTCCAGGTTCTGCTGGATCGCGAGCGCGGCGGTCACGGCGCCGGTGGCGGTGTCGAAGACGGCGAGCACCGAGTCACCGGCCATGTCGATCACGCGGCCCTGCTGCGCTTCGACCTGCTGGCGGAACACGCCGCGCGCCGCGTCCAGCGCGATCACCGTCGCGTCGTCGTCCGCTGCCATCAGGCGCGAGAAACCGACGGCATCGGCGGCGAGGATCGCCGTGAGCCTGTGTTTGACGGGTGCTGCGTTCACGTCCAGGGCAATCAGGGATGGCGCGAAGTATGGGCGCCGGGGTGGGGGTGGTCAAACTGCGGGGTGGTGCGAGGATGCCCCGGATGAACAGTCACGCGAAGACTGGCTTCGCTTGCCCGATGCATCGCCCCCGCGCAAACCCCGGAGCTTTTCCCGAACTCGCTGAAAATATCCCGATCCATTCGCGAGGAGCCGCTCCATCAAGCTACGCCACCTGCACTACTTCGTGAAGATCGTCGACGCCGGAAGCTTTTCGCGCGCGGCGACCACGGCCTTCGTGGCGCAGCCGGCGCTCAGCCAGCAGATGGCCGAACTCGAGAGCGAACTGGGCGTCACGCTCTTGCATCGCAGCGCGCGCGGCGTGCGACCCACGCAGGCCGGTGAAGTGCTCTACCGCGAAGCCACGCAGATCCTGCGCCGCGTGGAGCGCCTGCCCGAACTGGTGCGCTTCAGCGAAGGCGAGGTCGCCGGCCCGGTGAGCCTGGGCATGGCGTCCACGCTGGCATCGTTCCTCGCAGGCGACTTCATGGCCTGGTGCAAGACCCGGCTGCCCAAGGTGGCGCTGAGTTTCGTGACCGAGGACAGCGCCACGCTCAAGGCGCGCCTGCTGGCGCATTCGCTGGACTTGGCAATCCTGTTCGACGAGCAGGATGCCCCGGCGGGCTTGGCGCGCGAGCCGCTGTTTCGGCAGCGACTCTTCCTGGTGGACCGCCAGCCCCTGCGCGGTCACCGCAAGAGCGTGCAGTTGCGCCATCTGGCGGGCCATCCGCTGATGCTGCCGGGGCAGGGCAACGCCACCCGCGCGCTCATCGACAGCCACTTCGCGCGCAGCGGCATCACGCCGAATGTCGCGGCCGAAGCCAACGTGCTGCCGAGCATGCTGTCGGCCGTGCTCTCGGGCTTGGGTGCGACCATCGTGCCCTTGGGCGAATTCACCGGCACGCCGTGGCAGGACGCGCTGGTCGCCACGCCGATCGATCCGCCGATCTACCAGACGGCCTGCGCGATGTGGGCCACCGATGCGTCGTTGAGCAGCGCGGGCGAAGCGGTTCGCGCGCTGCTCGCGCCCTTCGCGCAGGGCGTGCAGCAACGCAAGGCGCAGGCGGGCATGGCGCCGGTGGAAAGCGAAGAGGCTTAGGGCACCGCTGAACGGCTCGTCGCGCATTCGCGTTCGCGCGGCTGCTGCGTTGCCCCGGAAGCAAGAGCTATCGGCTCAGCTTATAGCTGGATACCAAAGCAATATTTGTTTGGCGGAGCCGCAACTGCGACAGTCCCTCCACCCCTCAACCAAGCGGCATGTTCGCCGCATCCAACAGACTGGAGCAAACGGCATGGCCGAGCTGACTTATCGCGTGGTGTCCGCCTGTGGCGCACTGGGCTACGGATTTCCGGGAGCGTCGCTGCAAGCGGCAATCAAGGGCAGGGTGGACGCCATCGTGTCCGATGCCGGCTCCATGGACGCCGGGCCCTATTACCTGGGCACCGGCCAGGAATATTTCGAGCGCGAGGCGGTCAAGGCCGACTTCACGCTCATGGTCGAAGCGGCCCGCCAGACCGGCGCGCCGGTCATCCTGGGCAGCTGCGGCATGGCCGGTGGCCGCCGCAACCTGGAATGGATGCTCGAAGTGGCGAAGGAAGTCTTCGCCGAGCAGGGCGTGAGCGACGCGAAGGTCGCGGTGATCCACTCCGACCTCGATCCCGAGGTGGTGGTGCGCGAGTTGCGCGCCGGCGCGTTGCTGCCGACCGGCGTGGGCCCTGAACTGAGCGAAGAGGCGCTGCGCGAAAGCACCATCGTCGGGCAGATGGGCATCCACCCCATCATCCGCGCACTGGAAAACGGCGCGCAGTACGTGTTTGCCGGACGCGCCTGCGACATCGCGCTGTTCGCGGCCGACATGGTCCGCCGCGGCATCGACCCCGGCATCGCCTACCACGTGGGTCACGTGCTGGAGTGCGGCGCGCTGGCGTGCGATCCGGGCTCGCCCTCGGACTGCCTGGTGGCCGAGATCCATGACGACGGCTCCGCGCTGTTCATCGCACCCAACCCCGACCGCCGCTGCACGCCGTATTCGATCGCTTCGCATTCGCTGTACGAAGAAAGCCATCCGCAGTTGCAGTTCTATCCGGAGGGCGTGCTGGTGATGGAGCACACCGAGTTCTTCGCGCGCGACGCGCGCACTGCAGGCATTCGCAAGAGCGCGTTCGTGCATGCCGGCAAGCCCTGGCCGCTGAGCATCAAGCTCGAAGGCGCACGACGCCTGGGCGCGCGCAAGGTCTCGCTGCTGCACATCGACCCGGCCGACGTGGCCGCGCTGCCACCCGAGGTGCTGGTGTACGGACGCAACGGCGTGCAGGTTGCGCCGGTGCAAGACGGCGAGCGCGAGCTGGGCATCATCATCGAGACTACCGCCGCCACGCAGGAAGACGCCGCCGCTTTGGCCAGCCTGCTCACGCACTACCTCATCCACTACGGTTATCCGGGGCGCAAGGCCACGGCGGGCAACATCGCCTATCCGCTCTCGCCGAATCTGGTGAGCTTCGCGCGGCCCGATGGCAGTTTCGGCGCCATCGTGCCCAGCGGCACGCGCGACCCTGTCTTCTTCGCCAACTACGGGAAGGTCAAGGCCGCGGTGATCGGCTTGATCGAAGCGCAGTTTCCGGATGTGCTGGCCAGGGCCACGTATCGCATCATCGACGCCGATGCCGCGCATCCGGCCGTGCTGGTTCGCACCATCGGGCGCGACAGCACCGAGTTGGCCGAGCGGCATGCCGCCGAGGTGAAAGCGGTGACGCGCCTGGCCGAGCCGCTGCCGGGCTCGCTCGTCGGCCTCGATGCCCCCGATGCCTACGAGTGGTCGCTCTATCACCTGCTGCAAAACGAAGAGGTGATCCGCATCAACATGTTCCCCATCACCTACTTCCGTGCCGACGGCGCAAACTGGGTGAAGGAGGGCACGGACCGCGCGCGTTACTTCGATGTCGGCCTCAAGGACCATGCCGGCAGCATCGACGACCGCACGCTATCGCTCATCGCCGACGCGCCGCCTGGCGAGCCGCTGCACGCCGAGCATCGCCTGCTGGACATGGCGGTGGTCATTCGCAGCAAGGACGCGGGCATCAACCGCCTGACCTTCGACATCGTCTTCAACTCCGCCGCCGACTACGACGCCGCGCTGCGCTCCAACGTCTTCCACAAGGGCAACGTGGCCAAGCTGTTGCAACTCGATCCCTCGCGCGTGGTGGGCACCTATTTCGTCGACACCTGCAACGCGATCAAGCTCACCATCGACCGTCCCAACATCTCCGCGTCGCCCGACGAGCGCGACGTGTTCGGCGCGCAGCAGCAGTCGCGCATCGAGCGCCTGTCGGTGCCGGTGTTCGCCCATCGATTGGCGTTGGCTTCGGCGCTTTGAAGCCGAGAGCAGCTCAACAAGAAATCAACGCAAGGAGACTCTTCATGCACCTGTCCCGCCGCGAACTCATCGCGACCTTGGCCGGCGCCGCGTGCATGGGCACATGGCCTGCTCGTGCCGCGGAGGCCTATCCCAACAAGGCGGTGAAGCTCATCGTGGCCTTCGCGCCCGGCACGGGCAGCGACGCGCTGGCGCGCATCGTGGTCAACGCCATGACGCCCTTGCTGGGCCAGCCCATCATCGTGGACAACCGCAGCGGCGCCGGTGGCGCGCTCGGCACGGAGCAGGGCGCGCGATCGCCCGCTGATGGCTACACGCTCACGCTGGTCACCACCAGCACGCTGCTGACCACGCCCTTGATCAATGCCAACGTGCACTACCGCGCGGAGAAGGACTTCGTGCCCGTGGCCGGCATCGCGCGCAGCCCCTTCGTGATCCTGACCGCCGACACCCCCGGCGCACCGCGCACGCTGGCCGAACTGGCACGCCGACTGGAAAAGGATGGCGGCTCCTTCGGCTCGGCCGGCGTGGGCACCATCACGCATCTTGCGTCAGAGCTCTTTCTCAAGCGCGCCAACGTGAAGGCGGTGCATGTGCCGTATCGGGGCAGCACCGCCGCGCTCACCGATGTGGCTGGCGGCCAACTGCTGTTCGGCTGCGACACGCTGGTGGCCGCGTTGCCACTGGTGCGCGGCAACCGGCTGCGCGCGCTGGCCGTGACCAGTGCCGAGCGCCTGCCCGCACTGCCGCAGGTGCCGACGGTCGCCGAGGCGCTGCTGCCGGGCTTCCAGGTATCGGCCTGGTGGGGCATTGCGGCGCCTGCCGGCACGCCCGCCGATGTGGTGCAGCGCCTGTCGCAGGCCGCGCAGCAGGCGCTGGGTACGCCGGAGGTCAAGAGCCAGTTTGCGGCGCAGCTCGTCGATCCCATGCCGCTGGGTGCCGCAGCCTTCGATGCACTGATCCGCTCCGAGTTGCCAGGCTGGACCGACTTCGTGCGCCAGACCGGCATCCGCGTCGAGTCCTGAACAACAGAAAAGACTTTCCTTCATGTCCGAAGAACTTCGCATCGTCGCCCTCAACGGTTGCCTGGGCTATGGCTTCGATCCGCAGAGCCTGGCGCTGGGCGCCGAGGTCTCGCCCCACATGTACGGTGCCGATGCAGGCTCCACCGACGCCGGGCCCTATTACCTTGGCAGCGGCACCTCGATGGTCCGGCGCGAGCAGATCCGCCGCGATCTTTCCATTGCCCTGCCGCAAGCACGCCGCAGCGGCGTGCCCCTGGTGATCGGCTCGGCCGGCATCGCGGGGGGCGAACCCAACCTGCAACTGGTGCGCGAGATCCTGCTCGAATGCGCGCACGAGCAAGGGCTGCACTTTCGCCTCGCGACCATTCATTCCGAAATCGATCCCTCGGTGGTGCTCGATGCATTGGGCAGCGATGGCATTCAACCCATGCCGGGCGTGCCGGCACTCACGGAGTCAGACGTGCGCGACAGCGTGCGCATCGTCGGCCAGATGGGCACCGAACCGTTTGCTGAAGCGCTGGCCGCCGGTGCCGACGTGGTGCTGGCCGGCCGCGCATGCGACACCGCGATCTATGCAGCGTTGCCCATCTCGCGCGGCTACGACCCCGCGCTGGCGCTGCACCTGGCCAAGATCATGGAATGCGGCGCGCAGTGCGCCGTGCCGCAGGGCACCAACGATTGCCTGCTGGGCGTGCTGCGCCGCGACCACTTCCTCGTGCGTCCGCTGGCGCCGCATCGCGTGTGCACCGTCGAATCCGTGGCGGCGCACACCATGTACGAGCAGAACGATCCGCTGTGGCTGCACGAGCCCGAAGGTCGCGTCGACATGCGCGACGCGCAGTTCGAGCAAGTGGATGCGCAGACGGTGCGTGTGTCGGGCTCGCGCTTCCTGCCAACGCCGCAGCTCATGATCAAG
Source organism: Variovorax brevis (assembly GCF_030317105.1). Classification (GTDB taxonomy): domain Bacteria; phylum Pseudomonadota; class Gammaproteobacteria; order Burkholderiales; family Burkholderiaceae_C; genus Variovorax; species Variovorax brevis. Next base: position 237,165 of record NZ_JASZYG010000008.1, read on the forward strand.
CTCGAAGGCGCTCGCCGCGCGGGCTACCGCGCCTTCACGCTGGCCGGCGTGCGCGATGCGAATGTCATCGCGAACCTCGATTGCATCGAAGCCTCGGTGCGCGCGGCCGTGCGCAGCAACCTGCCGGCTTCGGTCGACGATGCCGACTATCAGTTGGCCTTCAGGTTCTACGGCCGCGACGCGGTGCTGGGCCCGCGCGAGCCGCAGCGCCATCAGTTGCCGCACGAGGTGGGGCTGCTCATTGAAGTGGTGGCGGCCACGCAGCCGCTGGCCAGCCATGTGCTGTCGCTGGCGCGCTCGTCCACGCTGCATTGCGGCTTTCCGGGCCGCAAGACCACGGCCGGCAACCTGGCTTTTCCCTTCTCGCCGTCCGACGTTGCCGCCGGCGAGGTGTTCGAGTTCAGCATCTACCACCTCATGCGCACGCTCGACCAGCGCAAGTTGTTCCCCATCGACATGGAGCGCGTGTGATGTCAGCCACCACCCTTGGACAACTGGCCAGCGTGCTGCGCAGCAAGAACGCAGGGCCTTTCCAGATCACCATCGACCTGATGTTCGGCGACGCCGCGGCCTACGCGCGTGTGCTGGGATCCGGCGTGTTGAATGCTGCGACCGTCGCAAGGCTCTATCAAGTGGATGCGGCGCAGGTGTCGATCATTCCCTTCGAGCGCGTGTTCTCCATTGAGGTGACCGTTGCGCGCACCTCGGGCACACGCGGCAGCGGCTCGGCCTTCGATCGCGACGTGTACGGCGCGCAGCAGCACGGTCCGCTTGCGGCGCTTGAACTGTCGTAAGAAAACCTTCCTCCCGACGCGAGGCACACGGCCATGAACGCAAGCCTGAGCATCAGTTGCCCGCTGCCACGGCAGGCCGTGATGGCATGCCCTGGAATTCCATCGGGCCGCTACAGCAACCGTGACGTGCGGCCAGCGGAACGCTTCGACCACTGGCACGCCTACATGGCCGGCGTGTACGACACCGCGCGCATGCCGGGTGCACCAGGCGAAACACCAAGCGAAGAGGCGATCGAATCCTCCCAATGGATCTTCGATGGGCTGCTGATGGTCTCGGGCCGCTACGCCGACCTGCACATGAGTCGCGACCAGCGGCGGCTGCGTGCCGATCCGTTCGACCACTACGCCGTGTTGGTGCGCCCTTCAGGCAGCCAGCGTATCGACGTCGATGGCGTGCAGACGCATGCAGGTGCGATGCAGCCCGTGCTGCTGGACATGGCCAGGCCCTTCAGCGTGGAATGGGACAGCGGGCCGGGCACGACGCTGTACCTTCAGCGCGCCGCGCTGGATGCGCTGCTGCCACGCGCGCTTGACCTGCACGGCGTGCGCTTGAACGGCGCGAGCGCCAGGCTGCTTGCGGAGCATCTGATTTCGCTCGAACGGCACCTGCCTTCCATGTCCGCCGAGTCGGCGCCGGGTGCGCGGCGCGCAACGCTGCATCTGCTGGCGGCAAGCCTCGCGCCGTCGGTGCAATCGCTGGGGCTGGCGCGACCGGCATCGGATTTCGGCCTGAGCCAGATGATGCGGCGTCATGTCGATGCACACCTCAAGGATGCGCAACTCACTGCCGAAAAGCTGTGCCGGCAATTCGGCGTGTCGCGCTCCACGCTCTACCGGATTTTCGAGCCCATGGGCGGTGTGTCGACGTACATCAAGCGCCGGCGGCTCGCGCGCATCCACGCCATGCTGGCGCAGCCTGAGCAGCGGCAGTACATCGGTCGCATTGCACAAGACTTCGGCTTCACCAGCGCGGCGCACTTCAGTCGTGCCTTCCTCGAGGCTTTCGGTTATCGACCGCGCGAGGCGCCGCAGCGCGCCTGTGCGCCCACGTCGCGCCAGCGGGCGGGCCACGCCTGGGAAGCGCAGGGCTTTCGTGCCTGGATCGATGCGATGGGCATGGGCTGAGGGGCGCCAGGCGGCGGAGCATTGCGGTTTCGGCACTGCACTGCAAGACCAGAGCGCATCGATCTTGGCGAGCGCGGCGGCCGAAGTGGTCAAACGCCTGACCATTTGGGACACAAGAGACGCTGAGTCAAAAAGTGGGATCGCCAGTCCACTCAATGTGGACGCGGCGCGAGACCATCGTGCTCATGACACCGACCCAGATCCTTGCACTCGTCGCCTTGACCTTCTACGCGGTCTACAAGCAGTCGACTCGCCATGAAATCATCGGCAAGACCCGCTTCAAGCTTGCCGCCATCTATATCGGCGTGGGCCTTGTCACCGGCGGCTTCTACTTGCCACCCAGTGCAACGGCGTGGTCTATTCTGGGTGGCAGTGTCCTGGCGAGCGTTCTGGTGGGCGTGGCGCGAGGGCGCCTCAGCAAGGTCTGGGCAGAGCCGGACGGGCGCATCCATTGCCAGGGCACGCCGCTCAGCATCGGCTTGTTCCTGGCCCTCATCGCCGCGAAGTACGCGCTCGGCGCGTGGCAGTACCTGACGCATCAACCCAGCGAGCACGGTGGCTTCGGCGAGGTGCTCGTCATGATTGGCCTGATGGTCGCGATGCAGGCGGAAATCATCTGGCGCCGGGCATTGGCATTGCGGAAAAGCATGAAGCCGACGCGCCGTGCGGAACTGGCCTTTCAGGAATGAAGACATGACCACCACCGCCCAGCCCGCAGCGAGCGCCTCGACCTGCCCCTTCAGCCAACGCGCCGCCGACTTCGACCCCTTCAGCGACGGCTTCCAGCAAGACGCGCCCGAGTACCTGCGCTGGTCGCGCGAAGAGCGGTCGGTGTTCTTCAGCCCCGCGGGCCGGAACACTTGTGGGTCGAGTGGAATCCGAAGCTCAATCCACAAGCGCCGCGGGATGTGGCCTGCGTCTTAGCGAGTTGATGGCGTCAAGCTCTCGCGCCTCGGCGCGCTGACGCCACGGCGTTCTGAAAAATCCTCCACACCGCATCAGGGCTTGCGCACTGCCGGCGCGGACGAGTCGCCACCCACGAAGCCGAGCACAAGGCGCACCAGCGCGTCCTCGATGTCTGCGCGCTTGGCCGGTGAGTCGGACGCCGCCACCAGGCCATGCAACACTCCCGTCACCGCATGCGTCAGCACAAAGGCCTGCGCCGGCGTCATGGGCGCGACGACGCGGTCGCCGCCCACGATGCCTTGCGAACTCAGCATGGTGGTGATGTCCTTGAACATGGGATTCAGGCGCTTGCCGGTGCCCTTGATGAGTGCGTGTTCCATCAAGCGGCGATGCACGCGCTTGCGTCCACCGTACGCGCCCAGCACCGCCTGCACCAGCAAGCGCACGCGCTCGCCGGGCGCCTCGGGCGGCGGCCCGGTCAGCGAGCGCATCGCCTTGGCCGCGAGGCCATCGAGTTCGCGCCGCATCAAGGCATCGAGGATGGCCTGCTTGTCCTTGAAGTACTGGTAGAGCGTGCCGATGCTGACCCCGGCCAGCTCGGCCACTGCATTGGTCTTGAGCGAAGCCACGTCGCCCTCGTCCAGCAGCCGCGAGGCCGCCTCCAATATGAGTTCGACCTTGTGCTGCGAGCGTGCCTGCTGCGGGTTGCGGCGCGCAACTGCTTGATCTTTATGGTTTTTTTCGGTCATGGCGTGCGCCTTCGAACGCGAGTGGCAAAACATGAGGGTGACTCATATTATTTCCACATGGCGCCAAAGACACAACGGCGGCGCATTCATTCGACACCTTCAACGGAGACCAGAGCAATGAAACGCAGGAACTTCATGGCAGCCACTACAGGCATCGCCGCCGCCACCCTCGCCGGCGCACAGACCAGCGGCAGCAGCGCCGCCGCCGCAACAGCAGCACGCCCCGACCAACGCCTCGCGCAAAAGTACCGTTTCAACGATCCCAACATGGACCTGTTCTTCATGGCCGCACTGGGCTGGGGACCGACCGGCGGGCTCGACATCGGTCAGGCGCACTACGTGGCATCGAAGATCGTCGACGGCGACGCCGACAGCTGGGTGCAGGCCTTTGCGAACTACGGCGACGTGCAGAACGCGCAGGCCCAAGCGTGGCTCGACCGTGGCTGGAAGCAGGCGGCCGGCGAGGCGCGCCTGAAAGCTTTCGCCTCGTATCGCTCTGCCTGGCAGTTCGCTGCGCCGGGTGAGGTGTTTGCATCGCTCTACGCCAAGCACAAGACCGCCTTCGCAAGCGCGATGGGTGAACTCAGCTTGCCGGCCACCTTCTTCAACGTGCCGTACCAGGGCAAACAACTGCCTGGCGTCTATCTTCAGAACCCGGTGAAGAATGCGCCCGTCGCGCTCGTCATCGGCGGCGCCGACACCTGCTTCGAAGACCTGTTTCTCACCATGGGTCGCAACCTGCTGGCGCGTGGCTATTCCGTCGCACTGGTGGACCTGCCGGGGCAGGGCGACACGATGGTGAACGGCCTGCACTGGGAAGCGGAAGCCGAGAAGTCCATCGCCTCGGTGATCGACGTGCTGGTCGAGCGCTTCAAGGCCAAGCCGGGCCGCATCGCGTTGATCGGCCTGAGTCTGGGCGGCTACTTCGTCGCCCGTGCCGCGGGGCGCGAGTCGCGCGTGGCAACGGTGATCGCGAGCACGCCCTTTCCGAATCCGGCCGAGCTGTTTGCACTCTCCGTTCGCGCGGCGATGGCGGCACCCGATGCCGCCACGCCGAACGTGGCCACGCAGCGCAGCCGGGCGGTCACCTTCTGGAAGGCCGGCGCCCGCACGCCGGACGAATTTCTTTCGCGCACCGCCGGCATGGTTGCGGACGCTTCACTCGTCACGGTGCCCTTCCTGTCGATCCTGGGTGCCGGCGATTCGCAGGTCTTCGCCATGCAGGCCAAGGCCTGGCATCGCGACATCCGCTCGACGCGCAAGTCCTTCGTGCTGCTCGACGCGGCCTCGGGCGCGGACGGCCATGTGCAGGTGAACAACCGGCTTCGGCTCGCGCAGGAAAGCAGCGGCTGGATGGACGAGATCTTTTCTTCCTGAAGAGAGGTTTGCGATGCGACTGTCATCACCGGTTCGCCGTGTGGGCTCATTTCTTTTCAGGCGCGCCGTAGAACTCGACGAAAAAGCGCACCGGGCCGACAGGCTCGACGTTGTGCAGCACTTCCGGCACCACGATGCCGGGCGCCTCAGGCGTGAGCACGGTGTCGACCTGCCATCCGTCCACGCGGTAACGCAGCTGCCCTTCCAGCACCTGGATCTTGCCCCAAGTGCCTGCGCGCGTCGTGTGGTCCTTGCGCAGCCCTGCGGGCACGGTGTCCTGCGTGAAAACAGGGGAGCTGCGGTAGGGCTCGAAATGCGCCGGCAACTCGAAGCGTTCGCAGCGCACGCAATTGAGCATCGACCCCAAGTGCGCCTGCCGACCCTCCTCGCTCATGACCCATGGCCGCGACACCAGCGGTGGGTCGTGGCGCACGTGCTGCGGATGACCGCAGGAGAGCAGTGCAACCCAGTGCCCTTCTTCATCCTGCGTGTAGCTGGTGATGGGACGTTCCATTGCGATGCTCCTCAAACCTTGTGGAGTTCAATATAGCTCTCGGCCCCGTAGTGCAGCGTGCTGCGCGAGTAACAGGGCGGTACCTGAATGTCGAACTGGGCGCGGGAATGTTTGGACACGGCCTTCGTCGATTTCGGCCAGGAAGCGCAGCGATCGCGTGATGGACAGCGCGATGCGATCGGAAGGGCCGGCTGCGTCGTCGTGCATCGTGAGGCTGCGGGCGACCTTGCCTGAGCGGCCTGCGCGTCGGATACTGCCGAAGGCAAAACATGAGGAATGCTGCATGACGGAAGGCGGGTTGCAGCGCCTGCACCTGGTCTCCGGGGAATTCCCGGCGCAGGAGCGCTTCGAGCGGTGGCAGGCGAGCCTGGGCGGCACGTTCAACGTGTCCGTCCCCAGCGGCACGCGCCCCGAAGACAGCGCCTACGACGTCTCCATCTGGCAATTCGGCCCTGTGCTGCTCAGCGACAGCGTTTTCGGCCCGCGCTCGCAAAGCCGCACCTTGAAGAACGCGCGCGCCGACCAGGTCGACCACTACCGCCTGATCCTGCAGACCCAGGGCGAGCTGCGCCTGGACGCGGACGGCCGCCGCTTCCGCGTCGAAGCCGGCGAGCTGGTGATCTCGGACATGTCGCGCGCCGAAGGCTACGAGACCACGCGCGGCGCCAACATCGTGATGTTCGTGCCACGCGAGATGCTCGACGAGGCCTTGCCGCGCAGCGTCGACCTGCATGGCGCAGTGCCGCGTGGCGCCACCGCCCGCATGCTGGTCGACCATCTGCGTGCGCTGGCGCGCGTGGCGCCCGAACTTCAGCCGCAGGAGACCGCGGCGCTCGCCCGCGCCACGGTCAACCTGCTGGCCGCCAGCCTGACGCCGTCGGCGCAGACGCTCGATCACGCCCGCCCCACGGTGGAAAGCACCTTGCTGCGCCAGGCTTGCCGCTACATCGACCTGCACCTGTCGGAGCCCGACCTGTCGGCCGAGGCGCTGAGCATTTTCTTCAAGGTGTCGCGCTCGACGCTGTATCGGCTTTTCGAGCCGCTCGGCGGCGTGTCGCACTACCTCAAGGAACGCCGCCTGGCACGCATCCACGCGGTGCTGTCGTCCTCCGGCCAGCGACAGTACCTCGGGCGCATTGCCGAAGACCACGGCTTCAAGAGCACGACGCATTTCAGCCGGGCGTTTCGCCAGCAATACGGCTACAGCCCTCACGAGGTGCGTCAGCGCGGCCTGGGCGCGGTGCCCGAATCCGCTGCGAGCCGTGCGGGCCAGGCGGCCTTCGACAAGTGGCTGCGTTCCCTGCGCGACTGAAGGCGCAACTATTGCCTGGGCGGCACCTGAGACGCGCAGGCAAGAATTGACACGCCGCGTTGAGACGCGCGGCGTCCCGATTTCTAGAATTTCCGCATCGCATTCAAACGGTGCTCTCCATGTCTCTCACGTGCTCACCCCGGCTTCCGAACATGCGCTTCGATTCGCGCTCGACTTCGCCGAGACAGGCGCTGGATTACTGGCGGGGTTCGCTCTCGCAGAGCTGGGAAATGCAGTTGGCCGAAGAGGCCGATGCGGACCAGTTCCATGCGCAGGTGTCGGTTTGGCGCATGTCCGAGTTGATTGTGGGCACCGCCACCTTCGGGCCATTCCAGAAGCGCCTGCGTCGCGAGCGCAACATCCAGTCCGACCAGCTCGACCACTACCGCCTGCTGATGCTGCGCGAAGGCGAGTTCCACTGCGACGCCGCAGGGCAACGCGTGTCGCTGGCACCGGGGCGCTTCGTCATCACCGACATGGCGCGGCCGGAAGAAAGCGAATCTGCATGCTCCACCGCCGTGCTGTACATCCCGCGCGACACGCTCGACGCCGCCTTGCCGCAGCCGATGCGCCTGCACGGCCTGTCGCCCGACAACGCGTGCGCGCACCTGCTGTCGGACCACCTCATGGCCTTGCTGAAGGCCCTGCCGGACACGGCGCCGCAAGAGCTGCCCGCGCTCTCGGCGGCCACGGTGGGCCTGGTGGCCGCCAGCCTTGCGCCGACGGCCATCGACTCGGCGACGACCGGCGTGGCCATCGACAGCGCACGGCTGCGGCAGGTACGCCGACACATCGAGGAACACCTGTGCGAAGAGGAGCTCGCGGCGCCGCAGCTGTGCAAGCAACTGCGCATATCGCGCTCGGCGCTGTACCGGCTCTTCGAGCCGCTTGGCGGCGTGTCGCAGTACATCAAGGAGCGGCGGCTGGCGCGCGTGCACCAGCTCCTCGCCCAGTCCAGCGAACGCCAGGTCATCACGCGGCTGGCCGAAGACCATGGCTTCAAGAGCGCGGCGCACTTCAGCAAGGCGTTCCGGGCGCAGTTCGGCTACAGCCCGCGCGAGGTGCCGCGTGCCGTTGAGCTGGCGCGGCTGCCGGGCTGCGGCAGCGCGGAAGATCGCTTCGACCATTGGCTGGAATCGCTCTGCCATTGAGGCTGTGAAGCGGCAGCCGCAGCGCTGCTATTGCGATTGCTTTTCTGATTTGTGGCGTACCACTATGGGCTGTTGCTTGCGACGACGCCGGGCGGCATCGGCCGGGAATCGGAGGGGCTTCGCGTGCGCGTCGAAGCCGGCCAACCCATCCTGGTGGACATGGCGCGTGTCGGCTGCAGCCACTTCATGACCGAAAGCAGCATCACGCTCTACGTGCCGCGCGATGCGCTCGACGCCGTGCTGCCCCGCCGATTCGATCTGCATGGCGTAACGAGAACTCGCTGCATCGCCGGGCACAAGCTTTCACCTTCCCTTTTTCCGTCGTTGCTCAGCTTGCCCGCGCGGTTGCGGCGAGCAGCGCAACAAGGCGTTTGCTCGCAGGCGACAAATAGCTGCTCTCCCGGTACGTCACGACCATGCGCCGTCGCATGGTCGTGCCCTTGACCTCTACCTCCTTCAGCCCCGATCCCAGTTGACCGGCCTGCAAGTGGTGCCGTGAAATGAAACTGAGCAGGCCCGTCTCGGCGATCAGCGCAGGCAACATCAAGAGCATGGAACTTTCGATCTGGACTCGGGGCCGTGGCAGGTTCCGCCGCTCGAAGGTCTGGTCAAGCCAATCCCGCGTCGGTGCGCCGGGCGGTTGCAGCACCCATCGGTATGCACACAGATCCTTCAACGTCGGGGATCCCTTGAACACGTCGTGCTTGGAGCTGGCTGCAACAACGATGGGGTCTTCCGCCAGGAACTGCGAAGTGATTCCGGCTTCGGCTTCGCTCTCGGTTTCGATCGTCATGTCGAGCTCACCCGAACGCAGCATGGGCTGAAGCACGTCACTGAGGCCGACAGTGGTCTGGATATTGACCTCTGGCGCTTCCGCGAGCAGTTGGCGCGCGGCCGGCGGCAGCAGAAACTGCGCCGCCGTCGGAATGATCCCGATCCGCACAGTGCCCGAGAGTCCACTCCCGATGTCGCCGATCTCCCGCCGCGCCTCTTCGACGTCGAGGCGCGTGCGCCGGGCCCATTTCAGCATCACCTTTCCGGCGGCCGTGAGCTTGATGCCGCGACCGGACCGCTCGAAAAGAGGCGCGCCGCACACTTCCTCCAGACGACGAACGGAGCTTGTCAGGGCCGGCTGTGTGCGGTGCACACGCTCGGCAGCCTGGCCCATGTGTTCGAGCTCGGCGATGACTTCAAAGTAGCGCAGGTCTCTGAGGTCCATTGCAAAAGTCCAATCTATGTATCTGCAAAAACAATCAATTGGACTGTAGGCCTTGCAGGATCAATACTCAAGGCCAAGAACCACAGATTGCCGAGTTCCCCGCAGAGTCGGCGTCACAAGTGGAAACAACTGCTGAACAGGAGACAACCGTGAAGCTGATCCCATTGCTCGAGTCCTGCGCGTTTCGTGTGTCTGAAATGGACGCATTCGAACGCGATGACTGACGCCGCTCGCATCCCGCGCTAAGCGCCTCTTTTCCCCACCCACCCCGCCGGCACTGCCGGCAACCCTTAAGGAGACTTTCATGAGTCAAGCCGCTGCATTGCCCGACGTTATCCGTGACATTGAACGCACCCCCGCAGACATCGTGGACAAGGCGTCCGCGTTTCCTTCATCGATCCTGGCCGACGTCGCCGGCCGTCGCGGTGCCTTGCATGGCCGCATCGCGCCGCTGTCGCGGTCGATGCGCTTCGCTGGAACCGCGATCACCGTGGATGTGCGCCCCGGTGACAACCTGATGATCCACGCCGCCATGGCCATCGCCAAACCCGGTGACGTGCTGGTGATTGATGGGAAGGGCGACCAGTCCGCTGCACTGATGGGCGAGATCATGTCGCAGCAATGCGTCGCCCTTGGGATCGTCGCGGTCGTGATGGACGGCGCCTGCCGTGACAGCGCAGAAATCTGCAACATGGGCTTTCCCATGTATTCGGTTGGCACGAATCCGAACGGCCCCACGAAGTTGGTGTCGGGCCGCCTGAATCATCCCATTTCCATCGGTGGCGTCACGGTTCATCCCGGAGACCTGCTCGTCGGCGACGCTGACGGCGTGACGGTGATCGAGCGCGAAAAGGCCGCATCCCTCCTGCCGCTGGCCGCAGAAAAGGTGGACATGGAAACCAAGCGCATCGCTGGCATCAAGAGCCGCCAGGCGCTTCGCCCGGCCTGGCTCGACGGCGCACTGCGCAGTGCCGGCGTCCTGAAGGAAGGAGAAACGCTGTGAGCACGACAAAGCCTGTTTTGCTGGTCACCGGCGCCGACCTGGCCGAACAAGCCCTGCGCCTGTTGGGCGACTACGAAGTCGTGTACGCCGGCAAGACGCCGACCGAAGACGACATCGTTGCGCTGTGCGCCAGGCACGACCCGGTCGCGATCATCGTGCGCTACAGCAAGGTCGGTGAGAAGGCGATGGCGGCAGCGCCTTCACTGAAGGTCATCTCCAAGCACGGCAGTGGAACCGACACCATCGACAAGGTGGCGGCGCGCGCACGCGGCATCGAAGTGGTGGCTGCCGTCGGCGCGAATGCTGCGGCGGTGGCAGAGCAAGCGCTGGCACTGATGCTTGCATGCGCCAAGTCCGTGACCACCCTCAATGCGCGCATGCATGCGGGGCATTGGGACAAGGCGACCCACAAGAGCCTTGAACTGAATGGACGGACGGTGGGTCTTGTCGGCCTGGGCGCCATCGGACAACGCTTTGCCAGGATGGCGGATGCACTCGGCATGCGTGTGATTGGCTTCGACCCGTTCGCGAAAAACCTGCCGGACTACATCAAGCCGGTCGAGCTCGACGCGATCTGGCGCGAGGCCGATGTGATCTCGCTGCACTGCCCGTTGATGGAAGAGAACCGCAACCTGCTCAATGAGAAGACATTGGCCGCCTGCAAGAAGGGCGTGGTCATCGTCAACACCGCGCGCGGCGGCTTGATCAACGAGACGGACTTGCTGGCCGCGTTGCAAGCGGGTCAGGTGGCCAGCGCTGGTCTTGACAGCTTCCATGTCGAGCCAATGACCTCGGGCCATCCGTTCCAGGGCGCGCCCAACCTGATCCTGAGCCCGCACATCGGCGGCGTGACGAGCGACGCCTACGTGAACATGGGTGTGGCCGCCGCGAAAAACGCGCTGGAAGTGATCGCGCGGCAAGCCGCGGTCGCCTGACCCTGCGCTCTCTCCCAATCTAAGTATCACATTGGAGACAAGACATGCAAGTCGATCGCACCCCCGAGGCGGCACTGGAAAAGGCAACGATGCGGCGCGTCACGCTGCGCCTCGTGCCCTTCCTGATGCTTTGCTATTTCTTCGCGCTGCTGGACCGCGTGAACGTCGGTTTCGCCGCGTTGCAGATGAATCAGGACCTCGGCCTCTCGGCGGCGGTCTTCGGGCTGGGCAGCAGCCTGTTCTTCGTCGCGTATTTCCTCGTGGAAGTGCCGAGCAACCTGGCACTGGAGAAGTTCGGCGCACGGCGCTGGATTGCCCGCATCATGATCACCTGGGGCATCATTTCTGCGGGCATGGCCTTCGTCGTGGGGCCGTATTCGTTCTACGGCATGCGGCTGCTGCTGGGCGCGGCAGAGGCTGGGTTCTTCCCGGGCGTCCTTTTGTTCCTGACCTACTGGTTCCCCGCCGCATACCGTGCCCGGATCATCGCGATCTTCATGGTGTCGATCCCGGTTGCCAGTTTCATCGGCTCGCCGGTCTCTGCGCTCTTGCTTGAACTCAATGGCGTCCTGGGGCTGAAGGGCTGGCAATGGCTCTTCATCCTGGAGGCAGTGCCGACCATCCTGCTGGGTCTGGCGTGCCTGCGCATCCTCACCGACCGGCCCGCCAACGCAAAGTGGCTGTCGGAAGAGCAACGTGCCTGGCTGCAAGGCCGCATCGAGGCGGACGGGGGCAAGAAGGCGGCCATTGGCCACATGTCGATCTGGCAGCTTTTTCGCAACAAGCATTTCCTGGTGATGGCGATGGTTTGCGCGGGCGCTTCGGCCACTGGCACGGCGCTTTCCATCTGGCAGCCGCAAATCATCAAGGGCTTTGGGCTCAGCAACCTGGAGACCGGGTTCATCAACTCTGTTCCCTACGGCATCGCGTCCGTGTTGATGGTTCTGTGGGGACGTCATTCGGACCGCACCGGTGAGCGCCGCTGGCATACCGCCCTGGCTCTCCTGCTGATTGCCTGCGGCCTCGGGGCGCTGTCGCTCACCAAGGGCATGCTCGCGCCGACGGTCATGTTGCTGAGTTGCGCACTGATTGGCGCCTACTCGTTCAAGGGTCCTTTCTGGGCGCTGTCGTCGACCTGGATGTCACCCAGGGCGGCGGCCGCCGGGTTGGCTGGCATCAATGCGATTGCAAACCTGGTCGGCGGTGGCGCGATCTCGCTGGTGGGCTTGATCAAGGAGTCGACGGGCAGCTTTGCACTTGCGCTCTTGCCCCTGGTGATCTTGACCTCTGTGGGTGCCCTCAGCGTCCTGTGGATGACGCGCCAGCCCCATTCCGGCGCGTCTGCTGCGGCGACTCCAGCCTGAATCCCGTCCCATCAGGCAACGCAGGAGCCTCGCATGCACCTTCTTCAGACTCCGGTTGTTCGCGACGCCGAGACGTTCACGAGCATGCCGGCCCACTACCGACGCACCAATGTGCGCTCGGCCTGGGCTGACGCAAACCGCGGTGGCGCGCCGGTCGATTCCTTTCTGGAGGGGCCGGTGTTCGATGGCGCGGGCAATCTCTACGTCACCGACATTCCCTTTGGCCGGATCTTCCGGATCGATGCGAGCGGCGAATGGGATCTCGTCGCGGAGTACGACGGCGAGCCCAACGGAATGAAGTTCCTCAACGACCGTGAATTGTTGATTGCCGACTACAAGAACGGTCTGATGCTGTGCGAGATATTGAGCGGCGCGGTACGACCGTTTCTCGCACGCCGCAACAGCGAACGCTTCAAGGGCATCAACGACCTGGTGTTCGATTCGAGCGGCAACCTCTACTTCACCGATCAGGGTCAGACCGGCATGCACGACCCGACCGGTCGGCTGTACCGCCTGCGTCCGGGCGGACAGCTCGACCTGCTGCTGTCAAACGCGCCGAGTCCAAACGGGCTGGCCCTATCTCCGGACGAGAAGGTCCTTTACCTCGCCGTGACCCGAGGAAATGCCGTGTGGCGCGTGCCACTGCTCGAGGACGGCAGTGTCGCCAAGGTGGGCCAGTTCTTCACGTCCCATGGTCCCAGTGGTCCCGATGGAATTGCTGTCGATCAGCAAGGCCGGGTGCTTGTCGCCAACCCCGGCCTGGGCTACGTGTGGGTGCTGAACCATCGCGCGGAGCCGGTACAGGTACTGCGAAGCACCCAGGGCATGTCGCTGACGAATATTGCCTTTGGCGGCGTCGATCGCCAAGCGCTTTACTGCACCGAGTCAACGAGCGGAACTGTCCTGCGGGCAGAACTCGATGTGGCGGGCCTTCCAGTGCACCGGGGGCAACCATGAGCATTCATGAAACCCACAATCGCCGCGCCTTCGTGAAGTCCGTTGCCGGCCTTTCTGGTGTCGCGCTCGGATTGGGGGGATGCGCCGTCGCCACGCTGGGACCGATGGTCCGTGGCGAGAAGACTGCCGTTCCGTATTCCGAGGGGACCGAGGCTCCGGCCACTGCAGTGCCTGTGGGTGCGACCGATTGCCACCACCACATCTTCGACCCGCGCTTTCCGCGCCCGAACGGGCGTACCGGCATCTGGGGCACCGTGGAAGACTACCGCTTGCTGCAACGGCGCCTGGGCTTGTCGCGCTCGGTGATCGCATCGCCATCGAGCTACGGATTCGACAACCGCTGCCTGGTCGACGCACTCGACGCATTCGGCAACAGCTCGCGCGGTGTCGCCGCGGTCAAGTTCGACGACAGCGATGCCGAGCTCCAGCGGCTCCATCGCCATGGTGTTCGCGGCAACCCATCCCGACTTTATTGGACGCAATAAGACCCTTGCGTCGCACATCCCGCAACGCAGTCCATGAACCCACCTCACCCGAATCTTTAACTTGAAGGAGACACCATGAAAGCATCTGACCTGTTCGTCAAGGCCCTGGAAAACGAGGGCGTAGACCGCATCTTCGGCGTGCCAGGCGAAGAAAACCTCGACGTCGTGGAGTCGCTGCGCGGCTCCAGCATCCAGCTCGTCCTGACGCGCCACGAGCAATCGGCGGCGTTCATGGCGGCAACGCACGGTCGCCTGACGGGCAAGCCGGGCGTCTGCATGGCAACGCTGGGGCCTGGCGCGCTCAACCTGGTCACTGGCGCGGCCTATGCGCATCTTGGCGCCATGCCGATGATCCTCATCACCGGGCAGAAGGCGATCATGACGGCCCGCCAGGCGCGCTTCCAGATCGTCGACATCGTCGCAACGATGAAGCCGCTGACGAAATCATCGCGGCAAATCGTGAGTGCGGCCAGCATTCCGACGGTTGTGCGGGAAGCCTTTCGGCTTGCAATGGAAGAGAGACCCGGCCCGGTCCATCTCGAACTGCCGGAGGATGTCGCCGCCGAGCAGGTGCCTGACGACATCACCATCGTCGATGTGCACCCGGTCGAGCTTCCTGCCGCGCAGGACGCTTCCATCGACAGGGCTGCGGCGCTGCTGATGGCGGCGAAGCGCCCGTTGGTGATGTTCGGCGCCGCGACCAACCGACCGCGGCTCGAAGGCGAACTGACGGACTTCGTGCGCCGCACGCGCATCCCGTTCTTCAACACGCAGATGGGCAAGGGCACCGTCGCGGGCATCGGCAGTGCGGATGGAGGTACCGAGTTGTGGATGGGCACGGCGGCATTGACCGAGCGCGACTATGTGCACGAGGCCATCGACAAGGCCGATCTGATCTTGTCCATCGGCCATGACACGATCGAGAAACCACCGTTCATCATGGGCGCCAAGGGTCCCAAGGTGATCCATGTGGGCTACACGCCAGCCATCGTTGAGCAGGTGTTCTTTCCGCACGCCGAAGTGGTGGGCGACGTCGGCTCGAGCCTGACGCGCCTGGCGGACAAGGTGGAGGGCAAACTGCCCAACGCCGCCGCGCTGGTTCCGATGCGCGAGAGCATCCTGAAACGCACGCTGGACCGCGCCACCGAATCCCGCTTTCCGCTGACGCCGCAACGCATCGTCCACGACGTGCGGGAAGTCATGCCGGCCGATGGCGTGGTGGCGCTCGACAACGGCATGTACAAGATCTGGTTTGCCCGTTGCTACCGCACGCGCAGTGCCAACGCGCTGTTGCTTGACAACGCGCTCGCGACCATGGGCGCCGGTCTGCCCTCGGCCATGATGGCTGCGCTGCTGTATCCGGATCGGCGCGTGATGGCCGTGTGTGGCGACGGCGGCTTCATGATGAACTCGCAAGAGCTCGAGACCGCCGTGCGGCTGAAGCTGAACCTGGTGGTACTCATCATCCAGGACGACGCCTACGGAATGATTCGGTGGAAGCAGGCGGTCGATGACTTCAACGATTGGGGCTTGACCTTCGGCAATCCTGACTTCGTCAAGTACGCCGAAGCCTATGGTGCGAAAGGGCGTCGTGTCGAATCGGCCGAGTCGTTGGTGCCGACGCTGGAAGCGGCGTTCCGTGAAGGTGGCGTGCAACTGGTCACCGTGCCCGTCGACTATGCGGAAAACAGCCGCGTGCTTGTCGATGAACTCAGGAACCGTGTTCCGGAGGTGGCGCTGTGAAGACGCGCGCCGCCGTTCTTTACTCGATGGATTCGAAACCGCCGTATGCGCAGTCGCGGCCGTTGCATATCGAGGAGGTCGACTTGGCGTCGCCGGGCCCCGATGAAGTGATGATCAAGGTCGTGGCCGCCGGGCTGTGCCACTCCGATCTGTCGGTGATCAACGGCGACCGTCCGCGCCCGATGCCGATGGCGCTGGGGCATGAAGCTGCTGGCATCGTCGAGGAGGTGGGCGAGGGCGTGACGGACCTTTCCGTCGGCGACCATGTCGTCGTCGTGTTCGTGCCAAGTTGCGGCCACTGCGCGCCCTGCGCGGAAGGCCGGCCTGCGTTGTGCGAACCGGGCGCTGCGGCCAACGGTGCCGGCACCCTGCTCTCGGGGGCGCGGCGACTGAGCCGTGGCAACGAGCCGCTGAACCATCAACTCGGCTGCTCGGTGTTCGCGGAGTACGCCACGGTGTCGCGGCGCTCGCTCGTGAAGATCGATCCAAGCGTTCCGTTGCACGAGGCGGCGCTGTTTGGCTGCGCCGTGCTCACCGGCGTGGGCGCGGTGGTCAACACGGCCAAGGTACAGGCCGGTGCATCGGTGGCGGTCATTGGCTTGGGAGGCGTGGGCCTGGCCGCACTCATCGGCGCGCATGCGGCCGGGGCGCGACAGATCATTGCCATCGACTTGGCCGACGACAAGCTGGAGCAGGCGCGAACGCTCGGCGCCACGCACACGGTCAACGCCGGTCAAGCCGATGCGCTGGAGCAGATCCGCACGCTGAGTTCGGGCGGGGTCGAGTTTGCCTTCGAGTTCGCAGGTTCGGTACGTGCCTTGGAGCTGGCTTACAAGATCACGCGCCGTGGCGGCATGACGGTGACGGCCGGGCTGCCGCCGGCCGCCGCGCTGTTCCCTGTTCCTGCCGTGAACCTCGTGGCCGAGGAGCGCACCCTCAAGGGCAGCTACATCGGGACATGCGTGCCGTCGCGCGACATTCCGCGCTACATCGCGCTCTACAAGCAGGGCCGCCTGCCGGTGGACAAGCTCCTGACGGGCCGCCTGAAACTCGACGACATCAACCACGGCTTCGACCTGCTGCACGAGGGCAAGGCGATCCGGCAAGTGGTGGAGTTTTCATGATGGCCGGGCCGAACGATGCCATGCCGCCGTGGATGAACGCGTGGGCGGACAGCATGCCGCCTTTCATGAAGGCGATGTTTCCAGGGGTGCCAGATGCACCTGCGGGCGAGAGCGCGAAGTCGTCGATGGAAGAACAGTTCGAGGCGCTGCATGCCACGTGGAAGGAGTCCATCCAGAAGTGGACCGCCCTGGCAAAGGAGGGGTCACGCCCCGATGCCTTGACGCCCGAAGCCTTGGCCGCATTGTTTTCCCCGGCGCGCTGGAGCGGCCCCGGCGCGGACTTCGACGCTGGCCTGCGCGATGTGCTGGAAGGGCCGAAGTACGCCACCTTGTGGAACATGGACCGCGAACTGCTGCAACTGCAGCAGCGCGCGACCGAGCGCGACAAGGCGGTGCGGGCCTATCAGGAGATCGAGCGGAAGGCGTGGAACAAGGCCTTCGAGCGCTTCACCGCGTCCTTCATGGAGAAAGGCGAAGCGCCGCCGACATGGCGCGGCATGACCGATCGCTGGCTCGCCATCGCCAACGACACGCTCATCGAGGCGCACCGCACGGACGAGTTCGTGAACACCCAAAGCCGCATGCTGCGCACTGCGTCGGAGTACCGATTGCAGGAGCGCCATCTGGCCGAAGCATGGTGTGCGGCGACCCACATCCCCACGCGCACGGAGATGGATGAAATGCAGCGCGTGGTCACGGAGCTTCGGCGCGAACTGCGCCTGCAACGGCGCCAGCTGGCCGCTTTGACGACGGCGCCGACCCCCGGCACGAAGACCCCGCCGCCGCGCACCCCGAGCAAGCCAGAGCCCCAAGGTCGTACCGACGCTCCCAAGAACACACGCCGCACCGCCGCCGCCAAGAAGGCGCGCCGGCCAGCCAAAGCCTGAAGGCCCCCGCCATGACAGCCCTCAAGAAATCCCCCGCTGCCGCAGCGCTCGCCGAGTTCAGCGACTTCACACTGAAGATGGCGCGCGGCCAGATGCTGCTCGGCAAGATCAAGGACGAACACGTCGAGATCGCCACGGCTGACAAGGAAGTTGTCTTTCGCGAAGACAAGACGACGCTCTACCGCTACAAGCCCACGGCCAAGCGAACGCTGGGCGTTCCCGTGCTGGTCGCCTACGGGCAGGTCGGCCGCTACACGATGACGGACCTTCAGGAAGACCGCTCGATGCTGCGCAACCTTCTTGCGCTCGGCGTCGATGTCTACGCAGTGGACTGGGGCAGCCCCACCCGCAGCGACCGATGGCTGACCTTCGAAGACTACGTCGACGTCTACCTGAACGACTGCATCGAGTTCATCTGCCGCGAGCACGAGATCCCGGCGATCAACCTGCTGGGCATCTGCGAAGGCGGCATCTTCTCGCTGTGCTACGCGGCCTTGTACCCGGAGCGCATCAAGAACCTGATCCTCACGATCACGCCTGTCGACTTCCATCAGGACCAGGCCGAGGGCCGACTCAACCACGGCCTGATGAACCTGTGGACCCGCGGCATGAGCGCGGAAGACGTTGATCGCCTGATCGAAGCCAACGGCAACCTGCCCGGTGAATTGATGAGCTACGTTTTCGCGCAGATGACGCCCGGCGCGACCCTCTCAAAATACAACGTCGGCCTGCTCGACACCTTCGACGACGAGAAGAAGTTGCTCAACTTCCTGCGCATGGAAAAGTGGCTGGCCGACCGGCCGCACCACCCGGGCGAGGCGGCGAAACAGTTGCTCGTGAACCTCTACAAGAACAACGAGTTGATCCACGGCGAATTCGAGTTGGGCGGGCGCAAGGTCGATCTGGCGGACATCCGCATGCCGGTCCTCAACGTATTCGCCAAGGACGATCACATCATCCCGCCGAAGACCACGCAGGCCCTGCGCGGTGCCGTCGGCAGCAAGGACTATTCGGAGATCGGCCTCGATGGCGGCCACGTCGGCGTGTTCGTCAGCGGCAAGTCGCAGGGGGTGCTCGGCAAGGGCATCTTCGACTGGCTCAAGAAGCGCGATCGGTAGCCGGTGGCCAGGCGTCAACACGTCACGACGGAACCTCGGCTGAAGGAGGTGTTGGTGATTGGTCACGGCGGCTTTCGCAAGCTTGCCTACGCGGAATGGGGGCCGGAGAAGGCAGAGCGCACGGTGGTCTGCGTGCACGGTGTGTCACGCACTGGCCGGGACGTTGACGTGCTGGCTTCCGCGCTGGCCGCGGAAGGCGTTCGGGTCGTTGCGCCTGATCTCCCCGGACGCGGACGCAGCGAGTGGCTCGCGAAGCCGGCGCACTACACGGACCGGGCCTACACCGGTGCGTTGTCCACGCTCATCGCCCGGCTCGATGTCGAGACGGTGGACTGGATCGGCACCTCGCTGGGCGGCCACATCGGCATGCTGATGGCTTCCGAACAGCAGACGCCAATCCGCAAACTCGTGCTCAACGACTTCGGAGCGCGCGTGTCCGCCTCGGCGCTGCGGCGCATCGGTGCCTACCTGGGCAAGCGTTGGCGATTCGCATCCGTGGAAGACCTCGAGGCCCACCTGCGCGAGATCCACGAACCCTTCGGCAACCTCACCGATGCGCAATGGCAGCACCTGGCGAAATACAGCGCCGCGCCGGACCCGGCTGGCGGTGTCCGCTTCCATTTCGACCCGGCCATCGGCATGCGCTTCGGCATCCCGATTTACCTGGACGTGGTGCTGTGGCAGCTGTGGGACAGGATCGAATGCCCGGTGCTGATCCTGCGCGGCGAGGACTCCGACCTGTTGAGCGAAGCGACGACGCGGGCGATGCTCGATCGCGGCCCGGCAGCCAGGGCCGGCCAGGTGAGCGTTGTCGATGTACCCGAGTGCGGGCATGCGCCTGCGCTCATGGATGCGAGCCAGATCGCGACCATCCAGGACTTTCTCTTTCCGGCCAGACCTCGCGCAAGTGGCCGGGCGCGTTCGTCCGTCGCAGCCTCGCGTGCGGGCCGTTCCAACCCTGCGAGCACACCATGAAGCAAGACAAGATCGTCACGGCCGAGGAAGCTGTCGCCTTGATACGCGATGGCGATTCGGTGAGTTGCTCGGGCTTCGTCGGCATCGGCACGCCGGAGGCGCTGATCGAGGCGCTGGAGAAGCGTTTTGTCGAAACGCAGGGTCCCCGCGACCTCACGCTGATCTTTGCCGCGGCGCCGGGCGACGCCAAGGAGCGCGGGCTCAACCGGCTCGCGCATGCGGGGCTGGTCAAGCGGGCCATTGGCGGCCACTGGTCGCTCGTGCCCAAGCTCGCAAAGCTGGCCACGGACAACCTCATCGAGGCGTACAACCTTCCGCTCGGCGTTGTCTCGCACTTGTACCGCGACGTGGCGGCGCACCGTGCGGGGAGCTTGAGCAAGGTCGGCATGGGCACCTTCGTCGACCCGCGCAACGGCGGCGGCAAGATCAACGCGCGAACCACCGAAGACCTGGTGCGCGTGATGGACATCGACGGCGAGGAATGGCTGTTCTACAAAGACCTTCCCCGTGAACGTAGCGCTGATCCGCGGCACCACCGCCGATGCGTCCGGCAACGTCACGATGGAACGCGAGGCGCTGGTGCTGGACGCGCAGGCGGCCGCGATGGCGGCACGCAATGCCAACGGCCTGGTCATCGCGCAGGTGGAGCGCATCGCCGCCACGGGCTCGCTGGATGCGCGCAGCGTGGTGGTGCCCGGCGTGCTGGTCGATTGCGTCGTGCTGGCGCCTGCGTCATCGCACCTGCAGACCTACGGCACCGACTACAACGCCGCCTTCTCCGGCGAAATCCGCGTGCCCACCGACAAGATCGAACCGCCGCCACTGGACGAGCGAAAGCTCATCGCGCGGCGTTGCGCCTTCGAATTGCCGCTGGGCGGCGTCATCAACCTGGGCATCGGCGTGCCGGAGGTGGTGGCCGCCGTGGCCGCCGAAGAGCGCGTGCTGGACGACCTGACGCTCACGGCCGAGCCCGGCGTGATCGGCGGCATGCCGCAGGGCGGGCTGGACTTCGGCGCGGCGGTCAACGTGCAGGCGCTGCTGCACCAGAACCAGCAGTTTGATTTCTACGATGGCGGCGGGCTCGACCTCGCATGCCTGGGCATGGCGGAGATCGACCGCGTGGGCAACGTCAACGTGAGCCGTTTCGGGCCGCGCCTGGCGGGGGCGGGTGGTTTCATCAACATCAGCCAGAACGCCCGCCGGCTGATCTTCGCGGGTACGTTCACCGCGGGCGGGCTGGAGGTGTCGGTGGAAGATGGCAAGGTGCGCATCCACGCCGAAGGCAAGGTGCGCAAGTTTGTCGATGCGGTCGAGCAGATCACCTTCAGCGGTGCGCAGGGGGCGGCCAAGGGTCAGTCGGTGCTCTACGTGACGGAGCGTTGCGTGTTCAGGCTGCAACCGGAAGGCTTGCAACTGATTGAGGTGGCGCCGGGCATCGACGTGGAGCGCGACATCCTCGCGCACATGGCGTTCCGGCCGGTGATCGGCACCGTGGCCACCATGGACGCACGCATCTACCGCACCCGCTCGATGGGCCTCGCAGCCGTGCTGCAAGACCTCCAGCTTTCCGACCGCCTCACCTACGACGCCGGGCGCAACACGCTCTTCGTCAACTTCGAGGGCATGGTGATCCGCAGCATGGAAGACATCGAGAGCGTGCGCCGCGTGTTCGAGGCGCTGTGCAGCCAGTTCGACCGCAAGGTGAACGTGATCGTCAACTACGACGGCTTCAAGCTCGACGACATGGTGAGCGAGCCCTATGAAGAAATGGTGGCCGCGCTGCGGGCGAAGTACTACGCCACCGGCCGGCGCTACAGCACCAGCGCTTTCATGCGCGCGAAGCTGGGGGGCGCGTTGCAGTCTCGCCAATCCTCAGCTCGCGTCTTTGAGACACGCGCCGAGGCAGCGGAATTTCTGCGGAGTCGCCCGAACGCCGCAACGTCTGCCCCGAAAAGTCAGAACGCAGAATTGCAAAAGCCAAATCTATCAATAGCAAGAAAAGATCGATTGGACCAGCGGGATCCATCCGTGAATACTTCATCCACCAACCGCTGTTGAGCCCTGATCAACAGCACCCCCGCAAAAATCTGGAGACAAGCAAATGGAATTTTTTCGCCGCACCGGCGATGCATCGCATCGCCTCACCTTTGCCGTCGGGACCGCCGTTGCAATGGCCACCACGCTTCCCGCACTGTCAGCGCATGCGCAGGCGTACCCCACGCGGCCGATCAAGCTGATCGTGCCATTCCCGGCGGGCGGGGGAACAGACCTCATCGCACGCGAAGTAGCCAACAAGGTCGCAACGCAGCAAGGCTGGACCATCATCGTTGACAACAAGCCAGGCTCTGGCGGCAACCTGGGCGTGGATGCAGCCGCCAAGGCGCCACCTGATGGCTACACGTTGGTTCTGGGTCAAACCAGCAATCTGGCGGTCAATCCGACGCTGTACGCCAAGCTGCCCTACAACCCGCAGAAAGATCTGACGGCGGTGGGTTTGGTGGCCAGTGCGCCGCTGGTGCTCGTGGTGGCGACGAATTCTCCCTACAAGACGCTCGCCGACGTCATTGCGGCCGCCAAGGCCAAACCGGAGTCGCTCAACTACGCCAGTTCGGGCAGCGGAACGGTTGCCCATCTCGCGGCCGAACAACTGCAGAAAACCGCCAACGTGAAGTTCACGCACGTGCCATACAAGGGTGCGGCGCAAGGTTCCACCGATCTGATCGGCGGACAGATCCAGATGTACATGTCGTCCATTCCGACGCTCATTGGCCACATCAAGAGCGGCAAGATGCGAGCCATCGCAGTGACCTCGGCCAAGCGCGCTGACGACCTGCCGAACGTGCCAACAGTCGCGGAATCGGGCTACAAGGGATTCGAGGCGGTCACCTGGTTCGGCATTGCAGGCCCGGCCGGCTTACCCAAGGACGCCGTGACAAAGCTGAATGGTGCCTTCAACAAGGCACTGGAAACGCCGGAAGTGCAGAAGAAGCTGGGCGAGCAAGGCGCCGACGTCATCGTTGGCACACCTGACAAGTTCAGTGCCCTGATCAAGGATGACATCGTCCGATGGGGCGCGATCGTCAAGGAATCGGGCGCCAAGGTCGACTGACGCACGTTTGACGCTCACACCGCCAGGGGCGCGAGATGCAAACCATGAGCGACGAGACGGTCACCGCACCGTTCTCGGCGGGGGAGGGGCGCACGCCGGTGAACGTCCCGCCGGGTGCCTGCGATTGCCATGTGCACGTCTATGACGCGAAATTTCCTGCGGTGCCGGGTGCACGGCTCACGCCACCGGATGCCACAGTCGCGGACTACCGATTGCTGCAACGGCGCACCGGTACCGGGCGCGTCGTCTTCGTCACACCATCGACCTATGGCACCGACAACCGGCCCATGGTCCACGCACTTGCCGCATTCGGCGCATCAGCGCGGGGCGTTGCGGTCATCGACGAACGGATCAGCGACGACGAATTGCAATCGATGCATGACGCTGGCGTTCGAGGCATTCGTCTGAACCTGTCGCTGGGTGTCGTCGGTTCGTCGGGCCAGATTGAAAACCTTGCAGCGCGCATCGCGCCAAGGGGCTGGCACCTGCAGTTGCTGGCGCCGCCCGACACGCTGGCGCAACTCGGTTCGCGCTTGGACCGCCTGCCGGTCGACATCGTGTTCGACCACTTCGGTCGCATTGCACCGTCCATGGCGAACCACCATCCGGCTCATGCGCTCGTCTTGCGGATGCTCGCCAGTGGGCGGGCATGGGTGAAGCTGTCAGGTTGCTACATCGTGAGTGAATCGGGCGCTCCCGATTACGAGGACGTGACGCCCTTGGCGCGCGAGTACTTGCGCATTGCGCCGAAGCGCGTGCTGTGGGGAAGCGACTGGCCCCATGCCTCTGCGTCGGCCGGGCATCAATCCATGCCGGACGACGCCCACCAGATGACCTTGTTGGCCTGCTGGGCCGATGACGACGCCGCGCTGCAGCGCGTACTGGTCGACAACCCGGCCGCGCTGTACGGATTCTCCCCACCGAATTTGAAGGACTCCTTATGAAAGTCACTTCCCGCCGCGCGTTCTGCGCCGCCGCCGTCACGCTGCTTGCTCTTGCAGGCGCTCCCGCCACCGCGCAGTCCAACTGGCCGGCTGGCAAGCCCATCACCTGGGTCGTGCCGTATCCGCCGGGCGGGACGACCGACATACTGGGCCGTGCCATCGCGGTTCGCCTGGGCACCGCGCTTGGAACCACCGTGATCGTCGACAACAAAGCCGGCGCGACCGGAACGATTGGCTCCGGCTACGTCGCCAAGGCAGCGCCGGACGGCTACACCTTGCTCGGTACGTCGATCGGCCCGCAAGCCATCGTGCCGAACCTCATGCAGAAGATGCAGTACGACCCGGTCAAGGCCTTTGCGCCGGTGTCGCTGATCGGCACGGTCCCGCATGTACTGGTCGTTGGCAACTCGCATTCATTCCGCTCCGTGGCCGAATTGGTTGCGGATGCCAAGGCGCGACCGCGGGCGCTTTCTTTTGCGTCTGGCGGCAACGGAACCGTCCTGCAGATGCAGGGGGAGCTGCTGGCCCTGCAGACCGGCGCGAAGATGACACACGTCCCCTACAAGGGCGACACGCCCGCGGTCCAGGACGTGTTGGCAGGTCACGCGAGCTTCATGTTCGCGCCCATTGCGGCCGCGTTGCCGCATGTGCAGAGCGGTCGGTTGAAGGCGCTGGCCGTGACCTCGTCCACGAGGATCAAGTCCTTGCCGGAGGTTCCGACGATGGCCCAAGCCGGCATCAAGGACTTTGTCGTCGAGCAATGGCAGGCGGCGTATGTGCCTGCGGGCACGCCCCAGCCCATCGTGCAGCGTCTGCACCAAGAGATCGTTCGAATCCTCAAGGACCCCGAGGTGGTGGCCATGGCCGACAAGCTTGGCGTCACCCTGATCGGTAGTTCGCCGCAACAGCTTGCCGACACCCAGAAGACCGACCTCGCCAAGTGGGCGCGGGTCATCAAGGACGCCGGCATCAAGGCTGACTAGGCGCTCACAACATATCCAACGGAGACACCCATGACCTACGCTTTCGAAAACACTCGCCATCTCGCGCTGGCCTCGGCTGCCGCTCTCGTCATCTGCGCAATTCCTGCGGGGCCACTCATGGCCCAAGGTGCGTATCCCACCAAGCCGGTCAAGATCGTCGTGCCGTACCCACCGGGCGGCGCTGTCGACCAGGTGACCCGAAAAGTCGCGCAGAAGCTGACCGAGCAAACCGGACAGAGTTTTTACGTCGAGAACAAGGCCGGCGCCACCGGCACCATTGGGGCGCAACAGGTTGCCAAGTCGGCGGCCGACGGCTACACGCTGATGGCAAACGACACCACCTACACGATCCTGCCGCACGTCTTCAACAAGCTGCCTTTCGATCAGCAGGCGGACCTGGTTCCAGTGGTCGGCTTCAACTTTGCGCCGATGGCGCTGGTGGTGCCAGCCGACTCCCGCTTCAAGACACTGGCCGACCTGATCGCCTATGCCAAGGCCAACCCCGACAAACTCAACTACGGCACGGGCGGCGCAGGCACGACGCCGCACTTCGCCACCGAGGCATTGGCGAGCGCAGCCAACATCAAGGTGACGCACGTGCCCTTCAAGGGCGCGGGCGAGGCGACGATTGCCTTGCTCTCCGGCACGATTGACTTCCAGATCGCGTCAACGCCGGGGATCATGGGTCAGGTCAAGGGGGGCAAGGTCAGGCTGCTGGGCATCAGCGGCGACAAACGGCTCGCGGCCCTGCCGAACGTGCCCACCTTCGCAGAGGCGGGCGTGAAGGGCTATGGCGTCATCAACTTCACTGGCTTGTGGGCTCCCAAGGGCACACCGCTATCAGCCGTCCAAAGGCTGCAAAAGGAGGTGACGACTGCAATGGCCAGCGCCGATGTGCAGCAGTTCTCCAATGACCTCGGGTCGGTCCCGTCGGTTGTTGCGGGCGACGCGTTCAGCGAGATGCTCAAGGGCAACACACAGCTTTGGGCCAAGGTCGCAGCTACGGCAAAGGTGGAAAAGCAATAGTGGTTGAGGAGTGACAAGGGCCCTCGCGGCCACACGAAAGCCAGCACAAAAACGTGTGAAACCACGCGAGGGACGCAGCAGCGACATTGATCGCCTCAGCGACGACTTCTTTGGGAACCGCCGTGCTGTACATCCCGCGCGACACGCTCGACGCCGCCTTGCCGCAGCCGATGCGCCTGCACGGCTTGTCGCCCGACAACGCGTGCGCGCACCTGCTGGCACCGCAAGAGCTGCCCGTGCTCCCGGCAGCCGCGACGCTGCTATCGCGATTCGTGCTTGTCTGACTTGTAGCGATGCTCGGCCGCCTCCAGATGGCGACGGAACACGCTCGACACCAGGTCGATGCCGATGCCACCGAAGAGGGCGGGAATCAGGTAGAGGCCGATCGCCAATTCAGAATCGAAGAAGTTGTCGAAGTGCGATGGCGACTTGCTCGCGGCCGCCTGCAGGCCATGCAGCATGCTCACGTCGGCCGCCGCAATCACTACCAGCGTCAGGCCGAGCCAGAACACCGACCCGGACGAAATGGCGCGACGCTTGCGCAACGACAGGTAAAGGCACAGCGGCACCACGAAGGACGCCACGACGGCGATCCAGAAGCGCAGCTCGACGAAGACGGATCCGGTCATGAACAAGACCCCGGCGCTCGGCACTGCGTGTCCTCGCTGCCCGCCGTTGGGATGCGCGCAGCGCTCATGGCGCCTCGCCATCGAATCCGCCACCGCCCACCTTCAGCGGAGCGCCCAGCAGCACGACGCCCCAGCGCCGGCCGAAGCTGCGCAGTGCGGCACGGTCGGTGGCCTTGCCATCGAGCAGCGCGGCCAGCTCGCGAAAGAAGCGCACGGCGTCGATGCCCGGCTCGATGATCACCTGCTGGCGCGCGCCGGTGCCCGTCACGTTGACGAAGGCGCGGGCCGCGCCGGCGGGCACGCGCACCAGGTCGCCGCGCCGCGCGATGAAGCGCCGGCCGTCGACTTCGAAGAGGTAGCGGCCGGTCACGATCTCGAAGGTCTCGGACTCGGCGCGCCGGTGCAGCGGCGGGCCGAAGCCGGCCGCGTTGGTGGTCTCGATGACCGTGGCCTGCGCCTTGTCGGCCTCGAACGGAAAGCGCACCCGCACGGTGAGCCCCAGCGCCGGGATGCGGATGATCGGCTCCTCGCGCCGCGGCCGGGCCGTGCTGACGATCGCCTCGCCGCTCACTTCCAGCCGCCGTCCGGGAGGCGTCCGTGATACGGCGTGTTGCGGCAGTGGCCCCACGGCCCGTGCCAATAGCCGGGCGGGCAACCATTGCTCACGACAGGCCGCGGCTGGTAGTAGCCGCCGGGCAGCGGGCCGTAGTAAGGCGTGTAGCGGCAATGGCCCCAGGGGCCGCGCCATCCGTTGGGCCCGCAACCGCCGGAGACCGGCACGATCATCGAAGCGTCGACCGCCACGGCGCCCGGCGACTGCGTGGCGCTGGCGGCGCTCGCAGCGCCCGTGGCCGCCACGAGGGTGCTGATGAAGGCAGCTGCCAGCAGCTTGTGTTTCCAGTTGGAGGACATGGCCATGTGTCCCGTTCAGGAGCTTGCGCTCACGCCGGTGCCGGCCGGCCACACGAACACGCTGTGCGCGGGCGCGCCCGTGCGCACGTCGATGCGCTGGGTGAGCGTGCGGCCGGCGAAGGTGGCCTGCACGTCGTAGCGGCCCGGGAGCAGCTGCGCGAGCAGGAAGGGGCCTTGCGTGACCACATCGCGCAACACCGGCTGGCCGGATGCGTCGCGCACCGTGACCTGCACGTCGGACGCAAAGGCCGCGCGCTTGCCGTCGCGGATCGCGAACTCGAAGCTCGCGGGCCACTGGTTGCTGGCGTGTTTCATCAGGGCAGCCTCGCCCGCGCCGATGCCGCCGCTGACGTACTCGACGCCGGCGTCATTGACGTAGACGGTCGGGCTGTCGTCGGCTTGCGCCGCGATCGCGCCGAGCAGGGCGGCGCCGGACACGGCCAGCACGGCAAGGGGTTGCCAGGGGCTGCGCCTTGGCGGGGTATTGCAATGGGATTGCATGTCGAATTCCTCATCGATGCGGGTCTCGCCCGCGGGTTGGTTGTGAAGGTCTTCCGCACGCCGCACGAGTGCATTGATTGCGGTGAAGAAATGGTAGGAACGGGCACCTGCGGTGTGTGGCCGCTGCATCCCATTTCGTGCCCCGGCGTTTCACGCGTTGATGCGCTGCAAGTCCGCGCATGGAGACGCACAGGCATGAATTGGGATGCACGCACCACTTCAGATCGCGCGTCGCTTCTAAATTCAACGGCGTACGTTTTCGTACGCATCCATTCATCCATCACTCACCGACGAGAACCCGAAATGTCCCAACTGAAAGCCTTCTTCCTCGGCGCGCTGTGCGTCGCATCGCTGAGCGCCTGCGCGGCTTCGTTCGCCCTCTCGCATCCCAACTTCCAGAGCGCGGAAGAGGCGATGCAAGCGGCCATCAACCACATCCACTCGGCGCAGAACGTGAACGGCCCGACCTTCGGCGGCCACGCCGGCCGCGCCGTGGAACTCATCCAGCAAGCGCAGTCCGAAGTGGCGATCGCCGACGAGTACCACCAGGGCCGCCGCTGGTAAGCCGGTGGCGATGTGGTGACACGCGTGCGGATGGCATCGGCCCTCCATTGGCTGGACCGCGTCGACCCCGGCGCGCATCGGCGCGTCAAGGGCCTGCGGTTGGTCACGGCCTATGGCATTGCCGCGCTGATGGGTGCGTCGCTCGCGGCGACCGCTGCTTCGCCGCAGACCGCGCCACTGGCCGTGCTGGCCGGTGGCTTTGCGTTGTGGGCCAGCGTGTGCGAAGGCCGCACGACGCGCTTCGAATCGGCGCGCGACCTCGGCTTGATGTCGGCGAGTGCCGTGCTGGGCGCCGCGTTCACGGCGGCGCTCACGCCATGGCTCGCGCACAGCGGCCAGGTGGTGCCTGAATCCACGCTGGTGCTCGGCGCCTTTGCCGTCGGCTTCTCCAAGCGCTGGGGCATCCTGGGCAGCGGCATGGGTTCGCAGTTCTTCATCGGGCAATTGTTGGCCTACGGACTGCAGCTGACGGGCGCGGACTTCGCGACGATCGCCATCGCCGGCCTGATCGCCGCCGTCGCCTCCATCGTGCCGCGCATGCTCAGCGGGCCTGCCGAACTGCCCACACCCACGACGCCAACGCCCGCCGTCGCGACCTACCGGTGGCTCGACGCCGAAACCGTGATGGGCCTGCAGGCGGCGCTCGCGGCGCTGGTCATCGTGGGATTGAATGGCTTCATCGGGCTCATCGAATCGGTGTGGGCCATGGCGGCCTGCACCTTCGTCATCACCAGCACCGCCGCGGGCACGGTGGCGCGCATCCGCCAGCGCGTGATCGGCACCGCCATCGGGCTTCCGCTCGGCCTGGCCTGCCTGCCGCTGGCCGAGCACGTCGCCGTGGTCGTGTGGACGGCCGCGGCGATCGCGATGATCATCTACGCGGTGGCGCTTCCCGAGCACTACGACGTGGCATGCGGCGCCTACACCTTCACGCTGGTCGTCACGCTTGCCGCGAGTGGCGAGCATTCATTGCTGCTGCTGTCGGCCAGGCTGTGGGAGACGCTGCTCGGCGGCGCACTCGGCCTGGTGGCCGCGAGCTTTTTCTTTCCGCTGCGCGAACTGCCTGCGTCGTGAGCCACTTCAACCGACTACTTTCCATGTCCTACTTCATCATCGTGACTGTCCTCATGTTCCTGGCGCCCGCGGCGTGCATTGCATTCGCGGTGTTGGCGCATCACGCAGCGCTCGACTGGGCGCTCGCGCTCCATTGGTTCGCGTTCTGGATCGTCGGTGCGCGGTTGGGCAGCGCCGGGTTACGGCAGATGCTCAAGCCTGCGTACACGGCGCGAGACATCCTCGGCCTGGAAAGCGATGAGTCCTTGATCCTCGTGCGCGAACTTGGCTTCGCCAACACGGCCTTCGGGACCATCGGCATCCTGAGCCTGTGGTGGCCTGCGTGGGCCGCGCCTGTTGCGATCGCGGGGGCCGTGTTTCTCGGGCTCGCAGGCGTCAATCACATGGCGCAGCCGCACCGCAATGCGCGCGAGAACTTCGCGATGCTCACCGACCTTGTCGGTGCCTTGATCCTCGCGGCTTGCGTGTGGGGCGCGGCGTAGTCAACAGTTGCAAGGAGAACGACAATGACCATTCGCTTGCTCAAAACAGTCATGGTGCTGGCCGTGGGCCTGTGGGCCCTGCTCATCGCTGCCGACAACATCTTCGACTACGACTCCAATTGGCACTTCGTGCAGCACGTGCTCTCCATGGACACGGTGTTTCCTGACAACGCGCTGAAGTGGCGCGCCATCACCAGCCCGATGATTCAGTCGATCGGCTACTGGGCCATCATCGCGACCGAGTTCGTGATGAGCGCTCTGTGCCTGGCCGGCGCATGGGCCCTGTGGCGCGGGCGCCGCGACCGCCTTGTCTTCATCGCCGCCAAGCCGCTCGCAGCCTGCGGGCTCGTGCTGGTGTTCCTGCTCTACTTCGTCGGCTTCGTGGTCGTCGGTGGCGAGTGGTTCTGCATGTGGCAATCGCAGATATGGAACGGCCAAGCCAAGGCCGTGATGTTCCTCACCTGCGCGATGCTGGTGCTGATCGTGCTGCTGATGCGCGAAGAAGGCGACAACCCCATCAAGACATGAATCGACGACAACTGATCCTTTCGGCCGCGCCCCTCTTCGTGGCCGGCAAGGCGCTGGCCGCCAGCGACATCCAGGAACGCTCGGACTGGTCCGCCGTCTTCACGGCATCCGATGCGCAAGGCACCATCGCCGTGGTGGACGGCCGCCGCGGGCGCGAGGCCACGCGGGTCTTCGACCGCCAGCGCGCAGCCCGGCGCTACACGCCCGCCTCCACCTTCAAGGTGCCCCACAGCCTGTTCGCGCTCGACGCCGGCCTGTTGCGCGACGAGTTCCAGGTGATCCCGTGGGACGGCGTCCAGCGCTCCGTCCCCGCATGGAATGCGGACCAGGACCTGCGCAGCGCCATGCGCAATTCCACCGTCTGGGTGTTCGAGCGCTTCGCCAGGGAACTGGGAACCAAACGCGAGACGGAGTACCTTCAACGAATCGGCTATGGCAATGAACTGGCGACCGGCGCGCAGCCCTTCTGGGTCGAAGGCGATCTGGCGATCTCGGCGCTGGAGCAAGTGGCTTTCCTGCAAGCGCTCTATCGCAACCAGTTGCCGTTCCGGGTCCAACACCAGCGACTCGTGAAGGACGTGATGGTCAACGAGGCCGGCCCCGACTGGATCCTGCGCGCGAAAAGCGGCTGGAGCGGAAAGGTCGGCTGGTGGGTCGGTTGGGTCGAATGGCCGAGCGGCCCGGTGTTCTTCGCGCTGATCATCGACACGCCCAAGCGCATGTCCGACCTGCCCAAGCGAATGGACATCACGCGGCGGATCCTTCGATCGCTCGATGCCTTGCCGCAAGCCGCGTCTTGACGCCGCGTGTCACGCGCGTCACTTTCCGGCAGGCTGGAGGTCTGTCGCCGGGTGCGTCGCCAGGAAGTTCTGCTCGCAGTAGTCGCCGCCACGTTGGAGCATGGAGCGGTTCAGCGCGTTGGCCAGGCGGGCGTCGCGGTCGAGGTAGGCATCGGCGACGCGCAGGCGGTCGGCGGCGAGCGATTTCACCTGCGCCTCGCTCATCTTGCCGATGCGGCGGAACCAGCTGATCTTCCATTTCAGCGAGTCGAGCACCTCGATCACCAGCGCGTTGCCGCACAGCCGCGCTTCTTCGGCAAGGTAGGCCTCGATGAGCACCATGTACTCCTCGCTGCCCTGGTCCGACCGGTCGGCGGCCAGCGCAGCGGCGTGGGCGCGCAAGGCCCTGAGCGCTTCATCCGGCGCGTTGGCGACGATCGCGTCCGAGATGTAGGCGTGCAGCGCTGCGCGCAACGCATAGAGGTCGCGGATCGCCTGCGCGGAGACCGGCGTGACCTGCGGCCGTCGCCGGGCGGTGAGCGTGACCAGGCCGTACTGGTTGAGGATCAGCAAGGCCTCGCGCACGGGCGTGCGGCTGGTGCCGAAGCGGTTGGCGATGTCCACCGAATTGACGATGCTGCCCGGCGGCAGTTCGCCGCGGATGATGCTGCCCCGCACCGATTCGACGATGGTGTCGACGGTGATGTCCTCGGTCGCCTGGGGCTGATTCATGTGAATTAGTTTCGATATTCAATGTCGACAGTGTAGCGAGGAGATTGTAAAAATAGTGGACAAACGGGCGTTCCGTCCATAAAGTGTCGACACTCTCAGCGCGAAAGCCTTCCACTCAACGCCCGCCCCACGCACCCAGACGCGTGACATGCAGGCCTGAAACCCCCGGAGCCTTGGCATGACACTCTTGTGCGATGACGACCTGTTGCTTCCCGCAGAAAGCTTCGAGACCGCGGAAGGTGCACCGAAGGAACGGCTGGAGCGCTGGCGCGAATGCGTGGGCCCGGCGCTGGACGTCAGCCTGCCCTCGGATCACATGCCGCAGGATTGGGCTTCCCGCACGACGGGCTGGAACCTCGGCGGCGTGATGGTCGTGCGTGGCCACTACAGCGCGCAGACCCTCACCCGCACGCCCGCGAGCATCGCGCGCGACAAGCTCGACCACTACGTGCTGCACCTGAACCAGGCGCCCCACACCATGCATCTCGACGCCAACGGCCGCCGCACGAGCGTCGGGCCACGGCAGTTGCTGGTGAGCGATTTCGCGCAGCCGCGTTCGGTGTACTGCGAGGGTGACGTGCTGACGGTGTTCATCCCGCGCGCGTCGCTCGATGCGCTGATGCCGCGCCAGCTCGACCTGCATGGCGTGGTGCCGATGGGCGCCTGCAGCACCATCCTGGCCAGCCACTTGCAATCGCTTTCCACGCTGCTGCCGCGCATCACGCGCAAGGAGGCGCCGGACGCCATGGTCGCCACGCTGCAACTATTGGCAGCCAGCCTCGCGCCATCGATCGACATGCTCGGCCTTGCACGGCCCGCCATGGAAAGCACCTTGCTGCGCCAGATCCGCAAGTACATGGAAGAGCACCTGACGGAAGAAGACCTGGGCACCGACAGCATCTGCGCCCATTTCCATATCTCGCGCTCCACGCTCTACCGGCTCTTCGAAGCCGATGGCGGCGTGCTCAACTACCTGCAGGACCGCCGGCTCTTGCGCATCCATGGCCTGCTGGCATCGCCGACGCAGCGGAGCTACCTGGGTCGCATCGCGGCGGACAACGGCTTCAAGAGCGCGACGCACTTCAGCCGCGCGTTCCGCGCGAAGTTCGGCTACAGCCCGCGCGAGACGCGCACCGGGCAGGCCTGCGTCACAGGCTCGGGTGCGCGTGGCGCGCAAGGTGTGGCGGCGCTGGATTCCACGTTCGGACGGTGGCTGACTTCTGCGCCTGCCGTCGCGTGAGTAGCGTGCGCTACAGATCGCGCGCAGAGGCCTTCAGCCAAAGCATCCGGACCTCCATGAACAACGCCTGCGTCACGCCGCCCACCCCAGCACCGGCCCCAGCAACCACAAGATCACGCTGATCGTCACGAACGACAGCACCGTCGCCAGCAGCAGCGCTGCAGCGCACATGTCCTCGAACCCATACCGCTGCGCCAGGATGGGGTAGATGCTCAGCATCGGCACGGCCGCAAAGACCACCGCCGCCGCACGCAGGGTGTCGTCCTGTGGCGGCAGCAGCCACATCATCAGACCCACCGCCAAGGGGTGCAGGATCAGCTTGCCCAGCGCAATGGCCGTCACGTCGCGCCGCATGCCCTTGGTCTTCAAGCCCACCAGCGTGCCGCCGATGACGAACAGCGATACCGCCGCTGACGACATGGCCAGCATGTTGATGGTGCGCGCCAGCACCCCGGTGATGGGGATGCCGATCAACGAGACCGCGAAGCCGCCGACGATCGCCAGGATCACCGGGTTGCGCCCCAGCTGGATCATCGACTGCACGATGATGCGATGCCATTTGCCGCCGCCCGCGCGGCCGCTGTCGGCCATCACGAGCGTGAGTGGAATCATGAGCAGGTTTTCCACCAGCATGCACATCGCCAGGCCCACCGCCGCGGACGCGGGGCCGGCCACCAGGATGGCGATCGGGTAGCCGATGAAGCCGCTGTTCGAACTCGCGCAGCCCAGCCCGCACAGCGCGCTCAGGGTGAAGCTCTTGCCCTGCCAGCGCCAGCCCCAACCGAAGGCGGCCAGCATCACGGTGAGCGAGCCGATGGCGTAGCCCAGCACGTAGCGCCCGTTCATGACCTCGCTCACCGGCCGTTGCGACAGGGCCGTGAACACCAGCGCCGGGAGTGCGAACCGGACGACGTAGGTGCCCAGCACGCGCATGTCCAGCTTGGTGAAGACGCCGAATCGTCCCGCGAGGAAACCCAGCGCGATCACGAGGTAGATGGGTCCGGTGATGGCGAGGGTTTGCAGCATGGGGCGCGCGGGTTCAGCTGTGGACGAAAAACCGTTGCTTCATGACAAGTCAAAGCCTCTTGCGGTAGAAAACGCGCTCGTAGCCGCCTTGGGCCCGGCGGTCGTACTCGACGTAGCCAATGCGCGGATACAGCAACTGGTT
Organism: Variovorax brevis; assembly: GCF_030317105.1. Taxonomy (GTDB): domain Bacteria; phylum Pseudomonadota; class Gammaproteobacteria; order Burkholderiales; family Burkholderiaceae_C; genus Variovorax; species Variovorax brevis. The sequence goes on from NZ_JASZYG010000008.1 coordinate 271,574, forward strand.
CTCCGTCATCCTGGCGTTCGTGCAAAGGTAAATCGATTTGAAGCCTCGCCGGCGAGCCTCGTTTTCGGCAAACACCAGCAATGCGCGGCCCACCCCGGTGCCCTGAATCGCCGGCGACACTGCAACGGTGTCGATGTAGAAGCCGTCCGTGGTCTCGTACTGAACCAGAACACCCACCACGCGTGCATCCAGTTCGGCGACCCAGACTTCGCCTTCGGCGGTGAGGGCCGCGTAGTCGGAAAGCATGGGCGCTGGCGGCTTGCCGATGCGCTCCACATAGGGCTCGAAAGCAGCATTGACGCAGGCTGCCGCCGCGACAGCATCACCGTCGCGCGCCGCACGGACCGTGACGGCGCTCATGGCCCGGCCGTGCAGCCCCCGGGCTTGAACACCCGCGTGCTCGAGGCCGGGAATTTCGCGAGCTTGTCGGCCGGCCGTCGCGGTCGGGGGATCAGTTCACCGCCGCAGTTGGGACAACGTCCGCCAAGGCGCTGCTGCGCGCAGTCACTGCAGAACGTGCATTCGAAGGAGCAAATACGGGCATCGGCCGAATCGGCCGGCAAGTCGCGGTCGCAGCACTCGCATCCGGGACGCATCTGGAGCATGGCGCAGGCCTTCCGTGAAAGCAGGTGCGCCAAGCTTAAACGACGGCGTGGTCGCCGGTTCGGGTTCTTCCTTTTCTTCCGCGACGCGCGCATTTGCCAAATGGAATGCTCAGCCCACCGGCTGCAAGCGGCCTTGCTCCGCGCGCGCGCCACGCGGAAACGCAAACGCAATGGCCACCGCGCCCAGGCCCACGGCCAGCGAGCCGATGTACATCCACGCATAGCTGCCGGAGCGGTCGTAAAGCCAGCCGCCCAGCACGGGGCCCAGCGCCATGCCCAGGCTGGACACCATCGTCGCGGCGCCGAGCACCGTGCCCAGGATGCGCGCGCCGAAGTAGTCGCGGGCCAGCACCGCATAGAGCGGCATCACGCCGCCATAGGCCATGCCGAAGACGATGGCCACGGCATAGAAGCCGTTCAATTGATTCACCAGCAGGTAGCTCGCTGCCGCAAAGGCCTGGATCAGCAAGCCGGCGATGAGCACCCGCTTGGCGCCCAGCCGATCCGCCAGCACGCCGAACAGCAGGCGCCCGCCCAGTCCCGCCGCGCCTTCCATGCTGTAGATGGTGACGGCAGCGAAGGTCGGCAAGCCGCAGCCGATCGCATACGACACCGTGTGGAAGATCGGTCCGGAATGCGCGGCGCAGCAGGCGAAGAAGGTGGCGCTGAGCACCAGGAACGCGCGTGAGCGCAGCGCCTCCCCGACCCGCATCGGTGGCCCTGCTGCAGGCGCCGGCGCAACCGTCGTCGCGTCTCCGGCGGCCGTGCCCGGCGCGGCGCGGATGAACCACACCGCCGGCAGCAGCAGCGCCCACGCGCCGATGCCGATGATCAACTGCGCCGTGCGCCAGTCGTAGTGCGTGACCAGCCAGGCCGCGAATGGAGAGATGGACATGGGCGCCACGCCCATGCCGGCCGACACCAGTGAAACGGCCAGGCTGCGATGCCGGTCGAACCAAGACGCGGTGGTCGCGATCACCGGCGCAAAGAAGCTGCCCGCGGCAACGCCCGTCATCACGCCGAAGCAAAGCTGAAACTCGATCAGGCTCGATGAACGGCTGGCCAGCACGGCCGACAACCCCAGCAACACCGTGCCCGCCAGAACGACGACGCGCGGGCCGTAGCGGTCGCTCAACGCGCCCCAGCCGAAGCCGGCCACGCCCATGCTCAAGAAGGCCAGCGTCATCGCGGCGGAGATGCCCGCGCGCGACCAGCCTGTCGCTGCACCCATGGGCGCCAGGAAGACGGCCAGCGAGAACACGACACCAATGGCCACGCAGGTCATCAGCGCACCTGCGGCCACGATGGACCAGTTGGAATCGGGCGCGTCATGCGCACCCGGGCGGAGAGCGGCTTGGCTGGTCATCGGTCCTGCTCCAAGGGGGTTGAAAATAGTGAACTGAATGGTTGACTATAGCGACCTTGGCCTTGACCCGAACGTCGGCGCGGGTATCCGTTCGTCGTGTGACGCCAGAACGATGGAGGCGGGCACACGCATGCGCGCCACGCGCCTTCGCGAACCATGAGGAGACGACTGCGTGCTGCGCCCGCTCCCGCTCAGACGCCGCCGCGCCGGGGCGCCACTGCCGCGCCCTCGATGCCGTGCCGCTTCAGCGCATCCGCCACGAAGCCAGACGCTTTCATCTCCTCGATGAAGCTGCTCAGCCACGCCTGCGCCGCCGTGCGACCCTTGGGCACGCCCATGGCCTGCTCGATCACCATGAAGCGGCCAGGCAGCAGGCGCACGCCGCCCACGCGCTTCGCATCTGCTTCGAGTTGCTGCTTCACGCCGGCAGCCACGTCCAGCTTCTGTGCGAGGAACATGTCGGTGACCGCGGGTGACGTTGGCGCATGCGCCAGTGTCGCCATCTTCAACTCGCGCGTGAGGTACAGGTCGTAGGCGCTGCCACGTCCCACGACCACGCGCGTGCCGGTGTGGTCGACCTCCTCGTTGCGCTGCAGCGGTGATTCATTGCGCACCAGATAAGCGCCTTCAATGATGACGTAGGGCGCGGTGTAGTCCATGTCGGCCGCGCGCACCGGATCGATGGCAACGAAGGCCATGTCCACCTGCCGCGCCTTGATGGCCTCGACGACGCTGCCGGCGGAATTGAACTGCACCAGTTCCACAGGCAAGCCCAGCCCGCGCCCTGCTTCGCGCGCAAGGTCCACCGACACGCCGTGCGGCTCGCTGCCCGGTCCCCGAGTGGCGAGGATCGGATTGCCGAAGTTGATGGCGGCGCGCAGCTTGCCGGTGCCACCCAACTGCGCGATGGCCGCGGCGCGTGGGTCGGGCACCGGCCCGGCGCAGCCCGTGAGTGCGAGTGCGCCTGCGGCGGTGCAGAAGGCGCGACGGGTGCCGCTCGGAAGGTGGTTCATGTGCTTCGGTCTCTCGCTGGTCAGACGGTCATCGGTTCGCGCCGGATCACGCGGATCACGGACGCGCCAGCCCCGTCAGCGCGCGCACATCCGCCGCCTCGCCCAGCGACCAGCACGAACGCAGCAGTTCGTCGGTGCGCTGTTGTCCGATGATGGCATCCGACATGCCGTGGAACTTGCGCTCCAGGTCGGTGTCGCTCATCGGCCTTTGCAGCGAGCCGATGGCGTGCTCGACGAACACATGTTCGAATCGACCGTCGTTGAGCACCGCGGTGACGTCGACGCTGGCTTCGTCGATGCCGTCATCCACCGTGGCGACGACCTTGCGGCGCAGCGCGACGACGTCGGGGCGCGAGACGATGTCGTCCGCAAACTCTTCCCCCGCCGCGCGGCCGAAGATCAAGCCCGCGGCGCAGCCGTGGAACACGCTGAACTTGCCTTGCAGCCCATCGGCCGGCTCCTTCTTGCCCGTGAGTTCGAGCACCAGCGAATGCACCTTGAGTTCGATGCGCTCCACCTGCTCGGCCTTCACGCCGCGTTCGCGCAACTGCACGCAGGCATCGATGCTGGGGTGGATCACGATGCCGCAGGCAAAGGGCTTGTAGCTGTTGAAGGAAATCTCGAAGCGCTCGCCCAGTTCGTCCGTCACTTCGTTCCACGCGTATTTCGTCGACACCACCTGCGCCCATCCACGCGGCGCTTCGATGGCCTTCGGGCTCGACGTGTAGCCGTGCTGCGCCATCAACGCGGCCATGAGTCCGGCCCGCGCCGCACCGCCGGGATGGAAGGGCTTGGTCATGGTGCCGAATTGCTCGCGCAAACCCACCGGCTGCGACGCCGCAATGCCGAGCGCCATCTGCGTCCTGTCCGCGTCGAGCCCGAGCAGGCGCGCGCAACCCGCCGCCGCACCGAACATGCCCGTGGTGCCGGTGATGTGCCAGCCGCGGTCGTAGTGCTCGGGGTACACGGTGTTGCCCAGCCGGCACGCGACGTCGATGCCCAGCACCAGCGCGTCGAGCACCGCGCGCCCGCTCGCGCCGGTGTGCTCGGCAAGGGCAAGTACGGCCGAGGCCACGGGGCCAGCCGGGTGGATGATGGTCTTGAGGTGCGTGTCGTCGAAGTCGAAGGTGTGCGAACTGATGCCGTTGAGCAGCGCCGCATTGGCGATGTCGACTTTCTCGGCGCGGCCGAGGATGGTGGCCTGCGGCGCAGGCTGCAGCACCTGCACGGCCGCCAGTGCAGCGTGCACCGCTTCATGCTGCGCGGCACCCACGGCGCAGCCCAGCCAGTTGAGGAATGTGCGATGCGCCTCGTGATCCACCGCGTCGCTCCAGCCGCGCGAGGGATGGCCCGCGACGTACTCGGCAAGGATGCGGGTGATGGGCGGTGCGTTGTGGTCTGCTGCGACCTGTGTGTTGCGTGCCATGTCGTGTGCCTCAAGAATCAGTTTTCGAGTTCGATCTTGCGTTCGCGCGCCAGCTGGGTCCAGCGCGCCACGTCGGCGCGGATGTAGTCGCCGAATGCCTGCGACGACATCGGCATCGGCTCCACCGCTTCGATGGCCAGCTTGTCGGCCAGGTCGGGCGCCTTGAGCACCGTGTTGAGCGTGTCGTTGAGTTGCTTGACCACGTCAGCGGGCATGCCTGCCGGACCGACGACGCCATACCACTGCATGGCGTCGAAGCCCGTCAGGCCGAGTTCCTCGAGCGTTGGCACGTCCTTGATCTGCGGATGGCGTGTCTTGCCTGTTACGGCGATGGGCCGCGCGCGCCCCGAGTTGATGTACTGCATGGCCGCTGCCAGGCCGGGGAACATGGCCTGCGTCTGACCGCCCAGCAAGTCGGTGAAGGCCGGCGCCACGCCGCGGTAGGGCACGTGCGTCATCTCCGTGCCGGTTTGCTGCTTGAACAGTTCCATCGTGAGGTGCGTGAGCGAGCCCAGGCCGGCCGAGCCGTAGCTGAACTTGCCCGGGTTGCCCTTGACGTAGGCGACGAACTCCTTGAAGTCCTTGGCCGGCACGTCGATGTTGAGCACCAGCACATTGGGCGTGCCGCCGATCATGCCGATGGGCGTGAAGTCCTTGACCGGGTCGTAGGGCAGCTTGCGCGTGGCGGGACTGGTACCGTGCGTGGCGACATAGCCCTGCATCAAGGTGTAGCCATCGGCGGGTGCACGCGCCGTGTTCTGCGATGCGATGACGCCGCCGCCGCCGCCCTGGTTGTCCACCACGAAAGTCTGGTTGAGCAGCTTGCCCCAACGCTCCGTGACCGTGCGCCCGACCATGTCGCTGCCGCCGCCCGCTGCCACCGGCACGATGTAGCGGATCGGCTTGTTGGGGAAGGCCTGTGCACCCGCAAAGCCGTGCAGCCCCAGCAAGGCCGAGGGAATGGCGAGGTTGAAAGCGCGGCGTTGCATGGGGCGGTCTCCTGTTCACGATCAGTGTTGAGGTGCTGACGCCTGTGGAGACTAATGAAAAACAACTGGCGCGCGCATCAGGCTTACGACTACGGGAAAGCGCTGCATCGCGGTCAACGGGGTGTGGAAAAGCGCCTCACAAGGCGCGCCATTCGTCCAGGCAGTGCGCGGCCAGCGCCGTGACCCAGCACCGTTCGCCCGGATCGAAGGCAAGGCCGAATCGCGGCGAGACGAGCATGCCGGCCCGTTCGAACAGCGCCGGGTCTGAAGTTCGCACAAAGGACGCCAGCACGCCGAAGGGCACCGACACGTTGCCGAATTGAAGCACCGGCGCCTGCTGCGTGATTTCTTCCAGCCGGCCGCAGTCCTGAAAGCGGTAGATCACATCGCCGTAGTCCAGTTCGTTCAGGCCGATGCCGTTGCGGCACACAAGGGCGGGCGTGCCGCGCAGGCGCAAGACATCCTCCTGCGTGGCCGAGAAAGAAACGTCGTCGACGCGTATGAAGGGCTCCAGTTGCATGGCGCCGTTCAGTATGCGCGCGAGCGGCGAAGTGGGCACTTCCCGTCATCGCCCAGTTCACCAAGGCCGTGGGCGCGTGTCCTGCAAGCTTTGGGTGATCCGTCCGGCAGTCCGGAGAGGGGTGCGTCACCACACTCAAGATGACCGTCATCCCGGCGGCACGAGGCGGAGGCATGGTGGATAGAGACAACCCGGACGAGCCCGTCGAGCATTTCGGCGAACGCGCCCGCGCGCAAGGTCGCGATGCGCTCGCGCAAGCGGCAGGTGTGCCCGCGCCGCAGGAGCGGTCGATTCATCACCTGCTGCCCGAACTCAAGCTGCTTATCGGCCTGGCCACGGCCGGCCTCATCATCGGTGCGCTTTATTTCGGGCGCGAGATCCTCATGCCACTGGCACTCGCGCTGCTGCTGGGTTTCATGCTCGATCCGCTGGTCGTGCGCCTGCGCCACTGGGGCCTGCCGCGAATGCCGGCTGTCGTCGTGGTGGTGGTGTTCGCGCTCACCATGCTCGGACTGGCGGGCGCATTCCTGGGCAGCCAGGTGAGTTCGCTGAGCACGCAGCTGCCCACCTACCAGAGCAACATCAAGACCAAGCTGCGCGACCTGCGGCAAAGCGCGAACAAACCCGGCCTCTTCGACGGCGCCGTGAAGACCTACGACACCTTCAAGCATGAGGTCGAAGGCACGGCAGACGCCAAGCGTGGCGCGGGTCCGCCACCGCCGCAGCGCGTGGAAGTCGAGCCGCGTCGGCCGGCGCCGCTGGAGCAGGCAGTGCAATGGCTGGAGGCCAGCAGCGGGCCGCTCGCGCAGGCCGGCATCGTGCTGGTGTTCATGGTGCTGATCCTGCTCGACCGCCTGGATCTGCGCGACCGGCTGCTGCGTCTGTGGGGCGGCACGCTGCATCGCTCGACCGACGCCATGGACGAAGCCGGGCGGCGCATCAGCCGCTACCTCACGATGCAGCTCGTGGTGAACCTCAGCTACGGCGTGCCGATGGCGGCGGGCTTGTGGATCATCGGCGTGCCGGGCGCGATCCTCTGGGGCGCGGTGGCGGCGGTCATGCGCTTCGTGCCTTACGTGGGGCCGCTGATCGCTTCGATCTTTCCGGTTGTGCTGGCCTTTGCGGTGGACCCGGGATGGACGATGGTGTTGTGGGTCATCGGGCTCATCGTCGTGCTGGAACTCGTCAGCAACAACCTCATCGAGCCTTGGCTCTATGGCGCGAGCACGGGACTGTCGGCCATGTCGCTCATGGTCGCAGCCACCTTCTGGACGGCGCTGTGGGGCCCGGTGGGGCTGATCATGTCGACGCCGCTCACGGTGTGCCTGCTGGTCATCGGCCGGCACCTGCCGCGGCTGAAGTTCCTGGATGTTCTGCTGGGCAGCCAGCCCGCGCTGGATACGCCGTCGCGCATCTATCAACGCGTGCTGGCCGGCGACGTGGACGAAGCGATCGAGCTGGCCGCCAAGCAGGTGGCCGACGCGGACCTGGTTGCGTTCTATGACGCGTCGGGCCTGCCTGTGCTGCGCATGGCCTCCAGCGATCACACGGTGGTGGCGACGGCCGAGCATCGTCATCGGGTCGTGGTCGGCATGGACGCGCTCCTCGATGCGCTGCGCGCCGACTTCTCGGGTGGCTTTGCCGAGGGGATGCGGCCGACGGTGGTGTGCATCGGCGGCAAGTGGGAAGTCGACACGCTCGCGGCCAAGATGCTTGCGCACGCTCTCACGCTGCAGGGCCAGCATGCCGACCATCGCCCAGCCGCGACGCTGAGCGCGGACTACATCGCGGGGCTGGACCTCACGGACGCGCAGGCGGTGTGCTTGTCGTACTTCAGCACCGACCCGCGCGAGGATGCGGCGCACTTCTGCCGCCGGCTGCGCCGCCGCTGGCCCGACGTCAAGATCGTGCTCGCCCTGTGGAATGCGCCGCCCGAACTGCTCACGGAGGATGCGAGCAGTTCAGTGCGCGCCGATGCGGTTGTCACCTCGATGAGCGAGGCCATCATCCGGCTGGCGGAACTCACGGGCGTCAATCTCAGCGAAGGCTTTGTGCAGGCGCCCGTGCTGGCCACGGACCCCAAGCGCCTGGAGGCGCTCAACGCGAGCGGGGCACTCGACGCACGCGCCAAGCCGATCTTCGACCTGGCGGCCAAGCACGCGGCGGACATCTTCGATGTGCCGATGGCGATGGTGTCACTCATCGACGCCACCGAGCAGATCACGGCGGGCTCCTTCGGCAACTTGCCGATGGCGGACGCGCCGTCGCAGGAAGAGGAAGCGCAAACGGGCGGTCCGAGGCTGCCCCGATCCGTGTCGCTGTGCGGCCACGTCGTCGCCGATGCGCGCACGCTGGTGGTGCCAGACCTGACGCGCGACTTGCGCTTTGCGGGCAACCCGGCCGTGCAGGCGCGGGGCATGCGCTTTTATGCCGGGGCTGCGCTGCGCAATGAAGACGGCCTGGCCATCGGCACGCTGTGCATCCTGGATGTGGAGGCGCACACGCTCAGCAAGCGGGAAGTGCACCTGCTGGAATCCATGGCCACCGACGTGATGGAGGCCTTGCGCGAGGCGGCGGCGAAATGGGGCGAAGCGATCACGGTGCCTGTGAAGGCGGATCAAGTCGTCGGGCCCACGGCCATCGTGGGGCAACTGGTGCCGATGCCTGAAGGTTGAACCAGACTAGAGGTTGTCGCCCGCCGACAGCGACGGCGTCTGCGCAATGCGCTCCGAAATCACGCGGCAGGCTTCCAGCAGAGGCGCCACATAGGCCTGTTGCGGATCTTCCTTCTGGCGAAACATCAGCGTGCTCACGCTGATGGCCGCCACCGGCGCGCCCGAGGCGCCGCGGATGGCGCAACCGAAGCAATAGATGCCAGCCTCGTTCTCTTCGCTGTCCACCGACCAGCCGCGCTCGCGCGTCTGCCGGATCTGCGTGCGCAGGGCGGCTTGCTGCACCACGGTGTGTTCGGTGTAGCGCGGCATGGGCAGGCCCTTGACCAGTGCTTCGCAAGCCTTCTCATCCAGCGCCGCCAGGTAGGCCTTGCCGACCGCCGTCGAGTGCAGCGACACGCTGGTGCCGATGCGCGAGGCCATGCGCACGGCGCTCGGGCTTTCGAGCTTCTCGATGTAGACCATGCTGGTGCCGTTGGGCACGGCCAGGTGCACTGTTTCGCTGGTCACGTCGCGCAGGCGCTTGAGTTCGTCGACGGCCGTCAGGCGCAGCTCCGACCGGCCCCAGCTTCGACTGGCGAGCTGGATCAGGCGCGGGCCGAGCGCCAGCGTGGCGTTGCGCTGGTGTTCCACCAGCAGCCCTTCTGCCACCAGCGCCGCGGCGATGCGATGCACCGTGGGCCGCGGATAGCCGCTGGCGCGCATCAGCGCACCGACGTTCATGGGCTCCTCGGCGTCGGCCACCAGTTGCAGCACGTGCATGAACTTGGAGAACGCGGCCGTGCCCGCGACCTGGGCGGATGCAGGTGTGCGGGTGGCGGGAGCAGCAGGGGTCCGTGATGCGGGCATGAAAGGCGGCGGAATGAGGGGCCGGGCGATTATCCGGCCCCTGCGAGCGAAGCCGCTCAGGACACCATGTACCCGCCATCCACCGGCAGGATCACCCCCGTCATGAACGAGGCCGCGGGCGTGCACAGGAACATCGCCGCGCGCGCCACGTCGTCCGGCGTGCCCCAGCGCGCGAGCGGTGTGCGCGCCAGGATCGGACCGGCGCGGGCCGGGTCGTCCTGCAAGGCCTTCGTCAAGGGCGTGGCGATCCACCCCGGCGCGACGGCGTTCACGCGGATGCCGTCCGGTGCATAGCTGATGGCCAGCGACTTGGTGAGTTGCGCCACGCCGCCCTTGCTCGCCGCATAGCCCGGCACCAGCCCGCCACCGAAGAAGCTCAGCATCGAAGCGGTGTTGACGATGCAGCCCTTGCTCGCCTTCAGGCGCTCGCGCGTCATCGAGCACACGCGCATGGTGCCTGTGAGGTTGACGGCCAGCACTTTCTGGAACACCTCGAGGTCGTGCTCCGCGCCGCGCTGGATGATGCCCGCGCAGTTGAAGACGATGTCGAGCCGGTCGATGCCGCTCAATGCAGCCTCGAGGCTGGCCTCGGAGGTGACGTCGGCTTGCTTGACTTCGACCGCATCGCTCAGCGTGCCGTCGCCGCCACCGAGACCGATGGCCGTCACCTGCGCGCCAAGCGCAGCCAGGTGATTGGCGATGACGGCGCCGATGCCTTGCGTGGCGCCGCTCACCAGCGCCCGCTTGCCCTTGAAAAGTCCTGCCTCGTAGGTCATCGTGCCTGCTGTCAGTTCTTGATGTCGAGCTTGGTGATCAGCGTCTTGAAGTAGGCGCTGTCCTTGGCCATCTCCGCCTTGAAGGCGACGTCGTCGGCATATGCAAAGCCCAGGTTCTGCTTGGCCAGCACTTCGCGGAACGCCGGTTCATCGGAGGCCTTCTTCGTCACGTCTTTCAGGTAGGCGATGACTTCGGGCGGCGTGTTCTTCGGAGCCGCGATGCCGCGCCAGGTGCCGATGACCAGGTCGATGCCGCGTTCCTTCAGCGTGGGCACTTTCTCGAAGCCGGCCACGCGCTGGTTGGCCATGACGGCCAGGGTCTTGAGCTTGCCGGCCTGCACGTAGGTCGTGACTTCGGCCGGGCTCACTGCCACCGCGTCGATGTGGCCACCCATCAGCGCGAGCACCGCGGGCGCGGCGCCCTGGAATGGCGTGTGATTGAACTTCACGTTGGTCTTGTCTTCCAGCGCGGCGGCTGCCAGGTGCCAGATGGAACCGTTGCCGGCGTTGCCCATGCTGATCTTGCCGCTGTCCTTCTTCGCGGCGGCCAGGAATTCCTCGACCGTGTTCCACGGTGCGTCGGCGCGCACGGTGATGGCGGCCTGGTCGGCGTTCAGGCGCGCGATGGGCGCGAAGTCGTCGTAGGTGAACTTCGCCAGGCCCATGTGCGGCAGCGTCGTCACTTCGACCGTGAGCACGGCCAGGCGATAGCCGTCGGGCTTGGCGTTGACCACGTCCTGCCAGCCGATGGCACCGCTGGCGCCCGGCTTGTTCACGATGATGACGCTCTGCGGCATGTGCTTGTGCGTGGCTTCGGCAAAGGCGCGCGCCAAGGCGTCGGTGCCTCCGCCCGCCTGGAAAGGCACGACGAGTTCGATGGGCTTGTTGGGGAAGGCCTGTGCTTGCGCCAGCGTGGGGCCAGCGGCCAGCAGGGCGGCAGCGGGCAGCAGGCCGAGCACCGCACGGCGGCGCAGGTTTTGGACGAGTGTTTTCATGGTTTGTCTCCGTTGGGTTGAATGGATGAGAGCGGGCCGAAGCGCATCGGCCAAAGATCTAGTACGTTGCGCGCCCACCTGAAAGGTCGAACACCGACCCGGTGTTGAAGGTGCAGGAGCCCGAGCACAGCCAGGCCACCATCTGCGCCACTTCGCTGCTTTCGCCAAGGCGCTGCATGGGGCTCTTGTCGATCATGGTCTGCACATGCGAGAACGACATCTGCGCGAGGATGGGCGTGTTGACGGCCGCCGGCGCAATCGCGTTGACGAGGATGCCGGTGGTGGCCAGCTCCTTGCCCAGCGACTTGGTGAGCGCGAGCACACCCGCCTTGGCCGCGCTGTACGCCGATGCGTTGGGCGTGCCCTCCTTGCCGGCCAGCGAGGCGATGTTGACGATGCGACCCGCGCCCGCCGCACGAAGATGCGGCACCACCGCGCGGCACACGTTGAAGGTGCCCACAAGGTTCACATCGACCACGCTGCGCCACACGCCCGGATCGAAAGCATCCAGCGGCATGGTCGGACCCGTGAATCCCGCGCTGTTGATGACGAAGTCCATGCGTCCGAATCGCTGCCGCACTGCCTGCGCTGCGCGCTCGACGCTGGCGTAGTCGGTCACGTCCAGTTGCCAGGCATCGTCGCTTCGGGACTCGGGCGCCATGTCCCAGATGGCCACGCGCGCACCGAAACTGCGCAGCAGTGCTGCCACTTCCGCGCCGATGCCGCTCGCGCCGCCGGTGACGATGGCCACGGCGCCGGCAAAGTCGTATCTCGCGCGCCCGTAGGGGAGGCTCATCGGATGAACTGCTTGACGTAGTCCGCGCCCAGGCCCACTTCCTCGAAGTGCTTCCTGCACATGTCGATCTTGGTGAACACGTCTTCGTAGCCCATGCCCTTGCCCCAGGGGTCGGTGTAGTACATGACACCGTTCACCTGGAAGTAGGTGATCATTTCTTCCACGTCTTCGGGCACGTAGAGTGTGTGCGTTTCACCGGGCGGCTCGAAGACGTAGCTGCCTTCGGTGGCTTCCCAGTCGTGTTCCAGGTAGCGCCAGCGGCCCTTCAGCACGAAGCCATGCACCGCCTGCGGGTGGCGATGGCGGCTGAGCACGCCCGACTTGCGAACCTTCAGCAGGTTCATCCAGTAACCCTGGCTGGCGTTCAGGCACAGCGGTCGAAACCAGACGTTCTCGGCCTGCGGCACCCACAGGCGTTCGTCCTTGGGGATGGCGTGTTGCACCACGATTTCAGGCAGCGCATCCGGCGGGTTCGGGTATTGGTAAGGGGTCTTCGGATTCGGGTCGGCGGCATCGGTGGGCATGTTGTGCGCGTCCATAATGTGGATGAATGGCCATATTATGGACATATGAGGCCGGATTCGGCAAGGCTGCGTTAACCCTTAGAGTTCCGACGGTGAAGGCCAAACCCCACAACAAGGTGATCGACAGCGCCTATGCAGCGGCGCTTGGGATCAACCTGCGTCACCTGCGCGCCGTCACCGCGGTGGCGGCGGCGGGCAGCATTTCGGGCGCGGCGGAAGGGCTCTATCGCGTGCCTTCCGCGGTCACGCGATCGATCTCCGAACTGGAGGGTGCACTGGGCCGTCCGCTTTTTGATCGACGCTCGCGCGGCATGGCCCTCAACGCCTATGGCGAACTGGTGCTCGCGCGTGCGCGGCGTGTCGAGCATGAGTTCGCGCAAGCGCAGGCACAACTCGTGGCGCGCGGCGGCATGCGCGCATCGGCCGATGTGAATTCGCTCTTTGCGTCGATCCTCAACGGACGGCGGCTGGCGGTGGTCGCGAGCCTGGCCGAGAAGCGCAACATGCCCTCGGTGGCGCATGAGTTCGGCATCACGCAGCCGGGCATCAGCGCGGCCGTGAAAGACCTGGAAGAGGGGTTGGGCGTGGCCTTGTTCGACCGCACGGCGCGCGGGCTCGCGCCAACGCCGGCGGGCGACATCGTGGCCTTCTACTTCAAGCGGGTGCTGGCCGAGTTGCGTCACATTGGCCCGGACATCGCGGCGAGCGAAGGCACGGTGCAGGGGAGCGTGCACGTGGGTGCCTTGCCCCTGGGGCGTACGCAGATCCTGCCGCTGGCCATTGCGTCGCTGCTCGCACGCCATCCGCTCGTGCACGTGGCCACGGTGGAGAGTCCATATGACGCGCTCGCCGCATCGCTGCGCAGTGGCGACGTCGACTTCATCTTCGGCGCGCTGCGCAGTGCCGCCGAGACGAAGGACCTGCAACAAGAGGCGCTGTTCGAAGACCGCATCTCCGTCATCGCGCGTGCTGGCCATCCGCTGGCGCACGCCCGGCGCATCGACTTCGACACCTTGCGCAAGGCGCGTTGGGTGCTGTCACGGCACGGTGCGCCTTCGCGCGAACTGCTGGAGCGCTTTTTCTCCGATGCGCAGCAGGCGCCGCCCGTGCCGGCGGTGGAAACCGGCGACTTGGCCTTGCTGCGCGGCCTGCTGATGGAAAGCGACATGCTCACCGCCATCTCGGCGCATCAACTGCGCTACGAGATCCGCGACGGCAGCCTGGTGGTGCTGGACTTTCCGCTCGACGCGACGCGCCGCGACATCGGCCTCACGCAGCGACTGGGTGCATTCCCGTCGCCGGGCGCGCGTGCGTTGATGGAGGAAATTCGCACGGTGCTGGCGCAGTCGCCGGACTTTCGCGGCGGGGCGTGAACCTCTCAGCCTTCGAGGTTCTCGTGGTGCGCAATCGCACCGCGCTTCCAGTAAGCGGCCGCACGGATGGCGTGGCGGTCATGGCCCTTGTCCTCGACGAGGATGCGGCGCAGCAGCGCCATGGTCGAGGCCTCGCCTGCGCACCAGGCATAGCCTTCGCCGGCGGGCAGTTCGAGGGCGCGCACCGCTTCGACCAGCGCTTCATCGCTGTTCACCCATTGAATTTCTGCGTCTGCGTGCGTGGCGAACTGGCGCCGGTCTGAGGGCTCGACGTTCAGGAGCACGATGGCGCGCGCACCCGGCGGCAGTTCTTCAAGGCGACGTGCGACCGCGGGCATGGCCGTTTCGTCGCCGACGAGCAGGTGCCAGTCGTAGTCCAGCGGCACGATGAAGGAGCCGCGCGGACCGCCGATGGTCGCGCGATGACCCGGCGCGGCCGCGGCGGCCCATTCGGCTGCGGGGCCGTCGCCGTGCAGCGCGAATTCCAGCGTGAGTTCGTTGGCGACCGGGTCGTATTTGCGTGGGGTGTAGTCGCGCATCACGCGTTCGGTGTCGTCGGCGCCGAGGATCAACTTGACGTGGTCGTCGAAGGACGCACTCACGAAGTCGGCCAGCGACTCGCCTGCCAGCGTGATGCTGCGGAAGTTCGGTGTGAGCGCGTCGACGCGCACGACTTCCAGGTCGCGCCGCTTCGTTTCGTGGCGCACACGCTCCACGCGGCGCTTGGCTTGGGATTCTTCATTCATTCCGGAATCTTCCAATTGATTGATAATGTCCCCTATCATGCGCAAACCAATTGACAATGTCAACCATAAGGACGTTGCCCCCGAGAACGAGGTGCTCGACCTGATCCACGCCGTCATGCACCAGTACCGCTCGCAGCAATACCGCGTGCTGCGCGACGGTCCGCACGACGTCACGCACATGGACAGCAAGGTGCTGGGCTTTTTCGGCCGGCATCCGGGCGCGACGCAAAGCGATCTGGCGCAGCACAGCGGGCGCGACAAGGCGCAACTGGCGCGGCTCATCAAGGGGCTGCGCGACCGTGCGCTGCTCGAGGCCACGGTGGACGAGGGCGATCGTCGCAACGTGCGGCTGACGCTCACGCCCGAGGGCGCGGCGATCCAGCGCACCTTGCAGCGACAGGCCCGCAAGCTGAGCGCACAGGCCGTGGACGGACTCAGCGACGCCGAGCGCGCCCAACTGGTCGCGCTGCTGGGGAAGGTCAATGACAACCTGCGAGCCGGCTGAGCCATAATCGAAAGCCATACGTTAGCGTTAACATCGGAGCCATCTATTTGACGCAGCAAAGCACGCCCGGCCGCAGCGCAAGGCGCGGCAGTGGAGGCATCACGCTCAACGACGTCGCCAAGCTCGCGGGGGTGTCGGCGATCACGGCGTCGCGCGCGCTCAACACGCCGGCGGTGGTGACGCCCGAGACGCGAGAGAAAGTGCGGCTCGCGGTCGAGCGCACGGGCTACGTGCCCAACCTGCTGGCGGGCGGCTTGGCTTCCAACCGCAGCCGGCTGGTGGCCGCGGTGGTGCCGACGATTGCGGGGCCCGTCTTCCTCGAAACCATCCAGGCGCTCACTGAAGCGCTGGCCGAGAACGGCTACCAGCTCATGCTGGGGCAAAGCGGCTACGAGAACTCGCGCGAGGACGCGCTCATCGACGCCATCATCGGCCGGCGGCCGGATGGCATCGTGCTGACCGGCATCCTGCGCTCGCCCGAGGGCCGGCGGCGCCTGCTGGCCTCTGGCATTCCCGTGGTCGAGACCTGGGACCTGACGCCCACGCCCATCGACATGCTGGTGGGCTTTTCCCACGAGAAAGTGGGCGCCGCCACGGCGCAGTACCTGCATGGCAAGGGCTACAGGCGTCCCGCCATCGTCACGGGCGACGACCGCCGCGCCAACCTGCGGCGCGCGGGCTTCGAGCAGGCGTGGAAGGCGCTTGGCGGCGGCAATGTGCAGGTGCAAAGCGTCCCGGCGCCCACCACGCTGGGCAGCGGACGATCGGCGCTCTCGCAACTGCTGGCGGCGGACGCGGGCATCGACGTGGTGGCCTGCAGCTCGGACGCGCTGGCGCATGGCGTCATCACCGAGGCGCAGGCACGCGGGCTGAAGGTGCCGGACGACATTGGCGCGATCGGCTTCGGCGACCTCGAATTTGCGCAGCACGCCCACCCGGCCATCACCACCGTGCGCATCGACGGCACCGGCATCGGCCGGCAGGCCGCGCGATTCATCGTCGAGCGCGCACAGGGGCGGGAGGTCGACCCCAAGGTGGTCGATCTCGGTTTCTCCCTGATCGAACGCGCAAGCGCGTAACGCCTCCGTAACAGGTTGATTACCCGGTTGACGGGCCGCGAACATGCTGCTTATGATCGAATGACAGCGCTACCATGCGATGTGCAGATTCGCCTCATTCCATGCGGAAGCGCCATTCGAGACAAACACCATGACCTCACGCAAGAAGCCCGAAGACCTCCGCTCCCACCGCTGGTACGGCGTCAAGGATCTGCGCAGCTTCGGCCACCGCTCGCGCACCGCGCAGATGGGGCTGAGCCGCGACGACTACATCGGCAAGCCGGTCATCGCCATCCTCAACACGTGGAGCGACATGAACTCCTGCCACACGCACTTCAAGCAGCGCGTGGAAGAGGTCAAGCGCGGCGTGTGGCAGGCAGGCGGATTTCCGGTGGAGATTCCCACGCTGAGCCTGGGCGAGGCCTTCCAGAAGCCGACCACCATGCTCTACCGCAACATGCTCGCCATGGAGGCAGAAGAGTTGCTGCGCTCCTACCCGGCCGACGGCTGCGTGCTCATGGGCGGCTGCGACAAGACCACGCCCGGCCTCGTGATGGGCGCACTGGCCATGAACCTGCCGACCATCTTCGTGCCCGCCGGGCCGATGCTGCGCGGCGACTACAAGGGCACCTTTCTCGGCTCCGGCTCCGACACGTGGAAGTACTGGGCCGAACTGCGCGCCGGCAACATCAGCGAACAGGACTGGCAGGACGTGGAAGACGGCATCGCCCGTTCGCCCGGCACCTGCATGACGATGGGCACGGCCAGCACCATGACCAGCGCGACGGAAGTGCTGGGGCTCACGCTGCCTGGCGCCTCGTCGATTCCTGCCCCGGACTCGCGCCACGCGATGATGGCCACGCACACCGGCAAGCGCATCGTCGAGATGGTGTGGGAAGACCTCAAGCCGCTGGACATCCTGACGCCCGCATCATTCGACAACGCGGTGACGGCCGTGCTCGGCCTCGGTGGCTCGACCAACGCCATCGTGCATTTGATCGCGATGGCGCGGCGTGCCAGCGTGCCGCTCGACCTGGCACGCTTCGACGAACTGGCGCGCGCCACGCCGGTCATCGCCAACCTGCGCCCGGGCGGCAAGTACTTGATGGAAGACTTCTTCTACGCGGGCGGACTGCGTGCCTTCCTCGCCGAGATGGGGAGCCTCATCGACGGCAGCCAGAAGACGGTCAACGGCAGGACGCTGGGCGAGAACATCGCCGGCGCACAGGTCTACAACGCCGACGTGATCCGGCCGCGCAAGGAAGCCCTGCTCGAAAGCGGCGGCCTCGCCGTGCTGCGCGGCAATCTCGCACCCGACGGTGCCGTCATCAAGCCTGCGGCGATGGAGCAGCACCTGCGCCGCCACACGGGGCCGGCGGTGGTCTTCAAGAACTACGAAGACCTCGCCGCGCGCATCGATTCGCCCGATCTGCCGGTGACCAAGGACAGCGTCATCGTGCTGCAAAGCGCCGGTCCGCAAGGCGCACCGGGCATGCCCGAGTGGGGCCAGTTGCCGATTCCGCAGAAGCTCCTGAAGGAAGGCGTGCGCGACATGGTCCGCATCAGCGATGCGCGCATGAGCGGCACCAGCTACGGCGCCTGCGTGCTGCACGTCACGCCCGAATCGCATGTGGGCGGTCCGCTGGCGCTGGTGCGAGACGGCGACCTGGTCACGCTCGACGTCGATGCGCGACGCATCGACATGAACGTCAGCGACGACGAACTCGCCCAACGCCGCGCCGAATGGAAAAAGCCGATCCCCAAGTTCGGCCGCGGCTACGGCGTCATGTTCCTCAAGCACGTGCAGCAGGCCGACACCGGCTGCGACTTCGACTTTCTGGCACCGGACTACGCCGACGCTTCCAGCGGCAGCGAGCCGGACATCCACTGACACCCCAGCAACTCACGAAAGAACCGCATGGAGACGAAACCTCTCTGGACCCGCAGGCGCCTTGGCCGACTCGCAGCGCATGCCGCACTCGCAGCCTTGCCACTGGCACCGCTCGCCGCCGGCGCACAGGTGCCGGCCGACTGGCCATCGCGCCCCGTCACCTTCGTGGTCCCCTTCGCTCCGGGCGGCGGCACCGACATCGCGGCGCGGCTGCTGGCGGTTCGCCTCGGCAAGAAGTGGGGCCAGTCGGTGGTGGTGGACAACCGCACCGGCGCGGGTGGCATCGTCGGCATGGACGCGGTGGCCAAGGCCAAGCCTGACGGCTACACCTTCCTCATCGGCAACGTGGGCACGCAGTCGATCAATCCGTCGCTCTACAAGATGGCCTACGACCCGGACAAAGCGTTCATGCCCGTGTCCTTGTTCGCGGACCTTCCCTTTGCCTTCGTGGTCAATCCGTCCGTGCCCGCCAAGACGCCGAAGGAATTGATCGCGCTGGCCAAGGCCTCGCCGGACAAGTACACCTTCGCAAGTTCAGGCAGCGGTGGCTCGCCGCACCTGACGGCCGAGATCTTCCAGCAGGCTGCGGGCATCAAGCTCGTGCACGTCCCGTACAAGGGCGGCGGACCGGCGATGGGCGACCTCATGGCGGGCCACGTCGACATGCTCTTCGCGTCGATCCTCGAAACCTCCGGCTACGTGAAGACCGGCAAGCTACGAGCACTCGCCGTGACCAGCGCCCAACGTTCGCCCGCGATGCCGGACGTGCCCACGCTGGCCGAACTGGGCGTGCCCAATGCCGAGTCCGGTTCTTGGGTGGCCTTGCTCGCGCCCGCCGGCTCGCCGCCAGCGCTGGTCGACAAGATCTCCGCCGACGTGAAAGAGATCGTGGCGTCCGAGGACATGCGCCAAGCGCTCATCGCGCAAGGCGCCACGCCGCGCGGCACCACGCCCGCTGAACTGCAAAAGACCATCGACGCCGACAAGGCGCGCTATGGACAGGTCATCAAGACGCGCGGCGTACGCGTGGAGTAAGACGCCTCATGAACGACTTCAATCCACAACGCCGCACGGTGCTGCAAGCCGGCGCCGCGATGGTGCTGGGCACCCCGCTTCTGGCCGCTTCGCAGTCCGCCGAAGCCCACTGGCCAACGCGCGCCATCACCTACGTCGTGCCTTTCACGCCCGGCGGTTCCACCGACGTGATCGGCCGCGTCATCGCGCAGAAGCTCGGCGAGGCGCTGGGCCAGCCGGTGATCGTCGACAACAAGCCGGGCGCGGCCGGTGCGGTGGGCGCGGGGTACGTTGCCAAAGCCAAGCCCGACGGCTACACGCTCTTCGGCGGCACCATCAGCACACACGCCATCAACGCGAGCCTCTACAAGAACCTGCCCTACGACCCGGTGAAGGACTTCGATCCGATCTCGCTCGTGGCCTTCCTGCCCAACGTGCTGATCGTCGATCCGAACCTGGGCGTGAACTCGGTGGCGGACCTGATCACGCTGCTGAAAAAAGACCCGACCAGGCGAACCTTTGCCTCCTCGGGTGCGGGCACGTCCACCCACCTTGCGGGCGAAATGTTCGGCGACCTCATCGGCGTGAAGCTCACGCACATTCCGTACAAGGGCACGCCGCCGGCGATGCTCGACGTGTCATCGGGGCAGGTCACCTTCATGTTCGACCAGGTCACTGCCGCGCTGCCGCTGGTGAAGGCCGGCAAGCTCAAGCTGCTGGCCGTGACCACCGCCAAACGCATGGCGCTGCAGCCTGAGTTGCCCACGATGCAGGAAGCGGGCGTCAAGGGCTTCGAGATGGCGTCGTGGCAAGCGGTCTACGCACCCAGGGGCCTGCCTGCGCCGATCGCCCAGCGACTGTCCGCCGAGATCACGAAGATCCTGCAAATGCCGGACGTGAAGGACAAGCTCACCAACCAGCTCGGCATGGACGTGGTGGCCGGCTCGCCCGCGCAACTCGCGGCGCTGATGCAGAAGGAAATTCCGCGCTGGGGTGAGCTGGTGACGAAATCCGGCGCAAAGCCCGACTAGCTTTTGCTCGCCCCCAGGCTGCGCGCACTTCGTGTCGCTCCGCCAACCCCTCGCTGAGGGCAATGCCAGCGGCCCGGCAAAGCCGGTTCCGCGGTATTCCTGGAAAAGAAATCTGTGACCCTATCAACTTGCAGGACCGACATGAACCAAGACACTCCACTCTCCAGCGAAGCGCGCGAACTGCTGCGGCACGTGAGCGTTGCCACGCTCTGCACGCAACTTTTCAAGCGCGGCTTTCGCAACGTCTACCTGCAAGGCGTCGGCCGGCTCACAAGGCCGAGCGGCGGCAATCTGGTCGGCCCGGCCTTCACGATGCGCAACATCCCGGCGCGTGAAGACCTCGACCAGATCAGCGCCTTCGACGACCCGAACCACCCGCAGCGAAAGGGCATCGAAAGCGTGCCGGAAGGCCATGTCCTCGTGATCGACTGCCGCGGCGAAAAGCGCGTGGCTTCGGGCGGCCAGATCCTCACGACGCGCCTCAAGGTGCGCGGCGCCGCAGGGCTCGTGTCCGATGGCCCGGTGCGCGACAGCGGCCCGATCTCGCAGATGGATTTTCCGGTGTACTGCGCAGGCGGCAGCGCACCGCTGAACCTCATCCATCACCACGCCATCGACCTCAACGTGCCCATCGGCTGCGGTGGCGTGGCGGTGTATCCGGGCGACGTGGTGGTCGGTGACGACGAAGGCGTGGTCGTGATCCCGCAGCACCTGGCCGAAGAGGTGGCGCGCGACGCGACCGAGCAGGAAAAGATGGAAGCCTTCGTGCTCGAACGCGTCGAAGGCGGCGCGAAGCTCGCAGGCACCTACCCGCCGAATGCGGACACCAAGGCAGCCTTCGAAGTCTGGCGCAAGGCGAAGGGGATCTGATGACCATGCAACGCAGATCCCTCATCAACGCCGCTGCCGCACTGGCATTCGGCGCGTCCCTGCCGGCGATGGCGCAAGGCTTCCCGGGCAAGTCCATCACCATCGTCGTGCCGGCCTCGCCGGGCGGCGCCATCGACCTGGCGGCGCGCCTCATCGGGCAAAAACTGACGGAAGCCTGGGGCCAGCCGGTGGTCATCGACAACCGCGCGGGTGCCACCGGCATCATCGGCACCGACCTCGTCGCCAAGAGCCCGCCGGACGGCCACATGCTGGCGCTGGTGGCCAGCAGCCACGCGATCAATCCGGGCATGGTCAAGAAGCTGCCCTTCGACACCATCAAGAGCTTTGAGCCGGTGGTGCTCACGCACGTGGTGCCGCTGGTGCTGATCGTCTCGCCGGAACTGCCGGTGAAGTCGGTGAAGGAACTCATCGCCTATGGCAAGGCCAACCCCGGCAAGCTCTCGTTCGCGTCGAGCGGCACCGGCGGCGCGCCGCATTTCTCGGGCGAACTGTTCAAGTCGATGACGGGGCTGGACATGGCGCACATCCCCTACAAGGGCAGCACGCTCGCGCATCCGGACCTCATCAGCGGACGCACCTCGCTGATGTTCGACACCGTGGCCGCGGCCAATGTGCAGGTCAAGGCGGGTCGCCTGCGCGCACTGGCGGTGACGACGGCGAAGCGCTCCAGCGTTCTGCCCGAAGTGCCCACGATGCAGGAGGCCGGCGTCGCCGGCTACGAGACCAGCACCTGGGGCGGTTTGCTCGCGCCGGCCGGCACGCCGAAGGCCACGGTCGCCAAGCTCAACGCCGAGGTCAACCGCATCCTCGCCTTGCCGGACGTGCGCAAGACTTTGCAGGACAACGGCATCGAACCCGGCGGCGGAACGCCCCAACAGTTTGGCGACTTCATCGGCACCGAGATGGTCAAGTGGGCCAAGGTCGCCAGGGACGCCGGCCTCCAGCCCGTATGAACATCCCCTCCCGCAACACCACGACGAACCCCATGCCCAAGACACGCGTGCTGCAACACGGCCGGCTGCTGCCGGCGCTCGAAGCCCGACTCGCCGAGACATATGACCTTCATCCGCTCTGGAGCGAGTCCGACCCGCAGGCCTACCTGGCCGCGCACGGCGGCGAGTTCACCGCACTCGTGACCTCGGCGCGTTTCGGTGCCGACGCGGCGCTGATCGCGGCGATGCCGAAGCTCAAGGTCATCTCCAGCTTCGGCGTGGGCCTCGATGCGCTCGATCTCGAAGCGGCCCGCGCACGCGGCATCGCGGTCGGCTACACGCCCGACGTGCTCAACGATTGCGTGGCCGACACCGCCTTCGCGCTGGTGATGGACGTGGCGCGGCGCATCAGCGCGTCGGACCGCTTCGTGCGGCGCGGCGACTGGCGCAAGGGCCAGTTCCCGCTCGCGACCAAGGTGTCGGGCAAGAAGCTCGGCATCCTCGGCATGGGCCGCATCGGGCGGGTGATTGCGCGCCGCGCATGGGGCTTCGACATGGAGGTGCGCTATCACAACCGGCGCCCGCTGAGCGACGTGGACTATGGCTACGAGCCCACGTTGAAGTCGCTGGCCGAGTGGGCCGACTTCCTGGTGATCGCCAGCGCCGGCGGTGCGGAAACGCGCGGCCTCGTGTCGCGCGACATCCTCGATGCGCTGGGTCCGCAGGGCTACCTCATCAACATCTCGCGCGGCACCGTGGTCGATGAGCAGGCATTGCTCGAAGCGCTGCAGCACCATCGCATTGCCGGTGCGGGCCTCGACGTGTTCGAGGACGAACCCAACGTGCCGGAAGCGCTGTTCGAACTCGACAACGTCGTGCTGCTGCCGCACCTGGCGAGCAACACGCAAGAAACGCGGGCGGCCATGGCACAGCGCGTGGAAGAGAACCTGGCGGCCTTCCTCGCGGGGCACCCGATGATGAGCGCGGCCTGAAGGTCCTCAGCATTCGACGACGTTGACGGCGAGCCCGCCGAGCGAGGTTTCCTTGTAAGTCGCCTTCATGTCTTCCCCCGTCTGCTTCATCGTGCGAATCACGGCGTCGAGCGACACGTAGTGGCTGCCGTCGCCGCGCAGCGCCAGGCGCGCCGCGTTGATGGCCTTCACCGCGCCCATCGCATTGCGCTCGACGCAGGGGATCTGCACCATGCCGCCGACCGGGTCGCAGGTCAGGCCGAGGTTGTGTTCCATGCCGATCTCGGCCGCGTTCTCGACCTGCGCGGGCGTGGCGCCCATCACGGCCGCCAGCGCGCCGGCAGCCATCGAGCAGGCCACGCCGACTTCGCCCTGGCAACCGACCTCGGCGCCCGAGATCGACGCGTTGGTCTTGTAGAGCATGCCGATGGCAGCGGCCGTCAACAGGAAGTCCACGATGCCGTCGTCGCTCGCCTGCGGCACGAAGCGCTGGTAGTAGTGCATGACGGCCGGCACCACGCCGGCGGCGCCGTTGGTGGGCGCCGTGACGACGCGACCACCGGCCGCGTTTTCTTCGTTCACCGCCATGGCAAATGCATTGACCCAATCCATCGCCGCCAGCGGATCGGCCGCGCCTGCCTGCGCATTCAGTTCGCGGCACAGCTCGGGAGCGCGACGGCGCATGCGGAGCGGCCCGGGCAGCGCCTTGGCGGCCAGCGGGTTGTCGACGCCAAAGCCCCGCTGCACGCATTCCTGCATGACGTGCCAGATGCGCAGCAGCCCGTCACGCACTTCCGCTTCAGACCGCCACACGCATTCGTTGCGCAGCATCAGCGCTGCAACGGACAGGCCGTGGTCGTGGCATTGCGCCATCAGTTCGTCGCCCGTGCTGAAGGGGTGGGGCATGGCTTGCGCGGGCTGCAGCACTGCCTGCGCATCGGCGGCGCCGCGCTCCACCACGAAGCCGCCGCCGACGGAAAAGTAGATGCCTTGCGCCAGCGTCGTGCCATCGGCCGAGAAGGCCTCGAAGCGCATCGCGTTGGGATGCTCGGGCAAGGACTCCTCGCCGCGAAAGGCGATGTCGCGCACACGGTCGAAGGGGATGGGCTTGCGCTCCAGCAGGCTCAGCTCGCCGCTGCGGCGCAGGGCGTCCAGGCGCGGCTGCACGGTCTCGGGCCGTATGGTGTCGGGCGCATCGCCGAGCAGCCCGAGAATCACGCCCTGATCGGTGGCGTGGCCGTGGCCGGTGGCGCCGAGCGAGCCGAACAGGTCGACGTGCAGCCGCGCGACGGCGTCGAGCAGGCCGCGCGCTTCCATCGACTTGGCGAACATCAAGGCCGCGCGCATCGGCCCCACGGTGTGCGAGCTCGACGGGCCGATCCCTATCTTGAAAATATCGAATGCGGACAGCATCGGCACATCATGCATCGTGCCGTTGGGCTTTGACCAGCGCGTTTGCCGCCGGCGCTTGGCATCGCTGGGTGACCGGGAATTCGGGCACCAGCAGGCACGATTCGCCGCTTCGGGCCATCATCGCGCCCATGGTTCCGTTCTCCATCCTCGATCTCTCCCCCATCTGCGAGGGCGGCAACGCCGCGCAGTCCTTTCGCAACTCGCTTGCATTGGCGCAGCACGGCGAAAAGCTGGGCTTCACCCGCTATTGGCTGGCGGAGCACCACGGAATGCCCGGCATTGCCAGTGCGGCAACGGCCGTGCTGTTGGCATTCGTCGGTGCGGGCACCTCGACGATCCGCATCGGCGCCGGTGGCGTCATGCTGCCCAACCATTCGCCGCTCGTGATTGCGGAGCAGTTCGGCACGCTCGAATCGCTTTATCCGGGCCGCGTCGATCTGGGACTGGGCCGCGCACCGGGTTCCGACCAGCGCACCGCGCGTGCCCTGCGCCGCGACCTGGACACCAACTCCGACCAGTTTCCGCAGGACGTGATCGAGCTGATGGACTTCATGTCGCGCGAGCCGCGCCAGAGCGTGCTCGCCGTGCCGGGACGCGGGCTCGAAGTGCCGATCTGGATCCTGGGCTCCAGCACCTTTGGCGCGCAACTCGCGGCGCACCTGGGCCTTCCCTACGCCTTCGCATCGCACTTCGCGCCGCAGCAGATGATGCAGGCCATCGAGATCTACCGCGAGACCTTCAAGCCCTCGGCGCAGTTGTCCAAGCCCTATGTGATGCTGGGCTTCAACGTCTTTGCGGCCGACACGGACGAAGAGGCGCAGTTTCGTGCCAGCTCGTGGCAACAGGCTTTCGTCAACCTGCGCAGCGGCCGGCCGGGGCAGCTTCCGCCGCCGGTGGAGGGTTATCGCGATCGCGTCGGGCCGGCGGAAAAGGCCTTGCTCGACTCGGTGTTGTCGTGCTCAGCAGTGGGCTCGCTGCCCACCGTGCGCGACAGCGTCGAAGCCTTCGTGGCGAAAACCGGTGCGGACGAACTCATGATCACCTCGCAGGTCTTCGACCATGCGGCGCGCCTCAAGTCCTACGAGCTTGTCGCGCAGCTGCGCCAACGCGCGCCCAGCGCGGGCTGACGGTCAGCCGACCTGCGCGATCACCCCGCCGCCCAGGCACACGTCGCCGTCGTACAGCACAGCGGACTGGCCGGGCGTCACGGCCCATTGGGCCTGCGCAAAGTCCAGCCGAAACGCGCCGTTGGCGCCGTCGGACAGGTCGCAGCCTGAGTCCGCCTGCCGGTAGCGCGATTTGGCCGCGTAGCCGCCGGTTTGCGGCGCCTCGCCGGCCACCCAGCTTGCGTCATCGGCTTCCAGTGCGTTGGACAGCAGCCACGGGTGCTCATGCCCTTGCACGATCCACAGCGTGTTGGCCTTCATGTCCTTGCGCGCGACGAACCATGGCGCGTGGTCGCCGCTGCCGCGCGGCGCCTTCTTGTCCTTCACGCCGCCGATGCCCAGTCCCTGGCGCTGCCCCAGCGTGTAGAAGGACAGGCCCTGGTGCTGGCCCAGCACCCTGCCCCGCTCATCGCGGATCGGCCCCGGCTCCTTGCTGATGTAGCGGTTGAGGAACTCGCGAAACGGCCGCTCCCCAATGAAGCAGATGCCGGTCGAGTCCTTCTTCTTCGCATTTGGCAGGCCGATCTCGTCGGCAATGCGGCGCACCTCGGTCTTGTGCAGTTCGCCCACCGGGAACATCGTCCTGGACAACTGCTGCTGGTTGAGCCGGTGCAGGAAGTAACTCTGGTCCTTGCCGGGGTCGAGCCCCTTGAGCAACTCATGGCGCTGCGTGGCCTCGTTGAAGCGTACGCGGGCGTAGTGGCCGGTGGCGATCTTCTCTGCGCCCAGGCGCATCGCATGGTCCAGGAAGGCCTTGAACTTGATCTCCGCGTTGCACAGCACGTCGGGGTTGGGCGTGCGCCCCGCCTGGTACTCGCGCAGGAATTCGGCGAACACGCGGTCCTTGTAGTCGGCCGCGAAGTTCACGTGCTCGATCTCGATGCCCAGCACGTCCGCGACGCTGGCCGCATCCACGAAGTCGATGTTGGAAGAGCAGTACTCGCTGTCGTCATCGTCTTCCCAGTTTTTCATGAAGATGCCGATGACTTCGTGGCCCTGTTGCTTGAGCAGGTGCGCCGTCACCGCGGAATCCACGCCGCCGGACAAACCCACCACCACACGTTTTTTCGTCATGGCGCCATTTTCCCAGCCCGCGCAAGCCGCTGCGCGCGTGCGGACTATTCGTCGTGGACCGAGGGATCGACGTGAATGAGCGACAAGGGATGGCGTTGCCCTGCCAGGTAGTCTTCCACGCATTGCAGCAGCAAGGGGCTGCGATGGCGGTCCACGCTGGCGCGGATCTCGGCTGGCGTCATCCACAGCGTGCGCACGATGCCGTGGTCCAGCGCGCGCCCGGGCTCCTGCGCGCCGAGTTCGCCCGTGAAGGCAAAGCGCAGGTAGGTGACGTCGCTCGCGTCGTTGTCGGCGTCGCCATCGCGGCGCGACCGGGCCATGTAGATGCCGACGAGCGCGGTCGGCGTGAAGTGGTGCGCCGTCTCTTCAAGGGTCTCGCGCGCGCACCCGTCGGCAGGCGTTTCGCCGAGGTCGAGGTGGCCGGCGGGCGAATTGAGCTTCAAGCCCTCAGCCGTTTCTTCCTCGACCAGCAGGAATCGCCCGTCGCGCTCGATCACGGCTGCGACCGTGACATTGGGCTTCCAGCGAGTGGCGACCATGATGGCTATTCGTAGGCGGCTTTGGAAATATTGCCGAGCGTACTCGGGGTTGGCTTGGGAAGCACCAGCGTGACGGTGCAACCTGCATTTTCCGCGCTGTCGATCTCCACGCTGCCGCCGTGGCGCTGCATCGCGGT
The DNA here is from genome assembly GCF_030317105.1 of Variovorax brevis. Classification (GTDB taxonomy): domain Bacteria; phylum Pseudomonadota; class Gammaproteobacteria; order Burkholderiales; family Burkholderiaceae_C; genus Variovorax; species Variovorax brevis. The sequence goes on from NZ_JASZYG010000008.1 coordinate 298,846, forward strand.
GCGCACCAGCAGAAGGCCCAAGCCCACGCCATGCACGTCCGGGTGCGACTCGCGGTGAAGGCGGTGAAAGGGCTGGAACAACTGCGGTTGAAGCTCGGCCGGGATGCCCGGCCCCTGGTCGCGGATGCCGATCGCCCAATGCGCCCGGCGCTCGGTGATGGTGCACAGCAACTCGCTGCCCGGCGGGGAATACTTGAGCGCATTGCCCAGGACATTGGTGAGGGCGCGCGGCAGCAGGCTGCGGTCGCCGATGCAGGGCGCCTCTTCGAGCGTGGTGTCCAGCCGCACGAGGACGTCGCGCGTGCGGGCTTCGGCCCAGGCGTTGTCGATGGCCAGCGTGGTCAGCTCGACCAGGTCCACCAGTTCGGCCTTGAAGGGCTGCGCCTCGGCTCGCGCCAGGTTGACGAAGCCATCCGCCAGTTCCAAGCCCGTGCGTGCGTGGCGCTCGATGCGCTGCAGGAGCAGGTCGCGCGGCAGCATCGAGGGCTGCGCGCGGGCCAGTTCGACCACCGTGAGGATCGACGCACTGGGCTCGCGGATGTCGTGCGAAATAAAGCGCAGGGCCTCGTCGCGCTGGCTTTGGGCGCGTCGCATCTTGGTGATGTCCACCAGCGCGATCATCCAGCCGGCGTAGGTGTTGCCGGCATCGAAGAAGGGCACGCAGCGCAGCAGGAGGATGCGGCCCGAGGCGTCTTCAGCTTCGCCGGCAATCGGCTGCGGGTTGTCCGAACTCAGCGCGCCGGGATGGATCATCGGCTCGCCCGTGTTGCGCGAACGGATGTCCGCCAGCAGCGTGTGGGCGTCCTTGCCCACGAGTGCCCATGCCTCGCTCTGCCAGTGCCTGGCGGCCGAGCGATTGGCGGTGAACACCACGCCCAGGCGGTTGAGCACAAGGGTCGCATCCGGCAGGTGATCGACGCCGTCGCGCACGAAGCGGTGCAAGTCGCGCACCCGTTGCACGGCGGCAGCGGTGGCGTCGATCTCGCGATCGAGGAAGTCGCCGTCCAGCTGGGCGTTGTTGGGCATGGACATGCCGTCGAGCACCGTGTTGAGCTCGCGGGTGCCGCGGCGCAGGAACCGGTAGGCGGCCGTGAGGCGCATGAGGCTCCACAGCGGATACACGAGCAGCAGGCCGCCCAGGCCCGCCGCCGGGGCAAAGCGGATGCCGAGCAGGGGCTGGGCCATTTGCAGGCCGGTGCGCGCGGCCAGCACGGTCAGGATCAGCACGAACACACCCAGTGGGCCCAGCCGCAGCAAGCCCACGAGCACGATCACCAACGGCACCAGGTTGAACACCAGGTTCTCCCACGTCGACGCCGGCACGATGTGGCGGTCGCTGATCAGGCCTTGCAACACGGTCGCAAAGATCTCGACGCCGGGCACCAGCCCGAACTGCGTGGGGGCCGAACTCGCGAACACATCGCCCAGCGCACCGGCAGTGGCGCCGATCAGGACGTACTTGTCCTTGAAGAGGGTGGGTGGCACCTGGCCGCGCAGCACGTCGATGTAGGAAACCGTCTGGAAGGACGACGCGTGCGAGGCAAAGTAAAGCAGTTCGTGGTCGCGTCGCTTCCACAGGCCCGCTGGCGGCGAGGTCATGGGGCCGTTGCTTGCCGACGGCTGGGGTGCCGGTTTTCCGGCGGCAGCCTGCTGGATCGCCAGTGCAAAATGGGGCCAGTCCCGGCCCGGAAAACCTTCCTGCAAATAGACACCACGTGCCACGCCGTCGTCGTCGATGGAAAGGTGGGCATGTCCCAGCGCCGTCGCCGCTCCGGCCAGCAGCGGGATCGGGAGCACTTCGGACTGGAAGCTTGACTCCCTGCCCGGTGCCTGCAAGGCCATGGGGAGCACCACGCAGCCGCTCTCCTTCATGCGACGGGCCAGCAAGGCGTCGTCGCCCGGATGGGCCTTGTCTTCGTCGGTGAGCAGCAGGTCCAGTCCGATGCAGCGGGGTTGTCCTGGAGCGATCTGGCGCAGGACTTCGGCGTGCAGGGCCCGGCGCCAGGGCCAGCGCCCGATGGCTTCCATGCTCTTGTCGTCGATCGCGACGATCACGATGTCGCGCGACGCCTCCGGCCTGAACGCGTTCAGCGTGTTTTCCTGCAGCATCCGGTCAAAGCGCGGCAGTCCTTGCGTGACCGTCACGTACGACACGAGCGTGATCAGGCCCGCTCCCAGAAACAGCCAGGACGCGCGTCGGCGCACCAGCGCAAGCACGCGGCGCGCGCGGCTCGGAGGCTTCGGCGATGCGGTTTCTGAAGGAGTGAACGGCATTTTGGAACGCGTGTCGAAGGCTGCCCCTGAGGGCGGCGCATTCTATTCGGGGGGCGCAGCGCGGCCTGCTAGCCGCGAACGCTGGCGATGGCGCCAGGCGAGTTCAGGTCGAAGAGACGGCCGCGCGGGCGTGGTGCCATTCGCTTCGACCCATCACCCATGGGGCCGTTGTGTCCGGCGTTGTCCAAAGGCGAAGAGCGTTTTTCGACGGATTCGGACGGGACCCGGACGACCGAGTCGTCGGCGAGCCGAAGCATCAGGCAGGGTTCGTCTTCAGTACACGCCGTGGTGTCAGCCCCCACGGCAAGTTGCGCAGACGCAGCGCCCGTCCAGAGCGCCAGCAGTGCGATGGCTCGGGACAGGGCGATGCGATTCATGCTGCAGCGCCTTCGTCGGCCGACCCAAACGCGGACAGGGACGCCACTTCAACCGTTTCCAGTCGATAGCCCAGGCCATACACCGCGGACAGCAGGAAGCCGTTGGCCGGACGCAGCGACAGCTTGGTGCGAAGGCGCGAGATGTGCGTGTCGAGCGAACGCGAGGGCTCTTCCGGTCCACGACCCCACACCGCTTCGCGAAGGTGTTCGCGTGACAGGAGGCGGCCAAGATTCTGGAAGAGGAACAGGGCGAGTTCGTATTCGCGGTGCTTCAGGTCGACCGTCTGGCCGTCCACCTGCAGCGTGCGCGACTGCGGGAAGAAGTGGTAGGGGCCGAAATGGAGCTCGACCTCATGCTGGCTCGGATACGCGCGCCGCAGCAAGGCACGCACGCGCGCCTCGAGTTCGGGCACGCGGATCGGCTTGACCATGAAGTCATCGGCTCCGGCCGCCAGTCCCGCAACCATGTCCGCCTCTTCGCGGCGGTTGGTCACGAACAGGATGGGAATCCGGCTGGCAAGTTCTTCGCGCACCCACTTGACGACCGCCGGCCCCGAAATATCGGGCAGCGTCCAGTCAAGGATGAGCAGGTCGAAGGACTGCAAGCGCAGATCGCGCAGTAGCGCTTTCCCCTCCGTATAGACATGGCATTCGTGTTCGATGCCGTTCATGGTGTGACGGATTAATTCGAGCTGAGACAGCTCGTCGTCAAGTGCTGCGATTCGCATAGTTGTTTCATCCCTGTATCTTGTGTGCCTTCAGTCTATTACTGATCGCGGAGTTAGAGTCAAACAGCAATAGTTGCGACTGTCAACTCTCGCGCGAAATGTCACGGTCAACCGCACCGTTGTTGATCGAATGTGGGAAACTTCCGCCACAAAAATCAGAACATGCTGTAGGAGGCTGAAATCTGAACAAATGTTGCCCAAAACTGGGCACCGAAACGTCTTCGGGTAAGCTCGGCGGGTTTTTCGCTGTCCCGCTGCCCTGAGGAGATCTTCTATGCTGATTGGCGTGCCTGCCGAGACCACGGCCGGTGAAACCCGAGTGGCCGTCACACCCGAGACGGCCAAAAAGCTCGTTGCTTCGGGGCACACCGTCCGGGTGCAATCCGGCGCTGGCGTCGCGGCCAGCGTCACTGACGCGGCCTACCAGGCGGCCGGCGCGGAAATCGTTGACGCGGCAGGCGCTTTTGGCGCCGAAATCGTACTGAAGGTGCGATCGCCCTTCGACAACGAGACGCCCCTCATGAAGCCGGGTGCCGTTCTCGTCGGCATGCTCAATCCCTTTGACGGAGCCGGGCTGCAGCGCCTGGCGACGGCGGGCCTCACCAGCTTTGCGCTGGAAGCGGCGCCCCGTACGACCCGCGCCCAAAGTATGGACGTACTGTCGTCTCAAGCCAACATTGCAGGCTACAAGGCCGTGATGATGGCGGCCGACAAATACCAGCGTTTTTTCCCGATGCTGATGACAGCCGCCGGCACGGTGAAGGCCGCCCGCGTGGTCATCCTGGGCGTCGGCGTGGCCGGCCTGCAGGCGATCGCCACGGCCAAGCGTCTGGGCGCGGTGATCGAGGCATCCGACGTTCGACCGAGCGTCAAGGAGCAGATCGAGTCGCTGGGCGGCAAGTTCATCGAGGTGTCGTACGACACCCAGGAAGAAAAGGACGCGGCCGAAGGCGTGGGCGGCTATGCCCGCCCGATGCCGCCGAGCTGGCTGGCGCGTCAGCAGGTCGAAGTCGCCAAGCGCGTGGCGCTGGCCGACGTGGTGATCAGCACCGCCCTCATCCCCGGCCGCGCTGCCCCGACCCTCATCACCGAGGACATGGTCAAGTCGATGAAGGCTGGCTCGGTCATCGTGGACATCGCGGCGGGCAAGGGCCCGGACGGCGTGGGCGGCAACTGCCCGCTGTCGGAAGCGGACCGGACGGTCGTCAAGCATGGCGTGACCATCGTGGGCGAGACCAACCTGCCGGCATTGGTGGCGGCCGACGCCTCGGCGCTGTACGCGCGCAACGTGCTGGACTTCCTCAAGCTCGTGCTGCCCAAGGAAGGCGGCCTGAAGATCGATCTCGAAGACGACATCGTGGCCGCGTGCCTGATGTCGCGCGACGGTCAAGTCACGAAGAAATAAGCATTTTCGCGAGGAGAAGACCATGGATCCCGTCAGCCACACAGTCATCAACCTGATCATCTTCGTGCTCGCCATCTACGTGGGCTACCACGTGGTGTGGACCGTCACGCCGGCGTTGCACACGCCGCTGATGGCGGTGACGAACGCCATTTCGGCCATCGTGATCGTGGGCGCCATGCTGGCGGCCGCGCTCACCGAAACGACCCTGGGCAAGACCATGGGTGTGCTCGCGGTGGCGCTGGCGGCCGTGAACGTGTTCGGCGGCTTTTTGGTCACGCGGCGAATGCTGGAAATGTTCAAGAAAAAGGACAAGAAGGCGCCCGCTGAAAAGGGGAACGCAGCATGAGCATGAATGTCGTCACGCTGCTGTACCTCGTTGCCAGCATCTGCTTCATCCAGGCCCTGAAGGGCCTGTCGCATCCCACGACGTCCATCCGCGGCAACATCTTCGGCATGGTCGGCATGGCCATCGCCATCCTGACGACCGCGGCGCTCATCGTTCAGCTCTCGGGTGGCAAGGCCATCGGCATGGCCTGGGTGCTGCTGGGCCTCGTGGTCGGTGGCGGCTACGGCGCCTATCGCGCCAAGACCGTCGAGATGACGCAGATGCCCGAACTGGTGGCCTTCTTCCACAGCATGATCGGCCTGGCGGCCGTGTTCATCGCGGTGGCTGCTGTCGTCGAGCCGTGGGCTTTCGGCATCACGCAGGCGCCAGTCGCTGCTGCCGTCGGCGTCAACACGCCCGAAGGCGCCTTCATCGTCGATGGATTCCTGCGCTACGGCATCCCGGCAGGCAACCGGCTGGAGCTGTTCCTGGGCGCCGCCATCGGTGCCATCACCTTCAGCGGCTCGGTCATCGCCTTTGGCAAGCTCTCGGGCAAATACAAGTTCCGCCTGTTCCAAGGCGCACCGGTGCAGTTCAAGGGACAGCACATGCTGAACCTGATCCTGGGGCTGGTCACGATCGGCCTGGGCCTGGTGTTCGTGTTCACCGAAAGCTGGTACGCATTCCTGCTGATGGTGGTGCTGAGCTTCGTGATGGGCGTGCTCATCATCATCCCGATCGGCGGCGCGGACATGCCGGTGGTGGTGTCGATGCTCAACAGCTACTCGGGTTGGGCGGCCGCGGGCATCGGCTTCAGCCTGAACAACGCGATGCTGATCGTGGCCGGCTCCTTGGTGGGCTCTTCGGGTGCGATCCTGAGCTACATCATGTGCAAGGCGATGAACCGCTCGTTCTTCAACGTGATCCTGGGCGGCTTCGGCGGCGAGGCGGCCACGGCCGGTGGCGCGGCCAAGGAGCAGCGCCCGGTCAAGAGCGGCAGCGCAGACGACGCGGCCTTCGTGCTGAGCAACGCCGAAACCGTGATCATCGTGCCGGGCTACGGCCTGGCCGTGGCGCGCGCGCAGCACGCCGTGAAGGAACTGGCAGCGAAGCTCACCGAGCACGGCGTGACGGTGAAGTACGCCATCCATCCCGTGGCAGGCCGCATGCCGGGCCACATGAACGTGCTGCTCGCGGAGGCCGAAGTGCCCTACGACCAGGTGTTCGAAATGGAAGACATCAACGGCGAGTTCGGGCAGGCTGACGTGGCCATCATCCTGGGCGCCAACGACGTGGTGAACCCTGCCGCGTTGCAAAAGGGCACGCCGATCTACGGCATGCCGATCCTGGAGGCGTACAAGGCCAAGACAGTGATCGTGAACAAGCGCTCGATGGCAGCAGGCTATGCTGGCCTGGACAACGAGCTTTTCTACATGGACAAAACCATGATGGTCTTCGGCGATGCCAAGAAGGTGGTCGAGGACATGGGCAAGGCCATCGAGTAATTCCCCGGAGCGCGGCGCAACAAAGCCGCGCCAGTTAGTGAGACAAGAGACATTTCAATGACAGATCGCCCCTGGCTGAGCGGATATTCCGCCGGCGTGCCCGCCGATATCGACGCTTCGCAATACGCATCGCTGGTTGCGTTGATGGAAGAGAGCTTCAGCCGCTTCGCCGACCGCGTGGCTTACAGCTACATGGGCAAGGACATCACCTACGGCGAGGTCGACGAGGCCAGCCGCAAGATGGGCGCTTACCTGCAGGGCCTGGGCCTGGTCAAGGGGGATCGGGTTGCGCTGATGATGCCCAACACGCCGCAGTACCCGATTTCGGTGGCGGGCGTGATGCGTGCCGGCATGGTGGTGGTCAACGTCAATCCGCTGTACACGGCGCGCGAACTGGAGCACCAGCTCAAGGACTCGGGCGCCAAGGCCATTGTCATCATGGAGAACTTCGCGGCAACCTTGCAGCAGTGCATTGCCGCAACGCCGATCAAGCAGGTGGTGCTCACGGGCATGGGCGACCAGCTCGGTGCACTGAAGGGTGCGCTGGTGAACTTCGTGGTGCGCAGCGTCAAGAAGATGGTGCCGGCCTTCCAGCTTCCCGGTGCGGTTCGCTTCAACGATGCGCTGTCGAAGGGCGGCTCGCGCACCTTGCAGAAGGTCGACATCCGTCCTGACGACGTGGCCCTGCTGCAATACACCGGCGGCACGACGGGCGTTTCGAAGGGCGCGGTGCTGTTGCATCGCAACGTGATCGCCAACGTGCTGCAGTCCGAAGCCTGGAACGACCCGGTGATGAAGCGCGTGCCGGCAGGCGAGCAGCCCACCAGCGTTTGCGCGCTGCCGCTCTATCACATCTTCGCCTTCACGGTGAACATGATGCTGAGCATGCGCACCGGCGGAAAGACCATCCTCATTCCGAATCCGCGCGACATTCCGGGTGTGCTCAAGGAGTTGTCGCAGCACACCTTCCACAGCTTCCCGGCCGTCAACACGCTGTTCAACGGCCTGGCCAATCATCCCGACTTCAACACCGTCAACTGGAAGAACCTCAAGGTGTCCGTCGGCGGTGGCATGGCGGTGCAGAGCGGCGTCGCCAAGCTGTGGCTCGAAAAAACCGGTTGCCCGATCTGCGAGGGCTATGGCCTGTCGGAAACCTCGCCTTCGGTGAGCTGCAACCCGACGACCAGCCAGGAATTCACCGGCACCATCGGCCTGCCGCTGCCCAGCACATACATCAAGCTGCTGGACGACGAGGGCAACGAAGTGCCGCACGGCGAGCCCGGCGAGATCGCCGTCAAGGGCCCGCAGGTGATGGCGGGCTACTGGCAACGCCCCGACGAAACCGCCAAGGTCATGACCGCGGACGGCTACTTCAAGACCGGCGACGTCGGCATCGTCGATGCGCGTGGCTACTTCAAGATCGTGGACCGCAAGAAGGACATGATCATCGTCAGCGGCTTCAATGTGTATCCGAATGAAGTCGAGGACGTGGTCTCGCAGATTCCGGGCGTGCTCGAATGCGCCGTCGTCGGCTTCCCGGATGAGAAGACGGGCGAGGGCATCAAGCTCGTGATCGTCAGGAAGAATGAAAGCTTGACGGAGCAAGAGGTGCGCGATTTCTGCCGCGCCAACCTCACTGGATACAAGCAGCCGCGCAAGATCGAGTTCCGCACGGAGTTGCCGAAGACGAATGTCGGCAAGATCCTGCGACGCGAATTGCGCGACAAGAGCTGACGCTGACGCGATTTGTCCTGACCGCCGGCTGAAGTTCCAGCCGCAATAGGGGTTCTGCCGCCTTCACGGGCCGGCATCGCTCTTGCATATTCGTGCGCAATGCTCCGATTCCTTCTGACACGCGTGAGTCTTCTCGTGCCGACCTTCATCGGCATGACGCTGCTCGCCTTCTTTTTGATCCGGCTGGTGCCGGGCGATCCCATCGAGACACTGGCCGGTGAACGCGGCATCGACGCCGCGCGCCATGCCGAACTGCTCAAGGCCTATGGCCTGGACCAGCCGCTCATCACGCAGTACTGCATCTACGTGCTGCGCGTGCTGCAGGGCGACCTCGGCAAGTCGATGATCACGCAGGAACCGGTCATGACCGAGTTCCTTTCGCTGTTCCCCGCGACGGTCGAGCTGGCGCTTTGTGCCATGGTGTTCGCTTTGCTGCTGGGCATTCCCGCCGGCATCATCGCGGCGGTGCGGCGCAACTCCGTGTTCGACCACGGCGTGATGGCGGTGTCGCTCACCGGCTATTCGATGCCCATTTTCTGGTGGGGGCTGCTGCTGATCCTGTTCTTTTCGGTGCAGCTCGGCTGGACGCCGGTGTCGGGCCGCATCGCGGTGCAGTATTTCGTCGAGCCGAGCACGGGCTTCTTGCTGATCGACTCGCTCAAGTCCGACGAGCCCGGTGCCTTCTGGTCGGCGCTCAAGCACCTCATCCTGCCGGCCATCGTGCTCGGCACCAATCCGCTGGCGGTGATCGCGCGCATGACGCGCTCGGCCATGCTCGAGGTGCTGGGCGAGGACTACATCCGCACCGCGCGTGCCAAGGGCTTGTCGAAGTTTCGCGTGGTGGCGCTGCATGCGCTGCGCAACGCGCTGATCCCGGTGGTCACCGTGATCGGCCTGCAGGTGGGCGTGTTGTTCACCGGGGCCATCCTCACCGAGACGATCTTCTCCTGGCCCGGCGTGGGCAAGTGGCTCATCGAGGCGATCGGCCGGCGCGACTACCCCGTGCTGCAGGGAGGCATGTTGCTGCTGGGCGTGATCGTGATGGTGGTCAACCTGCTGGTCGACGTGGCGTACGGCGTCATCAACCCGAGGATCCGGAAATGACGGCGCCTGCATCCTTGCCCGTGGTGGTGAACGGGCCTTCGGCGCCGCCCGGACCGTGGCGCGAGTTCTGGGGCGCGTTCTCGGCGAACAAGGGCGCCGTGGCGGGCCTCGCCGTGATCGCGCTGCTGCTGACGGTCGCATTGCTGGCGCCGTGGATCGCGCCGCATGCACCCAACCAGACCGACAGCGCCGCCTTCCTGCGGCCACCGGCTTGGCAAGAGGGAGGCTCGATGCAATACCTGCTGGGCACCGACGCCATCGGCCGCGACATCCTCTCGCGCCTGATGTTCGGCGCGCGCCTGTCGCTGTCGATCGGCATCGCGGTGGTCGCGCTGTCAATCGCAGTGGGCATCGCGCTCGGGCTGATCGCGGGCTTCGCGCGCGGCATCGTCGAGATCGCGATCATGCGGCTCATGGACATCATCCTGACGCTGCCGAGCCTGCTGCTGGCCATCGTCATCGTGGCGATCCTCGGGCCGGGGCTCATCAACGCGATGCTGGCCGTGGCGGTGGTGGTGTTGCCGCACTATGTGCGCATCACCCGCGCAGCGGTCATTACCGAGGTCTCGCGCGACTACGTGACGGCCGCGCGCCTGAGTGGTGCGGGGCTCTTGCGGCTGATGTTCCTTGAAGTGCTGCCCAACTGTGCCGCGCCACTGATCGTGCAGGCCTCCTTGGGCGTGTCCACCGCCATCCTCGATGCGGCGGCGCTGGGCTTCCTCGGCCTGGGCGCACAACCGCCGTCGCCGGAGTGGGGCACCATGCTCGCCGACGCGCGTGAATTCGTGCTGCGCGCCTGGTGGGTCGTGACCTTTCCGGGCCTGGCCATCCTGGCCGCGGTGCTGGGGTTCAATTTACTGGGTGACGGCTTGCGCGACGCGCTCGACCCGAAACTGAAACGCTGACATGGCACTTCTCGAAATTCAGGACCTCCACGTCGAGTTCCCCACGCAAGGCGGCATCATGCATGCAGTCGAAGGCGTGAGCCTGCAGGTCGACGAGGGCGAAGTGCTCGGCATCGTGGGCGAGTCGGGCTCGGGCAAGAGCGTCACGATGATGGCGCTGATGGGCCTCATCGCCTCGCCGGGCAAAGTGAGCGCGACACACCTGCGCTTTGCCGGCAAGAACCTGCTGGGCCTGTCCGACCGCGAGCGCCGCGCACTTGTCGGCAAGGACGTGGCGATGATCTTCCAGGAACCCACGACCAGCCTGAACCCCTGCTTCACGATCGGCTTCCAGCTCGTGGAGACGCTGCGGCTGCACCTCAAGCTCGACAAGCGCGCAGCCCACAAGCGCGCCATCGAACTGCTGGAGCAGGTCGGCATTCCGGCCCCGGCTTCGCGCATCGGCGCCTATCCGCACCAGCTTTCCGGCGGCATGAACCAGCGCGTGATGATCGCGATGGCCATCGCCTGCAATCCGCGCCTGCTGATCGCCGACGAGCCTACGACGGCCCTGGACGTGACCATCCAGGCGCAGATCCTCGACCTGCTGCGCAGCCTGCAGAAAGAGCGCGGCATGGCGCTGGTGCTCATCACGCACAACATGGGCGTGGTCGCCGACATGGCGCAGCGCGTGGCCGTGATGTACGCGGGGCAGGTGGTGGAGCAGCAGCGCGTCGATCGCCTGTTCGCCGCGCCGCAGCACCCCTACACCGAGGCGCTGCTCGCCGCATTGCCCGAACGCGCCGCGCCCGAAGGCCGGCTCGCCACGATTCCCGGCGTGGTGCCCGGCGTGCATGACCGGCCCGCGGGCTGCCTGTTTGCGCCGCGCTGCAACTACGCCACCGCGCATTCGCGTGCGGTGCGGCCCGAACTGCGTGCCATTCCCGGCAGCGAGGGCGGCCTGGTGCGATGCCACTACGCACTGGGCGATCCCAACCGCGCCGCGCTCATCGAGCGCGATGGCCCGCAACCCGTGGAGGCCCTGCCATGACGACGCGCGACGAAATCGTCGCCGAAGCCAGGGACCTGCAAAAGGTATACGACATCCGCCGCGGCATGTTCCGCGCGCCTGCGCACCTGCAGGCCGTGGGCGGCGTCTCCTTCACCCTGGCGCGTGGCCGCACCCTGGCCGTGGTCGGTGAGTCCGGCTGCGGCAAGTCCACGCTGGCGCGCATGGTCACGCTCATCGAGAAGCCCACCGCCGGCACGCTCTCGCTGGTAGGCATGGACGCTGTGAATCCGCCGTCCGGGCGCAAGCGCGAGCTGCGGCAGGCGGTGCAGCTGGTGTTCCAGAACCCCTATGGCTCGCTGAACCCGCGCAAGAAGATCTCGGCCGTTCTGGAAGATCCGCTGGCCATCAACACCACGCTGGGCAAGACAGAGCGCGCGGCCAAGGCGCGCGAGATGCTGTCGCGCGTCGGCCTGCGGCCGGAGTACGCCAATCGCTACCCGCACATGTTCTCCGGCGGGCAGCGCCAACGCATCGCCATCGCGCGTGCGCTGATGCTGCAGCCACGCCTGCTGGTGGCCGATGAACCGGTGTCTGCGCTCGACGTGTCGATCCAGGCGCAGGTGCTCAACCTGCTGGCCGACCTGCAGAACGAACTGGGGCTGGCCTATCTCTTCATCTCGCACGACCTCGGCGTGGTGCGCCACATCGCGCACGACGTGCTCGTGATGTACCTCGGTCACGCGGTAGAGCAGGGCCCGAAGGCGCGGATCTTCGCGCGGCCATTGCACCCGTACACGCAGGCTTTGCTCGCGTCGACGCCGGGCTTGGCGGCGGGTCAGCGCATCGTGCTGCAGGGCGAATTGCCCTCGCCGCTGAACCCGCCCACCGGCTGCGTGTTCAACACGCGCTGCGCGCATGCGACCGACCGCTGCCGCGCTGAACGGCCTGTGTTGCGCGCACTCGACGAAAGGATGGTGGCATGCCATCACGCCGAGAAGTTTATTGATGGTGCAGCCGGTGTGGCTCCCCATAATCCGCAGCTTGCGCCGGCCTGAAGGCGGGCGCGCAACCCTTTCCCTCTCCCCTGTGTCTCCCTGTCTGAAGGAGTTTTCGCAATGACAAGCAAGTCCCCTGTCGCGCGTCGCGTTCGTGCCGCCGCAACCCTGATCGTTCCCGTTGCCTTTGCGCTGGCCTGTGGCGCCGCGGCGGCCAAGACGCTCGTTTATTGCTCCGAGGGCAGCCCCGAGAATTTCTACCCCGGCGTGAACACCACCGGCACCTCCTTCGACGTGACCACGCAGGTCTACAACACCATCGTCGAGTTCGAGCGCGGCGGCACCAAGGTCGTGCCGGGCCTGGCTGAAAAGTGGGACATCTCGGCCGACGGCACCGAGTACACCTTCCACCTGCGCAAGGGCGTGAAGTGGCACACCACGAGCAAGAGCTTCAAGCCCACGCGCGACTTCAACGCCGACGACTTCATCTTCATGATCGAGCGCCAGTGGAAGGAAAACGACCCCTTCTTCAAGGTCACCAGCCCCAACCATTCCTACTTCAACGACATGGGCATGCCCAAGCTGTTGAAGTCGGTCGACCGTGTTGACGACTACACGGTCAAGATCGTGCTGAACAAGGCCGAGGCGCCGTTCCTGTCGAACCTGGCGATGCAATACGCCGGCATCCAGTCGAAGGAATACGCCATTGCCATGCTCAAGGCCGGCACGCCCGAGAAGGTGGACCAGGACCCGATCGGCACCGGCCCCTTCTACCTCGTGCAGTACCAGAAGGACGCGATCATCCGCTTCAAGGCCTTCCCGCAATACTGGGGCGGCAAGGCCAAGATCGACGACCTGATCTTCGCCATCACGCCCGATGCGTCGGTGCGCTGGGCCAAGCTGCAAAAGGGCGAGTGCCACGTGATGCCGTACCCCAATCCGGCCGACCTCGACGCGATCCGCAAGGACCCGAACGTGACGCTGATGGAGCAACCCGGCCTGAACGTCGGCTACCTCGCCTACAACACCCAGAAGAAGCCGTTTGATGACGTGCGCGTGCGCAAGGCCATCAACATGGCGATCGACAAGAAGGCGATCATCGACGGCGTTTACCAGTCTTCCGGCATTGCCGCCAAGAACCCGATTCCGCCGACGATGTGGTCGTACAACGATGCGGTCAAGGACGACGCCTACAACCCCGAAGCCGCCAAGAAGTTGCTGGCCGAGGCCGGTTTCCCCAACGGCTTCACCACCGACCTGTGGGCCATGCCGGTGCAGCGGCCCTACAACCCGAACGCCAAGCGCATCGCCGAACTGATGCAGGCCGACTTGGCCAAGGTCGGCGTCAAGGCCGAGATCAAGACCTTCGAATGGGGCGAATACCGCAAGCGCATGCAGGCTGGCGAACACCAGATGGGCATGCTCGGCTGGACCGGCGACAACGGCGATCCGGACAATTTCATGTACACGCTGCTGGGCTGCGCATCGGCGCAGTCCAATGGTTCGAACGTGGCCAAGTTCTGCTACCAGCCGTATGAAGATCTGGTCGTGAAGGCCAAGAACGTGCCCAAGCAGGCCGATCGCGATGCGCTGTACAAGAAGGCGCAGGTGGTCTTCAAGGAACAGGCGCCGTGGTTCACGATTGCGCACGCGGTGCAGCTCAAGCCCGTACGCAAGGAAGTGATCGACTTCAAGCTGAGCCCGTTTGCGCGCCATACCTTCTACGGCGTGGATATCAAGTAGCTTGTTGCTCGCCCCAGGCTCCGCGCACTTCGTGTCGCTCCTCCAACCCCCTGCCGGGGGCAACATTAGCGGCCCGGCGAAGCCGGTTCCGCGGTGTTTCCCGCATGAGCTTGGGTTGCACAATCGGCTATGACCACAGCGATTCTGAGTGCGTTGCCTGAGGAGCAGGAGGGGCTGGCGGCGCAGCTGGATGGGGTGCGCCTCGTGCGATACGCGGGGCGGGATTTTCATTTGGGGCTGTGGCACGGGCGCAGCGTCGTGTTCGCCTTGTCGCGCATCGGCAAGGTGGCGGCGGCGACGACGGCTGCGGCACTGATCGAGCGCTTTGGTGCCACGCGCATCATGTTCACGGGCGTGGCTGGCGGATTGCATCCGGATGTGCGGGTGGGGGATACGGTCATCGGCACCGAATTCCTGCAGCACGACATGGATGCGTCGCCGCTGTTTCCCAGGCACGAGGTGCCGCTTTATGGGCGCTCCCGATTTCCGGCCGATGGGGAGCTTGTCGGCTTGCTGCTGGCTGCGGCGCGCTCGGATGCTGCGAGTGCCGACAGACTCTTTGATGACGAAACGCGGGCGCGCTTTGGACTCGAATCTCCGCGCGTGCACCAGGGGCTACTGATCAGCGGCGACCGCTTCGTCTCTCGCGCCGAGGAAGCACACGCGCTGCGTCAGGCGTTGCCGCAGGCGCTGGCCGTGGAGATGGAGGCCGCGGCCGTGGCGCAGGTGTGCCACGACCACGGCGTTCCCTTTGCCGCGGTGCGCAACATCTCCGACCGCGCCGACGATCAGGCGCATGTCGACTTTCCGGCCTACCTCGCGCAAGTCGCAGGACGACAGGCGCGGGCGTTGATTGCTGCATTGCTGCCCACGCTGCCGACGTGAACGACCTGCGCGAACTGACGTCCAGCTTCCCGCACGCGGGCCGGCTCGACGCCATCGTGCTGCGGCCAGCACGCCGAGCGCCTGTGCGCTGCGTGACCGAGGCCCTCGCGCTGGCTGGACGCGGGCTTGAGGGCGATCGGGCCGTCTTGCGCGCCTCAACGGCAGTGGGCGGCGGCAAGCGGCAAGTCACCTTGATCCAGGCCGAGCACTTGCCGGTGATCGCCGCGCTGTCGCGCCACGCGGCCGTCGGGGCGGAGCTTCTGCGGCGCAACCTCGTCATCTCCGGCTTGAACCTGCTTGCGGCGCGCAGCCTGTTCCGGGACCAGCCGATGCACCTGTGCATCGGCGCGGAGGTTGTCCTTGACATCACCGGCCCGTGCGAGCCCTGCTCGCGCATGGAAGAGGCGCTTGGCGCCGGCGGGTACAACGCCATGCGCGGCCATGGCGGCGTCACGGCACGCGTGCTGGCCGGTGGGCGCCTGCAATGCGGTGACGTGGTGTCGGTGCGGCTTCCCTGAGCTTTTGGCGCCGCAGCGGCGGTTGATTGACGTGGGCCGGTCAGGCCAACACAATGAAAGTGGAAGGGCCGGCCAGTACCGGCCCCTTGTTTTTCCAAAGCGAAAGGCTGCCTGTGGTCCTGACACGAAAGCTTCTGGGGCGCGCCGCGATGGCGTTCGGCGCCATCGTGCTGAACGCCTGCAGCAGCACACCGGCGAGCGCCCCGCCATCCGGAGGCGCCGATTCGCAATTGCGCGCCATCGCGAAGGAGGCCTACATCTACGCCTTCCCGATGCTGGAAAACTACAACACCATGTACAAGCAGTTGGCCAACCCGGCCGGCAAGGAGTACACCGGCGGCTTCGGAAAGTTCAGGCACTACTCGGAGGCCTACACGCCGGAAAACCACGACGTCGTGACGCCGAACAACGACACACCGTACTCCTGGGCGTGGCTCGACTTGCGTGCCGAACCCTGGGTGGTGAGCGTGCCCGCGGTGCCGGGTGACCGCTACTACGTGCAGCAGTGGGTCGACCTCTTCACCTACAACTTTGCCTACGTCGGCTCGCGCACCACCGGCAACGGGCTGGGCAACTTCCTGATCGTCGGGCCGAACTGGAAGGGCGCGATGCCGGCGGGCATCAACCAGGTGTTTCGCTCGGAAACCGACATCGTCATGACGCTGACGCGGGTGGCGCTCGATGGCCCGGCCGACGTGCCCAACGTCAAGGCGGTGCAGTCCGGCATGCAACTGCGCTCGCTCAGCCAGTACGACAAGATGACTGCGCCACGGCCCGCGCCGGCCATCGTGTTCCCACCCTACGACGCGGCGAAGGCGCGCTCGCACGACTTCATCGGCTACCTGAATTTCCTGCTGCAGTTCACGCAGCCGCCGCATCCCAGCGAGGTCGACCTGATGAAGCGCTTCGCCATGATCGGCATCGGCCCCGGCGTGCCCTTCGACGCGGCCAGGCTGCCGCCTGCGACTTTGGCCGCCATCGACGCGGGCGTTGCCGACGCGAAGGCCGAGCAGGCGCAGGTGGCCCGGACCACGCTGTCGTCCAACGGCCTGTTCGGGACCCGCGAGGCGCTAAAGAACAACTACATGACGCGGGCCATCGCCGCTGAAAAGGGTCTGTACGGCAACTCGCTGGAAGAGGCGTGGTACGGCGGCTACGCGGGCGATGGCAACAAGCTGTCGACCGTTCACTTTGCCAAGGGGCAACTGCCCCCGGCGAAGTTCTTCTGGTCGATGACGCTCTACACCCTGCCTGACCGCTTTCTTTACGCGAACCCCATCAAGCGCTATTCCGTTGGCGACCGCACGCGCGGACTGAAGCGCGATGCAGACGGCGGCCTGACGCTATACATTGGCAATGCGTCGCCGGGGCCGGACAAGGAATCGAACTGGCTGCCGGCGCCGCCGGGCCCTTACAGCGCCGTCGCCCGTGTCTACGGACCGAGCAAGGCGGCGATGGACGGAACCTGGAAACTGCCGCCACTGACGCCCATGGACAGCCCGACGAAGTAAGACCAACAACCATTTCGACCACCCACGAACAGGCGAATCCCGTGAACACTGCAACCCTGACCCCGCCGACCGAAGCGGGCCGCTTCGGCAGCGGCCAATCCGTGCGTCGTCTCGAAGACGAAGCGCTGCTCGCCGGCAAGGGCCGGTACACCGACGACGTGCGCGTCGAGGGCACCCTGCACGTGGCCTTTGTGCGCTCGCCCTATCCGCATGCGCGCATCGTGTCGGTGGACACATCGACGGCGGCATCGATGCCGGGCGTGGCGAAGGTCATCACCGGCGCCGATCTCGTGGCCGATGGCGTCAAGGCGATCCCGGGTGTGGCGGGATTCGTGCGCGCGGATGGCACGCCTGCCGCCGGCCCGCCGCGGCGGGCGCTGGCGCACGAGCGTGTGCGTTTCGTCGGGGAAACCGTGGTGGCTGTGCTGGCCGACACCGTGCAGCAGGCGCGCGATGCGGCCGAGGCGGTGTTCGTCGAGTACGAAGAGTTGCCGATGGTCGTCGACCCCATGAAGGCGATCGAACCCGGCGCACCCGTGATTTGCGACGAGGCGCCGGACAACGTCTCGGCCGAGATGCGCCACGGCAACGCGCAGGCCACGGCCGACGCCTTTGCAAGGGCCGCGCATGTGGTCAAGCTCGAGATCAACAACCAGCGCCTGGCGGCCGTCACCATCGAGCCGCGTTCCGCGCGCGCCGACTTCGACAAGGACACCGGCCGCACCACGATCCGCATGAGCACGCAGTGCCCCTCGGGCGTGCGCGACAACATCTCCAGCGACATGCTCGGTGTCGCAAAAGAGGACTTCCGCGTCGTCGTGGGCGACGTGGGCGGCGGCTTCGGCATGAAGACCGGCGTCTATCCGGAAGAAGCGCTGGTGGCCATCAGCGCCCGCTCGCTGAAGCGCTCGGTGAAATGGATTGCCGATCGCAGCGAGGAGTTCGTCTCCGCCACGCATGGCCGCGACGTGCTCGTGCAGGCCGAGCTGGCGCTGGATGCCAACGGCAAGATCCTCGCGCTGCGCCTGCTGTCGCACGCCAACGTCGGCGCGTACCCGACCGGCGCGGGCGTGGCCATCCAGATCCTGATCGGCCCGTGGGTGCAGACCAGCATCTATGACATCCAGACCATCGACTTCCATTTCAAGGCCGTGATGACGAACACGACGCCCACCGGTGCGTACCGGGGCGCGGGCCGGCCGGAAGCCATCTTCAACATGGAACGCCTCATGGACGAGGCGGCGCGCCAGACGGGCATCGACCGCATCGAACTGCGTCGCCGCAATTTCGTCAAGCCGCAGCAGATGCCGTACACGAACCCGATGGGCCAGGTCTACGACAGCGGCCAGTTCGAGAAGGTGATGGACGGTGCGCTTGCGCTGGCGGACTGGTCGGGCTTCGACGCGCGTGCCGCCGAATCCGCCAGCCGCGGCAAGCAGCGGGGCCTCGGCATCGCGACCTTCCTCGAATGGACCGGCGCCATGGTGCTGGAAGAGCGCGTCACCGTCACTGTGCTGGCGGACGGCATGATCGAAGTCTTCTCGGCCGTCAACGCGATGGGCCAAGGCATCCAGACTTCGCTCACGCAGTTGATCGTCGACGCCTTTGGCGTGCCCTTCGACAAGGTGCGTGTAATCCTCGGCGACACCGATCGCGGCGATGGCTTCGGCAGCGCGGGCTCGCGCTCGCTGTTCGTTGGCGGCTCGGCGGTTCGCGTCGGATCGGATCGCGCCATCGAGCACGCCCGCGGTCTTGCTGCCAAAGAGCTGGAGGTGGCCGCTGAGGACGTGACCTACGCGACCGGCCAGTTCACCGTGGCCGGCACCGACCTTTCCATCGGCTTGTTCGACCTTGCCGGCCGCCAGCCCGATCGCCGGATCTTCCTGGAGTCGGTGAGTTCCGTGTCCGCGCCGAGCTGGCCCAACGGCTGCCACGTCAGCGAGGTCGAGGTCGACATGCAGACCGGCGACGTCGAAGTGGTCGCCTATGCGTCGATGAACGACGTGGGCCGTGTGGTGAACCCGATGATCGTGCGCGGCCAGCTCGACGGCGGGGCCGTGCAGGGCATCGGCCAGGCCTTGCTCGAGGAAATCGTCTACGACCAGGAGACCGGCCAGCTCGTGACCGGCAGCTTCATGGACTACGCGATGCCCATCGCCTTCGGCTCACCGGACTTCAAGACCGACATGGACCAGTCCACGCCCTGCCTGACCAATCCGCTGGGTGTGAAGGGAGTGGGCGAACTGGGCACCATCGGCGCGACGCCGTCGGTCGTCAACGCCGTGGCCGATGCGCTGACGCGCGCGGGTCACAAGGACAAGACGACGAAGCTGCAGATGCCGCTGACGCCCACGCGCCTGTGGTCTGTGCTCCAGGCTTGATCAGGACAGCCAACCCTTGCGGCCGAAGTACCACATCGGCACCACGGCGGTGGCAATCATCAGCACCACGACGTACGGATAACTCAGCAGCGGCCCGAGCCACTCCAGCTCGGGGAACTTCATGTTCATGCCGTAGATGCTCGCCACCAGCGTTGGCGGCAGCAGCGCGACGCTGGCCACCGAGAAGATCTTGATGATCTTGTTCTGGTTGATGTTGATGAAACCGACCGTCGCATCCATCAGGAAGTTGATCTTGTCGAAGAGAAAGGCTGTGTGGTTGTCCAGCGATTCGATGTCGCGCAGGA
This sequence comes from Variovorax brevis, assembly GCF_030317105.1. Lineage (GTDB taxonomy): Bacteria > Pseudomonadota > Gammaproteobacteria > Burkholderiales > Burkholderiaceae_C > Variovorax > Variovorax brevis. Next base: position 318,532 of record NZ_JASZYG010000008.1, read on the forward strand.
TTTGCCGCGCCTCCTCGAACTGGTCGGCATTGAGCATGCGGCTGCGCATCATGAAGCTCACGGCGCGGCGGGTGTCCATCACGTTGCGGCGAATGCGCCCGTTCAAGTCTTCCTGGCGGGCAATGGCGCCCAGCACTTCACCGGCGAGCTCGTCGCTCACATTGCCTTTGAGCACCTTCTTGCTCATTTGCTCAAGCTCGACATAGATGTTCTCGAGCGAATCGGCCGAGTATTCCGCGTCGGCGTCAAAGAGCTTGAGCAGCACTTCCTTGGCGTCCTCGATCAGCCCCGGTGCCCGGCGCGCGCGCATGCGCAGCAGGCGAAACACCGGCACGTCTTCGTCGTGAATGGAGAACAGCACGCCGCGGCTGCGCAACTCGGCGTTGTGCTGGTTGAGGATGAACGCGACGCGCACCGAGCGCGGGTCTTCGTCGTCATCGATCAGGAAGTCGCTGCGAATATGCAGCTCGCCGTTGTCTTCTTCGTAGAAACGCGCGGATTCCTCGATGTCCTCGTCCATCGCGTCTTCGGGAATGGACAGGCCGTAGTACTGCTTGATCCAGCGCTTTTCATCGACCGTGGGCGATTCGAGGTCAACCCAGATCGGCTGGAATTTGGAAAGCTCTTCGAGCGCCTCGATCTCTTCCTGGACGAGGCGGCCGTTGGCGAGCGTGAAGATATTGAGCATGGCTCACTCCCGGAGAAACGACGGATGGGGGGCGAAGTAGGGGGCGCTTTCAAACCCCTGGGCACGCCATCCGGCGATGGGCGTCAGCAGGGAGTTGAAAGCTGCCGAGTCGGGCAGATTTCCAAGGCGATTGCTCCTGTCGGTTCAACGGGCGCGATTATGTCATCGGCGCCCGGCAATTCGCTGTGCGCAAACCGGTTTCGGATGGCGAAGCTCGCTGCAGTGATCTGGATGGATGTACAGTGATGGCCTCGCCATGCTCACGATCGAACGACCCACGGACCGCCTGCAAAGCGCGCTCGCCACGCTCAACGAAGCGCAGCGCGAAGCCGTTCTCCACGGCATGGATGGCGCAGGTGACGATCAACGTCCGCTGCTGGTCGTGGCTGGTGCGGGCTCGGGCAAGACCAGTACGCTCGCGCATCGTGTGGCCTGCCTGATCGCCAAGGGCGTCGATCCGCAACGCGTGCTGCTCTTGACCTTTTCGCGGCGCGCCGCGATGGAAATGGACCGTCGCGCCGGCCAAGTCCTGACGAAGGTGTTGGGGCTGGGTTCGCAGACGCCACCCTCGCTCCCCTGGGCCGGCACCTTTCACAGCGTGGGCGCGCGCCTGTTGCGCGAATACGCCGCACAAATCGGCCTGGCCGAGAACTTCACGATCCACGACCGGGGCGACGCGGAAGACCTGATGGGCATGGTGCGCCACGACCTCGGCTTCTCATCGACGGAGCGGCGATTTCCACAGAAGGGAACCTGCCTGTCGGTCTACTCGCGCGTCGTCAACACGCGCGACGGCCTGCACGACGTGCTCGCCAAGGCCTTTCCCTGGTGCGCCGAATGGGAAGGCGAACTCAAGCGCCTGTTCGGCGCCTACGTGGAAGCCAAGCAAGAGCAGAACGTGCTCGACTACGACGACCTGCTCCTGTGCTGGTCGGAAATGATGGGCGAGCCTTCACTGGCCGTGCAGGTGGGCGGACGCTTCGACCATGTGCTGGTCGACGAATACCAGGACACGAATCGCCTGCAGGCCGAAATCCTGCAAAGGCTCAAGCCCGACGGACGCGGCATCACGGCGGTGGGCGACGACGCGCAGTCCATCTATTCATTCCGTGGCGCGACGGTGCGCAACATCCTGGATTTCCCTGCGCAGTTCGGCGCGCCGGCGCGCATCGTCACGCTGGAGCGCAACTACCGTTCGACGCAGCCCATTCTGGACGTCTCCAATGCCGTCATTGCCGCCGCCAGCGAACGCCACGCGAAGAGGCTGTGGACCGACAAGCCTTCTGCGGGCAAGGCCCAACTGGTGCTGGTGCCAGACGAAGCCCAGCAGGCGCGGTGGGTCGCCGACCGCGTGCTGGCGCACCGCGAAGGCGGACTCGCCCTCAAGTCACAAGCCGTGCTGTTCCGCGCTTCGTCCCACAGCGCGGGGCTGGAGCTGGAACTCGCACGCCGCAACATTCCCTTCGTGAAATTCGGCGGCCTCAAGTTTCTCGAGGCGTCGCATGTGAAGGACCTGCTCGCCGTCCTGCGATTCGCCCAGAACCCGAAAGGCCGCATGGCAGGGTTCCGGGTCACGCAACTCATTCCGGGCATCGGCCCGGTGACCGCTGCGCGGCTGCTGGATGCCATGGACGAAGCCGCTGACCCCGGCGCCGCCTTGCAAGGCTTTGCGGTTCCTGGCGCTGCGAAGGTGCAATGGGCCGAGTTCGCCGCTGTCTACGCCGAGCTTCGAGGCGGTGCAGGCGCGTGGCCCGCGGACGTAGAGCTGGCGATGCGCTGGTACCTTCCGCATCTGGAGCGTCTTCATGAAGACGCGTCCGTCCGCCGCGCCGACATCGAGCAGTTGGTGCGCCTTGCCGCAGGCTACGGCTCGCGCGAAAGCTTCCTCACCGAACTCACCCTCGATCCACCTGAGGCGACGAGCGATCGCGCCGGCCCGCCCTTGCTCGACGAGGACTACCTGATCCTTTCCACCATCCATTCGGCCAAAGGCCAGGAATGGACTTCGGTGCATGTCCTCAACGTGGTCGACGGCTGCATCCCGTCCGACATGGCGACCGGCGACCCGGAAGACATCGAAGAAGAACGCAGGCTTCTCTACGTGGCGATGACGCGGGCGCGTGACCATCTGCACCTGCTGGTGCCGCAGCGCTTCTACGTCACGCAACAGGCCGCGCGAGGTGACCGCCACCTGTACGCCGGGCGCACGCGCTTCATCACGCAGGCCGATGCCAAGGCCTTTGAAGAAGTGGTTTGGCCTCCGCCGCCAGAACGTCCGGCCGCCGTCCCGCCGCCGGCTGCCACGATCGACCTTCGCAACCGGTTGCGAGCGGCCTGGCGGTAGCCGTGCGGGCAGGGCGCAGCCGTTTCTGACCCCGCGGTCCAAGTCGGGGAATGGCGCCGAACTCCCTTCTTGCTGGAGGGTTGGGTAACGGTCTGGCAACCTACATGTCTGAAGGAAAAACGCCGTAACGCAAGGCAGCGCTTGCAATGCTTGCTATCAAAATAGAAGCGGATTTTCCGCTGAAAGATTCGGTTTCCACCCGGAGTTCCCGGGGATTGCAATTCCACGCCCCGGCGGGCATAGTGAATCGACTCTCTCTTCCTTCTCCCGCTTTTCTTCCTTCCTTCCTCACCCCCCTTTTTTCCCGTCGGCCCCGCCCGATCCCTTGGGCGAGGTCATTTCCCCACCGTCAATCCCAGGAGGTCATTCATGAATTTGACGATCAGCGGTCATCACCTCGACGTCACTCCCGCCCTGCGCAGCTATGTCACTGGCAAGCTAGACCGGATCACACGGCACTTCGACCAGGTGGTCGATGTGAAGGTCATCCTCACCGTGGAAAAGCAGAAGGAAAAGGAAAAGCGCCAACGAGCCGAATGCAACATTCACGTCAAGGGCAATGACATGTTCGCCGAGTCGAGCCATGCTGATCTCTACGCAGCCGTCGATGAACTGGTCGACAAGCTGGATCGCCAGGTCGTGCGCCACAAGGACCGACTGCAAGACCACCACCACGAAGCCCCCAAGCGGGTCATGTAACGTGATGTAGTTATCGCCTCCGGGCAAATACTCTTGCGTGCCGCCTTCGGGCGGCTTTTTGCTTTTGGCGGTGAAGGTGCATAATCGCCCCCGTCCCTCCACCATGAATCGCCTCGCGTCCATCCTGCCGCCCGCTCAAGTCCTTGTGAGCGTTGATGCAACCAGCAAGAAGCGCGCCTTCGAAGAGGCCGGCCTCCTGTTTGAAAATCTCCATGGTCTGGGCCGCGCCCTGATCACGGACAGCCTGTTCGCCCGCGAACGGCTCGGCTCCACCGGCCTCGGTCACGGCGTCGCCATCCCGCACGGCCGCATCAAGGGCCTGAAGTCGCCGATGGCCGCCGTGTTCCAGCTCGCGAACCCCATCGGCTTCGATGCGCCGGACGAGCAGCCGGTTGTCCTGCTGATCTTTCTGCTGGTGCCGGAAGCCGCCACCCAAAAACACCTGGAAATCCTCTCCGAGATTGCCGAATTGCTGAGCGATGCCGGCTTGCGCGAGCGGATCAAGTCGAGCACGGATGCCGCGGCGCTGCACTCGCTGATCGCGGGATGGCAGTCGGCGCAAATCGCTTGACCTTGGGCCCATACGTCGGGTGTGGCCGACGATGCGGGGTTGTTTCGCGGTATTCTGGACTGCTCCAAACTTCTTGGGCGCTGAGCGCCGCCACTTGAACGCATGAAGCCCACCGTTGTCAGCGCGGACGCGATGTTCGAGGAGTTTCGCGGCTCCCTGCGCTGGGAGTGGCTGGCAGGCCTGGGCGCCTCCGAACGCCAGTTCGACGCTGAAGTGATCAGCCGCGCCCAGTCCGCCGCCGATCTGGTCGGCTATCTGAATTACATCCATCCTTATCGCGTGCAGATCCTGGGCGCGCGTGAAGTCGCGTACTTGACGATGGGGACGCCCGAAGACTGTGCGCGGCGTATCGCCCGCATCGTCACGCTGGAGCCGCCGATGCTCGTGCTGGCGGACGGCCAGACCGCACCGGACGCCCTGCTCTCGATTTGCGAGCGCGCGCAATTGCCGCTGTTTGCGACCCGGGAATCCTCCGCCTTCGTGATCGATGTCCTGCGCGCCTATTTGTCCAAGCATTTCGCCGAACGCACTTCGATGCACGGCGTTTTCATGGACATCCTGGGCTTGGGCGTGATGATTACCGGGGAATCGGGACTGGGCAAAAGCGAATTGGGCCTCGAGTTGATTTCGCGTGGCAATGGCTTGGTCGCCGACGATGCGGTTGACCTCTACCGCATCAACCAGACCACCATCGAAGGGCGCTGCCCCGACCTGCTGCAAAACCTGCTGGAGGTGCGCGGCATCGGCCTGCTGGACATCCGCGCGATCTTTGGCGAGACGGCGGTGCGCCGAAAGATGCGCCTCAAGCTGATCGTGCACTTGGTGCGGCGTGACAGCTTCGAGCGCGACTACGAGCGGATGCCGTCCGCACCGCTCACGCAGGATGTGCTGGGCATTCCGGTTCGCAAGGTGATCATCCAGGTCGTCGCCGGCCGCAACATCGCCGTGCTGGTGGAGGCGGCGGTGCGCAATTCGATCCTGCAGCTGCGCGGCATCGACACCTATGCCGATTTCGTGGCGCGGCACCACAAGGCGATGGAAAGCGCGCGCGACCAAGACTAGGTTGGGGGTTGCAAGGGGATCCCTTCGACGACGGCGCGCTCGCAAGGCTTGAGCGGCGGAGGCGCATGTCTTCTGCGCACTTGCAGGGGCGATCGCGCCCCGGAATCCAGATCGCACGTTTCAGTCTTGTCTCTGACTCTGCAGCATCTGCAGCAGACCGGCGCCAGCAAGCGAGTTTTCAAGGCTGGCGGCGCTGATGCAGCCTGCGCCATCCATTGACCCTCTCTTCCCCTCTGCTGAAGCGCAAGTGACGTGCGCGCCGCGTGCGCCTTGATCACTGGCAGGGCGTTCGCTCGTGACGATGCTCGCGATCCCAGCGAACCTCATTCGAACAAGTGCATTCAGGCTTGATCTTGCACTTCCGCGCTGTCCAGGTTGCTCCCAAGACGCTATCTCTTCGCTGAGCAAGTCCCCCTTGCCTCGGCGCTCTCACCGCGTCCACCCAAACCGCGGCTGCTTCATGAGCCCGCCAGCGCGATGACCACTCGTGCGCGAACTTCAGGCTTGACGAGCGGGCATCGACTCTAAATCGAGTGTGAACTTTTCCGCGTGATCGTCGAATTTCGTCGCATTGAAGCGCGGAAATTCCATAAATGCAAAAAACGTCTCAATTCAATTGAGTGACAGAGAATCACTTTCGGAAATTTCCCAGTGGATCAATGGTGTTTTCGAATTTTCCTTTCGTGTCCTGCGTTTTACAGTTCTTCATCTCCTCAAAGTTTTGGTGTCTGCGTGGGTCCAAGAGGCCTTCGCACACAAGGCAGCGGGGGTTGGTCATTGTTTCTTGCGCAGCTGAATTGCGTAGCGGTGTTTTGAATCGGATGTTCTGATTTCCAAAATCCTCGCAGAAGAAATATTTGAGTTTTATTTGTTTAAACTAAGTACTGGAATTTCTGTGGTCTCGAAAAAAACGTCGGTTGTGATCAATAACGGCAAGGCCGCCAAGGCCGTTGAGTTGGACGGAAATTCCGTTGTCAAGCTCAAGGCGTCGCCGGGTTTCAAATACATCCTCAATTCCGAGGGCGACGTCGCTCCGGAAAATGTGACGATCACCCGCGTGGGCGATGACTTGCAGTTGACGCTGGAAGGCATTGGCGAAGCGCCCGTCGACGACAACGGCGATTGGACCTTCACCCCCACGACGCCGCTGCCCGAGGGCCCGCACGCCATCACCACGCAGGAGAAGGATCCCGCTGGCAACCCCGGCCCGGTGAGCCCGCCGCTGGACATCGTCGTGGACACGACCGCACCTGAAGCACCTACCTCCCTGGTGGCAACCGACGACGTCGGCGCCAAGACCGGTCCGGTGGCCGACGGCGACACGACGGATGACAACAAGCCCACCTTCTCGGGCAAGGGCGAGCCTGGTTCGACCGTCACCGTGTACGACAACGGCGTCAAGCTGGGCGATGCACCGGTGGACTTGAAGGGCAACTGGAGCCTCACGCCGACCACGCCGCTGGCCGATGGCCCGCACGCCTTCACGACGACGACGAAGGACCCGGCTGGCAACACCAGCCCGGTGAGCGCGCCGCTGAACGTCGTGATCGACACTGCGGCACCCGCCGCACCCACCACCCTGGTGGCAACCGACGACGTGGGCGCCAAGACCGGCCAGCTCGCCAATGGCGACGTGACCGACGACAACAAGCCCGCCCTCTCGGGCAAGGCCGAACCGGGTTCGACCGTCACGGTGTACGACAACGGCACCAAGCTGGGCACTGCACCGGTGGACGCCAATGGCAACTGGACGCTCACGCCGACCACGCCGCTGGCCGATGGCCCGCACGCCTTCACGGCAACGGCGACGGATCCGGCTGGCAACACCAGCCCGGCGACCGCGCCGCTGAATGTGACTGTGGACACGGCTGCACCCGTGGCGCCCGCCATCACCAAGGGCATCGACAACGAAGGATTCGTCACGGGCAACCTGGCCAATGGCGCGACGACAGACGACACGACGCCAGCGCTCGTCGGCACAGCCGAGCCGGGTAGCACGGTCACCATCTATGACGACGGCAAGCCGCTGGGCACTGTGACCGCCGGTCCTGACGGCCAGTGGAGCTATACGCCCACCACGCCGCTCAAGCAGGGCGAGCACGACTTCACGGTCACGGCCACGGACTCGGTGGGCCACGACAGCCCGGCCTCGGCGCCGTACACGCTGACGGTGGACACCAAGGAAGTTGCCACCATCAAGAGCATCAGCACTGACTATGGCGTGAAGGGGGACTTCAACACCCATGACACGTCGCTGACCATCAATGGCGACCTGACCAAGGCCCTGAATGCCGATCAGAAGGTGCAGATCTCGATCGACGGCGGCAAGACCTGGAGCAATGTCAACGCTGCAGCAGGTGCGACCGAGTGGTCCTATGTGGATCCACGCACGCTCACCGACGGCAGCTACGAGTACCAGGCGCGTGTCGTTGACACGGCAGGTACCGTCGTTGGCCCGGCGACCAGCCAGGAAGTCATCATTGACACGACGCCGCCGACGACCACCATCACCATCGACGCGATCACCAATGACACCGGTACGCCGGGTGATTTCGTGACCGCTGACAAGTCGATCACGATCAGTGGAACGATCAGTGCTCCGCTTGCTGACGACGAGCGGGTGCAAATCTCCCTCGAAGGCAGCAATACATGGACGGTGGTCGACGTACCGGCCGGTGCGACCACTTGGAGCTATGTGGACACGCGATCGCTGGAAGTGGGCGAGCACGTCTATGAGGTGCGGGTTGCGAATGTGCGCCCCGGTGTGACCGGCGATCATGACACTCAGGTGGTCACGATCGAAGACAGGCCAGCCACCCCCATCGGGCTGGACCTCAACGACGATGGCCAAATCGGCGTCACGGGTGCCACGTCGTCCTCCCAGAAGGATGCCGGTGCAGCGATGGGCCACACGGTACAGTTCGACATCGACGCCGACGGCCAGAAGGACACCATCGAGTGGTTCGACGGTTCCGGCGACGGCATCCTGATCGACAACCGCGACGGCCACGCAGCGGAGCACATGGACGGTTCACGCCTGTTCGGTGACCAGGGCGGCAACTACAGCGACGGCTATGCCAAGCTGAGCCTGCTTGACGTCAACGGCGACGGCCAACTGGCCGGCAGCGAACTGGACGGCATCGAACTGTGGGTCGACAACGGCGATGCGGTGGTCCAGGCAGGCGAAATCCAGACACTGGCACAACACGGCGTCGCGGCCATCGGCACGAACGCACACCTCGTCGAAGACGAGCATGGCAAGCAGCATCTGCAATCGACCGCTACTCGCGACGATGGCATGTTGATCATGAGCGAAGACGTGTTCTTCCTGCAGGATCACTCGGCGACCGCAAAGCCGGCGCAAGCCGGGCAGCAGGAACCGGTTGCGCCGGTGGCAGTGGATTGCCCGACGTATGAGGCCCACACCACCGTGAGCAGCACGAGCCAGTTGCTGGTCGACGACAAGGTGCACACCACGATCCTGTAAGCGAACCGTCCGGGGCGTGGCAACCGCAGGGTTGCCACGCGCCTGGATCTGCTTTCCAACACCCACCACATCCCCAATATTCAAGCGATGCCCCTTGGGCATCCGGAGCTTCACCATGAAATCGACAAGTCTTGTTTCCAATGGCCAGCGCGCGTCAAAGCGCCACGGCATCATTGCTTCCATCCTGACGGCACTGTGCCTGACGGCTCCCGCTGCATTCGCGGCAACGCCAGGGCAAGTCCTTCGCGAAGGACCGGTCTACAGCCCGGTTCCCGGGATCGCTTCCAGCCAGGCGCAAATCATCATCTTCAGAAAAGCGGCAGCCGCGACGATGCCGGCCGCTGCAGCAGCAGAGCCGGCGCACGTCTACATCAACAGCCACTTCCATACCGCGCTGCTGCCCAACGGCTACACGCGCTTTTGCCTGAACCAGGGCATCTACACGATCCAGGCCCCCATCGGCGATGCGCCCGTGTATGCGAGCAAGGCCAACCCGGATCCCAAGCGTCTGGTGAGCCTGGAAGGCGGCAAGACCTACTTCGCCGCCGTGTCCGAAGATGGCAAGGGCGAAGCCGTGCTGGTCGACCGCGCTGACGCGGAACGCCTGCTGGCAAGCGCGCGCGAGCCGCACCACGTCATCAGCCGCGTGCCTGAGCGCGTGGCGTGCAACGAAGTGGCCGCGCCGGCGCAACCCGCCAAGTTCACGCTGAATGGCGACGTGCTGTTTGAATTCGACCGCGGCGACTACGGCTCCATCACGTCGGCCGGGCGCACCGAACTGCAGAAGGTCGTGGGCTTCATCAACGAGCAGTCTGCTGGCGCGGCCACCCGTGTGGGTGTGCGCGGTCACGCCGATCCGATGGGTGGCGCTGCGCACAACCAGAAGCTGTCCGAGCAACGCGCGCAGTCGATTGCCCGCGTGCTGAAGGAGCAAGGCATTGCAAGCGATCGCATCCATGCAGACGGCGTCGGCAGCACCATGCCGGTGGTCAACTGCCCCAAGGGCGCCAAGGCCGAGAAGATCGCCTGCAATGCGCCGAACCGACGTGTCGAGGTGACGGTGGAGGGGATGAAGAAGTAAGAAAAACAACGCCCGCGCAAGCGGGCTTGATCAGGGTCGCGATGCGACTGGGCGGCATGTGCCGTTCAGCGCTTCGCGGCCCTTTTTTTGTTGTGGACCTGCAGGCGTCCCTGTCTCAGCGCCTCAGTGCATCACTTACGCGCTTCAGCCTGGGTCACAAAGCCGATTCGACTGAGCCCAGCCTTGTTCGCAATGCCCATGAGTTCGACCACCTTGCCGTAAGGCACCGTGGCGTCTGCCCTCAACTGCACTTCCGTGTCACGACTCGCGGCAGCCGCCTTTGACAAGCCGGCGGCAAGTTCCTCCGCCGTCACGGGTTGATCGTTGAGAAAAACGGCGCCCTTGGCATCGACGACGACGCTGACGAACTTCGACGTGTCGTTGGGCTGGCCGGCGTCCGTTTTCGGCAGATCGAGGCGTATCGAGCTCGCCATGAGCGGCGCAGTGATGATGAAGATCACCAGCAGCACCAGCATCACATCGACCAGCGGCGTGACGTTGATGTCCGACAGGGGGCGTTGGCCCCCGCCCCCGAGCGCCCGCCCGCCGGAGGAGGTGGTGCCCGGCGCGGTGCGACCGAAAGCCATCGTCGAGCCTCTCAGTTCGCTGCGGGCCGCGCAGGCGGCAACGCTGCGGGTGATGCAAAGCGTGTCAGCAAGTCGTGCGCAAAGCCTTCCAGCTCCGCCTCGATGCGGCCGATCATCCGGCCGAAAACGTTGTAGGCGAGCACGGCGGGAATGGCGACGACGAGGCCGAAGGCCGTCATCACCAGCGCCTCGCCCACCGGGCCTGCAACCTTCTCGATGGTGAAGCCGCCCGTTTGCACTGCAATGCTCGCCAATGCGTGGTGGATGCCCCATACAGTTCCCAGAAGGCCCACAAAGGGCGCGGTGGCGCCCACGGTGGCCAACAGGATCTGTCCGCCTTGCAGCCGTCGCAAGGCCGCATGCAGGGCGTCGCGCAGCGCGCGCGTGAGGCGTTGAATCGCGTCACCGCCGGCAGCAAGTGTTCGGGGTGGGGCGTGGGTTTGTGCGTCGTGTTCGCGCAAGGCCCGGATCGCGGGGAGAACCAGCGCAGCGCGGTCGAAGGATGCGAGCCGCTGCTCTGCCTCGTCGACCGATGGCGCCTGCCAGAACGCTGCAATGCTGCGAAGCACGGCGCGCGTGCCGCCGCGCAAGAGCCACCCCTTCCACAGGATCGTGACCCAGCTTGCGATGGACATGGCAAGGAGCAGCGCCGCCACCGAGCGGCTCACGCCGTCCCCCTGGGTGAGCAACGCCAGCGCGCCCATTGAGCTCAGCGCAGCCCGAGGACGTCGAACATGTCGAACAAGCCGGTCTTCTGGCTGGCCAGGAAGCGCACGGCACGCAGGCTGCCTTGGGCATAGGTCACCCGGCTGGCGGACTTGTGCGTGATCTCGATGCGCTCTCCCGTGCCGGCAAAGAGCACCGTGTGGTCGCCCACGATGTCGCCGCCGCGAATGGTGGCAAAACCGATCGACGAAGGGTCGCGCTCGCCGGTGACGCCTTCGCGTGCATAGACGGCGCAGTCCTTGAGGTTGCGGCCCAGCGCGTCGGCGATGACCTCGCCCATCTTCAGCGCCGTGCCAGAGGGCGCGTCGATCTTGTGGCGGTGGTGCGACTCGATGATCTCGATGTCGTAGCCGGTCGAAAGCGCCTTGGCGGCCATTTCCAGCAGCTTGAGCGTGACGTTCACGCCCACGCTCATGTTGGGCGCCATGACAATGGCAATGTCTTTGGCGAACCCGGCGATCTGCGCCTTTTCGGCATCGCTGAAACCGGTGGTTCCGATCACGGCCTGAACGCCCAACTCGCGGCAAACGGCCAGGTGGGCCAGCGTGCCTTCCGGGCGCGTGAAATCGATCAGCACTTGCGCGTTCTTCAGCCCTTCGCGCAGGTCGGAAACGATGGGCACGCCGCTGGCAACGCCCAGGGCGGCCGCGGCGTCGCTGCCAAGCGCGCTGCTGCCGGCGACGTCGAGGGCGCCGACGAGGCGGCAGTCATCGGTGGCCTGCACCGCCTCGACCAGCATGCGGCCCATGCGGCCGGACGCGCCGGCAATGGCGACCCGACGGTGTGCGGGTGAAGAGGAAGAGTTGGAGTCGGTCAAGCGATTCGGCCTTGAAGAAGAAGGGCGCCGCAACTCCGCCGATCGGCGCTCAGCGCCCGGATTCGAGAGGCGGATAAACAGGCGGGATTGGGGGAAGAGGCTGCGCCGGCTCTTGCGCCTTGGCATCCTTGGACGGGTCGTACTTCTTGAGTTCGTCCTCTGACGCCTCGAGCTTCGGAACACTTCCCTTGCGGCTGCGCGTGTCCAGTGTGGCGACGAACTCTTCTTCGCTCGGCATTGGATCGCCCTCGAAACGGTCGAGCACCTCGCCGTTGAAGAAGAGCGTCAGGCGACGCTGCTGTGGCTCGACGCCCTGGCGCCGGATCGTGAAAACGTAGTCCCAGCGGTTGGAATGGAAGACGTCATTGAGCAGTGGCGTGCCGAGCACTTCGCGGCACTGCTGGCGCGTCATGCCCGTCTTGAGCGCCTCGACTTGCTGCTTGGAGACGAAGTTGCCTTGCACGATCTCGACCTTGTAGGGCGTGATGGCATAGAGCGCATTTCGCGTGCTGTCGCCAACGCTGCTGCAAGCACTGAGGCAGGCGCTGCCGACCACTGCCAGAAGGAGTGGCCAGATGCGGCGAAAGTGAAGGGCAGCCATCGGAGAAAGTGGTAGCGATATGATCGGACCATTGTAGCGGCTGGCCACTTGCCGGCCGCCTGCAGGCGCAGGAACCTCCATGGACAAGATCGACGAACTCAAGAGCACCGGGCTGAAGGCAACTCTGCCCCGGCTGAAGATTCTGGAAATCTTCCAGACTGGCGGAAAACGCCACATGACGGCAGAAGACGTCTTTCGGGTTCTGCTCAATGACCATTCCGACATCGGCCTGGCCACCGTGTACCGCGTGCTCACGCAATTCGAGCAGGCGGGCATCCTCGAGCGCAGCCACTTCGAAAGCGGCAAGGCCGTCTACGAACTGAACGAAGGCACGCACCACGATCACCTGGTGTGCACCTCCTGCGGCAAGGTCGAGGAGTTCTACGACGCCGAGATCGAGCGCCGCCAGCAAATGATCGCCAAGGACAAGGGGTGGACTCTCCAGGACCACGCCATGTCGCTGTACGGTCTTTGCGGCGATTGCGTCAAGAAGCGCTAACAGGCTCCAAACCAAAAAAAGCCGCGGCGCATTGGTTGCGCCGCGGCTTTGGCTGTACTTGGCCGTTTACTTGGGACCCAGGATTCCGGAGGCCATCGCCCTGAGGTCAAAAGCCTTCCCGGGTGCGGGCTCCGCCGGTAGCGAGGGCAGCAGCATGGCCGAGTCGGCGCGGATGCGAAGGTCGGCCGCCTGTGCGTCAAAGCGGTTGTTCACCTGGGCAATCTGGTTGTTGTAGTGGTCATTCTCGGCAATGAGCACGTCCAGCAAAGTGCGCTTGCCAAGGTGGTACCACTGCTCGAAGAAGATGCCTCGCACACGATCCGTCTCCTTGATCAGCGACGTGTACTCCGACGCCCGGCTCGCTGCTGCATCGCGCTGTTCGGCCGCAGTGCGCAAGCGGTACTCCAGGTCGCGTGACGCAGCATTCGCCTTCTCTTCACCGGCGTTGGCGCGCTCGTAGGCCGCCCGCTGTGCCGCCACGCTCGAGCCGCCCTGGAACACATTCCATTGCAGCGCCAGGTTGGTCGACCATGGCTGGCGGTTTCCGTAGCCATCGGTCTGCGTTGTCTTGGAGACAACCCAGTTCACCTGCGGCAAGCGCGAGGCCTTCACGGCGTCCGCATACAGGCCGGCGGATTTCGCTTCGGCGCGTGCTTGCCGCACGGCGGGGTGCTCCGTAGCCGAAGAAAGAGCCATCTGCAAATCGGTGACGCCCGTGCCCCACTTCATGTTGGCGGGCAGTTGCACCTCTTCGCCGACGAGCTTGGCCAGGGTGACCTGCGTTTCCCGCATTTTTGCAGCGATCTGGTCGCGACTTGCAATCGCCTGCAGGCGCCGTGCACGGGCCTGCGTCAACTCGCTCGCGCGGCCGCGGTCGCTCTCGGTGATCTGGCTCAGCATCGTGACCAATTGGTCCATGCGCTTCACGTAGGCCTGGCTCAGTTCCAGTTCCTTTCGATAGCGCCGCAGCTCGATCAATGCGGCGGTGGTTTCGTAGGCAACACCCTGGCGCACTTGCTCCAGGCCCTCCCGCACGGCTTTGGATTTCTCCGTTTGGCTGGCGATGGTGCTCGACAGCCGGCCCCAGTCGAACACTGGCGTCGTCACGCTGATGTTGGCGCCGGCGCTGGTGGGTGAATTGGCGGATCCACTTCCGAAATTCGCCGTCGGCGACGCCACGCCCACCTGGACCTGCGGCCAACGCTGCCCTTTGGTCTGGTTGATGTCTTCCGCCGAAGCCTGCCAGTTGGCGCGGGCTTCACGGATCGCAGGGCTTGTGGCCAGTGCCTTCTGCACCAACTCCTCGACGAAGCGCGAGCTTTCGGAGCCGTCCGACGGCGTGGAGCCGCCTTCCGGGCCTTCCCTGGCTGCAGCAACAGTCGTATCACCAGGCGAAGGCGCTTCCGCGTCGACGCCCGGGGCCGCCCAAGCGCTTTCGCGTGCACTCACGCTGGTGCGCTGCTGAGCGTCCGCGGTCTGGACGGTGCTGGGGGCCGTCCGGGCGTCTTTGCCTGACGCCACACTTGTGAGCCGGGTTTCAATCGCCTGGGCCGTGCTGGGGGCTGCCTGGGCGATCTTGCCTGCGTCGATGGTGGTGGGCTTGGCTTTGATGGCCTGGGTCGTGCTGGGGGCCGACCAAGCTTTCTCGCCTTCGTCCTTGTCATTGCGCCAGGTTTCAATCGCCTGGGCCGTGCTGGGGGCTGCCTGGGCGATCTTGCTTGCATCAATGGCGGTGGGCTTGGCTTTGGCGGCCTGGGTCGTGCTGGGGGCTGACCAGGTTTTCTCGGCTTCGTCCATGTCATTGCGCCTGGCTTCGATCGCTTGGGCTGTGCTGGGGGCTGCCGGGGCGATCTTGCTTGCATCAATGGCGATGGGCTTGGCTTTTACGGCTTGGGTCGGGCTGGGGGCCGACCAAGCTTTCTCGGCTTCGTCCATGTCATTGCGCCTGGTTTCAATCGCCTGGGCCGTGCTGGGGCCTGCCTGGGCGAATTTGCCTGCGTCGATGGTGATGGGCTTGGCTTTGACGGCCTGAGTCGTGCTGGGCGCCGACCAGGTTTTTTCGGCTTCGTCCATGTCATTGCGCTGCCTGGTTTCAATCGCCTGGGCCGTGCTGGGGGCTGCTTGGGCGATCTTGCCTGCGTCGATGGGGGTGGGCTTGGCTTTGATGGCCTGGGTCGTGCTGGGGGCCGACCACGCCTTCTCGCCTTCGTCCATGTAGTTGACGCTGGTTTCGATCGCTTGGGCCGTGCTGGGGGCTACTTGCGCGATCTTGGCTGCATCAATGGCTGCGGACTGGCGTTCGAGGGCCTGAACGGTCCTGGGGGCTGCCGGTGCGGTCTCGTCTTCGTCCGCGCCGGCGAATTCGGCTTCAAACGCCTGGGTGGCTGCGTTGGCCGCTTCTGCGGTCGTCAACTCTGCTTCGAGCATGGGCACGCCGTCGGCTACCGCACGTCCATGCAGTACGCCGAGGATTCCCAATACCCGCTTGCCGTTGTCATCCATGGGAATCAAATCGGCGGCCATGCCGAACGCATCCTGCGATGCGTTGCGCTTGGGGGCTTGCTGCGCCAAGGCGCCAACGCTCGTGAAAGCCATGAGCGCCATGCTGGCCCCGACGACGAATCGGCGCATGGCGCTCGATCGTCGTTTGATCGTCTGATCTTGTTTCATTCTTATCTCTCCCGGAACGCTTCGCGCGCCTTCATCACGGGCTTGAGCAGGTAGCTCAGGACCGTTTTTTCGCCCGTGCGCACTTCGACCGTCGCGGTCATGCCGGGCATGATGGGGAACTCCTTGCCGCCGGCGCTCAGCGATGCCTTGTCGGTGCGCACCAACAGGCGGTAGTAGGAGCTGTCGCCCTTGCCTTGGCGCGACTTGTCCTCGTCCTTCAGCGTGTCCGGGCTCAGATGCTCCACCGTGCCATGCAGGCCGCCATAGATGGAGTAGTCGTACGCCGAGATCTTGACGGTCGCAGGCAATTGCGGCCGAACGAAGGCAACGTCCGACGGGCGGATCTTTGCCTCGACCAGGAGCTGGCCTTCGAGCGGCACGATTTCCATGATGTCGGCGCCTTGCTGGATCACGCCGCCAATCGTGGTCACGCGGATGTTCTTCACGGTGCCCCTGACAGGCGCCTTGATGGTCGTGCGCTTCATGATGTCTTCGCGCGCGCCGACGTTTTCCTTGGACTGGGCCAGTTCGCTTTCAAGGCGGGTCAGCTCGGCGTTGGCGTCTGCACGGAACTTGTTCTGGCGCTCCGCGATTTGCAGGCGGAACTCGTTGGCCTGTCGCTTCATGCGCAGGATTTCCACTTCCGACATCAGGCCGCGCTGCGACAGGGGCTCCGACAGCGAGATCTCGCGCTCGGCCAGTTGCAGGCTGCGTTGCAGCGCCTGCACGCTCTCTTGCAGCGTCTGGCGACGTGCGTTGAAAGCCTGCGTCTCGTCACGCACGATCGAAGGCACCGCCAGGACTTCCGGCGGGAAGGTCAGCGGCTGTTGATAGGCCTCTGCGCGCAGGCGGACCACCGAGGCCTTGAGCCCCAGCACCTTGGACAAGCCTTCGCGATAAGACGCACCGGCGCGCGTCGGGTCGATCTCGAGCAGCACTTGCCCCCGCTCGACGATGTCGCCCTCGCGGACGTTCATCGACGCCAGGATGCCGCCCTCCAGGCTCTGGATGACTTGCTCGCGGCTCGCCGGAATGATGCGGGCTTCGCCTTGGGTGATTTCTTCCACCTTGGCGAAATGCGCCCATCCCAGCCCCACCGTCACGATGCCCGCAATCAGGTACAGCACCAGCATGCTGCCGGGCGTCTTTTGAACCAGCATGGCTTCGCGAAGGTCCTGCATGAAGGCGAGATCTTCCGTGCGTGCCTGGCCATTGGACGCTCCCCTGCGGCTCAGTTCTTTCTTGCTGAAAGGCGCGGTGCCCGCTTCAAGCTTCGGCTCGTTTGCCGCGCTGTTGTTGGTGTGGTCTTCACCGAGGGACGACTCCGTCTGCGAGTTCGCGGAGGGCGCCGTGGTGGCGTTGACGTCGTTCTTTGACTTGCGGCTCATGCGGATACCCCGTTGGCTTCGCTCGCGCCCCAGGCAACAAGCGAAACTTGCGCGGCATTCACGCCATGGCACCCGGCTGCGCCGAGCACGCCATGACGAGCACACAACCGGCGAACTGCCCCCATCAAGGTGTCCTGCCTGTCATGCGCTACGGGCGCATGCATTGACTGCACGCCCCGACCTTTAACCATTTCTGCCGCCATAAAAACTCCTGTTGACGCTTGCGCGAACCATCCGATGTGCGAAACAAAGGTTGTGCGCTCCCCAGCAGCAGCAACATTCATTTCCAGAATGTCAATTGGAAACTTTCAGGCGACATCCGAATGCAGGCGGAGTACTGCGCGGGGCTCGGAAATTTCTGAGTTGGGGTGCATTCCGGTCCGAGTTGGCGGGTGGTGGGAAATGGGCGTGAAATATTGCGCGGTTCGCGGGTCGGCCCGTGCCCGGATTCGATGCGGGGCACCACGCTCGGCTTTTGTCGATTTGGGGGGCGCTTGCCGCAGGCAATAGGGCGTGCTTGGTGAGGATTGATCCATGGCCAGCAGCGAAGTTGTGAGGGGCAAAAGCCTTGAATCTGTCTTTTTCAGTCGCCAGGATGCACCCAGCGTCGCTCAAATCGACTCATGAATTTTGTCGCTTTCAAATCAGACGACAGGAACACTGATCGCCTCGAATCGTGAAAATATTCGCCATTGGTGTTGCATGTTTTATCGTCATCTGTGCGATTTTGCTATTTCCTCTTTTGACATGACGCGCAAATTTTTGGGCGCATTCCGGAATTTGGCGAATTGGACGAGTCGATTAATTGATGATTTTTCAATTTGCGTTCTGCGACTTACAAGTGAAGGTGCGGCTTTGTCGATTCCATAAAAGGGAAAAGTTATTTGCATGAAGCATTGAGTACGCCGCCTGATAAATTCCAGCGCCTTGCTCTTTCGCGAGATTCGAGAAAGCAGCAGTGGCGGCTCGTTCCGGCCGGTGCGTGCGTGGCCGGCTGAGGAGTGCCAGCCGTTGGAGCGATTCGAGACGCGTCGTGGCAGCGGATGCGGGCCCACTTCACCCTTGTCTGGCGGGCGCCGCGATCCTCCGCTTGCGTTGGCGCTGGTGGCGACGATGGGCTGTGGCGGCGAGAGC
This sequence comes from Variovorax brevis, assembly GCF_030317105.1. Taxonomy (GTDB): domain Bacteria; phylum Pseudomonadota; class Gammaproteobacteria; order Burkholderiales; family Burkholderiaceae_C; genus Variovorax; species Variovorax brevis. The sequence goes on from NZ_JASZYG010000008.1 coordinate 336,886, forward strand.
TTTGTCGAGCGTCTCCGACGCTCCGACGAAGACGCAACGCCGCTCCGGTCTTCGCGAGGCCTTCGATTGATTTGGCCGCATCCCCGGGCTTGTGTTCTTCGACCGCGCCAGGGCGGTCGTGATCGGAGTGAGTACCTCGTCGGCAGTGCGCGGGCCGAAGCGGGTAGTCATCGACGAATTCGGCGACCTGTGTTCAGCAGAGAAAGCAGGCCTGTTCTTCAAGGTGCCCAAGCGCCACGAGCGCGGCTCAGTGGTGCCCAGTTGGCATTCACGCAGTGGGCGAGCGCTTCCGATTGAATGGAAACTCGGGCGAGGCGGCGGATCCGCAAAGAGGGCCACGTCGGTGACTTAACCGGCGCCGCCCTGCTCGCCTGCTCGGGGCTCGTCCTTCGCGCCAGCCGAGCGTCAAAGTTGAAGCAGTCGCGCCAAAGACCGAGGCGTTTGGGTGCGCAGGGCGCACGCGGTCGCGTCAGGCGGATTTCTTAATGTGACGGCTGGCGTGCAAAGTCCACGATGCTGGGTCGTGTCGTGCCCCGCGCCAGTTACACACCTCTTGATGTACTGGGCCGCTTCATGGCGATTGTGGAAGCAGCAATCGAGCGACTGGAAGAACTCCTCAGCGCCATCTCGGCCAGCCCTCAACACCCATGTGATCCTCCGATTCGTGCTCATGACATGCCGCATGAGAGCACTGCCGATGCCTTTGCGCTGGAAGGTAGCGCTACCGCCACAATGGAAGGGTAGCCGATGCAAAGCCCGTCAGTGAACGCCCTCGCAAATCCGATGACTTCCTCGGCGGACGCGACCGCGACAGCGGCACGCTGGCTCGCAGCGACGAGCAACTCGAATTCATCGCGCGTGCCGCGCCTGTGTTGCCAACCCGTGTCACGCAAGAGGTCGTAGACGGCCTCCAGGTCGGCGGCGTTCAAGTCGCGAATTTGCATGTGCATGGCATGAGGCGAAGACGGCAGCGGCCAAGACAGCCGCCAGCGAGTCGTCGCGATTTGATCGGCGGTGAGTCTGCATGGTCTTCGCGGAGTGGGCTTGAACGGATTGACACCATCCGACCGAGCCACGGCGCCTGATTCAAGGTCAAGGCGAATCCGCGCAATCCCGCGTCGCGAGACGATCACACGGACACGGCAATCGCTCGGTGACCAGGGTCGAACGGCCGGTGTGATCAGCGCTGAACTCTGGCGCCGCGGCCGCACTGTGTTCCCGGCCAATGCGCGGGATATCAGGAACGCCTCGGGGCAAGAGACGATGTGCGGCACTGCCGGTGGGATCACTGTCGCAAAGGTGCTGAGCGGCAAAACCCAAGCGCTACGCCAACCGCGCCGCGCAAGCCCTGTGTCTGTCAGCCGCCGCGCGGCACTCCAGCCATTTGGCATCGGGCGCGGACTTCAGGCCCCTGTGTCTCACGTCAAAACAGGGGCAAGGCTCCCACCGCCCCTAGCCGCAAACTCGCCCCGGCGACCTATGCGCTGCTCACCAGAGGCACGGCAAACAAAAAAAAGCCAGGCCGCTGCGGTTCAAAACGCAGCGGCCTGGCTCGTCGGAAAAGTCGATGCGCACCGGCCAACCGGTGCGCATTCAGTGTGCTCTGTCAGCTCATGCAGTAGCCCCGGCCACGCTCGCCGGGCTCGTGCCGCGAAGGCTCGCCAGCACAGCATCCTTGGGCCCGTTTGCCGTCACCTTGCCTTCGGTGTCCATCACGATGATGCGGTCCACCAAGTTGAGCACCGACAGCCGGTGCGTCGCCACGATGAGCGTCTGGCCACGCGTGGCGACCGCCATCTTCTCGAGGAAGAAGCGTTCGGTCTGCAGGTCCATCGAGCTGGTCGGTTCGTCCATCAGCAGGACGCGCGGGCGAAGCAGCAGGCAGCGTGCGAGCGCGACGAGCTGGCGCTGGCCGCCCGACAGGCCCTGGCCCGCCTCGCCGATCGGCATGTCGTAGCCGCGCGGATGTCGCGCCGCAATGGCGTCGATGCCCGTCAGCTTGGCGATGTAGAGGAACTGCTCCGTCGTGGTGGCCGGATTGCCGATGATGACGTTGTCCTTGAGCGTGCCGTGAAAGAGGCGTGCATCCTGCGACAGCAGGCCGACGGCCGCGCGCACGTCCGCCGGATCGATCTGTACGACGTCGATGCCATCCATCAGCACCTGCCCGCTGGTTGGCTGGTACATCGACGCCATGATGCGCAGCAGCGTCGATTTGCCGCAGCCGATGTTGCCCAGCAGCGCAACGCGCTCGCCCGGCTTGAAATCCAGGTTGATGTCCTGCAGCACCGTGGGCGCCGGCTGCATCGGAGGCGCCGGGTACGAAAATCCGATCTTCTTCAGCGTGACCGCGCCGCGGAATTCGGGCTTCGCAAGGTAGCGCCGATCCGGCGACCGTTCCTGCGGCTGCGCCATGATCTGGCCCAGCGAACGCATGGCGGTCTTGGCCTGCTGGAAGCGGATGGCCAGACCGACCACAGCCGCCAGCGGCGAGGTCGCACGGCCGGCGAGCATCACCACGCCGAACAGCGCGCCCTGGGTCAGTTCGCCGGCATGGATCAGGTAGACGCCCCAGACGACAAGGATCACCGTCTGCAACTGCTGGATCAAGGTGACCAGGTTCACCGTCAGGCTCGACAGCGCACGGGACTTCATCGAGCTCGTTGCGGACAGCGCGCTGAAGCTTTCCCACTTCTGCTGCATGACGCCTTCACCCCGCGCCGCCTTGAGCGACTCGAGTCCTTCGATCGCTTCGATCAGCAGGCCTTGCTTGAGCGAGCTTTCGCGCAGGTTTTCCTGCATCACGCGCGCCAGCGGCCACTGGATGGCGACGCTCAGCACGATGATGATCGGAATCGCCAGCAAGGGCACCAGGGCCAGCGGTCCGCCGATGAGAAAGATGATGCCGACGAAGAGCAGCACGAAGGGCAGGTCGGAGAGCGTCGCAATCGTGGCCGAGGTCACGAAGTCGCGCACCGACTCGAACTCGCGCAGCTGGTTGGCGGACGAGCCAGCCGATTTCGACTTGAACTCCATGCGCGTCGACAGCACCTTGCGAAACAGCATGGCGCCGAGAATCAGGTCGGCCTTCTTGCCGGCCACGTCGACCAGGTGCGAGCGCACGTGGCGCGCGACGGTTTCGAACACCATCGCGACGACGACGCCGATGGCCAGCGACCACAGCGTGGCATAGGCCTGGTTCGGCACCACGCGGTCATACACGTTCATCGTGAAGAAGGTGCTGGCAAGCGTCAGGACGTTGATCAGCAGCGCTGCCAGTGCCGCGCTGGCGTAGTAGCGGCGATAGCGCCACAGCGTGGAAAACAGCCAGTGGCCTTCGGTGTGCTCGAGCGTCGATCCGGCGCGGTCGTCCAGCCGCGCGCGTGGCTTGGCCAGCAGCGCATGCCCCGCGTACAACTCGTTCATCTCCTCGACGCCGAGCGTCGAGCTGCCGTCGCCGGCGTCCGGGAAGACGACCTCGTAGGTCGCGGAGTCGCCACTGCCGTGGCGCGCAGTGAGGATGCACGCACCGCCGTCCTTGCGCATCACGGCGATGGGAAAGAGGTGGGACAGCAGGCCGCCGATGTCGCGCTTGACCCATCCCGCGCCGATGCCGGCCTGCTCCATGATGCGCAAGGCCAGCGTGGGCGAGAGTCGCCCGCCACGTGGCAGCCCGGCGCGCAAGGCGGCTTCGCTGAGTGCAACGCCATGATGCGCACACAACCAGCGCACCGCCCCCAGCAAGGTGTCCTGCTCGTCGTAGACAACGGGTGCCTGCACTACCTGTGCGCCCCGACCTTCAACCATCACTGCCGCCATAAAAACTCCTGTTGCTGCCGCTCTCGCGAACCGATCCCATGCGTAAAACAACGGTTGCGCGTTCTCCAGCAGCAACGTTTGTTTCTCAACCGTTAATTGGACGCTTCAGGCCCTTGGATGAATGCAGGCGGAGTAGTGCGTGCCCTTCGGAAATTTCCGAGTTCGGGTGCGACCCGGTCCGAGTAGGCGGGTCGTTGGCGAAGAATGTGAATTAGTGTGCAGCGCGGTCGCGCGCAGGCGAGGGACGACGCCGTTCGAGAACCAGCGGCGCTGGCGAACGAGTGCACATCGCCGAGCGGCGCTCGCGCCGTGCCGCGGCGCCCATCAACCGCCGGCCGGTCGGGGAAGGATTCAGTTCAGCGAGACAGGCCTGGTATGCCAGATCTCATGCGCGTACTGGGCAATCGTCCGGTCCGACGAGAACGCGCCCATGCCGGCCACGTTGAGGATCGCCATCCGCGTCCACGCATCCGGGTTGCGGTACAGCGCATCGACCTTGTCCTGCGCCTCGACATAACTCTCGTAGTCGGCCAGCAGCAGGTAATGGTCGCCCCAGCTCATCAGCGCCTCGTAGATCTCGTGATAGCGCGAGGTTTCACCGTGCGAGAACTCGCCATCGCGGATGCTGTCGAGCGTGTTCTGCAGCTCCGGATTGGCGTCGTAGATCTCGCGTGGTTGGTAGCCGCTGGCGCGAATGTCAGCCACCTGCGGCGTGGTGTTGCCGAAGATGAAGATGTTCTCCGGTCCCACGGCCTCGCGCATCTCGACGTTGGCGCCGTCCAGCGTGCCGATCGTCAATGCGCCGTTCAGCGCGAACTTCATGTTGCCGGTGCCCGATGCCTCGGTGCCGGCCGTCGAGATCTGTTCCGACAAGTCCGCTGCCGGCATGATCACCTCGGCCAGGCTCACGCTGTAGTTGGGCAGGAACACCACCTTGAGCAACTTGCCCACGCGCTCGTCGTTGTTGATGACCGCGGCCACGTCGTTGATGAGCCGGATCACCATCTTGGCCATGTGATACGCCGATGCCGCCTTGCCGGCGAACACGACCACGCGCGGCACGTGGCCGGCTTCGGGCGCTTCAAGGATGCGGTGGTAGCGCGTGATGACGTGCAGCACGTTGAGCAGCTGCCGCTTGTATTCGTGCATGCGCTTGACCTGCACGTCGAACAGCGCGTCGGTGTCCACGGTCAGGTTCAGGTGCTGCTCGATCCAGTTGGCCAAGCGCAGCTTGTTCTCCCGCTTGGCGTGGCGGAAGGCGCGCACGAAGGTCGGCTGCTCGGCCATGTGCCGCAGGGCTTCGAGCTGGTTCAGGTCGCGCCGCCAGCCGCGGCCGATGCGCGCGTCCAGCAGCTTCGCCAGCGGCGGATTGGCCTGCGCCAGCCAGCGGCGTGGCGTCACGCCATTGGTCTTGTTGTTGAAGCGATCGGGGTAGAGCTTGGCGAAGTCGGAAAAGATCGATTGCTTCATCAGCTCCGAATGCAGCCCCGACACGCCGTTGATCGAATGGCTGGCCAGCACCGCCACGTAGGCCATGCGCACCCGGCGCTCGCCCGATTCGTCGATCAACGACAGGCGCCGCATCAGCTCGACGTCGTGGCCGTGCTCCTGCGTCACGGCCGCCAAGAACTTCGTGTTGATGTCGAACAGGATCTGCAGGTGCCGCGGCAGCACGCGGCCGAACATCTCGACCGGCCACGTTTCCAGCGCCTCGTGCATCAAGGTGTGGTTGGTGTAGCTGAAGACCTTCTGCGTGTGGGCCCAGGCGGTGTCCCACGGCAGGTCGTGTTCGTCGATCAGCAGGCGCATCAACTCCGGCACGGCAAGCACCGGGTGCGTGTCGTTCAGATGGATGCTGACTTGGTCGGGCAGGTCGTCGAAGCTGGTGTGGTTGCGCAGGTAGCGGCGGATCAGGTCCTGCACGCTGGCGCTGACGAAGAAATATTCCTGATGCAGGCGCAGCTCGCGCCCCGAAGGCGTTGAGTCGTCCGGGTAGAGCACGCGCGAGACGTTCTCCGAATGGTTCTTGCTCTCCACCGCCTGCATGTAGTTGCCGCGGTTGAAGGCCGAGAGATCAATCTCCTCGGTGGCGCGCGCCGACCACAGGCGCAGCGTGTTGGTCGCCTGCGTGCCGTAGCCTGGAATGATGGTGTCGTAGGCCACGGCCTGCACATCGTGCGTGTCGACCCAGCGCGCGGCGCCGTAAGGTGCACCCTTGCCTTGCGGGCGCTGCACGTGGCCACCAAAGCGCACGCGGTAGGTGACTTCAGGCCGCTGGAATTCCCAGGGATTGCCGCGCGTGAGCCAGTAGTCGGGCGTCTCCACCTGCTGGCCGTCGACGATGCGCTGGCGGAACATGCCGTATTCATACCGGATGCCATAACCCATGCCCGGCACGCCCAGGGTCGCCATCGAATCGAGAAAGCAGGCTGCAAGCCGGCCCAGGCCGCCGTTGCCCAGCGCCGCGTCGGGTTCGCGCTCGGCCAGCGCATCGATGTCGACGCCGAAGTCTGCCAGCGCCTGCTTGACGGTGGCCTGCAGTTCCAGCGCGAGCAGCGCATTGGTGAAGGTGCGCCCGATGAGGAATTCCATCGACAGGTAGTACACGCGCTTGAGCTTCTGCGAGTACTGGGCACGCGTGGTCGCCATCCAGCGCTCGACGAGCTGGTCACGCACCGCCAGGGCCGTGGCATGCAGCCAGTCGTCCTGGCTGGCGGCGACCGGGTCCTTGCCGACGGCGTAGATGAGCTTGTTCGCGACGGCGAGCTTGAAGGCTGCAACGTCGCGATCGGGGTGGTCGTATTTGAAATCTTCGATGGTCATGGTGCGAAGCTTGGGTTCCGAAGGCGCCGGCTCAGGCGAGTGCCTGGCCATAGACCTCGATGTAACGGGATGCGGCGCTCCCCCAGTCGGCCGGGCGGCGCATGGCGTTGGCGCGCACCGCCTTCCAGTCGGTGGGGCGCCGGTAGACCGCGAAGGCGCGGCGCATCGCGCGCGCATAGTTGGCGGCATTGAAGGTGTCGAAGCAAAAGCCGGTGGCTTCGCCGCTGGCCATGTCTTCGAAGGTGGTGTCCACCACGGTGTCGGCCAGGCCTCCGATGCGGTGCACCAGCGGCAGGCTGCCGTACTTGAGGCCGTACATCTGCGTCAGGCCGCAAGGCTCGAAGAGCGAGGGAACGACGGTTACGTCGCCACCGCCGAACAGCCGATGCGCCAGTGGTTCGCTGTAGCCCAGGGTCACGCTGATCGATTGCGGATTGGCGGCAGCCCGGTCGCGGAACGCGTTTTCGAGCCAGGCGTCGCCGCTGCCGAGCAGGGCCAGCTGGCCACCTTGCGCCACCAGGCCATCGAGCCCTTCCAGCACCAGGTGCAGGCCTTTTTGTTCGGTCAACCGGCTCACGACCACGAACACCGGTGCATCGGCGAGCGGCGCCAATCCCAGCTCATCCTGCAACGCGGCCTTGCAACGCGCCTTGCCGGGCAATCGCTTCACGTCGTAGTGATGGGGAATCAGGCTGTCGGTGGCGGGATTCCAGACCTGGTCGTCGACGGCGTTGAGGATGCCGGTGAGCACCCCCGCGCGGCTGCGCAGCAAGCCATCGAGGCCGCAGCCTTGCTCGGGCGTCTGGATCTCGCGCGCATAGGTCGGGCTCACGGTCGTGATGCGGTCGGCAAAGCACAGCCCGCCTTTCATGAAGGAGAGCTGTCCGTGGTATTCGAGTCCGTTCACGCCGAAGGCGGCGGACGGCAGTCCCAGTTCGGCGAAGTGCCAGGGCGCAAACAGGCCTTGGTACGCCAGGTTGTGCACCGTGAACACGCTGCCCACCCGCGGGCGACCGTTGGGGGGCGCAAACGCCATGTAGGCCGGCGCCAGTGCGGCGTGCCAATCGTGCGCATGCACCATCTCGGGTTGCCACTGCGGATCGAGCCCCCGTGCCAGGAGGGCGGCCGCCCAGCCCAGCAGCGCAAAGCGCCGGTGGTTGTCGGCATAGGGGTGGCGCGATGCATCCTCGTAGGGATTGCCGGGCCGGTCGTACAGCGCCGGCGCATCGATCCAATAGGCGGGAATGTCCGTCGTGCCGGAAATGGCGATACGGCCGAAGCGCAAATGCACCCGCTCGCCCCACGGCGCACCGAATTCGGCCACCAGTACGCTGTCCGCGACGCCGGCCACGATGGCCGGAAAGCCGGGCAGCAGCACCCGCACGTCCTGGTCAGCGGCCATGAGCGCGAGAGGCAGCGCACCTGCGATGTCCGCCAGGCCGCCAGTCTTGAGCAGGGGGAAAAGTTCGGCGCTGACTTGCAATATTCGCATCGGCCTACGTCAAACGCTTCAACATTTCGCGGGTGACGAGGACCACGCCGCCCTCCGTGCGCTCGAAGCGCGCGGCATCGGCCACGGGATCTTCACCGATCACCATTTCGTCAGGAATCACGCAGCCGCGGTCGATCACCACGCGCTTGAGCCGGGCGGCACGGCCGACTTCCACATCCGGCAGGAGCACCGCCTGATTGATGTCGCAGAAGGAATGCACCCGCACGCCCGAGAACAGCACCGAATCGCTCACCTTGGAGCCCGAGACGATGCAGCCGCCCGAGACAATGGTGTTGACCGTCATGCCGTGCTTGCCGTCGCGATCGAGCACGAACTTGGCCGGCGGCAGTTGCCGCTGGTAAGTCCAGATGGGCCAATCGGTGTCATAGATGTCGAGTTCGGGAGTAATCGAAGCCAGATCGAGGTTGGCAGCCCAGAATGCATCAATCGTGCCCACGTCGCGCCAGTAGGCCGGCGCGTCGGCGCCGCGGCGTGCCCGCGTGACGCAGGACATGCCGAACGGATGCGCCACCGCACGGCTCGACGCCACCGCACGCGGGATGATGTCCTTGCCGAAATCGTGGCTCGAATCGGGGTTGAGGTTGTCCTCTTCCAGCAGCTGGTAGAGATACTCGGAGTCGAAGATGTAGATGCCCATGCTGGCCAGCGCCACGTCGGGCTTGCCGGGCATGGACGGCGGGTCGGCCGGCTTTTCCAGGAATTCGGTGATGTTGCGGTCTTCGTCGACGTCCATCACGCCGAAGGCGACGGCTTCCATGCGCGGCACCTCGATGCAGCCCACCGTGCAGCCTCGCCCGTGGGCGACGTGGTCGACCAGCATGACGGAGTAGTCCATCTTGTAGACGTGGTCGCCCGCCAGCACGACGACGTAGTCGTGCGGCGTGGAGCGCGTCTGGATGATGTCCAGGTTCTGATAGACCGCGTCGGCCGTGCCGCGGTACCAGTGCTCGTCGCCCACGCGCTGCTGCGCCGGGAGCACGTCGACCATCTCGTTGAGTTCGGCGCGCAGGAAGCTCCAGCCGCGCTGCAGGTGCCGCATCAGCGAGTGCGACTTGTACTGCGTCACCACCGCCATGCGCCGGATGCCGGAGTTCAGGCAGTTCGACAGCGCGAAGTCGATGATGCGGAACTTGCCACCGAAGTACACGGCTGGCTTGGCGCGTCGATCGGTCAGCTGTTTGAGCCGCGATCCCCGGCCGCCGGCCAGAACGAGTGCGATGGTGCGGCGAACGAGTTGATGCGCCTGCAGGGTCGTTGGTGTGTTGTCTGCCATCTTTGCCTCCGGTTGATTTTCCCGGCGATCAGCCTAGCACCCCGCGAGCCGCTTGGCTCCTATGTTTTTGCAATCCAGAGGCTTGCGGGCGGCAGGCGCCAGCTTGTGCCGGGGGCTGCACCGGTGGATTCGCTGGTTTCGTCGACGTGGCTCGCCAGGCGGCGCGTCCATTGGCCGGGGGGCAGGTTGAAGTCCAGGGCGCGGTCTTCCGCATTGACCAGCACCAGCCATCGGGTGGCCGGCGCCGGTGCGTCGAACAGGATGGCCATGGCGTGCCGGTCGCCGCGTTCCCAGTCTTCGGTCGTCATCGTGCGGCCTTCTGGTGCCAGCCAGCGCAGGGCCGGCGCATCAGTGGCTGGCGATGCGGGCCACCACTTCGCACTTCGAAGCGGCGCGGCTTCGCGGCGCAGCGCGAGCACGTCCGCCACAAAAGTGGTGAGGCTGGCATCGGCTTTCGCCCACGCCAGCCAGGTGATGTCGTTGTCCTGGCAATAGGCGTTGTTGTTGCCGCGCTGGCTGTGGCCGAGCTCGTCGCCCGCCAGCAGCATGGGCGTGCCTTGCGACAGCAGCAGGGCCGCCAGCAGCACGCGCTGGAAGCGGCTGCGCTTGGCAAGCACCTCGGCATCGTCGGTCTCGCCCTCGACACCGAAGTTGCGGCTGAGGTTGTGGCTGTGGCCGTCGCGGCCCTGCTCGCCGTTGGCGAAGTTGTGGCGCTCGTTGTAGCTCACCAGGTCGCGCAGGGTGAAGCCGTCGTGCGCGGTGATGAAGTTGACGCTGGCGGTCGGCGCGCGGCCGTGGCGACGGAAGTCATCGCTGGACGCGGTGAACCGGTTCGCGAATTCGCCGATGCCCACGCTCCGGTGCAGCCAGAAGCCGCGTTGCGTGTCGCGAAAGCGGTCGTTCCATTCGAGCCAGCCCGGTGGAAACTCGCCCAGGCGGTAGCCACCGGGGCCGATGTCCCACGGTTCGGCGATGAACAGGGCGCGGGCGAGGGTCGGGTCTTGCGCCATGGCCGTCAGCAGCGGTGCGTGCGGATCGAAATCGCCGCCCGCCCGGCGGGCCAGGATGGGGGCCAGGTCGAAGCGGAAGCCATCGACGCCGAGTTCGTCGACCCAATGGCGCAAGCTGTCCATCACCAGTTGCACCACGCGGGGCTCGGCCAGGTTCAGGCAGTTGCCGCAGCCCGTCCAGTTCTGATAGAGCGCGGGGTCGTCGGGGCGCAGGTGGTAGTAGAGCGCGTTGTCGATGCCGCGCAGGCTCAGCGTCGGCCCGAGTTCGTCGGTCTCGGCGCTATGGTTGAAGACGACGTCGATCACCAGTTCCATGCCCCGTGCATGCACCGCATCGGCCAGCGCGCGGAACTCGCTGGCGGGCGTGGTGCCCGCGCGGCCGCTCCAGTAACGTGATTCGGGCGCGAACCAGCCAATGGGGCTGTAGCCCCAGTAGTTGCGAAGGCCCATGTTGAGCAGGCGGACTTCGTCGGCACGCTGCTGGACCGGCATCAGGCTGAGGGTGGTGACGCCAACGCGCTGCAGGTGGTCGAGCACGGCGGGCTCGGCAAGGCCCGCGAAAGTGCCGCGCAACGCGGGCGGCACGTCGGGGTGCAGTTGGGTGTGGCCGCCGACGTGGAGTTCGTACAGAACCCTGTGGCTGGGGTCGATGCGCGGGCGCGCATGGCCGGCGGACGGCAGCGCGGCGGTGACGCGTGCCTTGAGGGCGACGGAGGCGTTGTCGCGCGGATCGCGGCGTTCCGGGTTCGAGGGGTCGTGGCCGAGGAAGAGGTCTTCGCCCTGGTATTCGCCGACGATCTCCTTGGCGTAAGGGTCGAGCAGGACCTTCGATGAATTGAATCGCTGGCCTTCATGTGGCGACCAGGGGCCGTGGACGCGCCAGCCGTAGACAAGGCCGGGCCGCGCACTTGGGAGCCGGCCGTGCCAGACGCCATTCGTGCATTGGGGAAGCTTGATGCGTTGCTGTTCGTGGGCGCCGGTGGGGTCGAAGATGCAGAGTTCGACTGCGGTGGCAGTGGGCGCAGCGAGCGCGAAGTTGACGCCGTCGGGACCGCAGGTGGCGCCCAAGGGGAATGGATTGCCGTCGCTCAGCATGGTGGGAACGATTGGCCGTGTTGAGGTCAGGCGCCGGCCGGCTCGCCCTTTCGAAGAGACAACCGCCGAGCCCTCACGCCAGCGTCCACATCACGGTTGCAAGCGGCGGCACCGTCATCACGAGCGACTGCTCCCATCCGTGCGAACTCACCGCCTCACTCTCCACCACGCCATTGCCCACACCGCTTCCCCCGTAGACCGGGTTGTCCGTGTTGATGATCTCCCGGTACGACCCGACAGAAGGAACCCCCAGCCGGTAACCCTGTCGCACCACCGGCGTGAAGTTGCACACCGCCACGACGAAGCTACCGTCCCGCGCCCGCCGGACGAAAGCGAACACCGACTGCGCCGAGTCGTTGTGGCTGATCCACTCGAAGCCATCGGGTTCGCAGTCCAGGTCATGCAAGGCGGGAAAGTGGCTGTACACCTTGTTCAGGTCGCGCACCAGGCGCTGCATGCCTTGGTGCGCAGCATCCGCAAGCAAGTGCCAGTCCAGGCTGCGGTCGGCGTTCCATTCGGCGTATTGGGCGAACTCGCAGCCCATGAAGAGCAGCTTCTTGCCCGGATAAGCCCACAAGTAGCCGTACAGGTTGCGCAGCCCCGCGAACTTCTGCCAGGTGTCGCCGGGCATCCGCCCGATCATCGAGCCCTTGCCGTGCACCACTTCGTCGTGCGAGAAGGGCAGCACGAAGTTCTCGCTGAAGGCGTACATCAGGCCAAAGGTGATCTGCTGATGGTGGTGCTGGCGGTACACCGGATTCAGGCCCGCGTAGGCCAGCGTGTCGTTCATCCACCCCATGTTCCACTTGTAGTGAAAGCCCAGTCCGTTGTGCTCGGGCGGACGCGTCACGCCGGGGAAACTGGTGGACTCTTCGGCGAGGGTCACCGCGCCGGGCCGCTCGACGCCCACCACGCGGTTCATGCGCTGCAAAAACTCGATGGCCTCCAGGTTCTCGCGCCCGCCCTTCGCATTGGGCACCCACTCGCCGGCGCGGCGGCTGTAGTCGCGGTAGAGCATCGAGGCGACCGCGTCGACCCGCAAGCCATCGACCCCGTAGCGCTCCAGCCAGTACAGCGCGTTGCCCACCAGATAGTTGCGCACCTCCGTGCGCGCAAAGTTGAAGATCAGCGTCTGCCAATCATTGTGGAAGCCTTCGCGCGGGTCGGCGTATTCATAGAGCGCGGTGCCGTCGAAGTTGCCCAGCCCGTGCGCGTCGGTCGGAAAGTGGGCGGGCACCCAGTCCAGGATCACGCCGAGCCCGGCGTCATGCGCGGCTTCGACAAAGGCGCGAAAGTCGCTGGCGGTGCCGAAGCGCGAGGTCGGCGCATACAGGCCGATGGGTTGATAACCCCACGAGCCGTCGAACGGATGCTCGCTGACAGGCAGCAGCTCGATGTGCGTGAAGCCCATGTCGCGCGCATAGGGCACCAGCGACTCCGCCAATTCGCGATAAGTCAGCCACTCATGGCCGTTCTTGCGTCGCCAGGAGCCAAGGTGCACTTCGTAGATGCTGATCGGCGCATGGCGCCCGTTGGCCTGCGCGCGCTCGGCCGGCACCTTGGCCGGCGGCGGCAGCGGCTGCACGACGTTGGCCGTCTCCGGGCGCAGCTTGGCGGCGAAACCAAAGGGATCGGCCTTGCGCAGCACCTCGCCGCGGGACGAAAGGATCTCGTACTCGTAGGCATCGCCGACCGCGAGGTGCGGCGCGAAGATTTCCCAGACGCCGCACTCGCGGCGAAAGCGCATCATGTGACGGCGCCCGTCCCACTGGTTGAAGTCGCCGACGACGGAGACGCGTCGGGCGTTCGGCGCCCAGACGGCGAAGGCGACGCCGTGGACGCCTTCCATCTCGCGCAGATGGGCGCCCAGCCGTTCGAAGGGCCGCAAGTGCGTGCCTTCCGCCAGCAACCAGACATCTGTTTGGCCCAGCACGGGCGGAAAGCGGTACGGGTCTTCCAGCACTGTCTTGTGCGTGCCCCAGTCGACCTCGAAGCGGTAGTTGAGTTGCTCGTCCGTCGAAGCGATGTGTGCCTCCAGCAGGTCGGATTCACCCTGCCGCGTCAATTCGCCCAGCGATGTGCCCGAACCGGCGTCCACCACGGTCACCGACCTGGCGCCCGGCATCAGCGCGCGGATCCAGAAGCCCGCCTTGTCGCGGTGCGGACCCAGCACGGCAAAGGGGTCGCCATGTTCAGCGCGCATCAAGGCGCGGACTTCGGCATCAGGCAGCATCAAGGCTCTCCCATGAACACGCCCCAGGGCGGCAACGCGAGAACGTTGCCTTCGCATCTTGCGCCGCCGAAGGGTGTGTCCGCCAGTGGCTCGAGCATCTGCGGCAGTTTCAGCGACACCGCCTCGCCGGACAGGTTGAACACCGCCTGCAGGGAGGCGTTGCCATCGCGGCGCTCGAACCACAGCAGCGGCTCGGGCGAGTCCAGGAATTCCATGTCGCCCAGGCGCAGCAAAGGCTGGCCGCGGCGCCAGCGCAGCAGGGCGCGGCTGTAGTTCAGCATCGAGCCGGGGTCGCTGGACTGGGCGTCGATGGCCAGCGGCAGGTGTGCCGGCGATACCGGCAGCCACGGCGTGCCGGTGGTGAAGCCGCCGTGGGGCGCGTCGGCACGCCAGGCCATGGGCGTGCGGCATCCGTCGCGGCCCTTGAATTCAGGCCAGAAGGCGCGGCCGTAGGGGTCTTGCAGCAGTTCGAAGGGCACGTCAGCTTCGGGAAATCCGAGCTCCTCGCCCTGGTACACGCTGGCGCTGCCGCGCAGCGACAGCAGCAAGGTCAGCCACATGCGATTGCGGCGGGCATCGGCCGGGCCGCCGTCGTTCCAGCGCGTCGCCACGCGCGCCACGTCGTGGTTGGAGACCGCCCAGCAGCCCCATCCCTGCGTCTTGGCCAGCGCGCTGTCCAGCGCCTCGACTTCCTTGCGGATGAGCGCACCGCTGTGGTCGGCCGTGAGCAAGGCAAAGCTGTAGGCCAGGTGCAAGCGCTTGCCCATCTCGGTGTATTGCGCCATGACGGGCGGCGCGTCCTCGTCGCCGACCTCGCCCAAGGCGGCCGCGCCGTACTGATCCAGCAACTGGCGCAGCTTTTCCAGGAATCCGAGGTTCTCCTGCTGGCTCTTGTCGTACAGGTGCTCCTGCATGGCATAGGGGTTGTCCGCCCGCACCGTGCTGACGTGGCCGCCGCGCGTCGGAGGGTTGTCCCGCAACAACGCATCGTGAAACTGGTGGTTACAGGCGTCGAATCGAAACCCGTCCACACCGCGTTCGCACCAAAAGCGGACTTCGCCCAACAGGGCCTGCTGCACCGCTTCGGAGTGGAAGTTGAGGTCGGGCTGCTCCGCCAGGAAGCTGTGCAGGTAGTACTGGCGCCGTCGCGAATCCCACTGCCAGGCCGAGCCGCCGAAGACCGAAAGCCAGTTGGTGGGCGGCGTGCCGTCGGGCTTGGGGTCCGCCCAGACATACCAGTCCGCCTTGGAGTTGTCCCGGCTGGCCCGGCTCTCCGCGAACCACGCGTGTTGGTCCGAGGTGTGCGACAAGACCTGGTCGATGATGATCCTGATGCCGAGTTGGTGCGCTTTAGCGAGCATGGCGTCGAAGTCGGCCAGGGTGCCGAAAATGGGGTCGACGGCACGATAGTCGGCCACGTCGTAGCCAAAATCCTTCATCGGGGAGCGGAAAAAGGGCGACACCCAGATCGCATCCGCCCCCAGTTCGGCCACGTGCTCCAGCTTCGACGTGATGCCCGGCAGGTCCCCGATCCCGTCCCCGTTGCTGTCCATGAAGCTGCGCGGGTAGATCTGATAGATCACTGCGCCGCGCCACCAGTTATTGTTCATGCGCACCTTTCTGGTTCGAAAACATTGTGGCACGCGAGAAGTGGGCCATTGCCCAAGCCGCGATAATCCACCCTTCCCCGGCCGTTCTGGCGCCGGGAGCCTGTTTCAAGCTCAATGAATCCCAGCTACAAACCCGCCGACGTCGAGTCCGCCGCCCAGGCCCAGTGGACGGCAGCCGATGCCTACCGCGTGACCGAGGACGCGAGTCGCAAGAAGTACTACGCCTGTTCCATGCTGCCCTACCCCAGCGGCAAGCTGCACATGGGCCACGTGCGCAACTACACCATCAACGACATGCTCACGCGCTACCTGCGCATGAGCGGCTACAACGTGCTCATGCCCATGGGCTGGGACGCGTTCGGCCTGCCCGCCGAGAACGCCGCCCTGAAAAATGGCGTGCCCCCGCATGCGTGGACGATGGAAAACATCGCCTACATGAAGAGCCAGCTCCAGGCCATGGGCCTGGCGATCGACTGGAGCCGCGAAGTCGCCACCTGCGATCCCACGTACTACAAGTGGAACCAGTGGCTGTTCCTGAAGATGCTCGAAAAGGGCATCGCCTACCGCAAGACGCAGGTCGTCAACTGGGATCCGGTCGACCAGACCGTGCTCGCCAACGAGCAGGTCATCGACGGCAAGGGCTGGCGCACCGGCGCGCCGGTCGAGCGCCGCGAGATCCCCGGCTACTACCTGAAGATCAGCGACTACGCCGAGGAACTGCTCGAGCACACGCAGCACAAGCTCCCGGGCTGGCCCGAGCGCGTGCGGCTGATGCAGGAAAACTGGATCGGCAAGAGCGAAGGCGTGCGCTTTGCGTTCACCCACGAGATCCGCGACGACAAGGGCGCGCTGATCCAGGACGGCCGCATGTACGTGTTCACCACGCGTGCCGACACCATCATGGGCGTGACCTTCTGCGCCGTGGCGCCCGAGCATCCGCTTGCCGTGCATGCCGCGAAGACGAACGCCAAGGTCGCCGCCTTCATCGAGGAATGCAAGGCCGGCGGCACGACCGAGGCCGAACTCGCCACGCAGGAGAAGAAGGGCGTGCCCACGGGCCTGACCGTCACGCACCCCATCACCGACGAGCAAGTGCCGGTGTGGGTCGGCAACTACGTGCTCATGAGCTACGGCGACGGCGCCGTGATGGGCGTGCCGGCGCACGATGAGCGCGACTTCGCCTTTGCCAACAAGTACGGCATCGAGATCATCCAGGTCGTGCTGGTCGACGACGAGCCGCACTTCGACTATCACAAGTGGCAGGACTGGTACGCCGACAAGGAACGCGGCGTCACCATCAACTCCGACAACTTCAGTGGCATGAGCTACAAGGAGGCGGTCAAGGCCGTCGCCCACGCGCTCGAAGTCAAGAAGCTGGGCGCCTCGCAGACCACTTGGCGCCTGCGCGACTGGGGCGTGAGCCGCCAGCGCTACTGGGGCACGCCGATCCCTATCATTCATTGCGACGAGCACGGCGCCGTGCCGGTCCCCGAAAAAGACCTGCCGGTGGTGCTGCCCACCGACTGCGTGCCCGACGGCTCCGGCAACCCGCTCATCAAGCATGAAGGCTTCCACGCCGGCGTGGCCTGCCCGGTGTGCGGCCGCCCCGCGCGCCGCGAGACCGACACGATGGACACCTTCGTGGACAGCGCGTGGTACTTCATGCGCTACTGCGATCCCAAGAGCGACAAGAGCATGGTGGCCGAGGGCGCGAAGTACTGGATGCCGATGGATCAGTACATCGGCGGCATCGAGCACGCCATCCTGCACTTGCTGTACGCGCGCTTCTGGACCAAGGTCATGCGCGACCTCGGCCTGGTGAAGATCGACGAGCCCTTCAGCAAGCTGCTCACGCAGGGCATGGTGCTCAACCACATCTACTACACGCGCAACGAGAAGGGCGGCAAGGACTATCACCCGCCGTCGGAAGTCACGCCCAAGCTGGATGCGCAAGGCCGCATCGTCGGCGGCACCACCGCGGACGGCACCGAAGTCGAATACGGTGGCGTCGGCAAGATGGGCAAGAGCGAGCGCAACGGCGTCGACCCGCAAGACCTGATCGAGAAATACGGCGCCGACACCGCGCGCCTGTACACCATGTTCACCGCGCCGCCCGAGGCCACGCTGGAGTGGAACGACGCCGCGGTGGAAGGCTCGTCGCGCTTCCTGCGCCGCGTGTGGAACTTCGGCGTCACGCTGCACGAGCAGGGCGCAGTGGCGGACGACGGCAAGGGCCCGGCGCCGGTCTTTGGCAAGGACGCCAAGGCCCTGCGCCATGAAGTGCACACCGTGCTGCGCCAGATCGACTACGACTACCAGCGCATGCAATACAACACGGTGGTGTCGGGTGCGATGAAGCTGCTCAACGCGCTGGAAAGTTTCAAGGTCAACGACGCCGGCGACAAGGCTGCCGTGCGCGAAGGCTTCGGCATCCTGCTGCGTTGCCTGTACCCAGCCACGCCGCACATCAGCCATCAGCTGTGGCAACAGCTCGGCTACGACAAGGCCTACGGCGACCTGCTGGATGCACCTTGGCCTGCAGTCGATGCCCGCGCGCTGGAGCAGGACGAGATCGAACTCATGCTGCAAGTCAACGGCAAGCTGCGCGGTGCGATCCTCGTTCCCGCAGGCGCTTCCAAGCAGGAGATCGAGAAAATCGCATTGGCAAGCGAAGCCTTCGTGAAGCACGCCGAAGGTGCGAGCGCCAAGCGCGTGATCGTGGTGCCGGGTCGCCTCGTCAACGTGGTGATCTGAGCCTCATGCGCACGCCCACATCGACCTCGCGCCGCGGCTTCGTGGGCGCGCTCGGGGCCGGCGCGGCGGCGCTGGCCGTGACCGCCTGCGGCTTCAAGCTGCGGCAGGCGCCGATCTTTGCATTCCAGACCATTGCCCTGCCCGCCGCCCCGACCGCCTACCTGAGCCAGTTGCGCCGCGCGATCAACGTGACGGGCAGCCTCACGGCCGTGCCGCCCGAGCAGAACGCGACGGCCCAGGTGGTCTTCGAGGTGCTGGGCGAAGCACGCGACACCACCATCATCTCGTCGGACGCAGCCGGCCAGGTGCGGGAAATGCAGCTGAACTACAGGGTGCGCTTCCGGCTGCGCACGCAGGACGGCAGGGAACTGATCGGGCCTTCCGAAATGGCGCAGTCGCGTGACATCTCCTACAACGAGACGGCCGCGCTCGCCAAGGAAAGCGAATCGAACCTGCTGTACCGCGACATGACGGCCGACATCGTGCAGCAGACGCTGCGCCGACTGAGCGCCGTCAAGTCGCTGTGATCCCGGACCATGGAGTCACTCGACCGCATTGACCGCCTCCTGCTCGAAAAGCTGCAGGCTGACGGGCGGCAAAGCGCGCAGGCGCTGTCCGAGGCCGTTCACCTCTCGGCACGCGCCACGCTCAATCGCGTGCGCCGGCTGGAAGAGCAGGGCGTCATCGAGGGCTATCGCGCACAGATCAGCCGCGCTGCCATCGGCGAGCACGTCGCGGTGTTTGCCGAAGTGACCCTCAAGGACCAGCGCCAGGCCACGGTGCAGCGCTTCGAGCGTCATGTCACGTCGTGCCGCGAAGTGGTGGCCTGCTGGCTGCTGAGCGGTCGCTACGACTACCTGCTTCGCCTGGGTTGCCGCGACCTCACGCACTACCGCAACCTGACGAACGCCTGGATCGACGACGTGGGCCTGGGCATCGACCGCATCGTCACCAGCACCGAGTTGCAGACGGTCAAGGAATTCACCGGCTTTCCGATTTCGCGTCCCTGAAGCACCAGAAGCCACTTCCGAATCGGACGCTTCGGGCCGCCTGAACGGCCGCCGACGACGCGTGCACGGGCCGCGACGGCCATTACCGCCAAGTGCGTTGGCTAGAATTCGGACGCGGCCCAACCAGTGGCTGCCGCGTCACAAGAGCCGGATCAGGGAGAAACGGCGCGCGGCACCCGATTGCGGTCGTCAGGGAGACAACATGCACCGCACAACGTGTCGCAAAGTACGACATGAAGCCACTTGCGCGCCCCGTCGGCCGCACCACCCGCCACTTGCGCATCCATGCGCATGCCAACGGCTGCCAATGGCAGACGGCTGGCAGGGCGCCTGCCTTTCCATTTCCGAACGCTGCGTCCGATAGTCCGCGATGAAAGCACTTCATCTGGGGCTTGGCGCCCTGGCTGCGCTATGCGCGGCTGAAACTGCGCTCGCGCAATCGAGCGTGACCGTGTTCGGCGTCGTCGACACGACGATCCAGCACATTCGTAGCAGCAGCGGGTCCGTGTCCCGTCTGGGAACGGGCGGCATCAACGGCAGCCGCCTGGGCTTCAAAGGCACCGAAGACCTCGGCGGCGGGCTGGCGGCCGGCTTCCATCTCGAAGCAGGTCTCAACACCGATACCGGCGAAGGCCGCCCCACCAGCAACGACAACGTCAGCGAGACCGATTCACTCGGCATGGCCTTCAACCGCCGTGCCACGGTCAGCCTGCTCGGTTCGCTCGGCGAGGTGCGGCTCGGCCGCGACTACACGCCCGTCTCGGACAACCACACCGATTTCGACGTGTTCGGCAACTCGGGCGTGGGCGACTCCAGCCTGCTCACGCAGTCGCTGGCGATCGGCCTGGCGGGTGGTGTGGGCGTGCGCACGGACGTGCGCGCTTCCAATGCAGTCGTGTACGTCCTGCCGCCCGACCTGGGCGGGATCTGGGGCTATGCCATGTATGCGTTGGGCGAAACGCTCGTTGGCGATCCGAGGGGTTATCGCCGCGGCGACGGCAGCTATCGCGGCGCGCGCATCGGCTACGACAACGGCTCGCTGAACGCGGCGCTGGCCTATGGCGTCAACCAGCTCTCGTCGCAAGGCGACCTGGACAACCTCCACTTCGGCGCGACGTACAAGTGGGGCGACGCCCAGCTCTTCGGCCAACTGAGCCGTGAGCGGACCACGGTCGATGGCGTGTCCTACACCAACGATGCCGCAGCCCTGGGCGTGCAGTACGCGCTGGATGCGCAGCTCTTCAAGGCGCAAGTGGTGCGCAACCGCATCCGCCGCGCCGGCATCGAGCCCATGGGCGCCACCATGTTCGCGCTGGGCTACCAGTACGACCTGTCCAAGCGCACTGCGCTCCAGGCCGTCATCTCGCACATCCGCAACGACGCGCAAAGCTCCTTCGACCTGGGCTTGCCCACCTGGGCGGGTTCGAGCGTGTCAGGCGTGCAGGCGGGCATCCGCCACAGCTTCTGAGATCTGGCCAAGAACAACCAAAGGGAGACATGTATGGGATTGATCCATCGAATGATGCAAACCAAGGCCATCGATTCAGGCGGGAGCTCCGGACATGGCGGACTCGCGCCATCGTTCGGGCTGTTCTCGCTGACGATGCTGGGCGTGGGCGCCACCATCGGCACGGGTATTTTCTTCGTGATGGCGGAGGCGGTGCCCAAGGCGGGGCCGGCGGTCTTGCTGTCCTTCCTGCTCGCGGGATTCACTGCGGGGCTCACGGCGGTTTGCTACGCAGAACTCGCCGCCTCGATTCCCGCCACGGGCTCTTCGTATTCCTACGCCTACGCGGCGCTGGGAGAGTTCCCGGCCTTCATAGTCGCGGCCTGCGTGGTGCTGGAGTACGGGCTGGCGGCCAGCGCGGTGGCCATCGGATGGTCGGGCTATCTCAATAACTTCCTCACGAATCTCTTCGGGATCCAGATACCGGAGGCATTGCGAAGTCCCATGTTCGTGTCCGGAGAGAACGGCCTGGAGATCCATGCGGGGCACTTCAACCTGCCGCCGATGATCCTCGTCACGATGTGCGGCTTGCTGCTGATGCGCGGCGCCAAGGAGTCGGCCACGGCGAATGCCGTCATGGTCACGATCAAGTTGTGCGTGCTCGTCTTCTTCGCGGCCATCGCCTTCAGCGCCTTCAAGACGTCCCACTTCGAACCCTTCTTCAACGAGTCGGGCATGAAGGGCGTGGCCGCTGCGGCAGGCACCGTGTTCTTCTCGTTCATCGGGCTCGACGCAATTGCCACGGCGGGCGCCGAGGTGCGCAATCCCAAGCGCAACATCCCGCTGGGCATCGTGATGGCCCTGCTCGTGGTGTGCGCGGGCTACTCGATGGTGGCCATCGCGGCCCTGGGTGCCCAGCGTGCCGAGGCCTTTGCGCACCAGGACGCCGGATTGGCCGTGATCCTGCAGCAAGTCTCTGGCCACGCCTGGCCGGCGATCGTGCTGTCCGCTGGCGCGGTGATTTCAGTCTTCAGCGTGACGCTGGTGTCCCTCTACGGCCAGACCCGCATCCTGTTCGCCATCAGCATGGACGGATTGATTCCCCAATCCTTCCGCGAGGTGAACCCGCGGACCCTGGCGCCGGTGAAGAACATCATCTACGTCTGCATCGTGGTGGCGATCATCGCGGGCACGGTCCACTCCGCCTATCTGTGGGACATGGTCAGCATGGGCACGCTGGTCGCATTCATCGCGGTGTCGCTGAGCGTGCCCATCCATCGGGCGCGCCAGAAGGGCGTGAAAGCCGAAGGCTTCCGCCTGCCCTTCGGCCCCTACCTGATCCCGGGCCTGAGCATCGCGGCTTGCCTGTACATCATCAAGGACCTGTCGGCGGCCACCTTCACCGTCTTCTTCATCTGGATGGCGCTGGCGTTGGTGGCCTATTTCACCTACGGCATCCGTCACTCGAAGCTGCCGCGTGAATCGGTGCAACTGCCGGTGAACCAAGGAAGGAAACAAGCATGAAAGTCTGCATCGTCGGATACACGCAGGACTCGGGTGGCCACGAAGCGCTGGCACTGGCGCGCACCATGGCCGGGCGCGGCAACATGGCCGTGATCGTGTGCGTGGTCACGCCCGAAACCTGGGGCCACACATCGCTGGGCGTTGACCAGGACTATGGACGTTTCCTGGAAGACCACGCGACGGAGTTGCTCAATGAAGCGCGCACGCTGATGGGCGAAACGCCCCACGTGCGCTACGAGCGCATTGCCGCCCCATCGGCCAGCGAGGGCCTGACGCAGGCGGCTGAGCGCGAGCGCGCCGACTTGATCGTGCTGGGCTGCACGGCGAGCGGCAACGCGGTCGGGCGCCTCTTCCTGGGCAGCGTCACCGACGAGATCCTGCACTCCTCCGCAAGGCCGGTGGCCATTGCGCCGCCAGGCTACACGGCGACCGCGGCCCTGACGCGCCTCACGGCAGGCTTCTCGGGCAGCGAGTCGGCACGCAGCACGGTCCTGCATGCCCTGGGCATGGCTGGGACCATGGGCGTGCCGCTGCGGCTGGCCAGCTTTGCGGTGCGCGACCGCAGCGCCTTCGCCTCGCGCGTCGGGCCGGAGGCGGAGCAGGCGATGCTCGACCGGCAAACCGCGCATGCGCAAAGCGCGCTCGATGCCGTGCGATCGCAAATCTCGGTGACGGGCTACCCGGTGGAAACCGCCATCGGCGTCGGGCTGAACTGGGACGACGCGCTGACGGCCATCTCCTGGCAGGAGGGCGACCTGATGCTGCTCGGTTCGAGCCGCCTGGGCGCGCTGCAACGCGTGTTCCTGGGTTCGAACGCCGCCAAGATCGTCCGGGCATCGACGGTGCCGGTGATCATCGTTCCCCGGCAGGGCTAAGCCCGGTTCTCTCCGGGAACCCGCCACGGGTTCCAACGCGACCCCCGCGAGCCTCGGCGCGCGGGGGTCGCGCGCTTGGGGCGTTCAGGCGATGATCCGCCGCCCGCGCGAAATCGCCGGGCCCACAAGAAAAGGGGCAGGCATGGCGTTGATCGACCGTATGTTGCGCACCAAGGGCGATGAGGAAGGCGCGGGTGCCGACCCCGCGCATGGCGGCCTCGCGCCTTCGTTCGGCCTGTTCTCGCTGACGATGCTCGGCGTGGGCGCGACCATCGGCACCGGCATCTTCTTCGTGATGACGGAGGCCGTGCCCAAGGCCGGGCCGGCAGTGTTGCTGTCCTTCCTGGTGGCCGGGCTCACGGCGGGCCTGACGGCCGTTTGCTACGCGGAACTCGCCGCCTCGATTCCGGCTGCGGGCTCATCCTATTCATACACCTACGTGGCGCTGGGCGAATTTGCGGCGTTCATGGTGGCCGCGTGCGTGATGCTGGAGTACGGCCTCGCGGCCAGCGCCACGGCAATCGGATGGTCGGGGTATCTCAACAACTTCCTGGTCAATCTGCTGGGCGTGCAGATACCCGAGGCCTTGCGAAGCCCGGTGTTCGTGCGCGGCGCGGACGGCCTCGAAATCCACGCCGGGCAATTCAACCTGCCGCCCGTGGTGCTGGTTGCGTTGTGCGGGCTGCTGCTGGTGCGGGGCGCCAGCGAATCGGCCAAGGTGAATGCGGTCATGGTCTTGATCAAGGTGGCCGTGCTGGTGTTTTTCTCGGCCATTGCATGGAGCGCCTTCGATGCAAGGAACTTGCAGCCCTTCTTCAACGAGGCGGGCATGAAGGGCGTCGCGGCAGCAGCGGGCACCGTGTTCTTCTCGTTCATCGGGCTGGACGCGCTCTCCACCGGCGCCGGCGAGGTGCGCAACCCCAAGCGCAACGTACCGCTGGGAATCCTGCTGGCGCTGCTGGTGGTCTGCGCGGTCTACCTCACGGTGGCAGTGGCTGCGCTGGGCGCCCAGCGGGCCCAGGACTTCGCGCATCAGGACGCGGGGCTCGCGGTGATCCTCCAGAACGTGACCGGCCAGGCTTGGCCCGCCGTCGTGCTGTCCGCCGGCGCGGTGATCTCGGTCTTCAGCGTGACGCTCGTGTGCATCTACGGGCAAACGCGCGTGCTGTTCGCGATCAGCTTCGACGGACTCATCCCCGCGTCTTTCAGCCGCTTGAGCCAGCGCACGGCGACGCCGGTCAACAGCATCGTCTACGTGTGCCTGGCCGTGGCGCCGATTGCCGGCACCGTCGATCCAGGCTACCTGTGGGACATGGTGAGCATGGGCACCCTGGTCGCATTCATGGCGGTGTCGGCCAGCGTGCCGGTGCATCGTGCGCGGCAGGGCGGCGCGCTGCACCACGGCTTTCGGCTGCCCTTGGGCCCCTGGTTGATTCCCGGACTGAGCATTGCGGCCTGCCTCTACATCGTCAAGGACCTCTCCAGCGCCACCTTCACGGTGTTCTTCATCTGGATGGTGGTCGCGGTGTTGATCTACTTCGCGTACGGCATCCGGCACTCAGCACTCGCCCGCCAGGCCTGACCAGCCACTTCCGATTCGGAAGTGCGTGTTCCTCCGAACATCCTTTTCGGGTGCCCCGCCACCGTGCAACGTCCTTTGTGGAGGAGCCGTCAAACCTAGACTTCCTTTACGGCCGCAGTGGCCCCGCAAAGGAGAGAACAATGACCCGTTATGTCGACATCCATGACATGAAGCACCTGATCCAGCAACTGGGTGTCCAACGCATGTGCCGCGAGATGGAGGCGTGCATTCGCGAAGACTTCCTGCGCTGGGAAGATTTCCAGAAGAGCGCGCGCACGGCGAACCATTCCACGGGCGGCGTGATCGAGCTGATGCCGGTGTCGGATCAAAAGCTCTACGCCTTCAAGTACGTCAACGGCCACCCAGGCAACCCGAGCGTGAAGATGTCCACCGTGATGGCCTTCGGCGTGCTCGCCGATGTGGCGACCGGCTATCCAATGCTGCTCAGCGAGCTCACGATGACCACCGCGCTGCGCACGGCAGCCACCTCGGTGATGGCTGCCGCCGCGCTCGCCCGGCCGGATTCGCGCTCGATGGCGCTCATCGGCAACGGCGCGCAGTCCGAGTTCCAGGCGCTCGCCTTCATGGACCGCCTGAACATCCGCGAACTGCGCCTGTTCGACGTCGATCCCCACGCCACCGACAAGCTCATGCGCAACCTCACGCCGCAGATCCGCAGTGGCGCGCTGCAGGTGCGTCGCTGCGCCAGCGTTCACGAGGCGGTGCGCGGCGCCGACATCGTCACGACGGTGACGGCCGACAAGACCTACGCGACCATCCTCACGGCCGACCTGCTCGAGCCCGGCATGCACCTCAACGCCGTCGGCGGCGACTGCCCCGGCAAGACGGAACTGGAAGCCGAGATTCTTCGCCGCGCCAAGGTCTTCGTCGAATACGAGCCGCAAACGCGCGTCGAAGGCGACCTGCAGCAGATGCCGGCCGACTTCGCCGTGACCGCGCTGTGGGAAGTGCTGGCAGGCCGCGTCGCAGGACGCGAGAGCGCGCAACAGGTCACGCTCTTCGATTCCGTCGGCTTTGCGCTGGAAGACCTCTCGGCCTTGCGCTACGTGCATCGGCTCGCCCTGGCCCACGGCGTGGGCAGCGACATCGACCTGGTGCCCTCGATGGACGATCCCAAGGACCTGTTCGGCTATTCCCTGCAATGTGCGCAACCCGTGCGCAAGGCCGCCTGAGGAGTCACCCGCCATGCAACACCAAGCCCTCGCCCTGATCGGCGCCGAAGTCGGTGAAGGCGCCAGCGACAGCGGCTGCAAATGGGGCGCGCAGGTGCTGCGCGAGCGCGGCCTGGCCGAGCACCTCGACGCGCCCGGTCGCGACGCACGCTGGGTGAAGATGGTGTGCGCGCGGCCGGAAGAGGAGGCGCAAGCACGCATGGAATCGGTCGGCCAGTTCAGCATCGAGCTGGCGCAAGTCGTGCAGCATCAACTGCAGCGCGGCACGCAGCCTGTGGTGGTGGGCGGCGACCATTCGTGCGCGGTCGGCACTTGGAGCGCCGTGGCGCAAGTGTGGCGCGAGCGTGGCGACATCGGGCTCATCTGGGTCGATGCGCACCTGGACGCGCACACCCCGGCAACATCGGACAGCCTGGCGCCGCACGGCATGCCCGTGGCGGCCCTGCTGGGCCACGGCGTGCCGGGGCTCACCGAGCTGTACGGTTGGGCGGGCAAGGTCAAGCCAGGCAATCTCGTGATCATCGGTGCGCGCAGTTTCGAGTCTGGCGAGCAGGCGCTGCTCGATCGCCTTGGCGTGCGCGTGATGTACATGCCCGAAGTCGATCGGCGCGGCTTCGAAGCCTGTTTCGACGAAGCGCTTGCGCTGGTGCGCCGCCATACGGTGGCCTGGGGCCTGAGCTTCGACCTGGACGCACTCGACCCGGCCGATGCGCCCGGAACGGGAACGCCCGTGGATGCCGGCATCGCCTTGGCGGACGCTGCGCACGCCATGCGTGGCTGTGCGCTGGAGGTCGACTGCGTGGCCATCGAGCTGACCGAATACAACCCGGTGCACGACGTGGAGGGCCGCACGGCGCAGTCCGCGTTCGCGTTGCTCTCATCCATCACCGCCCTTCCCGTGTTGGCAGAACAGCGCCTGGTCGCCTGACGCCATTGGCGCGGCCCCAGGGGGGACGTGTCCGGAGTCTCCTAAACTCCGGGTCATGGAACTAGCCCCGAACCGGCTCGCGACGCACCTGAAAGAGGGGCTCAAGCCGCTGTACACGATCCACGGCGACGAGCCGCTGCTGGCGCAGGAGATGGCCGACGCCATCCGCGCAGCCGCGCGCGTCCAGGGTTACACGGAGCGCAGCTCGTACACCGTGGCGGGCGCCCATTTCGACTGGGGCGGCGTGCTCGCGGCGGGCGGCTCGCTCAGCCTGTTCGCCGACAAGCAGATCGTGGAAGTGCGCATTCCCTCGGGCAAGCCCGGAAAGGACGGCAGCGTCGCGCTGCAGCAGCTGGCGCAGTCGGCCGTGGGCAACGACAGCACGCTCACGCTCGTGATGCTGCCGCGCCTGGACAAGATGACGCGCACCGGCGCGTGGTTCAGCGCCCTGGCGTCGCACGGAGTCACCCTCCAGGTCGATCCGGTCGAGCGCGGCGCCCTGCCGCAATGGATCGCGCAACGGCTGGGCCTGCAGGGCCAGCGGGTGATGGGCGGCGAGGAGGGTCAACGCACGCTGCAGTTCTTTGCCGACCGCGTCGAAGGCAACCTGCTGGCCGCGCACCAGGAAATCCAGAAACTCGCGCTGCTGTACCCGGCGGGTGAGCTCTCTTTCGACCAGGTCGAAGGCGCGGTCAACAACGTGGCGCGTTACGACGTCTTCAAGCTCTCCGAAGCCGTGCTGGGCGGCAATCCGCAGCGCGTGGCGCGCATGCTCGACGGCCTGCGGGCCGAGGGCGAGGCCGAAGTGCTGGTGCACTACACGCTGGCCGAGGACATCCGGGCACTCAAACGCGTGAGGGACGCCATGGATGCCGGGCGTCCGCTGCCGATGGCGCTGCGCGAAAACCGCGTATGGGGCCCGAAGGAGCGCGCCTTCGAGCGCGTGCTTCCGCGCATCGACGGTCGCGCGCTCACGCGCCTGCTGCGCGCCGCGCACCGGGTCGACGGCATCGTCAAGGGGCTCAAGCAGCCCGACTGGCCGGCGGACAACTGGCAAGCGCTCCAGCGGCTGGCGCTGATGCTCTGCCGGCTCTGCATGACGGACGCCCCCGCCCCCCGACGCGCCTGAAAAGGACCGGCGGCAGCCGGGTCGTGGCGGGAGTGGGAAAATACCTTCCATGAACGCCTTCAACGTCGACGAACACATGCAAGCCTTGGGCGCGCAGGCCAAGACGGCCTCCGCCCTGATGGCGCGCGCCGATGCCGCCACCAAGAACCGTGCCCTGAAAGCCCTGGCGCGCCGCCTGCGCGATGCGGGCCCGGAACTGGCGCAAGCCAATGCCCGCGACATCGAGCGCGCCACGGCGGCCGGCTTGTCCGCTCCGATGGTCGACCGCCTCAAGCTCACGCCCAAGGTGCTCGCCACCGTCGCGGAAGGCTGCGAGCAACTGGCCGCAATGCCCGACGTCATCGGCGACATCATCGGACTGCGCCAGCAACCCAGCGGCATCCGCGTCGGCCAGATGCGCGTGCCCATCGGCGTGTTCGGCATGATCTTCGAGAGCCGGCCCAACGTGACCATCGAGGCGGCGAGCCTCGCCATCAAGAGCGGCAACGCGGCCATCCTGCGCGGCGGCTCGGAGGCCATCGAGTCGAACAAGGCGCTGGCGCAACTGGTGGGCGCATCGCTGGAAGAAGCCGGCCTGCCGGTCGATGCGGTGCAGCTCGTGCAGACCACCGACCGCGAAGCCGTCGGCCGCCTGATCGCCATGCCGCAATACGTGGACGTCATCATCCCGCGCGGCGGCAAAGGCCTGATCGAGCGCATCAGCCGGGACGCCAAGGTGCCGGTCATCAAGCACCTGGACGGCAACTGCCATGTCTTCGTGGACGACAGCGCGGACATCGCCATGGCCGTGAAGGTGGTCGACAACGCCAAGACGCAGAAGTACAGCCCCTGCAACGCAGCCGAAGGCCTGCTGGTCGCGCGTTCGGTCGCTCCAAGCTTCCTGCCGAAGATCGCCGCGATCTTCGCGGCCAAGGGCGTGGAGATGCGCTGCGACGCCGACGCCGCCGCGATCCTGCGCGCCGACGCCACGCTGGCCGGCGCCCGCGTCGCGGATGCCGTCGAATCCGACTGGTCCGAGGAATACCTGGCCGCCGTGATCAGCATCAAGGTGGTGGAAGGCGTGGACGAAGCCATCGCCCACATCAACCACTATTCGAGCCACCACACCGACGCGATCATCACGCGCGACCACGTCAACGCCCAGCGCTTCTTGCGCGAAGTCGATTCGGCCAGCGTGATGGTGAATGCCAGCACGCGCTTTGCAGACGGCTTCGAGTTCGGTCTGGGCGCGGAGATCGGCATCAGCACCGACAAATTCCACGCGCGCGGCCCGGTGGGCATCGAAGGATTGACCTCGCTGAAGTACGTCGTTCTCGGCCAAGGCGAAGTCCGCAGTTGAGGCATCCTCCGGGAGGCGTATAAAGCGCCCGGGGGAGCACAACTTGAAAATCATCATCCTCGGCGCAGGCCGAATCGGCGAAAGTGTCGCGGGCACCTTGGTGTCCGAGCGCAACGACATCACCGTCATCGACACGGACGCGCGTCGCCTGCGCGAGCTCGAAGACCGCTTCGAGCTGCGCGGCGTCGTGGGCAGCGGCATTGATCCCGACGTGCTGGCCGAGGCGGGCGCACGCGACGCCGACATGCTGATCGCCTGCGCGGCGCTGGACGAAACCAACCTGGTCTGCTGCAAGGTGGCGCACCAGGTGTTCGGCATTCCGACCCGCATCGCGCGCGTGCGCTCCAGCGCCTTCAAGGACGACAGCCCGCTCACCGGCAAGGATGGTTTTGCGGTCGACCGCATCATCTGCCCCGAAGAATCGCTCACCCGCTACATCGGCAAGCTGGTCGAATACCCCGAGGCGCTGCAGGTGCGCGAGTTCGCGGGCGGCTTGGCCTGCCTGGTGTCGGTGCGGGCGGTGGCTGGCGCGCCGCTGGTGATGCACAGCATCGCGGAACTGCGCGAGTGCGTGCCCAACGCCGACATGCGCATCGTCGCGATCTATCGGCGCCTGGAAGACCGGCCCGACGTCTTCATCACCTGCGAAGGCATCACCCGCATCGAGCCGGGCGACGAGGTCTTCGTGCTCTCTGCACGCGAGCACCTGCCGGCCGTGTTGTCGGCGCTGCACCGCTACGACCAGTCGGCCAAGCGAGAGGTGGAACGCATCATGATCGCCGGCGGTGGCCGGGTCGGCCTGCGGCTGGCCAAGCAGTTGCTGGCGACGGGGCGCAACTACCAGCTCAAGGTGCTCGAGCGCGACCATGACCGCTGCGTGCAGTTGGCCTCCGAACTGCCCGGCGTGCTGGTGCTGCACGGCGACGGCACCGACGAGGACATGCTGGAAGACGAGGGCATCGAGTACATCGACCTTTTCCTGGCGCTCACCAGCGACGACGAGGACAACATCATGGCCAGCTTGCTGGCCAAGCGCATGGGCGCCACGCGCGTGCTGGCGCTCATCAACCGACGCACTTATGCCGAGCTGATGCACGGCACGCAGATCGACATTGCGCTGTCGCCGGCGCAGACCATGCTGGGCGAACTGCTGGCCTATGTGCGCCAGGGCGACGTGCAGGCGGTGCACAGCCTGCGGCGCGGCGTGGCCGAGGCGCTGGAGATCGTGGCGCGGGGCGATCGCAAGACCTCGCGCGTGGTGGGGCGCTGCATCGACGACCTCAAGCTGCCGAAGGGGGCGCAGGTGGGCCTCATCATGCGCGGCCTTCCTGTGGTGGGCGAAGGCGAGACACCGCCCGCCGAGGAGATCGTGCCTGCGCAAGTGATCATCCCGCACGGCAATACCGTCATCGAGAGCAACGACCACATCGTCATGTTCATTCCGCGCAAGCGCCAGATCCGCGAGGTGGAAAAGTTGTTCCGCGTCAGCGCGACATTTTTCTGACGTCATGAGCCGACGGGCCCTTGCCGAGGCGAATTCCGCAGCACGCAGTGCGGAGGTTGCCCCATGACCGACTTCTATCCGGTGCTGCGCGTGCTGGGCGCGCTGCTCACCTTTTTCTCGCTGGGCATGCTGCTGCCGTGCGTCGTCTCCTGGGTACAGAAAGACGGCCTGATCCACGTCTGGGGCATTTCAGCCGGCGCGGCATTCGCCTGCGGCGCCGTGCTGTGGGCGGGCCTGCGCAAGTTCAAGCGGGAGCTTCAGCCGCGCCACGGCATTTTCCTCGTGTCGCTGACCTGGGTGCTGCTGCCCTTCTTTGCCAGCGTGCCGCTGCTGTGGGCGCTCAACGAAATCGGACGACCCATCAACTTCACGCACGCCTACTTCGAGGCCGTGTCAGGGCTCACGACGACCGGCGCGACGGTGCTCACCAAACTCGATGCGCTGCCCCTGTCGATCAACTTCTGGCGCACCTTCCTGCAGTGGCTGGGCGGCATGGGCATCCTGGTGCTGGCCGTGGCCATCCTGCCCTTGCTCGGCGTGGGAGGCAGCCAGCTTTTCAAGGCCGAGATCGCGGGGCCGATCAAGGACAGCAAGCTCACGCCGCGCGTGAAAGAGACCGCCAAGGGGCTGTGGGGCATCTATTCCACCTTCTCGGTGGCCTGTGGCCTGGCCTACTGGGCGGCAGGCATGACGCCCATGGACGCCCTCATGCACATGTTCAGCACCGTGAGCCTGGGCGGGTTGTCCAATCACGACGCGAGCTTTGCGCACTTCAATTCGCCCTGGCTGGAGGCGATTTCCGTCGTGTTCATGCTGGCCGCAAGCTGCAATTTCGCGCTGTACTTCATTGCCGTGCGCAAACGCAACTTCCACGGCTTCTGGCGCGACCCCGAAATGCGGGCGACGCTCATCGCCCTGATCGGCGGCGGCGTATTGGTCTCCGCCGTGCTGTGGGCCAAGGGCATCTACGGCCCGCTCGATTCGTTGCGCTACGGCATCTTCCACACCATCTCGGTGGGCAGCACGACCGGCTACGCCACCGTCGACTACCTGAAATGGCCCGCCTTCGCGCCCATGCTCATGTTGCTGCTCTCCGGCCTGGCCACCAGCGCCGGGTCGGCCGGCTGCGGCATCAAGATGGTGCGGGTGTTGATTCTCGTGAAGCAGGCGCTGCGCGAGATGACGCGGCTGGTGCACCCCCGCGCCGTGCAACCCGTGACGCTGGGCAACATGGTGGTCGACAACCGGGTGATTTTCTCGGTGCTGGCCTTCATGCTCGTGTACGGCGTGACCATCATTTCGCTGAGCATGCTGCTGGTGCTGTCCGACCTGGACCCCATCACCGCCTTCAGCGCCGTGGTGGCCAGCGTCAACTGCACGGGGCCGGGGCTGGGGGACATCGGCCCGTCGTCCCATTTCGGCGTGCTGACCGACTTCCAGGTGTGGGTCTGCACCTTTGCGATGGTGCTCGGGCGGCTGGAGCTGCTGAGCTTCATTGCGCTGCTGACTCCGTCGTTCTGGCGGAAGTAGATCATTGCAGGATAGGGGCGCCATCTTTGTTGCAGATGGCAAGGCGTAACCGCTTGTCATCGGGCGAGGCGCCCCCAAATCCTACAATTCCGACTTACGTCGCAGAAAACGCATAACAAGGCCGTTGCATGGTTCCCCATCTCGTCACCGCCCTGACCGGCCCGATCAACGAACTCGAACAGCGCGTGCTCGACTCGATGCCCGCCATCGAGCGCTGGTTCCGGCTGGAATGGATGGAGCACACCCCGCCCTTCTACAGTTCGGTGGACATCCGCAACGCCGGCTTCAAGCTGGCGCCGGTGGACACCAACCTCTACCCCGGCGGCTGGAACAACCTGACGCAGGAAATGCTGCCCCTGGCCGTGCAGGCCGCGCAGGCCGCCATCGAGAAGATCTGCCCCGAGGCGCGCAACCTGCTGGTGATTCCCGAGAACCACTCCAGCAACACCTTCTACCTGGCCAATGTGGCCCAACTGGTGCGCATCTTCCAGATGGCGGGGTTGAATGTGCGCGTCGGCTCCATCGACCCGGCCATCAAGTCGCCCAAGAAAATCGAGCTGCCGCACGGCGAAAGCGTGTGCCTGGAGCCGGTGGCGCGCAGCAAGCGCCGGCTGGGGCTGAAGAATTTCGACCCCTGCACCATCCTGCTGAACAACGACCTGTCGGCCGGCATCCCCGGGATCCTGGAAGACCTGCACGAGCAGTACCTGCTGCCGCCGCTGCACGCCGGCTGGTCGGTGCGCCGCAAGAGCAACCATTTCCGCAGCTACGAAGAAGTGTCCAAGCGCTTCGGCAAGCTGCTGGGCATCGACCCGTGGCTCATCAACCCGATGTCCAGCCACGCGGAGAACGTGGACCTCGCCGAAGGCGTCGGTCTGGACGTCCTCACCAGCCATTGCGACGCCCTCCTTACCAAGATCCGCCGCAAGTACAAGGAATACGGCATCAACGAGAAGCCCTTCGTCATCGTGAAGCCCGACAACGGCACCAATGGCGTGGGCGTGATGACGGTGCGCGACGCCAAGGACATCGAAACGCTGGCGCGCAAGCCCCGCGGCAAGGCCACTGGCAACAAGGCCAAGACCGGCACCAACTTCAGCCAGGTGATCGTGCAGGAGGGCGTGCTCACGCGCGAGCGCATGCACGACGGCGTGGCCGAGCCGGTGGTCTACATGATGGACCGCTACGTCGTGGGCGGCTTCTACCGCGTGCACGCCGGGCGCAGCATCGACGAAAACCTCGATTCGCCGGGCGCAAGCTTTGTGCCGCTGGCTTTTTCGGAGAGTGCGCACTTACCGCAACCGGGCGCCAAGCCGGGCGCAAGCGCACCCAATCGCTTCTACATGTACGGCGTGATCGGCCGGCTCGCCATGGTGGCGGCCAGCTACGAGATGGAGGCGACCGACCCGGACGCCGAGGTCTACGAGTGACGAAACTTTCGTCCGACACCGCGCTATGCGCTCGCGGCGCGTAGCGGCAGAATACGCTTCCCCCAGCAACGGACAATAAAAAAGGCGGAGGGCGGTTACGGTGATCCAAACTCTCCGTTGTGCCCGGGCGTGAATGGCGCCGACTCGCTTTTTCCTGCGACTTTGTGTCATCCAACAAAACCACCACCACCTCCGGCGCGCTGATCCTTGCGGCCATCGGTGTCGTCTATGGCGATATCGGCACCAGCGTGCTGTACGCCACCAAGGAAGTCTTCAGCCACGAACGGGTGTTGTTCACGGTGGAGAACGTCTACGGCATCCTGTCGATGTTCTTCTGGACCTTGACCGTCATCGTTTCGCTCAAGTACGTGGTGCTGGTGCTGCGAGCCGACAACGAGGGTGAGGGCGGCTTGGTCGCCATGCTCGCGCTGGCCTCCCAGGCGGTCGCCGACAAGAAGAAATTGCGACGGGTGTTGCTCATCGTCGGCATCTTCGGCACATCGCTCTTCTACGGGGATGGCGTCATCACGCCGGCCATTTCGGTGCTGTCCGCCGTCGAGGGCCTGGAAGTCGTTTCGCCCCAGTTCAAGCACTATGTGATTCCCATCACCTTGGTGGTGCTCTTCTGCCTTTTTGCGGTGCAAAAGCACGGTACGGCAGGCATCGGCCGCTACTTTGGGCCGATCACGATCACCTGGTTCCTTGTGATCGGTGTGCTGGGCGTGTCGCAAATCGTGAACCATCCGGAGATCCTGCGAGCCATCAGCCCTTGGTATGCGCTGAAGTTCATGTGGGACAACACGGTGACGAGCTTCATCATCCTGGGCGCCACCGTGTTGTGCGTGACCGGGGCCGAGGCGCTCTATGCCGACTTGGGCCACTTCGGCAAGGGTCCGATCCGCATCGCGTGGTTTTCGGTGGTGATGCCCTCGCTGACGCTCAACTATTTCGGCCAGGGCGCGCTGCTGCTCACCAATCCGGCGGCGGTGAAGAACCCCTTCTTCATGATGGCGCCGGATTGGGCTCTGATTCCGTTGGTTGTACTGGCGACGCTGGCCACCGTGATCGCGTCGCAGGCCCTCATCACCGGGGCCTTCAGCGTGACGCGGCAGGTTATCCAGCTGGGCTACCTGCCGCGGCTGAACATCGAGCACACCAGCGTTCGCACGGCGGGGCAGATCTACATTCCGTTTGTGAACTGGGGGCTGTTCGTGGCCATCGTGCTGGCGGTGCTGATGTTCCGCAGCTCCAGCAACCTGGCGGCGGCCTATGGCATCGCGGTGACCACCGACATGCTGATCACGACCATCCTGACCTTCTTCGTGATCCGCTTTGCGTGGAAGCTGCCGCTCGCGCTGTGCATTGCATCGACGGCCGTCTTCTTCATCGTCGATTTCGCATTCTTTGCCTCGAACCTGCTGAAGCTTCCCGAAGGCGGCTGGTTCCCGCTGATGATCGGCGGCTTCATCTTCACGCTCATGCTCACCTGGAAAGAGGGGCGCAAGCTCATGGGGCAGGTGCAGCGCACCGAAGCCATCGACCTGCGGGCCTTCCTCGGCTCGGTGTTCGTGAATCCGCCGGCGCGCGTCGACGGCACGGCGGTTTTTCTCACAGCGGAGCCGGGCGTGGTGCCCAACGCGTTGCTGCACAACCTCAAGCACAACAAGGTGCTGCACGAGCAGAACCTCTTCGTGACGGTGCGCAACCACGAGGTGCCGTGGATTCCCATGGACAAGCGCATCGACATGGAGCCGCTGGGCCACCACTGCTGGCAGGTGGTGGTGCACTACGGATTCAAGAACGACATCGACTTGCCGCGGGCTTTGGAAAGCGCCCGCATGCGCGGCTGCCAGCTGGAGCCGATGACGACAAGCTACTTCCTTTCGCGCGACGTGGTGATTCCCACGCTCGGCAGTGGCATGGCGCCTTGGCGCGAGAAGTTGTTTGCGCAAATGCACCACAGTGCGAGCGGAGCGGCGGATTTCCTTAGTTTGCCGAACAACGCCGTCGTGGAGTTGGGGTCGAAGATCGAAATCTAGGGCTCGCCCCCAGGCTTGCTCACTTCGTGTGGCCTCCAACCCCCTGCCGGGGCAACACCAGCGGCCCGGAGAACTATTGCTCGCCCCCAGGCTTGCCCACTTCGTGTGGCCTCCAACCCCCTACCGGGGGCAACACCAGCGGCCCGGCAAAGCCGGTTCCGCGGTGTTCCTGGAATGAAGCTGCTCCGGACGATGCCAGTCCGGGCGCCACCCGATTACTTGCGGCCGACTGCCGACATCATCCTGCCGAACAGGCCCTTGCGTTCCGGCGCTGCTGCGGTCGCCGGACCCACCGGCTTGGCAGCGGCCGCATTCGAAAGCTGCGCCAGGCTTTCAAAGATGTAGCGCCGCGCCTCCACCCGGAAGCCCAATGCCTGCTCGGACTGCTGCAACGCACGCATCGCCAGCAGCGAGTCGCCACCGAGGTCGAAGAAATTGTCGGTCGAGTGGATGTCGTTGACGTCGATGCCCAGCACGCCCGCCCAGATCTGCGCCAGCTGCGCCTGTTCGGGCATCAGCAGTTGCTGGTTGCTGGGCCGATGCGCCGCCAACCGGATCTCGGCGTCGCTGGGTTTCTGCGCATCGGCCTGCAGGCGCGTGAGCACCTGCGCGGCCGCGGAGCCGGTCGGGTCCGCGATGTCGTCGAGCGTGGACGACGGGTTCTGCGTCATGCGCTGCAGCAGCTCGAGGAAGCGGTCGCGGAAGGCCTCGCCAGTTTCGGGCAGGTAGATGTCGGCGTTGTAGATGATGGCGCCTTCCAGGCCATGCGGCTTGTCCATGAGCCACAGGCCGAGGTCGTCCGTGGCGCCGCGCTGACGGAGGTGAATCTGCTGATGGCGCACACCGGCACCAAAGTCGCTCGGGCGTTCGCGCGCGTCCTGGAACGAGAACAGCGCGTGATAGGCGCCGGCCCCTTGGGCGGCTCGCGCGCTGGCTTCCGGCTCGGCCGCCACGCGCTCGAAGGGAATCTGCTGGTGGCTCGTGACGGCCAGCAGTTCCTGCTTGACGTAGCGCACGTAGTCCACAAAGGGCAGCGAGTAGTCGATTTGCAACTGCACCAGCAGCAAGTTGGTGAAGAAGCCCATCACGTGTTCGAGTTCGGGCGCTTCGCGTCCGCGCACGGGCACGGCGATCACGATCGAGTCGGTGTGGATGGACTTGCCCATCATGAGGCTGTAGAGCGACATCATGAGCATGTTGAGCGTGGCGTCCGAACTGCGAGCCAAGGCGCGCAGGCGCTCGGCCGTCGGCTGGTCGATCTTGACCCACTGCGGCCGTCCGTCGCCGCTCATGCCGACGCGCCGTGGCATGTCGGTTTGCGCGGGCACCGGCATCGGCGCCTTGCCGAAGCGGTCTTTCCAGAAGCGCAGCTGGCCTGCACATTCTTCCTGTTCGAGCCAGCGGCCATACCACTCGGCATAGTCGCCATAGGTCACGGGTAGCGCCGGCAGCGCACTGGCTTCGCCGCGCATCAGCGCCGAGTAAATCTCGGCGAGTTCCATCTGCAGCAGGTCGAAGGACCAGCCGTCCCAGATGAGGTGATGCGGCACGAAGGCAAACGCGTGCTCCTCGGCGCCGATCTTGAAGAGCGCGGTGCGGAACAGCGGCGCCTGGAAGATGTCCATCGGCGAATCGGCCACCTGCTGCATGGCTTGCAACAGTTGCGCCTCGCGCTCTTCGGCGGGCAGGTGGCTCAGGTCGTGCAGCGGCATGTCGATGTCCACTGCGTCAGCGATGGCCTGGATGCCCACGCCTTCGGCGTCCGTGTCCATGTAGGTGCGCAAGGTGGGCTGCCGGCGAACCACCTGACGGAATGCTTCCCTGAACTTCTCGACGTCCAGCGGACCCTTCAGGCGGTGGCCCGAGGGTGCGTTGTAGACGGCGCGCCCGGGGTGGAGCTGCTCCATGAAGCGGATGCGTTCCTGCATCGGCGTGAGCGGTGCCGTGCGCCGGCCCGGCTGCAGCACGATGCGTTCGCGGCGCGGGCCGTCCGAAGCGCGCGCGGCGGCCAGCACGACCGCCAGCTTCTCGGCCGTCGGCGATTCGAACAAGGTGCGGAAAGGCAGCTGGATGTGCAGTTCGCGGTTCAGGCGTGCCGTCAGCCGCGCGGCGAGCAGCGAGTGGCCGCCCACGGCAAAGAAGTCGTCGTCGATGCTCAGGCCCGGCAGGTTGAGCACGTCTTCCATGGCCTGCAGCGCCAGGCGCTCGTCGTCGTTGCGCGGCGCAATGCGGGTGCCGGCCTTGGTCGCCTGGCCGCCATCGGGCACCGGCAGCGCCATGCGGTCGATCTTGCCGCTGGCAAAAAGCGGCAGGGCCTGCAGCGGAACGAAGTGCTGCGGGATCATGTAGGCCGGCAAATGCACCGCCAGATGCGCCCGCAGATCCGCCACGTCGGGCATCCCGCCGCGCGGCACCACGTACGCGACGATGCGCACGTCGCCGGGGCGGTCTTCCCGAGTGATGACCACCGCGCGCTCGAGCGCGGGATGGCTGGCCAGGTTGGCTTCGATTTCGCCGAGTTCGATGCGATAGCCCCGGATCTTGACCTGCTGGTCGGTCCGGCCCTGGCATTCGACCAGGCCGTTGGCACGCCAGCGGCCGAGGTCGCCGCTGCGGTACCAGCGCCGCTCGGGGTTCGTCGCGGTGGGCGCAAGCAGGAAGCGATCAGCCGTCAGCTCGGCGCGGTTCAGGTAGCCCGGCGTGACGCCATCGCCCGAGATGTAGATCTCGCCCATGACGCCCACGGGCACCGGCCGCTGGTGCGCGTCCAGGATATGGATCTGCGCATTCGCCACCGGCTTGCCGATCGGCACCAGCGCCGGAATCGGGTTTTCCAGGCGGTAGAAGTTGGAGAACACCGTCGTCTCCGTGGGGCCGTAGCCGTTCCAGAGTTCGCCGACGCAGGGCAGCAGTTCGCGCCCGAGTTCCGGCGGCAGCGGCTCGCCGCAGCACACGGCCAGCATGTCACTGCGGCCTTTCCAGCCGGTGGCCAGCAACAGGCGCCAGGTGGACGGCGTGGCACCGATGCAGGTGACGTTTTCGCTTTCGATCAGCTCGCGCAGGCCGTCGCCATTGGCGCGGGTCAGCTTGTCGGCCACGACGATGCGCGCACCCAAAGTGAGCGGCAGGATGTCTTCGAACACCGACAGGTCAAAGGCCAGCGTGGTCACCGCCAGCATGACGTGGTGCTGCTTCACGCCGGGCATCTGCTGCAGGCCCGCCAGCAGGCTGAGCACCGTGTGATGCGGCACCGTCACGCCCTTGGGCCGACCGGTCGAGCCCGAGGTGTAGATCACATAGGCGATGTTCGCCGAATGGCCGGTGAGGGCCAGTGGTGCGTCGGTCGGTTCGATGCGGGCGGCGTTCACCAAGCCACGTCCGCTGCCTTGCCAGCGTTCCAGCGTGGCGTCGTCTCCGACGATGTGCCGCATGCCGGCATCGTCGGCCATGAAATTCAGGCGTTCCTGCGGGAAGGTCGGGTCCAGCGGCACAAAGCCGGCGCCGGACTTGAGGATGCCGTAGAGCGCCACGATCATGTGCTCGCTGCGGTCGCAGCACAGGCCCACCAGGTCGCCGGCGCCTGCACCCATCTCGCGCAGCGCGACGGCCACTGCGGTGGCGCGCTGCTGCAGGGCGCGGTAGCTGAGTTGCCTGCCGTGGCACGTGATGGCAATGGCGTCGGGCGTGGCTGCCGCCTGCGCATCGAACAGCGATTCGATGCGGGCCCTGCGGTCATAGTCGACGGTCGCGCCGTTGAAGGCGGCGAGCATCGCCTCTTCGTCGGCGGTGGGCGCAAATGCATCGGCGGCAATGGATTCGGGCTGGGCCGCGCAACGATCGAGCGCCGTGCAGTACAGCTTGAGCCAGCGCTGCATCGTCTGCTGGTCGAACAGGTCGGTGTTGTACTGGCATTCCAGTACCAGCGTGCCTTCGACCTGGCTGATGTTCAGGAAGATCTCGGCGTTCTCGAACAGGCGCGGATTGGAGTGCAGTTGCGCCCGCAGTTGCGGATCCGACAGGTCTGCGGATGCAATGGCTGCGTCCACGTTGAACATGACGGGCACCAGCGGCACGCGGCTCGGGTCGCGGGCGACCTGCAGCCGGCGCAGCAGGCTGCCGAAGGTCATGCGCGAATGGTCGAAGCCGTCGAGCAAGGCGGTGCTGGCGTTGCGCACCAAGACACTCACGCCTTCGTTCATGTCGACGCCGATGCGCATGGGCAGCAGGTTCACGCAATGGCCCACCAGCGCAGGATGGCCAGCCGTGAGTTGGCCCGCGACCGGAATGCCGACCACCACGTCGCTGTGTCCGCCCAGCCGTCCGACCAGGCCGGCGAAAACGCCCAGAAGCGTGGCGAACAGGGTGGCGCCGTTGGCGGCGCCGAACTTGCGCACGCGCTCCAGGCGCGCGGCGTCGAACACCACGTCTTCCCGTTGCGAGGCAAAGGTGCGCAGCGGTGCGCGAACACGATCGGTCGGCAGGTCGATCGTCGGCACGGAGCGGTCGTACTTGGCGACCCAATATTGCAGGTCGTCGGCCTGGTCGCGCAGCGCCTCGGGCTGCGTCAGCTCCAGGGCGTAGTCGCTGAATCCGACGGTGGGTTCCAGTCCCTCGGACAGCTCGGCCTTGCCGGCCAGCGCGGCGCGATAGAGGTGCATCAGTTCGTGCGCGATGACGCCGAAGGACCATCCGTCGCACACGATGTGGTGCGCGGCCAGGATCAACTCGTGGCGTTCCGGCGCCAGTTTGATCAGGCTGGCGCGGATCAGCTGGTCCGTGCCGAGTTCGAAATGCTGCTGCACCGCCAGGGCGCGTTGCTGCAGCAGGCGGGCCTCGCGCTTGGCCTCGTCCATGGTGCTCAGGTCGATTTGCTGCAGGGGCAGGTCGATGCTGGCAGTGACAAAGAGCTCGGTCCCGTCGGAACTGATGTTGCAACGCAGGGCCTCGTGCCGGTCGGTGACGGCCTGCAGTGCGCGCGCCAGGGCGGGGACGTTCAGGGCGCCGTCTAACTTGAGCGAAACGGACTCGTTGTAGGCAAGGGAGGCGTCAGGCGAAATGCGGTCGGCCAGCCAGATTTCACGCTGGGCTTCGGTCGTGGGAACGACGCGCTGGATTTCGTTGGCCTCGAAGGGATCGTAGTCAACCGTTTCCGATGCCGGGGTCAGGGGAGGCAACGTCATTGTGTTCATATTTAGTACTCACAATTATTGAGTGGGTGCGACATCTGACGCACGAAATTGGAACTTTTGTACGAACGAAAGCGCGGTTCCGTTTGCATATGCCCACAGGCTGGGCTGGTTCGTGCGCTGCGGGCTGCGTGACGCGCCGGAGCAGGGAAGCGATCGTTTCCAAAGCTATCCACGGCCGCAAAATGCCGATCTACCATTCGATGGACCCTCTTTCGTTGAGGCTGTGCGCGATTACAAGAGCCGCAACACGATGTATCTGAACAGTGATGGTGCCCTCAGCGAGCTCCACCTGCCATGTGCCAAACGCGCAGCCTACGAAAGACATATTGCGTGCCGATTTATCAGAAACAATCGATGCAAATGGTTGCTATCGGTGGATTGACAAAGTCAGCGCCCATGTCCCGGATTCTGTAACTATCGGTGGCATTTGAAAACTAATAGCTGACAAGCGGTTGATGAATGTTGCCAAAAAGTTCTCACTCGTCCCCCGGCAGAAGGCGAGCGCTGACAAACGACTCGCCGCGCGAGCGCCCGGCACAATCGGCGCCATGCGGTTTTTCAAAGATCTGAGCCTTTCGGCCTTTGTCGCGGGCTTTGTGGCGGTGCTGGTCGGCTTCACGAGTTCGGTCGCGATCGTTTTCCAGGCGGCGCAGGCCTTCGGTGCGACGCCGGCCATGATTGCCTCGTGGATGTGGGCGCTGGGCATTGGCATGGGGCTGGCCTCGGCATTGCCCTCGCTGTGGCTCAAAAAGCCGGTGATGATTGCCTGGAGCACCCCCGGCGCAGCCGTGCTGGCCGTGGCAGGCGCGGGCTACAACATGAACGAGGCGATCGGCGCCTTCATCGTGTGCGCCGCGCTCATCACCATCGCCGGCGCGACGGGCTGGTTCGAGCGGGTGATGAACAGGATTCCCATGGAAATCGCGTCGGCGCTTTTGGCCGGCGTGCTGGCGCGCTTCGGCTTGCAGGCTTTCCTGGCGGCGCAGACGGCGCTCGTGCTGGTGCTGCTGATGCTGGCGACCTATCTTGTCGCGCGCCGTGTGCTGCCGCGCTACGCCGTGCCGCTGACCCTGGTGGTCGCCATTGTTCATGCGGCGGCGCGCGGGCAACTGGCGTGGTCGGGCGTTCACTTCGAATTGGCGACGCCCATCTTCACCATGCCGGTGTTTTCGTGGCAGGCGGCCGTCAGCGTGGCGTTGCCGCTCTTTGTGGTGACGATGGCCTCGCAGAATCTGCCGGGCGTGGCCGCGATTCGCGCGGCCGGCTACGACATGCCGATCTCGAAAATCATCACCTTCAGCGGGCTGGCAACGCTGGTGCTGGCGCCTTTTGGTGCCTTCGCGCTCAACCTGAGCGCCATCACCGCGGCCATCTGCATGGGCCGGGAGGCGCATGAAGATCCGGCTCGGCGCTACACGGCGGCGGTGTCCTGCGGCGCCATTTACGTGCTGATCGGCTTTTTCGGTGCGGCCGTCACGGGCTTGCTGACGGCCTTTCCCAAGGAACTGGTCGCGGCCATCGCGGGGCTCGCGCTGCTCGGCACCATCGGCAGCGGCATGGCCGTCGCGGTGCGGGACGAATCGCATCGCGAAGCCGCGCTCATTACATTTCTCGTGACACTCTCGGGCGTCACGCTCGGCGGCGTCGGCTCTGCGTTCTGGGGCGTCGTCGCGGGTGCCGCGGCGCTCGCCATCCAGGGCATCGGCCGTCGCCGCGCCAAGGCCGAATCCATTGGAAAGACCACCACGCCATGAACATCCTCATCGTCGCCGACCCGCTCGAGCACTTCAAGATCTACAAGGACACGACCTTCTCGATGATGCGCGAGGCGCAAAAGCGCGGCCATCGCATCGCGGCCTGCGAGCCGCAGCAAATGAGCTGGCAGCGCGGCAAGCCGGTGACGGCGATCGTGCGCGAGATCGTGCTCACGGGCGGTCCGGTCGACTGGTTCCGCACGGAAGATGTGAGCGAGCGCGCCCTGCGCGACTTCGA
The DNA here is from genome assembly GCF_030317105.1 of Variovorax brevis. Taxonomy (GTDB): domain Bacteria; phylum Pseudomonadota; class Gammaproteobacteria; order Burkholderiales; family Burkholderiaceae_C; genus Variovorax; species Variovorax brevis. The sequence continues at coordinate 379,727 of NZ_JASZYG010000008.1, forward strand.
CGTGGTGCTGATGCGCAAGGACCCGCCCTTCGACGCCGAATACATCTACGCCACGCACCTGCTGGAGCAGGCCGAGCGCGAAGGCGCGCGGGTGGTCAACAAGCCGCGGGCGCTGCGCGACCATCCGGAAAAGCTGGCGATCATGGAGTTTGCGGAGCACACCACGCCGACGCTGGTCACGCGCGACGCGCGTGCGGTGCGGGCCTTTCATGCAGAGCACCAGGACATCATCCTGAAGCCGCTGGATGGCATGGGCGGCATGGGCATCTTCCGCGTCAAGGCGGATGCGCTGAACCTGGGCTCCATCATCGAGACGCTCAACAAGGATGGCGCCGAGACCATCATGGTGCAGCGCTTCGTGCCGGACATCGTGAAGGGCGACAAGCGCGTGCTGGTCATCGGCGGCAAGCCGGTGCCTTTCAGCCTGGCGCGAATTCCGCAGGGCACCGAGGTGCGCGGCAACCTGGCCGCGGGCGGAAAGGGCGTGGCGCAACCGCTCACGAAGGAAGACCTGGCGATTGCCGAAGCGATTGGCCCGGTGCTGGCGCCGCGCGGATTGCTGTTGATCGGCCTGGACGTGATCGGCGGATCGCTCACCGAAATCAACGTCACGAGCCCGACCTGCTTTCAGGAAATCACCGATCAGACGGGATTCAACGTGCCGGCAATGTTCATCGATGCGCTGGAGGCGCACGTTGCGGCGACGCCGCGCGCGACTCAATAGCGGATGCTTCAGCGTGCTGCCGCGCCTGCTGATGCAGGCGCGAGTGGCGCTTGCGCATCCAGATGACGATGCCGGTGACCGACAGCATCGCCACCATCACACCCATCAACGACATCAGGATGCGGCCAGGCATGCCCAGGATGCGACCGGAGTGCAGCGGGAACTGGAGCTGCACGAACACATCCGCGGCCGTGCCGTGCCAAGGCAGGTTCTGGCTCAGGATGCGCCCGTCGTGCGCGTCGATATAAAGGTTGGCCAGGCCCATGCCGCCCTGCCCGTGCTCGGCACCCGGTTCGAAGAAGGAAACGTTGTAGAAGCCGTAGCGGCCTTCGTAGTAGATGCCGCCCTTTGGCAAGGTCCAGTTCTGGCGCCTGGCCTCGGCCTCGGCCACGTGGATCACCTGCGCAAAGCCCAGCGTCGGCTCGATGCGCGCGCCCAGAGGCGCCATTGGCCGCGTCTCGTAAGGCCCCGGCGTGGTCTTTGAAACCAGCGACAGCACGGGGTAGAACACCTCGCGATAAAGGTTCAGCGAGAACGAGGTGAAGGCGATGACGATGATCGCGATCCAGACCCACAGCCCGCCCGCGCGGTGCAGGTCGAAGTTGAGCTTGTAGCCGCCAGCGCGCCAGCGAATCGCCCACGCCGGCTGCCACCGCTTCCACCACACGGCGCGCGGCCGATGCCCGGGATGCACGCCGGGTCGCAGGCGCCGCGGTGTCGTGAGGTAGAGCGCCACGAAGCTGTCGAGCAGCCAGATGAAGGCGACGCTGCCCATGATCCAGTAGCCGATGCGGTCGGTGCCCCACATCGCCGGGATGTGCAGGCTGTAGTGCACCGTGCGCAGGAAGGGCATCAGGCTCTCGCGCGAGAGCGAGACGGCCGTTGAATCGCGCCGGCCCTGGATGTGCAGCGTGACCGGGTCGACGTAGACCTGGTTGTAGTCGAGCGCGTAGGGCTGCTTCGTCGACGGGTCGATGCGCGGCTCAATGAAAAAGCCGGCCGTGTGGCCGACTTCGAAGTTGAGCGGGATGTAGCTCACGCGCACGCGCGGATCGGCGGCTTCGACGGCCGCGGCCAAGGCCATCGGCTCGTGGAATTCGCCGCGGCTGTCGGTGTCGTACAGCGCGCTGTTGAGCCACTCGTCCAGCTCGTGGTCCCACGACGTGACGGCGCCGGTGAGGCCCGCCACGATGAGGAACAGGGCAACGGTGAGGCCGGCCCAGCGGTGGATGAGGGTCAGGAAGGCGCGCATGCCTCCTCTTTTCTCGACTTTAGAAGTCGACCGATGCGGTCAAGTTGAAAGTGCGTGGTGCACCGAGCACGAGGTAGCCGTTGTTGGGATAGCCACCGACCGACGCCCAGTAGTTGCGATTGGTCAAGTTGTCGATTCGTGCGCGAAGCGTGAGGAGCTTGCCAGAAACTTCAGTCATGTAACGTGCGCCAACGTCCAGGCGTGTCCAGCTCGGCACGCGCAAGGTATTCACGGCGTCCGCATAGCTGGACCCCGTCGCAACGATGCGACCATTGAGTGACAGGCCCCGCACGCCAGGAACATCCCAATCAAGACCAATGCTGCCTTGCGCCGACGGCACGCCGATGACGTCCTTTCCGTCGGTCGATGCGCTACCAGTGGACCGTTGCGTGGCGTCAAGGAAAGTCACGCCACCGAGCACGCGCAGACCCTTGAGCGGTTCGCCGAACATCAGAAGTTCCACGCCCTGATGGCGATCCAAGCCCTCGGCGGTGAATTCGTTGGCGCTGTTGATGATGGTGCGCGGCTTGTCCGTCGAGAAGAGGGCAGCCGAGCCGCCGAAACGTCCGCCGTCGTACTTGACACCCACTTCCTTCTGCTTCGAAACGAATGGATCCAATTGCGCGCCTCCATTGGCCACGGGCACTCCGCTGCTGGATGTCAATGGCGCGGTATCTCCCTTGGTCAGCGCTTCAACGTAGTTGGCATAGAGCGAGACCTGTGGCTGCAACTTGAAGACAAACGCGGCCATCGGACTCACGTGGCTCTTGTCGTACCCGGTGGCTACGCTGGTGTCGAATGCATAGTTGGTGGTATCGATGGTTTGGGCGCGTGCACCCAGCGTGAGTTGGGCGCGATCGTCGAGGAACGACAACGTGTCGCCCAGGGCAAAGCTGTCAAGGCGCGTCTTGTTGATCAAGGCAGGGTTGTTGAGGTCGTTGCCATGAAATGCGGTCGATGTGAACGCCGGCAACGGGTAGGCGACCGGCTGATAGATGTTGCTCTTCAAGTTGTTGAAGAAGTCCCACTGGTAGGCGTTCTTTTCTTTCAATTGGAAGAAGGAATACGCTGCGACCAGCGAGTGCTGAACGCTTCCGGTGGCGAACTTGACACGGATTCCAGTTTCGCCGGCGAGGGCGTTTTCGCGCCGCTGATTGTCAAAGCGCGAAATATCCGCTGCGCCGGTGAAGGGATCGGTGACGGTCGTGTTGCCCAGCGAGTTGCCTTCATTGCCTTGCCGGGCTCCTCCAGCAACCCATGCCGTGACGTTCGGCGCGAGGTCGAATTCGCCGCGCACGGACCCAAATGTGTCTCGCTCGTTGGAGTACGTCCACGGCTGTGCATAGTTGACTTGGTTGTCGGGCGCTGACGGAACGGCGGTGAGCGGCACGAACGCCGTGCCGAGAGTCACGTTGGGGCGTGCAGCAGTAAGGCGGTGCTCCTGAAATCCGACGTCGGCAGAAAGGCGGACGTTGCGACTGTGCCAATCAAGGCCGACCGACAGCAGGTCGAGCTTGACCTTCTCATCATCGATGCCGGTGCCGCCTTCGCGGTGGGCTGCGTTCAGACGGATGCCAGTGCTTTGATCCGGTCCGAAACGCCGGCCGATGTCGACCGCTGCGTAGCCCTGCGAGCCAGAGGCCGCACCGAGGCTGACTTCGGTCAGTGCTTCGTTCGATGCACGCTTGGGCAGCAAGTTGATGTTCCCGCCAACACCGCCGCCCGATGGGGTCGCGCCGTTCAGGAATGCGCTTGCGCCACGGAAAACTTCCACGCGTTCGAACAGTTCCGACGCGATGTACTGGCGCGGGAGCACGCCGTACAGGCCGTTGTACGCCATGTCGTCCGAATTCACGATGAAGCCGCGAATGAAGTAAGACTCCTGGAAGTTGCCAAATCCTCGGGCGATCCGAACCGTCGGATCATTCAGAAGCACGTCTGCAACGCTTTTGGATTGCTGGTTCTGGATCAACTCGTTCGTATAGCTTGTCGTCGAGAACGGCGTGTCCATCATGTCCAAGGTGCCGAGGATGCCGACCCGGCCGCCGCGGGCGACTTCACCGCCGGCGTAAGGCTTCGTCAGACCGGCAGCCGACGCGTCCGCACTGGCCTCCACCGTCACGGCGGGCAGCGACGCAGCGGGCGTAGCAGCAGGCGCTTGCGCCGGTGTGGTCTGCGCCGAAGCAGACATCGAATGGACAACAGCGAGTGTTGCCAGCGCAACGGCGCCCAGGGGGAAGCGTGAAGAAGCCAAGGGGTCTCCCTAAATCGTTTGTAAATGAGAACGCCTATTATTACGTGTACGCGACGCGTTTTGGCCGCGTTCGCCCCGTTTCGGCGCTTTTAGGGTGCGAAGCGGGCCGCTTGTGGCGGCGGCGCGTCAGTCGCGGCGGCGCCCGTCCACGAAAACGTGGAGTTCACCCGGCGCAAACGCCGTCCACGTCTCATTGGTGGTCAGCGGCGCCGTCACCACCACGGCGACCCGGTCATTCGGCGTGGTGTGGTGCGAGAAGTCGATCGAGAGATCTTCATCCGCCAGCTTGGCCAGCGTGAAAGGATGCGCGCGCTCCACATACCAAAGATTTGTTGATGCATGCGACCACAGCGCCTGCCCGTTCGACAGCATGAAGTTGAAGGTGCCGTGCTTCGCAATGCGCGGCGCCAGTTCCTTGAGCGTGAGCGTCAGTTCTTCCACGCTCGGCACGCCGGCATGCGACTTGGCCAGCTCCTGCATGATCCAGCAGAAGGCGTGCTCGCTGTCCGTATTTCCCACCGGGTGAAAGTTGCCATGCAGCCGCGGCCGGAAATCCTTCAGGTCGCCGTTGTGGGCAAACACCCAGTAGCGTCCCCACAGTTCACGCACGAACGGATGGCAGTTCTGCAGGTTGATTTCGCCCTGCGTCGCCTTGCGGATGTGCGCGATGACGTTGCGGCTCTGGATCGGGTAGTTGCGGATCAACTCCGCCACCGGCGACTCGCACGCCGGCTGGTGGTCCACGAAGTGCCGCAGGCCGCGGTCTTCGAAGAATGCGATGCCCCAGCCGTCGGCGTGGTGGTCCGTGCGCCCGCCGCGCTGCGCGAAGCCCGCAAAGCTGAAGGTCACGTCCGTGGGCGTGTTGCAGTTCATTCCCAGCAATTGGCACATCGGCCAATTAGAGCGCTTTTTTCCGAAGCGCTTTCGCCGGATGCAATGCCGAGGCGCTAACTAATCCGCTTTCGCCGGACCTTCGCGCAGCTGCCAGGCCGCGAAAATCGCCACCGCACACAGGGCGGCCAGCATCGCGAACACTTCGTCAAAGGCGGCGAGCCGCTGCGGGCTGGTCATCGGGTTGACCAGCGAATCGCCGTGCGCCGCCAAGCGCCATTCGAGCACGATGGCGCACAGGCTCACCCCCGCCGCGCCGCCGAGCATGCGAACGAAACTGATCGCGCTCGCGCCTTGCGGAATCAGCGGCTTGGCCAGCGGCCGCATCGACCCCAGGTTGAGCGAAGGCAATATGAAGCCCAGCCCGATGCGGCCAATGACCGCAAATGCCACCAGCAGCCAGATGGTGCTGTTGAGCCGCAGCGCCATCATGAGCGCGAACGAAGTCGCCAGCAGCGCCAGCCCCACACTCACCAACATCCAGGTCGGGTGTCGGTCCGCCAGTCGCCCGACGCCCAGGATGGTGAACGCCAGCACCAGCCCGGCCGGCAGGAGAATCGCGCCGACGTGCCCGGCCGACAGATGCAAGGCGACCTGCATGTAGACCGGCAGGAGGTAGGTCGAGCCGAACAGGGCCGTGCCGTAGATGAAGGCAACGACGCTCCCCATGGCGAATTGCCGGTATCCGAAGAGCGCAAGGTTCATCAAGGGCGTGGAGCCGATCCGCATCAGCCGCCTTTGCCACGCCAGGAAAGCGACGAAGGCCAGCAGCGCGCCGACCAGCAACACGGCTGAATGCCAAGGCGCTCCGCCGCGCAACTCGACCAATCCGTTCAGGAGGCTCAGCGTGCCGACGGTGCCCAGGCCCAGGCCGACCCAATCCAGCCGACCGCCGCGTTCCGCAACGACGCCGCCCGGCGCCGTCGTCGGCACGAACTTGTAGGCCAGCCACAGCGACGCCAGGCAAAAAGGAACGACCATGAAGAAGATCGAACGCCAGCCGAACAAGTCGACCAGCACGCCCCCGATGCTCGGCCCGATCGCCGGCGCCAGCACCACGCCCATGCCGAACAGCCCGCTCGCCCGCCCCTGCTCGTGCGGCTCGAAGGCGCGGAGGATGATGATGGCGGGGATCGGCTGCACGACGCCCGCAGCGAGTCCTTCCGCCACGCGCGCGATCAGCACCAAGGTGAAGTCATTGGCCAGCCCGCCCACGATGCCGCCCACCATCAGCAGCAGCATCGTGCCCACATAGGTCTTGCGATAGCCGTAGCGCGACAGCAGCCAAGGCGTGGTGAGCATCGACACCGTCGTCGCCACCATGAAGCCCGAAGTCACCCACTGCGCGCGCTCCTGCCCCAGCGAAAAATGGTGGCTCATGCCCGGAATCGCCACGTTCACGATGGTCGATGACATGATCGACGCCATCGTGCCAACCATCACCGACAGCAGCAGGTACCAGCGGTAGCGCTCGCCATAGCGCTGTTGCAAGGCAGACATCGCCGGGGCGGCGGGGGGGATGGCGTCAGGCATGGAGGGGAAAAGTGCTTCTTGTTCGGGCCGCTCCTACAAGGATATCGGCCTTTGTGAACAAGTGATGTCTCCTTGGAGCGCCACACAATCACCGTCCACACGAGGGACTGCATGCAAACACAGACCACCGAACGATCTGCTCCGGCGCCGCATTCCGGGTCCGTCGCAGCGAACCAGCCCTTGAACGATGCCGCAGCGCCTCAGCTGACCGACGAACTCGCGGCGCCGACCGTGAGCCGGGGTTATCAATGCCAGTGCGGCCGCCCGGTCTTCTTGCGAAACAGCCAATGTCTCGCCTGCCAGACGCCCTTGGGCTATGTGGCGGATCGCTTGGGCGTCGTGCCGCTCGCCCCGGCGGGGGAGGAAGGTGCCTTCACGGTCTTTGGTGACGAGGGCGGCAAGCGCTATCGGCGCTGCGAGAACTTCCTGGGCCCCTCAGGCTGCAACTGGTTGGTGCCCATCGTGAACGAAGGCGAAGAAGCGCCGCCCGAAACACACGGGCTGCGCCCCGGCCTGTGCCTGGCCTGCAGCGCGACGCGAACGATTCCCGACTTGTCAGTGCCCGAAAACGCCGAGTTGTGGAACAAGCTGGAGCAGGCCAAGCGCCGGCTCATCTCGCAGTTGCTGGCGCTGGGCTTGCCGGTGGTGTCGCGACTGGCCGATCCGCAGCACGGGCTGGCTTTCGATTTCCTGAGCAACCTGCCCGGCGCGCCGCACGTCATGACGGGCCACGACAGCGGCGTGATCACGCTCAATGCCGAGGAGGCCGACGACTCGGTGCGCGAGCGCATTCGCGCGCAGATGCGCGAGCCATATCGCACGCTGCTGGGCCACTTCCGCCACGAGATCGGTCATTACTATTGGGACTTGCTGGTCGCGCCAACGGGCTGGCTCGAACCCTGTCGCCAGCTCTTTGGCGACGAGCGCGCCGACTACGGGCAGGCGCTGCGCAATCACTACGACAACGGGCCGCCGCCGGACTGGGCATCGCGTTTCGTCACGAGCTACGCAAGCGCGCATCCCTGGGAGGATTGGGCGGAGACGTGGGCGCACTACTTGCACATGGCCGACACCGCGGACACGGCCCTGAGCTTCGGCGTGAACGCGAGCAACGTGGAGCTGTCCAGCGACCTGTTCAAGGCGGACGACCTGTGGCAACCCGATCATCCGGACGCGGCGCAGTTCCTCGACTTTCTCAATGGCTGGGTGCGCCTGACCAATGTGCTCAACGAGTTCTCGCGCAGCATGGGCCAGCCGGACAACTATCCCTTCGTGTTGCCGCATGCGGTGGTGGGCAAGCTGCAGTTCATTCACCAGGTGATTGCGGATCAGCGCAATGGCGTGTCGACTGCGCCGACTGCCTTTGCCGCGCCTGTTGAGCCGGCGATGTCTCCGGACTCGTCCATTCCCATGGAGTCGGCGGCACCGGCTGATGAGACGGCGCCCGCGCCTGTCAATGAACCCGTCGCGCCAGTGCCCGAGTTGCCTCAGGCGGACGCGCCCCTTGCGCCGGTCGACGCGCCTCAACCGGTCGCAGCCTCAGGCAATCGCGAAGGCGGCTAGCTTCTTCTCGATCGACTGGTTCTTCAGCGTCGCGTAGACCGGCATGCCCTTGCGATACGCCGGATAGTCCTCGCCCTCGATGAGCGGCAGCAGGTAGTTGCGGCACGCATCGGTGATGCCGAAACCGTCCGCGGAAATGAACTCGCGCGGCATCATCTTCTCGTTGTTGGCGACCTTGTCGAGCGTCGCCGTGCCGATGCGGTAGCTGTAGGGCGAATCCGAAATGCGCTCGATCGTCGGCATGACCGAGTTCTGGCCTTCCAGCGCGAGCTCGACGGCGCGCTGGCCGAGTTCGTAGGCCTGCTTCACATCGGTGGCCGAGGCAATGTGCCGCGCCGAGCGTTGCAAATAGTCCGCCACCGCCCAGTGGAACTTGTAGTCCAGCGCTTGCTTCACCATTTGGGCCACCACGGGTGCCGCGCCGCCGAGTTGCGCATGGCCAAAAGCATCGCGCGTGCCTTGTTCGGCCAGGAAGGTGCCGTCGGGATGATGGCAGCCTTCGGAGACGACGACGGTGCAGTAGCCGTGGTGCTTTACCAGGGCGTCCACGCGCGCCAGGAACAGCGGCGCATCGAACTCGATCTCGGGGAAGAGCACCACCACCGGAATGCCATGGTCCGCCGCCAGCGCACCGGCCGCCGCGATCCAGCCCGCGTGTCGCCCCATCACTTCGAGCACGAACACCTTGGTGGAACTGGCCGCCATCGAGCGCACGTCAAAGGATGCTTCGAGCGTGGACACGGCGACGTACTTCGCGACCGAGCCGAAGCCGGGGCAGCAGTCGGTCAGTGGCAGGTCGTTGTCGATGGTCTTGGGCACGTGGATGGCTTGCAGCGGATAGCCCATCGACTGCGACAACTGGCTCACCTTGAAGCAGGTGTCGGCCGAATCGCCGCCGCCGTTGTAGAAGAAGTAGCCAATGTCGTGCGCCTTGAAGACTTCAATCAGCCGCTCGTATTCGCGCCGGTTCTTTTCGAGCGACTTGAGCTTGTAGCGGCACGAGCCGAAAGCGCCGGCCGGCGTGCTGCGCAGTGCCGAAATGGATTCGGCGGATTCGAGACTGGTATCGATCAGGTCTTCAGCGAGCGCGCCGAGGATGCCGTTGCGCCCCGCGTACACGGTGCCGATGCGATCGGCGTGCTTGCGAGCTGTTTCGATGACACCGCACGCCGAGGCGTTGATGACCGACGTGACGCCGCCGGACTGGGCGTAGAAAGCATTCTTGGGGGAAGTCATGAAAGTTTCTCCTTGGCCAGCGCCTTGGCCGTGCATTTCGCGCAAATGCACGCGAGCCCGCGCGCATCGAGCGGCACGCTGGCGCGCAGCGAATCAGTGAATGTGGCGCCCATGCACCAGCAGGGCGGTTGCGCCTGCCCGGTCTCGCGCGCGAGTTCCATCGCGCAGCGATTCACTTCGCCGCAAAGGGGGCAGCGCGTGGGATCGGGAGACGGCAGGGCGGACATGGGTGCATTCTGCGGCAGGCACATGTCACAAGCAAAACGCCTGCCGTCTCGCAGCGACACGCGCAGTCGATCAAACCGGAGGCGGCGGCAGCTGAGCCAGTTTGACGGCGACTTGCTGGCACGCGGCAATGAGGTCGCGCGGTCCCGGAGCGCTGCAGGCCCGCGAATTCGCGGGCATCGGCGGGTTCGGTGTGCAGCGGTTTGCCCGGGCCGCAAAGATTCTCAAGTGGGGAGAGCATCTGCGCCCCCTATCACCCACAGCTTGGGCTGCGCCATGACCCGCTCTACAAACGATTCCTTGTTTTTGTGTTTTTGCATGAGTTCCCTCCCCGTCATGATTGTTGGATTCACGGTCCGTCCCAGGCGGGACGAGACTTCGTCGAGTGCCAGGAACAACTCGCCGTACGAGAGATCATCGCTGATGAGCATCAGGTCGATATCGCTCGCGGCCGTGTCGCTCTTTTTGGCAACCGACCCGAACACGAAAGCGGCTTCGATTTGCTCACGCAGGGGTTCGAGCGCTTCGCGCAGTGGACCCGCCAAGCCGAATGTCTTGCGGACGATGCCGCACAACTCGTCGTAGATGGGCGCGGTCGGGTTCGCTTGATAGTGCTTCTGGTTGCCAACCGGCGTGATGGTGAGCAGGCCGCTGTCGGCGAGGTGCTTGAGTTCGCGTTGCACGGCGCCGGAGCCGGAACCGGTCAGGTTGATCAGCTCCTTGGCAAAAAAGCTGCGCTCCGGTTGGCCGAAGAGGTAGCCCAGAACGCGCTGTTGCGTGGTGGTGAAAAGGGCGTCACCAAGCCCGCCGCCTTCGGGCGGAGCAGATCTCGATGCGGCTGACGTACCCATTTTGGGCATTGTAGTACCCAAATTGAGCATTTGTGATCAACGCCCGGGCAGCCCCATCCCCCGCGCAATCACCTCTTTCATGATCTCGTTCGTTCCGCCGTAGATCCGCTGCACCCGCGCATCCGCATAGGCCCGCGTCACGGGGTATTCCCACATGTAGCCATACCCGCCGAAGAACTGCACGCATTCATCCATCACCTTGCATTGCAGGTCGCTGGTCCAGTACTTCGCCATGCTGGCCGTGGCGGTGTCGAGCTTGTCGGCCATCAGGAGCTCGATGCACTTGTCGACGAAGACCTGCGCGACCTGCACCTGGGTCTGCAGTTCGGCCAGCTTGTAGCGCGTGTTCTGGTAGGCGCCGACGGGTTGGCCAAACACCTTGCGCTCCTTGACGTATGCCACCGTCTGCTCGATTGCCGCCTGCGATGCCGCCACGGCGCTGATCGCAATCTGCATGCGCTCCCACGGCAACTGCTCCATCAGGCAGATGAAGCCGCGACCTTCCTGCTGCGCGCCGCCGAGCAACTGGTCGGCCGACACGCGCACGTCGTTGAAGAACAGTTCCGACGTGTCTTGCGCTTTCAGCCCAAGCTTCTTGAGGCGCTTGCCTTTCTCGAAACCCGGCATGCCGCGCTCGATCAGGAACAAGCTCGTGCCCTTGGCGCCCGCGGCGGGGTCGGTCTTGGCCACGACGATCACCAGGTCGGCGAGCCAGCCATTGGTGATGAAGGTCTTGCTGCCGTTGATGACATAGCTGCCGTCCGCCTGCTTCACGGCGCTGGTGCGCACCGCCTGCAGATCGCTGCCGGCCGAAGGCTCGCTCATGGCGATGGCGCCGATCATTTCGCCGCTCGCGAGCTTGGGCAGGTAGTGATTTTTCTGTGCGTCGGTTCCGTAGCGAAGGATGTACGGCGCCACGATTTCGCTGTGCAGTCCCCAGCCGATGCCCGTGTGCCCGGCGGCCCACAGTTCCTCGAACTGGATCACCGAGTAGAGAAGGTCCGCGCCCGCGCCCCCGTATTCCTCAGGCAGGGACATGCACAGGAAGCCGTTGGCACCCGCCTTGTTCCAGACCTCGCGGTCCACATGGCCGCGTTCCTCCCATGCTTCGTGGAAGGGCGCGATCTCCTTGTCCATGAAACGGCGCAGGCTGTCGCGAAAGGCCTCGTGCTCGGCCGTGAAAAGGCTTCGTTCAATCACGGAACGCCCCTTCAACGGCCCGGGAACACCGGCTTGCGCTTTTGCTGGAAGGCGGCCACGCCCTCGGCAAAGACAGGCGCGTTGATCAGCACACGCTGGCGCTCGCTTTCGTAGTGCAGTTGTTCGCTCTGGGTGTGGCGCGCCGAGGCTGCAAAAGCCTGCCGCGCCTCGATCACCGCGTGCGCAGGGAGTTGGGCGAGCCGCCTGGCGATCTGGTCGGCTTCGAGCAGCAGCAGTTCATCTTCGAAGGCGGCCCAGATCAGGCCCCAGTCGGCCGCCTTGTCGGCGCTCAGGCGCTCGTCGAGCAGCGCCATGCCCATCGCACGCGCGGGACCGACCAGCCGTGGAATGGCCCAGGTGCATCCCAGATCCGGCACGATGCCGAGCTTGGGCAAAAAGGGCAGATAGAAATACGCGCTGCGCGCCGCAATGACGATGTCGCACGCCAGCGCAATGCCCACACCAGCCCCCGCTGCGGGGCCGTTGACGGCGCACACCACGGGCACCGGCATCGACCCGAGCGCTTCGATGATCGGATGGCTCAGCGACTGCATCCATTCGGCTGTGGCGTCTCCAGGCGACTTGCCGCCGGGAGCTTCGGAGCGGATCGTGCCCAGGTCGGCGCCCACGCAAAAGGCTTTGCCCGCGCCCGTCAGGACAACGGCGCGCACCGCGCGATCGTCGCGCACGTGCGCCAGCGCATCGCGCAGCGCCTGTTGCAGTTCGATCGCAATGGGGTTGAGCTTGTGCGGCAGGTTGAGCGTGAGCGTCGCGATGCCGTCCTTCGCGTCATAGAGGACGTAGTCCATGTCAAAGACGCTCGACGATCGTGACGTTGGCCATCCCGCCGCCTTCGCACATGGTCTGCAGGCCGTAGCGCTTGCCTCTTTGGTGCAGTGCGTTGACCAGCGTGGTCATCAGCTTGGTGCCCGATGCGCCGAGCGGGTGGCCCAGCGCAATTGCACCGCCGTTCACGTTCAGCCGCGCAGGGTCGGCGTCGAGCGTTTGCAGCCACGCGAGCGGCACCGGCGCAAAGGCTTCGTTGACTTCGTACAGGTCGATGTCCTGCATCTTCATGCCGGCCTTTTGCAGCGCGCGCGCCGTCGCGGGAATCGGCGCTTCCAGCATGATGACCGGGTCGTGCCCCATCACGCTCATGTGGTGGATGCGTGCCAGCGGCTTCACGCCGAGCGCCTTCAGGCCGCGTTCGTTCACGACCAGCACGCCGCTGGCGCCGTCGCAGATCTGGCTGGCGGTGGCCGCCGTGCAGCGACCGCCTTCGCGGATCAGCTTCACGCCCTGGATGCCTTCGAGCGTGGCGTCGAAGCGGATGCCTTCGTCCACTGCATGCATCTGGCCGCTGCCTGCGCCCTCGGCGGTGCGGATTTCGATGGGGACGATCTCGTTGTCGAAATGGCCCGCGCGACTGGCCGCGATGCCCCGCTGGTGGCTCTCGAAGGCGTAGCGATCCAGGTCGTCCTTGGACAGGCCGTAGTTCACCGCGATCATTTCCGCGCCGGTGAACTGGCTGAATTCCACGCCCGGATAGCGCGCCTGCATGGCCGGGCTCATGTAGAAGCCGAGGCCGGCCTTCTGCGGCAGGGCGTTGGGCGTGAACATGGGCACGCGCGTCATGCTTTCCACGCCGCCGGCGATCACCGCGTCCATGCTGCCCGACATCACGGCTTGCGCCGCGAAATGCAAGGCCTGTTGCGACGATCCGCATTGACGATCGACCGACGTGCCGGGTACCGATTCAGGCAGCTTCGACGCGAGCACCGCGTTGCGCGCGACGTTGGTCGCCTGTTCGCCGACCTGGCTCACGCAGCCAAGGATCACGTCCTCCACAGCCGCCGGATCGATGCCGCTTCGATCGACCAATGCGTTGATGACCTGCGCCGCCAGATCCACCGGATGCCATCCGGAAAGCTTGCCGCCACGACGCCCGCCCGCGGTGCGCGCGGTGGCGACGATGTATGCCTCTGCCATGTTCAAACCCCTTCAAGCAAACGTCGATGGTTCGACGCTTGCGCCCCCGCGGTCAAGCCGGGGACAACCCGTGCGGCAAAAGTCGCCAAGGCGACCACGGTTGCCGCTCGATGTTCGGCAGGGCGACTGGCTGCGCGTCGGACACCGCGATGGTCGAGGCTTCGAGTGCCGACACCAGCGCGCGCCGGTGCAACTCGCCGACATAGCGCTCGCCGGGCTCCAGCACGATGTCGCGCGCATCATCGTCCAGCGTGATCCAGATGCAGCCGCTGCGGCACTCGACGCCCACGCCCGCCGCGTCGGGCAGCGTCACGATGGCGTGCGCCGGAAGATCGATCTGGAAGCGGGACGTTCTCTTCGTGGTCATGGCAGGCTCCTTCGCATTCTTGATGAGAATGAATATAGTGAGCAGCGCGCCATCTTTCATGCGGTGAATAGGAACACGTTGCATGCGTCCGGAGAATGCGAAACCCCTGCCTGACCTGCCGCCCCTCGAACTGCTGCGGGCCTTCGAGGCGGCGGCGCGCACGCTCAGCTTCACGCTGGCGGCTGCCGAACTGCACCTAACCCAATCCGCCGTCAGCCGGCAGATCCAGCAGCTCGAAGAAAGCGTCGGCGTGCTGCTGTTCGAGCGGCGGCACCGCGCGATTGCGCTGACCGAGGCTGGGCGCGTGCTGCAGCGCGCCACCGTGGAGTGCATCGAGCGCCTGCGCGATGCCACCGCCCGGCTGCGCGCCGTTCCGGCGCCGCGCCAAATTGCCATGACCTGCACGCCGGGCTTTGCCTCGCTCTGGCTCATTCCGCGCCTGGCGCGCTTCACCGCCAGCCATCCGCAGGTGGACGTTCGCGTCTCGGCCTCACTGGAGGTTTTCGACCTCGACCGCGCGCGCCTCGACCTGGCGGTGCGCTTCGTGGCGATGAGTCGCGGGACTGGACCGGTGCTGTTCGAGGAATCGGTGATGCCGCTGTGCGCGCCGCAACTCGCCGCCACGCTGAAAGTGCCGGAGGACCTCACGGAGCACACCTTGCTCACCATCGAAGGCCCCACGCACAACGAAGCGCCGACCACGGACTGGGAGCCCTGGCTCGAAATCATGAAGATCCCCGAGCTGCACATGAAAAGCACCCTGCGCTTCTCCCACTACACGGACGCCGTCAGCGCCGCGGTGGCCGGGCAGGGCGTCGTGATCGGGCGGCTGCCGCTGTCGCAGGACCTGTTGCGCGACGGGCGACTGGTGGCGCCCTTTGGCGAAGGGGCGTCGTCGCGTCGCGGCTACTTCATCGAGGCCTCGCGCCGTGCGGCGGGCAATGCCGACGCGCAGGACTTCATTCGCTGGCTGCGCGCCGAGGCGGAAGCCACGCGCAGCGGCCAAACACCCACACGCCAAGGCTGACGCCGACGCGCTGTTCATGAAAGTCTTGATGGCCGTCGCCCAATCCGAATCCTCCAAGGCTGGCCTTTCAACGCCGGTGCTGTTCCTCATGGCCGTGGCGTCCGGCCTGTGCGCCGGTGGCAACTATTTCAACCAACCGCTGCTTCACTCGATTTCGCTCAGCCTGAACGTCAGTCAATCGCAGGCAGCGCTCACGGTGACGATGGCGCAGGTGGCCTACGCCTTCGGCCTCGTCCTGCTCGTGCCGCTGGGCGACATGCTGGAGCGGCGCCGTCTGGCCGTGACGCTGATGCTGCTGGCGGCGATCGGCCAGTTCACCAGCGGCTTTGCGGCCAACTTCGGGATGCTGGCGGTCGGCACCATCCTTGCCGGACTGTTTTCGGTGGCGGCGCAGATCCTCGTACCGATGGCGGCCACGCTGGCTGCGCCGGGGCGCAGCGGGCGCGCGGTGGGGATGGTCATGAGCGGGCTGCTCACCGGCATCCTGACGGCACGCAGCGTGGCCGGTTTGCTTTCGGGCCTCGGCGGCTGGAACACCGTGTACCGTGTGGCCGGCGTTGCGATGCTCTTGCTCGCGCTTGCACTGCGTTTTTCGCTACCGTCGTCGCGCAATCCGACGCGCGTGCGCTACGGCGAGGTGCTGGCATCGCTCGTCACGCTGTTCATGCGCTTTCCGCGGCTTCGCAGCCGCGCGCTGGTTGGCGCACTGTCGTTCTCGTCGGTGAGCGCGCTGTTCTCGACGATGGCGTTGCTGCTGTCGGGGCCGAACTACGGCATGAGCGACTCAGCCATCGGCTTGGTCGGGTTGGTGGGTGTGGCGGGCGCGTCCATGGCCAGCGTGGCGGGGCGGCTGGCCGACAAGGGATGGGTGCAGCAGACCACCGCGGCGGGCGTGGTGTTGCTGGCACTGAGCTGGGGAATGCTGTGGCTGGGCGTGGACCACCTGGGATGGTTCATCGCCGGCATGCTGGTCATCGACCTCGCGCTGCAAGCGGTGCACATCAGCAACCAGAACGTGGTCTATGCGCTGGCGCCGGAAGCGCGTTCGCGTTTGAACGCGGTGTACATGACGAGCTATTTCATCGGGGCGGCGAGTGGATCGGCGCTGGGGTCGCTGGCGTGGCGGCATGGAGGGTGGCATGCGACGTGTGCGGTGGGGGCGTGCCTGGCGGCATTCGCAGGTATGGCGGTGTGGAACGATCGTCGTATTGCGCGCGCCTGATTGAAAGTACTTGTGCGCGGGAACCTGCCATCGCGCAGGTTCGAGAAGGCGTGCATTTCCCGCCGCAGGCTTGTGGGTTCACGGCCACAACGTCACATCAAAGTGCTTGCGCCTGCGTCGCAGCTTTTGCAGAATCCGCTCCTCGTTTTCAGAACTGCATTGCGGCCGGTGACCAGTAACCTCCCGGCTGCCACAAGGCTCAATTTTTCTTCATGAACCGTTTCATCGTTCACTGATCCGCACACCACCGCCCCGGCTGGATGTGCATCGCATCCAGCCGCGGACCGCAAAGCCCCGGCGCATTCACTTTCGCCGGGGTTTTTGTTTTGGAGTGTGCGCACATGAGTGCCCAACGCAAGGCGCGTGACGACAACAAACGTCTCGCCCGTTTCTATTTTTCGCTGCCGGCTGACAAGCCGCGCAACCCGGTGGTCGCCGCGCTCGCGCAGCGTGGCGGCAATGGCCAGAACGCCGGTCGTCACCTGCGCAGTCATGGCGCCGAACGCCGCGCACAAAAGGTCGCGCTGCAACAGCTCGCACGGGAGATCGGCCATGCGTGAAGACATGTACAAGGTCATCGTCGAGCGTCCGCGCCGCGGCGGTGGCGTGCAGGGCGAAGGCCGCATCTGGCGCAACAGCCGAGACCGTGGCTCGCACCTGGGCATGAAGCGCGGATACGGTTGGGGCAAGCACCTCAACGAGAACCTGGCGCCGCTCAAGCGCTGGCTGCACAAGCAGGTTCATCGCCCGTGGGACAAGGTCTACGCCGAGCTCTGCGGCGGCATCGACAGGCGCAACACCGTGCAGGCGCACATCCACGAACACATCGATGGCTTCGTGGCGCGCTTCACGACCTGGGAAGACGGCGAGGTGGTGCTCCACAGCAACCGGGGCTGGCATGGTGGGCCGGAACGGCTCTGCGACGCGCGCCATGTGGAGCTGTTCGTGCATCCGCTCACAGGCATCCTGCTGCCGAACCGGGCATCAAGCGCCTCGCGCGCTGCGTGGAGTGCGCAACAGAAGGCCGCAGGAAAGCCGGCTACGCGACGCATCGATATTGACGACTGGACTCAATGGCATTGCCTCGATGGCGACTGGTTCGAGATTGCGCTTGAGCTGCTTCCGCCCGCCACTGCGCCTTCACCGGGTCGTTGGGATGCGCTTCTTAAGCAACAGGCCCTTCGCGGAAGAACTTGCCCGCCCGGCACGCTGGACAGCGTTGGGCTCTATGGCCGCGCCAACGTCTATGCAGTCAGCAAGCGCCGTATCGGCCGCGCGGAATTTCGTCGGCGATTTCCCAACGGCATGCCGGGAGGCGTCGCGTGAATCATCTGGCCTGAGAAAACAAAACGGCGCCCGAAGGCGCCGTCATTGCATCGAACACGAAGCCCGGCACTCAGCCGATCAAGCCTCGGCCTTCACCTTCAGCCGCCATGCATGCAGCAGCGGCTCGGTGTACCCGCTCGGCTGCTCGATGCCCTTGAACACAAGGTCCAGCGCCGCCTGGTAAGCCGCCGAGGTCTTGAAGTTCCCCGCCATGTTCTGGTACAGCGGATCGCCGGCGTTCTGCCCGTCGACCACCGCGGCCATGCGCTCGAAGGTCGCGTTGACCTGCTCCTTCGTCACGACGCCGTGCAGCAGCCAGTTGGCGATGTGCTGGCTCGAGATGCGCAGCGTCGCGCGGTCTTCCATCAGGCCGACGTTGTGGATGTCCGGCACCTTCGAGCAGCCCACGCCCTGGTCGATCCAGCGCACGACATAACCCAGGATGCCCTGCACGTTGTTGTCGAGTTCCTGCTGCTTCTCGGCAGCGGTCCAGTTGGTGTTCGGCGCGATCGGCACTTGCAGCAGGCCAGCCAGCAGGTTGTCGCGCTCGATGTTGGCGTCGATCTTTTCCAGTTCCTTCTGCACGTCGGCCACGCTCACCTGGTGGTAGTGCAACGCATGCAGCGTCGCGGCGGTGGGCGAGGGCACCCAGGCGGTGTTGGCACCCGCCTTGGGATGGCCGATCTTCTGTTCGAGCATCGCGGCCATCAGGTCGGGCATGGCCCACATGCCCTTGCCGATCTGCGCACGACCGCGCAGGCCGCACGACAGGCCGACCAGCACGTTGTTCTTCTCGTACGACGTGATCCACGGCGTGGTTTTCATGTCGCCCTTGCGCAGCATTGCGCCGCCGTGCATGCCGGTGTGCATTTCGTCGCCGGTGCGGTCCAGGAAGCCGGTGTTGATGAAGGCCACGCGTGCGCCGGCTTCGGCGATGCAGGCTTTCAGGTTCACGCTGGTGCGGCGCTCTTCGTCCATGATGCCCAACTTGACGGTGTTGGCCGGCAAGCCCAGCAGCGCTTCGACGCGGCCGAACAGTTCAGCAGCAAAGGCCACTTCCTTCGGGCCGTGCATCTTCGGCTTGACGATGTAGACGCTGCCCGTGCGCGAGTTGCGGATGCCGTTGGCGCCCTTGCCCTTGATGTCGTAGGTGGCGATGGTCGTGGTGATGACCGCGTCCATGATGCCTTCCGGAATTTCCTTGCCGCCGTCGAACAGGATGGCGGGGTTGGTCATCAGGTGGCCGACGTTGCGCACGAACATGAGCGAGCGGCCGTGCAGCTTCACGGGCTTGCCGTCGGCGCCGGTGTATTCGCGGTCGGCGTTCAGGCGGCGCGTGAAGGTCTTGCTGCCCTTTTGCACTTCTTCGGTCAGCGTACCGAGCTGGATGCCGAGCCAGTTCTCGTACGCGACGACCTTGTCGGCCGCATCGACCACGGCCACGGAATCTTCCAGGTCGAGGATGGTCGAGAGGGCCGATTCCAGCACCACGTCGCTCACGCCGGCTGCGTCGGACTTGCCGATGGCCGTGTTGCGGTCGATCTGGATGTCGAGGTGGATGCCGTTGTGCTTGAGCAGCACCGACGACGGCGCCGACGCGTCACCTTGATAGCCAATGAATTGCGACGCATCCGCCAGCGTCGTGCTGCTGCTGTGCAGGGCGACGACCAGCTTGCCGTCCTTCACGCTGTAGCTGGTCGCATCCTTGTGCGAGCCGTTTTCCAGCGGCGCAGCCTGGTCCAGCACGTTGCGTGCAAAGGCAATGACCTTCTCGCCGCGCACCGGGTTGTAGCCCTTGCCCTTTTCAGCGCCGCCGCTCTCGGAAATGGCGTCCGTGCCATACAGCGCGTCGTACAGCGAACCCCAGCGCGCGTTGGCGGCGTTGAGTGCGTAGCGGGCGTTCAGGATTGGCACCACCAGTTGCGGGCCGGCTTGCGTCGCCAGTTCGGCGTCGACGTTCGAGGTCGTGGCCTTCACGTCCTGCGGCTGGGGCAGCAGGTAGCCGATGCCTTCCAGGAATTGCCGGTACGCCGGCATGTCCTTGATCTGGCCCGGGTTGGCCTTGTGCCAGGTGTCGAGTTCCACCTGCAGTCGATCCCGTTCAGCCAGCAGCGCGGCATTCTTCGGCGCGAGGTCGTGAACGATGGCGTCGAAGCCCTTCCAGAAGGCGTCGCTGGCGATGCCGGTGCCGGGCAGCACCTTGTCTTCGACAAAGCGATAAAGCTCGGTGGCCACCTGAAGGCCGTGGGCGGTGGTGCGGTCGGTCATGTTTGAACCCCAGAAATGAGAAGAGATGGTGTGCTGTCGCGCACGCACGTGAGCGCGCGCGCTGAACCCTGTACTTTATTTGATACTTGGCGGAAGATTAATCGCCGAGAAAGCCATTTATTCGTGACATAAATGCATGTAATCGGAAAAGGGCGCCGGGGGCGTCGGGTGCTGCATCGCACGTGAAATGCCCTGTCGTCGAAACCGGCCGTGAGGCTACGCCATTCGAGAGGAAAAGTGCATGAATATCTCCACCGCTGAAGCCGGCATGGCCCAAGGCGCGGCGCTGCCCTACGCTGGCGTGCGCGTCGTCGAATTCACCCACATGGTGATGGGTCCGACCTGCGGCGTGCTGCTGGCCGACCTGGGCGCCGAAGTAATCAAGGTCGAACCCATCGAGGGTGACAACACCCGCCGCCTGCTGGGCTCGGGCGCCGGCTTCTTTCCGACCTTCAACCGGAACAAGAAAAGCGTCGCGCTGGACCTCAAGACCGCCGAGGGCCTGGAAGCGGCGATGCGCCTGGTTGCCACCGCCGACATCGTGAGCGAGAACTTCAAGCCCGGCACCATGAAGAAGCTGGGCCTGGACTACGAGACGCTTCGCCAGAATCACCCGCGCCTGATCTACGTGAGCCACAAGGGCTTCCTGCCCGGCCCCTACGACCACCGCACCGCGCTCGACGAAGTCGTGCAGATGATGGGCGGCCTGGCCTACATGACCGGCCGGCCCGGTGATCCGCTGCGTGCTGGCAGCAGCGTGAACGACATCATGGGCGGCCTGTTCGGTGCCATCGGCGCCATGGCCGCGCTGCGCCAGCGTGAACAAACCGGCGAGGGCTGCGAGGTGCAGTCGGCGCTGTTCGAGAACAACATCTTCCTCGTGGCGCAGCACATGATGCAGTTCGCCGCCACCGGCAAGGCGGCCGACCCGATGCCCAGCCGCATCTCGGCCTGGGGCATCTACGACGTGTTCACCGCGAAGGAGGGCGAGCAGATCTTCCTGGCGGTGGTGAGCGACAAGCAGTGGTCGATCTTCTGCAAGGCCTTCGGATTGAGCGAACTGCTCGCCGATCCGCGCCTGAAGACCAACAACGACCGCGTGAACGCACGCGAATGGTTGATGCCGATCCTGCGCTCACACCTGGCCGAGCGCAGCGCCGCCGAACTCAGCACCGTGTTCGAGCAGAACGAGTTGCCTTTCGCGCCCATCACCCGGCCGCAAGACCTCTTCGACGATCCGCATCTCAATGCGACGGGCGGCCTTGCGCCGGTGCGCATGAACGACGGCAGCATGTCCAAGGTCCCGCTGATGCCCTTCACCTTGGCGGGCGGGCGTCCCGGCATTCGCCTCCAGCCGCCGCTGATCGGCGAGCACACGGGCGAATTGTTGCGTGAACTCGGCTACAGCGACGCGGACATCGCCACGCTCAAGGAACGCGGCTTCGCGTCCGGGCAATGAAGCGACGAACGGCACGCGCATGGACCGCCTGAAGCAACTCGAATCCTTCGTCGCCATCGCCACGCGCGGCAGCCTCACGGCGGCTGCGAAAGCCGAAGGCGTGGCGCCCGCCATCATGGGCCGTCGCCTCGATGCGCTGGAAGAGCGGTTGGGCGTCAAGCTGCTGGTGCGCACCACGCGGCGCATCACGCTCACGCACGAGGGCAGTGCTTTCATGGAAGACTGCCAGCGTTTGCTTGTCGAGTTGGCCAACGCGGAAGCCAGCGTCAGCGCGGGCGGCGTGAAGGCCAGCGGCCATCTCCGCGTCACTGCGCCGGCGGGCTTCGGACGGCGGCATGTGGCGCCCCTGGTGCCGCGCTTTCATGAACTGCATCCGGAAGTCACCATCTCGCTCAACCTGAGCGACCGCGTGATCGACGTGGCCGGCGAGAACTTCGATTGCGCCGTGCGCGTGGGCGACCTGCCCGACTCCTCGCTGGTGAGCCTGCGCCTTGCCGACAACCGGCGACGCTGCGTCGCGACGCCGACCTTCCTGCGCCATCACGGCCGGCCGCAGCACCCGAGCGACCTCGCGCGCTTCTCGTGCCTGACCTTGTCGAGCGATGCATCGCAAACACGCGGCTGGGCCTTCCGCATTCCCAGACCCGAAGCCGACGGCGAGTTCGAAGTGATCCATCTCAAGCCCACCGGCCCGCTCGATTGCTCCGATGGCCAGGTGCTGCACGACTGGTGCCTTGCCGGCCACGGCATCGCGTGGCGCAGCACATGGGAGGTCGAAGCCGAGATCGACGCCGGCCTGCTGGTGCCCGTGCTCGATGAGTTCGCCGCGCCGCCCAACGGCATCTACGCCGTGTTCCCGCAACGCAAGCACCTGCCGTTGCGCGTACGTCTCTGGCTCGATTTTCTGAAGGCCCACTATGGCAGGCCCGAGTTCTGGGGCGGCACAATCGCTTCGCCATCACAACAACGAGAAAGTGCCCGATGACACTCGAAGCGATCCTTGCCTATCTCCACTTGCTGGCCATCCTCACGATGGTGGTCTTCATCGCGAGCGAGGCTGCCTTGTGCAGGGTGGAGTGGCTCAACAAGGCGGTCGTCGAGAGGCTGGCGCGCGTCGACATGGTCTACGGCATTGCGGCGGTGATGGTGCTGGTCACGGGCCTCGTGCGCACATGGCTGGGCGTCAAGGGCACCGCGTGGTACTGGACCAACCCGCTGCTGCACATCAAGCTCACGCTGTTCATCATCGTGGGCGTCACCTCGATCTTTCCGACGATGACCTTCCTGCGCTGGCGCAAGGCCTTGCGCGCCACGGGTGCGCTGCCGTCTGAAGCCGAGATCAGGAAGACGCGCAAGCTCGTGATGATCCAGGCGCACATCATTGCCGTGATCCCGCTGGCTGCGGTGTTCCTTGCGCGCGGCTACGGCAAATGAACTCCGGTGTCAGATTTCTCTTTGCAGGCACGATCTTCACCAGTGCCTTCCTGCTGTTTCTCGTCCAGCCGCTGATCGCCAAGCAGATCCTGCCGTGGTTCGGCGGATCGGCGGCCGTGTGGTCCATCTGCATGGTGTTCTTCCAGGTGGTGCTGCTGGCGGGCTATGCCTACTCCGATGCGGTCACACGTCGGCTCAATGCGCGGATGCAGGCGCGCGTGCACGTCGCGCTCTTGCTCGCAAGCCTGGCCTTCTTGCCGATCGTCACCAGCGCGCGCTGGAAGCCGGTGGGCTCCGAAGACCCCACACTCTGGATACTCGGCCTGCTTGTCGGCACCATCGGCCTGCCCTACTTCCTGTTGTCGACCACCGGGCCGCTGGTGCAGTCGTGGCTGTCGCGCACGCCTTGGGGCGCGCAGGTGTACCGCTACTTCTCGCTGTCGAACCTCGCCTCGCTGGCGTCGTTGTTGAGCTACCCGGTGCTGATCGAGCCACACAGCACGCTGTTGCAGCAAGCGCGTGGCTGGTCATGGGCCTTTGCGGCTTTTGTGGTGCTGTGCATCGGCACGACGCTGTACGCGGCGCGGCAAGGTGCATCGCCTGCCGCCACGACGACAAAGCCCGACGAGCCCGCCGCGTCGCCGGCCGCACCAGCGCCACGCGTCTCCGACTACCTGCTCTGGCTTGGCCTGCCTGCGCTCGGCTCGTGGCTGTTGTTGGCCGTGACCAATCACATCACGCAGAACGTTGCCGCCATTCCCTTCCTCTGGGTGCTGCCGCTGTCCGTCTACCTGCTGACCTTCGTGCTGTCCTTCGAGAGCGATCGCTGGTACCGGCGCGCTTTCTTCGTGCCGGCCACGGCCGCGATGCTGGTGCTGTGCGCCTTCGGCCTGCAGGACAACCTGGGTTTCGACGTCAAGACCGCGCTGCCGATCTACGTCACAGGCCTGTTCGTGCTGTGCATGTTCTTTCACGGCGAAATGGCGCGCATGCGGCCGGCGGCGAAGTACCTCACGCGCTTCTATCTCATGCTCTCGCTGGGTGGTGCCATCGGCGGCGTCACTGTCGGGCTGATCGCGCCGCATGTGCTGCCGGCTTACTACGAACTCGGCGTGGGGCTCGTGCTCAGCGCGCTGGCCGGCGCGGCGGTGATGCGCGGGCGGCGCTTCGGCCTCATCGGCGGCACGGCGCTGGCTGCCTGCTGCGCGTGGTTTCTGGCGCTGCAGGTGCGCAGCGACACCAGCGATGCGCGCGAGATGATGCGCAGCTTCTACGGCACGCTCATCACCCTCGACGCGCGCCGCGATGACCCGGCAACGGCAGTGCGCCAGATGTACCACGGCTCGGTCAAGCACGGCGAGCAGTTCCTCGCGCCTGCCAAGCGTCGCCAGCCGACCAGCTACTACGGCGAAAGCTCGGGCATCGGTCTGGCCTTGGCCGCAGCACCCGAGCGGGCGCGCCGCGTCGGCCTGATCGGGCTGGGTGCGGGCACGCTCGCGGTGTATGGGCGCAAGGGCGACGTGTACCGCGTCTACGAAATCAACCCGCAGGTGTTCGAACTGGCCGACACCGAATTCACTTTCCTCAAGGACAGCCCCGCGAAGATCGATCGCGTGCTGGGCGATGCGCGACTGGCGCTCGAGCGCGAGGAGCCGCAGCAGTTCGACGTGCTCGCGGTCGATGCGTTTTCAGGCGATTCGGTGCCCATCCACCTCATCACCGCGGAGGCGATGGAGGTCTACCTGCGCCACATGCAACCCGATGGCGTGATCGCCTTTCACGTGACCAATCGCTTCCTGGCGCTGGCGCCGGTCGTGCAATCCATCGCCCAGGCGCAGGGCCTGCATGCGGTGCTGGTGCACGACGAAGCCGAGCACAACGATGCGTTGCGCCGCACCGACTGGGTGCTGGTCTCGCGCACCGCCGCAAGCCTCGATCGCGAGGCCATTCGCCGTGCGAGCGTGCCCTTCACGCCCATCGAGGGCCTGCACGCATGGACGGACGATTTCAACAACCTGTTTGGCGTCTTGAAGTAGGGCGCTCAAAGCAAGAGGCCCGCACGCGGCGGGCCTCTTTGGTTCAAAGTTCAGGTCGGACCGGGTTCAACCCTTGGCATCCGCTTCGCACTTCTTCATGAAGCTGGTCTTGGCGGCACCGGCCAGGGCCTTGCCGTTCTTGTCGACAGCCTTTGACGCGCACGTGGGTGCCATGGCAGCCTTGGAGTCTTTCTCGCACTTCTTGACGAAGCTGTTTTTGGCGGCGCCGTTGAGTTTCTTGTCGGCGGCTTGCATGTCGCAACTTGCACCCGGGGCGGCCGCTGCGGGTGCAGCAGGCGCGGCTGGTTTGTCTTGCGCCTGCGCGGCACCGAAGGAGAGGCAAAGGCTCAGGGCGAACAGGGGGAGGAGCTTTTTCATGGTGTAGTTTCCTGTATGAAAGGTTTGTCACAAAAGCTGGCCCCGACCGGGGCTGTCCATCGTAACGGCGCAGCCCCGTCCCCGGATGACCGGCACACCCAGCGTTACAGGCGCCGGTAAAATCCCGCGATGCTATTGGTCAAACAAGAACTGCTCGCAACGCTCGCGAGTACGCTCGAAACTCTCTCTCCTGGCGCCGGTGCCAAGGCGGCTTTCGAATCGCCCAAGGTCGCCGCCCACGGCGACTATGCAAGCACGGCTGCCATGCAGCTTGCCAAGCCGTTGCAGCGCAAGCCGCGCGAACTTGCAGAGCAAATCAGCGCCGCGTTGATGGCCACGCCGGCCTACGCGCAGTGGGTCGATGCCATCGAAATCGCCGGTCCCGGCTTCCTCAACATCCGCTTGAAGCCCTCCGCCAAGCAGCAAGTCGTGCGCGAAGTGCTGGCCGCCGGCGACAAATTCGGCGTTCAAACCACCGGCCCCCAAGTGGGCGAGCGCGTGCTGGTCGAGTTCGTTTCAGCCAACCCCACGGGCCCGCTGCACGTGGGCCACGGCCGCCAAGCTGCGCTGGGCGATGCCATCTGCAACCTGCTCGCCACGCAGGGTGCCGACGTGTACCGCGAGTTCTATTACAACGACGCCGGCGTGCAGATCCAGACGCTGGCCAACAGCACGCAACTGCGCGCCAGGGGCCTGAAGCCGGGCGACGACGGCTGGCCCGAGCAGGCCTACAACGGCGACTACATCGGCGACATCGCGCAGGACTTCCTTGCGAAGAAGACCGTCAAGTCCGACGACCGCGAATACACCGCCAGCGGCGACGTGAACGACCTCGATTCGATCCGCCAGTTCGCCGTTGCCTACCTGCGTCACGAGCAGGACCTGGACCTGAAGGCCTTCCAGGTCAAGTTCGACAACTACTACCTCGAGTCGAGCCTGTACACGAGCGGCCGGGTCGAATCGACCGTCAATCGCCTCGTGGAAAACGGCAAGACCTACGAGCAGGACGGCGCGCTGTGGCTCAAGTCCACCGACTACGGCGACGACAAGGACCGCGTCATGCGCAAGCAGGACGGCACGTACACCTACTTCGTGCCCGACGTGGCCTATCACGTGGCCAAGTGGGAGCGTGGCTTTCACAAGGTCGTGAACATCCAGGGCACCGACCACCACGGCACCATCGCCCGTGTGCGTGCCGGCCTGCAGGCCGAAGGCGTCGGCATTCCGCAGGGCTACCCCGACTACGTGCTGCACACCATGGTGCGCGTGATGCGCGGCGGCGAGGAAGTGAAGATCAGCAAGCGCGCCGGCAGCTACGTCACCCTGCGCGACCTGATCGAATGGACCAGCACCGATGCGGTGCGCTTCTTCCTGCTCAGCCGCAAGCCCGACACCGAATACACCTTCGACATCGACCTGGCGCTGGCGCAGAACAACGACAACCCCGTGTATTACGTGCAGTACGCGCACGCCCGCATCTGCTCGGTGCTGGCGAACTGGGGCGGCGACGTGGCGGCATTGCGCGATGCGGACCTGTCGGCGCTCGACAGCCCGGCCGCGCAGTCGCTCATGCTCATGCTGGCCAAGTACCCGGCCATGCTCACCGGCGCGGCCGCCGACTTCGCGCCGCACGACGTCACCTTCTATTTGCGGGAACTGGCGGCCAGCTATCACAGCTACTACGATGCCGAACGCATCCTGGTGGATGACGAAGTCGTGAAGAAGGCCCGGCTGGCCCTTGTCGCCGCCACCGCGCAGGTGCTGCACAATGGCCTTGCGATTCTCGGCGTGAGTGCGCCGCGCAAGATGTGAACACGACAACCATGAAGACAAGACAACGCGGCAACACCATCATCGGCCTGATCATTGGCGTGGTGATCGGCCTGGGGGCTGCACTGGGCATTGCGGTGTACGTCACCAAGGTGCCGATTCCCTTCGTTTCCAAGACGCAACGTGCCGGCCCCGAGCAAGACGAGGCCGAGGCCCGCCGCAACCGCGACTGGGACCCCAATGGTCCGCTGGCGGGCAAGGCCGGGGCGGCCAAGGCGCCTCCCGCAGCCGCTGCTGCACCGGCGGCCACCACCGCGGCAGCGCCGGCCGTCACGCCAGCGACGCCCGCCACGACCGGGCCGGTGCCGGTCACGGTTGCCCCGAACGCCGCCAACACCACGAACGGCACGTCGACGACCACCGCCGCCGCGCGGCCCAAGGCGCCCGTGCCCGCCGTCGTCAACACGCCGCCGCCGTCGGACGATCCCATCGGCGACTTGGCGCGCTCGCGCACGGGCGGTGGCGCCTCGACCACCACCACGGCCGCGGCGCCTTCCGCCGCTCCGGGACCGGACCCGTTCATGTACTTCGTGCAGGCCGGCGCGTTCCGCAGCACGGAAGATGCAGAAGCCCAGCGCGCCAAGCTCTCGCTGATGGGCGTGGAAGCCAAGGTCACCGAGCGCGAGCAGGCCGGTCGCACCGTCTACCGGGTGCGCGCAGGCCCGTTCAACAAGAAGGACGACGCAGACAGGCTCAAGGATCGCCTGGACAGCGGCGGCCTCGAAGCTGCCCTCGTACGGGTTCAACGGTAGCCCCAAGGCGCCGCCCACCCGCGGGCGGGTACATTCAGGATCGTGCGGCGCGGAACTAAGCGTCGAATGTCAGTCTCTGTCAGCCGCACAGGAGAACCTATCAATGAAACGTCGTGATTTTTCGCTGGCCGCCACGTCCCTGGGAATGGGGCTGTTGCCATTTGTTGCCACGCCAGCCCAGGCGCAGGCGGCCGCCTTTAAGGCCGGAACGGATTTCGTCGCGCTCGGAAAGCCCGCGCCCGTGGATGCGCCGGCTGGCAAGGTCGAGGTCGTCGAATTCTTTTCTTACAACTGCCCGCACTGCGCCGACTTCGAACCGGCGCTGGAAGCGTGGGTCAAGAAGCTGCCGTCCCAAGTCGCGTTTCGCCGGGTTCCCGTGCCCTTCGTCGGCAACGACATCGAGACCAAGCAGCGCCTTTATTACACGCTCGAGGCCATGGGCAAGGTCGATGAGTTCCAGCTCAAGATCTTCCAAGCGATCCACAAGCAGCGCCAGCCGCTGTTCGGCGACGCTGCCGTGCTCGACTGGGCGACCAAGCAGCCCGGCCTGGACGGCCAGAAGTTCGCGGAAAACTTCAAGTCCTTCTCCGTCTCCAGCAAGGTCAAGCGGGCCGCGCAGCTCATGAACGCCTACCAGGTGAGCGGCGTTCCCGCTTTCGGCGTGGCCGGTCGCTGGTATGTGGACGGCGAATTGGCGCGCAGCATGGAGCGCGCCCTCCAGATCACCGACTACCTGGTGAGCGAAGCGCGCAAGGCTTGACTGCCAAATTGAGGTTGCGCAACAACAAGCCCGCATCTGCGGGCTTTTTCGTCTGGGCTTCGCCATTTGGCCCCTACAATCGTTGAGCAAGTTTCGTGCCTTTATGACCCGACGATCCGCCTACCCCCTGAACATCGACCGTTTGAGTCGTCCCGGCCGCGCCGTTCTGTGTGCGCTGGCACTGGCCGGCGCCGGCTTGGCGGCCCATGCCGAAAAGGCGGACCGCGCCAAGCCGATGAACATCGAGGCCGACTCGATGCGCTACGACGACCTGAAGCAGGCCAGCGTCTTCAACGGCAAGGTGGTGGTAACCAAGGGCACCATCGTGATCCGCGGAACACGCATCGACGTGCGGCAGGACCCGGAGGGCTATCAGTTCGGCGTGGTCACGGCCGAGCCCGGCAAGCTGGCTTATTTCAAGCAAAAGCGCGACGCGCCGGGCGACGAGTGGATCGAGGGCGAGGCCGACCGCATCGAATACGACAGCCGCGCGGACAACGTCAAGTTCATCGGCCACGCCGTCATGCGTCGCCTGCTGGGCGCGACCGTCAACGACGAAACCACGGGCCCGCTCATCGTGTACGACCAGAGCAACGACACCTTCAGCGTCAACGGTGCCCCGCCGGCGCCCGGTGCAGCCCCGGCCGGTGGCGGCCGCGTGAGGGCCATCATGACGCCGCGCCCGGCCGTTGGCGGCGCGCCTGCCGCCGCGCCCGCGGCCACGCCGGCACCC
The DNA here is from genome assembly GCF_030317105.1 of Variovorax brevis. Taxonomy (GTDB): domain Bacteria; phylum Pseudomonadota; class Gammaproteobacteria; order Burkholderiales; family Burkholderiaceae_C; genus Variovorax; species Variovorax brevis. The sequence continues at coordinate 409,037 of NZ_JASZYG010000008.1, forward strand.
GGCAAGGGCCTGCGCCCCAGCACGACTTTGGGTGGAGAGGGCGCCAAGTGATCGAATCAGCTTCCGTCGTCAACGGCAACTCCGGCAGCCGCCTGGAAGCCCGGGGCCTGCAAAAGTCCTACGGCAGCCGCATGGTGGTCAAGGACGTGTCGCTGGGCGTGCAAAAGGGCGAAGTGGTCGGGCTGCTGGGGCCCAACGGCGCCGGCAAGACGACCTCGTTCTACATGATCGTGGGGCTGGTTCGGGCCGACGATGGCGAGATCACCATCGACGGCGAGCACATCGCCCACATGCCCATCCACCGCCGCGCGCGCATGGGCCTGAGCTATCTGCCGCAGGAAGCCTCCATCTTCCGCAAGCTGAACGTGGCCGACAACGTGCGCGCCGTGCTCGAGTTGCAACACGAAGTCGACGAGCATGGCCGCGCGGTGCCCTTGTCGAAGCAGCGCATGGACGAGCGGCTGGAAGAGCTGCTGGCCGACCTGCGGGTGGACCACCTGCGCGATTCACCGGCGCTGGCGCTGTCCGGCGGCGAGCGCCGGCGCGTGGAAATCGCACGCGCCCTGGCCACGCAGCCGCGCTTCATCCTGCTGGACGAGCCTTTCGCGGGGATCGACCCGATTGCGGTGATCGAGATCCAGCGGATCATCAGTTTTTTGAAAGAACGTGGAATTGGTGTGCTAATCACCGACCACAACGTGCGTGAAACGCTGGGCATCTGCGATCACGCTTACATCATCAGCGACGGGCACGTGCTGGCACAAGGCACGCCATCGGAGATCGTCGACAACGCCGATGTACGCAGGGTGTACCTCGGCGAGCATTTCCGTATGTAGGGGCACAGTTCGCGATGAAGCAAGGTCTCTCGCTGCGCGTATCGCAGCATCTCGCGCTGACACCGCAATTGCAGCAGTCGATCCGGCTGTTGCAGCTGTCGACGCTTGAACTGAGCCAGGAGGTCGAGCAGATGCTCGACGAAAACCCGTTCCTCGAACGCACGGCCGACGAAGCGCCGCGCGAGGAATTCGGGCTGGAGCGTGAAGACACGCAGATTGCACGCGACGTGCGCGACGAGGAATCGGCTGCCGTCTCGGTGATGAACGGCGCGGATGGCGTGAGCACCGTCGCCACGCAGGACGCCGACGTCACCACGGCCGACACGCCCAACGACGTGGTCGACCATGAGCCCGATTGGGAAGGCGACGGCACCGTCGACATCGCGCCGGACGACAGCGAATGGGGCAGCGACGCGCCCGCCCGCGCCAACAACCTGGGCGACGACAGCGAACGCGCCGACGCCACCGAACTGGCGCGCAGCCAGGAATCGCTGCAGGCCTTCCTGCACCGGCAGGCGCTGTCGCTGCGCCTGGGCGAAGTGGACCGCGCCGCGCTGCGCTTTTTGATCGAATCGCTGAACGACGACGGGTATCTCGAAGACTCGCTGCCGGCGCTGGCCTCCGGCTTGGCGGGCGACGACAACGACCAGTTCGACGACCTGGTGCATCGCTTCCAGATGGCGCTGGGCCTGCTGCAGAGCCTGGAGCCCGCGGGCGTCGGCGCGCGCGACCTGGGCGAGTGCCTTGCCATCCAGGTGCGTGCATTGCAAGGGCAGGACGACTCCGAAGCCATGGCCGAGGTCTATCGCACGGCGCTGGGCATCTGCAAGCAGCCGATGACGCTGCTGGCGCGGCGCGACTTCAAGCGCCTGGCCACGCTCACGCGCAGCAACGAAGAGACCGTGCGCACCGCGATGCAGCTCATCGCGCGTCTGGAGCCCAAGCCGGGTCGACGTTTCGTGGACGTGGAGCGCAACGTGATCGTGCCGGACGTCATCGTCACGCGCATGGGCCGGGGCACCAACGTCAAGTTCCGCGTGCAGCTCAACCCCGACGTGATGCCGCGCCTGCGCGTGCACGACATCTACGCCGGCGCGCTCAAAGCGCACAAGGGTGAAGGCAGCCAGGCGCTGTCGCAGCGGCTGCAGGAGGCGCGCTGGTTCATCAAGAACATCCAGCAGCGCTTTGACACCATCCTGCGCGTGTCCAACGCCATCGTGGACCGGCAGAAGAACTTCTTCGTGCACGGCGAGTTGGCCATGCGACCGCTGGTGCTGCGCGAAATCGCGGACGAGCTGGGGCTGCATGAATCGACCATCAGCCGCGTGACCACCGCCAAGTACATGGCGACGCCTTTCGGCACGGTGGAGCTCAAGTACTTCTTCGGCTCGGCATTGGGCACCGAGACCGGCGGCAACGCGTCGAGCACGGCGGTGCGCGCGCTCATCAAGCAGTTCGTGAGCTCGGAAGACCTGAGGAAGCCGCTGAGCGACAGCCAGCTGTCTGACATGCTGAAGGAGCAGGGCATTGAATGCGCGCGGCGCACGGTTGCGAAGTACCGCGAGGCGTTGCGCATCGCGCCGGCCAATCTGCGCAAGGCGCTCTAAGAGTTCTTGCTCGCTCGCCCTCCGGGGCCTTGCTCCTCGCGCTTCGGGTTTTGCTCCCTCGCCCCTCCGGGGAGAGGGTTGGGGTGAGGGGCATGGGCCGTGGATCGACCACGCGCTATCAACCGCCCGGTGCCCTCACCCCCGCCCTCTCCCGGAGGGAGAGGGAGCAAGAACGAAGAGATGCGGGTAAGCAGCGTCAGGAATTACCCCCGATATGGAAGCTTCGTGACAGTCCCCGCCACGCACGCTTCCTACATTAGCCTGTTCCCCATCCGTTCCCCAGGAAATCCTTCAGATGCAAGACAGCGCACTGGCCACCATCGGCCTTCCCTTGGCACTCGCCATCATCATGCTGGGGCTGGGCTTGCACCTGCGGGTGGAAGACTTCAAGCGCATCCTGGTCCAGCCCAAGGCGATCCTCGTGGGCCTGCTGTGCCAGGTGCTGCTGCTGCCGGCCCTGTGCTTCTTCCTCGTGAAGCTGCTTGGCCTGCCTCCCGAACTGGCCGTGGGCATGATGCTGCTGGCCGCATCGCCCGGCGGCATCACCGCGAACTTGTATTCGCACCTCTTCAAGGGCGACGTGGCGTTGAACATTTCGCTCACGGCCATCAACAGCGTGCTGGCCATCGTCAGCATTCCGCTGATCGTCAACTTCGCGCTGAGCAGCTTCATGGGCAGCCAGGCCTACATTCCGCTTCAGTTCCAGAAGACGCTGGAAGTCATCGGCCTGGTGCTGACGCCGGTCGCCATCGGCATGGTCATTCACGCGAAGTTTCCGCGCTTCTCGGCCCGCATGGACAAGCCGGTGAAGGTCGCTTCTTCGCTGATCCTGGCGCTGCTGATCGTTTCGATCCTCGTGCGCGAGCGGGCGATTCTCGCCAGCAGCCTGCAGACCGTCGGCACCGCCGCGCTCATCTTCAACCTTGCCAGCATGCTGGTGGGCTACTACGTCGGCAAGCTCACGCGCCTGACGGAAGGACAGAGCCGCGCCATCGCCTTCGAGATCGGCATCCACAACAGCACGCTGGCCATCTACCTCGCGCTGGCGGTGCTGAAGAACGGCGCCATGTCCATCGCGCCGGCCATCTACGGCCTGCTGATGTTTTTCACGGCGGCGGCCTTCGGCTGGTGGGTGTCGCGCCGGCCCGCCGATGCGCTGGTGACCTCGCAGCGTTGATCAGCAGGCGCGAGCGCCTCACCACTTGTTGCGCAACTCGCGCAGCTTGACGAACACCGTCTTCGCGTCCGGGTTCCCGGGCAGGTCCGGGAACTCCTTGCGAAGCACCGCGATGAGGCTCGGGCTCGACAGGCGCAGGAAGGTGTTGAAGAGTTTTTCCTCGCGCAGCGTCGTGACGCGCGACTGCGCCGGGTCGTGCTCCGTCACCTCGGGCAGCAGCGCCTTTGCCGCAGCGTTGTCGGGCTCGCGCGCCAGCGTGAAGCGCAGGTTGTTCTCGATGTAGTCGTGGCCGGGGTACACGCGCGTGTCCTCGGGCAATTTGGCCAACTGGTCGACGAAGGTGGTGTAGAGGTCGTTCACGTTGCCGCCGTTGTGCACGTTGCCCGCGCCGGCGTTGAACAGCGTGTCGCCCGAGAACAGGGCCGGCTGCTCGGTGTGCGAGCGCAGGCAGATGTGGCACATCGTGTGGCCGGGCGTGTCCATGCACTCGAGCTCCACCGTCTTGCCGACCTTGATGATGTCGCCCGCCTTCACACCGCGGTCCATGCCCTCGATGCGCGAGCCCGCCTTGTGGTGCCCGATCACCTTGGCCCCGGTCGCCGCGACGACGGCCGCGTTGCCGCCGGTGTGGTCATGGTGCTCGTGCGTGTTGAGGATCTGCGTGATCTCCCAGCCCTTCGCCTTCGCCGCCGCCAGGCACTTCTGATGGTCCAGCGGATCGATGGCCAGCGCCTCGCCGCTCTCGGGACACACGATCAGGTAGTTGTAGTTGCGGTAGGCGTTGCCTGTCCAGATGCGCTCGACGATCATGGGGTGCTCCAGTGTGTCGCGCAATGGTAGCGACGGCACGCCGCGCTTGCATGGAGAACGCTGGTCGCGCGTCAGTCGTGCGGCGCTTCCGGCCGGTCGAGAAACTCGCGGATGACTTCCGCCGACTCTTCGGCGCGCGTCACCAGGAACATGTGCCCGCAGTCGAACACGCGCAGCTCGCTGCGGGGAATCAGCAGCTGCATGATCTTGGCGTTGGACAGCGGAATGAGCGGATCGTCTTCGCCCGCCATGACCAGCGTGGGTTGCCGCAGGCGCGGCAGCCAGTGCACGCTGGTCCATCCCACGCCGGCGCCCAGCTGGTAGTAGTAGCCCAGCCGCGACGGCCACTTGACGTGCCTGAACACCTGGCGCCCCAGCTCGGGGTCCCTGCGGAAGTCGCCGCCGTAGATTTGCCCGGCGACTTGCATTGCGTCTTCGCGGGACATGTAGCGCCGCGGAATGGCCATCTTCAGCAGCACGTCGAAGCGCGCCGGCACCATGATCGTGCCCGTGGCCGTTGCCGCGAGAATCAGGCGCCTGCAGCGCGTGCTGTCGCTGTGCGCAAATTGCTGGGCCGCGGCGCCGCCCCACGAGGTGCCGAGCGCATCGCAGACCGGGTGCCCGTAGTGGTCCAGCACGCGGCAGGCCAGGCGCGCAATGTGCCGCATGCGGTAGGGCAGTGTCGGCAAGGCCGACTGGCCCACGCCCGGCACGTCGAAGACGATGACTTCACGCCCGCGCAGCGCCCGCGCAATCGGCGCCATCAGTTCGATGTTGCCGCCGATGCCGTTGAAGAGCAAAAGCGGAATGGCGGCATTGCCGTCCTTGCCCTTGCCCTTGCCCTTGCCATCGGCTGGCTTGCGTCCGACGCGAAGCTGGTTGCCGGCGATGGTCAGCAGCTCGATCTGGAACGGCATCTCCCCGTCGTCGGTGGGGGCCATGCGTTTTGACGTCATCACGCCATCAGCTCGAAGCAACGCAGTCGGCGCGGCCCATGGATATCGACGGTGCAGCGCTGCTGTGCTCCACCACCGTCGTCGCCGTTGGGGGCGATGGCGGCACCGACGCCAGTACGGCGCGCAATTCAGCCAGTTGCACGGGCTTGCGCAGCGCGAGCCAGCCGCGCTCGCGGGCCAGGGCGCTCGTGGCCTTGTCGATGTCGGCAGAGATCAGCGCGACGGTCAGGTCGGGCTTTTGCTGTTGCAGGCGCGCGGCCAGCGCCACGCCGTCCATGTTGCCCGGCAAGCGGATGTCGCACAGCGCGACGTCGATGTTTTGCAGGTTGGCGAGCGCCAGCGCTTCGGCCGCGCTGCCGTAGGCATGTGGCTGCGCATTCCATTGCTTCAGGATGGCCACGAGGCTGTCGGCCACCACGGCGTTGTCTTCCACCACCAGCACGGCCAGTCCCGGCCGCACCGACACGGTGTCGCGTTCGAGCGTCGACGCGAGCACCTTCGACAGGGCCGTCGGTGCCGAAACAACCGGAAGAGGCTGCGGCGCAGCAGCCATCTCGAAGGCAAAGACCGATCCTCGGCCCGGCGCCGAGCGCAGCGTGACCTGGACGCCAAGCCGCTGCGCCAGGCGCCGCACGATGGCCAGGCCCAGCCCATGTCCGCGCCGCAGGTTGCGCTCATCGTTGCCAACCTGTTCGAAGTCGCCGAACACGCGTTCCTGCGCTTCGGGCGCGATGCCGATGCCGTTGTCGCGCACTTCGACGCGCCAGCGTTCGCCGCGCTTGCGGCAGGCGAGCATCACCCGGCCCCGGGGCGTGAACTTGATGGCGTTGTCCACAAGGTTGGCCACCATCCGGCGAAGCGCCACGGGGTCGCTCCACACGATGGCGTCCATGGGACAGCGCACGCGCACGCGGTAGCCGCTGACCTGCCGCGCAAACTCGCCCAGCAGCGGCGCCAATGGCACGGCGCCCGGCGTGAGCGGGTCGGCGGCGGCCTCGATGCGGCCGATTTCGAGCAACTGGTTGGTGAGGCCTTCCAGTGCATCCTGCGCGCGCGCCAGCGAGGCGAGCGTGGCCTGCACCGTCTGCGTGCTGGCGCCTTCGTAGATCTGGCGTTGCAGCACCTCGGTCTGCAGCCCGATGGCCATCACCGGTTGCCGCAAGTCGTGGTTGGCGGCCGAGAAAAAGCGCAGGCGTTCTTCCTGAATCTGCTGCGCAGCGTGCAGGTTGGCCACGGCCGCCGCGTGCAGTTCGCTCTCGTTGTGCCGCTGGCCGATGCTTTCTTCCAGCTTGCGGGAGCGCTCGGCAACGAGCTTCCACACCATCACGAGCAGAGCCGAACCCAGCAGGGCGAGCCCGATCGTCGGCGGCGCGCCAAACAGCAGGCCCATGACGACGATCGGGGTCATCAGCACGGTGATGGCCAACTGCATCGCGCGCGAAAGGTAGGAAACGGAAAACGCCGAAGACAGCGTCATGCCCATCATCACCATGCCGAGCAACAGTTGCGCGACCGCGTCGTGCGGGTGGAACAGAAGCACGCCGGCCATGCCGTGCGCACCTTCGTGCACTGCAATTCGCAGCGTGTGTTCGCGCAGCGCCAGCGGCAGGTTGGCGGGCGTGAGCGGATCGGGCAACTGTTGCGGGAAAAAGCCGCGGTAGGCCGTCGTGACGGCGATGAGCGCCAGCCAGATGGCGGCCATCATCGGGGAGTATTGCCACGCAAAGAGGCAGGCCACGCCGCAGTCGAGCGCAAACTGGAAGGCCATCACGGTGCCGCCGGGCTGGGTGCTCAGCCGCAAGATCTCGCACTGGACAACGAAGTGGCCCGAATTTGTTACGGGATGTTGGCGGGATTGGGGGGCGGAATTGGAACGGAAACTCATCACCAGTACAACTATAGGCCACGCTGAACGGTTCCCTTGTCGCGGGGCATGCCAGGTGTGGTCCAGGCCCGACAATCGGGGGATGAGCCAGCTTCATTTGTTCCTGCCTTGCGCCGCCGGCGTCGAGGACCTGCTTGCACAGGAAGTGCACCGTCATACCGGTCTGGTGGGCGACGACCTCGTGGCCGCGCGCGGAGGGGTTTTTGTGCGCGGCTCGTGGCGCGACGCCATGAAGCTCAACCTGCACTGCCGATTGGCGCAGCGCGTGCTGGTGCAACTGTCGCACACGCCCTACCGCAGCGAGAACGACCTCTACCAGGCCGCCAGTGGCGTCGCGTGGGAAATCTGGTTCACGCCGAAGCAGACCTTCAAGATCGAGACCACCGCGCAGCACAGCCCGCTGCAGAGCCTGAATTTCGCGACGCTGCGCATCAAGGACGCGATTGCCGACCGCTTTCGCGCCAAGGCCGGCGGCGTACGCCCCAGCATCGAGACGACATGGCCCGACGTGCGCGTGTTCGCGCACCTCACGACCGACACTTGCACGCTGTATATCGACACCAGCGGCGAGCCCCTGTTCAAGCGCGGCTGGCGCACCGACAAGGGTGACGCGCCGCTCAAGGAAACATTGGCCGCGGCCATGCTCGCGGCCAGTGGATGGTGGAACCCGGAAAAGGGCGAGGTGTCGGAGTTGCCCCTGTACGACCCGTGCTGCGGCAGCGGCACCATCGCCATCGAGGCGGCGCAGATAGCGGCCGGCATGCCGGCGGGCGGCCAGCGGCGCTTCGGCTTTGAAAAGCTGCTGCCCTTCCAGTCGCATGTGTGGGCGGCGTTGCAGAACGAGGCGGCCAGTGTCTCCGCGCCCAAGGCCATCGAAGTGTTCGGCTCCGACGTGTCACACCGCATGGTCGACTTTGCAGAACGCAACGCCGAGCGTGCGGGTGTCGCGGATCGCGTGTCCTTGCGTGGCGGCGACGCCTTGCAGCGCATGCCGCCGGCCGAGCGCGGCGTGATCGTGCTCAACCCACCGTACGGCGAACGCATCGAAGTCGGCGGCGTGGCGCGCGCGGGTGCCCGCGAAGCGGCGCAGACGACGGAAGACGGCGGCGAGTTCTTCTCGCAGTTGGCCACGCATTGGAAGAAGAACTACGCGGGCTGGACGGCCTGGGTCCTGACGCCCGACCTCAAGCTGCCGCAGAAGATGCGCCTGAAGGAATCGCGGCGGGTGCCGATGTGGAATGGGCCGATCGAGTGCCGCTTGTTCCGCTTCGACATGGTCGCCGGTTCGGCACGCGCGCGACCATGACCCTGCTCGTTCTGGACACCAACGTCGCGCTCGACCTGCTGGTGTTCGACGATCCTTCCTGCATGAGCTTGCGGGCCGTGATCGACGCCGGCACCTTCGAGTGGATCGCCACGCAAGCGATGCGCGACGAACTGGTGCGGGTGCTCGGCTATCCCTTGATCGTGCCTCGCCTCGAACGCGGCGGGCGCGACGCAGCGCAGGTGCTGGCTGCGTTCGACGCGCGAGTGCGGCTGGTCGACACGCCCGCCACCGCGTCGCTTCCTTGCGAAGACGCGGACGACCAGATGTTCGTCGACCTCGCCGTGGCGCATCGTGCGCAACTGATCAGCAAGGATCGGGCGGTGCTGGTCATGCAGAAGCGTCTTGCGCTCCTGGGTGTGACCGTCGTGCCCGCATTCGATGCCACGGCCTGAGGGGCGCGAGCGCGCGGGCGGGCTGCCAACGCAGCGTTTTGTCGCGGCCCACAACATCTGGCGCCTTCCATCGGCGTTTCATCGAATAGGGCTGGAGAGGCGGTTTCCTGGAGCCGACGATGCGCCTCATCGCGCTTCGGGAGACCCCTCATGAAACTGATTGCCCTTCTCGGCACCCTGCTGATCGCGGCCTGCCTCGCCTGCATCGGCGCGGCCATCGCCTGGGGTGGACCCGGCACGCCGCCCGCGATGGGCAGCATCAACGACCCGTTCAAGACCGTCGACTGGTCCGGCATGCCGCCCATCTGGCGCTACACGGCGCGCGATGGCGCGGCGCTGGCCTATCGCGTCTACCGTCCGGCCGCAGAGGCCGGGGGAAGTGTGGTGCTCGTTCACGGATCGTCGGCGCGCGGCAGCAGCATGCACGTCATGGCCAAGGCCTTCGCCGCTGCCGGCTTTGCGGCCTACACGCTGGACATGCGCGGCCACGGCGATTCCGGCGCCAAAGGGCAGATCGCGTACGTCGGCCAGCTGGAAGACGATGTCGAAGACTTCGTGAAGGCGGTCCGCCCCGCGTCACCCTCAACGCTCGCCGGCTTCTCGGCTGGCGGCGGGTTCGCCTTGCGCTTTGCGGCGAGCGACAGGCAGGCGCTCTTTGCCAACTATCTGCTGCTGGCGCCCTTCCTCGGGCAGGACGCGCCCAACTACCGGCCGGGCAGCGGCGGCTGGGTCAGCGTGGGTGTGCCGCGTGCGATGGCGATCCTGTCGCTCAATGCCGTTGGCATTCACGCTTTCGACAAGCTGCCCATCACGCGCTTTGCACTCAACGACGAAGCCAAGGTCATGCTGACGCCGGAATACGGTTTCGCGCTCGCACAGAACTTCCGGCCTGAGCGGGACTACCGCGCCAGCATTCGCGCCGTGCGGCAGCCGATGCGCGTCGTGGCAGGGCTGGACGATGAGGCCTTCTACAGTGACCGGCTGGCTGGCATCTTCCACGCCGCGGAAAAGGACGTTCCCGTGACGCTGGTCGCCGGCGTGGGGCACATCCCGCTGACGCTCGATGCGGCGCCGATTGCGGCAGCGGTGGATGCCGTCAAGCGAATGACCGGGGAGGCCTTGCAATGACCGCGAACACCCAGGAACTGGTGATCTACACCTTCACGCAGGCCCCGTGGTTTGTTCGCGCGCATCTTGCAGTCGCGGTTGCGGCGCTGGTACTTGGAATGCTTGTGCTGTTGCGACGCAAGGGAACGGTATCTCACAAGCTCATCGGCTGGTCCTGGGTCGTGCTCATGCTCAGCGCATCCATCACCTCGCTGTTGATCCAGGCACGGGGACGGTTCAGCGCCATCCATGTCCTGAGCGTGGCCGTGCTCATCTTCCTGCCGCTGGGCGTCATGTTCATCCGCAAGCGCAATGTTCGCGGCCACAAGATCACCATGGTCGCCACGTTTGCCGGACTTGGAATTGCGGGAGCTTTCACGCTCCTGCCCTATCGCATGCTGGGCCAGCTGGCCTTCGGTTCGCAGTAGGGCTTGCGTGGACAGCAACGGAATCGTTGCGCCCCACCAACCCAATCGTCTTTATCATGCGTGCCAACATGGTCGCTTGAACGGAGGTTGCCGTGACCCGAATCGCCATCGGTGTCGACATCGGCACCACCAGCACCAAGGCCGTGGCCTTCACGACAGTGGGTGCTGTGCTCGCACATCACGCAGTCGACTATCCCATCTTGCGGCCCGAGCCCGCAGCAGCCGAGCAAGATCCTGAGCAGATCTACCAAGCGGTGCTCGCTGTCATCGCGTCGTGCGTGGCGCAATGCAGCGCCAAGGCGGATGACGTGCTGTGCGTCAGCTTCAGCGCCGCGATGCACAGCGTGATCCTGGTGGATGCAAAGGGCACGCCGATCACCCGCAGCATCACCTGGGCCGACAACCGCGCCGCCGCCTGGGCCGAGCGCATCAAGACGGAGTTCAACGGCGATGCGATCTACCGGCGCACGGGCACGCCGATCCATCCCATGTCGCCGCTCGCCAAGCTCGTGTGGCTGCGCCACGACCGGCCCGAGCTGTTTGCGAAGGCCGACCGCTTTGTCGGCATCAAGGAATACGTCTTCCACCGCCTGTTCGGGCATTGGCTCATCGACCATTCCATCGCGTCGGCCACGGGCCTGTTCAACCTCGAGGCGCTCGACTGGGACGCCGAGGCGCTGGCGCTGGCCGGTGTGCGCGCGGAGCAGCTGTCCCGGCCCGCGCCGACGACCGAGCACCTGGCGGGCCTCAACACCGGGACCGCCGAAAAACTGGGCCTGTCGGCGCACACGCCCTTCGTGCTGGGCGCCAACGACGGCGTGCTCTCCAACCTCGGCGTGAACGCGGTTTCGCCCGGCGAGGTGGCGGTCACCATCGGCACGAGCGGAGCCATGCGCACCGTGGTCGACCGCCCGATGACCGACCCGGCCGGCCGCACCTTCTGCTACGCGCTGACCGGGCGGCAATGGGTCGTCGGCGGACCGGTGAACAACGGCGGCATCATCCTGCGCTGGGTGCGCGACGAGTTCGCCTCCGCCGAGGCCGAGACCGCCAAGCGCCTTGGCATCGACACCTATGAAGTGCTCACGCGCATCGCCGAGCGGGTCTCGGCCGGCGCGGAAGGGCTGCTCTTTCATCCCTGGCTGGCGGGCGAGCGCGCGCCGTACTGGAACGCCAACCTGCGCGGCTCCTTCTTCGGGCTGGGCATGCACCACCGCAAGGAGCACATGATCCGCGCGGTGCTGGAAGGCGTGATCTTCAACCTCTACAGCATCCTGCCGGCGGTCGAATCCATCGTCGGCACCAGCACGACCATCAAGGCCACAGGCGGCTTCGCGCGCTCGGGTCTGTGGCGCCAGATGATGGCCGACGTGTTCGACCGCGAAGTGGTGGTGCCCGAAAGCTTCGAAAGCTCCTGCCTGGGCGCGGCCGTGCTGGGCCTGTATGCGCTGGGCCATGTCGATTCGCTGGGCGTCGTGGCCGGCATGGTCGGCTCCACGCACCGCCACACACCCAATGCCCGCAACGCCGCGCTCTACAAGCGGCTGCTGCCCATCTATCTTTCATTGCCTGAAAAGCTGTCGCAGGAATACCGCGCCATCGCGCAGTTCCAGCAGGACACGGCCGCGCCGGACACACGCACGGCAAGCTGAAAAAAAAGCGCCCTCAGGACTTCCTGTAGGGCTTGTGCACTTCGTCGGGCTTGGTGACCTGGTCGCGGTCCAGGTCGACCAGCGGGTCGGGCGCCGTCAGCATGCGCAGCGCCTCGAGCTCGTTGAGTTGCTGGTCGCCGGCGACGAAGCGGATCTCGATGCTTCCCACCTGGATGGCGTCGCCATGCGCCAGCGCCTGCTTGTCGACCAGGTGGCCGTTGACGAAGGTGCCGTTCGTGCTGTGGAGGTCCGTGATGTGGACCAGCGCGTTGTCGACCGTGATGACCGCATGCGAACGGCTGGCGCGCAGGGAATCGATGACGATGTCGTTGTGAGGCCCCCGCCCGACGGTGTTCGTCTGCGGCTTCAGCTGGATCTGCCGGGCGTGGCCTGTCGCGTCCATCATGATCAGTTTCGGCATCAAGGGTCCTTGCGCGAATGGGCGCCCATTCTCCGCCGAACCTGTCGCGGCCAAAAGCCCCGCCTGCGCCCAAGCCGCACTAGAAGCGCGTCGGCGCCACAAAGGTCTTGCCGTTCAGGCTGTACCAGCGCGCGAGCAGGCGGGCGGCGGCGCGCACGCGCTGTGTGTCGCGGCCCCAGCGCCGGCTTTTCGGCAGGTGGCACAGCCAGCGCATGCGGCGGGCGGCCACGGCGAGCCGTTCGCGCACCACGTCGCTCGCGTCGGCCAGCACCGCGTGCCAATGGCCGCCGGCGGCATGCGGCGCCGCAGCATGCACCAGCGCGGCCGTGGAATGCAGGTAGCTGAGCCAGTCGCGCACCTGGCATTCGGCCAAGCCCAGGGTTTCGCCCGGGTCGTCCTCGAAGTCGATGTAGCCGATCACGCCGTCCGGACATTGCACCAGGTTGCGGTCGAAGGCCTGGCTCAGGTAGGCGTCGTGCGCGTGCACATGCGCAATGGCGTCCAGCCCTTCGCGCCACACCGCGAGCAGTGCGGCCGGTCCGGCGGCGGCGGCCTGGTCGAGCCGCTCCTGCAGCACCACCGGCGCGCGGCCGCTCTCGCCCAGGTCGGAGATGAGCAGCCCGTCCGCCTGCTGCGCCAGCACGGTCGGCACGCGCAGGCCGGCGGCGCCCAGCTGCCTGAGCCGGCGCGCCTCGATCTCGATGGCCGCCTCGCCACCCGGGTTGGGCACGGGCCTCAGCACGTCGAGGCGGAACAGGCCGGCCACCAGCGCCAGCAGGTGGTAGCGCGCCTTGCCGTGGCGCGGTCCGGCCTTTTTCAGCCAGACGCGCTCGGCGCCAAAGCGGTGGCTCGACACGGCCTTGGCCTGCTGCGGCAAGGTGACCTGCAGGAAGCTGGCGTAGTCCATGCCGGCGGACGTTGACGATTCGGCGGTGGCCAGGGGCGCCGGCGCCGATGCAATGCCTTTGCGCGACTGCACGCGCGTCGTTCCACCATTGCCTCGTTTCAGGGGTGTCATGCGGCGAGTGGAAGCGGTTGAAAGCGGAAGGCCCTGCTGGCCAGCGGCCCATGCAGGCGGACCAAGGTGCGAAATGCGTTGTTGCGCGAAGCTGCAACAAAACGTTCTTTGGCGGGTCGGCCGCCTGCGTCGCGGCAAGCCGGATGGCCGGAGCCGGCCACGCACAACGCCAAGGCGGTGTAACGCGCGGGAACAGGTAAAAGGGATGGAGTGGTCACGGTATGGAGCGGCGCACTGCTGCATCATAGAGGGCTCTTTTTTGCACGCCATGACAACCACTCCCGCCCCCACCCCCGACGCCGCTGGCGCAGCCCTCGGCCCCGATGACTTTGACGCGCTCGACGCCGAACTCGACGCGATGCGCGAGCACGACGAGGAAGTCCCGCAGTGGGAGTTCTGCGAAGGCTTCATGGCCGCGCTGATCTGCTGCCGGCGCGAGATCCTGCCCGCCGAATACTGGCCGGTGCTCTTTGGCGAATTCAAGCCGGCGCAGCACATGGAATTCGTCTGGCGCTGGAAGCGCCGATGGACCGAGATCGAAGACGGCCTGGACGCCGACGTGCAGTCGCTGGACGACGAGCGCACCTACCAGCCCGAAGTGCTCGACACCCGCGGCGCCATCGCCTCGCTGCCGCAGGAAGAGCAGGACGCCATGGCCGGCGAAGCCATTCCTTCCTTCGCGCAGGTGTGGGCCATCGGCTTCATGTACGCGGTGGAGAACTGGCCCGAGGACTGGGCGCAGCCCCGCGACCGGGAAGCCGCGGAGATGCTCGACGGCGCGCTCGACGCCATCGTCACCCTGACCGAGGACGACACCGGCAAGCCCGAGCTGTCGATGTACGAAGAAAACGGCCCACCCACCGTGAGCCAGAAGCGCATCGACGACTTTGGCGCCGCCATCTGGGCGGTGTACGACCTGCGCCAGTTGTGGAAGAGCATGGGTCCGCGCGTGGAAACCGTGCGCAAGGAACCCACGCCGGGCCGCAACGACCCCTGCCCCTGCGGCAGCGGCAAGAAGTACAAGAAGTGCCACGGAGCGACTTGAAATTTTTTTGAGCGCCGTGTCGATTTCGCGCGAGCCCGTTCGACGTAGGGGTGGAGCGTGAGAAAAATGGCGCCCGTGGTGGCGCCGGCACGCATCCCATTTCTTGTTCAGTCAATCCATCACAAGGAGTTTTCCATGCGTTTCATGATGTTGATGATCCCCAAGGGCTACGAGAGCGCCACCCCCGGCACCATGCCCAGCGCCGATGCCGTCGCGGCCATGATGAAGTACAACGAGTCGCTGCAAAAAGCCGGCGTCCTGCTGGCACTGGACGGCCTGCATCCACCGTCGATGGGCGCACGCGTCACCTTCGAAGGCGGCAAGCCCAAGGTGACCGATGGCCCCTTCAGCGAAGCCAAGGAGGTGCTGGGCGGCTACTGGATGATCCAGGTCAAGTCGCGCGAAGAAGCCATCGAATGGGCCTCGCGCTGCCCGGGCGGCGAAAACGAAATGATCGAAGTGCGCCAGGTGCAGGAGATGGCGGATTTCCCGCCCGATGTGCAGGAAGCCGCGGCGGGGTTCACCGAGATGCAGAAGAAGGCCGGCGGCTGATCCCGCCGGGAAGGCGCACAGCAGGTGGTGCGCCTTCCGCTCAGATCTTGAAGGCGCGCTGGATGTCCTCTCGCACCAGGTCCTTGTACTCGGGGTGCTTGCGGATGTAGCCCGCGATGAACTGGCACACCGGGATCACGTGCTTGCCTTGCGCGCGCGCCTCATCGAGCACGTGGCGCGCAATCGCCGACCCCACGCCTTGGCCTTCGAACTCCGGCATCACCTCGGTGTGCGTGAACATGATGGCTTCGCTCAGCAAGTTGTACTCGGCGATGGCGGCGGTTTTGCCGCCCTTGGAGGCCTCGTAGCGATGGGCGTCCGCGTTGTTGGTGATGACGAGCGCCGGGCCGGTGGATTCGGTCATTGGGGAAAGTTCCTGATCATGGTTGCAAGGGTCTGGAGCGCGTAGCGTACGGTGGCGGCGCGAATGGCCGAGCGGTCGCCGTCGAAGCGCCGCCGCTCGCTGCGCACCTGGCCGTTGACGTACCAGCCGAACCATACGGTGCCCACCGGCTTTTCTGCGGTGCCGCCCGTGGGCCCGGCCACGCCGGTGACACCGAGCGCCACCAGCGCACGCGAGTTCGCCACGGCGCCCTGCACCATCGCGCGTGCCACCGGCTCGCTCACGGCGCCGTGCTCGGCGATGAGCGCCGGGTCGATGCCGAGCATCTCCGTCTTGGCGTCATTCGAATAGGTCACGAAGCCCCGTTCGAACCATTCGCTGGAGCCGGAGATTTCGGTGCACGCGCCCGCGATCAATCCGCCGGTGCAGCTCTCTGCCGAGGCGAGCATCCATTTTTTCTCGCGCAGCAGGTCGGCCAGCAAGGCGACCAGTTCGGGGGTTTGCATGTCGGCGACAGCTTGCATGTCATTCATTCATTTGATTTTGCGAAAGCGAGGTCGATTCACCACCACCACGCGCGCCAAAGCGCGATCACCAGCACCGTGCAAAACGCAGCGACCAGATCGTCGAAGAGGATGCCGAAGCCGGCGGCGCTCCAGCGCATGGTGTCGGGCGTTGCCCCGCGTTGCTTGAACAGCCCGTCCGCCCAGCGCACGGGGCCGGGCTTGGCCGCATCGAAATAGCGAAAGAGCGCAAAGGCGACGATCTGTGCCAGCAAGCTCGCCGGCGTCACGAGCCACAGGATGATCCAGAAGGCGACGACTTCGTCCCACACGATGCTGCCGGGGTCGGCGACACGCATGTTGCGCGCCGCGACGGTGCAGGCCCACCAGCCGATGGGAAGCGAGGCCAGGATGATCCAGCCGATGGTCGCCGCAGAGAACCAGCGCTGCATGACCAGGAAAGCCACCCAGGCCCACAGCGTGCCCACGGTGCCCGGCGCGAAGGGCGACAGGCCGGAGCCCCAGCCGAGCGCGATGAAGTGGGCGGGGTGCGAAAGCAGGAAGCGCACCGTCGGCCGCACGGGAGCGAGCGGCGAGGGCGGCTGGGACGGAGCGGAGGCGGCGGACATCGGCGGCTATGGTGTTCATTCACGCGACCCCGAGGCCGGCGTGCGCCGATGGTAGCGGCCTATTGAGGCCGCCGCTGGCGAGGGAGACTCTGGTCCAGCCCGCCGCGCACGATCAGTTTCGCTCCATGCGCGCGCGCACCTGCAATTCCTGCTCGCGCAGCTCGGGGGTCAACTCGGGCCCGAAGTCTTCCAGTTCATAGACCTGCCGGATTTCGATCTCCGATTCGCCTTCGAAGGGATTGGGGCACTTCCTGACCCATTCGATGGCTTCCTCGCGCGACTTGACCTGGAAGATCCAGTAGCCGGCGATCAACTCCTTGGCCTCGGCGAATGGACCGTCGACGACGGTGCGTCGCGTGCCCGAGAATTTCACGCGTGCGCCTTTGGAACTCGGGTGCAGGCCTTCGGCCGAAACCAGCACCCCGGCATTGGCGAGTTCCTCGTTGTACTTGCCCATCGCCGCAAGGATTTTTTCATCCGGCGGCGCGCCCGCTTCGCTTTGATCGGTGGCTTTCACAATGACCATGAATCGCATCGTCTGACTCCTGAAGGTTGAGGGTGGTTGAGACCGCGATTTCCGCGGTCTCTGGATGCACGTCGAATGGGGCGGGAGGGGGTCGACAAGTGTCGGGCGTTTATTTTCTTGTTTGTGTTTTGGGTGTTCGAGATGTTCGAGGTGTTGGGGCGGCGTCGGCGGGCGGTATGCCTGTGGTCGGCTGACGCCTGCGGTCCTTCGGACTTCGCTGCTGGTACTCACGACAGGCGGGGTCCGCAGAACTCGGTCCACTGCG
>NZ_JASZYG010000080.1 GCF_030317105.1 Variovorax brevis
GCTGATCCGCTCCGGGATGCTGCGGCCGGGCGATCGACTTCCCTCGGTGCGGGCTGCCAGCGCGGCCCGCGGCCTCAGCCGGACGACCATATTCGAAGCCTATTACCTGCTCGAGACGCGCGGCCTGGTCGAGGCGCGCTCCCGCTCCGGCTACTATGTGAAAGGAGACCTTGCCCAGTCGGAACCAAAGGTGCCCGACGATTCGAGTCCCAATGGAATAGCCAGGATGGTGGACATTGGCCAGATGGTCTTCGAGTTGCTCGGTTCAATGAGCCGCCGCGAGTTCGTACCGCTCGGCTCGGCGTTCCCGAGCCCGTCGCTGTTCCCCCTCGCGCGACTGGCGCAGCATCTCGGGAGCGAAATGCGTGACTTCGATCCATGGCGCCTGGTCGAGGACCTCGCTCCGGGCAACGAGTCGCTGCGTCGTCACATCGTTTTGCGCTACGCGATGGACGGAATGGTCATCGCGCCCGCCGAGATCGTGCTGACCAGCGGCGCGATGGAGGGCCTGAACCTGGGCCTGCAGGCGGTCACGCGGCCAGGGAACATCGTGGTGGTGGAGTCTCCGACCTTTTATGCCGCGCTGCAGGCGCTCGATCGACTGCAACTGCGTGCGCTGGAGGTCGCGACTTCGCCGACCTGGGGCATCGACATCGACGCCCTGGCCGAAGCGCTGAAACGCCATCGCATCACGGCCTGCTGGCTCATGCCGAACTTCCAGAATCCCCTGGGCAGTTCGATGCCCGATGAGCGCAAGAAGGCGCTGGTTGCACTGCTCGCCGAGCACGAGATTCCGCTGATCGAAGACGACGTCTATGCCGAGCTGTACTTCGGCGCCAGGAAGCCGCTGCCGGCCAAGGCCATGGACACCAACGGCCTCGTGATCCACTGCGGCTCCTTCTCCAAGTGCCTGGCACCGGGCTACCGCGTCGGCTGGGTCGCGGGCGGGCGCTTCGCCGCGAAGATCGAGCAGATGCGCCTCATGTACACGCTCTCGCCGGCGATTCCCTCGGAGGCGGCCATTGCCGCCTACCTGGACCGCGGCGGCTACGACCGACACCTGCGGCGCCTGCGTTCAGCGCTGGCCGGCTACCTGGCGATCGCCATGGAGGCGGTGCGGGCCCACTTTCCCGCCGGGACGCGCATGTCGGCACCGCAGGGTGGCTATTTCCTCTGGCTCGAACTGCCCGAGGGCGTGGACACGATCAGGCTGCACGCGCTGGCGCGTG
>NZ_JASZYG010000081.1 GCF_030317105.1 Variovorax brevis
CGGCGGGCTCAACCCGTCGATGCAACGGTCTGCCAGAGTACCTCAGCGGGGTTGGCAAAGCCAAGTGTCTGTCTTGGTCGACCGTTCATCTCATTGGCGATGCGATCGAACTGGGCTTGCGTGAAGGTGGAGAAGTCCTTGCCCTTGGGCAGGTACTGTCGAAGCAGCCGATTGGTGTTCTCGTTGGAGCCACGCTGCCACGGACTCTGTGGATCGCAGAAGTACACATCCACATCGGTTGCTACGGAGAACTTGCGGTGAGCGGCCATCTCGCTGCCCCGGTCCCAGGTCAGGGTCTTCATCAGCCCGGTCGGCAATCTCTTGACCTGACGGGTCAAGGCTTCAACCACGCTGTGGGTGTCCTTGCCGTCCACCTTCACGAGGATGAGGTAGCGCGAATGGCGTTCGACCAGCGTTGCCACTTGGCAATTGACCGTCCCGAACAACAAGTCGCCTTCCCAATGACCTGGCACCGCACGATCGTCGGCCTCGGGCGGACGCTGGCTGATGGAGACCAGGTCCTTGATCCGATAGGGCGCGGGCGGCTGCGGCTGCGCACGGGGTCGTCGCATCCTGGTGTGCTCTCGAAGGTAGACCGTCAGCTCCTTTTTGAGGGCGCCACGGGCCTGGACAAAAAGCGTTCTGTAAATTGTTTCGTGCGAGACGTTCATTTCGCGATCTTCGGGGAACTGACGCTTGAGCCATCCCGAAATCTGCTCGGGCGACCAACACAGTCTGAGCTTGTCAGCGACTTTGAGCTCAAGCGCGGGATGCCGCTGCAGGCGACAGCATTGGGGCCTCTTGGCCCTTTGCCAAGCAGCTTCGTCGGCATTGATCGCGCGATACTGACCACGTCCACCATTGCGCTCGATCTCTCGCGAGATGGTGCTGGGACTGCGTGACAACCGTGCCGCGATCAAGCGTATCGACTCGCCCATCGAGAGTCCGCGCGAGATCTCCTCGCGCTCGCGCAGCGTCAAGGCGCCAGGCGCGCGACGGCACTCTCGTGGGGCAAAGCCTCCTGCCTTGCCGATCCATGTCTGTATCGACGGCACCGGGCGTCTCAACGCCATGGCGATCTCGGCGATCCGCTCGCCTTGCTTCCATCGATCCCACATCTGCCGCTGCTCCGCAGCCGACGGATGAATTCGCTGACCTGTGCTCATCGTCAATTAACACCTCGATTCGTCTTTGAAGTGTTGCATCGACGGGTTGAGCCCGCC
>NZ_JASZYG010000082.1 GCF_030317105.1 Variovorax brevis
CAGCTCCATCGTCGACATGCTCGAGCAGGCGATGAAGCAGTACGCGGGCAAGACGGCTTTCCGCTCATTCGGGCAGCGCCTGAGCTATGCCGACGTGGACCGCCTGTCGGCGCAATTCGCGAGCTATCTGCAGCGCGAACTCGGCGTGAAGAAGGGCGACCGCATCGCGGTCATGATGCCCAACCTGGCGGCCTTCCCGATCGTGTTTTTCGGCATTGCGCGCGCAGGCGCCGTGCAGGTCAACGTGAACCCGCTCTACACGCCGCGCGAACTGGGGCATCAGCTCAACGACGCGGGCGTCAAGACCATCGTCGTGTTCAACGGCTCCACGCCAACCCTGGCCGAGACCATCAAGGACACCGGTGTCACCACCATCATCACCGCCGCCCCGGGCGACGGCCTGTCGGTCTCGCTGCCGGCACCCGCGGTGGACGAACGCCTCACCAAAACCGTCGCACTGGGCGGCATCCTGGGTGAAGGCAAGCCGACCGACTACGTCGCGCCAACGCTCACCGGCGATGACCTGCTGTTCCTGCAGTACACCGGCGGCACCACGGGCCTGTCGAAAGGCGCATGCCTGTCGCACCGCAACCTGGTCGCCAATACCGAGCAGTACAAGGCCTTCATGCAGGAGACGCTGCGCCCCGGCGAAGACGTCATCGTCACGGCCCTGCCGCTGTATCACATCTTCGCGCTGATGGTGAACCTCATCACCTACTTCTCGCTGGGTGCGGAGAACTGGCTGGTGGCCAACCCGCGCGACATCGACGGGCTGATCCAGACCTTCAAGGATTCGAAGATGTCGGTGTTCGCGGGCGTGAACACCCTCTATGCCGGCCTGGCCGCGCACCCCAAGCTCAAGGAAGTGGACTGGTCGCACCTGCGCCTGTCGGTGGGCGGCGGCGCCGCGGTGATCCCGGCGACGTCCCAGCGCTGGAAGGAAGTCACCGGCAAGCTGATCCTGGAAGGCTACGGCCTGTCCGAGACCAGTCCGGTGCTCTCGCTGAACCCGCCGTTCATCAAGGAGTTCTCGGCCACCACGGGCCTGCCCTTCCCTTCGACGGACATCAAGCTGATCGACGACGCCGGCAACGAAGTGCCGCTGGGCCAGGCCGGCGAAATCTGCGCCAAGGGTCCGCAGGTCATGAGCGGCTACTGGGAAAAGCCTGAGGTCAATGCCGGCGCCTTCACGGC
>NZ_JASZYG010000083.1 GCF_030317105.1 Variovorax brevis
GTGCTCGAAAGCGAGTGCATCGACCGGATGTACCTCAACGTCTACGTGCCGCAGTTGCAGCGCATCGGCGGCGTGGTGTGGTACCTGCGCGGCCACCTTGGCCAGCGCTTCGCATCGACCGCAGGGGTGGCACCGAAGACCGACGCGTTCGTGGCCAGTATCGAGCGCTTTGTCGCCGAGCAGGGCGTGGAGATGGTCAGCTTCTCCAAGCACCAACGCAAGGATGACCTCACGCAGCAGTACCTGCAGCAGTTCGACGCCGAGGAAGGCGTGCTTTACGTGGGTCGCGCACAGGAGAAGGCCCGGGTTGTGCGCACCGAGCGTCGCCGCAATGCGGCCACCGGCATGACCTACCCGTGGGTGGTGGACGGCTCGGCGATGATCAACCACTTCTACTTCTATTGCGTGGACCGGGACTTCGGCCCGTTCTTCCTGAAGTTCTGTTCCTACTTCCCCTACAACGCCAAGCTGTGCATCAACGGCAACGAGTATGCCAAGTGCCAGTTGCGCAAGCGCGGCATTGCCTTCGAGGCGTTGGACAACGGCGTGCTGTCCTGCGCCGACCCCAAGGCACTGCAGCGCATCTGCGATGGGTTGGACGACAAGAAGATCGACCGGCTGCTGCGCAAATGGCTGGCGCGGCTGCCCCATCCGTTTGATCGGCGCGACCGTGCCGCCGGCTACCGCTACGGCTTGTCGATCTTGCAGGCCGAGTTCGCGCTGACCCAGGTGCTCGATCGGCCGGTGGCCGGGCGCATCTTCTTCGAACAGGTCATCCGCGAGAACCTGGACATCGGGCGCCCCGGCCAAGTCCAACTCATCTTCGATCGCCGGGTCAACCGGCGCACTCCGGGGCGGTTCCGCACCCGGGTGATCACCGAGGGCGTCACGCCCTCGCTGCATGTGGACTACAAGCGTTCACGCATCAAGCAGTACCACAAGGAAGGCCAGGCCTTGAGAAGCGAGACCACCATCAACGACACGCGCGACTTCGGGGTGGGGCGGCTGTTGAAGAACTTGCCAGAGTTGCGCCGCATCGGATTTGCCGCCAACCGGCGGCTGCTCGAGATCGAGCAGATCAGCCACGA
>NZ_JASZYG010000009.1 GCF_030317105.1 Variovorax brevis
AGGCGGCCGTCACACGCCGTTCTTCAACAACTACCGTCCGCAGTTCTACTTCCGCACGACGGACGTGACCGGCGCGATCGAGTTGCCCAAGGACAAGGAAATGGTCATGCCTGGCGACAACGTCAGCATCACCGTGAAGCTGATCAACCCGATCGCCATGGAAGAAGGCCTGCGTTTCGCCATCCGCGAAGGCGGCCGTACCGTGGGTTCGGGCGTCGTGGCCAAGGTCCTCGAATAAGCAGACAGGAAACAAGAGTCATGGCTACCAAGCAAAAGATCCGCATCCGCCTGAAGGCATTTGACTACAAGCTCATCGACCAGTCGGCCGCTGAAATCGTGGACACCGCCAAGCGCACCGGCGCCATCGTCAAGGGTCCCGTGCCCCTGCCGACGCGCATGAAGCGTTTCGACATCCTGCGTTCGCCCCACGTCAACAAGACGAGCCGCGACCAGTTCGAAATCCGCACGCACCAACGCCTGATGGACATCGTCGACCCGACGGACAAGACGGTGGACGCACTGATGAAGCTCGACCTGCCGGCTGGCGTCGACGTTGAAATCAAGCTGCAGTAATAAGTTCTAACGTTTTGATTCAAGCTCGACCACAGAAATGTGGTCGAGCTTTTTTTATTGCTATACGAATGTGGCATCCTTCCGTGAGCACTTCGGTGAAAGACGCTATCAAACTAAAAAAGGGAAATTGAGTTGATGAGCATGCGACTCGTAGTTCGGGCCCTGGTCCTGTGCGCCTTTCTCGCGGGCCTGGCTGGATGCGGGGGAGGGGGGGGTGGTTCAAGCGGGCATGGGGCGCCGACAACTCCGCTCAGCGGGGTCGTGACTTTCGACTACGTGCCCAATACGGATGGCGCCCTGAACTACGCGGCCACTTCAAAGAGGCCGGTTCGTGGCGCGTCGATTGAAGTGGTGGACGATGCCACGCACGAGGTGCTGGTCAACACAACGTCCGATGAAGCCGGTCGCTATGCGGCGACGGTACCCTCCAATGCGGTTGTCAGCATCCGCGTCAAGGCGCAAATGCTGCGAAAGGACGCTGGGGCGACCTGGGATGTCACTGTTCGTGACAACACGCGGGGCAACGCCATTTATGCCATGGAATCAGCCGCCTTCCGGACGCAGGGCACCGCGACTGCTCGCGACGTGCACGCGCCTTCGGGCTGGGGCGGAAGTCACTACACATCGCAGCGTGTCGCAGCGCCATTTGCCATTCTTGACACCATCTACACCACGATGAACAAGGTGACATCGGTGGCATCGGGGCTCGACTTTCCCAAGCTTCGCGTGCTCTGGAGCGAGCGCAACGTCGCCGGCGACGGCTCGGTGGAACTGGGGCAGATCGGCACCACATCGTTTTCGGACGACCCGACCGGACCGGTGATCTATGTGCTGGGAAAAGAGGATGTCGATACGGATGAGTACGACGCCTCCGTCATCGCGCACGAGTGGGGCCATTACTACCAGAAAGCTTTCAGCCGTGACGATTCGCCGGGCGGATCGCATGGCGCCGACGATCGACTGGATCGCCGCGTGGCCTTCTCGGAGGGTTGGGGCAATGCCTGGTCCGGCATTGCGCTCGGACGCAGCACTTACGCCGATTCCGCGGGCATTGGCCAAAGTCAGGATCGTGGCACCGTGGTGGACCTGTCTGCAGGCCCGTCCTCTGCCCCCGGTTGGTTCAAGGAGGCGTCGAGCCAGTCCATTCTTTGGGCCCTGAACGCCCAATGGGGCTTTCAGGCGATTCACAACGCCATGGCGGGTCCGCTGCGCACAACGCCGGGCGTGACCTCCATCCACGCATTCGCGACTGCTTACGCGGCGGCATTTCCATCAGGCACGGGAACCCTGATGTCGGCCCTTGGTGGCCAGTCCATCAGTGCGATGGTCGGGGATCCCTGGGGAATGCAGGAAACGAACGACGGTGGCATTCCCGAGGTGCTGCCGCTTTATCGGCCCGCTGCAGTTGGCGTTCCAACGTCCGCATGCGTTACCCAAGCGGCCGGGACGGGAAACAGGCTGGGCAACTTCACCTACTTGCGCTTCACGGTGCCGGCCAGCGGCATCTATCAGGTCACCGCAACAGGGCCCGCGGGCTCCGATCCTGACTTCTCGATCTATGCAGGCAGCAGGATGGCCGCCAGCGAGGGGTCGGGCGCCAGCGAGAGCGCCCAGGTCAGCCTTCCACAAGGGGAGGCCGTTCTTGTATTGAATGATGCGGCGGGCACGTCGGCCAACACCTGCTTCACCGTGACCATCAATTGAGGAACCAGGATATGCGCGCGCACCGGATGTGCCTTGTTTCGATGGTCCTGACGGCAGGAGTCATCGCCCAGAATGCCTCGGCGCGACCGGACGGCGCTTCCCTTGGCGTCGCCGATCCCGGCCAGCAGGCCGCATTCAAGCGCGCGCCCCAAAAAAGCAACGGGTCAGGCATCGACGTTCGATACCGCGTGGAGGGCACTCCGTCGGTCGGCAAGCCGACCATGGTCGTGATCGTGCTTTCCGGCGTCACGGATCCGGGCGGCGGATCGGTCTGGTTCACCGCCGATGCGAGCCTTGGACTGGACAGCAGCGCGGCGGCGACCACCCTGGAGGCCGGCCGAAGCATCACGCTGAACGTCACGGTGACTCCAAAAACCGATGGCGTCGCCTATCTGAACGTCTTCACGCGGCAGCGCGGCGCCCTCAGCGCGACCTCCATTGCCGTTCAGGCCGGCAGCACGCCACTGTCGCGCGCCTCCGGCGCGGTGAAGGACGACGTCGACGGCGAGAAGATCCTGCCCATGCAGGTGAAGTAGGCCGTTTCGGCACGACCCTTGCGTAAACCCTGACAGGCGGGCTATAATCCTTGGCTCTGCCTTTTTTGCGCCCACACGGGCGGCTGGCCATTTTGGGAAATCTGGTCAGCGCAGGGATTTATCAACCTTCTTTCGCATACCAAACGCTGTCGCCAATTGAAGTGGCAGCGGCGGAAGTTTTGGAGAAAACCAATGAGTCTGAGCAACTCCCTCGGGTTGCTGGGCCGCAAGGTGGGGATGATGCGTCTCTTCACCGATGACGGGGACGCAGTTCCTGTCACGGTGGTGGATGTGTCCAACAACCGCGTGACCCAGATCAAAACCCAAGAGACCGATGGCTACGTCGCACTGCAAGTGACGTTCGGCTCGCGCAAAGCATCGCGCGTCTCTAAGCCGCAAGCTGGCCACCTCGCCAAGGCAGGTGTCGAAGCTGGCGAAATCACCCAGGAATTCCGCGTCACCGCCGATGCGGCTGCCCAGCACAAGGCTGGCGGCTCGATCGCCGTGACCAGCGTGTTCTCCGTGGGCCAGAAGGTCGACGTGCAAGGCACCTCGATCGGCAAGGGCTTCGCAGGCACCATCAAGCGTCACAACTTCAAGTCGCAACGCGCGTCGCACGGTAACAGCCGTTCGCACAACGTTCCCGGCTCGATCTCGATGGCGCAGGATCCCGGCCGCGTGTTCCCTGGCAAGAAGATGTCGGGCCACCTCGGCGACGTCACCTGCACGACCCAGAACCTGGACGTGATCCGCATCGATGAAGCACGCCAACTGCTGCTCATCAAGGGCGCGATCCCCGGCTCCAAGGGCGGCTTCGTGACGGTTCGTCCGGCCATCAAGGCCAAGCCCGCTGCAGAAGGAGCGAAGTGATGCAACTCGAACTCCTGAACGAACAGGGTCAAGCCGCGTCGAAGTTCGACGCACCCGAAACCGTATTCGGTCGTGATTACAACGAAGACCTGGTCCACCAGATCGTCGTTGCCTATCAAGCCAATGCCCGCCAAGGCACGCGCGCCCAGAAGGACCGCGAGCAGGTCAAGCATTCGACCAAGAAGCCTTTCAAGCAAAAGGGAACGGGCCGCGCCCGTGCCGGTATGACGTCCTCGCCGCTGTGGCGCGGAGGCGGTCGTACCTTCCCGAACAGCCCGGAAGAAAACTTCACGCAAAAGATCAACAAGAAGATGTACCGCGCCGGCATGGCGTCCATCTTCTCGCAGCTCGCCCGTGAAGGCCGTCTGGCCGTGGTCGATTCGATCAAGGTCGACTCGCCCAAGACCAAGCCCCTCGCCGCCAAGTTCAAGGCCATGAATCTCGAGTCCGTGCTCGTGATCGCCGAAGAAGTCGACGAGAACCTGTACCTGGCTTCGCGCAACCTCGTCAACGTGCTCGTCGTCGAGCCGCGTTACGCGGATCCGGTGTCGCTGGTGCACTTCAAGAAGGTGCTGGTCACCAAGGGTGCCGTCGACAAGCTCAAGGAGATGTTCGCATGAGCCGCGTGAACCCCACCCCCGCACAACGTACGTTCGACGAAGGCCGGCTGATGTCGGTGCTGGTCGCCCCGATCGTGTCTGAAAAGGCAACGATGGTCGGCGAGAAGTCGAATTCCGTCACTTTCAAGGTGTTGCAAGACGCCACGAAGCCCGAGATCAAGGCCGCCGTCGAACTGATGTTCAAGGTCGAAGTCAAGGGTGTGTCCGTGCTCAACACCAAGGGCAAGACCAAGCGCTTTGGCAAGTCCATCGGCCGCCGCGACAATGTTCGCAAGGCCTATGTCACGCTCAAGCAGGGTCAAGAGCTCAACCTCGTCGGAGAGGGCGCTTAATCATGGCCGTCATCAAGATGAAACCCACTTCGCCGGGCCAACGCGGCGCGGTGAAGATCTCGCGTGATCACCTGTTCAAGGGTGCTCCGCACGCAGCCCTGCTGGAACCGCAATTCCAGAAGGCTGGCCGCAACAACAACGGCCACATCACCACCCGTCACAAGGGCGGTGGTCACAAGCACCACTACCGCGTTGTCGACTTCGTTCGCAACAAGGACGGCATCCCGGCCAAGGTCGAACGCATCGAGTACGACCCGAACCGTACGGCGCACATCGCGCTGGTGTGCTACGCCGACGGCGAGCGCCGCTACATCATCGCCCCGCGCGGTCTTGAGGCTGGTGCAACGCTGCTGAGCGGTTCGGAAGCCCCGATCCGCGCCGGCAACACGCTGCCGATCCGCAACATCCCGGTGGGTTCGACCATTCACTGCATCGAGCTGCAGCCTGGCAAGGGTGCGCAAATCGCGCGTTCGGCCGGCACGTCCGCAACCCTGCTGGCACGCGAAGGCGTGTACGCACAGGTTCGCATGCGCTCGGGTGAAGTTCGCAAGATCCACATCGAATGCCGCGCAACCATTGGTGAAGTGGCCAACGAAGAACACAGCCTGCGCCAGCTCGGCAAGGCCGGTGTGAAGCGTCACATGGGTATCCGCCCGACCGTTCGCGGCGTGGTGATGAACCCGGTCGACCACCCGCACGGTGGTGGCGAAGGCAAGACTGGCGAAGGCCGCCACCCGGTGGATCCGTGGGGCAACCTCACCAAGGGCTATCGCACCCGCAACAACAAGCGCACGCAAGTCTTCATCGTGTCGCGTCGCAAGAAGTAAGGGGATAGCACATGACTCGCTCTCTCAAAAAGGGTCCTTTCGTCGATCATCACCTCGTGGCCAAGGCCGACAAGGCGGTGACCACCAAGGACAAGAAACCGATCAAGACCTGGTCGCGTCGTTCGATGGTCCTGCCCGAGTTCATCGGCCTGACCATTGCCGTCCACAACGGCAAGCAACACGTGCCTGTGTACATCACCGATCAAATGGTCGGCCACAAGCTCGGCGAATTTGCGCTCACGCGTACGTTCAAGGGGCACCCCGCGGACAAGAAAGTCCAGAAGAAGTAAGGAACGACCATGTCTGAAACACGTGCAGTCCTCCGCGGAGTCCGCCTTTCGGTCGACAAGGGCCGTCTGGTCGCTGACCTGATCCGCGGCAAGAAGGTCGATCAAGCGCTCAACATCCTGCAATTCACGCAGAAGAAGGCCGCTGTGATCGTCAAGAAGGTGCTCGAGTCGGCGATTGCCAACGCCGAGCACAACGA
Organism: Variovorax brevis; assembly: GCF_030317105.1. GTDB lineage: Bacteria > Pseudomonadota > Gammaproteobacteria > Burkholderiales > Burkholderiaceae_C > Variovorax > Variovorax brevis. The sequence goes on from NZ_JASZYG010000009.1 coordinate 5,950, forward strand.
CGGTGCCGATATCGACGAACTGAAGGTCAAGACCATCTACGTCGAACAAGGCGCCACGCTCAAGCGCTTCACGGCCCGTGCAAAGGGTCGCGGCAATCGCATCAGCAAGCCCACGTGCCATGTGTACGTGACGGTTGGCAACTAAGTAGGCCTGGAAGACTATGGGACAAAAAATCCACCCGACCGGCTTCCGCCTTGCGGTCAGCCGCAACTGGTCCAGCCGCTGGTACGCCAATGACCGCGATTTCGCGGGCATGCTGGCCGAAGACATCAAGGTGCGCGAGTACCTGAAGAAGAAGCTCAAGAACGCGTCGGTATCGCGCGTCCTGATCGAGCGTCCCGCCAAGAACGCACGCATCACGATCTACTCGGCACGTCCGGGCGTCGTGATCGGCAAGAAGGGCGAAGACATCGAAAACCTCAAGCGCGACCTGGGCAAGCAGCTCGGCGTGCCGGTTGCGGTCAACATCGAAGAAGTGCGCAAGCCCGAAATCGATGCGCAACTGATCGCCGACAGCATCACGCAACAGCTCGAGAAGCGGATCATGTTCCGCCGCGCGATGAAGCGTGCCATGCAAAACGCCATGCGTCTGGGTGCCCAAGGCATCAAGATCATGTCGTCGGGTCGTCTGAACGGCATTGAAATCGCTCGTTGCGAGTGGTACCGCGAAGGTCGCGTGCCGCTTCACACGCTGCGCGCCGACATCGACTACGGCACCTCGGAAGCCAAGACCACGTACGGCGTCATCGGCGTCAAGGTCTGGGTCTACAAGGGCGACACGCTGGGTCGCAACGACCTGCCCGCCGTCGAAACGCCGCGTCCTGAAGAAGAGCGTCGCCCGCGTGGCCCGCGCCGTGATGGCCGCCCGGGTGGCGACCGTCCCGGTTCGGACCGTCGTGGTCCGCGCCCCGGTGCCCGTGGCCCGATCGGTGGCAACACCGCTCCGGCCGATGGCAGCGACAAGCCCGCCGAAGCAGGTGGTGCAGACTCGAAACCCGCCGTTAAGCGCGTCCGCAAAGCCGCGCCAGCTGCAGCAGCTGACGGTGCCAAGAGCGAGTGATCGCTCTTAGAACTACGGAGTAAACAACATGCTGCAACCTGCACGCAGAAAGTTCCGCAAGGAACAAAAGGGCCGCAACACCGGCATCGCGACACGCGGCAACGCCGTGTCGTTCGGTGACTTCGGCCTGAAGTCGATCGACCGCGGCCGCCTGACGGCCCGCCAGATCGAAGCCGCTCGTCGCGCGATTTCGCGTCACGTCAAGCGCGGTGGCCGCATCTGGATTCGTGTGTTCCCCGACAAGCCGATCTCCCACAAGCCCGCAGAAGTGCGGATGGGTAACGGCAAGGGCAACCCCGAGTACTACGTGGCTGAAATCCAGCCCGGCAAGGTGATTTACGAGATCGTCGGCGTGCCCGAAGAACTCGCTCGCGAAGCGTTCCGCCTGGCTGCCGCCAAGCTGCCGCTGCGCACCACCTTCGTTGCTCGCCAGCTCGGCGCTTGATCCAGGAGAACATGAACATGGCAACCGGATCCCGCAAGAAGACCGCCAAGGCCGCTCCGGCCAAGGTGTCGAAAGCCGCCGCACTGCGCGAAAAAGACGTCGCTGGCCTGCAAACCGAAATCAAGGACCTGCAAAAGGCCCATTTCGGCCTGCGCATGCAAAAGGCGACGCAGCAACTGACGAACCTGTCGACGTTGCGCGTCACGCGCCGCGACATCGCTCGCGCCAAAACCATTCTTGCCCAAAAGCAAGACCAAGCCGCCAAGTAAGGAGTGAACATGACGGAACCTAAAAAATCCCTCAAGCGCACCTTGATCGGCAAGGTGGTCAGCGACAAGCGTGAAAAGACCGTGACCGTGCTGGTCGAGCGTCGTGTGAAGCACGAGCTCTACGGCAAGATCGTGGCCAAGACGAGCAAGTACCACGCCCATGACGAAAAGGGCGAGTTCCACCTCGGCGACATCATCGAAATCACGGAAAGCCGTCCGATCTCGAAGTCGAAGAACTGGGTGGTGACGCGTCTGGTCGAGAAGGCTGCAGTCGTCTGACCGCACCCTGATCTCGCGCCTTCAACGGCACAAGCAAAAACGGCCCACAATGTGGGCCGTTTTTCTTTTTTGGAGCACCACACATGATCAAGGTTGGCGACACCCTTCCCCAAGCCACATTGCAGGAATACTCGGAAGTCGAGGGCGAAGGCTGCAGCATCGGTCCGAACCCGGTCGACACGACCAAGGCGGCGGCCGGCAAGACGATTGCCCTGTTCGCGCTGCCCGGTGCCTTCACGCCAACATGCTCCGTCAAGCACGTGCCGGGCTACGTCGAGCAATACGACGACCTGAAGGCCGCCGGCGTTGATGAAATCTGGTGCGTGAGCGTCAACGACGCTTTCGTGATGGGCGCTTGGGCGCGCGAGCAGAAGACCGGCACCAAGGTCCGCATGCTGGCCGACGGAAGCGCTGACTTCGCCAAGGCGACCGGCCTGACGCTGGACCTCACCAGCCGCGGCATGGGCCTGCGCAGCAACCGCTACTCGATGCTCGTCAAGGACGGCAAGGTTGCGGCGCTCAATGTGGAAGGCCCCGGCAAGTTTGAAGTGAGCGACGCTGCGACGTTGCTGGCACAAGCCCGCGGCTAGTCCAGTTCGGGCTAAAGCTCGACCTTGAGGTAGTGCGACCCGGCAATCGGGTTGTGATAGTAGGGCGGCACTTCCTCGAAGCCCAGTTCCTCGTAGAGGGTCCGGGCGGCTTCCATGTCGTCGAGCGTGTCGAGCAGGACGCAGGCGTAGCCTGCGCTGCGCGCCGCGTCCAGGACTGCTTCGACAAGCTGGCGTCCGAGGCCCATGCTGCGGTAGGCGGGTCGCACGTACAGCCGCTTCATCTCCGCTGCGTTGGGATAATCTGCCGAATCCAGCGGCCTCAGCGCGCAGCAGCCCATGACATGCGAAGTCCGGCCGCCGCCGCGCTGGAGCAACACGCGCGGATCGTCGGGAATCCCGGCGGGCACCTGCGACGAATCCATCAAGGCGAGCACCAACGCGCCCCGGGGCTCCGCATAGTCGCCCGGAAGGCTGGCAAGCTCTTCTTCGAAATGCTGGAAGCACAGGTCCACGTTGAGCGAATGGGCATAGTCTTCGAAGATGGCGCGCGTCGCCCTCAACTCGTGCGCCTCATCGGGCGTGACGATGGCAACGTTGGGTGCTTCCGCCAGTGGCAGCGGACGGGAAACCGAGAAGCTCATACGCGAAGCGAAGCAATCCAGTAAGAGAAGCCTGCGCAAACGGCGAAGACCATCAGCGCAACCATGCGCGATGCCGTGTCATCCCGGCTGGGCATGGCGCGGTGTGACACGAGCTTGTCGCCCAAGACCATCGGCCGCACCAGGCGATGGCGCCGCACGAGCACGTAAAACAGGACGGCGGCCACATGCATGCACACAAGCGCCAGGATGATCCACTTGCCCACCTGACTGTGCCATCCACTCGCCAGGCTCACAGTGGCGTTGGAGACGAAACGGGTCAGCGGCCCGGACGACGCAATCTCGTCATCGGACACCAGGCCCGTTGCCACCTGCAGGATCAACAGGCCCAGCAGTGCAAAAACGGAGAGCGCCCCCAGCGGCGTATGCCCCACCAGATGATCCGGGTGCGACTGCCCCCGCAGGTAGGCCGACAGGGATGACGGTGCATAGATGAATGCGGCAAAACGAGACCAGCGTCCGCCGATGAAGCCCCAGATCACGCGAAACACCAGCAACGCCAGGACAAGATGGCCCACGCGGAAGTGCCACTCCATGATGCCGGCCGAGCCCGTGACGACCTGCGAAATCACGGCCGCCGCCAACGTCCAGTGAAACAGGCGCGTCGGCAGGTCCCAGACCCGTATCCGGAGCGTCGGCGCCGCTTCAAGGTCGGCAAAGCCCGTCGGTAGGGCGGAGGGGTCGGACATGTCGTCGAAAACGCGAGCGACGCGGCAGTGGACAGACACGCAGATTAGCAAAAGCACAGCCGCGCGGAGACCGGGATTGTTTCTATGCGCTTCTGCCGGGCGCCGCCTACACTTGATGCGCCCCGTGCACCGTGCGGGTGCGAACCAGAAAAAGGGGACAACCACGATGATCCGCTTCGCTTCGCTCCTGCTGGCTGGTGCCGGCGCGCTTCTGGCGATTCCGGCCTCGGCCCAGTTTGCCAAGACGGAAGACGCCATCCACTATCGCCAGTCCGCAATGACCATCCAGGGAACACACTTCGGGCGCATTGGCGCCATGGTGAACGGTCGCGTTCCCTACGACGCCGCCGCGGCGGTGGCCAATGCGGAAATCATGGCCGTTGTCGTCAAGCTTCCGTGGCAGGGATTCGGCCCGGGAACGGAGGGCGGCAAGGCCAAGCCGGAGATCTGGAAGGAACAGGCGAAATTCAAGGAAATCAGCGACAAGCTGGTGGTGGAGGTCGACAAGCTCCTGGTGGCCGCCAAAGGGGGCAACCTCGACGCGCTCAAGGCCCAGTTCGCCCAGACGGGCGACACCTGCAAGTCCTGCCACGACGCGTTCCGCAACAAGTAAAAAAGGCGCCGAAGTCGGCGCCTTGTCTATCTGGGCCGCATTGGGCCCGGTGGATGTGCCGAAGCCTCACGCCTCGGCCAACAGCTTTTCGATCAGCTTGTGCAGTTCGGCAAAGTCGGGCTCGCCCACATAGCGCTTGACGATTTCGCCGCGCTTGTTCACCAGATAGCTCGTGGGCGTGAGTTGAACTTCGCCCCAGGCTTGTGCCACCGCACCCGTGTTGTCGATGGCCACCTTGAACGGCAGCTTGCGCGTCTCAGTGAAGTTCACCACGTAGCTCGGCGGGTCGTAGCTCATGGCCACCGCCACCGTGTCGTAGCCCTTGGCCTTGTACTTGTCGTAGGTGGCGATGACCTTGGGCATCTCGGCCACGCAGGTGACGCAACTGGTCGCCCAGAAATTGACCAGCGTGACCTTGCCCTTGAGGTCTTCGGTGCTCTTCTTGCTGCCATCGAGCAGCACAAAAGTCGATGCCGGTGCCGCCGAAACGCCCGTGTTCAGGTAGACGCCCACGCCGACGGCCAGTGCGATGGCGGTAGCGGCGGCAATGACGACTTTTTTCATGGTGCTCGTATCGAGGGGTGAAGCCGATTTTAGTTCCCTTCCACGTCAAGCGTCCCGCGCAGGGCCTTGCGTTGCGGCAGCACATAATCGCTCCCCCATGTCCCTCTTTGCCCGCTGGTACGCACTCCTTGTCTTGACGGTTCCGGGTTTTGCAATGGTCGCGTGCAGCCCGGTGTTCAACTGGCGCGAAACATCGCTCGAAGGCGCGGACCTCGTCGCGCTGCTGCCCTGCAAGCCGGACCGGGCCAGCCGCGACCTGCCGCTCGGCAGCGAAGCAGTTCACGTCACCATGGCCGGCTGCGAAGCGGGTGATGCGACCTTCGCCGTGGCGCATGCCAGCGCCAGCGATGCAACGCAAGCGCAAAACTGGCTTGCGGCATGGCACGCACAGGCCCTCTCGCAATGGCAAGGCGCGCAGATCGATGAAGCACCGGCCACCGTCCTGCGGGCCGCAACGGCGCCGCCGCCGGTTCAATTCGCCGCGAGCCGACAGGCGCCCGATGGCCGCACCGCACAGGTGCGCACCGTCTGGTTCGCGCAGACGGGCCGCAATGGCCGCGTGTCGGTCTATCAGGCCACCGTGCTGGGAACCCCGTCAGCCAAAGATGCTGCCACGACGTTCTTTGAAGGTCTGCGACTGCCATAAGTCTCATCCTGCGACACCCGGCACGCCAGCGGGCCCTACCATCCGCCAACTGCCGCCTCATAATCGAAGCGACCGCGTCCCGCACTGCATGAACAGCATCCTCGTCATCGCTCACGCTCCATTGGCGCATGCACTGCGCCAGTGCGCCTTGCATGTCTTTCCGGACTGCGAGCAGGACATTGCTGCCATCGACGTGCAACCCAACGTGTCGCCCGAAGAAACATTGGCTGCCGCGCGCATCACGCTGGCGCAGTTGCTCGGCCGTTCGCCACGCTCCAGGGTGCTGGTGCTGGCCGACGTGTTCGGTGCAACGCCTTGCAACGTGGCACAAAAGCTGGTCGACGGCGTGCATTCCAAGCTGGTGGCAGGCGTCAACCTGCCCATGCTGCTTCGCGCCGTCACGTATCGGCACGAACCGCTGGATGCCCAGGTCCAGCGCGCCATCGCGGGCGGCACATCGGGTGTCATGCAGGTTGCGGTCGCGGCACCCCAGAATCAGGCGAGAAGAAAACACAGTGATCAAGACATCCGTGACCATCAGCAATAAGCTCGGCTTGCATGCACGCGCATCGGCCAAGCTCACCAAGATTGCAGGGAGCTTCCCGTGCGAAGTGTGGATTTCCCGAGGCGACCGACGTGTCAATGCCAAGAGCATCATGGGTGTCATGATGCTGGCGGCCGGCATGGGCGTGACGGTCGACATCGAGACCAACGGCGATCAGGAGCAACAGGCGATGGATGCCCTCGTGACCCTGATGAACGACAAGTTCGGCGAAGGCGAATGACGACGGAGGCTGCATGACGCTGTCGGTCCACGGTCTACCGGTCGCTCGGGGCATTGCCATCGGGCGAGCGGTGATGGTGGTGTCCAGCCGCATCGATGTCGCCCACTATTTCATCAAGCCCACGGAGGTCGATACCGAAATCGACCGGGTGCGCGTCGCACGCGACGCTGTTGCCGAAGAGCTGCATCGCTTGCAGGTCAGCGTCGGCCAGATGGGTCCCAACGATGCCCCGCACGAACTGGCAGCCCTGCTCGACGTGCACCTGATGCTCTTGCAGGACGAAGCCCTCACCGGCGGCGTCAAGCACTGGATCACCGAACGCCTCTACAACGCGGAGTGGGCGCTAACCACCCAGCTCGAAATCATCGCGCGCCAGTTCGACGAGATGGAGGACGAGTACCTGCGTGAGCGCAAGGCCGACCTCGAGCAGGTGGTTGAGCGCATGCTCCATCGCATGAAGGGCACCGCCGCGGTGCTTGCGCCCTCGCCCCCGCGGCGCAAGCAAAAGCACCACGATGACGACGGCAGCGACCCGATGTCAGGCGATGCCATTGACGCGCCGCTCGTGCTCATTGCGCACGACCTGTCGCCGGCCGACATGCTGCAGTTCAAGAAGAGCGTGTTTGCCGGCTTCGTGACGGACGCCGGCGGGCGCACGTCGCACACCGCCATCGTGGCGCGCAGCATGGACATACCGGCCGTCGTGGGTGCGCGCACCGCGAGCCAGCTGGTGCGGCAGGACGACTGGGTCATCATCGATGGCGATTCGGGTGTCGTCATCGTCGATCCTTCCCCGATCATCCTGGCGGAGTACGGCTTCAAGCAGCGGCAGGGCGAACTGGAGCGCAGCCGCCTGTCGCGCCTTCGCCATAAGCCGGCCGTCACGCTCGACGGACAGCGCATCGACCTGCTGGCCAACATCGAAATGCCGGAAGACACCATTGGCGCCGTCAAGGCTGGCGCGGTGGGCGTGGGGCTGTTTCGCAGCGAGTTTCTTTTCATGGGGCGCGAGGCGCAGCAACTCACGCGCTTGCCCAACGAGGAAGAGCAATACCAGGCGTACAAGCGGGCGGTGGAAGGCATGCAGGGCATGCCGGTGACCATCCGCACCATTGACGTGGGCGCAGACAAGCAGCTCGACGGCAAGTCGTCGCGCGAAGAGTCCCACCTCAATCCGGCGCTGGGCCTGCGCGCCATTCGCTGGAGCCTGGCCGATCCGTCGATGTTTTTGACGCAGCTGCGCGCCATCCTGCGCGCGTCTTCGCATGGCGAGATCAACCTGCTGATTCCCATGCTGGCGCATGCGAGCGAGATTCGCCAGACGCTCAGCTTGCTCGACTTCGCGCGGGCCGAACTGGACAACCGCGGTGCCGTCTACGGCAACCTCAAGGTCGGCGCGATGATCGAGATTCCCGCGGCGGCGCTCACGCTGCGCACCTTCCTGAAGCACTTCGACTTTCTCTCGATCGGCACCAACGACCTGATCCAGTACACGCTGGCCATCGACCGTTCCGACGAGGCGGTGGCGCACCTTTACGACCCCGCGCATCCGGCCGTGTTGCGACTGGTCGCCGACACCATTGCCGAGTGCCGGCGCCAAGGCAAGCCTGTGAGCGTCTGCGGCGAAATGGCCGGCGACGTCATGTTTACTCGCCTGCTGCTGGGCTTGGGCTTGCGCAGCTTTTCCATGCACCCGTCGCAAATCCTGGCAGTCAAGCAGGAAGTGCTGCGTGCGGACATCAGCAAGCTGGAAGCGTGGGCGCAGGAAGTGATCGAGTCCGAAGACCCCGCCGCCGCCATCGCGCGTTGAATGACGCTCACCCCGAGGGGGCGAGGTTTCGCGAGACGCGGTGAAGCTCTGTTGAGGCGACATGAGCCTTCGCCGCAATAAAACGAAATAAACCGAAACCGCGGCGAAAGGACTTCAGGCCGCGCCGCCAGCACCATCGAGTCTTCCAAACCCAACGAGGAAGACTCTCATGAAACCCTGGATCAAACGCTCCCTTTTCGGCTTTGCCGGCGCCGCGCTCATCGCGGGCAGCATCGGCGGCTGCGCGGCACACCGCTATGGGTGGAACGGCAATTCGGCCGAGTTCCGCGCCAAGGTGGTCGAGCGCGTGGGCAGCAAGCTCGACCTCGACGCGTCGCAAAAGCAGAAGCTCTCGGTGCTGACCGAGAAACTGCAGGCCCAGCGCGAAGCCGTTCGCGGCGGCGGCGACCCGCGCGTGCAGTTTCGCCAACTCTTTGCAGGCGACAAGCTCGACCAGGCAGGCGCCGCCAAGCTGATCGACGAGAAGACCACCGCCGTTCGCAACGGAAGCGCCGAGGTCATTGCCGCCGCGGCGGACTTCTTCGACAACCTGAACCCGACACAGCAGGCGAAGATCCGCGAGTTCATGGAACGCGGTCGCGGACATTGGGGCCATCGTGGCTGATGCTCTCAAGGCAGGCCCACGCGCGTGGGCGACGTCAGGCGCGCGCAGCGTGGCCGCGCGCTCGCACGCCGTGCAAGGCGAAGCGGGCGCGGTCACGGGTGGGCCGCGCAGCTTGCTGCGACTCGAAGGCGCCGTCATCCTGCTCGCCGCGGCCGTTGCGTACACGCAATTCGGCGCAGGCTGGGGCCTGTTTGCCGCGCTGTTCCTCGTGCCGGACCTTGCGCTGCTGGCCTACTTCGCCGGCCCGCGCCAGGGCGCCGCGACGTATAACGCCATGCACTCGACCATCGGACCTGCCGCGCTGATCGCCTTGGGCGCGATGGGAGACACGCCGCTGGCGCTCGCCATCGGCCTCATCTGGCTGGCGCACGTCGGACTGGACCGTGCGCTCGGCTTCGGACTCAAGTACGACAAGGGATTTAGCTACACGCACCTGGGCCCGGTCGGCCCGGTCGATCCGTGGTGATCCGCGCAAAAAGCCGCGTGCGCTGCAAGCCGTGACAGAGAATCGCGCCATGCCACGCATCCTGCTGATCGACGACGACGAGCATCTGGCCGCCCCCCTGGCCAGCTACTTCGCGCGCTTCGACTACGCACTCGACAGCGCGACCCGGCCCAGCGAAGGCCTGGCAAAACTGCGCGCCGGAAACTACGACGCTGCCATCCTCGATGTCATGTTGCCCGAGATGGATGGCTTCGCACTGTGCCGCGAGATCCGCAAGGTAAGCGACATTCCCATCGTCATGCTCACCGCCCGCGGCGAGGTGATGGACCGCGTCGTCGGGCTCGAACTGGGCGCGGACGACTACCTGCCCAAGCCCTTCGAGCCGCGCGAACTGGTGGCGCGCGTGCAGACCATCCTGCGTCGCCAGCGCGTGGCGCCGCCCGCCGACGCTGTCACTTCGCGCCGCGTGTTTGACGGACTGGCCATCGACCTCGACAAGCGGGAGGTCTTGCGCCAAGGCGAGCGCATCGAGCTGACCGGCACCGAATTCGAACTGCTCGCCTTGCTGGCCGGCGAGCCCGGCAAGGTCTTCAGCCGGGACGACATCCTGAACCGCCTGCGCGGCCACGAGGCCGAGCTCTACACCCGCGCGGTCGACATCGTCGTGAGCCGTCTGCGCAAGAAACTCGAGCCGCTCGATTGCATCAAGACCCTGCGCAACGCCGGCTACACGCTTGCCGTGGGAAAGAGCGGCCCGGCGTGAGGCATCGGGGGCAGCACGCGGACAAGCGTCACTGGCGCCGTCGCTGGCGCCACTCGCTGCGCCTGCGGCTGGTCACGATGTTTGTCCTGCTGGCGCTGGCGATGACCGCCGTGTTCGTCGTGGGCATGCAGAGCACGATCGCCAGCGGATGGCGCGATGCCGGACGGCCGTTGATTGCCGACTATGTCGACCGCCTGGTCGCGGAAATCGGCACACCGCCCGACGTCGCACGCGCGCAGGCCTTGGTCGACCGGCTGCCCATCTCCATACGCATCCAGGGTCCGACGGTGAACTGGGATTCCCATCCGGGACGCATGCAAAGGCGCGGCTTCGAATCACGCGCCAGCGAGACCTTCAGCCGCACCACCGCGGACGGCCATCGCATCAGCTTTGGCCTCGGCACGCTGCCGTGGCAACGTGGCCCGCATGGGGTGGGCTGGCTCACGCTGGGCGCGCTGCTGTTGCTCATCGTGGTCGCCTATGCCTACGTGCGACGGCTGCTGCGGCCGCTCGATGACATCGGTGCGGGTGCGCAACGCTTTGGCCGCGGCGAGTTCGACCAGTCCATCCCCATCCGCCGGCACGACGAGCTGGGCGACCTTGCGATGCGCATCAACACGATGGCGCGCGACATCGAAGGCATGCTCGATGCCAAACGCGCGCTGTTGCTGGCACTGAGCCATGAATTGCGGTCACCCCTCACGCGCGCCCGTCTCAACGCCGAGCTGCTGCCCAACACGCCGGAGGGCCAGACCGAGCGCGAAGCCCTGTTGCGCGACCTGGCCGAGATGCGCGACCTGATCAGCGACCTGCTCGAAAGCGAGCGGCTCGCCAGTCCGCACGCGGCCTTGCACCGTGAAGACGTGGACCTCGCTGCGCTGGCACGAGACGTGGTCGCGGACCTCCCGCAGGCCGCCAGCACGACCCTGGACCTGGCCCCCGACGTGCCGCTACTTGCACTGGACCGCACCCGCATGCGACTGCTGCTGCGCAACCTGCTGGACAACGCATGGCGCCACGGCGCGGGCGCCACGCAGCCGCCGTGTCTTTCGCTGCGCCGCGTCGACAATGCGGCCGTCGAGATCGAGGTTCGCGATTTCGGCCCCGGCGTCAGCGAAGCGCAGCTCGAACGCCTCGCCGAGCCCTTCTTTCGCGCCGACAGTGCCCGCCAGCGCGCGACGGGTGGCGTGGGGCTGGGCATGTACCTGTGCAGGCTGGTCGCCCAGGCACACGGTGGCACCTTCACGCTGAGAAACGCGCAGCCGGGCTTGTCGGTGCTGGTGCGGCTGTCGCTTGCGCAACCGTCGCCAGGCCAAGGTGCCGATACGATGCGTTCCCGAGCTTTCCGTGCACAAGGAGACACCGCATGAGCACCGCCACCGACACCACCAACCACCAGATCCGCCTTGCCAAGCGCCCCGAGGGCACGCCCACCCGCGACAACTGGTCCTACACCACCGAACCGGTGGGCGAGCCGGCCGACGGTGGCGTGCTGGTCAAGACACTGTCGCTGTCGCTCGACCCCGCCATGCGCGGCTGGATGAATGAAGGCAAGAGCTACATCCCGCCCGTCGAGATCGGCGCCGTGATGCGCGCAGGCGGCGTCGGCCGCGTGGTGGCGTCGCGCAATCCCGACTTCGCCGTCGGCGACACGGTGTACGGCACGCTCGGCGTGCAGGCATACATGCTGGTGGCCAAGGAAGAGATCAAGCGCAACGGCCTGGTGAAGATCGACCTGCGCGCCGGCTCCATCGGCCAGTGGCTCAACGTGCTGGGCATGCCGGGCATGACCGGCTATTTCGGCCTCATGGACGTCGGCCAACCCAAAGAGGGCGACACCGTGGTGGTGTCCGGCGCGGCTGGTGCCGTCGGCCAGACCGTGGGCCAACTGGCCAAAATCAAGGGCTGCCGCGTGGTCGGCATTGCCGGTGGCCAAGCCAAGTGCGACTGGGTGGTCAAGGAGTTGGGCTTTGACGCCTGCATCGACTACAAGGCCGGTGCCGCCGCCGTGCGCGAAGGACTGAAGGCGCACTGCCCCAAGGGTGTCGACATCTATTTCGACAACGTGGGCGGCGACATCCTGGACATTGTGCTCGCCAAACTGGCGCGGGGCGCACGCATCATCATCTGCGGCGCGATCAGCCAGTACAACAACACGACGCCGGTGCAGGGACCCAAGAACTACCTCAGCCTGCTGGTCAATCGTGCGCGCATGCAGGGCATCGTCGTGTTCGACTACGCCGACCGCTATCACCTGGCGGTGGCCGAACTCGCCGGCTACCTCAAGGACGGCCGCATGAAGAGCCGCGAAGACACGGTCGAAGGCCTCGATACTTTTCCCGAAGCGCTGCTGCGCCTGTTCACGGGCGAGAACTTCGGCAAGCTGGTGCTGAAGGTCGCGGACTGAGTCGCCCAGTCAACGCGCGCGCGTGCCCATCACGGCGGCGGAGATGATCATCGCCGCCGCCAGCGCGATGGTCCAGCTCAGCGGGCGATGCGTGACGAGCAGCAGCAGCGCCGTGGACGCCAGCGGCGTGATGTAGCTCAGGATGCCGATCTGGCGCGCATCGCCGCGCTTGAGCGCCATGTCCCAAAAGAAGAAGGCGGCCCCCAGCGGGCCCAGGCCGCAGAGCACGACCAGCAGCCAGTCGCGCCCGGACATCGCAGCGGACGGCTCCAGCAGCGCATGGCAGGCCAGCGAGAGCGCGCCAGACACCAATCCGAAAAGGCCGATCGCCGCCGTTGGAAAGGCGCGCACCCGCTGGGTCCACAGCGAGTAACTCGCCCAGATGAAAGCCGAGCCCAGTGCAGGCAGGAAGCCCCAGTACTGCGTGGCCGCGCCCGTCGCGTCTGCTGCACCTGAGCCGCCGCGTGCGCCAAGAATGGCGATGGCCGCGCCCGCAAAACCCAAAAGCGCCGCCACGACGTGCACCGCCCGCAGCGACACGCCCCGCAACAGCAGCGGCGCGAAGACCACCATGAACAACGGCCACAGGTAGTTCACCAGGTTGGCTTCCACGGGCGGCGCATGCCGCAACGCGATGAAGAGCAGGAAGTGAAAACCGAAGAGGCCGTAGATGCCGAGCGCCAGCGTGGACGCAGGCACGGCCCACGCCTTGCGGTCCTTCAGCACCAGCGGCCAGCTCATGACGCTCCCGATGACCAGGGCCAAGCCTGTCAGCAGGAAGGGAGGCAAATGAGAGAGCGCGGTGCCGAGCGAGGCGAGAGTGGCCCACAGCGCGATGGCAGCAAGGGCGAAGAGGGTGGATGAAGACATGAGCGCGCGAGCTTAATCCGTGCGCTCCGCGGCACACCGCGTCAACGGATCAGCCGAGCCGCAACCAGACCGCCGATGCCGCGCACACCAGCAGGAAGGGAATGCTGATGCGATGAAACTCGCGCAATCCGTGAGGCAACTTCGCCAGTCGCAAGGCAATGAGATTCGCCAGCGAGCCGATCACGCAACCGAATCCCCCCACGCTCACGCCCGCCGCCAGCGCAGGCAGGTCGTGCACATAGCGCTCCAGCAGGATCGTCGCCGGCACATTGCTGATGAATTGCGAGGTGACGATGGCCGCCAGGTACGCGCGCCAGCCACCTTCAATGGGCCAATGCCCCGCCAGCGCCGCCACGGCGGGAAGCTCGGCCAGTTGACGCAGGTCGACGAACATCAGCGCGATGATCGCCAGCAAGGCCCAATCGATGCCCAGCAGCACGCGCGGGCGCAGCAAGGCGAAGGCGCCGAACACCAGCGCGAGGCCGGCCAGCAGCCAACCGCGGTCGAGCGCGATCACGAAGGCGATGAAGAGCCCGCAGGACAAGGCCAGCAGCCGGGGGTGGTCCGGCGTGTCGTCCACTTGCGGTTTCAACTCGATCGGAGTGCGCGGAACAAGCAGCCACACCGCCACGAACAGCCAGAACAACATCACCGCCACCGTGGGCGCCATCATGGCCATGAAGCCCACGAAGCTTTCGCCGCTGCGGTGCCACAGGAAGAGGTTCTGCGGATTGCCGATGGGCGTGAGCGCCGATCCCGCATTCACGGCCAGCGCCTCCAGCACCACGAGGCGCGCCAGCGGCAGATGGGCCTGCGTTGCCAGCACGCGCGTGAGCGGCACCAGCAGAAAGAGGCTCACGTCATTGGTGACCAGCGCCGACAGCAAGGCTGCGCTGGCCGTCAGCGTGAATGCCAGCCCGTGCAGATGGGTGGTTCGGGCCAGCAGGCGTTGCGCGGCGTGTTGCAGCATGCCGCTGCGCTCCACGCCCTGCGTGATGGCCAGCAGGCCCGCCAGCGCGCCGATGGTTTGCCAGTCGATGAGCCGCACGTAATCCATCGGTGCGCGCGGATGCCACAGCGCGAAGGCGATGGCCGCCGCCACGAGGATCCACAACAGGCCGTTGCCGCCGCCGTCCTCGTCGCCGTGTGCAGACAAGGAATGGCTTTTGTTGGCCCCGGCGCCTTGCATTCGCCCGATCAGAGCGAGCTGGTGCCCGACGAAGGCAGACGCTCGCGCAACTCACGCTTGAGCACCTTGCCGATCGCGCTGCGAGGCAGTTCTTCGACGACGACGAGCTGCGCCAGGCGTTGCGTCTTTCCGAGCCGGCCATTGGCCCATTGGAGCAATTCATCCGCGCTGGTCGCGCTGGAAGCAGCCATCACCACGAAGGCCACGGGCGTTTCGCCCCATGCCTCGGAGGGCACGCCGACGACCGCCGCTTCCGCCACGTCCGCGTGCTCGCGCAACACCGCTTCGAGGTCGCTCGGATAGATGTTGAAGCCGCCGCTGATGATCATGTCCTTCTTGCGATCGAACAGCGTGAGGAAGCCTTCGTCGTCGAAGCGCCCCACGTCGCCCGTGCGGATGAAGCGCTTGCCGCTGGCATCGAACCACTCGGCCTCGCGGGTTTTGTCCGGTTGGCGGTGGTAGCCGACCATCATGCCGGCGGAATGGCCGACGACTTCACCCGCTTCGCCCGGCGCGACTTCATGGCCTTCGTCGTCGATCAGGCGGATGTCGCTGCCTTCGGCCGGCCGTCCGACGGTGTGCAGCTTGTGCGGCGTCAGGTGCGCTTCGAGGATGCAAGTGCCGCCGCCTTCGGTCATGCCGTAGAACTCGATCAGGCCACCCGGCCATCGTGCGAGCACGTCGGCCTTGAGCGCGGCGTTGAAGGGTGCACTGGTGCTGAACTTGTACTTGAACGAAGACAGGTCGTGCGCGCCGAAGTCCGCACGCGCCATCAGGCGCTGGTATTGCACCGGCACCAGCATGGTGTGCGTCACGCGATGCTGCGCGGCGAGTTGCAGATAGCGTGCGGCATCGAACTTGGCCATGAGCACGACGCAGCCGCCATAGGCGATGGTCGGAAAGAACACGACCAGCGTCGTGTTGGAGTAGAGCGGCGTCGACAGCAGGGTGACCGTCTGCGGCCCGTACTCGTACTTCGCGCCGCGGCGCACGTGGGCCCATCGCATGCCGTGACCTTGCACGATGCCCTTGGGCTCGCCCGTGGTGCCGGACGAATAGATGATGTTGAAAGGCGCAGCGGGTTCGACCTCCACCGGTGCAGGCCGCGCGCCAACGGGTGCGAGCCAGCCCTGCAGGTCATCGGCGGCGCTGCCATCGAGCGTGATGCGGCGGACCTTGTCTACGCCTGCCACCAGTTCGCTGGTCGAAGCGTCGATGAAGAACAACCTGGCCTCGGCGTCTTCCACCATTCGCGCAAGGCTGGCCGGCGTCGAACTGGGCGCGAGCGGCGCGACCGCCACGCCCGCGCGCAACGCGCCGAGAAAAACAGCGGCATAGGCCACCGACGATGCTGCGCAGACAGCAATCGCGTCACCCGCACGGAGCCCGTCGCGCTGCAGTCCCGCGGCCACGCGATCCATCAGCGCGTCGAGCGCGCCGTAGCTCATCGATTGTTGGGAGTCGACCAGCGCCAGCCGATCGGGCGCGCTCTGCGCATGTTCATGGATGAGATCGGCAATGGCGCCGAATTCCTGCTCCAGCACCTTCTGCATTGCACTCATGGCGCGCGGCGCCTCAAACGCCGGCCGCGTGCGCTTGCTGGTCGGCGTGGTAGCTCGAGCGAACCATGGCGCCCACGGCAGCGTGGGAGAAGCCCATCTTGTAGGCCTCTTCCTCGAACATCTTGAAGGTGTCGGGGTGCACGTAGCGGCGCACCGGCAAGTGACTGGTGCTGGGCGCGAGGTACTGACCGATGGTCAGCATGTCGATGTCGTGCGCGCGCATGTCGCGCATGACCTGCAGGATCTCTTCGTCGGTTTCGCCCAGGCCCACCATGATGCCGCTCTTGGTCGGCACGTCGGGATGCAGCGCCTTGAACTTCTTCAGCAGGTTCAGGCTGAACTGGTAGTCGCTGCCGGGGCGTGCTTCCTTGTACAGGCGCGGCGCGGTTTCCAGGTTGTGGTTCATCACGTCGGGCGGCGCGGCCTTCAGGATTTCCAGCGCGCGGTCATCGCGGCCGCGGAAGTCGGGCACCAGGATCTCGATCTGCGTCATCGGCGACAGCTCGCGGATGTTCTTGATGCAATCGACGAAATGCTGGCTGCCGCCATCGCGCAGGTCATCGCGGTCCACGCTGGTGATCACGACATATTTCAGCCGAAGCTTGGCAATGGTCTTGGCAAGGTTGAGCGGTTCGTCCTTGTCCAGCGGATCGGGCCGGCCGTGGCCCACGTCGCAGAAGGGGCAACGCCGCGTGCACTTGTCGCCCATGATCATGAAGGTGGCCGTGCCATTGCCGAAGCACTCGCCGATGTTGGGGCACGAAGCCTCTTCGCACACCGTGTGCAGGTTGCTCTCGCGCAGGATCTGCTTGATTTCGTAGAAGCGCGTGGTGGGGCTGCCGGCCTTCACGCGAATCCACTCGGGCTTCTTGAGCACTTCGCCCCGCTCGACCTTGATCGGGATCCGCGACAGCTTGGCCGCGGCCTTCTGCTTGGCCAGCGGGTTGTAGTTTTCGGCGCTCTGGGCGTCGCGAACGACTTCGGTGGTGCTCATGGGTCGGGTCAGGGTTCCAGGAAGGCAACGAGCTTACGGCCCAGCACCTGCGCGGCTTCATCCCAAGTGGTTTGGACCCCGATTGTAGAAAGATCGACCGTTTTCAGCCCGCTGTAACCACATGGGTTGATGCGGTTGAAGGGTTCCAGGTCCATCGACACGTTCAAGGCCACACCGTGGTATGTGCAATGCCGGCTCACCTTGATGCCCAACGCGGCGATCTTGCCGAGGCCGCGAAATGCGTCGTCGGGGTGTGCCGGGCCGCTCAGCGCGGCGTGCGAAAAGGGGTCATCCAGGCGGACATAGATACCCGGCGCACCCGTCACGCGATGCCCGGTGACGCCGAAATGGCTCAGCGTGCGGATCACCGATTCCTCGATGCGGTAGACGTATTCCTTGACGTAGTAGCCCGCACGCCGCAGGTCCAGCATCGGATAGGCCACGACCTGGCCGGGTCCGTGATAGGTCACCTGGCCGCCACGGTCGGTTTGCACGACGGGGATGTCGCCTGGCGCCAACACATGGTCGGCCTTGCCGGCCAGCCCTTGCGTGTAGACGGGCGGGTGCTCGCAGATCCAGAGCGTGTCACGCGTGGCGTCGTCGCGTGCCTGGGTGAACGCGCGCATGGCTGCATAGGTCGCGTCGTAGTCTGCGCGTCCGCGCAACTCGATTTGCATCGCGGACGCCAGCGTGCTCAGAGCACCACCTTGACCATCGGGTGGGTCGACAGCGCGCGGTAGAGATCGTCGAGTTGCTCGCGGCTGGTGGCGGTCACGGTGATGGTCACGCCAAGATAATTGCCGCTCTTGCTGTCGCGCAACTCCACGGTGCTCGCGTCAAAGTCCGGATCGAACTGCTTGGCCGTGTGCGTGACCGCGGTGACGAAGCCGTCCACGTTGGCGCCCATCACCTTGATCGGAAACTGCGACGGATACTCGATGAGCGACTCCTTGCGCGCATCAACGGGAGCGGTGTCGCTCGCGGGGGTGGGTGGGGTGGTCATGGGCACGGGCTCCTCGAAAAAATGACAGCGTGATGACCTTCGCCTTCGGAGGCCGTCGCTTGAAAAGAAGCATTAGACATGGGGTCGATCCATGAGGTTTCCAGCCACGCCGCTCAGACATTGGTCAGACGGCATGGGTTTTTACTTATAATCAATGGCTTTGTGAAATTTACGGGTTGCATTCGGGCGTTATTCCATGAACAAGTTTGCCCAGGATGCCGAGTTGGAAGACCCGGACGTTGAATACAAGCGGTTGACCGCCGAAGAGGCGCAACAACTGCGTGAGCGCAGTCCTCAGATTTCGCCTTGGCGGGTCGTCGTGGGGCAAATCATTGGGGGACTTCTCGCGGCGTTGGTCGCCTGGGGTCTGACGGGAAAGCAAAATTTGGGTTGGTCGGCCTTGTATGGCGCACTGTCGGTGGCAATTCCCGCCGCGGTGTTTGCGCGCGGGCTGACCGGTCGACTCTCATCCTTGAGCCCGAGCACTGCGGTGGTCGGGTTCTTCGTGTGGGAAATGGTCAAGATGGCCTTGACGGTGGCGATGCTGATGGCTGCCCCAAGGTTGATTACGGCGCTGAGCTGGCCAGCAATGCTGGCGGGTTTGGTGGTGGCAATGCAGGCGTATTGGGTGGTGGTGGTGATCGCCCCCAAGCGCAAGTAACTTTAGAGACGAGTAACAGATGGCTGCTGAAAACGCTGCGGAACACGGGCAAACCGCTGGTGAATACATCATTCACCACTTGACGCATTTCCAGAGCGCCAAGCCGGGAAGCATTGCCGACTTCACCGTTTTCAACTTCGACTCCATGTTCTTCTCGATCGCGCTGGGCGTGGTCGGTTGCTGGCTGCTCTGGCTGGGTGCCCGCAAGGCAACTTCCGGCGTGCCGGGCCGTTTCCAGGCTGCAGTTGAAGTCCTGGTCGAAATGGTCGACCAGCAAGCCAAGGGCATCGTCCACAACGCCAAGAGCCGCAAGTTCGTCGCGCCCCTGGCACTCACGGTTTTCGTCTGGATCTTCCTGCTGAACGCCATGGACTTGCTGCCGGTCGACCTGCTGCCTTTCATCTGGGGCAAGCTCTCGGGTGACCCGCACCACGCCTTCCTGCGCGTCGTGCCGACCGCCGACTTGTCGGTCACCATGGGCCTGTCGGTCGCGGTGCTGCTGATCTGCCTGTTCTACAACATCAAGATCAAGGGCATCGGCGGCTGGGTGCACGAGCTCTTCACCGCTCCCTTTGGCAACCATTGGGCGCTGTACCCCTTCAACTTCGCCATGCAAATGATCGAGTTCGTCGCCAAGACGGTCTCGCACGGCATGCGGTTGTTCGGCAACATGTACGCTGGCGAACTGATCTTCTTGCTCATCGCGCTGATGGGTGGTGCGTGGACCCTGTCCACGACCGGTGTGCTGCTTGCATTCGGTCACATCATTGCGGGCACCGTGTGGTCCATCTTCCACATCCTGATCATTACGCTTCAGGCCTTCGTGTTCATGATGCTGACCCTGGTCTATGTCGGCCAAGCGCACGATCACCACTGATCACTGTTTTCCCAAGTTTCGTTTTTTCTTTTTCTCGTCAACCAAAGTCCCTTAGGAGTCATCATGGAAGTTATCAGCTTTGTTGCCCTGGCCGCCGGCCTCATCATCGGTCTCGGCGCGTTCGGTGCCTGCGTCGGCATCGGCATCATGGGTAGCAAGTACCTCGAGTCGGCTGCTCGTCAACCTGAGCTCATGGGCGAACTGCAAACCAAGATGTTCTTGTTGGTCGGTCTGATCGACGCTTCCTTCATTATCGGTACCGGTGTGGCCCTGTGGTTCGCAACCGCCAACCCGTTCCTGGCGCAAATCGCCACCCTGGCCAAGTAATCCAAGCCTTTCTCGTCGAACCAACGTCATTCCTTCGGGAACGTCTACGGATTCATTCCCAAAGAGAGGTTGAAAAGTGAGCATTACCGGTACCCTCATCGTCCAGATGATCGTGTTCCTGATCCTGGTCGGGTTCACGATGAAATTCGTGTGGCCGCCGATCGCGAAGGCGTTGGACGAACGTGCGCAAAAGATCGCCGAAGGCCTCGCCGCCGCTGACAAGGCCAAGACGGAACTGTCGGCCGCCAACAAGCGCGTCGAAGCCGAACTGGGCAAGGCCCGCAACGAGTCCGCACAGCGCCTTGCTGATGCAGAGCGTCGCGCGCAAGCCATCATCGAAGAGGCCAAGGGCCGCGCCACGGAAGAAGGCAACAAGATCATTGCTGCCGCCAAGGCCGAAGCCGACCAGCAGGCCGTCAAGGCCCGCGAAGCCCTGCGCGAGCAGGTGGCTGCGTTGGCCGTCAAGGGTGCAGAGCAGATCCTGCGCAAGGAAGTCAATGCCGGCGTTCACGCCGACTTGCTCTCCCGCCTGCAGACTGAACTCTAAAAGCCCGAGGCACGAGGACCAACATGGCAGAAATCGCCACCATTGCACGCCCCTACGCTGAAGCGCTCTTCAAGGCGACTTCGTCGGACCTGAGCGGCACCGGCGCCTGGCTCGACCAGGTCGCGGCGGTCGCTGCCAATGCGCAGCTCAAGCAGTTTGCCGACAGCCCCAAGGCCACCGTCGAACAGGTGCTGGGCGTGATCTCCGGCGTTGCTGGAACAGCGTTGCCGCCCGCAGCGACCAACTTCCTCACCACGGTGCTGGAAAACGGACGCTTTGCAGCTTTGCCTGAAATCGCCAGGCAATTCCGTACCCTGGCCAACGCACAAAGCGGTTCGTCCGACGCGTTGGTGCAAAGCGCCTTCCCGATCGACGACGCCGAGCTCGCAAAGCTGGGTGAAACGCTCGAAAGGCGCTTCGGCCGCAAGCTGACGTTGACGGTCCAACTCGACCCGTCGCTCATTGGCGGCATCCGTGTGGTGGTGGGTGACGAGGTGCTCGACACCTCCGTCAAGGCGCGCCTCGAACAAATGAAAGTTGCGCTGTCGGCTTGATGCCGCCAGCCCCTTGAAAAGAAAGAAGGAAAGAGTCATGCAACTCAATCCCGCAGAAATTTCCGAACTCATCAAGAGCCGTATCGAGGGTCTTGGTGTCAGCGCCAACATCCGTAACGAAGGCACCGTAGTCTCCGTGACCGACGGTATCGTTCGCGTGCACGGCCTGTCCGACGCGATGCAGGGCGAAATGCTCGAGTTCCCCGCCAGCCCCGACGGCCAGCCCTCGTTCGGCCTCGCGCTGAACCTCGAGCGCGACTCGGTCGGCGCCGTGATCCTGGGCGAGTACGAGCACATCTCCGAAGGCGACACGGTCAAGTGCACCGGCCGCATCCTGGAAGTGCCCGTCGGCCCCGAACTGATCGGCCGCGTGGTGAACGCACTGGGCCAGCCGATCGACGGCAAGGGTCCGGTCAACGCCAAGATGACCGACGTGATCGAAAAGGTTGCGCCGGGCGTGATCGCACGTAAATCCGTCGACCAGCCGATGCAAACCGGCCTGAAGTCGATCGACTCGATGGTGCCGATCGGCCGTGGCCAGCGCGAGCTGATCATCGGCGACCGCCAGACCGGCAAGACGGCCGTGGCGATCGATGCGATCATCAACCAGAAGGGTCAGAACATGACCTGCGTCTACGTTGCGATCGGCCAGAAGGCTTCGTCGATCAAGAACGTGGTGCGCGCACTGGAACAAGCCGGCGCGATGGAATACACCATCGTCGTGGCTGCTTCGGCATCTGAATCGGCTGCCATGCAGTACGTGTCGGCCTACTCGGGCTGCACGATGGGCGAATACTTCCGCGACCGCGGCCAGGACGCGCTGATCGTTTATGACGACCTGTCCAAGCAAGCCGTTGCGTACCGCCAGGTGTCGCTGCTGCTGCGCCGCCCGCCAGGCCGCGAAGCCTATCCCGGCGACGTGTTCTATCTCCACAGCCGTCTGCTCGAGCGCGCAGCCCGCGTGAACGCCGACTACGTCGAAGCCTTCACCAAGGGTGAAGTCAAGGGCAAGACCGGTTCGCTGACCGCACTGCCGATCATCGAAACGCAAGCCGGCGACGTGTCCGCTTTCGTTCCGACCAACGTGATCTCGATCACCGACGGCCAGATCTTCCTCGAAACGAACCTGTTCAACGCCGGTATCCGCCCCGCCATCAACGCCGGTATCTCGGTGTCGCGCGTGGGTTCGTCGGCACAGACCAAGGTCATCAAGAGCCTGTCCGGCGGTATTCGTACCGACCTGGCGCAGTACCGTGAACTGGCTGCGTTCGCGCAGTTCGCTTCCGACCTGGACGAAGCCACCCGCAAGCAGCTCGACCGCGGTGCCCGCGTGACCGAACTGCTGAAGCAGGCGCAATACAGCCCGCTGCCCATCTCGCTGATGGGTGCCACGCTGTTCGCGGTGAACAAGGGTTTCATGGACAGCCTGGAAATCAAGCAAGTGCTGCCTTTCGAGCACGGCCTGCACCAGTTCCTGAAGTCCAGCCACGCTGCGCTGCTCGACAAGATCGAACAGGCCAAGGCCATCGACAAGGATGCGGAAGCCGAACTGACGGCCGCCGTCACCGCGTTCAAGAAGTCGTTCGCGTAAGCGTCGACGCAAGGAGTCTCTATGGCAGCTGGTAAGGAAATCCGCGGCAAGATCAAATCGGTGGAGAACACCAAGAAGATCACCAAGGCCATGGAAATGGTCTCGGTTTCCAAGATGCGCAAGGCGCAGGAACGCATGCGCGCCGCTCGCCCCTACAGCGAAAAGATCCGCAACATCGCGGCCAACCTCGCGAAGGCGAACCCCGAGTACACGCATGCGTTCATGAAAGTGAACGACGCCAAGGCCGTGGGCTTCATCGTCGTGACCAGCGACAAGGGCTTGTGCGGCGGGTTGAACACCAACCTGCTGCGCGCCGTGACCGCCAAGCTGCGCGAGGCGCAAGCGGCCGGCAAGACCATCGAGTCGGTCGCGATCGGTAACAAGGGCCTGGGCTTCCTGAACCGCATCGGCGCCCGCGTGGTGTCGCATGTCACCCACCTGGGCGACACGCCGCACCTCGACAAGCTGATCGGTCCGGTCAAGACGCTGCTCGACGCCTACGCCGAGGGCAAGCTCTCGGCGGTGTACCTGTGCTACACGAAGTTCATCAACACCATCAAGCAGGAGCCGCTCGTCGAGCAGCTGTTGCCGCTGGCCAGCGAGTCGCTTCAAACCGAGCCGGGCAAGCATTCGTGGGATTACATCTATGAGCCGGATGCTCAAAGCGTGATCGACGAACTGCTGGTGCGCTATGTCGAGTCGCTGGTGTACCAGGGCGTTGCCGAGAACATGGCGTCCGAGCACTCTGCCCGGATGGTGGCCATGAAGGCCGCGACCGACAACGCAGGCAACGTGATCAACGAGCTGAAGCTGGTCTACAACAAGACCCGCCAGGCGGGCATCACGAAGGAACTGTCGGAAATCGTGTCGGGTGCCGCGGCCGCCGCGGGCGTCTAAATCGAACTTGCAATGGGGGGCCGCATTGCGGTCGCGACGAAGGCAGTTTGCTGAAGGCGCGTCAACACAGGCCTGCAGTACAGGGATGGATAAAAAATGAAGAAGGTTCTGGCATTGATCGTGATGGCCGCCGCCATCACGGCTTGTTCGAAGAAGGAAGAAGCACCGGCAGCGAAGCCCGCAGAGGCAAGCGCACCGGCGGCGGCACCCGCGGCAGCTGCATCGGCACCCGCCGCAGCGCCTGCTGCATCGGCGCCGGCCGCGGCGGCCAGTGCGCCGAAGGCACCGTAAGGGGTCGCCGGCCTGAAGAAGCGGGAATGCCGGTCATGCCGGCGTTCTTGCAAAAGCGTCTGACAACAGGGTCCGGGCGCTTCTGCAAGAAGAGTTTTGAGAAGTTTGAAGTAGTCGAGTGCCCGGTGGGCCCTGGAACACGGTTTGGCGAAAGCCAGTGCAAGTTTGAGATCTTGAAGGAATCGAAAAATGGCTGAAGTGCAAGGCAAGATTGTTCAATGTATCGGCGCGGTGGTCGACGTGGAGTTTCCGCGCGACCAGATGCCGAAGATCTATGACGCCCTGAAGTTCGCAGGCAGCGCGCTCACGCTCGAAGTGCAGCAGCAGCTCGGCGACGGCGTGGTGCGTACCATTGCGCTCGGTTCGTCCGATGGCTTGCGCCGCGGCCTGATCGTGACCAACACGCAGGCCCCCATCACCGTGCCCGTGGGCAAGGCCACCCTCGGCCGCATCATGGACGTGCTCGGCGCGCCCATCGACGAACGCGGCCCGGTCGACCAGACACTGACCGCATCGATCCACCGCAAGGCGCCGGCCTATGACGAGCTCTCGCCGTCGCAAGACCTGCTCGAAACCGGCATCAAGGTGATCGACCTGGTGTGCCCGTTCGCCAAGGGCGGCAAGGTGGGCCTGTTCGGTGGCGCCGGCGTCGGCAAGACCGTGAACATGATGGAACTCATCAACAACATCGCCAAGGCTCACTCGGGTCTGTCGGTGTTCGCCGGTGTGGGTGAACGTACCCGTGAAGGCAACGACTTCTATCACGAGATGGCCGATTCCGGCGTCGTGAACCTGGAGAACCTGGCCGAGTCGAAGGTGGCCATGGTCTACGGCCAGATGAACGAACCCCCGGGCAACCGTCTGCGCGTGGCGCTGACCGGCCTGACCATCGCCGAGTCCTTCCGCGACGAAGGCCGTGACGTTCTGTTCTTCGTGGACAACATCTACCGCTACACGCTGGCCGGTACCGAAGTGTCCGCCCTGCTGGGTCGTATGCCTTCCGCCGTGGGCTACCAGCCGACGCTGGCCGAAGAAATGGGCCGCCTGCAAGAGCGCATCACCTCGACCAAGGTCGGCTCGATCACCTCGATCCAGGCCGTGTACGTGCCTGCCGACGACTTGACCGACCCGTCGCCTGCCACGACCTTCGCCCACTTGGACTCGACGGTTGTGTTGTCGCGTGACATCGCTTCGCTGGGTATCTACCCCGCTGTGGACCCGCTCGACTCGACCTCGCGCCAGCTCGACCCGAACGTGGTCGGCGAAGAGCACTACAACGTGGCCCGCGCCGTGCAGGGCACGCTGCAGCGCTACAAGGAACTGCGCGACATCATCGCGATTCTGGGCATGGACGAACTGGCACCGGAAGACAAGCTGGCCGTGGCCCGCGCCCGCAAGATCCAGCGCTTCCTGTCGCAGCCCTTCCACGTCGCTGAAGTGTTCACCGGCTCGCCTGGCAAGTACGTGCCGCTGGCCGAAACCATCCGCGGCTTCAAGATGATCGTGAACGGCGAAGCCGACCACCTGCCGGAACAAGCGTTCTACATGGTCGGTGGCATCGACGAAGCCTTCGAAAAGGCGAAGAAGGTCGCGTAAAGCGGCGTATCCGGGCGTCCGGTGTCGTTACCGTGCTCGCCGTACTGGTGTACGGCTCCGCGCGGCGCCTAACCGGCCATCCCGGCTACTTGCTTTCCGCACCCTTCTTCCAAAGAGGCAAAGGACAAAAAAATGGCAAACACCATTCATGTGGACGTGGTCAGCGCGGAAGAATCGATCTTCTCGGGCGAGGCCAAGTTCGTCGCGCTGCCCGGTGAAGCCGGCGAACTCGGCATTTATCCGCGCCACACCCCGCTGATCACGCGCATCCGCCCCGGCGCGGTGCGCATCGAGACGGCCGATGGCGGCGAAGAGTTCGTGTTCGTCGCTGGCGGCATTCTCGAAGTGCAGCCGAACACCGTCACCGTGCTGTCCGACACCGCGATCCGCGGCAAGGACCTCGATGAGGAAAAGGCGAACAGCGCCAAGGCCGCAGCCGAGGAAGCCCTGAAGACCGCGAAGAGCGACATCGACATGGCCCTGGCACAGTCGGAACTCGTCGTGATGGCCGCCCAGCTCGCGGCACTGCGCAAGTACCGCCAGAGCAAGTGAGCTGAATTCAGCGCACCGAACAAAGCCGCCTCCGGGCGGCTTTTCTTTTTCTCTTTCGCTTCTCCATGGCATCGCGCTCTTCTTCCGGGAAGACGGGAAAAGTGTCACCCATGTCCTCGCACACGTGTCACCCATGTCTTCGCACAGGTGTCACCCATGTCTTCGCACACCCGACGGACATTGCCTGATCCCAAATCAACTTCGGCTTGAAAATAACCATAGTTGAGTCTTGTTTGGCTGAAGGACTGTCTCTAGTATTCGTGGCCGCCAGGTTCCGACGGAACTTGGCCTTCCAACAAGAATGACCGGAGACAAGCGCTTGGACCGTTGGGGCCGCCTCACCGCCGATGAGATGCAGTTGCTCGAGACCACTTTCTGGTCCGCTGGCGGCTCGCGGCATGGCATGGCGCAGCAGCTTGGTTTTTCCAAGAGCAAGGCGAACATGCTGATTGCCGGCTTGGTCGAGCAGGGATTGCTCGCCGAGTCGGGATTGCAGGCTTCCTCCGGCGGTCGCCGTCCGGAAAATCTCCAGCTCCATGAAGCCCTCGGCGTCCTCGTTGGCGTCGACATTGGCGCCACGAGCCTCGACGTGGCCGTTCTCAAGCCGGACCTGAGCGTGATCGCACAGCACGGCGAACCGGCCGACGTGCGCCAGGGCCCCGGCGTGGTGCTGGCGCGCGTGCGGGTGCTCATGCGCGAACTGCTGGCGCAAGGCGGCTTCGCGGCCCGCGACGTGATGGGCATTGGCATCGGCGTTCCCGGTCCCGTCAACTTCGCGATCGGGCAACTCGTCAATCCACCGCTCATGCCGGCATGGGACAGCTTCTCGATCCGCGACTACCTGCGCGAGGAATACGCCGCGCCGGTGTTCGTCGACAACGACGTGAACCTCATGGCGCTGGGTGAACTGTGGCGCTTGCGCCGCTCGCTCAGCAACTTCCTCGTCATCAAGGTGGGCACGGGCATCGGCTGCGGCATAGTGTGCCACGGGGAGGTGTACCGCGGCGCTGCAGGCTCGGCCGGCGACGTGGGCCACATCTGCGTCGACCAGGAAGGCCCGCGCTGCCATTGCGGCAACCTGGGCTGCGTCGAGGCGATGGCGGCGGGTCCGGCCATCACGCGCATGGCCGTGGAAGCCGCCAATGCGGGCGAGAGCGCGGCGCTGGCCGAATGCCTGCGCCGCAAGGGCCGCATCGACGCCATGGACGTCGGCGAGGCGAGCCGTGCCGGCGACGCTGCGGCCAACGGCATCATCCAGCGCGCCGGCAACCTCATCGGGCAGATGCTCGCGTCGGTCGTCAATTTCTTCAATCCGTCGCACGTGTTCATCGGCGGCGGCATCACGCGCATCGGGCCGCTCTTTCTTGCTGCGGTGCGCCAGAGCGTCTACCAGCGCTCGCTGGCGCTGTCGACGCGGCACCTGGAGATCCAGTACACGCCACTGGGCACGCAGGGCGGGGTCATCGGGGCTGGCGTGCTGGCGCTGCATGAAACGCTCAAGGTCCGGGGAGTTGCGCCATGACCAAAAAGCAGGTGGCGGTCGAGTTCGTCGACGTCTACAAATCCTTCGGCCCCGTCGAGGTGCTCCATGGCGTGAGCTTCTCGCTGGAGCCGGGCCGCGTATACGGCCTGCTCGGCGAGAACGGCGCGGGCAAGTCCACGATGATGAAGATCCTCGCGGGCTACGAGCAAGCCACCGCCGGCAGCGTGCGCGTCAATGGCGAGGCGCAACACTTCGCGAACTCGCGTGCGGCCGAGGCGCTGGGCATCGTGCTGATCCACCAGGAGTTCAACCTGGCGGAAGACTTGAGCGTGGCGCAGAACATCTTCCTGGGCCACGAGAAGAAAAAAGGCCTTTGGCTGGACGACACGGCAATGGAGCGCGAATCGGCCGCCGCGTTGGCCCAGGTCGGCCTTCAAGTCGATCCGCGCACCAAGGTGCGCCGCCTCATCGTCGCCGAGAAGCAGTTGGTGGAAATTGCCAAGGCCATCGCACGCCACGCGCGCTTGCTGATCATGGACGAGCCCACCGCGACGCTCACGCCCGGCGAGACCGAGCGCCTGTTCAAGCTCATTGCGCAACTGCGCGAAGACGGCGTGACCATCGTCTACATCTCGCACAAGCTCGACGAGGTGGAGCGCATCACCGACGACGTGATCGTGATGCGCGACGGCCGCTTCGTGACGCGCGCGCCGACCTCCGAACTCACGCGCCACCAGATGGCGAACCTGATGGTGGGCCGCGAACTGTCCGACCTGTATCCGCCGCGCGACCCCGTCGTGTCGGGCGGTGCGTCGGCGATGCAGGTCCGCAATTTCAATGTTCCCGGCTGGGCGCAAGATGCGAGCTTCGAAGTGCATCCCGGCGAGATCCTCGGCTTTGCCGGGCTGGTGGGCGCAGGGCGCACCGAGTTGTTCGAGGGGCTGATGGGTCTGCGGCCGGCCAGCGGCGACGTCGAGATGCTGGGCGAGCGCGTGCACCTGCGCAATCCGCGCGATGCGGCGAAGCACGGCTTCACCTACCTGAGCGAAGACCGCAAGGGCAAGGGCCTGCACGTCAACTTCGGCCTGCGCGAGAACCTCACGCTGATGGCGCTGGAGCGCTACGCGCAACCGTGGCTCAAGCCCGACGCCGAGCGCGCCGCGCTGGGCGAGGCGGTGAAGGACTACGGCATCCGCACCGGCTCGCTCGACGTGAAGGCCTCGTCGCTCTCGGGCGGCAACCAGCAAAAACTGGCGCTGGCCAAGGTGCTGCAGCCCAAGCCGAAGATCGTGGTGCTCGACGAGCCCACGCGCGGCGTCGACGTGGGCGCCAAGCGCGACATCTATTTTTTGATCCAGCGACTGGCCCGCGAAGGCCTCGCCGTGATCGTCGTCTCGTCGGAGTTGATGGAACTGATTGGCCTGTGCCACCGCGTCGCGGTGATGCGTGCAGGACGGATCGTTGCAACGCTCGATGCGACGCATTTGACAGAAGAGGAGCTCATCGCTCATGCCACCGGAACGCACTAGGCCCACCCCCGTTGCTTGCTCACTTCGTGTAGCCTCCTCCCCCCTTCAGGGGGCAACACCAGCGGCCCGGCGAAGCCGGTTCCGCGGTGTTCCGCGAACGGGCACCGCTTCGCTTGCCGGCTTGCGTTGGCCACTTTCTGCAGACTGAGGCACGGGACGTATGGCAACCCAACAAGAATCCGAAGGCGCGGCGCACCGCGCCGAAGCCAAGCCCCGCTGGACCGAGCATCTGCGCGGCATCGGGCCGGTCATCGGCCTGGTGCTGCTGTGCATCGCCGGCACGGCGCTCAACAGCGATTTCGCCACGCCCGACAACGTGATGAACGTGCTCACGCGCACGGCCTTCATCGGCATCATCGCGGTGGGCATGTGCTTCGTGATCATCTCGGGTGGCATCGACTTGTCGGTGGGCTCGATGGCGGCGCTCATCGCGGGCAGCGTGATCATGTTCATCAACTGGGCCGGGCCGGCGACGGGCTCGCCGTTGATGGCGGTGGTGCTGGGGGCGGGGCTCGCCGTCGTGCTGGGCGCGATGTTCGGGTTGGCGCACGGGTTGCTCATCACCAAGGGGCGCATCGAGCCCTTCATCGT
The DNA here is from genome assembly GCF_030317105.1 of Variovorax brevis. GTDB lineage: Bacteria > Pseudomonadota > Gammaproteobacteria > Burkholderiales > Burkholderiaceae_C > Variovorax > Variovorax brevis. The sequence continues at coordinate 35,675 of NZ_JASZYG010000009.1, forward strand.
GACGCTGGGCACGCTGGGGATCTTCCGCGCGTACCTCACGTACTTCGCGGACGGTGGCGCGCTCACGCTCGACAACGACTTGTCGGACCTGTACGCGCCGGTGTACTACGCGAGCCTCGCGGGCATCCCGATTCCGGTGTGGGTGTTCGTGATCGTCGCGGTGATCGGCGGGCTGATCCTGAATCGCACCGCGTATGGACGCTACGTGCAGGCGATCGGCTCCAATGAACAGGTCGCGCGCTATGCGGCCGTCGACGTCGACCGCGTGAAGATCCTGACTTACGTGCTGCTCGGCGTGTGCGTCGGCATTGCGACCTTGCTGTACGTGCCGCGCCTCGGCTCCGCATCGCCCACGACGGGCCTGCTGTGGGAGCTCGAAGCCATCGCCGCCGTGATCGTCGGCGGCACCGCATTGAAGGGCGGCGCGGGCAGCATCACTGGCACGGTGATCGGCGCAATCCTGCTCTCGGTCATCAGCAACATCCTGAACCTCACCAGCATCATCAGCGTGTACCTCAACGCAGCGGTGCAGGGTTTCGTGATCATCATCGTCGCGTTCTTGCAGCGTGGAAGGAGATGACTCGCCCCCAGGCTCCGCGCACTTCGTGTCGCTCCTCCAACCCCCTGCCGGGGGCAACGCCAGCGGCCCGGCAAAGCCGGTTCCGCGGCGTTTCACGAAGGAATCAGTTCAGTGTTTCGTTCCCGTCGTTTTCATCCACCCATAGGAGACATCTCGCAATGACAACTTTCACTCGTCGAATCGCACTCACGGCCGTGGCGGCCGCAGCGCTGGCCAGCGTGCCCGCACTGGCCCAGGAAAAGGTCAACCTTGGCGTGTCGATTCCCGCTGCTACGCACTCCTTCATGGGTGGCATCAACTACTGGGCCAACCAGGCGAAGAAGGACCTGGAAAAGCAGCACAAGGACCTGAAGATCACGATCAAGACAGCAGCCAATGCGCCCGAGCAGGCGAACCAGCTGCAAGACTTGTCGACGGTCACCAAGATCAACGCACTCGTCGTGTTCCCGTTTGAATCGGCCGCGCTGACCAAGCCGGTCGCACAAGTGAAAGCCAAGGGCGCCTACGTGACCGTGGTCGACCGCGGCCTGACCGACACCAGCGCGCAAGACGCTTACGTCGCTGGCGACAACACGGCCTTCGGCAAGATCCCGGCCGAATACATCGTCAAGCAACTGGGCGGCAAGGGCAACGTCGTCGCGCTGCGCGGCATCGCGACCACGCTGGACAACGAGCGCATGGACGCCTTCAACGCAGTCCTCAAGGGCAGCCCCGACGTGAAGCTGCTCGACGCCAAGTACGCCAACTGGAACCGCGACGACGCCTTCAAGGTCACGCAGGACTACCTGACCCGCTTCAAGAACATCGACGCGATCTGGGCCGCTGACGACGACATGGCCGTGGGCGTGCTTAAGGCCATCGAGCAGGCCAAGCGCGACGACATCAAGATCATCTTCGGTGGCGCCGGTGCCAAGGGCATGGTCAAGACGATCATGGACGGCAAGGACAAGCGCATCACCGCCGACGTGAGCTACTCGCCCAAGTTCATCTACGACGCGATCAAGCTGACGGCGGAAGCGCGTTTGAAGGGCGAGAAGCTGCCAGCAACGACGATCATCCCGTCGGTGCTGATCACGAAGGACAACGCCAAGGACTTCTACCACCCGGACAGCCCGTTCTGAGGATTCTTCGGACATTACTCCCTCTCCCTCCGGGAGAGGGCTGGGGTGAGGGCTCCGGACCTTTGAAAACGTGGGGCGATGGATACGCCCGTGCCCTCACCCTGACCCTTTCCCGGAGGGAGAGGGAATAAACCAATGGGCCACTCCATGAGCACTTCAACTTCCCGGCGCAAGCTGCGCTACGCCATGGTCGGCGGCGGGCGCGATGCCTTCATCGGCGCCGTGCACCGCCATGCCATCGCGCTGGACGGCCAAGCCGAACTGGTGGCCGGCGCGCTGTCCTCCACGCCCGACAAGGCACGCGCCTCGGGCCGTGATCTCTTCCTGGCCGACGACCGCAACCATGGCGACTGGCAATCATTGCTCGCCAACGAGCTGAAACGCCCGGCCGACCAGCGCATCGACTTCGTCTCGATCGTCACACCCAACCACGTGCACCACCCCGTGGCGCAGGCCTTCGTCGACGCCGGCTTCCACGTCGTGTGCGACAAGCCGCTCGTTCACACCTCGGCCCAAGCCGATGCGCTCGTGGCCGCCGTGCAAAAGCGTGGCACCGTCTTCGGCGTCACCTACAACTACACCGGCTACCCGATGGTGCGGCAAGCCCGCGCCATGGTCGCTGCCGGTGAACTCGGCGAGATCCGCAAGGTCGTCGTCGAATACAACCAGGGCTGGCTTTCGACGCACCTCGAAGGCAGCGGCAACAAGCAGGCCGACTGGCGCACCGACCCCGCGCGCAGCGGCGCAGCCGGCGCAATCGGCGACATCGGCTCGCACGCCGAGAATCTCGTGGCGACGGTGACGGGCCTCGACATCGAGAGCCTGTGCGCCGACCTCAGCAGCCTCGTGCCGGGCCGCGCGCTCGACGACGACGGCAGCCTGCTCTTGCGCTTCAAGGGCGGCGCACGCGGCGTGCTGATCGCCTCGCAGATCAACACCGGACTGGAGAACGACCTGCGCCTGCGCGCGTCGGGCACGCTCGGCACGCTCGAATGGCGCCAGGAGCAACCGAGCCAGCTCGTGCACCTGCCGCATGACGGGCCCAAGCGCATCCTCACGCGCGGTTCGCCCTGGCTGCATCCCTCGGCGCAGCGCGCGAGCCGCATTCCGGCCGGGCATCCTGAAGGTTTCATCGAGGCCTTTGCGAATGTGTACGGCGGTGTGATGGCGGACATCCGCGCCCGCATCGACGGCGTCGAAGCCGATCCGCTGGCGGCTGACTACCCGCGTGTTGAAGACGGCGCGCGCGGTGTGCGCTTCATCGAGCGCACCGTCGCATCGTCTTCCAGCGATGCCAAGTGGACGCGCTTCCAGGACTGACATAAGCGCAGGCGCGCCCTCGCGAGGATTGATTCGCAGGCCTGGCCCGCGCACATCAACAGCGAACCCTGTGTGAAGGTGACGCAGAAGCAGAAGCAGAAGCAGAAGCAGAAGCAGAAGCAGAAGCAGAAGCAGAAGCAGAAGTAGGCGCGAGCCGACAGCCCCACGCGGCGGCGCGGCCGGGCACGGATCCCAAGGCTGGCCTAGGATGACCCTTCATGGCCGCCCTCCCGTCCCCCGTCAGCTACGCCTCGCGCCCCGACGATCTGGTGGTCGCGAGGCCGGAGGGCCTGTACTGCCCGCCGGGCGATTTCTTCATCGACGCCTGGCGCCCGGTCGAACGCTCCGTCATCACCCACGCCCATTCCGACCACGCGCGCATCGGCCACGCCCACTACCTCGCGCACGATGACAGCGCCGGCATCCTTCGCGCCCGCCTCGCCGCCGACATCCCATTGCAAACCCAGCCCTACGGTGAAGTCACCGAACACAAGGGCGTGAAGATCTCATTGCACCCGGCAGGCCACGTGCTCGGCTCTTCGCAAGTCCGACTGGAGCACGACGGCCGCGTGTGGGTCGCGTCGGGCGACTACAAGACCGAGGCCGACGGCACCTGCACGCCCTTCGAGCCTGTGCCGTGCGATGTCTTCATCACCGAATCGACCTTTGGCCTGCCGATCTACCGCTGGCCCACGCAGCCGGTGCTGTTCTCCGAGATCAACGACTGGTGGCGGCAGAACGCGGAAGAAGGGCGCGCCTCGGTGCTGCTGTGCTATGCCTTCGGCAAGGCCCAGCGCATCCTGCACGGCGTGGACCCCGGCATCGGGCCGATCGTCGTGCACGGTGCGGTCGAGCCACTCAACGCGGTGTATCGCGAAGCCGGCGTGGCACTGCCACCGACGCTGCGCGTGACCGACAACGGTGTCGACGCCGCCCTGTTGCGCCGCGCACTGGTGCTCGCGCCGCCCTCAGCCCACGGCACGCCGTGGATGCGCCGATTCGGCAACTACTCCGACGCCTTCGCCAGCGGCTGGATGCAACTGCGTGGTGCACGTCGGCGCCGCGGTGTCGATCGCGGCTTCGTCATGTCCGACCATGCGGACTGGCCGGGCTTGCTCAGCGCCATCTCGGGCACGGGCGCGCAGCGCGTGTTCGTCACCCATGGCAGCGTCGCGGTGCTCGTTCGCTGGCTCACCGAAAACGGCCTAGATGCGCAAGGCTTCAAGACGGAATACGGCGCGCAGGACGACGATCCGCCACCGGCCGAATCAGCGACCGCCTGATGAAGGACTTCGCCGCGCTCTACCGCATGCTGGACGCGACCACGTCCAGCCTCGCCAAGCAGGCAGCCTTGCAGCGATACCTGAAAGACGCGCCGCCCCAAGACGCCGCATGGGCGGTCTACTTCCTCGCCGGCGGCAAGCCGCGCCAGATCGTGCCGGTGAAGCTGCTGCGCCTATTGGCCCAGGAAGCCGCGGGCCTGCCCGAATGGCTCTTCGACGAAAGCTACGAAGCCGTCGGCGACCTGGCGGAGACCATCGCACTGCTCCTGCCGCCGCCCACGGACGCGCATGACCTCGGGCTTGCCCACTGGGTCGAGCAACACCTGCTGCCGCTGCGCAAGGTACCGCCCACCGAACTCGCGGACCGGCTGCGTGCGCAGTGGCGCCAACTTGCACCCGATGAGCGGCTCGTGTACTTCAAGCTCATCACCGGTGCCTTTCGCGTGGGCGTGTCGAAGCTGCAGGTGACGCAGGCGCTGGCGGCCGTGAGCGGTGTCGATGCCAAGCGCATTGCGCAGCGATTGATGGGGTATACGCACATCAGTGCCTTGCCCTCCATCGAGGCCTATCACGCGCTCATCGTGCCGCCGACCGAAGGCGTTCATGAAATCGGCACCGGTGGCCAACCGTACCCGTTCTTCTTGGCGCATCCCTTCAACCTGCCGCTGGAGTCCTTCAACGCCACGCTGGGCGCGCCCCGCGACTGGATTGTCGAATGGAAGTGGGACGGCATCCGCGCGCAACTGGTGAAGCGCGGTGGGCAAGCCTGGCTGTGGTCGCGCGGCGAAGAACTGGTGACCGAGCGCTTTCCGGAGTTGGCGCAGATGGGCGATGCGCTGCCCGACGGCACCGTGCTCGATGGCGAGATCGTGGTGTGGCGCGACGACCGGGTGCAACCCTTCGCGGACTTGCAAAAGCGCATCGGCCGCAAGACCATTGGCGCCAAGCTATTGCGCGAGATTCCCGTGGTGCTCCTTGTCTACGACATCCTCGAATGGGAAGGGCGCGACCTGCGCGCCACGCCGCAGCACGAACGGCGCGTGCTGCTCGACGACGTGGTGACGCAGCTTCAACACCCTGCACTCATCGCCAGCCTCATGCTCGCCGGTGAGGATTGGGCCGACCTGGCGCGCCAGCGCGAAGCCGCACGCGCGATGGGCGTGGAAGGTTTCATGCTCAAGCGCCGCGACGCGCACTACGGCGTGGGCCGCACCAAGGATGTGGGCGTGTGGTGGAAGTGGAAGATCGATCCGCTCAGCGTCGACGCGGTGCTCATCTACGCGCAGCGCGGACACGGGCGCCGTGCGAGCCTTTACAGCGACTACACGTTCGCGGTGTGGGACGCTGCGCCTGGCACGCCCGAGCGCAAGCTGGTGCCATTCGCCAAGGCCTATTCCGGATTGACGGATGCGGAGATGGCGCGTGTCGATGCGTTGATCCGCAAGACCACGATCGAGAGCTTCGGGCCGGTGCGCAGTGTGCAGCCGACCATGGTGTTTGAACTCGGCTTCGAAGGCATTGCGCGCAGCACACGCCACAAGAGCGGCATCGCCGTGCGCTTTCCGCGCATGCTGCGCTGGCGCGAGGACAAGCCGGTGGAAGAGGCGGATACCCTCGATACGCTGGCTGCCCTGCTCCCTCCCCTTCCGGGGGAGGGTGGGGGTGGGGGCACTGGGCGTGTCTAGCGTCGCGGTGCCCCCATCCCAACCTTCCCCCGAAAGGGGAAGGAGCAACACCGTTCAGCGGCGGGATCTTGTCGAGTGGTTTGCCAAGCGCGGCTGGAAGCCCTTCAAGTTTCAGCGCGAGGTTTGGAAATCCATCTCGTTAGGCCGATCGGGATTGCTCCATGCCACCACAGGCGCCGGCAAGACTTATGCGGTCTGGCTTGGCGCACTCCTGGCATTCACCCAGACCGAGAGAAGCAGACGCCCATCCAACGCCACAGAAAAAGACACCGCACCCGCACTCACCGTCCTCTGGCTCACCCCCATGCGCGCACTCGCCGCCGACACACTGCGCGCCTTGCAGCAACCCCTGGAAGACCTCTCGCCCACATGGAGCGCAGGTGCACGCAGCGGCGACACCAGCGCGGCCGAGCGCAGCGCGCAATCAAAGCGCCTTCCCACTGCACTCGTGACCACGCCCGAAAGCCTCTCGCTGATGCTCGCGCGCGCCGATGCGAAGGACGTACTGGGCAAGGTGCGCATGGTCGTCGTGGACGAATGGCACGAACTGCTGGGCAACAAGCGCGGTGTGCAGATCCAGTTGGCGCTCGCGAGGCTCAAGCGCTGGAACCCCGATCTCATCGTGTGGGGCATGTCGGCCACGCTCGGCAATCTGAACGAGGCCATGCGCGCGCTGCTCGGCCACGACGAAGGCACGCTGGTGCAAGGAGAAGTGCCCAAGGCGCTCATCGTCGATTCGCTCCTGCCCGGCCGCGCGGAACGCTTCCCGTGGGGCGGCCATCTGGGGCTCACGATGCTGCCGCAGGTCATCGACGAAATCGCGGCGAGCACGACCACGCTCGTCTTCACCAACACGCGCTCGCAGGCCGAGATCTGGTACCAGGCCATGTTGCAGGCGCGCCCCGATTGGGCCGGCGAGATCGCGCTGCACCACGGCTCGCTCGATCGCGAAGTGCGTGAATGGGTCGAACTGGCGCTCAAGAACGGCACGTTGCGCGCGGTCGTGTGCACGTCGAGCCTGGACCTGGGCGTGGACTTCTTGCCCGTGGAGCGCGTGCTGCAGATCGGCTCGGCCAAGGGCATCGCGCGCCTGCTCCAGCGCGCGGGTCGTTCGGGCCACGCGCCGGGACGGCCCTCGCGCATCACGCTGGTGCCCACGCACAGCATCGAGATCGTCGAAGGCGCAGCCGCCCGTGCTGCCATCGCGGCCGGGCGGATCGAGGCGCGGCAGTCGCCCCACGAGCCGCTCGATGTGCTGGTGCAGCACCTGGTCACCATCGCGCTGGGCGGCGGCTTCGTGCCCGACGATCTGTACGACGAAGTGCGCACCACCACCGCTTATGCGGACTTGGCGCGCGAGACATGGCAATGGTGCCTGTCCTTCGTGACGCAGGGTGGGCCTTCGCTGGCGGCCTATCCGGACTACCGGCGTGCCGTGCCCGATGCGGAGGGTGTCTGGCGCGTGCCGGACGCGCGGCTGGCGCGGCGCCATCGCATGAACATCGGCACCATCGTGAGCGACGCGAGCATGTCGGTGCAATACGTGAGCGGCTCGCGCATCGGCAGCGTGGAAGAAAGCTTCGTCGCGCGGCTCAAGCCGGGCGACTGCTTCCTGTTCGGCGGACGCCTGCTGGAACTGGTGCGCATCCACGACATGACGGCGTGGGTTCGACGCGCGAGCGGCAAGCGGCCGGCGGTGCCGCGTTGGGGTGGCGGACGCATGCCCTTCACCAGCACGCTGGCCGATGCCGTCGTGCAGCAGTTTGCGCTCGCCGCCCAGGGGCGCTACGACACGCCCGAACTGCAATGCGTGCGCCCGCTGCTTGAAATCCAGCAGCAATGGTCGGCATTGCCGACCCCGCAAAAGCTGCTGGCCGAAGTGCTCAAGACGCGCGAAGGCTCGCACCTCTTCGTCTATCCCTTTGCCGGCCGTCCCGTGCATCTGGGCATCGCGAACCTGCTCGCGTGGCGTATCGCGCAGCATGAACCGCGCACCTTCTCGATTGCCTTCAACGACTATGGATTCGAACTGCTCAGCGCCATCGACGTGGACTGGTCAGAGCTTCTGCCCAGGGTGCTGAAGGCCGGGCACGACAGCGAAGCGCAAGCGGCGATGGCCGGTGCCGATGCGCAAGAGGGCGAGCGCGTGGCCCTGTTGCACGAAGTGCTCGCCAGCCTCAACGCCAGCGAACTCACACGCCGGCGCTTTCGGGAGATCGCGCGTGTGTCGGGCCTCATCTTCCAGGGCTATCCGGGCGAGAAGCGCAGCAACAAGCAATTGCAGGCGTCGTCCTCGCTGTTCTACGAAGTGTTCCGGAAGTACGACCCGGCAAATCGTCTGCTCGCGCAGGCCGAACAGGAACTGCTCGCGCAGGAACTGGAAATCGGACGCCTGCGCGCGAGCCTTGCGCGCATGAACACGCAAGAACTGGTCATCCAGCCCATCGCGCGGCCGACGCCTTTTTCCTTTCCGCTCATGGTCGAGCTCTTCCGCGAGAAGCTGTCCAACGAAAGCGTGGCCGACCGCATCGCGCGCATGGTGGCGCAACTGGAGAAAGCGGCCGGTGGCAGCGTGGCCGTCGGCGATGTGAGTCAGGTGAGGGCGGCGCTGACATTCGGTGCGCAGAACTGAACGTTGGCTTGAAAGTAGACTGCCATCGTGTCCACGACGACGTCTTCACGCGCCCCCGTCTGCGAAGTGGATTGGGCGGGCGAGCGCCTGCATCTGCTGCCCCAGCGCGCCCTCTGGTGGCCGGCTGCGCGCACGCTGTTCATCGCCGATCTGCATCTTGGCAAGGCCGCGACCTTTCGCGCGCTGGGCCAGCCGGTGCCCGGCGGCACGACGCTCGAAAACCTGGCGCGGCTCGACGGCCTGATCCTGGGTCAAGGTGCCGAGGCGGTGGTCTTTCTCGGCGACTTCCTGCATGCCGCGCAAGCCCGCACGCCGAGCTTGCTCGCAGCGCTCGATGCGTGGCGCGCCCGCCATGCCGCGATGGCTTTCACGCTCGTGCGCGGCAACCACGACAGCCGCGCAGGCGATCCACCGGCATCGTTGCGCATCGCGATCGTCGATGAGCCGCATCTCATGGGCCCCTTTGCGTGTTGCCATCACCCCCAGCAGCATCCCACGCACTTCGTGCTGGCCGGTCACATGCACCCGGCGTGCTCACTGCATGGCAAGGGGCGCGACAGTGTTCGCCTGCCGTGCTTCGTGCACGAAGGCCAGCAGGCGATCCTGCCCGCCTTCGGCGAGTTCACGGGAGGCTGGCATGTGCAGGCGGCGCCGGGGCGGCGCTTCTACGGCGTGGGTGGCGATGCGGTGTGGGCCTTGCCGCCGCGTCCCGACTGATTCAGATGACGACCGGCGCGTCGGGCAACTCGTTGCTGTCCGACTTGCCTTCCACCAGCGGAAAGTGCTCGACCAGCAACGCGGACACTTCTTCGAGCGCTTGCGTCAATCCGTCTTCGAAGCGCCCTTCGCGAAAGGCCGCGCTCATGCGTTGCGCCATGGCGGCCCATTGCGCGTCGCTCACCTTCGAGTCGATGCCGCGGTCGGCCACGATCTCGATGGCATGCTCGGCCAGCAGCAGGTAGATGAGCACGCCGTTGTTGTCTTCGGTGTCCCACACGCGGAGCTTGCCGAACATCGCGATGGCACGTTCGCGCGGCCTGGCGTCGCGCCACAGGTAGGAGGAGGGCATGCCCGCCTCCACGCAGATGCGGATCTCGCCGGTGTGACGCCGCTCGCTGGCGCTCACCCGCCGCGTGAGTCGTTCGAGCAGGTCCGCGGGCAGCGCGCGCTTCACCTGCACCTCATCGATCCAGCGATGCCGCCAGACGCGCCCGAGCTTGGCCCAAAGCGTGGTCATGGCGTCACCTACCAGTCCCCGGAGGCGCCGCCGCCACCGAAGTCACCACCGCCGCCGGAACTGAAGCCACCGCCGCCCCCACCGCCAAAGCCTCCACCAAACCCACCGCCGCCACGACCACCGCCCAAGCCGCCGAGACCGCCCAATCCACCGCCGAGGGCACCCCCCAATCCACCGCCGCGGCGACCCAGCGACGGCCCCCCGCCAAACGCGCTCGACAACACGGTGAACAGCAAGGCCACGACGGCCGCCACGACCGCCAGCACCACGCTCGTCGTCACCACGAAGGCGATCAGCCCCGCGCCCGCGCCCGTCACCACAGGCCCGAGCTTGTTGCCAAAGATCCCGCGCGCGATGCGGCCCACCACCAGCACACCGAAGAACATGAAGATGCCGAGCGTGGTCCAGTCGAATCCCTCATCCGCAGCCTGGCGGCCGCCGCCCTTGTCGCGCTCCACCTCGGGCAACGCCTCGCCGGTGATGCGCGCGATGAGCTGGTCTGCCGCGGCGTTCAGGCCACCCGCAAAGTCGTTCTGCTGAAAGCGCGGCTTCATCGCGGTGTCGATGATGCGTCCGGCCGCGATGTCGGGAATGGCGCCTTCCAGCGTCTTGGCGACCTCGATGCGCATCTTGCGGTCGTCCTTGGCCACGATGACGACCACGCCGTCGCCCACGTCCTTGCGGCCGATCTTCCAGGCGTTGGCCACGCGATTGGCGTAGCTCGCGATGTCCTCGGGTTGCGTGGTCTTGACCATCAGCACCACGAGCTGCGAGCCCTTCATCATCTCCAGCCCGGCCAGCTTGTTTTCAAGCGCCTGCCGTTGCTGGATGTCGAGCGTGTTGGTCTGGTCGATCACATGGCCGGTGAGCGGCGGCACCGGCAGCAGGTCTTGCGCCTGTGCCAACCCCAGGCCGAGCGCCAGCGCAAGCAGCGCGGCCATCTGCACGATGGCCGCGAGCGCATGCCGGATGCGAGCCAGGGCCATGTTGCCGCGCGCGCCGCTACGGCTTCTTCGGTGCGCCGAAATCAACGGTGGGCGGCGTGGAGATCTGCGCTTCGTTCTGCACGCTGAAGTTGGGCTTCGGCGGGTACTTGAAGATCATGGCCGTCAGGTTGGTCGGAAAGCTGCGCGACAGCACGTTGTAGTCCTGCACGGTCTTGATGTAGCGGTTGCGTGCCACGGTGATGCGGTTCTCGGTGCCTTCCAGCGTCACGCGCAGGTCGCGAAAGGCCTGGTTGGCCTGCAGTTCGGGATACTTTTCCGCGACCACCATCAGGCGCGACAACGCACCCGACAACTCGCCCTGTGCCTGCTGGAATTTGTTGAATGCCTCGGGGTTGTTCAGCGTCTCGGGCGTCACCTGGATGGACGTGGCCTTGGCGCGCGCCTCGATCACCTTGGTGAGCGTCTCCTGCTCGAAGTTCGCCTGGCCCTTGACCGTGGCCACGATGTTGGGCACGAGGTCGGCACGCCGCTGGTACTGGTTCAACACCTCGCTCCATGCCGATTTGCTCGCCTCGTCCAGGCTCTGGAATTCGTTGTAGCCGCAGCCCGTCAAAGACAGGGCCAGCATCAGGGTCAAGAGCCAGCGTTTCATGTTCGTGTTCCTCCGAGCGAAAGAAGGGCGGACGGTAGCATAGAACCCCATGGCGATCGACCCTCTTCAGGCTTTGCAGGCTGCGCATCGTCCAGTGCAGCGACCCGCTGCGCTCGGCACACTTCTGATCGCCGGGGCCACCGGTGCACTGGGCAACGAGTTGGTGCGGCGCCTTGCCGGCACGCACCGCCATGCCCACACCCGCGTGCTGGCGCGTGAGCCCGTCAAGGATGGGCTGCGCGGCGTCGAGACCTTGCTGGTGCAAGGCCCCATGCACGGCTGGCCGCGCGTGCAGGCCGACGTGGCGCTGGTGAGCTTCGATCCGCCGCGGCTGTACCACGACCGCGAGCGCGCGCTGTGGACACCGCAACCCGAAGAGCTTCCTGCGCTGGCGCAATGGTTGCACGCCTGCGGCGTGCGCACGCTGGCCATCGTGCAGCCACATGAACAAGGCCGCATGCCCGAGGCACTCAAGCGAGGCTTGGCGAGCATGGACGAACACGCGGTCGCGGCGCTGGGCTTCGATCGGCTGCTGTTCGTGCGTTCAGCCCGCAAGCCAGCCGCGGCCCGCTTCGCCAATCCCGCGGAGCGCCTCGCGGCGTGGATGCTGTCGATTTCCCGCTACATGGTTCCCAGCAGCGAGCAGCCCGTGCGCGCCAGCAAGGTCGCCGAATTCGTCGACGTGGCGCTGCGGCTGGCCCCGCCCGGCGTTCACGTCGCGGCGCCGGAAGTGGTGTGGCAGGCGGCGCAGGGCGAATTGGATCGGGTCGTTCGTGGCTGGCTGGGCGCATGAAAGTGACGCCGGGGACAAGCGTCCACAGTCAGGCAAAATCAGCCCATGCCCAAGACCCGACTTCACGCCGCCGCTTCCGGCGGTACTGCCGATGACGTGGAGGCCGCGTTCTACGAAGCCCTCCAGCAGGGCGACATCGAGGCCCTGATGGCTTGCTGGGGCGACGACGACGACGTGTTTTGCGTGCACCCCGGCGGTCCGCGCCTGGTGGGCACCGGCGCCATTCGCGCGGCCTTCGAGCAGATGTTCGGCAACGGCGTGATCCACGCCACGCCCGCGCGCGTGCGCAAGATCGAGGCGCTGGGCAGCTCCGTGCACAACGTGCTCGAGCGCATCGAAGTCCTCACGGCCGAAGGCCCCAAGCACGCCTTCGTGCTGGCGACCAACGTGTATCACAAGACGGCCCAGGGTTGGCGCATGGTGGCGCACCACGCCAGCCCCGGCACCGTACAGGAACCCGACGACGGCCACGTCGTGCCGCAAGTCCTGCACTGAGCAGATTGAAGATGGATTACGTTGCACCGCACTGGTTGCCAGGCGGCAACCTGCAGACCATTTGGCCGGCGCTCTATTCGCGGCGGCGCGAAGGCCCCGTGCCCCAATACCGGCGTGAACGCTGGAACACGCCCGACGGTGATTTCATCGACGTCGATTTTCTCGATGCGCCCGGTGCGCAGCGCAAGCCGGTGCTGGTGCTGTTCCACGGCCTCGAAGGCTCGTCGCGCAGCCACTATGCCGAGGCCTTTGCCGACTTCGCCGCATCGCGCGGCATGGACTTCGCGGTGCCCCACTTCCGGGGCTGCAGCGGCGAGTTGAACCTGGCGCCGCGCGCCTACCACTCGGGCGATTTCGAGGAAATCGGCTGGATCCTGTCGCAGATGCGCACGCGCCGCGATGCGGCCGGTGGCGGCCCCATGCTGGTGGTGGGCGTCTCGCTCGGCGGCAACGCCTTGATGCGCTGGGCGGAGGAAGCGGGCAGCGAAGCGTCGCGCATCGCCAGCGCGGTCGCCTCGGTGTGTGCACCGCTCGATCTGGCGGCGGGTGGCGCAGCCATCGGCAAGGGATTCAACCGGCTGGTCTACACGCGCATGTTCCTTCAGAGCATGAAGCCCAAAGCGCTGAAGAAGCTCGAGCAGCACCCGGGCCTGTTCGACCGCGGGGCGCTGCTGGCTTCGCGCGACCTCTACACCTTCGACAACATCTTCACCGCGCCGTTGCACGGTTTTCGCGATACGGAAGACTACTGGCGCCGCGGCTCTGCCAAGCCGCAACTGGGCGACATCCAGATTCCCGCGCTCGTGGTCAACGCCTTGAACGACCCCTTCGTGCCAGCCGCGAGCCTTCCGCGGCCCGGTGAGGTCGGCCGTCACGTCACGCTCTGGCAACCCGCGCACGGCGGCCATGTCGGCTTTCCGCGCGGCGCGCCGCCCGGCCACGTGCGTGAAATGCCGGAACGCGTCGGTGGGTGGCTGGCGCAGCACCTCTGAAGCGCCGGGGCGCGCACAATGCTTCTATGGATGACATCGTCAAGCAGGCACTTGCCAAATGGCCCAACGTGCCGCACTGCTACGGCTGGCTCGGCCTCGATGCGCGCGGCAACTGGTACCTGCGCGACGATCCCACGCAGGCTGCGGGGTCCTTTGCCGTGGCCAGGGGCTCGATGCTGCAGCACGAGAAGCTGATCGACTTCATCCACCGAAACTACGAGCACGACGCCCAAGGGCAATGGTTCTTCCAGAACGGGCCGCAGCGCGTGTATGTAGAGCTCGAATCCACGCCGTGGATCTGGCGCATTGCCGAAGACTTCAGCGTCAACGCGCACACCGGGGCGGTGGTCGAGCCTTCGGCCTGCCTGGTGGATGAGTCAGGTCGCGTGTACCTCGTCACGCAACTGGGCGTCGGCCTGGTGCACACGCTGGATGTGGCGTCTGCGGCAGACGCCATCGAGCAGGGGCGGTGGACGCCGGAAAGCGTCCGCGCCGATGACTTGCCGAAGCGCTTTGACTTCGTTGCCAGCCCGGCGGCCCTGCATTCGTCGGGTCACGCCGCAAGCTGAGCGGGCAAAAAAAAGCCGGCACTGGCGGCCGGCGATTTTCGGGGAGAAGACGCCTTCGCGCCCTCTCTTGCTGGTAGTTACTTGCTCGCGCTCTGCGGGGCCGCAGCCGCAGCTGGCGCCGCCGCAGCAGCAGGGGCAGCAGCCGCAGGCGCTGCCGCATCCGCAGCAGGCGCCGCACCCGGACGTTCAGGCACCGGGAACTTGCCCCCCGCCGCATTCGCCATGTAGACCACCGCGCGACCGATTTCCAGGTCGTCGAAATCACCGCCGCCTTGCGGAGGCATGGCGTTGTGACCCTTCAGCGCGTGCTGCAGCAAGGTGTCATAGCCTTGTCCGATACGCGGACCCCACGCGGCGGCATCGCCGAGGTGCGGGGCGCCGGGGATGCCGGGCGGGTTGTGGCAGGTGGCGCATTGCGCCTTGAACACGGCGTCGCCAGCGGTGAGCGGACGATTGGCGTCACGGATTTCGATCGTGCCGACGCGCTTGAGGCGCTCGGCCATTTCACGGTCGCGCGCTTCTTGCGAGACGCCGTAAAGGCTCATGCTGTCCCCCGTTGCCGCGCCCGACGGCTGGTAGGCCGAGACCACGAATGCGACGAGCCCGAAGATGATCAGGATGGGGACGACAAAAGAGAAAAATACCGCCAGCAGCAATTGCTTTGGGTTCTTGATGGGCCCGGTGTGGGCGTCTTCTGTTTCCTGGTGCTGCGCGTCGCTCATGGAGTCCTCAGTTATCGGGGGCTTCTTCGGGGGGACCTGAAATCAACCGGAGATTATAGGAGAGGGTATTTGCGCCTCCGGCGCGCAACCCGCCCCCCATCGCACAAGAAAATCAGCGGCTCGCCCAGCCACCGCCCAGCGTCTTGTAGAGCACCACCTGGTTTTGCAGCTGGGCCAGGCGGGTTTGCGTGGCCGCCAGTTGCGCCGCGAAGAGCGAGCGTTGCGCGTCCTGCAGGTCCAGCGCGTTGGCCACGCCGTTGCGATAGCGCAGCAAAGACAGCTTGAATCGCACCTCTTCCGCGTTGGCTTGCGCCCGCAACGCACGCAACTGCTCACCCAGCGTCGCACGGCCGGCCAAGGCGTCCGCCACCTCGCGAAACGCCGACTGGATCGACCTTTCGTACTGCGCCACGGCGATGTCGCGCCCGGCCGTGACCGAGTCGAGAGTCGCCTGGTTGCGGCCGGCATCGAAGATCGGCAGCACCAGCGAGGGCGCAAAAGACCAGGCCTTGGTGCCGCTGTCGAACAGGTTCGACAGCTCGTTGCTCGCCGTGCCGATCGACGCCGTGAGCGTGATGCGCGGGAAGAAGTTTGCCCGCGCCGCACCAATGTTGGCATTGGCCGCGATGAGCTGCTGTTCTGCCGCGCGGATGTCCGGGCGCTGGTTGAGCAGGTCGGCCGGCAGACCTGCCGGCACGTCCGCCATCGCCCCCACGGCATCGAGTGCACCGATGCCGCCCTTGACGGAGTCGGGCGGCACCGGCGCGCCGAGCAGCAGCGCGAGCGCGTTTTCGTCCTGCGCACGGTTGCGCAGTTGCTGCGCCAGCGTGGCGCGGGCGCCCTCGGTGAGCGATTCGGCCAGCCGCAGGTCGATTTCAGAGATCACGCCGCTGTCAAAGCGCATGTGGCTCAGGCGCAGGCCTTCTTCGCGCGTGGCGAGGGTCTGGCGCGTGATCTCGGTCTGTTCGTCGTCGGCGATGACAGTGAGCCACCCCGTCGCGACCGCGCCGATCAGGCTGACCTGCACCGCCTTGCGCGACTCTTCGCTGGCCAGGTATTGCGCCAGCGCCGCATCCTTCAGGCTCGCGATGCGGCCGAAGAAGTCCAGCTCCCACGCGGTGACGCCCAGGTTGACGGAATACTGCTCCAGCACGCTGCCGCCCAGGCCCAGCGCCTGGTACGGATTGGGGCTCGAACGCGAACCGTTGGCGTTGAGGTTGACGGCCGGAAACTGCGCCGACCGCGTGATGCGGAACTGCGCGCGCGCCTGCTCGATGTTGAGCACCGACACGCGCAGGTCGCGGTTGTTCGCCAGCGCCGTCTGGATCAGGCCCGTCAGTCGCGGGTCGGTGAAGTAGTCCTGCCAGGCGATGTCAGCCGTCAGTGGCTGGCCGACGATCTGCGCCGGGTTGTCCGGAAAGAACTGCGGCACCGGCGCCACTGGGCGCTCGTAGGTCGGCGCGAGCGAGCAGCCGGCAAGGACCAGCGCCGCGGCAGCCGCCGCCAGGGTTTTGATTGCGCGCGTCTTCATCTCAGCTGCGACCTTCTTCAACAGTCTCGATACCGGCAGCCTGCGCGTGACGCAGATCCGCCTCGTGCTGGCGCTTGCTGCCCTTGAACAGCGAACGCACGACCACGAAGAACACCGGAACAAAAAACACCGCAAGCGTCGTACCGGTCACCATGCCGCCCAGCACGCCCGTGCCGATGGCGCGTTGGCTCGCCGAGCCCGCGCCCGTGGCCAGCACCAGCGGCAACACACCCAGCCCGAAGGCCAGCGAGGTCATCACGATGGGCCGGAACCGCAAGTGCGCCGCGGCCAGCGCCGACTCGACCACGCCCTTGCCGGACGCCTGCAAGTCCTTCGCGAACTCGATGATCAGGATCGCGTTCTTCGCCGACAAGCCGATGATGGTGATCAGCCCCACCTGGAAGTACACGTCGTTCGAGTAAGACCGCAGCAGCGTCGCCAGCAACACGCCCAGCACGCCGAGCGGCACCACCAGGATCACCGACAGCGGAATGGTCCAGCTCTCATACAGCGCGGCCAGGCACAGGAACACCGCCAGGATCGAGAAGCCGTACAGGATGATGGCCTGCGCGCCCGCGAGCTTTTCTTCGCGCGACTGGCCGGTCCATTCGTAGCCGAAGCCGGCCGGCAGTTGCGCCGCGAGCTTTTCCATCTCGGCCATCGCCGCGCCCGAGCTGTAGCCCGGTGCGGCCGAGCCCGAGATGCGCACGGCCGGATAGCCGTTGTAGCGCACCGTCTGCTGCGCACCCGTGATCCAGCGCGTCGTCGCGAAGGTCGAGAGCGGCACCGGCTGGCCCTGCGCATTGCTCGCGTTGAGCTTGAGCAGATCTTCCGGCTGCATCCGCGCCGGCGCGTCGGCCTGCACCACCACGCGCTGCAAGCGGCCGCGGTTCGGGAAGTCGTTGATGTAGCTCGAACCCAGCGCGGTCGACAGCGCCGTGTTGATCGACTCGAAGCTCACGCCCAGCGCATTCGCCTTGTCGCGGTCGATGTCGATCTGAAGCTGCGGCGCGTCTTCAAGCCCGTCGGGTCGAACCTGCGTCAGCAGCTTGCTCTGGCTCGCCATGCCCAGCAACTGGTTGCGTGCGTTCATGAGCGCGTCGTGGCCTGCGCCGCCGCGGTCTTGCAGGCGGAAGGTGAAGCCGCTGGCCGTGCCCAGTTCGGGAATGGGCGGCGGCGACAGCGGGTAGATGAACGCATCGCGCACACCCAGCAGCGCGCCGAAGGCCCGGCCAGCGAGCGCCTCTGCCGAATGCTGCGGGTCGTGGCGTTCCTTCCAGTCCTTCAGCGTCACGAAGGCCAGGCCCGCGTTCTGCCCCTGGCCCGAAAAGCTGAAGCCCATCACGCCCACCATGCTCTGCACTTCGGGCTGCTTCAGGATGAAGTCTTCCACCTGCTTCATCACCGTGACGGTGCGTTCCTGCGTCGCACCCGGCGGCAGCTGTACGTTGACGATGATGTTGCCCTGGTCTTCCTGCGGCAGGAACGAGGTCGGCAGGCTGCGGAACACGAACACCACCGCGCCAATGATGGCCACGTAGATGATCAGGTAGCGCGCCGCCCGCTTGAGCATGCGCGCAACCCAGCCTTCATAGCCCTTGGCGGTGCGCGCGAAGCTGCGGTTGAACCAGCCGAAAAAGCCGCGCTTTTCGTGATGCTCGGGGTCCACGGGCTTGAGCAGCGTGGCGCACAGCGCCGGCGTGAGCGACAGCGCCATGAAGGCCGAGAAGGCAATCGATGCCACCATCACCGCCGAGAACTGCCGGTAGATGTTGCCGGTCGAGCCCGCAAAGAAGGCCAGCGGCACGAACACCGAAATGAGCACCACCGTCACGCCGATGATGGCGCCGGAGATCTGCTTCATCGCCTTGCGCGTGGCTTCGAGCGGCGGCAGGTGTTCCTCCGCCATGATGCGCTCGACGTTCTCCACCACCACGATGGCGTCGTCCACCACGATGCCGATCACCAGCACCATGCCGAACATGGTCAGCACGTTGATCGAGAAGCCCAGCGCCAGCAACACCGCAAAGGTGCCCAGCAGCGCGATCGGCACCACGATGGTCGGGATGATCGTGTAGCGCCAGTTCTGCAGGAAAAGGAACATCACCACGAACACCAGCGCCACGGCTTCCAGCAGCGTCTTGACCACTTCGGTGATCGAGATGCTGACGAAGCGCGAGCTGTCGTACGGAATGGTCCACTTCACGCCTTCGGGGAAGAACTTGGCCAGCTCCGTCATCTTGTCGCGGATGGCCTTGGCCGAAGCCAGTGCGTTGCCGCTCGGTGCGAGCTGAACGCCGATGCCGACGGCAGGCTGGCCGTTCAGGCGCGCCGACGTCGAGTAGGCCTGGCCGCCCAGTTCGATGCGCGCCACGTCCTTGAGCCGCACCGACGAACCGTCGGTGTTCGCGCGCAACACGATGTTGCCGAACTGCTCCACATTGGACAGCTGCCCGTTGACCACCACCGTGGCCGCGATGCTCTGGCCGGTGATGTTGGGCAGGTCGCCGATCGAGCCCGAGGACACCTGCGCGTTCTGCGCGCGGATGGCCGCGTTCACGTCGCCGGTCGAGAGGTTGTAGCCGTGCAGTCGGGCCGGGTCGATCCACACGCGCATCGCGCGCTCGGAGCCGAAGAGCTGCGCCTGGCCGATGCCGGGCACGCGCTGCAGTTCAGGCACCACGTTGCGCGCGGCGTAGTCGCCCAGCGCGATGGTGTCGATGGCCGGGTTGTCCGAAGACAGCATCGTGAACAGCAGGAAGTTGCTGCGCGACTTGTCCACGCGCACGCCCTGCTGCGTCACCGCCGCGGGCAGGCGCGGCGAGGCGCGCGACAGGCGGTTCTGCACGTCCACCTGCGCCAGGTCGGGGTTGGTGCCGGTCTGGAAGGTGATCGTGATGGTGCCGGTGCCGTCAGCTTGCGCGACCGATTCCATGTAGATCAGGCCCGGCGAGCCGTTCATTTCCCGCTCGATGACGGACAGCACGCTGTCCTCCAGCGTCTGGGCGGAAGCACCAGGGTAGGCGGCGGTAACGACGATGGCGGGCGGCGCCACCGGCGGGTATTGCGAGATCGGCAACTGGGTGATCGCCACGCTGCCCATCACGATGATGAACAGCGCGATCACCCACGCAAAGATCGGGCGCTCGATAAAAAACTTGGCCATGCGGGCTCGCTCCTTACTTCGCGGCCGAGGCGGAGTTCGCCGGCGCGGAAGCAGCGGGAGCGGGGGCCTTGGCGTCGGCGCCAGCGGCCGGTGCGGCGTCCTTGGCCGGAGCCGCGGCACCACCAGCGGCTGGAGACGCAGCGGCACCAGCGGCAGGCGCAGCGGCAACCGGCGCCGGCTTCCACGGCACCGCCTTCACCGGTGTGCCGGGCGGCATCATCTGCAGCTTCTGGAAGCCGTCGACCATCACCTGTTCGCCGGCCTTCAGGCCGTCGAGCACCACCCACTGGTTGTTCTGCGCGGCGCTGATCTTCACGTTGCGCTGGGTGATCTTGCCTTCGGCATCGACCACCGACACGGTGTCGCCCTGCTGCGTGCGCGTGACGGCCTGCTGCGGAACGGTGATGGCGTTCTGGACCTGCGCCTGCTCCACCTTCACCCGCACATACAAGCCGGGCAACAGGTCACCCTTGGGGTTGGGAATTTCGGCGCGCAGCATCACCTGGCCGCTGGTCGGATCGACGCTCAGGTCGGTGAACAGCAGCTTGCCGGGCAGCGGATATTCCGAGCCGTCTTCGAGCTGCAGGCGAACGCTGGCGGCGCCCGAGCCGTCGGCCTGCTTGAACTGGCCGCCCTGCATGGCGCGGCGCAGCTTGAGCACGTCGGTGGCCGACTGCGTGAAGTTCACATACAGCGGGTTGATCTGCTGGATGACGGCCAATTCCGTGGCGTCGTTGCCTTGGCCGACCAGCGCGCCTTCGGTGACCAGCGCGCGGCCGATGCGGCCCGAGATGGGCGCCGTCACGTTGGCGTAGCCGAGGTTGATCTTCGCGGTGGCCACGGCCGCGCGACCCACGGCCACGTCGGCTTCGCCCGCCTTGGCGGAAGCGACAGCCGTCACGTATTCCTGCTTGCTCACGGCGTTGGCTTCGACCAACGGCTTGTAGCGATCGGCCAACGCCTTGGCCTGCGCCGCATTGGCTTCGGCTCGCGCCAGGCTGGCGGCAGCGCTTTGCGCGGCGGCAGCGTAGGGGGCCGAATCGATCTTGAACAGCGGCTGCCCGGCCTTCACGTCACTGCCTTCGCGGAACAGCCGCTCTTGCAGGATGCCGGCCACGCGGGCGCGCACTTGCGAAACGCGCGATGCCTCCAGCCGGCCCGGCAACTCGACCAGCAGGCCGACGTTGGTCGGCGTGGCCACCACCACACCCACTTCAGGGGCCGGCGGCTTGCCGCCGCCACCGCCGCCAGCCGGGGCGCCACCGGGCGCCTCACTCTTGCCGCACGCGGCGATGGTCAGAAGGGCGACGACAGCTGCCGCAAGGCGCGGCGAAAACAATGGCGAACGAGAGACATGCAGGAAGGGCATGCGATTCCTTTTCTGGGAAAGAGGGGGTGCAAGCGCAAGGCTCGCCGTGCACGAAGGCACGCCGTTGACAAGGTCAGCGGCAAGGCGGATAGTTTACATACATTCATGCATGTATAGTCGCGGCTTTGCAATAAGGCAACGGAAAGCGCACAGGAGACAAACGGATGGTTCGTCGGACGAAGGAAGAGGCTCACGCCACGCGCGAGCGCCTGCTGGACGCGGCCGAATTGCTGTTTCAGGCGCAGGGTGTTTCGCAGACCTCGCTGCAACAGATTGCCCAGGCGGCAGACGCCACGCGCGGCGCGGTGTACTGGCATTTCAAGGACAAGGCCGACTTGTTCAACGCGATGATGGATCGCGTCACGCTGCCGATGGAAACGGCCAATCGCGCCGCGACCGATGCCGGCGAGGCGCCGCTGGCGGCCATCGAGCGCTCCATGACGAAGGCGCTTCAGCTGGTCGCCACCGATCCGCAGGTGAAGCGGGTGTTCGAGATCGCGACGCATAAGGTGGAGTACACGAACGACCTGGCGTCGGTGCGCCAGCGGCACCTGAATTCGCGCAATGAGTGCTTGATCGATTTCGAGAAGGCGCTGCGCGAGGCGGCGCATGAATGCGGCATCAAGCTTCCGATCCCGGCGACCACGGCGGCCAAGGGCATGCATGCGCTCATTGCCGGGCTGATCCAGGACTGGCTGCTGGACCCCACGGCGTTTGACCTGGTGACAGCGGGTCAGAGGGTGTTTCAGGTCTATCTGGCGGGGCTTGGATTCGACCGGCACGGTGCGCCTTTGGCGGCAGCAAGTCGCACGGATGGCGCGGTCGTTGTCTGATGGGCGATAATCGCAGGCTGACGCTGCATGGCGTCAGCCCCATCTCGCTGTATTTCAACGGATAGAATTCGGCCCTCCGAAGGCTGAGATCCAGGTTCGATTCCTGGCGGCGGGACCAATTCAAAGGCCGGAAGCTTCCACAAGCTTCCGGCCTTTTTCATTTTCCCTCTGTGAATGCCTAGCCGGTCGTGCGAGTGCGTGCGGGGAAGTGTGCATCAATCCGGGGGGCATGCGGGGGATTTCTGGGGCATGGTGCTCGGATTTGGGGGCACTTTTGGTGGACTATCGAGACGCCGCGCATCTCCATGCAGGAGTAGGCGCGATGCACAATGGCCGTCTCGACTTCCCGCGTGTCCGCGCTTGTATCTGTCGGCATAGCGCTCTTCCGGCGCCATCGCTGTGATCTGTCCCGGGCAACCGCGCAAGCACCTTTAGTGCCACCTTGGCTTGAGTACAGCGCACTGAAGCCAAATTCGGCTCGGTAGTCAACTTGATGTCCATCCCCTGGTTAGTCGAATCGGCTACACCCTGCACTGCCATGAGACGGCAGGGGGCCAAGAAGCGTGCCCCGATATCGGCTCGCAGCAAACTTGCCCATCCCAGCATGGTGCTCAAGAGCACGTTGAATGGGGCCCTGTCCTAGGGGTTTCATTTCTCGGCATGTTTGCGCGGGAGTGCCGCAGTTCTCTCGCTCAATCAAGGGTAGCTTGAGTTCCCAGGAGGCATTTCAAAAGGAATGTAAATCCGCCTGACAATCCTTGTCATGGAGTTTCATCCCGAGCACCTCTTCGACACCAATCAAGGCGAGAACGTTGTCTGGGACGCGCTGAAGAAGGCATTCCGCGACGCGCCAGGCAGCGCCTTCTACCGGTACGCCATCGTGGACGCCAACCGGTTCGCGCGCTATGAACCGGATGTGCTCCTCGCGCTGCACCTGCGATCACCTGCCATCCTTGAATGCAAGGGATGCCGGATCGAGCACATCGAGAGCATTGCGGGATCCGACTGGTCGATGCGCGAGGAATGGCACCGCCGCTCGGAGCATCCTGCGGTGCAAGCCCGTGACCAGTCCATCGAACTACGTCGGATGTTTCAGTCACGCGGCATCCAGGATGTGACGGTCCAATCGCTGGTGGCTCTTCCGTTTGTCTCAAAGAACGACTGGTCCGCCAGGGGATTCGATGTGCAGGCCAGCACTGCCGGCATTCTTTTTGCCGAGGATTTTGAAGACCCGCTTCGCCTGCGGAAGTTGATCGAGCAGTGGTTGGCAAAGCGTGCCATCGATGCCACGACCCACCGCCAGATGATGGAGGTTCTTGGGGGTCATCCCGTCGAAGTCGAAGTTGTTGTCCCGCTTCCGGTCCCCGAATCAGCAAGAGGTGAGATCAAAATCCTTCGCTACCGCGGCAGGCCACCGTCGGGCGAGGACATTCTGAAACTGGTGGGTGTCAATGCCGGGACCCCGTACACCTACCTTGTGGCCACGGCCGCGCTGGAGCGCGACCGCAGGCGTGAGGGGATCGGTGGCCAGCACCAACTCATGAAGGACCTGCGCAAGGACGCGCCCCATCCGGAAGAGATGCAACTTCTCTTCTGGAAATCCCTTCGCTACTTCATCGGGAGACCTGTCCTCCGGCGGTCTGAACAATTGCTGATGTTGCAGCGCGCCATTCGCGCGGTCGCCGGCCAGGACAAGCGCATGGCAGATCAACTGCACCACGACGTTTTTGCCTGGCGCGATGTTTTCGTGGAACTGGAAGAGGCGGGAGAAGCCGAAGCTGCGGAGATCATCAAGGACGAAACCAACTGGAGTCATCCATCCCTTCGAAAGGTCGCCGGTGCACTGCGGGCAGCCTACCAAAAAGAAAGTCAGGTCTCGGCCCCAGGGACATCTTCTTTTGAAGACGTGGCTGGTCGCTACCTCGAGAGCGGATATTTGCCAACGCCGGTTGTGATACTCGAGGGCTTCACTCGCCTGACGACACTGCAGCGCCGCTTCATTCAACACTGTGCGGGCAGGGCAGGGTGCCAACTGTGGGTGATTCAGCCATTTGATGAAGCGCAGGCGCGAGGATTTGCGGCGATCCACCGCACCTACGTGACCTTGGCATTGCAAACGACCATCGTTGACTGCGATTCCGACCCCGTATCGATCGAGCCCGCGTTGAATCATGTGCAACGTGGATTGTTCGCGTCCGAGGCTGAGCCCGCAGGCTTCGTCGGCGATGACTCTGTGCAACTGCGCGTCTTTCCGCATTCCAACGACGAGGTGTCCGCGTGTGTCGATGCGGTCCTGCGTGCTCTGGATGATCCGGTGGACCGACGTGCCGTTCATGAACTCGCGGTCGTTTGCGCCGATGCACCCGCGATGACGGACCTGTTGCGCGAGGAAGCCAGTCGCAGGGGCCGGGAAGAACTCTTCGCGTTGCCGCCCCGGCAACTCCTGTTGACGCCAGTGGGCCGGTTCGCCCTGACGCTGTATGAGGCCTGGGCCAATGCGGATCTGCACCTGGATCCCGAGCAGTTTGCAACCCTGCTTGCTTCGGGTTGGTTGGGCGGCCAGGCGCAACGCAGTGTGGAGCAATTCGAAGCGGTCGCGGCCCAGCAGTTCACGCATTGCCGCAGTCGCAGCGACTGGCTGGAGGCCTTCTCCCGCATTCGCGCGCAGCGCGCCACGGAAGAGCAGATCGGACAGGCCGCCACACGCTTGCCTGCTTCACGCCTCGACGAAAAGCAGTTGAAGCAATGGCAAGAGGTCATCCAGACAGTGCACCAACTGTGCAGTCGCCTCTTCAAGCCGGGAGAGCGACCGCTCGGCGCACACATCACCCAACTGCTGGACGAAATTGAACAACTCGACCCTCACAGTATCCTGGTCACCGAGCGCGAGGTGCTGGCCCGGATCCGAGAGGCGCTCGCCGAGTTGGTGGAGGCCCGCTCGGTCGGTGTGGATGCGCATGAGTTTGGCCAACTCCTGAGCGGAATGATCCATGAACGGCAGGAGGACGAAGATGGCGAGTTGGGAGGAGCGACGGGTCCGATGAACCAGGGCCGAGTCTGGGTGGTGGGACCTGAAGGTATTGACAACGTCACCCGTCACACGGTGTTCTTCCTGGGTGTCGACGATCGCCGGATGCCGGCACCCGGCGTACCGCCTTGGCCCCGCGTGCAGTGGTCCGCCGGGGAACACATCGAGCGTCAACGATACCGGTTCCTGGCAGTGGTCCGCGCAGCCCGTCACCGCCTCTGGCTGAGTTGTTCGAGGCACGACTGGGAGCGCGACTATCGACCTTCCCCCTATCTGGAGGAAGTCGCACGCTTGCTGGAAGGATCCGCGCATCTTGAGCAGGACGGGGCCGGCTCGCGGTCGTCGCCAGCCAACGCTCCAGAAGCGGCTTGCGCACCAAGGCCACCCGCAGTCGGCATTGTCCGAAGTGAGTACGAACTAGATGAATTGGCGGTCTACCGTCTCTGCCCGCATCGCTTCAAACTGGAGTCGCTGAATGACTGGGCACGTTGTTACGAGAGCGACTGGCAGCTGCAATGGAGTGCTCGAGGCGTCTGGCTGTCCATGATCCTCCATCAGGTCAGCGTCGATCCGACCGACCAGGAGGAATCGGACGTCGGGGAGAGACTTGAGTCTGCGCTGGCGCTGGTCAAGCCTATGGTTCAGGCGCGGTTTGCAGGCCTCTCCACGCTCGCCTGGATCACGATAGAGAACGATGTACGCAACAGTGTCCAGTACCTGCTGCAACCCGCCGGCCGTGATCAGTTGCCGTTGGGAAGTATTCTTCCGGGACTGGAAGGCTCCAAAGAGATTGCGATCGATGATCGGCGAAGTGTCACCGTCAGGACGCGGCCAGACTACAGACAGATGCGGGGGCGGTATTTGTGGTTGTTGGCCCAAACCAATCAATCCAGTTTGTGGCTCCAGCATGGCAAGAAAGACGTCGAACCCAGTGAAGGCACCGACGACGGAACTGAAGTATTCCGGCGCCTCTATGAGGCAGTGGACTGGTGGCGCACGTTGACCAACAAGGTGGCCAGTTCCCACATGCTCTCTGCCGTCGACAAGAACGAGTTGCTCGACACCATCTTGCGTGTTGAGGCCGGGCACTTTCCAAAGAACCCCGGAGAGCATTGCGAATACTGTCCCGTTCAGCGCGGGTGCATGGGCATGAAGTCATGAGTGCACAAGGCAGCACCCCTGACGTCTTGCCGTGGAGCGGAATTGGAGTCACCAGTGAGCAGCACGCCATCCTTGACCACCTGACCCATGAGCCTGTTACGGTGGTCAGTGCCGGTGCGGGTGCGGGCAAAACCTACACCACCGTCGCGGCGGTGACGGAACTCGTGGCAAGCGGCAAAGCCAATGCCGACGAGTTTGTCTTGATCACCTTCACCAACCAGGCTGCCAGCGAGATGCGTGAACGCCTGCAGAAGGAATGGCTGCGCCAGCGCGCCCGGTCGGGCGACCTGGCCACGCGTGAGAAGTGGATTGAACAGCGCGAGCGACTCAGCGCTTCCTTCGCAGGAACCATTCACGGCTTCTGCAAGCAACTGCTGGATCTCTACGGCTACGAAGGAGGGATCGCACGGGAGGCAACGGTCAGCGTTTCCAGTCGGCGCTTGGCGGACGCAGTCCGTGACGTGGCACTTCAGTACATCGAGTCGGGTGATCAAGACCCCGTGGGCGCACTGGTGAAGCAACGTGTCCTTGCAGAGTATGAATTGCGCAATCGCTTGACGACCATGGTGCAGGAGGCACGCAATCTCGGCATCCGGACGGGTGACTTGCTTGTTGCGACGCGTCGACAGGCCGACGACGACGGAAAGGCGCTGAGGGTGCGCTTCGCGCAATGCATGAACGACATCGAGTCGCGCTACGAGCATGCGTGCGAGGTCGACCAGAAACTCGACCCCGCGGCGCTACTGCTCAAGACTTCCGCGTTGCTGCACTCCGAAGACGGGCCTGCGGTCCTCGAGCGCATCGGGCGACGATTCCGCTATCTGTTCATTGACGAGTTCCAGGATACGAGCGCCACCCAGGTCGAGATTGCGTCGGCATTGGCGCGTGTGCTCAAGGTCGTGGTTGTGGGCGACCGCAAACAGGCCATCTATGCATTCACTGGTGCGAACCAAACGTTGCTGATGAAGTTTGCAAAGCAGCATGCCACGCACCCACTGCCGCTGCGACTGTCAGGGCGACCGAGCAAACCGCTGTTGGATGTACAGAACGCCTTGTTTCGCTCGATGAAGAGCAGGTTTCCGGATCTGGATGATCCGCTCCAGGCCAGTGACCGGAACGTCGTACCCGGCGACAAGTTGCCGCCGTGCGTGGTGCTCTACGCAGATCAGGGCGATGACCACGAAAAGTTAAATGCTGCCGCCCGGATACGAGGCCTCTTCAATGTCCCGGTGGACCGGAGTGACGGAGGAAGGAGCCCGGTAGAGCCTGGCGATATCGCCGTACTGGTTCGGAGCAACTACGAAGTCGGGGAATGGGTGGACGCGCTCCAAGCGCAAGGCGTCCTGGCGCGTGCAGACAGCGGCACGCCGATCCTGCGGCGGCCCGAAGTTGTGGCGACGTACCGCCTCCTACAGTTGCTCGTTCGCTATCCCGATGACGTGGCCTTGGTGGAAGCCCTCAACACACCCTATCTGCGCGAGGTCGACCTTTCACCTGAGATAGCCAGCCTGATGAGTTATGGCCGCCAACGAGGCAGACCGCTGACGGATGCATTCGAACGGAGATTCGGGGCGATTGCTACCAAGCTGATTGATATCCGCAACGCGTCGCTGACGGCAACGGTGCCCCAATTGCTGGGCCATATCGATGAGACCTTTGGCTTGAAGCGTTGGTACCGCGAGGCCGGAGTCGAAGACGCAGCGCTGGCGCTTGATCGACTTCGCGACTACGCCCGTAACCAGTTTGCCAATGATCAGGCCCTGACACTCAGGACCTTCGTCGAAATTCTGGGCCGCGACATTTCGGCCGGCAAAGAACTGCGAGAAGCCGCTGAACACGAAGTTCGGCGTCCCCCTTACGTGCGGGTGATGACCATTCACCGCGCGAAGGGACTCGAATTTCCAATCGTTGTCATCCCGAACCTGCAGGCAACACGTTCAAAAACCAGGCCACCCAAGTTCATGCTCGATGCGGAGCATGGCTTGGAGATCAATCTGTGGCCCGACGTCAACTCCGCATCCAGACGCTTTTTTGACCTCACTGCGGATGCAAAAAGAGCTTCGTTGAGTGAAGAGATGCGATTGTTCTACGTGGCCGTGACCAGGGCTCAACGCATGGTCTTGCTGCTGGGGCAGGATGCCCCATCAAATGAAGCAGGCAACGAAGGCAACAGCAAAAACCACAGTTGGCAAGACGAAGTCTCGGATGCGGAAGCGGCCATGAAGAGAAATGGGGCCAGGTTCGGGCGATTGCTTCCCTGAACCCGCTCACTCGTGGCTCGGGCCAATGCTGAAGTGTTCGCTCAGCGATCTCAGGATGCTGGCGGAACCGGTTCCCGAAGGCAGCAGCAAAGGCTTGCCGGCAGGGCGCTGCGCCTGAATGCAGTAGGTCGCCTGATGCTTGGCGCGACGCCACGCGAGCACCATGACGCTGCACTGCTTCGCCATGTGCTCGAGTGCCTCGGTTGCGACATGATCGTGGTTGAAGTTGATCACCACGCCCGGGAGCATTGCCGTGATGGCGCTGCGCAGTCGCGGGACGATGGAGACTTGCAAGGTATAGACGCCGACTGAGAGGCCTGCAAAGGAGCGGGGCGCCTGGCCACTGACTGACGTGACGGCGGCCAGTGGGACCAGTGGCACCCAGTCGAAGCCGAAGTCCTTTGACAGCAGTTCAAGGACCCGGTCCTGCACAGCCGACAGTCGGTGCTTGTGTCCAGTCGCGAATCCCAGCGTCGCAAAGTACAGTTTTTGCAGGGGGCCGTTCGGCGTGGCGGGTGCAGTGGCCAGTGTTTCGATGACGTCACAGACCCAGTCGAGAGCCGCCATCGAATTTACTTCACTCCAGACGGCGTGGACTGCTTCCGCTGCTTCATCGCAGGAAGCGCGGCCGGCCCCCAGGCGAACCAACACGCTGACCCATTCGGCAATCGCCGGGAGTTGGGAGACTTCAGGCGAGTCGAGTGCGACCAGCGTCAGCAATTGCAGTACGAGTCTGGACAATGCCGTCGGTTGCCCTTGCAGGTCGCACACGCTGTTGTAGATGGTCAGTAGGTGAGGCCGAAACCGCGCTGGTTCCTTTTGCAGTTGATCGACGAATACAGTGACCTGCGCGTCACTGGCCAACCAGGCTGCATGGTCCCATTCCTCTGCACCCTGCTGCGCAAGCGCTGCGGCACGTTCCTCCTCCGGGGCCTCGCTGCCAAGCAGCCAAGTCGCCCATCGCGTCCAGTTGACTGGCAATGACGCGCTGTCCGGGACCAAGTGCTTCAGAACCGAAAAGATGCGCTGATGCGCGGCGGTCATTCCGCTGACGAGTTCTGCGGGGTATGTTCGCAGTGCGCCGATGGCCAGACTCGCTGCTTCAATTGTGCCGATTTCAAATCCGCACCGCAGCAGACCCACCATGACCTCGGCTGAGGGCGCAAGGCCCGTTAGGCGCAGCAATTCGGCTTCGGGGGACTCCGCTGTGGCGGCAATCTCCGGAACAACTGCTGCTGCGGGCGGCAAGGATGGCGGCGCAGCGATCGCAGCGGGCTTCCTTCCGGTTGCCCACTGCCACAGCGCTTCGGCCCATTCCCGGTCGTCCGGTTGGCCCCTCAACGAATCGTAGAGGGGTTGGGCTACCGACTGGTCAAATCGGTCGGCGTCGTTGGCGCATTCGCGCAGCAGGAAGACCCGCAACGCGACGGACGACCGGAGGCCGCGACGGAATCGCAAGAGTCGCTCGTGGCGATGAAGGTGGCCACGATAAGCCTCAACCCAGTCCGATGGTGGCGCGTGAACCGGCAGGGGTGCCAGGTACACCGCGTAGAGTGACTCCACGACATCGCGCAACACCGGCGTGGGCAGTGGCGACTCCGCCAGCAGTGACATCAGCGAGACGTCATGGACGAGTGCCGATGGTTGACCCAGTGCCGCCCTCAGACGCACTTCAAGGAATCGTTCATTGGTCGTATTCAGCCGACCCGTGCAGCGCATTTCTTCCATGAACCGCCGGGCGCGGACTTCGTCGGAAGTCAGCAAAGCCTGCTCGAAATCCGAGCGCACCTTGCCGAAGGGGCGCACAGCAACGAACGAGCGTCCGGGGCGCCGACCCAGCAGGTCGGCGAGCAGGTCCAGGCTCTTCTGCACGATGTTGAGATTGGCATCTGCACGCTGCCAGAACCTGAAAATCCAGGGGCCAAAGGTGTCTACAAGAATCTGCTCGTGCGCGGCCCGGGGTTCGAAGTGCACGGTGGGGTCGAACTCGATCGCACCAGGACCCACGAAGCTTAAAATCTGCTCTGCCAGCGCTGCGCTGTCCTGGGGCGTGGATGCGCACCCATACCAGGTCAGTTGCCCCTCCGGATCCATTGCGGGCATCAGGATGCCCTTGCCCTGCCGTCCTTCAAGGATGAGGGCGAACCACGACTTGAGCGCCTGGGCCAGGGGAGAGCTTCCGCTGGCGATTTCATCCCACGCCAGTCCGTTGCTGGCGCTGAAGAATGCGGGCAACCAGGGCGCCTTGGCGACAAGGCCGTCTGAATTCATCCGTGACCTTCTTCCATTGGCAAATTGGCGTCGAATTGGGATCGAAGCCGATCCAGATCATCCGGTCGGGTCTCAAAGGTCACGACATCATCGATTTGTCGAACGCCCTGCATTCCCAACTCAAGTGCGCCCCGCACCAGACCGTGACGGGTGAGGATCCCGCTGCTGCTGATATAGGGTCTGGTCCCAACCAGGAGGTTTTCTTCGAGGCCGCTGTCGGCCGCGGCGGCCCGCAACTCCTTGAAGAACGCAGCATTGCTCTCGGTGTACGGCGCTGCAACGACGACCTGCGTCCCTTCCGCGGCCATGCGGGTGGCCAAGTCCATCAGGCGCACCTGACGTCGACCCCAGCCCGGATCGAACGCGTCAAAGGTGCCCGTCTGATTGTCCAGCAGGGGGACGTTGTCAACGGTTGGAGCGATGATCCATACCCTGTCGCTGCGCACCAGAAGTTCGGACACCATCATCCATTGCAGCAGTTCCGCCAGGTCCGAAGGACTGGTCCCGCTGTTGCTGAACAGCCGTCGCGAATGTGCCGGCCCAAGTTGTGTCATAGCGTGCTCTCCGCGATCTCGGCGTCGATCTCGATTCGATCGGCTTCCATCCGGATGGACCGCACCCGCGCATAGAGCATCAAGTAGTCCGACTCAATCGCCCGGGTGGCCAGAAAGGTACAAAACTCCGCAAGGACGGCGCGTTCGGACTGCGGTACTACTGCGGTGACCTGGCCGGTTTTCCCGAGCGCCTGTACGACGTCATCGCGCCACTGCGCGTGGGTGAGGGAAACGGTGTGCCTGGCTTCGGAGACTTGACTGGAAACAAGCCAGCGCTCAAGCACCGGCGGGCGGCGGAAGGGATTCCAGGCCTCAAGGTTGCTTGATCGTATGGAACTTCCCCGCGGCCACAGCAAGCTGGAGACAACGCTGTTGCGCCATGTCTGTGGATCGGCCGTCGCATCGCCGGGCATTTCGTTGAGGATCTGTTCCACTTCGGGTGACTCGGCCAGCATTGGCGCCACCACCCCCAGATCCAGTTCGATGCCGAGCGATTCCTCGAGGCGGTCCCACGCCGCCATGGCACCGGCGACAAAGGTGTCGGAGGTGGGCGTACTGCCTGGCCGCAGCAGTCGGTTTGCAATGGACGCCACAAAGGAGTGGCTGACGCCATACCCGTGTCGTGCGAGTTCATGGCGCACCCGTGCAAAGGCGGTGGTTGCCTCCTCGACGCCGTATGTGTCTCGGTACGTCGAGACGGCGTCTGCAAGTTCGGGCTCCGAGTAGTTTGCCAGCGCTGTTGAGACACGCCGCATGCGCGCATCAATCTGTTCCCATTCGCTGGTCTCCAGCGCCCGGTCCAGCAGGGCCGCGAAGCGGCGCGGATCGGCAGAAAAGCGGCCAATGAACTGTTCAACCACACCGGCGCCCCCCACAGTGGTTTCGGATATCCAGATTTCGTCGTCCGGTGTCGAGCCATGCTCAGGGGTACGTGGCCCGGGATCCGTGTCCATTACCAACTGCGATTCGTCAACCCCGGGGCACGAATCAACCACCGCCCGCGCAATCGCAGCGGCAAGCGTATCGCGGTAGACCTGCCGCAGCCATGGTGTCCATGCGTCATCGATCGGCTCCCAGAGCATCTGGGCATTCCTTTCCAGTTCCCGCCGCACGGCCAGGTCGGACATGGACCGAAGCAACTCATGACGAAGGCGCTCCTGCCGGCCAGATGGGTTCCCGTTCTGGGGAACGGTGTCTTGGAAGGTCCAGTCAAGCACCGCACGGATTTCACCGAGTTGCCCATCGTTCACCAGTCGCCCGGCGGCCTCGCGCAAACCAAACTGCTCGCGCTTTGCCACTGCGCACGCAGCGGTCAGAAAAACCTCACCAAGTCGAGTGCGCAAGAAACTGTTGTGCACATCGGAAAGCGCTTCACCTGTCGCCAGATTCGAGCGGTAGCGCTGCGTTCGAAGGGTTCGCCACAGCGATGTCGCAGCAGGGAGCCCGTCTTGCGGCAAGTAGCGCTCCGGGTACTGGATCCGAAAGCGGATGCCATCGACAAGCAAGCTGTAGCCCATCGCTGTAGGCGTTCCATTGCGAGCAAACTTGACCCGTAGGGTCGGTTCCCGGCCATCGCGAAACTGCAGACTGGCGACCGAGTCCAGCGCAAAGCGCCGCACTTCCAGCGGATTCAGGTTCTGGTGAGTGAACGCATCGATGGATGACACAAGGGCGCTTGCACCGCCGGCGCGTGGCAACGACAAAGGCAGGGCCGTCATCGGAGGGACGATCTGGGTATGCCAGTGCAGGTCGCCATTGGATGAATCGCTCAGCTGAACAGGGCGTTGCCGTGCAGCAAATGCGCGGGGAAGTTCGATCGGCACCGGGGTAACCCGGCCGTCGGCATCCTGCACCTCGAACTGCCCCAGCGGAGCAAACTGCCCGATGTCCGCCAGATCCAGGGTGGTCTCGTCCGTCACGTCCAGCGGGACGGGGATCCAGTGGGCCACGAATCGATGCACTGTTCCGAATCGCCGCGAGACCCGGCCCGGCGCGAACTGGCGCATGGCCTGCAGCATCGGCATCGGGTGGCGCTCGGGTTCGCCGTTGCGCGTTTGCGCCGGGGCCTCAATGGTGACCTCAGGCAGGCTCAACTCGTTAAAGAGGCTGGAAGGCACAAAATCAGGCAACGGGTTGTCCCTGACGATGTAGTCGGATTGAGGCCCGCGCAGCCCCGCCCATTGGGACGTTAGTCGGCGAAGTGCGGTGGGCAGCGCGGCAAGCAACAGGGGCCGCGGGTATCCCCACAACAGGGCCTGCAGATCGTCAGTGCCCACGTGAAGCGTGCTCACGATGTGCTGCTCCAGCGCGTCCGTCTGGGCAGGATCACGAAGCACACTGCCGATGGCCTCCACCAACTCGCTCTGAAGCTTTTGAAGTGGCGCAAAGGTCATCGGTCCACTGAGCGCTGTCCACACGCTGCCCGGGGTCTGCGTTCGCTGCCTCAGAAAATCGATGCTCGCGTAGACCGCTTGCATTCGCAGGACATTGCGATTGCGGACAGGCAACTGCCGGGCAGGTAGTTGTGGATCGAACAGTGCCTGGTAGTTTTGGTAGGCGATCCGGTCGCGGCCGTAGTCCGAAAGCACCACCACCGTCCATGGCCGGGTCGACCGCAGTCGTCCGGCACGCCCTTTTCGCTGAAGGTACTGTGCCGCGTCGCGAGGCGCTTTGTGCTGAAGCACAGCGCCCACACCCGGATCATTGAAGCCAACTTCCAGCGCGGCTGTCGCCACGATGACGTCGGCGCCGCGGTCCACACCTGCATCCTGCGAACTGGTTCGCCCAACGGCAAGTCGGTCCTTGAGCAGGTGCCCGATGTTGTGGGGCAGTTGCCAGTCCTGTCCGTAGTCGTACCGGCGCTGATTGGCCGGTTCGGGATTCCGGAGCACGGCCAACCCGCCTTCAGTCTTGGTGGTGTCCACATTCCCGAAGCTGTCGCGCCCTTCGGCGTCCAGCAGGTCGAAGTACAGACGGTTGGTCACGTCAATGTCATCGGTGAACAGGAAGGTGCGGCTTGCATAGACACCCTCGCTGCAGGCGCTCCCCCGTCGGTCCTGGAGTCTTGCCAGCAGCATTGCTGTCTGGATGGTGGTCGACAAGAGCGAGGTCCTGGAGGCCGGATCGCCCCGCAGTGCGATCATGTACTCCGCGCCTTCCTCCTCATATTCATCTTCGAAGGGGGAGACCTCGGCCACTTGGTGGTCTTGCAGGCCGATGAGTTCCTGAAAGAAGCGTGACGCATCCCGCAACGTGGCGGAAAGGCCCACCCAGGTCATCCGTGCTCCGGTGAGCGCATGCCAGCGCCGCAGGAGGTACGCGACTTGGGCGCCATGCGTTCCCGAGTACGTGTGCGCCTCATCCAGCAGCACGGCCCGGGGCGCGCGGCCCGGCATCACGCCCACGCCGAACAAATGGCGCGACCGTGAGTCGGACAACCGCCGGTTCAGCATCTCGGTCGTCGTAAAGAGGACATCCGGGGGTTCGCGCTCAATGCGCCGCCGGGTCAACCGGATCTCGTCTTCACGTACCACTGCATTGCATGTCGCGCACACCAGTCGCTCGCGCTTGGCCGATCGGTCCACATCGGTCCACGCCATGGCGGAATCGCAACCTTTCGGGCAGCGAACGTAGTCGCACAGATAACTTTCGCCGGATCGTTTCCACTTGGCCTGTTCCAGCGCTTCTCTGCTGCCGTCACGGGGTGCAGGCCCGAAATAGGCACCCACTGTCAACCTGCGGGCACTCCGCTTGCGTTGCACGGCATCGAGTCGACGGGCCTGCGCATAGACCTCGCCGAGTTGATCTTTGAGCAACTCGTTGCGCGGGTAGATCGCCACCGTCTTGACCCAGTGCGCGCCGTCGTTTGCTGCGACGAGCGAGCCGACGAACGAGAGCACGGGCAGGTAAAACGCAATCGTCTTGCCGCTGCCGGTCCCGGCGCACACCATCGTGGCGCGCTGGTCTGCCCGGCGCAGGCCATCCAGGATGCGCTGGGTCGCCCGAACCTGAAACCCCGCCAGTTGGATCGCCTCACCATCCCGGTCGGTCAGGGCCTCGATGCAGTTGCGGATCGCCTCCTGACCCGTGGCGAGCGCTGCGCTCCCTGTCAACTCCGACACTTCGCGGTTGCGTCGGGGGTAACGGCGCGGCCTGCGCGCAATTCGGAAATCGGCAACGAGTGTGGGTGCACCCTCCCAGTCGCCGCGCCCGGGCCGTCCTTTCTCCGGAAACACTTGGCGCAATCGCTGCAAGAGACGCACGCCCTCGGCCAGGCGTGAGCGATAGCTCCCCTGCGGTGTCTGATGAATGACGCGGGCATCGATCAGTGCCCGCACCACTTGCTCGGGCGAAGAAAACGCCGTGCCACCACTGTCCAGATAGGCGTCCAGACGTGGGTCGATCTGCGCGATGAGTTCATCCGGCGACAGCGCGCCGTCCACGAGTCCCCAGGACAGGAGACGAATCTCTGACGACTCGATCGCATCGAGTACCTTGAGCAGCAAGGGGTGCATCAACCGGGCCTTCTTCGCACAACGAACTCG
Source organism: Variovorax brevis (assembly GCF_030317105.1). GTDB lineage: Bacteria > Pseudomonadota > Gammaproteobacteria > Burkholderiales > Burkholderiaceae_C > Variovorax > Variovorax brevis. Next base: position 71,421 of record NZ_JASZYG010000009.1, read on the forward strand.
TTGGTTCGATTCTCAGTCACCAGCCATTTCAAGACGTCGACGGAAACTATATCCAGCGAGGCGGGACCCTTTTCCATTTGCTCCAGGAATGCAGTGACGGCCGGAGGCGTGTTGCGCTTGAGACTGTCCAGCAGTTCGACGGCACGAGCGGCGTCGTCGTCGAACTTCTCGATAACCCCGGTCGTTGTCGGCACTTGGGTCTTGGCGCGGACGAGGTCCCTGCGCAACTTCTCGTAGTCATTGAGTACCGAAAGGTTGCGGGGATCGAACTTGAGTTCCGGATCCTCCTTCAGCGCCGCGGGTTCCTCGGTTGGCACTTTGGGCTCGCAGTACGCTGACCACGACGTCTGCGCGGACTTCTGGGTGGCTTGCAGATACTGCTCAACCAACTTTTGCAGTGCGGGCCAAGCTTTTTCTCGCGTCAGGGTGGTTTTGGTGGGCGTCTCCCTGAACTGCGTGATCAAGTCATCGGTCTTGCTGATCAGCGTCGGCGACGGCGGATCGATTGCGACCGCGATGCCGTGGTCAGACAACGCGCGACGTGTGGCAACCAGATCGCCAATACCCGCGACTCGCTTCGTGATCTGCCCGTCCCGCAAGTCGTCCAGTTGTTTGGACTCGTCGTAAGTCGACTGGGCTGCACCCAGCAAACCGAGGCGCCTCTGTAGTTCCCGGGTCTCCTGCAAGAGCGTCATGGCGCCTCTTTCAACACTGCAAGTCCCTGGGCCAGCGAGTCCAGTTCTTGCGCGATTGCTTCTATGGCCGTGGTCGTGTCGCTCGTACCGAACACCGTCTCCTGGGCACGCAATGCCTTGTCCAGGCCCTTAGTGAAAGCGTCGTAGTCCTTAGCGAATGCGACGACGGCTTTGAGATCGGACCAATTGATCCTTGCCAAAAGCTCAATGCTTCGAGTCGTGTCGGCTTCGACCTTCTGATCTGCCAGCGCCTTGCAGAGGCTCGTCAAGTCTTCCCAGTTGACGGCTCGCATCGCCGTGATTAGCGCAGTGAGCGAATGGAAATCGGGCACGGTGGACTTGCCGGGAACATCCACCGGCCACAAACGCTTGTGCGCATCATTGATTAGCGTTTGCGCCTCGTCGCACAGATTGACCGCACCCTTGCCTGACAATCCTGCGTTGGTCATCAGCGCGCGGCACTCCACCGGAAGTTTGACCGCCTCCTTGACGGGGATGGAAAGTCTGGTCCGCGTCAACTTCGGGAGCAGTTTGCGCAGCGGTTCCAGGATCTCGCTATCCCCTTCCAGCCGGGCAGTTATTGCGACTGCATCGTGTGATGGGCCTTGTATCGCCCGTTCAAAGCGGGATGCATCAACGCCGAAGGGCGTCTGGCCGGTTTCACCCTGGAAGATTCCGCAGGTGCGCAAGAACGCCTTCCGCAGTTCTTCGCGCTGGGTCCAGCAGTCGAGCCGCAATTCATCCCAGGGAGCCGAACCGGACACCACAGGTTGAACATCGGAGGTCGACAAGGCAGCAACCATCTTTTCTTGGAGTGAGGCCGTCGCCGGAACCACCATTCGCAAAGAAGCGCTCTTGACCGCCGCTTGCGCCAACACTTCCAGTTTCAGTTCCGCGGCCTTCAAGATCGCCGTTTCCAGCGCCTGTCCGTTGCGTTCCAGAAAACCCGCAACATGAACAAGATCGACAGCGGCGTCGGGGTAGTCGAGGCTGCCCTTCATATGGTGGAGTCGGATCAGTCCAAGCAACTCCCGGGCGAATTCACCATCCGGCATGGTGCCATTGGGACCAGCCACGCGAATCACGGGTCGTTCGATGCGGTGTTTACGATCGTGTCCGAGAGCCCGGACCACATCGATGCTCTGGACATCCACCATCTTCGCACTCAACGCCAACGCGTTGAAGTCGACATAAGCAACGAGATGGTCGCGGATGATCTTGCGCAAGTTGTTGGCATCCGGCTGGACGATGTTCCTATCTCCCACCCAGTTATCAAGCAACGGGCGCCACTTGTCCGTGATCGCCGCTGTCGGATTCACCTGTACAGGCGCTGGCACCGGCAATGGTGCCGGGGCAACGGGAGGTGTCAGGACCCCGGGGTGCTCGCCTGAGGCAGGTTCCCGCTTGTTGGAGGGAGGCGGAATTGGCGGCAATGCGCCGGCCCCCGGCATTCCTGCGTCGGGCAGCAACGGCAGGCCGAATGCGTTGTAGACGCCTTCGGGAATCCGACGCAACTCCGTCATGTCAGCGGGACTATTGCCCCAACACACGATCAGTCGCCTGTACTGTTCCTTCTGCGTGGTCGAAGTCACGCGCCTCAGTACGGTAGCGAGTTCGACGGACAGGGCGTCCTCGATGGCGACGCCCGCGGGAAACGTTCCCTTTTCGAAAAACTCGCGTGCAAGCAGCACATCGCGAACGATGCGCTGCAGCGCCCGCCGCGGATTGAAGCGCATGCGACCACTGTCCACGAGATGCTTCCTTGCAAGGAAGTGGATCGCACTGCGGGAGAGCGGGAACAAGGGGACCCCCTGCTTGGAGGCACCAAACTGGGTACGCCACTTGCTGCTCTCGTCGTCATCGGCATCCGGCTCGAAGTCGGTCCTGACGGACCCTTGCGCGGGCTCGTAGTTGTCCATCAATCGGACGCGACCGATGCGTGCCGCATTCAGGTAACGGCCGGTCAACTCAACAACGTTGTCGACAACCTTTTCTTCGTCCGGATCTTCTGTGACCACCACCCACTCAAACTCGCTTCGGGTGGCAATCGTGTCCCGCCCCACGAGGGTACCGTCGGTCATTGCCAGGATAGTGCGCATGGGGCACAGGGGCTTCGCCGCGTCGTTCACGCCCTGGATGGATAGTGCCAGCAGGCTCTCCTGAATGCCGGTCAACGCATAGAAGTCCTCGACGAGCAAGACGAGTTCGCGCTTCTTGCGGTAGAGGGCCTCTCGGATCTCACGCATGATGTCCTGCAGCGTCTTGCCGTGGGTCTGCTGCCCCAGTTTGAAAACCCCCGCCACGGCCGAATCGAGGACAGCGTTGAGCGTCGCCAGCGCGGCGCTGCGGCCGTCGCTTCGCTCCAATCGCGTCCGGTAGTAAGTTTGCGCGCCACGTGACGCCTCGGACAGTTGGACGGTGGTCGGCAGGATGAGGTCATCGATCTCGAACTGAGGAGCCCGGTCCGCGTCTTGTGCATCGTGTACACGCCCTCGCAGGGCGCGCTTGAGCAGGCGCGGATAAACAGTCTCCAGATAGTGTGGCGCAATCACCGGGTCCTGCAGGAAGTCGGCCAGTTGCTTGGCGTGGCCGACCAGCGACTGGCTCCCGAATCCCTCGATGCGAACATCGGTCTGAGCACTCCAGTGCTGTGCTTTGGCCCGCAGACTGAGTTGCAGCATTGTGCCGAAGAGCGCTGCCGCAGCTTCCGCGGGCAATGCGCTCTCCGCATTCGCCACTTCGGACAACAGGTCTGCATATTCCTTCTCATGAGCGACAGGTTGCAAGATGGCTTCCATCACCGTCCTTAGGCTTGCGCTCTTTGGAATCCGGATGACGTGAAATGCCTCTGCACGGGGGTGGTTCTTCAGCCGGATTTCCAGCCATCGAACCACGTGCGATTTGCCCGCCCCCGAAGGCCCAGTGATGGGCGCGAGGAGGTAGCCCTCCGGTTTCAACTGGTCGAGCACAAACGCCAGCAAGTCCGCCTCGGTGCATTCGACGCCCGTGTCGGTTCCGCCAAACGGACGTTTGAGCAGGCGGGTCGGTTGATGAACCGCGACAAGCACAGCATCGGGCAACGCTTCGGCTTCAGTTCCGATGCAGTTGCTGACCTCCTCCATCGTCGGCCAGTACTGGTTGAGCCCGGGGTATTTCATCACCGCCGCGATGGTGTTCATTGCTTCACCTCTTCGCGGATCACGTGCGTGAACTGCACCATCGACCGCTGGGATGTGCCATCGGGCCCTGGAATCTGAACGCCATCGCCTGCGTCGGCGCGCTGAACAAAGCTGATGCGATTGAGGTTTTCCAGTCTTCGCAACGCAATTCCCAAGGCTTGGGATACCCATCCATTTGGTGTGCCTGCCCAAACCTCGGGGCGCAATTCTTCCTCCACGGCGCGTCGATAGATGCCGCCATCGAGCACCGGGAGCACGTTCGCAAGATCTCGCAGAAAGTCGGCAGCAACGACCTCCTGGTTCAGTGGTAGAACCGAGTCAAGCACTCGGTTGATGGCCTGCGTTGGATCGAGCACGATTCCATGCGGCAGTGACCATGCAAAGCCCAGGAACTGGGCCCACGGCCCGAGTTGGTTCATCCGCACGTCGTTCTGAACAATCAGTCGAGCCGCGTCCTTAACCTGTTGGCTTTGCAGGGCAATCAGCGAGAGGGTCCTCATATCGGTGCGGTAAGGATCCAGTGCAAGCCACCAGGCCAGTCCCCTCACCAGATCCGAGGCGCCTCCTGTGCCCCAGAGATCTTCATTGTTCGTCGCACTAAACAAGATGCTAAGTACCGCACGACGTGCGGCTTCAGTGAGTGCCACATCGTCCTTTGCGCCTGCTGGGAGGAGCCCCGGCGCAATCGCAACGGTGCCGTCAACCTCTTCAAAGAGCCCGAGTTGGACCCATCGCGTCAGAGCGTCCGGAATCTTGGGATTCCCGCCGTCGCGACCCAGGCCCGCCGAGCAAAGATCAACAAGCACCTGCCGTTCGGTTGGGCCCAAGCGCGCAAGGGTCCGATACAGCACGGGCACCATGCTGTAGAGACCATCGGATGGATGATTCAAAATTCCCATGATGTCAACAGTTCAAGCAAGGCCTGAAGGGAAATGGTGGATCGACTGTCGGCGATCAACCGCTGTGGATTGAAAGGTTCGGTCGCGTTCATCGGCAGCACAATCCAGTCATACGGACGTGTGTCAGCCTGTGTGACGCGCAAGAAGGCCGCAGGATCCCAAGCACCTAGGACGGTCAGCCTGGGCGATTGGGCCAGCTCATCGTCAGAATCGTCAAGGTCACTCAGTACGAAGAAGCGATCGACGCTGCAGTTCTTTACCGCGTTCCAGGCACGAACACCCGGCCATTCCTCTTGACTAAGGTGGAGCTCCCTCATGCCAAAGTCAAACAAGCTGGCCGTCAGCTTGTCCAGGCGCACTTGGAGGGCGGAATCCTGTGGGTCACAGGTAATCAAGGCAGGGCCCGCAAAGCGCTCTCCGATGCGCGCCTTCCACAGATCCAGACCCGCAAAACCCGCTTCGACAAGTTGCATGACCAGAGGCCGGGAAAATGCCACACCGATGCCGGGACCTGCAAGTCCATCGGCGCGGCAGATGGGACAACCCGCACACGCAGCGGTCACAGCCACATGTTGGCCAGGGCGCGAGATGTCGTACATCTCCTGCAGTTCATGAGAAATCTCGGATTTGCCGCGCAGGACACGCTCAATCCGGGCCAACCCTGATTTTGCGGCGCCCATCGACTCGTCGCGCTTGGACTCTAAGTAGCCCGACCAGTACTCGGGATCCATATGGTGGCTCCGGATGATGCGGACAAGCACCGTGTCAAAGATCTTCTGGAGCGCCTCCTCGTCCAATTCAATCTTCTCATCCTCAGGCGAGGAGCGGGGCTTGTCGCTCGCAAGTGCAATGACCCCCGCCCGGGCCAGCAAGAGCAGCGTCCTCAGGTTCCATGCGCGGTTGTAGTCGCTGCGCTGGTGCAGGTTCGGCGCCACGGTGGAGAGATCGACTTGGTAGACGTCGTTGAACCCAGGTACAGCGGTTGCCTGGTTCAGCATTTGTCTCCAGCGGGGCAAGCCAAGTTCGGCCGATATCAACGTCGGAACTGCAATGCCCGACGCTGTGTTCAGGTCTTCCGTGGTGAATACGGCGATGGCCGCACTCGCATTGCCATCACGACCGCCACGCCCGACTTCCTGGTAGTAGCGGTCGAGTGATTCCGGAACACAGGCATGTATCACGCAGCGTACGTCGCGCTTGTCGATGCCCACGCCAAAGGCGGCCGTGGCCACCATGATGTCGAGATGTCCGTCGGCCCACTGGGTGATCAAGCGCTTGCGCAAGCGATTGCTGGTGTTTCCGTGAAAACTCGCGACGCGTTTGTACCGCTCGAGTTTCAACACCTTCTCCCACTCGATGGCTTCCTTCACCTCCGTGACGTAGAGGATCGCGGGGCGTGGTGCGTTGCGAAGTACCTGGAGCACTTTCTGCTTCTGGTCCCAAGGGGTCTCGGCATGGTGATACCAGTAGCGAGGTTCAGTACGCAGGTGCACCGAGGAAATGAGGTCGACCGGTTGCCCGTCCGTGAAGAGAGTCTCGATGGTGGTGAGGGCTTCGCCGGTAAGCGTCGCTGTCATCAACACCGTCTTGAAGCCATTCCCCGGGGCAGCTTCCAGGAGGGCCTTCCTGAAGGCTCCCAGTGACTGAAACTCCGGCCGGAAAGAGTCTCCCCACTGCGCCACAAGATGGGCCTCGTCGACCACCAGATACTTGAAGTAGCCCTTGCGGGCGGCGTCGTAGAGCGCGAAGCGCAACGTGCCGACGATCGATTCGGGTGAAGTGAAAAGAATGGGTTGCCTGCCCGAGCGCAGCGCCTGCTTGATCTGTTGCTTTGTCGCCTTGTCGGTGTCAGCGTGCCAAGCAAATTCCTGTGCAGATGACGCGGGATGTCGTCGTCGCCAGAGGATTTCGAACTGGCGTGCCTGGTCCATCGCCAGCGAAATCGTCGGTACGACCACGATGGTGCATGCACCTTCCCCCGCGATGAGTGGCGGCAGTTGAGCGACAAGGCTCTTGCCTGAACCGGTCGGCAGCGTGATGACCAGCGTGGACCGGGGGCGCGCAAGCAGCACCGCGTGCACCGCGGCGCGTTGACCTGCCGTGGTGTAGGCGTCGAAGCCCGACGCGAACTCCACCACTGGATCAATTCTTCGTGTGCTGGTGTACCGACTGGGCAGTTCGGCAAACACCTCACTGAAGAGGTCCTTGCTGGTGGTGTGTCCCAGCCATTCCGGACGCCATTCCAGCCCTTCAATGATCAAATGCCCCGGTTCTTGCCGCACCACACGCATGCCGTAGCGAGCGTAAGCGTCCGCGCGCGGCCATGCGGCGTCAAGTGGAACCCGCAGCACGGCCAAGCGGCCAATTCGCTCGGATTCGCGCATCAACGCATGGCGTAGCAGTGGCAGCAGGTCAGTGTCGAATGAGCGGGATTGCAGTATCTGGCCGATGCGGGCATACAGATCGAGCGATTGAGGGTCATGCTCGAACGTGTGTCCAGGCCATTCGGCCAGCGCGATCTGAAGTGACTCGAAGCTCATGCATTTAGCCCAATGGCTTCATGGCAAGAAAGACTGCGCTGATCGCGTCCAGCGTCAGTTTGGGCTGCTGCACACCTTCTAGCAATTGGGCATTCAGCAATTTCTCGAATGCAACGCGCCCGGTCTCCAGTTCCTTCTCATGGCCGCGCAGTGTGGCGAGTCGGCTCTCCAGTCGCACCAAGGTGGTCTCGTCCCGCAATTTCATCTGTGCGACGCACTCCTCGACGTGGTCCCGATGGAGGGCTCCTTGGAGCACTTGGTCGCGCGCGACGCCACCGGCCTTCGCTACGAGGTCGGGCCAGTCGCGCAGGATGTCCGTTGCCTGCCCTTCGCGCAATCGACGCCAAGCCGTCGCACCGATGTCTACATCCCGCGGGTATTCGCCCTGTGCAATTCGAAGATCCAGCCACTTGTCGATGAAGTCCTGTTCAACCGGTTGCAATGAACGGTCGAGCCAGACGCTGTGGTGACGTGGCGCGAGTGCAAGGTCCATGCGCCGGCGCAGTGTGTTGCGTCGGCCGTCATGGGAAGAGTCACGGGGAAACAGTTCTAGCGCGGGGGCCAGGTCGGCCTCTACGACGAAATCCAACCGGAAAAAAACATCGAGCGCACCGGAGATCGGCCTGTAACGTGGGTGCGAACGCCAGATGGCCGCGACCCGCCCCCGGTCTTCCGTCATCGCCGCGTGCAGCAGCCCCTCGAACAGTGAATCCCCAACGCGCATCAGGTGTGTCGATCGATTGACACTGGTCTGGCGTCGGTAGGCGAAACGTTGGGTGGTGAGTCGACCTTGATTGCGACGTCCCATCTCCGTGTCGAGCGCGCCCGTGAAATCTGCCTGGAGGCGACTGCGGGTGATCAGTGTGGAATGGGTCTGCCAGTAGCGGACGACTTCATCGATGGTTGGCCGCCCGTCTTTCTCTACCAGTCGGTTGAACTGCAAGCCGTGCTGAAGCCAGGGTTCGACACAGCCACGGATCCGCTCCCAATCGGCATCCATGTCGAAGAGGTCGTCAAAGCCGTGCTCCTCCTCGTTGGTTTGCAGGGCTTCCAACTCGTCTTGCTCATCAATACGCTTCAATTCGCGGCGGATCTCACCGCTATCGCTCCCGAGGCGATCCTTGAGCGCAACGATAGCCTGAGCCCCGTCGGTAAAGAGGACCTGCTGAAGTCCATCCATCTGGGCATCGACCAGATACTGGAGCGAAGCGATCGACTGATCGCCGATACCGAAACCATCTGTGACGCAGTGGGCCCACGCCAATTCGGCTTTATTGTCGGCGCAGGCAAGCACCACGGTCTCGATGGGGTCGCCTGAGCCGAATCGATCGACACGGCCAATGCGCTGTTCGATGCGATTCGGGGAGAAGGGCAGGTCGAAATGCAGCACGACCTTCTTGCCCCCCTGAAGGTTGAGTCCTTCCTCAGCGCGCGCGTCACACACGAGGTATCTACAGTCAGGCTTACTCAGAAAGCGCGTCCATTCCGCAGGCGCGTCGTCGAACTCTTCATCATCCGCGGCGATGTTATGTCGCACCACGCGGCCACTATGGCGAAACTTCAAATGTTCAAAGCAGGCGTCAGCGGTTTCTTGCGAAGTACAGAAAATAACGACTTTGGATTCGACGTCCGTTCGCGCGAGCGCATCATCGAGCGCAAGTAGGCGTGCGGCTTGCGGGTTCCAGTGTTCCAACTGGGCTTGCAGTTGTCGAAGGCTGTCGGATTCAAGTTGTCTCTGGCGACTTGAATCACTGGTGTACGAGTCGACGAGGCTTCGGAGGGTTGCAGGCGTTTCCAACAGGGCCCGCATCCAGGCCAGGTAGACAGCGGCTTGATCCGGTGTTTCTGTCCCCGCAAATACCAGGCGCCATTGATCGATCAACTGGGCAACGACACCTGCGGTCGCGTCGTGGTACTCCACCGTCGTCGCCCCATTGCGTATGGGAGTGACGACGCCTTGGACGTTTTTTCGACGATTGCGAAGAATGCGTCGATGGAGTCGGTAGGTCTCGCTAAGATGTTCACGGATGGCTTGGACGGCTGCGACCAGATCGGGTTGTGCGGGATCGCTTGCCGCTCGCGCGATCGGAGTCAGATTTCCTACCAAGCGAGCCAGGTGCTCATCTTGCGGGAACAACTCGCAAAGGCGCTGACCGTCATCGGCCAGGAAGTCCATTGCATCCGGTTCGAAGCCCGCGATCAACTGGCCAAGTTCGTGGCGGTGCTGAATGCGCTGGCGAAACGCTTCCCGCTCCTCGGGCGGGTAGACATCGGGATCAATCAACTGCATCAATTCGAAGAAACTGTCCTCGTCAGCGATGGCGGGAGTCGCCGACAGCAAGAGCAATGCCTCCGCCCTGTGGCAGGCCACCCGGACCGCTTCGCGTTGATCGGCGTACTGTTCGCCCGGATCCGAATGGCGTCCGACGATGTGGTGCGCTTCGTCGACCACAATTAGGCGCGCACCCGACAATGCGGAATCCAGATCGTCAGTGCCGAGATGCACGACCTGGATGGAATCATCCAGATAGGGCGGTCCAACGTGAAATCGATGCGTCAACTCGTGCCGCCACTGGGAAACCAGGCCCTCTGGTACGACGACAGTGATTCGGTGACCCTGTGGGTCATCAATGACGTGCTGCCTGATGATGGCCCCGGCTTCGACCGTCTTTCCGAGTCCTACCTCGTCAGCCAGCAGGTAGCGCTGAACAGGGTCGGTCAGCACACGACGGACCACTGCCATCTGGTACGGTTCCAACTCCACTGCGCTCGACAGTAGTCCGTCGATGCCAGCGCCAAGCGCTCGTTGGTGAATCGCTTCCTGCAGGAACTGGCGGCGCGAATTCGAAGCCACGACCGGTTCGGTCGTTAGTTGCGCCAGGAAGGGGACGGGATCGGCGATGGGCTTACCCCACCGAATCATGATTTCGGTGACCGGGACCTCAACACTCTGTTTGGGGCCGATCCTAACTTCGACGCGATTGTCCAGGATTTCAACGATTCTTCCCGCCAGCCAGCGACCCTCATCGTCGCAGACGTACACACGTGCCTGGAGTTCGAGTCGTCGTGGTTGAAGCCCCCGAGTTGGCAGTTTGTGAAGGAGGCGACCACCTTCACCCGGGTGATCAAAAAACTCTACCGTTGATATCTGATTGCCCTGCTCTATCAGTCTGCCAAGTCCCAATTCCAGAGCGTCATTCGAGACAACAAAGGTCACAATTCGATCCCCGCGAGAACGATGGCGATCTCTCAGGGTTCACAGAGCAGGCGCCGTGCGAACCCTTGTCTCGTCGCCTAATCAGTTGACAATCAGAACAATTATGTGCGAACTGAGCACTGGTTTTTCAGCTGGTGAAAGTGTGGTTAGACGATTGTGTGACAACGTGCACACCGCCAGTGTCAATAAGGTCGATGGCGCGTCTTTTTTATGATGCCTCCGACTTCTTCAGCAGGTCTTGCGAGAGCGTCTGATGTCGCGTCGAATGCGCCTCGAGATGGCGCCCCGGCTCCTTCGTTCAGGGCCTGCCGAAAGATCGAATGGGCGCTTTGGATGCTGATACCCTCGCGACCGAGTAGTTCGTCCTCCAGTTGCATAGCGTCGGCCTTCGCAATTTCCTGAGCTAAGGCGCCTCTTCCTCTGCGGGTGCACATCGCTATGGCGTTCCTAGGTCCATGCGGTCTAACGCCCGGCCTAACTATCTCGGCTCCAAGTTAGGCATGCATGGCCAGCGGCCCATGCGTCTCGACGATTGTGGCGCTTGCTGGAGGCTCCGCCTTTCGCTCCTTGCGCAATACGCACTTGTCGCCGCTGGCCGGTCGCTCCACGGCGACCGCAACCAAATGCGGACAACTCGAGACCAAATGGGTGAAGATGAACTTGGAGAGGTTCTCCAGCGTCGCTGGTCCCAGGCCTTCGACATCGTCCAGAAACTGGTGATCCAGCATTTCGCGCACGGTTTCAATGTGGCGACGCACAATGCCCAAATCTTGGAGCATTCCTGACTTGGCATCCGGTACACCTATCAGGGTCACTTCGGCGTGGTAGGTATGGCCATGAATGCGTCTGCTACCTGCCGCGTCAATGTTTCGATTCAGCGTGTGGGCAGCTTCGAAGAAGAATTTCTGGCTCAGTTCGTAGATCATCGGATGCCAATCATCTTGTGGGTCTGAACGCTCAAGTTCCACTGAGGATTCTCCTGGCAGTAGGCAACCGCCGCGGCGGTGTTTGCCAATCGGTCAGGGCCATCCAAGGGCTGCAGGTACAGGTTGTCGAACTTGAGGCTCGCGAATCGAGCAGGATCAACCCCGGACTGGGGGTACACCAGTTTGAGCTCTTGCCCGCCGCTCACGGCGAGCGGGGCGTCCGCCTTGGGGCTGACGCAGAGCCAGTCGATGCCTTCAGGGGGAGTAAGCGTTCCATTGGTTTCGATGGCGATCGTGAATCCTCTGTCGTGCAAGGCTGAGACCAACTTGGCATCCACTTGCAGGAGGGGTTCGCCCCCAGTGAGTACGACGAAACGTCGCTCCCGCTTTGCGGAGGGCCATTGCGTCTCGATGGCGGCGGCTAGGCTCTCCGGCGAGCGGAACTTGCCGCCGCCGGTGCCGTTGGTGCCGACGAAGTCTGTGTCGCAGAAAGTGCAGACGGCGGTCGCGCGATCTTCCTCTCTTCCACTCCATAGATTGCACCCGGCGAAGCGACAGAATACGGCTGGGCGACCGGCATTGGCGCCTTCGCCTTGCAGTGTGTAGAAGATTTCCTTGACGCTGTAGGTCATGCGGCGGCCTTGTAGGCGGCAAAGCCCTTGCTGCGTAGTTCGCAGGCTGGGCAATCGCCGCAGCCGTAGCCCCAGTCGTACTGCTTGGAGCGATCGCCCTTGTAGCAGGTGTGGGTGTCCTGCTGAATCAGTTCCACCAGTGCTTCGCCGCCGAGATCTCTCGCCATCTCCCAAGTGGCGGCCTTGTCCAGCCACATGAGGGGGGTCTCGACGACCATGGGCGAATCCAGGCCGAGGCTCATGGCCACTTGAAGCGACTTCAGGGTGTTGTCGCGGCAGTCGGGGTAGCCGGAGTAGTCGGTCTCGCACATGCCACCGACCAACACCTCGAGACCGCGGCGGTAGGCAACGGTCGCGCCAAAGGTGAAAAAGAGAATGTTTCTTCCGGGCACGAACGTGTTGGGTAGACCACTCTTACTGAAAGCGATGGCCTTGTCTTGCGTCAGGGCAGTATCGCTGATCTGTCCGAGCACGGACAGGTCCAGCATGTGGTCATCACCGAGTTTGGGAGCCCAATGCGGGAAGCGCGAGCGCAGGCGCTCCAGAACCTTCTTGCGACACTCCAGCTCGACGACGTGGCGCTGCCCGTAGTCAAAACCGATGGTTTCAACGTGGTCGTAGCGCTCCAGCGCCCAGGCCAGGCAGGTGGTGGAGTCCTGGCCACCGGAGAAGAGGACAAGTGCTTTGGAGTTCATGGCTTTATCCGTTTGCAACAAGGCGGTTCTTGCGGAGGGCACGCTTGGTCAACCGCACGAGATGGTTGGACAAGACGTCGATATCCGCCGGGGTGTTCTGAATGCCGTTCCAGGGGCAGATGTCTTCACTGCTGAAGTTCCACTGCCCGCTGGTCCAGGCTGTATAGGGCTTAATGAGTTCCAGCGCCGCGGCGAACTGGTCGCGCCTGGTTGCACCTTCTGCGGAGTACAGCAACTCCATGACGAAGCCCATGGCGACGATGCCTGCGCCGTGCTTAAGGCGAGAGGTGCGCGGCGTCATGCCCGTCCATTCAGGGCCGAAGACCATGCGAATGGCTTCGAAGTACTCGTTTACGAGTTCGAAGGCCCGGTCTTCGTAGTCATCCAGGCGAATGAAGTCTCGAACGGCCCCGTCCGAGACCGAGTTCATGATCAACTTCTGCATGGCGGTGTCGCTGATTACGCCCCTGGGATTGGTGTGCTGCCGAATCTCGCCGTACAGGGCCGAACCCCGCGTGAAGTTCAAGCGATCCACGATTCGGGCCGAGAACTTGCGCGCGGTGAACCGCTCGGGAAGGCCCTCCACGTTCGGCAGCAGTTCGTAGATCAGGGTCTTGGGAAGTGGCCGGGTGTTGTTGATCAGGACAAACTGCTGACGCAGTTCGTTGTAGTCCTTGCAGACCAGGACGGAGACGAATACTTGGAAACCCGGCTTATCGAGGCCGGAAAGGGCACTCAGTCGCTGCTGGCCGTCAACGACAAAGCCAGGCTTGGTCTTGGTGGCATCGATTTCAATATCGACGACACCGTTGCCGCGGTCTTTGGCCTTGATGCCATCGATGAACGCGATGATGACCGCATTGGGCAACAGGGCGTCTTCACGGGTGAAGTAGTCACGGATCTCCTTAATGTGAGAGGCAATTTGGTGCCGCTGGAAGCCTTTGAGTTGGCCATCATCCTGGCGGCCGACGCGTTCGATCTCAGAAAAGGCCAGGACTTCCTTTGGCGTGGCCGCGAAGGAAAACACGTCATGGCCGTCGGCTTGACGAGCGCGGATGGCGGTGAACTTGAATTTGCTCACTGGGCGTTCTCCATGGTGGCTTTGAGGTGCTTGTGATAGACGCCGAGGTTGTGAAAGCCACGGCGCTTGTTACGGTTGCTTGAGCGGAAAATGATGACTTCGACACCAACGTTGCGGCAGACGTCGCAACTGCAACGCTTCCATGGGGCGTCTTGCAGGGTGCGACCGACGAGTTCCCTCATCTTGGCGAGTTCGCGCTCGTGCTTGGCGGTGTCTTCGGACTCGCCTTCGACTAGGAAGCGGTGGTAGTCCATCACGGCGGTGAGGGTCTTGGCGGCGGTTTCTTCGCCTTTGTCGAAACTGCGCAGCGCCTTGAGTGCCTTTTGCTCGCGTCGCTGCAGATCTTCGGCGCTGAAGATGCCTCGCTTGATGCCTTGCACTAGGCGGAAGTTCTCAATGGCTTGCGGGATTCGGATGGCGGTGTAGTAGTCCAGGCCGGTTCCCGTAGGGGACCCCATGTAGTAGTTGGACTTGTTGTCCTTGAATGCGCGAATGAGCGGCGAGGTGGAATCGAAACTGGTGATGCCGTAGCCAGTGAACTCGTGGATCTGGTCGGCTTTGGCGAAGCCCAAAAGGTGGATCTTGGTTTCCGGCTTGATGGCATTACGCAAGGCGCGCAAGACCACGTGAATGGCGTCCACGCGAAGCGGGACCAGACCTCCAATGGCCAGATACTTGTAGCCCATCTCCTCCAGTTCCACGGCCGCCTCAGCCATGCTGGCGGGAGACCAACCCTGGACAGCGCCCATGGGTTCAAAGGGGTAGCCTTCTTCCTTGACGAGCTTTAAAAAGGCCTTGGCGTTGTCCAGGGTGATGCGGAAGCGCTTCTGTGTCGCATCGGGCATCATGGATTTCGGCGGGTTGCTGAGGTCACAGTCAAAGATGATGTGGTCTGGCGAGACGCCGTGGGTGAACCCTGCTTCGATGTAGAACTCCACCACTTCTTCTGGGGAGTAGGCGGGCTTTTCGTGTTCCACGTATGCGAAGGCGCCGCAATCGCCCATCAGCATGCAGTCCTTGAACTTGGGACCGTCATAGCGCAGGAACTTGCGCGCGCCGTCGCGCAACATGCGTTGCTCTTCCTTGGTGGAATAGCGCACCTTGGAGGAGGACACACCTTCGGCTTGGCGAATGGCGCTCATCGAGACCAGGAGCCCATCGTAGGGGGCCGGATTCATCATTTCATGGGCATAGACATCGCCCCAATACCGCTCGCGCTTCGGCGCGTTACGGTCATTGATAAAGTCGTACGCAGGGTCGACGTAGTCCTGCGTGTCGGAATACAAAAACTTCATTTCGTGGGGCTTGTGGTGTAGGCGCGCACCAGTGCGTCTTGCAACTTCTTGATATCGCGCGGGGTGCTCTGGATTTCATTCCAAGCAACGCCCAGGGTTTCCCAATGGCCTTTGGTCCAGCGGCAGGCCGGAGCGACGCGCTCCAACTCCTTCTTGACGGCCTCGTACGTGCCATCGGTGTCGGAGAAGCGAGCGTAGATGCGGTCCATGAGGACGCCCATGGCTTCGATGCCAGCCGAGTGCATGAGTCGGCTGTGGCGAGGGTCCTTGCCCCAGGCCTCCGGAAACGTGTTCTTGACCGCCATCCAGAAGTTCAAGAGCAGGCGGTACATCGAGCTTACGTCAGCTCCCTCGCGCGCGCTGGCCTTGTAGGGCGCCAGTGCACCTAGCGGGTTGTTCATGCTGTTGCGGATCATGGTGATGACTGCGGTATCGGTGACGATGGCCGCGACGTCGCTCCGATCCGAGGGGCGCTTGATCAGCTTGAAGAACGGTGACTCGGGGTCGCGGTTGAGGAGGTTGCAAATCTCCGACGGGACCTTGCGGGCGCTCAAATCCTTGGGCAGTTGGATGCCGCTAGTTTCGGGCAGCAGTTCATTGATCAGGCGCGAGGGCAGTGGACGTGCCTTGTTGACTAGGATGAACTGCTGTCGCTGCAAGTCCAGGCTGTCGGACACGAAGCCCACCACCGGAACGGCGACATTGCGGTTCGTGACCTGTGCTAGGGCCAGCGATCTTTGTTGGCCATCGACGATCCAGGCCACACGTTGGCCGGCTTCATTGATGGGGATGGTCAGCGTACCGGCCTGTGCCAAGCCCTCGTCGCCGGTAGGGCGCGTACCGCGTGATGCGGTGAAGCGGACCTGCGGCGACATAGCCAGAATGATGGCGTTCGGAAAGAGGACGTCGCCCTGGTTCAGGTAGTCGACGATGCCTCTCACATGGCTGCGGATCTCGGGACGCTGGAAGCCCTTCAAGACCTCGGATTCGTCTCGGTCCACGCGAGAGATGTCTGCCACGCGCACGATGTCAGCGCCTTTGATGAAGAAAGCGTAGACATCCAGCCCTTGCCCCTGTGTGGTGTGCAGTGCGCGGATGACGATCTCTTTTATAGCGGGAAGCTTGTTGGCTTTCATGACATCTCGGCTTTGACTTGGCGCCAGAGAACTCCGAAGCGCGCCTGTTCACAGGCGACCAAGGCGGTGTCTCGGAGATGTCGGTGCAGGCGCGACGAACTGCCGGCGTGGTGGCACCACTGGGCGCGGATGAGGTCCAGGATCTCTGCGTCCGTCTTACGGACGCGCTGGGGGATAGTGGGCTTTTGTAGGAGGTCCAGTGCTTGGCGTACCGCGGCCTGGGCGGGCGCACTGTCCAGGTAGTGGCCTTGGAGCTTTTCCACGAAGTGGCGCATGGCCCGCTGGGGGAAGTCGGAGCGAGTGCCGGCGTAGCCTTGCTGGCCTTCCAGGCGTTCGTCGTAGGGCAGGACGCAAGCTTGCAGGCGAGGCGGTACCGACTTGGCCCCGCTGGTAGACGTGAAGATGCACAGGCGAGAGAGCGCTTTGTCCGCAATCTGGGCCAGATCGCATTCCAGCATTTCGACGTAGGCCGATGGCAGAGCGATCAGGAAACGGGTCGCACTGGAGCGATTGACCAGTTGGCTCACGGGCGAGGGCGTGCCCTTGCGTGCGTTCAATTCTTGCCACCAGTCCGCCGTGCTGGAACCGGCCGCGGCGAGTGCAGGCGCGAGAGAGCCCGCTCCGCTAGCCACTGTCATGTCGTAGTTTGGGACAGGATCGTCCTTCGCGGCTAGGCCCAAGCCTGCAGAGATCATGTGCAGGGAGCCGCGAAGTTGGGCGGCGACGGCCTTGCTCTCTGCCATCGCGCGGCCCAAGTACAACTCTCCTGCCGTGGTCGTGGCTTGCGTGTTGGCGGTGGCAGACCACCAACGGTCGGCCACCTTGGCCGCGTCACCTTTCAGTTGCGCGGGTCGCAGGCGGGCGACCGGTTCGAGTGCTCGTTTGCGCGCAGTGCAGTTCGTGATGATTCCGAACTGTTCGATCATTTGTCGTGTGCCGAAAGTATTGAGATTCAGCAGTTATTGTAGATCCTAGATAGGGGTGTCTGCAGTTATTTCTGAAATCACACTGAAGCAAAAATGCAGTTATGTTTCGTCTGCCGGGGGTGCAAGTGTGCAATTGTGTCGTGGGATGCGCGCCTTCGGTGGGCAAATTGCGACGCCGATACGCTTTGGGCCGTCAGAATGCCTGCGCGCGCAACGCCGAATCTCACGGCGGCGCGTCGAGCAAGCGCCACAACTAGGCCGGAACGAACCCGTTCATGACGACTTTCGTTGAGGTCCGCCTCAAGCGAGCCTTGTTGTGGCTTAGCGCGGGCACGGTAGGGCTTGGCCAGGCCCTGCTCAGTTGTGAAAAGCGGGCCAAATCTTCGATCCCTTGTGGTTCGGACGCCGCGCCAGCGCGATCTGCACCCAAACCGGGTGCGCCCCTAATTTGGCGATAGTCGCGCTGATACCCACCCCCTACGCCGCGCCCAAGAGCTTCCGGCCTTTTTCGTTTCTCTTCCGAATATCCCAACAGCCGCGCGAGCGCGGACGCAGAGGCGTGCATCAAGTCGCGGCATGGGGCATCAACCCCGCGTCATCGCCATCTGAGCGCGGACGAACTCAATCGACGGCGGGCCATCTTCACTACGACCGGATGGACGTTTTTCGAATCGGCAAAGTGACTCTTTTGGTCAACTCGACGCAGGCCACTGCCGCGCGAAATCAAACGAGAGTTGGCGGTGATGCCGAATGGACAGCAGATAAACCGTCGCGCTGTCGTCCACGGCGGCGTACAGCAACAAATAGTCCCCGTGCAAGTACTCACGAAGAGCATCGAAAGCGCCAGTCGGCAGCGTGGCAAGTTGAGCCAAGGCCTCGGTTGATTGCGGTGGGTTGTCCAGGTAGCGCCGCCCGATTCGGGGAAAGCGTGCCAGGTTGGGGATGACCGTGGTGCGTAGTCCCGCCAGCAGGTCGTCAAAGGCGAAGGCAGCGTCTGCTTCGGTCAGGAACGCCTCGATGGAGTCGAGCCGCTGCAGGAAACTCGAGGTCAGCTCGACCCGGTAGACATCCTCAGCCACGCTTCTTGGTGGCCTTGGCGACCGTGGCCGCGGCGCCGCGACGTGCACTCGCGCTCGAGGCGCCGGCTCGGCGCTGTTGGAGCTGCGCGATGGCGGCGTCCGCTCCATAGGTGCGACCGGCAGCGATGTCCGCCAACCCGCGCTTCGCGTCATCGATCAGCAGCAAGTGAATACGTTCACGTTCCAGCCGGTGGTAGTAGTCGAGCCGATCGGCATCAATCAAAGCGACGAAGCTCTCGCCATTCTTGGTGATGATCTTTTCTGAGCCGGCCTTGGCCTGGTCAGCTAACTCGGAGAGATTGGCGCGCGCTTGCGTGAATGGCACGACGTCACTTGCAGAAAAGCCCATGGATGCTCCTTGGGGGAAAGATTACAGAATTCTGTGCAGTCTACCTCGCGAACACGAGATCGGCTAGAGCGGCCAGTGGAGAACGCCTGCGGTCGGCACTTGAAGCAGCAACTCGCCTTATCCGGGCCATGAGGCGCCCTGTCTTATGCCTTACGGACCACGCCCCTCGCCCCGCCCAGCGGGTCATTTCATGGCGGCCTATACCGGAAAGCCAATCGCATCGCGACACACTTAGGTTAACAATGTCACCGCATCCGGCTTACAACCAGATGCAATGCTGACTGTTGCCTACGGAGTGACGTCGTGCGACTCACCAAATTTTCGTTCCCGTTCGGCCTCCTCTGCGTCGCGAGCCTGCTCGCAGCGCCGTCGCTCACCTGCGCGCAAACAACGCCAACACCAGCAAACTCCACCAGCATCGTCGGCATCGTCGAAGGCAATGCCACCCTGATCCGCCAGACCACCCGCTACACCCTCGCCGAAGGCGTGGCGCTGAACGACCAGGACATCATCGAGACGGCTGCCGGCGCCTTCGCCCAGATCGAACTCCCCGGCGGCGTCCTTGTCGCCATCGGTGAATCCACACGCCTGATGTTGCGGCCCCGCATCGGCGCCAAGGGCCTGACGGCCCCGCCGCTCTACCTGCTCCAGGGCTGGCTCAAGACCAGCACCGCCGGCTCCTTCGGCTACGCCAGCCCCGGCTTCGAGATCGTCTCGCAAGCCGCCACCACCGTCGTCTCCACCCCCGGCGCCCCCTACGAGGTGTTCCTCGAAAGCGGCGCCGCCAAGCTCACCCAACGCGATGGCACCCCCGCGACCGCCGAACTGGCCAGCGGCGAATTCGCCCAGCGGCGCGAAGGCAGCCCGCAAACCGTCACGCGCCGCGCCCCGCCCGAGTTCCTGGCCAAGGTGCCACGCCAGTTCCGCGACCGCTTGCCCCCACGCGGCGAGCAGTTCGCCAAGCGAACCGTCCAGCCCAAAGCGATAGGCGAGATCGCCTACGCCGACGTCGCACCCTGGCTGCGCACCGAACCGGCGGTGCGTCTGCCGCTGCTGCCCCTGTGGCGAGCCCGCGCCGCAGCGGACCCCGCCTTCCGCGCAGGCGCCAAGGCCGATCTGGCCCAGCACCCCGAATGGGAACAAGACGCCGACCCCGAAGGCTACGCGCGTCGCCTCGCCGAAGAAGCCGAACGCCGCCGCGCACGCGAAGCCGCGCGCCAGGCCGCCATCCGGGCCAAGGCCGCTGCTGCTGCCGCGGCGGCCGCCGCAGCCGCGGAAGCCAAAGCCAACGCAGGCTCCACCGCTCCGCCGGAAAAACCATAGTGAACCCCCATCCGTCTTGCCGCAACCCAGTGATCTACGAACCCGCAGGACAGGAGACCCCACATGCGCCTACTTCTCAAGTTCAACCTGATCTTCCTGGTCATCTTCATCGCAGGTTTGCTCGGCGCCGGAAAGATCTCCTATGACCTGCTGCAAAGCAACGCCAAGCAGGAAATCCTCAACCACGCGCGCCTGACCATGGAAAAAGCCGTGGCCATTCGCGCCTACACCAACGACCAGATCCGCCCGCTGCTCGAAACGCAGATGAAGTACACCTTCCTGCCCCAGACGGTGCCGGCCTATTCCGCCACCGAAGTGTTGGCGACGCTGTCCAAGAGCTTCCCCGACTACACCTACAAGGAAGCGACCCTGAACCCGACCAACCCGCGCGATCGGGCGGTCGACTGGGAAGCCGACATCGTCAACCGCTTTCGCTCCCAGGCCGACCAGAAGGAGTTCATCGGCGAGCGCGAGTCCGGCACCGGGCGCGCCCTCTACATCGCGCGGCCGCTGCGCATCACCAACGCCGCCTGCCTGGCCTGCCACAGCACGGTGGAAGCCGCGCCGCGCACGCTCATCGACAAGTACGGCCCCGCCAACGGTTTCGGCTGGCAATTGAACGAGGTGATCGGCGCGCAGGTGGTGTCGGTGCCCATGTCGGTGCCGCTGGCGCGCGCCGACCAGGCGTTCAAGGTCTTCATGGCCTCGCTCATCGGCATCTTCGTGGCGATCGGCATCGTGCTGAACCTCATGCTCTACCTGCTGGTGATCCGGCCGGTGACGGCGTTGTCGAAGCTCGCCAACCGCGTCAGCCTGGGCGAATCCGATGCGCCGGAATTCAAGTCGCATGGACGTGATGAAATCGGGACGCTCGCGCAGTCGTTCACGCGCATGCGCCACAGCCTCGATCAGGCCATCAAACTGATCGACACCTGAGGATCACCAACCGTATGCCGGTGTCCACGCCCCAATATGTTGGTCCGTACCCCATCCGCGGCGTGGTCGGTTCGGGCGCGATGGGCATGGTGTACCTGGCGCATGACCTGGCCATCGACCGTCCGGTGGCCATCAAGACGATCCACCGCCGACTGCTCGAATCGGGCGACGACGAACCGGGCGTGACGGCGCGCTTCCGGGTAGAGGCCAAAGCGGCAGGGCGGCTGACGCATCGCAACATCGTCCCCGTCTACCAGTTCGGCGAAGACAACGACAGCGCCTACATCGTCATGGAGTACGTCGCCGGACGAAACCTGCGCGACTACATCCAGGCACCGCGCAAGCTCACGGTGCCGCAGGTGCTGTGTGTCATGGCGCAACTATTGGATGGCCTGCACTATGCGCACGAGCGCGGCATCGTGCACCGCGACATCAAGCCTGCAAACCTGCTGATTGCCGACGATGGTCGCCTGAAGATCACCGACTTCGGCATCGCACGAACCGAGTCGTCGAACCTGACGCGCGGCAGCTCCGTCATCGGATCGCCCGGTTACATCGCCCCCGAGCAGTACACCGACCGCGAGGTCGACCGGCGCGTCGACGTGTTCTCCTCGGGCGTACTGCTCTACCAGATGCTGAGCGGCACCACGCCTTTCGCCGGCACGGACGAAGCGATCATGTACAAGATCGTCTACGAGCCGCACAAGCCGCTGAGCGAGGTGACGAACGATCCCGCGCACGAGAGCTTCAACGCGGTGCTCGACCTGGCGCTGGCAAAGGACCCGGACAAGCGCTTTGCCAACGCCCTGGCGATGCGAACAGCCTTGCTGTCGCTCGCCAAGGAGGCGGTGCCGGAGGTGCTCCCCGCCGACATCCTGCTGCCTGCGCAATTGGTCGGCGCCGAGGCGAAGCCCGCCGCGGCGGCAAAGGACGCGTCCGGCCCCTCCAGGCCGTCGTCCACGCGATTGGCAACCACCGTCCCCGGCCCGGTGTCGATTCCCGCAGCGGCCCCGAAGTCGCAGCCCGGCACCGGTCCGCCTTCGGTCCCCGTGCCCACCGGATGGGACGCCGCAGCGCTGGCGGAAATCGAACGCGAACTGGCCCAGCACATCGGCGCAGTGGCCCGCGTGCTGGTGCGACGCGCCGCACGCGGGCTGACGTCGCCGGGGGAGGTTCGCCACGCCGTCGCCAGCTCGATCGTCGACTTCGAAGCACGCGAGCGCTTCTTGGCCAAGGCCGGTGCGCCGCCCACGGGTACCACTGCGCCCGCCACTTCGGCAACGGCCACCACGCTGGCGACCACGCAGGTCGATGCCGACGCGTTGCGCGGCGGCGTACCGCTGCGTGAGGGTGACGTTGAAAAGGCCACCACCGCGCTCCTTCCGTCCCTGGGCCCGATCGCACGTGTCGTCGCCAAGCGCTGCGCCGCCAAGTCGCAGACCCGCGAGCAATTCGTCGCCGGCGTGATCGCACAGCTCACGCCAACGGTCGATGCGCGCCAGGTGCAGGCCGACTTGTGGCGTGCGCTCGGCTGAACCCGAACGCCCGAAGCTGCCGTGATCGCGCTACGAGTCACACGCCGCCCCGGCGCCACCGAACCCGATGCGGAGGCACTGGTCTTGCCGCCCGAGGGCATCACCATCGGCCGCGCCGAAGAATGCGGCCTGGTGCTGGCGGACCCCCTTCGCATGGTGTCGCGCCAGCACGCGCAGGTGTTCGCGGTCGGCGAGATCATGCGCATACGCTGTGTCAGCAGCCGCACGCCCTTGTGGGTGAATGGTGCGCAGATCGATCCGGGGAATGAACTGACCTTGCTGGTGGGAGACCGCTTGCGCATCTGCGGCTTTGAGCTGGCCGTCGAGACGGTCGCGGCGGCAGTGCAACGCTCGCGAGTCGATCGCTGGTTCGACCTGGACGGGGCGCTCGATCCGCTCGCCGCCGAATCGCCGCTGCCCGCGCTGGCGCCTTCAGCATCTTCCCCGTCGCCGGAAAGCACTGCGGTCGTGTCTTGGCAGACCAGTCGGCATGTGGTGCGCACCGGCGCACCGACGCCCCGCCCGGTGCGCGCCGAGTCGGCCAGGACGACAGGGCCGGCGCCGCTTGCGCCGGCTGCCGCACCGCTCGCGGCGACGGCTGTTGCATCGTCTGGCGCGACGCGTGCCGCATCGCCTGCGGCATCGCCCGACGCAACGCCCGGCGCAACGCCTGCCGCAACGCCTCCCGCATCGGCCGGCACGCGCGCAGCGTCGGCCTCCGCCAACGCTGCTCCGGTCCCTGCCAACGCTGCGCCCGCGCGCAGAGTCGCGCGGCATGCCGCAGACCTGTCACCCGAACTGCAAGAGCTTGCCGCGGCGTTCGCCCGCGGCGCCGGCCTCGGCCCCGAGGTCGCGCCACTCACACCGGAATGGATGGAACATCTCGGCGCACTGTTGCGCGAAACAGCCGAAGGCACGCTGGCGCTGCTCAAGAGCCGCGCGGTCGCCAAGCGCCACATGCGGGCCGAAGGCACGCAGATCGCGCCGCGCGAGAACAACCCCCTGAAGTTCTCGCCCGACGCCACCGAAGCCCTGACCCGCATGCTGCAGCGCGACCCGAGCCACGGCTTCCTCGACCCCGTCGCGGCCCTGCGCGACGCGCATCGCGACCTGCTGGTGCACCAGGTGGCCATGGTGGCGGGCATGCGCGCCGCGGTGTTCGAACTCTTCTCCAGGCTCAGCCCCGAGGCCGCCGAGACCATCGAAGGCCCGGCGCACGGCATGTCGCGACTTCCGTCGGTGCGCGCTGCCGCCCTCTGGCATCGCCACTGCATGCAGCACGCCCATTTGCTCGAGCACCTGGACGACGACTTCCAGACCATCTTCGGGCGCGAGTTCCTGCGCGCCTACGAAGCGCAGTCGCGCACCCACGACGAAACCAACCCCTCACCACTGGAGCCCCCATGGCCGGCCGCGCGTTGAGTGTCTCGCTGGCCGCGCTGTCGCAAATCGGGCAGCGCGAGCGCAACGAGGACGCCTTCGGCTACTGGGAAGGCGCCGGCACCCTGGTCGCCGCCCTGTGCGATGGCGCGGGCGGGCATGGCGGCGGCCAGTCGGCATCGCGCGCCGCGGTGACGCACGTGCTGGAAGCCTTCGCGTCGCATCCCGAGGTCAGCCCCGGCGTGCTGCAGGGGCTGGTCGAAGGCGCGAACAACGCCGTCGTCGCGCAACAGGTGGCCGGCACGCACACGGCCGACATGCGCACCACCATCGTGGTGCTGCTGCTCGACCTCTACAGCGGCGCGGCGCTGTGGGCCCATGCCGGCGACTCGCGCCTGTACCACTGGCACGACGCGCGGCTGCTCGGGCGTACGCGCGACCAAACCCTTCAAGAGCGCCTGCGTGACGCCGGACTGAGCGCGACCGCCGTCGCCCCCGGCCAGTTGGCATCGGCATTGGGCTCGCCCGAAGGCTTCGACTTCGAAGTCCTGGAATCGCCGCAGATGCTCGCGGCCGGCGACGCGCTGCTGCTGTGCAGCGACGGCCTGTGGTCGGCGTTCGACGATGAGGCGATGGCGCGTAGCTTGGTGGGCTGCAGCGGCGTGCAAGCCTGGCTCGATCGCCTCGAAGCGGGCGTGCAGCGGGCCGACCGCAGCGACCAGGACAACTATTCCGCGCTCGCGATCTGGTGCTCTGACGGTTGAATGTCGAGCAGTTCGAGGAGCAGCGCCGGCTCCGGTGG
Organism: Variovorax brevis; assembly: GCF_030317105.1. Classification (GTDB taxonomy): domain Bacteria; phylum Pseudomonadota; class Gammaproteobacteria; order Burkholderiales; family Burkholderiaceae_C; genus Variovorax; species Variovorax brevis. The sequence goes on from NZ_JASZYG010000009.1 coordinate 96,046, forward strand.
CCAAGCTGCGGCGCGGGGAGCCGCGTCGGGTGCGGCTGTGAGCGGCCACCAGAGGCTGGCCGGCTGCGGCGGCCAGGCTTCGGCGGGTTTGAACTCCTGGCCGCCGCACGGCGGCAAGGCGGCAATTGCCGATTCGATCGCATCGGGTCCTTGCGCGACCGCATCGAGCAGCGACGCGAGCCGTGCAGCGCCTTCTTGCGGTGAGGCCGGCGCGCTCCATCGCTCGACCAGTGTCAGTGGAAAAGCGCGCCCCACACGGTCGTGCGACGCCACGATGATTCCGCACCAGATGTCATGCGGCGCCGGCAGCGCCACATAGCGCCACGGCGCGAAGGCGTCCAGGCGCTCGCGCAGCGTTTCGGCGTCCAGCATCGTGGCGGCGAGGGCAAGGCCACGTTGCAGCCAGCCATCCCAATCGCTGCGCCAGCGCGGCGGCAAACCGCGACCGACGAAGTCGCCCCGCGCCGGCAACTTGCCGTACCAGCACACGCGACGCGGCGGTGACTTCACCATGGCGCTTGCGGACAACGAAAACGTGCCAGCTCCCGCAGGGTCCAGATATCGGCGTCGGGCGCGCCGCTTGCGCTCGCCTCCACGTCGAGCGTGCGCTTGTCCACCACAAAGGCCAGCTGCGCCGGGGAACCGCGCTCGCCTTTCCAGTCGCCGCGCAGCAGCACGCGAAGCCAGGCGAACGGACCTTCATGGATTTCAGCGCCGACGCCGGTGGAGCCGGGCGGCAGCACGCGCATCAGCACCTTCTGCGTGGACGCCGGTCCGGGCCACACCAGTTCCCGCGAGCGTTTGGGGCCGTTCTCGAAGCGCAGCAACTGGCCATCGACATCGACGCTGAACTGCAGCAACTCCGGATCCATGCCCAAGGGCGTGAGGCGCAATCGGAGTTCGGGCAGCGGCGCACCGCCGGGGAAGAACAAGGCGCCGATGGCCGCCGCCTGCTCGAAGGCGCCGGGCGTGCCTGCGTCCGCGGGTGCCTTGCGAGCCTTCCAAGGTCGGCTCGACGTGTCGACGCGTTCGGCCAGCTGGTTGCGCCGGAAGTCGTCGAACAGGCCGCCGGGTCCGAACAGGCGCGCGAAGTCGGACGGTGCCATGTCGCGCGACGCCGTGGCGCCGAAGGGGAAGCGGTCGCGCGTCAAGGCCGTGCAGGTCTGCGCGAGTTCGGCCAGCGCGGCGTCGAAGCCCGGCTTGGCGCCGCCGCGCGCGCGAATCAAGGTGGAGAGGTCAATGTAGACCTTGCGCAGCGCGGGCGGGGCGCGGGCGGCCTCGGCGCGCAAGTTGGCGTCGAGTTCGGCATTCGCAGCCGGGTCGCGCGGGCCGCTGGCCAGGGCGTGAAGGCGGTCGAGCGCCTGCGGTCCCGGACCTGCCGCGTAGTCGCCGAGGGCACCGAAGCGTGCGCGCAAGGCGCTGTCGAATGCAGCATCGGCCGGGCTGTCGCCTTGCGAGGTGGCGCTGAATTCGTCGGCCAAGCGAGTCAACAGGCGGCGCAGCGGCGAATCGGGCGCGGTGAGCTGCGTGGCCTGACGCGCGGCGCCGTCCGCATCGCTGCCGGTCGCCAGCGCAAGGGCATCGAGCTGTCGAGTCCAGGCGGCGATCACGCGTTCGGCATGGCGCTTGCCGACCTGCGTGGCGATCTCATCGCGCCAAGCGCGGTCGTTCTGCAAACGGCGGACGTCGCCGCCGCTGTCGCCGAGCACCCAGTCTGCCTCGTTCGCCAGTTCATTGAAGGTCGCATCGAGCGCCGGCATGAGCTTGCGCCGCCAGTCGCCAGCGCTGGAATGCACCGGCATCGGCCCGGCGCTCGACGCTGCAAAGCTCAGGGCGCTGGTTGTGCCGAGGCGTGTCGGCAGATCCTGCGGTGGCTCGGGGTCGGACACGCGTCGCAACAGTTGCTCGTGCACGCGCTGCGCCAGCGGCACGGCGGCGAGCGCGCTGCGCGCTGCGCGCACGCCGGCTTCGTCGGGGCGCATCGCCTCGGGCAGGCCGCTGCGTTCCAGCAGCGTATCGACGTGGCGTGCCCATTCGGCGCGTTCGCCGGCGCCGCCTGCCTGTCCCAGCGCCTGCTCGCCCCAGCGCCGCAGTGCGCCGCGGTCCAGTCGGGAAGGGCTGGCGAGCATCAACGAAGCGCGCAAGGCGTCGTAGCGTGTCGCGCTGTCCCCGGCCTCGCGCAGGTCGCGGCGCAAGCGCTCGACGAGCAGCGGCGCCAAGCTGCGATCGAGCATCTCGCGGTAGGCCTGCTCCGCCGAGCGCGCCAGCCGCGGACCCTGGAACAGTCCAAAGCCAAAGCCGGCCGGTGGCTCATTCGGATCGATGCCATCGTTGGCCGCCAGTCGCTCCAGCAGCGAATAGAGCGGCAACACCTGCTCCAGGCTGGCCGATTCCAGCGAGCCGATGCGCTGCGTCAACTGTTCGATGCGCGTGCGCACGGCATCGACATAGGCGAGGTTGCGCTGGTAGCTCTGCCACCACAGGGCCGTCGCCGCCAGCAGCGTGACACCGACAACGCCCGCGCCGACCATCGCGGCACGCCGGCGCCAACGCATGCGCTGCAGTCGCTGGCCTGCCAGCGGCGCCTCGGCGATCACCAGTCGCTTGAGCAGCGCGGTGAGGAAGAAGGACTTGCCGCCCGCATCGGGTCGTGGCAGCGGCTTCAGCGCCAGGCCATGGCTGCGCGCGAGTTCGCCGATGACCCGGTCGATGGGGTTGCCCTCCTGCGTGCCGCTCGTCATCGCGATGGCGCGCAGGCGCTGCGCCGGTTCGGCGGCAATGCCGGCGAAGGCCTTGCGCACGAAGCTGTCGAGCGGCCTGAGCAGGGATGCGAACTGCGCGGCAAAGGCGTAGATCGGCAGGCGCCGCTGCGGCGTCGCTTCATGCTGCAGGGTATCGGTGCCGCGCCGCGCCAGGCGGTGTGCAAGATCGATCAGTCGCGGCCCGAGATCGGCCGGGATGCCGTCCAGGTCGGCATCGAACACCAGGCCCCAGAGTTGCTCGCGTTGCGTGGCGTCGAGGTCGCCGAAGGTCTCGACAAAACCGGCGAGCAGGTCGGCCTTGGTCACCAGCAGGTAGATCGGAAAGGCCAGGTCCAGTTCGCGGCGCAGTTCGTCCAGCCGCGCCGCGGCCGCCGCTGCCTGGCGCGCGATTTCCGCGCCGCCTTGCAACAGGTCGGGCACGCTGACGCTCACGATCACGCCGTTGATCGGTTGCACCGGCCGGTGCCGGCGCAGCAGCGCGAGAAACTGTTGCCACTCCCGCGCGTCGGCCTCGGGGTCGCTGTCGTGCGTCATGTAGCGGCCGGCCGTGTCGATGAACACGGCGTCCTGGCTGAACCACCAGTCGCAATGGCGCGTGCCGCCAATGCCCGCGAGCGGGTCGCGCCCGAGCTTCTCGGCGAGCGGAAAGCGCAGGCCCGAATGCAAGAGCGCCGTGGTCTTGCCGGCGCCGGGCGCACCCATGATCAGGTACCAGGGCAGTTGCAGCACCTGTCGCCGGCGCTGCCACCAGCGGCGGGTGCCTTGCGCCTCGACGCCGTGGCGCAGCATCGCGAGCGCCTGGCGGAATCGCTGGCTCAGTTCGGGGCCGGCGTCGCCGGCTTCCAGGCTTTGCAACAGTTGCTCGTTGCGCCGCCTTGCCAGCAGCAGCCGCAGCCAGCGCAGGCCCAGCAGCGCAAGCGCGACCACCACCAGCAGCGCGATGCGCGCGCGCACGTCGTTGAAGGGGTGCCAGGTGCCCACGGCGATCAACGGCGCGGCGAACCACAGCAGCGCGCCTGCAGCGCCGAAGTTGACGGCGCGTTGCACGAAGCGGAAGGGCGGCTTCATTCCGGGAACAGCACGATCTCGACGCGCCTTGGCGGCTCGCCGGAGGAGGACTCCACGCGCGCCTCGACCGCCAGCCGTGCATCGCCCACTTGGGGCCGCATGGTGGCGGCGGCGCCGCGCGCCCATTCCATCGCCTGGTGCCAAGCCGAGGGCGTGCCGGCCGTCGGCCGGTCGCTGCCATCGGTGTAGCCGACGACCAGCACCTTGCCTGGCCGCTTCGCCAGCACCGCGCCGACGCGCGCCAGGGGGGCGTTGGCCTCGCGCAGCGCATCGGCACGCAGCACGACCACGCTGCGCAGCGCTTCGTCGCGAACGGACAGGCGGCCCGCGTCGATGTCCGCGCGCAGGTCCGCAGCCAGGCGTGGCGGCACGGTCGCCGCGGCCGCGACGGGCGGGCCCGAGGGGGCGCGTGCCGGCACGAGTCGCTGCAAGGACGCCAGCACGCCATCGACGCGCTTCGCAAGCTGCAACTGGCTGGCGCTGTAGACGCCCAGGGCCAGCACGCCCAGCAAGAGCACCGCCGGCAACGCGCCGCGCGGCACGCGCGGGGGCTTGGCGGCAGCCTCCGCGCAATGCCAGGGCCCCACCAGCGCCGGCACCGGCGCCACCTGCTGCAACGCGAGATGCACGCGCGATCGCAGCTTGTCATGGTCGCGGTTGTCCATGCCCGGACGCGCACGCAGCCCCAGGCTCAGGCAGGTGTGGAACAGCTCCAGCAGCGCGCGGTGCTCGCGCGGCTTTTCCGCGAGTCGCGTCAGCAGGCGAAGCAGCTTGTCGCCGCTGTGGGCCTCGCCATGAAAGCGCTGCAGCAGGCCGGCGCCGCCCGCACCCCAGGGTGCTGCGCTGAACTGCTCGTCGCCCCAGGCACACAGCACGTAGCTCGCGCCGGCGATGCTGGCTTCGTCGACGCCTGCACTGCGCGCATCGGCTTCGAAACGGTTCACCGCCGCAGCCAGCATGCCGCGCAGGCCAGCAGGGTCGGCGGGCGTCGCATCCCGCAGGCGGGCCATCAATGCGACGAGGGGAAGCGCCTGCACACGCAGCGCACGCGCGGCGGCCGGCTCGTCGACGCAGTCCGGCTCCCCAACGTTCTCCGGCTCGCCGACAGCCGGCGATGCGGGCGCGTCGCCGGGCTGCTTCATTTGGACCACCCGATCTGCAACTGCCGCGCCTGCGCGTCCACGCGCGCACGCGTGGCCAGCGCGCCCGCGGGCAAGGGCAGCACGGCGCGCCAGTTCGAATGCTCGATTTCCCGAAAGGCACCGAACACCGCGACCACGCGCGCGTCGCCGGCCACTTCGAGCGCCAGCTCGCGCGCTTCGCCGGGGCGCAGGTGCAGGCTCTCGCGCACGAGCACGTTCGAGCCGAGGGTGGCCTCGTCATCGTCGTAGAGGCTGTCGAAGCTGGCCTTCTCGAATCCGCTTGCATCGCGCAGCACATAGACCCGCAGCGCGAGTGAAGCAGACGCGTTGCGTGCATCAGTGTTCAGGCTGCGTTGCGCCTGCACCAGCAACTGCAGGTTGCGCTTGGCGCCGGCCAGTGCCGGCGCGGCACCGGGGTTGAACATGAAGTTCACGACCATCGAGGTGTTGACCCACGGAATCTGTCGCTCGGCGGTGTCGCGCAGCACCTTGATGCGCACCGCCTTCATCATGTCCTCGACTTCGACGCCGGGTGTGCGCAGCTCGGTCGCGAGGTGACGCGTGTAGATGCTGTTGCCGCCCACTGGCCCGTCCTCGGCCACACGGCCAGGCGCTGCGGAGAACGCAATGAGCGCACCTGGCGCCGCCATCTCGGCCAGGCCGTTGGCGTTGCGCGAAGCGCCCCTGCGCGCCGCGAAGGGGTCGTTGCGGCAGGCGTCGATGATGAAGATGCGCGCCCGTGGGCGCACCCGGTCGACATGCGCGAGCAGCGCTTCCTGCATGTCGATGGCTTCGTCGCGCACTTCGCCCTCGTCGCGCAGCGCGATGTCCACCGGCAGCAAATAGTTGCGCCCGCCGATCTGCACGCCATGGCCCGCGTAATAGAAGACCGACGCGACCTGGTCGTCATCCATGCGGCGCGCGAACTCGCGCAGCACGCGCTTGAAGTCGCGGGCGTTGAGGTTGAGGTGTTCACCCACTTCGAAGTCGAGCCCGCGCAAGGTCTGCGCGACGAGGCGTGCATCGTGCTCGGGGTTGTTCAGTGGAATCTCGGGGTAGCGGCCGTTGCCGATCACGAGTGCAACGCGGCGTTGCCGTGAGGCTTCGATCTTGGCCTGCGTCGGCTGTTGCTGCTGCTGCTGCGCTTGCGCATGGCACGCGCCGCTCCACATCACAGGCGCTAGGCCGAGGCAGGCGAGCAGGCGACGGCGACTCATGCAAGCAAGAACGTTGCGGCGGGAGGCATCGGCGCTGCAGACCGGCGTGGCGAGAGATGCAGTGTTCTTCCACACGGTGCGAACCTCCACAGGCGATCGCGTCCCATTCTGCGTGCTGCGCCACGGCGGCACAAGAGGAGTGCGCGGCACCGGTTGGGGTGCCCGCGCGATCGGGTTCAGGAGCCGCGGAACTGCACGCGCCGGTTCACGGCGGCGTACGGGTCGGCGCCGTCGAGCGGCCGGCTCTTGCCGTAGCCGACGGCCTTCAGGCGTGCGGCGTCGATGCCGTGTTGCTTCACCAGGTAGTCACGCACGGCGTTGGCACGCACGCGTGACAGTTCGAGGTTGTAGGCATCGGAGCCGGCGGCATCCGTGTGGCCTTCCACCGTGACGATGCTGTCCGGGGACAGCAGCTTGATGCCCTTGGCCAGCGCGTCGAGCTGGGCGCGTGCGGCCGGAAGAATGTCCGCCGAGTCGAATGCAAAGCGCACCGGCAGGGAAAGCGCCGCGGCGTCAGCGGGCGAGTCGTCCGGGGCAGCGGGCGCAGCGGCGGCAGGGGCCTTGGACGCCTTGTGGGCCGCGGGACGCACCGGCGTGGTCGGCAGGGAGAGTTCCGCCACCTTGGTGGTGGCCTTCGCCGGGGCTGCTGCGGCTGCCGCGGCGGGCGCTGCAGGCCCATCGTCGAGCAGGCGGATCCCACGGGTCCTGACCTTGCCGAGCACGTCCGCCACATCTTGCGGATCCACGACCTGGCCTTCACGGTAGATGATGACCTTCTCGGCCTTCACCGGCGTGGCGACCAGGATGGAGGCTGCCGCGAGTGCGAGGGCGAGGGTGGTGAGGTAGCGGGTCATTTCGGCTCCTTGGGCGTTGGATTCGTCGATGCCCATGGGTTGCGCGTGCCGCCGGTCTGGTTCAATCTTTATTGATCGAACCGATGCCGCGGATGGACCGCGTCACCGCCGGGTCGCCGTGGTAGCGCACGTTGCCGATGCCGTCCACGCGCACCGCCAGCGTCGCGCTGGCGGCGAGCTGCACTTCGCCGCTGCCGTCGATGGCGACCTCGGCGCGCTCGCTGGCGAGCTTCGGCGCGGAGTAGGTGCCCGTGCCGGTGATGGCCAATTGTTGCGCGGTCACTTTGCCGCCCCCCACCGAGATGTCGCCCGCGCCGGTGATCTGCACCTTGAGGTTGGCCGCGTTGTCCAGCCGATCGACGCGTATCGAGCCGCCGCCCGCCAGCACCAGCGCGAGCGTGTCGCTGCGCAGCGGCCCGATGCTGATGGCGCCGGAGGTGCGCGACTCGAAGGCGCGCAACTGTCGCACGCCGATCTTCATGCGGATCGGCTGGTTGGTTTCGATGCGGCTGCTGGGCGACACGCCGATGATGAGGCGCCGGTCGCGAATCTCGGTCGTGATCTTGCGCAGCACCGCGGGTTCGGCGTCCAGGCTCAGCGACTCGCGCGAACCCTGTTCGACGCTGACTTCGCCGGCGACGGAGAACACGATTTCGTCGAAGTCGGCAACGCTGCGGGTTTCGATGGTGGCGTGTGCCGGCATGCAAAGTGTCGCGGCGAGTGCCGCGGTGCAGCCGGCGGTCAAAGCCGCCGCCCGGCGTGAGGCCCGGACCGGGAAGGCACGTGTCAACCAGTTCATGGAGAGGCTCCCTTTGGCCGCGGGCCCTGGCCTCAGCGCGGCAGCGCGAGGCTGCGTTCGGGCGCCGAGGGCCGTGCCAGGCAGGTGGTGCCGCCGATGTCGGCCGTGATCATCAGCGGCGCACCGTTGCGATCGATCGCCACCATCTTGGCCTGCTGCCGCGCCTCGGCGCCCAGCGTGACCGGACCTTCGTCGAACAGCAGGCGCCCGTACTGCCAGCAGCGCAGTTGGTAGGTGCCCGCCTTCCGGTTCGATGCCGAAGGCGCGGGGGAAGGCGCGGGCGGCAGCGGGGCCCGGGACACGACGGCATCGTCGCCGCCGGTTGCGACGCCTGCCGTGGCGCCAAGGGGCAGTTGCAGCAGCATTGCGGCGGCTGCGGTGGCCAGGGCCACCCCGGCCATGGCGGCGATGCGGGCGCCGCGGTGCTTCGCACTGCGTTCGGGACGGGCGTCACTTGGCTTGTACATGGAAGTTCTCCTGGGCGAGCTTGCCGCCGCTGGCTTTGTCGAAGGCGACACGGATCTGGTCGAGCGTGGCGCCGGGCAGGGGTTCGAAGTCGGTGCCCACCAACGCCTGGGGCAGCGAGGCCATCACGTCGCCCTGTGTGGCGAAGCACGAGACGGTCTCGGGCACGCCCTTGGTGTTCATCGTGAGCTGGAAGCGCATGGCGCCGGGCAGCGTGAGCGGCTTGGCCGCAGCGATGCGCGAGTCGCGGGCAAAGCGGTTGGGGAAGAAGCGGATGACCTTCGAATCCTCATCCTGCAGGTAGCAGTAGACGTGCGCGTCCTGCGACGGCGCAAGGGCCAGGCTGATCGACTCGCCGCGGGCAAAGCGCGTCTGCTGCTTCGGGGCCGTGACGGACAGCTTCAGTGGTGCCGCAGTGGGCGCGGGGGCCGGTGCCGAGGGCGCTGCGGGGCCTCCCGCCACGGCGGTTGGCGCCACGTAGCGTGCAGGTTGCGCCGGTCGTTTGATTTTTGTGTGGTCGGCGGCCAGGAAGGCGTAGAAGAACTCTTCGTTCAGCACGGCCTCGCGGCTCATGCCGAGTTCGGCGCGATAGTTTGCGATCGCCTCGTCGATGGCCGGATTGAATTCGCCGTCGATCGGGCCGTCGTAGAAGCCGCGGCGGCGCAACTGGTTCTGGAAGTAGGCAATCAGCTCGATGCGCGTGGCGGCCATCGAGTGGTACCAGTCGAACATCTCGAGCTTCGTTTCGTCGTTGGCCTTCGGGTCGGTCACGCCCAGGCAGGTCCAGTAGGGGGTCTTGGTCAGCTTGCCGATGAGCTCGACGGCCGCCAGTTCGACCAGCCCGCGCAGCGCTTGCGATTGGCCTTCGGCACGCGCCAGGGCCATGCTGTAGTTGATGCCGAACTTGTGATACGCGGCGTCGCCGTCGAAGCCGCTGCCCTGCTTCAGGATGATCACCGAGTTGCGTGAGGTCACGCCCGGCAGCACACCCATGTCGCTGGTCGTCAGCACGCTCAGGTCCAGGGCCAGCATGCTGGAGGCCGCGTCTTTCGCAATGCCCAGGTTGAGGTAGGGGAAGATGCCGAAGCCCGCGTCCTTCTGGTTCTTGATGAGGTTCTCGTCGAACTGCGACACCGAACCCTTGATGTCATACAGCGGGATGGCCTGGTAGGCCCCCTGGCTCTGCGCCGATGCCAGGAAGGTGACGACGTTGAGCGTGTCCTTGCCGAACGCGACCAGGCGCACCGCACGGCTGCGGCGCGACATGTCCGACACCGACGTGATCAGCATGTCGCGTGTTCCGGCGTTGAGCTTTTTCGTCTCGTCGGTGATCTCTTCGGTGAGCATGGTCACATCGCGCACGCCGTAGTCCAGCAGCAGCGTGTCCATGCAACGCAGGGCATTGGAGAAGCCCGTGATCGAGCGCTGGGGCCGGCTTTCCGGGCCCTTGCGGATCTCCTGGGTCTGCTCGACCGTCGGCTTCTTGACTTCGAGCGTCTGGCAGCCTGCAAGTGTCGCAACAGCGGCGGCAAGGGCGAGGCAGCGCACGATGGGGGTCGGTTTCATGACATCTCCGTTCTGCAAGAACTTGCGTCTCAACGGCAGCTACCGCGGCCGACGATGTTGATGGCATTGGGCGCGAACACGAACACTTCGCGTGGAGCAGCTCCGATGCGCCCGCCGGTGTCGACGTTGCCGATGTTCTGGCTTCCGCAGCTGTTGTTCTGGTTCTGGTCGAAAGACTTGCCCTGTTCCTCGGCCTTGCGTTCCTGCGCGGCGATACGGATCTTTTCCTTCGCAATTTTTGCGCGGAATTGCGAATCCACGCCAAGCAATTCTTGCCCCGCGAATGCGTGGGTACCGCAGCCCATGGAGGTGACGGCGAAGGCGATGCGGGCGGCGACGAAGCTGATTCGGGTGGCGCGGACGAGGGTGGCGTTCATGGCGGGTCTCCTGGCTGGAAATGGTTGCCAGCTCCGGGGATGCGCGCTGGCGGTAGGGCGTCAATGACTTGCCTTCCGCTCCTTGGGTTGCCGCGTGTGGCCAAACGGTTCAAGGGAAATTTTGTGGAAGGGAAATGAAAAAACCCGCCGGCGCGGGTGCGCGGGCGGGTTCGGGGTGAGGCCTGAACGAAGCAGGCGGCAACTTACTTGGCAACGCCCACGGCTTGGTCGGCCGAGGACAGGAAGCCGCTGGCCGAATTGTTCGAGCCGGTCGCGATGACGGTCGAGTTCTTCAGCTTGCCATTGCCTTGTGCGCCACCGAGCTGTTGGTTCGCCGAGGACAGGAAGCCACTGGCCGTGTTGTTGGCACCATTGGCGATCACCGTCGAGTTTTCCACCTTGCCGTTGTTCTTGGCAAAGCCCACTTCCTGGTTGGCCGAGCTGAGGAAGCCCGAAGCCCTGTTGTTCAGGTTCGTGCCGATGACCGTGCTGTTCTTGATCTCGCCGTTTTGCGTGGCGCGACCGACGCTCTGGTTGGCCGACGACAGGAAGCCCGAGGCGCTGTTGTTGGCGTTCGTGGAGATCACGGTGCTGTTGGTGATCTTGGCGTTTTGCTCGGCCACGCCGATGTTCTGTTTCGAGCTGGACAGGAAGCCCGAGGCGCTGTTGCTTGCGCCATTGGACAGCACGGTGCTGCCCGTGATTTCGCCGGCCATGCAGGCACCGAAGGCGAGACCGAGAGCGACGAGGACGGATGCTTTGCGAACGACTTGCATGATGAACTCCTTGATGTGGTGACAGGATTGAGGTGGGGCTTGCGGAATTGCTTGCCTTCCCGCTCATTGGGTTGCGGCGACTTCGGATCCGGTTCAAACGATTTTTCGGTTGCGGTGAAAAAAACTTGTGGTGAATCGCAGTGCCGGAACAGGGCTCGCAGCGCAAAAGAAAAACCCGCCGGCGCGGGTCGCGCGGGCGGGTCGGGTGCAGCCCTGGAACGGGGCAGAACAAGACTTACTTGGCAACGCCGATGCTTTGCTCGGCGGTGGAGAGGAAGCCGCTCGCGGTGTTGGACGAGTTCGTCGCGATGACCGTCGAGTTCCTCAACACACCATTGCCTTGCGCCCCGCCGATTTGTTGGTTGGCGGTGGACAGGAAGCCGGAGGCCCGGTTGGTGGCGCCGTTGGCGATCACCGTCGAGTTCTCCACCTTGCCGTTGCCCTTGGCAAAGCCAACTTCCTGGTTGGCCGTGCTGAGGAAGCCCGAAGCAGCGTTGGTCAGGTTGGTGCCGATGACCGTGCTGTTCTTGATCTCGCCATTTTGCGTGGCGCGGCCGACGCTCTGGTTGGCCGTCGACAGGAAGCCGGAGGCGCTGTTGTTGGCGTTGGTGGCGATCACGGTGCTGTTGGTGATCTTGCCGTTTTGCTCAGCCACGCCGATGTTCTGGCGTGCGGTGGACAGGAAGCCGGAGGCGCTGTTGGTTGACCCGTTGGACAGCACGGTGGAGCCCACGATTTCGCCGGCCATGGAGGCAGCGCAGGCGAGACCGAGAGCGATGACGACGGAAGCCTTGCGAACAACTTGCATGATGAACTCCTTGATGGGATGACAGGGTTTTGGTGAGGCTTGCGGAATTGCTTGCCTTCCGCCCCATGGGTTGCGGCGCGTTCGAATCCGGTTCAAAGTGATTTCGTGCAGACGGCATGCGGGCGTAGGATCGATTGCGATGGCTGAACCTTCACCCCATCCACCACGCCTGACCGGCCTGCGCGGCGCCTGGAGCGCGCTGCGCAATTTCGGGTTGGTGAACCTGGGCGCATCGGGCACGGCCGAACACGACAGCTTCACGGCCAGCGATGGTCAGGTGGTGCCCGTGTATGTGCTCGGCAAGGGACCGCCATTGGTGCTGGTGCATGGCGTCGGTTGCTCGCATCGCGACTGGATGCCGGTGGCGCGGCGGCTGGCGCAGCGCCACTGCGTGCTCGCATGGGACGCACGCGGCCACGGCAGTTGCCGTCCGGTGCGCGGCAGCATCACGCTGGCGCGGCTGGCGACCGACCTCGCCGAGATGCTCGACCACTTCGGGCTGCAGCGCTCCGTACTGGTCGGACACTCCATGGGTGCCCTCGCGCTGATGCAATATTTGCAGGTCTATGGCACGCAACGGGTTGCGGCGGTCACCCTGGTCGACCAGTCGCCGCGCATCGTGACGGACGACGACTGGCGCCTGGGCCTCTTCGGCGGCTGCAGCGCGGCAATGCTGTCGGGATTGATCGCAGGCGCGCGCCGCGACTTGGCCGAGACGCTGCTCAACGAAGTCGGCGCGCTGGGAGGCGACTGGCTGCGGCGGCAGCTCGGTGACCAGGCGCCGCTCGGCCGTTTGCTGCGCCGCCGCCTGGGACGCATCGACTTGCAGCCACTGCTGGACCTCGCCGAGTCGATGGCACAGGCCGACTTCCGTGCTTCGCTGTCGCGCATGGACGCACCCTTGCTGGTCGTGCTCGGGGCGCGCAGCCCGCACTACGCCGGTCTGCCGCTCGATGCCTGGTATCGCGACACGGTAAAGCATGCGCAAATCCTGATCTACCCGCATGCCGGCCATTCGCCGCATGTGAGCGAGCCCTTGCGTTTCGCGCGCGAACTCGAACGATTCCTGCTCGACCACGCTTGAGGTCCCTCCGCATCGGAAAATTCCGGAAACCCGTCAACCCTCAAGAATGAGGATGAAGGCGCGCCGCGTTTCCGCCCCAATGGAGATGGACCAACCAAGAGGAATTCACATGAAGCTGCACGAACATTTGATTGCCGTTGCATTGGCCCTCGGCGCCGGCCATGCCTGGGCCAACGATGTGCCGCTCAGCAACGACCAGATCCAGTCCGACATCATTGGCAAGACCATCGTGTGGAAGCTGGACGATGGCAAGAACTATGAGCTCCAACTTGCGCCAGGCGGCAAGGCCACGGTTTCGGGGCCGTACAACGATGTTGGTACATGGCGCATGAATGGCGAAGGCAGCTACTGCACGAGATGGAACAAGCAGACGCTGGCCGAGAATTGCGTCCAGATCGTCCGGCGTGATGGCGCGCTGACCTCCTTGCGCATGGATGGCAGTTTTCGCGGAACGGTCGTGAGCGTGAAATAGTCTGGAAGCGGCGTCCAACCGGGCGTCTCCCCCAGCAGCCTTTTTAGCCGCAGCGCCCCTTGTCGTCCGACTTGAAGCAGAAGTCGGCCGTCAGGCTCGACGACTCCCAGGGCACCTGCACGCGGCCGGTGTCTTCGGCCACCGCAATGCGCACCCGCTTGAAGAGCTGTTCGATCTGCAGTCCCGGCGTCGACATGTTGGCCAGCAGGTGGCGCGCATAGACGCTGTGCTCGCTGTTGGCGCCATCGAGTGCCACGCCGTTCGGCGCGGTCGAGAAGGCGACCAGCGTGCCCACGGGCGCATCGAGCGTCGCCAAGCCACCGGGCGTCGCACCACGGAATTTCAGGCGCCTTCCATCGGGGCCCACGATGACGCCACCGGCGAAGGGGTTCACCCGGCAGGCGTCGAGCACCACGATGTTGGCGCCGGTGCGGATGGCGCTGAGCCGGTCGACGAACTCGCCGACGTCCGCGCTCTGCTGCTGGATTTCCTCTTCCGATTTCGGGTCGGCGTCGATGGGCACGAGGTAGTTTCGGCCCTTCACCTGGACGCCGTGGCCGGCATAGAACAGCATGCGCACCGCCGCCTTGGGGGCACGCATCGAAAACTCGCGCAGCGACTCGATCAGGTCCGCCAGTTTCGTGTTCTGGCGCAGCGTGACGTCGTAGCCCAGGCCACGCAGCGCCGAAGCGACGGCGCTGGCGTCGCCGGGAGGATTCTTCAGCGGTGCGGCGCGATAGGCGCCGTTGCCGATCACCAGCGCGATGCGCGGGGTGTCGACGGCGTTGGCGGTACCGAAGGGCAGTGCTGCGGCGCCCAACGCGCAGCGCAGCAGCACACGGCGGGTCAACAGCGGGGTCATGGCCGCTTACTCCTTGGGCGGGACACCGGGCGCCAGCGAGGCGGCCTGGACGATCGGCGCGGTCTTCACGCGGGCGAGTGCCGCGGCTTCGCTGCCCGCCGGCACGCGCAGGTAGTAGTCGCCGAGCTGGCCCGGGCCGCCGGCCAGTTCGCCCTGCACCTGCACCAGCAGCATGCGGATGTCGGTCTCCTTGGCGTCCGGCGCGAAGCTGACTTTCAGCATCGGGCCCTCTTCGACGCGAACCGCGTGCAGTGCGCGGATCTCGGACTCGTTGTCGCGAACGCTGCCCAGCAGGTTCATGATCACGCCGCCCTGCACCGCGACGACCGCCAGCGCGGCCAAGGCGTAGCTCGGGCGCATGCCGAAGTTGCCGAAGAAGGCGCCGATGCGCTCGGCAAAGGTCGGGCGGTCGCCCTGGATCAGGCGCATGGCGCGGGCCAGGCCGATGGTGGCCGGCACGGCCGGGGCGTTTTCCTGCACGCGTGCCTGCAGCGAGCGATACCAGTCCAGCTCGCGCTGGGCCTCGGGATGCTGTTGGAGGTAGGTTTCGACCCAGGCGCGGTCTTCGGCGCCCAGCGAGCCGTTGGCGTACCAGGGGAGCAGTTCTTCAAAACGTTCGTTCATGATGCGTGTGCTCCCGTGGTAACGGTCGCACACGGGCGGTGCGGCGACGGTGAAAAGTTCTCGACCATGGTGATCACCAGAAATCCTTGGCTCCTGCGAGCCCCTTGACTGACCCGATCGTTGTCCGTCAGACCCCGATCAACCTGCACGGGGCATGCCCGTGTCGCCTCTGGGTTGCGCGGGGTTTGCGGATGGTTCAAATTATTTTTCTGCGCGCTTGTCAATTCGGCCAAAAGTTCAGGATGCAAGCGCGCCACGGGCGTTTGGACTACCACCTTCGCTGCGCAACAGGGACTGCAGGCAATTCTTGATCTTCTGGCGGGCGTGGAACAGCCGGGTCTTGACGGTGCCCTCGGGGCAGTTCTGCACCTCCGCCACTTCCGACACGCTCATGCCCTCGTAGAACACCAGGTGCAGGCATTCGCGATGCTCGTCCGACAGCTTGCCCATGCAGTGCTGCACGCCTTCGCGCCGTTGCTTGTCCGCCAGTTCCGCGTAGCCGTCGGGCGTGTCCGAGGCGGCAGTGTCGGCAATGTCGTCGAGGTCGCCGTGCACCTCGTCGGGCCGGCGGGCGCGGTAGACCATCAGCGCCTTGCGGCGTGCGATGCCGATGAGCCAGGTGGAAAACTGGGAGTCGCCCCGAAAGCGGTCGGGGTGGCGCCAGACCTCGTAGAGCGTGTCCACCAACACCTCTTCGGCCCGCGCGTGGTCATTCAGCATGTTGAGCACATAGGCGAACACCTTGCGGCTGAACGCCTTGTACAGCTGGCGAAACGCGGCCTGGTCTTCGCGGCCGATGCGTACGAGCAACTGTTTGACCTCGTCGTTGTCCATGCGGGCGGTGGCGTGAGGTGACGATGAACGCAATATAGCGTTTCTGGTTGATGCATAGCGGTCCTCATGGCAGGGACGCACGCACGTATCTGGTCCGGCCAGATGCCTGTCGCGGTGTAACGAAATATCACGCGCCTTAAGCCGATCTTAAGAACTCGCGCTGAGACTGATTGCAGCAAAAGTAACCCTTTTGCACTACCCACATATTCAAACCAGAGGAGACCGCGACATGTCAGTTACCGTCAATCAGGCAGACCTCGAATTCATCCTTGCGCAGATCAAGATTGCTGAAGCGCATGCCGCGGGGCAGCCTCTTTTTGGGCCCGGTGGACTGGTGCCCGCGTACAACGTGAGCTTTGGTCTGCGGACGGTGGACGGCACGTACAACAACCTGCTGCATGAAACCTGGGGCGCGGCCGACCAGCAGTTTCCAACGCTCATGGACCCGGTGTACCGGCCCGCCGACGGCACCCCGTTCGACCCGGACGGCGCCGGCCCCGCACCCGCCATGCCGACGCAGGCCACCTACCTGCCGAGCAACAACCCGAACTCGCTCGTTTTCGACTCGAGCCTGCGCACCACCTCCAACCTGATCGTTGACCAGACGCTGGGCAACCCGGCCGCGATCCTGACGGCACTGGACCGCGCCGGTTCGGCCAACCCGATGGATGACCTTCAAGCGGTCACCGCGATCTACCAGACCTTCAAGCCTGCGTCCGATGCCGAATACCTGGCGCGCGTGGCCGCGGACAACGCCCGCGCCGCCGCCGAGGCCCTGGGCGACGGCGACCCCAACACGCCGCCCACCGTCGAGGAGCAGGCCGCCCTCGATGCCGCCGCTGCCGCGGCCGACGCGCACACCGCCGCACTCGCAACGCTGGACGCCGCCCGCGCCGTGCGCGACGCCGCCGTGGAGCCCTTCGGCATCGTGATGGAAGGCGACAACGTCAGCCTGCCCAACATCTCGCCGGACGTTGGCCTGTCGGCCTCCTTCAACTCCTGGTTCACCCTCTTCGGCCAGTTCTTCGACCACGGCCTGGACCTGGTCAACAAGGGCGGCAGCGGCACGGTGTTCGTTCCCCTGCAACCGGACGATCCGCTCTACGTGGAAGGCAGCCACACCAACTTCATGGTGCTGACGCGCGCGACCGTGTCCGCAGGGCCTGATGGCGTGATGAACACGGCTGACGACGTGCGGCCGGTGAACACCACCACCGCTTTCGTCGACCAGAACCAGACCTACACCTCGCATTCCTCGCACCAGGTGTTCCTGCGCCAGTACGTTCTGAACTCTGACGGCCAGCCCGTGGCGACCGGCAAGCTCATCGAAGGCGGCAACGGCGGCATGGCGACATGGGGCGAGGTCAAGGCGCAAGCCAAGGCCATGCTCGGCGTCGAGCTGACCGACTTCGACGTGGGCAGCGTGCCGTTGCTCCGCACCGACCAGTACGGCAACTTCATTCCCGACCCGACGACAGGCTTTGCGCAAGTCATCACCGGCATCGGCCTCGATGGCATTCCGAACACCGCCGACGACGTCACCGTCTCCGGGACGCCGGACGCGCCCGTCAACCCGACGACCGCGCTCGCGCTGCGCACCGGCCACGCCTTCCTGGCCGACATCGCGCACGAAGCCGTGCCCATCGGCAAGATCGCCGACGGCGACATCACCATCGGCCTGGGCAACCCCGGCAATGGTGACACCGAGTACGACAACGAACTGCTCGACGCCCACTTCATTGCGGGCGACGGACGCGTGAACGAAAACATCGGCCTCACGGCGGTGCACCACGTCTTCCATGCCGAGCACAACCGCATGGTCGACCTCAACAAGGAAGTGATCCTGTCGACCGCAGCGGGTGGCGACCTCGACTTCCTCAACGAATGGCTGGTAGAAGACGTGGACGCAGTGCCGGCGGACCTCAGCACGCTGGTGTGGGACGGCGAGCGCCTGTTCCAGTCCGCCAAGTTCACCACCGAGATGCAGTACCAGCATCTGGTGTTCGAGGAGTTTGCGCGCAAGGTGCAGCCGCAGATCAACCCCTTCGTGGTGCCTGACGGCTTCGACGTCACCATCGATCCGTCGATCGTGGCCGAGTTCGCGCACGTGGTGTACCGCTTCGGCCACTCGATGCTCACCGAGTCCATCGACCGCTTCGACCCCAACTTCAACCCGAACGACATCGGCCTGATCCAGGGCTTCCTGAATCCTGTCGCGTTCGACAACCAGCATGCGATCACCGACGACGTGGCCGCCGGCGCGATCATCCGCGGCATGACGCGGCAGGTCGGCAACGAGATCGACGAGTTCGTGACCAGCGCGCTGCGCAACAACCTGCTGGGCCTGCCGCTCGACCTGGCGACCATCAACCTGGCGCGTGGCCGTGACACGGGCGTGCCTTCGCTCAACGCGGCGCGCCGCCAGTTCTATGACGCGACCAACAACGCGGCCGAACTGCGTCCGTACGACAGCTGGGTCGACTTTGCGGGCAACCTCAAGCACGAAGCGTCGATCATCAACTTCATCGCGGCCTACGGCAATCACGACCT
This sequence comes from Variovorax brevis, assembly GCF_030317105.1. Classification (GTDB taxonomy): domain Bacteria; phylum Pseudomonadota; class Gammaproteobacteria; order Burkholderiales; family Burkholderiaceae_C; genus Variovorax; species Variovorax brevis. Next base: position 114,306 of record NZ_JASZYG010000009.1, read on the forward strand.
GATCAAGGGCCAGGCGACCATCCAGGGCAAGCGCGATGCCGCACTGACGATCATCACCGGCGCATCGGTCGGCGGCCTCGAAGTTCCGGCAGACGCGGAAGACTTCCTCAACGGCATCGGCGCCTACGGCGCGGGCAATGCCCTGGGCGGCCTGGACAACGTCGACCTGTGGATCGGCGGCCTCGCGGAGAAGATCCTGCCCTTCGGCGGCATGCTGGGCTCGACCTTCAACTTCGTGTTCGAGCAGCAGATGGAAAGCCTGCAGAACGGCGACCGCTTCTACTACCTGCAGCGCCTGGACGGCCTGCATCTCTTTGGCGAAATGGAGAACAACTCCTTTGCCGAGATGATCATGACCAACACGAACGCGACGCACCTGCCGTCGGACGTGTTCTCGACGCCGGGCCTCGCGCTCGAAGTGGATCCGACAAGGCAATACAACGACCTGGACGGCGATGGCGACCTGGAGCAGAACGATCCGTCCGGCGGCGGCATCCTCACACCGCTGGTGGTGCGCAACAACCCCGCCACGGCCGGCCCGGACACCAACTACCTGAAGTACACCGGCGACCAGCACGTGGTGCTTGGCGGCACAGAGGGCAATGACATCATCATCGCCAGCGAAGGCGACGACACCATCCACGGCGACGGCGGCAACGACAACCTCGAAGGCGGCGCCGGCAACGACATCATCAACGCCGGCGACGGCGACGACATCGTTCGCGACCTGGGCGGCGACGACAACATCAAGGCGGGTTCCGGCAACGACGTGGTGCACGGCGGCCCGGGCCTGGACCTGATCATGGGCGGCGACGGCCAGGACTTCATCGTGCTGGGCACCGACGCGGGCTCGGAAGTGTTCGCCGGTCAGGGCAACGACTTCATCCTCGGCAGCAAGAACGCCGAGCGCATCCTGGGCAATGAAGGCGACGACTGGATCGAGACCGGCACCTTCGACGGTGCGCCCGGCGACAGCTTCGACGAAATCTTCGCGGCCGACAGCATCGTGGGCCACGATGTGTTCCTGGGCGATGGCGGCTTCGACGAGTTCATCGCAGAAGGCGGCGACGACATCATGGTCGGCAGCCCCGGCCGCGGCAAGCTGGCCGGCATGTCGGGCTGGGACTGGGTGACCTACAAGGACAACACCTTCGGCGTGGATGCCGACCTGACCCGCGCCATCGTGTTCGACGAGAACCCGAACCCGCCGCAAAACGGCACGCTCGACGGCTATGAATCGGTCGAAGGCCTTTCGGGCACGCGCTTCAACGACGTGCTGACCGGCGCCGACACCATCGCGGAAGAGCGCCTGCCCTTCGCCCAGGGCGGCACCGAAGGCTTCGCCGGCAACGTGCTCGATGCAGCCGCCGTGGCCCGCATCAACGGCTTGCAGGCCGTGATGGGCTCGCTCGTGAGCGCCACCGCCAGCTACTCCGCGGGCGACATCATCCTTGGCGGCGACGGCAGCGACCTGATGATGGGCCGCGGCGGCGACGACGTCATCGACGGCGACAAATGGCTGGACGTGCAGATTGGCGTCTTCGCGGCCAACGACCCGAACCACACCGGCACGCCGCTCGCGCTGCACAACAGCATGAAGACGCTGGTCAACGCCATGTTCGCGGGGCAGATCAACCCCGGCCAACTGGCGATCGTGCGCACCATCCGCACGGACACGACGGCGGGTGACATCGACACGGTCGCTTACCTCGGCCCGCTGGCCAACTACTCCTTCGGCACGGATGCGGACGGCAGGCTCACGGTGACCGACGTGTCGGCCGACCCGATCGAAGGCACCGACACGCTGAGCAACGTCGAGCGCCTGCAGTTCACGGACGCCGTGCTCGGCATCGTGACCGGCACCAACGGCCCCGACACGCTCACCGGCACCGCCGGCGACGATCTCCTGCTGGGCCTGGGCGGCAACGACACCCTGAACGGCCTGGCCGGCAACGACGTGCTGGTCGGCGGTGCGGGCAACGACACGCTCAACGGCGGCCTGGGCAACGACACCTACGTCTTCGGCCTCGCGGACGGCAGCGACACCATCAACGAGCCGGTCAACGCGACGAGCGGCGGCGACGCCGACCGCATCGTGATCCAGGCGGCCGGCACGGCGCTCACCACGCTCAACGCGCAGGACAACAACACCGGGACGAACAACGGCAGCCTGGTGCTCACCGCCAACGCAACGACGGTCACCGTGGCCGGCCACTTCACCGGCACGAACGCGCAGACCGGCGTGGAGCGCATCAACTTCAACGACGGCACCTACGCGGGCTACTTGCTGGGCGTGGACGACTACATCATCAGCCGGCAGGACCCGACGGGCGGCTCGCGCACGCTGGACTTCTCCGCCTCGACGGTGAACAACTTCATCGTCGGCGAGCAGGGCACCAGCGACGTCATCACCGGCGGCAGCGGCAATGACCTGATCTTCGGCGGCACCGGCGACAACCAGCTCAACGGCGGCATCGGCGACGACCTGCTGGTGGGCGGCTCGGGCGCCGGCGACAACGACGTGCTCGACGGTGGCCTCGATGCCGACACGATGGTGGGCCTGAACGGCAACGACACCTACATCGTGGACGACGTGCTCGACGTGGTGGTGGAAGCCGCGGCGCAGGGCACGGACGAGGTCCAGACCGAGCTGGCCGCGTACTCGCTCGAACTCATCGCCAACGTGGAGAACCTGACGTACACGGGCATCGATGCCGACCAGTTCATCGGCACCGGCAACACGCTCAACAACGTCATCAGCGGCGGCGACCTGGCCGACACGTTGAGCGGCCTCGCGGGCAACGACACGCTCAATGGCGGCATCGGTGCCGACACGCTGCTCGGCGGCGAGGGCAACGACACGTTGAACGGTGGCGATGACGACGACATCCTGACCGGCGAGAACGGCAACGACATCCTGGATGGCGGTGCCGGCAACGACACGCTGACCGCAGGCGCCGGCAACGACAACCTGTTCGGCGACGACGGCGACGACCTGCTGGACGGCGGCCTCGGCAACGACGCAATGAACGGCGGCGCCGGCAACGACACCTTCCTCGTGGACAGCACCACCGACACCGTGACGGAAGGCGCAGGCGGCGGCACGGACACCGTGCAATCGACCGTCACCTACACCATCACCGACGCGGACGTCGAGAACCTGACGCTGCTGGGCACCGGCAACATCAACGCCACGGGCAATGCGTCGGCCAACGTGCTCACCGGCAACTCCGGCAACAACGTGCTCACGGGGGGTGCAGGCATCGACACGGCGAGCTACGCCACGGCAGCAGCGGCCGTGACGGTTTCGCTGTCCATTGCCGGCGCGCAGGCCACCGGTGCGGCGGGCAGCGACACGCTGGCCAGCATCGAGAACCTGTTGGGCGGCGCGTTCAACGACACGCTGACGGGCAACGGCGTTGCCAACGTGCTGACCGGCGGCGGCGGCAACGACACGCTGGTGGCAACGGTCGACAACGTGCGCGACACGCTCGACGGCGGCGCCGGCTCCGACACGGCCAACTACACGGCCTACGCGGCCGCACTCACGGTGAACCTGGGCGGCGCGGCGCCGATCGTCGTCACCGGCTCGGGCAACAACGCGGCCAACTCCGACGTGCTGGTGGGCATCGAGAACTTCACCGGCGGCACGGGCAACGACACCATCACCGGCAGCACGGCCAACAACGTGCTGATCGGCGGCGGCGGAAACGACACCATCAACTACGCGATCGGCGGCGGCGCGGACACCATCGACGGCGGCGCCGGAACGGACACGCTGAACATCACCGGCGTGGCCAACAACGACGTGCTGGATGTGGTGCTCACCGGCACGACCATCACCTCCATGGAAGGGGGCACGGTCACCGGCATCGAGTCCGTCACTGCCAACCTTGGCGGCGCGGCCGACACGCTGTCCTACGGCGCGACCACGACGGCGGTCACCGTCAACCTCTCGGGTGCGGTGGATACGGCAACGGGCTTCACGTCCATTGCCAGCATCCTGAACATCACGGGCGGTGCCGGCAACGACAACCTGACCGGTGATGCCGGCGCCAACACGCTCAACGGCGGTGCGGGCAACGACACCATCAACGGCGGGGCTGGCGGCGACATCCTGATCGGCGGCATCGGCGCGGACACCATCAACTCGGGCGCGGCCAACGACAACGTGCAGGACATCTTCCGCTTCAGCGCAGCCAACGAGTTCGGCGACACCGTCACCAACTTCGACGCCGACGGCGCCGCGGGTGTGGACGACCGCATCGAGTTCACTGGCGCGCTCAACACGGCTTGGGACGACGGCAACAACAACGACGCCTTCCTGTTCGGCACGGGCAACGGGGCGGCAGGAACGGTCAACGTGACGGTCGGCCAGGGCAACGGCGACGTGGAAGCGCTGCTGTTGACCGGTGCCAACGGCGAAGGCGTGACGACCGCGAACCTGGGCAACGCGGCGCTGGTGGCCACGGCCTTCAACAACGAGTTTGCCATCACGGCTGCCAACGGCGAGGACGCATTGCTGGTCGTCAACGACACCAACGGCAACAGCTTCAGCCTCTGGCAGTGGGTGCAGGCCGGTGGCGGCGAGCTGGCGGCGGGTGAACTGACGCTTATTGGCACCTTCACGGCCAATGCCACCGTCACGGCGGACAACTTCGACTTTGTTTGAGGGGTGGAAGTGGCCTGCGACGGCCAATTCGCGAGTGCCTGCCACGCCAACGACACACATGGCGGCGTTGCAAATGCTCGCAATAGCGGTGGCTATTGCTGTGCTTTGCGCCTTGCCCTGTGTGCCGTTGACGCGGCCTTCCCTCGCGAATCGACCATCACAGGCCACCCGGGGTGAGAGGGGGCGGGGCAAGGCGCGCGAGCGACCTTGCCCCGCATAACAAGGACCGGAGGAGATTGCCGAATGAAGTCGTTGTGGACCGAGCTGAAGCCCTTGTTGCTGAACATGGCGCTGTTCTCGTTTGTGATCAACCTGCTGTACCTGGTGCCCGCGCTGTTCATGCTGCAGGTGTTCGACCGGGTGATTCCGACCAACAGCCGCGAAACGCTGTGGGTCTTGCTGGGCGGCGTGGGGGCGGCGCTGGCCATCCTCTTCGTGCTCGACTATGTGCGGCTGCGCTTGCAACACCTCACCGGCAACATCGTCGATGAGCGTCTGTCGCCGCCGGTGGTGCACGCGGTCGTGACTGCCACCGCGCGCGCGCCGCAGCATGCGCGGGCCGATGCGATGCGCGACGTGGCCACGCTGCGTGGCCTGTTCTCCGCCAACGGATTGACGGCGCTCATGGATGCGCCGTGGATCATCGTCTACGTGGGCGTCATCGCGGTGTTTCACCCGGCGCTGGGCTGGGGCGCGGCCGGCGCCGCCATGGTGATGATCGCCCTGGCATGGCTCAACGACCGCGTGAACCGCAAGGCGCTCGACGCGGTGCAGAAGGAAACGCGGCAGGCCTCGCGCTACGTGGAAGGATCGCTTCGCAACGCCGAAGTGCTGCAGGCCATGGGCATGACCGAACGCCTGCTGGGCCGTTGGCGCAAGCAGCAGGACGAGGCCCTGGCGCTGCAGGGCAGCACCAGCCACGCGAGCGTGAGCTTCAGCGCGGCGTCGCGCTTCCTGCGGCAGGGCGTGCAGGTCATGATGATGTCGATCGGCGCCTACCTCGTGCTCACGCAGGCGGCATCGGCCGGCGTGATGATCGCTACCACCGTGCTGCTCGGCCGTGCCCTGCAGCCGGTGGAGCAGATCGTCGGCAGCTGGCGCGTGCTGAACGAAGCGCGCTCGGCCTACCGCCGCTTGCGCGATCTCACCGACCGCTTCGGCAAGGAAGAGCCGCGCATGTCGCTGCCGCGGCCGGTCGGCCACGTGCGCGTGGAAGGCATCTCGTTTCGCGCGCCGGGCTCGGAGAAGCTGGCGCTGTCGGGCGTGTCGCTGTCGCTGGCCGCTGGCGAGGCGTTGGCCATCATCGGTCCGAGTGCCGCGGGCAAGTCCACCCTGGCGCGCCTGCTGACGGGCATCTGGCAGCCGACCATCGGAACCATCCGGCTCGACGGCACCGACCTGTCGACGTGGCCGCGGCGCGAACTCGGCCCCTGGATCGGCTACGTGCCGCAGGACGTGGAACTGTTCGACGGCACGGTGGCCGACAACATCGGCCGCCTTGGCGAGCCGGATGCCGATGCCGTCATTGCCGCCGCCAAGCGCGCCAACGCGCACGAGATGATCACGCAACTGCCGCTGGGCTACGACACCCCCATCGGCGACGGCGGCGCGCGACTGTCGCCCGGCCAGCGCCAGCGCATCGCACTGGCCCGCGCCATGTACGGCGACGTGCGCCTGCTGATCCTGGACGAGCCTAACGCGAGCTTGGACTCCGAGGGCGAGATCGCGCTGGCGCGTGCGCTCAGCGGGCTGCGCTCCGAAGGCGTGACCTCCATCGTGGTGACCCACCGCCCTTCGCTGGTCGCGCACGTCGACAAGATCCTCATCCTCGAAGCCGGCCACGTGAAGCAGTTCGGCACGGCCGCCGATGTGATGAAGTCCATGCAGAAGCAGGCCCAGGCCGCACTCGCCGAGCGTGCGGCGTGACGGCAGGTAGCAAGCGACAAGGAATCAAGACCGTATGACACACGCACAAGCAATCTCCCCCGGCGGCATTCCGAGGCCACGAAAGAGCAGCGAAGCGCAGATCAAGCGCATCACGCGCCTGGGCCTGTGGACGGTGATGGGCATTGTCATTCCACTGGGCGCATGGATCGGGCTCGCGCCGCTGGCGATGGCCGTGGTGGCCCCGGCGCATGTGAAGGTCGATCTGAACCGGCGGCCCGTGCAACACCTGGAAGGCGGCATCGTGCGCCAGGTGCTCGTGCGCGACGGCCAACTGGTGAAGGAAGGCGATCCGCTCATCGCCTTCGGCGACGTGGGCGTCGACGCCGACCGCAACCGGCTCAGCTATCGACTGGCGGTGGAGCGCACGACGATGGAGCGGCTCGACGCCGAGCAGCGTCGCCTGCCCTGGCTGGAGTTTTCGGAGGCGCTGCAGAACGAAGCCAAGCGAGATCCGCGCGTTCGCGATGCCATGTCCAAGGAAGCTTCGCTGTTCTCCGCGCGGCTGCATTCGCTCAACAGCGAACTGGCGTTGATGAAACAGTTGCGAAGCCGCGTGCAGCAGGAAATCGGCGCGCTGGAAGCGCAGGGATCCAAGGCGCAGGAATCGCTGGGCCTGCAGCGGCGCGAACTGGAAACCAACCGCGACCTGGTGCAGGAGGGCTTCGTCTCCACCGCGCGCATCAACCAGATCGAAGCCTCCGTGGCCGACTACACCGCGCGGCTGGAAGAGCGCCGCTCCGAGCTGGCACGCGGCCACGGACGGCTGATCGATGCGGACATCAAGACCAACGCGATCGTCAATGAATACGTTCGCACCGCCAGCGACCAGCTCAAGGCGACGGTCGCGCGGGTGAACGAGATCGAGCAGGAACTGCGCAAGTCCGACGACTCCGCCACGAGGCAGGTGGTGCTGGCGCCGGCGAGCGGCGAGGTCATCGACCTGAAGTTCACCTCGGCCGGCGCGGTCGTGCGGCCCGGCGAGACCATCGCGGAGATCGTGCCGAGCAACACCGCGCTGATGATCGAAGCGCAGATCCGCCCCGAGGAAGTCAACAACGTGCTGGTGGGGCAGGGCGCCCGCATCAAGTTCACGGCCTGGAAGTACCGCAACGCCACCATGGTGACGGGCAAGGTGACCTATGTATCGGGCGACCGCTTCACCGACAAGCAGACGCAGATGCCTTACTACAGCGTCTCCATCCTGGCCGACCCCGCCTCGGTGAGTGCGGTGGGCGACCTGAAGATGCAAGCGGGCATGCCGGCCGAGGTCTACATCGATGGCGGATTCCAGACCGCGCTTCAGTACCTGCTGGACCCGGTCACTTCGACATTGCGCAGGGCAGCGCGCCAGATGTGATCCGGCCCGCCGCCTGCGGGCCTGCCCGCGGAAAGCGTACTTCGGCGCGCAGGCCGCCCAGGGGTGATTCGAGCAAGTGCACCACCGCGTGATGGGCCTGCGCCACCGCCTGCACGATCGCGAGCCCGAGCCCGACGCCATGGCCATCGACACGGCCCAGGCGATTGAAGCGCTGGAAAGCCTCGGCATGCCGGCTCGCAGGAATGCCGGGACCGGAGTCGTCAACGGTGAGCACGACGGTGGGGCCATTCAGTGCACTGCCAACCTCGATACGGCCCCCGGCCGGCGTGTAGCGGATCGCGTTGACCAGCAGGTTGTGCATCAGCATGTGCAAGCCGAGTTCGCCGGCCATCATCTCGTCCACCTCGAATCGTGCCTTGAGCGAGAGTTCGCGTTCGGAGGCAGCGGCGCCGAGTTCGGACATCACGCTGTGGAAGACCTTCTCCAGGCTCACGGCAGCCAGCATATGGCCCCCCGCCGCGGCAAGGCTGTCGATGCGGGCGAGATCGAGCAGGCGGTCCAGAAGATGGCTGGCATGGTCGATGCCCGACATCAGGCCGCGCAGGGAAGCCTGCAACTCGTGGGGCGATCCGGTCATGCCGGCGGCCAGTTGCGCCTGGGCGCGCAGGCCGGCCAGCGGGGTACGCATCTCGTGCGCGGCAATCGCCGTGAAACTGCGCTCCACGGACAGCGCCTGCCTGAAGCGGCCGAACATCGTGTTGATCGACTCGACCATGGGCTTGAGCTCGGCCGGCGGGTTGGTGGCGTTCAGCTCCGTGAGGTCGAGCGCATGGCGTTCCCGAAGCTGTGCGGCGTAGCCGTCGACCGAACGAAGGGCGCGGTTGAGAAACCACCAGGTGCTCACGAAGATCAGCAGCAGCGGAATCGCCAGGAAGGCAAGGAAGTAGCCGGTGGTGATGCCGACCGCGGCCTCGCGGTCCACCATGCGCTCCGCGATCTGGATGATGATGCCGTTGGCATTGGAGGCTTCGACATAGGTTCGAACGAGTTCGCCATTCACCATCGCCTCGCCGAAGCCACGCTCGGACAGCGGGCGCAGCGGTGCATCCGTGGGCGCCTGGTGCGTTTGATCCAGCAGCCGTCCGTCGAGCGACCACAGCTGATAGTGATAGCGCGTGCCGAGCGCGCCCTCGGTCTCGTGCACCGCGTCGTCCAGGCCCTTGGCGAAGCCTTCTTCCTCGATCTCGTGCTCTGCGAAGGCGAGCACCGTGTGCGCCAGCGTGACGAGGCGGGCGTCCAGCACGTTCTTGTCGGCAATGCGGTCCGCCCGGTACATGGCGACGCCGCCCGCCAGAAGGGTCGCCGTGCAGACGAAGAGCGCGATGGCCACCACGCGGTGGCGCAGGGACCAGGAGGCGATGAGCCGCTTCATTCCCGGTTCTCGGGGCCGAGCTGGTAGCCGACACCGCGCACCGTCTGGATCAGGTCCGGCGAGAACTTGCGCCGCAAATAGTGAATGTGGACTTCCACCGCATTGCTCTCGACTTCGACGTCGAAGTTGTAGAGCGCCTCTTCCAGTTGCGAGCGCGACAGCACCTGGTTCTTGCGGCGCACCAGGATTTCCAGCAGCCAGAACTCCTTGTTGGTGAGCGGCACCACGTCGCCATGCCAGGTCGCGGTGCGGTGGGAGGGATAGAGCTTCAACGGGCCATGCTCGGGTTCGCCGGAACCGGGCGCCTTGCCCGCGACCCGGCGCAGCACGGCACGCACGCGAGAGGCGACTTCGTCCAGGTCCAGCGGCTTGACCATGTAGTCGTCGGCGCCCATGTCGAGCAGGCGCACCCGGTCCGCGATGCTGCCGCGCGCGGTGATCACGATCACGGAGACGGGGATGTTGCGTGTGCGGATGCTCTTGAGCAGCGATTCCCCGGTGACGTCGGGCAGTCCCAGGTCCAGGAGCACGCAGTCATAGTTGCACGACGCAAGCGAAGCGAGCACGTCCTTGCCCGATCGGCTCCAGTCCACGGCATAGCCAGCCCTCACCAGGCCCTTGTGAATGGCGGTTCCCAGCAGGTCGTTGTCTTCGACCAAGAGCAAGCGCATGTGGCACGCAGGTGAATCAATCGTTACTAATTGTGGTCATACGAATTAGTTACATGCAATAGGAAAAACCAGGTTTCATAAGGCATAGCCACCACTTGGAGGGAGCTTGTGTGGCGCTTGCCCGGTAGCAAATGGATGCGCTTGAGTGCTCACTTCGCTTTCCCTTGTGCTTGCGCTGACGCTGGTAAGCGTGCTCCCACAGTCGTTCGCGGTGCTCGCCGCGCGACGAAGCTTTCCGTGCAGTCCAGACTGGCTCGACCACTGAACGGAGAAGAACATGTCTTTCGCGCTCTACATGATCGGTTTCATCCTCTTCCTGGCCGGCTTGGCTTGGGGGGCTTCCGTCGCCGGCGTGCCTTCGCTTTACATCGGCATCGGCGCGCTCATCGTGCTGGGCATCGGGATCTTCAGTGCGGTGAGCCGCACGCGGAGCAAGGATCCGTCTTAGTCGGTTTCTTTTTTCAGGCGCAGTGCGGCTTCGTAGAGCGCATTACGCGGCGCGCCGGTGATGTCGGCGGCAAGGCGCACGGCGGTCTTCACGGGTAGTTCGGCCAGCAACAGGCGCAGCACGCGCTCGCCATCATCAGCAGAAGACGCATCGCTCCCGGCGGGATGCAGCACCAGCGCGAACTCGCCGCGCGTGCGTTGCGAATTGGCCGCGAGCCAACCCGCGAGTTCATCCGCTTGCACCGTGTCGATCTCCTCGAACTGCTTCGTCAGCTCGCGGCCGATCGTGATGCGCCGCGTGCCCAGCACGGCAACGGCGCGGGCCAGTGCTTCGATGCGGTGCGGCGCTTCCAGCAGCACGACGGCGCGTGATTCGGCCGCGAGGCGTTGAACGGCCGCGTCACGCTCCGCAGCCTTGGTCGGCAGGAAGCCGGCGAACACGAAGCGGCCGGCGCCCTCATCTCCGCCAATCAGACCCGCCGCGCTCATGAGCGTGGTGACGCTGCTGGCGCCAGGCAACGGCAGCACGCGATGCCCCGCCGCGCGAACGGCAGCCGCTAGGCGCGCGCCCGGGTCGCTCACGCCCGGCGTTCCGGCGTCGCTCACGTAGGCAATGCGCTGCCCTTGGGCAAGCCGCGCGGCGACCGTTTGCGCTGCTTCCGCTTCGTTGTGCTGGTGCACGGCCAGCAACTGCGCGCCCGGCCGTTCGATGCCGTACATGCGCAACATGCCTTGCGTGTGGCGCGTGTCTTCGCAGGCCACGCAATCGACGATTTCCAGCACGTGCAGCGCGCGCAGCGTGATGTCGGCCAGGTTGCCGATGGGGGTTGCCACGATGTAAAGCGCGCCCTGCGGATAATGCTGCGAGCCAGCGGCATCGCGTGCGGCCTGCAGCGCGGTGCGAAAAGAAGCGGAGGCTGGCGAATTCAATGAGCAATCTCCAGAACAAGAGAACATCAGGGAGCGGGCAGGCGCGACCGACTTCGGCCACGCTCACCACCAAGCAACGCGGCGATGCCGGGGAAGAGGCTGCGCTTGAACGCCTTCAGGCGAACGGCCTGGCGCTGGTTGCCCGCAATTATCGAACCCCGGGGCGCGGCGGCGGCGAAATCGACCTGATCATGCGCGAGCGCGACGGCACACTCGTTTTTGTGGAAGTGCGGCAGCGTGCCAGCGGGTCGCACGGCGGGCCGGGTGGCAGCATCACCGGCCTCAAGCAGCATCGCGTCATATTTGCGGCACGCCACTATTTGAGCCGCCTGCGTACCTGGCCGCCGTGCCGCTTCGATGTGGTGCTGGTGGAAGACGGCGCCATCGAGTGGCTGAAGGCCGCGTTCGACGCCGGCTGACAACCTGTCCAGTCTTTGATCGCTATCATCCCGCCCCATGCTCGAGCAACGCATACAGCAGCACTTCATCGACAGTGCGGACCTCAAATACCAGACCGGCCCGCTGCTCAGCAAGCCGGTGTCGCAAGCCGTTCAGGCGCTCCTGGCCTGCGTGACGAGCGGCGGCAAGATCCTCGCATGTGGCGCGGGTGTCTCTGGCCTGGTGGCTGCGCAGTTCGCGGCGCACTTCATCGGCCGCTTCGAGCGCGACCGGCCTGAGCTGGCCGCCATCGCCCTTGAGCCTGATGCCGCCGACCCCCTGGCCGACACGCCCGATGCCGCCGACCCCGACCGTTTCGCGCGGCAGGTGCGCGCCCTGGGCCAGGCAGGCGACGTGCTGCTGGCCGTCAGCGCCACGGGGCAGTCGGCCAGCGTGCTCGCCGCCACCGAAGCGGCGCACGCACGCGAGATGACCGTCGTGGCCCTGCTGGGCGGCAACGGCGGCGCCGTGGGCCGCGCCCTTCGCGAGACCGATGTGCAGGTCTGCGTGCCGCACGAGCGCGCCGCGCGTGTGCATGAAGTGCACCTGCTCACGCTGCACTGCCTGTGCGACGGCGTGGACGCGCAACTGCTCGGCGAGCAGGAAGGCTAGAGGCGGCTTTGTCTGACGCGTGCAGGGCCTTCACGTAAATCATTCGGACCACCGCTTCGCATCAAGCACGGGCGAACAATTCCAGGAACACCGCGGAACCGGCTTTGCCGGGCCGCTGGTGTTGCCCCCGGCAGGGGGTTGGAGGAGCGACACGAAGTGCGCGGAGCCTGGGGGCGAGCCAAATTCCGCTCAGCTAAACTTCTTGCGCCTCACCCTATCGAACGTATCCCTCAAGGAAGGACTTTCATGAAGACCACTCCCGCCATCCCTCGTTTCGCGATCATGCTCACGGCCGGCGCCGCGCTCGTGATGAGCCTCGGTGGATGCGTGCCGTTGGTGGTCGGTGGCGCGGCGGCGGGTGCGGGCATGGTGGCCACGGACAGGCGCACCTCCGGCGCACAGCTGGACGACCAGACCATCGAGCTGCGTGCGGCCGCGCGCATTCGCGACATCGCGAATGACAACATGAACATCACCGCCATCAGCTTCAACCGTCAGGTGCTGCTGGTGGGCACCGTGGGCACGGAAGCCGATCGCCTGCGCGCGGAAGAAGTGGTTCGCCGCGTGGAGAACGTGCGCAACGTGTTCAACGAGGTGACCGTCGGCCCCGGCAGCACCATTGCCGACCGCTCCAACGACACCTACATCACCACCAAGGTCAAGGCCTCGCTGGTCGATCAGAACGACCTCTTCGGCAACCTGTTCAAGGTGGTGACCGAGCGCAGCGTGGTGTACCTCATGGGCCTGGCCACGCGCGCCGAAACCGATCGCGCCACGGACATCGTGCGCGGCGTGTCGGGCGTGCAAAAGGTGGTGCGGCTCGTCGAGATCATTTCGGACGCGGAGGCGAACGCCGTTCGCACCGGGGGCGCCGGCAGCCCGGCCCCGTCGTCGTCTGGCTCCAGCGTTCCGCTGCCGCCGATGGCGCCGCTGCCACCAGCTGGAACAACGGCCGTGCCGGCCACGCCGCCTGCGAGCGGCGGCGCGGTCACTACGCCTGTTCGCTGAAAATAGCTGATCAGTTCTTCAGGCGGGTGATGAGGCTGGACGTGTCCCAGCGATTGCCGCCCGCCTGCTGCACGTCGGCGTAGAACTGGTCCACCAGCGCAGTCACCGGCAGCCGCGCGCCGTTGCGGCGGGCTTCGTCCAGCACCAGGCCCAGGTCCTTGCGCATCCAGTCCACGGCAAAGCCGTAGTCGAACTTGCCTTCGATCATGGTCTTGCCGCGGTTGTCCATCTGCCAGCTCTGCGCGGCGCCCTTGCCGATGACGCCGAGGACGGTGTTCATGTCCAGGCCCGCACGCTGGCCAAAGGCAATCGCTTCGGACAAGCCCTGGATCAGGCCCGCGATGGCGATCTGGTTGACCATCTTCGCGAGCTGGCCGGCGCCGCTCGGCCCGAGCAGCGTGACGGCGCGGGCGAAGACATCGACGACCGGCTTCACCGCATCGAAGGCTTGCGCGTCGCCGCCGCACATTACCGTGAGCGCGCCGTTCTGTGCGCCGGCCTGGCCGCCAGAGACGGGGCCGTCGATGAACTGCAGTCCACGTTCCGACGCGGCCCTGGAAAGCTCGCGCGCCACGTCGGCCGACGCGGTCGTGTGATCGACGAACACAGCGCCGGCCGACATGCCGGCAAAGGCGCCGTCGTCGCCCAGGGTGACGGAGCGCAGGTCGTCGTCATTGCCGACGCAGCAAAAGACGATGTCAGCGCCCGCTGCGGCTTCGCGTGGCGTGGTGGCATGCCGGAGCGTGCCGGGTGCCTTGCCAGAGGTGAGCTGGGACACCCATTCCAGCGCCTTGGCGGTCGTGCGGTTGTAGACCGTGACGTGGTGGCCAGCGAGCGCCAGATGCCCGGCCATCGGATAGCCCATCACGCCGAGCCCGAGAAAGGCAAGCTTGCGTGAGGGCGTGGCGTCGTAGGTCTTGGGGGAGATGAGAGAGGTCATCTCCCGAGCTTATCAACGCAAGCACTTCGAAACGCTGACAGGCGCGCAGCCTGCCGCCCGAACGCCTGGCTAGACGATCGCGAAGTGCTCCGTGCCTGCGGACAGGTCGGAAGTGCGCGCACGCTGGCTGTTCAGCTTGATCTGCAGCCGCAGGTCGTTGGTCGAATCCGCATTGCGCAGTGCGTCTTCGAAGGAAATCGCGTAGTTCTCGAACAAGTCGTAGAGCGCCTGGTCGAAGGTCTGCATGCCCAGGTTGCGGCTCTTCTTCATGATCTCCTTGATCTCGCCGACTTCGCCCTTGAAGATCATGTCGGAGATCAGCGGCGTGTTCAGCAGGATCTCGACCGCCGCGATGCGGCCTCGGCCGTCTTCGGTCGGAATGAGCCGTTGCGACACCAGCGAGCGCAGGTTGAGCGACAGGTCCATCAACAGTTGCGCGCGGCGCTCTTCGGGGAAGAAGTTGATGATCCGGTCCAGCGCCTGGTTGGCACTGTTGGCGTGCAGCGTGGCCATGCACAGGTGGCCTGTTTCGGCAAAGGCGACGGCGTGCTCCATGGTCTCGCGGTCGCGGATTTCGCCCATCAGGATCACGTCCGGCGCCTGCCGCAGGGTGTTCTTCAACGCGGCTTCCCAGCTGTCGGTGTCAATGCCCACTTCGCGCTGCGTGATCACGCAGTTCTTGTGCGGGTGCACGAACTCGACCGGGTCTTCCACCGTCACGATGTGGCCGTAGGAATTCTCGTTGCGCCAGTCGATCATCGCGGCGAGCGTGGTCGACTTGCCCGAACCCGTGGCGCCCACAAGGATGACCAGGCCGCGCTTGGTCATCGACACGTCCTTGAGCACTTGCGGCATGCCCAGCCCGTCGATGCTCGGCAGCTTGGCCGGAATCGTGCGCAGCACCATGCCGACCTTGCCCTGCTGCACGAACGCGTTCACCCGGAAGCGCCCGATGCCCGTGGGAGAGATGGCGAAGTTGCATTCCTTGGTGCGCTCGAATTCCGCGGTCTGCCGGTCGTTCATGACCGAGCGCGTGAGGGCGAGCGTGTGCTGCGAGCCCAGCGGCTGCTGCGACACCTTGGTGATCTTGCCGTCGACCTTGATGGCCGGCGGAAAGTCAGCCGTGATGAAAAGGTCGCTGCCGTTGCGGCTGACCATCAACTTGAGCAGATCGTTGATGAACTGACTGGCCTGATCGCGTTCCATGAATGCGTCCTTATCCTGGGAAATTCTCGGGGATCTTGGCTTTGGAGCGGGCTTCGGCAGCAGAAATGACACTGCGTCGAACAAGGTCCGTCAGGTTCTGGTCCAGCGTCTGCATGCCCTGGCCGCTGCCCGTCTGGATCGACGAATACATCTGCGCCACCTTGGCCTCGCGGATCAGGTTGCGGATGGCGGGTGTGCCCAGCATGATCTCGTGCGCCGCCACGCGGCCCTGACCGTCCTTGGTCTTGCACAGCGTCTGCGAAATCACCGCCTGCAACGACTCCGACAGCATCGCGCGGATCATTTCTTTTTCTTCGCCGGGGAAGACGTCGATGATCCGGTCGATGGTCTTGGCCGCGCTCGAGGTGTGCAGCGTGCCGAACACCAAGTGGCCCGTTTCAGCAGCCGTCATCGCCAGGCGGATGGTTTCCAGGTCGCGCATTTCGCCGACGAGGATCGCGTCCGGGTCTTCACGCAGGGCGGAGCGCAGCGCGTTGGCAAAGCTCAGCGTCATCGGGCCGACTTCGCGCTGGTTGATCAGGCACTTCTTGGATTCGTGCACGAACTCGATCGGGTCTTCCACCGTGAGGATGTGGCCGTACTCGGTTTCGTTCAGGTAGTTGATCATCGCGGCGAGCGTGGTCGACTTGCCTGAACCAGTCGGGCCGGTCACCAGCACGAGGCCACGAGGCTTCAACGCCAGTTCGCCGAAAATCTTCGGCGCGTTCAGCGCTTCGAGCGACAGGATCTTGGAGGGAATCGTCCGGAACACCGCAGCCGCGCCGCGCGACTGGTTGAAGGCGTTCACCCGGAAGCGCGCCAGGCCGTCGATCTCGAAAGAGAAGTCGACTTCCAGGAACTCTTCGTAGTGCTTGCGGTGCGTGTCGCTCATGATGTCGTACACCATGGCATGCACCGCCTTGTGGTCCAGCGCGTCGACGTTGATGCGCCGCACGTCGCCGTGCACACGGATCATCGGCGGCAAGCCGGCCGACAAGTGCAAGTCAGACGCCTTGTTCTTGACGCTGAATGCGAGCAGTTGGGTAATGTCCACGAGGCTCCTCGACCGGTAACGGTTGCCGTCACCGCGCGTGCCGGTGACGTTTTGATACGATTTTTGAAGATTATGACGACGATCGCCGACAACCTCCAGCAAGTTCGCGCCCGTATCGTGAAGGCATGCACAGCTTGCGGGCGCGATCCTGCAAGTGTGCGCCTGCTGGCGGTAAGCAAAACGTTTGCCGCGCAAGCGTTGCGCGAAGCCCACGACGCCGGCCAGGACGCCTTTGGCGAGAACTACGTGCAGGAAGGCGTCAGCAAGATTGAAGCGCTGACTGACTTGCGTGGCAAGCTGGAATGGCACTGCATCGGGCCGCTTCAGAGCAACAAGACACGGGTGGTGGCGGAGAACTTCGATTGGGTGCACAGCGTTGACCGGTTCAAGATCGCCGAGCGGCTGAGCGCGCAGCGGCCGCAGGGGCTGAAGCCTTTGCAGTTGTGCCTGCAGGTCAACGTGGATGGCGGGGCGAACAAGTCGGGCGTGACGCCGCAAGAGGCGCTGGCGCTGGCGCGGGAAGTGTCTTCTTTGCCCAACGTGCAACTGCGCGGGCTGATGGCGATTCCGGAGCCGGCGGAGGGTTTCGATGCGCAGCGCGAACTGTTCCTGCGGGGGGCTGCGGTGTTCGGGGAGATTCGTGCGGCCGGCATCGTGCTTGACGTGCTTTCGCTGGGGATGAGTGCGGACCTTGAGGCGGCCATTGCGGCGGGCAGCACGATGGTGCGCGTGGGCACGGCGATCTTTGGCGCACGTTGAAAGGGCAAGCGCTCACTCGATCTTCACGATCTCGGTTTGTGGCTGCTCCTGCGGCGAGGTGCTCACGGCCCGCACCAGTTTCTCGCCATCGCGGACGATGTACCAGCAACCATCGTCGGGCTTTCGTGCATTGGCGGCAATGATGAGCGAGGGATTGATCTTCGTGCAGAGCCGCCCGTCGTCCATCAGGTTCCACCGGCCCGCGCCATTGATGCCTTGGGCGCTTGGACGATGGCTGCTGTAGTAGAGCAGTCCGCTGCTGCGCAGGTCCAGGCGGATGACGTCCGTCGCGTCCTTGTCCTTGAGTGTGTGCACCTTGCCTATCAGGAGCTTTTGCACTTCGTCGTGGTCGAGCAACCTGCGCGATGGTGGCTGCTGCGGCGACGCGAGGTTCGGGGAGGGCGTTTGCAGGGCCAGCTGCGTTGCGGGTGCTGGTGCGGATGGCGACGGTGGCGGTGACGCGACGGTCGGGGGCGGTGCGGGAGCCGGTGTCGTAGCGGCAGGCACGGCGGGTGGCGTCGGCGCCGGCGCCGCCACAGGAGCGCTCTGTTCCCGACGTGCGAGGGCCAACGCCGTTTCGATGTCCTTCGGCTCCTTCGCGCGGCTGGTTGCCCCGCCTGCGTTGGGAGCTGGCAAAGGCGCTGCAGACGGCGCGGCCGTTGGCTTTGTCGATGTCAGAGGCTCTGGCTCCGATCGCGGCGGCGCGGGCCCCGCCGGAGGTCGCGCACCCTGTTCCGGCCGCCCCGCAGCCAGTTGCGTCGAGGGCCGCGCGCCGGAGGGATTGAAGCTGAAGTCCGACGTCAGCGAGGTGTTCACCCACGGCAACTGCCGTCCCGCCGTGTCGCGCAGCACCTTCACTCGCACGTTCTTGAACATCTGCTCGACCTCGATGCCGGGCGTCATCATCTCCTCGGCCAGGCTCTTGGTGTAGATGCTGTTGCCGCCATCCGGCCCGTCTTCCGCCGCCGCGCCCGGCGCCGAGGCAAACGCGATCAGCGTCCCGCGCGCGCCCATCTCCGCCAGTCCGCCGGCCGAGCGGATGTTGCGTGTCTTGCTCGCAAACGGGTTGTTGCGGCAGGCGTCCAGGATCACGATGCGGGGATAGGAGCCGACCTTGTCGATGCGGCTCAGGAAGAGCTCGTCGATGTCCACCGACTCGTCCTTGACCTCTTCCTGATCGCGCAGGTTGATGTCGACCGGCAGCAAATAGTTGCGCCCGTCGATCTGCAAGCCGTGGCCCGCGTAGTACAGCACCGCGATCGCATCGTCCTGCTGCACCCGCCTGGCGAATTCGCGCAGCGCACGGCGGAACTGGAGCACCGGCATGTTCAGTTGCTCGTTGACCTCGAAGCCCAGCCTGCGCAGGTTGGCGGCGATCACCCGCGCATCGTTCTCCGGGTTGCTGAGTGGCGCCTTCGGGTATTGGGAGTTGCCGATGACGAGGGCGATGCGCTTTTCGGCCGGACGGGCTTGAGCATTTGCAATGTCGGCGGGCATGAAGGGCGCAAGCAGGAGCAGCCACAGTGCCAATCCCCACGACAAGCATCGGCCGACAGCTCCGCTGTCAACCCAATCGCAACGAGCGTGTGACGCAAACATGCGGACCAATATCCCCCAGTGCCGCTTCGATTGCAAATCTCAATTTGCAAGCGCGCACGCCCGCCCAGTGCTACAGCCCCAACGGTAACCTCGCGCTGCTCTTCACCTCCTCCATCACCGCATAAGTCCGCGTCTCGCGCACGCCCGGCAATTGCCACAGCACGGTCCCCGCGAACTCCCGGTAGGCCGCCATGTCGGCCATCCGCGTCTTGAGCAGGTAGTCGAAGCCGCCGGCGACCATGTGGCATTCCATGATCTCGTCGCGCACCTGCACCGCGGCCTTGAACTGGTCGAACACGTTGGGCGTCGTTCGGTCGAGCAGCACTTCCACAAAAACGGTGAATCCGCGCCCCAGCTTGTGCGGATCGAGGCGCGCCTCGTAGCCCTGGATGAAGCCGTCGCGAGTCAGGCGTTGCACTCGCGCCAGCACGGCTGTGGGCGAGAGCGCGACGGTCTCGGCGAGCTTGAGATTTGACATGCGGCCATCTTCCTGAAGAATCTTCAGGATTCGCAGATCTATTCGGTCAAGTTGAGGGATGTTCGATTCCATCGCCGATCAATTATCTATTCGCAGCCGAATTTTTGGTGATTAATTCAGGCACGAACGGCGGACGATCGATGGCATTCCGATCCATCCCATTCCCACACTGCCATGCGCCTGCCCACTCCCTATCGCGACGAAACCGGGGTCGTCTCCCAAAGGCTTGAATTCCTCTCGGACGCACTGGATTGGCGGGCGGCAACCTATCAGGCGGCGCCGTGGGTGGAGAACGTGCGCCGCCATCCGCCGCCTTTCTGGGCCATGGAAAGCCTGCTGCGCGAGTACCCGATTTCGAGCGCCGAAGGCCTGGCCTTGATGCGCCTGGCTGAAGCGCTGCTGCGCGTGCCCGACGCGCCCACTGCCATCGCGCTCACCGCCGATCAACTCGGCCGCGCCGACTTCAGCGCCGCGCACGACTCCGCGCTCTCGCGCCTGTCGTCCTCGGCCATCTCGCTGTCGAAAAAATTCCTGCCCGACGCGGATCATCCGCCGGGCCTCATGGCGCGGCTCGGCGCCAAGAGCGTGGTCGCGGCCACCTTGCGCGCGGTGCAACTGTTGGGCCGCCAGTTCGTGCTCGGCCAGACCATCGGCGAGGCCATGGGCGAGGCGCGCTCTGCACGCAGCAAGCATCCGCAACTGCACTTCAGCTACGACATGCTGGGCGAGGGCGCGCGCACCGATGCGGATGCGCGGCATTACCTCGAGAGCTACATCCACGCCATCCAGTCGATCGCCAAGGAGTCGCGTGGCGGCGCGGGCACGCCCGAGCAGATCGATGGCATCTCGATCAAGCTGAGCGCATTGCATCCCCGCTACGAAGCCGCACAGAAAGAGCGCGTGATGCGTGAACTGGTGCCGCGCGTGTGGCAGCTGTGCACGCTGGCGGCGCCGGCGCACCTCAACCTCACCATCGACGCCGAAGAAGTCGACCGCCTTGAACTCTCGCTCGACGTGTTCGAGGAACTGGCCTCGCGCGTCGCCGCCGAGTACCCGCAATGGCAGGGCTTCGGTCTCGCGTTGCAGGCCTACCAGACGCGGGCGCTGGAACTCATCGACCACGTGGCCGCCATTGCGCGCAAGTACCGCCTGCGGCTCATGTGCCGGCTGGTGAAGGGCGCGTACTGGGACGCGGAGATCAAGCGCGCGCAGGAGCTGGGCCTGCCCCACTACCCCGTGTTCACGCACAAGCACCACAGCGACGTGAGTTACCTGGCCTGCGCACGCGCTTTGCTCGCGGCGCCGGATGCGATCTATCCGCAGTTCGCCACGCACAACGCCGGCACCATCGCGGCCATCCTGCAGATGGCTTCGCGCACGGCAGTGTCGTCGTCGAAACCTACTTTTGAATTGCAGCGTTTGCACGGCATGGGCGAGGGCGTGTTCCGTGAAGTGATGAAGTCCGCGCCGCAGGTGCCGGTGCGCGTGTATGCGCCCGTCGGCCAGCACAAGGACCTGCTGGCGTACCTGGTGCGAAGGCTGCTGGAGAACGGCGCCAACTCCTCTTTCGTGAATCAGCTGGGCGACGACCATGTACCGCTCGACGAGTTGCTCGCGTCGCCGCTGCACCTGACACGCACTTCGGAGATTGCGCTGCCGGCCCGGCTGTACGGACCGCTGCCCGCGCGTGCGAACAGTGCAGGCCTCGACCTCGCTGTCGACGCCATGACCGCGCCGCTGTTCGCCGCACTGGAACGCACCACCGTACCGACCGTCGACGAAGCCAGCGAACAGGCGGTGCAGCGTGCACTCCTCCTGTCGCGCGTCAGCTTCAGGGACTGGCGCCGCACGCCCGTCAAGGCCCGCGCCACCATGCTGCGCGAAGCGGCCGACGCGCTGCAATCCGAACTGCCGCGCTTTTGCGCACTGCTCGTCAAGGAGGCCTTCAAAACCTGGGGCGACGCGGTGTCGGAAGTGCGCGAGGCCATCGACTTCCTGCGCTACTACGCCGACGAAGCCGAACGCATCATGCAGCCCATGCCGATGCCCGGCCCCACCGGCGAAAGCAACACGCTGTGCCTGGTGCCGCGCGGGCCGTGGGTGTGCATCAGCCCGTGGAACTTCCCATTGGCGATCTTCGCAGGCCAGGTCGCCGCGGCGCTGGCCACGGGCAACTCGGTGCTGGCCAAGCCCGCCGAGCAAACGCCGGGCGTGGCGCTGGAGATGGTCAAGCTGCTGCATCGCGCCGGCGTGCCGGCCGATGTCTTGCAACTATTGCATGGTGCGGGCGAAACGGTCGGCGCCGCGCTGGTGGCGGGCACGGGCGTCGAAGGCGTGGTCTTCACCGGCTCCACGCAGGTCGCCAGGATCATCCACCGCGCGCTTGCGGCCAAGGATGGCCCCATCGTTCCGCTGATCGCCGAGACGGGTGGCATCAATGCGATGGTGGTGGACTCCAGTGCGCTGCCGGAGCAGGTGGTCGATGCGGTGGTGCAAAGTGCCTTCCGCTCCGCCGGCCAGCGTTGCTCGGCCCTGCGTCTTCTTTGCGTGCACGAAGGCATCGCCGACGACGTGATCGAGATGATCCGCGGTGCCGCCGCCGAACTCAGCGGCGGCGATACCGCCAGGCTGGCGACCGACGTGGGCCCGCTCATCGACCGCGAAGCCTTCGACAACGTGGCGCGTGCCGCCGAAGGCCTGGATGCGACGCAAAAGGTCTTGCTGAATGCGCAGGAGCCGGCAGATGCCACGCGCAACTTCATGCCGCCGCGGGCCTACGAGGTCGACAGCATCGACAGCGTGCGCAACGAGATCTTCGGCCCGGTGCTGCAGATCGTGCGCTGGTCCGGTGAAGCGGGCGATGTCATCGAACGCATCAACGCGCTGGGCTACGGCCTGACGCTCGGCATCCAGACGCGCATCGATTCGCGTGCTGCGGCGCTGGCGGTGCAGGCGCATGTGGGCAATGTCTACGTCAACCGCAACATCATCGGTGCGGTGGTCGGCGTGCAGCCTTTTGGCGGAGAGGGACTCAGCGGCACCGGGCCCAAGGCGGGCGGGCCGCACTACCTCTATCGCTTCTGCGCGGAGCAGACGGTCACCATCAATACCACGGCAGCCGGTGGAAATGCCGCGTTGTTGGGAGGCGTTGCCGCAACGGCATAAGGCGCTTCACTTCATGCATAAGGCATGGCGCGCGATGGCCGCGAGGACTATCGTCGCGCCCATCCCTTCAACAGAACCAAAGAGATTTCTCGTCATGAGCGAACCACTCTCCTTCGTCAATCCCTCACCCAACAGCCCGTGGGGCACTTACCTTCAACAAGTCGACCGCGTGATTCCCTATCTGGGTGAACTGGCGCGCTGGTCCGAGACGCTCAAGCGCCCCAAGCGCGCACTCGTTGTCGATGTGCCCATCGAGATGGACGATGGCAGTGTCGCGCACTTCGAGGGCTACCGCGTGCAGCACAACATGAGCCGCGGCCCGGGCAAGGGCGGCGTGCGATTCCACCCCGACGTCACGCTGGAAGAAGTGATGGCGCTGTCGGCCTGGATGACGGTCAAGACCGCAGCAGTGAACCTGCCCTATGGCGGCGCCAAGGGCGGCATTCGCGTCGACCCGAAGAAGCTGTCGCTGAAGGAACTTGAGAAGGTCACTCGCCGCTACACCAGCGAGATCGGCATCATCATCGGGCCGCACACCGACATTCCTGCGCCGGACGTCAACACGAATGGCCAGATCATGGCGTGGATGATGGACACGTATTCGATGAACGTCGGCGGTACGGCGACGGGTGTCGTCACCGGCAAGCCTCTGCACTTGGGCGGCTCGCTCGGCCGCGTCAAGGCAACGGGCCGTGGTGTGTTCGTCACCGGCCGCGAAGCGGCGCGCCGGCTGGGCCTCGACCTGCGCGGTGCGCGCATTGCGGTGCAGGGCTTCGGCAACGTGGGCTCGGTTGCGGCAGAGCTTTTCGCCGAAGCCGGCGCGAAGATCGTCGCAGTGCAGGACCACACCGGCACCGTCGTGAACGAGGACGGCCTGGACCTGAGCAAGCTCATTCCCATTTCGCGCACCGTGGCCGGCTGCGTGAACTTCAAGGGCGGCGAAGTGGTGCCCAACGAGCAGTTCTGGAGCGTGCCCTGCGACATCCTGATTCCCGCCGCGCTCGAAGGCCAGATCACCGCTGAACGCGCGAAGAAGACCACCGCCAAGCTGGTGCTCGAAGGCGCCAACGGCCCCACGGTGCCCGAAGCCGACGACATCCTTGCCGAGCGCGGCGTGCTGGTCGTG
Source organism: Variovorax brevis (assembly GCF_030317105.1). GTDB lineage: Bacteria > Pseudomonadota > Gammaproteobacteria > Burkholderiales > Burkholderiaceae_C > Variovorax > Variovorax brevis. The sequence continues at coordinate 138,108 of NZ_JASZYG010000009.1, forward strand.
CCCGACGTGATCTGCAACGCCGGCGGCGTGACGGTGAGCTACTTCGAGTGGGTGCAGGACTTCTCGTCCTTCTTCTGGGACGAAGACGAGATCAACGAGCGCCTGGACCGCATCATGATGAATGCGCTCAACCACATCTGGGACACGGCCGACAAGCACAAGATCAGCCTGCGTACGGCGACCTATGCGGTGGCGTGCGAGCGCATTCTGATGGCGCGCCAGGAACGCGGGTTGTATCCCTGAGGCGAGCAATTGCCTGTCAGTATCAGCAATGCCAATTCCTGACGGGCGGGTCTTGAGAATGCGAGCTCCTGCCCATATACTTGCTGTACGCCGTGACTGCGTCGATACCAGCAGGTTTGAGGGGTAACCCTTAACACGGCGCCTTCTTTGAATAGTGCTCCTTCGCGGAGCACTATTTTTTTGCCCCTACCAACCGTCTCGCGGCAGTTTCACGACCCCATACCCCAAGACGCTTCCCGTTGGGGAGGTGCGAAGCGATCCGGCAACCTGCCGGTAAAAGCGGTCGTCACCCGCCTTGAATTTCCTGAAGATTGCCCCCGCGACAATGTCGGCAAACTGGATTCCCACGCTGAGGTGTGAGGGTGCAATGAATAGCCCTTCGATCACGTTGTGATATTCGGAGATGTTGGCGGTAGGTGACGACATCAGCGTCGCATGCAAATTGCGAAGGCTGTCGTCATCCTTGGGGCCACGGTGGTCGCAGACAACAATCCCGTGCACCGACTGGTCGCTGCGGCGAGAAAGATCCTGAAGGAAATACTGGAAGCGCTCGGTCAGTTGCTTGTACGCGAATTGATAGATGTCCTCAGGCCGATTGATGTGGTCCTTCTGGTAGCAAGTGGGCGCGTGCGCGACGACGCTGATGATCGTGATCGTCTTGTACGCTGTTAATGCTTTGTAGAGCGCGCAGCGAAGCGCCTCCTTCTCATCGGCGCTCAGATGTGCGAGCGGGTTCGCCTTGCCTCCCTTGGCTGGCGCGAAGTATCTCCATTTGATTTCGCCATGCACCTGATAAGCCGCCTTGATGCGATTCAAATCTGCTGCGAGCTTTACCCAAACCTCCTCCGGAACAACGACACCTCCGAGGACAAAGTAGCCGAGTTGATCGGCGTCTTTTGGTTGTGGTGGCGTGCCCGACTCATCGATAAACAGAAGCTGCATGCTTCCATTGTGCAAAACCAAAAATTGCTTTATCAGAGCCTTGAGCAATTCGCGCGAGGGAGTTTTCATATGACTGTCGACATCGGCCTGTGCCCACGGAACGCGGAGCGGATTTGCCCCTCCAATGGGGTGCCGGCACGTCGCCGGGTAGCATTTCCGGAAATGATGTCGCACCCCTTCCCCCGTTTTTCACGTTTTGCACCTTCGCGGCCGGCTGCCGCGCTGCTGGCTTTCGCGGCCATCCTGGCGCTGGCCGGCTGTGGCACGAACAAGCCCGTCGCCTACAACCCCGAGACCTTCGCCTCCACCGACACGCACGCGCGCACCTTCGAGGCGAGCGAGGCGCAAACCTGCGAGGCGGCGCGGCGCGCGCTGTTGAGCCAGGGCTATCTGGTCACGGCGGCCAATTCCGAGCTGGTGACCGGCAAGAAGGCCTTTCAGCCTGCATATGAAGTGCACGTGGAAGTCGAATTCCGCGTGGTGTGCGCCAAGGACGTGGGCGGCAAGCGCAAGGGCCCGAAGAGCACCATCGCCTTTGTGAGCGCAGTGCAGGACCGCTACAGCCTCAAGAAGGTCAATAACTCCGCGAGCGTGGGCGTGGGCATGATCGGCTCGGTGTCGCTGCCGTATTCGTCGAGCGATGACGCCATGGTCAAGGTCGGCAGCCAGACGGTGACGGACGAGCGCTTCTACGAGCGCTTCTATGCGCTGATCGAGCGCTATGTGGTGGCCGACGGGCCGGAGGAGCCGGTGCCGGTGGCGGCCACGCCGCCCGCAGCCTCGCCTGCTGCCCCGGCTGCGGGTGCCGCGCCGACTGCAAAGCCACCGGCGGCAACGGCAGCAAGCGCGACGACCACGGCAGCGGCACCGGCCGCGCCGAAGGCGGAAACGACGCCGGCTTCCACGGCGCCATCGAGCCCTGCACCCGCGGCCCCTGACGCAGCCGCCAAGCCCGCAGAGTCTTCAGCGGCCAGCAAGCCGGTGGAGCCACTGGGCGAACCCGCCAGCATGCCCAAGGCATCGGATCCGCCGCCGGCCGGCGAATCAGCCACCAAGTAGCCGCGAACGCAGGCCCTGCGCTGTCCTGCGCACCAATCAGGCCAAAGCCACGATCAGCGGCCCGAGCAGGGTCAGCAACACGTTCGCCAACGCATAGGTGATGGCAAAGGGCACGGTGGGAATCGAGTTCTCCGCCTTGTCCAGCACCTCGCCGAAAGCCGGATTGGCACTGCGCGAACCCGACAGCGCACCCGCAAAGATGGCTGTGTTGTCATAGCGCAGCACATAGCGGCCAATCAGCATAGTGAGGATCATCGGCACGATGGTCACCACCACGCCCACCAGGAAGATCGTGAGCCCATGCTCCTTGACGGTCGTGACCGCCTGCAGCCCCGACTGCAAGCCCACGACCGCCACGAAGCCGGCCAGGCCCAGGTCCTTGAGGATCTGCACGGCGCCAATCGGAAACTCTCCGAAGGTCTGCTTCTTCGCGCGGTACCAGCCGAACAGCAGCCCCGCCAGCAGCGCACCGCCGCCGCTGCCCAGCGTGAGCGGAATGCCGCCCAGCTTGATGCTCAGCAGGCCCACCAGCAAGCCCACCACGAGGCCACCGCCGAGGTAGACGAAGTCGGTCTTCGCGCTCGGCACGATCACTTCGCCGACCGCGCTGGCCACGCGTCGCACGTCGTGCTCGGCGCCATACAGCGTCACGGTGTCGCCGGCCTGCACGACCAGGCCCGGCCCCATGGGCTGCACCTGACCCATGCGGCTGATCTGCACCACATACACGCCATGGCGCACGCTGGCGGAGGTGGCCCGGCGGATGTCGCCGATCGTCTTGCCGTGCAGGTCCTTGTTGGTGATGACCACGTCGCGCCGCTGCATGGTGAGTTCCATGCCGTCGATGCCGTAGACCTCCTTGCCCAGCAGTCCGGCGCTGCCCACGACCGCGTTGCGGCGGCCCACGACGAGCACGATGTCATCGGCCAGCAACTGCAGCTGCGGCTCGACCTCGACAAAGTGCGCGCCCCGCTTCACGCGCTCGATGGTGATGCCTGCCTCCGGGTCCGCCGCCTCGACCTGCGCGACCGTGTGCTGCTTGCCCGCCGTGATCTTGTACAGGCGTCCCACGAGGTTCGGCGCCGCCTGGTGCTGGTCGGTGCCGAGCACCTGCACGCCGGCCTGCAGTTGCGCTTCGGCCTTGATGGCGTCGTCGCGGATGGTGGTGCCCATGAACTTGGGCAGGATGTTGACGCACACGATGATCGCGCCGAACGAGCCGAACACGTAGGTCACCGCATAGCCGACGGCCACGTTGCCCTGCAGTCGCTTCACCTCCTCGGCGGCCAGGCCCAGCTTGGCGATGGCGTCGCCCGCGGTGCCGATGATGGCCGACTGCGTGAGCCCGCCCGCCGCCACGCCGGCCGCCAGCCCCTTGTCCAGCCCGCACAGCTTGGCCATGACCACCACGGTGACCAGCCCGGTTGCGGCCATGACGACCGCCATCAATATTTCCTTGACCGACTGCTTGCCCAGCGAACTGAAGAACTGCGGCCCGCTCTCGAAGCCCACCGCGTAGATGAAGAGGGCAAACAGCACCGACTTGACGCCCGAGTCGATGGTCACGCCCACTTGGCTGACCACCACCGCGACCAGCAGCGAACCGGCCACGCCCCCCAACTGGAACTTGCCGAACTTGATCTTGCCGATCAGGTAGCCCAGGCACAGCGACAGAAAGAGCGCAATCTCCGGCGAACGCTTGAAGATGTCATGCAGCCATTCCATGGCGTGGTTCTCCTTGCTTTGCTTCTGCGCGATGGCGCAGCTACGCTTGCACAATGCCCGCCAGGGCAACGATGAGCGGGCCCATCAAGGGCAACACAACGTTGGAGATGGCGTAGGTGATGGTGTAGCCCAGCAGCGGGGTGGTGTTGCCTGCGGCGTTCTGGATGGCGCTCAGTGCCGGCGTGCTGCACTGCTGACCCGCAATGGCCCCCAGCAGCACAGGCGCCTCGAACTTCAGGAAATAGTTGCCCACCAGCAGCGAGACGGTCGCCGGGATCACCGCGATGGCGACGCCCATGAGCGGCAGCGACACGCCGTACTTGTGGATGAGGTCCATCGCCTGCGGCCCCGAAGACAGGCCCACGCACGCGATGAAGGTGGCCAGGCCGATGTCCTTGAGCAGCGAGAGCGCATCGTCCGGCAGGCTGAGCCGGCTGGGATGCTTGGCCTGGTACCAGCCGAACACCAGCCCGCTGAGCAGGGCGCCGCCACCGGTCCCCAAAGAAAAGGGAATGCCGCCCAGCTTGACGCTGTAGAGCCCGATCCACACGCCCAGCACGATGCCCGCGGAGGCGAGGGCGATGTTGCTCTTGGATGACTTCAGCATCCGCTCGCCCAGACGCGGCACGGCCACCGCGAGGTCTTCGGCGCGGCCAAAGAGCTTGAGATGATCGCCGCGCTGCAAGTGCAGGTCCGGCAGCAAGGGCATCTGCTGGCCGCCGCGCACCACGCTGGCCACCAGCACGCTGGCGGGCACGAGGGCTGCGCCGCCGGATGGCGTCGGCATCGAGAGCTCGCGCAGCGTGAGGCCTTGCGCCGCTTCCTCGCGAAGCACGATGTCGGTGCTCTCCAGCACGAGCCCGAAAACGCTGGCGTCGGCGGATTCGCGGGCAAGGCCCGAGGTGGCCTCCTGCATCTCGACGACCGCGCGGCGATGGCCGATGACCAGCACCTGGTCGCCCACCTCGAAATGCATGCCGGGCGTGATGTCGACCTTCTTGCCGCCGCGGATGAGGCCCTGCACGCTGCCGCTGCTGCGAAGCAAGGCGCTGAGATTGGCGACTGGCCGGCCCACGCCGAGGGTGACTTCATACACCCGCCCCACCAGCTCGGGGACTGCGAGCGTGGCGCTTTCGTCTTCCTGCTGGCCGCCCATCGATTTCCAGAGCTTGTCGGCCTCTTCGCGCAGGTTCACGCGCAGGATGATGGGGAAGATCTGGCTGGTGACCACGACGATGGTGATGAGGCCGAAGATGTAGGTGATCGAATACGCCGTGACGACGTTGGCCTGCAATTGCTTGATCTGGTCGGGCGGCAGCGCGAGCTTGGAGATGGCGTCGGTGGCGGTGCCGACCACGGCGGACTCGGTGGCAGCGCCCGCCATGAGGCCGGCCGCCGTGCCTTGGTCCAGATGCATGAAGCGCGTGGCCATGAGCACCAGCGCGAGCACGACGACCACCTCGATGACGCACAGCAGGCCGATGCGCAGGCCCTTGGCGTTGAGGTTGGCAAAGAACTGCGGGCCGCCCGCGTAACCGAGTGCAAAGATGAAGAGCATGAAGAACACGTTCTTCACGCTGGGTTCGAGCGTGACGCCCAACTGGCCGATGAGGAGCGCGGCGATCAGCGTGCCGCAGATGCCGCCGAGCTGGATGGGACCGAACTTGATCTGGCCTACGGCGTAGCCGATGCAAAGCGCCAGAAACAAGGCGATCTCTGGATGCGCGCGAAGAATATCCCCGACCCAGTTCAGCATCGTCATGTTCTTGTGGCATCGCGAGGCGCGATACCTTTAAGTGACAAAGGCGATGGAGTGTAGCCACAAACAGCGAGGAAACCGAGACAATCGCGCGGCCCCTTTTCCAGTGCGCCGATGGTGCGTCCGTGGCGCGCCGGCGGTGCGTCAACGCACGAGCGTGGACTTGCCGAACAGGCTTTCGATGAGTTCCACGGCGACGCCTGCGGTGGCGTTGCGCACGTCCAGTGCGGGGTTGAGTTCGACCACGTCGAGCGAGCCCAGGCGGCCGGTGTCGGCGATCATTTCCATGCACAGCTGCATCTCGCGGTAGGTGGGCCCGCCGCGCACGCCGGTGCCCACGCCGGGCGCATCGGCGGGGTCGAGGCAGTCGAGGTCGAAGCTCACGTGCAGGTGCGTGTCTTCGTCGATGTCCTGGAGCACTTCGGTCATGGTGGTGCGCATGCCGTGCTCGTCGATGTGGCGCATGTCGAAGACCTGCAGGCCGAGCGTGGCAATCGATTGCTTTTCTTCCGCGTCGACGCTGCGGATGCCGATGAAGCGCAGCGCGTCGGCGCCGAGGGCCGCGGGCTCGCCGCTCCAGCCGGTCAATGCGGAAGGGCCGTTGCCGAGCAGGCAGGACACCGGCATGCCATGCAGGTTGCCGCTGGGGCTTGTCGCCTCGGTATTGACGTCGGAATGCGCATCGAGCCAGATCACGCGCAGCTTGCGACCGCGTGCCCGTGCGTGACGCGCGACGGCGCTGATGGAGCCGATGGCCAGGCAATGGTCGCCGCCCATCAGCAGCGGCACATGCTGGGCCGTGAGGGCCGCGTCGACGGCGTCGTAGACCGCGCGGTTCCAGGCGATGACTTCATCGAGATGGCGAAGACCGTTGGCGGGCGGCGTCCATGGCGTGGCGGGACCGGAGAGGTTGCCGCTATCCACCACGTTGAAGCCGTGGCGCGCGAGCGTGGCCGGCAGGTCCGCAACGCGCAAGGCATCCGGGCCCATGCCGGCGCCGCGAACGCTGGCGCCGACGTCGGTGGGAGCGCCAATCAGATGGATCGTTGGGGCCACGGTGCGACAACACTTTCTTGAAAATGAGGAGCAAGACGTGGGCGCGCACGAAGGCGGGCCGGGACGTGGTCATTGTCACCGTAGCGCGATGGATTGCAATTGCTGCTGAGGGGCGCTCTGGATTTCAAGATGCGTCTGGCTGTTCGGATGGCGTTACAGGCTTGCCGGGGTTTCCAGGCTGGGGTTTTCCTCGGAGAATTTGTCGCTGTCGATAGCCGGCCCTGCATCAGCAAGGGTTGGCGTACAAGCGGCGTTCAAACTGCTCGATGAGTCGCATGGCGGCTCAGGAAAGGTCCCGATCATGAAGACGGCAACCCCAGAAGTGACCACGGATTTCCTGCAGGCATTTGCCGATGCCTGGAACCGTCACGATGTCGACTCGCTCATGTCGTTCATGACAGAGGATTGCGTCTTCGAATCCTCGGCCGGCGACGATGTCTGCGGCAATCGATATGTTGGCAGCGAGGCCGTGCGTGCTGCATTCGCGGATGTCTGGGCTGTGTTTCCGGATGCCCACTGGGGGAACGCGCGCCATTTTGTCCACGGAGACCGGGGCGTGTCGGAGTGGACGTTCACAGGAACACGGGCGGACGGGACGCGCGTTGAAGTTCACGGGTGCGACCTGTTTACGCTTCGGGATGGACGAATCCTGTTGAAGAACTCGTATCGCAAGAACCGCCCGCCGCTTGCGAAGTTGACGTCTTGAGGCCGTCTTGGCCCGCAGCATCATCGGAAGTTGGCGAGAAAGCTGCTGGCGCGCCCAGTCGCATGTGTGAGAGTCAGCAAATTGCGTGCCCTTGATGCGGCAACGTAAAAGAGATTTCTTTCGTCTGCGCTATGGCCATCAAAACTTCCTGCGTTCGCGCCCGGAACAATGACGTGATCGAATTCAAGCCCTTTGGAAGCCTCGATGGTGGAAAGAACGATCCGCTTCTCCTGCTGGCTTCTTGCCTTCGCAGCGTGGTCATACTGAAGCAAGGCATTCAGCAGCGAATCAATGGATGCATACCTCTTCGCCACGTTGCGAAGGCCTGCAATGGAGGATTCGACCTCTTCCACGTCTGAACGCCGGACGAAAACCTTCTTGGCCAGTTCATTGATTCGAAGGGCAGCAATGGCCTTTGATAGATCGCCAATGGCGTTGGTCCCAGCCAACGCGATTGCTTCATGAATTGGTTGCGCGACCGCAGGCACTGTTTCGCGAAGCAGGTGGGTCAGTACGAACGATCGAAAGTTCTCCTCACTGGCGTTGTCGACGACTCGTTCGGTCGCATCTGCGCTCCCCGCGCCCTGGAGCGTGATGCCCCCGACGAACTGCCACGTCGCTCGCTTCGCAGCCTTGAGTGTGTTGGTGTCGAATTTGGCTTGCAGGTCGACCGCGACAGCCAGCAGCATCCGGACGAACAGGATTTCCGGACGTTCAAGGAAACTCTTGAAGCCCACCGTTTCGTAGGGCAAGTTCCTGACAATCAAAAGGTGCTCCAGTTCAACAGCATCCCCCGGGTGTCGGAGCAAGACTGCAAGATCCTGGAGGCCAGAGTCCTCATCGAGCCCTCGCCTGCTTCTGGCGGCGTCTTCGACAGTGTGAAGGACCTCTTCCGCCGTGTTGGCGACCCTGACCTCCACTCCCGATTTCCGATCCTTGCTCGCGGCATATGCCTTGCCTGCGAATCTTCCAAGCGGCTGCGCCAACGAATCACCAAAGCGGTGAGTCATCGTGAGCGGCAAGCGCGTGGGCTCGCCGAGCTCGATATCAAATCCGTCTTTCATGAAGTACGAGTCGGCGCCGTCCTTTGCATGGATGACCTGATCACGGTCACCGACGCCCAGGAAGGTGCAACCATCGTTGACTTCCAGCAGCTTCTTGAGCACCGTGAAGATGGCCCAGTTGCAGTCGTGCATTTCGTCAAGGATGACGGCCTCCGCGCCAAGCCACAGTGGATGGTCTTCCCAAGAAAATGATGGGTCGTCTGCGATGAGCAACCGGGCCAGGTCGTACGTGGCATCGCCCATGTAGCGGAACCTTGCCTGCTCGCCTTGGCCATCCAGTACAGCTGTTCGCGCGCGTTCGTACTCCCTGAAGACGGCAAGGGTGGTGAAACTGAAACCCAGATCGAGCGCACTCTGTGGCGTCAAGGAAAAGTATTCGCCAGCGCGCTGAATGGCCATCGATCCCTTGATCTGACCGAACTCCTCGAGAAGCCCTTCCACCGCCAGCGCCCCCGTACCGTGCAAAGAGAACTCTCCCGGGAATCGCTCGTCGACCCGAACTCGGGCACTCGCGATGGCGTCAATGACTGCGCTTCGAACGTCTTCGGGTTGCTTGTCACGTCGGACCCTGATTCCTTCGAATCGCTCCAGCCTTGCAGCACAGAAATCTTCAACTGTGCTTACGCGTAGTTGCCGAACGACGTCTCTGGACAGGTCAGCCCGGGCAAATGCCGCTCCAAACGCTTTCACGCCTGGCTCTGTGTAGCTCAAGGCAAGAATCGTCTTGGGATGGGCGCCGCGCTCAATGCGCCCGGCAATTGCAAACGCCGCAGTGGTTGTCTTCGCCGCGCCTGCATTGGCCTCAACGATGATCCGGCTGCTTTCACAAGCGCGGATGGCTTTCTGCTCGTCGGTCCATTTCAGGCGCACACGGTTTGAAGTCATGAATCCACTACGCTTTCTTGTCTGGATAAATCGACGAGCGCCGGGTAACTTCGAAAGCCCGGTGCGTTTTCTGGCGGTAGTAGACAGCCACCGAGGCCGGCACAGTCCCGCCTCAAATGGTCAACGCGTATCTACCCACCTATTGCACTTGCGGCCTCACCATCTTGCATTCCGTCCCTTGCGCCAACTCATTCCCGCTGTACACCGCATCGGTGCGGAACCCATAGTTGGTTCCTTCCCATCCCGTTTTCACCACCTTGCCGTCCACCGGCACGATGGTGTTGACCACTTGCGGCAGCAAGAGCTGATGGTCCTCGGCGCGCATGCGCACCGGGCCGACGACTGAGTCGTAGCTGAGGTCTTCCAGCGCAAGGGCGACCTTGACGGTGTCCGTGCTCCTGGCCTTGCCGATGGCGGCGGCCAGCAGGTGCGGTGTCATCTCGATGCGCGGCACGAAGAAGTCGCTGCCCGTCCTGGCCTTGTAGGCCTTGGCCAGCGCCTCTGCCTTGGGCACGTCGGCCTCGCCCGGATGCCACTCGGCCACCCACGTGAGTTGGCCGACCTTCGATTGCGACACGGCGAGCACGGTGCCCGGCACCGCACCCGCGCTGTGGTTGAAGTAGCGCAGGTTGTAGCCCGCATCGCCCGCCGATTTCAGCAGCAGCGTCATGTCCTGGCCCCAGTTGCCGGTGATGACAGAGTCGGCGCCCGACTGCTTGATGTTCGCGACGTACGGTGCGAAGTCCTTCACGCGGCCGATGGGGTGGAGGGTCTCGCCGACGAACTGGATGTCGGGGCGCGCAAGCCCCACCATCTGCTTGCCGTATGAAGCCCACTGCTTGCCGTGCGCGTAGTCCTGGTTGAGCAGGTAGACCTTCTGCACCTGCGGCGTCTTCTTGATGTAGTTGGCAATCGCCTTCATCTTCATGGCCGTGTTCGCCTCGGTCTGAAAATGCCAGAAGCTGCAGCCCTTGCCGGTCATGTCCGGGTCGATCGACGAATGATTGAGCACCAGCAGTTCCTTGCCCGGATTGCGCTGGTTCCAGCGCGACACCGACTGCACCAGCGCCGTGACCACCGACGAGCCCGAGCCGCCGGTGACGATGGCGCGCGCGCCCTGGTCGATGGCCGCCTGCAGCGCGCTCTGGCTTTCCTGTGCGGAGAGCTTGCTGTCGAACTGCAGCAGCTGCATCTTCACGCCGCCGGGCAACCCGCCCTTGGCATTGATGTCGTCCACCGCGTACTTCGTGTTCAACAGCATGATCTCGCCCACGTTGGCAAACGGGCCCGATAGCGGGTCGATGTATGCGATCTTGTAGGTCTCCTGTGCGTTCGCCGCGCCGATGCACAACAAGGCTGAAGCAGTGATGGCGCGCAGCGGCAGTCGATGGACTTTCTTCATGTGTCGATGTCTCCGGGAAGGGGTGTGGGTGACAGCAAGCGGCATGCAGCCGCTCGATCGGGAAAGCGGTGAGATCAGCTGCCGGCGTCGCGCAGGCCCAATACGCGCCATGCAAGCTCGCACAGCTGCGCCACGAGTTCGTCTTGCGACAGCCGGCCATCGGGCCGGTACCAGGTGTAGAGAAAACCAGGCAGGCTGCAGGCGGCGAGCGCGGCGATCTTCGCGTCCTTGAAGTCGAAGTCGCCGTTCGCGCGTGCCTCTTCGAGCAAGGGGCACAGCGTGTCGTAGAAGTGGTGGGCCAGCTTGCGCTGCGCCGCAAGAAACTCCGGCCGGTACACCTGCGGCTCGCGGTACGCGAAGAAGGCGCAGGGCTGGTTGGCAATGGTCGCGCGAATCAGGCGCTCGATGCCGACCAACACCTTCTCGCGCGCACTGCGTGTGTCGTCTGGCGCAAAGTCCATCGACGTCAGGCATTCGACCGCGGGCCGCCATGAAAGCGTTTCGAAGATCTCCTGCTTGTCGCGGAAGTAGTAGTAGACGAAGGGCTTGGTCACGCCGAGCTTGCGCACGATCTGCGCCATGGTCGTGTTGGCATAGCCTTGCGCTGCAAACAAGTCGGCCGCGACCTGCAGGATGCGCTCGCGCTGCACGTCGGTGCCCTGCGTGGCGGTGCGCTGGCGTCCCGTGCCTTCGGGCAGGTCGATGCGCCTGGCGCGCTCCTCGCGCTCCTTGCTCCTGGCCTTGGTGCCGCCAGAGGGTTTGTGCCGTGTCGCCGAAGTTATACCCATGGGTAGGATTGTTGGTGCAACATGCAGCCAATGGCAAGCGCACGGCGCCTGCGATCCGCTATCGATAACCCTGAGAGAGTGACGCCATGGAGACAAAGCCCCCCGTCCGCCCGCAGCAGCCGCTGCACGAGTTCCTGCGCCAGCATGCGCGTGAACGTGGCGATCATGCGGTGTGCATCTGGTACGGCCACCGCATGAGCTTTGCCGAACTCGATCGCGCCAGCGATGCCTTCGCCGCGCGGCTGCAGGCCATCGGCGTGAAGAAGGGCGAGCCGGTGGTGCTCTTCCTCAACAACTGCCCGCAGTACCTCGTTGCGCATTACGGCATCCAGAAGATCGGTGCCATCGTGTGCCCGAGCGGGCCGCTCAACAAGGAACATGAATTGGCCTACCAGGTCGGCGACCTCAAGGCGCGCGTGATCGTCGCCGCGTCCTCGTTGCTGCCGGTGGTCGACAAGGTGCGCACGCAAGGCACGCTCGAGCATGTGTTCGTCGTGCACTACGCGGACTTGCTGCCGCCCGCCGATGAACCCGGCATCGACGTGCCGGCGGAGCTGCAAGCCGCGCAGCAGCAAGAGCGCATCGTGCCCGCGGGCTGCGAAGACTTCCTCGCCGTCATCAACGAAAAGGCCAGGCCCGAGCACGTTGCCATCGACATGGACGACGTGGCGCTCATGACCTACACGTCCGGCACCACCGGCTTGCCCAAGGGCGCGATGCTCAGCTTCCGCAACGCGCTCTTCAAGACCAGCGCTGCAGCCGATTGCAACGGCGTGAACGCCGACGACGTGTCGCTCTCCATCGCGCCGCTGTATCACATCGCCGGCATGCTGATGGGCGTGAACGTGCCGGTGCTCGCCGGCATTACCTCGGTGCTTCTGCATCGCTTCGATCCGCGCGCCGTGCTGCAGGCCGTAGACCGTTACCGCGTCACCTGGTGGTACAGCATCGCGCCGATGAACGTCGCGGTCATGCAGCTCTCCGACATCAAGCGCTTCAACCTGTCGAGCCTGCGCCGCAACCCGGTCACGAGTTTCGGCATCACCTTTACCGAACCGCTGGCCCGGCAGTGGCAGGGCTTCGCAAAGAACTGCCTTTCCTTTGAGGCCGCGTATGGCTTGTCCGAAACGCACACCTGCGACACCTACACGCCGCACGATGCGCCGCGCTGGGGCACGCAGGGCATCGCGGCGCCGGGCGTGACCATCCGCATCATCGACCCCGACACGCAAGCCCCGATGCCCACGGGCGAGATCGGCGAGATCATCCTCACGAGCCCGGGCACCTTCAAGGGCTACTGGAACAAGCCCGAGGCCACGGCCGCCACCTTGCGCAACGGCTGGGTGCACACCGGCGACATGGGCAAGATCGATGCGGATGGCTATCTCACCTTCATCGGCCGCTTCAAGGAAATGATCAAGGTCTCGGGCTACAGCGTGTTCCCCGAAGAGGTCGAGACCATTCTCATCAAGCATCCGGCCGTCGCTCAAGCGGCGGTCATCGCGCAATCGGACCCGGACAAGGGCGAGGTGGTGAAGGCCTTCATCGTGAAAAAAGCGGGCGCACAGGTCGACGCGCAGGCGATCATGGATTGGTCGCGCGACAACATGGCGAGCTACAAGGCGCCGCGCCAACTGAGCTTCATCGATGCGCTGCCCACCACGGGCGCGGGCAAGGTGCTGCGACGCCTGCTCAAAGACTTGCCCTGAAAGGCTGAAGTGTCATTCAAAAGAGTATTGATTGCGAACCGCGGAGAGATCGCCGTTCGACTCGTGAGGGCGCTGCGCGACTTGGGCATCGGCAGTGTTGCGGTACACGCGCGTGACGACGAAGCGGCCCTGCATGTGCAGCTGGCCGACGTGGCGGTGGCGCTCGGTGCGACAGGGCCGTCTGCGTATCTCGACATCGCGAGCTTGATCGACATCGCGCGTGCCGGGCAGTGCGATGCGGTGCATCCGGGCTATGGATTCCTGAGCGAGCGCGCGGACTTTGCGCAAGCGTGTGCGGACGCGGGCCTGACCTTCATCGGCCCGGCTGCCGAACAACTCGCGCTCTTCGGCGACAAGGCCCGTGCGCGCGCCCTGGCGCAGCAGTGCGATGCGCCCGTCATGCCGGGCAGCGCCGGCGCCGTTTCCTTGCAGGAGGCGCAGGCCTTCTTCGCGGCGCAGACAGCGGCCGGCGAACATGCGGGGGTCATGGTCAAGGCCATCGGCGGCGGTGGTGGACGCGGCATGCGCGCGGTGCTCAAGCCGGAGGACTTGCCCGAGGCGCACGCGCGTTGCACCTCGGAAGCCAGGGCGGCATTCGGCGTCGATGGCGTGTACGTCGAGCGCCTGATGCTCAACGCGCGCCACATCGAGATCCAGGTCATCGGCGACGGGAGCGCGGTGGCCAGCCTGGGCGAGCGCGAATGCACCTTGCAGCGTCGCTTCCAGAAGCTCGTGGAAATCGCACCCAGCCCCGCGTTGAGCAACACGCTGCGTGAGCGCATCACGCAGGCCGCGCTGCGCATGGCGCAGGCCGTGGGCTATCGCGGCCTCGGCACCTTCGAGTTCCTTGTCGACGAGCAGTCGCGCGCCTTGCCATTCGTCTTCATCGAAGCCAATCCGCGCCTGCAGGTCGAGCACACGGTGACGGAAGCGGTCACGGGGCTGGACCTCGTCCAACTGCAGATCGGCGTGGCTGCGGGCCAATCGCTGGCGCAACTGGGCATCGAGGTTGGACGCACGGCCACGCAGCGCGGCTTTGCGATCCAGTGGCGCATCAATGCCGAGACGCTGGACGCGCAGGGCAACGCACGGCCGTCCGGCGGTGCGATGGCACGCTTCGACATGCCCGCAGGCCCGGGCGTGCGCGTGGACACGCACGGCTATGCCGGCCTTGCGCCTTCACCGCACTACGACACGCTGCTCGCCAAGCTGGTCGTGCATGCAGCGTCGTCGCAGTTCGCCGACGTGCTGCGCCGTTCGCAACGCGCGCTGGAGGAGTGCCGCATCGAAGGCATCGCGACCAACCTGCCGCTGTTGCGCGCGATCGCCGCGCGGCCCGAGTTCGAACGACAGGCCGTGCACACGCGCTTTGTCGAGGCCCACCTGGCCGATCTGCTGGCGGCGTCGGCGCAGTTCGAGCGCGCGCCGAGTGCGGTTGCCGCGCACGCCGCACCGCGCCCCGTCGTCGAGGACGATGACGGCGACGATCTCATCGTCAAGGCGCCGATGCCCGCCAGGCTGGTGCAGTTCGAAGTCGATGTGGGCGACGTGCTGCCCGCCGGCGCGCAACTGGGCGTGCTCGAAGCGATGAAGATGGAGCATCTGTTGCACGCGCCGGTCGCCGGCTGCGTCGTGGCCCTGCTGGCGGCGCCGGGCGACTATCTGGTCGAAGGCCAGTCGCTGGTGAAGCTGGAAGCGGTCGATGCCGAAGCGGTGCATGCCGAAGCAGTGCAGGCCCACGACCCCGACGCCATTCGCGCAGACCTGCAGAAGGTGATCGATCGCCATGCGCCCACGCTCGACGCCAACCGGCCCGCCGCCGTTGCAAAGCGCCATGCACAAGGCGGTCGAACCGCACGCGCCAACATTGCCGACCTGTGCGACCTCGCCGACGACCCGGGCAACTTCAGCGAATACGGCGCCCTGGCCATCGCCGCGCAAACGCGCCGCCGCACACTCGACGACCTCATCGCCAACACGCCCGCTGACGGCATGATCACCGGTGTCGGCAGCGTCAACGCGAAGCAGTTCGGCGCAGAGAAATCGCGTTGCGTGGTCATGTCCTACGACTACACGGTGCTGGCGGGAACGCAGGGCATGCGCAACCACCAGAAAACCGACCGCATGCTGCGCGTGGCGCATCAACTTGGCTTGCCCGTGGTGCTCTTTGCCGAGGGCGGCGGCGGGCGGCCGGGCGACACTGACATGCCCATCGTCGCGGGTCTGAACAACCACACCTTCAGCCAGTTCGCTGCGCTATCGGGCAAGGTGCCGGTGGTGGGCATCGTGCATGGGCGCTGCTTTGCGGGCAACGCGGCCTTGCTGGGCTGTGCCGACGTGATCATCGCCACCGAGGCCAGCAACATCGGCATGAGCGGTCCTGCGATGATCGAAGGCGGGGGGCTTGGCACCTTCTTGCCCGAGCAGATCGGGCCGAGCAGCGTGCAGTCGAAGAACGGTGTCATCGACGTGCTCGTCAAGGACGAGGCGCATGCCGTGGCGGCAGCGAAGCAATACCTCTCCTACTTCCAGGGCGCGACCACCGATTGGCAATGCGCCGACCAGCGCCTGCTGCGCCACGCGGTGCCCGAGAACCGCCTTCGCGTGTACGACGTGCGCGCCGCCATGCACGGCGTGGCGGACACCGGCTCGGTGCTGGAATTACGCGCGGGCTTTGGCGCGGGCATCGTCACTGCGCTCGCGCGCATCGAAGGCAAGCCGGTCGGCCTGATGGCCAACAACCCGCACCACCTCGGCGGTGCCATCGATGTCGATGCCGCAGACAAGGCCGCGCGCTTCATGCAGTTGTGCAACGCGCATGGCCTGCCCATCGTCGCGCTGTGCGATACGCCGGGCTTCATGGTCGGCCCCGAGGTCGAGGCGCAGGCGCAGGTTCGCCATGTGTGCCGCATGTTCATGGTGGCCTCGCACTTGCGCGTGCCGTACTTCGCCGTGGTGCTGCGCAAGGGCTACGGATTGGGCGCGCAAGCCATGACGGCGGGCGGCTTCGATGCGCCGGTGTTCACCGTCGCATGGCCGACCGGCGAGTTTGGTGCGATGGGCCTCGAAGGCGCCGTGCGGCTGGGTTTTCGCAAGGAACTCGAAGCCACGGCCGAAGGCGCGGAGCGTGATGCGCTGTTCAAGAAACTGGTGGCGCAACAGTACGCGAACGGCGAAGCGATCCACATGGCGCAGACGCTGGAGATCGATGCGGTGATCGATCCCGCCGAGACTCGTGCGTGGCTGGTGCGCGGCCTGGCGTCGTCGGCCGACATGCATGCCGCCGCCGCGCCCTTCGTCGACACCTGGTGATGGAGACAGGTGCTGCGAATGGGTTGCGCCTGTAACAGTTGATTTGCCACTGCCTGCAGCGCCAGCCACGCGCTGAAACGAATAGACGGAACTTCGCGCTGCCTGATACGCCTGAAGGCGCGAGCGCCGTGCACCATAGCGGACATGTGGGCGGCAGCGCCGCAGCCGACGGGTTCAAGTCGGTGCGCGTGGTGTCCATTCCTCAAGTCATCAAGGGGCGGCGTGCCCTGAAGGCTTGCATTGGTTGTCTCCTCCACCCACCTCTGGTGGATTTATCCCCGGGGCCTGCGCCCCGGGGATTTTCTTTTTTGCGCGTGACTGGCCCGTTCGAAAGCCCTGAACGGCCGCGTGTAAACCAGCGCACCGAGCGAAGGCGCGGCCCTTACACTTTGAAGCCATGTCACTGCCGGGTGCGTACTTCTCCGCTCGCAGCGTTGCCGCACTCGCCTTGGGCATGGCGCTGGCCGTCGCCGGCGCGGCGCGGGCGCAGACCCAATGGATCGGCACATGGGCCGCTGCGCCGCAGGACGTGACCAGCGTTGCTGCGCCGCTCGGCCAAGGCAACTTCTTTCCCTCGTTCAATGGTCAGACGCTGCGCGAAGACATTCAGGCGAGCGTGGGCGGTGCGCAAGTACGCGTTCGCTTTTCCAATCTTTTTGGCAGTGCGCCCCTGCACCTCGCAGCGGCCAGCATAGGGCGGCGCACCGGGCCCGATGCGATGTCGCCCGCCACGCTGAAGTCGCTGCGCTTTGGCGGCAAGCGCGACGTCACCATCCCGCCCGGCGCCCAGGCGTGGAGCGATCCGGCGCCGCTCGCCGTGCAGGCCGGTGATGCGCTGGCCGTGAGCCTTTACCTCGACCGCGAGACGCTGGTGGGCACCGCGCACCACCAACCGCCCAATGGAACGCGCGTCGCCGACGGCAACCAGGTCATGGCGCCGACCTGGAATGGTGCGGCGCGTTCAATGTGGAATCCCTTCGTCACAGGGCTGGACGTGGCCAGCCGCGAACCGGCCAGCGTCGTGGTGGCCTTTGGCGATGGCATCACGCAAGGCGCGCTTCAGCTCAGCGGCTTGCCGGGCGACTACCCCAGCCGCCTTGCCCAGCGCCTGCAGCAACAACGCCCCGCCACCACCGGCCGTGCGGTGGCCGTGCTCAACGCCGGCATCGCGGGCAACAGCTTGTTGTCAGCGGGCGCGGGCGCCAGCGGTCTGGGCCGGTTCGAGCGCGACGTGCTGGAGCAAAGCGGCGTGACGCACGTCATCGTGCTCATCGGTGTCGAGGACATTGCCGCCATCGAGTCGGCCGGGCGAGCCTCGGGCGGCTTGCCCAACGACATGGCCATCACGGCGCAGATCGAAGCCGGGCTCAAGGACTTGATGGATCGCTCGCGCCAGCACGGCAAGAAAATCATGCTGGGGACGCTGCTGCCCTTCAAGGGTTCGGCCAAATGGTCGCAACGCCGAGAGATCGCGCGCCAGGCCGTCAACCGCTGGATCCGCGGCCGGCAGGCCATCGATGGCGTGATCGATTTCGACGCCGCCCTGCGCAGCAAGGCCGACCCGCAGATGCTCGATCCGCGCTTTGACAGCGGCGACCACTTTCACCCGGGCGAGGCAGGCTATGCGGCGATGGCTTCCGCAGTCGACCTTGGCAAGCTGCGCAAATGATTCACCGGGTCATCGCAAACTCATTCGTCGCCCGAATGAGCAGGTCCAGGATGCCTGGCTCCTTGAACGCATGGCCCGCGTCGTTCACAAGATGGAAACTGGCTTCCGGCCACGCCTTGTGCAGTTCCCAGGCCGTCTTCACCGGCGTCGCCATGTCGTAGCGGCCTTGCACGATCACGCAGGGGATGCCACGCAGTTTTTCGGCACCGCGCAACAGTTGCTGGTCTTCGAAGAAGCCGTTGTTCACGAAGTAGTGGTTCTCGATGCGTGAGAACGCCAGCGCGTAGTGCGGGTCGGTGTGTGTGGCATCGACGTCTGCATCGGGCAGCAGCGTGATCGTTCGACCTTCCCAACGGCTCCATGCCACAGCGGCCTCGATTTGGGCCTCTGGGTCGGTGCCCGTCAGGCGCCGGTGATACGCGGCCATGAGGTCATGGCGCTCTTCTTGCGGGATGGGCGCGACGAAGCTTTCCCATTCATCCGGGAAGATCCACGAGGCACCTTCCTGGTAGTACCAGAGAAGCTCTTCCCGCCGCACGGTGAACACGCCGCGCAGCACCATCTCGCTGACGCGCTCCGGGTGCGTCTGCGCATACGCGAGTGCAAGCGTGCTGCCCCATGAACCGCCAAAGACCAGCCACGCCTTCGCCCCCAACTGCTCGCGCAGCTTCTCGATGTCGGCGACCAGATGCCAGGTCGTGTTGGCGTCCAGGCTCGCGTGCGGGGTCGAGCGTCCGCATCCGCGCTGGTCGAACAGGAGCACGCAATACTTGTCCGGGTCAAAAAGACGGCGATGGTCCGGGCTGCAACCGCTGCCGGGGCCGCCGTGCAGGAACACCGCCGGCTTGCCCTCCGGATTGCCGCACAGCTCCCAATACACCTGATGCCCGTCACCGACATCCAGCATGCCCGAATCGAAAGGTTCGATTGGGGGATAGAGCGGGGATGCCGCCGTCCCGGGTGAACTGGGTGCGGTGTTCATGCTGGCCTCCCGCCTTATTCGATGGTGGCGCCCGATGCCTTCACGATGTCACGCCACTGCAGGTACTCCTTCTTCAGCAGCGTGCCGAACTGCTCGGGCGTCATGCCCTGCGGCTCCGCCCCCTGGGCGATGATGGCGGCCTTCATCTCGGGCGTGGCCAGCAGCTTGTTCACCTCGGCGTTGACCGTCGTGATGACCTCCTTGGGAGTGCCGGCCGGCACGAACAGGCCGTACCACGTGCTCACGTCGAAGTCCTTGTAGCCCAGTTCCGCGACGGTGGGCACGTCGGGCATCGAGCTGCTCCGCTTGGCGGAGGTCACGGCCAGCGCGCGCAGCTTGCCGGACTTGATCTGGCTCATGGCCGAGGGCAGCGAGGACACCATCAGGTCCACGTTGCCGGCCAGCACATCCATCATGGCCGGGTTCGAGCCCTTGTAGGGCACGTGGCGCAGCTTGATGCCGGCGGCACTGCCGAAGATCTCGCCCGCGAGGTGGATGGTGGTGCCGTTGCCGGGCGATCCGTAGGTGACGGTGTCGGGCGTGGCGCGCGCAGCGGCGACGACGTCCTGCAAAGTCTTGAACTTCGATTCGGTGCGCGTGACGATCACCACCGGCGTGTAGGCCACGTGGGCCACGGCGACGAGGTCCTTGGTGGGGTCGTAGCTCAGGTTCTTGTAGAGCCACGGCGCGACGACCATGTTGTCCTTCTGGCCCATGACCATCTCGTAGCCGGTGTGCGGCGCGCGTGCGGCTTCGGCGATGCCGATGGTGCCGCCCGCGCCGGCGCGGTTGTCGGGCACCACCGTCCACTTGCTCACCTCGGTGAGCTTGGTCGCGACGAGGCGCGACAGGATGTCGGTGCCGCCGCCCGGCGGGAAAGGCACGATCAGGTGAATGGGCTTGGCCGGATAGGGCTGGGCATGTGCGACGGCAAAGGCCAGCGCCAGCGCGGCGGCGGTGAAAAGCTTGCGGATCATGGTTTTGTCTCGTGGGAAGTGCAGGCGGACCGGGGCGGGCATTGTGCATCCTGCGGCGCGCGCGAGGGCCCATCGTTTTGCGATTGGCGCCATCGGCATCCGGCAGCACCATGATCCGCGGCCTGTCCGGCAATGGCGTGTCGCCAGTGCACCTACCTGTTCGACAAGGCGATCGAATCGACCTTGCAGGCTTCGACCAAGCTGTGCTGGACTTGTCACCCAAGTCCTCGCACATCTGGTACCCATGCCGTTACGCGGGAAAGGGCATGCGGCGGTAATGGCCTGCGCCCATTGCGAAGGCCCGGCGCCCCTCACCCGACCTCTCCCCGGAGGGGAGAGGAGGAAGTCAAGCGCGGCGCCAGCCGAACCAGATGCCCACGCCGACGGGAATGCCCAGCGCCACCCACGCCAGGGCATCGCCCACACCGCCGTCGCTGAACAGGGCGGAGATCAGGCCGATGACGGTGAGCACGCCCATGGCCAGCGGCCAAGCCCAGAGGTGCCAGAAGTGGGTGCTCGTCTTCATGTCAACGCCTCGGGTTCCGTCGCCGGCCGCATGGGCGAGCCGGCGATGTCTTTGTCCACCTTTCTTGGCGCCGGTGCAGCGGCGGCCGCGTTGCTGCGCTTCAACCAGAGATAGAGCCCGCTGCCCAGGACAATGATGGTGGCGATGTCCAGCAGCGCCCAGAGAATCTGCATCGGCATGCCGCCGTAGTCGCCGAAGTGCAATGGTTGCGAGACCAGTAACGCCGTCAGGTACCAGGGGAGCGCGGGACTGGCCGTGATGGCGTTGGACTTGGCATCCACCAGCACCGGCTGGAGCAATCGCGAGGTGAAGGGCTCGTTGCCGCGCAGGAACACCGTGTTGTGATGCGGGCTCGAAAACGCAGTGCCCGGAAAGGCGATGAACGAGAGCTTGGTGCCCGGCGCGCGCTCCATCGCCACGTCCAGCGAGCGCTGCACCGAAGCGCGCTCGGCCGCCAGCACCGTGGGCTGGCCCTGGTAGGGCTGCAGGATGGCGCTCAGCTGGTCGTACTGCCAATACTTGATGATCAGGTCCGCCCACGTGTTGATCATGCCGGTCGCGCCCACGGTGAAGGCCCACACCAGCGTCACGATGCCCAGCAGGTTGTGCAGGTCCAGCCACTTCAGGCGCGGACGCCGTTCGCGGCGCACGGTGCCGAAATCCAGCTTGCGCATGAAGGGCGAATAGAGCACCACGCCGCTCACGATGGCCACGAGCAGCAGCAAGCCCATGAAGCCCAGGAAGAGCTTGCCCGGCAGCCCCGCGAACAGGTCGACGTGCAGCTTGAACATCACGTACATGAAGCCTTCGTCGAACTTCGGCTGGGCCAGTACCTGCCCCGTGCGCGCATCGACGGCCACGCTCTTGAAGTCATCGGTCGGCGCAGGCGTCGGCGTCAGCGTGACGAACCAGATGGCGTCGTCATCTTCCGGCTGCGAGACGAACTGCACGACGCGCTCCGGATGCAGCGCATGCGCCACCTCGATCACCCGGTCGAGGCTCGCGCGCGGCGTGTTGGCCGGCATCTTCGGCGCCTCGACCTCCGTGCCCAGCAGGTGCCCGATCTCGTGGTGGAAGATCAACGGCAGCCCCGTGATGCATAGCAGCAGCATGAAGACCGTGCAGACCAGGCTGCTCCACTTGTGAACCCAGGCCCAGGTCTTGATTCGTCGGCTGTTCATGACGGGTACTCCTCAAACAGTCGGAAGGTCAGAATCGATAGCTCGCGCTGGCAATCGCATTGCGCCGCGCACCATACCAGCAGTCACCACGCGCCAGGCACACGGAGTTGTAGGTCTTGTCGGTCACGTTGTTCACGTTGAGCGCGAAGCGCCACTTGGCGGTTTCGTACGCGACCATGGCATCGAGCAGCGTCACGGCCGGCGTGGCGGGCGCCGGGGTGTCCGTGAACTGGCCCATGTAGCGCACGCCGGCGCCCACGGAGAATCCGGGCAGTCCGGCCAGCGCAAAGCGGTACTTGGCCCACACGCTGGCCTGGTTCTTCGGCACCTGCGTGAGTTGCTGGTCGACGTTGGTATAGGTGTAGGACGCGATGAGATCCCAGGCACTGCCCAGCGTCGCAATGAACCCCAGTTCAGCGCCGGTGGTCTTGGTCTCGCCGACCTGCACCTGGTTGATCGGATTGTTCGGGTCGGGCACGAGGCGATGGTCTTCGCGCAGGTCGTACGCAGCGGCCGTGAACTGGATGGGTCGATCGCTCGGCATGTACTTGATGCCCGCTTCCCACTGCTTGCCCTTTTGCGGCGTGAAGCGCTGGTCGTTCTGGTCGAGTCCGGCGACGGGCGTGAAGGATTCGCCATAGCTGATGTACGGCGAGATGCCGTTGTCCGCGGCGTACATGAAGGCGAAGCGCTTGCTCGTGGCGTTGCTCTTTTCGTCCTCGCTGCCGGCCAGGCTGTTGGTGACGTTGTCATAGCGCACGCCCAGGGTCAGGAGCCAGTTCTTGTCGAAGGCCATCTGGTCCTGCACGTAGATGCCGTACTGGCGCTGCGTCGACTTGGGCGAGTCGACCAGCTCCTGCGTCGGGAAGGGCTGGCCGTAGACCGGCGCGAAGGCATCGATGAGCGGCTGGTTGCCGAACGGGGCGTAGTAGATGGGCAAGTCCGAAGCCGAGCGGCGCTTCAACGCATAGGTGGCGAAATCGACGCCGGTGAGCAGGCGGTGTTCGACAAGGCCGGTCCTGAACTTGCCTTCGACGTTCTGGTCGGCCGTCCACATGTTGACCTTGTTGATGCTCGAATCCCAGAAGCGGCCGAACAGCCGCTGGTTGATCGGGTCGCCCGCCCAGCCGCCGGGCACGGTGAACGAATCGCCGTAAAAGCCGGTGTAGTCGACGTCGTTGTGGGTGTAGCGCAGGTTCTGGCGCACGGCCCAGTTCTCGTTGAAGCGGTGTTCGAAGAGCCAGCCGGCAGTCGTTCGCTCGGTGTTGTAGCGGTCATAGCCAGGCTCGCCGATGAAGCGGCTGGTGGGCAGCAGGCCGCTGGGCGTCGGGATGATCATGCCTTGCCAGGGGAAGAACTGGTTGGTCGAGGCTGTCTTGTCTTTCTGGTAGAGCGCCTGCAAGGTGAGCGTCGTCATGCCGCTCGGGCGCCACGTCAGCGATGGCGCGATGAGCTGGCGGTCGTCGCGCACGTAGTCGACTTGCGTGTCGGCATCGCGGGCGACGGCGATCAGGCGATAGAGCCATTGGCCATCGTCGGTGAGGGGCCCGGTCAGGTCGGCCTGGATCTGCTTGCGGTTCCAACTGCCGTACTCCACGCCGACTTCTCTCTGCGCCTCGGGTTGCGGCCGCTTGCTGACCATGTTGACCACGCCCGCGGTGCTGCCCTGGCCGAACAGCATGGCCGAGGGGCCGCGCAGCACTTCGATGCGTTCGAGCGTGTAGGGGTCGGTGCGGCCGTTGCTCTGGTAGTAGTCGAAGTTCTTGCGCAAGCCGTCCAGGTATTCATCGGGAAAGCCGCCGCGCACGAGGAAGCCGTCGGAGCGCGAATCCAGGCCGTAGGCGTCCGAGCGCACGCCGGTGGCGTAGTTCAGGGCGTCCTGCAGGTTCGTGGCGCCCTGGTCGATCATCTGGTCGCGCGTGATCACGGTGATGGATTGCGGTGTTTCCGACAAGGGCGTGTCGGTCTTCGTGGCCGATGCGGCGTTCCTGGCGCGGTAGCCGACCACCGGCGTGGTCGCGGTCTCGGCCACGGCGTTGGCGTCCACGCGCACCTCGGGAAGGGAGGCCGGGGCGGATGTCTGCGCCAATGCGCCTTGCTGGAGATAGATCGCAAGGCAGCCCGCCAACAGGGCAGGGCCCTGCCGGCGCACGAAAGTTGTCGTCATCGGTGTCCTTCAGAGGGGATTTAAAAAATAATTGCAAATGATAACGACTCTCATTGCAATTGTTACTGAAGAATTAGTGATGGCATGGGTTTTCGGTCGGAGGTCAGGCGTCTTGTTGTTGATGAGAAGCATTCTCATTAGAATGCATGGAAAGTTCGAACCACTACATCGACGCGTCCGGCAAGACGGAGCGCCATTCACTGCATGACGGGAGCCCCAGTGCAACCAATCCACTCCGACTCCGACGCGGCCATGTACCTGCGGCGCTGGAACCAGCTGCAGATGCACGTGCGCTGCGGCCTCTGCGCCCACCACCCAGACTGCGTGCGCATGTACGTGGACATGGGATCGAAGGTGGCGATCAGCGGCATCCAGCCCGCCGCCCGCGTGCATGCACGCACGCTGCACACCCTGGTGCGCACTGCGCAGGACGAAGCCCTGCCGTGGGCCTGGCGCACCTTATGCCTGGAATCCGTAGGTCTGCCGCTCGCGCAGCTCACGTCGATCCTGGCCGCGAGCGACCCGATTGCCCTCAGGGCGATCGAGGCGAGCGTGCTGATGGCCCGCGCACAACTGCCAACACTGCCATGCGCGCAGGTGCTGGCAACGCCGGACCGTTCCCCGTGACGCGCGACGACGCCCTCAGGCGATCAGTCCGTCCCACACCAGCTTGAGCCCCGTCAGCAGCATGCCGACGTAAAGCAGGCGATAGAACCAGACCGCGCTGATGCGCCGCGCAATGCGCACGCCGATCCACACGCCAATCGGCGCCAGCGGCAGCAGCACCAGCGAGGTCGCCAGGTTGCGCCAGTCGAGCAGGCCGAGCCACGCGTAGGGCACCCACTTGCTCAGGTTCACGATAAAGAAAAAGTACGCCATCGTCGCCGTGAAAACGACCGGCGTCAGCCGCAGCGGAATGACGTAGGCGTTGACCGGCGGACCGCCCGCGTGTGCGATGAAACTGGTGAAGCCCGAGATGACGGTGAGCACGCCACCCGTCACGCGCGAGGGTGGCGCCGAATCGCGTCGAGGCGGAAACGCCACCCGCTGCGCCAGGAACAGCAGGGTGAACACACCGACGATGCCCGCCACAGCGTGCGGCGACAGCACCCGGAAGAGCACCGTGCCAATGACCGTGCCCACCAGTCCACATGGGATGAGGAACATCAGCAGTTGCCTGTCGAAGTCACGCCGGAAGGCGGCGATGCCCAGCAGGTCCATGAGCAGCAAGACCGGCATGAGAATGGCCGCCGCCTCGGGCACCGTCACGGCCAGGGCCATCATGGGAACCGCAAGGGAGCCAAAGCCGGCGCCGAAGCCGCTCTTGCTGATGCCCAGCAGGAGCACGGCGGGCACCGCGGCGGCGTAGAAGTGGGGGTCGGAAATTGGTGTGAATTGCAAGCTGGCGATTCTTGCATGGACGTTTCGCCGGCATGACCGCGTGGGCTGATTGACCTCAGGCTGTCGCGAGCGACGCCACCTTCACCACAAAGTGCGCGCCCTCCGGCGCCAGTGAAAATCGAACCGGCAGGAAGCGCTCGATGACGGCGCAATTCGTGCGTGTGTGCTCGGTCAACTCGCTGCAGGTGAAGGCCGCGGTGCCGCCTGATTGCCACACCGCGAGGCCCATCAACAGCGCGAGCTGATCGGCCAGGTGCGCGCCCACCGCGGCTTCGCTCGCCTGATACGCACGCACTTCGGCCACCAGCCGGCGTGCCACTTCTTCGGCACTCACGCCGCGCTCGCCCAGCGAGCAGAACACTTCCGTGACGCGCTCGTAGCCGAGCGTCGCGATCAGCGCATTGCCGGGGCCTTCGTTCTGGCGTTGCTCGCCCACGCGCAGCTGATCGCCTGACCAGCCCATGGCCTGGCCGAGCACATCGAGCTCGCGTCGGGCGACATTGCGCGCGAGGCCGGGCGCCAGGCATTCGGCAAACGCGGACTGGCTGGCGCCGCGCGACAGCAGGCCAAAGGGCAGCAGCGCCCCCGTTGGCGGATGGATGGACGCCTCGACCTCGCCGCCGCCCGCCGGGTAGAAGCCGCAACGACGAAGCGTGAGTTGGAGTTGGGCGCCCATGCGCTTCACCAGCGGCGCATAGGCACGCTGCAGGAAATGAAAGGGCGGCGCCATCGGGTTATGCGTGCCGCCGCTCAGTTGAACATGGCTGGGACCATCCGCCAGAAGCAGCGCGGGCAGCACGGTCTGCAGCACCAGCAGGCAGCTGCCGGCACTGGCGATGGCGAATCGGTAGTCGCCGGCGCGCACGCGTCCGGGTACGAAGCGCAGGGCCTGCGAGCCCAGTTCGGCCCCTTCGACTTGCGCGCCGCTGACTTGCGATGCCGCGAGCACGCAGGCGAGGTGTTGTCGCATCAGGCCGGGCTTGGGTCGCTTCGCGCGGATGTGTTCGATGCAAAGCGGCTGGCCCGTGACCATGGAAAGCGCCAGGCCCGTGCGCAGGATCTGCCCGCCGCCTTCGCCCTGGGATCCGTCGAGTTCGATCATGTCTACTTCTTCTTCTGTCATGTCCTGGAATGTGGGCTGTCGAAACGCAGCACCGTCTCGTGCAGGAAGGCATCCAGCGCCGAGGTGTCGCGCGGCTCCTGCGATTGCACCGGCTCAGCCGCATTCACGGCCAGCTCGCCTTCAATGAACGCATGGATCAGCGGCCAGCGCGGGCTGGTGGCGGCCTCGCCTGCGCGCATCTTCACGTCGAGCAAGGCGTTGATCTCGGCGATGAGCGCGGCATCGGCCTGCGTGTCGAGCGTGCCCAGCGCAAGCTCGGCAAAGCGCATCGGCGGCACGCCCGGGCGATGCCGCACCCAGCGTGCGGCCAGCAGCGGACGCAGCACATAGAGGTACTTCTTGTAGCGCACCACGTCATGTTGCAGATGCTCGCGAAAATTCTTCTTTGCCATCGACGCGTAGTGGTGCCAACCCCGCACCCTGGAAAAGGCCGCTTCCGACAAGGCGCGAAAGGCGGGCATGACCGTGGCCTCCTCGCGGTAAACGACGGGCGAGCGCAACCATTCAAGCAGCGTCGGATTCGATTCGCGCATCAGGCCCAGCGCCTTGCGCAGGTCCCATCCGTTGATGTCCAGATCGCCGCTGATGGGCACCTCGATCACGTCGCGCCGGGGAGAAACGCTGAGGTACCACGGCAGGCGGTTCACGTAGATGAAGCGCACGTCGTAGTCGCTATCCGGCGACGCAAAGCCCCAGCCGCGGCTGCCCGATTCGCACGCGAACAGCACGGTGATGTCATGTTCCTGCTCGATCCGGGCGAGCGCGGTCATGACCTGTGCGCGCATGCTGTCGTCGATGGGATGCGCGGATTGAATGAATTCTCTTGTCTCGTTCATGAAAGGGTCTCCCGGCGATTCAGCACGCCGGCCGCATCGAGGTCATACACATCGAAGTCCTTGGCCAGCCACAGCGCGCCTGGGTATTGCGAACGTGCCTCGGCCTCCAGCTCCGCCAGCCCCTCGGGGTTGTGATACCGGGGGCTGAAGTGCGTGAGCACGAGGTTGGGCAGTCCGATCGCCTGCGCGAACGCGGCCACTTGTCGCGCCGAACTGTGCATCGGGCCGGGGCCGACCTTGTCCAGCACGGGCTGCGTGTAGGTCGCTTCATGCACCAGCAACTGCGCGTCCTTGCACGCTTCGCCCAGCAGGGAAACATCCGCGTTGTCGCCGCCGATCACGGCGCGCACGCGTTGCGTCTGGTGCGTGGCGAAGTCCTCGCTGCGCAGCACGCGCCCGGCGTGCGTCACGTCCTCGCCGCTTTGCAAGGCCTTCCTTTGCGGGCCGGGCGGCAAGCCGACGGCGTGCAGTGCGTCCACGTCCAGCTTGATGCGACGGCTCTCGACCTGCACGCTGTAGGCATGGCTCGGCACGCGATGGCGCAGCGGGTGGGCTTCGATGCGAACGCCCGGCGCTGCCCACAGCGTCGAAGCTGAGTCGACATCGACGTGCGTCACTTCATATGCCAGCTGCAGGTCGGTGCAGGCGCGCGTGGCGTTCAGCCAGTCCCACACCGGCGGCGGTGCGATCAGCGTCAGCGGGCGCTTGCGTCCCGCCATGCCGGCGCTCGCAAGCAGGCCCGGCAGGCCGTAGCAATGGTCGCCGTGCACGTGGGTGATGCAGATGGCGGCCAGGTCGTTCAGCGACAGTCGCGTGTGCTGCAACTGTTGCTGCGTGCCCTCGCCGGCGTCGACCAGGAACCAGTCGGCGCCAGCGGACGTTTGAACGGCCAGGCCCGTCACGTTGCGCTGACGCGTGGGAACGCCCGAAGAGGTTCCAAGAAACGTCAGCGTCAGCATGCCTGGCTCATCCTTTCACGCACACCACCTGCTTGAGCGTGTACACCACCTCCACCAGGTCCTTCTGAGCTTCCATCACCGCGTCGATGTCCTTGTAGGCCATCGGGATCTCGTCGATCACATCGGCGTCCTTGCGGCATTCGACACCTTCGGTGGCGGCGATCTGGTCCGCGATGGTGAACATCTTCTTCGCCTTGGTGCGGCTCATCTTGCGACCTGCGCCGTGGCTGCAGCTCATGAAGCTTTCCGGGTTGCCCTTGCCGCGGACGATGAAGCTCTTGGCGCCCATGCTGCCGGGGATGATCCCCAGTTCGCCAAGCTTGGCGCTCACCGCGCCCTTGCGCGTCACGAGCACGTCTTCGCCAAAGTGCGTCTCGCGGCTCACGTAGTTGTGGTGGCAATTCACCGCTTCCACGTGCGCCTCGAAAGGCTTGGCGATGACCTTGCGTGCGGCACCGATCACGCGCTGCATCATCACTTCGCGATTGGCACGCGCGAACTTCTGCGCCCAGCCCACGGCACGCACGTAGTCGCCGAAGTATTGCGAGCCTTCCTCGAAGTACGACAGGTCCCGGTCGGGCAGGTTGCGCTGGTGCAGTTCGGCATCCTTCTTCGCGAGTTCGATGAAGTGGGTGCCGATGGCGTTGCCCACCCCGCGCGAACCGGAGTGCAGCATGAACCACACGGCGCCCGCTTCGTCCAGGCAGACCTCGATGAAGTGGTTGCCGGTGCCGAGCGTTCCCAGGTGCTTGTAGTTGTTGGTGTTCGCAAGGCGCGGGTAGTCCTCGCAGATCACGTCGAACTCGTGCTTGAGCGCGGCCCATGCAACGTCGGTTTCGTCGGGCGGCGTCTCCCATGAACCCTTGTCGCGACCCATGCGCTTGGGGTTCGAGCCATGCGGCACGGCCTTTTCGATGGCCGAACGCAGCGGGCCCAGGTTGTCGGGCAGGTCGCGCGCGTTGAGCGTGGTCTTGCACGCCATCATTCCGCAGCCAATGTCCACGCCGACGGCGGCTGGGATGATGGCCTTGAAGGTCGGGATGACCGAGCCGACGGTGGCGCCGATGCCGTAGTGCACGTCGGGCATGGCCGCAATGTGCTTGAACACGATGGGCAGGCGCGCTGCGTTCTCCAGTTGCGCCTGTGCCTCGGCCTCGACGGGCACGCCGCGCGTCCACATCTTGACGGGGACGCCGTGCTCGACTTCATGCAGCTTGTAGTTGTTCGTTTCCATGTCTTGTTCCCTCTGCGGGTCGTTCGGGGAAGACGCCAGTCTGCGCCTTCCCCCGACTCACGCCACACGGCGCTTGCCTTGATATCGCGAGGAGCGTGCCAGCGAGGGAGTGTGAATCCGGATTGCTCGCAAGTCGTTGATTTGCATGGGAGTTTGCCTTGAACGAAGGATTCTGGATGCATTGCTCATTTAGTGATGACTAGAATAATCGCTAGCCTTTTATTCAGTACCAGATGAAACCCATCGTCGTCATCGGCTTCCTCGGCACCCAACTCGACGCCGGCCGTGGCGCCGGCCGCTGGGAAAAATGGCGGCCGACGGTATCGCTGGCGCAGCACGAAGACAAGGTCATCCACCGCCTCGAACTCATCTGCACGCGCAACCACCTCGCGCTGGGCGAACTGGTCAAGGCCGACCTGGCGAGCATCTCGCCCGAGACAACGGTGAATCTGGTCGTGATGGACATCACCGACCCGTGGGATTTCGGCGAGGTCTATTCGCGCCTCTTCGACTGGGCGCGCGGTTACGCCTTTGACACGGAGCGCGAGCAGTACTGGGCGCACATCACCACCGGCACGCACGTCGCGCAGATCTGCATGTTCCTTCTGTCGGAGTCGCGCGTCATTCCCGGCGTGCTGGCGCAAAGCTCGCCGCCGCGGCGGCAGGTCGCGGGCGACCCCGGCAGCGTGGCGCTGATCGACCTCGACCTGTCGCGCTACGACGCCATCGCGCGGCGCTTCGACGCCGAGCAGCAGGACGCGGTCGCGTTCCTGAAAAGCGGCATCGCCACGCGCAACGCGCGCTTCAACGCGCTCATCGAGGAAATCGAGCACGTCGCGGTGCGCTCGCGCGCGCCCATCCTGCTGGTCGGGCCGACCGGCGCGGGCAAGTCATTTCTGGCGAGGCGCATGTTCGAGCTGAAGAAGGCGCGACGACAAGTGGGGGCTGGCGCATTCGTCGAGGTCAACTGCGCCACCTTGCGTGGCGACGGCGCGGCGTCCACGCTGTTCGGCCACAAGAAGGGCGCCTTCACCGGCGCGGCCACCGAGCGCGCCGGGCTGCTGCGCACCGCGCACGAAGGCGTGCTGTTCCTGGACGAGATCGGCGAACTCGGACTTGACGAACAAGCCATGCTGCTCAAGGCCATCGAGGAGAAGCGCTTCTTTCCGATGGGCGCCGACCGCGAGGTGGCGAGCGACTTCCAACTCATCGCGGGCAGCAATCGCGACCTGCGCGAGGAAGTGGCCGCCGGGCGCTTTCGCGATGACCTGTTTGCGCGCATCAACCTGTGGACCTACGCGCTGCCGGGGCTGGCGCAGCGGCCCGAGGACATCGAGCCGAATGTGGAGCATCTGCTCTCGCTGTACGCGAGCGAGACCAGCCGCGTCGTGCGCTTCAACGTCGAGGCGCGCGCTGCGTACCTGCGATTCGCGCAGAGCGGTGACGCGCCATGGAGCGGCAACTTCCGCGACCTCTCCGCCAGCGTGACGCGGCTGGCGACGCTGGCCGATGGCGGACGCATCACGGTCGCGCTGGTCGAGGCCGAAATAGCGCGCTTGCGCTGGTTGTGGCAGCGCGCGGCGCCGCGGGCGGCCATGGCTGCTGCGCAAGGCGTCGACGTCGCCGCCTTGCTCGGCCCCGGGCGCGATGCGGCGCTCGACCTGTTCGACCGCCTGCAACTTGAAGCGGTGCTGCGCGTGTGCCGGCAGGCGCGCACGCTGTCAGATGCGGGGCGCCAGTTGTTCAACGCGTCACGCACGCAGCGCAGCGTGGTCAATGACGCGGACAGGCTGCGCAAGTACCTTGGCAAGCATGGGTTGAGTTGGGAGGCGGTCAGCGTGGGTTGATGGTTTAGCGTTCCGGTGAGAACGCCTAAGCGGCTTGAACGCTCTCGTGGGAGCGCTTGATCGCTCAGGAATAGATCACCCCGCCCTTCATCACCATCCCCAGGTTGCCCTGGTGCTGCAACAGACTCACATCTGCCAGCGGGTCCCCTTTCACCAGCAGCAGATCCGCCAGATAGCCCTCGCGCACCAGCCCCAGTTCGTCGCCCAAGCCCATCAGGTCCGCGCCGACGGTGGTGGCGCTGCGCAGCGCCTCGGCCGGCGTGAAGCCGAGGTAGTTCACGAAATGCGCAATGTCCCGCGCGTTGGTCCCCATCGGCGTGATGGTGAAGCCGTAGTCGCCGCCCACCACGATCCGCACGCCCCGGCGACGCAGTTGCTGATAGGTCGACACGCAGCTCTCGAACTTGTGCGCCAGCTTCATGCGCTCGACCGTCTCACGCGGCAGGCCGAACTTCTCGTGTTCAATGAAGGCGTTGTGCAGCAGACCGAAGGCCGGGCCGACGAACAGCTTGTCCTTGTGTGCCTCGAGCAGGTCGAGCGCCTCGCCGTCGGCGTAGTCGCAGTGGTAGATGCAGTCGATGCCCGCCCGCACCGCCAGCTTCACGCTCTCGCTGGAGCGCGCATGCGCCACCGTGGTCTTGCCGTACTTGCGCGCAATCTCCATGAAGGCGTCGAGTTCGTCCACGCACAAGGGCGTTTGTTCGGCCAGCGCGTGCGGCACGAACTGGTCGCCCGAGATATTGATCTTCAGGTTGTCGACGCCTTCGCGCACGCAGGTGCGCACGGCTTGCCGCATCGCCATGGGCCCGTCGACCACCAGGCCGAAGCCCGTGCGGTCTTGATGCATCTGGCCTTCATCGCCCAGCCCGCCCGTCACTGTGAGTTCCGGGCTGGCGGCACGCAGGCGCGGCCCCGCCAGCTGGCCCGAATCGATCGCGTTGCGCAAGGCCACGTCGATGCGCATGCGTGCTGACGCGGCCGAAAAGGCGCTGGTGAATCCGTGTCGCAGCAGCAGCGTCGCGTTGGCGGCGGAGGCCAGGGTGTGGTCTTCCGGCGGGATGTTGCCGACGTCGGCGTTGCTGGCCAGCGCGGTAAAGGACAGGTGGCAGTGGCCCTCGACCATGCCCGGCATGAGCGTGCAGCCTGTGCCATCGACGATGCGGTCGATGGCCTTGGCCTGGTCGCGCAGGGCGCCGCGGCGGCCGTTGACCTGCGCGATGCGCTGGCCGTCCACCAGCACGTCCGCCGCCTGGCGCTCCGTGCGTTCCGAATCCCAGACGAGCGCGTTTTCGATCAGCGTCAACATGGGGCCGCCTCTTCTTGTCTCTGGAAGATGCGCAGTGTCGATCCGGCGTTCGTTCGCCGCAACCGTCAATTGACGCGCACGGCGCCGCCCGCGAACAAATTCGGGGTAAACGCTCAGTCCCGGCGCGCCTCGGCCGGGGTCACCTGCAGGTAAAGCGCCTGCGCGCCCCGCAGGATGCGCAGCACGCACAGCTTGCCGATGCGCGACTCGTCGAGCAACCGTTGCAAGTCATCGACCGTGCGGGCCGGCGCACCGTCGATGCCGACGATGAGGTCGTCGGCGCGCAAGCCGCTGCGGCCCGCGGGCGAATCGGGCTGAACCTCGGTCACGCGAACGCAGCTTTCCTGCTCCACCGCCAGCACGCGCGCCACGCGTCGCGACATCGGCACCGTGGACCCCGACAGCCCGATGTACGCCCGGCGCACCCGGCCGTGCGTGAAAAACTGGGTCACCACCCACTTGGCCGAATTCACCGCCACCGCAAAGCAAATGGCCTGCGCGCCCGGAATGATCGCTGTGTTGACGCCGATCACCCGACCCCGCGTGTCCAGCAGCGGGCCGCCCGAATTGCCGGGGTTGAGCGCCGCGTCCGTCTGGATCACGTTGTCGATCATCCGGCCGGCGTTCGAGCGCAGCGATCTTCCCAGCGCCGACACGATGCCGCTGGTCACCGTGTGGTTGAAACCCAGCGGATTGCCGATGGCGATGGCCACCTGCCCGACGCGCAGCCGGGACGAGTCGCCCAGCACCACGTGCGGCAGCGAGCGGCTGGCGCCGATGCGCAGCACCGCCAGATCGGTGGCGGGGTCTTCGCCGACCAGCTGGGCGTCGCTGCGCGTGCCGTCGGGCCGCATCACCTCCAGGGAGGTGGCGCCGTGCACCACGTGGCTGTTGGTCAGCAGGTACCCGTCGGGGGTGAAGAGAAAGCCGGAGCCCGCACCGCTTTGCCGGCCGCGCCCACCGGTCTTGTGGGCTGCGATATACACCACCGCGTCCTGCACCTGCTCCACGGTCGATGCGACCGCCTCGGAATAGGCATCGAGGAGAAGGCTGTCGTCGTCAGGCTGTGCCGCTGCCGGCTGCCCGGGGAAGTTTGGTCGGTCACCCATGTCTTTGCTTTCGACGTAAGTGCCACAGTTGGTGGCGCGGGGCGCGAAACGCAAGATGGTCGCCGGAATCCGAATTTCAGTGGTAGTCGTCTTCGCGCTGATGGCGGATCGCAGCGATGACCACGGTCTCCCGGGAGACGATTTCGAATAGCGCGACGTAGCCGCTCTTGCCGAACGGAATCACCAGTTCGCGGACGAACGAATCATCTCCGGCCTTGCGGCAGCTGAAGGGTGAAAAGCGTGGTGCTCAGCGGACGGGCGGTTGGCGTTTTGCCGCTGCGGCCAACTTCTTCCTGAGCTTGTCCATCACATCGGCAGCCTCGACGTACGCGCCGGACTGCTTCGCGTCCGCAAGCGAACGAAGAGCTCGCGATACAAATTCGGCTTGATCGACTCGAACGGAGGGAGTGGAGGTCGCTTTCATGTGGCCCAATTGACGTCAAAACAGCCGAAACACCAGCGGCATCAAAAGCGCCGCCAGCACCACCTGCATGCCCAACGCCAGTCCGGCGTAGGCGCCGGCATTCGGATCCACCTGCAGCGATCGCGCCGCGCCGATGCCGTGCGACGCCGTCCCCAGGGCAAATCCGCGCGCCGCAAAGCCGGCCGGATCGGTCGAGATGCGCATGAGGTCGAAGAGGTACTTGCCCGTCAGCGCGCCGATCATCCCGGTCAGCACCGCGAAGACGGCCGACAGTGCCGGAATGCCGCCGATCTTTTCGGCAATGCCCATGGCGACCGGCGCCGTGACCGACTTCGGCGCCAGCGACAGCACGACGTCGTGCGGCAGTCCGACGGCCCATCCCAGCGCCAGCGCCGACCCGCTGGCCGCCGCGCCACCCAGCAGGGCCGCGAGCACGATGCGACCGAAGCGCTCGCGCAACTCGACCCGGCGCTGCCACAGCGGCCACGCCAGCGCGACGACGGCGGGCCCGAGCAGGAAGTGGATGAACTGCGCGCCGGCAAAGTAGGTCGGGTAGTCGACTCCCGTCGCCAGCAAGCCACCGGCCAGCACGACGACAGACCACAGCACCGGATTCGCCCAGGGTGCGCCGCCCAACCGGACGTAGGTCGCCTGCGCCAGCAGGTACATCACCAGCGTTGCCGTGAGTCCGAAGAGCGGCGAGGCCGAGAGGTAGATCCAGAGTTCGACGAAGCGGGGCATGCGTTCAGCCTTCCCTCGATGCGGGCCGGGGCCACCACAGCACGGCCGCCGTCACGCCAAGGCCGATCCATGTGGACACCGCGATCACGAAAAGCATGCGTCCCCCGTACTGCGCCAGCAACGCCAAGTGCGTCATCACGCCGACCCCGACGGGGATGAAGAGCAGCGAAAGATGCGAGAGCAGGAAGTTCGCGCATTCGCCCACCGGCTCGCGCACCCGCGGGAACCGCAAGGCCACGAGCATCAGCATCAGGCCCACCACGGGGCCGGGCAAGGGCAGCGAAAAGGCCCGGGTCAGCACCTCGCCAACGGACTGGCACACCAGCAACCAGGCAAGACCGCGCAATCCGTTCATGCGTGAGCACTACGCCTTTCCATGGTGCAGGTGAGGGGCTCGCGGTCCATGGGAGCCCGGCGACTATTTGAAGATCACCGTCTTGTGCCCATTGAGCAGCACGCGGTGCTCGCTGTGCCACTTCACCGCACGCGCCAGCACCTGGCTTTCGGTGTCGCGGCCGCGGGCCGTGAGGCTTTCGACCGTGTCGGTGTGGTCGGCGCGCGCCACGTCCTGCTCGATGATCGGGCCTTCGTCCAGGTCGGCCGTCACGTAGTGCGCGGTGGCGCCGATCAGCTTCACGCCACGGTCATGGGCCTGGTAGTAGGGCTTGGCGCCCTTGAAGCTGGGCAGGAAGGAGTGGTGGATGTTGATGGCGCGGCCTTCCAGCTTGGCGCACAGGTCGTTGCTCAGCACCTGCATGTAGCGCGCGAGCACCACGAGTTCGGCGCCTTCTTCCTGGATGATCTCGAACTGCTTCGCCTCCGCCTGCGCCTTGGTCGCGGCCGTCACCGGGATGTGGTGGAAAGGCACGTTGTAGCTGGCCGCCAGTTGATAGAACTCGCGATGGTTCGAGATGATGGCGCCGATGTCGATGGACAGCAGTCCGCTCTTCCAGCGGAACAGCAGGTCGTTCAGGCAGTGGCCTTCCTTGCTGACCAGGATGACCGTCTTCATCGGCTGCGTGGCGGCGTGAAGCTTCCAGTTCATGTGGAAGGGCGTGGCAAAGGCCTCGAGCTGCGACTTCAGGGCAACCTCGTCGTGGTCGCCGCAGGCAAAGCGCACGCGCATGAAGAACAGGCCCGTGTCGTGGTCGTTGTACTGCGCTGCCTCTTCGATGTTGCCGCCACGTTCGAGCAGAAAGCCGGAAACGGCGTGCACGATGCCGGTTCGGTCGGGACAGGAAAGGGTGAGGATGTACGCGGAGGTCATAAGGGCGGTGATTGTCGCAGGGGCGCGCCGACGGGTGCGCCGGCCGGTCAATACCCCCGCCGAACCCCGCATCCCGCTGCCCGGCACCTTTTCCGCCTGAAAGCGTTTGCAGTGCCAGAATGTGTGGCTCGAACAGCTTGCCGCACAGGAGCGAATTCATGGCTTACAACGATTTCAGCATGGACAACCAGTGGTTGCCCTTCACCCCCAACCGCGCCTTCAAGAAAGACCCGCGCGTCTTCGTGGCTGCCGACGGCATGGAATTCACCACGCACGACGGCAACAAGGTCATCGACGGCATCTCGTCGCTGTGGTGCGTCGGCGCGGGCCACAACCGCAAGCAGATCAACGAGGCGATCAAGAAGCAACTCGACACGCTGGACTACGCCACCGCTTTCCAGGTGAGCAACGACCAGGCCTTCAAGGCGGCCGAGATGATCGCGGCCATGGCGCCCGGCGACCTGAACAAGGTGCTGTTCTGCAATTCCGGCAGTGAAGCGGCCGACACCTCGATGAAGGTGGCGCTGGCCTACCACCGCGCGCGCGGCGAGGGCCACCGCAACCTGTTCATCGGCCGCGAGAAGGGCTACCACGGCGTGGGCTTCGGCGGCATGTCGGTGGGCGGCATTCCGGGCAATCGCAAGGTGTTCGGCTCGGCCTTCCTGCCGCGCGTGGACCACATGCGCTTCATTCACGACCCGGTGAACAACGCCTACATCCACAACCAGGAGCCGGTGTGGAACGAAGACCCGCTGGCCGACCTGGAGCAACGCATCCTGCCGCTGCACGACCCGAGCAACGTGGCGGCGATCATCGTGGAGCCGGTGGCGGGCTCGGCGGGCTGGTACCTGCCGCCCAAGGGCTACCTGCAGAAGCTGCGCGAGATCTGCGACAAGCACGGCATCCTGCTGATTTTTGATGAGGTCATCACCGGCTTCGGACGCATGGGCACCAATTTCGCGTCGGATTATTTCGGCGTGGTGCCCGACATGCTGAACTTCGCCAAGTGCGTGACCAACGGCGTGATTCCGCTGGGCGGCGTGATCTGCCGCGACAAGCTGTACGACGCGATGATGAACACCAACGCGCCGGAGCACGTGGTGGAGTTCTTCCACGGCTACACCTACTCGGGCCACCCGGTGGCGTGCGCGGCGGCGATTGCGACACTCGACCTCTTCAAGCAAGAGGGACTGTTCTCGCGCGCCGGCGAAATGGGCAAGGTGCTGGGCGATGCCTTCCACAGCACGTTCAAGGGGCTGCCGAACGTCATCGGCATTCGCAGCCTGGGCCTGGCGGCGGCGGTCGAGTTGGCGCCCATCGCCGGCTTGCCGGGCAAGCGCGCCTACGACATCTTCCTGGACTGCTTCCACAAGGGCGCGCTGGTGCGCCCGGCCGGTGACGTGCTGGTGATCGCGCCGCCGTACATAGTTGAGAAGTCGCACATCGACACGCTGGTCAACACGCTGGCGGATTCGATCAAGAAGAACGCCTGATGGGCCGCGGGCTGCACGCCGCGGTCGTTTTTGATCAGCGGCGCGTGGCCTTGAATTCTGCGCAGTAGTCGCGCTCCGGTACGGGCGGGGTGAGCCAGACGGCGTCGTAGCTTGCGGCGCTGGCTTGGGCGTGTGCGTCGCCTGCGGCCAGTTGAACGGCCTGCACGCGCACATCGGTAGGCAGGTGGCGCGGCACGCCCAGCGTCTTCACGCTGTGGCCGGCCCCGCTGACGAGCACGACGGTCTTGCCCGGAACGCGCGCTTTCATGATCGTCTGCGCCATCGCGCGGTCGCGCGCGATCTGGATGCGGGTCATGGGCAGGATCTGCTTTTCAGGGAGCATGTCGCAATGGCCCTCGCGCACCGCCTGTTGCTGGGCCTGCAATGCGTCGGCGTTGAGTTGCGCGTCGAGCGACACGTCCTCCATGGCGTCCTTCATGCGCTCGCGCGGCAAGTTGGCGCCGTATACCGGCACGCCCGCCTGCACCGCCGCCATCACGACCGGGCCGTAGGCCTTCCATGGCCAGCCGGCATCGTTCCAGTTCAGGGCTGTTTGCACCTTAGCTTCGCTGGCCGAGGCGTCGAGGTATCTCGTGTCGTTGCCTTGTTCCGCCATTTCGATGGCGAGGGCGGCGAGTTTGCCCTGCGTGGCGAGCGCCTCCACCGTTTCGCGCTCCAGGCGCTGGTGGTCGGCGGCGTCGTGCTGCTCGCCGATCAGCAGGACATCAGTGGGGAGCAGGACGTCGACCTTGCGGGTGACGGTGTCGCTTGGGGCGGGCGATCGGGCGGTCCATGAGGCGCAGCCAGCCAGCAGGAGCAACATCGTCAGAAAGACCAGCCACTTTGGGCCGGGGACGGGGCGGTGAGTGAAGTCGGGCTGCGAGCGCATCGGCCCACACTATGCGCCGAATGCAGGGCGAGGCGGAAGGTGGATGACGATCGATCCTGTGCGTCGGGAAGCGTGCTTCGCGTCAGCCACAGGTTGCGCCTTCCACGACCACTGAGACCCGCCACGAAAGCGAATCCACAAAAAATAATGGCTGCCAGAAAGCAGCCACTTACTTGCGGAGAGAGTATGCCGTCAGTGCATCAGCACCGGGTTCTGCGCCAGTTCGGCGTAGCCCTCGAGCGTGTTCTCGACTTCCTCCTCGGTGGGCGTGTTCAATTGCCAGGCGGCAATCTGCTTCTGGAAGAGTTCGGCCCAAGAGCCGTCGAGGTAAACCTCCTTGCCGGAGCGCTTGTCGACGATTTCGAAGCCGTGACGGGCCAACACCGGCAGATGCGGCGCGACCGCGACGTCATCTTCGGTCGGCTGCAGGTGCACGACGACGAAGGAGTCCGAGTCATAGAGCATTTGCATGGTTTTGAAGGTCCGGTAGTCGATGGCATTCATGATGGTTAGATAGCAATCAACGCGCCAGTTTCAAGGATGACCGACTTCGCGTAGGAATAACCGACGTAAAGACGCCATCCACGGCGCTCCCGTGCGGTTTTTCACCGGATCAGGGGTCAGAAATGCTGCGCAGTTGCAGATCGATGACATCGCCGTCGAGTTGCGTCTGCCGCATGCGCGCCGGCAGGTAGCCCAATTCGGGGGCCAACCAGAGCTCGAGCTTGTAGTCGTACTCGCTTCGTGGTGCACGGCTCAGGCGCCGCACGGAATATTCCCCGGACGGAACGGTGATCTGCTCCGTTCCTTCGACATTGAAGATCCAGACATCCGCGTCCTTGGGCCCGACGGTCTGGATGGCGATCTTGCTGCCCTCTGGATAGCGCGCCGGGTCGCCCGCGAGCATGGCGCCCAGTTGCATCACCACGCTGAGCCGGTCTTGTGCGCCCGGCAGCAGCGGCACGGTGGGGGCGTTGGTGCTGAACACGACCTTGCCCTCGTCGCGCACCAGATGCGAGGCGACCTCGGTCTTGCGCGTTTCCGAAAAGCGCGTGGGCGCGACGCCGTTGGCATCGATGCGCCCCACGCTGGTCTGGTTGCGAATCGTCTTGAACAGGATTTTGAGCGCCAACTGGGCGTTGTACTGGTTGCCGTCCTGCAGCCAGACGAGTTCGCCGAACACTCCCTTCCAGGGCTGCTGGCCACGCTGGCCAAGCAGTTCGAAAGACAGACGGGTGGATCCGTGCACCTGCAGGGCGTGCACTGCCGTGGGCGTGGTCCCCACGACGGCGCCTGCGCCGGCGCCCGAGCCGTTCGGGCCGCCGCCTGCCGCGCTGGCAGCTTCTCCCGCCGAATTGACCGGCCCGGTTTCGCCGGCGGGCGCGCTGTCACGTGGCGCCGGCGCGTCGCTTCGCGCTTGGGTGGCGGTGGCGTCCGGTGCGGCCATGACCGGCGTCGGTTCCGGCGCTGGAACCTCTTTCGGGGCGGGTTGGGGCGAAGCGCGCTGCGGCGGCGCGGCCTGCGCAGGTGGCTTGGGCTTCGGTGGGCGCTTGACTTCGACTTTCGGCGGCGGCGGGGCCGGCGGCGCAGGTTTTTCGGCCGCCGGCGCGGGCGGCGGCGCGATCACGATCGTTCGGGTGATGAACTTGTTTTCAAGGGGCAACGAATCCGTGCTGGTGGAACTCGGCATGAGGCCCAGCAGGGCGAGGTGCACCGCCACCACGAGGGCCGTCAGCCACGCCAGGGGACGCCACGCCGGGGCAGGGGTTGGGGCGGTGTGGGTTGGCATGGGGTTGAGTTGGCGGAAGCCTTGAGCTTGGAAGCGATACAGGTCGCAAGGTTCATCTCGGTACACTGCCGCCCGACCCGCTCAATCCGAGTTTAGTAGCGTCGCTCCGAGCGACTTTGGCCACAAACATGAAACTTGCCACCTACAAGGACGGCTCGCGCGACGGCCAGCTGGTCGTCGTCTCGCGCGACCTTTCGCTTGCCCACTACGCCACCGGCATCGCTTCGCGCCTGCAGCAGGTGCTGGACGACTGGGGCTTCATGAGCCCGCAGCTGCAAGACCTGTACAACGCGCTCAACCAGGGCCGCGCGCGCCACGCCTTCCCCTTCGACCCCGCCCAATGCATGGCGCCGCTGCCGCGCGCCTACCAGTGGGCCGACGGCTCGGCCTACCTCAACCATGTCGAACTGGTGCGCAAGGCGCACAACGCCGAAGTGCCGCAGACTTTCTACACCGACCCCTTGATGTACCAGGGCGGCAGCGACGATTTCATCGGCCCGTGCGACCCGATCGTCGTGGCCAACGAGGCCTTCGGCATCGACTTCGAAGCCGAGATCGCCGTCATCACCGGCGACGTGCGCATGGGCAGCACGCCCGAGCAGGCGCTGGAGGGCATTCGCCTGGTGATGCTGGCCAACGACGTGAGTCTGCGCAACCTGATCCCGGCCGAGCTGGCCAAGGGTTTCGGCTTTTTCCAGAGCAAACCGGCGACGGCGTTCAGCCCGGTCGCCGTCACGCTGGATGAAATCGGCGAGGCGTGGCAGAAGGGGCGCGTGCACCTCACGCTGCAAAGCACGTGGAACGGCCGCAAGGTCGGCATGTGCGAAGCGGGGCCGGAGATGACCTTTCACTTCGGCCAGCTCGTCGCGCACATCGCGAAGACGCGCAACGTGCGCGCCGGCAGCATCGTGGGCAGCGGTACCGTGAGCAACAAGGGCGTCGAGAAGAAGGACGGCAGCACGGAGTGGCCCAAGGGCTACAGCTGCATCGCCGAGAAGCGCTGCATCGAGACGATCCAGGAGGGGCAGCCGGCCACGGAATTCATGAAGTTCGGGGACACGATCCGGATCGAGATGAAGGGGGTAGATGGGAAGTCGCTGTTTGGGGCGATTGAGCAGGAGGTGGTGGAGGCTGGGGCGAAGAAGGCGGTGGGGCGGGCGACAGTGGCAGTGCCGGGCGCGGAGCACGCGGACGAAGACTGATTATTTGCCCCTGTGAGGTCAAAAATGTGACCTATAAGGTGGCACAACGAATATTTGATCTTATGAGGGCAAAATCTAGCCATGACTGAGGCAAAGCCATTTTTTTGACCTCATAGGGGCAATGGTGCGCCATTTTTCAAGTCGCCGTGACTAGAATGACCTGACAAGGTCAAAAATGCTAGTCACCCCACAAACCCTGCCAGATCTGGCGCAACGCCTTGCGGCGGAGCGCAAGCGCCAAGGACTGACGCGCGCGTTGGCAGCGTCCATCTGCGATGTCAGTACATCCTTCATCCGGGATGCAGAAAGCGACCCGGGCCGATGCTCCTTGGGCAAGCTCGTGCAA
This sequence comes from Variovorax brevis, assembly GCF_030317105.1. Lineage (GTDB taxonomy): Bacteria > Pseudomonadota > Gammaproteobacteria > Burkholderiales > Burkholderiaceae_C > Variovorax > Variovorax brevis. The sequence continues at coordinate 180,226 of NZ_JASZYG010000009.1, forward strand.
TTGACGCGCGGCCTCGGCTTGGCAATGGACATTTCGGGCTGGCACGAAAGCCCTTCTGATGACAGAGCGGCGCCCGACCTTCCGCCCGCTGCTTCACGATGATTCGCTTGCGTGTTTGGGCGAACGCCCGTCCCATGGGCTGGTTCGGACACGCCGAAACCGGGTTCTTCTTCGAGTACGACGCTCAATGGCTGGACCAACCCGGCGGCTACGTTCTTGCGCCACAGTTCCCCTTGCAGGCTGATCGCTTTTCAGGGCATCTGGTGCGCAGCTTCTTCGAGAACCTGTTGCCGGAAGGCGAGGCGCTCGAGGATGTTGTTGCGGCAATTCATCTGCACGGGGCGTCGTCTTTCGAAATCCTGGGCCGACTGGGCGCCGAACTTCCGGGTGTGTTGTCCCTGCTTGGCGAGGCGCAGCGCCCCATGCAGTCCCAAGAGTACCGCCCATTGGCGCCTGAGGCCCTGAGCGAGCGTCTGGCACAACGCGACCATACGCCCCTGCTGGTATCCAACGCCAGCGCGACCATGTCCCTCGCCGGCGCGCAAGACAAGATCGGGCTTCGCTTCGACGCGAGGACCCAGCGCCTGAGTGACAGCGTGGGTTCATCTCCAACGACGCATATTCTCAAACCCGACACGCGCCAGGCACGCTATCGGCCCAGCGCCATCAATGAATACGCGTGCATGAAGCTCGCTCGGGCGCTGAAGCTGCCGGTGCCCGACGTGTGGTTGTTGCGCGTTCCCGAAGCGGCCTACGTCGTGGAGCGCTATGACCGAAGGGTGGTGGCGGGCAATATCGTGAGCCTGCACCAAATCGATGGCTGCCAATTGCTCGGCCACGGCAGTGCATGGAAGTACCAGCGAAGCGCCGGGCTGGTCAGCATTCCGCGCTTGGTCGAAGCGCTCAGAAACCTTCAGGTGCGCGGGAGCGACCTGGTGCAATTCCAGCGCTGGGTCATGCTCAACTACCTCATCGGCAACGCTGACGCGCATGCCAAGAATCTGTCGGTCCTCATTGACGGGCAAGGTTTCCGTGTGGCGCCCTTCTACGACCTGCTGTGCGTTCGCGCATACGGTGACTCTGGCCTTGCGCTGTACATCGGCGATGAAGACACCTTCGACGCCGTCGGCCGCCATTCGTGGGAGGCGCTTTGCGCCGACTGCGGATTCAGACTGCGCGAAACGCTCGAGCAGTTCCGCACCATGGCTTCCGCGCTGCCGCCCGCGTGGACCAAGGTTCGCGCGCAAATCGAGAAAGACAATGCGCCGACCGAAGCCGAGCGCGCCGTGCTGGACGAGATGAGCCGGATTTTCGAGTTGCACTGCAGTCACGCGCTGTCGATGACGCAGCGATGAGCCGAGCGCAGTGTGCTGCGGTCAGGGCAAAGCCGCCCCGCGCAACAACTCCTTCTGCGTCCGTATCCCCAACCGCCGGAACGCCCGGTATTGATGTGTACGCACCGTCGTCAATTCGATGCCCAACTCGCGCGCCGCTTCCTTCGCCGTGCGCCCCTTGAGCAACTGCGCAATCACCTCACGCTCGCGCAGGCTCAGCGCCAGCAGTCGCGAGGCCAATACGGGCAGCGCGGATTCCTGTGCCACCGCAGCGCTTCGCCCGTGCGCTGCGGTGGCACCGGCCAGCAACTCCGCATGCGCCTCGATGGACCCGAAATCCCCCGCACCGAATTCCGGTTGCGCCAGGCTGCGATAAAAACTCACCGCAGCGCGCTGCCCCGTGGGCAACAGCAACAGCACTGACGCCCGCTCGCGAATGCCAACGTCACCATAGCAAGCCGCGCGATATGCAGGATCCACCACGTCTTCCCCACGCTGATGCGCCATCCACAGTTGCGGTCGCTTGGGCGGTGTGCGACCCGCGAGCCACACCATGTTGGCGTCGGCCAGGTCGAATCGCTGCGCCACATAGCGTTCGGCGGTGCGTTCGGCCGTGGTGCCGTAGCTGCTCGCGGCGGACACGGTTTCGATGCGGCCGTCGCCCGCCACAGCAAACACCGTGCAGAAGGTGACGGGCAGTACCCGGTGCATGGCGGCTAGGTAGCTCGCCGCCAGGTGTGGCGTGCCCACCCCCTCCAGCACGCCGCTCACGACGGATGAGGCGACGTGGCCGGGAGGAGGGTGAAGACGCCAGCGACGCATAGGGTTTGTGCTTCGTACGAAGTTACGACAACCGCGATGGTGTGCCATCCGGACAATCCCTTCGCATGACATCCGCCGCAACCCTTTCAACGCCCACCGCCCGCGCAGGCGACGCCGCCAGCGGACCCCTTCCGCCGTTGGCGGACCAGGCACTCCCGCCATCGGTGGGGGCCTTCCACTACACGCGCTTCGCGACGTGGCTGCCGCCGCTGGAGGGCGGGATGGAACCCGGTCGCCATCCGGTGGTGATCGTCGGCGGCGGACCCGTGGGCATGGCCACCGCCCTGGGTCTGGCCAACCACGGCGTGCGCAGCGTCATCCTCGAAGCCGACGACACGGTGTGCGTCGGTAGTCGTGCCGCCTGCGTGTCGCGCCGCAGCCTGGAAATCGTCGAACGCCTGGGCGCGTTGCCGGACTTTCTGAACAAGGGCCTGCCGTGGACGGGCGGGCGCAGCTTCTACAAGACGCAGGAAGTGTTCCGCTTCGAGATGCCGCACGACGAGCGCCAGAAGCTGCCGCCCATGATCAACCTCGAGCAGTACTACATCGAGCAATATTTGCTGGACGAGATCTTCAGGCGCAACGTCGCGACGCCCGGACTCATCGATGTGCGCTGGGGCACCGAGCTCACCGAATTCACGCAGGAGGACGCCGGCCTCACCCTGCATGCCCGCAACGCGCTGGGCGCCTACGCACTGCATGCCGCATGGATGGTCGCGTGCGACGGCGGTCAAAGCCTCGTGCGCAAGCAATTGGGACTCAACCTCGAAGGCACGGGCTACGAGGGGCGCTACGTCATCATCGACATCGAGCTGCACAGCTCGCATCCGACCGAGCGGCGCGCGTGGTTCGATCCGCCGTGGAATCCGGGCTCGACAGTGCTGATGCATCGGCAGCCCGACGACATCTGGCGCATCGACTATCAATTGCGCGCGGGCCAGGACACCGGGACCGCCCTGCAGCCGGAGAATGTGCGCGCCTTCGTCACCCGGCACCTCGAAGCCATCGGCGAGGGACACCTGCCGTGGAAGACGGTGTGGACCTCGGTCTACCGCGCCGGCGCGATGACGCTGGACAGCTATCGCCACGGCAAGGGCGGACGCATTCTCTTTGCCGGCAACGCGGCGCATGCAATGCCCATCTTCGGCGTGCGCGGCCTCAATTCCGGCTTCGACGACGCGGACAACCTGGCGTGGAAGCTGGCGCTGGTGGCGCGCGGCGTGTCAGATGCGTCGCTGCTCGACAGCTATTCGCAGGAGCGCATTGCCGCCTTTCACATCAACGCAGAAAGCGCGATGCGCAGCACCGAATTCATGTCGCCGCCCTCGCGCGGATTCGACCTGTTGCGCGAGGCAGCGCTCTCGCTGTCGGGCGCTCATCGGGGCATCGCCAACCTCATCAATCCGCGGCAGACGCAGGCGGTGCAGTACGCCGGTTCAGCGCTGTCCTTCGAAAGCGACGCGTTGCCCACTGGCCCGCTTCCCGGCGAAGCCATGCCCGAGCAGGCACTGGACGGCGATCTTCACCTGACCGACCTGATTGGCCCGACGTTCACCGTGCTGGCCTTTCGCACGGCGGATGCGTCCGATGCGCAAAGCGAATCGATGCAAGCCTGCGCCGCCGACGTGGCGCGCGCACAGGCGCTGGGGCTGCCGGTGGTGCTGCGCGAACTGCACATGCGACCCGAGCAGCACGACGCCTTCGCGGCGCTCGGCGCGCAGCAAGGCGCCGTCTATCTGCTGCGCCCCGACGGCCATGTGGCAGCGCGCTGGCGCGCCCCCGCGCCCGGCGCATTGGCACAGGCCTTGGCCACCGCCGCCGCCCTTCCAGTCCTCGCCCAAGTCAAGGAGACCGCATGACTGCACTGCCCACCGACGCCCGCGACCGCGTGTACGCGGAGTGCGCACGCGCCATCACCGAAGCGGGGCCGCAGCGCGAATCGCTCTTTCTTGCACGCCTTGCACTGCTCCTGTTCGAGCAGGTGGGCGACGAAGCCCGATGCAACGCTGCGCTGGCGCAGGCGCTCGACGGACTCCCGATACCATCGCTGTCCGCAGATGCCTGACCGGCGCCATCTTCCGCATTCCCTCGTTCGATAAATATCAGGAGACTCCCTTGATGGATCGCAGACAACTCATCGCCGGCCTCGCGGCCACTGGCGCCACGCTCGCCGCGCCATGGGCACGCGCGCAGAACTACCCCGACCAGGTGATCAAGTGGGTCGTTCCCTATCCGGCCGGCGGCGGCACCGACGTGATTGCGCGCACGCTGGCCGAAGCCATGCGCCAGCCGCTGGGCCAGCAGATCGTCGTGGACAACCGGCCCGGTGCGTCCACCAACATCGGCTCGGAAATCGTGGCCAGGTCCAAGCCGGACGGCTACACGCTGATGTCGGCCGACAACGCCTTGCTGGCGTTCAACGAATTCCTGTTCACCAAGCTGCCCTTCAACCCGCAGAAGGACTTCAGCTACATCGGCGCGATCGGCAAGTTTCCGCTGGCGCTGGTGGTGCACCCCGACTTTCCGGCGCAAGACTTCAAGGCCTTCCTGGCCTACGTCAAGGCCAATCCCGGCAAGGTCAACTACGCATCGCCGGGCAACGGCTCGCCGCACCACCTGGCGATGGAGATGTTCAAGAACCGCACGGGCACCTTCATCACGCACATCCCCTATCGCGGCGCGGCGCCCGCCATGGCCGACGTGATGGGCGGCCAGGTGCCGTGCATGTTCCTGGACCTGGCCTCGGGCCTCTCGATCATGCAATCGGGCAAGGTGCGGGTGCTCGCCATCGGCACGGGTCAGCGCTCGAAGCTCTTGCCCAACGTGCCGACGCTGGCCGAAATGGGCGTACCCAACAGCGAGGTGTTCGCCTTCCAGGGCGTGGTTGGCCCTGCCGGGCTGCCTGCGCCCATCGTCAACCGGCTCAACGTCGAGCTGAACAAGTCCTTCGGCGTGCCCGCCGTCCAGAAGCGGTTTGCGGACTTCGGCATGGAAGCGACGCCCGGTTCGCCCGAGCAGTTCCGCGCCATGGCGATTGCCGAAGCCCAGCGCTGGGGCCCGATCATCAAGGCCGCCGGCATCAAGCTGGACTGATCGCGAATGGGCCGCTGCGCGTCACTGCGCGCCGGCCTTGCGCGTGCCATCGGGCGCCACCGCTTGGTCGTGAACCTGCGCGCCACTGTCGTCAAACGTGCGCTCGCGCGTGGCCTGGCCTTTGGCGTCGTAGGTGGACTCGGTCACCAGCGTGCCCTTGTCGTTGAAGCGGCGGTGAATGCCGATGGGCAGCAGCGGTGCGCGGGCTGGCGCCAGAAAGCGTCCTTGCGCGGCACGCTGCCCGTTGTCGTGGAATTCCGTTACGTCGGCCACGCGTGAGTCGCCCCGGCCGCTGTAGCTGACCTTGCTGCGCGGCTTGCCGTCGACGGAGTAGCTGTCGTCGCGCAGCGGTTCGCCGGCGTCGTCCCATTGCTGGTCGCGCACGAGGATGCCTTTTTCAGAGAACTCCTCTTCGCGCTGCTTCACCACCCCGCCGCGGTCGAGCACGGCGAAAACCACTTCGAGTCGCTTGATGCCTTCGGACGAAAAGCGCCGCTCCACGCGCCGCTTGCCGTTGAACTCCTCCTGCGTCGCGACCTTGCCGTTGTCGTACAGGCTCTCCGAGCGCAGGCGCTTGCCGTTCAGCCAGGTGATGCGCGAGCGCAGCAATCCGTTGATGTCGAACAGTTCGACCGTGGAAGTCGTCTTGCCGAAGCCGCACAGCCTGGCGTCGTCCACCACGGGCGCGAGCAGCGGCTTGTCGGCACAGCGGAGCAGCGAGAGTTGTCCGCGCGGGGTGAATTCGGCGACTGCGCGGTCCGCACCCGATTCGTCGCGGAAGGACACGCGGCGCAAGCTGCCGTCGGGATGAAAGTTTCGGATCAGGCCGACTTCATGCCCGTCGTCAAGGGTCGATTCGCTCGCCAGCTTGCCGGTGTCGCGGTCCTTGCAGCGCATGACGCCGCTCTTGTCCGCCAGGCTTTTGGCGTCGACGGGATTCACCGCCTTGCCATCGATGTCGCAATCCAGTTGTGCCGCCGCGTGCGCGCTGCCGGCGTTGAAGGCCAACGCCAGCAATACCGTTGCGCAAGCGGTGGCGTGCTTCATGTCGCGTAGACGGTGTCGAGCGACTTGAATCCCTTGATTTCGAGCGGGTTGCCGAAAGGATCGCAAAAGAACATCGTCCATTGCTCGCCCGGCTGGCCCACGAAGCGGGACTGCGGCGGCAACACGAATTGCGTTCCCGCGGCTTGCAGGCGCTCGGCGAGCGCTTGCCATTCATCCAGTTGCAAGGCGAGGCCGAAGTGCGGCATGGGCACCATGACATTGCCGACCTTGCCGGTCAGGGTGGTGGTGAAGGGCTCGCCCAGGTGCAGCGAGATCTGGTGGCCGAAAAAATCGAAGTCCACCCACGTGTCGGTGCTGCGACCTTCGGCGCATCCGAGCACGTTGCCGTAGAAGCCGCGCGCCACGTCCAGGTCGCGCACATGAAAGGCAAGGTGAAATATGGACATGTGTGAATTCGTGAAGTTTGTCGCGTTATTGTCTATCCATGTGAGCGCTGGCGCATAATTTCGACTTCCCATGAATGCCTTTCGACAACTCCACCAACTCGGCCGCCTCGTGCTGCTGTGGTTCGTGCTGTCGCTGGGTGTGGCGGTTGCGGCGCCTGTCGTGCATCCGCAAGCCATGGAACTCGTTTGCTCCAGCGCCGGTGCCGTCAAGGTCATCGTCAAGGGCGACGACGGCGCGCGCGAACTGGGCGCGAGCCATGTGGACTGCCCGCTGTGCGTGCTGACGGGGGCCCCGCCACCGCGCGCCGATGCGGGAACGTTCGATCTTCCTCTCCCGCTGGGGCGCGTGCTCCAGTCGATTCCCGCGGCGCGTCTTGCCGCCGCGACCGCTGCGCCCTTGCCGGCGCGCGGGCCGCCCTCTCTTTCCTGATCTGAATCCGGCCCCGTAGCGCGCCGCGCCCCTGATCGGGCAGCGGTGCCGCGGCCCTTTCTTGAATCAGAACAGCGTCCCAAGAGGCGCCGGGGAGAGGTAACAAAGTGAACAAGAGCATTCTTTCGCTTGCGCTCGGCGCAGCATTTCCATGGGCGGCATTGCCGGCATCGGCGCAAGACAACCCGCAGCAGGACACTGTCGTCGCGGCTGCCGAAACCCCGGAGCGCACCAAGGCGCTCGGCGTCGTGACCGTCAGCGGCGGGCGGCCAACGTCGTTGCCCACGCAGATTCCGACGACCATCGAAGGCGTCACGCGCGAGGACATCGAGACGCGCATCAACGCCACGGACAGCGAGGACGCGCTCAAGTACCTGCCGAGCCTGTTGGTTCGCAAGCGCTACATCGGCGACTACAACCACGCCATCCTGTCGACGCGGGCGTCGGGCACTGGCAACAGCGCGCGCTCGGCGGTGTACGCCGACGGCATCCTGCTGTCGAACTACCTGGGCAACGGCATCGCCAACGGCACCAACTACGCGCCGCGCTGGGGCATGGTGACGCCGGAGGAAATCGATCGTGTCGACGTCATGTACGGGCCTTTCTCCGCCGCGTACCCCGGCAATTCGGCCGGCGCCGTGGTGGACTACGTGACGCGCATGCCGACGCAACTCGAAGCGCACGTCGGGGCAGGCTATTCGTCGCAGCCCTTTGACTTGTACAACACGAAGCAGACCTTCAACAGCTGGCAGACCAGTGCGTCGCTGGGCAGCAAGAGCGGTGACTGGTCGTGGTGGATCGACCTCAACCACACCAACAGCCAGGGGCAGCCACTGACCTTCACGACGGCCACCGTTGCATCGGGCACGCCGGGCAGCGCGGGCGTGCCCGTGACAGGCTATGTGCCGGGGCTCAACACCACCAACACGCCGTGGTACATCCTGGGCACGGGCACGCAGTACCACACGGTGCAGGACCACGCGAAGCTCAAGCTGGCTTATGACTTTTCGCCCACCGTGCGGGCGGCGTACACCCTTGGCGTCTGGCAGAACACTTCGGAAGGGCGCCCTGCAAGCTACTTGAGCAACGCTGCCGGGCAACCGGTCTACAGCGGCCCCATCAACATTGCGGGGCGCACCTACAACCTGTCGCCCACGGCGTTTCCGCTCAGCAACGACAGCCAGACGCACTACATGCACGGCCTCTCGGTCAAGAGCAATACGCAGGGCGAGTGGGACTGGGAAGTCGCCGCCAGCCTGTATGACTACGCGAAGGACCAGCAACGGGTGCCGACGGTATCTCTGCCGGAGGCGGCCACCGGTGGCGCCGGCACGCTGCAAGACCAGGACGGCACCGGCTGGAACACCCTGGCCGCCAGAGGTACCTGGCGGCCGCAGGGCGTGGGCGGCACGCACATCGTCGACTTCGGCATCGGGCGCGATGCGTACAAGCTGACCATCCTGAAAACCAGTGTGGCCGGCAGTTGGCTCGATGGCGCCTCGTCGGGCTCACTCGTCAGCGACGTCGGCGGACGCACGCAAACCCTCAACGCATGGGCGCAGGACGCGTGGTCCTTCGCGCCGAAATGGAAAGCGGTGCTGGGCCTTCGCTACGAAGACTGGAGCGCATCGGATGGCTTCAGCGCCGTGCCCAACAACAGTCTGGCCTACCCCAAGCGCACCGAGTCGGACCTCTCGCCCAAGGCGGCACTGGCTTACCAGTTGACCGCGGACACCGTGCTGAAGGGATCGCTGGGTCGGGCGGTCCGCTACCCCACCGTGGGCGAGCTGTATGGCGCGACGTCGGGTCCTGCGCTTTCCTTCATCAACGATCCGAACCTCCAGCCGGAGAAGTCGTGGACGGGCGAGCTCACGGCCGAAAAGGACCTGGGAAATGGCCTGGCGCGCGCCACGGTGTTTGGCGAAACCACGCAGGACGCGCTCTACAGCCAGTTGATTCCCAACACGACCATCTCGCGCGTGCAGAACATCGACAAGGTGCGCACCACAGGCTTCGAGCTGGCCTACACCGGCCAGGACGTGTGGATGAAGGGCCTGGACCTGGGCGCCAGCCTGACCTATGCCCACTCGAGGATCGTTGCGAACGCCGCCTTTCCGGCGAGCGTGGGCAAGTGGCAACCCCGCGTGCCCGACTGGCGTTCGACCGTGTACGCCACTTACCGGCCGGATGCACACTGGGCGCTGACCGTGGCTGCGCGCTACAGCGGCCAGCAGTACTCGCAACTGGACAATAGCGACGTCAACGGCGACGCCTATTTCGGCGCCAGCAAATATTTCGTGGTCGACTTGCGCGCGCGCTATCAGATCAACAAGCAGTGGTCGGCCGCCTTCGGCATCGACAACGCCAACAACGAGCAGTACTGGAACTTCCACCCGTACCCGCAACGCACCTACATGGCCGAACTTCGCTTCGACCTTTGAAAACTGGAGAGAACTTCATGAGCCGATTCCCAGCCATCGCATCCCTTGCCGCCGTTTGCGCGGCCCTTGTTGGCGCGCCAGCGTCGGCCCACGTCACCCTGCCGGCCGGCGGCGCGGCGGCGGGCAGCGAATACGACGCGGCCTTTCGCGTCGGCCACGCCTGCAAGGACGCGACTGCCACCACCGGCATCACGGTGAAGGTGCCGGAAGGCTTCACCGTCATCAAGCACACGCCGCGCAGCGGGTGGACCTTGAGCGCCACGCCCGGCGAGCTGAGCTGGAAAGCCGATTCACCGCAGTCCGCCTTGCCCAGCAAGGAGGCCACGGAATTCATCGTGCGCGGCAAGCTCACGGACAAGCCCGGCACGCTGTGGTTCAAGGTGCTCCAGACCTGCGATGCAGGCAGCGCCGACTGGGCGCAATTGCCGGTGGCCAACTCGACCCAGAAGCTGGAGTTCCCCGCCGCGCGGCTGGACGTGCTGGCCCGCGGCGTGGCTGCCGTCGATGTGCGCGACGCGTGGGTGCGGCCCGCGGTGCCCGGCCAGAGCGGAACGGGGGCCTTCATGAAGCTCAACGCGCCTTCGGGCGCCCGACTGGTGGGCGTGGCCACGCCGGCCGCCGGTGTCGCCGAGGTTCACGAAATGAAGATGGAAGGCGACACCATGCGCATGCGCGAGGTCAAGGGCGGGCTCGAACTGCCGGCCCGCCAGGCGGTGGAACTCAAGCCCGGGGGCTACCACCTCATGCTCATGGACCTGAAGCAGCCCTTGGCCAAGGGCGCGACCGTTCCCATGACGCTCAGCTTCGAGGATGCGAGCGGCGCCAGGAGTTCGCTCCAGCTCAACGTCCCCGTGGGCATGCCCGAGGGCGCGACGCCTGATGCCGCACCGGCGGCCGCCGAGCATCAGCACAAGCACTGACCAAACTGGCTTCAGGCGGGGTATAAGCTGCGTGGGCCAAAACAACACCCGCATGGGAGACTATCAATGAGCGAGAAGCAGCCTTTTTCCTTCAGCCAGTTCGTACCCGGATTCGACTTCCTGAAGAATCTCGCGGCGGGAAGTGGCAACGATCCCGCCACCGGCAAGCCGTCGATTCCCGGTCTGTCGGGCATCCCGAACATTCCAGGCGTCTCGAACTGGATCGCGCCCACCCTGAGTGTTGAAGAGGTCGACAAGCGCATCAAGGAACTCAAGACGGTGCAGTTCTGGCTCGAGCAGAACCTGTACGCGCTCAAGGCCACCATCCAGGCACTCGAAGTGCAAAAGATGACGCTCTCCACCCTGCGCGGCATGAACTTGCGCATGGAGGACCTGGCCAACGTCTTCACCAGCGCAGCGACCGGGGCTTCGGCCAAGACCGCCGAGGCCAAGCCGGAACCCGAAAAGGAAAAGGAAAAGCCGAGATCGAGGTTCGCGCAGCCCGAGCCCGAGCCCGAAGTCGAGGAGACTGAGGAAGAAGACGAGGCTGAAGACGAGGCCCAGGCCGGCAATGACAGCGCGTCTACTGCCAAGGGCGGCGACAAGGGCGGCGGCGTGGTCGACCCGATGCAATGGTGGGGCGCACTGACCCAGCAGTTCCAGGAAATTGCCGGCTCCGCGCTGTCCGAGGCCGCCAATCTCAAGATGCCCACGGCGCTCACGCCGAAAGCCGCGAAGAAGGCTGCACCCGCCAGGAAGAAGGCGCCCGCCGCGAAAAAGGCGAGCGCTACGCGAAAGCGCGCCGCCAGGCCCGCCCGCAAGCGCTAGCCAGGCGCCTGGGTGGCATGAGCAGCGTCTGCCGCCCAGACTCCCAAGGGCACTGCTTAGTGCTGTAATCGGGGTGGTGAGGGCGGCGTTTCCGGACCGCCCCGTTTGTCGGCACTGAAGCCACATGAAGCTTTTCCCCTCAGGTCACGCCACCCATCCGCAATGGCGAATGGCGGCTGGCCTTGTGCTGGCGCAACTGCGTGCACAAATCAACCTGCACGACTACGCCCCGTCGCCGACGCTGGGCCTGCTCTACATCACCGACCTGTACGCGGCGGATGCCCAGGAGATCCTGGATTTCCTGAGTGCCGAGTTGCCTGAAGTCACCGACTGGGCCGGCACCGTGGGCGTGGGCATCGCGGCCAACAACGCCGAATATTTTGATGAGCCCGCCATGTCCGTCATGCTGTGCGACGTGCCGAGCGACCAGTACCGCGTGTTCTCCGGCGTGGCACCCGTGGGCAATCTGGATGCGCCCTATGCCAACGGCCCGAACCAGAACTTTCTTGCGCACACCGCGCTCGTGCATGCCGATCCGGCCACCCATGACTTGCCCGACCTCATCGCCGACCTGGCGGGGCGCACCGAAACGCAATACCTCTTCGGCGGCCTGTCGTCCGGACGCGGGACGCTGGTGCAGTTCGCCGTCGGGGGCAACGGCAACATTCCCGGCCACGGGGCGGCGGGTGGCGTGTTTTCGGGCGGGTTGTCGGGCGTGCTCTTCGGCGAGGGCGTACGGCTGGTCTCACGCGTCACGCAAGGCTGCCAGCCGGTGTCGCGCGAGCGCGAGATCACCGAAGCCGATGGCAACCTGCTGCTGCGGCTGGATGGCGAGCCTGCGCTCGATGTGTTGCTGGCGGACCTGAAGGTGTCGCTGGATCATCCGCAGGAGGTCATCGACACGGTGCGCGGCACGCTGGTCGGCCTTGCCGTGCCCGGCACCGACGGTGTGCGGCGAACGGGGGACCTGGGTCCGGATGTCCTGGTTCGCCCCATCATCGGCCTCGATCCCGGCAGCCGTGGCGTGGCCATCACCGACCAAGCCGAAGTCGGCATGCGGATGACTTTTTGCCGGCGCAATCCGCAGGCGGCTCGTGCCGACCTGATGCGCATCTGCGCCGAGATCCGGGAGGAACTGGAGCCGGAAGAGCAGACGCTGGAAGTCGCCAGCGCCATGGCGGCGGGCGAGGCCGATGCGAGCCCCCATCCGGCGCGGCGCATCGCAGGGGCCGTTTACATCAGCTGCAACGGCCGCGGCGGCTCGCATTTCGGTGCGCCGGGTGCGGAAATGCAGATCGTGCGCCACGCCTTGGGCGACGTGCCCCTGGTCGGCTTCTACGCCGGCGGCGAAGTCGCGCGGCATCACCTGTACGGCTACACCGGCGTGCTCACGGTTTTTGTGGGCGACTGACCTTCGTGGGCAGTTAGCCGGGGCCCGTTCGGGCCGTCTTGGGATGCCCCCCCGGCGTCGTGTCCACGCGGCGGATTTGCGCGAAAGCCTCGAACTCCCAGCTGCGCATGCCCAGCAGCAAGGTGAAGCTTTCGCGGTCGCGGGCGGCCATTTTCTGGTCGGCCTGATGCTGCTGGGCGAAATCCTGCGCTACGCGCTGCAGGCGCTCCAGGAAGGCCGGCGCGAGTGAGCGGCTGATGTTGCCGTGCACCAGCAGCAAGCCTTCAGCCGGCCCGTCAAAACCGCCCCGGAAGTAGTCCAGCACCACGTTCTCCCGGAAGAACTCCATCACCGGGCCGTTGGGTCGCCAGCGGAAGGTCTTCGCCAGCTTGAGCCGGTAGCGGTTGAGAGGCCGCAATTCGATGATCCCGATGCGGTCGAGCTGCGCGAAGCAGCCAATGCATTCCGCTTCCGAGATGCGGTAGGCGGCGGTGATCTGCTCCAGCGTCCACTGGCTGAGCACGCAAATCGCGGCCAGCAGCAGCTTCTTGTCCTTGACGACGGCACGCTCCTGCTCCTGCGTGAGTTCCTTCAGGAGCGGCTGCGCATCGGCGATGCGCCGGGCCAGCTCGGCAAAGTCGATCTTCAACGCACGGCAGATGGCGTCGACGCGGGTCAGCGGCATGTCGCCCTTGGCCAGCATGCGCTTGACGCTGGACTCGGCCATGTCCAGTGATTTCGCGAGGTCCGCGTACGTCATGCGGGCGTTCTTGAGCTCGGTTTTCAGGGCATGGACGAGGTCGACGGTGGTGCTCATATCGAAGTCCGGTATAGCCAAATAATACCGGTGGTCTTGGAAAACTGCCTCGTATTGATTGTTGATGCCTGCGGCGGCTCGGCGTCCTACATTGCGACGCCTGCACACAAGGAGTCGCCCTGTGAACCCTTCGCCCCTCTCCCGCCCGCCCCGCCAACTCGACCGCCGCGAGCTTTGCCTTGCCGGCGCGCTGGCGCTGCTGACGCTTTTCGCCGCGTTTGCGCCCGCCATTCCGGGCAGCGTGGCGGGTGGCACTTTCTTTGCCGACGTGCGGCCGTGGGCGGGCCTGCCGCACGCGCTGAATGTCTTGAGCAATCTGCCCTTCCTGGTCATCGGCGTCATCGGGCTTCGGTGGCTGCGCGCGCTGGAACGCCTGCACGACCGGGTGGCCGCCGGCGCCGCGCTGCACGCGGCAGACGAGCTGCCCATCAATGCGCTCGACTGCGCATGGCTGTTCTTTGCCGGGCTCATCCTGATCGCGGCGGGGTCGGTCTTCTATCACCTGCAGCCCGACGCCCTTCGGCTGGCAGCTGACCGCGCCGGCATGGCGGTGGCCTTCGCCGGGATCATCGGCATGGCGGTTTGCGAACGGGTGAGCCCGCGGGCCGGATGGCCGGCCGCGTGGTTCGCGCTGGCCGCGGGGCTGCTGGCGGTGGCCATCTATTACGAGACCGGCAACACCACCCCCTGGGTGGTCGTGGAGGTGGGCGGCATGGCGCTGGTGACCGGCATGGCGCTGACGCGGCCTGTCGGCCACGCCGGGCGCGCCTTGGGCCTGCGCCTGGGCTGGACCATCTTCTTCTACGCCATTGCCAAGCTGTTCGAGCTGTCTGACGGCCTGCTGTTCGAGGCGACCCGCAATCTGATCTCCGGGCACACGCTCAAGCACCTGGCGGCAGCGCTGGCGGCGCTTCCGGTGCTGCAGGCCGTTCAAGGCATCGGCCGCAGCGCGCTGCTGCACAATCCTCGAAGCGCTCACGTAACGGTCTGATACAAATTGCGCTGGCTGCCACGGGCCCCTGGCCCGGACGGTCCCCCTGAGCACTTCCCGGATGTCAATGCAAAACTCCAACGCAACAAGTCTCGAAGTCGGGCCGGCGGCCCATGCCAATCAGTTCGCCTTGCTCGGCCAGCGGCGTTTCGCGCCCTTTTTCTGGACCCAGTTTGCCGGCGCGGCGAACGACAACCTCTTCAAGTTCGCCTTCACCGTCATGGTGACCTACCAGCTGCGGGTGTCGTGGATGGCGCCGGCGATGGCGGGCTTGGCAATCGGTGCGCTCTTCATCCTGCCCTTTCTGCTCTTCTCGGCCACCGCCGGGCAACTGACGGACAAGTTCGACAAGACGAAGATGATCCGCTTCGTCAAGAACCTGGAGATCGTGATCATGCTGATCGCGGCCTGGGGCTTCGTGCGGGCGGACGCGGCGGTGCTGCTGGGCTGCGTATTCTTGATGGGCCTGCACTCCACGCTCTTTGGCCCGGTCAAGTTCGCCCTGCTGCCGCAGGTGCTCGACCAGCATGAACTCACTGGCGGCAACGGCATGGTGGAAATGGGCACTTTCGTGGCGATCCTGCTCGGTCAGGTCGCAGGTGGCTTGCTTGTCGCGCTGCCGAACATCGGGCACGCAACCGTCGCCATCGGCTGCGTGCTGCTGGCGCTGGTCGGACGCGGCGTGGCGCAGGCCATTCCGGCGGCGCCGGCCACCGACCCCGGCCTGACGATCAACTGGAACCCGATCAGCGAGACGTGGCGCAACCTGAAGCTGGCGCACCAGAACGTCGTCGTCTTCCGTTCGCTGCTCGGCATTTCGTGGATGTGGTTCTTCGGCGCCGTGTTCCTGAGCCAGTTTCCCAGCTTTGCCAAGGAAGTGCTCCATGGCGACGAGCAGGTGGCGTCGCTCCTGCTCGTGGTGTTCTCGGTGGGCATCGGCATCGGTTCGCTGCTGTGCGAGTCGCTCAGCCGGCGCATGGTGGACATCGGCCTCGTGCCGCTGGGCGCCATCGGCATGAGCGTGTTTGCCATCGACCTCTACTTTGCCTCGCGCGGCCTGCCGGTCGTCGCGCAGATGGGGCTGGGCACCTTTCTTGCGCAGCCCGCGCATTGGCGCGTGATGGCCGACCTGGGACTGCTCTCGCTCTTTGCGGGCGTGTACAGCGTGCCGATGTACGCGCTGATCCAGTTGCGCAGCCAGCCGACGCACCGGGCACGCATCATCGCGGCCAACAACATCCTGAACGCCCTGTTCATGATCGGCAGTTCGGTGATCGCGGGGCTGCTGCTGAAGGCGGGGTTCTCGATCCCGCAGATCTTCCTGATCACCGGCATTGCGAATGCCGTGGTGGCCTTCTACATCTTCATGCTGGTGCCGGAATACCTGCTGCGCTTCGTCTCGTGGGTGCTGTCACGACTGGTGTACCGCTTCGAGGTGCGCGGCGGAGACCACATTCCGACTGAAGGCGCGGCCTTGCTGGTGTGCAACCACGTGAGCTTTGTCGATGCGGTGTTGATGATGGCGGCAAGCCCCAGGCCGATTCGTTTCCTGATGGACCACCGCATCTTCCGGGTGCCGGTGCTGGGCTGGCTGTTCAAGATGGTCAAGGCGATTCCGATTGCGCCGCAAAAGGAAGACGCGGCGGCGTACGAGCGCGCCTTCGAACAGGCGGCCCAGGTCCTGCGCGAGGGTGACTTGCTGGCCATTTTTCCGGAGGGTGGCATCACCAAGGACGGAACGCTTCAGCCTTTCAAGGGCGGAGTCAAGAAGATCCTGGACCGGGCCCATGCCGAGGGCTTGGTCGTGCCGGTGGTGCCGATGGCGCTCACGAACCTGTGGGGCTCCTTCTTCAGCCGCGTCGAAGTGCGCAAGGGCGAAAACGTGGCCATGGTGCGGCCCTTCCGGCGCGGGATGTTCTCGCGCGTCGGCCTGCACGTCGGCGGCGCCTTGCCGCAGGCCGATGCGCAGCCTGAACTGCTGCGCCGGCGAGTCGGAGAGCTGCTGAGCGCATGAGCCGCAGGGCCGTTCCCAAGGCGAATACCTCAGCACGCAGTGCGGAGGTTGCCGAATGAGCTTTCGCGACCTCATCTGGGCGCTTATCCTCGCTGTGCCGGACGACTTCTGGCGCACGCTCACCTGGCTGGGTGACAGCGGCCTGTTGCTCCCGGCCGCGCTTCTGATCGCGCTTTGGCTGGCGTCGTCGCGCAAGACCTGGCCGACCGCGGCGCTTTGGGTCGCGCTGTTTGGCTCGGCCAGCGTGTTGATCCTGGCGACCAAGCTCGCGTTCCTGGGGTGGGGCATCGGCAGCGCGCGCTGGAACTTCACCGGCATCAGCGGCCACACCGCCATCTCGACCAGCGTGTGGCCGGTGGCGCTGTGGCTCGTCGCATCGCGCATGGGCCACCGCATTCGCATGACGCTGGCGCTGGCCGGATGGCTGCTTGCCGCGGTGATCGGTGTGTCGCGCCTGGCCCTGTATGCGCACTCCGCCTCGGAGGTCGTGACGGGCTTTGTGCTGGGCACGGTCGTGGCCGGCACCTTTCTCGTGGTGCAGCACCGCATGCCGCATCCTGTCCTGCGCGGCACGCTCGTCGCGCTGAGCCTGCTGTTGCCGCTTTCCTATCAAACGCCCGGTCACCCGGCGCCGACACAGGACGCGCTGGAAAGCATGGCCGTGCGACTGGCCGGCATCGAGCATCCCTACACGCGCGAAGACCTGTTTCGCGATTGAAAAAAGGCTTGTCATGAGCAAATCACTGCGCCTCTCCGAAAAATGGTTTCGTCGTGGCCTCTGGGTCGTGGCGTTGGTGTTCGCGAGCTTTCTCATCGGGCTGGGCAGTACGGTGGTGGGCGACCTGCCGCGCGTCGAGCACACGCTGGAGCTGGACGACTTCATCGACCGCGCCGCTGCCGATCCGCTGCGCGACACGGTTCGCAAGGCCGAAGCCGCGGAGGAGGGCGCGCGGCGCGAACTGGAGCAGGCGCAACTCAAGCTCGAAGCCGCAAGGCAAGCCAACCGCAACGCCCGCGAGACGTTCTCCAACTGGCTCGCCACGCGGCACGCCACGCAGCAACCCGACCAGGACGCCGAACTCATCGCGCGCACCAAGGCGCTGGATGCGTTGAAATCCAGGGAGGACGAAGCCCAGCAAAAGGTGCAGGCGCAACGCCAGGTGGCGCTCGACGCGCGGCAGGGCGAGGCGCGTGCGCGCGAGCAACTGGAGGTGCTGGAGCGCGCTGCGCACGAAAAGATGGAAGCCGAGGCGCGCCGGGTTGAACTGCGCGTGTTCGGCTATCGGCTGGCGTTGACCCTGCCGCTGCTCGCCATTGCCGGCTGGCTCTTTGTGAAGAAGCGCAAGGGCACGTATTGGCCCTTTGTGTGGGGCTTCATCTTCTTTGCGCTCTTCGCGTTTTTCGTCGAGCTGGTGCCCTACCTGCCGAGCTACGGCGGCTATGTGCGCTACGTGGTGGGCATCGTCGTCACAGTGCTGGTGGGGCGCTACGCGATCCTGGCGCTCAACCGCTACCTCGCGCGCCAGAAGCTGGCGGAGCAGCAACCCGACCAGGTGCGCCGCGAGGAGCTGAGCTACGACACCGCGCTGGCTCGTCTGGGCAAGGGCGTGTGTCCGGGCTGCGAGCGTCCGGTGGACCTGAAGGACACCGGCATCGACTTCTGCCCGCACTGCGGCATCGGCCTGTTCGACCACTGCGGGAACTGCAACACACGCAAGAGCGCGTTTTCCCGCTTCTGCCACGGCTGTGGCACCGCCGCGACGGGCGGCGCCAAAGCTCCCGTTGTCGGAACCGACCCAACTTACACTTCGCAACAATTGCGCCCGGCCACTTGAGGAGAAGAGGAAATGCAAAGTCCGTCCCCCGACCCCGTCGCCACCGAAGGCTTCACGCTCTCGCCACCCGAGGTGCTGAAGCCGCTGTCGGAGTCTGCCGCCCACAAGGCCGTCCCCTTGCAGCCTGAGTTGCAGGCGGCCGTCGATTCGCAGGTTGAGCGCTTTGTGGAGGCACTGCTGAACGAAGATGTGCAGAGCGACGCCTTCAAGGCCAAGCTCGACAGCGCCTTTGCGCTCGGGCGGGAAGAAATCTCCATCGCATCGAGCCTGATGCAGGGACGCTTCATGCAGCGCAACTTCGTCGGCGTGGAAGACACGGCGGCGTTCAAGGCCATCCAGGAAATGCGCGGCCACCTGGACACGCTCAACCCCGGCAAGGAAGGCGACCTGCTGCAGCCGCAGAAGCTGCTGGGCCTCATACCTTTCGGCAACCGGCTGCAGGCTTATTTCCGCAAGTTCGAGAGCGCCGGCGGCCAGTTGCAAAAGAGCATGCAGCAACTCTACGGCGCGCGCGACGACATGCAGCGCGACGTCGTCGAGATCGAGGCCGTGCGGGCCAAGCTATGGGAGGCGATGCAGAAGCTCGCCGGCGCCATCCGCTTTGCCGAGGCGCTGGACGGCAAGATCGCCGCCAAGGTCGACAGCCTGCAGGCCACCGATCCGCAGCGGGCGCAGGCGCTGCGCCAGGAAGTGCTTTTCTACGCGCGCCAGAACCTCACCGACATGCTCACCCAGCAGGCTGTTTGCACCAACGGCTACCTGGCGCTCGACGTGCTCAAGAAGACCGGCCGCGAAATGATGAACGGCTGCAGCCGCGTCGCCACCACCGGCATGAGCGCGCTGGCCGTGGCGCAGACCGTGGCGCGCGCCACCGGCAACCAGGTCAAGGTCATGGAAATGCTGCAAGGCGTGAACAGCAGCATCGAGAGCCTCATCGCCGAGACCGGGCGGCAACTGAACCACCACGTCGACAAGACCGCGCAGTTTGCGCAGGACCCGATGCTGGGCATCGACAAGATCCGCGAGATGTTCGACCAGACCTACAAGGCCATGGACGCGATGGACAGCTTCCGCGCCAAGGCCATCGACGTGATGGGCCAGAACAACAAGATCATGGCCGAGCAGTTGGCGCGGTCCGGGCAATACGTCGACCGTGTGCGCGCACAGAAGGCACGCGAAGCCACGCGCAACGCCTTGGCCGGCCCGGTCGCGCTGTGAGCGGCCAGGCTTCCTTTCTTCATCCAGAGATTCAACGAGGAGAACCTTTCATGTCCACGTCCCCCCGATTCGTGATGCAGCGCGACACCAATGGATGGCGCATGCAGGTCTGGACGTCCTTTGCGCTCGCACTGGTGGCCAGCGCCATAGGCGTGCTTCTGCTGCCCGGCCAGGAACTCGATCGTGCCTTCCTGGCGATCGGCTTCTTCTTCTGCCTGTTCACCAGCTTCTCGGTGGCCAAGACCATCCGCGACAACCGCGACGGCCAGGTCGACACCAGCTCCTGGCTCATGACCGTGTGGTTCGCCTTTGGCGCCGCGGTGTGTCTCACGGCCTGGGGCCTGTGGCGCATGAACATCGGCGAATGGCAGAAGGCCTTCATGGCAGTGAGCTGGCTGTTCCTGGTGAGCAGCACTTTCACGGTCGCCAAGACCGTGCGCGACAAGCATGAGGCCGACCTCATGGACCGCTCGGGCGGCCTGCCGTCGATGGGCAGGGCCGCGCTCGCCGACGAAGACTGATTCGGGCCGCGTCTGCCCGGTCGGCCGGCGCGGCGCCTCTCAGCGTTGCGGGTGCTTGGCTTCCAGGAAGCGCTGCTGGCGCTGCAGCGATTCCGCCGCTGCGCGACCGAGCTTGTGCTCGCGTTCCCGCAAGGCCGCTTGCAGCAAGTCGAGCTGAGCGTCGAGCAGGGCTTGCGGCGAATCGCCGCCGCCTTCCGGGGGCACATCCCGTAGATGCGCGGGGACCTGCAGCCAGCCCTGCAGCGAATCGGGCAGGTATCGGCTGACGCATTCCACGACGTAGAGGCGGTCGTCGAGCGTGAAGTGTTCGTTCACCGGCGTCCTGGCCATCAGCGGCGTCATGCGGACCAGCGTGCCTTTCAGGCTGGCGAGGCGTTCGAGCGTGGCAGGGGGCAGCAGGGGTGCCAGTGTGTTGAGCAGCTTGTCGATGCGGGCCAGGACATCGGCGTCGAACACGGCGCCCGCCGATGCGCCCGGTGCATCGGGCCGGTCGCGGCGCCGCGCGCGAAGCGCCCATGCCGTCGCCGCGACGCTGCCCACCAGCAACGCACCGCCGGCCGCAAGCGCGACCATGCTGGCCTGTTGCCAGCCCATCCACGCACCCGCCAAACCGACGATCGGCGCCAGCGCCAGCACCGCATGGTGCACGCCGACGGGTCGCTTGCCCCTGTTGCCGACATGCGCCGCGCCGAGCTGCTGCGACAACGGTGCGCCAAGCCATTGGCGCGCCTGTGCGACTTGCACTTGTTGCTGCACGCGTGCGTTGATCCCCTGCTCGGGCCGCGCTTCGCGCAAGGCCGTGCGGCGGTTCACCGGGCCTTGGGCGCTGGCGTACTTCGAATCGGTACCGGGGCGCTGATTCATCGGGGCGGGGCGAAGACCGGCCTTGCTGTGTTCATGGGGCGAAGTATCCGTCACGCCGCGGCAAGCCTGCATGTCGAAAACACTGGCCGCATGCGCTTGGGTGTGCGGCCCCGCATGGCAGCGCTCGGGTCAGACGCCGCGTGCGCGCTCCGCCCTGAACTTTGCGCGAAACGCCGTGAACTGGCCCGCATCCAGCGATTCGCGAATCTCGCGCATCAGGTTCAGGTAGTAGTGCAGGTTGTGCACGGTCGTGAGCATCGGCCCCAGCATCTCGCCGCATCGATCGAGGTGATGCAGGTAAGCGCGCGAGAAACCATCGCGCCCCCCGTCTTCCCACGACACACCTGATGAGCCGGCGCAGGCGTGGCAGGTGCAGCTTGCGTCGATCGGTTGCGGGTCGCTCTTGTGGCGCGCATTGCGCATCTTCAGGTCGCCGTAGCGCGTGAAGAGCGTGCCGTTGCGCGCATTGCGCGTAGGCATCACGCAGTCGAACATGTCCACGCCATCGGCAACGCCCTGCACCAGGTCTTCCGGCGTGCCCACGCCCATCAGGTAGCGCGGCTTGTTGGCCGGCAGGCGGTGCGGCGTGTGCGCCATGATCCGGTTCATCTCGTCCTTGGGCTCGCCCACGCTCACGCCGCCGATGGCGTAGCCGGGGAAGTCCAGTTCCACGAGTTGCGCCAGTGATTCTTCGCGCAGGTTCTCGAACATGCCGCCCTGAACGATGCCGAACAACGCGTTGGGGTTTTCAAGGCGCGCGAACTCGGCCTGGCAACGCTTGGCCCAGCGCAGGCTCAGTTCCATCGATGTGCGCGCCTCGCGCTCGGTCGTGATGTGGCCCTTGGTGTCGTACGGCGTGCATTCGTCGAACTGCATGACGATGTCGCTGTTGAGGATCGTCTGGATCTGCATCGATATCTCGGGCGTGAGGAAGAGCTTGTCGCCGTTGACGGGCGACGCGAACTTCACGCCTTCTTCGCTGATCTTGCGCATCGCACCCAGCGACCACACCTGGAATCCGCCGGAGTCGGTGAGGATCGGCTTGTCCCACTTCTCGAACTGGTGCAGCCCGCCGAAGCTCGCCATCACGTCCAGGCCCGGCCGCATCCACAGGTGGAAGGTGTTGCCCAAAATGATCTGCGCGCCCATCTCTTCCAGGCTGCGCGGCATCACGCCCTTGACGGTGCCATAGGTGCCCACGGGCATGAAGATGGGTGTCTGCACCACGCCGTGGTTGAGCGTGAGCGTGCCGCGGCGCGCGTGGCTGTCGGGGTCGGTGGCGAGGAGGTTGAAGTTCAGCATGATGCGTTTTTCTTGCGTGCCAGAAGCATGGCATCGCCGTAACTGAAGAAGCGGTATTCGTGGGCGATGGCGTGCGCGTACAGCGCCATGATGTGTTCGTAGCCCGCGAAGGCGCTGACCAGCATCATCAGCGTGCTCTTGGGCAAATGGAAGTTGGTGACCAGCAGGTCGACGTGCTGGAAGGCAAAGCCCGGCGTGATGAAGATGCGCGTGTCGCCCGTGCTCTCGCCGCTTTGCGCCCACGATTCGAGCGTGCGCACTGTGGTCGTGCCCACGGCGACCACGCGGCCGCCTCGCGCCTTGCAATCCGCAATGGCTTGTTGCGTGGCGGGCGGCACGTCGTAGCGCTCGGCGTGCATGGTGTGCTCGGCGATGTTGTCGGTTTTCACCGGCTGGAACGTGCCCGCGCCCACGTGCAATGTGACGTTCGCGCGCTGTACGCCACGCGCGTCCAGTTCGGCGAGCAGGGCTTCGTCGAAGTGCAGTGCCGCCGTGGGCGCGGCGACGGCGCCGGGCACCCGCGCGAACACGGTCTGGTAGCGACGCTCGTCATCCTGCGAATCAGCGTGCGTGATGTAGGGCGGCAGCGGCACGTGGCCGCAGCGCGCCATCAGCGCGTAGGGGTCTTCGCCTGCATCGCTTTCAAAGCTGAAGCGGAACAGCGCGCCGTCTTCATCAGGCCAGCGGCCCAGCAGGGTCGCGCGAAATCCGCCCACCATGGCCAGCGTCGTGCCAACGGGCGGCTTCTTGCTGACCTTCATGTGCGCGACGACCTCCTGGCCCTGGAGCACGCGTTCGACCAGCAACTCGAGCTTGCCGCCCGTCGGCTTTTCGCCGAACAGGCGCGCCTTCACGACCTGCGTGTCGTTGAACACCAGCAGGTCGCCGGCGCGCAAGAGAGAGGGGAGGGTGTTGAAGATCCGGTCGACGGGCGTTTCGCCGGTGCCATCGAGCAGGCGCGAGGCGCTGCGTTCGGAGGCGGGATGTTGTGCCACCAGGTCGGGCGGCAAATGAAAATCGAAATCGGAAAGGGTAAAGCTGCGCATGTGCTTGAGGGCCGGACAGGCCCGTGCCAAGTGGCGTGAAAGGAAATGGGAGAGAGGCGGGCAGAATTGTCCCATGCCCGCTGCTGCCAAGCCCGTCACCTCCCCAAAGCCCGTTGCTCCCGCTGCGCCTTCCGCAACGCCGGCGCCGGCCGCGCCGGGCGCAGGATTGAGCCAGGTGCAGCGCGCCTTGCGCAAGCTCGGGCTGGTGCGCGACATCGACTTCGCGCTCTACCTGCCCATGCGCTACGAGGACGAGACGCGCATCGTGCGCCTGGTCGACACGCACGATGGCGACACGGCGCAGATCGAGGCCGTGGTCACCGAATGCGAAGTCGTCTACCGCCCGCGCCGCCAGCTGATCGCCACCGTCGACGATGGCAGCGACACCTGCCAGTTGCGCTTCTTCAACTTCTATCCCTCGATGCAAAAGCAGCTCGCTGTCGGCGCCCGCGTGCGGGTGCGAGGCGAATTGCGCGGTGGCTTCATGGGGCGGCAGATGATGCACCCGGCCGTCAAGGCCGCTGGCACGCAGTTGCCCGAGGCGCTGACGCCCATCTATTCGACGATTGCCGGACTGGCGCAGCCGGTGTTGCGGCGCGAAGTGCGCTCGGGACTGGCGCGCGCCGTGCTCGACGAGACCATTCCGCAAAAAGCGGCGTGGCTCCCCGCGTGGGACTTGCGGCGATCCCTTTCCTTTCTGCACTACCCCACGCCGGACGTGGCGATGGCCACGCTGGAAGACCACAGCCATCCCGCGTGGCAGCGCATCAAGGCCGAGGAACTGCTGGCCCAGCAGCTCTCGCAGATGCAGGCACGCAACGAGCGCGCGGCGCAGCGCGCGCCACGGCTGGAACATCGCCACGCGGAGGATTCGCTGTTCGCCCAATTGCTCGCCGTGCTGCCTTTCGGACTCACCGGCGCGCAGCAGCGGGTGGTGGAGGAAATTGGGCGCGACCTCACGCGTGACCTGCCGATGCACCGACTGCTGCAAGGCGATGTCGGTTCCGGCAAGACGGTGGTGGCCGCGCTCGCAGCGGCGCGCTGCATCGACGCCGGGCACCAGTGCGCCCTGATGGCACCCACGGAAATCCTGGCGTCCCAGCACTTCGGCAAGCTGGTCGACTGGCTTGATCCGCTGCTGCTCAGCCGCGGCCTGCACGTGGCGTGGCTCACCGGCAGCCAGAAGAAGAAGGAACGCGACACGATGTCGGCAGCCGTCGAAAGCGGCGAGGCAGCGCTGGTCATCGGCACGCACGCCGTCATTTCGGAGAAGGTGCGCTTTCGCAACCTGGCGCTGGCCATCATCGACGAGCAGCACCGCTTCGGTGTCGCGCAACGGCTCGCGTTGCGCGGCAAGGCCGGCGGCGACACCGGCGGCGCGCTGGAGCCGCACCTGTTGATGATGAGCGCCACGCCCATCCCCCGCACGTTGGCCATGAGCTACTACGCCGACCTCGACGTCTCGACGCTGGACGAGCTTCCGCCCGGACGCACGCCCGTCGTCACCAAACTGGTCGCCGACCATCGCCGCGATGAAGTCATCGAGCGCATCCAGTCGCAACTCGAACAGGGGCGGCAGGTGTACTGGGTCTGTCCGCTGATCGAGGAAAGCGAAGCCATCGACCTGCGCAACGCCACCGCCACGCGCGACGAGCTTGCCGACATGCTGGGCGAGCAGGTCAGCGTCGGCCTGCTGCATTCGCGCATGCCAACGGCGGAGAAGCAGGCGGTGATGGCGGAGTTCACCGCGGGCCGCCTGCAGGTCTTGGTCAGCACGACGGTGATCGAAGTGGGCGTGGACGTGCCGAACGCCTCCCTCATGGTCATCGAGCACGCCGAGCGCTTCGGCCTGTCGCAACTGCATCAACTGCGGGGCCGCGTTGGCCGCGGCGCCGCGGCGTCGGCTTGCGTGCTGCTTTACGCGCCCAACGAAGGTGGCCGCGTCGGCGAGGCTGCCCGCGCCCGCTTGCGCGCGATGGTGGAAACGGGCGACGGCTTCGAAATTGCCCGACGCGACCTGGAGATCCGGGGCCCCGGCGAATTCCTCGGCGCGCGGCAGTCCGGCGCGCCGCTCCTGCGCTTTGCCGACCTCACGACCGACACGCTGCTGCTCGACTGGGCACGCGACCTGGCACCACGCATGCTCGCGCAGCATCCGGCGCTGGCGCAACGTCATATCGACCGCTGGCTGGGCACGAAAGCGGAATACCTGAAAGCCTGATTGGCTACGATTTGCAACGCAGCCCGCGCCCGCATGGCGCGCGCCAGAGGAAAGCGCCCCTTCATCGGTATTGACCGTAGTGATCAGCGCCCAAGAGCCTGCGCATAATTGACGCAAGCTATGACCCTCACCGAACTCAAATACATCGTTGCGGTCGCGCGGGAGCGCCACTTCGGCAAAGCCGCCGAAGCCTGCTTCGTGTCTCAGCCCACCCTGTCGGTTGCGATCAAGAAGCTGGAAGACGAACTGGAGGTCAAGCTCTTCGAGCGCAGCGCCGGCGAGGTCACCGTCACGCCGCTTGGCGAGCAGATCGTGCAACAGGCGCAGAGCGTGCTCGACCAGGCCGCCAGCATCAAGGAGATCGCCAAGCGCGGCAAGGACCCGCTGGCCGGTCCGCTGACGCTGGGTGTCATCTACACCATCGGGCCCTACCTGCTGCCCGACCTGGTGCGTCAGAACATCCAGCGCACGCCGCAGATGCCACTGATGCTGCAGGAGAACTTCACCGCCAAGCTGCTGGACATGCTGCGCGCCGGCGAAATCGATTGCGCCATCATGGCCGAGCCCTTTCCGGACACGGGCCTTGCCATTGCACCGTTGTACGACGAGCCTTTCATGGCGGCGCTGCCCGCGCACCACGCGCTGGCGCAGCAGGAGTCGATCACCTCCGACGAACTCAAGAGCGAGACCATGCTGCTGCTGGGCACCGGTCACTGCTTTCGCGACCACGTGCTCGAGGTGTGCCCGGAGTTCGCGCGCTTCTCGAGCAATGCGGAAGGCATTCGCAAGAGCTTCGAGGGTTCGTCGCTGGAAACCATCAAGCACATGGTGGCTTCGGGAATGGGCGTCACGCTGGTGCCGCGCCTTTCGGTGCCGGCCGATGCACTCAAGCCGCGGCCCAGGGGCCGCAAGGACCTGGAGCCGATGGTGCGCTACCTGCCGGTTCGCGACGCCGAGAATCGGGCCCCGCCGACGCGTCGCGTGGTGCTCGCATGGCGCCGCAGCTTCACCCGCTATGAGGCCATTGCTTCCTTGCGCAATGCCATCTACGCCTGTGAATTGCCGGGCGTTCAGCGCCTGTCCTGAGTGAGGGATCGATCGGGGCCATAGCCTGAGCCTGTTGCAGGCCGGCTGCGTCGCTCCTACATTTGCGCCTCCTCCTGCAACTCTCTGAACAAGGAACCAGCCGCCATGGCCAAAGCTGCGAAGAAAACCAAGTCGTCGATTCCTGCTTCTCCGGCATCTTCCGCCGGAAAGGTTCCGGGCAAGGGAGGCACGCGGGTCGCGGAGGAATCCGGCAGCCGCAGCGCGCCGATCATCAACATCGGGATCGAGCGTCAGGATCGGGCGGCCATCGCCGAGGGCTTGAGCCGCGTCCTGGCCGACACCTACACGCTCTACCTCACCACGCACAACTTCCACTGGAACGTGACGGGGCCGCACTTCAACTCGCTGCACGCGATGTTCATGGCGCAATACACCGAGTTGTGGACTTCCACCGACGTGCTGGCCGAGCGCATCCGCGCACTGGGCCACTATGCGCCGGGCTCGTACGCCGAGTTCAGCAAGATTGCCACGGTGCCGGACGTGCCGCAGCACCCGCCCAAGGCGATGGAAATGGTGCGCATCCTTGTCAAGGGACACGAAACCGTTTCGCGCATCGCGCGCGAATTCATTCCCGTGGCGCAGCAGGCCGGCGACGACCCGACGGCCGACATGCTGACCGCGCGTTGCACCGTGCACGACCAGACGGCCTGGATGCTGCGCTCCTTGCTGGAAGAATAGGGGCTTTGCATTTGGCGCATGTCCCGATCCCGCACCGCCCTCTACCTTGACCTGATCCGCTGGAACCGCCCTGCCGGCTGGCTGCTCCTTTTGTGGCCGACGCTCGGCGCGCTCTGGTTTGCAGCCGACGGCTGGCCGGGCTGGCACCTGCTGTTCGTGTTCGTGGCCGGGACCATCCTCATGCGCAGCGCCGGCTGCTGCGTCAACGATGTGGCCGACCGGGATTTCGACCGGCACGTCAAGCGAACCGCGGCGCGCCCGGTGACCAGCGGCGCGATCTCCGTCAAGCAGGCGCTGGTGTTCGGTGCCGTGCTGGCGCTTGTGGCCTTCGGCCTCGTGCTCACGACCAACCGCGTGACGGTGCTGTGGTCTTTCGCGGCGCTGGCCGTGACACTGTTCTATCCATTTGCCAAGCGCTTCTTTGCCATTCCACAGGCTGTTCTTGGCATCGCCTTCAGCTTCGGCATTCCGATGGCCTTTGCCGCCGTGCAGGGTGAAGTGCCGGCTCTTGCGTGGTGGCTGCTGCTCGGCAACCTGTTCTGGGTGCTGGCCTACGACACCGAGTACGCGATGGTCGACCGCGATGACGACCTGAAGATCGGCATGAAGACCTCCGCCATCACCTTCGGACGCTTCGACGTCGCGGCGGTGATGCTGAGCTACGCGATCTTTCTGGCGGTGTGGGCCGTCCTGGGTTCAAGCCGCGCGCTCGGCCCGGTGTTCTATCTCGCCATCGCACTGGCGGCGGCGCAGGCCTTTTGGCACTGGCGCCTGATCCGCGACCGCACGCGCGACGGTTGCTTCAAGGCCTTCCGGCTGAACCACTGGCTGGGCTTTACCGTATTTGCGGGCATCGTCGCCGGTTATGCCCTGCGCTGAAGCGTCTTATCAGGCGCGACCGAATTCGTCGCCCAGTTCGCCGGCGCGCTGCTGCGCGGCCTTGAGCGCCTTGATGAACGACGCCTGCACGCGATCGCTCTCCATGGAGGTGATCGCCGCGTAGGTCGTGCCGCCCTTGGAGGTCACGCGCTCGCGCATCACCTCCAGCGAATCCTCGGAGGCGTGCGCCAGCGCCGATGCGCCGGCAAAGGTGGTCACGGCCAAGTGCCGCGCCTGCTCATAGGTTAGGCCCATGTCCACGCCGGCCTTGGCCATCGTCTCCAGGAAATAGAAGACGTAGGCCGGCCCCGAACCCGAGAGCGCGGTGACGGCGTCGAGTTGCGCCTCATGTTCGAGCCACAGCAACTCGCCCGTGGGCACCAGCAGGGTCTCGACCTGGCGACGGTCCGCCACGCTGACGGCCGCGCCTGCGTACAAACCAGTCATGCCCTTGCCGATCAGCGCTGGCGTGTTGGGCATGGCGCGGGCCACGCGTTCGGTTCCAAGCCATTGGGCGATGCTGTCCGAGCGGATGCCAGCGGCCACGCTCAGGTGCAGCGCATCGCCGGCGAACGGGGCGACGGGGGCTGCCGCTTCCCGGAAGCTCTGGGGCTTCACGGCCCACACGACCACCTGTGCATTGGCGAGTTGGGCGTCGGCAGCGGCAGCGGTTTGCACGCCGAACTGGATTTCGAGCCGAACGCGGGCATCGAGAAAGGGCTCCACCACCTGGATGCGATCGGCCGCCATGCCCTGTTCGATCAGGCCGCCGATGATCGCCGAGGCCATGTTCCCGCCCCCGATGAATGCGATTCGGGCGGTGTCTTGTGAGCTGATGGGAGGGATCGAAACGGTCATGGCACAAGTGTAGGCCCATGCCCTGAACCTACCGAATGTCCCCGCGCGCCAACCGTTGTGGCTGTTTTGCGACAATCCGGTCTTGCGCCGTCTTCCCTCTGAAATGCGCCAAAAGCTGCTTCTCAGATTGCCAAGTAGTTGACAGCAGTATTAACCCGTGCCAAAATCGCTGGCTTCGCTTCAAAAAGGCGGAGCTTCTGCCCAACGGATGCCTCTCGAGTGGTTCGAGATGCGGACGACGGGCCCAAGACTGACTGAGGCCGACTCGCTTTTGAGTCGACATCGGTACAAGTTGGGAACTACGAACAATGATCCAAACTGAATCCCGGCTCGAAGTAGCCGACAACACGGGCGCGAAATCCGTCCTGTGTATCAAGGTGCTTGGCGGCTCCAAGCGTCGCTACGCCAGCGTGGGCGACGTCATCAAGGTCAGCATCAAAGAAGCTGCACCCCGTGGCCGCGTCAAGAAGGGCGAAATCTACAGCGCTGTTGTGGTTCGCACCGCCAAGGGCATCCGTCGCGCCGACGGTTCGCTCGTCAAGTTCGATGGCAACGCCGCCGTGTTGCTGAACGCCAAGCTCGAGCCCATCGGCACGCGCATCTTTGGACCGGTTACGCGCGAACTGCGCACCGAAAAGTTCATGAAGATCGTGTCGCTGGCACCCGAAGTTCTCTAAGGATTCAACGCCATGAACAAGATTCGCAAAGGCGACCAGGTCATCGTGTTGGCCGGTCGTGACAAGGGCAAGCGCGGCACCGTGTCGCTGCGTTCGGATGACTCGCATCTGATCGTCGACGGCATCAACCTCGTCAAGAAGCACACCAAGCCGAACCCCATGAAGGGTACGACCGGTGGCATCGTCGAGAAGACCATGCCGATTCATCAATCCAACGTGGCAATCTTCAATGCCGCGACCGGCAAGGCCGATCGCGTGGGCATCAAGGTTACCGACGGCAAGCGCGTGCGGGTCTACAAGTCCAGCGGCGAAGAAATCAAGGTCGCGTAAGAGGTCCACATGGCACGTCTCCAACAACACTATCGCGAAAAGGTCGCCAAAGAGCTGACCGAGAAGTTCGGCTACAAGTCGGCTATGCAGGTCCCGCGCCTGACCAAGATCACCCTGAACATGGGTGTTGGCGAAGCTGTCGCCGACAAGAAGGTCCTGGACAACGCCGTCGCCGACCTGACCAAGATCGCTGGCCAGAAGCCCGTCGTCACCAAGTCGAAGAAGGCCATCGCCGGCTTCAAGATCCGTGAGCAACAGCCCATCGGCTGCATGGTCACGCTGCGTGGCGTCCAGATGTATGAATTCCTGGACCGTTTCGTGACCGTGGCCCTGCCGCGCGTGCGTGACTTCCGTGGTATCTCCGGTCGCGCATTCGACGGCCGTGGCAACTACAACATCGGCGTCAAGGAACAGATCATTTTCCCCGAGATCGAGTACGACAAGGTTGATGCCCTGCGCGGTCTGAATATCAGCATCACGACGACGGCCAAGACCGACGAAGAAGCCAAGGCGCTTCTCGCTGGCTTCCGTTTCCCGTTCAAGAACTGAGGCGACCATGGCTAAAGCATCCCTGATCCAGCGCGAACTCAAGCGCGACAACCTGGTCGCCAAGTACGCCGCAAAGCACGCCGAACTGAAGGCGATTGCCAACGACTTCAAGAAGAGCGACGAAGAACGCGCCGCTGCACGCCTCGGCCTGCAAAAGCTGCCGCGCAACGCGAACCCCACGCGTCAGCGCAACCGTTGCGAAATCACCGGTCGTCCCCGCGGCACCTTCCGCCAATTCGGTCTGGCCCGCGCCAAGATCCGCGAACTGGCATTCAACGGCGACATCCCCGGTGTCACCAAGGCCAGCTGGTAAGCCAGGCAGGAGCAAACAACATGAGCATGAGTGATCCCATTGCCGACTTGCTGACGCGTATCCGTAACGCGCAGATGGTGGCGAAGCCCACCGTGTCGGTCCCGTCTTCCAAGGTGAAGATCGCGATCGCACAAGTCCTGAAGGACGAAGGCTATATCGACGGTTTCGAAGTCAAGACCGAAGCCGGCAAGAGCGAACTTGAAATCGCCTTGAAGTACTACGCTGGCCGCCCGGTCATCGAACGCATCGAACGCGTGAGCCGCCCCGGCCTGCGCGTCTACAAGGCCAGCGCTGCGATTCCGCAAGTGCAGAACGGCCTTGGCGTTGCCATCGTGACCACGCCCCAGGGCGTGATGACGGACCGCAAGGCCCGCGCCAACGGTGTTGGTGGCGAAGTCCTGTGCTACGTCGCCTAATCGAGGAGATCAAGAAATGTCCCGAGTAGGAAAAATGCCGGTCGCCATCCCCGCTGGCGTGGATGTGTCGATCAAGGACGACCAGATCAATGTCAAGGGCACGGGCGGCACGCTCGCACTGCACCGCAATGCATTGGTCAACGTCACCAACGCCGATGGCAAGCTGAGCTTCGTTCCCGCCAACGATTCGCGTGAAGCGAATGCGATGAGCGGCACGCTGCGTCAGCTGGTCAACAACATGGTCGTCGGTGTCACCAAGGGCTTTGAAAAGAAGCTGAACCTGGTCGGCGTGGGCTACAAGGCCGCTGCCCAGGGCGCCAAGCTGAACCTCCAGGTCGGCTATTCGCATCCGGTCAACATCGACATGCCGCAAGGCATCACCGTTGCCACCCCGACCCCGACCGAAGTCGTGATCAAGGGTGCCGACCGTCAACGTGTCGGCCAAATCGCCGCTGAGATCCGCGCTGTTCGTCCGCCCGAGCCCTACAAGGGCAAGGGGATCCGATATTCGGACGAGAAGATCGTGATCAAAGAGACCAAGAAGAAGTAAGGGGCAGCAAAATGGTGTTGACCAAAAAAGCACAACGTCTGCGTCGCTCGCGCCAGACCCGCATCCGGATCGCTACGCAAGGCGTGGCGCGCCTCACGGTGAACCGGACCAACCTGCACATCTACGCCACCGTCATCTCCGGCGACGGCGCGAAGGTGCTCGCCTCTGCGTCGACGGCCGAAGCCGAAGTTCGCAGCTCGCTCGGCGCGTCGGGCAAGGGTGGCAATGCCGCCGCGGCCACGCTGATCGGCAAGCGCATCGCTGAAAAGGCGAAGGCTGCTGGCGTCGAGAAGGTTGCATTCGACCGCGCAGGTTTCGCATACCACGGCCGCGTCAAGGCGCTGGCTGATGCAGCCCGCGAAGCCGGCCTGCAGTTCTAAGGAATTTGAAAATGGCAAAGATTCAAGCAAGAACGCAGAACGAAGGACCCGAAGACGGTTTGCGCGAGAAGATGATCGCGATCAACCGCGTCACCAAGGTGGTGAAGGGTGGTCGTATCCTCGGTTTCGCAGCACTCACCGTGGTCGGCGACGGCGACGGCAAGGTCGGCATGGGCAAGGGCAAGTCCAAGGAAGTGCCTGCTGCCGTGCAAAAGGCGATGGAAGAAGCCCGTCGCAACCTGTTCAAGATCTCGATCAAGAACGGCACGCTGCATCACCGCGTGACGGGTCACCATGGCGCCGCTTCGGTCGTCATGATCCCCGCTCCCAAGGGTACCGGCATCATCGCCGGCGGCCCGATGCGCGCCGTGTTCGAAGTCCTGGGCATCACCGACATCGTGGCCAAGAGCCATGGTTCGTCGAACCCCTACAACATGGTCCGTGCCACGCTGGACGGCCTGAAGAACTCGACGACTGCGTCCGAAGTCGCCGCCAAGCGCGGTCTGACGGTCGAACAGCTGTTCGCCTGAGACGGAGCACCGATATGACGCAACAACAAACCGTCAAGGTCCAACTGGTCAAAAGCCCGATTGGCACCAAGGTATCGCATCGCGCCACGGTTCGTGGCCTGGGCCTGCGCAAGCTCAACTCCGTGTCGGAGTTGCAGGACACGCCCGCGGTGCGCGGCATGATCAACAAGATCAGTTATCTGGTCAAAGTGCTGTAAGCGAGACTGATATGGAACTCAATGGCATCAAGCCGGCAGACGGCGCGAAGCACTACAAGCGTCGCGTTGGCCGCGGCATCGGCTCCGGCCTCGGCAAGACCGCAGGTCGTGGTCACAAGGGTCAGAAGTCGCGTGCAGGCGGCTTCCACAAGGTGGGCTTCGAAGGCGGTCAAATGCCTTTGCAGCGTCGCCTGCCCAAGCGCGGCTTCAAGTCGCAAACGCTCAAGTACAACGCCGAAGTCACGCTGGCCGCTCTCGAGCAGCTCGGCCTGGCCGAAGTCGACGTGCTGGCACTGAAGCAAGCTGGCCTGGTTGGCCAGATGGCCAAGGTCGTCAAGATCGTCAAGACGGGCGAACTCACGAAGTCGGTCAAGTTGACCGGCGTCGGTGCAACCGCCGGTGCCAAGGCTGCGATCGAAGCAGCCGGTGGCAGCGTCGCTTGACAGCAGGCTGAAAGCACTTCGTGGCAACTAACGCGGCAACGCTCGCAAAAACAGGCAAGTTCGGCGACCTGCGTCGTCGGCTCGTGTTTTTGCTGCTCGCCCTCGTGGTCTATCGCATCGGTGCGCACATCCCTGTGCCTGGCATCAACCCGGACCAGCTGGCTCAGCTGTTCCAGGGCCAGCAGGGTGGCATCCTGAGCTTGTTCAACATGTTCTCGGGCGGTGCGCTCTCGCGCTTCACCGTGTTCGCGCTGGGCATCATGCCGTACATCTCCGCGTCGATCATCATGCAATTGATGACCTACGTGCTTCCCAGCTTCGAGCAATTGAAGAAGGAAGGCGAGGCGGGCCGGCGCAAGATCACGCAGTACACGCGCTATGGCGCACTGGGCCTGGCCCTGTTCCAGTCGTTCAGCATTGCTGTGGCGCTGGAATCGTCGGCTGGCCTGGTGATCTCGCCTGGTTTCGGCTTCCGCATCACGGCCATGGTCAGCCTCACCGCTGGCTCGATGTTCCTGATGTGGCTGGGTGAACAGATCACCGAGCGCGGTTTGGGCAATGGCATCTCGATCCTGATCTTTGCAGGCATCGCGGCTGGCCTTCCCGGTGCGATCGGCGGCTTGCTCGAGCTGGTGCGTACCGGCGCGATGAACGTCCTCGTGGCGATCTTCATCGTGGCAGTGGTGGTGCTGGTGACCTGGTTCGTCGTGTTCGTCGAACGTGGTCAGCGCAAGATCCTGGTGAACTATGCGCGGCGTCAGGTGGGCAACAAGGTGTACGGCGGCCAGTCGTCGCACCTGCCGCTGAAGCTGAACATGGCTGGCGTGATCCCGCCGATCTTCGCCTCGTCGATCATCCTCTTGCCGGCAACGGTGGTGGGCTGGTTCAGCACGGGTGAAGGCGGGTTCCGCTGGATCAAGGACATTGCCAGCGCGCTGCGCCCCGGCGAGCCCATCTATGTGCTGCTGTATGCCGCGGCGATCGTGTTCTTCTGCTTCTTCTACACGGCGTTGGTCTTCAACAGCCGCGAGACGGCAGACAACCTGAAGAAGAGTGGCGCGTTCATTCCGGGTATCCGCCCGGGTGACCAGACTGCTCGGTATATCGACAAGATCCTGGTTCGCCTGACGTTGGCCGGCGCGGTGTATATCACCTTCGTCTGCCTGCTTCCGGAGTTCCTGATCCTGAAATACAACGTGCCGTTCTACTTCGGTGGGACTTCACTGCTGATCATCGTGGTTGTCACGATGGACTTCATGGCTCAGGTTCAGAACTACATGATGTCCCAGCAATACGAATCGCTGCTCAAGAAAGCAAATTTCAAGACTTCTTGAACGAGCGCTGTCCCACACAAGTTGTAGAGATTTAGGAGTTATCAAATGAGAGTTTCGGCTTCGGTCAAGACCATCTGTCGCAATTGCAAGATCATCCGCCGCAAGGGTGTGGTGCGTGTGATCTGTACCGACCCGCGCCATAAGCAGCGCCAGGGTTGATTAGAGAAACACAAGAGGACGCACATGGCACGTATTGCTGGCATCAACATTCCGCCGCACAAGCACGCTGAAATCGGCCTGACGGCCATCTTCGGCATCGGTCGCACCCGCGCTCGCAAGATCTGCGAAGCCACCGGCATCGACTACTCGAAGAAGATCAAGGATCTGACGGACGCCGATCTCGAGAAGATCCGCGACCAGATCGCTCTCTTCACGATCGAAGGTGACCTGCGTCGCGAGACGACGATGAACATCAAGCGTTTGATGGACATCGGCTGCTACCGCGGCTTCCGTCATCGCCGTGGCCTGCCGATGCGCGGCCAGCGCACGCGCACCAATGCCCGCACCCGCAAGGGTCCGCGCAAGGCCGCGCAGTCCCTGAAGAAATAAGGATAGAACAGCATGGCTAAAGCACCTGCCAATAACGCAGCACAGCGCGTTCGCAAGAAGGTCCGCAAGAACGTTGCGGACGGCGTCGCTCACGTGCACGCTTCGTTCAACAACACCATCATCACGATCACCGATCGCCAGGGCAACGCCCTGTCGTGGGCTTCGTCGGGTGGCCAAGGCTTCAAGGGCTCGCGCAAGTCGACGCCTTTCGCAGCCCAGGTCGCATCGGAAGTCGCTGGTCGCGCCGCTGTTGAACAAGGCATCAAGAACCTCGACGTCGAGATCAAGGGCCCCGGTCCTGGTCGTGAATCGTCGGTGCGCGCCCTGGCCGCACTGGGCATTCGCATCAACTCGATCGCCGACGTGACGCCAGTTCCGCACAACGGCTGCCGTCCGCAAAAGCGCCGTCGCATCTGAGCGTTCGACGCCCGGCGCAGTCTGCTTGTCGGCAGCCTGCGCATTTTGTTTTTTCAACAAGCCCACCGCTGTCGGCACGCCGCTGACAGCTCCCGCAGGAAGAACCTGCGGCAGATGACACAAAGGAAGATCTCGTGGCACGTTACCTCGGCCCCAAGGCCAAACTCTCCCGCCGTGAAGGCACCGACCTGTTCCTCAAGAGCGCCCGCCGCTCCATCCAGGACAAGGCCAAGTTCGACTCCAAGCCCGGCCAGCACGGCCGTACTTCGGGTCAGCGCACGTCGGACTTCGGTCTGCAACTGCGTGAAAAGCAGAAGGTCAAGCGCATGTACGGCGTGCTCGAGAAGCAATTCCGCCGCTACTTCGAAGAAGCCGATCGTCGCCGTGGCAACACCGGCGCCAACCTGCTGTTCATCCTCGAATCGCGCCTGGACAACGTCGTCTATCGCATGGGCTTCGGCTCGACCCGCGCTGAAGCACGTCAGCTCGTGTCGCACAAGGCCATCACGGTGAACGGCCAGTCGGTCAACATCCCGTCGTACCTGGTCAAGACCGGCGACGTGATCGCTGTTCGCGACAAGTCGAAGAAGCAGACCCGCATCGCTGAAGCGCTGCAACTGGCTGCACAAGTCGGCATGCCCGCATGGGTCGACGTCAACGCCGACAAGGCCGAAGGCGTCTTCAAGAAGGTGCCTGATCGCGACGAATTCGCGGCTGACATCAACGAATCGCTGATCGTCGAACTGTATTCGCGTTAAACAGAAGACCATGTGCCGCCAAAAGGTGGCACGTACTTCGAGAATTTTTTTGTTCCCTGCGCACCAAAACGCAGGGTGCTTCACCAGCCTTACCGGTGTAACGAGCCGGGGGTATTGAGAGGAAGTCTGAATGCAAACAACCCTGCTGAAACCCAAGACCATCCAGGTCGAGCAACT
This sequence comes from Variovorax brevis, assembly GCF_030317105.1. Lineage (GTDB taxonomy): Bacteria > Pseudomonadota > Gammaproteobacteria > Burkholderiales > Burkholderiaceae_C > Variovorax > Variovorax brevis. Next base: position 216,909 of record NZ_JASZYG010000009.1, read on the forward strand.
TGCGCCGAACAAGGCGAAGGTCACGCTCGAGCCCTTCGAGCGCGGCTACGGCCACACGCTCGGCAATGCGCTTCGTCGCGTGCTGCTCTCGTCGATGGTCGGTTATTCGGCTACCGAAGTCACGATCGCTGGCGTGCTCCATGAGTACTCGTCGATCGACGGCGTGCAAGAAGATGTGGTCAACATCCTCTTGAACCTCAAAGGCGTGGTGTTCAAGCTCCACAACCGCGATGAAGTCACGCTGAGCCTGCGCAAGGACGGCGAAGGCCCGGTGCTGGCCTCCGACATCCAGACGCCGCACGACGTCGAGATCATCAACCCCGATCACGTGATCGCGCACTTGTCGCAAGGCGGCAAGCTCGACATGCAGATCAAGGTTGAAAAGGGTCGCGGCTACGTGCCCGGCACGATGCGCCGCTACGCGGACGAGCCGACCAAGTCGATCGGCCGCATCGTTCTCGACGCGTCGTTCTCGCCGGTCAAGCGCGTGAGCTACACGGTCGAAAGCGCCCGCGTGGAACAGCGTACCGACCTGGACAAGCTGCTCGTCGAAATCGAAACCAACGGTGCGATCACTGCCGAAGACGCCGTGCGCGCCTCGGCCAAGATCCTGGTTGAACAACTCGCCGTGTTCGCGCAGCTCGAAGGCGGCGAACTGGCTGCGTTCGATGCGCCGGCACCGCGCAGCGCACAGCAATTCGATCCGATCCTGCTGCGCCCTGTGGACGAGCTGGAACTGACGGTGCGTTCGGCCAACTGCCTGAAGGCCGAAAACATCTACTACATCGGTGACCTGATCCAGCGCACCGAGAACGAGCTGCTCAAGACCCCGAACCTGGGTCGCAAGTCGCTCAACGAAATCAAGGAAGTGCTCGCCTCGCGTGGCCTCACCTTGGGCATGAAGCTCGAAAGCTGGCCGCCGGCCGGTCTCGACAAGCGTTAATAGTCACTCAAGCAAGCGGGAAACCGCGAAGGGCAGTACCTGACACGGCTGCCTTTATTAAAAACCTCGAAAGGAAATCAAAATGCGCCACGGTCACGGCCTCCGCAAACTCAATCGCACCAGCTCGCACCGCCTCGCGATGCTGCAAAACATGATGAATTCGCTGATCACTCACGAAGCCATCAAGACCACGCTGCCCAAGGCCAAGGAACTGCGCCGCGTCATCGAACCGATGATCACGCTGGCCAAGAAGCCCACGGTTGCCAACAAGCGCCTGGCATTCGACCGCCTGCGCGATCGCGACACCGTCGTGAAGCTGTTCGCTGAACTCGGCCCGCGTTATCAAACGCGCCCGGGCGGCTACACCCGCATCCTGAAGATGGGTTTCCGTGTTGGCGACAACGCGCCCATGGCTTTGGTCGAACTGGTGGATCGCCCTGAAATTTCTGAAGAAGTTTCTGAGCAAGCAGCCGCAGAATAAGTTATAATTCCATCTTGCCGCGCGATGGAGCAGCCTGGTAGCTCGTTGGGCTCATAACCCAAAGGTCGCAAGTTCAAATCTTGCTCGCGCAACCAATTTAAAAGGCCCTGATTTCGATCAGGGCCTTTTTTCATTTGCGGTCCGGAATTGAAGAAAAGGCCGAAGTCTCGAAAGCCCAGCAATGGCAAGGCCCCTGCCGCAGCCTGAATTGCAGCCCTACATCTGCCGCAACTTGAAGCGCTGCAATTTGCCGGTTTCCGTACGCGGCAATGCCGGCACAAAGGCGATCGCGCGCGGGTACTTGAAGGGCGCAATCGTCGACTTCACGTGGTCCTGCAGCGTCTTGACCATGGCCGCGTCGCCTTCGTGACCGGCGCGCAGCACGCAGAAGGCCTTGACGATCATTCCACGCTCCTCATCAGGCTCGCCGATCACGCCGCATTCGGCGACGGCCGGATGGCGCAGCAGGGCGTCTTCCACCTCGGGACCGCCCACGTTGTAGCCCGCCGTGATGATCATGTCATCGTCACGTGCCTGGAAGAAGAAGTAGCCGTCTTCGTCCTGCACAAACGCATCGCCGGGGTAGTTCCAGCCTTCCTTCACGTAGTTCTGCTGGCGCGGATCGCCCAGGTAGCGGCAGCCTGTGGGGCCCATGACCGCGAGCTTGCCCACGGTGCCGCGCGGGACTTCCTGGCCGTTGGCATCGACCACGCGTGCCGTGTACCCCGGCACCGCCTTGCCGATCGCGCCGCGCCGCACCTGATCGCCTGCCGAAGAAATGAAGATGTGGAACATCTCGGTAGCGCCGATGCCGTCGGTCATTTCGATGCCCGTAGCCTCTTTCCACATTTGGCGCGTGGCGTCCGGCAGGCCTTCGCCGGCGCTGACGCACTTGCGCAGCGTCGGAACGCCCAGCGTCCTGGCGATGGGTGCCATCTGCCGATAGAAGGTGGGCGCCGTGAAGCACACGGTGGCCCCCGCGTCGTTGATGGTCCGCACCATGGACTCAGGCGTGTAGCCGGCATTGGGAAGCCAGACAGAGGCACCAGCGGACATCGGAAAGGTCAGCATGCCGCCCAAACCGAAGGTAAAAGCCAACGGCGGTGAACCCACGATGACGTCGTCCGCCGTCAGTTCCAGAACGCTCCTCGGCCAAGCCGCACAGGCAGCCAGCACATCGCGATGGCTGTGCACGGGCGCTTTCGGTTTGCCGGTGGTGCCGGACGTAAAGGCCATCAACGCGATGTCGTCGGATGACGTGGGTTCGCTCGCAAAACGACCGTCCTTGCGTGCGGCACGTGCTTCCAGCGAATCGGCGTCGGTGCCGTTGTTGAACAGGACGACGTTGCGCAGCGCCCCCAGTGCTTCTTCCTTGCGTGCCAGTTCCAGCTCTTCGGCAAGCCGGCCGTCGCACAGCGCCAGCGCCGGCTGGGCCTTTTCGAGGATGTCCCCCAGTTCACGCGCACGCAGCAGTGGCATGGTGGCCAGCGCGATCATTCCTGCCTTCACCACGCCAAGCCACGCCAGTGCCATGGAGACGGAGTTGCCGCCACGCAGCAGCACGCGATTGCCGCGAACCAGGCCGAAGTCTTCCGTCAGGACCTGCGCAATGCGATGGATCTCGACCCGTGCCTCGTTGTAGGTGAGGGTGCGTTCGGGCGAGCGGAGCATGGGCCGGTCGCCGTGACCCTGGGCCTGCGCCTTGTCCAGCAGGGCATCGACCAGGTTCAGATAGTCCGGTATTTGCAGCTCCGGCAAGTCGTATCGAAACTGGGGCCACTGCTCGCGCGGCGGCAAACGGTCGTAGACGAATCGATCGAACGTGGCGCTCATCAACTGAACCTCCGTACTTTGCAATGTCGGTGCGGCCCCGAAACCGCGCTTCCGCGCAGCATCAGAGTTTCATAAATGAATAGTTTACACATCAACTATCTAATGGCAATGGGTGTACGGGTTTCAGAGGGGGTCGGTTGACGCGTTTGTCGACACATGGCACAAATTGACATATGCAAAGCTTGATACCGAAGATTGAATCCCGGTTGGCGACGCTACCGGTGCCCATTGCGCTCGAACTGCCCGACGGGCGCCGGGTGTCCAAGCCCGGCTCCCGGGTCACGCTGTCTTTCAGCGAATGGTCGGCATTGGCCAAGCTGGCGGCCCGACAGATCGGCGCCATCGGCGAGGCCTACGTCGAGGGCAAGGTGCAGATCCAGGGGGCGATGCGCGACATCACCGATGCCGTGGTGGGCCTGGTCCCCGGCAACCCCGCAGAGACGAACACCGGTTGGTGGGGCAGCTTGCTCAGGCGCGCCAAGTCGCGCGGCTCGCATTCGCTCACCAAGGATGCCCAGCAGGTCCAGTTTCACTACGACGTGTCGGACGACTTCTACGCCTTGTGGCTGGACCCGCGGCGCGTCTATTCATGCGCGTACTTCCGTACGCAGGATCTCGACATCGCGAAGGCGCAGGAAGCCAAGCTCGACCACATCTGCCGCAAGCTCAATTTGCGGGAGGGCGAGCGTTATCTTGACATCGGCTCGGGCTGGGGCGCCCTGTTGCTGTGGGCGGCGGAAAACTACGGGGTCGATGCCACCGGCATCACCTTGTCCAAAAACCAGCACGCCCACGTGCAACGGCTCATCGAAGAGCGCGGCTTGACGGGGCGGGTGCGCGTCGAACTGCTGGACTACCGCGAACTCAAGCCCGCGCACCTTTTCGAAAAGATCTCGTCCGTGGGCATGTTCGAGCATGTGGGCAGCGCCAACATGCAGGCGTATTTCCGCACCATCTTCAACCTGCTGGCACCGGGCGGGCTGGTGATGAACCACGGCATCACGTCCGGCAGCCTGGACTACAAGCAACTGGGCGCAGGCATGGGGGACTTCATCGAGAAGTACATCTTTCCCGGCGGCGAGTTGCTGCACGTCACGCGCGTGCTCACCGAGATGGCCGGCGCGGGCCTGGAAATGGTCGACACGGAAAACCTGCGCCCGCACTATGCGCGCACGCTCTGGGCATGGTCCGACGCGCTGGAGTCGCAACTGCCGCAGGCGCTGAAGGTGCTGCGCGAGACCAGCGACAGCGACCGCGCCGAACGCATCCTGCGCGCCTATCGCCTTTACCTGGCAGGCTCGGCCATGAGTTTCGAGCAGGGCTGGATCTCGCTGCACCAGATGCTTGCAACCAAGCCTGACGGAAACATGTCGAGGGGCGCGATGCGCGGCGCCCAATCGGTGTACCCTTTTACCCGTGACTACATCTACGGGTAACGACATGCTCTATCGATTCAAATCGCAGGCCACGGAAGACATCGTGATGATGGAGGGCAATGCCCGCCAGCTCCTCGAGATCGTCGGCAAAGCTTCGAGCAAGGGGATCCTCACCGTGGATCAGCTTCCGGCCGCCATCCAGGCGCTGGAGACAGCCGTGAAGGCCGATGCGGCCAGCAATCGCCACAACCACGATGCCTTTGCCGCCGAAGACCACGCGGATGAGGCCGAGCGACTGCACGTCGGCCTGCACCAGCGCGCCGCGCCCCTGATTCACATGATGAAGCGCTCGGCGGCCGAGGGCAAGGACGTGGTCTGGGGCGTGTAGTCCCGCCCTGAAGCCGTTCAGTCGACCTTGGCGCCGGAGGTCTTCACGACCGCCGCCCATTTCTTGTGCTCGTTGTCGATGAGCCTGGCGAATTCCGCCGGCGTGTTGCCGCTCGGGATGGCGCCTTGCGCGAGCATCTTTTCCTTGATGTCCGGCGTGGCGAGCGACTTGGCGACTTCCTGCTGGATGCGGTTGACGATGTCGGGCGACGTGCCGGCCGGCGCGAGCAGGCCGAACCATGAACTCGCCTCGTAGCCCTTGAGTGCCGGGCCACCGGCCTCTTCCACGGTCGGCACATCGGGCAGGGCGGGGGAGCGCTGCGCGCTCGTCACGGCCAGCGCCTTCAGCTTGCCGGCCTTGATCTGCTGCATGGAGGAGGGCAGGTTGTCGAACATCACGTCGGCGCTGCCGCCCACCATGTCGAGCAGAGCCGGGCCGGAGCCGCGGTAGGGGATGTGGGTCATGAAGCTGCCCGTCATGCTCTTGAACAACTCCCCGGCCAGATGGATCGAGGTGCCGCTGCCACTGGAGGCCATGTTCAGCTTGCCAGGATGGCTCTTGGCGTACGCGACGAAGTCCTTCACGTTGTTGATGCCCAGCTCCTTGGCCTTGGCGGTATTCATCTCCATGACGTTGGGCACGGCCGCCACCAGCGTGATCGGCACGAAGTCCTTGATGGGGTCGTAGGGCAGCTTGGGGTACAGCGCCCGGTTGATGCCGTGCGTGCCCACGGTGCCCATCAGCAGCGTGTAGCCGTCGTTCGGCGCCCTGGCGACGATTTCTGCACCGACGTTGCCGCCCGCGCCCGCCCGGTTGTCCACGATGAACTGCTGCCCGAAGGCTTTGGAAAGCTCCGGCGCCACTGCGCGCGCAAGAATGTCGGTGGTGCCACCCGGCGCAAAGGGGACCACGATGCGCACGGGTTTGGTCGGCCATGTCGATTGCGCGGCCACCGGGCCGGCCATCACGAGCAGGGCTGCCGCAGCCGTGGCAGCGAGCCACGCGCGACGATGGTTCTTGAGGCTGGATTTCTTCATGGATTGCTTTCCTGACGGAGGAAGAGAGTGGGGCGATCCCTTGCGAGGAGCGCCTTCAAGGCCCTCGTTGTACGTGGGGACGGTGCCATCCGTTGCGGGTAATAACCCCGGGCTGACGTCGCCGAAAGCCCGTTCATGCATCGCTGCGCGACACCGCGGCGATCAGCTTGTCCAGCGTCGCGCTCAGCTGCGCCAGTTCAGCCTGCGCCACGTCGCCGAAGAGTTCTTCCTCGCGTTGCCGCGCATGGCCGCGCACGAGGCCAAAGAGCTCCTTGCCCGCCGTCGTGAGGTAGAGCCGGCTGCAGCGCTGATCGGTCGGATCGCCGTGGCGCTGGAGGCGCTTGGCGCGCTGCAGGCCGACGAGCGCGCGGCTGACCGACATCTTGTCCAGCCCTGTGCGCTCCGCGACTTGGCTGGCCGTGCAGCCGGGGTGCGCACCCAGCACGTTCATCGTGCGCCACTCGTTGAGCGTCAATTGATGCGCGCGGCCAACCCGCTGCGCAAAGGGACGCGCCGTCAGGTTGACGACGCGCACCAGCTTCAGGAAGACGGAGTCGGCGTCGTCCACGATGCCGCTACCCGACCAGCTTGCGCGCAACGTCCACGATCTGTTCGGCGCTGATGCGCGACTGGGCTTCCAGCACCGGCGAATAGCCGACAGGGATGCGAGGCGCGCCCAGCCGCGCAATGCGGCAGCCAGTCGCCTGTGCCGCCGTCGCCGCAATCTCGGCGCCGAAGCCGGCCGCCTGAACCGCTTCGTGCACGACCAACAGCCGGCCAGTCCGGGCGCAGGATTCGAGCACCGCATCACGGTCCCATGGCCACAGCGTGCGCAAGTCGATCAGGTCCACCGTCACGCCTTGCGCGGCGAGCGCGTCGCATGCAGCCATGCAGGCATGCACCTGCTTGCTCCAGCTGACCATCGTGAGCGCGCTGCCTTCGCGCACGCGCGCAGCCTTGCCGAGCGCGACCGACATCGATTCGTCGACCGCGCCACGCATGCCCCACAAGGTCTTGTGCTCGATGTACACGACCGGATCGCCGCACTGCATCGCCGCGCGCAGCAGGCTGTAGTTGTCCTGTGGTGTGGAGGGGCTCACCACCACCAAGCCCGGCAGGTGCGCGAACCACGCCTCCAGCGACTGCGAATGCTGCGCAGCCGATGAATCCCAGATGCCGCCGGGCATGCGCGCCACCAGCGGCACGCGTCCCTGCCCGCCGAACATGAAGCGGTTCTTGGCCGCCTGGTTGACCAGCTCGTCCATGCCGCACAGCGCAAAGTCGACCACGCGCATCTCGACCACCGGCCGCAGTCCGGCCAGCGCCATGCCGACGCCGGCACCCATGATCGCGGCCTCGCTGATCGGCGCGTCGATCACGCGCTCAGGACCGAAGCGTTGCTGCAAGCCCTTGTACTGGCCGAAGATGCCACCGCGCCCGACGTCTTCGCCAAGCACCACGACGTTGCTGTCGCTTTCCATTTCGCGTTGCACCGCCAGCACGGCGGCCTCGGCGTAGCTGATCTCCTGCACCGCATGCTGCGCGGCCGGTGGCGTACTGATCTGCGTTGTCATGTCCATTGCCCGGCTCCCGTGTCCTGGATGTCCGTGAAGGCCGCCTCGGGGGAGGGCCAGGGCGCCGCGTCGGCGGCTGCCAGCGCGGCATCGACTTCGGCGTGCGCCTGTGCATCGATCGCGTCGAGCGCGCTGGCGCCGATGCCCGCCGCGAGGCACTGCGCGCGGGCGTTGGCAATCGGGTCGGTTTCGAGCGCGGCCGCCAGTTCCGCCGGATCGCGATAGGCGGCTGCGTCCACCGACACGTGGCCCTTGACGCGATAGGTGATCGCATGAAGAAGCCGCGGTCCCCGTCCCGCCCGCACTTCATCGACCAGGGCGGCAGCTGCTTCGTGCACGGCGAACACGTCGTTGCCGTCGACCTTGTGCGAGACGATGTCCATGGACGCGGCGCGTGCCGAAGCGCCTTCACCCGCCGTCATCGGACCGCTGGCCGTGGTGGCGCTCCATTGGTTGTCCTCGCACACGAAGAGCACGGGCAGGTCGAAGACGCGCGCCCAGTTGAGCGATTCCAGAAAGGGCCCGCGGTTGATGGCGCCGTCGCCGAAAAAGCAGACGGTGATGGCATCGTGGGGCATGTTGCTCCCAGGCGTCGACGCGCCGGGGCTGTTCCCCGCGGCAGCTGCCTGGGAGCGGCCCTGCGCCGCCTTGCGGATCTTCTGCGCGTGCGCCGCGCCCACTGCAATCGGCAAGCCCGCCGCCACCACGCCGTTGGCGCCCAGCATGCCGACCGAGAAATCGGCGATGTGCATCGAGCCGCCCTTGCCGCCGTTGAAGCCGGTGGCCTTGCCGAACAGCTCGCACATCATCCGCGTAAGGTCGGCGCCCTTGGCCAGGGTGTGGCCGTGGCCGCGGTGCGTCGAGGTGAGGTAGTCCGACGGCCGCAAGTGCGCGCACACGCCGGCAGGCACTGCTTCCTGCCCGGTCGACAAATGCAGTGGGCCACGCACCTTGGCCGCGCCGCCGGCTTGCTGGCCATAGGCGCTCACGCCGCCCTGGCTCGCGATTTCGGCGGCGTTCTCAAAAGCGCGGATGCGCACCATGGTCCGATACAGCGCGAGGCGATCGGCTTCGGGGATCTTCGAGTCCATCCTGGCTCCAGCGCCGATGAATAAAGCGCGCAGCCAAAAATCGTATCGATCGTGACTAATTTCGCGCACCGTGCTTACCCCGGTTTCGGCGATCAATTGCAAAAGCTTGTGCAAAAAAGCGCAGGGAATCCCCCAATGCCAAAAAATTCCGGAATCCCGAATACTTAGTTCGCCGCTCGAACTAAATCAACCATCAACGGAGATCACTCAATGAAGCTCAAGCAAACCGTCCTGGCCTTGGCCCTGGGCCTAACCGCAGCGGGCGCTTTCGCGCAAACCGTGGTCGGCGTCAGCTGGTCCAATTTCCAGGAAGAGCGCTGGAAGACGGACGAGGCCGCCATCAAGGCAGAGCTTGAAAAGCATGGCGCCAAGTACATCAGCGCCGATGCGGGCGGTTCGCCGGAAAAGCAGCTGGGCGACATCGAAGGCCTGATGGCCAAGGGCGCCAAGGCGCTGATCGTGCTGGCCATGGACAAGGACGCGATCCTGCCGGCCGTGACCAAGGCCGTGCGCCAGAAGGTGCCAGTCATCGCGTACGACCGTCTGATCGAAGCGCCGGGTGTGTTCTACATCACCTTCGACAACGTCGAAGTGGGCCGCATGCAGGCGCGCGAGGTGTTCAAGCTCGCGCCCAAGGGCAACTACGTGTTCATCAAGGGCTCGCCGACCGACCCGAACGCCAACTTCCTGCGCGCGGGTGCGCAGGAGATCGTCGAAGCCGCCGTGAAGAAGGGCGACATCAAGATCGTCGGCGACGAGTACACCGACGGCTGGAAGCCCGAAGTCGCGCAGAAAAACATGGAGCAGATCCTGACCAAGGCCGGCGGCAAGGTCGACGCGGTGGTCGCGGCCAACGACGGCACGGCGGGCGGCGTGGTCGCGGCGCTGACTGCCAAGGGCATCCGGGGCATCCCGGTGTCGGGCCAGGACGCTGACTTCGCAGCGCTGAACCGCGTGGCGTTGGGCACGCAGACCGTATCGGTGTGGAAGGACTCGCGCGAACTCGGCAAGGAAGCCGCCGCCGCAGCGCTCGCGCTCTCGGCCGGCAAGCCGGTCGACAAGGCCGCCACCTGGGACAAGGGCGAAAAGAAGGTCGCGCTGCAATCGCGGTTCCTGACGCCGGTGCCGATCACCAAGGACAACCTCGATGTGGTGGTGAAGGCCGGATGGATCAAGAAAGCTGAACTCTGCAAGGGCGTGGCGGCTGACAAGGCCCCTGCCGCTTGTAAATAGGCCCACCCCCAGGCTCGCCCACTTCGTGTGGCTCTCGCACCCCTTCGAGGGGGCAACACCAGCGGCCCGGCAAGGCCGGCTCCGCGGTGTTCCCCGCCTCGGGTGTGGGCGGTTCAAGGCTGTTGACTCCCTCTCCCTCCGGGAGAGGGTTGGGGTGAGGGCACCGGCGCTCCACCCGCGCGCCGCCCAATCCAGCCCAGCAGCCCCCGCCATCCATCCCCAGCAATTCCATGAACGGGAGTCAGTCAAATGACCAATCAATTGCCTCTGTGGCGCCGCACCGGCGTCGACTTGCGGCTGATCCTGATGAGCCTGCTGCTCGTCGTGATGGGCGTGGTGTTCCACGTCCTGTCAGGGGGCGTCTTCCTCTCGCCCGAGAACCTCTACAACATCGCGCAGCAAACGGCCGTGGTCGGCATCGTGTCGACCGTGATGGTGCTGGTGATCGTGGCGCGGCACATCGACCTGTCGGTGGGGTCGGTCATGGGCTTCGTGGGCGTGCTGATTGCGTACCTGCAATACACCTCCGGCTGGTCGTGGCCGACGGCGTGCCTGGCCGGGTTGGCGGTGGCGCTGCTGGTGTCGATCTACCAGGGCTGGCTTACGGCGGTGCTGGGCGTGCCATCGTTCGTGGTCACGCTGGGCGGCCTCATGTCGTTTCGCGGCGCGGCCTTTCTGGTGGCCGACGGCAAGACGCAGCCCGTCAGCGATGAGTTCTTCCAGACGCTGGGCGGCGGCTATGACGGTGGCATCGGCGTCACTGCGACATGGGTGCTGACGGGCATCGTCGCGCTGGTGCTGCTCGCGCGCATGGTGCAGAAGCGAAAGGCGCTGCGCCACTACGAAATGCCGACCGAGCCCATCGTGATCGACCTGCTGTTGACGGCCGTGCCCATCGCCGTGCTGTGCGTGTTCGCATGGGCCATGAACAACTACCAGATCTCCGGCAAGCCTGCGCCGCAAGGCATCCCGATCCCGGTGCTGATCTGGGCCGTGGTGGGCGTGGTGCTGAGCTTCATCGTGCACCGCACGCGCTTCGGGCGCTACGTGTTCGCGATGGGCGGCAACCCCGATGCGGCCGCGCTGGTGGGCATTCCGGTCAAGCGCGTCACGCTGATGCTGTTCGCATTGCTGGCGGTGCTGGTGACCATCGCGGCCATTGTGTCGATCGCGCGGCTCAACGCGGGCACCAACTCGCTGGGCACGGGCATGGAGCTGTACGTGATCGCCGCTGCCGTCATCGGCGGCACCGCGCTGGCGGGCGGCAGCGGCTCGATCTTCGGATCGGTGCTGGGCGCGCTCATCATGCAGTCGCTCGACAGCGGCATGCTGCTGCTGGACGTGGCCATCGGCAAGCGCATGGTCATCGTGGGTCAGGTGCTCATCATCGCGGTCGTCTTCGACGTTCTGTACCGCCGCAAATTCGGAGACAAGTGATGGCCACCATCGACAGATCCAGACCCCTGGTCGAACTCAAGAACATCCGCAAGGCTTTTGGCGGCGTGCATGCGGTGGACGACGTCAGCGTCAACCTCTATCCCGGCGAAGTGGTTGCGCTGCTGGGCCACAACGGCGCGGGCAAGTCCACGCTGATGAAGATGCTCGCGGGTGCGTATCCGATCGACTCGGGCGACACCATCATCGCGGGCGAGAGGGTGCACATCCGCACGCCGTCGGAAGCACAGGCGCAGGGCATCGAGACCATCTACCAGACGCTCGCCTTGGCCGACAACCTGGACTCGGTGTCGAACCTCTTCCTCGGCCGCGAGAAGCTCACGCCCTGGCGCACGCTGGACGACCACTTCATGGAAGGCGCAGCGCGCAAGGTGTTCAACCGCCTGAACAAGAACTTCACGAACATCCGCGTGCCGGTGCGCGGTCTCTCGGGTGGTCAACGGCAAGTGGTTGCGATCTCGCGCGCGCTGTACTTCAACGCCCGCATCCTGATCATGGACGAGCCCTGCGCAGCACTCGGCCCGGAAGAAACGGCGATGGTGGGCGGCCTGGTGAAGCAGCTCAAGTCCGATGGCGTGGGCATCTTCCTGATCACGCACGACATGCCCGACGTGTTCGGCCTGAGCGACCGGCTCGCCGTCATGAAGAACGGCAAGCTGGTGGGCACCTATCGCACGTCGGACGTCACCGAAGACGAAGTGCTCGGAATGATCATTGCCGGCAAGCGCCCCGAAGGAAAGGCACAAGCCGAACACGCATGAAAACGATCGGTGACCAGCAGCTCTTGAAGCGCATCAACCGCAGCGTGTTGCTGCGGCTGCTGCGCGCGCAGCCGGGACTTTCGCGAGCGCGGCTGGCCACCGAGAGCGGCCTCACCAAGTCGACGGTGAGCGGGCTGGTGCGCGAACTCATCGACGACCGCTGGCTCACCGAGGCGGGCGCAACGGTCGCCGATGGCCTGGGGCGACCATCGACGCCGCTGTCCATCAACGACCACGTGCGTGCCTTGATCGGTGTGGAGATCGGCGTGGAAACCATGCGCGTGGTGTGCGTGTCGCTGCTCGGCGCGGTGCTGCGTGCCGATGCCCGGCCACTGGACAGCAAGTCACCGCTCGCTGCCTGCCAGCAGGCGGCATCGATGTGCGCGCAAGCCTGGGCGCACATGAACGAACGCGGGCTGGAACTCACCGGCATTGGCGTTGGCGTGCCCGGCGCCGTGGACGACGCCACGGGCATCGTGCTGTTTGCCCCCAACCTGGGCTGGCGCGGGCTCGACTTGCTGCCTGACCTCATCGAAGCCTTTGCCGCCGCCGGCTTGCCGCGCGTGCCCGTGCAGCTCCAGAACGAAGCCGACGTCGCCGCGCTCGGCGAATACGAGTTCTGCGAAGGCGAGGGCGAAGACCCGCTGATCTTTGTCGACTGCGACGTCGGCGTGGGCGCGGGCATCGTGCTGAACGACCGGCTCTTCACCGGCGCACAGGGCATGGCCGGCGAGATCGGCCACACGATCCTGCAGGCCGACGGGCCGCTGTGCTCCTGCGGACGGCGTGGCTGTGCCGAAGCATTCTTCGGCTCGCGCGTGCTGGGTGGCGAACCGGGCGAGGCCGCGCGCGCGGGCCGCATGCTCGGCGTGCTGCTGCAGAACCTGTGGATCACGTTCGATCCGCACGCCATCGTGATCGGTGGCTCGACCTGCCTGAAGTACCCCGAGTTCCTGCAGTGCGCCATCGACACGGTGCAGGCTTACGCCGAAGCGGCGGGCATGCCGCCGCCTGTGGTGCGCGGCGCGCGCCATGGCCAGCTGGCGCCGGCGGTGGGCGCTGCGGCGCTGGCCTTGCACGACTATCTGCGGCCCATGCATCCGAACACGGTGACGCGGCGCGAGCAGGCCGCGCCACAACTGCACGCGCGCTGAGGCCGCGTCAGGATTGCTGCCCGTTCACCAGGAATTCGCCCTCATCCTCGCCGTCCCAGTAGTGGATGCGGCGCGCATGAAACTTGATCATCACGACGCCCGGCGTATCGACGCCCTCCGTGAACCAGCGGTCGAGTTCCTTTTGCCAGTGCGCCGCAAATTGGGCTTTGTCGCGGATCAGTTCGGCATCGCCTTGCATCGAGATCATGAGCGGTGGCTTGCCGAGAAGCCCGGCCTTGCCTTGCAACATCAGCGCGGCTTTGGGCTCGCGGGCGATGTCCTTGGCCACGCGTGACGTGGCCCAGGCGAAGAAGCAAGAGTCGCCATCGAACTCGACGTCGCCGTTGTTGCTCATCGGCCGACCGGCGATCTGGTCGTCTTCGGTGCGGGTGGTCAACATCGTGAAGTCGATGTCGGCGATTTTTTTGGAAAGTTCTTGAAGGGTCAGATCGGACATGGTCGGCGTGCCTTTGGAAACTGGAAAGCGAAATGCTCTCAGTTGCCACGCCGCGCTGCGTCAGACGATGCGCCTCGTCCTCACGACAGACGTCCTACCGATCGAGCCCCAAGCTTCGGGCGATCAAGGAACGTCCAGCGCAGCCGGTCGGCGAACGCCATCGACATACAGCGCCGAACGCGACAGATGGCCATTCACGACGACCCGCAAAAAAGCCGCCGGGCCTTGCGGGGCGCGGCGGCTTTCACTGGCGGGAATCAGCTCAGTCGGCGTACTGCCCTGCAGCCTTGATGACCGGCCCGAAGCGCGCCACTTCAGCCTGCACGAACTTCTTGTGCTCTGCCGGCTCCACGCGCTTGTCGTTCACCACGACCGCACCCAGGCCTTCTTCCTTCTTGATGAACTCCGGATCCTTCAGGGCGACCTTGAGCGCGTCATTGATCTTCTTGAGCACCGGCGCCGGCGTTCCCTTGGGCGCATACAGCCCGTGCCAGATGGTGACCTGGAAGCCCTTCAGGCCCGATTCGTCCAGGGTCGGAATGTCCTTGAGCGCCGGCGTGCCCAGGCGCTTGAGCGTGGTCACCGCATAGGGCTGCACCTTCTTCGCCTCGATCTGCGAGGTGGTGTTGGTGGTCTGGTCGCACAGGATGTCGATCTGGCCGCCGATCAGGTCGGCAATCGCCGGCGCGGTGCCCTTGTACGGCACGGTGGTCATTTCAGCCTTCAGCTCGCTCTGGAACAGCAGGCCGCACAGGTGCGATGCCGAGCCGATGCCGGCGTTGCCCAGGTTCACCTTGCCGCCGCTCTTGTTGACCCAGTCGCGCAGTTCCTTGAAGTTCTTCGCTTCCAGTTGCGGCTTGCCAATGACGGTCATGGGCACGTCGTTGATCATGCCCAGGTACTCGAAGTCGGTTTCGTAGTTGTAGGGGAGCTTCCGGTACAGCACGGGCGTGGTCGCCATCGCCACGTGCGTGAGCAGCAGCGTGTAGCCGTCGGGCTTGGCGCGTGCGGCCTTGGCGTTGCCAATGGTGCTGCCGGCGCCGGCCGCGTTGTCCACGATGATGCTGACGCCATCGAGGGGCTTGCGCATCGCCTCGGCGAGGTCACGCGCAACGCGGTCGGTCGGGCCGCCCGCCGCGAAAGGCACCACGATGGTGATGGGCTTGCCATCGGGGAAGTTCTGGGCATGGGCGCCAAGGGCGGCGGTGGCGATGGCTGCGAGGGCGAAGAGTTTCTTCATGGGTGTCTCCGGGATCGAAATTGGGCGCGATCTTATCGGCATTCGAAATCCCTGCGCATCGCCAATTTCCCTTGCGCCGCAGGCTCTTTCCGCAGGTCCGTACGGGAAAACGAGATGTGCGCCCACGCGCTTCACACCGCCATCAAGTCATCCAGTTCGCGGTAGTCCGGCAGGCGCGTGTCGATGGCGCGGCCGGCGCGGATCACCGTGCGATCGAACTGGTGGCGCGACAGCATCTCCGAATAGTTGCGCGCCTTCAGCACGATGAAGTCCGCCGGTGATCCCGCCTTGAGCACGCCACGCTCAATACCCATGATTGCCGCCGGGGTCTCTGTGGCGGCACGGATCCAGTCGCCCAGCGGGTGATCCAGGTGCAGGATCTTCACGGCCTGGGTGAAGGTGTCGAGCATGTCGTGGTCGCCGTAGGCATAAAAGGGGTCGCGGCAGTTGTCGCCGGCCACGGCCACGCGCAGGCCGCGCGCCTTCATCTCGTGCAGCACCGTCACACCCCGCCAGCGCGGCGTGCGCGCCTCGGGGCTGCGGTCCTGCAGGTACATGTTGACGGTGGGCAGGCTCACGATGTCGATGCCCGCGTCCTTGCAGGCGCCGATGGCTTCCTCGATGTACTCGTCGGTCTGCAGCGCGAGCGCCGTCACGTGGCCGCAGAGGATGCGGCCTGCAAAGTCGTGGGCCATCGCGCCGCGCGCCACGTGCATCAGCGAGCGCGCACGCGGGTCGGTCGATTCGTCCACGTGCAGGTCCAGGTCGAGCTGGCGTTCGGACGCGAGCGCAAAGACACGCGCCAGTGCCTCGTCGATCATGGGTGGCACCGGCTCGGCCGGGAACTTCATCGACTTGGTGACGTAGCCCAGGCGCCCGCCGCTCCCGGCCGCGATGTCGGCCAGCTGCCGGCCTTCGTCGGTCAGGAAGATGTCCATCGGCGCGATGGACGCCACCTGCAGGTCGATGCGCCCGGCCCAGCGCTCGCGCACATCGCGAAACACCGGAAACGAAATCGACGCCTGCGGCGCCAGCGAATCCAGGTGCGTGCGGATCGCGACCACGCCCTTGGCGTAGGCCGTGGCCAGGCCGAACTCCATGCGGCGGCGCACGTCTTCGGCGTTCCAGTTCGCGGTGCGGTCGCGCAGGGTGGCCGCGGACGCGCCCGCACCGTCGCCGGTCGGGTTTTGCTGGCGTGGCCAGATGTGGCCCTTGTCCAGGTGCGTGTGCACGTCGACCATGCCGGGCAGCACCATCGATGCATCGAGATCCGGGCCGAGCTCCGAAGCCAGCGTGCCGGCCGGTTCGATGGCGTCGATGCGGCCGTTGTCGATGAGCAAGTCGACGGCAGCAAGGTCTTCCTCGCCGGGAAGATGCGGCGGGCTCAACCCGTCGATGCAACACTTCAAAGACGAATCGAGGTGTTAATTGACGATGAGCACAGGTCAGCGAATTCATCCGTCGGCTGCGGAGCAGCGGCAGATGTGG